>NZ_CM174475.1:367500-4817500 GCF_057838755.1 Stenotrophomonas sp. KH_052
GACGGCGGTGTTTGGCACCTCGATGTCGGCTCATCACATCCTGGGGCTGTAGTCGGTCCCAAGGGTATGGCTGTTCGCCATTTAAAGTGGTACGCGAGCTGGGTTCAGAACGTCGTGAGACAGTTCGGTCCCTATCTGCCATGGGCGTTGGAGATTTGAGAGGGGCTGCTCCTAGTACGAGAGGACCGGAGTGGACGAACCTCTGGTGTTCCGGTTGTCACGCCAGTGGCATTGCCGGGTAGCTATGTTCGGAAGCGATAACCGCTGAAAGCATCTAAGCGGGAAGCGCGCCTCAAGATGAGATCTCCCGGGGCACAAGCCCCCTGAAGGAACCATATAGACTATGTGGTTGATAGGTCAGGTGTGTAAGTACAGCAATGTATTGAGCTAACTGATACTAATGATCCGTGTGGCTTGACCATATAACCTCAAGTTGCCTTGGCTTTACGACAACGTCGTAAGAGCATCCAAGTGCACGCTACGTCACAAGAACTATGCGAGGCTGGCGCCTTGTCCTCCGGGACGAGTGCGACTCTCCAAAAGCCTCCCTGGTGAAATTAGCGCTATGGAACCACCCGATCCCATCCCGAACTCGGAAGTGAAACGTAGCTGCGCCGATGGTAGTGTGGCCTAAGCCATGCGAGAGTAGGTCATCGCCAGGGTTTATACCCAAAAACCCCGCTGCTCACGCAGCGGGGTTTTTCTTATTAAGTGAAGGCACTGCTTTTTGAGTGGCTTCCGCCCCAAGGGCAAGATCGCAATGCTGGCGCTGCAAGCGCTGCTGCAACCGTCTCCCTGGTGAAATTAGCGCTATGGAACCACCCGATCCCATCCCGAACTCGGAAGTGAAACGTAGCTGCGCCGATGGTAGTGTGGCCTAAGCCATGCGAGAGTAGGTCATCGCCAGGGTTTACACCCAAAACCCCGCTGCTCACGCAGCGGGGTTTTTCTTTGTGTGCCGGAAATACGGGTAGTGCCGGCCGCTGGCCGGCAACCCGATGGCGTTACATCGCCCGGTACATCCGCGCCACGCGTGGATGCCCTCTGCGAGGAGGCATGGCGCCAACCAAGGTTGGCGGCTACCAACAGCAGGCCCACACAGCGATCGCTTGCCGGCCAGCAGCCGGCACTACAAGTAGAACCACGCCACGCGTGGATGCCCTCTGCGAGGAGGCATGGCGCCAACCAAGGTTGGCGGCTACCAACAGCAGGCCCACACAGCGATCGCTTGCCGGCCAGCGGCCGGCACTACAAGTAGAACCACGTCATGCGTGGATGCTCTCTGCACGGAACCACGGCGCCAACCAAGGTTGGCATCTACAACTGCAGGGCGATCACACACAAAAAAAGCGGCGCCCTTGCGGGCGCCGCTTTGACCTCAACGATGCTCAGTCGAGCAAGCTCGACGCTACTTCGCCGCAGCCGGGGCCTTGTCCTTCATCATTGCATCGCGGGCTGCCTTGAACGGGTTGCCTGCATACCAGTTCGGCCAGCGATCGCCGCCGGCCAGTTCCTTGCCGACGCCGTACATCAGCTGCAGGTCTTCGACAGTACCGTCCAGCTTCCAGGTGGCCGCGTCGAACTCATCCTTCGGGCCGTGGTAGCGGTTGGCGCCGTAGTCCGCTGCGGCCTTGCGACCCGCGTCCACGCCACCGTCGCGCAGGTCCTCGCCGCCATCGGCGTACAGAGCCGGCACGCCGGCCTTGGCGAAGTTGAAGTGGTCGGAACGGAAGTAGAAGCCGCTCTGCACCGAGGTCTCACCGTGCAGGGTACGGTCCTGGGCCGCGGCCAGCGGCTTGAGGATGTCTTCCAGCTCCGAGCTGCCGAAGCCGGTGACGGTCACGTCCTTGGCACGGCCAGCCACCGACATCGCATCGATGTTGATCACGCCGGCGATCTTGTCCAGCGGGAAGGTGGGATGCGCGACGTAGTACTTCGAACCCAGCAGGCCGGATTCTTCCAGGGTCACCGCCAGGAACACCACCGAACGCTCCGGCTTCGGCTCCTGGTGGGCCATTGCTTCGGCCACTTCGAGAATGCCGGCCACGCCGGTCGCGTTGTCGACCGCGCCGTTGTAGATGTTGTCGCCGGTCTCGCCCTCGTGCTTGCCCAGGTGATCCCAGTGCGCCATGTACAGCACGGCCTCGTCGGCACGCTTGCTGCCCGGCAGTACGCCCACCACGTTGCGCGATTGCTTCTGCGCGATCTGGCTCTTCAGATCGACCGCAGCGGTGGCCTTCAGCGGCACCGGCTTGAAGCCGCGCTTGCTGGCGTCCTTGTACGCCTGCGCCAGGTCCAGGCCGGCACCGGCGAACAGTGTCTTGGCGGCGTCGGCACTCAGCCAGCCCTGCACCGGGATGCGGGCTTCCGGGTCATCCTTGGCCGGCAGGTCGTACTGCGGGCCCGCCCAGGAGTTCTTCACCACGTCCCAGCCATAGGAGGCGCCGGCGGAGTCGTGCACGATCAGCGCGGCGGCGGCGCCCTTGCGAGCGGCCTCCTCGAACTTGTAGGTCCAGCGGCCGTAGTAGGTCATGCGCTTGCCGTCGAACAGCTTCGCGTCATCGACGTGGAAGCCCGGGTCATTGACGAACATGACGACCGTCTTGCCCTTCCAGTCCTGGCCGGCGTAGTCGTTCCACTTCTGCTCCGGCGCATCTACGCCGTAGCCGACGAACACCAGGTCGCTGGCATCGACCTTCACTTCGGCCTGGCCGGTACGGGTGCCCACCACCATGTCGGTGCCGAACTTCAGCTCGGTGGTCTTGCCGCCCTGGGTGATCTTCAGCACGGTCGATTCGTTGGCCGTGGTCTCGGTCATCGGCACGTCCTGGAACCAGCTGTCGCCGTTGCCGGGCTGCAGGCCGATGCGCTGCATCTGGTCGCGGATGTAGTTGACCGTCAGTTCTTCGCCCTTGCTGCCCGGGGCGCGGCCTTCGAATTCATCCGAGGCCAGGGTCTTGACCATTTCGGCGAAGTCGCCGGCGTTGATTTCCGGCGAGAACGAATGGGCGGCCGGCTTCGCAGCGGCGGTGTCGGTGGCCGGCGCGGGCGCCGGAGTATCTTCGCCTTTGCAGGCACTGAGCGCGGCCGCAGCGGCCAGGCACAGGAGGAGTTTGCGGGGCATCGTCGATTCCTGGAAAACAAAGGGCGGCCACACCTCGTGCGTGGCCGGTAACAGCGAGTATCACCGAACCGAACGGCCCGGTGCGCTCAATCCGCCGGAGCGGTTTCGGCGTCGAACGAGATCGGCTCGGCGCCGGTGACCGGCCCGATACGAGCGGTGCGATGCACGTACAGCACCACCTCGCGTTCGAACTGCAGTGGGCCGCTGACCACGGCGTTCGGGCCAATGATCACGCGCGGCTTGCGGCTGGCGGTGAGCGAGACGCTGAAGTTCGGCTTGCGCACATGCACGCCACCGTTCACCTGCGAACCGATGCCGACGGTGATATCGCCGTTGACGGTCTCCACGTCCTTGCCGACGCGGCTTTCGACCAGGCCGATGCCACCGTTCACGGTTTCGACGCCGCCTTCGATCTGGCTGCCGCGATCGCTGAAGATGCTGCCGTTGACCGTGCTGACGTCGCCACGGGCGATCACCTCGCGGCCCAGGCGCACGCCGCCGTTGACCGTCTCGATCTGGCCGGTGCGTGCGCGGTCGGCGACCTTCACCCCGCCGTTGACGGTGTCGATACTGCCGGTCTCGACACCTTCGCCGACACGGATGCCGCCGTTGACGGTATCCAGTTTGCCGTAGCGCTGGCCGACGTCGGCGCTGATGCTGCCGTTGACCTTGCTGATGTCTTCCTGGGCCGCAACCGGCCCGGTGGCCAGCAGCACGCCGAACAGCAGCGGAATGGAAAGAGTTTTCATGGGGACCTCGATGGATGTGCGGCTGGCAGGCCGCGTGCGGAGATGTCACCATTCCCCGGTACCCCCTGCAACTGCCTGAAGTCACTGGAAAGCCCTTGCGCAACAACGCCTTCCCATCACGCCGACATCACATCGCCGCCATCCGCGGCGGGCGCTGCCTGCTGCTGGGGCTGGCGTTGGCCCTTGCCCTGCCCTTGCCCGGTGCTGCGCAGACCACCCGCGAGACTGAGCGCAAGCTGCAGAAGCTGCGCACCGAACTGAAGGGCGTGGCGCAGGAGCGCCGGCAGATCGAAGGGCAGCGCGGCCAGGCATCACAGCAGCTGCGCGAGGCGGATGAGAAGGTGGCCCGCACCGGTCGAGCGCTTGCGCAGACGGAAACCGCGCTGCGCGAGCAGGGAAGGGCCCTGGCCGAGGCCGAACAACGCCGCAGCACGCTGCAGGCCAACCTCGCCCAGCAGCATCGCGAGCTGGCCGGCCTGCTCCGTGCGGCTTACCAGCTGGGCAACCACGCACCGTTGAAGCTGCTGCTGTCGCAGGACACGGTGGCCGATGCCAATCGCGCCCTGGCCTACCACCGCTACCTGCAGCGCGAGCGCGCAAAGCGCATCACCACGCTGACTGCCGACCTCAAGGAACTGGAGGCGCTGCAGGCGCAGATCGCTGAGCGCAAGCAGAAGCTGCAGGGCGCGCAGCAGAACCAGAAGCAGCAGGCAGCGGCCCTGGAAGTCGACCGCCGCGATCGCGCAAAGACTGTTGCCTCGCTGGACGAGCGCTTCAAGGACCAGCGCGAGAAGGAACAGGCGCTGGGCCAGGACGCCAAGGCGCTGGAAACACTGCTGGCCAATCTGCGTGCGGCCGCCGCCCGTGCCGAGGCCGAGCGTCGCGCGGCTGCGCGCCGTGCGGCAGCGGAGAAGGCCGCCGCAGAACGTGCGGCACGCCAGGCCGCCGCGCAGGGCCGGCCGCCGCCGCCCACCAAGGTGCCGCCTGCCGTGGCCTCGGCGCCCGCCCCGAAGGTTGGAGGCCTGGGCTGGCCGTTGTCCGGCAATCTGCTGGCGCGCTATGGCGGCAAGTTGCCTGACGGCCGCACCAGCAGCGGTGTGCTGATCGGCGCCCCGGCCGGCAGTACCGTTACTGCCGTGGCCGATGGCACCGTGGTGTTCTCCGATTGGATGACCGGCTACGGCATGATCCTGATCGTCGACCACGGCAATGGCTACATGAGCCTCTACGCGCACAACGACACCCTGCTCAAGGACGCCGGCGCCCGGGTCAGCCGCGGCGACGCGGTGGCCAAGGTCGGCAATTCCGGCGGCCAGGGCGTGACCGCGCTGTACTTCGAGCTGCGGCGTGGCGGGCAGCCGGTCAATCCGGACAGCTGGCTGCAGCGGCGCTGAATCCAGCGCTACTGCGGGCATGGCCGATTCAACGGGAATTTAGCTGTGCTTCGCGCATAATCGGTGCATGTGCCTTGGGCACGATGCCATCGTCGACAGGAGTGATCCATGCGCGCAGCCCGTACCGCCACCCTCTTGCTGGCTCTGTTGCCAGCGCTGTCCTGGGCGCAGCAGACCGCGCCCGCCCCGAGCCAGGAAACCAGCGGGCAGGCGGCGAACAGCGAGGAGGCGGTGACCTCGAAGGTGCCGCTGGAAGACATCCGCCGTTTCGTGGCGGTCTACAACGCGGTTCGCGCCGCCTACGTCGATCCGGTCGATGACAAGAAGTTGATGCAGTCGGCGGTGCGCGGCCTGCTGCTCGACCTTGATCCGCACAGCACCTATTTCAACAAGGAAGACGCGCAGGCCTTCGACGAGCAGGCCAGCGGCGCCTATGAAGGCATCGGCGTGGAGCTGCAGCAGCAGCCGGACAACGCCAGCATGAAGGTGATCTCGCCGATCGACGACACACCGGCGGCGAAGGCCGGCATCCTTGCCGGTGATCTGATCATCGCCATCGACGGCAAGCCGATAAGCAAGATCGACGCCAGCGAACCGCTGCGGGGCGCCGCCGGCAGCAAGGTGGTGCTGACCATCGTGCGCGAGGGCAAGCCGAAGCCGTTCGATGTCAGCCTCACCCGCCAGACCATCCGTGTGACCAGCGTGCGCAGCCGCCTGCTGGAACCGGGCTATGGCTACATCCGCCTGAGTACCTTCCAGGCCGACACCGGTTCTGATTTCCAGAAGCATGTGCAGCAGCTGCAGAAGCAGTCCGGCGGCCAGCTCAAGGGCCTGGTGCTGGATCTGCGCAGCAACCCGGGTGGCCTGCTGACCGCCGCCGTGCAGGTGGCCGACGACCTGCTCGACAAGGGCAACATCGTCAGCACCCGCGGCCGCATCAGCATCAGCGATGCACGTTTCGATGCAACGCCGGGCGATCTGTTGAAGGGCGCACCGGTGGTGGTGCTGGTCGACGCCGGATCGGCCAGCGCATCGGAAGTGCTGGCCGGCGCGCTGCGCGACAACAAGCGTGCCCGCGTGGTCGGCAGCCGCACCTTCGGCAAGGGCTCGGTGCAGACCGTGCTGCCGCTGGACAACGGCGATTCGGTGAAGCTGACTACCGCGCGTTACTACACGCCCAGCGGCAAGTCGATCCAGGCCACCGGCATCGTGCCGGAGGTCGAACTGAAGCCGGCCGCTACGCCGGTCGAGGATGCACTACCGGCCAGCCTGAGCGACTACAGCGAAGCGACCCTGCCGGGCCATCTGCGCGGTGACGACGAAGGCACCGAGGGCTACCACGCCGGTGCGGTACTGCCGGGCGATGGCCCGATCAACGACGCGCTGGCCGAGCTGAAGAACCCGGGTTCGGTGGCTGCACGTCTGAAGGCCGAGGCAGCGAAGGCCGCTGCGGCCAAGGGTGCGAAGTCGGCGGCCGCGAAGCCGGAGGCCACGCCGGATGCGAAGGCCGAGCCGAAGGCGGAGAGCAAGCCGGAAGCAAAGCCGGAAGCAAAGCCGGAAGCAAAGCCCGCTCCGGCCCCTGCCAAGCCCTGACGGTAGCGCCGGGCCATGCCCGGCGACGAAACCTGCAGTCGAGCGAGCTCGACGCTACGAACGAACGAGCGGGTGCATGGAGCCGGCCAGCGGCCGGCACTACCAGGGGTCAGAAACCGTGGCGCTTGCGCAGCTTGCGGGCGATCGCGGCGCGCACGTAGACCCCGTACACCAGGCCGAACATGAAGCCGCCGATGTGCGCCCACCAGGCGACCATGCCGAAGCTCGGGCCGATGTGAGCGAACACCACCTGCAGTGCGGCCCAGACGCCGATCAGCAGGTAGGCCGGCGCGCGCACGAACTCCAGGAACAGGCCGAGCGGGATCACCACGCCCAGCCGGGCGCCCGGGAACAGGGCCAGATAGGCGCCGATCAGTGCGGACACCGCGCCGCTGGCGCCGATGATGATCTGGTCCGGGCTGCCCATGGTGTAGATCGCCACCAGGTTGGAGACCGCACCGCCGACCAGGAACAGCAGCAGCAACCGCCACGGCCCCAGCACCCGCTCGGCGGGCAGGCCGAAGATCAGCAGGAACACCAGGTTGCCCAGCAGGTGCGACCAGTCGGCGTGCAGGAACAGGGCCGTGAACAGCCGCAGCACGCTGCCGTCCTGCAGGGTCGCCCACCAGTCCAGCGGGTGGGTCAGGCCGGTGGACAGGGCGCCCCAGTCCAGCCAGAGGCTGCCCCGGGCGTCGTCCGGACGCGAGATCGACCACAGGAACGCCAGCCACAGTGCCGCAAACAGCACGGGCGTGGCCCAGCGCAGGGCCGCCTTCTTGCGCGACGGGAGGGAGACGAACATGGGCAATAGCCTAGCGTGCGGGCGCCTGCGGCGGGATTTGTCCTGTTCAGCTTTTGAGACGAAAAAAGCGCCTGCGCCGTTATTGTTTCATTAACAGCTCTGGGTAATACTCGCATACGGCGTCGTATGTCGGGAGGGGAATCCGGCGCGCTCCGAAGGGCCCCAGGGCCTGCCGGGCGCAGGCGCACTCAGAGCACCATCACCGCTTACCGGAGAGAGAACTACGATGCAAACCGCTTCCACCATTGCCCGACTGACCCTGCTGGCCGTCGGCGTTGCCGGTGCGCTGGCCGCCGCCGATGCCAACGCTGCCGCCTTCCAGCTGAAGGAAAACAGCGCCAAGGGCCTCGGCCGCGCGTTCGCCGGTTCCGGCAGCGCCGAGGGCGACGCCTCCATCATCGCCGTCAACCCGGCCGGCATGCGCCAGCTGGAAGGCACGATGGTCCAGGGCGACCTGAGCGCCATCAGCTTCAAGGCCGAGTTCAAGGGCCAGGGCCGCAATGCGGCAGGCCGCCCGCAGACCGGTGGTGACGGCGGCGACGCCGGCATGATCGCTCCGGTCCCGGCTGCGTACTTCCACATGCCGATCGGCGAGAAGGCCCACTTCGGTGTGTCGCTGACCGCACCGTTCGGCTTCAAGACCGAATACGACAACGGTTGGGTCGGTCGTTACAGCGGCCTGAAGACCGATCTGAAGGCCATCGACCTCGGCTTCGCCGCGTCGTATGACGTCAACCCGTACGTGTCGTTCGGCGCGTCGGTGTTCGTCGAGCACCTGACCATCGAGCTGAGCAACGCCGTTGACTACGGCAGCATCCTGGCCGGCGCCGGCGCTCCGGGCTTCGCCCCGGGCAGCTCGGATGGCACCCTGAAGATCGAGGGTGACAACAATGCCGTGGGCTGGACCGTCGGTGGCCTGTTCTCGATCGACGAGAACACCCACATCGGCCTGAGCTACCGTTCGAAGGTCGAGCACAAGATCACCGGTGGTGATGCGACCTTCAGCGGCGCCGACCGCGCCCGTTCGCTGCTGACCAACTCGCCGCGTACCCGTGGCTGGTTCATGGACACCAGCGGCAAGGCCACGGTGACCATGCCGGCCTCGGCCACCCTGAGCGTGACCCACAAGGTCAACGACCGCTGGACCGTGATGGGCGACGTGACCCGCACCGCCTGGTCGACCGCGTTTGACAGCGTGACCGTTGACTACGCTTCGCCGCAGCCCGATTCGGTTCTGGAGTTCGGCTACCGCGACACCACCTTCGTGTCGCTGGGCGCCGACTACAAGCTGAGCGACACCGTCACCCTGCGCGGTGGTGTTGCACTGGACCAGACCCCGACCACCGACGCCCACCGCGACGTGCGCGTGCCGGATACCAGCCGCAAGTGGCTGTCGCTGGGCGTGGGCTGGACCCCGTCGGCAAACACCGAGTACAACTTTGGCTACACCCACCTGTTCACCAGCGATCCGAACGTGAACGTGCGTGCCACCACTGCCAACCAGGGCAACTCGCTGTCGGGCAAGTACAAGGTCCGTGGCGACGTGCTGGCGGCTTCGTTCCAGTACAAGTTCTGATTCGGGCCTCGGCCTGACGCAGTACACGGAAGGCCCCGCGCAAGCGGGGCCTTCTTTTTGTGGGGCGGTTTGGGGCATCCACGCATGGCGTGGATCCACGACAATAGCGCCATGAACCTGTCCGATCCGAACTTCCAGCTGGAGCTGGCTGCCAACATCGCCGTCGCCGGCTCGATCCTGCTGGCCGGGCGCAACAACGTGCACACCTGGTGGCTGGGCATCGTCGGCTGCACATTGTTCGCCGCCGTGTTCGAGCGTTCGCACCTGTACGCAGACATGGTGCTGCAGTTCTTCTTCATCGCCATCAGCGTGCTGGGCTGGTGGCAGTGGCTGCGCGGTGATCACGGTGCGCCGCTGCCGATCACCTCATTGCGACCACGCGCTTGGGCATGGCTGGCGCCGCTGGCGGTGGTGGCCACGTTCGGCTACGGCTGGATGCTGACCCGCCTGACCAATGCCTATGCGCCGTACATCGATTCGGCGGTGCTGGTGTTGAGCGTGATCGCGCAGATCCTGATGATGCGACGCAAGCTGGAATCGTGGTGGGTGTGGCTGCTGGTGAATACCGTTGCGGTGCCGCTGTACTACAGTCGTGGCCTGCACCTGACCTCGATCCTGTACGTGGGTTTCTGGATCAACGCGCTGGTGGCGTTGCGTCATTGGCGCAGCCTGATGCGGGTGTAGAGCCGGGCCCATGCTCGGCGCTACAGGAAACAAGGCACGAAAAACCCCGCTTTCGCGGGGTTTTTCGTTTACCGCATGACGCCTGGAATCAGTCGCCCAGGGTCAGCAGCGAGGCGTTGCCGCCGGCAGCGGTGGTGTTCACCGTTACCGTCTTTTCGGTGGCAAAGCGCAGCAGGTAGTGCGGGCCGCCGGCCTTCGGGCCGGTGCCGGACAGGCCCTGGCCGCCGAACGGCTGTACGCCGACCACTGCACCGATCTGGTTGCGGTTGACGTAGACGTTGCCGACGTGGACGCCGTTGCTGATGCGGTCGACGGTCTCGTCAATGCGCGAATGCACGCCCAGGGTCAGGCCGTAGCCGGTGGCGTTGATCTGGTCGATCACCGCGTCGAGCTGGTCGCCCTTCCAGCGGATCACGTGCAGGACCGGACCGAACACTTCCTTCTGCAGCTGGCCCAGGTCCTTCAGTTCGTACGCACGCGGTGCGAAGAAGGTGCCGTTGGCTGCTTCGACAGACAGCTCGGCGGCAGCAATCAGGCGCGCTTCGCGGTCCATGCGTTCGGCGTGGTCCTGCAGGATCTTCAGCGCGTCGGCGTCGATCACCGGGCCGACGTCGGTGGACAGCAGGCCGGGATTGCCGACCTTCAGTTCCTTCATCGCACCGGCCAGCATGGTCATCACCTTGTCGGCGATGTCGTCCTGCACGAACAGCACGCGCGCAGCCGAGCAGCGCTGGCCGGCCGAGGTGAAGGCTGAGCCGATCGCATCCTTGACCAGCTGTTCCGGCAGCGCCGAGGAGTCGGCGATGAAGGCATTCTGGCCACCGGTCTCGGCAATCAGCACACCGATGGCGGCGTCACGTGCAGCCATCGCGCGGTTGATCGCACGGGCGGTGTCGGTGGAGCCGGTGAAGGCCACGCCAGCCACGCGTGGGTCGGCGGTCAGCGCGGCACCGACGGTCGCGCCGTCGCCAGGCAGGTACTGCACCACGTCGGCCGGCACGCCGGCGTCATGCAGCAGCTTCACCGCGTAGTAGCCGATCAGATTGGTCTGCTCGGCTGGCTTGGCGATGACGCTGTTGCCGGCGGCCAGTGCAGCGGCCACCTGGCCGAGGAAGATCGCCAGCGGGAAGTTCCACGGGCTGATGCAGACGAACACGCCGCGGCCATGCAGCTGCAGCTCGTTGGATTCGCCGGTCGGGCTCGGCAGCTTCTCGGCGTGGCTGAACTGCTCGCGTGCCTGCTTGGCGTAGTAACGCAGGAAGTCCACCGCTTCGCGCACTTCGGCGATGCCGTCGGGCAGGCTCTTGCCGGCTTCCTTCACGCACAGTGCCATGAACTCCGGCATGCGCGCTTCCAGCTGGTCGGCGGCGTGCTCGAGGATGGCGGCGCGGCTGGCGGCCGGGGTGCGGTTCCAGGCCGGCTGCGCGGCCACGGCATTGGCCAGTGCCTTCTGCACGGTGGCGGCATCGGCGGCCTGCCACTGGCCGACCACTTCGCGGGTGTCGGCCGGATTGGTCACCGGCTGCGTGGCGCCGGCTGGGTTGGCACCCGGCACCAGCGGCGCGGCCGACCACGGCTTGACGGCGGTGTTGAGCTGCTCGGCCAGGGCGCGCAGTTCGTTGTCGTTGGCGAGGTTGGCGCCCATGGAGTTCTTCCTGTCGTGGTTCTGGCTGCGCAGCAGGTCAACCGGCAGCGGGATCTTGGGATGCGGAATCGATTCGAACGAAGCAACCATCTCGACCGGATCGCGGATCAGGTCGGCGATCGGTACGCGCTCGTCGGTGATGCGGTTGACGAAGCTGGAGTTGGCGCCGTTTTCCAGCAGGCGGCGCACCAGGTACGGCAGCAGGTCTTCATGCGAACCCACCGGCGCGTACACGCGGCACGGCAGGTTCAAGCGGTCGGCCGGCACCACTTCGGCGTACAGGTCGTCGCCCATGCCGTGCAGCTTCTGGTGCTCGTACACGCCGCCATTGGCGATGCTGCGCACGGCCGCGATGGTGTGTGCGTTGTGCGTGGCGAACATCGGGTAGATCGCGTCGGCATGGGTGAACAGGCGCTTGGCGCAGGCCAGGTAGGAGACATCGGTGTTCTGCTTGCGGGTGAACACCGGGTAGCCCGGATAGCCTTCGATCTGCGCGCGCTTGATCTCGGCGTCCCAGTAGGCGCCCTTGACCAGGCGCACCTGCAGGCGGCGACCGGCGCGGCGCGCCATGTCGGCCAGGTGGTCGATCGTGTACGGCGTGCGCTTCTGGTAGGCCTGCACGACCACGCCGAAGCCGTCCCAGCCGGCCAGCGACGCATCGGAGAACACCTGCTCGATGATGTCCAGCGACAGTTCCAGGCGGTCGGACTCTTCGGCGTCGACGGTGCAGCCGATGCCGTAGCTCTTGGCCAGCTGTGCCAGTTCCAGCACGCCTGGTACCAGGTCCTTCAGCACGCGCGCGCGCTTGGCGTGCTCGTAGCGCGGGTACAGCGCCGACAGCTTGATGGAGATGCCCGGGGCGTTGTTGACGTCGCCGTCCGGGCGGCCACCGCGTGCCTTGTGATCGCCACCGATGGCGTGGATCGCACGTCGGTAGTCTTCCAGGTAGCGCAGCGCGTCCTTCATGGTCAGCGCGCCTTCGCCCAGCATGTCGAACGAGTAGCGGTAGCTGGCGTTGTCGCCCTTGTGCGAGCGCGACAGCGCTTCGCTGATGGTGCGGCCCATGACGAACTGGTGGCCCATGATCTTCATCGCCTGGCGCACGGCCAGGCGCACCACCGGCTCACCGACGCGGCCGACCAGGCGCTTGAACGCGCTGGGCGCATCGGCGCGGGTAGCGTCGTTCATCTGCACCAGCTTGCCGGTCAGCATCAGGCCCCAGGTGGAGGCGTTGACCAGCACCGAGTCGCTGCCGCCCAGGTGCTTTTCCCAGTCGGCATCGGCCAGCTTGTCGCGGATCAGCTTGTCGGCGGTGTCCTGGTCCGGAATGCGCAGCAGCGCTTCGGCCACGCACATCAGCAGCACGCCCTCCTCGCTGCCTAGGTCGTACTGGCGCATGAAGGCTTCGATTGCGCCCTGGTCCTTGGCGCGCACGCGCACGCGGCCGACCAGGTCGGCGGCCAGCGCCTGCACCTTGGCCTGTTCCTCGGCGGGAAGGCGCGCCTGTGCCAGCAGTTCACGCACGTGGCTGGCCTCGTCCTTCAACCAGCCATCGGTGATGGCCTGGCGGAACGGGTTGGGGGACGCCGGCAGTTCCGGCGACAGCAGCGCGCCGGGACGCGAAGCGTCGCTGGCGGCAGGGGAGGAGAAGGGTGCGTTCATGCCGGTCCGGCCAATGGAAAACTTGGCGATTTTAATCATTTTTACGCCTTGGGGAAGTGCCCCGCAGCCACCTTCGTGAAGGGCTGATAGCCCCTAACCGTGGTGGGTTCAGCGTGTTCAGAAAGTCCTGCGGAATTTGTGCCGAATTCGTCATTCACGTTGCCGGGGTCATGCTGTGTTGCAGCATCGGAAAAAGTGTGAATGCACCCTTGCTACTGGCGAGAGGGCGGGGCTACCATCGAGACGTTTCCCGCGGCAGGAACGCGGTTGCGACATGATCGAGGTGCTTACAGCTCCAGATGGATCAGGTACGCAGCTGCGACTGCGTCCCCCACGGGCGCTCGATGCCCGGCAGTTCGTCCTGTTGTTTGCTGTGTTGTCGGGAGCGATGTGGCTGGTGTCCGCCTTCGGGTGGTTGGCCGGCAATGCATTCGCTCCCCTGTTCGCGCTGCTGTACAGCCTGCTGCTGGCAGCCGCGTTGCGCGCGTTGTGGCGCAGCGGTGAACGGCAGGAGGAGATCCGGGTAGTACCGGCGTGCGTGGAGGTCATCCCCGTACCCGGTGGATCGCCGGTGTTCCGGGCCCACCCGCACTGGGTGCGCCTGCTCACCGACGACGAGAAGGTCCGGCTGGCATCCAGCGGCCGGCAGGTGGAGGTGGGGAGTTTCCTCGCGCCGGCCGAACGTCAAACGCTTGTTGAAACGCTTGAAGATTTGCTCGCCGCCAGCGATGGCGGCAACCGACGACGCTAAGGGTCTAGGCAATGAAGCAAAGCAGAGGGTGGGGCACGAAGTGCGTTGCAATGGTCGCCACGATGGCGGCTCTGCTGTCGATGCCGGGGACGGCACTGGCCCAGGCGGCCGATCCAAAACCGTGGCAGCTGAACATGGGCAAGGGGGTGACCCAGACCTCACGCCTGGCCTGGGAATCGAACAATCTCTCGCTGATCGTCTGTACGGTGATCGGCGTGATCGTGTTCGGCGCCATGGCCTACGCCATGTTCAAGTTCCGCAAGTCGAAGGGCGCGGTGGCCGCCACCTTCAGCCACAACACCAAGGCCGAAATCATCTGGACAGTGATCCCGGTGATCATCCTGGTGGTGATGGCGTGGCCGGCCACGGCCAACCTGATCAAGATGTACGACACCCGCGATGCCGAGATGACGGTGAAGGTCACCGGCTACCAGTGGATGTGGAAGTACGAGTATCTCGGTGAGAACGTCACCTTCACCAGCCGCCTGGACCGCGAGTCCGACCGCGTGCGGCAGAGCGGGGTCGTGCCGACCCGTGAGAGCCATCCGCATTACCTGCTGGATGTCGACAACCGGCTGGTGCTGCCGGTCGATACCAAGGTGCGCTTCGTCATCACCTCCGACGACGTGATCCACGCCTGGTGGGTACCGGCACTGGGCTGGAAGCAGGACGCCATCCCCGGCTTCATCAATGAAGCCTGGACCAGCATCGAGCAGCCCGGCGTCTACCGCGGCCAGTGCGCCGAGCTGTGCGGCAAGGACCATGGCTTCATGCCGATCGTGGTCGAGGCGGTGTCCAAGGAGGAGTTCAAACAGTGGCTGGCGCAGCGCAAGCCGGCGCCGCCCGCTGGGCCGGCAACGCCGGCGGCACCTGCCGAACCGGCTGCACCGGCGAGCGAGGCACCGGCTGCGCCTGCTGCTGCAGAAGCGGGCAGCGCACCTGCCACCGCTGCCAGCGGCGCGTGATGTAAAGCCCGCGGCCGTTCGCGGCCGTGGAGACAACCGATTCTGAGAGGTGTTTTGCAATGGCGCACTCGGCAGTTGGGCACGACGATCACCATCACCAGCAGAGTTTCTTCGAGCGTTGGTTCTTCTCGACCAACCACAAGGACATCGGCACGCTGTACCTGGGTTTCAGCTTCATCATGTTCATCATCGGTGCGGCGATGAGCGTGGTGATTCGCGCCGAGCTGGCGCAGCCGGGCCTGCAGTTCGTCAAGCCCGAGTTCTTCAACCAGATGACCACCGTGCATGCGCTGGTGATGATCTTTGGCGGCGTGATGCCGGCCTTCGTCGGCCTCGCCAACTGGATGATCCCGCTGCAGATCGGCGCGCCGGACATGGCGCTGCCGCGCATGAACAACTGGTCGTTCTGGCTGCTGCCGGTGGCTTTCAGCCTGCTGCTGCTGACCCTGTTCCTGCCCGGCGGCGCGCCGGCCGGTGGCTGGACGCTGTACCCGCCGCTGTCGCTGCAGGGCGGCTACAACGTCGCCTTCAGCGTGTTCGCCATCCATGTGGCCGGCATCAGTTCGATCATGGGCGCGATCAACATCATCGCCACCGTGCTGAACATGCGTGCGCCGGGCATCGATCTGCTGAAGATGCCGATCTTCTGCTGGGCCTGGCTGATCACCGCGTTCCTGCTGATCGCGGTGATGCCGGTGCTGGCTGGTGCGGTGACCATGCTGTTGACCGACAAGTTCTTCGGCACCAGCTTCTTCAACGCCGCCGGTGGCGGTGACCCGGTGATGTACCAGCACATCTTCTGGTTCTTCGGGCACCCCGAGGTCTACATCATGATCCTGCCCGCCTTCGGCGTGGTCAGCGAGATCATCCCGACCTTCAGCCGCAAGCCGCTGTTCGGCTACCAGGCGATGGTGTACGCCACCGCCGCCATCGCGTTCCTGTCGTTCATCGTCTGGGCCCACCACATGTTCACCGTGGGCATGCCGCTGGGCGGCGAGATCTACTTCATGTTCGCCACCATGCTGATTTCGATCCCGACCGGCGTGAAGGTGTTCAACTGGGTCAGCACCATGTGGCGTGGCTCGCTGACGTTCGAGGCACCGATGCTGTGGTCGGTGGCCTTCGTCATCCTGTTCACCATTGGTGGCTTCTCCGGCCTGATGCTGGCGATCGTCGCCGCCGACTTCCAGTACCACGATACCTACTTCGTGGTCGCGCACTTCCACTACGTGCTGGTGACCGGCGCGGTGTTCGCGCTGATCGCCGCGGTGTACTACTGGTGGCCGAAGTGGACCGGGCGGATGTATAGCGAGAAGTGGGCCAAGGTGCACTTCTGGTGGTCGATCGTGTTCGTCAACCTGTTGTTCTTCCCGCAGCACTTCCTCGGCCTGGCCGGCATGCCGCGGCGTATTCCCGACTACAGCGTGGCCTTCGCCGACTGGAACCTGATCAGCTCGATCGGTGCGTTCGGCATGTTCGCCACGCCGTTCATGATGGCCGCGATCCTGCTGTCCTCGCTGCGCAACGGTGAGAAGGCCGAGGCCCGTTCCTGGGAAGGTGCGCGCGGCCTGGAATGGACGCTGCCGTCGCCGGCGCCGGCGCATACCTTCACCACGCCGCCGACGATCCGCCCGGGCGACCTGGCACACGACGACATCAGTCATTGAGGTGCGCGATGCACAACGAAGGCCCGCTGCAGACCTGTAGAGCCGAGCCATGCTCGGCTGATGCCCTGGGTAGAGTCGAGCCATGCTCGACTGACGAAAAGCAGCCGACCAGCGGTCGGCTCTACCAGGGTGGAAGCATCGAGCAGCAACGCCAGCGCGCCAGGCGCACGGCGATGTGGGTCGGCGCCATCGCCGTGCTGGTCTACGTCGGCTTCATCCTCAGCGGCGTGATCGGCCGATGAGCGAGGCGCCGGCCAGCACACCGTCACCCAGCGCCGGGCTGCCGCGCCTGATCGGCGTGGCGGTGGCGGTGTTCCTGCTCACGTTCTCGCTGGTACCGCTGTACCGCATCGCCTGCGAAAAGGTGTTCGGCGTGCGCCTGGAACGCGGTCCCGGTGGCGAAGAGAGTGCCGGCGCGGCGGCCGGCAAGCGCACCGTGCGCGTGGAATTCGATGGCGGGGTCAACTCACGGCTGCCATGGTCGTTCCATCCCGAGCAGCTGACCATGGACGTGGTGCCCGGCGAACTCAACGAAGCGCTGTACTTCGCCCGCAACGACAGCCAGCAGGCAGTGGTCGGCAGCGCGGTGCCTTCGGTGGCGCCGGCGCGCGCGTCGGGTTTCTTCAGCAAGACCGAGTGCTTCTGCTTCACCGCGCAGACGCTGCAGGCCGGCGAGAAGCGCGACATGCCGGTGCGCTTCATCGTCGATCCGGACCTGCCGCCGGAGATCAAGACGATCACCCTGTCCTACACCTTCTACCGCAATGACGCGCTGTCCGATCGGCTGGCTCCGGCCGCCACCTCGGAAGGCGCGCACGCCGCACCCTGACCCCGGATACCGACATGGCCCAGACACCGACCGACGCCAACGTGTACTTCGTCCCGGCCCAGAGCAAATGGCCGTTCGTGGGTTCCATCGCGATGATGGTGACCATGGTAGGCGTGGCCAGCTGGCTCAACGATGCCAGCTGGGGACGCTGGACGTTCTACATCGGCATCGCGATGCTGGTGCTGACCCTGTTCTGGTGGTTCAGCGACGTGGTGCGCGAATCGCAGGCCGGCAACTACAACCATCAGGTCGATGGCTCGTTCCGGATGGGGATGATCTGGTTCATCTTCTCCGAAGTGATGTTCTTCGGTGCGTTCTTCGGCGCGCTGTTCTACACCCGCAACCTGGGCCTGTCGTGGCTCAGCGGTGAAGGCCGCGGGGTGATGACCAACGAGCTGCTCTGGCAGGGCTACTCGGCGGGTTGGCCCACCAATGGCCCGGCGGCGATCGGTGGTGCGTTCCAGACCATTCCGGCCTGGGGCCTGCCGCTGATCAACACGCTGATCCTGCTCACCTCCGGCGTGACCCTGACCATCGCCCATCACGCGCTGAAGGCCGGTAACCGCCGCCAGCTGCTGATCTGGCTGGGCCTGACCGTGGTGCTCGGCCTCGGCTTCCTGACCCTGCAGGCGGAGGAGTACATCCACGCCTACAAGGAACTGAACCTGACGCTCGGTTCGGGCATCTACGGTTCGACGTTCTTCATGCTGACCGGCTTCCACGGCGCGCACGTGCTGCTGGGCACGATCATGCTGATCGTGATGTGGCTGCGTTCGGCGAAGGGGCACTTCACCCGCGACAACCATTTCGGTTTCGAAGCCGCCGCGTGGTACTGGCACTTCGTCGACGTGGTGTGGCTGATGCTCTTCATGTTCGTCTACGTGCTTTGACCGCGCACGTATCGGTGGCCTCAGCCGCCGATACCGTGCGGTTTGATCCAGCCCATGTAGATGCTCACGATCACCAGTACGATCAAGGCCACCGACATCCCGATGCGGCGTGTCAGTGCGTTGACCGTGCGCTTGGTCTGGCCGCGGTCGACCAGCAGGTAATACAGGCCGGCGCCCAGATTCCAGACGATGACGATCAGAAACGCGATTACCAGCAGGGTCTTCAGCGAATCACTCATGCGCGGCTCGAGGGCAGGGTGGATGGGCCTATCTGACCGCGTTTGCGCGGACTTGTCATGATGCGCCAGCACACGCGCCTGATCGGCTGGCTGTTGGCGCTGCTGGCGATGGCCGCTTTCACCGCATTGGGGCTGTGGCAGCTGCAGCGCATGCATGCCAAACAGGCAATGTTGGATGCGCAGGGTCCAGCTGTGGCACAGGCGTTGCCGCTGTCGCAGGCACTCGCGGCCCCCGGCGCGTTGCACGGTGTGGCCGACCATGGCCGTTTCCTGCCCGGCGTGGTGCTGCTGGACAACCAGACTCGGCATGGTCGCGCCGGGGTGAAGATCTATCGTCCGTTCCGCAGTGACGGATGCAGCGTGCTGCTGGTCGATCTCGGCTGGCGCGCGCTGCCGCCGGATCGCACGCTGCCGGATGTGCCGGCGCCGCCTTCGCCAGTGGCCGTGCGCGGGCTGCTGGCGCCGCCGCCGTCGGCGGGACTGGCACTGGGTCCCGCATTCTCCGCAACCGATGAGGCCGGGCGTTGGCTGGCCAGCCGCTTGCCCGCCGAGGGTCTCGCGCAGGCGCTTGGCCTGCCGGCATTACCCGACCGCGTGCTGCGGCTGGATCCGGCGCTGCCGTTCGGCGACGAACGCGATCTGGACCTGCTGCCGAACACGCTGCCGCCACAGCGCCACCTGGGCTACGCCGTGCAGTGGTTCGGGCTGGCCCTGACCGTGCTGGTCGTTGCGCTGGTGCTGGAGCGGCGCAGGAGACGTCATTGATCAGGGTCCCGGTAGTTGCCGACCTTGGTCGGCGCTGTTCCCCGACCAAGGTCGGGCGCTACCAGTGCAAGGGAGCCACCCGGAACCGTTCGGGAGTTACGCCCGGCGCAGTCAGCATCCTCTACCCAACCATGAGAAAATGCCCCGCATGAACACTGCTACGTCCCCGCAGGCGCGCGGCTCCGGCCGCCGGACCCTGGTGCTGCTGTTTGCCGTGTTCTTCGGGGCGATGGCGCTGGCCGCCGTGCTGCGCTTCACCGGCTGGCAGCCGACCGGGCACCGCAATGCCGGCCAGCTGCTGAAGCCGCCGGTCGACCTGCGGCAGCAGGCTCCGGCCCTGGCCAATGGCCAACCCTACCCTTGGAACCCCGAGGCGCGTACCTGGCGTCTGCTGGTGGCACCGGCCGGGGCCTGTGATGCGCAGTGCGTCACTTTGTCGCAGGGACTGGGCAAGGTGTGGCAGCTGTTCGGCCATAACGCCGATAATGTCGAGATTCTGTGGCTGGGAACGCCACCGGCGTCGATCGCCTCGCTGCCCGCGTTGCGGCCGCTGGCTCCGTCGCCAGCCCTGCGCGCGGCGTTGCCGGGCGTCGATGATCCGGCGGGCCTGCCGGTCTACGTGATCGATCCGAACGGCTTCGTGATCATGCGTCATGCCCCGGGCAGCGACCTCGGTGGCCTGCGCAAGGACATGGCCACGTTGCTGAAACTGAAGTGAGTCCTGTTTGATGAGCCTTTCCGCGCGTCCGGCGCTGCACCGCAATTTCCACCGCCTGGCGTGGTTCGCCATGATCATGACTGCGAGCACGATCATGTTCGGTGCGTTCGTGCGTCTGTCCGATGCCGGCCTGAGCTGCCCGGACTGGCCGACCTGCTATGGGCAGGCCACCTGGCCGCAGCATGTGGAAGAGACCCTGGGCCACCCGGCGACGGAGATCCGTCCGCTGGAAACGCACAAGGCCTGGCGTGAGCAGGTGCACCGCTTCCTGGCCGGCGCGCTGGGCATCGAGATCCTGACCCTGGCGCTGCTGGCCACGCGCAAGCGGCGATTCGGAAGCACGGCGGTGGTGACCGCCTGCGTGCTGGTGGCCGCCGGCATACCGCTGTACATGATGGGCTGGCATGGCACGGCCAGCGCCCTGGCGCTGATCGGCGAGGCGATCCTGCTGATCGCCGCGCTGCGCTGGAGCAACATCGACCTCGCCCGCGCTGCGTTGCTGACCTTGGCGGTGGTGATCTTCCAGGCCCTGCTGGGCATGTGGACGGTGACCCTGCTGCTGAAGCCGGTGGTGGTGATGGGCCATCTGCTGGGCGGCATGCTGATGTTCGGCCTGCTGGTGTGGATGGCGTGGCGCGCCACGCACATGCCGATCACCCTGGCCGAAGCACCGAAGCTGAAGTGGCTGCTGCGCATCGGCGTGGCGGTGCTGGTCACCCAGATCGCACTGGGCGGTTGGGTCAGCGCCAACTACGCGGCGCTGGCCTGCGGCGGCGGCAGTGCCTCGCTGGACAACTTCCCGCGCTGCGCCAACCAGTGGTGGCCGCAGCACAATTTCGTCGAGGGCTTCACCCTGTGGCGCGGCATCGGCGTGGACTACGAAGGGGGCGTGCTGGATGGCGCCTCGCGTATCGCCATCCAGATGGCGCACCGCATGTTCGCGGTGGTGGTGGCCGTTTACCTGCTGTGGCTGGGCGTGCGCCTGTTCCGGTTGCCGAGCATGCGTGGCTGGGCCAGCGCGCTGATCGCGCTGCTGGTGCTGCAGGTCACCCTCGGCATCCTCAATGTAAAGCTGGCGCTGCCGCTGGAAGTGGCGGTGGCCCACAACGGCGTGGCCGTTGCCCTGTTGTTCGTGCTGGTCAGCCTGCTGGCCCGCCTGCGTGCCCCGGACTGATTCCATGTTTTCCAATTACCGCCAGTACTGGGACCTGACCAAGCCCAAGGTCGTCGCCCTCATTGTTTTCACTGCCCTGGTCGGCATGGTCCTGGCCATCCCCGGCGTGCCCAGCTGGGAGCAGGTGCGCGCCGGCGTGCTCGGCTTCCTCGGCATCTGGCTGGCGGCGTCGGCCGCGGCCGCGATCAACCAGCTGCTGGATGCGCACATCGATGCGCAGATGGCACGTACCTCGTGGCGGCCGCTGGTGGTGGGCAAGGTCAAGCCGTGGCAGGTGCTGGTGTTCGCCAGCGTGCTGATCGTGCTGTCGATGGTGATCCTGGTGCTGTGGGTGAACCTGATCACCGCAGTGCTGACCTTCGCCTCGCTGATCGGTTACGCGGTCATCTACACCGTGTACCTGAAGCGTGCGACCTCGCAGAACATCGTCATCGGTGGCCTGGCCGGCGCGATGCCGCCGATGCTGGGCTGGGCCGCGGTGACCGGCATGCAGGGCTCGTCGGACTGGGCGTACTCGTCGCTGCTGGTGCTGATCATCTTCATCTGGACGCCGCCGCACTTCTGGGCGCTGGCGATCTTCCGCCGCGAGGATTACGCCAAGGCGGAAATTCCGATGCTGCCGGTGACCCACGGCGTGGTGCACACCCGCAAGCAGATCATGGTGTATTCGGTGGTGCTGGCGCTGGTCTGCCTGCTGCCTTACCTGGTGGGCATGAGCGGTGCGTTCTACCTGGGCGGCGCGATCGTGCTCAACGCCGTGTTCCTCTGGTACGCCTGGCGCATGCTGGACCCGCCGGACGAACTGTTCTCGATGAAGATGTTCTATTACTCCATCGTCTACCTGATGGCGCTGTTTGCGTTCCTGCTGGTCGACCACTGGATCCTGCCCTGGTTGTGACCTCGGGGTCGGATCCCCGAAGGGGCTCTGACCCCGTCTGATCCATGGCGCCAATCCACTGTAGAGCCGAGCCCATGCTCGGCTGAGGGGGGGGAAGAACAGCCGAGCGTGGGCTCGGCTCTACACTTGATCTCTTCCAGTGGCGTCGCCATTGCTGTTCCTGACCCCAAGGAAAGGAGGGAGCAGGGATGCATTCGATCTTCCGCTGGACCACTGCGTTGCTGCTGGCGCTCGGCATGGCCCTTAATGCGCATGCCGATGACACCGCCGCGCAGATCCGCCAGCACGCCGGTGACCATCGCCTGCTGGTACTGGGCGAATTCCACGGTACCCGCGAGACTCCGCTGCTGATTCGGGAGCTGGTGGAGGCCTACGCGGCCGACGGCGCACCGGTGCGGTTGGCTTTGGAGCTGCCGACTGACGAGAACGCCGCGCTGGCGACCTATATGGCGTCTGCCGGCACGGCCCAAGCGCGCGCTGCATTGCGTGGCACGACGTACTGGAACGTCCGCAGCCGGATGCACGATGGCCGTCGCAGCGAAGACATGCTCGACCTGATCGAAGCGGTACGCGTGCTGCGCACCCAAGGGCGCGACGTGCAGGTGTTCGGCTTCGACCGCGTGCTTCCCGCCGAAATGGCCGGCACCGGCGCGCGTGACCGGGCGATGGCCGAAGAAGTACGGGCGCGAGCGCAGGTGCTGCCGAAGAACGGGCGGCTGCTGGTGCTGACCGGCAACGTGCATGGCATGCGCACGCAGCCGAAGGCGATTGCGTACCCGCCGATGACCGCGCTGCTGAAGGATCTGGATCTTTACAACGTGCGTATCGAGGCGCGTGGTGGGGAAGGCTGGGGATGTACCGCCGTTCAGCGCTGCGGAGCACGTCAGCTGGGCAGCCATGAAGGTGCATCGCCCAGGCTGGATACCGACGCCGGCCGCAGTTACGACCTGTGGGTGTGGCTGCCGCGCTTCAGTGTGGCGCGGCTGCTGGACAGCGATTCGAACTGGTGATCATCCACGCATGGCGTGGATCTACTCCGGATCACGGGCATCAGCCGAGCATGGGCTCGGCTCTACAGTAGATCCACGCCGCGCGTGGATGTTTCTCCCGCAGCAACCCGCGCGTCGGGTCAGGGCTTGCGCCGCGCATACCGCTGCGCGATCACGCCGCAGACGATCAGCTGGATCTGGTGGTAGATCATCACCGGCAACACGATGGCGCCGAGGCTGCCACCCGCAAACAACACCTTGGCGATCGGCACACCCGTGGCCAGGCTCTTCTTCGAGCCGCAGAACACAATGGCGATCTCGTCCTCGCGGTTGAAGTGCAGGCGGCGGGCGAGGAAGGTGATCAGCGGCATGGCGATGCCGAGCAGCACGGCGGCGACCACTGCTACCGCGAACAGCGACAGCAGCGGTGTCTTGCTCCACAGCCCTTCGGTCACCGCTTCGCCGAACGCGGAGTACACCACCAGCAGGATGGTGGCCTGGTCGGTGTAGCGCAGCAGCGCGCGCTGCTTCTCCACCCAGCCGGCGATCCACGGCCGCAGCAGGTGGCCGGCCACGAACGGCACCAGCAGCTGCAGCATGATGCCGCCGATCGCATGCAGCGGGTCATGCACGCCGCCGGAGGTGCCGGCCAGCGCGGTCAGCAGCAGCGGGGTCAGGAACACACCGAGGATGCTCGACAGCGAGGCGCTGCACACCGCGGCAGGCACGTTGCCGCGTGCCATCGAGGTGAACGCGATGGACGACTGCACGGTGGAGGGCAGGGTGCACAGGAACAGCACGCCCAGGTACAGCTCTGGGGTCAGCAGCCAGCCCGACAGCGGCTTGAACAGCAGCCCCAGCAGCGGGAACAGGATGAAGGTGCAGGCCAGGATGGTCAGGTGCAGCCGCCAGTGCAGCATACCGCCGATGATCGACTCGCGCGGCAGGCGTGCGCCATGCAGGAAGAACAGCGCAGCGATGGCGACGGTGGTGACATCGTCGAGGACGATGGCGGCGGCGCCCTTCATCGGCAGCAGCGAGGCCAGGCCGACGGTGCACAGCAGGGCGAGGGTGAAGTTGTCCGGTCGCAGGCGCGACCACCAGCGGGTCATGGTGGGCAGGGTCCTTGGTGCGGAGGGTTCAGGGCGAGGTGACCGGCGTGGCCAGGCGCTGGCGGGTGGCGGCTTCCAGCGACTTCAGGCCGGCGCGCTGGCCGAGCTGCAGGGCCTGTTCCGGGCTGGCGTGTTCATAGCGTGCATTGACCAGGCCGAGCACGGCACCGGCGCGGTTGCCGGAGGCGCAGTGCAGCAGCACCGGTCCCTGGCTCTGCTGCAGGGCCTGGTGCACGGCACGGATGTTGGCCGCATCCAGGTCGTCGGCGCCGGCCACCGGAATGCGTACGTAGCGCAGGCCCAGTGATTCGGCCACGCGCGTTTCGTCGAAGCCGCGGTCTTCGCCGGGCTGGCGCAGGTCGATCACGGTGCGCACGCCCTGCGCGGCCAAGCCCTGCAGCTGCGCGGCACTGGGCTGGCCGCCGGCATACAGGCCGGGGCGGACTTCGTTCAGGGGCGCGTCTTCGGCCAGGGCCGTCAGCGGCAGGCAGAGCGACAACAACAGCAGGCAGGTCAGGCGCAGCAGCATGGTCCTCTCCGTGAAAACGTGCTGCCCGCTACAGGCGCAGTCCGGCGCGCGCCTTCAGCAGCTCGCGCAGTTCGTATTTGTCAGTATCGTCCAGACCCTGTTGACGCTGCTTTGCCAACAACTCCTCCAGACGTTGCACCAGCAGCTGTTTCTCCAGCTGGGCCACGGCATCGTGCAGTTCCTGGGTCCACATCGCGTCGTCGCCGGGCATCGTCTGCGCAGCCAGTGTGTGCAGTGATGCCTGCTCCTCACGCCCGTCGAAGTGCTCCAGCAGGGCGCCAGTGCTGATGTCCGGTCGCTGCTCGACCAGGTCCAGCAGCTCCAGCAGCAGCTCCACGCCGGGCAGGCGCAGGCCCTGGAAGTGGTGCTTGCCGCCCAGCGTCAGCGCCAGCGAGGGCTGCTGAAGCAGCACGGCGATCGCGCCGCGCACCAGGCTGCGCTTGGCCACCGGCTGGATCGTTCGCGAGGGCTGGCGCTGCGGCATCGGCGCGCGTGCGGCCTGGGCGTTGCCGCCGAGCCCGGTCAGCTGCGCCAGCTGCTGTTTCATCAGGTCGCCGAACGCACCATCGGGAATCTGCGCCAGCATCGGCTTGGCACGCTCGGCCAGGCGCGCCTTGCCATCGAGCGTACCCAGGTTGACCTCGCGGCTGAGCTCGTCGAAGAAGAACTGCGACAGCGGCGTGGCCTGCTTCAGGCGTTCGTCGAACGCGTCGGCGCCTTCCTTGCGCACGATGCTGTCCGGATCCTCACCATCGGGCAGGAACAGGAAGAAGGCCTGGCGGCCATCCTTCATGCGCGGCAGCACCGACTCCAGCGCCTTCCAGCCGGCGCGGCGGCCGGCGGCGTCGCCATCGAAGCAGAAGAACACATCCGGTGCGTTGCGGAATAGCAGCTCGGCATGGTCCGGCGTGGTTGCGGTACCCAGCGTCGCCACCGCCTGGGTGACCCCGAACTGGAACAGCGAGACCACGTCCATGTAGCCCTCGACCACGATCAGCCGCTCGATCTTCTGGTTGGCCTGGCGCACCTGCCACAGGCCGTACAGCTCGCGGCCCTTGTGGAACAGCGCGGTCTCGGGTGAGTTGAGGTACTTGGGGCCGTCGTCCTTCTCGAACACGCGGCCACCGAAGGCGATCACCCGGCCACGGCGGTCGAAGATCGGGAACATCACCCGGTCGCGGAACTTGTCGTAGACGTGGCCGCGGTCGTTCTTGGAGAACAGGCCGGCGCGGTCGAGCAGCTTCATCCGCCGCTCGTCCTTGCCCAGCGCATCGCGCAGGCCGCTGTAACCATCCGGCGCGTAGCCGATCTGGAAGCGCGCGCGGTTCTCTTCATCCACACCGCGGCCATCCAGGTAGCTGCGTGCCTTGTCGCTGCCTTCCAGGTTGTTCTGGAAGAACTTCGTGGCGGCCTCAAGTGCCGAATACAGCTCGCGGCTGTCGTCCTGTTGCTGCGGGCTGCGCGGGTTCTCGCTGCGCGGCACTTCCATGCCTGCGCGCTTGGCCAGTTCATCCACCGCGTCGAGGAATTCGAGGCGGTCGTAGTTCATCAGGAAGCTGATCGCGGTGCCGTGCGCGCCACAGCCGAAGCAGTGATAGAACTGCTTGGTGGGCGAGACCGTGAACGACGCCGAGCGCTCGTCGTGGAACGGGCAGCGCGCTGCGTATTCCTTGCCCTGGCGTTTCAGCGGCACGCGACTGCCCACCACCTCGACGATGTCGGAGCGGGCGAGCAGGTCGTCGATGAAAGCGTCGGGGATACGGGCCATGGGCAACAGAACGGGGCGCGGCCGCCAGGGCGCGCAGCAGGGGCGGCGGATTCCCCTAGTTTACTCGCTGGCGACGTCGGGACTGGCCTGTTCGGCCTCGACCCCGGCCCTGGCCAGTTGCGCCCGTGCATGCTGGCGTTCGTCAATCACCGCAGTCATCAACGCACCCACGAAGAACACCGCGGTGGCGTAGTAGATCCAGACCAGCGAGATCACCAGCGCGCCCATCGAACCGTAGGCACTGCCCGGGGCCACGGTGGCGATGTAGACGCCGATGCCATAGCGGCCGAGGGTGAACAGCACCGAGGTGATGGCACCGCCGATGAAGGCCTGCCGCCAGGCCACGCGGCGGTCCGGCAGGTAGTGGTAGAGGAAGGCGAAGGCCAGCGTGTACAGCAGCAGCGAGGTCAGGTAGCCGATCGCCGGCAGTACCGAGGGCAGCTGCGCGAACACCACCTGCAGTGCGGTGGTGGCGGTCATCGACAGGATCAGCAGGAAGCCCAGCGCCAGCACCACGCCGAACGAGAACACGCGCTTGCGCAGCCAGGCCTTGACCCCTTCCAGGCGCTGGCCACTGGTATGGAAGATGCGGTTCAGCGCGTTCTGCAGCTGGGCGAACACCGCAGTGGCGCCGACGAACAGCAGCAGCGTGCTCCACAGCCCGGCCAATGAACCGACGCTGGGCTGGCTGTTGGCGTTGTGCAGCACGGTGTCGGCGACGCTGGCCACGCTGCTGCCGGCCACCGAACCGATCTGGCTGATCAGCGTCTGTTGCGCAGGCGGGTACAGCGAGGCGGTCAGCCACAGCAGCAGCACCAGCAGCGGTGCCATCGACAGCAGGGCATAGAAAGAGACCGAGGCGGCCTGGGTCAGCACGTCGATTTCGACGAAGCGCTTGGCCACTGCCATCGGGAAACTGTCCTGCAGGCGGTCAGCGTAGTGGCGAAGCCGTGCGGGGATGCCGTGGGGACGCGTGTCGGCGGGGGAGTGCGATTGCTCGACCATGGGGATGTTGTAGCAGCCGGGGGTCGAAGGTGTGGTGAAGCGGGTGCATCAATGGGGTCAGAGCCCTTCCGCGATGCGAAAGGGATCCGACCCCGGCAATGGCTTACGCCAGCTGCTGCTTGACCAGCTTGGAGACCAGACCCATGTCGGCCTGGCCAGCGAGCTTGGGCTTCAGTGCGCCCATCAGCTTGCCGATGTCGGCCGGGCTGGAGGCACCGGTCTCGGCGATGGCGGCCTGGATCGCGGCGACGATCTCGGCTTCGCCCATCTTGGCCGGCAGGTAGGCTTCGATGACCACGATCTCGGCGCGCTCGATCTCGGCGAGGTCTTCGCGCTTGGCGGCTTCGAACTGGCTGACCGAGTCCTTGCGCTGCTTGACCATCTTGTCGAGCACGGCGATCACGGCGGTGTCATCCAGTTCGATGCGCTCGTCCACTTCACGCTGCTTGATGGCGGCGTTGATCAGGCGGATCACGCCCAGCTTGTGCTTCTCGCCCGCCTTCATGGCGGCCTTCATGTCTTCGGTGAGCTGCAGCTTCATGCTCATGAGGAACCTCGTGGTGGTGGGGGGGGCGGGGCGGATGCCCGAACCCGGAAACGCAAAAAGCCGGCGACGCTCGCGCGTGCCGGCTTCGGCTCCATCGCGACAGGCAAGCCCATCGCAATGAAGATGCGTCCGATCAGTACAGGCGCTGACGCTTGGTGACGTCGCGCGACGAGCGGCGCAGCTGACGCTTCACAGCAGCGGCGGCCTTGCGCTTGCGCTCCTGGGTCGGCTTTTCGTAGAACTCGCGCTTGCGGGTTTCGGCCAGCACACCGGCCTTTTCGCAAGTGCGCTTGAAGCGGCGAAGAGCAAACTCGAAGGGCTCGTTCTCGCGGACTTTGACGCTGGGCATGGAATCTCCGGGACACAGTAGAACCGGGTCACGCCCGGCGAGCCGCACATTATAGCGGCGAATAGACAAACTGCAAGCGGCCAACCCTGAATACGGGCCAGAGGTTCGAAAGCAGTGAGACCTGCGCGTCCCCCGAGGGGGCGGCAGGGGCGTCATAATAGCAGGCATGCGAGTCCTTGGCATCGAATCTTCCTGTGATGAGACCGGCGTGGCGGTGTATGACACCGACCTGGCCGGCAGCGCGGCCCTGCGCGCCCATGCGGTCTACAGCCAGATCGCCCTGCACGCCGAATACGGTGGTGTGGTGCCCGAGCTGGCCAGCCGCGACCACGTCCGCAAGTTGCTGCCGCTGGTGCGCCAGACCCTGGCCGAAGCCGGCCTGGGTGTAGGTGATATCGACGGCGTGGCCTATACGGCCGGTCCCGGCCTGGTCGGCGCACTGCTGGTCGGCGCCGGCGTGGCCCGCTCGCTGGCCTGGGCGCTGGAGGTACCGGCGGTGGGCGTACACCATATGGAAGGCCACCTGCTGGCCCCGCTGATGGAAGACGACCCGCCGCAGGCGCCGTTCGTGGCGCTGCTGGTGTCCGGTGGCCATACCCAGCTGGTGGCGGTGGATGCGATCGGCCAGTACCGCCTTCTGGGCGAGACCCTGGACGATGCGGCCGGCGAGGCCTTCGACAAGACCGCCAAGATGATGGGCCTGCCCTATCCGGGCGGTCCGCAGCTGGCCAGGCTGGCCGAGCAGGGTACGCCGGGCGCCTACCGCTTCGCGCGGCCGATGACCGACCGCCCGGGGTTGGATTTCAGCTTCTCCGGCCTGAAGACCCAGGTCCTGATGGCCTGGCGCGACAGCGATCAGAGCGAACAGACCCGTGCCGACATCGCCCGTGGCTTTGAAGATGCCGTGGTCGAGACTCTGTCGATCAAATGCGAGCGCGCGCTGGAAGCGGCCGGGACCAACGTGATCGTGGTGGCTGGCGGCGTCGGCGCCAACAAGCGCCTGCGCGCCCGCCTGCAGCAGATGGCCGAGCGCCTTGGCGGCCGTGCCTGCTTCCCGCGGCCGGCGTTGTGCACCGACAACGGCGCGATGATCGCCTTCGCCGGCGCGCTGCGCCTGCAGGCCGGCCAGCACAGCCCGCCAAAGGTCGAGGTTACCCCGCGCTGGGACATGGCGACCCTGCCGGCGGTCTGAGCCCCCGGCCGCGCGAACCGCTCGATCGGCGTTTGTAGAGTCGAGCTTGCTCGACTGGGCGCAATGACCAACACAGAGCAGTCGAGCAAGCTCGACTCTACAGGCCTCCGTAGCGCCGGGCCATGCCCGGCGAACGTATTACCGGCGCACTGCCAACGGCGACGCCGCCAACACCGTCGTCGCCCGCTCATGGCGCTGCAACCACCCCAGCGTATGTGGGCAGCGGGCGTGGATCAGCCGCCCGATGGCGGCGAGGTCGGCACCGATGTCGCGCTCGAGGATGGGCTCGTGGTGCGCGATGCGGTTGCGCAGGTGGCGGATGCGCCCGATATCCGCGTGGATGGCTTTCCTGATGGCACTGGGATGGGCAGAGGGAGCATGCTGCAGAACCCTGCTGAGTGCGGGTATCCACAGCGTGGAGTCGAAGCGACATGTAAAGAGCTGCTGCCAGAACACCATTGGCAGGTTGGCGACGATCCCAGGCGTATCGGTTACGCGGCTGGCAAGTTGTTCCAGTGCCGTGCGTGGAGAAGTACTGGATGAGGTTGGTAGCCTGCGTCGGAAGGCATCATTCCAAGGCCAACGCGGGCCATGCTGCCGGGCGAGTACGGTAGCAGCGGCGTTGCGGGTGACCACTTCGCACAGATGGACCGGCATCATCAGCGCACCGCACATCCGCATGTTCCAGAGGTACAGGGATTCGGCTGTGACGTTGGGGCTGCAGGTCGATGCGATTCTCTCGTAAGTAGACAGACGCTCCGCTGACAACGCGCGCCGCAGTACATCGTGTGGAGCCATCGTCATGTGCGGTGGTGAAGGAGGGATCGATGTTCGCGAGAGTGGGCGGCGGCCACCATCAGGGAACGTCGTTGTCTGCGCGGCTGATTCTCTGCGTTTGACCTCGGACGACTACCTGACCTGCCCTGTCGGAATTGGCCTTGACCGGTGATCTCGTCTTTACCTAATCTGCGTGCCTGCGCCACCGGGACCCGCGGCTGTTCAACAGCTCCCCCCGGGGACAAACGGTAGTACCAAAGGGCCCTGCTAGCGGGGCCCTTTGTTTTTTCCATCGTCGGGAGTTGCCGCAATTGCCTCTCGAACCAAGTAGCACCGATGGGATACCTTCGGTAGCGTGTGCTCAGGGACTCGCGGCTGGTTTCCAGCTTCCCCTGGGGACGTTGAGAGGTGCCAAAGGGCCCCGCTAGCAGGGCCCTTTGTCTTTTCTGGAGCCGCGTTCCTGCCGGCCACCCACCGCCCGTTCCGGGCAGGCTCACCGCCGTGCCGTTACCATGGCCCCCTGTACTCGGGCTGGTAAGCGCAATGGACAAGGTTTTCATCGAGGGGCTGACGATCGACGCCCTGATCGGTATCTACGATTGGGAACGACGGATCCGCCAGGACCTGGTGTTCGACCTGGAAATGGGCTTCGACAACCGTCGTCCTGCGGCCTCCGACGACATTGCTCACACCCTGAACTACAAGGCGGTGAGCAAGCGCCTGGAGCAGTTCGTGCGCGAGTCGGAATTCGGCCTGGTCGAAACCCTGGCCGAGCGCTGCGCGCAGATCGTGCTGAGCGAATTCGACGTGAAGTGGCTGCGCCTGAAGCTGAGCAAGCCGGGCGCGGTGCGCGGCGCGCGCGCGGTGGGCGTGATCATCGAACGCACGCGGGACTGACCCGGACGTGCCGGCCGCTGGCCGGCAACCTCAACGGCAATGACGAAGGAGACAACTGATGGTGGACGCGGTGGTGGCGGTACAGTGGCTGGAACGGCTGCAGAACACACTGGAACCCTATCCTGGCGCCTACCTGGCGTTGATGATCACGGCGCTGCTGGTCGCAGCCGGCCTGGCCAACTGGGTGACCAAGCGCATCCTGGTGCGTGGCCTGCGGCGCCTGCTGCAGCGCCTGCCCGGTGCCGAGTCCGGGCGCGGCAGCCATCTGATGCGGGTCATCTCGCGCCTGTCCAACGTGGTGCCCAGCCAGGTGATCGCCTCGGGCATCACCCTCATTCCCGACCTGCCGCCTGGCCTGGTCAACGTCATCATCAAGCTGTGCATTGTGTGGGCCGTACTGACGGTGTCGATGGCGTTCTCGCATGCGCTGGACGCGGCCAACAGCCTGTACGAGCGCAAGCCCGATGCGCGCAACAAGCCGATCAAGGGCTACCTGCAGGTGGTCAAGATCGTGGTGTTCGTGGCCGCCGGCTTGTCCATCATTGCGACCCTGCTGGGGGTGAAGCTGGGCCCGCTGGTGACCGGCCTGGGCGCGGCCACCGCAGTGCTGATGCTGATTTTCCAGGACACCATCCTGTCGCTGGTGGCCAGTGTGCAGATCAGTGGCGATGGCCGTGTGCGCATCGGCGACTGGATCGAAATGCCCAGCCAGAACGCCGACGGTGACGTCATCGATATCGCGCTGCACACCGTCACCGTGCAGAACTTCGACAAGACCATCACCACCATCCCGACCAAGAAGCTGGTGACCGAGTCGTTCAAGAACTGGCGCGGCATGCAGGAGGCCGGTGGCCGCCGCATCAAGCGCGCGCTGTACCTGGACCAGCACAGCGTCGGTTTCCTGGACGAGGGTGATCTGGCCTTCCTCGGCGAATTCGCGCTGCTGCGCGACTACCTGCAGGCCAAGGAGCAGGAGCTGGGCCAGTGGAACGGGCGCCTGCGCGAGCAGGGCGTGGCCGAGGTCAACAGCCGCCGGGTGACCAACCTGGGCACCTTCCGTGCGTACGTGGAGCGCTACCTGCGCAGTCACCCGGGCATCCATACCGACATGACCCTGCTGGTGCGGCAGCTGCAGCCGACCACCGAGGGCCTGCCGCTGGAGCTGTACTGCTTCACCCGCAGCACCGCCTGGGGTGAATACGAGGCGGTGCAGTCGGACATCTTCGACCACCTGCTGGCGATCCTGCCGGCCTTCGGCCTGCGCGTGTTCCAGGCCTCCAGCGACGCCATGTTGATGGCCGGGCAGCGCCAGTTGGCCGGCTCGGAGTAAGCTGCGATGCCTCCGGCGGGGCCATACGGACCCCGCTGGTGGCTGAAACTGAATGAAGAAACCTCTCGCCAAATCGCCCGGGATCGCTAGAATGCCGGGCTTGTAAACGTTTTCATCAAGGACTGCCGGTGGCCTCCGATCGCATCGAATCCCTCATTGCCCAGATGACCGTCGAGGAAAAGGTCGGCCAGCTGGGTGTCTTCGCGGACATGGTCCGCCCGTTCGCCCCGGACGTGAACCCGGAAGCCAACGTGCGCAATGCCGACCAGGTGCTGCAGCAGGTGCGCGAGGGCAAGGTCGGCTCGCTGTTCAATGGTGTGGGCGCCGAGCTGGGCCGCCGCATCCAGCAGGTCGCCACCGAAGAGAGCCGCCTGGGCATTCCGGTGATCCTGGCCGCCGACGTCATCCACGGCATGCGTACCGTGTTCCCGATTCCGCTGGGCGAGGCCGCCAGCTTCGAACCGGAGCTGGCCGAGCGCACCGCACGCGCCACCGCCATCGAAGCCACCGCTGCCGGCCTGCACTGGACCTATGCGCCGGCGGTGGACATCGCCCGCGACCAGCGTTGGGGCCGTGGTGCCGAGGGTGCCGGTGAGGACGTGGTGCTGGGCTGTGCATTCGCCGCCGCCCGCGTGCGCGGCTTCCAGGGCAGCGACCTGCGCGCCGACGATTCGCTGCTGGCCACGCCGAAGCACTTCGCCGCCTATGGCGCGGTGATGGCCGGCATGGAATACAACATGGTGGACATCTCGCCGCAGACCCTGCGCGACGTGCACCTGCCGCCGTTCAAGGCTGCGTTCGACGCCGGCGCGATCACCGTGATGTCCTCGTTCAACGACATCAACGGCGTGCCGGCCAGCGCCAACGCCGAACTGCTGACCGACATCCTGCGCGGTGAGTGGAAGTTCCCGGGCGTGGTGATCTCCGATTACACCGCCGACATGGAACTGGTCGCGCACGGTTATGCCGCCGACGACCGCGATGCCACCGCCAAGGCGTTCACCGCCGGCCTCGACCTGAGCATGCAGAGCGGCTTCTACGCCGAGCACCTGCCGGGCCTGGTCGAGAGCGGCGAGGTGCCGATGGCGGTGCTGGATGAAGGCGTGCGCCGCATCCTGTGGCTGAAGGAAACCATCGGCCTGTTCGACGACCCGTACCGTTCGCTGGACCCGGCGCGCGAAGCCGATACCTCGCACATTGCCGCACATGACGCGCTGTCGCGCGATGCCGCGCGCCGTTCGATCGTGCTGCTGAACAACCGTGACAACGTGCTGCCGCTGCAGAAGACCGGGCAGAAGATCGCACTGATCGGCCCGTTCGTGCAGGACCGCGAGAACATCGAAGGCTGCTGGACGCTGTTTGGCGACAAGCAGCGCTACGTGGACCTGGAAACCGGCGTGCGCGCCGCCATCGGCGATGAAGCGCTGCTGGAAATCGTGCCGGGCTGCGAACTGGAAGTGGCCATTCCCGGTGGCACCGAAGCGGCCGTGGCCGCTGCGCTGCGCGCCGACGTGGTGGTGCTGGCGCTGGGCGAGCCGCAGCGTTACAGCGGCGAAGCGCAGTCGCGCGTCGAGATCACCCTGCCGCCGGCACAGCAGGCGCTGGCCGAAGCGGTGGCGATGACCGGCAAGCCGCTGGTGGTGCTGCTGCGCAATGGTCGCGCGCTGGCCCTGCAGGGCGCCGTGCGTAATGCGCAGGCGGTGGCGGTGACCTGGTACCTGGGCACGCAGACCGGCCATGCCGTGGCTGATGTGCTGTTCGGCGATTACAGCCCGTCGGGCCGCCTGCCGGTCAGCTTCCCGCAGGTGTCCGGCCAGCAGCCGTACTTCTACAATCACCCGCGCACCGGCCGCCCGGAACTGCCGACCATGTCGGAGTTCAAGGCCCGCTGGCGCGAGATTCCGAACGAGCCGCTGTACCCGTTCGGGCATGGCATCGGCTACACCACCTTCGCCTACGGCGTGCCGCAGCTGAGTGCGGCGCAGCTTGGCTGGGACGACAGCCTGACCATCACCACCACGCTGACCAACAGCGGCGACGTGGCCGGCGAGGAAGTGGTGCAGCTGTACATCCACGACCGCGTGGCCAGCCGCGTGCGTCCGGTGCGCGAACTGAAGGACTTCCGCAAGGTGGCGCTGCAGCCGGGCGAGTCGACCGAAGTGGTGTTCACCCTGACCCGCGAGCAGTTGGCGTTCACCGGCCGCGACGGCGTGCTGCGTGCTGAGCCGGGCCAGTTCGATGTGTGGGTGTGCGCGTCTTCGGCCGCCGGTGAGGCGGTGCAGTTCGAGCTGCTGAAGGCCTGATCGAGAAAAAGGGGACGGAGGGGATTAAGTCGTTTGTGCCATAAACGACTTAATCCCCTCCGTCCCCTTTTTTGTTGTCCTCACTGGGGCGGCGCTACCATCGGTGTTCTTGAACCGATGGATGCCCGCGCATGCGCACGATCGCTGTGTTGATTCCCGCCCTGTTGCTGGCGGCCTGTTCGCAGCAGGCACCGCCGCCGATGGAGGCCAGTGCTGCGGCGACGCCTGCGGCTGAACCGGCGAAGGCTGCTGCCGAGCCGGCCGGCGCCGCACCGACGGATGCGCCCGCGGAAGACGCGCGTGCGCGCATTGAAAGCCTGCTCGGCGATGCCGCGCAGTACGAAAAGGTGTTCAACGCCTTCAGGACTGCGGTGGTCGGTGGTGATCGCGCTGCGGTGGTGGAAGAGGTGCGCTTCCCGCTGAATATCGCTAACGGAAAGAAGATCACCGGCCCCGGTGAGTTCCAGCGCAGCTACGAGAAGATCATCACGCCGGCGGTGGTCAAGGCGGTGTCCGAACAGGACTTCGGCAAGGTGTTCGTCAACCAGCAGGGCGTGATGATCGGCGATGGCCAGGTGTGGCTGAACGGGGAGTGCCTGGACCAGGCTTGCACGAAGACCGAGGTGAAGGTCATCACCATCCAGTGAATGCGAACGGCCCCGCATACGGGGCCGTTTCGTATGGGTAGTGCCGGCCGCTGGCCGGCAACCGCAGGATGCCGGAAGAACCCAGGGTGCCGGCCAGCGGCCGGCACTACCAGGACATCAGGTCTTCGGGGTGAGCTTCAGCAGGCGCGCCTTGTTGCCGTCTTCCAGCAGCCACAGTGCGCCATCCGGGCCCTGTTCCACTTCACGGATGCGTTCGCCCATGTTGAAGCGTTCGGCTTCGCGCGCGCTGTCGCCATCGAAGGCCACACGCACCAGCGAGGTGGATGACAGGCCGCCGATGAAGCCGCTGCCCTTCCACTGCGGGAACAGGTTACCGCTGTAGATGACGAAGCCGGCCGGCGAGATCACCGGCGTCCAGGTCACCTTCGGGGCGGCGAATTCCGGGCGGGTGCTGTGGTCGGGAATCGGGCGGCCGTCGTAATGGTCACCATTGGAGACGATCGGGTAGCCGTAGTTGGCGCCGCGCACGATCAGGTTCAGTTCGTCGCCACCGGCCGGGCCCATCTCGTGGGCCCACAGCTTGCCGTTGGCGTCGAAGGCCATGCCGAGGATGTTGCGGTGGCCCAGCGACCACACCTGCGCGGCAACACCACCCTGCGAGGCGAACGGGTTGTCGGTGGGCAGGCTGCCATCATCGTTGAGGCGGATGATCTTGCCGAGGTTGCCGCCCATGTCCTGTGCCGGATCGAACTTCTGCCGTTCACTGGAACTGATCCACAGCTTGCCGTCCGGGCCGAAGACGAGGCGGTGGCCGTAGTGGCCCTCGCCGCTGACCTTGGGCGTCTGTCGCCAGATCACCTTCAGGTCCTTCAGCTCACCGCCACCCTTGGCATCCAGCGCCAGCGTGGCACGCGCGACGGCAGCGCCTCGGGTGTCCAGCGTGCCTTCCTCTGCATAGCTGAGGTAGATCACGTGGTTGCTTGCGAACTGCGGGTGCAGGATCACATCGCCGAAACCACCCTGGCCACCGTAGGCGACCTTGGGCACACCGGTGATTTCATGCTTCTGGCCACTGGCCAGGTCCAGATGCTGCAGCTTGCCGCGCTTCTCGGTCACCAGCAGGCTGCCATCGGGCAGGAAGGTCATTGCCCACGGTTGGTCGAAGCGGCTGACCTCGGTGGCGGTGAATGGGCGTTGGTCTGCAGCGGCGCTGGTGGCGGCAGCCTTCTGCCCACTGGCATCGGGGCCGGCGGCACTGCAGGCCGTGGTGGCGAGGATCGGCAACAGGCCGAGGGCGAGCAGCAGGGGCGTGCGGGTCATGGGTATCTCCAGCGGAAGGGGATGCGGATGGCCAGGCTCTCCCTTGTATACCACCGGGGCGGTGACGGTCCTGGCCCGAAGGTCCTGTTTCCCCCCTGTGCGGCGGCGGCGGGATCGTCTAGGGTGGGTTCGCCCGGGCAAAGCATGCCCGCCTGACTGCAAGGAACCGCAATGAACGCACCGATCATCCATCGACCCTCGCCGGCCTTCATTGCCGCCTCCTGGGTGGCCCTGCTGCTCGGCGCGGTGGCCTACCTGGTAGGCCTGTTCAATGCGGAGATGCCGCTGAACGAGAAGGGCTATTACCTCACCCTGCTGCTGTTTGGCCTGTTCGCAGCGGTGTCGCTGCAGAAGAGCGTGCGCGACCGTGTCGAGGGCATTCCGGTGAGTGGCCTGTATTACGCGCTGTGCTGGTTCGCCTTGCTGTCTGCGCTGTTGTTGCTGCTGGTTGGCCTGTGGAACGCCACCCTGGTGCTGAGCGAGAAGGGCTTCTACGGCATGGCCTATGCGCTGTCGCTGTTCGGCGCGGTGGCGGTGCAGAAGAACACCCGTGACCTGATCGCCGCCGGTGGCGGTGAAAGCAAGCGCAGTGCGGGCGTCCCGCCGCTGCCGGAACAGGAGTGATGCAGCAACGGTAGCGCCGGGCCATGCCCGGCGCTGCCGCATATCGGGTCCGTCAGGGGCCGCGTGCCAGGCGCGGTTCCACCTGCTGCGCTTCCTCCCAGCCACGGCGCACGGCATTGCGCGCCTGCGCCCACTCCAGCCGGCTCTTGCCACGTTCGCTGGCCCAGCGTGATTCCAGTTCGCCCTCCATTTCCTCGTAGGCGCGGATCATGTCCTGCGCGCGGGCCGAGTGGCCGATGCGGTAGGCCGGTTCGTAGTCGTCGAAGAACAGCTGGTCGTCATAGTACGGTTCAGAGGTATAGCGCTCGCGCCAGTAGTTGCTGACCGCGTCGCGCGGCGTGCTGTCGTCCGGCACGCGGCCGGGGATCTGGTATTCGGCCATGGAAGGGCTCCGTTGTTGACGAAGCCTGATCGTGCCTGCGTGGCGGTTAACGGCCGGGGCCGGCAGCGTGATCGTCAGATCAATCTGCCGGTCAGGGCGCGCCACCGTTCACCCGGCGTCGGCATCCTTGCGCGGCAGTTTGTAGATCACTGCGCCGATGGCGAAGGCGACCAGCGCGGCGGCGATGTTCTGCCAGCTGGCACTGGCGAACAGGGCCAGGCACAGCAACAGCGCCAGTACCGGAATCAGCGGGCCACCGGGCAGCTTCAGCGCACCGGGGCGGTCGGCGTAGCGCTTGGCCAGTACCAGGACTGCGGCGGCAGTACCGATGTAGGCGAACAGGCGCGTGGTCATCGACAGCAGCGCCAGCTGCACGAACGAACCCGACAGCGCCAGCCCGAGCGCGATCAGGCCCTGGCACAGGATCGATGCGGCCGGTGTATGGAAGCGCGGATGCACCTGCGCCAGGATCTTCGGCCCGTAGCCATCGCGCGCGAGCGCGAACAGGAAGCGCGGGCCCATCATCATCGTGTTGCTGTTGGTGCCGAGGATGGAAATGGTCGCGCCCACGGTGAGGATCAGCGCGAGTGCCTCACCACCGAAGCCTGCGGCGGCGTCGGCCAGCGGCGTGGCCGAGCTGGACAGCCCGGCCAGCGTGCCCTGCGCCACCACCTGCACCGCTCCATAGATGACGGTGACGGTGATGATCATGGTGATCAGTGCGAACGGAATATCGCGGCGTGGGTTGCGGTACTCGCCGGCCGCAGCCGGGATGTTCTCGAAGCCCGCGTAGGCGTACAGCAGCAGCAAGGCGGCTTCACCCATGCGCTGCAGGTCGTGCGGGTCCGGGCGCTGGCCGGAGAACACCAGCTGCGGATCGATGTAGAACGCGCCGATGGCCACGAACAGCAGCAGCGGCAGCATCTTGCCGATCACCAGCACCACGCCGGTCCGCGCGGCCGAGCGCACGCCGATGATGTTGACGCCGGTGAGGAAGCCCAGCGACACCACGATCACCGCGATGCGGCCCATGCCGGCGCCGGCCCAGGGCCAGAAGCGTGCCACCGCATCGGCCAGCGCATTGCTGAGCGCGGCCGCCGAGCTGATGCGGGTCAGCCAGATCATCCAGCCGATCTCGAACCCGGCAAAACGGCCGAACGCCTCGCGGGCATACAGGTAGCTGCCGCCGGGCTCATCGAAGTAGCTGGCGGCCTGTGCGTAGCACAGCACCAGCAGCGCGACGACGATGCCGGCGGCGACCACGCCCCACAGGCTGAAGGGGCCGAGCAGGGCGACGGTGGCGGCCGGCAGCAGGTAGATGCCGCTGCCGATCACGTCGTTGATCGACAGGCCGACGATCTGCCAGCGGCTGACCGCGCGCTGCAGCTGCGGTTCGTCCTGCGCGCTCAACGGGCGTCTCCGCTCAGTGCGGGCAGCTGCCACTGTGCCTGCAGGCGCGTGTACTCGGCGCGCGGCAGCAGCACGAAGCGCGGCGTATCCTGCGGCCGCAGCCAGTCCAGCAGCGCCTGCATGCGTGCCTGCGGCATGGCGGTGCAGCCGGCCGTGGCCTCACCGGGCGCGCGCCACAGATGGGCGAAGATGCAGCTGCCCTTGCCGGGCTGGTTGTCCGGGTTGTGGGCAATCACGAAGCCTTCCTGGTAACGCACGTCGCCCTTGTTGTGCAGGTCCAGCCGCATCGGCTCGGTGGAGCCCTTGATCGCGGCGCTGCCGACCTTCTTCGCATCGACGATGCGGTTGTAGAACGGTGAACCGGGCACATCCATGCAGTAGCTGCTTTCAAGCATGGGCTGGTAGGCCATCGCAGTTCGGGGGCGGGTGATGGCATAGCCGAAGGCGCTGCCGAGCGCGAACACGCCGGCCGGGCTGCGGCCATCGCCTTCCTGCTTCTGCGGGCCTTCGCCCTGTGCCGGATGCAGGCCCAGGCCCCACGCGCTGCCGGTACGGCCGAGCGCGACCGGGAAGGCCTGCCCGTGCGCGCGCCAGCCCTTGCCGTCGCGTACAAAGGCCTGCAGCTGCCCCTGGGTGCTGTTCCAGTTGTCGCTGGTGACCACGATCAACTGGCGTGCACCATCGAGCGGCGCAGCGTAGGCGGACATCGCAGCGGCAAGCAGCAGCGCAGTGGTGGCGAGACGGGCCAGCGAATTCATCAACGTGCGCTCCGGTCAGGAATCCAGCAGGTGGTCGATCCGCTCCAGGTTCACCGCCAGTTGCTGCTGGCGGTCCGGATTGGCGTGGCAGAGCAGCACGAACAGGAAATCGAGCAGCGCGTGCATGGCGCTACGGTACAGCAGCTGCGCGACCTGCGGCGTGCGGTCGTGCGCGCACACCGCCAGCGCGGCATCAGCATGCGCGCGCAGCGGGTTGGCGGTGTGGCGGGTAATGGAAATCACCTTGCCGCCCATATCCTGGAACTGCCGCGACAGCTGCGACAGCTGGGGCAGGTTGCCGAACTCGGAGAACGTCAACAGCACGTCACCCGGGCGTGCCGCTGACAGGTTGGCCAGCATCAGGATCGGGTCGGTATGCGGCACCACCAGCAGCCCGAGCAGCGACAGCCGCATGGCGAACTCACGCGCGTACAGGCCGTCATCACCCAGTCCGTACACGAACAGCTTCGGTGCCCCATCGAGCAGCTGCACGATGCGCTCGATCTCCTCGCGCGGATTGGCCTGGCGGGTTTCCTCCTCGGCCAGTGCCTTGCTGCGGCGCAGGGCCTCGCCGAGGCGCAGGTAGTCGTCACCGCTGTCCGGTTCACTCGGCGCCTGTTGCGGATCGGCACCCGCGCGGGCCACGTCCTGACCGATGGAGTATTTCAGGTCCGGGTAGCCCTTGAAGCCGAGCTTCTGGCTGAACTTCACCACGCTGGACTGGCTGATGCCCAACGCGCTGGCCAGCTGCTGGGACGAGTAGTCGCGCAGCAGGTGGGCGTTGTCGAGAATGAAATCGGCGATGCGGCGTTCAATGGCCGACATCTGCCCGCGCTCGGAACGGATCTTCAGCAGGGGCGGCATGCGGGGAGTCCGGGTATGTGTAGGCGCGTTGCGGTTGGCAGCGTAGAGCAGATTATGTGGTGGGTCGGGCGGGCGGGGTTTGCGGGGGACGCCGCAAGTACGTCCGTGTAGGCTTGGCCGCCGCATCCATGCGGCGGACACCCCCGCAAGCCCCACCCGCCCGACCTCGGACAGATCGCGCGCGTGCCAGCCGCGAGGGGGGTACGGGGTAGAGCAGAAGCAGGAGCATTCACGCATGGCGTGGATCTACGGGGTGCAGTTGTTGCCTTTGACGTTGAGTCCGCCTTCAAGCGAGCCGAGCACCGCAGGTCCGGCGAGGGCGAAGAGGCGCGGGTGTCTGAGCGCAGCGAGTTCCGCGCCGTCCCTCGCCGGACCGAGGAGCACAGGGCACCGACGTGCGCAGCACGTCGGCTCGCGGCCGGCGGAGCGTTTCTTTTGGTTACTTTTCTTTGCGCGCAAAGAAAAGTAACGCGCGACCCAGGATCAGTTGAAGACCAAGCCAGCCGCAAGGCGCAAATCAACCCAGCATCTCCAGCCCGCGCACTTCGGTGATGCCCAGCCCCGGCACGTCGCTGATGCTGATCTCCGATTCGTTGAAGTGCACGCCGCCACTGACCGGGTCGAACTGGCCCAGCGAGGGGCCGTCGAGGTCGACCTTGGTGATCACATCGCTCTTGGCCACCGCCAGGTGCACCGCCGCGGCCACGCTGATGCTCGATTCGATCATGCAGCCGATCATGCAGGGCACGCCGTAGATACCGGCGATGTCGGCGATGCGGATCGCGTTGGACAGGCCGCCGGTCTTCATCAGCTTGATGTTGATGATGTCGGCCGCGCGCTGCTGGATCAGGTCCATCACCTGGCTCGGGCTGAACACGCTTTCGTCGGCCATCACCGGTGTGTTGACGCGGTCGGTCACGTACTTCAGGCCACTGATGTCGGCCGCCTTCACCGGCTGCTCCAGCAGTTCCAGCACCACGCCGGCCTCTTCCAGTGTGCGCATCGCATGCACCGCCTGCTTGGCGGTCCAGCCCTGGTTGGCGTCCAGGCGAAGCAGGGCACGGCCTTCCACGGCGGCGTGGATTGCCTTGACCCGTTCGATGTCCAGACCGATGTCCTTGCCGACCTTGATCTTCAGCGACTCGAAGCCGCGCTCGATCGCTGACAGCGAGTCGGCCACCATCTTGTCGATGTAGTCCACGCTGATGGTGATGTCGGTGGTGATCACCGGGTCGCCGCCGCCCAGCATCTGGTACAGCGGCGCGCCATGCAGCTGTGCCCACAGGTCGTACAGCGCGATCTCCACCGCCGCCTTGGCACTGCTGTTGCGCTCCATCGCGGTCTGCACCAGCGTGCACAGATGGTTGAGGTTGACCACGTCCTGGCCGATCAGGCGCGGCGCGATGAAGTGGCGGATCGCCTCGATGATCGAGCCGTGGGTATCACCGGTGATCACCGCGGTGGCCGGTGCTTCGCCATAGCCGGTGTGGCCGGTATCGGTGCGGATCAGCACCACCACGTCTTCCACGGTTTCCACCGTGCGCAGGGCGGTCTTGAACGGTGTTTTCAGCGGCACGCGCAGCATGCCCAGTTCGATGGCAGTGATCTTCATTCAGGAGTCTTGGCACGCAGGCGTTGGATGTTGGTGATGCGATCGATGTAGCGGACGCTGTCGCTGGCCATCATCGGCTCCAGCGGGGTGACCGAAACACCATTGAGATGGGCCTGCACGCGTTTGCCGTCTGCACCGTACCAGCTGCCGCCCGCCGTATCGTGGATGACCCAGGTGCGGCCGTCGACATGGCCGATGGCCATCATCACGTGGCCGGGGATGTAGACCAGATCGCCCACCTGCAGATCGGTGACGGCGCTGTCGCGCACGGCCTTGCCGTCCTTGCCGGTGAACGGCACGCGGTCCAGCGCCGGACTGACCGCCTGCGCGCTGGTATTGCGCGGTAGGAGCACGCCGAAGCTGCGGTAGATCTCGGAAACGAAACCGCTGCAGTCGCGGGTGTCGTAGTCGTGGCCCCAGCCGTAGCGTTCACCGAGGAATTTGAAGGCCTGCTGCAGCAGCAGGCGTGGAGTCAGCGGTAGGTAGTCGGCGGCGGTGTCCTGCGAACGCGGCAGCAGCGCCGGTACCAACTTCAACCGGCCATCGCTTTCGCGTACCGGCAGCTGCACCACCCACGCGGCGTGCGCCTGCTGGCCGTTCACCGGTTCGGCGGCCGGCCAGTCAGCCAGCACCGGCAGGCGCACGCCCATGTCCAGCTGCAGGCGCGAGACGCGTGGTTCTTCCGGTGTGTAGGCGGTCTGTGCGGTGGCGCCGGTGACGATGCGGTACGGCCCCTTCGCGCCGTAGCCGAGCACCGTGGCCTTGTCGCCGCTGGCGATGGCGTCGGCCTCGACCCACGCGCTGTAGCGTTCGCTGTGCACGAACAGCCAGCGGCCATCGGCGCTGCGATGGACCACGGCGACCTTGTCGCCGGGGAACAGAGCCGATTCCTGGAAGCGGTCGATGTCGGTGTCGCCGACGGTGCTGAAGACGCGCTCGCGGGTGGGGAAGGTGCGCAGTGCGGCGCGCTTCACCACCAGCCCGTATTGCGGTGTCGTCTGCGCGGGAATGGCATCAAGACCGAGATTGGCTTCGATCGCGCTGCGCAGTGCCGGGGTGATGGCCTGGCCCTCGTCGTTGTACAGCGTGCGGGTGGGCCAGCTCGACAGTGCGGTGATGCTGCCGCGCACTGCCGCTGCATCAAGCTGTGCGGGCAGCACGGCGATGTCCTGGATGTGTCTGTCCTGCGCCCGCATGCGTGCGTTCTGCGCGTCGATCTGCATGCGGTCGAGGATCGGGGTGTCGGCGTTTTCGAGCCGTGCTGCCCAGTAGCCCGGCGTGAGGTAGGCCTCGTGCAGGCCGATCACATACGGCAGCGGTGCGCCGGGATCGGGCGCCGGGGTGGCCTGTGCAAAGGCCGGTGCGGCCAGCAGGCACAGGGCCAGGGTCAACCGGCGCGGCCAGTGCCGGCGCGGTTCGCGGGAAGCCAGGATCATGCGCTGCACACCCTCCTCGAATGCCTGTAGGAATATTTATTCCTTTCTGTGTCGAAATCAAGAATAAATTATTGACCGCCCCCCCGGCCCGTGTTACACAGCCGTTACCACCCGCGCTTGGGAAGTGTCGCTGTGGATCCTGCCGTTCGCAAACTGCGTCTGCCTGCTGCTGCCGGCCTGAGTGCCGCGCTGCTGCTGTGCGCGTGGTCGGCGGGAGCGCAGCCACCGCCGTCGGCCACGCAGTTCGCGCAGGTGGTGCAGATGATCGATGCGGGACGGTTCTTCGAAGCGGGAAGTGCGCTGAACACGTGGTCGGCAGCGGATGCGGCGGAACCTGGCGTCAGCGAACAGGACATCGGCTTCCAGCAGGAGCGCATGCGGCGGATCCGCCTGGATTTCTCCCTGGACCAAGCCGCTGCCAAGGCGGCCGTACGCCGCTGGATTCCCGACCTGACTGACGAAGAATTCGCGCGCTGGGACCAGCTCGGCCTGATCGAACATCTCGATATCGACGGCGCGCGCTGGTACTTCAAGCGCGCACCGTCGAACCTGTTCCTGCTCAGCGACGAAGCGCGCGCACGCCGCCGCGCGGATGCGCCGCTGCCGGCGCCCGGCCCGAACGAAGTGCTCAATGCACACCATGCGCGCGTGATCGCGGTGGCAGAACAGAGCGGCCAGGCCTCGGTGCTGCCGCAGCGCATCGAATTCATCCAGTCGCTCACGGTCAAGGCCGATGCGGTACCGGCGGGGGAAACGGTTCGTGCCTGGATTCCATACCCGCGCGAAATTCCTGGCCAACAGGAACGCGTGCAGTGGCTGGGCGGCACCCCCGGCAGGGCGCGCGTGGCACCGGCCAGCGCTCAGCAGCGCACCGCTTATCTGGAAGCAAAGGCGGTGGCTGGGCAGCCGACGCGCTTCGAGATCCGCTACGCAGTATCGATCTTCGCCCACCACACTGCGATCGATCCGGCCAAGGTGCAGGCCACGCCGGCCGATGCGGCACTGAAACCCTACCTGGCCGAACAATTGCCGCATGTGCGCTTCACTCCGGCACTGAAGCTGTTCTCCGACCAGGTGCTGCAGGGGGAAACCCGCCCGTATGAAGTGGTGCGAAAGCTGTTCACCGCCGTTGATCGCATTCCGTGGGCCGGCGCGCGCGAATACTCCACGATCAGCAACATCAGTGATTACGCATTGCGCGCCGGCCATGCCGACTGCGGGCAGCAGACCCTGTTGCTGATCGCGCTGCTGCGCATGAACGGCATTCCCGCGCGCTGGCAGTCGGGCATGGTGTTCTCCGACGATGGCAGCGGCTACAACAACCTGCATGACTGGGGGCAGGTCTACCTGGCGCCGTATGGCTGGCTGCCGATGGACGTGACCACCGGGGCGCTGGCCAGCGATACGCCCGCGCTGCGTGATTTCTACCTCGGTGGCCTCGACGGCTACCGCATCGCCTTCAACGACGATTTCGGCCAGGCCCTGGTGCCGGCCAAACAGCACCACCGCTCGGAAACGGTCGACTCGCAGCGCGGCGAGGCCGAGTGGGCAGGCGGCAACCTGTACTTCGACCAATGGAACTACGACTTCCAGTGGCGGGTACTGCCAGCCGGGCAACGCTAGCGCGATACACCACCCACACCACCATTCAATTCTTGCAGGAGAGAGCAGGGGATGAAGGCTTACACCATCAAGCGGGCGGCGTTGTGCGTCGCCCTCGGGGCGTGCCTGGGCGCGATGCTGCCCAGCATCGCGTTGGCACAGAATGTCAGTGGCGCCGTGGCCGGCCGTGCCACCGCCGGCGACCAGGTCACCGTGGTCAGCAGCAGTACCGGCCTGACCCGCACCGTCACCGTCGGTGCCGATGGCAGTTACCGCCTGGGTCAATTGCCGGTAGGCGACTACCAGCTGCAGCTCAGCCGTGAGGGCCAGGCGCTGGGCGATCAGGTCGCGGTCAGCGTCGCCGTCGGTGGCACCACCACGGTCAACCTGGCAAGTGGTGGCGGTGTCACCAATCTCGATGCACTGCAGGTGCGCGGCACCCGCGTGATCAACCGCGTGGATGTCTACTCCACCGAAACCTCGTTCAACATCAACCGCCAGGAGATCTCACGGCTGCCGGTAGCGCAGGACCTGTCCGCGGTCGCGCTGATGGCACCGGGCGTGGTGGGGGGCAATTCGTCGTTTGGTGGCCTGTCGTTCGCCGGCTCCTCGGTGGCCGAGAACGCTGTCTTCATCAACGGCCTCAATGTCACCGACATGTACACCCGGCGCGGCTTCAGTACCGCGCCATTCGCCTTCTTCAACGAGTTCCAGGTCAAGACCGGTGGCTACTCGGTCGAGTTCGGCCGCTCCACCGGCGGCGTGATCAATGCGGTGACCCGTTCGGGCAGCAACGTGTTCGAAGGCGGCGTGGAAGTGACCGCTGAACCGAGCGCGTGGCGTTCCAGTGGCGGCGATCATTTCCACCGTGACGGTACGCCGCATTCCTACGGAAGCCGCGACAACAATTCGTTCCTGAAGACCAACGTCTGGGGTTCCGGCCCGATCATCAAGGACAAGCTGTTCCTGTTCGCCATGTACGAGGACCGCAGTGACAAGGGACACAACACATCGTCCGATGGCAGTACCTGGTTCAAGAATGATTCCGGCAACGGCTTCTGGGGCACAAAGCTGGACTGGAACATCAACGACAACCACAGCCTGGCACTGCTGGCGTTCTCCGACGAGGGTGACGTCACCAATGCCTCGTATGGCTACAACTGGAACAACGACCGGCTTGGCGCCTGGGGGGGGGACTCGATCACCGAGACCGGCGGCCGCAACTGGTCGGCGACCTACACCGGTCATTTCGGGCAGAACTTCACTGCCCGCGCCATGGTCGGCCAGAACAAGCAGCGTGCGTTCACCAACTCGTCGCTGGACCAGGCCTGCAGCCCGGTGTTCACCGACAGCACCTACGGTCCGCGCCTGGGCAAGCTGCAGGGCCTGCGCGCCGGCTGCCATCCCACCGGCACGGCGGTGGCCGAGCGCGATGACACCCGCGACGTGGCCCGCCTGGACTTCGAGTGGCAGCTGGGCGACCACCTGCTGCGCTTCGGCGTGGACCGCGAGCTGATGACCACCGACCAGTCCACCCGCTACCCGGGACCGACCGCGCTGAGCTATACCGCCTACGTCGCGCGGCCCGGCGATGAAGTGTGGGACGGCGCCAACGCCTATGTTCCGGCCGGCGTCACCGAGATGCTGCGCGCACGCAACCGCCAGTCCGGCGGCAAGTTCGAGACCGAGGCCAACGCGTTCTACCTGGAAGACATCTGGAACATCACCCCGAACCTGATGCTCAACCTCGGTGTGCGCTGGGACCGTTTCGAGAACCGCACCGCCGCCGGCAAGGCGTTCATCAAGATGGACGACCTGATCGCACCGCGCGTCGGCTTCTCGTGGGACATGCGCGGTGATGGCAGCACCAAGCTGTTCGGCAACGCAGGCCGCTACTACCTGCCGGTGACCAACAACATCAACGTGAACTTCGCCGGTGGCCTGACCGACGAGTACAGCTACTACGTGCTCAACGGCTGGGAGCAGAAGACCTCGCCGACCGGCTCGCCGTACATGGCACCGATCGTCGGCCAGCAGATCGGGCCGACCGACACCCGCATGAACACCGGTGGCGCCGATCTGCGCCAGAGCGTGGACCGCGACCTGAAGGCGGTCTACCAGGATGAGTACATCCTCGGCTTCCAGAACATGATCAACCAGGCCTGGTCGTGGGGCGTCAATGCTACCTATCGGCGCATGACCCGCGCGCTGGATGACATCCGCATCAACTACACCCCCTGTGGCCCGACCCCGAGCACGCTGTGGCCGATCGCCAACCCGGGCGAGAGCCTGACGATATGGGGCGACAAGAGCATCGGCTGCGCCAATGAAGGCTGGATCACCATCGATACCGCCAACAGCGGCTACCGCAAGGGCGGCAGTGGCGAGGTGATCGGTTACTCCAAGCCCAAGCGCACCTACAAGGCGCTGGAGTTCCAGATCGACCGTGCATGGGACGAGAAGTGGATGCTCAACGCGTCCTACCTGTGGTCGAAGAGCGAGGGCAACTTCGAGGGCCCGGTCAACTCCGATACCAACTACGGCGACACCGGCATGGTCCAGTTCTGGGATCATCCGGCCACCAACGAGCGCTACGGCGTGCTGTTCAACGACTTCCGCCATCAGTTCAAGCTGCGTGCCGCCTACGCACTGAACAAGCAATGGTCGTTCGGCACCACGCTGCAGGTGCAGTCCGGTGGCCCGATCACTGCGTACGGCGTGATGTGGCCGAACGATTCCATCGCCGGTGGTAGTACCTCCAGCGAAGGCAGCGGCGGTGGCACCGGCTGGCTGTGCGTGGCCAACTGCTCGGGCCCGTACGACAAGCGCCAGTTCGAGTACAGCCCGCGCGGCGCGTTCGGTCGCCTGCCGTGGACCTGGACCATGGGTGCCAATGTGACCTGGCGCCTGCCAGTGGAGGGCATCGACCTCAGCGCGCGGCTGTCGGTGTACAACCTGTTCAACAACCAGAAGACCATCAACGTGCACCAGCGCTATGAAGCACAGCCGGGACAGTACCGCGAAGCCACCTTCGCAACCGGCACGCGTTGGCAGGCACCGCGCTACACCCAGCTGGTGGTGACCTGGAACTTCTGAGGCCGTGATCCGCGCCGTCCACCGTGACGGCGCGGGCAATGGAGGCGCTGCCCGCATGCACCATCTGCTGATCCTCGCAGCGGCACTGACCGCTCCTTCCGCTTCGGCGGCCGATACCGCATCCATCGATGCGGATGTCGCCGCCGTGGTCCGCGTCGAGCATCTGCCCGGGTTGGCCATGGCGGTGGTCGAGAACGGTCAGGTGGTCCATCGCCATGTGGAAGGTACGCGTGGTGATGGAGGCCGCATCGATGAGGACACGCTGTTCAAGATTGCCTCCAACAGCAAGGCGATGACCGCCGCGCTGCTGGCACGGCTGGTGCAACAGGGCAAGTTGCGCTGGGACGATCCAGTGCAGCGGCATCTGCCCGGCTTCCGCATGCATGACGCGTGGGTCGGCCGGCAGATGCAGGTGCGCGACCTGCTGATCCACAACAGTGGGCTCGGCCTGGGTGCCGGTGATCTGATGCTGTGGCCGGAACCGAATGCGTTCACCCGCGCCGACATCATTGCCGGACTGGCGCACCTGAAGCCGGTCAGCAGCTTCCGCAGCTACTATGCCTACGACAACCTGATGTACGTGGTGGCCGGTGAAGTGGCTGCTGCGGCCGGTGGCAAACCGTACGACCAACTGATGCGCGAGCAGGTGTTTGAACCACTCGGCATGACGCGCTGCCAGGTGGGGGCGTGGTCGGTGAAGCGCGTGGGCAACGTGGCGCAGCCGCATGCCTGGCGCGGAGATCGCAATGAGGTGGTGAACGCCGACGGTGAGACCAGCCCTGACCTGCCGTCGATGGCAGCCGGCGGCATCCGCTGTTCGCTGCGTGACATGACGCGTTGGATGCAGGTGCTGCTGGATCCTGCGCTGGTACCGGATTGGCTGGGCAGAGAGCAGCGGCGCACGCTGTGGACCCTGCACATGCCGATGCCATTGGGTGAGCGCCAGCGGCGCTGGGACAACGCGCACTTCTACGGCTACGGCTATGGCTGGCGCGTGTCTGACATGGATGGGCAGTGGAAGGTGGCGCACACCGGCACGCTGTCGGGCATGTACTCGTCGCTGGCGCTGCTGCCCGACCGCAAGGTGGGCGTGGTGATGCTGATCAATGGCGAAGGCGAGGATGCGCGTGTCGCGTTGATGCAGGCCGCGCTGAAGCGCTTCACCGCGCCAGATGAAGCGCGGCCTGCGATGGAGTACCTGGCCGAATTGAAGGCGGACCAGGCAACGCGGGCGGCGACCGGCCATTCGCGGCCGTCCACCGTTGCGGCGCAGGAGACGAGCCGCACGGATCTGCCACGCTGGCAGGGCCGTTACCGCGATCCGTGGCTGGGTCCGGCCTCACTGTGCCCGGGCGCGGACGGCCTGCGCTTCATCGTGGACAAGTCGCCAAAGCTGCGGGCCACGGTGCTGCAGTTGCAGGGGCGTTGGCTGCTGCGCTGGGATACGCTGGGCGAAGACGCACAGGCCTGGCTGCAGCCCGGTGCCGGTGCGCCGCCCACGCTGGACCTGCGTGCCATCGACCCGGACATCGACTTCAGCTATGACTTCCAGGATCTGCATTTCACTCGTACTGGCGACTGCGCTGGCAGCGACCACCAGCGCCGCTGAGCCACCGCGCGTTTCACCGGCCACTGATGCCGCCAGCGCCGGATTAGTGGAGATCCGCACGTTGTCGCCAGGCATCGACATGGACATCCGCTACGCCGGCGCCAACAACTTCACCGGTGCGCGCGTGCCGGGCTACGAGGCGCCGTCCTGCTATCTGCTGGCGCCGGTGGCGAAGGCGCTGGCGCAGGTGGAACAGGACCTGCGCGCGGATGGCTTTGGCCTGCGCATCTACGACTGCTATCGGCCGGTACGTTCGGTGCAGGCCTTCATGGCCTGGGTGAACGACCCCAGCGAGCTTTCGCGGAAGGCTTTGCAGTACCCGGATCTGGACAAGCCAAGGTTGCTGGCCGACGGCTACGTCGCCGAGCGCTCCGGCCATAGCCGCGGCGCCACGGTCGATCTCGGTCTGCTGGACTGCCGCAACGGCCGCTGCAAGCCGATCGACATGGGTACCGACTTCGATTTCTTCGGCCCACGTGCGCATACGCAGGCGAGCGGACTGAGCGATGCACAGCAGGCCAATCGGCAGCAGCTGGTAAGCGCGATGGCCCGGCGAGGCTTCGCCAACTACCCGAAGGAGTGGTGGCACTACACCCTGCAGCCCGAACCGGACCCCGGCACCGCGTACGACGTTCCAGTGCTTTAGGGGTTATCGGCAGGGCTGCGCCCTGCACTTGCAGAGGCAACGGCCGAATCAACAGCAACAGCGTGCGTTCCGTGGGTTGGCGGGGCGGTGCCGGAGTGCGGGGACGCCGTAAATCCGTCCATGGAGGCTTGGCAGCCGCTTGCTCGTGTGCGCAGTCCTGCGCACACGGCAAGACCGGGGTTGGGCGTCCTGCCCAATCCGCCCGAGGCATGCCTCGGGCCCATGCGGCTGACACCCCGCACTCCGGCACCACCCCGCCTTCGACAATTCCCCGCGCGGTCCATTGTAGAGCCGAGCCCATGCTCGGCTGCTCTTTGTTCAATCGTCGAACTATTCGATTTCGATGGAGATTCATCCACGCATGGCGTGGATCTACTGCTAACCGTCATCAGGAATTTGTCGGGGGTGGGGCGGTGTGGGTGGGCAGGACCGTTGGCGCCATGGATGGCGCCATCGAGCCCCCATGGACGGGTTTACGGCGTGTCCTGCCTACCCATGCCGCCCCGCTCAACTCGGATAAAGTCAGAGTCGCTTTGGCTTTGGCTGTTGCTTGAAGCCTCGGCAGGTGCAGGGTGCAACCATGCCGATACCCTTACACTGGCCGCCATCCCACCGTTGCCCACCCGATGAACCTTCCCCTGCACTTCGGCCTGCTCGGTACCCTCGAAGCGGGCGCCATCGCCCTGCTGGTCGGGCTGCTGGTGTACTTCCTGTGGTCGCAGCTGTGCCGGCTCCTGCACTGGACGGTCGGCCACGCGATCGGCTGGTCCTGCGTCATCGCCGTGATCATCTCCGCCGGCATCGATGCCTGGAAGCTGTTCTACATGGGCATCGTGCGTCTGGAGTCGCCGCTGTATGCGCGTCTTTTCCTCGCCACCATCCACGATCCGAACGAACTCGGCAGCCGCGTGGTGCTGGAAATCGCCGGCGCGCTCGCTGGTGTTGCCCTCGGCTGGGTGGTGTTCAGTTCGCGGTCATCGGCTCAGAACGTCGACTGACGCAGGTTTTTCGTTCGCTGCCGGTTAAATCAGGCAGCGCTGAATGCGCAGCTTATGAGCCACTCACTTCGTGCTAACCACCGCGCTAAAGCATGCGCGTAGGCCAGTGGTTAATCGTGCGTGTTGACGCCGGTCGCGAGGCAAAATCGATTCAGAAACGCGGTGGCAGGGTAGGTGCCGTGCGGAGACAACACGCCGCGCAACACCACCCAATTGGTAGGAGACACCCCTGATGACTATTCGCAACCGCAAGCCCCTGATCGCCCTGATCGTCGCCGCCGGCAGCGTGCTGGCCATTCCGGCGATGGCCCAGTCGGCCAAGCAGCAGGCCGCGCAGGCACAGAACGAGGCTGCACAGGCGCAGCAGTCGGCGGCACAGGCAGGGCAGGCGGCTGACCAGGCGACCAATGCGGCCGCAGCGGCTTCGGCACAGGCCAATGGCGGTGGCCAGACCTGGGCCAGCATCGATACCGATGGCAACGGCACCATCAGCAAGACCGAGGCGCAGGTGAACGCCGGCCTCGCCCAGGTGTTCGACCAGGCCGATACCAACAAGGACGGCGAGCTGAGCGCCGATGAGTACAAGGCCTACGTGGCCGCCCAGCAGGCCGGTGCAGGTGCCGGCGCGGCGCAGGGCCGCTGATCCACGCCTGATTCGGGAAGACCGGTGCATGGGGACCCGGGCGGCTGCGGCCGCCCGGGTTTTTCTCGTCAACGCCGCCCCTGTATCCTTGGCCGATGAATACCCCCACGCCTGCGCCGTCGCGCGCCATCGGCCTGGTCGGTTTTGACGGTGACGATACGCTGTGGAAGAGCGAGGACTACTACCGCAAGGCCGAGCAGGATTATCTTGACCTGCTGTCGCGCTATGTCGACGTGCATGACACCCAGACCGCGCGTCACCTGCTGGAAGTGCAGCAGCGCCATCTGGGTACCTTCGGCTACGGCGTGAAGAGCATGACGCTGTCGATGATCGAAGCGGCCATCGACATCACCGGCCAGCGCATCGAGGCCAAGGACATCCAGCGCATCCTGGAGATCGGCCACGACACCCTGCGCCACCCGGTCGAGCTGATCGACGGCGTGCGTGAAGCAGTGGCTGCGATCGCCGAAGATTATCCGGTGGTGCTGATCACCAAGGGCGACCTGTTCCACCAGGAAGCCAAGATCAAGGTCGCCAATCTCGCCGAGCTGTTCCCGCGCATCGAGATCGTCTCGGAGAAGGACCCGGAAACCTACGCCCGCGTGCTGGCCGAATTCGACCTGCCGATGCAGCGCTTCGTGATGGTCGGCAACTCGCTGCGTTCGGACATCGAACCAGTGGTGACCCTGGGCGGCTGGGGCGTGCATACCCCGTACGCAGTGACCTGGGCCCACGAGACCCAGCACGGCGTGGCCGACGACGAACCGCGCATGGTCACCGCCGACACCGCCCACGATTGGCCGGCCGCACTGGCGGCGATCGAGGCCAAGGCCTCGGCGGCGGCCTGACAGGGCGCGGCGGCTGCGGCAGAATCGGGGCATGAACGTCCGACTGCGCGCACTGTTGTTGTCCCTGCTGCTGGCGCCGGCCACCGTGCTGGCCCAGCAGACCGCCGAGCGTTCGGCCGTCTACGAGGTGGAAACCGGTGACCGCTGGGTCGATGCCCAGCTGCAGGACATCAATCACTACGCCGAACGCTACCCGGACGCCTTCCTCGATGAAGTGTCGCGCTATGCCGGCGTGCCGCGCGGCTACATCAGCGCGCTGTTCACCACCCATGGCTGGCAGGCCGGGGACATCTACTTCGCCTGCTTCTGGGCCAAGGCCAGCGGCCAGACCTGCCGCGACAGCGTGCGCGCCTTCAGCCAGGACCCGGAGGGCGGCTGGGAGACGGTGGTGAAGCGCATGCCGACCAAGCCGGACAACCTGCATTACCGCGCCGTGCGCCATGCCATCGTGGCCAGCTACCAGCACTGGGACCGGCCGATCACCCTGGATGCCACCCTGAGGCACCAGCTCAAGCGGTAGTGCCGGCCGCTGGCCGGCAACTGCACCCTTCCAGGCATCCCGAGGTTGCCGGCCAGCGGCCGGCACTACCGATTTCCTTCATGTTGCTCTGCATATCGCCGCGGCCCCGCGCTCCGGCGACAATACGGGTTCTCGCTGTTCCCCGTTCCCGTAATCGAGTGACTGATGAGCGCCTCTTTCGTTTCGCCTGATGTGATCCGCCGCCTGTTCGCGCAGGCCATGTCCCGCATGTACCGCACCGAAGTGCCGCTGTACGGCACGCTGGTGGAACTGGTGGAGCGGATCAACGCTCAGGTGCTGGAGCGGGACCCGGCGCTGGCCGCGCAGCTGCAGCGCAACGACGAGCGTGCGCGCCTGGACGAAGAGCGTCACGGCGCGATCCGCGTTGGCACCGTGCAGGAACTGGCCACGCTGCGCCGCCTGTTCGCGGTGATGGGCATGTACCCGGTCGGCTACTACGACCTGTCCGTGGCCGGCGTGCCGGTGCACTCCACCGCGTTCCGCCCGCTCACCGGCGCGGCGCTGGCGCAGAACCCGTTCCGCGTGTTCACCTCGCTGCTGCGCCTGGAGCTGATCGAAGACGAAGCGCTGCGCGCCGAATCGGCGAAGATCCTTGCGCGCCGCCGCATCTTCACCGAGGACGCACTGGCGCTGATCGACCAGGCCGAGCGTGATGGTGGCCTGTCGCAGGTCGATGCCGAGCGCTTTGTCGATGAAGCTCTGGAAACCTTCCGCTGGCACGGCGATGCCACGGTCGATCTGCCGACCTACCACGCGCTGCACAACGCGCACCGCCTGGTGGCAGACGTGGTCAGTTTCCGCGGCCCGCACATCAACCACCTGACCCCGCGCACGCTGGATATCGACGCTGCGCAGGCGGCAATGATCGAGCACGGCATGGCGGCCAAGGCGGTGATCGAAGGCCCGCCGCGCCGTGCCTGTCCGATCCTGCTGCGCCAGACCAGCTTCAAGGCACTGGAAGAAGCCGTGCATTTCCCGGACAACGAAGGTGGCGATGCCGGCACCCATACCGCGCGCTTCGGCGAGATCGAACAACGTGGCCTTGCGCTGACCCCGAAGGGCCGCGCGCTGTACGACCAGCTGCTGTCGCAGGCACGCGATGCCGGTGGCGAAGGCAGCACCGGCGGCGACTACGGCCAGCGTCTGCAGGCGGTGTTCGCCAGCTTCCCGGATGACCACGACACGCTCCGCCAGGAAGGCCTGGGCTACTACCGCTACCAGCTGACCGACGCCGGCCGCGCCGCGCCGGAGCGCGTGGCTGATCTGCCGGCTGAAGTGCTGGTGGCCGCGGGCCTGGCCACCGCCGACCCGATCGTCTACGAGGATTTCCTGCCGGTCAGTGCCGCGGGCATCTTCCAATCGAACCTGGGCGGTGAAGAACAGCGCGCCTATGCCGCACATGCCAACCGCGAAGCCTTCGAGCAGGCGCTGGGCGTGGCGGTGAATGACGAGTTCGAGATCTACGAGCGGCTGCAGGCCGAATCGCTGGCGGCGCTGCGCACCGCGTGAAGGTAGAGCCGGCCGCTGGCCGGCTGTTCTGGGGAGCCGGCCAGCGGCCGGCTCTACCCGATTTCCGTACCTGGGGTCAGAGCCCTTTCCAATGGAAAGGGATCCGACCCCGACGGCGATCAGCCCTTCATCGTGCCGGTATCCAGCCAACGCTGGTGCCACGACAACGCTTCCGGCAGCAGGTGCGGGGTGTGCTTGCCGTAGCTCTCGCGGCTGGCACGATCGAAGTAGTCCTGCAGCTGCGGGCGGAAATCCGGGTGCGCGCAGTTGTCGATCAGCACCTGCGCGCGCTTGCGCGGGGTCAGGCCACGCAGGTCGGCCAGGCCCTGTTCGGTGACGATCACCGACACATCGTGCTCGGTGTGGTCGACATGGCTGGCCATCGGCACGATCGCCGAGATGGTGCCGTTCTTCGCGGTGGACGGGCTCAGGAACGCCGACAGGAAACCGTTGCGCGCAAAGTCACCGGAACCGCCGATGCCGTTCATGATCCGCGTGCCCATCACGTGCGTCGAATTGACGTTGCCGTAGATGTCCACCTCGATCATGCCGTTCATGCCGATGCAGCCGAGGCGGCGCACCAGTTCCGGATGGTTGGAGATTTCCTGCGTGCGCATGATGATGCGCTCGCGGTAGAAATCGATGTTCTCCTTGAACGTCTCGTTGGCCTGCGGGCTCAGCGCGAAGCCGGTGCACGAGGCGTAGCTCAGCACGCCGTCGCGCAGCAGGTCGAGCATGCCGTCCTGGATCACTTCGGTGAACGCGGCCAGGTCGCGGAAACCGCTCTTGGCCAGGCCGGCCAGCACGGCGTTGGGGATGTTGCCCACGCCCGATTGCAGCGGCAGCAGGTTCGGCGGCAGGCGGCCCTTCTTCACTTCGTGCTGCAGGAACTCGATCAGGTGCGATGCGATCTGCTCGCTGGTCGCATCAATCGGGCTGAACGGGCTGTTGCGGTCCGGGCCGTTGGTGCGCACCACGGCCACGATCTTGTCCGGGTCGCAGCGCAGCGCGGTGTCGCCGATGCGGTCGTTGGCGTTCACCAGCGGAATCGGCTTGCGGTGCGGCGGCAGCGCGGTGCCGTAGTAGATGTCATGCATGCCGTCGACGCCGGCCGGCTGCCATTCGTTGACCTCGACGATCACCTTCTTGGCCAGGTCCAGCCAGGTCTTGTTGTTGCCGACCGAGGTGGAGGGCACCAGCGAACCATCCTCGCGGATGGCCGAGACCTCGATCACGGCGGTATCGATCTCGCCATAGAAACCGAACCACACGTGCTGGGCCACGTGGCTGAGGTGGATGTCGATGTAATCCAGCTTGCCCTCGTTGATGCGGTTGCGCGCATCCGGGTCGCTCTGGAACGGCATGCGCATGGCGATGCCATCGGCCTTGGCCAGCGCGCCATCGAGTTCCGGCGCGGTGGAGGCGCCAGTCATCAGGCTGATCTGGAAGGGCTGGCCCTGGGCATGCACCGCTTCGATGCGGCGGGCCAGTTCGACGGGAACGGCCTTGGGATACCCGGAGCCGGTAAAGCCGCTCATGGCCACGGTTTCACCGGGCTGGATCAGCGCGGCTGCGGCCTCCGCGGAGACCACGCGGTCACGAAGACGCGCGTTGGCGATGCGATCAACAGACATGACGACACGTGTTGCTGGGGGGAATTCCGATTATCGGCCATCCTCATCCGTACGGGGGGTTCTACCTTCGTGGAATGGCTTTTCCCGCAGGGGTCACCCAAACCCGCCGGTTTTGTTTTGCAGTGCAGCGTGCAAAGTGCTTCCGCAGCCCGCACGATGGACCCGCATCCCGACGTGGGGGAGGGAGCAGAGCCCGCTGGCAGTTCGCTGCAAGCGGGCTTTTTTATTGCCTGTCGTCCAGTATGAATACGCGGTTCCCATCGGGGGTCGGATCCTTTTGCCACAGGCAAAAGGCTCTGACCCCACCAGCGGCATCAACCGGCGGCATCTCGGGGTCAGAGCCCTTCGCCGTTGGCAAAGGGATCCGACCCCGCGAGAATCAGCCCATGACCCTCGCCCCCGCTGAACTGTCCGCTTCCCTGCAGCCCGTCGTCGACCGCGCTCTGGCGCGTCTGGCCCAGGTCCTGCCCGAGCCCATCCCGGCCAACCTGCTGCCGCTGCTAACCCGGCTGGCGGTGGCCAGCGACTTCGCACTGGACACCCTGGTGCGGCAACCGGCCTTGCTGGCGCAGCTGGCCGCCCCAGGCTGCCCGCCGATCCCGGCGCCGGTGCTCGATCCGCTGCAGCCCAGCGACTGGCCGGCGCAGATCCGGCGCTGGCGCACCGCGATGTCCACACGGCTGATCTGGCGTGACCTGGCCGGCCTGGACGACGTGCCGCAGACCCTCGCCGGTGCCACCGCCCTTGCCGAGGATTGCCTGCGGCTGGCGCTGGACGCCCTGCAGCAGGAATTCGCCCAGCGTCACGGCGTCATCGCCGATGAACACGGCATCCCGCAGCAGCTGGTGGTGTTCGGCCTTGGCAAGCTGGGCGGTGGCGAGCTCAACTTCAGTTCCGATGTGGACCTGGTCTACGCCTACCCGCAGGGAGGTGAATCCGATGGACCGCGTCCGTTGGCGGCGGAAGAATATTTCGCCCGTCTCGGCCAGCGCCTGGCCAAGCTGCTGGATGAAACCACCGTCGATGGCTTCAGCCACCGCGTCGACCTGCGCCTGCGTCCGTTCGGCAGCGCCGGCCGCGTTGCACTCTCGTTCGCGGCGATGGACCAGTATTTCCAGCGCGAGGGCCGTGATTGGGAGCGCTATGCGTGGCTGAAGGCGCGCGCGGTGGCCGGCGATATCGAGGCCGGTGAGGCGTGGCTGCAGACCCTGCGCCCGTTCGTGTACCGCCGCTACCTGGATTTCACCGCGCTCGATGGCCTGCGCGAAATGAAGGCGGCCATCACCGCCGAAGTCGCACGCCGCGAACTGCACGACGACATCAAGCGCGGCGCCGGTGGCATCCGCGAGATCGAATTCCTGTGCCAGGCGCTGCAGCTGATCCGCGGTGGTCGCGAACCGGCATTGCGCGAGCGTCGGCTGCTGGTGGCGCTGGACGCACTGGTGGCCGCCGGGCAGATCGCGCCCGAGGATGGCAGCGCGCTGCGCGAGGCCTACCTGTTCCTGCGGCGCCTGGAAAACCGCCTGCAGATGCTGCGTGACGCGCAGACCCACGTGCTGCCCAGCGACGCGCTTGACCGCGAACGCATCGCTGTTGGGCTCGGGTATCCGGACTGGGAGGTGCTGCGCGCGGCGCTGGCCGTGCAGCAGCAACGGGTCGGTACCGAATTCGCCGCGCTGCTGGCACCGCGCAAGGGCCAGGCCGCGCCCGACGCACTGGCCAACTATTGGCGCAGCCTGCCCGAAGGCAGCAACGCACCGCTGCTGGCCGAAGCCGGTTTCCTCGATGCCAACGGCGCCGACCAGTCGCTGCGCGATTTCGCCCAAGGCACCGGCGTGAAGTCGTTGTCCGATGCCGCGCGTGCGCGGCTGGATCGCGTACTGCCCGCGTTGCTGCATGCGGCCACGCGCTCGCCACAGCCCGATGCCGCGCTCAAGCGCGTGCTTGGCCTGCTGCAGGCGGTGCTGCGCCGGACGAGCTATCTCGCCTTGCTGGACGAACAGCCCAGCGCACTGGCGCGGCTGGTGGACGTGCTGGCGCGCAGCGCGCTGCTGGCCGAACGGTTGGCGGCGTATCCGCTGCTGCTGGACGAACTGCTGGACGTGCGCGTGTCCGGGCCGATGCCGGATGCCGCCGGCATGCTGGCCGAGTGCCAGCAGGTGCTGGCGGTGGAAGATCCCGAATCCGCACTGCGCTGGCTCAATGAAACGCGGCTGGCACTCAGCTTCCGCATGGCGATGGCCACGCTGGATGGCCGCCAGGGCGCGGTCGACAGCACGCGTCAACTGGCCGAGCTGGCGCAGGCCGTGGTGGTCACCGTGTTGGCGATGGCCGAAGCGGACATGCATGCCGCACACGGCGAGATTCCCGGCGGACGTTTCGCGATCATCGGTTATGGCAGCCTCGGTGGTCTGGAGCTGGGCTTCGGTTCCGATCTGGACCTGGTGTTCCTGCACGACAACCCGGCCGGCGTAGACGCCAGTGATGGCGCGCGTCCGCTGGAACCGGGGCGCTGGTATGCGCGCCTGGCGCAGAAGGTGATGGCGCTGCTCGGTGCGGTGACCGCCGCCGGGCGCCTGTACGACATCGACGTGCGCCTGCGCCCGGATGGTGGCAAGGGTTCGCTGGTGTCTTCGTTGGCCAGTTACACCGAATACCAGCGCGAACGCGCGTGGACCTGGGAACACCAGGCGCTGGTGCGCGCGCGTGGCGTGGCCGGCGATGCCAGCCTGCTGGCCGACTTCGAGCAGGTGCGTGCGCAGACGCTTGGGCGTGAGCGCGACACCGGTGTGCTGTATGCGGACGTGCTGAAGATGCGCGGCCGCATGCGCACCGAACTGGACCGCAGCGATGCCGCGCGGCTGGACCTGAAGCAGGGCGCGGGTGGCGTGGTGGACCTGGAGTTCCTGCTGCAGACCGGCGTGTTGGCGCGTAGCGCGCAGCATGCAGCGCTGCTGCAGCCGCGCGACACGCCGTCGTTGATCGATGCGCTGGCCGTTGCCGGTTTCCTGCCGGAAGACACCGCGCAGGCGCTGCACGGAGCACATGCCACGCTGCTGGATGTGGGCCTGGCCTGCACCCTGGACCGGCGCCCGCGGCTGGCACCGACCACGCCCGCGATTGAAGAGGCGTGTGCGGCGATTACGGCAGCGTGCATCGCCGCGGAGCTGCCGTTCGCCTGAGTGGGTGCAAATGCTGCAACAACTTTGGGTGGCTGCCGACCGTTGGTCGGCACAATCTGTCGGCAGCGATGGGTTCTGCAGGGCGTGCCGACCAACGGTCGGCACCCACCGGATCAATGGTCCTGCGGATGGCCCACCGGATCAATGATCTGAGCGTTGGCCCGCTGTTGGTAGGTGCCGACCGTTGGTCGGCACAATCTGTCAGCAGCGATGAACGCTGAAGGAACGTGCCGACCAACAGTCGGCACCCACCGGGTTCAAGGTGTGTGCCAACCAAGGTTGGCACCTACCAGAGCAACGGCGGTCAGCTGGTGGTGCGCAGCGGCGCCATCTTCCACAACAGCGCGCGGAACGGGGCCAGCAGGCAGACGCCAATCGCCAGCTTCACCGCCAGGTCGCCGGCAGCCCAGCTCACCCACGGCAGGGTCGAACCGGCAAACGCGATCGACCAGAAAATGGTGGTATCCACCGTGGCGCTGCAGGTGGTGGCCACCATCGGTGCGCGCCACCAGCTGCCACGGCGCAGGCGGTCGAACACGGTGATGTCCAGCAGCTGGGCCACGATGAAGGCCGAGCACGAGGCAATGGCGATGCGCGGGGTGGCCACCCAGATCGACAGCAGCACCGCCACCGCGAAACCGATCCACGCCACGCGGCGGGCGGGGCCTGGGCCGAAGCGGCGGTTGATCAGGTTGCTGACCAGGAACGCGACCGGGTAACTGAAAGCACCCCAGGTCAGCCAATCGTTGATCGGGTACTGCACCAGTACGTTGGACAGCAGCACCACCGCGCCCATGGCCAGCACCGCCAGCACCAGGGCGCGGGCGGTCAACGGGGCAAACACAGGGGCAGGACGCACGGACATGGCGAGCCAGGGGGACAAAGGGGATCGCCCATTATCCGCCCGGCCCGCGGCAATGCCAAAACCGGCCGTTCAGCTTTACAGCGTTTCGCTCATCACATCGCCGGCGGCATAGGCGGTCGGTACATAGGCCAGCGCCTGGCCCTGCGCGCTCTTCACGGTCCAGCCGGCACCCGCGTCGGTCGGGTCGAAGCGCACCTGCTGGCCGACGACGAAACCGGCAATCGGGTCATCGCCTGCAGCCGCCGGCCATTGCAGCGTTGCGGTCTGGTCGGCCTTGCCGGGCACCTGCAGGTGCACCTGGCGATCACCGGCTGGCGTGGTGGCGACCTGCTTCACTTCCATCGGTGGCAGCGGCACCGCCGGCGTGCGTGCGGCGACCTTGCCGTTGCGCTCGCTGGCCTTGAACGGGGCCTTGGACAGTTCGGCCAGTCCCATCGACGTGGCCAACGGAATCGACAGCACGATCAGCGACGTGACCAACACGCTGGTCTGGCCGCTGTTCAACTGCGGCGCGGCGCCGGCATGGACGGTGGGCACCACCAGCGCCGAAAGCAGCAGGGCAGTGGCGGGAACGCGCAGGCAACGGAACATGGAGACCTCCTGGTCAGGGTGGGGACGGCGGCTCAGCGCCGGGTATCGAAGATGTCGCGCGGGCCGGTGGCCTCGGGCAGATATTCCAGTGGACGGCCCTGGTTGTCCTTCAACTGCCAGCCCTGGTCGGCGCCGGTCGGTTCGAAGTTCACGGTCTGGCCCACGGTGAACTGCACGGCGGGATCGCCGATGCCGCGCGGGTACTGCATCGATGCGGTGTTCTGCGGATCGTTGGCATCGCGCAGCAGCACTTCGCGGCGGCCATCCACGGTGGTGGCGATCGCACTCACCTGCATCTGCGGCAGCTTGATCTGCTGCGGGCGGGCCAGCGGCCGGCCAGCGTCGGCGGCATCCTGGGCTTCCTTCGCCGCCGCCGCGCGGGCCGACGTCACCATCTGTGTGGACATCTCCAGGCTCGGTCCCTGCGGACCCGGGTCATGGATGATCACGATGCGGCGCTCTGCATGAGCGGCCGTGGACCAGGCCAGGCTTGCGACGATCAGCATCGGCATCAGGACGGCGGGCAGGGTACGCATGTCGTTCTCCTTGCTGGATTCAGGGCGTGGCGGCGGCAGCACCAGCTACCGGCACGTGAGGGATCACCAGTTCCTGCTGCAGCTGGCTGCGCTGGTGCAGGAAATCGAACACCGATTCCACCGTCACCACCGAATAGTTGCCGGAGATGCGTTCGCCGGCCGGATGGTCAGTGGTGGTGGCGTTGGCCACGAACAGGCGCGCACCCACGCGCTTGCCGAGGCCGATATGCAGCACGCTGGGTTGGTACTTCTGCTGGCGCAGCCACTGCTGCGCCTGTTCGCGCTTGACGATGGCCGGCGCGCCTTCGGCCTGTGCCATCGCCGCGGCCAGCACTTCCAGCACCCACTGGTTGGAGTTCTGGTAGTCGGTGGCAAACGGGTAGGCAACCACGTTGTATTTGGTTTCGTGCAGCGCCTTCGGCTGGATCGACGGCGACACCAGCATCGCTTTCAACGCGGCACGCAACGGTGCCGATGGCACGCCGATGCGCAGGTCGGTATGGCCGCCGCTTTCGCCGACGAAGTTGCCCAACCCTTCGTGGTACAGCTGCGAGCTGTCGGTCTTGCAGCGGTTGAGCAGGTGCATCGCGCGCCAGCGGCCATTGTCCTCACGCACCAGGAAGGCCAGGTGGCTGTGGCGCAGGCCGTAGCGGCTCAGGTCCTGGCCACCGCGCGCGGCCACCACCACGTCCACATCGGGCAGCGCGTCCAGGCGCTCAGCGGTGGTCCAGGCCACGTCCAGCATCGCCGCCTGCGCGGCCACGCTCGGGTAGCGCTCGCGGCATTCGGTGCTGTTGGCCCAGGCCGGTGCAGTCGCCAGCAGGCTGGCGATCAGCAGCGCGGCGCGGGGCAGGCGGGAGAAACGATCCATGTCGATACCTTCAACGGCGGGCAGGCCCGCGCGCCGATCATACGCCGGTCAGCGCAGGGGACGATCCACGCCCTTGCGCTTGAGTTCCCGGTCACAGGCGTCGCTGATCGGGGCCACCGGCAGCGGCGGGCGCTGGCCCTTCGGATCGCGCAGCGCCGGTTGTTCGCGATACGCGTCCAGCTGCTGCTGGCATTGATACGAGATCGGATCCAGCTCGGTGGGCGTGGTGGAACAGGCAGCGAGCAGGGCCAGGGGCAGCAGGAGCAAGGTACGCATGAAGACGTTCAGAGTGATGGGGGACGCTGGACTCTAACCGCGTAGCCGGATCGAAATGTTCAGAAATCGCTGGGCACCCGGGTAGTGCCGGCCGCTGGCCGGCAACGACAGGGTGTTCGGCAATGGGTACAGCGTTGCCGGCCAGCGGCCGGCACTACCGTGATGCCAGGCGCCGAGGATTGCCGGCCAGCGGCCGGCACTACCCCAATGCCAGGCGCTGTTTCACTTCCGCCGCCACCCGCGCGGTCTCGCGCAGTGGCTCGATGCGGTCGTACTGCCAGTCCAGCCAATGCGCCTGCAGCCGCCCGCGCTCGCGCAGCTGCTGCTGGAAGCGTGCCAGCCGGCCCTGCACGGTATCGGCCAGTGCCACCATCGCCGGCATGCGCGTGGCGCAGGCTTCAGACAGCAGGTTCACTGAATCGGGCGAGACCACCACGCGGTTGGCCCAGCCGAGCAGGCCGCCATAAGGATTCGTACCGTCGCCGCCGTCGCCCCAGATCACGTGCGGCAGGTCGGCGAACGTCGCGCGCAGGATCTCGGCCAATGCCGGTGGCGTGCGCCGCGAAGTCGTGGCCAGCAGGCTGCCGCCCTCAGCGCGGATCTGATCGGCCAACGCCTGGAACACGCCCACCATCGCGGTCTCGTCCCAGGGCGCCAGCGGTGTCGGCCCGCCCACCAGCAGCGCGGTGCGCGGGCCGGGCAGGGTACTGAAGCCAGCGAACGCGGCACGGCCCCAGGCCAGCCAGTCGTCGTCCACCGGGTTGAGACTGCCGAGCAGGGTCAGCACATTGCTGCCACGCAGGGCATCGTGTTCGGGCACCACCACCATGTCCCAGTGGCGGGCGCTGATGCGCGGGTCGAGGATCTGTACCACCTGGCTGCCACGCGCACGCAGCACGCGCAGGGCGCCGGCGGCCTGGCGGCCACAGCCGATCGCCAGCGCCGGAGTCTCGGCGGCCAGCGACGCGAACGCCTCGCCATAGCCGTTCACATCGCCCGGCAGGCGCCGCGGCGACAGCCAGCGCCAGGGCGCACGGGGCTGCAGGACCATCGGCTGATGGGTACCCAGACGCAGCGCCGAGGCCAGCGCGACCGCCTGGCGGACATTGCCGGCACGGCCGTCAGTGACCGTCCAGGGCGCGCTCGATCGTTTCACCATTGGCATTAATTCGTTTCAGTCCTGCTGGGTGTTGCAACAGTCGCGACACTCTACACTGCGGCTCGTCGATTAGCCCCGCGCCGCCCGCGGGCACTGACCTTCCCTTAGCCGCCCTGGAGATCCACTGATGTCCCACGCGCTCGACGCTGCTGCCCTCGACCAGCTGTTCCGCACTGCCCGCACCCAGAACGCCTTCCTCGACAAGCCGGTCCCGGCCAGCCTGCTGCAGGAACTGTACGACCTGGTGAAGTGGGGACCGACCGCGGCCAACACCACGCCGGCCCGTTTCGTCTTCGTCACCTCGAAGGAAGCCAAGGCCAAGCTGGCCCCGGCCCTGTCCGAAGGCAACCACGACAAGACCATGGCCGCCCCGGTCACCGTCATCATTGGCTTCGACCTGGACTTCCACGAGAAGCTGCCGTACCTGTTCCCGCACACCGATGCCAAGGCCTGGTTCGACGGCCCGCAGGAAGGCCGCCACGAAGCCGCCATCCGCAACGGCAGCCTGCAGGGCGCCTACCTGATCCTGGCCGCGCGCGCGCTGGGCCTGGATGCCGGCCCGATGTCGGGCTTCGATGCGGCCAAGGTGGATGAAGCCTTCTTCGCCGGCACCTCCATCAAGTCGAATTTCCTGGTCAACCTGGGTTACGGTGACTCGGCGGGCCTGTTCCCGCGTCTGCCGCGCCTGTCGTTCGACGAAGCGGCGCGCATCGCGTAAGTCGCTGTATCGATTCCGGGCCGCCGCCTTGGCGGTCCCTGCTGTACCCACCCTACGATCCGGAGAGTTCCTGAGATGAGCGCCACCCGTAAACTGCTGCTGCCGCTGGCCCTGACCCTGGCCATCGCCGCCTGCTCCAAGCCGGCCGACACCGCTGCCCCGGCGGCTGACGCCGCCGCCCCGGCCACCACCGAACAGGCTGCCACCCCGGCTGCCGATGCTGCCGCCGCCGCGCCGGCCGCCGAAGCGATCCAGATCGCCTCGGGCACCTACAAGCTGGACCCGACCCACACCGACGTGCTGGCCCAGTGGAGCCACTTCGGCTTCTCCAACCCGAGCGCGCACTTCGGCAACGTCGAAGGCACCCTGGTGTACAACGCCGAAGACGTGACCAAGTCCACCGTGGAAGTGAAGCTGCCGTTGAGCGGCCTGAACAGCTTCACCGCCAAGTTCGACGAGCACCTGAAGAGCGCCGACTTCTTCGACGCCGCCAAGTTCGCCGATGCCACCTTCAAGAGCACCAAGGTGGAAGCGGCCGGCACCAACAAGCTGACCGTCACCGGCGACCTGACCATCAAGGGCATCACCAAGCCGGTCACCCTGGACGTGACCGTCAACGGCGGCGGCGAGCACCCGATGGCCAAGGTTCCGGCCGCCGGCTTCGATGCCACCACCACCCTGAAGCGCAGCGATTTCGGCGTCGGCGCCTACGCCCCGAACGTCAGCGATGAAGTGAAGATCCGCATCACCACCGAAGCCACCGGCGAAAAGCCGGCGGCTTGATGCACCCAACTCACTCGTCGTGAGAAGGCAGAAGGCCCGCTGAAAAGCGGGCCTTCTTTTTGGGGCGTGGGGGACGCCTTGGTAGATGCCAACCTTGGTTGGCACACGAGCACTCCGCAGGCCAACCGAGGTTGGCCACTACCGGTTCATGCAGGGCGGGAGAGTGCTTTGGTAGGTGCCAACCTTGGTTGGCACACGAGCACTCCGCGGGCCAACCACGGTTGGCCACTACCGGTTCATGCAGGGCGGGAGAGTGCTTTGGTAGGTGCCAACCTTGGTTGGCGCACGAGCACTTCGCGGGCAAACCAAGGTTGGCCACTACCGGTTCATGCAGGGCCGGAGAGTGCTTTGGTAGGTGCCAACCTTGGTTGGCACACGAGCATTTCGCGGGCCAACCAAGGTTGGCCACTACCGGTTCGTGCAGGGCCGGAGAGTGCTTTGGTAGGTGCCAACCTTGGTTGGCACACGAGCATTTCGCGGGCCAACCAAGGTTGGCCACTACCGGTTCGTGCAGGGCCGGAGAGTGCTTTGGTAGGTGCCAACCTTGGTTGGCACACGAGCATTTCGCGGGCCAACCAAGGTTGGCCACTACCGGTTCATGCAGGGCCGGAGAGTGCTTTGGTAGGTGCCAACCTTGGTTGGCACACGAGCATTTCGCGGGCCAACCAAGGTTGGCCACTACCGGTTCGTGCAGGGCCGGAGAGTGCTTTGGTAGGTGCCAACCTTGGTTGGCACACGAGCACTCCGCGGGCCAACAAGGTTGGCCACTACCGGGTACGCGTGTTCAGCGCAGCGCGCCCAACCATGCCACGCACGCTTCGCTCGGGCTCTGCTTGGCCTTCACCGTCATCCCACTCACGCGCGCGAAGGTCTGCGCGGCCTGCGCCACCACCTGGCGTGCGATCAGCGCCGCCTGCTTGGTCGCGGCCTGCTGTTTGCGCAGCTGCACGATGTTGATCGACGGCCGACCCACCGGGGCATATTTCTGGTCACGTCGCAGCACGTCGGCCACCTGCGCCACTTCGAATTCGGCCTGCAGGTAGCGGTGTTGTGCCTCCACCAGTTCACGCAGCGGTACGCGCAGGGCAGCGGTGTCGGCGAAGGCGGCCAGTGCGGTATCGCAGGCGGCGTCATCGGCAAAGCGGGTACGCAGCGCATCCACGCTGGCCAGGGTCAGTTTGGCCATGTGGCCCTCGTTGCTGCAGGAAAGGAGCGCGATTGTCGCATTGCTTGGCGTGCTCCGGGCCGGGAGGCCTCCGCTTTGGTAGAGTCGACTGTTAGTCGACGGCTTTTGGCGCGATGCCGGAAACCCCCGCGCTGCGCGCGGTAGTCGACTCTACCTGGCTGGCATTTCAGGCGCAGCCGCATCCACGGAAGGAAGACCCATGCAGGACACGCAGTACTGGTTGAATGAATTCTGGACGGGCCTGAGCGTGCTCGACCTGCTGGGCGGCAGCCTGCTTGGCACGTTGCTTGGCCTGGTGCTGGGCATCTTCGCCTGGCGCTGGCTGCACCGCCGTGGTTGGTTGCAGCGGCGCAAGCGCTGGCATCACTGGCTGCTGGCCAGCTACGTGGTGCTGCTGCCGCTGGCCACCGCCTTCTTCGGCCTGCAGCTGGGCTTCACCGCCGGCGCGCACCGCGCGCTGTTCAAGCAGCTGGATCATTTCCAGCCGCACCTGCAGACCCTGGTGGAAGGCTGGAGCGAAGGCTTCACCGATTCGCTGGACGACCCGCGCATGCGCGAGGCATTGCGCAGCCAGGGCACGGTGGGCGATGTGGCCGACACCATCGCCTCGGCCTACCTCAGCGAACATCCGTTGCCTGGCCTCGACCGTCTGGGCAACGGCCCGTTGGCACGCGGCACCGGCTGGGTGATCGGCAAAGTGCGCGAAGGCCTGCTGCGCGGCATGGTGGAAGACACGCTGGTGGACAAGGCAGGCACGATCGGCCTGGAGCCGAAGGTTGTGCGCGAGGCGCTGACCATGCATGTGGATGAGCTGCTGCACACCCGTGGCGTGCTGCGGCTGGTGAAGGCGCAGATCAACGGCATGATGCCCGGCGTGTACTTCGGGCTGCTGTTGCCGTTGCTGATCATCGCGCTGCTGGTGGCGCTGGAGATCTGGGCCGCGCAGCGGTTCGGGTGGACGCGGCGGGTGGCGTCCAGCGCGGTAGTGCCAGCCGCTGGCCGGCAGCTGCAGGTTCCTGCCGAAGGTTCATGAGGTTGCCGGCCAGCGGCCGGCACTACCCAGCCAGGCAAGAAGGTGCATGAGCGGCGGCGGAGCCCCTGTAGAGTCGAACCTTGCTCGACTCATCGCGCGCAGCGCGATGCGTGCGGGTTTCGGGCTGCTGCCGCTGCTGATCATCGCGCTGCAGGTGGCATCCAGCGCGGTAGTGCCGGCCGCTGGCCGGCAATTGCAGGTTCCTGCCGAAGGTTCATGAGGTTGCCGGCCAGCGGCCGGCACTACCTGTTGCAGGGCGTGCGGACCAACGGTCCGCACCCACCAAGCAGGGTCCGCACCCACCGGCTGCCCGGTCAATCGCCGTCGGTTTCGTCCGGGTGGGCCTTCCAGTAGCCGGTGGAACGGATCCAGTCGCGCGGCACGCCCAGGTGGCCTTCGATGAACTTGCGCATCATCCGGGCGCGGCGCGATTCGGTGGCGATCCAGTAGAAGACATCGCCGTCCGGCGCTTCGAAGTCGGTCAGCATGTCTTCCAGCAGCGTGCTGCTGGCCGCCGGGAAGCCGTTGCGCTCCAGCCAGTGGATACGCACGTTCTCGTACTGCGGCAGGTCCTGGCGTTCGGCTTCATCGCTCACTTCGATGAAGGCCTGCACCTCGGCATCCTCCGGCAGCACGTCCAGCCAGCGGGCGATGGCCGGCAGCGCGGTTTCATCGCCAATCAGCACATAGGCGTCGTAGCTGTCGGCCACCACGAACGAGCCGCGCGGGCCGCCGATCACCAGCGTGTCGCCGGCCTTGGCCTGCTCGGCCCACGGCCCGGCAATGCCCTGGTCGTGCAGCACGAAGTCGATGGCCAGCTCGCCGGTCTCGTGGTCCCACCAGCGCGGGGTGTAGTCGCGGGCCGGTGAGGGCTCCTTGCCGGCCGGATAGCTGCGGCCTTCGGCGGTGACCACCGGCAGCACCATCTCGCCGCTGGCATTGGGGAAGAACAGCTTGATGTGGTCGTCAGCGCCGGGCGAATCGAAACCGGCCAGCTCGGCGCCACCCAGCACGATGCGGCGCATGTGCGGGGTGACCTCTTCGGTGCGCAGCACGGTCAGTTCACGGAAGCGCACATCCAGGCGCAGGCGCGTGTTGTTGTGTTCGGTCATGGGGTTACCTGTAAAGGTGTCGCGCGGGGGCGCGCGGCGTAGGGGCGACCTGGCTGGAGTCAGTCTGGCTGGGTCGTTGAAAAGGATTGGCTCTCGCTACCGGCATTGCCGTTGAGCAGCGCGGACGCCCGCGTCAGCAGCGCCGCCACTTCTTCCGCCTCGCCCTCGGCCCAGCGGCCGTGGTGGTGCACCAGCGCCCGCTTGAACTCGCGCAGGGCGCCGGCCAGCGGCGGCGGCAGCGAGGCCTTGGTGATCTCGCGGGCGCGGTCGAAGGCGCGTCGCTGCGCCAGCCGCACCTGGGTGCGCTGCACCTTCAGCTCGAACTCGCCGGCGGTGGTGATGCGGAAGATCCGCTTGCCATCCACTTCCTCGGCCTCGATCCAGCCGGCCTGCTCGAAGCTGGCCAGCAGCGGGTACATGGTGCCGGCGCTGGGCGTGTAGGCCTGCATGAACTGGTTGCTGATCAGCTGCATCAGCTCGTAGCCATGGCGCGGCTGCTCGCCGATCAGGGCCAGCACCAGCAGGCGCAGGTCGCCGCGGCTGAGTACCCTCGGCTGGCCGTTGCGGCGTGGCACCGCCGGATCGGTGGAGCGGGTTCTGGGAGAAGCGGTACGGCTCATTTCGATATATCGGTAAACGAGTGTGCAAACGATATATCGATATATCGAAGCCGACAATCACCGATCCGGCCACAAGCAGGTCAGTTTTGGGCCACGGCCGGCCCCGCGCACAGCAAAAAGGGCGCCCCTTGCGAGGCGCCCCGGGCAACACTGTGGAAGGGAGTGAGGCAGGGCCAGACGGCGGACCGAAGCGGGCGAGGCCAACACTCAAGGCCTACCCTGAGGGCAGGGCGGGGGGCGATCCAGAGGCAGGTGCGACACGTTGTCGCCCGTTCAGCGCCAGCACGCGGAGCCGATACAGGTGGGCATGGCGCTGCCCTACAACCGTCATCGGCAGCGGTAACACTGCGTCCTGCACATGGGCGCAGCGGCCCGCAAGCGACAGCCCGCGCAGCCAACAAGGCCCGCCGCAGGGCCTTCAGCGGGCCCGGCAAGCCCCTTGCGGACACTGGCCGGTTGCATCCATACGCCTGCGTAGCCAAGTGACGAAAGCCCTTGGTGCGCTACACTTTGCGGTCTAGAAATCTATACAACAGTCGCGCGCGTGCGTGCGGTTATGGGAGCGCTAATGAACTGGTTGAACGAGGTGCTGAACAACGACCCGAATCCTGTGGAAACCCAGGAGTGGATCGAGTCGTTGAAGGCCGTTATTGATGTCGAGGGCTCCGAGCGCGCGCATCAGCTGCTGGAAGGCATGGTGGAACTGACCCGTCGTTCGGGCGCCTACCTGCCGTTCTCTCCCACCACCGAGTACGTCAACACCATCGAGCCGCAGCTCGAGGCCAAGAGCCCGGGCAATGCCGAGCTGGAATGGCGCATCCGTTCGATCATCCGCTGGAACGCGATGGCCACCGTGGTGCGCGCCAACCGCAAGCCGGGTGACCTGGGCGGCCACATCGCCTCGTTCGCCTCCGGCGCCACCCTGTACGACGTGGGCTTCAACCACTTCTGGCGCGCCCCGAGCGAAAGCCACCCGGGCGACCTGCTGTTCATCCAGGGCCACAGCGCCCCGGGCATCTACGCGCGTTCCTTCCTGGAAGGCCGCATCAGCGAAGAGCAGCTGGACAAGTTCCGCATGGAAGTGGACGGCGGTGGCCTGTCCTCGTACCCGCACCCGTGGCTGATGCCGGAATACTGGCAGACCCCGACCGTGTCGATGGGCCTGGGCCCGCTGGCCGCCATCTACCAGGCGCAGTTCATGCGCTACCTGGAAAACCGTGGCCTGATCGAGAAGTCCGACCGCAAGGTGTGGTGCTTCATCGGCGACGGCGAGAGCGACGAGCCGGAAACCCTGGGTGCCATCGCCCTGGCCGGCCGTGAAGGCCTGGACAACCTGATCTTCGTGGTGAACTGCAACCTGCAGCGCCTGGACGGCCCGGTGCGCGGCAACGGCAAGATCATCCAGGAACTGGAAGGCGTGTTCCGTGGCGGCGGCTGGAACGTGATCAAGCTGCTGTGGGGCGGTTACTGGGATGCCCTGCTGGCCAAGGACAGCGACGGCGTCCTGAAGAAGCTGATGATGGAAACCGTCGACGGCGAATACCAGAACTGCAAGGCCTTCGGCGGCGCATATACCCGCGAGCATTTCTTCGGCAAGTACCCGGAAACCGCTGCGATGGTTGCCGGCCTGAGCGACGACGACATCTGGCGCCTGAACCGTGGTGGCCACGACCCGCACAAGGTGTACGCCGCCTACCACCAGGCCGTGAACACCAAGGGCATGCCGACCGTCATCCTGGCCAAGACCGTGAAGGGTTACGGCATGGGCAGCGCCGGTGAAGCGCTGAACCCGACCCACCAGACCAAGAAGCTGGACGACGAAGCGGTGCGCCACTTCCGCGACCGCTTCAACATTCCGGTGACCGACGCGCAGCTGGCCGACGGCCAGGTGCCGTTCTACCACCCGGGCCCGGATTCGCCGGAAGTGCAGTACCTGCAGGAACGCCGTGCCGCGCTGGGCGGTTACCTGCCGCAGCGCCGCCGCAAGGCCGACAAGACCTTCGTGGCGCCGAAGCTGGAAAGCTACGAGCGCTTGCTGAAGAGCAGCGGCGAGCGCAGCTACTCCACCACCATGGCGTTCGTGCAGAGCCTGAACATCACCCTGCGTGACAAGGAACTGGGCCCGCACATCGTGCCGATCGTGGCCGACGAAGCCCGTACCTTCGGTATGGAAGGCCTGTTCCGCCAGATCGGCATCTACGCGCCGTTCGGCCAGAAGTACAAGCCGGTGGACGCGGACCAGCTGATGTTCTACCGCGAAGACCAGAGCGGCCAGGTGCTGCAGCAGGGCATCAGCGAGCCGGGCGCGATCAGCTCGTGGATGGCCGCCGGTACCAGCTACTCGGTCAGCAACGTGCCGATGCTGCCGTTCTACATCTACTACTCGATGTTCGGCTTCCAGCGCGTGGGCGACTTGGCCTGGCAGGCAGCGGACATGCGTACCCGTGGCTTCCTGCTGGGTGGCACCGCCGGCCGCACCACGCTGAACGGTGAAGGCCTGCAGCACGAAGATGGCTTCAGCCATCTGGTGGCCGGTGGCATCCCGAACGTGCGCAGCTATGACCCGACCTTCGGCTTCGAAGTGACCGTGGTTCTGCAGCACGGCACCAAGCGCATGATGGAAGACCAGGTGGACGAGTATTACTACGTCACCCTGATGAACGAGAACTACACCCATCCGGAAATGCCGGAAGGCGCGGCCGAAGGCATCGTCAAGGGCATGTACCTGCTGACCGACGCCGGCAAGCCGAAGAAGGGCGAGCTGCGCGTGCAGCTGCTGGGTTCGGGCACCATCCTGCGCGAAGCCATTGCCGCCGCCGAGCTGCTGGACAAGGACTTCGGCGTGACCGCCGACATCTGGAGCTGCCCGAGCTTCAACGAACTGCGTCGCGATGGTTTCGACGTGGAACGTGCCAACCGCCTGCATCCGGAAGGTGAGCAGCGCAAGGCCTACGTGACCGAGCTGCTGGAAGGCCGCCAGGGCCCGGCGATTGCCGCCACCGACTATGTACGTGCGTATGCGGACCAGATCCGTGCGTTCGTGCCGATGTCGTACACCGTGCTGGGTACGGATGGGTTTGGTCGTTCGGATACGCGTGCGAACCTGCGTCGGTTCTTCGAGGTGGATCGCTACTACATCGCGCATGCCGCGATTGCGGCGCTGGCGAAGGAAGGGAAGATGACCGCGAAGGATGTGGCCCGGGCGATCAAGCAGTACAAGATTGATCCGGAGAAGGCTAATCCTGTTGGGGTTTGATTTCGTCAATTAATTGACGTGAGAAAGGGCGGCCATTGGCCGCCTTTTTTTTTGCATGCCTCGGTTGATAGTATTGAGCGGACTTTAGATGATCAGGGCAAATGGAGCGCTATGCGTCTTACGAGAATTAAGGAAACCTTGGCCGAAGGGCCCGCCGCTGCTTTGGTGTTTTTTCTTCAAGCTCTGGATGAGCAGCTATATGATAGAACTGATCATAGCTACAGGGCCCCGGCACTTAATACATATACGCGGACGTTGGAGTTGCAAGTTCTTGCAAGTAGCAACTTCAAAGCCGGAATTGGTAAGGAGGCGTTGCGACCTTTCGTTGAAGAGCTGAAATGGAGTGTCTCAAGAGATGTCGCATTATCTGCTGAGCAACGAGCGCTTTGCCAGGTGCACGTTGATTCAGCCTTGGACTCCATATCCGAACCGGACAGAATTGCTCGAAGTTTGGCGGGCCTCAGGATATCCCTCGGCAATTATTTCGATCTCGTAAAGAAGAAGATTGAGGACCAGATAGTGAATAGCCCTGAGAAAAGGGGCGATCTCTATCATCTGGCGTCATCCTTCATTGTTCAAGCTGAGGCAATAGGATATCCACGCAGACACACCTACCATACGCTTCAGCGAGTGGGCCACGGTATAACGGATGAGCGGCTTAGAGACCCTCGCTCAATTATAGGATTTTTCTTTTCCCAATTTGAGGGGCGAGCTGAACACGACTGCACGCTAATTGTCTCAAGTGAAGCATCCCGTATGAAGGACCTCATGGGGAGATTCGGAATTCTTCCAATCGAGGGTGATTTGAATCTGGATGGACTTAGTGCTAGGCAGGCAAACTTCGCTGAAATTAGGGCTGCTCAGCAGATGTTTGTAAGGATCGAAGGAATAAAGGCGCCCAGCGTTGTAAGAGCAGCTCAAGTTGCGGGAATACGTTACTCGTCATTCTCAGCAATTGTTCGATCTGTCGATCACGAGTTTGATTCAGGGAATGAGCCGCTAATTCTGGTGGAGCGCAAGTCGGATAATAAGAGGTTTATAGTGAGGGAAGATGGCGATCCGATGCGCCGATGGTCCCCTTCCGCGGGAAAGAATGAAGAATACATGATTCTCCTGGCGGATGCTGTTCACGGAAAGCATTTGACTGAGGAATCGAAGAGGAGGTTGTTAAAGGCTGTTACATATCACAGCTCTGCACTTGACACATCCTCGGTGCCCCACAAGCTGACCACTCTATGGGCTGGGCTTGAAGGCCTGCTCTCTACGCCAAGAAAGGGCATGTCGCGTATTGACTTCTTTGCGGAATGCATACTTCCAGCGTTGAGTCTCAACTATCCTGAGTATCTCCTTAATTCCTTAATGACTAGGCTGTACGTCCTTCCTGGAGTAAAGGAGGAAATCGAAGGTCAGGTTGGAGGAGCGTACTCTGAGTTGGAGAAGTTTGCGAGATTTACTCTGTGCAAGGAGTTTGATAAGAGGCGAGCTAAGGTTACTCATATGATGGGGCATAACGAGCTTTTAATAAGATTTAGGTGCTTTGAGATTTGGGGTAAGCTTAGTTCGGCATCGGCCATGTGCGAGACGATTTCAGCGCACAGGCGTAAGGTTAAGTGGCACATTGAAAGGGTGTATTCAATGCGCAATTCAATCATGCATGATGCATCGGCGCTTCCATATGTTGAGGTGCTGGTTGAAAACATTCATGGTTACATAGATATTCTGATTGAGTCTATTGCAAAAATAGCGGTTGCTGCCGAAGAGTCTGTTTCTATTGAGAGCGCTATTCTCTACATGGCTTCGTTGGAAAAGTATAGGATGGGGTACTTGAAGGGATTGAGTGGGGCGCGCGTTTCTTCTTCAAATATCGATGAGATGATTTTTGGAAAGGTGGTTGGATTGAATCTTGATTTTTGACTGTCTGATGATAGAGGCGCTCCTTGGTCAATGCGGTCCTGAGGAGATTAGGTGGGGGCGGATTCTAAGTTTGCACAGTCACTAGGTTCTCCTGCGGGCGCTGCCTCTGCCAAATGCTCCAATCCGGAAGGAGGGCGCACGTCGTTCTTCAATATGGATAGCTGGTTTCGAGATCTTTAACTGAATCAGACCAGGTATAGTATGTTTTTCTATAGCTGATTAGGCTTGCCGTCAACGATTGTGGGAGGGCAAAGTTGGCGGTCGTGAGTAATCCTCTTCGACTGCCATCATTAGGCCGGATGATATTTATTTTTCGACCTGCTACTCCCGCACCTGCAATCGCTCAATGGCCTGCGCGGTCAACGCCACACACGCCATCTTCAACCCCTCCATCACCCGATCCCCCACGTACTCCTCGGGCGCACCATTCTGCCGAGTCCGCTCCGCAGCCAGCATCAGCTCCGCCACCACGCGCAGCGCCGCCAGTGCGCAATCCGCGTCCGCGAGTTGAAGACAGCGTCCAGGCAGTTGATGCCGTTCCGGCCAAGGCTGGCCGTCTGCAGCCACACCGCTGCCAATGCGGCGCAGCGTGGCGATAAATGCGTTGGGATCGGCGGACGGTTCGCGCTCGGGTTCGGCGTTGTCCGGATCGTACTGCGCGTGCAGGGAACGGAAGTCCGATGTGTTCATGGCAATGCTCCGTACAGAACAGATAGCAGCGCCACCAACAAAGGTGGCGGACGGTGCGGGCTCGAAAACCGGTATGTACCAGACCGGCGGATCCGAAGATCCCCACGCACCGCCCGCCATGGAACGCGAACGGATTGCCAGCCGGCGCCACGCGAGGTGACGCCGGCCGGCAAGCGCATACATCTGGTACAGAGACGGGTTTTCGAGTCCCGCGCCACCCTTTTCCGGTGGCACACCAAGAGATACCCGTGCAGCAACCAAATGCCAAGAAACCATAGGACTGATGATTGCCAGTCCTGACGCTTTCGGCATTGTCGCACACGGTGTTAAGCCAGCAAGCGATTGCACCGCAAGGGTCTTGAAGTGCTTGGCGCTATTGGCCCCAAGCGCAGGAGCGCCCGCAGCGAGGGCGATGGCCTAGGGCCAATCGCGACAGATTGGAGCAGCGGCTCAGCCGGGCGGTGCCTCGGCCGTGGGCGCGAAGGTCAGACGGACCCGTACCCGCGCATGCAGCGCGACGCCCTCAACCACGACCGGATCAAAGCGCCATTGGTCCACTGCGGCAAGCGCCGCACGATCAAGCTCCCGCGATCCGCTGGACCGCGCCACCATCACGTTGGAAACGTGGCCCAGCTCATCCAGTTGAGCAATCAACAGCACCGCCATGGGAGCCTGCAGGAAGGTATCGGGCGGTGTGGCAAGGGCCGTTGAATACACAGCGGCAGGCGCCTGCTGCAGCTTGAAGGTGGGGTTGTCACCGCGCTCCACGAACACTTCAGTGGAAACCTGCGGGTCTGCCGCCATGGCCATGGCAGGTGCAGCGCCCAGCAGCATCAGAACGAGGTTCAGTGCCAGGGCGGTGTTCAAACGGGGCATGCGTGGTTTCCATTCCGGTGCGCTGCCAGCATAGCGGCCATCCCCTGGCATCGCTTGCCTTGAATGCCGGCTTGCAGGACTGCTGCGCGGATCACACAGGCGCGCCCGGCCGTGGCCATAGCACATCGTCGCGCTCCAGGTCGTAGTCGCTGCCGAAGGCCAGTGCAGCCTCGCGTGGCGGGAGGTCCGCGTAGCAGCCCAGCAGGTACTCATCCATGCCGGCGTCGCTATGGTCGATGGCGAACAGGTGGAGGAGCTCCTTGTCGAAGGCTTCCAGCCACGCGGTGTCGAACGTGGTCACGGTCGTCCTCCAGAGGGGGAGCTGAGTTTGGCCGCGGTAGATCTCACAGGATGGAATAGGAGCTCGACAATCATTTGATTTCATTCTGGTCCGATTGCCGGCCCGTGCAAGTCAAGGTAGAAAAGGGCTGCGGCATGTTCGGGGGAACATTCACGGATGGCCTTCACATGATCGGGAATAGGTGGGGAACTTCGCTCCGCCGTCGGAGCGACAATGAGATGGAGGCAGTGCATGGATTCGGTTTCAATCCGCCATCCCCAAAAAGGGGAGTTCTTTCTCCTTGAGCCAGGGGCGATAAGTGGCCCTGCCTGCGGGGTCGTCTTCGAGAACCTGGATCGCCTGTTGTCTCCTCCTCGCATGATCTTGCTGCCGGAGGATGGCGGCGTCCCCTCCCTTCGCGAGCCGCCGCGCCTGGTACTTAGATTGAGCGAAGGACCGCCGCCTGGGGATCTGGAGTCGGGGTTCAGCGGCTACTGGCTGGTCTCTGAGCGGCTGCATGACGTGATGGTCTCCGTCGATCCCCACGCCTTCGCCTTTGCGGAAGCCGACTATCGTCTGGAAGACGGTAGCCGGGGTGATCGCCACTTCCTCTGCACCGTGGTTCAGGTCGTTGACGCGTTGGACGAAGGTGCGTCCAAGCTCTTCATTGACACCACCGAGGAATTCATCAACGGGAAGTTCTACGACTTGGGCGGCGGTGCGAGTGTGACGTTCGACCGGCAGAGGCTGGGGCAGGCCCACGTCTTCAGGACTCCATTCTCCGGCTCTGTGTTCTGTGACCGCGTGTTTAGGGACGCCGTGGCTGCAGCCGGTATAGAGACTGACAGCGATGCCGACGGCGTGTGGTTGACGGATGCCGCGGATATTTAGGGTGTAGCCCATGCCGGCAGAGAATTAATGAGTGGCTGGCCTTCACATAACTGACAGCCGATGCCTTCGCGAAACCCGGCTATGTCTCTACGTTGGAGTGCAAACATCTGGATGAAAGGAAAAAGCATGGAACCGTCGAAGCCGCCCCATTCTGTGCCTGGCGAGTACTTCCTCCTAGTGCCTGATGCCACGCGTCGGAGAAAAGCAGCAGTGCGCTATGCCGGCCCAGTGCGCGGTTGGCTTTCCGGAGGGGACTTCAGGCTGTGAGCACGCGGGAATGACTCGAAGAAGACGTGGAAGGCTGACACCCTCTGATAAGCTCTTCGAACGCCTATTTAGATTGATTCTGAGGTGAGACAAGCAATGACTTCGAATCTGCCAAAGAAGGGCGAGTTCTTCGAGTTGCGCCCAGATGCCCGACGGCGCGGCAAAGGGCATGGCGTCGTTTTTGAGAACGAGTCTTCCCTGAAGACGCCTCCAAATTTCCTCTTGCGTCCCGATCAGGGGGGCTTCCCGCCTCTGCGCGAGACCCCGTGTCTAGTGTATTACCCAAGCGAAGGGTGGCCGCCGGAGGATCTTGAAGCTGGGATGAGCGGCTATTGGCTCGTTTCCGGGCGTCTCCGCGAGGTGATGGAGGCTGTGGACCCAGGCGCTTTTGCGTTCAAAGAGACTGACTATCGGTTGGCTGATGGAGCAATCGGCGGCCCCTATTTCCTTTGCGACGTCATCAGGACCATTGATGCCTTGGATGAGGCAGCATCCCAGCTGAAAATCATCGTTAGCGACGACTATGAAGAGGGAAAGTACTACGGTCTGACTGGCGACGTGCGCCTCGCGTTCAAGCGGGAAGTCATCGGCGATGCTCACGTGTTCCGGCTCTCCTACTACGAAGGTGTCTTTTGCGACCGCACATTCAAGGAGGCGGTCGCAGCCGCGGGATTGGTCGCCGACGGCGCTTCCAACGGTCTGTGGTTCTACGATGCGGTGAACTGCTGAGACTCGGCGCTGCTGGAGTCAAGGATGATTTGTGGCCGGACATACCACTCATTTGCAGGATCATCACGCGATAGAGCAGCAGACGCTGAGAACGCGAACAACTGATGGCAAGCCAGTTGCGGCATGCCGAAGTGTTGCACGGCTCACATCAGCACGCCTGACCGTGGTCAAGGCGCATCGTCGCGCCCCAGGACGTAGTCGCTGCCGAACGCCGGTGCCGCCTCGCGCTGTGGAGGGTCCGAGTCGTAGCCCAGCAGTTACTCGTCCATGCCGGCATCGGGATGGTCGATGGCGAACAGGTGGAAGTGCTCCTTGTCGAAGCCTCCCAACCAGACGGGGCGATCTTGGCCATAGTCCTCCTCCAGAGGAGAAGCTGAGTTTGGCCGCCCATGCCCGCAGAAAATTCATGGACGTACTAAAGACTGTGGAAGCGATTGCCGGTCAAGTATGACCCTTGTCGAGGGCTATCTGCTAGCTGGCTGACCTCTGATCCCACGGGGCGTAGGTGCTACCGTCGCTGCACTGGTAGTTTGCAGGCCTTCACATAACTGACAGCCAATGCCTTCCCGGAACCCGATTATGCCTCTACGCTAGAACGCATGCCTCTGGAAGAGATGAAAAAGCATGGAACCGTCGAAGCCGAACCATCCTGTGCCGGGCGAATTCTTCCTCCTGATGCCTGATACCACGCGCGGAGGAAGGGGGCACGGGGTTGTATTCGAGAACGTGAAGCAGCTGCGCACACCGCCGCGCCTGATCCTGCGACCCGAAAAAGGGAGTTTTCCGCCTATGGCGGAGAAGCCGTCGCTGGTCTACTCGGCAAAGAAGGGGAGCCTCCCAGAGGATCTGGAGGGTGGCATGAGCGGCTACTGGATGGTCTCCGAACGATTGCGCGACGCTCTTGTCTCTGTAGATCCGGCTGGCTTCGAATTTGTAGAGTGCGACTACCGCCTTGCCGATGGATCCGAAGGCCCGCGCTACTTCCTGTGCGATGTGACACGTGAACTCGATGCAGTGGATGAAGGCGCCTCGCAGTTTCGGATCATCACTGATGAAGGCTATCCAGGAGGGAAGTTTTACGATCTCAAGGGTGGAGCCAGTCTGGCGTTTCGGAAGGATGTCGTCGGTCAAGCGAAGGTATTCCGAACGCCTTACTCGGGAGGCCTTGTTTTCTGCAGTAGGGAGTTGCGGGATGCTGTTTGGGATGCCGGCATCGGTGGGCCTGGTGAATCGCGAGGGCTGTGGTTCACCGATGCTGCAGATATCTGATCCAGCTGATTGAGTTCAAGGATGAGGTCGCGCCATGCCACGTAAAGGCCCGGTTCTTCAGAAGCATCATGTACTTGAGCAACAAACGTTTGAAAGCAGCGAGTTTCTACAGGCTTTGGTAGAGGCCGAGCTGGTAGAGAAGGACACCTTCGAAAATCTCCTTTACATGCCTGCGGACAAGAAGCTCGCTGCAGCCATGGGGGTTTCTCCGCATGGAGGGGGCCCACTTAAGGACTATCAGCTGGGCATCAGCCTGCACCTGAATCAGATCGAAGCTTCCGCCGACGGTCAGGCTGCGCTTCGCGGTGATCCGGCTGCGCTGCAGCGGGTGGCGGCGAGGGTCAATAGTCTTCGTGACACCATGACGATCGGCCTCGTCAATGGCGACCTCTACACGAACGCACCTCTTGGCATGGACGCTGACGCGATTCGTCCCAGGACTCGGGCCTTCTTTGGTGCCAGTGACCATTACCCACAGATGCACGCTTCACAGATCGAAGGGCTCGCGGGGCTTGGTCCCATTGAGCGGAATCATCTGTTGGTAACTAAAACAGAGGGTCGCGTTCTGGCTTTGCTGGATTACACCGAGCAGACGGGAGGCAAGCTGACGAAGGGAAGCGACGTTGAGCTGCAAAAGAGCGGATTGTCGATAGCGATATCCAAGGCTCACCAAGATGGTCGGATTCTCATGTCCGAATCGAGCATTCTCACGGTGGAGCGCGTGCTCGGTGAGGAGGCTGCCCATCGCATTCGTAGTCCGCGTTCACACCAGGGTGGTGTTACGTTCGACCTCCTCCTAGGCGAAGCCTCCACCAGCCAACTGACCCGATCAGGCGGCCTGCTCGCCTCCGGCGCCGACGCCGTCATCACCGCCCGCCGCACTTCGCAGCTGCTGGAAGAAGGCAACGGCACCGCTGCTCAGTCTGAACTCACCCATGCCTTGGCGCGCAATGGCGGTGGCTGGATCGGTGGCATGGCCACCGCGTCGGTGATCGGCACGTCCAGCTTCGTCCCTGCGGCCATCGTCGCGGGCGATGCGCTGCTGATGAGCAAGGCGTTTGACAAAGGCGCCGATCTGCTCGACAACCGCGCCGTCTACCGGCAGACCGACAAGGCCGATGTCACGTGGCAGTTCAATGGCCTGAACTGGCAGCGCCAGGCGGTCATGGACAGCGCGGGCGACGGCCTGGGCAATCCGGCTGAGCACAGTGTGGGAGCCAGTTACGAGAAGGCCCGCGAGCTGGGCGCATATGCCCATGTAAAAGCGGTAGAGCTGGCGCTGGGCAAGGCGCCGCCGCCGCAGGATCCTTTCAGCATCCCGGCGAAGGACGGCGAGGGCCGTCTGGACAATCCCAACTGGCACCGCGATGCGCAGACCGAACAGTGGACGCGACAGGTCAAGATTGGCGTGTCCGGCGCCAACGACCGGGGTGTGTACGAGACGCAGACCGCCAGCCCCGAGCGCGCAAACGAGTTGAATCGTGAGGCGGTGCAGCGCATCGAGAACAACATCGCCAACGGCAAGGCCGCGATTGCCGCCAGCTATCTGGAGACCTACGCCGCTACCCGTGCCAGCGACTTCGTGCCGCTGGTGCCGGAGGCGGTGGAGCAGGCCCGTGCCAGGCCCGACGCCATCCAGGGCTCGGACAACCAGCTTTACCAGCGCGATGAAGAAGGGCAATGGCACCACGCTGGCCAGATCGCGCAGGGGAACATGGCGCTGGAGTTGGAGCTGACCCGCACCATCCAGCAGCCGTCGCTCGATCAGTTCAACCAGACCATTGCCGCATTGGACGCGCGGCCATTGCCGTCTGCGGCGGAAGTAAACCAGAACGAGCTGCGCCACAGCTACTACGCTGCGGGCATTGCGCTGTCACCGGCATGGGAGCAAGCGATTGCGCTGGCCACGGCACGCACGCGCGAGCAGCACGGCATTTCGGGTCCTACGCTGCAGGAACTGGGGCCTGTAGCCGAGGGCAATGCGGGCGCCTCTCGGCCCATCACCCATTACCAGGTAGGCGAGGATGGCGTTGCGCGTGCCGTCGCGACCACCGGCACGCTGGAGCTGCAGGCCGCATGGAATGAGGTGCGGACGCGTGCCAATGAGCAAGCGCCGTTGCCCGACTCGCCCGAGCTACGCATTGCAGCGCTGTCGGCGGGTGAGCAGGAGGCGTACCGGCAGGCAATGCAGGAGGCAAATCGGCTGGGTGCTGCGCAGGTGGATGCAGGACAGGCTGCACGAGCGGCCGCGCAGGTGGCACATGGCGACAAGCCATCTGAGCAGAACGTGAGCGTGGAAGTGCGGCCGGAAGAGCCGGCCACTGCGCAGCCCATCGCGCCTGCAGCGGCTGCGGCGGCGCCGCCAGCGGTAGCGGTCCCGCAACCGCCTACGCCCGTCCCACAGGACAAGCCCGAGTTTCAGCGGAACGCCGAGCAGCGCGATCCGCCTCGGCGTGAGGCGGAGCCTCAACCTCAGCCCCATTCAAACAGCGAGGCGCCCACCGAAAACCGTACCGCCTCACAGACGCCGGAACCCACCGGGCCTATGCAGGCGCACCCGGCCGCACCTGAGCGCGCGACGCCACACGCTGCCGCGCCTCTGGCAGCGGCAACGCAGACTGTGCCCACGCAGCGCACGGAGCAGGCACCGGAGCTGGAGCAAATGGCTGCGCCCGAGGTTGCTCCCACTCCACAGCTGGACGTGGCGGTACAGGACGTTGAGCCGGTACCCTTCAAGGAGCCGTTGCCTGCTGAGCCCGCGCGTGATCCATGGCCTTTGGAGCAGGAAGCGGCACAACACGTGCCAGAGCCCGAACCGGCTCCATTGGATGACCTTCAGCCCGTCACTGCGGCTGTCACTGTTCCTGCCGGGCCCACGATAGCGCCAAGCCCTGAGCCGGCCGCGCCCGCGCCGGCACCGGATGAGGCATCGGGCCCGAACCGGGCGCTGCAGGACCCCACGCAGCCCGGCCACCCCGATCACGCGCTGTATCAGCAGATCCGTGAGGGCGTGGAAGCGCTGGACGCCAAGCACGGCCGCAGCTTCGATGAAGTCAGCGAACGCATGACAGCCAGCCTTCTGGTACTGGCCAAGGACAACGACCTGGAACGGGTGGACCATGTGCTGGTGAGCAACGCTACGAGTGAACATCCGGTCGGGCACACGCTGTTCGTGGTGCAGGGCGAACCGAGCAATCCGGCGCATCAGCGCGCTGCGATGCCGACCGAGCTGGCGGCGCAGACATCGGTGGAGGAATCACTGCAGCAGTTCGACTCTGTCAGCCGCGAAGCGCATCAGCGCGCGCTTGCCAATCAGCTGGATCAGCAGCTGGAAGATCAGCGGGTGCAGCACGACATACAGATTCGTGCGGCCAGCGCGGGCTGATCACTGGTCAGGGGCGAACAGGTTCAGAAGTATGGCTGTTGTGAATCACCAAGGACGACACTTATCCCCTGTCCCTCAGTAACTTCAGGTCGTGCTTGTCGTGCTGCTGGTCACTTAATCCCTTGGCGGAATCTGCAGAACTGCGAGCAGCAGATAGCCTTCCAGGGAATCCAGTACGTGATGCGCATTCGCCGGCACGCCAGCGCCAGCCAAGGCATCCTGCGTGGTCAAGGCGACATAGCGAACATGGTGCCCTGGCCGGACGCCGGAGCCTGCGGCTGACAGCAGAGCATGAACGATCCTACGCAGAAAGGAAAAATCGTCCTCGGTGCTGCCCAGGGCTGACTTCTCTTCGAGCAAGCATCTCAATGACTGCGGATATGTGAAGTCGAGTGAATGAATGTCCTCCCAATGCCCCTCTTCTCTGATGTACCAATCCAACCCTCCGCTCACCCCGGCGACCCCAACGCGCTCGCCGTTGCGCCGGAATACGTACTCATACTCTGCAGGTGATGGCCCACCGCCTTGCAGGCGAGCAAGGCTGACCATGACCGCGTTCTGCATCTCGGCTTCTGACGTTGCATCTGGATAGAAAGTACTTGGCATGTGTTTCCCTTGGTTGTCCTTGATGAATTACCCGCGACCCAATTCTTGTACTGCCATCTGGCTCACACATTCAGCAAGCCGGTACCAGCATCCGGCTGTCCTCCACCTGCCCCCATCCTACCTATGCCATTATCCAGCCAGGACCGCAGCACCCATCAAGGCTGAACAGGCATGGAGCAGGAAACACGCTACACGGCAACGCTGTACCTGGCCGCCCCCGGCACCCCACTGAAGAGCGGGGGCATCTCGCCGCGCGGCCACATGTACCTGCAGGTGGCGGCAGGCGACGAGGCCCACAGCTACGGCTTCGCACCACCGCGCCACGCACCGGGCGAAGCCCCCACCGGCGTGCAGTACGCGCAGGTGCGCCACGACGATGCCGACGAGCATCTGGACCCGTATTACAGCCGCACCCTGGAAATCACCGAGGAGCATTACGGCTGCCTGCGTGATTTCGCCGAGGAACCGGCCGAGTTCGAATTCGATGTGGATCGCCCGGCCACCATCAACCGTTGCAGCGACTTCGTCTGGGCGGCGCTGCACTACGCCGGCCTGCATCCGCTGCCGGCGCCGCTGGACGGCGGCAGCAACCTGGGCGAGTTCGCGGTGCTGTTCAATCTGCCGGAAATCCAGTGCATTGCCGCGCCGTTCCCGGGCAGCGATCTGAATGCCGAAACCCACCACGCGATGCCCGAGCGCGAGGCCGAGCACCATCGCCAGGGCGACCGTGCCAGCGATGAGCCGCCGCCGACGCCGATTGAGGTGGCCGGCACGCTGCTGGACCCTTCGCATCCGGACCATCGCCTGTTCGCGCAGCTGATTCAGAAAGTAGCCGAGCTGGACGCCGCGCATGGCCGCCCGTTCGATGCGGCCAGCCAGCGCATCAGCGCCAGCCTGCTGGTGCTGGCCAAGCAGAACAATCTTTCGCGGGTGGACCACGTGCTGCTCAGCCAGCCGACCAGAAGCAGCCATGCCGCCGAGAGCATCTTCATCGTGCAGGGCGATCGCAACGACCCGGGGCACCGCCGCGCCAGCATCGCCACCGAGGTGGCGGCCAAGACCGATGTGGCCGATTCGCTGCGCTTGAAAGAGCAGTAATCCGCGCGCCTGCCATACGCGCGCAGACGCACGCCACGCCCCCCACCTGCTACCATTCCCCCGCTACCCAGCCAGCCCACCCCGCGCAGACAGATGCAGGTCGGGCCGTCGTAGAACGGCCCAGCGAGCCAGGACACCCTCCCGTGCCCATTCAAGGACGCTCGCATGTTCCGTAGTACTCTCTTCCGCTCGGCCGCCCTGGCCGTTGCCGTTTCGCTCAGCCTCGGCGTGCCCTCCGCGTTCGCCGACAACGCACCCGCCGCCAGCGCCACCACCGCGGTGCAGCGCCAGGCCGTGGCCAAGGGTCTGTACGAGCTGGCCTACAGCCCGAAGCAGAACGCCGTGTTCGTGGCCTCCTCTGGCGGCTTCGGCGATGACGCCGGCCCGGCCCAGGTGCTGCGCTTGAACCCGACTACGCTGGCCGTGGAAACCCGCATTCCGCTCGAGCGCAAGGCGTTCGGCGTGGTGCTGGATGACGCCCACAACCGCCTGTACGTGGGCAATACCGTGGACCTGTCGGTGACGGTGGTCGACACCGCGCAGAACAAGGCCGTCGGCACCATCCAGCTGATGGAGAAGAAGACCGGCAAGGACGGCAAGGCCGCCTACACCCACGACCTGCGCGAGCTGGTGGTCGACAGCGCGGCCAACCGCCTGTACGTGACCGGCCACAGCAGCCAGCCGGACGTGAGCAGCGTGCTGTTCGTGATCGATACCACCACGCTGAAGGTGATCAACACCATCGACGGCCTGGGCAATGCCAAGGCGCCGGGCCTGGCACTGGATGCGGCCAACAAGCGCGTCTACACCAGCAACCTGCTGGCCGATCTGGTGGTGGTGGGCACCGATTCGAACAAGGTGGTAGCGCAGCACAAGATCGCCGCCGAGCAGCCGATGAACATCGCGCTGGACCCAGCCGGCAAGCGCCTGTTCGTGACCGACCAGGGCTCGGAATTCCTGCGTGGCTACCAGGCCAAGAGCAGCGGCCTGGTCAGCAAGCACCCGGGTCAGCGCGTGCTGGTGCTCGACCGCAGCACCGGCAAGGAACTGGCCAGCATCCCGACCGACGCCGGCCCGCTGGGCATCCTGCTGGATGCACCGCGCAAGCGCCTGTACGTGACCAACCGCGAAGCGGGCACGGTGACGGCCTACAACAGTGACAGCTACCAGAAGGTGGCCACGTACACCGTGCCGACTCACCCGAACAGCCTGGCGCTGGATGCGAAGAACAACGTGTTGTTCGTGAGCATCAAGAACGGCGAGAAGGATGACAAGGGTGCTGACGAGAGCGTGGCGCGCATCCAGCTGTAAGGGAGTTGCCTAAAGCCGGGTAGACCGAAGGCAGGGCATTGCCCTGCCTTCTTTGCATCTGGCGAAAGCGTGCCGATTGCGACACCGAAATGTACTATTCCCGTCTCGAGGCCAATAGGCCGCGTCAATTGGACGAGTCAGGGGAATTGGCATGGCGTACTGGTGGGTTAACCAGAACAGCACGTTCGGCGCCTCAGCTAAGGGTGGACTATTGTGGTCGCCAAAAAGAAAGTCGGATGGCAGGCGTAGTCCCTTCTATGACCATATGACCCAGGTGAAGCCGGGTGACGTGGTGTTCGCCTTTGCCAAACAGAAGATTGGCGCTGTCGCGTTGGTGAGTGGTCCGCATGGCGAACTGAAGTGTCCTGAGAGCTTCAAGGGCAATGAGCATAGTTGGAGTGATGATGGCTGGATGGTACCGGTCCAGTACCGTTTGATTGATGAGCCGCTTGAAGTGCGTAAGCACATGGAGAAGTTCGAAGACTATTTGCCATACACGCACTCGCCCATCGGCATGAGCGGTAGGGCGAACATCGCCTACCTGTGTCCTGTGCCAGAGGGGATGGCGAACGTTCTTCTTTCGCTACTGAATATCGATAGGGAAGATGTTCGTGGGTGGCAAGAAGAAGTGTCAACGTCTAGCGCAGTAAAGAGAATTGAGGAGGACGGGACCCTCACGTCGACCGAAAGACAGCAGCTGATCAAGGCTCGCGTCGGTCAGGGTGTCTTTCGCATGAAAGTATGTGAGGTGGAGCCCGCTTGCCGCATCACAGGCACGACAGATCCAAAGTTCCTTGTCGCCAGCCATATCAAGCCTTGGGTCGAAAGCGAGAACCATCAGCGGTTGGATGGCAATAACGGACTCATGCTGGCGCCGCACATTGATCGATTGTTCGATCGGAAGCTCATCTCGTTTGCAGATGACGGAACGCTAATCCTCAGCCCGGCACTGCCTGACTCCATTCGGGCGGAGTGGCGATTAGAGCAGAAACTTCCGCCTAAGCCCTTTAGCTCGGAGCAGATTCAGTACCTTACCTATCACCGGGAGCGACTGGTACTGAAGTAGAAGTTAAGCTGCCGGAGGACCTTGGTGCTCCAAGCGGGCACTCCAGAGGGGCACCTTCGACAGCTCACGCGCATCGAGTGCGGCCACAGCAGCCTTCGGGAGAGGGCTGCTAGTCCTAGCAGTCTTCGTCTTCTACGATGAGTGTCCGGCTGCCTTTGTAGCCGGACACTCTCCCTACTGGCATCCTGGCATCAGTCTTGGTCGAACAGGCGGAGACGTTCGGATTCCCGTCGTACCACGTCAACAAGGAAGTCACACCTGTCCCGGATCTCCGGGAACTCCTCAGCCATCCACGTCGCTGAAATGTACGGGTGACCATCCATCATCGCCACTACAGTGGGTCGATATTTTGCACACCTCATCACATCTTGTTCGGTTCCTGCCAGCAACGCGGGTAGAAAGACGGTTCGGTCATTCTTAGATACGCCAAGAGTTAGAAGCTGCTTTGGAAAGCTCTTACCGGTGGGTTGCTCAAAATCAATCCAGTACATTGATATGTATCTTCACTTGGTGTGTGCCAGTGAAGGATGAGGGCTGAATCGATTGCATTCAATTGGGTGCCCCTGTGGTTGCCACACTTACAGACCATCCCCATGCCGCCCGCGAGCATCAAGAGCGGCGAGAAGGATGACAAGGACGCTGACGGAAGCGTGGCGCGGATTCAGCTGTAAGGACGGTTCGCAGTCTGAAAGCGAAGGGACAGGGCGCAATGCTCTGCCCCTTCTTGACGCCGCAGTGCTTACCCCATCCGCGGCGCGGGATTCTGCATCTCCTGCGCCTGCGCCTCGGCCGGCCGCTGTACACCCAGCCCCAGCTTCTGCATCGACTGTTCCACCGGCGTCTGCGCCGCCAAAGCCGTCGGCATCATCGCGCGCAGGTGCGCTGGATTGGCCGGGTCGCCCTGCACCACGAAGACGTTGTGCCCAGCCGGATGATTGCCCGTGGCGTTGCTGACCAGCACATGGTCGACCTGCTGCAGGCCCTGCTCGCGGGCGAGCACGGTCAGGCTGGCAGTCAGTCGCTCACTGGTCTGATCGAATGGGCGACCATGCTGGGCGTCCAGTGCGGCCACGCCGTGGCGGATCTGCTGGTTGAGGCCGTACTCGGGATGGTTGGGGGTGATCTCTGCCATGGCGATCGAACGGTAGCGGTGGGTCGTGGTGGGCCCCGCCAGTATAGATACGGCCCGTGAAGCGCGCCCGAGGGGTCAGTCCGCCGGGCGATGGTCGTAGCTGATCACCCGCTCGGCCAGCCAACGCCCATCAACGCGGCGCCAGATCTGGATGAAACGGGCCTGCCCTACCCAGCGCTCCACGCCGTCCTTGCCGCGTTCATGGAAGCGGTGGTCGCCGATCTCCAGCGCCCGTTCGTCATGCAGCGGGAACACCTGCAGCGAAGGTTCCACCAGCTCACGGCGCAGGCTCCAGCCGCCCTTGCGCGCATTGCTGCACATGTTGCCCACGCTGCGGCGGAAGTCCTCGCGGCTGCTGGCAGACTTGCCGTCCTTGTCATGGAAGAACTCCATGTCTTCGGTGGTCATCGCGGCGGCCCTGTCGGCATCGCAGGCCTCGAAGGCCACAGCAAAGAGCTGGGTGTCGGCCTGGCGGATCTGTTCGCGCAGGTCATCGGTGGACGGCGCTGTGGCGACGAGGCCGGCAGCCAGCAGGGGCAAGGTAAGCAGCAACATGGAGAGGCTCCAAGGGTGGTTCACGCAGGCTCGCACGGCGTTTGGGCCGCCGCAGCCGGCTTCCGACGAAACGGCCCTTCCACGGAGCGAATGCCCGCATTGGCGGCCCGGCCGAGGCGGCGTCACCTGTGCAGGCGATGTCATGGCGACCGGCGATTCCATCACGGTCGCGATAGGCGGTGGCCAATAGCCTGAAAGTCTTCCCTTCCACAGGAGCCCCCATGCCTGCTTCCCGCATCCGCCTGCACGTTGAAGACAACAGTGGCGACGGCCGCCCGGTCATTCTGATCCACGGCTGGCCGTTGTCCGCCGATGCCTGGAAGACGCAGGTGTCGATCCTGCGCGATGCCCAATATCGGGTGATCAGCTACGACCGCCGTGGCTTTGGCCGTTCCGACAAGCCGGCCGAGGGCTACGACTACGACACGCTGGCAGCGGACCTGGCCGGGGTGATCGAGGAGCGTGACCTGCGCGACGTCACCCTGGTCGGCTTCTCGATGGGCGGCGGTGAGGTGGCGCGCTATGTGGCCAACCACGGTCAGGAGCGCCTGCACAGCGTGGTGTTTGCTGCTGCCGTGCCGCCGTATCTGCTGCGCAGTGATGACAACCCACATGGCCCGCTCACCCAGGAAAAGGCCGATGAAATGCGCAGCGGTCTTGAGAAGGATCGTGAGGCGTTCTTCGATGGCTTCACCCGCGATTTCTTCAGCGCCCATGGCCAGTTGATGGTGACCGAAGAGACGCGTCAGGCGGCGATCGCGCTGTGCCATCAATCCGACCAGACGGCGGCGCTGGGGTGCATGAAGGCGTTTGCTACAACCGACTTCCGCGAAGACCTGAAGAAGATCACGGTGCCGACCTTGATCCTGCACGGTGACAGCGATGCCATCGTGCCGTTTGAAGGTTCTGGCCAGCGCACGCACCGAGCCATCCCGGGCAGCGAAGTGGTGATCCTTGAGGGCGCGCCGCATGGCTGCAACACCAGTCATGCTGATCACTTCAATCTGGCGCTGTTGAACTTCCTGAAGCAGTAAGCTGCAGCCATGCGTGAACCGAAGACGCCCCCGTGGAAGAAGCCCAATCCCAAGGGCCAGACGTCGCAGCCGTTGTCGCCTGCGCAGAAGGAGGCAGCCCGGCAGCGTGCGGAAGAGAACGGGCGGCGTTATCCGAATCTGGTGGACAACATGTGGGCGGCGAAGCTGCCACGCGGATCCTGATCTGTGGAGTCGAGCCATGCTCGACTCCGCTCTGCATCCATCCATGCATGGCGTGGATCTACTGCAACAGCAGCCGAGCATGGGCTCGACTCTACAGGTCGGCCAGCGGCTTCCAGCCGGGTTCCAGCCAGGGTGAGATCTCGCGCTGGCGGACGTTGATTGACTCCGTCGGCACCCCAGCCAGGCGCGCAAGCTCCGCACGCAACCGTTCGGGGTCCACCGGCACGGCCGTAGCCACCTGCAGGCGATCCCCCTGATGCCTCACCTGTACCGCTAGCGTGGCGTGCGCATCATGCTCGCCGCCGGTGCGTCCGATCGGGTAGCGCATCGTTACCGGCCGCGACAGTTGCGCCAGTGCTGGCTGCCAGGCCTGCAGCACAAGGGGTTGCCCGGCAGCGGGAACATGTACTTCCGCAATCGTAGCCGGGTAGCCGGTGATGCTCTCGACCATGACCTGGAAGCGCGCGCCATCCGGCACGACCAGCACGGTGGCGATCAACGTGAAGAGCGAAACGAACACCGCTGCGAGGTTCCAGCTGCGCGGCTCGGAGGCCGGGCGCGTTGCGGTACGCAGACCTGGCTTGCGCCACAGCTTGCGCGCGTAGATGCGCCGGTCCTTCCTGCGCGGGCTGCTGCTGTGCTCGGGCAGGTTCAAGGGAACCCGTGGAAGGCGCGCCACGCGGGCCTTGATCAGGCGCGAAAGCAGCATCCACGCGATCACGAACGCCAACAGCGGAAGCAACGTTCGCACCCACAGATACAGCGTGACCATCCACAACACCTCTACAGACGACCATCCATGCTCATCCACATCCTACCGGGACCGCGTGCCGGTTGTCGTATCCGCCAGCCGACAAGCACAGGGCGCTTGGTTAGGATGGTCCTTTGTTGTCACGGATGAACCGATGGTCTCTGCTGCTACCCGCTTCTGTCGCATCTGTGGTCCCGGCCCGATCCTGATGGTGCTGCAGGTGGTGGCGCTGCTGTCGATGGCGCTGGCAGCCGGCTTCTTCCATTACCGCGTGGATCTTCTGCTGGAGCCGGTGGATGAAACCTGCGGCGGCCCGGATTCGGTGGCACGCATGCAGGTGGCGGAGCAGTTGATGGCCCGTTCGCTGGCGCTTGAGCCTTGGCAGCCGTTGCATTGGATTCCGCTGGCTGGCGTGACGCTGGCCATGCTGGGAGCGATGTCGATCAGTCTCTATCGGCTCGGGCGCCTGCCGGGGAGACTGCGCGTGGCCAACTGGGGAATGATGGCACTGCATGGCGCGATTCTGGCATTGGCCGGTTGGGCGCTGCGTCTGTACGACACGGCATGGACCAGCGTAGCGACGCTGTCTCCTGCGGCGTGCCTGGTGGAGCTGGGCGAGCAGGGCCGGTTGCCGCTGGCACAGGCACAGCAGGTGGTGTTCGAGATTCTCACCCATGAGCATGCACCGCTGCTGCGCAATCCCGATGATCTTGCCCTGGTGCTGGTCGCGTTGATGCTGATTGCGATGGCTGCGGGATTCATGTTGTGGCGGGCGATCGTGCGCGAACGTCAGGAGCAGTCGCCCGGCCCATAGCGGGTGTGGGGCCGGCCGCGCGCCCGCAATCGCGCTAGAGTCAGCACTTCGCCCCTGCAAGGATGTGCTGATGCGTTGGTTGCTGCGTGCGGTGCCATTGCTGCTGTGTTCGTTGGCGGTACACGCCGCCGAGGTGGATCGCCGGATCGCGATGACCATCGACGACCTGCCGTGGGCGCGGGTGGACGAGATCGTTCCGCCGGACCTGCAGTCGCGGCACGAAGCGCTGATGGCACAGCTTCGCCAGGCGGGTGTGCCGGTGGTCGGCTTCGTCAACGAGAACAAACTCGAGATCGACGGGCAGGTGCAGCCGGCGCGGGTGCAGATGCTGCGCGACTGGCTGGACGCCGGGTATGTGCTGGGCAACCACACCTATTCGCACATGGATCTGAACGCCAGGGGGGTGCCTGCGTTCCAGCAGGATTTTCTGCGTGGTGAAACGGTGCTGCGGCCGCTGCTGGCCGAGCGCGGACTGAAACCGCAGTGGATGCGCCATCCCTATCTGCGTGCCGGACGCACACCGGAAGAACGCGCGGAGATGGACGTGTTCTTCAAGCAGCATGGCTACCGCGTGGCGCCGGTGACGGTCGACAACGGTGAGTGGGTGTGGGCCTTCGCCTATGCCAACGTGATGAACGAGCAGCCTGATTCCCCGGCGCGCGAGGCGATGCTGGCGCAGCTGCGCAAGGGCTATGTGCCCTACATGCTGAACAAGCTGGACTACTACGAGAAGCAGTCGCAGGCGCTGCTGGGCTATGCGCTGCCGCAGGTGTGGTTGATGCACGCGAACGAGCTCAATGCAGCCACGTTCGCAGAACTGGTGGCGGCGACGAAGCGCCGCGGCTATCGCTTCATTTCACTGGATGAGGCGATGCGCGATCCTGCTTACGCGCGTGGCGCCGAGGGCTACAGCGGTCGCTACGGTCCGAGCTGGCTGCACCGCTGGGCGATGGCCGAGAAGAAGCCGAAAGACTTCTACGCCGGTGAACCCGAGGTGCCGGCGTGGGTGATGAAGCTGGCCAAGGTGGATTCGGAGTGAGGCTCAGCGCTTGACGGCAAGCACGCCGTCAAGCGCCAGTTCGGCCTTGAAGCCGGCCTTTTCCAGGCGCTTGGCTACTTCACGCGGCACGTCGCGGCCGCTGGTCAGCTTGTTCGGCGCGCCGGTGTAGTGGAACAAGCGCCCGCCTTTGCGGATGACGCGGGCGAGGTGGTCGTAGAACACCTGTGAGTACAGTTCGCCGGCGATGCCGAAGCGCGGCGGGTCGTGCAGGATCGCGTCGACGCTGTTGCTGGCCACCTGTTCAATCTGCTGTGAGACATCGCCGTGGCTGAACTGCAGGCGTCCACCGGCCGCGGCCGAGTCCGGATCCGGGGACCACGGGTTGAGCGTGCGCAGCCACATCACGTCGGTGTTCTTCTCGAACGAGCGGATCTGGCCGACACCGGCCTCCAGCGCGCAGGCGGCGAAGTAGCCCAGGCCGCCGCAGGTATCGAGGATGACCTTGCCGGCCGGGGCGACCAGCTCGACCTTGCGGCGCGCATCCTCGAACGGTGACAGCTTGGAGGTCGGCAGCATCTTGATGCCGTCGATCTCGAAGGTCGGTGCGCCCCATTCGGTCGGCACCAGCTTGATCAGCGAGCTGCTGTAGCGCGAGATAGGTGCGAAGTCCTCGCCATCCCAGTAGTACAGCGTGCGGTCCTTCAGCTTGCCCGGCCACGGGTAGCGCTGGCCACGGAAGTGGAAGCCGTCGGCATCCAGCACCACGCTGTCCTCGCTGCGGCCAAGGTCGAGCGAGCCCTGCCAGTCGGCAGCGCCCTTGTCATGGGCACGGCGCAGGGTGTCAGCGCTGTCGCGGGTCAGCAGGGGGCCGGTGTAATGGGGCACGGCGGGTACCGGGGCGGTTCGGGGGAGGGCATGGTACCGCAGCTGTTGCCGGGGCCACGCGTGGCTGCTGCAGTAGATCCACGCCATGCGTGGATGTAGACGGGAGGAGCCGAGCGTGGGCTCGGCGCTACCGCTGGCTGGTGCAGCTGAAGCCGTGCGTGGCTCCTTCTCCTGAGATCATGTTGACGCCACGCGAAGGCCGCATGCCCTGCAGCGCGCACGACTGACGGTGGACCTCCTGGGTTTCCGGTGGCTGCCGATCAAAGTCGTAGCGCAGGCTGCCGTCTTCCTGCAGCAGCCAATGCACGGTAACGCGCTCGTGGCGACCATCGCCGAGATCCCAGTCCAGGGTGCGCAATATCAGTGTCTGGCCGTCGGGCAGTTCCCGGACTTCGTCATAGGCACCCTGGGTCTTCGGCGCGCTTAACGCAAGCAGCAGAAACAGCAGCATTGGCATCGCTCCTCAAAGAAGACAGGATGTGCCCATATTGCCCTGAGCCGCCATCAGAATCATTGCGTCTTACGGGCACTTGACCGCATACACCGGCCCGGCTCCGATCAGCATCAACGCCATGTAGTCACTGTCGCTGGCCTTGCCCTTCAGCGTCGCGCCCTTGTTGAAGTGGAAGATGCCGAAGCCACCGGCCATGCGGATCAGGGCGCTGTCGATCTGATCGGCGTCGTCGCGGAAGTAGCGGCTGATCTCGCTGCGGGTGGCCTTGTGCAGGGCATTCGGCTCGCGCTGCCACTGTTCGCCACGGCTGAAGGAGACGAAGTACTGGCCGCCTTCCTTGTCGATGCGGAAGTCAGCCGGTTTGCGCGCGCCGGTGGCGAAGCAGCCCTGCAACGGGTCGGCGCTGAAAGGAAGCCCGGCATCACCACTGCAGGCGGTGAGCAGCAGGAGGGCACCGGGCAGCAGCAGGCGGAGCGTGCGCATGGGATGTCCCGACGGGGCAGGTGCGGCTAGTGTAGGCAGCACACGGGCGTGGTCCGTACAGAAATTCGGCAAGGACACAGGGGTTTTCGGATGGCGAAGGGCAAGGCACCGTGGTGCGGCGTGGCGAGTTGGCTGGGGATCGTGGTGGGCTGGGGCGCGGGTACGCTCGCAGCGCAGGCGGCGGGAGACAACAGCCTGGCGGCGGGGCTGGGCGTTGGCGTGCTGGGCGCGGCGCTGGTGGGCTGCGGTCTGGCGGTGGCTTCGCGCGTGCGCGGTGAGCGCTGGCCGTGGATCGGCATTGCCGGCGCGGTGCTGAGCGCGCTGCCGCTGCTGATGTACCTGCTGCGGATGATGTTGAAGCTCTAGCGGTAGTGCCGGCCGCTGGCCGGCACCAACAGGGTGCATCCGTCGTTCATGAGGTTGCCGGCCAGCGACCGGCACTACCCGGCGTGGATCATGCGCTGCGGTGAATCTCCACCGTCACGTGCACCAGCTCCTCATGAATCGCCAGCGCGTTGCGCACGGCATCGGCATCCAGACTGACGTCGCTGGTGACCACGCTGGCGCTGACCGCGTACTTGCCGCGACCCACTTGCCAGACGTGCAGGTCCGCCAGACGTGCCGGCCACGGACCCTGTTCGATCACTTGGCGGACTTCGGCCACCACCGGTGCATCCATCTGCGCGTCGAGCAGGATACGACCACTGTCACGCAGCAGGCCGATCGCCCAGACAGTAACCAGCACGGCGCCGACCAGGCCCATCACCGGGTCCAGCCAGGTCAGGCCGAGCAGCTTGCCGCCGAGCAGGGCGACGATGGCCAGTACCGAGGTGGCGGCGTCGGCCAGCACGTGCACGTAGGCCGAGCGCAGGTTGAGGTCGTGACCGTGTGCATGGCCGTGATCGTGGTGTTCGTGGTCATGTCCGTGATGATGGCCATGGTCATGCCCGTGGTGATGATGCGCGTGGCCCGGGCTGTCGTGCAACCACCAGGCGCAGAGCAGGTTCACGCCCAGGCCCACCGCTGCGATGGCGATGGCTTCGTTGTAGTGGATGGGGGCGGGCACCCACAGCCGTTCCAGCGATTGCACGGCCATCAATGCGGCGACGCCAAGCAGGGCGATGGCGCTGGTGTAGCCGGCCAGGATCTCGATCTTCCAGGTGCCGAAGGCGAAGCGCGGATCGTGTGCGTAGCGGCGCGCGCAGCGGTAGGCGAACACCGAGAGACCCAGCGCCAGCGCGTGCGAACTCATGTGCCAGCCGTCGGCGAGCACGGCCATGGAGTTGAACCACCAGCCGCCGACGATCTCCACCAGCATCATGCCGACGGTGAGCCACAGGGCGCGGCGGGTATTGCGTTCTGCCAGCGGGTTGCCATCGTCGAAGCGGTGTTCGTGGCGGCGGGCGGCGGCGAGGGCGTCCAATTGCATGGCGGTGGGAGCTGGAGTGGATACCCCCATAGGGTATATGATCCCGCCATGGCCCATGTACACAAGAATCGAAAGCAGCTGCTGACACGGGTACGCCGTATCGCGGGTCAGGTGGCGGCGTTGGAGCAGGCGCTGGACACCCCCGAGGGGGAAGTGGGTGACTGCGCGGACGTGCTGGTGCAGGTGGCCGCCGTGCGCGGTGCAGCCCACAGCCTGCTGATGGAGCTGCTGCACGAGCACCTGCAGGAACACGTAGTGGGTGCCGACGACCCGCAGCAGCGGGCGGACGAGGCTGCGGTGCTGGTGGAGCTGCTGCGCCGCTACGGCAAATAGCAGGGGTAGTGCCGGCCGCTGGCCGGCAACTGCAGGTTGCGTCCGAAGCTCATGCGGTTGCCGGCCAGCGGCCGGTACTACCCGTGGCGTCTGAAGTTCATGCGGTTGCCGGCCAGCGGCCGGTACTACCCGTGGCGTCCGAAGCTCATGCGGTTGCCGGCCAGCGGCCGGCACTACCCGCGGCGTCCGAAGCTCATGCGGTTGCCGGCCAGCGGCCGGCACTACCCGCGGCGTCCGAAGCTCATGCGGTTGCCGGCCAGCGACCGGCACTACCCGCGGCGTCCGAAGCTCATGCGGTTGCCGGCCAGCGGCCGGCACTACTCGTGGCATCCGAAGCTCATGCGGTTGCCGGCCAGCGGCCGGCACTACCCGTGGCGTCCGAAGCTCATGCGGTTGCCGGCCAGCGGCCGGCACTACCCGTGCCGGTGCCGCGCGTTCCAGACATGCGTGGTGGCCAGCAGCAGGCTGCCGGTGACGGTCATCGGTGTTTCCCAGACGTGTGTCGGCAGCGCCAGTGCGCCGGCCAGCAACAGGCCCAGACCGACGCCGGCGGTGGCCCAGGCCAGCACCGGCAGCGGGTGACGACGCTCGGCCCGCCACAGCGCGTAGCCGGTCAGTGGCAGGGCGATGGCCACGAACAGCAGGTGCACCCATTCCGCTTCGGCCCACGCGCCGAACAGTGGCAGCGCGGCGGCCAGCAGGGGCAGCGCCAGGCAGTACAGCAGGCACAGGCTGGACAGGGCGACCGCGCCGGCATCGAGCAGGACGGCAGAAGGCGACTTCATCGGAGGAGGTTCCTTGCGCGACAAGTGTTATACAGTAACCTTTCCGTTCCGCAGCCAACCCGCTCCGACATGAACACTGTTTCCCGCGCCGACCGTCGCCTTCCGGTCACCGTGCTGTCCGGCTTCCTCGGGGCCGGCAAGACCACCCTGCTCAACCAGATCCTGCGCAACCGTGAAGGCCTGCGAGTGGCAGTCATCGTCAACGACATGAGCGAGGTCAACATCGATGCGCAGCTGGTGCGCGAGGGTGGCGCCGAACTGCGCCGCACCGAAGAGACGCTGGTGGAATTCAGCAATGGTTGCATCTGCTGCACGCTGCGCGACGACCTGCTGCAGGAAGTGCGGCGCCTGGCTGATGCGGGTCGCTACGACTACCTACTGATCGAATCGACCGGCATCGGCGAGCCGATGCCGGTGGCGGCCACCTTCGCGGTGCGCGACGAGCACGGCTTCAGCCTGAGCGACATCGCGCGGCTGGACACGATGGTGACGGTGGTCGACGGTAGCGCGTTCCTTGCCGACTTCGGTTCAACCCTGCGCCTGGCCGAGCGCGGCCAGCAGGCCGGGCCGGACGATGATCGCGGTGTGGTCGATCTGCTGTGCGAGCAGGTGGAGTTCGCCGACGTGATCGTGGTCAGCAAGGTCGACCAGGTGGACGACGAGGTGCTGCAGGACACGCTGGCGGTACTGCGTGGCTTGAACCGGGATGCGAAGCTGCTGCTGTCCAGCTTCGGTGATGTGCCGTTGGCCGAGCTGCTGGATACCGGCCGCTTCGACATGGAGCGTGCGCAACGCGCGCCGGGTTGGGTGAAGGAGCTGCGTGGCGAGCACACACCGGAAACCGAGGAATACGGCATCGGCAGCTTCGTCTACCGTTCGCGGCGTCCGTTCCATCCCGCGCGATTCGCCCGCGCGCTGCAGTCGGGCATGCCCGGCGTGATCCGCAGCAAGGGCTGGTTCTGGCTGGCCAACCGCATGGATTGGGTAGGCGAGTTGAACACCGTGGGCGCCGCGACGCGCACGCAGGCGGCGGGCTTCTGGTATGCCGCGCGCGACCGCGTGCGGGCTGGGCTGGAAGACACCGCGCCATTGCTGCCACCGACACCGCTGCCTTACAGCGACCTGGGATGGGCGCGGCAGCAGGCCGATTGCTGGAGTGCGCCGCTGCCGGGGCTGGAGGAATTCCCGGATGCAGCCGCGCACACGGCGATGCAGCGGCTGTGGCACCCGTTGTGGGGGGATCGCCGCCAGGAGCTGGTGGTGATTGGCGTGCACATGGATGAGCGTGCGGTGCGCGCGGAGCTGGATGCGTGCCTGCTCAACGACCAGGAGCTGCGTGCGGGGCCATTGTTGTGGCACCAGTTGCCGCAGGCGTTCCCTGTGTGGAAGCGTTGACGGTGCATTGATGATCCATGGGTTGCCGGCCAGCGGCCGGCACTACCCCGGGTCGATACGCCATGCGTGGATCTACAAGGCGTCACTCCACTGCCAACCTTCGTTGCTCACCTGCAGCACCTGGGTCGGCCGCAACGCCTGCAGCAGATGCCGGTCGTGGCTGACCATCACCAGCGCGCCTGACCACGCCGCAAGCAGTTCTTCCAGCGCCTGCAATGCACTGAGGTCCAGTGCATTGCCAGGCTCATCCAGCAGCAACAGCTGCGGCGCGGGATCGGCGTAGAGCAATCTTGCCAGCACCCCCTTCACCCGTTCGCCATCGCTGAGGCTGCGGGCGGGGCGCTGGATGCGTTGTGCATCCAGTCCCAGCAGCGCGAGCCGTGTGCGCAGTTCGCCCGGGTCCGCACCCGGATTGGCCGCCTGTACGCTATCGAGGATGCTGCGCTCGCCGGACAATCCCAGCAGCTGCTGGTCGAGCAGCGCCAGTGGCGCATGCCGTTGCACGATGCCGCTGCGCGCCGGCAGCTGGCCGGCCAGCACACGCAGCAGGGTGGATTTTCCACTGCCGTTGTCACCGACCACGGCGATGCGCTGCCCTCGACGGATCTCCAGCTGCAATGGTGCGCTGCAGCCATGTGGCAGGACCAGATCCTGTACCTGCAGCAGGCGTGCGCTGCCACGCTCGCCATCGGTGGCGAACAGTGCCAGCTCCGGTGCCGCATGAACCGCCGACGCCGCTGCGCGCAGCTGCTCTGCACTGGCCTGCAGGCGTTCTGACTGCACCTGCTGCGCGCGCCCATGACTGGCTTCGGCGCGCTGCTTCTGGCGGCCGAGCAGGATCGGTGCCTGGTTGGCCTGCTTCGCATCGCGGTTGCCACGTGCCTGGCGTTGCTGCTGGCGCTCGTGCTGTTCGCGTGCACTGCGTTGCTGCAGCCGATGCTGCGCACGCGCATGGTCGAACTGGGCGGCGGCGGCTTCACGTTCGGCGGTGCGCACTTCGGCATAGTGCTGCCACGGCCCACCATAGCGATGCAGCCCGCGCCCATCGAGCTCGACGATCTGCTGCATGTGCGCCAGCAGTTCGCGATCATGGCTGATCGCCAGCAGGCCGCCGCGCCATTGCTGCAACTGCTCGTACAGTTGCTGGCGATGACGCGCATCAAGGTGGTTGCTGGGTTCGTCCAGGATCAGCCAGTCGGCACCGCTGGCCCACGCGCCGGACAGCGCCACCTGCATCGCCTGGCCGCCGCTGAGGCGCGCAGCAGGCTGGGCGTGATCGAGATCATCGGGCAAGCCCAGCGCCTGCCATTGTTGCTGCAGGCGTTCGCGCAGGTCCCAGCGCTCGCCTAAGCAAGTGAAGTCGGCCTCATCGACGCTGCCGGCTTCGATGCGTGCGAGCGCGGACAGCGCTTCGCCCACACCGGCCAACTCGCCCACGGTGCCGGCTGGTGGATAGCCCGGTGTGGGCAACAGGAACACGCGGTCACTGCCACGCACCTGGCCACTGTCGGGCGACAGCCGCCCGGCCAGCAGGCGTGCGAGCACGCTTTTGCCGGTGCCATTGGCACCGACCAGGCCGGTGGCGACCGGTTCGAAGGAAAACGACAGATCGGAAAACAGCACTCGGCCGTCGGCCAATCGATACGACACGCGATCGAGCGTGAGGGAATGCGGGGTCATGCGACCTCCATGGATGCCGGGTTCTCCCCTGCGCGCAGGGGCGGGAAGAGTCAGGCCGTCTAGTGGGAAGACGGCGGCATCAATGGCGCATTGGTCGCGAGCCTCTGGGAGGAATGAGCGGCCAGTATAGCGGGGTTGGCTGAATGGTCGGGTGCGGCGGCCGCTGGCATGGCCCGGCGCTACCAGTGTTCGGGTGGTTCCGTTGTAGAGCCGAGCCCATGCTCGGCTGCGCTTCGCTTGGCATGCGGTGAGTCGAGCATGGCTCGACTCTACAAGAGGCATCCGCGCATGGCATGACCTACGGCACGGTTTCCAGGCGTGCGCTGACAAAGTCGATGAACACCCGAAGCTTCGGAAGCACGTGGCGGCCGGACGGCCACAGCAGGTGGAAGATACCGCAGGAGTGCACATGCTCGTCGAGCACGGTCACCAGCCGGCCATCGGCCAGCGCATCGCGTACCGAGTGCACTGGCACGAAGGCCAGTCCGATATCGCGCAGTGCCAGCGCCACGCGCGCTTCGATCGTGTTGGCCACCATGTGCACGGGCAGTTCCTGCGGGGCTTCATTGCCGGGCCACTGGATCGGCCACAGCTCCAGCTTGCCGGTGCTGGGGAAGCGGTAGTGCAGCAGGGTGTGCTGCAGCAGATCGGCCGGCGCACGCGGAACACCGCGGCGCTGCAGGTAGGCCGGCGAGGCGACGATGCGGCGCGGGAAAACGCCCAGGCGTCGGGCGTTCATGCGTGAGTCGCTGGGTTCGCCGACGCGCAGCACGGCGTCGAAGCCTTCCTCGATGACATCGACCAGCCGGTCGCTGAAATCCAGGTCCAGACGGATGTCCGGGTAGGCGGCCATGAACTCGGCCATCAGCGGCAGGGTCAGGTCACCCACCAGCGGCAGGCCGATGCGCAGCGTGCCACTCGGTGTGGCGTGCGGCTGCGCCAGTTCGGTGCGCGCGGCATCGCGCTCGTCGAGGATGCGCCGGCAGCGTGCCAGGAACAGCTGGCCCTCGGCGGTGAGGGTGATGCTGCGCGTGCTGCGGTGGAACAGGCGCACGCCCAGTGCGTGCTCCAACCGTGCAACGCACTTGCCGGCGGCCGAGGCCGAGATGCCCTGCAGGCGCCCCGTCTCGACGAAGCTGCGGGTGTCGGCGGCATGCACGAAGGTCTGCAGGTTGGCGAGGTTGTCCAGGACTGACATGGGCGTGTGGGTAATGAAAGCGGCAGGGTAGGTGGCGGCGATCGCGGAGGCAGGCGCCGCCACCGCAACACTGTGGTGCGGGACGATGCGGCGACCGTTGCGGCCTTGCAGTTCCGGCCATCATGCCGATTGCGGACTGCACGGTCCATGATGCCCGGAGCGGCAACCGGCTTTTTGCACGGTGACATGCTGCCTAACGTGGCGGCCTCTCCCCACGGATCACCGCGATGAACGCCGCCCTTTCCCTTGACCCCGCGCCGGCCCTGCCGTCGGTCCAGCGGTTGCTGCAGCAGGTCCACCCACAACGCCTGGTCGGCGCGGTGGTGCTGGTGCGCGAGCACGGCGTGCTGCGTCATGCCAGCGCCACCGGCCTGGCCGATCGTGAATCGGGCGCCGCGATGCAGCGTGACCAGTTGTTCCGGCTGGCGTCGGTGAGCAAGCCGCTGCTGACCACGGTGATCCTGCGCCTGGTCGCAGAGGGCGTGCTCGACCTCGATGCACCAGTACAGCGCTGGCTGCCGGACTTCCGCCCGGCGCTGGCCGATGGCAGCACGCCGCCGATCAGCCTGCGCCAACTGCTCAGCCACAGCAGCGGGCTGGGCTACCGCTTCCTCGAAGCCGATGTGGATGGCCCGTACGCCCGGGCCGGCGTCAGCGATGGCATGGATGCGAATCCGCTGACATTGGCCGACAACGTGCATCGCATCGCGCAGGCGCCGCTGCTGTTCGCACCGGGCAGCCAATGGTTGTACTCGTTGGGCGTGGACGTCGCTGGCGCCGTGGCTGAAGCAGCGACCGGTGAAACGCTGCAGGCACTGTTCGAGCGCTTGCTGGCCGCGCCACTGGGGCTGGCCGACACCGCATTCGCGACCACCGATGCCGCGCGGCTGGCCACGCCGTATGTGAGTGACGCACCGCAGCCGCATCGCCTGCAGGAAGGCGAAGTGGTCGCACCGTTCGAGGGTACGGTCGGCATCGAGTACAGCCTCGCCCGTGCTACCGATGCCAGCCGTTTCCCTTCGGCCGGTGCTGGACTGATTGGCAGCGCCGATGAGGTGATGGCGGTGCTGGAAGCACTGCGCGACGTACAGGCCTCGAATCTGTTACCGCCCGCGCTGGTGGCGGAGATGGCCACTCCGCAGGTGGGCGAGCAGGGACCGCCTGAGCCGGCCGGCTGGGGCTTCGGGCTGGGATTTGCGGTGCTGCGCGATGCCGCCGCCAGTGGCACGCCACAAAGCGAAGGCAGCTGGCGCTGGGGCGGTGCCTACGGCCACAGCTGGTTCGTTGATCCCGCGCGCGGGCTGAGCGTGGTGGCGCTGACCAACACCCTGTACGAAGGCATGGATGGCGCCTTCGTCGATGAACTGCGTGACGCCGTCTATGCTGATCTGGAGACTGCGCGATGAGCGGCCATGCCATTGATGCGGCGAGTCCTGCCGGCGAAGCCACACGCCTGCCGTGGGCCGGCCTGCTGGCGCTTGCGGGAGGCGGCTTCATCACCCTGCTGACCGAGACCCTGCCGGCCGGCGTGCTGCGACCGATGGGAGAGAGCCTGGGTGTGAGTGATGCGGCGGTGGGCCAGCTGGTCAGCGTATATGCACTGGGTTCGGTGATGGCCGCACTGCCGATGACCGCGCTGACCCAGCGCCTGCCGCGGCGGCCGTTGCTGCTCGCGGCGATTGCCGGCTTCGTGGTGGTCAACACGCTGACCGCCGTGAGCAGCAGCTATCCGCTGATCCTTGCGGCGCGCTTCCTTGCTGGCGTCTGTGGTGGCCTGCTGTGGTCGCTGGTGGCCGGCTACGCCGCACGCATGGTGGTGCCGTCACTGCAGGGCCGCGCGATTGCAGTGGCGATGGTCGGTTCACCGCTGGCGCTGTCGCTGGGTGTACCGGCGGGCACGTTGATGGGCCAACAGATCGGCTGGCGCTGGGCGTTCGTGTTGATGAGCGTGCTGGGTGTCGGGCTGCTGGCGTACGCGCGCTGGACACTGCCGGCGTTGCCGGCTGCCGTTGCCGGCCAGCGCACGTCATTGGGCACGGTGTGGCGCATGCCCGGTGTACGCAGCGCGTTGCTGGTGATGGTGCTGTACGTGCTGGCGCACAACGTGCTGTACACCTACATCGAACCGCTGGCGGTGGACGCCGGAGCCGGTCCATGGCTGGACCGTCTGCTGCTGGCCTTTGGCGTGGCTGCCATCGTTGGAATCGGCATTGCCGGCTGGGGCGTGGACCGTCATCTGCGCACGCTTGTGTGGGCGGCCGTGATCGGTTTCATCCTGCCGGTGTTGACCCTGCTGTTGTGGCCAGGACAGGCCACACCGCTGCTGCTGGCGACGATCCTGTGGGGCATGGCGTTCGGGTCGGTTGCGACCCTGTTCCAGACCGCGCTCGCACGCCGTGCCGGTGCTGCCGCGGACCTGGCGCAGTCGATGCTGGTGACCGGCTGGAACCTGGCGATTGCGGGCGGCGGCGTAGCGGGCGGTGTGCTGCTGCAGGCCAGCGGCCCGAGCCAGCTGGGCTGGCTGCCGTTGCTGTTGCTGGCGGTGAGCGCGGCGTGGCTGCTGGCACGGCCGAAGGCCTGGGCGTAGGCGCAGACCAGACGTTACCGAGGTGCCGGCCAGCGGCCGGCACTACCGTGGTCCACGTCATCCACGCATGGCGTGGATCCACCGAGCGCAGCGACCCGCGTTTGCTTTTGCTCTCTTCTGTTGATTCCGTGGTGGGACGCCACCGCAATGTGTCCGTGGCCGGGTGGGTGGGCTGCGCAGGGGCGTGAGCCGCATGGATGCGGCGACCGAGCTTACATGGACGTACTTGCAGCGCCCCCTGCGCAGCCCACCCACCCGGCCCACCCCGACGGTTCCGCCGAGTGCGACCCACCACGAGGGGCTCCGCCGTTGGCCGTCCTACTCGATCCCCTCACGCTCGATCGGCACGCTCCGCGGGTTCTGCATGTGCTCCCGCGCCGCGCCATAGCGCTGCTGCCGTTTCTGATGAAACACCACGAACTCATCGCGGGGCAGCGGCCGCGAGAACAGCCAACCCTGCGCGAACTCGACCTTCCGGGTATGCAGATACGCCAGCTGTGCCTCGGTCTCCACGCCCTCGGCGACCACCCACAGGCCCAGCTCCTTGGCCATGTCGATGATGTGCGGCGTGACCGGGCTGGTGGCGCTCTCGGTGCCGATCGCATCGATGAACGACTTGTCGATCTTCAGTGCATCCAGTGGCAGCTGCTCCAGGTACTGCAGGCTGGAAAAGCCCACGCCGAAGTCATCGATCGCCACGCTGTGGCCGGCCCGGCGAGCCTGCGCCAGCATCGTGCGTGCGCGGTCCAGGTCGAGGAAGCCGTGCTCGGTCGCTTCCATCCAGATCTGCTGCGGCAGGATGCCGCTGCCGGCCATGTGCTTGGCGATCAACTTCAATGCACGACCACTGCTGATGTCCTCGGCGGCGAGATTGATCGCGATGTGCGCGCTGCGGTCGGCCACCAGCAGCTCGCGCATGTCGCGCACCACGTTCTCGATCACCAGGTCGGTGATCGCGCCGATCATGCCGGTCTCTTCGGCCAGGGGAATGAACAGGTCGGGGCGGACCTGGGTGCCATCCTGACGCTGCCAGCGAATCAATGCTTCGGCGCCGACGCAGATGCCGGTATCCAGTTCGATGATCGGCTGGTAGTGCAGGTACAGCTCGCGGCGGCGGATCGCCGTGGCCAGTTCGCCGCGCAGCGACAGCCGGCGGCGCGACAGCCAGATCACCAGGCCGGCACCCACGGCAGCCATCAGCAACCCGAGCGGTACGTACAGCCATGCCTGCTGGCGGAAGGTGGCGGCCAGTGCCGTGCGTGGCGTGGTGGCGATCGCCAGCCATTCGCCATTGCGGGCGGTGGCGTAGAGGGTGTTGTGGTCCAGCCCTTCGCCCGGGTTGCGCAGCAGAGTCTCCAGCAGCGCCGGATCCATGCCGTCCTGCTTGGCCAGCAGGCGGCCGTCCGGGCTGGCCAGGGCCAGGCGCACGTTGGGGTCTGCGATGACATCGACGAAACGGCGCGGGTCGACCAGTACGTCGTAGGCGCCGTACAGGATCGACAGCACCTGGCGGCGGCCGCTGGCTTCGGGGCGCACGTCCACCGCGATGCCGGCCCCTTCGCTGGTCACATGGTCGGCCTTGGGCTGCTTCACATCGGCCAGGAACGGGCCCCACGACGTGCACCGCAGCGTGCCGCCTTCGAAATAGCCCATCTGGTCGATCGACGGCGTGGTCATCACCAGGGTCTGCATGCGCTGGATATGGTCCGGGCTGCACGGCACATGGGCGCCCGCCTCCGCCGACTTCAGCGCGGCCAGCGCGTCATGGTAGGACTGGTCGGAACGGCGCAGCGCGCGGCCGGCGATGTCGCGCAGGCGCTGCTGCTCGACACTGACCGCACGGTCCCAGGTGGCATAGGCCATCACCGCGATCGGCACCGCTGCGGCCAGCAGCGCCAGCGCGGTGCCACCAATGATGATGCGCAGGCGGCTCATGGCTGGAGCTCCGGCGGGGCAGGCAGGTCAGGGCGCATGGGCGGGGCCGGTCCTTGGGCAGGTGCGGCTATCTGAGCATGGCGCCGGGCCGGGCGGAATGGGACGAATCCGGTATTCGGTCACAATGTGATGAAAGCGACCGTGATTGACGTAATCGGGCCATCCGGCGCTGGCGCTCCGGGCCGGGGAGGACTAACGTCGAACGCTTCGCCCGTCCCAGTGCACGCCCATGACCGAGCCCGCAACGCCCCCCGAGCACCTGCGCCGCAGCCTGTCCAACCGCCACCTGCAGCTGATCGCCATCGGCGGTGCCATCGGCACCGGCCTGTTCATGGGCTCGGGCAAGACCATCAGCCTGGCCGGTCCGTCCATCGTCTTCGTCTACCTGATCATCGGCGCGATGCTGTTCTTCGTGATGCGCGCGATGGGCGAGCTGCTGCTGTCCAACCTGCAGTACAAATCCTTCATCGACTTTTCCACCGACCTGCTTGGTCCCTGGGCCGGCTTCTTCTGTGGATGGACGTACTGGTTCTGCTGGATCGTCACCGCCATCGCCGATGTGATCGCCATCGCCGCCTATGCGCAGTTCTGGTTCCCGGGGCTGGATGCCTGGATACCGGCACTGGCCTGCGTGATGCTGTTGCTGGCACTGAACCTGGTGACGGTGAAGTTGTTCGGCGAGATGGAATTCTGGTTCGCGCTGATCAAGATCGTGGCGATCTGTGCGCTGATCATCACCGGTGCGGGCCTGGTGGCGTGGGGCTTCACTTCGCCCAGCGGCCACACCGCCGCGCTGTCCAACCTGTGGAATGACGGCGGCATGTTCCCGATGGGCCTGGTCGGCTTCTTCGCCGGTTTCCAGATCGCGGTGTTCGCCTTCGTCGGCATCGAGCTGGTTGGCACCACCGCCGCCGAGACCGCCAACCCCGAGCGCAACCTGCCCAAGGCGATCAACTCGATCCCGGTGCGCATCATTATTTTCTACGTGCTGGCGCTGATCGCGATCATGGCGGTCACCCCGTGGCGCCAGGTGGTGCCGGACAAGAGCCCGTTCGTGCAGCTGTTCGTGCTGGCCGGCATTCCCGCCGCCGCCAGCCTGATCAACTTCGTGGTGCTGACCTCGGCCACCTCCTCGGCCAACAGCGGCATCTTCTCCACCAGCCGCATGCTGTACGGCCTGGCCGAAGAGGGCCACGCGCCGCGCGGGTTGTCGAAATTGTCACGCGCCGCAGTGCCCGCCCGTGGCCTGCTGTTCTCCTGCCTGTGCCTGCTCGGCGGCACGCTGCTGATCTACCTGATCCCCAACCTGGTGACCGCCTTCACCCTGGTCACCACGCTGGCGACGGTGCTCTTCATCTTCGTCTGGTCGCTGATCCTGGTGGCCTACATGGTCTACCGCCGCCGCTACCCGGAGCGCCACGCCGCCTCGATCTTCAAGATGCCCGGTGGCGTTGCGATGTGCTGGGCCTGCCTGGTGTTCTTCGCTGGCGTGCTGGTACTGCTGAGCCTGCAGGCCGACACCCGCCAGGCCCTGATCGCCAGCCCGGCATGGTTCGTGCTGCTGGGCGTGGGGTACTGGGTGCGACGCAGGACCGCGAAGTAACCCAGCATTTGCGTTCCATCGATTGATCCATTGTCTCCAGACGTTTCATCCACGCATGGCGTGGATCTACGGTCCGCTGCATGGAACTGTCGAGGGCGGGTGGGTGTGGCTCGGCAGGACCGTTGGCGCCATGGATGGCGCCATCGAGCCCCCATGGATGGGTTTACGGCGTGTCCTGCCGGGCCACACCTACCCGACCAGCCCTCAACAGCCCAGCGCTGCTCTGGATGTTGACGTTGCCTCTGCGGGTGCAGGGCGCAGCCCTGCCGGCCCCCATTCACTTGGTGTTAGCGGGCGCGGCCGGATCATCCGGCCGCCATGTCCCGCCACCCCTTCCTGCTCGCGCTGTTGCTGCTGCCCAGCCTGTGGCCCGGGCTGGCCGCCGCACGTACGGTCTACCGTTGCGTGCAGGGCAACACCGTCAGCCTGGCCACCGCGCCCGAACCCGGCTCGCGCTGCACGCCGAAGGAGATCGACGACAACGCCGTCCAGGCCCCGAATCTGTGGGGCAACATGGGCGTGTTCAGTGGCGTGCTGTACGAACGCGAGCAGGACGGCGCGCTGGTCTATTCCACCCGCAACCTGCCCGGTTCGCGGGTGTTCCTGAAGTTCACCGTGGCCACGCCACCGGGTGAGCCCGCGCACGAAGGCCTGGGCAAGGTCGGCAAGCCGCAGCTGGCGCAGCATGCCAAGCAGTTCAAGGCCGCGGCCAAGGCCACCGGCGTCGATGACGCATGGTTGCGCGCGATCGCCCACGCCGAAAGCAATTTCGATGCGCTGGCGGTCTCGACCAAGGGCGCACAGGGCGTGATGCAGCTGATGCCGGATACCGCGCAGGAGTACGGGGTGAGCGATCCGTTCTCGCCGCAACAGTCCATCGATGGCGGCGCCCGCTACATGCGCGCGCTGCTGCGCCGCTACAACGGTGATCGGCCACTGGCCGCCGCCGCCTACAACGCCGGCATCGGAGCGGTCACCCGCTACAAGGGCGTGCCGCCCTATGCCGAGACCCTGGCCTACGTGGACAAGGTGATGGCCCTGTATGCGCGCTACCGCGAAGCGATGGGCATCCGAACTGAAGTGCCCGCGCGATAGGCTCGTGGTGCTGGATGTGTCGTGTAGAGCCGAGCCCATGCTCGGCTCATGGTGCCGGCAGCCGAGCATGGGCTCGGCTCTACAGGGCGTCTGCTCAGCGTGAGGTCGCGCTGCCGACCAGTTCGTAGCGTTCGATGCGGCCGACGCGGGTGACTTCTGCCTGCACGTCGGCGCGCTGCTTCAGCGCACGCCAGGCCGCATCGATCTTCACGTCACCCGGCAACGACGGATAGATGCGCATGTCCTGCAGGCTGGCCAGTGTTTCGCCTCGCTCGACGGGGGAGCGCAATTGCTCGATCAGCACGGCGGCCGCGCCATCGAGATTGCCTTCGTCCAGCAGCATTTCGCGATGGAACAGGCGGGCGTCATCGCCCTCGGCGAGGATCGCCGCGCGAGCGGCGTCCATTGCCTTGGCATCGCCACGTTCGCGCGCGGCGGCAAACTGCAGCAACGCCTGTGCGGCCTTGCCGTAGCCGCCGAGGCCCTGCATGTCATTCACCGCTGCGGTGGCGTCCTGCAGGCGGCCCAGCGAACTGAGCACGAAGCCGACGTTGAACTGGTGCTCGGCGCCATCCGGGCCCAGCGCACCGATGCGCGCAGCCAGCTTCGCGGTGGCCAGCGCGTCGTCGGTGCGTCCCAACCGACGCAGCGCGGTGAACCGGCTGTTGAGCAGCCACGCGACCCATTCGGCTTCGGCCGCCGACGGGGATTCGCCTTCGGCCGCTGCGCGGGCCATGCCATCGGTCAGGGCCAGGACTTCCTCGTTGCGGTCGAGCATCAGCAGCGTATTGCTGAACTCGGCCATGCGCGCGTCCAGGGCGCGGTCGAGCAGGCCAGACACACGCAGCTCATCGAGATGCTTCTGTGCGGCCTGCACCGGATCGAAGCGTGCATCGCCGCGGTCGACATAGCGATCGAAGCGCTTGTCACTGCGCAGGCGGATGATTTCGGCCGGGCCATTGATGCGTGCCAGCGTGGTCGGGATGTCGTCGCCGCGGCCGTTGTCGGCCTGCAGCGTGGCCAACGCCAGCCACAGCCCGGTCGGCTCCACGCCACCGCCCTTCCAGCCGTTGTCGAACAGCGCCTGCAGCAGTTCCATGCGTCGTTGTGGCTGGTCGCGCAGGCGGTACTGCAGGTAATTGATCGGCTGGCGCTCGATCGGCAGCGGGCCCTCGGCGTGCTTCAGCGCCTGCACCAGGTACCGGGTAGCCGGAGCAGGCTGGTTTTCGGAAAGTTCCAGCGACACCAGGGTGAGCAGGATCTGTGCATCGTCCGGCAACGACTCCTGCGCCTGCTGCAGATAGCGCCGGGCCTGTGCCGGCTTCTTCTGCATCAATGCGGTCCAGCCCGCCACCTGCGCGGCGCGACCACGATGCTCGGCATCGAAATCGTCCAGCAGCGGATCTTCCATCAGCTGCTCCATGGCGATCAACGCGCCCAGCGTGTTACCGCTGCGTGACTGCTGGATCGCTTCGTCCCAACGGGCGGCATAGGCCGCATGCACCGCGTCGCCGGTGACGGACGGCTTCTGTGGCGCCACCGCGATGGAGGCGGAGGCAGGGGTAACCGACAGTGCGGCCAGCAGCAGGGCGGTGAAGGGGAGAAAGCGGGGCATGGAGATTCTCCATCCGTGGGAAGAGCATTGAACCTGCTGCAGCCAGCGAGGACAAGCGCGATGGATGGAACTCTGGCGATCAGGAGTACGTTTGGCCATGGCGGATCGCGCGCGCAGCGTCTATCGTCGGTGCCTCTTCAGATTGCAGGCAGAGGCAACGCAGCACGATGGCACGGTGGCAATGGATGGCGGCAGGGGTCGCGTTGGCAACGGCGGTGGCATTGGCCGCGACCTGGTGGGATTCACCACTGCAGACGCTGGCTGAACCGGCAGGCCCGGCGCCCACGCCGCTGGCCTGGACCGCGCAGATCGAGCCGATGGCCGGCGACGGTCATCCCGGTGACCGCGATGGTGCGTCGGCGCAGGCCCGCTTCGCCGATCCCTATGCGTTGCTGCGAAGTGCCGATGGCAGCATCTACTTCACCGATGCCGGCGACAACAACCGCATCCGCCGCCGCCTGCCGGATGGCCGCATCGAGACCGTGGCCGGGCAGGGCGAGGGGCGCATCGATGGCCCGGCGCTGCAGGCCAGCTTCAATACGCCGTCGGGCATCGCCGCCGATGCGCAGGGCAACCTGTACGTGGCCGACACCGGCAACCACGCGATCCGCCGCATCGGCACCGATGGCCAGGTGACCACGCTGGCCGGTGGCGAGCAGGGTTACGCCGATGGACCGGCCGCGCAGGCGCGCTTCGATGCGCCGATGGGCATCGCGGTGGACGCGCAGGGCCAGGTCTATGTGGCCGACACCTTCAACGACCGCATCCGGGTGATCGGCACCGACGGCAACGTGCGTACCCTGGCCGGCGGCGAGCGCCCGGGGCTGGCCGATGGCCTGGGCGTCGCGGCGCGCTTCGATACGCCGGTGGCGCTGGCCTTCGATGCCCATGGCGCGCTGCTGGTGGCCGACCTGTTCAACAACGCGGTGCGTCGGGTCGGTGCCGACGGCACGGTCAGCACGCTGCTGGGCGATGGCGGCGTGATCAATGGGCCGCTGTCGCTGGCCACCACGCACGACGGCGTGCTGTACGTGGGTGACCTTGATGGACGCATCGTGCAGGTGACGCCGCAGGGCCACCAGATCGCGCTGGTGGGCAACGGCCGCCTGCCACGCCTGGCCCGCCCCAGTGGCCTGGCGATGGATGCCGATGGCAGCGTGCTGGTCGCCGATTCCGCCAGCTATCGCCTGCACCGCCTGCGCCCGCTGCCGGTGGGTGACCTGCCGGCACCGGCGCTGGTCGGGCCCGCTGCCGATGCAGCGTTGCCGGACACCGGTGGGCGCTGGCCATTGGCACCCCAGGACGGCTGGCATGAAGTGGTCGGCACGCTGGGCGAGGTGCGCGGCAACTTCAAGGGCGAGAGCCGCCACCACCTGCACGGCGGTTTCGATGTGCGCGGCGATGTCGGCCAGACCGTGCTGGCGATCGCCGATGGCAAGATCAGCAGCCCGGTAGCGGCGTGGAGCCTGGGTGGGCAGGCCGAGGGCCTGGCCGTGGACCGTCTCAAGTACATCCACATGCGGGTCGGCCGCACACCGCGCGACCAGCCGTTCGATGCGCGCTGGCAGGCGCTGTACGACGAACAGGGCAAGCTGGAGCGGATGCGTGTGCGTCGCGGCACGCGCATCCACGTCGGCGATCGCCTGGGCAGCATCAACAACCAGGCGCACGTGCACCTGGCGGTGGGCACCGGCGGCTTCGAAACCAACGCCGTGGCGCTGGGCTTCCACAACTACGCCGACCACTTCGCACCGCGCATCACCGATGTGGCGCTGCTGGACGACAACGACCAACCGCTGGCGGCCGGCAGCGACGGCGTGGTGATGCTGGCGCGGCAGGGACGTGGCGTGCAGATCGTGGTCGAGGCCTGGGACCAGGTCGACAACAACCTGCCGCGGCGCCGGCTGGGCATGTACCAGGTGGGCTACCAGATCCTCGATGCTGCCGGGCAGCCGCTGCAGGGCTATGAGCAGCCGCGCTGGAACATCGTGTTCAACCGCATGCCGCCGCAGACCGAAGCGGTGCGCGTGGCCTATGCGCCGGACAGCGGCATCACCGTGCATGGCAGTGCGGTGACCCGCTTCCGCTACCTGGCCACCAACACCGTGCGTGATGGCCTGATGGAAACCGGGCGCTGGCAGCCGGCGGCATTGCCACCGGGCGAGTACACCGTGCGCGCCAGCGTGCGCGACTACAGCGGCAACGAAGGCGTGGGCCCGCGCGAGATCAGGGTACGGTTGCTGCCATAGCCGCAGCCGGGGCGCCGCAGCGTTCGCGCTCGGCGTCCATGTCTTCCAGCGGCCGCACCTCGATGCTGCCGAAGCGCGCCCACGGGAAATCGCGGGCGATGCGCATGGCTTCGTCGCGGTCGCGGGCGACGATCAGGTTGAAGCCGGCCAGCAGTTCGCGGGTTTCGGCGAACGGGCCATCCAATACACGGCTGTGGCCATCGCGTACGCGCAGGGTCTGCGCGGTGTCGACCGGCTGCAGCTTCTGCGCGGCCAGCAGCGTGCCTTCCGCCTGCAGTTTGTCGGCGTGGGCGAGGCAGTCGCGCATCAGCGCGTTGAATTCTTCGGTGGGCAGCGCCTGCAGCAGGGCAGGCTCGATGTAGATCAGAAGCAGGTACTGCTGCATGGCACGGTCCTGGCGGGGGCGGGGTGTCCATGATGGCGCAGGTTTGCCTGCCGGCATGCTGCAGCGCGAAAAGCCGCCTGCGGCGGGCGATCGGCGAACGGCGGAGCCCCTCCGTGGTGGGGTTGGGTTGGTCGCTGAAAGCTGGGTTTCAGAGGGTGGGTCGGGCGGGTGGGATTGGCGGGGACGCCGTGAATCCGTCCCTGGAGGCTTAGCCGCGCCATCCATGGCGCGGATACCCCGCCAATCCCACCCGCCCGACCCCTGACAGATTCCGGTCGCCGAACCACCACGGGAAATCAACAACAAGAGCGAAAGCGGGTCGCTTCGCTCGCAAAGCCGAGGCCGCCAGCCAACCGCCGTTGCTGTTGCTTTTGCTTTTGCTTTTGCTTTTTTTCTTGATCTTCCCGTGGTGGAACGGAGACAGGAACTTGTCCAAGGCCGGGTGGGTAGGCGGGGCGGGGGTGTCCGCGGCATGGATGCCGCGGCCAAGCCCCCAGGGACGGGTTTACGGCGTCCCCCGACCCGCCTACCCACCCGGCCAAACCCATGAACCCGAGCTTTTCAGCGACCAACCCAACCCCACCACGGAGGGGCTCCGCCGTTCGCCGACTCCCGCCGAAGGCGCGCTTTCCACGGAAGAAATAATTTTCAAAAGACGTGTCGATTCCCAGCCCCCTGGATCGTTGTACCCAGTGAAGGGCACGTACCACGCGTCCCCACGGGAGACCGCAATGAAAGTGATGGTGATCGTGAAGGCCAACGCCGACTCCGAAGCCGGCCGCATGCCCAGCGAACAGGAATTGTCCGAAATGGGCGCCTTCAACGAACAACTGGTGGCCGCCGGCATCATGCTGGCCGGTGAAGGCCTGCACGCCACCCAGCGCGGTCGCCGCATTCATTTCGGCAGTGGCGCGCCCAAGGTCGAGGCCGGTCCGTTTGGCCCCGCCAGCGAACAGATCGCCGGCTTCTGGCTGTGGGACGTGCGCTCGCTGGACGAGGCCGTTGAATGGGCCAGCCGCGCGCCGTTCAACAGTGGCGGCACGCTGGAGCTGCGCCCGCTGATTTCCGCCGAAGACTTCGGTGAAGCCTTCACCCCCGAATTACAGCAGCAGGAACAGCGTCTGCGTGCACAGCTGGAAGGTTGACCCGATTCATTTCCCCCGCCGGGCATGGCCCGGCGCCACCACCCTGAAACCCACGACGGAGCATTGCCATGAAATTGATTCCCTTCCTCGGCTTCAGCGGCCAGGCCCATGAGGCGATGGCGTTCTACGCCAAGGCACTCGGTGGCCAGGTCACCTCGGAAATGAAATACCGCGACATGCCGCCCTCCGATGGCTCGCCGGGCTGCAACGAGATGCCGCCGGAAACCCTGGACCACGTCGCGCACAGCCAGCTGGAAATCGGTAGCGCCATCGTGATGGCGGCCGACGGTCCCGGCGGCGGCGAGGGTGGCTCGACCACCATCAATGTCGACGTCGACAGCATCGAAGAAGCCGAACGCGTGTTCGCTGCACTGGCCGAGGGTGGCCAGGTGCAGATGCCGATTGCCGAAACGTTCTGGGCCCACCGCTGGGGCATGCTGATCGACCGCTACGGCAAGCCGTGGATGGTCAACTGCATGAAGCAGCCCTGATCCCTCTTCGTTTCATCCACAAGGAGCTTCACCGATGAGTACACCGCAACCGCAGATGATCTTCGTCAACCTGCCCGTGCAGGATCTGGAGAAGTCGAAGGCGTTCTTCACCGCGTTGGGCTACAGCTTCAATCCCACCTACACCAATGACGATGCGGCTGGCATGGTCATCAGCGAGAGCATCTACGTGATGCTGCTGACCCAACCTTTTTTCCAGCAGTTCACCAACAAGCCGATTGCCGATGCACACACTCACACGGAAGTGATCAATGCGCTCTCGGCCCCCAGTCGCAAGGCAGTTGACGAGTTGGTGGACAAGGCACTGGCTGCAGGTGCCAGCGAACCGCAGCCGGCGCGCGACTACGGCTTCATGTACCAGCGCGGCTTCCAGGACCTGGATGGCCATCTCTGGGAAATCGCACACATGGACGGCGAGCCGGGCTGATGGCCGCCGCAAGGGAGAACCCTCATGGCTTACGTGGATGCTTACGTGCTGCCGTGCCCACAGGACAAGGTGGCGGCCTACCGCCGCCTTGCCCGCAAGGCCGGTGCGGTGTGGAAGGACCATGGCGCGCTGCAGTACATGGAATGCGTGGCTGACGATGTGGAACCGGGAAAGAGCACGTCCTTCCCGCGTGCGGTCAAGGCAAAACCGGGCGAAACGGTGATCGTCGCCTTCGTGGTGTTCCGTTCACGCGCGGCGCGCGACCGTATCAACGCGAAAGTGATGGCGGACCCGCGGCTGGCGTCGCTGGGCCCGAAGGACATGCCGTTCGACACCAAACGCATGTTCTGGGGCGGCTTCAAGCCGATTGTTGAAGCATGAGCCACGGCGCTTGTGCGGGCCGGGCGTGCGTGCTGTGATCGGCGCATGCTCGAGCCCGCACTGACGCAGCGTCTGGAAACCCTCTGGCGGATGGAGTCGCCGGTGTTGATCGCGCGCCTGGCGCGGCTGCTCGGGGGCGATGTCGGCCGTGCCGAGGAGCTGGCCCAGGACACCTGGCTGGCCGCGCTGGAGCGCTGGCCGGAGCAGGGCATCCCGGACAACCCCGGAGCCTGGCTGATGACCACTGCGCGCAACCGTGCCATTGATGTGCTGCGCCAGCACCAGCGGGTGGCGCAGCAGCATGCGCAGTGGGGCGAGGAACTGCATCCGGCACCCTTGCCGGCACCGGATGACAGCCAGGCGCTGGAAGATGATCTGGGTGACGACCTGCTGCGGCTGATGTTCGTGGCCTGCCATCCGGTGTTGCCGGCCGATGCACGGGTGGCGTTGACCCTGCGCCTGCTTGGTGGCCTGACCACCGTGGAGATCGCACGCGCGTTCCTGCAGCCCGAGCCGACCATTGCGCAGCGCATCGTTCGTGCCAAGCGCACGCTGGCGCAGAAGCAGGTGCCCTATGAAGTGCCGCACGCGGAGGCGATGCCCGAGCGGCTGGGGTCGGTGCTGGAGGCGATCTATCTGGTATTCAACGAGGGCTATGCGGCCAGTGCCGGTGACGACTGGATGCGTCCGGCGCTGTGCGAGGAGGCACTGCGGCTTTCGCGCATTTTGGCGCATCGGCTGCCGGTGCCGCCGGTGCTGGGCCTGCTGGCGCTGATGGAGCTGCAGGCCTCGCGTGCTGCAGCGCGGACCGATGCGCAGGGCATGCCGGTGCTGCTGGATCAGCAGAACCGTGCGCGCTGGGACTGGCTGCAGATCGAGCGCGGACAGCAGGTGCTGGCGCGCGCGCTGGCCGCCGGTGGCGGCGATGATCCCTACGTGCTGCAAGCACGCATCGCGGCGTGCCATGCGGCTGCGCGCCGCGCCGAAGCCACTGATTGGCCGCGCATCGTGTCGCTCTATACACAGTTGCTGCAGGTGCAGCCTTCGCCAGTTGTCGCACTGAACCGGGTAGTGGCGGTGCTGCGCAGCGAAGGTGCCTTCGCTGCATGGGCACAGCTGCAGCCGTTGCTGGACGATGCGCGCTTGCGCGATTACGCGCCGTTGCAGGTAGTGCGGGGCGAGGTACTACAGACGTTGGGGCGAGAGCAGGACGCACGTCACGCTTTTGCCGAAGCCGCCAGGCTCAGCCAGAACCAGGCGGAGCGTGGCCTGCTGCGGCAACGGGCCGGTCTGCCCCCTTTGGAGTGACCCCGACGAAGGCAGCACTTGTCGGCGGGCCCGCGAGCCGTTATGTTTCGCGCCCAGTGGACGCATGCGCGTCTGCTTTCCGTGCGTATTGACCGAGGAGCGGTTGGATGTATTCAAGGACGAAGAGCGCATCGCGCGCTTTTGCGCGCCTGCTCGCCTGTGCCCTGTGCGTGGCCGTATGGCCGATGGCCGTGCAGGCCGCAGACAAATCGCAGCAGGCCTATTGGGCCGGGTTTGCCTACACCGCTGATGCCGCTGCCGTGCAGGCGACCACGCCGCATGCGCATGCGGTGCTGGAGAAGCGCGGCCTGATTCCGCTCAACCAGACCCTGGTGCAGGCGCTCAAGCGCCGTGCGCCGGCCCACCTGGAACTGATCGACCAGCCAGTGGCGATGCTTGACGGCACCACCAGTGCCACCGTGCTGGCTGCCGCGCTGGACCGCGAACTGGTGTCTGTCGAGCCGATCGGCAGCCAGTACAAGGTGCTGGTGGAAGTGGCGCTGCAGGCGCTGTTCTTCGACTTCCGCGAGCGCCAGGTGATCGCGTCCTATCCGCTGACCCTGCAGCGCATCGACGTGCAGGACTACCGTCCTGACAGCGACGATATCGACGCGATCGTCGCTGATCTGCTGTATGGCAACGCCAGCACCAGCCTGTCGCAGGTGCTGGCTGCCAGCCTCGCCCAGGCCAGGCTGCCCGATGCCGCCGTGCGTCGCCTGCAGGTCGGTGGCGTAACTCTGTCCGACGCGGTCCGCGCCAAGCTGCCCGACCCGAAGTGGGAAGCCCCGCTGCGCGCCACGCTGGCCCATGAGCTGTCCAAGACGCTGTCGTCCAATACCGGCGTCGGCCTGCTGCCGCCGGCCTCGGGCCAGGCGATCGGTGGTGCGATGGCGGCGCGCTTTGCCGACGGCAAGGTCTACCAGCTGAAGATTCCCGAGCCGGACTACGTCATCAACCTGCAGGTGGATGCGCTGAAGAACGGCGTGATCGAAGAAACCCCGGCGATGAAGACGATGCTGTTCGGCGCGTTCTTCACCGCCAAGGTGACCGAGCCGTTCTCCGGCAAGGTCTATTTCGAACAGCCGCTGCGCAAGGGTGCCACCAAGGTGGTGCCGGTCACGCAGTGGCAGGTCGACCAGTGGTCGGCCAGCTACGAAACCCTGCTGGCCGGCTTCGACGCCTTCGCCGGCGCCGCCGCCAAGCGCGCCGATTCGCGCGGCTGGCTGGACGAACAGAAGCCGGGCGGCCGCCCGTTGCAGCAGCAGACCCAAGCCCTCCAGGAGTTGATCAAGTCATGTCGTTGATGCGTACCATCCTGCTCATCCTCATCGCCCTGGTGGTGGCCTCCCCGGTCGCTGCGCAGACCGCCAGTTCGCGCGGTACCGGTTCGGCCAGCTACGGCCTGCGCCTGAGTGCCGACACCCGCGCCCAGGCCCTGAACAAGGCCAAGGTCAATGCACTGGAGGCGTACATCGCCGAAACCGGTGCGGCCAAGCTGCGCCTGTTCGAAGCGCGTCGCGCCGAGTTCATCGGCGAGATCGACCGCTACGTGCTCAGCGCCGTGCCGCTGTCGGACACCGAAGACAAGAAGGCCAAGACCTACACCGTCACCGTCCGCGCCGAGATCAACACCACGCTGCTGCAGACCAAGCTGGATGCCGGCTCGGCCGTGGCCGGTGCCACCGCCGCCCAGCGTTCGCTGCTGACCTTCCTGTTCATGGCGCGCTCGCAGGACACCGTGCAGTCGTTCCAGGACAAGGAATACCGCCGCGTCGACGCCAGCAGCAGCTACAGCGAGAATACCCGTGAAGGCGACAGCTTCCGCGGCAACTCGGTCAGCACCAACGGCAGCATCAACCAGAACGGTTCGATGTCGGTCACCAGCGGCGGCAGCACCACCCAGCGCAGCGACAACATCAGCTGGAAGGTGGCCAACGCCGCCGAAGTGAACACCGCGATGACCGGTGCCTTCAGCGCCGCCGGCTACGAAGTGGTTGAAGCCGAATACGTGGAAGGCGAATCGCGCGGCCTGCTCAGCATCGAGCGTATCCGCAAGGACTTCAGCACCGGCAACGACCTGTCTGCCGCCACCCTGCGCGATACCGCCAACGGCATCCGTGCGGCCAACATCCCCTACATCGCCGTCGGTACCCTCGACGTCGGCATGCGCGACCGCGATCCGGCCAGCGGCAACACCCGCGTGTTCGTCACGGTCACCGGCAAGGTGCTGGACGTGACCGGTCGCTTCCCGCGCACCGTGTCGTCGGTGGGCCCGGTGCAGTTCTCCGGTACCGGCCCGAACGAAACCGTCGCCCGTACCAACGCGCTGCAGCTGGCGGCTGAAAAGGCTGCCCAGCAGATGATCAACGAACTGAACGTCAAGGCGGTTCGTTGACGTTACCGCTGCGCTCGCCGGGCATGGCCCGGCGCTTCCGGCTCTGGTGGGTGCCGCGCTTGCTCGGCACTGACCCGCTGCCATACCCGATCTTGCGCGCCGCATCGCGGCCGTCTCTCCCAAAGGACTCTCACATGATCCGCAATACTGCTCTTGTCGTGGCCATCGCGGCCGCCACCCTGTCGATGCCGGCCCACGCCCAGTTCGGCAAGCTGAAGGACCTGGCTGGCGCCGCTACCGGCACCTCCAGCAGCAGCGCCTCCAGCGCCGCCGCTCCGGACGAAGCCGCGCAGGAAGCGCTGGTGCGTCGTTTCGTCAGCTCGCAGTCGCACTCTCTGCAGGCCCAGACCTCGTTCGCCCGCGCCTTCGGCCTGGCCGAGCAGGTGCAGCTGCTGGAAGCCGAGCGCCAGGCGCTGTCGTCCGGTTCGGTCAGCGTCGATGCCATGAAGAAGTCGGTGTCGGTCAGCGAAGCCGCCCAGGCGGCCATCAACGAGCGCCAGGCCGCACAGCCGGAACTGAACGCTGAATCCAAGCAGCACTACGCCGAAGGCCTGGTCTCGCTGCTGTCCTCGGCTGCCGAAGCGCAGAAGCTGGGCGGCGAAGCCAGCAGCTTCACCGCCGGCATGAAGAACCTGGGCGCGACCCAGCTGGCCACCGTCGGCCGCAAGCTGGCTGCCGGTGCGTGGGTGGCCAAGGAATCGCCGGGCTTCATCAAGGGCCTGTACGGTTCGACCAAGTCGGCCGTGACCTTTGCCAAGAAGAGCAAGGTGAAGGTGCCGTCCAACGCCGATTCGATGCTCGACTCGCTCTGATCCGAGGCGAATCTCCATGCGTATGACAACCCGTTTGATCGGCCTGGGCCTGGCCGCCGCGCTGCTCGCAGCCTGTGGCAAGCAGGACACCCCGGCTGCCGCGCCCACACCCGCCAAGGACAAGGCAACCAGTGCACTGGCCAGCAATGCGCCAGTGGAAGCAGCGCCCCTGCGTGGCACGCCGGATTTCGGCGGCACCACCCAGGTCGCGCGTGAAGCCGACGGTATCGGCAGCACCCCGGAACTGGCGGTGCTGGCGGCATTGCAGTCGGCGGTGGCGCAGGTCAACGGCGTACGCGTGGCCAGCCAGATGCAGAGCCTGCGTGCAGGCCTGCATGTGGATGTGGATGGCGAACACGTCGGCGATATCCGCGCCGACGCGTTCACCCAGCAGATGATCGCCGGCTCGCAGGGCGCGGTGCTGGGCTATGAAATCCTGTCGCAGGATGAAGTGCGTCAGCTTGACGAGGAAACCGTCGCCCGCGTGCGTGCCAGCGATGAAGGCTGGAGCTTCAAGGGCTCGGCCTCGGCCAGTGCCTCCGGCGAAGCATCGGCCAAGAGCGGTTCGGCCTCGGCCAGCGTCAGGGAAAGCTACGACGAGAAGGTCAACGTCGATGCCAAGCGTGGCGCAAGCTCGTTCGATTCCGATGTGACCCATCGCAGCATGCGCAGCTACTGGAAGGTGCGCGTGCGCGCGCAGATCGCCCAGTACCGGGCACCAGACGAGCAGGGCAAGCCGAAGATCGTGGTTGCCCTGCCGCGCACCAAGGCCGGCAGCTACGCCGTCGGCGACGGCCGCGTGGATGCCGATGAAGTGGCCGATGCGATCCGCGCACGCCTGTCCGACACGCTGACCCAGACCCAGCGCTTCATCGTGCTGGACCGCGAGTTCGGTGACGAACTGCAGGCCGAGATCGACCACATCAACAGTGGCAACGTGCGCCTGCAGGACACCGCACGCGTGGGCCAGCAGCTGGCTACCGACCTGATCCTGATCCCGACCATCGAACGCTTCGAGTACCCGCGCAGCGTGCGCAACCTGCGCATGTCCGACCGCCAGGTGACCTCGTACTCCGGTGGCGGCCGCATCACCCTGCGCCTGATCAACGCCACCACCGGCCAGGTGGTGATGTCCGACAGCTTCGACCACCAGCTGGCCTCGACCGGCCCGAGCACCCTGCCGCGCGTGGTCAATGGCCGCAACATGGCCGCGGCGATGATGGAATCGCTGTCCGGCCAGATCGGCACCACCATCGTCACCACGCTGTTCCCGGTGTCGGTGGTTTCGGTGGACGGAGACCAGGTGGTGCTGAGCCAGGGCGGTGACACCGTGCAGGCCGGCCAGCGCTGGCAGGCCGTGCGCCTGGGCGAAGAACTGAAGGACCCGCAGACCGGTCGCTCGCTGGGCCGCAGCGAACACCCGTGCTGCACCATCCGCATCGACCGCGTGGCCGCACAGACCTCTTACGGCACCATCGAAGACGGCGTCGACGCCATGCGCGGCGGCTTCCGTCCGGGCCAGATTGAACTGCGCCAGAAGCTGGGCAGCAAGCCGGCTGCCGCCGCTGCAGGCAGCGCGACTGCCTCGGCCGCACCCGCCGCCGCCGCGCGCCCAGCGGCCAAGCCGAAGCCCAAGCCCGCTGCCGCCCCGGCCGAAGACCCGAACTGGTAACACGCCAAGGCAGCACACAGATGGGGTCAGAGCCCTTTCCCACCGGGAAAGGGCTCTGACCCTTTCTTGTTTCCGTCCGTGTCGACCAAGGTCGACACCTACCAACAGCGGTGTGTCGACCAAGGTCGACACCCACCAACAGCAGCGGGAACCTGTCGAAGGCGGGGTGGGTCCGGTTGCGGGGGCGTGAGCCGCATGGATGCGGCGACCGAGCTTACATGGACGTACTTGCAGCGGCCCCCGCAACCGGACCCACCCCGCCATCCCACGGAATGCCGCTGTTGCTTCAGCTGTTGCTGTTGCCCTGGCTTCGGCAGGTGCAGGGCGCAGCCCTGCCGAATCCCATTACACTCCAGAAGGATTTCCCTGCTGGAGAGAGCGATGAAACGAGCAGTACTGGGCGTGCTGGCCCTGTCAGTGTCGAGCGCACTGATGGCGGCCACCCCGAAATTCGATGGCGCGCGGATCTCCGCCGACGTCAAGGAACTGGCCTCCGACGCCTACGAAGGCCGCTCCCCGGCCACCGCCGGCGAAGAGAAGACCGTCACCTATCTCAGCAAGCAGTTTGCCGACGCCGGCCTGCAGCCGGGCGGCGACCTCAAGGACGGCAAGCGCCTGTGGACCCAGGCCGTGCCGCTGCGCAAGGGCGACATCGTCGGCGCACCGCAGCTGGCGCTGCACCAGGGCGGGAAGACCGTCAGCCTCGAACAGGGCAAGCAGATTGCCGTGCGCGCCGCCATGAACGGCGCCAGCAACGTCGACATCAGCAAGGCCCCGCTGGTGTTCCTCGGCTACGGCGTCAAGGCACCGGAGCGCAACTGGGACGACTTCAAGGGCGTGGACCTGAAGGGCAAGATCGCCGTCGTGCTGATCAACGACCCGGATTTTGAAACCGGCCAGGGCGACTTCGACGGCAAGGGCATGACCTACTACGGCCGTTGGACTTACAAGTACGAAGAGGGCGCACGCCAGGGCGCGCTGGGTGTGCTGATCGTTCACGAGACCGCACCGGCCTCCTATGGCTGGGCCACCGTCGCCGGCTCCAACACCAACACCATGTTCGATGTGGTGCGTGACAACCCGGCCGAGAGCCATCCGCTGCTGGAAGGCTGGATCCAGCGCGACCTGGCCGTGGAGCTGTTCCGTTCGGCCGGGCAGGATTTCGAAGCGCTGAAGAAGAAGGCGCAGCAGCGTGACTTCACCCCGGTGCCGCTGACCGGTGCCAGCCTGGATGCGAAGTACGCGGTGAAGACCGAAGTGATCACCTCGCACAACGTGGCCGCGCGCCTGGAAGGCAGCAGCCACCCGGACGAGACTGTCATCTACAGTGCGCACTGGGACCACATCGGCGTGGGCGAGCCCGACGCACGCGGCGACCGCATCTTCAACGGCGCGCTGGACAACGCCAGCGGCACCGCATCGCTGATCGAACTTGCCCGCGGTTTCGCCAAGCAGAAGCGCCCGCAGCGCTCGGTGCTGTTCCTGGCGGTGACCGCCGAAGAGAAGGGCCTGCTGGGTTCGGAGTACTACGCCACCCATCCGCTGTATCCGCTGGAAAAGACCGTAGCGATGATCAACATGGACGGTATGGCGCCGTTCGGCCCGTCGCGTGACTTCGGCATCTACGGTGCCGCGCGCTTCGAACTGCTGGACCAGCTGAAGGACGTGGCCAAGGGCTGGGATATCCGCTACACGCCGGACCCGAAGCCGGAAGCCGGCCTGTTCTTCCGCTCCGATCACTTCCCGTTCGCCAAGCGCGGCGTGCCGGCGCTGTCGTGGTCGGCTGGCCAGGATTGGGTGGACGGCGGCGTGGCGGCAGGCAAAAAGGCCTCGGAGGACTACACCGCCAAGCGTTACCACCAGCAGGGCGACGAATGGCAGCCGGACTGGGTGTTCGCCGGTGCCGCCCGCGACCTGGAAGTGCTGTACACGCTGGGCAACCAGCTGGCCAACTCGCGCAGCTGGCCGAACTGGAGCAAGGACGAGTCGTTCCGCGCCGTGCGTGACGCCAGCGCCGACCAGCGCAAATAAGGCAACGCGCCGGGCTTGCCCGGCGCCTCCCTGGTAGTGCCGGCCGCTGGCCGGCAACCCTGTGATGCATGCGGAGATAATGGGGAACCGGCCAGCGGCCGGCACTACCAGATGGGCTTCCATCCCCGCTTTCCGGCCCTTCGTCGCAGGCCGCTTGCTTGCCGGATGGGCCGCCCTATGCTCGGCTCACCCCCTTCCACCAAGGCGCCGCCGTGATCGCCAGCCTCTCCCTCATCCTCCGTCACCTGCTGGCCTGGGCCGCGGCACTGTTCGTGGCCGGCATGGTCTGGAGCGGCATTTTCAGCGGCATGAACGACGGCCCCGGCTGGGTGTTCGGGCTGCTGGTGATGTTCCTGATGATCTCGGCGCTGGGCAGTGCGGTAACCCATGTGCGCCGGGTCTGGCTGGTGGCCGGCCGCCTCGATGGCGCCACCCTGTCCGGGCGCCAGCGTCGGCAGATCGAACTGCCGATGGATGCCGGCCACGCCTTCGCGGTGGTCGAGGCGGCGGTGGGCGAGCTGCCGCGGGTGGAGGAGGTGGAAAGCTCGGCGGGCAGCCTGCAGGTGCGCGCCTATGTACGCCGTGTCGATCTCTGGAACGGCCGCCAGCCGTCGCGCTGGAACCTGCCGGCACGGCTGGCGATCAAGCGCAACAGCGTGCTGGCCACGGTCACGCCGGGGCAGGGCACCAGCACCGTCACCCTGCTGTTCGAACCGGACGCAGGCTGGTGGGCCGACCTGTTGGCGCTGGATGAGGGCAGCAACTACGAGAATGCCGAAGCGGTCACTCGTGCGATCAGTCGACGCGTTGCCGACCAGCGTCGCGACGAGCAGGCCGCCGCCGAACAGACCCAGGTCGAGAAGGAGCTGTCGGTGGCGCGGCTGAACCTGCTGCATGCGCAGGTCGAACCGCATTTCCTGTACAACTCGCTGGCCAACGCACAGGTGCTGACCCGCACCGATCCTGCGCGCGCAGAACAGATGCTCGGCCATCTGATCCAGTACCTGCGCAGTTCGCTGCCGCAGGTGGACGAATCGGTATCCACCCTGGGTGTAGAGCTGGAGCGCACCCGCGCCTACCTGGAGATCCTGCGTATCCGCATGGGCGCGCGGCTGGCGGTGGAAGTGCAGGTGCCGACCGAACTGCATGAGGTGAAGCTGCCGGCGATGGCGCTGCAGACGCTGGTGGAAAACGCGATCAAGCACGGCCTGGAACCCAAGCCCGGCGGCGGCACGATCTGGATCCTGGCGCGTGGTTTCGATGACCATGTGACGGTGACGGTGGCCGACGACGGCCTCGGCTTCGGCCAGGGCACCAGTGGCACCGGCATCGGCCTGAAGAACCTGCGCGAGCGCCTGCGCCTGACCTGCGGCGAGCAGGCCGGTGTGGCGATCGTTGCCAACTTCCCCAGCGGCGTGGCCGCGACCATGACCCTGCCGCAGTCGGCCAAGGAACGCAGCCATGCCGCTTGAAGCGCTGATCGCCGAAGACGAAGAACTGCTGCGGCAGTCACTGGTGGAGCAGCTGGGCCGGCTGTGGCCGGAACTGAAACTGGTGGCCGAGTGCGAGGACGGCGCCAGTGCGCTGGAGCAGCTGGCCGAGAAGCAGCCGGATATCGCCTTCCTCGACATCCGCATGCCTGGCATCAGCGGCATCGAGGTGGCACGTTCGCTGTCCGAACTGAGCCCGCGTACCCAGGTGGTGTTCGTCACCGCCTATGACCAGTACGCCATCGATGCGTTCGAGCAGGGCGCAATGGATTATCTGCTGAAGCCGGTGAGCGACGAGCGCCTGCTGGCCACGCGCGAGCGCATCCTGTCGCGGCTGCCATCGGCGGGCCAGGACGACGCGGTGCTTGAACGCCTGCTGCAACGGCTGGGTCCATCGCAGGGCAGCGCCGATCACCCGCCGCTGGCCTGGATCACCGCCAGCAACGGCCGCGAGACGCAGCTGATCATGCTGGAGGACGTGGCCTACTTCCGCGCCGACAACAAGTACACCACGGTGGTCACCGCCGCCGGCGAAAGCCTGCTGCGCACGCCGCTGCGCGAGCTGCTGGAAGTACTCGACCCGCAGCACTTCCGCCAGATCCATCGTTCGACCATCGTCAACATGAAGGCGGTGGCGGCGGTGAGCCGCGACGATACAGGGCGCGGTGTACTGCGCCTGCGCCAGCGTGCGGAAACACTGGTGGTCAGCCAGCCCTTCATGAGTCTGTTCCGCGGCATGTAGCCGCGCCGCATCTTCCGATACCCGGAGCTTTCCATGCGTTCCTTCCTGCTTATGGGCCTCGCTGCTTTGGCGCTTGCCGGTTGCCAGAAGTCCACCGAGACCGCAATTACCCGCACCAACGCCAATGGCGTGGATACGCTGTACAGCAAGCGCACCGTGGTGGATGGGGTGGCACGCTTCGAGTGCATCGCCAGCCGCAGCGGCCAGTGCCACTACCTGGTGCTGGACCCGGCCTGCAGTCCCGATGCCGTCTGTGCGAAAGCGCCAATGCGGTCGTTCGCGGTGGCAGTGGGAGAGACGCGGGAGTTCAGTGACCTGCCGAAGGGCTTCAACCAATGCGTCAGCGAGGAACGGAAAGAACAATGCCACCGTGAGTGATCACGGTGGCATTGTGGGTCCCCCCGCTTCCCCGAAGGGTCAGTAGGCTGGCTGCAGCGTCAGTTCGTGGTGCTGCTCGGTTTCACCCACGTGGTTGAGGCGTCCCACCAGTTCCGAATGCTGCTTCATGCGCCCGATCTCGGTCATGATGCGGATGTCCTCATGGCGCAGTTCACGCCGGGCGGTGACCGCCTGCTTGTAGTCCAGCACTTCCGGATAATGCTCGGCCAGGTCCAGCGCCTCGGCCACGTGCTCGACGCTGTCGGCCTTGGAACTGATCCGCGCGCGGCTGTTGAACGCCTTCATCCAGCGCTCGAAACCGGCGGTACGGTCGAACATGTTGGCCATGAACCAGATTACGAACAGGATCGATACCCATGAGCCGAACACGATCACCACGCGGGTGAAGGTGATATGGAAATCGTCACGCCACAGGTAGTTGGCAATCAGGCCGAGGATCAGCAGCGACGCCGCCTGCCAGCCCACGATCGAGGCGATCAGCCATTGGCACTTGGCCTGGGCGAGCACAGCCACTTCGTCGCGGATCTGCTGCTCGCTGAGGTTGCGCCAGTGCGCGACCTGTTTATCGAACGGGCTGCTGTAGAGCTCGTTGTCGCGAAGCAGAATTCCCAAACCCTTGAACAAAGCAATCATGGCTGGCTCCTTGTGGAACGTGCGTCGATCAGCGTTGGACGGTGTGGCGGGTTCAGTTCTAGCACTTCCAGCGAGCCGTGCAATGGGGCCAAGGCCAAGCGGCGCAAGGCTTCTGTCTGAATGAGTGAATGTTGCTGCGTTGCAGCATCGCGGCTGCAGCCTGCGACAAGATGTCGCAGGGTGAAACGTGCTGCGGCCGCACATGAAACCGTGGCTGAGTGCGGAGACTCGCCGTTGGCGTCGTGATCGCCCAGAATCGGGGCCGACCGCGCAGCGCGCGGCCGTTCTTCCGCCTTTCCTGGACCTGTGATGCCGGCTCTGCTGCAGCGACTCTCCCGCCCCGTGACCGCGCCGATCCGGCGCTGGGTCCTGGAGGCCTTCCCGCGTGGCCAGAGCGGCATCGATTACGACCACCCACTGGGCGACCCGGGCTGGTTCGGCCCCGACAGCGTCACCTGGCGACTGCATGCCGAGTTCCCCTCGATGCTGGCCGGTGGCCTGTGTGCGCTGATGCTGCAGACCCTGCACCCGCGCGCGCTGGCCGGCGTGTACGACCACTCCAATTTCCGCCAGGACCTGGTGGGGCGCCTGCGCCGCACCACCGCCTTCGTTGCCGGCACCAGCTATGCGCCCAGCGGCGAGGTGGAGGCGCTGGTGGCCAAGGTACGCCGCATCCATGCGCAGATCCGCGGCCAGACCGCGCAGGGCGAGGGGTATGCCGCCGATGATCCGCAGTTGCTGACCTGGGTGCATGTGACCGAAGCATTCGGTTTCCTGCAGGGTTTCCGCCGCTACGGGCGCGAGGTGCCCGAACCCATTGCCGACCGCTATTACGACGAGTACCGCCGCGTGGCCGAAGCGCTGGGTGCGGTGGACGTACCGCGCAGCGAAGCGGAAGTGGCGGCGTACTTCTGTGCGCGGCAGCCGGAGCTGCGCGTGGACGAGCGCTCACGCGAGGTGCTGGAGGTGTTGTCCGGTGTGCGCCTGCCGGTACCGGTGCCGGGCCTGTCGCGCGAAGTGTTTCTGGGGGCCGGTGCCGCGCTGCTGCCGGACTGGGCCGAAGGCATGCTCGAGCGCAATGGCCGCCAACGGGCGCAGGCGGCGGCGTCGGCGAAATTGATGCGGGGCATGGCGCCGCTGTTCCGCCGCGCACTGCCCGATGGCCTGGCCAGCCGCGCCTGTACGCGCGTGGGCGTGCCGGTGGAAGTACTGCGCGAGTGGCCCACCGTTCCCAGGTAGGTGCCAACCTTGGTTGGCACGCGTTGCGCGCGGTGCCGCAGAAGCGCCAACCAAGGTTGGCATCTACCAAAGCGGGCCATGGGGTGGATCCATTCCATGCAAAACGGATTCCGCCGTAGATCCACGCCATGCGTGGATGGGCCTTACCCCGTCGACTTCAACCCACGCAACAGCATCTCCAGCGCCGCCGCCGCCTCACGAAACCGCGCGTCGCCCTGCTCGCCGTCGGCGATCCAGAACGCGGCCTCGGCCAGGCTGCCGTAGATCAGCGACGCCATCGCCTGCGCATCCACCGGCGCCACCGCACCCTCGGCAATCAGCTGCTCGATCAGGCGCTGCATCGAGTTCACGCAGTGCCGCTGCGATTCCGGTGAGGCGCCACCCAGCACCGCGCGCGCATCGCGCAGCACGATGCGCTGGATCTCCGGCTCCAGTGCCATCTCAAGATAGGCGCGGCAACGCTGCACGAAGCCGTCCCAGGCATCATCCGCGCCATCGCTGATCGCCTGCAGGCGCAGGTCGGTCTCGGCATCGAGCTGGGCGACGACAGCCGCCAGCAGACCCTTCTTGTCGCCGAAGTGGTGGTACAGCGCGCCGCGGGTCAGCCCGGCCTGGGCGGTCAGGTCGTCCATCGAGGTGGCGGCATAGCCGTGCTCGCTGAACACGCGGCGGGCGGTGGCCAGCAGGCTGGCGCGGGTTTCTTCCATCTCGGCGCGGGTGCGACGAACCATCCGGAGCTCCTTACATACACAGTGCATGATTATTTACATACGGCGCGTATGAATGTAGTCTCATATTCATACGCTCTGTATGTATTGTCGTGGCGCTTCCCGCGCCAGGCAAGTCGCTGCCTTGGAGAATGCGATGGCCACCCCTTACCGCGACCTGTTCGCCGCCCCCGGCACCGCCGGCCTTGCCCTGGCCGGGCTGCTGGCCCGCCTGCCGCTGCCAATGACCGGCATCGGCATCATCACCCTCCTGTCGCAGCTGCGCGGCAGCTATGCACTGGCCGGCACGGTGTCGGCCACCTTCGTGCTGACCTACGCGCTGCTGTCGCCACAGGTATCACGCTGGGTCGACCGCCATGGGCAGGGCAGGGTGCTGCCGTGGGCCACCGCGCTGAGCGCCAGCGGCCTGGTGGTGTTGTTGGCCTGCACCGTGCTGCAGGCACCGGACTGGACCCTGTTCGCCGCGGCGATGCTGGCCGGCTGCATGCCCAGCGTGTCGGCGATGGTGCGCGCGCGCTGGACCGCGATCCATCGCGGTCGCCCGCAACTGCAGACCGCCTACTCGCTGGAGACGGTGTTCGACGAGGTCACCTTCATTGCCGGGCCACCGTTGTCAGTCGGATTGTCGGTAGCGGCATGGCCACAGGCCGGCGTGCTGGCTGCAGCCCTGCTGCTGGTGCTCGGGGTGACCGCATTGGTTCTGCAGCGTGGTACCGAACCACCGCTGCAGCGATGCGAAGGCGCAACACCCTCGCGCTCGCTGCTGCGGCAACCGGAGATCCGCCTGCTGGCGTTGCTGATGCTGGCGATGGGAGTGATCGTCGGCACGGTCGACATCACCAGCGTGGCCTTCGCCGAACAGCGTGGCCAGCCCCTCGCAGCGAGCGTGGTGCTGTCGGCCTATGCGCTGGGCAGCTGTGCGGCAGGCCTGCTGTTCGGTGCGCTGAAGCTGCAGGTGCCGTTGCCGCGCCTGTTGCTGCTGGGCGCAGCGGCCACCGCGCTGACCACGTTGCCGTTGCTGTGGGTCGGCAACCTGCCTGCACTGGCCGTTGCCGTGCTGCTGGCCGGCGTGTTCTTCGCGCCGACGATGATCGTGGCGATGTCGCTGGTCGAACAGCGCGTGCCCGGAGCGCGGCTTACCGAGGGCATGACCTGGTTGCTGGCCGGGCTCAACATCGGCGTCGCGCTTGGCGCGGCGCTGTCCGGGCAGAGCGTCGATGCGGGGGGCGTGCGCAGTGGCTTCGTGGTCGCGCTGTGCGCGGGCGCCTTCGTGCTGCTGGTCGCCGTGTTCGTGCAGCGCGCGCTGCGTACCCCTTTCTCTTCCACCTCGCTTGAAGGAACCGTCCCATGAGCGCTTCTTCGCCTGCGCTTGCTGCACCTGCGGTCCGCTACCCGTGGTGGGCAGTGTCCGCCGTCGGCCTGGCCACGTTCTCGGTGGTCACCACTGAAATGCTGCCGGTCGGCCTGCTGACGCCGATCGCCGACAGCCTCGGTGCTTCCGAAGGCACCGCCGGCCTGATGATCTCGTTGCCGGCGCTGCTGGCGGCGTTGTTCGCGCCGCTGGTGGTGGTCGTCGCCGGTGGCATCGATCGCCGCCGCATCCTGTGTGGGCTGCTGGGCCTGTTGCTGGTGGCCAACATCGCCTCGGCTCTGGCACCCGGTATCGCCTGGCTGCTGGCCGCGCGCGTGCTGGTGGGGCTCTGCATGGGCGGCATCTGGGCCGTCGCCGGGGGCCTCGCGGCGCGCCTGGTGCCAGCACAGCGGATCGGACTGGCCACCTCGATCATCTTCGGTGGCGTGGCCGCCGCCTCGGTCCTTGGCGTGCCGCTGGGCGCGCTGATCGGCGATGCACTGGGCTGGCGCTGCGCATTCGCGGCAATGGCGCTGTTCAGTGCGGCGGTCCTGCTGCTGCATGTGGTGGTGGTTCCCGCGTTGCCGGTGGCAACGTCGGTGCGGCCGCGGCAGTTCGTGCAGCTGCTCGGCCATCGCGGCCTGCAGCGTGGCCTGTGCTTGACCCTGCTGCTGGTGGCCGGGCACTTCATCGCCTTCACCTACGTGCGGCCGCTGCTGACGACAGTGTCGGGCGTGGATGCGAAGTGGATCGGCGCCCTGCTGTTCGCCTATGGCCTGGCCGGCATCGCCGGCAACTTCATCGCCGGTCCGATGGCCGCACGGCATCCGCGTGGAATGCTGCTGGCGATTGCCTTGGGCCTGCTGCTGACGCCGCTGTTGCTGCTGTGGGTGGGCAGTACGCCGACCGGCGGCATTGCGGTGCTGCTGTTGTGGGGCCTGGCCTACGGCGGTGTGTCAGTGGGCCTGATGAGCTGGATGATGAAGGCGGTGCCGCGTGCGCTGGAGATCGCCACCGCGTTGTACGTGGGCGTGTTCAACATCGGCATCGCGCTCGGGGCGTGGGGCGGTGGACGGCTGCTGGACGGCATCGGGTTGCACGCCAACCTGTGGGCCGCGGTGGTGTTGGCTGCGAGCGCTCTGCTGATGGTTGCCACCAGCCGCAGGTAGATCCACGCGATGCGTGGATTCCCACCCCGTGCCGACCAAGGTTGGCACCCACCAAAGCGAGGGATGCGCCAACCAGGGTTGGCAGCTACCGGGAAATGAAACGGGCGCCTTGCGGCGCCCGTTCCAGTTACATCACCACACCTTGACCCGCTTGTCCGGGGCCAGGTACAGCTTCTGGCCTTCCTTCACTTCGAACGCCGGGTACCAGGCGTCGATGTTGCGCACGGTCAGTGCGCGGAACTGGCCCGGTGCATGCACATCGGTCAGCAGCGAGTTGCGCAGCGCCTGCTCGCGGCTCTTGCTGCGCCAGGCCTGGGCAAAGCCGAGGAAGAAGCGCTGGTCGGGTGTGAAGCCTTCCAGGGTCTGGCCCGGCTTGCCCTGCAGCGACAGCTGGTAGGCGTCATAGGCGGTGCCCAGGCCGGCCACGTCGGCGATGTTCTCGCCCAGGCTCAGCTTGCCGTTGACGTGCACGCCGGGGAACGGCTCATAGCTGCTGAACTGCGCGGCCAGCGCATCACCGGCGGCGTTGAACTGCTTGAGGTCCTCGGCGGTCCACCAGTTGTGCAGCTTGCCGGTTTCGTCGAACAGCGCACCGGCGTTGTCGAAGCCATGGCTGATCTCGTGGCCGATCACCGCGCCGATCGCACCGTAGTTCACCGCATCGTCGGCCGCACCGTCGAAGAACGGCGGCTGCAGGATCGCGGCCGGGAACACCAGGCGGTTCTCCAGCGGTACGTTCATCGCGTTGATGGTCTGCGGCAGCATCGCCCACTCGCTGTGGTCGACCGGCTTGCCCAGCTTGGCAATGTTGCGCTGGTACTCGAACAGTTCGGCGCGCTGCGCATTGCCCAGCGCATCATCGCGGCGGATCTCCAGGCCGCTGTAATCACGCCACTTCTCCGGGTAACCCATGCCCACGGTCAGGCCGGCGACCTTGGCCTTGGCGCTGGCCTTGGTCTGCGGTGACATCCAGGCCAGCGCATCGATGCGCTTGGCGAAGGCAGCGATGATGTTCTTCGCCATCTCGTCGGCACGTTCCTTGGTCTTCGCGTCGAAGTGCTTCTCGACGTAGCGCTTGCCAATGGCCTCGCCCACTGCGCGGTTGGCGTCATCCACTGCGCGCTTCCAGCGGTCGCTCTGCTGCGGGGTGCCGCTCAGCGCGGTGCCATGGAAGGCGAAGCGGGCATCGGCGAACTTCTTCGGCAGGTACGCCGCGGCACGGTCCAGCGCGTGGAAGGCCAGGTAGTCCTTCCAGGCGTCCAGCGGCTCGGTGGCGACCAGCTTGGACAGCCCGGCCACGGCCTTGGGCTGCCACACGATGAAGTCCTGCTGCTTGCCCAGCGCCGCTGCATCGAGGAAGGCGTTCCAGTCCATGCCCGGTGCCTTGGCATTGAAGTCGGCCTGGGTCCAGGGGTTGGCACCCTTGGTCACGTCGTTGGTTTCTTCCTGGGTGGCGTGTGCCTGCGCGATCTTTGTCTCCAGCGCGAGGATGCGCTGCGCCTTGCCGGCCGGGTCGGCAACGCCGGCCAGCTGCAGCATCTGTGCGATGTAGGCCTGGTACTGCTTGCGCAGTTCGGCCATGCGGCCACCCCCCAGGTAGAAATCGCGGTCGGGCATGCCCAGCCCGCCCTGCACCAGGTACGGCGCGGTGCGGTCCGGCTGCAGCATGTCCACCGACACCCACAGGCCGAACAGGCGGTCGGTGTAGAAGTTGGTGGCGTTGAGCAGGTCGACATCGGCGCGCATGTCGCCGCCGAGCGTGCGCGCCAGGCCGGCCTTGTCTGCGATGGCTTCGATCGCCTTCAGCTGCGGCTGCACCGGCGCGAGGCCGTGCTGCTCGATGCCGGCTTCATCCATGAAGGCGGCGTAGTAGTCGCCGATCAGCTTGTCGTCACCGTTGGCCTGGGCGTTGCCGGCAGCGCCTTCGAGGATGGCGCGGGTATCGGCCAGGGTCTTTTCGGCGATGACGTTGAAGCTGCCGAAGCGCGAGCGGTCGGCGGGGATCTCGGTGTTCTTGACCCAGGTGCCGTTGGCGAAGCCGAAGAAGTCGTCGCCGGCGGCAATGCTGCGGTCCATGCCGCTGGCATCGAAGCCGAAGCTGCCCAGCATCGGCTTGGCCGCTGCGGGTGCGGCATCGGCCGGCGCGGCGGTGCCGGCGGCCGGTTCGGCCGGGCGGTCGCAGGCGGCCAGGGACAGGCTGGCAACGATGGCCAGTGCCAGGGTGGGACGGCGCAGCTTGGACATGGACTTCTCTTGCAGCGGAAAACCCCAAGTCTAATCCGCCCCGGCCCGGCTGGCCGTTCCGTTGCACCGCAGCGCCTGTGCAGGATCTGGCTGAACGCGCGGATGCGATCTTCACGGCGCCAGCCGCGTGGTGCATGCTGGCCGCTGGAACCCTGCGCGGACACGGGGAGGTGGCCATGCGGGGCGGTGCCAGGCGTCAAGAATGGCGTCCGCCGGCCGTTGAGGTCGGGGACGTGGAGGATTCGTTCGCGCATGAAGCCAGCCGACTGCACAAGGAAGACCGACCGATGCCCGCGCTGAAGCGGGCGTTGGCTCGGCCGTTGCGCGCCATTACCTGGGGCGGCGTGCTGCTGGGCGTGTTGCTGGTGGCTGGCTTGACCACCATGCTGGCCAACGACCACCACCGCCGGCTGGAGGCTGCGCAGCGCCAGAGCCGCGCGCTGGCGGTGGGCAGCGAGCGCCTGCTGGCGCTGGAACTGCGCAACCTGGAACGGGCGATGTCCGGCGTCGCCGCCGACGCCGCCGAACTGTTCCGCCGCGTGCCGGTCCAGGCGCCGGCACTGCTGGATGCCGCCATCGGCGGCGTGCTGAGCCGCCATGCCGAGCTGCACAGCATCGTGGTGCTGGACCGCCACGGCCGCGCGATCACCGCCGGCAAGGGCGATCTGAACCTGCCGCTGTGGACCGACCCGCAGCGGCGCGGGCAGGGCAGCGCGCTGTACATCGGTCCGCCGCAGCAGGCCGGCGACGATGGATGGGTGGTGCCGCTGGCGCTGTCGATGGCCGACGATCGCTGGCTGCTGGCGCGGCTGCGCTGCGGCGAGCTGCAGCGCATCATCGGCGGGCTGGACGTGGGCCCGAACGGACTGGTCTCGATCAGCGATGCCGAGGGTTACATGCTGGCGCGGGTGCCGGATCCGCATGGCACGGTCGGCCGTCGCTTCGACCTGCCACGGCGTGACCTGCTCGGCAAGCAGGCGGTGGTCGAGCTGGGCAGCGTGCCGGGCGCGGTCGATGGCGTGCCACGGATCATCACCGTCAGCACGCTCGAGCGCAGCCCGCTGGCGGTGCAGGTCGGGTTGGCCGATGAGGACGTGCTGGCGCCCTGGTGGCCGTACCTGCAGGCGTCAGTGGCGATCGTGCTGGCTTACATCGGGGTGCTGCTGGTACTGCTGTACGCGGTGCGCCGCAGCACCCGCCGCCAGCAGTCGATGGCGGAGGAACTGAAGACCGGCCACGCCGAACTGCGGCTGGCGCACCAGGTGGGCCGTGTCTGCACCTGGTATGTGGACGAGGATGCGGCACTGCTGCGCTGGTCGCCGCTGGCCCGAGAGATTTTCGGGGTGCAGACCGATGCGCTGCCGGTGGCTGATTTCTTTGCGCGCGTGCACCGTGATGACGCCGCGCGCCTGCAGCACGCCTTCGACCAGGCGTTTGCCGGTAGTGCGGTGCTCGACCAGGTGTTCCGGCTGGTGCTGCCCGGTGGCGAGGTGCGCTGGGTCGGTGCGCGTGGCCAGCGGGTGGAGGTGGCTGACAGTGAGCGGCGCATGATCGGTGCACTGACCGACCTGAGCGAGCGCTACCAGGCGCGTGAGCAGATGGGCGAAGCGGAGCGTCGCTTCCGCCTGCTGTTCGACCGCAACCCGGCGCCGTTCTGGGTGTTCGATCCAGACACGCTGCGCTTCATCGAGGTCAACGACGCCGCTGTGCGCCAGTATGGCTACAGCCGCGAGGAATTCCTGGCGATGAGCATCCTCGACATCCGCCCGCGCGAAGGCTGGGACGAGGTGAAGGGCGCGATCGCCAAGGCCCGCGTCGGCGAGCTGCAGGACGCCACCGTGCGCCTGCACCGGCGCAAGGATGGCAGCGTGTTCGAAGTACGCGCACACCTGTCCCGGCTCGACTTCGATGGACAACCGGCGTGCCTGGTGCTGGCCGAGGACGTCAGTGAACGGCTGGCTTACGAGCGCGACCTGGCCTACCAGGCGCGGCACAACCCGGCCACCGGCCTGCTCAACGTGCGCGCGCTGACCGAACAGCTGGACGAGCACGATGCCGGCTACACCATTGCGTTCGTGCAGCTGCGCGGCCTGCAGCTGGTGGCCGATACGCTGGGACGCGAGATCGGCGATGCGGTGCTGCAGTCGATGGCCACCCGGCTGGGCGGGCTGGGCGCACGCTGCGGCACGCTGGCCTTCCAGCCGGCAGAGGATTTCGTGTTCGCCATCGGCGCCGGGCAGGATGTCCAGCGCGTGCTGGACGACCTGTTGCAGATCGTGTCGGCGCCGATGCGCGGCAAGGATTCGCTGCACCAGTTCGAGCCGCGTATCGGCGTGGCTACGCACGTGGCCGGTGACGGGCACAGCGCCGAGCAGGTGATCGGCATGGCGGCACAGGCCGCGCATGCAGCGCGCGCCGAGGGCAATGTGGTGGTCTGGTTCGACGCGTCGGTGACCACGCGGCTGGCCGACCGCCTGCGCCTGGCCGGGCGCATCCATGCAGCCATCGACAACGAATTCCAGCTGTACTTCCAGCCGATCCGGCACGCCGGCGATGGCAGCCCGGCAGCGCTGGAGGCGCTGCTGCGCTGGCCGCAGGCTGACGGTAGTTTCATTCCGCCCAACGAGTTCATCCCGTTGTGCGAAGACACCGGACTGATCCTGGCGCTGGGGCGCTGGGTGATCCGCGCGGCGGCGAAGGCGCAGCGGCGGCTGGTCGATGCCGGTTGGGGCGAGCTTCCGATCGCGGTCAACGTGTCGGCGGTGCAGTTCTTCAACAGTGACCTGGTAACCGAGTTCACGCGCGCGCAGCAGGACTTCGGCCTGGCCCGCGGCGCGCTGCACGTGGAGCTGACCGAGAGCAGCCTGATGCGCAAGCCGGCGCAGGCGATGCAGACCATGCAGCGCCTGCACGAGCAGGGCATCAGCGTGTCGCTGGATGATTTCGGTACCGGCTACTCGAGCATGTCCTACCTGCAGCACCTGCCGCTGGACATCCTGAAGATCGACCGCAGCTTCGTTGCCGACGTGGAAACCAACCCACGCAATGCCTCGATCTGCCGCGCGCTGCTGTCGCTGGGCCACAGCATGGGGCTGACCATCATCGCCGAGGGCGTGGAAACGCCGGGGCAGCTGGACTGGCTGGCCGCGCACGGCTGTGACCAGGTACAGGGCTATCTGCTGGGCCGGCCGGCGCCGCTGGAGCAGATCATTGATGCGCTGGACGAGGTTCCCGCCTGATCGGGTTTCGCATCTGCCGGTCAGCGGCCCGGCGCTACCCCGTGACGGACCTCTGGTAGCGCCGGGCCATGCCCGGCGGATGCGTCATCAGACTCCGACGTCCACCAGATGGTCGATGAAGCTGCGCACCTTTGGCGCCAGGTGGCTGCGGCTGGTGTAGACCGCGAAGATGCCGATCGGCGAGGCCTCCCATTCGGGCAGGATGCGCACCAGGCGGCCATCAGCCAGCGCGTCTTCCAGCAGGAAATCCGGTTGCAGGATCACGCCCATGCCGGCGATTGCTGCTTCGCGCAGCACGTCGCCGTTGTTGGCGTGCAGCAGGCTGCTTACTCCCACCTTCACTTCGCCACCGGGGCCCTGCAACGGCCAATGGTCGCCGGCGGACCAGTAGCTGTAGCTCAGGCATGCATGTGCCTGCAGCTCCTGCGGGGTCTTTGGCGCACCGTGCGCGGCCAGGTAGGAAGGTGCGGCGCACAGGCTCACCCGCGATTCGCCGAGGCGGCGCGCGATCAAGGTAGGGCTGGGCTCGCGGGTGATGCGAATGGCCACGTCGTAGCCTTCTTCGACCATGTCCACCAGGCGGTCGGACAGTGCCAGGTCCAGTTCCACCTGTGGAAAGCGCTCGCGGTAGCTGGCCAGTAGTGGCCCGAGGCGGGCGATGCCCCAGCTGACCGGCGCGTTGATCCGCAGCGTGCCCGAGGGCTCCAGCGCCTGCGCACCGATGCTGGCCTCCAGCGCATCGAACTCGGCCAGCAGGCGCACGCACTGGGCGTAGTAGGCGGCACCGGCACTGGTCGGGCTGACTCGGCGCGTGGTGCGGTGGAGCAGGCGCGTGGCCAGGCGCTTCTCCAGCGCGGCGACGTGGCGGGTGACGCCGGCGGTGGACAGGTCCAGGGCCTGCGCGGCAGCACTGAAGCCGTTGCGCTCGACCACTGCCACGAACACGCGCATCGCCTCGAGGGTGTCCATTGTTGCGCCTTTTGAAATAAATACGGTCGAAAGATCGTATTTATCGATTCGTGAAGGCGCAATAACCTGTGTCCACTCCCTTCAAGGTGTTTCCCCCATGCACACCACGACTGCTCCTGTTTCGCCGCTGGCCCCGTATGGCGCCACCCTGCTGCGCCTGGCCCTGGGCGTGCTGTTCCTGGTCCATGCGCTGACCAAGCTGCTGGTGTTCACCCCGGCCGGTACCGCCGCGTTCTTCGAATCGCTGGGCCTGCCCGGCGTGCTCGGTTACCTCACCATCGGCGTCGAGCTGGTGATCACCGCCGCATTGCTGCTGGGCATCTACGCACGCTGGGTGGGCCTGATCGGCGTGCCGCTGCTGCTGGGCACCATCGTCACCGTGCATGGCGCCAATGGCTTCGGTTTCGCCAACGCTGGCGGCGGCTGGGAATACCCGGCGTTCTGGGCACTGGCGCTGGTAGTGCTGTTCCTGGTCGGCGATGGCAAGTGGACCCTGCGTTCGCGCTGATCGCCGCCTGATCCTGCAACTGGAGAATTCCATGTCCCGCCTGCCTTCGCTGTACATCTCGCATGGTTCGCCGATGACCGCCCTGCATCCGGGCCAGGTCGGCGTGCGCCTGGCCGAGCTGGCGCGCGACCTGCCGGCGTCACGTGCCATCGTGATGGCCTCGGCGCACTGGCTGGGCCGGCAGCCGCTGGTCGGCGCGCACCCGCAGCCGCCGACCATCCATGACTTCGGCGGCTTCCCGCGCGCGCTGTTCGAACTGCAGTACCCGGCGCCGGGTGATCCGGCGCTGGCCGAAGAGGTGGCCGGCCGTATCGCCGCCGCTGGCCTGCCGGTGGCGCTCGACCCGCAACGTGGCCTCGACCACGGTGCGTGGGTGCCGCTGCGGCTGTTGCGCCCGCAGGCCGACATTCCGGTGGTGCCGCTGTCGATCCAGCCGCTGCTCGGGCCCGAGCACCAGTTCGCGCTGGGCCGTGCGCTGGCGCCGCTGCGCGATCAGGGCGTGCTGCTGGTCGGCTCGGGCAGCATCACCCACAACCTGCACGACTGGGGGGACTACCAGGACGGCAAGGAAGCGCCGTACGTGCGGCCCTTCATTGAGTGGGTGGAGCAGCGCCTGGCCGCCAATGACCGCCAGGCCCTGTTGGATTACCGCCGGCAGGCGCCATTCGCCGAACGCGCGCACCCGACCGACGAGCACCTGCTGCCGCTGTTCTTCGCGATGGGCGCGGCCGGCGAGGGCGGCTTCGGTGCACGCCGCATCGACGCTGGTATCGATGCCGGCTTCCTCGCCATGGATCTGTACCGCTTCGACGGGGCATGAGCCGGGGCTGACGCGCGGCGGCCGTGGTCGCCGCGGTCGTGGCCGCGTGTGGTAATTTTTTCCGGGTTTCCGGCGCTGGCCCCCCGTGCCTCCCCGCGCGCCGCTTCCTGGAAGAAGCATGCATACCATCGAAGTCGTCCTGGCGATGCTGGTGGCCGTTGTCGCCAGCGGCTACCTGGTTCGCGTCCTGCCGTTCTCATTGCCGCTGCCGCTGGTGCAGATCGGCCTGGGTGCGGTGATCGCCGGGGTGTTCAACCGCGGGCACGCGTTGGAGCCGGAAGTGTTCTTCCTGCTGTTCCTGCCGCCGCTGCTGTTCCTCGACGGCTGGCGCATCCCCAAGCAGGGCCTGTTCCGCGATAAAGGCGCGATCCTCGAGCTGGCGTTTGGCCTGGTGGTGTTCACCGTGATCGGTGCCGGCCTGCTGATCCACTGGATGATTCCGGTGATGCCGCTGGCGGTGTGCTTCGCGCTGGCGGCGATCGTGTCGCCGACCGACCCGGTGGCGGTCGGGGCGATCGCCTCCAAGGCGCCGATTCCCAAGCGCCTGATGCACATCCTGGAAGGTGAGTCGCTGCTCAACGATGCGTCCGGCCTGGTCTGCTTCCGCTTCGCGGTGGCGGCGGTGATGACCGGTACCTTTTCGCTGGCCACGGCCTCGCTGACCTTCCTGTGGGTGGCGGTGGCTGGCCTGGCGGTGGGCGTGGCGGTCACCCTCGGTGTTTCCACCTTCCAGCGCTGGCTGTGGCGCCGCTTCGGCGAGGAGCCGGGTGCGGCGATGCTGGTCAACCTGCTGATCCCGTTCGCGGCCTACCTGCTGGCCGAAGAGATCAATGCCTCGGGCATCCTGGCTGCGGTCGCGGCCGGCATCTCGATGAGCTACGTGGAAATGACCGGCCGTGTCTCCGGCAGCATGCGCGTGCAGCGTGCCGGGGTCTGGAACATGCTGCAGTTCAGCTTCAACGGCATCATGTTCGTGCTGCTGGGCGAGCAGCTGCCGGGCATTGTCGAACGTGCCACCACCACCATGAACGAAAGCGGCCACCAGAGCGCCTGGTGGTTGCTGGTCTACGTGCTGGTGATCAATGCCACGTTGATCACGCTGCGCCTGCTGTGGGTATGGCTGTCGCTGCGCTGGAACCTGCTGCGCGCGCGGCGTCGCGGGCTGGAGCGTGGCGAGGCACCGAACTGGCGCATCGTGGTGGCCACCTCGGTGGCCGGTGTGCGCGGTGCGATCACCCTGGCCGGCGTGCTGACGCTGCCGTTGTTCCTGCCTGATGGCAGTCCGTTCCCGGCGCGCGACCTGGTGATCTTCCTGGCCGCAGCGGTGATCCTGTTCTCGCTGGTCGGCGCCAGCGTGGCGCTGCCGCAGTTGCTGAAGGGCCTGCAGCTGCCGGCCGATTCGGGCGAACGCAAGGAAGAAGACCTGGCACGCAGGCTGTCATCGAAGGCCGCGCTGGCGGGGGTGGAGCGCATGCGCCAGCAGATGGTGATGAACCAGAACACCGAGAACGTGCAGCTTTACAACGACGCCGCCTCGCGGGTGAGCCTGCTGTACCAGCGGCACCTGGAGAAGGACAGCGACGGGCCCGACGTGGACCCGGAGAAGGTGCAGCGCATGGAACTGGGCTATCGCCAGCTGCGCAGCGCCGGCCTCAATGCCGAGCGCGAGGAACTGTTCCGGCTGACCCGGCGCGGGGTGATCTCCGACGAGATCTCGCGGCGCCTGATCCGCAACCTGGACCTGCTGGAATCGCGCAAGCGCGAATGACCCGGCCCCGGTAGCGCCGGGCCATGCCCGGCGGTCCCAGGTGGGTGCGGACCGTAGTCCGCACGCCTTATTCCGGCTTCGTTTCCAGGAAATACGCCTCGACCTTGCCCTTGACCTTGATCGTCATCGGGTTGCCACGGCGGTCGCGGGCCTTGCCGGCCTGCACGCGGATCCAGCCTTCGCTGACCGAATATTCTTCGACGTTGTCGCGCTCGACGTCGTTGAAACGCACGCCGACGCCGCGCTCCAGCGCCTGCGCATCATGGAAGGGGCTGGCCGGGTTGATCGCCAGGTGGTCGGGAGGGGTATCGCTCATCGCTTCATTCAGGGTGACGGCCACCAAGGCCGGCTTCAGCGCTACAGGATAAACCGTAGAATGCCCGCCTGCCCCAAGGAGTGCCCGCCATGCCCGACAACAGCGATTATTTCGACTTCGAAGAAGACGTCCAGGATTTCGACGAGGCCGATTTCGAGGCGCGTGTCTGGAACCTGCTGGTGCTGATCAATCCGGGTGATGACGAGCAGGCCCTGCAGCAGTTCAACCGCTGGCGCGAGCAGCTGGCCGAGCAGGGGCAGCCGCTGGAGGCTGACAGCGACTGGCTGCCGGCCCTGTTCACGGCCATCGCCTGGCAGTCGGGCTTCGAGGTGGAGCGCGACGACCTGGATTCGCTGCAGTCGGCGGTCAATGAGCTGTCGGCGCGCTTCAACGTACAGGTGGACTGGGGCGGCGACCTGGATGACGAGGACTTCGCCGAGGAGCTGGATGGTGTGCAGCTGATGTCCACCGCTTTTGATCGCCTGCGCGAACACAACTACACGCTGTGGAGCGTGGATGCCGGCAGCGATGGCTTCACCGGCGTGATGGCACTGACCCGCGATGACGACGCGATGCTGGCGCTGTGCTCGCTGCTGAACGTGGAAATCCGCCTGGGCAGCGACCCGTTCTGAGAGTGATCGGTAGCGCCGGGCCATGCCCGGCGGCTTCTCACCGCACTGCGCGCTCGCCGGGCATGGCCCGGCGCTACCCATCTACGGCCGGTACTGCGCCCTGGCGGTGGCGATCACGGCTTTTACCAGCGCGCGGTCGGTATGCCGGGAAATCGCCCGGGCACCCAGCGCGATTGCCTGCGCACGCAGGTCTGCAGTGACATCGTAATGCGCGCCACTGGCCTTGTTCTGGAAGGCCCGCGGTGGAATGCCGAGCTGCGCCGCCATCGCGTGCAGCTCGGTCAGGGTGTCGGCCATCAGGTGCGCCCAGCGCTGACCGCGCCAGGGATGCACCGCGTCATCGACGTAGACCGACACCGCCGCGGCCGGATCAGGCCTGCGGCTTGCCGTCGGCGTCGGCGGCCGGGGTGGCCTCGGCGTCGGCAGCGCCTTCGGCGCCGGTGGTCTCTGCAGCAGCGTCATCGGCAGCCGCTTCGCCTTCTGCGGCTGCGTCTTCGGCCTGCTCGCTGGCGAACTCGGCTACCAGCTTGTCCAGGTACTCCTCGGCGGTCTGGCCGGCTTCAGCGGCCAGGGTGTCCAGCAGCTTCTGCATCAGCTCGGAGTATTCCAGGGTGACCGTGCGGCCTTCTGCTTCCTGCATGTTCGACAGGTGCTTGAGCATGGCCAGCATCGGCACCGGGTTGTCGGCGTTGCCCATGGTCTGGCCACCGATGGCCAGCAGCCACTCACGGCCCTGCAGGCCGATGGCGGCCACGGCCTGGCCGTCTTCGCTGAGCAGCACGGCATGGTTCTGCACCTGCTCGCGCGCGTTCAGACGGAGGAACGGACGCTTGGCCTGCTGCTTCTTGCGCTTGTCGCGCTTGGCCTTGGAGTTCTGGGACATGGGGTGGAATCACCTGAAAAGGAAAGACCGCCATTGTAGCGGGTGCCGCGCAGCGCGCCCGCCGGCCATGGCCCGGCGCTACCCGGGTTCGTCGTCATCCGGTAGCGCCGGGCCATGCCCGGCGGCGGGCTTCAGGGGGTCACGGCCGAGGTTGCGGCCTCACCCTGCGCCGCCTGCACATCCGGGTCGGCGGTGGTGGCCGACAGCCCCACCTGCGGGCCGGCACCGGCCAGTGCGGCCTGCTCGGCGGCCTGGGTCATCACCACGATGCTGATGCGGCGGTTGATCGGGTTCTGCGGGTCGGCCTTGTCGAACAGCACCGACGAGGACAGGCCGACCACGCGGGTGATCTTGCTGTCTTCCAGGCCGCCATCGATCAGCGCACGTCGTGCGGCGTTGGCGCGGTCGGCACTCAGTTCCCAGTTGCCGTAGCCGCGCGCGGCCGAATAGGCGGTGATGTCGGTGTGGCCGGTCAGGCTGATCCGGTTCGGCACGTGGTTCAGGTATTCGGCCAGCTCGTGCAGGATCTGCTGGGTGTAGGGCTTCAGCGTGGCGCTGCCGAGGTCGAACATCGGCCGGTTCTGCTTGTCCACGATCTGGATGCGAAGGCCTTCCGGGGTCAGGTCCAGCAGCAGCTGGTCCTTGAACGGTTCCAGTGCCTGGCTCCGGCTGATCGCCTCCTGCAGCTCCTTCATCAGTGCTTCCAGCTGCTGCTTGTCGCGCTGCTGCTCATCCACCGGCTGTGGTACGGACTTCTGCTGGTTCTGGAAGGGATCGCTGCTGTTGCCACGCGAGATGTCGGTGGCACCACCGAGCTTGATCATCGACGTGCTGGCACCGCCCGGGCCGGCCATGCCCGGTGCGGGGGTGGCACTGGAACCGACCAAGGGGCTGGGGTTGCGGAAGTATTCGGAAATAGCTGCCCGTTCCGGCTTGCTGGTGCTGGCCATCAGCCACAGCACCAGGAAGAAGGCCATCATCGCGGTCACGAAGTCGGCGTAGGCGACCTTCCACGAACCGCCATGGTGGGCGGCGTGGCCGGCCTTCCTGACCCGGCGGACGATGACGGTGGGCTTGGTTTCGGCCATGGCTTACTTGACCGTCTTCAGGTGCTGCTCGAAATCGGAGAAGGCCGGGCGCACGTTCGACGGCAGCGTCTTGCGGGCGAATTCCAGCGCGATCTTCGGGTTGTAGCCACGCAGGCAGGCCAGCAGCGCGGTTTTCACCGACTCGTAGATGCGGCTGTCCTGCTCGGCGCGGGCTTCCATCGCCGAGGCCATCGGGCCGACGAAGCCATAGCCCAGCAGGATGCCGAGGAAGGTGCCGACCAGTGCGCCGGCCACGTGGCCGCCGACCTCGACGATGTCGCCGCCGATCGAGCCCATGGTGATGACGATGCCCAGCACCGCCGCGACGATGCCGAAACCGGGAAGTCCGTCGGCGACCTTGGTCAGAACCTGCGACGGCGCCATCGCCTCGGCGTGGTGCTTTTCCAGCTCCAGTTCCAGCAGCGGCTCCAGCTCGTGCGGCTCGATGTTGCTGCCGATCATCAGGCGCAGGCAATCGGTGATGAAGTCGATCAGGTGATGGTCGGCCTGCACCTTCGGGTAGTTGCCGAACAGCGCGCTTTCAGCCGGGCGCTCGACATGGTCTTCCAGCGCCATGAAGCCCTCGCGGCGGGCCTTGTTGAGCAGTTCGTACACCAGGCTGAGGACATCGATGTAGTCCTGCTGCTTGTAACGCGGGCCCTTGAACACGCCGACCATGGCCTGCAGGGTCTGCTTGACCGTCTTGGCCGGGGTGCCGACCAGGAACGCGCCCAGTGCGGCACCGCCGATGATGACCAGTTCGTAGGGCTGCCAGAGGGCACCCAGGCGTCCGTGGGCCCCGAGGTAGCCCCCGAGCACGCTGATGATGACGACCAGGAATCCAACGATGATGAGCATGGGGCGACGCAGGGAGGGGGGATATCTCCTTGTCGGCCCGTCGCCCGGATTTCTGAAGAGGGAATTCTGTGAAATCGGTCAGCGGGGTGTTTCAGCCCGCCACGCCGCTTTCCGCGCCGCCACGCTGCAACGGGTCGGGCCAGGGCTCGCCGTTGCCGGTGAACGAAAGTGAGACGGAGTTCAGGCAGTGGCGCTCGTAGGTCGGCGGCGGGCCGTCCGGGAACACATGGCCCAGATGGCTGCCGCAGCGCGCGCAGGTGATCTCGGTGCGGACCATGCCGTGGCTGGTATCGCGGATCTCGCGCACGTGCGCCGGGTCGAACGGCGCGAAGAAGCTGGGCCAGCCGGTGCCGGAATCGAACTTGGTGCTGGAGCGGAACAGCGGCAGCGCACACAGCCGGCAGCAGTAGACGCCCTCGCGCTTGTTGTCGAGGAACACACCGCAGAAGGGCGCTTCGGTGCCGTGCTGCAGCAGCACGCGGCGCTCCTCACTGCTGAGACCGGCAACCAGCGCTTCGGTCTGGGGGGGGGTCGGGGGCGTCAGGTCGAAGGCGGTCATGGCGGCGCTCCGTGGGGTCGATGGCCTGGGGATGCCGACAAACGTGGGGCTGCCGGCGCGACCTTGCAAGTGTGATGGCCGTTCATGGGCGGCACACAGGCGCAGGCGCAAGGTGAATGCGATCCATACCGGAGCGTGCCATGAAACTGTCCCTTTCCCTGCTGCTGGCCCTGCTGCCCGCGCTGGCGCTGGCCCAGGTGCCGACCGGTAATCCGACCGCCACCCGCAGCACCACCACCGTGGCCCCCCAGCCGGTGGTGCCGCCCGTGCAGCCAGCGCGCCCGCAGCCACAGGTGCTGCCTTCGCCGCAGCCAGTGCAGCCGATCAAGTCCACTGGTCCGGCCCAGGTTGCGCCGTTTCCGGCGCCGAAGCCATCCAGCAAGGTCTACGACCGCAACGGCCGCATCATCCCGGGTGTGCGTCCGGCCGGTCCGAACCGCGTGTTCGATTCGCGCACCGGCCGCTATTACGACAGCGTGCCCAGTGGTGACGGTCAGCAGATCCGGTAGCGCCGGGCCATGCCCGGCGGCCGGGCAGTACGGTGCCAACCCGGGTTGGCCGCTGCCTGGCCTGAACGCACGAAAACAACATCCTGCCGATCACTGCTTTTTCGCCTGCGATTAACCGTTCCGGGACCACCGTAGCCCTGCGTCGGCACTCCGCCGCCGCGTGTCCTTCGTCCACTGGATCGCGATCATGAAAAACCAGCAGAACCGTCATCCCGGCAAGGAACCGCAGGGCCGTAACCCGCAGCAACAACAGCAACAGCAGCAGATGGACCCGCAGCAGCCGCACAAGGGCGGAAAGCAGCAGGAGCAGCGCTCGCAGAAGCACCCGCAGCAGCGTTGACTGTTGCCATGACCGGGGTCAGAGCCCGCTGCGCGGGATCCGACCCCTTGCCGAATCCTGACCGGGGTCGGATCCCGCACCGCGGGCTCTGACCCCAACCGCAGCCGCGGCTCAATCCGGAATCGGCAGGCTCAGCGTCTCCTTCACCTCTTCCATCACGATGTAGCTCTTCGACTCACGTACGTGCGGCAGTGTCAGCAGCGTGCTGCCGAGCAGCTTGCGGTAGGACGCCATCTCGCTGATCCGCGCCTTCAGCAGGTAATCGAAGTCGCCCGATACCAGATGGCACTCCAGCACGTTGGGCAGCTTCAGGGCCGCGCGCCGGAACTCCTCGAAGATGTCGCCGGACTTGTAGGCCAGGCTGATCTCTACGAACACCAGCAGGCTGGCTTTCACCGCCGCCGGATCGAGGTGGGCGTGGTAGCCGGTGATCACTGCTTCGCGTTCGAGCCGACGCACCCGTTCGGTGCACGGGGTGGTCGACAGCCCGACCCGTTCCCCCAGTTCGGTGAAGGAGATACGGCCCTCGGCCTGCAGGATGCGCAGGATCTTGCGGTCTATCTTGTCCAGTTCACGGGTACGTGTGGCCATGGCCGTCAACCTTGGGGAATGAATTGCAGGAGAACATCCTGCCGGTTGATCGCAAATCAGGCAAATCAACTGGTATTGGCTGTCTATACTTCCCCAATTATGGTCCCGGCACGCTCCAGTGCAGGGAATGATCGGGTTGGAGAAGTCCCATGCGAGTCCTAGTCCTCGGCAGCGGCGTGATCGGCACCACCAGTGCCTGGTACCTGCGACAGGCCGGGTTTGAAGTCACGGTCATCGACCGTCAGCCCGGCCCGGCGCTGGAAACCAGCTTCGCCAATGCCGGCCAGCTGTCGTTCGGCTACACCTCGCCGTGGGCCGCCCCGGGCGTGCCGAAGAAGGCGATCGGCTGGCTGTTCGAAAAGCACGCGCCGCTGGCGATCAAGCCGGGCATGGACCTGGCCCAGTACCGCTGGCTGTGGCAGATGCTGCGCAACTGCACCCACGAGCGCTACGCGATCAACAAGGCGCGCATGGTGCGCATGTCCGAGTACAGCCGCGACTGCCTCAATGAGCTGCGCGCGCAGATCGGCATCGAATTCGAAGGCCGCGACCTGGGCACCACCCAGTTGTTCCGCACCCAGCAGCAGCTGGACGCCTCGGCGCAGGACATCGAGATCCTGGCCCAGTACGGCGTGCCGTACGAGGTACTGGACCGCGCCGGCATCATCCAGGCCGAACCGGCCCTGGCCCACGTCGACGGCCTGGTCGGCGCGCTGCGCCTGCCGCGTGACCAGACCGGTGACTGCCAGCTGTTCACCCGCCGCCTGGCGCAGATGTGCGTGGACGCCGGCGTCGAGTTCCGCTTCGACCAGGACATCACCGGCCTGGTCTCCGATGGCGAGCGCATCACCGGCGTGCACGTCAACGGCACCCTGGAAACCGCTGACCGCTTCGTGGTCGCGCTCGGCAGTTACTCGCCGGCGCTGGTCGCACCGCTGGGCATGCGCCTGCCGGTGTACCCGCTGAAGGGTTACTCGCTGACCCTGCCGATCACCGATCCGGCGATGGCACCGACCTCGACCATCCTCGATGAGAGCTACAAGGTGGCGGTCACCCGTTTCGACGACCGCATCCGCGTCGGTGGCATGGCCGAAGTGGCCGGCTTCGACCTGTCGCTGTCGCAGCGCCGCCGCGAGACCCTGGAACTGGTGGTCAGCGACCTGTACCCGAAGGGCGGCGACCTGTCGCGCGCGCAGTTCTGGACCGGCCTGCGCCCGGCCACGCCGGATGGCACGCCGGTGATCGGCGCCACGCCGTTCCGCAACCTGTACCTCAACACCGGCCACGGCACGCTGGGCTGGACCATGGCGTGCGGCTCGGGCCGCTACCTGGCCGACCTGATGAGCGCGCGCCAGCCGCAGATCAGCACCGAAGGCCTGGATGTTTTCCGCTATGGCCAGTACGGTCACGCCCCGCAACATGAGAACCGCACATGCGTCCTGCCCGCGCGCTGATTGATCTGGGCGCCCTGCGCAGCAACTACCGCCTCGCCCGCGAACTGGGCGGTGGCAAGGCCCTGGCGATCATCAAGGCCGATGCCTACGGCCATGGCGCCGTGCGCTGTGCGCAGGCACTGGAAGGCGAGGCCGATGGCTTCGGCGTGGCCACCATCGAAGAGGCGCTGGAACTGCGCCAGGCCGGCATCGGTGCGCCGATCCTGCTGCTGGAAGGCATCTTCGAAGCCAGTGACATGGCGCTGGTGGCCGAGCACGATTTCTGGTTCGCCGTCGGTTCGCCGTGGCAGCTGGAGGCGCTGGCCGCCTTCGACAGCCCGCGTCCGTTGACGGTGTGGCTGAAGCTGGACAGCGGCATGCATCGCCTCGGCCTGGACGTGGACAGCTTCCGCGCTGCGCATGCGCGCCTGTCGGCGTTGCCGCAGGTCGAACGCATCGTGCTGATGACCCATCTGGCACGTGCCGACGAGCTGGACAGCGAACGCACCCACGAGCAGGCGGCGACGTTCGCACGCGCCACTGATGGGCTGGAAGGCGAGACCAGTGTATGCAACTCGCCGGCGCTGCTGGGCTGGCCGGATGTACGCAGTGACTGGGTGCGCCCGGGCCTGATGCTGTACGGTGCCAACCCGCTTCCGGACAACACCGCACTGACCGAGCGCCTGCGCCCGGTGATGACGATGCAGTCCAAGGTGATTGCCGAGCGCTGGATCGAGTCGGGGGAGCCGGTGGGCTATGGCGCCCGCTTCGTTTCCAAGGCACGCACCCGCGTCGGCGTGGTCGCGCTGGGGTATGCCGATGGCTATCCGCAGTTCGCGCCGAACGGCACCCCGGTGCTGATCGATGGCCAGCCCGGCGCGCTGATCGGCCGCGTATCGATGGACATGCTGACCGTGGACCTGACTGCGCATCCGCAGGCGGGCGTTGGCAGCGTGGTGGAGCTGTGGGGCAATGCGCCGACGCTGTCCGAGCTGGCGCCGCGCTGTGGCGTGAGTGCGTACCAGCTGCCGTGTGGCGTCAAGCGCGTGGCCAGGGTGTACATGTAGAGCCGAGCCCATGCTCGGCGCTGTGAATGCGTGTCGACCAAGGTCGACACCTACCGATGGGCCTAACAGGCAGCGGTCGCCTGGTACGGGTCGCCGTGGGGCTTACCGCGCCGCGGTGGCCTGGCTGGTCAGCTGCCGCTTCACCCAGTCATCGATCAGGCGCTTCTCGTAGCGCAGCGGATCACTGTCGCTCTTCAGCCCCACGTTGTGCAGATAGCCGGTGTCGCTCAGGCGCGCATCGCCTTCGCTGATGATGCGGCCGCTGGCATCCTTCAGCGTGTACTGCAGGCTGATCCGCGGCGGGTAGATGTCACGCATGATCCGGATGTCGCGCCCACGCGGGCCGTGCCACGGCTCGTAATCACCGGCGCGCTTGACGTCGACCAGGGTCACATCGAGGGTCTGACCGGGCTGCAGCGGCTTGGCTGCCGTGGTCTGCAGGTAGCGCGCCAGCTGCTGCACCCAGTCGCCGCGCTCGGCTTCGAAGCGGTTGCTGCTCTGGCGGATCTCGGTGAACTTGGCCGGATCATCCCATTTCACGTTGACCGGGCCATCGGCCTGCAGGGTGCGTGGTGCCTGCGCATCGGTCACGGTGCGCGGGGCCGCATTTGCGCCACCCGCCACCAGGGCGCCTGCCAGCAGGGCAATCGCGAGTGAGCGTTTCATGACGGTCTCCTGCGTCCCGCCGATGGGGACGATGTTGATCACAGATCGAGTGTGATCCTGCTTCCAGGCAACGGCAATGGCCGATTGCGTCATGCGCAAGAGTGGTTGCCGCCAATTCATTGTCGTCAAGCATGACTGACGGCGCTTGACGCTGTGAATACGCCCTTTGGAAGATGCTGTGCCTCCAACCCGGCCTGTCCAAACGCCCTTGTCCACACTGCCGCCCCTAGTGGAGCGCCCACCGATGATGGTGCCGGCGCCCGAACCCGACCTGCATCATGGCGTGCTTGAGCGCATCAACGCCGGTTTCTGCGTGATCCAGGTGCTGTTCGATGGTGACCGCGCGGTGGACTACCGTTTCATCGAGGTCAACGATGCCTTCGAGCGGCATACCGGCCTGAAGGACGCACGCGGACAGCGCATGAGCGCGCTGGAACCGCATCACGAGGAAGACTGGTTCCGCATCTACGGTGAAGTGGCCCGCAGCGGCCGGCCGGCGCAGTTCGAGATGGAAGCGCGGGCGCTGGGCCGCTCGTTCGCGGTCGATGCGGTGCGCGTGGGGCGCCCGGGTGAGGACAAGGTCGGCATCCTGTTCTTCGACATCACCGCGCGCAAGCAGATGGAAGTTGAGCTGGGCGAAAGCGAAGCGCGCTTCAGTGCGCTGGCCGATGGCCTGCCGATGCCGGTCTGGGTGCTGGACGAGCGCGGCCATGCACGCTTCGTCAACAGCGCCTTCAGTGAGTTTTTCGGTGGCGACGAGACGCGCGTTCCCGAGGATGTGTGGCGTGGGCTGGTGCATCCGGACGATGCCTCGGTGTTCGAGTACGAGCTGCAGGAGGCCTTGAAGGCGCAGCGCTCGATGCACGCGCTGGTGCGTGCGCGGCGTGCCGATGGCCAATGGCGCTGGCTGGAGATGAACGCACGCCCACGCTTTTCGCGGATGGGCCGCTTCATCGGCCTTGCCGGCAGCAGCCCGGACGTGACCGAGCGCCGCGAAATCGAACTGGCCCGCGAGGAGCTGCTGCAGTCCGAACGTGCCGCGCGCAGTGCGGCCGAGAACATGGCACGGCTGAAGGACGAATTCCTGGCCACGTTGTCGCATGAGCTGCGCACGCCGCTGACCACCATCCTGGGCTGGAGCGAACTGTTGCTGCAGCGGGTGGACAACACCAGCCCGCTGTACAAGGGCCTGGGCGTGATCGCCAACAGCGCTGGCGCGCAGAAACGACTGATCTCGGACATGCTCGACCTCAGCAGCATGCTGCTGGGCAAGGTGCAGCTGGAAGTGGAAGTGCTGGACCTGTGCGGCGTGCTGGGCGAAGCGATCGGTGCGCAGGAGCTGGTGGCCGAAGGCAAGGCGCTGGATGTGCACCTGCAGCTGCCCGACCGGCCCAGCCTGGTGCTGGGCGATGCCACCCGCCTGCAGCAGGTGTTCTGGAACCTGCTCTCCAATGCGATCAAGTTCACCCCGGCCGAAGGCCGCATCGACGTAGCCCTGCAGGCCGATGGCAATCACTGGGTGATCACCGTGCGCGACACCGGCGACGGCATCGCGCCTGAGTTCCTCAACCACCTGTTCAGCCGCTTCCGCCAGGCCGATGGCACCACCACCCGCCGCCATGGCGGCCTGGGCCTGGGTCTGGCGATCGTGCAGCAGCTGGTCGAGCTGCACGGCGGCACGGTCACCGCCGCCAGCGAAGGCCATGGCCACGGCGCCACCTTCAGCGTGCGCCTGCCGCAGCACCTTCCGGATGCCGAGCGGCGGCCGCTGCGCGAAGTAATCAGCGGGCCGATCCTGGAGCCGGTGATCGTTGAACCGTATCCGCTGCGCGGCATGCACGTGCTGGCGGTGGAAGATCAGCCGGAAGTGCTGGAGTACCTGCGGCGCATGCTGGAAGAACAGGGCGCGAGCGTGTCCGCGGCAAGTTCGGCAGGCGAGGCATTGGCGCTGCTGGCCGACACCGGCCATCTGCAGTACCACGTGATGCTGACCGACATCGGCATGCCCGGCATGGATGGCTACGGCCTGGTGCGTACGCTGCGCGAGGACATGGGCGTGGATGCGCTGACCCTGCCAGCGGTGGCGGTGACAGCACTGGCGCGCGCTGACGATCGCCGTCGTGCGTTGGCGTCAGGCTTCCAGGAGCATGTGGCCAAGCCCTATTCGGTGGCGCAGCTGGTGTCAGCGGTACGCAAGGTGCAGGTGCCGCGCGCCGACAGCGCGCTGCACTGAGCATTCACGGCTGATCGGCGACCCTGCATGCAGGAGGTCGCCGATGTCCCGTATAGCTCCCCGTATCCATACCGATCCGGCGCAGATCGCGCGCCTGGAAGCCCTGCTGCCGCAGCTGGAAGGCGAAACGCAGGTGGAACTGACCCTGCAGGACGGTCGCCGGCTGCTCGGCACCATTGCCGTGAAGCCGACCGTGCAGCAGTACCGCAACGATGCCGGCGACGAAGGCAGCAACGGCCAGCTGCGCCTGGACGACTACGACACGCCGGTGCAGCAGCATCATGTGTGGCTGGATGAGATCGCCAGCATCCGCAGGTTGCCGCCAAAGGCACCTTGAGCCGATGTAGAGCCGAGCCCACGCTCGGCTGCCGCCCGTGCGGCTGCGCCGCCGCCCGAGCATGGGCTCGGGCGCTACAACCGCACGCGTTGCTCAATGCTCGAACAACGTCGGCGTCGTCTGGCTGGACGAGATCGCCCAGCATCCGCCGGTTGCCGCCAAGGGCACCTTGAGCCGATGTAGAGCCGAGCCTACGCTCAGCTGCCGCCCGTGCGGCTGCGTCGCCGCCCGAGCATGGGCTCGGGGGCTGCAGGGATGTCAATGCTCGAACAACGTCGGCGTCGCTTCGAACCTGCGCGCATAGGCGCGTTCTTCCGCCACCCTGGCCACCTCGTCGTCGGCCAGGTCCGGCGCGCCGTAGACCGCGTAGGCCACGCTGCCATCGGCGCCGTGGCCGACCTGGTGCAGGCGGTAGCGTGAGTGGCCGCCGCCGGTGTCTTCGGGGTAATGCACGGGCGGATGGCTGCCTTCCAGGTCCATTTCGCTGTTGTCGACCACGCCACCGACGAACAAGGCTCGCATGCAGGTTCTCCTGGGTTTCCGGGGGGAGCCTCTACCCTGAACGTTCCAATGTTTCTGGCAGATCAAGGCCCCGTTCGGGTTTCGCAAAGTGGCCGCCGGGGCCGGCCCGGCCAAGCCGGTACAATGGACGGCCCTCACGCTTTGAAGTAACCGCGCCGATGGCCTCCAGCGACGACGCCCCCCTGCAGACCCTGCTCCTGCCGTTCTCCCAAGGCGCCCTGCGCTGGCCGGAGGGCCCGGTGGCCTTCCTGCGTGCCCGCGATGGCTGGCCGCTGCGCGAAGTGGCCGGTGGCCGTGAAGTGCACTGCGAGCAGAGCTTCGCCCCGTTCGCGCAGCCACTGCAGCAGGCCGCCGGCTGGACCGTCAGCGGCCAGCTGGATGATGAAGCCGGCAAGGGCCGCTATCCGCTGGTGCTGGTGCTGCCGCCGCGCCAGCGCGAGGAAGCCCGTGCGCTGTTCGCCCGCGCCCTGGCGCTGGTCGCTGAAGGCGGTCGCATCGTCGCCTGCCAGTCCAACAACGAAGGCGCGCGTTCCGGCGAGGGCGACCTCAAGCAGCTGACCGGCCTCGGCGGCAGCCTGACCAAGAACCACTGCCGGGCGTACTGGACCGCGCCGATGCAGGGCCAGCACGATGCCGACCTGGCCAAGCGCTGGTCCGCCCTGGACGCGGTCCGCCCGATTGTCGGTGGCCGCTTCCTCAGCCGGCCGGGCGTGTTCGCCTGGGACCGGATCGACCCGGCCTCGGCGCTGCTGGCCGAGCACCTGCCGGCCGACCTGGCCGGTCGCGCCGCCGACCTCGGTGCCGGATACGGCTACCTGTCGCGCGAGCTGCTGGAACGCTGCCCGAAGATCACCGCGCTGGACCTGTACGAGGCTGAGCAGCGTGCGCTGGCGCTGGCCGAGCTGAACCTGTCGCCGCCGCCGCGCCCGCTGCCGCTGCGTTTCCTGTGGCGCGACGTCACCGCCGGCATCGAGCCGGACTACGACGTCATCATCAGCAACCCGCCGTTCCACACCCCCTCGCGTGCCGACCGTCCGGACATCGGCCAGCGCTTCATCGCCGTGGCCGCGCAGGCGCTGCGCCCGGGCGGGCGCCTGTACGTGGTGGCCAACCGCCACCTGCCGTACGAATACACGCTCAATGAGAGTTTCGGTGCGGTGCGCGTGGTTGCCGAGCGCGATGGCTTCAAGCTGGTCGAGGCGGTGAAGGGCAGGGGGAAGGGCAAGTGAAGCTGGTCAAGCTCATCGCCAACCTGGGCTATGGCAGCCGCAAGCAGGTGCAGTGGATGTTCCGCGAAGGTCGCGTCACCGACGCCGATGGCGAGGTGCTGTACGCCGACGACCAGGTGCCGCATGAAGCGGTGCGCGTCGATGGCGAGCCGCTGGACCCGCCGGTGGGCCTGTCGATCGCGCTGCACAAGCCGGCCGGCTACACCTGTTCGACCAAGGACAAAGGTCGCCTGATCTACGACCTGCTGCCGCCGCGCTACCGCGACCGCGACCCGGTGCTGTCCACGGTCGGCCGGCTGGACCGCGACACCAGTGGCCTGTTGCTGCTGACCGACGACGGCGGCCTGCTGCACCGGATCATCTCGCCGAAGTCGAAGCTGCCCAAGGTCTACGAAGTCGAACTGAGCGACGACCTGCGCGGCGATGAAGTGGCGCTGTTCGCCAGTGGCACGCTGATGCTGGAGTCCGAGAAGACGCCCTTGCTGCCGGCTGAACTTGAAGTGCTGGATGCGCGTCGCGCACGCCTGGTGCTGCATGAAGGCCGCTACCATCAGGTACGCCGCATGTTCGCCGCCACCGGCAACCATGTGCAGGCCCTGCACCGCAGCCGAGTCGGCGGGCTGGACCTGCAGGGACTGGACGAAGGGCAATGGCGGCAGCTCACTCCTACCGACCTGGATACGCTTTTCGCTCCATGACCACCATCGCTGCGCTGCCGTTCCTGCCCGACGCCGTCATCTTCGACATGGACGGCCTGATGATCGACAGCGAGCGGGTCTCGCTTGCCTGCTGGAGCCAGGCCGCCAATGAGTTCGGCCTGGGCCTGGACGAAACGGTGTTCCTGCGCATGGTCGGTCTCGGCGACCGCGATACGCACGCGTTGCTGCGTGCGCAGGGTGTCGAAGACAGCGTGATCGAAGCCGTGGCCGCACGCTGCCACGATCTCTACGAGGAACGCACGCAGACCGGCCTGCCGCTGCGGCCGGGCATCCTGGAGTTGCTGGAGCTGCTGGAGGCGCACGCGATACCGCGTGCGGTCGCGACGACCACGCGGCAGCCGCGGGCCAACCGCAAGCTGTCCGCCGCCGGCCTGCTGCCGTATTTCGATGCGGTGATCACCAGCGGCGACGTGGCACGGCCGAAGCCGGCGCCGGACATCTACCTGCTGGCCGCGCAGCGGCTGGGCCAGGTGCCCGAGCGCTGCCTGGCGCTGGAAGACTCACCGGCCGGCACGCGCGCAGCGCTGGCTGCCGGCATGACCGTGATCCAGGTGCCGGACCTGGTGCATCCGGACGAAGAGCTGCGCGCATTCGGACACCGCATCGTCGGCTCGCTGCTGGACGCGCACGCGCTGCTGGTGCCGTTGCTGCCGAAATAACCGGTAGGTACCGACCACCGCCCTGGTGGGTGCCGACCGTTGGTCGGCACGCTTCACCGCTCTCGCTGGGCATGGCCCGGCGCTACCGCTCTGGTGGGTGCCGACCGTTGGTCGGCACGCCTTCCCATCACACCCGGCCGAACACCAGCGCCGCGTTGGTGCCACCGAAGCCGAAGCTGTTGGACATCACCGTATCCAGCGTCTGCTCGCGGCTCTCGCGCAGGATCGGGAAGCTTTCCACCTTCGGGTCCAGCTCGCCGATGTTGGCCGAACCGGCGACGAAGCCGTCGCGCATCATCAGCAGGCAGTAGATCGCCTCGTGCACGCTGGCCGCACCCAGCGAATGGCCGGACAGCGCCTTGGTCGAGGACAGCGGCGGCACCGCATCGCCGAACACTTCGCGGATCGCGTTGAGCTCGGTGACGTCGCCCAGCGGCGTGGAGGTGCCGTGGGTGTTGAGGTAGTCCAGCGGACGATCCACGCCCTGCAGCGCCATCTTCATGCAGCGCACCGCGCCTTCACCGGACGGCGCCACCATGTCGGCGCCGTCGGAGGTCACGCCATAGCCGATCAGCTCGGCATGGATGTGCGCGCCGCGCGCAACGGCGTGGTCGTAGTCTTCCAGCACCAGCATGCCGCCGCCACCGGCGATGACGAAGCCGTCGCGGTCCTTGTCGTACGGCCGCGAGGCGCTGGCCGGGGTTTCGTTGAAGCTGGTCGACAGCGCGCCCATCGCATCGAACATCACGCTCATCGACCAGTGCAGGTCTTCGCCACCACCGGCGAACATGATGTCCTGCGCACCGTGGCGGATCATGTCCGCGGCGGCGCCGATGCAGTGCGCCGATGTCGCGCAGGCGGCCGACAGCGAGTAGCTGACGCCCTTGATCTGGTAGGCGGTGGCCAGGCAGGCCGAGACCGTCGAGCACATCGTGCGCGGCACCATGTACGGGCCGACCTTGCGCACACCGCGTTCGCGCAGCAGGTCGACCGCGCCGATCTGCCATTCGCTGGAGCCGCCACCGGAACCGGCGATCAGGCCGGTACGCAGGTTGCTGACCTGCTCGGGGCTGAGCCCGGCATCGGCGATGGCATCGCGCATGGACAGGTAGGCGAAGGCCGCCGCATCGCTCATGAAGCGCTTCTGCTTGCGGTCGATCAGCGCGTCCAGGTCGAGGTCGACACGGCCGCCGACCTGGCTGCGCAGGCCCGCGTCGGCGTGGTCGGACAATGCCGTGATGCCGGAGCGCCCTTCGCGCAGCGCATTCGAAACGGTATCCAGATCATTGCCGAGGCAGGACGTGATGCCCATGCCGGTGATGACGACGCGACGCATCAGAAGCTCCCGGTTTCAGTGAACAGGCCGACGCGCAGATCGCGCGCGCTGTAGATTTCGCGGTCATCCACGTACATGCGGGCGTCCGACTGAGCCATCACCAGCTTGCGGTTGATGACCCGGCTGATGTCGATCTCGTAACGCACCAGCTTCGCATCCGGCAGCACCTGGCCGGTGAACTTCACCTCGCCGCAGCCCAGAGCACGGCCCTTGCCGGGGGCACCCAGCCAGGTCAGGAAGAAGCCGGTCAGCTGCCACATGGCATCCAGGCCCAGGCAACCAGGCATCACCGGGTCGCCGATGAAGTGGCAGCCGAAGAACCAGAGGTCGGGGCGGATATCCAGTTCGGCGCGTACCATGCCCTTTCCATGCGGTCCGCCGTCCTCGCGGATTTCGGTGATGCGGTCGAACATCAGCATCGGATCGTTGGGCAAACGGCCGGCAGCGGCGCCGAACAGTTCACCGCGTGCGCTGGCCAGCAGCTGTTCGCGGTTGAACGCGTGGAGACGGGTCATGAAGCACAATCCTGGAAGCGAAGAACAGGGAAACAAGCGCCCGAGAATGCCCGTGGAAACTGCGCCGATCAAACATTTCAACCGTACGCAACCGTAGTGTTTTCAAGGGAATACGCGCATCCTGTTGATGTGCAACGACCATACCTGTGCGTGTGGTCGGTTCAGCCTGCCCCCGCCCTTTCCGCCTGACATGACCCGACTGCGCAAGATCATCCACGTCGACATGGACGCCTTCTACGCGTCGGTGGAGCAGCGCGACGATCCGTCACTGCGCGGCAAGCCGGTGGTTGTGGCATGGCGTGGCGCGCGTTCGGTGGTGTGCGCGGCGTCCTACGAGGCGCGCGTGTTCGGCGTGCGCTCGGCGATGCCGGCCGTGCGTGCCGAGCGCCTGTGCCCGGATGCGATCTTCGTACCGCCGGACTTCGCACGTTACAAGGCGGTGTCACAGCAGGTGCGCGAGATCTTCCTGCGCCACACCGACCTGGTCGAGCCGCTGTCGCTGGATGAGGCCTACCTGGACGTGACCGAGCCCAAGAGCGGCATGGAACTGGCCACCGACATCGCGCGCACCATCCGCGCGCAGATCCGCGAGGAAACCCAGCTGACTGCTTCAGCCGGCATTGCGCCGAACAAATTCCTGGCCAAGATCGCCTCTGACTGGCGCAAGCCCGATGGCCAATTCGTGATTCCGCCGCAGCGGGTGGACGCCTTCCTGCTGCCGTTGCCGGTGAACCGGGTGCCCGGCGTCGGCAAGGTGATGGAAGGCAAGCTGGCCGCGCGCGGCATCGTCACCTGCGGCGACCTGCGGCAGTGGGCACTGATCGATCTGGAAGAGGCGTTCGGCAGCTTCGGCCGCAGCCTGTACAACCGCGCACGCGGTGTCGATGAACGGCCGGTGGAGCCGGACCAGCAGGTGCAGTCGATCTCCTCCGAAGACACCTTCGCCGAGGACCTGCCGCTGGAAGATCTGGGTGAGGCCATCGTGCAGCTGGCGGAGAAAACCTGGAACGCCACCCGCAAGACCGAACGCGTCGGCCACACCGTGGTACTGAAACTGAAGACCGCGCAGTTCCGCATCCTCACCCGCAGCTTCACCCCGGACCGCCCGCCGGAATCGATGCAGGAGCTGCGCGACATCGCGTTGGCACTGCGTGCGCGGGTGGATCTGCCCGCCGACACCCGCTACCGCCTCGTTGGCGTCGGCCTCAGTGGTTTCCGCGACAAGGAACCTGTGGTGCAGGGCGAACTGTTCGAGCACTGATCATTGCCGTGCCGACCAACGGTCGGCACCCACCAACAGCAGCAGGTTCCACCAACAGCAGCAGGTTCCATCAGCAGCAGGAAACTGTCGAAGGCGAGGTGGGTCCGGTTGCGGGGGCGTGAGCGCCATGGATGGCGCGACCGAGCCTCCATGGACGGATTCACGGCGTCCCCCGCAACCGGACCCACCTCGCCATCCCACGGATAGCCAGCTGTTGCTTCGGCTGTTGCCGTTGCATTGAGCAGGTGCAGGGCGCAGCCCTGCAAAAGACCCCCCCTACCTCATGGCCACTGCATCTCGCCCTTGGCCACCTTCGCACTCAGCTCCAGCGACGCCACGCCTGCCAGCTTCGGATAGCGCGACTGCATCGCCTTCACCAGCGCCGCACTGTCCTTCGCCTTTGCCGCCTCAACATCGAACGCACGGATGTAGTCTGCGGTGAAGCGCAGCGCACTGGCATCCAGTGCCGCACCCGGCGCGTAATGCCCCGGCACCACCACCTTCGGCTTCAGTGCCTGCAGCCGCTGCAGGGTCTGCAGCCAGTCGGTGTGCGACTTCGGCGTCTGCGTGTCTGCCATCCACACGTGCTCGCCCGCCACCACCGGAATGCCACCGACGATCGCGCGCAGCGACGGCACCCACAGCACCGTGCGATCCGGGGTCGGGCCATCCAGGCCGATCAGCGGCAGGCGCTGGCCTTCCAGCTGCAGGGCATCGCCGTCCAGCACCTGCGGCACCACGATGCGCGCGGGCACGTCGCTGCCCATCTTCGGCCCCCAGTAGGCCAGCTTGCCGGCCTGGGTCTGCTGGAGGTGGGCGACGGTCTGCGCAGTGGCGACGATGCGTGCCTGCGGGAACGCGTCCTGCAGCGTGGCCAGGCCGAAGTAGTAATCCGGATCGCCGTGGCTGATGTAGATCGTGGTCAGCTGCTTGCCGCTGGCGCGGATCAGATCCACCAGCTTGCGCGCATCGCTGGCGCCGAACTGCGCGTTGACCAGGATCGCATCGTGGCGGCCTTCGATCAGCACCGAGGACACCGAGAACATCGCCTGCGGGCCGGGATGGAAGGTCTGCAGGTGCAGCTGGGATTTCGTCGCCGTGGCCGGCGCCGCGGTGGCCGGTGCGGCCAGCAGCGGCGCACTGGTGAAGGTGGCGGCCAGGGCGAGGGGAAGCAGCAGGGCAGCGGTACGCATGGGAATTCCTTGTGGCGGATGGCGAGCCGAGCGTGGGCGCGGCTCTACAGGTGGGTAGCGCCGGGCCATGCCCGGCGGCCTGGCATCAGTACGCCGCGGTGATGATCTGCTTCGGGTAGCGGTGCGCTTCCAGCTCGGCGACGAACGCCGCGCCGTAGTCGGCGTAGCTGATGCGGCTGTGGCCGCTGGCGTCGGCCAGGAACGCCTTGGGCTGCACGCGGTACTGGCCGCGCTCTTCGCCCGGGCCGATTTCGGCGGCCGGCGAGAAGAAGGTCCAGTCCAGGTCATCCACCGCCTGCAGGCGGTTGAACGCCTCACGGTGGGCCAGTGCGTACGGCTTGTAGGCCTCCGGGAAGGTGGGGGTATCGACCAGCTGCACGCCGGGCGCGACTTCCAGGCTGCCGGCGCCACCGACCACGACCAGGCGCGGCACGCCGGCCTTGCGTGCGGCGGCAGCCAGCTGCGCGGCGACCTCGCCGACGCGGCCGATGTCATCGCCCGGGCGCGGGCCGTAGGCACTGGCCAGCACGTCGTGGCCGGCGATGGCGGCGACCAGCGCGTCCGGGTCATCCAGCGAGGCGATCACCGGATGGGCACCGGCCAGTTCAGCCGGAAGGTCCTGTGCGCTGCGCACGATGACGGTGAGTTCGTGGCCGCGGGCCAGCGCGTGGCGGGCGATCTGGCGGCCGATGTTGCCGGTGGAACCAACGAGGGCGATCTTCATGGCAGGACTCCGTGGGGCGGTGTGGGGTGGGAATGGGGCCACTCTAGGCCGCTGCAGTCGCTCGAAAAACAGCGTATAACGCGCTTGTTTGTTGCATGGATCGAGCATATGGACCGATTGACCGCCATGACCGTGTTCGTCGAGGTCGCCGAGCGCGGCAGCCTGACCGCGGCCGCCGAGGTGCTGGACATGTCACGGGCGATGGTCAGCCGCTACCTGGCCGAGGTCGAGGGCTGGCTGGGGGCGCGCCTGCTGCACCGGACCACGCGCCGGGTCAGCCTGACCGGGCCGGGCGAGGCAGCGCTGGCGCGCTTCCGGCAGATGCTGGCGATCGGCGAGGAACTGCGGGGCGAACTGGCCAGCGATGACCCCGAGCCGCATGGCACGCTGCGGGTAACCGCCAGCGTCTCGTTCGGGCAAAGCCACCTGGCGCGGGCGGTGGCCGGCTTCGTCGCACGCCACCCGGCAGCGCGCATCGAACTGCTGCTGGTCGACCGCACGGTGAACCTGGTGGAAGAGCGCGTGGATCTGGCGGTGCGCATCGCCCGCCAGATCGACCCGAGCCTGATCGCGCGGCGGCTGGCCACCTGCCGTTCGGTGCTGTGCGCGACGCCGTCCTACCTGCAGGCGCGTGGCACACCGACCGCGCCCGAGCATCTGGCCGCACACAACTGCCTGACCCATCACTACGTCGGCAAGAGCCTGTGGCAGCTGCACCGTGAAGGCCGTTCGCTGTCGGTGGCGGTGGGCGGCAACATCAGCGCCAACGAAGCGTCACTGCTGCTGGAGGCAGTACGCGCCGGTGCCGGCATCGCCATGCTGCCGACCTACCAGGTGGCGCCGTTCCTGCGCAGTGGCGAACTGATCGAACTGCTGCCCGAATTCAGTCTGGACGAACTGGGCATTCATGCGGTGTACGCGTCACGGCGCCAGCAGCCCGCTATCATGCGGCGATTCCTGGACTTCCTGGCCGAGTGCTTCGCCAGCCCGGCCTTCCAGGATCTGGATTGGCGCCCACCGGGCAAGGAGAACACATGAACCATGGACAGGCCTTGATCGACCACAACCGTGCTGCCTGGGACCGCCAGGCCAGCGAAGTGCGCGAATGGTCGCGCCCGGTGGAAAGCTCAACGATTGCCGCCGCGCGCGAGGGCCGCTGGCAGGTACATCTGACCCCGCGCGCGTTGCCACTGGACTGGATGGGTGATGTGCGCGGCCGCCGCATCCTGTGCCTGGCGTCGGGCGGTGGACAGCAGGCGCCGGTGCTGGCGGCGGCCGGGGCAGACGTCACCGTGTTCGACCTGTCCGACGGACAGCTGGAACAGGACCGCAGGGTCGCTGCGCGCGATGGCCTGCAGCTGCGCACCGTGCAGGGTGACATGCGCGATCTGCACGTATTCGCCAACGACAGTTTCGATGTGGTGTTCCACCCGATCTCGAACCTGTACGTGCCTGATGTGCGCCCGGTGTGGACCGAATGCCGCCGCGTGCTGGCACGCGATGGCATGCTGATGGCCAGCTTCTACAACCCGGTGCTGTTCGTTGGCGCGCGCGATCCGCAGCTGGATGCACAGGGCCTGATCCGGCCGCAGTACGCCATTCCCTATTCGGACCTGGAAGACCTGCCGCCGGCCGAGCGCGAGGCGAAGCTGGCACGGGGCGACGCACTGACCTTCGGCCACAGCCTGACCGAACTGATCGGGGGCCAGCTGGATGCCGGCTTCATCATCGATCGCTTCATGGAAGACTGGCAGCCGCAGCCGCGCTTCCTGATCGATCGCTATCTGCCCACCTTCCTGGCTACCCGCGCGCGCCGGATCGGCTGAGGCGGATCGGCGCAAAAACCAGCGGCGTACAATGGACGGCCCCACGTCATGCAGGTGCCGTCCCTTGTCGTATCCCTATCCGCTGGTCGTGTTCGACCTTGATGGCACGCTGGTCGACAGCGCAGCTGATATCGCCGAAGCACTGAACCGCACGCTGGAGGACATCGGTGTGGCACGCGTGCCGGAAACCACGGTGCTCGGTTGGATCGGCGACGGTGTGCGCCGCCTGGTCGAACAGGCCGTGCATGCGGCCGGCCGCGAGGTGGACCTGGCCGAAGTGATGCCGGTATTCATGGTGCACTACCGTGAGTGCCTGCTGCGCAGCCCGCGTCTGTTCGATGGCGTGGCTGAAGCACTGGCGCGACTGCGTGCGCGCAACGTGCCGCTGGCGATCTGCACCAACAAGCCCGAAGCGCTGGTGCCACCGCTGCTGCAGCACCTGGGTATCGGTGATGCGTTCGCGCTGGTGCTGGGTGGCGACTCCCTGCCGCAGCGCAAGCCCAGTGGTGAACCGCTGCGGCATATCGCCGCGCACTTCGGGCTGCCTGTAGAGGCGTGCCTGATGGTCGGTGATTCGTTGACCGACTACCGCGCCGCCGAAGATGCAGGCATGCCGATCGCGCTGGTGCGTTACGGCTATCCGCGCGGCCTGGACCTGGCCACCGCGCATGCGGTGGCGGTGATCGACGACCTGCGTGAGTTGCCGGGGTTGAAGGGCTGATGCAACGGATAACGCCGGTCACCGGGCGGTAACCGGGGCCGACGCAATGGGTAGTGCCGGCCGCTGGCCGGCAAGCCGGAACGCGTTGCCGAAGGTCATGATGTTGCCGGCCAGCGGCCGGCACTACCATGACCGTCGCGGTCACTTCGGCTGGTAACGCACGCTCAGCTGGTACTCGCGACCAGGCTGGTTGAACCACGCCACCGTCTCGTAGCGGCGGTCGAACACGTTGGCGGCACGCGCCAGCAGCGACCACTCCGGCGTCAGCGCGTACTCGGCGCGCAGGTCCAGCGTGCCGTAGCCGCCGACCTTCACTGCGTTGGCGGCATCGTCATAGCGCTTGCCCGCACCCTGCACGGTCAGGCCGGCGCGGAAATCACCGAAGCGGCGGTCAATGTCCAGGCGCGCGGTCTGCTGCGCGCGGCGCGGCAGCCAGTTGTCGAACTGGGTGCTGCCGTGGGTGCGGTTGCGTGGATCGGTGTAGCTCAGCTGCGCATTGATGTCGAAACCGGCCAGCAGCACGCCACCGGTCAGCTCGGCGCCACGGATGCGTGCCTTCTCCACCTGCTGCATTTTCATCGTGGACGCATCGTAGGTGATCAGGTCATCAATGCGGGTCTCGTATACGTCCAGGCCCCAGTGCCAACCTTTGCCGTGCTGCGAAACGCCGAGGTTTGCGCTCTTGGACTTTTCCGGGTTCAACGTTGGCACGCCGCTCCACGGGTCATACAGGTCACTGAAGGTCGGTGCCTTGAACGCCGTGCCGTAGCTGGCATTGACGCGCAGGCCGTGCTCCAGTTCCATCGCCCAGCCCACGCTGCCGGTGGCATGGTTGCCGAACTGCTGGTTGTCGTCGTTGCGCGCGCTGACCTGCAGCTGATGGCGGCCGAAGCGGCCCTGGTACTGCACGAACACGCCGGTGTTGCGGCGGCTGTCGACCAGATATCCGGCGCTGCTGCCATCCAGGTTGTCCTCACTCCAGTCCACGCCGGTGCTCAGCAGCTGACCTTCGGCCAGCGTGATGTCACCCTGCAGCGAGGCGCTGTCACGATGGGTCTGCGCGCTGCCAAACACCCCCGGTGCACCGAAGTTGTCGGATTCATTGTCGCTGCGGCCGACGTTGGCAGTGAATGCCAGGCGTTCGGACGGGGTGTAGCGCACCTTGCCGGCCAGCACCTGCTGGCGGGTTTCCGAGTAGTTGTAGTAACCGTCGTAGTGGTTCTTGCCGTCGGCGCGCAGCGCGCTGCCTTCCACGTTCCACTGGTCGTTGAAGCTGTAGCCGCCACGCAGGCTCTTGGACAGGTTGCGGTAGCCGTCGCGGTCGGGTTCGTCGGCGAAGCAGCCGGCGAACAGCGTGGCCGAGCCGCGGCAGGCATCGATGCCGTCGGAGTGCTGGTAGGCGATGTCGGCGCCGAACCAGCCGCGCTCGGTACCACCGCCGATGCCGCCGCTGGCTTCGCGCAGGCCATTGCTGCCGCCACCGAGCTGGAAGTGCGGGGCGAAGTCGCCCTGGTTGCGGCGGGTGAAGATCTGGATCACGCCGCCGATGGCATCGGCACCGTACAGGCTCGACTGCGGGCCGCGTACGATTTCGACGCGCTCGATCTGCGCCAGCGGCAGGTCCTGGTACATGGCCAGGCCGAGATCGGCGCTGTTGATGCGCACGCCATCCACCAGCACCACGGTGTGGCCGGAGTTGGTGCCGCGCAGGAACAGCGAGCTCTGCTTGCCGAGGCCGCCAGCATTGGTCAGGTTGATGCCTGCGCGGCCGCGCAGCAGCTCCTGCAGCGAGGTGGCCTGGCTGGATTCGATCTGCGCGCGGTCGATTACCTGCGCCGGCGCGATGCTGTACTGCAGGGCGATCGGGGTGCGGGTGGCGGTGACCAGGATCTGGTCAAGCGCGGTGGTGTCATCGGCGGCCTGGGCCAGCGCGGGAAGGGCGGCGAGCACGGCCAGGGACAGCATTCGGGACTGCAGCTTCATCGGGGGAACTCCGGGTGCCACGCACGCCCGCGTGGCGAAGGGGAGGAGCCGCGAAGGCAGGCACGCGCCGATGCCGCAGCACAGGCCGCGATCATCCAGCGCCATGCCCACCGCATCGCGACCTGAGGCTTCCGGGCCGGTCTCCGGGCTTGCCGCCGGGTGGCGCGAGGCCACCGTCCAGGCGCCTTCCCATGCCTGCGGCACAGTGGCGGTGTTGCCTGGAACTGACGTGCTTACCGTTGCGGGGGCAGCGCCGGCATGGCGTGGAAACGCGCGTCACCGGCTTCCCGTTTCAACCTGCCGGCCATGGCCGCAGGTCACCTGGAAGTGCGCGCAGTCTACGGCATCGCAGGCAGCCCGTAGCGTCGAGCTTGCTCGACTGCCCTTAGAATGGCCCCTTGATCCCGTGGTGCCGTTGCCGATGTCCGCCCGTTTTCCGTTGTACCTGCGTCGCCCGCATGGGATGCTCGCATGATCCTCGACCTGGTCCGCCACGCCGGCAATGGTCGCGATGAATTCCTCGATGGCCGCAGCGATCCGCCGCAGCTGGCCCGCCTGCCACAGGAACTGGTCGAGGCCTACGCCGCGCATCCCTGGGAGCGGGTGATCAGCTCGCCGCGCCTGCGCTCGCTGCACACCGCCATGGCACTGGCCACCCCACGCGGGCTGGACGTGGACGCGGACGAGGAATGGGAAGAACTGGACTTCGGTGATTGGGACGGGCAGTCGCTGTTCGACCTGCCGGAGGATGCGCTGGCCGCTTTCCATGCTGACCCGCATGCGTTCCCACCACCGAATGGTGAAAGCTGGGGCCACTTTGAGCGACGTATCGCACGCGCGCTGGATCGCCTGCTCGATGATGACGATCCGGTGCCGACGCTGGTGGTCAGCCATGGCGGTCCGCTGCGTATGGTGCTGTCGCAGGTCTGTGGACTGCCGATGTCGCTATGCTGGGCCCTGCGCATCGACCACGGCACCCGCCTGCGGGTGTGGCTGGAGCGAGGTGAGGTCGGGCTGGTGGGCGAACTGCTGGAGCTGCAGCAGCCCTGACGAATCCGGTAGCGCCGGGCCATGCCCGGCGAATTCCACATCACCCGCGCTACGCGCTCGCCGGGCATGGCCCGGCGCTACCGGTCAATCCTCGTCGGCGCTCTCGGCCACGCTGTCTTCCGCGTCATCATCGGTGTCGAAGCGCTGCTCATGCACCGGTCCCGAGGCCGGGCCGGCCGCTTTCAACGGATGCGCGGCGATGCGCGCCTCATAGTCCTGCACCAGCGCATCGCGCTGCGGCTCGCTCAGTTCCTGCCAATGGCAGTCCAGCAACGCGCCTTCCAGTGAATAGAGCAGGTTCAAACTGGGCTTGAAGCCGGCGCGCTTGACCTTGACGAAGGCGCCGACCGCGCCGATTGCCACCAGATCCTCGCGGCTGCGCAGGCCGACCTGGCGCAGCCACGCCGCACTCTTCGGGCCGATGTTGCGCAGCTTCGGTGCGCTCATCCCAGCGCCTCGACGAACACGCGGGCGATGGCTTCCAGGCCGGCCTGGTCGTCGGCGTCGAAGCGGCCGACCTTGGGGCTGTCGATGTCGAACACGCCGATCAGTTCATCGCCGCGCAGCAACGGCACCACCAGTTCCGAGCGCGAGGCCGAATCGCAGGCGATGTGGCCGGGGAAGGCATCGACATCATCCACGCGCTGGGTCACGCGCTGGCTGGCGGCGGCACCGCACACGCCCTTGTCCAGCGGGATGCGGACGCAGGCCGGCAGGCCCTGGAACGGTCCGACCACCAGCTCTTTGCCGTCGTACAGGTAGAAGCCCACCCAGTTCAGGTCGGGCAGGGCGTGGTAGACCAGTGCCGAGAGGTTGGCCGCGTTGGCGATGCGGTCGGACTCGGCGTAGACCAGGCCACGGGCCTGTTCCAGCAGCTGGGCGTATTGTTCCGGCTTGCTGCCGGTAAGCGAGGCATTGGCGAACATGCCCGCAGTCTAGCAAGCGCGCCGGGCCGGCGATAATGTACGTTCTGTTGCCCCGCTGGAGCTTATCGATGCCGTTGCCCGCCACGCTGCCGCCTGCCCTGTTCGTCACCGGCACCGATACCGAGATCGGCAAGACCGCGGCCAGCACCGCGCTGCTGCATGCACTGCGCCGGCGCGGCCTGCGCGCGGTCGGCATGAAGCCGGTGGCCAGCGGCAGTGAGGATCTGGGACAGGGCCTGCGCAACGAGGACGCGCTGGCGCTGCAGGCGGCCAGCTGGCCGGTGCCGGACTATGCCGACCTGAACCCGTATGCGCTGCGGCAGCCGCTGGCGCCGGAGCTGGCTGCTGCCGAGGACGGCGTGCAGGTGGAGCTGGCGCCGATCGTGGCTGCATTCGAGCGCCTGCGCGCGCAGGCAGACATCGTGGTGGTGGAGGGCGTTGGCGGTTGGCTGGCGCCGGTCTCGGCCACGCTGGACCAGCTCGATCTGGTGCGTGCGTTGCATCTACCGGTAGTGCTTGTGGTCGGCATGCGGCTGGGCTGCGTCAACCACGCACGGCTGACTGCGCAGTCGCTGCAGGCCAGCGGCGTGGAGTGCCTGGGCTGGATCGGCAATCACATCGACCCGGCGATGCAGCGCCAGGATGACAACATCGCCACGCTGCAGCAGCGCCTGCCGATGCCGTGCTGGGGGCGGTTGCCCAATCTTCCGGGGGCGAATGGCGAAGCGTTGGCGGCGCACCTGCTCGAGTGACCCTGAGTAGTGCCGGCCGCTGGCCGGCAACTGCATCCACCCGGCGATCCCGAGGTTGCCGGCCAGCGGCCGGCACTACCGTGTTACAGCTGCCAGCTCCTTCGCGATCGCACCGAGCCGCTCCACCGCACCGATGAAGCGCGCATCCAGCGTCTGGCAGCATGAGAGTCGCAAGCAGTGACGGTAGCGCGCGCCGCGCGAATACACCTGGCCGGGCATGAACACGATGTCCTCCTGCAGCGCACGTTCGAACAGTTCGCGGGTATCCACCCCCGGCAGTTCCAGCCACAGCAGGAAGCCACCCTGTGGCTCGGTGGCACGGGTGCCGGCCGGGAAGTGTTCGGCCACCAGCTGGCGCAGGCGACCGACCTGTTCGCGGTACAAGCGGCGCATGCGATGCAGGTGGTGTTCGTAGCTGCCTGCTTCCAGATACGCCGCCACCGCATCGCCCAGCAGCTGTGGTTCGCCACCGGTGGACTGGAACTTGAGCAGCGCGATGCGCTCGGCGAAGCGGCCGCCATCCAGCCAGCCGATACGGTAATCCGGCGCCAGCGTCTTGGAGAAACCACCGACCACCATCACCCAGCCATCGCGATCGAAGGCCTTCAGCAGTGGTGCCGGCGGCTCGCAGAACTGCAGTTCTGCGTACACCGCATCTTCGATCAGCGGCAGCTGGCGCGCGTTGACCAGTTCGGCCAGGCGTTGTTTGGCGGGTGTCGGCATGGTGCAGCCGAGCGGGTTGTGCACGGTCGGCATCACCACCAGCGCGGCCAGCGACGTGTGCTCCAGCATCGCTTCCAGTGCATCGACATCCAGGCCGTGCTGCGGGTGGGTGGGCAGCTCGATGGCCTGCAGGCCGAGGTTGGCCAGCAACGGGTACAGGTTGAAGTAGGACGGCGCCTCGATGCCTACCGCGTCGCCGGGCTGGGTTACTGCACGCAAGGCCAGCTGCAGGGCTTCCATCGCGCCGTGGGTCAGCAGCAGCCGCTCGCTGTGGGTGTGCAGGCCCATACGTGGACCGCGCCGCACGATCTGCGCCAGCAGTCGCGGCGAGCCGTTCGGGCGCGCGTAGGTTTCCACTGTCTGCTGGCCGTGGCGCAGTACCTGTGCGGTATGCCGGGCCAGCTGCGCACCGGGATAGAACTGGCGTCCGCGCGGTCCCGCGAAAGCCAGATCGATCACACCGGCGCGGCGTTGTGCCTCCAGCACGCGGGCCATCAGCACCTGCTGCAGCGGCGCGGTGGGTGCGGACGGAGTGTCACGCAGCGAACGCTGCGGCACCGACAGTCGCGGCGCAACTTCGAAGCCGGCCTTCGGCCGCGGAATCACCAGGCCGGCATCTTCCAGCTGGCGATAGGCGGCGATCACCGTGTTCAGGCTGAGCCGGCGCTGCGACGCCATCTGCCGCAGCGAGGGCAGGCGGCTGCCGACCGGGAGACGTCCGCCGTGGATGGCTTCGGCCAGTTCATCGGACAGCCGTTGGTAGCGGGGTGGGATCATCGCGCTCTGGTCATCTGTATCCATCGAACTTCCCGCCATCTGGTTCTGTACCCATGATGATGGCGAGCCTAGCATGTCGTTGTCGGACGGGCCTGATCGGGGCGTGGCCGATACTTCCCAAGCGCACGGCTGGATGGCCGTGCGTCTTTTTTTGTGTGTAGGTAGCGCCGGGCCATGCCCGGCGGAATGCATGGGCCCGCCGGGCATGGCCCGGCGCTACCGGAATGGTTCAGCGCATCGGCACCAGCACCGCCTCGCGCCGGTACAGCGCCGGGAACTGCTTGCCCAGCGCGGCCAGCTTCGGTGCGTCGTAGTAGCGGATGTAGGCCGCCTGCGGGTAGTTGGTCATGTAGTTCTGGTGGTAGCTCTCGGCCGGGTAGAAACGTTGGCCGCTGCCGAGCTGGGTGACGATCGGCGCGCGGTAGCTGCCGGCCTGGCCGAGCTGCGCGATGTAGGCGCGGCTGGCCGCCTGCTGGCGGGCGTCATCAGAGAAGATCGCCGATCGATACTGGCTGCCTTGGTCCGGTCCCTGCCGATTGAGTTGGGTCGGGTCGTGCACCACCGAGAAGAACACCTGCATCAGCTGCCCGTAGCTGACCTGGCGCGGGTCGTAGTCGATCTTCACCGCCTCGGCATGACCGGTCTGGCCGCTGCTGACCCGCTCATAGCGTGCATTGGCAGCGCTGCCGCCGATGTAGCCGGACACCGCATTGCTCACGCCCTTCTCGTGCTGGAACACGCCCTGCACGCCCCAGAAGCAACCGCCGGCGAACACCACGCTGGCATGGGTGGCGTCATCGCGGAACGCGGCGTCGCCGCTGGGCGCCGGTAGTGCCTTGGCCTGCGCGCTGGCTTCCAGCGGTGCCGCGACTGCGCCGTGGTCGACCAGCAGCACGCCAGCGATCAATGCAGTAGCCACCAGGCCGGCGACACCGGCGGCGATACCTTGTTCAAAAGAGAGTTTCATCGTGTGCTCCCGTTTCAACCGAAGGTGAAGGCGTAGGCCTGCACGCCCGTGTCGAGGAATTCGATCTCGAAGCGATGCGGGCCGACCGTGCCGCGCTGGCGAACCAGCTGGTACAAGCGGTGTTCATTGACCACGCCGCTGCCATCGGCACCGACATCGCTGCCGGCATCGGCAGCGGTCAGCGGCTTGCCGTCCAGCCAGACGCGGAACCGTACCGGCGTGCCGTCCTGGCTCGGTGCCAGCACCAGGTGCAGGTCCCGCGCGTGGAACTGGAAGGCGATGCGGCCACCGGCCTGCTGCAGCTGTGCGGCTTCGTCGGTGACGGTCCAGCGTCCGGACAGGCCCCACTGGTTCAGTGCCAGGGTGGTTGGCAGCGTGTAGTCGAACGGGCTATCGCTGCGTTGGCCGCCGGGTGAGGCGAACTGCTCGGCACGCGCGTGGCCCAGATAGGTCTCCGGCGAGCGCAGGTTGCTCATGTCGGCCTGCACGGCCACACCCTTCAGGTCGGCGGCGGCGGGGTCGGCCGGTGGTGGCAGGTTGGTCTGCCCGGCTTCGGTCAGAAGCCGGCGGATCACTTGTTCCGAGCGTGCATAGTTGCCCTCGCCGAACTGGTGGCCGCGGATGTTGCCCTGTGCATCGACGAAGTACTGCGCCGGCCAGTAGCGGTTGTTGAACGCGCGCCAGATCGTGTACTGGTTGTCGAGCGCCACCGGGTACTCGACCTTCAGTTCCTGCACCGCCTTCATCACGTTGCTCGGGTTGCGTTCGAAGGCGAACTCCGGCGTGTGCACGCCGATCACCACCAGCCCATGGTCACGGTAGCGACGTTCCCATTCGTGCACGAACGGCATCGCGCGCAGGCAGTTGATGCAGGAGTAGGTCCAGAAGTCGACCAGCACCACCTTGCCACGCAGCTGCTGTGCACTCAGCGGCGGGCTGTTGAGCCAGCCGGTGGCGCCATCCAGCGCGGGCAGGGTGCCTTCCACCGGCAGCGGAGCATCGGCACCTGCATTGGCGCCGGCCATCATCATCATCGGCGGTGCCGCCGGCTGCGCGCCGGGTACTGCGTCCAGCAGGTTTTGCTCGATACGCGCGGTGCTGACCGTTGAAAGACGGGTCAGCAGGCCAGTGTCCCAGCCCAGGCCGATCGCCACCACGGCCAGCAGTGCGGCTACGCCCAGCACCTTGCGCAGTACGTCACCCAGGCCGAGCCGCGCCTGCAGCGCACGGAACACGCGGCCGCCGACCCACACCGCCAGCGCCAGCGCGGTGATCGCACCCAATGCATAGGCAAGCAGCAGGCTGCTGGTACCGACGCTGGCGCCATGCAGGGCAGCACCGGTCAGCACCAGGCCGAGGATTGGACCGGCGCACGGCGCCCACAGCAGGCCGGTGGCGACGCCGATCAGCAGCGAGGTCCACGCGCCGCCACGTCCTGCGGCGTCCGCGGCATCGGCGCGTGCGCTCAAGCGTGCACCCACACGCTGGAACGGCGCCAGCAGATGGTCGGCCAGCCGTGGCCACAACAGGGCGACCGCGAACAGCGCCATCAGCAGCAGGGCAATCCAGCGCCCGACCTGGTTGGCCTGCGCCACCCATTGGCTGCCTACGGCGGCCAGGCTGGCGACCACGGTGAAGGTGAGCGCCATGCCCAGCAGCAACGGCAGCGTGCTGCGCAGGAATGGACGGTCGGCACGCGCGAACACGAACGGCAGCACCGGCAGGATGCAGGGGCTGAGCAGGGTCAGCGCGCCCCCGAGGTAGGCAAGCAGCAACAGCAGCATCGTCAGGCTCCGGAAGCAGGGGAAGAACCGACCGGCACCCGCCAGCCGTCGGCAGTGCCAGCAGGGGCACCGGGAACGAACACCATCGCCGCACCGTTCATGCAGTAGCGCAACCCGGTTGGACGCGGGCCGTCGTTGAACACATGGCCGAGATGGCCGCCGCAGCGGCGGCAGTGCACCTCCACCCGCAGCATCCCGAAGGTGACGTCGCGGTCTTCGCCGATGGCGTTGTGCAGCGGTGCCCAGAAGCTGGGCCAGCCGGTGCCGCTCTCGAACTTGGTGGACGAGGAGAACAGCGGCAGCGCACAGCCGGCGCAGGCGAAGGTGCCCTGCCGATGTTCCTTGTTGAGCGGGCTGCTGTACGGGCGCTCGGTGGCCTGCTGGCGCAGCACCGCGTACTGCGCCGGGGTCAGCTGCTGGCGCCACTGCGCATCGCTGCGCATGACCTCGAACTGTCGCGACGGACGCGCTTCGGCGGCGGCCGGGGCGGCGCGGCTGCAGGCCCCCAGGCCGAGCAGGCCGGCGGCGGTGGCAACACCGCCCAGGCCCAGCAGATGGCGGCGGGAGAGGGACATGGCGGACTCCGGGAAGGGGCGACGGGGCCATGCTGCGCCCGCCCGGGTCAACGAATCCTCACGCAGGATTCAATTTTTCGTGAGGTATCGGCGGCCGTCCCGCGTCACAATGCAGCCAGCCTCCCCACTGGCCCCGAGCTGCCGATGTCGACCAAACGCGTGCTGATCGTCGAAGACGATGCCCACATCGCTGACCTGCTGCGCATGCACCTGGGCGATGAAGGCTATGACGTGGCCCACGCCGCCAGCGGTGACGGTGGCCTGCGCCTGCTGGAACAGGACGGCCCATGGGATGCGCTGGTGCTGGACGTGATGCTGCCCGGTGTCGACGGCCTGCAGGTGTGCCAGCGTGCACGCGCGATGGCGCGCTACGTGCCGATCATCATCATCAGCGCGCGCGGCAGCGAGACCCAGCGCATTGTCGGCCTGGAGCTGGGCGCGGACGACTACCTGGCAAAACCCTTCTCGATGCCGGAACTGGTGGCACGGGTGCGCGCCCTGCTGCGCCGGGCCGAGGCGATGGCACAGAGCGCACGCATCGATGCCGGCGCGATCGAGCTGGGCGGGCTGCAGCTGGATCCGGTCGCGCGCACCGCTTCGGTGGATGGCAATGCGCTGGAACTGACCCCGCGCGAGTTCGACCTGCTGCTGTTCTTCGCCCGCCACCCGGACCAGGTGTTCGCACGCATGGAACTGCTCAACCAGGTCTGGGGTTACCAGCACGATGGTTACGAGCATACGGTCAATACCCACATCAACCGCCTGCGCAGCAAGATCGAGCCGGACCCGGCAAACCCGCGGCGGCTGCTGACGGTGTGGGGCCGCGGCTACAAGCTGGTCGACCCGGCCGGGGCGGCGGCATGATCAAGCCCAATCTGTGGCAGAAGCTGGCGGCGGTGATCGCCGCGCTGATGCTGATGTGCTGCATGGCGCTGCTGGCACTGCAGATGCGCGCCAACACCCGCCATGAGCAGGAAGTGGTGCAGCGGCTGTCGCTGGGCCTGGCCGAACACATCGCCCAACGCAGCGAACTGATGGACACCAGCGGCATGCGCGATGCTGCGGTGCGTGCGCTGTTCGGCCAGCTGATGGCGGTCAATCCCAGCGTCGAGGTCTACCTGCTGGACGACCAGGGCCGCATTCTCGGCCACGACGCGCCCAGCGGTCATCTGGTGCGCAACAAGGTGGACGTGGCACCGCTACGCCGCCTGCTGTCGGGTGCGCCACTGCCGATCCTCGGCGATGACCCGCGCAGCGCCGATGGCCGCAAGGTGTTCAGTGCCGCACCGTTGATCGTGCAGGGGCGCCAGGCCGGTTACGTGTACGTGGTGCTGGTCGGTGAACACCGGCAGATGCTGGCCGACGACCTGGCGGCGGGCAGCCAGTGGAACACCACATGGTGGTCGGTGATGCTGGTCGGAAGCCTCGGCCTGCTGGCCGGGCTGGTGGCGTTCTACTGGGTGACCCGTCCGCTGCGGCGGCTGACCCGGCGCATCCAGGCCTTCGATATCGATGCGCCGACACCGTTGCCGCCGCCCGAACCGCTGCGCCCGGGCGAGCGCGACGAGCTGGTGATTCTCGAACATGCACATGCGCAGATGGCGCAGCGGCTGGGTGAGCAGTGGCAGCAACTGCGCCAGCAGGACCTGCAGCGGCGCGAGCTGGTCGCCAACATCTCGCACGACCTGCGTACGCCGTTGTCGTCGCTGCATGGCTATCTGGAAACGCTGGCGCTGAAGGACGTCACGCTGTCACCGGACGAGCGCCGCCGCTACCTCGGTATCGCGCTGGCACAGAGCGCCAAGGTTGGCCGGCTGGCGCGCGCGCTGTTCGAGCTGGCGCGGCTGGAGCACGGTGAAGTGCGTCTGGAGTGGGAAGTGTTCGCGCTGCCGGAACTGCTGCAGGACGTACTGCAGAAGTTCGAGCTGGCCGCGCAGGCGCGCAACCAGCGCCTGCACGCCGAGTTCCCGCCGGGCCTGCCGCTGGTACGTGCCGACCTGGGCCTGGTCGAGCGGGTGCTGACCAACCTGCTCGACAATGCATTGCGGCACGCGCCGGAAGGTGGGCGGATCGAAGTGTGCCTGCGTGCGACCGCGGACAGCATCGAGGTGAGCGTGGCCGATGATGGTCCCGGCGTGGCAGCGGCGCTGCGCGCACAGTTGTTCCAGGCGCCGGCCGCACTGGGCGCACGGCGTGGCGAGAACGGTGGCCTCGGCCTGTTGATCGTGCAGCGTATCGTGCAGCTGCATGGCCGCCGCATCGAACTGCGCGACAGTGAGCGTGGCGCGCTGTTCGTGTTTGCCTTGCCGCGCGCGGAGCCGGCGGCCTAGCAGGCCGCCTCGCTCTCCACGGCACCGCCGCTTTCCAGCGGCAGGTGCAGGCGGATGCAGGCACCGCCCAGCTCTGAATCGGTTACCTCGACGTGGCCGCCATGCTTGTCGGCCACCACCTGCACCAGTGCCAGGCCGAGACCGAAACCGGGGCTGCCCGGGTCCAGCCGCACATAGGGTTGCAGCACCTGGCCGCGCAGTTCGGGCGCGATGCCGGGGCCGTCGTCCTCCACCTGCAGGCACAGCCAGCCATCGTTGACCGTGCTGGCGATGCGGATCTGCCGCCGCGCATAGCGCAAGGCATTGCCGAGCAGATTGCGCAGCGCCAGTTCCAGCATGTGCCGGTTGACGTTGACCAAGCCGGTGGGCGACAGCACCTGCTGCACTGGCATCGGCAGCGGTGCGAACTGGGCCACAACGCCGCGCACCAGCGCGGCCAGCTGCAGGCGCTGGCGGGTCAGCTGATGGCAACGGCCCAGCGCGGCGTACTCGACGCCGGCATCGGTGAGGTGCTGCAGGCGATCGACGTCGGTACGCAGGCCACCCAGCGCATCGCGCTGGATCTCGTCGAGTGCGGTGTCCTCCAGGTCGGCCAGGCCGAAGCGCATCCGCGCCAACGGCGTGCGCACTTCATGCGCGACCGCCTGTGCCAGCACGCGCTGGCTCTCCAGCAGTTGCTGCAGCTGCTCTGCCATGTGGTTGAAGGCATTGGCCAACGGCCGCACCAGCGCGGTGCCGGCACGCGGCGCACGCGTATCCAGCTGGCCGTCGCGCATCTGCCGCGCCGCCTGTGCCAGCTGCGACACATCGCGCCACAGGCGGTAGACCATTACATACATCGGCAGCGCCACGGCCACCATCAGGATCAGCAGCAGGATCGCCACGCCGGACACTTCGCTGTCCTGCCAGCCTTCCTCAGGCAACGCCTCATCCAGTGGCCCCAGCATCACGGCATAGCCGCTGTCGCCGATCCGCTGCAGGCTGCGCATGTGTTCCAGGTCGATCTGCACTCGGCCGTTGTTGAACGGCGGTCGCTGGCTGGCCGACAGCGCCTTCTCTGCCTCGGCCAGCGGCACCATCCGCAGGGCATAGGCGAAGTCGGCGTCGAGCCCTCGTGCCAGCGCCGGCCACTGGTCGCGTGGTGTTTCCGCGAAGCGTTGCTGCAGCAGCGCATGGGTGCCACGCATCTCGGCCAGCAGGCTGGCTTCGGTGCGGTCTTCCAGCAGCGCATCCCAGGCCCACAGGCCCAGCACGATCAGCAGCAGGTGGGCGACCAGGAAGCCGATGCCATAGCGCAGGAAGTGGAAGGCGTGGCCGCGCATCGCCGAGGGCGTACGCTTCATCCCCATGCCGAGCGGCTGAACAGGTAGCCGCGGCCGCGGACGGTCTTGATCCGTTCCGGCTGTTCCGGGTTGTCGCCCAGCTTGCGGCGCAGGCGCGAAATGCGTGCATCGATCGAGCGGTCGAGGCCATCAAACGCGATCCCGCGCAGGCCGCGCAGCAGCGCATCGCGGTCGAGGATCTGCCCGGCGTTGCTGGCCAGCAGGAACAGCAGGTCGAACTCGGCGGTGGTCAGCTCCAGCAGGCTGCCCTGCAGGTGCACGTTACGGGTGGACGGGTCGATGTTCAGCTCGCCGAAGCGCAGGCTGCCGTCACGCGGCTCGACCCGGCGGTGGCGGCGCAGATGGGCACGCAGGCGCGCCAGCAGCACCCGGGGCTCGATCGGTTTGCCGATGTAGTCGTCGGCGCCCAGTTCCAGTCCCAGCACCTGGTCGATGTTGTCGGTACGCGCGGTCAGCACGCAGATGATGCCGTCATAGTGGGGTCTGATCTGCCGACACACTTCGAAACCATCCTGGTCGGGCAGGCCGACATCCAGCAGGACCAGGGCGGGCTTTTCGGCCAGGATCCGGGCCACCGCGCGTTCGCCACTGCGCTCGTGGGCGACCTGGTAGCCATGCCGCTGCAGATAGTCGCTGACCATCGTACCGAGGCGGGCATCGTCTTCGACCAGTACGATATCCAGCATTTTCAAGGCCTCCGTGGGGCGTACGTACCGCCACGGCACGAGCGCGGCGATGCTATCCCAGCCATTGGGCCGCCCGGGTCCTGGGGGCGGGCGCCATTCAGCCGGGGTTGCTGGCGCGCGGGCCGGGTCTCAGTCCCGGCAACAACTTGGCGTCCAGCATAGCTTGTTGCCGTTACAAAACGTTACCTTCGTGATACGTCCGGTGACCATCGCTGACAGCAAAGCGACTGACGCGGGGCAGGGGGCGGGCCGAGCATGGAGTCTCCTCCGTTCCGCGTGCCGTCCTCATGTCGCCCGCTGCCTTCTCCCTGCCGAACCTGTCCCACCGCCGCCATTGCGGGGGTATCCGATGAGCGGCGTGGTTGGCGCCTGGCTGCCGCCGGCCGAGGACGAGCACCTGCTGCAGCAGCTGGCGCCGATGCTGCGCGCCCTGCAGCAACGTGGCCGTGGCCGCATCGGTTACTGGACCGACGCCGAGGCCGGCCTGGCGCTGGGTCACTGCCGGGCGCCGACCGACACTCCGCTGCAGCCACTGAGCTCGGACTGTGGCCGTTACGTGCTGTGCCTGGACGGTCGCCTGTACAACCGGGCTGACCTGCAGTCGCAGCTGCGCGATCTGCCGCGCAGCTGCAGCGATGCACGGCTGCTGCTGCAGGCGATTGTCGAGTGGGGCGTGGAGCGGACGCTGTCGCGTATCGAGGGCGCGTTCGGTTTCAGTGTCTGGGACCGGGAGTCGCGCGCGCTGTGGCTGGCACGTGACCCGGTAGGCGAGCGGCCGCTGTACTACGGTTGGTACCAGGGCCAGTTCCTGTTCGCCTCCGAACTGAAGGCGCTGCAGGCGTTCGCCGGCTTTGCGCCGAGCATCGACCAGGATGCGCTGAGCCTGCTGCTGCGCCACGACTATGTCCCGGCGCCGCACACCATCTACCGCGGCATCCACAAGCTGGTGGCCGGCGCGATGCTGCGCATCGACCTCAACGACCATGCCGCCGGGGGTTCGAGCCAGGCTGCGCAGGGCGGGTCGCGCTACTGGTGCGCGCGCGAGGCGATGCACAGCGCGCTGCAGGAACCGCTGCAGCCGGCGCCGAGCCTGGAACAGGCCACCGACCAGCTGGAAGCGGTGTTGCAGAAGGCCATCGCCGCACGCATGCACTCGCCGCTGGCCTGCGGCGCGTTCCTGTCCGGCGGCACCGATTCGTCGTTGGTGACGGCAATGATGCAGGCGCAGTCGACGCTGCCGATCGAGGCATGGACGGTGGGCTTCGACGATCCAGGCCACGATGAGAGCGACTGGGCCTCGCAGGTCGCGCGCCACCTGGGTGTGCAGCATCACCTGCACCGCATGGACGCGCGGCAGGGTCTGGACCTGCTGCAGCGGCTGCCGCAGGTCTGGTGCGAACCATTCGCCGACGCCTCGCAGCTGCCGACTCTCTTGGCCAGCGAACTGCTGGGTGCACGCAAGCCGGTGGCGCTGACCGGCGACGGTGGCGATGAGCTGTTCTTCGGCCATCCCAGCTATGGCCGCGCACTGCGTAACGCACGCCTGTGTGGTGGCCTGCCGGACTGGGTACGCGACCTGGCACGGCGCAGCGGCAACCGCATGAACGTCGAACGTGGCCGTCTTGGTGGCTGGCGCGCGTTGGTGGCCGAGGTCGCCGCCAACGACGTGGAAGGCCATTACCTGCAGCGCGTCACCCGCTGGCGACAGCCGGCACAGGTGGTGCTGGGCGCGCGCGAACCAATGACGATCTTCCAGCAGCAGGACACCGCGCTGCCGGCCGAAGCGCGCATCCAGCTGCTGGATTTCCGCATGGACCTGGCCGAGGGCATCCTCGCCAAGGTCGACCGTGCCGGCATGGCGGCCGGCGTGGAAACCCGCGCGCCGCTGCTGGACATGGAGGTGGTGCGCCTGGCCTGGCGCCTGCCGCAGCATTTGAAATACCACGACGGTGAGCACAAGCGGATCCTCAAGCACCTGCTGGCACGCTACCTGCCGGAACCACTGGTGTACCGCCCAAAGCGCGGCTTCGGCCCGCCGATGGCACGCTGGCTGGCCGGTCCGTTGCGCGACTGGGCCGAGGCACTGCTGGACCCGCAGCTGCTGCGCAACCAGGGATGCTTCGATGCAGTACGCGTGCGCGGCATCTGGGAGGCGTTCCTGCGCGGTGAGCGCAAGTGGCACACGCACCTGTGGAACGTGTTGATGTTCCAGGCGTGGCACCAGCACTGGCACGGTGGTCGCGGGCGCTGAGCCGTTTCTGCATTGCGTGCAGCGGATTGAATCAGCGTGGCGCGGGGCGGATGCCCTTGCGTACGAATGTCCTCCGGCGCCGGCCGTTGGCCGTCACCTCCCTCTTTACTTCGTACGCAAGGGCATCCGCCCCGCGTTCGGAGTTCGTCGGCGCCTCGTTGAAAGGCACCACGAGCGCTGCGCTTTACCTGCCGTAAGCCGAGCCTCGTCGGGGTGGGCAGGGGTCTGGGCAAAGTAAAGGAGGAGGTGACGGCCAACGGCCGGCGCCGGGGGACATTTGCCCAGGCCCCTGCCCACCTCGGCGGGGCCCATCAGCTCGCAGGGAATCCAGACGAGGAAGCGCTCTTCAATCCAGACGTCAGGCAAAAAAAGACCCGGCAGAGGGAGGGATCTGCCGGGTCCGGATTGCGTGGGGGGAGGGACCCACGCAATGAGCGTTGCGTCGCGTCAGTGGTTGCTCGCGTCCGCCGTTGATTGGTTGTAGCCCTGCACCAGTTCGGACCAGGCCTTGCTGGCCTGCAGGCCAAGCCCGACCACGTCCTGCTGGGCCTGGCCCAGCCGTTGCAGGTTGTCCTGCCACAGCTGTGCGCCCTTGTTGAGCGTCCCGGCCGCATCTTCGCCGCGGGCCAGTTCACCCAGCCAGCCGCCGGTCGCGGTCAGGTTGCGCTCCATCACCTTCAGTTGCACGCCGAACATGCTTTCCGCGTTCTCCAACGCCAACCGGTTCGCACGTGTTGCCGCGGCGGCGAGCTGGCGGGTGGCATCACTGAAGCGATCGCTGAAGGCGGCGGCCATGGGTCATCAGGAAGTGACTTGATGCATTGCAGCATACGCCCTTGATGCGGCAATGCAACAAAAATAACAAAGGCGCCCAGGGCGCCTTTGAAACACCTTTCAGATCAATGGGTTGATCAGGCCGCCGGGCCGCGGTAACGGCACCCCGACGTGCAGGTTTCGTGCACGGTGATCTCGCTCAGCGCCGGCAGGCTGGGCTTGAGCTCGTTCCAGATCCACACCGCCAGGTTCTCGCTGGTCGGGTTCTCCAGGCCGGGGATGTCATTGAGGTAGTGATGGTCCAGGCGGTCGTAGATCGGCTGGAAGGCCGCCTTCACGTCGCCGAAATCCATGATCCAGCCGGTCTGCGCACCCGGCTCGCCCTCGACCTTCAGTTCCACCCGGAAGGAGTGGCCGTGCAGGCGCGCGCACTTGTGCCCCGGCGGCACGTTGGGGAGGCGGTGCGCCGCCTCGAGCATGAAGACTTTGAAGATTTCCATAGCGCGATTGTACGCCGCAGGCGGGCAGCGATCCTGAGCGGATGTTGGGCTTTGGTGAGGAAATTCTTTCCATCCGGATGAAGAGATGATAGTTTCTCTTATATCCGTATGAAGAGATGTTATTGGCCGGACCCCGGCCAGGCATGGACTACTGCGGAACTTCGTCGCCCTTACCACCTCCCCCACATCGTCATGCCCAAGCACACCCTGCTCGTGGCGGCCCTGGCCGTCGCTCTGGCCGCGCCTTTGTCCGCCGCCGCCGAAACCTCCGCCGACGCCAGTGGCGAAGCCAGTACGCTGGCTGCCGTGCGCGTCACCGGTTCCAACATCAAGCGCACCGATACCGAGGCCTCCAACCCGGTGCAGGTGATCGGCCGCCAACAGCTGGAACAGACCGGCAAGGCCACCGTGGCCGACGTGCTGCGTTCGATCTCGGCCAACACCGGCAACGCCAGCAACGAAACCACCAACAACGGCTGGGCCTCCGGCTCGGCCGGCATCGGCCTGCGCGGCCTGTCGCAGAAGAACACGCTGGTGCTGCTCAACGGCCGCCGCCTGGCCAACTATGGCTTCCCTGCCGGTGGCCTGTCCGACACCTTCGTCGATCTCAACGCATTGCCGCTGGTCGCGGTCGAGCGCATCGAAGTACTCAAGGACGGCGCCTCGGCCGTGTACGGCTCCGATGCGGTGGCCGGCGTGGTCAACATCATCACCCGGCAGAACTTCGAAGGCGCCGAGATCGGCGGCAGCTTCGGCGGCGCCGACCAGGGCGGCCTGCACGAGCAGAACCTGAAGTTCGTCGGCGGCCTCGGTGATCTCGACACCGATGGCTACAACATCCTCTTCAGCCTGCAGGGGTACAACCGCGAGCGCCTGGACCAGGACGAACGCAACCTGACCAAGAGCGGCATCTACACCGACAAGCCCGGTGGCCGCTGGAACGGCTGGTCGGCCAAGGGCGCGCGCTATCTGGTCAACGGTGTGTCGGTGCCGATGCTCGATGCCAGCGGCAACTGCCCGGCCGGTACTACCCGCGTCGCCAGCGCACCGATCGATGGCCTGGCCGGTGATACCTGCGGCTTCAACCAGGCGCCGTTCACTACGCTGATTCCCTCGACCAAGCGCTACCAGGCCTATGCCAACGGTACCTTCCGCCTGAACGACAACGTCGAAGCCTTCGGCGAAGTGCTGTACAGCCAGATCAAGAGCACCGCGTGGTTCGGCAGCAGCCCGTTCTTCACCCTGGAGAGTGGCCGCTTCGCACTGAACGCGGACAGTGGCCTGGCCGAGCCGGTGTCGTCGCTGCTGCCGGCCAACAATCCGTACAACCCGTACCGCCGTGCGATCCCGATCGAATACACCTTCTTCGACCTCGGCGGCACGCTCAAGACCAACCGCTCCACCGCTTACCGCGGCGTGTTCGGCCTGCGTGGCACCACCGCGAAGTGGGACTGGGAAGTCGCAGCGTTCGGCGCGCGCAGCAGCGAGCGCGAGAGCGTCTCCGGTGGCTTCGCCAACCGCTGGGCGCTGGCCGATGCGCTGGCCACCGGAAGTTACAACCTGTTGAACCCGGCCGCCACGCCGCAGTCGGTGCGTGACTCGATCAACATCGCCACGCTGCGTCCGGCCGAGTCCAAGCTGCAGGGCATCGACGCGAAGATCTCCGGCAGCCTGGGCCATACCTGGGCCGGTGAGATCGGCTTCGCGGCCGGTGCCGAGTGGCGCCGCGAGAAGCTCGATTCCAACAACCCGTGGCAGATCGATGCCGGCCTGCAGGTGCGCCCGGCCATTGCCGAAGTGCACGGCAAGCGCCAGGTCAGTGCGGCCTACGCCGAAGTGAACGTACCGCTGGCCTCGACATTGGAGCTGTCCGCCGCCGCGCGCGCCGATCACTACGATGATTTCGGCGACGCGTTCTCGCCGAAGATCGGCCTGCGTTGGCAGCCGTTGGATTTCCTGCTGATGCGTGCCTCGGCGTCGAAGGGCTTCCGTGCGCCGTCGCTGTCGGAGAACTCCAACAGCACCAGCATCGCCTACGGCAGCGTGGTCGATCCGCGTGATCCGGACGTGCCGGGCTCGCGGCAGAACCCGACCTTCTTCACCGTTGGCAACAACGAATTGAAGCCGGAGCGGACCAAGAGCCTGAACTTCGGCGTGGTGCTGTCGCCGTGGGCCAACACCAACCTGAGCGTGGACTACTACCGCATCCAGCTGGACAACCTGGTCGGTACCAACAACACCCAGACCCTGGTCAACGACAATGTCGCCGGTGCCGTGCAGCGCGATGAGCGTGGCAAGCTGCAGGCGGTCTACAACCGCTACCAGAACCTGAGCGAGTTGAAGACCTCGGGCATCGATGTCGAGCTGCGCCAGCGCATCCCGACCGCTGCGTTCGGTGACTTCACCGTGTCTTCGGCCTATACCCACGTGCGCGATTACCGTCGCCCGACCGTGGTCGGTGGCCCGCTGGTGGACTATGCCGGCAGCAACCTGGGCGCGACCCTGCCCAAGGACAAGGCGACCACCACGCTGGACTGGAAGTACGGTGATTTCAATGCAGCGGTGACCTGGTACTACACCAGCAGCTATCGCCAGGAAGCCAGCACCGCTGCCAAGGCCGTGCAGCAGCAGGTCGGCAGCTACAGCCAGTACGACCTGTACCTGGCCTACACCGGCATCGACAAGCTGACCGTGTATGCCAAGGTGCAGAACCTGGCCGACAAGACGCCGCCGTACGACGCCTCGTTCCCGGGCATCCGCGCGCCGTACGACTTCAGCCAGTACGACCTGCGTGGCCGCTACTTCACGCTGGGCTTCGATTACCGCTTCTGATCCACCCGCCGCGGCCGGTCACCTGAGAGGACCGGCCGCGCGACCGTCTGCCGTTGTGTTCCAGGGGAGTCACCGTGTCCTTGCATCGCCGTGCCGTTCTTCCGTTGTTGCTCGCCGCCGCCACTGCACTATCCTTGCCGCCGCCGGTACAGGCGCAGAGCGCCTACTTCTTCCCGCAGGCCACCGACGCCGCCGCGTTCGATACGGCCGTGCCCACGCCGGAGCAGTTCCTCGGCTATCCGATCGGCAGCCGCTACACCCGACACGACCAGCTGGTGGCGTACTTCCAGGAACTGGCGAAACGCTCGGACAGGATCAGTGTGCGCGAGATCGGCCGCAGCTATGAAGGTCGCCTGCTGTTGATCGCCACTGTCACCGCTGCAGGCAATCATGCGCGGCTGGAACAGATCCGCCAGCAGCACGCGACCTTGGCCGATCCGGCGCAGCCGCGCAGTGCGGCCGGTGACAGCCCGGTGGTGGTGTGGCTGGGCTACAGCGTGCATGGCAACGAAACCTCCAGTGCCGAAGCGGCGATGCTGACTGCCTACTACCTGGTGGCCAGCCGTAGTGCCGAAACCCAGCAATGGCTGCAGCAGGCGGTGGTGCTGTTCGACCCGGCGCAGAACCCGGATGGCCGTGATCGCGCCGCCAACTGGCACAACGCGTGGGCCTCAGATCCAGCCTCGGCCGACCCGGCCGACAAGGAGCACGTCGAGCCGTTCCCGCAGGGCCGCACCAACCACTACTTCACCGACCTCAACCGCGACTGGCTGGCCCTGACCCAGCAGGATTCGCGGCCGAAGGTGGAGGTGTTCCACCAGTGGTACCCGAACGTGCAGATCGACTTCCACGAGATGGGCAAGGACAGCACCTACTACTTCGAGCCCTCGCCGAAGAGCATGCACAGCCCGCTGATTCCGCCGGCGTCGTACGAGTTCAACAAGACCCTGGCCAAGTACCACGCGCAAGCCTTGGATGCATTGGGGTCGCTGTACTACACCGGCGAGAATTTCGACAACTTCTCGCCGGTCTACGGCTCCACCTATCCGGACTTCCATGGTGCAGTGGGCGTCACCGTTGAACAGGCCAGTTCGCGCGGCCGCGTGCAGGAATCAGTGAACGGCCTGTTGACCTTCCCGTTCACCATCCGCAACCAGGTCGCTACCGGCCTGGGTACCGTGCGCGGCGCAGTGAGCGAGCGCAGCGGGCTGTTCGACCTGCAGAAACAGTTCTTCCAGAGCGCGCTGAAGCAGGCCGCGCAGCAGCCGGTGAAGAGCTTCGTGTTCGGCGATGCGCATGACCCGGCATTGACCCGGCGTCTGCTGGAACTGTTGCTGCTGCATCGCATCGAGGTGCGCGCGCTGGATCGTGCAGTCAGTGTCGATGGGCAGCACTTCGAAGCGGGCAGCGCCTACGTGGTGCCGGTGCAGCAGGCGCAGTTCCGCCTGGTGCATTCGATTTTTGCCGAGACACCTCCGATCAAGGGCGATGTGTTCTACGGCAGCACCAGCTATGCGATCGCACCCGCGTATGGCGTGGCCCTCGCCGGCAGCCGCAGCCGTATCGAAGGCGGCGCGCGCGTGACTGCGGTGCCGGCAGCGCAGGGCGCGGTGCTGGGTGGCCAGGCCGGCTTCGCCTATGCCATCGACTGGCGCGACTACAACGCCGGGCGCGCGTTGGCCGCGCTGCAGGACAAGGGATTGAGCGCGCGTGCGGCGTTCCAGCCGTTCACCACTGCGACTGCACAGGGCGAGGTCAGCTTCGCTGCTGGCAGCCTGGTGATTCCGGTCGCCGGTCAACCGTTGCAGGGTGCGGCGTTGCTTGAGGCGGTGACCGCTGCCGCACGCGACGCCGGTGTGCAGCTTCACTCGCTGGCGAGCGGCCGCAGTCGCGAGGGCATCGACCTCGGCAGTGACGGTGTCAAGGCGCTGCGCAAGCCCGCCGTCGCGCTGGTGATGGGCGAGGGTGTGGCCGCCACCGAAATCGGTTCGGCCTGGTTCCTGCTCGATCAGCAGCTGCACCTGCCGGCCAGCAAGCTGGACCCGCAACAGCTGGGCAAAGTGCCGCTGGACCGCTACACCACGATCGTGTTGTCCGGTGGTACCTATACCGGTGTCGATGCCACAGCGGTGGCTGCACTGAAGCGCTGGGTACAGGCCGGTGGCTCGCTGGTGACCTACGGTAGTGCCTCGAAGTGGGCGATCGAACAGAAGCTGGCCGACGGCGAGAAGCTCGGCAAGGAAGAAGACGCTGCTGACGAAAGCCGCCGCGCGTTCGGCGATCAGCGTGACATTGCTGCGATCGAGCGCGTCAGCGGCAACATCCTCAGCGCTGATGTGGACACCAGCCATCCGCTGGCATTCGGTGTGCCGCGCCGGCAGCTGGCGATCAACAAGGAAAACACGGTGACGCTGCAGCCGAGCGCGAACCCGTTCTCCACGGTGGTGCGCATCGATGCCACGCCACGGGTGAACGGCTATCTGTCCGAGCGCAACCGCGCGCGGGTGGCTGGCAGTGCGTGGCTGCTGGTCTCGGCGCAGGGGCAGGGCAACGTGGTGTTGTTTGCGGATGATCCGGCGCACCGCAAGTACTGGCACGGGACCGATCGGCTGTTGATCAACGCGATCTTCTTCGGGAATCTGGTGAATCCGAGTAAAGCGCGGGGTTGAGGCGTTTGGCGCCTTGATTGATGCGTGTATGGGGAGGCCGGGCGGGCTGCGCAGGACACGCCGTAAACCCGTCCTTGGGGGCTCGATGGCGCCATCCATGGCGCCAACGGTCCTGCGCACCCCGCCCGGCCTCCCCTCGACAGTTTCCCGCGGGCGCGGACGCATCAAACCCAAGGCGGGAGCAAGGGCAAAAGCAAAGCCAGGAATTGCGACTTCGGCTTTTGCCTTTGAATTTGAATTTGAATTTGATCTTTCTTCCCACGGCTACCCGGAGGGAGAAGAAGGCGCAGGTAATGCTTGAAGCGGATGGGCGTGGGGCCAGCGCAAAACCGTGAGGCGCATGGATGCGCCGACCGAGCCCCCATGGATGGGTTTACGGCGTGTTTTGCGCTGGCCCCACGCCCATCCGCCCTCAGCGCAATACACCGCCGGCTCTACTCACGGTAGCTGGCAACAAAAAAGGGACGGCGCGTCAGCGCCGTCCCTCGATAGCCCCCCCGCGCAGCGGGAGACGCCATCCCTGTCAGCTGGGATCAGCTGGCGCGACCGCCGCCGCCGCCCTGGCCGCGGCCACGGCCACCACCATTGCCAGCACCGCCACGACGCTGGCCCTGACCGGCACCTGCACCCGCACGCTGCTGGCCATTGCCACCGCCCTCGCGACGGCCGCCACCAGCCTTCTTCGGGCCGGCATGTGCGTGACGCGGTGCATCGCCATGCGGACGGCGCGCGTGGTTCTTGCGCGGTGCGCGCTCACCGGTTTCGTGCTCGGCCTTGCCCGGTGCACTGTTGCCCCAGCGGATCGGCACCTGCAGCTCGAAGCCCGGCACATCGCGGATGTCCATGTCGCGGCCGAGCAGGCGGGTGATCGCACGCAGCAGCTTCACTTCATCCTGCGCGACCAGCGAGATTGCCTGGCCGGTGGCGCCGTTGCGGCCGGTACGGCCGATGCGGTGCACGTAGTCTTCGGCCACCATCGGCAGATCGAAGTTGATCACCTTCGGCAGCTCGTTGATGTCGATACCGCGCGCAGCGATATCGGTAGCCACCAGCACGGTCACCCGGCCGGCCTTGAAATCGCCCAGTGCACGCAGGCGCTGGCCCTGGCTCTTGTTGCCGTGGATCGCCGCGGTCTTGATGCCGGACTTTTCCAGGAACGCGGCCAGCTTGTCGCTGCCGTGCTTGGTGCGGGCAAACACCAGAGTCTGCTCGCGGCTGTCCTGCGCCAGCAGGTGCAGCAGCAGGTCGCGCTTGCGGCCGCCATCGACCGGGTGCACGCGATGGGTGATGGTTTCAGCGACGGTGTTCTTCGGCGTGACCTGGATCTGCTCCGGGTTGCGCATGAATTCCAGCGCCAGCTGGCGGATGTTGTCCTCGAAGGTGGCCGAGAACAGCAGGGTCTGGCGGTTCTGCTTGGGCAGCTTGGCCAGGATGCGCTTGATCGAGGGCAGGAAGCCCATGTCCAGCATGCGGTCGGCTTCGTCCAGTACCAGCAGTTCAATGCCGGACAGGTCGATGCTGCGACGCTCCAGGTGGTCGATCAGGCGGCCCGGGCAGGCCACCAGCAGGTCCACGCCACGGCGCAGGATGTCCAGCTGGTTGCCCATGCCGACGCCGCCGTAGATGCAGGCGCTGGGGATGCGCAGGTACTTGCTGTAACCGCGCAGGCTGTCATGCACCTGGGTGGCCAGCTCGCGGGTCGGGGCCAGGATCAGGGCACGCGGCTTGCGCGGGCCGGTACGCACTTCCTGCGAGGCGGTGCCCAAGTGCTGCAGCAGCGGCAGGCCAAAGGCAGCGGTCTTGCCGGTACCGGTCTGCGCGCCGGCCAGCAGGTCGCGGCCGGCCAGCACCAGCGGGATCGCCTGCTGCTGGATCGGGGTCGGGGTTTCATAGCCCTGCTCGGCGAGCGCACGCAGCAGGAAGGGCGCAAGGCCCAGGGATTCAAAAGACATTGAGATTGCTCCAAGTACAAGAAACGCCTGTCCGAACGGACAGACGGGGGCAGATCAAACTGATCGGCTGACTCGGAGCGTTCCCGTGAACCGCGCTGCGAGAATTGGGTGCAGCCGGCACGGAGCGCAGGCTGGAATGCGTGACGAACGGCGTCGGAGTGGGGGCGGGCAATCAGGGCGGACCCTGGTCGCCGGCGATCCCGGAGGGAAACGGACGGCCGCTGCAGACCCGCCTAGTCTAACCGATGGTTGAGACCCCGCGCAAAACGGCCTGTTCAGGTAGGGGTTCTGTCTGCAGGGCTGCGCCCTGCACCCGCAGAGGCCGAAGCAACGTCAACGTCAACGTCAAAAGCCGGTTTCCTGAGGGATGGCGGGGTGGGTCCGGTTGCGGGGGGCGCTGCAAGTACGTCCATGTAAGCTCGGTCGCCGCATCCATGCGGCTCACGCCCCCGCAACCGGACCCACCCCGCCTTCGACAGTTTTCCGCGATCTGTCGAATCTCATTCGATCAACATCGATATCTGACGGATTTCGACGACGAACGATGTGGATGTTCGATCCGTCATCGGGAAATTGGCGGGGGCGGGGCGGTGTGGGTGGGCAGGACCGTTGGCGCCATGGATGGCGCCATCGAGCCCCCAGGGATGGGTTTACGGCGTGTCCTGCCCACCCACACCGACCCGCCCAGCTCACAGGAAACCAGAGCCGCTTTGGCATTTGACGTTGCACTGGCCTCCAGCAGGTGCAGGGTGCAACCCTGCCGAACCCCCCACTGCGGTAGGGTGGGCCGATGCGGCGCTGCAGCTTGGCGTCGCCGCATATTTGATTACACTTGAAACTTGTTTGCCCACGACTCCGGACACCCACCATGAAGCTTGGTTCTTTGAAGGAAGGCGGCCGCGACGGCACCCTGATCGTCGTCTCGCGTGACCTGCGCCACGGCGTGCGCGCCACCGGCATTGCCGCCACCCTGCAGCAGGCCCTGGAGGACTGGAGCCACATCGCGCCGCGCCTGAACGCGCTGTACGAATCGCTCAACGCCGGCGACGCCGATGGCGTGTTCGACCTGGATCCGCAGGCGCTGGCCGCGCCGATGCCGCGTGCCTATGAATTCGTCGATGGCAGCGCCTACCTGCCGCATGTCGAGCGCGTGCGCCGCGCCCGTGGCGCCGAGGTGCCGGAGAGCTTCTACACCGACCCACTGATGTACCAGGCCACCAGCGCCGGTTTCCATGGCCCGCGCGACGCGGTCAAGGTGGTCAGCGAGGACTACGGCATCGACCTGGAAGCCGAGATCGTGGTGATCACCGACGACGTGCCGATGGCCGCCACCCCGGAACAGGCCGCAGGCCATATCCAGCTGGTCGGCCTGGTCAACGATGTCTCGCTGCGCAACCTGATTCCGGGCGAGCTGGCCAAGGGCTTCGGCTTCCTGCAGTCCAAGCCGCGCTCGGCGCTGTCGCCGGTGTTCGTCACCCCCGACGAGCTGGGCGCCGCCTGGCAGGACAGCAAGGTGCACCTGCCGCTGCTGACCCACATCAACGGCCAGTGGTTCGGTGCGCCGGAAGCGGGCGTGGACATGCAGTTCAACTTCGCCCAGCTGGTCGCGCACGCGGCCAAGACCCGTCCGCTCAGCGCCGGCACCATCGTTGGCTCGGGCACCATCGCCAACGAAGACACCAGCAAGGGTGCCTCCTGCTTCGCCGAACAGCGCGTGGTCGAAACCCTGCGCGACGGCAAGCCGAGCACGCCGTTCATGTCCTTCGGCGACGTGGTCCGCATCGAGATGCTCGATGCAGCCGGCAACAGCATCTTCGGTGCGATCGAGCAGCGCATCGAACAGGCGGCCAAGCCCTGAGCATGGAGGCGGCGATGGAGATTCCGGTCGACGACGGCATCGCGCTGTACACCTACTGGCGATCCAGCGCCGCCTACCGCGTGCGCATCGGCCTGGAGCTGAAGGGCCTGGCCTGGGAGGCCCGGCCAGTGCACCTGGTGCGCGAAGGCGGCGAGCAGCATCTCGACGCCTATCGCGCTCTCAATCCGCAGCAGCTGGTGCCGACTCTGTTGCATGAAGGGCATGCGCTGACCCAGTCGCTGGCGATCCTGGAGTACCTGGATGAGCGCTTCCCGCAGGTGCCGCTGCTGCCAGCCGACGCCGCTGGCCGTGCGCGGGTGCGAGCATTGGCCCAGCTGGTGGCCTGCGACATCCACCCGATCAACAACCTGCGGGTGATGCAATACCTGGAGCGCAGCCTGCAGGTGCCGGCCGACGCCCGCACGCAATGGACCCTGCACTGGATCGCCGAAGGCTTTGCGGCGATGGAAGCAATGCTGGCCAACAGCCGCGATACCGGCACCTTCTGCCACGGCGACCGCCCGGGCCTGGCCGATATCTGCCTGCTGCCGCAGCTGTACAACGCGCACCGCTTCGGCCTGGACCTCACGCCGTACCCGACCTTGCGCCGCATCGAAGCGGCATGCCAGGCACTGGACGCCTTCGACCGCGCACGCCCGGAAAATCAGCTCGACGCCGCCTGAAAGGAAAAGGGGACGGAGGGGATTAAGTCGTATGTGCACTTACGACTTAATCCCCTCCGTCCCCTTTTTTTCGTGTGGTCAGAAGCCGTGGGTGATGCTGGGCGCACCGGCCGAGAAGTCGGCGTACGGGTCGTGCTCGCCGCTGCTGCCTTCGGACAGGCGGAACTTCAGGGCCAGGCCATCGCGTGAGTCGGCCGCGCGCAATGCTTCCTCCTGCTCGATGGTGCCGGCCTTGGCCAACCGGAACAGGCACTGGTCGAAGCTCTCCATGCCTTCTTCCAGCGAGCCTTCCATCGCGGCCTTGATCTCGTGCACCTGGCCGCGGCGCAGCAGGTCGCGGATCATCGGCGTATTGATCAGGACCTCTGTGGCCGGCAGCCGGCGGCCTTCCTTGTTCTTCACCAGGCGCTGGCTGACCACCGCGCGCAGGTTCAGCGCGAGGTTCATCAGCACGTTCTTGTGCGCGCTTTCCGGGAAGAAGTTGAGGATGCGCTCGATGGTCTGGTCGGCATTGTTGGAGTGCAGGGTGGCCAGGCACAGGTGACCGGTCTCGGCGAAGGCGATCGCCGCCTCCATCGTTTCCGCGTCCAGGATCTCGCCGATCAGGATCACGTCCGGCGCCTCGCGCATCGCATTCTTCAGCGCGTTGTGGAAGGCATGGGTGTCCAGCCCGACCTCGCGCTGGTTGACGATCGACATCTTGTGCTTGTGCAGGTACTCGATCGGGTCCTCGATGGTGAGGATGTGGCCGGTGGTAGTGCTGTTGCGGTGGTCGATCATCGACGCCAGCGAGGTGGATTTGCCGGAACCGGTGGACCCCACCACCAGCACCAGCCCGCGCGGGGTCATGATGACGTCCTTCAGCACCTGCGGCAGGTTCAGCTCTTCAATGCTCGGGATGCGGCTGCGGATGGCGCGAATGACCATGCCGACTTCGCCGCGCTGCTTGAATACATTGACCCGGAAGCGCCCCGCATCAGGCAGGGCGATGGCCATGTTCAGCTCCAGCTCGCGCTCGAACTGCGGCACCTGGCCCTCGTCCATCAGCGAGTAGGCGATCTTCTTGACCATGCCCGGCGGCAGGCCGGTATTGCCCAGCGGATAGAGCTTCCCCTCGATCTTGATGTAGACCGGTGCCCCGGTGGTCAGAAACATGTCCGAAGCGTTCTTTTCGGTCATCAGCTTCAGGAAGTAGCCGATATCCATTGCGAATTTTCCCCAACGAAACGGTCGACGCCCGTTGCCAGCACGGTGTCGGCTTGACGACAATGGCCGTGAACCGACAACCGGTACGGCCTCCCCAATGAAACGACTTAGCTTCGCACGAATGCGCCATGGCCTGTATGTGATGGCGTTTGCATTCGCACTGACTGCCCCCGCTTGGGCGCAGGACGCCGCACTGGAACTGGCGCAGGCCCGGCAGGCGGTCGACAAGGCCACCCAGGCCGATGCCGACCAGTACGCTCCGGATCTGATCGGGCTGGCCCGGCAGGGGCTGGAGCAGGCCCAGCGCGCCGCCGGCGACCGCCGCGAGCGCAAGAACGCCCCGGCGATGGCCCTGCGCGCCGCCGCCGATGCCGACCTGGCCCGCGTCCGCAGCGAGGAAGCCACCGCCACCGCGCAGCTGCAGCTGCGCCGCAACGAGGTCAACCAGCTGCAACGCCAGCTGTCGACCGGGGAGGACCGCCGGTGAAGCCGATGACCGCCGCAACCCTGGCCGCGCTGCTGGCGCTGCCGACCCTGGCCGTGGCCGCCGACAATCCGATGGTGGCGCAGCTGAGCCAGCGCCTGATGTCCATCCAGGCCAATCCCGACACGGCTGAGCTGGGCGCTTTCGAGCGCATGCAGGCGCAGCAGGCCATCGCCACCCTGGACAAGGCCAAGCGCCGCGACCAGGAACTGGCCACCTACCTGGCCGAGCGCCGCGTCGAGATCGCCGAGACCGCCGTGCGTACCGCACTGGCCGCGCGTGAGGTCGACCGTCTCGAGCGTACCCGCAGCGACCTGCTGATCGAGGCCAGCCGCCGCGATGCCGCCCGTGCCCGCCAGGAAGCCGAGCAGCTGCGCATGCAGGCGCAGATGCAGGCCGAGGAGGCAGAGCGCCTGCGTCAGGCCGCCGAGGCCGAGACGCTGGCCCGCCAGGATGCCGAGAATGCCCTGACCAGCGTGGCTGGCAAGCAGCAACAGCGCCTCAGCGCCGCGCAGCAGAACGCTGCCAAACTGGCCCGCGAGGAAGCCGAGCTGGTGTCCGGGCAGAAGCTGCCGGGCTCGAAGTTCGACGGCCGCGGTGAGGTGTTCACCTTCAATGGTGACGCCTTCGCCGCCGGTGCCTCCAGCCTGTCCAGTGGTGCCCGCAACCAGGCCAAGGCACTGGCCGAGTACCTGAACATCGGCAAGAAGGGCCGCCTGCGCATCGAGGCGTATGACAGTGCCAATGGCGTCGGCCAGAAGCGTGCCGAAGCGCTGCGCGATGCCCTGGTCGCCGGCGGTGTCGCAAGCAACCGGATCCAGCTCAGCGGCAAGAAGGCAGCGTCCACCCGGGCGCGTTCGGCCGAGGTCATCATCGCCCCGTAATTGCTTGATATTGTTTGTTTTTCGTTGCGATGAGCATTCAGCCTGAACCCCGCCCCGGCGGGGTTCGGTCTTTTTGACGCAGGGGCTTGAACCCCGCCCGGAGCAGGCGTAGGGTCAATCGTCCGGGACGCAATGCCGCGGACCGGACGATGGGAGGGCCGGGCCGATGCAAGCAGGGCGCGAACCGCAGCAGATCGACGTGCGCAGGCCAGTGCCGCAGGTCGTTGCAGGCGTCCAGGTGGCCATCGACCGGCGCTCCTCCATGAACAACGCCCCGTGCCTTGCGGCCGGGGCGTTCGTGTATCTGTCGAAGGAGGTCCATCATGTTTGAAGATCAGCCCCAGAGCGAGATCGACGCCCGCCGCGCGCGCGATCCGGAGTTCCGGGCACTCCATGACCAGCACCGCAAGTTGAACAAGAAGTGCATGGACGCGGAGTTGGGTGTACTCCCGATCGATGATGTCACCCTGGGTCGCATGAAGCGTGAGAAGCTGCTGGCCAAGCAACGTCTTCTGCGAATGTACGAGACACCGCTTCCAACGACGTCCCCCGCGCATTGACGCACCCCGTCACGCCCGGAACGGCGTGACCCGGCCAGAGATGGCCCTGCCGGGCGCTCCTGCCCCGGCATCGCGGCACCGCCGATGAGGCGGCCGCGCCAAGGCACCACAGGCGGTGGTGCCTTGGCCTGCAGGCACAACTCACCGATGCGGGCGGTACCGGTCTCCTCGTCGATCCGGGGCCGCCCGCATCCCTTTTGGGTGTTCAGCCGAGCATGGCTCGGCTCTACAGCAGGCAGCCGAGCATGGTGGGGCAGCCGAGCGTGGGCTCGGCTCTACAGGGCATGCGGCAGCGCCTGACTTTCATCGCCATCCGTCGGATAATCATCGGTCCGGCCCTGCGTGGCGCGAACCGAAAGTCCCCGAATGCCCATCCACTCTTCCGTCCTCGAACTCATCGGCCAGACCCCGATCGTCAAGGCCCAGCGCCTGGATACTGGTGTCTGCGAGCTCTACCTGAAGCTGGAGAGCGCCAACCCGGGCGGGTCGATCAAGGATCGCATCGGCCTGTCGATGATCGAGGCAGCGGAAAAGCGCGGCGACCTGAAGCCGGGCGCGACCCTGGTCGAGGGCACCGCCGGCAACACCGGCCTGGGCCTGGCCCTGGTAGCGCAGCAGAAGGGCTACAAGCTGATCCTGGTCGTTCCCGACAAGATGAGCCGCGAAAAGATCTTCAATCTGAAGGCGATGGGTGCCGAAGTGCGCTTGACCCGCTCGGACGTGGCCAAGGGCCATCCCGAGTACTACCAGGACTTGGCCAAGACCATCGCCGAGCAGACCCCGGGCGCCTACTTCATCAACCAGTTCGGCAACCCGGACAACCCGGCCGCGCATGAATTCGGTACTGGCCCGGAAATCCTGGAGCAGATGGGCGGCGACCTCGATGCCATCGTGTTCGGCTGCGGCAGTTCCGGCACCATGACCGGCCTGTCGCGCGCCTTCGCCAAGCTGTCGCCGAAGACCGAGCTGGTGCTGGCCGATCCGGTTGGTTCGATCCTGGCCGAGTACATCAACGACGGCAATCTGAACGACAAGTCGGGCAGCTGGCTGGTGGAAGGCATCGGCGAGGACTTCCTGCCGTCGATCTCCGATTTCAGTCGCGTCAAGAAGGCTTATGCCATCAGCGACGCCGAGAGCTTCCACACCGCACGCGAGCTGCTGGGCAAGGAAGGCATCCTGGGTGGCTCGTCGACCGGCACCCTGCTGGCGGCGGCGCTGAAGTACTGCAAGGAGCAGACCACGCCGAAGAAGGTGCTGGTGCTGGTGCCGGACACCGGCAACAAGTACCTGTCGAAGATGTACAACGACTACTGGATGCTGGACAACGGCTTCCTGCAGCGCCCGCAGCACGGCGACCTGCGCGACCTGATTCTGCGCCCGTATGGCCAGCGCGACACCGTGGTGATCGGCCCGAACGACCTGCTGACCACGGCCTACCAGCGCATGAAGCTGTATGACGTGTCGCAGCTGCCGGTGCTGGACGGCGATCAGCTGGTCGGTATCGTCGATGAAAGCGACGTGCTGCTGCATGTCTATGGCGATGAAGCCCGTTTCCGCGACCCGGTGGCGACCGCAATGGTCAGCAAGCTGGACCGGCTGGACGTGAAGTCGCCGATCGAAGCGCTGTTGCCGGTGTTCGACCGCGGCCAGGTGGCGATCGTGATGGACGGCAATGCCTTCCTGGGCCTGATCACCCGTATCGACCTGCTGAACTACCTGCGTCGGCGCGTTCAATAAGCCGCTGATCGCGGATGTTCGCCGCTGAATCCTGGTTTATCCGCGTCAAAGGTCGTTAAGGCCGCGCTGATAGACTTCCGCACCTTCGATGGCGCCGTGCGTCGGCGCCCCTCAGGAAAGAACATGTCCAACGCTACTTCCCAGGATCGTGCCCTGGCCCTGGCTACCCTGGCCATCCACGGTGGCCAGTCGCCGGACCCCAGTACCGGTGCGGTGATGCCGCCGATCTACGCTACCTCGACCTATGCGCAGTCCAGCCCGGGCGAGCACCAGGGCTTCGAGTATTCGCGTACCCACAACCCGACGCGCTTCGCCTACGAGCGCTGTGTGGCCTCGCTGGAAGGCGGTACCCGTGGCTTCGCCTTCGCTTCGGGCATGGCCGCCAGCTCGACCGTGATCGAGCTGCTGGACGCCGGCAGCCACGTGGTGGCGATGGATGACATCTACGGTGGCAGCTTCCGCCTGTTCGAGCGTGTGCGTCGCCGTACCGCCGGGCTGGATTTCAGCTTTGTCGATCTGACCGACCTGGCCGCGTTTGAAGCGTCCATCACGGCGAAGACGAAGATGGTGTGGATCGAGACCCCGACCAACCCGATGCTGAAGATCGTCGACATCGCTGCGGTCGCCGCCATCGCCAAGCGCCATGGCCTGATCGTAGTGGTCGACAACACCTTCGCTTCGCCGATGCTGCAGCGTCCGCTGGAGCTGGGCGCGGACCTGGTCCTGCATTCGGCCACCAAGTACCTCAATGGCCACTCGGACATGGTCGGCGGCATGGTCGTGGTCGGTGACAACGCCGAACTGGCCGATCAGATGGCCTTCCTGCAGAACTCGGTGGGTGGCGTGCAGGGCCCGTTCGACAGCTTCCTGGCCCTGCGTGGCCTGAAGACCCTGCCGCTGCGCATGAAGGCGCACTGTGCCAATGCGCTGGCCCTGGCCCAGTGGCTGGAAAAGCACCCGGCGGTGGAGAAGGTGATCTACCCGGGCCTGGCCTCGCACCCGCAGCACGAACTGGCCGGCAAGCAGATGGCCGGGTACGGCGGCATCGTCTCGATCGTGCTCAAGGGCGGTTTCGACGCGGCCAAGCGCTTCTGCGAGAAGACCGAACTGTTCACTCTGGCCGAGTCGCTGGGCGGCGTGGAAAGCCTGGTCAACCACCCGGCGGTGATGACGCATGCGTCGATCCCGGTGGCGCGTCGTGAGCAGCTGGGGATCAGCGATGCGCTGGTACGGCTGAGCGTGGGTGTTGAGGATCTGGGGGATCTGCAGGTGGATCTGGAACGAGCGCTGGGCTCGTGAGACAGCGGCTAGCTCGGGAGTACTTACATCCATGAATGACGTTGTCGTCCATACGCCGAACTCGATTTCAGAGCGTACCAATCTGTTCAATGCGCCCAGGAAGCTGGCGCGGAGCATCTGGATCCATCGCAGCCTGATCGTGCAGATGACCCGGCGTGAAGTGACCGGGCGCTACAAGGGGTCGTTGCTCGGTCTGGCGTGGTCGTTCTTCAATCCACTGCTGATGTTGGTCATCTATACGTTCTTCTTCTCGGTGATCTTCAACGCGCGCTGGGGCACTGATGCCCCAGGTGGCAAGGCTGCATTCGCGATCATCCTGTTCTCCGGCCTGATAATGCATACCTTCCTGGCCGAATGCATCAACCGTGCCCCCGGTCTGATCGTGGGCAATGTGAACTACGTCAAGCGCGTCGTGTTTCCATTGGAGATTCTTACGCTGATCTCGCTGGGCTCGGCGCTGTTCCATGCAGCAATCAGTCTCCTGGCGTTGTTTGCCGCGCAGCTGGCCTTCATGCAGGAGATGCACTGGACCGTCGTGTTCCTGCCGTTGGTAATGTTGCCCCTGATCCTTGCGGCCATGGGCCTGTCGTGGATCCTTGCATCGCTGGGCGTATTCGTCCGGGATGTGGGGCAGATGACTGGTACGGTGATGACGATCCTGCTGTTCCTGTCGCCGGTGTTCTATCCCATCACCGCGCTTCCTGAGAAGTACCGCGGCTGGCTGATGCTCAATCCACTGACCTTCATCATCGAGAATGCGCGCAAGGTGATCGTGTTCGGAACCTATCCTGACTTCCGCCAGCTGCTGGTGGGTACGGTAATCGCCGGTGTTGTTGCCATATTCGGCTTCTGGTGGTTCCAGAAGACCAGGAAGGGGTTTGCCGATGTCCTCTGATGAAATAGCAATCAGTGTACGTGGCGTCAGCAAGCGCTATGAGATGTATGACACCCCGCGGCAGCGCCTGAAACAGTTCTTCGTGCCGGCGCTGAACCGTGTTTCGCCGGGCCTTTGCCACGATCAGTTCCGTGAGTTCTGGGCACTCCGCGACATCGATTTCGAGGTCAAGCGCGGTGAGGCGGTCGGTATTGTCGGACGCAACGGCAGCGGCAAGAGCACGCTGTTGCAGATCATCACGGGCACCTTGTCGCCTACCGCCGGCGAGGTCCGTACCAGCGGGCGCATTGCTGCGCTGCTGGAGCTCGGATCGGGTTTCAATCATGAGTACTCAGGGCGCGAGAACGTTTATCTCAACGGCGCGCTGCTGGGCCTGACGCCGGCCGAGATCGACGAAAAGTTTGACGCTATTGCTGGGTTCGCCGATATCGGCGACCACTTGGAACAACCCGTCAAGACCTATTCCAGCGGCATGCTCGTACGCCTGGCGTTCGCCGTGCAGGTGCAGTTGAGGCCCGACATCCTGATCGTTGACGAGGCCTTGGCCGTGGGTGACGCGCTGTTCCAGAAGCGCTGCTTCCAACAGATCGAGCGCCTGGTCAGCGAAGGCGTATCGCTGCTGTTCGTTTCCCACGACCAGGAATCGGTGCGCACGCTGACCAATCGGGCATTGCTGCTGCGCGATGGCCGGCAGATCGGCTGGGGCACGTCTTCGGAAGTGATCGTGAGCTACCGGCGGCTGCTGCACGAGGAAGAGTCGCGCTACTTCTCGTCATTGACTGAGAAGATCGCGGCCTCGACAGCCCAGCACAAGCAGGAATCGGAAGCATCGCTTCCTGCACTCCCGCCTGACACGCAGGCCGACGCGGCTTCGTTGCCGTCGGTCGGAGAGGACGAGGCGGTCCAGGGGGCGCGCTCGGGCAACATGTCATTCGGCGACCAGCAGGCCTTTGTTGTGAAGGTGGAGACGCTGGACGAGGCGGGTGACAACGTATCCGTGTACTACCCCTCGCAGCGGATCACCATTCGCGTCGAATGCGAGAGTCGTGTCGCAATCAGCAATTTGAATGTCGGAATTCGCATTCGAAACAAGGAAGGTTTCAAGATTTATTCATGGGGCACCCTGAATCAGGACATGAAGCGCCTGGCAGGCCTGGCAGAAGGCGAGGTCTTCTGGAATCGCCAGTTTGCCCCGGGTGAGCGCTTCAGTGTCACGTTCACCTGCGATTGTGATCTCGGTGTCAATCTGTACGAAATTCAGGCCGCAGTGTCCTTTGAAGAGCGGCCGGACTACACCAGCCAGCGCATACTGCACTGGATGGATGAAGCCGCGTTCTTCCAGGTGCTGATGCGCAGGGATGAGCATTTCTTTGGCGGTGTCATCGACCTGAGGATGCAGGCCGATTGGGACCGTTAGCGATGGGTGTGTGGATATGGGTGAGAACGAGAGCGTAGCGGTCTACCAGCTGCGTTGGGACCGGTGTTGGAGTGCCGGTGCAGAGGACGACACTCCGGCGATTGCTGCGTTCGCGCAGACAATCTTGGCTACTGCCGGTGCTGGCAGGGTGCTGGACGTCGGCTGTGGCCGTGGCGGGCTGGTCGCAGAGCTGCTCAAGCAAGGCGTGGACGCCCGTGGTGTCGATATATCGCAGGTCGCGATCAGCGCGGCGCAGCAGCGTGCGCCGGGTCGTTTCGCCTGCGCTGCTGCGACGGCCCTGCCTTATCCCGATGGCCATTTCGATTGTGTCGTGGCCAACGGCCTCTTCGAGTACCTGGATGAAGTGGATGTGCCGCGCGTGCTCGCCGAGCTGCGACGGATCTGCCAGGGGCAGTTGCTGGTACGCGTGCAGGTGTCGGCGGTCGTGGAGGAGGGGGATGGCAGGCAGGTCATCGAGGGCCGCAGCTGGTGGGAGCAGAAGTGCTTCGACGCGGGCTTCCGCAAGCACCCCGGCTACTTCGACCTGATCAACTTCGAGTCGTTGAACTTCGACGACGGTGTGATTCTGCTGGCACTGGAGGCGAAGCCCGTGGTGGCGGGCGATGCAGTGTGCGACTCCTGCTGCAGCACGGGTATCGTGGCCGACGCCGAACTCTACAAGTACCACTGGGCGGCGGGTTATGTACGCCCGGGTGACCGGGTGCTGGATCTGGAGGCGGCGGCCGGTGCAGGCAGCTATCTGCTGTCGCGCCGCTCCGAAGCGGACACGCTCTACTGCGTGATCGATCCCGCGGCACGTTTGGCCTTTGAGGCGGCCTATGTCGCAATGGATCCCCGCCTTCGCCCGACGCTGTCCGGCGCAGCGCCTGAAGTCGATTTCGTCGTCGCGGTCGGTGACCCGAAGTCGCGCGGGACGCTGGTGGATGTGCTGGATTCGCTGCAGGGCGGGGTTTCGCCTGGAGGTCGCGTGCTGCTGTCACTGGTGGCAGACGGTGGCGACGCCTCGGAATCATGGCCCAAACTGCAGGATGTACTCCCGTCCGGTTGGTACCTTGAACAGGCCTTCAGCCTGCTCGGTGGCATTCCCCGGGGCAGGGGCGGTGCGGTGCGTGCATTTGCCCCCTGCGGGCTGGAGTGCACGGACACGGTGCCGAAGGACGCCGAGTTGCTACTGGTCGTGATGCGGGATCCGCTGGCTTCGGGATTCGTCTACCGTGAATCCGTCTACGGAGCCAGTGATAGACCGGCCGAAGTTCTGGAGTTCGCCCGCGACTACCGTAATCCCTGGCTGCTTCGTGCGCTGGTGGAGTTCCCGTTCCGCGCACGCAATCCGCAGGTACTCGCCGACATCGCCCGGCGCGTGCTGGCGCAACCTGCGAACGAGGGTGCTCCGGACGCGGCGGCCGCATTGGCCGTACTCGGCTACCAGATGCTCGAACGTGAGGAGCTTGTGGCCGAGGAGGTCACTGTCGTGGTCAGGCGGATGGTGGAGCACTTGGACCGCGTCATCCCGTCTCCACACGCGGTGCGCTGGTCGATCTCGCTGCGCTATCTGTGCGCCTCCCTGTTGCGTCGTATCGGTGATCTGGATGGAGCGCTGGAAGCGCTTGATGCGGTTGTTGCCGTTGACTGGCGCTCGTTCAGCCCGACCATCGGTACCAAGATCGTCGATGCCGCCTACGAGGCCGGGCAGCTGCTGGCCGCTGGCGGTCAGCTGGAACAGGCCCGTGCGCGTTGGCGCATGGCCAGCACGGTTGCCTTCGAGATGCTTGCGTGCGGGCATGAGGCTTACCTGGGGGACCCGGAGCAGCCGCAGCAGTTCGCATCGATCGTGGGGGTGGAGCTTCTGGACTCGGCGACGCGCAGCATCAAGGCGCTGCGCTGGTCGGCTCCCGCGCGACAGCTGCCCCAGGAGCGCCTGCTCGAGCAGAGCCGGCAATGCTGGAAGTGGATGATCCGCGAGCGTACCGACTCGATTGCATCCCAGGCGCGCCTGCTGGACGAGCGTTGGCAGGTTCTGCAGTCGCTGGACCAGATGGTGTCCGAACGGGATGAGATCATCACGTCGCTCGAACGGATGGTGTCCGAACGCGACGAGGTGATTCAATCCCAGGGGCACCTGATCGATGGCCGCGATGAATCGATCCGTTCGATGACTGCCTTGATCGATGCGCGTGATGAGGCTCTGCAGGGGCAGGCCGACCTCCTGGAAGCGCGCTGGAAGGTGATGACCCATATGGATGCTGAAATCGCGGCGCGTGACCAGATCATTGCGAGCCTCAAGCAGAAGCTCGGCACGTAGTCCTTCCCAACGGCAAGTACGAAGAAATAAGGAAGAACAAGGATGAAGATCCTGGTAACTGGTGGCACCGGCTACATCGGCTCGCACACGTGCGTGAAGCTGGTCGAGCAGGGTTACGATGTCTGCCTGGTGGACAATCTCTGCAACTCGTCGGCACGCGTGCTCGACCAGCTGGCCAGGATCATCGGCTTCACTCCCGAGTTCCATCAGATGGACATCCGTGAGCCGGCGTTCGCCGAGCTGCTGCGCAGCAGTGGTGCCGAGGCGGTGATCCATTTCGCCGCACTCAAGTCGGTGGCCCAGTCGGTCGCTGCTCCACTTGACTACTTCGATAACAACATCACCGGCACCTTGTGCCTGCTGCGGGCCATGAAGGACGCTGGTGTCGGCAAACTCGTGTTCAGCTCATCGGCCACGGTCTATGGCGATGGCAACACCTCGCCGATCACCGAGTCGGCCGGTCTTGGTGCGGTCAATCCCTATGGCCGTACCAAGCTGGTGATGGAACAGATGATCGGCGATCTGACTGCCTCCATGCCGGAGTTCGGGGCAGCGCTGCTGCGCTACTTCAACCCGGTTGGTGCCCATGAAAGTGGATTGATCGGCGAGGATCCCAATGGCCTGCCGAACAATCTGATGCCCTACATCTCGCAGGTTGCGATTGGCCGCCGTGCGGCATTGAGCGTGTTCGGCAATGACTATCCCACCAGTGATGGCACGGGAGTGCGCGACTACGTGCACGTGGTCGACCTGGCCGAGGCCCATGTACGCGCCATCGATGCCCTGCAGAAATACCCGCGTGGCTTTACCGTGAACCTGGGAACGGGGCGCGGTTACAGCGTGCTTGAGGTGGTGCAGGCATTCGAGCGGGCTTCGGGTCGGAACATCGCGGTGGACTTTGCGCCACGTAGGGAAGGTGACGTGGCCGAATGCTTTGCTGACACGGGCCTGGCTGAGCAGTTGCTGGGCTGGAAGGCGCAGTTCGACTTGCAGCGAATGTGCGAAGACAGCTGGCGCTGGCAGACGCAGTATCCGAGAGGCTACCAGGACGCCTGAGCAGCGTCCTGGGAAACGGGCTGGTTCAGAACCAGCCCTCGCCGATGTAGCGGCACCATTGACGGAAGTCGTGGATGGCGCGGATGCGGTACAGGCGCGCGCCGACGCGCTTGCGCAGGCTGACATGCTGCGGGATGTGCTTGAGACGCTCGTTTTCATCGGCAACATAGCGTGCCCAGAAATGCTCGTTGCGCTCGCGCAGTTCGGTGCGGTCGACCGCTGGCAACGCGTGCATCTGGCGAAGCACTGCCTCGAACTGGGTCGAGGAGGTATCCCAATCGGGCCAGGCCTCGGCCGTGGCAATCGCGTTGTGCTTCAGCCGCTGCAGTTCATCCGGAGAGTCCTTCAGCAGATTCAGGGCATTGACCACGCCGGCTTCGTCGTCACGCTGCAGGACCAGGGCGTTCTCGCCATTACGGATGTACTCGTCATGGCCGGTGACGTTGTAGACGATCGCGGTGCCGCCGCAGTGGAACATCTCCAGCGGCGGTCCGAACATGCCTTCGACATAGCTCAGCTTGACGATCACATCGCATGAGCGATAGATAGCGGGAACCTGGTCGATCGGAACCCTCGAGAACAGGCGGTCAACTCCCGGGTACCAGCGCAGCTGACTGGAAGTCAGCAGCCAGGTCTGGTCGGCGCGGCTGTTGCGGGCCAGTTTCAGGCTGCGGCCGACGTTCTTGAAGAACACACCGAACGGTCCTTCGACCAGCACGCGCAGATCGCGGTTACGCGGTGCGTGGGCCGGGCCGTCCAGGCGATAGAGATCCTTGCGGATGCCATTGCGTACCAAGCGGGCATCGTTTCCATGGCGTTCCCGCAGGTGCTCCTGGATCCAGGTCGCCTCGGTGACGACCGGGAGCCCCAGATCGTAGGTGCTGTCGACCAGCGACTGCAGCGGCCGTTCCGCGTCCGGGTAGAAGCGCGATTCGATGGATTGCACGAAGTAGGCGTACTGGTCGGCATTGATCTTGTGCAGCTCGGTAGCGGTACGCCACCAGGTGGCGACCGCCAGATCGAAGTGCTCCTCGCCGAGGTCCCAGATCTGCACGATCCGCAGGACATCAAGTGCGGGGTGCCACTTGCGTTGGCTCGCGACATAGGGGTACTGCAGTACCAGGGTGACGTCATGCCCTTCCTGGATCGCATGCAGTGCATGCTGGAACACCACGTAGGTACCACCGCTGATGTCGGCAGAGCCGACAAAGAACGCAATTTTCATTCAGGCTTCCCGGTGATCAATCTTCAATGCCGCGCAGTCGACCTGAGGCGTAGCGCGAGGCAACCCAGCGGCCGCCGCGCTGCAGGCAGGTCAACAGGGGCCAGAAGCCGAGGTTGTCCACGCCATTGCGGCGCAATGACAGGTAGAAACGAAGCTTGTCGATGAACGATGGTTGATGTGCGCCGACATCGAAGGTGGAATGGTTGAACACGCCGAAGTTCTCGACGTGGTAAACGTTCTCGAACCACTCGATTGCGGCCTGGTCTGGCTGCAGCAGCATGCGTGCATGCGCGCGCGTGGCCAGGCGTTCCAGCTCACGGGCAGGGATGTTGTGGTGGCGGAAGACGCGATCCAGTTCAACGAACAGGTCCCACAACTGGGCTTGCAGCGGTGCGACCTTGCTGCGGAACAGCGACTCCTCGCTGAACTCCTGGTGGCTCACCACGGGCAGGCCGTTGGCATCGAAGCTGTAGCACAATGCCGAGCCATGGTCGGCCGCGAGCACGACTTCGAACAGTGCTCGGTTTTCGTTGAAAACTGCGAAGTTGCGGCTGGTGTTGCCAACGCAGGAGAACAGCAGGCCATCCTTCCGGTTCCGGGCCGAAGCCGAACCGCTGGCCACCAGGCCGATGTAATGGCCTTGTACGGCTGTCAGGCCGTTGTCCGCACCGATGACGATGGCCGAAATGTTGTCCTGGATGGTGCCCTTCCAGCCCACATCGACCAGATGCAGGGTCTGGGCTGTGGGGTCGGCCCCGAAGGCGTTCAGGTAGGCGAGGAACGCCGAGCGGCGTGCCAGGCGTTCCTGTTCATAGGTCTGCTGGAACAGCGCATCGGCACGCAGGCGGGCGAAGACTTCGCTGGACGGGAGGTCATCCTGGATGGCGTCGGCCCCAACGCCAAGGCGCTCGGCCAGTTCAGCAGACATCGACTGCAGGCCAAGGCTGGACAGGAAGTCGTTGAGCGAGATGCGCCGATACTGGCGGAACAGCGTCTCGAAGGTTTCCTGGGCCAGTGGCTGCAGTGACGGCAGCAGGGTGGCGCGGCGCGAGACCTCGAGATAATGGCTGCGAATGCGGACTGCGCCCTGGAGCTGCCGCGTGCTCTGGTAGTGGTCGAACAGGCGCTTCAGGAACTGGCCCTCACGGGCCAGGAAAAACACATCGCGGGCACCCTCGCGGACCAGGCGCGCATGTAGACGGTCGATGAAAAGATGGAGCGTGAGCGCAAGCTCGCGGAACACGCCGGGTCCTGCACTGAGCAGGCGATTGACGTCGGCACGGGTACGGGCAAGGTCGGCGGCACGTTCAGCCAGCACCTGGTAATGGGCGTGACGTCGACTGCGATCCAGGTGGATGGCGTGGAGTCCAGCGGCCCTGGCGTTGTTGAAATCAGCGTGCTCGTTGTCGCCGATCATCAGCACCCGGCCTGGCGCGATGCCCGTTTCCGCAAGCAGGCGGGCATACATTCCATTGCCGCGCTTGGTCGTGAACGAATCGCATGATACGAACATGCGTTTGAAGGCCGTATCCAGCCCATGATGGGCAAGGAACCGCTGGAAAACATCGGTTTCAAGATAGAAATCGCTGACCAGCCAGCATTCAATGCCCTTTGCCGCTAGCTCCCGGACCAGGCCAACCACCTGTTCGTCCAGCTGCTGAGTAGACAATTCCAGCGAGACTTCCAGGTCCAGCGCGAGTGTGGTGAATGCGGTGCGAGGCATCGACTGCAGCCCCGGGTTGGCGTCCCAGAGTTCGATATAGACCTCGCTGGCGCGGAATTCGCTGTCCAGGCCGGGACCACGGTCGATGGCGCAATGAGCGGCCTCGCGCGCGTTGCGCTGGCGATACAGCTCGGGGCCGTCAGGACCCTCTGGGAAGGTGCGGGCAATCCCCTCGGCCCACAGCCGCTTTACGTCCTCCGGATGGACGCCCCGCGATACCAGGGTATCGAAGTAGTCGAAGCAGACCACCGAAGGCTGAATGCGTTCAATTTCACTCATGACCCCCTTCGGGTCGATATCGGTGCAATGCTCTTGGGTCATGGACTGTCGTGAATGGCCTGTAGCGAAAGGGTGCGGGTTACGCAAGAGGGGATAGAGATGGTATCAGCGTCGCCTGGGACCGCGGTAGCGCAAAGGTGGCGAGGCTCGGATATCATGTCCGGCTGAAAATGACGCGGCCTGAATGGGCTGTGCGCCGTTCATCCGAAGGATGTGGACCTGGGACCCGCAATGAGCATTGACAATCCGGACGGCAGATTGGTGTCTATCGTCGTACCCTGCTACAACGAGGAAGAGGTGCTGGCCGAGACACTGCGCCGCCTCTCCGAGACCGCAGAGACCCTTGAGGCCCGCGGTTTGAAGGTTGAACTGGTATTCGTTGACGATGGCAGCCGGGATCGTACCCGTCAACTGCTGAGGCACTATGCCGCCAGTGATCGTCGTGTCCGCATGCTGGGCTTCGCACGCAATTTTGGCCATCAGCTGGCGGTAACCGCCGGCATCGACGCAGCGCGCGGCGATGCCGTGGTCCTGATCGACGCCGACCTGCAGGATCCGCCGGAAGTGATCGCGGAAATGGTCGATCGCTGGGAAGAGGGGTTCGACGTGGTCTATGGAACCCGCACGGACCGTCCAGGTGAATCGCGGTTCAAGCTGGCCACTGCTCGCGCCTTCTACCGCGTGCTCAACCACCTGTCCGATGTGCCGATCCCGTTGGATACAGGGGACTTCCGCCTGATGAGCCGCGATGTTGTCGAGGTGCTGAAGTCGATGCCGGAGCAGGATCGCTTCGTTCGCGGCATGGTCAGCTGGGTGGGTTTCAACCAGATTGCCTTGCCCTATCGCCGTGACAAGCGTTTTGCGGGCGAAAGCAAGTATCCGTTGCGGAAGATGGTGCGCTTCGCGACCGACGGAATCCTGTCTTTTTCGGCCAAGCCACTGCAGATTTCGGTGACGCTGGGTGTGCTGAGTTCGTTGCTCGCGATGCTCGTCATCGTCTATTCGCTGGCCATGCGCCTGTTCACCCAGGTATGGGTGCCGGGCTGGACCGCACTGATGATCGCGGTGCTGTTCCTGGGGGGCGTGCAGCTGATCTGCGTCGGCATCCTGGGCGAGTACATCGGCCGCATCTACCGTGAGGTCAAGCGTCGCCCGTTGTACATCGTGCAGGAAACGAGGGATGGCACCGCTGCCGTCAGTCGGACGGAGTCTGGTGAATGAGGGGGGCCCGAAAGGTCCTGCGACTGCTGGTCGGGGTGGGGGTGGCGGGCTTGTTCGGCTGGCTGGTGCTGCGCCAGGTCAGCGTCGAGCAGATGAAGAATGCCTTTGCCAACGTCGGCTGGGGCTGGCTGGGTCTGGCCCTGTTTTGCTTCCTGCTGGGCTACTCTGCACGTATCGAACGCTGGCGCCGGATGTTGGCGCGCGACAACGCCGACCTGCGTTGGCGCGACTGCGCGGGACCGTTCATGGGCAGTTTCGCCATGAACAATGTACTGCCGATGCGCGCTGGCGACATCCTCCGTGCCTTTGCATTCAATGACCGTCTGGGCGTTACCTCCGGCGTGGTGGTGGCGACCCTGTTCGTCGAGCGCCTGCTGGACCTGCTGATGGTCGTGCTGCTGCTCGGCATTGCCTTGTGGGTCAGTGGCGCCAGTGATTCGCTGGCCGGCGGCGTCGGGATCTGGACGCTGGCGGCGGCAGGGCTGGTAATTGCCCTGGCGCTGTTGTTCCCGGGCGCGTTCTCGCCGTTGCTGGCCTGGGGCGGTCGCCTGCTCTCGCGCATTTCGCCCCGCATCGGAGCCCGCGTGCAGGGTGAACTGTTGAAGGGGGTCGATACCCTTGGCCATCTTTCCGGCAAGGGCACCATGGCCGGCCTGATGCTGTGGTCGGTGCTGGCATGGACCGGCGAGGGGCTGGTGTTCTACCTGTGCGCCAAGGCGCTGGCCAGCCTCGCTGTTGCCGCCGCAGCCTGGCTGGCTTTGCCGCTGGGAACGCTGGCCACGCTGCTCCCCGGCACGCCAGGTTATGTGGGGACTTTCGATTACTTCGTGGTCAGGGCGATGAAGGCGATGGGCAATGGTGTTGCCGAATCGACGGTCTATGCGCTGCTGGTCCATTTCATGTTGTGGCTGCCGCCGACAGTGATTGGCGGTCTGTTCCTGATGACCCGTTCGATGCGGGGCAAGCCGTCTTCCGAGGATAGGAAATGAAGAACAAGAGCGTTGCCATCATCGGTGGCGGATTCACCGGTCTTACCGCTGCTTATGAACTGGCACGCAATGGCGTGCAGGTGACGTTGCTGGAGGCCGAAGCCGATGTTGCCGGCCTGGCAGCAGCATTCGACGTCGGTGGGGAGAAGCTGGATTGCTTCTATCACCACTGGTTCACCAACGACCTGGAGGTCATGCAGCTCATCGACGAGCTGGGTCTCAATGACCGGGTTGAAGTGAATCCGACGAACACTGGCATGTACTACGCCAACAACTTCTTCCGCCTGTCCACTCCATGGGACCTGCTCAACTTCACACCGCTTTCGTTCGTCGATCGCATCCGCCTGGGCCTGCTCGCCCTGCGCGCGCGCAGGGTCAAGCACTGGATGGAGCTGGAAGGCCTGACTGCGGCCCAATGGTTGAAGAGCCTGGGCGGCGAGAAGGTCTATGAGGTGGTGTGGGAGCCGCTGCTGAAGGGCAAGTTCGGCCCTTACGCCGAGACGATTTCCGCCGTGTGGTTCTGGAACAAGCTGAAGTTGCGTGGCGGCAGCCGTGGCAAGGGCGGTGAAGAGCGTCTTGCCTATTTCCGCGGTGGCTTTGCCAGCCTGGCCGAGGCGTTGGCGGCCCGCATCGTGGCGCTGGGGGGCAAGGTGATCACCGGTACCCGGGTCGACAGCTTCGCCCCCAATGGCGATGGCTGGCAGTTGCAGACGAGTGCCGGCCCGATCGATGCCGACAAGGTGCTGGCCACCACCGCGCTGCCGCTGGTGGCCGACATGGTCTCCGGCTGGGCGTCGCCGGAGTATGTGCAGTCTTTGCAGCGCATCCAGTACATCGGCAATGTCTGCCTGGTGCTGGAGATGGACCGCAAGCTGTCTGATACCTATTGGTTGAACGTCAACGATCCCAGCTTCCCGTTCGTCGGCGTCATCGAGCACACCAACTTCGAGCGGGCCGAGACCTACGGCGGCAGCCATATCGTGTATCTGTCCAAGTATCTGCCGCATACGGATGCGCTCTATTCGATGGACCGCGATCAGTTCCTCGACTTCGCGCTGCCTTATCTGCAGAAGATGTTCCCGGCACTGCGCCGCGAATGGATCACCAAGCACCACCTGTGGCGTGCACGCTGGTCGCAACCGGTTGTCGAAAAGTTCTACAGCCGCCTGATTCCCGAAGTGCGTGGGCCGGAACAGGGCTTCTACCTGTGCTCGATGGCGCAGATCTATCCGGAAGACCGTGGTACCAACTATGCGATCCGCGAAGGTCGCAAAGTGGCGCACGAAATCCTTGGGAGCTGAACCATGCCGGTTGTCGCCCGGATACTGCTGACCCTGTTGCTGGGGTACCTGTGCCTGGTGGCCGGCCGTGCCGTGCTGGCCTTCCAGTACAACACCTGGGGGGAGAGCTACTACGTCCTGGTGGACGACGCTGAAAAAAAGGTGTTCGATCAGCGTGCACGGCACATCCCGGTAGAAGCACTGGAGGGGCGTGGTCTGCGCTGGGAAGGCGACGTCCTGACCCGGGACGGACAGCCTCTGTCCAGTCATGCCGACAAGCAGGTGAAAGTATTTCATGCCGGTGGCGGTCCGCTGCACTCGGCGGCGGTTCGCTGGCTGGGCCTTGGAGTTGTCCTTGTCTTGACGATCCTGATGTGGCGCCGCCAGGTTGCAGGGCGCTGGCTGGGTCGGCTGCGCACCGCCTGTCCATGGTTGCGGCCGGTGGATCTGCTGGTGGCGGCAGGCCTGTTGCTGTTCTCCCTGCTCAAGGTAGGCATCATCGACATGGGCCCCTTCGGGCAGGTCGTCACCGGGCTGCAGTTCGGACTGAACTTCTACGTCCATGACGTGCTGGTCGGTACCAGTGGGGCGCTGACGATCTACCCGTACAACCCGGTGAGCCTGATCTGGATGCAGGCCCTCGCTTGCATTCAGGGCGACCTGCAGTCGATCGGGATGAATCTGCGTCCCTATGCACTGGTCAGCCTGTCGATCGTGGCTGCCTATATCTGGCTGTGCCTGGAATTGCAGTTGCTGTTCAAGGAGCGCTGGCGCGGCAATCCGCGCCTGCTGTTCTTCGTACTGCTGTTCAATCCCTTCGGCCTCTACTATTCGCTGGTCCTGGGCCAGGTCGATGTGATTGCGGTGGCCCTGCTGGTGGCGGGCGCGCGCCGGGTTCTCGCTCCGGGAACACTGGCCGCCGGACTGGGCCTGGTGGTGCTGGGCCTGGTGTTCGCCAAGCCTCAGCACATGCTGGTCCTCCCTGCATTGGCCATCGCCCTGTTCGCTGCCCGTAGGCAGGCACTCAAGGGGCGCATCCTGCTGATCGCGGCCGCGGTGACAGTGGCCAGCCTGGCCATCTACTGGAGCTACGGTCGGGTGCCGGCCTATGCCCTGTCACTGGGGGTGAACCCGCAGTCGCAGCGGATCGGCTGGGCCACCTGGTTCCCGTTGTTTGGCGATGCAGTGGTGATCAACCGACCGTTGGCCTTCCTGACCATTGCGTTCCTGGTCCTGGCTTACCGGGTGAAGCACGTTGCCGATGGCATGGGGGCCTGGCAGGTTGTCGCGCTGGTGACCGCAGCATTAACTGCCTGGTTCCAGGCGGCCTATGCGCACACCTTCGGCATGGCCATGCTGATGTTCCCGGCCCTGATGCTGCTGGTGGCCGAAGCTGAGGACCGTTGGCGTGCCGCGGGTGTCTGGCTGGCGTCGATCCTCCTGTTGGTGGGTTGGGGAACCGGCGAGGTCGGGGACATGGCGGGCATCTTCGGCAAAGTGCTTTTCAGCCCGGAAAGGGTCCATCACATCGTGGCATTGGGTGTGAACTATCCGTCCCTGCTGGCGACGTTGGAGGCGGCAGCCTACATCGCATTTGGCGTGATGTTGATGCTGCGCCTGCTGGGTGGTGCGGAAACGGCAGACGCCGGTCGCTACATCGATCGTTGAGCACTGCATGAAAGAGGCCGGCCCTGTCGGGGCCGACCTTCACTTTCAGCAGATCAGAGCGCTTTTTCCAGCTCTGGCAGGATCGCAAACAGATCCCCCACCAGGCCGATATCGGCAATCTCGAAGATCGGCGCGTCGCCGTCCTTGTTGATCGCCACGATCGTGCCGGCATCCTTGATGCCGGTCAGGTGCTGGATTGCACCACTGATGCCAACGGCCACGTACAGTTCCGGCGCGATGATCTTGCCGGTCTGGCCGACCTGCAGGTCGCTGGGCACGTAGCCGGCATCGACCGCCGCACGCGAAGCACCGACGGCGGCACCGAGCTTGTCGGCCAGCTGGAAGATGACCTTGAAGTTCTCTTCCGAACCGACACCACGACCACCGGAGACCACACGCTTGGCGCTCTGCAGGTCCGGGCGGTCGCTGGCACCGGCGGCTAGGCCGACGAAGCGGGTGTGGCCCGGCAGCGCGGCATCGACACTGGCGGCTTCAATCGCGGCGCTGCCGCCTTGGGCGGCTTCCGGCCACGAGGCTGCACGCACGGTGGCGACCACGATCTGATCGGCCGGGGCTTCCACGGTGATGATCGCGTTGCCGGCGTAGATCGGACGCTTGAAGGTGTGGCTACCTTCAACGCTCATCAGGTCGGAGACCTGGTTGACGCCGAGCAGGGCGGCCACACACGGCATCAGGTCCTTGCCGAAGGTGGTCGACGGGCCGAACACGTGGGTGTAACCCTTGGCCAGCTGCGCGATCTGCGGCGCCAGCACCTGGGCGATGGCCTGCGCATTGGCAGCGCTGGCCACGGTCAGGACCTTGGCGACGCCAGCGATCTTCGCGGCCTCGGCGGCAACGGCGGCCGGGTCGGCGGCCAGCACCAGCACGTCGATGCTGGCACCGCTGATGGCGGCAGCAGCGCTGACGGTCTTGGCGGTAGCGGCGTTGAGCTTACCGTCGTGGTGCTCGGCGATGACGAGAATCCTGCTCATTACAGCAACCCCTTCTGCTTGAGTGCGGCAACCAGTTCGGCTGCGTCCTTGACCATCACACCCTTGCTGCGCTTGGACGGCGCTGCGTACTGGGTGGTCTTGAAGGTGTCGGCGGCTTCAACGCCGAGGTCGGCCAGCTGCAGGGTCTCCAGCGGCTTGGCCTTGGCCTTCATGATGTCCGGCAGCTTGATGAAGCGCGGCTCGTTCAGGCGCAGGTCGGTGGTGACCACGGCCGGCAGATCGACTTCCAGTGTTTCCAGGCCAGCATCGACTTCACGGGTGACCGTGGCCTTGCCGTCGGCGATCTCGAGCTTGCTGGCGAAGGTCGCCTGCGGGCGGCCCCACAGCGTGGCCAGCATCTGGCCGGTCTGGTTGGCGTCGTCGTCGATGGCCTGCTTGCCGAGGATCACCAGGTCCGGCTGTTCCTTCTCGATCAGCTTGAGCAGGGTGCGCGAGGCGGTCAGCGGCTGGATGGCCTGGTCGGTGACGACGTGGATGGCACGGTTGGCGCCCATGGCCAGGCCGTTGCGCAGGTGCGCCTGGGCGTCGGCCGGCGCGATGGTGGCAACCACGACTTCGCTGGCGATGCCCTTGTCGCGCAGGCGCAGGGCTTCTTCCAAGGCGATTTCATCGAAGGGGTTGGGGGACAGCTTGACGCCGTCGGTGACCACGCCGGAACCGTCCGGCTTGACCTGAATGCGGACGTTGTAGTCCACCACGCGCTTGTACGCGACGAGGATTTTCATCTGCTGCTCGATCCTTGTAGTGCCGGCCGCTGGCCGGCTCACAGTTGCGGAGAACGCCCGGTCCTGCAACAGCAACCGGTTCGGGGGTGGGACCCCGATTCTAGCTGGCTTGGGGTGACCATGCGAATGCGTATGGTTTTGCTGCGGCGCGGCAAAATCCATCGCGCCGGGTCCTTTGTTCATGCTCGGCAGACAGTTGGCGGGGGCCCTCCATGTATTCTGTATGGCTGAATCGGACGGTTCTCATATCGCCGAACTTCGATAGATCGATCAGGAGAACAGGTAGTGCCCACATGGCTTGTCACCGGCGGCGCCGGATTCATTGGCGGTAACTTCGTTCTCGAAGCCGTCGCGCGCGGCGTCAAGGTCATCAACCTTGATGTGCTGACCTACGCCGGCAACCTGAAGACCCTGTCCAGCCTTGATGGCAACCCGAACCACCTGTTCGTCCAAGGCGACATCGGTGACCGCGAACTGGTCACCCGCCTGCTGGCCGAGCACCGGCCGGACGCGGTGCTCAACTTCGCCGCCGAGAGCCACGTGGATCGCTCCATCGACGGTCCGGGCGCCTTCATCCAGACCAACGTGGTGGGTACCCTGGGCCTGCTGGAAGCGGTCCGTGACTACTGGAAGGCGCTGCCGGCCGAGCAGGGTGCGGACTTCCGCTTCCTGCACGTGTCCACCGACGAGGTGTACGGCACCCTGGGCGAGACCGGCAAGTTCAGCGAAACCACGCCGTATGCCCCGAATTCGCCGTACTCGGCGTCGAAGGCGGCTTCGGACCATTTGGTCCGCGCCTTCCACCACACCTACGGGCTGCCGGTGCTGACCACCAACTGCTCCAACAATTACGGCCCGTACCACTTCCCCGAGAAGCTGATTCCGCTGGTGATCGCCAAGGCGCTGGCTGGCGAGCCGCTGCCTGTTTACGGCGATGGCAAGCAGGTGCGCGACTGGCTGTTCGTGTCCGACCACTGCGAAGCGATCCGCACCGTGCTGGCCAAGGGCCAGGTCGGCGAGACCTACAACGTCGGCGGCAACTCGGAAAAGCAGAACATCGAAGTGGTGCAGGCGATCTGCGCGCTGCTCGATGCGCGCCGCCCGCGTGAGGATGGCCAGCCGCGCAGCAGCCAGATCACCTACGTGGCCGACCGCCCCGGCCACGACCGCCGCTACGCGATCGATGCGTCGAAGCTGAAGAACGACCTGGGCTGGGAACCGGCCTACACCTTCGAGCAGGGCATCACCTTCACCGTCGACTGGTACCTGGACAACCAGGAATGGGTCAACGGCGTGCTCGACGGCAGCTACCGTCTGCAGCGCATCGGCACCGCGGGCTGAACCCAGGAGACCTCATGACCCAGCGCAAGGGCATCATTCTCGCCGGCGGCTCCGGCACCCGGCTGTATCCGATCACCAAGGGCGTCAGCAAGCAGCTGCTGCCGGTATACGACAAGCCGATGATCTACTACCCGCTCAGCGTGCTGATGCTGGCGGGCATCCGTGAAGTGCTCATCATCAACACCCCGCACGAGCAGGCCCTGTTCCAGCAGCTGCTGGGTGACGGTTCACAGTGGGGCATGGACATTCAGTACGCGGTGCAGCCAAGCCCCGATGGCCTGGCCCAGGCCTACCTGATCGGCCGTGATTTCGTGGCCGGCAAGCCGAGCTGCCTGGTGCTGGGTGACAACATCTTTCACGGCCATGGCCTGCGTGAAATGCTGAGGCGCGCGGACGCGCGCGATCAGGGCGCCACAGTGTTTGGCTACTGGGTCAACGATCCTGAGCGCTACGGCGTGGCCGAGTTCGACAAGAGCGGCAAGGTGATCGACCTGGTCGAAAAGCCGGAAAACCCGCGTTCGAACTACGCGGTCACTGGCCTGTACTTCTACGACGGCAACGCCAGCAATCACGCCGTCGACCTGAAGCCCTCGCCGCGCGGCGAACTGGAGATCACCGACCTCAACAAGCGCTATCTGCAGGAAGGCAATCTGCACCTGGAAGCGCTCGGTCGTGGCTATGCCTGGCTTGATACCGGCACCCATCAGTCGCTGTTGGAAGCCTCCAACTTCATCGAGACCATCCAGACCCGTCAGGGCCTGCAGGTCTGCTGTCCGGAAGAAATCGCGTTCGGCCAGGGCTGGATCACCGCCGAGCAGCTGGAAGCACTGGCTGCACCGCTGATCAAGAATGGCTACGGCCAGTACCTGCACAAGCTCGCGCTGCGTGGAGTCGTTCCGTGAAAGTGATTGAAACCAGGTTGCCCGGCTGCGTGGTGATCGAGCCGGCCGTGTTTGGTGATGCCCGTGGTTACTTCTTCGAAACCTGGAATGCCGAGCGCTTCGCCGCGCTGGGCCTGCCGCATCGCTTCGTACAGAGCAATGTTTCCACCTCGGCGCAGGGAGTGCTGCGCGGCCTGCATTATCAGTGGCCGCGCCCGCAGGGCAAGTTGGTGAGCGTGCTGGAAGGGGAGGTCTATGATGTCGCCGTAGATATCCGCCGTGGCTCGCCGACCTTCGGCCAGTGGGAAGCGGTAGTGCTGAGCGCCGAGAACAAGAAGCAGTTCTGGATTCCGGATGGCTTCGCGCACGGCTTTGCGGTGCTGTCCGAACGCGCGGTGTTCAGTTACCTGTGCACCGAGGTGTACCTCAAGGACTTCGATGCCGGCGTGCGCTGGAACGATGCGGACATCGCCGTGGACTGGCCGATCAGTGCACCGACGCTGTCGGCCAAGGATGAGAGTGCTCCCTTCCTGAAGGACATCGCTGAAGACCGCCTGCCGGTCTACGTGCCATGACCGTTCTGGTATTCGGCGGCAACGGCCAGGTCGGCCAGGAACTGCTGCGCGCGCTGGTGCCGCTGGGCAAGGTGGTCACGACCACCCGCAGCGGCATCCTGCCTGATGGCAGTGTCTGCCAAACCGCCGATTTCGACCAGCCGGACAGCCTGCCGGCCTTGCTCGACCGGCTTCAGCCATCGGTCGTAGTCAATGCGGCGGCTTACACCGCCGTCGACCGTGCCGAACGGGAAGTCGACGCGGCCTTTGCGGTCAACGCACAGGCACCGGGCGTGATCGCGCGTTGGTGTGCGGCGCATGATGTGCCGTTCGTGCATTACTCCACCGACTATGTGTTCGATGGCCAGGGCACGGCACCGTACCGTGAGGACGAGCCGACCGCACCGCTGGGTGTCTATGGCATCAGCAAGCGTGATGGCGAGGACGCCGTACGGGCTGCGGGAGGACGCCATCTGATCTTCCGCACGGCATGGGTGTATGCCTCGCATGGCGCGAACTTCCTGCGCACCATGCTGCGTGTGGGCGCCGAGCGCGATCGGCTGCGCGTGGTGGCTGATCAGATCGGTACACCGACCTCTGCAGCGCTGATCGCCGATGTTACGGTGTTGGCACTGCAACGATCACCATCATTGTCGGGCACCTGGCACCTGACGGCGAACGGCCAGACCAGCTGGCATGGATTCGCCGAAGCGATCTTTGCCGAAGCACTCGCGCTGGGCCTGCTGGAGCGGGTGCCGGACGTCGAGGCGATCCCCGCTGCTGATTACCCCACGCCTGCGCGACGCCCGTCATGGTCGGTGCTGGACAACCGTGGCCTGCAGCAGGCGCTGGAGATCCAGTTGCCCGACTGGCGTCATGGCTTGCACGCGGTGATGCGGCAACTATTGCGGCAGCAGCAGTGACTCTCACTGCGCGCAGTGATGACCACCGGGTTTGATCCGCCGGTACAGCGTGCCGCCAAAGATGCCGTAGTGCTTGGCCGGGTCGGCTGGAAGGACGCCGATCTGCTCGTACAGCGAAGACATTGCGATCGCCTGCTCCAGCTCGTGCGCGCCTGGCCAGTCGGTGCGCGTGGTGGTCAACACCAGGTCGGGAGAGCAGGTCGCAAGCTCTTTCGCGAGCCGTGCTGGATCAAGGTCGAGCTGGATGATACGCGCACTGAGGTTGTTCAGTTCACCGGAGGGTGGCAGGCGCCCGGACAGCGGATACACGCTGAACATGAAGCCGCTGATGCTGGCGGACGCACCGGGCGGTGCGGCATCACGCAGCATGCGTGCAGCCAGTAGATAGTTGGATCGCTCGATCTGGTCGGCAGGCCAACCGTGCTGGACCAACTGTTGGACTTCGGCCAATGCCTGGGGGCTTTCCTTCGCCTGCGTGAGCACTGGAGGCACCAATAGCAGTGCTTCGCCAATGGCGAGCACGCCGATGGCAAGCCTGGTGCGCTTCGCACCGGCCGGGAGCAAGGTGCGCCAGGCTAGCGCGCAGAGCATGGCCATGGCCGGCAGCATCACGGCGAAGTGATAGGGGAAGCCGGCCTTGGTGGCGGGTTCCACCAGCGGCAGCAGGGCGCATGCGAACCAGAACAATGAACGCCGCAGCAGCCAGTGATCCCGACGGGCGACGATCATGGCCAGCAGTACGACCGTGGCCACGATCGACAGCGCGCACGCGATCGGCGCAGCAGCTACACTGCGGCGGGCCGCCAGCAGGAACAGTTCCATCGTTTGTGGTTGGGCCGAGTAGACTGCGCCGGAGCCCCGATAAGCGTCCAGCAGGCTCGTCAGATCTCCACGCAGTGCGATATCAAGCGCCAGCAGAGGGAGCGCCAATGCTGCGCCGCCGGCACACATGGCCAATGCCTGGCGGCGGCCGTGACTGATCCAGGCTGCAGCGACTGCGAGCACGGCGAACGGCGCCAGTGTCTCGCGCAGCAGTACGCCGAACGCGATCAGTACTCCCATCAGGAGCCATCGATGGAAGGATGCGGAGTCCGCGCGCTGCCACAGCAGTACGGCTGCGAACAGAGGTATGAAGGCCGCCTGATAGCTGTTCTTGAATCCATACTGGATGAACTCGGTATGGTTCATCCCAAGAAGGAACGGCGCGCCCAGCAGCAATGGCCCCCACCACCGGCTTCCGGACTCGCGGGCGATCATGGCCAGTAGCAACAGGCCAGCCACGCTGGCGATGATCAGGTCGGCCAAGCGGAGCATGGGCAGTGATTCTGCCTGCAGCCCGTTGATCCACGACAGCAGGATGGGATAGAGCATCAGTGGCCCATCCCCGGGTAGTTGTCCTGAGCCCTCCAGCAACAGGTACGCCTTCATCGCGAAATAGGCCATGTAGCCTTCGTCGGTGGCAGGCGGCGAACGCAATAGCAGCAGGCGCGGCAGGGCAATGGTCAGAACCACGATGACCAGCCAGGGCAGCCAGGCGTGGACGCGTGAGGAGGGGCGCACATGTGCCATCAGTGGAGGCTCGCGAGAACTACACCAGCGCAGACCAGGCCCGCGCCCAACCAGAAGCGCAGGGTCAAACGTTCCTTGAAGAGGGCGGCACACAGTACGGGAACCGTGAGGTAGGCCAGTGCGGCGAACACCACCAGCATCGATAGCGGCAGCGTACGCAGCAGCACGATCACCAGTAGGACCGAAGTCAACTGCAATCCGATCGCAAGCATCAGAAGCAGCCACTTGCCTGCCTGCTTGTGGGTGCGTGCAGCGGCCTTCATCGCCAGCTGTGACAGAGTGCTGGCACATACCGAGGTAAGTCCGAGGGAAAGTTCAGCGGGCGTCATGTTGGCCATTGGCCCCGTTGATGATGAACAGGCCGATCACGATCAGTGCGACGCCGGCCATGAAGCCTGGCGGCAGAATCTCACCGAACAGACCCGCGGCGGCCAGGGGCGTGAGCAGGTAGATCAATGCCGTCCATGGATAGGCGGCGGAGAGAGGCATCGCCCGAAGCGTGATGAACCAGCAGACAAACCCCAACGCAGAAGCAGCCAGTCCAGCATGCAACCAGGGATTGAGCAGCGTCTGCGGGCCGATTCCGCTTTCGCCGGAGGAGCGCAGGCCTGCGTACTTGAATGCGACCTGGGCGGCGGTCATGAACAGGATCATGGCCGCGAGGGCGGAATGATTTCGTGCCACATGGCTCATCGCTGCGCCAGCATGACGTTCTGGCCACAGGCGATGTCACGGGCGAGAGGCAGCTGCTCGACCAATGGCTCCAGTAACCGCAGGCCACGCGCGGCTGCGTCGGGGCAAAAGAAGGGCACGAGATTGATGGTGGAGGTGCTGATCTTGCTGAAGCCGGCGGCGCGCAGCCAGTTGCGGATTGCCCAGGGCGTGAACGAGCGCTCTTCGTGTTCGATGTGATAGCGGGAAAAGCGCTCCAGTAGTTTCAGCACCGGATTGAGGCCATTCGGCTCCACCACCACGATGCTACCCTTGAAGCCAGCCAAGCCGGCGATGGCACCGGCTGGGTCCGGCAGGTGGTGCAGGACGCCCCGTAGCACGATGCAGTCGAAGCTTCCTTCTTCCAGGACGGCGCTGATGTCATAGATGTTGCCGACGGCAAATTCCACCTGGGAGGCAAGGCCATGCGCGGCTGCGCGCGCCTGCGCGGCCTCGATCGCAACGGCGGCAGGATCGACCCCTAGTGCGTGGGCTGCTCCCATGCCCGGAAACTCGAGCGTATAGGAACCATCGCCGCACCCCAGATCCAGTACGCGCTTGCCCTGGAACGGGAAGGCGGCAGCAACCGCGTTGCTGATGCGTGCATTGGCCAGATTGGAGGACAGGCGATCGGTGGTATAGCGATAGGAACCGGTCGCGCGGACGTCGTCATCGAACTGTGCGACGTTCTTCTTCACCAGCGGGCGTTGGGATTTCATGCAGGGGTACTCACAGGTTTGGTGCCAACAGCCATGATGTTGCCGACTCTGAGCGGGATCATCATCCCGGCCAGGCCGACGCGTTCAAGGCCCGTGAGCAGCAGTGACTTCAAGACGCTGGGCAGTGGCGTCAGGCGGACCCAATAGCGCAGCGGATAGGCGTTGCGGATCGAATCAACGCGCACGTGCTGGAATCCGTTGGATTCAAGCAGCGCAGCAACGGCGCGATCGCTGAACAACTGCAGGTGCTCGACATCGATGATGGGCGAGCGAAGCCCCAACAGACGGTTCAGCGGGGCCCGCCAATTGTGCACGACCACCGCCAGCTTACCGCCAGGTTGCAGCAGGGTATGTGCCGAACGGACCAGGTCACCAGGCTCTGCGACATGCTCGAGGGTCATGAACGAGCACACCAGCGAGATAGACTGATCGGCAAGAAGATCGGGGTCGAACATGGCTTCGACCAGCATGGGCCTGACATCCTCGGGTGCGGCGTCGATCGCCGCACGCGACGGCTCGACGCCGATGACGGGAGCGAAGCCGGATTGCCGGAGGTAGGGCAGTAGTGGTCCGCTGCCGGCACCCACGTCAACCGCGCCGCGTCGGTGCGCAAGCTGTTGCAGATGCGGCGCCAGGGCATGCGCGTAACTGGCGGCTGCAGCCGCAGCTTCCGGAGTGGAATCGTAGGCGGCATCCGCATAGGCCTGCGACAGGAAGTCATGGCTGGGCGGGCGCGGAGCGAACACCAGGTCGCAGGCCAGGCAGCGCACCAGCCACAGACACATGAACTCCGGATCCTTGCGCGATGCGTAGGTGAAGTCGTTGACCCGTGATGGATCGAGCTTCTCGTCGGCGAATGCAACTGCGTCGCGGGCGCCACAGCCGGGGCACGGACGGTCCCGCGCCTGATCGAATTCAATAGGTGTGCTCATGATTCATTTCCGGGGGCAAGCACTCTGATTTCGCCATGGACGATCAGGTTACGGCGGATGAAGGCAGGGCGCGCCTTGGTTTCCTCGAAGATCTTGCCGATGTACTCGCCGAGCAAACCGATGCCGAGGATGCTGGCCGAGCCGAAGAACATCACCAGCAATGCGACGAATGTAACGCCGCGTGGTGCCAGTTCCGGGTGTAGCACGCGCACGGCAACACTGAACGCGGCAAGCAGCACTGTAAGGGCACAGGCGATGCCGCCGAACGCAGTCAGGAGATGCAGCGGAATGCGCGAGAACGAGAATATGCCCTTCTTGGCCCAGCCGATGTTGCGGATCCAGTTGTTGGTGCTGGTGCCGAACATCCGGTCGGGGCGTACGTAGTCCACGCCGACCTGGCGGAATCCGACGAAGGCGCGCAGGCCACGCAGGAACGCGTCGCGTTCTTTGCACTGCAGCATCCAATACACCACAGAGCGGTCCAGTAGCGAGAAATCGCCGGCATCCTTCGGAATGGGGACCTCGCTCATCGCCGCGAACACGCGGTAGAAAGCGCGGTAACAGGCCTCGAGCATCACCGGCATGTCGCGCTTCACGCGCCTGCCATAGACCACTTCAGCGCCCGCACGCCATTCACGGACAAAGTCCTCGATCAGCTCGGGCGGGTCCTGCAGGTCGCCATCCAGCAGTACACACGACGCCTTGCTGGCGTACTCCATGCCGCTGCGGAATGCCGCCTGCGAACCGAAGTTGCGCGAATGGGTGATGCCGATGACATGAGGGTCTTCGGCACTGATGCGCCGGATGACGTCGGCCGAGTCGTCCGGCGAGCAGTCATTGACGAAGATGATCTCGTAGTCGACGCCCAGGCGCTGGAATACGTCGGTCAGTCGCTGGTGCATCACTGGAATGGCCTGGGCATCCCGGTAGCACGCGATCACCGCCGATACGGAATTGCGTTCGGCCTGGCGCGGGGCTTTCTTGGTCAATTCGCCAAAGGTGCTGTGGCCCAGTTGCTCACGCCACCAGTCGACGCTGCGGCGCAGCCCATTCTCGAGGGTGATCCGAGCCTGCCAGCCGAGTAGGCGGGCTGCTTTTGCCGGGTTGGCGTACCAGTCGCTGAGGTCCCAGGCGCGTCCGGCCGAGGTGCTGAACTCTGGTGTGGCGGCCAGATCGAACTGGGAGACTGCCTGGGCTGCCAACGCGTCCAGCCGGGTCGAGTGCCCTGTGCCGATGTTGAAGGACTCGCCGGCGATCGCCGGTGACATCCGGGCGGCTGCCATCACGAAGGCGGCGACAACGTCGTCGACATGGATGAAGTCGCGCGATACGTCGGGGCGTGCAAACATCGGTAGCTCGCCGCGTGCGATGTGTGCGCAGAGATTGGGAATCAGGCGTGAGCTGTCCTCGTATGGGCCATAGACCGAGTACAGGCGCAGGTTGACGATTGGCTGATGCAGGACCTTGCCGTAGTAGCTGACGGCCTGGCTGCAGGCCGCCTTGCTCACCGCATAGTGGCTGTTGGGCAGCAGGGGCGCATCCTCGGCCGGGCCAGATGCATTGAGCCCATACTCCGAGGATGAGCCGGCTCGGATATAGGCCACCAGCGGTAGTGACTTGGCTTGTTCCAGCAGATTGATGAAACTGCTGTAGTTGGTGGCGTGGATGCGCTGCGCGTCATCTTCGAAGGCGTAGGCGCCGAACGAGGAGCAGTCGAATATGGTTCGTGGTGCGACCTTGCGAAGCAACGTCGCGACCGATGCGGGATCGTTGAGGTTGAGGTATGCCAGGTTGGCGGCATGTATGCCCTGCAGGCGCCATGAGTCTCCGGAGAACACAGTGCCCACCACATCGCTGCGCTGTGCGAGGCAGTTGCGCAGCAGGTTGGCACCGATGAATCCACTGGCTCCGATCACCAGGATCGGCCCCTCCAGGGCGGCGATCATCCGCTCCAGGCTCATGCGGTCTGCTCCTTCACCATCGCATGCAGCGATTCGGCATCAAGGCCGCACTCGCGGCGATGGAACTGCTGCGAGCCGAAACGGCCTGAAGGATAGCGCAGGGCGTGGCGGTGGATGAACGGGCCGACAGCATGGCCGGCAGTCAGCACGGCAGCGGCCAGCGACATGCCGAGACCTCCTTCGCGCACATGCTCTTCGACCACGTACAGTGGGCCGCCACGCAGCTGGTCGACCACGGTCTTCGGCAGCTGCCGTACATCCGGTTCAGTCACTGCCCACACCGCCGGCCGGTCGGCCACCGACAACTCTGCCAGCGCCGACCAGGCAACCCCCGCCATCGGCCCGAGCGCAGCCAGCACCCCGCGTTCTCCATGCAACAGCTGGCGCCATGCAGCATAGGGCGGTGCCTGGTGCCCCGCAGGGCGGGCATCATAGCCCAGCCGCAAATAGGTGGGGCGGCGCAGGTCCTGCAGCAGTGCGGGCAGATCCTCGTCGAACGCAGGAACTTTGACGTCCATGCCCAGCGCCATCATTGCCGCGCAGTCCTCCAGGGCATGATGGGTCGGACCCATGTGGCCGTAGGCGAACCCACCGCCATTGCCTACGAGGCAGACGGGCAGGCCAGGCAGGCAGACATCATTGCGGATCTGCTCGAACGGCCGTGCGTAGCAGAAGGGGGCGATGCTGTAGGCGAAAACGATGTTGCCTTCGCGGGCAAGGCCGGCTGCAACCCCGATCATGTTCTGCTCGGCGACGCCGGCATTGATGAAACGGCTGCCGAACACGTCCTTGACTTCTTCCAATGCCATGAATCCAAGGTCACCGGTGAGGAAGAAATGCTGTGGGGTTGCGCAGTGGGCAATGACTGCGGTGGCGAAGGCCTTTCTCATCGTACTGCGTCGCTCCCGAACGTAATCGCCTGCTCATACTCGGCTTCCGCCAACGGCAGGTAGTGGGATTCCAGCAGGCCTGCATAGTGGGTGCCAAGGCCCTTCACTGTATCCAGCACCAGTACTGTGGGCGCACCGGTGGCCGGTTGGTGGAGGATCTGCGCCAGGGTGTCGGGATCATGGCCGTTCGCGCGCTGCACCTGGGCACCGAAAGCCTGCAGGCGGGGACCCAGATCTGGGCAGGAAACGACATCCTGGGTACTGCCGAACCCTTGCAGACCGTTCTGGTCGATCAGCAGGGTCAGGTTGTCCAGGCGATGGTGAACGGCGAACGACAGAGCCTCCCAGCAGCTGCCTTCCTGCCATTCTCCGTCCGAGCATAGGCAGTACACCCGCCGATTCGAGCCCTGGTGACGTGCAGCCAGGGCCAGGCCGGCCGCAAGCGAGGGGCCGTGGCCAAGCGATCCTGTGGAGAACATCAGGCCGGGAATGCCACTGCCGCTGGGGTGGCCGGGCAATAGGCTGTCGTCCTGGCTGAAGGTTTCCAGATCCGCGTCGCTCAGGCGCCCCAAGCTCCAGAGTGTGACGTACAGCGCGCCTGCGGAATGGCCCTTGGAAAGAACGAAGCGGTCATCCTCCTGCATCACGTCGTGATGCAGGGCGATCAGTGCATCCAGGCAGGAAAGGTTGCCACCCACATGGCCAGACCGGGTCTGGAAGTGCATCTTCAGCAGGCGCGCGCGGGCCTGGGCTGCTAGAGCGGGTAGCCTGTTCACTGTAGTCCCACATTGCTTCAGTCGGGCAAGTATAGACGCGGGCAGGCGTGACATGACTCAGCTGCCCGTTCGTCGGACCGGACCAGGCAGACTGCCAGTCGGCCCCCAACTCAGCTCTCGGTCCGCCCGTAGGTATCCTCGAACCGCACGATGTCATCCTCGCCCAGGTAGCTGCCCGACTGCACCTCGATCAGTTCCAGCGGCAGCTTGCCCGGGTTGCGCAGGCGATGGGTCACGCCCAGCGGAATATAGGTGCTCTGGTTTTCGCTGAGCAGGATCACCTCATTGCCGCGAGTCACTTCAGCCGTGCCGCTGACCACGATCCAGTGCTCGGCGCGATGGTGATGCATCTGCAGGCTGAGCGTGCCGCCGGGCTTGACGGTGATGCGCTTGACCTGGAAGCGCTCACCATTATCGATTGAGTCGTAGGCACCCCAGGGGCGGTAGACCTTGCGGTGCCAGGTGGCTTCGCTGCGGCCTTCGGCCTTCAGCTTCGCCACCACCGTCTTGACTTCCTGCATGCGGTCGGCCTTGCCGACCAGCACCGCGTCATCGGTCTCGACCACGATCACGTCATCCAGGCCGACCAGTGCCACCAGACGCTGCGCATAGGCGTAGGTGTTGCGGCAATCGATGGCGATCACGTCACCCTGGTGGGCGTTGCCATCACCGTCCTGCTGCGAGACATCGCGCAGCGCGGTCCACGAACCGACGTCGTTCCAGCCGGCATCCAGCGGAATCACCACCGCATCGGCGGTCTTTTCCATCACCGCGTAGTCGATCGAGTCTGAGGGCACGGCGGTGAACGCATCCTTGTCCAGGCGGGTGAAGTCGGCATCGCGTCGGGCCTGCTGCCAGGCCTGGCGGCTGCTGGCCAGCATTTCCGGCTGGAAGCGTTCCAGCTCCTGCAGGTAGCGCGACGCCTTGAACAGGAACATGCCGCTGTTCCAGTAGTACTGACCGCTGCTCACGTAGCCGGTGGCGGTCTCCAGGTCGGGCTTCTCGACGAAACGCTCGACCGCACGCACACCCTGTCCATCAGCGGCTTTGATGTAGCCATAACCGGTTTCCGGGCCGGTCGGTACGATGCCGAAGGTCACCAGCTTCCCAGCGTCGGCGGCACTGGCCGCGGCCTGCACTGCACTGCGGAAGGCAGCTTCGTTGGTGATCACATGGTCAGAAGGCAGCACCAGCAGCAGTGCGTCGGCACCGTCACGGGTGGCTTCCAGCGCGGCCACGGCAATGGCCGGTGCAGTATTGCGGCCCACCGGCTCGAGGATGATCGCGGCCGGTTCGGCGCCGACCTGCTGCAGCTGCTCGGCAGCGACGAAACGGTGTTCTTCGTTGGCGATCACCAGCGGGCCATGCGCCGCCAGCGGGGCGACGCGTTGCCAGGTGGCCTGCAGCATGGTCAGCTCGCCCGCCAGCGGCAGGAACTGCTTCGGATACGCTTCGCGCGAAAGCGGCCAGAGGCGGGTGCCGGATCCGCCGGAGAGAATGACGGGCTGGATGCTGCTCATGCGGGCCTCGGTTACTGCTGGATCAGACGGGAAATTTCGTCGGTGCGCGCCTGCATCAACGCAGCGTCACCGCGCGCTTCGACGTTCAGGCGCAGCAGTGGTTCGGTGTTGGAACTGCGCAGGTTGAAGCGCCAGTCGCCGAAATCGGCGCTGATGCCGTCGGTGTGGTCCAGCGCGGGCGACTGCGCCGCGAAGTGCTCCATCACGCGCGCGACGGCGGCCTTGGCATCGTCCACCTTGAAATTGATCTCGCCGCTGCAGGGATAGGCGGCCATGCGGTCTTCAACCCAGTCGGCCAGCGAACGACCACTTTCGGAAACCAGCTGCGCGATCAGCAGCCACGGGATCATCCCGGAGTCGGCATAGGCGAACTCGCGGAAGTAATGGTGGGCGCTCATCTCGCCGCCGTACACCGCATCTTCGGCACGCATCTTTTCCTTGATGAAGGCGTGGCCACTCTTGCACTGAACGGGCACGCCACCGGCCTGCTCGACCATGTCCACCGTGTTCCAGACCAGGCGTGGATCATGCACGATCTTGCCGCCCGGATTGCGCGCCAGGATCGCCTTGGCCAGCAGGCCGACCAGGTAGTAGCCCTCGATGAAGCGGCCGGAATGATCGAAGAAGAAGCAGCGGTCGAAGTCACCGTCCCAGGCAATGCCGAAGTCTGCGCCGTGTTCGCGCACCGCATCGGCGGTGGCGGCGCGGTTCTCCGGCAGCAGCGGGTTGGGAATACCGTTGGGGAAGCTGCCATCGGGTTCATGGCAGATGCGGATGAACTCGAACGGCAGGTGCGGTGCCAGCAGGTCGACGATGGCACCAGCACCGCCGTTGCCTGCGTTCACCACCAGCTTCAGCGGCTTGAGCCTGCTGGTATCGACATAGCTGAGCAGGTGCTGGATATAGGCACTCTTGTCATGCTGGGCGACTTGGCCCGCGCGAGGCGGCTGGGCCTCGGAGGTGTCGGCGGCGACCGCATCGGAAATCGCGAACAGGCCGGTATCCGAGCTGATCGGTCGCGCGTTCTCCTTGACCAGCTTCATGCCGTTGTAATCCATCGGGTTGTGGCTGGCGGTGACCATCACGCCGCCGGCCGCACCCAGGTGGTCGGTCTGGAAATAGACTTCCTCGGTACCGCAGAGGCCGATGTCGATCACCTCGCGGCCGGTGCCGCGCAGGCCGGCCGCCAACGCGTCCTGCAAGCCTGCGCTGGTCAGACGCACATCATGGCCAAGCACCACCGGGCCGGGAGCGAGCTGCGCGGCCAGGGCGACGCCGATGCGGCGGGCCAGGTCTTCGTTCAGTTCCTCGGGCACGCGGCCACGGATATCGTAGGCCTTGAAGGCGGGCAGGGGCATCAAACCAGTCCATCAGGAAGAGAATCCCGATTATAGCGGGAGGGTCTGCAAACGGCGGGTGAGCCGGGGGCGGATCCCCCTGTGCCGGGGCGCAGGCGGGGGGCGGTCGCGGCTGGGCGGAACATGGCCAGCAGGCAGTTCGCTTACAATTGCGCGCTGAATACCGAGGGTGTGGCCTTTCGTGGCCACCGCCGATTGGCCTGCTGCTCCAGAAGGTTCGAGGATTGCTTTGAAATTCACTCACGATCAGAAGCGCGTGCTGGTGACCGGCGGTGCCGGCTTCCTGGGGTCACACCTGTGTGACCGCCTCATTGCGGCCGGCCATGACGTCCTCTGCGTGGACAACTTCTACACCGGCAGCAAGGCGAACGTGGATGGGCTGCTGGGGCACCCACGCTTCGAGCTGATGCGCCACGACGTGACGTTCCCGCTGTACGTGGAAGTGGATCGGATCTTCAATCTGGCCTGCCCGGCCTCGCCGATCCACTACCAGCAGGATCCGGTGCAGACCACCAAGACCAGCGTGCATGGTGCAATCAACATGCTCGGCCTGGCCAAGCGTCTGCGCGCGCGCATCCTGCAGGCCAGCACCAGCGAGGTCTATGGCGATCCGGAAATCCATCCGCAGGTGGAGGGCTACTGGGGCCGGGTCAACCCGATCGGTATCCGTAGCTGCTATGACGAAGGCAAGCGCTGTGCGGAAACCCTGTTCTTCGACTACTGGCGCCAGCATCAGCTGGAAATCAAGGTCATGCGCATCTTCAATACGTATGGCCCACGCATGCACCCCAACGATGGCCGCGTGGTCAGTAATTTCATCGTGCAGGCGCTGAAGGGCGACCCGATCACCATCTACGGTGACGGCAGCCAGACCCGTAGCTTCTGCTATGTCGACGATCTGATCGAAGGCATGCTGCGCCTGATGGATTCGCCAGCCGACCTCACCGGCCCGATCAATATCGGCAATCCGGCCGAGTACACCATGCTGGAACTAGCTGAAACCGTGCTCCGGCTGGTCGGTGGCTCGTCGAAGATCGAGTATCGCCCGTTGCCTTCGGATGATCCGCGCCAGCGCCAGCCGGATATCAGCCTGGCCAGGGCCGATCTTGGCTGGGAACCCAGAGTCGGCCTGGAGGACGGCCTGAAGGAAACCATCGCCTACTTCCGCCATCGGCTGCAGGCCTGAGGTGCCGACGATGCGCAAGATTGTGGTGATGCCGGTCTATGAGGACCTGGAAGCGTCTTCGAAGCTGTTCATCGAGCTCGCCCGCACGCAGGGGCCGGACACCTATGTTGTGGCTGTCGACGACGGCTCGGTACGGCAACCACTGCCGATCAGTGCCATCGAGGCCTCAGGACTGGAAGGCGTGGTGATCCGCCTGCGGCGCAACGTCGGGCACCAGCGGGCGATTGCCATCGGCCTGAGCTATGTGGCCGAACACTTTGATGGCGACAACATCGTCGTGGCCATGGATTCCGATGGAGAGGACACGCCTGAGAGCATCACCGCGCTGGTTGCCGGCCTGGATTCGGCCGATGTCGACGTGGTTGTGGCCAGCCGCCGGAGCCGGGTGGAATCGTTGAGGTTCAAGGCCTTCTACGTGGTGTACAAGCTTCTGTTCTCGCTGCTCAGCGGGAGGCAGATCAGTTTCGGCAATTTCATGGCAGCGAAAATGCCAGCGGTGCGCCGGTTGGCATCGATGCAGGAGCTCTGGATCCATGTTGCGGCCTGCGTGCTGGGGTCCAAGCTGCGCGTGCAGACCTGCGCGCTGGATCGGGGGCCACGCTACGCCGGCCGCAGCAAGATGAACTTTGTCGGCCTGGCCCTGCACGGGTTTCGCGCGCTGATGGTGTTTGCCGAGGATGTGCTGGTGCGCGTGGGCATCGCCTGCACCGTGGTGGCGGCACTGTCGATCACCGGCGGTGTCGTCGCAACCGTGCTGAAGATGCTGGGCTTTGCATCTCAGGGGTGGTTCTCGCTGGCATTCGGCATTCTGGTGCTGGTGTTCCTGCAGACGGCCGCACTGACCCTGATCATCCTCATGCTGTCGGGCATGATGCGCAGCGGTGGCGTGCTTGGCGTCGGCAGCTATCGTGAATTCGTCGACGAGGTCCTGCATGCCACCCGTCGTAGCGCGTAAGGACGCGCTGGCTGGCCAGTTCATTCGTTATGTGATCAACGGCCTTGCCGCCACGGCCGTTCACTACGGGGTGCTGCGCTTCAACATCGAGGTGCTGCACATCCCGCTCGCCGCGGCGGCCAATGCTCTGGCAGCGGTGTTTGGCATCATCGCCTCGTTCCTTGGCAGCCGCTATTTTGTCTTTCGCGGCAGACAGGGAAACGTGGCGCGGCAAGGCTCGTTGTTCCTGCTGGTCTATGCCGGCATCGCCCTGTTGCATGGGCTGGTGATGTACGTCTGGGCCGACCGGTTGCAGCTGGATTACCGTATCGGTTTCGTGCTGGCCACGGGCATGCAGATGACCATCAGTTTTGCTGCCAATAAATTCCTGGTGTTCAAATGAACAGATACCTGCGCGCCGTAGTGGCGACCGTCATCTTCGTGGTTGCCCTGCTGCTGGTCTACTACGTGCATATGCGCCACTTCCGGGTGAACGTGGTGCTGTACGCCAGTATCCTTGATGCGGTGATCGCCCTTGTGGTCGTGTTCGCAGGGCTGTATCTGCTGAAATGGTTCCGCGATTTCAGTCGTCTGGAGTTGATCCAGCTCGCGGCCATCTGGCTGCTGGGCGGCTACGTATTCGCGATCTCCGTACCCACAGTGATTGATCGGTCGCTGTCGTTCTACATTCTGGAAAAGCTGCAGCAGCGTGGTGGTGGCATCCGCGAGGATGCATTCCGCGAGGTCTTCACCGAAGAGTATGTGCGTGAGCATCATCTGGTGGAGGTGCGTTTGACCGAGCAGCTGCAGTCCGGCACGGTGCAGATCGATGGCGGCTGTGTCAGGTTGACAGCCCGGGGTGAGCGCTTGGCCTCATTCAGTCGCTTCTACCGGAAAAACCTGCTGCCGACCCATCGCCTGTTGATGGGCCAGTACACCGATGCGCTGACCGATCCTTTCCGCGACAGCCGGATGCCGACTGACTACCGTTGCCAGTAGTACGCGCGTCCTGGCATTCGTCCAGGATCCATCGCTTTCCCGTCCTTTCATGGAAGACATGAGTAACCTATCCGTTCGCAGACGCCCTTCGCCCTGGCAATGGGCTGCCGCCGCCTTGCTGGGCGTGTTGCTGGTCCTCGCCCTTGCTTCGGTGGCGCGCCGCTCGCACTTCGAAACCCCTCTGCTGCGCCAGGCGCTCGCTGAAGATGCAGGCTTTGCGGCGTCCGTACCGCGCGAGGTGGTGGATGCTCGTGAACTGATGCGCGCGCAGCGCGAGGATCTCTCGCCGTTGTCGCTTGGGCAGGGTCTGAAAGACGACCCGTTGCTGCAGCAGCGCATGTGGGAGGCGCTGTATCCGGCGCGCTTCAGCGATGCCGATACGCCACATCGCCTGCTGAAGGCGGATGACCCGCTGGCTGCCACCTGCCAGGTTCTCGACAGGAGGGGAAATGTCGTTCTTGCCAACTGCCGTTGAACTGGGACGCCGTGCGGCGCTGGCCATGCTGGCCTCGTTGCTGTTGTGCTATGCCCTGGCGGCCACAGGCCTGATGGGGTGGCCGGTGCTGGTTGCCTTCGCTATCTTCCTGGTCAGTGCCTTGCTGGCGCTTCCCGCGGTGCGTGATCTGCGCGTGTCGCCGTTGGTGCTGGTCGCCTGCGCACTGGTGCTGATCGCATTGGGCAGTCCCAGTGACGGCTGGGACCCGCGGTCGATCTGGCTGTTCCATGCCAAGCGCATCTTCCTGGAGGGCTCGCTGTATGCCCAGCTGGACGACTACGCGCCGTGGAGCCACAACGACTATCCGGCGCTGGTACCGTTGCTGATGGCCTCTGCCGCGGGCCTGCTGGGGCACTGGAACGAGCTGCTGCCCAAGGCTGTGGCCCCGTTGCTGCTGCTGCCTGCCTTGCTGTTGATCGCGCCTAGCCTGCGCTCGCGCTGGTTGGTGGCGCTGTTTGCGTTGTTGCTGCTGAGCACGGGCCGCGAGATGCTGCTCAACGGCTACATGGATGCGCTGGTGGCAGTCTATGCAGTCGCGGTGGTGGCAACCGCTGTCCGCGCCCGCACGACGGGCGGTAGGCCGCGTGCTGGTGAGCTGATCGCATTCGTCCTGCTGGTGGCCGTGCTCTCGATGCTGAAGAACGAGGGCGCCGTGCTGGCTGCCGTACTCACAGCATCTGTGCTGGTGGATGGCCTGTTGCGGGAGCGCCGCCTTGCTTGGCACATCGTCCTTGCCGTGCTCGTGGCCCTGTTGCCGCTGCTGGCATGGAAGCTGAGTGTGGACGGAGCGGGCGTTGGCAATGATCTGGCGGGTAGCGACATGAAGGGCCAGCTGCTCGCTCGCCTGGGCAGCGATGGCGGGAGTCAACTCATCCTCAAGCGACTGCTCCTGGATGCCTGGGTACTGGTTCCGTTGCTGTTGTTGGCAGTGTTCTGGCGACGGACGTTGCGCACGCCGGTGGCGATGACGTCGCTGCTGGCGGCGCTGGCTTACGCCGCGGTGCTGTTCCTCGTCTATCTCGGCACGCCGCATGACCTGGATTGGCACCTGCGGACCAGTGCGGATCGTGTCCGCCTGCCCGTGCTCCTGCTGTTGGCCTTCGCGATGCTGTCCGTGTTGGGGCCGCGCGCAACCCCGGTGGCTCGAGCCGAATGATGTCGCGGCGTTGGCCGCAGCCCCAACGCTCTAGCGGACCTTGCTTTGCCGGCCGGCCTTGCGTCGCGCCGGCAAAGCACCCGGCAACGGCGCCAGCAGCGCCTGCACGTCCTCTTCGCTGAAGCGCGGTCCTGCGCTGCCGCCGCCTTCCAGAATCGATTCGGCCAGCATCGCCTTGCGCTCCTGCAGCTCGGCGATCCGCTCTTCGATGCTACCGGCGGCAATCAGCCGGTAGACGAACACGGGCTGCTGCTGGCCGATGCGATGGGCACGGTCACTGGCCTGGTTCTCGGCGGCCGGATTCCACCAGGGATCGAAGTGGATGACGGTGTCGGCGGCGGTCAGGTTCAGCCCCACGCCACCGGCCTTCAGGCTGATCAGGAACAGCGGCACCTCGCCCTGCATGAAACGCTGCACCGGCGTGACCCGGTCCTGGGTATCACCGGTCAGGGTCACATAGGCCAGGCCCAGCCCGTCGAGCGCCTGCGCGATCAGCGCCAGCATGCCGGTGAACTGCGAGAACAGCAGGATGCGGCGGCCTTCCTCGACCATCGACGGCAGCATCTCGCGCAGCAGCTCAAGCTTGGCCGAACCGGCATTGCGTGCCGGCGTTTCGCCCGGCAGCAGGCGCGGATCGCAGCAGACCTGGCGCAGCTTCAGCAGCGCATCCAGTACCCGGATGTGGCTGCGTGCCAGTCCGCTGTCGCTGATGGCCTCGCGGACCTGCTTCTCCATCGCCGCACGTACGGTTTCATAGAGATCACGCTGCCCGCCCTCCATTGTCACCGCACGGGTGATGAGGGTTTTCGGCGGCAGTTCGGCGGCCACCTGGTCCTTGCGCCGGCGCAGGATGAAGGGGCGCAGCCGCTGCGCCAGCAGTTGGGCACGACGCTGGTCGCTGCCGCGTTCGATGGGGTGGCGCCAATGCTGGTTGAACAGCTTTTCACTGCCGAGCAGCCCGGGCAGCAGGAAGTCGAACTGCGTCCACAGTTCGCCCAGGTGGTTCTCCAGCGGCGTACCGGTCAGGCACAGGCGATGACGCGCCTGCAGCGTGCGCAGCGTGACCGCCGCCCGCGATTTCGGGTTCTTCACCTGCTGCGCCTCGTCCAGGATCAGCAGATGGTAGGAATGGGACTGCAACGCCTGCTCGTCGCGCCACAGCAGGGGATACGTGGTCAGTGCAAGATCGTGCTCGGGGATAGCCTCGAACAGCGCTTCACGTGCCGGTCCGTGCAGGGTCAGTACGCGCAGGCCCGGGGTGAAGCGTGCCGCTTCGCTCTGCCAGTTGTGCAGCAGCGAGGTCGGCACCACCAGCAGCGCAGGCCGGTCCAGGCGGCCACTTTCCTTCTCGACCAGCAGATGGGCCAGGGTCTGCAGGGTCTTGCCCAGGCCCATGTCATCGGCCAGCACGCCGCCCAGCCCCTGCTGGCGCAGGTACTGCAGCCACGACAGGCCTTCGCGTTGGTAGCTGCGCAGCGTCGCCTGCAATCCCGCAGGCGGTGCCACGTCTTCCGGTGCTGGCGCCTGCAGCAGGCGCTGCACGAGTGCCTGGGTGTCCTTGTGACCCCGGAACTGCAGGTGTGCATCGTCCTGCAGCGCCTGCAGGCGGCCGCGGTCGTGCGCCGACAAGCGCAACGGTGCACCACGCTGGGTAAACAGGTCGGCCAGCAGGGCCATGATCGGCTTCAGTCGCGACGCCTGCAGCGCCAGGCGCGTGTTGCCGCTGGCAGTCAGCAGGATGTTCTCGTCATCGCCAATGGCGTCCAGCTGGCCGCGCGACCAGCGCGGATCGGCGTGCAGCACCTGCTGCAGCAGCGGAACCATGGACACTTTGCGGCCATCCACCTGGATCTCCAACCCCAGGTTGAACCAGCCCGCGTCCTCCGGGTCTGCCTGGATGTCCAGATCGATCTCATCCACCCGGGTGATGCGATGGCGGAAATCGTCATCCGTCTCCACCTTCCAGCCGAGGGCCTCCAGTCGTGGTACATCGCCCAGAAGGAATCCGGTCCAGTCATGGGTACGCAGCTGGAATTGAGGGCCTGCGCCATCCAGAACCGCGCGTGGCTGCGGGTCGCGGTGCAGCTTCACACTGCGCAGCTCGCCTTCCCGTCGCGCTTCTTCAGCCAGGTCGCGGGGCAACAGGGCCAGCCGGCCCTCGGTGTCGTGGGCGAACAGGCTCGGGTCATCCAGGAACCGCACATGCTCGTCGTACTCGAAGGCCACGGTCGCGATATCGGCCCATTGCGACGGGTCGCGGCGGCCGAGCCATGCCGGCCGGAACTCAATCGTATGCAGGCGCAGCACGGGGATCATCGCGCTGATCTGCAGGGTGGGCAGCGTGTCGCTTGCACCGGGGCGCGGCAGGGCAGGGTCGATCTGTTGCAGCATCTGTGCGACCACCGCTTCTTCGTTGGGTAACAGATTGGGCAGGCTCAGGAAGGCGTCGGCGTCCTCGGCCCTGACATCCAGCAGCAGCGGACCGACCTCGCCGGTGACCGGGTCCAGATAGCACGCACTCCGGCCCAGGACCACGCCTCTGGCGCCGCCCTCCACGCTCAACGCGGGTTCCAGCAGCGTCGCGCCCTGCGTCATGCCAACGGTCCAGCCCAGTTCGCCGCGGCGTGGAGCTCCTGACCGGGCCGGCACGTCGCCGTGCGTACCGCAGGAGACCCAGCCATGGCCGCTGGAGACGATCAACTGCAGGGTGGCCGCGAAGTCGATCCATTCGTCCTTCGTCGCGGGCTGCCGCTGGGTGCGTAGCTGGATCATCACCGCCAGATCAGTCGGCGTGAGATATGCCGGAGGATCCAGCAGCAGGTCCGCGGTGATATCCATCCACTTGCCCGTGCTGATCGCACCATCGGTCCCGTACTTGACGCGCCGGACCAGCACGGCGGGGTGGTGGTTATAGGTGGACAGTTCGAAGATGACACCGTTCCGGCGTGGCTGGGCCGGCTGGATCCGCGCGCTCTGCCAACGCGAAAGCTCCGCCAGCAGTTCAGGACGCGGCGGTTGCGTCAGGTTCTGTTCGGTCAGGGGGCTTTCGTCGTCCATGGCAAGCGAATCCAGCATGTACGAGACCAGCACCGCCGCCACATGCTTGCAGGTGCGGCCGACGGGGCAGGAACAGGCACTCTGCAGGCGGCTGCGCGCGGTGCGCGTACTGGCCGTCAGATCGATCTCCACGTAGTAGGGATGCCTGGCCGAACCCTGTACCTCGGCCGTCAGCAGGCCATCGCGGAGTTGCCGGTTGCGCACGCCACCCAGGCACTGCTCGCTTTTCTGCAGTGTCCATTCGTCTATCCAGCGGAACAGGTCTTCGTCTGTGAAGGTCGGCGTCATCGTAGATGGAGGGGCGCAGGCGCTGCAGCCACCTTCTGCGTGGAATCGGCCATTCTACCCAATGCCCGCCTGGTGCTCCGTCAATGCTGCGGCGCATCCAGGCCCTTCGCCGCCCTCCAGCTAGAATGCGGTCATCCTCAACGTGCAGGGTAGTACAGCAATGCAGCAATCGACTTCCACCGGCAAGCGCGGCAAGCGCTTCGCCAGTGCGGCGGAGGCCCTGCAAGGGGTGGTCGCCGATGGCCAGACGCTGGCCGTGGGCGGCTTCGGCCTGTGTGGCATTCCCGAGGCCCTGATCGCCGCGCTGCGCGACAGTGGCGCCAAGGGCCTGACCGTGATCTCCAACAATGCCGGCGTCGACGGTTTCGGCCTGGGCCAGCTGCTGGAAACCCGGCAGATCAAGAAGATGATTTCGTCCTACGTGGGCGAGAACAAGGAATTCGAGCGCCAGTTCCTGGCCGGCGAGCTGGAGCTGGAATTCAATCCGCAGGGCACCCTGGCCGAGCGGCTGCGTGCCGGTGGCGCGGGCATCCCGGCGTTCTTCACCGCCACCGGCTACGGCACCGTGGTGGCCGAGGGCAAGGAAACCCGCGAGTTCGACGGCAAGCACTACGTGATGGAGACCGCGCTGCGTGCCGACGTGGCGCTGGTCAAGGCGTGGAAGGCCGACGAGGCTGGCAATCTGGTGTTCCGCAAGACCGCACGCAACTTCAACCCGGCCTGCGCGATGGCCGGCAAGGTCTGCATCGTGGAAGTGGAAGAGGTGGTGGCGGTCGGCATGATCGATCCCGACCAGGTGCACCTGCCGGGCATCTACGTGCACCGTATCGTGCACAACCCCACTCCCGAAAAGCGTATCGAACAGCGCACCATCCGCGCGGAGGGCAACTGACATGGCGTGGACCCGCGATGAGATGGCGGCACGTGCCGCACGTGAACTGACTGATGGCGCCTACGTGAACCTGGGCATCGGCCTGCCGACCCTGGTTGCCAACCACATTCCCGAAGGCGTGGACGTGTGGCTGCAGTCGGAAAATGGCCTGCTCGGTATCGGCCCGTTCCCGACCGATGCCGAAGTCGATGCCGACCTGATCAACGCCGGCAAGCAGACCGTGACCGCACGTGCCGGTGCCAGCTACTTCGGCAGCCACGACAGCTTCGCGATGATCCGCGGTGGCCACGTCAACCTGGCCATCCTCGGCGCCATGCAGGTCACCGACAAGGGCGACCTGGCCAACTGGATGGTGCCCGGCAAGATGGTCAAGGGCATGGGCGGCGCGATGGATCTGGTGGCCGGTGTGCAGCGCGTGGTGGTGCTGATGGAGCACACCGCCAGAAACGGTGAACACAAGATCCTGGCCGAATGCACGCTGCCGCTGACCGGCGTGGGCGTGGTCGATCGCATCATCACCGACCTGGCCGTGTTCGACGTGACTGACAAGGGCCTGTTGCTGATGGAAGCGGCACCGGGCGTCAGCGACGACGAACTGAAGGAAAAGACTGGCGTGGCGTTCGTTCGCGCGTGACGCCGGAGGTTCAGCCCCCGCGGGCATATGGGTAGCCCGCGGATGCTGGTTGTGGGGGGGCGCCGTGCACCTGGGAGGTGTCGCCCACGGAGAAGCCGGCGCACGTGGCCACGGCACCGGTCGCGCGCTCGATGGCATGGGCCAGGGTGCCATCGATCTGGCCGGCTTCGACCTCGAACATGCTGGGCAGCAGGTGCGCATCCAGCAGCGGGCGCAGTGCCTGCAGGCGCACCCAGAACATGCTGCCGGACGCGAACTGACCGTCGCCGGGCGCACCGTCCAGCCCCAGCTGTGCCCACAGCCGCTCCATGCGCTGTGCATTGCCACCGATGTAGTCGGCCACATTCAGCAGATGCCCGGCAGGAGCCATCAGCCCCAGGCGGGGATCGGCTTGGAGATGGGCCAGGTTCGCCGCCGCCTGGGCCGGGCCCAGCAGCGCATCAACCATCTCGCGCCGCCACTGGTCACCGTTGTCGCGATGGGTGGAGCGCTTGGTATGCAGCTTCAGCACCAGCGATTCGTTCTGCTGCAGCAGCCGGTCGGCGGCATGCAGGAAGGGCAGGATGTCGCGGCCGTGGTTGTCGTAGGCCCAGATCTCGGCAGGCAGTCCGTGCGACTCGGTGATCGACTGCACCTGTGCTTGCCGGTCAGATGTGGTGGTGATGACAAGACGTGCCGGAAGCCCGCTGTCCTTCACCGCGCTCAACAGCTCGGGCAGCGCGTCCAAGTGCCAGGCATGGATGACGACGCACGGCCGCGATGGTGCAGGCTGCGAGGGCGTCATTGCGCGGCGGGTGGCCTGCAGCCAGGCATGGCCGAGGCGGGCGTCGGGCTCGAGCACAGCACTTTCCGCCCATTCGTTCCAGGCGTTGATGAACACCATGCGCCTGGCCGGCGGAATATCGCGCAGGCGTCCGTGCACCGTGTCGTGCAGCCAGTCAGCATAGCCGCGCGGCGACGCGTGCAGCAGGACGCGTCCGCGTCCGGGGCGGCGGGCCTCGTTGTCCCAACCCGGATTTACGCCCGGATACAACGGATAGTCCGGTAACGGTGCCGTGCGCATCTGCGCCGCCAGCTCGCGCCAGTCGCGCACGTCGCCTTCGTAGCCGGGGTTGAGCAGGAACTGGGACGTGTTCAGCTGACGTGGAGCGGCTATGTTCGGCGGGAACTCCACGGCGGCATCGAAGCCGATATCGCGTGGGTCCGGGCGCTCGAAACTCTGGACATAGGCCAGATGGATCTCGCCGATGCCATTGTCACGGCACCAGCCGCGCCAGCGCGCGGCCGTGGCCTTGGGATCGGGCAGCAGTTGCGGGCGATACAGCAGCAGCACGGGGTGTCCATCGACCTTCAATGCCCGGCGGTCCCGCAGGTATTCGGCGATGTGGGCGATGAAGGCCAGATCATCCTGCTCGCTGTGCTGCTGGCCGATCAGCACGTCCTGGTTTCGCCCATCCCAGCGCCGGGTCCAGTTCTCGTTGGCCCAGCACAGGCAGAAAGGCAGTTCAATCGTGCTGTCGGCCAGCCATTGACGCAGGGGCTGCTCCATCAGCGTGTGGCCACTGAACCAGTAGAAGTAGAAGCAGAAGGCACCGATGCCGTGGTCTGTCGCCAGTTTCGCCTGCGCACGTAGCGTCTCGCCAACGCGAAGGTCGTAGAAGCCCAGGTCGCCGGGCAGGCGCGGTTGTACATGACCCTCGAACTGGGGTAAGGCGCGGCTGACATTGCGCCACTCGGTGAAGCCCTTGCCCCACCACGCATCGTTCTCTTCGAATGGATGGAATTGCGGCAGATAGAAGGCCACCAGCGTGGCTGGCGGTGCTGCCGGCAATGGTGCGTCTTCCGCGGCGGCGTAACCGATCGCCCGTTCATCGGCACGCAGCAGCGCACGCGCACCATCGGCTGCTGCGCCGACACGACCGCGCGGCGGCGGTGGGCTCCAGCTGCCGATGCGGTCCAGGCCTTGGTTGCGCAGGCGATCGCGCAGCGCCGCGGGCATCGGCAGGGCACGGAACAACGCGCGCAGGACGGAGAAGCTGAGCTGGCGGATGCCGGACGCTGCGCCACTCATTGCTGGAACCTGGGAAGGAAGACAGTGCGCATTGTTCGGGACCAGCATCGGGACTGAGCTCATTTTCCGGCAATCGCCGTTGCAACGGCAAATCTGCCCGATGCTACTGTGCTGGCATGCTCTTTCCCCACGACCTGCCCGATGCCGAAGTCCAGCACTTGCCCGGTTGGTTACCGGCGGGCGAGGCCGATGCATTGCTGCTGGCGCTTCGGGCCGAAGTGCCTTGGGAGGTGCATCGCATCCGCATGTTCGGCAACTGGGTGGATTCGCCGCGGTTGAGCTGCTGGATAGGCGATCCGCAGGCCCGTTACCGCTATTCCGGTGCTGAATTCGTGCCGCATCCGTGGCCGCTGTCGCTACAGGGCGTACGTGAGCATCTGGAAACCGAAGGTCTCGGCCGCTTCAACAGCGTGCTGCTGAACCGCTATCGCGGCGGTGGCGACTACATGGGCTGGCACAGTGATGACGAACCCGAACTGGGGCCGTCGCCGGTGATTGCCTCACTGAGCCTGGGCGCAGCGCGGCGCTTCCTGCTGCGCCGTCGCGATGACCCGGCGCGGAAGGCCGAATTCCTGCTTGGCCATGGCGATCTGCTGGTGATGGCGGGGCAGACGCAGAGGTTCTACCAGCACGCGTTGCCGAAGATGGCGAGGGTGCAGGGTGAGCGCATCAACCTGACCTTCCGCTGGATTACGCCGCGCTGAGGGATTTGGGGGCAGTGAGGTGGGGTCAGAGCCCTTTCCCGAGGGGGAAAGGGATCCGACCCCTGGTGCGTTCAGCGGGTCACGGTCGGTTGGTCGGCCTGCCCGCTCTGCAGCGTCCAACCGACCACATCCTGCGCCAGCTGCTGCAGGCCACGCTCGAACGCGGCAGTGACCGCCGGCACATCGGTGCTGCCGACCGGCTGCGACTGGCGGAAGGTACGGTCAGCGACCACGCGCTGGTCGGCGACGTGGATCAGCTTGGCGTTGACCTCGATCACCACCGTCGGCGTCGCCTGGCCCTGGTAGTCCGATTCGAAGCGGCGCACGTCGGTGGACAGCTTGTAGTCGGCGCGGATGCCGGCGGTGCTGCGTGCCACGCCACGGATCCGGCCGGAATCCTCGAAGCCGCGCAGCAGGGTGTCTTCGATCATGTCGGTGGCCGGCTGCGCCCAGCTGGCCCCCTTGTAGATCTCCAGCTGCGATGGCGTCGGCCGCACGTTGATGCGCGGGCTGTCGACCATGCGTGCGGCGCTGGGCTTGGCCAGCACCAGCTGCCAGCTGGCCTGCGGCCACGCCGGGTCGGCCTTCACCTGCACCGAGGGCGAGTAAAGCGTCACCGCGGTTTTCTCGCTGCTGCCGAGGATGGAGCAGCCGCCCAGCAGGGCGAGCATCGAAGTGGCCAGCAGCAGGCGCGGAAGGGTGGTCGGGCTCATTGGGGTTCGAACTCCTTCGGGGCGTCGCGGCCAAGCAGGTAGCGCGCGGGGTTGTTCTCGAGGCGGTCGCTGACCCGGCGCAGGTCGCGGATCAGCCCGCGCAGTTCGGTCAGCGTCGGGCCCAGCTGGCCGAGACCGTCGTTGGCGAAGCTGTTGATCGCGGCGCGGTTCTCGCCAAGGATCGAATCGGCGTTGCCGGCGGCCGAGTCGAGCTTGACCAGGGTGCCGTCGAGCTTGTCGATGATGCCCGGCAGCTGCTGCACCAGGTTCTTGTCCAGGCGCTCGATGGTGCCGTTGGTAGTCTTCAGCGTGGTGTCGAGGCTGCGCGCGGCATCGCGAGCGCTGAGCAGCAGCGCCTGGGTACCCTGGTCGCGGTCGGCCAGGCCGCCGCTGATGGTTTCCAGGTTGGCCAGCGTTGCGTTGATGGACGCCACGTTGCGGTCGCTGAGGATCTGGTCCATGCGCTCGACGATGCGGTTGGCCACATCGGTGATGTTCTGCAGTGCCGACGGCGTGGTCGGGATGATCGGTGCCGGGTCCTTGTTGACCGTGGTCAGCGCCGGCGACTGCGGCGTGCCGCCACTGAGCTGGATGATCGACGGGCCGGTCAGGCTGGTGATCGCCAGCTTGGCACGAGTATCGGTCTTCACCGGCGTGGTCGAGTTCAGACGGATGCGTGCGACCACCTGGCGCGGGTCATCCGGTACCAGGTTCAGTTCGATGATCGAACCGACCGCGATGCCGTTGTACTGCACCGGGCTGCCGACCGACAGGCCGGTGACCGCCTCGCGGAACACCACGCGGTATTCCTGCCAGGTGCGGTCGGAGGAGTACTTGGCGGCCCACAGGCCGAAGGCCAGCAGGGCCAGGCCGGTGATCAGGGTGAACGCGCCGATCAGCACGTAGTTGGCTTTGGTTTCCATGGCTCAGGCACTCTCGATCTGTTCGCCGCGGGCGGCACGCGCGCGCGGTCCGTGGAAATACTCCTGGATCCACGGATGGTCCAGTTTCTCGATCTCCGGCAGCGGCGCATTGGCCACCACCTTGCGGTCGGCGATCACCGCCACCCGGTCGCAGATCGCATACAGGGTGTCCAGATCGTGGGTGATCAGGAACACGGTCAGGCCCAGTGCTTCCTGCAGGGTCTTGATCAGGCGGTCGAAGGCCGCCGCGCCGATCGGGTCCAGTCCAGCAGTGGGTTCATCCAGGAACAGCAGCGGCGGGTCCAGGGCCAATGCACGGGCCAGGCCGGCACGCTTGCGCATGCCACCGGACAGCTGCGAGGGCAGCTTGTTGATCGCGTCGGCGGGCAGGCCGGCAAGCTTCACCTTCAGCAGCGCCAGTTCGTAGTGCCAGCGCTCGGGCAGTTCGCGGTGGTGCTCCTTCAGCGGTACCTGCACGTTCTCGCCCACCGTCAGCGACGAGAACAGCGCGCCGTCCTGGAACAGCACGCCGGTGTTGCGTTCGATGTGCAGGCGGCTCTCGGCATCGTCGACGCGCGCATCGCGGCCGAGCACTTCGATCTGCCCGGCATCGGGCACGCGCAGGCCGAGGATCGAGCGCATCAGCACCGATTTGCCGGTGCCCGAACCACCCACCACGCCGAGGATCTCACCGCGGCGCACGTCCAGGTCCAGGTCCTCGTGTACGGTCTGGCTGCCGAATCGATTGACCAGGCCACGCACGCGGATGGCGAGGTCGTGGCCGTCATCGTCGCGCATGGGCACTTCTTCGGGTGTCGGATGCGTGCTCATGTCACCAGTCCATGTGCATGAACCACAACGCCGCGAAGGCGTCGATGATGATCACCAGCGAGATCGTCTGCACCACGCTGGAGGTGGTGCGCTCGCCGACCGACTGCGCCGTGCCTTCGACCTTCAGGCCTTCCAGGCAGCCGATCAGGCCGATCACCAGCGCGAACACCGGCGCCTTGGACAGGCCCACCAGCATGTGCCGCACTTCCATCGTGTCGTGCATGCGGGCGATATACATCTGCGGTGGAATATCCAGGTCGAATGCGCCCACCGTGATGCCGCCGGCCAGGCCGGCGACCATCGCGATGAAGGTCAGCAGCGGCAGCGTGACCAGCAGCGCGAACAGCCGTGGCAGTACCAGCAGGTCGATCGGGTCCAGGCCCAGTGTGCGCATCGCATCGATTTCCTCGCGCGCCTTCATCGCACCGATCTGCGCGGTGAACGCGCTGGCAGTGCGGCCGGCCAGCACGATCGCGGTCAGCAGCACGGCGAACTCGCGCAGGAAGGCGATGTTGACCAGCTCGACCACGTAAATCTCGGCGCCGAAATCGCGCAGGATGGTCGAACCGAGGAAGGCGATCACCGCGCCGACCAGATAGGACAGCAGCGCCACCAGCGGTACCGCATCCAGCCCGACCTGCTCCATCTGGTGCACGGTGGCGGTCAGGCGGAAACGGCGGGGTTCCTTCACCAGGCGCGCGGCCTTGACCAGGTTCTCGCCGAGGAAACTGCACAGCGCCTTGATGTTGTGGCCGGTGGCATGGACGCTGACACCCAGCCGTTCCAGCGCGGCCAGCACGCCGAAATCGCGCTTGGGCTTGGGCCGGTCGTCGGCCACTTCCTCGATGGTGCACACCAGCGCCTGGTGATCCGGACGGAACTGCAGCGCGTCCTCGCCGAGGTCGGCGCGATGGGCCACGCGCAGCACCTGCAGCACGCCGGCCGAATCCATCTTCTCGATGCCGGTGGCATCGATGCCGGTCAACGTGTCGGGAACGTCGCGCAGGACTTCGGCCGCGGTCAGCGCGGTCTTCAGGGTCCAGGTGCCGGACAGGCGGATCAGGCCCGGGTCATGGGCATCCTGTTCGAGCTGGGGGGCGTGGTTCGGGGTCACTTGGGCCATTCGGGTCGCAGCATAACCGTTCTGTATCGGGCTTCGCGTCGAACTCGGATGAATTTCTCCGGTAAGCCCCAGCCTAGGTAATACTACGGCGCATGTCCGCAGACGCTCACACGATCCCCACGCCCCAGGCCACCTACGCACAGCGCGTGGCCTTTGTTTCCGAGATCGCCGGACGCCTGCACAGCTATGGCACAACGGCTCAGCGCCTGGAAACGGCGGTGGTGGCACTGGCCCGCCAGCTCGATCTGGATTGTGAACCGTGGTCGAATCCCACCGGTATCATTCTCAGCTTCAGCGACCCGGCGCAGGCGATCGGCTCCAGTGACATCACCCGCGTGATCCGCCTGGCGCCCGGTGAAAACGATCTGCACAAGCTCAGCGTCGCCGACCATATCGCCGAGGAAGTGGCCAACGGGCGGATGAGCATCGCCCAGGGCCACACCGCGCTGCGCCAGCTGGACAAGGATCCGGGCCGCCGCGGCAAGCTGCGCACCATCCTTTCGTTCACTCTCGGTGCGGCCGGCGTGGCCGGCATGTGGAAGCTGCCGTGGCTGGACATCGCCACCGCCGGTGTCATCGGCCTGATGATCGGCCTGCTCGGCATGGTCACCGATCGCCGCCCGGCCACCCGCGAGGCAGCCGAGGCACTGGCTGCGCTGCTGGCCGGCCTGGTCGCCACGCTGGTGGCGTCCTTCGTCGGCGCGCTCAACCTCAATACGGTGATCATCGCCTCGCTGGTGGTGCTGCTGCCGGGCATGTCGCTGACCAACGCGGTCAACGAGCTGGCCAGCCAGCACTGGGTGTCGGGTACCGCGCGCTTCGCCGGTGCGTTGACCACCATCATGAAGCTCAGCGTCGGCGCGATGATCGCGGTGACCCTCGCCGACGTGCTCGGCCTGGATCCGGTGATCCGTGCGACGCGCCCGCAGGGGCCGTGGGTCGAGTGGGGTTCGCTGCTGACCGCGGCCTTCGCTTTCGCGATGCTGTTCAAGGCCAACCGTCGCGACTATCCGTGGGTGATCGCCGCCTCGGTGGCCGGCTATGCGATCTCCAAGTTCGGCGGCCATGCCTGGGGTGCGCCGGCCGGCATCTTCCTGTCGGCGATGCTGCTGACCGCCGGTGGCAACCTGTTCGGCCGCCTGGTCGGGCGCCCGGGCGCGATCATCCGCCTGCCCGGCATCATCATGATGGTGCCCGGCAGCACCAGCCTGCGTGGCGTGCTGACCCTGGTCCAGCAACAGGACGTAGGCGCCGGCCAGAGCGTGTTCCTGACCGTGCTGAACGTGGTGATGGCGCTGGTCGCTGGCCTGCTGTTCGGCAACCTGTTGATGCCGGCCCGCAAGACGCTGTGATCAGGCGGTAGCGCCGGGCCATGCCCGGCGGATCGGGGAACCAACCGCTGCGCTCGCCGGGCATGGCCCGGCGCTACCTCAAAAAAAACGCCGGCTTTCGCCGGCGTTTTTCATTGCATCCCGATCCGGACTCAGGCCTTCTTGATCAGGAAATCTTCCGGCTTCTTGTTGCCCTTGGCGGTCAGTTCGGCCATCCAGCGCGGCTGCTTGCCGCGACCGGTCCAGGTTTCCTTCGGATTGGCCGGGTTGCGGTACTTCGGGGCAACCTTGCCCAGCTTGCGGCCGGCGGTCTTCGACGGTGCCTTGGCGGCCTTGGCCACTTTGCGCGCGCGCGGGGCCGGGGCATCGCCGAACAGTTCCTCGATGGTGTAACCCTCGGTCTTGGCCAGCTTGATCAGCTGGGCCCGGACCTTGGTGATCGGCCGGCGCTTGGCGACGATGGTCTGCTGCTTCTTGGCGGTGCGGATCAGGGCGCCCAGCTCGCGTGCCGACAGGCCGGTCAGGTCAATGCTCATTTACGGTTACTCCGGAAACTAATGTGTGGACGGGACGAGCCAGTCCATGGCGTCGGCGGACAGAATAGTGATGAATTAATCAGAGCACAAATGCAGGCAGGACAGGGCTTGGCGGCATGCCGGCTGCATTGCGTCGATTTTGACCGGATTATGTCCGCTGCAATATCGATCATATGAACACAACGCAAAAAAAGACCGGGGCATGCCCCGGTCTTTTCTTGATCAACCCTGCAGGCGCTGCAGCAGGGTGGCCTTGTCCAGGCTTTCCGCTTCGCTGGCGCGGCGCGAGCGGTACTCGTAGGTACCGGCGGCCAGGCCACGTTCGCTCACCACCACGCGGTGCGGGATGCCGATCAGTTCCATGTCGGCGAACATCGCGCCCGGGCGCAGGCCACGGTCATCGAGCGCCGCGTCCAGGCCCGCATCGCGCAGTTCCTGCAGCAGGTTGGTGGCGGCGTCGGCCACGGCGGCGTCCCCCTTCGGGTTGATCACGCACACCACCACCTGCCACGGCGCCATCGCGTCCGGCCAGATGATGCCGGCATCGTCATGGTTCTGTTCGATCGCGGCAGCCACCACGCGCGAGATGCCGATGCCATAGCAGCCCATCGCCATCACCGCGGCCTTGCCATTCTCGTCCAGCACGGTGGCATCAAGCGCTCGGGCGTACGTACGGCCGAGCTGGAACACGTGACCGACTTCGATGCCACGGGCGATCTTCAGTTCACCACCGTCCAGCGCGCGGTCACCGGCACGCACGTTGCGGATGTCGGCCACTTCCGGTTCCGCCAGATCGCGGCCCCAGTTGACGCCGGCCAGGTGGAAACCGGCTTCGTTGGCGCCGACGACGAAGTCGGACATCGCCGCCACTTCACGATCAGCCACCACACGGATGGCCTTGGCCGGCGCAATCGGGCCGAGGAAGCCCGGCACGCTGCCCAGGTGCTCGGCGATTTCCGCCTCACTGGCGAAGCGCTGTTCATCCAGGCCGGCAACCTTTGCCAGCTTGATCTCGTTGACCTCGTGGTCACCGCGCACCAGTACCAGCACGAACTGCTGTGCCTTGCCTTCGCCGGCGATCAGCGCCACCGACTTCACCGTGCGCTGCAGGTTGATGCCGAGCAGGGCCGCGACATCCTCGCAGGTCTTCTGGGTGGGGGTATCGACCTTGCGCATGGCTTCGCTGGCGGCCGCACGCGGTGCCGGATCGGCGGCAATCGCCGCTTCCATGTTGGCCGCGTAGTCCGAGCCGGTGGAGAACACCAGCGCATCTTCGCCGGAATCGGCGATCACGTGGAATTCCTGCGAGGCGTCGCCACCGATCGCACCGGAGTCCGCCTGCACCATGCGGAAATCCAGGCCGAGGCGGGTGAAGATGCGGCTGTAGGCCGACTTCATGTTCTCGTACTCGCGCACGAGGCACTCATCGTGCAGGTGGAACGAGTAGGCGTCCTTCATCAGGAATTCGCGCGAACGCATCACGCCGAAGCGCGGGCGGATCTCGTCGCGGAATTTGGTCTGGATCTGGTAGAAGTTGACCGGCAGCTGCTTGTAGCTGGACAGCTCGCTGCGCGCGAAGTCGCAGGCGGCTTCCTCGGCGGTCGGGCTGTAGCAGAAGGTCTGGTCCTTGCGGTCCTTGATCTTCAGCAGCTGCGGGCCGAACTTCTGCCAGCGCCCGGTCTGCTCCCACAGTTCCTTCGGCTGGATGGTCGGGATCTGGAATTCCACGGCACCGGCACGATCCATTTCCTCGCGGACGATGCGTTCAACCTTGCGCAGCACGCGCAGGCCCAGCGGCGACCAGGTGTACAGGCCCGATGCCAGCTTGCGGATCATGCCCGCGCGCAGCATCAGCCGGTGGCTGGTGAGCTCGGCGTCGCTGGGGGTTTCCTTGGTGGTGTGCAGGTGGAACTGGGAGAGGCGCATCGGCGGCTTCGGATAACGGCAGAGACGCCTATTCTGCCAGCCCGGCCGGGGGGAGGGGTATCGGCAGGGCTGCGCCCTGCACCCGTCTCAAGCAACGTCAACTGCAACGGCAACAGCAAAAACGGGTTTCCTGGGAGATGGCGGGGTGGGCCCGGTTGCGGGGGACGCCGTAAATACGTCCCTGTAGGCTCGGTCGCGCCATCCATGGCGCTCACGCCCCCGCAACCGGACCCACCCCGCCTTCGACAGTTTTCTGCGATCTGTCGCCCTTTTGTAGGGCCGAGCCATGCTCGTCTGCTGTTCGATCAATTCTCGAACTATTCGATTTCCATGGAGATTCATCCACGCATGGCGTGGATCTACTGACCACCGGGAATCTGTCGGGGGTGGGGCGGTGTCGGATTGCGGGGTGTCAGCCGCATGGATGCGGCTGCCAAGCCTACATGGACGTACTTGCGGCGTCCCCGCAATCCGACACCGCCCCGCCATTCCACGGAATGCCCGCTTTTGACGTTGCCCTTGCTATTGCCTCTGCGGGTGCAGGGCTGCAAGCCCTGCCGATACCCTCACTCCGCCGGGCAGTAGGCCTTGATGGCGGCTTCAGCCAATCCCTTCTGCGCGCTGCGCTGCTCCTGGGTCAACGCGGTATCGGCCTTGCCGTCGCCGTTGGTGTCCTGCATGACGGTGCCGGTGCTGTCCAGCAGGGCCAGGTTGGCGCGGGCGGTGCTGCACTGCTCGGGCACCGGCGCGGCGGGGGGCTCGGCGCTGGCCGCTGCCTGCGGGCTGCGGGCCTGCTCGCGGGTCTCGAACTTCTTGCCCGCCGGCGGGGTCTCCGAATACTGGGTCACGCCATTGGCGTCCTTCCATTTATAGACCGGGCCGGCCACGGCGTTGGCACTGGCCAACAGCAGCAGGCATCCAAGGCAGGACAGGGCACGCATGGCAAACTCCACGGAATGGGCGTAGAACGCCGATTGCAGCATTGCCGCCGACCACTGGCAAGTCGATTAAACTGGATTCCATGGACCCGATCACACCGCCGCCGCGCTCGCGCACGATTTACCTGCTGCCCAACCTGTTCACCACCGCCGGCCTGTTCGCTGGCTTCTACGCGATCATCGCCGCGGCCAACGGGGATTTCGTCAATGCCAGCATCGCCGTGTTCGTGGCGGCGGTGATGGATGGCCTGGACGGGCGCGTGGCGCGCCTGACCGGCACCAGCAGCGAGTTCGGCGTGCAGTACGACTCGCTGGCCGACCTGGTCAGCTTCGGCATGGCCCCGGCGCTGGTGATGTACCACTGGTCGCTGTCGTGGCTGAAGTTCGATGACCCGCTGCTGGGGCGCGTCGGCTGGGCCGTGGCCTTCCTGTATGCCGCCTGCGCTGCACTGCGCCTGGCCCGCTTCAATACCCAGGTGGCGGTGGTCGACAAGCGCTGGTTCGTCGGCCTGGCCAGCCCGGCTGCGGCCGGCCTGATGATGTCCTTCGTCTGGGCCTTCGCCGATGGCAACCTGGGCTGGGACGGCAACCAGCTGCGCTATGTGGCGCTGGCGGTGACGATTGTCTCCGCACTGCTGATGGTCAGCCGCATCCGCTTCTGGAGCTTCAAGGGCGGTGCCGCCAAGGGCGGTCGTTCGGACCGGGTGCCATTCCTGGTGTTGGCACTGGTGCCGGTCGCCATCGCCATCGCGGTGATCGATCTGCCGCGCGTGCTGTTTGCGGTCGGCATCCTGTACGCGCTGTCCGGCCCGGTGATGTGGGCGGTGCAGCGCCTGCGCAAGAAGCCCGAGGCCGCGTGAGCCAGGACCTGCCCGTGCTGTGGTCATCGGCCCAGCAGGCCTGGCTGCAGGCCATGGGCTACACCGTCTATCACGACGGCCAACTGGCCGCCGAACTGGACGCCGCGCTGCAGTTGAGCGTGGCCGAAGCCGAGGCCGCACAGCCGGCGGAACCGGCGCGGGCGAGCAGCCCAATCGCGCGCGAGCACCCCGCCGAAGCCGTCCCCGCGCCCCGTGCGGAACGCCCGGCTCCGCCGCGCCGCGAGACGCCGGTCAGCGCACCGGATACGGCGCCTGCACCGGCCCGGCCGCTGCCCAGCGGCAATGCGCGGCAGCCGGTCGTGCGCCTGCCGGATCGCCTGCAGATCGCGTTGTTGCGCGCGTCCGGCTGCAATCCCAACGACCCGGCCACACAGACCCTGATGGAGAGTTGGCCGCTGGACCAGCTGCGTCACGATCCGGCCGCCAAACGCGCGCTGTGGCCGCAGCTGCGCGCCCTGCGCAAGCGGGGCATGCCGTGAGTGCGGTCCGGCAGCCCGGTCCGGTCAGCCTGCGCGCGCTGCGCGAGAGCGACCTCACGGTGGTGATGGCGATCGAGGTGCGCGGTTATCCGTTTCCGTGGACCCGCGGCATCTTCGTGGATTGCCTGCGTGCCGGTTACCCCGGCCTGGCCATGGAGCGTGACGGCGAGCTGATCGGCTACGGCATGCTCAGCATCGCCGCCGACGAGGCACATGTCCTCAACATCTGCATCGATCCGTTGACGCAGTCGCGTGGCCTGGGTCGCCAGTTGCTGCGCGCACTGGTGCAACTGGCCGGCGACCGTGGCGCGCAGCGTGTGTTCCTGGAAGTGCGGCCTTCGAATACACCGGCACTGGCGCTGTATCACAGCGAAGGCTTCAACGAGATCGGCCGTCGCCCGCGCTACTACCCGGCGGCACAGGGCCGCGAGGACGCGGTGGTGATGGCGATCGAACTGGTCCACGGCGACCTGCAGGCGATGCCGCCGCTGTAACGAAGAAGGGTTGCCGGCCAGCGGCCGGCACTACCGGTAGCTGCCAACCTTGGTTGGCACGTCTTGCTCACGCCAACCGCAACGCCAACACGCCGCCCACGATCAACGCCGCCGCCAGCCAGCGCGCGCGCGGAATCCGTTCGCGCAGCAGGAACACCGAGATCAGCAACGCGAACAGGATCGACGATTCGCGCAACGCGGAGACCATCGCCACCGGTGCCTGGGTCATTGCCCATAGCGCCATCGCGTAAGAGGCGGTGGTGCCGGCGCCGCCGGCCAGCCCCAGCGGCCAATGCTGCCGCGCATAGTCCAGCACCGCGCCGCCGCGGGTGTACAACGCCCACAGTGGTAGCGGAATGCCTGACAGCAGGAACAGCCACAGCGTGTAGCTGAGTGCGCTGCCGGACTGGCGCGCGCCCTGCGCATCGACCAGGGTGTAGGTGGCGATCATCGCCGCGGTCAGCAGCGGCAGGCGCAGCTGGCCGCCACGCGCACCCAGTGCCATGCACAGGATACCGGTGCTGACCAGCACCACGCCCAGCCACGCTGCAGGCGGCAGCTGCTCGCCCAGCAGGGTGCCCGCCAACGCGACCAGGATCGGCGCGCTGCCACGCATCAGCGGGTAGGCCAGGCTCATGTCGACCTGCTGGTAACAACGTGCGACCAGCCCGTAATAGGTCACCTGCAGCAGCACCGAAGCGGCCAGCCATGGCCAGCTGTGCGCGGCGGGGAAGGGCAGGAAGGGCAGGGCAGCGGCGGACAGCAACGCGGCGCTGCCGGTGATCAGCACGGTGCCGAGGAACTTGTCCGGCCCGCGCTTGACGATCGCGTTCCAGCTGGCGTGCAGGGCTGCAGCGGCGAGAACCAGCAGGAAGATGGAAAGAGGCATCCAGCGATGATGCCATGCGCGCGAAATGTAGAGTCGAGCCATGCTCGACTGCTGTCATGAGTCGAGCGGGGCTCGACTCTACAAAAGGAAACGCCGGGCAGTACCCGGCGCTTCCCGGCGCTTACAGCTTCGCGCGCTGCTCGCGCAGGCCGGCCAGCTGGGTGTTCCAGTCGACCAGGCGCACGCGTTCCTGCTCGACCACGGCCGGCGGCACCTTGTCGGTGAACTTGGCCAGCTTGGTCTCGCTCTTTTCCTTTTCGGCTTCGACGCGGGCGATTTCCTTGTCCAGGCGCACGCGCTCGGCATCGAGATCGACCAGGCCTTCCAGCGGCACCAGCAGCTTCAGCTCACCGACGATCGCGGCGGCGGCCGGCGGTGCGCTTTCGCCTTCGGCCAGCCACTGGATGCTGTCCAGCTTGAGCAGGAACGACAGCGAGGCGCTGAAGCGTTCGATGCGCACGCGGTCCTGCTCCAGGCCGGCCTGCAGGCGCAGCGGCACCTGCTTGGACGGGGCGACGTTCAGTTCGCTGCGCACGCGACGCACCGCACTGATCACCGCCTTCAGCCATTCCACGTCGGCCTCGGCCTGGGCGAAATCGCCTTCGAACTCGGCGGCGGTCGGGTACGGGCGCAGCGACAGCGTGGTTTCGGCCAGGCCCAGTCGCGGGGCCAGCTGCTGCCACAGCTGTTCGGTGATGAACGGCGTGAGCGGGTGCAGCAGGCGCAGCAGCGCTTCCAGCACGTACAGCAGGGTGTGGCGGGTGCTTTCGGCGTCGGCGGCATCGGCACCGTTCAGCGCCGGCTTGCTCAGTTCCAGGAACCAGTCGCAGAACTCGTTCCAGGCAAACTCGTACAGGCACTGCGCCAGCAGGTCGAAGCGGTAGTTGGCGTAATGGCCCTGGGCCTCGCTGGACACGGCCGCAAGGCGCGAAAGGATCCAGCGCTCGGCATCGGTACGCGGGGTCGGCATGCCGGTGAACGCTGCACCCTCGGTGTTCATCAGGGTGAAGCGGCTGGCGTTCCACAGTTTGTTGCAGAAGTTCTTGTAGCCCTCGGCGCGGTTCATGTCGAACTTGATGTCGCGGCCGTGGGTAGCCAGCGCGGCGATGGTGAAGCGCAGCGCATCGGCACCGTGGGCGGCGATGCCGTCCGGGAATTCCTTGCGGGTGGCCTTCTCGATCTTCTCCACCATCTTCGGCTGCATCAGGCCGCCGGTGCGCTTGGCAACCAGGTCGTCGATGCTGATGCCGTCGATGATGTCCAGCGGGTCGAGCACGTTGCCCTTGCTCTTGGACATCTTCTGGCCCTGGCCGTCGCGGATCAGGCCGGTGAAGTAGACGTCCTTGAACGGGATCTTCCCGACCAGGTTGTCGGTGGCCATGATCATGCGCGCCACCCAGAAGAAGATGATGTCGAAGCCGGTGATCAGCACCGACGAAGGCAGGTAACGGTCGAAGCCACGCTCGGCCATGGCCTGCTCGTTCGGCCAGCCCAGGGTGGAGAACGGCCACAGCTGCGAGGAGAACCAGGTCTCCAGCACGTCGCTTTCCTGGTTCAGCACCACGTCGCTGCCCAGGCTGTGCTTTGCGCGCACTTCCTCTTCGCTGCGACCGACGTAGCAGCTGCCGGTGGCTTCGTCGAACCACGCCGGAATGCGGTGGCCCCACCACAGCTGGCGGCTGATGCACCAGTCCTGGATGTTGTTCATCCAGTGGCGGTAGGTGTTGATCCAGTTCGGCGGCACGAAGGAAATGCTTCCGTCCTCGACCAGTTCCAGGCCACGCTTGGCCAGGTCGTCCATCTTCACGAACCACTGGTCGGTCAGGTACGGCTCGATCACCTGGCCGGTACGGTCGCCACGCGGCACCTGCAGCTTGTGCGCCTTGGTCTCGACCAGGATGCCCAGGTCTTCCAGCTCGGCCAGCACGGCCTTGCGCGCGGCGTAGCGGTCCAGGCCCTGGAAGCGCTCCGGCGCGTTCTCGTTCAGCGCTGCCACCGGAGTGAACAGGTTGATCATCGGCAGGCTGTGGCGCACGCCCACTTCGTAGTCGTTGAAATCGTGGGCCGGGGTGACCTTGACCACGCCAGTGCCGAAGGCGCGGTCCACGTAATCATCGGCGATCACCGGCACGCGGCGGCCGGTCAGCGGCAGCACCACGCTCTTGCCGATCAGGTGCGCATAGCGGGCGTCTTCCGGATGCACCATCACCGCGGTATCGCCCAGCAGGGTTTCCGGACGGGTAGTGGCCACCACCAGGTAGTCGCGGGTTTCGCGCAGGGTTTCCACGCCGTCGGCATCGCGCTCGACGTGCTCGTAGCTCAGGCCGTCATCCAGCGTGTAGGCGATCGACCACAGGAAGCCGTCTTCCTCGGCGCTCTCCACTTCCAGGTCGGAGATGGCGGTCTTCAGCACCGGATCCCAGTTGACCAGGCGCTGGCCGCGGTAGATCAGGCCCTGCTCGTACCAGCGCACGAAGGCTTCGTTCACCGCCGCCGAAGGCTGCGGATCCATGGTGAAGGTGCTGCGCGACCAGTCGGCCGAGGTACCGAGGCGGCGCATCTGGCGTTCGATGATGTCACCGGACTGCTGCTTCCACTCCCAGACCTTGCCGATGAAGCCCTCGCGACCCAGCGAATCGCGGGTCTCGCCCTTGCCTTCCAGCGCCAGGTTGCGGCTGACCACCATTTCGGTGGCGATGCCGGCGTGGTCGGTACCCACCTGCCACAGCGTGTCGTAGCCGCGCATGCGGTGGTAGCGCACCAGTGCATCCATCAGGGTCTGCTGGAAGGCATGGCCCATGTGCAGGGTGCCGGTCACGTTCGGCGGCGGCAGCAGGATGGTGTACGGCTCGCCCGTGCCGGACGGCTTGAAGTGGCCGGCCTTCTCCCAGGCCTCGTAGAGGTCGGTCTCGAAGGACTTCGGGTCGTAGCTGGAGGCGAGTTGGGTCATGCGGGGCAACCGGTAATCAAGGCGGAAGGGAGATCAGCGCGGCCCGAGGGCGCGCCGGATCTTCTGGTCGGTGTGGTACTGGCTGACCGCGTAGGCGGCCCAGATCGCGGCGGGCAGCCAGCCGATCAGGGTGATCTGCAGGATCAGGCAGACGATGCCGGCAAACGGCCGGCCGATGGTGAAAAAGGACAGCCAGGGAAGAATCAGGGCGATCAGCAGGCGCATCAAGGGGTCCTCGCTGGACTTACATGTCGTGCTTGTTCAGGTCGTAACCGGCGGCCTTGTACTGGCGCCAGCGCTCGCGCAGCGGTTCGCGCGCTTCCGGGTCGGCCGGGACCACTTCCAGCACGCGCTCGCACTGTCCCAGCCAGGGTTCGTCGCGCAGGTTGATCACCAGCGGGCGGGCCGGCGCTTCAGTGCCGGGCACGGCGATCAGCACCAGGGCCTCTTCCTCGTCCATGTCTTCGCCGGCGATCTGGTGCGGGATGTAGGCATCGTTGTCGAACGCCCACAGCAGTTCGTCCAGCTCCTCGGCCTGGGCCTGGTCGCGGGCCAGCACCAGGGTGAACAACCCGGCGTCGTTGGCCTTGCGCGCCAGCTCGCAGACCAGGCGCAGCGGCTCGGTCAGGAAGCGGGGCTTGGCGATCAGGTAGAAGTCGGCGCGGGGCATGGCAGGATCCGGGTCAGGCAGGGGCCCGGCGCTGCCGGGCGAGGCCCTGGCCGGCGGGCGCCGGCCAGGGTCGGGTACGGCATCAGGCGCGGGCGGCCTGGTCCAGCAGCCACTGGCTCAGCAGGCCGACCGGGCGGCCGGTGGCCATGCCACGCTTGCCTTCATCGCTGGCCACACCGGCGATGTCCAGGTGGGCCCAGCGCTGGCCTTCGGCGAAGCGCGACAGGAAGCAGCCGGCGGTGATCGCACCGGCCCAGCGGCCGCCGATGTTGTAGACGTCGGCGAAGGTCGAATCCAGCATCGGCTGGTATTCGTCCCACAGCGGCAGGCGCCAGGCGCGGTCGAACACCTGCTCGCCGGCGGCCAGCAGCTCATTGGCCAGGTCGTCGTGCTTGCTCATCAGGCCGGCGGTCTGGTGGCCGAGGGCGACCATGCAGGCACCGGTCAGGGTGGCGACGTCGACCAGCGCGGCCGGCTCGAAGCGCTGCGCGTAGGTCAGGGCGTCGCACAGGATCAGGCGGCCTTCGGCGTCGGTGTTGCCCACTTCGATGGTCTTGCCCGACATCGAGGTGATCACGTCGGACGGACGATAGGCGTTGCCGTCGATGGCGTTTTCGACCGCCGGCACCACCACCACCAGGTTCAGCGGCAGCTTGGCCTTGACCGCAGCGACGAAGGTGCCGATGACGTTGGCGCCACCGCACATGTCGTACTTCATCTCTTCGATGCCGCCCTGGGTCTTCAGGTTGACGCCACCGGTATCGAAGGTGATGCCCTTGCCGACCAGCACGTACGGCTTGGCATCGCCGCCATTGTTCCACTTCAGCACGACCAGGCGCGGGCGGTTGGCCGAGCCACGGGCCACGGCGAGCAGCGAGCCCATGCCCAGCGCTTCCATCTGGTGCTCGTCGAGGATCTCGGCTTCGGCACCGTCGTGCTCGCCGGCGAACTTCACGCCGACCTCGGCCAGGTAGGCCGGGGTGCAGTAGTTCGGCGGCAGGTTGCCCAGCTCGCGGGCGAACTCGACACCGGCGGCGATGGCCTGGCCCTGGGCCAGGGCCTGCGCGTCGTCACCGGCGATGGCCAGCTGGGCCAGGCCGGCGTCGTCGGCCTTCTTCTTGCCCAGGGTAGCGGTGTAGCGGTAGGCGGCGTGATCGGCGGCGATCACCGCCTGGCGGATCGCCCAGGCCGCATCGCGGTCCTTCACTGCCACTTCGGACAGGGTGAACAGTGCGCTGCGGACAGCGCCGGCCTTCAGCGCGCGTACGGCATCGCCGACCGCCTTCAGGTACTGCGGCACGCCGAAACGGGCCGCTTCGCCCAGGCCGACCACCAGTACGCGCGGGGCGGTCACGCCCGGCAGGTCGTGCAGCAGGGTGGTCGCGCCGGTCTTGCCGGACAGGTCGCCACGCTGGGCCAGGGCGGCCAGGCGGCCACCGCTGGCGGCATCCAGTGCCTGCGCGGCCGCAGTCAGGGTATGGTCGGCATAGGCGCCGACGACCAGGCAATCAACGGCGGCCGAAGCCGCGGCGAGGTGGTTCAGGGTGAATTCGAGAGCCATTGAGCAGATTCCATTGGCAAGTCCGTACAATCGCGGACCGTTTACGCCCAGACAGTAGACTGGGCGGCACCGCGAACGAACCCCAGAGTTTAAACCACCGCCCCATGTTGAAGCTCGACCGATACCTGCTGGGCGATTTCGTCCAGAGTTTCCTGGCTACCCTGATCGTCCTGCTGGTGGTCAGCGTGGGCGGCGTGCTGGTGGACATCCTCGGCAACATCGCCGATGGGCGCCTGCCGGCCAAGCTGCTGTTCTCTCAGCTGGGCCTGCAGTTCATCGCCTACCTGCCGCTGATCCTGCCGCTGGCGCTGATGCTGGGCCTGCTGCTGGCGGTCGCCCGCCTGTACCGGGACTCGGAAATGGCGGTGATCACCGCCATTGGCGTGGGCCCCAAGCGCCTGCTGCGGCCGCTGCTGATGCTGGTGCTGCCGGTCGTGGCCCTGGTGGGGGCCTGCTCACTGTGGCTGGGGCCCTGGGCCGGGCGGGTGGCCGAGCAGATGATCATCGAGGCCAACCGCAGCGTGCTGATGGCCGGACTGGAGCCGGGCCGGTTCACCCCGCTGCCCAATGGCGGCGTGGTCTACCTGTCCTCGATCTCGCCCGATGGCACCCGGCTGGGCAGGGTGTTCCTGCAGCGGCAGAAGGACGACCGCCTCGAGGTGGTGTCTGCCGCCGGGGGCCGGATGTTCTTTGAAGGCGCCCGCCAGCGCTTCCTGGAGCTGGATGATGGGCACCAGGTGGAGGGCCCGGTAGCGGGTGGGCTGGACTACCGCCTGGCGACCTTCGCGCGCAACGACGTGGCCCTGCCCGACGGTGCGCAGACCCGTACCGAGAACGATCCGGAGCTGATGCCGACCACGAAGCTGTTCGGTGATGCCCGGCCCGAGGCACAGGCACAGCTGCATCGCCGGCTGGCCCCGCCGCTGATCGCACTGGCCTTCGCCCTGTTGACCGTGCCGCTGGGCCGCAGCTCTCCGCGCCAGCAGCGCTATGGACGGATGATGCTGGCCCTGCTGGCCTACATGGTTGGCACCAACCTGATGTTCATCGGCAGTGGCTGGATCGCCACCGGCAAGATTCCGGCCGCGCTCGGCCTGTGGTGGCTGACCCTGCCGTTGCTGGGGCTGGCGATCTGGATGTATGCACGTGATGGCCGCCTGGGCCGGCCGAAGGGAGCCCACGCATGAGGCTGCGCCCGATGCGTTTCGATCTGTACCTGGGCCAGTCGGTATTCACGACGGTGCTGTTGACCTGGACGGTGCTGGTCGGCCTGGACGTGGTGATGGCCTTCTCCGGCGAGTTCAAGGACATCGGCAAGAACGGCTACTCGCTGGGCCATGCCGCAGCCTGGGTGCTGTACACGGTGCCGCGGCGGGCCTACACCTTCTTCCCCACCGCTGCGGTGATCGGCGCCCTGATGGGCCTGGGCCAGCTGGCGGCGACCTCCGAACTGACCGCGCTGCGCGCGCTGGGGCTGTCGCGCAAGCGCCTGAGCGTGTCGGTGGCGATTGCGCTGTCACTGCTCACCGCAGTGATGGTGCTCAGCGCCGAAACGCTGGGACCCTGGGGCCAGGATCGAGCCGATGCGCTGAAGTCCAGCGCCAAATGGGGCCAGGACATTTCCACTGCACGCTACTCCGGGCTGTGGGCGCGGGAGGGCGACACCTTCCTCAGCGCCGCCGGTGGCGAAGAGCAGCTGGTGGGTGACAAGGGCACGCGGTTGATCCTGCGCGACGTGCGCCTGTACCGCATCGCCGAGGACGGACAGATCGCCTCGTTGACCCACGCGGCCACCGCCGAGCACGACAACGATGGCTGGGTGTTGACCGGTGTGCGCCGGGATACGTTCGGCGAACGTTCGGCCACGCGCGAGGAAGTGGCGCGCGAGCCGTGGAATTCCAAGCTGGATGCCGGCGCGCTGGCGACCGGTATCGCCAAGCCGCGCAACCTCAGCGTGGCCGAGCTGCGTACCAGCATCGAGTACCGCGAACGCAATGGGCTGGATGCGCGCGACTATGAGGATGTGTACTGGAGCCGCTGGTTCTACCCGGTGAACGTGCTGGCGCTGTGCCTGGCGGCGGTGCCGTTCGCATTCGGCTCGCTGCGCAGCGGCGGCATGGGCAAGCGCCTGTTCCTGGGCATCCTGTTCGCGCTGGGCTTCTGGTTGCTGCAGCTGTTCTTCGGCCGCATGGCCGGCGCGTTGAAGTTCGATTACCGCATTGCCTATGCGCTGCCGCCGATCGTGATGCTGGCGATATCCGGACTGCTGTTCCGGCGCAAATCGGGCTGATTCCGGTAGCGCCGGGCCATGCCCGGCGGAGGTTTGCGGTAACCCACGTCCGCCGGGCATGGCCCGGCGCTACCAGGGCAATTCACCGCTTCGGCATGCGCACCAGCCGCGTGCCACTGGCACGGTCGTGCCAGGTCAGCCGCTGGCGGTCGATCAACGCCCACCAGAAGCCGATGCCGCCCAGCAGCAGCGACAGCGTGCCCACTGCGAAACGCAGCCACAGCTGCCTGCGTCGTAGCGGCGTGCCATCGCTTGATTCCAGCTTCAGCCGCCACGGCCGCATGCCCAGTGTCTGCCCGCCACGGCGCCAGCTGGCGGTGGCGTACCACCCGGTGATCGCCCAGCACACCGCCCACAGCAGCCACTGCCAGGCACTGAACGGTGCGATGTTCTCGCGCTGGGTGTGGCCATCAAGGGTGTAGGCGATGGTGAACAGTGTGCCGGCCAGCATCCACAGGGCCAGCACCGGCAACGTGTCGTAGACCATCGCCAGCGTGCGCCACAGCAGCAGTGCGCGCGGGCGGGGCATCTCGGTGGTGGCCGCAGTGGCCGTGTCGGTGGCAGGGCGGGACATGCGCCGAGCATACGCAATGCTGGCCGCATCCGCAGTCGCCCTCGTATCCTGCACGCATGGCCCCTGTTTCCACCCCCGCCGAACGCCGCCAGCTGGTGCAGCAACTGCCCGAGCTACGGGCCGATGACAGCCTGCGCATCCAGCGCTTCCTCGATGCGATCTGGGCCGAGAACGGCCTGGCCCGCGCCACCCTCGACAGCTACCGGCGCGACCTGGAAGGGTTGGCACGCTGGACCGATGGGCGCGAGGGTGGCCTGGCCGGCATTGAACGTCCCGGGTTGTTCGACTACCTGGCGTGGCGTACCCGGCATGGCTGGTCGCCGCGCAGCAACGCGCGCCTGCTGTCGGCGCTGCGCGCGTTCTTCGCTGATGGTGTGCGCCGGGGCGATCGCAGCGAGGACCCCAGTGCACTGCTGGATCCGCCGAAGCTGCCGAGGCTGCTGCCCAAGGCGTTGGCCGAAAGCCAGATCGACGCACTGCTGGCGGCGCCGGACATCGACAGCCCGCTGGGCCTGCGCGATCGCGCCATGCTGGAGCTGATGTATGCCGCCGGGCTGCGCGTTAGCGAGCTGGTGCTGCTGCCGGCCACGGCGGTCAACCTGCGCCAGGGAGTGTTGCGGGTCACCGGCAAAGGCAGCAAGGAACGGCTGGTGCCGTTGGGCGAGGAGTCGCAGCATTGGCTGGAGCGCTATCTGCAGCAGTCGCGGCCGCAGCTGGTTGGCAAGGGCAAAGTGCAGGCCTTGGCCGATGGGCAGACACCGTTGTTCATCGAGCCGACGCTGCATGCGTTGACCCGGCAGGCGTTCTGGCACCTGGTCAAGCGCCACGCACAGGTGGCCGGCATCGATCCGGCACGGATCAGCCCGCATGCCCTGCGCCACAGCTTCGCCACCCACCTGCTCAACCGGGGCGCGGATCTGCGCGCGCTGCAGATGCTGCTGGGCCACAGCTCGCTGTCGACCACCCAGATCTACACGCTGGTGGCGCGCGAACACCTGCAGAAACTGCACGCCCGCCATCACCCGCGCGGCTGAGCAGGGGCCTGAACCCTTGCCGCGAGCCCTGCCTGCCATCGCGGCCTGGCAGCGGCGGCTGTGTCAGAATCCGGGGTCTTCTTCTGTCGCGGACCGCTCCATGCTCCGATTTGCCATCGCCGCCGTGTTCGGTGCGCTCAGCCTGACTGCCTGCGCCCAGCCGGCCCCGCCGGCCGCCAAGGCACCTGCTACCGCTGCTGCGGCCAAGGCTGCCAGCCCGGCTGCCAACGGCTCGGCCGACCAGGCCGTGCGTGCCGCGCTGACCGCGCTCAATCCGGGTTTCGAAGTGGATTACATCGGCGCCGCGCCGTTCCCCGGCTTCCGCGAAGTGGTGGTCTCCGGCCAGCTGCTGTACGTGTCCGATGACGGTCGCTACCTGTTCCAGTCGCAGCCCTACGACACCCGCGCCAAGGGTCCGGCCAACAGCGAAGGCCTGCTCGGCTACCGCCGCGATCTGCTGGCCAAGGCCAACCACGGTGACCGCATCGTGTTCGCTGCGCCCAATGCCAAGTACACCATCAGCGTGTTCACCGACATCGAATGCGGCTACTGCCGCAAGCTGCACCAGGATATCGCCGAGCTCAACCGCAACGGCATCAGTGTCGAGTACCTCGCGTTCCCGCGCATGGGCCTGGGCAGCAAGGACTACACCGACATGATCTCGGTCTGGTGTGCGGCCGATCGTCGCCAGGCGCTGACCAGCGCCAAGCGCGGTGGCAGCGTGCCGGCGAAGAGCTGCACCAACCCGGTGGCGATGCAGTACGCACTGGGCCAGCAGCTGGGCGTGAACGGTACCCCGGCGATCTTCGCCCCGGACGGTACCCAGCTGGGCGGCTACCTGCCGCCGGCGCAGCTGCGCGCCGCGTTGGAAAAGCTGTCGGCCAAGCGCTGATCAGAACACCGCCGGGCATGGCCCGGCGCTACCGTGGAATGGCGGGTAACGCCGGGCCATGCCCGGCGGATGCATCATGCGAGCGAGGCCGGGGATGCAAGTCGCACCCCCGGCTTTTTTCTTATTGCAGGCCGTCACTGACCGCCTTGGTCAGCGTGCCCTGCGCATCGTCACCACTGAACTCCCAGACGAATGCGCCGCCCAGGCCCTGGGTCTTCACGTAGCCCATCTTGCGGGTGATGTTGGCCGGGGTGTCGAAGCTCCACAACGTGCTGCCGTTGTAGATCCAGGTGGCACCGGCGGTGTTGTCGGTGTAGCCCGGCCACGCCAGGTTCTTCAGCACCTTCCAGTCCTCGATGCCGGCTTCATACGTGCCCGGGGCGGCGCCGGTCGCGGTCTGGTACAGGCCGTTGTTGGCGTTGGCCACACCGGTCCAGCCACGCCCGTAGTAGCCGATGCCCAGGTTGAGCTTGGCGGCGGGCACGCCACGGCTGATGAAGGCCTCGATGGCGTCGTTGCTGTTGTAGAGCTTCTGGTCGCCGGTGGACGGATCATTCGGCGAATCGAACAGCGCCGACTGGTGATTGGTCTTCGCATCCCACGCGCCGTGGAAGTCGTAGGTCATCACATTGATGTAGTCCAGGTACGGGTGGTACGCGGCCGGATCGGTGACGCGGATCTTGTCGATGCCGGCACCCACCGCTACCGTCAGCAACAGGCCCGGACGCACCGCATCGAGCTGGCGGCGGAACTCGGCCATCAGCGCGGTGAAGTTGGCGTTGTCCTCCGGCTTGCCACATTCGATGCCGCAGGCCACCGGGTATTCCCAGTCGATGTCGATGCCGTCGAACACACCCAGGGCGGCACCGGCGCCACCGGCACCGTCGGTCACCGGCAGGTTGCCCTTGATGTAGGCGTCGATGCACGAGGCCACGAAGGCCTGGCGGTTTTCCGGGCGCGCCGCGCTGGAGAAGCCGCGCGACCAGGTCCAGCCACCCAGCGAGATCAGCACCTTCAACCCCGGGTGCTTGGCCTTGAGCTGCTTGAGCTGGTTCCAGTTGCCGCGCAGCGGCTGGTCCCAGGTATCGGCGCTGCCGCTGACGCTCTCGCCGGCACCGAAGGCCTTGCTGTAGTCGGCAAATGCATCGCCGCCGGCACCGGTGTTCGGATCCGACGGTTGGGTGATGCCCACTTCACAGCGGTTGTTGCGCACGTTGCCGAACGCGTAGTTGATGTGGGTCAGGCGTGCGGCCGAACCGCTGCTGTCGATGTTCTTGACCCGGTAGTTGCGGCCGTAGATGCCCCACTGGGTGAAGTAACCGATGACCCGCTTGCCGGTGCCGCCGCCATTGCCGGCCAGCGTGGTGGCGCTGATCTCGGTGCCCTGTGCCGATGCATTGCCGGCGTTGTCGCGGGCGCGCACGCGGTAGCGGTAGGTGGTCGATGCGGTCAGCCCACCATCGACGTAGCTGGCGCTGGACGGTGAACCGACCAGGCTGCCGTTGCGGTACACGTCATAGCCGGCCACGCCGCTGCCGCCCGTGTTGTCGGTGGACGGGCTCCAGCTGAGCGCGATGCTGTTGGCGGTGCGGGTGCCGACCGCCAGCCCGCCCGGCACGCTCGGCGCGGTGGTATCGCCACCGGCAGCGTTGACGGTGATGCTGATGGTCGTCGTGCTGGCGGTGGCGTTGTTGTTGTCGGTGGCTACCGCGCGCAGGGTATGGCTGCCGGCGCTGGCATTGGCCCAGCTGGCCGCATACGGCGCATTGGTGGCCACGCCCAGCGAGCTGCCATCGCGGAAGAATTCGACCTTGGCGACGCTGCCGTCCGCATCGCTGGCATTGGCGGTCACGTTGACCGTGCTGCCGGCGCTGAAGGTGGCGCCATTGGCCGGTGAGGTCAGGCTGACCACCGGCGGCTGGTTGCTGCCGCTGCCATCACAGGCACCGAGGCTGGTGTAGTAGGGCGCACCGGCCGGATGGTCCGGCGGCGCGTTCCAGATGTCCTGGTTCGCCCGATAGAGGACGCCTCCTTTCTGCAGGGTATCGCCGGCCCGGTAGATCTTGGCCTGGTCCCACTGGGCCACCCCGGCACAGCTGGCGGCCTGCGCCAGGCCGGGCAGGGCAACGGCCCCGGCAAGGGCCAGCAGCCAGGCCAGACGGCGCGGGCGACAGCGGTGGAGGGAGCGTTCGGCACTGCGGACATCGGCACTCAGCACAAGCGGGTCGTACATGGTGTGTCTCCGATCGATCGGTTGGCGCGCGGGCCCGGATGGCGCCGCACGTAACGCAGGTCCGGACATCGCCCGGGAAGGCGACGGAGGGGGACGGACGGAGGTACCTGGGAAGCCGGGGAGAGAGTCCGGCGCCAGGTTGGGACAACGTTGTCATCAATCGCGTGGTCAATCCGTGAGCAAGCGCATGGTTCCGGGATCCGGGCCAAGGGCGGCGCTGCGCGCGGTCGGCGGCCATCGGCGGAGCCCCTCGTGGCGGGTCGAACTGCGAATTCATGGGCTTGGCCGGGCGGGTGGGCATCGCGGGGGACGCCGTAAACCCTTCCCTGGGGGCTTGGCCGCGGCATCCATGCCGCGGACACCCCCGCGATGCCCACCCGCCCGACCCTGGACAGTTTCCTGCGGGTGCCAGCCACGAAAGACAGAAGAAAAAAAACAAAAGCAAAAGCCGGTCGCTCCGCTCTTCATGCCTGATTTCTGATGTTCCCTGGTTGCCGGCCAGCGGTCGGCACTACCGGGGAGCATCCACGCATGGCGTGGATCTACCGCAGATCGCGGGAAATTGTCGAAGGCGGGGTGGGTCCGGTTGCGGGGGTGTGAGCGGCATGGATGCCGCGACCAAGCCCCCATGGATGGGTTTACGGCGTCCCCCGCAACCGGACCCACCCCGCCATCTCCCAGGAAACCCGCTGTTGCTGTGGCTTTTGCCTTTGCTCTGGCTGTGGCCTTGGCTCGGGCGCCTCTGCGGGTGCCGGGCGCCGCCCGGCCAGAGCCCTTCCCCCGCTTCCGGTACAATGTCGGGCCCGTTTCCCAACTACGGTTCCCCGGACATGATGGTCCTCGAGGGCGCGCCCGCCCTGTCGCCGTTCCGCCGCGAACGTCTTGAATCCCGCCTGCAGTCCATCGCTCCCTCCCTGCGCATCAGCGGTGCCTGGCACGTCTACTTCGTGCAGCCCGAAGGCAGCGCCGTCCCCGACCTGACCACGCTGTGCCGCATCCTCGAAGCTGCGCCGCAGGCCGAGGCCGTGGCCGAAGGCGCGGTCAGCCGCATCGTGGTGCCGCGCCTGGGCACGCTGTCGCCGTGGTCGAGCAAGGCCACCGAACTGGTGCGTGGTGCTGGGCAGCCGGTCAGCCGGGTCGAACGTGGACTGCGCATCGACGTGCAGGGCTGGCCGGCCGATGCCGCCGCCCAGCAGGCGCTGATCAAGGCGCTGCACGACCCGATGACACAGTCGGTGCTGGAGAACGTCGAGCAGGGTCAGGCCCTGTTCTCGACCCCGGCCCGGGGTGAACTGGAGCGGGTGCCGGTGGACCAGCTGGAGGCCGCCAACCAGCGCCTCGGCCTGGCCATGGCCCAGGACGAGATCGATTACCTGCGCGAGCGCTTCAGCGCGCTGGGCCGTTCGCCATCGGACGTGGAACTGATGATGTTCGCGCAGGCCAACTCCGAGCACTGCCGCCACAAGATCTTCAATGCCAGCTGGACCATCGACGGCCAGGAGCAGGACCGCTCGCTGTTCCGGATGATCAAGAACACCCACCAGCAGACCCCGCAGCACACGCTCAGCGCGTACAGCGACAATGCCGCAGTGATCGAAGGGCATCCGGCGTCGCGTTATCGCCCGGACCCGGCCAGCGGCGAGTACCGCAGCGAGCCGAGCGTGCCCAGCGCGTTCCAGATCAAGGTGGAAACGCACAACCATCCGACCGCGATCGCGCCGTTCCCGGGTGCCTCGACCGGCGCCGGTGGCGAGATCCGCGACGAAGGCGCGACCGGCCGCGGTGGCAAGCCGAAGGCCGGCCTGAGCGGCTTCTCGGTCTCGCACCTGCGCATTCCCGAGCTGCCGCAGCCGTGGGAGGCGCCGCGCGCGCTGAACCCGCGCATGGCGCCGGCGCTGGAAATCATGACCGACGGCCCGCTGGGCGGCGCTGCGTTCAACAACGAGTTCGGCCGCCCGGCCCTGCTCGGTTACTTCCGTAGTTTCGAGCTGCCGGAAGGCGCCGACCTGGTGCGTGCCTACGACAAGCCGATCATGCTGGCCGGTGGCCTCGGTGCGATCGACCGCGTGCAGGTCGACAAGATCCTGCTGCAGGATGGCGACGCCGTCATCGTGCTCGGTGGCCCGGCGATGCTGATCGGCCTCGGTGGCGGTGCCGCCAGCTCGGTGGCCTCCGGCGAAAGTGCCGAAGACCTGGATTTCGCCAGCGTGCAGCGCGACAACCCGGAAATGGAGCGCCGCTGCCAGGAGGTCATCGACCGCTGCGTGGCGATGGGCGCCGACAACCCGATCAAGTTCTTCCATGACGTCGGTGCCGGTGGCCTGTCCAATGCCATCCCCGAGCTGCTGCACGACTCCAAGGTCGGCGGCATCATCGATCTGGGCAAGGTGCCGACCGACGACCCGTCGCTGTCACCGATGCAGCTGTGGTGCAACGAATCGCAGGAACGCTACGTACTGGGCGTGGCGCAGGAGCGCCTGGCCGAATTCGCTGCGCTGTGCGCGCGCGAGCGCTGCCCGTTCGCCGCAGTTGGCGTGGCCACCGCCGAAGAACACCTGGTGGTGGCCTACGGCGCTGTTCCGGGCAACATTCCGGCTGATGCGCCGATCGACCTGCCGATGGACGTGCTGTTCGGCAAGCCGCCGAAGATGCACCGCGACACCGCACACCCGCCGGCCCCGCGCTGGCCGGCGCTGAAGACCGGCGGCCTGGACCTGCAGGAAGCTGGCCTGCGCGTGCTCGCGCACCCGACGGTGGCATCGAAGAACTTCCTGGTCACCATCGGCGACCGCAGCGTCGGTGGCCTGACCGCGCGCGAGCAGATGGTCGGCCCGTGGCAGCTGCCGGTGGCCGACGTGGCAATCACCCTGGCCGACTTCAACGGCGTGGCCGGTGAAGCCATGGCGCTCGGTGAGCGCACCCCGCTGGCGCTGCTGGATGCCGCGGCGTCGGCACGCATGGCGGTGGGTGAAGCATTGACCAACCTGTGCGCTGCGCCGGTCGATGCGCTGGACGAGATCAAGCTGTCGGCGAACTGGATGGCCGCTGCCGGCCACCCGGGCGAAGACGCGCTGCTGTACGACGCGGTGAAGGCGGTGGGCATGGAACTGTGCCCGCAGCTGGACATCAGCATCCCGGTCGGCAAGGACTCGCTGTCGATGCAGGCGCAGTGGCACGACCAGGGCGAGGCGCACAAGAGCGTGTCGCCGGTGTCGCTGGTGATCACTGCATTCGCGCCGGTCGCCGACGTGCGCCAGCAGTTGACCCCGCTGCTCGACCGCGAAGTCGAGAGCGAGCTGTGGCTGATCGGCCTCGGCGCCGGCAAGCAGCGCCTCGGTGGTTCGATCCTGGCCCAGGTACATGCCGACCATGGCGACCTGCCGGCCTTCGCCGGTGCCGCCCCGGACCTGGATGACCCGCAGCGCCTGCGTGGCTTCTTCGAACTGATCCGCGATGCGCGCCAGTCCGGGCTGCTGCTGGCTTACCACGACCGCAGCGACGGTGGTGCCTTCGCCGCACTGTGCGAAATGGCCTTCACTTCGCGCCTGGGCCTGGACATCACCCTTGATGCCTGGGGCGATGATCCGTTCCGCAGCCTGTTCAACGAAGAGCTGGGTGCGGTGGTGCAGATCGCGCGCGAAGACCGCGCGGCCTTCGCCGACCTGGTCGAGCGGCATGCCCTGACCGAATGCGCGCAGCGCATCGCCAAGCCGACCACCGCACCGGTGGTGCGCGTGTCGCTGGGTGGCGAGAACCTGGCCGAATGGCGCTGGGACGCGCTGTTCGATGCCTGGTGGTCGGTCACCCACGCCATGCAGAAGCGCCGCGACAACCCGGCCAACGCTGACGCCGAGCGCGAGATTGCCCGTGCCTTCACGGCGCCGGGCCTGAAGCCCAAGCTCAGCTTCGACCTCAACGAGGACGTGGCGGCGCCGTTCATCAGCACCGGTGCGCGTCCGCGCGTGGCCGTGCTGCGAGAGCAGGGCGTCAATGGTCAGATCGAAATGGCGAATATCTTCGAACGTGCAGGCTTCCGCGCGTTCGACGTGCACATGAGCGACCTGATCGAAGGCCGCGTGGCCCTGCAGGACTTCACCGGCCTGGTCGCCTGTGGTGGCTTCAGCTATGGCGACGTGCTCGGTGCCGGCCGTGGCTGGGCGACCTCGATCCTGGAGCGCAGCGCACTGCGTGATGCCTTCGCTGCGTTCTTCGCCCGCGAGGACAGCTTCGCGCTGGGCGTGTGCAACGGCTGCCAGATGATGAGCCAGCTGAAGGGCATCATCCCCGGTGCCGAGCACTGGCCGCAGTTCCGCCGCAACGCCAGCGAGCAGTTCGAAGCCCGTACCGCGCTGCTGGAAGTGGTGGAATCGCCGTCGATCCTGCTGCGTGGCATGGCCGGCTCGCGCCTGCAGGTGGCGGTGGCGCATGGTGAAGGCCAGGCGGTGTTCGACAACGCCGTTGACCAGGCCGCCGCACGCGTCTCGCTGCGCTACATCGACGGCAATGGCAACGTCGCCAGCCAGTACCCGCTGAACCCGAACGGTTCGCCGGACGGCATCACCGGCCTGACCAGCACCGACGGCCGCGTCACCATCATGATGCCGCACCCGGAACGCACCCCGCGCGCGCTCAACATGAGCTGGGCCCCGGCCGAGTGGCAGGGCGATTCGCCGTGGATGCGCATGTTCCGCAACGCGCGGGTGTGGTGCGGCTGATCGCACTGCATCGCGCAGGCCTCAATGCCATCGCGTATGGAAAAACCCGCCGTTGATCGGCGGGTTTTTCTTTGCGCGATTGAAACTCCAGTCGCGACCGCTAGTTACATGCATTTCCATGCGTCGAGGAATCGTCACGCATGCATAACAAAATCCTTTCATAAACACGTGAAATAGTGATGTGCTTCACGGCAATAGGATTTGCCGTGTCAAAGTCTTGACGATCTGCAAAGTTGCCGTTAACACTTGAACCCCGTTTCAGAATCATTCATTTCGCAGTAACCGCTTGGCGCACGCGCTCGGTTTTCTGTCGCTGCGCGCCGTTCGGCAATACCCCGCAGTAAATCACGCGAATAAACGCCCCCAGGGGACGTTGGGCCGGAAAGCCCAGCGGTGGCGTTGCTTTGCCCAAAACCAGTCCAATCAGGAGCCGTACCGATGAATCGGATTTATCGCAAGGTCTGGAACAAAGCATTGGGTCAGTTGGTGGTGGCCTCGGAACTGGCCTCCTCCGGCAGCAGCGGCGGGGTCGTCGACCAGCGCCGCGATGCAACGCAGGCTGCGCCCGCACGGTTGGCGATGGCACTGGGCCTGGTATTGGGATTGGGCATGAGCGGTATCGCTGCGGCACAGTCGGTGCAGATCGGCGGCAGCGCCACCTGCGTCGCATTCAGCGGCAAGCTGCTCGAAAAGTGCCTGATCGAAGGCTCGGCTACGGCCAAGGGCAGCAACGCGGTGGCGATCGGCAGCAACAGCAGCGCCAGTGCGGCCAACAGCGTGGCGCTCGGCGCCGGCTCCAAGGCCACCCGCGCAAACACCGTGTCCGTCGGTGACACCGGCAAGGAACGGCAGATCACCAATGTTGCTGCAGGCAGCCAGGCCACCGATGCGGTGAACAAGGCGCAGCTCGATGCGCAGGCGCGTGCAACGCAGGCCGCGCTGGCCGACGTCGCCGCAGACGGCAACCGTTATTTCAAGGCCGACGGCGCAGGCGATGACAGCGACGCGGCGAAGATCGAAGGGCAGGGCGCCGTGGCGGCCGGTGCCGGCGCACAGTCGCTGGCCAATGCGACCACCGCCATCGGTACCCAGGCCATCGCTGCCGGCATCGGCGCGAGTGCGTTCGGCCAAGGCGCACTCGCGCTCGGCGATGCCAGCGTCGTGGTCGGGCAGAGTGCCGCGGCATTCGGTCTCGGCGACACCGCAGTTGGCGCAAGCGCTACCGCATCCAGCGAGAACGGCGCGGCCACCGCACTCGGCGCGCTGTCCGAAGCCACCGCTGATGGTGCGACGGCCGTCGGCGGCGGTGCCGTGGCGATGGGCCCGGGCAGCACCGCACTGGGCCGCGGCGCTACCGCCGCCAACGAAGCGTCGATCGCGGTTGGCGCGTTCAGCACCGCCGTCGGTGAATACAGCACGGCGCTGGGCTCGAACTCCGCTGCGGTGGCTACCGGCAGCGTGGCGCTCGGCGCCGGCTCACTGGCCGATCGTGTCGATACCGTGTCCGTCGGTGCCGCCGAATACGGCCTGACCCGCCAGATCACCAGCGTGGCTGCCGGTACGGAAGATAACGATGCGGTCAACGTCGGCCAGTTGAAGGGCGTTGCCGCCGTGGCCGATGCTACCGCCAAGCGCTTCCAGGCCACCGGCAGCAGTAACAGCGATGCCGGTGCGCTGGCCGAGGGCGACGACGCACTGGCTGCAGGCGAGGCCGCCAATGCCATCGGCAACGGCACCACTGCAGTCGGTGCCGGCGCCACCGCCGTCGCGCAGAACGCCACTGCCGTTGGCAACAACGCGCTGGCCTCGGGCCAGAACAGTGCCGCGTTCGGCAACAACGCGCAGGCCAACGGCCCGGGCAGCGTTGCCGTGGGTGGTGCCGCGGTGGACGCCAACGGCAACCCGCTGATCACCAGCGGCGGCGTACCGGTGGAAACCGGCGCCACCAGCGCCGGCGTCGGTGGCACTGCCGTCGGTGCCAGCGCTGAAGCCAGCGGCTTTGCCGCGTCGTCCTACGGCGTGGGTGCCTATGCTGCCGGCGCACAGGCGTCGGCGTTCGGTGCGGTGGCCAATGCCATCGGCGATTACTCCACGGCATTGGGTACGCAGAGCAATGCCACCGGCACCAGCAGCGTCGCCATCGGCGGCCCGGCTGATCTGATCCCCGGTCTGGGCTTCTTCGTGCAGACCCAGGCCAGTGGCGAAGCCGCGACCGCCGTCGGCGCGGGCGCCATTGCCAGTGGCGATCGCGCGGTGGCCAACGGCAGCCTGAGCGAGGCCTCCGGTGCCGAAGCCACTGCGGTCGGCTACTTCGCCTATGCACCTGGCGAGAACGCCAGTGCCCTCGGCGCTCAGACCTGGGCCAGTGGCGCACAGAGCACTGCGGTGGGTTACTACGCCACCGCACGTGGCGCCAACAGCGTCGCGCTCGGCGCCAACTCCGAAGCGGTGCGCGCCAACAGCGTGGCGGTGGGCAGTGCCGGCAACGAACGGCAGATCACCAGCGTTGCCGCCGGCAGCGAAGCCACCGATGCGGTGAACAAGGCGCAGTTGGATGCGGTGGCCAATACCGCCGACACCACCGCGCGGTTCTTCCAGGCGCAGCCGGAAGCTGGCAGCGATGCCGGCGCGCTGGCCGATGGCGAGGGCGCCATCGCCGCCGGTTCGTCGAGCAATGCGATCGGTGCGGGTGCCATCGCGCATGGTGCGGCTGCATCCGCGATCGGCGATGACAGTGTGGCGGTCGGCCGCAACAGCGCGGCCACCGGCAATGGCGGTGTCGCCATCGGTGGCCTCGGCCAGGCCTACGATGAATTCAACCAGCCGATCATCGGTGCCGACGGCAAGGCACAACAGGTCGGCACCACCGCCGTTGCCGATGCCACCGCAGTCGGCAGCGGTGCGCAGGCCACCGGAGCCACCAGCACTGCCTTCGGCAATGCCGCCAAGGCCAGTGGTGACAACAGCTTCGCCGCCGGCGGCAAGTCACGTGCCACCGGCAGCTATGCGGTTGCAGTCGGCGACAGCGCGTTCGCCAGCAGCGATGACAGCACCGCCGTCGGTGGTTACAGCTGGGCGACCGCCAGTGGCGCAGCAGCATTCGGTTCGGGTGCATGGGCCACCGCCACCAACGCGTCGGCGTTCGGCAACGCGGCGTGGGCCAGCGGCAGCGGCGCAACGTCCATCGGTTACAACAGTTGGGCCAACGGTGCCAGCTCCACCGCCGTCGGTCGCGGGGCCTTCGGCTATGGCGACAACAGCGTGGCGTTGGGCTTCCAGGCGTTGGGCAACAGCATCAACAGCATCGCCATCGGCACCAACACGGTGGCCGGTGGTGAGAGTGCGATCGCGCTCGGTGCCGGCAGCAATGCCAGCGCCAGCAACACGGTCGCGCTGGGCGCTGGTTCGGTCGCCAACCGCGCGCGCACGGTGTCGGTGGGCAGCGCTGGCAACGAACGCCAGGTCACCAACGTCGCCGCCGGCACCCAGGCCACCGATGCGGTGAACAAGGCGCAGCTGGATGCGGTTGCGGCCACGGCCACAACCACCAGTCGCTTCTTCCAGGCCAGCGGCAATGGCGATGACGTAGCCGGTGCGCTCGTGGACGGTGACAACGCACTGGCCGCCGGTGATGCGGCCAATGCCATCGGCAATGGCGCCACTGCGCTGGGCAGCGGCGCCAATGCGTTGGCCAGCAATGCGCAGGCGGTGGGCTTCAATGCCCTGGCCAGCGCGGCCAATGCCAGCGCCGTCGGCGCCAACGCACAGGCCACCGGTGAGTACGCCACCGCGCACGGTGCGGAAAGCGAGGCCAGCGGCGAGCAGAGCGCGGCGTTCGGTGCGGCCAGCATCGCCAGCGGTGCCGGCAGTACCGCTACCGGCGTGCTGTCCGAAGCCTCTGGCGAAGAAGCCGTGGCTGTGGGTTACTTCAGCAATGCCAGCGGTGACGCGGCAACCGCCGTGGGTAGCGAAAGCGTGGCCAGTGGCACGGCGTCAGCGGCCTTCGGTATCGGTGCCGAAGCCAGCGGCGGTTACAGCACCGCCATCGGTGGCTACGCACAGGCCTCGGCGTTCAACGCCACGGCGTTCGGCAACTTCGCCAACGCCTCCGGCTCCAACAGCGTGGCAGTGGGTGGCGACTCGGAAGCGTCCGGCGCCTACAGCACCGCCACCGGCCAGGGCAGCCTGGCCACCGGCACCAACAGTGTCGCCGTTGGCGGCTCGCTGTTCGGTCTGCTGGCCACCGAGGCATCGGGCAACTACTCCACTGCGGTGGGTGGTGGCGCCTGGTCGGGGGGCATCAACAGCACCGCACTGGGCAACGCCGCCGAATCGCGCGGTGCCAACAGCGTGGCGCTGGGTGCGGACTCGATTGCCGACCGCGACAACACCGTGTCGGTGGGCGGCGGCGGCAATACCCGCCAGATCACCAACGTGGCCGATGGCACCCAGGGCAACGACGCGGTCAACAAGAACCAGCTCGATGCGGTGGCCGCTGCGGCGGAAAAGACCAGCAAGCAGTTCCAGGCCAGTGGCAATGCCGATGGCGAAACCGGGGCGCTGGTCGAGGGTGACAACGCGCTGGCCGCGGGTGACGCCGCCAATGCCATCGGCAACGGCGCCACCGCGCTGGGCAGTGGTGCCAATGCGCTCGCGGCCAACGCCACGGCGGTAGGCATCGATGCGCTGGCCACCGGCAACAATGCGGCTGCTCTGGGCAGCACGGCACAGGCCACCGGCGAGAACAGCCTGGCGCTGGGCAGTGGTGCCAGCGCCAGTGAACTGGGCGCCACTGCCACCGGCGCGCGTGCGCAGGCCAGTGGTGCGTACAGCACCGCCAGCGGCGCCGAAGCCAATGCCAGCGGCACCCAGGCATTGGCCAGTGGCTTCCGCAGCGCCGCTTCGGCCGATGGCACCACCGCCGTCGGCGGCTATGCCGAAGCCAGCGGTCGGCTCGGCACGGCACTGGGCTACGGGTCGGCGGCCAGTGGCGCCAACACCACGGCAGTCGGCTTCGGTGCTGCTGCAGCCGGTGCCGGTGCAGTAGCAGTCGGTCAGTCCAGCGAAGCCAGTGGCGAAGAAAGCGTGGCGATCGGCGGCAGCACCTTCTTCGGCCTGATTCCGTCGCGTGCCAGTGGCACCGGTGCGGCCGCATTCGGCGCAGGCGCCTGGGCCACCGAAGACTACGCCACGGCAATCGGCTGGAACTCGTGGGCGGCAGGCAGCAGCGCCACCGCGCTGGGTGCCAATGCCACCGCCAATGGCAGCAACAGCGTCGCGCTCGGCGCCGGTTCCAAGGCCGACCGTGACAACACGGTGGCCGTCGGCAAGGCGGGCGGTGAGCGCCAGGTAACCCATGTCGCAGCAGGCAGCGAAGCCACCGATGCGGTGAACAAGGGCCAGCTGGATGCAGTGGCCAGCGTCGCCGACAAGACCAGCCGCCAGTTCCAGGCCAGCGGCAATGCCGATGGCGAGGCCGGTGCCCTGGTGGACGGTGACAACGCACTGGCTGCCGGTAATGCGGCCAACGCCATCGGCAACGGCGCCACCGCACTGGGCAGCGGTGCCAACGCGATGGCGGCCAATGCCACCGCGGTGGGCTTCGATGCGCTGGCCACCGGCAACAATGCCGCTGCACTGGGTAACACGGCGCAGGCCAGCGGTGTCGACAGCGTCGCCCTCGGCAGTGGCGCCAGTGCCAGTGAGCTGGGTGCCAGCGCCACCGGTGCCGGCGCCCAGGCCAAGGGCGCCTACAGCACCGCCAGCGGTGCGCAGGCCACCGCCAGCGGCACGCAGTCGCAGGCCAATGGTTTCCGCGCCAGCGCGTCGGCCGACGGCGCATCGGCCATCGGTAGCTACGCCGATGCCAGCGGCCGTCTTGGCACCGCAGTCGGTTATGGCAGCAAGGCCACCGGCGCCAACGCGACGGCGGTGGGTGTCAGCGCCAATGCCAGCGCTGCCGGCAGCGTCGCGCTGGGTGCTGGTTCGGTTGCCGACCGTGCCAACACCGTGTCGGTCGGCAGTGCCAGCAGCGATCGCCAGATCACCCGTGTCGCCGCCGGTACCGAGCGTACCGATGCGGTCAACCGTGGCCAGCTGGATGCCGTTGCCGCCACCGCAGACGGCACGGCGCGCTACGTCAAGGCCACCGGCAGCGGAACGGCCAGCGCCAGCGGTACCGACGCCGCAGCCATCGGTTCGGCAGCCAGCGCCAGTGGTGCGCGCAGCAACGCGCTGGGTGCCAATGCGCTGGCCATCGGCAACGGTGCATTGGCCCTGGGTACCAGCGCCGGTGCAACGGGTGCCAACTCGGTCGCGCTCGGCGCGGGTTCGCGAGCGCTCGATGCCAACGTGGTGTCGGTCGGTGGTGGCAACGGCACCGATGGTCCGGCCACGCGCCGCATCGTCAATGTGGCCGATGGGCGCATCGCCGCCGGCAGCACCGATGCGATCACCGGTTCGCAGCTCAACGTCACCAACCAGCGCGTAGGCGCGGTGGAAACCCGCGTCGGTGATTTCGATTCGCGCATCACCACCGTTGAAACCACGGCGGCCAGCGCGGTGGGCTACGACGACGCCAGCCGTGATCGCCTGACCCTGTCCGGCTTCCAGGGCACCACCATCGACAACGTTGGTGCCGGCAGCATTGCGGCAGGCAGCCGCCAGGCGATCAACGGCGGCCAGTTGTTCCAGTCGCTCAGCGATGCCGCCAGCTTCCTCGGCGGTGGTGCCAGTGTCGGCATGCAGGGTGTGTTCGTGGCGCCGAACTATGTGATCCAGGGGGCTACCTACAGCAACGTCGGCGATGCGCTTGGCGCGCTCGACCGCAAGGTCAGCGAGATCGACCGCCGCAGTGCCGGTGGCACGCGTGCCGGTGCGTCCAGCCTGCGCGCGATGAGCGCGTCGCTGGATGACCCTTCGTTGGCCAGCACTGCCGATGCCCCGGTGGCGGCGGATGCGGCAGCGGCCAGCACCGCACGCGTGCAGGGCACGCCGACGGCTGCCGCAGCAGGTGCCGGCATTCCGGTGGGTACGCCGGGAAGCGGCGCCAACTCGGTCACTGTGGGCGATGGCGCCGTGGCCAGCGGGGCTTCCTCGACCGCGATCGGCCAGGGCGCTACCGCCACAGCAACCAACGCCATTGCATTGGGCCAGGGCTCGCTCGCCGACCGTGCCAATACGATCTCGGTGGGCAGCGAGGGCAACGAGCGCCAGGTCACCAACGTGGCGGCCGGTACCACGGCTACCGATGCGGTCAACAAGGGCCAGCTTGATCGTGGCATGGCCACGGCCAACAGCTACACCGACAGCCGCGTCCAGGCCGTCACCGACAGCTTCGATGTGTTCAAGGGCGAGATCGACGGACGCCTGCGCCACATGGATCGCCGCATCGACCGCCAGGGCGCGATGAGCGCTGCAATGCTCAACATGGCCACCAGTGCTGCCGGTATCCGTACCCAGAACCGGGTCGGCGTCGGCATCGGTTTCCAGGGCGGCGAATCGGCGTTGTCGCTGGGCTACCAGCGTGCGATCAGCGATCGCGCCACGGTCACCTTCGGCGGTGCCTTCAGCAGTGACGACAGCTCGGTTGGCGTCGGTGCCGGCTTCGGCTGGTAAGCCATTCCATCGCGCCGGCGGCCACCCACGCCGGCGCAGCACCTGCAGTGAGGGCCTGGGGGGAGGTCACGGCAATCCCGGCTGGGCCGGCCGGGAGTCGTCAAGGAATGATGGCCGCAGTGTTGGTTCGAACCATGACCCAGAAGAGGAATTTCGACGTGATCAAGAAGCAGAACCTTCGCATCAATGTGCTTGCCGCCGCCGTGCTGTCGATGACGGCTGTCGGTGCCGTCCACGCCGCCGGCCTGCCGACCCGTGAGCCGGTGCGCCAGGCCAGCACCGCCCAACCGGGCGCCGAGCGCATCATCGTCAAGTACCGGGCCGGCGCTGCTGCCGCCACCGACCGCTCGGCGAAGCTGTCCAGCGTGCAGTCGGCGCTGACCCGGGCCAGCCTGTCCGGCGGTACCTCACGTGCCAGTACCCTCGGCCCGCAGGTGGTACGCAAGCTCGCTACCGGTGCGGACCTGATCCGCGTGCAGGGCCGCCTGGCCCCGGCCGAACTGCAGCGTGTGCTGAAGGAACTGCAGGCCGACCCGTCGGTGCAGTACGCCGAAGCCGACGTGAAGCTGCGCCGCACCGAGCTGCGTGCCGGCGATGTGCAGCCGGCACTGGTGCCGAACGATCCCTTCTACCAGCAGAACCAGTGGCACCTGCACAATGCGGTCGGCGGCATCAACGCACCGGCGGCATGGGATGTCTCGCAGGGCGAAGGCATCGTGGTGGCGGTGATCGATACCGGCATCCTGCCGCAGCATCCGGACCTGGTTGGCAACCTGTTGGAGGGTTACGACTTCATCAGCGACGCCGAGACCTCGCGGCGCCCGACCAATGATCGTGTGCCAGGCGCGCTTGACCAGGGCGACTGGGTGGAGAACGACAACGAGTGCTACGACGGCTCGCTGGCCGAGGACAGCTCCTGGCACGGCACCCATGTGGCCGGTACCGTCGCCGAGCAGACCAACAATGGCGTCGGCATGGCCGGTGTCGCCTACAAGGCCAAGGTGCTGCCGGTGCGCGTGCTGGGCAAGTGCGGCGGCTACCTGTCCGACATCGCCGACGCGGTGGTCTGGGCATCGGGTGGCACGGTGACCGGCATCCCGGCCAACACCAACCCGGCCGAGATCATCAACATGAGCCTGGGCGGCAGCGGCGCCTGCGGCAGCACCTACCAGGACGCCATCAACGGCGCCATCTCGCGCGGTACCACGGTGGTGGTGGCGGCCGGCAATGAGACCGACAACGCGTCCAAGTACCGTCCGGCCAGCTGCGAAGGCGTGGTGACCGTGGGTGCGACCCGTATCACCGGCGGCATCACCTACTACTCCAACTACGGCACCCGCGTGGATCTGTCCGGCCCGGGCGGCGGTGGCAGCGTCGACGGCAATCCCGGTGGCTACATCTGGCAGACCGGCTCCAATGCGGCGACCACGCCGGATTCGGGTACGCCTGGCTACATGGGCATGGGCGGCACCTCGATGGCCTCGCCGCATGTGGCCGCCGTTGCTGCACTGGTGCAGAGCGCGCTGATCGCCAAGGGCAAGGATCCGCTGACCCCGGCGGCCATGCGCACCCTGCTGAAGGAAACCGCGCGTCCGTTCCCGGTCGCCATCCCGGCGGCCACCCCGATCGGTACCGGCATCCTCGACGCCAAGGCCGCGCTGGCCAAGGCACTGGAAGAGCCGTGCACCGAGAACTGCGGACCGGTGGCCACGCCGCTGACCAACAAGGCGGCCATCGGCGGTCTGTCCGGTGCGGCTGGCAGCAGCAAGCTTTACAGCTTCGAAGCGGCCGCCGGCAAGCAGTTCAGCGTGATCACCTACGGCGGCACCGGCAATGTTTCGGTCTACGTGGCTGAAGGCCGTGAGCCCAGTGCCAGCGACAACGACGCCAAGTCGACCCGTCCGGGCACCTCCGAGACAGTGCGGGTGACCAAGCCGGTGGCGGCCACCTACTACATCAAGGTGGTGGGTGAAGCGGCCTACAACGGGGTGAGCATTCTCGCCACGCAGTAAGCTCGCACTGTCGTAGTTGAATGGCCGAAGCCCGTCATCCCGTGTGACGGGCTTCGTCTTTTTACGAAAGGTGGCGCAGGAGCGGCGGAAATCACGGCTTAACTGCTAAAGTCGAACCGATTGACAGGAGAGTCATGTGAACGCGCTTGCTGCAACCGCCGCCGACACCGCCGAAGGTCGCATCCTGGATGCGCTGCTGGCGCGTGGCCGGCTCAAGGAAGGCGATCTGGCACGGGCGCGGCCGCTGCATGCCGAAGCCGGTGGCAGCCTGCTCGGCCTGCTGGTGCGGCTGGGGCTGGTCTCCGAGCGTGACCAGGCGCAGGCCAGCGCCGAGGTGCTGGGGCTGCCGCTGCTGGAGGGCAAGCAGCTGCCCGAGGCACCGCCGCAGGGGCTGGCCGAGGGCCTGCCGCTGTCGGTGCGCTTCCTCAAGCAGTTCCATGTGTGCCCGTTGGCGCTGGATGAACAGGGCGTGCGGCTGTGGCTGGCCGATGCCCACGATCCCTATCCGCAGCAGGCCGTGCAGCTGGCATTGGGCGTACCAGTGACGCCGGTGCTGGGCATGCGCGCGGAGATCGATGATCTGGTCGAGCGCTGGTTCGGCCAGGGCCGCAGTGCGATGGGCGCGATTGTCGAGACCGCCGACGGTGAGGGTGGGGCGGTGGACGACATCGAACACCTGCGCGACCTCGCCTCGGAAGCGCCGGTGATCCGCCTGGTCAACCTGGTGATCCAGCGCGCGGTGGAGCTGCGTGCCTCGGACATCCATGTCGAACCCTTCGAAAGCCGGTTGAAGGTGCGTTACCGCATCGACGGCGTGCTGGTGGAAGGCGAGAGCCCGCCGGCCAACCTCACCGCTGCGGTGATCAGCCGCATCAAGATCATGGCCCGGCTCAACATCGCCGAGCGCCGCCTGCCGCAGGACGGCCGCATCATGCTGCGCGTGCAGGGCAAGGAACTGGACCTGCGCGTGAGCACGGTGCCGACCGCACACGGCGAAAGCGTGGTGATGCGCCTGCTCGACCGCGAAACCGTGGTCTTCGATTTCCACCGGCTCGGCTTCACCGATGTCTTCCTGCCGCAGTTCCGCAAAGTGCTGGAACAGCCGCACGGCATCCTGCTGGTGACCGGCCCCACCGGTTCGGGCAAGACCACCACGCTGTACACCGCGCTGAGCCAGCTCAATACCGCCGACGTCAAGATCATCACGGTCGAAGACCCGGTCGAGTACCAGATCGAGGGCATCAACCAGATCCAGGCCAAGCCGCAGATCGGGCTGGACTTCGCCAATGCCCTGCGCAGCATCGTGCGCCAGGACCCGGACATCATCATGATCGGCGAAATGCGTGACCTGGAAACCGCGCGCATCGCGATCCAGTCGGCGCTGACCGGCCATCTGGTGCTGTCCACCCTGCATACCAACAACGCAGCCGGCGGCATCACCCGCCTGCTCGACATGGGGGTGGAGGACTATCTGCTCACCTCCACCATCAACGGCATCCTTGCCCAGCGCCTGGTGCGCCGGCTGGAACCGACCCACGCCGAGCGCTATGAAGCCTCGCCGGAAGAAGTCGAACGATTCGAACTGCGCCGGCTGCAGCCGCAGGGGCCGATCCACCTGTACCGCCCGAAGCCCTCGGCGCTGGCACCGACCGGCTACCTGGGCCGCACCACCATCATGGAATTCCTGGTGATGAACGACGCACTGCGGCGTGCGGTGATGCGCCGTGATGGCATGGGCGAGATCGAGCGCATCGCCCGCGAAGCCGGCATGCGCACCATGTACGAGGATGGCCTGTCCAAGGCGCTGGGCGGGCAGACGACCATCGAGGAAGTGCTGCGCGTGACCGAGGAAAGCTGATGCGCGCAGGACGCAGGGGCTGACATGCCGAACTACCGCTACAAGGCGCTCAATACGCACGGCGAGATCTTCGACGGGCAGATGGAAGCGGCCAGCGAGGCCGAGCTGGTCGCGCGCCTGCAGGACCAGGGCCACCTGCCGATGGAGACGCAGCTGGCTGACGGCGGCGCGATCGGCGGCAGCACCTGGCGCAACCTGTTCCGCCAACGCCCGCTGCAGGGCGCGGCACTGCTGCAGTTCACCCAGCAGCTGGCGACCCTGCTCGGTGCCGGCCAGCCATTGGACCGCGCGTTGTCGATCCTGCTCGGCCTGCCGGAAGACGAACGTTCGCGGCGTGCGATCACCGACATCCGCGACGTGGTGCGCGGTGGTGCGCCGCTGTCCACTGCGCTGGAGCGCCAGCATGGGTTGTTCTCGCGCCTGTACGTGAACATGGTGCGTGCCGGCGAGGCGGGTGGCAGCCTGCACGACACCCTGCAGCGGCTGGCCGACTACCTTGAACGCAGTCGTGCACTGCAGGGCAAGGTGATCAACGCGCTGGTCTACCCGGCCATCCTGCTGGTGGTAGTGGGCGGTGCACTGCTGTTCCTGCTCGGCTATGTGGTGCCGCAGTTCGCGCAGATGTACGAGAGCCTGGACGTGGCACTGCCGTGGTTCACCAACGCGGTGCTGCAGCTGGGCCTGTTCGTGCGCGACTGGTGGGTGCTGCTGCTGGTGGTGCCCGCCGTGCTGGCGCTGTTCTTCGAACGCAAGGCGCGGCAACCGGTGTTCCGACTGGCGCTGGATGGCTGGCTGCTGCAGCGGCGCGGCATCGGCCGCCTGCTGGGCGAACTGGAAACCGCACGGCTGGCGCGCACGCTGGGCACGCTGCTGCGCAACGGCGTGCCACTGCTGGGTGCGCTGGGCATCGCCCGCAACGTGCTGGGCAACCGTGCGCTGGCCGCCGATGTCGAGGCCGCTGCCGACGAAGTGAAGAACGGTACCGGCCTGTCGCTGGCGCTGTCGCGCGGCAAGCGGTTCCCGCGGCTGGCCCTGCAGATGATCCAGGTCGGCGAGGAATCCGGCGCACTCGATACCATGCTGCTGAAGGCGGCCGATACCTTCGAACAGGACAGCGCGCGCCGCATCGATCGTCTGCTGGCGGCTATGGTGCCGGCGATCACCCTGGTGCTGGCCTCGGTGGTCGGTGCGGTGATCGTTGCCGTGCTGGTGCCGCTGTATGACCTGACCAATGCCATCGGTTGACGATGGATCCCTACACAACCCCGACACTCCGCAACTGAAAGGACCGACCATGATTGCTTCCCGTCGACCGATCCGCCTTTCCTTCACCGCCGCGCGCAACCAGTCGGGCATGAGCCTGCTGGAAATCATCATCGTCATCGTGCTGATCGGTGCGGTGCTGACCCTGGTCGCCAGCCGCGTGCTGGGCGGCGCCGATCGCGGCAAGGCCAACATCGCCAAGGCGCAGGTGCAGACCGTCGCGTCCAAGGTCGACAACTACCAGATCGATACCGGCAAGCTGCCTGGCTCGCTCAACGATCTGGTGACCGCACCGGCGGGCGTCGGTGGCTGGCTGGGTCCGTATGCCAAGCCGGCTGACCTGAACGATCCGTGGGGCCACGCGCTGGAATACCGTGCGCCGGGCGAAGGCCAGCCGTACGAGCTGATCAGCCTCGGCAAGGATGGCAAAGCCGGCGGCAGCAGCGTCGATGCTGACATCCGCTACCAGCCGTAATCCTGCATGACGTATTTCCTGCCGCGCCGGCTGCCTCGCCCGCGCCTGCACGGCAGGCGCGCAGCGGGCCTGTCGCTGCTGGAAATGCTGCTGGTGATCGCCCTGATCGCAGCAATTGGCCTGATCACTACTGCCGGCCTGTCACGTGGCTTCGCTGGCATGCAACTGCGCAGCGCCGGCAAGGACATCGCCAACCAGCTGCGGGTGGTACGCGCGCAGGCGATCGCCCGCGGCGAACCGCAGCGCTTCGTGATCGAACCGGCGCGACGCCACTGGGAAGGTGCCAATCAACGCCAGGGTGATGTGCCTGAGCAGCTGCAGGTGCAGTTCGAGGGCGCCGCGCAGCTGGCCACCGCGCCAGGGCAGGGCGTGATCGAGTTCCATCCCGATGGTGGTTCCAGCGGTGGCCGCATCCGCCTGCAGCGCGACGGTGCCGAGTGGCGCATCGATGTTGGCTGGATGACCGGCGAAGTGCGCTCCGGCCCATGGCGGGCGCAATGAAGCGGCGTGCGCGTGGCTTCACCCTGCTGGAAGTGATCATCGCCTTCGCCCTGCTCGGGTTGGCGCTGACGCTGCTGCTGGGCAGCCTGTCCGGTGGTGCGAAACAGGTACGCGAGGCCGGGCTGCGCACGCGTGCGGTGCTGCACGCGCAGTCGCTGCTGGCCGAAGCCGGTGTCGCTGCACCGCTGCAGGTCGGCCGCCAGCAGGGCGACTGGGAGCAGGGCCGCTACCACTGGGAACTGCAGGTGCAGCCGTGGGTGGAGCCACGTGCTGGTAGCGTGGTGCAGTCGCAGTCGCCGGGTGCGCCCTGGCTGGCCGAGCTGCAGCTGCAGGTGCGCTGGGGCGACAGCGAGCGCGAACAACTGCGCTGGCGCAGCCTGCGCCTGTTGCCGCCGGATCTGGAGAGCGCGCGATGAAACGGCGCGCCGCGGGTTTCACCCTGATCGAGGTGATGCTGGCCACGGTGCTGCTGGCCGGCGGCCTGGCACTGGCGTTCGCCAGCGTGCGCTCGGCGATGGCGGTCAGCCAGCGCGGCGAGCAGATCGCTGCCGAGAGCGAACGCATGCGCGCGGTACAGGCGCTGCTGCGGCGGCAGCTGGCCGGCGCGCTGCGCACGCCGCTGGAAGTGCCCGACCCCACCCGTGAGCCGATCTTCTTCCAGGGCGAGGAGCAGCGCATGCTGTTCGCCGCCGACCTGCCCGGCTATCTCGGCCGCGGCGGACCGTACCTGCATGCGCTGCAGGTTGACGGCCGCAGTGGCCAGCAGCGCCTGCTGCTGGACCTGGTGCTGCTGCAGGAGGGCGAGCGCATCGCAGAAACGCCGCCGCGTCCACCGGAAGTGCTGGTGGACGGCCTGAAGTCGGTGCAACTGCGCTATCGCGGCATTGACGCCAGCACCGGCCAGGTGACCGACTGGCTGCCGCGCTGGGACGATACGCGGCGCCTGCCGATGCTGGTGGAAGTGCAGATCGTGCCGGCCAAGGGCGCGCCCTGGCCGACGCTGGTGGTCGCACCGCGTGCCGGTGGCAGCGGAGGTGCGCGATGAACCGGCAAGGTGGCGCCGCGCTGGTACTGGTGTTGTGGCTGATCGCGTTGATGACTGCACTGGTCGGGGCATTTGCACTGAGCGCGCGGGTCGAGCACCTGCAGCAGCGGGTGCTGGATGACGACGCGCGCGGCCAGGAGCGTGCACGGGCCGGCCTGGAATACGCGCTGATGCGCCTGTCCGCCGATCCGCAGCGGGCCCCGTGGCGGGCCGATGGCCGTACGTATCGCTGGACGTTCGATGACGCCAGCATCGAGATCAAGGTGCTGGACGAGAACGGCAAGATCAACCTGAATCTGGCCGATGTGGCCCTGCTGACCGCTTTCCTCAAGGCGCTGGGCGAAGACGAAGGAGCCGCACGGCAGCTGGCCGGTGCCATCGTCGACTGGCGCGACGAGGACAGCCTGCTGCAGCCCGGTGGCGGTGCCGAGGCACCCGACTATGCCGCGGCCGGGTTGCCGTATGGCCCGCGCAACAAGCGTTTCGAGACTCTGGGCGAACTGCAGCGGGTGCTTGGCATGCCCGGGCCGTTGTACCAGAAGATGCTGCCGCACCTGACCCTGTACAGCCGCCAGGCACGCCCGGATCCGCAGTTCGCCAGTGCGCCGGTGCTGACCGCATTGGGGCTGGATGCCGACACCGTGCTGGCCCAGCGTGCCCAGCAGGAGCGTGATGCCGATACCGCTGCGGGTGCGACAACGCTTGCCAGCAGCAGTGGCACCTATAGTATCGAGTCCCGTGTCATCGACGGCAGTGGACGCCGGTCGGTGTTGCAGGCAGTGGTTCGCAATGGCTCGGGCGGGGTTCCCGGGCGGTCCTACACAGTGCTTCGCTGGGAGCAGGGAATGACAGCAAGATGACGGCTTGGCAGGACAGTCTGCGGCAGGTTCAGGGCCGGATCGGCCCGGGCGCTGGCCGCTTCCTGCGCTGGTGGCGGCAATCGCTGCTGGCGTGGGTGCCGGCACGTTGGCAGTGGGCGCTGGGTTGGGCACAGGCGCGCCTGCTGCTGCTGCGCGAAGGTGACCAGCTGCAGGTCTGGCGTGAGGCCGGCGAACGCCGCGAAGCGGTGGCGACCTTGCCGTGGCCGTTGTCGCCGGCCGAACTGGACCGCGTTCTGGAGCCGCGCCTGCGCAGCCTGCCGCGGGTGTGGCTGTTGCCGGCCAGTGAAGTGTTGCGTCGCCATCTGCGCCTGCCGGCGGCGGCGGCCGACCGCCTGCGCGCGGTGGTCGGCTTCGAGATCGACCGGCAGACACCGTTTGAATCCAGCCAGGTCAGCTATGACGTGCGTGAACTGGGCAGCGCCGGTGAAGGCCAGTTGCAGGTTGAACTGATCGCCTGGCCGCTGCGCCAGCTGGAGGCATGGCGTGGCAGCGTGGGCGAGTGGGCCGATACGTTGGCCGCCGTCGACGCGATCGATGCGCAGGGCGATCCGCTGCACGTGAATCTGCTGCCGCCCGCGCAGCGCCAGCTGCGACCGGACCCGATGCGGCGCTGGAACCTGCTGCTGGCCCTGGCCGCGCTGGTGATGCTGGTGCTGGCCGCCCTGCAGCTGCTCGATAACCGCCGCGCCGCCGCCGATGAACTGCGTGCCCAGGTTGAACGCAGCGCGCGCAGTGCGCGTGGCGTGGCCAGCGAACGCGCGCAGCTGCAGGCGCTGATCGACGGTGCCGCGTTCCTCGAAAAGCAGCGCAGCCAGCGCGCCGGCACGGTGGAAATCTGGAATGAACTGACCCGGCGCCTGCCGGAGGGCACCTACCTGGAAAAACTGGCCATCGAGAACAACAACCTGCAGCTGATCGGGCTAAGCCGCGAGGCCTCGCAGCTGGTGCAGCTGCTGCAGGATGCGCCGCAGTGGCGCAAGGTCAACCTGACCGGCGTGCTGCAGGCCGACGGTGCCGCCAGTGGCCGTGACCGTTTCACCATGACCGCTGAGCTGCAGCCGGTGGCGGCTGCGGCTGCGAACGGGGAGGCGGCCGATGCCGATGCCAAGCGCGCGCCGTGACCGCTGGCTGGCGCTGGCACTGCTGCTGGCAGTGCTCGGCCTGGCCTATCTGTTGCTGGTGCACCCCTGGTTCACCCAGCCGCTGCGTGAGATCGATGCCGATGTCGCGGCCTTGCGCGAGCGCGAGCAGCGTGTACAGGCGCAGCTTCAGCAGCAGCCGCAGATCGAACAGCGCCTGCGCGCTACCCGCGAAGCGTTGCAGCAGCGGCCGGGCTTCCTGCGCGAAGCCACCGCCGAAGCCGCCGCCGCCGCGCTGGGGGGCAAGCTGCAGGATGCCGTGGCGATGGCCAGCCCGGGCAACCGCAGCTGCACCATCAGCAACCGTACGCCGTTGACGGACAACCGTCGCGATGCCGAGTTCGTGCGCGTTGCCATGCAGGTACGGCTGCGTTGCGGCGTTGCCGAACTGGCCACCGTGCTGCACAGCCTGGAAACCGGCAGCCCGCGCCTGTTCGTCGACAACCTCAACCTGATCGCACAGCGTTTCCAGCAATCGCCGAACGAATCCGGGCTGGGCCTGGATGTGTCCTTCGAACTGGCCGGCTATCTGCTGCCGGGCGCTGCGGCCGAAGGGGCCACGCCAACACCCGCAACCGGGCCGGCCGCCACCCCGCAGCCGCCTGCAGCGGTACCGATGGCTGCACCGGTACCGGATGCGCCGGCCGAGGGACAGGAGGTGGCCGATGAAACTTGAGCAGATCAGCCTGCGCACCGGTTTCCTGCTGGCCTTGGCGGGCTGGGCGGCAGCAGTCTGGCTGGCCACCGGCTTCGGCCTCGGCAGCCAGTTGCCGGGCGCCGATGGCAATGCCGATGCGGCGCCGTCACTGCCCGGCCTGCCGTCGCCTGCCGCCGAACGCATGGCCAGTGCCGACAGCTACAGCGCGATCGGCGAACGCCCGCTGTTCGCCGAGGACCGCAAGCCGAAGCCCTACCTGCTCGGTGGAAGCGAGCCCGCCGCCAGTGCCGCGCTGCGCCTGACCGGCGTGCTGCTGACCGGCGATTTCGGCATGGCCACCTTTACCACCGAACAGAACCGCTCGCTGCGCCTGCGCCTCAATGGGGAGGCCGTTGATGGCTGGCAGCTGGTCGCGCTGGCGCCACGCCAGGCTACCGTGATCGGTCCCGGTGGCAACCAGGTGTTGGAGCTGGCGGTGTTCAACGGTCAGGGCGGTGAACCGCCAACCGTGCTGCGCGGCGCCAACGGTGCGCCGCCGGCGGGTGGAATCATTGTGCCGCCGCCGGCCGGTGCTCCACCGCCACCGCCGGCCGCTGCAGCTACGGCACAGCAGGCGCCAGGTGGCAGTGCAGCACCGGCGGCCACACCGGCGGCCGCAACGCCTCCCGCCAACACCAACGGTCCCAGCGAAGCGCAGATGCAGGCCATCCGCGAACGCATCCAGGCCCGCCGCCGCCAGCTGCAGCAACAGCAGCAGCAACAACCGTCGCCGCCCCCGGGCGATGGCACCAACCGATAGAGTGAATGCATGAACCTGCGTTTCCTTCCCTGGTCCTTTGCCCTCGCGCTGCTGGTTGGCTGCAGCACGGTGTCCGCGCCGCACGTGCAGCGCAAAGGCAACCTGACGTCCACGACCGATGCCGGCCAGGCGGCGGAAGTGGCTGCCGATGCCGCCCGTGACAGCCAGGGCGCGCCCCAGGCGGTCATCCGCCGCGGCACCGGCACCATGATCAACCGCGAAGCCGCGCGCGCGCCGGCGCCGGCACTGCACGGCGCCAGTACCGGCGAGGCGACCTTCAACTTCGAGGGGGAATCGGTGCACGCGGTGGTCAAGGCCATCCTCGGTGACATGCTCGGGCAGAACTACGTGATCGCACCGGGAGTGCAGGGCACGGTCACCCTGGCCACGCCGAAACCGGTGTCGCCGGCGCAGGCGCTGAACCTGCTGGAGATGGTGCTGGGCTGGAACAACGCACGCATGGTGTACAGCGGTGGTCGCTACAACATCGTGGCTGCCGACCAGGCATTGGCCGGCACTGTCGCGCCGAGTACGGCCCCGGCGGCCAGCGCACGCGGTTTCGAGGTGCGGGTGATCCCGCTGCAGTTCATCTCCGCCACTGAAATGAAGAAGGTGCTGGAGCCGTACGCGCGCCCCAACGCCATCGTCAACGTCGACAGCGGCCGCAACGTGATCACCCTCGGTGGTACCCGCGCCGAGCTGGAAAACTACATGCGCACCGTCGAGATCTTCGACGTCGACTGGTTGTCGGGCATGTCGGTGGGCGTGTTCCCGATCCAGTCGGGCAAGGCCGAGCAGGTTGCAGCCGATCTGGAGAAGGTGTTCGGTGAGGAGAGCAAGACCCCCAGCGCCGGCATGTTCCGCTTCCTGCCGCTGGAGAACGCCAACGCGGTGCTGGTGATCACCCCGCAGGTGCGTTACCTGGACCAGATCCAGCAATGGCTGGACCGCATCGATACCGCCGGCGGCAGCGCCCGCCTGTTCTCCTACGAACTGCGCTACATCAAGGCACGCGACCTCGCCGAACGCCTCAGCGAAGCCTTCGCCAGCAGCGGCAACCGCGGCGGCTCCAGCCCCGGCTCATTGGCGCCCGGTGCGATTCCGTCGCAGCTGGGCAGCGATGGCGACCGCGGCATGGACAGCAACAACAGCAGCAACTTCGGTTCAACGTCGGGCGGCAGCTCCAGCGGCGGCGGTAGTGGCAGCATGAACCTGCCGCAGCGCCAGTCCGGCAACGTCAGCGTCAGCCTTGAAGTGGAAGGCGACCGTGTCGGCGTATCGGCGGTCGAGGAAACCAACACCCTGCTGGTCCGTTCGACCCCGCAGGCCTGGCGCTCGATCCGCGAAGTGATCGAGAAGCTGGACGTGATGCCGCTGCAGGTGCACATCGAGGCGCAGGTGGCTGAGGTCGCCCTGGAGGGTGACCTGAAGTACGGCGTGAATTGGTTCTTCGACAACGCGGTGGCCGGGCGCGCGCTGACCGGCGCATTGGCCGGCGTGACCCTGCCGGCCGCCGCCGGCGGCTCCTGGAGCAGCTTTGCCGGTGCCGCGACCGGTGGCGAAGGCCTTGGCTGGGCATTCACCGGCCACAATGGCGCGGCGGTGGTGAGCGCGCTGGACAAGGTCACCGATGTGCGCCTGCTGCAGACCCCCTCGGTGTTCGTGCGCAACAACGCCGAGGCCACGCTCAACGTGGGTGACAAGGTGCCGATCAATACCACCACGGTGAACACCGGTATCGGCACCAGCAGCTACAGCTCGGTACAGTACATCGACACCGGCGTGATCCTGAAGGTACGCCCGCGCGTCACCCGCGACGGCACGGTATTCCTCGACATCGTGCAGGAAGTGAGCAGCGCCTCGAACGTGCCGGAGAACTGCAACCCGCAGGAGCGCAACTGCAACCCGCGGATTTCCACCAAGAAGCTGTCGACCGAAGCGGCGGTGCAGAGCGGCGACACCATCATGCTGGCCGGCCTGATCACCGACACGGGCACCGATGGCAGCAGCGGCATCCCCGGCCTGAGCCGGATTCCGGTGGTGGGCGCACTGTTCGGGCAGAAGAGCCGCACCAGCCGCCGTTCGGAAGTGATCGTGCTGCTGACGCCGAGCATTGTCCGCAACAGCCAGGAAGCGCGCAACCTGACCGACGAGTACAGCCAGCGTTTCCGCGCGATGGAACCGCTGAACCAGCCGCGCGCAAAGAAGTAAGGGGTTGACGGCCGGGCTGCGCCCGGCACCCGCAGAAGCCGGAGCTGGAGCAACAGCAACAGCAACAGCAACAGCAACAGCGGGTTTCTGGGGGATGGCGGGGCGGTGTGGGTTGTCAGGACACGCCGTAAACCCTTCCATGGGGGCTCGATGGCGCCATCCATGGCGCCAACGGTCCTGCCAACCCACACCGCCCCACCTCTGACAGTTTCCTGCTGCTGTTGGTAGGTGTCGACCTTGGTCGACACGCTGGATCCACGCCATGCGTGGATGACTCTCCATCGAAATCGAATATTTCGAGATCCGAAACATCTGAGCCGAGCATGGTTCGGCTCTACAGAAGGCAATGCCCGACAGATCGCAGGAAACTGTCGAAGGCGGGGTGGGTCCGGTTGCGGGGGCGTGAGCCGCATGGATGCGGCGACCGAGCTTACATGGACGTACTTGCAGCGTCCCCCGCAACCGGACCCACCCCGCCATCCCCCAGGAACCCAGCTTTTGCTCCGGCTGTTGCTTCGGCTCTGGCTCCGGCCTCTGCGGGTGCCGGGTGCAACCCGGCCGATACCCTCCCAGTGCTAGGCTGTGGCTACCGACAACCACGGAGGCGGGATGGGGGCGATCGTGTTGTTGCCGCTGTGCGTGGACGATGCCGCGCTCGACCGCTGCCTGGCCGCGCTGGATGCCGGCACCGCGCCGGGTACCGCGGTCTGGCTGGCCGATGACGCGCAGACCGGGCCGCGTGCGCAGGCGGTGGTGGAACACTGGTTGGCGCATACGCCGTTGCAGGCCGAATACACCCGCCGCGCGCGGCCGTTGGGCGAGGTCGCCCATCTGGATGAGATGCTGCGCGCCTGCGAGGGCCTGGACGTGGCCGTGCTGGCGCCGGACAGCGTGCCAGCACCCGGCTGGCTGCAGCAGCTGCAGGATGCCTTCGCCCGCGACGCCGCCATCGCCACCGCAACACCGTGGTGCAATGCCGGCGAAACAGCCGCGTGGCCGCGATTGGGCGAAATCAATCCCGAACCGGAGGACCCGGCGCTGCTGGCACACACCTGTGCCACGCTGCCGGTGCTGCATCCGGAGCTGCCCTCGGCAGTCACCCACGCGGTGCTGGTGCGCGGCAACGCGCGCCGGCGTGCCGGCGGCCTGGACGTGGAGAGCTACGCCGGCTGGAACGCGGCGCTGGTCGACCTGAGCCTGCGCATGGCCGGGCTGGGTTGGCGCAACGTCCTGTGCGAGACCGCCTTCGTCGGCCGCGCAGGGGAGGCCGTCAGCCGCGATGGCGATCTTGAAGCCCTGGCCGCGCGCTGGCCGGCCTGGGTGCCGCGACTGGCCGATTTCCTGATGCACGATCCGCTGCACGGGTTGCGCGCCGATCTGCAGCAGCGCATGCGGCAGGCGATAATGCCGGCCGAGCAGGGCGACCTGTTCGTCTCGTCTTCCGCGCCGGAGCCTCCTGCTTGAATGTTGCCATTGCCGCCATCGTCGTCACCTACCAGAGCGGCAGCACCATCGACGCCTGCCTCTCGCGTCTGCGCCAGGCGCAGGACGTGGCCGAGATCCGGGTGATCGACAATGGCTCGATGGATGGCACGCTGGATATCGTGCAGCGCCATGCCAGCCACGACCCGCGCGTGCGTTTCGTCGGCAATCCGGACAATCCCGGCTTTGCCGCCGCCAACAACCAGGGCGTGGCCGATTCGCACAGCCCATGGCTGGCCTTCATCAACCCGGACCTGATGGTCGAACCGGAGACGTTGGCCGCACTGCGCAGCCGCGCGGAAGGACTGGGCGACTGCCTGCTCGGTGTCGAGCAGGTGGACGAGCAGGGCCATGCCGACGAAGCCGTGCGCCGCCGCGACCCGGATTTCCTGATGATGCTGCGCTCGCCGGGCAAGGGCTCGAAGCTGGCGGTGCCGCGTGACCCGCAGCAGGCGCTGCAGCGGGTGCCGGCGCTGTCCGGTGCGCTGCTGATGATGCCGCGTGCATTGTTCGACTGCATCGGAGGTTGGGACGCCGGCTATCGCCTGCATGCCGAAGACCTGGACCTGTGCCGGCGTGCACGCGAAGCCGGAGCAGTGGTGGCGATCGCCAATGACCTGCAGGTCACCCACGTTCGTGGCGTCTCCAGCCGCTCGCGGCCGTTCTTCGTGGAATGGCACAAGCACAAGGGCCTGTGGCGCTATTTCCAGAAGTTCGAGGCCAGGCAGCGTTCGCTGCCGGTGCGGGTAGCGGTGTGGGGCGCGATCTGGGCGCACGCGCTGATGCTGGTGCCGAAGCTGCTGCGCAAGGCGCTGTAGCGCCGAGCCCACGCTCGGCTCAGGCAACACATCCAGCCGAGCGTGGGCTCGGCTCTACGGAGGGCGGGCGCGCCCACGGTTCACTCCGCCGGGCGCATAATCCGCCCCATGCCTATCATCCAGTCCCTGCTCGACACCGACCTGTACAAGTTCACCATGATGCAGGCGGTGCTCCACCAGCACCCCGGCGCCCAGGTGCAGTACCGGTTCAAGTGCCGCACGCCCGGCATCGACCTGGCCCATTACATCGACCAGATCGACGAAGAGATCGACCACCTGTGCAGCCTGCGTTTCAGCGACGCGGAGCTGGACTACATGCGTGGCCTGCGCTTCGTGAAGCCGGACTTCGCCGATTTCCTCGGCCTGTTCCACCTCGACCGCAAGTACATCCAGCTGCGCGCATCGAAGACCGTGCCCGGCGAGATCGAACTGGACATCACCGGGCCCTGGCTGCACACCATCCTGTTCGAAGTGCCGCTGCTGGCGATCATCAACGAAGTCTGGTTCCGCAACACCACCACCGCCGACTTCGCCGAGGGCGAGCGCCGCCTGCAGGCCAAGGCCGCGCTGCTGCGTGATACCCCGGGGTTCGAGCAGTGCCGCATCGCCGACTACGGCAGCCGCCGCCGCTACTCGCGTGACTGGCATGCCCGTCTGCTGCCGCTGCTGCGCGATGCGCTCGGCCCGCAGCTGGTCGGCACCAGCAACGTACACTTCGCGCGCCTGTATGGCATGACTCCGCACGGCACCATGGCTCATGAGTACCTGCAGGCGTTCCAGGCGCTCGGCCCGCGCCTGCGTGATTCGCAGGTGGCGGCACTGGAATCATGGGCACGCGAATATCGCGGCGACCTCGGCATCGCGCTGTCCGACGTGGTCGGCCTGGACGCGTTCCTGCGCGACTTCGATATGTACTTCTGCAAGCTGTTCGACGGCGTGCGCCACGACTCGGGCGATCCGTTCGACTGGGGTGACCGCATGCTGGCGCATTTTCAGCAGCGCCGGGTCGATCCACGCAGCAAGGTGCTGGTGTTCAGCGATGGCCTCGACATCGTCAAGGTGATGCGCCTGTATGACTACTTCCGTGGTCGCTGCCAGGTCGCCTTCGGCGTCGGCACCCATCTGACTAATGATCTGGGTCCGACGCCGCTCAACATCGTCATCAAGATGGTCCGCTGCAACGGCCAGCCGGTCGCCAAGCTCAGCGACTCGCCGGGCAAGAGCATGTGCGACGACCCTGGTTACCTGACATACCTGCGCCAGGTCTTCGAGTTGCCGCAGCCGGAGTAACGCCGGCCTGCTGCAGGTCTTACAGGTAGTCGACCACGACCAGGTAGGCGCCCTGCAGCGGCTGCTGCTTCGAAGCCCGCACGCTGTAGCGTTCGGAGAAGGCGATATCGCCGGCGCGCATCGCGCTGGCCGACACCGACAGCTTCTGGCCCTGGCGCTTGCCATCGCGCAGCGTCGCGGCCTGGCCATCGGCCAGCGCCGTCACGGCCACCGTCGAGCCCTTGGCCGACGGCGGGCAGGCCGCCAGGCTCAGTTCGCCCTGGGACAGGTTCGTCGTGCAGCCCGGCTCAGCGATGTGACCGCTGAAACGGATGCTGCCGCTGCTGGCCTGGGCCAGCGCACTGACGGACATCAGGGCCACACACAGCAGGATGGAGTTCCTCATGACACGTTCTCTGGTTCGTTCGGTGTTTCCTAGTTAGCGACAGGTTGGACCCGGCTTTAATAGGACAAATCCGAATCTGCTAGGGCCATCACCGAGAAAGAGTGATGCGCATCAAGAAAGCTGTTTTTCAGGGGGAAATGGCGACTTTTTGCGTGCGCGCCCGGCGCAGCCAGCCGCCTCTGCGAAGGCTGCGGGTGACCGCTCGCCCCCGCTGACTCGATTTCGGCTACCACGTCACATTTGAGGCGTCAATAAACCGTCGTTCAGAAAAATAATGAGACTTTCATCACAGTTGCGCCTATACTTGCGTCACGGATTCAGGGGAAGGTATGTCCGAGTCCGGCCACAGGTGAGACGCAAGGATGGGTCCTGATAGCCCGGCAGTGCTCCTTGCTTCCTCCTCTACTTCTCATCTCTTCAGTAGGGTTAGGTAAAAGCGAATGCACAAGATCAATCTCATCGCCGCTGTGATGCTGGCCGCCGCTCCGCTGGCCGCCAACGCCGCCGACGGCACCATCACCTTCAATGGCAAGGTGACCGACAAGACCTGCACCATCTCGACCCCGGGCGGCAAGGACTTCGCCGTCAACCTGCCGACCGTGTCCAAGAACACCCTGGCCAATGCCGGTGCCGTTGCGGGTCGTACCCCGTTCGCGATCAACCTGACCAAGTGCAGCGCCGGCAACGTCGCGACCTACTTCGAGCCGGGTTCGACCGTTGACTTCAACACCGGCCGCCTGCTGAACCAGGCTTCGGCCAACGCTGCCACCAACGTGCAGCTGCAGCTGCTGGGCTCCAACAACCAGGTCCTGCCGATCAAGGCAGCCGGCGCTGGTCTGGCCCAGACCAACTCGCAGTGGGTCACCGTCGGCACCGACGGCTCGGCCGACCTGAGCTACTACGCTGAGTACTATGCCACTGCCGCCGCCACCCCGGGCGACGTCACCAGCAGCGTCAAGTACACGATCATCTACAACTGATCGTAGCCGTACCCGCATTGGCCGGCGTACGCGCCGGCCAATGCTCCGCGGCCTCTGGCCACACACCTCGAGCGTAGTACTTCCGATGAAAGCAATCTTTCCCCGGGCGCTGCTGCTGGCAGCGTTCACGCTGCCCTTCTGCCAGAACGCACTGGCCGGCGTGGTGGTCAACGGCACGCGAGTGATCTATCCGGCGCAGGCGCGCGAAGTCACCGTGCAGGTCGACAACGTGGGCGATTCGCCGGCGCTGGTGCAGGCCTGGATCGACAGCGGCGACGCCAACCAGACCGCCGATACCAGCGATGCACCGTTCGTGCTGACGCCGCCGATCGCGCGCGTCGAGCCGGGCCGCAGCCAGGCGCTGCGCCTGATCTTCTCCGGCGCGCAGCTGCCGACCGACCGCGAGTCGGTGTTCTGGCTCAACGTGCTGGATGTGCCGCCGTCGCCGGACAACGCCGACAACAGTGGCGAACAGAATTACCTGCAGGTCGCGTTTCGTTCGCGCCTGAAGCTTTTCTACCGGCCGCAGGGCCTGAAGGGCGTCGCCAACGACGCACCGGCAGCACTGCGCTGGACCCGCAATGGCGACCGCCTGCGGGTGGAAAACCCGAGCCCCTTCCACGTCACGCTGGCTGAAGTGCATGCCGTGACCGGCAGCAGTGAAAAGGCCGTCGAGGACAAGGGCGCGATGGTTGCGCCGAAGCAGAGCCTGGAGTTCGCCGCACCGGCGGGCACCAACCAGGTCCGCTTCATCACCATCAACGACTACGGCGGCCGGGTGGAACACACCATCCGCCTCGGCAGCACCGGGGGCTGAACGCGCCGCGCTGGCTCATGGCCTGCGCATCCCGCCACCGCCGCCGTGCGGCGAATTGAAGGAATGTCAGTGTGATCGGAAACAGATTGACATTGTCGATCCATCAGGCGCTTTGCCTGTTGGTTGCTGGCGTGGCCTGCCCAGGATGGGCGCTGGCTGCCCCGGCCAATCTCGGCGAACAGGCGCTGATGGCGCAGAGTGGTGCGGCCAATGCGCGTGCACCGGAGTCGGCCCAGTTCAACTCCAGCTTCCTGTCCGGCCAGGCCAAGCAGGTCGACCTGGCAGCGTTCACCAATGGCAACCCGATGGTGGCCGGCACCTATCGCGTCGACGTCTACGTCAACGGTGCCTGGCAGGGCCGTCGCGACCTGCAGTTCAAGGCCGATGCACAGGGCCGCGTGGACGCCTGCCTGCCGCTGCCGATGCTGGAAGAAATGGGCGTGGACAGCGAGGCCGTGCTGCTGCAGCAGGACCCGTCCGTGCCGGCCGACAAGACCAGCTGCGTGCCGGTGCAGCAGCGCATGAGCAACGCCTACGGCATCTATGACAGCGGCAACCTGCGCTACGACCTCAGCATTCCGCAGGTGTTCCTGCGCCGCGAGGCACGCGGCTACGTCAATCCGGCGCTGTGGGACCGTGGCATCAATGCCGGCTTCGTCGGCTACAGCTTCAATGCGATCAACAGCGACAGCCGCGTCGAAGGTGGCCAGCGCAACCGCAGTGCCTACCTCGGCCTCAATGCCGGCCTGAACCTGGGCGGCTGGCAGTTCCGCCACGACTCGAACCTGACCTGGTCCGAGGGTGACGGCCGCCATTGGCAGAGCATCGCCACCTACGCACAGCGCGGTATCCCGCAGGTGCGCGGCATGCTCACCATCGGTGAGGCCTACACCACCGGTGAACTGTTCGATTCGATCGGCTATCGCGGCGCCAGCCTGGCCAGCGATGACCGCATGCTGCCCGACTCGCTGCGCGGTTATGCGCCGGTCGTGCGCGGCATCGCCGAAACCAACGCACGCGTTGAAGTGCGCCAGAACCAGCAGCTGATCTACTCCTCCACCGTGTCGCCGGGCAGCTTCGTCATCGACGATCTGTACCCGACCGGCTACGGCGGCGACCTGGAAGTGAGCGTGATCGAGGCCGATGGCCGCCGCCGCGAATTCAAGGTGCCGTTCGGTTCGGTGCCGCAGATGCTGCGCGAAGGCGTGTCGCGTTACTCGCTGACGGCCGGCCAGGTGCGCAACAAGCTGCTGGCCGATGAGCCGTGGCTGGTGCAGGGTACCTACCAGCGCGGTATCGGCAACCAGCTGACCCTGTACGGCGGCAGTGCACTGAGCGATGGCTACCTGTCGCTGCTGTACGGCGTCGGCCTGTCCACGCCGGTCGGCGCGTTCGCCGCCGACGTCACCCACGCACGTACGACGTTCGACCACTACGGCAACCACACCGGTGCCAGCGTGCGCTTGAGCTACAGCAACATGATCGGCGAGACCGGGACCAACCTGACCCTGGCCGCCTACCGCTATTCGACCGAAGGCTTCTACAGCCTGCAGGACGCGCTGTATGGGCGCGATTCGGACAAGCGCGGCATCGATCCGACCACCCGCGGCCGCCAGCGCAGCCAGTTCCAGGTGACGCTGAACCAGCCGCTGGGCCGTCGTGGCGGCGCACTGTACGTGACCGGTTCGGTGCGTGACTTCTACGATCGCCCGGGCACCTCCAAGCAGTACCAGGTGGGCTACAACAACGCCTGGCGCTCGGTGAACTATGGTTTCTCGGCGCTGCGTACCGAAGAAGGCCTGCTCGGCCGTTCCGATACCCAGTACCTGCTGTCGATGAGCGTGCCGCTGGGCCGTGGTACCCACCCGGTGTCGTTCAGCGCCGATGTCGGCGTGCGCGACCGCGGTGGCTACGACAACAGCCGCGTCGGCATCACCGGTTCTGCCGGCGTCGACAACAACTTCAGCTATGGCGCGGCGCTGTCCGATTCCCGCGAGGGTGGCACCACCGCAGTCGGCAACGCCGAGTACCGCAGCCGCTACACCGCGTTGAATGCCACCTACAGCCACTCGCGCGATTTCCGCCAGGCCTCGGTCGGCGCCAACGGCAGCGTGGTCGTGCATCCTGGCGGCTTCACCTTCACCCCGCAGCGTGGCGATACCATGGTGCTGGTGGAAGCACCGGGCGCACGCGATGCGATCGTCAGCAACGCCCCCGGCCTGCGTGTCGATGGCCGCGGCTACGCCGTGGTCCCGTACGTGTCGCCGTACCGCCTCAACACCGTCACCCTCGACCCGCAGGGCATGGCCCACGACGTCGAACTGGAAAGCACCAGCCAGTCGGTGGCACCGTTCGCCGGTGCGATCAGCTACCTGCGCTTCGATACCCGCAAGGGCAACGCGCTGCTGATCCAGGTCCGCAACACCGATGGCCGCACGCTGCCGTTCGGCGCGCAGGTCAAGGACGAGCAGGGCCAGCCGGTGGGCATGGTCAGCCAGGGTGGCCGCCTGTACGTGCGCAGCGAGAAGAACCAGGGCCAGCTGCAGGTCGAGTGGGGCGCAGGTGCCGACCAGCGCTGCACCATTGATTACCAGGTACCGGCGGGCGCCGATGCGTCCAAGACCGGCTTCATCCCGCTGGAGGCAGCATGCCGATGATTTCTTCCCGTGGCCGCAAGGCACTGGCCGCGTTGGCCCTGCTGGGTGGCGTGCTGCTGGCGCAGCAGGCCAGTGCGGCCTGCCGCATCCAGGTCAACGGTTTCGTTGCGCAGGACGTGCAGATGGACATGGGTCAGATCGTGATCCTGCCCAGTACGCCCGTGGGCGGCGTGATCAAGGAAATCAGCGTGCCGATCAACCAGCAGAACAGCGTTGCCCGCTGTGACTACTGGTATAGCGGCTACTCGACAGGCGAGTACGTCAACGCGCCGCAGAAGCGACCGGTGGCTGGCTTTGCCAACGTCTATGAGACCGGCGTGGCCGGTGTGGGCATCCGCCTGTTCCGCGACTCCGGCGCGATCCAGGCCTATTACCCACATACCATCAATTTCGCGGCCAACTCCACCATCTCGCTGATCGGTGGCCAGTTCCGCATCCAGCTGATCAAGACCGCCGCGCAGACCGGTTCGGGCGTGATCGCACCGAACGGTCGCTTCACCACCTACTACTTCGATGGTGATGGCCCCAGCCGCCCGGTGCTGACCTCCACCTTCAGGGGCTCGGGTACCACCGTGGTCAGCCCGACCTGCGAAGTGCAGGCCGGCAGCCGCAACATCGCCGTTGATTTCGGCAGCGTGCCCAACACCACCTTCACCGGCGTTGGTTCGCGTGCGGTCGACCGTGACTTCGAGATCCGCCTGAACTGCCAGGGCAGCAACGTTGCTGCCTACCAGAGCAAGATCGGCATCCGTCTCGACGCCGACCAGGACAGCTCGAACATGCCCGGCGTGCTGAAGCTGAGCGCGGCCACCAACAGCGCCACCCGCATCGGCATCCAGATGGTCCAGCGCGATGGCAGCACCGAGCGCGAAGTGCGTTTCGGCCAGACCGTCAACGTCGGCACCACCGTGCCGGGTACCAGTGTCATGGCGCTGCCGCTGCGTGCCCGCTATGTGCAGACCCAGGCCGGTACCGTCGGCGCTGGTGTCGCAAACGGCCAGGCGACCTTCACCATCCAGTACGAGTAAGGCGGCCCCAGGCCGCCGTCACCGCTGCGTTCCACCGCAACGTCACCTGTTCCGCAGGTGGCGTTGACTGCGTCTTGATCTTCCAACGATGAAGATCAGTGCCACGACGCACGTACAACCACATGAATGTGATGTATGTCGCGAATTTGGAGTTTCCTCATGAGGTGACCGTCTCCTGCCCACGGGTGTTGGACGGGAACGCCGAAAGGATCCAGACGTGGCTACAGCTGCCTGCATCCCCCCGCGCCAGCCTTCGGGAGCGCTGTGGTGAAGGTCCTGTCGGTGTTCGGCACACGGCCGGAGGCGATCAAGATGGGGCCGCTGGTGCGGGCTTTGGCAGAGTCTGCCGACATCGAGTCGGTGGTCTGCATCACCGGCCAGCACCGGGCGATGCTCGACCAGGTGATGTCGCTGTTCGAGATCACCGCCGACCATGACCTCGATGTCATGGTGCCCAACCAGACCCTCAACGGCCTGTGCGCCAGGCTGTTCGAACGGCTTGACGCGCTCTACACACAGGTTCGCCCGGACCGCGTGCTGGTGCATGGTGATACCACCACGGCGATGACCGCCGCGCTGGCTGCGTTTCATCACCGCATTCCAATCGGCCACGTCGAGGCCGGCCTGCGCACCGGTGACATCAACCGGCCATGGCCGGAGGAAATGAACCGGCGGGTGATCGACGTGGTCGGCCACCAGCTGTATGCGCCCACCGCCAGCTCGCGCGCCAACCTGGCCCGCGAACACCTGGGCGGGCAGATCCTGGTCACCGGCAACACCGTCATCGATGCCCTGCAGCAGACCGTACAGCGGCTGGATGCCGACCCGGCGCTGCGCGCGCGGGCAGACGCGCCCTTCCACATGCTCGACCCGCGGCGGCGCCTGCTGCTGGTCACCGGCCACCGCCGCGAGAGCTTCGGCCAGGGCTTCGAAGACATCTGCCGCGCACTGGCCGAGCTGGCGCGACGCCCGGACCTGCAGGTGCTGTACCCGGTGCACCTCAACCCGAACGTACAGGGCCCGGTCAACGCCCACCTCGGCCACCTCGACAACGTGCACCTGGTGCCGCCGCAGGACTACCTGCGCTTCGTGCGCCTGATGCAGCGCGCCGACGTGATCCTCACCGATTCCGGTGGCGTGCAGGAAGAAGCGCCGGCACTGGCCAAGCCCGTGCTGGTGATGCGCGATGTCACCGAGCGTCCGGAGGCGGTCGAGGCGGGTGTGGTGACGCTGGTCGGCACCACCCCTTCGCGCATCGTCGAGGCGGTCAACGCCGCGTTGGCACAGCCACCGCAGCCGACCCACTTCGACCCCGATGCCAGTCCCTACGGCGATGGCCGCGCCAGTGCGCGCATCGTCGCCGCCTTGCGTGGGCAACCACTGCCCGAGTTCTCACCCGTCGTCCACGGTGGCGCTGCCAACCACCCTCATCCGCATGAAGTGATGCCATGACCCAGACCGGCCGCTCTCCCTTGTTTGCTTCCGCTGCCGCGTTCGTCCTCTCGGGCGTGGTCGCCAGTGCCCATGCCGCCGACAGCGTTGCCGGCCAGTTCGCCGAATGGAGCGGCGACAGTACGGTGAACCGGCAGATGAGCCTGCGCGAACTCGGCTTCCGCCAGCCGCTGGTATTGAGCGGGCAGGAAAGCCAGCGAGAGATTTACCTGCCGGTGCCGGCCGGTGTCGCCACCCGCGACGCGCAGCTGCAGCTGGACGGGCGCTATGTGCGCGGCCACGCTGGGCGCACTTCCGGTTTGTGGTCGGTCGACGGCGACCCGATCGCCGCGCGTTCGATCACCGATGCGCAGGGTGATGCCAGCCAGCTGCTGGCCATCGATGGCGAACCGCGCCAGAACGGTTTCGTGAGGGTCGGCGTCGGCTGGTGGTCGATCGTTTCCGATTACCGGTGCGCCGACCAGAGCGCACCGGCCAACGTGCTGCGGTTGTCGCCGGATTCGCGTTTCAGCTACCGCTTCGACGGCCGCGCCGTGGACACCGTGGCCAAGGCCTGGGGCGCGCTGCCGCCACGGGTGCACCTGCTGGTGGATGGCAGGGGTCTGCAGGCGCCTGTCTATGATGCCGCCTGGCGCATCGGTACCGCGCTGCAGGCCGGTGGCAAGCAGGTGCAGGTGGTCGCGCTGCCCAAGGTTGGTGACAGTGTTGACCTGACCGGCATCAGCATCCCGGCCAGCCTGCAGGGCGTGCCGGCCTATGCTGCGCTGGCGTCGGGCGAGCGCGCGTATGTGCTGAAGGATCTGGCCGAAGTCGGCGCGCTGCTGTCGCTGCGTGACAGTGGGCCGTTGGCTGCCGATGTGATGATCGGCAGCGATGCGCTGAGGGCTGGAGTACGCGCGGCGCTGGACGCGCTCGGTGCGCAGGTCGGCGCCACTGGCACTGATGCGGGCACGGCGTTCGCCGCGTGGCGCGGTACTGGCATGGGCGGCCTGGAAAATCCCGCAGACAATGGCTCGGTCAGCGTGGTCGCCGTTGCCGGCCGTCCGACGCTGGTGGTCGATCCGGCGGCGGCCGGCAAGGTCGCCGGGTTGTTCGCCGATCAGTGGCGCAGCTATGCGCTGGGCCGCAGCCTGCAGGTCACCGCGGCCGGCATGCCGAAGCTCGACGGCGACCAGGTGCTGCTGAGTCGGCTCGGCAACATCGCAGGCACGATGGACGTGGTCACCCGCGCCGATCGCAGCGCCACCTTCGACCTCGGTGCGTTGTCGGCCGATGGCCGCCTGCCCGAGGAGGTGGTGATCGATGTCTCTGCGGCTCCCAATGCGGCCGGGCAGGGCGCGGTAGCCACGATCTACTTCAATGACTACCTGCTGGGTGGGAAGGTGCTGGCCGCCAATGGCCAGCCGCAGCGGCTGGTGGCCAAGGTGCCGGCCTATGCACTGTCGGCGCGTAACGAGATCCGCATCAGCTTCCTGCGCCAGCCGGCACGCCCGTACTGCCACGATCCGGCCACTGGCTATCCGGTATCGGTGCTGCCCAGCAGCCACCTGACCCTGGCCAAGCGTTCGCTGGGCAGTGATTTCGTCGGTGCCAGCAGCCAGCTCTCGCGCGGCAACCAGGTGTTCGTGCCCGCCACGTGGCTGCAGGATGCACCGGCATCGCTGGCCAAGGTCATCGCTGTGGCCAGTGCAGTGGGGGCGTCGCCGGAGGCCTCGGAACTGAAGGTGGTCGATGCCGGTGCGGCGGTCAGCCCGGGTGCGCCATGGCTGGCCTTCGGTGTGGCGCTGTCGGGTGTCGATGTGGCCGGCCTGAAGGACGGGCACCTGCTGATCGGCGGGAAGCCGCAGCCGCTGCTGGATGTCAGCGGCCTGGACCGCGCCGCAGTGGTGCAGGTCGGGACATCCGGCGGTCAGCTCGGCGTGCTGTACAGCGACCTGGGTGCGCAGGCACCGTCGTTCGGCGCGCCGTTCCGGTTGTTGCGTGGTGATCTCGCCGTGCTCGACGGCAGTGATGCCGTGCGCGAATTCGACCGCCAGGATCCCTATGGCACGCGTGTCGCGCAGGACGGCAATCCGCAATCGAAGTGGGAACGGCACATGGTCTGGTTGCTGCTGCTGGTCGGCGTGATCGTGTTCGCGCTGCTGGCTGCCCGCGTCACCCAGGTGCGCCGCCGCAAGTCCGCCAACACAGGGCACTGATCCACCGTGGACGGTCTGTTCTGGAACATCCAGCTGGCCAACTACTACGCCGCCCTGGAAACCACGGCGGCGGCGGTGGCCGTGCTGATCCTGATCTCCAGTCTCGATGACCTGTTCATCGATGTCTGGTACTGGGTCCGCGAAAGCTGGCGCGCGCTCACCATCAAGCGTCGCGATGCCTACAAGCCGTTGACCCAGGAAGACCTGCTGCAGCGACCGGAGCAGCCGCTGGCGATCATGGTGCCAGCGTGGATGGAGTACGACGTCATCGCGCAGATGGTCGAGAACATGATCAACGTACTCGACTACCGCGAGTACGTCGTGTTCGTCGGCACCTATCCCAACGACCAGCAGACCATCGATGAAGTGGAGCGCATGCGCCGCCGCTACAAGCGCCTGCGCCGCGTGGAAGTGCCGCACGACGGGCCGACCAGCAAGGCCGACTGCCTGAACTGGCTGATCCTGGCCATCTTTGAGTACGAGAAGCGCCACGACATCGAGTTCGCCGGTGTGATCCTGCACGACAGCGAGGACGTGCTGCATCCGATGGAACTGCGCTTCTACAACTACCTGCTGCCACGCAAGGACATGATCCAGCTGCCGGTTACCTCGCTGGACCGCGAGTGGTACGAGCTGGTGGCCGGCGTTTACATGGACGAGTTCGCCGAATGGCATGCCAAGGATCTGGTGGTGCGCGAGAGCGTGTCCGGCATGGTGCCCTCGGCGGGCGTCGGTACCTGCTTCTCGCGACGCGCGCTGCTGGCGTTGAGTGCACAGACCGACAACCAGCCCTTCAACACCGACAGCCTCACCGAAGACTACGACGTCGGTGCACGACTGGCGGCGATGGGCATGCAGTCGATCTTCGCGCGCTTCCCGGTGCAGTTCCGCGTGCGCCGGCCCTCGTGGTTCGGCTGGGGCCCGGTGCGCGAACGCACCCAGCAGATGGCCCTGTGCGTGCGCGAGTACTTCCCCGACAACTTCCGCGCTTCCTACCGGCAGAAGGCACGCTGGGTGCTGGGCATCGGCCTGCAGAGCTGGGAGTCGCTGGGCTGGCGCGGCTCGCTGGCCACCAAATACCTGCTGGCGCGAGACCGCAAGGGCATCATCACCTCGTTCGTCAGCATCATCGCCTACGTCATCTTCCTGCAGCTGCTGTTGTTCTGGCTGCTGAAAATGACCGGGGTATGGACGATGCAGTTTCCCAGCGTGTTCCAGCCCGGTACCTGGCAGATGAACGTGGCGCTGCTGACCACGGCTGCACTGGCGACCCGCGTCGTGCAGCGCTTCTACTTCGTCAACCGGCTGTATGGCTGGGAACATGCGCTGATGTCGATCCCGCGCATGGTGGTCGGCAACATGATCAATTTCATGGCCACCGCGCGTGCCTGGAAGGTGTTCCTGGCCTACCTGCTGTTCGGCAAGCGCATGGTCTGGGACAAGACCATGCACGATTTCCCGGATGCGGCGCAGCTGGTACAGACCCGCAAGCAGCTGGGCGAACTGCTGGGCACCTGGCAGGCCGTTGAACCCGAACGCCTGCAGCAGGCGCTGGACCAGCAGCATGCCGGCCGGCAGCAGCCGTTGGGCCGCATCCTGCTTACCCAGGGCTGGCTGGACGATGAAACACTGGCCGAGGCGATCGCCTTCCAGGGTGACCTGCCACGCGCGGTGATCGACGTGGATTACCTGCGTGCCTGCCAGTTCCCGGTCAGTGCCGATGCCTGCGTGCAATGGCGGATGCTGCCGCTGCCGCCGCGTCAGGAAGGTACCCTGCGGCTGGCCGTGGCCAGCCCATTGCCCGAAGAGGCATTGGCACTGCTGAAGCAGGAAACCCGCAGCGAGCACATTGAACAGAGCATCGCCCGCGAAAGCGAGATCAACGCGGGACTGCGCCTGATCGGTGGCGACCGGCAGTGGCACCTGGACAACGTGCCACTGCTGGGCGACCTGCTGGTGGAAATGCGCCTGATCGATCACGCACGCTTCGAGATCGCACTGGACGACTACAAGCCGCAGCGCGACGGCCGCATCGGCGATTACCTGGTGAAGCAGGGCATCACCACCGAGGAGGCCGTGGCCCAGGCCATGCAGGAACAGCGCCGGCGTGCGGCCACGCTGCAGTCGCCGCCTCCCGGAGCCTTGCCGGCATGAAGACCACGCTGCTGTCCACCGTCATTGCTATCGCGCTGGCTACAGCCACCGCACCGGTACTGGCACAGGCCGATGCGCCGCTGCCATTGTCCGGTGCGGCCTACCGCATCGCCGAGCGGGCGTTTGCCGCCTATGAACGTGGCGATTACCCCGCGGCCTACCAGCAGTCCAGTGAAGCGATCCGGCTGCGCCCGGATGTGGTGCGGCTGCGCCTGCTGCAGATCTATGCGCTGCAGAAGCTCGGTCGTGGCGCAGAAGCGCAGCAGCGGGCGCGCCGTGCGCTGGACGCGGGGATGAAGGATCCGGCCTTGCCGGCGCTGGCCGCCGCTGTGCCCAAGACGACCACAGGTGCGGCGCGTAGCGCAGCGTTGCCACGTGCGTCCGCCACGGCGGCCGACCGCAACAGCCGGCAGGCCTACCTGCTGGCAACCGAAGCCTATGCGGCCTACGACGCCGGGCAGATGGGCATTGCCGCCAGCAAGGCCGAGCAGGCGTTCCGGCAGCAGCCGAAGCAGGGCGCATGGGCCCTGCTGTGGGTGGCGGCGCTGGAGGCTCAGCAACAGCCCGAACAGGCCGACACCGCCATCGGCACCGCGCTGCAGCTGGGGGCACCCAACGTCGAGGAACTGCGCGCGCGCCGCGTGGTGCTGACGCGCCAACGCGCGCTGCTGCTGGCCCAGCAAGCCTATCGATCGCTGTCCGCAGGTGATGATGCCGCGGCCATTGGACATGCGCGCGACGCCGTGAAGCTGGCACCGGAGGTGGCTTCATACCGGTTGCTGCTGATCACCGCGCAGCTGCAGGGCGATCAGCTGGCCGACGCTGAGCACAGTGCTGATCAGGCATTGCAGGTAGATGCCAACGACCTCAATGCACGGGTCATGCGCGGTTACCTGCGCCAGCGCCAGGGCAGCACGTTGCGGGCCAATGAGGATTTCGACGCCGCGCTTGCCACGCCGGGATCAACCGCGCAGCAGCGCAACGTGCGCCTGCTGGCGGTGGATGCGGCACTGGCTGCCGGCGATCGGGTGCGTGCGGCTGCACTGCTGGCACCGTTGCAGGCGCCAGTGTCAGCAGATGAGAGAGACGCACGGACACAGCTGCTGTTGCAGCAGGGCATCGAGCAGCGCGCCAAGGCGATTCGATCCAGTCGCGCGCTTCCCCGCATCAGCGCCGAGGCCTACCCGGCACCGGTCCAGCACTGCCAGTCCGGTGACAGCAGCAACGTCTGCGAGCTGATGCCGGCCGACCTTCAGGGGGATGGCGGTGCCGCGCAGCGTGCCTACGCTGCCTACGCACGCCGGGACTACGCTGACGCCATCGGTGAGGCACGGAAGGCCGTACAACTCGCACCGGAGGACGCGAACCTGCAGGGCCTGCTGACCACCACGCTGGCAGCGGGCAACCGCGTCCAGCAGGACGAAGCGCGGCAGCGCCTGGATGCGGCACTGGCGCAGCACCCTGATGATGCGGGCGCGCTGATGCAGCGCGGCTACCTCAACCAGAAGGCACGCGAGCCGGCGCGCGCGCTGGCCGACTTCCGTGCCGCTGAGGCCACCGGCAGGGCACCGAAAAGCGTGGTGCTCGACCAGGCCTACGCCAGCGCCGCCAACGGCAACACCCCCCAGGCGGCATCGCTGCTGCGCACCGCCATCGACCGTGCCGACGCGGGTGACCTGCAACTGGATGAGCACCAGCGCTACAACGTTCGCAATGCCATCGCCAACTACTCGCGCGAGTGGGGCGTGATCGCATCGGCGGGATTCCGTGGTGCGCGCCAGGCGGCGACCAACGTCGGCGGTGCGGCGATCAGCACGCCAGGCGATTCGGTGTTCAGTACGCTGGAGGCGTTCTGGCGGCCCCCGGCCTTCAACGACCAGCATGGCACGCTGGAACTCTACGCACGCCTGCTCAACACGCTGTACGACGAGGGCGGTACCTACGAATCGATCCGTGCGGTGGATCCCTGCACGGGTGAATCGACACCGGATGCGCGCGTACGCGCCGAGCGCCTGAGCCACTCGCGTTCGACCACGGGTTGGCCATCCACCATCGTGTCCTTCGGCATGCGCTATGCGTTCGGCCAGACCGGGCTCAGTGCCGGTATCGAGCGCAGGCAGTTCCTCGGCAGCGCCACCCGCCAGGGCGAGGTCTACCCCGAATCGGCAGCAGTGCAATGCCGCCTGCAGCTGGCGCTGAACCCACCACTGGAAGCCAGTACGCTGGCGCGCTATCGGTTGGCCAGTGGTTCCGGTGGATGGATGTCCTACCTCACCTACGGCTACTACCACGGCACCGATCTGCGCACCGACGTGAGCCAGTGGTGGATGGTCAGCGGTTAGGCGCAGGGCGGCTATACCTGGGACGACAACAGTGCCAGCTTCACCCTTGACGCGCTCGATGCCAACGGCACACCGGTGCGGCGCGTGGGCGAGGCCAATGGCCGCCTGCATCGCGAACAGTGGTTCGCTGCCGGTGAACTGCGCGCCGGGCGAAGCTTCCGCTTCGGTGCAGGGCAGACCCACTGGGTGGTCACGCCGTACGTGGTGGTGGGAGCGGACTGGCTGGACCAGCGCTCGCGCGTGCGCGACCTCCGCTACCCGCTGTTGCCGTCGCAGTCGTTCGCGCTCAACGACAGCCAGCGCAGCTGGTCACTCGGTGCGGGCCCGGGCGTGGGCGTGCGCTACTGGTTCCGCGAGGACCACTACAACGCTCCACGTTCCTACCTGGACCTGACCGTGCAGTACCGCATCGCCATCGGCGGCGGTGATACGCAACGCGCCAAAGGTCTGTTCGCCACCGCCATCCTCTATTACTGAGGCAGACCCCAACGTCGCCGCAGTGCTGCGGCCTGCGGGGTGTCCTGGGTCAGCCACGGCTCCAGTGCATAGACCAGCACGTGTTGCGCGCCGCTGTCGCGTGCCCATGCCAACTGCCGCTGGATGCGTGCGGCATCGGCGGTTTCGCCCTTGAATCCGCTGCCGTCGGCAGGGCCGCCGGGCAGTTCGCGGAACAGTTCAACGATCGCATCGAAACCAATGCCATGTGCATGGAAATGATCGAGCAGCGGTTGCAGCTGCTGCACGTTGCCGGCACCGGCTACACCCACACCGTCCTGCACCATCGGCCGCACCGCCGCTTGGGCCAGCACGGCCTGCCACAACGTGACCAGGCTGCCATCGGTCTGCAGGCGGCTGAAGTAGCAGGACATCGCGCAGTCACCACCGCGTGCGCTGGCCGCCTGCACCAGCCCGTGCAGCCACTGCGCCAGCCAGTGCTGGCGGGCCGGATCGGCCCAGTGGTACTGCTCCAGCTCGTAGGGCAGGTACCAGCCCCCGAAGGCCGGCTGCTGCGCCCAGGGCGCCTGTGCCAACCAGCTGCGTGCATGCCCCAGGCTCTCGGCCAGGAAGGCCTGCAGCGTGGCATCGTCTGCGCCGATGGCCTGCCACCAGCGTTGCTGGAAGGGCAGGCCGACGCGGATGCGGATGTCGTTCTCGCTGGCAGCGGTGAACAGCTGCTGCAGGCTGCCGTCGGGCAATGACCAGTCGCCGTCACTGCCACCGACGATGCCGGTCCATTGCAGCACCAGCTGCCTGCAGCCCAGCGTACGTGCAAGCTTCAAGGATCGCTGCCAGTCGGCCAGGCCCCACTGCAGGTGGCTGCGCCAGGGCTGCAGGAAGGAGCCATCCACCTGCACCGGCAGCGAGCAGCCGGGCAGGGTGGCGAGCGTACCGGCCAACGGCGCCAGTACTGCCGCACGCAGCAGCCGGCGGCGTAACGGCGAGGACGGATCAGCAGGAAGGACTGGCGGTGGCATGCCCGCATCATCCCAAAGCACCGTGCGCGGCAGGTGAACCACCGCCCGGTAGTGCCGGCCGCTGGCCGGCACCGCCCAACGCTTACTCCAATGCGTAGCGCAGGGTAAACAGCACCGCCACCAGCCACACCGCCGGATGCACTTCGCGCCAGCGGCCGGTGCCGGCCTTCAGCGCGGCATAGGCGATGAAGCCGAACGCCAGGCCATTGGCGATCGAATAGGTGAACGGCATCGCCAGCGCACACAGCGCGGCCGGCACCGATTCGGTCAGGTCGCTCCAGTCCACTTCCACCAGTTCACGCAGCATCAGGCCAGCCACGAACAGCAGCGCCGGCGCGGTGGCATAGCTGGGCACCATCGCCGCAAGCGGCGAGAACAGCAGTGCAGCCAGGAACAGCGCCGACACCACCAGCGCGGTCAGGCCAGTGCGGCCGCCCACCTGCACGCCCGAGGCGCTTTCGGCGAAGGCCGTGGTGCTGCTGGTGCCGAGCATCGAACCGGCCACGATCGCGGTGCTGTCGGCCAGCAGCGCACGGCCGAAGCGCTTCTGCGCGCCCGGCAGCTTCAGCAGGCCGGCTCGGCCGACCACGCCGTACAGCGTGCCGGTGGCATCGAACACTTCCACCAGCACGAAAACCAGCACCACCTGCAGCAGCACCGCGATCGGCGCGCCGCCGTCATGGTGCAGCAGGCCCGGCAGGTCCAGCTGCAGGAAGGTGGGTGCCAGGCTCGGCGGCAGCGACACCAGGCCCTGGTACTGCACGTCGCCCAATGCCCAGCCAGCGCCGGTCACGGCCAGGATGCCGATCAGGATCGCACCGCGGATGCGGCGCGCTTCCAGCACCGCGATCAGGAGGAAGCCGGCCAGCGCCAACAGCGGCGGTGCCGTGTTCAACGGGCCCAGTGCCACCAGCGTGTCTTCATTGCCGACGATCACGCCGGATTTCTGCAGCGCAATGATCGCCAGGAACAGGCCGATGCCGGCCACGATGGCCGAGCGCAGCGACGAAGGAATGCCCGACACCAGCCACGCCCGCACGCCAGTCAGCGACAGCACCAGGAACACCAGGCCGGAGATGAACACCGCACCCAGTGCCTGCTGCCAGGGCAGGCCAGCGGCACCGACCACGGTGAAGGCGAAGAACGCGTTCAGGCCCATGCCCGGAGCCATGCCGACCGGGAAATTGGCGGCCAGCGCCATCACCGCCGAACCCAGTGCAGCGGCCAGGCAGGTGGCCACGAACACCGCGCCGGCGTCCATGCCGGTGGTGCCGAGGATCTCGGGATTGACGAAGACGATGTAGGACATCGTCAGGAAGGTGGTGACACCGGCCAGCAGCTCGGTGCGCACGGTGGTGCCGTGCTGCTGCAGCTGGAACAGGCGTTCGAGCAGTGACATGGGGAATCTCGCGACAATAAGGTGTCACGACCAACGGTCGTGACCTACCCGAATGCAGAACGTGGGTACCGACCGTTGGTGGTGGATACCGACCGTTGGTGGTGGGTACCGACCGTTGGTCGGTACGCTTCAAAGCGTCACCACCAACGGTGGTGACCTACCGAAATGAGAAAGGCCGCGCGAGCGCGGCCTTTCCGGTTGGCTTACTTCAGCGCCTTGAAGCGCAGGCGCTTCGGCGCCGCGTCGTCGCCCATGCGGCGGCGCTTGTCTTCTTCGTACTCGCGGTAGTTGCCCTGGAAGAACTCCACGTGCGAGTCGCCTTCGAACGCCAGGATGTGGGTCGCGATGCGATCCAGGAACCAGCGATCATGCGAGATGACGAAGGTGTTGCCCGGGAACTCCAGCAGCGCATCTTCCAGCGCACGCAGGGTTTCGATATCCAGATCGTTGGACGGTTCGTCGAGCAGCAGCACGTTGCCACCCTGCAGCAGGGTCTTGGCCATGTGCAGGCGGCCACGCTCACCACCGGACAGCGAACCGACCATCTTCTGCTGGTCCTGGCCCTTGAAGTTGAAGCGGCCGATGTAGGCGCGCGACTGGATCTCGATGCCGTTGATGTTGAGGATGTCCAGGCCGCCAGCGATTTCCTGGAACACGCTGTGGTTGCCTTCCAGCGCATCACGGCTCTGGTCGACATAGGACAGCTGCACGGTCGGGCCGACCACGATCTCGCCGGTGTCCGGCTTTTCCTGGCCGGTGATCATCTTGAACAGAGTCGACTTACCGGCACCGTTGGGGCCGATGATGCCGACGATGGCGCCGCCCGGCACCAGGAAGCTCAGGTTGTCGAACAGCAGGCGGTCGCCGAACTTCTTGGAGACGTTCTTGAACTCCATCACCGCGTTGCCCAGGCGCTCGCCCGGCGGGATGAAGATTTCATTGGTCTCGTTCCGCTTCTGGTAATCGACCGACTGCAGCTCTTCCAGGCGGGCCAGACGGGCCTTGCCCTTGGTGCGGCCGCCCTTGGCGTTCTGGCGCGACCACTCCAGTTCCTTCTGGATCGCCTTCTGGCGGGCCTTTTCCTGGTTGTCTTCCTGCTTCAGGCGCTCATCCTTCTGGGTCAGCCAGTCGGTGTAGTTGCCCTTCCACGGAATGCCGCGACCGCGGTCAAGTTCCAGGATCCACTCGGCGGCGTTGTCCAGGAAGTAGCGATCATGGGTGACGGCCACGACGGTGCCGGTGTAACGCGCCAGGAACTGCTCCAGCCATTCCACCGACTCGGCGTCGAGGTGGTTGGTCGGTTCGTCGAGCAGCAGCATGTCCGGCTTCTGCAGCAGCAGGCGGCACAGCGCCACACGGCGCTTCTCACCACCGGACAGCTTGCCGACGATGGCCTCCCACGGCGGCAGGCGCAGCGCATCGGCGGCCACGTCCAGCTGGTTTTCCAGGGTGTGCGCATCGCCTGCGGCGAGGATCGCCTCCAGGCGCTCCTGTTCCTTGGCCAGGGCGTCGAAGTCGGCACCTTCTTCGGCATAGGCCGCGTACACCGCTTCCAGCGCAGCCTGCGCCTGCAGCACTTCGCCCACGCCTTCCTCGACCGCTTCACGCACGGTCTTGGTCGGGTCCAGCTCCGGTTCCTGCGCCAGGTAGCCGACCTTGATGCCAGCCTGCGGGCGGGCTTCGCCCTCGAAATCGGTGTCCACGCCGGCCATGATCTTCAGCACGGTGGACTTGCCGGCGCCGTTCAGGCCCAGCAGGCCGATCTTCGCGCCCGGGAAGAACGACAGCGAGATGTCCTTGATGATCTGCCGCTTGGGCGGGACCACCTTGGACACGCGGTTCATGGTGTAGATGTATTGCGAGGACATGAGGTCTCCGTAGGCGCGGCCCTGCGCCCGATCCGTCACGGGGAGCTTCCCGTTGCGGCAGCGGGCACAGACTGAAAGGAATACCGCCAATTATAGCCGGAACCGCTTCCGCACCGCGCCCGGGCAGGGGCTGCCGGGCTGGCTGCGGCCTGAATACTGCGTCACAGTCCCGCAGCAGGAAGCGTTTCCAGCTGGAAGCGGTTCAGATCGGGTGCGCAATATGGGCTCACCACCCACCCAAGCAGAGGTCTGACATGCGCATCAATCGAGTAATGGCCGGCGCCGTGGCCTCTGTGCTGGCGCTCGGCGCGGTGGCCCCGGCCTTCGCCGACAACGACCATCGCCGTGACCACGACCGCCGTGAGTGGCGCGAGGATCGCCGCGAATGGCGCCAGGACCGTCGTGAGTGGGAACGTGATCGTCGCGAGGCCCGGCGCGACTATCGCCAGGATCGCCGTGAATGGCACCGCGACCATGATCGCTACTACCGCCCGGCGCCGCCGCGGGTGGTGTACCGCCCGGCCTATGGCCCGGGCTATGGCTGGAAGGTCGGCCACCGCTACCGCGATTACTACCGCGGCCCGGTCTACGTGGTGAACGATTACCCGCGCTACCAGCTGCGCCGCCCGCCTTACGGGCACCAGTGGATCCGCGATGACCGCGGCAACATGCTGCTGGTGGCCATCGCGACCGGCGTGATCGCCCAGTACGTGCTCAGCAGCCGCTGAAGATCGCGCTCGGGGTCGGATCCCTTTGCAACGCAAAGGGCTCTGCCCCCGCAACGCCACTCGAAACCATACGGGGCCGAATTCCTTCGGGGATGCCGGCCCCGTCCGTTTCGGCCCCGGCAGGCCGGTGCGGGGCTACAATCGGGGGCTGAGCCGTACCCCTTTTCCCTGCCTGCTGGAGTACCCGATGTTCCCGCGTGACGTCCGCATCGAATCCTACGATCCCGAACTGGCCAAGGCCATCGCCGCTGAGACCCAGCGCCAGGAAGACCACGTCGAGCTGATCGCCAGCGAGAACTACACCAGCCCGGCGGTGATGGAAGCCCAGGGCAGCCAGCTGACCAACAAGTACGCCGAAGGCTACCCGGGCAAGCGCTACTACGGTGGCTGCGAATACGTGGACATCGCCGAGCAGCTGGCGATCGACCGCCTGAAGCAGCTGTTCGGCGCCGACTACGCCAACGTGCAGCCGCACAGCGGCTCGCAGGCCAACCAGGCCGTGTACTTCGCCCTGCTGCAGCCGGGTGACACCATCCTCGGCATGAGCCTGGCCCACGGCGGCCACCTCACCCACGGTGCCAAGGTCAACGCCTCGGGCAAGCTGTTCAACGCCGTGCAGTACGGCGTGAACGATCAGGGCCTGATCGACTACGACGAAGTCGAGCGCCTGGCCCTGGAGCACAAGCCGAAGATGGTCGTGGCTGGCTTCTCGGCCTACTCGCAGGTGATCGACTGGGCGCGCTTCCGCGCCATCGCCGACAAGGTCGGTGCCTACCTGTTCGTGGACATGGCCCACGTCGCCGGCCTGGTCGCCGCTGGCGTCTACCCGAGTCCGCTGGAACACGCGCACGTGGTCACCTCCACCACCCACAAGACCCTGCGCGGCCCGCGCGGCGGCATCATCGTCGCCAAGGGCGCCGGCGAAGACCTGGTCAAGAAGCTGCAGTCGATCGTGTTCCCGGGCATCCAGGGTGGTCCGCTGATGCACGTCATCGCCGGCAAGGCCGTGGCCTTCAAGGAAGCGCTGGAACCGGGCTTCAAGGCCTACCAGCAGCAGGTGGTGAAGAACGCCCAGGCGATGGCCAACACGCTCATTGCGCGCGGCTACAAGATCGTCTCCGGTGGCACCCAGAACCACCTGATGCTGGTCGACATGATCGGCAAGGACGTGTCCGGCAAGGACGCGGAAGCCGCGCTGGGCAAGGCCCACATCACCGTCAACAAGAACTCGGTGCCGAACGACCCGCGTTCGCCGTTCGTCACTTCGGGCCTGCGCCTGGGCACCCCGGCGGTGACCACCCGTGGTTACGTCGAACAGGACTGCGTGGACCTGGCCAACTGGATCGCCGACGTGCTCGACGCGCCGAGCGATGACGCCGTCATCGCCCGCGTGCGCGACGCCGTCAGCGCGCAGTGCCGCAAGTACCCGGTCTACGGTTGATCGCAGCAGGGGTCAGAGCCCTTTCCTGACGGAAAGGGATCCGACCCCTAAACCCGGATCGAAGCCGGGGTCGGATCCCTTCCCGCAGGGAAGGGCTCTGACCCCAGCATTGGAGTAACTGCGCATGGATGAGCGCCACCTCAAGTACCTCTACACCGCGCTGGCGGTGCTGTTTGGCCTGCCCAGCCTGGCGATGGGCGGCGCGGCGGCGACGATGCTGCTGCTGATGGGGCTGGGCCAGTTCGGTCATGGCACCTTGGCCTCGGTGACGGTGATGCCGCTGTGGGGCCTGGCTGGCATTGCCGGCTGCCTGGCCTGGTTGTGGCTCAGCGCGGGTTTTCTGATGCAGGGGCGTGCCGGGCTGCAGGTGCACCGCCTCTGGTGGTGGATGCTGCTGGCGGGCGGTCTCGCCGCCTTGCCGCCGCTGGGGCTGGCGCTGTGGTGGAGCGCCACCGTGCACGCCGAAGGCATCAGCCTGTTGCTGCTGGGCCCATCGATGCTGGTACCGGCCGCGATGCTGGTATGGCTCAAGCGCCGCGAATGACACGGCCCATGGAAGGAAATCGACTGCATGGATGAGCGTCTGCACAAACGCTGGATGGCGATCGCCGGCCTGCTGGTGGGCCTGCCCACCGTAGCCGCCGGAGGCACGGGTGCCGTGCTGGGGCTGATGGTCGTATGGGATGGCAAGTACCTGACCGGCGACGAGCACAGGATCCTGCTGCTGTGGTCGTCGGCCGGAATTCTTGGCCTGCTGTCCTGGCTGTGGCTGAGCGGACTCTTCCTGTGGCGTGGTCTTGCCGGCCTGCGCCAATCGCCGGTTGTCGCCTGGGTGGGTCTGGCGCTTGGGGCCCTGGCTGCGCTGGGCGTGGTCGCCGCCACGCTGTACTTCACCTTCAAGCGGGGGGAAATCTCGACATTGGCCTTCCTTGGGTTCGGCCCGCCGCTGCTGATGATGGCGGGGCATCTGGCGTGGTTGCGTTGGGCTCGCGCGGCCTCGGTGCCGCCCGCACCCGGTTGAGCGGGTAGTCCAGACCTCGTTGGACGCTCTGATTGGCTGAAACGCAGGCGCTTCCGCGCAGACAGCATTTGCTGCTACGCCCTTTCTCAGGTACCTTTGCGACGCTGCCATGACCGTGGCAATAGGTACTCCCTGAGCCAGGCGTTCCATGCATTGCCCCTTCTGCCAACATGCCGATACCCGGGTCATCGACTCGCGCGTCTCCGAAGACGGCGCGACGATCCGTCGTCGGCGTGAATGCGAAGCCTGCGGCGAGCGCTTCAGCACCATGGAAACGGTGGAGCTGAAGCTGCCCGCCATCGTCAAGAGCGATGGCACCCGCGAGGCGTTCGACCAGCGCAAGGTCCGCGCTGGCTTCGACCGCGCGCTGCAGAAGCGTGCCGTGGCCGAAGACAAGATCGAAGCGGCGGTGCGTGCGGTGGTCCACCAGCTGCGCATCAGCGGCGAGCGCGAAGTACCCTCGATCAAGGTCGGCGAGTTCGTCATGAACGAACTGCGCAAGCTGGATCATGTCGGCTATGTGCGCTTTGCCTCGGTGTACCGCAGCTTCGAGGACGTGGCCGATTTCCGCGAGGAGATCGAGAAGCTGGAGCGCGATCTGCCCTCCAGTACCGAACAGCTGCAGCTGCTGGGCGATGTGATTGCCCTGACCAAGAAGAAGAAGGGCTGACCGCCTCTGCCTTGGTGGGTGCCAACCGTTGGTTGGCACTGATGGCGTGCATCCACACCGGCGGCGTTACCATGGCCGCATGACCAACCCGTTCTCCGTCCTTGACCACCTGCACATGGCCAACGCACTGCGTCTGGCCGAGCGTGCCGCCTACACCACCCGCCCCAACCCGATGGTCGGCTGCGTGATCGCCCACGGCGAACGTGTGGTCGGGCAGGGCTGGCACCAGCGCGCCGGTGGACCGCACGCCGAAGTGTTCGCGCTGCGCGAGGCCGGCAGCGAGGCTCGTGGTGCCACCGCCTACGTCACGCTGGAACCCTGCGCACACTACGGTCGTACGCCGCCGTGTGCGCTGGCCCTGATCGAAGCGGGCGTGTCGCGCGTCGTTGCCGCGATGCGCGATCCGTTCCCGAAGGTCGATGGTGGTGGCTTCGATCTGCTGCGCAATGCCGGCATCGAGGTCGCCGAAGGGCTGATGGCGGCGCAGGCGCGTGAGCTCAACAAGGGCTTCCTGTCGCGCGTGGAGCGCAACCGACCGTGGTTGCGGGTGAAGCTGGCCGCCAGCCTCGATGGCCGTACCGCGATGGCCGATGGCAGCTCCAAGTGGATCACCGGGCCGGCCGCGCGCGAAGACGTGCAGCACTGGCGCGCGCGTGCGGGTGCGATCCTCACCGGCGCCGACACGGTGCTGGCTGATGATCCGATGCTGACCGTGCGCCTGGCCGATACCGAGGTGATGCCACCACTGCGCGTGGTGCTGGATTCGCGCCTGCGTTCGCTCGAATGCAGCCGTGTGCGCGAGGGCGGGGCACCGACGCTGTATCTGCACGCTGCTGCAGTGAGTGCACCGGATGCGGCCGACGCAGAATTTGCCAGCGTGCCCAGTGCTGAGGGCCGTCTCGATCTTGGCGCGGTGCTGGCACTGCTGGCCGAACGCGGCATCAACGAAGTGCATACCGAAGCCGGCGCGACCCTGGCTGGGGCACTGCTGCGCGGCGGCTGGGTCGATGAGCTTCTGCTCTATCAAGCGCCCACGCTGCTGGGCGATACCGGTCGGCCGCTGCTGGCCGGTATCGGTATCGATGCCATGGACCAGCAGCGTCGCCTGCGTGTGGTTGACCAGCGTCAGGTCGGCGAGGACATCAGGCTGCTGCTGCTGCGCCCTTGAGGGAATGACGCGAAGCAGGGGCGATGCCCTTGTCGTCAGGCATCCTCGTCGTCTTCTTCGCCGATGGGGCACTGGCCCTTCCACTGCTGCTTCCACAGCGCATGCAGGTTGCGGCAGTACGCGCCCAGTGCCTCGCCCGGCAGGTTCTTCGCCTTCAATCGCAGCTGGTGACGGGTAAAACCGTCGTCGTACTCATGCGGCAATACCAGCACTGCGCACTGATCGTGATACATCAGGAACGCGTGGCAGTCGTCGTCTTCGCTCATCCACGCATCCAGCTGCCTGTCGCTCAGCAGGGTTGACTCGAAGGCAACCGCTGGGATGACCGAGAAGGTCGTAATCCTGGACTTGGGTACTTTGGCTTGCCCGCACGCCGTCAACGCCAGCAGCGCCATCAGCATGACCATGGTCGACGTCGTGCGGTGTTTCATGCGGTTGCCCCGATGGAAGAGGGCAACAGCATTGACCATGCAGGTCGCACAGGGCCATGCAATGGTTCTGAAAGTGCGGATGCAGTCGTCATCCGTGACCACGAGCCGAGCGTGGGCTCGGCTCTACACGTGGCTTACGCGCACTCGTCGGTCCACATCATCTCGGCGATCGGGCGCAGTGCCTTGCACTCCTGCGTCATCTCATCGGCCGACTGCACCTGGGCCTTGGCCTTCAGTTCCTCGGCCATGGCGTCCACGCCGCTGATCTGGTCCGGTGCGATCTTCGCCACGCAGGCACGATGCTGCTGCAGCAGCAGGTCGCAGCCCGGTACGCCGGTCACCTTCGGCGCGTTGGCCGCCTGCGCGTCCTGCATCCAGTCCTCGAACGGTGCCAGCGCGCCGGTCACGGTGCCCACCAGGTCATCGAAGTTGCCGCTGTACCAGTAGCCGTTGTCCTTGGCCGGGTACAGGGTGAAGGTGCCGCTGACCGGCACGCGCGCACCGCTCTGCAGCGCCTGCGTGTAGGCATCGGTGAACTGCTTGCGCGAGGCCGGGCTGGCGTCGGATGCAAGGCTGGCAGCGAACAGCGGGCGCACCTTGCCCAGGTCGGGCAGCTGGCAGCTGAAGGTGATCCGCGCCAGCTTCTGGTCTTCAACGTATTCGTTGTCTTCGATCGCGCTCTTGGTCGCGCGGCACTTCGAATCACGCAGGGCCTTGGCATACAGCGCTTCGGTGGCTGCAGCGTCGACCTTGGCGCCGGTGCTGGCCAGTACGGTCTGCCAGGGTTCGGCCAATGCCTTGGCCAGCGCACCCGGGTTCGGGGTCACAGCGTCCTGGCCTTCGAATGCCGGTTTCAGTGCGTCGTTGAGCGCGCGCGTGGCGGTCGCGTCGTCTTCCAGCAGGGTGCGTGCATACAGGTCGAACGCCTGTTCGGGCGACAGCGTGGCCGTGGCGGCCGTGGCGGCCAGGGGAGCGCACAGCAGGGCGCTGGCCAGCAGGGTACGGATGGGGGTCTTCATGACGGTGTTTCCTGTTCCAGAGGCGCGCAAGCCTAGCGCATCTGCGTGGACTTTCGATGGCGCGACGGGGCCACGTGGGGGAGTACAGCGGCCAAAAAAACGGGCCCCTTGCGGGGCCCGTTCGATCGCACGACGAGGAGCGATCGTTGGATCAGAAGCTGGCGCGGACGCCGGCCGAGTACTGGGTGACGTCGCGGTAGCCGGAGATCTCGCCCACCAGACCCCAGGTCTTGGTGAAGTTGATCTGGCCACCGATGGTGCCGACCCAGGTGCCCTTGTAGTTGTTGCCGCCGTCCATGTAACCGGCCTTGGCCCAGGCTTCGGTCATGCGCGACGGCTTGCCGCGGATGCCCATGGTGGCGCGGGCCAGGTTGGTGTGGTCCTTGTAGCGGTCGCTGTAGCCGTCATAACGATCGGTCAGCTCGGCGTTCTGGCGCACCCAGGCAATGTCGGCGGTGAAGTCGACGCGGTCGGTCCACGGCATGTGGTAGCCGATGCCCAGCTCCGGCTGATTCAGTTCAACCTTCAGCGAACCGTCGCTGTAGTGGTAGGTCTTGCTGGTGCGCGACCAGCCACCGAACACGTAGACCTGCTCGGCCACGGCCACAGAGCCACGCAGGTAACCACCGTCGACCTTCGGGTCGTCCAGTGCGTTGTCGTCAACCTTGACCTGCGTCCAGCCGCCTTCGACGTAGGTGTAGCTCAGGGCGTCAGCCGACGCCGTGAACGGAGCGGCGGCCAGCAGAGCGGCCACGATCAGGATCTTGCGCATGGGAATTCCTGTGAATTTCAGTCCATTGGCGGACCTGCCCAGCGGGCGGCCCGTGGCGACCTCATGTCGTCCGGTGCGCATGTTAATGAAATTTTTACAGATTGCGAGCGACGGCCGTCACAGCCTGCGGCAGGCTTGGCCGGAGTCGGATCCGTTTTCCAGAGGAGAACGGCTCTGACCCCCCTGCGCTGCCACGGACCCATAGGCGGGGCAGAGCCCTTTCCTGCGGAAAGGGATCCGACCTCGTCATCCACCTCGTTCAGCAGGGGCTGGTACACTACGCCGGCCGGTTCGCCGGTACACAAACGTCTTCAGGGCGGGGTGCGATTCCCCACCGGCGGTAGGTGCGCAAGCACGAGCCCGCGAGCGCTCCGGCCTTACCGCCGGGGGTCAGCAGATCCGGTCCAATGCCGGAGCCGACGGTATAGTCCGGATGAAAGAAGACGGTGCTACAGGGCCTTTGTGGCCCTGCGCCCGCCTGTTTGCCTTGCGGCGTTTTTCGCTCACTTTTCGCGGAGAACGTTTCTTGTTTACTGGAATCATCGAAGGCGTCGGCCGTCTGGCCGCACGCGAATCCATCGGCGGCGATGTCCGCTTCACCTTCAACGTCGGGAGCCTGCCGTTCGACAACGTGCAGATGGGCGAGAGCATCGCCATCAACGGCGTCTGCCTTACCGTCATTGCGTTCGACGCCAGCAGCTTCCAGGCCGATGCGTCCACCGAGACCCTGGGCCTGACCACGCTCGGCCAGCTGTCCGAAGGGGCGGTCATCAACCTGGAGCGCGCCATGCGCCCGACCGACCGCCTCGGCGGCCATCTGGTCAGCGGCCACGTGGACGGTCTCGGCCAGGTGCTGTCCATCCACGAAGACGCGCGTGCCCAGCGTTGGCGTTTCGCCGCGCCGGCCTCGCTGCGCCGCTACATCGCCAAGAAGGGCTCGATCTGCGTGGACGGCGTCAGCCTCACCGTCAACGAAGTGGATGATGAGGGCTTCGAAGTCGCCCTGATCCCGCACACCGTGGCCAACACCGCCTTCTCCGCCGCGGGCGTGGGCAGTGCGGTCAACCTTGAAATCGACCTGGTCGCCCGATACGTGGAGCGCCTGATCAGTGTGCCGGCCAACGGTCAGCACCCGCATGGAGATGCAGCATGAATTTCGCCCCGATTCCGGAGATCCTGGAAGACATCCGCCTGGGCCGCATGGTCGTCATCGTCGATGACGAAGACCGCGAGAACGAAGGCGACCTGATCATGGCCGCCGAGCTGGTCAAGGCCAGCGACATCAACTTCATGGTCACCCATGGCCGTGGCCTGGTGTGCCTGCCGCTGAACCGTACCCGCGCCGCCGATCTCGGCCTGGCGCCGATGGTGCAGGCCAATACCGCGCAGTTCCAGACCAATTTCACGGTCAGCATCGAGGCCGCCGAGGGTGTCACCACCGGCATCTCGGCGCATGACCGCGCGCATACCATCCGTACTGCGGTGAAGCCCAATGCCAAGCCGTCGGACCTGCACCAGCCGGGCCACATCTTCCCGCTGATCGCCCAGCCGGGCGGCGTGCTGACCCGCGCCGGCCACACCGAGGCGGCCGTGGACATGGCCATGCTGGCCGGGTTGGAACCGGCCGGAGTGCTTGTGGAGATCCTGAACCCGGATGGCAGCATGGCGCGCCGCCCGGAACTGGAAGTGTTCGCCCGCGAGCACGGCCTGAAGATGGGCTCCATCGCCGACCTGATCGCCTACCGCCTGGCCACCGAAAAGACCGTCGAGCGCGTGGACGAGCGCGAGATCGAGACCGAGTTCGGCCCGTTCAAGCTGGTGACCTACCGCGACCGCATCGCCCACGACGTGCATTTCGCCCTGGTGCGCGGCACCCCGGATGCGGACACCCCGACCCTGGTCCGCGTGCAGGTGGAAAACCCGCTGGCCGACCTGCTGCACTGGCGCCGTGATGATTTCGGCGTGGCTGCTACCGATGCCCTGCGCGCCATCGATGCCGAGGGCGCGGGCGTGATGGTGGTGCTGTCGGCCCCGCGCGACGGCGAGGCCCTGCTGGCCCGCCTGCGCCAGCAGCCGGCGCCGGTGGTACCGGGCAAGGACAAGGATGTGAGCCAGTGGCGCCGCAATGGTGCCGGCGCGCAGATCCTGTCCGACCTGGGCTTGGGCAAGCTGCGGGTACTGGGCACCCCGCGTCGCCAGATCGGGCTGGCCGGGTACGGCCTGGAAGTGGTGGAGACGGTTACCCTGTAATGGGTAGTGCCGGCCGCTGGCCGGCAACTGCATCCCCGGGATTGCCGGCCAGCGGCCGGCACTACCACACCTCCGCCAAAGGTGGGTGCCGACCGTTGGTCGGCACACCCTGCAGGCCCCCGCCAACCACGGCCGGGGCCCATCCACGCTAGAATTACCCCCTTATCGAGTCCCCCAAGCCGCATATGAGCCACTACGAAGGCGATCTTCGCACTCCCGAATCGGCGCGCTTCGCCATCCTGGCCAGCCGCTGGAATGCCCGCATCACCGACACGCTGGTCGCTGGCGCACGCCAGAGCCTGGCCGGCAACGGCATTGCCGAAGCCAACATCGACGTGATCCGCGTACCGGGTGCCTGGGAACTGCCGCTGGTCGCCGCGCGTCTGGCCGCCGCCCATGAGCACGCCGCCATCCTCACCCTGGGCTGCGTGATCCGTGGCGATACCCGCCACTACGAACACGTGGCCGACCGCTGCGCCGAAGGCCTGATGCGCGTGCAGCTGGACTTCGGCGTGCCGGTACTGAACGGCGTGCTGGCGGTTGAACGCGCCGAAGACGCCGAGGCCCGCGCAGGCGGCAGCCATGGCAACAAGGGCGAGGAAGTCGCACTCGCCGCATTGGAAATGGTCAACCTGCTGGAGCAACTGCCATGAACAAGAACACCCAGGGCAAGCCCTCCGGTAAGCCCGTCCGCCGCGATGGCGTCGACCCGGTGCTGCGCTCGCGCGCGCGCCGTCGTGCCGTACAGGCCATCTACGCCTGGCAGATCTCCGGCGGCAACGCACAGTCGCTGATCGCCCAGTTCGCCCACGAGCAGGCGCGCGAAATCGCCGATCTGGCGTACTTCGAAGCGCTGATGCATGGCGTGCTCGACAACCGCCGCGACATCGACGAGGCCCTCGGCCCGTACCTGGACCGTGGCATTGAAGAAGTGGATGCGATCGAACGCGCCGTGCTGCGCCTGGCCGGTTATGAGCTGCGCTACCGCCTGGACGTGCCGTACCGCGTAGTGATCAACGAAGCCATCGAATCGGCCAAGCGTTTTGGTTCCGAACACGGCCATACCTACGTCAACGGCGTGCTGGATCGTGCCGCCGTGGAATTGCGCAAGGTCGAATCGGGTCACTGACCCGCCTGCGGTAGTGCCGGCCGTTGGCCGGCAGCTGCAGGGATCCTGAGGTTGCCGGCCAGCGGCCGGCACTACCGCCCACCGCGCCCTGCGCGGCACGTACAACAGCGGGAACGCCCCATGTCCCTGGCCGAATTCGCCCTCATCGACCGCATCCGCGCCCGCACCCTCGAGCGCGACGACATCCTGCTCGGCATCGGCGACGACGCTGCGTTGCTGCAGCCGCGCGCCAATGAGCAACTGGTGGTCACCGCCGATACGCTCAACAGCGGGGTGCACTTCCCAGTCGAGACCCCTGCGTTCGATATCGGTTGGAAGACGCTGGCGGTCAACCTCTCCGATCTCGCAGCGATGGGTGCACGCCCGGCCTGGTGCACGCTGGCGCTGTCGTTGCCGGAAGCGTCTGAAGACTGGATCGATGCGTTCGCCGATGGCTTCTTCGCACTGGCCGACCAGCACGACATCGCGCTGATCGGTGGCGACACCACACGTGGCCCACTGTCGTTGTCGGTGACCGCGATGGGCCAGGTCGGTCGTGGCCAGGCCCTGCGTCGCGACCGCGCGCAGCTTGGCGATGACATCTGGGTGAGCGGCACACTCGGCGATGCCGCCGGTGCGCTGCGCCTCTGGCAGCAGGCCGCATTGAGCGTCGCCACCGCCACGTTGCTGGCCGACTACGAAAGCCTGCGCCTGCGCCTGCTGCGGCCGACGCCGCGGGTCACCCTCGGCCTGCGCCTGCGTGCCTTCGCGCATGCAGCGGTGGATGTGTCCGACGGCCTGCTGGCCGATCTGGGCCATATCGCCACGCGCAGCAGCGTGGCCGCGCATGTGGATGCCGACTCGTTGCCGATCTCGCACGCGCTGCGTGAGCTGCTCGGCCGCGACGATGCGCGCGACTGCGCACTGCGCGGTGGCGACGACTACGAACTGTGCTTCACCGCCGCCGCCGACCAGCGCGACGCGCTGCACTACCTGGCCGAATCGCTGGACGTGCCGCTCACCCGCATCGGCCGCATCGCCGAAGGGCAGGGCGTGCACTTGGATGGCGAAGCCGCCAACGGCGGTTACCAGCACTTCGCCTGATCCGGAACGCCGGACATGGCCCGGCGCTGCCACGCGACTGAAACCGCCGGGCATGATCGGGTGCTGCCGTATCGGTGCGCGGTTGCTGGATGACATCGACGCTGCAGAGCCGAGCCTACGCTCGGCTCACGCGCGAAGCGCGGCTTTCATCGCGATGTGGCTCAAGGGCAGCCGAGCATGGGCTCGGCTCTACAAATGTCGCTAAGCTGCCTGCAACTGCACACCCAGTACTCAGTCAGCCTGCGGCTGCCTGCCGCGACGCTGCTGCAGGCAGGACTCACACGTGACCGTTGCCAGCGACCGCGCATCGTTGGCCGCGGCCAGGGCCTGCTCCAGGATCGGCGCGAGGTCATGTGGCAGGCGCGCAGCGGCTTCGCCAAGAGTGGTGATGACATGGGGATAGAGAGGCTTGTACATCTCGGCATCCTTGTTCGCAGGGCGTGGGCGCTGTTGCTTCGACCCAACCCGTTCGGCGGTTGCCAACGGCTCACAGAGATGCCGATGGTGCTGTCACTGCAGGCTCGCTGGACCAGGCAGCTGGCGCTCACGGCGGGCGTGGGTCAGAGCTGTGTGGTGCTGTTGGCGATATGTTCCTGGCAAAGGCGCAGTTTTCCCATGCAACAAGTTGCAAAGCACACTGGACACCGGATGGAGCTTCAGTTGACGGCTGGCAGCGTGAAGGTCCGTAGCGGGCACAGTGCGACGCCTCCAGCAGGGGAGGGCTCCTGCGGGTCGTCGTCAACACATTGGCAGTGGCACTACACCGGCGGCAGCACCTTGCCGGGGTTGAGGATGCCGTCCGGGTCCAGCGCGGCCTTGATCGCTCGCATCGTCGCCAGCGTTTCTGCGGTGAAGGCCTTCGCCATGAAATCTCGCTTGGCCAGGCCAATGCCGTGTTCCCCCGACAGCGTGCCGCCCAACGCCAGCGTCAGCTCGAAGATCTTTGGCAGCGCGGCATGCGCGCGCGCGTTCTCGTCGGCATCATCCGGGTGGTAGAGGATGTTGACGTGCAGGTTGCCGTTGCCGGCATGGCCGAAGGTGACGATGGTGAGTGCGTAGTCACGTGCCAGTGCCTGCACGCCGGCCACCAGTTCCGGAATGCGCGACACCGGTACCACCACGTCTTCGTTGATCTTGCCCGGCGCGACGCTGCGCAGTGCGGGCGACAGCGCCTTGCGTGCGGCCCACAGCTGGTCGCGTGCGCGGCCTTCCATCGCCACGTCCAGCTCGATCATGCCGTCGCCTTCCGCAGCGCTGGCCAGCGCCTGCAGCAGGTAGGGCAGGGTGTCGTGGTCACCATCGGCTTCGACCAGCAGCATCGCACCGGCCTGGGGAACATCGGCGCCGTTGAGGCGCAGCAGCTCCAGGCTGCGCGCGTCCATGAACTCGAGGCGGGTCGGTACCACAGGCTGTGACATCAACCGCGACACTGCGGCAGCGGCGGCATCGGCATCGCGGTACAGCACGCGCAGACCAGCCTGGCTGACCGGCAGCGGGGTCAGTTTCAGGGTGGCTTCCACGATCAATGCCAGCGTGCCTTCGCTGCCCACCAGCAGGTGCGTGAGGTCGTAGCCAGTGGCGTCCTTGGTGTAGGCGCCGCCGCAGCGGATCACGTCGCCGGTGCCGGTCACTGCCACCAGGCCCAGCACGTTGTCGCGGCTGGTGCCGTACTTCACCGCGCGTGGGCCACCGGCGTTGCAGGCGAGGTTGCCGCCGATGCTGCAGATCTCGGCGCTGGAAGGGTCCGGTGCCCAGAACAGGCCATGCGGGGCCAGCGCCTGCTGCAGGGTGCCATTGAGCACACCCGGCTGCACGACCGCGCAACGATCACCGGCGCGGATCTCGACGATGCGATTCATGCGGGTGAACGACAGCACGATGCTGCCCGGCTGTGGGACGGCGGCACCGGTAGTGCCGGTACCGGCACCGCGCGCGACCAGCGCCACGCCATGCGCGCGGCAGGCACGCACCAATGCCTGCACCTGTTCGATGTCGGCCGGCAGCGCCACCGCTGCGGGACGCTGGTGACGCCATGAGTTGTCCTGCGCGTTGGCCTCCAGCGCGCTGTCATCCATGCGCCAGCCCTCCGCGCCCAGCAGGGCGGACAGTTCGGCAATCAGGGCAGCAGGCAGGACAGGACTCATGACGGATCTCGTGGGGTAGCAGGAGCGGGTTGGATCAGTTTCCAGGCGACGACGGCTGTGGCCAGCGGCAGCCACACCCAGCGCAGTTCAGAGAGCAGGGTGGCCACGCCACGCGCGCTGAAGAACTGCGGCGCGAACGGTGAAACGCGGATCGGTCGCCACGGTGCGAAGAAGCGTTGTTCACTCCACGGCCAGGCCAGCGCAACGCCGAGGCCACCGGAGGTCATCGCATCCAGCAGCGGATGGCTGGCGGCACAGACGAAGACGAGTGTCGCTGCTTGCAAGGTAGGTGCCAACCTTGGTTGGCACGGAACCGCCGACCAAGGTCGGCTGCTACCAAAGAACGCCAACACTGCGGCCAATGTCGCCAGCACGCAGGCAAACAGCAACGAATGGCTGGCACCGCGATGTCCGAACGCATCGGCATAGGGAATGTGCAGTGCAAAGGCCAGCACATCGGCATCGGGCAGCATCGCTGCGATCACGCCGGCCACGAGCAGGCGCGGCGGGATGCGGCCACGATCAGCGGCGCACCACAGTGCCAACGGCACAGCGGCATGGGTGATGATCGAAGGCATCAGTCACGCACCGTGGTAGTGCCGGCCAGGCTGCGCTCTGGCAGGTGCCAACCTTGGTTGGCACAGAAGCGCCGACCAAGGTCGGCCTCTACCAGAGCGGACGGTAACCATCAGCAGTCATCCAGCCGGAATGCATCACGCAGCCACCGCAGCTGCGGCGGTTCACCACTGGCTTCAACCACATCGAAACGGCAGGGCGCATTGGCCAGTGCCGGGTTGTCCTGCAGGTACAGCTGCGCGGCATGCGCCAGGCGCCGGCATTTGCGCGCATCCACCGAAGCGGCGCCGCCACCGAAATCGGAGCGTGCGCGGTAGCGCACTTCCACGAACACCACGGTGCCGGCATCGTCCATCACCAGGTCCAGTTCACCGCCGCGATAACGCACGTTGCGCGCACGCGGCTGCAGCCCGGCCTGTTGCAGATGCTGCTCGGCGGCGGCTTCCACCGCCGAGCCCCGTTGGCTGCGCTCAGCGACCACCGACGATCGGCATCGGCCGGCCGCCATTGAAGGTCGACCATGCCGGCTGGCGCAGGATGTTGCCGTTGCTGTCCAGGAACAGGGTGCCGGTAGCACCGTCCAGGCCGCCTTCGTTGGACAGCTTGTCCAGGTAGGCGGTGATCTTCCAGGCATCCGCACCGAAGGCGAACAGGCGGCCGGCCGCACCGCGTGCGCTGGGCAGGGTGCTGGCCACCTGGCTGGCCGAGGGCAGGCCGGACACGCTGCGCACGTTCCAGGCTTCGTTCGGGTAGACGATGCCGTCCAGCGCCACGTCTTCTTCCACCTTGCCGCTGCCGACGGTCAGCTGCGAGGTGCCGACGCGGGTGGCGCCACCGGCACCGGCCAACGCCAGCTGCGGCGCCAGCAGGCGGGCCTGCGGCGCGCGCACGGCAAGGAACACGGCGTCGACCTGGCCGGCATTGCGCACCTGCGCGCCGACATCACCGACGGCATCGCTGACGTTGAAGGTAGCCACGACCTGGCCGCCGCGCTGGGCAAAACGCTGTGCGAAGGCAGCGGCGGAACGACGGCCGGTGTCGTCATTGCTGCTGATCACCAGCGCGCGGTTGCGTTCGCGGCCACGCAGGTACTCGGCGGCGACGATGCCGTCGTCTTCCGGTGCCAGCGAGAAACCAGCGCTGCCGGCCGGCGGCGCGTCTTTGCCACGATTCAGTGCCAGCACCGGTACCTGCAACTGCTGGCGGCCATACACCGCGTCCACCTCGTCGCGGCCCAGCGGGCCGACCACGAAGTCGACACCGGAGGCGACGGCCTTGTCGTAGGCAGCGAGGGCACCGGCCGGAGTACCGGCGGTGTCGATGAAATTGATGTCCGGGCGCCGACGGCTTTCACCGTAGTAGGCGCTCAGCAGGCCATCGCGCACCGGCTGTGCGGCGGTGGCCAGGCGCCCGCTGAGCGGCAGCAGCACGGCCAGCTTGGCCGGCGGCCGGTAACCGTCGCTCATCGCCGGCGGGCGCTTGCTGGTGTCGAACTGAGCCGCGCCATCGCGGTCGAACGGGCGCGGCAGCGGCAGGCCGCGCGCGATCAGCGCGCGACCGGCAAAGTTGTACAGCGGGTCGTTGGCTGGCAGGGCGGCGGCACGGCTGCGCAGCGTGGCATCGTCGAGGGTGCCGAGCAGGCCGGAGATTGCAGCCTGGTTCTCGCTGCGCGCGCTGCCGGTCAGGCCGGCATGGGCGCGGGCACGCTCGTTGGCAGCGCCGAATGCATCGCCGGTGCCCTGCAGGGCCTGGGCGCGGGCCAGCAGCCAGCGTGTGCGCAGGCCGACCGCAACGCTGTCGGCATGGTCCTTCAGCAGTGCCAGTGCCTGCGCCGGCTGCTTGTCGGCCAGCGCCAGCTCGGCGCCGGTCAACTGGTAACGCTGCAGGCTGGCGCCGGACAGCTGGCGGGCGGTGAGCTGGCCCAGCAGGCTGCGCGCGCGCGCGCTGTCGCCAGCCAGGTGCCAGGCCCAGGCCGCGTCGGCCAGCGCGTTGCTGCGGGCACCGCCGCGCAGGGTGGCGGCGAGGCCTTCCAGCTGCAGTGCGGCGTCGCGCGGCTTGCCTTGTTCGATCAGCGCCAGCGCCTGGCTCTGGGCCGGCGATTCGGGTGCACTGGTCAGGCTGGTGGTGGCACAGCCGGCCAGCAGCATCAGCGACAACGACAGGGCGGAGATCCGTGCGGCGGGCTTGTTCATGATCGGGTCCATGCGATGAGGGCAGCGGCCTTGGCCGGGTACACGCTACGATTCTACCCTTGCCCCGTGAGTACCGCTGAAATGAGTGTCCCAACCCTGTACGTCGTCGCCACCCCGATCGGCAACCTGGCCGATCTGAGCCCGCGCGCGCAGGAGGTGCTGCGTTCGGTGGCGGCCATCTGTGCCGAAGACACTCGTCGCAGCGGCCAGCTGTTGTCCCATTTCGGCATCCAGCAGCCGCTGGTGGCCCTGCATGAACACAATGAGGAAGCCCTGGCCCAGCGCCTGGTCTCGCGCCTGCAGGCCGGCGAATCGCTGGCACTGGTCAGCGATGCCGGCACCCCGCTGGTCAGCGATCCCGGTTTCCGCCTGGTGCGTGCCGCGCGTGCGGCAGGCATCAAGGTCAGCCCGATTCCCGGCGCCTGCGCCGCCATCGCCGCGCTGAGCGTGGCCGGCCTGCCCAGCGACCGCTTCAGCTTCGAGGGCTTCCTGCCGGCCAAGGCCAGCGGTCGCCGCGACCGCCTGCAGGCGCTGGCCGGTGAAGTGCGCACGATGGTTTTCTACGAATCCTCGCACCGGATCACCGAGTCGTTGGCTGACATGGCGGCGATCTTCGGCGGCGAGCGCCCGGCGGTGCTGGCCCGCGAGCTGACCAAGCTGTTCGAGACCGTGCTCGATGGTGACCTGGCCGGTCTGTTGGCCAAGGTTGAGGCCGATGACAACCAGCGCAAGGGCGAGTTCGTGGTGATGGTGCAGGGCGCCGGTGATGACGAGGAAGCGCAGCTGGCCCATGGCCGCCAGGTCTACGCCAAGCTCAGCGAGCACCTGCCGCCGTCGACCGCTGCCAAGCTGGCCGCCGAGTTGACCGGCGCACCACGCAAGGCATTGTACGGGTCCTGATCGGTAGCGCCGGGCCATGCCCGGCGAGCGTAGCGCGGCATCGAACAGCCGCCGGGCATGGCCCGGCGCTACCAGAACGCGACGGGCAGGAAGTGCCCATGTACGCTAGAATACGCGCTGGCGGAGTCGGCCAGACAGTCGCGTCATCCCTTCGGGGGTGCCGAGGAAAGTCCGGGCTCCATAGGGCAAGGTGCCAGGTAACGCCTGGGCGGCGCAAGCCGACGGAAAGTGCAACAGAAAGATACCGCCTACGTCTTCTTCGGAAGGCCGGTAAGGGTGAAATGGTGCGGTAAGAGCGCACCGCGAGTCTGGCAACAGACCGGCACGGCAAACCCCACCTGGAGCAAGACCAAATAGGGATCCTTTGGCGCGGCCCGCGTTGGATCCGGGTAGGTTGCTTGAGCGTTGCGGTGACGTAACGCCTAGAGGAATGACTGTCCACGACAGAACCCGGCTTATCGGCCGGCTCCGCCTCCTTCTTCCATATGCGTGAACCGCGCATCGGTAGTGCCGGCCGCTGGTCGGCAGCGTCACGATGCCTGCAGGGCGGACAGAGTGCCGGCCAGCGGCCGGCACTACCTCGACGCCGCGTGTTCCTCAACCCGGCGTGCGGTACTGCCCGGCGGAGATGAACTGCGAGAAGCGCTCGCACCACACCACGACCGTGGTGTAGTCGTCCACGTCCACGTTGTCGGGCACGTCCACCAGGAAACGGCTGAAGGTTTTCACCTCGCCGATGCGCTGCGCCTGTGCCTTGATCTTCAGGAAGTCGGCCTTGTTGTCGACGAAGTCGCGAACCAGGTACACCTTGTAGTCCGGGCCCGGCCCCATCTTGCCGTCGAAGGCGACCTGGCGCGGGCTGACGCTGACTTTGCCTTCCGCCCAATGCACTGCATCGCTGCCCTTGAGGTCGCGGCGAAAGGTGGTGCGGTAGGGGGCATCAGTCATGGCGGCCTGCACCTGTGCGACCGGCGGGTCATCGGGGGCAATCAGGATCGGCAGGAAGTACACCCCCAGGCCGAAGCCAAGGCCGAGGGTGAGCAGGTGGGTGACGATCAGGATGAGGATGCGGCGCATTGGGCCTCCTTGTGAATGTGGATCGCGCGGCATGGCGCCGGGCAGGGACACCCTGGAAGGTTGCGGGCGACATTTATAGACACAGTGCCGATTGCAAAAAGGGCACAGGCGGGGGCGCAGCGGCGGATGCCTTGTGGCACGGGCGGAATGGCGCTGCTTCGGCAAGCTGAATGACGCTATCGGCACGCCGTGGCGGCGGCTGCTGTCATGCGGATCGCGACAACACGATGCCCGGTAGTGCCGGCCGCTGGCCGGCAACTGTGTGGTGCATCCGAAGATCCAGAGGTTGCCGGCCAGCGGCCGGCACTACCCTGCTGGAAAGGAATTCCCGCCAGCGGCCGGCACGACCCGGTCAGAAAATGACGTGACTCTGTCCGTTGGCTGCGCCCTGTGGGCCGAAGCGGCGCTCGTGGATCTCGCCATGGCCGTCGGCGTCGATCAGCAGTACGGTGCTGGCACGGGTGCCGTAGTCGTCGCCGCGGATGAAGGCCGGGCTCAGCCAGCGCTCGCGCTCCAGGCCGATGCCGGTGTCGGGCAGGTCGCTGTCGGCGGGGCGGTGCTCGTCAGCCAGGGCATCCCAGAGTGGGGTCAAATCCCTTTCCCCCTGGGAAAGGGGGCTGCCCCCGTCTTCCTGCAGCCAGTGTTCAAGGGCGGCCATCAACCTGCGGGTCTTCGGCCAGGGCGCGTCCAGCGCACCGTTGGACATGCCATGCACGCCCGGGCCCAGGCTCTGCCGCTCGGCGGGGTGGTTGCCCAGGAACTCCAGGCTGTGGCCGTCGGCCAGCAACAGGTTGAACGGCGCGTAGGCGCCGGCCACCGTTCCCAATCGGTCGATATGCACGGCGGCCGGGTCGCGGCCGCGCAGGAAGTCGGCCACCAGCGCGCCCCGTGAAGGACCGGTCTGGGCGGCCAGCGGATCACGCACATTGGTGACCACTGCCATCCGGCCTGCGGCACCGACGCCGGCCCAGCCACCACCGGAGCGCAGGTCGCGCCCCCCGATGACGGAGGTCTCATCTTGCCAGGGGGCCAGCGCCGCCGTCGGGCGGGCGTGGAACTCATCACGGTTGCCGGTCATCACCAGCCGCCAGCGCGGGTGGTGCATCCAGCCAAGAGCGAGCAGGCACATGGCCTCATTGTGCACGGTTTGCGCAGTCTGGCGCCGCTTCCAGCCCGTTTTGGATGAATGCGCGGCCGATGTTTCACGCGCTGTCCACAGCCCTGAACTTCCGTTCAATCTCAAAAATTGAGACGGATCAGCAACTTGTGGATAAGCCTTGAACAATTCTCTAAAGGTTGTTGCAAGCCATTGATGTGGCTGGCGATTTCCCCGCTGAAAAGTTGTTGACAACCCTTCGGCCGCTGCTAAGGTGGGCATCAGAGGGAAATCCGGGTGTTTTGTGGGTTTTCGTGGTTCAATGTTTCACCGGGCGAAGGATAGGTGCACGCGTCGTGTTCCAGGGCGAGACGGCCATCACAGTTGACGATAAAGGGCGCATGGCGGTTCCCACCGCTTACCGCGACCTCGTCGCGCGCGCCAGCAACAACCGTCTCGTGCTGACCTACAACCCGTTCGAAGCCGGCTGCCTGTGGCTGTACGCAGAGTCGGAATGGGAGCGGGTCCGCGACGACGTGATGTCCAAGCCCAACACCCAGCGCGTCGTGCGCCTGTTGCAGCAGAAGCTGGTCGGCTCGGCCGCCCATCTTGAGCTGGACGGCAACGGTCGCATCAGCATCCCCGCCAGCCACCGCGGTGCGGTGGGCATTGAGAAGAAGGCGGTATTGCTCGGTATGGGCGACAAGTTCGAATTGTGGAGCGAGCAGGCGCATCGGGCCCTGATCCAGCAGACATTGTCTGACGAGGATCTGGGTGATGGGTTGCTCGACCTGAAGTTGTGAGCCGGGGTGCCCGGATGCGCCCAGAAGCGCAGGCCGGTCACCTTCCGGTGTCGCAGTCGCCGGCGGTGCACCTGCCGGTCCTGTACACCCAGGTCCTTGAAGGCCTGAGGGTGATCGAAAACGGACGTTATCTGGATGGCACGTTCGGTCGTGGCGGTCATGCACGTGGCGTGCTCACCCAGCTCGGTCCCGAGGGGCGCCTGCTGGTCATGGACAAGGATCCGGAAGCCATCGCCGTAGCCGAGCGCGATTTCGCGCCGGACCCGCGCGTGTCCATCTTCCGTGGCAGCTTTGCCCAGCTGCTGCAGTGGGATGCGACGGCTGAAGGCCTGGACGGCGTGCTGTTCGACCTGGGCGTGTCGTCGCCGCAGCTGGACGTGGCCGAACGTGGCTTCAGCTTCGGCAAGGACGGCCCGCTGGACATGCGCATGGATCCGGACAGCGGTGAAAGTGCAGCGCAGTGGATCAACCGCGTTGAAGAACGCGAGATTGCCGACGTGCTGTGGACCTACGGCGAAGAGCGCCAGAGCCGCCGTATCGCCCGTGCCATCGTCGCCCGCCGCGAGAAGCAGCCGTTCTCCCGTACCGCCGAACTGGCCGAGTTGATCGCCTCGGTGATGCCGCGCGGAAAAGACAAGATCCACCCGGCCACGCGCAGCTTCCAGGCCATCCGCATCCACATCAACCGCGAGCTGGCCGACCTGGAAGCCGGGCTTGATGCGGCCGTGGAACGGCTCAAGCCCGGCGGCCGCCTGGCGATCATCAGCTTCCACTCGCTGGAAGACCGCATCGTCAAGCAGTACATGAACCGCCTGGCCAAGGCGCCGCCGGCCAACCGCCGCCTGCCCGAGGCGGAGGTGTTCGTACCGACGCTGGATCTGATCGGCGGTGCCATCAAGGCCACCGACGAAGAACTGGCGGCCAACCCGCGTGCCCGCAGCGCCGTGCTGCGCGTGGCCCAGAAGCGGGAGGCCGATGCATGAGCCGGCTGCTGCTGATCATCCTGTTGGCCTCGACCGTGGCCTCGGCGATCGGCGTCGTGTTCGTGCGTCACCGTCACCGGCAGACGTTCATCGAGCTGTCGCGCGCCGAGCGCAAGCGCGATGACATCAATCTGGAATTCGGTCGTCTGCAGCTGGAACAGGCAACGCTGGCCGAAGCCAACCGTGTGGATCGCATCGCCCGCGAGAAGCTCGGCATGAAGTTCCCCGAGGCCGCCGACATCGTGGTGGTGCGCCCATGAGCAAGACCGGCCGCAACCGCCCGCGCAACGCCTTCAACCTGCGCCAGCGCCTGCGCTGGGTGGCGTTGGCGCTCGGCCTGTGTTCGGTGTCGCTGGTGGGCCGTGCGGCCTACGTGCAGATCATCAACAGCGATTTCTACCAGCGCCAGGGCGAGGCCCGCTACCTGCGCGAGCTGCCGATCAAGACCTCGCGCGGCATGATCACCGACCGCAACGGCGAGCCGCTGGCGGTATCGACCCCGGTCGCCTCGATCTGGGTCAATCCGCAGGACCTGCTGCGTTCGCCCGAGCGCATCCCGGAGCTGGCCCAGGCAGTCGGCATGTCGGTGGACGAGCTGAGCAGCCGCCTGTCGCAGAAGTCGGACAAGGAATTCATGTACCTGCGTCGACGGATCAATCCGGACGAGGCAGAGAAGGTGGTCGCGCTGAAGATTCCAGGCGTGGCCGCGCAGCGCGAGTTCCGTCGCTTCTACCCGCAGGGTGAGGCGATGGCGCACGTGCTGGGTTTCACCAACATCGACGACCGCGGCCAGGAAGGCCTGGAGTTGGCATTCGACGAATGGCTGCGTGGCAAGGCCGGCGCCAAGCGGGTGATCCGCAACCGCAAGGGCGAGACCGTCGAGAGCGATCTGCTGCGCGCCGCCGAACCGGGCAAGGACCTGACCCTCAGCATCGACCGCCGCATCCAGTACCTGGCGTTCAAGGAACTGCGCAACGCGCTGGTGGCCAATAAGGCGGCCGGCGGTTCGATGGTGATCATGGACGTGACCACCGGCGAGATCCTGGCCATGGTCAACCTGCCGACCTACAACCCGAATTCGGTGGGTGGCGCGGCCCCGGATACCCGCCGCAACCGCGCGGTGACCGACCTGGTCGAGCCGGGTTCGACGATGAAGCCGCTGACCATCGCCACCGCGCTGCAGGCCGGTGCGGTGACCAAGGACACCGTCATCGACACCAATCCGGGCTACATGCAGGTGGCCCGCTTCACCATCCGCGACGTGCCGCGCAACAACGGCGTGCTGAACGTGACCGGTGTGATCACCCGCAGTTCCAACATCGGTGCGGCCAAGGTGGCGGCGAAGATGCCGGACCAGGTGTTCTACGACGGCGTGCGCCGCTTCGGCTACGGCTCGGTGCCGCACAGCGGTTTCCCGGGTGAATCCGGTGGTGTGGTGCGACGCCCTGCGAACTGGGACGGTGCCACCAAGACCACCATGTCCTACGGCTATGGCCTGAACGTGACGCCGCTGCAGATCGCCACCGCCTATTCGGCGTTGGCCAACGGCGGCAAGCTGATCGCGCCGACCTTCGTCAAAGGCCAGCGCAACGAGGCGCATCAGATCATCGATGAGAGCGTCGCCAGGCAGGTTGTGGCGATGATGGAAACGGTGGTCACCCAGGGTGGTGCCAAGCAGGCAGCGGTGCTGGGCTACCGCGTGGCCGGCAAGACCGGTACCGCGCGCAAGACCGGTCCTGGCGGTTACGAGCGCGGCCACTACAACGCGCTGTTTGCCGGCGTGGTGCCGGCCACCAACCCGCGTTTTGCCACCGTCATCGTCATCAACGACCCGCAGGCCGGCAAGTTCTACGGTGGCCTGGTATCGGCGCCGGTCTACCACAACGTGATGGAAGGCACCCTGCGCCTGATGGACGTGCCGCTGGACGACCTGCAGTCGTGGCTGGCCGCACAGCAGTCCGGCAAGGTCGGCCATTCGGCCTCGATCCTGCCGGCGCCACCGGCCGAGGCCGCGCTGCCGGTCGATGCCGCCGCTGAATTCGATGCTGCGCTGCCCAGCGCGCATGCCCAGACGCCGCCCGCTACGGGAGGCACGCAATGAGTCCTTCGATGTTGCTTTCGCAGTTGCTTCCGGACGTTGCTCTTGCAGGGCACGACCCCGTTCTGACCGGCCTGGTGCTGGACAGCCGCGCCGTGCGCCCCGGCAATGCCTTCGTCGCCATCGCCGGTTTCGGCGCGCATGGCCTGGGCTTTGTCGAGCAGGCCCGTGCGGCGGGCGCCGGCGCCATCCTGTTCGAACCGCCGGCACCGGCCGAGCTGCCGGCACCGGCTGATGCAATCGCCGTGCCGGGCCTGCGCGCGCGCATGGGTGCGATGGCCGACCAGTTCCATGGCGCACCGTCGCGGGCGATGGCGATGGTCGGCGTGACCGGCACCAACGGCAAGACCTCCACCGTGCAGCTGCTGGCCCAGGCCTGGCACCTGCTCGGAACGCCCAGTGGCAGTATCGGCACGTTGGGCGCCGGACTTTATGGTGCGGTTGAACCGACCGGTTTCACCACGCCGCTGGTGCTGCAGATGCATGCGCTGCTGGCGCAGCTGCGTGACGCCGGCGCGCGCGCGGTGGCGATGGAAGTCAGCTCGCATGCGCTGGACCAGGGCCGCGTGGATGCGGTGCACTACGACGTGGCGGTGTTCACCAACCTCACCCGCGATCACCTGGACTACCACGGCGACATGGCCAGCTACGGCGCGGCCAAGGCGCGGTTGTTCCATCGTCCGGGCCTGAAGGCCGCTGTGATCAATCTTGACGACGCATTCGGTCGCCAGCTGTTCGCCGGCCTGCCGGCGGGCGTGCAGCCGATCGGCCTGAGCTCGCGCGGTGCCACCGATGCCAGCGTGCACGCCGAGGCGCTGCAACTGGACGGCCGTGGCATTGCCTTCGAACTGGCCATCGACGGCCAGCGCGCGGCGGTGCAGTCGCCTTTGCTGGGCCGCTTCAATGTGGACAACCTGCTGGCCGTGGCCGGTACCCTGCATGCGCAGGGCCAGCCGCTGGCGCGCATTGCCGAGGTGCTGTCGGCGCTGCAGCCGATCCGCGGCCGCATGAACCGCCTCGGTGGCGAGGATGGCCTGCCGACCGTGGTGGTGGATTACGCCCACACCCCGGACGCACTGGAACAGGCGCTGGACAGCCTGCACGGCCACCTGCAGGGCACGCTGTTCTGCGTGTTCGGCTGCGGTGGCGAGCGTGATACCGGCAAGCGCCCGCAGATGGCCGCGATCGCCGAGCGCCTGGCCAACCAGGTCATCGTTACCGACGACAATCCGCGTGGCGAAGATGGCGACGTGATCGTGGCCGACATCCTGGCCGGATTTACCGATGCCTCCGCCGTGACCGTGCAGCGCAGCCGCGCGCGTGCGATCGGCCTGGCGGTGAAGCGCGCCAATGCAGGCGACATCATCCTGATTGCCGGCAAGGGCCACGAGCCGTACCAGGAAGTGAATGGCGTGCGCCATGACTTCGATGACACCGAAGTGGCTGCGGCTGCACTGGCGGCCAAGGCCGGTGTGCTGGCGGCCCAGGCCGGGGAGGGCATCGCATGAAGCGCACCCTGCTTTCGCTGATCGCACACTGGGCCGGCGGCGAGATCCACGGCGATGACGTCGCCATCGATGCGGTCAGCAATGACACCCGCAATCTCGGCCCGGGCAGCCTGTATGTGGCGCTGCGCGGCGAGCGTTTCGATGGCCATGACTTTGCCGCCGACGCGCAGGCGCGCGGTGCCAGCGCGCTGCTGGTCGAGCGCCTGCTGCCGATCGAACTGCCGCAGGTGCTGGTGGCCGACAGCGAACTGGCGCTGGCGAAGATCGCCACCGGCATGCAGCGTGACCGTGATACCGAGGTGTTCGCGATCACCGGCAGCAACGGCAAGACCAGCGTGAAGAGCCTGCTGCTGTCGATCCTGCAGCAGGTGGCCCGTCATGCGCACAAGGTGGTCTACGCCAACCCGGGCAACCGCAACAACGAGATCGGCCTGCCGCTGGCGGTGATCGATGCCCCGGAAGATGCCGACTACGCTGTCTACGAGATGGGCGCGGGCAAGCCGGGTGACATCGCCTACCTGACCGATATCGCCCGCCCGCGTTATGCGCTGGTCAACAACATCGCCCCGGCACACCTGGAGCGGATGGGCAGCCTGCTCGGCGTCGCCGTCACCAAGGGCGCGATCTATGCCGCGCTGCCCGCCGATGGTGTAGCCGTGATCAACGTCGACGATGCCTACGGCCGCTGGTTCGAACAGCATTTCGTCGGCACCCCGGCGCGCTGCCGCGTACTGCGCTATGGGCTGGAGCACACCGCCGATGTCACCGCGCGTGATATCCGCGCCGGTGCGCAGGGCAGCCAGTTCACCCTGGTGTCGCCGATGGGCGAAGCCCGCGTGGTGCTGGGTCTGCCGGGCCGCCACAACGTCAGCAACGCGCTGGCCGCGGCCAGCCTGGCACTGGCCGCCGGTATCGAGCTGGCGCTGGTCGCAGCCGGCCTGGCCGATGCGCAGCCGGTGCCGGGCCGTCAGATCGCGCATCAGCTGCACAACGGTGCGGTGCTGGTGGACGACAGCTACAACGCCAACCCGGGTTCGCTGGCTGCGGCCATCGATGCCCTGGCTGCGGCTCCGGAAGAAGGCTGGCTGGTGCTTGGCGACATGCGCGAGCTGGGCCCGGATGCCGAAGCGCTGCATGCGCAGGCCGGCCTGCGCGCCCGCGCGGCTGGCCTGAAGCGCCTGTATGCGCTGGGTCCGCTCAGCGCCGCTGCCGCCACCGCCTTCGGCGAAGGCGGCCGTCATTTCGCCACCCATGACGCGCTGTCGCAGGCGCTGAAGGACGAGCTGCACGCTGGCGTGCGCTGCCTGGTCAAGGGTTCCCGTGGCAGCGCCATGGACACGATTGTCAAAGCGCTGCTGGCGCAAGGAGAGGAATCCCCGCATGTTGTATGAACTGGCTCGATGGTTGCAGCAGTTGGAGAGCCTGTTCGGGCTGTTCAACTACCAGACGTTCCGCGCCATCCTTGCCGCGTTGACGGCCCTGTTCCTGTCGCTGTGGCTCGGCCCGGCGATGATCCGCAAGCTTGCCCAGTTCAAGGGCGGCCAGCCGATCCGCAAGGACGGTCCGCAGACCCATTTCTCCAAGGCCGGTACGCCGACCATGGGCGGTTCGCTGATCCTGCTCACCATCACCCTGTCGGTGCTGATGTGGGCCGACCTGCGTAACCGCTACGTGTGGCTGGTGCTGGCGGTCATGCTGTGCTTCGGCGCCATCGGCTGGTACGACGACTGGATCAAGATCGTCCGCCGCGACCCGAACGGCCTGAAGTCGCGCTGGAAGTACCTGCTGCAGTCGATCTTCGGCCTGGCCGCTGGTCTGTTCCTGTTCTATACGGCCGATGTGCCGGCGGCGCTGACCTTCTATATCCCGATGTTCAAGTCGGTGGCGCTGCCGCTGGCCGGCATCGGCTTCGTGACCATCGCCTACTTCTGGATCGTCGGCTTCTCCAACGCGGTGAACCTGACCGACGGCCTGGACGGCCTGGCGATCATGCCGACGGTGCTGGTGGCCTGCGCGCTGGGCGTGTTCGCCTATGCCTCGGGCAACGTGGTGTTCGCCAACTACCTGCAGATCCCGCAGATCCCGGGCGCCGGTGAGCTGGTCATCATCTGCGCGGCCATCGCTGGCGCAGGCCTGGGCTTCCTGTGGTTCAACACCTATCCGGCGATGGTGTTCATGGGCGACATCGGCGCACTGGCGCTGGGTGCGGTGCTGGGCACGATCGCGGTGATCACCCGCCAGGAGCTGGTGCTGGTGATCATGGGCGGCGTGTTCGTCATCGAAACGCTGTCGGTGATGATCCAGGTCGCCTCGTTCAAGCTGACCGGCAAGCGCGTGTTCCGCATGGCGCCGATCCATCACCACTTCGAACTGAAGGGCTGGCCCGAGCCGCGCGTGATCGTGCGCTTCTGGATCATCTCCGTCGTGCTCGTGCTGATCGGCCTGGCCACGTTGAAGGTGCGCTGAGATGAACGACCTGTCCCGCCAGGCAACACGCCTTGAAGCCATCGAAGGCAGCTACGACAAGTGGCTGCTGGGCGCGATCATCGCGCTCACGGGCATCGGCGTGGTGATGGTGGCGTCCAGCTCGATCGCCCTGATGAGCAGCCCGTTCTACTACCTCAACCGCCACCTGATCTTCCTGGCGGTAGGCATCGTGCTGGCGGTCGTTGCCGCCCGCACCGAGCTGAAGTCCATCGAGCAGTACAACCAGATGCTGCTGCTGGGCTGCTTCGTGCTGCTGCTGGCGGTGTTCGCGCCGGGCCTGGGCAGCACCGTCAACGGCGCGCGCCGCTGGATCAACCTGGGCATCTCCAAGTTCCAGACGGTCGAAGCGGTGAAGGTGCTCTACATCGTCTGGCTGTCCAGCTACCTGGTGCGCTTCCGCGACGAGGTCAACGCGACCTGGCCGGCGATGCTCAAGCCGCTGGGCGTGGCCGGTGCGCTGGTGCTGTTGCTGCTGCTGCAGCCGGACTTCGGTTCGTCCACCCTGCTGCTGGCGATCACCGCCGGCATGCTGGTGCTGGGCGGGGTGAACATGCCGCGCATGTCGATGCCGGTGATCATCGGCCTGGTCGGCATGAGCGCGCTGGCGATCATCGAGCCGTACCGCATGCGCCGCATCACCTCCTTCCTCGACCCGTGGGCCGACCAGCAGGGCGACGGCTACCAGCTGTCCAACGCGCTGATGGCCGTGGGCCGCGGCGAGTGGACCGGCGTTGGCCTGGGCAACTCGGTGCAGAAGCTGTACTACCTGCCGGAAGCACATACCGACTTCATCTTCTCGGTCACCGCCGAGGAGTTCGGCTTCCTTGGCACCTGCGTGATCGTGGCCCTGTACGCGCTGCTAGTTGGCCGCACCTTCTGGCTGGGCATGCGCTGCGTGGAAATGAAGCGTCACTTCTCCGGCTACATTGCCTTCGGCATCGGCCTGTGGATCAGCATGCAGACCTTCGTCTCGATCGGCGTGAACCTGGGCATCCTGCCGACCAAGGGCCTGACCCTGCCGCTGATCTCCTCCGGCGGTTCGTCGGTGCTGATGACCTGCGTGGCGATGGGCCTGCTGCTGCGCGTGTCCTATGAACTCAAGCGTGCCGAGCGTCGCCAGGCCGTGCGTATCGGTGGTGGCGACGAGGCCGTGGCCGATGCGCCCGTGGACGCGCCGGCCGCACCGGCTGCGGCCAGCGTGCCGATGAGCGCCGAACCGGTGGCCGCCGCTGCCGGGCCGGCCGCCGCACGTGGCACCAGCCGCCTGCAGTCGCGCATCGAACCGACCTTCGGGAGGCTGTCATGAGCGCAGCCACCCATAGCGTGCGCCCGGTGATGATCCTGGCCGGTGGCACCGGCGGTCACATCTTCCCCGGCCTGGCCGTGGCCCGCGTGCTGCGCGAGCGTGGCGTGCCGGTCACCTGGATGGGCGCCGATGGTGCGATGGAAACCCGTCTGGTGCCGCAGCACGACATTCCGATCGACACCCTGGCCATCACCGGCCTGCGCGGCAAGGGCAAGCTGGCCCTGCTCGGTGCACCGTGGCGGTTGATGCGCGCGCTGCGCGCCGCCGGCATGATCATCCGCAAGCGCCAGCCGCGCGCGGTGATTGCCTTCGGTGGCTTTGCCTCCGGTCCGGGCGGCATGGCCACGCGCCTGCACGGGCTGCCGTTGATCGTGCATGAGCAGAACCGTGCGCCGGGCCTGACCAACCGCATCCTGTCGCGCTATGCGCGCCGCCTGCTGACCGGTTTCCCGGGCACCTTCGCCAAGCGCGAGGAGTTCATCGGCAACCCGGTGCGTGCCGAAATCGCCGCCATCGCACCGCCGGAACAGCGCTTCGCCGACCGCCAGGGTCCGCTGCGCGTGCTGGTGGTCGGTGGCAGCCAGGGCGCGCGTGCGCTCAACACCGGCGTGCCGCAGGCCATCGCTGCGCTGGGTGCCACGGTGCCGGTGCAGGTACGCCACCAGAGTGGCGAAAAAATGCATGCCGAAGCGGTCGAGGCATATGCCAAGGCCGGCGTGCAGGCTGAAATCACGCCGTTCATCGCCGACATGGCCGAGGCCTTTGCCTGGGCCGATCTGGTGGTGTGCCGTGCCGGCGCTTCCACTCTGGCCGAGCTGTGCGCGGTCGGTGTCGGCAGCGTGCTGGTGCCATTCCCCGCCGCCGTCGACGATCACCAGACCCGCAACGCGGAGTACCTGGTCGAGCGCGGCGCGGCGGTTTTGCTGAAGCAGGACGGAACGCTGGCTGACGGCATTGCCGCACTGCTGCGCGATCTGTCCGAAAATCCCGCCCGCCGCATGCAGATGGCGCAAGCCGCGCGTGCCCTGGCCAAGGTCGATGCCGCCGAGCGCATCGCCGATATCATTCTCGAGGAAGCTGTATGAAGAAGGCATGCCACCGCGCCTGCCCTGCGCGAGGCCGCGCATGATCCGCCGCCTGCACGACACCAACGACCTGGTGCGCGCGTTCCCGCGCGTGCATTTCGTCGGCATCGGCGGCACCGGCATGAGCGGTATCGCTGAAGTGATGCTGACGCTGGGCTATGAAGTGTCCGGCTCGGACAACGCCGACAACGTGGCGACCCGCCGCCTGGCCAGCCTGGGTGCGCGCATCATGCGCGGCCATTCCGCTGCCAACGTGCTGGGCACCGACTGCGTGGTGGTCTCCAGTGCCATCCGCGAAGACAACCCGGAACTGATGGAAGCGCGCAGCCAGCGCATTCCGATCATGCCGCGTGCGGCGATGCTGGCCGAGCTGATGCGCTTCCGCCGCGGCATCGCGGTGGCCGGCACCCATGGCAAGACCACCACCACCAGCCTCACCGCTGCGGTGCTGAGCGAAGGTGGGCTGGACCCGACCTTCGTGATCGGTGGCCAGCTGCTGGCCGCCGGTGCCAACGCCAAGCTGGGTGGTGGCCAGTGGCTGGTGGCCGAGGCCGACGAAAGCGATGGCAGCTTCCTGCGCCTGAATCCGCTGATGTCGATCATCACCAACATTGATGCGGATCATCTGGAAAACTACGGCAACGACTTCGCCCGCGTGCAGGCGGCGTTCGCCGAGTTCCTGCAGCGCCTGCCGTTCTACGGCCTGGCGGTGCTGTGCATCGATGATCCCGAAGTGGCTGCGCTGGCCGCCAAGACCCCGCGCCACGTGATGAGCTACGGCATGAGCCCGCAGGCCGACGTACGTGCCGAGAACGTGGTGCAGGAAGGTTCGCGCATGCGCTTCACCCTGCGCCTGCCGCAGGGCACCAGCCAGGAAGTGGTGCTGGCGCTGCCGGGCAAGCACAACGTACTCAACGCGCTGGCCGCCGCTGCGGTGGGCTGGCAGCTAGGCGTGGCGCCGGACGCGATCGCGCGTGCGCTGGAAGGTTTCGCCGGTGTTGGCCGTCGCTTCAACGATCTGGGCGAAGTGACCACCGCCAGCGGTGCCAAGGTCCGCATCATCGACGACTACGGTCATCACCCGAGCGAGCTGGAGGCGGTGTTCGCCGCCGCCCGTGGTGGCTGGGCTGACAAGCGTCTGGTGGTGGCCTTCCAGCCGCACCGCTACAGCCGTACCCGCGACCAGTTCGACAAGTTCGCCGCGGTGCTGTCCAGCGTCGATGCACTGGTGCTGAGCGAGGTCTACCCGGCCGGCGAGGAACCGATTGCCGGTGCCGATTCGCATGCGCTGGCCCGCGCCATCCGCGCGCGCGGCCGCAGCGAACCGGTGGTGGTGGGCAAGGCCGCCGAGCTGGCCAGCGTGCTGCCGGACGTGCTGCAGGACGGTGACCTGCTGCTGATGATGGGCGCCGGCGACATCGGTGCCGTAGCCACCCATATCGCGGTGGAAGGCTTCAAGGGGGAGGGCGAGGCGTGAGCGCGCTGACCTTCCCGCCGCTGCGAGTGACCGACCCGGCCGTGTTCGGCCGCGTCGCCGTGCTGCTGGGCGGCAGCTCCAGCGAACGCGAGGTGTCGCTGGACTCCGGCCGCAACGTGCTCGAAGCCCTGCAGTCGCGTGGCGTCGATGCGTTCGCCGTGGACGGCATCCCGGCGCTGGCCAAGGCGCTCGCCGCCGGTGGCATCGATCGCGTGTTCAACATCCTGCACGGCCACAACGGTGGCGGTGAGGACGGCATCGTGCAGGGCCTGATGGACGCCTTCGGCGTGCCGTATACCGGCTCGAACGTGCTGGGTTCGGCGCTGAGCATGGACAAGATCCGCACCAAGCAGGTGTGGCTGTCGCTGGGCCTGCCGACCCCGCAGTACCGCAAGGTCACTGCCGAGGACGTGCACGCCAATGCCGCCGAACTTGGCCTGCCGGTGGTGGTGAAGCCGGCCAACGAAGGCTCCAGCGTGGGCATCAGCCGGGTCACCGATGACGCCGGCCTGGACGAAGCGGTGGCCCTGGCCGCGCGCTACGACGGCCAGCTGCTGATGGAACAGATGGTGGTCGGCGACGAACTGACCGTGGCCATCCTCGGCGATGTCGCGCTGCCGTCGATCCGCATCGTGCCCAAGGGCCAGTGGTACGACTACAACGCCAAGTACATCGCCGAAGACACCCAGTACCTGTGCCCGGGCCTGGACGGGGATGCCGAAGATGAAATCCGCCGCATTGCGCTGGCTGCATTCCGTGCTGCCGGCTGCCGTGGCTGGGGCCGCGTGGACGTGATGCGCGACCGCGACAGCGGCCGCTTCTTCCTGCTGGAAGTGAACACCGCGCCGGGCATGACCAGCCATTCGCTGGTGCCCAAGGCCGCACGCCAGGCCGGCATCGGTTTCGAGGAACTGGTGTGGCGCGTGCTGGAACAGACCCTGGAGGCATCGCACGCATGAACGCGCTGCTGCGCATCTTCGTCTGGCTGTTGGCCTTGTCGGTGGTTGCTCTGCCGGTGGTGGCCGTGGTCAATGGCTGGGTCGGCGCAGAGCGCTGGCCGCTGGCGAAGCTGCGCGTGCACGGTGAGTTCAAGCGGGTGCCGGCCGAGCAGTTGCAGCAGGTGCTGATGCCTTATGCGCGATCTGGTTTCTTCGCAGTCAAGCTGCAGGACGCGCAGGACGCGCTGGAAAAGCTGCCGTGGGTGGAAAGCGCGCGGGTGCGCAAGCAGTGGCCGGATGTGCTGGAAGTGACTCTGGTCGAGCACAAGCCGTTCGCGCGCTGGGGCAACGATCGCCTGGTTTCCGAGCAGGGCAAGCTGTTCCCCACGCCGAAGAAACTGGCCGACCTGGCGCTGCCCGAACTGGACGGCCCGGACAGCCAGACCGAAGAAGTGATGAAGCTGTACAGCGACTCGCGTGCATTGTTCGCACCGGCCGGCGTCGACGTGCGCCGGGTGACGATGGATGCGCGCGGCAGCTGGTCGCTGGTGCTCAGCAATGGCACCGAAGTGGTGGTCGGCCGCGATGACGCGCGCTCGCGCATGCAGCGCTTCGTCAAGGTGCTGCCGCAGCTCAATCGTCAGGACGCGCCGATCGAGCGCGCCGACCTCCGTTACACCAATGGTTTCACGCTGAGCTGGGGTACCCCGGCCACGTCGGCGAAAACGCCGGCGACCCCGGCCAGAAGCACGCAGGAAAGAACATGAATCGCAAGGGTGACAAATCGCTGATCGTTGGCCTGGACATCGGCACCTCCAAGGTGGTGGCGCTGGTGGGTGAGTATTCGCCGGGCAATCCGATCGAAGTGATCGGTATCGGCTCGCATGAATCGCGTGGGCTCAAGCGCGGCGTGGTGGTGGACATCGAATCGACCGTGCAGTCGATCCAGCGCGCGGTGGAAGAAGCCGAGCTGATGGCCGGCTGCGAGATCCGCTCGGTGTATGCCTCGATCTCCGGCAACCACGTGCAGTGCAAGAACTCGCCCGGCATCGTGCCGATCCGCGACGGCGAAGTGACCTGGGGCGACCTGGACCGCGTGCTCGATGCGGCCAAGGCGGTGGCGATCCCGGCCGACCAGAAGATCCTGCACGCGATTCCGCGCGAGTACGTGCTGGACGATTCGCAGGAAGGCATCCGCAACCCGGTCGGCATGACCGGCGTGCGCCTGGAAGTGCATGCACACCTGGTGGTGTGCGCGCAGTCGGCCGCGGCCAACATCAGCAAGTGCGTGCAGCGCTGCGGCCTGCAGGTGGACGACCTGGTGCTGTCCTCGCTGGCCTCCAGCGTGGCGGTGCTGACCGCCGACGAGCGCGAGCTGGGCGTGGTGCTGGTCGACATGGGCGCCGGCACCACCGACATCGCGGTGTTCGTGCAGGGTGCGATCTGCCATACCGCCTCGCTGCCGATCGCCGGCGACCACGTCACCAACGACATCGCGCACATGCTGCGCACGCCGACCCCGGAAGCCGAGCAGATCAAGGTGCGCTACGCCTGCGCCCTGGCCCAGCTGGCCACCGCCGAGGAAAGCATCCAGGTGCCGTCGGTGGGCGATCGTCCGCCGCGCCGCATGCCGCGCCACTCGCTGGCGCAGGCCGTGCAGGGCCGCTACGAGGAAATCTTCGAGATGGTGCAGGCCGAACTGCGCCGCTCCGGCTTCGAGGAACTGGTGCGCGCCGGCATGGTGCTGACCGGTGGTGCGTCGAAGATGGAAGGCGTGGTCGAGCTGGCCGAGGAAATGCTGCAGATGCCGGTGCGCGTGGGCATCCCGCAGCACGTCACCGGCCTCGGTGAAGTGGTCGGCAACCCCGTGCACGCCACCGGCGTGGGCCTGCTGCTGATGGGCAGCCAGATCGAGCACCCGCGCCGGCCGTCGCTGCCGACCGGGCGTGCGGGAAGCATGTTCAAGAAACTCAAGACGTGGTTCCGCGGCGAGTTCTGACGCGGAACCGGTAAACCCCGGCATCGCCCGGGCGCAACACCTGCAGTACCCGCAACACAACGCAGCACCGGCAACACACAACCCACACAGCCGCAACGCCGGCATGCAGCAGGAAGGCAGGACGCCCGAATGCCCATGCCAGCCGAAGCGGATACAACGAGGACACGGACATGGCGCATTTTGAACTGATCGAAAAGATGGCACCCAATGCGGTGATCAAGGTGGTTGGCGTGGGCGGCGGCGGCGGCAATGCCGTGGCGCACATGGTCAACTCGGCGGTGGATGGCGTGGAATTCATCACGGCCAACACCGACTCGCAGGCCATCAAGAATTGCGGTGCCAAGCTGCAGCTGCAGCTGGGTACCAACGTGACCAAGGGCCTGGGCGCAGGCGCGAACCCGGAAGTCGGCCGCCAGGCTGCTCTGGAAGATCGTGAGCGCATCATGGACGCGCTGCAGGGTGCGGACATGGTGTTCATCACCGCCGGCATGGGCGGCGGCACCGGCACCGGTGCGGCGCCGGTGGTGGCACAGCTGGCCAAGGAAATGGGCATCCTGACCGTGGCCGTGGTCACCAAGCCGTTCCCGTTCGAAGGCCGTCGCCGCATGCAGGTCGCGCTGAAGGGCATCGAAGAACTGAGCCAGCACTGCGACTCGCTGATCACCATCCCGAACGAGAAGCTGATCACCGTGCTGGGTCGCAACGCGACCATGATCCAGGCCTTCCGTGCCGCCAACGACGTGCTGCAGGGCGCCGTGCAGGGCATCGCCGACCTGATCGTGCGTCCGGGCCTGATCAACGTCGACTTTGCCGACGTGCGCACCGTCATGTCCGAAATGGGCCTGGCAATGATGGGTACCGGTACCGCCCGCGGCGATGACCGCGCGCAGGCCGCTGCCGAATCGGCGATCCAGAACCCGCTGCTGGACGACGTGAACCTGGCCGGTGCCAACGGCATCCTGGTCAACATCACCGCCGGCGCCGACTTCACCATGGCCGAGTTCGACGAGATCGGCCGCACCATCGACGGCTTCGCTTCCGAAGACGCCACCGTGGTGGTCGGTACCGTGCTCGACCCGGACATGCAGGATGAAGTGCGCGTGACCGTGGTCGCCACCGGCCTGAACCGCGTCTCGGCCAGCAAGTCCCAGCGTCCGGGCGAACGTGCGCCGATCAAGCTGGTCCGCAACGCCACCACCGGCCAGCCGGAGTTCGGCGAGTTCGACAATGGCGGCGACGCCGTGTCGAAGGCGGTGGGTGGCATGGGCCTGGGCCTGCGTCGCGCCAGCAGCGATACCGCGGCAGCCTCCGCTCCGTCGGCCCCGGCCGCTTCGGCCCCGGCTGCGGCGGAACTGCCGAACGATTACCTGGACATCCCGGCCTTCCTGCGCCGCCAGGCGGACTAAGCGGGGCGGCCCGGGGCTTGTCCTCCCCGGGTTGCGCCACCATGTCCTGAAAACGCGGGCGCCGGGCCAGGATGGGCCCGGCCGCCCTGCTTCACGCGCGTCCTACCGGCGCGCCGGTGTGTCCTGCCGGCGTTTCAGTCGGGGTAGGGGACCCTGCGTGTTAATCTAATGTGTCACTTCCGGTCCACCCCCCATGATCCAGCAACGCACCCTCAAGAACACGATCCGCGCCACCGGCGTTGGCCTGCACAGCGGTGACAAGGTCTACATGACCCTGCGCCCGGCACCGGTCAACCATGGAATCGTGTTCCGCCGCGTGGACCTGGACCCGGTGGTGGAAGTGCCGGCCAAGGCCGAACTGGTCACCGAAGTGACCCTGTGCACCGGCCTGACCTGCAACGACGCCAAGATCCAGACCGTCGAACACCTGATGTCGGCGTTGGCCGGCCTGGGTGTGGACAACATCATCGTCGAACTGTCTTCGGCCGAGCTGCCGATCATGGACGGTTCGGCCGGTCCCTTCGTGTTCCTGCTGCAGTCGGCAGGCATCGTGGAACAGGATGCGCCCAAGCGCTTCATCCGCGTGCTGAAGACCGTGGAAGTGACCGAAGGCGACAAGGTGGCCCGCTTCACCCCGTATGAGGGCTACAAGCTGGGCTTCACCATCCAGTTCGACCACCCGATGATCCCGGCCAAGCAGTCGCGCCAGGAAATCGAGTTCTCGACGCTGGCCTACACCAAGGAAATCTCCCGCGCGCGCACCTTCGGCTTCATGCGCGACCTGGAGTACATGCGCGAGCGCAACCTGGGCCTGGGCGGTTCGATGGACAACGCCATCGTGCTGGATGAGTTCCGCGTGCTCAACGAAGACGGCCTGCGCTATGCCGACGAATTCGTGCGCCACAAGATCCTCGATGCGATCGGCGACCTCTATCTGGCCGGTGGCCAGGTGCTGGGCGCCTACGAGGGCTTCAAGTCCGGCCACGCGCTCAACAACAAGCTGGTGCGGGCGCTGATGGCCGATGCCACCGCCTGGGAGTGGGTCAGCTTCGACTCGCCGGCCACCCCGGACCCGGTCGAGTATGCGACGCCGGCTTACGCCTGATTCGCATAAGTTTTTGAATTAAAAGAAAAAAGCGCCGCCTTCAAGGGCGGCGTTGTCGTTTCAGACGCATGCCGCGCATTCAGCGCGCTTGAGGCGCGTCAAGGCCGGTTCGAGGTCACGGTTTTGTGAACCTGTTGGATCGGAAGCCTGAATTTAACGCAGTTTTAACAACAATCTAACGACAGGGCTCCGGATGGCAGCTAGGATGCGACCCGGCCCCCGAAATGTTTCACGCCGTGGTGACACGCGCGACGGGGAGTGGAGCCGGATGCTCCGCTGTCATCAGGACCGCTTCTTCGGCTTCGAAGGAACGTCCTGCAGGCAAGCCAAGGCGTCGCGTAGCCCTTTGTGCGTGGCGGCTGAAACTGCGTGGGGTCCATTCCGGTTGTCGAGCGCTGGGGAGCGCGTGGGAGTGGAGGACGCAGTCTTGATGGTCACCTTGGTGGCCTTCAGCCCGATGGACCGGGCCGCGTCGAGCAACTGGGCTTCGGCAAGCCGCAACTTGGCATGCCAGACCGGGGATTCGACGAGAAAAACGAGGTGTTCCCCGTCCACATTGGCCAGCCGGCAACGGCTGCGCAGAGGTGGCGGCAACTGGGGGCGCAACTGACGGTCCAGCGCGTCGAGCCACAAGGCACGCCGCAGCGGGTTCCCGCTTTTGTCAGCCATCACCGCATCCAGCGCCGGTTTCGGCTTGGAGGCGGGGCGAACGCTGGATTTCGGCTCAGACATGAAAACTCACTGATGGCATTCAAAAAGATCGTAATCAAAACGCGTGAAGGACAGGCCAAATCGTCGCCCATCGCGCGTTTGCGGTTCTATTTCGAGGACCGCCCCCGTGCCCTGCTGGGCAGCGTGCTCGGGGTAGGCTGCATTATCGGCCTTGCTGGCGGCATTGGCGCCAGCGCGCTGAATGATTCCCGGCTGCAGGCCAAGGTCGAGCGCCAGGACGCGGAGCTGGCCAAGGTCCGGCGCGACGCGCAGACCCAGGTCAACGCGCTGGCAGCCCGCCTCGGCGAGCTGCAGGCCCAGGCCACCCGCCTCAACGCCCTCGGCGAACGGCTGACCCAGATGGGCAAGCTGGAAGACGGCGAGTTCGACTTCAACGAGACCCCCGGCCTCGGTGACGGCGATGCTGGTGGCCCGACCACCGACATCCCGGTCAAGGACGTCAACGCCGACTTACAGGTGCTGGAGCAGCGCTTCGCTGCTTCAGGCCGCCAGCTGTCGGTGATGGAATCGCTGATGTTCGACCACCAGCTGCAGCAGAACGCCGTGCCGTCGCGCATGCCGATCCGCAACAGCTATGTGACCTCCGGCTTCGGCACCCGTGCCGACCCGTTCGGCCGCGGTGCCGCCACCCACAAGGGCATGGACTTCCACGCCAGGGTCGGTGACCCGGTGATGGCCGTGGCCGAAGGCGTGGTCAGCTTCTCCGGTGTGAAGGGCGGCTACGGCAACGTCGTCGACGTCGACCACGGCAATGGCTATGTCACCCGCTACGCGCACAATTCGCGCCTGGTGGTGAAGGTCGGCGACCTGGTCCGTGCCGGCCAGGAAGTGGCCAAGGCCGGTTCCACCGGCCGTTCGACCGGTGCCCACGTGCACTTCGAGGTGTGGGAGAACGGCAACGTGGTCAACCCGCGCAAGTTCCTCGGCGACGGCGGCAACACGCCGGTCGGCCGCATCAGCCGCGGCTGATGCCCGGGTCGGATCCCTTCCGCGCCGCGGGAGGGCTCTGACCCGATGTGGTTGATCTGGTAGTGCCGGCCGCTGGCCGGCAATTCCTTGAGGTGGCCGAGCGAGGCTGCCGGCCAGCGGCCGGCACTACCGGGAACGTTCGGATGCCATTGCCGCCAAGGGTTGAAACCCCTTGCGGCCGTCCCAAGCTACAATGGGTGTTGCCATCGACAGGGCGCCAGGCGCCCTGTTTCGTTTGCGACGGACGGATCCCAAGGGGGAGGCCGGGCGTCGTGTCCATCCAACCCGGTTCCTTCAATGATCAACAGCCTGCTTACCCGCGTATTTGGCAGTCGTAACGAACGACAGCTGCGCCAGCTCAACCGCATCGTCGCCAAGATCAATGCGCTGGAGCCGGAGATCGAGAAGCTTTCCGACGAGCAGCTTCAGGCCAAGACGCCGGAGTTCAAGCAGCGCATCGCCGATGGTGAAGCCCTGGACAAGGTGCTGCCGGAAGCGTTCGCGGTCTGCCGCGAAGCCGGTCGCCGCGTGCTGGGCATGCGCCACTACGACGTGCAGCTGATCGGCGGCATGGTGCTTCACCTGGGCAAGATCGCAGAAATGCGCACCGGTGAAGGCAAGACCCTGGTGGCGACCCTGCCGGTGTACCTCAACGCGCTGGAAGGCAAGGGCGTGCACGTGGTCACCGTGAACGACTACCTGGCCCGACGCGACGCCGCGCAGATGGGCAAGCTGTACAACTGGCTGGGCCTGAGCGTGGGCGTGGTCTACCCGGGCATGCCGCACAGCGACAAGCGCGAAGCCTACGCCTCGGACATCACCTACGGCACCAACAACGAATTCGGTTTCGACTACCTGCGCGACAACATGGCGCTGTCCAAGGCCGACCGCTACCAGCGCGGCCTGCACTACGCCATCGTCGACGAAGTCGACTCCATCCTGATCGACGAAGCGCGTACCCCGCTGATCATCTCCGGCCCGGCCGACGACTCCCCGGAGCTGTACATCCGGGTCAACCGCGTCGTGCCGAACCTGGTCAAGCAGGAAGCGGAAGACGGCGAAGGCGACTTCTGGGTCGACGAGAAGGGCAAGCAGGTGCACCTGTCCGAAGCGGGCATGGAGCACGCCGAGCAGCTGCTGGTCGAGGCCGGCATCCTCGACGGCGAGACCGAGGGCCTGTACGCGCCGCAGAACCTGACGGTGGTCCACCACCTCAACGCCGCGCTGCGCGCGCACGCGATCTACCAGCGTGACGTGGACTACATCGTGCGCGATGGCGAAGTGGTCATCGTCGATGAGTTCACCGGCCGCACCCTGTCCGGCCGTCGCTGGTCCGATGGCCTGCACCAGGCGGTGGAAGCGAAGGAAGGCGTGCCGGTCCAGCGCGAGAACCAGACGCTGGCCAGCATCACCTTCCAGAACCTGTTCCGCATGTACAAGAAGCTGTCCGGCATGACCGGTACGGCCGATACCGAAGCCTTCGAATTCCAGAGCATCTATGGCCTGGAAGTGGTGGTGATCCCGACCAACCGCCCGACCATCCGCAAGGACAGCCCGGACCAGGTGTTCCTCAACCGCAAGGGCAAGTTCAACGCGGTGCTGGCCGACATCGAAGAGTGCGCCAAGCGCGGCCAGCCGGTGCTGGTGGGTACCACCTCGATCGAAACCTCGGAAATGCTGTCCGAGCATCTGGCCAAGGCCGGCGTGAAGCACGAAGTGCTGAACGCCAAGCAGCATGACCGCGAAGCGACCATCGTCGCCAATGCCGGCCGTCCGGCCGCGGTCACCATCGCTACCAACATGGCCGGCCGTGGTACCGACATCGTGCTGGGCGGTTCGCTGGAAGCGGAAATCCACGAACTGGGCGAGGGCGCGACCGATGAGCAGAAGGCCGCGGTCAAGGCCGATTGGCAGAAGCGCCACGAGGCGGTGAAGGCTGCGGGCGGCCTGCACATCGTCGGCACCGAGCGCCACGAATCGCGCCGTATCGACAACCAGCTGCGTGGCCGTTCGGGCCGCCAGGGTGACCCGGGTTCGTCCCGCTTCTACCTGTCGCTGGAAGACAACCTGATGCGCATCTTCGCCTCCGATTGGGTGCAGAAGGCCATGCGCATGATGGGCATGAAGGAAGATGACGTCATCGAGGACCGCCTGGTCAGCCGCCAGATCGAGAAGGCGCAGCGCAAGGTCGAGGCTCACAACTTCGACATCCGCAAGAACCTGCTGGACTTCGACGACGTCAACAACGACCAGCGCAAGGTGATCTACGCCCAGCGCGACGAGCTGCTGGACGCCGAGTCGGTGAAGGACAACGTCGATGGCATCCGCGACGACGTGATCTTCGACATCGTCGCCCGCTTCGTGCCGCCGAACTCCATCGACGAGCAGTGGGACCTGCGTGGCCTGGAAGCGACCCTGGAGTCGGACTTCGGCCTGCAGATGTCGCTGACCGGTCTGGTCAAGGAACACGAGGAGCTGGACGCCGAAGCCATCGCCGCCAAGGTGCAGGAGCGCGTCAACCAGCACTTCGCCGAGAAGGAAGCCGGTGTTGGCGAAGAGACCATGCGCGCGCTGGAGAAGCACGTGATGCTGACCGTGCTGGACCAGAGCTGGAAGGAGCACCTGGCCCGCATGGATTACCTGCGCCAGGGCATCTACCTGCGTGGTTATGCGCAGAAGCAGCCGAAGCAGGAGTACAAGAAAGAAGCCTTCGAGCTGTTCTCGGACATGCTGGAGAACGTCAAGCGCGAAGTGGTGACCCTGCTGTCGCGCGTGCGCATCCGCAGCGACGAGGAAGTGCAGGCCCTGGAAGCGGCCGAGCGCCAGCAGGTCGAAGCCCGCCTGAGCCAGTCGCAGTTCCAGCACCAGGACGTTGGCAGCTACAGCGCCGACGAGGAAGCCGCGCAGGTGCAGGCCGCCCAGCAGGGCATCGCACAGGTGCAGCGTGACGAGCCGAAGATCGGCCGCAACGATCCGTGCCCCTGCGGCAGTGGCAAGAAGTACAAGCACTGCCACGGCCAGCTGAGCTGACCCGAAGAGCCCCGCGAAAGCGGGGCTTTTCTTTCATGGCGGCTGTTTTGCGCGGCTGATCCGGCCGGATCCGAGATTGCGCGGCCCGCCCTGTTCTGGGCATGCTTCCCCCATGCCTTCCCCCACCCGATCGATCCACGTCGTGGCCGCCGTCATCACCGACGCCCGTGGCCGCGTGCTGCTCAACCGCCGTACCGAGAACCGCGACATGGCCGGCCTGTGGGAATTCCCCGGCGGCAAGCGCGAATCCGGCGAAACCTCCGAACAGGCGCTGGTGCGCGAGCTGCGCGAGGAACTGGGTATCGAGGCGGATGTCGGCGAGTGGCTGATGGACGTGCCACAGCGCTACCCGGACAAGCACCTGACCCTGGAAGTGCGCCATGTGCGCAGCTGGAAGGGTACCCCGCGCGGGCGCGAGGGCCAGGCCATCACCTGGGTGGCGCCGGACAAGCTGGGCCGCTACTCGATGCCGCCGGCCGACCTGCCGGTGGTGGCCGCCCTGCGCCAGCCCGACAGTTACCTGATCACACCAGCGCCGGCCGACGATGACAGCGGCGTGCAGCACTGGCATGAGCAGCTGCAGCGCGCGGTAGGCGCGGGCCAGCAGCGCATCCAGCTGCGCCTGCCACCGGCGCATCCACAGCGGCAGGCGATGCTGGAACAGGCCCTGCGCACGCATCGGCGCAGCGGCGTGCAGTGGCTGCTCAACCGCGATATCGAACTGGCGCGCGCACTGGGCGTGGGCGTGCACCTGGGCAGCGAGCAGCTGCTGGAACTGGAGAAGCGCCCGCTGCCAGAGGGACAGCTGGTTGCCGCGTCCTGCCATGACCTGCGGCAGCTGCAGGCTGCGCAGCGTCTGGGCTGTGACTTCGCCGTGCTGGGTCCAGTGCAGGCCACGGCCAGCCATCCCGATGCCGCGCCGATGGGCTGGGATGCCTTCGCCGCATTGCGCGCGCAGGTATCGCTGCCGATCTATGCACTGGGTGGCATGGGCAGCGGCCACATCGCCGAGGCGCGCCGCCATGGCGGGCAGGGCATCGCCGCCATCCGTGCGTTGTGGCCGGCGTAACGCCGCGCACGCGGGGTCAGATCCCTGCGCAGCAGGGCTCTGACCCCATGGCCGGGATCGGGGGTCAGAGCCCTTTCCGCAGGAAAGGGATCCGACCCCTAGCGATCACAGCGTGATCCAGAAGCACCCGTACTGTCGCCGCAACCCCAGCACCGTCGAAGCGCGCGACGCGCTGCCGGGCAGCGTCTGCTCCAGGCGCAGACCGATCGGATGCCGCGCCACAGTGTCCACAGGGCCGGATCCCTGCGCAGCAGGGCTCTGACCCACTTCCTGCGAGTCGTCCTGCGCCTGCCGCGGATACACCGGCACCACGTCCACCAACGGCCGCCGCGCCAACGATTCCAACTGGCCGAGAATGCGCTGTGCGCCCGCGTCGGAGACTGCGCTCCACAGGTACAGCGAAGACAGCCGGTTCACATCATTGCTGACGATGCCGGTGCGCAGCGCTTCCACCAGCTCACTCAACCTTCGCGGACAGCGCGCGCCGAGGGTGTCGCGCGGCATCGTGTTGCCGGTGGGCGCAGGCGGTGGCAACCGCGACCGCGCGCCCAGGCTGTCGCAGGGCCGGTCGGTGTAGACACTCTGGCCCTGCGCATCGGTGCAGCGGTTCAGGCGCGTGGACTGCGCATGGGCGACGCTCGATGCCGCGCACATCGACAACAGCAGCAACAGGAAGAAGAGCCGGTTCATCGACGCAGGGTAGCGCCGATCATGCGCGCGTGGCGTGCTTTCAGCCCTGCAGCAGCTTCAGCACCGAGGTGGTCGGCTTGGCCAGATTCAGGGTGTAGAAGTGCAGGCCGGGTGCACCGCCTTCGATCAGGCGTTGGCACAGCCGAGCCACCACTTCGGTGCCGAATGCACGCACCGATTCGGCGTCATCGCCATAGGCCTGCATCTTGCGGCTGATCCAGCGCGGAATCTCCGCACCGCACTGTTCGGAGAAACGGCGCAGCTGGCTGAAGTTGGCGATCGGCATGATGCCGGGCGTGATCGGTACCTGCACGCCCAGCCGCCGCACTTCATCGACGAAATGGAAGTAGGCGTCAGGGTTGAAGAAGTACTGGGTGATCGCCGCATCAGCACCAGCGTCGATCTTGGCCTTGAAGTGCTTCAGGTCGGCCAGCGCGTCGGAAGCCTGCGGGTGCGTTTCCGGATAGGCGCCCACTTCGATGTGGAACGCATCGCCGTGCTCGGCACGGATGAAGTCGATCAGTTCGGCGGCATAGCGCATGTCGCCGGGGAAACCCATGCCCGAGGGCAGGTCGCCGCGCAGCGCGACCAGACGCCGGCAACCGATCGCGCGGTACAGCTTGAGCAGCTCGCGGATTTCCTGACGGGTGCCGCCGACGCAGGACAGATGTGGTGCGGCATCGAAGCCATGGTGCTGGTTGAGGTGGCGCACGGTCTCCGAGGTATAGCTCAGGGTCGAGCCACCGGCACCGAAGGTGCACGACACGTACTCGGGACCGTAGTCCTTCAGCTTGGCGGCGGCGCGGTCCAGCTGGCTGCGCTGTTCGTCGGTCTTGGGCGGATAGAACTCGAAGCTGATGGCGGTCATGGCACGGGCGGCAGCGGCGGGTGCGGATCAGTATATCGCTTCATCAAGATGGATGTGTGATGGCAGGCCGTCCGTCACTGGCGACCGTTCGCCCCGGCGCCCGGCCGTTGCTCCGGAATCGCAACCGGGCTGCTGCCGCTGGGGCCACGCTGACCCCAGACCCGGCAATACCCACCCGATGAAGGAGCAGACGATGAAGATCTTCCTGGCACTCTGGTACGCGATGAAGGCACTGGCCCGGCTGGCGATGATCGGCATGGCGATGGCCGTGCTGGGTTCCGGTCCCGCCCATGCGGCCACTGCCATCACAGCCGGCAAGGTGCAGGTCGAAGTGGTTGGCAACGGCCGCCCCCTGCTGATGATCCCCGGCCTGAACAGCAGCGCTGAGGTCTGGCGCGAGACCTGCCTGGCGCTGAAGGATGTGCAGTGCCACCTGGTGCAGCTGCCCGGCTTTGCCGGCGCCGCACCGGCCGATCCGCGCCCGGCCGAATTCCTGCCGGCGTTGCGTGGGCAGCTGCTGGCCTACCTGCATGACCAGCACCTGGGCCCGGTGGTGGTGATCGGCCACAGCCTCGGTGGCCTGCTGGGCCTGCAGATGGCGCAGGCCCAGCCGACGGTAGTCAGCGCACTGGTGGTGGTCGATGCGTTGCCGTTCCTGCCGGCCGCGCGTGACCCGAACGCCACCGCTGACAGCGTGCGGCCGATGGCCGACCAGCTGCGCAAGGGCATGCTGGCTGCTGACGCCGCGCAATGGCAGGCGCAGTTGAAGGCAGGTCTGCCGGGGATGACCCGCGACCCGCAGCGCCAGGCGGAGCTGGGCCGCTGGGGCGAAGGCAGCGACCGCCAGACCACGGCTGATGCCATGCATGCGGTGATGACCACCGACCTGCGCGACAGCATCGCCTCGATCAGCGCACCAACCCTGGTGCTGGGCAGCTGGGCCGGTTACCAGCCGATGGGCGCTACCGAGGACAGCACCCGGGCGGTGTTCCAGACCCAGTACGCGAAGCTGCACGGCGTGCAGATCGCGATGAGTGCGCAGGGCTTCCACTTCCTGATGTGGGATGATCCGCGCTGGTTGCAGGAGCAGGTGCAGCGTTTCCTCGCCGCACATCCCTGACCGTTGTCCGCCCTCCTGCCACCGCCGAGAGCCCGCATGGACGCCACCACCTCATCCCGTCGTTTCTGGACACTCAACGCATTGGCGTGGGCCGGCTACGCGATGTACAGCCTGTGGGTCGGGATGCGGATCGGGGGCGGCGTACTGTTCAGCGGCGTGGCCTTGATCAGCGTCAGCATCGCGGTCTCGCTCTGGCTGTGCAGCGGTGCATTGCGTTCGGTCGCGCTGCGCCAGCGCTGGTGGGACGGCGGGCTGGGCCTGCTGGTGTTGAAGCTGGCTGCCGGCGTGATGATCGGCGCCAGCGTTGCACAGGCGGTGACGGCTGCACTGTTGCTGCCATCGCTGGCACTGGACTGGGTGCGGTTGCCCGGAGGGCACGCCGACTACCAATGGTCCTCGCTGCTGGTGTACTGGATGAACACCGCGCTCTTCCTGCTGATGTGGACCGGCCTGTGGGCCGGCCTGCATGGACTGCGCCGTGCACGCCACAGTGAGCTGGCCCGCCTGCGCGCCGAAGCCGAGCGCAGTGCGCTGGAACGCGATGCCCTGCGCGCACGGCTCAATCCGCACTTCATGTTCAACGCGTTGAACAACCTGCGTGCCTTGATCCTGGAAGATCCCGAGCGCGCACGCGACATGGTCACCCGCTTGTCGCGCACGCTGCGCCAGGCGCTGGCGCACAACCGCAGCGAGCAGGTGACTCTGGCCGAGGAACTGGCAGTGGTCGATGACTATCTCGCCATCGAGGCGATCCACTTCGAACAGCGCCTGCAGGTGCAGCAGCACATCGATGCCGATGCCACCCAGGCGCAGTTGCCGGCAATGGCGTTGCAGCTGCTGGTGGAGAACGCGATCAAGCACGGCATCGCCAGTCGTCCGGGCGGCGGTGACGTGCAGATCCGTGCCACGCTGGACAATGATGTGCTGCGCCTGCAGGTGGACAACCCACTGGGCAGCGTCAGCGAGCCCACGCATGGCCACGGCGTCGGCCTGGCCTATCTGCGTACCCAGCTCGGCACGCGCGGTCGTTTCATCCTGCAGCCGGTCGGTGACCGCATGCAGGCCCTGCTGGAGATTCCGCAATGAGTGGTGCGCTGCGCGTACTGATTGTCGATGACGCGCGGCTGGCGCGGCAGGAGCTGCGCACGCTGCTGTCGGCGCTGCCGTGGGTGCAGTGCGTAGGCGAAGCCGACGATGTGCCTGCCGCACGCGAGGCGATCGCCACGCTGGCACCGGATCTGGTGCTGCTGGACGTGCAGATGCCCTCGGGCAGCGGCTTCGATGTGCTGGATGGTCTGGAGACGGTACCCGCCGTGGTGTTCGTCACCGCCTATGACACCTACGCAGTGCGCGCGTTCCAGGCCAATGCGCTGGATTACCTGGTGAAGCCGGTGGAAGCGCCGCGGCTGCTGGAGGCGCTGCAGCGGGCGCGTAAGCGAGAGGTCGTGGCGGCAGAAGTGCCGGAATCGCGCGGCACGCTGGGCGCGCAGGACCAGGTGTTCGTGCGCGAGGGTGAGCGCTGCTGGTTCGTGGCGGTCTCCGAGATCCGCCGGCTGGTGGTGGATGGCAACTACACGCGGTTGTGGTTCCGCGACCAGAACGCGCTGCTGACCCGCAGCCTGAGTGCGCTGGAAGCACGCCTGCCCACGGAGCTGTTCTTCCGTGCCAACCGCAACACGCTGGTCAACCTGCGGCGCATCCGTGGTGTGACGCCCAGCATCGGCGACGGCTACGACCTGGCACTGGATGACGGCAGCGAGGTGGAGGTGTCGCGGCGGCAGGCGCGTGAATTGCGCGAGCGGATGGCGTTGTAGCTGCCGCTACAGCTCGGCGCTGACCGGGCTGGTGATGAAGCCCCATAGCAGGCGCGCCATCACCGCCGGTGAACGGGCCTGCGCGCGGGCGTAGGCGAGCAGTGCATCCAGCCGCGGGCGGTTGTAGAGGTGCCCGGCCAGAAGCACCGCGTGCACGCGACGGGTATTGGCGGTGTCCTGCAGCGGGTTGCCATCGAGCAATACCAGGTCGGCGGCTTTGCCGACCTCGACACTGCCATGCGATGCCTGCAACTCCAGATGACGCGCCGCGTGCAGCGTTGCCGCGCGCAGCACGTCGGCCTGGCTCAGGCCTGCCTGCCGCAGCCACTGCAGTTCATCGTGATAGCGGAAGCCGCCCAGCCCGGTATCGGTGCCGACCAGCACGCTGACGCCGGCACGGTGCGCGGCACCGGTGAGGGCCAGTCCATGCTCGAAGTACGCCTTCAACGCGTCTTCGCCGCGCAGGCCAGGATAGCGTTCGGTGGTGGCCGTCAGATCATCGCGCCATGCCCAGCGCGAAAGTGGATCGAGATAGGCCAGGCGTGGATCGTCGACGAACTCTGGATCGCGCGCGCGTGCATCCTCTTCGCGGGTGACATGGGTCGGCACGAACGCGGCGCCGCTGGCCTGCATCAAGCCGAACGCCTCATTGCACACGGAAGGCTGGTAGCCGCCGACCATGCGTTCGGCCAGTGCGGTCGGGTCTTCGCCATCCAGCGTGCCGCCGCGCCACGCGGCGGCGTTGTCGAAGCAATGACGCACGAACAGGTGCGCATGCTCGAAACTGCGCTGGCCCGCCTGAAGCGCGTCCTCCAGCGGAACTGCCCTGGGCAGGTGGCCGACCAGCGGGCGATTCAGGTGCCGCGCTTCGCTGGCCAGCCGCTGGTAGGTATCCGCACGCAACCGGTTGTAGACCTTCAACGCGTCGACACCGCGCGCGCTGTACGTGCGCGCACGCTGTGCCGCGGTGTCCGGCGCCAACGCTGGATCTTCGAAATAGAAGCTGGCGATCTGCACGAAGCGGGGTGCGACCTGCTGGCCGGCAACGGCCTGTGAGGTCCAGCGGCGCTTGTCGGCCACGCAGGCGATCAGCGGATCGGTGGCCTGCGGGCAGTCCATCATGTCGCGGGTGCCGGTGATGCCGTTGGCCAGCATCAGCGGGAACTGCAGTTGCGGCGACAGCTGCAGGGCGTGGGTATGCATGTCCCAGAAGCCGGGCAGCAGCCAGCGGCCGCCGGCATCGAGCACTGGCAATGTGGTGTCCCGTGGCGTTTCGCCAATGGCGGTGATCGTGCCGCTGCGCACTGTCACTGTCGTGGGTTCGCTGACCTGGCCGCGCGCGACGTCCACCACCCGCGCGTTGACGATCACGCGGCTGTTGCCCGGCTCGGGCAACGGCGGTGCACGCAGCGGCCAGAGCAGGGCGGCGGTGAACAGCAATGGCGGCGCCAGCAGGACGACAGCCAGCACCTTCAGTAAGCGTTTCATGGGCCGCATTGCTGACCTCGAAGCTGCGCATGAACACCACCGTCATTGGCCTGTATGTCCAGATGCAGGCCGTGGTGGTCGCAAAGCCGGCGCATGATCTCCAGCCCCAATCCGCTGCCGCTGCTGTCTGCGCGCTTCTGGAAGGGGCGGGGCGTGGGCCAGCTGCCCAGCGACGGTGTGGAGGAAGCGGTGTTGTAGACCTGCAGAACGCCTGTTTCGAACGTGATCGATACCGTGCCCTGCGGCGTGTGCGCGAAGGCGTTGCCGATCAGATTGGCCAGCACCACCTGCAGCGCAGCCTCTGGCGCGCGCAGTGCTGCGCCGTGGGGCACAGAGAGTTGCACGTCCACCGGCCGCGAGGCCAACAGCGGTGACTGCTCGACGATCACTCTCTCAAGTAGCGGAACGAGTCTGACCGGCCCGCAACATGCGTCTGCAGGTTCTTCGCGAGCCAGCGCCAGCAATGCGGTCATGGCTTGCTGCAGCTGCAGCGCCGACAGGCGGATGTGCTGCAGATGCTGTTGCCCGCGTGCGGACAGTCCAGCCTCACCGAGCAACTGGCCGGCCGCGCTGGAGATGACGCTCAACGGCGTACGCAGCTCGTGGCTGGCATCACGGGTGAAGGCATGCTCCCGTTCGATGAACGCGGCAACCCGCTCCGACAAGCCATCCAGCGCGCGCGCAAGTACCCCGATTTCGTCATCGCCGAAACGGTCTGCCAGGTGAGTGCGCTGTCCAGACGGTGGTTGCAGCGCTTCAACCTCATGGACCAGCGCATACAGGGGGCGTGTGGCGCGGCGCGCCAGCCAAAGCCCGAGCAGGATCGCGACCAGGATCATGCCCAGCGCCGTACCGCCCAGCAGCAGCACTACTCTATCGCGGACCGGACGGACCACCAGCTGTTCGCTGACTTCATACACCAGCCACGCGGGAGGCATGGACGGGGAGGCCTGCAATCGCTTGACGTGGTAGTGGCGGCCCTGCTCGCCGCCGAACTCCGAGCGCCAGGGCTCCTCCGCGAACACGGTCCGCAGGTCGGCGGGAAATGTGGCAGGTGAGTCATGCAGCTGGACCGCTGCATCGGCGGGCAGGCCCCAGTGCCCCGTGCGGGCATGGTAGGCACGCTGCGCCTGCGCTTCACGGTCCAGCTGGGCGTTGAAGATGCTGTCCTCCACCGCATACATGAAGACCAGCGAATACACTCCGAAGACCGAGGCAATCAGCAGCGCGAAGACGGTGAACGCCACCACCAGGCGCCGGCGCAGGCGATGGACCGGGCGTGGCCTCATGGTGATGCTTCCAGACGGAAACCGACACCATGTACGGTACGCAGCATCTCGCTGTCGAAGGGTCGATCCAGTACCTGCCGCAACAGGTACAGATGCGAGCGTAGCGGGTCCGACGGTGGCGCTTCATCGCCCCACAAGCGCTGTACCAGTTCACTGCGGGTCACGGTGCACGGCCACGCTTCGGCCAGTTCGAGCAGGATGCGCTGAGCCAGCTGTGGCATCTCCAGCGCAACGCCATCACGCCACGCCTGGCCAGTGCGGCGATCGATGCACAGTGGGCCGATCTGCAACCGATGGGGCTGGTTGAGGCGATGGCGGCGCGCCAGCGCGAGACAGCGCGCCAGCAGCTCGGCATCGTCGAACGGCTTGATGAGGTAGTCATCTGCGCCGGCGGCGAAGCCCTGCAGTTTGTCGACCAGCGCGTCGCGTGCGGTCAGCATCAGCACAGGCACGTGGCGGTCGCAGCCATCGCGCAGGCGACGGCACACAGTGGTCCCATCGATTCCCGGAAGGCCCAGGTCGAGCAGCACGACGTCCGGCGGATTGGCCAGGGCCATCCGCAGGCCGAGCTCGCCGTCGGCGGCGAAATCCACCTGGTGGCCCTGCGCCTGCAGCATGTCGACGATGGCCGAGGCCAAGGGCAGGTTGTCTTCGATCAACAGCAGGCGCAGGCGTTCGGCGTTCATGGTCAAGGCTGCATGCGGGCCAGAAGTGCCTTAGCTTCTTCCAGTGCAGGTTGTTTTTCCAGCACGGCCTGCAGTTGCGTGCGGGCGTGCGTGGCATCGCCCAGACGCCAGTGCGCTTCGGCCATCGCCACGTCGAGGCGCGGTTCGTCCATGTGTGGACGGGCCAACTGCATGATCGCCAACGCATCGGCGATCGCTGCCGGCGTCTGTGCAGCCTGCAGCTGGTAGAAGCCAAGGATGCCGATCAGTTCGACGTGGTAATCCACGGGGTGCCGAGCCAGCTGCTGGACGGCCTGCTCGTCGCGCAGCTTCAGGTGCCGCTCCACCAGCGCCATGCTGCGCTCGTCGCGCCAGGGTTCACGGGCCACCGGTACCTGTCCGCTGGCACGCACGAAGGCCTCGGCCAGCACGGGAGTGGAATAAGGATTCTGTCCGGTTACGAGGCGTCCATCCACCACCACCTTTGGCATCATCAGTGGCGCTTCCTGCCAACGGGCCCCGAGTTCACGCATGCGTGGCTCCAGCTGGAAGGCAAATTCCTTCGCCCAGCGCTTGCCGAACAGTGCCTCCTCCTCCTCGCTGAAACCGGTCATGGAGCGGCCTTCCACCAGTGCGCGACCATTGCCAAGGCGGATGCCTGCCAGCGCCGCCGGACCATGACAGACCGCTGCGACTACGCCGCCTTGTTCCCATATGGTGGCAATCGTGCGCTGCAGCGCGCTGTCAGCCGGCAGATCGAACATGGCGCCCTTGCCGCCGATCACCAGCACGCCGCGATAGTCGCCTGCCCGCAGTTGCGCCGTTGGCAGCGTAGCGGCCAGTGCGCGGACGGCCAGGGGATCAGCCAGAACCGCAGCGTTGAAGGGTTCCGCGGCGTTGTACTTGTCGGCTTCCACGGCGCCGCCGCGTGGGCTGGCCACATCGATTTCGAAGCCGTTGCGCCGAAGTATCAGCCAGGCCTGGGCGAACTCGTCCATCTCGAAGCCTGGTCGGATACGGCCCTGATCGCGACCTTCGCTGCTGACGACCAGCAGCACGCGCGGTGGCTGTGTGGGATCGGCGGTTGAGGCGACCACGGGTCCGTGGAGGATGGCCATCACGCAGGCCAGCAGCAGGGGAGGGAAGCGGTTCATGCTCGGGTTTCCTGGGAATGTGCAGGCACTGTGCCGTGCAGATGTGAAGCAGACTTCAAGTCGCTTGGCCGGTACCCTGAACACTTGTTCCTGCACTGTGCCGCCATGTCCATCGTCCTCACCGATTTCGCCCGCCCCCGCCTGTTTCCACGCGTTCCGCGCGGCAACACCATCCAGGATTGCAGCGCAGAGCAGTTCGAGGCACACCTCAACGCGCACGCCCCGCTGAAGGTGCTCGATGGCTATGCGCCGTTCTGCAAGCTGTTCGTCTACGAGAACTGGACCAGCACGCGCTGCCTGACGGTGCCGGTCAGCGATGCCAACCGCCACCAGCTGCGCAGCGGCTACGAGGCACGCAACCGCGAGGAGCTGCCGGTGCTGGTGCGCTGGTTCGAGGGCGTGGAGTCGCCGCGTGCGAGCTACCTGGTGGTGATCCTGTACAGCGCCGAGCAGCTGGCGAAGGAAGGTTCACCGATCGAGGCTGACTGGGGCATCGTCGGCTGCATCTATACCGCCGAACCGGAAGAGGTGCCGATGGCGCCGATCACGATGATGCGCAATGCGCTGGGTGTGGAAGAGGGCGGTTCCGGCGTGCCGCTGGATCGTGAGGCCTACCGGCGTTCCGTCGAGTTCTGGGAGAACAACGCCAACTGGCGTCCCTGACTCGGATCCCCGTATCGCGGGGGCGCTGACCGGGTCATTCGACCCCACGCGCACGCGCCATGCCCAGCTGATCTATGATCGGGCCAGACCAACGCACGGAGGGCGGAGCATGGCTAGCTGGGCAAGGATGATCCTGATGGTGCTGGCTGGCCTGCTGCCGGCCATCACAGCACCGGCGGCAGCGCCGGTTGCAGAGACGGCCTGTTCGCCTTTGGCGGCGGTTCCGGGGCTGCGCGACAGGGGCGTGACCGCGTTGTCGATGCGGCCCGAGGGCGGTCGTTGCGTGGTCGAGGTGACCGCAGCCGACGGCAAGGCGCTGCTTCGGCAGCAGCAGATGCTGAGTGTATTGGCGCAGCACGCCTGTGCAGCGCCTGCGGAGGTGACTGTGGACGGCGCGCAGATGTCCCTAACGTTGCGCCTGCCGAAGCATTGCGCGGCGCGCGGCGCTCGGGACCTGTTCGCGGGCGAGGGCATCCCGTGGATGCAGCCGCGCGGCGTATCGCCGCGCTACCCACCAGAGGCCATGCAACAGGGACTTTCCGGACGCAGCCAGCTGAAGGCGCTGATCGATGCACAAGGAGCCGTTGCCGCGGTGATCGTGGAGACCTCCAGCGGCTACGCGCTGCTGGATGAAGCGGCGGTGGAAGAACTGCGCGGCTGGCGTTTCGTCCGCGCCGACGCGAAGAGCACGGTGCCGGAGTTGACCATCGTGCGCGTGCCGATGCGCTACGAATTGGTAGTGATGGCAATCCACGCACGGCGTGAATCTGCGCGCTGCCGCAGTAGCGCCACCCCATGCGTGGCTGCATCCCGTCAGGCGGCCATCCACTCCCACCAAGGGTAGTGATACTCGCGGTCGATGGCCTGCCAGTGCCGGCCACACTGTGCGCAGGCAACCGCGTGGCACTCGCCCCAGCCACCTTCGGCTTCGCCCACCGAAAGCAGCCGCATCTGCCCCTGTTCAAGCAGGCGACGGGGATCGAAGAACGGGTAGCCGGGATTGAGCGCACACAGGCAACCCTCGCGCGCACGCCAGTAGCGCAACCGTTTCAGTGCGGCTTTCAGGTGCGCCTGATTGCTGATCAGCATGCCACCGAGCGCGATGCCCTGGCAGCGCTGTTCGATCAGGTCCGCGTGCGTGGCCAGTGCTTCCAGCGAGGACGGGCTGAACAGCCGTGCGACCGTGCGAGCAGCATCGGTGATGCGCGCGCCGTCGCGCGACAACAGGTCCTGCAGTACTACATCGGCCTGTGCATCCTCAAGCCGGGGCAGTGGTGCGGCAGACCACGGCCAGCGCATCAGCGCGCCTTGCCGATGGCAGCGAAGTGGCCGGCGGTCAGGCGCAGCAGATCGGCCGGCGCCAGTTCCACTTCCAGGCCGCGGCGACCGGCGCTGACATGCAGGCTCGGCAGTACCTGCGCACTGGCATCCAGGAACGTGCGCAGGCGCTTCTTCTGCCCGAGCGGGCTGATGCCGCCGACCAGGTAGCCGGTCGCGCGCTGTGCGGCGTCGGCAGCGGCCATCTCGCATTTCTTGCAGCCGGCCGCTTCGGCCAGCGCCTTCAGGTCCAGCTGGCCGGCCACCGGCACGATCGCCACCAGCAGTTCGTGGGTTTCAGTGCTGGCCAGCAGGGTCTTGAACACCTGGGCCGGGTCGAGGCCGAGCTTCTCGACGGCTTCGCCCCCATACGATTCGGCGTGGGCGTCGTGCACGTAGCTGCGCACGGTGTGGGCGATCTTCTCGCGCTTGAGCAGGTTGATGGCCGGAGTCATGGGGGAATCGTAGCGTGGCGTGGAGGCGTTGCCTTGACCGAGGCTATTGCCGCCATCCGGTAGCGCCGGGCCATGCCCGGCGGCGTGGAGATCAAATCGCCGGCGCGCTCGCCGTGCATGGCCCGGCGCTACCGGCATATCCAACGCAGAACGGGCGCCCGAAGGCGCCCGTTCTTTCTGCTTCCGTTGCTGGGGCCAGAGCCCTTTCCTTTGGAAAGGGATCCGACCCCGGCGCGATCAGTAGCGGTAGTGGTCCGGCTTGAACGGGCCTTCCACCGGCACGCCGATGTAGTCGGCCTGTTCCTGGCTCAGGGTGGTCAGCTTCACGCCGATCTTTTCCAGGTGCAGGCGCGCCACTTCCTCGTCCAGCTTCTTCGGCAGCAGGTACACCTTGTTCTCGTAGCTGTCCTTGTTGGCCCACAGGTCGATCTGGGCCAGGGTCTGGTTGGCGAACGAGTTGGACATCACGAAGCTCGGGTGGCCGGTGGCGCAGCCCAGGTTGACCAGGCGGCCTTCGGCCAGCAGGAAGATCGCATTGCCGTTCGGGAAGATGTACTTGTCCACCTGCGGCTTGATGTTGACGTGCTGCACGCCCTTGAAGCCCACCAGCGCATCGACCTGGATCTCGTTGTCGAAGTGGCCGATGTTGCAGACGATGGCCTGGTCCTTCATCGCGCTCAGGTGCTCGATGCGGATGATGTCCTTGTTGCCGGTGGTGGTGACGTACAGGTCGGCACGGCCCAGGGTCGATTCGATGGTGTTGACTTCATAGCCTTCCATCGCCGCCTGCAGGGCGCAGATCGGGTCGATCTCGGTGACGATCACGCGCGCGCCGTAGGCACGCAGCGACGCGGCGCAGCCCTTGCCGACGTCACCGTAGCCGCAGACCACGGCCACCTTGCCGGCCAGCATCACGTCCATCGCGCGCTTCAGGCCGTCGGCCAGCGACTCGCGGCAGCCGTACAGGTTGTCGAACTTGCTCTTGGTGACCGAGTCGTTGACGTTGATCGCCGGGATCAGCAGGGTGCCGGCCTGGGCCAGCTGGTACAGGCGGTGCACGCCGGTGGTGGTCTCTTCGGAGACGCCCTTCCAGTCCTTGACCACGCGGCCCCAGTAACCCGGGCGCTCGGTGGCGACGCGCTTGAGCAGGTTCTTGATGACCTGCTCTTCGTGCGATGCAGCCGGCTCGTTGACCCAGGTGCTGCCGTTTTCCAGTTCGTAGCCCTTGTGGATCAGCAGTGTGACGTCACCGCCGTCATCGACCACCAGCTCCGGACCGGTCAGGGTGCCGTCGGCCAAGGTGAAGGTCAGCGCGTCCAGGGTGCAGTCCCAGTACTCTTCCAGCGACTCGCCCTTCCAGGCGAACACCGGGGTGCCGGTAGCAGCGATGGCGGCAGCAGCGTGGTCCTGGGTGGAGAAGATGTTGCACGAGGCCCAGCGCACGTCGGCGCCGATGTCCTTCAGGGTCTCGATCAGCACCGCGGTCTGGATGGTCATGTGCAGCGAACCGGTCACGCGCACGCCCTTCAGCGGCAGGCTGGCGGCGTGCTTGCGGCGGATCGACATCAGGCCCGGCATCTCGTGCTCGGCGATGTCCAGTTCCTTGCGGCCCCAGTCGGCCAGGGTGATGTCGCGGATCTTGTAATCGCCTTCGGTGGAGAAGGTCTTGGCAACAGCATTCATGCAATAGCTCCGGTTGTGGACGAGCGGATGCTCGCTTCTGGCCGGGCGCCGTTGTTGCAGTACCACCTGGCCGAGCCTGGCCGGCCTCAAGGGATCCGGTCGCAGCGCCCCTCGGCAGGGGAGGACGGCCATTATATCGCGCCTCCGGTGTGACACGCCGATGACCCAACCATCGGCAGGTGGGCCGGCAGGCATGGCCTGTTAAGGTCGTTGTTTTCACGCATCACACAGGTGGAACGATGAGCATGCACCCGCGCCGCAACCGGCGCTTGACCGGCCTGGTCCTGTCGATGGCACTGCTGGCGGTGGCTCCGCTGGCGCTGGCCGCTGCGCCGAAGGCCGCTCAGGGCCAGACGCAGGCCCAGGGCGCCACCGGCTACGAGCTGCCCTCGGCGGCGCTGCAGGCGGTGGTGGACGCGCCGCGCGCGCCCTCGCTGTACCTGTCGCCACGCCGCGATGTCGCCGCGATGATGCAGATGCCGTCGCTGCCGTCGATCCAGGTGGTGGCGCAGCCGGAACTGAAGCTGGCCGGCCTGCGCATCAACCCGCGCACCTTCTCCGACAGCCGCTTCAGCTTCGGCGAGAAGCTGTGGCTGATGAACGTGGCCGACGGCAAGGAACGGCAAATCAGCGGCCTGCCGGCCAAGCTGTCGATCGCCAGCGTGATGTGGTCGCCGGACCAGAAGTGGCTGGCCTTCAACCAGGTCGACGCCGCCAGCGGCGCCAATGAGCTGTGGCTGGTGGACGTGGCCGGCGGCAGCGCCCGTCGTCTGGTCGCCGGCCTGAACACGGTGATCGGCAGTGGCTACCAGTGGCTGCCGGACAGCCGCGGCCTGGTGGTGTTCACGCGTCCGGCCAACCTTGGTGCGGCCCCGGCCGCCGATGGCATCCCGACCGGTCCGGCCGTGCAGCAGACCAGCCAGGGTGGCGGCGTGGTGTCGATCCGCACCTACCAGGATCTGCTGAAGAACGAGGCCGACGCGCGCCAGTTCGATTACTACGCGACCACCCAGCCGATGGAAGTCAGCCTGGATGGCAGTACCCGCGCGATTGGCACGGCCGGCATCTTCATGGGCTTCGCGGTGTCGCCGGATGGCCGCTTCGTGCTGCGCCAGCCGGTGCAGCGCCCGTACTCGTACGTGGTGCCGGTAAGCAGCTTCCCGCGCCGCATTGAAGTGATCGACCGTGCCAGCGGCAAGCTGGTGCACACCGTGGCTGTGCGTCCGCTGGTGGAAGGCCTGCCGACCGGCAACGATGCCGAAGTGACCGGCGTACGCGATATCAGCTGGCGAGGTGATGCCGATGCCACCCTGGTCTGGGCCGAGGCGCAGGACGGTGGTGACCCGAACAGGGACGCCAAGGTGCGTGACGCGGTGCTGATGCAGGCCGCGCCGTTCGACACGCCGCCGGTCACGTTGGCCCAGCTCGGCAGCCGCCTGGCCGGCATCAGCTGGGGCCGTGGCGACCTGGCCCTGCTGACCGAATCGTGGTGGAAGACGCGCAAGACCAAGACCTGGCTGATCGCCCCGGACAATGCCAGCGCCGAGCCGCGCCTGTTGTGGGATCGTGACGCGCAGGACCGTTATTCCGATCCGGGCCGGCCGCTGTTGTCCAGCGACGACCGCGGCCGCTCGCTGCTGCAGACCAGCGCCGATGGCAGCAGCCTGTATCTGGCCGGTGCCGGTGCATCGCCGGAAGGCGATCGTCCGTTCGTGGACCGCTTCGATGTCGCTACGGGCAAGGCCACCCGCCTGTTCCACTCGCAGGCGCCGAGCTACGCGCTGCCGGTGGCGCTGCTGGACAACCAGGCCAGCTCGCTGCTGCTGAGCCGCGAGAGCCCGGACGAGCCGGCCAACTTCTACGTGCAGTCGCTGTCTGACGCTGGTGCTGCGCCGCGTGCGTTGACCCACTTTGCGCATCCTCTGCCGCAGCTGAAGGGCGTGCAGAAGGAGCAGATCCGCTACAAGCGCAAGGACGGTGTGGATCTGACCGCGACCCTGCTGCTGCCGCCGGGCTACGACCCCAAGCGCGACGGTCCGCGCCCGCTGCTGATGTGGGCCTACCCGGGTGAGTTCAAGAGCGCGGCCGCGGCCAGCCAGGTCACCGATTCGCCGTACCGCTTCAATGCGGTCAGCTACTGGGGCCCGCAGGCGTTCCTGGCCAAGGGTTATGTGGTGCTGGCCAGCCCGTCGATGCCGATCATCGGCGAGGGCGACAAGGAGCCGAACGACACCTACATCGAACAGTTGGTGGCCAACGCGCAGGCAGCGGTGGATGAAGTCGTGCGTCGTGGCGTGACCGATCGCGATCACATCGCCATCGGTGGCCATTCCTATGGTGCGTTCATGACTGCCAACCTGTTGGCGCACACGCGCCTGTTCAAGGCCGGCATCGCCCGCAGCGGCGCCTACAACCGCACGCTCACCCCGTTCGGCTTCCAGGCCGAAGAGCGCAACTACTGGCAGGCGCAGGACGTCTACCAGAAGATGGCGCCGTTCAATTACGCCGACAAGATCAAGGATCCGATCCTCTTCATCCACGGTGTGGACGACAACAACTCCGGTACGTTCCCGATCCAGAGCGAGCGCATGTTCGCTGCGGTGAAGGGCCTGGGTGGCACCGCGCGCCTGGTGATGCTGCCGAACGAATCGCATGCCTACCGCGCACGCGAGTCGATCATGACCATGCTGGCCGAGAGCGAGCGTTGGCTGGAGCAGACCATCGGCCCGGCCGATCAGGGCAAGGCGAAGAAGAAGCGCTGACGTGACCCGGTAGTGCCGGTCGCTGGCCGGCAACCTCATGGACTCACGCGGCCTGAGGTTGCCGGCCAGCGGCCGGCACTACCAGATGAAACCATTTTTGCATCGCAGCACGATGCCCGTTCTGGTTTAGGCTTGGGGTCTGGATCCGTTGACCGAGGCCTGTGCGTCGCCGATGAACGAGTACCGCAGCAGCATCGAATTCGCTTCTCCCGATCTTCCGCTTCGCGATGATGTGCGCCGCCTTGGCGCGCTGGTCGGCGACCTGCTGGTTGAACAGGTATCCGCCGCGTTCCTCGACGATGTCGAGGACGTGCGCACCCGCGCCATCGCCCGCCGCGAGAACCAGGCGCCGCTGTCCGAGCTGGCCGATGGCCTGGCCGGGCGCGCGCCGCAACAGGCCGAGACCATGGTGCGGGCCTTCAGCACCTACTTCCAGGTGGTCAACATCGCCGAGCGCGTGCATCGCATCCGCCGTCGCCGTGACTACCAGCGCGCCGGTACCGCAGGTGCGCAGCCCGATGGCCTGCAGGATGCCCTGCAGCATCTGAAGGCGCAGGGCGTGGGCCTGGACGAGCTGGCGCAGTGGTTGCCACGCATCGACATCGAACCGGTGTTCACCGCACACCCGACCGAAGCGGTACGCCGCGCGCTGCTTGAAAAAGAGCAGCTGATGGTGGCCAGCCTGGTCGACAACCTCGACGGCCAGCGCACGCCGGGCGAAGCCGCTGCCGATGCTGCGCGCTTCCGCATGGCGCTGACTGCCTCATGGCAGACCACCGATTCCTCGCCGGTGCGGCCCACCGTCGATGACGAACGCGAGCACGTCGGCTTCTATCTGGTGCAGGTGCTCTACCGGGTGATTCCGGTGCTGTACGAATCGCTGCAGCAGGCGTTGCGCGATACCTATGGCGAAGAACTGCCATTGCAGCGACTGCTGCGCTTCGGCACCTGGGTGGGCGGCGACATGGATGGCAATCCGAACGTGGATGCCACCACCATCCGCAACACGCTGGATGCGCAGCGGCAGGCGGTACTGGGGCGTTACCAGAAGGAACTGTTGCAGCTGGCCAGCCTGCTCAGCCAGTCCACCGAGCGGGTGGGCGTGAGCAATGCGCTGCAGGCGCGCGTAGCGCATTACCAGCAGTTGCTGCCGCAGGTGCAGTCGCGCCCGCGCCATGCCGACATGCCGTACCGGTTGCTCAACGACCGCATGCGCGCGCGCCTGCAGGCCACGCTGGATGATGGTGCAGGCGCTTACGCTGGTCCGGACGAACTGATCGACGACCTGCAGCTGATCCTCGACAGCCTGCGCGCCAATCGTGGCGAACATGCTGGCGGTTTCGCGGTGCAGCGCCTGCTGTGGCGGGTGAAAACGTTCGGCTTCCATCTTGCGCGGTTGGACGTGCGCCAGGAATCGAGCGTGCACGCGCGCGCGTTGGCCGCGGTGCTGGGTGGCGACGCTGCGTGGGAGGGCCTGGATGTGTTGGGTCGCGCGCGCCTGCTGGCGCCGCATGCCGGTGGCGAGGTGCCTTTGCCGAAGGGCGAGGACGAAGGCAACCAGCGTTTGGATGCGGTGTTCGCGGCGTTGGCCGATGCACGTGCGCGCCATGGTGGTGATGCACTGGGCAGCTACATCATCTCGATGGCACACGACCGCAGCGACGTGCTGGCGGTGCTTGCGCTGGCACGCCGTGGCGGCCTGGTGGAAGAGGGCGGTTCGGTGCCGCTGGATATTGCGCCACTGTTCGAGACCGTGGATGACCTCAAGCGCGGCACCGCGACCCTGCGTGACCTGCTGGCCGACCCGATCTATCGCGCGCACCTGCGTGCACGCGATGACGTGCAGATGGTGATGCTGGGCTATTCGGACAGCAGCAAGGACGGTGGCATCGCCGCTTCGCGCTGGGGCCTGCAGCGTGCGCAGGTGGAACTGCTGGAGGTCGCGGCCGAGGCCGGCATCCGCCTGACCTTCTTCCATGGCCGTGGCGGTTCGATCAGCCGCGGTGGCGGCAAGACCACGCATGCGGTCGATGCCTCGCCGCGCGGCAGCATCGATGGCCGCTTGCGGGTGACCGAGCAGGGCGAGGTGATCCACCGCAAGTACGGCATCCGTGCATTGGCCCTGCGCTCGCTGGAACAGGCCACCGGCGCAGTACTGCGCGCCAGCCTGCGCCCGCGTGCAGCGGAGCCGCGCGAGGATGACTGGCGACCGGTGATGGATGTGGTTGCTGGCTCCAGCAGCGAGGTGTACCGCGCCTTCGTCGGCCAGTCTGGTTTCATGGACTACTTCCGCACGGCGACACCGATCGATGTGATCGAGCGGATGACGCTGGGTTCGCGGCCGTCGCGCCGGCTCGGTCAGGACGCGGCGTTGGGCAATTTGCGCGCGATTCCGTGGGTGTTCGCCTGGAGCCAGGCGCGTGCCGTCATTCCCGGGTGGTACGGGGTGGGCAGCGGCCTGCAGGCGGCGGTGGATGCTGGCCACGAACAGACGCTGCGCGAGATGGCGCGTGACTGGCCGTTCTTCCGTACCTTCCTCGATGACATCGCGATGGTGCTGTCCAAGGGCGATATCACCATTGCCGAGCAGTTCTCGCTGTTGTCGGGCGACCTGCACGGGCGTTTCTTCCCGCAGGTGAAGCGCGAACTGGAACTGACCCGCCACTGGCTGCTGGCGCTGATGGGCCAGCAGACGTTGCTCGACCACGATGCGCGGCTGTCGCTTTCGATCCGCCTGCGCAATCCCTACGTTGATCCGATCAGCGTGCTGCAGGTGGACCTGCTGCAGCGCTGGCGGGCCAGCGGGCGCGAGGATGACGACCTGCTGCGCGCGCTGGTGGCCTGCGTGAACGGTGTTTCGCAGGGCGTGCAGAACACCGGCTGATCCGCATCCGCCGGGCATGGCCCGGCGAATTCGAAATGGTAGTGCCGGCCGCTGGCCGGCAACCTCATGATGTCTGGCAGCACGCGCGAGGTTGCCGGCCAGCGGCCGGCACTACCTCACTCTTCCGGCGACGGCGGGTTCGACGCCAGCAGTTCCAGATGGCGCTGCTCCATTTCCTGGCGCAGCTGGCGGCGGATCAATGCGGCTGCCTGGCGGCGCTTCTCGTCCGACGTGACCGGCTGCAATGACGGCACCGGTGTCGGCCGGCCTTCCTCATCCACCGCCACCATGGTGAAGAAACAGCTGTTGGCATGGCGCACGCTGCGCTTGAGGATGTCCTCGGCCACCACCTTGACGCCGATCTCCATCGACGAGGTGCCGGTGTGGTTCACCGAGGCCAGGAAGGTGACCAGCTCGCCCACCGCGATCGGCTGGCGGAACATCACCTGGTCCACCGACAGGGTGACCACGTAGCGGCCGGCGTAGCGGCTGGCGCAGGCGTAGGCGACCTGGTCGAGCAGGCGCAGGATGGCGCCGCCGTGGACCTTGCCGGAGAAATTGGCCATCTCCGGCGACATCAGCACGGTCATGGACAGCTGGTGGGTTTTGAGTTCGGTCGACATGCGCCGATTGTATCGGCAACCGGGTAGTGCCGGCCGCTGGCCGGCAACCACGCGATTGTTTCCGAAGGCCATGAAAAAGCCGGCCAGCGGCCGGCTCTACCAGAAAAGAGAAGGGCCGCTTGCGCGGCCCTTCTTCAGGGACAGCCGACTAACAGTCGGCTCTACCCGTCGGCTCTATCAGCCGACTTTACTTCAGCTTCGCATCGGCGCGCAGGGCGGCGGCGCGGTCGGTCTTCTCCCAGGAGAAGGCCGTGGCGTTGACGGTCTCGCCTTCGCCGTTGAGGTAGCTGAACTCCTTCGGCTTGCGGCCGAAGTGGCCGTAAGCCGCGGTCTGCTGGTACATCGGGTGCACCAGGTCCAGCATCTTGATGATGCCGTACGGGCGCAGGTCGAAGTGCTTGCGGATCAGCTTTTCGATCTTGTCGTCGCTGATCTTGCCGGTGCCGAAGGTGGTGACCGAGATCGAGGTCGGCTCAGCCACGCCGATGGCGTAGGAGACCTGCACTTCGCAACGGTCGGCCAGGCCGGCGGCAACCACGTTCTTGGCCACGTAGCGGGCCGCGTAGGCTGCCGAACGGTCGACCTTGGACGGGTCCTTGCCGGAGAACGCGCCACCACCGTGACGGGCCCAGCCGCCGTAGGTGTCGACGATGATCTTGCGGCCGGTCAGGCCGCAGTCGCCCACCGGGCCGCCGATCTCGAACTTGCCGGTCGGGTTGATGTGGAACTTGGTGCCCTTGTGCAGCCACTTGGCCGGCAGCACCGGCTTGATGATCTCTTCGCGGACAGCCTCGATGAGGTCCTTCTGCTTGATGCCCGGGGCGTGCTGGGTCGACAGGACCACCGCGTCGATGGCCGAGACCACGCCGTTTTCATAGCGCAGGGTGACCTGGCTCTTGGCGTCCGGGCGCAGCCACGACAGCGGCGAGTTCTTCTTCTTGCGGATCTTGGCCTGCTGCTCGACCAGACGGTGCGACAGGTGGATCGCGGCCGGCATGTAGCTGTCGGTCTCGTTGGTGGCATAGCCGAACATCAGGCCCTGGTCGCCAGCGCCCATTTCTTCGGGCTTCTTGCGGTCCACGCCCTGGGCGATGTGCGGCGACTGCTTGCCGATCAGGTTCAGCACGCCGCAGGTGGCGCCGTCGAAGCCGACGTCGGAGCTGTCATAGCCGATGTCCACGATGACCTTGCGGGTCAGCGCTTCCAGGTCGATCCAGGCGCTGGTGGTGATTTCACCGGCCACGATGGCAACGCCGGTCTTGACCATGGTCTCGCAGGCCACGCGGGCGCGCTGGTCCTGGGTCAGGATCGCGTCCAGCACCGCATCGGAGATCTGGTCGGCAACCTTGTCCGGATGGCCTTCAGAGACCGACTCGGAGGTGAAGAGGTAGCTGGACATCAGGCTTAATATCCTTTGATTCGGATGGAAAGATGGGCGCGAATGATACACGGGGTGCGCCGCCTGTGCATTGTGAACCTGTACCGGTTGCCGGTGGTTAAGCCCATGTAGGCCCGCCGGGCCCGCTGCAGCGGGATTGAGGCCCAGCCTCGACGCCCAGTGTTCCACCAGCGTGACAACGGCGCGGGTCCTGCCTGGCCCCGGCCGCGCAGTCCGCGACCCCGCCCCGGGGCACCCGGCCGTCATCGTTCTGCCCCGAAACCGCCATCTGGTTGCCGCCTGCCGGGCGCAGGCTGTCGGCCAATCCGGCCGCCGGGCACGAGCGAACACGCCATGCAGGAACTCGAACAGCGTCTCCAGCAACGCTTCCCCGATTGGTTCCATGGCCGTCGTGGCCAACTGGCCCGGCCCTTGCTGCGCAGCGTCGGACGCTGGTCGCGCCTGGACCAGATCGAAGCCTTCCTGCAGCGCAGTGCAGGATTGCGCGGATTCGGCTTCGTCGCCGCCGGCCTGGAGTTCATCGACGGCCAGTACCAGGTGGATCCAGCCGCGCTGGCGAAGATTCCCGCCACCGGCCGCCTGCTGATCGTCGCCAATCACCCCTCCGGAGCGCTGGACGCGCTGGCCCTGCTGGACGCGGTCGGCCGCATCCGCCGCGACGTGCGGATCGTGGCCAACGACCTGTTGGGGGCGATCGCGCCACTGCAGGACCTGCTGCTGCCGGTGCGCATCCTCGGTGGCAAGGCCCAGCGCGGCAGTCTGCATGCGGTCGAAGAGGCGCTGGCCGCCGAGCAATGCGTCATCGTGTTCCCGGCCGGTGAGGTCTCGCGGTTGTCGCTGCGCGGCATCCGTGATGGCCGCTGGCAGCGCGGTTTCGTCCGCTTCGCCCGTGCCGCCGGTGCGCCGGTGCTGCCGGTGCGGGTGGAAGCGCGCAACTCGGCGTTGTTCTACGGCGCCTCGACCCTGTTCAAGCCGGCCGGCACCGCACTGTTGGCGCGCGAGATGTTCACCCGTCGTGGGCGCCCGCTGCGCCTGTGCATCGGCGAGCCGATGCAGCTGGGCAAGGGCGGTGACCCCGGCGCACAGCTGCTCGCGGTGCGTCGCGCGCTGTACGCGCTGGGCCGCAATGGCACGACCGCCGATGCCGCGGCTCATGGCGGCCCCGAGCCGCTGGCCGCGCCGGTCCCGCCCTCGCAGGTCGCCGCGGGTATCGCGGCCGCCACCCAGCTGGGCCAGACCGCCGACGGCAAGCAGATCCTGCTGGCGACCTGTACGGCCGATTCTCCGCTGCTGCTGGAACTGGGCCGTCTGCGCGAGCTGACCTTCCGCCAGGTCGGTGAGGGCACCGGCCGCAGCCGCGACCTGGACGCCTTCGATCCGCAGTACGAGCACATCGTGATCTGGGACGCGGCCGCGCAGCGCATCGCCGGCGCCTACCGCATCATGCGCGGTGCCCATGCGCTGGCCCGGCATGGTCTGTCCGGGCTCTACAGCGCGTCGCTGTTCCGCTATTCCGATGATGCCATCACCCACATTGCCGAAGGCCTCGAACTCGGCCGCAGCTTCGTGGTGCCCGACTACTGGGGCAGCCGCAGCCTGGACTACCTGTGGCAGGGCATTGGTGCTTACCTTCAGTGCCGGCCGGGCATCCGCTACCTGTTCGGCGCCGTGTCGATCAGCGCAGCACTGCCGCGTGATGCGCGCGAGCAGCTGGTGGCGTACTACCAGCGCTATTACAGCGGTAGCGCCGGCCTGGTCGAATCGAACCGGCCGTTCCAGTACTTCGCGGCCCCACCGAGTTTCGGCGAGCTGGATGCCGGCGCCGCATTCGACGTGCTGAAGGCCAACCTGGCCGCACTCGGCACCGGCGTACCGACGCTGTACCGCCAGTACACCGACCTGTGCGAACCCGGCGGCGCCCGCTTCCTTGCCTTCGGGGTCGATCCGGATTTCAGCGATTCGATCGATGGCCTGATCGAAGTGGACCTGTGTGCGATACGGCCCAACAAGCGCAAACGCTACTTGCGCGATGCGGGGATGCCGGCATGAGCTCGCTGGCGAACCTGTCGCCGCACCGGCGCGCAGTGTTCGTCTCCGACGTGCACCTGGGCTCGCGCCACTGCCACGCCGCCGAGCTGGCGCGGTTCCTCTCGCAGTTGCGCTGCGAACGGCTGTACCTGGTCGGTGACATCATCGACCTGTGGTGGATGGCGCACCGCCGCGCCAACTGGCGGCAGTCGCACAGTGAAGTCATCCAGGCCCTGCATGCGCTGCGCCGTGCCGGCACCGAGATCATCTACATTCCCGGCAATCACGACGCCTCGCTGCGCCAGGTGTGCGGGCTGATGCTGCCGGCGATGCAGGTGCGCCGCCGTGCGATCCATACCACCGCTGATGGCCGCCGGCTGCTGGTCGTGCATGGCGACGACTATGACGGCGTGACCCATTTCGGGGGGCTGCAGGAGAAGTTCGGCGATTGGCTGTACTACCGGATCCTCACCGGCAACCAGGCGTTGAATGCGGTGCGGCGCCTGCTGGGCATGCGCTACTGGTCGCTGTCTGAATTCCTGAAGAAGCGCAGCGGTGCAGCCGAACGCTACATCGAGCGCTTCGTGCAGGCCGGGCTGGACGACGTTCGCCGGCGCGGCCTGGATGGCATCGTCTGCGGCCACATCCACCGCGCTGCCTTGATTGAACGCGATGGCCTGGTCTATGCCAACGACGGCGACTGGGTGGAGAGCCTGACCGCACTGGCCGAAGACCATGATGGCGCGCTGCGCCTGCTCGACCACAACGGGCAGACCCTGGTGGAGCTGCCAGGGGCGCGTATCAAGCAGGCCGCCTGACCCGCTCTTGTAGAGTCGAGCCATGCTCGACTGCCGTATGCGACGGGGTCGGACCGAAAAACAGTCGAGCATGGCTCGACTCTACAAAAAAGGCGCGAGCGGCACTCTTCAACAGGTGTGCCATCGAGACGGCGCGCACGCAAGCCGCTAGCATCGGTCCATGGATTCCCTTACCCAGATCGTGCTCGGTGGCGCCGTCGCCGCTGTCATCGCTCCGCCCGGCCATCGCCGCGCGGCCCTGCTGGCTGGTGCCGCGCTCGGCACCCTGCCGGATCTCGATGCCCTGTGGCTGGGCTTCACTGCTGCCGATCCGGTGGCGAACATGATCGAACACCGCAGCTTCAGCCACTCGCTGCTGGTGCTGCCCTGGGTGGCGGCACTGATCTGGTGGTTGTTCAAGCGCTTCGGCAATGGCCGCGTCGCCCAGTCACCTGTGCGCTGGTTCTGGGCGATCCAGTTGGCGCTGGTCACCCATCCCATGCTGGATGCGTTCACCGTCTACGGCACTCAGCTGTGGTGGCCGTTGCGGCCACACCCGACCATGGGTTCCAGCGTCTTCATCATCGATCTCGGCTACACGATGTGGCTGCTGCTGGGCTGCGTGCTGGCCTGGTTTGGCCGCGCCCGTCCCTGGGCGGGCAAGGTGCTGGGCGTGGCACTGCTGCTCAGCAGCGGCTACCTGGGCTGGGGCCTGATCGCCAAGGCGCAGGTCGACCGTGCCGCGCAGCAGAGCCTGGCTGCGATGGGGCTGGGCGATGCGCCGCGGTTCTCGGTGCCGATGCCGTTCAACACGCTGCTGTGGCGGGTGGTGGCGATGACCCCGAATGGCTACGTGGTGGGCGACCGTTCGCTGGTGGCCGACCATGGACCGATGCAGTTCGAAGGCCATCCCTCCAACGTGCAGGCATTGCGCGAAGCGGAGGGCATTCCGGCCGTTCAGCAGCTGCAGTGGTTCAACCGCGGTTTCATGCGTGCGCAGGTGGTCGACGGCCGGCTGGTGCTGAGTGATCTACGCATGGGCCTGGAGCCGGACTACACCTTCAACTTCGCCGTGGCCGAGCAGGTGGATGGGCAGTGGCGGGCGATCACGCCCGAGCAGCCGCGGGTGGACTACAGCAGCCCGGCCGCGCGTGCCGATGCCGGGCGCCGGCTGGCGGCGATGTGGCAGCGCATCTGGCATGCGCCCGCAGTACCTTCAGCCGGTGCCGCCGAGTAGAGCCACGCCACGCGTGGAAGGTGGGGTATTGGCGGCGGCAGCCACGCATGGCGTGGCTTTACTGCGGTGCGCGGTTGAGTTTGATCGATCGGTTCAATACCTGGCGCGGCACGTTGGCGATATCGAAGCCGACGAATGCCAGCAGGAACTGCAGGCCCGAGATCAACGCGACCATGGTGATCATGATCGTGCCTACCGGTGTGGCGACATCGGCCTGCGCCGAGCGAATCCAGTGATACAGGCCGAACAGCCCGCCGAAGGTGAGCAGGCTGCTGCCGGCGACCAGCTCCAGCGACGCGATGCTGAGATCGCGCAGGAAGTAGTTGTAGGCAATGCGCTTTAGCGTGTTGCGCATGTGCTTGAAGGTGAATTCGCCGAGGATGCGGCCAATGCGGAGATTGCTGGTCTCGTCGCCGTAGTGGGCATCCATGGCCACGTCCTGGACAACTGCGCGTACGGTGTTCAGGCGGAACAGCATGTCCGTCTCGAAGAAGTAGCGGTCGCTGACAGCATCGAGCTTGAGGTGGCTGGCGACCCTGGCATGGATGGCGGTGTAGCCATTGGTCGGATCGAATACCTGCCAGTATCCGGACGATGCCTTGGTCATGAAGGACAGCAGCAGGTTGCCCAGGCGTCGCACGGGCGGCATGCGACGGATGTGGGTCAGATTCCAGAAACGATTGCCCTTGGTGTAGTCCGCGTGGCCTTCCGCGATGGGGGTGACGAAATCCATGAGTAGTGCCGGATCCATCTGTCCGTCGCCATCGACCTTGACCAGGATGTCCATGCCATCGGCAATGGCCGCGCGGTAGCCGGTCTTGATGGCGCCGCCGACGCCGCGATTGTGCTCATGGAACAGCACGGTGACGCGCGGGTCGCTGGCTTCGGCCTGGATGAGCCGGCCGCTGCCATCAGGGCAGGCATCATCCACGCAGTAGATTGCCGTCACCGTTGGGTCGATTGCGGCCAGCACCGCCAGCACGTGGCGGGTCACCCTGTAGCAGGGGATCACCACGGCGATCCGCGGGGTTGGCGTAGCAGGTTGCGCTGTACCCATCGTCGGACTCACGGTTGCGCCCCTGCGCGGCAATCCCGGGTTCCGGGCGTGGCGCAGGCCGGGGCCGCAAGCAGGATGTTGGCCGGCACTTCCACCAGATCACCCTGCAGCACGCGCGGCATATCGCTATCGGCGGCCACGGTGATGTGGTGGTAGCGGTTGAAGGTGAAATTGAACGCTTCGTCCTGCATCGCCGGGAAGTACCGGCCGAAGTAATCCAGCTGTGGCAGGTACAGCACGTGGTTCACGGCTGCGATCCCGGCGCCGGGCAGAAGCGCCCCGAAGCCCCCCGGGGCGACCAGTACGCCTTCGGTGTTGTTGCGCGCGCCTCGCGCCTGTAGCGATTGCAGGACGGCAGTGCGGTCCATCGCGAAGATCGGACCGGCGGGTTGCACCGGATTGAACAGGCCGTTGCCCAGCAGGTTGGCCAGTGCGGCAGTGGCCAGCACCAGGCTGGCTGCATGCACCGAAAGCCTCGGGCGCTTTGCCGCAATGGCGAGCGCGGCCAGGCACAGGTACGGCAGTGCATCGGCGGTGCTGTGCAGGCGGCTGAGCTGACCCTCGCCGAACAGGAACTTGGCCAGGCTGCCTGCCACCAGCAGCGCGGCCAGCAGCAGCAGGCGCCAGCGCTCGAGGCGAACCCCGCATCGCACCAGGATCATGGCGCAGCCGATGTTGAGCAACAGGCCGAAGGCGAGCAGTGCGCGGGCGGGCGGCACCATCGACAGGCCCGTCAGCTTGCCGACCACGGCGGGAATGGGCAGGAAGATCCAGCAGGCGATCAACAGCAGGCCCGCTGCCAGGATCAACAGCGTGCTGCGATGGCTTCCCGCCCATGCGCGGAGCCGCGCACCATCGGCCAGTACCACGGTGAACAATGGCAGCAGGCTGCCCAGGACCGCGATTTCGCAATCGTTGGATGCCTTGAACAGTGGCAACGGTGCGAACCGGTAGGTCATCAGGTTCGGAAAGAGATGCGCCAGCAGGGTCGTCAGTCCGACGCCGCCACCGGCACTTTGCCGCTGGCCCGGATACACCGTGTTGCGCACGATCGGGATGATGTCGTGGAAGTAGCCGACGAATACGGCCAACGCGATCGCACCGGCAACTGCGGCGTCGAACAGCCGCCGCAGCGTGATGGCGTCGCGGCGGAAGGCCAGCACCAGAACCGCCATGGCCAGCAGCGAGGAAATGATGAACGGCGGGTAGGACACCGCAACCAGCCATGCCGCCAGTGCATAGGCACTGGCCGCGATACGCAAGCCACGATGGCCGATGCGCAGCCACGCCACCGCAGCCCAGGGCGCCAGCGCAAAGGCACCGGCGTTGCTGGTCCACCAGACCTGTACGAAAGGAGCGAAGAACAGCGTGACTGACACCAGCATCGCGGCCAGTGCCGGCAACCGCAATTGGCGCAGGAACAAGGCCCATCCGCACAGGAAGGCCATGGCCATGAACATGAAAAAGAACGAATAGGCGTTCGCGGCAGGCAGCAGGAAGAATGCCCAATGGTAGGGCTTGAACAGCAGGCCCCAGTCCAGAAGTGGCAGCGCCTGGAAGGTGCGCAGCGACTCGTGGTACGCCGAGTGCGCGTTGACCTGGCCGAAATCGTTGCCGACGGCGATCTGGATGTAAGGCGTGAACACCATCCATTCGTCGGTGCGGATGTAGCGCGCAGTGCCGAGCAGCGGTTGCTGCGGCGCCAGGCCCAGATACTCGTAGGCCAGCGCATAGGAAGATGGTGTCAGTGCGAACGCGACATAGAGGATGCACAACAGCGCGACGATCCCGGCGAACAGGCGTGCCTGGCTGGACCGAAGCCCACCCAGCAGGCTTGCGTCATGGGCAGGCAAAGGCGTTGGGGCGCTGTCACTCATCTCGTTCTCGAAGGTCGGGTCCATCCATGCGCGATGTGCCCGCGCACCGATGCCCGAGGGCAGCAGAGGGGGATCCTGGCACGCGCCTTTCTCGGCCGGGATTGGCGGATTCTAACGGGTTGCCGCCGCAGCTGCTGGTGGGACGAGGCCCGCTTCAGTACACCGCTGGCGCGGCCTTGCACGAGTGCGGCTTCGCATCAGAAGGTCCCCGCCATGCGTGGATGGCGGGGACATCGGCGGCTGCAGCCACGCAAGGCGTGGCACTACTGCATCAATCGGCCGTGCGGCGTCGGTTCAATACACCGTCGCGCGGCCCTGCACGAACGAGTAGAAGAACACCGCGTTCGGGTCGTTCTGCACCAGGCGGAACTCGCGGCGCATGCCCTCCACTGTCTCCTCGTCCACGCTGCCGGCCTGCAGCAGCGGGTCGGCCGCCGACAACAACAGCTGCTCCCAGAACGCGATCATGGTCTTGCGGCGTGCCGGCTCGCGATTGTCCAGGTGGATGGTCTTGATCTCGGTATGCACATCGCGGAAGCCGCCGGCCAGCAGCAGGTTGCCCAGCTTGGCGCCGACGAACGGGTCGCCGCCGTGGTCGTACTGGAAGTCGTTGAAGGCCATCCAGTAGCGCCAGATGTGCGGCGAGTAAGGGTCGAGCAGGAACGAGGCGTTCATCACCTCGGTGATGTACACCGGCGAACCCGGGGCCAGCACCCGTCGCACTTCGCTCAGCACGCGCGCCGGTGACGGCACGTGTTCCAGCACCCAGCACAGGAACGCCGAATCAAAGCTGCGGGCCTCGAACGGCAGTTCGTCGGCATCGGCCTGCTGCAGGGTGTAACGGTCGCTGCACCACGGCGTGCGCGCCAGGTTCTCGCGTGCGGCTGCCAGCTGCGTTTCGCTCAGGTCCACGCCGGTCACGTGCAGCTCGGGGAAGCGGCGCAGCAGGATCTCGGTCTGTGCACCGACACCGCTGCCGACTTCCAGCAGGCGGCGGGCGCCGCTGTAGTCGATCTGGCCGAAGATGCTCGATTCCAGCAGCCGGGCCTGGGTCATCAGGCGCTGCTGCTCGGTGCCGGAGAATCCGTGCAGGTAGGTCGGGGAAGAGATCGGCGGGGTCATGATGGGCTCTTGTAGCGTCGAGCTTGCTCGACTGCTCTGGAAATTCAGTCGAGCAAGCTCGACTCTACGGTTTGAGGAATCAAGCAAGCTCGACCCTACGGTGTAGCGGTTCGCTCAGGCAGCAGAAGACAACGCCGGTTCCCCGGCGATCAGGCTGTCGAAGTAATCGGTGGTCAGTGCGATCTGGCTGGCCGGATCCTCGGCACGGTTGACCACCGCACGGAACGCCGCGTTTTCCGGCCGGTCCTTGGCGTACCAACCCAGGTGCTTGCGCGCGATGCGCACGCCCTGCGGTTCGCCGTAGAACGCGTGTAGCGCGTGCAGATGGCCGAGCAGGATGTCGCGTACTTCGGCCAGCGACGGCCGCGGCAGTTCCTCGCCGGTGGCCAGGTAATGCGCCACCTCGCGGAAGATCCACGGCCGGCCCTGCGCCGAGCGGCCGATCATCACTGCATCCACGCCGGTCTGCTTCAACACGAAGGCAGCCTTCTGCGGCGAATCGATATCGCCATTGGCGATGACCGGGATGCGCAGCGCGGCCTTGATCTCGCCAATGGTGGCGTACTCGGCCTGGCCGGTGTAGTGCTGGTCGCGGGTGCGCCCGTGCACGGCCAGCGCAGCAATGCCGCTGTCCTCGGCAATGCGCGCGATCAGCGGGCCGTTGCGATGGTCGCAGTCCCAGCCGGTGCGGATCTTCAGGGTGACCGGTACGTCCACCGCGTTGACCACGGCTTCAAGGATGCGCGCCACCAGCTGCTCGTCGCGCATCAGCGCCGACCCCGCCCACGCATTGCACACCTTCTTGGCCGGGCAGCCCATGTTGATGTCGATGATCTGCGCGCCGTGGTCGACGTTGTAGCGTGCCGCCTCGGCCAGCTGCTGCGGCTCGGTGCCGGCGATCTGCACGCTGATCGGGGCCGGTTCGCCGTCGTGGTCCATGCGGTGGATCGACTTGCGCGTGTTCCAGAAGCGCGGGTCGCTGATGGTCATTTCCGAGGCGGCCAGGCCCGCACCCAGCCGTTTGCACAGCAGGCGGAAGGGCTTGTCGGTGACGCCGGCCATGGGCGCCAGCACGACGTTGGGAGCAATGGAGTACGGGCCGATCTGCATGCGCCCATTGTAGGGCGCAGGCACCCACTCGAACGTGCCCGGCACGGCCGGGTTCAGGCCTATCCGGACCGTTCTCATGCCGCACGGGCATCAGCAGATGCTTGACGGTTGCTTCCGCCGCCCCCAGGGGCAGGCAATGGTAGGCGGCTGGGCGGGGCCTAGCCCAAGGCCTGCCAGGCCTGGCGGGTGCCCAGCGCGAAGGCCAGGCCCAGTCCCAGGCAGGCCAGTGAACTGGTCACCCAGAATCGCGCGCCGTTGTAACCCGGCCGGATCAGTGCCAGCCCGAAGCCCATCCCCGCGCGCAGCAGCAACAGCAGGGCGATGCCCGACAGGATCTGGCGGCTGCCCGGCAGCGGCGAATGCCAGCCGGCGGCTGCCAGCGCGTACAGCGTCCAGATCACCAGCACGGCAGTGATGCCTGCGGTCATCAGCGGCGGCCACCAATGCCCGGCCTTGGCCAGCCGCACCACGCGCGAGCCAGCACCGAAACGCTGGTACCAGGCCGCGCCGAAGGCGATGCAGCCGATGTGCAGCAGCGCTGCGATGGCACTGCCAGCGGCTGCGACCAGCAGCCAGGGGAATCCGTCCATGTCCTGCCCGTGCAAGGAAGCTGCGCGGATGGTGGGCGAGGGCCGCGGTGCCGGCAATGCGACGGGCGGTCGCAGCAGGGATCAGTGCGGAGGGTCGATCCGCAATCCGGCGCCGAGACGGTCCAATGCCACATCCACGCGCGGCAGCCGTTGCCGGCCCTGCGGCCACAACAGCCGCAACGGCAGGCCACGGCAGTCCAGCGCCGGCAGGATCGACACCAGGCTGCCGCGCGCCAGCGCGTCATCGACCAGCCAGGTGGCCAGCTGGGCAATGCCGAAGCCCGCCTCGACGGCCGCCACCTGTGCTTCGGCACTGCCGACCACCAGCCGTGCGCGGGCCTGCAGCGGTGCACTGCGCTGCCCGCCATCGGCCACCTGCCACGGGCCGATACTGCCGTCGGCACGGCCGAACAGCACGCCATCGTGGTCGGCCAGCTCCGCTCCGGAGGTCGGCAGGCCGTGCCGCTGCAGGTAGGCCGGCGATGCACAGAAGCGCAGGCATTCGTGGCCGAGCAGGCGGCTGCCGAGGGTGGCCGGCAACGGCTCCGGGCCACCGATGCGCACGGCCAGATCGACGCCGTCCTCGGCCATATCGATGAAGCGGTCGCTGAAGGTCACTTGTGGTCGCAGCCGGGGAAACTCGGCGGCCAGCTGCAGCAGCAGCGGCCACACTTTCAATCGCCCGAAGGTGGCCGGAGCGTCCACCCGCAGGCGGCCCACCGGGGCATCGGCATGCGCGGCCAGCACCGATTCGGCATCGGCCAGTTCGCCAAGCACGCGCACGCACGTGCGGTAAAAGCCTTCACCGGCCTCGGTCAGGCGCAGGCGGCGAGTGCTGCGTTCGAACAACCGTGCCCCCAGGCGCGCTTCCAGTCGGGCAACGGTCTTGCCGACTGCCGAACTGGTCAGGTGCAGGCGCTCGGCGGCGGCGGTGAAGCTGCCGGCTTCGGCGGTGGCGACGAAGGCCTCGATGCCGCGCAGCCGCTCGTTGGGAAGCATGGGCGAAGTTCTGTCCGGAATGGATGGAAAACATAGCAGCAATCGGAACAATGGGAGGAAATAGGCTGGGCGGCCCTTGTCCTTGGCGGTCCTGCATGTCTTCCCTCGATTGTTCCGTTGCCACCGGTCACCGTGCTGCCCGTGCCCGCCTGTCCGTTGCACTGTTGGCGGTCTCCGCGTTCGTCATCGTCACCACTGAGTTCCTGATCGTCGGCCTGCTGCCGGCGCTGGCGCGCGATCTCGGCCTGGGTATCGCGCGCGCCGGGCAGCTGGTCACCCTGTTCGCGTTCACCGTGATGCTGGCCGGACCACCGCTGACCGCACTGCTGGCGCATCTCGACCGGCGTCGCCTGTTCGTGGCCATCCTGCTGCTGTTTACGGCCTCCAACGCGCTCGCGGCGGTGGCCACGCTGCCGTGGTTGCTGGCCCTGGCGCGGGTGTTGCCCGCGTTGGCGCTACCGGTGTTCTGGGGCACGGCCAGCGAGACTGCTGCGCAGCTGGCGCCGGCGGAGCAGGGTGGGCGTGCGGTGGCACGGGTCTATCTGGGCATCACCGCCGCGATGCTGTTCGGCATCCCGCTGGGTACGCTGGCCGCCGAGGCCATCGGTTGGCGCGGCAGCTTCTGGCTGCTGTCGGCGCTGTCACTGCTGATGGCAGGTGCACTCGCACTGTGGATGCCGGGCACCGCTGCAGAGCCACGGCGCGCGCTGGGCGAACAGGCGCGTGTGCTGCGGCAGCCGCGGCTGCTGGGCAACGTGCTGCTGTCGGTGCTGGTGTTCACTGCCATGTTCGCCGCCTACACCTATCTGGCCGACGTGCTCGAACGCCTGTTGCAGGTTCCCGCCCCTGGCTGATGGGTTTCGGTGCGGTCGGGTTGCTTGGCAATGCACTGGGTGGGCGTTGGGTGGATCGTGCACCGCTGGGCGCGACGCTGGCGTTCTGCACGGTGCTGGCGCTCGGCGTGCTGGCCAGCGTCTGGCTGGCCGGGCAGGGAGGGTTGGTGGTCATCGCACTGGCGTTGTGGGGTGTTGCGCATACCGCGCTGTTCCCGCTGTGCCAGGTGCGGGTGATGCGCGCGGCGCCGCAGGCGCAGGCGCTGGCCGGCACCTTGAATGTGTCGGCGGCCAATGCTGGTATCGGCCTGGGCGCGCTGCTCGGTGGCGGTGCCATCGAACGTTGGGGCCTGGACTCGCTGGGCGTGGTGGCCGCTGCGGTGGCGCTGCTGGCAATCGCAGCCGGGCTGCTGCTGCGACGTGCGGAGGAACCATGAAAAAGCCCGGGCATCTGCATGCCCGGGCTCGTTCATCCACGCATGGCGTGGATCTACTTTGCTTCGGAATCAGCCGGGGTGAAGCGCGGCATCGCCGCGGCAGCGCCTTCCTTCTCGGTCGAGCGACCGGCGAACTGGTTGGCGAAGCGCACGTGGCGGGCGAACGGTGCGTCGGCCACCTGCGCCAGCGACGCGGCCAGCGCGCCGTTGAAGGCGTCACCGGCACCGGTGGTGTCGATCGCCTGCACCTGTTCGGCACCCACGCGGTAGTACGGCTGGGTATCGCCGCGCAGGTTCTCGTCGGCATGCGACACGAACACGCCCACCGAACCCAGGGTCACCACCACCGTACCGTTGCCGACCAGCTTGCGGCACAGCGCATGCAGGCTGGCGCCATCCAGCGCGGCGACGTCGTTGGCATCCACGCGCTCACCGACATGGCGGCCGAGCAGGGCGGCGAACTCGGTCTCGTTCGGGGTGATCACATCGGCCAGCTTGAGCAGGCCGATGGTCGAGGGAGCGTCGGCCGGTGCGGTGTTGAGCACCGTGGTGACGCCGGCCTCGCGGGCCGTGGCCAACGCTGCTTCGATGGTCTGCACCGGCGATTCCAGCTGCACCAGCACCACCTTGGCGCCGGCCAGCAGCGCGTGCTGCTGTTGCAGGAAGTCGGTGCTCAGTGCGGCGTTGGCACCCGGGCCGATCACGATGGTGTTGCGGCCACGGGCATCCACGTAGATACCAGCGGTGCCGGTCGGTTCGCTGCTGGCTTCGGCGATCAGCCCGAAGCCATCCTGTGCGGCCAGCTCGCGGGCGGTGGCGCCACCGGCGTCATCGCCCAACGCGCACACGAAGTGCGTGTCGGCACCGGCGCGGCAGGCCGCCACGGCCTGGTTGAAGCCCTTGCCACCGGGGCCGGTGCTGTAGCGGCCGGCAATGGTCGCACCCGGTGCAGGCAGCGACTCGCACCGCCACACGTGATCGACATTGAAGGAACCGACGACAACGACACTGCTGCTCATAGGGAATCTTTTCTCAACCAAGGGTTCAACTGAAGTGCGTCAGCACGCCGGCGATGGTCGCCGTCATGAAGGTGGCAATGGTACCGCCCAGCACCGCGCGCAGGCCGAACTTGGCCAGATCGTGGCGACGTTCCGGGGCCAGGCCGCCGATGCCGCCGATCTGGATCGCGATCGAGCTGAAGTTGGCGAAGCCGCACAGCGCGTAGGTGGCGATCAGGCGACCTTCGTCAGACAGGCTCACGCCGGCCACCTGGCCGTTCACGATCTGCGACAGCTCGGTATAGGCCACGAATTCGTTGATCACGACCTTCTGGCCGATCAGCGAACCGACGGTGGTGGCATCGGCCCACGGCGTGCCGATCACCCAGGCGATCGGGGCCAGCACGTAGCCGAAGATGGTCGACAGGTTGGTCGGCTTGCCGATCTGCGCGGCCAGCCCGGTCACTTCACCGATCCAGGTCAGCGGGGCGTTCAGCAGCGCGATCAGCGCGATGAAGGCCAGCAGCATCGCGCCGATGTTCAGCGCCAGCTTCAGGCCGTCACCGGCGCCAGCGGCTGCGGCATCGATGATGTTGCTGGAGGTCTTCTCCACTTCCATCTTCACCGTGCCGCGGGTGAGCGGGGTACCGGTTTCCGGAATCAGCAGCTTGGCCACGACCAGCGTGGCCGGCGCGGCCATGATGCTCGCCGCCAGCAGGTGCTTGGCGTAGAAAGCCTGCTGTACCGGGTCGCCGCCGCCGAGCATGCCCACGTAGGCCGCCAGCACGCCGCCGGCGATGTGGGCCATGCCGCCGATCATCATGGTCAGCAGCTCGGACTGGGTCATCTTGGCAATGTACGGGCGCACCGTCAGCGGCGCCTCGGTCTGGCCGATGAAGACGCTGGCGCAGACGCTGGTGGTTTCCGCACCGGACACGCGCATCACCTTGGTGATCGACCAGGCCATCACGCGCACGATGCCCTGCATGACGTTGAGGTGGTACATGACCCCCATCAGCGCCGAGAAGAAGATGATGGTCGGCAGCACCTGGAAGGCGAAGATGAAGCCGTAGTTCTTGACGTCCATCAACGAGCCGAAGATGAACTTCGAACCTTCGTTGACGAAACTCAGCACCTTCACGAAGCCGTGGCCCAGCGCATCGAACACGTCGCGGCCGCCCGGCACCAGGATCACCAGCGCCGCGAACGCGATCTGCAGGGTGATACCGGTGGCAACCAGCTTCCAGTCAACCGCGCGCTTGTTGTTGGAAAACAACCAGGTGATGCCGATCAGCACCGCCAACCCGAACAGGCCGAAGCCGATCCTGCCCAAACCTTCGACCATGTGAGTGACTCCCCTGGGGCGTCGCGAAAAACGGGAAGCCTAGTGCAGGGCAGGGGCCGGGGCAAGGAAAAGCAGCGTGCGCGCGGCCATCGGTACCGATCAGGCCAGCAACGGCAAGGGGTTGCAGCCGGCAGGGGCAGGTAGAATGGCGGTTCGATCCCGGCCCGGATGCGGGCCCGCAGCAGGAGATTCGCATGCAATACCGTCGCCTGGGCTCCACCGGCCTGCCGATTTCCGCCCTGTCCTTCGGTGCCTGGGTGACCTTCGGCGACCAGATCCCGCGCGACGAGGCCCGCAACCTGGTGGCCGCCGCCTGGGATCATGGCGTCAACTTCTTCGATAATGCGGAGGGCTACGCCAACGGCCGCGCCGAACAGGTGATGGGCGATGTGATCACCGACCTGCGCCTGCCGCGCGATGGCTTCTGCGTGTCCAGCAAGGTGTTTTTCGGCAGCGCCAAAGACCCGCGGCCGACCCAGCGTGGGTTGTCACGCAAGCACGTGACCGACGCCTGCCACGCCGCGCTCAAGCGCCTGCGGGTGGATTACCTCGACCTTTATTACTGCCACCGCCCGGATCCGGACGCACCGATCGCCGAGACCGTGCACGCCATGGACACCCTGGTGCGGCAAGGCAAGATCCTCTACTGGGGTACCTCGGAGTGGTCGGCGGCGCAGATCCAGCAGGCGCTGGACATCGCCGAAGCGCACAACCTGCAGGGCCCGTCGATGGAGCAGCCGCAGTACAACCTGCTGCACCGCGAGCGGGTCGAGGTCGAGTACGCGCCGCTGTATGCCGGCGCCGGCCTGGGGACCACCATCTTCTCGCCGTTGGCGTCAGGCCTGTTGAGCGGCAAGTACGACCAGGGCATCCCGGCCGATGCACGGTTGGGCCGCGAGGGCATGGAATGGCTGCAGGACCTGGTGCTGGGTGCAGACGCCGAGGCACGGCTGGCCCAGGTGCGCCGTTTCAGCGAGGTCGCGCGCTCGCTCGGCCACGCCCCGGCGACGCTGGCGATTGCCTGGTGCCTGCGCAACCCGAACGTCTCCAGCGTGATCCTCGGCGCCAGTCGGGTCAGTCAGCTGCTGCAGAACCTGCAGGCGCTGGACGTGCTGGAGCAGGTCGATGCCGCCGGCTGGGCCCAGCTCGAAGCCATCTTCGCCTGACCGGCAGCAGCGCCATGTAGAGTCGAGCCACGCTCGACTCCGCGCGCAGCGCGGGTTTCCAGGATCGCCGCCTCTGTAGAGTCGAGCCGTGCTCGACTCCGCGCGCAGCGCGGGTTTCACCTGGCTGGGATCGAAGAGCAGTCGAGCATGGCTCGACTCTACAGAAGCGGTTATGCCTTCAATTCATAGATGGTATCTATCGAATTTCAGAATTCGATCATTAATCTCATCAATGAAATTGAGAATGGTTGTTGATTGTCAACTGAGAATCATTATCATTTAACTCGTCCCTCGCACGAGTCCAGATGCTCATGAATGCTCAACCTGTACTGCTGCGCCCCGAAACGCTGACCCTCCGCGATCGTCCGGTCCGCGTCGTTCCGCCGGAAGAGGTCATCGACAGCGAAGCCCTGCTCAAGGGCCGTCGTGAAATCCTGATCCAGCACGGCGACCGCTTCTATCGCCTGCGTCACACCAGCAACGACAAGCTGATCCTGACCAAGTAATCGCGGCCTGGTCGCCCGCCTCCCTCCCTCCTGCCGGCAGCGCCGACAGGGTGGGCGACCCGTCCGCTCCCGCTCTCTCCCCCTCGGTCTACCGCGTGCACCTTCCGGGTGTGCCGGTAACCGGGGGTTCCCTTGCCTGACCGAATGAACCCGATGACCCGCCATACCGCCCTGTGTCTCGCCGTCTGGATGGCCTTGCCGCTGTCCGCCCACGCTGCTGCTGCCGCCGCGCCCGATGCGCGCGAATTCGACCGGGTGCAGGTCACCGCCACCCGCACCGAACGGGCCGTGAGCGACGTCGCGGCCACCGTCGACGTCATTGACCGCGAGCAGATGGACCGGCACCTGGTACAGGACATCAAGGATCTGGTGCGCTACGAGCCGGGCCTGTCGGTCACCCGCAGCGCCACCCGCTTCGGCCTGGATGGTTTCCGCATCCGTGGCCTGGATGGCAACCGCGTGCGCATCCAGACCGACGGTATCGTCATGCCGACCCGGTTCGATATCGGTTCGTTCGCCAGTTCCAACCGCAACTTCACCGATCTCGATACGCTCAAGCGCGTGGAGATCGTGCGCGGCCCGGCCAGTTCGCTGTACGGCTCCGACGCATTGGGCGGCGTGGTCGCGTTCGTCACCAAGGACCCGGCCGACTACCTCAAGGACGGCAAGAACAGCTACTTCGGCCTGAAGTTCGGCTACGACGGCGAGTGGAAGGGCCTGCTTGGCGGTGCCACCGCTGCTTTCGGTGGCGAGCACTGGAGCGGTCTGGTCAACGTCAACCACCACCAGGGCCAGGAAACGGACAACAAGGGCACGGTACGCAGCGACAACGACACCCGTACGGCGTCCAATCCGCAGGACCGCGACGGCCGCAGCCTGCTCAGCAAGCTGGTCTACGCACCGAGCGAAGACCAGCGCTTCCGCCTGACCGTGGAAGGCAACGAAGACACCACCGATACCAATGTGTTGTCGGCGATTGCCAGCGTTGCACCGCGCCCCGGCGCGATGGCTGCGGCCACTGGCATGAAGTCCCACGACACGCAGAAGCGTACCCGCGTGTCCTTTGCCCACGAAATGGATGCGCTGGACCAGCCGTTCGCCGACAACCTGCATTGGCAGGTGTATGCGCAGAACAGCGAAACCCGGCAGCAGACCGACGAGACCCGCACCGACGGCAGTCGTCGCCACCGCGTGTTTTCCTTCGACCAGCATGCCTATGGCCTGCAGGCGCAGTTCAACAAGGCCTTCAGCACCGGTGCGGTCGAACATGCGTTGACCTACGGCTTCGAGGGCACGCGCACCGAGATCCGCCAGAAGCGCGACGGCTATCAGGTCAACCGTGCCGGTGTGGTCAGCAACACCGTTACCCCCGACACCTTCCCGGTGCGTGACTTCCCGATCAGCAAGACCACCGAGTTGGGCCTGTACGCGCAGGATGAAATGCGCCTGGCCGACGGCAAGCTGTCGCTGGTGCCGGGCGTACGCGTGGACCGTTACGAGCTGAAGCCGGAAGTGGACAGCATCTTCGCCGAAGACAATCCGACTACCGCCGTAGCGCAGCTGAAGAAGACCAGCGTGTCGCCGAAGCTGGGCATGGTCTGGCGCTTCACCGACGAATGGTCGCTGTTCGCCGGCTATGCTCGCGGCTTCCGGTCGCCGCCGTACAACGACGTCAACATCGGCCTGACCAACGTCGCCTTCGGATACACCGCCATCGCCAACCCGGACCTGAAGCCGGAAACCAGTGACGGCTACGAGCTGGGCCTGCGCTTCATCGCACCGGCCGCGTACGTCAGCGTCAGCGGCTATTACAACGACTACAAGGACTTCATCGAGTCCAACGTCAACACCGGCCGCAACGCACAGGGCCTGATGGTGTTCCAGTCGCAGAACATCGCCGACGCGCGCATCTATGGTGCGGAAATGAAGGCCGGCATCGAATTCGGTGAACTCAGCCCGGCGCTGAAGGGCTGGGCGCTGCGCAGCGCACTGGCGTGGTCGCGTGGCGACAACAAGACCGACGACGAACCGCTGGCCTCGGTCGATCCGCTGCGTGGCACGCTGGGCCTGATGTACGACACCGACACCTGGGGTGTCGAGCTGGCCGGCACCTTCGTGCAGCGCAAGAAGCATCTGCCGCCGCCGGCCGCGCAGACCAACCCGAATGCACCGGCGCCGTTCGTCTACCAGCCGGCTGGCTACGGCGTGCTGGACCTGATGGCGCACTGGAACTTCGCACCGGGTGCCACCTTCAATGTCGGCGTGTTCAACCTGGCCGACAAGCGCTACATCGAATGGTCGTCGATCACCCCGAGCCTGATCACCAATCGCGCATTGAGCGATCGCTTCAGCAGCCCGGGCCGTACCTTCTCCGCCAGCCTTGCCGTTTCCTGGTGACCTCATGAGCCGAGCACTGTCCGCCCGCAGGAATGACTCCATCGCCGCGCCGAACAGCGCGGCCTGGCCGACCCCGGCACAGCTGGCCACGCTCGGCACCGTGCTGTGCCTGTACCACGCCGACGGCAATGAGCTGGGTGGCTGGCGCCAGGCGGTGCGTGTACATGCCTGCCAGGGCGTGGACAGCGAGGGCCTGCGCGAAAGCCTGTGCTTCCTCGATGGCCGCGGCCGCTGCGTGTGGCGCCTGTACCTGCTGCCGGACAGTGACTTCCTGGCCTGGGACCGGCTGGTCGCCGCGCTGCCGCCGGGCCCGGAACACGACAGCGATGCCAGCGTCGGTGAACGCCTGTGGCGGCGCCTGGCCGGCCATCTGGGGGGCCAGCGCTGGCGCCTGTGCGCGCTGCGCCTGCATGCCGCCGACGATGGCCGCACACTGGCCGCCAGTCTGTCGACCCTGTCCTCGCTGGGCGCAGCCACCGCGCGCCGCATTGCACGGCTGGAAGGTGCCGAAGGCGAGCTGGCAATCGACGATTGCTGCTGTGCCGATGCCGCGCGGCGTCCGGCGCCACGGATTCCCGGCGACCTGCCGCTGATCCGCCTGTGACCCACTCCTGATGGAACGCCTGTCGGCCACGGACGGCCTCTCAACGCATCTGCAACCCCGAAGGAAGACCCCGATGAAGCTCCAGACAGCCAGCGTCATGCTGCTGCTCGCCGCCAGCGGCGTGGCCAGCGCGCAGCCCTCCGACATCGCCCGCGACCACGACAGCATCCTTGCCATGCAGGGTGAGTACACCGTGGACTTCGCCTTTGACGAGACCGTGCTGCTGAAGCCGGGCTACGAGCGCGCACCGGCGATGCGCAGTGGCGGCAACGAAGTGGTCATCGTGGTCGAAGACACCCCGAAGCGCATCGTGCTGCAGCACCTGCTGCTGGACGAGAAGAGCGGCCACATCACCAAGCACTGGCGCCAGGACTGGGTCTACGAAGCGCCGAACCGTTTCGAGTTCAGTGCCGACCAGACCTGGAAGGTGCGCAGCATTCCGGCGGCGGTGAACCAGGGCGCCTGGACCCAGTGCGTGTACGAAGTGAGCGACGCACCGCGCTACTGCGGCACCGGCACGTGGACCTACACCAACAACGTGCCGAGCTGGATCAGCGACCTGAGCTGGCGTCCGCTGCCGCGCCGTGAGTACACCAAGCGCAGCGATTACAACGCGCTGGCCGTGATCAACCGCCACACGCTGACCCCGAACGGCTGGACCCACGAGCAGTTCAACACCAAGGTGCAGCGCAACGCCGACGGCAGCCAGGTGGAGATCGCCCGCGAGTTCGGCTTCAATGATTACGTGAAGACCACCGAGGTCGATTTCACCCCGGCGCGCAACTACTGGAAGGCCACTGCCGGTTACTGGGCCAAGGTGCGCCAGCGCTGGGACGGTTTCCTCGGCCAGGCGCCGGGCGTGCACCTGAAGACCAAGATCGACGGCATGGCGATGATCATCCCGATGTTCACCCAGGCCGAAGAGATCCAGGCCGGCAAGAAGGTGAAGGACAAGCAGATCGACGACCTGTTCGCCAAGTACGTGGAAAAGGCCCAGTAAGTCGAGCCATGCTCGACTCATGGCGCGGATCCTCTGGTCAGGTGCCGTGCCGCATATCCGCTTCTGGTAGGTGCCGAGCTTGCTCGGCACGCTCTTCGCCGGCGATTGCACGTGGCATCCATGCTTGGGGTCGCGTTACATGGCGCCTGATGCGTATCGCTTTGACGTAATTCGCCACATTCTCTCGAAACCTCCGCTCGGAGGTTGGGCATGCGATAGGGTGGCTGCCCACGCCGCCCTTGATCATCCCACCGATGAAACTCTCCGAACTCTGCAGCCAACTGTTGTCCGGCGAAGCCTGCGACGACATCGACAGTTTCCATCTCGAAATCGACGACTTCGAGGAGCTGGAACTTGTCTCGCGCTTGAGTCGGATCGATGGAGTGCTGGAGCGCCTTGGGCCTCGATGGACCTCGGCCTATCTGCTCAGTCTCTGCAATCACGTGCTTTCAACAGTCCGCATTTCCGGTAGTGCACGCGATTCAGCCGATGCGAAGATGTTTCTCGCATTGAGCTTCACCGACTTCGAGCTGCACGCGCAAGAGGGCATCCTGCTTCCAAGCGTCTTCTATTATCCAGGCCCCGAAGGGGTTGCGTTCGGGAGCCACCGTCGGCACGAATCCGACAGGGCGGCTTCGGCTGAAATCGACATCGTGCGCTCCGTGTTCGAAGATGCTGGCATGATCGCTGGATTTCGCTTCTGCGAGAGCCGCACCGATGGTCCCCCAGGTCACGACGTGGTTCGTGTCTTTGCGATTCCATCGTTCGAAAATGAGGTTCGCTGATGCTCGTGGAAGAGCGCCAGGTGTTCGAAACCTACCTGTCCGATCCGCAAGTTTGTGATCGTCTCGAACAGCATTTCCTCGACGCGTTCACAGCCGGCATCCAGGCGGCCAATCTGCGTGCTGAAGACTTCCGCAGCCCGCATTACAACGTGTTCTTCGTCGATGGTACAAAAGACCGCGAAGCCAACCCCATTTTCTCCGCCAAGCATATGATCAGCGGCAACATCGTCCGTATCGTCATTTTCGAAAGCCCTCCGGACTACACCGAAGTCCACAACCGGTAGGGGATGACAATGCCAAGGACGAGCTCTGCGTGTTCGTAACGCTTTCGGGTATGCAGCGTGCGATGGATTCGACCGTGGCTTGGGCGAAGCAGCAGGCGTTGTGAGCCGCATCCACGCATGGCGTGGATCTACCTACCTCTGCTTCCGGTAGGTGCCGAGCCTGCTCGGCACGCTCTTCGCCGGTGATCGCACACCGCATCCACGCCATGCGTGGATGCGATGCACTCAAGACGCCTTCTCACCCAACGTGGTCAGGTCCAGCCCGGCGTCCTGGAAGGCACGCAGGGTGGCCTGCAGGCTGGCCTCGTCATCGCGGGTGCGGACGCCCATGACAGCTTGGTGGCAACGCACTCGATCCGTGCTGCAGGCGCTCCGGTCCGGCAGCAGCAGCGCGGTCTGTGCGACGAGGATCGCCATGTGCGCCACTTCCTTTCTCGGTTTCGGTTGGCCCCGGTAGAACCGGTCGAACTCAGTACGCAGGTCGGCCACCACGTCGGCATCGCTGCGCGTGCGTGACACGCTGGCCGGAACCAGATAGGTCGGGTGGCCCTCGTGGAAGGCTTGTGCTTCATCGGCCAGCACCGTTTCCAGCACGAAAGCCTGCACCGCGTCAGGAACATAGCCCTCCGCCGCGCGGGCGCCTGCGGGTAGCACCGCGGTGAGCAGCGGGGAACTGGCGAGAAGGATGCGCAGACAGACGCCGTATTTCATCTTCATTCCTTGAACATCGGGAGCGCGGTGAACGAGGTTCCGCTTCCGGACGATCTGATCGGGTGGGGCGCGCAGCATAGCGCCCCACCCGAGCGTGTCACGATCGCGTCAGGCTTCGCGCAGGGCCAGTGCCGGTGGCGTATGCAGGATCGCGCGCGTGCCCCACCAGCCTGCCAGCAGGCTCAAGCCGATGCCGACCACGCCGCCGATCAGCAGGCCCGGCCACGGCGGCAGCAACGGCAGCTCGAACACCTTCTGCGAGACCGCCACACCGATCGCAGCGGCCGCGCCCACCGCCAGCAACGCGGCCAGCGTGCCCAGCGCACCGAATTCCACCAGTACCGCGCCACGCAGCTGGCGCCGGGTCGCGCCCAGCGTGCGCAGCACGGCGCTGTCGTAACGTCGTTCGCCCGCCGTGGCCTGCAGCGCGGCCAGCAGCACCAGCACGCCGGCCAGCAGACTGAACACCATCACCAGCTGCACCGCCTGCGCCACCCGTTCCATCACATCGCGCACCTGCGAGATCACCGCGTCCACGTCCAGCAGCGACAGGTTCGGCTGCGCGCGTACCAGCTCGCCCAGTCCGGCGGCCTTGCCGGCCGGTAGATGGAATGCCGACAGCAGGTTGTGTGGCGTATCGCCCACCGCGTTCGGGTTCAGCAGCACGAAGAAGTTCGGACGGAAGGTGTTCCAGTCCGCCTTGCGCACGCTGGTGACAGTGAACTCGCGCTCCTGCTCGCCCACCGCAATGGTGATGCGGTCGCCCGGATACACGCCGTAGCGCTTGGCCCAGCCGATTTCGACCGAGGCTTCGGCGGCGGTGCTGTCTGCCTTCCAGAACGTACCGTTGACCAGCGTGTTGGCTGGCGGGAAGCTGCTGCGCCAGCTGAAGTTCAACGGCCGGTTTTCGTCATCGTCATCGCGCTGGCCTTCGCCGGACGCCGGCTGCCCGCTCTGTTCCGGCGAGCGGTCCACGCGCAGCGGCGGCTTGCCGTTGATCGCGATCAGGCGGCCGGTGGCCATCGGTTCGATGCTGGCGTCGTTGGCGCCCAGTCCACGCAGCGCGGCCAGCACGTTGTCGCGCTGCTCGGGCTGGATGTTGATCAGGAAGTAGTTCGGCGTATCCGCGGGCAGTCGCTCGCGCCACTGCTGCAGCAGGCCGGGACCGGTCACCGCCAGCAGCAACAGCGCGCACAGCGACAGCGACAGCCCCACCAGCTGCATCACCGCCAGCATCCGGCGCCGGGTCAGCGCCGCCAGGCCCAGTCGCCAGTTGCCATGCAGACGGTGCTGCAGGCCGCGCAGCAGCTGCAGCAGCACGAAGCCGACCACGCCGGCCGCCACCGCCAGCGCGGCCAGGCCGCCCAGCACCCACAACGCCAGCTTGAGATCACCGGTGACCTGCACCGCCAGCAGCAGACTGGCCGCCAACGCCGCCACGTAGGCCAGCAGCGAAGCCGGCGGCAGGGCGGCGAAGGAACGGTTGAGCACCCGCATCGGCGGCACCCCGCGCAGGCGCAGCAGCGGCGGCAGGCCGAAGCCGAACAGCAGCAACAGCCCGATGCCGGCGCCGGTCAGCGCAGGCATTGCCTCGGGCAGCGGCAGGCGCTGCGGCACCAGGCTGCCCAGCACCTGCACCAGGCCCTCCTGCGCAGCCATGCCCAGGCCGATGCCGAGTGCGCAGGCCGGCACCGCCAGCATCAGCAGCTGCAGTGCCAGGCCGGACAGGATGTCGCGCTGGCGCGCGCCCAGGCAGCGCAGGATCGCCACCTGGTCGATGCGGCGCAGGGCGAAGCGGTTCGCCGCCAGCGCCGTGGCAACACCGGCCAGCAATACCGCCAGCAGCGCGCTGAGGCCGAGGAAGCGCCCGGCCAGGTCGAAGGCCTGGCGCACGCCACGCTGGGTGTCGTCCATGCTCAGCAGGCGCAGGCCCTTGATCTGCGGCAGCAGCCACTGGCGCAGCGCAGCAACCTGGTCGGCCGGCCCGGCGAACATCAGCCGGTAGTTGATGCGGCTGCCCGGACCGAGCAGGCCGGTGCCTTCCACATCGGCGCGGTTGACCAGCAGGGTGGGGGAAAGCGTAAGCAGGTCGCCGCCGGTATCCGGCTCGGCCTCGATGATGCCGGCGATGCGCAGCGTGCCAGCGCCGAATTCAAGGTCGTCGCCTGCTTTCAGTCCCAGCCCCTGCAGCAGGCGCGGGTCGGCATAGGCCTGGCCCTTGGCCGGCATGCCGGCGTTGTCGATCAGGGCGCCCCCGGGCGTGGCCCGCACCCGCAGCGTGCCACGCAGCGGATAGCCCGCCTGCACCGCTTTGATGCTGGCCATCTGGCTGGCATCACCGTTGAACAGCACGCTGCCGAAGCTGGCGATACGGGTGTAGGACAGTCCGCGCCGCTGCGCCTCGTCGGCGAACGCCTGCGGCGGGTCATCGCGCCCGGCGATGCCGAGGTCGCCGCCAAGCATTTCCGCTGCGCTGCCGGTCAGTGCCAGGTTGACCCGGTTCACCAGCGTGCCGACCGCGGTCATCACCGCCACGCCCAGCACCAGCGCGGCGAACACTGTCAGCAGGTCGCCGGCCAGCGCCTCGCGGCGCAGCGCGCGCCACGCGTGCCGCAGCAGGTTCATGCCTGCGCCCCACGCTCGACCGGCAGCAGGCGGCCGTCGTCGATGCGGTGGATGTACTGGCAACGCTGGGCCAGGCGCAGGTCGTGAGTGACCAGCACCAGGGTGGTGCCGCTGCCGGCGTTGAGTTCGAACAGCAGGTCGCTGATGTGCTGGCCGGTGGCGTGGTCCAGCGAACCGGTCGGTTCGTCGGCGAACAGGATGCGCGGGCGGGTGACGAAGGCACGTGCCAGCGCCACGCGCTGCTGCTCGCCGCCCGACAACTGGCGTGGGTAGTGGCGGGCACGATGGCCCAGGCCGACCTGCGCCAGTACCTCGTCGACGCGTGCGCGGTCCTCGCGCCCGGCCAGCTCCAGCGGCAACGCGACGTTCTCGGCGGCGGTCAGCGCCGGCAGCAGGTGGAAGCTCTGGAACACGAAGCCGACCTCGCGTGCGCGCAGCTGGGCGCGGGCTTCCTCGTCCAGCGCCGCCAGATCCTGGCCGGCCAGCGCGATGCTGCCGCGGCTGGGCAGGTCAAGCCCGGCCAGCAGGCCGAGCAGGGTGGTCTTGCCGGAACCGGACGCGCCGACGATGGCCACGCTGGTGCCTTCATGGACGGTCAGGGTGATGTTGTCCAGTATGTGGACTTCACCCTCCGGGCCCTGCACGGATTTGCCGACCTGTTCGACGGCGATGGCGACGGGCGCGCTGCGGGGGGACAGGCTGTCGATGAGGAGACTCCAATGCGCAAGACGGGATGGAGCCGGCGAGCCGGCGCGATGATGGTGCTGTTGCTGGGGTTACTGCTGCTGCCCGGGCTGGCCTCTGCCAAAGGTCCGGTCGGCACGGTGCTGGTGCTCGGCGACAGCCTCAGTGCTGCCCACAATATCCCTGCCGACGCCGGCTGGGTCAGCCTGCTGCAGCAGCGGGTCAGGCAGCAGTCGAAAACCCCGGCGCGCATCGTCAATGCCAGCATGAGCGGTGAGACCACCGCCGGCGCTCTGACCCGCCTGCCGGGCCTGCTGGCCAAGGAGAAACCGACTGTGGTGGTGATTGCCCTCGGCGGCAATGACGCACTGCGCGGGCTGACCCCGGCGCAGGTGCAGGGCAACCTGGAAAAGATGGTGCAGGCCAGCCAGAAGGCTGGTGCCAAGGTGCTGCTGCTGGGCATCGATGTACCACCCAACTATGGGGCGGGTTATCGCCAGCGGCTGGCGGCGGCCTACAAGGCACTGGCCACGCAGTACAAGGTGCCGCTGCTGCCGTTCCTGCTGGAAGGTGTGGCACTGCAGCCCGGGCTGATGCAGGCTGATGGCCTGCACCCGACCGCGCAGGCGCAGCCGAAGGTGCTGGACAACGTCTGGCCATTGCTGCGGCCCCTGCTCTGAACGATTTACATCCCTCTTGACGGAACTTCACATCGCGTCCACCGTCGATCCGGCATGTTTCACAAAGCTGAAGTTAGAGGGAATCACATGCGTCAGACGAAGGAGACCTCCGGCTTGGTGCTGGTGGTCGAAGACAACCGCAACATCTCCGAGATGATCGGGGAATACCTGGAAGGTCGCGGCTTCGAAGTCGACTATGCACAGGACGGCCTGGATGGCTACCGCCTTGCGGCGGAGAACAGCTATGACGTCGTGGTGCTCGACTTGATGTTGCCGCGCCTGGATGGCATCGAAGTGTGCCGTCGCCTGCGCAACGATGCGCGCAAGTCCACCCCGGTGCTGATGCTCACGGCACGCGACACGCTGGATGACAAGCTCACCGGGCTCGGTTTCGGCGCCGATGACTATCTGACCAAGCCGTTCGCGATCCAGGAGCTGGAAGCACGCCTGCGCGCGCTGATCCGTCGCGAACGCCGTCAGGTCGGTTCGGAAGTGCTCAAGGTCGCCGACCTGGTGCTCGATCCGGTCAGCATGCGTGCCACCCGTGCCGGCACCGAGCTGCAGCTGTCGCCGATCGGCCTGCGCCTGCTGACCATCCTGATGCGCGAATCGCCGCGCGTGGTCACCCGCCAGGAGATCGAGCGCGAGATCTGGGGCAACGGGCTGCCGGATTCGGACACCCTGCGCAGCCATCTGTACAACCTGCGCAAGATCATCGACAAGCCGTTCGACCGCCCGCTGCTGCACACCGTACAGAGCGCCGGTTACCGCATTGCCGATATCGCCCAGCCGATGGCCTGAGCAGGGCCATCGCCGGTGCAGCAGCAAGCCCGGCCGGGCAACGGCCACGCACCAGGGCAGGGCATGACCGGCAGGCGGTACCGCCGGTCAGCGCCCATGCACGACTACGGCGCGGTGCGCTGCCTATAATCGCAGCGCTCCGACCGGGACCCCGCAATGCCGCACGGCCTGCCGCGCAAGATCCGTATCGCTTTCATCCTGCAGGCAGTGCTGGCCAGCCTGGGCATCCTGCTCGGTGCCTGGCTGGTATCGCTGGTGATCAAGCACAGCCTGGTCGGCGCCGCCCTGCGCGAAGAAGCGGCGTACTTCTGGACCCTGCACGAGGCCTCGCCGGTGCAGCCGCCACCCAACACCCAGAACATCCGTGGCTACCTGCTGGAAAGCGGGCAGTCGGCGTTGTCGTTGCCGGCCAACCTGCGCAATCTGGAGCCGGGCTTCCACGAACTGCGCAAGGACGACCAGCTGGTACTGGTCGATGTGCGCCCGGCCGGCCGCCTGTACCTGGTGTTCCTGCGTTCGCGCGCGGAAATGCTGGCGTTCTGGTTCGGCATCGTGCCGGTGCTGCTGACCCTGCTGGCGGTGTATGGCGCCAGCTGGGTGACCTATCGCGCCTCCAAGCGGCTGGTGTCGCCGGTGAACTGGCTGGCGCGCCGTGTCTCGCGCTGGGACCCGGGCCATCCCGAGGCGGCCGACCTGGAGCCGAACAAGCTGCCGGCGGACATGCAGGGCGAGACCCGGCAGCTGGCCGCCGCACTGCATTCACTGGCCAACCGGGTCAGCGCGCACGTGGCCCGTGAGCGCAACTTCACCCGCGATGCCAGCCATGAGCTGCGCACACCGCTGACCGTGATCCGCGTGGCCAGCGACATGGCGCTGGGCGATGACAGCCTGCAGCCGCGCCTGCGCCGCAGCCTCCAGCGTATCCAGCGCGCCGGGCGTGACATGGAGGCAGTGATCGATGCGTTCCTGATCCTGGCCCGCGAGGCCGATGTCGAGCCGCAGATCGAGCTGTTCGACGTCAACGACATCGTCCGCTACGAGGTGGACAACGCCAACGAGCTGCTGGGTACGCGTCCGGTATCGGTGCACCTGCACAGCGATGGTCCGGTGCAGCTGCATGCGCCGCCACGGGTGCTGCAGGTGGTGGTCAGCAATCTGGTGCGCAACGCCTGCAGCTATACCGACGAAGGGCGCATCGACGTGCACGTGCACAACGACCGGGTGGTGGTGCGCGACACCGGCATCGGCATGTCCGCCGAGGCGCTGTCGCGCGCGTTCGAGCCGTTCTACCGCGCCGAGCCGAGCCGCCCGCAGGGTACCGGCCTGGGCCTGTCGATCGTGCGTCGGCTGTGTGATCGCTTCGGCTGGAAGGTCAGCCTGGCCAGTGAGCCGGGCAAGGGCACCGAAGCCACGGTGATTTTCCGCTGACGCCACGCCGGGCATGGCCCGGCGCTACCCCGGTGCTTGGCCGGGGTCGGATCCCGTTGCCACGCAACGGGCTCTGACCCCACGCCCGATCCCGGTAGATCCACGCCATGCGTGGATGGGCGACGGTAGCGCCGGGCCATGCCCGGCGTCGGCAATGGCTCAGTTGCAGTTGACCTTCGGCGCCAGCGCCCTGGTCCAGATCGCATAGCCGGCCGGGGTCATGTGCAGCATGTCCTCGCGGAACAGCGTCGCATCCGGCTGGCCGTCGGTGCCGAGCATCGGCGTGTAGACGTCGGTGAAGCCGGTGTTGGGCAGCTTGGCCAGGGCCGCCTTGATCAGCGTGTTGGCCTCGTTGATCGCCGGCAGCAGGTGCGCGCGCGACGGGCTTGGCTTGATCGACAGGTACTCCACCTTCGTCTTCGGCAGGTCGCGATGCACGCGCTGCACGAAGGCAACCACATCGTCGCGCACCTGCACGGCGCTGCGGCCGCTGTTGAGGTCGTTGTCACCGGCGTAGAAGAACACCTTGCACGGTGCATACGGCACCACGATCTGGCCGGCATACCAGGTGCTGTCGCGCACTTCCGAACCGCCGAAACCACGGTTGAACACCGGCTGGCCGGGGAAGTCGGCTGCCAGGCCTTCCCACATGCGGATCGAGGAGCTGCCGATGAACTCGATGCCGCCCCGTGGCGGCGGGCTGGCCTGGTCGGCGCTGGCAAAGTGGGCCATGTCGCCGGCCCAGGCCACGTTGGAGACCTGCTCGGGCACGCGCGGCGGCTTGGCCGGGCTCAGCGCCTGAGCCAGGGGGGCGGCGGTCAGCAGGCCCAGCATCAGCAGGCAGGTACGGCGACGGGACATCAGGCGCTCCAGCAGGGAAGGGGAAAGCCATCATAGAAGCTGGGCCGGGCCGGGGCTTGCCCCTGGCAGTCCATTCACCGGGCCGGTGCCGGGATGCGGCTGGCGGCCTTGTGGCAAAATGGCCCCCATCTGCCTATCCCTGTGCACCCATGATTCCCTGCCGTGCGTCTGAGCGGTCGCTGCGCCGCGCCCCTGTTGCTGGATGTTCCACCCGTGGCTGATCAGTTCGGCCATCTGCCCCGCGGCCCGCGCCGCATCTTCCAGGCCGCCCGCTGGTCCTGGCAGGGCCTGCGCGCCGCCTGGCTGCACGAGTCCTCGTTCCGGCTGGAGGTCTACCTGCTGGTGCTGCTGACCCCGCTCGCGGTCTGGCTGGGCCAGACCCCGGTCGAACGCGCGCTGCTGATCGGCTCGATGCTGCTGGTGCTGGCGATGGAACTGGCCAACTCGGCCATCGAGGCGGTGATCGAGCGCTACGGCAGCGAGATCCATGAGCTGGCCGGCCGCGCCAAGGACATGGGCTCGGCGGCGGTGTTCATGCTGATGATGAACGTGCTGCTGTGCTGGGGCCTGGTACTGGTGCCGCGCCTGTTCCCGGCCAGCGCCGGCTGATCCTTCTTCCTCCCCCTTGTTGAAGACTTCCCATGTCCCTTGAGTTTCTCGCCGATCCGAACGTCTGGTTGACCCTGTTCACCCTTAGCGCGCTGGAAATCGTGCTCGGCATCGACAACCTGGTGTTCATTTCCATCGCGGTCAGCAAGCTGCCCGAGCACCGCCGCCCGTTCGCACGCCGGCTCGGCATCGCCGTGGCCTGCATTACCCGTATCGGCCTGCTGGTGTCCCTGGCGTACCTGGCGCACATGCAGGCGAACCTGTTCACCGTGGCCGGCATGGGCATTTCCATCCGCGACCTGGTGCTGATCGTCGGTGGCCTGTTCCTGATCATCAAGGGCTGGATGGAGATCAAGGAAATGATCACCGGTGGCGAGGATGAGGACCCGAGCACGACCAAGACCTCGGCCGTGTTCGGCTACGTGATCGCGCAGATCGCGATCATCGACATCGTGTTCTCGCTGGACTCGGTGATCACTGCCGTCGGCATCGCCGACCACGTGCCGGTGATGGTCGCCGCGATCCTGCTGTCGGTGGCGGTGATGCTGCTGGCCGCCAACCCGCTGGGCCGCTTCATCGATGCCAACCCGACCGTGAAGATGCTGGCCCTGGCCTTCATCCTGCTGATCGGTGCGGTGCTGATCCTGGATGGCCTGGACGTGCACGTGCCCAAGCCCTACATCTACGCGGCGATGGGCTTCTCGGTGCTGGTGGAGTGGCTGAACCTGCTGATGCGCCGCCGCGCGCGCGAACACCACGTGCCGGGCGCCGGCGACTGGTAAGCGGCTCACAGGCAAGCGTGTCACCCCGAACCCCCGGCCCTGCCGGGGGTTCTTCGTTTCGGGGCCGCTGCGCCCGCCGGGCATGGCCCGGCGCTACCGTTCGTGGCGTGGTCTGGTAGCGCCGCGCCATGCCCGGCGGGGAGGTTCCCGCCAGCTGTGAATTGAGATCAACAGTGTTTTCCCGGGGCGAGGCTTAATCCGGGCCGGTAAAGCGCGCAGGCTACGCGCTCTTTCCCAGGACCTGCCCCCACGCAGGATGACCCCATGAACTCCAGAGCCGCCTTGTTGGCCCTCGCTGTTGGCGCTTTCGCCATCGGCACTACCGAATTCGCGCCGATGGGCCTGCTGCCGGTCATTGCCGACGGCGTAGGCGTGAACATCCCCACCGCCGGCATGTTGATCACGGCCTACGCCGTGGGCGTCATGCTGGGTGCACCTGTGATGACCCTGCTGATGGGACGCTTCGGCAAGCGCACTGCGCTGATGCTGCTGATGTCGATCTTCGTGGTCGGCAACCTGCTGTCGGCACTGGCCCCGAACTACGGCCTGCTGCTGTTGTCGCGCCTGGTCACCAGCCTCAATCACGGTGCCTTCTTCGGCATCGGTGCGGTGGTCGCCGCCAGCCTGGTACCGAAGGAAAAGCAGGCGGCCGCCGTGGCGACCATGTTCATGGGCCTCACCATCGCCAACATCGGCGGTGTGCCGCTGGCCACCTGGGTGGGGCAGCAGCTGGGCTGGCGCCTGTCCTTCGCCGGCACGGCGGTGCTGGGCCTGGTCGCGATCACCGCGCTGGGCCTGGCCCTGCCGGCATCCGCGCCCGATGCGCGTCCGGACGTGCGCCGCGAACTGAAGGCGATCCTGCAGCCGCAGGTGCTGCTGGCCATGGCCACCACAGTGCTCGGCGCCGGCGCGATGTTCACCCTCTACACCTACGTGGCGCCGGTGCTGACCGAGCTGACCGGCGCGTCCAACGCCTTCATTGCGATGTCACTGGCCCTGATCGGCATCGGTTTCACCTTCGGCAACGGCATTGGTGGCCGCATGGCCGACTGGTCGCTGGATGGTGCCACCCGCATCCTGCTGGCGGTCCTGGCCGTGCTGATGTTCGTGCTGCCGCTGGCCTTCATGAGCCACGCCACGGCGGCGCTGGGTGTACTGCTGTTCGGTGCCGCGACTTTCGCGATCGTGCCGCCGCTGCAGATCCGGGTGATGCAGGCGGCCAGCGAGGCGCCAGGCCTGGCGTCGTCGATCAACGTCGGTGCGTTCAATCTCGGCAATGCGCTCGGTGCAGCACTGGGTGGTGCGGTGATCAGTTCGGGCCTGGGCTACGCCGCGATTCCGGTGGCCGGTGGCCTGCTGGCGGCCTCAGGGTTGCTGCTGGCATGGCTGGGGCGTCCGCGCGCTGCGGTGGCTGAGGCCTGCTGAGGAGTGTTGGATTCCGGCAGGGCTTGCAGCCCTGCACCCGCTGCAATCAACGTCAACGGCAAAAGCCGGCGCTGGTTTTCTGAGGGTTGGGCGGGGTGGTGTGGGTTGGCAGGACACGCCGTGAACCCATCCATGGGGGCTCGATGGCGCCATCCATGGCGCCAACGGTCCTGCCAACCCACACCGCCCCACCTCCGACAGATTGCCGCGATCGGTCGGAAAGGCGTTCTGCTTTGGTAGGTGTCGACCTTGGTCGACACGAATGCCTGAAGAACCGGCTTTTGCTTTTATTTTTTTCTTTTGATCTTCCCGCGGTGCGCAGGAAACCGTATGAGGCCGGGCGGGTGGGCGTGGCGGGGGTGTCCGCGGCATGGATGCCGCGGCCAAGCCTCCAGGGACGGATTCACGGCGTCCCCCGCCATGCCCACCCGCCCGGACTATTCAGGCGATCCATGAGCATGGCCACCGCGGAGGGGGCGGCGCCCGATGGCCGGTCTTTCACCCGAACCATGGCATGCTCGGCGCCAAGCCCACCCGGAACCTTCGCCATGCGCCTGTTCACCCGCGTCCTGCCCTTGATGCTGCTGGCTTCACTGCTCTCCGGCTGTGGCTACAACGCCATCCAGCAGAAGGATGAAGCGGTCAAGGCCAGCTGGTCCGAAGTGCTCAACCAGTACAAGCGCCGTGCCGACCTGGTACCCAACCTGGTGCAGACCGTGAAAGGCTTTGCCAGCCAGGAAGAGCGCGTGCTGACCGAAGTCACCAACGCCCGCTCGCGGGTCGGCCAGATCAACGTCAACGCCGACGACGAAACCTCGCTCAAGCAGTTCCAGCAGGCCCAGGGCGAACTCGGCAGTGCGTTGTCGCGGCTGCTGGTGGTCACCGAGAATTATCCGGTGCTCAAGTCCGACCAGAACTTCCGCGATCTGCAGGCGCAGCTGGAAGGTACCGAGAACCGCATCACCGTCGCCCGCGGTCGCTACATCCAGCAGGTGCAGGACTACAACACCTACATCCGCTCGTTCCCGCAGGTGATCACCGCCAAGATCTTCGGCTACAAGACCAAGCCGAACTTCACCGTGGACAACGAAGCGCAGATCTCCAATGCGCCGGCGGTGGATTTCGGCAGCGCGCCGCAGCAGCAGCCGGCTCCGCAGCCGGGCCATTGACCCATGCGCCTGGCCACTGCGCTGCTGGCCCTGCTGCTGTGGCTGCCGTTGGCGTCGCAGGCCCAGCAGCTGGCGCCGATTCCGGCGCTGGACTCGCCGGTGGTCGATACCACCGGAACGCTGGATGCCGCGCAGAAGCAGGCGCTGGTGCAGCAGGCACTGGACCTGCAGCAGCGCAAGGGTAGCCAGCTGCAGGTGCTGGTGGTGCCCAGCACCCAGCCTGAGGACATCGCGCAGTACACCACGCGGGTCTTCGACCAATGGCAGATCGGCCGCAAGGGCGTGGATGACGGTGTGCTGCTGGTGGTGGCGAAGGACGACCGGCGCGTGCGCATCGAACCGGGCTACGGCCTGGAGGGCGCCATTCCCGATGCCATCGCCAACCGGGTCATCCAGGAATACCTGGTGCCGCGCTTCCGAGCCGGCGACTACGCCGGTGGCATCACCGATGCCACCGCGGTACTGGTGAAGATCGTCGATGGCGAGGCACTGCCGGCGCCGGTCAGCGGCCAGCGGGGCCGCGAGCCCGACGGTGGCGGCGATACCTGGTTCCTGGCCCTGTTCATCGGTGTATTCGCCGGCAGCATCCTGCGCGGCGTGTTCTCGCGCGTGCCGCGACCGTTGCGTGGCCTGCTCGGCGGTGCTGGTGCCGCACTGGCGGCGTTCCTGTTCACCTCCACCCTGTTGGCCAGTGGCCTGGCGGGCATCGTCGGCCTGATCGTCGCCATGCTGTCCGGCCATCCCGGGCGCTTTGCCGGTGGTGGAGGATGGGGCGGTGGCAGCTGGGGCGGCGGAGGGGGCTTCGGCGGGGGCGGTGGATTTGGTGGTGGCGGCGGCTGGGGCGGCGGCGGTGGCCGTTCCGGCGGCGGCGGTGCTTCGGGGGGCTGGTGATGATCCAACGTCTGTGTCGCCATGTATTTTCGCCGTCGGTGCGGCGTGCGTTCCCGCCGGCCACGCTGCAGGCGATCACCGAGGCCATCGCGGCCGGTGAGCAACGCCACGGTGGCCAGGTGATGTTCGCGGTCGAAGCCGACCTGCCGTGGGCCGCGTTGTGGCACAAAGTGACCCCGCGCCAAGCCGCCGAACACGCCTTCGCCCGCCTGCGTACCTGGGACACGGCCCACAACAACGGCGTGCTGATCTACCTGCTGCTGGCCGATCACGCGATCGAGATCGTCGCCGACCGCGGCCTGCACGGCCGGGTCAGCCCGGCGCAGTGGCAGCGGGTCTGTACCCACCTGCGCGAGGGCCTGCGTGGTTCCAATCCGGTGGAAGCGCTGCAGGATGCCATCGACGAGGTCTCCAGCCTGATCGAAGGGCACTTTCCAGCCTCGACGCGGTCGAACGATGACGCGTTGCCGAACTCGCCCCAGCTCCTTGGTTGAGCCGGGGCGGCACTGGCCCGAGAATAGGCGTTCAACCGCAAGGCACCTTCCATGATCTATTTCCACGACATCGACCCCATCGCCCTCTCGCTGGGGCCGATCAAGGTGCACTGGTACGGCATCATGTACCTGCTCGGCTTCACCGCAGCCTGGCTGCTGGGCCGCAAGCGCATCGCCGATGGGCGCCTGCCGGGCGTCGATGCCAACGGCTTCTCCGACCTGCTGTTCTACGCCATGCTAGGCGTGGTGCTGGGCGGGCGCATCGGCTACATGCTGTTCTACGCGCTGGGCGATTTCCTGCACAACCCGCTGCTGCTGTTCAAGGTGTGGGATGGCGGCATGAGTTTCCACGGCGGCCTGTTGGGCGTGATTGCCGCCTGCTGGTGGTGGTCGCGCAAGCACAAGCTGCATTTCTTCGACACCATGGATTTCATGGCGCCGCTGGTGCCGCTGGGCCTGGGCTTCGGCCGTATCGGCAATTTCATTGGTGCCGAGCTGTGGGGCAAGTACACCGACGGCAGCTGGGGCGTGGTGTTCCCGTCCGGCCTGCCGGCGCCGCTGAACCAGCTTGACCACGCAACGCTGCAGGCGCAGTTCGCCACCGGTGCGTTGAACCAGTTCGCACGCCATCCCTCGCAGCTGTATGAAGCGTTGCTGGAAGGCCTGGTGATGTTCGTGGTGCTGTGGGCGGTATCGGCCAAGCCACGCCACCGCTACCTGGTGGGTGGCCTGTTCGCGCTGATGTACGGCCTGTTCCGCTTCGCGGTGGAGTTCGTGCGCATGCCCGACAACGGCGTCTACGTGGCCTTCGACTGGCTGACCCGTGGCCAGATCCTCAGCCTGCCGCTGATCGCCTTCGGCCTGGTGCTGCTGGTGATGTCGCGCCGCGCGCCGGTACTGCAGCCGCAGCTGCCGGTGGCTGCCGAGGGCAAGGCATGAAGGCTTACCTGGACCTGCTCTCGCACGTGCTGGAACACGGTGCCGAGAAGAGCGACCGCACCGGTACCGGCACCCGCAGCGTGTTCGGCTGGCAGATGCGTTTCAACCTGGCCGACGGCTTCCCGCTGGTCACCACCAAGAAGCTGCACCTGCGCTCGATCATCCACGAGCTGTTGTGGTTCCTGAAGGGCGACACCAACATCGGCTACCTGAAGGACAACCAGGTGCGGATCTGGGACGAGTGGGCCGACGACAACGGCGACCTCGGCCCGGTCTACGGCAAGCAGTGGCGCAGCTGGGCCACTGCCGATGGCGGTGAGATCGACCAGATGCAGTGGCTGGTGGACGAGATCAAGCGCAACCCCGATTCGCGGCGGCTGGTGGTCAGCGCCTGGAACGTGGGCGAGCTCTCGCAGATGGCGCTGATGCCGTGCCACAACCTGTTCCAGTTCTACGTGGTGGACGGCAAGCTCAGCTGCCAGCTGTACCAGCGCAGCGGCGACATTTTCCTCGGTGTGCCGTTCAACATCGCCAGCTACGCGCTGCTGACCCACATGGTGGCGCAGGCCACCGGCCTGGGCGTGGGTGATTTCGTGCACACGCTGGGCGATGCGCACCTGTATTCGAACCACTTCGAGCAGGCCCACGAGCAGCTGTCGCGTGAGCCGCGCGCGCTGCCGAAGCTGTGGTTGAACCCAGAGGTGACCGACCTGTTCGGCTTCCAGTTCGACGACATCCGCATCGACGGCTACGATCCGCATCCGGCGATCAAGGCGCCGGTGGCGGTATGAGCGCGCGCATGCTTTCCCGCTGCCTGTTGGCGCTGTGTGCCGCGCTGCCTCCGGGCATGGCCCAGGCCGCACCGTCGGATACGCTGTCGCTGGCCAGGCAGGTCAATGAGCAGATCGTGCACAAGCACATGCGCGAGGAAGTGCAGGCGTTCGCCGGGGCATTCAACGGCAGCACGATGATGCCCCAGGATGTGCCGGAAGGCTGCCGGGCACAGATGCGTGAGGCGGTGACCGGCATGTACACGGCGATGACCGAGCACTTGAAGGCGGGCGTCGAGAACCCGGCGTATCAGCGTGAGCTTGAACAGGGGCTGGCCACCGTCTATTCCAACGACCAGCTGAAGGCGTTCCTGGCGCGCGGCGCCAGTGACGATATCGCTGCGCTGTCGGCAGAGATCCTGTCGGGACCGGGCCTGAAGGAGATCGAAGAGGCGCAGAAGCAGAAGATCCTCGCTGGCCTGGATGAGCAGACCACGTCCAGCCCTGCGCTGGCTGCGGCATTGCAGGCCGCCAGTGCCGCGAACGCTGCCTGCGAACGCCTGCAGATAGATGCCAGCTGAGGAGGTGGTAGCAGTGAAGCTGTCGATGATCGTGGCGCTGGACCGCAATCGTGGCATCGGCCAGGGCAATGCCATGCCCTGGCACCTGCCGGATGATTTCAAGCATTTCAAGGCGCTCACCCTGGGCAAGCCGATCCTGATGGGGCGCAAGACCGCCGAGTCGATCGGCCGCGTGCTGCCGGGGCGGACCAACCTGGTGCTGACCCGCAGCGGCCAGGTGCCGTTCGAGGGCATGCGTGCAGTGGCGTCGCTGGACGAGGCGAAGGCGATTGCCGAAGGCGAGGGCGCCAGCGAACTGTGCATCATCGGCGGCGGCGAGATCTTCCACCAACTGCTGGACCAGGCCAGTGACCTGTACCTGACCTGGGTCGATGCAGAAGTCCCCGCCGACACGCATTTCCCCGAGGTGGACGCGGATGACTGGCAGGAAGTGAGCAGCGAGCCGCACCCGGCCGATGAACGCCACGCCTACGCGTTCCGCTTCGTGCACTACGTGCGCCGCTGACCGCCGCGCATCTGTAGAGCCGAGCCATGCTCGGCTGCTTTCCGCGGACACCTCCCGTAGCCGAGCATGGCTCGGCTCTACAGGATTGCCTACGGCATCCGGTAATGCCCGATGATCGTGTGCTGGAACAACAGGTTCTCTTCCCGCGTGCCGCGCGCGATGTTGTGCAGCACCAGCGGCGTGCCATCGGCCAAGCGCCGGTCGGAGACGATGCCCACATGCAGCAGGCCGTTGCCGTTGAGCTTCCAGGCGACGATGTCGCCGGCTGCGTAGTCGGCGGCGGCGGTGCTGATCGGCTGCTGCCAGCGCTGTCGCTCGAACCAGCGCATCAGGTTCGGGACGCGACGATGATCGATGTTGCGGTCCGGCCGTGACAGGCCCCAGATCGACGGGTAGGCGCTGAAGTTGCCGCGCATGTCTTCGTGCACGCGGGCCTGCAGGTCCAGGCCCTGGCTGCGCAGAGCGCGCACCACCACGTCAGTGCATACGCCGCGATCCAGTGGCACGTCGCCGCCGGGATAGGCCAGCACCTGGTAAGCGGGGTCGTAGCGGGTGGTGACGCCGATCTGCGCGCGTGCCGCAGCCACCAGCGGCGGTGAGGCGGCCTGCGCTTGCGTCGGTGCGCGTTCAGCGCTGTCCGCAGCCGTTGGAGCAGGCGGCGAGCCGGGCTGGCAGCCGCTGGCCAGAGCCAGCGTCAGCAGCAGCACCGTCCATGGTGCCCAGCCCTGTCGTGTCATGCCTGCGGTGGTGCGCCGTTGTTGTTGCCACCACCACCGTTGCCGCCAGCGCCACCACGACGGCGGCGACGACGCGGGCCGCGGTTGCCCGGGTTGGCGGCCGGAGCATTGCCTCCGCCCTGTTCCTTGCCCTGCGCCGGTGCAGCCGGGCGCTCGTGCGCCGGGCGCGCTGGCGGGCGGGCGTTGGGCACGGGTGCCGGTACATCGCGGCCTGGCACCTGCACCACGCGCAGTTCTTCGGTATCGAGCTGGATCGCGGTGAGCTTGCCGCCCCAGACCGCGCCGGTGTCGATGGCGTGCACGCCCTGGGTGATGGTCAGGCCCAGCGCCGACCAGTGGCCGCAGACCACCTTGAGGTCACGCTCGACCCGGCCCGGCACTTCGAACCAGGGGTACAGCCCCTGTTCCTGCGTGCCCGGCGTGCCCTTGTCCTCGATGCCGATGCGCCCACGCGGGGTGCAGTAGCGCATGCGGGTGAGCACGTTGATGATCGCGCGCGAACGGTCGTAGCCGGACAGGTTCGGTGCCCAGCTCGGCTTGTCGCCGTACATGTTGCGGAACAGCTTGCGGTAGCCGGCGCCGTGCAGCTGCACTTCGACTTCAGCGGCATGCCGCTCGGCCATCTGCGTGGTCCACTTCGGCGCCAGGCCGGCGTGCACCATCATCCAGCCCAGCTCGCGGTCCACATGCACCAGCTTCTGCAGGCGCAGCCAGTCCAGCAGTTCGTCGCGATCCTCGGCCTGCACGATGCGCAGCAGGTCCGGATTGACCTTGCGCTGTTCCTCTTCGGTGCGCGCACCCACGGCCAGCAGCGAAAGGTCGTGGTTGCCCAGCACCACCACGCTGTGCTCGCGCAGCGAGTGCACCAGCCGCAGCGTTTCCAGCGACTGGCCGCCGCGGTTGACCAGGTCGCCACAGAACCACAGGGTGTCCTGCGCGGGGTCGAAGCGGATCTTCTCCAGCAATCGCTGGGTGACGTCATAGCAGCCCTGCAGGTCGCCGATCGCCCACACACTCATCGTTCGGCCTCCGTGTCAGTGCAGGGTGCGCGGGATGGCCAGCACGAAAGGTGCGACCGCCGCAGCGAATTCGGTGCCATCGTCGGCAACCATGTCGTAGTGCCCCTGCATGGTCCCGTGATCGGTCCCCAGCATGACACCGGAGGTGTAACGGAAGTCTTCACCGGGGCGCAGGCGTGGCTGCTCGCCGATCACGCCATCGCCATCGACGTGCTCGACACGGCCGTTGGCATCGGTGATGCGCCAATGGCGTGCGATCAGGCGCGCGGCGACCTGCCCCTGGTTGTGGATGCGGATCGTATAGGCGAACGCATATCGGCCGTCTTCCGGCGCGGATTGATCGTCGAGGAAGCGCGGGGCGACTTCGACGGAGATGGCATAAACGTCAGCGTCTTCCATACCGGCAGTGTAATCAGGAGGCATTGGCCAAAGCGATGAATTCGGCCACGTCCAGCTGTTCGGCACGGGCATCGGGACGCACGCCGGCGGCAGCGAACTGCTCGGCGGACACCACGTTGTTCAGGGCATTGCGCAGCGTCTTGCGGCGCTGGCCGAAAGCGGCCTTGACCACTTCGGCAAAGCGCTTGTGATCGCGGATGTTGATCGTGGCCGGGTCGCGCGGTACCAGTCGCACCACGGCCGAATCGACCTTCGGCGGCGGCCGGAACGCGCCCGGCGGCACCACGAACAGCGAGGTCACCTCGCAGTACGCCTGCAGCATCACGCTGAGACGGCCGAACACCTTGCTGCCGGGGCCGGCGGCCATGCGGTCGACCACTTCCTTCTGCAGCATGAAGTGCATGTCGCGGATCACCGCGGCATGTTCCAGCGCATGGAACAGGATGGGCGAGGAGATGTTGTAGGGCAGGTTGCCGACCAGGCGGATCGGCTGGCCGTCGGCCAGTTCGGTGAAGTCCACGCGCAGCACATCGCGGTGGACGATGGTCAGCTCGCCCAACGGTTCGGCGGCCGCGGTCAGCGGCGCGATCAGGTCGCGGTCGAACTCGATCACCGTCAACTTCGGGTGCACGCGCAGCAGCGGCAGGGTGATCGCACCCTGGCCCGGGCCGATCTCGACCAGGCGGTCACCGTCTTTCGGGTTGACTGCCATCACGATCTTGTCGATGTAGTGGCGGTCGGCCAGGAAATGCTGGCCAAGCTGCTTCTTGGCCGGTGCGGTGAACACCGGGCCGGAGGGGGAATGCGGGGAATTCATGCGCTCAGTGTACGTTGCCGCGCAAGCTGCGCACACAGCGTCGTTGCCGCCTGCAGGCTGGAGGGATCGGCGATGCCGCGGCCGGCAAGATCCAGCGCGGTGCCATGGTCCACGGCCACGCGCGGATAGGGCAGGCCCAGGGTCAGGTTCACCGCCTGCTCGAAGCCTGAGTACTTCAGCACCGGCAGGCCCTGGTCGTGGTACATCGCCAGCACGGTGTCGAAGCCGGCCAGCTTGGCGGGCAGGAAGGCGGTGTCGGCCGGAAGCGGCCCGACCAGATCCATGCCCTCTGCGCGCAGGCGCTGCAGCAGGGGGATGACCAGGTCCAGCTCCTCGCGGCCCAGATGGCCGTCTTCGCCGGCATGCGGGTTCAGGCCGAGCACGGCGATGCGAGGCGCAGCCAGGCCGAACTCGCGGCGCAGCGCGGCATGCACGGTACGCAGGGTGTGCTCCAGGCCGGGAGCGGTGATCGCATCGGCGACGTCGCGCAGCGGCAGGTGGGTGGTGGCCAACGCCACGCGCACGATGTGGTTGGCCAGCATCATCACCACCTTTACCCCGGCCTGGTCGGCCAGCAGTTCGGTGGTGCCGCTGTAGGCGATGCCGCCCTCGTTGATGACCGCCTTGTGCACCGGGCCGGTGACCACCCCGTGCAGTTCGCCGGACAGACAGGCCTGGCCGGCACAGAGCAGGGCGCCGATGACCGCGCCGGCATTGGCCGGATCGGCGTGGCCGAAATGGCTGGGTACGGCGTTGGGGACGGCACGCACGCGCAGGTCACCAGGGACACGCGCTTCGGCGTCCTCGGGCAGCAGCTGCAGTGGCAGGTTCAGCGCGGCCGCGGCCGCGCGCAGGGTGTCCGGGTCGGCGAAGGCCAGCAGCCGGCAATCTTCACGCGGCTGCTGGACAAGGCGGACGCACAGCTCCGGGCCGATCCCGGCGGGCTCGCCCGGTACCAGAGCGAGCTCGGGGCGCATCGGTCAGGACTGCGGCGGGGTCGCGGTGTTTTCCGCGCGGTCACCGCTGCGGAAGCTGACGTAGGCTTCGCCACGCAGTTCCTGCAGGAAGCGGTTGTACTCGTCTTCCAGCTTGCGGCGGCCGATGGTTTCGCGGACCTGGGCACGCTGGTTGTCGTTGGTCACGTCGGTCTGGCGGGTGGCCACGCGCTGCAGGATGTGCCAACCGGCATCGGTGCGGAACGGCTGGCTGACGCCACCGTCCTGGATGCCGGCGACCTGCTGGCCAAAGGCCGGGCCGAATGCGTCAGCCGGGAACCAGCCGAGATCGCCGCCCTGGCCCTTGCTGTTGCTGTCCTCGGAGGACTCCTTGGCCACGGTCTGGAAGTCGGCACCGCCGGCGATACGAGCGCGCAGGGTATCGATCTTGGCCTTGGCGGCGGCGTCGGTCTGGTGGTCGTCCACCCGTACCAGGATGTGGCGGCCGTGATACTCGGTGACGGTGTTCGCGCCGGCTGCGGCACTGGCATCACGTACTTCCACCAGTTTCAGCAGCTGGAAGCCGCTGGGGCCACGGATCGGGCCGACCACTTCACCGGCCTTCATCTTTTCCATCATCTGCGCGAAAGCCTGAGGGATTTCATCCAGGCTGCGCCAGCCCAGGTCGCCGCCTTCCAGCGCGTTCGGGCTGTCCGAATAGCGGACGGCAGCGGCATTGAAGTCCAGCTCGCCCTTGTCCAGCAGCGCCTTCACGCCATCGGCCTTCTTCTGGCCGGTAGCGATCTGGTCGGCGTTGGCACCATCGGGCACGGCGATCAGGATGTGTGCCAGGTGGTACTGGTTGCCAACCGTGGCCTGCTGCTTCAGGGCGGCATCGACTTCGCCCTCGCTGACGCTGATGCGGCTCTGCGCGAAGCTCTGGCGCAGGCGCTGCACGGTGATCTCATCACGCACCGAAGCGCGGAAATCGTTGAAATCGATGCCGTCATGGGCCAGGCGCTGGCGCAGGGCGTCCAGCGTCGAACCATTCTGCTGGGCGATGGCATTCATCGCCTGGTTCAGCTCCTGGTCGCCGACCCGGATGCCGCTGCCCTGGGCACGGGCCACCTGCAGCTTGACCAGCACCAGGCGCTCAAGCACCTGCCGGCTAAGCACGTCTTCCGGTGGCAGCTGGTTTTCACGGCCGACGTACTGCGCCTTGATATTGGCGATCGCACGCTGGAGCTCGCTCTGCAGGATCACGTCCTCATCGACGACGGCGGCGATGCGGTCAAGCGGCTGCGCCTCCTGGGCAAGCACCTGCAGGGGGGCGGACACGCTGGACACCGCCAGCAGCGAGGCGAGAAGAACGGGGAAGCGCTTGGTCATGGGATCAGATTCGGATCGTAGTCATCGCGGGCCGCTCCGGTGTTGCTGGGCGGCACAAGATAGAGGTCGTCGCGGTTGTAGCCGAGGATAGCACGGCGCAGAGTGCGGTCCGTGTCCTGGCCGATGGAGCTCAAGCCCTTGAGTACGAACTCGAGCTGGAAGGCGTTGTTCATCTCACCTTCGCGGTTGCGGACGTAGCGGCGGGCGACCGCACGCACGGCCAGACAGCAGCTGTCCCACTGCACGCCGGCGATGATTTCCAGCGGCTCCTTGTCCTGCAGCGAGTAGTAATAGCGGCCAACCAGGCTCCAGCGCGCATTCAGCGGGTACAGGAAGGACAGGTCGGCCTGCTCCAGCAGGGTCCGGTCATGCTTGTTGGCGCCCGGGGCCGCACCGGCATTGATGCGGTAGCGGTAGCGGTAGCTCAGGTTGACCACGCCGTCGTTCGGCATCAGGTAGCGGGCACGGACGCTGGCCAGATCCTCGCGCTTGTACTTCGGGTCCCACTGGTAGGTGGCGCCCAGTGTCCAGCGGTCGTTGATCATGTAGTTGCCGTCGGCGATCCAGGCCGACTTGCCCTTCTCCACAGGCGCGCCGCCCGGGGTGGTGCTGACCCGCGACTCGTCGAAGTACTGGATCTGGCCGATCGCGGCCGAGAACCGTTCCTTGCCGGTGGTCTGGTCGATGAAGCGGGTTCCCAGCGCCAGGGTCAACTGGTTGGCATCGTTCTGGCGGTCGGCGCCGGTATAGCGCGAGTCGCGGAACAGCTGGCCCCAGCTGAAGGTGAAGTCACGCGTATCGAAGATCGGCAGATCGTCCTGGTTGCGATAGGGCGTGCGCAGGTAGAACAGGCGCGGCTCCAGGGTCTGCAGGAACGACTTGCCGCCGATGCGGGTCTCGCGATCGAAGAACAGGCCGGCGTCGATGCTGCCGATCGGCAGGCTGCGGCTGGGCGAAGTGTTGCCACGCAGCTGCTCGGGCGTGGCGGTGTTCGGGTCGACGCCCTGCGAGCGCAGGACGTTGGCGCGCACCTGGTCTGCCAGGCCGCGATCCAGCTCGTAACCGGTATAGCGGTAGGCCAGGGTCGGGGTGACATACCAGGCCGCGCCACTGATCGGGAACGACACGTAGGGCTTCACGTCCAGGCGCGAACCACCGTACATGCGCTGCACCTGACCCGTGCGGGTGTACTGCAGGTCAGGGCCAGCCTCGGCACCGTACTTGAGGTTGATGTCGTCGTGGGTGAAGCGCACCGCTTCGGTGTAGATGCCGGTTTCCAGCCACGGCAGGACCGGCTTGTCCCAGGTGAAGTACAGGCGCGGCTGCCGGTTGTAGGCCAGAGCGCTCTCGTTGAGGGTGTAGTCGGTCAGCTGCCAACGGTCGGCCATGATGCCCGCCGTCCAGTTCTGGCCGGTACCGTACAGGCCGACCGTGCTCTGCAGGTTGGAGGCGGTCACCCCCACCAGGCGGTTGGCGAAGTCCTCGACATAACGTTCGTCGCTGACCCAGGCCAGGTTGGCGCGGGCCTGCCAGTGGCTGTCCACGTTGTGATAACCGGTGAACATCACCCGGCCGCGATCACGATCGCGCAGCTTGTCGTTGGGCATGAAGGAGGTCAGCACCTCGCCGCGGCCGCCGTTGTAGAGATAGCGGAACTCGTTGTCGAGCAGCAGGCCGCGCCGGCTCATGTAGCGCGGGGTCAGGGTATCGTCGTAGTTCGGCGCCAGGTTGAAATAGATCGGCTGCGCATAATCGAAGCCATTGCGCCCGGACATGCCCAGCTGCGGGAACAGCAGGCCGGTCTTGCGGCGGTCATCGATCGGGAACTTGAAGTAGGGCGCCCACAGCACCGGCACCTTGCCGATGCGCAGCACGGCGTTGCGGGCCGTGCCGAAGCCTTCGTCGTTGTCCACTTCGATCTGGGGCGCCGACAGCTTCCACACCGGCTGCGACGGGTCGCAGGTGGTGTAGGTGGAGCGGTGCATCTGGCCGACCGCGCCCTGCAGGTCGACTGACTCGGCATCGCCGTTGCCCCGGCGCGACACCAGCTGGTACTGGATGTCGGTGATCTTGTGGGTGTCGCTTTCCTGGTTGCCCTCGGCGCGCTTGGCGACCATCCGGATCGACCCGTCCTGGTAGCGGACATTGCCGTCGGCGATGTAGTTGCCGGTCTCGGTATCAAAGCTGAGCTTGTCGGTACCGACGAACTGGTCACCCCGGCGCAGCGCCACGTTGCCCTCGTACTGCGGCACGGTGGTGGTGCCCAGCAGCTGGTCGCCTTCGATGTCGGTCGGCTGCTGTTCGCGCGCGGCGGCGGCAGTGGCCTTGTCCTGGCCGGGGACCGGGGTCGGGGCGTCGGTGAACGCGGGAATGACGTCGGTGGCCGGGCACAGGCCCCAGTTGAGCGGCTTTTCATCGGCCATTGCCGGCAGGCAGATGGCGATGCTCAGAGGCAGGGGAAGCAGGCGGAGGGCTCGGCGCACGCGGTTCGGATTCGGGCGAAAACGGACGGTAGCTTGCCCCATCCCTTGCATAGGGGCAATGAAGGGGGGTCGATCCTGCCGGTTCGGGTTCATCCGGCGCCGTCACCGGTGGCCGCTGACATCAGGGCCTGGACATGGGCCACGCTGCACTCGGCCAGGGCCTGCAGGTCGTAGCCGCCCTCCAGCATCGAGACCACCCGGCCGGCCGCATGGCGGCGTGCCAGCGCGTGCAGTTCACGGGTGATCCAGGCGAAATCGTCGGTCTCCAGCATCAGATCGGCCTGCGGGTCGCGCAGGTGGGCGTCGAAGCCGGCGGAGATCAGCAGGAGTTGCGGACGGAAGTCGTCGATGGCCGGCAGCATCTCGTCGGCCCAGACATTGCGGAAGCGGAAACCGCCACTGCCGGGGGGCAGCAGGATGTTCATGAGGTTGCCGGCACCGCGATCACGACGCAGGCCGGAATTGGGAAACAGCCCGGCCTGATGGGTGCTGTAGTACGAGACCCGGGCGTCGTGCTGGAAGATGTCCTGGGTGCCATTGCCGTGGTGGACGTCGAAGTCGACCACCGCGATACGCTCCAGTCCGTGGCGGTCGCGGGCATAGGCGGCAGCGATGGCGATGTTGTTCAGCAGGCAGAAGCCCATCGCCGTGCTGCTGGTGGCGTGGTGGCCCGGTGGGCGTACCGCGCAGAAGGCCAGCGGGTCCTCGCCCAGCATCACCGCATCGACCGCGGCCACGCCGGCACCGGCGGCGTGCACGGCGGCGCTGGCCGAGCCGGGCGAGGTCCAGGTGTCCATGTCCAGCTGGCGCAGCGGCGCGGTCTGCGGCTGCAGCACGAAGTCGAGCAGGGCGCTGTCGTGGACCCGGGTCAGTTCGCCGAACTTGGCCGGCGGCGCCTCGCGCCAGTCCAGCTGATCAGGGAAGGCGGCGTGCAGTGCGTCGAGTACGTACTGCAGGCGCTGCGGGCACTCCGGATGGCCGGGGCCGGGGTCATGCAGCAGGCAGGACGGATGGGAGTAGACCAGCATCGTGCCGACTCAGCGCTGGCGCTGCTGTGGCTGCCACAGCGCTTCGCCGTGGCCATCGGCACGGGCCAGCACCCGGGCCAGCACGAACAGCAGGTCCGACAACCGGTTGAGGTACTGCAGCGCCTCGCTGCGCACAGCCTCGTGGCGGGCCAGGGTGACCGTCTCGCGCTCGGCGCGGCGGACGATGGTGCGCGCCAGATGGCAGCGTGCAGCGGCCTCGCCGCCGGCCGGCAGGATGAACTCCTTCAGCATTGGCAGGCCTGCGTTGTAGTGGTCCAGCTGCTGCTCCAGCGCGGAGACATCGGCGGCGTGGATCGCGGCGTGGCCGGGGATGCACAGCTCGGCGCCGAGGTCGAACAGCTGGTGCTGCAGATGCACGACCAGCGCGCGCACGTCCTCGGGCAACGGGGCCGCCAGCAGCAGGCCGAGTGCGGCATTGGCCTCGTCGACGGTGCCGTAGGAGGCGACCCGGGCGTCATCCTTGGCCACGCGCTGGCCGTCACCGAGGCCGGTGCTGCCGTCGTCGCCGGTGCGGGTGTAGATGCGCGAGAGGCGATGACCCATGGTGCGGCTCAGTGGCGGATGTCGCGGCGGGCCTGCTGCAGCTTCAGCACCTGCTCCACGGCCAGCTGCAGGGCGGCGGCCAGCGCCACGTAGATCGCCGTGGTGCGCAGGTACGGCCCGAACCACTGCGCGTAGTTCTGTGCCCAGCCGGCCAGGGTCGGCTCGGCCACGTTGCGGCTGCTCCAGTAGAAGCCGCCCTGTGCCAGCAGATGGCAGACCGCCACCGAGGCAACCAGCAGCAGCGCGCCCTTGGCCAGCACCGACCAGCGCGCGCTCTGGTAGTTGCGGCCCAGCAGCATGCCGCCAGCCCACAGCGAGAAGTACGCCGGCAGCAGCAGCCAGTAGCCCGGCGACACGCAGTAGTGCTGCCAGAAATCCAGGCCACTGCTGCGGATCACGATCCAGTCCACCAGCACCGCGAACACCATCAGCAGCGGGAACGCCCAGCGCGTCCAGCGCGCCAGGTAGAAGCCGCCGATGAAGAACACGGCCCAGGAGGCATCGGGGATCGCCGCGAAGTGGTTGACGCGGGTCGCCGCCAGCAGCAGTACGAGTACTGACAGGACGAAGGCGCGGTTGGCGGTGTCGGACATGGCGGCGGGCCCGGAGCGGATTCAGGTTTCATTCTAGCCCGCCGCGCGGGTTGGCGCAGGTGGGATGCATTGGGCTTGCAGTGGGGGCGAGCGCGTATCATGAGCCCATGAGTGAACGACATGACGTGCTGATCGTCGGTGGTGGCCTGGTCGGTGCCAGCCTGGCCATTGCCCTGGACCGCCTGGGCCGCGACGTGGGCCTGCTCGAGGCCAGTCCGGCCGGAGAGCTGCCGGCGGTGTTCGACCAGCGCAATCTCAGTTTCGCCGCTGCCACCGTCAATGCGCTGACCGCGCTGGGGGTGATGCAGAAGCTGGCGATGGTACCGGGCCCGATCCGGCGCATCCATGTCAGTCGTGCCGGCGATTTCGGCCGTGTGCAGCTCGAAGCGGCCGATTACGACCGGCCGTGGTTCGGCCAGGTGGTGGTCGCGCGTGATTTCGGCCAGGCGCTGGAATCGCGTCTGCAGGAGCTGCCACGACTGCGTCGCTACCGGCCGATGCGGTTCCTGGGGCTGGGCGAGGTGGTCGATGACTACCGCCAGGTGCGGGTGGCCGATGAGGCCGGCGAACGCGTGCTGCTGGCACGGCTGGTGGTCGGTGCCGATGGCACCAGCAGCGGCGTGCGTGGCGCGCTGGGCATCGAGGCTGACCGCCACGATTTCCAGCAGACCCTGTTCGTGGCCCGCGTGCGCAGCCAGCGCGCGCCGGATGGCACCGCCTGGGAGCGCTTCACCGATACCGGCCCGACTGCCCTGCTGCCGCGTGGCGATCGCCACTTCGGCACCGTGCACGGTGTCGCGCGCGACCAGGCCGATGCGGTGATGGCGTTGGACGATGCGGCCTGGCTGCAACGCCTGCAGAGCGCGATCGGCTGGCGTGCCGGCCGCCTGCTTGAATCCGGCCCGCGTAGTGCCTACCCGCTCATCCAGGTGCTGGCGCGCGCGCTGGCCGGTGAGCGCACGGTGCTGCTCGGCAATGCCGCGCAGACCATCCATCCGCTGGGCGCGCAGGGCTTCAACCTGGGCCTGCGCGATGCGCTGACCCTGGCCGAACTGCTGGAGGATGCGCATGAGGATGCCGGCAGTGATGCATTGCTGCAGGCCTATGTCGCGCGCCGCGAGGAAGATCGCCGGCAGACGGTGGCGTTCTCCGGTGGCCTGGCGCGCCTGACCAGCAACCCGGCGCCGCTGATGCGGCCGCTGCGCAGCCTTGGCCTGGTCGCCGCACAACGCGCGTCGGTGCAGTCGATGCTGGTCGGTGGCGCGATGGGCTTCCGTGGTGAAGTGCCGCGCCTGTGCCGCGGAGAAGCCGCATGAGCCGGCGCACGCGTCTTGATGTAGCCATCGTTGGTGGTGGCGTCGTCGGTGCCGCGTGTGCGCTGGCGCTGGCCGATGCCGGCCTGTCGGTTGCGCTGGTGGAAGGCCGCGAACCAGCACCGTGGCAGGCCGCACAGCCGGACCTGCGCGTGTTCGCCTTCGCCGCTGATAACGTACAACTGTTGAACCGCCTGGGCGTGTGGCCGGCGATCGCGCAGGCCCGCGCCTGCCCTTACCGGCGCATGCAGGTGTGGGATGCGGCCGGTGGCGAGGATCTGCTGTTCGACGCCGACCGCTTCGGTCGTCGCGAGCTGGGCTACATCGTCGAGAATGGCTTGTTGCAGGATCGCCTGTGGGCGGCACTGCCAGCGGCGGGCGTGCAGCTGCACTGCCCGGCACGGGTGGAAGCGCTGGAACAGGATGATGACGGTGTTCGCCTGCGCCTGGACGACGGTCGTCGCCTGGAAGCGGCGCTGGCAGTGGCGGCCGATGGCGCCGAGTCGACCCTGCGCCAGCTGGCCGGGATCGAGGTTGAGAAGCATGACTACCACCAGCGTGGCGTGGTGGCCTATGTGGACAGCGATCTTCCCAACCAGGCCACCGCATGGCAACGCTTCCTGCCGACCGGGCCGCTGGCGCTGCTGCCGGTGGCCGAGCGCCGCAGTTCGATCGTCTGGACCCTGCCCGAGGATGAAGCGGCTCGCGTGCTGGCCTTGGACGAGGACGCCTTCAACCGCGAACTGACGCGTGCGTTCGCCGCGCGCCTGGGCGAACTGCGGCTGGCATCACCGCGTGCGGCGTTCCCGCTGCGTCGGCAGCTGGCCCGTCACTACGTGGCCGGCCGCGTGCTGGCGTTGGGCGATGCCGCGCACGTAGTGCATCCACTGGCCGGGCAGGGCGTGAACCTGGGGCTGCGCGATGTCGCCGCCCTGCAGCAGTGGCTGGCGCCGTCGGCCGAACGCCGCGGCCAGCCGCGGCTGTCGCCGCAGCGCCTGCAGCGCTGGGCACGCGAACGGCGCAGCGACAACCACATCGCCGCTTACAGCTTCGATGCGATCAACCGCCTGTTCTCCAACGACGAGATGCATCTGACCCTGGCCCGCGGCCGCGCGCTGGGCTGCGTCGGCAAGTGGCCGCCGCTGGTGCAGGCATTCTGGAAGCGCGCCGCCGGGGTCTGATGCAAAAAGGGGACGGAGGGGATTAAGTCGTATGTGCACATACGACTTAATCCCCTCCGTCCCCTTTTTCAATCAACCAGCCAACCGGCCAGGTCGGCACGATCCAGCTTGCCGCGGCGCTTCACGTCCAGCGCATTGAATTCATCGGCCAACGCCGGATTCGCCTGCGCTTCCTCGCGGCTGATGAAGCCATCACCGTTCACATCCAGCGCAGCGAAGTGGATGCGGTACTGGCCGACCACGCTGCTCGGTTCCAGCGAACGCACGGTCACCTGTGCCTCGCCGGCCGGCCGTGCAATCTCGACGCTGCCGCTGACCCGGCCGGCATCCAGCGGCTGCTGGCGGATCGCGCCGCCGGTCGGGCCCAACGGCTGGCTCTGCGCCGGCATGGGTGGCAACTGCTGTGCAATGGCCGGTGCGGCTGCCAGTACGGTGATCAGCAAGGCGAGCGGGTGGTATCGCATGGTTCCCTTCCTCGGTAGCGCCGGGCCATGCCCGGCGGGCGCGATGGCCTCAGCGCAGCGGCGAGGCCAGCACCGTGATCTCTTCACGGTCGTGATACAGCTGCTTGGCACGTACCACCAGCGGCTTGCCGGCCTGCTCCTGGAACAGGTCCAGGCACAAGCGGGTTTCGTCCCAGCGCTTCTTCATCGGCAGCTTCAGGTTGAAGATCGCGTGCCTGCACCAGCCTTCGCGGAACCAGGTGGCCATGCGTTCGGCCACGCGCCGCGGCTGCTCGACCATGTCGCAGACCATCCAGTCCAGCGGCTGTTCCGGGTGCCAGTGGAAGCCGTCGGCGCGCAGGTGCTCGACCAGGCCGGTGTCCAGCACGTGCTGGCGCAGCGGGCCGTTGTCGATGCTCAGCACGTGCATGTGCTGGCGGGTCAGCACCCAGGTCCAGCCGCCCGGTGCGGCGCCCAGGTCAGCCGCGCGCATGCCGGGCTTGGCCAGTGCCTCGCGTTCTTCCGGGGTCAGCAGGGTCAGCAGCGCTTCGTCCAGCTTCAGCGCCGAACGCGACGGCGCTTCCGGCAGCAGCTTCAGGCGCGGGATGCCCAGTGCCCACGGTGCGCTGTCGGCCGGGTCGGCCACGCAGACGAAGGCGTGGGTGCCGTCGACAAACACCACGTGCAGGCGCGGCAGGCGATTGTTTGGCTTGTCAGTGAGCTTGCCGGCCTTGCGCAGCGCCGGGCGCAGCGCATTGCCGAAGGCACGGGCCAGCCCGGACAGTGGCTTGCCGGCGTCCGAATCGGGATGCTCCACCCACAGGTCGCCGAAGCGCGGCGCATCGGCCAGCACCTCCAGCATCGGGGTGATGCGGTCAGCCGGGTCCAGCTGCGGCAGCTCGGCCAGCACCACCAGCTTCTGCCGCGCGAAGATCAGTTCGCGCCAGCGCAGCCGTGGTGCCAGCGCGGCGGCTTCGTCGCACATGAACAACACGTAGCCGTCATTGCGCTGGGTGCGCGCATAGCCGGCGAAACCGGCTTCACCGGCGCGGAACTGCAGCTCGCCGGCCAGCTCGGGCTCGAAGCCCTGCCGGCACAGGCACAGCAGGCCGATGCCGGTTTCAGTAACGGGCGCCATCGCTTTCCCCATAGGCACGCAGCACACTGCGTGCGGCGTCGCGGTTCAGGCCCTGCACCACTTCGATGCCGCGCTTGTTGAGTTCACCCACCCAGTCGGCCGGCAGCGGGCCTTCATCGAACGGGGTCAGCTCTTCGACGTCGGCCGAGTTGGCACCGATCAGCAGGCGGTCGATGCCGGCCCACACGGTGGCGCCGTAGCACTGGCAGCACGGCTGCGAACTGGTGGCCAGGGTGACCGGTGACAGTACCGCGTTCAGACGCGGCGTCTGCAGGCGCTGCTGGGCCAGCATGTAGGCCATGTTCTCGGCATGCGCCAGCGAGGTCGAGTGCGGCATGACCCGGTTCACGCCGGCGGCGATGACCTTGTCTTCAGGGCCGAACACCACCGCGCCGAACGGGCCGCCACTGGCGTGCTCGACGTTCAACCGCGACAGCTCGATCGCCAGCGCGACCTTGGCCTCATCGCCCGGATATCGACGATCCAGGTCGATCTGGTCGTGAATCCAGGCGGGAAGGGTCAGGTGGACTTGCGCGTACAGCATCGCGGGGGTGCCTCTTAGGGAATGGAAGAAGGTGCGGTTGCTTTGGAAACCGGCGCGCAGTGTAGCTGCACCGGCCTGTATCGGGTGTGGCGGCGGGTCAGCCCGGCGAACCGGTGCGGATCACCACGTACTGCTTGCGGAACTCCAGCCCGGCCTGCGGCCAGCTGGCGGCGTAGGCGCGCAGCAGGGGCAGGGCGGCGGTAAAGTCGTGGCCGTTGACCCGGCAATCGGCCTCGCACAGGCCGTCGGCATCGCGCGAGGCGAACAGGCGGATGGCGAGGAATTGGCGGGCTTTCAGCAGCTCATCGAAGGCCTCCATGCTGCGGGTGAACAGGCAGCATGGGCAGGAGCCGTGGTCGTCCTCGCTGCAGGTGGATGCATCCACCTCCTGCGCGCGGTAGTGCGCCAGCGGCCCCAGCACTACGGTGCGCTGGTGTTCCTCGCCGTCATCGCCGGCCGGATAGGTCAGGCCCATCATCGGCAGGCCCTGCGCGTCTTCGGCGCCGATCGCGGTCTGCAGCGTGGCCAGGTCCACCCGCACCCAGGTCTGGAAACCAGACAGCAGCGATGCCTGCTCATCGGCACCGTTGGCGTGCTGGTACTCGAACAGGCCATCGGCGAACAGCACCGGATGCTGGCTCTCGATGACGGTGGAGGTCTGCCAGCCGCCGTTGTCGCGCTCCTGCGCGGCCATCGCATGCGGGGTCAGGCGCAGGCCGCTGTCCAGCAGCAGCGCGCCACCGTTGGCGCGGCTGGCGATATCGGCGCCTTGCAGGACCTGCTGCAGCAGCGGGAGGAGGGCGGTAGAGGTCGTGGTCATGTCAGGCCTGTGGGTGGATGGGGGGGAACATCCAGGCAGGGCCTGGAACTAGCGCTCGAGCGCTTCGAGTTCGGCGCGGTATCGCTGCGCGTCGGGCTGCTGCTGCGGATCGTTGCCGTGGTCGCGCAGCCAGGTTTCCAGCTCGCGGCGATAGTCCGCGCGGAAATCGGCATTGCCCGGGCTGAAATGCAGCTTGCGTGCCGCCACCTCCACGCGCTCGCGCGCGCTGGCCCGGGCCTGGGCGATGCCGTGCGGTGATTCGTTGGTGAGGATGACGAAGTTGCGCGGGAAGCCCGGCGTGTACTTCACTACGAACGGCTGGTCGCGTGCAGGGATGCGGATGGCGTTTTCCAGCGGCCACAGCGAAGCGGTATTGGTGTGGAACACCACCTCCACGTCGCGGCCCTCGGCGGTGCGAAGCACCGCTTCGTAGCGCCAGATGTACTGCTCGTTGAGCGTGGAGTTGGTTTCCTCGGCCTTGACGATCACCGCTTCACCACGCTCGCCCACCACGTTGAGGAAGGCGGCGTTGAGGAAGTGGCCGAGGAACATGTTGAGCATCGCCAGCGGGAACACCACGATGGCGTAGCCCGGAAAGCGCCGCCACCACGAGACCAGCCCGGCCAGCACCATCGCTGCAAAGAACGTCAGCAGCGGATGCTGCGAGATGAACCAGAGCAGGACGGAGAGGGCGGTGATCATCGTCGGATTCGTGCGGGCGCCTTCCCGGCGCCCGCGCAGGTCCTCAGGCCGACCAGGTGTCGCGCAGGGTCACGCTGCGGTTGAACACCGGCTTGGCTTCGGTGTGGTCGCGGCGGTCGGCCACGAAGTAGCCGGTGCGTTCGAACTGGAACGACTGCTCCGGCGCAGCGCTGGCCGCGGCCGGCTCGACATAGCCGGTAACAGTGCGGCGCGATTCCGGGTTGAGGTAATCGCGGTAGGTCTTGCCTTCCGACTCGTCGTCCGGGTTCGGCACCGAGAACAGGCGGTCGTACAGGCGGATCTCGGCCGGCACACCATGCACAGCGCTGACCCAGTGGATGGTGCCCTTGACCTTGCGGTTGGCGCCTTCCATGCCCGGACGCGATTCCGGATCCAGCCAGCCGCGCAGCTCGGTGATGGTGCCGTCGGCATCCTTGATCACTTCGTCGCAGCGGATGATGCCGGCGCCGCGCAGGCGCACTTCGCCACCCGGGACCAGGCGCTTCCAGCCCTTCGGCGGTACTTCGGCGAAGTCCTCGCGGTCGATCCACACTTCGCGTGCGAACGGCACTTCGCGGCTGCCGAAGCTCTCGTCCTTCGGGTGGTTGCTGAAGGTGAGCTGCTCTTCGTGGCCTTCCGGCAGGTTGGTCAGCACCAGCTTGACCGGATCGACCACCGCCATGCGGCGCGGCGCGGCGCTGTCCAGGTCTTCGCGCAGTGCGCCTTCCAGCACGCTGAAGTCGATCAGCGAATTCTGCTTGCTGATGCCCACGCGCTCGGCGAACAGGCGCATCGCCGCCGGGGTATAGCCACGGCGGCGCAGGCCCTGCAGGGTCGGCATGCGCGGGTCTTCCCAGCCGTCCACCAGCTGTTCGGTGACCAGCGCCATCAGCTTGCGCTTGCTCATCACCGTGTAATTGATGTTCAGGCGCGAGAACTCGATCTGGCGCGGCTTGGCCGCTTCGCGCGGCAGGCCGGCATCGACCAGCGGCTGGGTCAGCGCGTCGTCATGGGCGAAATCGACGTTGTCCACGCACCAGTCGTACAGCGGGCGGTGGTCTTCGAATTCCAGCGTGCACAGCGAGTGGGTGATGCCCTCGATCGAATCACCCAGTGCATGGGCGAAGTCGTACATCGGGTAGATCGGCCACGCGTTGCCGGTGTTCTGGTGTTCGACGTGCTTGATGCGGTACAGCGCCGGATCGCGCAGGTTGATGTTGCCGCTGGCCATGTCGATCTTGGCGCGCACGGTGCGCGCGCCATCGGGGAACTCACCGGCACGCATGCGGCGGAACAGGTCAAGGTTTTCCTCGACGCTGCGGTCGCGCCATGGCGACGGACGGCCCGGCTCGGTCAGGGTGCCGCGGTAGGCGCGCACTTCCTCGGCCGACAGGTCGCAGACATAGGCCTTGCCCTGTTCGATCAGCTTCTCGGCGGCCAGGTAGTAGGTCTGGAAATAGTCCGAGGCGTGGCGCAGCTCGTTCCACTCGAAGCCCAGCCAGCGCACGTCATCCTGGATCGCGGCCACGTATTCCGGATCTTCCTTGGCCGGGTTGGTGTCGTCGAAGCGCAGGTTGCAGACGCCGCTGAACTCGCCGGCGATGCCGAAGTTCAGGCAGATCGACTTGGCATGGCCGATGTGCAGGTAGCCGTTCGGTTCTGGCGGGAAGCGGGTCTTGATCGCCTGGTGCTTTCCGCTGGCCAGGTCCTCGCGCACGATCTGGCGGATGAAATCGCGCTTTTCGTGGCTGTCGGCGGGGGTCTCGGGGCTGGCGGGGGTGTGCTCGGACATGAGTCGGCGAAGAGAAAGGCAGAAAGACCAACAGTTTAGCGCGTAAGGGGCGGGGCTGCCCGGTCCGGGTCGGTAGCGCCGGGCCATGCCCGGCGAGCGCAGCGGTAATCCGCCGGGCATGGCCCGGCGCTACCGGGATGGGGCAGGCGTATGCTGGAGCTCTGCCCCGAGGAGCCGCCGCATGCACATCGTGTACAAGGCCGACAATCTGTTCGACGCCCACCTGGTCAAGCACGCGCTGGAGGATGCTGGCATCCCGGCCTTCGTGTTCGGGGAGTCGTTGCTGGGCGGCATGGGCGAGCTGCCGCTGTTCGGCGTGCTGCGGGTGGGCATCCCCGATGCGGCGCGGCCGCAGGCCGAGGACATCGTGGCCGCGCTGGACTTGGGCCACGCGCCGGACGCCCCCATTTCAGATGCAGACGACATAGCCGGCCTTCCGGCGTAGGAGCGCATCATGTTGGGAATTGGCCAGGGCATCCTCGGCATCGGCGCCTTCAAACAGCGCCTGCCGCGCCCGGAAGAAGCACTGCCGGGCCGCGAGCAGCCGTTGCCGCTGCACAGCAACCAGCACTTCGTGAACAGCCATCCGCTGAAAGACCGTTTCGCCGGCCTGCAGCAGATCCGCTTCGCGCTGGGCTGCTTCTGGGGCGCCGAGCGCAAGTTCTGGACCGAACCGGGCGTGTACAGCACCTCCGTGGGCTATGCCGGTGGCATCACCCCGAACCCGACCTACGAAGAGGTCTGCTCGGGCCTGACCGGCCACACCGAAGTGGTGCAGGTGGTGTTCGATCCGGCCGTGGTGAGCCTGGAGCGGCTACTGCAATTGTTCTGGGAAAGCCACGACCCGACCCAGGGCATGCGCCAGGGCAACGACACCGGCACCCAGTACCGTTCGGCGATCCACGCCACCGACGAGGCACAGTACGCCGCTGCTCTGGCCAGCCGCGAGGCCTACCAGGCCCAGCTGGATGCGGCGGGCTACGGCCCGATCACCACCGAGATCGTGTACCCGGCGCCGGCGTACTACTACGCCGAGGACTATCACCAGCAGTACCTGGCGAAGAACCCGAACGGCTACTGCGGCATCGGCGGCACCGGTGTGAGCTGCCCGATCGGGTTGGATGTGGAGGCGCCGCGCTGACGCGCGGTGGTCCGCCTGCGGCGGGCAGAATCTACGGCAGAAGCCAAAGCCAAAGCGGCTCTGCGTTTCTGCGGGTTGGGCGGGGCGGTGTGGGTTGGCAGGACACGCCGTAAACCCGTCCCTGGGGGCTCGATGGCGCCATCCATGGCGCCAACGGTCCTGCCAACCCACACCGCCCCACCCCCGACAGTTTCCCGGTGACGGTGGGCAAGAGCATGGGTTACTGACGAACTGAAAGAAAAGAAAAAGGACGCGGCCTTCGCCGCGTCCTTTTTGTTTGATCGTGCACTGCCTTCTGTAGAGCGGAGCCATGCTCCGCTCCGAGCAAGCGAAGCGCGCGACCCGCTTTGCTCTTCTTTCTTTCATCCGTGGCGGGCGGCCGCAGGAAACTGTCGAAGGCAGGGTGGGTAGGCCGTGCAGGGGCGTGAGCCGCATGGATGCGGCGACCGAGCTTACATGGACGTACTTGCAGCGTCCCCTGCACGGCCTACCCGCCCTGCCAACCGCATGACCCGCTCTTCGCGACCAAGCCCCCCGCCACGAGGGGCTCAGCCGTTGGCCGAAATCCTCACAGTTCCGAACGAATGCGCTCGCGCAGCGCTTCCAGATCCTTGGCAAATGCATCGATACCGGTTGCCAGCTTCTCGGTCGCCATCGGATCGGCCGCCAGATCCGCCGCGAACTTCGCCGCGTCGATCGGGGTCACGGCCACGCCGTCGGCCGCACCGGCCACCAGCTTGCGCGGCAGCTCGCCGTGGTCGGCGTCCAGCTTCTCCAGCAGGTCCGGCGAAATCGTCAGGCGGTCGCAGCCGGCCAGCGCTTCGATCTGCGCGGTCGAACGGAACGAGGCGCCCATCACCACCGTCGGCGAACCGCGGCGCTTGAATTCGGCGTACACGCCGCGCACGAACACGACGCCGGGGTCTTCATCGATGCTGGCCGGGGTCTGGCCGTTGGCAACGTACCAGTCCAGGATGCGGCCGACGAACGGCGAGATCAGGAACGCGCCGGCTTCGCTGCAGGCCAGGGCCTGGGTCGGGTTGAAGATCAGGGTCAGGTTGCAGTCGATGCCCTCGGCCTGCAGGATGCGCGCGGCTTCCACGCCTTCCCAGGTCGCGGCGATCTTGATCAGGATCTTCTCGCGCGGCACGCCGGCATCGGCGTACATCTGGATGAACTGGCGGGCCTTGGCCACGGTGGCAGCGGTGTCGTGGGCCTGGTCGGCGTCCACTTCGGTGGACACGCGGCCCGGCACCAGCGTGCTCAGCAGCGCGCCGACGCCGATGGTCAGGCGGTCGGCCACGGCGTGCACCACGGCTTCGCGGTCGCCCGTCTGCTGGCGGCCCCAGGCCAGTTCGCGTTCGATCAGCTCGGCGTACACCGGCAGGTCCAGCGCCTTCTTCACCAGGGTCGGGTTGGTGGTGCAGTCCACCGGCTGCAGGCGCTTGATTGCCTCGTAGTCACCGGTATCGGCAACGACCACGGACAGTTCGCGCAGCTGGGACAGTTTGGACGGGGTACTCATTACGGCTCCTGGTGCAGGGGGATCGAATCGCGCGCTGTGCGCAGCGGTAATCAGGGGCGGTCGTTGTGGACCGCGGTCACGCGCAGGCGCAGCTTGCGGCCGCCGGGCGCATTCCAGTCGATGCTCTGGCCGATGGAAAGGCCAAGCAGGGCACTGCCGACCGGGGCCAGCACGGAAACCTTGCCTTCATCGACGTTGGCTTCGCGGGGGAAGACCAGGGTCAGGACGTGCTTTTCGCCCGACACTTCATCTTCGCACTCCACGCGCGAATGCATCATGACGATGCCTTCGGGAATCTGGTCCGGTGCCAGCACGGTGGCACGGTTGAGTTCTTCAGCAAGCGTGAGCGCGGCAGGCGTCTGGCTCAGCGCAGGGGATTCGAGCATGGCGTCCAGGCGGTCCATGTCGAAGGTAGAAACGGTGATCGACGGCGGCAGGCCGCTGGCGGTGTTCATGGTGAAGCTCCTTGGTTGAAAGCCATGCAAAAGGCGGCACCTGCTGGCGCCGCCTGTCTGTATTGTGGGGACAAATGCGACCGGAATCGACTCCCACCGATTCCGGGCCGGTGCTGCGTAGGCTCAGCCGTTCAGCACGGGGCCGGGCAGGGTGCTGGCGTCGCCGCCGGCATTGACCGCCTCGAGGGTGAACAGTGCCTCCGGCAGGCGCTTGAACTGATCGGCCAACTCCGTCAGGAAATCGTTCATCGCCGAGCTGCGGCGCCAGATCATGGCGATGCGGCGGCTGGGACGGCCCTCGCCGGTGAAGTCGAGCAGGCGGATGTTGCTCGAGCGCGGCACCGGCGGTTGCACCGACAGGCTCGGCAGCAGGGTGATGCCGACGTCGGCGGCGACCATCTGCCGCAGCGTCTCCAGGCTGGTGGCGCGGAACTCGGACTTCTCGTTGGCGCCGAACAGCCGGCACACTTCCAGTGCCTGGTCGCGCAGGCAATGGCCGTCTTCCAGCAGCAGCAGCTTCTGCGTGGCCAGCTCCTGCACGTCCAGATGCTCGCGGCGGGCCAGCGGGTGGCGCCCGGATACGGCCAGCAGGAACGGCTCCTCGAACAGGAACTCGGCATGCAGCTGGTCGTCGATCACCGGCAGTGCCAGCAGCGCGGCGTCGAGCTTGCCTTCGCGCAGGCGGTCCAGCAGCACATCGCTCTTTTCCTCGACCAGCAGCAGCTCCAGTTCCGGGAAACGCTCGCGGATGCGCGGGATCACATGCGGCAGCAGGTACGGGCCGAGGGTCGGGAAGATCCCCAGGCGCACCGTACCGGCTTCCGGATCGCGGCTGCGACGTGCCGCTTCCTTCAGCTGTTCCACTTCGGACACGATCACCCGTGCCCGTGCTGCTGCTTCCTGCCCAGCCGGGGTCAGCATCACCTTGCGCGGCGCGCGTTCCACCAGCGGCAGGCCCAGCTCTTCTTCCAGCTTGCGGATCTGCGTGGACAGCGTCGGCTGGCTGACGAAGCAGGAGGCGGCAGCCCGGCCGAAATGCTTGTGGTCGGCCAGGGCTACCAGGTACTTCAGATCACGTAGGTTCATCCTTACACCCCAGGGGTAACGGACCGGCTGACGGCATGGTTACCCGACAGGCAGACAATGTTCCCGGTGATCTGGGAACGATGGATCAGGCAGCTTCAGCAACAGCACCACTGCTGCTGCTCACCGACGAGCGGATCAGGTGGTCGAACGCGCTCAGTGCGGCGGTCGAACCGGCGCCCATGGCAATGATGATCTGCTTGTAGGGTACCGTCGTGCAATCGCCAGCAGCGAACACGCCCGGCAGGTTGGTCTGGCCGCGGTCATCGATGACGACTTCGCCACGCGGCGACAGCGCCACGGTGTCCTTCAGCCACTCGGTGTTGGGCAGCAGGCCGATCTGCACGAAGATGCCTTCCAGCTCGACGCGGTGGGCGTCGCCGCCGACACGGTCCTTGTAGACCAGGCCGGTGACACGGCTGCCGTCGCCCAGCACTTCGGTGGTCTGTGCGCTGGTCAGCACGGTGACGTTGGCCAGGCTGCGCAGCTTCTTCTGCAGCACTTCGTCGGCGCGCAGGCTGGAATCGAACTCCAGCAGGGTTACATGCGACACGATGCCGGCCAGATCGATGGCCGCTTCCACGCCGGAGTTGCCGCCGCCGATCACCGCCACGCGCTTGCCCTTGAACAGCGGACCATCGCAGTGCGGGCAGTAGGCCACGCCCTTGTTGCGGTACTGGTCTTCGCCCGGCACGTTCATCTGCCGCCAGCGCGCGCCGGTGGACAGGATCACCGAGCGCGACTTCAGTACCGCGCCGTTTTCCAGCTGCACCTGCACCAGGCCGTCTTCGCCGGCGGGCACCAGCGCACTGGCGCGCTGCAGGTCCATGATGTCCACCTCGTACTCGCGCACGTGCTGTTCCAGCGCCGTGGCCAGCTTCGGGCCTTCGGTCTCCTTCACCGAAATGAAGTTCTCGATCGCCATCGTGTCCAGCACCTGGCCACCGAAACGCTCGGCGGCGATGCCGGTGCGGATACCCTTGCGTGCAGCGTAGATCGCTGCTGCCGCGCCGGCCGGGCCACCGCCCACCACCAGCACGTCGAAGGCGTCCTTGGCGGCGATCTTCTCGGCATCGCGCTTGCTGGCATTGGTATCCAGCTTGGCCACGATCTGCTCGAGGGTCATGCGGCCCTGGTCGAACACTTCACCGTTGAGGTACACGGTCGGCACCGACATGATCTCGCGCTTCTCGACTTCGTCCTGGAACAGGGCACCGTCGATGGCCACGTGCTGGATGCGCGGGTTGAGCACCGCGGCCAGGTTCAGCGCCTGCACCACGTCCGGGCAGTTCTGGCAGGAAAGCGAGAAGTAGGTTTCGAACTTGTATTCGCCTTCCAGGTTCTGCACCTGCTCGATCAGCTCGGCGGTGGCCTTGGACGGATGACCGCCCACCTGCAGTAGCGCCAGCACCAGCGAGGTGAACTCGTGGCCCATCGGCAGGCCGGCGAAGGTCAGGTGGATATCCTGGCCCGGGGTACCCAGGTCGAAGGACGGCACGCGGCCCTGGCCATCGCGCAGGACCTGCAGCGTGATCTTGTCCGACAGGCTGTCCAGGGTCTGCAGCAGTTCCAGCATTTCCTGCGACTTGGCGCCGTCGTCGGCGTGCGCGGTGATCTGGATCGGGCGGGTCACGCGCTCCAGATAGGTCTTCAGCTGCGACTGCAGGTTGGCGTCCAACATCGGGTCATCTCCTGGCTTCAGGCAAACAGGGGGCGTGGCACCGCTGTAGAAGGTAGCGGACCAACAGGGGGTAGGGGTGAACCCAAGACAGCGACCGTGGAAGGGGCTGGCTGGCCAAGGCGGGCGAGCGTTGGCTGTCTTGGGTTCACCCCCACGCCGGCGGGGGGGGCCGGCACGGGGATGAAGGGCGCGCCGTGGCGTGGGGCCACGGCAGGCCGGTACTGCTTTAGATCTTGCCGACCAGGTCCAGCGACGGGGTCAGGGTCTTCTCGCCTTCCTTCCACTTGGCCGGGCACACCTGGTTCGGGTTGGCGGCGGTGAACTGGGCAGCCTTCAGCTTGCGCAGGGTCTCGGAGACGTCACGGGCGATCTCGTTGGAGTGGATCTCCAGGGTCTTGATCACGCCTTCCGGGTTGATGATGAAGGTGCCGCGCAGGGCCAGGCCTTCTTCCGGAATGTGCACGCCGAAGGCGTTGGTCAGCTGGTGGGTCGGGTCGCCGACCAGCGGGAACTGGGCCTTGCCGACGGCCGGCGAGGTTTCGTGCCACACCTTGTGCGAGAAGTGGGTGTCGGTGGTGACGATATAGACCTCGGCGCCGGCCTTCTTGAACTCGGCGTAATGGTCAGCGGCGTCTTCGATCTCGGTCGGGCAGTTGAAGGTGAAGGCGGCCGGCATGAAGATCAGGACCGACCACTGGCCCTTCAGGGTGCTGTCGGAAACCTTGATGAACTCGCCATTCAGGTAAGCATTGGCTTCGAACGGCTGGATCTGGGTGTTGATCAGGGACATCGTTATTCCTCTGGGTGAAGGGGAGTGGGTGAATCGACAGGACCTAGATTACCGACTCGCTATCGATAAGAACAATCCATTGATTGCATCTATTTGATAGATGAAGTCTATCAAAATGTACTGAGCAGGCACTGAACCCGGACGCTTTCATCCTGCAACTGCCTGTGTGACAAGGAAAATCTTCCGGAACGGCTGAATAGGGCCAATAGTCCCTCCTTATCCCGTCGGGCAGAACCTGAACGGATTGCAGCCTTTTGTAGAGTCGAGCCATGCTCGACTGCGGGCCTGTGGATGTGTAGCTCGACTGCGGCAGAAGCAGCCGAGCATGGGCTCGGCTCTACAATTGCGGCATGTCTTTCCAAACCGAACCCACCCTGCGCCAGGTCGTGGCCGAGGCCAGTGCCCGCCTGGGCGGCGTCGAGGCTCGCCACGAGGCCGAACTGCTGTTGTTGCACGTGCTGGATTGCCCGCGCAGCTGGCTGTTCGCGCATGCCACCGATCCGCTGGACGCCAATGACCAGGCCGCCTTCGAGGCGTTGCTGGCCCGCCGCGTGGCCGGTGAGCCGGTCGCCTACCTGACCGGCCGCCGCGGTTTCTGGACGCTGGACCTGGAAGTCGATCCGGCCACGCTGATCCCGCGTCCGGAAACCGAGTTGCTGGTCGAGCTGGCATTGGAGCGCCTGCCACAGGACCGCGCGCTGCAGCTGGCCGACCTCGGCACTGGCAGCGGCGCGATCGCCTTGGCACTGGCCAGCGAACGGCCGCAGGCGCAGGTGCTGGCCACCGATGCCAGCCCGGGCGCGCTGGCTGTGGCCGCGCGCAATGCTGCGCGCCATGAACTGCGCAACGTCCGCTTCGCCGAGGGCGGGCACGACTGGTATGCGCCACTGCAGGGTGCACGCTTCGACCTGATTGCCAGCAACCCGCCATACATCGCCAGCGACGACCCGCATCTGGAGCAGGGCGACCTGCGTTTTGAACCGGCTACCGCGCTGGCCTCCGGCGTGGATGGCCTGGATGACATCCGTCGTATCGTCGACGGTGGCCAGGCCCACCTGCTGCCCGGCGGTTGGCTGCTGATCGAGCACGGTTGGGAGCAGGGCGCGGCGATCCGCGCGCTGTTCGACGCCGCGGGTTTTGCAGAGGTGCAGACCGTGCAGGACCTGGAGCAGCGCGACCGCATCACCCTGGGCCGGCGTCCGGCCTAGAATGGAGGTTCTCCTGCCCCGGCAGGGCATCACCCTGGAGCTGCAAGCATGCGTACGCTGTACCCCGCCATCACCCCCTACGACGTTGGCACCCTGAAGGTCGACGACCGCCACACGCTGTACTTCGAACAGTGCGGCAACCCGGACGGCAAGCCGGTGGTGATGCTGCACGGTGGTCCGGGCGGCGGCTGCAGCGACAAGATGCGCCAGTTCCACGACCCGTCCAAGTACCGCATCATCCTGTTCGACCAGCGCGGTGCCGGCCGTTCCACGCCGCACGCCGACCTGGTGGACAACACCACCTGGGACCTCGTCGCCGATATCGAGAAGCTGCGCGAGCACCTGAAGGTTGATCGCTGGCAGGTGTTCGGCGGCAGCTGGGGCTCTACCCTGGCACTGGCCTATGCCGAAACCCACCCGCAGCGCGTGACCGAACTGGTCCTGCGCGGCATCTTCATGCTGCGTCGCTGGGAGCTGGAGTGGTTCTACCAGGAAGGCGCCAACCGCCTGTTCCCGGATGCGTGGGAGCACTACCTGAAGCCGATCCCGTCGGTGGAACGCCATGACCTGATCTCGGCCTTCCACCGCCGTCTGACCAGTGACGACGAAACCACCCGCCTGGACGCCGCCAAGGCCTGGGCGGTGTGGGAAGGCGCGACCAGCTTCCTGCACGTCGATGATGACTTCATCAACAGCCACGAAGACCCGCACTTCGCGCTGGCCTTCGCGCGCATCGAGAACCATTACTTCGTCAACGGCGGCTTCTTCGAGGTGGAAGACCAGCTGCTGCGCGACGCACATCGCATCGTCGATATCCCGGGCGTGATCGTGCACGGCCGCTACGACGTGGTCTGCCCGCTGGCCAACGCCTGGGACCTGACCAAGGTGTGGCCGAAGGCCAAGCTGGAAATCACGCCGGCCTCGGGGCATTCGGCGTTCGAAGCGGAGAACGTGGACGCGCTGGTGCGCGCGACGGATAGCTTCGCCTGATCGGTAGTGCCGGCCGCTGGCCGGCAACCCGGAAACGGTTGGATGCGCGCAGGCGCCGGCCAGCGGCCGGCGCTACCAATCCCCGGCCAGCAACGCGTCGGCCAGCACCTGCAGCTTCGGCGAATGCTGGCGCGAAGGCGGATAGATCAACGACAGCGCGCGGCTGCGGCCTTCGAATGGCTGCAGCACGCGTTGCAGGCGGCCATCGGCCAGCGCGTCGGCCACCGCGAAATCCATCACCTGCACGATGCCGATGCCAGAAATTGCTGCCTCCACCAGCGGGTCGCCGCAGTCAAACACCATCCGCGCCGGTGGCGTGACCTCCCGCAGTTGCCCGTCCTGCAGGAACTGCCAGTCCACCAGCCGGCCACTGCGCAGGTTGCGCACCGCCAGGCAGGCATGATCCTGCAGCGCGGCCACATCGTCCGGTGTGCCACAGCGGTCCAGATATTCCGGGCTGGCCACCGTCACCCAGCGTAGTGGCTTCAACGGGCGCGCCACCATGCGCTGGTCAGCGATGGTGCCGGTGCGCAGCGCGGCATCGAAGCCTTCCTCGACCAGATCGACCAGGCGATCGCTGAGCACGGCTTCCACCTGCAGCTGCGGATGCTGCTGCAGCAACGGCCCAAGCAAAGGCACCAGCACCCTGCGCCCGAACATCGACGGCGCGCTGATCTTCAAGGTGCCCGAGGGCGTGCACGGACGATCCGCCAATTGCCGCTCGGCATCGTCGAGGCCGGCCAGCAGCGGCGCCACCTGCTCGACGAACTGGCGGCCGTCCGGCGTCAGCGCCACGTTGCGGGTGTTCCGCTGCAGCAGCTTCACACCGAGGGTGGCCTCCAGCCGCCCGATCGCGCGCGACAGGCCGGATTGGCTCAGGCCGAGCTGGCCGGCGGCCACGGTGAAGCTGCGGGCTTCGGCCACCTGCACCAGCATGCGCACTGCATTGAGGTCCATCGAGGCTGCATTCATGCCGAAAATCATGACAGATATGGTCGAGGAGGGGTTTATTGATTGGCTCGCATCAATGAGACTGCGCTCCCCCACCGCGCCAGACCGCCGATGCCTCCCCTCAAATACCCGCGCTGGGCGCTGACCCTGCTGGCCACCGCCCAGCTGATCATCGCCCTGGATGCCACCATCATCTTCGTTGCCCTGCATGACATGGGCCGCGCGCTGCAGATCAACGCGCAGCAGCTGCAATGGGTGGTCAGTGCCTACACCGTGGCCTTCGGCGGCAGCCTGCTGCTGGGTGGCCGTGCCGCCGACCTGATCGGCCGCCGCCGCTTCTACCGTCTGGGCATGCTGCTGTTCGCGCTGGCCTCGCTGCTCGGTGCGCTGGCGCCGAATGCCACGCTGTTGATCATCGCGCGTGCGGCACAGGGCATCGGCGCGGCGTTGCTGTTCCCCGCCACGCTGGCACTGATCAACACGCTGTATGCGGAAGGTCCGGTGCGCAACCGCGCGCTGGCAATCTGGAGCATGGCCAGCGCGGTGGGCCTGGCGCTGGGCACGCTGCTCGGCGGCGTGCTGACCCAGGCATTCGGCTGGCCGGCGGTGCTGGCGGTGATCGTTCCGCTGGCCACCGCCTGTGCAGTCGCGGCCGGTGTGTGGTTGCCGGCCGATGGTCCACGGGTGCAGGGCCGTTCATTCGATCTGGCCGGTTGCCTCACTGTCACCGCCGGCGGCAGCCTGCTGGTCACCACCTTGGTGCAGGGCCCGGAGTGGGGCTGGACGGCGCCGGCCACGCTCATCTGCCTGCTGCTTTCCGCCGTACTGTTGACGGTGTTCGTACAGATCGAAAAGCGCAGCCGCGACCCGCTGATGCAGTTTTCGCTGTTGCGCCTGCCCGGCCTGCGCGCCGCGCTGGGTTTGACCTTCGCTTTCATGAGCAGCTATGGCGTGCAGTACTACTTCCTGGCGCTCTACTTCCAGGATGGCTATGGCTGGAGCCCGCTGCAGGCGGGCATGGCCTTCCTGCTGCCGACATTGGTGTGCACCTTCGGCATCCGTATTGCCGAACGCATGCTGCGGCGCCGTTCGCCACGGCAGGTGCTGGCCTGCGGCTTCGCCGCAGGTGCCGTCGGCATCGCCGCGGTGGCGCTGGCGATGCCGCATGGCGCAGGTTACTGGCCGCTGCTGCCGGGCGTCGTGGTGCTCAGCATCGGCCAGGGCATGAGCTGGACGGCGATGTGGATCGTGGCCGGGCAGGGCGTACCGGGTCCGCAGCAAGGTGTTGCGTCCGGCATGGCGGCCACCGCCCAGCAGATCGGCGGCGCCTTGGGATTGGCGGTACTGGTGATGGTCGCCAACGCCGCGCGCGGCACGCAGGCGGCAACCAGCCCTGATGCGTTGCAGGGCATGGTCAATGCACAGTACGGCGCCGCGCTGTTCGCCGCGTTCGGCGTGGTGATCGCGCTGGGCCTGCGCCCGGCACCGGTAGACTCGGCAGCGACTGCCTGCCTGAGCACCGACGCATGATCGAACTGCTGGACCTGCAACAGACCCTGCATGCCTTCGCCGCCTGCAACGATGAGGATGCGGTGTATGCCTCCTTCGGTTGGGTGCACGCCACCGATGGCGATCTGCTGCAGGCGCGTTTCTGGTTGCCGGCCGATGAAGAAGCAGCGTTCGACGACGACAGCGATGTTCCTGCCCGCGCGCGCGCGCTGGGCCTGTCCAGCTATCTTGAACCGGCGACCTTCGCCGACGTGCTCGACGTGCAGAAGCGGCAACGCCCAATGTCCACACTGGCCGATTATGCGCAGGCGCTGGCGTACTACGCCGAGTACGACGCGTTCCAGCAGGTCGATGGCATCGACGAGGCCCTGGGTGAAGCGGGTGCTGAGGAACAGGCGGCTGCGCGCGAGGCAGGGGTGGGCGAAGGCATCTTCGCTTCGTTCGACCTGTGCATGGTGGCGTGCCCGGTAGACCAGCTGAAGGCCGCTGCGCAGCGCGTGGCGCACGTGCTGGAAATCCCGGTAGGCGAAGCATTGGCGCGCTGCCGCTCGTTGCCGTTGGCGCTCGGTGAAGGACTGGATCGCAACCGTGCGCAGGCGATCAAGGATGACTTCGACGCCATCGGTGCGACCTTGCAGGTGCACGGGTTCAAGTCGTTCCCGTGGATGGATGCGCCCGTATTGCGGTAGTGCCGGCCGCTGGCCGGCAACCCCAAGGTCCGTTGGATCATTGCAGTTGCCGGCCAGCGGCCGGCACTACCAAGCCTGGGTAAATCACCCGGCGGCCAGCAACTGCGGCTGCAGCGCGCTGAAAATCCGCGCCAGCCGCTCCCAAGGATGACTTCGACGCCACCGGTGCGACCGTGCAGGTGCACGGGTTCAAGCCGTTCCCGTGGATGGACGCGCCCGTATTGCGGTAGTGCCGGCCGCTGGCCGGCAACCCCAAGGTCCGTTGGATCATTGCAGTTGCCGGCCAGCGGCCGGCACTACCAAGCCTGGGTAAATCACCCGGCGGCCAGCAACTGCGGCTGCAGCGCGCTGAAAATCCGCGCCAGCCGCTCCCAAGGATGACTTCGACGCCACCGGTGCGACCGTGCAGGTGCACGGGTTCAAGCCGTTCCCGTGGATGGACGCGCCCGTATTGCGGTAGTGCCGGCCGCTGGCCGGCAACCCCAAGGTCCGTTGGATCATTGCAGTTGCCGGCCAGCGGCCGGCACTACCAAGCCTGGGTAAATCACCCGGCGGCCAGCAACTGCGGTTGCAGCGCGCTGAAAATCCGCGCCAGCCGCTCCGCCCATGCCTGCTGCCCGGCGGCATCGGCGATCAGGTCCTGGCGGATTTCCAGTTCCACGTGCACCAGGCCGCGGCCTTCGCCGTGCACCGGCACCGCGTAGTCGCTGGTACTGCTGACCGAATACGGTTCGTTGTCGCCCACCACCAGGTCGCCTTCGTCGCGCAGTGCCTGCAGCAGTGCATGCGCAAAGCGCGTGTCCTGGTGGTACAGCACGCCGGCATGCCACGGCCGCTGCGCGCCGTTCATCGCCGGGGTGAAGCTGTGCATCATCACCAGCAGGGTGGGGCGACGGGCATCGCGGCGTGCGTCCAGTTCGGCGTCGATGCGTGCGTGGTACGGCGCATGGATCGCATCAATGCGCTGTTGCCGCTGCGCCGCCGACAGCCCGGCATTGCCCGGCACCACGGTGTGGTCGCTTACTTCCGGAATCAGCGTCGGCGAGGCCAGTGGGCGGTTGCAGTCGATCAGCAGCCGCGAATAGGTCTGCTCGATCGCCCAGGCATCCAGCAGCGCAGCCAGCGCACGGGTGGTGCCACCGATGCCGATGTCCCAGCCGATGTGGCGGTCCAGCTCGGCCTGCCCCAGGCCAAGCCCGCCCAGCGCCCGCGGTACCTGCTGGCCGGCGTGATCGGCCAGCAGCAGGAACGGCGAAGCACCCTGCGGGCGGTGGATCGTGTAGATCGCAGGATCACCGCCACCCAGCAACGCCGGCAGCGTGTGCAGGTCGGCGTCAGCCACGCGGGCGCCCGTCCAGGTGATGCTCGATCATCCACAGTCCGGCCCACAGCTTGGCATCCAGCTCGTAGCCTTCGCCCATCTTCTGCACCAGCCACGCCGCCGCTTGTGCGCGCGGAATTTCGTGCACGGTGATGTCCTCGCTGTCGTCGCCGCCACCTTCGCCGATCCGGCGCAGGCCGGTGGCACGGACGAAGGCGATCTTCTCGGCGCTCGCGCCGGAGGAGGTCGGGCCGATCATCAGCACTTCGGCGTGATCGGCGGTCCAGCCGGTCTCTTCTTCCAGTTCGCGCACGGCCGAGACTTCGATCGACTCGCCGGCATCGATGTCGCCAACCAGGCCGGCCGGCATTTCGATGGTGGGGGCCTGCAGCGGCACGCGGAACTGTTCGACGAACAGCACCTTGTCCTCGGGGGTGACGGCGATGATGATCGCCGCCAGGCCGCCAGCATGGGTGCGTTCGCTGTATTCCCAGGTGCCGCGCACCAGCATGCGCTGGTACTTGCCTTCGTAGACGACACGCGGGGCTTCGGTGTTGCGCTGGCTCATGCGGGCTCGCCGGAATTGGAAAAAGATGGAGTGGGAACGGGGTCGGCCACGCCTGCGGCATCGAACAGCCGGCGGCGGGTCATCGGACCAAAGCGCAGGGTCTGGCACAGGCCAGCGAGCAGCTCCGGGTCGGCCGACTGGCGCAGCAGGCCGGGTTGGCTGCCCTCCAGCGGCGCGTCCAGCGCGATGGTGGTCAGCTGGCGCCAGAGCAGGGCGTGCTCGCGCTGCTCGCGCAGGCGCACCGCCATCTGTGCGGCGCCGCGCAGGCGCAGGAACGGCACTTCGTCCAGACGTTCGTAGAGCACGTCCATGCTGCCGAAATGGGCCAGCAGCACCGCAGCGGACTTGCTGCCGACGCCGCTGACGCCGGGAATGTTGTCCACCGCATCGCCGCACAGCGCCAGGTAGTCGGCGATCTGGTGCGCGTGCACGCCGTGCCGTGCCTTCACGCCGGCCACGTCCCAACGCTGGTTGCGGGCGTAGTCCCACTGTTCGTCGTGGTCGACCAGCAGCTGCGACAGGTCCTTGTCGGCGGAGATGATCACCCCGCGATGGCTGCCGCGGTGCACGTGCAGGGCGCTGCCGATCAGGTCGTCGGCCTCGTATTCGTGGTGGGCCAGCACGGCCAGGCCCAACGCCGCGCACAGCGCCTTGCAATGCACGAACTGGCGCTTCAGCGCTTCAGGAGCCGGATCACGGTTGGCCTTGTAGGCCGGATACAGCCGATGGCGGAAGCCGCTGTCGAGCGCTTCGTCGAAGGCGATGGCGATGTGCCGCGGGCGCTCGCGCTCCAGCAGATCGAGCAGGAAGCGGGCGAAGCCGTGCACGGCATTGGTCGGCCAGCCCTGGCTGTCCTGGAACTCGTCCGGCAGCGAATGCCAGGCGCGGAACACATAGATGCTGGCATCGACCAGGTACAGCGACGGCGGCGGAGCCGGCAGGGTCATGCCGGCGGCGTCCAGTCGCGCAGCAGGGCCGCCGGGTCGGGGCGCTCGCGCTCGGGAACATCGGCCTTGGGCGTACCAATGTGGATGAAACCGGCGATGCCCTCGCCCTCGACCAGGCCCAGATGGGCCTGCACGACCGGATCGAAGGCCATCCAGGCGGTCAGCCACTGCGCGCCGAAGCCCAGCGCCTGCGCGGCCTGCAGCAGGGCGAAGCAGACGCAGCCGGCGGTCATCAGCTGTTCCTGTTCGGGCACCTTCGGGTCCGGGCGCGGGCTGGCCACCACCACGATCACCAGCGGGGCGTGGCTGAAACGCTGGCGGTCCTTCTCGAATACCGCCTCGCCGGCATGCGGGTCGCGCTGGCGGCTGCGCTCGGCCAGAAAGTCGCCCAGAGTGTGACGTGCATCGCCGGCGATCTTCAGGAAGCGGAACGGCACGCGCTTGCCGTGATCGGGCACGCGTACTGCTGAAGCCAGCATCCGCTGCAGGGTGGCCGGATCTGGTCCGGGCTCGCCCAGTTGCCGCGAAGGCACTGAGCGGCGGGCATCCAGGGCAAGCAGGGCAGCGGGGTCGGGCATGGAGTATTAACCGGTCGTCACGGGTGTTTGATTATAGTCGGGGCGGCCAATGGCACCGTCTGTGTCGCGTCCGGACCCTGAATATCAAACTGTGATGAACATCATGCCACTGGCGGGAAACGGACGACCGCTTCCCCTCGCCTCATGGGCCTTGCACCGCTTACGATATCTGTCTTGCCGGGCCGCCGGTCATGAGGTTTGAAGTGAGGACTGTTTCACTGTCCGTGACGGGCTGGCCGGCCTACCATCGACGTACCGGTACATGGGGTGTACCGGTCGTCGTGATGTCCATGTTGTCTGTCGTACCAGAGAAGGTGGGGAGCCTTCCCGAATGATGAGCGCGCCCACACCGATGGGATCGCCGGGCCGTGACCCGGCACAGCTCCAGCGTGCCCGGGAGGTGGTCCTGCCTGCCCTGTGCCAGGCCTTCGGGGCCGCACTGGCGCGTTTCGACGATGCCCTGTTCGACCGCGCCGGCAATGCTGGCTCGTCGCAGCTGCTGTTCCTGGATGCGATGCGCGAGCTGCGCCGCCGCCGTGAGGACATCGCCGCCGCCTTCGCCGGCCACCTGCAGCGGGCCTGGGATGCGCTGGCCAGCGGGGAGCCGTTGTCGGCCGAGGCGACCCTGTCGGGCCCGGCCGAGGATGGTCTCAGCCTGCTGGATGAGCATGTACTGGAGTCGCGGCTGGCGGTGCGCAATTTCGCGACCGTGCTGCTGCGCGACTTCAAGCCGGTGCTGGCGCGGCTGGACCGCCGCCTGGGCCGCTTGATCGGCGGCGCCGAGCTGGATGCCGACCACAACCCGGTCAGCCCCGAACACCTGGGCGTGGCCATCCATGAGGCCTTTGCCGGTTGCGAGCTGGCGCCGGAAGTGCACCTGGTGCTGATCAAGCTGTGCGAGCGCGACCTGCGCGCGCCGGTCGGCCGTATCTACGAGAAGCTGGACGAACAACTGGCTGCCGCCGGGGTGATGTCGCAGATGGGGGCGCCGCGACGTCCGCTGTCGGCTGCGCCCGAGCCGCGGATGCCTTCGGGCCTGGACGACCTGGTCGAGCAGCGTCAGGGCGCGGGTTTCGATGCTGAATCCGGCGACGACGAACAGGCCGCACCGGCCTGGGCGCAGCGCTTTGCCGCACGCTGGTCCGAGCGCCGCGGCCACATGCAGCAGCACCTGGATGGCGAAGACGGCGGCACCGGCGAGGCCTACACGGGCCAGCAGGGCATGCTGCTGGAAGCGCTGCACGAACTGCTGCAGCAGACCCGCCACGTGCGCGAGGACGCGACGTCGGCTGCACAGGTCGCTGTTGGCCAGCATCGCCCCTTGAGCCAGCGCGAGATGATGTCGGTGCTGTCGCTGCTGCAGGCCACGCCCAGCGCAACCCTGCGCGCAGCCATTGGCGAGGACGGCGAATCGCTGGCGCAGCGGCTGAAGAGCGAAGTGCTGTCCAGCGCCACCCGGCTTGGCGTCGACCCCGGCCAGAGCCGGCTGGATCCGCAGGACGAAGATGCGATCGACCTGGTCGGCATGTTGTTCGACGTGATGCTGGACGAACGCGAACTGGAAGGCCGCTCGCGCGAACTGATCGGTCGCCTGGTAGTGCCCTTCGTCAAGGTCGCCATGCTCGATCGCCGCATGTTCGTGCAGAAGACCCACCCGGCGCGCAAACTGCTCAACTCGCTGGCCGAGGCCTGCGAAGGCAACACCGGCGAGAGCCAGGCCGAGCGCATGCTGATGGCCAAGGTCGAGGAGATCATCGAGCGCCTGGTGGCCGAGTTCAACGAAAACCTGGCGATCTTCCTGACCCTGGAAGAAGAATTCCGCGAATTCCTGGTGCAGCATCGTCGCCGTGTGGAAATTGCCGAGCGTCGCGCCGCCGAAACGCAGCGCGGCCAGGAAAAGCTGGAAATGGCCCGCAGCCGTGCCGGCGCCGAACTGGACCGCCGCATCGGCGATGCCACCCTGCCGTCGGCCATTGCCGAGTTCCTGCGCCAGCCATGGCAGCATCACCTGACCCTGGCACTGCTGCGCGAGGGCGAGGAGGGGGCGTCGGTGGCCGAGGCGCTGAGCCTGGGCGATGGCCTGCTGGAAGAAGTGGCCGAAGCGCGCCGCCAGATCGTCGGCAAGCCGTGGCTGCAGGCCTGGCAGCCGGTACTGGCCAAAGTATTCGCCAGCGTCGGCGTGCATGGCGATGCGGCCACCGCCGCCATCGATGCGCTGCATGACACCCTGCAGGGCATTGCTGAATCGCGGCCGGAACTGCAGCGCGCGCTGCCGGAGCTGCCGCAGGTCGCGCTGCCGACGCCGCCGGTGGCCGAGTCGCCGGCGGTGGAGTTGAGTGGCCAGATCAATGCTGATGATTTCGACAACGTCGACGCCGATCGCTTCCGTCGCATGGAGATCGGCAACTGGCTGGACTTCGTCGACAAGGATGGCAAGGTCCAGGCCGGCAAGCTGTCCTGGATCAGTCCGATTTCCTCGCGCCTGCTGTTCGTCAACCGCCGTGGCGTGCGTTTCTGCGTGGCTTCGCCGGAGGAACTGGCGGTGATGGTGCGGTTGGGCCGCCTGCGCGCCCATGTTGACGATGGCGCCTTCGACAGCGCCATGCAGGGCGTGATCGATCGGCTGGACCCGGGCAGCGCCACCCTGCACTGAGCGGTGGCGGCCTGCTAGGATCGGGAAAACACACCGATCAGCGGGGACCTGCATGGCCGTGGCGTTGCTGGGGATCAAGGAGACCGCGCCGGGCGAGCGGCGCGTGGCACTGACGCCGGAAACCGCGCGCAAGCTCGGTGCGCTGGGCGTCAGCGTCTGGTACGAAGCCGGTGCCGGCCTTGCCGCAGGCTTCACCGATGCTGCCTATGACGATGCAGGCGCGCGGGTCTTCGACGCCAGCCGCTGGGGCGAGATCGACATCCTGCTGTGCGTGCAGGCGCCGCCGGCGGCGGTGCTGGAGCAGCTCAAGCCCGCTGCCAGCGTGGTCGGCCTGCTGGCCCCGGCCAGCGACCCGGCCCTGGCCGCGTTGGCCAGTGACGACCGTCTGTACCTGTTCCCCCTGCAGCAGCTGCCGCGCACCACCCGTGCACAGGCGATGGACGTGCTCAGCTCGCAGGCCGGCATGGCCGGTTACAAGGCCGCGCTGATCGCGGCCGAGCGCGCACCACGCTTCTTCCCGATGCTGACCACCGCCGCCGGTACCGTGCGTCCGGCCAAGGTGCTGGTGATCGGTGCCGGCGTGGCCGGCCTGCAGGCCATCGCCACCGCGCGCCGCCTTGGCGCGCAGGTGGAAGGTTTCGACGTGCGTCCGGAAACCCGCGAGCAGATCCAGTCGCTGGGCGCGCGCTTCCTCGACCTGGGCGTCAGCGCGGCCGGCGAAGGCGGCTATGCGCGTGCGTTGACCGATGAGGAACGCGCTGAGCAGCAGCGCCGGCTGGCCGACCACCTGCGCAGCGTGGACGTGGTGATCTGTACGGCGGCGGTACCGGGGCGCCCGGCACCGACGATCGTGACCGCGGCGATGGTGGAAGGCATGGCCACCGGCAGCGTGATCGTTGATCTGGCCGCCGAAAGTGGCGGCAACTGCGCGCTGACCCGGCCGGGCGAGTGCATCGAGCATCAGGGTGTGACCATCGATGGCCCGCTCGGCCTGGCCAGCCGCGGCGCGACCCAGGCCAGCGAGATGTATGCGCGCAACCTGCTCAACTTCGTCGCGCTGTTCGTGCGCGAGGGCCAGCTCGCCTTCGACTGGGACGACGAGCTGTTGGCGAAGACGCGCTGGCGGGCGTGAGCCGGTAGCGCCGGGCCATGCCCGGCGAGCGCAGCGGCAGGCATTGGATCCGCCGGGCATGGCCCGGCGCTACCGTGTTATCGCGGCTTTGCCGGCGGAGGGTTGTCGCGCACCCAGTCCTTGCGCTGTTCCGGCGTCATCTGTGACCAGCGCTCGCGCAGGGCGTCGCGCTGTGCGGGTGGCAAGTCACGCATCTGGCCGAACAGGGCACGCGCCTGCTCGCGCTGCTCCGGGCTCATGTGCTCGAAGCGGCGTAGCCCACGGCGGGCCTTGTCGCGTTCCTCCGGACTCATCGATTGCCAACGCTGGCCATGCGAGAGCATGCGTTGGCGCTGGCCGGCGTCGGCGCTGTTCCAGCGGTCGCGCAGCGGCGCCAGCAGGGATTCACGCTGGGCGTCGCTCAGTTGTTCCCATGCCGGCAGCGGTGCGGTCGGCATGGGACGCGTGGCAGGGGCGGGTGCGGCGCTCTGTGCCAGCGCTGGGATGGCTGGTAACAGCGACAGGGCCAGCAAGAGTGGCAGGGTATGCAGTCGGGACATGGGTTCACTCCATCGCCAGGTCGTTGTCGCCCAGCCACAGGTACAGATCGGGATTCTCGTCGTACAGCGCGCTGTTGTCTTCCACTGCCGCAAGCACCGGTGCCGGCGCAGGGCCCGTCAGCGTGCCATGGCCGGTGAACTGCAGGCCGATACCCAGTGCCACCACCAGCGAACAGGCGCTGGCCAGCCACCAGCGCCAGCGCCCGCGATGGGTCGCGCCGGCGCCATGGCGGGCCTGGCGCAGCCGTGACAGCGTCGTCGGCGACAACGCCTGCAGCGACTGCGCGTGCAGGCTGCGCAGGGTGTCATCGGAGGGCAGGGAGCGGTTCACGGGTGGGTCTCCAGGTAGTCCTGCAGCGCCTGCCGGGCGCGTGCCAGATGGGTTTTTACCGCGCCTTCGCTGCAGCCCATGGCGCGGGCGGTGGTGGCTCCGTCCAGGTCCTGCAGCACGCGCAGGGTGAACGCCTCGCGCTGGCGGGCGGGCAGGGAGCGCAGTGCCTGCACCAGCTGCTGGTACTGCTGGTGCTGCTCATGCGCCTGCGACGGGTCGGGGCCGGGGTCGGCCCAGTCGATCTCGCCGCCGTCGGCGTCCTGGTTGTCACGCCAGAACGGCAGGCGGAAGCGACGCCGGCGCTGCAGGTCGATCACCCGCCGGCGCAGGATGCTCCAGAACAGCGGTGCCCATTCGACGGCCGGCTTGTCGGCGTAGTCCAGCATGCGCAGCAGGGCATCCTGCACCGCGTCCAGCGCATCCTCGCGCTGGCGCAGGCCGGCCTCGGCGAAGCGGAACGCACGCGGGCCGACGCTGGCCAGGAACGCCTCCAGCGATGCCGGCAGGGCATCGGTCTCGGCGCTCGGGGGGAGGGGGCTGCTCACCAGCACAGGGTACGGTTCCTCGCTCGGGGTCACCATCGACAACGCGTGAGCGCGGCTTTGGTTGACGCCGGGCGCGCGCCGGGTTCAGCCCATGGTTATGATGGGGCGACGAAGACAGAGCGGGAGCGTTGCCAGTGAGTGACGGGTTCGTAGCGCTGTACATCTTCATGCTGGCGGCCATTGCCGGCCACGTGATCATTTCGCGGGTGCCGGTGATCCTGCATACCCCGCTGATGTCGGGTTCCAACTTCATCCACGGCATCGTGCTGATCGGCGCGATGGTGGTGCTGGGTCACGCGCAGACGCCGTTGGAAAAGGCGCTGGGCTTCCTCGCCGTGGTGCTCGGTGCCGGCAATGCCGCCGGTGGCTACGTGGTCACCGCGCGCATGCTGGAAATGTTCAAGCCGAGTGCGCCCAAGCGCGGCAAGGACGAACCGAAGGAGCCGCAGGCTTGAACATCAGCACCGTCGAACTGCTCGATTGGCTGGTCAAGGCCAGCTACCTGGTCGCCGCCACGCTGTTCCTGCTCGGCCTGCAACGCATGGCCTCGCCGCTGACCGCACGCAGCGGCATCCGCTGGGCCGGGCTGGGCATGCTGCTGGCCACGGCGGCCACCTTCTTCCTGCCCGAACTGCACAACGTGCCGTTGATCCTGGTGGCGCTGCTGCTGGGTGCGGGCCTGGCGTGGTGGTCGGCCGGCAAGGTCGCGGTCACCGACATGCCGCAGATGGTGGCGCTGTACAACGGCATGGGCGGCGGCTCGGCCGCAGCTATCGGTGCAGTGGAACTGCTGCGCTACGCCTTCCTGGCCAACCGCGATACCACACACTGGAGCGCGCAGGCGCTGGCCGACCTCGCTGCACGCCAACCCTCGGGCACGGTGCTGCTGCTGGCGGTGGTCGGTGCGGCCATTGGTGCGGTGTCGCTGTCCGGCTCGGTGATTGCCTGGGCCAAGCTCGATGGCCGCCTCGACAAGCGGGTGACCTGGCCGGGCCAGCAGGTGATGAACCTGCTGGTGGCACTGGCGGTGGTAGTGCTGGCGATCATCGCGGCCAGCACGCTCAACACCTGGGCGATCGTCGCCTTCTTCGTGCTGGCGCTGGCGCTGGGCGTGCTGATGACGCTGCCGATCGGTGGTGCCGACATGCCGGTGGTGATCTCGCTGTACAACGCGTTCACCGGCCTGGCGGTGTCCTTCGAGGGCTATGTGCTCGGCAACGAGGCACTCATCATCGCCGGCATGATGGTCGGCGCCGCGGGCATCCTGCTGACCCGGTTGATGGCCAAGGCGATGAACAGGCCGATCCGCAATGTGCTGTTCTCCAATTTCGGCGGCGCTGCGGCGGGCGAGGCGCAGGCGATTTCCGGTTCGCAGAAGCCGATCGAAGCAGCTGACGTGGCGGCGATGATGGCCTTCGCCGAACGCGTGGTGATCGTGCCCGGCTACGGCATGGCCGTGGCCCAGGCCCAGCACAAGATCTGGGAGCTGGCACAGCGGCTGATCGCACGCGGGGTGAAGGTGAAGTTCGCGATCCACCCGGTGGCCGGACGCATGCCGGGGCACATGAACGTGCTGCTGGCCGAGGCCGGCGTGCCCTACGACCTGATCGCCGACATGGATGACATCAACCCGGAATTCGCCAACACCGACGTGGTGCTGGTGATCGGCGCCAACGACGTGGTCAATCCGGTCGCGCGTACCGACCCGGCCAGCCCCATCTACGGCATGCCGGTGCTGGACGTGGTCAACGCCCGCAACGTGGTGGTGATCAAGCGTGGCAAGGGCACTGGCTTCGCCGGCATCGAAAATGCGCTGTTCTACGCTGACAACACCCGCATGCTGTACGGCGATGGTGCCGAAGCTGCGGCCTCGCTGGTCAGTGAGCTGAAGGGGCTCGACGGGGGGCATTGATGCCGTACCGGTAGCGCCGGGCCATGCCCGGCGAGCGCGCAGCGCGGCTGTTCCAACAATCCGCCGGGCATGGCCCGGCGCTACCCACATCCGGTGCGCTCAGCGCGCCAGCCAGGCGCCCACAGTCACACCCACGGCCAGCCACAGCCATTCCATCGCGCCATTGGCGAGGGTGATCAGCGTCCAGGCCAGGTGCGGCCCCATCCGCGTGGTTGCATCCCACAGGTCCAGCCCGATCGAGCCGCCCATCCACGCGCTGGCGATGGTCCAGTTGGCCACCGCTGCCACCAGCAACGTGCCCAGCACCACCAGGGTGATGCGCAGCCGGCCCGGCCCCAGGGTGCCCATGCGCAGCATGAACACGAGTTCCAGTGCGGTCACCACGGCCATCCAGCCGACCTGCCGGCCGGTCATCAGGGCCAGCACCATCCAGGCGAGGGGAGCAACAAGCAGGCCCAGCAGCAGCATGAGGGGCCAGAGCCAGGTCACGGTCCTGGCACGCGCGGCATTGGAGGACATCGAAGCTCCCTGAAAGTCATCCACAGGATACTGTGGTTTGCGGCAGTGCACCGGCGAGGGTAGGGCGGCTGGGCTAGAATGCCGTCTTGCGTGGCCTTGGCCACGGCCCCATATCGGTCCCCATGTATTCCCGTAGCAGCGAACCTGTCCACTTCGAACGCGATTGCGAGGCCGTGATGGTCCCGCAGGGCGACACCGTGACCCTGCCCGCCGGCAGCTATGGGTACATCACCCAGGCGCTGGGCGGCAGCTATTCGGTATTCGTGGAAGGCAACCTGTTCCGTATCGCCGGCAAGGACGGTGACGCCATCGGCAAGGAGGCCCCGGCACCGCTGGAGCTGCCGGCCGATGCGACCGACGAGCAGGTGGAGCAGTTGGTGTGGCAGCAGCTGCGCACCTGCTTCGATCCGGAAATTCCGGTGAACATCGTCGAGCTGGGCCTGGTCTACGAGGTCGAGATCAAGCATCTGGACGAAGGACAGCGCGAGATCGACGTGAAGATGACGTTGACCGCGCCGGCCTGCGGCATGGGCGACATCCTGGTCGACGACGTACGCAGCAAGCTTGAAATGATCCCGACGGTGGCCGAGGCCGACGTCGAGCTGGTGTTCGACCCGCCGTGGAACCAGCACATGATGTCCGAGGCGGCCCGGCTCGAGACCGGCATGCTTTGACCCACGGCCCGCAGTGACGCGGGCCCGGTACTACCCGCAACCAGAACAGGAAATCTCCGGTGTCCCAGTCCATTCCCAGCTTCGCCGTCACCCGTTCGGACCACCCGCGCAGCGCTGAAGAGCGCGCCCAGATCCTGGAGAAGCCGGGCTTTGGCCTGCACTTCACCGACCACATGGTGGAAGTGCGTTGGGACAAGGACACTGGCTGGCACAACGCCAACGTGCGTGCCTACGGTCCGCTGCAGCTGGACCCGGCCGCCGCAGTGCTGCATTACGGACAGGAAATCTTCGAAGGCATCAAGGCCTACCGCCACGCCGACGGTTCGATCTGGACCTTCCGCCCGGACGCCAACGGCCGTCGCCTGCAGCGTTCGGCGCAGCGCCTGGCGCTGCCGGAGCTGCCGGTGGAGATTTTCGTTGAATCGCTGAAGCAGTTGATCGCCGTCGACAGCGCCTGGGTGCCGTCGGCCGATGAGTCGAGCCTGTACTTCCGTCCGTTCATGATCGGCGACGAAGCCTTCCTCGGCGTGCGCGGCGCGCACAAGGCCGGCTACTACGTCATCGCCAGCCCGGCCGGCCCGTACTTCGCCAAGGGTGTCGCCCCGGTGTCGATCTGGCTGTCCACCGAATACGCACGTGCAGCCAAGGGCGGCACCGGTGCCGCCAAGTGCGGTGGCAACTACGCGGCTTCGCTGCTGCCGCAGCAGAAGGCGCAGGCACAGGGCTGCTCGCAGGTGCTGTTCCTCGACCCGGTCGAAGGCAAGTACCTGGAAGAACTGGGCGGCATGAACGTGTTCCTGGTCTACAAGGACGGCACCCTGGTCACCCCGCAGCTCTCGGGCAGCATCCTCGAGGGCATCACCCGCGAGAGCATCCTGCAGCTGGCCCGCGACCGTGGCATGAAGGTCGAAGAGCGCAAGGTCACCATCGATGAGTGGAAGCAGGGTGTGACCTCCGGCGAGATCGCCGAAGTATTCGCCTGCGGCACCGCCGCTGTGGTCACCCCGATCGGCCAGCTGAAGGGCGAGGGCTTTTCGGTCGGCGACATCAACGCCCCGGCCGGCGAAGTGACCATGTCGCTGCGCAAGGAGCTGACCGACATCCAGTACGGCCGCCTGCCGGACCGCCACAACTGGCTGGTCAAGCTGGGCTGATCGCCCGCGTTGAACCGGTAGCGCCGGGCCATGCCCGGCGGCACTTCTTGAAAGCCCGTCCCAGTGACGGGCTTTCTGCGTTGTGGACCCGCCCGTCGATCGCAGCAGACGGCCGCTTGACGCAAATAGGTTTGCAATGCAAACTAAATTCAAGCGACCCCGATGGAGCGTGTCATGCAGCAGCCGTCCGTCATTGATCCTTCCTCGCGCCTGCAGGCGCTGACCCGTGAATACTCGCGGTACTCGCGAAGTGCCGGGGGCCTGTCGGCCATGGCAGGCGGCATTGCCTGCCTGGCCTCGTTCCTTGCCGGCGCCCTGTTGCCGACCACCTTGGCGCTGCGCATCGTGCTGATTGCCGTGCCGGTGCTGTGGATCGTCGGCAAGCAATGGCTGGCACGCCGCTACTACCAGCGGCTGGGCCAGGTCGAGGAGCAGGTCACGCCGGCAGAACGCAACTTCCAGCGCTTCTTCATCGCCTTCACCGCGCTGGTGAGCGTGCTGGTGATCGGCAGCGTGCTGACCCGGCTGGCGCCGATGGGCGAGCTGCCCTGGGACCTGCGCGCCATCGGTTACCTGGCCGTGGTGGCGCTGCTGCCCTGGGTGGTGTGGCGCTGGCTGCGTACGCCGCTGGAGTTCATCGTGGGCGTGTTCCTGCTGTGCCAGGCCGCGCTGGCCTTCACCGGGCAGGCGTATGGCTTCGGCCCGAGCACGGCGGTGTTCCCGCTGGCATCCATCGCACTGATCGTGGTCGGCTGGCGTGACCACCAGCGCTTCCAGCGGCTGCAGGTAGAGATGCGCGCGTTCATGGCGGCGCGGACGAACGTCGAATGACCCAGCTGCCTGACTCCAGAGCGCTGCTCCAGCTCGACCGCTTGATCCACGAGCCGGCACGCCTGCTGATCCTGTCGATCCTGGCAGGTGCCGAATCCGCCGAGTTCGGCTTTGTCGAACATCTCAGCGGGTTGAGCAAGGGCAACCTGTCCAGCCATCTGAGCAAGCTGGAGGCTGCTGGACTGGTCGCCATCGACAAGTCGTTCCGCGGCAAGCGCCCGCTGACCACCCTGCAGTTGACGCCGATGGGCCGCACTGCCCTGGCCGAGTACCGCACACAGCTGGCGGCGATCGTTGCCGGCATTCCCGATCCGGATCGAAAGGACGCCTGACATGACATTGCTCCCGCGCCTGTTTGCAGTTCTGGTTGTTTCCTTCTCTGCCCTCATCGGCGCGGCTGCGGCTGCAGATCCGCGCCAACAGGGAGCTGCGCTGACCACGCAGTTCTACGAAGGGCACATCGACGCTCTGTGGGAACGGATGACGCCGCAGATGCAGGCGGGGCTGCAGTCCCCGCAGAACCTGGTGGCGCTGCGCGAGCAGGTGCTGGCGGGCTGGGGCGCAGAAACCGAGCTGGTCAGTGAGAAGGTCGAGAAGGTTGATGGATTCGACACCTATCTGCGGCAGGCGCGTTTCGCCAGGAGCCCGGCCATCATCCAGGTGCTGTGGGCCATCGACGCCGACGGGCGGATCGGCGGTTTCTACATCCGCCCGCTCCAGACCACGCCACCGCAGGCCGCCAGGAGCGGGTTCCTCGACTACCAGACCCGCACACGGCTGCAACTGCCGTTCGACGATGAGTACTACGTGTTCTGGGGCGGGCGTAGCGTCGAACAGAACTACCATGCGGCCCATGCCGGCCAGCGCTTCGCGCTGGATCTGCTGGTGGTCCGCGATGGCCGCTCGCACCGTGGCGATGGCCTGCGCAACGATGATTACTACTGCTTCGGTCGCCCGATCCTCGCGCCCGCCGACGGCACGGTGGTGGAGGTGATCGAGGGTGTCGCCGACAACGTGCCGGGCCAGATGAATGCCGCCCAGCTCACCGGCAACCGCGTCATCCTCGACCACGGCAACGAGGAATACTCGGTGCTGGCGCACCTGCGCCAGGGCAGTGTGCGTGTGGCGCAGGGACAGGCTGTCCGCAGCGGCGCGCACCTCGGTGACTGTGGCAACAGCGGCAACTCCTCCGAGCCGCACCTGCACTACCAGCTGCAGGCCGGGCCCGTGTTCGGTGTCGGCGAAGCGTTGCCGGCACAGTTCTCCGATTACATCGCCGATGGCCAGCCGGTTGCACGCGGCGAGCCGGTCAAAGGGCAGCGGATCCGGCCGGCGCGCCTCCCTCAGGCAAAGTAGTCAGCGCGTCCGACGCGATGGGCAGGCACTCCGCGGGCACGCTGCGCCGTCGTTGGTGTCAGCAGTGGACGCCGATGTCGGCAAAGTCATCGCAGGACACGTGATGACCCAGTCAGGTGCGTGCAGGGCACGAGAAAGTTCCTTCACCTTCACAAACCCTCGACCCGAAAAGTCTCAGAACGAACATTTCATCTTGCTGAAAAGACGCTGAAAATCTTGTGGTGTCCGGTTTTGGTCATTAGCGTCATCTGCACGGCGGATCGTTAGGGGGATCCGCTGACTCGCCGGACTTCGAACCTCGCCAACGCAAGCCAGCCCATGGTTCGGGCCGGTGCTTCTGCCGATTCCGGCATTCACACCACAAGAAAGGGAAATACGATGTCCCAGGTAACGCAACCGCGTGTGCGTCGAGTGTGGGTGGTCCTTGGTGCGTCCGTTCTGTCATCGCTGCTGCTGGCCACGCCTGCGCTGGCCGGTGACGTCCAGCTCAGCGGCCTGCAGTCCGCGCAGACCCACCAGCGTTTCATCGTGAAGTACCGCGACGGCAGTGCCCCGGTGGCCAACACCACCGCACTGGCCTCTTCACTGAAGAGTGCCGCCGCCGGCCTGGCCAGCAGCCAGGGCCGCGCGCTGGGCCTGCAGCAGGTCCGCAAGCTGGCCGTCGGCCCGACCCTGGTCAGGACCGATCGTCCGCTCGACCAGGCCGAATCCGAGCAGCTGATGCGCAAGCTGGCCGCCGACCCGAACGTGGAATACGTCGAAGTCGACCAGATCATGCGTGCCACGCTGACCCCGAACGACACCCGCTTCAGCGAGCAATGGGGCTTCGGCACCTCCAATGCCGGCATCAACATCCGGCCGGCCTGGGACAAGGCCACCGGCACCGGCGTCGTGGTCGCGGTGATCGATACCGGCATCACCAACCATGCCGATCTCAACGCCAACATCCTGCCCGGCTATGACTTCATCAGCGACGCCGCGATGGCGCGCGATGGCAATGGCCGCGACAACAACCCGAACGATGAAGGTGACTGGTACGGCGACAATGAGTGCCAGGCCGGCTACCCGGGTTCCAACTCCAGCTGGCACGGTACCCACGTCGCCGGCACGGTGGCGGCGGTGACCAACAACAGCACCGGCGTGGCCGGTACCGCGTTCAACGCCAAGGTCGTGCCGGTGCGCGTGCTCGGCAAGTGCGGCGGCTACACCTCCGACATCGCCGACGCGATTGTGTGGGCTTCCGGCGGCAGCGTCAGCGGCGTGCCGGCCAATGCCAATCCCGCCGAAGTGATCAACCTCTCGCTCGGCGGTGGCGGCAGCTGCTCGACCACCTACCAGAACGCGATCAATGGCGCTGTCGGCCGTGGCACCACCGTGGTGGTCGCCGCCGGCAACAGCAATACCAACGTGTCCTCGTCGGTGCCGGCCAACTGCCCGAACGTGATCGCGGTGGCGGCCACCACCTCGGCCGGTGCGCGTGCCAGCTTCTCCAACTATGGCAACGGCATCGACATCTCGGCACCGGGCCAGGGCATCCTGTCCACCCTCAACAGCGGCACCACCACCCCGGGCAGCGCCAGCTACGCTTCGTACAACGGCACCTCGATGGCGGCACCGCACGTGGCCGGCGTGGTCGCACTCATGCAGTCCGTTGCCCCGAGCCCGCTGAGCCCGGCGCAGGTGGAGAGCATCATCAAGAGCACTGCACGTCCGCTGCCGGGCGCCTGCTCGGGTGGTTGCGGCGCCGGCATCATCGACGCCGACGCGGCTGTGGCTGCGGCGATCAACGGCGGTGGCCCGAACCCGGGCGGCAACGTGCTGCAGAACAACGTCCCGGTCACCGGCCTCGGCGCTGCCAGTGGCGCTTCATTGAGCTACACGGTCAACGTTCCGGCCGGCAGCACCCAGCTGCGCGTGGCGATCAGTGGCGGCAGCGGTGATGCTGACCTGTACGTGCGCCAGGGCAGTGCCCCGACCGATACCGCGTATACCTGCCGTCCGTACCTGAGTGGCAACAGCGAGACCTGCACCATCAACAGTCCGGCCGCCGGCACCTGGTATGTGCGGGTGAAGGCCTACAGCACCTTCTCGGGCCTGACCCTCAACGCCCAGTACTGAGCCCAAGCCCCTCTCCATGGGCACGCCCCGGCTCTGGCCGGGGCGTTTTTGTTTGGGTAGGTGCCGACCTTGGTCGGCACGCTGTTCCTCAGACCGATTCGAAGCGGTTCGCGGCCACGTTCTTGCGCACGTGCTGCGGGTCGAAAATCCGCCCGTTCATCGCGATGTACACGCCGGTCGGCAGCGACTGCACTGCACCGATCGCACAGCCGATGTTGAACTCGGCATCCGACCCGCGGAAACGTGCCGGGCTCAGCGCGCCGGTCATCACGATGGTCTTCTCCGGAATCGTCGCCAGCACCTGGCCGGTCTGCACCATCGAATCGGTGCCGTGGGTCACCAGCACGTGGCGGGTGGGCTGCGCGGCGATGGTGGCGCGGATCAGCTCGCGGTCCTCATCGTTGATGTGCAGCGAATCCTTGCGCAGGATCGGAATCACGTTGAAGCGGAACGTCACGCCCAGCTCGCGCAGGATCATGCCGATCTGGGGGTCGCCGATCTGGTAGTCCGACTTGTCGTCGAAGTAGATCTTGTCGATCGTGCCACCGGTGGTGACGACCAGGAGCTCTTCCATCATGTGCATGCGCGAAACCAGGACAGGTACAGCGGCGCGGGGCCAGGAACACAGATGATACGGCCCGGCGGCCGCAGCGTCAGCGTCGCTTGCCGAAGCGGGCGCGCAGCCCGGGCAGGCTGGCGCTGAAGATCACCAGCAGGGCCAGCGCGATCTCGATCAGCGCCAGCCAGCGCGTCTCCGGGTGGCTCCAGGCGCTCATCACGCCGTGGCTGAACCAGCCCAGGGCCAGCACCGAGGCCCAGAAACCCGCCTTGCGCCAGCCCAGGCGCAGTGCGATGGCCAGCGCCAGCGGTGGCGCGGTAAACACCAGCTGGGTGGCCAGCCAGTGCTTGTCATTGATGAACCAGCCGGCGAACAGCGCGGCCAGCCCCATCAGGGCCAGCAGCAGGACCGTACGCGGCGGGCGGTTCATCGGGCCAACCGCTGTGCGATGTCGGCCACGCGGCGGCCCAGCGCGCGGGCCAGCACGGCCTCGTCGTCGGTCGGCTGCGGGTCATCGGCGGCACCGGCCACGTGGCTGGCGCCATAGGGCGTGCCGCCGCTGGTGGTATGGCTCAGCGCCGGCTCGGTGAACGGGATGCCGACGATCACGCAGCCGTGGTGCAGCAGCGGCACCTGCATCGACAGCAGGGTCGATTCCTGGCCACCATGCATCGAGGCGGTGGAGGTGAACACGCCGGCCGGCTTGCCGGACAGGGTGCCATTGACCCATTCGGTGCCCAGCCCATCCAGGAAGTGCTTCACCGGCGCGGCCATGTTGCCGAAGCGGGTCGGGCTGCCCAGCAGCAGGCCCTGGCATTCGACCAGGTCCTGCACGCTCACGTAGGGGGCGCCATCGTCGGGTACCGGCGGTTGTGCGGTCTGGGTGACGGCGGCTACCGGCGGTACCGTACGCAGGCGCGCGGTCATGCCCGGCACTTCACCGATGCCCCGCGCGATCTGGCGCGCCAGCCGTGCCACTGAACCGCCCCGGCTGTAGTACAGCACCAGAATCTCGCCCATCGTGACCGCTTCTCCTCGTCGTGTGGCCACCAGTATGGCTATCCTGCGAACATTCCGCATCGGGTACCCTTTCGCCGATGGAACCTTTGGATACGCTCAACCTGTGGATGGAGCGCGCGCGGGATCGCGCACGCGCCATCAGCTTCGGCCGCTTCCTGTGGCATCGCTTCCTCGACGACCGCCTGTTCCAGGCAGCGGCGGCGCTGGCGTACACCACGGTGTTCGCGTTGGTGCCGCTGGCGATCGTGGTGTTCGGCGTGCTCTCGGCCTTCCCCGTCTTCGACCGCTGGAGCGACCAGCTCAGCGATTACGTCTTCTCCAACTTCGTGCCCAACGCCGCGCGCGCCGCCGAGGGCTACCTGCGGCAGTTCTCGGCCAGTGCCGGTCAGCTCACCGCCGCCGGCTTCATCGCACTGGTGGTCTCGTTGCTGATCACCCTCAACAGCGTCGAAGAGACCTTCAACCAGATCTGGCGGGTCGGCTCGACCCGGCCCAAGCTGACCCGCTTCCTGGTCTACTGGACCGTACTGACCCTGGGCGCGATGCTTGCCGCGGCCTCGCTGGCAGTGTCGGCGCGGGTCTTTGCGATGCCATTGTTCGGCACCCAGGAGGGCCGTTGGCTGGCCGACCTGGCGCTGCGGCTGGCGCCGATCCTGATCGAATTCGTCTGCATCACGCTGATGTTCCGGGTGGTGCCGCACCACACGGTGAAATGGCGGCATGCGGTGCCCGGTGCGATCCTCGCCGCAGTCATCCTCGAACTGGTGAAGTGGGGCATTGGTGCTTACCTGGGCAGCTTCCAGTCCTATCAGAAGCTCTATGGCACGGTGGCCTTCGTGCCGATCCTGCTGCTGTGGATCTATCTGTGCTGGGTGGCGGTGCTGCTGGGCGCGTCGTTGTCCTCGTCGATGGCAGCGTTCCGGTACCAGCCGGTCGAGCTGCGCCTGCCGCAGGGCTACGAGTTCTACGGCCTGCTGCGCCTGCTGGGACGCTTCCACCATGCACGCGCGAAGGGCAAAGGCCTGGCCGACGACGAGATCCTGCGGCTGGAGCCGATGCTGACCGATTCGCTGCTGCAGGACCTGGCCTGCAACCTGCAGGAAATCGGCCTGCTGCGCCGTGATGAGCGCGGTGAATGGCTGCTCGCGCGCGATCTGGAGCAGGTCAGCCTGTCTGATCTGTACGAATGCACCCAGCTGCGCATTCCAGTGGCCGAGCAGCACCTGCCGTACCGCGACGACACCCTGGGCCGCGCCGCACTGGCGGCCCTGGACGACCTGCGACTGCCCCTGCGCGAGCGCCTCAAGCGCAAGGTCAGCGACATCTACACCGATTCTGGAGACGCACCATGACCCGCAAGACCTCGCTGCCGCTGATGCTCCCGCTGACCCTGCTGCTGGCGCTGTCGGCCTGCAAGCCGGCGCAGGAGCCGACCCCGGCCAGCAGCCAGCCGCCGGCACAGGCACCGACGCCGACCGCACCGGCGCCAGTGGATGAGACGCCGGCCGAGCGCACCACCGCCGAGTTCCCGACGTTGAAGATGAAGGCGGTGGACGGCAGTGATTACGACCTGGCCGCGCATCGTGGCAAGTGGGTGGTGGTGAACTTCTGGGCGACCTGGTGCGCACCGTGCCGCAAGGAGATGCCGGAGCTGTCGGCGTTGCATGCGATGCGCAGCAACATCGAAGTGGTTGGCCTGGCCTACGAGGACATCGAGGTGCCGGAGATGCAGTCGTTCCTGACCAAGCATCCGGTGACCTATCCGATCGTGATCGTCGATCCGTTCGACCCGCCGGCCGACTTCGCTACGCCGCGTGGCCTGCCGTTGACGCATCTGCTGGACCCACAGGGCAAGCTGGCGCACAGCTTCCTCGGGCCGGTGACTGCCGCCGACATCGAAAAGCAGATCGCTGCTGCCAAGTAGTGGGTTGGTCGGCAGGGCCTGCGGCCCTGCACCTGCTGCGAGCTGGAGCAACAACAACAGCAACAGCAACAGCAACAGCAGAAGCGGGTTTCCTGTGGGATGGCGGGGTGGGTCCGGTTGCGGGAGACGCCGTAAACCCGTCCATGGGGGCTTGGCCGCGGCATCCATGCCGCGGACACTCCCGCAACCGGACCCACCCCGCCTTCGACAGATTTCCGCGATCTGCCGGCATTTCTGTAGAGCCGAGCCATGCTCGGCTCAAATCATTCCGATATCGAAATATTCGATTCCGATGGGAATTCATCCACGCATGACGTGGATCCAACAGCCGCGGAGATCTGTCAGAGGTGGGGTGGTGTCGGAGTGCGGGGTGTCAGCCGCATGGATGCGGCTGCCAAGCCTACAGGGACGTACTTGCGGCGTCCCCGAACTCCGACACCGCCCCGCCATCCCACGAAATACCCGCTGTTGCCGTTGCTGCTGCTCTGGCTTCGGCAGGTGCAGGGCGCAGCCCTGCCGACCAACCCTATTCCTCGACCGGGAACTCCTCGATCGGCTTCAGCACATCGTAGTGCTCGCGATGCAGCTTGCCCTTCAGCTTCGGCAGCTCCGGCAACGGTGCATCCACCCGGGTGTCCGGCAACCGGTCGAGCAGGTTGCGTACCAGCGTCAGCCGCCCCAGCCGCTGGTCGTTGAAATCCACCAGCGTCCACGGCGCATCCGCGCGATGGGTCGCGCGCAGCATCGCCTCGCGCGCTTCGGTGTACGCGCTGTACTTGCTGCGTGATTTCAGATCCACCGGCGACAGCTTCCAGCCCTTCAGTGGATCGACATGGCGCTCGGCGAAGCGCTTCTCCTGCTGCTCCTGGTCCACGCACAGCCAGTACTTGAACAGCAGGATGCCGTCATCCACCAGCAACTGTTCGAACACCGGCGCCTGGCGCAGGAATTGCTGGTACTCGGCCTCGCTGCAATACCCCATCACCCGTTCGACGCCAGCGCGGTTGTACCAGCTGCGGTCCATCAGCACGATCTCGCCGGCCGCCGGAAGATGCGAGGCATAACGCTGGAAGTACCACTGCGTGGCTTCGCGGTCGGTGGGTTTGGGTAGTGCCACGACGCGGCACTGGCGCGGGTTCAGGTGCTGGCTGATGGCCTGGATCGCGCCGCCCTTGCCGGCGGTGTCGCGGCCTTCGAACAGCACCAGCAGGCGCTGTCCGCTGTGCTGCACCCAGCGCGCCATCGCCGTCAGCTCCAGCTGCAGTGGCTGCAGAAGTTCGTCGTATTCCTTGCGCTTGAGCTTGGCCATCGTCACACCCTGCGGGAGAGAAATCCCAGCCTAGCGCAGGCTCGCGTCATGGTGTGTAGAGGCCGGGCGAGCGCCGACTGGGTAACGTTGACTGCTCTCGGCAGGAAACTGAAAACCCCGCGCTGCGCGCGTTAGTCGACTAACAGTCGACTCTACCTCGTCGGCTCTGCTGTGCCCTGCCACCCATGCTCGCTCGCCAGCTGCTGCAGCAGCGCCGACAGATCAGTAGCAAACCCGGCCATGTCGAACAGGCCGCTGTGTTCGCGCGCCTGTGCCAGTTCGGCGCGCAACGCGGTCAGTGCCGCTGGATCGTTGCCCAGCACGCTGGCCGTGGCAATGAACGCTGCATCGTCGGTGGCGTTCATCCGCGCCAGCCCCAGGTGATGGTTGAGGCTGCCGGCCACGCGTGCGGCGAAGGTGGCGCCGGGGCAGGTCAGCACCGGGCAGCCGGCCCACAGTGCGTCCGATGCCGTGGTGTGGGCGTTGTACGGGTTGGTGTCCAGGAACAGGTCGGCCAGCTGATAACGTGCCAGGTACTGCGGATGCGGCAGCTTGGGCATGAACACCAGCCGCATCGGATCGAGGCCAGCAGACTGTGCGGCGGCACGCAGCCGCGCATCGGCCTGGCCGGGTCCGGACAGCAGCCACAGCACGCTGCCGGGTACCGCCTGCAGCACCGCGAAAGCGCGGCCCATGCTGCGCGGGTTGAGCTTGTAGCTGTTGTTGAAGCAGCAGAACACCACGCCGTGCTCGGGCAATCCACAGTCTGCACGCGTCGGCGCGGGCTCCAGCACGCGTGTGTTGTCCGAGGGCTGGAACGCACGCGGCAGGCGCAGCACGCGTTCGCTGTAATGCGGTTCCAGCGATGGCGGTAGCGCGAAGTCGTCGCCAATCACCGCATCCATCCACGGCGCACCGGATGTGCCGGGGTAGGCCAGCCAGTTCAGCTGCAGCGGAGCGGGGTGCATCGCCAGCACTTCGGGCGTGCCACCGCCGCCCCAGCCACGCAGGTCGAACAGCAGGTCGATGCCCTGCGCACGGATGCGGGTGGCGGTGTCGGCATGGCGCAGGCCGGCCACATCGTGCAGCTGGGTCGCCGTCTGCAGGCGTTGGCGGATGCGGCTGCCGTCGTCGCGGTTCAGTGCGAACAGATGCAGTTGCAGCGCCGGGTCAAGGCGCAACTGCTCGAACAGGGCTACGGTCAGCAGCCCGGTGGGATGCGCACCGAAGCCGTTGGAGAGGAAGCCAACCCGTAGTGGGCCACGCGTACGCAGCGCTGCCGAAGGCAACGGCCGCACCGAAGCGGCTACGGCAGATGCACGCGTGCGCGCGCAGGCCAGCTGTTCGGCGGCGTTGGCGTCTTCGCTGAGGAACGCGAACGGTTCGACCACACCCTGCCCAGAGGCAAGTGCACCACGTACCTGTGCCGCCAGCGCGTCCACGTCCTGCCAGTCGCACAGGCGACGCTGCCAGGCCAGGCGCTGGGCGGCGATGTAGGGCTCGGCCGGCATCAGGGTGTGTGCGCGCCGATAGGCGGCCGACGCGCCCTCGGCATCATCGGCGTCTTCCAGCGCGTGGCCCAGCCACAACGCGATGCCCGGGTGCTGCGGTGCCAGCGCCGAGGCCTGGCCGAGCAGTTTTGCCGCATCACCATGCGCGCCGGCCATCCACGCCACGCGGCCCAATCGCGCCAGCGCTTCGGGATGGTTCGGGCGCAGCTGCAGCGCCCGACGTGCCGCCTGCTCGCCAGCAGCGATGTCGCCGGCTTCCAGTTCCAGGTCGGCCAGCATCACCCAGGCGACGAAGTCGCCGGGCTGGCGAGCGATCGCCTGTTGCAGTTGTTGCCGCTGCTGCCAGGCGGTCATCGTGCTCAGCCCGCCGACAGCTGGGCCAGGGCGTCGACCTGGTGTTCGTGACTGAGCCGCTGCAGCAGCGGATCGAGATCGCCGGCGAGGATGTTCGGCAGGTCATACAGGGTCAGGCCTTCCACGCGGTGGTCGGTGATCCGGCCCTGCGGGAAGTTGTAGGTGCGGATGCGCTGGCTGCGGTCGCCGCTGCCGACCTGCAGGCGACGCGACTCGGCCTGCGCGGCGTCCTGGCGCTGGCGCTCGGCGTCCAGCAGCTGCGCCTTCAGGCGCTTCATCGCCTTGTCGCGGTTGGCGTGTTGGCTGCGCTCGGTCTGGCATTCCACCACCACACCGGTTGGCACGTGGGTGATGCGGATGGCCGACTCGGTCTTGTTGACGTGCTGGCCACCGGCGCCGGACGAGCGGAACGTATCCACCCTCAGGTCGGCCGGATTGATGACGATGTCATCGACTTCATCGGCCTCGGGAATGATCGCCACGGTCGCCGCCGAGGTGTGGATGCGGCCCTGCGATTCGGTAGCCGGAACACGCTGTACGCGATGCGTGCCCGATTCGAATTTCAGGCGTGAGAACGCACCACGGCCGACCACGCGCGCCACCACTTCCTTGTAGCCGCCATGTTCGCCGGGGTTGTCCGATTCGATCTCGACCTTCCAGCCCTGGCGCTCGGCATAGCGGGCGTACATGCGGAACAGGTCGCCGGCGAAGATCGCTGCTTCGTCGCCACCGGTACCGGCACGCACTTCCAGGAACAGGTTGCCGTCGTCGCGTGGGTCGCGCGGCACCAGCAGCAATGCCAGTTCCTGCTCCAGCTCCTGCAGGCGCGCCTGCGCGGCCGCGATTTCCTCGTCGGCCAGTTCGCGCAGGTCGGGGTCGGCACGCATGCCTTCGGCCGCGGCCAGGTCGGCCTTGGCACGGGTTTCATCGGCCAGGGCGGTGGCGATCGGCTCAAGTTGGGCGAATTCGCGCGAAAGGTCGCGGAAACGGGTGTTGTCGGCGACCACATCGGGTTCGGCGAGCAGGCGTTCCAGTTCTTCGCGGCGCTCGGCCAGCGCTTCCAGCTTACGGCGCAGGGTCGGCGTCATCAGGTCTCACGGGTGGGTGGCGGTAACCCGGCGTGGCCGGGAACAGGCGCTCGGCGGCGCGGGTCAGGTCGGCGTCGCCGCTCAGCGCGGCCGCGCGCAGCGCAGCGGTCGGCGGATGCAGCAGGCGGTTGGTCAGGCCATGGGCAAGCAGTTCCAGTACTTCGTCAGCCGGCTTGCCGTTGGCCAGCTGCTGGCGTGCGCGCTCCAGCAGTTCGGTGCGGGTGGCTTCGCCAAACGCGCGCAGCTGCCGCAATGGCGCCTGGTGGGCGCTGGCCTGCTGCGTTTCGACGAAGCGCGACACCTGCAGGTCGATGATCGCCTCGGCCTCGGCGGCAGCCTCGCGGCGGCCACGGCGGTTGTCTTCCACCGCCCGCTCGAGATCGTCCACGGTGTACAGAAAGGCATCGTTGAGCGTGGCGACGTCGGCTTCGATGTCACGCGGCACGGCCAGGTCGAACAGCAGCATCGGCTTGTGCCGGCGCGTGCGCAGCGCCTTGGCCACCATCTCGCGATGGATCACCGGCTCGCGTGCGGCAGTGGCCGAGAACACCACGTCGGCCTCACCCAGGTGGCGGTCCAGTTCGGTCAGCGGCAGGGCCACGCCGCCGTGGCGGCTGGCCAGCTCCTGCGCATGGGCGAGGGTGCGGTTGGCGATCAGCAGCCGCCGCACCTTGCCCTCACTCAGGTGGCGTGCAGCCAGCTCGATGGTCTCGCCGGCGCCGACCAGCAGCACGGTGGAATCGTCCAGGCGCGCGAACGCGTTCTGTGCCAGCCGCACTGCGGCCGATGCCACCGACACCGGGTTGGCGCCGACCTGGGTATCGGTGCGTGCGCGCTTGGCCACCGAGAAGGTCTGCTGGAACAGCCGGTCCAGGCGCTGGCCAAGCAGGCCGTGGTCGCGCGCGGTCGACCAGGCATCCTTCACCTGGCCGAGGATCTGCGGTTCGCCCAGCACCATCGAGTCCAGCCCGGTGGCGACCCGGAACAGGTGGCGTACCGCTTCGGCATCGGCATGCTGGTACAGGTAGCCCTGCAGGTCGCCGGCCTGGGTATGCAGCCATTGGTCCAGCGCCTGTGCAGAGTCGGCCACCGCGTACAGCTCGGTGCGGTTGCAGGTGGACAGCAGCACCGCCTCGGCGATCTGCGGGGTATCGCGCAGCGAACCGAGCGCGCGCGGCAACGCCTCACCGGCGAAGGCTGCGCGTTCGCGCAGTTCCACCGGTGCGGTCTGGTGATTCAGTCCGAGCACCCACAGGGTCATTGTTCAGTTGCTTGCGATAAGCTGCTGGCCATTGGACGACATTTTAAGGCCCCGATGCCGACGATGCCCGCATTGATTCGCATCCCCAGTGTTCTGCTGCTGTCCCTGGCCTGCGGCCAGGCCCTGGCGGCGGTGCCGGCCAAGGCCCCCGTGCGGGCCCCGGCCACTGAGGAACTGGCGCTGGAACCGGTGATGGCCGGTGAATTCGCGCTGCAGGCCGGCAAGCTGGCCGAGGCCGCGCGCTGGTACCTGCAGGCCGCCCAGCAGACCGAGGGCGATGCCGGGCTGGCCGAGCGTGCGACCCGTATTTCCATGCTTGCCAACGATGATGCCAGCGCGGCCAAGGGCCTGGCCCTGTGGCAGCAGCGCGCCCCGCGCTCGCTGACCATGCGCAGCGCCGCCGGTGCGCTGGCCATGCGCCAGGGCGACGTGAAGGCGGCCCGCAGCGAACTGCAGGCGCTGCTGGCCGACCCTGACGAGCGTGGCTGGAAGTTTGCCCTGGCGGCCTTGATTGGTGGCGGCCGCGACCCGGCGGTGCCGGCGCAGGTGCTGGGCGAGCTGGTCGACGCCAACGCCATTCCGCCGAAGATCGAGGCCTGGCAGGAGTTCGGTCGCCTCGCCCTGCGCATGGACAAGCCCGAGCTGGCGCGGCGCATGATCGATGAAGTGGTCAAGCGCTTCCCCGAGGAACCGCGTGTGGCGCTGCTGCGTGCCAGCCAGCTGCAGCAGGCTGGCGAGACCGGCAAGGCGCTGTCGCTGCTGCACGATGTGGAGCCGAAGACCCGCCAGGACCCGGAACTGCGTAACGCGGTAGCCATCGCCTACGACAGCCTTGGCCAGCCGTCGGCCGCCGAGCGCGTGCTGGCGTTTGGACCGCAGGACGTGCAGACCTGGGGCATGCGCGCCTCGCTGCTGGCCAAGCAGGGCGACAAGGCCGCGCTTTCCAATCTCTACAACGAACTGTCGCGGCAGGCGGCCAAGCCGGACCCGGCGCAGCGCCTGCTGCTGGGCAAGATCGCCGAGTACCTGAAGCGTTATCCCGAGGCGGTTCAGTGGTACCACAGCGTGCCCGGCGGCGATGAGCTGAGCGAAGCGCGCCTGCGCGCAGCCAATGCCCAGGCCCTGGCCGGGCGCCTGCCGCTGGCGCTGGAAGAAGTGCATGCGATCCAGTCCGATGCGGTGGTCGACGACGACGTGCGCCGCGACGCCTACCTGCTGGAAGCCGAACTGCGCCAGCGCGCCGAGGACAGCGCCGGTGAACTGGATGCGCTGGCCCGCGGTCTGGCCGCTTACCCTGATGACAACGGCCTGCTGTACGCCCGTGCGCTCACCTGGGAACGCCGCGATGACATCCCGCGCGCCGAGGCGGATCTGCGCAAGATCCTGGTGACCGAGCCGGAGAACGTGCCGGCTTTGAACGCGCTGGGTTACACCCTGGCCGATCGCACCGGCCGCCTGCAGGAAGCACTGGAACTGATCGACCGCGCCCGCGTGGCCGAACCGGACAACGCCGCCATCGTCGACAGCTATGGTTGGGTGCTGTATCGCCTGGGCCGCAAGGAAGAGGCACTGGTGCAGCTGCGCCGGGCCTGGACCCTGGCCAAGGACCCGGAGATCGCTTCCCACGTTGGCGAAGTGCTGTGGGTGCTGGGCAAGCACGATGAGGCCCGTCATTTCTTCGAGGAAGCGGCCAAGCTCGACCCTGAAAACCGCGCGCTGCTGCGCGCCCGCGAGAAATTCAATCCATGAGTGTTTCCCTGATCCGGCCGCTGCTGTTGGCGGCCGCGACCCTGGCGGTCACCGCCTGCACCACCGTGGGCACCCAGAAGACCCCGGCGCCGGCCGTGGTCGAGATCGTGTCCGCCGAAGCCGCGCAGGCCGAGGCCGCGCGCGTGGCCGCGCTGCATGCGCAGCCGGACTGGGCCTTCCAGGGCCGGGTCGCGGTAAGCAAGGGCAAGGATGGCGGCAGTGGCCGCATCGACTGGAAGCAGGACGGCCGCCGCTACGTGGTCGAGTTGAGCGCACCGGTGACCCGGCAGAGCTGGAAGCTGACCGGCGATACCCATTCCGAGGCCGGCCGCCTGGAAGGGTTGGCCGGTGGCCCGCGTGACGGCGAGGACGCCCAGCAGCTGCTGCTGGAGGCTACCGGCTGGGATATCCCGGTCAACCAGCTGCCGGACTGGATCCGCGGCCTGGTAGCAGGCGACGCTGCCGGCCCCGAAAAGGTCGAGCGTGACGGCGAGGGCCGTCCGCGCCGCATGCTGCAGATGGGTTGGCAGGTGCAGTACCTGGACTGGTACCCGGCTGATGCCGGGCGCCCGGCCGTGCCGCGCCGGATCGAGGCCAGCAATGGCGACGCCAAGGTGCGCCTGCTGGTGGACCAGTGGGGGCAGGGCACGCCATGAGTGCCGGGCGCGACGACGCGGGCTGGTCCTGGTGGCCGGCCCCGGCCAAGCTGAACCTGTTCCTGCACATCACTGGCCGCCGTGCCGACGGTTACCACGAGCTGCAGACCGTGTTCCGCCTGCTGGACTGGGGCGACCGTATCGGCCTGCGCCTGCGTGAAGACGGTCAGGTGCGCCGTGAAGGCGAGGGCCTGGCCGGCGTGGCCGAGGCCGATGATCTGGCAGTGCGTGCCGCGCGCCTGCTAAAAGATGTGGCGAATGTCGCGCAAGGTGCGGACATCATCGTTGAAAAGCACGTTTCGGCGGGCGGTGGCTTTGGCGGCGGTTCGTCCGATGCCGCCACCGTGCTGGTGGTGCTGAACCGCCTGTGGCAGGCCGGTCTGGACGAGGACGCGCTTGCCGCGCTGGGCCTGCGCCTGGGTGCCGATGTGCCGGTGTTCGTGCGCGGGCGCAATGCCTGGGCCGAAGGGGTGGGCGAACGCCTGCAGCCGATCGAGCTGACGCCGGCCTGGTATGTCATCGCCGAACCCGGGGTTCATGTTCCCACCCCGGCCCTGTTTGCTGATCCGGATTTGACGCGCGACTGCCCACAGGCGAAAATAGACGACTTCGCTTCCGGCGCTCTGGTCGGGAACGTGTTCGAGCCGGTGCTGCGCCGCCGCGAGCCTGCCGTAGAGGCGGTGCTTGCCGCGTTGAGCGGTATTGGCCGGGCACGTTTGACCGGGTCCGGAAGTGGTTGTTTCGTCGAGTTCGATTCGCAGGCTGCCGCAGAGCAGGGGCGAGCGGAGTTGCCGAAGGAGTTGCGGGCAAGGGTGGCTGCGGGCGTTGCACGTTCGCCACTGCTGGATGCACTCGAGCAACACTGATTCATCAATGCAGGGGCGTCGCCAAGAGGCCCAAGGCACCAGGTTTTGATCCTGGCATTCGGAGGTTCGAATCCTCCCGCCCCTGCCAATGCGGCTGTGTCCGCGCCATCCAGCGCATCGACCGCGCGGGACGTGGAAACAACCGCGGTGTTGTCAGCAGCAGGGGCCGAAGCGGTCCTTGCCGCTACCGGATCCCCGCCACTCGTCCCCGCCCGAGACAATCATGATGCAAGAGTCCCCGAACCTGCTGGTCTTTTCCGGCAACGCCAACAAACGTCTGGCGCAGAACATCTGCAAGGAACTGGGAGTACGCCCGGGCAAGGCGCTGGTCTCGCACTTCTCCGATGGTGAAGTGCAGGTGGAAATCGAAGAGAACGTCCGCAAGCAGGACGTGTTCGTGATCCAGCCGACCTGTGCGCCGAGCGCGGAAAACCTGATGGAACTGCTGGTGCTGATCGACGCGCTGAAGCGCGCATCGGTGGCCAGCGTGACCGCCGTGGTGCCGTACTTCGGCTACTCGCGCCAGGATCGCCGCATGCGTTCCTCGCGCGTGCCGATCACCGCCAAGCTGGCGGCGAAGATGTTCAGCACCGCTGGCGCTGATCGCGTGCTGACCGTTGACCTGCACGCCGACCAGATCCAGGGCTTCTTCGATATCCCGGTGGACAACGTGTATGCGTCCCCGCTGCTGCTGGCCGACATCTGGCGTGCCTACGGCACCGAGAACCTGATCGTGGTGTCGCCGGACGTGGGCGGCGTGGTCCGTGCCCGTGCAGTGGCCAAGCGCCTCGACGATGCCGACCTGGCGATCATCGACAAGCGCCGCCCGCGCGCCAACGTCTCCACCGTGATGAACATCATCGGTGATGTCGAAGGCAAGACCTGCGTGATGGTCGATGACATCGTCGATACCGCCGGCACCCTGTGCGCCGCTGCCGCTGCCTTGAAGGCGCGCGGTGCGCTCAAGGTCGCCGCCTACTGCACCCACGCGGTGCTGTCGGGCCCGGCGGTGGACAACATCACCAATTCCCAGCTCGACGAGCTGGTGGTGACCGATACCATCCCGCTGAAGGACGCAGCGCGGGTGTGCAGCAAGATCCGCCAGCTGAGCGTGGCGGAAATGCTGGCCGAGACGATGCGCCGCATCGCCTTCGGTGAGTCGGTCAGCTCGCTGTACGTCGACTGATTTTTCGTCCCCGCCGGCAACGGCAGGGACACACCGGGCGCTTCTGGTCGCGGAAGTGCCTTCAACCGCCAAGCCGCAAGGCAAGGCAACAACTGAGTAGTCGAAAATGTCGAAGACCCATGAAATCAAGGTCACCAAGCGTGAACTGCAGCGTAAGGGTGCGAGCCGCCGCCTGCGTCACGCTGGTGTGATCCCGGCGATCGTGTACGGCGGCAACGCCGAGCCGGTCGCTATCAGCCTGGACCACAACGAAATCTGGCTGGCCCAGCAGAACGAGTGGTTCTATGCCTCGATCCTGGACCTGAACCTGGACGGCCAGGTGCAGAAGGTGCTGCTGCGTGACATGCAGCGCCATCCGTACAAGCAGCTGATCATGCACCTGGACTTCCTGCGCGTGAACGAGAACGAGAAGCTGACCGCTTCGGTTCCGCTGCACTTCATCAACGAAGACACCTCGCCGGCTGGCAAGGCTGCCGACGTCGTGGTCGCCCACGAACTGAAGGAAGTGTCCATCAGCTGCCTGCCGAAGGACCTGCCGGAGTCGATCGAAGTCGACCTGGGCGGGCTGAAGGCTGGCGACATCGTGTACCTGTCGGACATCAAGCTGCCGAAGGGCGTGGAAATCCCGGCGCTGGCGCTGGGCAAGGACCACGACGACGCCATCGTCACTGCCAAGCACGGCAAGGGCGAAGCTGCCGACGCTGAAGAAGCAGCGGCTGCCGAGTAATGCCTTCGCGGCGCCTGCCTTCGGGCAGGCGCCGTACTGGCATGTACCAGGAAGATCCAATGGCAGGATTGCGACTGATCGTCGGTCTGGGCAACCCCGGATCGGAGCACGCCCGGACCCGGCACAATGCCGGGTTTCATTTCGTTGAGGCCTTGGCTGAAAAAGCCGGCGCGCGCTGGAACGTGGACAGCAAGCTGTTCGGGGAGACTGCCAAGGTCGAGATCGCCGGGCAGACGGTGTGGCTGCTCAAGCCCGCCACCTTCATGAACCTCAGTGGCAAGTCGGTCACCGCCGCACAGCGGTTCTGGAAGATCGAGCCGGAAGAAACCCTGCTGGCCCATGACGAACTGGACCTGGCGCCCGGCGTGGCGCGGCTGAAGTTCGACGGTGGCCACGGTGGCCAGAATGGCCTGCGCGACACCATCCGCCTGCTCGGCCACGGCAAGTTCCACCGCCTGCGCGTGGGCATCGGCCATCCCGGCCACAAGGACCGCGTGGTGGGCTGGGTGCTCGGCCGTCCCTCCAAAGACGACGAAGTGCTGATTTCGCGCGCCATCGACGATGCGATCGACGTGCTGCCGCTGGCGGTGCAGGGCGATTTCAGCGAAGCGATGAAGCGGCTGCACACCCCGAAATAATTGGCCCGGTAGGTACCGACCGTTGGTCGGTACGGAGAATGATTGGAAAAGCAGCGCCCATGTTGCTGCTTCCCCAATCACTTTCACCCCAGAGAGCTGTCACCCATGGGTATCAAATGCGGCATCGTCGGCCTGCCCAACGTCGGCAAGTCGACCCTGTTCAATGCGCTGACCAAGGCGGGCATCGCCGCGGCCAACTTCCCGTTCTGCACCATCGAGCCGAACGTCGGCATCGTGCCGGTGCCGGATCCGCGCCTGAACGAGCTGGCAGCGATCATCAACCCGCAGAAGGTCATCCCGACTGCGGTCGAGTTCGTCGACATCGCCGGCCTGGTCGCCGGTGCCGCCAGCGGTGAAGGCTTGGGCAACAAGTTCCTGGCGCACATCCGCGAAGTCGATGCGATCACCCACGTGGTGCGCTGCTTCGAGAACGCCGACGTCATCCACGTCAACAACAAGGTCGACCCGATCTCGGATATCGAAACCATCGATACCGAACTGGCGCTGGCCGACCTGGACAGCGTCGAGAAGGCACTGAACCGCGCCGAGCGCGCCGCCAAGGGGGGTGACAAGGGGGGTGACAAGGACGCGGCGGCGCGCAAGCCGGTGCTGGCCAAGCTGCAGGCGGCGCTGTCCGACGGCAAGTCCGGTCGTTCGGTCGGCCTGGACGAGGAAGAGAAGGCGCTGGTGCGCGATCTGTTCCTGCTGACCCTGAAGCCGGTGATGTACATCGCCAACGTGCTGGAAGACGGTTTCGAGAACAACCCGCACCTGGATGCCGTGCGCGCGCATGCCGCCGCTGAAGGCGCGCAGGTGGTGCCGGTGTCGGCCGCGATCGAAGAAGAGCTGTCCCAGCTCGACGACGAAGACCGCGATACCTTCCTGGCCGACCTGGGCCTGAGCGAGCCGGGCCTGAACCGCGTGATCAACGCGGCCTACAGCCTGCTCGGCCTGCAGACCTACTTCACCGCTGGCGTGAAGGAAGTGCGTGCTTGGACCGTGCGCAAGGGCGCCACCGCCCCGCAGGCTGCCGCTGTCATCCACACCGACTTCGAGAAGGGCTTCATCCGCGCTGAAACCATCGCGTATGACGACTTCATCAAGTACAAGGGCGAAGCCGGCGCCAAGGAAGCGGGTCGCCTGCGCCTGGAAGGCAAGGAATACCGCGTGCAGGAAGGCGACATCCTGCACTTCCGCTTCAACGTTTGATCCAGCGGTAACGGATCGATCCCGAACGCCCCGCCTTGTGCGGGGCGTTCGCGTTTCCAGAGATGGACAAAAAACAGCCAGCTTCTGAATCGCTTGCCGCGCATGGATCGCAGCTGCTTATCCACACCAAACCCCCATCGCTTTCCACGTCGGATGTGGAAAACCGCGCGGCGGCCTGTGGAGCCGAGCCAACGCTCGGCTCAGGTTGGCATCAGCTGAGCATGTGCTCGGCTCTTGTGTCTTGGATCGTGCCCTGATCAGGCACAATCCCCCGGTGACCCGGGAGGCTCCGATGACGCTGCCTCGGCTCTTAAGCCTTCGAGCTTGCAAAGTAGATTCAGCGCGTCGGCGGCCTGACACCGCCATGGAACTTGAACGGTATCTTAGGCCCGCCATCGGGTGAGAGCCTGTACTCACAAGGGCAAGTCTGGCGGCTTCCGATCACGATCGTAAGTTCAAGCTGGAGCGAAATCATGCAATTTATCGGCATCGACGCAGCCAAGGCGACTTTTGACATCGCCCTGCCTCTATCTCACGGCAAGTATCGAACCAAGGCCAAACTCCCCAATACGCCAAAGGGTTTTGATGAGCTTCTGGCCTGGCGCGCCAAACATGCGCCGAACGCGGCGGTAGGTATGGAGGCTACAGGCATCTATCACGAGGCCTTGGCTCAAGCACTGGTGGAAGCGGGGGTAGTGGTTCATGTGGCCAATCCCGCCCGAGTAAAGGCGTTTGGGCAGGCGGAGGGGATGCGGACCAAGACTGACCGCAGCGACGCCAAGCTGATTGCCCGGTTTTTTGAGGCACAACGCTCGGAAAAGCTGTATCCCTACGTTCCACCGACGCCCTCGGAGGTGAAGCTGCGCGCCTTGGTACGGCGTCGAGATGACCTCCAGGAAATGCTGCAGATGGAGCACAACCGCCTGGACGTTGCCGATATCTCGGTCCAGCAAGGGATCAAGGATGTGATCCGGACGTTGGAAGAGCAGATCAAGCAGGTCCAGAAGGCGATTGAGGACCATATCGATAACGATCCGGACCTGCGCCGGCGTCATCAACTGCTTACCAGCATCCCCGGTGTAGGCAACACCAGCAGTGCCCAGCTGTTGGCCATGCTGGGGGATCTAAGCAAATACAGCGACGTGCGCCAGGTGGTTGCCCACGCGGGCCTGAATCCGGCCCAGCGTCAATCAGGAAACTACGAAGGCAAATGCCGGATATCACGCGTCGGCGACGCCAATTTCCGCAAAAAGCTGTACATGCCGGCGCTGACCGGGAAGACCCACAACCCCACACTGAAGTCCTTTGCAGACCGGCTCAGCGCGAAAGGCAAGCCCTTCAAGGTCGTCATGTGTGCAGTGATGCGCAAGCTCATCCATCTGACTTGGGGCGTACTGAGAAGTGGCCGACCCTTTGAGCCTGACGTCGCCCTTGCCTAGGCGAGGGCGACACGGTATCTACAAGGCTTGCCCGTGCAGCGTGGACAAATTTTCGCCACGCTCCGAAACGCCTGCAGCGCAACACTCGCGCCCACTTGTCCACATCAAGTTCCCATGGCTTTACACGTGCTGTGTGGAAAACCGCGGCAATGCATGGACAAAAAAGCACCATGCCTTGAAACGATTGCCGTGCATGGCTCGCGCCCGCTTATCCACACCAAACCCCCATCGCTTTCCACGCGCGATGTGGAAAACCTGCGGAGCTACACCTGGCTCAACGCCGGGTGGCGGGCGGAACGGCCGGCTGCGCGCTTGCCACGGCGCCTGCATTGACGGTGATCTGTGCCCGCTCGGCATAGCGCGCCGAGGGGTGCGCAATGGAACGGCCCGACAGCAGCGAGCATCCAACAACGGACAGGCAGGTGGCCAGCAGCAGTACAGCGGTGATGAGCTTCATTGGATTCTTCCGGTGTGGAGGTCGTTGTAGGTTGCGCCGAATGTCCAGCCTCCACCGCAAGGTGGCGCCGGAACCGGGCGCATTGGGCGCGCGAATGGTTGCTCGCATGCGGCACTGTCGTACGATGGATCAACATCGCCTCGCAATACTCACGCGGCAACCGCGCAAGGATACTCGGCAGAATCCCATGTTCAGTCACATCACCGTCGGTACCAACGATCTAGATACAGCGGCCATTTTCTACGATGCGCTGCTGACTCCGCTCGGCATGCGCCGCCGTCCGGTCACGCCTGATGGTGGCCCGGCCGCGGCATGCTGGGTGACGGCGCACGCTGCGCTGCCGCGCTTCTACGTCTACGCGCCTTATGACCGTGAGCCGGCAAGCCATGGAAACGGCAGCATGGTGGCGTTCCTCGCGCCTTCCCCTGAGACGGTGGATGCCGCCCATGCAGCGGGGCTCGCTGCCGGCGGTACCGACGAGGGCGCGCCAGGATTGCGGCCGCACTACGGTGCTGGCTACTACGGTGCGTATCTGCGCGATCCAGATGGCAACAAATGCCACATCGTCCATCGTGGCGATCTGACATAGATCGCATGACGTACGGGCGCAGGGCCGCTGTCCAGCGCCCTGCGGCAATCCACCCTATCTGGCACCTTCGCGCGTCTGCACCTTGCGGATCATCCAGTCACGCGGAATCCGCTTCCAGCGATAGTGCTGCAGCAGCAGTGCGTGGATGGGGGCGGCGGCTGCGATCTCCAGTCGTTCCGGCTCACGGTCACGCTCCCATTCCAGGGCAGCACCCTGACAGCATGCGGCGTCGGTAATCGTGGCATTCCGCGGTGCAGGCACCAAGGCGATGGGTATGCTCTTTCCCTGGGCATCCAGTGCGATGGCGGTGGTCCACACACCCTCGCGTTCGGTCTTGTCCACAGGTGCTTGTACGAGCGTGGCCCGCTGGTCCGAAGCCCATGTGATACGCATGCGCGCATTCGTCCTTGACTGCTGGCCGCGCGGTAAACGTTCCTCTGCGTCCTTGGTGTAGCGCTCCAGGTCGACCGCGAGCCGGATGGCCGAAAATCCGTCCAACTGCCCGGCGCGCGTGTTGATGGGCAACCGGAACGGGAAGCCGACGTCGTTCTCATCGGTACGCGATGCCCCAGCGATCAACCAGCGCTGTACCACGGGCACCGGCTGTAGCCCGGGCAATGGCCGACCCTTGGCATCCAGCAGCTCGACGCGGCGCAACCAGGCCATCATCGGGAACCACTCACTGTCCGTCGCAGCAGGGCGTCCATGCTCCGGCAGCGGCATGTTCAGCCGGATCAGCGGGCGCGCTGCATGGTGATCGTCTTCGGCCGAATACTGCAGGCCTGCCTCGAATTCTGCCAATGTGGTGCGGTCAAACATTTCGGCAGGGATCAGGTCCACTACCGCCTGCGGATAGGCATCAGGGTCGTTGCTGGGCGAGGAGAAGGGCGGACGCTCGATCTGCTCACGCAGCATCGCATCGTAGTGCTGTCTGGACTCGCGCTCGCCGGCATCGAACATCGGGTCGGTGCTCATCCTTGCGACATACAGGTCCATCTCCAGAGCCGGGGTGTCGCCCTGCTCATGCACCGAAAGCGCATAGCGTGCTTCAACGGGCATACCATCAGCGCGCTGGAGGACCTGACGTCCCTTGCCGCTGACCCCCGAGCCGGAAACAACGACATCCAGAAGCACCATGCGGTCGGTGAGCGCGAGCACCTCCTGGTCGACGGTGACGTCGCCGATGTCGGTGGACGCATCGCGATGGACGATCTTCTGACCGATCCGCAGGGGAACCGGCAGATCCGTTGGCGTGAGCCCGCCAACGCGGCGTTGCGACGCCAGCTGAGCTGCCAGTTGTGGGGTGTGCTTCACGGCGTGCTGCCAGGCTGATGGATCGACCGCACGCACATCACGCACTGCGCCATCGGCAGTGAGCGTCATTTCGAAGCCCGTGTGGAGCAGCGCCGCGATCGATCCGTCGTCAGTGGCGTTCGGGTTGAGCCGCAATGAGTTGGCGGAGAATCCTGTGCCGCGCTGCTCGCTCCAGATGACGCGCGTCCGCAGTCGGCGCTCGCCGCCGACCACGCCGTCCATCCGGATAGCGGTGAACGACCGATCTTCGAATGCCGCTGTCCCAGTGTCGTGCACGCGGATGTTCGAGGCAGCGAAGTAGATCGCCTCCTGGCTGGCTGCGGATGCATGGGCGGAAGCCAGCAACGTGATCCCCAGCAGTGCGCGGCGCGCGATGGCCATCGATACGGTCCTGCGTCGATGGATGAGGCGAGTCACGGTGCGTGTCGCTCGCTCATCAAGGGGCGTATGGGCGCCCCCGGCGTTTCAGGGGTGATCATGTTGACTGCCACGTCGGCACGGGCCTTTACGCGAAACGGGGCAATGCAACCGACAAGGGGGAGGCAGAGTGAAAGTGACAATGCCAACAGGGGCAGCGCTTTCATCGGGACACCCGGCCGCGCGGTGCTCTGCTTTCCAGAACAGCAACGAGAACGGGGGCGCGGGCAACAAGCCCCGTGAAGAATCTGCGGTGTGGTCCATGCATGTACTGCTCCTGGGGGCTGCGTGCGGGTGGATGGCCGGACTTTGACCGGCCATCTGCTGAATTCTATGGCGCGGGTATCACCGCGCGCCATTCCAGCCTGAGGGTTGGGCATCCATGCCCTGTGCCGTGCTGGGCCGCAGCGGTCATCAGGCACAAGCAAACGCCAGCCAGCAGCTACCAGCGATAGGACACGCCGAGCTGCGCGCCGATATCGCGGAAGCCCATGCCACCGCTCTGCCAGCTGATCTCGCCCCAGCCCCGCCAGCCACCGGAAAGATTCAGCTGCACACCGGCCTTGGCTTCGTAGATGTCGCGCGGCAGCTGCCGCTGCAACCGCTCGCCGTCCATCGCCAGGCCCGCACCGTTGCCTCCGGACCACCAGTTCACCGCAACGAACGGCTGCACCTGTCCTTCACCCTGTGTCAGTGAACGCGTGTACAGGCGCATGCCGACGCGCGTGGTGGTGCTGTCCTTGTCGCGGCCTTCAACGACCGTACCATTGGCTTCGACCACGGCGTCCGCATCGTAGCGGCTGTGCAGCACCTGCAGCTGTGGTTCCAGGTAGATGCCACGCGCTGCGCTGCGCTGCAGCGGCAGCACATAGCCGGCCTCGGCCGAGGCTGTCCAGCTGTGCGATCGGTAGCGTTCCTTCTGCAGGCCTTCGCCCTGCACGCTGTTGCGGAAGCGGCCGTACTGCAGCCAGCCATCCACATAGGCGCCGCCGTCCATGCGCGCATCCTGCAGCCACGTTGCATACAGGCCGATGCTGCTGCCAATGACCTCGCCCCGTGCTGTGTAGCCGGTTACCTGAGACCGGCTGTCATTGCGTGCCCGGCCCTGGCCCGCCATGACGCCCAGCTGCAGTTGGCCACCGGCATTGGCCTCGAAGCGGCGACCGACGCCCAGCAGGACGCTGCTCAGTCTGCTGTCCACATGCACCTGCTGGCCGCGGCCATGGCTGTCGGGTTGGCTGCTGCGCACCTGGGCCCATGCGATGGCGTTGCCGTCATCGTCGGCTGCAGTGGCGGGATCGCCGCTACGGTCATGCAGGCTGTGCCGGAACATGCCCTGCGCGGCGTTCTGGTTGGCCAGGTATGCAGCGGGTTCAGGGCGCTCCACGCGCGGTGGTTCAGGAGGCAGCGGCGGGTCGATCGGCGGCTGCACCGGCGGATCGATGGGGGGGCGCGGCGGATCCACTGGCGGATCGATTGGCGGGGTCGGCGGGTCGATCGGCGGATCGGGTGGCAGCGGCGGGTCGACCGGCGGCACATATTCCGAGCGCAGGTACCAGTTGCCATCATCGGGGGTGGAGATGCCGCCCTTGAACAGGAAGTAGTCGTAGGCCCCCGCGACTGCACGCCCGTGCAGAGTGAACTGCGCATCGGACTGGCCGCTGACGCTGATCAGGCGGATGCCTTCGCGGGTGAGCGCGCCTGCACCGCCGGCGTTGCGTACGCTCACGGTGGCTGTGCCACGGCTGTCGCCCTCGATCACGAGCTGGTCGCCCAGCGATGCATCGTCACCCAGTGCGCGGTTGAACAGCCACTGCCCACCGTTGCCGACGTAGTCGCCGGTTACGGTCACGGTCTTGAAGCCGTCGGCCCCGGGTGCAACGAAGGCGATGGTGCCAGCGTGGTCCAGGGTGGCGACGCTGGAGTCGGCGCGCACGTCCCACTGGCTGCTGCCATCGATCGCCAGCTGCGCGACCTGGTAGCCCGATGCATTGCGCAGCGCGCCGCTGAACCGGGTGCCGTTGCGCAGCGTCATCCGCACGTTGGCGGTCGCGCTATCGACGACCACATCGCCGGTCAGGCGACTGTTGTCAGCGGTGAACAGAATGTCCGCGGTGGCGACCGAGCTTCCGTCGGTGAACACCGTATCGCTGACCCGCAGCAGGCGGCCATCGTCGAGTTCGCCTTGCTGGCGGGCGACGACATCGGTGTTGTTGAGTGTCAGTTCGTGGTTGCTGCCCTGCAGCCACAGCGCGGGGCCGTCCTCGGTCTGCAGCTGGCTGTTGTTGAATACCAGGCGGTTCCAGTACGGCCCGAACGCCGTGAGGTAGGAGCGGTAAGCTCCAGAGTTCGCGCCCTGCGCATGGATGCGCAGTCCATCGGCAGTGAGCTTTGCGGTGTTCATCTGCACGATGCCGAACGAGGAGGTGCCGCGCGTGGTGATCGAACCTCCCTGCAGTTCTGCATCCGCCGTGCTGCCACCCAGGAACACGCCACCGCCGCTGTTGCCATACGTGGTGATGTCCAGGTCTTTGGCCCGGATCCGCGAATACGGTGTTGGCGGATTGCTGCCTGAAGCGCGCAGGCCGTACACGCCCGCGCCATGGGTGTCGATGCTGCCCCCGGTGATCGTCGCGGTTCCACCCCAGACGTCCACGCCATGGCCGTAGCCATTGTCACCGAAGGTGCTGATTACCGTATCGGTCATGTCGGCCAGCGAATTGGCGCCTGACAGCCACACGCCGGAGTTGCCATCGCGCACGGTGAAGTGGGCACCGTGGGTGGTCAGCTTGCCCCAGCTGTTGACGTTGACACCGTAGCCGCCGACGGTCTCGAAGCGGCCGCCAGTGATGTCACCGCTGGAGTACACCCGGTTCGCACTGTTTCCCAGCAGGCGGATGCTGCCGCCATTGGCAGTGGCACGGCCACCTTCAATCTGCAGCGTGCCGCCGTTGTCGATGTCGAAGTAGCCATTGCTCGTGTCCACGTCGCGCAGTGACAGCACGCTGCCGCTGCCGCGGGCCGACAGGCGGCCACTGGAACCGTTGCTGGCTTCGGCGAAGGTCATGGACAGCGAGTCCAGCGACAGCAATGCGCCGCCCTCGGCGTAGACACCGCGGTTGGCACCATTGCTGATCGTGGTGCCCGACACGTGCAGCTCACTGCCGCGGCCACTGGCGTAAAGGGTATGCCCTTCGCTGCTCACGCTGCCGCCATTCAACCAGAGCTTGCCGCCATTGGTGGCATTGACGGTGCCGTAGCCGGAGCTGTTGCGATAGGCGTCGATGACCAGGTTGTTGGCCCGGATGACACTGCCTGCTCCACTTGCATTGAGTGCATAGCCAGCGTTGTCGGTGACATTGCCGAGCTGGATGTGGCCACCTTCAATCAGCACGGTACCGCCCGCCATGGCCTGGATGCCACTGCCTCCGTTGGTGATGTCGATACGGCTGCCATCGATCGTGGCAGTGCTGCCGGCTCCATTTACATCCAGTGCGAAGCCGCCACCCGAGTGCAGCAGGCGGTCGTCCGCACCCAGCAGCAGCGATTCGCCATTGACGACCTTCAGCGGGCCTTGCAGCTCTGCTGCCTGCACGGGCAATGCCGCCCACAACGCAGTGGCAAGCAGGCTGGGAATCAGGGGATGGCGCGCCACGCGCGCGCAGTCAGGCGCACGGCGCTGCCGTGTGGGGGAGGCATTCATGCTGATGGACTTCCTGTGGCAGGGCGCAGCGCGGCTGCGCGGACGGGCGCGGCGAAGCCGCGTCGCTGCGGAAGCCACATGTGACGGCGCCTGCAGGCGCCATCAGAGGCTTCCGTCCCCCACGGCGATGCAGCAACTGCCTGCGAGCGCACCGTGGCGGGATGTCTCCAGCCTAGAAATCGGCGCTGTCCGATGGAATCAGGCGTTTCCTAAAGCCATTGCAGGCCCTGGTCCAAGGGCTGCAGGGTTCAGCCGGGAGCAGGCCTCAGGCGAACAGCGAGGCCTGCAGGCAGTACTCGATCAGCGCCTGGTCGCTGTCCACGCCGAGCTTGCGCATTGCGCTGATCTTCTGCGTGCTGACGGTCTTGGCGCTGCGCTGCAACTGCCGGGCGATGTCGCTGACGCTCATGCCGCCGGTGAACAGCCGGATCACTTCCAGTTCGCGCGGCGACAGCCGGGCCCGCAGGGTATCGGCATCGGCCGGATCGCCGGCCGCGATCGGCAGCAGGCCCGATGGCCGGTAGACGCGGTCGGCCAGTACCACCCGCAGTGCCCGCACCAGGCTGCCCAGGCCATGGCTCTTGAGCACCACGCCGCCGGCGCCAGCGGCATACATTGCCGCCACCAATGACGGGTTGGACACCATCGTCAGCACCAGCAGGCGGGTGTCCGGGAAGCTGCGCCGAAGGAACGAGATCAGCTTGATGCCATCGCCGAAATGGTCAGCACCGGGCATGCTGTAGTCGGTGATCACCGCCTGCGGCCGGGTGCGTGTCATCAGGTCGATCAACGTGGCAGGGTCGGCGGCTTCGCCCACCACTTCCAGGTCCAGTTCGGCGGCAAGGACGTCGCGGATGCCGGCAAGCACGATCGGATGGTCGTCGGCGATGAGGATCCGTGTGGTCATGGCGAACTCGGGGTGTCAGGAGGGGAGGGAGAGGGGGTGCCCAGCAGGGGCTGCAGCAGCTGCTGCAGCCGCCGCTGGAATGCGGCCAGCGGTCCAGCCAGCTCTGCCAGGCCACTGCCCTGCGCGATACGCAGTTCGATCAGCAGCCCGCTGTCCACCAGCGCAGGTGCGCCGACGATGACCAGCGCGCCACGGATGCGGTGCAGTACCTGCGCCACGCGTCCGGGATCGGCCTCGGTGATCGCCTGGCGCAGGCTGTCCAGATCGGCCTGCATGGTGTGCACGAACAGCACCTGCATCTTCGTGGGAACCTGCAGGGGGGGATCATCTTCGCCTGTCGTGGCCGGCGCAGGTGCGTCGATCGGCGATGGCTGCGTCTGTTCGGTCGTGATCCGGAGCAACAGGCGCTGCAGCGCTTCGAGGGTGATCGGTTTCACCAGTACGCCCTGCATGCCGGATTCCTGGCAGCGCTGGCGTTCGGCAGGGTCGGCATTGGCCGTGGCGCCGTAGATCGGCACATCGACATTACGGGTGCGAAGCGCGCGTGCCAGGCCATACCCATCCAGCCCGGGCATGTTCAGATCGGTCAGTACCAGCCCGAATGCCCCTTGCTGCCAGTAGCCCAGTGCTTCGTGGCCATCACTGGCGACCACGGCGCGGCAGCCGAGCCGTTCCAGCTGATCGCGCAGGATCGCCTGGTTGATGGGATTGTCCTCGGCCACCAGCACCTGCAGGTCGAAGCGCCGTGGTGCCGGCAGGCGGCCTTCGGCACTGGCCGCCAATGGCTGACCGCTGGCGGCCGCCAGTGCGATCACGATCGCATCGAACCGATGCAGGCCCACCTGCCATGCGCCGGCCAACAGCTGAGGTCGCACACTGCCTTCGCGGCAGGCGATCACATGTGGGCCACCACCAGCGTCCGGCAAGGCTCCATCCAGTACCACATCGAGCAGGACGGAGGCCGATGCCTCACCAGCTGCACGCTCCTCCCGGTACACGTTCGCATGCGCGCCACGTTGCTGCAGGCGCTCGCACAGTGACTGCACCAGTTCGCGGACGCTGCCACGGACCTGCACCTGCAGGGTGGGGGGCAACTGGGGTGCGGGCGACTGCTGCGGATCCGGTGGCGCCGTCGGCAATGGCAGTTCCACACTGAAGCTGCTGCCCAGGCCGCTTTCGCTGACCACGCGCAGGTGACCATCCATCAGTTCGGCAAGATGGGCGCAGATGGCCAGGCCCAGGCCGGTCCCCCGCATGGCATCGGTGCCGGGATTGGCCTGGAAGAATGGCTCGAACAGATGCGACTGGTGTTCGCTGGCGATGCCGATACCGGTATCGGTCACCTGCCACTGCAGCCAGCAGCGCTGGTCCTGCCAACGCACCGATCCGCGTACAACGACGCGTCCACTGTCGGTGAACTTCAGTGCATTGCTGATCAGGTTGTTGAGTATCTGGCGGATCCGTGCGGCGTCCCCGCACAAGGACGCTGGCACGTCGGCATCGATGCAGGCATAGAACTGCAGTCCCTTGTTCGCTGCCGCAGCGGCATAGGAGTCCAGTGCGTCCTCTGTCAGCCGTACCGGATCGAACGGGCTTGGCTCCAGGCTGAGTTGCCCGGCCTCGGCCTTGCTGACGTCGAGGATGTCGCTGATCAGCTGCATCAGGGTCGAAGACGAGCGCTGGATGGTGGCCAGATAGTGCTGCTGCCGCGCGTCCAACGGTGTCAACCCGAGCAGTTCGAGGGTGCCCAGCACGCCATACAGCGGGGTGCGGATCTCATGGCTCATCGTCGCCAGGAACTGGCTCTTGGCGCGGTTGGCCTGGTCGGCGGCGCGCCGCGCCTGCTGCAGCACCTGCTCGGCTTCATGCTGGCTGCTGAGATCGATGAACAGGCAGAGCACCGCCGGCTCACCGCGATAGCGCGCTGGTGTCGCTTTCACCAGCAGGTGACGGCCGTCGGGCGTGTTGTAGGCCAGGCCATCACCAAGCGTGGTGCCGCCGGCAGCCATCACGCTGCGTCGCCAGGGGCCATGCCACCCGCCGCCGAGGTGATCTTCACCCAGCCAGCTGCGGGCCAGCGCGTTGTCCAGCAGCACGTTGCCGTCGGCGCGCCGCAGCAGGCACAGCCCGATCGGTGCATTGTCCAGGATGGTGCGGCTGAAGGCCTCGCTTTCCAGCAGGCGCGCGTGGTTGCTGCGCAATGGCTCGATGACCGATCGGCGATATGCACGCAGTACCAGCGTGCCGCCCAGCGCCAGCAGCAGGGCGACCAGCACAGCCCCCAGCAACGGGCCCTGCGGATGCTGGAAGATCTGGCGCCAGCTTACGTGGTAGACCGCCAGCCAGCCGCGTTCGCTGCGCATGAGAAAGCGCAACCCATCCAGGCCCGCCTGCCAGGAGGTGCCGGCGTCGCTGATGTCAGCACCGTCCCCCAGCAGCCGCCGGCCGCTGGCATCGAACAGCGACAGTCGCTGGAATACCGGGACGCCCAGCACCTGCCGATAGTCGTCAACGCGCCCGGGGTCGAGCAGGCAGGCCAGTGCGGCCAGTGAGCCTTCCTCCGTCTGTCCCCACAGGCGTGCGTCCTGCGGGGCATGGGCGATGGCCAGCAGCCGGGTCTGCCGATCTCGCCAAGGCACCGCAACCCAGGCGATGCTGCCGCGCTGCAGGCTCGGTTGGGCACCCAGTACACGGTGGATGTCGGCAATTGCCGGGCGCAGGTGATGCGGGCTGTTCTGGCTTGCGTCTGCGCCGGTCATCTGTACCGGCGCCAGCAGCCCACGCGTACCCTGTCCATCGACCAGCAGGCACTGTGGCGGAGGGTAGTGCGAGGCCGACCAGAAGGATCCGTAGAAGCGCAGGAAGCGGTCGCCCAGCTCGGTGGGTGCCGGGGAGCGGGTGCCTTCGTCGCCGATCAGGGCGAAATCGGCGAACAGGGGCCCGCGTTGCAGCTCCACGCTGGCATCGGGTATCGGTTGCCCGCGTGCACCGACATCATGCAGCCGCCACTGGCGCAGGAAGCGTTCCTGTTCAAGCAGCGTGCCGTCGAGACGGCGGAAGTGGTACTCGATCTTGCTGCGCTCTTCGCGCAGCAGCTGCGTGCCGGTGGACAGCAGCAACCCGGCCTGCAGGGTGGCCAGCACCACCACGCCGATCAGCAGGGCATGGACACGCAGGGAACGGCGAGCGAGTCGGCGTACGGGAGCGGCCTCGGCCGGCATGGCAGGTCTCGGAGCAGTGGGCGGTCAGCGGCAACGCGAGGCGACGGGCGAGTGCCTGACGCTACTGCACAGACAGGATCATCAATGCCGCTTGATGGAATTGTGAAGCCGTTGTGGAGCAGGCTTCAACGCAGGACGGCCCGTGGCGTTTCATCCGCGTGCGGCGCATCGTCGTCCAGCAGCCGGGTGAACTCGTCCGAAGGCAGCGCCTGCGAAATCAGGAAGTCCTGCACCTGGCTGCAGCCGAGCCGACGCAGCACGGCCAGGTCGGCATCGCTTTCCACCCCCTCGGCCACAATGGTCAATCCCAGCTGGTTGGCCAGCGCGATGATCGTTGACAGGGTCAGGTGCAGGGCCGGATCGCGGGCGCAGCCGCTGACCAGCGCGCGGTCGATCTTGACCTCGGTAAAAGGCGTGTTGACCAGGTTGTGGACCGAACTCAAGCCCTGCCCGAAATCATCCTGGGCCAGGCCGAAGCCCTTCATGCGCAGGCGGCAGGCACCGGCATAGAAGTCACTGACGTGTCGCGTGGTGCTGTTCTCCATCAATTCGAAGCACAGTTCGCCCGGCGTGCCACCCAGTGCCAGGGTCAGCGCCAGCAGCTCATCGGGCAGATCGGACTGCTCGAGCAGATGGGGCGGCAGGTTGATGGAAACCGGCACCCGGAAGCCCTGCCTGCGCCAGCGCGCCTGCGCTTTGATACTGGCCGTGAGCATCATCCGCAACAGCTCGCCTTCCAGCCCATGGCGGCACATCGCTGGCAGGAAGCTGCCCGCTGCCAGCGTTCCCAACACGGGATGGCGCCAGCGCACCAGCGCCTCGGCAGCGACCACCCGCCCGGACTGCAGCGACTTCTTCGGTTGGAACCAGGCCGTGAGACTGCCATCGGCCATCGCCTGGCGCAGTTCCCGTGCGTCGGGTTCGGGCCGCACGGTTGCCTGCATGGATGAGGCATCCAGCGACGGTCGCGCCTGTGCCAGCGCTTCGAACAGGGTATCCACGTCGGCGGCTGCGACAGGCTTGGGCAGCAGGCCGATCACATCCAACCCCAGCGATTCGGCCATCAACCGTGCCGAAGTCATCATCCGCCGTGGTGCGGCGCTGACCACCGCAAGGCGGGGTGGGCGCGGCTGGGCCGCCAGTGCCTGGATGAACTGAATGCCGTCCTGGCCGGGCATCAGCAGGTCGCTCACCACCAGATCGTAGGGCTGGCACGCACACAGCGCGATGGCGGCGTCCACGTCTTCGCAGGCGTCGACCTGCACTCCCGCGCGGTTGCCGAACAGATTGGCAAGGAAGCCGCGTTGGAACGGCTGGTCCTCCAGGATCAGGACACGCTGGGTCATGCGGGGTCTCCTTGGCGCAGTGCGGTGAGTGCCTTGCGCAGGCGGGCGATGTCGATGGGTTTGCTCAGGTAGCCCTGCATGCCGCTGGCCAGGCAGCGCTCGCGTTCCTCGGCGGTGGCATTGGCGGTGGCGCCGATCACCGGCACTGGATTGCCGTCCTCACGCAGCTGGCGTGCAAGCGCATGGCCATCCATGCGCGGCATGTTGATGTCGGTCACCACCAGGTCGAAGGCCTGCTCGCGGCACAGCGACAACGCTTCCACGCCGTCCTGGGACAGCGCCACCGTGCATCCCAGGGTGCGCAGCTGCTCGGCCAGGATCACCCGGTTGATCGGATTGTCCTCGACCACGAGTACGCGCAGGTCCAGCGGGATCGGTAGTGTCGCGCGCTCGGCTTGCGGCAAGGCCGCACGCTGTTGCTGCAAGCGGGCGAGGGCATTGCCGATCGCAGTCATGCCATGCAGGGTCACCACCAGGCTGCCGTCGGCCGCTTCGCTGGGCTGTTCACCACCCTCGATCGACGCCACCACGCGAGGGCCCGTCCAGGCCAGTGGCATTGCGGCTTCGCCATCCATCAGGATCGCGCCGTCATGGTCGAGCAGGGTGGGGTCGCCCTGCAATGGCTGCGCATTGGCACCCCAGCGGCGCAGCCAGCCGCACGCGCTGTCGACCAGTTCGCGGTCGCGGCCGCGTACCAGCACCGGAGGCTCGGGGTTGAGTACGGGCCCGTCCTCTGCAGCGGCCAACACCGGCAACGGCAGGCGCACGCTGAAGCTGCTGCCCAACCCGGGCTCGCTGACCACCTGCAGTTCGCCACTCATCAGGCGTACCAGGCGGTCACTGATGGACAGCCCAAGGCCAGTGCCCTGTGCACTGGCCGCACCCCGCACCTGGCGGAATGGTTCGAACAGGCGCGCCTGCTCTTCCGCAGCGATGCCCACGCCGGTATCGGTGACCTGCCAGACCAGTACGCTCGATTCAGCTTCGCGCTGCACCTGGCGCACGCGCAGTACCACCCGGCCGTGCTCGGTGAACTTGATGGCGTTGCTGAGCAGGTTGCCGAGCACCTGGCGGATCCGATCGGCATCGCCGAGCACGCGTGTCGGCAGGCGGGGGTCGGTGCACACCAGGATCTGCAGCCCCTTGCAGGTGGCCGAGGCCGCGAAGCTGCGCAGCACGCTTTCAGTCAGTTCGCGCGGTGAGAACGCCGCCGGTTCCAGGCTGAGCTGGCCGGACTCGATCTTCGAAACATCCAGCACATCGCTGATCAGCTGCAGCAGCACCGACGACGAGCTTTCGATGGTGCGCAGGTACTGTGACTGGCGCGGATCCAGCGTGGTATGGCCGAGCAGCTCAAGCGTGCCGAGGACGCCGTACAACGGAGTGCGGATCTCATGGCTCATGGTGGCCAGGAAAGCGCTCTTGGCCTGGTTGGCTGCATCAGCGGCCTGGCGTGCGGAGGAGAGTGCGGCCTGCGCCTGGCGATGGCGTGAGATGTCGTGGAAGACGCACAGCAGTACGTCGTCGCCCTGGTAACGGCAGGCGGCGTGCAGCACCTGCAGCTGGCGGCCATCGCGGGCAGTGAATTCCAGGCCATGACCACGCTCACCGGCATGCCCGCGCCACGGTGCCTGCCAGTCGCTGTCTGCGCCTTCCTCGCCCAGCCAGTCGCGCAGCACCTGGTTGCAGAGCAGCAGATGGCGGTCGCTGCGACGGAGGACGCAGATACCGGCCGGCGCCATGTCGATCACCGTTGAACTGAAGTCCAGGTTCTCCAGCAGGCGACGGTGCTGCTGCAGCGCCGGCTGGATGAGCTGACGGTCGACCCGATGCCGCAGCAGGCGCAGGGCGACACCCGCAAGCAGCAGCAACAACGTGCAGACCAGCAGCGGCACCGCCAGGTCACCCAGCAGCAGTGGCGGCGGCAGATGGTAGACCAGCCGCCAGCCATCATTGCCAACGCTCTTCACCAGGGCCACGCCGCGCGGCAGCCCACCGCTCCATAGCGTGCCGAAGCTGTCGTCCTGGCGTTGCCGCAGTGTGTCCCAGCCTGCACTGTCCAGACGGGGCGCCTGGCTGGACAAGGCCGGAGACCCTTCCCGGTCGAGCAGTGCATAGCCACCGATGCCCTGGCCATCGATCATGCCTGCGGCGGCGGCATCGTCGAGCAGGAGCAGCAACCACTGCATCGGGCGCGGGCCCGCCTGTACCGGCTGGGCCAGCGCCACGCCGGTTTCGCCCGGGCGCATCCAGTACACGGGGTCTGCGCCGTCGAGGCTGCCGCCGCGGGCCTGCAACGCGCGCAGTGACGGCAGCTGGGCGAGCTCTACATCGATCGCTGCACCGGCCAACCCGTGAGCGCCGTCTGCATCGATCAGCAACAGCCGTGTCTGCAGCGCCTGCAGCGTGTTCTCCGCGCGTGCTGAAAGCAGCATGCATTGGCCCGGCTGGCCTCCAGGCCCATCCAACGGAATCCGGCGCACGCCTTCGCCTTCGCCTGCTGCCGTCTGCGCGGCCGGGGCGCCCTTCACTACGGAATCGCCGAGGTAGCGCAGCAGGGCTTCGCGCTGGTCGAAATAGATCTGCGCCTTGTAGGCGGCAGCGTTCATTTCACGGCGATGAGTCGAGATGTCCTCGGTGAACGCTGTAAGCAGATAGAAGCCCGCTGCAGCCGCCAGGCAGATGAACACGCACACGGTCAGGCAGCGCAGCAGCACGGATGCGGTGGTTGGCGGCGCAACGGGCGGCAGCGAAGGGCGGGGAATCCGGAACATGGACCGATGCTAGAGATCGCTGCCGAAGTGACGGAATCAGCTGTTTCCTAAAATCCCCAGCGGGCCGGCCCTGGCCGCCCTCCCGCGCTGGCTCCATTCAGGCAGCGCAAAAAAGAAACCCCGCCGAAGCGGGGATCTTCCGGAACGGTACCTGCGGCAGCTTACAGCGCACTGCCGCCGAACTTGTGCGTGTACTGCAGGTTGATCGTGCGGCCGATGCTGTCGAACCAGGACACGTCGTAGTACGGATACGCGGTGTACGAGGCGTCCTTCGGCGGCATTTTGTTGAACACGTTGACCACCGACAGCGACAGGCGCGAGTGGTCGTCGAAGCGGTACTGCAGCGACGCGTTGTAGCGGTAGGTTGCCTTGATGTACGGGCTGTCACCGCTGTCCCACTTGAACACCTGGTCGTAGCTGTCCGAGGTCGGCAGCTTGCCCAGGCGCGAACCGTAGACCGTGGCCGACCATGCAGCCTTCTCCCAGGTCACGCTCAGGCTGGTCTTGGTGCGCGGGATGTCGAAGTTGCTGTTGACCGCGAACTGGTCCTGGATCGGATCACCGGGGTAGCGCTGGAAGTCGTGCTTCTTCACCCAGGTGTGGGTGCCGTTGAGGATGAAGTCACCGATGCCGGTCTGCAGGCGGTAGCGCAGGCCGATGTCGATGCCGGAGGTCGATTCGCGGGCGACGTTGATCGGGGCGACGCGCACGCCGTACAGGCGGCCATCACTGGTGCGGGTGATGCGGTCGAGCGCGTCCACGCAGGTCGGCGAGTTGATGTCGGCACTGCCGAGGCGGCAGTTCGCTTCGCTGGCCAGGATCGTGCGCACGTCCATGTCCTGCACCTGCTTGCGCATGTCGATGTCGAACCAGTCCACCGACAGGTCCAGGCCGATCGCCGGCGACCAGACGAAGCCGGCACTCCATGAGGTGCTGGTTTCCGGGTCGAGCTGGCGGTTGCCGGTGCGGCTGCGGATCAGGTTGCGCTCGTAGTCCGAACAGTCGGTGGCGCCGTCGGCGCGGCAGCTGTACAGGTCCTCGGCGCTGGTCTCGTCATTGCCTGGGCCGGCGAAAACATAGTGCAGGTCCGGCGCGCGGAAGGCGGTGCCGTACGAACCACGCACCAGCAGGGTGTCGATCGGGCGCCATTCCAGGCCGCCGCTCCAGGTCGCCTTGCCGATGGTGTTGCCGGAATAGCGGTACTGGTCGTAGCGGCCGGCCACGCTCAGGTTGACCGTCTCGTGCAGTGGCATGCGTAGCTCGGCCGCCGTGGCCCAGCGGTTGCGCGAACCCTTGCCGTCCGAATCCTTCCAGCTGTAGTAGTAGTACTGGGTTGCCAGCGGATCGGGATTGAGCGAGTACGCCTGCTGGCCCACTTCCACGGTCGCGGCGAAACCGGCATCACCGCCCGGCAGGCCGAACAGCGCGGAATTGGTCAGCGTGAACGCAGCCGTCTCGGTGCGCGATTTCGGGGTGTAGGTGGTGCGCGCCGCGATCGAATCGTACTCGGCGCGGGTCAGCGGCCGGTACAGGCGTGATGGGTCGGCGTTGTAGATCGGGAAGCCATCATCGTCCACGCCCAGCTGCGGGCCCAGGAACAGGTCATTGGCCTTGGCGGCGATGATCTGCGCCCAGCTGATCCGCGACTGGTACTGCGAGTGGCTCAGGGCCGCTTCGTAATCCCAGTTGCCGGCCAGATTGCCCTTGAAGCCGGTGGTCACGCTGAGGGTCTTCTGCGTGCTGCGCACCATCGCATTGCGCAGGCCGCCCATTTCTTCAGGCGAGAACTGGCGCTGCCAGAACTCGATCTCGCCGGTGGCCTGGTTGTTGAAGTAGCCCGACTCATCGCCATTGGCATCCATGCGGCCCCACTTGGTGACGTCGCGCATCAGCGACATCGTGTGGTAGCCCAGCTGCACATCGGCGAACCACTGCTGGCCGTTGTCGAAGTCGTAGCTCAGCGAGGCGTAGCCATTGGCGCCGCGGCGCTTGCTGAGGATGGTGCCGTAGCCGATCGAGCTGTCGCTGCCGCAGTAGTAACCGTACTTCGGCCGATAGGCACGGTAGGTGCTGCCCTGGTTCTGCCCGGCCAGCGCTTCGCAGGTGGCCGCGCCCGGGTCCAGGTAGTCATCGTTGTAGTCGGTGCGCAGATACGCGCGGCGGGCGATGCGCGAGCCTTCGGTGGGGCCGTCCTGGGTCGAATCCTGGATGTCGCGCTCGTAGGCCCACAGCGGGGTCTGCGATTGCAGTTCAACGCTGTAAACGGCATTGAAGTTGCCGTGGCTGAAGCCGCTGGCGATGCTCACGTCGAACGACTCGCCACCGCCTTCGCTGGTGGTGCCCATGCGCATGTCGACGGTGGTGCCGTCGGCCTTCTTCTTCAGGATGAAGTTGACCACGCCGGCGATCGCATCCGAGCCGTAGATGGCCGAGGCGCTGCCGGTCAGCACTTCGATGCGCTCGATCATGCCCAGCGGGATGTTGGAGACGTCGGTGAAGTTGCTCCGGCCCTTGAACGGCATCGGGAAATCGGCGATGCGGCGGCCGTTGACCAGCACCAGCGTGTGGTTCGGGCCCAGGCCGCGCAGGTCCACCTGCTGGGCGCCCGGCGAGAAGTCGGCGCCGCTGGACGACTGCTGGCTCTGCGTCTCGCCGCCGTTCTGGGTCATCGACCGCAGTACGTCGGGCACGGTGGTGAAGCCGCTGGAGCGGATCTGCTCGGCGCTGATCACCGTGATCGGGGCGGGGCCTTCAACCTGGGCGCGCGGAATGCGCGAACCGGTGACCTGCACCGCGTCCAGCTGTTGAACCGAAGAGGAAGCCGGAGCCTGGGCCGCCGCGGAAGCAGCCACGCCCATCAACGCCAGCTGGATCGACCACGCCATCGCCTTTCTACGCATGAGGAATTCTCAGAAATGAAGCCGGCCCGCAGAGGTGGGGCCCTATCCCCCATTCAGATTTCCGGAATGGGCGCGCGCATTTAACGCCTTTTTTATGTCCTTGACTACTGGGTTCCTATCTGGCAAAGAGTGAAAACGCTTGCAAGTCGATTTTGTTCAGGGAGATCAAGATGCGACGCCTCCACACAACCCTGCACGGCCCCTTTGCCTGGCTGGCGCTGCTGGCCCTGGCCTGGCCGCTGGCGGCGCCTGCGCAGGACCTGCAGGGCCCCGGTTTCGCCTATTACGAAGTCGGTGATCTGGAAGCCCCCCGGCCTGGTCCGCGCGCGCCAGCGATGATGCTGATGGGGGGCGGCGAGTGGGTGCCCGAGGCCTTCCAGTGGTGGCTGAAGCAGGCCGGCAACGGCCGTGTGCTGATCCTGCGCGCGTCGGGCAGCGATGAGTTGCAGGACCGCCTGTACCGGGACATCGGCGGCACCACTGCCGTGCAGACCCTGGTCTTCGACAATCGCCGTGGCGCCGACGATCCGGCGGTACTGCGCGTGGTCGCGGCGGCCGACGCCATCTTCATCGCCGGCGGCGACCAGTCGCGCTACATCCGCTTCTGGAAAGGCACCGCGCTGAACCGTGCACTCAATGCCCACGTGCGTGCCGGCAAGCCGATTGCCGGCACCAGCGCCGGGCTGGCGATCCTGGGCGGCTATGCCTATGGCGCGTTGGACGGCGGCAGCATCAGCTCCGCCGGTGCGCTGGCCGACCCGATGGGCAGCGCGGTGACCATGGACAGCGGTTTCCTGCAGATGCCCTATCTGCAGCGCGTGGTCACCGACACCCACTTCGACAAGCGCGACCGCCTCGGCCGCCTGATCGTGTTCGTCGCCCGCGCCGTACAGGACAGTGGCGACCCGGACATCGTCGGCATCGGCGTCGACGAGGACACCGCCCTGTGCGTGGAGCCGGATGGCCAGGCGCAGGTCTACAGCGCTGACGGCGAAGGCAAGGTCTGGGTGGTCAGCCCCGGCCGTGACGCCGACCGCCTGGTCGAAGGCGAGCCGTTGCGCTTCCACGCCGTGCCGGTGACCGTGGTCGCCAGCGGCAGCCGCATGCGGCTGGACGATTTCCAGGCCGAGGCCGACTACCAGGCCGTGGCCGATATCAACGACGGCGAGATTGAGTTCACGCTTCGGTAGTGCCGGCCGCTGGCCGGCAACTCACCTTCCCTGATACGCCCCTTGCCGGCCAGCGGCCGTCACTACCATGCAATCCATTCCCTCGTTCTGCTGGAGACGTACCCGATGAAACTGCGCCTGGCGCTGTCCACGCTGTTGTCCCTGCCCATGCTTGCCCAGGCCGCACCGGCAGCTTCACCGCTGCTGGTCATCCACGGCGGCGCCGGCGTCGAGCGCAAGGACCTGTCACCGGCTGAAGAGAAGGCCGCACGTGACGCATTGAGCGCCGCCCTGCGCAAGGGCCATGCGGAACTGGCCGCCGGTCGTCCGGCGCTGGCGGCGGTCACTGCGGCGATCACCGTGCTGGAGGACGATCCGACCTTCAACGCCGGCAAGGGCGCGGTGTTCACCCACGATGGCCGCAACGAGCTGGACGCGGCGGTGATGGATGGCGCGACCCAGGCCGCTGGTGCGGTGGCCGGCGTGCAGCGGGTGCGCAATCCGATCCTGCTGGCGCAGACGGTGATGCAGAAGTCCCGGCACGTGATGATGGTCGGGCAGGGCGCCGAGTCCTTCGCGGTGGAGCAGGGCATGACCCTGGTCGATCCCTCGTACTTCCGGACCGACAAGCGCTGGCAGCAGCTGCAGCGGGCACTGAAGGAAGAGGCCAGTGGCCAGGCGCATGCCGACCTGGAGACTGCCAAGCACTTTGGTACCGTCGGCGCGGTCGCGCTGGATGCTCAGGGCCATCTCGCCGCCGGCACCTCCACCGGTGGCATGACCAACAAGCGCTACGGCCGTGTCGGCGACTCGCCGATCATTGGTGCCGGTACCTGGGCCGATGCCCGCTGTGCGGTGTCCGGTACCGGTTGGGGCGAGTACTACATCCGTACCGCGGCCGCGCACGAGATCTGCGCGCGCATGCGCTACCAGGGGCAGACGCCGGAGCAGGCCGGCAAGGGCGTGATCAACGAGACGATCCCGCAGATGGGCGGTGACGGCGGTGCCATCGTGCTGGCCGCAGACGGGAAAATGGCCACGCCGTTCAACACCCAGGGCATGTACCGCGGCTGGATCGGGGCCGACGGAATTCCCCATGTGGCAATTTTCGCCAGCGAGCCCCTGCCGGTGCCCGGGCAATAGCCTTGCGTATCAATGGCTTTGCGACGCATGTGAAAAAAAGTGAAAAAAAGCGTTGACAGGTCCCCGCTTCATCTCCAGAATTGCGGGCTCACCACCACACACCGCAACGCTTCGGCGGCACGGAATTGGGTGGTAAGGAGGGATACCCAAGCGGCCAACGGGGGCAGACTGTAAATCTGCTGGCTTACGCCTTCGGTGGTTCGAATCCACCTCCCTCCACCAGTTTCACGTTGTGACATTCCCGGCGCGGGAGTAGTTCAATGGTAGAACCTCAGCCTTCCAAGCTGATGGTGCGGGTTCGATTCCCGTCTCCCGCTCCATTGAATGAACTTTGAATATTATCGAGTTCATGTCATAATGCAAAACTCGGCTCACGTAGCTCAGTCGGTAGAGCACTTCCTTGGTAAGGAAGAGGTCGAAGGTTCGATTCCTTTCGTGAGCACCATCTTAAGCATCACCTCTCAGACGAATTCGAGATAAGCAGCCATGGCCAAGGGTAAGTTCGAGCGCACCAAGCCGCACGTCAATGTCGGCACCATCGGTCACGTCGACCACGGCAAGACCACGCTGACCGCCGCACTGACCAAGATCGGTGCCGAGCGCTTCGGTGGCGAGTTCAAGGACTACTCCTCGATCGACGCCGCGCCGGAAGAAAAGGCTCGTGGTATCACGATCTCGACCGCGCACGTCGAATACGAATCCGAGAAGCGTCACTACGCCCACGTCGATTGCCCGGGCCACGCTGACTACGTCAAGAACATGATCACCGGTGCTGCCCAGATGGACGGCGCGATCCTGGTCTGCTCGGCCGCTGACGGCCCGATGCCGCAGACCCGCGAGCACATCCTGCTGTCGCGTCAGGTCGGCGTGCCGTACATCGTCGTGTTCCTGAACAAGGCCGACATGGTCGACGACGCCGAGCTGCTCGAGCTGGTCGAAATGGAAGTGCGTGAGCTGCTGAGCAAGTACGACTTCCCGGGCGACGACACCCCGATCATCGCCGGTTCGGCCCGTCTGGCGCTGGAAGGCGACCAGAGCGACATCGGCGTGCCGGCCATCCTGAAGCTGGTCGATGCCCTGGACAGCTGGATTCCGGAGCCGGAGCGTGCGATCGACAAGCCGTTCCTGATGCCGGTGGAAGACGTGTTCTCGATCTCGGGCCGCGGCACCGTGGTGACCGGTCGTATCGAGCGCGGCATCATCAAGGTCGGCGACGAAATCGAAATCGTCGGTATCCGTCCGGTGCAGAAGACCACCGTGACCGGCGTTGAAATGTTCCGCAAGCTGCTGGACCAGGGTCAGGCAGGCGACAACGCTGGCCTGCTGCTGCGCGGCACCAAGCGTGACGACGTCGAGCGTGGCCAGGTTCTGGCCAAGCCGGGTTCGATCAAGCCGCACACCAAGTTTGAAGGCGAAGTGTACGTGCTGTCGAAGGATGAGGGCGGCCGTCACACCCCGTTCTTCAACGGCTACCGCCCGCAGTTCTACTTCCGCACCACCGACATCACCGGTGCAGCCCAGCTGCCGGAAGGCGTCGAAATGGTGATGCCGGGTGACAACGTCAAGATGGTCGTCACCCTGATCAACCCGGTGGCAATGGACGAAGGCCTGCGCTTCGCCATCCGCGAAGGCGGCCGTACCGTCGGCGCCGGCGTGGTCTCGAAGATCATCGAGTAAGCCTGCAGTACCGGCGGTTGCATAGCGCCGCCGGTTACGCGAATGGCGGGCCGGGAACCTCGGTCCGCCTTCGCCGTCTAAGGGAAGGCAAGTTTTATCACGTACGCCAGTAGCTCAATTGGCAGAGCAGCGGTCTCCAAAACCGCAGGTTGGGGGTTCGAGTCCCTCCTGGCGTGCCATCTGCCCACCTTATCCAGCGGCCTGGGCCGCTAAAGCAGACACAGCCGGATGAATAGCAAGATCGAACATTCCAAAGACAACTCCGCCAACGGTGGGGATATCGTCAAGTACGTTGCCGCATCACTGCTGGTGCTGGCGGGTCTGTTCGTCTGGTTCTGGTTCTCTGCCGACTCCGGTCGCGCCGCCCAGCTGGGTGCGTGGGCGGGTCAGCTGCGTGCGTTGGCGGTTGTGGTCGGTCTGGTTGGCGGTATCGGCGTGTTCATGCTGACCGGCAAGGGGCGCGACACCCGCGAATTCCTCTCCGAGTCGCGCTTTGAACTGCGCAAGGTGGTCTGGCCGACGCGCCAGGAAGCCGTCCGCATGACCTGGGTCGTGATCGTCGTGGTGCTCATCCTCAGCCTGCTGCTGGGTGGCTTCGACTTCCTGATCCAGAAACTGACTCAGTGGTTCCTGAGCCGCTAAGGAGAATTGCATGAAGCGTTGGTACGTCGTTCACGCCTATTCGGGCTTCGAGAAGTCGGTGGCGCAGGCTCTGCGCGATCGCATCGTCCGTGACGGCATGGAAGAGCGCTTCGGCGACGTCCTGGTTCCGACCGAGGAAGTGATCGAGATGCGCGCCGGCCAGAAGCGCCGCTCCGAGCGCAAGTTCTTCCCGGGTTACGTGCTGGTCCAGATCGAGACCCACGAAGAAGCGGGCATTCCGCGCATCGATAACGAAAGCTGGCACCTGGTCAAGGAAACTCCGCGCGTCATGGGCTTCATTGGCGGTACCGCCGATCGTCCGCTGCCGATCGCTGATTCCGAGGCTGAAGCCATCCTGAACCGCGTTCAGGAAGGTGTCGAGAAGCCGCGTCCGAAGGTGCTGTTCGAACCGGGCCAGATGGTCCGCGTTACCGACGGTCCGTTCAACGATTTCAATGGCGTCGTCGAAGAAGTCAATTACGAGAAGAGCCGTCTGCGCGTCTCGGTGCTGATCTTCGGTCGTGCCACCCCGGTCGAGCTCGAGTTCGGCCAGGTCGAAAAGGCCGTCTGATCCGGCTGTAGAGTCGAGCCGTGCTCGACTCCTGGCGCCGGATGGCGGTGCGGTCGAGCATGGCTCGACTCTACAAGGGGAACCGGGCTTGGCCCGGTTTCCTTCGTTTATGTGCTGCTTCAGGCATGTGAAGAAAAAACCTGATATAGTGCGCGGCTCCCCGCTGGGAAGCCAGCAGGACGAGGCCGCCGCAAGGTGGCCTTCAGCATGATTTCAAAACGCGATGCCGGGACGCGTGATTCCCGGTCCGATGGGGAGCCTGTTGTCGCAAGGCGCTAGCACCCGGAGAGCATACTCATGGCAAAGAAAGTTGTCGGTTACATCAAGCTGCAGGTGAAGGCCGGTCAGGCCAACCCCTCGCCGCCGGTCGGTCCTGCGCTGGGTCAGCGCGGCCTGAACATCATGGAATTCTGCAAGGCGTTCAACGCTGCCACGCAGAAGCTCGAGCCGGGTCTGCCGGTTCCGGTGATCATCACGGCCTACTCGGACCGTACGTTCACCTTCATCACCAAGAGCACCCCGGCCACCACCCTGCTGAAGAAGGCCGCTGGCATCTCGTCGGGCTCCAAGCGCCCGAACACCGAGAAGGTCGGCAAGGTCACCCGTAAGCAGCTGGAAGAGATCGCCAAGGCGAAGGAACCGGATCTGACTGCCGCCGACCTGGACGCCGCCGTGCGTACCATCGCTGGCTCTGCCCGTTCCATGGGCCTCGTGGTGGAGGGTTAAGAAGATGGCACAGACCAAGCGTGAGAAGGCCATCAAGGCCGCCGTCGTTCCGGGCAAGGCATACGCCTTCGAGGACGCGATCAACATCCTGAAGACCGCCACCAAGGCCAAGTTCGTCGAGTCGATCGACGTGTCCGTGCGCCTGGGCGTCGATGCGAAGAAGTCCGACCAGCAGGTCCGCGGCTCCACCGTGCTGCCGGCCGGTACCGGCAAGTCGGTCCGCGTCGCCGTGTTCGCTCCGGCCGGTGCCAAGGCTGACGAAGCTCTGGCCGCTGGCGCCGAAGCCGTCGGTATGGACGATCTGGCCGAGAAGATGCAGGCCGGCGATCTGAACTACGACGTCGTCATCGCGACCCCGGACGCCATGCGCGTCGTCGGTAAGCTGGGCACCGTGCTGGGCCCGCGCGGCCTGATGCCGAACCCGAAGGTCGGCACCGTTTCCCCGAACCCGGGTGAAGCCGTGAAGAATGCCAAGTCGGGTCAGGTGCGCTACCGCACCGACAAGGCCGGCATCATCCACTGCACCATCGGCAAGGCCGACTTCGCCGAAGACGCGCTGAAGTCGAACCTGACCGCGCTGCTGCTGGACCTGATCAAGGCCAAGCCGGCCACCTCGAAGGGCACCTACCTGCAGAAGGTTTCGGTCAGCTCGACGATGGGCCCGGGCGTCACCGTCGACCAGTCGTCGCTGACCCTGAAGTAATTGTTTCAAGCGGTCACGGTGCCCTGGGTGCCGTGACCGTGACATTTGAAGGCATCGCCGGCAGTACATCGCCGGTGGTAGCCGTCAAAGACCGCAGGCGCGGTCATGGCAATACCGGCGACGGGCACGGAAGCTCGAACTGGCAGGGAGTCGCCGCCGGAGCAGTCATGAGCGCTTAATCGATTCCCCGGAATCACCCTGCGTAGATGGTGCCCTTCTGGAGTTTTTCTGGTTCACGCATGTCTGGGATTTCCCTGATTGCCTCCAGGTCTGGAACGGCCCACCCCCCGGAACATCATTCCGATGTTCCCGGCGTCCAGGACGGATGCTGCACAGGACCGCACACGGCAGGAGCCGTAAGCGGAGTTCAATAGGAGGAGTGCAATGGCTCTCAATCTGTCCCAGAAGCAAGAAGTAGTCGCCGAGCTGGCAGACATCGCCGCCAAGGCCCACTCCTTGATCGCAGCCGAATACGCTGGCACCACGGTCGCCCAGATGACCGCGATGCGCAAGCAGGCTCGTGAAACCGGTGTTTTCTTGAAAGTTGTCAAGAACACCCTGGCTTCGCGCGCCGTTGAAGGCACCGAGTTCGCAGTCGCCCAGGACCAGATGGTTGGTCCGCTGCTGTACGCGTTCTCGCTTGAGGAGCCCGGCGCAGCCGGTCGCCTGATCAAGGAAGCTGCCAAGGGCAACGACAAGCTGAAGGCTAAGGTCGTCGCCATCGGTGGTGAAGTGTTCCCGGCAAGCCATGTCGACGTGCTGGCCTCGCTGCCGACCCGCGACCAGGCCCTGGCAATGCTGGCCCGCGTCCTGACCGAGCCGGTCACGATGTTCGCCCGCGCCATCAAGGCAATCGGCGACAAGCAGAATGGTGGCGACGTCGCCGCCGACGCTGCTGAGCCGGCCGCCGAGACCGCCTGAGTTTCGACTTACCGTGGTTCCTGACGGAACCTCAACCCAGAAAATCATCCAAAGGTATTTATCATGTCCCTTACCAACGAACAGATCGTCGACGCCATCGCCGAGAAGTCCCTGATGGAAGTGATGGAGCTGGTCAAGGCCATCGAAGAGAAGTTCGGCGTCTCCGCCGCTGCTCCGGTTGCCGTGGCTGCTGCCGCTGGCCCGGCCGCTGCTGTTGAAGAGCAGACCGAGTTCACCGTCACCCTGAAGTCGGCCGGCGACAAGAAGGTCGAAGTCATCAAGGCCGTCCGCGCCATCACCGGCCTGGGCCTGAAGGAAGCGAAGGACCTGGCCGAAGCCGGTGGCGTCCTGAAGGATGCCGCTTCGAAGGACGAAGCCGAGAAGATGAAGAAGGACCTGGAAGCTGCTGGCGCGACTGTCGAAGTCAAGTAAGCACTTCCTTTGCATCGTCATCGATTCACGGCGATGCAGCCAAGGCTGGGGGCGTAAGCCCCCGGCCTTTGGTCGTTGTTGCGGTACGGGTAGAGTCGACTGTTAGTCGACTGCTGTGAAAAAGGTCGACTAACAGTCGGCTCTACCGTTCCAGATGCAGAAAAAAGCCCAACACGGGCTGCAGTCAAACCCCGGCCGGCCAGCGCAGAGCGCGGCAGCAGGGGCGTGGTAGCAGACGAGTTGGCAGTTGGAAGTAGCGGGAGAAGGCGTGCTGGTGCCGGCAATACCAGCGACTTCCAACTGACAATTTCAAGTTCCCTTCGGATCGTGGGCGCACGATCCGCACAACAAGGTGGAAGACCTCATGACGTCCTATTCGTTCACCGAAAAAAAGCGTATCCGCAAGGATTTCGGCAAGCAGCGTTCGATTCTCGAAGTGCCGTTCCTGCTCGCCATCCAGGTGGATTCCTACCGTGAATTCCTGCAGGAAAACGTCGATCCGGCCAAGCGCACGGACCACGGCCTGCACGCTGCGCTGAAGTCGGTCTTCCCGATCGCCAGCTACAGCGGCAACGCTGCCCTGGAATACGTCGGCTACAAGCTGGGCGAACCGGTCTTCGACGAGCGTGAGTGCCGCCAGCGTGGCATGAGCTACGGCGCCCCTCTGCGCGTGACCGTGCGCCTGGTGATCTACGACCGTGAGTCGTCGACCAAGGCCATCAAGTACGTGAAGGAGCAGGAGGTCTATCTGGGCGAAATCCCGCTGATGACCGAGAACGGCACCTTCATCGTCAACGGCACCGAGCGCGTCATCGTCTCGCAGCTGCACCGTTCGCCGGGCGTGTTCTTCGACCACGACCGTGGCAAGACCCACAGCTCGGGCAAGCTGCTGTACAGCGCCCGCATCATTCCTTACCGCGGTTCCTGGCTGGACTTCGAGTTCGACCCGAAGGACGCGCTGTTCACCCGTATCGACCGTCGCCGCAAGCTGCCGGTGTCGATCCTGCTGCGCGCGCTTGGCTACAGCAACGAAGAGATGCTGGCCGAGTTCTTCGAGATCAACACCTTCCACATCAACCCGGATGAAGGCGTCCAGCTGGAGCTGGTGCCGGAGCGCCTGCGCGGCGAAACCCTGGGCTTTGACCTGGCCGACGGCGACAAGGTCATCGTGGAAGCCGGCAAGCGCATCACCGCGCGCCACATCAAGCAGCTGGAAGCCTCGGGCATCGCCGCCCTGGCCGTGCCGGACGACTACATCGTCGGCCGCATCCTGTCGCACGACGTGGTCGATGCTTCGACCGGCGAACTGCTGGCCCAGGCCAACGACGAGATCACCGACGAGCAGCTGCAGGCCTTCCGCAAGGCCGGCGTGGATGCCGTGGGCACCCTGTGGGTGAACGACCTGGATCGTGGCCCGTACCTGTCCAACACCCTGCGCATCGACCCGACCAAGACCCAGCTGGAAGCCCTGGTCGAGATCTACCGCATGATGCGTCCGGGCGAACCGCCGACCAAGGACGCCGCGCAGAACCTGTTCCACAACCTGTTCTTCACCTTCGAGCGCTACGACCTGTCCGCGGTCGGCCGCATGAAGTTCAACCGTCGCGTGGGCCGCAAGGAAACCACCGGCGAAGCCGTGCTGTACGACCGCAAGTACTACGGCGAGCGCAACGACGAAGAGTCCAAGCGCCTGGTTGCCGCCCATGGCGACAGCTCCGACATCCTGGACGTGATCAAGGTCCTGACCGAGATCCGCAACGGTCGTGGCGTGGTCGATGACATCGATCACCTGGGCAACCGTCGCGTGCGTTCGGTCGGCGAAATGGCCGAGAACGTGTTCCGCGTGGGCCTGGTCCGCGTCGAGCGCGCGGTCAAGGAGCGCCTGTCGATGGCCGAGTCCGAAGGCCTGACCCCGCAGGAGCTGATCAACGCCAAGCCGGTCGCCGCTGCCATCAAGGAGTTCTTCGGCTCCTCGCAGCTGTCGCAGTTCATGGACCAGAACAACCCGCTGTCGGAAGTGACCCACAAGCGTCGCGTCTCGGCCCTGGGCCCGGGCGGTCTGACCCGTGAGCGCGCCGGCTTCGAAGTGCGCGACGTGCACCCGACCCATTACGGCCGCGTCTGCACCATCGAAACCCCGGAAGGCCCGAACATCGGCCTGATCAACTCGCTGGCCGTGTACGCCCGCACCAACCAGTACGGTTTCCTCGAGACCCCGTACCGCAAGGTCGTGGACGGCAAGGTCTATGACGAAGTCGAGTTCCTGTCGGCGATCGAAGAAAACGAGTACGTCATTGCGCAGGCCAACGCGCTGACCAATGCCGACAGCGTGCTGACCGAACAGTTCGTTCCTTGCCGCTTCCAGGGCGAATCGCTGCTGAAGCCGCCGGCGGAAGTCCACTTCATGGACGTCTCGCCGATGCAGACCGTGTCGATCGCGGCCGCGCTGGTTCCGTTCCTGGAGCACGATGACGCCAACCGTGCACTGATGGGCGCCAACATGCAGCGTCAGGCCGTGCCGACCCTGCGTGCTCAGAAGCCGCTGGTCGGTACCGGCATCGAGCGTGCCGTGGCGCGTGACTCCGGTGTGACCGTGAATGCCCGTCGTGGTGGCGAGATCGTGCAGATCGATGCCGCCCGCATCGTGGTCAAGGTGGTCGAGGAAGAAATCGTCGGTGCCACCGACGCCGGCGTCGACATCTACAACCTGGTCAAGTACACCCGTTCGAACCAGAACACCTGCATCAACCAGCGTCCGCTGGTTCAGGTGGGTGACATCATCGCCCGCGGCGATGTGCTGGCCGACGGTCCGTCCACCGACATCGGCGAACTGGCCCTGGGCCAGAACATGCTGATCGCGTTCATGCCGTGGAACGGCTACAACTTCGAAGACTCCATCCTGCTTTCCGAGCGCGTGGTGGAAGAGGATCGCTACACCACGATCCACATCGAAGAGCTGACCTGCGTCGCGCGTGATACCAAGCTGGGGCCGGAGGAAATCTCCGCCGACATCCCGAACGTTTCCGAGCAGGCGCTGAACCGCCTGGACGAAAGCGGCGTGGTGTACATCGGTGCCGAAGTCCGCGCCGGCGACATCATGGTCGGCAAGGTCACCCCGAAGGGCGAAAGCCAGCTGACCCCGGAAGAGAAGCTGCTGCGCGCGATCTTCGGCGAGAAGGCGTCGGACGTGAAGGACAGCTCGCTGCGCGTGCCGCCGGGCATGGACGGCACCGTCATCGACGTGCAGGTCTTCACCCGCGACGGCATCGAGAAGGACAAGCGCGCCCGTCAGATCGAAGAGTCTGAAATCAAGCGCGTCAAAAAGGACTTCGACGACCAGTTCCGCATCCTGGAAGCGGCCATCTACATGCGTCTGCGCTCGCAGATCGTGGGCAAGGTGGTCAACGGTGGCGCTGGCCTGAAGAAGGGCGACGTCATCAGCGACGCGTTCCTGGACGGCCTGAAGAAGGCTGACTGGTTCGCCCTGCGCATGAAGGACGAGGACGCTTCGGAAGCCATCGAGCGCGCGCAGAAGCAGATCCAGGCGCACGAGAAGGAATTCGAGCGTCGCTTCGCCGACAAGCGCGGCAAGATCACCGCCGGTGACGACCTGGCCCCGGGCGTGCTGAAGATGGTCAAGGTGTTCCTGGCCGTGAAGCGCCGCATCCAGCCGGGCGACAAGATGGCAGGCCGCCACGGCAACAAGGGTGTGGTGTCCAACGTGGTGCCGGTCGAGGACATGCCGTACATGGCCTCGGGCGAAACCGTGGACATCGTGCTGAATCCGCTGGGCGTGCCGTCGCGTATGAACATCGGCCAGATTCTGGAAGTGCACCTGGGCTGGGCAGCCAAGGGCCTGGGTCGCAAGATCCAGGCGATGATGGAAGCCCAGGCGGCGGTCGCCGACCTGCGCAAGTTCCTGGACGACATCTACAACCACGACGACACCAACGTGGCCAACCGTGTCGACCTGTCGCAGTTCAGCGACGAGGAGCTGCTGCGTCTGGCGCGTAACCTCACCGACGGCGTGCCGATGGCCACCCCGGTGTTCGACGGCGCCACCGAAGCGGAAATCAAGCGCATGCTGGAACTGGCCGACCTGCCGAGCAGTGGCCAGACCCAGCTGTACGACGGCCGCACCGGTGAAGCGTTCGATCGCCACACCACCGTCGGTTACATGCACTACCTGAAGCTGAACCACCTGGTCGACGACAAGATGCACGCCCGTTCGACCGGTCCGTACTCGCTCGTCACCCAGCAGCCGCTGGGCGGCAAGGCGCAGTTCGGCGGCCAGCGCTTCGGTGAAATGGAAGTCTGGGCGCTGGAAGCCTACGGCGCGGCCTACACCCTGCAGGAAATGCTGACGGTGAAGTCCGATGACGTGCAGGGCCGCAACCAGATGTACAAGAACATCGTCGACGGTGAGCACGAGATGGTCGCGGGCATGCCGGAATCCTTCAACGTGCTCGTGAAGGAAATCCGCTCGCTGGCCATCAACATGGAACTGGAAGACAACTGATCCATGCCGGCGCGGCGGTCCGCCGCCGCGCCGCTGGCAGTCAACTGAAAGCCCATCGACACAGCATTCCTCCTTCTGGAGAACACCATGAAAGACCTGCTCAACCTCTTCAACCAGCAGCGCCAGACGCTGGACTTCGACGCGATCAAGATCGCGCTGGCTTCGCCGGACCTGATCCGTTCGTGGTCCTTCGGCGAAGTGAAGAAGCCGGAAACCATCAACTACCGTACCTTCAAGCCGGAACGTGACGGCCTGTTCTGCGCCGCCATCTTCGGCCCGGTGAAGGACTACGAGTGCCTGTGCGGCAAGTACAAGCGCATGAAGCACCGTGGTGTCGTGTGCGAGAAGTGCGGCACCGAAGTGACCCTGGCCAAGGTGCGCCGCGAGCGCATGGGCCACATCGACCTGGCTTCGCCGGTCGCGCACATCTGGTTCCTGAAGTCGCTGCCGTCGCGCATCGGCCTGATGCTGGACATGACCCTGCGCGACATCGAGCGCGTGCTGTACTTCGAAGCGTATGTGGTGACCGAGCCGGGCCTGACCGCCCTGGAGCGCCGCCAGCTGCTGACCGAAGAACAGTACCTGCAGGCCCGCCAGGAGCACGGTGACGACTTCGACGCCGCCATGGGCGCCGAGGCCGTGTACGAGCTGCTGCGCACCATCGACCTGCAGTCGGAGATGACCCGCCTGCGCGAAGAAATCGCCAGCACCGGTTCGGAAACCAAGCTCAAGCGCCTCACCAAGCGCATCAAGCTGATCGAAGCCTTCCTGGAATCGGGCAACCGTCCGGAATGGATGGTCATGACCGTGCTGCCGGTGCTGCCGCCGGACCTGCGTCCGCTGGTGCCGCTGGATGGCGGCCGCTTCGCGACCTCCGACCTGAACGACCTGTACCGCCGCGTCATCAACCGCAACAACCGCCTGCGCCGCCTGCTCGAACTGAGCGCGCCGGACATCATCGTGCGCAATGAAAAGCGCATGCTGCAGGAATCGGTCGATGCGCTGCTGGACAACGGCCGTCGCGGCCGTGCCATCACCGGCACCAACAAGCGCCCGCTGAAGTCGCTGGCCGACATGATCAAGGGCAAGCAGGGCCGTTTCCGCCAGAACCTGCTCGGCAAGCGCGTCGACTACTCGGGCCGTTCGGTCATCGTGGTCGGTCCGTACCTGCGCCTGCACCAGTGCGGCCTGCCGAAGAAGATGGCGCTCGAACTGTTCAAGCCGTTCGTGTTCGCCAAGCTGCAGCGTCGTGGCCTGGCCACCACCATCAAGGCCGCCAAGAAGCTGGTCGAGCGCGAAGAAGCCGAAGTCTGGGACATCCTGGAAGAGGTCATCCGCGAGCATCCGGTGATGCTGAACCGTGCGCCGACCCTGCACCGTCTGGGCATCCAGGCGTTCGAGCCGGTGCTGATCGAAGGCAAGGCCATCCAGCTGCACCCGCTGGTCTGCACCGCGTTCAACGCCGACTTCGACGGTGACCAGATGGCCGTCCACGTGCCGCTCTCGCTGGAAGCCCAGCTGGAAGCGCGTGCGCTGATGATGTCGACCAACAACATCCTGTCGCCGGCCAACGGCGAGCCGATCATCGTGCCGTCGCAGGACGTCGTGCTGGGTCTGTACTACATGACCCGCTCGCTGGAAAACAAGAAGGGCGAGGGCATGGCCTTCGCCAACATCGCCGAAGTCAAGCGCGCCTACGACAACCGCGTGGTGGAACTGCACGCACGCGTCAAGGTCCGCATCACCGAGGTGGTGACCGACGAAGACGGCATCAAGCAGAACAAGACCTCGATCGTGGACACCACGATCGGTCGCGCCCTGCTGGCTGAAATCCTGCCGGAAGGCCTGCCGTTCGCGCTGGCCAACACCGAGCTGACCAAGAAGAACATCAGCCGCCTGATCAACTCCAGCTACCGCCAGCTGGGCTTGAAGGACACGGTCGTGTTCGCCGACAAGCTGATGTACACCGGCTTCGCCTACGCGACCCGCGCCGGCGTCTCGATCGGCATCGACGACATGCTGATCCCGGACGAGAAGAAGGGCATCCTCACCGAGGCCGAAGCCGAAGTGCTGGAAATCCAAGAGCAGTACCAGTCGGGCCTGGTCACCGCCGGCGAGCGCTACAACAAGGTGGTCGACATCTGGTCGCGTACCAATGAGCGCATCGCCAAGGCGATGATGGACACCATCGGTACCGAGAAGGTCGTCAATGCCAAGGGCGAGACCATCGACCAGAAGTCGATGAACTCGCTGTACATCATGGCCGACTCCGGTGCGCGAGGCAGCCAGGCGCAGATCCGTCAGCTGGCCGGCATGCGTGGCCTGATGGCCCGTCCCGATGGCTCGATCATCGAGACGCCCATCAAGGCGAACTTCCGCGAAGGCCTGAACGTGCAGGAGTACTTCAACTCCACCCACGGTGCCCGTAAGGGTCTGGCCGATACCGCGCTGAAGACCGCGAACTCGGGTTACCTGACCCGTCGTCTGGTCGACGTGGCGCAGGACGTGGTGATCACTGAGGTGGATTGCGGTACCACCGAAGGCCTGATCATGACCCCGATCGTTGAAGGCGGCGACGTGGTCGAGCCGTTGAAGGATCGCGTGCTGGGTCGCGTGGTTGCCGAGGACGTGTTCCTGCCGGGCAACGACGAAGATCCGATCGTCACCCGCAACACCCTGCTCGACGAAGCGTGGGTGGCCAAGCTGGAAGATGCCGGCGTGCAGACCATCAAGGTCCGTTCGACGATCTCCTGCGAATCCGCCTTCGGCGTCTGCGGTCGCTGCTACGGCCGCGATCTGGCCCGTGGCCACATCGTCAACATCGGTGAAGCGGTCGGCGTCATCGCCGCGCAGTCCATCGGTGAGCCGGGTACCCAGCTGACCATGCGTACGTTCCACATCGGTGGTGCGGCGTCGCGTGCGGCTGCGGTCGACAACATCACCGTCAAGACCACCGGCTCGGTCAAGTTCAGCAACCTCAAGTCGGTCGAGCATGCCAATGGCTCGCTGGTGGCAGTGTCGCGTTCGGGCGAAATCTCGGTGCTCGATGCTCACGGCCGTGAGCGTGAGCGCTACAAGCTGCCGTACGGCTCGATGATCGCCTCCAAGGATGGCGATGCAGTGAAGGCTGGCCAGACCGTGGCCAACTGGGATCCGCATAACCACCCGATCGTTTCGGAAGTGGCCGGTTTCATCCGCTTCATCGACTTCATCGACGGCGTCACCGTCATCGAGAAGACCGACGAGCTGACCGGCCTGGCCTCGCGCGAGATCACCGACCCGAAGCGCCGCGGCGCCCAGGCCAAGGATCTGCGCCCGATCGTCCGCATCGTCGACGCCAAGGGCAACGACCTGACCATCCCGGGTACCGATCTGCCGGCGCAGTACCTGCTGCCGCCGCGTTCGATCGTCAACCTGCAGGACGGCGCCGCTGTCGGCGTGGGCGACGTGGTCGCCAAGATCCCGCAGGAAGCGTCCAAGACCCGCGACATCACCGGTGGTCTGCCGCGCGTGGCCGATCTGTTCGAAGCGCGCAAGCCGAAGGATCCGGCAGTGCTGGCCGAGCGTTCGGGCATCATCAGCTTCGGCAAGGACACCAAGGGCAAGCAGCGCCTGATCATCAAGGACACCGATGGTTCGGAACACGAAGAGCTGATTCCGAAGTACCGCCAGGTGATCGTGTTCGAAGGTGAACACGTGACCAAGGGTGAAACCATCGTGGACGGCGAGCCGAGCCCGCAGGACATCCTGCGCCTGCTGGGTGTCGAGCCGCTGGCTGCCTACCTGGTCAAGGAAATCCAGGACGTGTACCGCCTGCAGGGCGTGAAGATCAACGACAAGCACATCGAGGTGATCACCCGCCAGATGCTGCGCAAGGTCGAGATCACCGATCAGGGCAGCAGCAAGTTCCTGAACGGCGAACAGGTCGAACGCCAGCGCGTTATCGAGGAGAATGCACGCCTCGGTGCCCGCAACGAGCTGATCGCCCGCTTCGATCCGGTGCTGCTGGGTATCACCAAGGCCTCGCTGGCGACCGAGTCGTTCATCTCGGCGGCCTCCTTCCAGGAGACCACCCGCGTGCTGACCGAAGCTGCCGTCCGCGGCACCAAGGACAACCTGCGCGGCCTGAAGGAAAACGTGATCGTCGGCCGCCTGATCCCGGCCGGTACCGGTCTGTCGTACCACAGCAACCGCCGTCGCGGCGCTTCCGGTCTCACCGAGTCGGAAATGCAGACCCTGTCCGGTACCCCGGCCGTGGTCGAGGCGCCGGCTGTCGAAGCCGAGACTGAACAGGCTTCGGGCGAAGAATGAGGTAACCGGTCCGGCCGCAAGGCCGGACCACCCCATCGGTCCATCGATGGGATTGGGAAAGGGCAGGGGAGATCGTCCGCGATCGACCTGGCCAACCTGAACGGGGTACATGGAGGCCCCCCAGTAACGTCCCGGGATCAGGGACGGGCTTGACAGGACGCGTTTGACTGCGTTCCTGGCAGGTTGCTACAATCGTCTGTCTCAGCAGGCCAGAATTTTGGCCTGCTTTAACATTTCCGCATCTCTGGCCGGATTTCCGGCCACCAATCAGAAGAACCTACTGATGGCGACGATCAACCAGCTGGTCCGCAAGCCGCGGCAAGCTACTACGTACAAGAGTGCCTCGCCGGCGCTCGACAAGTGCCCGCAGCGCCGTGGCGTCTGCACCCGCGTTTACACCACCACTCCGAAGAAGCCGAACTCGGCTCTGCGCAAGGTTGCCAAGGTCCGCCTGACCAACCAGGAAGAGGTGATCTCCTACATCGGTGGTGAAGGCCACAACCTGCAGGAGCACTCCGTGGTCCTGATCCGTGGCGGTCGCGTCAAGGATCTGCCGGGTGTGCGTTACCACACCGTCCGTGGTTCGCTCGACGCCGCCGGCGTTGCCAAGCGTCGCCAGGCCCGTTCCAAGTACGGCGCCAAGCGTCCGAAGGCATAAGGAGAGACCACTATGTCGCGTAAGGGTAATACTCCGCAGCGTTCCGTCCTGCCCGATCCGAAGCACGGAAGCGAAACCATCGCCCGCTTCATCAACATGGTCATGCAGAGCGGCAAGAAGTCCGTCGCCGAAAAGATCGTGTATGGCGCCATGGACGTGATCACCGAGAAGAACAGCAGCGCCAACGCCATTGAACTGGTGCAGAAGGCGCTGGACAACGTCGCTCCGGCGGTCGAAGTCAAGTCGCGCCGCGTCGGTGGTGCCACCTACCAGGTGCCGGTCGAAGTGCGTTCGTCGCGCAAGATGGCCCTGGCCATGCGTTGGCTGATCGACTCCGCGCGCAAGCGTGGTGAGAACACCATGCCGAAGAAGCTGGCTGCCGAACTGATCGACGCCTCGGAAAACCGTGGCGGCGCCATCAAGAAGCGCGAAGAAACCCACCGCATGGCCGAAGCCAACAAGGCATTCGCCCACTACCGCTGGTGAGTTTGACGGCCTTGTAAAACAGGCAGGGCAGCACCATTACGGTGCTGCCTCGCGGCCCCGGAAGGGCTGCGCCAATCCGAAGGCCGCCGCAAGGCGGCGTTCGGCCATCCGAAATCCAAGAAATCTGAGAGGCTCCCCGTGGCCCGTTCCACTCCCATCGAGCGTTACCGTAACTTCGGCATCATGGCCCACATCGATGCCGGCAAGACCACCACGTCCGAGCGCATCCTGTTCTACACCGGCAAGAGCCACAAGATCGGTGAAGTGCACGACGGCGCCGCCACCATGGACTGGATGGAGCAGGAGCAGGAGCGTGGCATCACGATCCAGTCCGCTGCGACCACCGCGTTCTGGAAGGGCATGGACAAGTCCCTGCCGGAGCACCGTTTCAACATCATCGACACCCCCGGGCACGTTGACTTCACCATCGAAGTCGAGCGTTCGCTGCGCGTGCTCGACGGTGCGGTGTTCGTGCTGTGTGCCGTCGGTGGCGTGCAGCCGCAGTCGGAAACCGTGTGGCGCCAGGCCAACCGTTACAAGGTGCCGCGCATCGCGTTCGTCAACAAGATGGACCGCACCGGTGCCAACTTCTACAAGGTCCGTGACCAGCTGAAGGCGAAGCTCGGCGCCGTCGCCGTGCCGATGCAGCTGCCGATCGGCGCTGAAGAAGGCTTCAAGGGCGTTGTCGACCTGCTGAAGATGAAGGCCATCCATTGGGATGAAGCCTCGCAGGGCATGAAGTTCGAGTACGGCGAGATCCCGGCCGACCTGCAGGAAAAGGCTGAAGAAGCCCGTACCTTCATGATCGAAGCCGCGGCTGAAGCCAACGAAGAGCTGATGGAAAAGTACCTGGGCGGCGAAGAGCTGGCCGAGGCTGAAATCATCAACGCGCTGCGTACCCGTACCCTGGCCACCGAGATCGTGCCGATGTACTGCGGCTCGGCGTTCAAGAACAAGGGCGTGCAGGCCATGCTCGACGGCGTGATCCAGCTGCTGCCGTCGCCGGTCGACGTGCCGGACGTGACCGGTACCGACGTGGACGACGAAAACGTCGCCATGAGCCGCAAGTCGGACGACAAGGCTCCGTTCTCGTCGCTGGCCTTCAAGATCATCACCGATCCGTTCGTCGGCGCGCTGACCTTCTTCCGCGTCTACTCGGGCACCCTGAACGGTGGCGACACCGTGCTGAACTCGGTGAAGGGCAAGAAGGAGCGCATCGGCCGCATCCTGCAGATGCATTCGAACAACCGCGAAGAGATCAAGGAAGTTCTGGCCGGTGACATCGCCGCTGCCGTGGGCCTGAAGGACACCACCACCGGTGACACCCTGTGCTCGATCGACCAGCCGATCATCCTGGAGCGCATGACGTTCCCGGAGCCGGTGATCTCGATGGCTGTCGAGCCGAAGACCAAGTCGGACCAGGAAAAGATGGGGCTGGCTCTGGGTCGCCTGGCGCAGGAAGATCCGTCGTTCCGCGTCAAGACCGACGAAGAATCCGGCCAGACCATCATCTCGGGCATGGGTGAGCTGCACCTGGACATCATCGTCGACCGCCTGAAGCGCGAGTTCAACGTTGAAGCCAACGTCGGCGCGCCGCAGGTGGCCTACCGCGAAACCATCACCCTGGCCGACGTCAAGTCGGACTACAAGCACGCCAAGCAGTCCGGTGGTAAGGGTCAGTACGGTCACGTCGTGATCGAGCTGTCGCCGCTGACCGCTGCAGACCGTGCCGATGCCAAGCTGGCCCCGGCGATCAAGGACGACTTCCTGTTCGTCAATGACATCACCGGCGGCGTGATCCCGAAGGAATTCATTCCTTCGATCGAAAAGGGCCTGCGCGAAACCATCACCAGCGGTCCGCTGGCTGGCTTCCCGGTGGTGGATGTCAAGGTCAAGCTGGTGTTCGGCTCGTACCATGACGTCGACTCCTCGGAAATGGCGTTCAAGCTCGCTTCGTCGATGGCCTTCAAGCAGGGCTTCGCCAAGGCCAAGCCGGTTCTGCTGGAGCCGATCATGAAGGTCGAGATCGTGACCCCGGAGGATTACCAGGGTGACGTGATGGGCGACGTCAGCCGTCGTCGCGGCGTGCTGCAGGGTTCCGACACCACCGGTGACGGTTCGGCCAGCATCATCAACGCGATGATCCCGCTGGGTGAAATGTTCGGCTACGCCACTGCGCTGCGTTCGCAGACCCAGGGCCGTGCCACCTTCACCATGGAATTCGATCACTACGAGCCGGCGCCGAACAACATCGCCGAAGCCGTCATGAAGAAGGGCTGAGCCTCGCTCAGCCTCTCCTGAAAACCACTTACAAAATCAAGGTATACAACAATGGCAAAGGGTAAGTTCGAGCGCACCAAGCCGCACGTCAACGTCGGCACCATCGGTCACGTCGATCACGGCAAGACCACGCTGACCGCCGCACTGACCAAGATCGGTGCCGAGCGCTTCGGTGGCGAGTTCAAGGACTACTCCTCGATCGACGCCGCGCCGGAAGAAAAGGCTCGTGGTATCACGATCTCGACCGCGCACGTCGAATACGAATCCGAGAAGCGTCACTACGCCCACGTCGATTGCCCGGGCCACGCTGACTACGTCAAGAACATGATCACCGGTGCTGCCCAGATGGACGGCGCGATCCTGGTCTGCTCGGCCGCTGACGGCCCGATGCCGCAGACCCGCGAGCACATCCTGCTGTCGCGTCAGGTCGGCGTGCCGTACATTGTCGTGTTCCTGAACAAGGCTGACATGGTCGACGACGCCGAGCTGCTCGAGCTGGTCGAAATGGAAGTGCGTGAGCTGCTGAGCAAGTACGACTTCCCGGGCGACGACACCCCGATCATCGCCGGTTCGGCCCGTCTGGCGCTGGAAGGCGACCAGAGCGACATCGGCGTGCCGGCCATCCTGAAGCTGGTCGATGCCCTGGACAGCTGGATTCCGGAGCCGGAGCGTGCGATCGACAAGCCGTTCCTGATGCCGGTGGAAGACGTGTTCTCGATCTCGGGCCGCGGCACCGTGGTGACCGGTCGTATCGAGCGCGGCATCATCAAGGTCGGCGACGAAATCGAAATCGTCGGTATCCGTCCGGTGCAGAAGACCACCGTGACCGGCGTTGAAATGTTCCGCAAGCTGCTGGACCAGGGTCAGGCAGGCGACAACGCTGGCCTGCTGCTGCGCGGCACCAAGCGTGACGACGTCGAGCGTGGCCAGGTTCTGGCCAAGCCGGGTTCGATCAAGCCGCACACCAAGTTTGAAGGCGAAGTGTACGTGCTGTCGAAGGATGAGGGCGGCCGTCACACCCCGTTCTTCAACGGCTACCGCCCGCAGTTCTACTTCCGCACCACCGACATCACCGGTGCAGCCCAGCTGCCGGAAGGCGTCGAAATGGTGATGCCGGGTGACAACGTCAAGATGGTCGTCACCCTGATCAACCCGGTGGCAATGGACGAAGGCCTGCGCTTCGCCATCCGCGAAGGCGGCCGTACCGTCGGCGCCGGCGTGGTCTCGAAGATCATCGAGTAATCTGGTAGTATCTGCGCCCCGATGTTGCCTGGGTAGGGCATCGGGGCGTATCAAAATGGGAAAGCAGGCACAGGATGTGCCTTGTGTTCCCCTGACCAGGAAGGGTCAATGCCATTCAGGCGGCGTCAACAGGAGACTGTTGACAGCTGCCTTGCGTGCCATTATGCTTCTACGTCTGGGCAGGCCGGGAAACGGGTCTGCCTACGTTTTTGAGGTCCATGGATTGACCTTGTCGGCCTGCAGGAGTGCGGGCCGTCTGTATTCAGGAATTTCATGGGACAAAGCAACCCAGAGGCTTTGTCTGTCGCTCTTTTAACGAAGGAACCTACCGCCATGGCGGACCAAAAGATCCGGATCCGGCTGAAAGCGTTCGATCATCGTCTGATCGACCGTTCGGCCAGCGAGATCGTTGAGACGGCCAAGCGGACCGGCGCGCAAGTGCGTGGCCCGATCCCGCTGCCGACCAAGATCGAGCGTTATACCGTTCTCGTCTCCCCGCACGTCGACAAGGACGCGCGTGACCAGTACGAGACCCGCACGCACAAGCGCGTGCTCGATATCGTTGACCCGAATGACAAGACCGTGGACGCGCTGATGAAGCTCGAACTGGCTGCCGGCGTCGACGTTCAGATCAAGCTGACCTGAGGACTACGACCATGACGAAGAAGTATTCGTTGGGCTTCGTGGGCCGCAAGGCTGGCATGAGCCGCGTGTTCACCGAAGATGGTCGTTCCATCCCGGTGACCCTGATCGAAGCAACCCCGAACCGCATCGCGCAGATCAAGACCGTCGAAACCGACGGCTACAGCGCCGTGCAGGTGACCGTCGGCGCGCGTCGCGCTGCCCTGGTCAACAAGCCGGAAGCCGGCCACTTCGCCAAGGCGAAGGTGGAAGCGGGTCGTGGCCTGTGGGAATTCCGCGTTGAAGACGCGCAGCTCGGCGATTTCGCCGTTGGCGGCGAAGTCAAGGCGGACATCTTCGAAGTCGGCCAGATCGTCGACGTCCAGGGTGTCACCAAGGGTAAGGGTTTCCAGGGCACCATCAAGCGCCACAACTTCCGTATGGGCGATGCAACCCACGGTAACTCGCTGTCGCATCGCGCGCCGGGTTCGCTGGGTCAGCGCCAGACCCCGGGTCGCGTTTTCCCGGGCAAGAAGATGTCGGGCCACATGGGCGCGGTGCAGCAGAGCACCCAGAACCTGGAAGTGGTCAAGGTCGACGTGGAGCGCGGTCTGATCGCGGTTCGCGGCGCCGTTCCGGGCGCGGCGGGTGGCGATGTAATCGTCCGTCCGGCGAGCAAGGCATAAGGAGAGATGACGATGGAACTCGTTATCACGGGTAGCAACAACAAGGTCTCGGTCTCCGACGCCGTGTTCGGTCGCGATTTCAGCGAAGATCTGGTCCACCAGGTCGTCGTTGCTTACCGCAACGCCGGTCGCGCCGGCACCAAGGCGCAGAAGACTCGCTCCGAAGTGGCAGGTACCACCAAGAAGTCGAAGAAGCAGAAGGGCGGCGGCGCGCGTCATGGCGCACTGACGGCTCCGATCTTCGTCGGCGGCGGTGTCACCTTCGCGGCAAAGCCGCGCAGCTTCGAGCAGAAGGTCAATCGTAAGCAGTACCGTGCCGCCATGTGCGCGATCCTGTCCGAGCTGAACCGTCAGGGCCGTCTGACCATCGTGGAGTCCTTCGATGTCGAAGTGACCAACACGAAGGGTCTGATCGCCAAGCTGGCCGGCCTGGAAGTGGGCAAGCGCCCGCTGATCGTCACTGAAGAAGCCTCCGAGCACCTGTACCTGTCCGCCCGCAATCTGCCGTACGTGCAGGTGCGTGACGTCCAGGGCCTGGATCCGGTGTCGCTGGTCGGTGCCGACACGGTCGTCATCACCGCTGACGCGGTCAAGAAGGTCGAGGAGTGGCTGGCATGAACAGCAACGAAAAAATCTTCAGCGTGCTGCGTGCCCCGCGTGTCTCCGAAAAGACCGCGCGCCTGCAGGAACTCTCCAACCAGTATGTCTTCGAAGTTTCGAACGAAGCCACCAAGGCCGATGTAAAGGCCGCGGTTGAGCAGCTGTTCGACGTCAAGGTCGAAGCAGTCAACGTGGTCAACGTCAAGGGCAAGAACAAGTCCTTCCGTAACCGTGCTGGCCGCCGCGGCGATTGGCGCAAGGCGTACGTTCGCCTGGCCGACGGCCAGTCGATCGATGTAACGGCCAAGGCCTGAGGTACATCCCATGCCATTGATGAAATTCAAGCCCACTTCCCCCGGCCGCCGTTCGGCCGTGCGCGTGGTCACTCCCGACCTGCACAAGGGTGCTCCGCACGCCGCGCTGGTCGAGTCGCAGAGCCGCTCGGGTGGTCGTAACCACCATGGCCGCATCACCGTGCGTCACGTCGGTGGTGGTGCCAAGCAGCACTACCGCATCATCGACTTCAAGCGCAACAAGCTGGGCATCCCGGCGCGCGTGGAACGCATCGAATACGATCCGAACCGCACCGCCCACATCGCCCTGCTGTGCTACGTCGACGGCGAGCGTCGCTACATCATCGCCCCGAAGGGTCTGAAGGCGGGTGATCAGGTGATCGCCGGTTCGGACGCCCCGATCAAGGCGGGCAACACCCTGCCGCTGCGCAACATCCCGGTTGGTACCACCATCCACTGCATCGAACTGAAGCCCGGCAAGGGCGCTCAGATCGCCCGCGCCGCGGGTGCGGCCGTGCAGCTGGTGGCTCGTGAAGGCATCTACGCCACCCTGCGCCTGCGCTCGGGTGAAATGCGCAAGGTTCCGGTCGAGTGCTGCGCAACCATCGGCGAAGTCGGCAACGACGAGCACAGCCTGGAAAAGCTGGGCAAGGCCGGTGCCAAGCGCTGGCGCGGCGTCCGCCCGACCGTTCGTGGTGCAGCCATGAACCCGGTTGACCACCCGCACGGTGGTGGTGAGGCGAAGGCCGGCCAGGGTAACCCGCATCCGGTCACCCCGTGGGGTGTCCCGACCAAGGGTTACAAGACGCGCCATAACAAGCGCACTCAGCAGTTCATCGTCCGCGATCGTAGGGGCTAATCGACCATGGCACGTTCACTCAAGAAGGGCCCGTTTGTCGATCACCACCTGGTTGCTAAGGTGGCTGCCGCTGCGGGTAGCAAGCGTCCGATCAAGACCTGGTCGCGTCGTTCGATGATCCTGCCTGACATGGTAGGCGTCACCATTGCCGTGCATAACGGCAAGAACCACATCCCGGTTCTCGTCAACGAGAACATGGTCGGCCACAAGCTCGGCGAATTTGCCATCACCCGGACCTTCAAGGGTCACGGTGGTGACAAGAAGTCGGGCAAGTAAGGAGAGATGACAATGGAAGCGAAAGCCATCCTGCGCACTGCGCGCATCTCCCCGCAGAAGGCTCGTCTGGTCGCTGACCAGGTGCGCGGTCTGCCGGCCGAGCGTGCGGTCAACCTGCTGAAGTTCTCGGACAAGAAGGCTGCCCACCTGATCAAGAAGGTGGTGGAGTCGGCTATTGCAAATGCCGAGAACAACCAGGGCGCCGACGTCGACGAGCTGAAGGTCCAGACCATCATGGTTGATGAAGGTCCGACCCTGAAGCGTTTCATGGCGCGGGCGAAAGGCCGCGGTACCCGCATCCTCAAGCGCACCAGCCACATCACTGTGGTTGTGGGCGCCGCCAAGTAAGCGGATAAGGAAAAGACCATGGGTCATAAAGTTCATCCGATTGGTATCCGCCTCGGCATTTCCAAGGACTGGAACTCCAAGTGGTACGCCAACAAGGCCGAGTTCGCTGGTTACCTGGCAGCCGACCTGAAAGTTCGCGAAATGCTGCGCAAGAAGCTGGCTCAGGCCGGCATCAGCAAGATCCTGATCGAGCGTCCGGCCAAGACCGCTCGCGTGACGATCCACACCGCCCGTCCGGGCGTGGTGATCGGCAAGCGCGGTGAGGACATCGAGAAGCTGCGCAAGGAAGTGAGCGAGATGATGGGCGTCCCGGCGCACATCAACGTCACCGAAGTGCGCAAGCCGGAGCTGGACGCACAGCTGGTTGCCGAATCGATCGCGCAGCAGCTGGAGCGTCGCATCATGTTCCGCCGCGCCATGAAGCGCTCGGTGGGCAACGCGATGCGCCTGGGTGCCCTGGGCATCAAGGTCAACGTCGGTGGCCGCCTCAACGGTGCAGAAATCGCCCGTTCGGAGTGGTACCGCGAAGGCCGCGTGCCGCTGCACACCCTGCGTGCCGACATCGACTATGGCTTCGCTGAAGCCAAGACGACCTACGGCATCATCGGCATCAAGGTCTGGATCTACAAGGGCGAAGTCTTCGATTTCTCCCAGGTTGGCCAGGAAAAGCAGGACGACACCCCGTCGCGCAACGATCGTCACGATCGCGGCGACCGTGGTGACCGTCAGCGCCCGGCCCGTGAAGCGAGGTAACGACAATGTTGCAACCCAAGCGAACCAAGTACCGCAAGGTGCACAAGGGCCGTAACGAAGGCCTGAGCTGGAGCGCCAACGCTGTCAGCTTCGGCGAATACGGCCTGAAGGCAACCGCCCACGGTCAGCTGACCGCGCGTCAGATCGAAGCGGCTCGCCGCTCGATCAGCCGCTACGTGAAGCGCGGCGGCAAGATGTGGATCCGCGTGTTCCCCGACAAGCCCATCACCAAGAAGCCCATCGAAGTTCGAATGGGTTCGGGTAAGGGCAACGTGGAATACTGGGTGGCCCAGATCCAGCCCGGCCGCATGATCTATGAAATCGAGGGTGTTACCGAAGACGTGGCACGCGAGGCATTCCGCCTGGCCGCCGCCAAGCTCTCGGTCACCACCACTTTCGTGACCCGGACGGTGCGCTGATGGAACTCAAAACTCTCCGTGAAAAGTCGGCTGACGAACTCAAGGCCCACCTGATCGACCTGCGTAAGGAACAGTTCTCTGTCCGTATGCAGCAGGTCACCGGCCAGCTGCCGAAGACACACGACATCCGCCGGGTCCGTCGCGAGATTGCTCGCGTCAAGACCCTGCTCGGCAGCACGAAGTAAGGATGGCCGCTATGAGCGACAATACTGAAAACAAGGCGCTGCGCACGGTCGAAGGCCGTGTCGTCAGCAATAAGATGGACAAGACGGTTACCGTCCTGGTTGAGCGTCAGGTCAAGCACGCGCTGTACGGCAAGTACATCAAGCGCTCGACCAAGCTGCACGCCCACGATGCCGACAACGCCTGCAAGGAAGGCGATGTCGTCCGCGTGACCGAGATTGCTCCGATGTCCAAGACCAAGAACTGGCGCGTGGTGGAAGTCATCACGCGTGCGGCTGAATAAGGAGTCTGAATCATGATCCAGATGCAGAGCTACCTTGACGTCGCGGACAATTCGGGTGCCAAGCAGGTGATGTGCTTCAAGGTGCTGGGTGGTTCCAAGCGCCGTTACGCCGGTATCGGCGACATCATCAAGGTCACCGTGAAGGATGCAATTCCGCGCGGCAAGGTCAAGAAGGGTGAAGTGTATGACGCCGTCGTGGTGCGTACCCGCAAGGGTGTGCGTCGCGCCGATGGCTCGCTGATCCGCTTCGACGGCAACGCTGCCGTTCTGCTGAACAGCAAGCAGGAGCCGATCGGTACCCGTATCTTCGGGCCGGTGACGCGTGAACTTCGTTCGGAGAAGTTCATGAAGATCGTCTCGCTCGCTCCCGAAGTGCTGTGAGCGACAGGAGATAATCATGGCTAACCGTATCAAGAAGGGCGACCAGGTTGTCGTCAACGCCGGCAAGGACAAGGGCAAGCAGGGCGAAATCGTCCGCGTCGACGGCGACCGTGTGGTCGTCGCCAACGTGAACATCGTCAAGCGCCACACCAAGCCGAACCCGCAGGCAGGTGTTGCCGGCGGCGTGGTCGAGCGTGAAGCGTCGATCCATATCTCCAACGTGAATGTGCTGAACCCGGCTTCGGGCAAGGGCGAACGCGTTGGCTTCAAGGTGCTGGAGGATGGACGCAAACTGCGTGTGTTCCGCTCCAGCGGTGAGGCGCTCGACGCCTGAGGAATGTGAAGATGACTTCCCGTCTCGAAAAGTTTTACAAGGAAGAAGTGGTGCCGGCGCTGATGAAGCAGTTCGGCTACACCAATCCGATGGAAGTGCCGAAGCTGGTCAAGGTCACCCTGAACATGGGTGTCGGCGAAGCGGCCACCAACAAGAAGATCCTGGAAAACGCCGTCGGCGACATGACCAAGATTTCCGGCCAGAAGCCGGTTGTCACCAAGTCGCGTATCTCGGTTGCGTCGTTCAAGATCCGTGATGGTTGGCCGATCGGCTGCAAGACCACGCTGCGTCGCCACAAGATGTACGAGTTCCTGGACCGCCTGATCAACATCTCGCTGCCGCGCGTGCGCGACTTCCGTGGTGTTTCCGGTCGTTCCTTCGACGGTCGCGGCAACTTCAACATGGGTGTGAAGGAACAGATCATCTTCCCGGAAATCGACTTCGACGCTGTCGACGCGATCCGCGGCATGGATATCGCCATCACCACCACTGCGAAGACCGACGCGGAAGCGAAGGCGCTGCTGGCAGCGTTCAAGTTCCCGTTCCGTAACTGATCCGTCGAGGAAACCGAAATGGCAAAGACCTCCATGGTCAACCGCGACATCAAGCGGAAGAAGCTGGCTGAAAAGTACGCTGTCAAGCGTGCGGCTCTGAAGAAGATCGTGTCCTCGCAGGACGCGACCTACGAAGAGAAGATCGAGGCCGCCACCAAGCTGTCGAAGCTGCCGCGCGATTCGTCGCCGAGCCGCCACCGCAGCCGTTGCGAACTGTCTGGCCGCCCGCGTGGCGTGTACAGCAAGTTCGGCCTGGGTCGTAACAAGCTGCGCGAAGCCACCATGCGTGGCGACGTTCCGGGCCTGCGCAAGGCCAGCTGGTAATCCCAGCCGGCCCTGCGTTCAGGAGCCCCCTCCGGGGCTCCTGAACCGGGCAGGGGAGGCGTTCAGCTTTCCCTCTGCGAAAAAACCCGAAGAGCCCGACGCAAGTCGGGCTCTTTTGGCGTATACTCCCGCGTCTTGCCCTGTGCAAACGGGGATGTAGGAGTGGGCTTCCGGCTCACTGCATGAAGGGACCTGGCCCGTTTCCAGGAGACAACAGATTTTCGCGAAAGCGGATATCGGTGCACTCAAAGGTACTCATATGAGCATGACTGATCCCATCGCCGACCTGCTGGTCCGCATCAAGAATGCGGCCGCGGTTGGCAAGCAGACGGTGAAAGCCCCGTCGTCCAAGATCAAGGTTGCGATCGCCCAGGTCCTGAAGGACGAGGGTTACATCACCGACCTGCGCGTTACCGCGCTCGAGAACAACAAGTCCGAGCTGGAAATCGTGCTGAAGTATTTCGAAGGCAAGCCGGTCATCGCGACCCTGAAGCGCTTCTCGCGTTCGGGCCTGCGCCAGTACCGCGGCAAGAGCGAGCTGCCGAAGGTCATGAACGGCCTGGGTATCTCCATCATTTCCACCTCCAAGGGCATCATGACTGATGCGCAGGCGCGCCAGCTGGGCGTCGGCGGCGAAGTCCTGTGCTTCGTGGCCTAAGGCGAAAGGAGTAGAACTATGTCCCGCGTAGCCAAGAAGCCGATCGACCTGGGTAAGGTTGAACTGAACGTCCAGAACGACAACGTCACCGCCAAGGGCCCGAAGGGCACCCTGTCGCTGGCCAAGCCGGCTGGTATTGCCATCAACGTCGAGAACGGCGTTGCCACCCTGAGCACCGAAAGCGTCGATCTGATCCCGCTGACCGGTACCGTCCGCGCCATCCTGTCCAACATGGTCAAGGGTGTTTCCGAAGGCTTCGAGCGCAAGCTGGAGCTGGTCGGCGTGGGTTACCGTGCCGCCATGCAGGGCAAGGACCTCAGCCTGTCGCTGGGCTTCTCGCACCCGATCGTGTTCGTGGCGCCGGAAGGCATCACCATCACCACCCCGACCCAGACCGAAATCCTGGTGCAGGGCGCTGACAAGCAGGTCGTCGGTGAAGTCGCCGCCAAGATCCGTGCGTTCCGCAAGCCGGAACCGTACAAGGGCAAGGGCGTGAAGTACTCCGACGAAGTCATCATCCGTAAGGAAGCCAAGAAGGCGTAAGTGCGAGTCCCTCGCAAGAGCCCGCACATCCCTGTGCGGACTCCTCAGGGAAAAGCCCATCCTTCAGCTTTCAAGGAATAATCAAAATGAACAAGAACATCGCCCGCCTGCGTCGCGCCAAGTCGACCCGCGCCCACATCCGTGAGCTCGGTGTCGCCCGCCTGTCGGTGCTGCGCACCGGTCAGCACCTGTACGCCCAGGTCTTCACCGCCGACGGCTCCAAGGTGCTGGCTGCTGCCAACACCACCCAGGCCGACATCAAGGACGGCCTGAAGAACGGCAAGAACGCTGATGCTGCTGCCAAGGTTGGCCGTATCGTTGCCGAGCGCGCCAAGGCCGCCGGCGTCGAGAAGGTTGCCTTCGATCGTTCGGGCTACCGCTACCACGGCCGCATCAAGGCCCTGGCAGAAGCCGCCCGCGAAGCCGGCCTGCAGTTCTAAGGGACAAGGGCAGGGGACCTCTGGTCTCCTGCCCGCCTGCTCGCCAGCCTGAGTGAGGCTGGACGGCGCCGCTCTTCTGCAGCGGCCCACCGGGTCAACGCGTCACTCCACAACCATAAGCGGCCTCGAGCCGTACATACCCAAACAACCAAGGAATCAAGATGGCAGAAGAACGTCAGCAGCGGGGTCGCGATCGCGACCGTAACCGCGAAGAGAAAGTCGACGACGGCATGATCGAAAAGCTGGTCGCGGTCAACCGCGTCAGCAAGACCGTCAAGGGTGGCCGCCAGTTCACCTTCACCGCCCTGACTGTTGTCGGCGACGGCGAAGGCAAGGTCGGTTTCGGTTATGGCAAGGCCCGCGAAGTGCCGGTCGCCATCCAGAAGTCGATGGAACAGGCTCGCAAGAACCTGGTCAGCGTTGACCTGAACAACGGCACCCTGTGGCACACCATCAAGGATGGTCACGGCGCAGCCCGCGTGTTCATGCAGCCGGCTTCCGAAGGTACCGGCGTCATCGCCGGCGGTGCCATGCGCGCCGTGCTGGAAGCGGTTGGCGTGAAGAACGTGCTGGCCAAGGCCACCGGTTCGCGCAACCCGATCAACCTGGTGCGTGCCACCGTGAAGGGCCTGTCTGCTGCGCAGTCGCCGGCTCGCATCGCGGCCAAGCGCGGCAAGAAGGTGGAGGAACTCAACCATGGCTAATGAGTCCAACAAGACTGTGAAGGTGCGCCTGGTGCGTGGCCTGCGTGGTGCTCAGTCGCGTCACCGCCTGTCGGTGCGTGCTCTGGGCCTGAACAAGCTGAACGATGTGCGTGAACTGAAGGACAGCCCGCAGGTTCGCGGCCTGATCAACACCGTTCACTACCTCGTCAAGGTTGAGGAGTAATCGATCATGACTCTGCGTCTCAATGAACTGAGCCCGGCACCGGGCGCCCGCACCGAGCGCACCCGCGTCGGTCGCGGTATCGGCTCGGGCCTGGGCAAGACTGCCGGCCGCGGCCACAAGGGTTCGTTCGCCCGTAAGGGTGGCGGCAAGATCAAGGCTGGCTTCGAAGGCGGCCAGACCCCCATGCAGCGTCGTCTGCCGAAGATCGGCTTCCGTTCGCCGATCGCCAAGGACACCGCTGAAGTGCTGCTGTACGCGCTGGACAAGCTGCCGGCCGGTGAGATCGACTTCGCCGCCCTGCGTGCTGCCAAGCTGGTCCCGAGCACTGCAAAGAAGGCCAAGGTCGTCGTCAAGGGCGAAGTGACCAAGGCGTTCACCCTGAAGGGTATCGCTGCCACGGCTGGTGCCAAGGCTGCGATCGAAGCTGCCGGCGGCAGCGTAACGGAGTAAGAGAATCATGGCGCAAGCTGGCATCGGTAACCTCGCGGGCGGAATGGGCAAGTTCACTGAACTTCGCCAACGTTTGCTGTTCGTCGTCGGGGCTTTGATCGTCTATCGCATCGGCTGCTATGTGCCGGTGCCGGGCGTCAATCCCGATGCCATGCTTGCCATGATGCAACAGCAGGGCGGCGGCATCGTGGACATGTTCAACATGTTCTCGGGCGGCGCCCTGCACCGTTTCAGCATCTTCGCGCTGAACGTGATGCCGTACATCTCGGCATCGATCGTGATGCAGCTGGCCGTGCACATCTTCCCCGCCCTGAAGGCGATGCAGAAGGAAGGTGAGTCCGGTCGCCGCAAGATCACCCAGTATTCGCGCATCGGCGCCGTGCTGCTGGCAGTGGTGCAGGGCGGTTCGATCGCGCTGGCCCTGCAGGGCCAGGTCTCGCCGTCGGGCGCTCCGGTCGTGTACGCACCGGGCATGGGCTTCGTGCTCACCGCCGTGGTCGCGCTGACCGCCGGCACCATGTTCCTGATGTGGGTCGGTGAGCAGGTCACCGAGCGCGGCATCGGCAACGGCGTGTCGCTGATCATCTTCGCCGGTATCGTGGCCGGCCTCCCGGGTGCGGTCATCCACACCTTCGACGCCTACCGCGACGGCAATATCCAGTTCATCCAGCTGCTGCTGATCGCCATCGTCGTGCTGGCCTTCACCTTCTTCGTGGTGTTCGTCGAGCGTGGCCAGCGCCGGATCACGGTGAACTACGCGCGCCGCCAGGGCGGTCGCAACGCGTACATGAACCAGACCTCGTTCCTGCCGCTGAAGCTCAACATGGCCGGCGTCATCCCGGCGATCTTCGCCTCGAGCCTGCTGGCCTTCCCGGCCACCCTGGCGATGTGGTCCGGCCAGGCTGCGAACCAGAGCAGCACCGGCCAGATCCTGCAGAAGGTGGCCAACGCCCTCGGTCCGGGCGAGCCGCTGCACATGATCGTGTTCGCCGCGCTGATCACCGGTTTCGCGTTCTTCTACACCGCGCTGGTGTTCAACTCGCAGGAAACCGCCGACAACCTGAAGAAGTCGGGTGCGCTGATTCCGGGCATTCGTCCGGGCAAGGCCACTGCTGATTACATCGATGGCGTGCTGACCCGCCTGACCGCGGCCGGCTCGGCCTACCTGGTGATCGTCTGCCTGCTGCCGGAACTGATGCGCACGCAGCTGAACGCCTCGTTCTACTTCGGCGGTACTTCGCTGCTGATCGTGGTGGTGGTGGTGATGGACTTCATCGCCCAGGTGCAGGCGCACCTGATGTCGCACCAGTACGAGAGCCTGCTGAAGAAGGCCAACCTGAAGGGCGGCAACCGCGGCGGTTTTGCCCGCGGCTGATAGGCCTGTTATACTTTCGTCTTCCTGACGTGATGGTCCCTCCGCTTCGCGGACTCCGGCCACACAAACGAAGGGCGGCCCCCGCAGCGGTTCCGGGTGGGGGTGTGATGAGGTGGTCCCGCGCTGGAGTAGCGCGGGCGACCCCGGGGGAAACCCCAGGATCAACCCCATCCGGCGCCGGAGCCTGGGCACACTCCCCAGGCCGGGTTCATGAAACCAATGGTTTCACGGGCTTCCATGTAAACCGGAACCTTGTTAGTATCGCTAGTTCACTTTTTTGATCCATCCTGCCGGATTGGCGTGCCCGAGGCGCGCTGTCGGCCATCACTCAGCTGGAGAACCGCGTCATGGCGCGTATTGCAGGCGTCAACCTGCCAGCCCAGAAGCACGTCTGGGTCGGGTTGCAAAGCATTTACGGCATCGGCCGTACCCGTTCGAAGAAGGTCTGCGAAGTCGCAGGCGTTGCTTCGACCACCAAGATCCGCGATCTGTCGGAGCCGGAAATCGAGCGCCTGCGCGCCGAAGTCGGCAAGTACATCGTGGAAGGCGATCTGCGCCGTGAAATCGGCATCGCGATCAAGCGCCTGATGGACCTGGGCTGCTACCGCGGCCTGCGTCACCGTCGCGGCCTGCCGCTGCGTGGCCAGCGCACCCGTACCAACGCCCGCACCCGCAAGGGCCCGCGCAAGGCGATCAGGAAGTAAGGGACCTATAAATGGCTAAGCCCGCTGCTAAAACCAAGAAGAAGATCAAGCGCGTCGTCACCGACGGCGTCGCCCACGTCCACGCTTCGTTCAACAACACCATCGTGACCATCACCGACCGCCAGGGCAACGCTCTGTCGTGGGCGACCTCCGGTGGCGCTGGCTTCCGCGGTTCGCGCAAGTCGACCCCGTTCGCTGCCCAGGTGGCTGCCGAAAAGGCCGGTCGTGCTGCGCTGGACTACGGCGTGAAGTCGCTGGAAGTCCGCATCAAGGGTCCGGGTCCGGGCCGTGAGTCGGCCGTGCGTTCGTTGAACAACGTCGGCTACAAGATCACCAACATCATCGACGTGACGCCCATCCCGCACAACGGGTGCCGTCCGCCGAAGAAGCGTCGCGTCTAAAGGGAGCGATAAGAAATGGCTCGTTATATCGGTCCTACCTGTAAGCTCGCCCGTCGCGAAGGCGCCGACCTGTCCCTGAAGAGCCCGGCGCGTGCGCTGGACTCCAAGTGCAAGCTGGAGCAGAAGCCCGGCCAGCACGGCGCCACTGCCCGTAAGGGCAAGCTGTCCGACTACGCCACCCAGCTGCGTGAAAAGCAGAAGGTCAAGCGTATCTACGGCCTGCTGGAGCGTCAGTTCCGCAACTACTACAAGAAGGCCTCGACCAAGAAGGGCAACACCGGCGAGAACCTCCTGCAGCTGCTGGAAACCCGCCTGGACAACGTCGTCTACCGCATGGGCTTCGCCGTGACCCGTCCGGCTGCCCGTCAGCTGGTGTCGCACCGCGGCGTCACCGTGAATGGCAAGTCGGTCAACCTGGCTTCGTACCAGGTCAAGGCTGGCGACGCCATCGCCCTGTCTGAAAAGGCTGCCAAGCAGCTGCGCGTCCAGGAAGCCCTGACCGTCGCCGCCCAGCATGACCTGAGCCCGTCGTGGGTTGAAGTGGATTCCGGTAAGTTCACCGGCATCTTCAAGGCTGTTCCGGATCGTTCGGATCTGCCTGCGGACATCAACGAAGCGCTGATCGTCGAGCTGTATTCGAAGTAATTCACATTGGAGAGCCCCCGGCGACGGCCGGGGGTTCACTAGGAGAACCCGCAACATGACGGTTACCGCCAACCAGGTTCTGCGTCCTCGCGGTCCGCAGATCGAACGCCTTACCGACACCCGTGCAAAGGTCGTTATCGAACCTTTGGAGCGGGGTTACGGGCATACGCTGGGTAATGCCCTGCGTCGCGTGCTGCTGTCGTCCATCCCGGGCTTCGCCATCACGGAAGTCGAAATCGACGGCGTGTTGCATGAGTACACCACGGTCGAAGGTCTGCAGGAGGACGTGCTGGAAGTCCTGCTGAACCTGAAGGACGTGGCCATCCGTATGCACTCCGGCGACAGCGCCACCCTGTCCCTGTCCAAGCAGGGCCCGGGCGTTGTCACCGCTGCCGATATCAAGGTCGACCACAATGTGGAGATCCTGAACGGCGACCATGTCATCTGCCACCTGACCAAGGACACGGCAGTCAACATGCGTCTGAAGATCGAACGTGGTTTCGGCTACCAGCCGGCTGCCGCGCGTCGTCGTCCGGACGAAGAAACCCGTGCCATCGGCCGTCTGGTCCTGGATGCCTCGTTCTCGCCGGTCCGCCGCGTCGCCTATGCCGTGGAAGCGGCCCGCGTCGAGCAGCGTACCGACCTGGACAAGCTGGTCATCGATATCGAGACCAACGGCACCATCGATGCCGAGGAAGCCGTGCGCACCGCCGCCGACATCCTCAGCGACCAGCTGTCGGTGTTCGGTGACTTCACCCACCGCGACCGCGGTGCGGCCAAGCCGGCCAACAACGGCGTGGATCCGGTGCTGCTGCGCCCGATCGACGATCTGGAGCTGACCGTGCGTTCGGCGAACTGCCTGAAGGCCGAAAGCATCTACTACATCGGCGATCTGATCCAGAAGACCGAAGTGGAGCTGCTGAAGACCCCGAACCTGGGCAAGAAGTCGCTCACCGAGATCAAGGAAGTGCTGGCCCAGCGTGGCCTGTCACTCGGCATGAAGCTGGAGAACTGGCCGCCGGCCGGCGTCGCCAGCCACGGCATGCTGGGCTGATATCGCCTTCCTGCAAGACCGCATGGCCCCGTCGGCAACGGCGGGGCCATTGCACCCAGGCAACACCGCCACGACGAACGAAGGTTCGCGGGCAGGTCGTCCAGGATGGATGGCCAGGACCAACCGCAGTCCGCGCAACAACGCCATGAAGGCGACAACGATCCGCACAGCCACATCATTAACCAAGGAATATCACCATGCGTCACCAGAAGTCTGGCCGTAAGTTCAGCCGTACCAGCGCCCACCGCGAAGCGATGTTCAAGAACATGGCCGCCTCGCTGTTCAAGCACGAGCTGATCAAGACCACCCTGCCGAAGGCCAAGGAACTGCGCCGCGTTGCCGAGCCGCTGATCACCCTGGCCAAGGTCGATTCCGTCGCCAACCGCCGTCTGGCCTTCGCCCGTCTGCGCGACAACGAAGCCGTGGGCAACCTGTTCACCATCCTGGGCCCGCGCTACGCGAACCGTCCGGGCGGCTACCTGCGCCTGCTGAAGTGCGGCTTCCGCGCCGGCGACAACGCGCCGATGGCCTACGTCGAGCTGGTTGACCGCCCGGTCGTGGCCGAGGCAGTGGCCGAGTAATCGGACCGCTCCAACGCGACACAGCGAAAGCCCGGCCTCTGCCGGGCTTTTGCGTTCTGGTAGCGCCGGGCCATGCCCGGCGTTTCCGTTTCCGTTTCCGCTGCGCTCGCCGGGCATGGCCCGGCGCTACCTGCAGCTGGCGCTGACCCACACCGTTCCGACAGGCGTCAGCTGTAGCGGTTCGAATGGCGCGCACTCTCGGTTACGCTTGGCGCCTGATCCATTTGAGCGTTGACGATGAATCCACTGCGCTGGCCGTTCCGCGCCCAGTTCTTCCTGGGCTTCCTGATCTGCGCGGGCCTGCTTGGCTACGCGATCTTCCTGCAGCTGAAAATGGGCCTGGAGCCGTGTCCGTTGTGCATCTTCCAGCGCCTGGCGTTCGCCGCGCTCGGCCTGCTGTTCCTGATCGGTGCACTGCACGGGCCGTCCAACCGCCCGGGCCGGGCCACTTACGGTGTGCTTGCTTTCATTGCCGCAGCCGTGGGTGTTGGCATCGCCGCGCGCCACGTCTACGTGCAGATGCTGCCGCCGGAAATGGGCGCCACCTGTGGTCCGCCGCTGGCCTTCCTGAGCGAGACCATGGGGCCGCTGGAAGTGTTCCGCACGGTGCTGACCGGTACCGGCAACTGCGGCAACATCGACTGGACCTTCCTGGGCCTGACCATGCCGATGTGGTCGGGCGTGTGGTTCCTGCTGCTGGCGCTGTGGGCGCTCGTGGTGTCGTTGCGCAAGGTCAAGCGCTGAAAGCGAAATGGGGTCGGATCCCTTTGCATCGCAAAGGGCTCTGACCCCATTCCCGGTGCGGGGTCAGAGCCCTTTCCTGCGGAAAGGGATCCGACCCCTGTCTCCTCAGAAATCCTGCTGCAGACTCAGGTAAGCGCCGCGACGCGGCCCCCACTGTGGTGCGAAGACGCCCACCCCACCGCCATCGCGCAGCTGGTAGCTGCGGTCCAGTGCGTTGAGCACGGCCAGCTGCACATGCAGCGGATGGCCGCTGTCGGCATTGAAGTCATGTCCTGCACTGAGGTTCACCTGCAGGTACGACGGCAGCTCTCCACCGTTGGGGACGCCCTCGACATCCGATCGCAACCCGCTGCCGAACACGTAGTTGGCCCCGATCCGGTTGTGGCCGGCGAAGGCGTAGCTGAAGCCGCCTGATGAGGTCAGCTTCTGGTCGTGGTCCAGGTGGATCCAGTGGTCGGCCACGTAGGCCAGCGCCTCGGGATCGAGGTTGTACTGGCCGGTGATGACGTCGGTGCCGATGGCCTTGTTCAGGGCGGCATTGACGTAGGCGCTGAACGGGCCGTTGCTGTAGTCGGCACTGAACTCCAGGCCACGGATGTGACCGCGGCGGTAGTTGAACGTCGAGTAGATGTACGCGGCGCCGAACTGGCCTTCGTCCTGCAGGCGTGAGACGCGGCGATCATAGGCATCCAGGCCCAGGGTCAGGTGCTCACCCAGCTGCTGCGAGACGCCGATGTCGTAGTAGTCGCTGCGTTCGGCCAGCGCTGTACTGTTGCCGGCGTTGGACTGCTGGTTGCTGGTGCCGTCGTACAGGGCGATGTCGCTGCTGGCGATCAGCTCACTGGCCGGTGGCGTGAAGTAACGTGAGTAGCCCGCGTGCACGGTAGTGCTGTCGCTGGCATTCCAGACCACGCCCACGCGCGGGCTGAGCTGGCCCTCGGTGTGGCCAAAGGCCTTGTAGCGGTCGCCACGCAGCCCGTAGTTCACGGTCCAGTCGTCGCCGATCTTCCATTCGTCCTGCACGTACAGCGCCAGCGTGCTGGCGTGGAACGCGCTGCGATCGGGGATCAGCCGCGGCGTGGTGCTGGACTGCTGGCCGTCGGCGCCGACCGGAAACACCCAGCTGTCGTTGCTGGCCTGCGCGTTCTCGTAATTGCCGTACAGGCCGTAGCGCAGCGTGTGGTCGTTGCCCAGCGGCGTGGAGAAGTCTGCCTGCAGGGTGTTGGCGCGGTTGCTGCGCTGGACCTGGGAGGCGACGCCGCTGAACACCAGGTCGCCGATCACGTCGGGATTGAACGCCACATCGCTGTAGCGCTGCCCGGCCGATAGCTGGTAGGCAGTGCTGCCCAGCGTGCCCTGCAGCACCAGCATGGCGAAGCGGGTGGTCTCGCGTTGGGTTTCATCCAGCTGGCTGGAGTCGAAGGTGGTGGTGTCCAGGTAGCTGAACTGTGGCGTCTGCCCGGGGTTGACCGGGATCTGGAAGCGGTTGTTGGCGAAGCCGGCGAACACGCTCAGGCGGGTGTTCTCGTTGACCAGGTAGGTGAGGTCGGCGAACGCCTTGCCCTGGTGGGTGTCGTCGTGGAGCGGCCTGCGTGAGTTTGTCGGGTTCTCCAGGCCGACCTCGTTCTGGTCGTAGTTGCCGGTCAGGAACCAGCTCCAGCGGCCCTGGTTGCCCCACCACGAGGCATTCGGATTGACCTTGCCGAATGAGCCGGCGGTCAGGCCAGCGCTGCCGCCGTTGCCGAGCTCGGCACCGCTGCGGGTGGTGATGTCGACCACCGCAGCAGTACGCTCACCAAACTGCGCCGGCAGCGCGCCGTCCATCAGGCGGATGCTCTTGATGGTGCGCGCGTCCAGGGTCTGGCCGAAGCCGGAGATCGATTCGGGCAGCAGCACGCCGTTGATGCGGTACTGCAGGTTGGCGTGGTCGCCGCGTACGTGCACGCCGCCGTAAGAGTCCTGGACCACGCCCGGCGCCTGCAGCAGCACCTGGCTGAGCGGCGCAGAGGCGCCCAGCGGCTGCTTCTGGATGTCATCGGCGGTGATCTGGTACTGGCTGCTGCCGATGTCCGGCGACAGCGCGTTGCGGGCCTGATCGAGCTGGGCACTGACGGTGACCGTATCCAGGTCCTTGACCGTGGTTCTGCCGTCATCGGTGGTGGCCGCGAAGGCGGGCAGGCTGGCCAGGGCCAGGGCGAAGGTGATGCCGGTAGCGAGGGGCGAGGGCTTCATGATGGGAAGAGTGATGGCAGGGCGTGGAAGGGGCCGGTCCGTGACGTGGGAGTGTTACTCCGTAACAAATCATGCGCCCGCCCCAGGCGGCTGACCATGCTGGATCTGGCCGCTCGCTTCGGCCTTTCCCTTCCGTTCAGCAGGGCGGCCCGGGAGCGCCGGCCCTTTGCGGCAGCGGCTGGCGATGCGACCATGACCGCCCCCCATCCCGGAAGTCTGCAATGAGCCTGTCCGCCGTTCCGCCCGTCCCCGAACCCGCTGCGACCGCCGCTGGCGCTGCCTGGTCGCCGGAGAGCTGGCGTGGCAAGACCGCGCTGCAGATGCCGACCTATCCCGATCCGGTGGCGCTGGACGCCGCCCTGCACGAGCTGAAGCGACTGCCGCCGCTGGTCACGTCGTGGGAAATCCTGGCGCTGAAGCAGCAGCTGGCCGAGGCCCAGGAAGGCAAGCGCTTCCTGCTACAGGGCGGTGACTGCGCGGAGAATTTCAGCGACTGCGAATCAGGCACCATTTCCAACCGGTTGAAAGTGCTGCTGCAGATGAGCCTGGTACTGGTGCACGGCCTGCGCCAGCCGGTGATCCGCGTTGGGCGCTTTGCCGGCCAGTACGCCAAGCCGCGTTCGGCCGATACCGAAACCCGTGACGGCGTAACCCTGCCCAGCTACCGCGGTGATGTCATCAACGCGCCGGCCTTCACCGAAGCGGCACGGCTGCCGGATCCGAAGCGGATGCTGCAGGCCCACGCGCACTCGGCGATGACCATGAACTTCGTGCGTGCGCTGATTGACGGTGGTTTCGCCGACCTGCACCACCCCGAGTACTGGAACCTGGAATGGGTGAGCCATTCGCCGTTGGCCGCCGACTACCAGAAGATGGTGGCCTCGATCGGCGATGCGGTGCATTTCATGGAGACCCTGGCCGGGGCCCGCGTGCACAACCTCAACCGCATCGATTTCTACACCTCGCATGAAGCGCTGCTGTTGCCCTACGAGCAGGCGTTGACCCGGCAGGTGCCGCGCCAGCAGGGCTGGTTGAACCTGAGCACGCACTACCCGTGGATCGGCATGCGCACGGCCGCGCTCGACGGCGCGCACGTGGAGTATCTACGTGGCGTGCGCAACCCGATTGCGATCAAGGTGGGCCCGTCGGTGACCCCAGACCAGCTGCTGCGCCTGATCGATGTACTCAATCCGCATGACGAGCCGGGCCGCCTGAGCTTCATCCATCGCATGGGGGCGTCGCAGATCGCGCAGAAGCTGCCGCCGCTGCTGGATGCGGTCAAGCGCGACGGTCGTCGCGTGCTGTGGGTGTGCGATGCGATGCATGGCAACACCGAGAGCACCGCCAACGGCTTCAAGACGCGGCGCTTCGACAACGTGCGTGGCGAAGTGGAGATGTCGTTCGATCTGCATGCGGCCGCAGGCACGCGCCTGGGCGGCGTGCACCTGGAGCTGACCGGCGAAGACGTGACCGAGTGCACCGGTGGCGCGCGTGAGCTGACCGAGCGTGACCTGGAGCGCGCCTATCGTTCGACGGTGGACCCACGTTTGAACTACGAGCAGTCGCTGGAAATCGCGATGGCGATCGTGCGCAAGCAGGAGCAGGTGCGGTAAGTGTGTTTCGGCAGGGCTGCGCCCTGCACCTGCCGGAGGCCAGAGCAACGTCAACGTCAAAAGCGGGCTATCCGTGGGTTGGCGGGGCGGTGTCGGATTGCGGGGACGCCGCAAGTACGTCCCTGTAGGCTTGGCCGCGGCATCCATGCCGCGGACACCCCGCAATCCGACACCGCCCCGCCTTCGACAGTTCCCCGCCGCTGTAGGTGGGGGCCGACCGTTGGTCGGCACATCTGTCAGATATCGAATGAATTCATCCACGCATGGCGTGGATCTACTGGCAACTGCGGCTATCGGTACGTGTGGCTGTTGGTAGGTGTCGACCTTGGTCGACACGATTTTTCTGTCAGATATCGAATTTCATCAGGGGTCAGAGCCCGTTACGCATCAACGGGATCCGACCCTGTGCCGTACCGTCAGATCGCGGGAAACTGTCGAAGGCGGGGTGGGTCCGGTTGCGGGAGTGTCCGCGGCATGGATGCCGCGGCCAAGCCCCCATGGACGGGTTTGCGGCGTCTCCCGCAACCGGACCCACCCCGCCATCCCACAGGAAACCCGCTTCTGCTTCTGCTTCGGCTGTTGCTGTTGCTTCGGCTCGCAGCAGGTGCAGGGCTGCAAGCCCTGCCGACCAACACCCTTCTTACGAACGGCTGACGTGACGCTCATGCGCCATGCGCGAGGCTGTCCGTTCGGCTGTTCGAGTGGAGGTGGCAACGGTGCACTGGGAAAGCGCACAGGCGTACGCATGGCCGTTGGGAGTGGCAGCATTAGTGGGTGGCATCGGCGCGTGGTTGATCCTGTGGATCTACCATCGGCTGAAAGGGCGTGATCGCCGGCGTGCGCGCATCGGGCGTGTGCTGGGATTACCGCTGGCCACCGCATGGCCGTTGCTGCTGTTGATTCCTGCGCTGCAGGCCACGCCGCTGCAGGATCCGGCCCTGGGCAACCTGCAGCACATGCTGCACATCGCGCTGACCGCGTGTTTCATCTGGTTGCTGGTACGCGCGGTGGCGGCGGGCGAGCGCGCGATCCTGCGCAGCCATCCAATCGATGTCTCCGACAACCTGGAGGCGCGCCGCATCCAGACCCAGACCCGGGTGCTCAGCCGCGTACTGATGGGCGCCATCATCGTGCTGGGCGCGTCGCTGGTACTGCTGACGTTCCCGATGGTGCAGAAGATCGGTACCGCGCTGCTGGCATCGGCAGGCCTGATCGGCCTGGTGGCCGGTATCGCGGCCAAGCCGGTGTTTGGCAACCTGATCGCTGGCCTGCAGATTGCGGTGACGCAGCCGATCCGGCTGGATGACGTGGTGATCGTCGAAGGCGAGTGGGGCCGTATCGAGGAGATCGGCAGCAGCTACGTCGTGGTCCGCATCTGGGATGAGCGACGCATGGTGGTGCCGCTGACCTGGTTCATCGAGAACCCGTTCCAGAACTGGACGCGGCGCAGCGCCGATCTGCTCGGCACGGCGTTCCTGTGGCTGGACTACCGCGCCCCGATCGCGGCGATCCGCACCGAGCTGGAGCGCATCTGCCGTGGTGAGGCGCTGTGGGATGGCCGGGTCTGCGTGACCCAGGTGACCGAAACCAGCGAACGCGCAATCCAGGTGCGCCTGCTGGTCAGCGCACGCAGTTCCGGTGATGCCTTCGACCTGCGCTGCCTGGTACGCGAGCGGATGCTGGATTTCCTGGCGCGCGAGCATCCGCAGTCGTTGCCGCAGGTGCGTGCGCGCGTGCAGCACGAAGACGAACTGGACATGCCGCGAGGACCTCGCGCGCGCACCGCGGATGTACGGTCGCCGGGTGCTGAAGATGGTGAGGCGGCGATCGTATCGATGGAGCCTGCGGATCGGTAGTGCCGGCCGCTGGCCGGCAACCCGGGATCTGCCGGCCAGCGGCCGGCACTACCACGCCGATCAAGGTTCGCCAGCGTCGATCAGCGCGTCGGTATCGAAGTGTGGCGGCCGTCGCGCGCGGGTGCGCTGTTCGTAGGCGTAGGCCATCTCGATCAGCTTCGGTTCGCTCCAGGCGGTGCCCATGAACAGCAGGCCGACCGGCAGGCCGTCGATCTGCCCCATCGGCACGCTGAGGCTGGGATAGCCGGCGACGGCGGCGACGCTGTAGCTCTCCCCGGGGAAGTCGTCGCCGTCACTGCGGATCGGCCAGGCCACACCCGTGGTCGGGGCCACCAGCGCATCAAGCTGATGGGCGGCGAGGGCGGCATCGATGCCGTCCGGGCCGGCCAAGCGGCGCGCATCGGTGCGCGCGCGGATGTAGGCGGGGTCGGCCAGGCCGGCAGTCGCATCGGCCTCCACCAGCAGTTCCTGGCCGAACAGGCCCAGTTCCTGCTTGCTGTGTGCCTGGTTGAAGGCGATCAGTTCGGCCAGGCTGCGCAGTGGTGCGCGATGGGTGCTGAGGTAGCGCTCCAGGCCGGCCTTGAACTCGTACAGCAGCACGCTGCGTTCGGCCTCGGCCCAGACGCCCTGGTTGGGCAGTTCCACCGGCACCACCACCGCGCCGGCGCGGCGCAGCTCGGTGGCGGCCTGTTCGATCAGTGGCGGCATGCCGCGGTACTTCAGCAGGGGCGTCTGCAGCAGGCCGATGCGCTTGCCGCGCAGGCCCTGCGGGTCCAGGCGCGCGGTGTAGTCGTAGACCGCGCGGCCGGGCATGGTTGCGGTGGCTGGGTCGGCGTCATCGCGGCCGGCAATGGCGGTCAGCACGGCGGCGGCATCGGCGACGCTGCGCGTCATCGGCCCGGCGGTGTCCTGGCTGAAGGAAATCGGGATGATGCCGTCGCGGCTGACCAGGCCGACCGTCGGCTTCAGGCCGACCACGCCATTGACCGCGGCCGGGCAGACGATGCTGCCGTCGGTCTCGGTGCCGATCGCCACGCTGGCCAGGTTGGCGGCTACGGCGACTGCGCTGCCGCTGCTGGAGCCGCAGGGCGAATGGCTGAGGCGATAGGGATTGCGGGTCTGGCCGCCGCGCGCGCTCCATCCGGACACCGAATCATTGCCGCGGAAATTGGCCCATTCGCTGAGGTTGGTCTTGCCCAGCACCACGGCACCGGCCTCGCGCAGGCGGCGTACCAGGTAGGCGTCGTCCGGGCGGAAGCCCTGCAGCGCCAGCGAGCCGGCCGTGGTGGCCATCGGCGCGGCGTTGATGTTGTCCTTCAGCACGATCGGGATGCCGTGCAGCGGGCCACGCAGGCGGCCGTCACGACGTTCGCGGTCGCGCTCGGCGGCTTCCTTCAGTGCATCCGGGTTGAGTTCGATCACCGCGCGCAGGCGGGGGCCGGCACGGTCCAGTGCGGCGATGCGCTGCAGGTAGGCCTGGGTCAGGGTGGTGCTGTCCAGTTCACCGGCGGTCATCCGCGCCTGCAGATCGGCGACATCGGTTTCGGCGTAGGGGAACGGCACGTTGCGGCTGGCAGGTTCGGCGGCGTGGGCGCTGGGCGTGGCCGGGCTGCAGGCAGCGACAAGCAGCGCAGGCAGCGCAGCGAGCAGGCAGATCAGGAGGGGCGGCAAGGACGGGCGCATGGGGCGGCTTGGTCGGCTCCAATCCCCAGTGTAGCCGCTGCTCAGCGGCGGCGCTTGCGCAGGTCGCGGGCCAGCACGTAGACCACGATCAGGTTGATCGCCAGGATCGTCCACGAGGGCCAGCCAGGGTGGCGGATGATCGCGAAGATATCGAACGGCAGGTACAGCGAAGCGGTCAGGCAGCCCAGCCAGGAGGCCCAGGCCTTGGCACGCCACAGGCCCCAGGCTTCGACCAGGTGCAGCAGGCCGTAACCGATCATCCCCGCCGCGGCCAGGTGCACCGCGTCGGGGCTGATCATGTGCAGCAGCGAGGGCAGGGTGCCATGGTCCGGATCCAGGCTGAAGCGCCGGATCAGGGCCATGATGCCGTGCCGCAGCGGCTGCGGTCCGAGCACTTCCAGCCCGGTGGCGGCCAACAGCGCCAGCATCGCCTTGCTCGCTTCGAGCAAGGCGATGACGTGCAGACCCGGATGCCGGTGTGGATCCGGGTTGTAGCCGCTCTGGTTCACGGGGTGCTGGCTCAGCCGCCGCGCGAAGCCTTCTTGCGGTCGCTTTCGGTCAGGAACTTCTTGCGCAGGCGGATCTCCTTCGGGGTGATCTCGACCAGCTCGTCGTCTTCGATGAAGTCCAGGGCCTGCTCCAGCGAGTACTTGATCGCCGGGGTCAGCTGGATCGCATCGTCCTTGCCCGAAGCGCGCATGTTGGTCAGCGGCTTGGTCTTGATCGCGTTGACGGTCAGGTCGTTGTCCTTGGAGTGGATACCGACCAGCTGACCTTCGTACACGTTGTCGCCTTCAGCAGCGAACAGCTTGCCGCGCTCCTGCAGCGGGCCCAGCGAGTAGGCCGGCGTGGCGCCCGGTGCATTGGCGATCATCACGCCGTTGATGCGCTTGGCGATCGCGCCCTGCTCCTTCGGACCGTAGTGGTCGAAGACATGGAACAGCAGGCCCGAACCCTGGGTGAGGGTCTTGAACTCGTTCTGGAAACCGATCAGGCCACGGGCCGGGATCTGGTACTCAAGGCGCACGCGGCCCTTGCCGTCCGATTCCATGTTCTTCAGCTGGCCCTTGCGGGTGCCCAGCTTTTCCATCACGCCGCCCTGGTGGATTTCTTCGATGTCCACCACCAGCTGCTCGATCGGCTCCATGGCCTGGCCGTCGATCTGCTTGATGATCACTTCCGGACGCGACACGGCCAGCTCGTAGCCTTCACGACGCATGTTCTCGATCAGCACCGACAGGTGCAGCTCGCCACGGCCGGAGACCAGGAACTTGTCGGCGTCTTCCAGCTGTTCAACCTTCAGCGCGACGTTGTGGACCTTTTCACGGTCCAGGCGGTCCTTGATCTGGCGGCTGGTCAGGAACTTGCCACCGGACAGGTCCTTGTTGCCGGCGAACGGCGAGTTGTTGACCTGGAAGGTCATCGAGATGGTCGGCTCGTCGACGGTCAGTGCCGGCAGCGCTTCCGGGGTGTCCGGGGCGCACAGGGTGTCGGAGATGGTCAGCTCCTGGATGCCCGAGATGGCGACGATGTCACCGGCCTCGGCCGAATCCTGCTCGATGCGCTCCAGGCCCAGGAAGCCCAGCACCTGCAGCACCTTGCCGTTGCGCTTCTTGCCTTCACGGTCGATGACCGCGACCTGCATGTTCTTCTTCAGGGTGCCGCGCTGGATGCGGCCGATGCCGATCACGCCCACGAAGTTGTTGTAGTCCAGCTGGCTGATGCGCATCTGGAACGGGCCTTCCGGATCGACTTCCGGCTTCGGCGCGTGCTGCATGATCGCTTCGTACAGCGGGGTCATGTCGCCGTCGCGCACGGTGTCTTCCAGGCCAGCGTAGCCGTTCAGGGCCGAGGCGTAGACGATCGGGAAGTCGAGCTGCTCATTGGTGGCGCCGAGCTTGTCGAACAGGTCGAACACCTGGTCGATCACCCACTCCGGACGCGAGCCCGGGCGGTCGACCTTGTTGACCACGACGATCGGCTTGAAGCCCATCGCGAAGGCCTTCTGGGTGACGAAGCGGGTCTGCGGCATCGGGCCGTCCATCGCGTCGACGAGGATCAGCACGGTGTCGACCATCGACAGCACGCGCTCGACCTCACCACCGAAGTCGGCGTGTCCGGGGGTGTCGACGATGTTGATCCGGTTCTTGATACCGGTCTTCTTGTCTTCCCAGGTGATGGCCGTGTTCTTGGCCAGGATGGTGATGCCGCGTTCCTTTTCCTGGTCGTTGCTGTCCATCACGCGCTCGGCGAGGACGGTACGCTCGGACAGGGTGCCGGACTGCTTCAGCAGCTGGTCGACCAGGGTGGTCTTGCCATGGTCGACGTGGGCGACGATGGCGATGTTGCGAAGATTTTCGATGGACATACGAAAGGGGGCCAGTCGGCGCCGGATTTGGAAAAAGAAGTCCAACATTATACGTCGAAGTTGACGATTGGCGAAAACCTCCATTTCACACCGCCCGGGTGCCCCGTTCAGCTACCCGTCCATGGCCCGCCGTCCGGGTGCTGAAGACCCCGCCTGCACCGATGGTCGAAGGCGCCCATACGGCAGGGGAGGTGTATCCTTATGGGGCTGATTACACACCCCGCATCCCAAGGATCTTCATGTCCCTCATCGCCACTTTCGACACCACCCAGGGCCCGATCAAGGTCGAGCTGTTCGCTGACAAGGCGCCGCTGACCGTGGCCAACTTCGTGAACCTGGTCAAGCACGGCTTCTATGACGGCCTGATCTTCCACCGCGTGATCGCCGACTTCATGATCCAGGGCGGCTGCCCCAAGGGTCAGGGCACCGGTGGCCCGGGCTACAAGTTCGAAGACGAGAAGAATGGTGTGAAGCACCAGGTCGGCTCGCTGTCGATGGCCAATGCCGGTCCGAACACCAACGGCAGCCAGTTCTTCATCACCCACATCAAGACCGATTGGCTGGATGGCAAGCACACCGTGTTCGGCCAGGTGCTGGACGGCCAGGCCATCGTCGATTCGGTCAAGCAGGGCGATGTGATCCATTCGATCACCCTGGAAGGCGATACCGACGCCGTGCTGGCCGCCCAGGCCGAGCGCGTGGCGGAGTGGAACAAGCTCCTCGCCGCCTGATTTCCCTTCGAAACGGCCACCCTCGGGTGGCCGTTTCCCTGTTCCCCGCCGCCCGCCCGGCCTGCGTGGCCACGCCCGCGGCGTCCCATCAAACGCTTGCAAGCAAGAGGAAACCCCCATGAAAGCACCCGTTCGTGTTGCCGTGACCGGCGCCGCCGGCCAGATCGGTTATGCCCTGCTGTTCCGCATCGCCTCCGGCGAAATGCTGGGCAAGGACCAGCCGGTCATCCTGCAGCTGCTGGAACTGCCGGTCGACAAGGCCCAGGCCGCCCTGAAGGGCGTGATGATGGAACTGGAAGACTGCGCCTTCCCGCTGCTGGCCGGCATGGTCGGCACCGACGACGCCGAAGTGGCCTTCAAGGACGCCGACATCGCCCTGCTGGTCGGCGCGCGTCCGCGCGGCCCGGGCATGGAGCGCAAGGACCTGCTGCTGGAAAACGCCAAGATCTTCACCGCTCAGGGCGCGGCGCTGAACAAGGTCGCCAGCCGTGACGTGAAGGTGCTGGTGGTCGGCAACCCGGCGAACACCAACGCCTACATCGCGATGAAGTCGGCCCCGGACCTGAAGCCGGAGAACTTCACCGCCATGCTGCGCCTGGACCACAACCGCGCCCTGAGCCAGCTGTCGGCCAAGCTCGGCAAGCCGGTCGGTGGCATGGAGAAGCTGGTCGTGTGGGGCAACCACAGCCCGACGATGTACCCGGACTACCGTTTCGCCACCGCCGATGGTGCGTCGATCGCCGATGCGATCAACGACCAGGAGTGGAACGCCAACACCTTCATCCCGACCGTCGGCAAGCGCGGCGCGGCGATCATCGAAGCCCGTGGCTCGTCCTCGGCGGCTTCGGCGGCCAACGCAGCCATCGACCACGTGCGTGACTGGGTGCTGGGCAGCAACGGCAAGTGGGTCACCATGGGCGTGCCGTCCGACGGTTCCTATGGCATTCCGGAAGGCGTGATCTTCGGCTTCGCGGTGACCACCGAGAACGGCAAGTACACCCTGGTCAAGGATCTGCCGGTCGACGACTTCAGCCAGAAGTACATCGACAAGACCCTGGCCGAGCTGGAAGAAGAGCGCTCCGGCGTCGCCCACCTGCTGGGCTGAGGCAGGCGGTACCGGCGCGAGCCGGTACGTCTTCCGTCAAGGTAGGTACCGACCGCTGGTCGGTACGCAGAAAACGGGGAGGCTTCGGCTTCCCCGTTTTCATTTGGAGTTCCTGGAACCGCATGATCCACCTGCATTACATCGACGACGCGCTGCTGGTGGCCGAGAAGCCGGCCGGCCTGCTGTCCGTGCCCGGCCGCAGCGCCGAGAACCAGGACTGCGTGGTCGCGCGGCTGCAGGCACTGTACCCGGACGCACTGACCGTGCACCGCCTGGACCAGGTGACCTCGGGCCTGCTGCTGCACGCGCGCGGCAAGGACATGCAGGCGGCGTTGTCGATGCAGTTCGAGCAGCGCCAGGTTGGCAAGCGTTATGAAGCGATCGTGGAGGGGCTGCTTGAAGGCGATGCCGGCGAAGTGGACCTGCCGCTGATCGTGGACTGGCCGAACCGGCCGAAGCAGATGGTCGACCACGAACGCGGCAAGCCGGCGCTGACGCGCTGGCGCGTAATGGCGCGTGATGTTGAAGCGCAGCGCACCCGCGTGGCGTTGGAACCGATCACTGGCCGCAGCCATCAGCTGCGCCTGCACATGGCCAGTCTCGGCCATCCCATCGTTGGTGACGTGCTGTACGGCGCAGCACCGGCGCAGCGCGTGCACCTGCATGCGCGCAGCCTGCAGTTCACCCACCCGGTGACGGGCGAGGCGCTCGCGTTCGAGTCCGCGACTCCGTTCTAGGGGTTCGGCAGGGCTTGCAGCCCTGCACCCGCAGAATCAACGTCAACGTCAAAAGCGGGCTATCCGTGGGTTGGCGGGACGGTGTCGGAGTGCGGGGACGCCGCAAGTACGTCCCTGTAGGCTTGGCAGCCGCATCCATGCGGCTGACACCCCGCACTCCGACACCGCCCCACCTTCGACAGGTTCCCGCGGCTGTTGGTAACTGCGGCCGTTGTTCCGCGCGGCTGTTGGTAGGTGTCGACCTTGGTCGACACGATTTTTCTTTCAGATATCGAATGAATCATCCACGCATGGCGTGGATCTACCGTGTCGACCAAGGTCGACACCTACCAGAGCAGTCGACCAAGGTCGACACCCATCAGGTCAATACGCCGTTCCGACAGATCGCGGCCAACTGTCGAAGGCGGGGTGGGTCCGGTTGCGGGAGTGTCCGCGGCATGGATGCCGCGGCCAAGCCCCCAAGGATGGGTTTACGGCGTCTCCCGCAACCGGACCCACCCCGCCATCCCTCAATAGCCCAGCTTTTGACGTTGACTTTGACGTTGATTCTGCAGGTGCAGGGCTGCAAGCCCTGCAGAACAAACCCACCCCCTACCAAGGTAGGGCGGCCCGCGCGGCAGCGCCGGACTATCCTCGAACCCATGACTTTGTCTGGGAGGGCTGCGTCATGAACTACGAGGAAACCTACCGTCGCTCGATCGACGAGCCGGAGGCCTTCTGGGGCGAGGAAGCCAAGCGCATCCATTGGCACAAACCGCCGCAGCAGGTGCTCGACTACAGCAACCCGCCGTTCCGGCGCTGGTTCGTCGGCGGCGAAACCAATCTCTGCTACAACGCCGTCGACCGCCACTTGGCCGACCGCGCCGACCAGCTGGCGCTGGTCGCCATCTCCACTGAGACCAATAGCACCCGCGAGATCACCTATCGCCAGCTGTATCGCGAAGTGAACGACTTCGCCGCCGTGCTCAGGCACCTGGGCGTCGGTCACGGTGACCGCGTGGTGATCTACATGCCGAACATGGCCGAAGCGGTATTTGCCATGCTCGCCTGCGCGCGCATCGGTGCGGTGCACTCGGTGGTGTTCGGCGGCTTCGCCGCGCACAACCTGGCGCTGCGCATCGACGATGCCAAGCCCAAACTGCTGATCGCCGCCGATGCCGGCATGCGCGGCGGCAAGCTGATTCCGTACAAGGCGATGGTCGACGCGGCCTGCGCAGAGGCCAGTAATCCGCCGCCACATGTGTTGATCGTGTCGCGTGGGTTGGACCCGGCCGAGCCGCGTGTGGCGGGGCGCGATGTGGAATACGCCACCCTGCGTGCGCAGATCGGCGAAACCGATGTGCCGGTGCAGTGGCTGGAATCAAGCGAGCCGAGCTACCTGCTGTACACCTCCGGCACCACCGGCAAGCCGAAGGGCGTGCAACGCGATGTCGGCGGCTATGCGGTGGCGATGGCGCAGTCGATGGAGACCGTGTTCGACTGCCGGCCAGGGCAGGTGATGTTCTCCACCTCCGATGTCGGCTGGGCGGTCGGCCATTCCTACAACGTGTACGGCCCGCTGATCGGCGGCTGCACCTCGCTGCTCTACGAAGGGCTGCCGACCAACCCGGACCCGGGCATCTGGTGGGCGCTGTGCGAGCAGTACAACGTGCGCACGATGTTCTCGTCGCCCACCGCCATCCGCGTGCTGAAGAAGCACGACGCGGACTTCATCCATCGCCACGACCTGGGCGCGCTGAAGTACCTGTTCCTGGCCGGCGAGCCGCTGGACGAGCCGACCGCGCACTGGATCAGTGAAGCGCTCGGCAAGCCGATCATCGACAATTACTGGCAGACCGAAACCGGCTGGCCGGCGCTGACCCTGCTGCCTGGCCTGGAGATGAAGCCGGTGCGCTTCGGTTCGCCGGGCTTCCCCAACCTCGGTTACCGGATGAAGGTGATCGACGAGAACACCGGCGAGGAAGTAGCGCCGGGGCAGAAGGGCGTGCTGGTAATGACCCCGCCGTTGCCGCCGGGCTGCATGAGCACGGTGTGGAACGACGACAGCCGCTTCCTGAAGAGCTACTTCAGCCACTTCAAGGAGCTGCTGTACAGCTCACTGGACTGGGCGATCCGCGATGACGATGGCTACACCTTCATCCTCGGCCGCACCGACGATGTGATCAACGTGGCCGGTCACCGGTTGGGTACGCGCGAGATTGAAGAAGCCATCTCCAGCCATCCACGTGTGGCCGAGGCTGCCGTGATCGGGGTCAAGGATGAACTGAAGGGGCAGGTGCCGCTGGTGTTCGTCACCCTCAAGCAGGGCCTCGATGGTGAGGATCCGGCGCCGGTGGTGGCCGAGATGATGGCCACGGTGACCGCCTCGCTCGGTGCGGTTGCGCGCCCGGCGCACGTGCACGTGGTCAACGCGTTGCCCAAGACCCGCTCGGGCAAGCTGCTGCGGCGCTCGTTGCAGGCACTGGCCGAACAGCGCGACCCGGGTGACCTGTCGACGCTGGATGATCCCGGAGCGCTGGAGGAGATCCGCCGCGCGCTGGGCCGCTGATCTGGTAGTGCCGGCCGCTGGCCGGCAACCTCGGGATTGATGGGATTGCCGGCCAGCGGCCGGCACTACCCTCTGTGTCCAGCACTTGCGCTAAGCTCGGCCTGTCATCGACCTGCAACACGCGGCGCGCGCCGGGGAAGGCGCGTGCCGTCCGGGGATGTCACACAGGGGAGCGCGCCCACCAGGGCGCGCAGGCATCGCGCATCGAGGGAAGGGGGAGCAATGGCATTGCTGCACGCCAAGACGGCCGCTGGCCGCCAGGAAATCGAGGACCGTGGCCGGCGCCTGCCGGCGGCACTGCGTTCGATCCTGCTGATGGTCGATGGCCATCGCGATGACACTGAATTGCGCGGCCTGTTCGAAGGCCTGCGTGCACCCCCCGATGCACTGGAGCAATTGTCAGCGCAGGGCCTGATCGAAGTGATCGGCGGAAGTGCAGAGGTGACACCGCTGAGTGGCATCAGTACCGGGCGCGAACAGGACCCGGCGCTGTACCAGCAGCTGTACGACGCGATGAGCGAGGCGGTACGCCGCCATCTGGGCCTGAAGGGCTATTTCATGCAGTTGAGGATCGAACGCTGCACCGATGCGCTGGCACTGGAGCGCCTGTGCCCGGAGCTGCTGGCGGCCGTCGGCAAGGCGCGCAGCCCGGCGCTTGCGCAGCGCTGGTGGCAGGAAACCCAGGCGGCACTGGCGAGTGGCAGCAGCGAGGTCGTACAGGCCTCAGCCACCGCGTAAAGTGATCGGTTTACTTCCCACAAGGAGTCTCCCGTGCAGGACGACCACGACGACACCGATACCCCCGGCTGGGACGCGATCAACGCCGCGCTTGCGCCGTTGCATGCCGGCCAGGAACCGCGCCATTACGGCACTGCATTGCCCTACACGCTGGGCGGTCAGGATCCCCTGGATGGCATCAGTGTGTACTGGGCGGATGCGCCGGTCCGGCACTGGCACTACATCACCTATGGCTTCTCCGAGCTGTACGCCAAGGAAAGCAGCGATGCCGCTACCAGCGGTTATGGCTTCGAACTGACGTTCCGCTTGGCTGCGAGCGCCGGCGAGAGCGCAGGCAGTGAGCCGCCGGTGTGGCCGATGAACCTGCTGCAGAACCTGGCGCGCTATGTGTTCGGCAGCGGCAACGTGTTCGAGGACGGTCACCACCTCAATGCCAATGGCCCGATCGCGCTGGAGACCGACACGCGGTTGTGCCACCTCGCCTTCATCGCCGACCCGCAGCTTCCCGCGCGTGATACCGCCAACGGTCATCTGCAGTTCCTGCAGCTGGTCGGGTTGACTGATGAAGAAATGGAGGCGGTCAAACGCTGGTCGACGCGCGGCGTGCTGCAGGTGCTGCAGCCGGCGATGCCGCTGTGGATCAGCGACCTGCATCGCGGCAACCTGCTGGAGGATCCGGTACTGGCTGCACAGGTGCAGGCCGGCAGCGAGCGCGAAGGCTCCAGCACCGGCATGTTGTTCATCGAGACGCTGGACTGGCGCCAGGAGGCGGGCGTCACCACCCTGGTGCTCGGTGCGGGCCAGGTGGCCAGCGTGTGCGAGCTGCTGCCATTGCGCCTGCGCCACGGCAAATCGCTGGAACTGGTCAGCCGCGAGCGGCAGTGGGAGTTCATCCCGGCCGGGCGCGGTGAAGCCGGCGACGTGTCCGCCGACAGCGCGTGCTGGGCACTGGACGAGGCGGGACTGCAGGCCCTGGAGGGCGTGCGTGCCGAGCGCGGCATCTACCCGGTGGCGGCGGCGCTGCGCATCGAAGTGGTGCCGACCTACCTGCGCGATGCGAAGGGCGAGGTGATCCGCCAGATCGGCTGAGCGGATCGATGGGGCTGATGGGGTCAGAGCCGCCTGCTGCGCAGACGGATCCGACCCCGGCTCAAACCCGGGGGCAGGTCAGGCCAGGCCTTCGGCCTTCAGCGCGGCCTGCACACCAGCGTCGGCGTCCATGCGCGCCTTGTAGGCGGCCAGGTTGTCCAGGCCGGACAGGTCGACCTTGGTGCCGGCGGCCCAGCGCAGGGTGATGTAGAAGTACGGATCGGCGAAGCTGCGGAAGCCGGCGAGCCAGGCCTTATCGGCCAGCTGTTTGTCGGCGGTCTCGAACAGGCCGCGCAGGCGCTTGTGTGCGGCGGCGCGGATCGCATCGAACTGGCTTTCGTCGGCAATGAACTTGCCCGGCGCGAACAGCGGCGAGAATGCCGGATGCACATCGGAATTGACGAAGGCCAGCCAGCGGGTGGCTTCGGCGCGCTGGCGCGGGCTGCCGTCGCCGCCAAGGCCGGCCTGCGGGAAGCTGTCGGCGATGTAGCCCATGATCGCGGCGTTCTGCAGCAGCACGAAGTCGCCATCGACCAGTGCGGGAACGGCACCGGCCGGATTGATCTTGAGGAATTCCGGGCCCTTCAGGGTGTCCTTGTTCAGCAGTTCAACCTCGAACGGCTGGCCGGTCCACTGCAGGGCGATGTGGTCGGCGGTGGAACAGGCACCGGGCTTGCTGTACAGCTTCATGGGAACTCCAGGTGATGCGGGCGGGAAACCCCCACTATCCCAGAGCTTGCTGGCGGGCGGCAACGCTGCCGCCAGCACGGATCGTTACGACTGCCGTGGCTTGAGGTTCTGCACCTTATAGAAGGTGTGATCGCCGATGGTGGCCACCTGGTAAGCGTTGCGCCAGTTCGGGCTGGCGATGGCCAGCGCGGCGAAGTGGCTGGCACCGGGCACGATCTCGCGGCGCTCGCCGGCCGGCAGCGCCCAGTTGCGCTCGGCGTCGAAGGCCACGTTCATCGCCTCGCTCCAGGCCGCGTCGTTGCCCAGCTGGGTGCCGGGGGAGACGATGGTCGGTGCGAACTGCTTGCGCGCGGTGACCACCTGGCACATCGAGTCACCCCACAGGCCGCTGTCGAGGCGGCGCAGGGCAACCTCGGCCACGGCCTGTTGGCCACGCAGGGTCTGGTCGCGGGCTTCCAGGTACACGGTGGTGCTCAAACACAATGAATCAGCGGCCGGCTGCGGCAACAACTGCGACAGCCAGAGAATCCAGGCCAGTTTCATATAACTCCTTGCTCCGTATGGGCCGCACGCTCCGGTTCCGGCCGTGGGGGCGACAGGAGGCGGGGTACGACTTGGCGTCATGGGGAGGCGGCCATCGGGGCCGCCCCGTGGGCAGCCCCAAAAGAACGATCAGTACCGATCGAGGGGGCCGCGCCGGCTCACCGGAAACTGGCTGGTGAGCGGAAAGATGGCGCAAGGTAGGGGGGGATAGCCGAACGCATCGTGAATCGCCAGGCTTGACATTCAGGTTCGACAGGGGTGACGGAAATCACATTCCGCCCCCCATTCAGGTGCTCATCAAAGCGCAGCGGCGATCCGGCTGCCCTGGTCGATGGCCCGCTTCGCATCCAGTTCGGCGGCTACATCGGCACCGCCGATCAGCTGCGCGTTGATGCCGGCGGCCTGCAGTTCGGCCTGCAGCGTGCGGTTCGGCTCCTGGCCGGCGCAGATCACCACGTGATCGACCGGCAGCAGTTGTTCGCTGCCTTCAACGCGGATGCGCAGGCCTTCGTCGTCCACGCCCAGGTACTCGACGCCGCCGAGCATGCGTACGCCCTTGGCCTTCAGTGTGGCCCGGTGGATCCAGCCGGTGGTCTTGCCCAACCGCGCGCCGGGCTTGCCTGGGCTGCGCTGCAGCAGCCACAACCGGCGCGGCGACGCCTCGGCCTGCGGCCGGGCCAGCGAGCCGCGGGCCTCGAAGGTGGCGTCTACGCCCCATTCGGCCATCCAGCGCTGCGGGTCCAGCGACGGCGACTCGCCCGAATGGCTGAGGAACTCGCCGACGTCGAAGCCGATGCCGCCGGCGCCGATGATCGCTGCATTGGCGCCGACTTCGACACGGCCCAGCAGCACGTCCAGGTAGTTCACCACCTTGGCGTGGTCGGCACCGGGGAAGTCGACCTTGCGCGGGGTGATTCCCGTGGCCAGCACCACCTCGTCGAAGCCGGCCAGATTGGCGGCATCGGCGCGGGTGCCGAGGCGCAGCTGCACGCCGGTCTCGCCCAGCGTGTGGCGGAAGTAGCGCAGGGTCTCGTGGAATTCTTCCTTGCCCGGGATGCGCTTGGCCACGTTGAACTGGCCGCCGATCTCGTCGTTGGCATCGAACAGGGTGACCTGGTGGCCACGCTGGGCAGCGACGGTGGCGCAGGCCAGGCCGGCCGGGCCGGCGCCGACCACGGCGATCTTCTTCGGTGCGGCAGTGGGGTGGTAGACCAGTTCGGTCTCGTGCGCGGCACGCGGGTTGACCAGGCAGCTGGCCAGCTTGTTCTCGAACACATGGTCCAGGCAGGCCTGGTTGCAGGCGATGCAGGTGTTGATCGCCTCGGCACGGCCGGCGCGGGCCTTGTTCGGCCATTGCGGGTCGGCCAGCAGCGGCCGCGCCAGCGACACCATGTCGGCGCCGCCGCCGGCCAGGATGCGCTCGGCCACGTCGGGCATGTTGATGCGGTTGGTCGCCACCAGCGGCACCTTGACGTGCGGCTTGAGCTTGGAGGTAACCCCGGCAAAGGCCGCGCGCGGTACCGAGGTGGCGATGGTCGGAATGCGCGCTTCATGCCAGCCGATGCCCGAGTTGATGATGGTCGCGCCGGCAGCCTCGATGGCCTGCGCCTGCTGCACGATCTCCTCCCAGTTGCTGCCGTCTTCCACCAGGTCGACCAGCGACAGGCGGTAGATGATGATGAAGTCCGGACCGCAGGCCTCGCGGATGCGGCGCACGATCTCCACTGCGAAGCGCATGCGCTGGCGGGCGTCGCCGCCCCATTGGTCAGCGCGCTTGTTGGTGCGTGGTGCGATGAACTCGTTGATGAGGTAACCCTCCGAGCCCATCACTTCGACGCCGTCGTAGCCGGCCTCGCGGGCCAGCTTCGCGCTGCGTGCGTAGTCGGCGATATGACGTTCGACGCCACCGGCCGACAGCGCGCGCGGGGTGAACGGGTTGATCGGCGCCTTCAGCTTCGACGGCGCCACCGACAGCGGGTGGTAGGCATAGCGGCCGGCATGCAGCAGCTGCAGGCAGATCTTCGCGCCGTGCTGGTGCGCGGCGGCGGTCAGCTGTCGATGCGGGCGCACCTCCCATGGCCAGGACAGCTTGCCGCCGAACGGCTTCAGCCAGCCGACCACGTTCGGGGCGAAGCCACCGGTCACGATCAGGCCGACACCGCCCTCGGCGCGCTCGGCGAAGTAGGCGGCCAGGCGCGGGAAGTCGCGGGCGCGATCTTCCAGGCCGGTGTGCATCGAGCCCATCAATACGCGGTTGCGCAGCTGGGTGAAGCCCAGGTCCAGCGGGGCGAACAGGTGGGGATAGGCGCTTTCGTTGGCTGGCGACATGGTCGATACGCTTGCGTACGGAAGCGCGAAGCGTGCCGCGAAATGGCGGCCGGGGCAAGGGCTGGCGAATCGGCTACCCCTGGCCGCGCTGCGCGCTCGCCGGGCGTGGCCCGGCGCTACCCACCGCGGGACGACCAATCCCGAACCAGCCCAGCGTCACGCCGCACAGCGGGCCGATCAGCAGGGCGAAGGCCAGCGTGCCCAGGCCGACATCACCGCCCAGCCACCAGCCCAGCAGCAGCACGCTGCCTTCGATCAGGCTGCGCACCTTCCAGATCGGCCAGCCCGTACGGGCGTGCAGTCCGGTCATCAGGCCATCGCGCGGGCCCGGGCCGAGCCTGGCGCCGATGTACAGGCCGGTGGCCAGCGCAACCAGCAGCATGCCGGCGCAGAACATCGCCAGCTGCCAGCCGAGGCCGACTGCTGGCGGCAGCAGCCACAGGCCGAACTGCGCGGACGGGCCGATCAGCATCACGTTGAGCACGGTTCCCGCGCCTGGCTTCTGTCGCAGTGGCCACCACAGCAGCAGTACCAGTGCGCCGATCACGTTGGTGGCCAGGCCGAAGGACAGCGGCGTCTGCGCGGCGATGCCCTGCGACAGCACATCCCACGGCGCCACGCCGATGGCGGCACGGATCATCAGCGAGGCGCCGAAGCCATAGAGGAACAGGCCGACGATCAGTTGCAGCAGGCGCAGGGGCAGGGCGGTGGGCATGGGAGGCTCGGGGGAGGAGAGTCTGTTTCCACCGTAATCCCGGATCAGCAACTTCCATAGATACAGATGCAGGTCAATCCGCCGCCACAGGTAGCGTCGAGCCTGCATGTGGGGCTGTTCTGTAGAGCCGAGCCTGCGCTCGGCTGCTTTTGCCTGGCGCCTGCCAGCCGAGCATGGGCTCGGCTCTACATCAGCATTCGAGCCCAGCCGAGTGTGGACGCGTTTCTACCTGACCGCTCACTCGCCCCAGCCGGCCAGCGCCAGCTTGCCAAGCGTGCGTCCGCTGGCCAGACGCTGATGCGCGATGTCCAGATTCGCCGCATTGATCGTGCCCAGCGTTTCGCTCAGGGTGCCGCGCAACTGGCCGGCATCGATCATGCTGGCCGCACGACTGAGGATACGGTGCTGCTCGATGCGGTCGGCCGTGGCGAAACGCGAGCGCGCGAACATGAATTCCCAGTGGATGCCGATGCACTTGGCCTTGTAGGGATCGCCGATGCGCAGCGGGCCACGTGGTTCGACGATCAGGCCGACATGTCCCTGCGGCGCCAGCAGCAGACCCAATTCGTCCCAGTAGTGGTCGGTGTCGGCCAGGTTGAGTGCGACCTGCACCGCATCGATGCCCAGCGATTGCAGTTGTGGCAGCAGCGGATGCCGGTGGTCGATCACGTGCTGGGCGCCCATGCGCCTGCACCAGTCGATCGAGGCCTCGCGGGATGCGGTGGCGATTACCTCGAAGCCGGCGTGACGGGCCAGCTGGATCGCCATCGAGCCGACGCCCCCTGCGCCGCCGATCACCAGCAGGTGCTGGCCGGACTGGCGACGGTCATCCAGCCGCAGGGGCATCCGCTCGAACAGCAGTTCCCACGCAGTAAGGGTGGTCAATGGCAACGCAGCGGCCTCGGCGAAGTCGAGGGTGGTCGGTTTGCGTGCCACCAGGCGCTCGTCCACCAGCTGATACTGCGCGTTGCAGCCTGGGCGGGTGACATCGCCGGCGTAGTAGACCTCATCACCAGAGGCGAACAGGCTGGCCTCGTCGCCGATCGCCTCGACCACGCCAGCGGCGTCCCAGCCGAGTACGCGGGGGGCGTCGAGCGTGGCCGGATCGGTGGCGGCGCGCTGTTTGCTGTCGACGGGGTTGACCGAGATCGCCTCGACCCGGATCAGCAGGTCGCGGCCGCCCGGAGGCAGCGGTGGAGGCAGATGGATATCGTGCAGGGCAGGGGCGGATTCACGACTCAGGGCGACGGCTTTCATCTCGGCTCCGGCTGGGTTCGTGTCTGCATCATAAGGTTCCTCACCTTTCCGCGAACGCGCTGAATCGCGTGATGCAATGTGTGGCGAAGAATGTCGCTTTTCGCACTTAAACCCCGTCAAACCCTTGCAGCGCGAGGGTCTTGCGGATTTTCATCATCCTGTATAGGGTTTCAACGTCGGACCGGTGGAGGGTCGGGCACAACACTTCACATGTTACGGGACTGTTAACATGACCTTCACCCGCCTGAGCATAATGTTCGCGGCGGTGGCGTGCTGAATCGGCTGTCGAGCTTCGACGCAGTAGTGCTGGCCCATGCCTCTACCGGTTTCATACCCCCGAAATAGGAGCTGTACTCAATGAACAAGAAGATCCTTACTGCCGCGCTGCTGGGTGGTCTGGCTTTTGCCCAGGCTGCTTCCGCGCAGGAGTTCGATGACCGCTGGTACCTGACCGGTTCGGCCGGCTTCAACTTCCAGGACAGCGACCGTCTGACCAATGACGCTCCGTTCGTGACCCTGGGTCTGGGCAAGTTCATCAGCCCGAACTGGTCGCTGGACGGTGAGCTGAACTATCAGAACCCGAACTTCGATTCGAACAAGGACAAGAACTGGTCGCAGTACGGCGTCTCGCTGGATCTGCGTCGCCACTTCATCAAGGAAGGCCGCGGCTGGAACCCGTACATCGTCGGTGGCCTGGGCTACCAGAAGTCGGAAGAAGAGTACAACCCGATCGGCGGTGGCCTGGCTGACCGCAAGGACGGCAACGTTGCCGCCAAGCTCGGCGTCGGCCTGCAGACCACCTTCGAGAAGCGCGTTGCTGTGCGCGCCGAAGTGGCCTACCGCGCTGACTTCGACGACCAGAGCGTCGCTGCCAAGGACGAAAGCTGGTTCGGCGACGTGCTGGCTTCGGTCGGCGTCGTGATCCCGCTGGGCCCGGCTCCGGTCGCGGCTGCTCCGGCTCCGGCTCCGGTTGCCCCGAGCTGCGCCGACCTGGATGACGACGGTGACGGCGTCAACAACTGCGACGACAAGTGCCCGAACTCGCAGCCGGGTCAGACCATCGGTCCGGACGGTTGCCCGGTGCCGGTCTCCATCGACCTGAAGGGCGTCAACTTCGACTTCGACAAGTCGAACCTGCGTCCGGACGCCGTGGCGATCCTGAGCGAAGCCACCGAGATCCTGAAGCGTTACCCGGATCTGCGCGTTGAAGTTGCCGGTCACACCGACTCGAAGGGTACCGACGCTTACAACCAGAAGCTGTCGGAGCGTCGCGCTACCGCCGTGTACAACTACCTGACCAAGAACGGCGTTGACGCCGGTCGTCTGGTCGGCCCGATCGGCTACGGTGAGAGCCGTCCGATTGCTCCGAACACCAACCCGGATGGTTCGGACAACCCGGAAGGTCGCGCCAAGAACCGTCGTACCGAGCTGAACGTCCAGAACTAAGTTCTGACGCTCTGCCAGTAGGACACAGCAGGACCCGGCTTCGGCCGGGTCTTGTTGTTTCTGCGGCCCGGAATGTCCAGAACCCCCGGAATCGCCCGTCAGTGGTCGACCGTTCGTCGGTAATTTTCTTATAAAACCAATGAGTTGCTGTATTCATTGAAAGTGGCGCTTGAAAGCTGTCGCGGCATTGCTAAACTCGCCGCGTTACTTCCTTTCCTGGATGCCCTTCATGCTGCGCTCTGCATCGGCCGCCGTCCTGGCACTGGCCCTGGTTCCCGCCGCCCACGCTGCGGTCGATTGCTCGGTCAATACCAGCGCCTCGCCGCTGCCGTTGCCGGCCACGACCATTGCACCGGTGGCTGACGAGCTGTACATCCGCGGCAACCAGCTGGGCATGCCGGCCGGCGTGCTGAGCGGCAATTACGACCCGTCGCAGTCGTTGGACCAGGTGCTGCAGCGACTGCGCATCGATGGCTGCCAGAACATCGCCAAGGCCATTCCCAGTGCACCGGCGGTGAAGCCGAACGATCCGGCGGCCTACAAGCCGCAGACCGAATTCGACAACACGCCCTGGCGCTTCGACATGAGCCAGAACGGCAAGCGCATGACCGCCGAGGAGTTCGACGCCTGGATGAAGGCGCGTGGCGTGCGCGTGGTCAAGGCGCGTCCGGCTCCGGCCGCCACTCCGGCCCCAGCCGAAGCACCGGCTGAGACCAAGCCGGTCGACAAGAAGTAAGCGACGCGGGGAGCAGAGGCTTGCGCACGCGCCGCCCACCTGCCGCCCCCGCCGCCCGCTCCCACGCCCCGCGTGGGCGTGCGAACCCGAACGCCTCCAGTGGTGTGCGCCATGGCCTGGCGCGCGTGCTGTCCAAGGCCGGCGTGTGCTCGCGCAGCGAGGCCGCGCGCTGGATCGCCGAAGGGCGCGTACGCGTCTCTGGTCGCATCGTCCGTGATCCTGAATTTCCAATTGCCAGCCCGGCACCGCCGATCGAGGTCGACGGCCAGCCGATGGCTGCGCCGCAGCGCCTGTACCTGATGCTCAACAAACCGCGCGGGGTGGTCACTACTGCTCAGGACGAGCGTGGACGTGACACGGTTTACCGTTGTTTCGATGGTGCCGGCCTGCCGTGGATCGCACCGGTCGGGCGCCTGGACAAGGCCAGTGAAGGCCTGCTGTTGTTCAGCAATGATCCGCAGTGGGCCGCGCATCTGACCGATCCGGAGACCGGGCCGCAGAAGACCTATCACGTGCAGGTGGACCGCCTGCCCGACGAGGACACCCTGGCCGCGCTGCGCGCCGGTGTCGAAGACGAGGGCGAATTCCTGGTCGCCCTGGCCGTGCGCGTGCTGCGCAGCGGCGACAAGACCGCGTGGCTGGAGGTGGTCCTCGACGAGGGTCGCAACCGCCATATCCGTCGCCTGTTGGCGGCTTTCGACCTGCAAGTGCTGCGCCTGGTCCGGGTTGCGATCGGCGAGCTCACGCTCGGCGATCTCGGCAAGGGCCAGTGGCGGGTGCTTGAGGTCAGCGACCAGCAGCGGCTGGGGGCCGCTGCAGCGGGCTGATCATCGCCTGCGGCCGGCAACTGCCGGCCACCGTTCCAGGCGTAGGGGGCGCCTGGTTGTTGAATTTCCCGAACGGAGCCTGCCCACCATGTACCACCCGACCCTCAACCAAACCCTGCGCTGCGCAGGCCTGCTGCTGCCGATGGTGCTGCTCACGGCCTGTGGCGGCCACAAGAAAGTGGCCAAGGCGGAAACGCCTGCCGAAACCCCGGTGGTGGAAGTGAAGACCCCGGAACTGGACGGTCGCGGCAGCTACCGCTTCCTGATGAGCAACGGCGACAAGAAGATGACCGCCGACGAATTCGATGCCTGGATGAAGGCCAACGGGATCCGCGTTGCCAAGGGCAACGGCCAGGATGCCGCCGCCAAGCCGGTGGTGGTGGCCAGCAAGGACGAACCGAAGGGCAAGAAGAAAAAGAAATGACGCGCAGAGCGCGTCATTTCGGTAGCGCCGGGCCATGCCCGGCTAGCGCATAGCGCGGATATCAGGAAGCCGCCGGGCATGGCCCGGCGCTACCGTTGTTCAACCCTTGATCACGCCCAGCTCGACGCCGATGCGGGTGAACGCATCGATGGCGCGGTCCAGGTGCGCACGCGTATGCGCTGCGCTGATCTGGGTGCGGATGCGGGCCTGGCCCTTGGGCACCACCGGGAAGAAGAAGCCGATCGCATAGATGCCTTCCTCAAGCAGGCGCTCGGCGAACTTCTGCGCAAGCGGTGCGTCGTACAGCATCACCGGGCTGATCGGGTGCACGCCCGGCTTCACGTCGAAACCGGCGGCGGTCATCTTTTCGCGGAAGTAAGCGGTGTTCTCGGCCAGGGTGCCGCGCAGGTCACCGGCGGCGGCCAGCATCTCGAAGGCCTTGATGCCGGCAGCAACCACGTGCGGCGGCAGCGAGTTGGAGAACAGGTAGGGACGCGAGCGCTGGCGCAGCAGTTCGATCACTTCGGCGCTGGCGCAGGTGAAACCGCCCAGCGCACCGCCCATGGCCTTGCCGAGGGTGCCGGTGATGATGTCGATCTTTTCCAGCACGCCCTTCACCTCGGCCGAACCGCGGCCGGTGGCGCCAAGGAAGCCGGTGGCATGGCACTCGTCGATGTGCACCAGCGCGTTGTACTTCTTCGCCAGCGCGGTGATCTCGTCCAGCGGGGCGATGAAGCCGTCCATCGAGAACACGCCGTCGGTGGTGATCAGCTTGGTCTTGCAGCCGGCGGCATCCGCAGCCTGCAGCTGCGCTTCCAGGTCGGCCATGTCGCAGTTGGCATAGCGGAAGCGCTTGGCCTTGCACAGGCGCACGCCGTCGATGATCGAGGCATGGTTCAGCGCGTCGGAAATGATCGCGTCGTTCTCACCGAGCAGTGGCTCGAACAGGCCGCCGTTGGCATCGAAGCAGGCCGCGTACAGGATGGTGTCCTGCTTGCCGAAGAAGCTGGCGATCTGGGCTTCCAGCTGCTTGTGCAGGTCCTGGGTGCCGCAGATGAAACGCACCGAGGCCATGCCGAAGCCGTGGCTGTCCAGTGCGTCCTTGGCCGCCTGGATCAGGTCCGGATGGTCGGCCAGGCCCAGGTAGTTGTTGGCGCAGAAGTTCAGCACCGTGCGGCCGTCATCGAGGGTGATCTCGGCCGACTGCGGGCTGGTGATGATCCGCTCGGACTTGAACAGGCCCTGGGCGCGGATGGCGTCCAGTTCCTCGGCATAGTGGCGGGTCAGGGCGGAGGAGGCGTCGGTCATGGCGTGGGCACGGCTCTGAACGGGGAAACCGCTGATTCTACCGGGCATCGCCGCTCACCAACCGGCCCGGTCGGAGCATCGCCACGGCCGGCACATGTTGCATCGCAATAGCAAACTGGTTAAGAATTCGTGAACCGGAGCTGTCCCGCCCCGGCCGCTACGCCCGCTCCCGCCTTCCACGCCACCGCCCCCACCGGAGACGCTCATGAAGCACGCCCGTGCCTGCCTCGCCATTGCCGCTGCCCTGACCCTGGCCGCCCCGTTCGCCGCCAGCGCCCAGGAAAACGAATCGCCGTACAGCTGGAACGTCACCGCTGTTTCCGATTACCTGTTCCGTGGTGTGTCGCAGACCGATGAGGATCCGACCCTGCAGGCTGGCTTCACCTACACCAGCCCGGTCGGCCTGTATGCCGGCGTCTGGGGCTCGGGCGTGGACTTCGGTGCCGGCGATCCCAAGACCGAAGTCGACTACCTGATCGGCTACGGCGTGGACGTCACCGAGCGCGTCAACGTCGACGTGCTGCTGAATCGCTACACCTACCTGAAGTCCAGCCGCCAGAACTACAACGAGCTGATCACCACCACCACGCTGGATGACACCTACAAGCTGACGGTGGCCTACACCAACGATGTATGGAACAGTAGCACCGATGGCTGGTACTTCGGCCTGGGCGGCAGCTGGGGCCTGCCGAAGGAGTTCACGTTGAATGCCAACGTCGGCCGCAGCACGTTTGAAGACGGCATCGCCAAGGATTACACCGACTGGAATGTCGGCGTTGAGCGCCAGTTCGGGATGGCCAAGGTCGGCCTGGGCTACTACGGCACCGACGGCAACGGCCGCGACAACTCCGGCAAGCTGGCCCACAGCCGCGTGATGCTGAGCGTCGCGATCGGTAACTGATGCGCCTTCGCTGATGTCCACGAAAAAGGCGCCCAATGGGCGCCTTTTTCAATTCCAGCAGCATGCCTCACCCCGGCTGGGGGAGAGCCCCCTTGTTGTTCAAGGGGGCGCGCCGACGGCGCGGGGGATAAGGAAACCTGCGGGGGAATTGACCCGAAGGGTCAATTCCAGCTGAGCACCACCTTGCCGGCCTTGCCTTCTTCCATCAGGTCGAAGCCCTTCTGGAAATCATCGATCGGCAGCTGGTGGGTCATCACCTTGCCCAGCGGGAAACCGGACAGCACCAGCTGGGTCATCTTGTACCAGGTCTCGTACATCTTGCGGCCGTAGATGCCCTGCACGGTCAGGCCCTTGAAGATGATCTTGTCCCAGTCGCAGCCGGCGCCCTTGGGCATGATGCCGAGCATGGCGATCTTGCCGCCGTGGTACATGCAGTCGAGCATGTCGTTGAACGCGCGCGGGTTGCCGCTCATTTCCAGGCCCACGTCGAAGCCTTCCATGTGCAGCTCCTTCATCACGTCCTTCAGCGAGGTCTTGGCGACGTTGACCACGCGGGTGGCGCCCATGTCGGCGGCCAGCTTCAGGCGGAAATCATTGACGTCGGTCACCACCACATTGCGCGCACCGATGTGCTTGCAGATGCCGGCGGCGATGATGCCGATCGGGCCGGCGCCAGTGATCAGCACGTCTTCACCGATCACGTTGAACTCCAGCGCGCAGTGCGCGGCGTTGCCGTAGGGATCGAAGAACGCGGCCAGCTCGGACGGAATCTGGTCCGGGATCGGCCACAGGTTGCTGGCCGGCATCACCATGTATTCGGCGAACGCGCCGTTGACGTTGACGCCGATGCCGACGGTGTTCGGGCACAGGTGCGGGCGACCGCCACGGCAGTTGCGGCAATGGCCGCAGACGATGTGGCCTTCGGCCGAGACGCGCTGGCCGATCTCGTAGCCGGTCACGCCCGGGCCGATCTCGGCGATGCGGCCGACGAACTCATGGCCGATGGTCAGGCCCGGCTTGATCGTGCGCTGGCTCCATTCGTCCCACAGGTAGATGTGCAGGTCGGTACCGCAGATCGCGGTCTTTTCCAGCTTGATCAACACCTGGTTGGGGCCCGGGGTCGGCACCGGAACCTCTTCCATCCAGATGCCCTTGGCTGCTTCGCGCTTGACCAGGGCCTTCATCGTTTGCTGCGCCATCGGGGTGGAACTCATCAGGGGGAAAACGCGGATTATAGAGGCCCGCGCGGAATTCCCATGTTGCGCTGCGGGTGCAGTGGCGGAACGAAAGGCGTGTGCTGGCGGGCGTTTCGAACAACGCCGCTGCGCTCGCCGGGCCATGCCCGGCGGAGGGCATCGGTGCGCCTGGCCCATGACTTCCGGGGTTCGGGTCGGGGCAGGGTGGCGGGCTACAATCGAAGGTTCCACTACCAGGGGCCGCTCCATGCGCTCGAACCTGCTTGCATTCTCCATCGTCGCCAGCCTCGGGCTGGCCCAGGTCGCCCATGCCGCTGAAGGCATGTGGGTGCCGCAGCAGCTGCCGGAAATCGCCGGCCCGCTGCAGAAGGCCGGCCTGAAGCTGTCCCCGGAACAGCTGGCCAACCTGACCGGCGACCCGATGGGCGCGGTCGTCGCCCTCGGCGGCTGCACCGCCAGCTTCGTCTCGCCACAGGGCCTGGTGGTCACCAACCACCACTGCGCCTACGGCGCCATCCAGCTGAATTCGACCGCGCAGAAGAACCTGATCAAGGATGGCTTCAACGCGCCGACCCAGAAGGATGAACTGAGCGCCGGCCCGAACGCCCGCGTGTTCGTGCTCGACCAGATCACCGACGTCACCGCCCAGGCCAAGGCCGCCATTGCTGGCGCCGGCAACGATCCGCTGGCCCGCAGCCGCGCGCTGGACGCGTTCGACAAGGCCCAGGTCGCCGCCTGTGAAGCCGATGCCGGCTTCCGCTGCCGCCTGTACAGCTTCTCCGGCGGCAACACCTACCGCCTGTTCCGCAACATGGAAATCAAGGACGTGCGCCTGGTCTACGCGCCCCCGGGCAGCGTCGGCAAGTTCGGTGGCGACGTCGACAACTGGATGTGGCCGCGCCACACCGGCGACTTCTCCTTCTACCGTGCCTACGTCGGCAAGGACGGCAAGCCGGCCGCCTTCGCCGCCGACAACGTGCCCTACCAGCCCAAGCACTTCCTGAAGTTCGCCGACCAGCCGCTGGGCGCCGACGACTTCGTGATGGTGGCCGGCTACCCGGGCCGCACCAACCGCTACGCACTGGCCGGCGAGTTCAACGAAACCGCCAGCTTCACCTACCCGACCATCGCCAAGCACTACAACGCAGTGCTGAAGATGATCGCCGATGCTGGCAAGGCCGACGCCGACGTCAAGGTGAAGTACGCCGCCACTGCCGCCAGCATGAACAACGTGGCCAAGAACTACCTGGGCCAGCTGGAAGGCTTCAAGCGCATCGACGCCGCCGGCCAGAAGCAGGCTGAAGAAGCCGCCGTGCTGGCCTGGCTGAAGAAGCAGGGTGCTGCCGGCAAGCCGGCGCTGGCCGCACACGCGCAGCTGCTCAAGCATCTGGATACCAGCAAGTCGACCCGCGAACGCGACCTGTTCGTCGGCCAGTTCAACAACACCTCGGCCGTTGGCGCAGCGATCACCCTGTACCGCCTGTCGATCGAGCGCAGCAAGCCGGATGCCGAGCGCGAAGCCGGTTACCAGGAACGCGACCTGACCACCATCGAAGGTGGCCTGAAGCAGATGGACCGTCGCTACGTGGCAAAGATGGACCAGCAGCTGCAGACCTACTGGCTGGACCAGTACGTGGCCCTGCCGGCCGCGCAGCGCGACAACGAAGTGCTGAACAAGTGGCTGGCCGGCAGCGATGCCGCTGCGGTGAAGTCGCTGGTGAACAAGCTGGGCGGCACCGAGCTGGGCAGCCTGGACACCCGCCTGAAGTGGTTCAAGGCCGACCGCGCTGCGTTCGAAGCCAGCAACGATCCGGCCATCCAGTACGCCGTGGCCGTCATGCCGGCACTGCTGAAGCAGGAAGAGCAGAAGAAGATCCGCGAAGGCGAATCGCTGACCGCTCGCCCGCTGTACCTGCAGGCCGTGGCCGACTACAAGAAGAGCCAGGGCGAGTTCGTCTATCCGGATGCCAACCTGTCGCTGCGCATCACCTTCGGCAACGTCATGGGCTACGGCAAGGACGGCGTGAAGTACACCCCGTTCACCACCCTGGAAGGCGTGGCAGCGAAGGAAACCGGTGAAGATCCGTTCGATTCGCCGAAGGCGCTGCTCGATGCGGTCAAGGCCAAGCGTTACGGTGGCCTGGAAGACAAGCGCATCGGTTCGGTGCCGGTGAACTTCCTGTCCAACCTGGACATCACCGGTGGCAACTCCGGTTCGCCGGTGCTGGACGCCAATGGCAAGCTGGTCGGCCTGGCCTTCGATGGCAACTGGGAATCGGTCAGCTCCAACTGGGTGTTCGACCCGGTGATGACCCGCATGATCGCCGTCGACAGCCGCTACATGCAGTGGATCATGCAGGAAGTGGCGCCGGCGCCGCAGCTGCTGAAGGAACTGAACCTGGCGAAATAAACCGGTTGCGGTAGTGCCGGCCGCTGGCCGGCAACCTCGACCAGACAACCGGAGTTTCCGAAACCCCGCGACCCACGTCGCGGGGTTTTTTCATGCCCGGCCCGGCCCGGTGCGCCGAACAGGTATCATCCCTGTTCCGCGTACTTCACAGGATGTGAACGAAACGCGGAAACCTCCTCCCCCAGGACCCCTTGCACGCATGCGCATCCTGCTTGCCCGCCACGGCGAAACGCCGTGGAACGCCGAAGGCCGCTACCAGGGCCAGATCGATATTCCGCTTTCGCCGATCGGTGAAGCCCAGGCCCAGGCACTGGGTGCCCGCCTGGCTTCGGTGGACATCACCCGTGCCGTCGCCTCGCCGCTGTCGCGCGCCCAGCGCACCGCACAGCTGGCGCTTGGCGCCGCGCGTGCCGACATGCTGCTGACCGAGCCGGAGCTGCAGGAAATCGCCCACGGTGAGTGGGAAGGCCTGCTCGCCAGCGAGATCAACGAAAAGGATCCGTCGCGCCTGCAGGCCTGGCGCGAGGAGCCCGATACCGTGCTGATGCCCGGCGGCGAATCGCTGCGCCTGGTGCTGGAACGCAGCTGGCGTGGCCTGGCCCGTGCTACCGAAGGCCTCGGCGAGCACGACACGCTGCTGGTGGTTGCGCACGATGCGGTCAACCGCGTGATCCTGTGCAAGGTGCTGGGCCTGCCGATTTCCCGCCTGTGGACCTTCCGCCAGGCACCGACCACGCTCAACCTGCTCGAAGGCGCCGATCTGGACAGCCTGGAAGTGGTGCGCCTGAACGACTGCGCCCACCACACGCCGTTCTTCGGCGAAGCCAAGCACCGCGCTCTCTGATCCATCCCATCGAACCACCTGTTTCTGCTGGAACCGCTGCCGTGACGAACACCCCGACCACCCTGGCCGATTGGCTGGATTACATTGAACGCCAGCACCCGGCGACTATCGACATGGGACTGGAGCGCGTGCGCACCGTCGCCACCGCGATGGGCCTGAGTGCACCGGCCGGGCGCACCATCGTGGTCGGTGGCACCAACGGCAAGGGTTCCACCGTGGCCTTCATCGAGGCCATCGCGCGTGCTGCCGGCTGGAAGGTCGGCGCGTACACGTCGCCGCACCTGCTGCGCTACAACGAGCGCGTGCGCATCGATGGCCAGGATGTCGACGATGCGGCGCTGGTTGCTGCGTTCAATGCTGTCGAAGCCGCGCGCGGCGACACCACGCTGACCTATTTCGAGTACGGCACGCTCGCTGCGCTGCAGCTGTTCGCCGACGCCGGGCTGGATCTGGCCGTGCTGGAAGTGGGCCTGGGTGGCCGCCTGGATGCGGTCAACATCGTCGACGCCGATGTATCGGTGATCACCACCGTGGACATCGATCACGCCGAATGGCTGGGCGATGACCGCGAAGCGATCGGCACCGAGAAGGCCGGCATCATCCGCGGCTGGAAGCCGGTGATCCTGGGTGAGACTGATCCGCCATCGAGCGTGCTGGCGCGAGCCTACCTGGTCGGTGCCAACGCGATCCGCGGCGGCAGCGACTACTTCTACGAACCGATCGATGCCGAGCGCTGGCGCTGGCGCGATGTCGGTACCCGCCTGGAGCTGCCGACCCCTGCGCTGGCCGGGCCGATCCAGCTGGCCAATGCTGGTGCCGCGATCGCTGCACTGCGTGCGCTGGACAAGCCGGTGCCGCGCGCGGCGTGGGCCGAAGGCGTGGCCGCCGCCCGCATCGCCGGCCGCCTGCAGGCGTTCGAGCGCGATGGCGTGCAGATCCGCGTCGACGTCGGCCACAACCCGCAGGCGGCCGGCCAGCTGGCGCGCGCGCTGAAGGCCGAGGCGGTACCTGGCCGTACCCTGGCGGTGTACGCCGCGCTGCAGGACAAGGACGCGGCGGGCGTGGTGCAGGCGCTGCAGGACGTAGTGGGCGAGTGGACCCTGGCAAGCCTGGATGGCCCGCGCGGGCAGAGCGCGGCGCAGCTGCAGGCACGTCTGGCCGATACCGCTGCCGCCACCGCACAGCTGTCCGACAGCGTCGAACAGGCCCTGGTGCAGGTGCTGGCCCAGGCCCGGCGTGGCGACCGGGTGCTGGTGTTCGGCTCGTTCCATACCGCCGCCGCGGCCCTGAAGTGGCTGCGGGACCCGGCCTGATCCACGTTCAGCCAACGCCGACGCCGTCCGGTCCGGCACCCGTATAATCGACCGCAACCCCCGGACAGTTGCCTGCCTCACGTGGATACGCCTCTGAAACAGCGTCTGATTGGTGCCATCGTGCTGGTAGCGCTGGCCGTGATTTTCCTGCCGATGCTGGTCAAGGGGCCGGCCCCGGACAGTGGCGTGGCCAATGTGCCGATCGCCGCGCCGGATGCGCCAGCCGATGGCCAGTTCGAAACCCGCGAACTGCCGCTGGTTGCGCCGGCGGGCGGTGCCACCGGCCTGCAGACCGGCCAGGCCAAGCCGCTGCCGGATGCTGCCGCGCCGGCCACGCCGCCGACAGTGGACACCTCGCCTGCGGTGGCCGCCGGCAACTACGCGGTCACCTTCGGTGCGTACGGCAGCAAGGCCGACGCCGAGGCGGTGATCGCCTACCTGAAGCGTTCGCAGCTGCCGGGCTTCGCTGAGAGCGCCACCATCAACGGCCGCCAGGCATGGCGCGTGCGGGTCGGGCCGTATGCTGACCGCGCCCAGGCCGAGGCGGCCCGGCTGCAGGCGGTAAAGATCCGCGCCGATGTGAAGGCTGAGGTCATTGCCCTGGATGCGGCGACGGGCAGCAACGCTGCAGTTGCCGCCATCCCGGCGCCTGCGCCGGCGAGTGCGAGCACCCCGGCGGCGGCCACCGCGCCGTCGGCCACTGGCAATCCGGTGCGCAGCGAAAGCCTGCCGCCGAGCACGCCGACCGCCACCACCACCCCGGTGGCCAAGCCGGAACCGCCGAAGCCGGCACCGAAGCCGGAAGCCAAGCCTGAGCCCAAGCCGGAAACCGCGGCCAGCAAGCCGGCGACGGCGCCGACCACACCGGCAGCACCTGCCGCCAGCGGCGTCGGCTTTGCCGTACAGCTGGGCGCGTTCGGTCAGGCCAACGATGCCAATGCCCTGCGCGACAAGGTCCGCGCCGCTGGCTTCAGCGCCTTTGTCGAACAGGTGCGCACTGAAAAGGGCACCCTGCATCGTGTCCGCGTCGGACCGGTGGCCAACCGCGCCGACGCCGAACAGCTGAAGGCGCAGGTCGCCGCCAAGGTCGGCGTGGCCGGCATGGTGCGACCGCACCCATGACCCACGCGCAGCCCCGTTGCCAGCGCCGCCGAAGGAGCGGGGCGCCATGATCGACGTGGTGCTGCTGATCGTGATCGCCGCCTCGGCCCTGCTTGGGATGCTGCGCGGCTTCGTCGGCATCGTCATCGGCACCCTGTCGTGGCTGCTGGCCGCGTGGGCCGCCTTCGCCTTCGGCAATGACGCGGCCCACTGGTGGGCCGCACCGGCTGCACCGGGTGGCGAGCACTTCGTCGGTGGCTACCTGGGGGTCGGCATCGGCGTGATGATCGTGGTCGCGGTGATCGGCATGGTCATCAAGGCCCTGGTCCATCGCAGCATGCTGACCAGCCTGGACCGCCTGCTGGGCGGGGTGCTGGGCGTTGTCCGTGGCGGCCTGATCGCCGCGATCCTGCTGCTGCTGGGCAGTTTCACCCCGCTGACCGCCGAGCCGTCCTGGCAGCGTTCGGCGGTGCGCCCGCTGCTGAACCCCACCGTGGCCTGGATGAACAGCAAGCTGCCGCACTGGCAGGTTCCCGGGGCCGATCTGCTGCCCAAGGCCTTGCCGACCGACGCGCTGTCCCCATCTGCATTGATGGAGTTGGGCAAGAACGCAGGCGCCGGGTTGGGAAAGCCGGGCGCGGCAGGCGATAATGGCATCCTCAACCAGGTAGTGGCAGGCAGCGGATGGCTGCGGCCTGCGAAAGCGGAACAGGGCGATTCCTACGATCCGGCCGAAGTGCGTCCGGACGCCCCAGCACTGCCGGACAGTATCGAGCCGGGCGATCCGGCCAATGTCGACCGCGCGCGCGGCGACCACCGCGGCCAGGTACGGCCACCTTCCTTGTAACTGGGCACAGCCCAGCGGAGACCTCGCACCATGTGTGGCATCGTCGGAATCGTCGGCAACCAGAACGTCGCCGGGCAGTTGTATGACGGCTTGACCGTTCTCCAGCATCGCGGCCAGGATGCGGCGGGCATCGCCACCGTCAATGGCAGCCGCCTGCGGGTGCAGAAGGCCACGGGCCTGGTCCGCGATGTGTTCGATGCACGCACCATGTCCACCCTGGAAGGCAGCGTCGGCATCGCCCATGTGCGTTACCCGACCGCGGGCTCGGAAGGCATGGACGAGGCACAGCCGTTCTATGTCAATTCGCCGTACGGCATCGCGCTGGCCCACAACGGCAACCTGATCAACACCGAGGCGCTGCGCCAGCAGGTGTTCGAGCAGGACCGCCGCAACGTCAACACCGATTCGGACAGCGAAGTGCTGCTGAACGTGTTCGCCTACGAACTGGAGCAGCAGCGCCAGCTCAGCCCGGAAGCCGCGATCCGCGCGGTGGCCGGCGTGCACCGTCGCTGCAAGGGCGGCTATGCGGTGGTCAGCGTGGTGCTGGGCCTGGGCCTGGTCGCCTTCCGCGACCCGCATGGCATCCGTCCGCTGGTGCTGGGCAAGCGCAGCCACGCCGAAGGCGATGAGTACATCGTGGCTTCCGAATCGGCCGCGCTGGACGTGCTGGGCTTCCAGCGCGTGCGCGACGTGCAGCCGGGCGAAGCGCTGGTGATCACCGCGCGTGGCGAGCTGTTCTCGGAGATCTGCGCCGAGCCGGCCGAGCACACCCCGTGCATCTTCGAATACGTGTACTTCGCGCGCCCGGATTCGATGATCGACAACGTCTCGGTGCACAAGGCGCGCATGCGCATGGGCATCAAGCTGGGCGAGAAGATCCTGCGCCTGCGCCCGGACCACGACATCGACACCATCATCCCGATTCCGGATACCTCGCGCGATGCCGCGCTGGAGATCTCCAACGTGCTCGGGGTGAAGTACCGCGAAGGCTTCATCAAGAACCGCTACATCGGCCGCACCTTCATCATGCCGGGCCAGGGCGAACGGGTGAAGTCGGTGCGCCGCAAGCTCAACCCGATCCACCTGGAGTTCCGCAACCGCGTGGTGCTGCTGGTGGACGACTCGATCGTGCGTGGCACCACCAGCCAGCAGATCGTGCAGATGGCCCGCGATGCGGGCGCGCGCAAGGTCTACCTGGCCAGCGCCGCGCCGCCGGTGCGTTACCCGAACATCTACGGCATCGACATGCCAGCGGCCGAAGAGCTGGTCGCGCACAACCGCACCGTGGAAGAGATCGAAGCCCACCTCGGCTGTGACTGGCTGATCTACCAGGACCTGGAAGACATGGAAGCGGCGGTGAGCGAGGGCAATCCGGCGCTGCGCAACTTCGATTCGTCCTGCTTCAATGGCCATTACCCGACCGGCATCGAGCCGGGCTACTTCGAGCGCATCCAGCAACTGCGTTCGGATGACGCCAAGCACAAGCGCCGCGCCTGAGGTCCAGGCGTGGTTGACGTGCCCGACGTCGGAGGCGATCTGCTGCGCGCCGCGCAGCAGTGCCTGGCGGAAGCCGACCCGCTGCGCAAGGTCGCGCTGACCCAGGCTTATGCGGCCGCGTTCCGTGCCGGCCGCCTGAAGGTGGCGGCCGATGCGCCGTCGCCGGAGCCGATCCGCATGCCGGGCCGGCCGGCGAAGCTGGTGCTGGTGCATCCGCGCGAAGTGCCGCGGCGCGGACTGGGCGGGGTGGAAGGGCGTGCCGCCTTCATCCACGCCATCGCCCATATCGAACTCAACGCGATCGACCTGGCCTGGGATGCGGTGTATCGCTTCCGTGGCCTGCCGTCGGCGTTCCATGCCGATTGGGTGAGTTGTGCCGACGACGAATCGCGGCACTTCATGCTGCTGCGCGAACGCCTGCAGGCACACGGCCATGATTACGCCGATTTCCCCGCGCACAACGGCCTGTGGGAAATGTGCGAAAAGACTGCGCATGACGGTCTGGCACGCATGGCATTGGTGCCGCGGGTACTGGAAGCACGTGGCCTGGACGTGACTCCGGGCATGATCGAGAAACTGCGCAATGTCGGTGACGCTGAAACCGCCGACGTGCTGGAGGTGATCCTGCGTGAGGAAGTGGCGCACGTCGCTGCGGGTTCGCGCTGGTTCCGCTGGCATTGCGACCGTGCCGGTATCGAGCCGCGCGCACGCTTCAAGGAGCTGCTGGTCGAATACGCTGGCGGCTATCTGTATGGCCCCTTCAATCTGGAAGCGCGCCTGCTGGCCGGCTTCGATGCTGACGAACTGGCCAACCTGGTCGAGCAGGCCGGCTGAAAAAAGGGACGGAGGGGATTAAGTCGTTTGTGCCTCAAACGACTTAATCCCCTCCGTCCCTTTTCTGCTTCACCCGTTTGGCAGCACCACGCGTCTGCCATCCACGGTCGGCCGGTTGATGTAGAACAGGCCGGGCCCTGGCCGGTAGGGCAGTTCGCTCACCCCGGCATCGGCGGCATAGGTCAGTGCGGTATCGCCCAGTGCATCGAAGTTCCAGTGCGCCGACTGCATCAGGTAGCGCCGTCGCAGCAGTGCCTCCTGGGTCGGGGTCAGCGCCTGTCCGGCCACCAGTCGCCGTGCGATCGGCAGCAGCGCGGAGGGGAGCGCCCAGCCTGGAACATCGGCTGCATCGGCACGCCACTGCACGCCGGCATCGCGTGCGTGCTGCTGCATCACCTGCAGGGCAATCAGCTGGTACCGCCAGTCGATGCGCCGGCGCAGCACCACCGCAGCAGTCACGTACAGCACCGGTGACAGCAGGACGCTGCGGCTGCCTGCACGACGCTGCTGTTGCCACTGGTGCCAGACATCGACCCACACTTCCTTCTGGTCCGCGCCCAGCTGTTGCCGCCAGCGCTCGGCATCGGCCTGCGCTTCGGCATAGGCCGTGGTCGCCTGCAGTACCGTCAGGGGCGGTATCTGGTAATCGGCAACGGCCGTGCGACGCAGCTGCTGCCGACGCGGACGACTGAGCAGCTTGGGGCCTTCTTCGATCTGGTTGTAGCCACCGCCGATGTTGGCGTGCACGCCCGGTAGTGCGATTTCAGTGAAGGGAGGGGCCACGCTGGTGAGTGGATAGTGCTGGCGATGTTCGTCGCGTGCGCTCAACTGCAGCACCTGACCGGCGATGCCCGTACGCAGCGCGAGTCGTGGCTGTTCGTCGGCGCGGCCGCCATTGACTGCAACCACGGTGTCGAACAGGCCGATGAAGCGCAGTGCCGGTGTTGCGGCAGCGAAGTCACCGGCACAGGCCAGGCCGGACGACTGCAGCAGTTGCCGCCAGCGTGCGTTGTCCCAGGCCTGCAACTGGTTGGCGATATCGCGTGCAGCGGCGGCACCGCGCGAATAGCCGAACAGGTCCAGCTGCACGCGCCGCAGCGGTTGCCGCCAGCGTGTGGACAGCTCGGTCAGCGCGACCGGCAGCAGCACCTGCAGCGCGCGTTGCACTTTCGCCCGCACACCGCTGGCGCCGATACCGAAGGCCAGGCCGATCAGGTCGTCGTCTGCATCGTCGCGGGTGCCGACGCCTTCCACATAGATCGACAGCGATGCAGTCGCCAGCGTATCGCGGCGACTATCCGGGTACAGCTGCTGCAGACGGGCGATGTTGGTCAGGCCGTTGTCGTAGCTGCTGGTCAGCCGGCTCTGGTAGGTCGAATCGTCGTCGGCGCGCAGCTGGGCCGGGCGTGGCTGTGGCAGCTGCGGGCGACCGCGTTCCAGATTGTGTGCGTTGTTGCGGGTGCCATCGAAGAACAGGCCGATCCGCAGCAAGCCGACATCTTCGTCCGTGTCCTGCGGTGGTGCCATGTGCATTCCCCGTCGTGGCTGCGTCACGGTAGCGCGAAAGCGGTGTGTTGGCGAAGTGTAGTGACGCTTTTGACCTGACTGAACGCAGATGCGGTCGATCACAGTTCCTGATTTTCATTCCCATCTTCTATTGAATTCACACGACCCGCGCAGGCCAGATGGCCAGACCCGGCAAACCCGGGCGTGCTGCATCCACGCTGTTCACATCATTCAAGGAGCGACGCAATGTTGTCCAGATCGATTGGCAAAGCGGCAGGTGGCCTGGTGTTGGGATTGTCGGTGGCGGCGGCTGCGCATGCCGCACCGTTGTTCGAGCCGGTGACGGTACTCAGCCGTGCAGCGGCAGGCAGTGAACCCGCCTTGGGGAAACTGCTGGCGACGCCGTCCACGGCGACGGTGCAGGAAGTACGTGTGGATGCGGCGGCCACCGCGCAGCCGCAGCTGGAGTTCGAGCTGCTCGGCCAGCGCGTACAGGCGGTGCGCAGCAAGGTCGAGTCGCTGCCCGATGGCGGCAGCATCTGGTATGGCCAGTTCCGCTCGCCGTCCGACCGGCTGACCGCTGCCACTTCGAACGGTCAGGATGATCCCGGCAATTCAGTGATCCTGGTGCGTTCGGGCAACACCCTCACCGGTTCGATCCGCAAGGACGGCAAGCTGTACCGGCTGCGTCCGCTGGGCAACCGCCATGTGCTGGTGGAAGTGGACGAGTCGCGGATGCCGGCCGACCATCCGGCCGACTACAACCAGCTGCCGAAGATTCCGATGGGCAACAACGATCGCATCGGCATCGCGCAGGCCTCGTCCGGTACGCCGGCGACCATCCGCGTGCTGGTAGTGGCGACCAACGCTGCCGTCGCAGCCTACGGCGGCAACATGCAGTCGCTGGTGCAACTGGCGGTAGCCGAATCCAACCAGGGCTACGTCAACAGCAACGTTGGCATCACCCTGCAGCTGGCTGGCTACGAGACCACCAGCTACACCGAGTCGGGCAACTTCACCACCGACCTGACCCGCTTCCGCAACACCAGCGACGGCTACATGGACAGCATCCATACCAGCCGTAACAACACCGCTGCCGACGTCGGCGTACTGCTGATCAACAACACCAGCTATTGCGGGTTGGCCTCGGGCATCGGTTCCACCGCATCGACCGCGTTTGCCGCGGTGTACTGGGATTGCGCCACCGGCTACTACTCGTTCGCCCATGAAATCGGCCACCTGCAGAGTGCACGGCACGACATCGCCAGTGATCCCAGCACCTCGCCCTACGCCTATGGCCACGGCTATCGTTATGAGCCGGCGAGCGGATCGCGCTGGCGCACGATCATGGCCTATGACTGCTCGGCCGGCTGCCCGCGGCTGAACTACTGGTCCAATCCGAACATCAGTTACAACGGTGTGCCGATGGGCATCGCCAGCAGTGCCGACAACCAGCGCGTGCTGGTCAACACCAAGGCCACCATCGCGGCCTTCCGCTGAGTCCAGGCGCCGACCAGGGTCGGCGTCTACCAGGGCGCGTGCACCTGCTCTGGTAGATGCCAACCTTGGTTGGCACCCTGTGATCCATCATTCGCGGCTGAGCGTGTCCAGGGTCCAGCCATTGGCGTCCACGCGCAGCACCGAACCCTGTTCGTACCAGTCGCCCAGCACGATACGGGTGCAGGCACGGCCACCGGCCTGCAGTGCATGGATGGCCGGGCGATGGGTGTGGCCGTGGATCATGGTGTCCACGCCGTGGCGCACGAAGGTGGCATCGACTTCGGCCGGGGCCACGTCGGTCACGTTCTCGAACGTCGCACGATCACCCTGCTTCATTTCCGACTGGCGGGCCTGGCTGGTTTCGCGGGCCTTCTGTGCGAACGCGATGCGCGCGGCCAGCGGCTGCGACAGGAACTGCGCCTGGAACGCGGGATCGCGTGTCTGTGCGCGGAACTGCTGGTAGGGAATGTCATCGGTGCACAGCAGGTCGCCGTGCTGCAGCAGCACCGGGCGGCCGTACAGCTCGATCACGCACGGGTCGGGCAGGATGCGCAGGCCGGCGCGGCGTGCGTAGTCCTCGCCGAGCAGGAAATCGCGGTTGCCTCGGATGAAGTATGCAGGCACGCCGCTGTCGGTCAGCACCTTCAACGCATCGGCCACCGCATCGGCGGCGGGCGAGGGGGTGTCGTCGCCGATCCAGGCTTCGAACAGGTCGCCGAGGATGTACAGCGCATCGGCGGTGGGCGCCTGCTCGCGCAGGAAGCGCAGGAACAGGTCGGTGATCTCCGGACGGCTGGGGTCCAGGTGCAGGTCGGAAATGAACAGCGTGGTCATGCCTGCATTCTAGGGCATCCGCCCGCCGGGGATGCCGCTGCGCTCGCCGGGCGCGGCCCGGCGCTACCAAGGGACCGCTGCGCTCGCTGGGCCTGGCCCGGCGTTGCCCGGGAATCGTGTGCTGACCGGTAGCGCCGGGCCATGCCCGGCGGAAAGCGCCTCACACCGGCAGCGGCAACCAGGCCAGGCTGGCCGCGGCCAGCAACGCGGCGATGCCGGTGGCAGCGAGGACGTCGCTGGGGTAGTGCAGGCCCAGCACCACCCGCGACAGCGCCACACCGACGGTGAACGGCACCAGCAGCGGTGCCAACCACGGGTAGTAGGCCAGTGCGACAATGGTGAAGGACACCGCGTGCAGGGTGTGCCCGGAGGGAAAGCTGAATTCGTCCAGCGGTGCCACCCAGGCGCGGATGCGCAGGTCGGCGGCATACGGGCGCGGGCGTCGGGTCCAGCGCTTCAGGCTCTTGTACAGCAGCAGCGCGGCCAGGCCGGTGGCGGCCATGTGCACCGAGGCGCGCAGGCCGTCGAAGCCGTCCAACACCACCAGCGCGCCCATCAGGACATACCAGAACACGCCATCGCCGAGCCGGCTGATGACCGAGAACAGGCGGCGCACGCGGCGGCGCCGGCAGTAGTGGTTGGCCCGCCGGCACAGCCGTGCTTCGCGGCCGGCCAGCAGCTCAAGCGGCGTGGTGCGCATGGCCGCTCCTCCGTGACTGGGCCAGCTCGGCCAGCAGGGCATCGAACTCGGCCACCACCTGCTGCGGATGCAGGCGTTTCATCGCCTGCGCGGCGTTGCTGCCCAGTGCGTGGCGCCGCGCATCATCAGCGGCCAGTTGCACCGCCGCTTCAATGAACTGCTCGTCGTTGTCCACCGCTGCGCCGTTCTCGCCGTTGCGCAGGTACTCGCGCGCGGCGCCGTAGTCGAAGGCCACGGTTGCCAGGCCGCTGGCCATGCTTTCCAGGGTCACGTTGCCAAAAGTCTCGCTGCGGCTGGGGAACAGGAACAGATCGCCGCTGGCGAAGTGTTGTGCCAGGGCATCGCCGCGCTGGATGCCGCAGAAGATGAAGTCGGGGTTTTCATGCGCCAGTTTCTCGCGGGCCGGGCCGTCACCGACCCACACGAAACGCGCCTTCGGCCGGATCTGCTGCAGCCGGCGGAACGCCTTCACGGCCAGCCCGAGGTTCTTTTCCGCGGCGATCCGCCCGACGTAGATCGCTACCAGGCCATTGCCGTCCACGCCCCATTCCTCGCGCAGCGCAGGGTCACGACGGCTCGGATCGAACTGCTGGCTGTCGACTGCGCGCGCCAGCAGGCGCACGCGTTCGAATCCCTGCTCGCCCAGGAACTGCTGCAGCTCGCGGGTCGGCACCAGGGTCGCATCGGCCTGGTTGTGGAAGCGGCGCATCCAGCGCATTGCCGCTGCCTGCAGCCAGGCCACGCCGTAGTCGGGCAGGTACTCGTCGAAGCGGGTGTGGAAGCCGCTGGCGACCGGGATGCCGAGGCGGCGCGCGGTGCGCAGTGCCGACCAGCCCAGCGGGCCCTCGGTGGCGACGTAGACCGCATCCGGGCGCTGCTGCTGCCAGTGGCGGCCAAGCCGGATCGGTGCCGGCAGGCCGAAGCGCAGGCCGGGGTAGCGCGGTAGTGCAGCGCCCGGGACCAGCAGGATGCCGGGTGCCGAATCCAGCGCTTCGCTGGCCTGGCGTGGCCGGATCAGGTCGATGTCATGCCCCGATGCGCGCAGTCCCTGTTCCAGGCCCTGCACGGTGAGGGCAACGCCGTTCACTTCCGGCGGATAGGTCTCGGTGACGATGGCATAGCGCATGGCGGGCCTCCGGGTTTCCGGCATGCTCGGGCCTGGCGATGTAGCCGATATGACCGCTTTGCGACCGCCAGATGACGTAGCCTTGGGCACATGAAACCACGGCCCCGAAGGGCCGTGGCGTAAACGCTCATGCTGTGCAGTGGATCAGAAGCGTTGCTGGTATTTCATGTAGATGAAACGGCCGATGTCAAAGCCGCCGTAGTAGGAGAAATTGGCACTCGGCTGGCTGTACATGACCGGACCCTGGCGGCCGAACACGTTGTTGGCGCCGACCGAAACCGTGGCATCCCACGGCAGGTTGTAGCGTGCCTGCACGTCGTGGAAGGTGACCGATCCGCGACGGTTGTAGTCACGCGTGCCACTGAACCACGGTGCGCGCTGGTCCGGGTGCGAGCATTCGTTCGGATAGTCCGCCAGGCCCAGGCAGCGTTCCTTCACTGCGGAGAAATAGCGCAGGCTCCATGTGAGGCCGAAGTCGCCACGCTCCCAGCCCAACGACGCGTTGGAACGCACGCGGAAGCCGATGCCCCCATTGGTGGCGATGCCATTGCTGGGAATCGGCGGCGAATCGGCGTCGTTGGTGGTCCGTTCCTCGGCGGCGACCACATAGGTGGTCTTCCAGTCCGCGCTCAGCGTGCCCCAGGACGTTTCGATCTTGTGGCCGACCTCCAGGTCATAGCCTTCGGCCTGGCGGAAGCCGCTGTTGCGGCTGCCATAGTTGAGCTTGTTGACGATGCCCAGTTCCGGATCGCGGGTGAAACTGCCGCAACGCTCGGCAATGCCCAACTCGTAGCAGTCACGAAGGATGTCGTTGGGGTGGTCGGCGACGATGGTGTTGTCGATGCGGATCTTCCACCAGTCCAGCGCGATGTTCAGCCCTTGGGCGAACGAGGGGCTCCAGACCAGGCCCAATGTGCGGCTGGTTGAGGTTTCCGGCTGCAGGTCGGGATTGGAGCCGTTGGTGAAGGGCAGGGGGGTCTGCCCGCTGCTGCCGGTGATCGGTTCATTGCCCTGGCCGAGCTGGCGGTAGCTGTTCGCATTGGCAATGTCGGCGGCGCAGCGTGCACGCACTTCCGGACTGCTGGCCGCAGCGCCGTAGACGGTGTCGCAGGGGTCACGGAAGCCGGTGGTGAAGGTCTCCGAACCACCGCCGTACAGGTTGGAAATGGTCGGTGCGCGGAAGCCCTGGGCCCAGGTGCCGCGGACCAGCAACTGGTCGATCGGCTTCCAGGTGAAGCCGAACTTGCTGTTGAGGGTACCGCCGAAGGTGGTGTAGTCCGAGTAGCGGGTCGCAGCGCTCAGGCTCAGCTCACGTGCACCGGCCAGGTCACGCAGCACCGGCACGCTCAGCTCCAGGTACGCCTCGTCGACACGATAGCCGCCGCCGGTAGGACCTGCGGCCAGGTTGGTGGTGGCGCCGGTCTGTGCCAGTGCATCGGGGATGAAACGTCCATCTTCGCGACGGCTCTCGGCACCGACGGCGAAGCCCAGCTCACCGGCCGGCAACGTGGCGAGGCTGCCGCTGAGGCTGGCGAACAGGTTGCGGGTGGTGGTACGGCCACGGGTGAGTTCTTCCGGGAACAGCCAGTCCTGCAGTTCCGGATTGCCGGTCAGGCCATAGGGATCATCCTGGCCATACGGAACCAGCGGGTTCCAGGGCTTGCAGCCGGCGATTGGCGCCTCCGGCGTACCGCATTCGACCTTGCCGGTTGCCGGGTTGTAGAACGAGGGGCCGGTGGCATCGGCAACGCGCTGCTTGTGCAGGTTGCCGGTAGCGCGCTGGATCAGTTCGCTGCGGTTGTACTGGTAGCCTGCTTCCCAATCGAAGTCACGACCGCCGAACGCGAAGCTGCCTTCGAATGCAGCAACACCCTGCCAGGTGGTCAGTTCGCTGACGCTGACGCGTGGAATCTCCCAGGTGCGGCGGTTCCAGTGCACGTCGCTGGGGCTTTCATAGCCATGGTGGCTGCCGAACGGGTTGAACCAGCTGTCGGCGGACATCGGCGTGATGCCGGCGGCAGCGGACTGGAACGGATAGCCCGCGATCTGGCGGGTGGTGGTGCGCCGGTTGTAGGCCAGCTGGGTGTTGAAGCGGACCTGCTCATTGAGATCCATGCGTGCGTCGACGAAGATCGAGTCGCGCTTGATCGGCGTCTGCAGATGCATCTGCTCGTTGCTGTTGCTGACATCACCGGTGAATGGCGTATTGTCGCTGAGGTGGAAACTGTCCGGGCCTCCCGGCTGGCTGCCACGGTCGAGCGAATAGCTGCAGCCGCGGCTGTTGCTGCAGCCTGGGCCCTTGAAGCCGGTGATGCGGCCCCACTGGCCGACCGTCGTCCAGCCATCGGCCGGATGACCGTCGGTGTAGGTGTAGGCACTGAAGCCACGGTCCTTCGCCCACACGCCCTTTTCTTCGACATGCTCGGCGGCGATGCTGATCGAAGCGCGTTCGTTCGACCAGCCGGCCACCACGTCGTACTGGGTGCGGGCGCCGTCGCCCTCGCTGTACTGGCCGTGGTAGACGCTGGCGGTCACGCCCTCGACGTTGCGGCGGGTGATGATGTTGACCACGCCGGCCATCGCATCGGAGCCGTAGATGGCCGAGGCGCCATCCTTGAGGACTTCCATGCGCTCCACGGCAGCGGCAGGAATGCTGGAGATGTCCTGGTAGCCGGAGGTGGTCATGCCCAGGCGCTTGCCATTGACCAGCACCAGGGTGCGCTGCGGGCCGAGGCCGCGCATGTCCACGTAGCTGCCACCAGAGGCCTCGCCCGCGCTGAGCGGGCTGGCACGGCTGAGGGCAGGGCTGCCGGTCGCGGTCAGGTTCTGCAAGATGTCGGCAACCGAGTTGAAGCCCTGTCGCTCGATGTCGGCACGGCTGATGGTCAGCACCGGTTGCGCGGTTTCCAGGTCGACCTGGCGGATGCGTGAGCCGGTGATCTCGATGCGGTCCAGCGTGGTGGCTTCCGGGGCCTGCTGGGCGAGTGCAGGAGCGGCCAATGCGGTGGTTGCGGTCATCGCCAGCACGCGGCGGATCGCCAACCCCAGTTCGGGAATACGGATGATCATGGGTCTCTCTCTCTTCGAAGTCTTCGGTGCGCTGCCAAGCCGGACGGCGCCAATACCACCGCAGGCGGTGGACGTTCGAACCTAGTGAAGGTCTGTCGGGAGAGGTATGGGAAACCGATGAAAATGCGCCGGGTGGTTATGTCGCTTCTGCACAAATCGACATGGAATCAGTCGATTGCCGAGGAGTCTGCGATGACTGAGGCAGAGGAACATGCATCTGTCCTGGGGTTTGGAAACGTCAATGGCGATGCAGATAACGTCAGACTGCGCGGGCCGAAAAAAACCACGGCCCCGAAGGGCCGTGGTCGTGGAGCGTCAACAGCGCGGATGGATCAGAAGCGCTGGGTGTACTTCATGTAGATGAAACGACCGATGTCGTAGCCGCCGTAGTACGAGAACACCGAGCGCGGCTTGGTGTACATGACCGGGCCCTGCTTGTCGAACACGTTGTTGGCGCCGACGGAGACGGTGGCGTCCCACGGCAGGTTGTAGCGGAACTGCACGTCATGGAAGGTCACCGCGCCACGCTCGTTGTAGTTGCGTGCGCCCTTGTACCACGGCGCGATCACGCCCGGATCCGAGCACTCGTCGGCGTACTTGGTCGGGTTGACGCACTGTTCCTTGACGCTGGAGTAGTAGCGCGCGGTCCAGCTCACGCCGAAGTTCTCCAGATCCCAGCCCACGGTCAGGTTGGAACGTACGCGGAAGCCGATGCCCGTGTTGGTCACGATGCCGTTGCTGACGGTAGGCACGATCGTGCTGTCGTTCGACGAGCGCGAGATGTCCTTGGCCACGTAAGTGGTCGACCACGAGGTGCTCAGCTTGCCGTAGTCGGTTTCCAGGCGGTACGACAGGTCCATGTCGTAGCCTTCGACCTCGGCGAAGCCGGCATTGCGGCCGCCGAACTTCAGGCCGGTGACGATGCCGTTGGACGGATTGCGGGTGAAGCGCGCGCAACGATCGGCCAGGCCCTGCTCGTAGCAGTCGATCAGGATCTGGTTCGGGCTGTCATCGACGATGGTGTCGTCGATGCGGATCTTCCACCAGTCCAGCGAGACATTGAGGTTGCTGACGAAGGTCGGGCTCCAGACCACGCCCAGGGTGCGGCTGGTCGAGGTTTCCGGCTTCAGGTTCGGGTTCGAACCACCGATGAACGGGGTCGGCGTAGCGGCGACCGAGCCTTCCGTCGGCTTGTTGCTGCTGTCCAGCTGGCGGAAGTTGGCGACATCAGCGATGTCCCTCGCGCAGCGGGCACGCACTTCGGCGCTGCTCTTGGCCGAACCGTACTTGCTGTCACACGGATCCGAGAAGTTGGCGAAGGTTTCCGAACCACCGCCGTACAGGTCGGAGATGGTCGGGGCACGGAAGCCCTGCGCCCAGGTACCGCGCACCAGCAGCTGGTCGATCGGCTTCCACTTGAAGCCGAACTTGCTGTTGAGGGTGTTGCCGAAGGTGTTGTAGTCCGAGAAGCGGGTCGCGGCGTTGAGGCTCAGCTCACGTGCGCCCGGCAGGTCGGCCAGCACCGGAACATTCAACTCCAGGTAGGCTTCCTTCACCTTGTACGAGCCACCGGTCGGGCCAGCGGCCAGGTTGGTGGTGGCACCGGTCTGGGCCAGCGCGTCCGGCACGAACTTGCCGGTTTCTTCGCGGTTTTCCACGCCGAAGGCAAAGCCCAGGTCACCGGCAGGCAGGGTGAACAGGCTGCCGCTGATGGTGGCGAAGGCGTTCTTGGAGGTGGTGCGGCCAGTCGCGTTCTCGGCCGGGAACAGCCAGTCCTGCAGGGCCTGGTTGTTGGTCATGCCATAGGGGCTGTCCACGCCGTACGGAACCAGCGGATTCCACGGCAGGCAGCCGGCGATCGGCGCACCCGGCTTGCCGCATTCGACCTTGCCGGTGCTGGCGTTGAAGTACGACGGACCGGTGGCGGCCTGTACGCGGCCCTTGTGCAGGTTGCCGGTGGTGTGCTGGCGCAGCTCGTTCTTGTTGTACTGGTAGCCCACTTCCCAGTCGAAGTAGCGCTCACCGATCTCGAACGAGCCGTCGAACGCGGCCACCGCGCGGTAGGTCTTCAGTTCGCTGGTGCTGGTGCGCGGCAGCTCCCACAGGCGACGGTTCCACTTCACTTCGGTCGGCGTGGCATAGCCATGCTGGTTGCCGAACGGGTTGAAGTAGCTGTCGATCGACATCGGGTTGATCTTGGCGACGTCGACATCGAACGGATAGCCGGCGGTGACGCGGGTCGAGCTGCGCTTGTTGTAGCCCAGTTCGGCCTTGAAGCGCACGTTGTCGGTGATGTTGGCCTGGCCCGAGAAGTACAGCGAATCACGCTTGATCGGATAGCTCAGGTGCATCTGATCATTGGTGTTGCTGACGTCACCGGTGAACGCGGTCGGATCGGTGAAGTGGTAGTTGGCCGGGTTGGTCGGGTCGCTGCCGCGGTTGAGTGCGTAGTTGCAGCCTTCCTTCGCATTGGTGCAGCCCGGGCCACCCTTCACGCCAAAGAACTGGCCCCACTGGCTGTTGGTGGTCCAGCCGTCGGTCGGGTGGCGGTCGGTGTTGCTGTAGCGGCTGAAGCCACGGTCACGCGCCCACACGCCCTTTTCTTCGGAGTGTTCGGCGGCGAAGGTGGCCGAGAAGCGGTCGTTGGACCAGCCGGCAACCACGTCGAAGCGATCACGTGCGCCGTCGCCTTCGCCGTACTGGCCATGGTAGACGTTGGCGGTGATGCCAGTGACGTTGGTGCGGGTGATGATGTTGATCACGCCGGCCATCGCGTCGGAGCCGTAGATGGCCGAGGCGCCGTCCTTCAGGACTTCAATGCGCTCCACTGCCGACACCGGCAGGGTCGACACGTCCTGGAAGCCGGAGGTGCTGATGCCCAAGCGCTTGCCGTTGACCAGCACCAGCGTGCGCTGGGTGCCGAGGTTGCGCATGTTGACGTAGGTACCACCGGCGTCTTCACCAGCCGACAGCACGTTGGCGCGGCTGATGGTCGGGCTGCCCATTGCGGTGACGTTCTGCAGGATGTCCGATACCGAGCTGAAGCCCTGGCGTTCGATGTCCAGGCGGGACAGGGCCAGCACCGGCTGGGCGGTTTCGACGTCGACCTGGCGGATGCGCGAACCGGTGATCTCGATGCGATCCAGGGTGGTCGGTGCAGCGTTGCTGCTCTGGGCGAAGGCGGGCAGGGCAGCCAGCGTTGCGGTGGTCGCCAGGGCGTAACGGATGGCCTGGCCCAGCGCGGTGGTACGTGAAGTCATTAACGATCTCTCTCTCAGGTCGTACACGAGACGCCACTCCGGGCGTCGATGAAGCCGGTCGTTAATCAGACCGACGACCGATAGTAGTCTCGTTGGTTAATGTCCTGTAAAGAGACCGTGTCGAAATTTGTCGTTTCTCATCACGTCATTTCACGAAAAATGAACAAAAGCAGATGCTTAAGTTGTTGACGTGGGCGTGCAGGTCGCTTTCAACTGCTGCGATGCAGCAGGAATTGCGCGAAAAACGCGCAGAACGCGGCGCGTAATGACGCGCCTGTCCTGGGGTGTGGGGGGTCAGGCCACGAACGGACGGAACTGGATGCCCAGGCCGGCGATGCCGTCGGTTTCGCCGATCAGGTCGGCCCGCAGCAGCGGGCGGGCATCGATGAACGCCTGCGGCACGATCAGCGACAGCCGGTTGTCGTCCGCGGTCAGCTCCAGCCCCGGCATCGGGTCGTCCTCGTGGGCGCGGTTGAGCAGCACCGCCAAGCGCAGCAGCGCGGCCAGCCTGCGCGCGGTCTGCAGCAGGCGTTCGGGCAGGGCATCGAAGGCGGTCTTGGTCACGCTGCGGCGGTGGCTGCGCACCAGCGCGGCCAGCATCTGCTGTTCCTGCCGCGAGAAGCCGGCGATATCCGAGTTCTCCAGCACGTAGCTGCCATGCACGTGGTAGCCGCTGTGGGCGATCATCAGCCCCAGCTCGTGCAGGCGCGCGGCCCAGCCGAGCATGCGTGCGTCGTCGGCGTCGAGCTTCCAGCGTTCCTGCACCTGCTCCAGCAGCGACAGCGCGGTGTCCTGCACGCGGTCGGCCTGCACGGTGTCGATGCCATAACGCTGGGTCAGCGCAGTGACCGATTCGTCACGCAGGTCGTTTTCGCCAGCGCGGCCGACGATGTCGTAGAGGATGCCTTCGCGCATCGCCGCCTTGCTGACCAGCAGCTTCTGCAGGCCCAGTGCCTGGAAGGCGGCCTCCAGCACCAGGATGCCGCCGGCGATGATCGGGCGGCGGTCGCTGGACAGGCCCGGCAGTTCGATGTCGTCGATCTTCTTGGCTTTCAGCAGTTCGTCGCGCAGCTGCGGCAGGGCTTCGGCGGTGATCGCGCCCTTGCTCAGCTTCATGGTCGCGCAGATTTCGCTGATCGCCTTGTGCGTTCCCGATGAACCCAGTGCTTCCTGCCAGCCCAGCGCCCGGTACTTGCTGGCGAAGGGCTGGAACTCGCGGCCGATCTCGGCCAGTGCATCTTTCCAGCGTTTCTTGCTCAGCTTGCCACCCGGGAAGAAACGACGGGTGCTGGCGATGCAGCCGGCCTGCAGGCTTTCGCGCTCCAGGGTCTGCATGCCCATGCCGATGATGAATTCGGTGGAGCCGCCGCCGATGTCGATCACCAGCCGGCGCTGGCCGGGCTTGGGTGGCTGCGCGTGGGCCACGCCCAGATAGATCAGGCGCGCCTCTTCGCGGCCGCTGACCACTTCGATCGCATGCCCGAGCGCGGTCTCGGCCGGAACCAGGAACGATTGCGGCGAGCGCAGCTGACGCACGGTATTGGTGGCCAGCGCGCGTACCTGGTGCGGCGGCACATTGCGGATGCGTTGGCCGAAACGGGCCAGGCACTCCAGCGCGCGCTGTCGCGCGGCGGCGGAAAGTCCACCCTTGCCATCCAGGCCATCGGCCATGCGCACCGTTTCGCGCAGGCGGTCGATCACCCGCAGCTGGCCGAGCGTGTAGCGCGCGATGACCATGTGGAAACTATTGGAGCCAAGGTCGATGGCGGCCAGCAGGTCGCCATCCTGCAATGCGGGCGGAGTCGTGGTGGTATGCGGCATGGACGAATGTTAGCCGAAGGGGCGGTGTGCTCGTCACCGCGCGACCTTCACATTTTGGAAGAGGGGAGTGCGGCAGGGCTGCGCCCTGCACCTGCCGAATCAACGGCAACGGCAAAAGCAACAGCGGGCCATCCGTGGGATGGCGGGGTAGGTCCGGTTGAGGGGGACGCTGTAAACCCGTCCATGGGGGCTTGGTCGCGGCATCCATGCCGCTCACACCCCCTCAACCGGACCCACCCCGCCTTCGACAGATTTCCGCGATCCGGTTGTGGGTGCCGACCGTTGGTCGGCACTGATCCAATCCCGACCAAAATCGGTGCCTACCGCTCTTGGTAGGTGTCGACCTTGGTCGACACACCGTGTCAGAGACCCTGCATCAGTGCCATCTGCGCAGAATGCGGTGCCTCGTCGTGGGCCGGGGCACGCTTGTGGTAGATGCCGTCGGCGTCCAGGTCCCAGGCGTTGAGATTGTCATCGAGGTAGTTCTGCAGGACCTCGCGGTAAACCCGCTTGGCCAGTCCCGGGTCGAGGATCGGGAAGCAGGTTTCGACCCGGCGCAGCAGGTTGCGTTCCAGCCAGTCGGCGCTGGCGCAGTACAGCTCCGGTGCGCCGTCGTTGCCGAACCAGTACACACGGCTGTGCTCAAGGAAGCGGCCGACGATCGAGCGCACCCGGATGTTGTCCGACACGCCCGGCACACCGGGACGCAGGGTGCAGGCACCGCGGATGATCAGGTCGATCTGCACGCCGGCCTGCGAGGCGGCGTACAGCGCGCGCACCACCTGCGGTTCGTTCAGGGCGTTCATCTTGGCGATGATCCGCGCCGGGCGGCCAGCGGCGGCGATGCGCGTTTCGCGCTCGATGCGGCCGAGGATGCCGGTGTGCAGGGTGAAGGGCGACTGCAGCAGGCGCTTGAGCTTCATCTTCGAGGCCAGCCCGGACAGCTGCTGGAACAGCAGGTGCACGTCGTTGCCGATGTCCGGATCGGCGGTGATCAGGCTGATGTCGGTGTACGCGCGGGCGGTACCGCTGTGATAGTTGCCGGTACCCAGGTGCACGTAACGGCGCAGCTTGCGGCCCTCGCGGCGCACGATCAGCAGCATCTTGGCGTGGGTCTTGTAGCCGACCACGCCATACACCACCTGCACGCCGGCTTCCTGCAGGCGATCGGCCAGGCCGAGGTTGGCCTCTTCGTCGAAACGGGCGCGCAGCTCGACCACCACGGTCACGTCCTTGCCGTTGCGTGCGGCCTGGATCAGTGCGTCGACGATCAGCGAATCCTTGCCGGTGCGGTACAGGGTCTGCTTGATCGCCAGCACGTTGGGGTCGATCGCGGCCTGCCGGATCAGGTCCAGCACGGCGGTGAAGGCGTCGAACGGGTGATGCAGCAGCAGGTCCTGACGGGCCGTGGTCTCGAAGATGCCGTCGTTGTCGCGCAAGGTGCGCGGGGTCATCGGCGGGTACTTCAGGTCAGGCTGCGCGATCAGGTCGTACAGCTGGATGATGCGGTTGAGGTTGACCGGGCCGTCGATGCGGTACACCGCGTTCTCGGTCAGGCCGAAATTCTGCAGCAGGGTGCGCACGATCTCGCGCGGCATGTCGTGGGCGATCTCCAGCCGCACCGCCGGCCGGTAGCCACGGTCGACCAGCTCGTCGCGCAGCGCCAGTGCCAGGTTCTCTACTTCTTCCTCGTCCACCACCAGTTCGGAGTTGCGGGTGACGCGGAACTGGTAGGCGCCCTGGACTTCCAGGCCCGGGAACAGCTCGTCGACGAAGGTGGACAGCACCGAGGACAGGAACACGAAGTTCTGCGGCCCGCCGAGCTTCTCCGGCAGTTGGATGATGCGCGGCAGCGAGCGCGGCGCACGCACGATGGCCAGGTGGCCGGTGCGGCCGAACGCATCGGTACCCTTCAGCACCACCACGATGTTCAGCGACTTGTTGAGGATCTTCGGGAACGGGTGCACCGGATCCAGGCCCAGTGGTGACAGCACCGGCATGATCTCGTTGCGGAAGTAGGCACGCAGCCAGCGTTTCTGGCGGTGCGTCCAGGAGTGGCGGCCGAGCACGCCGATGCCGGCGTCCATCAATGCCGGGCGCAGTGTCTCGTTCCAGCAGCGGTATTGCTGGTCGACCAGTTCCGCGGCGCGGTCGTGGATGGCGTTGAGGATGGCCTGTGGGCTCATTCCATCCGGCGCCGGTGGCAGGCCGAATTCCTGCGCGTGGCGCACGGCAGCGGCACGGATCTCGAAGAACTCGTCGAGGTTGGTGCAGGAGATGCACATGAAGCGCAGGCGCTCCAGCAGCGGCACCTGCGGGTCCATCGCCTGTGCCAGCACGCGGAAGTTGAAATCCAGCTGCGACAGTTCGCGGTTGATGTACAGCGCCGGGTCGCGCAACGGATCGTTGTCCGGGCTCACGGGGAGGGGGAGGGATCCGAGGCTGCTCATGGCGTCATTCTTCGATGGAGGTCAGGGGGGCGGACTCGCGCGGGCGCACGTGGTCGGCATCGAAATGGCAGGAGAACACCGAGCCCTTGCCGACTTCGCTTTCAATCTCCAGCCGTGCGTGATGCAGGCCGAGGATGTGCTTGACGATGGACAGGCCCAGGCCGGTACCACCGCTCTCGCGCGAACGGCTGCTGGAGACACGGTAGAAACGTTCGGTCAGGCGCGGCAGATGGTTGGCCGGGATGCCATAGCCGGAGTCGCGTACCGCCAGCACCGCGCCATCGCCTTCGCGACGGAACTCGACCGCGATGCGGCCCTCGGCCGGGGTGTAGCGCACCGCATTGGTGACCAGGTTGGAGAACGCACTGTGCAGTTCCTTGGTCGAGCCCTGCAGGTCGACGCTGGCGAGGTCGTCGATGCTGATCTGGTGGCGGCCCTGGCTGTGCGCTTCGGCCTCGCGGCGCAGCGTCGCCAGCATCGGCTGCATCGCCACGGTCTCTTCCTCGCTGTGCTCCTGCGATTCCAGCCGTGACAGGGTCAGCAGGTCTTCCACCAGCTGGGCCATGCGCTGGCTCTGCTTGCGCATCTCTTCCAGCATCGGTCCGGTTCCCGGGAAGTCTTCCGGGTCCATCATGTCCAGGTAGCCGTGGACCACGGTGAGTGGCGTGCGCAGCTCATGTGAAACGTTGGCCACGAAATCGCGGCGCACCTGTTCCAGGCGCAGCAGCTTGCTGACGTCGCGGGCGATCAGCAGCCAGTAGTCCGACGAATAGGGAATCAGGCGCAGGTTGAGGCGGATTGCCGGATCGACCGGCGAGGGCACATCCAGGATCGGCTCGGCATTGCGGCCGCCGGCCAGCCAGTGCGCCAGCGGCATCGGCTGCAGGCGCTCGACCAGCGCCTCGCCGAGATCGCCGGGGTGATGCAGGCCGAGCAGGGCGGTGGCTGCCTCGTTGAACCACTGCACGCGCTGGCTGTTGCGATCCAGCACCACCACCGCATCGGGAAGTGCGGCGGCCGCGGCGCGATAACTGCGCAGCATGTCCAGCAGGCGGCGCTTGCGCACGCGCATCTCCACCTGGTTGCGGTACAGCAGGCGGTCCAACTCGTTCCAGACGCCGGTGCCTTCTTCGGCGGTATCCCAGCGCTGGCGCGCGGTCAGCCGGCGCAGCACGCTGCGCAGCCGCCAGTAATGCCAGGTGAGGGTCGCCAGTGCGCCCAGTGCGATGCACAACCACAGATGACCCGTGAACCACCCCACCAGTCCGGAGAACAGCAGTACCGCGGCGACAGTGGCCAGGGTCTTCAACCAGGCAGAGCGGATGTGGCGGGGCATTGCGATCTCGTCGTTGAGGTGCGGCGGTTCACTGGGGTGAACCGAGGGTTATAGCAGAGTTGCCGGCGCCGGCACCCGCGGGTGCGCGGTGCCGGCACGACGAGACTCAGGTGGAGGTGGAGAAGCGGTAGCCGGCGCCGCGCACGGTCTGCACCATGTTCTCTGCGTTGAACGGTTCCAGCGTCTTGCGCAGGCGGCGGATGTGCACGTCGATGGTGCGTTCTTCCACGTACACGCTGCCGCCCCACACATGGTCCAGCAGCTGGGCGCGGGTGTAGACGCGCTCCGGGTGGGTCATGAAGAAGTGCAGCAGGCGGTATTCGGTCGGGCCGATCGGCACCGGCTGGTCGTTGGCGAACACGCGGTGGGCGGCGCCGTCGATGCGGATCGGGCCAACCGCAACGCTGCCGTCCTCGTCGTCCTCGCGGGCACGGCGCATGACGGCGCGGATGCGGGCCAGCAGTTCGCGCGCCGAGAACGGCTTGACCACGTAGTCGTCAACGCCGGCTTCGAGGCCACCGACGCGGTCGTTCTCTTCGCCGCGTGCGGTCAGCATGATGATCGGCACTTCGCGGGTCAGGGTTTCCTTGCGCCAACGGCGGGCAAGGTCCAGGCCGCTGGTGCCGGGCAGCATCCAGTCCAGCAGGATCAGGTCCGGAACGCGGTCGGCGATCGCGGTCTGGGCCTCGCGGGCGTCGCCGGCGTGGACCGGTTCGTAATCGCCCTTGCGAAGGGCGAAGGCGACCATTTCACGGATCGCGGGCTCGTCGTCGACGATCAGGATGCGTTTCTGCACGAGGACACCGTAGGGCTCGGTTACTGGAGTGGTGCCAGTAGACTACGGTTTGATGACATGTTTGTGACCAACCGGCCGGAACCCGCGCGGATTGCCATCGGCCGGTCATGCAGCGCTCAGCGGCGGTCCAGGTCCGGGTCCTGCACGCCCTGCCGGCGTAGTTCCAGCACGGTGGGGGTGATCGCCTCGATGCGAGCGTCCACCCGGGCCCGGCCCACATAGTCCAGCGCCGGATTGCGCTTGAGCGCCTGCAGCTGCATCAGCGACTGTTCCGGGCGGCCGCTGAGGAAGGCCGCCTCGGCATAGGCCTCGCTGGCCCGCACGCTGTCACCAGCCAGTTCGCTGGCGCGGGCATAACGCTGCTGGAAGACCGGATCGTTACCACTTTGCGACAGCAGGGGGCGCAGCATGGCCTGCGCGCGCTGGCCGGCCTCGCGGTTGCCCTGTTCGTTCAGGATTTCGGCATACGTCAGCGCCACCGGGCGGCTGTTGGGGTGCTCACGCAGCAGCTGCTCGAAGCGGCTGTTGGCCTGGGCGGCCTGCCCGGCACGCAGTTCGGCCTCCCCCAGGGCCAGTGCCAGCCACAGGTTGTCCCGGCGGGTCTGCAGCAGGCCCGCCAGCGTCTGCCGGGCCTGCGTGGCGCCGTTGCGACCGCTCCGCATCATGGCCAGGGCCTGGCCATAGCGCTGGGCGTCGTTGAGACCGTCCTTCTGGCGCTTGGCCATGTCCGCATACTCGCGCTCCAGCTCGGTGGTGGAATCCGCGCTGAGCACGCGCAGGCGCTCGCGTGCCCAATCGAAGTCGCCGCTGGCGCCACGGCTGAGCTGGCCCATCGGAATACGCAGCACGCTGCTGGGCAGCAACGGGTTGTTTCCACGCAGCAGCGGTTCGGCCAGGCTGGGGTCTGCCGGGTCCACCCGTTCCTTGCGCTCACCGCTGGGGGTGCTGGTGGTCAGCAGCACCGTGTCCTTCTTCATCTGGTCGGCGCGGGCCTTGGCTTCGCTGATGCGGGTGATGTTGACCGGGTGCGTTCGCAGGAACTCGGGGACGCTGTAGCCGCCCTCGTTGCCGCGCATCGCCGCCGACATCCGCTCAAAGAAGCCGGCCATCGCATCCACGTCGTAGCCGCTGCGCGCCAGCGTGCGGATGCCGAGGCGGTCGGCCTCGGACTCGTTGGAGCGGGTGTAGTTGATCTGGCGTTGCTGCATCAGGCCCATGCCCGAGCTGATCGCGGCCATGGTTGCGTTGCCCGAGGAGGTGCTGTTGCTGGCCTGGGCGGCCACCACGGCTGCCAGCATGCCGAGCAGAATCGGAATCTGGTCGCGCTGCGCGCGCTCGACCCCGCGCAGCACGTGCTGCTGGGTGACGTGGGCGATTTCGTGCGACAGCACCGCAGCCACCTCGTCCTCGCGTTCGGCGGTCAGCACCAGGCCGGCATTGACCCCGATATAGCCGCCCAGCGTGGCGAAGGCATTGATCTGCCGGTCCTTCATCACGAAGAAGGTGTAGGGCTGGCGTGGCTGGTCACTGTTGGAGCCGAGCCGGGTACCCATGGTCTGCAGCCAGTCGTTGACCAGCGGGTCATCCAGCAGGTAGCCGTAGTTGCGCAGCTCGCGCAGCATCATCGCGCCGTACTCGGCCTGGCGGGCCGGGGTCAGCAGCTCGCCGGCCGAGGAGCCGATGTCGGGCAGCTTCTCCTGGGCCTGGGCCAACGGCATGGCCAGGGCCAGGGTGACGGCGGTAGTCAGCAGCAGGGCTCGCAAGCAGAGGGTCCTCGGGCAGGGCGTGCCAAGCGTGGCAGGGCGGGGGGCAACCATTCGTTAATCCACAGTGTTGCGGCCGTGGCGTGGAAATTCCAGCGCACCGGTACCATATGTAGACCGTCGATCCATCGTGGAGTTTCCCGTGACAGCCCAGACCGCCGGCGGTGCCCCCGCCATCACCATCTATTCCACCGCCGTCTGCCCGTACTGCGTGGCCGCCAAGAACTTCCTGAAGAGCAAGGGCCAGCAGTGGACCGAGGTCCGCATCGACCTGGACCCGGTCGAGCGCGAGAAGATGATGGCCAGGACCCGCCGTACCAGCGTGCCGCAGATCTTCGTCGGCGACGTCCACGTGGGCGGCTACGACGACATGATGGCCCTGCACCGTGAAGGCAAGCTCGAGCCGCTGCTGGCCGGGCAGGGCCAGGCATGAGCGCGGCCGACGACGGCAGCAAGGACCGCATCGCCGAGTTCACCGATTTCCGCAAGCGCATGAACGAGCGGATCCTGGGCGAGCCGAACCAGGTGGTGCGGCGCTTCTTCGCGCTGGACACGCAGACCTACCAGGCCGGCGCGCTGGACGTGAAGACCAAGGAGCTGCTGGGACTGGTGGCCTCGATGGTGCTGCGCTGCGACGACTGCATCAGCTACCACGTGGCCCAGTGCAAGGACGCCGGGGTGACCCGTGAAGAGTTCTTCGAGACCTTCTCGGTCGGCCTGGTGGTCGGCGGCTCGATCGTCATCCCGCACCTGCGCCGCGCGGTCGACTTCCTCGACCAGCTCGAAGGCGGCGCCGCCGCCCCCGAAGCGCACGCGCACTGAACCTGGCGGGCTCCGGGAACCGGGCCCTGTGGCCCTCCCGGTAGTGCCGGCCGCTGGCCGGCATCCCGTTAACCCGACATGGTCGAGGTTGCCGGCCAGCGGCCGGCACCACCGGACGTGCGAGGCGCCCTCCCCGCGATCCAACAGCCCAGGAGCCCCTTCTTGTTGAAGGGGCGCGCCGACAGGCGGGGGTAGAGGAGGAATGCGCGGGCAATTATGCCTTTGCCGGGGTCAGGACCATGGTCTACTTGGGTAGCCGGGCCCGGCTAAGGCATAATTGCGGGTGAAACTTCCTTTGCGCCGGCGTTTCCGGGCACGTCCGGACGGCGTTTTTCCCCCTGTTCGGAACATCGATCAATGACGCAGAAAATTACGGTCATCCGCGGCGACGGCATTGGCCCGGAAATCATGGACGCTACCCTGTTCGTGCTCGACCAGCTCAAGACTGGCCTGGAGTACGAAGACGCCGACGCCGGCCTGGTGGCCCTGGAAAAGCACGGCGACCTGATGCCGGCGGTGACCCTGGAATCGATCGCGCGCAACAAGGTCGCGCTGAAGAGCCCGCTGACCACCCCGGTCGGTGGTGGCTTCACCTCGATCAACGTCAGCCTGCGTCGCCACTTCGACCTGTACGCCAATGTGCGTCCGGCCCACACCTTCCCGAACACCAAGTCGCGTTTCGACAACGTCGACCTGATCACCGTTCGCGAGAACACCGAAGGCGCCTACCTGGCTGAAGGCCAGGAAGTGTCGGCCGACGGCGAGACCGCCTTCTCCGGCACCCGCATCACCCGCAAGGGCTCCGAGCGCATCGTGCGCTACGCCTTCGAGCTGGCCCGCAGTGTCGGCCGCAAGAAGGTCACCGCGGTGCACAAGGCCAACATCATCAAGTCGACCTCGGGCCTGTTCCTGAACGTCGCCCGTGAAGTGGCCGCGCAGTACCCGGACATCGAGTTCCAGGAAATGATCGTCGACAACTGCTGCATGCAGCTGGTGATGCGTCCGGAACAGTTCGACGTGATCGTTACCACCAACCTGTTCGGCGACATCATCTCCGACCTGTGTGCCGGTCTGGTGGGCGGCCTGGGCCTGGCCCCGGGTGCCAACATCGGCAAGGACGCGGCGATCTTCGAGGCCGTGCACGGCACCGCGCCGGATATCGCCGGCCAGGGCAAGGCCAATCCGTGCGCACTGCTGCTGGCAGCGGCACAGATGCTGGACCATGTCGGCCAGCCGGAAAACGCCGAGCGCCTGCGCAAGGCCATCGTGGCCACCATGGAAGCCAAGGATTCGCTGACCGGCGACCTGGGCGGCAGCGGCACCACCATGAGCTTCGCCAAGGCCATCGCTACCCGCCTGTAAGCGGCCGCCAGACCTCGGTTGGATCCACAGCGGGGCGCCTTCGGGCGCCCCGCTGCGTTTGGACGCCTGTGTAGCGTCGAGCCATGCTCGACTGCTCTTTCAGGGGCCCCAGACGAAAGGCAAAAGCAGTCGAGCATGGCTCGACTCTACAATGTCAGTCTGTGCGTAATTTGCACAGATCATGTGCTTTTACACGGCTGGATCGTGCGCCTTTCGCTCCGCATCATGTGCCCACTTTCCACCGCACAGGAGCTTGAACATGAACCTCACCGCCTTTGGTCTGGCCAGCCTGATCGGCATGGCCGCCGCTACCCCCGTCACCGCTGCCGAACCTGCCCATCCCACCATCCGCCACATGGCTGGCGCGCCTGTTGCGGCTTCGCTGGATGCGGCGAAGACCGCCGTGCTGGTGATCGACTTCCAGAACGAGTACTTCGACGGCAACGCTGCTCCGGGCTTTGCCGGTGGCCGCATGGTCATCCCCGATGGCGTGGCCGCGCTGCGGCAGGCGAAGCGGGTGGTCGAGTTCGCCGATGCCCACGGCATCCGCGTCATCCATGTGCAGCATGTGTTGCCGGCCGGCGCGCCGCTGTTCGCGCAGGGCAGCGTCAATGCCGCCTTCCATCGCGACCTGCAGCCGCGCAAGGGTGAGACCGTGGTGCAGAAGGACAACGTCAGCGTGTTCGCTGGCAACTCGGCCGCCGTGCTCGACAAGGTACTGAAGGATGCGGGCATCGACACCTTGATCGTCACTGGCCTGCAGACCCATGCCTGCGTGGCCGGTGCCGCCCGCGATGCCGCAGCCGCACCGCGTGGTTACCGGGTGATCGTGGCATCCGATGCAACTGCCAGTCGCGATCTGGACCTGGCCGGTGGCCAGCGCATCGATCATCGCGCGCTGCATGAGGCCTCGCTGGCGCAGATCGAAGACACCTTCGGTGATGTCCTGAGCACCGATGCGATCCTGGCCTTGCCGGTGGTAGCCGGCAAGTAAGCCGCACGCCGCTGTTGCGAAGCCGCTTGATAAGCTGGCGGGGCCCGCATGCCGCGGGCCCCGCCACCTGGAGCTGCCCGCCGATGGATCACTTCGCCGCCCTGCGTGCGCTGCGCGCCATCGTCGACGCGGGCAGTTTCACTGCTGCCGCTGAACGCCTGGGAACCACCCATTCGGCGATGTCGCGGCAACTGCGGCAGTTGGAAGAGCACCTGCAGGTTCGACTGCTCGATCGCAACAGTCGCCGGCTGTCACTGACCGAGGCCGGTCGCGATTACTACCGCGAGGCGGCAGCGCTGCTGGATCGCCTGCAGGAAGCCGACGATCGTGCGCGTGCCGGGCAGGCACAGCCCAGCGGCACGGTACGCATCAGCGTGCCGCAGGTCGTGGCCAGCCAGGAGTTGCCGCATTGGCTGCCGTCGTTCCTGCAGCGCTACCCGCAGGTGACGCTGGATCTTTCTGCCGACGACCAGCTGGTCGATGTGGTGGGCGGTGGTTTCGACCTGGCGCTGCGCATCGCGGCTTCGTTGCCGGACAGCCAGCTGGTCGCGCGCGAACTGGCCAGCTGCCCGCGGATCCTGGTCGCTGCACCGGCCTATCTGGCGCGGCACGGTCTCCCCCGCCAGGCTTCGGATCTCGCGCAGCACACGCTGCTCGGCTTCAGCCCCACGCCGTCAATGCTGCCCTGGCAGCTGCAGGGGCCGCGCGGTGCCACCGCGAGCATCGAAGCGGGCCAACGGCTGCGCGTGGACGCTACGCCCGCGTTGTACGCCGCCGCGTTGGCCGGCATGGGCATCAGCCTGTTCACTGCGCTCACCGTGCAGGAAGACCTGCGCGCCGGTCGATTGATCCGCGTGCTGCCCGCCTGGCATGCCGGGCAGCGACACTACTTCGCGCTGTACCCGCATGCCAGGGCACTCGCCCCCAAGGTGCGCGCGCTGGTCGAGCACCTCGCCGCGCACTACGCTGCACAGGTTGGCGCGGCAGGCTAGCCGCGCAGCTGCAACCGAGGTGGTGATGGAGTCGGTGTATCTGCTGGTGGCGCTGGGCGCGATTGTCGCCGGATTCGTGCAGGGGCTGTCCGGCTTCGCCTTCGGCATGGTGGCGATGTCGTTCTGGGCATGGGGACTGGAGCCGCGATTGGCGGCCACGCTGTCGGTGTTCGGTGCACTGGTTGGCCAGCTGGTAGCGGTGTTCACCGTGCGCCGCGGCTTCAACCTGCGCCTGCTGCTGCCGTTCGTACTCGGTGGATTGGCTGGTATTCCGCTGGGCGTGATGGTGCTGCCGCAGCTCGATATGAACTGGTTCAAGGCGCTGCTGGGTGGCTTCCTGGCGCTGTGGTGCCCGGTGATGCTGATGGCGCGCTCGCTGCCGCCGATCACCGTCGGAGGCCGTTTCGGGGACGCGATCGCCGGCATGGCCGGTGGCGTGCTCAGTGGCATCGGTGGCTTTGCCGGCCCGGTACCGACGCTGTGGAGCACGCTGCGCGGCTTCGGCAAGGACGAGCAGCGCGCGGTCATCCAGAACTTCAATCTGGCGATGCTGGCGGTGACCATGGCCACCTACGTTGGCAGTGGTCTGGTAGACCGCCGGATGCTGCCGTACTTCGCCATCGTGGCACCGGCCATGCTGGTGCCCACGCTGCTGGGTGCGCGGGTCTACATCGGCATCAGCGAGGCGCGCTTCCGGCAGGTCGTGCTGAGCCTGCTCACCGCGTCAGGCATCGCGCTGCTGGCCTCGTCGCTTCCGGTGCTGCTGGCGCGCCCCGTTACCGGCTGAGGTTCAGGCCGGGCGGAACATGCGGAAGCGCTGTTCGGCGCCGATCCGGAAGTAATCGGCGGGGCCGCCGCCGCGCAGGATGGGGGCCGCTGCCGCAGTGTCGTAGATGCCATCGACCAGCAGCCGTGCTTCGATATGCACCGCAACCACTTCACCCAGCACCAGCCAGCCGTTGGTGTCCTGACCGGCCGCATCGCGCAGGCGCACGATCTGGGTGCAGCGGCATTCCATGCTCACCGGGCTCTGTGCCACACGGGGTGGCGCTACCTGCGTGGACGCCAGCGGGGTCAGCCCGGCCAGGGCGAACTCATCGACCTGCGCCGCGACCGCGCGGCAGCTTTCGTTCATTGCCTCGGCCAGGTCGAAGGTGGCCAGGTTCCAGACGAATTCCCCGGTGGCTTCGATGTTGCGCAACGAGTCTTTGCGGCCCTGGCTGGAGAAGCCGATGATTGGAGGGGTGTAGTTGAAGGCGTTGAAGAAACTGTAGGGCGCCAGGTTCAGTGTGCCCTCGGCATCGCAGCTGGAAATCCAGCCGATCGGGCGCGGGCCGATGATGGCGTTGAATGGGTCGTGTGGCAGGCGATGGCCGTCGGCCGGGCGGTAGCTGTGGAAGGTGTCGGGCATGGGGGTGTTGTTCCGTAGAGTCGAGCTTGCTCGACTGGATCGGCATCAGTCGAGCAAGCTCGACTCTACCGCCTGAAACAGTCGAGCAGGCGCGACCCACAAAAAAGCCGCGACCCTCGCGGATCGCGGCTTGTCGTTTACGGCATGGGGTGACTCAGCGCTGCTGGATCTTCGACAGCAGGCGCAGGAACTCCACATACAGCCACACCAGGGTCACCATCAGGCCGAATGCGCCATACCACTCCATGTACTTCGGTGCACGCTGGGCGACACCGGTCTCGATGAAGTCGAAGTCCAGCACCAGGTTCAGCGCGGCCACGACTACCACGAACAGGCTGAAGGCGATGCCCAGCCAGCTGGAGTCGTGGATCACAGGCACGTTGATGTTGAAGAAGCCCAGCACGAACGAGGCCAGGTAGAGCAGGGCGATGCCGCCGGTCGCTGCGACCACGCCCATCTTGAAGTTCTCGGTGGCCTTGATCAGGCCGCTGCGATAAGCGAACAGCAGCGCGAACAGGGTGCCGAAAGTCAGCAGCACCGCCTGGAACACGATGCCCGGGAACTTGGCGTTGAACACCGCCGATATGGCGCCCAGGAACAGGCCTTCCACCAGCGCGTACATCGGTGCGGTGACCGGCGACCACTCCTTCTTGAACACGGTGATCAGCGCCAGCACCAGGCCGCCGATGGCGCCGCCCATGGCATACAGCTTGGCGCCGGCCATGACCTGGCCGTAATCATCGATGGTCTGGTTCCAGGCGAAGGCGGCGGTCAGCACGGTCAGCAGCAGCAGGAAGCCGGTCTTGTTGACGGTGCCGTTGAGGGTCATGGCCTGGTCGGGGCTGGTCACCACCGAGCCGCTGGCGAGGTCGAGGAAGGTGGACTCGGAAAGAGCCGGGTTGCCGCTGCGCATGCGCGTTCTCCGTGCGAATGAAGGTCAGGACGGCCATCCGGCCGATGGTCGCGAGCATAGCCGATGACTGCTTCCGGCGCTGTGGCAGGCGTCAGGCCTGCACATCCTGCGTTGACAGTTCGCGATGCGCTTGGCCACAATGACCAGCTCCCCGGGCCTGGCCCGAGGGGATTGCAAGACCGGGGTATAGCGCAGTCTGGTAGCGCGCCTGCTTTGGGAGCAGGATGTCGGGGGTTCGAATCCCTCTACCCCGACCAATCCCACGCCACGTCGGATTGGACACCGTTCGGTCTGGGCGCCCGTAGCTCAACTGGATAGAGCACCGGCCTTCTAAGCCGGCGGTTACAGGTTCGATTCCTGTCGGGCGCGCCATCGGCGAGGCACCGGGGTCGCATCTGCGGATGTGAAGAAGTGCTTGCAAAAGCCTGAAGTCTCCACCAGAATATCGGACTCGCTTCGGCGGACCGGAACTTCGGTGACAGTCCCCAGGCAGACGTTTGAAGCACCAGCGCCAGTTGCACCGGCGCGGGAGCAAAAGTTTCAGTGGTGGCTGTAGCTCAGTTGGTTAGAGTACCGGATTGTGATTCCGGTGGTCGGGGGTTCGAATCCCCTCAGCCACCCCACTGATTCAACCGCATCGGCGCAGCCGACACGGTATTGCAATAAACAGAAGGCACGTTACAATGTGCGTCTGAGTTTCACGGGCCGTTAGCTCAGTTGGTAGAGCAGTTGACTCTTAATCAATAGGTCCAAGGTTCGAATCCTTGACGGCCCACCAAGACAGAAGCCACCTGGCATGCCAGGTGGCTTTTTTCTTATAAGTGTGACCCCTTCGATTCGACGGCGGACATGCTGCGAAGGCCCGGCTGGTGCGGGTCTTCTGCGGGAGCGGGATCGCAGTGCTGCTTTCAACGGCGTTGAAAAAAGTGCTTGCGCCCACCGAGCGGATCGGGTCATAATTCGCGCCCCGATTTCGGGCTGTTAGCTCAGTTGGTAGAGCAGTTGACTCTTAATCAATAGGTCCAAGGTTCGAATCCTTGACAGCCCACCAGACGAAAGCCACTTGGTCCGCCAAGTGGCTTTTTTCTTGCCTGTGCGCCGGGCCGGGCTGCGCTTCATCCACGCATGGCGTGGATCTACTGAAGCGGTGCTGAAATCAGGGGCATACGCGTCATCGGTGTTTTCAATGCTGTGCGCTGCTTCTCACCGCGGCGTGTCCTGTATCGCTCCCAATGGATCTTCCGCGCCGATGGCGCATGCACGAAGGAAGATGTTGATGGCCGCTATCAATCGACTGCGCCTGATGGTGTTGTGCCCGCTTGTGCTGGGGGCGTTGACCGCCTGTACGCCGGACAGTGATCCAGCCCAGACCGTCGAGCGCGATGCCGATGCTCAGAGCGTTCCGGCACAACAGGCCGGCGAGGCCATGCAGATGCATCCGGCACGACCGGCGGAGGCAGAGGTCCTGCCCGAAGCGGTGGACGTGCAGCGCAACGCGGACGGCTCGGTGGATGTCCGCAAGGCTGAGCCGGCAGCGGTGGCCCTGCGTCGCACCGCCGACGGCGGCGTGGAGATCCGCAAGGTGGATGCGGCGGCGGGCGCCAGTGCCGAGGCCGCACCGGCCCGCGCCGAACCGCAACACTGAGGCGTCGACGTCGCGGGCGGCAAAGCGCCGTCCGCGGCGGCCGCCAGATCCGCTTCAGCTTTGGAGCGGTGGATTCAGCTTTGTGCAGGCCTTTCGCTCATCGCTCCCGCCTGCGACAATGAGCCCCTGTGCCGGCCACGCGAAAGTGGCGGAATTGGTAGACGCCCTGGATTTAGGTTCCAGTGTCGCAAGGCGTGGGGGTTCGAGTCCCCCCTTTCGCACCAGTGCCGGCCTGTCCCCGCCCTGATTGGGCCATCTGCGCCCCCTTGACCGGCACGCGCTGGCAGTGCAGGCCAAATTGGGCGAAACTAAAGGGCTGCGGCAAGCAGGCGCGTCCCAGACGTCGTGTCCTTACAACCGTTTCATCCCAATCATCGAGCCGGGGGCCTGGGCCACCGGTGGCAGGAGTCAACATGCAAGCTTCGATCGAATCCACCGGCAACCTGGAACGCCGCCTGAGCTTCTCGCTGCCGGAAGACCGTCTGCAGAGCCACATCGTCGGCCGCCTGGGCGAAATCGCCCGTACCACCCGCATCAAGGGTTTCCGTCCGGGCAAGGTGCCGGCCAAGGTGATCGAGCAGCGCTTCGGCGCGCAGGTCCGTGGTGAGGCGCTGGATGGCCTGCTGCGCGAAACCTTCGATGCGGCCGTGCGCGAGCACGACCTGCGCATCGTCGGCAGCCCGCGCATCGACAAGGGCGAGGAGGGTGAGTTCTCCTTCGTGGCCACCGTCGAAGTGGTGCCGGACTTCGGCGATATCGACGTCAGCAAGCTGACCGTCGTGCGCCACAGCGCCGAGATCAGCGATGCCGACATCGACCAGATGATCGAGAACCTGCAGAACCAGCGTCGTACCTGGGCCCCGGTCAGCCGTGGCGCGCAGGATGGCGACCTGGTCGCGGTGGAAACCTGGTCGCAGGCCGGCGAAGAGCGCCTGCCGGCCGAGGGCACCGAGAAGGGTTCGATCGTGCTCGGCCAGGGCATGATGTTCGAGACCATCGAGAAGGGTCTGGTCGGCCTGGCCAAGGGTGAAGAGAAGACCCTGGATGTCGAGTTCCCGGCTGACTGGCGCGTGCCGGTGCTGGCCGGCAAGACCGTGCAGGTCACCGTGAAGGTTGCCGAAGTGTCCGAGCCGGTCGTGCCGGCGGTCGACGAAGCCTTCATCAAGAGCTTCGGCGTGAAGGGCGGCGACGTCGAGCAGTTCCGTAGCGACATCCGCGCCAACCTCGAGCGCGAGCTGAAGGGTGCGCTGATGAACCGCCTGCGCCGCGAAGTGGGCGAGCAGCTGATCGCGGCCTACGCCTCGGTGGAAATGCCGCCGCGCCTGGTCGAGAACGAAGCCCGCGCCATGCTGGCCCAGCAGGTCGAGCAGATCCGCCGCAACGGCCAGAATGTTGGTGAGATTCCGGCCGATGCCCATGAAGGCTTCAAGGACGCTGCTGCCAAGCGCGTGCTGGTCGGCCTGCTGGTCGGCGAAGTGGCCCGCGTCAACGACCTGCGCCTGGAAGCCAAGCGCCTGAACGAAACGATGCGCCTGATCGCCTCGACCTACGAAGAGCCGGAGCAGGTCATTGAGATGTACCGCAATGACCCCCAGCTGATGTCTGGCCTGCAGAACCGCGTGATGGAAGAGCAGGTGATCGACTGGATCGCCGAGCGTGCCCAGCACACCGAAGAGAAGCTGTCGTTCCAGGACGCGATCCGCCAGTAAACCGGGGCGGATCACCGGATGCCCCGCGCCTGTCCCGGCGCGGGGTTGTTTTCCCCCAAGATAGGTACCTCACGTAATGGACAACCGAACCAAAGCCCTGAACCTGGTTCCGATGGTGGTCGAGCAGACCAGCCGCGGCGAGCGTGCCTACGACATCTATTCGCGCCTGTTGAAGGAGCGCCTGATCTTCCTGGTGGGCCCGATCGACGATCACATGGCCAACGTGGTGGTGGCGCAGTTGCTGTTCCTGGAATCGGAAAACCCGGAAAAGGACATCAACATCTACATCAACTCGCCGGGTGGCGTGGTCACCGCCGGCATGGCGATCTACGACACCATGCAGTACATCAAGCCGAATGTGAGCACCACCTGCATCGGCCAGGCCGCCTCGATGGGCGCCCTGCTGCTGGCCGCGGGCGAAGCTGGCAAGCGCTACGCGCTGCCGAATTCGCGCGTGATGATCCACCAGCCGCTGGGTGGCTACCAGGGCCAGGCCACCGACATCGACATCCACGCGCGTGAGATCCTGACCCTGCGTTCGCGCCTGAACGAAGTGCTGGCCAAGCACACCGGCCAGTCGCTGGAGACGATCGCCCGCGACACCGAGCGCGACAACTTCAAGAGCGCGTTCGAGGCACAGGCCTATGGTCTGGTCGACCAGGTCCTGGAGCGTCGTCCGGATGAGTCGATCCAGGCCGGCTGAGCCATCATCACGGGGCCCTGGAGGCCCCGTTCCTGCAGGGTCGGGCGGGACTGGTGTCCCTCCGGCCCTGTGCTATTCTCGAATCGAACCCCCGTTCAGCGGGTGGGGTAACTGGGTAAGCGAAGCATGAGCGAAGACCGCCAAGGTCGTTCCACGGACACCGGCAAGATCCTCTACTGCTCTTTCTGCGGCAAGAGCCAGCATGAAGTGCGCAAGCTGATTGCGGGTCCGAGCGTGTTCATCTGCGATGAATGCGTGGAGCTGTGCAACGACATCATCCGTGAGGAACTTGAGGAAAAGGCGCAGTCGGCGCGCAGCTCGCTGCCCAAGCCGCGCGAGATCCTCGAGGTCCTCGACCAGTACGTGATTGGCCAGAACCGTGCCAAGCGCACCTTGGCCGTGGCCGTGTACAACCACTACAAGCGCATCGAGAGCCGGCAGAAGAACGACGAGGTCGAACTGGCCAAGTCGAACATCCTGCTGGTCGGCCCGACCGGTTCGGGCAAGACGCTGCTGGCCGAGACCCTGGCCCGCCTGCTCAACGTGCCGTTCACCATGGCCGACGCCACCACGCTGACCGAAGCCGGTTACGTGGGCGAGGACGTGGAGAACATCATCCAGAAGCTGCTGCAGAAGTGCGACTACGACGTCGAGAAGGCGCAGCAGGGCATCGTCTACATCGATGAAATCGACAAGATCTCGCGCAAGAGCGAGAACCCGTCGATCACCCGCGATGTGTCCGGCGAAGGCGTGCAGCAGGCCCTGCTGAAGCTGATCGAAGGCACCGTGGCCAGCGTTCCGCCGCAGGGCGGCCGCAAGCACCCGCAGCAGGAATTCCTGCAGGTGGACACCAAGAACATCCTGTTCATCTGCGGCGGCGCGTTCGCCGGGCTGGACAAGGTGATCCAGGCCCGTTCCACCGACGTCGGCAGCATCGGCTTCGGCGCCAAGGTGAAGAGCGCCGAGCGCAAGCAGGAAGTGGGCAAGGTACTGGCCGAAGTCGAGCCGGAAGACCTGATCAAGTTCGGCCTGATCCCCGAGTTCGTCGGCCGCCTGCCGGTGGTGGCAACCCTGGAGGAGCTGGACGAGCCGGCCCTGATCAAGATCCTGACCGAGCCGAAGAACGCCATCACCAAGCAGTTCAAGAAGCTGTTCGAGATGGAGAACGTCGAGCTGGAGTTCCGTCCGGACGCGCTGTCGGCCATTGCCAGGAAGGCGCTCAAGCGCAAGACCGGCGCCCGTGGCCTGCGCACCATCGTCGAATCGGTCCTGCTGGACACCATGTACGACCTGCCGTCGCAGGAAAACGTCAGCAAGGTGGTGGTGGACGAGTCGGTGATCGAGCACAAGTCCGAGCCGTACCTGATCTACCAGACCCCGGCGGCCCCTGAACAGAAGGCCGCAGGCGCCGAGTGATCCTTTCAAGTTTTTGATTTGAAAGGATTTTAAACGAACGCCTTGCATCTGAAAGCCGATGGCCCCATAACGGGGCCATCGGCTTTTTTTGTCTCCGGAAGATGCCCTCCCGGAGGCGGTTTTCCCCTTCCCTGGAGCCCCCATGGCCCGTTCCCCAAGTGAAACCCTCGACCTGCCGGTCCTGCCGCTGCGCGACGTAGTGGTGTTCCCGCACATGGTCATCCCGCTGTTCGTCGGTCGTGACAAGTCCATGCACGCACTCGAACAGGCAATGGAAGCGGACAAGCGCATCCTGCTGCTGGCGCAGAAGTCGGCCGAGACCGATGACCCGCATGCGGCCGACCTCTACCAGGTCGGTACGCTGGCGCAGGTGCTGCAGCTGCTGAAGCTGCCCGACGGCACCATCAAGGTGCTGGTCGAAGGCCTGTCGCGCGTGCAGGTGACCCACGTCGACGAGCGCAACGGCTCGCTGCACGGCCAGGCCGTGGAAATCGACGCGACCGACGAACGCGAAGCACGCGAGGTCGAGGCCATCGCCCGCTCGCTGATGTCGCTGTTCGAGCAGTACGTGAAGACCAACCGCAAGCTGCCGCCGGAACTGCTGCAGACCCTGTCCGGCATCGATGAGCCGGCGCGCCTGGCCGACACCATCGCCGCGCACATCAGCGTGCGCCTGTCCGACAAGCAGCGCCTGCTGGAAACGCTGGCGGTGGGTGACCGCCTGGAGATGCTGGTCGGCCTGGTCGACGGCGAGATCGACGTGCAGCAGATGGAAAAGCGCATCCGCGGCCGCGTGAAGTCGCAGATGGAAAAGAGCCAGCGCGAGTACTACCTCAACGAACAGATGAAGGCCATCCAGAAGGAACTGGGTGACCTCGACGACGCACCGGGCGAGCTGGAAGAGCTGGCCCGCAAGATCGCCGAAGCGGGCATGCCCAAGCCGGTGGAAACCAAGGCGCGCAACGAACTGAACAAGCTCAAGCAGATGTCGCCGATGTCTGCCGAGGCGGCGGTGGTGCGCAACTACCTGGAGTGGCTGCTGGGCGTGCCGTGGAAGAAGCGCAGCAAGGTGCGCAAGGACCTGAAGGCTGCGCAGGACACCCTCGACGCCGATCACTACGGCCTGGAGAAGGTCAAGGAACGCATCCTTGAGTACCTGGCGGTGCAGTCACGCGTGAAGCAGATGAAGGGGCCGATCCTGTGCCTGGTCGGTCCGCCGGGCGTGGGCAAGACCTCGCTGGGCCAGTCCATCGCCAAGGCCACCAACCGCAAGTTCGTGCGCATGTCGCTGGGCGGCGTACGCGACGAAGCCGAGATCCGTGGCCATCGCCGCACCTACGTCGGTTCGATGCCGGGCCGCATCGTGCAGAACCTCAACAAGGTCGGCAGCAAGAACCCGCTGTTCGTGCTGGATGAGATCGACAAGATGTCGATGGACTTCCGTGGCGATCCGTCGTCGGCGCTGCTGGAGGTGCTGGACCCGGAGCAGAACAACGCCTTCAACGACCACTACCTGGAAGTGGACCTGGACCTGTCCGAAGTGATGTTCGTGGCTACCTCGAATTCACTCAACATTCCGGGCCCGCTGCTGGACCGCATGGAAGTGATCCGCATCCCCGGCTACACCGAGGATGAGAAGCTCAACATCGCCACCCGTTACCTGTCGCCCAAGCAGATCAAGGCCAACGGCCTGAAGCCGGAAGAGCTGGAAATCGGCGCCGATGCCATCCAGGACATCGTGCGTTACTACACGCGCGAATCGGGCGTGCGCAACCTGGAGCGCGAGATCGCCAAGATCTGCCGCAAGGTGGTGAAGGAGATCGCGCTGGCCGGCCCGCAGCCGGTGAAGGCGAAGAAGGGGGCGAAGAAGTCCAAGGCGCTGGTCAGCGTGACCGGCAAGAACCTGGACAAGTACCTGGGCGTGCGTCGCTTCGACTTCGGTCGCGCCGAGGAAGAGAACGAGATCGGCCTGGTCACCGGCCTGGCCTGGACCGAAGTGGGCGGTGATCTGCTGCAGATCGAATCGACGCTGGTGCCGGGCAAGGGCCAGCTGATCCTGACCGGCCAGCTCGGCAACGTGATGAAGGAATCGGCATCGGCGGCGCTGTCGGTGGTGCGTTCACGCGCCGTCGGCTTCGGCATCGACAGCGACTTCCTGCAGAAGCACGACGTGCACGTGCACGTGCCCGATGGCGCCACGCCGAAGGACGGCCCCAGCGCCGGTGCCGCGATGGTCACCTCGCTGGTGTCGATGCTGACCAAGGTGCCGGTGCGTGCCGATGTGGCGATGACCGGCGAGATCACCCTGCGTGGTCGCGTCACTGCCATCGGTGGCCTGAAGGAGAAGCTGCTGGCCGCAATGCGTGGCGGTATCCGCACCGTCATCATCCCCGAAGAGAACCGCAAGGACCTGGCCGACATCCCGGCCAACGTCACCCGCGATCTGCAGATCGTGCCGGTGAAGTACATCGAAGAAGTCCTGGACCTGGCGCTGGAGCGTCCGCTGGCACCGAAGAAGGCGCGCAAGAGTGCGCAACGCGTCACGGTGCGCAGCAAGGCCAAACCGAGTGGAAGCGCGCGCGTCAAGCATTGACGCGCGCTGTCCAATGGCTTGAAACCCGCGTCGTTGCTGGCTTTCCAGCTTGCGTGGGGGTAGGGCCACTGGTATAAAAGCAGCACTCGCGAATGAGTGATCGCTGTCGGCGATGACTGAATCAGCGAACCGTTTCCACATGGCGGCCGCATGCAGAAGGCGTGCGGTTGCTTCCCTGTCGAATCTGCGGAACCCACCGCCAAAGGAGTTGTAGAGAATGAACAAGACCGAATTGATCGATGCCGTTGCTGAAGCTGCCGACCTGACCAAGGCCGAGTCCAGCCGCGCTGTCGATGCCGTCGTTGCTGCCGTCACCAAGGCGCTGAAGGACGGCGATGCGGTCACCCTGGTTGGCTTCGGTACCTTCCAGGTCCGCGACCGTGCTGCCCGCACCGGCCGCAACCCGAAGACCGGCGACACCATCAAGATCGCTGCTTCGAAGAATCCGTCGTTCAAGGCTGGTAAGGCCCTGAAGGATGCTGTAAACTAAGCGGCTCGCTGGGGTGCTTAGCTCAGCGGTAGAGCGTCTCCTTTACACGGAGAGGGTCGGGGGTTCGAAACCCTCAGCACCCACCACAGCACCGCGGTAAAAGTTTGAGTGTGGAGCGGTAGTTCAGCTGGTTAGAATGCTGGCCTGTCACGCCGGAGGTCGCGGGTTCGAGTCCCGTCCGCTCCGCCATTCAACGAGGCCTCCGGCCAAAAGCTGGAGGCTTTGTTTTCTCCCCGGTCCAGATCGGGCAGAAAACAAAAAAGGGTAACAATGCGGAGCGGTAGTTCAGCTGGTTAGAATGCTGGCCTGTCACGCCGGAGGTCGCGGGTTCGAGTCCCGTCCGCTCCGCCATTACATCGAGGCCCCCGGTCGAAAGCTGGGGGCCTTGTCTTCTCCCCGGCAGGTCCAGGAGGAAGACGAAAAGGTTTTTGCAAGAACGGAGCGGTAGTTCAGCTGGTTAGAATGCTGGCCTGTCACGCCGGAGGTCGCGGGTTCGAGTCCCGTCCGCTCCGCCATTGCAGAATTCTTAAGTCCCTGTGAAAAAACTTTGAAAAAAGTGTTCATCGGGCTGGGTTTCCAGGGTCTCTTCGGATATACTGGGCACCTGCAAAGTTTCAGCGCGGAGCGGTAGTTCAGCTGGTTAGAATGCTGGCCTGTCACGCCGGAGGTCGCGGGTTCGAGTCCCGTCCGCTCCGCCAACTTTAAAAGCCCTCGGCGCAAGCCGGGGGCTTTTTCTTTGTGACGTGCGGCAGGCCTGCCGATGTGCTGACGGCGCAGGTCTGCGGGGATCGGCGCAGGCCGCGCCGGGGCTGCTTTTGGTCCCTGCGGCGAAGCGGGTTACACTGCCGGGCTCGCCAATCAGGCCTTGTGATTCCTCACCATGCTGCAGAAACTCCGCGACAAGACCTCAGGCTGGATCGTCACTGTGATCCTGGGGCTGCTGATGATTCCGTTCCTGTTCGTGATCGACAACAGCTACCTGGGTGGCGTTGGCGCACAGAACGTGGCCAAGGTTTCCGCGCCTCCGACCTGGTGGCGTTCGGCCCCGTCGTGGTGGCCGGTGCGGATGCTGTGGCAGCACCATGAGATCAGTGCGCAGGATTTCCGCACCCGCTTCGAACAGGAGCGCATGCGCGAGCGCCAGCAGCAGGGCGAGAACTTCGACCCGCGCGCGTTCGAAAGCAATGAAAGCAAGATGGCCGTGCTCGATCAGCTGATCGATGAGCAGGTCGTGCGCCTGGTCGGCGAGCAGGCCGGTGTCGTGATCGGCGATGGCGCGGTGCGTGAGTACATCACCACCATCCCGGCCTTCCTCGATTCGAACGGCAAGTTCAACGAGAACAACTATCGCCTGGCCCTGGCCGGCGGCAATCCGCCGCGTACCCCCACCCAGTTCCAGGAACTGGTGCGTGAGAGTTTGCAGCAGTCGGTGATTCCTTCCGGCCTGCAGAACTCCGGCTTCGTCACCCAGGCCGAAACCGAGCGCCTGCTGAAGCTGCTGGGTGAAACCCGCGACGTCGAGCTGGCCGCGCTGCCGGAAGTGCCGGCCGATACCGCGCCGGTCACCGACGCGCAGATCAAGCAGTGGTACGACAGCCATGGCAAGGATTTCCGCCAGGCCGAGAGCGTGTCGCTGGAGTACGTCGAGATCAATGGTGGCAACCTGCCGGCGCCGACCGCGGCCGACGAAGCCACCCTGCGCAAGCGCTATGAAGACGAGAAGGCGAAGTTCACCTCGCCGGAACAGCGCCAGGCCTCGCACATCCTGCTGACCGGTGACGGTGCCGAAGCCAAGGCGAACAAGATCGCTGCCGAGGCCAAGGCTGCCGGCGCCGACTTCGCCGCGTTGGCCAAGGCCAACTCGGAAGATCCGGGTTCGAAGGAGCAGGGCGGTGACCTGGGCTGGGTCGAGCGTGGCGCAATGGTCAAGCCGTTCGAAGACGCCCTGTTCGCCGCCAAGGCGGGTGACGTGATCGGCCCGGTGAAGACCGACTTCGGTTACCACATCATCAAGGTCGCCGCCGTGCGCGGTGGCGAAGGCAAGTCGTTCGAGGAAGTGCGTGACACGCTCGCCGCAGAGCAGCTGAAGGCCGACGGCGAGCGCGGCTTCAACGAGCTGGCTGGTCGCCTGGTCGACGCCATCAACAAGAGCCCGAGCGATCTGGCCGCTGCGGCCAAGGAAGTGAACCTGCCGCTGCAGACTCTGGGCCCGATCACCCGTGCCACCGCCAGCGGTATTGCCACCGATCCGGCCGTGCTGCGTGCCGCGTTCTCCGACGTGCTGGTGCAGGACGGCACCGCCAGCGACCCGATCGCTCTGGGTGGCGCCACCAACCACAGTGTGGTTATCCGCGTGGCTGCACACACCCCGGAACAAGCGATGCCACTGGACAAGGCCCGCGAGCAGGTAATCGCCGCGATCCGCGCCGACCGCCAGCGCCAGGCCAGCGACAAGGCGGCCGACGCCGTGCTGGCCAAGCTGAAGGCGGGCGCCACACTGCAGTCGCTGGCCGCCAGCGAGAAGCTGCAGCTGAGCCCGATGCCGGGCCTGCCGCGCAGCCAGCCGGTGCCGACCCCGGAAATCAATCGCGCGATCTTCAGCGCACCGGTCCCGGCCGAAGGCAAGCCGAGCTACGGCAAGGTTGACGTCAACGGCCACGCGCTGCTGTTCGCAGTGAACAAGGTCAATCCGGGCGACATCAAGGAAGTGACCGCCGAGCAGCAGAAGCAGCTGAAGGACCAGCTGAGCCAGATCGACGGCATGGCCGCAGCCAAGGCCTACATCGAGGCGATGCGCAAGAAGTTCGTGATCCAGACCACCGAAGCGAACCTGTAAGCCTCGCGGCGAGCAGGATCGAAGAGGGCCCGGCAATGCCGGGCCTTTTTTTGTGCTTGCGGCTATGTAGAGTCGAGCCATGCTCGACTGCTTTTTGCGCCGACCATCCCGCGAGCGGAAGTCGAGCATGGCTCGACTCTACAGAGAGCAGATACCGCGGTGTTGGGGCCGTCAGTCTTCGACGCGCAGTACCGCGCCCGGCTTCAGCACGCTGCTGCCGCTCAGGCCATTCAGCGACAGCAGGGCCTTGACCGGCATGCCGTAGCGGCGGGCGATGGTCCAGGCCGACTCGCCATTCCGCACGGTGTGGCGACGGCTGCGCGGACGGTCGGCGATGGCCGCGACGGTCTTGGCCACCTGCGGTGTCGGCGCGGCTGCGGCGACCGGCACGGCGCTGGCGACCAGCGCGGTGGCAGTCTCTGCCACTGTCGCATTGGCGGCCGAGACCGGCGCCAGCACGCGGGTGGTGCCGGAGGCGCGGCCACCGCCTGCCAGGGCGGGATTGAGGCGGGCGATCCTGGCCGGATCCAGGGCACGCTGTGAGGCCCACTGCTGCACGCTGGTGCCGGCCGGCAGGGTGTGGTCCTTCAGCACCGGGACGGTGCGGTCCAGCGAAGCCATCACGCGGGGCTGGTCTTCCACGTCTTCCAGCACGCAGGCCAGGGCATGCAGCTTCTCGACGTAGGCATAGGTGACCGGCGACAGGCCGGGCAGCGCCGATGGCTTGGCGTTCTGCGCATTCATGCCCGCTTTGCGCAGCGACTGCAGCACGCGGTACTCGCCGGCGTTGTAGGCCATGGTGGCCAGGCGCCAGTCGCCGCCGAACATGCCGTGCAGGGTCTTGAGGTAACGCACCGCGGCCTGGGTCGAATCGACCGCTGAGAGGCGGCCGTCATAGCCGTTGGCCATCGGCACGCGATGGTTGCGTGCGGTGGTGGCGATGAACTGCCACAGGCCGGTCGGGCCGCTGCCGTTGCGCGCATTGGGCCGGTAGCCGCTTTCCACGAAGGGAATCAGGGCGAATTCGGTCGGTAGGTTGGCCTTGCGCAGTTCTTCAACCACGTAACCGAACAGCACCAGTGCGTCGTCATCCTGGTTGGCCAGGCGGGAAGGCGCGTGGGCGAACTGCTTCTGCCAGCGCGGGCTGGTGGCCTCGGCATCGCAGCTGGGCTCGGCCAGGCCGTCGCGGAAACTGGTGAAGATCTCCTGGCCGTTGCGCACCGAGGGCGCAGGCAGCGCGGACGGATCCAGCGGCAGCGCCGCAGCGGCGGTCAGGTTCTGGCTGATGCCGGCGCCCAGCGACTGCGCGCCCGCGGTTCCGGCCAACCCCAGGACAAGCCCCAGGGCCAGCGGCAGACTTCGGCGCATCATGCGCGGAAGCCGTCTTTCCAATGCCGGAGACCGGCCATCACGTCGACGTCGTCAACGACGTGACGGCCCAGGTGTGCCGACACCGACGCACGGATCGGCGCCGTGTGCACACGCAGGAAGGGATTGCAGTCGAATTCGTTGGCCAGGGTTACCGGCAGGGTGGAACGGTCATCGCGGCGCATGGCCAAAGCCTCCTCTTGGCGCTGCCACAGGGCAGCGTTGGCGGGGTCGACATGCCGCGCGAAGACGGCATTTGACACGGTGTACTCATGAGCGCAACACAGCAGCAGTTGCGCGGGCAGGGCACCCAGCTTCAGCATCGATGCCAGCAGCTGGGACGGCGTACCTTCGAACAGGCGCCCACAGCCCAGGCTGAACAACGAATCTCCGCTGAAAAGGTGTTCAGCAGTGTGAAACGCGATGTGGCTGCGGGTATGCCCGGGCACGGATAGTACGTGGAACATCCGGCCCAGTGCCTGAACGCGTTCACCTTCGCCCACCCGTTCGGTCGCCGTCGGGATGCGCTCCTCGACCGGCGCGATCACCCGCACGCCGGGAAAACGCGCCTGCAGTGCGGGCACGCCGCCAATGTGGTCATCGTGGTGGTGGGTGAGCAGGATGCTGTCCACGCGCACGCCCTGGTCGGCCAGCGCGAGCACCGGCGCGGCGTCGCCGGGATCGACGACCACGGCCGCACCATCGTCGTCGATCAGCATCCAGATGTAGTTGTCCGCAAATGCGGTCAGGGCAGTCAGTCGCATAGAATTGGACCATGCCCGCGCTGCAGAGCACCCGTCAAGCGAGCCAGGCCCCGTGGTTCGACAGCGAACCGGCGGTGGCATTGCGCGTGCTGGAGCGGCAGTTGCTGCTGCCGCAGCTGTCGGTGCTGCCGACGCAGCCGTGGCTGTGGATCGCACCAAGTGCGGCCTGGCTGGACGATGCGCAGCTGGGCGGACGCGGGCTGCGCCTGTTCCGGCAGGGGCAGGGCTATGCCGGCGATACCCGTTGCGCCCTGCCATTGCCGCTGGCCAATGAGAGCGTCAACGCCATCGTCCTGCAGCATGTGGTCGCCGCCGATGCCGACCAGCTGCTGGATGAGTGCGAACGCGTGTTGATGCCGGGCGGCCACCTGTGGCTGAGCAGCCTCAATCCGTTCAGCCCGTACCGCACGCGCTGGCGCCAGCATGGGCTGGTGGTGCGCACGCCGCAGCGGATCCGTCTGCTGCTCGGCCGCCATGGCCTGGAGTGCGAGGATATGCGCTACCTCGGCCCGCTCTGGCAGGGCGGCGGCAGCCGTCGTCCCGGCGGCTGGGCGCCGCTGCGCGCGGCCTGCCTGTTCCATGCCGAAAAACGCACGCTGGCCCTGCCTGGGCCGAAACCGCTGCCGGTGCGCTGGCACGGCACTGTTGCTACCTGATTCTGGAGTTGTATTGAAAACCATTGAAATCCATACCGACGGATCCTGTCTCGGCAATCCCGGTCCGGGCGGCTGGGCCGCGTTGCTGCGCTACAAGGGCCATGAGCGAGAGCTCAGCGGTGGCGAAGCACACACCACCAACAACCGGATGGAGCTGATGGCGGCCATTTCCGGCCTGGAAACGCTGACCGAGCCGTGCGACATCGTGCTCTACACCGATTCGCAGTACGTGCGGCAGGGCCTGACCCAGTGGATGCCCGGCTGGATCCGCAAGAACTGGAAGACCGCCGGCGGCGATCCGGTGAAGAACCGCGAGCTGTGGGAGCGCCTGCACGCGGCCACGCTGCGCCACCAGATCGACTGGCGCTGGGTGAAGGGCCACTCCGGCGACCCGGACAACGAGCGGGTCGATACCCTGGCCCGCAACGCGGCGATCCAGATCCGCGACTCCAGCCCGGTAAACTGAGCCCATGCGTCAGATCATCCTTGATACCGAAACCACCGGCCTGGAGTGGAAGAAGGGCAACCGCATCGTCGAAATCGGCTGCGTGGAGCTGTTCAAGCGCCGACCGACCGGCAACAACTACCACCAGTACATCAAGCCGGACTGCGAGTTTGAACAGGGCGCGCAGGAAGTCACCGGCCTGACCCTGGAGTTCCTCGATGACAAGCCGGACTTCGCGCAGATCGCCGACGAGTTCCTGGCGTTCATCGATGGCGCCGAACTGATCATTCACAACGCGGCGTTCGACTTGGGCTTCCTCGACAATGAGCTTTCGTTGCTGGGGCCGCAGTACGGGAAGATCACCGACCGCTGCACGGTGATCGATACCCTGGTGATGGCGCGCGAGCGCTTCCCGGGCCAGCGCAACTCGCTGGATGCGCTGTGCAGGCGGCTGGGCGTGGACAATTCGCACCGCGCACTGCACGGCGGCCTGCTCGATGCCCAGATCCTGGGCGACGTCTACATCGCCCTGACCTCGGGCCAGGAAGAGATCGGTTTCGGGTTGGGCGATGACGAGGCAGGCGCTGCCGGTGCGGCATTGCAGGCTTTCGATACCAGCAAGCTGCTGCCGCGCCCGCGCGTGGTGGCTACGCCGTCGGAACTGGAAGCGCACACCGCACGCCTGGAACGGCTGCGCAAGAAGGCCGGCCACGCGCTGTGGGATGGCCCGAAGGTGGAAGAGCCTGCCAGCGCGTAATGCCTGGGGTGGGGTAGTGCCGGCCGCTGGCCGGCAGCGTCGCATCCACGCATGGCGTGGATCTACCGGTTAGTGGCAGCGCACCAGGATCACGCTGATGTTGTCGCGGCCACCGCCATCGAGCGCGGCCGCGACCAGCGTATCCACGCATTCCTGCGCGCTGGCGTCGTCGAAGGCGAGGGTGCGCGCGATGCCGCGGTCGTCCACTTCCTCGGTCAGGCCGTCACTGCACAGCAGCAGCTGCATGCCCGGGCGCAGTTCGCCGCTGGTGGTGGCCACGTTCAGATGCGCCGGATCGGTCACGCCCAGTGCCTGGGTGACCACGTTGCGATGCGGATGCGCGCGTGCCTGTTCGGCCGTCAGGTTGCCCTGGGCGACCAGTTCCTGCACCACGCTGTGGTCCTGGCTGAGCTGGGCCAGCTGGCCGTCGCGCCACAGGTAGGCACGGCTGTCGCCGACCCACGCTACTTCATAGCGGTTGCCGTGCACGCGTGCGGCGACCACGGTGGTGCCCATCGGCAGGGTGTCGTTGCGGCGGCGCGAGGCGCGGATGATTTCTTCATCGGCTGTACGGATGGCCTGCGCCAGCGGTGCCCCACGGCGGATCTCGCGCACGATGGTTTCGCGCGCCAGCGCGCTGGCGACCTCGCCGCAGGCGTGCCCGCCCATGCCATCGGCCACCAGCCAAAGGCCGAGCTCGCTGTCACCGTAGTAGGTGTCCTCGTTGAGCTCGCGGCGCATGCCGGGATGGGTGAGATGTCCGAATTCGATCATGGTGGGCAACGGGCGCGGTATTGCGGGGGAAGACAGGCATCATCGGGTGGCGGCCGGGATCCGGCAAGGCATGCGCCCGCGAAATTTTCATCGGGTTGGCCGCAATGACTTGTCGTCGGCCTCACTTCCTCGTATGATGCGCGTCCCCGGTCCGCCGGGGACCACCCGGAGAGGTGGCAGAGTGGTTGAATGTACCTGACTCGAAATCAGGCAGGCGTTTATAGCGCCTCGGGGGTTCGAATCCCCCCCTCTCCGCCAGATATAGAAAAAGGGCTGCCGAAAGGCAGCCCTTTTTCTATATCTGGCGCGGGACGCGACGCGCTCTGCGCGCCGCCCCACACGTTGCTGCGCAACCTGTGGGCCCCTCCCTTTGCCGGCCTCTCCCCGCCCCTGTCGGGGCAGCCCCTCAACAGAGGGGCTTGTTGCTCCAGATGGTTCCGTGCGTGGTCGATGGGGCATTGATGACTTCCTTGTCTCTGCAGGAACAGAAGAGGGCTGCCGAAAGGCAGCCCTTTTTCTATATCTGGCGCGGGACGCAACGCGCTCTGCGCGTCGCCCCACATGTTGCTGCGCAACCTGCGGGCCCCTCCCTTTGCCGGCCTCTCCCCGCCCCTGTCGGGGCAGCCCCTCAACAGAGGGGCTTGTTGCTCCAGATGGTTCCGTGCGTGGTCGATGGGGCATTGATGACTTCCTTGTCTCTGCAGGAACAGAAGAGGGCTGCCGAAAGGCAGCCCTTTTTCTATATCTGGCGCGGGACGCGCCGCGCTTTGCGCGCCGCCCCACACGTTGCTGCGCAACCTGTGGGCCCCTCCCTTTGCCTGCCTCTCCCCGCCCTGTCGGGGCAGCCCCTCAACAGAGAGGCTTGTTGCTCCAGATGGTTCCGTGCGTGGTCGATGGGGCATTGATGACTTCCTTGTCTCTGCAGGAACAGAAGAGGGCTGCCGAAAGGCAGCCCTTTTTCTATATCTGGCGCGGGACGCGACGCGCTCTGCGCGTCGCCCCACACGTTGCTGCGCAACCTGTGGGCCCCTCCCTTTGCCTGCCTCTCCCCGCCCCTGTCGGGGCAGCCCCTCAACAGAGGGGCTTGTTGCTCCAGAGGGTTCCGTGCGTGGTGGATGGGGCATTGATGCCTTCTGCTCAGAACCTGTAGCCCAGCCCCAGCTGTACGCCGTTCTGGGACTGCCCGTCACGACGCTCGCCCACGTAGTCGACCATGATCGACAGCCGCTCGCTGGCACGACTGGTCACGCCCAGGTTCCAGGCCAGCACCTGTTCGCCCACCACCTGGCTGCTGCTGCCGAACAACAGGTCCGGGGCGGCAGCAAAGGCGGTGCTGTAGCGGGCCTGGGTATCGCCCAGTTCCTTCTGCCAGACCACGCGGGCACGCGGGGTGATGCGCTCGCCGCTGTTGCCTTCGAACGTCTTGAACAACTGCAGGCCGGCACCGACGCGGATGCTCTCCAGGCTGCCACTGCGGCCGACCAGTGCGGCCGCGTCCTGGCCCTCGTTGAAGCGCGTGGCTGAGGTGCGGGTGTAGTCGATCACTGGCAGCAGCGGCTGGATCACCAGACCCTTGCCCGTGGTGAAGGAGAGCGCGTGCTCCACGCGTGCGGTGATCGCATCGTTGTTGTATTTCGCGCGCAGGGGGGCCTGCAGGCCGTCGATGCCATCGATGCTGCGGCGGGTGTCGTGGCGAAGATCGGTGTAGCGGACGGCGGCGGACAGGTAGCCGCGCGAGTAGAGCGCATCCACGTAGCCGCCAATATCCAGTGCACGGACATCGCCAGTGAAGCCTGCGCCACCGCTGGATTTTGTCGACATGTCGGCCGCGGCAAGGCTTACGCCCAGTGTTACGCGGTCGTCTGCGAGGCGGGTATCGGCACCGAGCGCAATGCCACCGATGGTGTGGCTCAGGCCGGCGACACCGCCGTCACCCTCGATACGGCCATGGCTGGCGAAACCCCGCGCCCAGAGACCACGGTTGCGGCCCGTATCGTCCGTATCGTTGCCTGCATCCGATGGTGCGACCAGATGCATCGCCAGTTGGTTGAACAGCCGATTGCCGGTCATCGCCGATTGCACCGACGCCGCCTGTGCAGCCTGTGCCGCCAGGCCATCGGCATCGCCACCGCTGCGCGATGCGGCCTGATGCTGCTGCACCACGTTGCCGATGCTGCCGACCAGTGCGTTGTCGGCCAGGCGCAGGCTGGCATGCGCATCGCCGCGCAGCGCCCCCGCCTGGCGCGCGATGACGTCGCGGTCGGCGAACTGCAGAGCGCCCAGCAGGCCACTCATCGATGCCGTGCGCTGTGCCGCTGCCTGTTGCAGAGCAACGCCCAACCCATCACCGGATCGAGCATTGGCGAACAGGCCGGTGTCATCGAAGGAAGGATTGGCCGTCAGCCACAGGCCGCTGCCGGTCTGGTTGACAGTGAAGCTGAGCAGCGAGTTGTGGCGGGGACGGAACACGGCGCCCGGCGCCGTGAGATCAACCGCGCTCCCCGCTTCGCCACTGCGTTCAACGTACTGGAAGCGTCCTTCGATGAAGTCCGATACCGGAGCCGGGCGGGTCAGGGTGGCGGGCGTAGCCGTTCGGCACCACAGGCCTGCGTACTCGCCATTGGATGGGCTGCAGGGGGCGACAGGCAATTGCAGGGCGGCGGAATCCACCTGGGTTCCCACCAGATGGTTCTCCTGCCCTGCAGGGAAGAATGCCTGTTTCACGTCCAGCGTCAGCCTGGCAGTGGGCGCAATGCCCAGTACTGCGCGGTTGATGTTTCCGATCAGGTTGTAGTCGCTCGATCGCCTGTCCTCCTCGACCAGGAAGTAACGTGCCTCTTCCAGCGTCAGTGACGGTGCGGTGCGCTGGCTGTCGACCTGGAAGGCCAGGTTCGCACCGTCATTGAGGTTGATGTAGCGGCCCTTTCCGATCCGGAAGCGTTCGCTGGTGAAGACGTCGTCGCCGCCTGGTGCCAGCGCTTCCAGCGAGTAGGGGCGCATGACGATGCCGGACGGTGCCAGCGTGCCGCCTTCGTTGATGTCGATCGTGGCATTCAACGAGCCGTGGCCGGCAAGTACACCGCCACGTTCGACCAGGGTCAGGTTGCGCAGCGCGCCGCCCTGTAGTTCGATCCGGCCACCATTACGGGCACCGATGGCTTCGGCGTGATGTATCCAGCCATTCTGCTGCAGCCGCAGGGTGCCACCGTCCACGACCACGTACTGGGCAGCGGAAGGAGTATCCAATGACCAGACGCCGCCCTTGCCGATGCGGATGACCCCGAAGGCATCGTCCAGCCGGATGTCCGACGCCGACTGCTGGAAGTAGCGCAGGTTGGCGACCGCGTTGGTGTAGCGACCGCGAACCGCCAGATGCGGATTGAGATCCCCACTCACCTCCTTCTCGACGGAGAGGACATCGCCCGGCATCACGTAGCCGGCCTCGGTCACCACGCGATCGCTGTACATCGTGACACCTGGATATTCAGTGCAGTTGCCTGCAGCGCTCTGGTCACGGGTCGGGCAGAAGCGCGTGGCCACGGCCACGGTGGTGGGGTCGAAATAGCGCAGGAAGCCCGATTGCTGGGTCAGTTCGTAGTGGGCCTGGATGATGCGTGCTTCGATGACTGCGAAATCGGTGGGGCCGAACATGTCCCGGTAATACTTGATGTACTTGTCCTGCCCCGGATAGGGCGTGGGTCCATTGGGGCCGGATTCACCATGGATCCCCAGCACGGTCTGGGTGTAGTTGCCATGTGCTGGCAGCAGGCCGAACTGCGTCACCTTCCGGTTCACGCCTGCGACGAAAGCATCCGCGCATGCCGAGTAGCAACCGCCGTCCAACACGGTATCCAGCCCGTGCTGGCGGATGATGGCGCCCATTCCCACGCCACCGGAGGCGGCGCCACCGGGTGAGTTGCGGAACACCACCTGGCGCAGTGGCGTGCCGCGTGCCTTGGCGGCAAGGACATAGGCCTCCAGCGTACCGGGGTCGGTCGCCAGCACATTGCCGGTGTAGTAAAGCGTGTCTCCATTCACATGGAAGGCACTGGCACGGGCTGCGGGCGCGGCCGCCATGCCGAGGAGCGCTGCAAGAAGGGCGCTGCCGAGGATGGCTTTGCGGTGGGCGGGCAGGGCGGGAAATGGGTGCATGCGAAGTTCCACGGCAGAGGGGTGAAGTGCGGTCCCGCCGCTACCCCGCTGCATGAACGTGCTGATATCGCGTGATATCAACGCGTTACGGCGTGAGCGCAGGGTGTGCCGCGCTCCAGTCCGTCAGGGTCGGGCCGGGAGAGTCCGGCACGCAGGCCGTCTCTCCCGATCACTAACGGATGGACAGGGCGTTCTCCCCCAGTCCTGCCTGGAGGACCCATGCAACGAAGAGGCGAAGCGTCCGCGCCGCGCGGGTTACCATGTGCGCATCACCTGTTGGAGCGTGCCCCCATGACCGCTGAAATCCTTGTTCCTGTTTCTTTCGGCGAGTTGCTGGACAAGATATCGATCCTGCAGATCAAGTCCGAGCGCATCAGCGACGAAGGCAAGCTGGCCAACGTGCGCAAGGAGCTGTCGGCGCTGGAGCAGACCTGGATGGCGCACCCGGCGGCGGTGAAGGACATCGCCCGGCTGCGGGCCGAGCTGAAGACGGTCAACGAGCAGCTGTGGGACATCGAGGACGACATCCGCCTGAAGGAGAAGGCGCAGGCGTTCGACCAGGGCTTCATTGATCTGGCGCGCAGCGTCTACCTTCGCAACGACGAGCGCGCGCGCATCAAGAAGGCGATCAACCTGGCGCTGGGTTCGGCCTACGTCGAAGAGAAGTCGTACCAGGATTACGCGCAGCGCGCGTAATCCGGGGCAGCCTGCCGCTCACCCCAGGTGGTCGGCGACGTAGCGCTCGAACGCAGCGATACCGTCTTCCACGGTGATCAGTTCCATCACATCGTCGAACTCGATCTTGGTGCCCCACTTCAGATCCGAGGCCTGCTTGGCTAGGTACTTGCGCGCGGCATCGTCGTAGCGGTCCACGCAGTAGCGGCGGTCGGAATACGGGCCGCTGCGGTTCGGGTTGCTGGCCGCATGCAGGCCCAGTACCTTGGCGCCCATCGCGTTGGCGATGTGCATCGGGCCCGAATCCGGGGTCATCACCAGGTTGGCGCGGGCAAGCAGGGCAGGCAGCTGCTTGAGCGTGTCCTTGCCGACCAGGTCCAGCGCCGGGGTTTCCAGCTGCGCCAGGATCGCGTCGGCCATGCTGCGCTCCAGTTCGCTGCGGCCACCACACAGCACCACCTGCCAGCCGCGCTGTGCGGCGTGGTTGGCGACGGCGGCATAGCGGTCGGCGTACCAGTTGCGGCGCACGTGGCTGGAGCACGGCGAGATCATCAGCACCGGACGGCCATCGTCCTGCCACTGCGCGGCGGCCCACTCATGGGCCGCCGGCGGCACGGCCAGGTCCCAGCTGACCTCGGTCTGGCGCAGGCCCATCGGCTCGCAGAAGCTGCCGATGGCGTCGAGCACGTGGATGCCGGGGCGGTCGGGAATGCGTTCGTTGATGAAGAGACCATGCAGGTCCTTGGAGCGGCTGCGGTCATAGCCGATGCGGCGTTCGGCCGGAATGAACGCCGACAGCAGGTTGGCGCGGAACGCGACCTGCATCTGCAGCAGGGCCTCGAAACGCCCCGGTGGCAGCTGCTTGCGCAGTTCCTTGACCCCGGCCATGCCGCTCTTCTTGTCGTAGGCATGGAAGGTCACGCCGGGCAGGCCGTCCAGCAGCTTGTGGCCGGCCTTGTCGATGATCCAGTGGATCGGCGTGTCCGGTCGCGCCGCCTGCAGCGTGCGCACCAAGGGCACCACGTGGGTGACATCGCCGAGTGCGGACAGGCGCAGGAGGCACAATGAGGAGGACGCTGATGCCATGTGTTGTTAGACTCAAAGAAATGGTCGCATTCGACGCCAATGAAGCGCTGACGCCATGCCGCGAGGGTCGCGGCATCGGGGCCATTCTGTTCGACCGCGAGCGGCTGCGGCAAGCCGAGGCCGACCTGTTCTCGCCCCAGCACTGGGGCAGCAAGGCCCGGCCGGTGGGCGAGGGTGGCCGTGGCAGCGCCTGGTTCATCGATGCGCCGTTCGGTGCCAGCGTCCTGCGCCACTACCTGCGCGGCGGCTTGGCGGCGAAAATCAGCCATGACCAGTACCTCTGGCGCGGCGCAGACCGGACCCGCAGCTTCGCCGAATTCCGGCTGATGCGCGCACTGCGCGAGAAGAAGCTGCCGGTACCCCGGCCCCTGGCGGCGTTCTACATGCGCGAGGGCCTGCGCTACCGGGCGGCGATCCTGATGGAGCGGATCGAGGGCGTGCGTTCGCTGGCCGACCGCGCGCTGGTCGCCGGCCGTGGTGCGCCGTGGGAAGAGACGGGGCGGTTGATCGCCCGCTTCCACCGGGCCGGGCTGGATCATGCCGACCTCAACGCGCACAACATCCTGTTCGATGGCAATGGCCATGGCTGGTTGATCGACTTCGACCGTGGGGTGATCCGCATTCCGGCCACCGCCTGGCGCGAGCGTAACCTGAAGCGCCTGCTGCGCTCGCTGATCAAGCTGCGCGGCGAGCGTAGCGTGGAAGACGTGCAGAAGGACTACGTGCGGCTGCGCCGCGCCTATGACATGGCCTGGAACCGGGGCACCTGATGGACTGGTCGTTGCGTTTCCTTGGCGTCGGCAATGCGTCGGCGGTTGAGCTGGGGTCGCCGATGTCGGTGATCGAGCGCGATGGCCGGCCGTGGCTGACCATCGATTGCGGTGGCGAGGGATTGACCGCGTTCAAGGCGCACTACGGGCACATGCCGCAGGCGCTGTTCGTCACCCATGTGCACCTGGATCACGTGGCCGGCTTCGAACGGCTGTTCGTCGACACCTTCTTCAGCGGGCAGCGACGCGGCAAGGTGCGCCTGTACGTGCCGGCGCCGGTGGTGCCTCTGCTGCACAAGCGCATCGGCGATTACCCGAACGTGCTGGCCGAGGGCGGTGCCAACTTCTGGGACGCGTTCCAGCTGATCGTGGTGGGCGAGGCGTTTTGGCACGAGGGCGTGCGCCTGGAAGTGTTCCCGGTACGCCACCACTGGCCCGAGACCGCCTATGGCCTGCGCCTGCAGGGTGCGCTGGCTTGGAGCGGCGATACCCGGCCGATTCCGGAGATGCTGGCGCGCTATGCCGGTGACAACGAGCTGATCGCGCATGACTGCGGCCTGCACGGCAACCCGTCGCATACCGGCGTGGAAGACCTGGAGCGCGAGTACAGCGCTGAGCTGCAGGCGCGGATGATGCTCTATCACTACGCCAGCGAGGCCGACGGTCAGGCGCTGGCCGCGCGTGGACACCGCGTGGCCCAGCCAGGGCAGTGCGTGCCGCTGGCCAATCCGACCGCACCGCACGTCCTGGCCCAGGACCCACCGTGAGCGGCGCCGGCCGGCCCGCCGATGCGGCGCTGGCCGCCGAACTGGAAGCGCTGGAGCGTGCGCTGCACGAGCCGCAGGTGCGCGGTGACCGCGAGCGTCTGGCGGCACTTCTGGACGAGGATTTCAGCGAGATCGGCAGTTCCGGCCGCTGCTATGGGCGTGCCGCTGCGCTGCAGGAGATTCCGCTGGAGCGGGCGGAGGTTGAAATTGAATCGGGCGACTATGCCGTGTGGCTGCTGTCCGATGGCCTGGCACAGGTGCGCTACCGCAGCCGCTACCACGTTGATGGCCAGGCCCAGGGCTGGGTGTTGCGCAGTTCGCTGTGGCGAAGGCATGCGCAGGAATGGCGGGTGGTGTTCCACCAGGGCACGCCTGAGGCGCGGTAGCGCCGGGCAGGGTTGAGGGCATCGGTAGCGCCGGGCCATGCCCGGCGAAAAGCGCCAACCAAGATTGGCAGCTACCAGAAGTGGGGCAGCGCCCGAAAAGGCGGTGGCCCCGCCGGCTGACCTCGGCGCCCGCGTCGATCGATACCGTTGCTGCCTTCCGGCCCTGGCGGGATTTTCGACCTAGCGTCGCGAGGGGCCGACGGGGCCACCATAGAGACGTTGGCCGCCCAGAAGGCGGCCAGTTCGCGGATCAGGGGAAGCAGCGCGCGTCGCGCCGGAGACCACAGCCGGACTGCACATCGGTTGGCCGATGGCAGAGGCGTATTCTAGCCCAGGCATGCACGCCGACGCCAGCTTCACGCGCTGAATCGGTTGTAACCCGTGCCCGCCGGCAACGGCCCGGGCCAACCGTCGTTGCTAGAATGCCGGCCAGGAGGAACGACCTCCCCCACATCGGGAATCAATGACCAGGACGGCCTGGCCCTACCAAGAGGAGGGCTGTCATGGCCTGGATCTATCTGTTGTTCGCCGGCCTGCTGGAAATCGTCTGGGCCGTGTCCATGAAGCAGTCCGAAGGCTTCACCAAACTCACGCCCACCGTGGTCACCATCATCGGCATGATCGCCAGCTTCTGGCTGCTTGCGGTGGCGATGCGCAGCTTGCCGCTGGGTACCGCTTATACGATCTGGACCGGCATCGGGGCGGTTGGCGCGTTCGTGGTCGGTATCGTCTTCCTCGGCGAGCAGGTCAGCCCGATGCGGATCGGCGCGGCACTGTTGATCGTCTCCGGCCTGGTGCTGATGAAACTCTCGAGCAGCTGAGTGCATTTGGTTGGGCGGAGAAGGGAATCTCCGCCTGCAGCAGGTATATGCATTTTCGGCAAGATGATTTTCTTCACGCATTTTATTTGACGTGCGTCATGAAAATAATGCGTGTGATTCACATGCCGCTGGCGCCATCGGTCGCACAGTGCCGCCATTCGTCATGCGAAATCGGGGAGTTTTCGCCTTGGCGGACACGTTGGCCTGCCTGTTTCAGGTGCGGTCGCGTGAAGATGTGAAGATTTTCAGAAGTTAATGAAGCCAGGCCTTGTTCCCGTGTCGGGAGCTGGGGTGGGCCGCATTGTCTTCAAAAAACCTGCCTGCAGTGCCATCTGGTCTTTTCATGGAGATTTACCGATGAACCGCATTTATCGTCTGGTTTTCAATCGTGCCCTCGGCGTAATGCAGGTTGCTTCGGAGGTCGCCCAGAATCCCGGCGGAAGCGCGGTCTGCGCAGGGCGGGTGCCGCGATTGAGGGCGCACCAGCTGGCGGTCGCGCTGGCGGCCACGCTGGCCAGTGGTTCGGCGTTCGCGGCGTGCAATACGGTGGGCTCAACGGTCACGTGCGACCCTGGCTCGGTCAGCAACTACATCAACGCTAATTCCGGCATCACGGTGAACGTGCTGGCAGGGGCCACGCTGCGCACGCCTCCGGTTATCGGTGGTGGCAATGCGGCGACGTTGAGCGGCGACAACGTGACGGTCAACAACAGTGGCACGATCGATCCGAGCTCGCTCATCCTCGCGTCGCCCGGACTGGTCATCGGCAACGGTTCTGCCAACAACAGCGCGATCGTCGTCAACAACAATTCCGGCGGACAGATCAAGGGTGTCGTCAACATCGCAACGCTGCTGGGTTTCGGGGGGCAGGCGCTGGTGGCACAGAATGTCAACGGCACTACCACAATCAACAATGCCGGCCTGATCAGTACGTCGTTGATCGGCGCAGGCAGCGTTTCCGACGCGACCACGGTGGTGACCTATGGTGGCGCGGCAGCCAACGTGACCAACACAGGCACCATCGACGGACGCACCGGCCTGGGTGCTTCTGGCGGTAATACGTTCCTCAATGCGGGGGCGGTCAGTGGCAGCGTTCACCTGGGTGATTCAACTGGCGGCAATACCTTTACCGCAGTGTCGGGTTCCAGCGTTGTGGCAGGCGGCGGCAGCGCCCTTGCCGGCGTGATTACCGGTGTTACCGGGGTGAAGGTTGCGGCTGCGGGAACGGTCGACGCCGGTACGGGCAGCGGCGCCGCCAACAACACGCTGGTGCTGCAGAACAGCGCAGCCGGCCCAGGCGCGGGCACTGGCGGTGCAGTGACCACGCTGGGCTGGAACCGGTACCTCAACTTCCAGAAGCTCACCGTCAACAGCGGCACCTGGAACCTGCAGGGCGCATGGGGCGGAACCGGGCAGACGACGCTCAATGATGGCCTGGTCAATTTCAACGACACCGACTCCTTTGGCACAGGGTTGTTCACGGCCAACGGCGGTGCCATTGCGTCCTCCACAGCGGGCCTGAATCTGGCCAACGCTTTCAGCCTCGGTGGCAATCTGTCCCTGGCCGGGACCAATGCGTTTGGTCTGGGTGGCGTGCTTTCAGGCACTGGCGGGCTGACGGTCAACAACACCGGCATTGTCACCCTGGGCGGCGCGAACCTGTTCTCAGGTGGCGTCAACCTCAATGCCGGTGGCCTGGTGCTGGGCAATGCCGGTGCACTCGGCAGCGGCAACCTGACCGTCGGTGGCAGCGCTTCGCTGGATACGACGGCGGGCTTCACCCTTGGCAACAATCTGGTGATCAATGGCGCGGGCTCGCTGAACCTGCTGGGCAGCAACGCGTTGTCTTTGAACGGTTCGATCTCGGGCGCCGGCAACCTAATCAAGGCGGGTCCGGGTACCCTCACCTTGAATGGTGCCAACCTGCTTACAGGCTCCTTCGCGGTCACCGGTGGTGCGCTGGCATTGGGCGTCGGTGGCAGCCTGTCGCCGACAAGTGCGATCTCGCTGGGCGCAGGTACCAACCTCGATCTCTCGGTTGCAGCCAGCCAGACCATCGGTTCGCTTGCCGGATCCGGTGCGCTCAACCTCGGCGCGCGCAGCCTCACCCTGGGTGGCCTGAACACCAGCACCAGCTTCTCCGGCGTCATCGGAGGTGTCGGTGGCGCGCTCGTCAAGGTCGGTACGGGTACCCAGACCCTGTCTGGTGCCAATACCTTCACCGGTGGCGTCGCGCTCAACGGCGGCGGCCTGCTGCTGGGCAATGCGGGCGCGCTGGGCACCGGCGCACTCGGTGTCGGCGGCAACGTGTCTCTCGATGGCACCGGCGGGGCACTTGCTCTCGCCAACGCGGTCAATCTGGGCGCGGGCGGCATCCTCAATCTGTCCGGGAACCAGGCGTTGACCTTCAACGGCGTCGTCGGTGGTACCGGCAGCCTGGTCAAGAACGGTGCGGCCACCCTGACCCTCAACAACGCCAACACGTTTGGTGGAGGACTGTCGCTCACGGCTGGTGGGCTGGTCCTCGGCAACGGCGGTGCGCTCGGAACCGGTGCACTGAGTGTCGGTGGTGTGGCAACGCTTGATGCCAGTACAACACTGAGCGTGGGCAATGGCATCAACCTGGGGGCCGGCGGCTCGCTCAGCGTGCTGGGCAGCAATGCGCTGACCCTGGGCGGCGTCATCAGCGGCACCGGCGGCCTGGTCAAGAACGGCGCTGCTACGTTGACGCTGGGCGGCGCCAATGCGTTCACCGGTGGATTGGCGATCAACGCAGGCAAGGTCGCGCTGGCCAGTGGCGGCAGTCTCGCAGCCACCGGTGCAGTGAATCTGGTCAATGCAGGGACGGAGCTGGACATCTCGCTCGGCGGCAACCAGACCATCGGCGCGCTGTCCGGCATCGCCGGCAGCACTGTGACGCTGGGCGGCAGCACGCTCACCTTTGGCGACGCCACCAACCAGACCTTCGGCGGCGTGATCGGCGGTACCGGTGGCCTGGTCAAGCAGGGAACGGGCACGCAGACGCTCAGCGGCGCCAATACCTTCAGTGGTGGCCTGAACCTGGCGGCCGGTGGCCTGCTGCTGGGCAACGGCAGTGCACTCGGTACCGGCGCGTTGACGGTCAGCGGCAATGGCTCGCTCGACGCAACCGCAGCACTGAATCTGGGCAATGCCATCAACCTTGGCGCGGTGCTGACCCTGCCGGGCAGCCAGAACCTGACCCTGGGCGGCAACATCACCGGCAGCGGCAGCCTGACCAAGAACGGCGCCTCGCTGCTGACCTTGAACGGCACCAATGCGTTCAGCGGCGGCCTGAACCTCAATGCCGGCAGCCTGCTGCTGGGCAACAGCGGTGCACTCGGCACGGGCGCGTTGAGCGTGGGTGGCAATGCATCGCTCGATGGCAGCACGGCACTGAACCTGACCAACAATGTGGCGCTTGGGACGGGGGCCTCGCTGTCGTTGCCGGGCGCGCAGGCGGTCACGCTTGGCGGGGTGGTTTCCGGAGCCGGCGGCCTGGTCAAGAACGGTGCCACCACGCTTACCCTCAACGGTGCCAATACCTTCGGTGGCGGGCTGGTGCTCAACGGTGGTGGCCTGATGCTGGGCAACGCCGGCGCGCTGGGCACTGGCATGTTGGGAGTGGGCGCAAACGCCACCCTCGATAGTTCGGTGGCATTGAATCTGGCCAACGCCATCGATCTGGATGCTGGTGCGCAGCTGAGCCTGGCCAGCAACCAGAACGTCGCACTGGGCGGAGTGGTCTCGGGCACGGGCGGCTTGATCAAGACCGGTACCGGCGTGCTGTCGTTGAACAACAGCAACACCTTCAGCGGTGGTCTTGCATTGAATGCCGGCGGCCTGTCGGTGGGCGCCAGCGGTGCGCTCGGTACCGGGGCACTGAACATTGGCGGCAGTGTTTCTCTGGATGCGAGCGCGCCGGTTTCGCTGGCCAATGCGGTGAACCTGGGCGCTAATACACTGACCCTGCCCGGCAGCAACAACCTCACCCTGACCGGTGTGGTGGGTGGAACCGGTGGCCTGATCAAGAACGGTACCTCGACGCTGACGCTGTCCGGTGCGAATACCTTCCTCGGGGGGGCCACGGTCAATGCCGGCACGCTTGCACTGGGTGCAGGTGGCAGCCTGGCCGCGGCCGGCGCGGTGGATCTTGCTGGTGCCGGTGCAACGCTGGACATCTCCGCAGCGGGGGCGGGCCAGACCATCGGGGCGTTGAACGGCGTCGCCGGCAGCCTGGTGACCCTGGGCGCGCAATCGCTCACCTTCGGCGGAGCCAGTAACGGCGTATTTGCCGGTGTCATCGACGGCAGCGGTGGACTGACCAAGATCGGTGCGGGCGTGCAGACGCTGTCCGGCGCCAACACGTTCAGCGGTGGCGTGGCACTCAATGCCGGAGGGCTGGTGCTGGGCAATGCGGGCGCGCTGGGTACAGGGGCGCTGGGGATCGGTGGCGACGTCAGCCTGGATAGCACGGTTGCGTTGAATCTGGGCAACGCCGTGAATTTCGGCGCGGGCACCCAGCTGACCCTGGGTGGTAGCAGCGATGTCGCGCTCGGCGGTGTGGTGGCAGGCGCCGGCAACCTGGTCAAGAACGGTACTGGCCTGCTGACCCTCAACAACAACAATACCTTCGGAGGTGGCTTGGCCTTGAATGGCGGCGGTCTGGTGGTCGGTGCCAATGGCGCACTGGGTACCGGCGCGCTGGCCGTGAATGCGAGCACCACGCTGGATGCCGGTGCTGCGGTCAGCCTGGGCAATGCGGTCAATCTGGGCTCGGGTGTTGCGCTGACCCTGCCGGGCAGCAATGCGCTGACGCTGTCAGGTGTGATCGGAGGCAACGGCAGCCTGATCAAGAGCGGCGCGGCCACGCTGACGCTGTCCGGCGCCAACACCTACACCGGCGGCACCACCATCAATGCCGGCACGCTGGCGTTGGGAGTGGGTGGCAGCCTCGCTGCAGCGGGTGACGTCACCCTCGGCAATGCTGGTGCGGGCTTCGACATCTCCGGCGCAGGTGGCAACCAGACCATCGGTGCACTCAGCGGCGTGAGCGGAACGACGTTGGCCCTGGGGGGCAATTCGCTGACCTTCGGCAGTGCAACCAACGCCGCATTCGACGGCGTGATCAGTGGCGGTGGTGGTCTGGTGAAGGTGGGCGCGGGCGTGCAGACGTTGTCTGCTGCCAACACCTTTGGCGGCGGCGTCACGCTCAATGCCGGCGGCCTGCTGCTGGGCAACGACGCGGCGCTGGGCTCTGGCGCGCTCACCGTCGGCGGGGCGGCCACGCTGGACACCACCGGCCTGGCAGCGCTGACCAACAACATCGCGCTCAACGCAGGCCTGACCGTACTGGGCACCAATGCACTGACGCTCAACGGGGTGATTTCCGGTACCGGCAGCCTGACCAAGGATGGCGTCGCAACGCTGACCTTGAACGGCATCAACACCTATACCGGTGGTACCAACATCAACACCGGCACACTGGCGCTGGGTGCCGGTGCAAGCCTGGCGGCGAGCGGTACCGTGAACCTCGCCACCGGCGCGACGCTGGATCTGTCGGCCGGCAGTGGCACGCAGGTGTTCGGCACCCTGGTCGGCAACGGTACGGTCAACCTGGGCGCCAATTCGATCGAAGTCGGCGGGGCGACCAATGGCACCTTCAGTGGCTCTATCGCAGGTACGGGTGGCCTGACCAAGGTCGGTGCGGGCATCGAGACGCTGACCGGTGCCAACACCTACACCGGCGGCACCTTCATCAATGCCGGCACACTGGCGATCGGTCCGGGTGGCAGCCTGGCGGCCACCGGTGCAGTGACACTCACCGCAGCGGGAACCGGCTTCGACATCTCGACGTCCGGCGCCAGCCAGACCATTGGTTCGTTGGCCGGCGTGATCGGCTCCACGGTCAGTCTGGGGGCGCAGTCGCTGATCCTCGGCGGCAACGGCAACAGCGTGTTCGACGGCGCGATCTCCGGTACCGGCGGCCTGGTCAAGAACGGCACCGGCATCCTGACGCTGGGCGGCGCCAACCTGTTCAGTGGCGGCCTGGCGCTCAATGGCGGCGGCCTGGTGGTCGGCAACAACGCCGCGCTCGGCAGCGGTGCGCTGACCGTGGGTGCCAACGCTACGCTGGATGCTTCGATTGCGGCCAACCTGGCCAACAACATCGCGCTGGCATCGGGCGCCAACCTCGACCTGCTGGGCAGCAATGCGCTCACCCTGGGCGGCATGGTTTCCGGTACCGGTGGCCTGATCAAGAACGGTGCGGCCACCGTGACCCTGACCGGTGCGAATACCTACACCGGAGGCACCACCATCAACAGCGGCACGCTGGCCATCGGTGCTGGTGGCAGCCTGGCCTCGACCGGTGCGGTGGACCTGGCCGGCACCGGTACCCTCGACATCTCGGCCGGCAACCAGAGCATCGGTTCGCTTGCCGGTGTGGCCGGCAGCACCGTGGCGCTGGGTGGTAGCGCGCTGACCCTGGGCGGCACCGTTGACAGTGCCTTCAATGGCGCGATCACCGGCAACGGTGGCCTGATCAAGAACGGTGCGGGCGTGCAGACCCTCAACGGCGCCAGCACCTTCAGTGGTGGTGTAACGCTCAATGCAGGCGGCCTGGTGGTCGGCAACGATGCCGCTCTGGGTACCGGGGCGGTAACGGTGGGTGGCAACGGCACGCTCGATTCGAACACTGCGGTGACGCTGGCCAACAACTTCGTCCTCAACGCCGGGCTGACCGTGCTCGGCAGCAACAACCTCACCCTCAACGGCAACCTGAGTGGCACCGGAGCGCTGACCAAGGACGGTTTGGCGACGCTGACCTTGAACGGTACCAATACCTATACCGGTGGCACTTTCATCAATGCCGGTACGCTGGCATTGGGCGCCGGCGCGAGCCTGCATGCCAGTGGCATCGTCAATCTGGCTTCGGGCGCGACCTTCGATCTGTCGGCGGGCAGCGGCACGCAGCAGTTCGGCACCCTGGTCGGCAACGGTACGGTGAACCTGGGGGCAAACACCTTGACCATTGGCGGTCCCGCCAATGGCACGTTCAGCGGTTCGGTGGGTGGTACCGGTGGGCTGATCAAGGAAGGCACCGGCACCCAGACCCTGACCGGTAACAATACCTTCACCGGTGGCACCACCATCAATGCGGGCACGCTGGCGATTGGCGCCGGTGGCAGCCTGGCATCGAATGGTGCGGTGACATTGGCCAATGCCGGTACGGCGTTCGACATTTCTGCCGGGGGTGCGCAGAGCATCGGGTCGTTGGCTGGTGTTGCCGGCAGCACGGTTGCGCTGGGCGGCAGCACGCTGACCCTCAATGGCGTGGGCAACACCACTTTCGCCGGTGACATCACCGGCACCGGCGGGCTGGTGAAGAACGGGGCGGGCGTGCAGACCCTGATCGGCGCGAATACATTCAGCGGCGGCGTGGCGCTCAATGCCGGTGGCCTGACGCTGGGCAATGGTGGTGCGCTGGGTACCGGTACGCTGACGGTGGGCGGCAACGCCATGCTGGATGGCACCACTGCGTTGACCGTGGGCAACAACGTGCAGCTGGCCAGCGGCACGCTGACCCTGGCGGGCAGCAACGCGCTCGCGCTGAATGGTGTGATCAGTGGTGCGGGTGGTCTGCTCAAGGATGGCGCCGCGACCGTCACTCTCGGCGGTGCCAGCAGCTATGCCGGTGACACCACGATCAACAGTGGCGTCCTGGCAGTGGGTGCCGGTGGCACCCTGTCGGGTGCGAGCACGGTCAATCTGACCGGTGCCGGCACGCTGGACATCAGCGCCGGTGGCAATCAGAGCATCGGTGGCCTGGCCGGCGTGACCGGCTCCAGCGTCGTGCTGGGTGGCGCAACCCTCACCACCGGCGGCAACAACGGCAGCACCGCCTTCGCTGGCGTGTTGAGTGGCAGCGGTGGCCTGGTGCAGAGTGGCACCGGCACGTTGACCCTGAGCGGCGACAACGTCTATACCGGTGGCACCACCATCAACGGTGGCAGCACGCTGCAGCTCGGCAACGGTGGCAGCACCGGTTCGGTGCTGGGCGACATCACCAACAACGGCAGCCTGGTCTACAACCTGGGCAGCACCGCAACCGTGGGCGGCGTGGTCAGTGGCAGCGGTGGCCTGACCCAGGCTGGCAGCGGCACGCTGGTGCTGACCGGCAACAACACCTACACCGGCGGTACCAGCATCAATGCCGGGGGCACGCTGCAGGTCGGCAACGGCGGTGCGACCGGCGCGATCGTCGGCGACATCACCAACAACGGCGCGCTGGTGTCCAACGTGGCGGGCAACACCACGCTGGGCGGCACCATCAGCGGCAGCGGCGGCCTGACCCAGGCCGGTGCCGGCACGCTGGTGCTGACCGGCAACAACACCTATACCGGCGGCACCACCATCAATGCCGGTGGCACGCTGCAGGTCGGCAATGGCGGTGCGACCGGTGCGATCACCGGTAATGTCGCCAACAACGGCAGCCTGGTGTTCGACGTGGCGGGCAACACCACGGTCGGCGGCGCGATCAGTGGCAGCGGTGGCCTGACCCAGGCCGGTGCCGGCGTGCTGACGCTGGTCGGCAACAACACCTACACCGGCGGCACCACCATCAATACCGGTGGCACGCTGCAGGTGGGCAATGGTGGAGCGACCGGTTCGATCGCTGGCGACATCACCAACAATGGTTCGCTGATCTCCAACGTCGCGGGCAACACCCTGCTGGGCGGCACCATCAGTGGTACGGGTGGCCTGACCCAGGCGGGCAGTGGCACGCTGGTGCTGACCGGCACCAACACCTACACCGGCGGCACCACCATCAACACCGGCGGCACGCTGCAGCTGGGCAACGGTGGTGCGACCGGCTCGATCGTCGGCGACGTCATCAACAACGGCACGCTGGTGTCCAACGTCGCGGGCAACACCACGCTGGGCGGCACCATCAGCGGCAGCGGTGGCCTGACCCAGGCCGGCAGTGGCACGCTGACCGTGACCGGCAACAACACCTACACCGGCCCGACCACCATCAATACCGGTGGCACCCTGCAGGTGGGCAATGGTGGCGCCACCGGTTCGATCGGCGGCAGTGTCACCAACAACGGCAGCCTGGTGTTCAACGTGGGCGGCAACACCACCGTCGGCGGCGCCATCAGCGGCAGCGGTGGCCTGACCCAGGCCGGCAGCGGCACGCTGATCCTGGGCGGCAACAACACCTATACCGGCGGTACCACCATCAACACCGGTGGCACGCTGCAGGTCGGCAACGGCGGTGCGGGCGGGTCGATTGCCGGCAACGTCAGCAACAACGGCAGCCTGGTGTTCAACGTCGGTGGCAACACCACCGTCGGTGGCACCATCAGCGGCAGCGGTGGCTTGACCCAGGCCGGCGCTGGCACCATCACCCTGACCGGCAACAACACCTACACCGGCGGCACCACCATCAATGCCGGTGGCACGGTGCAGGTCGGCAACGGCGGGGCCAGCGGTTCGGTCACCGGCAACATCACCAACAATGGTGGCCTGATCATCAACACTGGTGGCACCACCACGCTGGGCGGCACCATCAGCGGTGGCGGCAGCATCGTGCAGGCTGGCCCGGGCGGGCTGAATCTCGGCGGCAACAGCGGTGGTTTCAGCGGCACCGGCCAGGTCACCGGCGGTGGCCTGAATGTCACCGGCAACATCGGCGGCCAGTGGACCATCGGCAGCGGCACCACGCTGTCCGGCACCGGCACCATCGGGGGTACCGGCGGTGGCGTGACGGTATCCAGCGGCGGCGTGCTCTCGCCGGGCAATGGCCCGGGCAATGGCAGCGGTGCGGGCAACGGCACCGGCACGATCACGGTGGGTGGCAACCTGACCTTGTCGCCGGGCAGCACGCTGGGCATCGATCTGGGTGCCACCGGCAGTGACACGGTGCAGGTGGGTGGCAGTGCCAACGTGGGTGGCAGCAGCGTGCAGGTGAATACCATCTCGCCGAGCACCAGCTATCAACAAGGCCAGCAGTACACCGTGGTCAATGCGGGTGGTGGCGTGAGCGGGCAGTTCGCTTCGGCCAAGACGCCGTCGGCCTTCCTGACCATCACCCCGGTCTACACGGCGAACACGGCCAATCTGCAGATCGATGTGGCGCAGACCGCAGCCTTCACCACGGCGGCGAAGACGCGCAACCAGTACAACACCGCCGCAGCACTGGACAGCCTGCCGCAGAGTGGCTCGGCACTGGGGCTGTACAACACGGTGTTGATCTATGACGCCGCCACCGCGCGCAGCGCATTCGACCAGCTGTCCGGTGAAGTGCATGCCGCCAGCCGCGCTGTGCTGCTGTATGACAACTATCTGGAAGAAGGCATCCGCCAGCGCCTGGGCAGCGAGCTGCCGACGGTGCGTGGCGAGCGCGCGTCGGCCTGGCTGGCCGGCAGCGGCAAGGTGTTCAAGCAGGATGGTGATGGCAACGGCGATGACATCCGCTCCAACCGCAATGCGCTGATGGCCGGCGTGGACTGGCAGCTGGGCGAGCACGTGGTGCTGGGTGCAGCGGCCGGCAACGAACGGCTGGATACGCGCCTGTACGATCGCAGCTCGCGCGCCCGCCTGCGTGGCAACACCTTCGGCCTGTATGCGCAGGGCCAGTGGAACAACGGCTTTGCGGTCGGTGGCAGCGTGTCGCGCGGCGACTACCGCACGCGCACCACGCGTGAGGTGCCGTTGCTGGGCCAGACCCTGTACAGCCGCCAGGATTCGGACGTGACCATTGCCCAGGTGGAAGGCAGCTGGACCTGGAGCCACGGCAGGACCCAGCTGCAGCCGTATGTGCAGTTCACCAAGCACTGGGTCGACAGCGATCGTGCGGTGGAACAGGGCGGCAGCGCTGCGCTGGTACTGGAGGGCGGCAAGGACACGCTCAATGTCAGCACCGTGGGCGTGCGTGGACGCTGGGACGTGGGCAGTGGCGAGCGCTTCCCGGCACAGCTGACGGTCGGCCTCGGCTGGCAGCATGCATCGGGTGACACCGACGTGGCCAGCCGCAACCGCTTCGCGGCCGGCGGCAATGCGTTCGATGTGTACAGCGCGGTGATGGCACGCAACGCGCTGGTCAGTCAGGTGGGCGTGGCGGTCGGCCTGGGCCGCAACAGCCAGCTGTCGATGTTCGTGCAGGGCCAGCACGGCGACGGTCGCCGCGATGTCGGCGGGCAGATCAACCTGCGCGTGGGTTTCTGAGGGGAGCGGGCCAGCGGTTGATCCACGCTCTGCGTGGATGGCACCGGGGCGGGAGCGCTAGAGCTCCCGCTCCATTTCCACAGCGTCGATCCCGGCGCCGTGGCCATCGGGCACCACACGTGTCACCTGGAAGCCCAGGCCGGCGTAGAAGCCCTGGGTGTGCTGGCTGGTGCTGAGCGTGACGCGATTGATCGAGGAATCCGCTTCGGCCTGGCGCAGGCGCGCCAGCGCCAGTTCGCGGCCCAGTCCATGCCGGTGCAGCGCGCGCTGCACCATGCCCCAACAGAAACCGGCACTGCCATCGCCGCGGCGCGACAGGCCGCCACAGGCCACGATGCTGCCATCGCGCTCGATGACCTGGAATGCACAGCCCATTGCCTGCTCACGCAGGAAGCGTTCGAAGTCGCTCCGCTCTTCCGGCGCGAAGAATGTGGGTACGTTGCTGTCGAAGATCGACAGGCAGGCGGTCATGTCGCTGCAGCAGTAGGGGCGGGGTGTCATGAGGGAGCGTCATGGTGGTGGCGGGCACATTGTGCGCGAGGTCAGTGCCATTGATGTCTGAACATGGCGAGCGCGGAAACCGGTTCGGGCGCAGACTGCAGGTCCCCGTCATCAGGAGGTTCCATGTCCAACGCTCACGCCAGTTTCGTACAACTCCACCAAGGTGCCGATCTTTACGTGCTGCCCAACGTATGGGATGCCGGTGGCGCCCGCCTGGTCCAGCAGCAGGGGGCCCGCGCGGTGGGAACATCGAGTGCTGCGATGGCATGGTCCTGCGGCCATGCCGACGGCGGTGCGCTGCCTGATACCGCGCTGCTGCAGCGGGTGTCCGAAATCACTCGTGTGATCTCGTTGCCGGTCACGGTCGATATCGAAGACGGCTACAGCGATGCTCCCGATGCGGTCGCTGCGCGGGTGCTGTGCCTGGTGGAGGCGGGTGCGGTCGGGATCAACATCGAAGACGGCGCCGGCAGTCCTGCGGCGCTGGTGGACAAGATCACTGCCATCCGCTCGGCGCTTGGCGGGCGATCGCTGTTCATCAATGCACGCACTGATGTGTATCTGCGCAGCCTGGCCGAAGGTGATGAGGCCGTCAGGATGAGCATCGATCGGCTGCAGGCCTATGCACGTGCTGGTGCCGACGGCGGCTTTGTGCCGGGGCTGCGTGTGCTGGACGAGGCTGCTGCGGTTGCCAGCGCCGTGCCGCTGCCCCTCAACCTCATGTGGCTGCCTGGAATTGCGTCGCCTGCTGCGCTGTCGCAGGCCGGCGTGCGGCGGCTGAGTGCAGGGCCCGCGCTGTTCATGCACGCGTGGGCGGCGATGGCTGCGGCGACCACGGATTTTCTCGGCGGCGCGATGGCGATGCCCGAGGGCGCACCGGGGTACGCGGCCTTGAACCACCTGTTCAGCGAAGGGTGAGGGTGCTGGGGATGGGGGCAGCGGTAGGCTGGGGCATGGGCGGATAGTCGATTCGACAGCGCCGAGGCATCCACGCATGGTGTGGATCTACTGATGCATCTGGAGGAACAAGCCCCTCTGTTGAGGGGCTGCCCCGACAGGGGCGGGGAGAGGCAGGCAAAGGGAGGGGCCCAAAGGTTGCGCAGCAACGTTTGGGGCGAAGCGCGCGCAGCGCACTTCGCGTCCCGCGCCAGATAACTGAAAAAGGCCGCCCCTGGGGGCAGCCTTTTTCAGTTATCTGGCGGAGAGAGGGGGATTCGAACCCCCGAAGCGCGGTTTAGACGCTTACACACTTTCCAGGCGTGCTCCTTCAACCACTCGGACACCTCTCCGGATCCCTGCCATCGGCAAACGCCTCAGCAGGGGCGCAGATTCTAGCGGGCTGCGCGGCACTTCACAAGCACCCCGGTCAGGAACCTGCGAAGGACGTGCCGGAGGCGAGGGGGCTGGACAGGCATGGCACAATGGAACATCCGATGGAAAACGGTGGCCTGATGTCCTATCTCGTCCTTGCCCGCAAGTGGCGTCCGAAGCGTTTTGCCGAGCTGGTGGGCCAGGAACACGTGGTCCGTGCGCTCAGCAACGCGCTGGACAGCGGCCGGGTCCACCATGCGTTCCTGTTCACCGGTACCCGCGGCGTGGGCAAGACCACCATCGCGCGCATCTTCGCCAAGTCGCTCAACTGCGAGCAGGGCACCAGCGCAGACCCATGCGGCCAGTGCGCGGCCTGCCTGGACATCGACGCCGGCCGCTACATCGACCTGCTGGAAATCGACGCCGCGTCCAACACCGGTGTGGATGACGTGCGCGAGGTGATCGAGAACGCGCAGTACATGCCCTCGCGTGGCAAGTACAAGGTCTACCTGATCGACGAAGTGCACATGCTGTCCAAGGCGGCGTTCAACGCGCTGCTGAAGACGCTGGAAGAGCCGCCGGAGCACGTGAAGTTCCTGCTGGCCACCACCGACCCGCAGAAGCTGCCGGTCACCGTGCTCAGCCGCTGCCTGCAGTTCAACCTCAAGCGCCTGGACGAGGATCAGATCCAGGGCCAGATGACCCGCATCCTGGCGGCTGAGGAAATCGAGGCCGACGGCAGCGCCATCGTGCAGCTGGCCAAGGCCGCCGACGGCAGCCTGCGTGACGGCCTGTCGCTGCTGGACCAGGCGATCGCCTACGCCGGCGGCGCGCTGCGCGAGGACGTAGTGCGCACCATGCTGGGCACGGTCGACCGCACCCAGGTGGCAGCGATGCTCGATGCGCTGGCCGAAGGCGATGGTCCGCGCCTGTTGCAGGTGGTGGCTGCGCTGGCGGAGTTCTCGCCGGACTGGAGCGGCGTACTGGAAGCGCTGGCCGAAGGCCTGCATCGCATCCAGGTGCAGCAGCTGGTACCGGGTGCCGCAGCGGCTGCCGAAGGCCTGGATGCGACGGTGTTCGCCGAACGCCTGCGTCCGGAAGTGGTGCAGCTCTGGTATCAGATGGCCTTGAACGGCCGTCGTGACCTGCCGCTGGCGCCTAGCCCGCGCGCGGGCTTTGAAATGGCTGTGCTGCGCATGCTGGCGTTCCGCCCGGCCGCGGCGGTCCCGCCGGTGCCGAAGTCGGTGGATGGTGCAGGCAATGCGCCGGGTGGCAATGCTGCCGGTGGTGGCAGCGGTACGGGTACCCACGAAGCGACACCGGCGGCTGCCGCCACTTCGGCAAGCCCGGCCGTAGTAGCGCAGGTGGCCGCTCCGGCGCAGGCCGGGCCGCGCGAACCTGAACCCGAACCTGAGCCGGCCCCACGACCCGAACCGGACCCGACCCCGGAGCCCGAGCCGGTTCCGGTGGAAGAGCCCGTGTCACCGCCGCCGGTGAAGGCCGAAGCAGCGGCACCGGCATCCGTTGAAGCTGAAGCGGGCGACGACCTGCCGCCGTGGGCCACCGACGAAGCCGAGGCGCGTGACGAGGCGCTGGCGGCCGAGATGGCTGAGCCGGACGCTGCCATGGTGGCGCCCTGGCATGAACCGCCAGCTCCCGTCGCGGCTCCCAGCGAGCCTGCGTCGCCCGAGCGCCCGTTCCGCACTGAAGGCATTGCCATCGCGCCGGCCGAGCCGGCCCCGGCACGTGATGCCGTGCCGCATGAAGGTGTCAGTGACCTGGCCAGCGCCGAGGATTGGCTGGATCTGGTCGCCAACAGTGGCCTGAGCGGCCCGTCGCGGCAGTTGGCCGCCAACGCCGCCTTCATCAGTTGCCAGCACGGGACCTTGAAACTGGGCCTTTCGCCCGGATTTGAATACCTGCGCTCGGAGCGCGCGCTGGCTGCGCTGGGCGAAATGCTGGAGAAGGCCCTCGGCCAGGCGCCGAAGATCGTGGTCGAGACCGTGGAAACCGAACACGTTCCGGCCGAGACCCTGCACCAGCGTGCCGATCGCCAGCGTGGCGAGCGGCAGCAGGTGGCAGAGGCTGTTTTCATGGACGATCCGGAAGTGCAGGTGCTGATCCAACAGCACGGTGCCCGGGTTGTTTCCGATTCCATCCGTTCTTTTGACGAGTAAGACACTATGCGCGGCAACATCGCCCAACTGATGCAGCAGGCCCAGAAGATGCAGGAAAACCTGCAGAAGGCCCAGGAAGAAATCGCCAAGATCGAAGTGACCGGCAGCGCCGGTGGCGGCATGGTCAGCGTGACCCTGACCGGCGCCAAGGAATGCCGCAAGGTACGCATTGACCCGTCGCTGGCCAGCGACCCGGAGATGCTGGAAGACCTGATCGCTGCCGCATTCAACGATGCCTCGAACAAGATCGATGCCGAGTCGAAGTCGAAGATGGGCTCGGCCACCGCCGGCATGCAGCTGCCGCCGGGCATGAAGCTGCCGTTCTGATGCTTGGCGGGGCGCCTGTTGCTGCAGGCGCCCGCTGCAACCCTCAGTCGAGCATGGCTCGACTCTACACGTAGCCGTCGAGCTCGCTCGACGCCATCAAAGCATGCCGCCGTGTCCGCACCCCTGCTTGAACAATTGATCGACGCACTGCGGGTGCTGCCTGGCGTGGGCCAGAAGACCGCGCAGCGCATGGCCTACCACCTGCTCGAGCGCGAGCGCGAAGGTGGCCAGCGCCTGGCTGAAGCGCTGTCGCTGGCGGTGGAACGCATTGGCCACTGCGCGCAGTGCCGCGACTTCAGCGAAACCGAGTTGTGCCCGACCTGCGCCAACAGCAGCCGCGAACGCAGCCAGCTGTGCGTGGTCGAATCGCCGGCCGACCGCCTGGCCATCGAAAACGCCACCGGTTTCCGCGGTGTCTACTTCGTGCTGCAGGGGCGGCTGTCGCCGCTCGATGGCATCGGCCCGCGCGAGCTGGGCCTGGAGCAGCTGGAGCGGCGGCTGGTCGAAGGCGAGGTGCAGGAGCTGATCATCGCCACCAGCGCCACTGTCGAGGGCGAAGCCACCGCGCACTACCTGGCGCAGCTGGCGCGCGCACGCAAGGTGCAGCCCAGCCGCCTTGCGCAGGGCCTGCCTCTCGGCGGCGAACTTGAATACGTTGATCGCGGCACGCTGTCGCACGCGTTCGGGACGCGCAGCGAATTCCGCGATTGAGCGCTGGCCGGGCATCGTCCGGCGCGGCCGGCCTACAATGCTGGAGACATCCCCGCCGAGGCCGACCATGAGCAACGAAACCCTCTTCAGCAAGATCATCCGTCGCGAGATCCCGGCCACCATCGTCTACGAGGATGACGAGGTGCTGGGCTTCAAGGACATCGCACCGCAGGCGCCGGTGCACGTGCTGTTCATTCCGAAGAACGAAATCATTCCGACCCTGGACGATCTGCAGCCGTCGCAGGCGCACCTGATCGGCAAACTGGCACTGGCCGCTGCCGAGTACGCGCGCCGCGAGGGTTTTGCGCAGGATGGCTATCGCATCGTGATGAACTGCCGCGAGGACGCCGGGCAGACCGTGTTCCATATCCACATGCACCTGCTGGCCGGTGGGCAGCTGGGGCATTTCGGTACGCCGGGGCGTTGAGCGCACGGCATCCACGCCATGTGCTGATGAAGGAAGGCCGCCCGGGGGCGGCCTTTTCCGTCATGCCTGTGCGGTGACGATCACCACCAGCCCCAGCGACCATAGCCGCCCCAGTACGGGCCATACGGGCTCGGGCCCCACGGGCCATAGGGGTAGGGCACCACATCGACCTGGCGCTGTTCCGGCCACAGGTAGATCACATCGGCCGACAGCTTCGGCAGGCGGTAGTCATAGTCGCCGATGCGGGTGTTCTGGTAGCCGTCGATCTTGCCGATGAAGGTCACGTCACGGCCGGCTTCGAACACGGCCGGGTCGTAGAAGCCGGCGCGGCAGGCGATGAAGCGGCCGTCGCTGGCGTCGGACGAGGTGGTGTTCGGGCGGCCACTGGCGTTGAGCGGGCGCGAGATCATCTGGAAGCAGGTCTCGCCCTGGCCGGGCTTGGTTTCGATGATGCGGCCGCCCCAACGGACGGGCGTGCCGACCTGCTGGGTGGCGACCGAGTCGCGCGGGGAGACCAGGCTGAACTGTCCCTGCAGCGGCTTGGGGGCCGTGGCGCAGGCCGACAGGGCCAGCGTGGCCACAGCGGTGAGGAGGAACTTGGTGTTCATGGGGAGGCTCCGGAAGTCGGGCAATGCCTGCGCAGGTCCCGCAATAATGAAGCGAGCTCGGTGCAAGTTCCAGCGTAACGCGCGTCGGCGAAACGCTGGCTGAGTGCCAGCAGTGCCGGATCGGGGCGGCGGGCATGTACCCGACGCGCCCAGTCCTGTGCGGTTTCATGCGGTTCGCGGGCCAGGCCGAGGGGGGCGTAGCGGCGACCCAGCCGGTGCCAGCCGCGCAGCAGCGGATCACGTTCGCGTTCGCCGCGGGCCAGCAGCCAGGCCATCCACGCCAGCGCCATCAACGCGGCCGTCACGAAGCCGGCTATCAGCTGTGCCGGCCCCAGGTCGTCCAGCCCAAGCGGCTTGAGCAGCTGCTGCTGGCGGCGCGCATCGAAGGACAGCACCAGGTCATTCCAGCCGCGGCGCAGCCAGTCGCCCATCTGCCCCAGTTGCAGCCAGCGATGTTGCATCGGCGTGTCGGTGCCGGCCTGCAGGCGATCGTCGAGGGTGTCGAGAATACGTTCGGGGGCGACGGCAGCGGTCGGGTCGACCCGCACCCAGCCGCGTTGCGGCAGCCATACCTCGGCCCAGGCATGGGCGTCCATCCGCCGCAGCACCCAGTAGTCGCCGATGCGGTTGCGGGTACCTCCCGCGAAGCCGGTCACCACGCGTGCCGGAATGCCGGCATTGCGCATCAGCACCACGAAGGCCGAGCTGAAGTGCTGGCAGAAGCCGGCTTTGTAGCCGAACAGGAACTCGTCGACCGGATCACGCCCTGCCGGGGGCGTGGCCAGCGTGTAGGAGAAGTCGCGGGTGATCCATTGCAGCGCGCGGCGGACGATGGCCTCGTCGTCGGCGCCGGCCTCCTGCCGCCATTGCTGGGCCAGGGTGGCGGTGCGCGGGTTGAAGCCGCCGGGCAGCTGCAGTGCCGCACGACGCAGGTAGGGTGACAGGGTGCTGTCGAACCGTGCGGGCGGGGCCGAGTGCAGGCGCCATCGGCTCAGCGACGCCAGCGGGCGCTCGCTGCTCAGGCTCATGTCCGCGTCCAGCGTGCTGCCCTCGGGGGCGCGGCTGGGCAGGTCCAGCGCCACCAGCTGGCGGCGATCGGTCGGCTCGTAGTCGATCTGGTAATCCCAGCCCTGCGCGCTGGCTTCGACCGTGGCGGCCGGCCTTCGCGCGCTGGCGCGATCGCGCGACCAGCGGCGGCCATCGAAGGCGGTCAGCACCGGGCCTCGCCAGTAGCGCTGCGCCGGTTCCGGCACCGCGCCGAAGAACTGCACGCGCAGCGCCGGGGTGTCGTCGGCCATCAGGTCCAGCCACTGGTCGGGCTCCATGCTGTCGGACAGCCCCGGCGTGCCCACCGCGCGTTCGGGAACACCCCACAGCGGCGTGGCCAGGCGCGGGAACAGCCAGAAGCTGGCCAGAGCCAGCGGCAGGCCGATCGCCAGCAGGCGGCCGACACTGCGCAGCTGTCCGCGCAACGGCAGGCGGCCGGCACGGCCCTCATCATGTGCCAGGCGTTGCAGCGCAAGCAGCGTGCCGACACCGGCGAGCGCGGCCAGGGTTGTGGTCAGTGGTCCTTGGTCGAGCAGGAATGCGGCGAACGGAGCAAACAGCGCAAAGCCGAGCAGGCTGCGCGCGTCGCGCAGGCTGCGCAGTTCGCTGGATTTGATCGCCAGCATCGCCGCCAGCAGAGCGCAGCCGGTATCGCGACCGGGGCGCACCATGCCCATCTGCCAGACAATGGCGGCGATCATGCCCAGCACCAGCAGCAGGCGCACGGGCATCGGCAGCACGCGTCGCCAGGACAGCGCAGCGGTCAACATCGCAGCGATCGCGATCACTACCGCCAGCAGCGGTGGCAACTGCAGCAGCAGTGGCAGCAGGGCCAGCGCCGCACAGGCCAACGTCCAGGCACGCGTGCTGCGGTCCAGTTGATCGAGGGGATCAGCCATGGGGCATCAGCGCCAGCGCGCGCAGGCACAGGTGGTGATGGTTGGCACCCTGGCCGGGGCCGAACGGTGGATGCGCCGGCAGCAGCAGGGTGTAGCGTCGCCCCTCGCGTTCGGCCATGCCGACCCAGCGCGCCAGCCGCGCGATGCGTGCTTCGTGGCCCAGCGGTGCCAGCATGCGCCAATCCAGCACCACTTCGATGCCGATCGGCTTTTCATACTCGCGCACCAGCAGGCTGTCGCGGCGCGCGGAGTGCTTCCAGGAAATGCTGCGTGGCGCGTCGCCGGCGCGGTAGGGGCGCAGCTGATGCAGTTCCTCGCCACTGGCATGGGCACGCGTGTGCAGGGGGTCGTCGCCACTCTCCGGAAGTGCAGGTGCGGTTGTCTCGGCCAGTGGATAGACCAGCAGCGGTTGTTCCGGCCACACCCACGACCACGCCCGCACCAGTCCCAGTGGCTGGGTGGTGGACAGGCGGATGCGCGGCAGCTCCAGCCAGCCGCGGCGTTCGCTCGGTACCTCCAGTTCCACCTCACCGCGACCGTGTGCCGGCAGTGAGGTCCAGGCTTCGCTGTCGCCCAGCTGCAGGTGCAGGCCATGGCGCGCGCGCGGATCGCGCAGCGACAGGTCCACGCGCAGGCGCAACGGTTGCCCGGCCGGTACCGGCTCGGCGGCGATCGCATCGATCTGCACGCCGGACAGCTGCAGGTGAGCGGCGATGGCGCTGGCGATCGCGGCGGCCGCCAGCAGCAGGGCCAGCAGCAGCGCCGGGTTGTTGTTGTAGTTCAGCGCGCCCAGCAGCATCGCCGCCAACAGAGTGGCGACGAACAGGCCGAAGCGGGTCGGCAGCACGTAGATGCGATGACGGTCCAGTCGCTGCGGCAAGGCTTCGGGCCTGCGTGGCCGAGCCAGCAGCTGCATGCGTGCCCAGCGTGTGGTCACGCTCAGTCCACCGCGACGGTCTGCAGGATTGCACGCGCCAGTGCCGGCCCCGAGCTGGATTCCGCCTCCGCCACCAGCCGGTGGCCGGCCACTGCCACGAACAGTGTCTGCACGTCTTCGGGCACTACATGGCCGCGGCCCAGCAGCAGCGCATGTGCCTTGGCCGCACGCAGCAGGGCCAGGCCTGCACGCGGTGACAGGCCGACGCGCACGCCGGCGTGCTGGCGGCTGCGGGTCAGCAGCGCCTGCACGTAGTCGATGAGTGCGTCGCTGGCATGCACCTGGCCAACCGCATCGCGCAGTTCACGCACCTGGGTATCGTCCAGCTTCGGTACCGCGCGTGCGATCAGGTCGCGGCGATCACTGCCACGCAGCAGCTCGCGTTCGGCCTGGGCACTGGGGTAGCCCATCGCCAGCCGCAGCAGGAAGCGATCCAGCTGCGAATCCGGCAGCGGGAAGGTGCCGGACAGGTCCACCGGATTCTGCGTGGCGATCACGAAGAACGGATCGGGCAGCGGATGGGTCTGTCCATCCAGGGTGACCTGTTGCTCGGCCATTGCCTCCAGCAGTGCGCTCTGCGTGCGCGGTGGTGCGCGGTTGATCTCGTCGGCCAGCAGTACGTGGGTGAACACCGGGCCGGGATGGAACTGGAACTGGCGACTGCCCGCTTCATACACCGAGACGCCCAGTACATCGGCGGGCAACAGGTCGGAGGTGAACTGCACGCGCTGGAAGCTGAGGCCGAGGCTGCTGGCCAGTGCATGTGCCAGCGTGGTCTTGCCCAGGCCGGGCAGATCCTCGATCAGCAGGTGCCCAGCGGACAGCAGCGCGACGAAAGCCAGCCTGACTTCCGGCACCTTGCCCAGCACCAGTGCGTTCACCTGATCCTGTGCCTCCCGCAGGGCCTGTCGCAATTGATCGGTTAGCATGCTGGGGTTGGGGGACGGAGCTGGCATGATCGTCTCAGTTCTGGAATCCACTTGATTATCCATAGAGCGATGCAAGGCGAACAGCGCGCACGAACGATATTTCTCTGGTTATGGACGCTGGTCACAGCGGCCAAGCTGGTGGTGGCCGCGCGCCTGCCACTGTTTGTCGATGAGGCGTTCTACTGGCAGGAAGGCCAGCATCTGGCGGCTGCCTATTCCGATCTGCCCGGGTTGACCGCATGGCTGGCACGGCTCGGCGTGGAGATCGGCGGCCACCACGTCCTGGCGCTGCGCCTGCCGTTCCTGGCCATGGGTGCATTGCTGCCGCTGCTGGTGGCGCGCATCGCCACGCGCTGGTTCGGCAACGTGGCCGGATGGCAGGCCGGCAGCCTGACACTGTTGATGCCGTTGTCGGCCACGCTGGGGCTGCTGGCGGTGCCGGACGTGCCGATGGCACTGGCGGCGGTGATCTGCCTGCACGCTGGCGCGCGCCTGCTGCACAACGTCGATGCGTCTTCGGCGATGAAGCTGGCGCTGGGCCTGATGATCGGTGCGCTCAGCCACTACCGCTTCATCGGCGTCATCGGTGTTGGCTTCATTGCGTTGCTGGCGTTGCCGCAGGGGCGGCGCATGCTGGCTGATCCACGCGTATGGGTGGCGCTCGCAGTGGGCGTGCTGGCCTGGCTGCCGCTGCTGGCGTGGAATGCGGACAATCACGATGCCGGCCTGAAGTTCCAGGTGGTCGAGCGCCATCCCTGGACTTTCGAATGGGCTGGGCTGTGGTTCCTGCTGATCCAGCCGATGCTGGTCACGCCGATCCTGTGCATCGCGATGTGGAAGGTGGCGTTGGCGGGCACCCGCAGTGGTGGCGGCGCGCGGGTGCAGTGGCGTTACTTCGGCCTGGTCGGTGGTGTTTCAACGCTTGGCATCTTCCTGCTGGGGTTCTTCACCGACGTCGAGCGGATCAGCTTCCACTGGCCGTTGCCGGGCTATCTGGCGCTGCTGGTGGCGGTGCCGGTGGTGCTCAACGGCTGGCCGCGCTGGCTGCGCCGTACCGGCTGGTGGCTGGCCGGCGCCGGCATGGTGCTGGCATTCGGCTATTACCTGATGGCATCCACGCCTTCGCTGCGTGAGCAGCTGGCGGGCAGCAAGTACTACCCGCGCAACTTCGCCGGCTGGCAGCCGCTGGCGGTGGCGGTGCGCGATGAGCTGCAGCAGATGCCGGCCGGCACGCGCGTGCTGGCCGGCAACTTCAAGGTCGGGGCCGAATTGGGCTTCCAGCTGGGCAATGGTGATATCGAGGTGCTGCCGCATCCGCTCAACGACAAGCATGGCCGTACCGCGCAGCTGGCGCAATGGGGGTTGCTGCACGAGGGCGAGCGTGCGGCGCCGATGCTGTTGGTGCTGTCGCCCAGTGACCAGCGTTACCGCGATCTGCTGGCGCGCTATCACGCCATCTGTGAACAGGTCGGGCCGTTGCCCGCGCCGCGGGTGGTCAGCAGCGACCATGGGTTCCAGCGTTTCCTGCTGTTCCGCCTGCCGGCACAGCGGGCGGCGGGTCCGTGCGTGACCCCGGCGATGGCGTGGCTGGATGCGCCATCCAACGGTGAAAAGGTTTCGGGCACGCTTGCCGTCAAGGGCTGGGCGTTCAAGGATGGCGTCGGCCTGGCGCGTGTCGAGGTGCTGGTCGATGGCCGCTCTATCGGTGACGCACATTACGGGCGTGTGTTCGACGTGCGCCACACCTGGCCGGACAGCACCGACCCGCGGCATCCGGCGGTGGGCTTCGATGCGTCGCTGGATACCGCCACTCTGGCACCGGGCCGGCATTGGCTGGGCCTGCGCCTGCATGGCAACGATGGCAGCGTGGAAGAGTGGCAGGAGCAGCCGTTCGAAGTTCGTTGAGTCCTGCTTTTGTAGAGTCGAGCCATGCTCGACTGCTTCTCCAAAGACAGTCGAGCATGGCTCGACTCTACAAAAAAGCAGCCGAGCATGGGCTCGGCTCTACAGGTTGGCGGAAGCCCTCAGGGCACCGCGTATCCCGCCTTGCGCAGCAGCCCGCACAGCGCGATCAGCGGCAGCCCGACCAGTGCTGTCGGGTCGCGGTTGTCGATGGCCTCGAACAGGCTGATGCCCAGGCCCTCGCACTTGAAACTGCCGGCACAGTCCAGTGGCTGTTCTGCGGCCACGTAGCGGGCGATCTCGTCCTCGTCCAGCGCGCGGAAACGCACTTCGGTCAGGTCGATCGCCGTGAAGGATTCTCTGTTGCGCGTGAGACTGATGGCGGTATGGAAGCGCACGGTGTGCCCGGACATCGCTTTCAGCTGGGCGCAGGCCGCCTCGACCGTGCCGGGCTTGCCCAGCGGCTGGCCGTTCAGGTCGGCCACCTGGTCGGAGCCGATCACCCAGGCGTCGGGATGACGGGCAGCCACCTCGGCGGCCTTGGCGGCTGCCAGGCGCGTGGCCAGGGCCAGCGGGGCCTCGCCGTCCAGCGGGGTTTCATCCACGTCCGGGCGTGTGCAGTCGAAGGGCAGGCCCAGCCGTTGCAGCAGTTCACGGCGGTAGCGGGAGGTGGAGGCCAGGATCAGCGGCATGCGACAATACCGGGGCAGGGCGCGGCAGTCTGGCCCGTCCGCGACGCCAGCGGCAAGTCCTGTATGGCGGGCATTTGACAGCCGCCGCCCCGATCCTTAGTATTCAGCGGCTTATGTCCGCGAACGTGCCCGAAACGCTGGATGCCTGGCGGATGGTTGTAGCGCGAAGGCGCTTCGACGGCCAGGTCTCCCTGGCTGAATTGACCCGCCTGCAGGGGTTGGTCGCCGATACCGACGGTGAGTGTGTCTACTCGCTTGAATTCGGTCGCGACGACATCTTGCGGGTATCCTATGTGGAACTGACCATCGACACCGCGTTGCCGCTGACCTGTCAGCGCAGCATGCAGCGATTCCTGTTGCCGGTGAAGGTGACCCAGAGGCTTGGCCTGATCCGCGACGAGGACGAGGAATCGTCCCTGCCGGAGGAATACGAGGCGTTGCTGGTGCCGGAAGATGGCCAGCTGCGTCCCCTGGACCTGGTCGAAGACGAGTTGGTGCTGGCGGTGCCGGTGGTACCGCTGTCGCCCGACGGTGAAGCAGTCGACAAGGACTGGGCACCGAGCGAAGAAGAAACAAAGAAGGCCAACCCGTTTGCGGCGTTGGCGGCCTTGAAGAAACAATAGCAGCCGGATTGTCGTCGGCGGCTGCGGCGAAAGCGAAAGTGTGCTGGGCGCTGGCGTCCTGCGCGACGATACGACGAAGCAAAAACGAACCGAGTTTGGAGCAATCCCATGGCTGTCCAGAAATCCCGTGTCACCCCGTCCCGCCGCGGTATGCGCCGTGCGCATGACGCCCTGAGCGCCAAGCAGCTGTCGACCGACCCGACCACCGGCGAAGTGCATCTGCGTCACCACATCACTGCCGATGGTTTCTACCGCGGCAAGAAGGTCATCCAGACCAAGACCTCGGCCGTCGAAGAAGATTGATGTGCCGGGAAGGCCGCTGCCTCCGGGCAGCGGCCTTTGCCTTCTTTCCCGGGCTTGCCGGTGATCGGCGGCCTGCGCAACAGGAAACATGATGAGCAAGCGGATCTATTCGAGGATCGCGGGCACCGGTAGCTATTTGCCGGAAAAAGTCCTGACCAACGCCGACCTGGAAAAAATGGTCGAAACCTCGGATGAGTGGATCCAGTCGCGCACCGGCATTCGTGAACGGCACATCGCGGCCGAAGGCGAAACCACCAGCGATCTCGGCTACAACGCCGCGCTGCGCGCACTTGAAGCGGCCGGCATCGACGCTTCGCAGCTCGACATGATCGTGGTCGGTACGACCACCCCTGACCTTATTTTCCCGTCCACCGCGTGCCTGATCCAGGCCAAGCTCGGTGTGGCCGGATGCCCCGCCTTCGACGTCAACGCGGCCTGTTCGGGTTTCGTGTTCGCGCTGGGCGTGGCCGACAAATTCATCCGTTCCGGCGACTGCCGGTACGTGCTGGTGATCGGCGCCGAAACGCTGACCCGCATGGTCGACTGGAACGATCGCACCACCTGCGTGCTGTTCGGTGATGGTGCCGGCGCCGTCGTGCTCAAGGCCGACGAAGAGACCGGCATCCTCAGCACCCATCTGCATTCCGATGGCAGCAAGAAGGAGCTGTTGTGGAATCCGGTGGGTGTCTCGACCGGTTTCAAGGGCGGCGCCAACGGTGGTGGCACCATCAACATGAAGGGCAACGACGTGTTCAAGTACGCCGTCAAGGCGCTGGACTCGGTCGTGGACGAGACCCTGGCTGCCAACGGCCTGGACAAGTCCGACCTGGATTGGCTGATTCCGCACCAGGCCAACCTGCGCATCATCGAAGCCACGGCCAAGCGCCTGGACATGTCGATGGAGCAGGTCGTGGTCACAGTCGATCAGCATGGCAACACTTCGTCCGGCTCGGTGCCGCTGGCGCTGGACGCTGCAGTGCGATCGGGCAAGGTCGAGCGCGGCCAGCTGCTGCTGCTGGAAGCCTTCGGCGGCGGCTTCACCTGGGGTTCGGCCCTGCTGCGCTATTGATAGTGCAAGTTACGACAACGTGAAGTCTGTCGTTACGGCCCCTCTGGGGCCGTAACGCGTTTAAGGAGGACCTGTCATGGTTGAGCCCATCGTCATCGAAGGGCAACGTGCCTGGCTGAAGCAGTACGGCAAGGGAAGCCGGGCGCTGGCCCTGGGCCTGCTCAATTTTGTTGCCCGCCGTTTCCATCTCGATGCCCTGCGCCCGCCACCGCATCGCGGCGGTGACGCTGCACGCGAAACCGAAGCCCGTCGCCTGGCTGAACTGCAGGCGCAGGGGGTGAACGTGCCCGATGTGCTGGGTACCGGTCATGCCGCGCTGGTGATTGGCGACAACGGCAGTTCGTTCAATACCTGCCTGCGCGAAGCCGACGAGGCCGGTCGCGACCGGTTGGTGATGGCAGCGATGCTGGCCATCGCCGAAGCGCATGCGCGTGGCGCCTATTTCGGCCAGCCGCTGCCGCGCAATCTCACCTGGGACGGCCAGAAAGTAGGCTTCATCGACTTCGAGGAAGATCCGCTGGAAGTGATGGACCTGGCTGAAGCGCAGGCCCGCGACTGGCTGATGTTCGGCTACGGCGTCGCCAAGTACTACGCCGACCGCCCCGAGCACCTGCAGGCGATGATGGCCGAGGCGATGGGCGATGTTCAGGCACCGGTGCGCGAGCATGTGCATGCGGTCAGTGGCCGCCTTCGCAATCTGGCCTGGGTCTGCATGAAGCTGGGCCGTTCAGCGCGCGCGCTGGCGCATTCGATCTTCATCGCCCATGGCGCCAGTACCGCCGGCGTGCTGATGCTGGTCGGCCTGTGCGTGGATTTTCTCGCCGACGGTGATCTGGACGTCCTGCAGCTGTTCTGCTGATCATCGGCTGGAGTCAGATCCCTTTTCCCATCGAAAAGGGATCTGCCCCCGGATCTCCAGCGCCCTGCGACCCCCATTGACCATACGCGTGCATACGCGCACGTACAGACGACACGGCATGTTCCCCCTTATCATGGCCCGCTTCGATCGCAACAAGCGGATGACCGCGTGACCGTATCCACCCTCGCTTTTGTCTTCCCCGGCCAGGGCTCGCAGTCTGTGGGCATGCTGGCCGAGCTGGCCGAACTGCACCCGCAGGTGCGTGAAGCCTTCACCGAGGCATCCGATGGTGCCGGCGTCGACCTGTGGGCGCTGTCCCAGGGCGGCCCGGAGGAAATGCTCAACCGTACCGAATACACCCAGCCGGCCCTGCTGGCCGCAAGCATCGGCGTGTGGCGCGTCTGGAATGCCGTGGGCGGTCCGCGCCCGTCGGTGCTGGCCGGTCACAGCCTGGGCGAGTACAGCGCGCTTGTCGCCGCTGGCGCGCTGAGCCTGCACGACGGTGCGCACCTGGTGCGCCTGCGCGGCCAGCTGATGCAGGAAGCCGCGCCGGCCGGCGTCGGTGCCATGGCCGCCGTGCTCGGCGCCGAGGACCAGCTGGTGCTGGACGTCTGTGCCGAAGCTGCGGGCAGCCAGGTGGTAGTGCCGGCCAACTTCAATTCACCCGGCCAGATCGTGATCGGCGGCGACGCCGATGCGGTCGACCGTGCGCTGGCGCTGCTGGCCGAGAAGGGCGTGCGCAAGGCGGTCAAGCTGGCGGTCAGCGTGCCGTCGCATACGCCGCTGATGCGTGAAGCCGCCAACCGCCTGGCCGAAGTGATGGCCGGCCTGTCCTGGCAGGCACCGCAGCTGCCGGTGGTGCAGAACGTCGATGCCAAGGTCCATGACGGTATCGACACGATCCGCACCGCGCTGGTGCAGCAGTTGTACCAGCCGGTGCAGTGGACCGGGTGCGTGCAGGCGCTGGCTGGCCGCGGCGTCACCCGGATCGCCGAATGCGGCCCCGGCAAGGTGCTGACTGGTCTGGTCAAGCGCATCGACAAGGCCATTGACGGCCGCTCGCTGGCCACTCCGGGCGACTTCGAAGGCGCCCACGAGGCGTGGTCGGCCTGATTGCCCCTGTTCCTGCCGACCGTGCCGGTCGCCGCTGCAAGCGGCATGGGCGCGGCGGCCGTCCCAGCCTGAGGAAAACATCATGAGCAAGCCCCTGCAGGGTGAAATCGCACTGGTCACCGGTGCCAGCCGCGGCATTGGTGCCGCCATCGCCGATCTGCTGGCCGCCCAGGGCGCCACCGTCATCGGTACCGCCACCACAGAGTCCGGCGCTGCCGCGATCGGTGAGCGCCTGGCTGCCCACGGTGGTCATGGCCGTGCCTTGAACGTGACCGACGCTGCCGCGCTGGACAGCGTGCTGGACGGCATCGCCAAGGAATTCGGCCCGATCTCGATCCTGGTCAACAATGCCGGCATCACCCGCGACAACCTGCTGATGCGCATGAAGGACGAGGACTGGGCGTCGATCATCGACACCAACCTGACCAGCGTGTTCCGCACCAGCAAGGCGGTCATGCGCGGCATGATGAAGGCACGCAAGGGCCGCATCATCAACATCGCATCGGTGGTGGGCGTGACCGGCAACGCCGGCCAGGCCAACTACGCGGCGGCCAAGGCCGGCATCATCGGCTTCAGCAAGTCGCTGGCCAAGGAAATCGGTTCGCGCGGTGTCACCGTCAATGTGGTCGCTCCCGGCTTCATCGACACCGACATGACCAAGGCGTTGCCGGAGGAAGCGCGTACCGCGCTGATCAACGACATCGCTCTCGAACGCCTGGGTTCGCCGGAGGACATCGCCCATGCGGTGGCCTTCCTGGCCGGCCCGGCTGCCGGTTACATCACCGGCGAAACCCTCCATGTGAACGGTGGCATGTACATGCCGTAAGCAAGGGGCGCAGGGATTGCGCCGCAAGTGGTTGATCTGCTGAGGTTTTTGCTGCGATGCAAGGCCGCGCTGGTTTCCACTACACTATCCCACGGCCATCGCCTTTGATGGCGACCACTTTTGAACCACAACTCCATCTGGAGCGAGATCCCATGAGCACCATCGAAGAACGCGTCAAGAAAATCGTCGTCGAACAGCTTGGCGTCAAGGAAGAAGAAGTCACCACCAGCGCATCGTTCGTCGATGACCTGGGCGCTGACTCGCTGGACACCGTCGAGCTGGTGATGGCCCTGGAAGAAGAATTCGAGTGCGAGATCCCGGACGAAGAAGCCGAGAAGATCAGCACCGTCCAGGCCGCCATCGACTACGTCAAGGCCCACGTCAAGGCCTGATGTCAGACGGCAGTGCGCGCGCGGGCTCACGCTCGCCGCGCACCGCACCCCATGGGGCCGCTGTTGCGGCCCCGTGTGTTTGAGCATCACATCGAAGCAAACCGAGTTACCCGTAGAAACCATCCGGGTCAGGAGAAACAGCAATGAAGCGTCGCGTCGTCGTAACCGGCCTGGGTATCGTCTCGCCGTTGGGCAATGATCTGGCCAGCAGCTGGGAAGGCATCACCCATGGTCGTTCGGGCATCGGTCCGCTGACCAACGTTTCTGATGCCTATCTGGATCGGTTCACCACCAAGATTGCAGGTGAAGTCAAAGGATTCGACATCACCGCCGACAATGAACTGTTCGGCAAATTCCGGGTCAGCGGCAAGGATGCCAAGAAGATGGACCCGTTCATCCATTACGGCCTCGGTGCCTCGTTCATGGCCCTGCATGATTCGGGCCTGGAGATCACCGAAGCCAATGCCGATCGCATGGGCGCCATCGTTGGCGCCGGCATCGGCGGCCTGCTCGGCATTGAAGAGCAGACCATCGAGTTCCACGAGGGCAAGAAGATCTCGCCCTTCTACGTGCCCAAGACCATCATCAACATGCTGCCGGGCCAGCTGAGCATCATCACCGGCCTGAAGGGCCCGTCGTTCTCGGCGGTGTCGGCGTGCGCGACCTCGAACCATTCGATCGGTACCGCGATGCGCATGATCCAGTACGGCGATGCCGACGTGATGGTGGTCGGTGGTGCCGAGCGCGGCTCCTCGCCGACCGCAGTGGGCGGCTTCTGCGCGATGAAGGCCATGAGCACGCGCAATGACGCTCCGGAACAGGCCTCGCGCCCGTGGGACAAGGACCGCGACGGCTTCGTGCTGGGCGACGGCGCCGGCATCCTGATCCTGGAAGAGTACGAGCACGCCAAGGCACGTGGCGCGAAGATCTACTGCGAACTGGCCGGCTTCGGCGCCAGCTCCGACGCGTACCACATGACCGCCCCGAGCGAGAACGGCGAAGGCGCCGCGCGCTGCATGGTCATGGCCATGAAGGACGCCGGCGTGACCCCGGAACAGGTCGGTTACCTCAACGCGCATGGCACCTCCACGCCGCTGGGTGACCTGGGCGAAACCATGGCGATGAAGACCGCCTTCGGCGACCACGCCTACAAGATGATGGTCAGCTCCACCAAGTCGATGACCGGCCACCTGCTGGGTGCTGCCGGCGGCGTGGAAGCGATCTTCTCGGTGATGGCGCTGCAGGACAACGTCATCCCGCCGACCATCAACCTGCAGCAGCCGGGCGAAGGCTGCGACCTGGACTACGTGCCCAACGAAGCACGCCAGGCCAAGGTCGACGTGGTGATGTCCAATGGCTTCGGCTTCGGCGGCACCAACGGCACGCTGATCTTCAAGCGCGTCTGACCGACGTTGTAGAGTCGAGCCATGCTCGACTTTACATACGAAGAAGCCGCCGCAAGGCGGCTTCCGTGCATCTGAACCCCGAACTGGCCGCCATGACCCACGCCCCGCTGATCCACCCGCTGCCGCACCCGATCGACCTGCTGGCCCTGCAGCAGCACGATCCGGTGCGCTTCCCGCTGCTGATGGAATCCACCGCCTCGGGCACCGCGCAGGGCCGCTGGAGCCTGCTGCTGGCCGCGCAGGGCGATTGCCTGCGGCTGGATGCCGATGGCCGGGTGCGCGACCAGCACAATGCGGTACGCGCCGGCAGCTTCCTGCAGGTGCTGGACCGTGCCTGGCAGCGCGAACGCCTGCCGCATGACGGCAGCCACAGCCTGCCGTTCCGCGGCGGTTGGGCGTTGATGCTGGATTACGAAGTGGCCAGCCAGATCGAACCAGTGCTGCCGGCGCATGCGCGTGAGGACGGCCGCCCGACCGCGCTGGCGCTGCGTTGCCCGGCGGCGGTGCTGCACGATCACCACAACGACGCCAGTTTTGTCATCGCCGAAGCCGGTGAGCATGCGCTGCTGGATGCGTTGGTGGCACTGGCCTCGGCCGTGCTGCCCGAAGCAGGGCAGGGCTGGTTGCCGCCGCAGTCGGTCGGCGAGGACGCGCCGCAGCGCTTCACCGACGGCGTGCGCCGGGTGATCGAGTACCTGCGTGCCGGTGACGTGTTCCAGGTGAACCTGTCGCGGCGCTGGAGCGCACAGTTCGCCGCGCCGGTCAGTCCCCAGGCGTTGTACGCGCAGCTGCGCCGTGCCAACCCGGCCCCGTTCGCCGGCCTGTTCACCGCGCACGGCCGCCACGTGGTCAGTTCCTCGCCGGAACGGCTGGTGTCGGTGCACGCCGGCCATGCGCAGACCCGGCCGATCGCCGGCACCCGCCCGCGCTTCGAAGGCGATGACGATGCCGCGCGCATCCAGGAGCTGGTCGGCCACCCGAAGGAGCGTGCCGAGCACGTGATGCTGATCGACCTGGAGCGCAACGACCTGGGCCGCATCTGCCTGCCTGGTACCGTGGTGGTCGATGAACTGATGACCGTGGAAAGTTACGCCCACGTGCACCACATCGTCAGCAATGTCAGTGGCCATCTGCGTCCAGGCGTGACCCCGGGTGAAGTGATCGCCGCCACCTTCCCCGGCGGCACCATCACCGGCTGCCCGAAGGTGCGCTGTATGCAGATCATCAGCGAACTGGAGCAGGTGCCGCGCGGTGCCTACACCGGCGCCTTCGGTTGGCTGAACCGCGATGGCGACCTGGACCTGAACATCCTGATCCGCACCGCCGAAGTGGACGGCCACGAGGTCAGCTTCCGCACCGGTGCCGGCATCGTGGTCGACTCGGATCCGGACAAGGAACTGGACGAGACCCGCGCCAAGGCCCGCGGCCTGCTGCGTGCGCTGGGCCAGCAGGGGTAGTGCCGGCCGCTGGCCGGCAACCTCATGCACCCATGATCCGCGCGATCGCCGGCCAGCGGCCGGCACTACCGGTACCAGTGGGAGCCATTGTTTGGGTGGGTGCCGACCGTTGGTCGGCACGCAGGCGCCACCCCGGTCATGACCCCACACCACCGGCACGGTATCCTGCACGACGGAATCGAGTTCAGAGGTAGTCCATGGCGGGAGCCAAGCGCGGGTGTCTGTTCGTGGTAACGCTGGTGGTAGTGCTGGCCGCCGTCGTGGCCGGTGCGGGCGCGTGGTTCTTCTACCAGCAGACCCAGTTCGCCGACGCCCGGATCACCCCGTCCGCCGACAGCGTGGTCATCGCCAGTGGCGACGGCATGAACACGGTGCTGCGCAAGCTGCGCGACGCCGGCGTGGACGAGGGCCAGGACACCCAGTGGCAGCTGCTGGCGCGCCAGCTCGATGCGGCCGGCAAACTGAAGGTGGGTGAGTACGCGCTCAGCAACGACTTGACCCCGCGTGAGCTGCTGCTGCGCATGCGCGCCGGCAAGGTGCTGCAGCATCGCGTGACGATCATTGAAGGCTGGAACATCCGCCAGCTGCGTGCGGCACTGAAGCGTGCCGAACCGCTGCTGCACACCACCGATAAACTGGATGACGCCGCGCTGATGCAGCGCCTCGGGTTCGGCGGGCAGCATCCGGAAGGGCGTTTCCTGCCGGAGACCTATGTCTATCAGCGCGGCGACAGTGACCTGGACGTGCTCAAGCGCGCCCACGGTGCGATGGAGAAGGCGCTGGAAGAAGCCTGGGAAAGTCGTGCGCCGGACCTACCGATCAATACGCCCTACGAGCTGCTGACGATGGCGTCGATCATCGAAAAGGAAACCGCGCTGGCCAGCGAGCGCCCACAGATCGCCGGGGTGTTCATGCGCCGCCTGAAGATCGGCATGCGCCTGCAGACCGACCCGACCGTGATCTACGGCATCGGCGCGGCGTATGACGGCAACATCCGCCGCCGCGACCTGACCACCGATACGCCCTACAACACCTATACGCGTGCGGGCCTGACCCCGACCCCGATCGCCATGCCCAGCCGCGACGCGCTGATGGCGGCTGCACAGCCGGCCGCCGGTGACGCGCTGTACTTCGTCGCGGTCGGCGATGGCAGTGGCGCGCACGTATTCTCGCCCAGCCTGGACCAGCACAACGCCGCAGTGGCCCGCTACCTGCAGCAGCTGCGCCAGCAACGCACCAAGGAGACCCCGGCGCAATGAGTCCCGCGCTGCTTCGCCATCCCCGTTTCGTCAGCCTGGAAGGTGGCGAGGGCGCGGGCAAGACCACCGCCATCAACGCCATCCGCGATTGCCTGCGCAGCCACGGCCACGAAGTGGTGCTGACCCGCGAGCCGGGTGGTACACCGTTGGCCGAGCGCATCCGCGGCCTGGTGCTGAAACCCGATGCCGAAATCGCCGCCGAGCCGCTCAGCGCCGAAGCCGAGTTGCTGCTGGTGTTCGCTGCACGCGCGCAGCATGTGCGCCAGGTGATCCAGCCGGCCCTGCAGCGCGGCGCCTATGTGCTGAGTGATCGCTTCACCGATTCCAGCTACGCCTACCAGGGCGGTGGCCGTGGCCTCGACCCGCAGTGGATTGCCGACCTGGAGCGTCGCGCCGTGGGCCTGCTGCCGGGCCTGACCCTGCTGCTGGATGTGGAGGTTGCTGTGGGCCGCGCGCGTGCCAATGGTCGCGACCTGTGGCCTGACCGCATCGAAAGCGAGCAGGACGACTTCTTCCAGCGCGTGCGCGAGGTGTTCCGCAGTCGTGCGCAGCAGGATCCGCAGCGCTTTGCGTTGATCGATGCCGGACAGGTGCAGGAACGCGTGGCGGCCGATGTGGTCGCATGCGTCGAGCGCTGGCTGCAGGACGGGGAGGGCGCATGAGCACGTTCTCGCCGTGGCAGCAGCGCGCGTTCGAACAGACGGTCGCCGCGCTCGATGCTGATCGGCTCGGCCATGGCCTGCTGATCTGTGGCCCGGCCGGACTGGGCAAGCGCGAGGTGGCGTTGGCCTTGGCCGACCACGTGCTGGCGCGCGGCGATGCCGCGCATGCCACGCGCACGCGCCAGCTGATCGCCGCCGGCACCCATCCGGACCTGCAGTTGGTCAGCTTCATTCCGAACAAGAGTGGCGACAAGCTGCGCACCGAGATCGTCATCGAGCAGGTGCGCGAGATCACCAACAAACTGGCGTTGACCCCGCAGTACGGGGTGGCGCAGGTGGTGATCGTCGACCCTGCCGATGCCATCAACCGCTCGGCGGCCAACGCACTGCTGAAGACGTTGGAAGAGCCACAGTCCGGCCGCTATCTATGGCTGATCAGCAGCGACCCGGCGCGCCTGCCGCAGACCATCCGCAGCCGTTGCCAGCGCCTGGAATTCAAGCTGCCGCCGCAGCACGAAGCGCTGGCCTGGCTGCAGCAGCAGGGCCACAGCGAAGCATCGGCGCGCGAAGCGCTGGACGCGGCGCGCGGCCATCCCGGCCAAGCCGACAACTGGCTGCGCGAGGATGGCCTGAGCCTGCGCCGCGAAGTGGGCCGCGAGCTGGAACAGCTGGCCGCCGGCAAGACCGGCGCGGTGGAGCTGGCGCAGAAGTGGTGCGCCGATGACAACGCGGCGCTGCGCCTGCGCTTTGCCGCCGACCTGGCGCTGGCCCAGGCCAGCACCGATGCCTTGACCACGCCGGAGCGATTGCACAAGCTTGCAGCCTGGTTCGATGCGGCCAACCGCACCCGCGACCTGCTGCGCACCACGGTGCGTGCAGACCTTGCGGTGGTCGAGTTGCTGCTGGCCTGGAACAAGGTGAACGAGCGGCCTGCCGCAAGGGGAAATCGATGAGTGCCAGCAACGCCCGCCAGGGCATCCTGTCCCTGGCTGTGAAGGACAAAGCCGCGCTGTACAGCGCGTACATGCCGTTCGTGAAGAATGGCGGCATCTTCGTGCCCACGCCCAAGCGCTACTTCCTGGGTGACGAAGTGTTCCTGCTGCTGACCCTGCCCGATTCCAGCGAGCGCCTGCCGGTGGCCGGCAAGGTGATCTGGGTGACCCCGGCTGGCGCGCAGGGCAACCGTACCGCCGGCATCGGCGTGCAGCTGGCCGATGGCGCCGAAGGCGAGGGCGTGCGCCACAAGATCGAGACCCTGCTGGCTGGCCTGACCAGCTCGGACAAGCCGACCCACACGATGTGAGGCCGCGCTGGGCGGTCCTGTAGAGCCGAGCCATGCTCGGCTGCATGCCCCGAAACGCCTGTGACCCCGCCCCTCTGTAAAGTCAAGCCATGCTCGACCGCAGTCCCCGAAAACGCCCGTGAACACCTATGTGAAAAAGTGTTGACGGTCTCTGAAAAGCCCCTATAATGAGCGGCTCAGCAACACACCGGGCGGTTAGCTCAGCGGTAGAGCATTGCCTTCACACGGCAAGGGTCACAGGTTCGATCCCTGTACCGCCCACCATGTTGCAGAACGAAAAAAGCCTCCAGCAATGGGGGCTTTTTTGTTGCGCGAAGAATTGTGGGCATTTGTACAATCATGCTCAGGAGCTCATGGATTCCTGATTGTTGGATAGCCGTGTTCGTTCTAGAGTTCGCTCATCTTGCAATTCCGCGCGGGGGATGAATGAAAGGAAAGAAGGTTAAATGGCTGATATATACGGTACTTGTTGGCCTCATTCCGGTATTGTCTAGGTTGATGGTCTGGAGTGTCACATCTCCGGGAAGTGTCGCTCTAATATCGTCTTCCGATTTTGTAGCGTTTGGATTGGTGTTGCATATCTCAAACATAAACGAGATTGAGCATTTTTCAGGAGTGGATAGAGAATGGAAGACCATTCAAAATGGAACTTCAATCGCATTCATAGCTTTGTATAGCGTTCTATTTGCGTTGACTATAATCGGCGGAGGGCTAATTGATGGCGCTGCCATGAATGTGTGCACTTTAATTCTTTCGATGGTCTCATTCTTGATAAGTTATTCCGTTTATGATCGGATTTCTAGGGTCGAGGCTGTTGTGGGGGAGGAGCGTATATGACTTTATTGGTGGTGGTTGCGTCCATAGTTCTCTCGATTTCTGGGTTGGCGGTTTCCTTGTGGTCGATCTATACAACTAGAAAAAAATACTACCTTGAATACAAGGGGAGAAAGATGCGTGATTAGAAATTTCACATATCTTGATGAAGATAAGATGTATTCCTTGTCGTCTCAGTTGTTCGAGGGTGTAACTGAGTACGTTTTGAATGAATCATTCTCGGAGAAGAGCGAGTCTGAAGATCAGAAGGGGCCTGTGGGGAGCGGGAGGGTGCTGGGTGATATCCTGAGAAGTGGTGATAGAAGGACTGAGAAAAAGTTTCTTAATGATTATTCTTTTTCGATCTTTGAGAAAAGGTTGATTGACGATTCCGCTGTTTCTATTGTTTCTGCTTCGGCTAGCGATGTTGACTTTGATGGTCGATCCTTCGCTAAGGTTTCATCTCGTGTGGTTTTCAATGACATCAATTCAATCAAGAAAACTCTAGGAAATTTTAATGATGTTGGGCGGGCTATGGCCCACGTAACCAACTTCGAAGAAATTTCTGCTGCAGATAGGCAGCTTGGTGAGCTCAGACGGGCGGGTAAGGGGGGGCTAAGCTGCAAGCCGAGCTAAAGTCGCTGATGAACGTGGATAGAATTGCTAAAAATTCGGGGCTTTATCAGGACAAGAAATTCCTTGATGATTTGGCGTTGCTTCTTGAGTATGGATTTCAAGATCAATTGGAGATTCAGATGAATGTTGGTGAAAATATTTTTTCATCTAATCTAAATAGGTTGTTCTTGCGTGAATCTGAAGATTTATTGGTCCGGAAGTACTCAAGAAGAACGGAGGTTGAGTTCACGCTTTTTGGGATTGTGACGCAGTATAAAGGGGGGGCTGGAGCTTCTGAAGGGGCTGTAAGTGCGGATGGTATCAAGGGGGCGCTAATGAATTTGATTTCGAGTTTGATTGGGGTGGAGTCAACCTTTACTGGGCGGCTTGAAAATGAAATAATTGTAGATCCTATTGCTATTTATGTTGAGCTATAACTTATTGTGAAAATTGATGGGCTTGTGAATCTTGAGAATTTTGCTGGGCTAGGGTCGTTTGGGGGGTTTCTCGAATGTTGGTGAGTGCTGTTAATGATTCCGGCTGCACAGGAGCCTTTTTTCTGAAGTGGTTTTCCCATCTGACCACGACGCCCGCCTGCATTGACTGCCGTTCGAAGGTCATAATTGAATGCTAGCTTTGCCGATCTCAGTCGTGATTTGCTAAAAGACACTTCGCGATCATCGCCGTTGCATCCAGCAGGTCGTAGCCACTGCCGGCCCGCACCACCACCGCCAGCAGACTACGGCCCACCTCGGCATTGCCGCCGCTCAGTTCCATCCCGCCTTCAAAGCACAGATCGCCCAACCATTCGTGCGCCTGCTGCAGCCCGTGCTTGCGGACGCGGCGGAACTCCGAAAGCAGCTTGGCCTGGCCGGCTTCGTGCTCGCCATCGGCCAGCAGGCCGATGGCACCGCCGTGTGCCGCGCGCCAGATGGCTGGCAGCGGACGACCGTTCGCGTCCACCACGTCTGGCGAGAACGCGGCACAGTACATTTCGTAGCGTTTGCCTGCCGTACTGCGGGGCACGATGCCAGCCTCTGCGAGCAGGCGTTCGGCTTCATCCAGTGTGTTGAACTTCAAGCGCAGCAGCGCAGGGCGGCTCAGCTGCTGTGCCAGCGCCTGCTAGTGGGCAGCGAACCAGACGTTCCAGCCCACGCTTGCGCGGCCTTCCAGTGCGGCCTTGAAGTACTCCAGGTGTTCGGCGTCCATTGCGTTCTCCTGCGATTCCCTGCGCGATTGTAGCCACGTGGCGGCCAGTCGCTCAGGCGGTTCCACCTTCCAGGCAATGGTTGGCTTCGCGCACCAGCTGCCGTGCGGCCACGATCAACCCGTCAGTGTGGAAGGCGCCCAGCTGTTCATCCGGGCCGGCCTCGTTGCGCGCGCGGTCGGCGGCCTGCAGCAGATCGAGCACTGCGGTGAGCCCCGCCATCGAGCGGCGCAGCGACGCGTGATTGCTCGCGGCAAGGGTGAGGCTGCTGCACGGCTGCCCGTCCTCGCCATCGACGTTGTTGATGGCATTGAGGCACGCGAAAAACGCGGGTGACTGCACGGGCAGGTTCTGCTCGTCCAATGCGCACTCGATCTCGCGTGCGATGTCGTCGGGAACCTGGATGGCGATGTCGGCAATCAAGGCGTACAGGCGTGGAAACGATGCGGCTCGTTTGGTCATGGCGAAACCCTCACTGGCGTAGGGCCACCTTCCGAAAGGAAGGTGGCGGACGGTGCGGGTTGGCGTACCTAGGCAGAAAAGCTCACAGGGAGAAAAGGCCCGGCGGATCTTGCGATCCCCACGCACCGCCCGCCATTGAAGGCAGTCGGTGCATTCTCTTTGTTGCGATCTGGATCGCAACATCCTGTGAGCCTGTTCGTTTATTCGAGACGCCAATCCCGACCAGGGCGTGCTGCCTTGGCGATGCGATCATCGATCCACGTAAAGACGGAAGTCATTGAGGAAAGTTGCAACAACGCCAGCCAAGACGGGGTTCCACCATCCATGGGGTAATCCGCGCCTTGTCTGAACGAAGCAGCGCCGCTACACAGCCCAAGTAGATGGCGATCACGTCACCCGGCGCGGGCGCAGACAAACGTGCCATCCATGAAAGCAGACGTTCCATCCATGCGCTGTGCCGCCCCTCCCGACGAGCGTAGTCTCGGCTCACTGTCGTCCCATCTGGCCCTGGAGCCCCGCCATGCCGCTTGCCCGCATCGATCTTCGCAAAGGTAAATCCGCCGACTACCTGCAGCGCGTCGGTGAAGCCATCTACCAGGCCATGCGTGCGGTGGGCGTGCCGGAAAATGATCGCTTCCAGATCTTCCAGCAACACGAGCCGGGCACGTTGATCTATGACCCCGGCTACCTGGGCGTGGACCGCACCGACGATTTCATCTGCATCCAGATCACCTGGAACGAAGGGCGCACGCTGGAGCAGAAGAGGGCGCTGTACGCCGGCATCGCCGAGGGCCTGCACGCGGCGGTGGGTATCCGCCGAGAGGATGTGTTCATCAACCTGGTGGAAGTGAAGCGGGAAAACTGGTCGTTCGGGAACGGGCAGGCGCAGTACGTGAGTTGATGCGCGAAGCGCATCCACGCATGGCGTGGATCCACAGCGTGGTGGGCGTGCGCAGGGAGGGCGTGCCCATCGCTGTGGCCGGCAGCACAGCCCTGCGTCACCGTGTCGCAGGGGGCAAACCCTGAACCAGGTCCAAGGTTGGTCAGGGCCCCGTAGAATGGCGGCGTGCGCCGTTCTGCTCTCCACCGCCGGTTCCAGGCCCTGGCATGGCTTGCCATGCTGCTGGTGCTGCTCGCCCCGCTGGTGAGCCGCTGGCTGGCGCACGGTCACGTGGCTGCTGCAGCACCGGTGGCCGCCATGGACCACGCGATGCACGCAGAGCATGCGCAGCACGCGATGGAAGGCCATCACGACCACCACGCGATGGCGATGCCGCACGGCGAGGCCGCAAAGAAGCCACCTGCCGATCCACACGCCGATCATGAGATGGGCGTGGACTGCGATTACTGCCTGATCGCTGCACGGCTGATCACGGTGCTGGTGGCGGCAGTGCTGCTGTTGGCGCCGATGGCACCGGTGTGCCGCGCGCTGCGCGGCGCGGTGCGGGCGTTGCCGCAACGGATCAGCGGCACATTGGGAGCGCGTGGGCCGCCAGCCTTCATGGCCGCCTGAGCCGCACGCGTGTTGCATTGAACATTTTTCCATGAGGTTGCCGGCCACGGCCGGTGCCCGCACGCGCGTGTTTGTCCCTTTCTGATTGCTGCCCTGCAATTGCGGGGCGGCCCTGCATGCCGTGAAAGAATGAAAACGAACCCCAACTCCGCGCGCCTGCGTCGGGCGACGCTACCTGTCCTGTGCGCGTTGCTGCTGCACACCGCTCCCCTGCTTGCCGCCGACGCGGCTCCCCCCACCACGTTGGATACGGTGCGCGTGGTCGACACCCGCAGCGGTGAACTGTCTTCCACCGCCAGCGCCGGCTCTGCGCTGGGCCTGAGCGTGCTGCAGACACCGGCCAGCCTGACGGTGATTTCGCGCGAACAGCTGGAACAGCGTGGCGACAACAACCTCAACGATGCGATCAGCCGGGCAGGCGCGATCAGTGCCATGCCGCACCCCGGCAACGGCCTGAGTGCACTGTCCAGCCGTGGCTTCACCGACGGCGCCTCGGTGATGCGGTTGTATGACGGGCTGCGCCAGTACGGCGGCGTGGGCATCACCTTCCCGTTCGACACCTGGTCGATCGAGCGCATCGAAGTGCTGCGCGGACCAGCCTCGGTGATCCATGGCGACGGGGCGATCGGCGGGGTGATCAACATTGTGCCGAAGAAGCCTTCGCGCGGTGCCATCGAGAACGAGATCAGCGTAACCGTGGGCAGCGAAGACACCGCGCGCCTGGGCTTCGGCAGCGGTGGCGCGCTGACCCCGGAGCTGGCCTACCGGCTGGATGTGAGCGGGAACTACGGCGGTGGCTGGGTCGACCGCGGCCGCAACAGCGATGCCACTTTCTCCGGTGCATTGCTGTGGCAGGTGCGCCAGGACCTGCAGCTGACACTTACCCACGCGCAGGGTTACCAGAAACCGATGCGCTACTTCGGCACGCCGCTGGTCGAGGGGCGACAGCTGGAGGCGCTGCGCCACCGCAACTACAACGTGGAAGACAGCGACATCCGCTACCGCGATCGCTGGACCCAGTTCGATGCGCTGTGGACGCCGAACGCGAATGTGGAATGGCGCACGCGCCTCTACCAGATCGACAGCCAGCGCGATTGGCGCAATGCCGAGGCCTATGTCTACAACCGCGCCACTGACTTGATCGATCGATCGGGCAATACCGAGATCACTCACAACCAGGACCAGACCGGGCTGACCTCCACGCTGCGCGTGCAGGGAACGGCGGGTGGCCTGCAGAACAGTTTCGCGGTGGGCCTGGACGCCAACCGCGCGCACTTCAAGCACACCAACAACACCTATGCCGGCAGCTCGGGCCCGGTCGATCCGTTCGATCCGGTGCCGGGCCAGTTCGCCAGCGATGCGCCGAACCTGCCGCGCTACCGCAACAGTGCCGAGCAGTTCGCGCTGTTCGTGGAAGACCGGTTGGCGCTGAGCGAGCGCTGGTCGGTGCTGGGTGGGCTGCGCCACGACCGTGCACGTATCGATCGTACTGATCTGATCAGCGGCCAGAACGCGTTTTCGAAGACCTACAGCAGCACCGGCTGGCGTGCAGGTACGGTATTCGCGCTTCGGCCGACGCTGAGCCTGTATGCGCAGTACTCGCAGGCGGCGGATCCGGTCAGCGGCCTGCTGATGATCAGCCCGGCCAACGGTGCATTCGACCTGGCCAAGGGGCGGCAGATCGAGGTCGGCCTGAAGCAGGCCTTCGAGGGCGGCGAGTGGACGCTGGCGGCGTATCGCATCCGCAAGACCGGGCTGCTCAGCCGCGATCCGCTGGTACCGGACCGCCGCGTGCAGGTGGGCGCGCAGACCTCGCGCGGTATCGAGGCGTCGTTGAACTGGAACTTCGCGCCGCACTGGACGTTGGATGCCAACGCCACGGTGCTGAAGGCCGAGTTCGAGGACTTCCTGGAAACCACCGGTTCGCCGCCGATGCTGGTCTCGCGCGATGGCAACGTGCCGCCGAACGTGGCCGAACGCCTGGCCAATGTGTGGTTGAGCTGGCGGTTCGCGCCGGACTGGAGCGCGGCGGGTGGCGTTCGCTATGTCGGCAAGCGCTACGCCGACAATGCCAATACGCTGGAATTGCCCGGCTACAGCACCACCGATCTGGCGCTGACCTGGCAGGCAGCGCCGCGCACGCGGCTGACCGCTCGCCTGTTCAACGTGTTCGACAAGGCGTACTACGCCACCGCGTACTACACCAGTACACAGTGGCTGCTCGGCGCGGATCGCCGCGTCGAGTTCACCGTCGATCATCGCTTCTGAGGACGCGCACCATGTCGCTGCGATCCACCGCCAAGCGCTGGACCTACCTGGTGCACCGCTGGCTGGGCATTGGCGGATGCCTGCTGATGCTGTTGTGGTTCGTCAGCGGGATGGTGATGTTGTTCATCGGCTACCCGAAGCTGACGCCCGGTGAACGTCTGGCGGCATTGCCGGTGCTGCCGGAGGCCCACGATCTGCACGGGCTGTCGGTGCTGCCTGCCGCCGTGCAGGCCGAGCCGGAGGCCGTGGCACTGACCACGCTGCGCGGCGAGCCGGCGTATGTGGTGCGCGCGGGAAGCAACGTCGGGGCGTGGTCAGCCGTCACTGGCCAGGCCCTGCTGCCGGTGTCGGCACAGCGCGCCGAAGCATCGGCGGCACAGTTCGCCGGCGGTCCGGCCTTCGTTGGTGCGATGCGGGTGGACGAGGATCGCTGGACGCATTCGCGCGCGCTAGACGCGCACCGGCCGCTGTACCGGGTGGAGGTGGGGGGCGCACAGCCCGGTGACCTGTATGTGTCCTCGCGCACCGGTGAAGTGGTGCTGGACGCACCGCATGTGCAGCAGCGCTGGAACTATGTGGGGGCCTGGCTGCACTGGCTGTATTTCCTGCGCATGCAGTCGGTGGATCCGGTGTGGACGTGGGTGGTGATCGTGCTGTCCGCGCTGTGCACGGTGGCGGCGGTCAGCGGGATCGTGGTGGGGGTATGGCGCTGGCGTTTCCGTGGGCACTATCGCTCGGGTGCGAAGACACCGTATGTCGAGCCGTGGATGCGCTGGCACCATCTGATCGGACTGGTGGCGGCCGCCTTCGTTTTTACCTGGATCTTCAGCGGGCTGATGTCGATGAATCCGCTGGGGATTTTCAACAGCACGCGCGAGGCGATCGACAGCGGACGCTATCGCGGTGGTGCGGTGGCGGTGGATGGCGCATTGGGTACACCAGCGGCGCTGCTGGCGGTGGCCGACGCTACGCGGTTCAAGCCGGTGGAGATCCAGTGGCGACGGATCAGTGGTGAGCTGTTCGCGGTGCTGCTGGATGGGAAAGGCGATACCCGCATCGTGTCCGAGGCTAACGGGCGGCTGCAGGTCGCGCGGCGTCTGCCGGCAGCATGGCTGCAGCAGAAGGCCAAGGCGATGTCCGCTGCGCCCATGCAGCAGTTCACGATCCTTCAGGCAGCGGATGCGTACTTCTATCCGCGCGCACCGGAGGCGATGAACGGTGCGGCGGTACGGCGCTTCCCGGTGGCGGTGGCCCGGTTCGGCGATGCCGAGGCCACGCGCGTTTACATCGACCTGGCGACGGGCGATCCATTGCTGACGATGGGGCAGCGTGAGCGGGTCGGGCGCTGGCTGTTCTACTTCCTGCACAGCTGGGACCTGCCCGCCATGCTGCGCCAGCAGAACACGCGGCTGGGCGTGCTGCTGGTGCTGAGCGTGGCTGGCACGGCGCTGTGCGCCACCGCTACGGTGATCGGCTATCGGCGTCTGCGGATGAAAGTGCGGCGTCGGCGGCCTTAGCACGCTGACGCTGGCCTGGCGCGTATGAGACCATCGGGCGTTCCTGGCCATGAAGGCTGCGGCCCGATGTCGACGGCCAGGGAAGTGCAGGGACTCACGCTTGCAAGAGGTGCAACGGAGTCCCTGGATAGGATTTCCACACAGCGTAAATGGAGCAAGGATGAATTACGTTTCGATGGGTGTTCTTGCAATTGGAATTGCAGCGGCGTCTTCAAGCGTTCAGGCCAAATCATTGCCGCGCCTGTACAGCTTTCCAACCACAACGACCGCGTCTGTTTCCAATGCGCTGCCGGCACCGGGGCAGGTGATCCAGCTGTCTGCGCAGGTCGATGGCCAAGCGCTCGGGCTGTATCACATTCCGGGTAATGAGCAGATCGGCGGCTTCGTCGAATTCAAGGTCAACGGCCAGCCGGTGGGCAAGGTGCAGGTCAGTACCGGCAACACGCCGATGCTCGGTCTGGTGTCCGACCTGGACAAGGACTGCTGGGGCGCGGTCCGCGATGTGCAGTTCTGTACGCACAAATACGCCTACGGTCGGCCGGCGCGGGTCGCAGTCAATTACGCCGTTCCTGCGGGCTTCACCACGGCCTCGATCACCGCCACCTTCAGCGGCGATGGCCAGTTCTCGCAGGGCTCGGTGTCGGCGCCGGTCAACCTGCGCAATATTCCCACCTTTGGTGAGATTCGCGGCGCAGGCAACAAGTGCCTCGATGCCGAGGGCGCCAACACGGGTCCGGGTACTGCCATCCAGGTGTGGGACTGCACGCCGGGTACCCCGCAGCAGCTGTGGACGGTGAAGCCCAACACGTCGACCATCACCGGCGTGCCCAGCAACCGCGTGCTCGACATCGTGGGTTACGGGACCAGCAATGGAAGCCGGATCCAGCTGTATGACGCGCACGGTGATTGGAATCAGTCGTGGAAGTTCTCCAGCACGTCCATCGTGGGTGTGGCCAACAAGGTGCTCGATGCAACGGGCGCCTCAAGTGCCAACGGCACCAAGATCCAGCTGTACAGCAATGCGCAGACGAGCAACCAGAAGTGGGAATTTAACCCGGCCAATGGTTCGATTGTCGGCGTCGGCGGCAAGTGCCTGGATGTGGAAGGCGCGAATACGGCTGATGGTACGCGCGTACAGCTGTGGGATTGCACGGGCGTGCCGCAGCAGCGCTTCGAGCTGGGTGCCGATGGTTCGATCCGCGGACTGGGCGGGAAGTGCCTGGAAGCGGCTGACGGTGCCAGCCACGACGGCAATCCGATCCGCATGTGGTCGTGCAATGGTGGTGCACACCAGTCCTGGCGCCTGGTGGGTGAGATCCGCAACCCGCAGACCAACATGTGCCTGGATGATCCGGGCCTGGGCAACACCAACGGTTCCAAGGTGCACATGTGGATGTGCCATGGCGGCGACAACCAGCGTTGGGAGTTCTCCTCCTACTGAGGAGGGTTGGACCCGATGCACTGTCGTGGAACCGCGCGCCTTCGGGCGCGCGGTTTCCTGTGGGTGTCAGACCCGCAGCCAACGCGTGGACACGGCCACCAGCAACAAGGCCGTGGCCACGCCGATGAACGCGGCGATCAGGCCGAAGTGGCTGGCGGCGAAGCCGATCAGCGCCGGCCCGGCAAGGATGCCGGCGAAGCCCAGCGTGGATACCGCGGTGATCGCCAGCGCACCCGGCATGCGGGTCTGGTGGCCAGCCAGTGAGAACAGCGCGGGTGCGATGTTGGCGCAGCCGAGGCCGACCAGCACATAGCCCACCAGCGACGCCTGCCACGGCGTGACCAGGGTCAGCACCAGCACACCCGCAGCGGCGAGCAGAGCGCCGAACACGATCGCGCGTTGGCGGCCCACGCGTGCCACCAGTGCATCGCCGAACAGGCGCGCGACGGTCATGGTCAGGGTGAAGGTCACATAGCCGATACCGGCGAGGCTGGCATCGACGCGACGCACGTCGCTGAGAAACACTGCGCTCCAGTCCAGCATCGCGCCTTCGCCGAGGAAGGCGACGAACGCCAGCACGCCGATGAACAGCACGATGCCGTGCGGCAGGGCCAGCATCGGTGTGTCGTGCGGCATGCGTTCGCTGTGCCAGTACGCCGCCGACAGCAGCATCACCAGCAGCATGGCGCCAACGCCGATCAGCACCGATGCCAGTGGCGGCAGCTGTGCGGACAACAGCACGGTCATGGTGGCCGCGCCGAGGAAGCCACCGATGCTGAAGAAGGCATGGAAGCCGGACATCATCACGCGCCGTGATTCGCGCTCAACGATGACGGCCTGCACGTTCATCGTGCAGTCCATCGCGCCCACGGCGGCGCCGAACACGAACAGCACCAGCCCCAGCGTCCAGGCCGAACCGGCCAGCGCCAGGCCGGGCACGGTCAGGCAGATCAGCAGGCTGCTGGCCACCATCACCCGCCGGCAGCCCAGGCGTGCTGCCAGTACACCGGACAGCGGCATGGCCAGCAGCGAACCGGCACCGAGGCAGAGCAGCACCAGGCCCAGCGTAGCGTCGTTGATGTCGGTGCGCGCCTTGGCGAACGGCACCAGGGTGGCCCACAACGCCGTGGCGAAACCGGGAATGAAGAATGCAGCGCGGGTCGCGTGCTGTTCGGCACGCGCGCGATTGGCGACGGACATGGGCAGTAAGGTCAGGGCGGGGTGGGGTGTACCGCGATGCCGGCGGCGCGGAAGCGCGCGGCCAGTGCGGGCGGTGCCGAGGTGGTCAGCACCAGATCGTCGATCTCGTCGAGGCTGGCAATCTGCCAGTTGCCACGGGCACCGAGCTTTTCGGTGGTAGCGGCGACGATGACGCGGCTGCTGCAGGCCACCATCGCGCGCTTCAGCGTGGCTTCTTCCGCATCCATCGCCCACACACCGGTGTCGGCGTCCACCGCGCACGGACCGGGCAGGTACACGTCGGCACGCAAGCGCTGCACCTGGGACAACGCTTCGGCGCCGACCGCACCGCCACCGCTGGCCAAGCGACCGCCGATCAGCTGCACCGAGGTGCCTTCAAGCATGCTGGCAGCGGTGGCGATCTGCGGCGCGTTGGTGATCACCGTCAGACCGAGGGCATCCGGCAGCTGCTGGGCGATGGCCAGGTTGGTCGAGCCTGCATCGAGCAGCACTACTTGGCCGGGCTGCAGCAGGGCACAGACGCGGGCGGCCAGTTCGGCCTTGTCGCCACGGTCGCGGGTCAGGCGCTCGCGTAGCGGGCGTTCCTTTGGCGGCGGCAGCACGGCGCCCCCGTAGACACGCTGGCACAGGCCTTGGGCGGCCAGCTCGCGCAGATCGCGCCGGATCGAATCCTCGGAAACCGCATAGCGGTGCGCCAGTTCAGCGGCCACCACACGGCCCTGTTGGCGCAGTTCGTCGAGGATCAGCTGGGTGCGCTGGGCGGGGAGGGGGCTGGGATCGGAGCTCATGCTGCAAGTCTGCATGTTCGTGCATCAACGTGCAACAACGTGCATTCGGCCGGGTGGACACAGAACGGCTGGACTGCCGGTGAACCTGCCCGCGTCCGGGTCTATGGATCACCTTCGTGGCCCGGCATCATGGCGGGGCACATGGCATGGAATCCCCGATGTCCCCCACCGTTCACCGAAAGCTGCGCATCGGCGTGGACCAGTACACCGGCCAGAAAGTGGTCGACCAGCAGTTCCACGAATGCGACTTTTCCGGCGCTGACCTCACCGCCACCGAGTTCATCCACTGCAGCTTCTATGACGCTGAAAACCGCGCCGGTTGCCGTTTCAACGGCGCCACATTGAAGGAAGCCAGCTTCCGTAGTTGCGACATCATCATGTGCCACTTCAGTTTTATCAAGGCGCTGGGCCTGGAGATCAGCGAGTGCCGTGCGCAGGGCGCGGACTTCAGCAACGCCAGCTTCATGAACCAGATCACCACGCGCAGCTGGTTCTGCAGCGCCTTCATCAAGAAGTCGAACCTGCGCTACGCCAATTTCTCGCGGGTGACGCTGGAAAAGTGCGAACTGTGGGAGAACCGCTGGGACGGCGCCAACGTGAGCGGTGCCAGTTTCGCAGGATCGGATCTGTCCGGGGGCCAGTTCGAGGGTATCGACTGGAACAGCGCCAACTTCACCGACTGCAACCTGACCAACTCGGAGCTGGGCGAGCTGGACCTGCGCAGCACCAATCTGCGCGGCGCCACGCTGGATGTGCAGCAGGTGGCGCTGTTGATGCAGCGCATCGGCATTACCGTGGTGCCGTAGGCATCATCCGGCGTACGCCACCCAGCCCTTGAAGCTGAAGCCGGCATAGAACAGCTCCACGTCGTTGAAGCCGGCCTCCTGCAGCAGCGCGACTTCCTGCTCGGGCGCCAGCAGCGGCAGCCGCTCCGCAATTGCTTCGATCGCGCGCTGCGCCTCGGCGTGGGCAACCCCCGAGGCTTCGGCGAACGCCGCGTAGCGCTGCAACCAGCGCAGCTTGCCGACTGGATCCTGCGGCACGCTGTGGTGGGCGACAACCAGAGGGGCACCCTGGCGCAGTCGCTTGTGTAGTTCACGCAACGTATGCAGGCGTTGCGTGGCGTCGAGGAAGTGCAGGGTCAGCAGGCAGCTGGCACCATCGAAGCGCACATCCGGGGCATCGTCGATGTAGCCTTCCAGCAGCTCAACGCGTGCGTTCAATGTGCCCAGTGTCTGCTCGGCCAGGGCCAGCATCGGCGCGGCCGGGTCCACGCCCAGCAACTGCCAGCCCGGTTGCGCCTCGGCGAAGGCCTTCAGTTCCAACCCGCCACCGGCACCCAGCACCAGCACGCGGCCCTGCGCAGGGACACGTTCGGCCAGCAGCAGGCGGCTCATCTGCTGCAACGCGAGGAAGCCGGGCACCTGGCGCAGCGGGGCTTCGGCATAGCGGGCCACCGCCTGCGGATCGGAGAACGTGGACATGCGCGGATTCCTGCGGCGGGGACATACCACTGTAGCGCGGCGCGCAAGCGCCTTTGCGGCTGGATACTGCCGCCTGCGCAGGCCGGTTCACAACCAGCTCAGCGCAGTTCCCGCGCCAGTACCTGCCAGATCCTCGGGTCCTGGCACTGCGAAACGTTGAAACGTACATAGTCGGCCGCGCGCTGCGACTGACTGAACGCGTTGCCCGGTGCCAGCACGATGCCCTCGCGCAGGCATTGCCGGGCCAGTGCGGCGGCATCGCGGCCATCGGGCAGCTGGCACCACAGGAAGAGCCCGGCTTCCGGCTGCAGCCACGGCGTGATGCCCAGCGCCTGCAGCTTCCGCAGCGTGTGCCGACGTGCATCGGCCAGCCGCGAACGCACCGACTGCATGTGGCGGCGGTAACCGCTGTCGGTCAGCGCGATGTGCATCAACTGCATCGCCAGGTGACCGCCACCGAAGCTGGTGGCCAGCTTCAGGTCGGTCAGCGCCTCGATCCAGTCGTTGCGGGCAGCGATGTAGCCGCAGCGCGATGCAGCCGACAGTGTTTTGGAGAAGCTGCCGACGTGGATCACCCGCGACAGTCCATCGAGCGCGGCCAGTCGCGGTGCAGGCTGCAGTTCAAAGTCGGCGAAGATGTCATCCTCAACGATGATCAGTTCGCTGCGTTCGGCCAGGCCCAGCAGACGATGGGCAGTGCTGGCCGACAATATGGCGCCGGTCGGGTTGTGCAGGCCGGAATTGGTGATGTACAGCCGCGGCGAATGCGCCTGCAGTGCCTGCGCGAACGCTTCCAGGTCCGGGCCGCTGTGCGTGTACGGCACACCGATGGCCTGCACCTGGTGTGCCTTCAGCAACGCGTGGTAGTTGAAGTAGCTGGGGTCATCGACCAGCACGCAGTCGCCGGGCTTGAGCAGGAAACGGCAGATCAGCTCGACCGAATGCGTGCCCGATTCGGTCAGCAGGATCTGTTCCATCGGCGCATCGATGCCCACTGCGGCCGAACGCCGTTGCAGCAACTGGCGCAGCGCAGGCAGGCCGAGCGGCCCGGCGTAGTCGACCAGTTGTGATGCATCGGCGCGCGCCAGCCGGCGCAGGCCACGACGCATGCCGTCGTGGTACAGCCAATCGCTGGGCATCCAGCCACAGCCCGGTTTGAGGTGACCGGCCGGTGTTTCCAGCGATTGCCGTGATACCCACAGCGGATCCACCGCGCGGTCCAGCCGCGGCTCCATCTCGGCCAGCGCCAGCGGTGCCGCCGGGCCACTGACGTAGAAGCCCGAACCTGCGCGAGCGCTGATCAGGCCTTCGGCGGCCAGGCGCTCGTAGGCCTCGACCACGGTGGAGACCGAAACCCCCATCGCCGCCGCCTGCGCACGTACCGAGGGCAGGCGGGAGCCGGGGCCATCCACTCGCGCACCGATGCGGGTGCGGACGGTCTGGATGACCGATTCGATGCGGGTGAGCGAACGTGGCATGGCGGAACCGTAGTGGAAGTGTGGGCAGTACAGTTACTTGCGACTGTACTGGATTGTAGCTGGGGTCGTTCCGCGCTGGATGCTTCCATACAGGTCCAGCCGGGCATCGTCCGGCACCTTCAGGAGTACAGGCGTGGAACGGTCGGCGAGTGGTTGGATCAATGGCTTCATCGGCGTGGTGATTTTCGCGGGCTCGTTGCCGGCTACCCGCCTGGCAGTGCTGCAGCTGGACGCCGGATTCGTCACCGCTGCGCGTGCCACCATTGCCGCCGTGCTGGGCGTCAGCCTGTTGTTGCTGCTGCGCCAGCCGCGTCCGCAGCGCACCGATCTGGCGGGCCTGGCCGTGGTCAGTCTCGGCGTGGTGGTCGGCTTTCCACTGCTGACCGCGCTGGCCCTTCGCCACGCTTCATCGGCACACACCATCGTGTTCCTCGGCCTGCTGCCGCTGAGTACTGCTGTGTTCGGTGTACTGCGCGGTGGCGATCGGCCGCGCCCGGCGTTCTGGTTGTTCTCGCTGCTGGGCAGTGCCTGCGTGGTCGGCTATGCGGTACGCAACGGCATCGAGGCCTCGCTTCAGGCTGACCTGCTGATGCTGGCGGCGATCGTGGTGTGTGGGCTGGGCTATGCCGAAGGTGGTCGACTTGCCCGCCATCTCGGCGGTTGGCAGGTGATCAGCTGGGCGCTGCTGTTGGCGCTGCCAGTGATGTTGCCGTTGGCGGTGCTGATGCGGCCGGCGTCATTCGCGGCGGTCGGGGCATCCGCGTGGTGGGCGCTGGGCTATGTCGCTGTGTTCAGCATGCTGATCGGTTTCCTGTTCTGGTATCGCGGGCTGGCCCAGGGCGGGATTGCCGCAGTTGGCCAGCTGCAGCTGTTGCAACCGTTCTTCGGCCTGGCCCTGGCTGCGCTGCTGCTGCACGAGTCGGTCAGCCTCAGCATGGTGCTGGTGACCGTGGTCGCGGTGATCTGCGTGGCCGGCGCGCGCCGCTTCAGCCGCTGAGCGAAAAAGGGGACGGAGGGGATTAAGTCGTAATTAGCCCTACTGTGCCTGAAACGACTTAATCCCCTCCGTCCCCTTTTCCGGGTGGCCGCGGAACAGATGCGCAACGGCATAGTCGATGAACACCCGAAGGCGTGCACTGGGATGGCGCCCACCGGGCCATAGCAACGAGAATTGCCCTTGGTGCGTGGCCAGTGCAGGCAGTACCCGCTGCAGGCGGCCATCGGCCAGCGCGTCGGCTGCGAGGAAGTCAGGCATCCAGGCCAGGCCCATGCAACCGATCGCAGCGGCCAGCACGGCCTCCATGTTGTTGCAGGTCATCGCTGTTGGAAGGCGCGCTCCGGCATCGCCTTCGATACCCGGAAGCTGCCACGGATGCAGCTTTCCGGTGGTCGGGTAACGGAAGCGCAGCGCGGTATGCAGGCGCAGGTCGTCCACATCGCCGGGCGTGCCGTGCGCCTGCAGATAGCCCGGCGCCGCACTGAGGATGAAACGGAAGCCGCCCAGCCGCCGTGCGGTCAGGCTGGAATCGGCCAGTTCACCGCTGCGTATCACCGCGTCGAGGCCTTCGCTGACCACATCGACGATGCGGTCGTTGAAGTCCAGTTCCAGCTGCACCTGAGGGTAGCGCTGCTGGAACCCCGGCAGTACCGGCAACAGGAAGCGGTAGCCGATGGTGGGCAGGCCGATGCGCAGCAGTCCACTCGGGGCGTGCTGGCGCTGCGCCAGATCCGCCTGTGCTTCGGAAAGCTCGTCCAGTGCACGCCGGCAGCGCTGCAGCAGCAGTTCGCCTTCGTCGGTGAGGTGCACGCGGCGGGTGGTGCGCTGGAACAGGCGCGTGCCGAGTTCCTGTTCAAGGCGGGCGATGCGCTTGCCCACGGCCGACGCGGACAGGCCGAGGACGCGAGCGGCGCCGACGATGCTGCCTGCTTCGGCGGTACGGACGAAGGCCAGCAGGGCAGAGATGGAATCCATGCGGGGCATGATTACGGAACATTGGGCCGCAATCAACGTCCATCGAGCCTGTTTTTCTGGAATAGCGGCCTGTCCATCATCAATGCCCCTGATGGATGGAGGCCCGCATGGCCCCGGTTTCGATGCTTCCCGTACCTTCCCACACGCAGCAGCGCTGGACGCTGCTTGCCGTCTGCCTGGCCGCACTGGCGCTGCCGTTGTCCTTCTCGGCCGGTGCCGTCGCGGTGCCGGCGCTGGCCCGTTCCGCGGCGTCGTCGCCCACCGCGCTGGCCTGGGTGACCAATGCGTTCATGCTCACCTTCGGCAGCCTGTTGCTCGCTGCCGGTGGCCTGGCGGACCGCTATGGCCGACGGCGGGTGTTCCTGCTGGGTACGGCGGGCTTCAGCATCGCCACGGCCGTTGTCTGCCTTGCGCCCACGCTGCTGTGGCTGGATCCGGCGCGCGGGCTGCAGGGCGTTGCCGCTGCAGCGGCGCTGGCATCGGGCACGGCTGCGCTGGCGCATGCCTGGCAGGGGCCGGAGCGCGCCCGTGTGTTCGCCCTGCTGGGCACCACGTTCGGTGCGGGGTTGGCGCTGGGGCCGCTGCTCGCCGGTCTGCTGCTGCAGGCATTGGGATGGCGCAGCGTGTTCGCCGCAGGCGGTGTACTGACGCTGGCGGCCTTCGCAGTGGGCGCGCGCGTGTTGCCCGAAAGCCATGGCGAACGCGGGCGGCTGGATGTCGGCGGCATGCTGGGCTTCAGCCTGATGCTGGCGGCGTTGACCCTGGCCCTGCTGTGGCTGGGTGAATTCGGCCTGCATGCCATGCGCGTGCAACTGGGGCTGTTGGCGACGCTGCTGCTGGGTGGGGTGTTCGTATGCATCGAACGGCTGCACCGCTCACCGTTGCTGGACCTCTCACTGTTCTCTCAACCTGCGTTCCTGGGTGTCCAGCTGCTGCCGGTCGCAACCTGCTTCGGCTACGTAGTGCTGCTGGTGGTACTGCCTCTGCAGCTGCTGGGTGTGCACGGACAGAGCGCGACCCTGGTGGGGCTGCAGATGCTGGCCCTGTCCGCGCCGATGCTGGTGCTGCCGATGCTGGCCGCGCGCTGGGCGGAGCGCGTTGGAAGTGCGCGGCTGTGTACGCTGGGCCTGCTGGTCTGTGCCTCTGGGTTGTACCTGTTGTCGCGCCACGCATCGCATCCGTCGCCCTCGCAGTGGGTCCCGTTGCTGATGCTGATCGGCGCTGGAACGGCCTTGCCGTGGGGCTTGATGGATGGGCTGTCGGTCAGTGTGGTGCCGGTGCAGCGTGCGGGCATGGCCGCCGGCATTTTCGGAACCGTGCGGGTGGCCGGTGAAGGCATCGCATTGGCCGCAGTCACTGCCTTGCTTGCGCTGCTGATCGGCCACCAGCTGCAGGGAGCATCGCCCGTATCGCTGGCGCGGGCCGGTGCCTATCTGGCGACGGGTGCGCATGCACAGGCACAGGCACTGCTTCCGGCGATGAGCGGCGCACAGTTGCAGCAGGCCAGTGCCGAGGCGCTGGCGATACTGCTGCGTGTCCTGGCGCTGCTGACCGCCGCATGCGCTGTGCTGTTGCACCTGCTGCTGCGGCGGCCAGCGTTGGCCGTGATCAGAACCGATAGCTGATGGTGCCGGTCACCACGCGCGGGTAGCCGGCGAAGCAGTCGCCAAAAGTGCGGCACGGCGCGTAGTAGCGCTTGCCGGTGAGGTTGGTGATGTTCAATGCCATCGTCCAGTCGGTCACCTGCACTTCCAGCAATGCATCGGCCAGCGTATAGCTGGGCGTGATGATGCGCCCGCCATTGCCCAGCGACACCGTATTGCCGACATGGCGCACGCCCAGGCCCAGGCGCAGGCGTGCGGCATCATCCAGCTGGAAGCCCTTCGACACCCATGCCGAGGCCAGGTCCTGCGGGGTGTCGTTGAGGCGCTGGCCCACTTCCAATGCGAAGTTGCTGCGGCTGACCTCAGCCTCGTTGCGCGCAACGGCAGCGGTGACCGTCAGGTCGTTGGCGAACTGGAACTGGCCTTCCAGCTCCACGCCCTTGGAGCGGATCTGCCCGGTCTGCACCACGTTCAGCACATTGTCCGGATCGTTGGTCTGGCGATTGGTTTCGGTGATGCGGTACGCCGCCAGCGTCAGCAGCAGGTTGCGCACGGGTTGCCACTTGATGCCGGCCTCGGACTGGCGCCCGCGCATCGGCTTGAAGGCGTTGCCGAACAGATCCTGCCCGGACACCGGCAGGAATGACTCGCTGTAGCTCAGGTAGGGCGAAACGCCCGCGCCAAGTTCGCCGATCAGCCCGGCGCGGTAGGTGGTGGCGTTGTCGGTCTGGCTGGGTTGGCCTTCGGTCTTCGAGCGTGCATGGTCGCGGCGCGCGCCCAGCACCAGCGAGACGCGGTCGGCCCAGCGGATCTGGTCCTGCACATAGACACCCAGCTGGGTGGAGGTCTGGTCCGGCTGACGATCCCAGCCACGCACGATCGGTGCGACCGATACCGGAGTGTAGACGTCGATCGGCGTGCCGGTGGCGTCCAGCCGCTGCAGCTGCTCTTTGTACTGGCTGTAGTCCACGCCGGCCAGCAGCAGATGCTGGAAGGCACCGGTGGCGAAGTCGAACTGCAGCGCATTGTCGGCGCTGAAGATCTGCACGTCGGGGCGGGTGCCGTAGGCAGTGCGGTTGACCACGCGCCGCTCGGCGTCGATGAAGGGATCAGCCGGATTGCTGTAACTGTCGACGTACATCTGCTGCAGGGTGGTCCTGCCATCGATGTAACGCACTGCCGAGCGCAGGCTGAGCGTGTCGTTGAAGCTGTGGTCGAACAGCGCGGTCAGGCTGTACACACGCGAGTCGATGCGGTCGAAGCCGGGATCGCCGATGAAGGTGGACGGGTCGAGGCGGCGTCCGGGCGGGGCCAGCAGGGTCGCAGCCAGCGGCAGGAACTGCTGGCTGGAGCCGGTCTTGTCATGCTGATAGCTGGCCAGCAGGGTCAAGGTGCTGCGTTCGCCGCGCCAGCTGATCGACGGTGCCAGATAGACGCGGTCATCCTTCAATACATCGGTCTGCATGTTCGATTCACGCACCAGCCCGACGAAGCGGCCGGCAAGTGTGCCGGCATCGTTCAATGCGCCGCCGATGTCACCCTGCAGCTGCCTGCGGTCGAAACTGCCGAGCTGCACGCCGACCTCGCCGTTGAGGGCACCGAAGGCCGGGCGCTTGCTCATCGCATTGATGATGCCGCCGGTGGCGCCGGCACCGTACAGCACCGAGGACGGGCCGCGCAGCACTTCCACCCGTTCCAGGCCATAGATTTCCGGGCGGGCGAGGGGACTGAAACCGTAGCTGCGGCGCAGGCCATCCTGGTACTGCACCGGGTCCAGCCCGCGCACCGAGGTGGCATCGTTGCGGGTATCCAGGCCCCAGGCATCGGCGGTGACGCCGGCGCTGTAGCGCAGCACTTCCTGCAGGTTGTGCGCGCCGCGATCGGTGAACAGCTGCTGGGTGACCACGCTGATCGCCTGCGGTGTCTCGGTCAGGGCGGTGTCGGTCTTGGTCGCGGTGCTGGCCCGCTCGGCCACCACCGTTACCTTGTCCAGGGTGCGCGCCGCCGGGGTGTCCTGGGCCTGGGCGATGGCCGAGGCCAGCAGGGTGGGCAGGGCGAGCGTGTACAGCAGCGGACGCAACGGCAGAGCGGGCATCGGGAGTGATCCGGGAAGGGCGGTGACGGCGGATTATCCGGATGCTCGCCCTCAAATACAAATGATTCCCAAGTGCGATTGAGGTGCCAGAGCCCAGCGTCAGGGCAGGCCGTCCGTCGCGCCGCGGATGCTCATCCAGGCGCCGCCACCGGGGGCGCTGCCGGCGCGGACGCGGAAGCCGTGCAGGCCGGCAATGGCGGCCACGATCGACAGGCCCAGGCCGAATCCAGGCCCCTGGCCGGCGCTGCTGCTGCCACGGAAGAAGCGCTGGTAGATCAGCGTGCGGTCCTGTGGCGGAATGCCCGGCCCGTTGTCGATCACATCGATCCTCGGGGCGCCGTGATCATCGACCGCACGCAGCAGGATGCGGCCGTGTGCAGGGGTGAACTGCAGGGCATTGGACAGCAGGTTGGCCAGCGCTTCGAACAGCAGCTCGCGGTCTCCACGCAGCGGGCCCACCTTCGGGTCCACCTGCAGCTCCAGCAACTGCTGCTTCTCTTCGGCCAGCGGCAGGTAGAACTGGTGCAGTTCCTGCAGAAGCTCGGTGACGTCGACCGCGTCGAAGGCCGAACGTCGCTGGTGGCTCTCCAGCTCGGATACCCGCAGCAGCGCGGCGAAGCGCGCCATCAGCATGTCGGTCTCGGCCAGCGCCTTGTCCAGTGGATCGGCATGCGGGTTCTGTTCGTCCAGGCCCACGCGCATGCGGTACAGATGCGCGCGCAGGCGGGTCAGCGGGGTGCGCAGATCGTGGGCGATGCTGTCGCAGACTCCTTTGACTTCGGTCATCAGCTGTTCGATGCGTTCCAGCATGGCATTGACGATGCTCGACAGCCGATCGATCTCGTCGCGACGGCTGGAGACCGGCAGGCGCTGGCCGAGGTCGCCAGCAACAATTCGATTGGTGGCCGCTTCGATCTGCTGGATACGTTTCAACGGGCGCCGGCGCAGCAGATGCCAGCCCACCAGGCCGGGAATGACGGTCAGCGACACGCCCCACAGCAGTGCATCAAGGATGATGCTGTTGACCGCCATGAGCTTGCCATTCTGGCGTACGAATACCAGCGTGCGGCCATCGCGGGTCACCACGCCGAGCGCACTGCCGCCGTTGTCGTGGCGGCCATCGGCCAGCGTCCAACCGTCCACCGCATGCGAGTTGCCATCCAGCGGCAGTCCCTCGGGGATCGCTGTCAGCGGGCCCGCCATCGGCATGCCGCCCTTGTCGAACAACCCATAGGTATAGACCTGGTGCAGATCGAAGCGCTGGCTGTCGCGCAATGCTTCATCCAGTGCCGGCCCGTCGAAGCTCATGAACAGATGGGCGCGCTGCTGCAGGCCCGATTCGGTCAGGTCACTGAGGTAGTTCGAGATGCGCCAGTACATCACGCCCAGCAGCAGGCTCGACCACGCCACGAACAGGATGCAGTACAGGCCCAGCAGTCTGCTGCTGGAAGAGCGCCAGTGGTCAGGATTGCGCGTCGAAGACATAGCCGGTTCCACGTACGGTCATGATCGGCTGCGGTCGGCCGGGTTGTTCGATGCGTTTGCGCACGCGGCCGATATGCACGTCGATCAGGTTGGTACCCGGATCGAAGTGGTAGCCCCAGACTTCCTGGAACAGCATGCTGCGGGTGACGACCTGGCCGGCATTGCGCACCAGGAATTCGAGCAGCTTGAACTCGGTCGGCAGCAGCGCGATTTCATGCCCGCCGCGTCGCGCCGAACGGGTCATCAGGTCCAGTTCCAGGTCACCGGCGCGCAGTACGTTGTCGATGGCGCCAGTCGGGCCCTGACGCCGGATCAGCACTTCCACGCGTGCAGCCATCTCGTCCGAAGCGAAGGGCTTGGTCAGGTAGTCGTCGCCACCGGCGCGCAGGCCACGCACGCGTTCATCCACGTCCGACAGTGCGCTGATCATCAGCACCGGCGTGGTGATGCCTTCACGGCGCAGCGTGGTGACCAGGGCCAGCCCGTCGATGCCGGGCAGCATGCGGTCCAGGGTGATCACCGCGTAGTCGCCTGCACGTGCCAGCGCCAGGCCGTTGCTGCCGTCGCTGGCCACGTCCACGTCGAAGCCGTGGCTGCGCAGTTCGGTGGCGATCTCCTCGGCGGTGACAAGATCGTCCTCGATGGTGAGTACGCGCGGCATGGGCCAGTGTGCAGAGTGGGACAGGGGCATCCTCGCAATCGTGGGCAGCGACTGCAAATGAAAAATGTTTCATGCGCCATTTAGCAGGATCGTGCCGCCGCGTCTTCTATATTCGGCGCCGAACGCTCCCCCACGCGTGGAACCTGCAGCCGATGATCCTTCCGAACCCCTCCCGTCCGTACCGTGCCTGGCGGCTGCCGCGAACCGCGGGCCTGCCGCTGCTGGCGCTTGCCCTGGCCGGCCTGCTCAGCGCCTGCGGCAAGGACGCGCCCAAGCCCGGCGCCGCGGCACCGGAAGTGACGGTGCTGACCCTGCGCAGCCAGCCGCTGGCACTGCAGCAGGAACTGCCTGGGCGCAGCGTTGCCTCGCAGGAATCGGACGTGCGTCCGCAGGTGGATGGCGTGCTGGTGAAGCGGTTGTTCGAGCAGGGCCAGTGGGTGAAGGCCGGGCAGCCACTGTTCCAGATCGAGCCCGCGCTGTACCAGGCTGCGCTGAACGAGGCGCAGGCCAACCTGAAGACCGCCGAGGCCGCTGCGGTGACCGCGCGCCTGCGGGCGCAGCGCATGCAGGCGCTGGGCAAGGACCAGCTGGCCGCGCGCCAGGACGTGGACGATGCGATCGCCAGCGACCAGCAGGCTGCCGCCGTGGCGCAGGCCGCACAGGCCGCGCGTGACACGGCCAGCACACGGCTGGGGTTTGCCACGGTGACCTCGCCGATTGCCGGGCGCATCGGCCGCGCGCTGTTCACGCCGGGTGCGCTGGTCACCTCGGGCCAGGCCGATCCACTGGCACGGGTGCAGCAGATGGACCCGATGAACGTGGACATCACCCAGTCCAGCAATGAGTACCTGGCACTGCGCCGCGCCATCGCCGACGGTGGCGTGCAGGCCGACACAGCACCGGTGCGGCTGCGCCTGTCCGATGGCACCGACTACCCGCTGCCCGGCACGCTGGAATTCGCCGACGTGGACGTGCAGCAGGAAACCGGCAGCATCACCCTGCGGGCGCGTTTCCCCAACCCGGATGGGCAGCTGCTGCCGGGCATGTATGTGCGCGCATTGGTGGGGCAGGGGACCCGCCAGCAGGCGCTGCTGGTGCCACAGGCCGCGGTCGATCGCAGCCCCAAGGGCGAGGCGCAGGCGTGGCTGGTGGACAAGGACGGCAAGGCGCGGCTGCGCCTGTTCCGCACCGCGCGTGCGGTGGGCGACCAGTGGCTTGTGCTCGATGGCCTGGCCGGCGGTGAGCAGGTGGTGGTGGCCGGCGCGCAGGGCCTGGCCGATGGCATGACGGTACGGGTGAAGCCCGCGCCCGCCCCGGCCGGGAAGGACTGAGCAGATGCTGCCGCGCTTCTTCATCCATCGCCCGGTATTCGCCTGGGTCCTGGCGATCTGCATCATGGCCTTCGGCACCATCGCGGTGACCCAGCTGCCGGTGGAGCAGTACCCGGACATCGCACCGCCACAGGTCAACATCACCGCGAACTACACCGGTGCCTCGGCGCAGACGGTGGAAGACAGCGTCACCCAGGTGATCGAACAGCAGATCAAAGGCATCGATCACCTGTTGTATTTCTCGTCGACCAGTTCGTCATCGGGGCAGGCGCGCATCACGGTCACCTTCGACCAGAGCGCCAACCCGGATATCGCCCAGGTTCAGGTGCAGAACAGTGTCAACCAGGCCATCAACCGGCTGCCGCAGGAAGTGCAGCAGCAGGGCGTGACGGTGGCCAAATCCCAGGGCGACTCGCTGATGGTGGTCTCGCTGTACGACACCACCCGGCGCATGGAGCGCGTGGACGTCTCCGATTTCCTGGTCAGCAATGTTCAGGACCCGATCAGCCGCATTCCCGGCGTTGGCGAGATCAACGTGTTCGGCTCGGCGTACGCAATGCGCGTGTGGCTGGACCCGCACAAGCTGCGCGCCTATGACCTGATGCCGTCGGACGTGCGCGCTGCGATCCAGGCGCAGAACACGCAGGTGACGGCGGGCGAGCTGGGCGCGATGCCGTCCAGCCCGACGCAGAGCCTCAACGCCACGGTCACCGCGCAGTCACGCCTGCAGACCCCCGAGCAGTTCCGCGCGATCATCCTGCGCACCCTGCCCAATGGCGCGGCGGTGTTGCTGGGCGACGTCGCGCGGGTCGAGATCGGCGCGGAGAACTACCAGACCAGCAGCTATCTCAATGGCTATCCAGCGGCCGGCTTCTCGGTAACCCTGGCCTCGGGTGCCAACGCATTGGCTACTGCCGATGCAGTGCGCGCGGAGATCGAACGGCTGCGGCCGACTTTCCCGCCGGGGTTGCAGGTGGCCTATCCGCGTGACAGCACACCGTTCGTGCGGGTCTCGATCGAGGGGGTCATCCATACCCTGATCGAAGCCATCGTGCTGGTGGTGGTGGTGATGTTCCTGTTCCTGCAGAACCTGCGCGCCACGCTGATTCCGGCGATCACGGTGCCTGTGGTGCTGCTGGGCACATTCGGCGTGCTGGCCGTTGCCGGATTCACCATCAACACACTGACCCTGTTCGCGATGGTGCTGGCGATCGGCCTGCTGGTCGACGATGCGATCGTGGTGGTGGAGAACGTGGAGCGCATCATCCACGAAGAACATCTGCCACCGCGCGAAGCGACCGAAAAATCGATGGGCGAGATCACCGGCGCGTTGATCGGCATCACCGTGGTACTGGGTGCGGTGTTCCTGCCGATGGCGCTGTTCGGTGGTTCCACCGGCATCATCTACCGGCAGTTCTCGATCACGATCGCATCTGCCATGGCATTGTCGGCGCTGGTGGCGCTGACGCTGACCCCGGCGCTGTGCGCGACCCTGCTCAAGCCGTCTTCGGCGCAGAAACCGCAGGGCCGCTTCTTCCGGGCGTTCAACCGGGGTGTCGAGCGCAGCCAGTTGGCCTACCAGGGAAAGCTGGGTGGCGTCGTTACCCGGCCGCGGCGCTGGATGGCGTTCTACCTGCTGCTGGTGGTCGCCATGGTCGCGCTGTACGCGCGCATGCCCACCGGCTTCCTGCCGGTGGAAGACCAGGGCCAGGTGACCTTCCAGTTCTCCACGCCGGAAGGCACGCCGATGGCGCGCACCGAAGCGCTGGGCGAGCAGATCAGCCGCTACTTCATGGAGCACGAAAAGCAGAACCTGGATGTGGTGTTCGTGGTGGTCGGCCGCAACAATGCCGGCACCGGCCAGAACGCCGGGCAGGGCTTCCTCGCCCTGAAACCCTGGGATGAGCGCACGGGCGACAACACCGCAGCGGCGATCATCACGCGTGCCAATGCCTACTTCCGCAGCTTGCCGGATGCCAAGGTCAATGTACTGGCACCGCCGGCGGTGCGTGGACTGGGCCAGTCCAGTGGTTTCGAACTGTGGCTGCAGGACACCAGTGCGGCCGGGCGCGTGGCCCTGCAGGCAGCGCAGGAACAGGTGGTGCGCGCGGCCGGCGAAGACGACGGGCTCACCTCGGTGCGCCTGAATGGTCTGGGCGACAAGGCCGAGCTGCGGCTGGACATCGACCATGCCCAGGCCAGCGCGCTGGGCCTGGCCCAGGCCGACATCAATTCAACGTTGTCGGCGGCGTGGGGCGGCAGCTACATCAACGACTTCCTCGACCGTGGCCGGGTCAAGCGTGTCTACATGCAGGGCGACCAGCCCTACCGCAGCGTGCCCGACGACATCGGCCAGTGGTATGTGCGCGGCGGCACTGGGCAGATGGCCTCGTTCGCCAGTTTCGCCAGCAGCCACTGGGCGCGTGGGCCGCAGCTGCAGCAGCGCTTCAACGGCCTGCCGGCGATGCAGATCCAGGGCAGCGCCGCTGAAGGCCGCAGTTCGGGCGAGGCGATGCAGCGCATGCAGGCGCTGGTTGCCGATCAACCCGGGTTCGACCTGCAGTGGAGTGGCCTGTCCTACCAGGAACAATTGGCCAGCAACCAGACGTTGTGGCTGTACACCGCCTCCATCGCCTTCATCTTCCTGTGCCTGGCGGCGCTCTATGAGAGCTGGACGGTGCCGGTGGCGGTGGTGCTGGTGATCCCCCTGGGCGTGATCGGTACCGTGCTGGCGACCACGGCGGCCGGGTTCGTCAACGACATCTACTTCCAGGTCGGCTTGCTGACCACCATCGGCCTGTCGGCCAAGAACGCGATCCTGATCGTTGAGTTTGCCGAAGCCCGCTATCGCGCCGGCAGTTCGGCGGTGGAGGCGGCGCTGCAGGGCGCACGCCTGCGCCTGCGTCCGATCGTGATGACGTCGTTGGCATTTGTGGCCGGTGTGATTCCGTTGGCGTTGGCCACCGGTGCGGGTGCGGTCAGCCGTCGTGAAATCGGCATGAGCGTGATCGGCGGCATGGTCTCCGGCACGGTGCTGGCGGTGTTGCTGGTGCCGTTGTTCTTCGTGCTGGTACGCCGCCTGGGAGGTTCACGGCCGCAGCACTGAGAGTGGACCGCCGCTGTCATCTGACTGCCGCAGGGCCCTCACCGGTTCTTTGCCCAGGCATCGCTAGCGTACAGGTCCCCGTCCCCCACGGAGACCCGCCATGTGGCTGCTCGACCATCTCTGGCCTGGCCGTAGGCCTGTTCCTCCTCCGGTCGCCACCGAACCGCAGGCGACGCCCCGCCGGCCCTGGCTGAAGCGCCCGGTGCGGGCCGGCCGCAGCGGCATGGCCCCCTGGCAGAAGGTTGCCGCACCGCCACGACGCACTCGCCACTAACCGGTGCGGTCGGCGGGATGGTTGACCCCATCGTTGACTGGGATCACACCCAGCGCGAACGGGTCGATGCCTTCCAGGCAGGCCACGTTGTAGCCGTACTGTTCCGGGTTGGAGCGGCGCCGGTGATGGGTGTAGATGCCGCACACGCCACAGAAATAGTGCTCGGCCACATGGGTGTTGAACTGGTACAGCTGCAGGTGGTTCTGCCCGCGCACCACCTGCAGGCCCGCGCGGCTGACGCTGGCGGCAATGGCCCCCCGGCGCCGGCACATCGAGCAGTCGCAGCGGCGGGGTTCGACAATACCGTCCGGCAGGTCCAGCAGCAGTTCGACCGTGCCGCAGTGGCAGGTGGCTCGGTGCCGGGGTTGGACCGGAACGCCGGCCACGGAAGTGATGCCCATCGTTGCTCCTGTGAAGTGAACCTGGCCGCAGAGGCCGCCGCCGACGGTGCGCCGCCCAGCCTGAACGGTCCGTAGATGCCACGGTGAACCCGCTTGTGGCTAACTATGCGGCTTCGAGACCGCGACAGGGTGCCAGTGAACGCCGCAGGACGTTGGATGACAGGAAGTGCCATGGCGCTGGCGGCGCTGTGGGTGAGCGGGCTGCTGGCCTACCAGCTGCCGGGACCGGGTTGGCTGGCCACCGGCGTCGCCGTGCTGTGGCTGCTGGTGGCGCTGTGGGCGTCGTGGCGGGTCGCGCGCGGGCGTGCCTCGCGCCGCCTGGGCACGGCCTTCGGTGTGGCGCTGGCGTTGGCCGGCCTGTGGTGGCTGCTGCTGACCCCGCGCCAGGACCGCGTATGGGCCGACGACGTGGCCCAGCGCCTGCATGTGGTGTCCTTCGACGGGCGCCATGTGGTGCTGGACAACGTGCGCGACTTCAGCTGGCGCAGCGAAACCGACTACGACGCGCACTGGGTGCGCCGCGAATACGACCTGGACCAGCTGCGCTCGGCCGACCTGGTGCTGTCGTACTGGATGGGCCCGGCGATCGCCCACACGCTGATCTCGTTCGGTTTCGAGGATGGTCGCCACGTGGTGTTCTCGCTGGAGATCCGCAAGGAGCGCGGTGAGTCGTTCTCCGCGCTGGGCGGCTTCTTCCGCAAGTTCGAGATGACCCTGGTGGCTTCGGAGGAGACCGACATCATCCGCACGCGTACCAACGCGCGGGGCGAGGATGTCTACCTGTACCGCCTGCACGGCATGGACCGCGCACAGCTGAAGGAACTGTTCGCCGCGTACATCGCGCAGGCGCGCGAGCTGGATGCGAAGCCGGGCTTCTACAACACGCTGACCAGCAACTGCACGACCATCGTCTTCGACCTGGCCCGCCACATCGCACCGCGCCTGCCGCTGGATTACCGCCTGCTGCTGTCCGGCTATCTCGCCGAGTACGCGCAGGAGGTCGGTGCGCTCACGCCGGGCGTGCCATACGCCGAGCTGCACGACAAGGGCCGCATCACCCAGCGCGCATTGGACCTGGGTGATGGCGCGCATTTCTCCACCGTGATCCGCCAGGGCGTGCCCGGCACCGAGCAGGACCCGCAGTAATGACCCAACTCTTTCTGACCCGCTGGCAGCGCCTGCTGCCGGTGTTGTTCGTCGCCTTCCTGCTGCTGGGCAGCAGCGGCTGCGCGATGGTCACCGTCAAGCAGGTCAAATCCAGTGATTCGCTGGTCAACAAGCGCGCGGATGTGCTCAACACCGGCAAGCTCAGCCCGGCCGCGCGTGAAACGCTCAGCGCAGCGGGCCTGGACGAATCGCAGTGCGAGAAGGACTTCCTGGTCTGCCGCAGCACGTTGCTGATGACCGACGACCTCAATGTCGAACAACGCCTGTCGGCGCTGTCCGAGCTGTGGGTGAAGGCGGCATTGGCGATGACGCCGAAGAAGACCGCTGCCGGTGATCCACCGATGAGCGATGCGGCGCTGGATGCGTGGCTGGAGGCCGCGCGCTATGCCTATGCCTACCTGTTCTACAGCGGCCGCTCGCCGTCCGACCGAGCCTTCGAGGACCGCCAGACGCAGGTGCGTGACTACTACAACTACGCGGCCGAAAAGGCGGCGGTGGTGTTGTTCGTGCGCGCGCGTGCCGCTGCACTGGCCGGTGAGGACTACACGAAGCCGATCACGGTTGGCAGCTGGTCGCTGGCGTCCAATTACCAGCAGCTGGGCCTGAAGAGCATTCCCGCGCAGCTGGTTCCGGCCGGCACCGTCAGCTTTGTCGGCCTGCGCAGCACCTATCGCCGCGATGGCTTCGGTGCCGAGCTGGTGATGGTGATGGATCCGCCGAAGCTGGTTGCGCCGGTGATCGCACCGGATGGCCCGAAGGCCGAAACGGCACCGGATGATGAAGACGACGAGCGTCGTGGCCGCCGCCATCGTCATGACGATTCGGTGCCCGAGTTCAGTGAGATGTCCTCGATCAACGTCACTGCGCTGCTGCGGTTCGAAGGCAGCAGCCTGGAAGACGTGATGCGCACGCGCCGGGTCGAGCTGGATGCCTATTCGCCGGAAGCGACCGAGCGCATCACCCTGCACGGTGAGCAGGTACCGCTGGCCGGCAACTTCACTGCCGCCTACGGCCTGTGGCTGGCGCAGAGTGGCTTCGCGCGGCAGTCGCTGCGCACCCTGTTCGGCATGAGCGAGGGCATCGGCGAGCCGCACATCTACCTGATGCAGCCGTGGGATCCGAACCGCCGGATCATCTTCATGCTGCACGGCCTGGCCAGCAGCCCGGAAGCGTGGGTGAACCTGGCCAACGAAATCATGGGTGATCCCGAGCTGCGCCAGCAGTTCCAGGTGTGGCAGGTCTACTACCCGACCAATGCGCCGATCGCGTTGAACCGTTACGAGATCGCCAACGCGTTCAACGACACGCTGAAGCATTTCGATCCCGACGGCAGTACGCGTGCATCGAAGGACATGGTCTACATCGGCCACAGCATGGGTGGCGTACTGGCGCGGCTGCTGGTGAGCGATTCCGGCGATGTACTGTGGAACGACCTGCTGGCCAACTACGACCTGAAGGGTGAACGGTTGAAGCGGGTGCAGAACAAGCTGGGGCCGCTGCTGCATTTCAAGGCACAGCCGAACGTGGAGCGTGCGATCTTCATCGCTGCTCCGCACCAGGGCACCGACATCGCCGGCAACAAGGTCGGTCGCCTGATCGGCCGCCTGGTGCGGCTGCCGCTGACCATCCTCGGCAAGTTCGAGGATGTGTTCCTGGCACTGGCGCAGGCCGAGCAGCAGGTCGACGGTACCGCCAAGCCGAAGATTCCCAACAGCATCGACAACCTCAAGGCCAGCGACCCGTTCGTGAAGGCCGCCGCGCAGCTGCCGATCGAGACCGGCCTGAAGTACCACTCGATCATTGCCCAGCGCAAGCCGGAGCTGCCGGTGGAGAAGTCCGATGATGGGCTGGTGCCGTACTGGAGCGCACACCTGCCGGGCGCGCTGTCGGAGAAGGTGATCATCTCCGGCCACAGCGTGCAGGAAACCCCGCAGGCGGTGCTGGAGGTGCGGCGTATCCTGCATCGCGACGTCGATGACATGGGGACGGGTACCCGGTAGTGCCGGCCGCTGGCCGGCAATCCCGCAATGCGGCGGTGCTACACCCGTCGTGCGATCACCGTGGCCAGCAGCGCCAGGCCGAAGGTGATCGCCAGGCACAGTACGTAGCCGGTGTGGGGTGCGCTTTGCACGAACAGCGCGAACAGTGCACCGGAAACCGCCAGTGCGGTGGTCACCGACAGCGCCTCGCTCAGCTGCAGTGCCGAGGTGTTGGCACCCTGCTCGTGCGGTGAGGACAACGACAGCGTCAGCACCGACAAGCTGGCGTAGATCATGCCCATGCCGAAGCCGGTCACCGCCCAGCCGACCAGCGCCACGGGCAGCGGCACCGGATTGAACAACACGGCCAGTGTGGCGGCGATGCCGACCGTCATCAGCGGTGTGCCCACGCGGAGCAGCTGCTGGCGTGACCAGCCGCGCTGCTGGTGGCCCTGCAGCCATGAACCGGCGAACCAGCCCAGTGCACCAAGACTGAGCACGGCACCGGCCCAGCTGGGCGAGAGCCCGCGTTCGCGCTGCAACAGCAGTGGCAGGTAGGCCTCACAGGCGAAGAATGCGGCCGCCGCGACGCCGCGCAGCGCGATCACGCTGGGCAATCCGCGGCGCAGGATCAATGTGCCGGCGGGCAGCAGGCGATGCACGCAGAACAGCAGCGCCAGCAGCGCTGCGCCAATGCAGAGCAGGGCGGGCAGGCCGCGCTGCTGGCCGCCGAAGTAGAGCAGCAGCGCCGTCAGCGAGGCACCGCTGGCCCAGCGCACCACGTTGCCGCGTCCTTCGTCGCTGCTGGCAGCATCAGTGGGCTGCATGCGTGCCAGTGCCGGGCGCAGCAGCAGCGCGGCCGGGACCGCCAGCAGCGGCACCGCCAGGAACACCCAACGCCAACCGAGGTGCTGCACGATCAGGCCGCTCAGTGCCGGGCCGATCATCGACGGCACCACCCAGCCTGCGGAGAACGCGGCAAATACCTTCGGCCGCAGGTGCTCGGGGTAGCTGCGCCCGACCATCACGTACAGCGAGACTGAGATCGCACCCGCACCCAGGCCCTGCAGCAGGCGGCCTGCCACCAGCATGCCCATGCGCATGGCGAAGCCGGCCAGCAGCAGGCCCAGCACGAAGCAGGCCAGCCCATACCACAGCGGACGCGCCGGCCCCTGGCGGTCGGCCCAGCGCCCGGCCAGGGTCATGCCGATCACGCTGGTGGCCAGCGTGCCGCCGAACGCCAGTGCATACAGGCGCAGGCCATCCAGCGCCTCGGCCACGGTCGGCATCGCCGCTGCCACCGCCAAGGCCTCGAAGGCGTGCAGGGCGACCAGCGCGACCATGCCGATGGTGGTGGCGCGGTAGCGTGCGGACAGGATCGAAGTGTCGGCCGACGTGCTGGCGTCGACGGAAGAGGCAGTGGGGGTCATACGCGTCAGGTGCGGGCCGCGCTTGTCAACTGGCGGCGAAGATAGCAGCATGACACCTCAACTGCAGTTGAGGTCAAGTAATGGTGTCCCAGGATCTGAGCGTTGGCGAAGTATCCCAGCGCAGTGGCGTGGCCATTTCCGCGCTGCATTTCTACGAGCGCAAGGGGCTGATCAGCAGCCTGCGCACCTCGGGCAACCAGCGCCGCTACAGCCGTGACGTGCTGCGCCGACTGGCCGTGATCCGCGTGGCACAGCGGGTGGGCATGCCGCTGGAAGCCGTTGGCCGCGCTTTTGAAAGCCTGCCCGAGGGGCGCGCACCGACCAAGGCCGACTGGGCCAAGCTGTCCGCACGCTGGCGCACCGAACTGGAGGAGCGCATCCACATGCTGCAGCTGCTGCGCGACGAACTGACCGGCTGCATCGGCTGTGGCTGCCTGTCGCTGCAGCACTGCCGCCTGGCCAACCCGGGGGACGTCCTCGGCGAACGCGGCGACGGCCCCATGCGCTGGGAGTGACCGACAAAAAGGGGACGGAGGGGATTAAGTCGCAAGTGCACAAACGACTTAATCCCCTCCGTCCCCTTTTTCTTACCAGACCGTGATCGTCTCGCCGCTCTGGATGCCTTCCACCGCGCGCTGGAAGGCCAGTGCCGCGCGCTGTGCGCTCACCGCTTCAAAGCCGGGGAAGTAGGGCCCGTAGGCGGCCATCGATTCGATCAGCACGTTGGGGCTGACCACGTTGATGCGCAGGCCACGCGGCAGCAGTTCCAGCGCAGCGGCACGCACGAAGCCTTCCAGCGCGGCATTCACCGAGGTGGCGTTGACGCCATCGCGGATCGGCTGCGCGCTGACGATGCCACTGGTCAACGTGATTGAACCTCCGGCAGTGAGGTGGTGCTGCGCGACCAGCGCCAGCCGTACCTGGCCGAGCAGCTTGTCCTGCAGGCCCATGTTGAACTGCGCCGGGGTCATTGCCTGCAGCGGGCCGAAGTGCAGCTTGCCGGCGGTGGAGATCACCGCATCGACCGGGCCGGTACGCGCGAACAGTTCGGCGACGCTGGCATCGTCGGTGAGGTCCACGCGCAGTTCGCCGCTGGTGCGGCCGGCGGCGAGGATCTGGTGGTGCTGGCCAAGCTGGCGTGCGACCGCCTGGCCGAGGGTGCCGCTGGCACCCACAAGGAGAATCTTCACGGCGGTTCCTTGCGAGAGGGGGAATGAGCGCAGTCTGCGCCGTCACAGCCAGGTTCGGTAAGGTGCGTATGCTTAGTGGATTCCTAACTAAGGGTTAGCAATGGAGACGCTTCGCTGCATGCAGGCCTTTGTCGCCGTGGCCGAGCGCGGCAGCTTCACCGGTGCCGCCGAGCAGCTGCAGGTCTCGGCGGTGATGGTGGGCAAGTACATCCAGCAGCTGGAGGCGCACCTGGGTACGGCGCTGCTGCAGCGGAACACCCGGCGCCAGCGCCTGACCGAAGCCGGCAGCGCCTACCTGGCCGGTTGTCGGCAGGTGCTGGAGCAGGTGCAGCAGGCCGAGGCCGATGTCGCCGGCCTGCAGGTGCAGCCACGGGGCCTGCTGCGGGTCAGCGCGCCGACCACCTGGGGCAGCTGCGTGCTGGCGCCGGTACTGTCCGGGCTGCTGCGTGAGCAGCCGTTGCTGAACATCGAACTGGACCTGAGCAACCGCCGCGTGGACCTGATCGAGGATGGCTTCGACGTGGCAATCCGCGTTGGGCCGCTGCCGTCACAGGAAGTGGTGGCGCGGCCGTTGCCACCGTACGCGATGAGCCTGTGCGCGGCACCGTCCTATCTGCGCCGGCGTGGCACGCCGCGCACCCCTGAGGATCTGGCCGGGCATGACTGCCTGAGCCATCTGGCCTGGCGCGGTGGCCATGGCTGGCAGCTGGCCAACGGTGAACAGGTGGATTGGGAGGCGCGGCTGACCTGCAATGATGGTGTTGCACTGCGCGAGGCCGCCGTCGCCGGGGCAGGGCTGGTGCTGCAACCGACCGCACTGCTGGCCGGCGAGATCGGGGCAGGGCGGTTGAAGCCCCTGCTGCGCGACTACCTGCCGGAACCGCGACCGATGCACCTGATCTACCTGCCGGATCGACGGCCGCGTCCGCGCCTGCAGTGCTTCGTCGATTTCGTCATGGCCACATTGGGGCAGTGAGCATCCACGCCATGCGTGGATGATGGTAGGTGCCGGCCGTTGGTCGGCACACATCGGGATCAATCATTCGCCGCAGACAGTTCCTGCCCACGCACCTGCGCGGCGCGCAGCGCCGTATCCACCAGCGCCTCGAAACCACCGGCCTGGAAGCTCTCGATCGCGGCTTGGGTGGTGCCGTTCGGCGAGGTCACGCGGCGACGCAGTTCGGCCGGGCTTTCGCCGGCTTCATCGAGCATGCGCGAGGCACCCAGCAGGGTCTGCACCACCAGCGTGCGCGCCGCTTCTGCAGGCAGGCCCTGTGCGATACCCGCCGCTTCCATCGCTTCGGCCAGCAGGAACACATAGGCCGGCCCACTGCCGGAGACCGCGGTGACCGAATCCATCAGCGACTCGCTGTCGATCCACACCGTGCGCCCGGCACTGGCCAGCACCTGTTCGGCGCGTGCGTGCTGCTGCGCGTCCACCGACGCGGTGGCGTACAGGCCGGTCACGCCGGCGCCGAGCAGGGCCGGCGTGTTCGGCATCGCGCGCACCACCGGCAGGTTCCCGCCCAGCCAGCGTTCAAGCTGCGTGCTGGTGATGCCGGCGGCAATCGACACCACCAGCGGTCGGTTCGCCTGTGCCAGCGCCTGCAGCGACTGGCATACATCGCGCAGTACCTGCGGCTTCACCGCCAGCAGCCAGGTATTGCCCTGTGCGGCGGCATCAGCGGCGTTGTCGTGCACCTGCACGCCGAAGTCGGCAGCCAGTGACTCGCGCAATGCGGCCACTGGTTCGGCCACGTGGATGTGCGCGGCAGGCACGCCCTGGCGGATCAAGCCGGCGATCAGGCTGCGGGCCATGTTGCCGCCGCCGATGAAGGTGATGGAATCAACTGCCATGGAAGTCTCCTTGGAATATCAGGCCGGGCGCGGGCGCGCGCCGAACAGAGCGGTGCCGATACGCACCAGGGTGGCGCCCTCGGCGATGGCCTCGGCGTAGTCGCTGCTCATGCCCATCGACAGCGTGTCGATCTGCGCGTGCTGGGCAACCAACGACTGGAAAAGTGTGCGCATGCGCACGAATGCATCCCGGCGGCGCTCGGCCTCGGGCCACGGTGCGGGAATCGCCATCAGACCGCGCAGGCGCAGGCTGGGTTCGGCGGCAATGGCGGCAGCCAGCGCGTCCACATCCTCTGGTGCACAGCCGTGCTTGCTGGATTCGTCGTCGATGTTGACCTGGATCAGCACGTTCAGCGGGCCGCGTGCGACGGGGCGATGGCGTGCCAGCGCGGTCACCAGCTTGGGCCGGTCCACGCTCTGCACCCAGTCGAAGTGGCTGGCCACGGCCTCGGCCTTGTTCGACTGCAGGTGGCCGATCAGGTGCCATTCCAGGTCCAGGTGCTGCAGCGCCTGCATCTTGGCCAGTGCTTCCTGCACGTAGTTCTCGCCGAAGGCGTGCTGGCCCTGTGCGGCCAGCGCGGCCACGGCCTCGGCCGGCTGGGTCTTGGACACCGCCAGCAGGCGTGGATCGGGCCTGCCAGCGGCCTCGGCGGCGGCATGCAGGTTGCTCAGGATCTGGGGCAGGGGAGTGGCCACGTAACGCGTTCCGTTGAATCAGGAGGCTATACTGCCGCCCGGGGAAAGATCCTTCCAGTCGAAGCCGTTATTGGGGAGTAGCCGCTCATGGATATCGCCGAGCTGTTGGCGTTTTCCGTAAAGAACAAAGCGTCCGACCTGCATCTGTCCGCAGGCCTGCCGCCGATGATCCGCGTGGACGGCGACGTGCGCCGGATCAACATCCCAGCCCTGGACCACAAACAGGTCCACGCGCTGGTGTACGACATCATGTCCGACAAGCAGCGCCGCGATTACGAGGAATTCCTCGAAGTGGACTTCTCCTTCGAGATCCCGTCGCTGGCGCGCTTCCGTGTCAATGCGTTCAACCAGAACCGCGGCGCCGGTGCGGTGTTCCGTACCATTCCGTCCGAGGTGCTCACCCTCGAGGACCTGGCCTGCCCGCCGCTGTTCCGCGAAGTGATCCAGCAGCCGCAGGGCCTGATCCTGGTCACCGGCCCGACCGGTTCGGGCAAGTCGACCACGCTGGCGGCGATGATCGACTACATCAACAAGAACGAGTACGGCCACATCCTCACCGTCGAGGATCCGATCGAATTCGTGCACACCTCGCAGAAGTGCCTGATCAACCAGCGCGAAGTGCACCGTGATACGCATGGCTTCAACGAAGCGCTGCGCTCGGCACTGCGTGAGGATCCGGACATCATCCTGGTCGGCGAACTGCGTGACCTGGAAACCATCCGCCTGGCGCTGACCGCGGCGGAAACCGGCCACCTGGTGTTCGGGACCCTGCACACCAGTTCGGCCGCCAAGACCATCGACCGCATCATTGACGTGTTCCCGGCCGGCGAAAAGCCGATGGTGCGCTCGATGCTGTCCGAGTCGCTGCGTGCAGTGATCTCGCAGGCGCTGCTGAAGAAGGTCGGCGGTGGTCGTACCGCTGCGTGGGAAATCATGGTCGGCACCCCGGCCATCCGCAACCTGATCCGGGAGGACAAGGTCGCGCAGATGTATTCGGCCATCCAGACCGGCCAGCAGTACGGCATGATGACCCTGGACCAGCACTTGCAGGACCTGGTCAAGCGCAGCCTGATCACCCGCAACCAGGCCCGCGAGTACGCCAAGGACAAGCGTCTGTTCGAGTAAGGCGAGGCAATGGCGGGGCAGCGCGCAGCAAGGCGCGGCCGTCCCCGCGATGTCCCCTCCACCGACCGATTCCTGGAGCCTTTCGTGAACACCACCGCCACCACCATCGATTTCACATCGTTCCTCAAGCTGATGGCGCACCAGCGCGCCTCGGACCTGTTCATCACTGCAGGCATGCCGCCGGCGATGAAGGTCAACGGCAAGATCTCGCCGATCACGCAGACACCACTGACCCCGCAGCAGAGCCGCGACCTGGTGCTGAACGTGATGACCCCGGCGCAGCGCGAAGAGTTCGAAAAGACCCACGAGTGCAACTTCGCCATCGGCCTGTCCGGTGTCGGCCGCTTCCGTGTCAGCTGCTTCTACCAGCGCAACCAGGTGGGCATGGTGCTGCGTCGTATCGAGACGCGCATTCCCACCGTGGAAGAGCTGAGCCTGCCGCCGATCATCAAGACGCTGGCGATGACCAAGCGCGGCATCATCCTGTTCGTCGGCGCCACCGGTACCGGTAAATCGACCTCGCTGGCAGCGATGATCGGCTACCGCAACCAGAACTCGACCGGCCACATCATCACCATCGAAGACCCGATCGAATTCGTGCACAAGCATGAAGGCTGCATCATCACCCAGCGCGAAGTCGGCATCGATACCGACAGCTGGGAAGCCGCGCTGAAGAACACCCTGCGCCAGGCGCCGGATGTGATCATGATCGGCGAAGTGCGTACCCGCGAAGGCATGGACCACGCCATCGCGTTCGCCGAAACCGGCCACCTGGTGCTGTGCACCCTGCATGCCAACAACGCCAACCAGGCGATGGACCGCATCGTCAACTTCTTCCCGGAAGATCGTCGCAACCAGTTGCTGATGGATCTGTCGCTGAACCTGAAGGGCGTGGTTGCGCAGCAGCTGGTACCGTCGCCCGATGGCCGCTCGCGCAAGGTGGCGATGGAGATCCTGCTGGGCACGCCGCTGGTGCAGGACTACATCCGCGATGGCGAGATCCACAAGCTGAAGGAAGTGATGAAGGATTCGGTCCAGCTGGGCATGAAGACCTTCGACCAGAGCCTGTTCGAGCTGTACCAGGCCGGCGAGATCAGCTACGAGGACGCACTGCGCTACGCCGATTCGCAGAACGAAGTGCGCCTGCGCATCAAGCTCAGCCAGGGCGGCGACGCCCGCACCCTGTCGCAGGGGCTGGATGGCGTGGAGATCTCCGAGATCCGGTGATCTGCGTGTTCCGTAGAGTCGAGCAAGCTCCACTCTACGGGCGGGCGGCTCCGCGCATTGATGAATTCCAGTCATGACCAACTGCAATGCTGCCCATTCAATCCGTGGGCTCTGCAGGCGTATCGTCAGCGCTCCCCCTCTGGAGCACGACGATGCAGACACGTGAACTCGGCCGCAGTGGCCTGAAGGTTTCCGCCCTCGGCCTGGGCTGCATGGGCCTGAGCCATGGCTACGGCCAACCGGTGGAGCGGGGCCAGGGCATCGCCCTGCTGCAGGCCGCCGTCGAGCGTGGCGTGACCTTCTTCGACACCGCCGAAGTGTACGGCCCCTACACCAACGAAGACCTGCTCGGCGAGGCGTTGGCGCCGTACCGCGACAGGCTGGTGATCGCCACCAAGTTCGGCTTCAAGGATGCGCGCGTCGATACCGGGCTGGACAGCCGTCCCGAGAACATCCGCGCGGTGGCCGAGGCCAGCCTCAAGCGCCTGCGCACCGACCATATCGACCTGTTCTACCAGCACCGCGTCGACCCCAACGTGCCGATCGAGGATGTCGCTGGCACCGTTCGCGACCTGATCGCCGAGGGCAAGGTCGGCCACTTCGGCCTGTCCGAGGCCAGCGCCGCGACCGTTCGCCGTGCGCATGCGGTGCAGCCAGTGGCCGCCGTGCAGAGCGAGTACTCGCTGTGGTGGCGTGAGCCGGAGCGCGAGCTGCTGCCCACGTTGCAGGAACTGGGCATCGGCTTCGTACCGTTCAGCCCGCTTGGCCGTGGTTTCCTGACCGGCGCGATCAACGCCGACACCACCTTCGACGCCAACGACTTCCGCAACACCGTGCCGCGTTTTGAAGTGGAGGCGCGTCGAGCCAATCAGGCGCTGGTTGACCGCATCAGCACGATCGCCGCGGCCCGTGGCGCCACCCCGGCGCAGGTGGCGCTGGCCTGGCTGCTGGCGCAGGCGCCGTGGATCGTGCCGATTCCGGGCACCACCAAGATCCATCGCCTGGAAGAAAACCTGGGCGCGGCCGACCTGCAGCTGGCGCCGGAGGAACTGCAACGCATCGCGCAGACGTTGGAGGAAATCTCCATCGTCGGCGAGCGCTACAACGCGCAGCGCGCCGCGCAGGCGAAGGGTTGATCACCAGGTGGGTGCGGACCGTTGGTGGTGGGTGCGGACCGTTGGTCCGCACTCCTCAACTCCCCATCGGCCCGCGCAGCGCATCAAGCACCGTGCGCATCGCCACGGTGACGTGGCGGCGTGACGGGTAATACGCGTAGTAGCCATCGAAGTGCGGGCACCAGTCGTCCAGCACCGACTGCAGCCGGCCATCGTCCAGCATCGGCTGCACCTGGTCTTCCGGCAGCCAGGCGAGGCCGCTGCCGGCCAATGCGGCAGCACGGGTCATGCCCATGCTGTTGAAGATCCACTGGCCGCTCACGCGTACGCTCAGCTCGTTGCCGTCCTGGCCGAAATCCCACGGCATCAGCCCGCCATGCGTGGGCAGCCGCAAGGTCACGCAGTTGTGCTCGGCCAAGTCGTTCGGATGCCGCGGTACCACGTGCTGGCGGAAGTAGCTGGGCGCACCGACCACGCGCATGCGCAGCGGCGGGCTGACCGGCACGGCGATCATGTCGCGCGCCAGCCGTTCGCCGAGGCGGATGCCGATGTCGTAGCGCTCGGCGACGATGTCGGCCAGCCCGTAGTCGGCAGCCAGTTCCACCTTCAGGTCCGGATACTGCTGCAGCAATGGCGCCAGCCGCGGCCAGGCGATGTACTCGGCGGCATGGCCGGTCGCATTGATGCGGATGGTGCCGGCCGGTCGCTCGCGGTACTCGGCCAGTGCGGCCAGTTCGTCCTCGATCTCGGCCAGGCGCGGGGCGAGGGTATCGAGCAGGCGGGCGCCAGCCTCGGTGGTGGACACGCTGCGGGTGGTGCGGGTCAGCAGGCGCACGCCGAGTCGCTCTTCCAGCCCGCGCATGGCATGGCTGAGCGCCGACTGGGAAACGCCCAGCTGGGCGGCGGCCCTGGTGAAGCTGCCTTCGCGGGCAACGTGGACGAAGGCCTGCAGGTCGTTGAGGTTTTCACGGGGCATGAAGGGATGATACGGCTCCCGGATTGAACGGATCTGTCGATTTCCGGCTCCCCGGTTCGTCGTACCGGTACATCCATCGCAAGGAGCTTCCGCATGAGCACTGAAAAGCCCAAGGGCCCGGCCTCGTACTTTCCCTCCATCGAGAAGACCTACGGTCAGCCGGTGACGCACTGGTTCGGGCTGCTGGCGAAGCAGCCTGGGCTGAAACACATGGAACTGGTGAGCTTCCTTAAAAGCGAGCATGGGCTGGGCCATGGCCACGCCAACGCGCTGGTGGCGCACCATCTGGCCGGGAAGGGATGAGGCAGGCAACGCTGCGCTGAACGGTCGTGTGGGGTCAGGCCACACGGCATCCAGAGTCAGGCAGACTGGGCGTTCATCCCGAGGCAGGACGCCCATATGCAGGTCACGCTGGACACGATCACCGTCGACAACTACGAAGCCGTGTGCGACCTCGACGTCAGTGAGGCGCAGCAGGATTTCGTCGCCGGCAACACCTGGTCGCTGGTGCAGGCCGCATTCCATCCCGGCTACCAGACCCGTGCCATCCAGGCCGATGGCGAGCTGGTTGGATTCTTCATGTGGGTGCCGGAGACGCCGCAGCGCATCTCGATCTGGCGCTTCATGGTCGATCAGCGCTGGCAGGGGCGCGGCATCGGGCGGCGCGCGCTGGAACTGGCGCTGGCGCAGATCCGGGATACGCCCGGTCTGGCCGAGATCGAGATCTGCTACAACCCGCACAATCCGGTGGCGGGCGCCTTCTATGGCAGCTTCGGTTTCGTCGAGACCGGCATGGACGACGATGGCGAGGACATGCTGGCCGTGCTGCCGGTGACACCTCCGAAATAACCTGAATGGGCGAGCGCAGCTGAACGATTTCATCTGCAACTGTCATGCAGATCGTGTCTAATATCGCTCCCCACCTGCTGTTCCCCCACCCGTATGTCCCTTCCCGCCCATGGCTCCGCGCCGTGCGACGACGCTGACGGCCACCTGGTCACCGCTGGTCCGCTGACCCCACCGCCCGACAGCGCCGGCACCACCGCCGACGAAAAAGCGCTGCGCCACTCGATTGCCGAGGACGTGCAGGGCATGGTGCTGGCCACGATGGTGGCCTCGCTGGGCCTGGCCATCTTCGCCAAGGGTGGGCTGATGATCGGCGGCATGGCCGGCATGGCCTTCCTGCTGCACTACTCGATGGGCTGGAACTTCGGCCTGGTGTTCGTGCTGGTCAATCTGCCGTTCTACTGGGTGGCACTGCGGCGCATGGGCTGGGAATTCACCCTGAAGACCTTTGCTGCGGTCACCGCCTGTGGCGTGCTGACCGACCTGCTGCCGCGCTGGATCGATTTCTCGCACATCAACCCGCTGTATTCGGCGATTGTTGGTGGCGCGTTGTCCGGCCTGGGCATCCTGTTCTTCATCCGCCACCGCGCCAGTCTCGGCGGCATCGGCATTCTCGCCGTGTACCTGCAGCGCACCCGTGGCTGGAGCGCCGGCAAGGTGCAGATGTCCTACGACGCCTGCCTGATGGTGGCTGCTTTCTTCGTGCTGTCGCCGTCGAAGGTGTTGTACTCGGCCATCGGCGCGGTGGTGCTCAGCCTGGTGCTGATGTTCAACCACCGCCCGGGCCGTTACATGGGCGTGTGACGATTCGACGGTAGTGCCGGCCGCTGGCCGGCAACACCTGCAGCATTCCGAGGCTGCCGGCCAGCGGCCGGCACTACCGGGAGGCCTGCAACCACGGCGGCGACAGCTTCAGCAGCCGCGCATGCACCGGGCAGTCCTCGGCGTGCGCACCGGGCAGGTAGCCCAGGCTCATCAGGAACTCGCCGGTGATCTCGCCGCCGGTGAAGCGGAACGTCTTCTTGAACAGCTTCACCCAGTCGGCCTTGCTGCGCGGATGGTGCGCGTCCAGCCACGCCGCGAAGCTGCCGTGGTTGCCCCGCAGCTGCTGGATCACCTGCGCGTTGTGGATCGCCGCCAGCACCTTCAGCCGGTTGCGGATGATGCCCGCGTCCGACAGCAGCCGTTCGATGTCCTGCTCGGCATAGGCTGCAACCCGATCCACATCGAAGCCGTCATAGGCCGCGCGGAAGCCCTCGCGCTTCTTCAGGATGGTCTCCCAGCTCAGCCCGGCCTGGTTGATCTCCAGCACCAGTCGCTCGAACAGCTCGCGCTCGTCACGCTGCGGGAAGCCGTATTCGTTGGCGTGGTAGTAGTCGTGCACCGGATGGCCCGGGGCGATGAGGCAGTAACCGCTCATGGGGAAGACTCGTTGGATTCGGGTTCGGGATCGATGGCCACTGCGGGGCGCCCGCCGATGGACAGCATCGGCCAGCGCGGTGGCACAAGCGTGAGTTTGCCGTCACGCAGGGCCTGGTTGATCGCCTCGGCCTGGCCGCTGGCGGCACCGAACAGCGAACCGGCCCGATGCCAGCGCGTGTCCTTGCCGCGCGCGTACAGCACGCAGTCCGGCCCACGGATGTTGTACAGCTCGCACAGCAGCACCTCGGCGCTGCCGTCGCCATCCAGGTCACGATGCACGATCAGGCAGTCGCGCTCGCTCTGGGCGCAGGATTCGCCGTTGATCGCGCGGGTGGCCAGTGCCTGCCACCAATCGTCCGGTGGCGAGCTGGATCCCTTGGCCAGCTTCAGCGCGCGCTGCAGGGCGGCGATATCCTGCGGGCCCTTGTCCAGGCGGGTGCCGCCGTCCCAGCGTGAGGTGCGTGCCAGCGCATCGGCGATCACCTGCGGCGCGTTGGCATCGGCGATGATCGCCGGATCGTCCTGCAGTTCGCGCAACGCCTGCACGCCACGGTGGCCGAGGTCGAAGCGCAGCACGTTGACGTCGCTGCTGGTGATCGCCGGCGGGTCCGCACGCAGCCGCGCCAGCTGGCTGGACAGGGTCAGCCGCACCGGGTCCAGCAGCGGCGAGTTGCCCAGCAATGCCAGTGCCAGCACGGCCCAGCACATCCAACGGTTGATCGGCTCCAGCGTCTGCAGCCAGCGGCCCCGCCGGCGCACTACCGCCAACGCGTAGCCCAGCGCATAGCCGGCCACGGCCAGCGCGATCAGCACCGCCCAGAAGCGGTCCAGGGTCCAGCCGTACTGCACCACGCGCAGGCCCAGTGCATACAGCGCCAGCACCGCATAGACCGGCAGCGCCAGCAGGCTGGCCTCGACCAGCCGGCGCAGCAGCAGGGGGTAGGGCGCGGTGTCGTCGCCCTGCTGGTAGACCGCATTGGTGAACGACACCAGCAGCAGCGACAGCACCAGCAGCAGGCTGGCGGCGGAACGGGTCTTCCACAGCGGTTCCAGCCCGGTCAGCGGCAGGCTCAGCACGAACAGCACGGCGATGAACGAGAGCAGCGGCAGCAGCCCGCGACAGATCGCGAACAGCACCTGGCGGGTGATCTGGATCGCGCGGTGCTGGGTGCGCCCGATCAGCACACCAAACCCGGCCAGGCTGCCGGTGGCCAGCGCGATGAACGCGTCCTGCCGGAACAGATCGCGGAAGAAGGTCACGTCCAGCAGCTGGAACAGGGCCGCCCACAGCCACAGCAGCAGCCAGGTCAGCCCGGTGAACAGCGCCGCCAGGGCCAGGGTCAGGCCGTTCTGCCAGGCACGCTCGAACAGCTCCGGATAGCTGGCGCGCCAATGCCCATGCTGCAGCTGGAACTGCCACCAGGGCAGGGCCACGAACACTGCCACGGCCATGCCCAGGGTCAGCGGGAACTGCAGTGCGCCCGATTCCAGTGCGGTTTCGCCGTTGAGGTTCCAGCCGACCCAGGCGGCCAGCGCCAGCACCACCGCCGAGCCGAGCATGGCCTGCAGCCACAGGCGGCGCTGGCCCAGATCGACCAGGCTCAGCGCCACCGCGCTGGGAATGGCCAGCACCCAGGCGTACCAGCAGTAGCGCCAGCCGATATCGCGGAACGGCCACGCATCAGACAGCTCCTGCGCGGCATACAGCATCAGGCCCTGCAGCAGCGCGATCAGGACGATGGCGCTGCGTGCGGGCAGGGTCAGGGGCGATGAAGACTGCATCGACGACCTTCCATGGCAAAGCACCATCCTAGCCGATCGCCGCGCGCGTCCATCGCGCGACCATCCCGCCCCCAGCAGGTAGAATGGGGGCATGCCTGTAACGCCGACCTCCCTCGCCGATCACCTGCTCGTTGCGCTGCCGTCGCTGCTCGACGCGACCTTCGCCCGCAGCGTCGCGCTGATCTGCCAGCACGACGAGAACGGTGCGATGGGTGTGCTGGTCAACCAGCCTTCCGAATACACGCTGGGCGAAGTGCTGGCACAGATGGACATCACCACCGGTGATGGCGACCTGCAGGCGCGCATGGTGCTCAATGGCGGCCCGGTGCATCCCGAACGCGGCTTCGTCATCCATGACGACGCGCGCGCATGGGATTCCAGCCTGATCGTGGGTGAAGGCCTGTACCTGACCACCTCGCGCGACATCCTCGAAGCGATGGCGCGCGGCGAAGGCCCGGCCAATGCCGTGGTTACGCTGGGCTGTGCGGGCTGGGGCGCAGGGCAGCTGGAAAGCGAGCTGTCCGAGAACAGCTGGCTGACCGTGCCAGCCGATGCCGAGCTGGTGTTCCAGCTGCCGCTGGAGCAGCGCTGGCAGGGCGCGGCCTCGCGCATCGGCGTGGACCTGTTCCGGCTGACCGATTACAGCGGCCATGTCTGAGCCGACCGCGCCCGCACCGGTGTCTGCTGCCCCGGCCATCCGCCGTGACGGCACCGTTCTGGGTTTCGATGTCGGCTCGCGGCGTATCGGCGTGGCCATCGGCAGTGCCTTCGCTGCGCATGCGCGCGCGGTGGCCGTGGTCGATGTGCACGGCAACGGCCCGGACTGGACCGCGATCGAACGCCTGATCAAGGAATGGAAGCCCGATGGCCTGGTGGTCGGTGACCCGCTGACCCTGGACGGCCAGGACCAGCCCAACCGCAAGCGCGCGCAGGGCTTTGCCCGCCAGCTGCGGGAACGTTTCAAGCTGCCGGTGGTGATGATCGACGAGCGTTCCAGCTCGGTCGAGGCCGCCCGCCGCTTCGCTGTCGAGCGCGCCGAAGGGCGCAAGCGCCGCCGCGATGCGGCCGCCCTCGATGCCGTGGCCGCGGCGGTGATCATCGACCGCTGGCTGTCGTCCCCCGACGATGCCATCCCCATTCCCTGACTGCCCGACACCGCCATGACCGTCCAGCAACTCGATGCCTCCGGCCGCCTGCGCCACCTGCTGACCCTCGAAGGCCTTCCGCGCGAGACCCTGCTGCAGCTGCTTGACCGCGCCGGCCAGATCCGCGATGCCGCGGTCGGTCGTGTCGGCAACAAGCGCCAGGTGCTGGCCGGCTCAGCGGTGTGCACGCTGTTCTTCGAACCGTCCACGCGCACCCGCAGCTCGTTCCAGCTGGCCGCGCAGCGCCTGGGCGCCGACGTGCTGAACTTCGATGCCTCGACCTCGTCCACGCGCAAGGGCGAAACCGCCTGCGACACGCTGCGCAACCTGGAAGCGATGGGCGTGCGCGGCTTCGTGGTGCGCCACCCCGATGATGGCGCCGTGGCCGCACTGGCCGAAGCGGCGGGCGAGGGCACCGCGCTGATCAATGCCGGTGACGGTCGCAGCGCGCACCCGACCCAGGGCCTGCTCGACATGCTGACCCTGCGCCAGGCCAAGGGCCCTGATTTCTCGAAGATGAAGGTGGTGATCGTCGGCGACGTGAAGCATTCGCGCGTGGCCCGCACCGACCTGCATGCGCTGCGTACGCTGGGCGTGGGCGAGATCCGCGTGTGCGGCCCGCAGTCGCTGCTGCCCGACGACGAGACCCTGAAGGGCTGCGTGGTCGGTGATGATTTCGACGCGATGCTGGAAGGCGTCGACGCGCTGATGATGCTGCGCCTGCAGCGCGAGCGCATGGAAGAAGGCCTGGTGCCGTCGCTGGAGCAGTACCACGCGCAGTACGGCCTGACCAACGAACGCCTGGCCCGCGCCGGCAAGGATGCAGCCGTGCTGCATCCAGGCCCGATCAACCGCGGCGTGGAAGTGACCGACGAAGTGGCCGACGGCCCGCAGTCGTGGGTGCTGCGCCAGGTCGCCAACGGCGTCGCCGTGCGCATGGCCGTGCTGGAAACGCTGCTGGGCTGATCGCCCTGGTGGGTGCCGACCGTTGGTCGGCACAAAAGGGATTCACCCTGAACTGTCTGGGTGGGTGGGTGCCGACCGTTGGTCGGCACGGTTGATCTGTCCTTATCCGATCCGGTGGGTGCCGACCGTTGGTCGGCACTGAACCATCAAGTGCGGTGAAGTGCGGGCCTAGCCATTGAATGGGTCCAGGCCTACCTGTACTGACGTGGTTGCCCGATAGAAGAGGGATGCCGGCAGGCACACGCTTGTGCCCATGAACCGCGCACGCCTGAGACTTGGCCGCCATTCCCGGATCGGGCAATCCTACATCCTGACCACCGTCACCCAGGAACGTCGACGCTACTTCGACGATGCCACTGCGGCACAGGAGGTGATGGATGTGTTCCGTCGCATTGATGCTGAGGGCCTGACGCACTCACTTGCCTATGTGGTCATGCCGGACCACATCCATTGGTTGGTGGAGGTCCGTGCGTTCTCGCTGGATTACGTCATGCAACGCTTCAAATCGAGCAGTGCATTGCGGATCAACCGCATGCTGGGTAGGACAGGACCATTTTGGCAATCGAGCTATCACGATCACGCCATTCGTTCTGAAGAATCACTGTTTCGCCATGCGATGTACATCGTCGCCAACCCGGTCAGGGCGAACTTGGCGAGCTGCGTGGGAGAGTATCCGTATGCCTGGTGCCGATGGGAGATCGATGGGAGGTACCAAGCAATGGATTACCCCGAAGCGGAGAGATAGTGCCGACCAACGGTCGGCACCCACCAATACCCAAGCCAACCAACGGTCGGCACCCACCAACACCCAAGCCGACCAACGGTAGGCATCCACCAACAGATGTTTCCCAGCAGAAGCTGCGGTTCAGCGCTTCTGCGCGAACAGCCACGCCCACATCGCCGGGTCGGCGTAGGTAGCGTCCCAGGCATTGTGGTTGCCTTCCGGGTATTCGGTGTAGCGCACGTCGCGTGCGTTGGCGCTCTGGAATGCGGCATGCAGCCTGCGGTCGTCGTCCGGTGGCACCACATCGTCCAGCGCTCCGTGGAAGATCCAGATCGGTGTGTGCTGAAGGCGCTTGGCGATCTCCGCATACGGATCAGACTGCTGCGCGACCTGCTCGACGAACAGGGTCGGCCGCTTCGCACGCGGTGCCAGCACGGCACCGCATACCGGCACGATCGCGGCAAAGCGGCGTGGGTCGTCCAGGGCGATATTCCAGCTGCCGTAGCCGCCCATCGACATGCCGGTCAGGTACTGCCGGGCAGGGTCGGCGCCGAATTCGGCGATCGCTGCATCGAGTGCCGCCAGCGCGACACGGTTGTTGTGGCCGCTCCATTCCTCGTGGCCTGGCACCTGCGGGAACACCACCAGCGCAGGGAAGCCGGGGTGCTCGCGCAAGTAAGGTCCCAGCCCGGCGTGGGTCTGCCTGACACCATCGCTGCCGCGCTCGCCGGAGCCGTGCAGGAACAGGATGACCGGGAGGTGGGTGGGAGCGGCGGCCTGCAAGCCGGCCGGAATGAACACCTGGTAGTAGGCCGTCTCGCCATCCACCTTCACCGCACGGGCTTCGAAGCGTCCGCGCGCGCTGTCTGGAAGCGATGTGCAGGCGGTCATCATCAGAACGGCCAGCAGCGGCAGCCAGCGCGACAGCGAACGGACCATGGACTTTCCCGTAGCGGCAGGATCGTCTGCATCGTAGTCCGCCGCGATCAGCCTGGCATCATGCGCTGCGTCACTCCGGGCGCGGGACGCTGGCGATGATGTCCAGCTGCTCCTGTGCTTCAGCATTGCCTTCGGCGGCGGCCGCCTGCACCTGCGCCATATCCGGATGCAGCACCACCAGCAGTGGGTTCTCGCAGACCGGGCAGTCGTACTCGGTGGCGTCTTCGTCCAACTCCATCACCATGGCGCGCGAGCTGCCCTTCCATTCGCAGGCCGTGCAGGTGTACTGCTGGTCACGCCAGCCGGGCTGGAAGTAATTTTCGATCGTCGTTGCCATGGGTGTTCCAGTTGGGATCGGGTCAGCGCCCCGCGCGGTGCGGATCCGACCCTTGATACGGTCAGTGCAGCAGCACCAGGGTGGCCAGGCCGAGGAAGGTGAAGAAGCCCATCGAGTCGGTCACGGCGGTCAGGAAGATGCCGCTGGCCAGCGCCGGGTCGAAGCCGAAGCGTTTCAGCGTCAGTGGCACCAGCACGCCGGCCAACGCGGCGAACAGCAGGTTGCAGGTCAGCGCGATGGCGATCACCGCCGACAGGCCAGGTGAATGGAACCAGGCGAGCACGATCAGGCCCAGTAGCGAGCCGAGCACCACGCCGTTGAGCAGGGCCACCCGTACTTCCTTCCACAACAGCGTGCGTGCGTTGGAACTGCCGACCTGGCCCAACGCCAGGCCACGCACCATCAGCGCCAGCACCTGGGTGCCGGCATTGCCACCGAGGCCGGCAACGATCGGCATCAGCACCGCCAGCGCCACCAGCTTGTCGATGGTGCCTTCGAAATGGCCGACCACGCTGGAGGCGAGGAAGGCGGTGCACAGGTTCACCGACAGCCACATCAGGCGGCGGCGCATCGCACGCCAGACCGGGCTGAACAGATCCTCGTCCTCGTCCAGGCCGGCGGCGCCCAGCGCCTGGTGCTCGGCCTGGCCACGGATGATGTCGACCACGTCATCGATGGTGATGCGGCCGATCAGGATGTTGTTGTCATCCACCACCGGCGCGGAGATCCAGTCATGGTCGGAGAACTGCCGCGCCACCTCCTGGTCGCTCTCGCCGACATCGATCGCCGGTTGCTCATCGTCGATCAGGCGGTTGATCGGCGTGGTGTCCTCATGGGTCACCAGCGAGGCCAGCGACACCCGGCCCAGGTACTGGTGGCGGCGGCTGACCACGAACAGGTGATCGGTGTGGTCGGGCAGTTCGCCACGCAGGCGCAGGTAGCGCAGCACCACGTCGACGTTGACGTCGGCGCGCACGGTCACCACGTCCGGGTTCATCAGGCGGCCGGCGCTGTCCTCGGGGTAGGACAGCACCTGTTCCAGGCGCTCGCGGTTCTCGCGGTCCATCGACTTGAGGACTTCGTCGATGACCGTGTCCGGCAGATCCTCGACCAGGTCGGCCAGATCGTCGATGTCCAGGTCTTCGACCGCGGCGATGATCTCGTCCGGGTCCATGTCGGCGAGCAGGCTTTCGCGCACGTCGTCGCCGACGTGGACCAGCACCTCGCCGTCATCTTCCGGATCGACCAGGCCCCAGACGATCTCGCGTTTGCCAGGCGGCAGCGATTCGAGCAGGTTGCCGATCTCGGCCGGCGCCAGGGTATTGACCAGGCGGCGCACCGGGCCCAGTCGGCCGCTGTCCAGTGCATCGGACAGCATCCGCAACTGGCGCGCAGTCTTGTCGTGGCGTACAGCCTCAGCCATCGCAGCTCCCGCGGGATAAGAAAAGCCGCGATCCTGGCAAGGATGCGGCAACAGGGGTGTTCAGCGCGTCATTATCGCAAGGGGATGTTTCAACGCATAGCCGCCGGGCATGGCCCGGCGCTACCAGGCGACGTGCGGCGGTAGCGCCGGGCCATGCCCGGCGAACGGGGTGTGCTGCGATCAGGACGCGTCCGCCACCAGCGCCAGCCAGCGCTCGATGGCACGGCGGTCGCGGGCGGCCAGCAGCTTGGGAGCTCGTGCGCGTAGTGCCCCCAGGTCGGCGTCGCGGATCGCGCGGCGTACTTCCAGCAGGGTGCCGGGGTGCAGGCTGAATTCGGTCAGGCCCAGTGCCAGCAGCAGTGGGGTCATGCGTGCATCACCGGCGATCTCGCCACACACCGCCACCGGGATGCGATGGCGCACGCCGGTCTCGATCACCATCTGCAGCAGCCGCAGCACCGCCGGATGCAGCGGCGAGTACAGTTCGCCCAACGCTTCGTTGTTGCGATCGGCCGCCAGCAGGTACTGCACCAGGTCGTTGGTGCCGATCGACAGGAAGTCGACCAGATCGATGAAGCTCTCCAGTGCCAGCGCGGCGGCCGGTACCTCGATCATTGCGCCCAGCGGCACGTGGTCGGACACCATGTGGCCTTCGCCGCGCAGCTGCTCGGTCAGCTTGAGCATGCGCCGGCGCACCGCCAGCAGCTCCTCGCGGGTGCTGACCATCGGCACCAGCACGCGCAGCTTGCCGTAGGCCGAGGCGCGCAGGATCGCGCGCAGCTGGGTGTCGGCCACCTTCGGCCGCGCCAGCGACAGGCGCACGCCGCGCAGGCCCAGTGCCGGGTTCTCTTCGTTGCTCAGGGTCAGGCCGGTGCGGTCGGCCTTGTCCGCACCGAGGTCGAGGGTGCGGATGGTCACCGGTCGCCCGCTCATGCCCAGTGCGGCATCGCGGTAGGTCTGGAACTGTTCTTCTTCGTCCGGCAGCTCGTTGCGCTGCAGGAACAGGAATTCAGTGCGGTACAGGCCCAGCCCGTGCGCGCCCAGCGCATGCGCCTGGGTGACGTCCTCCAGCGATTCGGCATTGGCCAGCAGGGCGATGTCGACCTGGTCGCGGGTACGGCTGGGCTTGCTGCGCAGGCGGCCGAGTTCGCGCTGCTCGCGTGCGTGTTCTTTCAGCCGCGCGCGGTAGTCGCGCAGGTTGTCGGCCTGCGGGTTGGAGGTGATGCTGCCGTCTGCGCCGTCGATGATCAGCACGTCGCCATCGGCAATGCGGCTGAGCAGCTGCGGCACGTTGACGATCAAGGGCAGGTGCAGGCTGCGCGCCAGGATCGCACTGTGCGACAGCGCGCTGCCGGCGGCGGTGACGATGCCGACCACGCCCTGCGCCTGCAACTGGGCAAGCTCGGAGGGCGCGATGTTGTCGCAGACCAGGATTTCACCGGCGAGGCCTTTCACCGCTGGCGGCCGCTCGGGTTGCAGGAAGGCATGGATGCGGCCGATCACATGGTCGAGGTCATCCATGCGGCTCTTCAGATAGGCATCGTCCATGCCATCGAAGACCTTGGCCAGGCGGTCACGCTGCAGGCGCAGCGCATAGCCGGCGCTGTACGGGCCGCTGCGGATCAGCTCGTCCAGCCCGAACAGCAGCTCGGGGTCGTCCAGCAGCAGTGCATGCAGGTCGAGGAACTCGCCCACTTCCTGGTTCAGTGCACCCTGCAGGCGCTGTCGCAGCTCGTGCATTTCCGTGCGCGCGGCATCCACGGCACGGTGCAGGCGGGCCAGTTCGGCCTCGACCTGGTGGACGGCGACCCGTTGCTCGGCAACCTCCAGTGCATGCGGCAGGCGCACACGGGCGCGGCCCATCGCGGTGCCTCGGGCCGCACCATGGCCGGCCAGCAGCTGTACCGGCCGTTGGCCGGAACTGACCTGGCCGGCGCGTGCGCGTGGCACGCTCAGTTGTCCTCGTCGAAGCGGCGCTCGAACAGGCCGACCACCGCCTCCATCGCGGCGGCTTCATCCTCGCCGTTGATCCGCACCGTGACCGGGGTGCCCTGGCCGGCGGCCAGCAGCATCACGCCCATGATGCTCTTGGCGTTGATCTCACGGCCCTTGGCGGCCATGGTCACGTTGCAGCGGAACGGCGCCAGGGTCTGCACCAGCTTGGCGGTGGCCCGGGCATGCAGGCCCAGGCGGTTGCTGACGGTGAGTTCTCGTTCAAGCATCGTCGACTATCGCTCCATTACGGGTACCCGCCGCGGCTGTGGCGGGCAGTTGATCCAGTCCCTGTTCCGGATAATTCATCACCCGCAGCAACATCGGCAGGCTCAGCGCCGACACCCGGCGAACCGGGGTCCCCAGCCGGGCCAGCTGCCCGGCAAGGTTGGCGGGGCTGGCACCGTACAGGTCGGTCAGGATCAGCACGCCATTTCCCCCATCGACCCGCCGCAGGGCGGCCGAGGCGAGCGGAAGCAGGACGTCCAGGTCTGCGTCGAACGGTACTTCGAAAGCTTCTGTTTTCAGCGGCAACTGCCGCAGGAGCCGGGTCGCCACGTCAAGCAGGGCGGTCCCGACCCCGGGATGTGTTACGAGGAGAATGCCACAGGTCATTACTGCACGTTAACAGGTCAAGGTGAATTGGCGATAGCAGCAGGAGAGGGGCACAGTGTCCCGTATTCAGTGTTGCTCGGGTCGGAGCCCTTTTCCGTTGGAAAAGGATCCGACCCCATCCGTTTTTCGATGCCTGACCGGGACTCATCCACGCATGGCATGGATCTACCGTGTCGACCAGGGTCGACATCTACCAACAGCAGCACAGCATGCCATCCCACGGAATGCTGGCTTTTGACGTTGCTTCAGTCGAGCATGGCTCGACTCTACAGCGGGTGCCGGGCGCAGCCCGGCCGACCACCCTCAATCCTGTTCGCGGTGGTAGGTCGCCACGTCTTCCCAGCCCATCTCACGGGCGTGGCGCGCCATGCGTTCGGCCAAGAACACCGAGCGGTGCTTGCCGCCGGTGCAGCCAAACGCCACGGTCACGTAGCTGCGCGTGCCATCCCCCAGCTTCGGCAGCCAGGTATCGAGGAAATCCGTCAGCTGGGCCAGGTAGCGCTGCACGTCCGGTTGCGCTTCCAGGTAATCACGCACGCCCGGTTCGCGGCCACTCAGCGCGCGCAGGTCCGGATCCCAGTGCGGATTGGGCAGCACGCGCGCGTCGAACACGAAGTCCGCCTCGGCCGGCACGCCGCGCTTGTAGGCGAACGATTCGAACAGCAGCGACAGGCGCGTGGCGTGGTCCAGTGCGAACTCGGTGATGATCCGCCGCCGCAGCTGGTGCACGTTGAGCGCACTGGTGTCGATCACGGCATCGGCTTCGCGGCGCAACGGCGCGGTCAGCTCGCGCTCGCGGGCGATCGCTTCGGGCAGTGACAGCCCCAGCTGGCTCAGCGGGTGGCGACGGCGGGTGTCGGCATAGCGCTTGAGCACCGCTTCGTCGCTGGCTTCGAAGAACAGCACCTTCACTTCCACGCCGGCATCGGTGGCCAGCTGCCGCCAGTTGCCCAGCTGGCTCAGGTCGGACTGGCCGCGCACGTCGATGCCCACCGCCAGGCGGCGTGGTGCACTGCCGTCATGGTTGGCCAGCAGGCTGCGCACGAAATCGGGCAGCAGGTTGATCGGCAGATTGTCCGAGCAGTAGTAATCCTGGTCCTCGAAGGTCTTCAGGGCGACGGATTTACCCGAGCCGGACAGGCCGCTGACGATGATCAGGGTCGGGGCGGAGGGGGTTGCGGTGCTCATGGACAGGCTCTTCGAGGGAAGGGGGGGAGTCAGGGTGTTCGCCGTTCCAGCAGGTTGCTGTGGCGGGCGATGAACATGGCTGCCGGGTCGATGCCCTTGGTGCGCAGGATGTGCAGGCGGGTCGCGGCCTCGGTCAGCACGGCCAGGTTGCGGCCGGGCATCACCGGCAGGGTGATCAGCGGTACATCCAGGTCCAGCACATGGCGGGTGCCCGAGTCGCCGGTCAGGCGCTCGTAGCCATGCGGGGTGGGTTCGGTCATCGGCTTGGTCAGGTGGACGATCAGCCGAAGGTACTTGTTCTTCTTTACAGCCGTGTCGCCGAACATCTCGCGCACGTTCAGCACGCCCAGGCCGCGCACTTCCAGCAGGTCCTGCAGCAGTTCGGGGCAGGTGCCATCGAGCACGTCGGGCGCGATCTGGGTGAATTCGGGCGCATCATCGGCGACCAAGCGGTGGCCGCGGCTGAGCAGTTCCAGCGCCAGCTCGCTCTTGCCCGATCCGGCCTCACCGGTGATCAGCACGCCGATGGAGTAGATCTCCATGAACACGCCATGCAGGATCACCCGCGGCGCCAGCGTACGCGCCAGGTGGTAGGACAGATGGTTGAGCAGTTCGTGGCCGCGCTTGGGCGACAGCCACAGCGGCGTGCCGGATTCGTCAGCAGCGGCGCGCAGGTCTTCCGGGCAGGCCTGGTTGCGGGTCAGCACCAGCGCCAGCGGGTGCGACTGCATGATCTTTTCGATGGTCTCCCAGCGCTGGCGCGGTTCCAGTGCATCCAGCCAGGACAGTTCCTCGGTGCCCAGGATCTGCACCTTGTTGGGGTAGATCGCATTGAGGTAGCCGGCCAGCGACGGACGCCGCGAGACCGTGTTGCCGGCCTCCAGCTCGCGCTTCTCGCCGGACTTGCCGGCAGCCCAGCGCAGCCCCAGCCGCTCGCGCTGCTGTTCGAACAGTTCACGGGCGGTGATGCTGGTATTCATGCGGCGCTCGCAGGTGGGGTCAGCTCCAGGGCCTGGCGCAGGGCACGCGCATCGCCGGCCGCGCGCAGGGCATCGCGGATGTCGGGCGCCGAAAACAGCTCGGCCAGCTCGGACAGCAGCATCAGGTGCTGGTGGGTGTAGTGGGCGGGGACGGCCATGGCGAACACCAGGTCCACCGGCTCGTCGCCACCGAAGTCGACCGGGGTGGCCAACCGCAGCAGGGCGCCGCGGGGGCGGTCCAGGGTTGGCGCGCGGCCGTGGGGAATGGCGATGCCGTGACCGATCGCGGTGCTGCCCAGCGCTTCGCGCTGGCACAGGTTCAGATAGATCTGTTCGGCGTTGGCCTGGCGGCAGGCCAGCAACCCGGCGGCGGCCTGCAGGACGCTGTCGCGGTCGGTGGCCGTGCAGAGCTGGGTCTGCACGGCCGCCAGGAGGTCAGTCAGGGGCATGTCTGCGGTGAACGGTGGCGATCAGCCACCATTGTCGCCCACCGGCAGCGGTGCGTGCTGCTGTTTTTTCTCCTTGTGCTTGATCACCAGACGGTCAAGCTTGTCCGCAAGCAGGTCGATCGCGGCATACATGGTCTGGGCATTGGCCTCGGCGTGCAGGGTCTGGCCGGGAATGTTGAGGCTGGCGTCGACGTGGTGTTCGGTCTTCTGCAGCTTGAGGGTCACCCGCGCTTCGCAGTGCTGGTCGAAGTGTTTGCCGATCCGGGCCAGCTTCTCCTCTACATAGGACTGCAGGGCCGGGGTGACTTCGACATCTTTGCCAAACGTTTCGATGCGCATCGGGTTTCTCCTGTGTTCGGATGTGCCAATGAACCTCTCCGCCGGGCGCGGCGGCGCGTCAAGCGATTCTGACCCTTTCGTGCGAGGCGGAAATGTTCATGGCTTCACGATACTTCGCCACGGTGCGTCGCGCTACTGGAATTCCCGACGATTTGAGCAGGTCAGCCAGCTTGGCGTCAGAAAGCGGCTTGCGCGGGTTCTCGTCGTCGATCAGGCGCCGGATCATCGCCTGGATGGCCGTGCTGGACGCCTCGCCACCGCCCTCGGTATCGATGCCCGAGGCGAAGAAGGCGCGCAGCGGCAGGGTGCCGCGCGGGGTACGCACGTGCTTGCGGGCGATCGCGCGCGAGACCGTGGATTCGTGCAGGCCGAGCTCGGTGGCGATCTCGCGCAGGGTCAGTGGACGCAGCGCCTGCTCGCCGAATTCGAGGAAGCCGGCCTGCTGCAGGATCAGGCTGCGTACCACCCGCAGCAGGGTTTCGCCACGCTGCTGCAGCCCTTTCAGCAGCCAGCGCGCTTCCTGCAGCTGGGCACGCAGGTAGCCGGCATCGGCGTCGCCACAACGTCGGATCAGCTGTTCGTAGCCGCGGTGGATCACCACCTTCGGCCCGGCATGCGCGGCCAGCGCTGCGCGCCATACGCCGTTCTGCCGCCACACCACCACATCCGGCACCACGTAGGTGTCCTGCGACAGCGGTGCGATCTGCGTGCCCGGGCGCGGGTCCAGCGAGCGCAGCAGGGTGACTGCCGTCTCGACCTCGTCCAGGGGCTGTTTCAGTTCATGGGCCAGCCCGGCGACGCCGCTGCGCGGCAGCCGTTCCAGCTGGCCTGCGGCAATCTGTCGCGCCAGCACCAGGCCGGGCGTGTCACCGGCCAGCACATCCAGCTGCAGCAGCAGGCATTCGCCCAGCGTGCGTGCAGCCACACCGACCGGATCGAAGCGCTGGATGCGATGCAGCACGGCGAGGATCTCGTCCTCGTCGGCGTGGATCGCCGGCAACAGGGTTTCGGCGATGGTGGCCAGCGGCTCGCGCAGGTAACCGTCGTCGTCCAGTGCATTGATCAGTGCGGCACCGATACTGCGATCACGCGAGGACAGATGCGACAGATGCAGCTGCCACAGCAGATGGTCGGCCAGTGTTTCGGTTTCGGCTACGCGCTCGGCGGCGCTGCCGGTGTCGTCGTCATCGTCGAAGCTGCCGCCGCTGCCGGCCGCGCTCCAGTCCAGTTCGGCCGGTGCCCAGTCGTCACCGGCATCGGTACGTTCTGCGGGCGCGTCACCGTCGTTGCCATCGCTGCCTTCGTTGCTGGCGCTGCTGCTGTCACTGCTGTCGGCCCAGTCCAGCAGCGGATTGCTTTCCACCGCCTGGGCGATCTCCAGCTCCAGCTCGGTGGTGGACATCTGCAGCAGCTTGATCGCCTGCTGCAACTGGGGCGTGAGCACCAGTTGCTGTCCCAACGATGTCTGCAGCCGAGTCTTCATGCCTGTGCCGAAAGGAAGGAGAGGGACCCGGCGCTTGCCGTCACAGCTTGAAGGAATCCCCAAGGTAGACGCGACGCACGTCGGCATTGTCCAGGATCGCTTCCGGCGAGCCCTGGGCCAGCACGCTGCCCTCAGCGAGAATATACGCGCGGTCGCAGATACCCAAGGTCTCGCGCACGTTGTGGTCGGTGATCAGCACACCGATGCCACGCTGCTTGAGATGGGTGACGATGCGCTGGATCTCGCCGACGGAAATCGGGTCGACGCCGGCGAACGGTTCGTCGAGCAGGATCAGGCGCGGCTGCGCGGCCAGGGCACGGGCGATCTCGCAGCGGCGACGTTCGCCACCGGACAGGCTGGCGCCGAGCTGGTCGGCGACGTGGCCCAGCTGCAGTTCGTCGAGCAGGCTGTTCAATTCACGCTCGCGGCCAGCCGAATCCAGGCCCTCGCGCAGCTCCAGCACCAGGCGGATGTTGTCGGCCACGGTCAGCTTGCGGAACACCGACGGCTCCTGCGGCAGGTAACCCACGCCCTGCTTGGCCCGGGTATACATCGGGTCGCCGGTGATGTCCTTGCCGTCGAGCACGATGCTGCCAGCATCGGCGGCAACCAGGCCGACGATCATGTAGAAGCAGGTGGTCTTGCCGGCGCCGTTGGGGCCCAGCAGGCCGACCACTTCACCGGCGTCGAGGGTCAGCCCGAAGTCCTTGACGACTTCGCGTTGCTTGTACTTCTTGCGCAGGCCCTTGGCGACGAGCATTACTTCCTGCTCCCGGCCGGCTGTGCCGGCGTGGTGGCCTTGGGCTGTGCCGCAGGTGCGGCCGGGGTCTTGTTCTTCGGCGGGATGACGGTGCGCACGCGGCTGCCGTCACCACCGGAGTTCATTTCGCCGGTGCGGGTGTTGTAGATCATGCGCTGGCCGGCATTGGTGCCGCGCGCGCTGGTGACCTTGTAGTTGCCGGTCAGGGTGATGATCTCGGTCTTGATGTCGTAGTCGATGCGATCGGCCAGCGCGTCCATCCAGGTGCCATCATCGAGCTGCTGCTTCATCTTGGCCTGCTTGCCGGTGAACACCACACGCACCGCTTCGCCGTCCTTGAGGTAGATCTCGGCCTCGGACGAGCGCAGGTCCAGCGTGCCCTGGGTGATGATCACGCCCTGCGACAGCACGGTCTTGCCGTCGCCGGTGAGCATGCCCGACTGGGCGCCGGAATCGATGTGCATGTCTTCGTTGCGGTCGGTGGACTTGGCGAAGGCGGCGCTGGGGACAAGAAGACCAAGCGCGAGTACGGCGGCAAAGGGAATCTTCATCGGGGTCCGTTCTACCGGTGGGGGCCTCCCGGGTGGACCGGGGGCGGGCGGGTGGGGCTGCCGGCCTTGCGCCTGTCCGGAGACGTCGCAGGCTGGCGGCGGAATCAGCGTTTGGGCGTGTAGCGGCCCTTGGACTGGCTGAGGAAATGATACGTGTTGTTCTTCGAATCCACTTCGAAGCCGACGCCGGACTGTTCCATGCCCGGGCGGGTCATGGTCACCAGGGCGTCGGTGCGGGCGCGGTTTTCCTTCGGGAACACGTCCAGATGATCGGTGCGGAAGGTGGTCGGCACCGTGCCCGGGCCGACCGGGCTGTCGCCGGCGACATTGCCGCGCAGCTTCATCTCGTCGCCCTTGGCGCTGAGCCAGCCGGTTTCGGCACGCAGGGTCCAGTGCCTGCCATCCTTGTCCGGCATCTCGAACAACGGCGTGGCGATGTTGATGGTCTGGTCACCGCGCTGGCGTTCCAGCAACGGCGCACGCAGCGTGGTCGATTCCTTGCCTTGCTCATCCAGGGCGACGATCTGGAAGTCGTGCAGGATGTAATCCACGCCCACTTCCTGGCCGCCACTGGCTGGCCCCTTGTCGCGGTTGCGCAGCGCCGCCCAGCTGCTCAGCAGGGCGGCCAGCAGCAGGCCGATGCCGAGCAGGGTGCGCCAGTTCACGGTCGGCAGGTTCATGCGCCGAACCTCGCCAGCACCGCATCCACATGCCCCTGCGCGGCCAGCAGGATGTCGCACAGCTCGCGCGCGGCGCCACGCCCGCCATCGGCACGGGTCTGCCAGTGCACGCGCTCGGCGATCCACGGATGGGCGTTGGCCGGCGCCACGGCCAGTCCGACCGCGCTCAGCGGTGCCAGGTCAGGCAGGTCATCGCCCATGAACGCCACCTGTTCCAGGCCGATGCCGTGCTGGGCACACAGGGCCTGCACGCTGGCCAGTTTGTCGCCCACGGCAATCTGGGTATCGATGCCGAGGTCGGCGCCGCGCCTGAGCGCGGACTGGCTGTTGCGCGCGGTGATCAGCACGGGGTGGATGCCGTGCTGCTGCAGCAGTTTCAGGCCCAGGCCGTCCTGCACGAAGTACGCCTTGCTCTCGTTGCCGTCCTTGTCGTAGTACAGCTGACCGTCGGTGAGGGTGCCGTCCACGTCGAAGCAGGCCAGGCGGATACGGGCCGCGGCGGCATGCAGGTGGGCGGGGAAGGCGGGCAGGGGGGACCAGGGCATCAGGGCGGCAGGCTCGGTGGGGGCGGGTGCGGCGTTACAGACTGAATGGGGTCTACGGACTGTCGGTTAAACCACCCGCGCCCGCAACAGGTCATGAATGTTCAGGGCACCGACCGCGCGGCCCTGGCCATCGACCACGATCAGGCCGGTGATCTTGTGGGTTTCCATCAGGCGCGCGGCCTCGACCGCCAGCTGGTCGGCACCGATGGTGCGCGGGTTGCGGGTCATCACATCGGCGATCTTCGCCGTGCGTACGTCCAGCGCGCTGTCCAGCGCACGGCGCAGGTCGCCGTCGGTGAACAGGCCGATCAGCACGCCGTCCGCGTCGACCACGGCGGTCATGCCGAGCCGTTTGCGGCTCATCTCCATCAGTGCTTCGCTGAGGCTGGCGCCGGCGCCGACGCTGGGCAGGTCGTCGCCGGTGTGCATGACGTCGGTGATGTGCAGCAGCAGGCGGCGGCCGAGGCTGCCGGCCGGGTGCGAGCGGGCGAAGTCATCGGCGGTGAAGCCGCGCGCATCGAGCAGGGCCACCGCCAGCGCATCGCCCATCGCCAGCGAGGCGGTGGTGCTGGAGGTCGGGGCCAGCGCCAGCGGGCAGGCCTCGGCCGGTACGCTGACGTCCAGATGGATGTCGGCGGCGGTGCCCAGGCTGGACTGCGGGCGCCCGGTCATGGAAATCAGCACGTTGCCCTGGCGCTTGAGCACCGGCAGCAGCATCAGCACTTCGTCCGACTCGCCCGAATAGGACAGCGCCAGCACCACGTCGTCCTCGGTGATCATGCCGAGGTCGCCATGGCCGGCCTCGCCCGGGTGCACGTAGAAGGCCGGGGTCCCGGTGGAGGCCAGGGTGGCGGCGATCTTGCGGGCGATATGCCCGGACTTGCCCATGCCGGTGGCGACCACCCGGCCGCGGCTGGCCAGGATCGCCTGGCAGGCCTGCTGGAAGGCCTCGCCGAGGCGGTCGGCCACGGCATCCAGCGCCTGCCGCTCGATCTCGAACACGCGGCGGCCACTGGCGACCAGGCCGGCAGGGTCGACGGAACGGGGGGGCAACAGGGATTCGGCCATGCGGACGCCACGCAGCGGAAGTAGAATGGACGTACATTTTATTAGGAAAGCCCGTTGGACGCCGACACCATCCGCAATCTGATCGAAACCGGCCTGCCCGGCGCCCGCGCCGACGTGCAGGGCGACGATGGCGTGCATTTCGAAGCGACCGTGGTCTGTGACGCCTTCGCCGGCAAGATGCCGCTGGCACGCCACCGCATGGTGTATGCCACTCTGGGCGACCTGATGGGCGGCGCGATCCACGCGCTGGCACTGAAAACCGTGACCCCGGCCGAAGCCGGCTGAACCGCAGAAGATCCCGAATACATGGCCAAGATCGTTGTGACCGGCGGCGCTGCGCTGCACGGTGAAGTAAGCATCTCCGGCGCCAAGAACGCCGTCCTCCCCATTCTCTGCGCGACCCTGCTGGCCGACGAGCCGGTGGAGATCACCAACGTGCCGCACCTGCACGACGTGGTCACCACGGTGAAGCTGCTGGGCGAACTGGGCGCGAAAGTGACCATCGACCAGGGCACGCTGTCGCGCGGCAGCGCGATCGTGGTCGACCCGCGTTCGGTCAACCAGCACGTTGCGCCGTACGAGCTGGTCAAGACCATGCGCGCCTCGATCCTGGTGCTGGGCCCGCTGCTGGCGCGTTTCGGCGCGGCGGAAGTGTCGCTGCCCGGCGGCTGCGCGATCGGTTCGCGTCCGGTCGACCAGCACATCAAGGGCCTGCAGGCGCTGGGTGCCGAGATCGTGGTCGAGAACGGCTTCATCAAGGCCACCGCCAAGCGCCTGAAGGGTGGCCACTTCACCTTCGACATGGTCAGCGTCACCGGTACCGAGAACGTGCTGATGGGCGCGGTGCTGGCTGAAGGCACCACCATCCTCGACAACTGCGCGATGGAGCCGGAAGTGACTGATCTGGCGCACTGCCTGATCGCACTGGGCGCGAAGATCGAAGGCCTGGGCACTGCCCGCCTGGTGATCGAAGGCGTCGAGCGCCTGTCCGGCGGCCGCCATGAAGTGCTGCCCGACCGCATCGAGACCGGTACCTTCCTGGTGGCCGCGGCGATGACCGGTGGCAAGGTCACGGTCAACCGTGCGCGCCCGAACACCATGGACGCAGTGTTGTCCAAGCTGGTCGAAGCGGGCGCGAAGATCGAGACCACCGACGACACCATCACCCTGGACATGCAGGGCAAGCGGCCGAAGGCGGTCAACCTGACCACCGCGCCGTACCCGGCGTTCCCGACCGACATGCAGGCGCAGTTCATGGCGCTCAACTGCGTGGCCGATGGCGTTGGCGTGATCAACGAAACGATCTTCGAGAACCGTTTCATGCACGTCAACGAACTGCTGCGCCTGGGCGCGGACATCCAGGTCGAAGGCCATACCGCCATCGTGCGTGGCAACGAACACCTGAGCGGCGCGCCGGTGATGGCCACCGACCTGCGTGCGTCGGCCTCGCTGATCCTGGCTGGCCTGATGGCCAGCGGCGAGACCACCATCGACCGCATCTACCACCTTGATCGTGGCTACGAGAACATCGAAGAGAAGCTGTCTTCGCTCGGTGCCACCATCCGGCGCGTGCCATGATCCTGCGCGGGAGGTTCAGCCCGCGTCGCAAGGCGCTGCTGGCGCTGGTGCTGATCGTGCTGGCGTGGCTGGGCTATGCCTGGTACGCCAACCTGGCCATCACCCAGGGCATCGAGCAGAAGGACATGGACTGGAACGGCGACGGCACGGTCTCGCGTGACGAGATCATCCAGTCGTTCTATGCGGTGTCGGTCAATGACAGCCAGGACGGCAGCCGCCATTGCCGGACCTTTGTCTGGCGCAGCAGCGGTGAGCAGATCCGGGTGGATTGCCGGACCGAGTTCAAACCGGCCGAGGAACAGAAGCCGGCTGAAGCGAAGAAATAAGAGAACGCCCGCGAAAGCGGGCGTTTTTTTTGCGCGGGGTCGGATCCCTTTCCGACGGAAAGGGCTCTGACCCCACCATGTCGCAACCGGGGTCAGAGCCCTTCCCGGGGGAAGGGATCCGACCCCTGCAATCAGTTCATCGCCCTGATGGTCAGGTCCAGCGCATCGCGGCCGCTTTCACGCTGCAGCATGCGCGCCGGCACCGGGAACTCGGGCACGATCCAGGCGATCAGTTCCTTGTTGCCGTCGGCACGCGAGACCTTGGTGGCTTCATAGCTCTTGCCGGCCACGGTGATCGACTCCTTGCCGATCACGCGATAGGTCATGTTCTTGATGCGGCCTTCGTCGACCATGCGATAGGTCAGCGGCTTGCCGGCGGCCAGGTCACGGGCGATCGCCAGGTTGATCAGCAACGCGTCCATGTCACCGGCCTTCAACGCGATCGGTCCAGCGCGGTCCGGCTTGATGTCGCCGGTCCAGGTGGCCTGGTTGCTGCTCCAGTTGTAGTTGGCCTGCACGTTGCGCTTCTTCACCAGCAGCGCCGAACGGTCCTGGCTGCTGAGCGGGCGCAGCTGGCCACGCACTTCCTCGAACACCGTGCTCTGGCTGAGGTCGGCCAGCTGGTTCTTCACCTGCAGGCTGTAGCGCCACTTGTTGGCACCTTCGCTGGCCAGGGTCATGGTGCCGTTGGCCTGCATGCCCATGTAGCTGGCCAGGTAATCGGCCTTGAACGGTTCCAGCGCCATGGCCGGCAGGCTGGCCACGGTCATTGCGGCCGCTGCGATCCAGGTGAGGGGGCGGGTCAGGGTGTTCATGCTCAGACTCCTTGGTATTCGATCAGGCGCAGATCGACGCGATCTTCGCCGTCCTCGCGTTGCAGGATGCGCACCGGGGTGGGGACACCGTTGGCGATCCAGAGAATGGTTTCGTTGTTGCCGCCATTGGTCCGATAGACCCGCAGCGCGTTGTAGGACAGGTCACCGACCTCGACGTTCTCGGTCTGTGCTGCGGCCTGGTAGTCGTGCTGGCGGACCTTGCCCATGTCCACGTAGCGGTAGTGCATGGCGGCACCCGGGCGGGCATCGCGCATGATCGCCAGATTGATCAGCAGCGCGCTCTGGTCACCCGCCTGCAGCGGGATCGGTTGCGCGCGCTCCTTTTTCACGTCACCGCTCCACTGCGCGGTGCCGGCCTGCCAGTTGTAGGTGCCCACGGCCTTCTTGCCGAGAAACAGGCCCTTGCGCACGGTGCTCTGGCTCAGCGGTGCATAGATGCCACTGCGCTCCTCGAACACCGTGCTCTGCTCGATGTTCAGGCCGAGCACGCTGGCGAAGCCGCGGCGACCGACCACCTGCATGTCCACCCGCCACTGGCTGCCGCCGGTATGGGTGACCTGCATGCTGGCATCGCCGGCCTCCTTGCCCTTGTAGAAGGCCTGGTAAGTGGCGCTGAACGGCTGCAGCGGCGGCGGCTCCCAGGCCAGCGCCGCCGGCATCGGTACGGCCGGTTCGGCGGGCGGCTGCACCACGGGCACGGGTGCCGGCGGGGTGGCGGGCGCCTGCGCCTGGCTCCAGCCCACGGCGGGAAGCACGGCAAGCGACAGCAGCAGTGAAGTGGACAACAGGGTCGTGGTCTTCATGGAGGACAGGGACCGCAGGAGGAGGCAGGATGCCAGCCCCGCAGTCAGCGGGGCGTGTGCAATGGGGTTACCGGTTCAGGTTACCGGCGGAATCTAGGGCCAATGGGCTAAACAGGGGGTGACCGTCGAGCCAGGGCTGGCCCTCCCGTTCAGCCAGGCGGCCGCCACACAGCAGCTGCAGCGTGGCGATCAACAGCGGATGCTCCACCGCCAGCACGCGCGCGGCCAGGCTGTCCGCGTCATCGCCCGGCTGCACCGGTACACGCACCTGCGCCAGCACGGCGCCGGCATCGAGCTCCGGCACCACCAGGTGCACGCTGGCACCGTGCTCGGCATCGCCGGCCTGCAGGGCCCGTGCATGCGTGTCCAGGCCCTTGTGCAGCGGCAGCAGCGACGGATGGATGTTGACCAGGCGGCCATCGAAGCGCTGCACGAAGCCAGCGCCGAGGATGCGCATGTAGCCGGCACAGATGATCCAGTCCGGCTCAACTACAGCCAAGGCATCACCCAGTGCCTGCTCGTAGGCAGCGCGGTCGCTGAATTCCTTTGGTGCATGCGCCCAGCGCAGCGCAGGCGCCACGCGTTGCAGCGCCTGTGCGGTGGGCCGGTCGGAGAACACGCCGACCACTTCAGCCGGCAGGCGCCCGCTGCCGATGGCATCGAGGATCGCCTGCAGGTTGCTGCCGCGCCCAGAGGCGAGCACGGCGATACGGGTGGGGGCGGTCATTGCAGCGAACTCCGGCGGATCAGCGGCCAGGTCAGCAGGCTGCCCACGGTGGCCATCAGCATGTCGGCATGCGCGTCCCACATGTCGCCCTGCTGGCCGTTGTAGGCCTCGGCGGCATCCGGCGACAGGGCCAGCGCGATGGCCCACTCGAACCACTCGTAGACCAGGCTGGCACACATCACCGTCATCACCGCCAGGGTGAAGGCCTGGCCCACCCGCAGTGCCGGCCAGGCGTGGCGGGCCAGCTGCAGCAGGGCGGGGGTGAAGCAGACGCCGAACAGGAAATGGATGAGGCGGTCGAAATGATTGCGCTGCCAGCCGAACGCCGCGTTGGGCGACCAGCCGAACAGCGCCTGCGACCACGCGTCATAGGGCACGTTGGAATACAGCCAGCGCGCCGCCACGCAGTGCAGGGCGATGAAGCCGCAGATCGCGATGAAGGCGCCATTGCCCAGCCAACCGCCGCGGCGGTCCACCCACAGCAGCGCGGCCACGCCGATCACGGTCAGGGTGCTGTGCAGGGCCTGCTCGATCGGCCACAGCGGATGGACCCAGCTGATCGCGAACACCGCCAGTACGGCGGCGAAGGCCAGCTTCTTGGGGCCGGAGAAACGGTAGGCGGTTGCAGCGGCGGTGGTGGCGATGGCAGGCGAGGACATGTCGGGTCGATCGAAAGGGGGATGGTTCGTCTGCCTGCCGGCTCAGACGCTGAGGTGGTCGCCGCGGTCGAACAGCGCGGCCATTTCCGACTTGGACAGGAACACCCAGGCATAGGCGGCCAGGGCCATGCCCAGCGGACCGGCCAGCACCGCCAGCCACGCCGCGCGCCGGCACCAGGCCAGCCCGGTGCGGGCCGTCAACAGGCGCGCGGTATGCAGCTGCACGAACCCCAGCACGGCCGCCAGCACGGCGATGGACGCATAGACCGTGGTCAGCATCCAGGCATCGTCCAGCCCGCGTGAGTGGGCCACCCAGCCGCTGAGGCCGAGGAAGGCCACTGTGGCGAACCAATGGAAGCCGGCCAACGCGTAGAACAGCACTTTCAGCGTCTGCAGATGGCTGGCCAGTTGCAGCTGCGCCAGGGTCTGCCGCGGCAGCGGCGGCGGATTGCCGGAGGCGGTCATGCGGGCGTGGCGGGAAGGTCGAAGGCGGCCTTGACCTGCGGACGCAGCAGGGTGATCAGGCTGAACACCCCCAGCACGGTGCCGACTGGCGCGAACAAGCAGGCCAGGCCGGCCACGATCAGGCACAGCAGGTAGCGGCGGCGGCGGGTCAGGCAGCGGCCGGCATAGGCCACGAACGCGCCCAGGGTGACGCCACCGAACACGATGACGCAGCCGATGATGGTGAACATCCAGCCGAACAGGCGCTGCTCGGCCGGCGACGACGGCTGGCCGCCGGAATTCATCGGCAGGTTGCCGGTGAGCGCGGTGATGCCCAGCACGATGTGGATGATGAAGATCAGCGAGAACAGCGCGATCAGGCCGCCGACCACGTAGTGCGCGATGGCCAGCATGCGCAGGTGGTCGGCATCCTGAGTGCTGAACACCGGTACCGTCGCCAGCGGCGGCGGCACGGGGGCGGGCGACAAGGGGGGCGTTGCGTCCATGCGGGCTCCTGGGTTGCCGGGATCAGCCGATGTGGACGCGCTCGGCGCCTTCAGCGGTGACCACCTGGCCGATGGTCCAGTGGTCCAGGCCCTGGGCCTTGACCGCCTCGGACACGGCAGCGACCTGGTCCGGCGCGACGATCAGCACGAAGCCGATACCGCAGTTGAAGGTGCGCCACATCTCGCTGTCGGCCACCGCTCCTTCCTTCTGCAGCCACTGGAACACCGGCGGCAGGGTCCAGGACGAGGCCTGGATGTCCAGACCGAGGCCTTCAGGTACCACGCGGATGATGTTCTCGGTCAGGCCGCCACCGGTGATGTGGGCCATGCCGTGGATGGCCGCGCCGTGCGACATCAGCAGCGACAGGATCGGCTTGACGTACAGCCGGGTCGGTGCCATCAGCGCGTCGACCAGCTTCACGCCGCCTTCCAGCTCCAGCTCGGCCGGGCGGCCGGCACGGTCGTAGATGCGGCGCACCAGCGAGTAGCCGTTGGAATGCGGGCCGGACGAAGCGATGCCGATCAGCACGTCGCCGGCAGCCACGCTGGCGCCATCCTTCAGCTCGCTCTTCTCGACCGCGGCGACGGTGAAGCCGGCCAGGTCGTACTCGCCCGGGGCATACATGTCGGGCATTTCAGCGGTTTCGCCGCCGATCAGCGCGCAGCCGGCCTCGGTGCAGCCGTTGGCGATGCCGCCCACGACCGCCGCGGCGGTGTCGATGTCCAGCTTGCCGGTGGCGAAGTAGTCCAGGAAGAACAGCGGCTCGGCGCCCTGCACCAGCACGTCGTTCACGCACATGGCGACCAGGTCGATGCCGATCGTATCGTGGCGGTTCAGCTGGTGGGCCAGCTTCAGCTTGGTGCCCACGCCGTCGGTACCCGACACCAGCACCGGCTCGCGGTACTTGTTGGACAAGTCGAACAGGGCGCCGAAGCCGCCCAGGCCGCCCATCACTTCCGGACGGAAGCTGCGCTTGACCAGGGGCTTGATCCGCTCGACCAGCTCGTTGCCGGCGTCGATGTCGACACCCGCGTCACGGTAGGTGAGGGGGGAAGGGGCGGAAGACGGGGTGTTGGTCACGGGCGTCGGCGCTGGCAGGGGTTGAACGGGCGATTTTAACAGGCCGCATTGGCGCAAAGGCCGTATTCGGGCAACAATTCCCCCGGATACGTCGAGCCAATGGATGTCCTGATGCGCCGCAGCCTGATTTTGACCCTGCTCCTTGCGCTGAGCCTGCCGGTGGCCACGATGGCCCAGAGCGGCCTTCGCACCGAGGGTGATGTCGCCACCGCCAGTGGCGCGTACGAGGCCGAAGTGCCCGTCAACAGCCAAGCCGAGGCCGATCGCAACGGCGCCCTGGCCCGCGCCTTGAGCGTTGTACTGGGCAAATTGTCCGGGGATCGCAGCGTGATGTCGCGCCCTGGCGTGGCGCAGGCGCTGCGCAATGCCAAGGATTACGTGGCCAGCTACGACTACAAGCAGGACCAGAACGTGGGCGCTGGCGGTGCCCCAAGCTTCCGGACGCTGCTGGTCGCCCGCTTCCGCGAGGATGACGTTGATTCGCTGGTGTCGGCGCTGGGCCTGCCGTTGTGGCCGCTGCCGCGACCGAAGCCGGTGCTGTGGCTGGCCGTCGACGACGGCAGCGGTCCGCGCCTGGTCAGCGTGCAGCAGGCCAACGCCGCCCGCCCATTGCTGAACCGCGCCATCGAGCGCGGCTACAAGCTGGGCCTGCCCAGCGGTGGTGCCGCCGAACAGGCACTGGCCGGTGCCATCTGGCGCCAGGACAGCGCCGCCGTGGCCCGCGCCTCTTCGCGCTACTCGCCGCCGATGCAGCTGATCGGCAAGCTGTACCGCGCCAACGGCGGCTGGCAGGCGGACTGGGTGTTCGTCGACAACGGCCGTGAGCTGAACAAGTGGACCAGCAAGGACGCCAACGCGATGCGCGCGATGGCGGCCGGTGCCGATGGTGCCGCCGATGCGCTGGTCAAGCGCTATGCCAAGGCCGGCGCGGCCGTGGGCCAGGCCGGCACCTACCGGGTGGTGGTCACCGGCATCAACAGCGCCGACGACTACCTGCGCCTGGCTGCCGGCCTGCGCGAGGTACCGGTGGTGCGCAACGTCACCCCGCTGCACGCCTCTGCCAGCCAGCTGGAGCTGAACCTGGAGATGACCACCGGCCTGGCCGGCTTCAACCGCATGCTGGGCGACAACGGCGTGCTGGTGCCGAGTGCGCCGCTGCCGGCGCTGCCGACGCCCATCGATGACACCACTGGCACCCCGGTGGCCCCGCCTGTCAGCAACGAGTACCGCCTGCGATGACCCTGACCCCGGAAGCGGAAATCGCGCAGTTCCTGCGCCGGCTGAAGTACATCCTGTTCGCCGGCCTGATCGGCTGGATCGTCTGGTTGCTGGCACCGATCCTGACCCCGTTCGTGCTGGCGCTGGCGCTGGCCTGGCTGGGCGACCCGCTGGTGGACCGCATCGAGGCCACCGGCCGCTCGCGCATGACCGGCGTGGTGCTGGTGTTCGCGGCGATGGTGCTGGTGATCGTGGCGCTGCTGCTGGTGCTGGTGCCGATGATCGAGCGCCAGATCACCACCCTGATCGCGGTCGCGCCGCAGGCACAGGCGTGGTTGATGGAAAAGGGCATTCCCTGGTTCGAGCAGAAGACCGGCCTGGAAGTGATGCAGTGGATGGATCCGGACCGCCTGATCGAATGGGTACGCAGCCACTGGCAGCAGGCCGGCGGCTTTGCCACCACGTTCATGGGTTACGTCTCGCGCTCGGGCTTCGCGATGGTGACCTGGGTGGTCAACATCCTGCTGCTGCCGATCCTGGCGTTCTACTTCCTGCGTGACTGGGACAAGCTGGTCGAGCGGGTCGCGTCGGTGATCCCGCGCAACCAGATCGGCACCATCAGCGCGCTGGCGCGTGAATCCAACGAAGTGCTGGGTGCGTTCATCCGCGGGCAGTTCCTGGTGATGCTGGCGCTGGGCGTGATCTATGCCGGTGGCCTGTCGCTGGTCGGCCTCAAGCTGGGCCTGTTGATCGGCCTGATTGCCGGCCTGATCAGTTTCATTCCCTACCTGGGCGCGACCACCGGCATCCTGATGGCCATCGTGGCCGCGCTGGTGCAGGCGCAGGGCTTCGACCTGAAGCTGCTGATCCTGGTCGGTGTGGTGTTCACCGTGGGCCAGTTGCTGGAAAGCTACGTGCTGACCCCGCGCATCGTTGGCGACAAGATCGGCCTGCACCCGGTGGCGGTGATCTTCGCGGTGATGGCCGGCGGCCAGCTGTTCGGCTTCCTCGGCATGCTGCTGGCGCTGCCGGTGGCAGCGGTGACCAACGTGCTGCTGCGCTACGCGCACCAGCGTTATCGCCAGAGTGAACTGTACGTGGGTGAGAAGCCGGCGATCGTGCTTGATGGCGTGGTCGACCAGCCCCATATCATCCTCCCGACCGACAAGGGCCCCGACCTGAAGTGATGGGTGTGCCGCAACTGCCGCTGGCCCTGCATTACCCGCGGGACCAGCGCCTGGAGACCTTCATCGGCGCGCCGGACGGTGCGCTGGCGCAGCTGCGTGCGATCGCGGTCGGCGCCAGCCATGATTGGGTCTACCTGGAAGGCGCGGCGGGCACCGGCAAGACCCATCAGGCGCTGGCGATGTGTTCCAGCGCGGAGCAGGCTGGCCGGCTGCCGACCTATGTACCGCTGGCCAGCGCCGCCGGCCGCGTGCGCGCGGCACTGGATGGGCTGGAGGCGCGCGAGCTGGTGGCGCTGGACGGCCTGGATGAGATTGCCGGCAACCGCGAGGACGAGATCGCGCTGTTCGATTTCCACAACCGCGCGCGCGCTGCCGGCGTGACCGTGCTGTACACGGCGCAGAAGGCGCCGGGCGAACTGGGCCTGGTACTGCCGGACCTGCGTTCGCGGCTGGGCCAGTGCGTGCGCGTGCTGCTGCAGCCGCTGGACGAGGAAGGGCGGGCCGCGGTGCTGCGCGAGCGCGCGCTGCGGCGTGGGCTGGCGATCGACGAGGCATCCATCGAGTGGCTGCTGTCGCATACCGGGCGCGAGCTGGGTGGGTTGATCACGCTGCTGGACTGGCTGGACCGTGAGTCGCTGGCGGCGAAGCGGCGGATCACCGTGCCGTTCCTGCGCCAGGTGCTGGAAGAAGGCCGGCCGCGTTACTGAGGGATGTTGTTCGGCAGGGCTGCGCCCTGCACCCGCCGAAGCCGAAGCAACGTCAACGTCAAAGGCTGGCTTCCTGAGGGGAGGCGGGGCGCTGTGGGCTTGCGGGGCCGCCGTAAACCCGTCCATGGGGGCTTGGTCGCCGCATCCATGCGGCTCACACCCCGCAAGCCCACAGCGCCCCGCCTTCGACAGGTTCCCGCGATCTGCCGGGACTGCGTACTGCACTGCTGTTGGTGGGTGTCGACCTTGGTTGATACGTGTCTTGCTTGTGGTGGGTGACGACCGTTGGTCGTCACCAGAGCAAGCGCAGCGAAGCGACCCGCTTTTGCTTTTCTTTTTCTTTTCCGTGGCTGGACGCCCACGGAAACTGTCATAGGCCGGGCGGGGTGGGTTCGCGGGGGTGTCCGCGGCATGGATGCCGCGGCCAAGCCCCCAGGGACGGGTTCACGGCGTCCCCCGCGAACCCACCCCGCCCGGCCAAGCACGGCTTTTGATCTGAGCGACCAACCACGAGGGGCTCAGCCGTTCGCTGCCAACTCCACATCCAGCGCGCGCAGGCGATCCACGGTCCCGACATCGGTCCAGCGCCCGCGATGGTGCTGTCCGGTCATCAACCCCTGCGCCATGAAGTGCTTCTGCAACGGCACCACCGAGAACTTCGGCGGCAGCCGCTCGCTGCCCGGCGCATCACCGATCACCGTGCGCCAGTCGGCCACGATGGAAGGGCGATACACGCCGATGCCCGCATAGGTCAGGCAGGGTCCTGCCCGGTCGTGGTGCAGCACACCCTGCGCATCGAGACGGTAGTCACCTTCGGGGTGCTGAGCCGGATTGTCGACCAGCACCAGGTGTGCCTGGCCCTGCGGCTCACGGGGCAGCGTGGCGAAATCGAAATCGGTCCAGATGTCGCCGTTCACCACCAGGAACGGGGCGTCGCCCAGCACCGGCAGTGCGTTGAGGATGCCGCCGCCGGTTTCCAGCGGGGTCGGCCCTTCGTACAGGAAATGCAGTTGCAGGCCCCATTGGTTACCGTCGCCCAGCGTCGCCGGGAACTGCTCGGCCAACCACGCGGTGTTGACGACCACCTCGCGCACGCCCAACGCGACGAGGCGCTCCAGGTGCCAGACGATCAGCGGTTTGCCGGCCACTTCCAGCAGCGGCTTGGGCGTGTGCAGCGTCAGCGGGCGCATGCGCTCGCCCAGGCCTGCGGCAAAGACCAGTGCTTTCATCGGGCCACGCGCATCGGTGCGGCCAGCTCGGCCAGCGCCGGCTTGATGCGGTGTTCCAGCAGTTGCTGCAGCGGTGCCAGCTCGCGGTAGCGCGGCAGCACTTCGTCCAGATAGTTGATGAAGCGCGGCGCGTCGTCCAGGTAATGGCCCTTGTTGTCGCGGTAGCGCAGGCGACAGAACAGACCGAGGATCTTCACGTGGCGCTGGATGCCCATCCAGTCGGCATCGCGCAGGAAGATGGCGCGTTCGGGTACCGGCAGGCCGGCGGCGCGGGCGCGCTCGTGGTACTGCGCCAGCCACTCGTCCACGCGCTGCAGCGGCCAGCTCAGGAACGCGTCCTTGAACAGGCTCACCGCGTCGTAGGCGATCGGGCCACGCACCAGGTCCTGGAAATCCAGCACCGCCGGACCGTCGTCGACCGGCATCAGGTTGCGCGGCATGTAATCGCGATGGGTCAGCAGCTGCGCCTGGCCCAGGGCGTTGTCCATCAACCGGCGGTGTACCAGCTGCAGGCCTTCGAGCTCGCCGCAGTCCAGCTCCAGGTGGAGGTGGCGCTGCAGGAACCATTCGTCGAACAGGCCGGCATCACGCTGCAGCAGCGCCTCGCCGAACTGGCCGAAGCCGGCGGGTACCGGAATCGCCTGCAGGCGCAGCAACTGTTCGATCGAGCGACCGAACCATTCATCGGCGTTGCGCTCGTCGAGGATCTTCGCCAGGGTCGGGCCGCCGAGATCTTCCAGCAGCAGGAAGCCAACATCGAGGTCCTGCGCCAGCAGCGCGGGCACGCGCAGGCCGTTGTCGTGCAGCAGGCCGTGCATGTGCAGCCACGGCCGCGGATCTTCCAGCCCCGGGGGGGCGTCCATCACGATGTGGCTGCCGCGCGTGCTGGTGGTGCGCCAGTAGCTGCGCATGCCGGCATCTACCGAAGCGCGCTCGACCACGGCGTTGCCGTCGTCAAGCTGGGTACGGGCCCACCGCAGGCGCTGCGCGCTGCGCTGGGGATCGGAGGCGGGTTCGGTCATGCAGGCATATCCGGGCGCGCCGGGCGCGCCAACGTCGGGAACAGGAAGGGAAGGGCGGTCAGGCTCAGCGGCGACCGCTGAACAGGCGCAGGATCGCCAGCACGACGACCGCGCCCACGACCGCACCGAAGAAACCGGCCGGTTCGCCGGCGGCGTACCAGCCCATGTACTGGCCGAACCACCCGGCCAGCAGCGCGCCGATGATGCCCAGCACGATGGTCAGGAGGCAGCCCATGCGGTTGTTGCCGGGCATGAAGAATCGCCCGAGCAGGCCGACGAAGAAGCCGACCAGGATGATGTACAGCCAGCTGCTGCTGCCGAACAGACCATTCATGCGTGTGATTCCCACCAAGAGTGGACGCAGCCTAGCAAGGCCAGGCTGCGTCCGTCACGGTGTGCCGCTGTCAGCAGCAGCCGTGGTCGCCGTGGCGGGTGCCGCTGTCGGCAGCCACCGGCGAACCGCTGGTCTCGCCACGCAGGCTGGCGGCGTAGTGCTCGCTGATCACCTTGGACACGCAGGACGTGACCTTCTTGCCCATCGGGATGTGCAGGAACTCGTTCGGGCCGTGCGCGTTGGAGTGCGGGCCGAGCACGCCGGTGATCATGAACTGTGCGCCCGGGAATTTCTCGCCGAGCATGCCCATGAACGGGATCGAGCCGCCTTCGCCCATGTACATCGCCGGCTTGCCGAAGAAGGCCTGGCTGGCGTCGTCGATCGCCTTGGTCAGCCACGGCGCCATCGCCGGAGCATTCCAGCCGGTGGAGGCCTTTTCCAGGTCCAGGGTGACCTGTGCGCCGTTCGGCGGATCGCGTAGCAGCGCTTCCTTCAGCAGTTCGCCGCAGGTCTTGCCATCGGCAGTCGGCGGCAGGCGAAGCGACAGCTTCACCGACGTCTGCGGGCGCAGCACGTTGCCGGCCGATTCCAGCGCCGGCATGCCACCCACGCCGGTGACCGACAGCGCCGGGCGCCAGGTGCGGTTGAGCACCAGCTCGGTCAGGTCCTCGTTCATCGGGCGCAGGCCGTCGACCATCGGGAACTTCTCGAAGATCTCGGTATCGACCACTTCGGCGGCGCGCTTGGCCTGCGCCTGGCGCTCGGCCGGAATTTCAACGTTCATGCCATCGATCAGGATGCGGCCGGTGTCCTGGTCCTCGATGCGCGACAGCAGCTGGCGCAGCAGGCGGAAGCTGGACGGCACAACGCCGGAGGCATCGCCGGAATGCACGCCTTCGTTGAGCACCTTCACGGTGAAGTTGCCGCCGGTCAGGCCGCGCAGCGAGGTGGTGCACCACAGCTGGTCGTAGTTGGCGCAGCCCGAATCCAGGCAGACTACCAGCGACGGCTTGCCGATGCGGTCGGCCAGGTGGTCGACGTAGGCCGGCAGGTCGTAGCTGCCCGATTCTTCACAGGCCTCGATCAGCACCACGCAGCGGGCATGCGGCAGGCCCTGGGCCTGCAGTGCCAGCACCGCGGCCAGCGAGCCGAAGATGGCGTAGCCATCGTCCGCACCGCCGCGGCCATACAGCTTGTCGCCGCGCAGGACCGGGGTCCACGGGCCGAGGTCGTCGTCCCAGCCGGTCATTTCCGGCTGCTTGTCCAGGTGGCCGTAGAGCAGGATGGTGTCGTCGCCGGTTTCGGCGCCGGTAGCCGGAATTTCCAGGAAGATCAGCGGGGTACGGCCTTCCAGGCGCACCACTTCAACCTTCAGGCCGGGCAGCTGCTGGGCCTTGGCCCAGTTCTCCATCAGCGTGACCGCCTGTTCCATGTAGCCGTTCTGCACCCAATTGGCGTCGAACATCGGCGACTTGTTGGGAATGCGGATGTAGTCGACCAACTGCGGGACGATTTCGCTGTCCCACTTGTCATTGACGAATTGGCCGAGCTTGGCGCTGTCCATCTGAAACTCCGGTTGCATGGGCTGATCCGGCCATTCTACGCCTGTGCCACGGGTAGGGTTTTTCCTACATCACGTCGGGTATTTGGCTGGCTTTTAGAAATCCAGGAAACCGATAGGCTGTGTGCATGTGGTGACGGACACTGTTCCTACCGACGGGATTGCCGGTCGGGACGGCCAGAATCACAAGGAGATACACGTCGTGCCTTGGAGTGTCGTGTTGAGGGCACTGGTGCTGGTCGTGTGGATCGCTGGGGCGCATGCCGCCGAACCGATCGACATCAACCGCGCCGATGCCCAAGCGCTGCAGCAGGGATTGACGATGGTCGGAGCCGCCAAGGCCGAGGCGATCGTCGAGCACCGGCGCAGACACGGCCCGTTTCATCGCGTCGAGGACCTGACGCAGGTGAAGGGGATAGGGAAAGCAATCGTCGAACGGAATCGACAGCGGATCACCGTAGGCAACAGGTTGTTGCCGGCGGATCCGGTACCTGGATCGGTACCGGTGCGAACCGTACCGAGGCGCTGACAGCAGGAATCGTCGGAACCGGCAGGAGGCTGGTTCACCGGTCACGGACAGGAAGGCCTTGACCACCGACCGCCGCAGGACGCGGCACCAATCACCAGGATGGTGGCATCACAGACCTGTGGAAGGGGCTGAGATACAAACAGGACAGACGCGGCCGCGTGCAGGATGCAACGCTACCCCCACAGCGCAGGATGCGAGGGGGCGGCAGCAGGCCGACAAGGACGTAACGATTGCCCGGTACGACACATGGCTGTGTCGCCGGGCAGTTTCATTTCCGGCGCCTGGTTTTGCCGCGGCCACCACGGGCCGATGGTGTACGGTGGCCGCTCCGCATGGAAAGGACCCCCGCTGGATGCTTCCGCACCGCCCCACGACCCTGATGCTCGCCCTTGCACTGGCGCTGCCGCCGCTGGCCCATGCCGCTGCGCCGACGTCGGCTGCCAAACCAGCAGCTGCCGCAGCCAGCAGCGCCGAAGTGCGCGGACCGACCGACCTGAAGCCGGGCGAGTACCTGTGGCATCCGGAAATCTCGCCGACCGGCCCGATCGTGCTGGTGGTCAGCCTCGATGAACAGCGCGCCTACGTGTACCGCAACGGCATCGCGATCGGCCTGACCACGATCAGCTCGGGCAAGGCCGGGCACGAGACGCCAACGGGTGTGTTCACCATCCTGCAGAAGGACAAGGACCACAAGTCCAACCTCTACAACAGCGCGCCGATGCCGTACATGCAGCGGCTGACCTGGGACGGCATCGCCCTGCACGGCGGCAGCCTGCCCGGTCATCCGGCCTCGCATGGCTGCGTGCGGCTGCCGCAGGCTTTCGCGCAGAAGCTGTTCAGTGAAACCCAGCGTGGCGACACCGTGGTCGTGGCCGATGCCAAGAGCTCGCCGATGACCCTGGCCTATCCGTCGGTGCTGGCGCCGGTCAACGCGCGCGGCCAGGCCCTGCCGGAGACCGAGGGCGGGGCGCCGGCGCAGGCCTGGTGGAACGACAGCGCGGCGCCGGCGGGGCAGGTCGGCATCCTGGTCAGCCTGCACGACCAGCGCCTGTACGTGCTGCGCGATGGCGTGATGATCGGCGAGTCGCCACTGAAGGCCGACGCCCTGCCGGCATTCCAGGGCACCACACTGTTCGTGATGGGGCAGGGGTACAGCAGTACACCCAGCCCGCTGGATATGAACCAGCGGCTGCACCAGTGGACCGCCTATCCGCTGCTGGGCCAGGACCGTGCCCAGGCTACCCCGGACCTGCTCGCCACGCCTTCGCTGCCGATGGCGCTGCCGGCCGATTTCGCCCGCCAGCTGTACCAGGTGCTGGTGCCGGGCACGACCCTGCTGGTCACCTCGCTGCCGGCGGTCCGCCCAAGCCCGGCTGAATCCGGAATGCAGCCGGTCTTGGAATCCGAGCCGCCAGGGTCCACCCTCAAGGGCAACTGAGTCCCCTTGTTGTGCCCATGACTGCATCCCGCCTGTGCCGGCTGGCCGCGTTCGGCCTGCTGGCGACCTCGGCCAGCGCCCCGGCGCTGGCACAGACGCCCGCCCTTGCCACCAGCGCCGATGATCTGGCTGCCTTGCTGTCGCGTAGTGCGCCCAAGGCCGACCGCCACGTGTTGCAGCTGGCGGCGCACGCCATGCGCTGTGCGTTGCAGCGGCCAGAGCTGGGCATCAATGGTGATCGGCTCAGCGTGATCGACTATTCGCGCCCGTCCACCGAGCCGCGCCTGTGGGTGTTCGATCTGGCCCACCAGCGCCTGCTGTTCGAGGAATGGGTGGCGCATGGCCGCAACAGCGGTGAGAACCGCACCGAACACTTCTCCAACCGCGATGGCAGTTTCATGTCCAGCCTCGGCGCGTTCACCGCGCAGGAGACCTACATGGGCGGCAATGGGTACTCGCTGCGTCTGGCCGGGCTGGAACCGGGCTTCAACGACCGCGCGCGCGAACGCGCCATCGTCATCCACGGCGCGCCCTATGTGAATCCGGCGACCGCGCAGCTGCAGGGACGGCTCGGCCGCAGCCTGGGCTGCCCTGCGGTACGCCTGTCGGTGGCCAAGCCGCTGATCGACGCATTGCGCGGCGGCACGATGGTGTTCGCCTACTACCCCGACCAGAACTGGCTGAAGCACTCGCAGCTGCTGGCCGGCGAGTGCGGTGGCCAGGGCACGCTCGCCACGCGGTGATGCACGACGGCGCGCGGCATGATGCAATGCGCGGATGAACATCGACTCCCTGCTGCACACTCCGAGCCAGGTGATCTCCCGCCTGGACTACCGCCGCGAACGTTGGCGGAATGGACTTGGCTGGACCCGCGAGATCCTGCGCCTGCCTGCGCAGGGCGATGACTGGGCGCTGCGCCTGTCGGTGGCCGAGATCGAGCAGGATGCCGCGTTCTCTGCCTTCCCCGGGGTGGAGCGCGAACTGGTGCTGCTGCAGGGCAATGGCGTGCGCCTGCGCTTCGACGATGGCCGTGTGGCCGAGGTGCTGCCACCGCACGGGCGCGTGCGTTTTGCTGGTGAGGAAGCGCTGCACGGCGAACTGGTCGATGGCACCACCCACGACTTCAACCTGATGTGGAAGCGCGAGCTGCTGCAGGCCGAGCTGCTGCACCGGCCGCTGGTGGGCGCCATGTTCTTCTTCTGCGAACCGGGTGTGGCCTGGGCGCTGCATCTGCTGGCCGGTCAGGCGGAGTTCGGTGCAGATAGCGGCTTGCCGGCGCTGCAGGCGGGCGATACCGCGTGGCTGTCGGCCGGCGAGCGTCAGCGGCACGCGTTGCAGGGCGGTGGCGAGTTGTTGGCGATCCGGGTGAGTGCGGCGACGATGGCATGACCCTGTAGAGCCGAGCCCATGCTCGGCTGCTTTTCGCGTTCCACCCAGCCGAGCATGGGCTCGGCTCTACAGTGGCTAATACACATCGCGCCGGTAGCGACCGGCCAGCTGCAACGCTTCCTTGCCCTCGGCCCCCAGCACCTGCTCGATCACCGCATCCACCGCCGGGGCCATGCCCTGCAGGCTGCCGCAGACCAGGATCGTCGTACCTTCATCGACCCACTGCCGCAGCGTTGCCGCTTCGGCCAGCAGCCGGTCCTGCACATAGCGATGCGCGCCGCCGCTGCGGCTGAACACTGCATCCAACCGCGCCAGCGTGCCGTCGGCCAGCATTGCCTGCAGTTCCTCACCGAAGTGGAAGTCGTGCTCAGCGGTGCGTTCACCGAACAGCAGCCAGGTGCGGCGCGCGCCATCGCGAGCACGTTCATGCAGGTGCGCGCGCAGGCCGGCAATGCCAGTGCCGTTGCCGATCAGCAGCAGCGGCACGTCGGCGGCCACGCCGTGGAAGTTGTCGTTGCGTCGCAGGCGCAGCTGCACCGGTTCGCCGACCACCGCGTGGTCGCACAGCCAGCCGCTGCCGATGCCCGGCGTGCCATCGGCACGCAACTGGCGGCGCAGCAGGATGTCCAGCGCACCGTCGGCCATCACCGAGGCGATCGAGTACTCGCGATGCGGCAATGGCTGCAGGGTCGCCAGCAACGCAGGCAGGTCCCCCGGTGGAACCAGTGAAGGCAGGTGCGAGCGTGCGACACGGGCCAGCAACGTCTGTCCATCGTCGAGTACCGCGTCAGCATCAAAGCCCTGCGCGTCCAGCCACGCGCGCGCGCTGTCCCGCGCATGCTGCGGACCAATTTCGGCGATGTCGCCGGCCTGCCATTGCACATCAACGCCAACGGGGGGCTGCAGGCGCAGCCAGTACACCGGGCCGCCGGGGCTGCCCGGGTTCAGGTGCTCGCGTTGCAGCAGCGTCCACGGTTGATACTCGGCCGGGCTCCAGTCGGGTAGTTCGCTGGCGCCACCGCCGAGTTGACCCAGCAGTTGCTGCCAATGACGCAGCGCTGCAGGATCGGCGTTGTCGACCTCGATCGCATCGAACAGCGGATGCGCACCGTGCTGGCGCAACCACTGGTCCAGCTGGTGGCCGAATCCGCAGAAATGGCCATAGCTGCGATCGCCCAGCGCGAGCACGCCGTACTGCAGATGCTGCAGTGGGGGCGGCGTGGCCATCACCCCGCGCAGGAAGGGCAGGGCGTGGTCGGGTGGATCACCTTCGCCGGTGGTGCTTGCGATGAACAGCGCGCGCTGGCTGTCGGCCAGCAACGCCGCGTCCACTTCGTGCAGGCCGCGCACACGCACTGGCACGCTGGCACCGCGCAGGGCCTCGGCGCTGCGCTCGGCCAGCTCACGCGCGAAGCCGGTCTGGCTGGACCAGACCAGCAGGATCGGTGGGGTGTCTCCGGTTGCGGCATCGTCGCGCGGGCGCCCGCGCCACCACAGGGCCGCGCAGGCCAGCGCATACAGCGCCGTGGCGAGCACTGCGATCTGTGATTGCCGCGCCGGCGGCGCGCCCTGCCACCAGGCCTCGCCCAGGTGCAGGCGCAACAGCGCCCAGCCGATCACTGCCAGCAGGAACAGCACCAGCGCGTTGCCGAGCCACGCGCGCGACGGACGGGTGCTCATGCGCCCTGCTCGTCGAGCAGGCGCTGGAAGGCGCTGCTGAGGAATTCGCGTGGACCCTCCGCTGCGCGTTGCAGGTAGCGTGCAGCCAGTCCTTCGCGCTCTGCCAGTGCCATGCCTGCCTCACGTCCGAGCACGGTCAATGCCGTGGCCCAGGCATCGGCGTGCATCGCATCGTCGGCCACCACGGTTACCGCAGCCGCAACCTGACGCACCGGCATGCCGGTACGTGGGTCGAGACTGTGGCTGTAGGCCTCGCCATCGGCCTGGTACTGGTGCCAGCGATCACCGGAGGTGGCCACCGCCTTGCCGTCAAGTGCGAGCACGCGTGGCGGGGTATCGGTGTGCGCGTCTTCTTCGGGTGCGGACTCCACCAGAACCCGCCACGGCTGGCCGTCCGGCTTGCGGCCGTAGCCGGCCAGTTCGCCGCCGACTTCGATCAGCGCAGCAATGATGCCTTGTCCACGCAACCAGGCGGCCACGTGATCGACGCCGAAGCCCTTGGCGATCGCAGAGAGATCCAGTTCCAGTCCACCCGGTTGCAGCAGCGCATCGTCCTGCCACTGCAGGCGCTGCCAACCGCAGCGATCGCGCGTGGCCTGCAGAAGGGCCGCGTCCGGTTGGCGGCGATCACCGGCATGTGCACCGAAGCCCCACAGTGCAACCAGCGGACCGATGGTGGGATCGAAGGCGCCGTCACTGGTGGCGGCGATGGCCAGTGCGCAGGCCAGAACGTGGCGGGTCTCGGCCGGCAACGCGCACCATTGGCCGGCGTCGGCGCGGTTGTAGCGGCTTAGATCCGAGCCGGGTTCCCAGGTGCTCATCTGTGCGACCACTTCATCCAGCCGCGCCTGGATGCCAGCGTGCAGCGGGTGCAGGTCGCACTGGCGTGATGCGACCAGCGACACGCTCCACGTGGTGCCCATGGTGGTGCCGCCGAGGCGGGCGATGTCGAGCAGGGAATCGGTCATGGTGATGCGTAGCGGCGGCGATGCCGGGGGCTGCCCGGCATCGCAGTCCACATTACTGCGGCAGCACTTCCAGCGTCGCGACGTAGCTGAGGCGGCGCTTGGCGGCCTGCTTCACCGAGGTCTTGTTGTCCTCGGTGCCGGTTTCCAGCCAGTACATGCCAGCTTCCGGCCAGGTCACCTTGATCTCGCCCTTGGCGTCGCTGGTCAGCTTCAGCTCGTCCTGCGCGTTGCGGTAGCGGGTGCCGCCGCGCACGATCTCGAATTCCAGTCCGGCGGTCGGCTTGCCATCGACCAGCACGCGGAAGGTCGCTTCCTCGCCGGCGAACAGATCGTTCGGATGGCCCACGGCCACCAGTTCGATGCCGCGGTTGGTCGGCTTCAGCGCAGTGTCGTTCGGTGCGCCGTTGGTGACAAAAGTTTCCACGCGGCCGACCGACTGGCTCACTTCCAGCTTCTTCGCGTCCTTCGGCAGTTCACCGAAGGTGGCGGCGGTACCACGCCAGCGCTTGCGCTCGCCGTTCTGCTCGTAGGTGGCGAACAGGCCGTCATTGACCGACGCGATGCGGTAAGTGCCCTGCTGCTTCAGCTCAACGTCGAACACGCTGCGGTACTTGCCGGTGGCGGCGTTCTGCGCCTGCACGGTGCTGCCGTCGGGGGCGGTGATCACCACCGATTCCAGGCGCAGCGGAACGTGGTTGAAATAGAACAGGTCATTGGAGACCGCACCGTCGACGGTGATCCACGGCGCGTTGCCGGCGATCACGGTCTGCGAGGGCAGCAGCCAGGCCTTGTGGGCCAGGGCGGAGAAGGGAAGGGCAGCGGCCAGAGCGGCGGCGAGGACGAGCGTGCGCTTCATGCGGAAGACTCCAGGTGGATGCAGGGGGGTGCGGCGAGGGGAGGGGAATTACGACTTAATCCCCTCCGTCCCCTTTTCAGGGTTTGACGGCGAGGGTGACCTGGCCCAGTTCGGTGGCGCCCTGCGCCTTGCCGTTCTGTGCGGCGGTGGCCGGCCAGGTGAAGGGGATCTTCAGCAGCTCGCGGCCGCCGACTTCGCGCACCGCTTCCACCACCAGGGTGTAGTTGCCCGGGGCCAGCTGCTTCAGCGCCGGCTGCTTGTCGTTGAACGACAGCGCGTGCTTGCCGGCCGGGCGGGTCGGGCCGGTCACGCCGTCCACCGGCACCTGCAGGGTGCGGCCGCTCTTGCGCCACCACTGGCGCAGGTCGGGCAGCCACTTGGTGCCGTGGCCTTCGCTGTTGCTGGTCTGCTGGTACCAGACCGACAGGTTGGCGGCGACCTTCTGGTCGGCGCCTTCCAGCCACACCGCCACATATGGGCGGTGGTACTCGGCCACGTTGAGCTTGGGCACTTCGACGTTGATGTCGAGGGTGGTGGCATAGGCCGGCGAGGTGGCCAGCAGGCCGCTGAGGGCGATGGTCAGGGTGACGCGCATGGGGCGGCTCCGGAAACGAAGGAAAGTCAGTGGATCAGCAGCAGGGCGATCAGCAGCGGGATCATCAGGCCGAGGCCGACCAGCGGCCAGGTCATGCGCCGCTGCCGCGCATGCAGGTGCAGCAGGAACAGGCCGGTGATGCAGAACACCAGGCAGGCCACGGCGAACAGGTCCAGGAACCAGCCCCACGCCGGGCCGGCATTGCGGCCCTTGTGCAGGTCGTTGAGGTAGGACACCGCGCCGCGCGAGGTTGATTCGTACTCCACCGCGCCGGTCTCGCGATCGATGCTCAACCAGGCGTCACCACCGGGGCGCGGCAGCGACAGGTAGATTTCTTCGGCCGACCACTCGGCCGGGCGCCCGCCGATGGCGATGCCCAGGTGTTCATCCAGCCATTGCCGGGCCGGGCGCGGAATCGGTGCGTTGCCGTCCGCGCGCGCGCCGAGCTGGCCCAGCAGCGCGGCCGGCAGTTCCAGATGCTGGTTCTGCACCTCGGGCTTGGCCTCGATCTTCGCGGCATGGTTGAGGGTCAAGCCGGTCACCGCGAACAGCAGCATGCCGATCAGGCAGACCGCCGAGCTGATCCAGTGCCACTGGTGCAGCGTACGCAGCCAGAAGCCACGGCTCTGTTGCTGCTGCACGGTGGAAGGGGCAGGACGGCTCACGGCACGGTTCTGGATGGACGGGGACTGCCCATTACATCATTGATGAGAATAGCTCGCAATTGCGTGTCGTTCTGTATCCCTGGGTGGGAATTGCCGGCGGTTGGCCGGCAATTCTGCGGATCAGTAGATCCACGCCATGCGTGGATGGAGCGGTGCCGACCAAGGTCGGCACCCACCAGGGCAGGGCGCAGAGATCAGAACTTCGCGTTCAACGAAATCCAGTAGCTGCGGCGCTGGTCCTTGGTCGCGTAGTCGTCCACGCAGCTGAACTCGCTGGGATTGAGCAGCAGGCACGACTGCGAGACGAAGTCCTTGTCGAACAGGTTGTTGACCCGTGCGTTGACCGTCAGCCACGGCGTGGCCTTCCAGCTGCCGCCCAGGTGGAAGATCGTGTAGTCCTCGTAATAGCGCACGTGGCGGGTGCCGGCACTGTCGATCAGGGTGTCGCGATAGCGGTCGTAGCGGCCCTCGCCGATCAGCGACAGGCTGACCGCTTCGTTGATCTGCCAGTTGAGGCTGGCGTTGGCCATGTGCTTTGCCGGCGTGGTGCCTGCGATCGGGCGGCCCTTGTCGGGACCACTGGTCTGTTCGCTCTTGGTCCAGGTGTAGTTGCCGCGCAGCTGCAGGTTGTCGAGCAGGTCGACGTGGCCGGCCAGCTCGGCACCACGGGTTTCGGCCTTGTCGATGTTCACGCTCTGGGTGAACGTGCTGTAGCCCAGCGTTGCCCAGCCCGGACCGATGTCCACGCAGTAACCGCTGCCGGCCGGAGCCACTTCGCAGTTCGGGAAGGTGCCGCCGCTGGCGATCTTGTCTTCGAACTTGTTGAAGAAGCCGGTGACATTGAAGCCCCAGCGCTGGCCTTCGTAGTACGCCGCCAGCTCGTAGTTGGTGCTGGTTTCAGGCTTCAGGTTCGGCGAACCCACCAGCGGCAGCACGCCCTGGCCACCGAAACCGGTGATGCCCGGGAACAGCTGGTCCGGACGCGGCGTCTTGTAGCCGGTGCTGATGCCACCCTTGAAGGTCCAGGCGTCGCTGGCATTCCATACCAGGTAGCCGCGCGGGCTGAGGTGGCTGCCGAACACGTTGTGGTCGTCGTAGCGCAGGCCGAAGGTGGCGGTGAGGGTATCGGTCAGCGACCAGTTGTCCTCGGCGAACAGCGCCCACATGCGGTGCTTCTGCTTGGTGTTGCTGCGGTAGCCGGCGCCATCCATGCCGAACACACCGTCGATCATGTCGGTGTTGTTGTATTGGCCGCCGACGGTCAGCTTGTGCGCGCCGAAGTCGAGGTCGAGCATCGTGTCCAGCACGTAGCCTTCCAGCTCCATGGTGCGCAGCGGACGCGGCAGGAACGCCTGCAGGCGTGCCTGTTCGCTGGCATTGAGTGCACCCAGTGCGTTGTTGCGGCCAGCGGCACAGTTGTTGGCCGCACCGGTGCGGCGGCAGACGTCATTCCACAGCGTCTGCAGGTTGGCGCGTTCGTCCAGCGTCAGCGGCAGCGAGCGGCCGAGATTGCTGCTCTTGCTGTGGGTCAGCGAGGTCTGCCAGGTGCCGAAGCTGTAGCGGCCCTGATGGGTCAGCGACAACTGGTCGCGCTCGTAGCGCTGGTAGGCGGTGTAACCCACGCGCGGCTGCACCACGCGGCGGGTGACCGTGCCGCTGCCGTTCGGGTTTGGAATCACTGCGTTGCCGACGCGCCACAGGCTGGCCAGGCTGTCGAGGGTGCCGGTCTGGCCCTCGCTGTTGTCGTACTTCTGCCGCGACACGTCGTAGTCCAGCCACAGTTCGTGGTCATCGTTGACGTGGAAGTTCAGCCGCACACCGGTGTTCCAGTTGGTGTTGGCCACCGACTTGCCGCCGCCACCGAAGCCGATGCTGCGTTCCCACAGGCTGCCGTCGGGCAGGGTCAGTGCATCCCACTCCGGATTGGAGGCCTTGGCGTCGTAGTAGCTGCCGCGTACTGCCAGGCCGATACGGTCCTTGACCAGCGGGCCGCTGAGGTAGACGTCGGTGGTGCGTGCATCGCCGAACTGATCGTCCTGCTGCACGGTGAAGCCCTGGGTGAGCGCGCCGTGCCAGCTGTCCTGGTTGCGACGGGTGATGATGTTGATCACGCCGCCCATTGCATCCGAGCCGTACAGCGTGGACATCGGGCCGCGCACCACTTCAATGCGCTCGATGGCATCCAGCGGCGGCAGGTAGGCGAACTGGCCACCGCCGAAGTTGTTCGGATACAGCTGGCCGACATTGCTCTGGCGGCGGCCGTCGATCAGCACCAGGGTGTACTCGGAGGGCAGGCCGCGCATCGAGATGGTGGCACGGCCGTTCTTGTCGCTGGCTTCCAGGCCGACGTCGATGCCTTCGACGTCGCGCAGCGCATCGACAAGGTTGGTGTACGGGCGCTTGCTCAGCTCCTCGCGGCTGACCACGCTGATGCTGGCCGGGGCATCGACCACCTTCTGCTCGAAGCCGGAGGCGGTGACCACCACCTTGTCCAGCGTCTGTGGCGCGCCGGAAGCGTCACCGTAGGCGAAGGCAGGGGCGGTCATGGCCGCCAGCACGGCGCTGGTCAGCAGGGTACGGGACAGGGACGAACGGACACGATGGCGCTTGGCCATGGCAGTTACCTCGAGGGATGCAGGGTGGTGCGATGCCAGGCGCAAACGGCGCGGCATGCACGGGGAGGCCCGGTCAGGGGCGGCAGGGATGAAGCAGGCAGCGGCGTGCCGGTGCGACCGCGAAGGCGGTCACGCGGGGCCGTGAATCAGGCGAGCGGCGGCGCCTGGCCGCGTTGCTGGCGGCGCCCGGGCGCATCGGCCCAGGGCGTGTCCGGAGTGGCCAGTGGCCAGTCCAGGCGCACGCCGGGCGTGGCCGGCGTGGCGGGTACCAGTTCGAGTTCAGTGCGCAGCCATTGGCTGGCCAGCAGCATCGGAGGGCGTGCCTTGTCAGCCGATTTCACCGGGGCCGAGGTGGCGCGGCGCAGCTTGGCCGGTGCTTCTTCCTGCAGCGGGGCTTCACCGCCGCGTTCTTCCAGCGGCACCTGCAGGGCCTGCACCGGAGCGCTGGCGTGGGCCTGCGGCAACAGCGGCAGGGTGCCGAGCAGCAACACCAGCATCGCCACCCACGCCAACAGGCTGGCCAGCGCAGGACGCTGGCCGCGCATGGCGGTGCCCATCTTGCGATGGATGAGTGGGCGAGGGCGAAGCGGGCGCAGCAAGCAGGGGTCCCCAAGGGTCTGCCGGCAGCGGCCGGCATCAACGGGGCGTGATTGTAATGAGAGCTGTTAGCTGTTGCAAATGAGAATGATTGCCAAAATGTCGCAGGCCGGCCGGATCCGGCTCAGACCTCGCTCCAGCGTCGCAGCAGGTTGTGGTACACGCCGGTCAGCTGCAGCACCGCCTCGGCATCGCCGCCGGTCTGCCGCAGGCGCTCGATCGAGCCGTCCATTTCCCACAGCAGGCGGCGCTGCACATCGTCGCGGACCATGCTCTGCACCCAGAAGAACGAGGCCACGCGCGCGCCGGCCGTGACCGGGCGCACCTGATGCAGGCTGCTGGACGGATACACGATCAGGTCGCCGGCCGGCAGCTTCACTTCGTGCTCGCCGTAGGTATCGCTGATGATCAGCTCGCCGCCTTCGTACTCGTCCGGCGCGGACAGGAACAGCGTGCAGGAGATGTCCGAGCGCAGCTGTTCGCCGTTGGCCAGGTTCATCACCGCGCCATCGACGTGGAAGCCATAGGTGCCGCCACCGCTGTAGCGGTTGAAGCGCGGCGGCAGGTACTTCAGTGGCAGCGCGGCGCTGAAGAACAGCGGGTGCCGGGCCAGAGCGACGAGGATGATCTCGCCCAGTTCGCGGCGCAGCGGCGAGGCCTCGGGCAGCTGCTGGTTGTGCTTGGCCTGCGCGCCGAGGTGGCCGACGGTCTCGCGGCCATCCGTCCAGTCGGCGGCATCGAGGCGGCGGCGGAATTCGGCTACCTGCTCGGCGCTGAGGATATCGGGGATGTGCAGCAGCATGCGGAACTCCTCAGGAGGACGTCGGTGCGACCAGGGCGCGCACCTGGGGGTGCGGGGAAGCGGCCAGCTCCGGCACGATATGCGCCATGAAGGCCGGGCTGCCGTGGGCCAGCGCCCGTCGCAGCCAGTGCACGGCCTGTTCGACCTGGCCGGCCTGCAGCAGGATCGAGGCGTAGTTGGCCTGGCCGCGGAAATCACCGGCCTCGGCCGCGCGCTCGTACCAGGCCAGCGCTGCCTGTGGATCGGGCGCGGTATCCAGCCCGTCTTCGAGGTGACGGGCCAGCAGGTTCATCGATTTGGCATGACCCAGGTGTGCGGCGCGGGTGTACAGGGCCAGTGCCTGCGCGCGGTCCTGCGTCACGCCGCGGCCGGTGGCCAGCAGGTTGGCCAGGTTGTACAGGCCCCAGTCCAGGCCGGTGTCGGCCGCGCGCCGGTACCACACCGCGGCCAGCGTGGAATCGGGCGTGGTGCCCTGGCCCAGTTCGTGGCAGCGGCCAAGCATGTTCATCGCCATCGGCACGCCGTTGTTGGCGGCCGTTTCGTACCAGAGCAGTGCCGCAGAGGCGTCCTGTGCGGTGCCTTTGCCTTCCATGTGCATCTGCGCGAGCAGCAGCTGAGCATCGATCTGGCCGGCCTGCGCGGCATCGCGTACGCGCATGAACGCCGCCTGCGGATCGTGCTGCAGCAGGTCTGCCAGTGCGTCGGAATCAAATGGGGTGCTGGAAGCCATGGGGTGAGTATCGCCGGAAACAAAAACGGCGGCAGGAGAGCCTGCCGCCGTGGTGGAGCGGAGTTACATCAGAACTTCACGTTCAGCGCCAGGGTGGCCGAGCGACCCGGGGCGATGCTCGCGTAGTGCGAGGCATAGGCCTTGGTGAAGTAGGTCTTGTCGGTCAGGTTCTGCACGTTGAGCTGCAGGCTGATGTTGTCCTGGATCGCGTAGCTGGCCATCGCGTCGAAGCGGGTGTAGCTGGCGATCCACTTGGTGTTGGCGACGTCACCGTACTGCTTGTCCGAGTAGAACGCGCCGGCGCCGATGGTCAGGCCGATCGGGAAGCGGTAGGTGGTCCACAGGTTGGCGCTGTGCTTGGCGGTATTCGGGAACTCGTTGCCGTTGTTCGGCGACGGCACGTAGACGTTGGACGGGCAGGTCCGGCCCGACACGGCGCAGACGAAGCCGTTGTCCTTCAGTTCCGAGTCCAGGTAGGTGTAGCCGCCGTACAGGCTCCAGGCGTCGGTCAGCTGCCCGGTGAAGCCCAGTTCGAAGCCGTTGATTTCCTTCTTGCCTGCGTTCTGGCTGGTGCCGTTGTCGATCGTCACACGTGCGTTGTTCATCACGGTATGGAAGATCGCCGCGGTCAGGTTCAGGCGGTTGTCGAGCAGGTCCCACTTGGTGCCCAGTTCGAGGTTCTTGGTGTCCTGCGGCTTGAGGTCGGCCACAGCCGCGCTCAGACCGTCGGAGCCGTCACCTCCGTCCATGCCCGGCGGGGTCGAAGAGGTGCCCCAGGACAGGTAGATGCTGCCGTTGGCCGCCGGCTTGAACACCACGCCAGCCTGGTAGTTCAGGAAGTCGTTGTCATTGCGCACGCGGGTCGGCGCCGCACCGGCCACCGGCGTGGTCAGGGTGGTGCGGAAGTCGTCGTAGCGCAGGCCGAGATTGAAGCTCCACTGTGCGTTGAGTTCGATGGTGTCGAACAGGTACGCCGAGGTGGTCTTGGTGCGCTGTTCGACGTCCAGCGCCTTGTCGCTGCGATACACCGCGTGGGTCGCCGCCCACGGATCGTTCGGGTTCGGATTGGCGAAGCTGGTGCAGTTGTAGCCGGTGGCCGCGCCGGTGGTCGGGCACTTGCTGTTGCCGGTCAGCGGGTTACTGGTGCCCGGGGTCATCAGGTAGCTGCCGCGGGTCATCTTCTCGTCGCTGTACTCCACACCGGCGCTGTAGCTGTGCTTGAGCGCGCCGGTCTGGAACGCGCCGGTCAGGCCCAGCTGGTCGGCGAAGCTCTTGACGTCGACGGCGCGGCTGTTGGTACGGCGCCACAAGGTGCCGTAGTTGTTCGGGTTGCCCTGGCTGTCGTCCGGCTGGGTCCACAGGTAGTCGTTGCTGGTGTTGCCCAGGCGCGCAATGTTGCGCAGCTTGTGGCCACCGAAGTCGTAGCTGGCATCCAGGGTGCTGATGTCGGCGCGGGTGCGCTGGAAGTCACGGTCGACCAGGCCGTAGTAGTTGTTGCGGTCCGGCACCATCGGGCGGCCATCGACCCACTTCGAGGCCGGCGCACCGTTCGGATTACCGTACGGGAAACCACCTGCATCCGGCAGGTCGTCGCTCTGCATGTGGTAGTGGCTGGCAATCAGCTGCGCCGGGCCGTTCAGGCCGAACGCGATCGACGGTGCGATGCCCCAGCGGCTGACATTGGCGGCGTCACGGCCGGCGATGTCCGACTCGTGCTTCATCAGGTTCAGGCGGGCGGCGATGCCATCGCCCAGCACGTAGTTGGCGTCCACGGTGCCGCGTGCGTAGCTGTCGGTACCGATGCCCATGCTGGCGCTGGTTTCGTTCTTCAGCTTCGGCGTCTTGCTCACCAGGTTCAGGCTGCCACCACCGGAGTCACGGCCGCCGTAGGCCGAGCTCGGGCCCTTGACCACTTCCACCTGCTCCAGGTCGAAGATTTCGCGGGTCTGCGAACCGACGTCGCGCAGGCCATCGACAAACATGTTGCTCTGCGAATCGAAGCCGCGGATGAAGGGACGGTCGCCGGTCGGGTTGCCGCCTTCGCCGGCACCGAAGGTGATGCCCGGCACCATGCGCAGTGCATCCTGCAGGTTGGTCGCACCGGTTTCGGCAATCAGCTTCTCCGACACGATCGACACCGACTTCGGAGTGTTCAGCAGTTCCGCGGTGAACTTCGGCGAGGACGGATTGAACCAGCTGCCGCGCACCTGCACCTTGTCCAGGTCGGTGGCCTTGCGGGATGCAGCGTCAGCGCTGTCGGCAGCCTGTGCGGCCAGCGGTGCGAAGCCGGCGGCGAGGGTGGCGGAGGCGAGCAGGGAAACGCGCGGGGCGTACTTGCGGGTCTTGATATGGGTCATGGTCTGGATGGCGGTGGCTTGGATCAGGAAAGGGCGAGGGCCGAAGCGCAGACAGCGCGACGACACGTAGAAGGCGGTTTCTGTAGAGCCGAGCCGACGCTTGGCTGCGCGGTGAACGGCTTCAGGCGCACGGCAACGGCCGCAAGGCGCCTCAGCTGGCGTGCGGTGCGGGTGGTGCGTGGCCGGGATTCAGGCGCAGCGAAGGGTCGTGCAACTGCCAGCGCAAGGCGTCGGAGCGCCACAACGGGATATGGGCGACCAGAGCCGCACGGGGCGGGGCCAGGCCGGTGCAGGGCGCGCCGCCCTCGCCATCAAGCGGGGGTTCGGGTGCAGGCGCCGCATGTTGAGGACATTCGTCCGCCGGCGGGGCCGGCAGCGGCATGGCCTGCAGCAGGTTGTCCGCGTGTGCCTGCCAGCCGTGGGCGGCAGGTTCGTTGCCGCGCCCTTCGTGCAATGCCGACCACCCCAGCAGCAGCGTCAGCAGCGCGGCCACGAGCAGCGGCCACCCTTGACGGGCGAGCTGGCGCAGCGTGGCGGTGGGCGCGGGCGAAGCCATGGCGCGAGGGCGGAGTCGTTACGAAGATGTTACGTAGAATAACATCAACGATAATGATTCGCATATGCGCGCTCGGACGGGCGATCGGGATGCCCCCGAAAGGCCCTGGAAGGTCGCTCAGGGCGTTCCAGTAGATCCACCTCATGGGTGGATGCTCTCCGGCAGGCGCGTGCATGCGCGGGTCCTTGCCGGGCGGCGGCGCCTCAATCGCGGTCGTCGCGGGTCCAGATCGCGTCGTGCTCGCGCTTTACCGGGAACTTCGGCACCGGGCTGTAGGCCGGGGCACACAGGGCACGGCCATCGCGCACGTCGAAGCGCGCGCCGTGCAGCACGCACTCCACGCTGCCTTCGGCGGTGTTGAACTCGCCCGAGGACAGCTCGAACTCCTCATGCGTGCACTGGTCTTCCAGCGCGTACAACTCGCCGTCGAGATTGAACACCACGATCGGCGTGCCGGTCACTTCGTCGAACACGCTCTTCATTTCGCCCGGCAGCAGCTCGGCGCCGGCACAGACAAAGGTCCAGGCCTCGCTCACGCAGAGTCTCCGGCCAGCGGCTTTTCCAGGATCTCGAAGCGCAGGTCGTCGCGCTTGGGGATGCCGAAGCGTTCGTCGCCGTACGGGAACGGCTTCTTGATGCCGGTGCGGCTGTAGCCGCGACGCTCGTAGAAGGCGATCAGTTCGTCGCGCACGTCGATCACCGTCATCTGCATCACCGGCACGTTCCATTCGCGTGCGGCGTGCGCTTCGGCGGCGTCCATCAGCTGCTTGCCGACGCCGCCGCCCTGCTGGGCCGGGTCGACCGAGAACATGCCGAAGTAGCCCTTGCCGTCGACATCGGCGACATGGGCGCAGGCCACCAGTTGGCCGTCGCGTTCAGCCAGCAGGATGGTCGAGCGCGGGCGGTCGAGGTCACCCTGGATGCCGTCGGCATCGATGCGGGCGCCATCCAGCAGGTCGGCTTCGGTGGTCCAGCCAACGCGGCTGGCGTCACCACGGTAGGCCGAGGTGACCAGGGTGATCAGGGCGGGGATGTCGGCCGACGTGGCGGCCCGGTAGGTCAGGGTGCTCATGGACACATTCTATGTGGGGTGGGGGCGTGCGCAAATGGGAAGGTGGGGTCAGATCCCTTTCGCAGCGTGATAGGGATCTGGCCCCGGCGTCTACTGACCCAACGGCAGGCCATGGACCGACTGGCACGGGCGCGGAATCGGCAGATGCTCGGGGTCAGATCCCTTTGCGCAGCGAAGGGCTCTGACCCCCTGTTTCCAGGAGGAACCCATGCCGAGGCCACGACGGGTCGATGCGCCCGGATACCCGCAACATGTCGTCCAGCGCGGCAACAATCGACAGCCTGTGTTCTTCTCGGATGGCGACCGCGTCGCCTACCTGCGGCTGCTGTGTCATCACGCGGACCAGCAGCACTGCCGGATTCACGCCTATGTGCTGATGGGCAACCACGTGCACCTGCTGGTGACCCCTGATGCACCGGGCGGGATGTCGCGGATGATGCAGGCGGTGAACCGCGCCTACGTTCGCCGTGTGAACGAACGGCAGCAGCGCACGGGAACCCTGTGGGAGGGCCGCTTCCATTCCACGCTGGTTGATACCGAACGCTACCTGCTTGCCTGCCAGCGCTACGTCGAACTCAACCCGGTGCGGGCGGGGATGGTGGTGCGTCCTGGGGACTATCGCTGGTCAAGCTATCGCGCCAACGCACAGGGACGGGCAAATGCACTGCTCGTACCGCATTCGGCATTCGAGCTCATTGCTGCTGATGTGGATGAGCGGCGCAGACGCTATGCGGAGTTCATCGCGCAAGGTATTCCTGCTGGGGATCTGGTGGCGATACGTGGCGCGCTGCAGTCGCAGCGGCGGCTGTCGGGGCCGTTGATGGGGTCAGAGCCCTTTCGCGATGCGAAAGGGATCTGACCCCGATGTGCCATGGCCTGCGGAGCTCTGCGTGTCTTCGATCCTGCCATTGGCGCCGCCATGAAAAACGCCGCGGTTTCCCGCGGCGTTCTCGGCTTCCGGCTGGCCAGGGAATCTCACCCCAGCAGCTTGCGCACCTTGGTCAACGCGGTCATGAAGCGCTCGATCTCGGCGTGCGTGTTGTAGAACGCCAACGAGGCACGGCAGGTGGCGGCGACGCCGAAGTACTGCAGCAGCGGGTGTGCGCAGTGCTGGCCCGAGCGCACGGCCACGCCTTCCAGGTCGAGCAGGGTCGCAAGGTCGTGCGCATGCGCGCCGTCGATCAGGAACGAGACCACGGCGGCTTTTTCCGGCGCTTCGCCGATGATGCGCAGGCCGTCGACACGGCGCAGCTCTTCGGTGAAATGCGCCAGCAGTTCGGCTTCGCGTGCTTCCACGTTCTCCTGGCCGAGCTGCTGCAGGTAGTCGGCGGCTACGCCCAGGCCGATGAATCCGGCGATGTTCGGGGTGCCGGCTTCGAACTTGTGCGGGGCATCGTTGAACACGGTGCCGTCGAAGCTGACTTCCTTGATCATCTCACCGCCGCCGAGGAACGGCGGCATCGCGTCCAGGTGCTCGCGACGGGCCCACAGTGCGCCGGTACCGGTCGGCCCGCACATCTTGTGGCCGGTGATGGCGTAGAAGTCGCAGCCGATCGCAGCGACGTCGACCTTGCGGTGCGGCACCGCCTGCGAGCCGTCGACCACGGTGATGATGCCGCGCTTGCGTGCTTCACGGCAGATCTCGCGCACCGGATTGACCGTGCCCAGCACGTTGGACACGTGCGTGACGGCGAGCAGCTTGACCTCGGGGGTCATCGCCGCGCGCAACGCGTCCAGGTCCAGCGCACCATCGGGGGTGATCTCGGCCACGCGGATGGTGGCGCCGGTACGCTGCGCGACCAGCTGCCACGGCACGATGTTGGCGTGGTGCTCCATGCGCGTGATCAGGATCACGTCGTCGGCCTTCAGCCGTGGCAGGGCCCACGAGTACGCCACCAGGTTGATGGCGAAGGTGGTGCCGCTGCACAGCACCAGGTCGCTGGGGCGCACGTTGAGGAAGCGCGCCAGTTTGTTTCGCGCGCCTTCATAGGCGTCGGTGGCTTCGCTGCCCAGCGCATGTACGGCACGGCTGACGTTGGCGTTGTAGCGGCGGTAGAACTCGTCCACCGCGCCGATCACCTGCACCGGCTTCTGGCCGGTGTTGGCATTGTCGAAATAGACCAGCGGCTTGCCGTGCACTTCGCGCATCAGCAGCGGGAAGTCGAGGCGGACGCGGTCCCAGTCGGGGCTGCCGGTGCGTTCTTCGATCGGTCGCGGCGAGGACAGGTTCATGCCACACCTGCCTCGGCCAGGGCCTTGTCCAGGCGACGCGCCAGCTGCGAGCGCAGCGCGTCGGGCAGCACCTTCAGCGGCTCGTGGCAGAACGCGGCACTCAGTAGTGCCTGCGCCTGCGCCTGCGGCAGGCCGCGCGTGCGCAGGTAGAACAGCGCATTGGCATCGAGCTGGCCGACGGTCGCGCCGTGCGCGGCCTTCACCTCATCGGCGTCGATCACCAGCGTCGGCTGGGTGTCGATCTCGGCGTCGGGCGACAGCAGCAGGTTCTTGTTGGACAGGTTGGCATCGGTGCCGTCGGCGCCTTCGCGGATCTGGATGCCGCCATGGAACACCACGCGGCTGCGGTTGGCCGCAACGCCGCGCCACAGCAGCTCGCAGTTGGTATCGCGCGCGATGTGGTCGATGCCCAGGCGGGTCTCGACGTGGCGGCGGCCATTGCCGAGCAGCACGCCATTGGCGGTCAGGTGGGCGTTGTCGCCTTCCAGACGCACGTTCAGTTCATGGCGGCTGAGCGCGGCACCCAGCTCCAGGTCGACGCGGTGGTACTGCGCGTCGCGGGCCAGCACCGCATCGGTGCGCAGGAAGCTGGTCTGGCGCGCGCTGCCGGCCTGGATGCGGGCATGCTGGAGCACCGCGTCACGGGCGACGTGGGCATGCAGCACGGTGTTGTCCAGATGGGCGGCATCGCCGACGCTGAAGCGGTGCTCGACCACGCCCAGCTGTGCGCCGGCACGCAGTTCGATCAGGTGGCGGTGATGCCAGGCCAGGTCGGTGTCGCCGGCCACGCTGGCGAACACCAGCTGCAGGGGGGCTTCGACCTGTACGCCTTCGTCCACGCGCAGGACCACGCCTTCATCGGCCAGGGCGGCGTTGAGTCGGGCGAAGATTTCTTCGCTGCGCTCGTAACGGCGGCCAAGGAAACGCACGGCATCCTCACCGTCCGCCAGCGCGGCCGACAGCGGCTGCAGCTGCACGCCGGCCGGCAACGCCTGCACGTCGCTCAGCGTGGCATCCAGGCGACCGTTGACGAACACCAGGCGCGGCGCCGGAATGTCTTCCAGCAGCGCGACGTCCAGGGCCGGGCCCTGCAGCGGTGCCGCGGCGAATGCACGGCGCTCCAGCTGGCGCAGCGAGGTGTACTTCCAGGCTTCGTTGCGGGCGGCCGGCAGGCCATCGCGCAGGGCCGCATCCAGCACTTCGCGGCGCGCATCGCTGCCGCAGAAGGCCTGGGCCATCGAGTCGAGCAGGGCGCTCATCAGACCGCCGCCTCGCGCACCACGCGATCCTTCAGGAAGTCATAGCCGTGCGCTTCCAGCTCCAGCGCCAGTTCCGGGCCACCGCTCTTGACGATGCGGCCGTCGGCCAGCACGTGCACCACGTCCGGCTTGATGTAGTCCAGCAGGCGCTGGTAGTGGGTGATGACCAGGAACGAGCGGTCGGCGCTGCGCAGTGCGTTGACGCCGTCGGCCACGCTCTTCAGTGCGTCGATGTCCAGGCCCGAATCGGTCTCGTCCAGGATGGCCAGCTTCGGCTCCAGCACGGCCAGCTGGAAGATCTCGTTGCGCTTCTTTTCGCCACCGGAGAAGCCTTCGTTGACGCCACGGTGCAGCAGTTCGTCCTTCAGGTGCAGCACGGCCAGCTTCTGCCGCACCAGCTTGAGGAACTGCATGGAATCGAGCTCTTCCTCGCCGCGTGCCTTGCGCTGGGCATTGAGCGCGGCGCGCAGGAAGTAGGTGTTGTTCACGCCGGGGATTTCCACCGGGTACTGGAACGCCAGGAACAGGCCGGCGGCGGCGCGCGCTTCCGGGTCCTGGTCCAGCAGGTCGGTGCCTTCGAACTGCACGCTGCCTTCGGTCACGTCATAGCCGTCGCGGCCTGCCAGGACATTGCCCAGGGTGGACTTGCCGGCGCCGTTGGGGCCCATGATGGCGTGCACCTGGCCGGGCTTCACTTCCAGCGACAGGCCCTTGAGGATTTCCTTGTCGCCGATGCGGGCGTGGAGGTTTTCGATCTTCAGCATGATGGGGATTTCCGTGGTGCGGGCCGTGGCCCGCCGGTAAAGAGAATGCGTTGTGCGAGGGGCGGCGGGCGGTCAGCCCACCGAGCCTTCCAGCGAGACTTCCAGCAGCTTCTTGGCTTCCACCGCGAACTCCATCGGCAGTTCGCGGAACACCTGCTTGCAGAAGCCGTCGACGATCATCGACACCGCGTCTTCCTGGCTGATGCCACGAGCGCGGCAGTAGAACAGCTGGTCGTCGGAGATCTTGGAGGTGGTGGCCTCGTGCTCGACCGTGGCGCCCGGGTTCTTCACCTCGATGTAGGGGAAGGTGTGCGCACCGCACTGCTTGCCGATCAGCAGCGAATCACACTGGGTGTAGTTGCGCGCGCCATCGGCGTTGCGGTCGACCCGGACCAGGCCGCGGTAGGTGTTCTGGCCACGGCCAGCGCTGATGCCCTTGCTGATGATCTTGCTCTTGGTGCGCTTGCCGACGTGGATCATCTTGGTGCCGGTGTCGGCCTGCTGGCGGTGATGGGTCAGTGCCACCGAGTGGAACTCACCGACCGAGTCATCGCCCAGCAGCACGCAGGACGGGTACTTCCAGGTGATCGCCGAACCGGTCTCGACCTGGGTCCAGGTGACCTTGCTGCGCGCGCCACGGCATTCGGCACGCTTGGTGACGAAGTTGTAGATGCCGCCGACGCCGTTCTCGTCGCCCGGGTACCAGTTCTGCACCGTGGAGTACTTGATTTCCGCATCTTCCAGCGCGACCAGCTCGACCACGGCGGCGTGCAGCTGGTTCTCATCGCGCATCGGCGCGGTGCAGCCTTCCAGGTAGGACACGTAGGCCTTGTCCTCGCAGATGATCAGCGTGCGCTCGAACTGGCCGGTGTGGCCGGCGTTGATGCGGAAATAGGTGCTCAGCTCCATCGGGCAACGCACGCCCTTGGGGATGAACACGAAGCTGCCATCGGAGAACACCGCCGAATTGAGCGCGGCGAAATAGTTGTCGCCGACCGGCACCACGGTGCCGAGGTACTGCTTGACCAGCTCCGGATGCTCCTTGATCGCCTCGGACATCGAGCAGAACACGATGCCCTTCTCGGCCAGTTCCTTGCGGAAGGTGGTACCGACGGACACCGAGTCGAACACCGCGTCGACCGCCACGCCGGCCAGCTTGGCGCGCTCGTGCAGCGGCACGCCCAGCTTGTCGTAGGTATCCAGCAGTTCCTTCGGCACGTCGTCCAGCGAGGCGTACTTCGGGCCCTTCGGCGCGGAGTAGTAGCTGAGCGCCTGCAGATCGATCGGCGCGATCTGCAGCTTGGCCCAGTTCGGCATCGGCATGGTCAGGAAGTGGCGGTAGGCGTCCAGGCGCCACTGCGTCATCCATTCCGGCTCTTCCTTCTTGGCCGACAGGGCACGGATGGTGTCCTCGTCGAGGCCTGCGGGAAGGGAATCCGATTCGATGTCCGTGATGAAGCCGGCCGAATACTTGCGGCCGAGCTGCTCGTGGATCTCGCGGTTGGGGGTGTCGTCGCTGGCGACGTTTTCGATGGTTTCGGTGGCCATGGGGGGCTGCCTACGGATCAGGAGACGACGTCGACAGCGATGGTGCGGCGCTGTTCGTCATCGGCAAGGGGGAGAGGGGGCAGGATCTGGGCGAGGGTGACGTCGCGCAGGGCCTCGGAGACCACGTCGTTGATCAGCCGCCAGCTGCTGCGCGCACCGCACTTGGGCGCCATGCCGCACTGGTGGTGGTCGTGGCTGCATTCGGTCAGGGCCAGCGGCCCTTCCATCGCTTCGACCACTTCGAACAGCGAGATCTCGATGGCCGCGCGGGTCAGGCGGTAGCCGCCACGGACGCCACGCAGGCCCTCGACCAGGCCGGCCTGGGCCAGCGGCTTGAGCACCTTGCTGACGGTCGGCGGTTCCAGACCAGTGAATTCGGCCAGTTCGGTGGCACTGAGCACCTCGCCCGGGCGGGCGGCGAGTACGGTCAGTACCACGGTGGCGTAATCGGTGAGTTTGGTGACGCGCAACATGGGGATGCGAGTGGTTCTTAAAGCGGACTGAAATTGTACGCTTTTATTCGCCGCCATCCAAGCCGGGAATTCAGCCGGCGCTGGGGGCCGGGCCGGGAGCACTCACCGGGGCCGATGCCAGGGCGCCAATGCTGAGCCAACGGGATGATTTTCGCAATCACCCGGAATGGGCGAGAATCAACGTTCCTTTCGTTGCAGACCTCCCTTGCCGATGCCCAAGAAGATCCAAGCCCGCAAGTCCGCCATCCACGGCAACGGTGTGTTTTCCGTGGCCCCGATCAAGCAGGGCGAGCGCGTGATCCAGTACAAGGGCCTGCTGCGCAGCCACGGCGACGTCGATGCCGATGACAGCGGCGATGTTGAAAGTGGCCATACCTTCCTGTTCACCCTCAACGACGACTGGGTGATCGATGCCAACTACAAGGGCAACGACGCGCGCTGGATCAACCACAGCTGCGACCCGAACTGCGAGGCGGTGATCGAGGAAGACGAAGACGGCGACAGCCGCGGCGACAAGGTCTTCATCGAGGCGCTGCGCGATATCCAGGCCGGCGAAGAGCTGACCTACAACTACGGCATCACCCTGGCCGAGCGCCATACGGCCAAGCTGAAGAAGATCTGGGAGTGCCGCTGCGGCTCGCCCAAGTGCACCGGCACCATGCTGCAGCCCAAGCGCTGATTGCGGTAGCGCCGGGCCATGCCCGGCGATCGCGGTGCGCGGGAGAATCAGAAGCCGCCGGGCATGGCCCGGCGCTACCTTATTTTCCGAGCACGCCTGCCGGCACCAGGTTGCCCAGGTTCTGGTTGAAGGTGACCACCAGCTTGCCGTTCTTCACCTGTGCCGACTGCACCTGCAGCGCACCGAGCACGCCGGCCACGGCCGGGTCCAGCTTGTAGATCGGCTCGCGCTGGGCGTAGTCGCTCAGCCAGGCATTGAGCAGGCCGCGGGTACGCGAGTCGAGGCGACCGCCCTGGTTGGCCGGAGTGAAGTCATCGACGCTGGGCTGCTGCAGGTGGAAGCCCTGGGTCTGTGCGTCGTAGCGCAGGCCGCTGCTGAGCTTCACCGTACCGAGCTTGGCCGGGTTGCCGCCAGCGGTCGCCAGCGCCACATCCATGCCCAGGTTCAGTCGTTCGCCGGCCGGCAGGCTCAGCTGCGGATGGCTCATGGTCAGCGCGATCAGGCCACCCAGCGCATCCTGGGTGCGCGGGAAACTGCCATCGAGGTACTGCTGCACATCGCTGGCGCCGACCGACAGTTCACGGCCGGAAATGGAAGGGGCGGCCTGCGCACCGATCGCCGCGGCGATCAGTACGGTGGAGGCGGCAAGGCGGGTCATCAGGGAACGCAGGCGCATGGCGGTGACCGGTGAATGCGGAATGGATGGAGCAAAGAGTAGCCTTGCCGGCTGAATCGTGCGTGCATGCCGCTGCAACGGTTCAGTCCAGCGTTGGCCGCAGTTGCGCCGACTGGATCTGCCAGGCGCGGCCATCGCTGCTGGGCTGCACCCGGTACCAGCCGCCGAAGCGGAACGTGCCCTGGGTGGTTGCTGCACGGACCTGTACCGGGATCTCCAGCAGCTGTGGTGGCTGGTGACCATCGCGGGCGATCGGCGACCCGGTCGTCAAACGCAGGCTGCGGACGTTCTCCAGCTGGCGCAACGCGGCGTCGTCCGCGCTTCGTGCATCGCGGGGCGGGAAGGTCCAGGCGGCATCGGCGCCTTTGTGGTCACGGTTGAGCAGGGCCATGACATAGCGATTGAGCATCGCGGCCGGGAGCTCGGCTTCGGCCGTGACGGCGGCAAACAGCGGGTCGACCGCGGTGGCTTGCAGTGCGGGCGCTTCGGCCTCTGCACTGGCAGCGGCCGGAGCCGGCGGCTGCGCAGGGGGAGCGGTTGGATCCGGTTGCGCCTCCGGCCGCGAACAGCCGAACAGCACCAGCGGCGCGATCAACAACAGGAACCTGCGCATGCCTGCCTCCTCCCCGAGGCGACGTGAAGGAGGGCAGTGTATCGGCTGCGCCGGTCTCAGCGGGAGGACGGCAGCTGTTCCAGCGCATCCAGCGCCGGCAGTACCTGCGTGGCGATTGCGGCCAGTGCGTGGCCTTCGGTTTCGGCGTGGCGCTGCACGATATCGCGCAGCAGCTGGGTGGCGATCACGACTGTCGCACGCTCATCGCCGCTGAGCCCGGCGGTGCGCGGTGCAGCTTCCAGCAGGCGCATCAGGTCGCGGCTGGCGCGATGCTCCAGTTCGATGGTGCAGCGCCCGGTGCACTGCACCCCGTCCTTTTCGATGGGGGTCACCGAGATCCGGTAGCGGGTGGAGGGGCTGGCCATGAGGGTGTGCTCGCCGTAGCTGTGGAGGATGTGCCCACGATAGGCAAGGCCACGGTCGGCAGCGATGGCCGGCGCTGCACGCAGTGTTCCACCCGGTACGTTCCGTGCGTGCAGAACGCGCGCTCATCCAACGGCGGCGGGCCTGTGCGGGCAATCCGCTGGCTGCGGCAACGCTGTGTTGCGGCCTGCGGTTCGGACAAAAAAAACGGGACGGCCTGAGCCGTCCCGTCGGAATCCGCTTCGGGGCGCGCGCTTACAGCGCAGCGTCCTTCAGCTTCTTCAGCGGACGCACCTTCAGCTTGGTGGTGGCCGGCTTGGCGGCGAACCACTGTTCTTCCTTGGTGAACGGGTTGATGCCCTTGCGCTTCGGCTTGGCCGGCACATTGACGGTGCTGATCTTCAGCAGGCCCGGCAGGGTGAACGAGCCAGCGCCCTTCTTGTGCACCGAGGAGGCGACAGCGCTTTCCAGCGAGGCCAGCACAGCGCGGACGTCCTTGGCGATGACGCCGGAGGCTTCAGCGATGTGTGCAACCAGGCCGGACTTGGTCAGCACTTCCTTGATCGGCTTCGGAGCGGCCGGCTTGGCGGCTGCCTTCGTCGCGACTTTCTTCACTGCCTTCTTCGGGGCAGCCTTCTTAGCGGTCTTTGCCATGGTTTCCTGTTCCGTGAACGGTTGGTTGTTTGGTCGGCGCCGAACCCCGTCGGCAAGCGCAATGTAGGGCAACTCTCGGGCGCCGCCAATAGCCTGGAGTGCGGAAAGTGCATGTTTTTTCATATCCAGGCCGATTCAGTACATGGCCGGTGGTGGGGGCTGGGGGTGCCGCGGTGCGGCCGGCAATGCTCGTCCCGGTAGCACAGGGATGCGCGAAATCACTGAAAACAAGGGAAAAATACGCGTTCTGCTGGCGAGGAAGTGTCCACGTGCCTGCGGCCAGGGTGACGTCTGGCGTGCGGCGGAGCGACGCAGGGCTAACGCATGGCGTGCGAGGGTAAACGTTCATCACCGCCACGCAGGAGCAGCACATGGGAATCTCGCGACACGCCACCGCGCACTGGGAAGGCGATCTGAAGTCCGGCAAGGGACAGTTGAGCACGCCGCAGAGTGGCCTGCTGGACAAGACCCGCTATGGCTTCAACAGCCGTTTCGGCGACGAAAAAGGCACCAACCCGGAAGAGCTGATCGCTGCCGCGCACGCCGGCTGTTTCACCATGGCGCTGTCGGCCAAGCTCGGCGAAGCCGGCTTCACCCCGACCTCGCTGGATACCGAGGCCAAGGTCGATCTGTCACTGGAAGGTGGCCCGCAGCTGTCGCAGATCCGGCTGAAAGTGAAGGCCGTGGTGCCGGGCATCGATGCGGGGCAGTTCCGTGCCATTGCCGATGACGCCAAGCAGAACTGCCCGGTGTCCAAGGCGCTGAGCGCGGTGCCGATCAGCCTGGAAGCCGAGTTGGGTTGAGGTCGGTAGCGCCGGGCCATGCCCGGCGAGCGCAGCGGAAAGACGCCGGGCATGGCCCGGCGCTACCACGCCGTACGGGATCACCAATCAATGGTGCCGGCAATCACTGTCTGCACCTGGCCACCGGACCAGACTTCACCGTCTTCATCGACGAAAAGGGTCAAGCGCGCATCGTGGCCGACTTCACGGCCCTGGCTGACTTCAAACGGTGCGCCGCCACGGGGCAGGGCGTCGCGCAGGTCCAGCCATGCGGCGAGCACGGCGTTGGCTGCGCCGGAAGCGGCGTCTTCGAAGCGACGGCCGTTGCCGACGAAGGCGCGCACCGCGAGGTCGAACCCCTCGCTGCCATCGCTGAAGGCATAGGCAAACACGCCCATGCTGTCGGTGGATTCGGCCAACTCGGCGACCGCGTCCCAGTCCGGACGGAGGGCACGCAATGCGGCCTCATCGGCCGCCTGCACCACCCACCAGCTGCGCCCGCCCTGCATGCGTGCCGGCGGCAGCGTGCCCAGCGGCCAGCCCTTCAGGGCCGGCTGCAGGCGTGGATCGGTGGCCTCGGCGGTCTCGGCCAGCTGCGCGCGCGGGGTGCGGATGGCGATGCGCTGCTGCGCAGCCTCGCCACTGACGCGTAGCGGCAGCACGCCGGCAATGCCGTCCTGCACCAGCATGCCGTCGACCGGCGCGGCCAGTCCGGCCTGCAGTACCGCATGCGCGGTGCCGACGCTGGGGTGGCCGGCGAACGGCACTTCCTTCTGCGGGCTGAACATGCGCAGCCGATAGCTGGCGCCGGCCGCCTCCGGCGGGAACACGAAGGTGGTTTCCGGCAGGCGCGTCCAGCGCGCGATGGCCTGCATGCTGGCGTCGTCCAGGCCTTCGGCATCGAGTACCACGGCCAGCGGATTGCCCGCGCCGGGGCGCGGCGAGAACACATCCAGCTGCAGGAAACGGCGGCTAGTCATCGGGGCGAAACTCCAGGAATGAAGGGGGATACGGTAGCGCGGGGCCATGCCCCGCGAGCGCGCAGCGCGGCAAGGCCGACTGGCCTGGCCCGGCGCTACCAGCGGATGTTGCCGTCGATGACTGGCTGCACCTGGCCGCCGATCCACACCGTGCCCTCTGCATCGACTTCTACCTGCACTCGGCCATCGCGGCCGACTTCGCGGCCCTGGCTGGCCACATAAGTGCCGACGCGGCCGGGCAGGGCACTGCGTTGCCGCAGCCAGGCGCCGATCAGGGCGTTGGCGCTGCCGGTCACCGGATCCTCCGGCACGCTGGCCGCATCGGCGGGGCAGAACGCGCGCACCACGCGGGAATGGTCGGTGCCGGCTTCATCAGCGAACACGGCCACGCCGGTTGCGTCGGTGGCCAGGCTCCAGTCACGCAGGGCGGCCATGTCCGGCACCAGGTTGCGTACGGTGGTGGCATCGCGCAGCGGCAGCAGCCACCAGCGCGCGCCGTTGTCCCAAAGTTCCGGCGCATGCCCGTTGGCGGCGAGGGCCAGCAGCGCTTCGGGTACCCCGTTGGCTGTCGTCGCCCGTTGCCGCGCCGGCGGGCTGGCCAGCTGGACCTGCAGCGCCTCAGCCGGGCCGCTCACCCGTACCGGCAGCAACCCTGCGGCGCACTGCTGTACCAGCGCACCCTCGCGCGGCTGGGCCAGGCCGCAGGTCACCGCCGTCCAGGCCGCGCCAACACTGGGGTGGCCGGCGAAGGCCAGTTCACGGGTCGGGGTGAAGATGCGGATGTGATAGTCGGCACCGGGCGCGCTGGGGCGCAGGAAGAACACCGTCTCGGACAGGTTCAGCCAGGCCGCCAGGGCCTGCATCTGCTCGCCGGAGAGATCGTCGGCGTCCAGCACGGCACCCAGTGGGTTGCCGGTACCGGGGCGGGGGGCGAAGACATCGAGCTGCAGGTAACGGAGGACGGCCATCTACGGGGATATTGCGCTTAGAATCAAAGGTTCCGCCCCCAAGGGCGGCTTCCCCACATTCTACATAGCCAATCCATGTCAGCTTCCCCCCTTGTCGATCGTTGGATCGTACTGAAGTTCGGCGGCACCTCGGTGTCGCGTCGTCACCGCTGGGACACGATCGGGAAGCTGGCGAAAAAACGCGCGGAAGAGACCGGCTCGCGCGTGCTGGTGGTGGTTTCGGCGCTGTCCGGGGTCACCAACGAACTGACCGCGATTGCCGATGGCGCGCCGGACAGCCGTGATCGCGTGGCCGCGCTGGTCGAGCGCCACCAGGGCTTCCTGCAGGAACTGGAGCTGGGCGCCGAGGTGCTGGCCGAACGACTGGCCGTGCTGCAGGGCCTGCTCGATGACCCGCGTGCCGTTGCCCGTCCGCTGGACTGGCAGGCTGAAGTACTGGGCCAGGGCGAACTGCTGTCCTCCAGCCTGGGTGCGGCCTATCTGCGTGCCAGCGGCCTGGATTTCGGCTGGATGGATGCCCGCCAGTGGCTGGATGCACTGCCGCCACAGCCGAACCAGAGCGACTGGTCGCAGCGCCTGTCGGTGAATTGCCAATGGCGTGCCGATGCCGCCTGGGCGCAGCGCTTCCGCGCGCAGCCGACCCGGCTGCTGATCACCCAGGGCTTCATCTCGCGCCACGCCGACGGCGGCACCGCCATCCTCGGCCGTGGTGGTTCGGATACCTCGGCGGCGTACTTCGGTGCGCTGCTCGGCGCCAGCCGCGTGGAGATCTGGACCGACGTGCCGGGCATGTTCAGCGCCAATCCCAAGGACGTTCCGGACGCGCGGCTGCTGACCCGGCTGGACTATTACGAAGCGCAGGAAATCGCCACCACCGGTGCCAAGGTGCTGCACCCGCGTTCGATCAAGCCGTGCCGTGATGCCGGCGTGCCGATGGCCATTCTCGATACCGAGCGCCCGGAACTGCCGGGCACCAGCATCGACGGCAATGCCGCACCAGTGCCGGGGGTGAAGGCGATCAGCCGCCGCAACGGCATCGTGCTGGTGTCGATGGAAGGCATCGGCATGTGGCAGCAGGTCGGCTTCCTGGCCGACGTGTTCAATCTGTTCAAGAAGCATGGCCTGTCGGTGGACCTGATTGGTTCGGCCGAGACCAACGTCACCGTATCGCTGGATCCGTCCGAGAACCTGGTCAACACCGATGTGCTGGCCGCGCTGTCGGCCGATCTGTCGCAGATCTGCAAGGTGAAGGTGATCGTGCCGTGCGCGGCGATCACCCTGGTCGGCCTCGGCATGCGCTCGCTGCTGCACAAGCTGTCGGACGTGTGGGCGACCTTCGGCCGCGAACGCGTGCACATGATCTCGCAGTCGTCCAACGACCTGAACCTGACCTTCGTCATCGACGAAGCCGATGCCGATGGCCTGCTGCCGATCCTGCACGCCGAGCTGATCGACAGTGGCGCGATGCCGGTGGAAGAGACCGAAGTGTTCGGCCCGCGCTGGCGTGAGATTGCCGGTACAGTGCGCCCGCGTGGTACGCCGTGGTGGCGTGGCCAGCGTGCGCACCTGCTGCAGCTGGCCGATGCCGGTACGCCGCGCTACGTCTACCATCTGCCGACCGTACGTGCCCGTGCCCGTGCGCTGGCGGCAATCAAGCCGATCGACCAGCGCTACTACGCGATCAAGGCCAACAGCCATCCGGCCATCCTGCAGCTGCTGGAAGCCGAGGGCTTTGGACTGGAGTGCGTATCGCATGGCGAACTGAAGCACGTGTTCCAGCATCTGCCGGAACTGTCGCCCAAGCGCGTGCTGTTCACCCCCAGCTTCTGCCCGCGCGAGGAATACGAAGCGGCATTCGCGCTGGGCGTGACCGTCACCGTCGACAATGTCGAAGCCCTGCAGCGCTGGCCGGACCTGTTCCGCAACCGTGAACTGTGGCTGCGCGTCGATCTGGGTCGTGGCGAGGGCCACCACGCCAAGGTGCGTACCGGCGGCAAGGATTCCAAGTTCGGCCTGCCGATTGCCCGCGTCGACGAGTTCGTGCGCGCGGCTACCGAACTGGGCACCCGCGTGGTCGGCCTGCATGCGCACCTGGGCAGCGGCGTGGAAACCGCGCAGCACTGGCGCCTGATGTGCGATGAGCTGGCCGGTTTCGCCCGCCGCATCGGCAGCGTGCAGACCATCGACATCGGTGGTGGCCTTCCAATTCCGTACAGCGACGAAGACGAGCCGTTCGACCTGGATGCCTGGGCCGAGGGCCTGGCCGAGGTCAAGGCGCTGCATCCGGCGTTCCGCCTGGCGATCGAACCGGGCCGCTTCCTGGTGGCGGAATCCGGCGTGCTGCTGACCCATGCCACCCAGGTGGTGGAGAAGGATGGCGTACGCCGGGTCGGCCTGGATGCGGGCATGAACACCCTGATGCGCCCGGCGCTGTACGACGCCTGGCATGACATCGAGAACCTCAGCCGCCAGGGCGGCTACGCCGAGGCCGCCTTCGATGTGGTCGGCCCGATCTGCGAATCCAGTGATGTGTTCGGCAAGCGCCGCAAGCTGCCGGTGTCGACCGCGCCGGACGATGTGATGCTGATTGCCGATGCCGGTGCCTACGGCTACGTGATGTCCAACACCTACAACCAGCGGGCGATGCCGCGCGAAGACGTGATCGAGTGATCGCTGCCTTCCGCGCTCTGCACCCGCCCACCGACACCTCCCGCGCCTGCGCGCGGGCAGGTGCCTGACCGGATACACCATGACTGCTTTCGACAAACACCAGGTTTCCCGCTTCCGCTTCGTCCGCTGCGAGTTCGCTGCGGACACCGGTGTGGCCAAGCTGGTCTACGCCTTCGATGATGGCCCGGAGATGGTGGAAACCATCACCGTGCCGGGCGCCCCGTTCGTGCTGGATCAGGCGCGCACCGCCGCCGTGCAGCGCGCGCTGCAGCTGCTGCACCTGATCGCCGGTGTCAGCTACTACAAGGCGGGCGTGCCGGAGACGGTCAGCATCGACAGCTACGCCATCGATGCCGATACCGCTGCCCTGGTGGAGACGGTCTACCTCAATGGCCTGGGCGAATTTGCCTACCGCAACGGCCTGAACCTGCGCGGCCGCTTCCGCCTGCCGGTGCAGGGCGAAGCGGTGCCGGCGCCGGTGCTGGGCCTGCAGCCGCACGCGCTGGTGGCCATCGGCGGCGGCAAGGATTCGCTGGTCAGCATCGAGGCCCTGCGCCGTGCCGGCGTGGACGAGACAGTGACCTGGATCGGTGGCTCGCAGCTGATCCGTGCCTGCGCCGAACGCACCGGCCTGCCGACGCTGAACCTGGGCCGCGCGCTGGCGCCGGAGTTGTTCGAACTCAACCGCCAGGGCGCCTGGAACGGCCATATCCCGGTCACTGCGGTGAACTCGGCGATCATGGTGCTGGCCGCGCTGCTGCAGGGCGTGGACCAGGTGGTGTTTTCCAATGAGCGTTCGGCCAGCTACGGCAGCCAGATTCCGGGCACCGGCGAAGTGAACCACCAGTGGTCCAAGGGCTGGGCGTTCGAGCAGGCGTTCGGCAGCCATGTGCAGAAGCAGGTGGCCGCCGATCTGCAGTACTACTCGCTGCTGCGGCCGATGTCCGAGCTGGCGGTTGCGCGCCAGTTCGCCAAGACCGATTTCTACGACGCGCACTTCTCCAGCTGCAACCGCAACTTCCACATCCTCGGCGAGCGCCCGGTGAACCGCTGGTGCGGCGTCTGCCCGAAGTGCCATTTCGTGTTCCTGGCGCTGGCCCCGTTCATGCCCAAGACGCGCCTGGTGCGCATCTTCGGCCGCAACCTGCTGGATGACATCGAGCAGGCCGGCGGCTTCGATGCGCTGCTGGAGTTCCAGGACCACAAGCCGTTCGAGTGCGTGGGCGAAGGCCGCGAATCGCGTGCAGCGATGGCAACCCTGGCACAGCGCGCCGAGTGGAAGGAAGACGTGCTGGTGAAGCGCTTCTGCAATGAGATCCAGCCGCAGCTGGATGCCACCGAACTGGAACTGGCACCGCTGCTGCAGCTGCAGGGCGAGCACCGTATTCCGGCTGCGCTGTGGGAACGGGTACGTGAAGATTTCGAAGTTTGAAGGAAAGCGCGTTGCGCTGTGGGGCTGGGGCCGTGAGGGCCGTGCCGCGTTTGCGGTGCTGCATTCGCGCCTGCCCACGCTTGGCCTGAGCCTGTTCTGTCCAGCTGCCGAAGTCGAGGCAGCGCGTGCGGAAACACATGGTGCGCTGGACGTCCGTGGTGAGCCGTCGGCCGAGGCGCTGGCTGCCTTCGATGTGGTGATCAAGTCGCCGGGCATCAGCCCTTACCAGCCAATCGCGCTGGCCGCCGCCGCGCAGGGCACCACTTTCATCGGTGGCACTGCGCTGTGGTTTGCCGAGCATGCGGGTGCTGATGGCATCGTGCACGACACCGTGTGCGTGACCGGCACCAAGGGCAAGAGCACCACCACCGCGCTGGTCGCGCACCTGCTGCGAGCGGCCGGCCACCGTACCGGCCTGGTCGGCAACATCGGCCTGCCGCTGCTGGAAGTGCTGGACCCGCAGCCCGCGCCCGAGTACTGGGCGGTGGAACTGTCCAGCTACCAGACCGGCGAAGTGGCGCGCAGTGGTGCCCGCCCGCAGGTGGCGGTGGTGCTGAACCTGTTCCCGGAACACCTGGACTGGCATGGCAGCGAACAGCGTTACATCGAGGACAAGCTGCAGCTGGTGACTGAAGCCGCACCGCGCATCGCCGTGCTCAACGCCGCCGATCCGCATCTGGCCGCGCTGTCGCTACCTGATAGCAAGGTGATCTGGTTCAACCAGCCGCAGGGCTGGCATATGCGCGGTGACATCGTGCATCGCGGTGAGCAGGCCGTGTTCGACACCCGCAACACACCGCTGCCGGGCCGCCACAACCGCGGCAACCTGTGCGCGGTACTGGCCGCGCTGGAAGCACTGGGCCTGGATGCGGTGGCGCTGGCACCGGCGGTGCAGGATTTCCGCCCGCTGCCGAACCGCCTGCAGCGCATCGGCGCGGCCGAAGGCCTGACCTACGTCAACGATTCGATCAGCACCACGCCGCATGCCAGCCTGGCCGCGCTGGAGTGTTTCGCCGGGCAGCGCATCGCGCTGCTGGTGGGCGGGCACGACCGTGGCCTGGACTGGACCGATTTCATGCAGCACATGGCGCACGACGTGCCGCCGGTGGAGATCGTGACCATGGGCAGCAATGGCCCGCGCATCCACGCGATGCTGCAGCCGCTGGCCGATGCCGGTCGCTTCGGCCTGCACGCTGCGGGCGATCTGCCGGAGGCGATGGCCTTGGCGCGTGCGGCGCTGGGTTCTGAGGGCGGGGTGATATTGCTGTCGCCTGGCGCACCGAGTTTCGGTGCGTACCGTGACTACGTGGCGCGTGGCCGCCACTTCGCCGAGCTGGCCGGCTTCGATCCGGACAGCATCAGCGCGATTCCGGGTCTGGGCATCGCCTGATCTGCCGGATCGGGGTCGGATTCCTTTCTGCAGGAAAGGGCTCTGACCGCAGCGGATCCTGCGCATCCATCCACGCATGGCGTGGATCTACTGTAGAGCTGAGCCCACGCTCGGCTGCGTTTCAATCCTCGTCCTGGTCGATGAACGCGTAATCGCCATCAATCAGCTGCTGCAGATATGCATCGAAGCTCGGCGCGATCACCGCATAGCTGTCCGGATCGTGCAGGTAGCGCACCACCTGGCCGACTGTGCCGCCCGGCGCCGGATCGAAATCCAGGTACAGCATCGAAGTGCCGCCGTTGTTCATGCAGTGCGAGAAGCACAGGCGGCGGTTCATCGGAAGATCGGCGTCGATGCCTTCACCCAGAATCTCCGGCTCGTCATCCAGCCACTCTTCGTAGATGGAACGGATGCTGTCGTCCCACTGCCGCTGGTCCTCGAAGACCTGCGCCACCGAACGCAGGTAGTACGGGTAGCTACCGCCCTCCACGTCCGATCCGAGCATCAGCACGCAGACCTCCCCACCGGGGTACTCGCGGAAGTGCGTGCCATCCACGCGCGACAGCAACGCGACCAGACTGTCCGGCACCTGCGGCCACTGCGCACGCAGGCGCTGCAGGTCTTCGGCGCTGGCGCCCTGCACGTGGGCCCACTGCGGGGCATCGTCGGCAGGCAGGCGTGGAATCAGGCCAGACAGAAAGCGATCAACCAGGTTCATGCGAAAAAAGGGGACGGAGGGGATTAAGTCGTATCCAACCACACCTGCGTCACGTCGCCAATGCAGAATGCGACGCGGGAGGGGCGAATACGGCTTAATCCCCTCCGTCCCTTTTTTTCGGAGCAGGCGCATGAATCGTTGGCGATGCGGCGTGGCGATGGTACTGGGGCTGGCAGCGATGCCGGCGTGGGCGGCGATGAAGACGCAGCCGGTGGAGTGGAAGCACCAGGGCACGACCTTTAGCGGCGTGCTGGTCTATGACGATGGCGACAACGATAAGCGCCCCGGGCTGGTGATGGTGCCGAACTGGAAGGGCGTGAATGAATCGGCCATCGAGAAGGCCAAGCAGCTGGCTGGCGATGACTACGTGGTGCTGGTGGCCGATGTGTACGGCAAGGGCGTGCGGCCCAAGACCGATGCCGAGGCTGGCCCGGTGGCGACCAAGCTGCGCAACGACCGGCCGCTGCTGCGTGCGCGTGCGCTGGAGGCGGTGAACGTGCTCAAGGCGCAGGCCGGCAAGGCGCCGGTTGATGCCAGCCGGATCGGTGCGGTCGGCTTCTGCTTCGGGGGGACCACGGTGCTGGAGCTGGCCCGTGCCGGTGCGCCACTGGCAGGCGTGGTCAGCCTGCATGGCGGGCTGGGTTCGCCGCTGCCGGCCCAGGCCGGTGGCACGCACCCGTCGGTGCTGGTGCTCAATGGCGCCGATGACAAGAGCGTGAGCGCCGAGGACATCGCCGGTTTCCAGAAGGAAATGAACGCGGCCAAGGTCGATTGGGAATTCACCAACTACAGCGGGGCAGTGCACTGCTTCGCCGAGCGTGATGCCAACAGTCCGCCGGGCTGCCAATACAACGAACGGGCGGCCAAGCGCGCGTGGAAGGCGCTGGATGCGTTCTTTGAGGAACGCTTCATGTAGATACCGTGTCGCCCTCGCCTAGGCAAGGGCGACGTCAGGCTCAAAGGGTCGGCCACTTCTCAGTACGCCCCAAATCAGATGGATGAGCTTGCGCATCACTGCGCACATGACGACCTTGAAGGGCTTGCCTTTCGCGCTGAGCCGGTCTGCAAAGGACTTCAGTGTGGGGTTGTGGGTCTTCCCGGTCAGCGCCGGCATGTACAGCTTTTTGCGGAAATTGGCGTCGCCGACGCGTGATATCCGGCATTTGCCTTCGTAGTTTCCTGATTGACGCTGGGCCGGATTCAGGCCCGCGTGGGCAACCACCTGGCGCACGTCGCTGTATTTGCTTAGATCCCCCAGCATGGCCAACAGCTGGGCACTGCTGGTGTTGCCTACACCGGGGATGCTGGTAAGCAGTTGATGACGCCGGCGCAGGTCCGGATCGTTATCGATATGGTCCTCAATCGCCTTCTGGACCTGCTTGATCTGCTCTTCCAACGTCCGGATCACATCCTTGATCCCTTGCTGGACCGAGATATCGGCAACGTCCAGGCGGTTGTGCTCCATCTGCAGCATTTCCTGGAGGTCATCTCGACGCCGTACCAAGGCGCGCAGCTTCACCTCCGAGGGCGTCGGTGGAACGTAGGGATACAGCTTTTCCGAGCGTTGTGCCTCAAAAAACCGGGCAATCAGCTTGGCGTCGCTGCGGTCAGTCTTGGTCCGCATCCCCTCCGCCTGCCCAAACGCCTTTACTCGGGCGGGATTGGCCACATGAACCACTACCCCCGCTTCCACCAGTGCTTGAGCCAAGGCCTCGTGATAGATGCCTGTAGCCTCCATACCTACCGCCGCGTTCGGCGCATGTTTGGCGCGCCAGGCCAGAAGCTCATCAAAACCCTTTGGCGTATTGGGGAGTTTGGCCTTGGTTCGATACTTGCCGTGAGATAGAGGCAGGGCGATGTCAAAAGTCGCCTTGGCTGCGTCGATGCCGATAAATTGCATGATTTCGCTCCAGCTTGAACTTACGATCGTGATCGGAAGCCGCCAGACTTGCCCTTGTGAGTACAGGCTCTCACCCGATGGCGGGCCTAAGATACCGTTCAAGTTCCATGGCGGTGTCAGGCCGCCGACGCGCTGAATCTACTTTGCAAGCTCGAAGGCTTAAGAGCCGAGGCAGCGTCATCGGAGCCTCCCGGGTCACCGGGGGATTGTGCCTGATCAGGGCACGATCCAAGACACAAGAGCCGAGCCATGCTCGGCTGTGAAAGGTGTGCCGACCAACGGTCGGCACCTACCGATGTTTCAGTGCCGACCAACGGTCGGCACCTACCGATGTTTCAGTGCCGACCAACTGTCGGCACCTACCGGTCATTGTGGGTGCCGACCGTTGGTCGGCACGCCTTCACCCGTCAATGCGAACGCTGCACCGCGTAGCGGGCCAGGCCGCGCAGTGCGGCCACGGCATCATTGTCGCCAAGGCCGTCCAGCGCGCGCTCGGCGGCTTCGGCATATTCCTCGGCACGCGCACGGCTGTACTCCAGGCCGCCGGTGGCGCGGATTGCGGCCAGCACTTCCGGCATCGCCGAGGCATCACCGTCCTGCACGATGGTGCGCAGGCGCTCGCGGGTGGCGTCGTCGGAGTGGGCCATCGCGTGGATCAGCGGCAGCGTCGCCTTGCCCTCGGCGAGGTCGTCGCCCAGGTTCTTGCCCAGTTCCTCGGCGTTGGCCGAATAGTCCAGCACGTCGTCGGCGATCTGGAACGCGTAGCCCAGGTGCATGCCGTAGTCGAACAGGGCCTGCTGGGTGGCTTCGTCCACGCCGCTGGCCAGTGCGCCCAGGCGGGTGCCGGCAGCGAACAGCACCGCGGTCTTGCGCTCGATCACGCGCAGGTAGGCGGCTTCGTCGGTATCCGGGTTGTGCACGTGCAGCAGCTGCAGCACTTCACCCTCGGCGATGCGGTTGGTGGCATCGGCCAGGATCTGCATCACCGACATGCGCTCCAGCTCGACCATCAGCTGGAAGCTGCGCGAGTACAGGAAATCGCCGACCAGCACGCTCGGTGCGTTGCCCCACAGCGCGTTGGCGGTGCTGCGGCCACGGCGCAGGCTGGATTCGTCCACCACGTCGTCGTGCAGCAGGGTGGAGGTATGGATGAACTCGATGATCGCCGCCAGCTGGTGGTGGTCCGGGCCGGCCTGGCCGACCGCATGGCCGGCCAGCATCACCAGCATCGGGCGCAGGCGTTTGCCGCCGGCGGAGATGATGTGGTCGGCGATCTGGTTGATCAGCACGACGTCCGAGGACAGCCGGCGCCGGATCAGGGCGTCGACGGCGGCCATGTCGGCCGCGGCAAGCGACTGGATCTGGGGCAGGCCCAGGGCGGGACGGGTGTCTTCGGTGATGGTCATGCGATCAGGCTTTCAGGCTCATCGCTGATTATAGGCGTTGCCTGTGAATTCGGGCGCAAGCCGGGCTGGCCGACGTCCTTGGCCCGGCCACGGCTGCCGCCCGCGTGAATACGTATGCAGGTTGCGCCAAGCCCGGGGACCCACCGCTAAGCTTGCGGCATCAGGATTTCGGCCCGCTCCCGGCGGGTCCCGCACGCCCGGAGGGGGGCTGTCGATGTCGCACTATCCATGGTGGCGCGGAGCCGTCATCTACCAGATCTACCCGCGCAGTTTCCTCGACGCCAACGGCGACGGGGTAGGCGACCTGCCCGGCATCATCCAGCGCCTGGACCACATCGCCGCGCTGGGCGTGGACGCGATCTGGATATCGCCGTTCTTCAAATCGCCGATGGCCGACTTCGGCTATGACATCGCCGATTACCGCGACGTCGACCCGCTGTTCGGCAGCCTGGACGACTTCGACCGCCTGCTGGCCAAGGCCCACGGGCTGGGCCTGAAGGTGATGATCGACCAGGTGCTGAGCCACACCTCGATCGAGCATGCCTGGTTCCGCGAGAGCCGCCAGGACCGCAGCAACCCGAAGGCGGACTGGTACGTCTGGGCCGATCCGCGCGAAGACGGCACGCCGCCCAACAACTGGCTGTCGCTGTTCGGCGGCGGCGCCTGGCAGTGGGAGCCGCGCCGCGAGCAGTACTACCTGCACAACTTCCTGGTCGACCAGCCGGACCTGAACTTCCATCACCCGGACGTGCAGCAGGCGACCCTGGACAACGTGCGCTTCTGGCTGGACCGTGGCGTGGATGGCTTCCGCCTGGATGCGATCAACTTCTGCTTCCACGACGCGGAGCTGCGCGACAACCCGGCCAAGCCGGCCGACAAGCGTGTAGGGCGCGGCTTCAGCGCGGACAACCCGTACGCCTACCAGTACCACTACTACAACAACACCCAGCCGGAGAACCTGCCGTTCCTGGAGAAGCTGCGCGCGCTGCTGGACGAGTACCCGGGCGCGGTCAGCCTCGGCGAGATCTCCTCGGAGGACTCGCTGGCGACCACCGCCGAGTACACCCGTGACGGTCGCCTGCATATGGGTTACAGCTTCGAGCTGCTGGTGGAAGACTACAGCGCGGCCTACATCCGCGACACGGTCTCGCGCCTGGAAGCGGTGATGACCGAAGGCTGGCCGTGCTGGGCGGTTTCGAATCACGACGTGGAGCGGGCGGTCAGCCGCTGGGGCGGCCACCCAGCCGACCCGCGCCTGGCGCGGATGCTGGTGGCGATGCTGTGCTCGCTGCGCGGCTCGGTCTGTCTGTACCAGGGCGAGGAACTGGGCCTGGCCGAGGCCGAGGTGCCGTTCGAAGCCCTGCAGGACCCGTACGGCATCACCTTCTGGCCCAACTTCAAGGGGCGGGATGGCTGCCGCACCCCGTTGCCGTGGACCGATGCGCCGCTGGCCGGGTTCACCTCGGGCCAGCCGTGGTTGCCGATCCCGGCCGAGCACCGGGCGGCGGCAGTGGCCGTGCAGGAGCGGGATCCGCACTCGGTGCTGGCCGCGTTCCGGGCGTTCCTGGGCTGGCGGCATACCCAGCCGGCGCTTCTGCATGGCAGCATCCGATTCATCGAAAGCGCCGAGCCAGTGCTGCTGTTCGAGCGTATGCTTGCAGATGAAACCCTCCTGCTGGCCTTCAACCTGTCGGCCGAGGCGGTGAGTCATCCGCTGCCGCCGGGCAACTGGCAGCAGGTGGCGGTGCCGGGCCCGGATGCGGGCACGGTGCAGGGCAATGAACTCCAGCTGCCGCCGCGTGCGGTGTATTGCGCACGTCGCAGCTGACCGTTTTCTCCGGTGGCGGTACTTGCGGGGACGGGGCCGAAGCGCCCCGTCCCTTTTTTGTGGGTGAGCTTCCGGCGAAAGGCATCTACGCACGGCGCGGATCTATTGTCGGCATGCGCGCAAAAGAAAACCCGCTGCCTGCGCAACGGGTTTCCGGTCCTGCTCCCTTTGTGTTGCCGGCCAGCGGCCGGCACTACCGGGTCCGGGTCGCCGGGCATGGCCCGGCGCTGCCTCAGAACTTGTAGTTCACGCCCAGCATGTAGGTGCGACCCCACTCGATGTACTCCAGCGGGCGGTCCTTGCTGCCGGCGTAGGTACGGTACGGCTCGTTGGTCAGGTTGCTTCCCTGCAGCAGCAGGGTCAGGCCGCGCAGGGTGCTGCTGTCGCTGAAGGTGTAGCTGAGCTGTGCATCGGTCACGTTCTCGCCGACCACGTAGCGCAGGCTGCGGTTGCCGTTGAAGTTGCCGATCTCGCCGATGAAGTCCGAACGACGGCGCTGGCTCACGCGTGCTTCAAAGCCACTGCGCTCGTAGTAGGCGGTGAAGTTGTAGACGCGCTTGGACAGGCCCGGCAGGCTGATCGGATCGTTGCCCACGCTGGAAGCGCTTTCCGGGTCCAGGATGGTGATATCGCTCTTGTTGAAGGTCGCGCTGGCCTGCACGCCGAAGCCACGCAGGCTGTCGGTCAGCATCTCCAGCGGGAACGATGCGGTCAGTTCCAGGCCCTTCAGCGTGCCACCCTTGCCGTTCTGTGGGGCGGAGAAGGTGCCGGTGGTCAGCACCGGCGTGGTCATGCCAGGCGGCGGTACATAGCTGCCCAGCAGTGCGGTGAAGTCGTAGTTGTCCACCGACTGCGTGTAGACGTAGCTCTTCAGGTCCTTGTAGAAGATCGCTGCGGCCACGTAGGCCTTCTCGCCGAAGTACTTCTCGTAGGACAGGTCCAGCGCGGTGGCACGCCACGGATCCAGCAACGGATTGCCGCCGCTGCCACCGGGGCGGCCGGTGCCGGTATCCACGCCGAATTCGAGGCCGGCGCGCATCTGGTCCACACGCGGGCGTGCGACCTGCTTGGCGGCAGCGAAGCGCAGCGTCTGCTGGTGCGGGAACATGAAGGCCAGGTTCAAGCTCGGCAGCCAATCGTTGTAGGTGCGGCCGTTCGAGTACGGCTGCACGTTGTTGCCGGCTGCCTGCGAGCTGTCCCAGTAGCGCGAGTCCGAGCTCTGGTCGGTGTGCTGCATCTGCACGCCGATGTTGCCGCGCACGCCGACCACGCCGATGTCGGTGTTGATGTTCAGGCGCGCCCAGGCGGTGGTGATCTTCTCCTGCACCGTCCACGACTTGGGAATCAGGTAGTCCAGGTTGTCGACCGGGTTGAAGGTCATGTAACGGCCCACCGCGGCCGGCACGTTCCAGGCCGGGATGTAGCCGATGCCGGCGAAGCCGAGGTTCACCGGACGGTACTGCAGGTCCGAGGCGATGTTGGCATCGCCCTGCGCGCCGAGCAGGATGTTGCCTTCGGACTGGGTCTTCACCTTGCGGCGGTCGGCGTAGTTGACGCCGATGTCGAGGTCCGGTGCCCACGAGGCGATGGCGTCGGGCAGGGCGATGGTCGCGGCCAGCTTGCCGCCCTTCAGGCGGTCTTCGACCTTCGGTACCTTGCCGTAGCCGGAGCCGTAGATGGTGTTGGTCAGGAACAGCGCATCCGGGTTGGAGTAGTTCAGGCCCGGGCTGATCTGCGAGAAACCATTCTGGCGGAACTGCACGCCGACCGTATCCAGCTGCGGCATCGGGGTCAGCTGCAGGTTGTTTTCCAGGTTCAGCTCGTCGCGGGTGGCCTTGGAATAGTTCAGGTCGGCGACCAGCTTCACGCCGCTGAAGTTGAACTCATTGTTCCAGCCGAACGCGTCGATCTTGTCCTTGCGCTTGTTGTACATGCCGCGCACCAGCGGATACACGCCGCTGGCGATGCCGCCGGTAAACGAGCCGTTGCCATTGACCTGCGGGTTGCTGACCAGCAGGCCCGGGGTGTAGTTGCCGTTGTAGTTGCTGAGATTCAGCTCGAACTGGTTGGCGGTATCGATCTGCTCGGCTTCGGTGTGGAACGCATCGAAGGTGCTGGTCCAGCTGTTGTTCGGCCGGAACTGGATGGTGGCCATCACGCCGTCGCGCTTGTTGTTGCCGGTGCGGCGCAGTGCCTTGATGCCATCGGAGAAGTAGGTGCCCGCAGCGACGCCCGGGCGGTTGCCCTTGTCGGTGTGCTCGGTGGTCCACGGCTCATACAGGCCAACCTGGTTTTCCTGGATCGGCATGTCGCTGTGCGCGTAGCCGATGGCGATGCCCAGAGTCTTGTCCAGGAACTGATCGATGTAGCTGGCGCTGAAGCGGTTGCCGTACGGATCGACGTTGGCGGCGCGGCCCAATGAACTCTTCTGGTAGCGGCCGCTGACTGCGATCACGCGCTCGCCGAAGCTGAGCGGGCGTGCGGTCTGCATGTCGATGGTGCCCGACAGGCCCTGGCCGACCAGTGCGGCATCCGGGGTCTTGTACACGGTCACGCCGTTGACCAGTTCGGACGGATACTGGTCGAACTCGACGCCACGGTTGTCGCCGGTGCTGACCACTTCACGGCCATTGAGCAGCGTGGTGGCGAAGTCGGGCGACAGGCCGCGCACGCTGATCACCTGCGCACGACCGGCCACACGCTGCGCGGCCAGGCCGGGCAGGCGCGAGATCGATTCGGCGATGCTGACGTCGGGCAGCTTGCCGATGTCTTCGGCGGAGATCGCTTCGACCACCGAGGTGGCGTCCTGCTTGACCGCGATGGCGCTCTCGATGCCGCGGCGGATGCCGGTGACCTGCACCGTATCCAGGTTGGTGGCGGCGGTGGCGGCCGGCGTGGTGGTGCTCTGCGTGGACTGTGCCGACGCCAGCGTCGGCGCCAGGACAACGGCCAGCGCGATGCTCAGCGCGCTGCGCTTGTGGTTCAACATTTTCCCCTCCCAGGCAATGTTGCAGATCGATTCGTGAACGTCCCGGAGTGACCGTGGACGTGCGACGCGGTGGCCGCTGTCGTCGCCGCTATGGTAGGCAGCGCGTTCTTCGCGGGAATCACCCTGCATACGTATTCAATGGCGTTTGCAGGGATGTAATCGCTTTCAGGTTCTGTTTGCGGTAGTGCCGGCCGCTGGCCGGCAATCGCGTTCACCGGGTTGCCGTCCAGCGGCCGGCACTACCGCGGCATTCAAAGCGGCGTGAAACGAATGGCCTGCCCACCCCCCGGTGCCAGCACCAGCGTCAGCACGTCGGCGCTGGTCACCTCTCGGGTTTCGCGCGCGAATGCGAAGGGATTGCTGCGGAAATCCGCGCCCTCGCCATCGCGGTAGATCTCGGCGCGGTAGCGCACGCCCGGTTCCAGGAAGCCCAGCGACACCGGCAGCACACGGCCGTGCTCGTCGGTGATGCTGCCGAGGAACCAGTCGCGGCTGTTGCGGTCGCGGCGCACGATCGTCACGTAGTCGCCCACTTCGCCATCGAGCACGCGGCTCTGCTCCCAGTCCACCGCGACGTCTTCGATGAAACGGAATGCCTCGCGATGCTGCAGGTAGTGCTCGGGCAGGTCGGCGGCCATCTGGATCGGGCTGTACAGCACCACGTACAGCGCCAGCTGGCGTGCCAGCGTGCTGGGAATGGCCTGGCCGTGGCGGCCCTTCAAGCTGAGGATGCCGGGGGTGTAATCCATCGGCCCGGCCAGCATGCGGGTGAACACCAGATTGACCTCATGTTCCGGCGGGTTCGGCGGCTGGCCCCAGGCGTTGTACTCCATGCCGCGTGCGCCTTCGCGCGAGATCCAGTTGGGATAGGTGCGGCGTAGGCCGGTGTCCTTGATCGGCTCATGCGGGTTGACTGACAGGTGCCGGCGCGCGGCTTCCTGCACTACCTTCAGATGGTGGTGGGCCATGAACTGCCCGTCATGCCACTCGCGCCACAGGGGGCCACCGGCGGGATCGCGGCGGTCGACCTGGCCGTCATCGCAGACGTAGCCGGTCTTGAACTGGTCCACGCCCAGCCGTGCGTACAGGTCCAGCGCAGCCCCCAGCTGCTCCTCGTAGTGCTCGATGGCGCAGCCGGTTTCGTGGTGGCCGATCAGGTGCACGCCCTTCTTCAGGCCGTAGGCGGACAGCGCCTCGATATCGAAATCGGGCGTGGCGCGGGTGAAGTCGAAGTCGTAGCCGTTGCCGACCCAGTTGCCGTCCCAGCCCGGGTTCCAGCCTTCCACAAGCACGCCACGGAAGCCGTGCGCGGCGGCGAAGTCGATCACCTTCTTCGTCTTCGCGGTGGTCGCCGCATGCGTCGGCCCGGTCGCCCAGCTCTCGTTGTCCAGGTGCATCGACCACCACACGCCCAGGTACTTGGCCGGCTTCACCCAGCTCACATCGCCCAGCGCGTTGGGTTCGTTGAGGTTGAGGATCAGGTCCGATTCGACCAGGCCCCCGGCACGGTCGGCGATCTGCAGCGTGCGCCACGGCGTGGCGAAGGGCAGGGTGCGGCGCACCTTCCAGCCTTCGGCCGAAGGCGACAGCTGCGCACGCAGGCGTTGGCCTTCGGTGCGGCGCAGCCACATGCCGGCGTAGTCCACCAGTGCGGCCTCATGGATCGCCACGTGCAGGCCGTCGCGGCTGCGCAGGGTCATCGGTGTATGCACCAGCGGCACCTCGTTCAGCGGCGTGCGCTGGTACAGGTACTCGTAGTGGATCGGTTCCCCGGCAGGGATCCACCACGCGGTGGAATCCTGTGCGATGGCGAACTCGGTGAGCTCGTCATCGATGATGGCTTCGCGCAGGTTCGGCTGCCCGGGGAATACGTAGCGGAAGCCGAGGCCATCGTCGTACACGCGGAACACCACGTCCAGCCGACGCTTGCTGCCGGTGGTCTCGGCCAGCTGCACGGTCAGCTCGTTGAAGTGGTTGCGGGTGACCCGGCGTTCGCCCCAGGGCTGCTCCCAGCTGTCATCGCTGCTGCGCCGTTGCTGGCCGAGCAGGGCGAAATCACGGTCCAGGCGGCCGTCGCGCAGGGCGAAGCCAAGCTTCGAATCCTCCACCACGACCTCGCCGAAGCGCTCGACGCGATAGCGCGCGGTGCCACCGTCCAGCACCAGACTGACCTTGAGCACCTTTCCCGGTGATTCGACACTGGCCACCTGCGGCGCGGCCTGCGCCAGCGTGGCCAGGCCCAGCAGGGCCAGGCCGAGCATCTGCGCGAACAGCGCGCGTACAACCGTGTGCGACATCGGCATTTCCCCTCCCAAGGCGCCGTTGGCAGACCCGGACCATAAGCCAGCGCGGCAGGCGCGCTACCGCGTGGCGCCATGAATACGTATGCAGCTGGACGCAGCCGACAGCCCCGCGTCTACCATGGGGCCAAGGCACCTTGAGGGAGGGGCCGCGCCCGCCCGTCGGCAACGACGGTGCGGACCTACAACGCGTGCAGAGAGGGAGGGAGGCCGACGGGCGCAAGCCGGTCCGCCGCTTCGATGCTGAAGATCATTTGCCTGACCGCTGCCCTGGGGGCAGCGCTGGGATCGACCGCGCAGGCGGCCGACCTGCAATTCGACGGCCGCCATGCGCGCGCCGAAGCCGCTGCCAACGGCAGCTTCGTGCTGCATGCGCCGAAGGGCGCAGTGCAGATCGCAGCCGCACCGATGCGCAGCCAGACCGGAAGCGTGATGTTCGATGCACTGTTCGCGCTGGCCCAGCAGGAGATGGACCAGGATCGCGTGGATGCGATCCGCGATCCTGCATTCGATGAGGGCCGGCCGGTGCCGTGCGAGTGCTTCCAGACAGGTGCGCGCTGGCCCTACGTGTGGACCCGCGATGTCAGCTTCGCCGCCGATCTGGCGCTGGCGCGGATGGACCCGCAGCGCACGCGGCAGTCGCTGCAGTTCAAGCTGTCCGCAGCGCGCGACGGGCATACGCCCGGCCTGTTCGTGGCGCAGGACACCGGTTCCGGTGGCAGTTGGCCGATCAGCAGCGATCGCGTGGTGTGGTTCCTGGCGGCACGTCACCTGCTGGAGGATCGCGCGTTTGCCGACCAGGTCTGGCAGGCGCTGCAGGGTACGCTGGCGCAGGACCGCGCGATGGTGTTCGACGCGCGAATGGGCCTTTATCGTGGCGAGACCTCCTTCCTGGATTGGCGTGAGCAGACCTATCCGGACTGGACCCGCGAGGACGTGCGCTTCATCGGCGATTCCTATGCGCTGTCCACCAACGTGCTGCACTACCAGGCGCTGCGCCTGGCCGAACGCCTGGCTGGCCAACATGGTGATGCCCGCGCGGCTGACTACAAGGCGTGGGCCGATGCGTTGGCGCAGCAGATCGATGCGCGCTTCTGGCGCGAGGACATGGGCCAGTACATGAGCTACATCGGCGAAGCCGCGCACCCGGTGCCCTACGCCAAGGTCGATCTGCTCGGCCTGTCGCTGGGCATCCTCGCCGAGGTGTTGCCGGCCGAGCGTGCGCGCCGTGCGCTGGCCGCCTACCCGATGGGGCCGGCCGGCAGTCCGGTGGTGTGGCCGCAGGAGTCGCAGCAGCCGATCTACCACAACCGCGCGATCTGGCCGTTCGTCAGCGCCTACTCGCTGCGTGCGGCGCGGCAGCTGGACGATGCGCCGCGCATCGCTGCCGAAATCCGCTCGCTGATGCAGGGCGCGGCGCTGGCCGCTTCCAACATGGAGAACTACGAGCTGGTCAGCCAGGCCGTGCATGTCGACGAAGGCGCACTCAGCGGCCCGGTGGTCAACTCCGAACGCCAGTTGTGGTCGGTGGCCGGCTATCTGTCGATGGTGCTCGAAGGTGTGTTCGGTGTGCAGGACGATGGCCGCGTGCAGCCCAAGCTGCCGGTCACACTGGTGCCGGAGCTGTTCGGTACGCAGCGTCGCATCAGCCTGGAGGCCGGTGGCAAGCGCTACGTGCTGGAGCGCCCGCAGCAGCTGGGTGATGGCCTGCTGGTGGCGGGCAGGACGCTGATCCAGGGCAACACGACCACGGTGCAGCTGATGGCTGCACAGTCCGCGACCGGCTTCGGTGGCACAACCGCCGACGCCAATGCGCGTGCGCCGGCCACGCCGACCGCACCGCAGGCCACACGCAATGGCGCTGGCTGGAGCGTGCCGGTCACGACTGGGCAGGTTCTGTGGAAGGACGGCAGGGCCGTCGCCGCCAGCAATGGCCCGGTGCACATCAGCGACGATGGCCTGCGGCACTGCCTCAGCCTGACCCGGCGCGAGGGTGCATTGGAATCGCTGCACAGCCCGATGCTCTGCGTCGGTCCGCAGCAGGTGCTGAAGGGCGAGGAACGCTGGCAGTTCACCGCGGCCCAGGCCGGGCAGGTGGGCCTGCGCCTGCAGTACAGCAACGCGAACGGGCCGATCAACACCGGCGTCACGGCTGCGGTCAAGCAGCTGGTTCTGCAGTGCCCGGGCCAGCCGTTGCAGCGGCATACGGTCACCCTGCCGCACAGCGTGGCGGTGCAGGATTCGACCTCGGCAACATTCGCGGTGCCCAAGGGGCGGTGCACGGTCACGCTTGAAGAGGGCTTCAACATGAGCGCGCTGCAGCACTTCGCGCATTACACCGGCGGCAAGGGCGGGCGTGATGGTGTGCTCAACCAGGCCCAGGTGCAGGCACTGAAGGTGGCGCCGGTGGCGATGGAAGAGGGCGCACGATGAGTCGTCCCGCCAAACCGCAGCTGTCGTTCTGGCAGATCTGGAACATGTGTTTCGGTTTCCTCGGCATCCAGTTCGGCTTCGCCCTGCAGAACGCCAATGCCAGCCGCATCTTCGAGACCCTGGGCGCGGACATGGACGCGGTGCCGGGGCTGTGGATCGCTGCGCCGCTGACCGGCCTGCTGGTGCAGCCGGTGATCGGCTACCTGTCCGACCGCACCTGGACGCGCTGGGGCCGCCGCCGTCCGTTCTTCATGATCGGCGCGGTGCTGACCACACTGGCCCTGCTGGTGATGCCGAACTCGCCAACGCTGTGGATTGCCGCTGGCACGCTGTGGGTGCTGGACGCCTCGATCAATGTGTCGATGGAACCGTTCCGCGCCTTCGTCGGTGACCAGTTGGCACCGCGCCAGCGACCGGTCGGCTACGCGATGCAGAGCTTTTTCATCGGTGTCGGTGCCATCGTTGCCAGCTTCCTGCCGTTCATCCTCGCCCATTTCGGTGTGGCCAATACCGCAGCTGCCGGCGAAGTGCCCGATACCGTGCGCTATGCGTTCTACTTCGGTGCGGTGGTGCTGCTGGCGGCGATCACCTGGACGGTGGTCAGCACCCGCGAGTACTCACCGACGGAGCTGGCTGGCTTTGATGATGCCGAGCCGCCAGCGCACCACGCAGGGACTGCCATCGGTGGCCCGGCGCCGTGGACGCAGGTGGCGCTGTGGCTGGGGCTCGGCGTGGTGCTGGCGCTGCTGATCGCCTGGCGGCAGGGCGACAAGATGCTGTACGTGCTTGCGGGATTGTGTGCGGGTTACGGCGTGCTGCTTGCGCTCGCCCGTGCGCTGCCGGGCACCCACATGCTGGCCGCCATCGTCGGCGATCTGCGCGCGATGCCGGTCACCATGCGTCGCCTGGCGTGGGTGCAGTTCTTCTCGTGGTTCGCGTTGTTCGCGATGTGGATCTACACCACCGCCGCGGTGGCCGGTATCCACTTCGGCTCGACCGATCCGCAGTCGGCGGCCTACAACGAGGGAGCCAACTGGGTGGGGGTGCTGTTCGGCGCCTACAACGGCTTCGCTGCGCTGGCCGCGGTACTGATCCCGCCGATGGTGCGTGCGATCGGCCTGCGTTGGAGCCACCTGGTCAACCTGTGGCTGGGCGGTGCCGGCCTGGTGTCGCTGATGTTCATCCGCGACCCACACTGGCTGCTGCTGTCGATGGTCGGCGTCGGCTTCGCCTGGGCATCCATTCTTTCGCTGCCATACGCACTGCTGTCCGACAGTGTGCCGGCATCGAAGATGGGCGTGTACATGGGCATCTTCAATTTCTTCATCGTGATCCCGCAGCTGGTCGCGGCCAGTGCGCTCGGCTTCGCCCTGCGCGCCTGGCTGGGTGGCCAGCCGATGCATGTGCTGGTGCTGGGCGGCTGCAGCCTGTTCGTCGCCGGCCTGTGCGTGCTGCGGGTTCCGTCCCGTCCGGAGGTGGTGTGATGCGTGGTGCGCTGTCTGTTGCTGTTTCCCTGGTGCTGCTGGCCGGCCATGCGGCGGCCGCGCCGCGCCCGGACTATGTCGGCACCACTGAGCCGTTCGCCAGCGATGCGGTGTACTTCGTGGTCACCGACCGCTTCGTCAACGGTGACCCGTCCAACGACCACCGCGACCAGGGCGGCAAGCACCGCACCTTCGATATCCCGGTGCCGTGCCCGGACAAGGTGGACGGCAATATCGGCTACCTCGGTGGCGACTTCCGCGGCGTGCTCGACAATGCGCAGTACATCCGCAACCTCGGCTTCGGCGCGGTATGGATCACGCCGATCATCGACAACCCGGACGAGGCGTTCACCGGCAGCAAGGCGATCAGCTGTACCAGCACGCTGACCGATCGTGGCAAGACCGGTTATCACGGCTACTGGGGCGTCAATTTCTACAAACTCGATGAGCACCTGCCCAGCAGGGATCTGGACTTCGCCGGGCTGACCAAGGGCCTGCATGGCGCAGGCCTGAAAGTGGTGCTGGACATTGTCGGCAACCACGGCTCGCCGGCCTGGACCATGCCGACGCGGCAGCCGCAGTTCGGCCAGATCTTCGACAAGGACGGCACGCTGATCGCCGATCACCAGAACCTGCCACCGCAGAAACTGGACCCGAAGCACAACCCGCTGCACGCGTTCTACAACAACATCGGTCCGGTCGACAGCAAGGACGCCTCGATCTTCGATGGCAACCTGGCTGAACTGTCCGACTTCAACCAGGACAATCCGGCGGTGATGGATTATCTGGTGGGTGCTTACCTGCAGTGGACTTCACAAGGGGTAGATGCGCTGCGCATCGATACCATCGGCTGGCTGCCGCATCCGTGGTGGCATGCCTTCGTCAAACGCATCCGCGCTGAACATCCGGGCATGTTCATGTTCGGCGAAGCGTTCGACTACAACGCGGCGAGCATCGCCGAACACACCTGGCCGTCCAATGCCAACGTGAGCGTGCTGGATTTCCCGTTGCGCGGCGCGTTGGAACAGACCTTCGGCATCGCCGGCAAGGGCTTTGAAACCCTGGCCGAGCCACTGCACCTGACCGGCGGCCCGTACGCCAATCCGTACGAGCTGATGAGCTTCTACGACAACCACGACATGCCGCGCCTGCAGGCCAGCGACAACGGCTTCATCGATGCGCACAACTGGTTGTTCACCGCACGCGGCATTCCGGTGGTCTACTACGGCTCGGAAACCGGCTTCATGCGTGGTCGAGCCGAGCACGCAGGAAACCGTGCCTACTTCGGCCAGCCGCGCGTGGATGCTGCCCCGCAGAGCCCGATCTTCACGCCGCTGCAGCGCATCGCCAGGCTGCGCGCAGCCACCCCGGCCCTGCAGCGCGGCCTGCAGGTGAACGAACGCCTGCAGGGCGACGAGGCGGTGTTCTTCCGCGTGCTGCAGCAGGGCGACGTGGCGCAGACCGCGCTGGTGCTGCTGAACAAGGGCGACCGGGCCAGAACCTTCACCGTAGCGCGTTACGTGCAGGCAGGCCGCTGGCGCGATGCACTGGACGGCGGTTCGTTGCAGGTGGATGCCTCCCTGAAGGCCGACGTGCCCGCGCACGGCGTGAAGGTGTACGTGCTGGACGCCGCCGTGCAGGAGCCGGCCCTGCAGGCTGAGCTGGACAAGGCGATGGCCGACCAGCGGGCGCGGGACCAGCGGCTGGGGCGGTAGTGCCGGCCGCTGGCCGGCAACCCATGAATCCATGGCACCTTCAGGTGCCGGCCAGCGGCCGGCACTACCTGGTTTGGCTGCATCCGGCACAATAGGCCCCCCTCACGCCCCGCCGTACCGCCATGACCGACCTCGCCCCGCAGACCCCGATCGAAACCCTGCTGAAGGCGGCGATGGACGGGGCGGTGCCGATCCGCGCCTTCATGGAAGCCTTCGTCGCCTCCGAGGTGGTGCTCCTGACCGGCAGCCTGGTCACCCCCGACGGCAGCGGCTTCGACCCGCTGCTGTTCGACAAGCAGGGCACCCTGCATGTGGCCGTGTTCACCGACCCGTCGCGGGTCGGCACCTACAGCCAGCAGGCCGAACACCATATCCGCTGGCTGATGCTGGACGTGCTGCGCCGCGTGCCGGGTGGCTATGGCGTGGTGATCAATCCGGGCACCCCGCTGGGCTTCGAGATCTCACCGAGCGGCGTGGGCGAGATCCTGAAGGACTTTGCGCAGGGCTGAACCGCCGCCGTGTAATTTGTAGAGTCGAGCCATGCTCGACTGCCGTTCGCACAATGCCAGATCAGTCGAGCATGGCTCGACTCTACAGAACGCTTCCCCATTGAGGCACCGCCATGGAGTTCAGGGAATTACCCGCCGACGCACCGGAACGGCAGCAACTGGCGCAGTGGTATTACGCGGAATGGGGCCGGGACGCTGGCCTGTCGCTTGAACAGGAACTGCAACGGCTCAACCGGCCGCAGGATGCCGAGGGTCTCCCGCATCTGATTGCCGCCTTCGATGGCGACCAGGTGGTCGGCGCGGTGCAGTTGAAGCGCAGGGAGATGCCGGCATTCCCGCAGTACGAGCATTGGCTGGGCAGCGTGTTCGTGGCCGATAGTCATCGCGGGCGTGGGCTGGCTGGCGCGCTGGTCGAACAGGCCGCGGCGCAGGCGGTGCGGATGGGCGTTTCCGAACTGCACCTGCAGACCGAATCCCTGGATGGCGGTCTGTATACGCGGCTGGGCTGGAAGCCGCTGCAGGAAGCCGACAACCATGGTTGTCGCGTGCTGGTGATGGTGCGTTCCCTATAAGAAAAGTGTCATGGCGTGCCCGAGTTTTGGAGACTCCGGGCAACGGATGCTCAATCGCCCGCCAGGCCACCGGCCGTGAGGGCAGCATTGCGTCGTACTTCGTCACGCTCGATGTATCTCAGGAGATCCTGTTGGAGAATGCGCCTGCTGATTTCTGCAAGACGGTTATTCTCTGCATCTGACTTCCCGGGTGAGCTGGCTGAAAGCAGGAGCATGTTGGCGATGTGGGACGAGATTCTGGACTGAAGTTCAGCCTGCGACCTTGCCTCGCCATCCTCGTCGAACAACAGATGGATGGACATGGCGAGGTCGTCGCTGTACTGGTGTCTGAGGCTGGGCAGTCCGTGGGTGATGTGCCATGCCCCCAGAAGCGAGAACACAATGGCCACCAGGGAATGCGTTCCCAGCTGCAACCATATCTTCATGACTAATCTCCTAGCGCGGGCGGATCCATTCGCAGCGGTCCAGCTTTCCATTTACCGACCCGCATCGGAAGTAGCCGCCACTGAAGTTGTAGCGCACCTCGCGAGGCCAATCGCCCCTATCGACATCAATATCAATCTTTCCCCCGTTCTTGATGGTGTCTGATTCAGGCAAGGCTTGGCCAAGAACATCCTTTGCCGTGCCTTTGATCAGTCGCGCCGCCCCTCTGGCCATTGGATTGATCTGCCAGCAGGCGGTGTCGCCGTTGTCCATCAGCAGGCAGCCGCCAACACCTCTGCCGAAGAAATGCTCAAGCGACCTGAAAAGGGAGCCAACGAGGTTTCCATTTATCTGTCCATGCTGCCAGGCTGGATTGTTCGTCGTATGCGCGATTCGGATCGCATCGTCGACTGCCGGAATGAACTGGTTTGCGACATACACACTTGAAAAGTATCCACTGTCGTTCCTGGGTTTGATGAACACCCATTCCTTCGACATTCGGACAATTGCTTCGAGCTGAAGCCGTTCGCTGTCCGCCAAGCCCTGTGAGCTGCTGTCGAAGTCACCTTGTCCATGCCGTGACAGCACCGGCTGGCTCGGTAGGCGCCAGCCTGGAACGTTGATGTCAGCCGCGACTCCCGGATCACCTTGGGGAGCGGCCTGGTGGAAGCGTCTGGGAACCTCGCCAGGAGGAATGTAGTTGACGGTGACGTAGAGTGCTTGGGCGGTGTTGGGGTTGACCACGAGATAGACCTCCCAGCCACGTCGGAACCCATGAGCCATCTCGCCAGCGGATTCGTATTGCCAGGATTGAGTGCAATTGCCACAGGTGACTACCTGGACCGCGTGCGCCTCGAACGGGGAAAGCGCGGTGCCTGCCAGAATCAAGGTGGCTGCAGAGACCATTTTCACAAAGTGACTCCTTGGACGAGTGGGTGTACCCGTGGGCACACCCTCCTGATCCACGGTGTTCCCACTCATTCACCTTGCGCTTCGTGGCGACCGCCGCGTATCGGTATCCGCCGTGCGGTGCGTCAGAGATCCGAGGATCCTGGTGTAAGGCATCCAATCTGGCGGCGATGGGGCCATCTGCTGCACCCAAGGTCAGTGAGCGTTATTCTGGAAGCGGACTCCATCTTCTGGTGGCTGATAACGTGACCATGGCTGCACCCCATCATTCCCGCGCCGCGCTGATCTTCCTGATCGCGGCCATCGCCGCCGCGCTGGTGTCCATGCCCTTGCTGCGCGCGGTGGGCATTGTGCAGTGGCCGGTGTTTGTCATCGCCTGGCTGATCAACCTGGGCGCGGCCTGGCATCTGGCGCAGTGGGCGCGCCAGCAGGGCCGGTCGGCCTGGGCCTTCGGGTTGCCGGCGGCACTGGGTACCGTCGCCTCGATCGTGGTCTATGTACTGCTGGCGTTGCTGGGGCCGAAGGCGGCGGCGCGCTGAAGGCGCTGTGCCGAGCATGGCTCGGCACTACATGCGGCATGCGGAGCGCCGACGCAACCGCCGGCGCTCCATCACTTCACATCGTCACCTTGCGCCGGTTGTCATCGCTCACCCGGTCGATCAGCTTGTTGTACGGGTCGAAGCCTGCTTCGTCCGGCTTTTCGTCCACCGTCACCGTGATCTTCGGCGCGGCGCTGGTGATGTGGTGGCGCTGCAGGTACAGCACCTTCTGGTCGCGTTCCTTACCCGAAGGCCCATTGGCGAACACGCCGATCTCAACCCAGTCATCCATCGTGCCGTCGCTCTCCTTGCCCTTGCCATCGGCGTACTGCTTGGCCGCGTGCAGGTCCAGGGTTACGTCGTAGCGACCGTCATCGCGCTTGCGGGCGCTGGCGGTCATCACGCGGTTGTCGTAGAAACTGATCTTCTCGAACAGGTCGGTGACCAGCTGCTGGCGATCAGCTGGCGTTTCGGCACGGATATAGTCCAGCAGTTCGCGTGAGGTGGTATACGGCGGCTGCTGGTAGCCCTTGTCCTGCAGGAAGCGCTTCAGGGCGCGGTTCAGGGCTTGCTCGCCGATCTCCTCGCGCAGCCGGTAGAACACCAGCGAACCCTTCTGGTAGTGGATGTACTGCTGGTTTTCCACGCGCTCCAGCGGCTGCTCCTCGATGGCCTCGCCACCGCGTCCGGACAGGTAGCCGTCCAGCTCGCGCTTGAGGAACTGGCGCATGTGCTGGCGGCCGTACTCCTGCTCCATCACCATCAGCGCAGAGTACTGCGACAGCGACTCGGACAGGACCGTGGCGCCCTGCACATTGGCACCGATCACCTGGTGCGCCCACCACTGGTGTGCGATCTCGTGCGCGGTCACGTAGAACACGTAGTCCACCTTGTCCGGATCACGCAGGTCGGCGATGAAACCGATGGCCTCGGAGTAGGGGATGGTATTGGCGAACGACTGTGCGAAGCGCGCATAGCCCGGGAACTCGATGATGCGCACCTGGCGATGCTGGTACGGCGTGAAGTTCGCTTCGTAGTAGGCCAGCGACTTCTGCACCGCTTCGATCATCCGGTCCACGTTGTAGCCGTGCGCCGGATCGAAGTAGACCTCGATCGGGATGTCCTTGTACTTCGCCCTGCGCACCTCCCAGCGTGCCGACAGGTAGGCGTAGAAGTTCAGCATCGGGCGGTCCATCGCGTAGCTGAAGCAACGCCGGCCGTTCACCGTGGTCTCGTGCTGCAGGTAGCCCGGGGCCAGCGCCACCTGGTCCGGCGCGGTGCAGACCGTGGTGCGGAAGTCGAGCCAATCGGCATCGTTGGAGATGTAGGTGTTGGCACGCGCGGCTTCGTCTTCCAGCTTGGGCATGCGCCGCGGTTCGCCGAGGTCACGCTTGCGACGCTCGTTGCGGTCGCTGATCTCCGCACCTTCGTTGTAGCCGAAGGACGGCAGCACGCGGCTGTTGAAGAAGGTGCCGTTGTCGACGATGTTGCTTGGTGCCTGGCCGGCGGTGATGCCGTTGGGCCTCTGCACCACCCGGAAGTGGACGCTGCGGCTTTCACCCGGCTGCAGTGGCGTAGCCAGGCGGTAGATGCGGTAGCCAAGGTCGGCGTCGTGCATCGACAGGGTCTGTCCGCCCAGATCGGCGGCGACCAGCTGCTTGTCATCGCCCATCGACACATGCACCTCCTGGATCGGCACGGCATGCGTGTTGCGTACCGTCCAGTTCGCGTCGATCACCATCGACTGTGTTTCCGGGAACACGTCCACGCGGTTGTCCACCGCTACGATGCGTGGTTGCGGCAGGTTGCGGTACTTCGACAGTTCACGCTCGTAGCGGGCCTGCAGGTCCAGCTGCTGGTCGGGCGAGAGGAACTCGTTGCGGATGTTGGTGCTCCAGTACAGCCAGCCGCCCACACCGATGAAGGCCAGTGCCGCCAGCGCTGCAAAGGCGCCGGTCGGACCGCGCAGGCGACGACCGGCCAGGGCCAGGCGCTGGCGCAAGCCCTGGCTGACACCGCGTACCCAGAACGCCGAGGCCAGGCACATCAGGGTCAGCAGGAACAGCGCCCAGTAACCCTGGAAGGCCAGTTGCCCCGGCAGGAAGTGACCGTAGCCGTTCATGTCCGAATAGGGCGCGATGGGCCAGCTGCCGAAGTTGTACAGGTTCTGCGTGTAGTCCAGCAGGCCCAGAACACCCTGGCCGATCATCACCACGATCAGCAGCGCGTAGCCGACGAACTTGTTGTTGGTCAGCACCTGCAGCACCAGCGCCAGGCCGCCCATCAGGATGTAGACCACCGAATCCAGCGCCAGGCTGCGCAGGTACAGCAGCGGCTCCAGGTGGGTGTAGCCCTTGGTCAGCTGCACGCCCATCGCCGCCAGCGCGCCGGCCGCCTGGAAGCAGACGATCACCGCCAGCAGCGCGGTGAACTTGGCCAGCAGCGGCACCCAGTTCGGCACCGGCATGGCATCGGTCACCTCGTTGATGCGCGCGCTGCGTTCCTTCCAGACCAGTTCACCGGCGAAGAACAGCACGATGATCACCAGCAGCCAGCTGAAGGCACCCTGCAGGCCCATGATCATCTGCGAAGTGACCGGCCAGATCGAGGTGCCATACAGCGTCTGCCGGAACAGCGCGCTGGGCAGGAAGTTGGCCAGGCCCAGCACCAGCAGCACGATGAACGGCACGCTGCGCAGAACGCCGCGTGTATCGAAGCGGACCTGGCGCAGGAACTGCTGCCACGCCGTGGTGGTAGTGAACGCCGGCACCACGCGCGGCAGCGTTGCGCGGGTGGGGCGGACGGCGCCGGCATCGGCAACCGGTTGCGCCTGCCTGCGGCCCCAGCGCCGACGGCCACTGCCGCTGCGTTCGGTGCGGAACAGCGCGAAGGTGGCGGCGAACAGCGCGGCGGCCACGCCCAGCCACAGGGCGCGGTTGGCCAGCAGGTAGCCGGCCAGCTCGGGAATTCCGCTGTTGCGCTCGGCGGTGGACCAGTAGCGGATGGTGCGGCCCAGTGCGCGCATGCCCAGCGGTTCGCTCAGCACCGCGATCCAGGTGTTGTCGATGTCGCGCAGCAGGGCCGCGCTGGCACCGTACAGCACCAGGTAGGCCACCAGGCCGATGTAGACCCACAGGATCGAGCGCGTCAGCGCCGCCAGCAGCGACAGCAGCGCAGTGGTGAACAACAGGTTCGGAATGACGATGACCGCGAACGTCCAGGCATAGCCCTGCCAGCTGATCGGGCCCATGCGTTCGGGATCGACCCACGGCATGAACGGCGCCAGCCACAGGCCCAATGCAATCACCATGTAGACCAGCAAGCCGGCGGCCAGGGCGGCAGCGATGCGCCCTGCCAGGTAGTCGCGGCGCTTCACCGGGCTGGCGAAGATCAGCTCGGCGGTGCCCAGTTCGAAGTCACGCAGCAGCGCGTTGCTGACGAACAGGGCGCTGACCAGCATGCCGAGCAGGGTGAAGATGCCCAGCATCTGCGCGATCACGGTGGGCGCGTTGCTGTGCACGTTGCCGCTGCCACCACCGATCTGTACCGCATCGCTGGAGGCGGCCGCGAAGGCAAGCAGGGCGAACAGCGCGGCCAGCAGCCACAGCAGTGGAGAACGCAGCTGCTCGCGCAGCTCGAAGCGGAAGAAGTTGAGAATCATGGCGTGCTCCGCTCAGGCTGCCGCGCGGGCACGGGCCTGCAGGCGCAGGCGCTGGAAGTAGACGTCCTCGAGGTCGGGAGCCACCGCTGCGAAGCCGTCGCCGGGATCGTTGGCACTGTGCACGTGGATCACCGGGCGGCCTCCGACCAGACGGGTCGACAGCACCACGTAGCGCGCCTCGTGGTCGGCCAGTTCCGAAGGGTCGACCTGCTTGCGCCAGACCTGCTGCTGCAGGGCATCGATGGCTTCGGCGGGGCGGCCGGTCAGCAGCACCTGGCCCTTGTTCATGATCGCCATGGTGGGGCACAGGTCGGTCACGTCTTCGACGATGTGGGTGGACAGGATCACCGCCACGTTCTCGCCGATGGCCGCCAGCAGGTTGAGGAAGCGGTTGCGTTCCTCGGGGTCGAGGCCGGCGGTGGGCTCGTCGACGATCACCAGCCGCGGGTCACCGAGCAGTGCCTGGGCAATGCCGAAGCGCTGGCGCATGCCGCCCGAGTACGTGCCGAGCTTGCGCTTGCGTGCGTCCCACAGGTTCACCTGCTGCAGCAGGCCATCGACCACCTCGCGGCGCTGCGCGCGCTGGGTCAGGCCCTTGAGCACCGCGAAATGCTCCAGCAGGTCCAGTGCGCTGACCTTCGGGTACACGCCGAAATCCTGCGGCAGGTAACCCAGCCGGCGGCGCACCGCGTCCTTGTCGCGCAGCACGTCGATCGGTGCTTCGCCGGGAATGGTGAGGGTCGCCGAACCGCTGTCGGCCTCCTGCAGGGTGGACAGCGTGCGCATCAGCGACGACTTGCCAGCGCCGTTCGGGCCGAGCAGGCCGAACATGCCGCGCGGGATGTCCAGGCTGACATTGTTGAGCGCGTGCACGCCGTTGGCGTACGTCTTGGACAGTGAATCGATCTTCAGCATGCGACGTACACCTTTCCGTGTGTGATCGCGCTGTTTATCACCCGCAACTGGGCTGGCGTCATGCGCCGTTGGTCATGGTGCCGTGCGGGTAGCAGGTGAGGGCGCCCCACCGTTGAAGGCGCGACAGGGGCGGCTTCCAGTGCGTGGGGCTTCGCCAAGGCGGCAGGGGGCCAGCCTGTGAAGTCTTCCTGAATGCGTTGGGAAAGGTCGGCCGGATCACACAGGACGTCGACAGGGGCACCGATAGTCTTTGCGCCTCTCAGGGCCATTGCCATGCAGGCGTACATGCGGACTGTTACCGGAGTAGAGGGACTGGACAGCATTCTTGGTGGCGGACTTCCGCAGGCGCGGCTGTATCTGCTGGAAGGACCACCGGGTTCCGGCAAGACCACGTTGTCGCTTCAGTTCCTGCTGGAAGGCCTGCGGCGGGGCGAACGCTGCCTGTACATCACCTTGTCCGAGACCGCCGAGGAACTGCGCGAAGTCGCCGCTGCCCATGGCTGGTCGCTGGATGGCCTACACCTGTTCGAACTGGGATCGGCTGAAGGCGCAATGGGCAACGGTCGCCTGCAGTCGGTGCTGCATTCGTGGGAAATGGAGCTGGACGAGACGGTCAATCTGATCATGTCCAAGGTGGACAGCATTGGGCCCACCCGCGTGGTGTTCGATTCGTTGTCCGAACTGCGCCTGCTGGCCCAGGACTCTCTGCGCTACCGGCGCCAGATCCTTGCGTTGAAGCAGTTCTTCGCACCCAAGAGCGCTACGGTGATCCTGGTCGATGACCTGACCTCTACCGGCGAAGAGCGCGATGGGCAGTTGCACAGCCTGTGCCACGGCGTGCTGTCGCTGGAACGCCTGACCCTGGATTTTGGTCCGGCCCGGCGCCGCATGCAGGTGCAGAAGCTGCGCGGTGTGGATTTCATTGCGGGCTACCACGATATGGTGATCCGTCGTGGTGGGCTCGAGATTTTTCCCCGCTTGATCGCCTCCGAGCACCACGACCGGTTCGTGGGTTCGCCGGTGAGCAGTGGCGTCGACGAGATCGATCGCCTGCTGGGCGGGGGCCCCCTGCGCGGGACCTCGACCCTGTTGACCGGTCCCGCTGGCAGCGGCAAGACCAACGTCGCCCTGCAATACGTGTGGGCGGCCTGCGAACGTGGCGAACGCTGCTGCATCTTCGAGTTCGACGAGCGCATCGGCACCTTGCTGGCGCGTGCATCTGCGCTGGACATCGACCTTGACAAGCATCTGCACTCGGGCCTGCTGGAGATCCTGCAGATGGATCCGGCCGAGGTGTCGCCGGGTGAGTTCTCCTGGAACCTGCGCAAGGCGGTAGAGCAGCGCAACTGCAGTGTGCTGGTGATCGACAGCCTGAACGGCTATGTCACGGCAATGCCACAGGAAAAGCAGCTGATGCTGCAGCTGCACGAGATGTTGTCCTACCTCAACCAGAAGGGTGTAGCGACGTTCCTGATCAATCCGCAGCATGGCCTGGTGGGCACCATGTCCACTGGCAGTCTCAATGTGTCCTATATCGCCGATGCGGTGGTGCTGTTCCGGTTCTTCGAGGCCAAGGGGCGCATCCGCAAAGCCATTTCGGTGATCAAGAACCGCGGCGGTGCGCACGAGGACACCATCCGTGAGTTGAAGATCGACGGGCGTGGCATCACCGTCAGTGCGCCGTTGGCAGACTTCCAGGGCATCCTGACCGGAACACCCGAATTCGTGGGTGACAGCGCGGCGCTGCTGGGCCAGTCCGATGTCCGATAGCGGTGAGAGCCGCAAGGTTGTCCGCATCGTGGCGCCGTTTGGACGCGATGCCGACAGCATTGCGGCGGTACTGGAGGGGGCAGGGCTGGCAACGCGCATCGCGGGTAACCTGGAGGAACTGGCCGAGCATCTGGATGATCGCACCGGCCTGGTGGTGGTGACCCAGGAAGCGTTGGTGCGCGGCACCGATGGCATGCTGCCTGCCTTGCAGCAGCAACCGGCCTGGTCGGATATCCCGTTCATCCTGCTGCGCTCGGCGCGGTCGTACCGCCGTTCCACCCGTGAGGAACTGTTGCCAGTTGCGATCAACGTGGTGGAGATGGACCGGCCGCTTGGCAGCATGTCCCTGATCAGTGCTGTCCAGGGCGCACTGCGGGCCCGTGACAAGCAGTTCCTCGTGCGCGATCAGATGGCGGCATTGGCGGACGGGCGGGCCGCACTGGCCCGCAGTGAAACCGAGTTGCGCCTGATCGCCGATGCGATGCCGGTGCTGATCGCCTTCGTCGATCGTTCGATGTGCTTCCGTTTCGCCAACCGGGCCTATGAGTCCTGGTTCGATCTCGCCACCGGTGAGGTGATCGGCAGGCACGTTCGCGAAGTGATCGGCGAATCCGTATGGCAGCAGCGCAGGGCGGCGATGGAGCGCGCGCTGGATGGCCAAGCGGTGCTCTTCGAGATCACCTGGCCGCATCCACTACGCGGCCGGCGCGACTGCGAAGTGCGTTACTCGCCGCGCACCGACACCGACGGCCGGGTCGACGGATTCCACGTCTTCGTTACCGATATCACCGCCGCCAAGCTGGCCCTGAGCAACAGCCAGCAGCACGCACATGCACTGGAGGCCATGGTGGCCGAGCGCACGCGTGAGCTGGAAGCGCAGATGGCTGCACGCGAGGCCAGCGAGGCCGCCCTGCGGCAGTCGCAGAAGATGGAAGCGATCGGCCAGTTGACCGGTGGCATCGCGCACGATTTCAACAACATGCTGACTGGCATCCTGTCCGCGCTGGACATCGTGCGCCTGCGCCTGGAGATGGGCCGGGTGGATGATCTGGAGCGTTTCCTGGATACGGCCACCACCTCGGCGCAGCGTGCCGCCGCATTGACCCAGCGCCTGCTCGCGTTCTCGCGCAGGCAGTCGCTGGACGCGCGGCCGGTGGAGATCAACACGTTGCTGGTATCGGTGCAGCACCTGTTGCACAGCACGATCGGGGAGACGGTGCGGCTGCGTACCGAGACCTGTCCGGTGCCGCTGCACGCCACGCTGGATGCCAACCAGTTCGAAAGTGCGGTGCTGAACCTGGCCATCAATGCTCGCGACGCGATGCCTGATGGCGGCGAGCTGATCCTGCGCACTGCGGAAGCAGATGTGCATGCAGGCCAGTATCCGGCAGTGCCGGCAGGGCACTATGCGGTGGTGGCAGTCGCCGACACGGGCGCCGGCATGGCGCCGGAAGTCGTCGAGCGCGCATTCGAGCCTTTCTTCACCACCAAGCCCATCGGCAAGGGAACCGGGCTGGGCATGTCGATGGTGTATGGCTTCATGCAGCAGTCCGGTGGTCACATCGCGATCGAATCGCGCCTGGGTGAGGGCACCACCATTTCCCTGTTCATTCCACTGGTGGAGGCCGCGGCCAGCGAAACGGCGGCCGCTCCGGCCAAAGCCATCCGGCTCGGCGCTGGCCAGTCGATCCTGGTGGTCGAGGATGATGAGCAGGTACGCATGCTGGTCACGGTGGTGCTCGAGGACCTGGGGTACCAGGCCCAGGTGGTGGGCGATGCGGACGCCGCGCTTCCGATCCTGACTTCGGACCAGTGCATCGATCTGTTGATTACCGACGTCGGCCTGCCTGGGCTCAATGGCCGCCAGCTCGCCGAGATAGCCCGTCACTCGCGGCCGACTTTGCCAGTACTGTTCATGACCGGCTACGCGGAGAAGGCGCAGGAGCGCTCGTCCTTCCTCGATGCGGGCATGGCGATGATCGCCAAGCCGTTCCTGCTTGACGAGTTCAGTGCAGCGGTTCGCACCGCGATGCCTGAAACGGCAGGTGGCAATCCGTAGAGTCGGGCCTGCTCGACTGTTTTTGTGCAGAGCCGATCCATACTCGGCTGATCTTTCCCGATTGGAGTTGCATCCGCTGGTCGAGCAAGCTCGACACTACCCGCGCAGCGACGATTCCCGCACCACCAGCTTTACCGGGATGCTCTGGCTGTCCACAGCCTGCCGGCCGATCAGCGCCAGCAGGCGCTCCACCAGCAGCTGGCCGGCCTGCTTGGTGTCCTGCTGCACGGTGGTCAGCGCCGGGGATACCGACGCTGCCAGGGGGATGTCGTCGAAGCCGGTCACCGCCACGTCCTGCGGCACCCGCAGACCCGCTTCGCGCAGGGCCCGCATTGCGCCGATGGCGATCAAGTCGCTGGCCGCGCAGATCGCATCGACCGGCGCGTTGCGAGCCAGCAGCGCCTGGCAGGCTTCCTGGCCGGAGGCTTCGGTGGTGATCGCATCGTGCTGCAGCGCCGCCTCGGCAGCCAGGCCGTGTTCCCGCAGAGCCGCGACATGGCCACGGTAGCGTTCCTGGAATTCCGGGTAATGGCTGGAGGCATGGCCGAGGAAGGCGATGCGGCGGCAGCCCTGTTGCAGCAGGTGGGTGGTGATGTCATGCCCGCCCTGGAAGTTGTCGCTGCCGATCGACACGCCGGGCTGGCCGGGCAGGGCGGCGCCCCAGCGCACGAAGTGCGTGCCCTGTTCGACCAGCCGCTGCAGGCGGTCGCGCGATTCGTGGTAGTCGCCGTAGCCGAGCAGGATGATGCCGTCGGCCTTGTTGCTGTCCTCGTAATCGGCCTGCCAGTCGGTGGACAGCTGCTGGAACGAGACCAGCAGGTCCTGCCCATGCAGGGCGCAGGCGCGGGTGATCGAGCCCAGCATCGAATGGAAGAACGGGTTGATCAGCGAGTCGTCGTTGGTCGGGTCTTCGAAGAACAGCAGGGCCAGGGTTCCGGCGTTGCGCAGGCGCAGGCTGGAGGCGTTCTTGTCGACCTTGTAGTTCAGCTCGCGGGCGATGCGCAGGATGCGCTCCCGGGTCTCGGCGTTGACCATCGGGCTGCCTCGCAGGGCCCGCGACACGGTGGGCTGGGAGACCCCGGCCAGGTGGGCGATGTCCAGGGAGGTGGCTTTGCCTTTGATCGTCATGGGCACGCGGAAGGGGGCTGGGGAGAAGGTGCCCGGGCATGATGCCATGGGCAGGCGCGAATGCCTCTCCGGGCGACCGTCGGGGCTAAGGTAAGTCATTGCCGGACAAAGAAATCAGCTCAATCCTCCGGCGCGGCCGGGGTCTTCTGACCGGGCGGATGGCGGCGGCAATGCTAAGATGCATCGTTCTCGCATTCCCCCAAATTTCAACAGGGGCGGCCCAGCCTACTGCACCCCTGCCCGGGGCTGTGCTATCACTGGCGGTCTGCCCTTGGACAACGGACGAAGGTACCTATGGCGCGCGGCATCAACAAAGTCATCCTGGTCGGCAATCTCGGCAACGACCCGGACGTGAAGTACACCCAGGGTGGCATGGCGATCACCCGCATCAGCCTGGCCACCACCAGCGTCCGCAAGGACAAGGATGGCAACCAGCAGGAACGTACCGAATGGCACCGCGTGGTGTTCTTCGGCAAGCTCGGCGAAATCGCCGGCGAGTACCTGCGCAAGGGCAGCTCGGTGTATGTCGAAGGCAGCCTGCGCTACGACAAGTACACCGGTCAGGATGGCGTGGAGAAGTACTCCACCGACATCGTTGCCGATGAAATGCAGATGCTGGGCGGCCGTGGTGAAGGCGGCGGTGGTGGTGGTGGTGGTGGTGGCAATTACGGCGGCGGTGAGCGCCCGCAGCGCCAGCAGGCGCCGCGTCAGGAGTACGGCGGTGGCGGCGGTGGCGGTGGCGGTGGCCAGCGCGGCGGCCAGGGTGGTGGCTATGGCAACCAGGGCGGCAACCAGGGTGGCGGCTACGGCAACCAGGGCGGCAACCAGCGTCCGCAGCCGCAGCAGGCGCCGCCGATGGACGACTTCGCTGACGACGATATTCCGTTCTAGACCGGTCGCCTGCAGCAGAAAAGAAAGCCCCGCGATGCGGGGCTTTTCTTTTTTTGGAATCCCTTCGGAGTTGTGCTCCGCAGCATTGATTTTCGTGCACCGCGACTTGCAAACAGACAATTTCCTCCCCTATGGTGCAATCGATTGCATTGCTGTGAATCGTTGCGTTTGATACCGGTTGGGAGGCCGGCAGGTGGATGTCCATCCATTCGATCAGACCGGCCCCGGCGACGGGCCTCACGCGGCGCGATGCGCTGCGTCTCGCGATTGCCGGTGGCATTGGCCTGGGGGCTGCGGGCGTGCTTCCTGCATTCGCCGCCACTGCACCGCTCAAGGGCAACATGAAGCACTCTGTCGCCCGCTGGACCTTCCCGCAGCTGTCGGTCGCCCAGCTCTGCACGACGGCGAAGGACATCGGTTTTGCCGCGATCGACCTGGTCGGTCCGGAAGACTGGCCCACGCTGAAGGCGAATGGCGTATACAGCTCGATGTGCAACGGCGCGGAGCTCGGCCTCACCAAGGGCTTTGCCGGCCGTGAGTTCCACGATCAGCTGGTGGAGCGCTACACGCGGCACATCGATCTGGTCGCCGATGCCGGCTATCGCAACCTGATCTGCTTCTCCGGCAACCGCAACGGGATGGACCCGAAGGAAGGCCTGGCCAATGCCGAGGCCGGCCTCAAGCGCATCCTCGGGCACGCCGAGAAGCGCGGTGTGGTGCTGGTGATGGAGCTGTTGAACTCCAAGGTCGATCATCGTGACTACCTGTGCGATCACTCCGCATGGGGCGTGGAGCTGTGCCAGCGGCTCGGCTCGGACAACTTCGGCCTGCTCTACGACATCTACCACATGCAGATCATGGAGGGCGACATCATCGCCACCATCGGCAAGCATCACGCCTGCTTCAAGCATTACCACACCGCAGGCGTGCCCGGCCGGAACGAGATCGGAGACCAGCAGGAGCTCCACTATCCGGCCATCTGCCGCGCGATCCGCGACACCGGTTTCAAGGGATATCTGGCGCAGGAATTCATGCCTGCAGCGCCCGATCCCGTTGGCTCATTGCGCGAGGCAATCCGCCTCTGCGACGTCTGAAACGATATCCACCCAGGTGAGAAACCCATGGCAGATAATCACTACGACGCCATTGTTGTTGGCTCGGGAATCAGTGGCGGTTGGGCAGCGAAGGAGCTGACCGAAAAGGGCCTGAAGGTCCTGATGCTGGAACGCGGACGCAACATCGAGCACGTCAAGGACTACGTCAACGCGATGAAGGAGGCGTGGGACTTCCCGCATCGCAACCGCCCCACCCAGGCAATGAAGGCCGACTTCCCGGTGCTGATGCGCGACTATGGCCTGGCCGAGAACCTGGAAGGGATGTGGGTCAACGAACAGGACTCGCCCTACGTCGAGACCAAGCGCTTCGATTGGTTCCGCGGCTATCACGTCGGCGGCCGCTCATTGTTGTGGGGCCGGCAGAGCTATCGCTTCTCCGACCTGGACTTCGAGGCGAATCTCAAGGACGGCATCGCAGCCGATTGGCCCATCCGCTACGCCGATATCGCGCCGTGGTACGACCATGTGGAGAAATTCGCAGGTATCGCTGGTACGCGCGAAGGGCTGGACGTGTTGCCGGATGGTGAGTTCCTGCCGCCTATCCCATTGAACATCGTCGAGAAGGACGTGGCCGCACGGATCAAAAAGGCGTTCGGCGGCACCCGGCACATGATCCACTCGCGCACCGCCAACATCACAAAGCCCATGCCCGAACAGGGCCGCGTCAACTGCCAGTACCGCAACAAGTGCATCCTGGGTTGCCCCTTCGGCGCTTATTTTTCCACCCAGGCAGCGACACTGCCGGCGGCGATGAAGACAGGCAACCTGACCTTGCGGCCGTTCTCGATCGTCAAGGAAGTGCTCTACGACAAGGACCGCAAGCGTGCCCGCGGCGTGGAGGTGATCGACGCCGAGACCGGCCAGACCTACCAGTACACGGCCAAGGTCATCTTCCTCAACGCATCGTCGTTCAACTCGACGTGGCTGTTGATGAACTCGGCCACCGATGTCTGGGACGGCGGGCTGGGCTCCTCGTCGGGCGAGTTGGGGCACAACGTGATGGACCATCATTTCGGTGCGGGTGCCTCCGGCCGCGTCGAGGGCTACGAAGACAAGTATTACTTCGGGCGTCGCCCCTGCGGCTTCTACATTCCGCGGTTCCGCAACGTCGCGGCTGACAAACGCGGTTACCTGCGCGGGTTCGGCTACCAGGGCGGCGCAAGCCGCACCGGCTGGTCGCGCGAGATCGCCGAGCTCAACATCGGTGCCGACCTGAAGGAGGCGCTGACCGTGCCGGGCGACTGGCGTATCGGCATGACCGGCTTCGGTGAAATGCTGCCGCACCACGACAATACGATCCGCCTGGACCACGACCGCAAGGACAAGTGGGGGTTGCCGGTGCTGGCGATGGACGTTGCCATGCGCGCCAACGAACTGGCGATGCGCAAGGACATGGCCGCCGATGCCGCAGAGATGCTGGAGGCGGCCGGCGTCAAGGACGTGAAGATGCACGACAACGACTATGCCCCGGGCAAGGGCATCCACGAGATGGGGACCGCGCGCATGGGACGTGATCGGAAAAGTTCGGTGCTGAACCAGCACAACCAGGTATGGGATGCGCCCAACGTGTATGTCACCGACGGTGCCTGCATGACCTCCAGCGCCTGCGTGAATCCTTCGCTGACCTACATGGCGCTGACGGCCCGGGCCGCCGACCATGCGGTGCGCGAACTGAAAGCGGGGAACCTCTGATGGATCGCCGCGAACTGCTGAAAATGATCGTCGCCGCCACGGGGGCGGCCATGGTCGGCCTGCCTGCGCTCGTGCAAGGGCAGGCGCCGGCCGCCGCTGCAAAGCTCCATTTCTCCGACGCCGATGTCGGAACGCTGGACGAGATCGCCGAGACCATCCTGCCGCGGACCCGGACACCAGGCGCAAAGGATGCCGGCGCCGGCCTGTTCATGGCGACGTTCGTCAGCGACTGCTATACCGCTCGGCAGCAGGCGACGTTCCGCGCCGGCCTGGCCGACATCGACAAACGCGCCGGTGGCCGCTTCGTGTCGCTCACACCGGAAGCCCGCACCGAATTGCTGCGCACGCTCGATGCAGAGGCCAAGGCACGTCATGCCGATGTGACCGAAACCGGTACGCCTGAAGAGGGCGAGGCAATGCCACACTACTTCACGATGCTCAAGCAGCTGGCCATCTTCGGCTTCTTCACCTCCAAAGTCGGCGCGACCGGGGTGCTGCAGTACGTTGCCGTGCCGGGGCGCTACGACGGCGATCTCGCCTATGTTCCCGGCACGCCCGCGTGGGGGACCAGCTGATGGAGCGCAACAGGATGATCAAGCCTCTGCTGATCGCGGCTGCCGTGCTGGTTGCCGCACCTGCGTTCGCGCAGGCCGCTGCCGACCCTGCACGCGATCCGAAGAAGACCGAGGTGTGGACGCCGGTGCCCGCGACCGTGGCCACGCCGCCAGGCAAGGCACCGTCCGATGCAATCGTGCTGTTCGATGGCAAGGATGTCTCCGCGTGGGAGTCGGAGCAGGGCGGACGCGTGCCCTGGAAGATTGCCGATGGCGCCATGACCGTCGTGCCGGGCAGCAAAGGCATCCGCACCAGGCAACGCTTCTGCGACGTCCAGCTGCATGTCGAGTGGCGCACACCCACCGACACCAAGGGCTTCGAGGGCCAGAACCGGGGCAACAGCGGCATCTTCCTGCAGGAACTGTATGAGCTGCAGGTGCTCGACAGTTACAACAACCCGACCTATGCCAATGGCCAGGCGGGTTCCATCTACAAACAGGCGATGCCGTTGGTGAACGCCGCGCGCGCACCGGGCGAGTGGCAGGCCTACGACATCCTCTGGAAGGCACCGCGCTTCTCGCAGGGCGGTGGGCTTGTGTCGCCCGCGCGCATCACGGTGCTGCACAACGGCGTGCTGGTGCAGGACGACACTGTGCTGGCCGGCAAGACCGAATACATCGGTGCGCCTTCCTACGCGCCCCATGGGTGTGCGCCGCTCTACCTGCAGGAGCACGACTCCAAGGTCAGCTACCGCAACATCTGGGTGCGCGAGCTGTAGTGGCACACGGCCGGCGTGGTCGCCGGCCGCTTACTTCGCCAGATAACTGGCGATGTCATCGATTTCCTGCTGCGACAGCTGGGAGAAGGGTGGCATCAAGCCTCCGCCCTTCCTGATCTTGTCCTTGATCTGCGCAGGTTGCAGTCGCTTGCTGAGATCGGTGAGCGCCGGAAACGCGCCCGGCATGCCCGCACGATCCGCACCATGGCAGGCCACGCAGTTCGCGGTGTAGAGCTTTGCACCGGCGGCCGGGTCGTCCTTGCACCATGCTGCTGTCGCAACGCTCATGCCGCCCAGGGCCACGGCCATTGCCAGGATCATTTTCATGTGGGGCTCCTTGATGCGTCAGCGCTGCGCACGGACGGGCACGTTGGCGGGCAGGTGTTCACGCAGGTAATCCGCGCCGGTCTGGATGACCTTGGCCGGATCGCGTGGCTGGTCGTGCTCGATGATGTACCAGTGCACGCCAGCGGCCGCAGCAGCAGGCAGGATCGCGTTCCAGTCCTGCACGCCCTGGCCCACCGCAGCGAATCCACCTTCGTCTTCGGCCTGGCCCTTTGGCGCATTGTCCTTGGCATGCACGGCGAACATGTGGCCGCGGAATTTCCCCAGCATCAGTGCCGGGTCCAGGCCCGCACGCACGACCCAGGCCAGGTCCAGCTCGGTCTGCAGGTCGGGGCCGGCGGCGGCGAACAGCAGTTCCAGGCCCGTCCTGCCGTTGAAGTCGACCAGCTCGAAGTCGTGGTTGTGGTAGGCCAGGCGCATGCCCTTGGCCCGCACCTGCCTGGCGATGCTGCCCAGTTCCTGGCCCAGCGCGGTCCAGCCTGCGGCGTCGGTCGGGCGATCCTTCTTGTCCAGGTACGGCACCACCAGCGTCGTGTTGTCGATTGATCGGTTGAAGGCGACCACACCGTCCAGGTTGCTGCGCAAGTCGGCCAATGGCACGTGCGATGAGATCGCCTTGATCGAATATCGGTCCAGCAGCTGCTTGAGTTCCGTCGCGCTGGTGTTCTGGGTGCCGACCGTTTCCACCGCGTGCACGCCCGCGTCGTGGACGATCTTCAACTGCTGGTCGAGTGAGCCGGCGTTGCGCAGGGTGTACATCTGCACCGCGATCGGTTTCTGCGTGCTGGCGGCGTCGCCTGCGAAGGCGGGCAGGGCAGTGAGCAGCAGGACGAGACTTGCAGTTCTACGGACAAGGGTTTTCATCTACAGATCCTCCCGGGTTTTCAACCGATGGCAGTCCAGGCGCGCGACCTGGCCGATGCAATGACACGATCGACGATCTGCGCCGAGCGCAGCCCATCTTCGAAGGTCGGCAGTCCCTGCGGGCGCTCGCCGTTGATGGCGCGATAGGTGTCGGCAACAAATGCTTCGAAACACTGCGCGTAGCCCTGCGCGTGACCGGCGGGCAACACCGACAGCCGGCGTTGCTCGGCACTGCCGGCACCGGGGCCACGCACGAAGATTTCCTCGCGCTGGTCGGGCAGGCCGATCCACAGCCGCTCGGCGTCTTCCTGGTTGAAGGCCACGCTGGCGTTGGCGCCATCGATCTCGAACCAGAGGCGATTGCGGCGTCCCGCCGAGACCTGGCTGACCGTCAGCGACGCCAACGTACCGGCGCCGGTTCTGAACATTGCCAGCGCCACGTCCTCGCTCGTCACCGCCTGCATCGCGCTGCCTGCCGTCGGCGTGCTGAAGCTTTGACCGGTGTCGGTGCCGCGTTCGGCGATCACGGTATCGAACGCCGCGCTGACTTCGGTGAAGCGCTCGCCGCTGACCCATTCCGCCAGGTCGCACCAGTGCGAGCCGATGTCGGCGAACACGCGCGAAGCGCCTCCCAGCGCGGGGTCCACGCGCCAGTTGTTGCTGGCCGGATCCAGCAGCCAGTCCTGCAGATAGCTGCCGTGAATCAGGTGCAGCGGTCCCAGTTCGCCCTGCGCGATGCGTGCGCGCGCCTCGCGCACCACCGGGTGGTAGCGGTAGACGAAGGGCACCGTAGCAACCAGTCCGGTCGACGCGGCCAAACCTGCCAGCGCCTGCGCATCTTCCAACGTGGTGGCCAGCGGCTTCTCGCAGATCACGTGCTTGCCGGCATCCAGCGCAGCCTGCGCCATCGAGCGGTGCAGATGGTTGGGTGTGCAGACATGCACGACCTGTACCTGCGGATCGGCGATGAGCTCCTCGATGTCCCGGTAGGCGCGCGGGACATTCCACGACTGCGCTGCCTCACGCGCGCGCTGCGGTGACGAGGCCGCCACGCCGCGTACCTCGGCACCCGCCAGCAATGCCGCACGGCGATGCACGGTACCGATCATGCCGGCGCCGATGATGGCGATTCCAAGCTTTGGCATCGGCTGTGGTCCTCAGAGCGTGGAAGGCGCGGCCGCGGCTACCGGCCGCTCGCGGAACAGCAACAGGAAGGCGATCAGCACGAGCAGTGCGACGCCGGCCGGGAACAACCAGATCTTCTGCCAGTCCGGGCCCGCTGTCGTGGTGTAGTGCTCCACCACCGCGCCGGACAGGAAGGTGCCGATCAGCATGCCCACGCCGTAGGTGGCCAGGGTGATGAACCCCTGCGCGCTGCTGCGCGCGGCGGGGCCGGCATGCGCATCGGTGTAGATCTGCCCGGTGACGAAGAAGAAGTCGTAGCAGATGCCGTGCAGCACGATACCGATCACCAGCAGCGAGAAGCCGCCGCCCGCATCGCCGAAGGCGAACATGGCATAGCGCACCACCCAGGCCGCCATGCCCACCGCCAGCATCGTCTTGACGCCAAGGCGAACGAACAGGAACGGCATGGCCAGCATCAGCAGGACTTCGGAAACCTGGCCCAGCGATTGCAGGCCGGCCGCGCCGCGCACGCCGAGATCGTTGAGATATGGGTTGGTGAAGTTGTAGTAGAACGACAGCGGGATGCAGATGGCGATGGAGGCCAGGAAGAACACCAGGTAGGAGCGCGACTTCAGCAGCCGCAGCGAGTCCAGCCCCAGGATCTGCCCCAGCCCAGCGTCGCGCTGCTGTGCCAGTGGCGGCGTGTGCGGCAGGGTGAAGGCATACAGGCCCAGCGCCAGCGAGGCCACCGCCGCCATCTGGAAGGTCAGCTCCAGACGATGCGCCTGTTCCCAGCCCAGCCAGCCGATCAGCACGCCCGCTACGATCCAGCCGATGCTGCCCGCCACGCGCACCAGCGGGAACTGCTTCTCGGGCGATTGCATGTGCCGCATCGCCACACTGTTGGCCAGCGCCAGCGTGGGCATGAACAGCAGCATGTAGCCCATCACGTAGGCCGAGAACATGCTGAAGCTGGTCGCCGTGGACGCCAGCCACATCAGCACCGCGCCGGCCAGGTGCAGCACCGCGAGGATGCGCTGCGCGGCGAAGTAGCGATCGGCGATCAGGCCGACCAGGAAGGGCGCGACGATGGCGCCGATGGACTGGCTGAGGAAGGCCGTTGCCACCTGGCTGGCGCTGGCCTGCAGCGGGCCCTGCACCAGGTAGGTTCCGAGGGTGACGAACCATGCCCCCCAGATGAAGAACTGCAGAAACATCATCGCGCCCAAGCGCGACATGGCGTGCGTCATGGCTTGCCCTCCCGGGGCGGTAATGGCTCAGATTCCCAGCATGCGGCGCAGTGATTGCGGGTCCGTGCCGCTGTCGGCGAAATCATCGAAGGCACGCTCGGTCACCCGGATGATGTGGTCGCGGATGAACGCGGCACCTTCGCGTGCGCCGTCCTCGGGGTGCTTCAGGCAGCACTCCCACTCCAGCACCGCCCAGCCCGGGAAGTCGTACTGCGCGAATTTCGAGAAGATCGCCTTGAAGTCGACCTGGCCGTCGCCGAGCGAACGGAACCGCCCCGGACGATCGATCCAGTCCTGGTAGCCGCCATAGACACCACTGCGCGCGCTTGCGTGATACTCCGCGTCCTTGACGTGGAAGATGCCGATGCGATCGTGATAGCGGTCAATGAAACCCAGGTAGTCCATCTGCTGCAGCAGCAGGTGGCTGGGGTCGTACAGGATCTTCGCGCGGGGGTGCTGATCCACCACATCGAGGAAGCGCTCGAAGGTCGCGCCGTCGTGCAGGTCCTCGCCCGGATGGATCTCGAAGCACAGGTCCACGCCGCAGGCGTCGAAGGCATCCAGGATCGGGCGCCAGCGGCGGCCGAGTTCGGCGAAGGCTTCTTCCACCAGACCCGGTGGACGCTGCGGCCAGGGATAGAAGTAAGGCCAGGCCAATGCGCCGGAGAACGTGGCATGCGCGGTCAGCCCCAGGCGCTGGCTGGCCTTGGCGGCCAGCAGCAGCTGCTGCACCGCCCAGGCCTGGCGTGCAGCCGGATCACCGCGCTTGTCGGCCGGCGCGAAACCGTCGAACAGGCTGTCGTAGGCGGGGTGGACGGCAACCAGCTGCCCTTGCAGATGGGTGGACAGCTCGGTGATCTGCAGGCCATGTCCGCCCAGCATGCCAGCGAGGTCGTCGCAGTACGCCTGGCTGCGCGCGGCCTCGGCCAGATCGAACAGGTGGGGCGCGCTGGACGGTACTTGTAGGCCAGAATAGCCCAGACCTGCGGCCCATCCGGCCAAGGTGTCCAGTCGATCAAAAGGAGGTGTGTCACCGATGAACTGCGCCAGGAACAGCGCTGGACCCTTGAGCGTTTTCAAGCGGATTCGCCTCGATGCAATCGATTGCATTACCCTAGCATGGGCCTCCCGCAGAGCCGTTGTGCACTGCACAGCGGCAGGAACGACGTAACCCATGGCCACCATCTACGACATCGCGAAGCACGTCGGCGTCTCCGCAGGCACGGTGTCGCGGGCGCTTTCGCGGCCGGACAAGGTGCTGCCGGCCACCCGCACGCGCATCGAACAGGCGGCCGCTGCCCTGGGCTATGTGCCCAACACGGTCGCCCGGACGCTGAAGACCCAGCGCAGCGGCAAGATCCTGGTCACCGTCCCGGACATCGCCAATCCATTCTTCGCGCAGATCCTGCAGGGCGCGGAGGACGCGGCGCAGGCGGTCGGCTACGCCGTGCTGCTGGGCGATACCCAGAATCTGCCCGAGCGCGAGGAGCGCTACGCGCAGATGCTCCGGCGCAACGAGGCCGACGGGCTGATCGTGCTGGGGCACCGCCTGCCGCCGACGGCGCGCGAGATCGTCCAGCAGCGGGGCACCGCTGCACCGGTGGTCAATGGCTGCGAATTCGATCCCGCGCTGGGCATCCCCAGCGTCCACATCGACAACGCGGCCGCCGCGCGCGCGGTGATGGACCATCTGTATGGGCTGGGACACGAGCGCATCGCCGTGGTCGGCGGGCCGCCCGACAATCCGCTGCACCAGCAACGGATGGAAGGGGTCCGGGCCGCCGCCAAGGCGCGCGGCCGCCTGCGCCAGCTGGGCATCGTGCCGGGCGACTTTTCCCTGCAGTCCGGCCATGCGGCCGCGCAGGCGCTGCTGGCCTCGGCCGCCGCGCCGACGGCGATCTTCTGCTTCAGCGACCAGATGGCGCTGGGTGCCCTGGCGACCTGCCGGGATCTGGGCATCCGCGTGCCGGAGGACCTGTCCATCGTCGGCTTTGACGATCTGGCATCGTCGCGTTACCTGACGCCGCCGTTGACCACCATCCGGCAGCCCATGCGCGAGATCGGTGAGCGCGCGGTCAACCTGCTGCTCGCCATCATCGAGCAGGTCGATGTGCCGCTGCAGCAGACGCTGGATTTCAGCCTGATGCTGCGCGGCTCGACGGCTGCGCCCAGCAGCGGCTGAGGGCCGTGCGGAGCAGTTGGCCTGCAGCCGCCGGCCGGCACGGTTGCAGCCAGCAACCCTTGATCCGGAATTGACGCGAAGCTGTCAGACTCGGCACAGGCAGCCCGCCAGGCTGCCAGGGGGGGAACGTGCGATCGCTCAAGGGGGTCGGCCATGCCGTTCTTGATTGACGCGACGGAAGTCGCAGTCGAGGGCATCGGCGCGGCGCGGCGCATCGGCTGGATGCGCTTCGTCGGCAATGGGCTGGGGGCGATCCCGATCGCTTCGATCATTCTCGAACGCCAGGATGGCGCCTGGGCGTGGGTACTGTTGCTGCTCAACGCGTTGGCGTGGCCGGCGCTTGCACTGCTGCTGACCCACCGATCCCGCCAGCCCGCGGTGGTGCAGTTCCGCTGCATGGTGGCCGACTCCTTCTTCGGCGGTGGCTGGATCGCCTTCATGGCGCTGAGCGCGGTCCCCAGTGCGTTGTTCGCCGCGCTGCTGGTCGCCGACAAGATCGCTGCCGGTGGCGTGCGGTTGGCGATGCGGGCGACGCTGGCACTGGTGCTGGGCTTTCTGCTCAGCTGGTGGGCGCTTGGATTTCCCTACCAGCCCATCTCCTCGCAGCGCACGATCGTGCTGAGCGTGCCGTTCCTGTTCGTGTATGGCATCGGGCTGAGCATCCTGAGCTGGCAACTGGCACGCCGGGTCAAATCACAGAACCGCCAGCTGCAGCGGCTGAGCCGGATGGATCCATTGGTGGAGCTGGCCAATCGTGGCTTCCTGATCCTCCGCGCGCAGCAGGTGCTGGACAAGGCGCAGGGACAGGGGGGCTTCGCCTGCCTGCTGATGCTCGACGTCGACGACTTCAAGCGCATCAACGATTCACATGGGCATCGGGCCGGGGACGAGGTGTTGCGGCAGATCGCCGCCACCTTGCGCGAGTTCGCACGCCCGGGCGACATACCGGCACGGTTGGGTGGCGACGAATTCGTGGTGCTGCTGCGTGACTGCACGACGCGTGATGCGATGCATGTGGCCGAGCGGATCCGGCTGCATCTGCTCGAAGCGGCAAGGCAGGTGGCACCGGGCGTGGAGTTCAGTGTCAGCATCGGTATCGCGGCGACGCCGGGCCAGGGCACCGTGGAAGACTGGCTGGCCACGGCCGACAAGGCCCTCTATCACGCCAAGCGCCAGGGCAAGAATACGGCCAGCTGGGCGGACTGATTTACGGCACCGCACGCCGTGCGCATGCGGTGGGTATCAGAGCGTCCGTTCCCAGACCTGGCCGAGCAGATCGTGGCCAAAGCTGTGGTGGGGCTCTTCCTGTACCAGCTGGAAGCCCGCGCGTTCGTACAGGCGCCGGGCATCGGCCAGTACGCTGTTGGTCCAGAGCGTCATCCGCGTATAGCCGGCGGACGCCGCAAACGCGATGCACTCTTCCACCAGCCGGGCGCCGATGCCCATGCCGCGCGCGGTGGCATCCACATAGAGCAGGCGCAGCTTGGCTGTGCTGTCGTTCTGCCTGACCACGAACACCGAGCCCACCATGTCGCCGTCCTTCTCGGCGATCCAGCAGCGTTCACGCGCCGGGTCCAGCTCGCGCAGGTACTTGGCAACGATCTCCGACACCAGCGCTTCGTACTCCGCATTCCAGCCGAATTCGCGGGCATACAGCGCGGACTGCCGCGAGACCACCAGCCCCATGTCGCCCGGCCGCGGATCCCGCAGCAGGTACGAGGGAGACCTGTCGCCCAGCACGCTTTCGATCTGGCCCATGGCCGAAAGCAGCGTCAGCTGTGCCGTCTCGGGCAGCGTCGCCAGCAGCTCGGTCATTTCCCGCCGCGAGGTTTCTTCCAGTGGCGCGAACACGCTGTGCCCAAGTGCCGTCAGGGTCAGAACGACCACGCGCGCATCCTCGGCCGAGCGGTCCTTGATGAGATAGCCCTGCCGTTCGAACCTGGCGGTGACCCGGCTCACATAGCCGGCATCCAGGCCCAGCTCACGGCACAGGTCCGAGGGCGACAACGGTGCGTGGTGGGCCAGTTCGTACAGGATGCGGACTTCGGTGAGCGACAGGCCACTGCGCAGCAGCGATTCCTGTAGTACCCCGATCTGCCGGGTATAGAAGCGGTTGAAGCGCCGCACTGCATCGGCGCGTTCGGAAAGCGTGCCCATTGCCTTGGCCGATCCATGTATTTGACTTGGTCAAATAATTACTTGCCTAAGTCAAATAATCAAGGGGTACGCAGCTCTGTACTGCGGGCATCGTCCGGCGCCGTCGGCGGGTGTGCGCTGCTGCATGCACAGCGCAGCAGCGCGGCGGCCAGTGCAGGATGCTGGCCGCGCATGGCCAGCTGCAGGGCGGTGATCGGCATGCCCAGTTCCAGCGCGACGAAGGCCAGGCCCGGCCGATGCAGGGTCTGCATCGAGGCCGGCACGATAGCGATGCCCAGGCCCGCTGCAGCCAGGTTGATGGCCGAGGCCACCTGTGGCGCTTCCTGCTGGATGGTGGGGGTGAAGCCCTGGCTGCGGCAGGCAGCGACGACATCGGCGCTCAGGCCATAGCCGGATTTCCGCGAGAACAGGATGAAGCGCTCATCGCGCAGCTCGGTCAGTGCGATGCCCGCCCGGCCGGCCAGCGGGTGTTCGGCCGGCAGTACCGCCACCAGTGGTTCGGCGCTGAGCTGCTGGATCACCAGCTCGCCAGGATGCGAATACGGTGGGCGCACGATCACCGCGTCCAGTTCGCCGTCGTCCAGGCGCCGGATCAGGGATTCACTGCCGTCTTCGACCAGTTGCAGCTGCACCGCCGGATGCGCCTGCCGGAACCTGCGCAGCAGTGCGGTCACCGCGTCGTTGTATGAGGCCGATTCGGTCAGCCCCAGCGTGAGCGTGCCGACCTCGCCGCGTGCAGCGCTCAGCGCCTGCTCCTTGGCGTGGTCGACGCGCGCGAGGATGTCCACGGCTGCTGCCCAGAACACGCGGCCCGCGTCACTGAGCACGATGCCGCGTCCCTGGCGATGGAACAGCGGCGTGCCGATCTCTTCCTCCAGCGCGCGGATCTGCTGCCCGAGCGGTGGCTGGGCGATATGCAGGGCCTCGGCGGCCTTGGTGAAGCTCTGCAGTTGGGCGGTCATGACGAAGTAGCGCAGGTGGCGCAGTTCCATTGGAACCTCAGGCGTTCTGGTGCTGTACGAACACGGTATTGGACGGTCGCCGGTGGCGGCAACATCATCGGTATCCCACGGCAGATGTCCAACTACAAGGGAGACCACATGAAGAAGACACGTCGGCTGCGCGATCTGCTTCGGCAGGGCAGCGTGATAGCACCGGGCGTATTCGATGGCTTGTCGGCACGCCTGGTGGAGCTGGCCGGCTTCGATGCGGTATATGCCAGCGGCGGGGCCATCGCACGTTCGGCCGGCGTACCGGACATCGGCCTGCTCGGTCTCAGCGAAGTGCTTGTGCAGGTTGAACGGATCGTCGATGCCTGCGATCTGCCGGTGATCGCCGACGCTGACACCGGCTTCGGCGGCACCGCGAATGTTGAACGCACGGTGCGCGCGTTGGAAAGGGCAGGGGTTGCCGCCCTGCATATCGAGGACCAGGCCTTCCCCAAGCGCTGTGGTCACCTGGATGACAAGACGCTGGTTGACGCGGGCGAGATGTGCACGAAGATCCGCGTCGCCTGCCAGTCGCGGATCGATCCGGAGCTGATGATCATCGCGCGTACCGACGCCATCGCCTGCGAGGGCCTGGATGCGGCGATCGAACGCGCGCGTGCGTATGTGGAGGCGGGCGCGGACATGATCTTCGTCGAGGCCCCGGAAACGCTGGAGCAGATCGAGGTGATTTCGCAGCGTGTTCCCGGGCCGAAGCTGATCAACATGTTCCACAGCGGCAAGACGCCGCTGGTGCCGGTGCAGCGGCTTGCCGAACTCGATTACCGGCTGGTGATCATTCCCTCGGACCTGCAACGGGCTGCGATCCGGGCCATGCAGCGCACCCTGCAGGAGATTGCAGCGACCGGTGACAGCGGGCGTGTCGCCAATGCGCTGGCCAGCTTCAGCGAGCGCGAGGAGATCGTGCGTACCGGTCGTTATCTGGCGCTGGATCGCGCCTGAGTCGAGGAAGCCTGCCGGGAGCGGGGCGGCGGCCTGTGCAATCGTGGCGTAACGGCCATTCATCCTGCACGCGGCATCGCCACGGCAATCCTCTACCATGGGCCACCCCGCCCGGACCTGCCCTGATGCAAGACGCCCTTGTTGCCCAGCCCAAGCCCCCCGTCCCGAGGATCGCGGCCTGGCTGATGATGCTGCTGGGCATGTGGCTGGCGTTGAAGCTGGGCCTGGTGGTGACCCTGCTGTCGGGTCTGCTGGTGTTCCAGCTGACCCACCTGCTGGCCTCCACCGTGGAGGGCAAGCTGCCGCCAGGTCGGGCGCGGGCCATCGCGGTGATCGTGCTGTCAGCGGTGATCATCAGCGCGCTGGTGCTGGCCGGAATCGGCGTGGCGTCATTTTTCCGCAACGAGACCGGTGGGCCGGACGCGCTGCTGGCACGGCTGATGGAGATCCTCAATTCGTCGCGGCACCAGGTGCCGGCGCTGCTGCAGCCGTACATCCCCGAGGACATGCCGGCACTGCGCACGGCGCTGAACGACTGGGCCGCCGAACATCAGCGCCAGCTGGGCGTGGCCGGTACCTCGGTGGTGCAGGTGGGTGTACGCGTACTGATCGGTATGGTGCTGGGCGCGATGATTGCGTTGTACGACGAACTGCCGCTGCCGAAGATGGGCCCGCTGGCGCAGGAGCTGATCGGCCGCACCAGCCGCCTGGCCACCGCGTTCCGCCAGGTGGTGTTCGCGCAGGTGAAGATCTCGCTGCTCAATACCGTGTTCACCGCCATCTTCCTGCTGGGCGTACTGCCGTTGTTCGGCGTGCACCTGCCACTGTCCAAGACCCTGGTGCTGATCACCTTCATCGCCGGCCTGCTGCCGGTGGTGGGCAACATCATCTCCAACACCATCATCACCATCGTCGCGCTGTCGGTTTCGTTCTACGTGGCCGTGGCCGCGCTGCTGTACCTGATCGTGATCCACAAGCTGGAGTACTTCCTCAATGCGCGCATCGTTGGCGGCGAAATCCAGGCCCGTGCCTGGGAGCTGCTGCTGGCGATGCTGGTGATGGAAGCGGCGTTCGGCCTGCCGGGCCTGGTCGCCGCGCCGGTGTTCTACGCCTATGTGAAGCGCGAACTGGTCGACCAGCGCTGGATCTAGTACGGCAGGGTGTGACGCATTCGGCCCGCCCAGGCGCTTGGTAAGACCTTGCCGGCGCGTTCGCGGTAGCTGCGGTATACCCGTGGTCACGGTTCGCGCGGCACTGGCTTGGCGCTGCCGGGACCGGCGGCTACAGTGATCCGCACTTCAGGGGAAATTTGCATGGCCGGCAAGGCATCGCCCATCGGGTTGCGGACCTGGGTCTGGATCCTGGCGGGGTTGTTCGTGGTCTGTACGCTGCCGTTGATGGCCATCGCGCTGGTCCAGGGCACGCTGCGCTACAGCGCCGCCGAAGACAACCTGGTCAGCCTGCGCCAGCTGCGGCAGACCTTCGACCTGGCCAACCTGGTCTCCGCCGAACGCGGCCCGGCCAACAGCCTGCTCGGCGCCGACCCGGCCGATGCCGCCGAACACGCGCGGCTGGCTGCGCAGCTGGCGATGGCGCGCAGGCGGGTGGATATCTCGATGCAGCAGCTGGACAGCGTGTTCAGGGCCGCTCCCGGTGTGGTGGACGAGCAGGGCCTGCTGGCCGATGCGCAGCGTCGGCTGAAATCGGCGCGTGCGGCGGTCGACCGCGTCACCGCGCAGCCGCAGGAGGCGCGCCGGGTGGAGGAAGTGGAGCGGGCGATCAACAGCATGTTCGCAGTCGTCGACCGGCTGCATCTGCTGACCTCGGCGCAGATCAATCTGCTGGTCAGCGTCGACCGTGAGGCAGCCATTCCGGCGATGCAGGGCCAGGTGCTGATCGATCTGCGCGAGCATGGCGGCCGCCTGGCGTCCAACGTGATGGCGCCGGTCGCGGTGCCGGGCGCCTGGCGCGACGAGCAGGTACGCGCTGCACTGCAGACCGAGGGCCGCCTGCTGGAACTGTGGCGGCTGGCCGGCAGCCACCAGTCGGTGTTCCGCAGTGACCCGGAGCTGTCCTGGCACTGGGACATGGCCCGTCGGCAGTTCTTTGGCGAGTCGCTGCCGATGATCGAGCAGCTGATCGAGGACGGTCGCCGCGGCGTGCCGCCACCATGGACCGCGGCCGAGTTCACCGCGCGCTACGTGCCGACGCTGCAGTCACTGGAAGCGCTGCGTGATGGCTACCTGAGCGTGTCCATCGCCCGTTTCGAGCGCACCCGCAACCGTGAGGCGACACGGCTGGCAGTGTTGGTGGCGACTGCGCTGGGCACGCTGGTGGTGCTTGGCGTGGCCCTGCGCATTGCCCATCTGCAGATCCTGCGGCCGTTGCTGCTGGCGCAGCGGCAGGTGATCCAGATCGCCTCCGATGCACCCGGCCCGGAGCAGCACGTCACCCATCCGCTGGCGGAAATGCAGCGCCTGTTCGATGCCATCGAAGTGCTGCGCGAGAAGTCGCGGGAACGCTTGGCGTTGACCAGCGAGCTGCGCCAGCTGGCCGGTACCGACGAACTGACCGGCCTGCTGAACCGACGCGCGCTGGAGGAAGTGGTGCAGCAGCGGCATGCCGAGGGCGAGGCCAGTGCGGTGGTGATCCTGCTGGACGTCGACCGCTTCAAGGCGATCAACGATGGCCATGGCCACGATGCCGGTGACCAGGTGCTGGAGCAGGTGGCACAGCTGCTGCAGCGCCACCTGCGCCGCAGTGACAGCATTGCCCGCTACGGTGGCGAGGAATTCCTGGTGCTGTTGGCCGACGGTGATCTCGCGGGTGGCCGCCGCCTGGCGGAGTCGCTGCGCCTGGCGCTGCAGCAGTTGGACATCGTAATCGCGGGTGGCATCGAACTGCGGGTGACCGCCAGTTTCGGCGTGGCCCAGGGAGGTACCGATGCACTGGGCTGGCGCACGCTGCTGCGTGCCGCCGATGCCGCCATGTACCAGGCCAAGGCGCAGGGCCGTGATCGCGTGCGGGTGGCCGGTGGCGGGCGCGTTCCGCGCTGAAACGCCACGTTCATCGCTGGCGCACGCAGTGCCGCCTAGACTGGCCCTCCGATCGCTTGGAAGGAGCCATCATGACCGCTCGCCCCGTTGTCGCCGCAGTGCTGCTGGCCGGGTTGTTGGCCGGCTGTACCTCCACCGCTTCGCAGACCGCTGCGGATGCGCCGCGCCATCCCTCCATCGCCGCCGACCTGAGCCCGGTGCCGGCCTTCACCGGCGGCGGCGCGGGTTGGAGCATCGAGATCGCCTCCACCGGCAAGGGCAACCACGATGCCAGCCTCAGCGTTGACGGCCGCATCCACAAGGGCACGCTGCGCTATCTGGGGCAGCCGGCGGATGCGCCCAGCTCGCTGATCGTGCTCAACGGTGAACTTGGCAGGCAGCCGGCTGTCGTCGAGATCAAGCGCGAGTCGTGCCGCACTGCCGAAGGCGTCGACACCCTGGCCAGCGTACAGGTGACGATGGAAGGGCAGCCACAGCGCCGCGGTTGTGGCCATCTGGCGGTGTATTGAGGTCGCGCGACGGCATGCTCGAGATTCCCACGCTTTACACCGAACGCTTGCGGCTGCGCCCGCAACGGCTCGATGACTTCGAGGTCTACGCCGCATTCCTGGCGTCGCCGCGTGCGTGCGGCATGGGCGGTCCGTTTGGTGAGGTCGCCGCGTGGGGGCAGTTCTGCCACGACCTGGCCAGCTGGCAGCTGTTCGGCCACGGTGCGCTGATGATCGAGCGCGGCGACAGTGGTGCCTGCATCGGCCAGGTCGGTATCAACCACGGTCCGTTGTTCCCGGAAAAGGAACTGGGCTGGCTGCTGTACGACGGCCATGAGGGGCAGGGGTTCGCCACCGAGGCGGCCGGCGCGCTGCGCGACTGGGCCTTCGTGGTGGCGCAGCTGCCGACCCTGGTCAGCTACATGGCGCCGGACAATATGGCATCACAGGCCGTTGCGCAGCGGCTGGGCGGCGTGCTCGATGCGCAGGCCGTGCGCAGCGATGCGGATGATCTGGTGTACCGCTACCCGCGTTGAGGCCTAGCCGCGGGTGGCGGGGGCCTGCACCGTGCGGCCGAGCGCCTTGGCGACGCCTTCGCGCTTCTCGATCAGGAACTCCATCAGTGCACGCACGCGAGGTGGCATCTGCTCGCGCGAAGGCACATACAGGTAGAAGCCGGGGAACGGCGTGGACCACTCCGGCATCAAGCGGACCAGGCGTCCATCGGCCAGCATCGGCTGCAAGGAGAGGTCGATGTGCTGCATCACGCCCAGTCCCTGCAGCGCCGCCCGGATCATCCCTTCGTCGTCGTTGCTGACATAGCGACCGCGTGGTTCCACCTCAAAGTCATGGCCGGGTTGGCCGGGCGTGCTGAACTCCCAGGCATAGATGTTGCCGCTGCCGGTCTGTCGGTAGCCCAGGCATTCGTGCGAGGCCAGTTCGGCCGGCGTTGTTGGCGTGCCATGCCGGGCCAGGTAGTGGGGCGAGGCGGCGACCACCATTTCCAGCATCGGCGTGACCGGAACCGCGATCATGCCCTCGGCCAGGCGTTCACCGAGGCGGATGCCGGCGTCGCAGCCGTCGGCGACGATGCTGGACAGGCCATCATCCATCACCAGTTCGATGCGCAGCTCGGGAAAGCGCGCGAAGAATTCCGGCAGGTGCGGTTCGATCAGGGTCTTGGCGGTCAGGCGCGCGGTGTTGATGCGCAGCAGGCCCGACGGTGCATCGTGGTTGGCGCGCAGGCCGCGTACCGCGGCTTCGATGGTGCCCAGCGACGGCCGTAGTGCGTCGAACAGGCGCTGTCCTTCCTCGGTCAGCGACATCTCACGGGTGGTCCGGTGCAGCAGACGCACGCCCAGCTGCCTCTCCAGCGTCTTCAGGTTCTGCGACAGCGCCGGACGCGAGATGCCCATCTCGTCGGCTGCCTTGGTGAAGCTGCGGTGGTGGGCAATGTGGGCGAAGCCGGCCAGATGCGGCAGCAGGGCGGGGCTGAATGGGGTAGATGGATTCATCGGCGGGCCGTCGCGGACTGGTAACTCCAGCTTACTACTGTGGTCAGCATTGTCGGCTTTTTCGAGTCCAATACCAGGCCTATCGTGTTGGCAACGGCGACACCCCGGTCGCCCCTTCGCCCCACAGAGGAAACGCCCATGGAAACCGTCAGCATCCAGAATCCGGACATGGCCTGGCAGATTGCCGCCGACCTGTATTTCCCGCCGGGTTTTGACCGCCAGCGCAGTTACCCGGCCATCATCAGCATGCACCCGATCGGCAGCTGCAAGGAGCAGACCTCGGGCAATGTCTATGGCGAGGCCCTGGCCCGCGAGGGCTTCGTGGTCATTGCCTTCGACGCCAGCTTCCAGGGCGCCAGTGGTGGCGAACCGCGCTGGATCGAAGACCCGACACAGCGGGTGGAGGATGTTCGCCACGTGGTCGACTACCTGGTCACCTTGCCGTATGTGGATGCCGGACGCATCGGCGTGCTTGGCATCTGTGGCGGAGGCGGTTACGCGATCAACGCCAGCATGACCGAACGCCGCATCAAGGCCATCACCAGCATCACCGGGGTCAACTTCGGCCGCCTCAGCCGTGAAGCCTTCGGTGGCTTCGATCCCATTGGCACGCTGGAGGCGATTGCCACCCAGCGCACTGCGGAAATGCGTGGCGGCGAGGCACGCGTGGACATGTTCCTGCCGATGTCGGTGGAGGAGGGGCGTGCGGCCGGCATCACCGATATCGATGTGCTGGAAGCCACCGAGTACTACCGCACTGCGCGTGGCCAGAAGCCCAACGGTGCCTCGCGTGCGCTGTTCTCGCACCGCGCTGCGGCGATCGGTTGGGATGCGTTCCACCTGGCCGAGGTACTGCTGACCCAGCCGCTGCTGGTGGTGATCGGCGACAAGCCGGGCGGCTTCGGTGCCTACCGTGATGGCCTGGAGATCCATGGCCGCGCAGCGTCCAGGCACAAGCAGGTTGCGATGATCGAAGGCTGGTCGCACTACGATCTGTACGACAAGCCGGAGCCGGTGGCGCAGGCGCTGGCGGCGGTGATCCCGTTCTTCAGGCAGCATCTGTGAGGTGATGCTGCCAAGAGGGTACCGGCTGCTGGTTGTCTGGCATTACCTGGGCGCGGGGTGTCCCGCCCAGTCACCGATGCCGTCCAGTTCCGGTGCAAGTGCGTGTTCGGCCGCACGCCGCAGCAGTGCCGGTGCGACGTAGTGGCGATGCGTGCTGTCGATCAGCGCCATGTAGATGCGACCGAACGCATTGTGGGTCTGCACGCGCGAACCGAGACTGATCTCGACGCCACCATCCGCACGCAGCTGCACCCGCACGCTGCTGCGGAAACGCAGATGGCGGTCGTCGGCACCGAGCAGGACTTCCGCGCAGTGGTCATCTGCATCGACCCGCGAATCCAGCACTGGATAACGGTCAGCAAACAACCGGCTGCGGTCATTGGACAGCAGCGACGATACCGGGCAGCCCAGCGGTGAGGTGCGCAGCCGCAGCGGCGCAACCAGGCGGTTGCGCAGCGCCATCAACCGGTCCACGCCGCTGGGAGGATTGCGCAGGAAGCCTTCCAGTACCTCGGCCAGCAGTGCCGACGCGGAACGCTGCCGCAGCTGTGTGCTGTCCAGCTGCAGCGTGGTCAGGTCCTGGTAGTGGCTGAGCGGCAGCGCAGCGGCCAGCAGGCCGTCGCTGTGTGGCGCCTGCGACTGGATGGGATAGGCCGGCGTAGCGCGTTCGACAAACCCACGCAGCGGTTGCAATGTGATCCGCCGCAGCGGGCCGAACCATGCACGGGTGCGCGCACACAGCCGGGCACGCAGGCTGGGGGGCGCAGCCTGCAGTGACAGCTGCATCAGCGGCGTGGCCGCCAGAGCGGCTGCCGTCGGCCAGCAGGCTTCCGGCAGTACGTCAGTGAGGCTGGGAATGTCGGCGGCATTGCGCTGTACCTGCGCACGGGTGTGCTCGCTCATCGCACCGGCCAGTTCATTGCTGTGGCACGACAGCGCGAACAGCGCCGGATGGTTGCGGTGGTTCGATGCGAACTGGTGCCAGGTGCCGCCACCGAAGCGCACGGTGAACAGGCAGTCCGGCGGGATGCGGACGCGCCGCAGCGTGCGCGCGAAGACGCCGGGATCGCTCGCCAGCTCCGCGTCGGAAACGCTGGCGAAGCGCAGCTCGGCGCCGGCGCTGCCGGCGACGGCCGTGAACATGCGTGGACCGGCATGGCGATGGAACGGATGGCCACCGGCACCAACAGAGAAACTGTACAGCGAGGACGGATCACCCTGCTGCAGATGCATGCCGCCCAGCCGTGCCGAGGGCTCATCCAGCGCATCGATGAAGGCCGGATGGTGGCGCTGGCGCTGGTTGGCGTCGATGATCAGTGCATCACCGGCACCGATGCCCAATTGCGCGATCAGCGTGACTTCGGTCGGGCTGGCTCCTTCCCGGGCGGGAAGCTGGACGGCTGGAAACGAACGGCGGTCGCGGGTCGGTCCAGGCATGGTCGCGCTCCTTGGCAGGGATGCTCAGCGGGCAGGGGACTTGCGGCGGGCGCGGGCTTCGCGCTTGAGCGGGCCACCGACCGGACAGACTTCAGCGGCCCAGGAGAACAGCGTATTGGCCAGGCGGTCCGGCACCTGCCGGAAGTACACGAACTGGCCACGCTTCTCGCGTTCGATCAGCCCGGCTTCCTCAAGGATGCGCAGATGGCTGGACAGCGCGGGCTTGCTGAAATCGAAGCGCTCGGCCAGTTCACCCGCGCTGAGCTCACCGGCGCTGAGGTAGGCCAGGATCTGCCGGCGCGCGGTGGAGGCAAGGGCTTCGAAGATGCGGTCCATGGCGAGCTAATTAACTAATTCGTTAATTGATAGTCCTCCCGCTGCAGCCGGCTGTCAAGCGTCGGCCAGTTGCACGGCCCGCATGCCCTTTGCCATCCTCCCCGCTGCTTTCCGTCTTTGGAGTTTCGATGCGCGCTGCGTTCTGGCTGGTCCTGGCCCTGCTGCCCACCCTGGCTGTGGCGCAGCCCGCGCGAGCGGCCAAGGACAATGCCTCCGCGCAGGACCCCTTCAGCGAACTGTTCGATACCGCCTGCATGCAGCACATCGGTGCCCCGGCGCGGCTGCAGTCGTTGATGGAATCCAATGGACTGTCGCCGTTGCAGCCTGCCGAAGCGGCCACGCTGCTGCAGGGCCAGCCAGGCGTGGCCTGGATGGTGCCGCTGGCCAGTGGCCGCTATGCGGTGAGCTGGGCCGACGATGGCACCTGCACGGTGTATGCGGAGAAGGCCGATGTGGCGGTGGTGCAGAAGGGCTTCGCACGGTTGATGCTGGCCGCACCGAAGCCGTTGCAGGCACGTTCGCTGCCGGGGCGCGGGCCGCTTTCGGCCGATCAGGTCGCCATCCAGTACGGCTGGGCCGCGCCCGGCCAGAGCAGGCTGCAGGTCCGTTTCCGCCTGGTCACGCGGCAGGCACCGGAGGCCGGCGTGCAGGCGATGGCGTCGGCGACCCCGGGCGAGGCGATGCTGGAACAGGCTGCGCCCGGACGCTAGCGCCGGGCCTGGCGCGGCGGCCGATGCAGGGGCCACGCTCGCGATTCAGTTTTTCACCGGGGATGTGGTATATCGTTTATCGATAAATCCACCCCGGGGCGGCGAAGCCACCCCAACACCGGAGGCCGCTTGACCGCTCGTCCCGCCCGCGCCAGACCCGCGCGAGGCTTGTTCACCCTGGCCCAGGCCGCCGTACAGGCCGTCCGGGCGATGTGCTGGCTGGGCATCCTGGCCGCACTGCTGGCCGTGCCGCTGGTCGCCCACGACCGTCGCTGGCTGCTCGACAGCGTCCACGACGCCAATGCCGCCGCCGCGCATGGCAATGACCTGTTCCTGCATTTCTGCCTGGGCCTGGGCGCGATCGTCGCGCTGCTGGTGCTGTGCCTGGTGTTCCTGCGCCACCTGCTGCGGCTGCTGGCATCGGCGGCACGCGAGCGGCCGTTCACCCATGCCAATGCGCAGCGCCTGCAGCGCATGGCGTGGTTGATGCTGGCGATGGAACTGCTGTCGATCCTGATCGGCGCCTACGCCGCATGGATGGGCCCGGACTTCACCTGGATGGAAGTCGGTGGCGGCATGTCGATCACCGGCCTGGTCGCGGTGCTGATGCTGTTCGTGCTGGCACGCGTGTTTGCCGTGGGTGCGGCGATGCGCGATGACCTCGACGGTGTCATCTGATGGCGATTGTCATCACCCTGGACCGCATGCTGCAGCAGCGGGGAATGACCCTGTCCGAGCTGGCCGGGCGCATCGACATCACCCTGGCCAACCTGTCGATCCTCAAAACCGGCAAGGCGCGCGCCATCCGCTTTTCCACACTTGATGCGATCTGCCGTGAGCTGCAGTGCACGCCCGGTGACCTGCTCGGGCATGACCCGGCGCAGGCGCAGGAGGCTGACTGAGTGTTTCCCCTTTTCCCTTACCTACTGACGAAACGGACCTGAAATGGAATGGTTGGCTGACCCCTCGATATGGATGGGCCTTGCAACCCTGGTCGTGCTGGAGATCGTTCTCGGCATCGACAACCTGGTGTTCATCGCGATCCTTGCCGACAAACTACCGCCGCACCAGCGTGACCGCGCGCGGGTGATCGGCCTGGCGCTGGCGCTGCTGATGCGGCTGGTGCTGCTGGCCGCGCTGGCATGGATCATGAAGTTGACCGAGCCGCTGCTCACGCTGTTCGACCACAGCTTCTCCGGGCGTGACCTGATCCTGCTGGGCGGTGGCTTGTTCCTGTTGTTCAAGGGCACGATGGAACTGCACGAGCGCCTGGAGGGCCGCGAACACCACGAAGATGGCAAGAAGGTCTACGCCAGCTTCGCGATGGTGGTGGCTCAGATTGTGGTGCTCGACGCGGTGTTCTCGCTGGACTCGGTGATCACCGCAGTGGGCATGGTCGACAACCTGGGCGTGATGTATGCCGCGGTGACCATCGCGATGGTGCTGATGCTGGTGGCCAGCAAGCCGCTGACCCGCTTCGTCAACAAGCATCCCACGGTGGTGGTGCTGTGCCTGGGCTTCCTGCTGATGATCGGTTTCAGCCTGGTGGCCGAAGGCCTGGGCTACAAGATTCCGAAGGGCTATCTGTACGCGGCCATCGCCTTCTCGATCCTGGTCGAAGCCTTCAACCAGTGGGTGCGTTTCAACCGTGAGCGCAACGAGCGCCGCCAGCCGTTCCGTCAGCGCACCGCCGACGCCGTGCTGCGCATGCTCGGCGCGCGCCCGGCCAATGGTCATCACGACGAAGAAGCCAGCGAGCAGGTGGACGCCGAAGAGCGCCTGCAGCCGGCCGAGCACGAGATGATCCGCAGCGTGCTGGGCCTGGCCGATCGCCCGGTGTCGAGCGTGATGACCGTGCGTGCCGACGTGCAGTGGATCGACATGGCGCGTGGGCCGGAGGATGTGGTGGCACGCCTGGTGGCGTCGCCGCACACTCGCTTGCTGGTGGGCGATGGCGATCTGGACAGCCTGCGCGGCGTGGTACAGAGCCGCGACCTGCTGGCCGACCTGCTGCAGGGCAGGCCGCTGCAGCTGGAAGCCAACCTGCGCGAGCCGCAGTACGTGCTGTCGAGTGCCAGCGCATTGCAGGCGCTGGAACTGATCCGCCAGCACCCGGTACCGCTGGCGGTGGCGGTGGACGAGTACGGCAGCGTGGAAGGCCTGGTGACCGCCAACGACCTGCTGGCGGCCATTGCCGGTGACCTGGTCGACACCCAGGACGAGCGCTATGGCGTGGTCGCGCAGGGCGAAGATTGCTGGGAGGCCGATGGTGCGCTGACCCTGGACGATCTGCAGCGCCTGGCCGGTGTGTCGCTGCCGCGCAGTGCCGACTACATGACCATCTCCGGGCTGGTGCTGGAACAGCTGGGCCGCCTGCCGGACGTCGGCGATGCGGTGGAGGTGACCAGTGTACGTGTCACCGTGCTGGCGATGGAGAAGCGCCGCATCACGCGCCTGCGGGTGGAACGCATCGACGGACTGGCTTGACCAACGCCTTGTTGTAGAGTCGAGCCATGCTCGACTGCCTCCTGAGCAGCCGGGTACGGGCTCGGCTCTACACAACACTGCCGGCAACCGTCACCATGGCGGGCCCGTTTTCCTTCCCGGATGGTTGCAGTGCTGAGTACGATCGGTTTGTTGATGGGCCTGTATGTGGCCTGGCGCCTGTTCTGGCCACTGCGCATGCCCATCTGGATGAAGGTCGTGCTGTCGCTGCTGCTGGTGGCCGTGGCCGTGCAACTGCGCATCGTGGCCGCCTTCTGGGGCTCGATGGCGTCGCCGGAAATCCCGAAGCTGGCCATCGCCTCGTTGGCCACGGGTTCGACTGCCGTACTGCTGCTGGCGCTGGTCCTGCTGGTGCTGGACGTGGGCCTGCTGGTGTCGCGCATCCTGCGCAGGCCACGTGCTGTATCGGCGTTGCGCGCGCCGAAGCTGCGCCCGGTGGCGGGTGTACTGGCGCTGCTGGTCAGCGCCTATGGCGTCAGCCAGGGAATGGCGGTGCCCAAGCCCCGGCAGATCGAGGTGAGCATCGCCGGGTTGCCGGCCGGGTTCGACGGGTATCGCGTGCTGCAGCTGACCGACATCCATGCCAGTCGCCTGCTGACCGGCGACTGGGTGCGCAGGGTGGTGGAGGAGAGCAATGCGCTGAAGCCGGACCTGATCGTGATTACCGGCGATCTGATCGATGGCAGCGTCGAGGCCCGCCGCGACGACGCGCGGCCACTGGCCGACCTGCATGCACCGGATGGTGTCATCGCCATCACCGGCAACCACGAGTACTACGCGCAGTACCAGGAGTGGATGCAGGCGTTTCGCGCGCTGCACATGCAGGTGCTGGAGAACAGCCACCTGCAGGTACGACGGGGCGATGCGGCGCTGACCATTGCCGGCGTCACCGACCCGGTGGCGGCGCGCTATGGCCTGCCTCTGCCGGATCTGGAGGCCGCGCTTGCCGGTGCTGATCCGGGCGCGCCGGTGATCCTGCTCGACCATCGCCCGCGCAATGCGCGCGAGGCTGCCGCACGCGGGGTGAAGCTGCAGCTGTCCGGGCATACACATGGCGGCCAGATCATTGGCATGGACCAGCTGGTGAAGCGCGCCAATGGCGGTTATGTGTCCGGGCGTTACGAGGTGGATGGCATGACACTGTACGTGAGCAATGGTGCTGGCCTCTGGGCCGGATTTCCGGCACGCATCGGTGTGCCGTCTGAGATCACCTTGATCACCCTGCGCCGCGCCCCGTGACCTGAAGTGGGGTCAGATTCCTTTCCCTGCGGGAAAGGGATCTGACCCCTGACAGACCACATGGAAGGAACCATGTCCCATCGCCGCGCACCCATGGAACGCCTGATCCGGGCCAATGCGGACGAGATCAATCGGCTGCGCCAAGCCATCCGCGAGGCCGCTGGCACGCGCTGGCGTGGCCCGGAAGAAATGCAGCGGCATGCGGCAGCCTGCGCGGAATACAACCAGCGCTATGAACAGCTTGCTTTCCCGGGTGGCTACGCCAACGCGCTGAAGCAACTTGCCGAACGCGATCCAGATACGGTGGATGTCGTGCTGACCTTCCTTGAGGTGCGCCCGTACTTCTTCCGTTCCGGATATATGTGGAAGACGCTGCTGAAGCGTGTGCCACGGGCACCGATGGGTGTGAAGCAGCAGGCCCGGATGCAGAAGATCCTCGATGCCTACGCTGCTTACCGGGCGGGAAGCAGGCACTCCCAGTAGCTCCACGCCATGCGTGGAGGTCGCGCCGCACCCAGCATCCCAGTCGGCCGCGGATCGGCGATCATGTGCACTGGGTCCTGAAACCAGGAAAGACGCAATGCAGGGAACGCATCCTTCAACCGGGCGCCGACGACACGCTGTGCTGCTGATCGCCGCATTGCTGCCGGTGGCCTGCCAGCGCACGCCTGACGCATCGGATGAGGCGCCGAGTGCAGACACGCCGGTTGTCGCGCCAGCGGCCGCCACTGATCTCTCCCCGCTGCTGGATGCCCTGCCGACCTGTGCGCTGGACGGCTGGTACATCGATCAGCAAACCGACCGCCCGGCCCACCCCTGGCTGGCCGCGAATGCGCCACGACCCTGCAAGAAGGACGAGGAGAACGAGATCGCCACGTTCTGCGTGCAGGGGCAGTGGAAGGGACTGCCGGTGGAGGAGGTGATCCTGCCGACGATGACCTTCGTTTCGTTCCGTGGTGCGAAGATCGGTCTGCCGTTGGAGAAGGCGCGTCCGATCGTCCGCGAACGCTTCGGACAGGCTTTCCCGGGTGGTGCGCCTTACGAAGCGGGTCGCGAGCCGAAGCTGATGGCCGATCCCGAGGATGCGCAGCGTTCGTGGCTGCTGTGCAGCACGCCCGAGCCGGGGGGCGATGTGGGCAGCCAGGCAGGCGTCAGCTACTCGGGCATGAACCTGCCCTACGACCACGACGGCTGCAGCTACCGCTACAGCCCGGTCGACTTCTGCGATGCGCGGCACCGCGCAGCCATCGAAGATGCGCTCCAGCACCAGAAACCCAATTTCAACCAGCACTATCTGCTGGTGCAGGTCGATGATCGTCCCGAGTACTTCCAGCGCACGCTGGTGCTGGTCGATACCCGCACGGGCAGGGTGACGCCACTGCCGTTCGATGCCTTCACCGGACCAGCAGGGAGAGGCGGAGATGCCACCGGCTACGGGACACTGGAAACGGGCGTGGACCAGCCGCAGTTCTGCCTCGACGGCGCGTTGCTGGTCTACCGTGTGTTCGAGGAAGGTCGCTTCTGCTTCGGCTTTGACGGTGAGCGATTCACCGGCCATGAAACCCAGTACATGCAGGCGACGGACAGCCGATGACCGGTATTTCACCCCGGCCATGACATCCTCCTCGAACCTGCACAATCGGGATCGAGGCTGTTGAAGGCGAACACGCAATGACTGCCGCGCGGCAGCGCTCGATGTGGGTGGCCGGCCTGTCCACGGTGGTGGAGTGGTACGACTTCACCTTGTATCTGTACTTCGCCACGGTGCTGTCGCGGGTGTTCTTCGGCGGCGGCAAGGAGGCGATGCTGGTGACCCTGGCCGGGTTCGCGGTGTCCTATCTGATGCGTCCACTGGGTGCGCTGTGCTTCGGCCACCTGGGTGACCGGCTGGGCCGGCGCTGGATGCTGCTGGCGTCGATGGCCTTGATGGCAGCGGCGATGCTGGCCACCGCACTGTTGCCGACCGCTGCCACGGCAGGTACCACGGCGGGCGTGCTGCTGCTGGTGCTGCGCTGCGTGATGGCGTTCTCGGTAGGCGGCGAATACACCGGCGTGGTGGCGTACCTGCTGGAAAGTGCGCCGGTGCGGCGACGCGGGCTGGTGACCTCGCTCGCTTCGGCGGCCAGTGAAGTGGGGGCGCTGCTGGCAGTGGCGATCTCCGCGCTTACGGTTGCGCTGCTGCCCACCGCGCAGCTGGACAGCTGGGGCTGGCGCATTCCCTTCTTCGTCGGCGCGGCGTTGGCGGTTGTGATCCTGGTCGCGCGCTCGGGCATGCACGAATCGCTGGAGTTCGAGCGCCAGCGTAGCGAGGGCAGTATTCCGGCTACGCCGCTTCGCCACGTATTGCGTAACCACCCACTGGCGGTGGCACGCACCTTTGCGATCTCGGCGCTGGGCTCGATCACCTACTACGTGGGCATCACCTATGTGCCGGCGTTCCTGCATGCACAGGGTCACGACGAGGGCGATGCATTATGGCTGTCGACGATTGCGGCAGTCGCGGTCATCGCGATCACGCCGTTGTGTGGCGCATTGTCCGACCGCGTCGGGCGACGCCCGATGCTGCTGGGTCTGACCCTGCTGGCGGCGCTGCTGCCACTGTCCCTGTTCGCGTGGATGGCACAGGCGACGGCGCTGGGCATCGCGCTGGCGGCGGTGCTGCTGGCCTGTGTAGCCGGTGGTGTGAGCGCGGTGGCGGCCCCGGCTACGGCCGAGCAGTTCCCGGGCGAGGGCCGGGTCAGCGGGCTGGCACTGGGGGTGACCATGGCCACCGCATTCTTCGGCGGAGCAACACCCTGGCTGGCGCAATGGTGGGTGGAGCGCAGCGGCTGGGCGGCCGCGCCGGGCGCGATGATCGCGCTGGTGGCGGTGCTGGTGTTGCCAGTGCTGTGGACCCTGCCCGAGACGGTCCCGGGCAGGGCCAAGCGCTAGCCGATCAGACCTTCAGGGTCTGCTCGATGTCGGCCAGTACGGCGGCCGCATCCACGCCGATGGCAATCGACTGCAGTACATGGCCGTCCCACACGCTGGGACCAAAGCCCATGCCTTCCGGCTTGGGAATGGTCATGCCGCGGGCAACGCCATCGGTGGCCACGCGCACGCTGGCACGTTCGAACTGGAACAGCTCCGGGCGGGTCAGCGCGATGCAGGCGCAGCAGTCATGCACGACCATGCCCTTGTGGCCGGCCTGCAGGTAGAAGTCGACGTAGTCCTGCGACAGCGCACGGACCAGCTCGGCGTCGGCACCGCCGATGGCGGCCAGCTTGTCCAGGCCGTCGCGGTTCATTTCCACGCGGGTGGTGACATCCAGCCCGATCGCCGTGACCGGCCACTGCGCGGTGAACACAATGTCGGCTGCTTCGGCGTCGCCCCAGATGTTGGCCTCGGCGGCCGGGGTGATGTTGCCGTTGACGTGGAAGGCGCCGCCCATCAGCACCACGCCGCGCACCAGGCCGGCGATGTCCGGAGCCTGCTGCAGGGCAAGGGCCAGGTTGGTCATGCGGCCGACCGCGACCAGGGTCACTTCGCCCGGATGGGCGCGGACCAGATCGATGATCAGCTGGGCCGCCGGGCGCGCATCGACGGCCACGTCCAGGCTGGCCGGCACCGGGTGGTTGCCCAGGCCGTTGTGGCCGTGGATGTGCACCGGCCAGGCTTCCGGGGTAGCTTCGGGCTGCAGCGGGCCACCGGCACCGCGCGCGACCGGGGCGGCAAAGCCCCAGGCCTGCTTCAGGTACAGCGCATTGTGCGTGGTCGACTCCACCGAGGCGTTGCCGAAGGTGGTGGTGACGCCGATCAGGTCGATCTGCGGGTGCTTGTGCAGGTACAGCAGGGCCAGGGCGTCGTCGACGCCCGGGTCGGTATCGAAAATGACTTTCAGCATGTTGTTGTTCTTCTTCTTCCGTGTGGTGCAGGGGGGCCGGCGGCCTTGCGGGCAGGCCGGCGCGCCCTACATTGTCCCATCTTCATGACAGGCAGGGCCATTGCCGGGGTGGCAGGCCATAATGCCCCCAGTCCAGGCACGGAGCCGCCGAATGCTGATCGTTGCCCTTCTGCTGGTCCTGCTGGTGCTGGGCCTGAACGTGGTGGCCACCGTGGTGATCGCGCAGCGTGACGGCCTGACGGCGGGCGGCCGGACGGTGCAGTTGCTGCTGGTCTGGCTGCTGCCGCTGGTCGGCGCGATCCTGTGCATGGCAGTAGCCACGGCCGATGGCTCGGGCAGCCGGGCGGATGGCGGCGCAAGCTACGACAGCTCAGGTGGCTATTCCGGTGACAACCACAGCCATCACAGCCACAGCAGTTCCGACTGCAGCAGTGATGGTGGTGGGGGTGACGGCGGCAGCTGCGGTGGCGGCGATTGATGAGACGTCCCAGGGTGCCGGCCAAGGTCACGTCCTGGTAGTGCCGGCCGCTGGCCGGCAACCCTGTGCGCTCAGCCGCCGCCTTCGGTCGGCAACGGCGCCGGCACGTTCAACAGCCCGCCCGCCGCCACATAGGCGGCCAGTGCCTGGCCCTGGCTCAGCAGATGGCGTTCCATGGTGCGTTCGGCGGCCTGCGCATCGCGGCGGCGGAAGCATTCCATCAACTCGCGGTGTTCGGCCAGCGACTGCGCGGTGCGCCCGGGGGTCAGCAGCTGGCGGCCGCGATGCATCTTCAGGATGCGGTGCAGATCGTGGGTGATGCGGATCAACCAGGGGTTGCCCGCGTAGTGCTGCACGGTTTCGTGGATCAGGTAGTTGTTGCGGTAGTACTCGGCGATGTTGCCTTCGGCCGCCGCCGCTTCCATTGCCGCATGCAGGTCTTCGAGCTGCTGCACGCCGGCGTCGTCGATGTGCTTCACCGCCTCATGCGCGCAGCGGCCTTCCAGCATCGCCATCACCGGGAACAGCTGGTTGAGGTCTTCCAGCGTCAAACGGGTGACCCGGCTGCCACGACCGGCATCGATCTGCACCAGGCCTTCGGCGGCCAGCAGCTTCAGCGCCTCGCGCAGGGGTGTGCGGCTGATGCCCAGTTCTTCGCACAGCGCGGGCTCGTCGATCCACTCGCCCGGCGGCAGCCGGTAATCGTAGATGCGCTCGCGCACGTGTTCGGCCACCTCTTCATACAGAGGCGCGCGCTTCTTCGGTGAACGTGGGGCAGGGGCAATAGCCATGGAGGAAGTGTACCGCCAGGTAGTGCCGGCCGCTGGCCGGCAACCCATGATCGCTGGATGGCTTCATGAGATTGCCGGCCAGCGGCTGGCACCACCGTTGGGATGATTACATCCAGCCCGGCACCACGAATACCAGCCAGGCCAGCAGCGGCCCCAGCGCCACCACCAGTCCGCTGTAGACCAGGAAGCGGCGGAACAGCGTCTCGCGCTCTTCCTTGGCGGCCGAGGCCACCACCAATGCGCCATTGGTCGAGAACGGGCTGACATCGACGATGGTGGATGACACCGCCAGCGCACAGATCACGCCGGCCGCGCTGAGGTGGCCCTGCATCAGGAACGGCACCGCCAATGGAATCGTCGCGCCGAGTACCGCCGCCGATGAGGCGAATGCGGAGACGATGCCGCCGACGTAGCAGACCAGCAGCGCACCGAGCAGCGGGATGCCGATGTCGGAGACACCGTTGCCGATGAAGTCCACCGCACCGGCATGTTCCAGCACACCGATGTAGGTCACCACGCCGCAGATCAGCAGCACGGTGGACCAGCTGATGCCATCGACCGCGCCTTTCTGGCTCTGCGGCGAAAGCAGTGCCAGCACCACCGCCACAGTGATCGACACCAGACCTACGTTGAGGTTGTAGATCAGCGCGGCCACGCCCAGGCCAAGCAGGCCGACCAGGGTGAACAACCGCTCGCGGGTCAGGCTCACCGCATCCAGTGCCACCGGATCATTGGACAGGGTGCCACCACCGGCGGCCACCAGCGCGCCGTGGCCTTCGATCGCGAACTGGCGCGACGATGCCTGCGGGCCACCGGCCATCGCCAGTTCCGCGTTGCCGACCATTCCCGCCGCGGTGATCGAGCCACGACGCAGCAGGGCGATGCCACCGAAGGCGAAGAAGCAGATCGTCGCCATCATGAAGTTGAAGCCCAGGCTGGTCAGGAACACCGCCATCTCGGTCACTTCCAGCCCGGCCTTCTGCACCACGCCGTTGGTGATGCTGCCGTACACGCTGATCGGCGAGAAGCCGCCCGCCTGTGCGCCATGGATGACCAGCAGGCCCATCATCAACGGGTTGATGTTGTACTGCTTGGCAAAGCGCAGCGCGACCGGACCGATGATGGCCACCGCTGCCGGGCCCAGCGCACCGAAGGCGGTCAGCACTGCGGTGATCACGAACATCACCCACGGAATGGCCACGATATGGCCGCGCACCGCTTTCACTGCCCAGTGCACCAGCAGGTCGATGGTGCCGTTCTTCTGCGCGATGGCGAACAGATAGGTGATGCCGACCAGGGTCAGGAACAGATCGCCGGGGAAGCCGGCCAGCACCTCTTTGCCCCCCATGTCGACCCACAGCCCGCCGATGATGAAGGCCAGCGCGAAGGCGACGGCGCCCATGTTGATCGGCATCGCGGTGGCAACGATGAACATGATCACCAGACCGATGATCGTTGCGATTTGTGGACTCATGCGCCCTCCCAGACACGTGACTCACGTACAGCGCGGATGGAGACCCGCCATCCCGGGGTAAGGCGACGTACTGCGTGTTGCGTGATACGTACTGCTCGAACCCGTTACTGCAGCCGCTCCAGCGCACTGCGAACCCATGCCGCCGCGCCTTCAAGGCTTTGGAACTCTTCCACCGCGCGTACCTCGCAGCACGGATAGGCCGGCGCGACCATGCGCGCCAATGCGTTGCCCGGGCCCAGCTGCAGGAACACCCGCGCGCCACGCTCGAAGGCCTGGCGCATCACCTGCGCCCATTCGATGGTCTGCGCGAGCTGCGCCGACAGCGTGTGGACCGCCGTTGCGCGATCCCGCACCGGTCGCGCATCGATGCCGGCCAGAAGGGGCAGGCGTGGCGCCTGCAGTGACACTGCTTCCAGTGCGGCGGCAAACGGTGCCACTGCGCCGGCCAGCAGCGGCGTGTGCGCGGGCACATGGACCGGCAGCGGGCGGATCTCCGCACCGCGCAACTGCGCGTCCATCGCCAATGCGTGCAGCGACCGCCATGCGCCGCCCACGATGAAGTGGTCGTGGCCATTGGCGATCGCGATGAAGGCGCCATGCACATCGCACAACTGCTGCGTGGCAACGCGGTCCAGTCCCAGTACTGCCTGGAGCCCGGCGTCATCGGGGCTGGCGGCATCCATCAGGCGCGCGCGCTGCGCGGACAGTGCCAGGCAGGTGGTGGTGTCGAAGCTGCCGGCGATGGCATGTGCGGCGAGCTCGCCGATGCTGTAGCCCGCGATCACCGTCGGCGTTGGCAACACCTCGCGCAGGCCCTGCCAGTGCGCCAGGCTTGCCGCGCACAGCAGGGGCTGGGCCTGCACATTGTCGAAGCGGTCGTCGGCCGCCGCGGCGGCGAATACATCGCGGCCCAGCAGTTCGCTCGTGGCATCGAGTACCGGCCGTGCGGCAGCAAGGTCGCGCACGCGATCGAACATCGCCGGATGCTGTGCACCTTGTCCGGGGCAGAGCAGGGTAAGGCTCATGCGCGCTCCTGGCGCAGCAGGAACACGCTGCATGCCAACAGATCGGCGCTGCCGCCAGGGCTCAGCCGACGGGCGACGAAGGCGTCAGCGACGAGCTTCAGGCGTGCGCGCCAGGCCGGTGCAAAGGCACCGCCGGTAGCAAGGAAATCCTGCGCCTGCTGCCGCGCCCAGCGCAGGCCATCGGCCCCGCCACGATGCAGCAGGTTGAGGTCGTCGGTGTGGGCGACCAGCTGCATCAACGTGTGGCACATCGCGGCCTCGCGCGTCAGCCCATTGGCCAGCGCATCGCGCAGGCTGGGCAGCGCCACCGCGCGCAGCAGCGGGTAACCGGCGGCGGCCTGTTCGCGCACGCCCGGCACCTTGTGCAGGGCGCGCGCACGCTGGCCCGGGCTGGCTGCATCCAGCGGGGCGTTTGCGAAATCCGCAGCCCAACGGCGTACCTCCAGGCAGACCTGTTCGCCGGTGGCGGCATGGCCCAGGCGGGAGCGGCAGGCAGCGGCGGCCGCCACCAGCAGGCCGAGGCTGAAGATCGCGCCGCGATGGGTGTTGATGCCCGAGGTGGCACGCAGCATCGCCGCTTCGGCCGCGATGCCACGCTGGCGCAGCGCATCGAACGGCGCTGCCGTAGCGCCGGCGCGGGCCACGGCGGTGAAATAGTGGCGCAGCGCAAACAGGCTGCGCAGGAACGTGCCGGCATCCATGTCGTGGTGGCTGCCGCGGTCAAACGGTGTGACCAGCCCCGGTTTGGGGGCCAGGGCCAGCTCGGCATGCAGGCTGGCGACGGCCACGCGGCCCAGGCGTGCGCAGTCCACCGCCGAACCGGGTTGGGCAGCGCTGTGCGCGACAGCGTTCATGCGGCTATCCCGGCGGAACTGAACAACGCCTCGCGCAGTTCCAGTGCAGCGCCGTCGGCGCGCTTGACCAGCACCTCGCGACTGCGTCCGGCATACTCGCGCCAGTTCACGGCACCGCCGTCAGCCAGGCACAGTTCGCCATCGACGCGACGGCCGTACTCGGTTTCCCATGCCTGCAGGCTCGCGATCAACCTGTCGGCCTGCGCTGCGCTGCCGGCCTGCCACAGCAGGTCGATGTCCGAGCGCGCATGCACGTAAGGCAGATGGCTGAGCAGCTGCCAGGCAAACGCACCGAATACACGTGCCGGGGCGATGGCCTGCAGTGCCTGCAGTGGGTGTTGCCATACCACTGGCAGGTTGCCTTCAAGCACCGCCTGCAGCGTTGGCGGCGCCTCGGTCCGCAGTACGTCCTGCAGCGGTACGCGCAGGGCGAGGCGCAGCTTGCCCTCCATCGGGGGCAGCGGCACGCCGAGGCGCAGGCGTGGATCGGCATCGTCCGCGGCACGACGCGCAACGATGGCCGGCAGACCCTGCGCAAACCATTCGGCCAGGCGCGGCTCGTGCGCGGCGATGTCCGCCTGCCAGCCGGCGTGCACCGACAACCAGACCAGCGTATGGCGGGGCAGCCGCTCAGGCATCGCCCTGGCTCACGGCTGCAGCCACGCTTGCGGATAGTGTGCGCCCGCCACGCTCGGCACCCTGGGCGGCGCGGCGGTCGCCTTCGGCGGGCGTGCGCAGGGCCTGCAGCAGGCGCATGGCCAGATCGCCATCCCATAGCGATTCCACCGCACCCATTGCCACGTAGTTCTCCACGCCCGGCGCGAACACCGGCGAGGCCTGGCTGAGTGCCTGCAGTTTCTCCAGCGGCTGCTTGGTCACCCTTGCCATCGCGCGCAGGTCCATTACCCGCACCTGCGCATCGGGCAGGGCGTGGATGTGGTCGGCCATCAGGCCGAATGAGAGGAAGCCGCCGCTGACCGACTCGCCATAGACCAGGGCCACCAGCCGCGCACCGCGTCGGCGTGCCAGATCCAGCGTCTGCGCCAAGTGAGCGAAGTAGCCGTTGATGCCAAGCAGTTCGTCACGGCGTGCCAGGCGTTGGCCGGCGGTGTCGACCAGCATCACGATCGGTCGTTGCGGATGCGCGGCGGTGCTGGCCAGCACGGTTTCGGCCAGTGCCAATGCGTGGTCCACGCCCACTTCAAGCTTGTCGGCGGTACCGATCACGGTCACCTCGCCATCCTCGGTGGTGGCGCTGCCGGTCAGCACCGAATCGTTCACCGCAATGACGTGGCCGCGCGGGAACAGGGCATCAAGCAGCGCGTGCAGCGGCAGGCTCATGGCAGGCTCCGGTCGGCGGTGGCGACGAGGAAGTCGTTGGTGTCCAGCAGCGGCAGCCGCTCGGGTTCGGCGATGCCCTGGAGGGACCAGATCTCAAGACCATCGCGGCATCCGCCCCAGGCCTGCACGCGTGCCTTCAACGCGGCATGGTGGGCCTGCAGCGCACTCAATGCCGCATCGGCATCGGTGCTGGCCGTGTCCGGCTGCAGTGCATCGAACGCTGCCTGCGCGAACGTCTCGATGGCATCGGGCACCAGTACCTGCGCCTGGTCGATCAGGTAGCGGTGCTTGCCACCGGTCACCCGCCAGACCAGCGCGCGGTCGCGGGAATCGAATTCCTCCACGCCGCGAACGGTTTCGATCACTTCCGGTCCGGACAGCGACAGCCGGCCTTCCTCGGACATGATCACGGTGCTGCAGCAGCGGGCGACGATGCCCATGCCACCGAACGCGCCATTGCCGCTGCCGATCAGTGCCACCACCGGCACGCCTGCAGCGCGCGCATCCAGCGTGGCGCGCATGATCTCGGAAATGGCAATCAATCCCGCGTTGGCCTCGTGCAGGCGCACGCCGCCGGTATCGAGCAGCAGCAACACGCCGTCGGGCCGGGTCGCCGCCGCACGGCGCAGCAGGCCGGTCAGCTTTGCACCGTGCACTTCGCCGACGCCGCCGCCCATGAATTCACCCTGCTGCGCGGCCAGCAGCACGCGCTTGCCGCGCAGCGTGGCTTCACCGACGACGATGCCGTCGTCGAACGCTGCTGGCTGGTCCAGCTGCGCCAGATGCGGGCTCATCATCCGTCGCGCAGGGCCCAGGAATTCCTGGAACGAACCGGCATCGACCAGGCCGGCGATACGCTCGCGTGCGTCGGCTTCGTAGTAGCTGTGGCGCTGTACGCGGTTCATGGCGTGCCTCCGCCCAGCAGCGTTTCCACTGCCTGGTCAAGGCGCAGGCTGACCACCGCCGGGGTTGCGCCGGCATCGTTGATCGAGATGCGCACATCGCGCAGCGGATGGCGTCGTGCGAAGTCGGTGATCACCGCTTGCCACACGCTGCCGAAGCCCTGCGCGGCCGTGATGATGCGCACCGTCATCGCGCCGTCCAGCGCGGCCGGCTCCAGCAGGATTTCCAGGTTGCCCGATGCGAGCACGCCTACCAGCACCGCATTGGTGGGGAAGTGCACAGGCGTCGTGCCGTCGAATCGATAGTCGAGGGTTTCCATGCTCTGTCCCTTACCAGTTGCGGAAGCGCTTGGGCGGGTCGTACAGTCCGCCGGACCAGCGCACCAGGTCCTTCACCGAGCGCGCGGCCAGCAGATCGCGGCTGGCATCGCGCACGGAGATGCCGAGGTCATCGGGACGGCGGATGACGCCACGGTCGCGAAGGTTTTCCACCATCGCGCGGTCGCGGCCCATGCCCACGGCGGTATAGCCGGACACGCCGCGGATCGCCTGTTCGCGCTCTTCAGGGGTGCGGCACAGCAGCAGGTTGGCGATGCCTTCTTCGGTCAGTACATGGCTGACGTCGTCGCCATAGATCATCACCGGTGGCAGCGGCATGTCCGCGCGCTCGGCCAGCTCCCAGGCGTCCAGCCGATCGACGAAGGCCGGTGCCATGTGTTCGCGGAAGGTTTCCACCATCTGCACCACCAGCTTGCGGCCACGCGGCATCTCACCGGGGCGTGCGGCCTGCTGGCCGGCCTTGATCCAGGCCTCGCTGGCATGGCGGCGGCCACGTGCATCGGAGCCCATGTTCGGTGCGCCACCGAAGCCGGCGATGCGGTCGCGGGTGGCAGTGGAGCTGTTGCCCTGCAGGTCGATCTGCAGGGTGGAACCGATGAACATGTCGCAGGCATACAGGCCGGCTGTCTGCGAGAACGCGCGGTTGGAGCGCATCGAGCCATCGGCGCCGGTGAAGAACACATCGCTTCGTGCGGCGATGTACTTCTCCATGCCCAGTTCGGAGCCGAACGAATGCACCGACTTGACGAAGCCCGATTCGATCGCCGGAATCAGCGCCGGGTGTGGGTTCAACGCCCAGTGCTGGCAGATTTTTCCCTTCAAGCCGAGCGATTCGGCGTAGGTCGGCAGCAGCAGCTCGATGGCGGCGGTGTCGAAGCCGATGCCATGGTTGAGGCGGTTCACGCCGTACTCGGCGTAGATGCCCTTGATGGCCATCATCGCCATCAGCACCTGGATCTCGGAGATCTGTGCCGGATCGCGGGTGAACAGCGGTTCGATGTGGTTCGGCTTCGGCGCCTGCACCACGAAGTTGACCCAGTCAGCGGGAATGTCGACGCGGGGGAGGGTGTCGACGATCTCGTTGACCTGGGCAATGACGATGCCGCCACCGAACGCGGTGGCCTCGACGATCACCGGGGTGTCTTCGGTGTTCGGGCCGGTATAGAGATTGCCGTGGCGGTCGGCGGCCTGCGCGGCGACCAGCGCCACGCGGGGGGTCAGGTCGATGAAGTAGCGGCCGAACAGTTCCAGGTAGGTGTGGATGGCACCGATCTGGATGCGCCCTTCGGCCACCAGGTTGGCCAGCCGGACCGATTGCGGGCCGGAGAAGGAGAAATCCAGCTTCGAGGCGATGCCGCGTTCGAATACATCCAGGTGCGAGGGCAGCGACAGCACCGACTGCACCATGTGCAGGTCGTGCACCCGGGCCGGGTCAAGGTCGGCCAGGGCCTGGGCGAGGAAATCGGCCTGTTTCTGGTTGTTGCCCTCCAGGCAGACCTTGTCGCCTGGCTCCAGCAGTGCGTGCAGCAGCTCGCCCACGTCGGTGGCGGCGACCTCACGTCCCCGGGCCCACGGCGCGGCCCGTTCCAGGCGGGCCTGGCGGCTGCGTTCCAACGTATCCCAGCTCGGGTTCATCGACCGGCTTCCGATTTGCGTTGAAATAATTACGGCATAATTATGATGGGCGTGCAACCCGCGCTGCAGCAAAAAGAAGGGCCCGCGCGAAGGCGGGCCCATTCAGATTGAAATGGAGGATGACCCGCATCGATCGGGGTAGTGCCGGCCGCTGGCCGGCTCCGCGTCATTGATGCATCGCTTGGAGCCGGCCAGCGGCCGGCACTACCGTTTCTGGTGGCTCAGAACTTCCAGCGCAGGCTGGCCGACACGAAGCGCGGTTCGCCGTAGTTGTTGTAGTCCAGATTCGCCCAGTAGGTCTTGTCCAGTGCGTTGCGCACGCTCAGGGTTGCCGTCCAGTTGTCGCTGATGCGGTAGTTGGCGTTGAACTGGACCAGCATGTAGGCCGGCTGGTTCACCGTCACCGTGCCGCCCGGCGGGTAGGCGATGTTGTAGCCCTGCACCCTGCTCTGCCACTGCACGCCACCGCCAACGCTCAGGCGCTCCAGCGCGCCACGCAGCTGCAGCTGGGTGTTGAGCTGCAGCAGGTCCTTGGGCGGGTTGGCGTACAGCAGATCGGTGGCGGCGCGGGTGACCTTGACGTGGGTGTAGCCGGCATTGACCGTCCAGCCCGGCAGGATCTCGCCATTGACGTCCATTTCCCAACCGCGCGCCTTGGTGCCGTTGACGCCGACGTAGGCGGAGGTGCCATCGCTCAGCGAACCCTCCGGCACGCCCATGTCACGCACCGCGTAGTTGTCCTGCTTGGCTTCGAACACGGCGGCATTGGCGGTGAGGCGGCCATCGAACCACTGCGTCTTGATGCCCGCTTCCAGGTTCGAGCCCTGTACTGGCGCCAGCAGGTTCTCGTTGCGGTCCTTGAAGTTCTGCGGGTTGAAGATCTCGGTGTAGCTGGCGTACGCCGAGACGTTCGGCGTGATGTCGTAGACCAGGCCCACGTACGGGGTGACTTCATCACTCACCTTGTATGCACCGCTGGTGCCGGTGTAGGCGCCTGCGGCGTTGTAGGAGCGGCTGAGGGTTTCCCAGCGGCTCAGGCGTGCGCCGGCAATCAGCGACAGCGGATCGGCCAGGCGCAGGCGGGTGGCCAGATAGATGCCACTCTGTGTGGTCTTGGCCACGCGGCGCGCGCCGGTACGGCGGTAGGTCACCTCGGAGATGTCGCCGTTCCAGCTGTACACGTTGGGGATGTAGTAGCAGCGCTCGCTGCCGCAGCGCGCCCAGTCGGTCGGGAAGTTCAGTGCGAGCGTGTTGGTGGTGCCTTCAAGATCCGACCACTGCGCACCGAGGGTGACATCGTGGTCGCGGCCGAACAGCGGGAAACTGCCGGTCAGGTAGGCATCGACATTGCGCCGGGTGTCTTTTGAATCACCGGCGGCGGCACGCAGGTAGATGCCCGAGCCGGTCACCGGGTCCGGGTTGCCGGTGCCGTACAGGCGTACGTTCTGCACGTTACCGCGGGTGTAGGCGGTGTTGATCTTCAACAGCCAGTTGTCGCCGAAACGCTGTTCCAGGTTGGCGAAGGCGGTGTTGCTCTCGCGCTTCCAGTAGCTCCACTTCGGCGACAGGTTGGTCGAGCGCGGCAGGTGCGCGAAATTGCCCTGGTTGTCGAAGAACGGCACGGTGCCCCAGGTTGAACCGGTGGGGTTGTTGTCCTGGCTCTGGTAACCCAGGGTGATCGTGGTGCTGTCGGTGACGTCGCCTTCCAGCACCGCCATGCCGGCCATCTTGTTTTCGTCGTAGCGGTCGTAGTACAGGCCACGATCGGTATAGGCGGCGACCACGCGGCTGCGGAAGCGGCCGTCGGCGGTCAGCGGCGCGGTCACGTCGGCTTCCATGCGGCGGTAGTCCCAGCTGCCGGCGCTGACCGAGAACGAGGCGTCGAACTCCTTGCCCGGGCGCTTGCGCAGCAGGTTGACCGTGGCCGACGGGACACCGGCACCGCTGAGCAGGCCGTTGGCGCCGCGGATCACTTCGATGCGGTCGTAGAAGGCGGTGTCGTATTCCTGGTTGGTCGAACCGCTGTAGGTGGGAATGCCATCGACCTGGAAGTCGGTGATGGCGAAGCCACGCGCGTAGTACAGCGGGCGCTGGGTGTCATAGAAGGACACGCTGACGCCGGTGACGTTGCGCATCACATCGTTGATGCTGAACAGCGATTCGTCCTGCAGGCGCTTCAGACTGATCGCGGTGGCCGACTGCGGGGTTTCCTGCAGGGTGATCGGCAGGCGGGTGGTGCTGGCCGGCGGCGCGGATTTTTCGGCGCGCACGCTGACCCGGTCCAGGGTCTTGGCATCGGATGCATCGGCGGCGGTCTCGGCGAATGCCGGGGACGCGACCAGTGCGAGCGAGGACAGCAGGGCAGCCGGCAGCAGCGCACGGCGGGGCAGGCGGTTACGGAACGTCAGGGACATGGCGGGTTCGAAGCTCGGAGACGGGAAGGGGCGGCAGCAGTCGTCCAGCACCCGGGGCGGCGGCTTCGGGCACGGCAGGTCCATCTGGGAGAGGCGCGGTCACTGCGCAGGACGCAAATGTAAATAATTCTTAACAACATTACAATTCTCGTCATTGCGCAGAGGCTTCCCGGCGCCGGGCATCGCTTTCTGTAGAGCCGAGCCATGCTCGGCTGCTTTTTGCCGGAGCCGAGCATGGGCTCGGCTCTACAGCAGGGAGCGGCCCAAACGCGAACGGCCACCCGAAGGTGGCCGTCCGTGTCTGCAGCAGGGAGTCTGCCAGGCTTACAGCGCCTGCAGCTCCTCGTTGGCGTTGCGCTTTTCCTTGGCCGGTGCCGGAGCCGCTGCAGGAACCGCTGCCGGCACCGGCGCCGCCGCGTTCGCGTCCACCGGCACCTCCAGGTACGGCAGGTGCAGGCTCTGGCTGGTCAGCGTGCGGATCTCATTGACCAGTGCCGCGCTGTCGTTGAGCTTGCGCCCGTACGACGGCACGATCTCGCGCAGGCGGCTTTCCCAGCCGGCCTTCATCTGGTCCGGGAAGGCCTTGGCCATCAGGTCCAGCATGATCGGCGGCGAGGTCGACGCACCCGGCGAAGCGCCGAGCAGGGCGGCGATGGTGTGGTCCTTGTCGGTCACGATCTCGGTACCGAACTGCAGCACCGGGCCCTTCAACGGATCGCGCTTGATGATCTGCACGCGCTGGCCGGCGGTCACCAGCTTCCAGTCGCCCGGCTTGGCATTGGGGAAGTACTTGACCAGTTCGGCCTGGCGATCAGCATCGTTCAAGCGTGCCTGGGCCATCAGGTACTGCACCAGGTCCAGGTTGTCCTTGCCCACTTCCAGCATCGGGCCGACGTTGTTGTGGTTGACCGACGAGTACAGGTCCCACCACGAGCCGTGCTTGAGGAACTTGGTGCTGTACAGCGCGAACGGCCCGAACAGGACCACCGGCTTGCCATCCAGCTTGCGCGCATCCAGGTGCGGCACCGACATCGGCGGCGAACCGGTTTCGGCCATGCCGTAGGCCTTCACGCCGTGGCGCGAGGTCACGTCCTGGCCCTGGAAGGCGAGGAACTGGCCACCGACCGGGAAGCCGGCGTAGTCCTTCGATTCCGGAATGCCGGACATCTGCAGCAGCTTCAGCGCGGCGCCACCGGCACCGATGAACACGAAGCGGGCGTGGGTGGTGGACTCGGTGCCGGCCTTGAGGTCCTTCACCGTCACGTTCCAGCTCTTGTCAGCGTTCTGCCGCAGCGCGCTCACTTCGTGGTTGAGGTGCAGGCTGAAGTTCGGGCTGCGCTGCAGGCCGGTGGTCAGCTGGCGGGTGATGACACCGAAGTTGACGTCGGTGCCCAGCGGCATCCAGGTCGCGGCGACCTTCTGCTTCGGATCACGGCCTTCCATCAGCAGCGGTGCCCACTGCTTGATCTGTGCCGGATCCTCGGAATACTGCATGCCGTAGAACAGCGGATTCTTCACCAGGGCCTGCTGGCGCTTGTGCAGGTAGGCGATGTTGTCATCGCCCCAGACGAAGCTCATGTGCGGGGTCGGGTTGATGAAGTCGCTGGGCTGGCTCAACCGGCCTTCCTTCACCTGGTGCGACCAGAACTGGCGCGAGACCTCGAACGATTCGGCAATGCTGACCGCACGCTTGGTCTCGATGCTGCCGTCGGGCAGTTCCGGGGTGTAGTTCAGTTCGGCGAAGGCCGAGTGGCCGGTACCGGCGTTGTTCCAGCCATCGGAGCTTTCACCGGCGACGCCGTCGAGGCGTTCGTAGACCTGGATGTTCCAGTCCGGCTGCAGTTCCTGCAGATAGGTGGCCAGGGTGATGCTCATGATGCCGGCGCCGACCAGTACAACGTCGACGGGCTTGTCGTTGCTGGCGGCGGGCACCGAGCGCTTGGTCAGCGGCCAGTACAGGAACAGCGCGGCGGCCAGCAACAGCAGCACGAGCAGGGCGAGCAGAACCTTGCCAAATTTCTTCATGGGGGCGGGATCGTTGGCGGAGGGGAGGGGGTCAGGATGCGCGTGGGAACGCGAAAGGGCGTGAAGAAACAAGGCGTTGCGCCATCCATTCGCGGATTTTAACCGCTTCTGGTCTCTTTTTGATGCAACGCAGCATCCGGCGTTTCGCGTCACCCTCACCCGGTAGCGCCAGGCCATGCCTGGCGACGCCTTCAATCAAACCAGCTCCAGAATCTCGTCACCGGCCTCATCAATCTCACCGGTCGGGCGCCAGCCCAGGCGCCGGTAGAAGCCATGCGAGCGCGAGCGCGGGTCTGCCGAACAGGCCAGGAACAGTCGCTGGTGGCCGGCGTCGCGGGTCAGGCTGACCACCTCCTGCAGCAGCTGCCGGCCGATGCCACGGCCTTCGTAGTCCGGCAGCAGGGCCAGCACCAGCACCTCGCCGCTGTCGGCGAAGCAGTAACCGGCCATGCGCTGCCCTTCCCAGGCAACGCGGCCGATCGAATCGCCCTGGGCGATGCCGGCCGCCCAACTCTCCGGCGTGATGCCCAGCTCCGCCAACTGCGCGGCACTGAAGGCGTTCTCGCGGGTGCGCCCGCGCAGGTCGATGCAGGCGGCGGCATCGTCGGGGTGGGCATCGCGCACGGAGACGAGCATGCAGGACATCCTTGTAGTGATTGGCCGATCAGTATCCGCATCGCGCATGGACCGGGTGTGGAGGTTTCGTGGAGATCCGATGGAGCAAAAAAGGGGACGGAGGGGATTAAGTCGTCTTTGCCCCGGATGTCGTTTGGGTCTTAAACGACTTAATCCCCTCCGTCCCCTTTTTGCGGGGCTCCGTCAGCGTTTGCGTCGCACCAGCGCCGACGACGCCTCCAGCACGGCGCGGGTCAGCAGGGCCATGGTCTGCACGTCACCCTTCCAGTGCTGCCAGTACAGCGGCACGTCTTCCCACGCGCGCTGGCGTACGTAGACCAGGCGGCCGGCGTCCAGATGCCGCTTGACCAAGGGCAGGGGATTCATGGTCCAGCCCATGCCGCCCAGGTTGGCCTGCACGAACGCGCGGGTGGAGGGAATCCACCAGGTTGGCGCGGTGCTGGGCAGGTCGTCGCCGGCCATGCGCCGGGCAAAGCGCGACTGCATCTCATCCTTGCGGTTGAACACCAGCACCGGTGCCGTGGCCAGGGCCTGGGCGGTCACGCCCTTGGCAAAATGGCGCTCGCGGAACTCCGGGGTGCAGGTCGCCGCGTAGCGGATGCTGCCCAGCGCATGGATCTGGCAGCCCTGCACCGGCTCGTCCAGAGTGGTCACCGCGCCCAGCACGGTGCCCTGGCGCAGCAGTTCGACGGTGTGATCCTGGTCTTCCACGCGCAGGTCCAGGGTGGTGCCGGTGCTCTGCGCGAACTGGAAGGCAGCCTGCGGGAACCAGGTTTCCAGGCTGTCGTGGTTCACCGCCACCGGAATGCTTGCCTGCGGCAGGTCTTCGTCGGCCAGGCCCATCCGGTGCAGGGCATCGTGTTCGAGCAGGGCGGTCTGCTCGGCCAGCTGCACCAGCACCTGGCCCTCGGCGGTGGCGGTGGCCGGGGTGCCGCGCTTGACCAGCAGGCGGCCAACCCGATCCTCCAGTGCCTTGACCCGCTGCGAGATGGCCGACGGCGTGACATTCAGCGACTGTGCCGCGCGGTCGAAGCTGCCTTCGCGGATCACTGCAGCCAAGGCGCGCAGCTGGGCATGGTCGATACGCATCGAATTAAGCTCCGCTAATGTTGGATTAGTAAGTTTAGCTCGTCTTTTTAATGTTGCGGCGCGACAATGGCGCCAGTTCCGGTGCTGTCCGCCTTCGCGAGGCACCGTCCCCCAAGCAAGTAAAGGCAGTGAATCCCATGTTCTCGGTCATCTCCGCCAGCACCGGCCTCGGTGCCTGGTTCTCTGGTGCAGCCACCGGCATCGGCCTGTTCGCCGTGGTCGGGGCCCAGAGCGCCTTCATCCTGCGCCAGGGCATCCTGCGCAAGCACATCGTGCCGGTGGTCGCCACCTGCGCGGCCATCGATGCGATCTTCATCTTCGCCAGCGTGGCCGGCCTGCGCACGCTCACTTCGGCGCTGCCGTGGCTGACCACCGCCGTGCTGTGGACCGGTGTTGCGTTCCTGGCTTGGTACGCCATGAAGTCGGCACGCCGCGCGATCGCCGGTGGCGGCGGCATGGGCGAGGCTGACAGCGACGACGGCAGCCGCCGCGCGGTGCTGATGGCTGCGGTCGGCTTCTCGCTGATCAACCCGCACTTCTGGCTGGACATGATGGTGATCGGCTCGATCGCCGAGAACTTCGGCAATGCCCGCATGGCCTTCGCGGCCGGTGTGGTCACCGCCAGCTGCCTGTGGCTGACCGCGCAGGGTCTCGGCGCACGCCTGCTCGCACCGCTGTTCACCAAGCCCAGCACCTGGCGCGTGCTCGACGGCACCATCGCCGTGATCCTCAGCATCCTGGCCCTCACATTGGCGGTGCGCGGGGTCCATTGACCCGGCGCACGCCCCCCGAACCCACGTCCTGACTCTCTCTCCAAGGTAGTGGTAACGACGGCACCGGCAACGGTGCCGTCGTTTTTTGTGGGCCACTGGTGATTCGGGCGCCGGCCTGCCTAGAATCGGCCAGCCGGGACAAGGGGTCCAGGCAGGGGGGAAAGGATGGACAAGCGCTGGCTGGCCGCCATCATCGTGGCGGGACTGTGGTGCGGAACCGCTGCTGCGATCGATCTGGGCGCCTACGTGCGCGCGGACAAGTTCGGCGATGTCATGCTGTCCCCCGGGGGAGACTACCTGGCCGCGACCGTGCCTGCGGACGGCTTTACTGCTGTGATCATCCTGCGCACAGGAGACAACACACCGGTGGGCAACCTGCGGCCACCACTCAATTCGCATGTCATCGATATGCACTGGGTCAACAACGATCAGGTGATGTTCGGTCTGGCGCAGAAGTTCGGCAGCCGCGATGCGCCGTGGGCCACCGGCGAGCTGCTGACATTGGACGCGCGCACGGGCCGCCCGGAATTGCTGGTGGGCTACCGCGATCTTGGCCTGCGCGTGCGGCCCAAGTACCGGACGTCCGCTGCGGCGTTCCTCAGCGACACCTTGCCGGGTGACGATGCCCATGTGGTCATCGCCGTTGGTGGATCACGGCTGGATGCCAATGGCTATGCAGCCCAGCTCGAACTGGCAAGTGGCAAGCAGCGGCTGCTGGCCCGCGCGCCGATGCCGGATGCGTCCTATGTGGTGGATGCACAGGGCGACGTGCGTTTCGTCCAGGGCGCCGGTACCGTCTACTACCGCAACGGTGGCGATTGGGTGCTGGTCAACGATGAGAAACGCAGTGGTCGCGGCGAAGCGGCGCTGGGCTTTTCCGCCGATGGCCAGCTGGCCTACCTGCTCAGCGATCAGCCCAGCGGCCCCGATGCCATCGTCAGCGTGAACGTGGCCACGCAGGAGCGCAAGGTCGTGCTGCGCGACGAGGTGGTCGATCCCACGCGGCTGATCCATCGCCCAGGCAGCACCGTGCCGGTCGGCGCGCTGTTCCTGGGAACTACGCCGCATACCCGGTTCTTCGACGAAAGTTCGGACGAGGCGCGGTTGTACCGGAGCCTGGAAGCGGCTTTTCCAGGGCGTGCAGTGTTCATCACTTCCAGTACCCGCGACGGCCGCCGCCTGCTGGTGGAGACCTGGTCCGGTTCCAATCCTGGCGAGTTCTACCTCTACGACCGCGACCGCAACCTGGCGCGCTTCCTGATGGCGCGCAGCGAATGGTTTGACCCGGACACCACCGCTTCGGTGCGACCGATTGTGCTGAAGGCGCGCGACGGGTTGGACCTTCATGGATTCCTGACATTGCCGCATGGAAGTGCCGGCCGTGGCCTACCGATGGTGGTGGTGCCGCACGGCGGGCCGATCGGGGTGTTCGACGACGGCAGTTTCGATCGCGAGAATCAGTTGCTGGCCGCTGCTGGCTATGCCGTGCTTCAGATCAACTTCCGCGGCTCGGGCAACTACGGACGGGCCCACAGCCGGGCAGCATTGAAGCAATGGGGTGGCACGATGCAGGATGACGTCACCGACGCCACCCGCTGGGCCATCAGCGAAGGCATCGCCGATGGCCGTCGCATCTGCATCTACGGCGCCAGCTACGGCGCTTACTCGGCGATGATGGGTGCCGCCCGCGAGCCAGGCTTGTACCAGTGCGCGGCGGGCTATGTCGGCGTCTACGACCTGCCGTTGATGTACACCCATGGCGACATCCAGGATCGCGGCTCGGGCGTGACCTACCTGCGCGAATGGCTGGGGGATCCGGCACAGCTCGGTACCATCTCGCCAGTCAATCTTGCGGAACGGATCAAGGTACCGGTGTTCCTCGCAGCGGGTGGCGAAGACAAGCGCGCGCCGATCCAGCACACCGAGCGCATGGAAGCAGCGCTCAAGCGCGCTGGTACCCCGGTGGAAAGCCTGTACTACAAGACCGAGGGCCACGGTTTCTACACCGAGGCCCACCGCAGCGAGTACTACGGCAAGCTGCTGGCCTTCCTGTCGCGCAGCCTCGGTGGCAAGACCGCGACCACCGCACCCGCGGCCGGCAAGGACAAGGCGCCCTGACGCAAAGGGCGGCGGATGTTCGATCCGCCGCCCTGGTTTTCCGCAGGCGCGGGAATTACTTCACCCCGTGCATCATCCGCTTCAGCAGTGGCGCAGCAATGAAGGCCAGCACCGCGCAGCCCAGGCCGATCCACATCAGCAGCCAGAACAGGTGCGCATAGGCGCCGGCGGCAGCCACCATGTCCAGCGTTTCGCCTTCCGGCACTTCGATCGCGGCCAGCTTGCCGAACAGCGCGGCCAGCGTTTCCGAGAACGCGGTTGCCAGGAACCAGGTGCCCATCATCAGGCTCATCACCCGCGGCACGGCCAGCTGGGTTACCGCCGACAGGCCGACCGGCGACAGGCACATCTCACCGCTGGCCAGCAGGAAGTAGGCCAGCACCAGCCACCACACGCTGGCCATCTCGCCGGTGGCGCCGACCTGCTGTGCGGCCAGCGCCAGTGGCACGAACGACAGCGCGCCGATCACCAGGCCCCACGCTGATTTCACCGGCTTGCCCGGTTCCCAGCCGCGGCGGTCCATCCAGGTCCACAACGCGGCGAAGGCCGGTGCCAGCAGCACCAGGAACAGGCCGCCCAGGTAGGTCAGCGAACCGGCGGTCTGCGGAATCACCAGGCAGTCGCGCACCAGCAGCACCAGCATCAGCGCAACGATGCCGATGAAGAACGCACGCGGTGCGGTCGAGCCGGGGCGCCGTTCGGACAGGCGCGCGCTGACCACGAAGCCCAGCGGTGCCAGCAGCAGCGAGATGATCGACCACGGCAGCGGCGTACCGCCGGTGATCACCAGCGAGGGCACGATGTCCTTTGTCAGCAGGCGGTCGGTGAAGGTCACCCACGAGCCGTAGGACTGCTCGTACATGGTGAAGAACACCAGCGCCATGAAGATCAGCACCATCAGCGCGATCATCTGCTGGCGCTCTACCGGCGTGCACTTGCTGCCGGTGAACCAGGCGAACCAGACCAGCACGCCACCCAGCACCACCAGCATCAGCATCAGCGCCAGGCTGATTTCACCGCCCAGCGCGAACGCGCCGTTGCCGGCCGCCCACATCAGCCACGCGACCGGCAGCACACCGAGCACCGCGCACAGATAGATGAGCCATTCGCGCGGCAGGCCCAGCACCTTCTGCTTCAGCGCGGCCGGCTGCGGCGGTTCGGCATGGCCCTGCAGGTACTTCTGGCCCCACAGGAACATCGCCAGGCCGGCCAGCATGCCGATGCCGGCTGCACCGAAACCGTACTTCCAGCCGTAGGCCTCGCCGAGGAAGCCACACACCAGCGACGAGAACAGCGCGCCGAGGTTGATGCCGGCGTAGAACAGCGAGAAGCCCGAGTCACGGCGCGGGTCGTCCTTGGCGTACAGCTTGCCGACGATGGTGGAGATGTTCGGCTTGAGGAAGCCGACGCCCATGATGATCAGCGCCAGCGACAGGTAGGTCACCGCCAGTGCCGAGGTATCGCGCACCACTTCACCGTTGACCCGGTAGGCCGCGTGACCTTCGAATGCCATGCCGAGGTGGCCGAGTACCAGCAGGATGCCGCCGAACAGCACTGCCCGGCGCATGCCCAGCCAGCGGTCGGCCAGCATGCCGCCGAACACCGGGATGCAGTACACCAGGCCGCCATAGGCACCGAGCAGGTCCAGGCCGGCCTTGTCGCCGAACAGGTGGTACTTGGTGAGATACAGCAGCAGCAGCGCCTTCATGCCATAGAAGGAGAAGCGCTCCCACATTTCGGTGAAGAAGCAGACGTAGACGCCCTTGGGATGGCCCAGGAAGTCGTCGGAAGCAGTAGCGGCAACGGTCATCGACGGCGGGGACAGCAGGAAAGGGCGCGATTATAGGCCCGTAACCGGCGCCGCACCCGGTAGCGCCGGGCCATGCCCGGCGAACGGGGTCACAGGTACCGCAACCACGCCAGATCGCGCCTTCGCGCCTTGAACCGCGCGAATGCCCGCGTCGGTGGATACATCACCACCGCCAATGCACAGGCCACCAGCAGCAGGCCGCTGACCGAATCCAGCGCATACAGCTCGCCGTGGGTCGGGCCCCAGGCGGCCAGCGCCGCCAGGTACAGCCCCTTCAGCACATACAGGTGCAGCAGGTAGAAGAACATCGGTGCTGCACCAATATCGGCCAATGGCCGCAGCGCACGTGCCAACGGCGGCCATTCGTACAGTCGCAACAGCAACAGGCCCACGCCCAGCGTCAACAGCAGGAACTGCAGCGACGGCGGGTACTTGGTGACGTTGAAGATGCTCAGCCAGGTGCGCAGCACGGTGGTCTGGTACTGCCAGGGGGAATCGCCGTATTCGTTGGCAAAGCGCAGCAATGCGAACAGGGCCAGCGCCCCCGCACCGGCCCAGAACAGCCAGCGCTGCCGCTGCTCCGGTGCGCGCTCGCGGGCGAACCAGGGCCCCATCAGATAGCCCAGTGCGATCACCCCGATCCACGGCAGCACCGGGTAGGAGGTGCGCAATCGCAGTGCCCCGGCCTCGATCCAGTCGCGCTGGTGCAGCACCTTCCACAGGACTGCCAGCGCGCCATTGCCTTCCACGCGCACGCCGTCGAGAAGGTTGTGGCCGGCCACCACCGCAACTGCCAGCACCAGCAAGGCCGGGCGCGGCAGCCACAGCAGGCCGGCCAGCGCGATCATGCTGAGGCCGATGGCCCAGATCACCTGCAGGTACAACGTGTCCGGCGGCAGCTGGAAGGTCCAGGCGAAGTTCACCAGGGTCAGTTCCAGTACCACCAGGAACAGGCCGCGCTTGAGCAGGAAGGTGGCGGTGGCGCGGCGTGGATCCGGCTGGCGCTGGCCGTACAGCCAGGCCGACAGACCGGTGAGCAGCACGAATACCGGCGCGCACAGATGCGCCAGCAGACGGCAGGCGAACAGGGCGGGAGAGACCGTGGACGCATCCATCGGGTCGCTGACCTGGTATTGCAGGAAGAAGGTCTCGCGGACGTGGTCGAGCAGCATCAGCAGCATCACGGTGCCGCGCAGCTGGTCGATGGAGGCCAGGCGCGGGGTGGGGGAAGAGGGCATGTGATGCAGGACGTGATGGGGCAACAGAAAGATATAACATATCAATTGTGTCCGTGCCCACTCCGACTTTGCTGTATCGGCCGGTTGCCCGTGCATGTGCGGGTCCATCGCACCGCAGCATCGGGCCCCATCCTTTGGCACGCTGGACTTGCCGGAGCCTGAACGCTAGCGTGGCAGGGATTTTTTGCCAGCAGGGGCTTTCATGAACCATGACGCTGCGCCGAAGCAGCTCACTTTCCGCGCGGTGGTCCTTGCCATCGTGCTGGCAGTGGTGCTGTCGGCCGCAAACGCCTACCTCGGTCTGTTCGCAGGCCTGACCATCGCCACCGCGATTCCCGCCGCGGTCATTTCCATGGGCGTGCTGCGCCTGCTGGGTGGCGGTTCCATCCTTGAAAACAACATCGTGCAGACCGGCGCCTCGGCCGGCTCGTCGATCGCCGCCGGTGTCATCTTCACCATCCCGGCGCTGGTGATCATGGGCTACTGGCCGGACTTCAAGTACTGGTGGGTGCTGGGCATCGCTGGTCTCGGCGGCCTGCTGGGCGTGCTGTTCTCGGTGCCGCTGCGGCGTTCGATGATCGTTGAAGACCCGCTTCCGTTCCCGGAAGGCAAGGCCGCGGCCGAAGTGCTCAAGGCCGGTGAGAACCCGGGCCCGGGCCTGAAGATCCTCGGCCTGTCGGCGGTGATCGGTGCGTTCGTGAAGCTGGCCGCGGAAAGCGGCATGCGCCTGATTCCCGATGCCTGGGCTACCTCGGCCTACGTCGGCAGCTCCAAGGTCACCGCCTTCATCGGCACCAACCTGTCCCCGGCGCTGCTGGGCGTGGGCTACATCGTCGGCCTCAACGTCGGCATCGTGGTGGTGTCCGGCTCGATCCTGACCTGGCACATCGCCATTCCGATCTACCAGGCGTTCTTCATGAACACCGATCCAGGCCTGGCCGCCTCGGTCGCTACCGCATCCTCCACCGAGGCGGCGTTCGCCATCTGGGGCGCGAAGATGCGCTACCTGGGTGTGGGCGCGATGCTGATCGGCGGCATCTGGACCCTGATCTCGCTGCGCAAGTCGCTGCTCAACGGCGTCAAGAGCGGTTTTGCCGCTGCCCGCAAGAGCGGTGGCCCGGTACTGGCGCACACCGAACGCGACCTGCCGATGAAGTGGATGCTGGTGGCCCTGGTGGTGTTCACCCTGCCGCTGCTGGCGCTGTACCAGGCCATCGTCGGCCAGTGGCACGTGTCGATCCCGATGACCTTGATCATGATCGTCGCCGGCTTCCTGTTCGTGTCGGTGTCGGCCTACCTGGCCGGCCTGATCGGTTCGTCCAACAACCCGGTCTCGGGCATCACCATCTCCACCATCCTGTTCGCTTCTGCGGTGCTGGTGCTGCTGCTGGGCAAGGACGGCCTGCAGCCGGTCGGTGCCTTCGGCGCGCCGCTGGGTGCGGTGGCGGCAATCATGATCGGCGCGGTGGTGTGCTGCGCCGCCGCGGTCGGTGGTGACAACCTGCAGGATCTGAAGGCCGGCTACATCGTTGGCGCGACCCCGTGGAAGCAGCAGCTGATGCTGGGCATCGGCGCATTCTCGTGCGCGCTGATCATGGCCCCGGTGCTGAACCTGCTGGCCACCGCCTACGGCATCGGCGTCAAGTCCGAGCTGCACCCGAACGCGCTGGCTGCGCCGCAGGCCAACCTGATGGCCTCGGTCGCAAAGGGCCTGTTCGGTGGTGAACTGCCGTGGACCTTCATCGGCATCGGTGCCGTGGTCGGTGCGGCGATCATCGCCTTCGACAGCTGGCTCAAGTCGCGCAACGCGCGCTTCCGCGTGCCGGTGCTGGCCGCCGCGATCGGTATCTACCTGCCGCTGGAGCTGATGGTGCCGATCTTCCTCGGCGGCCTGATCTCCTACCTGGTCGAGCGCTTCCACAAGGTGCGCGCCGACGATGAAGAAGGCCGCGACCGCGTGCACAAGCCGGGCGTGCTGTTCGCCGCTGGCCTGATCACCGGTGAGGCGCTGATGGGAATCGCCATCGCCGTTCCGATCGTGGTCAGCAGCCGCGCCGACGTACTGGCCGTGCCGTTCCACCTGCCGGCCGCACAGTGGATCGGCCTGGCCGTGCTGTTCCTGGTCGGCTGGCTGATCTACCGCACCGGCAAGCGCGCCGTGGCGTAAGGGCCATGGGGTCGGATCCCTTCCCGTAGGGAAGGGCTCTGACCCCGGGTTCGCCGCCGGCTGCACGGCAGGGGTCAGAGCCGATTCCGGTGGAATCGGATCCGACCCCGGCATTCCTCAACAAACCCCGCCTCGGCGGGGTTTGCTTTTTCTGGCGGCGCGGTCGGCCTGCACCGGCAGCCATGACCGATGGCCTTGGCAGCCCCGCCCGCGCAGGCCTACCATCGGTTTTTTGCCGTCCTGCGGAGACTCCGATGAAACTGCGTCATGCCCTGTTGCCACTGAGCCTGCTGGCTGCCCTGCCCAGCGTCGCCGCTGCCCGTGGCCTGGAAGTCCGCGACATGGTGGCCATGGACCGCGTCTCCGCGCCGGTACTGACTGCTGACGGTGGCACCGTGGTGTTCGCCAAGCGCAGCACCGATGCCGCGCTGAAGTCGAGCACGGCGCTGTTCGTGCGCAACCTGCGCACCCGCGATGCAGCGCCGCCGAAGCAGATCACCCCGGCCGGCTGGAACGTCAACTCCGCCTCCTTGTCGGCCGATGGCCAGACCGTGTACTTCCTCAGCGCCAGGAACGGTAGCCAGCAGCTGTACGCGCAGCCGATCAGCGGCGGCACCCCGCGCCAGCTGACCGACTTCCCGGTCGACGTGGACAGCTACCACGTATCGCCGCAGGACGACCGCGTGCTGTTCAGTGCCGGCGTGTTCCAGGCCTGTGCCTCGGATCTGGCATGCACCGAGAAGAAGCTGAAGGAAAAGAAGGACACCAAGGCCAGCGGCCAGGTGTGGGATTCGCTGTTCGTGCGCCACTGGGATACCTGGAACGACGGCCGCCGCAACACCCTGTTCGTGGCGCCGCTGCCGGCAGGCAAGGCCGGTGCGGTGAAGGGTGCTTCGGCGCTGAGCGCGACCATCGACGGTGATGCACCGTCCAAGCCGTTCGGCGGCAATGATGATTTCGCGTGGTCGCCGGATGGCGCCAGCGTGGTGGCCAGCATCCGCGTGGCCGGCAAGCAGGAGCCGTGGTCGACCAACTTCGACCTGTACCGCTTCGACGCCGCCGGCAAGCAAGTGCCGGTCAACCTGACCGCCGCCAACCCGGCCTGGGATGCCGGCCCGGTGTTCAGCGCCGACGGCAAGACCCTGTTCTATCGTGCGATGAAGCGCCCGGGCTTCGAGGCCGACCGCTTCGGCCTGATGGCGATGGACCTGGCCAGCGGCAAGACCCGCGAGATCGCCCCGCAGTGGGATCGTTCGGCCGGTGGCATCACCCTGTCCGCCGATGGCAGCAGCATCTACACCACTGCCGATGACCTCGGCGAACACCCGCTGTTCCAGATCGACGTGGCCAGCGGCAAGGCCACCAAGCTGATCGGCGACGGCAGCGTGACCTCGGTGGACGTGGCCGGCACCAGCGTGGCGATCACCCGCAACAGCCTGAAGAGCAACGACCAGGTGCTGGTCGGCCTGCTGCCGACCGCCGGCCAGCCGATCGGCGAACTGCGCGCGCTGACCCCGGCCGCCGGCGAGGTGCTGAAGGACGTGTCCTTCGGTGACTACGAGCAGTTCGAGTTCAAGGGCTGGAACAACGACACCGTCCACGGCTACGTGGTCAAGCCGCACAACTACCAGGAAGGCAAGTCCTACCCGGTTGCGTTCCTGATCCACGGCGGCCCGCAGGGCAGCTTCGGCAACGGCTGGAGCTACCGCTGGAACCCCCAGACCTACGCCGGCCAGGGCTACGCCGTGGTGATGATCGACTTCCATGGCTCCACCGGCTACGGCCAGGCCTTCACCGATGCGATCAGCCAGCACTGGGGCGACCGCCCGCTGGAAGATCTGCAGAAGGGCTGGGATGCGGCGCTGAAGAAGTATTCCTTCCTCAACGGTGACAAGGCCTGTGCGCTGGGTGCCAGCTACGGCGGCTTCATGGTCAACTGGATTGCCGGTAACTGGAACAGCCCGTTCAAGTGCCTGGTCAACCATGACGGCGTGTTCGACCAGCGCATGATGGGCTACGCCACCGAAGAACTGTGGTTCACCGAGTGGGAGCAGGGCGGCACGCCGTACCAGAAGGCGGCGAACTACGAGAAGTTCAACCCGGTCAACCACGTGGCGGACTGGAAGAAGCCGATCCTGGTCATCCACGGCCAGCAGGACTTCCGTATTCCGGTCGAGCAGGGCCTGGCCGCGTTTACTGCTGCCCAGCGCCAGGGCATCGAATCGAAGTTCCTGTACTTCCCGGATGAAAACCACTGGGTGCTGAAGCCGAACAACAGCATCCTGTGGCATGACACCGTCAATGCCTGGCTGAAGCAGCACATCGGCAACTGATGACTGCAGCGCCGCCCTTCGGGGCGGCGCTTTTGTTTCACCATCTGCTGTACCGGTGGGTGCCGACCGTTGGTCGGCACACCATCCTGATCTGCCGCCAACAGCAGCCGGCCAGCGGCCGGCTCTACCCAGAGCGCCTGCATGCCTTCGACCGCCCTGATCCAGAACGACATCGTCGTCTTCGGTTTGATCGCCGCCACCCTCGGCGCCGTGTTCTGGACCGCCTCGCGCGAGCAGGGGCTGTGGAAGCGCTTCTACACCTTCGTGCCGGCACTGCTGCTGTGCTACCTCATCCCCGGCATCTACAACACCGTCGGCCTCATCGACGGCCAGAACACCAAGCTCTACAACCCGATCGCGCGTGACATCCTGTTGCCGGCGGCGCTGATCCTGCTGACCCTGGCGGTGGATATCAAGGGCATCCTGCGGCTGGGTCCGAAGCTGGTGTTGATGTACCTGGGCGCCTCGGCCAGCATCATGCTGGGCGCGGTGGTGGCCTTCCTGCTGATGCGCGCCGTGCATCCGGAAACCGTGGCCGGCGATACCTGGGCCGGCATGGCCGCGCTGGCCGGCAGCTGGATCGGCGGCGGTGCCAACATGCTGGCGATGCGCGAAGTGTTCGACGTCAACGCCACCACCTTCGGCCAGTTCGCGGTGGTCGATGTTGGCGTGGGCTATGTGTGGATGGCCGCGCTTATCTTCCTGGCCGGGCGCGCGGCGAAGATCGACGCGCGCAGTGGTGCCGATACCTCGGCGATCGATGAGCTGAAGGAGCGCATCGCGCGCTTCCAGGCCGAACACGAGCGCATTCCCAGCCTGACCGACCTGATGCTGATTGTGGCGGTCGCCTTCGGCGGCGTCGGCCTCTCGCATGCGATCGGCGCGCCGTTGGCGGCATGGTTCAAGCTCAACGTCAGCTGGGCCTCGCAGTTCAGCCTGGACGCACCGTTTGTCTGGGTGGTGGTGCTGTCGACCACGCTGGGCCTGAGCCTGAGCTTCACCCGCGCACGCACGCTGGAAGGCGCGGGTGCCTCGCGGCTGGGCTCGCTGCTGCTGTACTTCCTGATCGCCTGCATCGGCATGCAGATGGATCTGCTGGCGCTGCTGGACCGCCCGTGGCTGTTCCTGCTTGGCATCATCTGGATCAGCGTGCACATCGTGCTACTGTGGTGCCTGGGCAAGCTGCTGAAAGTGCCGTTCTTCTACTTCGCGATCGGTTCGCAGTCGAACATCGGCGGACCCGCGTCGGCGCCAGTGGTGGCGGCCGCGTTCCATCCGGCGTTGGCACCGGTAGGCGTGCTGCTGGGCACGATGGGCTATGCCACCGGCACCTACCTGGCCTACATCGTCGGCATCACCCTGCGCGCGCTGGCCGGGCAGGGCTGACGGGGTAGTGCCGGCCGCTGGCCGGCAATCAGGTAATGCTTCACGGGTTCATGAGGTTGCCGGCCAGCGGCCGGCACTACCGATGCGTTACGCGACCGGCAATCCGCGTTCGATCAACCACGCTTTCGCGTCTTCGGCGTCCTGCTCGAACCACGCCTTCGTAGACCCCAGTCGATACGTATACCCCCACGCATCCATGTCAGCCATCAGCTGTTCGCTGCCGACACCGGGCAGGTGGCCGGCCAGCACGATCTGCAGGTAGCAGGTGGCGTCCTCTTCGGGCACCGAGTCGGTGGCATCGGTATGCACCTGCGCGCGGCGCTCGGGCGGCAGCACGATCAGGTGGCAGGCCTCGTGCAGCATCGAGTGCACGGGGGTGTCATCGCGCACGTACACGTCGCTGGCGATGATGCCGGCTTCGGGCTCGCCCCAGTAGCTGCCGGGAATCGGCGCGCCGGCGGCGACGTGGTGCAGCCGCAGATCGTGTGCGGCGAGCAGGCGCTGCGCATCGGCGAAGGCGATATCGCCGACGCGGGTGACGTTCGGTTCGGGCGTGGTGTCGGTCATGCGGGTCATGCAGCCCCGCCCATGCAGGCACGGGCGGGGCAGGGGGTCAGGGTTTGTCCGGGCCTTCCGGCAGCGCCACGGAGATGTCCAGCACGTCGTGCTGCCCATCCTTGACCAGGTCGACCTTCACCGCATCGACGTCGATGTTGACGTACTTCTTGATCACTTCCAGCAGCTCGCGCTGCAGCAGCGGCAGGTAATCGGGACCGCCGCGGTTGCTGCGTTCCTGCGCGATGATGATCTGCAGGCGGTTCTTGGCGGTTTCGGCGGTGGTCTTCTTCGCTTTGAGGAAATCAAACAGGCCCATGCTTACCCTCCGAACAGCTTGCTGAAGAAGCCCTTCTTCTCGACGTTGGTGAAGCGCATCGGGCGTTCTTCGCCGAGGATGCGCGCGACGGCGTCGTCGTAGGCCTGGCCGGCAGCGGACTCGACATCGAGGATGACCGGCTCGCCCTTGTTGGAGGCGTTGAGCACGTCACCCGACTCGGGGATCACGCCGATCGCCTTCAGTCCAAGCACTTCCTCGACGTCGGCGATGCTGAGCATCTCGCCGCTTTCCACGCGCACCGGGGTGTAGCGGGTCAGCAGCAGGAAGGCCGGCACGTCCTGGCCGGACTCGGCCTTGTGGGTCTTCGAATCGAGCAGGCCGATGATGCGGTCCGAGTCGCGTACCGAGGACACTTCCGGGTTCACCACGACCACGGCGCGGTCGGCGAAGTACATCGCCAGGAAGGCGCCCTTCTCGATGCCGGCCGGGGAGTCGCAGATGATGTAATCGAAGCCGTCAGCGGCCAGGTCCTTCAGGACCTTGCCCACGCCTTCCTGGGTCAGCGCATCCTTGTCGCGGGTCTGCGAGGCAGCCAGCACGTACAGATTGTCGAAGCGCTTGTCCTTGATCAGGGCCTGCTTGAGGGTCGCTTCGCCGTGCACGACGTTGACGAAGTCGTACACCACGCGGCGTTCGCAGCCCATGATCAGATCGAGGTTGCGCAGGCCGACGTCGAAGTCGATCACCGCCACCTTCTTGCCGCGCCGTGCCAGGCCGCAGGCCAGGCTTGCGCTGGAAGTGGTCTTGCCGACGCCGCCCTTGCCGGAGGTGACTACGATGATTTCAGCCAAAGGACTTCTCCTGATGATTCTGTTTGGGTGCTGCGTCAGTCCAGCGCAGCGATCTTGATCTGGTCCTGTTCCAGCCACACCTGCACGGCCTTGCCGCGCAGGGTGTCCGGGACATCGTCCAGTACCTTGTAGTGGCCTGCAATGGCGACCAGTTCCGCATGGAAATCACGGCAGAAGATGCGTGCCGCGGTGTTGCCCTGGGCCCCTGCCAGCGCGCGGCCGCGCAGGGTCCCGTAGATATGGATGCTGCCGTCGGCGATGACTTCCGCGCCAGCGCCGACGGTAGCCATCACGGTCAGGTCGCAGTTTTCCGCGTACAGCTGCTGGCCCGAGCGCACGTTGCCCAGCTGCATGCGGCCCGGTTGCGGTGCAGCCGCATCGGCGACCTTGGCCACCGGCGTGGCCGGGGCCGGCTTCGGTTCGGCGCGCGCGGCCCGGCGCGGTTCCGGTGCGGGCGGTGGCGGAGCCGGTTCGGCCTCGGCACGCTCGTACTGGGCGCGGAACTTGGCCAGCAGCGGCAACCCGAGCTGCTGCGAGAGCAGGTCGACCGCGCTGGTGCCATAGGCCAGTGCCACCGGCAGCACGCCGGCACTGCGCAGGCCATCGACCAGCGCCTGTGCGGTGGCCACGTCCGGCACCTGGCTGAGGCCACCGAAATCGAGGATCACCGCCGCACGGCCGAACAGCTTCGGCGCGCGGGTCACGCGCTCGTGCATTTCCTGCACGAGGCGCTCGACATCAAGGGTACGGATGCGCAGGTTGGCGATGCCCACCTGGCCGATCTTCAGTTCACCGGCCTGTTCGTAATCGAAATTCACCGCCACGCTCAGGTCCCCGTCGGCCGCTGTGCCTGCGCCGGCAGCTGCCGGGCACGTGTCCACGCCACATCCGGCAGCTTGTCACCGTAGGTCTCCTGGACCCACGGGTAGCTGCACAGTTCCTTGGCCAGCATGCTGGCGCGCACATCGACGTGCGGCATGGTGTTCTGGCCCAGCTCGCGGAAGCCGAAGCTGCCGTGGAAGAGCAGGGCGGCATCGGCGCCGTGGTCGAGGAAGACCTCGCAGGTCATCTGCGGATAGCGCAGCTCGGCGAAGCTCTGCGCGTCGGCATAGAACGCGCGGCCGACGCCACCGCCGCGACGGCGGCTGGCGACCACGATGCGGTCGATATAGAAGAACGGGGTGTCCAGTTGCTGCTTGAACCAGGCGAAGTTGCTGCTGTCGTGCTGGCTGTCGCTGCCGAAGCCGATCAGGAAGCCGGCCAGGTTGCCGTCGCGCTCGGCGACGCGGAAATATTCAGCGGTTTCATAGAACAGGCGCAGGCGTGCCGCATCCAGGGGAAGGATGGCCAGGCCAGCGTTGTTGTTCAAAGCCAGGACGGAATCGAGCTCGTGCTCGCGCACGTCGCGGATGACAATCGACATTGTGACTCCGTGGGGTAACGCGGTTGGTCCATCAATGGACCCTGCGCACGATTATTGCATGCCCGGGGTGGGCTGCGGCATGAACAGGCGACCGGGCGGGCATGACTTCCGTGGGGTGCGGGACGCAGGCTGGGCCCGTAGAGTGCTGGCATGTTGGGAGTCCTCAGCCATACACGCGTCCTCCGCCTGGCCGGCCTGTTCACCTGGGTCATGGTCGGACTGCCGCTGGCGTATTCGCAGTTCGAGAACCTGCACAGCCGCAACGACATGGGCGGTTGGGCGATCCTGCTGTTCGTCGCCTACCTGTCCTTCGGCACCGCCTACTACTGGCTGACCCGCATCCTGCGCAGCGACAGCCATACCAGCTGGCTGGACCGCGGGCTGCTCCTGCTGCTGACCGTCTCGGCGCTGGGGGTGAGCTTCCTCAGTGGCTCGGGCCTGGGCAGCATCCTGATGATGGTCGCCGCCGGGGTCATTCCCTGGATGCTGTCGGTGCGGCTGGGCGTGCTGTGGCTGCTGGTCAGCCAGCTGGCGGTGGCCCCGGTCTACTACATGCTGCTGCGCTTCCCGCTGTTCGAGGCAGTGATGCAGTCGCTGCTGTACGGCGGCTTCTCCATGTTCATCTTCGTGACCAGCCTGGTCGCCCGCCAGCAGACCGAGGCCCGAGACGAGCAGCGCCGGCTCAACGCGGAGCTGCGCGCGACCCGCGCCCTGCTGGCCGAAAGTGCCCGGGTCAACGAGCGAACCCGCATTTCGCGCGAGCTGCACGATCTTCTGGGGCATCAGCTGACCGCACTGACCCTGAACCTGGAAGTGGCCAGCCATCTGGCCGAGGGCCAGGCCCTGGAGCATGTAAAGCGTTCGCATGGCCTGGCCAAGCTGCTGCTGGGCAACGTCCGTGAGGTGGTCAGCCAGCTGCGCGAGACCGGTGCCATCGACCTGGCTGCCGCGCTGCGGCCGCTGACCGAGAACGTGCCCTCGCTGGACATCCAGCTGGAGATCGAGGACTCGCTGAACGTGGAGGATCCGCAGCGGGCCCACGTCCTGCTGCGCTGCACCCAGGAGATCATCACCAACGCCGTGCGCCATGCCGGTGCGCGCCAGCTGTGGATCAAGGTGTACCGTGAAGCCCCCGACCGGGTGGTGATCGAGGCCCGCGACGACGGTGTCGGCGCGGAAATGGTCAATGTCGGCAATGGCTTGCGCGGCATGCGCGAGCGCCTGCAACAATGTGGTGGCCAGCTGCAGGTCGAGACCCGTCCCGGCGAAGGCTTCCGCCTGCGGGCGACGGTGCCGGCAACGGTGCTGGTGGCCGCCCTTACCAAGGTTCCTGAAGGAGTGCGTTGATGATTCGCGTCTGCCTGGTCGACGACCAAACCCTGGTGCGGCAGGGAATCCGCTCCCTGCTGGCGCTCGACGACGGTATCGAAGTAGTGGCCGAAGCCGGCGATGGCCGGCAGGCGGTGGAGCTGATCCCGCAGGTGCGCCCGGACGTGGTGCTGATGGACATGCGCATGCCGGTGATGTCCGGGCTGGAGGCGTTGCAGATGCTGTCCCGTCAGGAACAACTGCCGCCGACCATCATCCTCACCACCTTCGACGACGATCAGCTGGTGCTGGCCGGACTCAAGGCCGGCGCCAAGGGCTACCTGCTCAAGGACGTGACCCTGGCACAGCTGGTCGGCGCCATCCGCACGGTGGCCGACGGGGGCTCGCTGGTGCAGCCGGCGGTGACCCAGCGCCTGTTGTCCGGCCTGGAGCACATGCGCAACGACTTCGTCAGCCTGGATCGCCCGGATCCGTTGACCGACCGCGAGACCGAGATCCTGCGGCTGATGGCCAGTGGTTTCTCCAACAAGGAGATCGCCAATTCGCTGGGCGTGGCCGAAGGTACGATCAAGAATCACGTGTCCAACATCCTCTCCAAGCTGGGCGTCCGCGACCGTACGCGTGCCGTACTGAAGGCGTTCGAACTGCAGCTGGTCTGAGAAAAATCGTTCCCGGACAACGACTTGGATCGCAGCCCCGGACCCTGGCCGGGGTTGACCCCTACATGCCGGGCACCGGTATGCGTTACCCTTCGAATTCTTTGTCCATACAAATACGCAGCCGGCAGGGAAACCGGTGCGCCAATCCCGATAAACAATGCCCGCGAAGCCTGCTAGGATTGGCGCTTCGCTTCAATCAACCCGGCCGTGGGATCGGCCCCGGAGACTCTCTGAATGACCCGTATTATCGAGTTCCTGATCGCCTTGGGGATCGTGGCTGGCCTGTTCGTCATCATTGGCGTATGTCTGCCGGGCGAGCGTCACATTACCGAAAGCATCGAGACCAACCGCAAGATGACGATCGTGTACGACACGGTCAGCAGTCTGCGCCGCTTCAAGGACTGGAACCCGCTGGTACTGCGCGATCCCGCCGTTGAACTGAAGCTGTCCGGCCCGGTCTCCGGTACCGGTGCCACCCTCGACTTCACCTCCAAGGACCTGGGCACCGGTTCCTGGAAGATCACCGAAGCCGAGGAAAACAAGCGTGTTGTGATCAACATCGACGACGCCACCAAGGGTCACGACAAGGTCACCACCTTCACCCTGGAGCCGACCGGCAAGGGCGGTCGCAACGTCAAGATCACCCAGGACTACTCGGTGAAGTACGGCTTCGACCTGTTCGGCCGTTACGCCGGTCTTTATGTCAGCCGCCAGATCGGCGACGACATCAAGATGGGCCTGTCGCGCATGGCCAACATGCTGGCCAGCGTTCCGAACGTGGACTACCGCACCCCGGAAGCCCCGCTGACCGATCTGGCCATCGTCGATGTGCCGGCTGAGGACCTGCTGGTCGTCAACGCCGGCAACGTGGACCGCGGCCAGGACAGCATCACCAAGTCCATCAAGGACAACCAGGAGTGGATCAAGCGCGTGATCGAGGCCAATGGCCTTGAAGCCGCCGGCCCGTTCCGCATCATCACCACCGACTTCGGTGCTGAGAAGTACGCCTTCGATATCGCCCAGCCGGTGAAGAAGAAGGGTGCTGAAGGTGCCACTGCTGAAGCCCTGACCGTCAAGATCGACGGCGGTGCTCCGGTCAAGTACGTGCACGTTGCTCCGCACCGTTCGGCACATGCGGCCTACACCGGCCACATGGCGGGTCTGGACGTGGCGCGCAGCGGCCTGCGTGCCTGGGCCGTGACCTCGGGCAACGAAGTTATCGACCGTCCGTACGAGACCTGGAAGGACGGCATCGACAAGTCGTTCACTCCGGAAGCCACGTACGACATCTACTGGGCCGTCAAGTAAGCCTCGGCTGACCCATGTAGTGCTGGACACGAAAACGCGCCGCTTCCTGCGGCGCGTTTTTTTTCATCCCGCGCCCGGCATCGGGCGCTGCGCAAGGAGCAGTCATGTTCAATCTTGAACGACGCGCACGTAAGCCCTCGCTGCTGGCCTGCCTGGGGGCGTTGCTGGCGGCGGCTTCGATCGGCCTGTCCGCCTATGCTTCGCACGGTGTTGCCGATCCGCTGGCGCAGCAGCATCTGAACATGGCGGCGTTGTATGCGTTCGCGCATGGCGCGGTGCTGGTGGCGCTGGGTCCACGTGCGCAGGGCGCGATCGCGCACCTGGCGCTGTACGTGTTGCTGCTGGGCGTGCTGCTGTTTTCCGGCAGCCTGGTGGGCGGCGCGTTGTGGCAGTGGCCGACGCGGCTCGCGCCGATCGGTGGCACCAGCATGATGGCTGGATGGGTGCTGCTGGCGATCAATGCGCTGAGGCGGTGACAACAATCCGGGGAGCAGCCGAGCATGGCTCGGCTCTACATGGGATCGTTGCGCCGACAGCATCTGTAGAGCCGAGCCATGCTCGGCTTCGAGCGAAGCGACCGGCTTTTGTCTTTGCTCTCTTGTTCCATTCCGTGGCGGACGCACACGGAATAATTCCAGGACACGGGCGGGGTGGGCTTGCGGGGGTGTAAGCCGCATGGATGCGGCGCCCAAGCCTCCACGGACGGATTCACGGCGGCCCCCGCAAGTTCATCCCGCCCGCGGCCATGCATTGACTGCTTCAGGCTTTCGCCGCGAGGGGCTCAGCCGTTGGCCGGTCTCCAGCACCAGTGCCACGGTTCGTAAACGATCCCGTGCGGGTTGTCGCGGGGGTAGCTCAGATGGAAGCCATGCCCGCCGGCATGCGCCTGCAGCCATGCGAACGCGTCGGTGGCTTCGAAGGTCTCTTCGGCGGGGGCATCGCCGGGGGTGCCGATGTCCAGCGCGTGGCCGCTGTGGTGTTCGCTGAAACCCGGCGCGGCGTTGACCTTCAGGATCTCCGCCACGCTCAAACCGCGCGCCAGCTTCCGTTCGAAGATGCCCAGCTGGTAAGCGTGGCTGCGGAAGCCGGAGATCGCGTCCAGCGCAATGCCGTCCCGCGCGGCGTGCAGTTGCATCCGCCGCCACCCCTGCGCGGCACCGCGGCGCAGCCACAGCGGGCGGGCGAAGCGATCACGGCCGGCGAAATGCAACAGGCAGGGCTCAGGTTCCAGTGGCAGGCCGCTGTCGTCTGCATAGCGCTGTGCATCCAGACCCAGCTGCTGCAGGCGATGCTGCAGCCCGGCCAATGGCAGCCACTGATCTTCCAGCGTGACCGCGAAAGGGCGGGAGCGGGTTGCATCCAGCAGCGCCAGTGCATCCTCGACCCCGGGCTCGCGCGGCAGGCGCGGCACCATCGAATGCACGCCGTGCGGCAGTACCGCCGCCAGATAGCGGCCATCACGCTTGCGCCGCAGCACCCATCGCGCCTGTGACAGCAGGCGCGCGTCAAGGTTGCTGCGCGCACGCAGCAGGTCCGCAGGCCACAGTTCGATGACCTCGGTATTGATCAGCAGGGGCGGGCGTCGTTGCATCGGCTCAGCTTACTGCCGCAGCGCAGGCGCGGCCACCTTGCGCAGTGCGTCCAGCAGCACCTGCGGCCGGTCCAGGCTGAGCAGCAGCGTGCTGCCATCGCTGACCGGCAGGGCCAGTACGCGTGCGCGGTCGGTAACCAGCGCAAAACCCTTGCCACCGCCCTGCAGGCGGAAATGGCCGGAATGGAAGCCGGGCATCGAATAGCCGTTGGTCTTGAAGCGGATGCCATAGCGACGATCTCGGCTGAGATCGACCACCTCGGCCTGGTCCAGCCGCAGCTGTGCCACCGGCACACGCCGGCGGTACATCGTCGAGCGCACATCCAGTACGTCGCCGGCCAGTTCCACCCGGCGCCGGAAGAAGGCCGCGCCCAGCCCGATGCCGAGGGCTGCGATCACCAGCAAGCTCCAGGCGGCGCTGCCGCCCATCCGGAACCAGGGCGGCGACAGCGTCACTTCGATCCAGGGCGCAGTGGCTGGTGCCTTGTACAGCTGCGCATACACGCAGGCCACGAACGCCGCCAGCAATGGCAGCACGACCCAGAGCACGCGCAGCGGCGAGCTCTCGGCCACTTCAAACGGTTTCGGATCGCTGCCGCCCATGGCTCAGGACTCCTTCTTGAACACCAGCATGGCCGGGCGCATCGGCGCGGGGATGATGATGTTGACCAGTTCCCAGCCCAGCTGGCCTTGCCGGCTCAGCTCGGCCTGGACATCCTCGGCCTTGAGTACGCCCATCATGGAGGTCTTGACCTCGATCGTCTGGTAGCTCCAGCGCTTGCTCATTCCTTGTCCTCCAGCGATGCCTTGGGTTTGGGCAGGCGTCCTGCCTTGCGCAGCGCGTCGCGCAGCACGTATTCGATCTGAGCGTTGAGGCTGCGCAGTTCGTCATCAGCCCAGCGCTGCGCCGCGGCCAGGACCTCGGCATTGATGCGCAGCGGATAGGCTTTCTTCTCACTCATGGGGGCTCCTGGCGGGGCGGTGGGGCGCCCCGTTGCGAGGGTGGCTCAGTACAGCGAGCCGGCGTTGACGATCGGCTGGGTGCCGCGGTCCGAGCACAGCACGGTCAACAGGTTGCTGACCATGTGCGCCTTGCGCTCCTCATCCAGCTGTACTACGCCATTCTTCTGCAGTTCGGCCAGTGCCATCTCGACCATGCCGACCGCACCGGCAACGATGCGCGTACGTGCGGCGATCACCGCATTGGCCTGCTGGCGCTGCAGCATCGCCTGGGCGATTTCGGCGGCGTAGGCGAGGTGGCTGATGCGCGCGTCGATCACCTGCACGCCGGCATCGGCCAGGCGCTCGGCCAGTTCGTTCTTCAGGTGCTGGGAGATTTCGCTGGCGTGGCTGCGCAGCGCGAGCTGGCCTTCTTCGTGCTGGTCGTAGGGGTAGCTGGTGGCCATCGCACGCAGCGCCGATTCGGACTGGATGTGCACGAAGCTCTCGTAGTCGTCCACGTTGTAGACCGCTTCAGACGCATCGACCACCTGCCACACGATCACCGCGGCGATCTCGATCGGGCTGCCATCGAGCTCGTTGACCTTCAGCTTGCCGCTCTCGAAATTGCGCACGCGCTGGCTGACCCGGCGCTTGCTGTAGAAGGGGTTGTTCCAGCGCAGGCCGTTGTCCTTCACGGTGCCCACGTATTTGCCGAACAGGCTCAGCACGGCCGCCTGGTTGGGCTGGACCGTGTACAGGCCGGCCAGGGCGAAGATCGCCAGCGCCGCTACCAGGATGCCGGCCAGCATCAGCAGCAGGTTCGGGGAACCGGTGCTGGCCTTGGCTGCCACCCCCAGTACGAACAGGGCGCCGCCGGCGAGGGCGACAAGCAGGGCGCCGGCCAGCGTGCCGAGGCCGTTGAGCGAAGACAGCGACTTCTCTTTCATGGCGGTACGTCCTTGAGGGTTCGAAATGAAGATATCAAAGTGATATCACATCCGGACGACCGTTCGTCGGATGCCATGGCCTGGGTGCCCGGCCAGCTAGAATGCCCACCCGCCTTCACATTGCTGCTGGAACCGCCATGGCCAAGCTTGGAACTCCGTTGTCCCCCTCTGCCACCCGCGTGCTGCTGCTGGGCTCGGGCGAACTTGGCAAGGAGGTGGCCATCGAGCTGCAGCGGCTGGGCGTGGAAGTGATCGCCGCCGACCGCTATGCCGACGCCCCGGCCATGCAGGTGGCGCACCGCTCGCACGTGATCGACATGCTGGATGCGATGGCCCTGCGCGCGCTGATCGCGCAGGAACAGCCTCACCTGGTGGTGCCGGAGATCGAGGCCATCCATACCGAGACCCTGGTCCAGCTGGAACAGGAACAGGGCCTGCGGGTGATCCCGACCGCGCGCGCCGCGCGCCTGACCATGGACCGTGAGGGCATCCGCCGCCTGGCCGCCGAGACCCTGGGCCTGCCGACCTCGCCGTACCGCTTCGTCGATACCGAAGCCGAATACCGCGCCGCCGTGGCTGCCATCGGCCTGCCGTGCGTGGTCAAGCCGGTGATGTCGTCCTCGGGCAAGGGCCAGAGCACCCTGCGCAGCGAGGCGGACATCGCCCCGGCCTGGGAGTACGCGCAGACCGGTGGCCGCGCCGGTGCCGGTCGCTGCATCGTCGAAGGCTTCATCGACTTCGATTACGAGATCACCCTGCTGACCGTGCGCCATGCCGGCGGCACCTCGTTCTGCGCGCCGATCGGCCATCTACAGAAGGACGGCGATTACCGCGAAAGCTGGCAGCCGCAGCCGATGTCGAGCGCGGCACTGGCGCGTGCCGAGGAGATCTCGCGTGCGATCACCGACGACCTCGGTGGCTGGGGCCTGTTCGGTGTCGAGCTGTTCGTGAAGGGCGACGAGGTGTGGTTCAGCGAAGTGTCGCCACGCCCACACGACACCGGCCTGGTGACGCTGGTATCGCAGGAACTGAGCGAGTTCGCGCTGCACGCGCGCGCCATCCTCGGCCTGCCGATCCCGGTGATCCGCCAGAGCGGCCCGTCGGCCTCGTGCGCGCTGCTGGCGCATGGCGAGGGCGTGCCGTACTTCAACAACGTCGCCGCCGCACTGCAGGTGCCGGACACCGCCGTGCGCCTGTTCGGCAAGCCGAGCGTGCACGGTCACCGCCGCGTAGGCGTGACCCTGGCGCGCGCGGAAACCATCGACGAAGCGCGGGCCATCGCGCGTGATGCGGCCGACGCCATCGGCGTCGAACTGCGCCCGTAAACCGGTAGCGCCGGGCCATGCCCGGCGACCGCATTTCGGTGGGTACCGACCGTTGGTCGGTACTCTCTTCACGCTTGAAAAACCGCCGGGCATGGCCCGGCGCTATCGGGTTATTTGACGTCCACCCACACCAGATGGTGGTCGCTGCCGTCGGCGATCTTCGCTTCAGGGCTTTCATTGGCCGGCCAGAACACGCCGCTGCCGACGTACTCGAAACCGGTCGAGGGCAGCACGTAGTCCAGGCGCATGGTGCCGGACTTCGGGCCGAAATCGCCGGTGGCGTGGAACGGTGCGCCCTTGCGCTCGATGCCCTTGGCCGCATAGGCCAGGCTGGTCTGCTCGGCGCCGACGCTGCGCGGGGTGGGGTAGCGCAGCACGCGGGCGTTCTCGATCAGTTCGACGATCGCCTCATGGCGGCCATCGCCATCGACCGGGTCGTTGTTGAGGTCGCCAAGGATCACGAAGCGCGCGTCCTGCGCCAGGCCACCGCACTGGCCCTTGTCGTCGCACAGCCACGGCTTGTCACCCTTGGACAGGTATTCCTGCCACAGGCGCAGTTCGTCGTGGTTGCGCGCGGCATTGCGCTTTTCCGGGCCATCGAACACTGGCGGCGTCGGGTGCGAGACCAGCGCGTGCACTACGCCGGCCGGGGTCTTCACCGGCACGTCCCAATGCGACTTCGATGACAGCCGCAGCTGCGACCACACGTGGTCGTTGTAGAAGCTCTTGCCGGTGCGCGGGTCGACCGGACGGATCGCGCCCGGCATCGCGCTCCACTTCAGCAGCTGGAAGCTGCGCACCTTGGCTTCATCGATCGGGTAGCGCGACAGCACCAGCATGCCGTACTGGCCCGGGTGCAGGCCGTAGCCCCACGCATCGTTGCCGCGGCTGCGGCCTTCGCCACCGACCACGCCGTTGTTGTCCAGGTCCAGGCCGCTGGGTACGCCGGTGTTGACCGGGGCCAGGTAGCGGTAGGCGAAGTGCAGCGGCTTGCCGCCGCCGGGCTGGGCCACTTCCAGGTAGCGTTTCTGGAACAGGTCGGCGGCGCGGTGGGCGTCGTCGAAATCGAATTCGTTCAGCAGCACCAGGTCCGGGCGCGCCTGCTGCAGCACCGCGGCGATCTTGCGCGCGTGCTCGCTGTCGCCTTCCAGTTCCTTGATCAGGCCACCGGTCTCATCGGAGTACAGCGAGGTGTTGTAGGTGGCCAGGCGCAGCGCAGCGGACGGCTTTTCGGTCATCGCAGGGGAAGTGGCGAAGGCGGGGGCGGTGGCGCCGCAGAGCAGGGCCAGGGCGAGGATCTGGGGTCGGAGGTTCATGCGCCGTATTGTGCACCCGGCCCGGTGTCAGTGGTTTGTCAGCGTCCGTCCAGTTCGTCGTCGAAATCGTGCCAGCGGCGGCCGTCGTAGGCTTCCAGCGGTCGATAGCGCCGTTTGTAGTCCATCTTCTGATGCCCGCGGATCCAGTAGCCCAGGTATACGTGCGGGAGGCCCTCGCGGCGGGCCCATTCGATCTGCTGCAGGATCGCGAAGGTGCCCAGCCCACGCGCGGCATGGTCCGGGTCGAAGAAGGTGTAGACCGCCGACAGGCCATGCTCGGTGACATCGGTCACCGCCACCCCCAGCAGCTGGCTGGGCTGGCCATCGTGGCCGGGCAGGCGCATCTCCATGAAGCGGGTGTGTGACCAGCTGCCGATCAGGAACTGCTCGAACTCGTGCGGGCCGTGGTCATCCATGCCGCCATTGGCGTGGCGATGGGTGAGGTAGCGGTGATACAGCGCGAACAGGTCGTCGCGGGCGGTGGCGGCGGTGATGCGTACTTCCAGGTCTTCATTGCGGGCGGCACAGCGGCGCTGGCTGCGGTCGGGGGCGAAGCGGGCCACCGGAATACGCACCGCCACGCAGGCCTGGCAGTGTGCGCAGTGCGGGCGGTAGACCAGGTCGCCGCTGCGGCGGAAGCCCCAGCTCAATGCCAGCGGGTACAGGCCGCCGAGACGACGGTCGTGCGGATCCAGCACCAGGTCGCGTGCCACCCGGTCCGACCAGTACCCGCAGGGGTGCTCGCCGGTCTGGAAAAGTCGCAGTTCGTCGTCTCTGTCGCCGTGAATCGCCATGGGCACAGCATAGCCCCAGCCTGTCGCATTGGCGGCGACTGTCCGCCGGATGAATGGAACCGGCAGCGGCGTCAACCGATGTCGCACCCGGGCGTTGTTGTCTCCCGAGGGTGAAGTGATCACCCCGACGCAATCCCCATCCCCAGGAGTGACCCCATGATCCGTACCCCCCTGCTGCTGGCCCTGCTGCTCGGCACTTCCGCTACCGGTATCGCGCTGGCCGCCGATGCCCCGACCGCGCCGGCGCAGCGCCCGGCCAAGCTGGACACCAACGGCGACGGCGTCATCGACCGCAGCGAGGCCGCTGCCAACCCGCGCCTGGCCGCGAAGTTCGACGAGCTGGACAAGAACAAGGACGGCAAGCTCTCGCGCGATGAGCTGCCGCGCTGGCAGCATGGTCGCCGTGGTGGTCACGGCGGTGAGCGCTGGGCCAAGCTGGACGTCAACAAGGACGGCCGCATCAGCCGCGAGGAAGCCAAGGCCGATCCGCGCCTGGCCGCGCGCTTCGACCAGCTCGACCTCAACAAGGACGGTTACCTGGACAAGGCCGACCGCGAGCTGCGCATGAAGCAGCGTCGTGATGCCTGGTTCGCCGCCGCCGACACCAACAAGGATGGCCAGCTGAGCAAGGCCGAGTTCGACGCGGCCAAGGGGCCGATGCACGGTGGCCCGCGCCACGGCGGTCCGCGCGATGGCGCGGCGCCGAAGCCGCAGCGCTGAGGTTCAACGCAGTGAATGACGACAACGCCGGCGCACTGCCGGCGTTGTCCGTTACAGGCGGCCGCTGCGCATCAGTGAGTACACCACCAGCGCGATGACCATCAGGTTCATGGCGATGATGCCGGTGCGGCCGTACATCGATTCGAACTTCCAGTTGATGCCGGTTCGTCCGCGCCGCGCCGAATCGCGCGCGATCATCGGTGCCATCACCCGCTGCAGCGGCACCAGACACTGGTAGTTGACCACGCCCAGGCCTATCGCCAGCACCGTCAGCTGCGTCCAGACCGGCGCCTGCAGCATCACAGCCAGCAGGATCGCCAGGCACCAGAACATGCCGGTGATGATGTTGAGGTACAGGAAGCGGCGCACGTCGCGGCGCTCGGACGCCGTTTCGGTGTACGACATCAGGAAACGTCCGCCCAGATAGCTGCCGATCGCTCCACCGACCACGCCGCCGATCACCGCCCCCCAACTTTCGGCCGGCAGCACGTGCAGTTGGCCCAGCGTGGCAGTCAGCGAGCCCATCGCGGTGCCGCCCGCAGCGCTGGCGCCGCCAAGGCCAAGTTTGCTGCCGCCGATGCCGACGCCTGTGCCGAGCAGGATCGCGGCGCTGGCCGTGCCGGGCGCGGCCACCAGTACCATCGATACCACGGCAGTGGCGAACGCTGCGCTCGGCGCGCTGCTGCGGGCGAATTCACCGAAGCGCTGCAGCAGGCCATCGCGCACCAGCGCGCGGGCGCGCGACAGGCGCTTGCGCACGGCGGCGTCACTCAGCCCGAGCAGGTCGGCCACCTGCTGCGAGCGCTGCCCTTCGCGGTAGTACAGCAACAGCACTTCGCGGCTGTCGGCCGGCAACGCGGAAATGATGTCCTCGGCGGCGATTTCCTCTTCCACCCGTTGCAGGCGGTCGGCCGCGCCCGGGGCCGGGTCGGCGGCCATGCCCAGTGCCACTTCGGCCGCCTCGCCGGTCAGTGGCCGGCCGCGCTGCGCGCGCAGCCAGTCGCGGGCCAGGTTGCGGGTGATCTGCCGCAGCCACGGCAGGAAGCTGGTCGAACTGCGCAGTTGATGCAGCTGCTGCCAGCCCTTCACGAACGCTTCCTGGGCGATGTCCTCACTGGCCTGGCGGTCGCGGGTAATGGCCAGCGCGATGGCGGTGACCGTGTTCTGGCAGGCCAGAACGATGCGCCCATAGGCATGCTGGCAGCCGCCAGCGGCCGCAGGCAGTTCGCGTTCCAGGGTCTGGTCGATCGATGCGGCGAAGGTCGTCATGGCGGCGGCTCTCCTGCTGGGATTGTGTCCCATGACGGAGCTGCGTGCCCAATGTGACCAGCATTCTGCGCGGTAGTGCCGGCCGCTGGCCGGCAACCTCATGACAAAAAAGGGGACGGAGGGGATTAAGTCGTTTGTGCCTCAAACGACTTAATCCCCTCCGTCCCCTTTTGCGGTTGCCGGCCAGCGGCCGGCACTACCCGTGCGTTATTTCGAGGGCTGGATGCGGACCCGGATTTCTTCCTCTTCCGGTGCGGCCTGCGGAGCCGATTGTGTCTGCTGCGGCTGGGCCTGCGGGGCAGGGGCCGGGGCAGCCGGCGCGGGGGCGCCACGATGGCGCAGGCCGATCACCAGCGCCACGCCGGCGATCACCACCAGCAGGCCGATGCGGATGCGCCAGGCCCAGCCGCGGCCGCCGCTGGGGGCGGCGACGTCATCGCGGAAAGCGAACTCGGCGGTGGGATGATCGCGGCGGGTTGTGTCGAGCAGGCGCGCGTCGCGCAGGATCTCGCGCGCCCGCGGCTGATCGTCGGCACGCACGATCCACACCGCCGGGTAGGCGTTGGCGTTGCCCAGTTCGGTATAGCTGAACTGGCCACGGCGACGGGTCTTGTACGAGCGCCCATTGGTCACCTTGACCTCGATACCATGCTCGCGCAGGAGCTCGGCGACGCCTTCGACGGTTTCCACGCGCTGGCTGCTGAAAATCTGACGCATCGGATCAATCCTTGGCCGGCACGGCGGCCGCTGCTGCCTGGTCGGGAACGACGCGGATCAGGCCTTCCTGCGCGGTGCTGGCGACGAGTACGCCATTACGGGTGAAGAACTGGCCGCGGGCCAGGCCGCGCGAATCCTGCGCGCTGGGGCTGTCCAGCGAGTACAGCAGCCAGTCGTCGGCGCGGAACGGGCGGTGGAACCAGATCGCGTGGTCCAGCGAGGCCATCTGCACGTGCGGGTGGTAGTAGCTGATGCCGTGCGGGAACGTGGCGGTGCCCAGCAGGTGGAAGTCGGAGGCATAGGCCAGCAGTGCCTGGTGCAGCTCCGGGGCATCGCCGACCGGCTCGCTCAGGCGCAGCCACACCTGGTGGTAGGGCGGGCGCTTGGGCGGGTTGAGTTCGTCACGCGGGTAGACGTGGCGGAACTCGAACGGGCCGCCGCGTGACAGCCAGCGCTGCACCTTGATCGGCAGCCGTTCCAGCACTTCAGCCGGCAGCGGCCGGTTCGGCTCGATGTCTTCCGGCTGCGGCACCTCGGGCATCTTGTGCTGATGCTCGGCACCGGTTTCGGCCTGCTGGAACGAGGCCGCGCAGAAGAAGATCACCTTGCCGTGCTGGATCGCAGTGACCCGGCGCACCGAGAAGCTGCCGCCGTCGCGGGTGCGGTCGACGTCGTAGACGATCGGGTGGTCGATGTTGCCGGCGCGCAGGAAGTAGGCGTGCAGCGAGTGCACGTGGCGGCCGTTGTCGACCGTGGCCTGCGCCGCAGCCAGCGCCTGGCCCAGCACCTGGCCGCCGAACACGTACTTGGTGCCGATGTCGCGGCTCTGCCCGCGGAACAGGTTGTCCTCCAGCCGCTCCAACGTGAGCAGGTCGATCAGCTCGGAGACGACGGGTTCGGGCGTGTCGTTCAAGGGGGCGGCCACAGCAATGAAGATGCCCCGATTATACCGGTGCAGGCCAGTCCATCATCGGTAGTGCCGGCCGCTGGCCGGCAACCTCATGATCCTCCTGGGGCACCTGCGGTTGCCGGCCAGCGGCCGGCACTACCGGTTACTTGCCCAGCCGGGCGACCAGTGCCTGCAGGGCGTTCTGCGCATCCGGGGCGAACCAGGCCTCGACAAAGCGGTCGAGCTGGATCAGGTCCGGCTGCAGCGCCACGTGCAGGTCGGCACGGGCAATCGCGCGGGTCAACAGCATCGGCTGGCGCGGTTGCTTGAGCAGGTTCTGCAGCCAGGCCACCGCACGTGCCACCACCAGGTCGCCCTCGGCCAGTTCATCGACCAGGCCGATCTGCACGGCCTGTTCGGCCGGCACCAGCGAACCGGTGGTCAGCAGGACGCCGGCGCGGTGCACGCCGACTGCGCGACGCAGCAGGCGCTGGATGCCCTCCGGCGCGATCAGGCCCACCTGCACTTCGTTCAGGCCGATCGCATACGGGCGCGACGGATCGGCGCTGCGCGCCATCACCCGGTAATCGCAGCACAGGGCCAGCACGCAGCCACCGGCCGGGGCGTGGCCGGTGATCGCCGCGACCACCGGAATGCGGCTCTCGGCCAGCGTGCGCACGGCGCCAAAGAAGGCGTTCCAGGTGTCCAACAACTTGTGCTTGTCATCGCCATGCGAGAGCAGATGCGGCACGTCCATGCCGCCGGTGAAGACACGCTCGCTGCCCGACAGCACGATGCCGTGCGCGTCTTCGGCCATGGCCAGTTCAATGGCGTGGATCAACTGCCGGCACAGTTCGGTGTCCAGCGCGTTGACCGGCGGCCGCGCCAGGCGCAGTTCGCGGATGGGGCCATGGTTGATCACCTCGATGAGCGTCGTCATGCTGCGGTCTCGTTGCGAAGAAGGAACCTGGGCGATGATAACCAAACCATTCGTTGGCGTACTGTTGGTTCTGTGTGCGGCCGCAGCATCGGCCTCGGCGGCGGAACCGGCCTGCGTCACGGTGGAGCAGGGCTGGGCGCGGCTGCCGCCGAACCCGGCGATGCCGATGACCGCCGGCTACGGCGTGATCCACAACGGCTGCAGCAAGGCGGTGGCGATCACCGGCGCGACCAGCAGCAGCTTCAACGATGTGTCGCTGCACGAAACCACGATCGTCGATGGGGTCAGCCGGATGCGCGCGATCGAGCGTCTGCCGCTGGCACCGGGCGCGCGCGCCGAGCTCAAGCCCGGTGGACTGCACCTGATGCTGATGCAGGGCAAGGGTGCGTTGAAGGAAGGCCAGGTGCTGCCGCTGCGGCTGCAGCTGGAGGGCGGTGGCGAGGCCAGCGCCACACTGACGGTGCGCAAGGTTGCCCCGTGATGCACTGCCCGTTCCGCCGGGCCATGCCCGGCGAGCGCGTAGCGCGGTGAGGCTTTACGACCAGTCGTACGAGAACAGCACCGTGCGGCTCACCGGCTCGTACAGCATCACGATCGCGTCGGCGCCGGTGGCGCACCAGTTGTAGCCGGCTACGTCGGCTACGGCGAAGAACTTGTTGCCATCGCGGGTGATGATCACCGTTTCGGCATCGTCCGCAGCGTTGGGATCATCGGCAGCCTCGGTAAAGCCCAGTTCGAAGGCCGCGGGAATTTCTGCGGTTTCGGTCCAGTTGCCGAAACCGATCGGGCCACCGAGCGTATCCAGATAATCGCGCTCGCTGGCCTCACCCTTGCCGTAGCGCGAGTAGCAGGCGAGACGACCGTGTGTGGCATGGTAATCGCGGGCCTTGGCGTAGCTCTCGCGCATCTGCACGATGTGCTCCTGCGCATCCTTGTCCTGCACCGCATCGCCGATGAAATAACCCTCGTTGCCGAGGAAACGCATCTCGTTGCCAGCGGTCAGCTCGAAGGCGATCCAGTTGGTGCCGGTGAACGCGTTGTGGTGTTCTTCAGTGGTCTCGCCGATGCAGCCGTCATACGGCTCGATCGGGCACAGCATCGTCGCCACCTGGCCGGCCAGTTCCGGGCGCAGCACGCCCAGGTCGATCTTCAGCAGCGGCAGCAGGTGCTGGCCGAGCCAGGATTGGTCGGCAGTGAAGACGTCGGCGGGGAAGGGGACCATGCCGGGCAGCAGGTCGCGTAGTTCAGTCTGGTGGATCATGTCAGTCCTTTGAACGGGAACGGTAGCGCCGGGCCATGCCCGGCGGGGCCAATGCCGACCAAGGTCGGCATCTACCGAGGGCGCGTCAGCTCGACGCGTTGCGGATCGCCTCCGGCAGCGGTGCGCTCTTGCCGGTCTGCGTATCCATCCACACCACCACCACGTTGCCATCCGAATACAGCTTCGAGTCGTCCTGCTGGTCGACGATGCGGTGGCCGATGGTCACGCTGCTGTTGCCGAGGCGCTCGACGAACAGTTCGACCAGGATGTCGTTGGGCCATACGATCGGCAGCCGGTAGTTGACGTTGGTCGCGGCCACCACCGGTGCGATGCGGTCGGTCATCGACACGCCTTCCACACCCAGCATCCAGCGCACGCGCGCTTCTTCCAGGTAGGAGATGTACTTGGCGTTGTTCACATGGCCCATGCTGTCCATGTCACGCCAGCGCACGCTGATCGGAACGCGTGCCAGGATCTTGTGCTCGTTGCTCATCAGGCATCCTTCTTCTTGCGGGGCGAAGCGGTCTTGCTGGCCTTGCCGGTGCTCTTGGCAGCGGCTGCCTTCTTCGCCGGCTTCTCCGGCTTGACCTTGCGCGGCGGGCGCGCATCGGGCTTGTTGGCCACGGCGGCGGGCTGGTCCGGGCGCGCGCTGGTGGACGGCAGCATGCGGGCCAGGAACTGGCCGGTATACGACTGCGGGCAGGCCGCCACGTCTTCCGGCGTGCCGGTGACCAGGATGGTGCCACCGCGATGACCGCCTTCCGGGCCGAGATCGACGATCCAGTCGGCGGTCTTGATCACGTCCAGGTTGTGCTCGATCACCACCACCGTGTTGCCTTCGTCGCGCAGCTTGTGCAACACGCCCAGCAGCGCTTCGATGTCGTGGAAGTGCAGGCCGGTGGTTGGCTCGTCGAGGATGTACAGGGTGCGGCCGGTATCGCGGCGCGACAGTTCCTTGGACAGCTTCACGCGCTGCGCTTCACCGCCGGACAGCGTGGTCGCGCTCTGGCCCAGCTTGATGTAGCTCAGGCCCACGTCCACAAGTGTTTCCAGCTTGCGCGCGATCGACGGCACCGGCTCGAACAGCTTCAGTGCATCCTCGACGGTCATTTCCAGCACGTCGCTGATGTTGAAGCCCTTGTAGACGATCTCGAGCGTCTCGCGGTTGTAGCGCTTGCCGTGGCAGACATCGCAGGGCACATACACGTCCGGCAGGAAGTGCATCTCGACCTTGATCAGACCATCGCCCTGGCAGGCCTCGCAGCGGCCACCGCGCACGTTGAAGCTGAAGCGGCCCGGCGAGTAACCGCGTGCACGCGCTTCGGGCACCTGCGCGAACAGTTCGCGCAGCGGGGTGAACAGGCCGGTATAGGTGGCCGGGTTCGAGCGTGGGGTGCGGCCGATTGGCGACTGGTCGATGTCCACCACCTTGTCGAACAGGTCCAGGCCATCGATCTCCTTGTAGGGGGCGATCGGGTGCGAGGCGCCGTTGATCTCGTTGGCGGCCAGCGAGAACAGGGTGTCGTTGATCAGCGTCGACTTGCCCGAGCCGGACACACCGGTCACGCAGGTCAGCAGGCCCGACGGAATCGCCAGGTCCACGCCCTTCAGGTTGTTGCCGCTGGCGCCGCGCAGGTGCAGCGTCATCTTCGGGTTCGGCTTGTGCCGGCGCGCCGGGATCTCGATCGCACGCTTGCCCGACAGGTACTGGCCGGTCAGCGAACGCGGTGCCTCCAGGATGTCCTGCAGGGTGCCCTGGCCGACGATTTCGCCGCCGTGCACGCCCGCGCCCGGACCGATGTCCAGCACGTAGTCGGCCAGGCGGATCGCGTCCTCGTCATGCTCGACCACGATCACCGTGTTGCCAAGGTCGCGCAGGCGGGTGAGGGTGCCGAGCAGGCGTTCGTTGTCGCGCTGGTGCAGGCCGATCGACGGCTCGTCGAGCACGTACATCACGCCGACCAGGCCGGCGCCGATCTGGCTGGCCAGGCGGATGCGCTGCGCCTCGCCACCGGACAGGGTGTCGGCCTTGCGCTCCAGGGTCAGGTAATCGAGGCCAACATCGACCAGGAAGCCGAGGCGTTCGCCAATCTCCTTGACGATCTTCGATGCGATCTCGCCGCGCCAGCCTGGCAGGCTCAGTTCACTGAAGAACTTCAGGGCCTCGTCGATCGGCAGCACAACCAGCTCGGGCAGCGGGCGGTCGGCCACGAACACGTTGCGCGCGGCCTTGTTCAGGCGTGCGCCGTTGCATTCCGGGCACGGCCGTTCGCTGATGTACTTGGACAGCTCCTCGCGCACCGCCGGCGACTCGGTTTCCTTGTAGCGCCGTTCGAGGTTGGGAATGATGCCCTCGAAGCGGTGCTTGCGCTGGGTGCGACCACCGGCTTCGGTGAAGTAGGTGAAGGTGATCGCTTCATCGCCGCTGCCATACAGCACGGCCTGCTGCACGCTGTCCGGCAGCGAGTTCCACGCCGCGTCGACGTCGAACTTGTAGTGCTTGGCCAGCGAGGCGATCAGCTGGAAGTAATAGGCGTTGCGGCGGTCCCAGCCGCGCACGGCACCGGCGGCCAGCGACAGCTCCGGGTGCACGACCACGCGCGAGGGGTCGAAGAACTCGGCCATGCCCAGGCCATCGCAGCCGGGGCAGGCGCCCATCGGCGCATTGAACGAGAACAGGCGCGGTTCCAGCTCCGGCAGCGAGTAATCGCAGACCGGGCAGGAATACTTGGAGGAGAACAGCGTCGGCGTGCTGTCGGCAGTGTCCAGGCTCTGCACCGAGGCCATGCCGTCGCCCAGCTTCAGCGCAGTCTCGAAGCTCTCGGCCAGGCGCTGCTTGATGTCCTCGCGCGGGCGGAAGCGGTCGATCACCGCTTCGATGGTGTGCTTCTGGCGCAGTGCCAGCGCTGGCACCTCGTCGATCTCGTACAGCTCGCCATCCACGCGCACGCGCACGAAGCCCTGCGCGCGCAGCTGGTCGAACACCTGGGCGTGCTCGCCCTTGCGGTCGCGGATGACCGGCGCCAGCAGCATGTAGCGCTGCTCCGGATCCAGCGTCAGCACGTGGTCGACCATCTGGCTGACCGTCTGCGCTTCCAGCGGATAGCCATGGTCCGGGCAACGCGGAGTGCCGACGCGGGCATACAGCAGGCGCAGGTAGTCGTAGATCTCGGTGATCGTGCCGACCGTCGAACGCGGATTGTGCGAGGTCGACTTCTGCTCGATCGAGATCGCCGGGGACAGGCCCTCGATGTGGTCCAGGTCCGGCTTTTCCATCACGCTCAGGAACTGGCGCGCATAGGCCGACAGCGACTCGACGTAGCGGCGCTGGCCTTCTGCATAGATGGTGTCGAACGCCAGCGAGGACTTGCCCGAACCGGACAGGCCGGTGATCACGATCAGCTTGTCGCGGGGCAGGTCGAGGTCGAGGTTCTTCAGGTTGTGCGTCCGCGCGCCGCGGATGCGGATGAAATCCATCGCCATGGGGGATCCGGTTGTGGGGGCGTTGGCTGGATGCCGGGCCAGCAGGGAACGGCAATCGGTCAGCCTACCGAGGTGACCAGATGGGGGCAATGGGCGACAATGCCAGCCCGGAGTCTCACCTGCTGAGACCGCCCGACAGCTTTGTGTAGAGCCGAGCCATGCTCGGCTGCCTGGGCCCCGTGCCGTTCAGCCGAGCATGGCTCGGCCCTACAGGGGCGGGGGAAGGGCCGCCCGGGGCCATTCAGGGGGTTGACTTGACCCGCCCTGGCCCCTCTGCGTACAATTCCGCTCCTGTCCGCCCTCGATGGCGGCAGTCCATAGACCACAATAACTACAGAGGAAGTCTGGTCATGTACGCAGTACTGGTCACCGGCGGTAAGCAATACCGCGTGGCGCAGGGCGAAAAGCTCCGCATTGAAAAGCTCGAAGTCGAAGTCGGCAGCGAGATCAAGTTCGACAACATCCTGCTGCTCGGCGACAGCGATGGCATCAAGATCGGCGACGCCCTGAGCGGCGCTGCGGTCACCGCCACCGTCCTGTCCCAGGGTCGTGCTGACAAGGTCCGGATCATCAAGTTCCGTCGCCGCAAGCACCACATGAAGCGTCAGGGTCACCGTCAGTACTACACCGAAATCGAGATCACCGGCATTGCCGGTGGCAGCAAGTAAGGAGATAGGTCATGGCACATAAAAAAGGCGTAGGCTCTTCGCGCAACGGTCGCGACTCCAACCCGAAGTACCTCGGCGTCAAGATCTTCGGCGGCCAGGCCATCGAAGCCGGCAACATCATCGTGCGTCAGCGCGGCACCCAGTTCCACCCGGGTTCCGGCGTTGGCCTGGGCCGTGACCACACCCTGTTCGCCCTCGTGGACGGCAAGGTGGAGTTCTCGGTCAAGGGCGCCAAGAAGCGTCGCACCGTCAGCGTCGTGTCGGTCGAAGCCTGATAAGGCTTGGCCAGCTGCCATGCCCCGGCATGGCGTCGCTGGTCGAATCGCACGCTGCATGAAGAGCCCCGCTTCGGCGGGGCTTTTCGTTGGAATCAGTGGTACAACGGGCACGGCCCGATCGCGGGGCGCGGCCCCGACAGCTGGAGCGCATCCGGCACGACATTCAAGCAAGGCAGCGGCACGCAGGCCGCGCCCATCGCAGGCATCGAAACAATGAAACTGGTAGACGAAGCAGAAATCGAAGTGTTCGCCGGCAACGGCGGCAACGGCTGCATTGGCTTCCGTCGCGAGAAGTTCATTCCGCTCGGCGGCCCGGACGGCGGCGACGGCGGTGCGGGCGGCAGCGTGTACATCCGCGCCGACGAAAACCTGAACACCCTGGTCGACTTCCGCCATGACCGCATCTTCAAGGCGCAGCGTGGCGAGAACGGCATGGGCCGCCAGGCCTATGGCAAGGGCGGCGAAGACCTGACCATCACCGTGCCGGTTGGCACCGTGATCATCAACGTGGCCACCGACGAAATCATCGGCGACCTGACCCAGCATGGCGACCGCCTGCTGGTGGCGCAGGGCGGCCGTGGTGGCCTCGGCAACATGCACTTCAAGAGCTCGACCAACCGCTCGCCGCGCCAGGCGCTGCCGGGCGAGCCGGGCGAAGAGCGCACGCTGAAGCTGGAGCTGAAGCTGCTGGCCGATGTCGGCCTGCTGGGCTTCCCCAACGCTGGCAAGAGCACCCTGATCCGTGCCGTTTCGGCGGCGACGCCGAAGGTGGCCGATTACCCGTTCACCACGCTGTACCCGAACCTGGGTGTGGTGAAGGTGGAGAACTACCGCAGCTTCGTGATTGCCGACATTCCGGGCCTGATCGAAGGCGCCGCCGACGGTGCCGGCCTGGGTGCGCAGTTCCTGCGCCATCTGCAGCGCACCCGCCTGCTGCTGCACCTGGTGGACATTTCCCCCATGGAAGGCGGCGTGGAAGGCATTTCCCCGGTCGAGCAGGTGCGTGCCATCGAGCGTGAGCTGGAGAAGCACGACCCGGAGCTGCTGCAGAAGCCGCGCTGGCTGGTGCTGAACAAGGCCGACCTGATGTTCGAGGACGAGGCCAAGGCTGCAGCCGAGCAGATCGTCGCCGAGCTGGGCTGGAAGGAGCCGTGGTTCCTGGTTTCGGCGCTGGGCCGCGAAGGCACCTTCCCGATCATGAGCCGGATCATGGCGTTCTTCGATCGCCAGAAGGAAGATGAGCTGGAAGCCCGCAACGCGCTGTAATGCCGTTGTGGTTCCGCGCGAAAAACCCGGCTTCGGCCGGGTTTTTTTTGTTGTGGTAGTGCCGGCCAGCGGCCGGCACTACCGGATCGCGCGGACCCCGTGGATCGCCTGGATCGCAGGCAACAAAAAACCCGGCCGAGGCCGGGCTTTTGTCTGCAGCCCAACCCCGAAGGGCAGGGCTGCAACGCCGGATCAGGCGGCCGCGAGGGCCTTGATGCGGTCGTTCAGGCGGCTCTTATGGCGAGCAGCCTTGTTCTTGTGGATCAGGCCACGCGCGCTGAAGCGATCCAGGATCGGCTGGGCAACGGCGAAGGCGGCTTGGGCGCCGGCGGCATCGTTGGCGTCCAGCGCCTTGATCACTTTCTTGACAGCGGTGCGCAGCATCGAGCGCTGAGCCACGTTGCGCGCGTTGCGCACGACGGTCTGCTTGGCGCGCTTCTTGGCGGACTTGATATTGGCCACGGTGGTGGTTTCCTGAAAAAATCGGTGTTATGGGAACAGCAAGCTAGCTAGTATGATGGCCCGAGAAATGCACGTCAAGTCGATTGTCAAGAGGGACGCTGAGTGAGTTCACCGAAGATGTTGCGAGGCCTGCTGTCGTTCAGCAGCATGACCATGGTCTCGCGGGTGCTCGGACTTGTCCGTGACCAGGTGATCACCACCACGTTCGGCACCAATGCGGTTACCGATGCGTTCTGGGTTGCCTTCAGGGTACCCAATTTCCTGCGGCGATTGTTCGCCGAGGGCTCCTTCGCCACCGCATTCGTGCCGGTGTTCACGGAAGTGAAGGAGACCCGCAGCCACGCCGAACTGCGTGAACTGATGGCCCGCACCGCCGGCACCCTGGGTGGGGTGCTGATGCTGGTCACCGCGCTGGCGCTGATCTTCGCCCCACAGCTGGCCTCGGTCTTCTCAAGCGGTGTTGATACCGACCCGGTGAAGCAGGGCCTGCTGGTCGACCTGTTCCGGCTGACCTTCCCGTTCCTGTTGTTTGTCTCGCTGACCGCGCTGGCCGGTGGTGCGCTGAACAGCTTCCAGCGCTTCGCGATGCCGGCGCTGACCCCGGTGATCCTCAACCTGTGCATGATCGCCGGCGCGCTGTGGCTGGCGCCGCGGCTGGGCGGCACCCCGGAGAAGCAGATCCTGGCACTGGGCTGGGCGGTGCTGGCCGCCGGCCTGCTGCAGCTGCTGTTCCAGCTGCCTTCGCTGAAGGGCATCAACCTGCTGACCCTGCCGCGCTGGGGCTGGAGCCATCCGGGCGTGCGCAAGGTGATGACGCTGATGGTGCCGACCCTGTTCGGTTCCTCGGTGGCACAGATCAACCTGCTGCTGGACACCGTCATCGCCGCCAAGCTGACCGACGGCTCGCAGTCCTGGCTGTCGCTGGCAGACCGCTTCCTGGAGCTGCCGCTGGGCGTGTTCGGCGTGGCGCTGGGTACGGTGATCCTGCCGGCGCTGGCCCGTCATCATGTGAGCACCGACCGCGAGGGCTTCTCGCGCTCGCTGGACTGGGGCCTGCGCATGACCCTGCTGATCTCGGTGCCGGCCATGCTGGGCCTGCTGCTGCTGGCCGAACCGCTGATCGCGACCATCTTCCAGCACGGCCAGTTCAGTGCCTTCGATACCCGCATGACCGCGCTGTCGGTGTACGGCCTGAGCTTCGGCCTGCCGGCGTTCGCCCTGCTGAAGGTGGTGCTGCCGGCGTTCTATGCGCGCCAGGACACCAAGACCCCGGTGCGCGCCGGCGTGGCCGCACTGGTGGCCAACATGGTGTTCAACTTCGCTCTGCTGGCGGTGCTGTACCAGGTGATGGTGCCGGACGAACTGAAGGCGCAGGGCGTGATGGCCGCCATCGGCAAGCAGCCGGGCCTGCACCTGGCGTTGGGCATCGCCAGCGCGCTGTCCAGTTACCTGAACCTGGGCCTGCTCTGGTACTGGCTGGGCAAGACCGATGTCTACCAGCGTCGGCCGGGTTGGGGCGGCTATCTGGTACGCCTGCTGCTGGCCTGCGCGGCCATGGTCGGCGTACTGCTGGCCCTGCTGTACTGGCTGCCGGGCTTCTCGGCGATGGGTGCATGGGAGCGGATCGGCGCACTGGCACTGCTGGTCGGCGGCGGTGGCGCGACCTATGCGGTGGCCATGGTGGCAATGGGCTTCCGCCCGCGCGACCTGCGCGGGCATTGATCGCGGCCTGTGGCGGCTATACTTCAGGGTTACACCATTGAAGCGGCGGCCCCGGTTGGGCCGGAACGAGAGTTGATGAGCAGGCTGTTCAGAAGCGTCGAGGGCGGGGAGCTGTTCCCCAACGGAAGCGTGGTCTGTATCGGTGCATTCGACGGCCTCCATCTGGGCCATCGTGCGCTGGTCCGCCACGCGGTTGCCCGCGCGCGCGCCTTGGGCGTGGCCGCAGTTGCCGTGGCGTTCGAGCCGTTGCCGCGTGAATTCTTCGCCCAGGGCACGCCGCCGCCGCGGCTGACCCTGGCGCGCAGCAAGGTCGAGATCCTGCGCGAGCTCGGCGTCGATGCGATCGGCCTGCTGCGTTTCGACGCAGCGATGGCGGCGATGCCGGCCGAGACGTTCGTACGCCAGCTGCTGGTCAATCGCCTGAGTGCGCGTGAGGTCTGGATCGGTCCGGAGTTCTGTTTCGGCAACCGTCGTCGCGGCGACCTGGCCCTGCTGCAGAAGCTCGGCGCCGAGCTCGGTTTCAGCGCTGGCGAGATCGAAGCGGTCGACCTGCATGGCGAGCGCATTTCCAGCACCCGCATCCGCCAGCTGCTGCAGGACGGCGACTTCGCCCGTGCCGGCGACCTGCTTGGCCGCCCGTATGCGATCAGCGGCCGGGTGGTGCGTGGGCGCCAGCTTGGCCGTACGCTGGGTTTCCCTACCGCCAACCTGCGTTTCCCGAAGACCCCGGCGTTGTCGGGCATCTACGCAACCTGGGTGCACGGCGTGTTCGACCAGCCGTGGCCTTCGGTGTCCAGCTTCGGCACGCGGCCGACCGTGGATGGCGTGGAGCCGTTGCTGGAAGCCCACCTGTTCGATTTCCAGGGCGATCTGTACGGGCGCCACATCGACGTCGAATTCGTCGCCAAGCTGCGCGACGAAGAAAAATTCAATGATCTGGCGGCGCTGACCGACCAGATGCACCGTGACGCCGAACAGGCGCGCGCCATCCTTTCCGAACATAGATTGCGAGCCACTGCGTGAGCCAGGACTACAAGACCACCCTGAACCTGCCAGCCACCGAATTCCCGATGCGCGGCGACCTGCCCAAGCGCGAGCCGGGCATTCTGGCGCGGTGGGAAGAGCAGGGGCTCTACCAGCAGCTGCGCGACAACGCCGCAGGCCGCCCGCTGTTCGTGCTGCATGACGGCCCGCCGTACGCCAACGGCCGCATCCACCTCGGCCACGCGGTCAACAAGATCCTGAAGGACATCATCGTCAAGTCGCGCTACCTGGCCGGCTTCGATGCGCCCTACGTGCCGGGCTGGGACTGCCATGGCCTGCCGATCGAGATCGCGGTCGAGAAGAAGTGGGGCAAGGTCGGCACCAAGCTCGACGCCGTCGAATTCCGCCAGAAGTGCCGCGAGTTCGCCGAAGAGCAGATCAACATCCAGCGCGTGGACTTCAAGCGCCTGGGCGTGACCGGTGACTGGGACAACCCGTACAAGACCCTGAGCTTCGACTTCGAAGCCAACGAAATCCGTGCGCTGGCCAAGGTCGTGGCCAACGGCCACCTGGTGCGTGGCGCCAAGCCGGTGTACTGGTGCTTCGACTGTGGCTCGGCGCTGGCCGAGGCCGAGATCGAATACCAGGAAAAGGAATCGCCGGCGATCGACGTGGCCTACGCCGCGCGCGATGCGCAGGCCATCGGCCAGGCGTTCGGCGTGAGCGTGCCGGCCGATGTGGAAGTGGCCGTGCCGATCTGGACCACCACCCCGTGGACGCTGCCGGCTTCGCTGGCGGTGTCGCTGGGCGCGGAGATCAACTACGTGCTGGCCGAAGGCCCGGCGCACAACGGCAAGCGCCGTTGGCTGGTGCTGGCCGCCGCCCTGGCCGAGCGCGCACTGCAGCGCTACGGCGTGGAAGCGGTGGTGCTGCACGGTGAGGCGGACGGTTCGGCGCTGGAAAACCAGCTGCTGGCGCACCCGTTCTATCCGGAGCGCGAGATCCTGGTGCTCAACGGCGAGCACGTGTCCGACGAGGACGGTACCGGTGCGGTGCACACTGCCCCCGGCCACGGCCAGGAAGATTACGTGGTCAGCCAGAAGTACGGCCTGCTGGACAAGTACAACGCTGGCCAGGTCACCCCGATCGACGGCCGTGGCGTGTACCTGGAATCGACGCCGCCGGCGGGTGACGTGGTGCTGGCCGGCCAGCATCTGTGGAAGGCGCAGGAGGCCATCGTCGGCGTGCTGCGCGACAACGGTGCGCTGCTTGCCTTCCACCCGATCCGCCACAGCTACCCGCACTGCTGGCGCCACAAGACGCCGGTGGTGTTCCGCGCCACCCCGCAGTGGTTCATCTCGATGGACAAGGCCAACCTGCGCAACGATGCGCTGGCCGCCATCGACACCGTGGGCTGGTTCCCGAGCTGGGGCAAGGCGCGCATCCAGAGCATGGTCGATGGCCGCCCGGACTGGACCATTTCGCGCCAGCGCACCTGGGGTGTGCCGATCGCACTGTTCACCCATCGCCAGACCGGTGAGATCCACCCGCGTTCGGTGGAGCTGATGCGGCAGGTTGCCGACCGCGTTGAAGCCGAAGGCATCGACGTGTGGTACTCGCTGGACGCCAGCGAACTGCTGGGTGCCGAAGCGGCCGACTACGAGAAGGTCACCGACATCCTCGATGTCTGGTTCGACTCGGGCGTGACCCATGAGGGTGTGCTCGCCGCGCGTGGCTTCGGCAAGCCGGCCGACCTGTACCTGGAAGGTTCCGACCAGCATCGTGGCTGGTTCCAGTCCTCGCTGCTGACCGGCGTGGCGATCGACAAACGCGCGCCGTACAAGCAGTGCCTGACCCACGGCTTCACCGTGGACGAGCACGGCCGAAAGATGTCCAAGTCGCTGGGCAACGGCATCGAGCCGCAGGACATCATGAACAAGCTGGGCGCGGACATCCTGCGCCTGTGGATCGCCTCGGCCGACTACAGCAACGAGATGTCGCTGTCGCAGGAGATCCTCAAGCGCAATGCCGACGCCTACCGTCGCCTGCGCAACACCGCACGCTTCCTGCTCGGCAACCTGGACGGTTTCGATCCGGCCCAGCACCTGCAGCCGCTGGACCAGATGGTCGCGCTGGACCGCTGGATCGTGCATCGCGCGTGGGAACTGCAGGAGAAGATCAAGGCGGCCTACGACGGCTACAACATGGCCGAGATCGTGCAGCTGTTGCTGAACTTCTGCAGCGTGGACCTCGGTTCGCTGTACCTGGACGTGACCAAGGACCGCCTGTACACGATGCCGACCGATTCCAGCGGTCGCCGTTCGGCACAGAGCGCGATGTACCACATCGCCGAAGCATTCACCCGCTGGGTCGCGCCGATCCTGACCTTCACCGCCGACGAGCTGTGGGGCTACCTGCCGGGCGAACGCGCCGAGCATGTGCTGTTCACCACCTGGTACGACGGCCTGGCGCCGCTGCCGGCCGATGCCCAGCTCAACGCCGCCGACTTCGACCAGCTGCTGGCCGTGCGCGAGCAGGTGGCCAAGGTGCTCGAGCCGATGCGCGCCAACGGCGCGATCGGTGCCGCGCTGGAGGCGGAGATCACCATCGCCGCCAGCGAAGAGCAGGCCGCGCGCTGGCAGCCGCTGGCCGATGAACTGCGTTTCCTGTTCATCAGCGGCGACGTGCAGGTGCGCCCGGCGACCACCGACGAGGTGTTCGTCAGCGCGCAGCCGACCACCAAGGCCAAGTGCGTGCGCTGCTGGCACCACCGCGCCGACGTCGGCAGCAATGCCGACCACCCGGAACTGTGCGGCCGCTGTGTGAGCAACATCACCGGTGCCGGTGAAGTGCGGAGCTGGTTCTGATGGCCGCGCCCCGTCCGCATCCGAACGCCCTGGTCTGGCTGCTGCTGTCGGCGGCCATCATCGGCCTGGACCAGTGGTCCAAGGCCTGGGTTCTGTCGAGCCTGCCGGAGTTCCAGCCGGTGGTGGTCATCGACGGCTTCTGGAACTGGTACCGCACCTACAACACCGGTGCGGCGTTCAGTTTCCTGAGCGACGCCGGTGGCTGGCAGAAGCACTTCTTCACCGTGCTGGCGATCGCCATCAGTGGCCTGATGGCCTGGTGGCTGCGCAGCACCGCCCGTGGCAACTGGAAGGCGGCGGTGCCGTATGCGCTGATCATCGGCGGCGCCATCGGCAACGTGATCGACCGCCAGGTGCATGGCCACGTGGTCGATTTCATCCAGTGGTACGTGGGCAGCTACACCTGGCCCTCGTTCAACATCGCCGATTCGGCCATCGTGGTCGGTGCCGTGGGCATCGCCCTGTTCGGCCTGTTCGAAGGCAAGTCCGCCAAAAAGGCGGATAATGCCAACCCGAAACCGTAAGCCGGCCGCTGCCGGGAGACTGAACTGATGGATGTGCTGCTCGCCAACCCGCGTGGATTCTGTGCCGGCGTCGATCGTGCGATCGAGATCGTCAAGCGCGCGATCGAAACGCTGGGCGCGCCCATCTATGTCCGCCATGAAGTGGTGCACAACCGCTTCGTGGTCGATGACCTGAAGCAGCGCGGCGCGATCTTCGTCGAGGAACTGGATGAAGTGCCGGACAACAATACGGTCATCTTCAGTGCGCACGGCGTGTCCCAGGCCGTGCGCCAGGAAGCCGAACGCCGTGGTCTGAAGGTGTTCGACGCCACCTGCCCGCTGGTGACCAAGGTGCACTTCGAAGTTGCCCGCCACTGCCGTGCCGGCCGTGACGTAGTGCTGATCGGCCACGCCGGTCACCCGGAAGTGGAAGGCACCATGGGTCAGTGGAACCGCGAAGCCGGTACCGGCCAGATCTATCTGGTGGAGGACGTGGAGCAGGTTGCCACGCTGCAGATCAAGCAGCCGGAAAACTTCGCCTACACCACCCAGACCACGTTGTCGGTGGATGACACGCGCGGCATCATCGATGCGCTGCGCGAGCGCTTCCCGGCGATGCAGGGCCCGAAGAACGACGACATCTGCTACGCCACGCAGAACCGCCAGGATGCCGTGCGCGACCTGGCCAAGCGCTGCGATCTGGTGCTGGTGGTCGGCTCGCCGAACAGTTCCAACTCCAACCGCTTGAGCGAGCTGGCCCGCCGCGAAGGCGTCGAGTCGTACCTGATCGATGGTGCGCACGAGATCGACCCGGCGTGGGTGGTGGGCAAGCAGCACATCGGCGTGACTGCGGGTGCCTCGGCGCCGCAGGTGCTGGTCGATGGCGTGCTGGCGCGGCTGGCCGAGCTGGGTGCCAACGGCGTGGGCGAGCTGGACGGCGAGCCGGAATCGATGGTGTTCGCGCTGCCGAAGGAACTGCGCCTGCGCCTGGTCGACTGACCGCGGCAGGTGTTCGCCGGGCATGGCCCGGCGCTACCGGGTGTGTGTCATCCACGCATGGTGTGGATCTACTGCGTTGGTGGGTGCGGACCGTTGGTCCGCACTGATGGTCGCACCACCATGACCTTCGGCCATGGGGCCGCGCACGCGACAGGCCTAGCATCAAAGGTTCTACCGCTGCTGGAACCTGCCCGATGAAGACCCGTGCCCTGGTGATGTCCGTGCTGTTCGCGCTGGCCGCCACGCCTGCGCTGGCGCAGACCTCGCCCCCGGCGAACGCAGCGGCCCCCGGCTTGCTGCGCATCGATGTGGACGCGCGTGACCTGGCCCGGCGCATCTTCAAGGTGACTGCCACGGTGCCGGCCAAGCCCGGCCCGATGACCCTGCTGTACCCGCAGTGGATTCCCGGCAACCATTCGCCGACCGGCCCGATCGACAAGCTGGCCGGGCTGCGCGTGACTGCCAACGGCAAGCCGCTGGCCTGGCAGCGCGACCAGTTCAACGTCTATGCGTTCAAGGTGAACGTGCCCGAGGGCGTGAGCGAGATCGTCGCCTACTTCGATTTCCTGTCCTCGCAGGGCGGCAGCCAGGGCCGGGTGGTGATGACCCCGGAAATGCTCAACCTGCAGTGGAACGCCAATTCGCTGTACCCGGCCGGAGTCGATGCGCGCAACCTGCAGGCGCAGGCCAGCGTGACCCTGCCCAAGGGCTGGTCGTTCGCCACTGCGCTTGAAACCGCACGCCGCGACGGTGACACCGTGGTGTTCAAGCCGATCTCCTATGACCATCTGGTCGATTCGCCGTTGTTCGCTGGCGAGCACTACCAGCGCATCGATCTCGATCCGGGCGCAAAGGTGCCGGTGCATCTCAATGTGTTTGCAGACGAAGCCAAGTCGCTGAAGCCGAGTGACGCGCAGATCACGATGCACCGCGCGCTGGTGCAGCAGGCCGACAAGCTCTATGGCGCGCGCCATTACAACCACTATGAGTTCCTGCTGGCGTTGACCGACCGCCTCGGCGGCATCGGCCTGGAGCATCACCGTTCCAGCGAGAACAGTGCCGACCCGGGGTACTTCACAGAGTGGGACAGCAACGCGTGGATGCGTGATCTGCTACCGCACGAGTACACCCATTCCTGGAATGGCAAGTACCGTCGCGGCGCCGATCTGGCCACCGCCAATTTCAACGTGCCGATGGGCGACAGCCTGCTGTGGGTGTACGAAGGCCAGACCCAGTTCTGGGGCCAGGTGCTGGCCGCGCGCTCTGGGTTGTGGTCGACCGCGCAGGCGCGCGACATGCTGGCCAACGTGGCCGCGACCTATGACCGTGGCCGCCCGGGACTGGCCTGGCGCCCGCTGCAGGACACCACCAACGACCCGACCATCGCCCAGCGCCGCACGCTGCCGTACCGCAATTACCAGATGAGCGAGGACTATTACTCCGGCGGCCAGATGCTGTGGCTGGAAGTGGAGGGCAAGCTGCGCGAGCTGAGTGGCAACCGGCGCAGCCTGGACGACTTCGCGCGTGCGTTCTTCGGCGTCGGCAATGGCGACTGGGACGTCAACCCGTACACCTTTGATGACGTGGTCGCGACCTTGAACGGCATCGCCCCGTATGACTGGGCCACGTTCCTGCGCGGGCGCCTGGACGGTCATGGTTCGTTGACCGGCGGCCTGGAACTGGCGGGCTGGAAGCTGGTCTATCGCGATGCCCCGAACGATGCCTACAAGGCGCAGGAGAAGCGCGCCAAGGCGGCGCTGCTGGCGTATTCGCTGGGCGCGACCGTGCTCGACAGCGGCACGGTCGGTGATGTGATCTGGGACAGCCCGGCGTTCAATGCTGGCCTGGCGCCGGGCATGAAGGTGATTGCAGTTGGCGGGCGCGAGTACAGCAGCCAGCGGCTGAAGGATGCGGTGGCGGCAGCAGCAAAGGACAAGGCACCGATCGTGTTGCTGGTGAAGCAGTTCGACCGCATCGAAACGATGAGCATCGCCTACCACGGTGGCCTGCAGTACCCGGTGCTGGAGCGCATCACCGGCAAGCCTGACCGCCTCGCAGAGCTGTGGAAGGCGCGATGAAACCGCGCGCCGGCGATGGTCTGATCCTGCTGATGGCAATCCTCGCCATCGTCGGGGCCTACCTGCAGGGGGACGGGCGCTGGCTGCATTGGCTGGCCAAGCCCGCCACCACGCTGTTGATCGCCGCCATCGCCTGGCGCGTGCATGATCCGGCGCAACCGTTCTACCGCCGCGCGGTGCTGGCCGGCATGCTGCTTTCGTGCGTGGGCGACATTGCGCTGATGCTGCCGGTGGATGCGTTCGTGCCGGGGCTGGTCGCCTTCCTGTTGGCGCACCTCTGCTACATCGTCGCATTCCGCGATGGCTTGCGTGCCGGACGCGGCCTGCTTGCCTCCAGCGTCCTGCTGGCGGCGTTCGCCGTGCTCAATGTACTTGGCCTGTGGCCGCACCTGCCCGCACCGATGCGCATTCCAGTGCTGGCGTACGTGGTGGTGCTGGCCTCGATGGCCGTACTGGCTCTCGCACGGCAGTGGCGCCGTCCGCAGCCCGATGCCATGCAAGCGGGCAGTGCACGCTGGGCCGCGGCAGGTGCATTGCTGTTCGTGGCCAGCGATTCACTGCTGGCCTGGGACCGCTTCGCCGGTGGCCTGCCGCTGGCCAGCCTGCTGGTGCTGTCCACGTACTACGGCGCGCAGTACGCCATCGCGCGCTCGGTGAAGTAGCAAAAAGGGGACGGAGGGGATTAAGTCGCAAACCGCACCAAGGCACATGCGACTTAATCCCCTCCGTCCCCTTTTTTTTGTGGTCTACCGGCGGCTCACGCCGAGCACGGTGCCCTGCGCATCGAACTGCAGGCGCACCGATTCGCGGTCTCCGGCAACTTCATCCGGCAGCCACACCAGCTTGCCGCCCTTGCGTACGATCACGTAGACGTGGCCGACTTCAGATGCGGGGTTCTGCAGGGCATTGCGTTGTTGCTGCAGTGCCTGTGCCACGCGCGGCACGGCGTCGAAATCGATGCTGGCCAGGGATGTGCTGCTGCGCTGCAGGCTGATGGTCGGCGCGAACTGCTGCGGATTCACCGGATTGCCCTTGCGCCACTGGCCACGCTCGAAGTGGTAGCTGTCGACGTGGGCTGGCTGCTGGGGATCGATCAGATCCAGGTTGATGCGACCATCATCGTAGAAGTGGATGCTGTGGAAGACCGTCAACCGCTGCCCGGCCAGCGCCGGCAGTTGCTCCAGTGCCTGGCGCGCGGCCTGCAGGTAGTCTGCATCGAACAGACGGTTGTTGCGTTCGGGAATCGGAATGGGTTGCGGATCCGGTACCGGCGCGAGCGATCCAGGATTCTCGCGCGACGGCTGCATGGTGACCGGCGCGGGCAACCGGTCGCGCTGCACCGAGTGGCCCAGCGTTTCGCTGATCGTCTGCAATCCGCCGCCAGCAACGGCCACGCCCGCCAGCACCAGCAGCACCAGCGAGAACACCAGCCGGGTGGAGGGCGGCTGCTTCATATCCCCTCCAGGCGCACGTTGCCACGATCATCCGGGTCGTACAGCAGCGTCACGTGCTCGCGCGGGATGTTGGCCAGTTCGATCAGCGGGATGAAGCGACGCACGCTCGCCTGCTGCACAGCGCCTTCGCGGTCGGTGTACTGCAGCTGGAATTCCACCTGCGGCTGTTCGTTGAGATAGGTGCCGGTCTGGCGCACCTTCAGCACCCTGGCTTCCACGCCGATGCCGCGATACTTCAGCGCGTCGCCACGTGCATCGGCGTGCAACAGTCGGCCGAGCAGGCGCAGGCCCAGTGCGTAACCGCACAGCACCAGCGGGCACATCAGCAACGGGTGGCCGAACGACAGGAAGGTCCAGCCCAGGCCTTCGCTCTGCAGCCTGTAGGTGAACACATAGGCACTGGCAACCACCACGATGGCGATGCCACCGCCGATCCCTCGCCGCCACAGGCTGGCAACATCCAGCTCGGGATGGGCGCCGTCGAGCACCACGTTGGGGAATTCGCCTGGCGTGCGGCTCAGGCGTGCATCGAGGTGATTGCCTGCGACGAAGCGCTGCAGCTGCGGTTTGCTGTCGACCACCAGCATCTGCTCACTGATCGGCGTGCCGGACAGGTTCTGGAAGGCCAGCTGCAGCTTCCACTGCGCGAAGCCATGCATATGCACGCCGGTCTGTTCGGCCTGCTTGATCAGTGTGGTGCGCGGCTCACCATCAGTGAGAATCGAGCGCACCCGGTACAGGGCGCGCAACGGGCCCAGCAGCAGGTAATGCAGGAACGCGAGCAGCAGGACCAGCCACAAGGCCAGTGACAACGCCAGCAGCAGCACGGCCAGCCACGGCGGGCTGCGATCGGCCAGCGCCACCGGCCATGACGTGCCGAAATAGAGGATGCAGGGGAAAGGCAACGCGAAGAACAGCAGGAACGCGCCCCAGAACCAGAGATAGGCCTTCATGGGGTGGAGGTGGCAGACCGGTGGAACAGGGCGCGTAGGTTACTACGCTTCAGCGGAATTGCAGGGTCAGCAGATAGTAGCGGCCGAGTGGGTCGTCCAGCCCCGGCATCTGCCCGCCGTTGCCGACCAGATAGTTCACCGGCTGCGTGTCGAGCACGTTGTGCACGTCCAGCGCGGCGACAAGGCGAGGCCCCAGCCGGCGTGCGAGGTGCAGGTTCCAGCGCAGCTGCCGCGGGTTCATGCAGTGGCTCAGTTCGATCTGCTCCTGCGGGCACTCGGCACCGGGCAGCCACGCGCGCGTGCGTCCGGTCTGGTTGCCACGCAGCGCGATATCCCAATTGCTGTTCTGCCATTGCACGTTCAGCACGGCGGCGATCTCCGGCGTAACATGGCCGCGCAGGTCCACCGCGGGTTCATGATCGCGTCGCCGACGCAGTTCCTGCTGCTTCAGCGCATCAACCGAGAACAGCCACTGGCCGTTGCTGCCGGCATCGATGCGGTACTCGCTGCGCAGTACCCAGTTGCGGGACGTGGTGCGGCCGATGTTGTCGAACGACAGGCGCAGGCTGCTCAGGTGTCCGTCTTCGTCCAGCTGCCAGGTGCTGCGGTTCCAGACTGCGTCGGATGGCTGCAGCGCCAGAATCTCGTTGCGCAGCTCGACGATGTTGTGGGTCAGCGACACCGAAAAAGTGTCGTTGGGTGTCCAGCTGGCGGCCAGCGAATGACTGCGCGAGCGCTCTGCTTTCAACGCGTCGTTCTCCACCACCTCGGCGGTGACGCTGCAACGACCATCACTGATGGTCATCGCGCATTCCGGCAGCGCGCTGGAGGCGGGCAGCGTGATCGAGCCGAAGTAGCCGGGCGGTCGCCGCTGTTCGAACAGGCTGGGAGCGCGGTAGCCGCGTCCGCTGGCCAGCAGGAACGACCACTGCGGTGTCGGGCTCCAGCGCAGGCCGGCCCGTGGCGAGAACGCCATGAAACCGCCATCACGATCCCAGCGAGCGGCCAGGTCCGCGCGCAGCGTGGGCGCAAGCGGCAGGCCGAGTTCGGCGTAGACGCCGCTGCTCTGCCGCGACAGGCGACGTTGCTGCTGTGGCAGGCCCAATGCGAGGTCACCCTGGCTGAGCAGCGCATCGGGACGCGACGTCCAGCGTTCATGGCGCAGGTCGATGCCGGTGGCCAGCTGCGCGGGGCCGCCAGGCAGCGGCATCAGTTCGCGCTGCATGCCCCACCAGCCCTGCCACTGTTCGGTACGTCCGCGGTTGCGGATGGACGGGAACAGCGTTTCCACCTCGGCTGCTGGTGGTGCGTCGAAGCCAGGGGTGAATCTGCGGGCCTGCGTCGCTTCCAGGAGCCGGGTCGCACGCACGGTGCCTGCCGTGGACAGCGTGACGTCACTGCGTTGCGAGCTGATTCCCGCTTCCCAGCTGCGTCGGCCCTGGTCACGGCCGAGACCGAAAGTGATATCTGCATCGGTGGCGCGAACGCTGGGGCGCACATTGCCTGCTTCATGCAAGACGCTGTTGAAGGTGATTCCGCGCGAGACCACGGCGATGGCGGTGGGGCCGAGATCGAAGCGCTGCCGGTTGTGGTTGGCGCGCGCTTCGACATAGGCATAGCGTCCTTCGCCGCGTTCATGCCGGTAATGCAGGTAGGCCGAAGCGGTATCCGAGGCGGGTTGCAACGAACGCGGGCGCGCACTGTCGAACCAGCAGCCATCCTCGCGCCGCTTCAGTGGAGGCTCGCAGCGCCGGGCCGGCAGATACCAGTTGCCGAAGATCGCGCCGATCGGATACAGCGAGGTTTCTGCATGCCAGTCGCGGCGATCACCGGCCACATGCTCGACCCGGTGCAGGTCAAGGCCTGCAAACCAGCGGTCACCGCCTTCGCGCAGCCCGCCGGTGGCCATCTGGACACGGTACTGGCCGGCGTCGCCACGGCTGCTCAGCCCGGTCTGCAGCATCGCTTCGGGACCATCGGCCTGGTCGCGCAGGATGATGTTGACCACTCCGGACATCGCGTCGGCACCGTAGATGGCGGAGGCACCACCGCGGACCAGTTCGATGCGATCGACGAAGCTCAGGGGAATGCCGCCCAGGTCGGTCAGCCCGCCCTGTTCCAGCGACACCATCGGGTAGCGCGGCAGTCGCCTGCCGTTGACCAGGAACAATGTTGCACGTGGCCCCATGCCATCGAAGCTGGTGGTGGCCGCGGCTCCCACCGGCAGGTACTGCGAATCACCACTGCGAGCGCTGCTCATCGCAGGAAGGCCGTTCATTCCGGGCAGATGGCGCAGCAGGTCGAACAGGCTGCCGTAGCCACTGCGCAGGATGTCGGCGCGATCGATCGTTGTCACCGGCAGGGTGGTCTGTACCGAGGTGCGTGGCAGGCGGCTGCCAGTGACATGGATTGGTGCCAGTTCCACCTGCGGCGGGCGCTCCGGTGCCGTGCGCGGGCCGGCCACGGGCGTTGCAGGAGATGTCGCTGCTGCGGGCGCGGGGGCCACTCGGATGCGTCGGATGACGAAACCGCCGGACGGCGTACGCAGGACATTCACCGGCATGCCGGCGACCAGTTGTTTCAGGGCCGTGGCAGGGTCTGCCTGGCCGTTGGCCCCATCGCTGTGCAGCCCACTGAGCTCGCGGGCGTCGAACAGCAGGGCGATGCCGCTCTGTCGTGCCCACTGCTGCAACGCCGACGGCAATGGGCCAGCACCGACACGCGTGCCTGCCGCTTCACCGGCGCTGGCCACCGGCAGCACGGCCGCCAGCAGCGCCAGGTACAGCAGGGGGCGGAGCAGCCCCCACTGCCGCGCGCCCGGACCTGCTGCCATGGCTGGCACCTCTCAGTAGGTGCGACGCAGTTCCAGCGCGCCATCCGGGCGCGTCTGGCCAGCGACGGACCATCCCAGTTCCAGCGCGGACAGCAACTCCTGTGCGTCGCCTGCGCGGAACGTTCCACTTACCGCCAGATCGGTGATCTCCGGGTCGACAATCACCAGTGGCGTCCGGCCATAGCGGTTCATGCGTTCGACCACGATCGACAACGGTGTGGCATCGAACACCAGTTTTCCGCGCAGCCAACCTTCGGCCGCCACGGTGGAGGACAACGCCGGGCCAGGCTGGATGCGGCCGGAGGGCAATACCTGCAGCTGCTGGCCGGGCGCCAGCATGTGCTGGGCCGTGCCGTTGCTGACTTCAACCGCACCTTCCAGCAATGCCACTTCAACCAGTCCATCGCGCAGGCGCTCGACCTGGAAGGTGGTGCCGATGTCGCGGATGGTGCTGTCGCCGGCACGCAGCTGCAGCGCCTTGCTCGACGGCGCGACCTGCAGTTGCAGACGTCCGCGTTCCAGTTCCAGATCGCGATGACGCCAGCCGAAGCGCGCGCGCAGCGTGGTGCCGGCGTCGAGGGTGGCCAGGCTGCCGTCGGCCAGGGTCAACTGGCGCGGCAGACGGGTGTCATTGGCATACAGCTGCGGTGTCGGATTGCCATCCAGCGCAATCATCCAGCCGATGCCGATCGCCAGACAGATGCCGGCGGCTGCGGCCAGGCCGGGCAACAGGCGGCGGCGTGCAGGCCGCGCCACGCGCGCGGCCGCAGTGCGCAGCCACGGGTCGGAGCCCAGCGTCTCGCCCTGCTGGAACAGCGTCTCGGCCTGTACCCAGGCTTTGACATGGGCAGGATCTTCAGCCAACCAGTCTTCGAATGACTCGCGCTCGGCCGCGGTGCAATCCGGGGCTTCCAGGCGTGCCACCCAGTCGCTGGCACGTTCGTACAGCGAGGCATCTTCCTTGTGCCGGAGGCGGCTCATTCGGCGTCCCCGTCGTGATGCAGCGGGTCCGGTCCCAGTTCCTGACGCAGGCCCTGAAGGGCACGGGCAATATGTTTTTCCACGGTCTTGGCGGTGATTCCACAGTGCCGCGCGATCTGCGTATAGCTCATGCCGGTGATCCGGTTGAGCAGGTACACCTCGCGCGCGCGCTCGGGCAGTTTGAACAGGGCCTGCCGCAGCAGGGACAGCATCTGCCCGGACTCGGCCTGGCGCAATGGATCGGGCGACTGGCTGGTGGGCTCGTCGCTGCCATCATGCTCGGCCAATGACAGGTGCGGTCGCGATTGCGGTGAGCGGCCGCGATCCGCCAGGCGGTTGCGGGCGATACGATACAGCAGCAGGCGCAGCTCGTCGGGCCCGTGCGCGCGATAACGGATCAACCGCTCCATGCAGTCCTGCGCGATATCCTCCGCATCCTCCGGCCCGACCCCCCGAGTGCGCAGGAACGCGCACAGCGGCGTGCGTTCTTCGCGTACGAACGCGATGAAGGCGTCCGCGGGCACGGGCAGGTCCGATGCGCGATGGATCAGGGGGGACGGGGCGGACAGGGCTGGCCTCGGCTGACTGTGGAGAATGCGTCATCGAGTTTTACGCGACGATGACCTGATGGGGAAGAGTGCATGTCGCTCGGGCTCTCATTGTGAATGCATTCATCTTCAGTGGCCTGGCATGCTGGGGGAGATCGGGCCGTTCCGACGTTTGACTCTCTACCCGCGTGTTGCGGGTGGAGAGAGAACGTATGAAGCATTCGAAGTTGAGCCTGGCCCTGGCCGGGCTGCTTGGCATTGGCGCCATCATGGCGGCTGATGACGTCATGGCAATGAGTTATCACGTGCAGGGCGACCGCATCTTCCTGAGCGGCGGCGTGACCTATGCAGACGTGGTGTCGCTGCCGGCGTTGCTGGCCAAGGCGCAGGCCGAGGGCCGGCCGATCCGCGAGGTGGTGCTGCGCACCTCCAATGGTGGCGCGCTGATCGCCGGCGAGTGGCTGCAGGGGGTGATCCGCACCTCCGGCCTGAACACCATCGTGTCCGGTCACTGCATTTCGTCCTGCTCGATCATGCAGTCCGGTGGCGTCGAGCGCTATCTGGCCGGCGACCTGCCGATCATCGACTCGGTGCAGATCCACGCGGCCAGCAGCGGCGGCAAGGTGATCTACACACCGTCGCTGCGCATGACCCAGATCTATACCGGCAACTACGGCGGCGGCATGGATGCCGGGCTGCTGCACAAGGCCATGTATGAAGTGGTGCAACCGAACGGGTTGCTGGTGTTCCGCGATCCGGCCCGTGGCACCGGTCCTTCGGTCACCTTCGATCCGGATGGCAGCGGAACCAAGCAGGAGTCGTTCCCCGGGCAGGACATCTACAGCAACAGGATCATCACCGCGAACGGTTACCGCGATCCGGGTGACACCCTCAACGTGACTGTGAATGTGAGCGGCGACATCAACCCCGGCTACCTGCGCACCGGGCGCCAGTTGCAGACCTTCGTCGATGATGATTTCGCACGGTGGAATACCAACATATCGTCGGCCTACATCAGTCTGGCGCAGGGCATCTACAACGCGTCTGGCAATGGGCCGCAGGGTATTGGCTCGAGATCGGTGCAGAGCTACCAGAACGATCCGCTCTACAAGGCTGCGCTGCTGTCGAGGCTGCGCCTGGCTGATCTGGACGTGTCCACGCTCGACAATTCCATGGGCGTGATCCGCGTCAGCAATGGCGCCACCTGGCGTACCTCCGCGACCACCGGTGCCGACTTCATGCTGGTCGACAACGGCACCATCGCACTGGAGGGGGGCGCCCTGAGAGCACCGGAAGTGCGGGTGCTGGGCGCGGGCATGCTGGTTGGCCATGGTGATGTGGCCGGTACCGCGACGGAATTCAGCGCACTGATCAGCGGCACCCGTCCGTCCTGGCGTGAGGACGGCTTCAACCGCCTGCGCGTGTTCGGGACACTGATGCCACGCGGCGGCGATCTGGTCACCCATGGCTACGTCAACATCATGCCGGGCGGCAAGGTGCTGTTCGACGTGACCGAGAACGGTGGCACTGGCAGTGGTCGCATACGCGTGGGCAGCTTCTTTGATCAGTCCAGTGGCAAGGTGAACGACGGTGCGCTGGTGATTTCCAAGGGCGCCTTCCTTGAACTGAACGTGGCGCAGGGCTACTACGGCCAGGATTTCCGTCGTGACCTGGTGCAGGGGCCGATCTACCAGGGCGGTTTCGAAGAGGCTGTACGCCTGGGCGACACCGGCTACAGCGCCAGCATCACTGGTGGTGAAGTCTTCCGCCCGCGCCACAACTCGCTGTTGAGCTTCAACGTGAAGCAGACCGCAGATGGCCTGTGGCTGACCGCCAACCCCGGCTTCGACCAGGTGGGGCTGTTCGCTAATGGCACCTCCGGCGATGGCCTGGGGCGCGCGCTGGCGACCGCTTCCGATCGCCAGGACAACGGCCTGAAGTCGCTGCTCGGTGCGCTGCAGTTCGCCGACCGTGATGTGATCGCACAACAGGCCGGCGCCCTGCGCGGTGATGCGCACGCCAGCCTGCGCCTGGCCGACACTGCGCTGGTGGGCAGCATCGGCAACGTCGTGCAACAGCATCAGTCGGCCATGCGCAGCGGCGGTGATGCCGATGGCCTGGCCTCGCAGGTGGCACAGTCGGTCTCCTCCCAGCCGGGCATGCGTCATGGCAGCCTGTTCAACCAGCTGGCGATGCACCTGGTCGAGCCGGCGTCGGGAAGCGTTGCGGGCAGCGGTGATGCTGGACGCAGCCATGGCATCTGGGCGCGCGGTTTCGCCAGCCATGGCCGCATCGATGCTGACGGTGGCGTGGCCGGCCTGAGCCACAACATCGGCGGTATCGTGATCGGTGCAGACACCCGCGTGGCCGATGACCGCGTCACCCTGGGCGCCAGCGTGGCAGCGGCCGATATGTCGACCAAGGCCAGTGACGGCTCCGGGTTCACCGGCGATGTGCGCGCGCTGGACGTGGGCGGCTACCTGGATGCGACCTATTCGCGTGGCTACCTGTCGGCAGCGGTGCGCTACACCGACCTGCGCCACGACACCCGTCGCAGCATCGGCGGTATCGATGGCCTGCAGCAGCCCCTGCGCGCCAGGTACAGCAACGATGCGATCTCCGCGCGTGTTGAACATGCGTTCTCGTTCACCACCGGCAAGGGGCTGGTGATCCAGCCGTTGCTGCCGGTGGTGGACTACGCGCGCACCTCGGCCACCCGTTTCAATGAAGGGCAGGGTGCCGGTGCGCTGGTAGGTCGCAGCGGCAGCCTGGAGAGCATCCGCGTGGGCGCAGGCCTGCAGCTGTTCAAGACCTTCGAGGGCAACAACGGCGAGCGCATCACGCCGCGCGCCCGGGTGGTCTGGCAGAAGGAGCTGGGCGATTCGCGGGCCCGCTACAGCACCGGCTTCGCCGCGGCACCGGATCTGGTGTTCGGCGCCAGCAGCCAGCGCGTGGGCGAGCAGGTGCTGGCCTGGAACCTGGGTGTGACCAGCCGCGCCAGCGAGCGTCTCTCGATCATGGCCGACTATGTGGGCGAGCGCCGCGACGGGCAGATCCAGAATGGCGTGATGCTGGGGCTGGGCTACAGGTTCTAAGTGGCGCACGGCACCGGCGATGAAGGCATCGCCGGTGCCATCCCAACGCGGGTGCTGCTGCGGTATGGTCGGTATGCCATTCCACCCAGGCCCGTCCATGCAGATCGCCGTCTTCAGTGCCCGTCCCTACGACCGTCGTTTCCTTGATGAGGCGAACCAGCGCGATGCGGCTGGGGACGGCTTTGCGTTCGTGTACTTCGATGTGGCGCTGGACGTGCACACGGCCGCGCTGGCGCAGGATTGCGCAGCCGTATGCGTGTTCGTCAATGACCGTCTCGACGCGCCGGTTCTGCGCGCGCTGCATGCGTTGGGCGTGCGGGCCGTACTGCTGCGCTGCGCCGGCTTCAACAATGTGGACCTGGCAGCCGCGAAAGCGCTGGATCTGTTCGTCGCACGCGTACCGGCCTATTCCCCGGAGGCGGTGGCCGAGCATGCGTTGGCACTGGTGATGACCCTCAACCGGCAGACCCATCGTGCCTACAACCGTGTGCGCGAGGGCAACTTCATGCTGGATGGCCTGCTCGGACGCACCCTGCATGGCCGCACGGTCGGCATCGTCGGCACCGGCAAGATCGGCCTGGCTACTGCGCGCATTTTCAAGGGCATGGGCTGCACTGTGCTGGGGCACGACCCGTATCCGTCGGCGGCCTTCGCGGGTGTGGGCGAGATGGTGAGGCTGGGTGAACTGCTGGCCCGCGCCGACATCGTGTCGCTGCATTGCCCGCTGACGCCTGAGACCCATCACCTGATCAATGATGCATCACTGGCGCGGATGAAGCCGGGCGCGATGCTGGTCAACACCTCGCGTGGCGGGCTGGTCGATACCCATGCGGTGATCCGCGCGCTGAAGTCGCGCCGGCTGGGTCATCTGGCCATCGATGTGTACGAGCAGGAGAGCGCGTTGTTCTTCCAGGACCTTTCCGGCGAGATCATCGACGACGAGGCTTTCCAGCGCCTGATGACCTTCCCCAACGTGCTGGTGACCGGCCACCAGGGCTTCTTCACGGTGGAGGCACTGCAGGAGATCTCGGCGATCACGCTGGGGAATCTGCAGGATTTCGCGGCTGGGCGGGTATGCGCCAACCGGGTAGAGGCGGGCTGAGCCGGATGGATTGACCGCCGGGGCGCCCAGCCCGTAAAATCGCGGGCTCCGCCGGAATAGCTCAGTTGGTAGAGCGGCGCATTCGTAATGCGTAGGTCGCAGGTTCGACTCCTGTTTCCGGCACCAGTTGTAATGAAAAGCCCCGGCCCTTGGTCGGGGCTTTTTTTGTGCTCCGGTAGTGCCGGCCGCTGGCCGGCAGCTCCAGTAGTGCCAGCCCATGGCTGGCAGCCCAGGATTTCCGAGTCTCGCGGTCTACTCGCCCCTCCGGCTTCCCAGGCGCTTAGCTCCTCGCACAGTTCCTGACCTGGCAACCGCAGCCGGTCATTCCTGTGCTATGAATACCCAGCCTTGCTTCAAGGCTCTTTCAAGGATTGGAAGGATGAGCAGGTTCGGGGGAACTGCAGGCGGTGTGTCGACCCGCTTCAGGAGAATTGAAAATCGAATTCGGAAGCTGGGGGCATTGGGCGCCTGGCTGTGCTGCGTGCTGCTCATTGGCCTTGGCCTGTCGCCAGCCGCAATGGCACAGACGACAGTCACGTACATCCACACGGATGCCTTGGGCTCGGTTGTCGCCGAGAGCGATGCCAACGGCAATGTGATCAAGCGCTACGACTATGAGCCCTACGGGGCTCTGGTGGGTGATCAGGTCACGGACGGGCCGGGGTATACCGGGCATGTGAGCGATGCGGCCACCGGGCTGAGCTACATGCAGCAGCGGTACATGGATCCGCAGTTGGGTGTGTTCCTGTCGGTGGACCCGGTGACGGCGTATGAGCAGCCAGTGGGGCAGTTCAATCGGTACCGGTATGCCAATGGAAATCCTTACAAGTTCAAGGATCCGGATGGGCGGCAGAGTCTGCCGCGTTCGGTCTACGAAACGGACTGGACGAAGCCTGAAACTAGACAGGCGTTCCGTGAAGCAGCCTCGATGGTCGCGGACTTCACCCCTATCGTCGGTGACGTCAAGGGTGCGATTACTGCAGTTCAAGATCCTTCTGCTATCAACATAGCTGCCGCAGCCGTTGGCCTGGTCCCCATCGTGGGTGATGGCGCTGGCGCGATGGCACGAGGGGTAGCGTCGGAAGCAAGAGTTCTTGGAGCGATTGGTGAAGTCAAGAACACGGAAAAGGCGCTGACCTCGCACGGGGCGACAATTCCTGATTTCAAGAATTCTCGACAGGTTGGCGAAATTAAGGATACAAAACGATTGTCTGATTCGTCGCAACTCAGAGCGCAGCGGGAACATGCTCAGGCGACTGGGCGAGAGCATGTTGTCGTCACGGGCGCAAATACTAAGGTAAGTTCTACGGTGGAACGGCAGTCAACAATTGTTCGACGAGATGACTTAGGACCTAAAAGATGACGCCCAAAGAACAGGTCGAGAGAATACTCGAAGACATGCTGAATTTCGCCAGAAAGATGCTTGTAGAGCATGGAGAGTTTCACCCATTTGGAGTTTACCTTGCCTCTACTGGAGATATGGTGCATACGGGCGTCAAGATGAATGGTGGAGGCGCCGCAGGTCGGATGAGGCTGCTTCAGTTGGCGCTGCAGGAGCGGAAGGATTGTGCGATCGCATACGGCATAGCTTCCAATGTATGGTTGCCGCAGAATGATGATTCTGGTCTCGATGCGGTTAAAGTGTTCTTGGAGCATCGGGATGGGTATTGTGCGGAAGTGTTCTGCCCGTATGACCTTTCCAAGAGTGATCCGCTGATAGTTGCGGAAATTTTTGCTCAAGAAGGCGATGCAGTCTTCTTCTCCCGCTCGCCCGCTGACGACGAGAGGTGTTAAGCTTGACCGCTGAATGCCTGGTGCCGCCGTTCGATAGGCGAGTCGTTGTGGCGTAGGTCGTAGGTTCGACTCCTGTTTCCGGCACCAGTTGTAATGAAAAGCCCCGGCCTTGGTCGGGGCTTTTTTTGTGCTCCGGTAGTGCCGGCCGCTGGCCGGCAGCTCCAGTAGTGCCAGCCCATGGCTGGCAGCCCAGGATTTCCGAGTCTCGCGGTCTACTCGCCCCTCCGGCTTCCCAGGCGCTTAGCTCCTCGCACAGTTCCTGACCTGGCAACCGCAGCCGGCCATTCCTGTGCTATGAATACCCAGCCTTGCTCCAAGGCTCTTTCAGGGATTGGAAGGATGCACAGGTTCGGGGGAACTGCAGGCGGCGTGTCGACCCGCTTCAGGGGATTTGAGGGTCGAATTCGGAAGTCGGGAGCATTAGGCGCTTGGCTGTGCTGCGTGCTGCTGATCGGCTTTGGCTTGTCGCCAGCCGCAATCGCCCAGGAGACGGTCACCTACATCCACACGGACGCCTTGGGCTCGGTCGTAGCCGAGAGCGATGCCAACGGCAACGTGATCAGACGCTATGACTACGAGCCGTACGGTGCCGTAGTAGGTGGTCAGGTCACGGACGGGCCGGGGTATACCGGTCATGTGAGCGATGCGGCCACCGGGCTGAGCTACATGCAGCAGCGGTACATGGATCCGCAGTTGGGGGTGTTCCTGTCGGTAGATCCGGTAACGGCGTATGAGCAGCCAGTGGGGCAGTTCAATCGATATCGATATGCGAACGGCAATCCGTACAAGTTCACGGATCCTGATGGGCGCAACCCGACTATCCTTGCACCGGTTGTAGTCGGTCCGCTTGTAGTTGCCACGGTCTACTATCTGGGTACGACGCCTGAGCAACGTCAGCAGGCAGGACAAGCGATAGATCGAGGCATAAAAAGGCTTTTCCAAAGAAATGAGGCCGCAGATTCAACGAGCGATGCTGGCACGTCTGCACAGCCTGGTGATGCAGATAGTTCCGAAGGCTGCATCTACTGCGTAGACGGATCCAAGACCCAGTCCGGCAAAGATTACATCGGATCAACGGATGACATGGGGCGGAGGCAGCGCGATACTTCCGACGGAAGGGACCGAAGTGGCGCTGAGAGAATTGGAAGCTATTCTAAAGGTGACAGGACGGGTCGTCAGAACCAAGAGCAGCAGGCCATAAATGATCGAGGTGGCAAAGAAAATTTGGATAACAAACGAAATGAGGTAGCTCCCCCTCGATGGGAGGAGCGAAATATCAGGCCGCCAGAGAGGTAGCGTCTAAGTGATCAATGAACGCCCCATTCCGGATGCAGCCTTCGAGGATGAGAATGCAGTAGAGATGCTGCGTGTCTGGATTGCAGCAAAAGGGCTGCATTGTTCTATGAAGGTTGGAATGTATAGGGAGCAGTTTGAAGTGCCTGAAGAAAGGGCCTGGGGAAGAATTTTGGCAGACGTTGCACGGCATCTGGCGAACGCGCTGGAAACCGGGTACGGTGCTGATGCGCATGCCTCCCTTCGTGAGATACAGGAGTGCTTCAATAATGAGCTTGGCAAAAATTCACCTGCAATCAAAGGTGGTTTCATCGATCGTCATTAAGTGATGGTCGTGGCTGCGTAGGTCGCAGGTTCGACTCCTGTTTCCGGCACCAGTTGTAGAAAAGCCCCGGCCTTGGTCGGGGCTTTTTTTGTGCTCTGGTAGCGCCGGGCCATGCCCGGCGGAATGCCGGCCGCAGTAGTGCCAGCCCATGGCTGGCAGCCCTGGATTTCCGAGTCTCGCGGTCTACTCGCCCCTCCGGCTTCCCTGGCGCTTAGCTCCTCGCACAGTTCCTGACCTGGTAACCGCAGCCGCCCATTCCTGTGCTATGAATTCCAGCCTTGCTCCAAGGCTCTTTCAGGGATTGGAAGGATGCGCAGGTTCGGGGGAGTTGCAGGCGGTGTGTTTACCCGCTTGAGGGGATTTGAAGATCGAATTCGGAAGCTGGGGGCATCAGGCACCTGGCTGTGCTGCGTGCTGCTGATCGGCCTTGGCCTGTCGCCATCCGCTATCGCCCAGACGACGGTCACCTACATTCACACGGACCCCCTTGGCTCGGTCGTAGCTGAGAGCGATGCCAATGGCAACGTGATCAAGCACTATGACTACGAGCCGTACGGTGCCGTGGTGGGTGGACAGGTCACGGACGGGCCGGGGTATACCGGCCATGCGAGCGACTCGGCTACCGGCTTGAGCTACATGCAGCAGCGGTACATGGATCCACAGTTGGGGGTGTTTCTGTCAGTGGATCCTGTGACGGCGTATGAGCAGCCTGTGGGGCAGTTCAACCGGTATCGGTATGGGAACGGCAATCCGTACAAGTTCAAGGATCCTGATGGGCGTGATGCTATAGATGCAGCACGTGGCTTCATAGGCGGCATGGCGGGCAACTTTCTCGCGACCCCGAGTCTTGTCCAACGACAGCAGGTAGATCTGACTCCGCAGACATTTGGAGGAATGAACGGAAACTCAGCAAACATCGACTATGCGATTGGCAGAGGAGCTGCGAATGCACTCGCTGCTGCCCTTGAACTGCCCTTGAACTGCCCTTGACGTTGTTTCCGGTGCAGCGATGGGGGCTGGTTCGGGTCGTCGCGCAGGGGCTGAAACTCTGGCAGAGGCGCGTGCTGCACGTAATGCCTTGGCGGGAGAGTTGGCGCCGCTCAAAGGCCAAGCGCCAGCAACAGTGACTGCTGGTTACAACGTAAGAACAGGGGAAGTTGCTGCCCGTGCTTGTGGTGGAGGAACATGTGCCGAGGGGCACGTCGCGAAGGCGTTGGGCGGCAACAAGGCCGATATTAGGTTTACCGAAGCAATTAGGCCGAGAACTGGTGCTGAAGTTCCTGTCTGCGCAGGCTGTGAAGCAGAGTACGGCCGCGCAGCCTTCCCAAAGGCAACCAAATTCCAGACGGATGAACTTAAAAAATGAACAAGCAGCAGTCCTATCCAGATGGTGTTGATTGCGCATGGCTGGGAGTGGATAGATTCGGCGCGGTTGCGGCCTTTGTTACTGCTGGCCAGGGGGAAGTTCCCAGTGCGATTTTAGCGGGGGATGTCGTTGATTTGCGTGTAATAGAATCTTTACTGATGGCGTTGCCAGTGATCGCAGATGTTAACTTGCGTGTGATGGTCCCGCGACCCGACGATTTTCTGGACATGGCTTGTCGTGGTCTGTACGTATACGATTGGAACGGCGCGCGCTATACACTTGTCGCTGAGCCCAAGAGTGCAATGCAGTGCTCTGCACTTAGTGATGAGTTGAAGTCGATTGCGGAGTTTGCGGTCTTTGATTCGATCGAGTTTTCCAGGCAGACAGACATTTCGGTTGGATCCCTGATGGAAGTAGTCCAGCCCACCATGTGAAATAGCGGTCACGAGGTGAGTCATGCATGCCGAGCATGATCGGGTCGGTTGGTCCGCTTTCCAGGCTTCGCTTGTTGCGCCGCAGTCCAGTTCGGAGAGCAAGGGCGTGATGCAGATCCTGGTCGGCGCATGTTCGGAAGAGGCGCGTGCTACTAATGCCAGCCCATGGCTGGCAACCCGGGATTGTCGAGTATCCCGGTTCGCTCATGTGCTTTTTCCTGCTTCTCAAGTGCTCGGTGCCTCGCGCAAAAGCCGGTGCAGATGAATTCTTTGGATCAACTGCCGCGTTGGAATTCCTTGATCCCCGTTCCTGTGCTATGAATACCGAGCCTTGCTCCAAGGCTCTTTCATGGATTGGAAGGGTGATCATGTTTGGGGGGGGCTGCAGGCGGTGTGCCTACCCGCTTCAGGGGGTTTGGATATTGAATTCGGAAGTCGGGTGCAGTGGTCGCTTGGCTGAACCGTGTGTTGCCGGCGGTATTGGCCTGCTGCCATGCATCTGAGAACCGAAGTATCCAGAACGTTGGGTAGAGCCCGATTGTGGTCGGGTCATGCGTGGGTTTCGTCAAAAAGGGGGCGATACAGATGTGTTCAAGGAACAGTTGGTGGGCATGCCTGCTGCGGATCCCGGATGCAGGGCTGTTGTTGGTCTTGCTGGCCGGGGGGGCGCCTGTTGCTCAAGGGCAGAATGTCACTCCTGACCTGGAGTATCAGCGCTACTTGGCAGCTGCCCAGAGAATTGAAGCCGAATCAACGTTCGGCGAGGAAATCAGCCCGCGCAGTGGAGCGCTCTCATTCCGCCAAGTGGATCTTGAGCTGATCGGAACGGGCCCCGCGATCCGAATCGCGCGGACATTCGGTGTTGGCGGTCGGACGCATAGATTAACTGACACTTCTGGTAACAGGATGGGGGAATGGGAGCTGGTAATTCCGCGCCTGAAAACGCTCGCAAGCGCCAAAGATTTTGCGGTCTCAAGCAGCAGCCCGCGTGGATGGCAGGTGGGGGCAGCCAGCAATGCGCGATGCACGCAGATGAGCAGTCCCGGTCCGGTCATCCCGCTCAAGGACTTGCCAATCGAGACGTCGACCTGGTGGGGGGGGTATCAGCTGGTGACTGATCGCGGGGAGGAGGAGGCCGTGCTGGGACGAATCAATCAATCGCCGATGGGAGCCCCGGCGCACGTTGCCAGAACCAAAAGCAACTGGCTCGTCTCCTGCCTTCCAGGAACCTCCAATGGCGAGCCAGGCGAAGCCTTTCTAGGAACTGCGCCTGATGGTACACGCTACTGGTTTGACTATCTTGTCTATCAGGATGCGCCAAGTGTAGGGGCGCCAGGCCCAGGTGCGCTTCCGCGAAAATACGCAAGCATGCTTGTCAGTCGTATCGAGGATCGCTTTGGGAACTCTTTGCAGTACACCTACAGTGGCGGCCTTTTGACTTCCATTTCAGCCAGTGATGGACGAAGTGTTTCTTTGCAGAACGATGGGGTGAACGTCACTTCGGTGTCGGCCATCAGTGATTCGGGAAGTCGAACATGGAGCTATGGCTATGCGAATGGAGCGCTAACGCGCGTTGGTTTGCCTGACGGCAGCGCGTGGACGTTCGCGCTGGGTGATCTTCCTGATTCGCAGATTGCATCCCTGACGACATCCTCAGGAAACTGTAGCGGGCGCGCGCCAGTTGGTGGCCTGTCTGGAGTCGCCAAGTCTGGACGTATCACATCTCCTTCCGGAGCGAGCGCTCTGTATACCGTGATGCCATTGCACTCCGGTCGATCCAATGTGCCGAAGTCGTGCTGGTCTTACTTCGGAGGCGGTGCGCTGTATGCGGACGTACCAAAAGATAGCTGGTCATTTGCGATAACGTCCAAGGTCGTCTCAGGGCCGGGTCTTCCCAGTAGATCCTGGCTTTTCCAGTACTCCGAGGGAAACTCTAGTTGGGATGAGGACTGCACGGGCGGATGTCCGGGAACTGTCTGGGCCGACCAGATATCCCCGGATGGATCTCGTCGTCGCCTCATATTCAGTAACCGCTATGGTGGTGACGAGAATCTTACATTGCGTGAGGAGTATTTCGCAGCGGGAACCGGGGCGTTGCTGCGATCGGTTGACTATGCTTACGCGATCTCTCCTCCAGTTGAATCCGCCAGCCCCTATCCTTGGCGCTCGGTGGGTCTTGATCGGACCCCGCGCAGCAATAAGCTGATCAGTGAGCGCTGGACGCCATTGCTGTCCACCACGATTCGTCAGGATGGTGAGGTTTTCAGGCACATCGTCAATCAGTACGACATATTGGCACGGCCAGTGTCCGTTACCCGATCCAGTGGTGTTGCGCCTTGAAGGGAATCAAAATGATCAAGAAGATCGCATGGCGCAGCGGCCAGCTCATGGCAGCATCTTCACTGCTGATGCTGTCGTTGAATGTTTGTGGGCAGAGTTTTTCTCGAACTGAAGTCACAACGTACTTCGACGATAGCGCGCGTTGGGTTCTGGGGCAGGTCTCCAGCCGGTCAGTCGATGGATTGGTCCTTGAGCAGACTTCATTCAGTCCAGCTTTGGCTGCTCCCGAAAAACGCTGGAATTCTGGGAAGATTGCGTGGTCGCTTTCCTATAATGCCAACGGCACCATTGCAACCTCCACGGATGGCAATGGAAACACCACGGCATTTGGTGGCTGGAAGTTGGGGATCCCGCAAGTCATTACCTATGCTGATGGAACATCGCAATCGGCAGTCGTCAGTGGACATGGGTGGATCACCCAGGTTGCTGATGAGAATGGCCATGTCACGCGCTACGGCTACGATCCTATGGGTCGTCTGGAGAGTATTGCCTACCCTGGTGACGATGCCGTTGCATGGGCAGGACTTTCACAGGCCTTCGTACAGGTCCAGACCAGCGAGTACGGCATCGATCCAGGGCACTGGCGGCAGCAGACAAGTACGGGCAATGGTCGTCGTGTGACCTATTTTGATGGCTTGTGGCAACCCTTGTTGATGGTCGAGTATGACGCGAACAATGTTGCGGGAACGCAGCGCTTCAGCGGCTTCGAGTACGATCATGAGGGGCGCGTGGTATTTGCCTCGTATCCCTCCGCTGACAGCAACCCCTCGCAGGGGGTCTGGACCAGCTATGACGGATTGGGGCGAACAGTCGGCGTGGCGCAAGATTCGGAGTTGGGCGTTCTGATGTCGACCACGGCCTATCTAAAGGATGCTTCGGGTATATACACCTTGCAGCGCAATGCGAGGGGAAGCGAGGTTCGAACCTGGTATCAAGTGTTCGACCAGCCATCCTATGAGCTGCCGGTCCGGATACTTCAGCCTGAAGGCGTTGTCACCACGATCAGCCGGGATGCTCTTGGAAAGCCCACCGCTATCACTCGCGGTGCTGAAACTGGAGGTGTTCAGATAAGCCGGCTTTACCGCTACAACTCCGCGCAGGAGCTCTGCGCCAGTGTCGAGCCCGAGAGCGGAACGACGTTGTTTGGCTACGATGGGGCGGGAAACCCTGCATGGAGTGCGGCGGGCCTGCCCCCATCCGTTCCGTGCGAACTCGAAGGCAATTCTCTCGGCGTTGTTTCGCGTCGGGTAGCGCGAGCCTATGACAACCGCAACAGGCTGTCGACCCTGACATTTCCCGATGGAAACGGAAATCAGGTCTGGAGCTACACACCCGACGGCAGACCGAGCAGGATCACGACGCAGGACTCCACTTCGTCGTCACCTGTGATCAATAGCTACAGCTACAACAAGCGCCGTTTGTTGATCGCAGAATCCGCCCAGCAAGCGGGAAGCTACAGCTGGACGCTGGGCTATGCATATGATGGAAACGGCTCGCTGGCTGGGGTCTACTATCCCAGCGGGATGTACGTGGACTATGCGCCAAACGGACTCGGTCAGCCGACTAGAGCTGGCCCTTATGCGAATGGGGTGACTTATTATCCAAATGGTGGAATGAGGAGATTTGTCTACGGAAATGGCGTTGTGCATGAGATGCATCAGAATGCCCGCCAACTTCCGGAGCGGGTGAACGAGGATGCTGTTCTTGGCAATGCATACCACTATGACAAAGCGGGGAACGTTGCGGATATTGTTGATTCCATCGACGCCTCCAGGACCCGCGTCATGAGCTACGATGGACTGGATCGCTTGACCAGGGCCGTATCCCCCTCCTTTGGCGGTACCGGGGATATCTCATACGGTTTTGACGCCGCTGACAATCTGCGTTCTGTCAGCTTGGGTGGCGTGAGGAAGCATCACTACTGGTACGACTCGAGCAACCGCTTGAGCAATGTGGTCAGCGATTCTGGTGCCACGGTCATCGGGCTTTCCTACGATGTCCAGGGAAATCTGGCCAACAGGAACGGGCAGGTATTTCAGTTCGACTACGGGAATCGTCTGCGCGCTGCGGTCGGAAAGGAGGTATATCGATATGATGGGCATGGGCGTCGGACAGTATCCTCGTTGCCCGGTGGCGGAGATATCGTTTCCATGTACGGTGTGGATGGCGTGCTGAGACGCCAGGACAATCAGCGCACCGCGAATGTGATCGAGTATGTCCATCTGAATGGAAGCCTCGTTGCTCAGGTGAGTGCTTCTACAGCCCCCGCTGCACCGGTGCTCGAGGTGCCGACCTATAGCGCGGATGGCACTTTTGTTGTCAGCTGGAGCGACATTGTGACGGCCACGCGCTTCGAACTGCAGGAGCAGGTTGATGGCGGAGCGTGGCGGGTGGGTTACACCGGCTCTGGGCGCTCCGAGGGCATGACGGCAAAGGCCGCAGGATACTGGAGCTATCGCGTTCGTGCGTGCCGTCAGTCGGTTTGCGGTGGATGGTCGCCGGTCGCGACTGTGGCCGTGAAGGTCGTACCCTCCGGTATTCCCAGCATATCTGTGCCTGCGTTGTCGACGTCCGGCGCGTTCAACGTGTCATGGACTGCAGTGGCTGGTGCGACCAGCTACCGCGTTGAAGAGCGGGTGGCGGGAGCCGCTTGGACGCAGCTTGGAAGCTCTTCGGCCCTATACCTGGGAATAGGCGGGCGCTCTGCTGGAAATTATTCGTATCGGGTGAGTGCGTGCAATGCTAGTGGGTGCGGCGCGGCTGGGGGAGAGGGCAATGTCAGAGTGGTGCTTCCGCCGACATCCGCGCCAACGCTCACTGTGCCGGTCAACTCTACCGATGGCATCTATACGATCGGTTGGCCATCTGTTGCTGCGGCAACAAGCTATCGGCTGGAGGAGCTCAGCCCGGCGGGAGGGTGGACTTTGCTCTATGTGGGAGGGGCCACCTCTCAGGGGGTTGCGGGAAGAACGAACGGAACCTATCAGTACCGTGCCGTGGCCTGCAATGATGGCGGGTGCTCCGATTACTCACCCGTGGCGACCATTCAGGTCCTTTTGCCGCCTGCCGGTAGCCCCGTGCTGTCGCTTCCTTCCAGTAACGTTAGTGGTGACTATGGAATAAGCTGGTCGGTTCAGGCGTTCGCAACTCACTACAGATTGGAGGAAAGCATCAACGGCGGTGCTTGGATGCTGATTCACGATGAGGGAGCGACATTGCGTTCCTTCACTGGACGGGCATCTGCAGCTTACAGCTATCGGGTTCAGGCGTGTAATGCCAGTGGTTGTGGCGGATGGTCGTCTCAAGTCACTGTATCCGTGTTGAGGATCCCCCCGACTCCTGGAAATGCGTATGCCATGTGGGATAGCCCTACCAAGAGCCAGTGGCTGGTGACGGTTCGTTGGGGGGCAGCCGCTGATGCAACCTACTATGAGTTGTCGGGATATGTTGTCTACAGTGGCCCGGCACGCACAGCTTCAAAACTGGTCAAGTCGGTTAACCCGCCGGCAGGGACGCAGAGTTTCCAGGTGCGTGCGTGCAATGCCAGTGGCTGTTCGGCATGGTCAGCCGTTTTCTATGCAAGCGCATGAGGTTGCTTGCTGAGTTGAAGCCGGCATTTCTACTTGGCAGAGTTCAAGGGATTTTTCGATAACTTGTTCCGGTTTCCGTGAATAATGCAAAGCCCTGGCCTAGGCCAGGGCTTTTTTTGTGTCCAGGCGATCGAGCGTCGGCAGCCTCACCGAAGGCTGCAAGCCTTCATCAACGCCTCGTCATCCCTGCGCCCCGTGCCAGCCACCACGCGAGCTGCCGGAGATAGCCACCTGCTGCTCCCGCCGATGCGCCGATCAGCAGGCGTGCAAGCACTCTGGTCCCGCGCGCGGCCCGCTCCCGCATCCGAGGCAGTACCGCCACCACCTGCGCACCCAGCAACAGCATCAGCACGTCCAGCCCGAGCGCATCCACCACCGGCAGCAACGGCGACAGCGCCGGATTGCAGGCCAGCACGATCACCAGCGCAGCACCCAGCACGGCCATCAGGCGGCGCCCGGCGGGCAGCGTGGTCCAGTTCAGCAGCCGGTTGATCAGGCGCATGGCGTTCCTTGTGTCACGTGCAAGACTCCTCATCAGGCTCAATCGGGCGCACCGACTGCCGCAGCACGGTTTTCAACCGCGCCGCGCCGGTCCTGCGCGGGTCGCTCAGGTAGATCTCATGATGGGGGCCGGCAAAGGTGTAACCCAGTGCGGGCATCAGTTCGCCGTGCAGATGGGCCAGGATCGGGCCCTCGTCATCGTAGGCACCCACATGCAGGGTCTGCAGGCAGAGGCCTTCTTCAAGAATTTCATGGCGAAGGCTGGCCGGGACCTCGCCCAGTTTCTTCGCCGCATTGGCGATGGCAGCCTCCAACTGCTCTGGACTGATCCCGTTCGGCGTACGGATCATCACCGTCCACCTCCACTCATCCTTGTGGCGTGCCACAAAGCTCGACGGATCCTCGGCGCTCCACAGCGCTTCCAGCGGTGGCACCACGTAGTCCTGGCCCATGGCCTTCAGCGCGAACTTCAGTGCATAGCTCACCGAGTACAGCCACTGCACGTCCTGCAGGTAGGCGGGGGCCGTGTTCGGGTCGCCGCGACCATCGACCATCACGTAGGGCAGGGGCGGCACATCGACCCGTACGAACTTGCCGGTGGGCGGTTGATAGAGCGCCCGGTCGCGCTTCCTGAAGTCGATCTTGTCCACGGGCCTTCCTCCTGCGCCGAGCATCCCATGCCGGTCACCCGCCAGCACGCCTGAACAGGTTCAGATGACTTTGCCGAAAGAGGGCGGACTGCCGGCCAGCACCGGATGCTAGGATGCCGCCCCCGGGCGTCCTGCCCGCCGCGCCTGCGCGGTGCGACAACGTGTCGCAGTCAGAATCAGGCCTTTCCTGCGCTCGATCATTGTCAATGCCTTTCTTAAATGGTGCGTGACGGCCTAAAATTGAAAGGCTGACTCGACCCCACCTCCCTGCCTGTCTTCCGGACCGGTGGGACCGGCTTTGGCCGGAACAGGCAGGACGGGGAACGGCATTCCCTCGCAATTGGATCGACCGATGATTCCGTTGAAAACCCTTGGGCGCTGGTTGCGCCCGGGCCTGCTGCTGTCGTTGCTGGTGATGCTCACCGGCTGCGATGCCGTGGCCATCCTCAGTCCGAAGGGCCAGATCGGCCAGGATGAGAAGACCCTGCTGATCACGGCTACCGTGCTCATGCTGCTGGTCGTCATCCCGGTCATCATCATGACCCTGACCTTCGCGTGGAAGTATCGCGCCTCCAACACCAAGGCCCGCTACGAGCCGAAGTGGTCCCACTCGACGGCGATCGAGGTGGTGGTGTGGTCCATTCCCTGCATGATCGTGCTGGTGCTGGCGGTCCTGACCTGGCGTTCGTCGCACGCGCTGGACCCGTACAAGCCGCTGGAATCGGACGTCAAGCCGGTCACCATCGAGGCGATCTCGCTGGACTGGAAGTGGCTGTTCATCTATCCGGAAGAGAAGGTGGCGGTCGTCAACGAAATCAAGTTCCCGGTCAACACGCCGCTGAACTTCAAGATCACGTCCGATACGGTGATGAATGCCTTCTTCATCCCGCACCTGGGCAGCATGATCTACTCGATGGCTGCGATGGAGACCAAGCTCCATCTGATCGCCAACGAGACCGGTGAATTCCCGGGCATGTCCTCGCACTACAGCGGCGCGGGCTTCGCCAAGATGCACTTCACCGCCTACTCGGTCACCGATGCCGAATACCGCCAGTGGCTGGACCAGGTCCGCGCCGGCGATCAGACCCTGGACAAGGCTTCGTTCAAGGCCCTGGGTGATGCGCGCAACGCCGAGTGGTATCCGGTCACCTACTTCGGCAAGACCGAAGAAGGCCTGTTCGACTGGGTCCTGGCCAAGCACATGGGCGACAACAAGCATTACGGCATGAAGCACGAGCACAAGGCCCCGGCCGACGGTGCTGCTGCTGAAGGCCACGATGCCCATGCGGGTCACGAGGGCCACGAAGGCCACGCCGACGCCGCTGCCGCTCCGGCCGAACACGCCGGACACACTGCTGACGAACACGCCGCCGCCGGTCACGCCGGCCACGCTGGTTCGGGAGAATGAACATGTTGGGTAAACTCTCAATTGAGTCGATCCCCCACGATCCGATCGTCCTGACGACGTTGATCGGCGCAGTTCTGGGTGGCCTGGGCGTGATGGCCCTGATCACCAAGTTCAAGCTGTGGGGCTATCTGTGGAAGGAGTGGTTCACCTCGGTGGATCACAAGAAGATCGGCGTGATGTACCTCATCGTCGCCTTCGTCATGCTGCTACGCGGTTTCTCCGACGCCATCATGATGCGTACCCAGCAGGCGCTCGCCGTCGGCGGGTCCGAGGGTTACCTGCCGCCGCACCACTACGACCAGATCTTCACCGCCCACGGCGTGATCATGATCTTCTTCGTGGCGATGCCGCTGATCACCGGCCTGATGAACCTGGCCGTGCCGCTGCAGATCGGTGCGCGCGACGTCGCGTTCCCGTTCGTCAACTCGCTCAGCTTCTGGCTGTTCGTGTCCGGTGCGGTGCTGATCATGCTGTCGCTGTGGATCGGTGAGTTCGCTGCCACCGGCTGGCTGGCGTTCCCGCCACTGTCGGGCATCGAATACAGTCCAAGCGTAGGCATGGACTACTACATCTGGGGTCTACAGGTCGCAGGCCTGGGTACCACGCTGAGCGGTATCAACTTCTTCATCACCATCTTGAAGATGCGTACCCCCAGCATGAAGCTGATGCAGATGCCGGTGTTCACCTGGACCGCCCTGGTGACCAACGTGCTGATCGTCGCGGCCTTCCCGGTGCTGACCATCACCCTGGTGCTGCTGACCCTGGACCGTTACCTGGGTACGCACTTCTTCACCAATGACGGTGGCGGCAACGCCATGCTGTACATCAACCTGATCTGGATCTGGGGTCACCCGGAAGTCTATATCCTGGTGCTGCCGGCGTTCGGTGTGTTCTCCGAAGTCATCGCGACCTTCTCGCGCAAGGCGCTGTTCGGCTACAAGGGCATGGTCTACGCCACCGCCTGCATCGGCGTGCTGTCGTTCATCGTGTGGCTGCACCACTTCTTCACCATGGGTTCGGGTGCCAACGTCAATGCCTTCTTCGGCATCACGACGATGATCATCTCGATCCCGACCGGCGTGAAGATCTTCAACTGGCTGTTCACCATGTTCCGCGGTCGCGTGCAGTTCACCACGCCCGTGCTGTGGACCATCGGCTTCATGGTCACCTTCACCATCGGCGGCATGACCGGCGTGATGCTGGCGATCCCGGCCATCGACTTCGTGCTGCACAACAGCCTGTTCCTGATCGCCCACTTCCACAACGTCATCATCGGCGGCGTGGTGTTCGGCATGTTCGCCGGCATCACCTACTGGTGGCCGAAGATGTTCGGCTTCCGCCTCAATGAGTTCTGGGGCAAGTGCGCGTTCTGGTGCTGGTTCATCGGCTTCTACGTGACCTTCATGCCGATGTACGTGCTGGGCTTCATGGGCATGACCCGTCGCCTGCAGAGCACCGTCAACCCGGCCTACGAGCCGCTGCTGCTGGTGGCTGCCGCAGGTGCCTTCATCGTGGGTGCCGGCATCCTGTGCCAGATCATCCAGGTGGCCGTGTCGATCCGCGACCGCAAGAAGACCGCCGACCTGACCGGCGACCCGTGGGATGCCCGTACGCTGGAGTGGGAAACCTCTTCGCCGCCGGCCTTCTACAACTTTGGCAGCCTGCCGGAAGTCACCGAGCTGGACGATTTCTGGGAGCGCAAGCAGCGTGGTGAAGCCTGGCCGAAGCCGGCCAAGTACACCGACATCCACATGCCGCGCAACACCGGCACGGGCGTTGTCATCGGTGCCTTCAGCCTGGTGTTCGGCTTCGCGATGATCTGGCACATCTGGTGGCTGGCCATCGTCGGCTTCGTCGGCATGATCGCCACGTTCATCTACCGCACCTTCGACCAGGACGTGGACTACTGGGTCCCGGCCGCCGAGGTGGAACGCATCGAGAACGAACACCGCAAGCACCTGGAATCCCAGGGCCTGGTGAAGTCGGAGCTGAAGGCATGAGCACCAATACCTCGACCCTGAGCCACGGGCACGCCGCGCAAGCGGCGGCCCATGGCCATGACGACCACGAGCACCACGACACCGGCGGCAACACCGTCTTCGGTTTCTGGGTGTACCTGATGAGCGACTGCCTCATCTTCGCCTCGCTGTTCGCCACCTACGTGGTGCTGGCCGGCGGCACCGATGGCGGCCCCACCGCGAAGGACCTGTTCGAGCTGCCGTTCGTGGCATGGGAAACCGCGCTGCTGCTGACCTCTTCGCTGACCTTCGGCCTGGGCATGATTGCCATGCACCGCAAGCAGATGGGCCAGATGTACCTGTGGCTGGGCATCACCTGGCTGCTGGGCTTCGGCTTCATGTGCATGGAAGTGTGGGAATTCCAGCACCTGATCCATCAGGGCTATGGTCCGGACCGTAGTGCCTTCCTGTCGGCGTTCTTCGCCCTGGTCGGTACCCACGGCCTGCACGTCAGCGCCGGCCTGCTGTGGCTGCTGGTGATGTTCGTGCAGCTGAAGAAGTACGGCCTGACCCCGACCAACAAGACCCGCATGGCGTGCCTGAGCCTGTTCTGGCACTTCCTGGACCTGATCTGGATCGGCGTGTTCTCCGTCGTCTACCTCAATGGAGCGCTGTAATGGCACATGACAACCATGCACACGACCATGCCGCCGGCGGTGAAAGCCATGGCAGCGTGAAGTCGTACCTGATCGGCTTCGTGCTGGCGGTGGTGCTGACCGTCATCCCGTTCTGGATGGTGATGTCGGGCGACTTCTCGCGCACCGTCAACGGTGTGGTGATCGCGATCACCGCGGTACTGCAGATGCTGGTCCACCTGGTGTTCTTCCTGCACCTGGACCGCTCTTCGGAAAGCCGCTGGAACGTCAACGCTGCGGCCTTCACCGTGGTGGTGATCGGCATCATCGTGGTCGGTACCCTGTGGGTCATGCACAACATGAACGTGCACATGATGCACTGACGTCTTCGCGACGTTGCCACGCAGAAAGGCCGCCCTCGGGCGGCCTTTTTGTTTGCCTGCGAATGGGTAGTGCCGGCCGCTGGCCGGCAATCGCGGGAAGCCGGCCAGCGGCCGGCTCTACCCCGCCACCCGGCGCAGGAACTCTTCGGCATCCATAGGCCGGCCAAGGTGATAACCCTGCAACTGGTCACAGCCCAGTTCGCTCAGGTACTCACGCTGTGCCTGCGTCTCCACGCCTTCGGCCACCACCTGCAGCTGCAGGGTGCGGCCCAGCGCGATGATCGACGACACGATGGCGGCGTCTTCGTCGTTGCGTTCCAGGTCATGCACGAATGCGCGGTCGATCTTGAGTTCGGTAGCCGGCATCCGCTTCAGGTACAGCAGGCTGGAGTAGCCGGTGCCGAAATCGTCGATGGCGATATGCACGCCCATCGCGGTCAGGTCGTTGAGGATCGCCAGGCTGGCGTCGACATCCTTCATCGCCGTGGTCTCGGTGATCTCCAGGGTCAGCCGCGCCGGTTCGATCCGGTGCCGCTGCAGCACCTCGCGCACGCTCTCCAGCAGCGCCGGCGAGGCGAACTGCAGCGGCGACAGGTTGACCGCCATCGACCATTCCGTATGCCCGGCCTCGTGCCATGCCCGCAGCTGCGCACAGGCGCGGTCCAGTACCCAGTCGCCGATCGGCAGGATCAGGCCGCTGCGCTCGGCGATGGGAATGAACACATCCGGCGCCAGCAGGCCCAGTTCCGGGTGCTGCCAGCGCAGCAGCGCCTCGGCGCCGGTAGCCGGTGCGCCAGCGGCCGGGAACTTCGGCTGGTAGTGCAGCAGCAGCTCGTCACGCGCGATCGCCTTGCGCAGGTCCTGCAGCAGGCGCAGCTGGCGGTTGGCGCTGAGCTGCATCGACGGAGTGAAGAAGGTATAGCCGTTACGGCCGGTTTCCTTGGTGTGGTACATCGCCGCGTCGGCGTGCGCCATCAGTTCGCGCTCGTTGCTGGCGTCATCCGGGTACAGGGCGATGCCGAGACTGGCGCTGACCTGCAGTTCGGCCGCATCCAGCGTGAACGGCTCGCCGGCGGCGGCGATGATGCGTTCGGCTACCACCACCGCGTCGTCCGGGATGTCGATGGCCAGCACGATCACGAACTCGTCGCCGCCGAGGCGCGCGAATGTGTCCTGCGGCCGCAGCAGGCCGCCGATGCGCTGTGCCACCGCCACCAGCAGGCGGTCGCCCAATTGGTGGCCGTAGGCATCGTTGACCGCCTTGAAGCCGTCCAGGTCGCAGAACATCACCGCCACCGCGCGGCCACGACGGCGCGCCTTCTCGATAGCCTGCTCGATGCGGTCCTGCAGCAGCATGCGGTTCGGCAGCTGGGTCAACGGGTCATGCAGCGCGGCCTGGATCAGCTTGTCGTTGGCGTGCGCCAGCGAATCGGCCGGCAGGCCGGTGCGCACGCGCATCTGCCGGTCGAACAGCGAGGCGACCAGGGCGATGCCCAGCGTGGCCACGGTGGTGACGATCACCAGCACCGCCAGCCAGCGGGTGTCGATGCCGCCACTGCCGACCGCGCCGCAGATGCTGCCTTCAGGGAAACGTGCGGCGGCCATGCCGGTGTAATGCATGCCAACGATGGCCAGGCCCATCACCAGCGAGGCCAGGGCGCGCAGACGCAGCGTGTTGCGCTGCTCGGCCCGCAGCCGGAAGGCGATCCATAGCGCGGCGCCGGCGGCACCGATGGCGACCGCGATCGAGGCGGCGAACCAGCCTGGGTGATAGTCGATACCCGGCTGCATGCGCATCGCGGCCATGCCCAGGTAGTGCATGGTGGCGATGCCCAGCCCCATCAGCACCGCCCCGGCCAGCAACCGTCGCCAAGGCAGGCTGGGCCGCGACACCAGCCACAGTGCATAGGCCGAAGCACCGATCGACACCGCCAGCGAGTACAGGGTGATGCCGAGGTCGTAGCCGACCGGGATCGGCAGGTCGAAGGCGAGCATGCCGATGAAGTGCATCGACCAGATGCCCAGGCCCATCGCCGCCGCGCCACCGGCCAGCCACCAGCGCGCCACACGACCTTCGGCCGTGGCCAGCCGGCCGGCCATGTCCAGCGCCGTGTACGAAGCAAGAATGGCCACCAGCAGGGAGATGGTGACCAGGCTCTGACTGTAACTGCCAGTCATGTCGGATCCAGTGGGGGAGGGAGGGGCGCCCGCAAGGCGCACGCCCGCGACCCCTATCGGCGCAGGTGGGCGGGACTTGAGCGGTCGCAGCAGCTGCGACCCGGCTCGGCTATCCTGCCACGCCTGTTCCCATTGCTGGAAATCATCCGATGGCTAAAGCCCGCACCGCCTACGTCTGCAATGAATGCGGCGCCGAATTCAGCAAGTGGCAGGGCCAGTGCACCGAGTGCAATGCCTGGAACTCGCTGTCGGAAATCGTGCTGGAAAGCGCGGCGGCGGCCAAGGCACCGGCCTCGCGCCGGGCCGGCTGGGCCGGCAAGATCGACCCGCCGAAGATCACCGCGCTGAAGGACGTGGAGCAGACCGAGCACCGCCGGGTCTCTACCGGCATCGGCGAGTTCGATCGCGTGCTGGGCGGTGGCCTGGTCGAGGGCGCGGTGGTGCTGGTCGGTGGCGACCCGGGCATCGGCAAGTCGACCCTGCTGCTGCAGGCGGTGGCGAAGATGGCGGCCGTGCTGCCGGTGCTGTACGTCACCGGCGAGGAATCGCTGGCCCAGGTGGCCGGCCGCGCGCATCGCCTGGAACTGCCGCTGGACGGCGTCAACGCGCTGGCCGAGACCGGAGTCGAATCGATCCTGCAGCACGCGTCCAAGGGCGGCCCGCGACTGATCGTGGCCGACTCGGTGCAGACCCTGTGGACCGAGAGCCTGACCGCCGCGCCGGGTTCGGTCAGCCAGGTCCGCGAGAGCGCGGCGCGTCTGGTGCGCTTCGCCAAGGAGACCGGCACCGCCGTGTTCCTGGTCGGCCACGTGACCAAGGAGGGCGGCATCGCCGGCCCGCGCGTGCTCGAGCACATGGTCGACGCGGTGCTGTATTTCGAAGGCGAGAGCGGCAGCCGCTTCCGCCTGCTGCGCGCGTTCAAGAACCGCTTCGGCGCGGTCAACGAGCTGGGTGTGTTCGCGATGGGCGACAAGGGCCTGAAGGAGGTCTCCAACCCGTCGGCGATCTTCCTGTCTGGTGGCAGCACCCACCAGCCGGGCAGCTGCGTGATGGTCACCCGCGAGGGCACGCGGCCGCTGCTGGTGGAGGTGCAGGCGCTGGTCGATGCCTCGCCGCTGTCGAACCCGCGCCGTGTCGCGGTCGGCCTGGAGCAGAACCGCCTGGCGATGCTGCTGGCGGTGTTGCATCGCCACGGTGGCGTGCTGGTCGGCGACCAGGACGTGTTCGTCAATGTCGTCGGTGGCATCCGCGTGCAGGAAACCGCGGCCGATCTGCCGGTGCTGCTGGCGGTTCTGTCCTCGCTGCAGGACCGCCCGCTGGCGGAAAAGACGATCGCTTTTGGCGAAGTCGGCCTGTCCGGTGAAATCCGCCCGGTACCCAATGGCGAAGACCGCCTGCGTGAGGCCGCCACCCATGGTTTCAAGCGCGCCATCGTGCCCAAGGCCAATGCGCCCAAGGGTGGTTCGGTGAAGGGCATGGAAGTGATCGCAGTGGAGCGCCTGTCCGAGGCCATCGACGCGGCGTGACCGCGCCGGTAGCGCCGGGCCATGCCCGGCGACGGTTGTCGTTCATCCCGCCGGGCATGGCCCGGCGCTACTGGCGCGGATCTGGAATACGACCTCAAACACGGCAACGGTCAGCCTCCCTGTGCTAGTTTTTCCCGCTCGACGAAGGCGCCCACTGGCGTCTTTCCGTGCCCAGGAGTAACCGATTACATGCAGGACACCGCACTCACCGCCCCCAACGCCGAAATTCGTCGCGCCGGGGTCGATCTCAATGGACTGATGACGGTGCTGGGCAAGCACCTGTATTCCACCCCGGTGGTGGCGCTGCGCGAGCTGGTGCAGAACGCGCACGACTCGATCATCCGCCGTCGCATTGAACAGCCTGGCGTCGAGGTGCCCTCGCGCATTTCGGTGCAGGTCGATGCCGCTGCTGGCGTGCTGCGCATCAGCGATACCGGTGCGGGCCTGACCCGTCAGGAGATCCATGACTACCTGGCCACTGTCGGCGTTGGCTATACCCGTGGCCTGCGCCAGGGCGGCGAGGACGATGAAGGCCTGATCGGCATGTTCGGCCTCGGCTTCCTGTCGGCGTTCGTGCTGGCGCGCAGGGTCAGCGTGCGCACCACCTCGTACCAGACGCCGGAGCTGGGGCACCTGTACGTGTCCAGCAACGCCGAGCAGTACACCGTCAGCGAAATGCCGGCGCGTGCGGTCGGTACCGAGGTGGAGCTGGAGCTGCATCCGGATTTCCTGCCGCTGGCCAACGAAGCGCGCCTGCACGAAGTGTTGGGCCGCTACTGCGCGCTGCTGTCCGAGCCGATTTTCATCGGTGCCGGGGCCGAGGCGCTCAACCCTGAGCCGCCGCCGTGGCGCGGCCAGGGGGAGGTCGCCGTGCATCCGGTGCAGGCGCGGCGCCAGGCGCTGCAGTTCGCGGCGCGCTTCGAGCACGACTTCGAGCCCATCGTGACCATGCCGTTGCGTGCCGATGGCAACAGCGATGCCACAGGCATGTTGTGGGTACAGGACGGCGCTACGTACGGCACCAGTGACAACCGCAACCTGTCGGTGTTCGTGCGCGGGATGCTGCTGGACGACGATGCGCGCGACCTGCTGCCGCCGTGGGCCGGCTTCATCGGCGGTGTGATTGAATCCTCGCGGCTGACGCCCACTGCCAGCCGCGAGGACCTGCAGCGCGACGACCAGTACCGCGCCGTGCAGCATGCATTGCTGGAAGCGCTGATCGATGGCCTGGCCGATGTCGCGCGGCAGCAGCCGGAAGCCTGGCGGCGCGTGCTGAGCCGCCACAACGAGGCGCTGCTGGGCGCGGCGCTGTGTGATGACCGCCTGTTCGAACTGCTGCTGGAGCATGTGCGCGTGCCGACCTCGCAGGGCGACCTGCCGGCCAGCGCGTTGCCGGCGCGTGGCGCGGTGCACGTGATTCTCGACAACGGCGGCGGCTTCGAGGAAATGCTGTTCCGCGCAATGGGCGTACCGGTGGCGCACGGCCATCGCTATGCGGTGGTGCCGTTCCTGCGGCGCTGGTCCCAGGCCAAGGGGTTGCGTCTGGTCGAACTCGGCACCGAGCAGGGCAACCGCGCGCTGTTCCGCACCGATGACAGCTTTGATGAGGCGCAGCTGGCATGGCTGCGCGAGCAGCTCGGCGATGGGGAGCAGCTGCTGCCGGCACGCTTCAGCCCCGAGGCACTGCCGGTGGTGGTGGTGCCTGACCGCGAAGCCGAACTGAAGCAGCGGCTGGAAGACGACGAGAACGACAAGCGTGTGTCGATGGCGGCGCTGCGCCTGGCCCGGCAGTTCACCGCGCGCATCGAGTCGCGCGCGCCGTCGCGGCTGTACCTCAATCTCGACAACCCGGCGGTGCAGGCCCTGCTGCGCGCCCAGCGCGACGGCCATCCGCAGGCCGAAGCCGCTGCACGCCTGTTGCGTTCGCTGAAGATCATCGTCGCCGCGCAGGGCCGTCCGCTGGCCCGCACGGCCGCCGCGCAAGGCCCGGATCTCAATGGCGCCTTCGCCGATATTGCCGGTGCCCTGCAGCAGATGCTGCGCTGAGCACCACACCCTCTCATCCAGCCTTCGCTAGACAGGAGCATTTACCCCATGGACATCTGGAACTGGGTCGAAAAACTGCAGGGTGACCTGCGCCAGGCCGGCCAGGCGCAGAACGCGCACCTGCTGAACCGTCTCGCCGACGAGGTCAGCGAACTGCAGGTCGACCGCGTCGACGCACTGCTGCCGGAAGCGCGTGCGCTGGGCAAGGCGCTGGACAACCCGTGGGTCGACGTTTACGTCGGCCACTGGGCGCTACGCAACCGCGTCGGCAACCGCGTCGAAGGCGAGAGCGCGCTGGGCGAAGCCGTGGCGTTGTTCGAGCGTGCGCATCGCGAGGACACCCTGGAGTGCCCGCAGTCGATCTGCGTGACCCAGGATCTTGCCGCCTGCTACGGCAACATCGATGGGCCCGGTTGGGTGCCCGAGCGTATCGAGGTGTGCGATGAAACACTGGGCCGCATCGACCCGAGCTGGGCCTGCTTCCAGTGCCTGAGCTGCGAGAAGGCCGATGCACTGCTTGATGATGGCCGCGGCCAGGATGCACTGGATTACCTGCAGGTGCAGTCCGACGCGATCGAGGCCTGCGGCAAGGAAGTGTTCGACAGCTTCCCGGAGATGCAGATCAAGATCCTGCTGGGCATGGGCCGCGCTGAGGAAGCGCTGGCGCTGATCGAAAAGCGCGAGGCCGAAGTGGCGGCGTCCGGCGAGTACGAGCCGGCCAACTGCACGGTGCCGCGCCGCCTGTCCAAGGCATGGGCGCTGGCCCAGTTGGGCCGCGACGAAGAGGCGCTGCAGCAGCTGGTGCCGTGGAGCGAACTGACGCCTACCTACTGGCGACTGTGGGCGAACACCGCCGCAGCGCTGTGCCAGCGTGATCCGGCGCGCAATACCTGGGACCTGGGCACGCGCTTCAACACCATCATCGAACACTTCGCCCGCGTCGGTTCGCATCGGCTGCTGATCGAGGTGGCCGCGCTGAGCCTGGAGCTGGCCCTGCAGCGTGGCGCGCGCTGGGTTGCGCAGCGCCAGCTGGAATTGGCCCGCACTCATCTGGCGCAGCTGCGCCAGGACCGTGGTGCGGCAGCGCTGGTGGCCGGCCTGGCGGCACGCATCGATGCATTGCCGGATGTGGCGCCGCTGCCGGTGCCGGCCAGCGAACTGCTGGCCTGGCTGCACGAGCAGGGGGAACAGAACCAGTCGCGCGATCCCGAGCGTGAGGCGCAGTGGTTGCTGCAGGCGCACGAGCAGCTACCCGATGACGAGGCGCTGGCCGAGATGGCTGCCTCCGCCTTGAGCGCCTGCGGGGCGCAGACGGAAGCGCGCGCATTGCTGTGGCGCTTCGTGCGCGCACACACGCAGGATGATGGCCCGGCCGCCTACACGCTGATGCGCTGGCTGACCGAGCACGGCGACGACGAAGGCCTGCGCCAGCTGGCTGATGCCTATCGCGGCAGCGTGCCGGTGTTTGCGCACTGGTGCGAGGTGCAGCGCGCCCGCCGCGTGTCGGACTGGCCGGCGCTGGAGCAGGCCGCGCAGGCGCTGCTGGCGGCCTCGCCGGGCTCGCATGGCGCACGCGGCACGCTGGCACGCATGTACATGGAAACCGGCCGTTTCAGCGAGGCGCAGGGCTGCTATGCGCAGCTGGTGGAGCTGCTGGAAGAGCCGAGCGCCGCGCACTGGGACCACATGAGTGCAGCCAGCGCGGCACGTGACTGGGACGCGGTGCGTCGCTCGGCGGCGGCGATCGGCATGGAGCTGTCCAGCCAGGACGGCGTGGTCGAGGAGCCGTGGGGCTGGGTGATCATCCGCAGCGAAGAGAACGGCGAGCCGATGGAGTACTACGCGCGCCGCAGTGGCCCGGTCACCGCACGTATCGTCGAGAACGCACCGGCCAACCGTGCGCAGCAGGTGGGCGACTGGGTGGTGTTCGATGCTGCGCTGGTGCACCCGGCGCCGGAGGAGGAGGAGGCGCGCGAGCATTTCATCCCGACCTATGCGCAGGTGCATGTCCTGGAGCGTGGCGGCTTCGCCCGCAGCTGGCTGATCGACGGTGCGCACCCGGGCGAAGACGCGTGGAATGCATTTGTCGCAGCGGCCGAGGCGCAGGGCTGGCAGGTGTGGTCGCACAGCCGCCCGGACTACACCGTGACCGATCCGGACGAGGAGGAGGGCACGCTGCCGGGCCTGCTGTTCACCGTCGCCCAGCCGCAGGACCATGCACCGCTGGCGCTGCACCGCTTCCTGCAGCAGGAAACCGCGACGTGGCCGCATCCGCATTGCTGGCTGCGGTTGGCCGAAGCCTGCGACCAGGATCGCCAGCCACATCTGGACGTGATCGAGCGTTACGGGTTGTAAGCTCACCGCGCTGCGCGCTCGCCGGGCATGGCCCGGCGCTACCCACCCGATTCCGGTAGCGCCGGGCCATGCCCGGCGTCCCCCCATGCAAGGAATGGAATACATGCGAAAGACAGGGATGTTCATGATCGCCGGGCTGCTGCTGGCGCCCGCCGTGCAAGCCACACCGGCCTGCCAGGAGCCCACCGCTGTGGCCCGTGCCTTCTACGAGGCAACCACCGGCAATGGCGATCTGCTGGAACCGCCGCCGGCGCTGGTCAGCCCGGCCTTCGTCAAGGCCCTGCGTGGCGAGCGCGCCTGCCAGACGCGTGAGGAAGGCATCTGCACCATCGATTCCGATCCGTGGCTGGACGCCCAGGATGGTGACGTCGACAGCCCGGTGCGATACAGCTGGAAAAAGATCTCGGCCACTACGGGCCAGGTTGAAATGCGCTATTCGGTATGGAATACGGCCTACCTGACCCGCCTGCCGATGGTGCGCGAAGGCCAGGGCTGCTGGCAGGTGGACGACATCCTCACCAACAGCGGTCGTTCGGTACGGAAGATCCTGGCCCAGCCGGTGCCTTGACCGTCTACGGCATCCACGCATGGCGTGGAGCTACTCCATGTGCGATTGCCGGCCAGCGGCCGGCACTACCGGGGTGGGTGCCGACCGTTGGTCGGCACGCCTTTATCGCGAATGCCCGAACACCAGTTCGATCACGAACTGGCTGCCGAAGAACGCCAGCAACAGCAACAGCATCGCCGCCAGCGTCCAGTGCACCGCTTTCATGCCGCGCCAGCCGTAACGTCGGCGGCCGATCAGCAGCACACCGAATACGATCCACGACAGCACGCTCAGCACGGTCTTGTGCACCAGCTTCTGCGCCAGCAGGTCGTCGACGAACAGCACGCCGGTGACCAGGGTCAAGGTCAGCAGCGCGAAGCCGACGGTGATCACCCGGAACAGCAGCGATTCCAGATCGGCCAGCGGCGGCAGCGCCCGCAGCCACGGCCGGAACTCGCGGCGTCGCAGTGCACGTTCCTGCAGCCACAGCATGATCGCCAGCAGCGCGGCGATGCTCAGCGTGGCGTAGGCCAGCAGCGCCAGCCAGGCGTGGCTGGCCAGGCGCCAGCCCAGCACCTTGCTCGGTTCGTGGCCGTAGCCGTGGTAAGCCAGCAGCAGTACCGCGGCCAGCGGGAACACCACCACGCCCAGTGCCGACATGCGCCCGCGCGCGCCGACCAGCGAGGTCAGCCAGGCCATGCCCAGGCCGACCAGCGACAGTGCGGCGAAGAAGTGCATGTCCGGCCCGCCGTTGGTGCGCATGGCCACCATCACGTGGTAGCCGCCGTGCAGCAGCATCGCCGGCAGGGCGGGCCACAGCCAGGCGGGGGAGCCGGTGCTTTCATCGCGGCCAAGCGCACGCACCAGCAGGGCGCTGGCGGCCAGGTAGAGCAGGGCGGCGATGAGAACGATTAACATCGTTGCAGTTTCGCATACCCCCGTGATGCTGGCGACGGCCCCGTGGTCGCAGTCCGGGGAGGGGAGCTGACCCGTTATACTGTCTGCCTTATTGTCCCCCGCTTTCAGACAGGTTGCGCCGCATGTTCGAGTCCCTGACCCAGCGCCTTTCCGGCACCATCGAGCGCCTGCGTGGCCGCGGCCGCCTGACCGAGGAGAACATCCGCGAGGCGACCCGCGAGGTCCGCATCGCGCTGCTCGAAGCCGACGTTGCGCTGCCGGTGGTGCAGGCCCTGATCGAGCGCATCAAGGTGCGCGCGGTCGGCCAGGAAGTGCTGAAGTCGCTGACCCCGGGCCAGGCCCTGATCAAGGTCGTGCGCGACGAGCTGACCGCGGTGATGGGCGCCGAAGCCAGCGACCTGAACCTCAATGTGCCCGCTCCGGCCATCATCCTGATGGCGGGCCTGCAGGGCGCCGGCAAGACCACTACCGTGGGCAAGCTGGCCAAGCACCTGAAGGAAAAGCGCAAGAAGAAGGTGATGGTGGTCTCGGCCGACGTCTACCGTCCGGCCGCGATCGAACAGCTGAAGACCCTGGCCGAGCAGGTCGGCGTGCTGTTCTTCCCGTCCAGCGCCGACCAGAAACCGGAAGCCATCGTCCGCGCCGCCATCGACGATGCGCGCAAGTCGTTCGTCGACGTGCTGCTGGTCGATACCGCCGGCCGCCTGGCCATCGACGAAGCGATGATGGCCGAGATCAAGGCCCTGCACGCGGCGGTCAACCCGGCCGAAACGCTGTTCGTGGTCGATGCCATGACCGGTCAGGACGCGGCCAACACCGCCAAGGCCTTCGGCGATGCGCTGCCGCTGACCGGTGTGGTGCTGACCAAGACCGACGGTGACGCGCGTGGCGGTGCCGCGCTGAGCGTGCGCTACATCACCGGCAAGCCGATCAAGTTCGTCGGTGTCAGCGAAAAGCCGGAAGGCCTGGACGTGTTCCATCCGGACCGCATCGCCAGCCGCATCCTCGACATGGGCGACGTGTTGTCGCTGGTCGAGCAGGTCGAGCAGCAGGTCGACAAGGACAAGGCCGCCAAGCTGGCCGAGAAGGTCGCCAAAGGCAAGAAGTTCGACCTGAACGATATGCGTGACCAGCTTGAGCAGATGCAGAACATGGGCGGCATCGGCGGCCTGATGGACAAGCTGCCGGGCCTGGGCAACATCCCCGACCACCTGAAGCAGCAGGTCAGCCAGGGCAAGGAAGTGCCGCGCATGATCGCCATCATCAGCTCGATGACCAAGAAGGAGCGGCGCAACCCGAACCTGCTCAATGGCTCGCGCCGCGCGCGCATCGCCAAGGGTTCCGGCGTGACCCCGGCCGACGTCAACAAGCTCATGAAGCAGTACATGCAGATGGAAAAGATGATGAGCAAGATGGCCGGCGGTGGCATGAAGGGCATGATGCGCAGCATGAAGGGCATGATGGGTGCCATGGGCGGCCGCGGCATGCCGTTCCGTTGATGCAGCGACGGGGTCGGCGCGCATCGCGATCCGGCCCCGGTCACAATGACTGGCGTATGCTGGGCGGCGACTTCTCCAACAGGTATGTCGCGTGAACGCATCGCCGATTCTTGAACGCGCCGACACTTTCTGTCGGCGTTTTTCATTGCAGCTTCCGATCCTGCTGGCACCGATGGCCGGTGCCTGCCCGGTGCCGCTGTCGGCCGCGCTGGCCAACGCCGGCAGCATGGGCGCGATGGGTGCGGTGCTGTCGCCGGCCGCCGATATCGGCCGCTGGATGGATGACTTCCGCGCTGCCTCTACCGGCCCGGCGCAGGTGAACCTGTGGCTGCCGGATCCGGCGCCCGTTCGCGATGTCACCGCCGAAGCCACCAGCCGCGCCTTCCTCGCCCAATGGGGGCCGGACGTGCCTGCCAGTGCCGCCGATGCTACCCCGGCTGATTTCGACGAACAGTTTGCTGCCTTGCTGGCCGCGCGCCCGGCCGTGGCCTCGACCATCATGGGCGTGCTGTCGCCGCGCCACGTGCAGCAGTTGAAGGACGCCGGCATCGCTTGGATCGCCTGCGCGACCACGCTGGCCGAAGCGCGCGCGGCGCAGGATGCCGGTGCCGACGCGGTGGTGGCACAGGGCGCCGAAGCCGGTGGCCATCGCGGTGCGTTCGACCCCAGCCTGGCCGAGCGCCAGCTGGTGGGCCTGTTCGCGCTGCTGCCGCGCCTGGCCGACCACCTGCAGATTCCAGTGATCGCCGCCGGTGGCATCGCCGATGGTCGTGGCATTGCCGCTGCGCTCACGCTGGGCGCCAGCGCGGTGCAGATCGGCACTGCATTCCTGCGCACGCCCGAAGCGGCGATCGCCTCTGCGTGGGCCGATGGACTGGCGGCCAGCGAACCGGAAGACACCTGGCCGACCCGTGCTTTCAGTGGCCGCCTGGGTCGCGGCCTTGCCACGCCCTATGTACGCGCCGCAGCCGCCGAAGGTGCGCCGGCGCCGCGCCCGTACCCAGTGCAGCGCGGCCTGACCGCACCGATGCGCAAGCAGGCAGCGCAGGAAAACCGGTTGGCCGCAATGCAGGCCTGGGCCGGGCAATCGGCATGGATGGCGCCGGCACGACCGGCCGCCGATGTGCTGCACGACATGTGGAGCCAGGCGCAGGCATTGCTGAAATGACGGTGACCTGCAACGGCCGGCCAGCACAGGTTGAGGATCTGCTGCCGGCGCTGGTCAACTACGGCCACTTCACCTCGCTGCAGGTGCGGGGAGGGGCGGTGCAGGGACCGGACCTGCATCTGGCGCGGCTGTCGCACGCAACGCGTCAACTGTTCGGCAGCGAGCTGGATACGGAGCAGGTGCAGGGCTGGATGGCGCAGGCCCTGCAGCTGGCCGGGCTGGCTGATGTCTCGCTGCGGGTGACCGTGTACTCGCGCCATTTCGATTTCCGCAATCCGCTGGCGGTGGTACCGGTGGACGTACTGGTGGCGGTGTCCTCGCCGGTGGCGCTGGCCGTACCCAAGCGTGTGCGCAGCGTGACCTGGCAGCGCGAACTGCCGCAGATCAAGCATGTGGGCACCTTCGGCCTGTTCGCCGAGCGCCGCGCGGCGATGGCTGACGGCTTCGACGATGTGCTGTTCGTGACCGCCGATGGCGCAGTGAGTGAAGGCAGCACCTGGAACCTGGCCGTGCACGACGGTGAACGACTGGTCTGGCCGCAGGCGCCGGCGCTGCGTGGTACCGCCGAGGCCTTGCTGAGGCAGCACTGGCCAGGCCCGCAGGTCACGCGACCGCTGGCACTGGCTGAACTGGGGGGGGTGAAGGCGGCCTTTGCCTGCAACGCCAGCGGCCTGTGGGCGCTGGACGCCATCGACGGGCATGCCCTGCCGGGTTCGCAGGCGCTGGCGGAACAGGGCAGGGCGGTGCTGGCGGCGGTGCCCTGGCGGGGATTGGGGTCAGATCCCTCTTGCCCTGAAAAAGGGATCTGACCCCGGTTGGCCAACCCTGGGGTTGGCTCCGGCCGACACTGCCGCTATAATCGCCGGCTTACCGCGCCATCCTGGCGACTGGGCAATAGGAAAAAAGACCATGGTCAAGATTCGACTGACCCGCGGCGGCGCCAAGAAGCGTCCGTTCTACCACATCATCGTGACCGACGTTCGCAGCGCCCGTGATGGCCGCAACATCGAGCGCGTCGGCTTCTACAACCCGGTTGCACAGGGTGGCGAGAAGCGCATCGAGCTGGATCTGGCCCGTGTTGACCATTGGGTCAAGAACGGCGCCCAGCCGACTGAAAAGGTCCGCAACCTGATCAAGGAAGCGACCAAGTCCCAGGCCGCTGCGGCCTGATCCCGAAGGGCCGCGCCTGGCGCGGCCCGTCTGGTTGAACGCAGATGAAAGATAACGAGCGCCGCATCCTGCTGGGCAGGATTGTCGGCGCTTTTGGTGTGCGCGGCGAAATAAAGCTCGAGTCCTGGACCGAGCCGCGTTCCGCTATTTTCCGTTACCAGCCGTGGATCCTGCGCAGTCCCAACGGGCAGGAATCCACGCTTGAAGGCGCCCGTGGCCGCGACAGCGGCAAGCATCTGGTGGCCCGTTTTCCGGGCATCGAAGATCGCGATACGGTCGAGGCGATGCATGGCACCGAGGTCTACGTGGCCCGCAGTGCACTGCCACCGCCGAATGCCGACGAGTATTACTGGGTCGACCTTGAAGGCCTGGATGTGAAGACCACCGAGGGCGTTGCCCTGGGCCAGGTCTCGCACCTGTTCAGCACCGGCGCCAACGATGTGGTGGTCGTGCGCGGCGATCGTGAGCGGATGATTCCGTTCGTGTTGCCGGAGTTCGTCAAGTCGGTCGACTTCGAGGCCAACCTGGTCGTGGTCGACTGGGACCCCGAGTTCTGAGTGTGAGCATGCGTTTCGACGTCATCACCCTGTTCCCCGAGTTCCTCGCCCAGTCCGCCGGACTGGGCGTGGTCGGGCGTGCGCAGGAGAAGGGCCTGTTCAGCCTGCACGGCTGGAACCCCCGTGATTACGCTGAAGGCAACTACCGCCGGGTGGACGACCGTCCGTTCGGCGGTGGCCCGGGCATGGTGATGCTGATCGAGCCGCTGCAGGCGTGCCTGCAGGCGATCCGCGATGCTGATCCGACCCCGGCGCGGGTGATCTATCTCAGCCCGCAGGGTACGCCGTTGACCCAGGCCAAAGTGCGGGAACTGGCGGCGCTGCCGCGCATGGTCCTGCTCTGCGGCCGCTACGAGGGCATCGACGAGCGCTTCCTGGAAGCCAATGTCGACGAGGAGATTTCCCTTGGCGATTACGTGCTGTCCGGCGGCGAGCTGGGCGCGGCGGTGATCATCGACGCCGTGGCCCGTCTGCAGGACGGTGCCCTGAACGATGCTGAATCGGCCGCCCAGGACAGCTTCGAAGGTGACCTCGGCCTGCTCGACTGCCCGCATTACAGCCAACCGGCCCAGCATCCGCTGGGTGACGTGCCGGAGGTGCTGCGCTCGGGCAACCATGCGGCCATCGCCGCCTGGCGCCGCCAGCAGTCGCTGGTCCGGACCGCGCAGCGGCGCCCGGACCTGCTGGATGAACAGGCACTGGGCAAGCCCGACCGAAAACTGCTCGACCAGGCCCGCCAGGCCCGGAAACAGAAGGCCAGCCCCTAGCGCAGGGCTGGCTTTTTCGGCTATCATGTCCAATTACCGCCAGCTTCGGCCGGCGCGCGCAGTACCCACAACAAACGTGCAGCACAGTCCAGTGACTGCATCAGCCTACGTTGTCGAAACGACACGCCCACCCGAACAAGAATCGGTGTAACCCATGAGCAAGCTGAACAAGTCCATCGTCGCGGAATTCGAATCCGCCCAGATCACCCGCGAACTGCCGAAGTTCAGCCAGGGCGACACCGTTGTCGTCAACGTGAAGGTGAAGGAAGGTGCCCGCGAGCGCGTGCAGGCCTATGAAGGCGTTGTGATCGCGACCAAGAACGGCGGCCTGAACTCCTCGTTCACCGTCCGCAAGATCTCGCACGGCTACGGCGTCGAGCGCGTCTTCCAGACCCACAGCGCCATCATCGACTCGGTCGAAGTGAAGCGTCGTGGTAAGGTCCGCGCCGGCAAGCTGTACTACCTGCGTGGCCTGGAAGGCAAGGCTGCCCGCATCAAGGAAGACCTGGCTGCCGCTGCTGCCGCCAAGGCTGCCCGTCTGGCCGAAAAGGCCTGATAAACAACTTCGGTTGTTGCCGCGACGGCCACCTTCGGGTGGCCGTTTGCGTTTTCGGCATCGCATCGGCCACGATCAGGCGATGAACGAGATCAACCCACGCTATCCCGCCGTGATCCAGTCGGCGTTGCGCTTCCTCGACGGCAAGGGGCTGGCGCGCGTGCAGTCGGCACCGTTGCTGCACCGGTTGTTGTGGCGCATGGGCATCGCACTGCCGCCGCCGATCCTGGCCGGCTTCGCCACCAACGCGCTGGTGCAGGGCCTGCTGTTCGGGCTGTTCTGGACCGGACTGATGTGGCTGATGTTGTGGCAGGGCAGCGAGCGTCCGCTGGTGCTGCTGCTGTTGGCCGGGCTGTTGGCCGGTGCCCTGTTCGGTGTCGTGATGGCGGCCCTGATGCGCTCGCTGCGACGTCACCGCAAGCTACCGGACTGGCGGCAGTTCCTGGCCCGTCAGGCGGACTGAGCCGATGGCGCACCGCGCCGTGACCGACAGGCACCCGTCGCGCTAGGCTGCCGCTTCATCCTGATGGACGTGCCGTGCGATGCCTGCCAAGCGAACCGCACCCTCCGCCGCGCCCAGGCTGCTGTCCGGTGGTAACCCGCAGATCGCCAAGGGCGAGGGCGATGCCACGGTGCAGGCCTATATCGCGGCGATGCCGGACTGGAAACAACCGCTCGGCGCGCGGTTGGATGCGCTGATCGAGCAGGCCGTGCCCGGCGTGCACAAGGCGGTGAAGTGGAATTCGCCGATGTATGCGGTTGCCAAGGGCGAGGGCTGGTTCCTCAGCTTCCATTGCTTCACCCGCTACATCAAGGTGGCATTTTTCCGGGGCGCCGCACTGAAGCCGATACCACCCGAGCCGTCCAGGAGCGCAGACACGCGCTACCTGCACATTGCACAGGACGGCGTGCTGGATGAAGCCCGGTTCCTTGACTGGGTGCGCCAAGCCGCGGCATTGCCCGGCGAGCGCATGTAAGCCCACCGTTCCGATCTACTTGCCGACGAGAACCGCTGATGGCCACGCACGCGCCGAACCCTGCCGATGCCGGAACCCCAGCAGCTGAACTGATCGATGCACGCATCGCCGAGCTGGGCGACTGGCGTGGTGAAACGCTGGCGCGCGTACGCGCGTTGATCCATGAAGCGCTGCCCGACGTGCAGGAAACCTGGAAGTGGCGCGGTACGCCGGTGTGGGAGCACAACGGCATCCTGTGCACTGGCGAAACCTACAAGCAGGCGGTGAAGCTGACCTTCGCCCATGGTGCGGCGCTGGCCGACCCGAAAGGCCTGTTCAATGCCAGCCTGGACGGCAACACGCGACGTGCGATCGACATCCATGAAGGTGCGATGCCCGATGCCGCGGCATTGAAGGCGCTGTTGCGCGAAGCGGCTAAGTTCAACGCTGCGAAAAAGAAGCGGTAGAGCCGGCCGCTGGCCGGCTGTTGCACGAAAGAAGAAATGGTAGAGCCGGCCGCTGGCCGGCTGTTGCGCGATGCGTCCGGAGAGGCATGAAGCTGCCGGCCAGCGGCCGGCACTACCGTGCATTGAACGATCCATGAGGTTGCCGGCCAGCGGCCGGCACTACCGCAGCGGCGCGGCATCCGGGTCGGCCACCGGTGAGGGTGGGCAGGCCGGAATCTCCGACGGCGTGGCCAGTTCTTCGGCATGCGACGGCTTGCCGATCATCGTGGCCTTGCGCCAGCCACCCCAGCGGTAATACGCCAGCGACAGCAGCATCGACACCAGCGAGCTGACCGGGAAGCTCCACCAGATCGCATCGGCACCCCAGTACGGCTGCAGCAGCTCGGCGAACGGTACGCGCACGCCCCACAGCGAACCGGCCAGGATCAGCAGCGGCGGAATCACCGCGCCGGTGGAGCGCACCACGCCGGAGATCACGAAGCTGACGCCGAAGAACAGGAACGAACCGATCACCACATGGTTGAGGTGGCGGGCGATGTCCAGCGCCTCGCTGGCCGGCGGCAGGAACAGCGCCAGCAGTTGCCGATCGAACAGCACCAGCGGCAGGATCAGTGCGCCGGTCAGCAGGAAGTTGAACAGCACGCCCTGCCGCGCGGTGCCGCGCACGCGGTCCCACCGCTGCGCGCCGACGTTCTGCGCGGCCATCGTCGAGCACGCCGCACCGATCGCCATTGCCGGCATCTGCAGGTAGTTCCACAATTGCAGCGCGGCGCCGTAACCGGCGCCGGTGTCGGTGCCGTACTGGTTGACCATGGTCATCAGCAGGATCACCGACAGCGAGATCAGCACCATCTGCAGGCCCATCGGCACGCCCTTGATCACCAGCGCCTTGAGAATGGTCAGGTCGAGCTTGAGCAGGCGCATGTCGGCGCGGCCCAGCCACAGGGTGTGGCGCTTGTGCCGCATGTACAGCAGCAGGCCGGCCAGCGACAGCGTCTGCGCGACCAGCGTGGCCCAGGCCGAGCCGGCGATGCCCAGCGCAGGGAAAGGCCCCATGCCGAAGATCAGCACCGGGTTCAGCACGATGTCCAGCGCCACCGACACCATCAGGAAACGGAACGGCGTGCGTGAATCACCGGCACCGCGCAGCGCAGCGGTGAGGAAGGCGAACGCGTACAGCGTCGGCATCGCCAGGAAGATGATCTGCAGGTAGGCCTCGGCCAGCGGCAGCGAGGCGGCCGGCGTGCCCATTGCTGCCAGCAGTGGATGCGCCATGAACCAGCCGGCGATGGCGATGATCACCGACAGGCCGATGAAGAAGGTGGCGCTGGTGCCGACCACGCGCCGCGCCTGCGCGATGTCGCGCGCGCCGATGGCCTGGCCGATCAGGATGGTCGAGGCCATGCCGAAGCCGAATACCGAGCCGATCAGGAAGAACATGATGTTGTTGGCGTTCGCGGTGGCGGTCAGTGCCGCCTCGCCGAGGAAGCGCCCCACCCAGACCGCATTCACCGAACCGTTCAGCGACTGCGCGATGTTGCCGGCCAGGATCGGCAGGGAGAACAGCAGGAGATTGCGGCCGATCGGGCCGGAGGTCAGGTCAAGCGGCGCTTTGGCCATGGAGTGGTGATCGAATCCCGGGAGGCGCACACTAGCACCAAGCCGGTTTGCGGGATGTGGCAATGCATCAACGACTGCGGGTGAAGCGGAGCATGGCGCTGGCCTTGATCGGCGTTGTACTGGCCGCATGTTCGACAGGTGACCGGCTGGGCGATACCCAGGTGCGGCCGACCGACCGACCCGAGTGCCTGGTCGGCAGTCAGCGCCAAGACCTGTCCGCTGGTGTACCCACGTTGATCGGGGGCAGCGGCTGCCGCACCGACCCCGACCATCCGCGTCCTCTGAACAAGCCACCGGAGTAGTCCCTACCGATGCCTGAGCTTTCCCCGTTGTCGCCCAGTGTCCGCCTGGACATCTGGTTGTGGGCGGCCCGTTTCTTCAAGACCCGCAGCCTGGCCAAGCAGGCCATCGAGACCGGCAAGGTCAGCGTGGCCGGGCAGCGCCCGAAGTCCTCGCGCGCGGTGCGCGTGGGTGAGCAGCTGCAGGTCGACCGCGGCGAGGAGCATTTCGAGATCCAGGTGCTGGGCCTGAGCGACCAGCGCGGGCCGGCGCCAATGGCACAGCAGCTGTATGCCGAGAGCGAGGCTTCGAAGGCGCGCCGTGCCGAACAGCGTGCACTGCGCATTGCGGCACGCGATGGTTTCCAGCCGCCGGAACACAAGCCGGACAAGCGCGCGCGGCGTTTGATCCGGGCCTTGGGTGACATCGACGCGTTCTAGCGAAATCCTGATTCCAACGGATTGTTCCTGTCGCGGTGCGAAACAAAGCGCCGGTCACGGTGCGTTCGGATTGCGCTGGGCAGGCTGGTTTTTCACCTATCGGAGGCCTGCCCATGCGTCGTCTGCTGTTATGCCTGTCCCTGCTTGCTGCTGCGCCACTGCACGCTGCCGACATCACCTTCTGGGACGTTCCGCAACGCGGTGGCAACAGCATGAACATGTCGCCTCCGGACCGGAAATATTTCGAGGCGCTGCGTGCGACGGGTGCGACCTGGGTGCGGCTGGTGCCGGACAAGTGGAAGGGGCAGGGCGGTCGTGACTTCCTGATCGGCAACGCCGATGACTATCGCGGACTGGTTCCGGCCGACCTGGCCACGCTGCGGCGGGTGCTGGATGACGCCGATGCGGCCGGGCTGAAAGTGGTGCTGACGCCGCTGTCGCTGCCGTTGCTGCGCTGGAAGCAGCACAACGGCGATGTAGTCGACCAGCGCCTGTGGCAGTCCTTCGACAACCATGTGCCGGCCCGTCGCTTCTGGCTTGACCTGGCCACGGCGCTGAAGGGTCATCCTGCCTTGGCCGCCTACAACCTCATCAATGAGCCGGTGCCCGAGTACGGTGCAGGCCTGGCCGAGCATGCGTCCACCGAGGAGATGCAGCAGTGGTATGCCGGTGTGCAGGACGGCCCACGCGATCTGCGCCGCTTCTACTCGGAGCTGATCGCCCGCATCCGCGAGGTCGACACTGCGATGCCGCTGATGCTGGATGCGGGCTGGTATGCCGCCGCCGACGGTTTCAACTACTGGCCGGCACCGTTGGCGGATTCGAAGCTGCTGTACAGCGTGCACATGTACGAGCCGTACGCGGCAACCAGTGCGCCGAACCAGACGCGTGCCAAACCCTGGCGCTATCCGGCGCAGGTGCCGTTCGGTACAGGCAGCGAGCGTTGGGATGCGGCGCGTGTACGCCGTTACCTGCAGCAGCCGATGACGTGGGCCGCCTCGCATGGCGTCGGTGCCAACCGCATGGTGGTGGCCGAATTCGGCTGCATGCGGCGGTGGCCGGACTGCGGCCGCTACCTGCAGGATGTGCTGCAGGTGCTGGAGCAGGACAAGGTGCACTGGGCCTTCTACGCCTTCCGCGAGGATGGCTGGGACGGCATGGACTACGAACTGGGCGACAAGCCGCTGCCGTGGTCGTACTGGCAGGCGCAGGAAAAGGGCGCCCATGTCGAGCCGCCGCGCTCGATGCAGGCGCCCTTGTTCGCGCCGATCCTGCAGCGTTTGAAGGCGGGCAACCGGTGAGCCGCCGGGCATGGCCCGGCGCTACCCATGGAGATGCCGGTAGCGCCGGCCCATGTCCGGCCAGGCTTTCCCTCAGCGCTTGCCGCCGAGCAGATTGCCGCCCAGCTTGAGCAGATCGCCCACGCCCAGCTGACCATCACCGTCCTGGTCCAGCAGGCTGCCGAGCAGGCCGCCGGCCAGGCCACCCTGCTGCTGTACCTGCTGCTTTTCCTGGCCGAGGGCCTGGCTGAGCGAGCCGGCATCGGCCTGGCCGCCACCGAGGCGCTGTGCCAGGAAGGCCATCACGATCGGCGCGAGGATCTGCAGCAACTGGCTGGTGCGGCCACTGTCGAGCTGGGTGGCCTGGGCCAGGCCGGTTTCCACCTTCTGCTGGCTGCCGCCGAAGATGTGGCCGAGGATGCCGGCGCCATCGCTGGCAGCGCCACCGCCGCCACCGCCCAGCACCGAACCGAGCACGCTGCCCAGGTCCAGGCCGCTGTGGTTGTTCTGCAATGCGCCGAGCAGCGCCTGTGCGCCCTGTGGCTGCGAGGCGTTGTTGCCCAGCGCGCCCATCAGCACCGGCAGCGCGGCACTGATCGCGCCGGAAGCCTGGGTATCGCTGATGCCAAGCTGCTGCGACACCTGTTGCAGCGGGGCGCCCTGCAACTTGGTCAGAAGTTCGTCGGTCAGGCTCATCTGGGGAATCCTCGATTGGGGTTGGGCGTGCAGAAGGTACGACGCGGACCGTTAAAACGGCGACGCCGCCTCACGGGGAGGCGGCGTGCCGTTCACGGGGGAGGGCGATCAGAGCTCGATGTCTTCGGCGCCCGGGGTGGCGGTGGGGAAGTCCGCTTCCGGCTGGGCCGGCTTGAACGGATCCGACGGCTGGCTGGCCAGCGCCTTCAGGGCCGCAGCGACGCCGGCGCCGTAGGCCGGGTCGGCCTTGCTGCAGTTGTCGATGTGGCGCTGCTTGATGAAGTCCGGTGCATCGCCCAGGGCACGGGCGGTGTTGGCGAACAGGCGGTCCTTCTGTGCCTGGTTGTAGCTGCGGAACAGCGCACCGGGCTGGCTGAAGTAGTCGGCGTCGTCCTCACGGAAGTTCCAGAAGTCGGCGTCGCCGCGGATCTTCATCGGCGGTTCGCGGTACTGCGGTTGTTCCTGCCACTGGCCGTAGCTGTTCGGCTCGTAGTGCGGCAGGCCGCCGTAGTTGCCGTCCACGCGCATCGCACCGTCGCGGTGGTTGCTGTGCACCGGGCAGCGCGCTGCGTTCACCGGAATCTGGTGGTGGTTCACGCCCAGGCGGTAGCGCTGCGCATCGGAGTAGGCGAACAGGCGCGCCTGCAGCATCTTGTCCGGCGACGGGCCGATGCCCGGCACCAGGTTGCTCGGTGCGAACGCCGACTGCTCCACGTCCTGGTACCAGTTGACCGGATTGCGGTTCAGTTCGAACTGGCCCACTTCGATCAGCGGGTAGTCGCTCTTCGGCCACACCTTGGTCAGGTCGAACGGATGCACGCGGTAGGTTTCCGCGTCCAGCTCCGGCATGACCTGGATGAACAGCTTCCACTTCGGGAAGTCGCCCTTCTCGATCGCGGCGAACAGGTCGCGGCCGTGGCTTTCGCGGTCATGGCCGACCAGGATCTGCGCCTGTGCGTCGGTCAGCGATTCGATGCCCTGCTGGCTGACGAAGTGGAACTTCACCCAGAAGCGTTCGCTGTCGGCATTGGTGAAGCTGTAGGTATGCGAGCCGAAGCCGTGCATGTGGCGGAAGCTGCGCGGGATGCCGCGGTCGCTCATCACCACGGTCACCTGCAGCAGGGCTTCGGGCAGCAGCGTCCAGAAGTCCCAGTTGTTGCGCGCGCTGCGCAGGTTGGTGTGCGGGTCGCGCTTGACCGCCTTGTTGAGGTCGGCGAACTTGCGCGGGTCGCGCAGGAAGAACACCGGGGTGTTGTTGCCGACCAGGTCCCAGTTGCCTTCTTCGGTGTAGAACTTCAGCGCGAAGCCGCGGATGTCGCGCTCGGCGTCGGCGGCGCCACGCTCGCCGGCCACCGTGGTGAAGCGGGCGAACATCTCGGTCTGCTTGCCGACCTTCTCGAACAGCCTGGCGCGGGTGTACTTGCTGATGTCGTGGGTGACGGTGAAGGTGCCGAACGCGCCCGAGCCCTTGGCATGCATGCGGCGCTCGGGAATGATCTCGCGGTTGAGGTTGGCCAGCTTTTCCAGCAGCCAGACGTCTTCCATCAGCAGCGGGCCACGCGGGCCGGCGGTCTTGCTGTTCTGGTTGTCCACCACCGGTGCGCCGAAGGCCGTGGTCATCGGCGTGACCGGGTCATCGCCGTGCTTCTGCTTGGGCGTGGTGCTCAGCTCGCGCTGCTGCTCGGCGCCCTGCTCCGGCGACGGGGCGGTGTGATACGGGCACTTGGCGTTGTTGTTGTCGGACTGGCTCATCGGCTGGCTCCTGGTGGCGGTGAAGACGTGGGAGAAACATCTTCACTCGACTTTAGCTATGGCCAGATGAAATGAATAATCGAATGATTCATTCAGGTTGATAGATTCTGTCAATTGAAACGCAGAATCGGATTTGCACAGTCTTTCAACAGGCCTCCCGCAAGGCGGCGGGAGGCCATGGGCGCGCGCTGCGGTTACAGCAGCGCCTTCAACCGGTACAACGCTTCCAGCGCCTGCTTCGGGGTCAGTTCGTCGGGGTCGATCGCGGCCAGTGCGTCCTGCGCCTTGCTCGACGGTGCCGCGAACAGGCCGAACTGCTGCGGTGCATCCAACGCCTGCGGCGCCAACTCGGCGGCATGGCTTTCACCACCGCGCTGTTCCAGCTCGGCCAGGCGCCTGCGCGCCTGCGCCACGGTGGCGCGCGGCAGGCCGGCCAGGGCGGCCACCTGCAGGCCGAAGCTGCGGTTGGCCGGGCCATCCTTCACTGCATGCATGAACACCAGTGCTTCGCCGTGCTCGACGGCGTCCAGATGCACGTTGGCGATGCCGCTGCGGCCGCCCTCGTGCTGCTCGTCGGCCAGCGCGGTCAGTTCGAAGTAGTGGGTGGCAAACAGCGTGTAGCAGCGGTTCTCGTATGCAAGGTGGCGGGCCACCGCATCGGCCAGCGCCAGGCCGTCGTAGGTGGACGTGCCGCGGCCGATCTCATCCATCAATACCAGCGAGTGCGCGGTGGCGTGATGCAGGATGTAGCTGGTCTCGGCCATCTCGACCATGAAGGTGGACTGCCCACGGGCCAGATCATCACCGGCGCCGATGCGGGTCAGGATGCGGTCGATCGGTCCGATCAGCGCACGGCTGGCCGGCACGAAGCTGCCGATGTGGGCCAGCAGCACGATCAGCGCGTTCTGCCGCATGTAGGTTGATTTACCGCCCATGTTGGGGCCGGTGATGACCAGCATGCGACGGTCCGGATGCAGGTCCAGGTCGTTCGGCTCGAACGGCTGGTCGCGCACCGCTTCCACTACCGGATGGCGGCCGCGTTCGATCTTCAGGCACGGCTCGGCCTGCAGTTCCGGGCGCGCCCAGTCCAGCGCCTGCGCGCGTTCGGCGAAGGCGGCCAGCACGTCCAGTTCACTCAGCGCGGCAGCGCATTGCTTGAGCGGTTCCAGCTGTGTGCCGAGGGTATCCAGCAACTGCTCGTACAGGTACTTCTCTCGCGACAGCGAGCGGTCGCGCGCGGACAGCACCTTGTCCTCGAACGCCTTCAGTTCTTCGGTGATGTAGCGCTCGGCGTTGGTCAGCGTCTGCCGGCGGGTGTAATGCACCGGCGCGCGCTCGGACTGGCCCTTGCTGATTTCGATGTAGTAGCCGTGCACGCGGTTGTAGCCGACCTTCAGCGTGGCGATGCCGCTGCTCTCGCGCTCGCGCTGTTCCAGATCGACCAGGAACTGGTCGGCGTGGGTCGACAGCCGCCGCAGTTCATCCAGCTCGGCATCGAAACCGTCGGCCAGTACGCCGCCATCGCTGAGCTTGAGCGGTGGCATTTCGGCGATGGCGCTGGCCAGCAGATGCGCGCATTCGTCGTGCTCGCCAAGTGCGGCATGCAGGGTCTGCAGGCGCGGCGAATCCAGCGGTGCCAGCACCTCGCGCACGGCCGGCAGCAGGCCCAGGCCATCGCGCAGGGTGGAGAAATCGCGCGGTCGTGCCGAGCGCAGCGCGACGCGGGTGAGGATGCGTTCAAGATCGCCAAGGCGACGGAACTGCTCGCGGATGTCGGCGTCGCTGCCGCGATCGATCAGCGTTTCCACCGCGTGGTGGCGCTGCACCAGGACTTCGCGCAGGCGCAGCGGGCGATGCAGCCAGCGGCGCAGCAGGCGGCCGCCCATCGGCGTTACCGTACTGTCGAGCACACCGAGCAGGGTGTTGCGGGTATCACCGTCGACACGTGTATCCAGTTCCAGGTGGCGACGCGTTGCCGCGTTCATCGCGATCGCTTCGCCGGCGGTTTCCATCGAGATGGAGGTGAGGTGCGGCAGGCGCTGCTTCTGGGTTTCTTCCACATAGCCCAGCAGGGCGCCGGCAGCAGCGGTGGCACGTGGCTTGTCATCGATGCCGAAACCGCTGAGATCGTGCAGCTTGAAGAAGTTCAGCAGCTGGCGACGACCACTGTCGGCGTCGAACAGCCACGGCGCGCGGCGGCGCACGCGACTGCGCTGGCGCAGGAACTCGGGCCAGTTCTCCTCATCGGGCACCAGCAGCTCGGCCGGCTCCAGGCGTGCCAGTTCGGCCTCCAGCGCATCATCGGTATCCACTTCGTTGACCAGGAAGCGTCCGCCGGCCAGGTCGGCCCAGGCCAGGCCGTAGCCCTGCTTGCTGCGCGACAGCGTCATCAGCAGGGTGTCGCGGCGTTCGTCCAGCAGCGCCTCGTCGGTGACGGTGCCGGGGGTGACGATGCGCACCACCTTGCGTTCGACCAGGCCCTTGGCCAGCGCCGGATCGCCGATCTGTTCGCAGATCGCCACCGATTCACCCAGAGCCACCAGGCGGGCCAGGTAGCCCTCGTAAGCATGCACCGGCACGCCGGCCATCGGGATCGGCGCGCCGCCGGAGCTGCCGCGCTGGGTCAGGGTGATGTCGAGCAGGCGCGCGGCCTTGCGCGCGTCGTCGTAGAACAGCTCGTAGAAGTCGCCCATGCGGAAGAACAGCAGCAGGTCCGGGTACTCGGACTTGGCTGCGAAGAACTGCTTCATCGCAGGCGTGTGTTCCTTCGAGCCCTTGCTGGCGCTGTTGTTTTCTTTAATATCAATCACTTGAGTTGAAGGGCTTTGAGTGGAGTGACGGTGATTCGAGGCGAATGAGGGCGAGTGACGGTGTTTTCTGTAGTGACGATATAGCGACGGGCGCGGGATGGGGTGGGGTGGGGTGTAGCAACGCCGTGTAGCAATGACCGCGGGCGTGCGTTACTGTAGCAACACCGGCACCCGGAGGGGCATGCGATGAAGAGTCCAGCGTCAAGCAGTAGGGCGGGTTCGCTCAAGTTTAGTTTGACCTACGCCCAGGTGCTGGCGCTGTCGGTCCACAAAGGCCCGGCCTTGGATGCGCAAGGAAAGGTTCGGCTGGTCCCGCGCCCGGACGGGAAGGCTTACGTGGTGCTGGACGGCGGGCCGGGGGCTCCCACGGGGTTTGGCTTCCGGGTCGGCTCCACGATGACCACCTACGTTGGCCAGAAACGAGGGCCCACGGGCACGCCGATCCGCTTCACCTTGGGCAACGTGAGCGACATGGGGCTGGACGAGGCCAGGGAGGCGTGCAGGGAGCACCTGGCGCTGTTGAAGGAAACGGGGAAGAACCCCGTCCACGTCAAGCGCCAGCAGTTGCTGGAAACGCTGGAAAGGGAATCGGAAAAAGAGTTCGGGGATCTGACCCTGCGCGAGGCATTGGAGCGTTACATCGCCCACTTGGACGCCCGCGCAAAGAACAAGAAGATCAAGCCGGCCAGCGTGGACGCGGTGAGGGACAGTTTGGCCCGCCTTTCACGCCCCACGGTTGGGTTGGCGGACAAAACCTTGAACGAGCTCCATTTGGAGGTCATCCAGCAGGCCTTTGATGCTTGCCGGATCAGTTCCATGCAACTGTCCAATCGCATTCCGCGGGACATGAGCAGAAAGCTGGCGGAGGTGGCGGATTGGGCCAAGCTCACCGTTTCCCAGCTGGAAGCGTTGGGCATCACCGGCAAATACATCCAGCGGGTGCGAGCTGCAGGGTTGAGTTCAACGGAACACACGTTTTCGGACGCCAGGCGAGCGGTGGATTTCCTCATCGACGAGGAAAGAGCCCGCGATCATCGGTTTGGCCGTCCCCAGCGCCAGTTCTACAACCCGCTGGTGGTGATCCATACCCGCGACATGCTCCGGGAAGCGCACGAGCTGCGAAACCATTACAGCCGGGCAGAGGTTCGCAATCCCCTGGACGACAAAACGCTGCCCAAGGTCCTCAAAGCCATTGCAGCACGGCGGGACGAACAAGGCGGGCGCAATGCGGCCGGGGCGGACTACCTGCTGCTGACCTTGCTTTGGGGAACACGGCGCAGCGAGGCTGCTCCGTTGCGCTGGTATGACCGCTGCACGCCCGGAGAGTTGTCGCAGGAAATGGTGTCCTGGGTCTGGCTGGCGGGGCCAGAGGACATCAACCCGACCACCAAGCGGGCGGGCAGCCAGGTCTACCTTTTCGAGACCAAGAACAAGGAGCAGCGGTTCTTGCCCGTCACCTACTTCGCCGAGCGCGTCCTGCAGCGGCGCTTCAACGAGCGCGCAGACGATACAGGGGCCAAGCAGGGATTGGAGGCCGCCAAGGCCGCGCTGAGCGCCGCGAGCAAACGGGGTGGGCAACGGGGACTGATCGACGCCTTGGAGGCGGCGGTGGCCGACGCTGAGCACGCGTTGGATCGAACCCGGTTCGTCTTTCCGGCAAGGTCCGGGCGCAGCAAAACGGGTCATTACTCCGACAGCAAATCCATCATCGCCAACGTGCGTCGCGACGCTGGGCTGATCGATTTGCGCGAGGAGGTGGACATCGGCCTGACCCCCCACGATTTGCGTCGCACTCTGGGGCGCTATGCCGAACGGATTCACGGCACCAAGGCCCGGGTCGTGTCGCAGATGCTTCACCACCGGATCAAGGACAAGGATTCCGCGGCCACCGACGCGATCTACACCGAGCAGGAGTGGTCGGTCCTGCGTCAAGCGTTTGCCGTGGTGGAAGAGCACATGATGGCGAGCAGTCCCCGGGTCTGGAACCGCTGGAAGGGCACGGACAAGCCGCGGCTGGATGAGGTCAACGACCCGCCAGTGACGATTTTTGCAGCACGCAACCAGAAGGTGGCGCTCGATGACGAGGATTGAGCCCGTTCGCACAGAAGAGGCGTTCCAAGCCAAAGCGGAAGCCTCTTGGAACGCAGAGTTGGCCCGGGCGAAGAGCGCTGGAGGCGGGTTGGTGTCCGCCAAGGCCGCCGCGTGGTTCTTGGGCATCCATGCCGACACGCTGGGCGAGTGGAGGCGACGCACCCCGCCCACCGGGCCCCGCTTTCAGAAGGCCACCGGCAGCGCCGTCAATGGCCCCAACCAGCGTGTGAAATACGACTACGACGAACTGGTGGCTTGGAAGGATGGGCGTCAGGGCAGGTCAGCGAAAGAGCGTCGGCTGAGCGCTGAGCTGGAGCGCTTGAGCCAACAGCAGCGAGAGCTGGAGCTGGAGCGGCAGATCCACGAGGCCAAGGTGGCATTGGAAAAGCTGCGCAAGAACGCCGGGCGCTTTGCTGCGTTGATCACGTCCCATGAAGGTTGGGCCATTCCCCACCCATGGGCGGTGGTGGGAGGGCTGATTGCCGGGCACGTGCTCACCGTGGACGAGGACACCCTGGATCGCGCCCTGGCCGAGGGCGAACTCTGGGAGGCCCCCCTGGCCGAGGCGCTGCTGGAGCCTTGGACCAGCGTCGCGGCGCGCGAGCCATTCGATGACGCAATGGAGGCGGCACAATCCGCGTTCCAGGCGGCGTGGAGGGCGGTCCGGAACCAAGCCCGTGCGCAAGGCTTGGACGACGGCCTGCCGCCCGCGGCGGACCCAATCACTCGCACACCGTTCCGGTTCTGACCGGCTACCATCGTCATTCCACCCATGCGGCAAACCCATGTCCCTTGATTCCAAGCAGGAAGCGGAAACACAGCTGTTAAAACGCTACAGAAAAACCTGGGGCCAAAAGCACCCGGCGTTCCTGGCCGGCGAGGGCGTCTCCTGGAAGCGTCTGAAGAACGACATTGACCAAGAGGCGAAAGCGGCCAAGGCGAAAACGAAGGTGGAGTTGAGCCCGCCGTGGACATCGGCGCAGGCCGCTGGACTTCTGGGAATCAACCAAAAGGTTTTCCGGGTTCTCGCAACGATGGACAGCGAAACAGGTCCGTTGCTTGCAGACGATGGCAAGCATGCGGCCATTGGCCTGCCCCGACTTCTGGAATGGGCAGAAGGGGTGAGGGGCGCCCCCAAGGTTCGCCGCTGGCGTGAGTCTCGGCGCGATGAGGACTTGCTTGGGGCAACCGTCAAAAGGCCAGCGGCGACGTTCCAAGTGGTCAAAAAAACCCAGATCCGCCTGGGGCTGGTGGACGGCAAGGTGTCAACGCTGGACCTTTCCCACCTCAGTGAAGAGGAGAGGGTTGCACTTGCAGCGCTGCTGCGTGGCGCGCGTGGGGCGCTCCAGCAGGACGAGCGGGGCGTGGTGATGTTCATGCAAAAGGAAGCCACGCTGCCCGAAGCGTTCACGCTGCCCTGGGCGGACGAGGCGCTGAAAAAGGATTGCGCGGGACGCTACAAGGAGCTGCTGGAAAGCGCCCAGGGCGAGCTGGCCCAGCTCCTAACCCGGGTGGAGCAAGACATCCGAAAAGCCCGTGAGGCGGTTGCTCAAGAGGAAAGCCCAACCGCCCAAGCCGTCCAGGCGGCAATGCTGGACATGTGGAGGGGAGAGGAGCGCGACGTGCAGATGCTTCAGTCCGAGGTTCGCGAGGCGTTGTTCGATTTGACCCTGCCGGCTGCCACAGGTCAGGCTCGCAAGCCGTGCCCGTTCTGACCGGAGGCTGGAGCATTTCTCGCCGGCTACCCGCCGGCTCGGTCTTGGAAGAAAAGGCAGGGAGGCCGCGGCTTCCGCCGCAGCCTTGTTCACCCGCTCAAGCCCCAGGTCGCCCTTGGGGCTTTTTTGTGTCCGCACGGGAAAGGGGCAAGCGCCCCTTTTGGGCCCGATTCCCATGTCCTGATCGATAGGCTGGCGCCACACCAATCGACACAGACACCGCCATGCAGCCGCTCATCCTCTCGCTCGACCCCTCGCTCTCGACCCACTTCTCCACCCTGACACCGCAGGTCCTCATCGACGCCCTGGCCGACGCCTTGCCTCAGGCCCTGACCCAGCTCGCCGCTGACACCAGCACGTCGGTCATCGTGCCCAACCGCGACATGCGCGGCCACCACCCCGCCCGGGTGCTCACCCTGCAGCTGGCAACGCTGGACAGCTTCCTGGACGTGGCCGACGCCGCCAACGGCTAAGCCAGCAGCGCAGCGGTAACCCGGGCCTAGGCCCAACCCCCTCAACCCTTTTCGCGAAACGCGGCCGACCAGCCGTGCTGGCGGAGCTTTGCCCAAAAACCCCTCAACCCTGGAGATTTCCCATGAACGCTGCTGCTCACCCCTTCGACCCCAGCGCGCTGTCCCTGCCGAAGCAGCGCAAGAACACCTCGGCCCCTCGCGCCACCAAGCTCGCGTCCGCCATGGTCGGTTACGACCGCCTGCCCGCAGCACAAAGCACGGACACCTGGCTCACCCCGCCGGAGCTCATTTGGGGCAGCCCGAAGGAAGGCTACACTGGCCTGGGGCCCTTCGACCTGGATCCGGCAACGCCCGAGAACGGGATGCCGTGGCCCACCGCGGCTCGGATGCTCAAGCCCAGCGATGACGGCCTGGCGTCGGAATGGCCGGCGGATGCCTTCGTTTTCATGAACCCGCCGTTCGGCCGGGGGCAAGAGGCCTGGATGGAGAAGATGGCCAACCACCCGGGCGGTGGCATCGCCCTGGTGTTTGCGAGGACGGAAACCAAGTGGTTTCAGCGCTTCGTGCTCAACCATCCCAACATCAGCGCGGTGGTTTTCCAGGAGGGCCGCCTGAAGTTCCACCGGGCCAACGGAGACGTAGGTGACGCGCCCCCTGCTGGCCCTGCGTGGATTGCCTACGGCGAGGAGGGTGCCCGTCGCTTGAAGCGGGCGGTCAGGGAGGGGCAGATCCGCGGGTGTTACTTGGAGCTGGATTTCGCGCGTGTGAGTTGGGTGTTGGATGCTGACATGGGGGCGGCCAACGATGAATGAGGTCGCCAACCTGGTGAAGGCCATTCGCGCCATCCCTTCCACCGATGGCAAACCGTGGAATCCGCGGGTTGCAGTCGAAACGTTTGTTCAGCACGCGCTGATGTCACTCGGGATTTACCACGTGAAGCTGGTGGCTCACATCGACCCCAAAGTGCTTGCATTTACCCCCTTGCAAGAAAGAGCCGTCGCAGTGGCCGAGGTGGGGGCGGCCATCACCGCTTACTTCGACGCTGTCGCTGCAAGCAGGCCGTTTGAAGACATTCTTGGGCAGGTCCATGCCGAGCTGCTGGCCAGGAAGGGCGGGGAAGGGCTGGGGCAGTCTTTCACTCCCGGCGATCTTCTCGATCTGGTTCAAGCCCTTGCCACCAACCTCACCTGGCGGCACCCCAGTGCCAGCGTGGGTAACGTCTATGACTGTTGTTGTGGTGCCGGCTCACTGGCCCTGGCCGCGATCCGGAGTCGCCTCAACCTCATTTCAAGCAATGAAATCCGGGTTCGCGCGGGAGACATTGATCCCTTGTGCGCAGCGATGACAGCTTTGCAGATTCACATGAACCAGACCTTTCATTCCCTGCCGCTTAGGGAAGTCAAAGTGACGGTGGGAAACGAGCTGGTCCGAGGAAAAAAGCAGACGGAAGGAGAGGGGCAGGCAGAAGGGGACGAGTTGGCCGACCCTAGGCGATGCGGGTTCTGGTCCCACTCCTTCAACTACGAGTAGGCCGGAGGCCCGCCTTTCCCCTCTCCAAGACTCGGCGGCGAGCAGCCGCCGGCTCTTGCTCCAAGCCGCTTTTGCTTTTGCTCTTCAATCCGCAGAAACCGGGTAACAAGTGCTTGTTACCCCGCTTTCCTGAAAGCCATTCCATACGAAAAATAATCCAACCGTATCGGTTTGTTAGGAAAGACTGCTGGTTAACGCTCCTGCTGGTTAACCCCAAAACCGTTAACCAGCAGCCAAACCAGCAGCAAAACCCTTGTCACGTAAGGCTTTGAAGGCTCCTGCTGGTTTGCTGGTTAATTTTTTTCACTTTTTCTCTGCAACTGTAAAATGTTAAGAATAAGTGAAAATCTCTCGACCAAATGAGACGTTGGCGCGTAGCGTAAACCTGTTTTTTTAACCAGCAAACCAGCAGTTAGCTTATTTTTTGAACAAAAACGAGATTAAACAATCACTTGGAAGGTTTTTAGTTGCTGGTTTGTCTGCTGGTTTAAGAAAAAACAGAAAACCAGCAGAAAAGTTAACCAGCAGCTAAAAAATATTTCTGGGGAAGGGGCTTGACGGTTTCAAGAAACCTGCTTTCTTGAATGTATTACGGATGCAACACGGAGAACCCATGAGCACGCAGCAGAACCAAACCCCACGCAAAGACCCTTTCAATGCCCGCATGGAAAGGGCGTTGATTGAGCGGCTGAAAGCCGAAGCCAAGCGGTCGGGGATTTCTCCCAGCGAGAAGCTGCGCCGGATCCTCGACAACGCGTTGCCGCACGTCGCCTAACCCCACAAACGCGAAACCCCGCCTTGCCGGGCGGGGAGTCGTTGGAGCCGAACTACAATGTCTACGAACAATCTCCCTCAAGATCCGTCGGTCGTCAACCCCCCTGAGGTTGCTTTTCTCATCGAAAAGCACTGGGAGAAAAACCGGCGGGATTACGCCAGCAATCTCAAGGTTGAACAACGGGCCTTGGATCGCCACAAGCAAGCCAAGCTCAACAAAGGCGAGCTGCGCCCGGAAAGCCTGGACTTCTTGTTCGCTCGCCACCTCCAGTTGGGGCTCGACGGCCACCTCTGGGCCAGCGTCCGCGACGAATCCGCGACGCAATCGACGCTGGTCTACCGTTGGAGTGCAAATCACTGGGCGCTGGTTCACCGCGGCCTCGGCGACGGCCTGGCGTCCGACTGGCTCGATGCCAACATCCCCGCAAAGGCCAGCGACAAGCTCGCTTCGAGTTGCTGGGCCTACGCCCGCACCCGCCTAGGCCAGCAAAGCGCGTTGCCGCAGTTGGAACCCAAGCGGGCGGTGGTCCCCTGCGCTGACGCTTACCTGGAAATCACCGCCGACAGCATCCAGGCGTTGGAACCCCAGCCGCGCTACGGCATGACCCACGCCCTGAACATCGCCACGGGCGCCACGCCCGGCCAGCGCTACATCCCCAGCTCCGTGCCGGCCGATAGCCTGCTGGGCAAGTTCCTGGCCCATGCGTTGCCGGACGAAGGCGTGCGCGCCTTGGTGCAGGAGCAGTGCGGGATGACCTTGCTGCCCGGTTCCTATCAGATCGCGGCGTGGTGGCATGGCGCCGCCGGCAGCGGCAAGAGCACGCTGGCCGAGTGCGTCGAAGGCGTCCACAACAAAGTGGCCCGCCTGGACCTGGGCACGTTGAGCGACACGTTTGCACTCGAAGGCATCCTGGGCAGCCAGCTGATCTTGGTGGATGAGGTGGAGTGCGAGAAGTGGAAAGAGGGCACGTTCAAGACCCTGGTCAGCGGCAACGGCATCGCGATCAATCGCAAGCACCTCTCGGTTCTGAACTACCAGTCCAAGGCCAAGTGGATCATCAGCTCCAACTCCGCGCCGTTCTTCCGCGACAAGTCCGGCGGCGTGGCCCGCCGCCTCTCCATCGTGGAGTGGGCGAACGTGATCCCGGAGAGTGACCGCATTCCTGACTTCAGCAAGAAGCTGCTTGCAGAAGAAGGCCAGTTGTTCCTCGACTGGATGCTGGAAGGCGCCCGCCGAGTCGTGGCCCGCGGTCGCTTCATGGCCGACCACGAGCTCCCGGAGGCTGCGCGTGCTTACAAGCAGGCCGTCATCCACAACGCCGATTCCATCGCCGCCTGGGCCCATGCCGACCGCGTGCAGTTCGGTGCCGCCGCTGGCAGTGAGCAGTGGCAAAGCGTCAAGGCCATCCATGCCCGCTATGCGGCCTGGTGCGAGAAGAAGGGCTTTGAACCGGAGGAAATCCTCTCGCAGCGCCAGTTCACCCGCGGCTTGAAGACTGCCGGGCACCTGCGTGGGCGCCCGTCGAATCGGCGCGTGGAGGGCGAGCAGTTGGACTGCTACCTCTGCTGCTGGAAGGGCGAGCAGACCGACGCCGAGCGCGCACAAGAGCAGGAGCTCAAGCGGCTGGAGGCCCTGACCCCAGAAGCCCGCCAATCCGAATCTGAGCAGGCCAAGGCGGCCAACGACGCCCAGAACGAAGCACTGGCCGTCGCCGCCGAACGGCAAGACGAGCAGGACTTCGCCGACATGCCCGATGCCATCCGAGACGTCTTTGGCTTCACCAATACGCCCTACGAGCAGGTCCAGGCGGAACGCCGCGCCGAACGGGAGCGCCAAGCCAAGAACGCCGCCGCATGGGAGAGGCAGGATCGCCGGGAGCGACAGGCGCGCGAGCAACGCAAGGCCGAAGCGGAAAAGAAGAAGGCCGGCTAACCCAGCAACGCCGGGCATTTCCGGGGCAGGCCTTTACAACCGGCGACGTTGCGCTATTGCAAAGGGGTATCCAAACCAAAACGGAGCCCCCATGCCATCGCCCAACCACATCCCCGACGACGCGTTCCCCGAATCGGCCATCAGCCTGGCCGATCTAGAGAGCCCAGAGACACCGGAAGCGGACCCGCAATACTTGCTCGTGCAAAGCGGGTTTGGTCTCCATGTCCGTCTGGGAAAAGACGGCGACCAGGGATTGCGCAGCGAGGACGAAATCGCCGAGCTGGTGCGGCGAGCGTTGTATCACCGCAAGAGTCTGACCCTTCATATCGAGTTCTGACCCGACCCCACCCACAACCACCCGCTTGGAGGCGCAGGAGGTTGAAAAAGATTTGAGGCAACCCCGCATGTCCAAGTATTCCGATCTCATCCAAGCCACCGCCGAGCGAATGCTTGCGCTCATGCAGCAGGGCACCATCCCCTGGCGCCGCCCATGGAATGATCCCGACGCCCCGCAGAACGGCTCGATCAACGGGCCTTGGAACCCGACCACGGGCAAGGCTTATCGCGGCAGCAACACACTCATCCTGCGCGGTGCCCAACTAACCCATGGCTACCAAGACGACCGCTGGCTGACCTATCGCCAGGCCGAAAGCATTGGCACCCAGGTCAAGCGCGGCGAGAAGGGGCAGCGGATCGCCTACTGGGATTTCAGCAAGACGGGCAAGGCCAAAGACGGGGCCGAGCCGTTGACCGAGGGCGAAGAGAAGAACGGATACCAAGGGCCATCGGTGTTCGTCGCCACGGTGTTCAATGCCAGCCAAATGGACGGCATGCCCGAGCCCCCGCCGCCCTTCGTCATGCCCGAGTCGATCCGCAACTTGCGTGTGCGGGAGTTGTTGGACAAGCACCAGCCAAAACTTCATCACGACGGTGGCAACCGAGCGTTCTACTCCATCGCCGCGGATTCGATTCACCTGCCGAAGCACCACACTTTCAGAGATGACGTCAGCTATCAGGCCACGTTGCTCCACGAGTTGGCCCACTGGACCGGCGCCAAACACCGGCTCGACCGCGACCAGGCCGGTCGGTTCGGCAGCCAGGACTACGCAAAAGAGGAACTGGTGGCGGAGTTGTCCAGCCTTTTCATTTCCGAGCGCCTGGGTATTGCCCTGGGCAAGGAGCACGAAGAGCAACACGCCGCCTACCTGCAGTCCTGGATGAAAGCCCTGGCCGATGACCCCAGGACCCTGTTCCGCGCAGCCAGCCAAGCGGAGAAGGTCATGACCTTTTTGGACATCCCGGCGTTTGAACGCGAGCCGCTGCCGCAGGTCAAGAAGGAGCAGGACATGGAGCAGGGGCGAAAGACGGAAGCCGGTCGAAGGACCCCATCGCGACGCAAGGAACGCCAGGTTGCTTAGCGCAGGTAGGGGGTTGACCTTTTGAGGTTTCGAGTTAGAAATGAATGTGCTGGGGGAAGTCCCGGCTGTGGTCCGATTCCTCTACTTCTAACTGAGAACTTTTCCAGGGTGAGCGGTTAGAAGGTGGTTGGGTGGTTATCCTTGCTGTTGTTATAATCCTTGGTTTCCGACGTTTGCCGTCGTCGGGGTTGAAAGAATGCTTGGTTAGTGATTTCCTAGGCCGTTTAACTAAGCGCCATGTTGTTTCTTGAGCTTCTTACGCTGGATTGAGAGGGGTGGCGAACGCCACCCTTTTCTCTTTGCAGCCCCTTGCGCATCCCCTTTTCTTTGTTATGGGTATTTCTACTCACACAAAAAAGGAGGATCTATGCGCAATCTTTGTTTGTCGGCCATCGCCGGTGCGTTGCTGCTCTCTGCGGGGTGTTCCAGTCAGCCCGGCACTGCTCCACTTGAGAGCGAAACTGCGGCCACTTCCGTGACCTGTTGGGGGAGGTAGACCTGCCCAAGGGCGCGACCCTGGACGATTTCCCCAGCCTTCTCAATGCCGGGGGTATCGCTTGGGAGAAGGTCCAAGAAGGAAGGGTTCAGCTCGAAGGCTCCTTCGACCGTCCTTGGAGCGACGGCCGTTCGTTGGCAGTGGCCGTTGACGTTCTCGGCCGAACCACCCGGTTGATCGTGCGGGCTGGCGACCAGCCACGGCTTTCACCGCCGGCCGTTTGTGTTCGCGGTGTTGGGAGGGATGCCGTCGCGTCGGATATTTCGGAAGCGCATCCCTGTAAGTAACGAGAAAGGCGGCGAAAGCCGCCTCTTTCTTTTCCAGATCCCCTTGCGCAAACCAAACCTTTTGTTATGGATGGTGCAACCCATTCAAAAAAGGAGGCCTCATGCGCGTTTTGGTTCTTTCTCTGGCCCTTGTCGGCCTGCTCCCCTTGACGGCCTCGGCTGCTGACACTACTTCCGCCCGCCGATACGGCGCCAGCGAAACCTTGTCCGTTCAGAACGCCCGCCTGGGCGAGGTGCTGATGGTCCGCAGCGTGGACATCAAATCTGACAATCGCCTCAACGCCGGTTCCGCCATCGGCGCGGCCGTGGGTTATGGGGCCGCTCGCGAGGTCAAAGGCGACTACCGCAGCGCCGCCAGGGTGGCGGGTGGGGTGATTGGGGGCGTCGCCGGCACGGCCATCCAAAACGGGGTGAGCAAGCGCCGCGGGATGGAAGTGTATGTCCGCCATCTGGAGACCGGAAAAGTCATTGCCATTGTTCAGGCCGATGACCTGCCGATCCGCGCCGGTGACAAGGTGTTCTTGACGGGTAGGGGCAGCAAGACCCGCGTTGTGCCGATTGAGGGGCAGCGCTGATGGATGGCTCCACTCAAGCAGTGCTAGACCCGTGTTGCGGTAGCCGCATGTTTTGGTTCGACCGAGCCGACGAGCGCGCCATTTACGGCGACATCCGTTCCGAGGAACACACACTGTGCGACGGCCGGCACCTGGAAGTTCGCCCGGACCAGGGCATGGACTTTCGAGCCCTGCCATTCCCGGACGGGCGCTTCAAGCTGGTCGTGTTCGATCCGCCTCACTTGCGCAAAGCGGGGGAGCAAAGCTGGATGCGCGCCAAGTATGGCTGCCTCAACCCCAGCACTTGGCGCGAAGACCTGCGAGCCGGGTTCGCCGAATGCTTTCGCGTGCTGGAGCCTTCGGGGGTGCTGGTCTTCAAGTGGAACGAAACCCAGATCAAGGTCAGCGAAATCTTGGCACTGACGGATGAGAGGCCCCTGTTCGGTCACCCCAGCGGCAAGCGTGCAGCGACGCACTGGATCTGCTTTATGAAGGGGCAGCGCTGATGGCTATATCTATTTCGGCTGGGGCCTTTGTCTGGGACGGCATGGACTCTTTGGCCGAGGAACTCCGTGCGCTTCCCTTTGCGCTCCAAATCCTGGATGGCATGGACTGCTCCCCTGCGCAACCTCACGAGCTGCACCACCTGCCAATGGCGTGGAATCTCAAGCCCAGCCAGTGGGGCCAACCTCTCACCTTCCAGGCGCGCCCGCTGAGGAGTCGCGCGGGAGGCCGCCCATGGTGAGCGCGATCCTTCTGCTGACCCTGCTTGGCCTCATGGTCCTGGTCCCGCTCTGGACGTTCAAGCGCTTTGGCGACGCTAAGGCAGCCTGGCAACGGGTAAGAGGCGGTGAGCGAGACGCTCGCACGCACGGCCGCGTCGTGATCCATGGCGGGCTGTTTGGAGTTGGGATGGTGGTCATCGCCGCGTTCTTGGCCCAAGCCACCTTCAGCGTCTGGCACCAGCTCGCCACCGGGGGAGGCCTGTTTGTCCTCGGCACGGTCGCGGTGCTCTGTCTGCTGGCCTTTTTCTGGGGCAAGGGGAGGTCGCGCGGATGAGTGCGTTGACGATGCTAGTTATTTCCGTGCTGGTCCTTGCTGTGTTTCTCTGCTCGGCGGCGTTTCTCTCTTTTATGATCGCGTTGACTTACCCGACCGTAAAGCAATCGCTGGCCCTTTTCTGCGCCGGGAAGCGCGACGCATCGCTCTACGTGGATTTCGCGATTTTTGGGGGGATCTTCGCGGGTTGCGTCCTCACGCTCGCATTCGGGGCGGTGGTAATGGCCCTCAACATTTCCAGCGCTGAGGACGCCGCTCTATACGCGGCCACCTTGCTTAGCGCGGGGCTGGGCTACTGGGTGGGCCGATGACACGCGAGCCGTCCACCTTGTTTGCCCCAGGCGTTCTTCCCGGGCCGGATGGCATCGAGCTGTTGCCGATGCCCGCAGACATCCGGGCCATCTACGACGCAGCCCAACGCAACACGCCTTTCAGCAAGGACGTGGACGACGCCCTGGCCGCGCACCGCAACGCACACGGCGAAGCGGAGCAAATCGAGCACGCCCAGCGTGTGGATCCTGCGGATGCCATGCCCTCGGAGCGCTACCGGGCGTATGTGAGCCAACGCCGCTATGCGGTCCGCGCCTGCATTCAGGCCGGCATGGCACGAAAGGACATCGCAAGGTTCCTCGGGGTGGCTGTTTACACCTTGCAGAAAGATGCTCAAGCCCTTGGACTGCGGTTGCCGGTCTGCCAACGACAACCGAGGAGCATTGCAGGGCACTCGGTTGAGGAAGTGCTGAGCCTGCTCCACGAACTGGGCACCCGCACCCGTGTGGCGGCTCGGATCGGCGTCACGCAGCAAGCGGTTAGCCTGTTTTGCAAGAAATACGAACTGGACATACCGCAAAACGGAAAGAAGGCGGTTGTTCTGGCTCGGCGCAAAGAGGTGCGCCGGTTGAGCGAGGCCGGCCTATCGGTGTCTGAAATGGCGCAACAGTTGGCCGTGCCATACGCGTGCATAACGGCCGACCGCAAAGCGCTGAAGCTGCCGCGTGTGCGTCTGCCGGCAGAGAAAATGACCCTTTTGGGCTTGAGTCGAGCAGAGATCGAGGCCCTTCTTGCTCGATTCCAGACCATCAAGGCAGTGGCGTTGCATCTCGGAACCAGTGGGGCGCATGTGTCCTCTTACATGAAGAGAGCCGGCCTCAAAGCGCCACGGGACGGGCGATGCCGCCAGGCCAACACACCATCGACCGACCGCAAACCGCTGAAGCTTCCGGGCATGCGTAAACCGGCGGAGAAAATGACCCTCTCGGGCTTGAGTCGAGCAGAGGTCGAGATCCTGCTCGTCCGATTCCAGACGGCCAACGCTGTGGCTCTGCATCTTGGGGTCAGCGCGTCGTCTATATCTGTTTACATGAAAAGAGCAGGTCTCAAAGCGCCGCGCGATGGGCGACGTCGTCAGGCCGCTCCATCATGATTCCACGCAAAGGCTTCCTCGGCGGCCGCTCCCCGGCCCAGGTTCAATCCTTGCTGGACGAAGGGGGGACTCAGCGCGCCTTGGCCCAACGCCTGGGCGTCACCCACCAAGCCGTGAACCGCTTTGTCCGGCGGCACCGCCTGGCGGGCTCCGGACGGCAGGCGTTCCGGGACCGCCAAGCCCGCGAGCTCGCTGAGCGTCGCCAGCAGGTGCAGCGGCTGGTCCGAGCCGGGCTGACCTCGGTCGAGGTGGCCCAGCGCTTGGGCGTGTCGCCGGCCACCATCGGCCTGGACCGCCAAGCCCTTTGGTTGGGGCGCGTCCTGAAAGGGCCGGAGCACCGCACCTTGCGGGGGCTGGCCCTGGACCAGGTTCGGGCTCGCTTAAAGGAGGTCAGCCGGGCTCAGTTGGCGCGGGAGCTCGGGGTGAGCAGCTCGGCCGTGTATCGCTACTGCAGGAATGCGGGCCTCAGCACGTAGTAGCCGAGACATATCTCCAGGCCCAAGTGCCGATGCGTCGTCAGGCTCTAAAGCCCCGCCGGTTTCCTATTTCGCAAAGCTCATTTCGATCAATGATTTAGAGCCGGATGGTCCCTTAGGGATTGGCCCAAATGCACCCGTTGAAGGATACTTGGAGCCTGTTCGAGGGGATGTATTCGATGCCACTGCTCAACTGGTCCGACCGTGATGAGGACCTGACCCGCTCCGCCCTGACGCCCTATCGACTCTTGGAGCCGGTGGCAAGCTTGTCCTATGGGGAGGTGGACGCTCCCAACATGCTGATCGAGGGCGACAACCTGGATGCGTTGAAGGCGTTGCTGCCTTACTACGCCGGCCAGGTTGGTTGCGTCTACATAGACCCGCCGTTCAATACCGGAGCGATGTTCCCGAAATACGACGACAACTTCGAGCATTCGATTTGGTTGTCAATGATGTATGCCAGGCTCGAACTCATCCACGAGCTTGTTTCAGAGAAGGGATCTCTTTTTCTTCATCTGGACGATAACGAGGTTGACTATGCGAAGGTGATGCTGGATGAGATTTTTGGCCGGTCCAACTTCGTCAACAGGATAACTATCGCTGCCCGCTCTCCTTCTGCATTTAGCACTGTCAATCCTGGTGTATTCAAAGCATCGGAATACATTCTTTGGTATGCCAAGAACAAAGAGAAGTTTGAAGACGTAAGTGCCCGCATTCCACGCGGTGTTGACTATGCCTACAACCTTTGGCTGGAGAACCGGGATTTGCCTGAGAGTGAATGGAGGTTTTCGTCTCTTGCCGATAAATACGCTGAGGTGCCACGGAACGCAAGGATCAAACACCCTAAGTCTATTCTCCAGCACTTCGACAAGTGGGTTCTGAAGAACTCAAGCCAAGTCTGCCGCTTAGCATCCATTAGCGACTCCGGTGCGGGTCAGGCAATCGTTGATCTAAAGAAAGAGTCTCTCAGTCGACCTGGTGAGGTTCTAAAGCTGGAGCGGGGCGAATCGCTCGATACGGTCTACATCTTGGACGGTCAGCAAATCCTTTTCTACAGCAAGAACGTTGTTGAGATTGATGGAGAGCCTGTCGCCTCCTCAATGCTTACGAATATCTGGAGTGATATCTCGTGGGAGGGTATTGCTGGCGAGGGCGGCGTGACATTTAAGAAAGGTAAAAAGCCCGAGCGGCTCCTGCGTCGTTGCATTGAGTTAACGACTAAACCTGGGGACCTTGTTCTCGATAGTTTTCTTGGAAGCGGGACGACAGCAGCAGTTGCTTTGAAGCTCAATCGCAGGTTTGTTGGTATTGAGCGAGGTGACCAGGCGCGAAGCCATTGCCAAGCGAGGCTTGTATCCGTTGTGGAAGGAGAGCAATCAGGTATTTCGAAAGAAGTCGGTTGGAAAGGTGGCGGTGGCTTTCGCTTCTACAAGCTCGGCGTGCCCGTGTTCGATGACGAGGGTCACATCCGCGACGGCATCAAGTTCGAGCACCTGGCCGCCCACGTCTGGTTCGCCGAGACTGGTGCCGCACGCTCCACTCGAGCCCCGAAGCAGTCGTTCCTGGGTGAGCACCATGGGATCGGCTACTACCTGCTGTTCAACGGCATTTTGGGCGATGAGAGCAAGACCGGCGGCAACGTGCTGACCAAGCGGGTGTTGAAAGGCCTGCAGCCCTTTGACGGGCCCAAGGTGATCTACGGGGAGTCCTGCGACTTGCCAAAGGAGCGTCTGGAAGAACTCCAGATCACCTTCAAACAGACCCCCTACGACATCAAGGCACGCTAAGCATGGCTCTCTCCCTCAAGGTGTATCAGCAGCGGGCCCTGTCCAGCCTGGCCCAGTTCCTCGAAGACGCCCGGCTGACTGGCGCCGCATCCGCGTTTGAGAAGAACGTGGATGCCGGTCTGGTCACGCAATACAAACCCATGCCTCATCTGGAGGCCTCGCCCTACGTGTGCCTGCGCATTCCGACGGGCGGCGGCAAAACCGTCATGGGCGCACACATCATCCAGGCGGCAGGTGACGCCTACCTCGAGCGCGAGTTTCCGCTGGTCATGTGGATGGTCCCCACCACCCAGATCAAGACCCAGACGCTGGAAGCCTTCAAAAACCCCCGACACCCCTACCGGCAAGAACTGGACGAGGCGTTCGGGGGCAAGGTCGCCGTGTTCGATGTGGAGGACTTCACCCACATCCGCCCCGCTGATCTGGGAACCAAGGTCTGCGTGGTCATTTCGACGATGGCCGCGCTGCGCGTGGAGAACCAGGAGGGGCGCAAGGTCTATGAGCACCACGAGGACCTAGAGCCCCATTTCGCCGGCAGCGTGTCCGATTTGCCCTACTTGGAGCAGAACAAGGCGGGAAAGGCCATCGCGTCCTTTGCCAATCTGCTGAAACTTCACGGTCCGTTGGTCATCACCGACGAAGCCCACAATGCCAACACGCCCTTGTCCTACCAGGTCTACGAGCGGCTTGGTGCCAAGGTCGTGGTGGAGCTCACGGCCACGCCGGAAGCCAGTAAGAGCAACGTGCTGGTCAGCGTCAGTGCCTTTGAGCTCAAGGGCGCGGACATGATCAAGTTCCCAGTCGTGCTCAAGGAGCACGTGGGGCAATGGGAAGTCGCCGTGGGCAGCGCTGTGGCCCGCCGCAACGAGTTGGGCAAGACCGCGCTGGGCGAGCCGGACTACATCCGGCCGATCCTGCTCATCCAAGCCGAAAACGCCAAAGGCACCGCCACGGTCGAGGAGGTCAAGAAGCACCTCATCGACAACGAGAAGGTGCCCGAGAAGGCGATTGCCATCGCCACGGGCGATCAGCGGGAGATCGACGGGGTGGACCTGTTCGCCAAGGACTGCCCCATCGAGGTCATCATCACCAAGCAAGCGCTCAAGGAAGGGTGGGATTGCTCCTTTGCCTACGTCTTTTGCTCGGTGGCCCAGGTCAAGAGCGACAAGGACATCCAGCAGCTGCTGGGCCGCGTGCTGCGCATGCCGTATGCCACCCGCCGCAAGCAGGAGGCCATGAACAAGGCCTACGCGCACGTCACCACTGCGGCGTTCAATCTGGCTGCCGCAGAGCTCACCAAGTCGCTCATCGACATCGGGTTCAACCCGCTGGAGGCCGTGGGCGCGGTGCTGGCGGATCCCACACCTGGGCCCGGCTTGGACTTGCGAGGCGGCAAGGTCAATCCGGTTCCCGTGACGCCCAAGACCACCATTGCCGTGAGCAAACAACCGGATCTTACTGGTATCCCTGCTCGGGACCAGACCAGCGTTGTTTTCACTCCGAACGAGGAAGGCAAGGGCGGCTCGGTGGAGATCACGGGCGAGGTGGACGAGTCCACCGTGGAAGCGATCACCAAGGCTGTGCCAACCAAGGAGCGCGAGGAAGCGGCGGCTACAATCCAGCGGCACCAGATCGCCGCCAAGGCCGTCAAAGCCCCTAGCCAGAACGGCGCGGTGTTCAGCGTGCCGCGGCTGGGGGTCATGGAGCAGGGCGAGCTGGAGTTCGTGGAGAGCGGCGCCACGCCGCCGGGCTTCACCTGGGACTTGCTGGCCTATCCGCCGGACCTGTCCAGCCTCAAGTTCAACGTCGACAGCCAGACCTTTGAGGTGGACCTGGTCGATTCGAAAGTGAGCTACACCAAGATCGACGACGACGTGAATACCTACCTGCCGGGCTTTGCCAAGGACCGCACTCAAGCGGACTTGGTCGGCTGGCTGGACCAGAAGATCCGTGATCCGGCGGTCAAGCAGCCCGTGCTGCGGGAGTGGTTGCGCCGGTCCATCAGCGGGCTGTCCGAAGATCGGGGCTTCTCGCTATCGCAACTGCTCAATGGCCAGTTCGTGCTCCGACGGAAGCTCGGCGAGCAGCTTCAGATCGCCAAGGCGGAGGCGCTCAAGGAAGGCTTCCAGCAAGCGCTGTTCGGTGCCGACGCCGACATCGTGGTCAGCGACGAGCCCGGTGCGATGTTCACCTACCCGGCGGACATGACCCAGTATCCGGCGCATGCCTACTACCAAGGCGGCACGTATCGCTTCCGCAAGCACTACTACCCCCTCGTGGGCGATCTTCAATGGAAGACCGCTGGGGGCAAGGTGGGTGAGGAGTTCCTCTGCGCCCAGGCCATCGACCAGCTGGATGAGGTGGAGTTCTGGGTTCGCAACTTGGTGGACAAGAGCCAGTTCTGGATGCCGACGTCCAAGCAGCGCACCTACCCGGACTTCGTGGCGCGGCTTAAAGATGGTCGACTGCTCGTCGTTGAATACAAGGGTGGTGACCGTTACTCCGCGGACTCCGAGAAGGAGAAGCGCATGATCGGCGAGCTATGGGCCGCTAAGAGCAACGGCCGAGGTGTCTACCTCATGGCCCAGCTGCGGGACGAGAAGGGCAACAGCATCACCGAGCAACTTAAAGCAGCGATCTCTAAATGATCAGGTGTGAGTGGGGTTCACCCCCGTATTACGAACACCGGAAGGCCGCTTGACCATACAGTGCAAGGAGGGTGTGTGACCGAAGACGAGATCGAACAACGAAAGATTGAAGCCAGAGTGCGCTTGGCTAAAGGAAGCATGGATAAGGCTGGAAAAGAGCTTGAAGAAGCTGAAAGGGTCGCGAAGGAGAGTCCTACACCTTTCAAGCGGAAGCTGGTGAATCAGGCTAAGGGGCGCTACAGCAAGGCCGCGCAAGTTTTTGACAGAGCCGTGGGCGACAAGATGAAGAGAGAGCTTGGGGGCGGTAAGGATGGACCCGGGCGAAGGATGTAAACGGGATGCTTATCGCACGGGCTGATTCTCGGATCGTTGATCGCCCGCTATACGAGCCCGCGATGCCTTGGTTGAAATCCTAGATATGGATCGAAGGCTGAAGCGCATGGCGGATCACGTAGCCTCCCGTTGGCTGTTCTCCGCTAAGGTCTCAAGCTGCGATACGGCGAGCGTCTAGGTTGGCAATGCCCAGAATGTCGAGAGCAAGGAAATGGTCCGCACCACAAACTGGCCCAGCGCGAAGTTGTCCCCCCAGCAGAAGGCCATCGTCGCCGCGCACGCGGTGCTGAACCTGGCAGAAGGCAAGGCCGGCGAACGCGAGCTGCGCAGCCTGCTGGTCAACGAGATCGGCCTGGCCTGGGCACCGTTAAACTGCCTCCAATACCTGTCCGGCAAAGAAGCCCCGGCCGCGCTCACTGCGTTGCCAGACGAATGGCAGGCGCTGGAGCGCAACAAGAAAGACCCCCTGCGTGCCTCGGTCATTTCCTTGGTCATGGTCAAAGACGTCTGCGGCGCTGGGGGCTGCAAGCTCTCCGGCGCCAAGATAGCCGAGCGGCTGGAAGAGCTGCGAACCGCAATGGAGCCCAAATAGCGATGGATCACTTCGAAGGTGTGGTGCTGGACTATCTGCGCGCCGACCGAGCGCTGTTCGTCAACAGCCAGTGCTGCATCCAACTCAACGAAGGCGCGAACCCGGATACTAGCGGCCCGCACTGGTATTGCGACGCCGTCGCGGTCAGCTTCAAGGAGCAGGCGGCCTACCTCTGCGAAATCACCTACGCCGCACGCGCGCCGTCGCTGCTGGCCCGTCTGCGGGCGTGGGACGAGCATTGGCCTGGGGTCAGGGCAGCCCTGGCTCGGGACAGCGGTGTGCCGCTGGATTGGAGTGCCAGGCCCTGGCTCTTTGTCCCAGAGTCCAATGCCAAGGGCATTCAATCCGCCATCGGCGGGCTGAAGAACCTCCCCAGCCCCCGTGTCACCTTCTTGGAGGAAGTGTTGCCCTGGCGCTACCGCTCCTGGGATCGCGGTGCATACGTGGACGAGTCCCCATGACCGATCTCAATATCACGGCCACCAGCTACGCCCTGCTGCAGGGCAAGTTCACTTGTTGGAAGTGCTCGGAGTCGATCGTGGTGACCGCCATTTGGGTGCCTGGGTTCCTCGACAACGAGGACGAGGAGTATCCCGAGGAAGGCGGCCCATCGCTGCTGAAATACGTCAGCGAGCTGGACGTGGGCACGATGGCCCGGGTCAGGGCCGCGGCCCCCTGGCTCAAGCCCAACTGCTCGCAGACGGCCAACCAGACCTACGTGGCCAACCACTGTCAAATCTGCGGCACGCTGCAGGGAGACCATTTCATATTCAGCCCAGACGGCCCGTTCTTCCCCCAAGACCAGGCCGGCGTGGACCAGCTCAAGGTCATCCCAGGGCACGGGCCCCTGATGGCGAGCGCTTCCACGGCGCAGTCGGACTGGATGGGACTGGTCAAGCTTCCCACGCACGCCTGACATCGAGGCAGACGGGATTTCGGCCAAGGGTCTCTACCACTGCGAATGAGGCTGGGCATACTTCTGCCCATCCCTTGTTCCTCGGAATCCTTCTGCTGGCTCATCCCCGGCCTATTTTTTTGCCTGGTGTCAGGCCTCGCCTCGCTGGGCTTGGCGGTCCTTGGTGAGCGCAACCGCCTCCTCATACGTGGCTGCTTTGCCGCTAAGAAGCAGATCCAACGCGACCCGGTGCCGGGCGGTGTAGTAAATGTTCCCCAGTGGCAACACCGTCGCTGGACGCATCGCGGGGCCAAGGGTGTAGACGAAGTGCGGAGAATGGGTTTCCGGCCAATGCGGGTCTACGTCCTGAAGCCGATCAACCGTGTCTACGCGCTCGATGAAGTGGACACTTCGGAACTGCGATAGGTAGCGGAAGCCGATGTAGGCCGGCGGGACAGTGGGCCAGCCATTGCCACCGATGGGATGGAAATACTTGCCCTGCTTGGTGACGACATCGATCCAGGTCAGCTCTTGAGAGCTGGGCATCAAGTCTCGGCTTAGCGAAACCACATAGGCGAGCGAGTCAAACGCGTTGGAGGTCATTCCGTATTCCGATAGGTGCAAGGCGAGCTGGTCCAGCCACAAGCGTTCGATTTGGTTTCTGGTCGCAGCATGAGCCCGCTTCGCCATGGCACGGATTTCAGACCAGGAGAGGTGATCGACGGGGATGCCCTTGACGTCCGCGGGAAGGTGCCTAACGGCCCAATCCTTCCGAGCCGCGCTGACCGAGATGAGCCGCTTGTGCTGCACATTCGAGTCGGCCAAGCGATGGACATACCGGGCAAGTTGCGCATGCGTGGCCACCTGCCAGTGTCGCTTGGCTTCAAACACCAGATGAAAGGCCGTGCCTGAAAGAACCTCCAAATCAGTGAACCCGCGATCCTTCATGCCGAACTCTTGGCTGGAAAGCGCCACCTGTGCCAACGGATCAAGCCCCATGGCACCGAAGAGCTCCGCACGAAGCGCTGCGGACTGCTCCAGGCACCATCCCAGGGCATAGGTGCCCGCGTTCTCATCGCAGCCGGCTAGCCCAAAGCAACTGACGGGTTCTGCCCCCCGAATCAACATCAAAGCCTCCTTGCAGTGGGGCAAGGCATCGCCCCTACTGGGTCGACTGATGTTGCCAGAACTTCTGGTTTTGGGGCCACCACTTCCCCGCGTTGACGCGCCTCATCACGAGCGCGCGGAAAGCATCGGGGGAAGGGGCTGGCCCCTTCCGCTTATGCCTGCACTGGTTGCATCGGGCATGTGCGGCCACCACGTTCCCGGACACGTCTCGGCCCCCGTCTTGCTGGGCCAGCAGGTGTTCGGCGGTGCACTGAAAGGCTTGAGCCTTGCGGGACTTCAGTCCCAGTTCTGATGGAGCTTCGAGCCACATCGGCAGACCGCAATAGAAGCAGCGGCCAGACTGGGCATGGAAGGCGGATGTGCGGATGGATTTGAGGCGCTTGGTCGTCATGGATGGCTCCGGAATCGAAAAAAAGATTCCCGCGCCCCCATTGGGTGGACCTCGGGCACCCGGAGCCTACTGGCATGCGGGCACAACACCGACGCTTCTGCGACCGGCGGTTGCTTTTTAGCTTACTCGTGCCTTCGGTGCAAGCGCTTGGGTTGGCGCCTCCAAATCTTGTTGCCCGATCCTCTTGCGGAAATGGATTTATCGAGTATTGGTGAAGCAAGCCCAATCCGGGCCACTTTCCCTTTCCCTAAATCCGAGGATGATTTTTCATGCGCAAGACCCTTTCTTTTTCTCTGGCCTTGATGGCCGCGTTTTCTGCCGCTTCGGCGTCCGCCGCCGACGTCACCGAAGACTTGATGATTTCTGCGACCGTGAACAACGAGTGCAGCATGCTCGTGACCCAGCTGGGCGGCGGTGAATACAACGGCTTGGCGTCCGGCACGCAGGGCTATTCCAATGGTGCGTTGATGGTTCGCTGCAACCAAGGCACCGCCTTCAGCATCGTGCCTGGCGATGGGTTGAACTACGGGGCGGCCATCGCGCGTCCCAATCACCGTGCTGTGTCCGATGGGGCCGGGAACTTCGTGGCCTACGGGCTGTTTAAAGACCCTGGTGCCAGCCAAGCGTGGGGCAGTGGGGCCGATGCGTGGGAGGGTGTGGGAACCGGTGAGCAGCAGATGATCGGCATCGGTTATGCCTTCTATGATTTGAACAAGGTGCCCGGCGGGACCTTCTCCGATACCATCGCCGTGACCCTGAGTTACTGACCTTCAACCGCGTTACTTTAATCCCCCGGAAATCCCCGGGGGTTTTCTTTTGAAGGTGGGTTGACAACTTTAAATGTTTTGGTTGGATCAAAGGAGGTGATCGGTTTGGAGGAATGGTGTTTAAGCGTTTGTTGGTGGCTCCATTGTTTTTGCTGTGCGCCGCTCCTGCGTGGGCGGGCAACGTGTCGTTGTTTCCCACAAGCATCGTGGCCCCGGCTGGAGAAAAGGCAGGCGCGTTGACCTTGGAAAACCATGGGAAAACCCCCGAGCGTTTCCAAGTGACGGTGCTGGACTGGTCCCAAGACGCCAGCGGGCAGGACGTGACCAGCCCCGCCAAGGCGGTGCTCGCGGCACCGTCCATTGTCGAAATCCCGCCTGGGTCCCGCCGGGCCGTGCGGTTGGTGCGCACCCAAGGCATCGGCACGCCGGGCTACTACCGCGTGCTGCTGCGCCAGTTGCCCCAGCCGTCCACGGCGGGCCAGGTGCAGTTGTTGATCCACCAGAACCTGCCGGTGGGGTTTGAAGACGCCAAGGCCGGTCCTCCCGTGCTCAGGGCGCGCTTCACCGCCGACGGGCTTCTGCTGACCAACACCGGTTCGACCGCCGCGCGCCTGACCGCCGTCGGTCCTCAAGGCATGCCGGCATGGCGCGAAGGGGCGCTGGGGTGGGTGCTCCCTGGTCAGAACAAGCTGGTTGAGCTCAAGCCCGGCTTGAAAGCCGCCTCGCTCTCGATCACGGTCAACGGGTCCCCCGCTACCGTCCCCGCAGACTAAGGGCAACGCATGCGGCGGGGAAGCGTCCTGGGCCTCGCGCTGGCCCTGTCCATCGGCACCGCGCACGCGGCCATCCCAGACGGGGTGGAACCCGTGCTTGCAGCGCCCATCCTGGCCAACGGCCAGCCCGCCAAGGACCCCGTGGTGCTCTGGCAGCAGAACGGGGCTTGGGTGGCCGAATCCACGACTTGGCAGCAGCTCGGCGTGACCCTGCGCCCGGGCGAGGAGGGGCAGGACTTGACCGACCAAGCCTTGGGCGTGACCGTGGTTTATAACCCCGAGAACGCGACCGTCCAGCTCACCATTCCCGCCGATCGCAAGCCAGCCCAGCAGCTCAGCCAGCACGGCCCCCCGGTTTCTCAGGTGTCGCCCGCCATCGGGGGCGTGCTGGTCAACTACAACATCGCCACCCAGATTGCAGGCGGCCGACAAGCCACGTCGTTGGCACTGGACGCGCGCACCGGAGGGCGTTGGGGCGTGGTCTCCACCACCGGGCAGCTCAACCAATCCCCCAACGGGTTCGGCATGCGCCGCGGCATGACGGCCTGGCAGAAAGACGACCTTCAGCGCCAACGGACCTGGCAAGCCGGCGATGTCTACGCCACCCCCCGCATCGGCCCCGTGGCGCTGGGGGGCATTCGCCTCACGAAGGACCCGGCAGCCCTGGATCCGCTCACGCCGACGTGGCCCGTCCCGACCTTGGGGGGCATCGCGTTGGATCCGGGGCAGGTCAAGGTCCTGTCCAACCAAGCCGAAATCACGCGCCAGGACGTCAAGGCCGGGCCCTTCACCGTGGACAGTCGAAACGTGGCCCTAGGAGCCAGCCAAACGGCCGTGGTCGTGCGCGACGCCTACGGCCGGGAAACCGCCGTTTCCACTGCACGGCTCTACGTCGCCCCGACCCTGCTGCGTCGGGGCCTCTCCGCGTGGGAAATCGCCGCAGGCCAGGTCCGCGAAGACGAAAACCGCTACGGAACGGCCGGCGTCAGCGCTTCCTGGGCCAGGGGCGTCAACGACCGCTGGACCATCCGAGCCGGTGGCCAGGTGGACGAGAACGCCAAGGGCAACGTCACCGTGGGTTCCACCTGGGGGCGAGGTGGGTCGCTCAAGCGACGGCGGGACGCGCTGGGCTGTTGCCTACGGCTACAAAGGGCCCACGTTTGGCGTGCGATTGGAACACGAGGAAAACGACGGGTTCTGGCGACTGCAGAGCGAGACGGCGCTGTCCATCGCGTCGCGCACCCAAGCCAGCATTTCCTACCGCCCGGATCGCCGCTTCACCGTGCGCGGCACTTACAGCGCCATCGACACGGGGCGCTCCAGCCTGGCCTTCGCTTCCCTGGGCGTGAGCGCGAACCTGGGCACCGCGGGCCAGGTCTCCGCCAACGTGCTCCGAGATCTCCAAGGCGACGATCTTCAAGTATCCGCCAGTTACACGTATCGCTTCGGCAGCAAGGCCAGCGTGGGCGTGCGCGCCCGCCAGGCACCGGGCCAAGACTCCCTGACCACCCGGGCCACCTACCGCACCGAGGGCGGTCTTCGCTTGGCTGCTGAGCACACCGACGGCGACCTGCGCAGCACCCGGGCCACGGCGGATGCCATGACCCGTTACGGCGACGCCCGGATCATGGTGGACCGCTACGACGGGCAAACCTCCGTGGCGGCCAACTTCTCCGGCACCGTGTTCCTGGACCACCGCGGCGTAGCCTTCGGAAGGCCTGCCTATGCCAGCTTCGCGGTCGTGGACGTGCCGGGTCAGGCGGGCTTGCCGGTGCGGGTCAACGGAGCGCCGGTCGGCCAGACCAACAAGCAAGGCCGCGTCTTGGTGACCGACGTTCCCTCCTTGCTGCCCACCACGGTGAGCCTCAAAGACAAAGACCTGCCCGTGGGCGTGGAGATCGGGGAGACGGAGAAACAAGCCGTGGCCCCCCGGCAAGGCGGTGTGCGGGTGACCTTCCCCGTGCTGACGCAGAACGCCCGGGCCTTCATCCTGACAGGTCCGATCATCGCGCCGGGCACCGTCGCGTCCACGCCGAACGAACAAGCCATGGTCGGCTACGACGGAGCCCTTTACCTAGAACACCCTGAGCCGGGGATGGCCGTCGAGGTTTCCGGCGTGTGCAAAGCCGTGTTGCCGTCGCCACTGCCGGGCGTGGACGAAGTGGCGAAGTTAAGGTGCAACTAGCCGCTCAGGTCTCCCTCGCGAGTAGGCGGCACCCCTAGCACCCTTGCCTTTGCAGCAATGACTGCGCAAACGGTCGACCCACAAGCTGGGCAAACCGCAGGCTTGAGAAGCCTCTCTGGCAAGATAGGAACGATGGCCTCGCATTCGCAGCGCAGCCCCAAGGCTTCGACCTTCTGCACCCGCCGCTCCGGGTCCCCCTTGATGGCCAAATAGCTCGAGTTGCACTTGGTATTCGGGCAGAAAACGGGCTTGTCCCCCGCTTGCTCGGCCGGGCCGAGAATGAGCACATGGCCGCAGTCGACGCATTTGCCCGTCGCGAGATCCTTGCTGGCAGCGATCAGCGTCGAGCTCGCAACCTCTTCCAGCTCAGCGATGAGAACACGGAGCCTTTCGATCTTCGGCCGTGCGTTCGTCAGATCTTTGCGCAGATGGAGAAAGCTCCCCAACGAGTTGTAGTAACTGCGAAACTTGCCCCAAGGAATGCGCTTGGCCTCGCCGATCGGCAAGAAATCCTTGTCCTTGAAAGCGGCCTTCAAGTCACTTGAGGCAAAATCGAGGTCTTTGGGCGGTGGCGTTACCGAGATGGAGAAGCTGGCCGTTTGATCAGAGTTCGGATCGAAGGCGGCCAGCATTTTGATGATCTGGTCCGGTCGCCACTCGCGAGCAAGCTCGGTGGAAACGTCTTCACCATATGCAGCCAAGTTCTGATACGCCACGGATTCCAGGCAGAATCGTAGTTCCAGCGCGGCGTAGATCAATGACGCGTCATCGCCCCTGCTGATTAGTTCTTTAGCCGTGCTTAAACGTTCCGCGATGTTGTAAAGGGCCATAATCAAAGGTTACTCGATTGGAACTCGGGATCAAGTTAACAGCCGCCTGTAGGCGCTATCTCACAACGCGATTGCCTAAATGCGTGGGCGGGACTAAAGTTCGTGGAGGGGGGGATGGCCAGACAAGTTGAGAAGGAGCGCCCAATGCCCATCAGGGCCGTGGTGTATGTCAGCGAGGCATCCGACGCGTTGCGCGGCGATCTGCTTGGCCTCCGGAGCGGCAAGCTCCAGGAGCTGGTCGACGACGCAACTCGATTTAACCGGGACGCAGGTGTCAGTGGGGTGCTCTTGTTCGACGGGACGCGCTTCGTCCAATACTTGGAGGGCCCCCCGGACGGGTTGGACGTGGTGTTCTCAAGGGTGCTCGGTGCTTCGAGCCATCACGACCTGATCGAGCTGCAAAGCGGGACGATCATGGATCGCCGCTTGCCTTATTGGCCTATGCGCTGGTTGCCTGTGGAAGTTAAAGAGCTGAGCGAGGTCGCAGTGGGCGACTGGACCGGTTTCAAGGTGCGGGGGGATGGAGAAGCGTTGAACGCAACGGCGATCGACCGGCTGCTGTTCCTAGTGAGCAGACGCGCACTGGTAGGAAGATGAACCAGTGGCGACCGCCTGGCCGCGCAAGGAATCCGCCCCCCTACGTGCAGCCCAAGTCTTCGTGGATCGCCGTAACAAGCTGTCGGAAGCGGTAAGGCTTCGGGAGAAATCGAACCGTCTCGGGCAGCTGCGAGCGTTGAAGGCCAGACGCGAGCATGACGCGGGCCTGGGGTTGAGCAACCGCGGCTTCCGCCGCGACCTCCAGCCCGTCGGCGCTGTCTGGCATGTTGAAGTCGGTCACTACCACCGCGAACCTGGCGTCGCCGCGCAGGAGGACGAGGGCCTCATCCCCGTTGCTGGCGGGAGTGACTTGGAAGCCCTGAGAGGTCAGAGCCTCTACGACGACGCTGCGGAGATCGTCTTCGTCTTCAACAAACAACACGTGGATCGGCATCTCAATGCTCTGGTGCGGGGAAGCAAAGGCTAACGCGGGTTCCCTTCCCAAGCTCGCTCTGGAGCTCGGTGAACCCGCCGGACTGGGCCGTGAAGCCAAACACTTGGCTCAAGCCCAGCCCGCTGCCCCTTCCAATGGGTTTGGTGGTGAAAAACGGTTCAAATACCCTGGCCTGCTGGTCCGCCTCAATCCCTGAACCGTCGTCTCGGATGCTCAGGCAGATGTAAGGTCTTTCACTGGTGTTGGGCAACGTAGGATCACGGGTTTGCCGCGCAGAGGCCGTGATGAGGATCGTTCCGCCCTTCGGCATGGCGTCGCGGCTGTTGCACACAAGGTTAAGGATTGCGGCCTCCAGCTGTGCCTTGTCCACCGACAGGGTCGGAAGGCCCCGGGAAACTTCGACGGTCAATGCGATCGCGTCGCCGGCGGAGCGGCGCAGCATCGCTTCGCATTCGGCCATCAAGGCGGCCAAGTCGACTGCCTCTGGCACCAAGGTTTGTCCCTTGCCGAAGGTCAGCAACTGCCGAGTCAGAAGGGCCCCGCGCTCGGCGGCCCGCTGCGCGGTATCGATGAGCTTGGCCACGCCTCCGTCTTTCACCCGCAGGCTGATGAGCTCCAGACAGTTGGCCACGATCGTCAACAGGTTGTTGAAATCATGGGCCAAGCCGAGCGTGAACTTCCCGATGGCCTCCATCTTCTGCGCCTGCAGGAGATCGCGCTGGGCTTGGAGCAGCTGCTCCTGCGCTTCGTGGCGCTGGGTGATGTCGCGGGTGATTTTGGCAAACCCCACCAGTTCCCCGTCTTCCCAGATGGGATCGATCACGACGCTGGCACGAAAGCGGGTCCCGTCCTGCCGCAATCGCCAGCCCTCGGCGACGTAGCGCCCTTCTAAGGCCGCGGTCCGCAGGTTTCGCTCTGGTAGGCCGGCTTGGGCCTCCTCGGGCAGGTAGAAGCGGGAAAAGTTGGTGCCGACCACGTCGGCAGCCTGGTAGCCCTTGATTCGTTGCCCACCCGGGTTCCAGGTCTGGATCACCCCGCTGGGGTCGAGCATGTAAAGGGCGTAGTCGGTGACGGAGTTCACCAGCAGGGCAAACTGCCGGCTCTCGTCCCTCAAATCGATTTTCGCTTTCGCAGGTTGGTTCATAGGTCATCCTCTCGGCAGGGCCACCGAAGGGCGACAGAGTGCGCAGTGTAGAAGAGCGACGGCCGTCATCCTTTTACGCCCTCTTCACAAATCGGGCGAGCCCTCGGGCCACACTGTTCAATCGTGGCACATCCACTCAGAGCGCTTGTAGGGAGAAAGTCATGGGATTGGACGGCAAAGCAGTAAGGGTTCTTCTTGTAGAGGACGAACCCACCCTCATGATGGTCTTGGAGCAGGCCATTGCCCAAGTCGGCTACGACGTCTCCAAGACGGCGGAAGACTTGCCCACAGCCTTGGCGTGCGCCAAGGAAGCCGCCTTCGATGTTGCGGTGCTGGACGTCAACTTAAACGGGGTCGAGTCTTACCCCGTGGCCGATCGCTTGGTCGAGTTGGGGGTGCCGTTCCTGTTTACGACCGGCCTTGGGGCCAGCCGGCTGCCCGAACGCTTCAAAGGCACGCCCTTCCTTGAAAAGCCGTTCCGCCTGAAAGAGATCGCCGCCGCCCTCCAGTCCCTTTGCCACGAACTGGAGGTTCACTGAGTTTCCGGGCCTTGGGCGCCGGTCGGGACCTTCGGGTCCCTTTTTTTATTTCAGCGGGGCCTCGACCTGCTGGTAGGTTCCCACAGTCTTGCTCATGCCCAGAATGTGGCCCTTCGCGGCCTTTAGCACTTCGTCCCGCGTCGCGCCGGCCTTCAGATCAAGCACGGTGTCCAAGGCCAACAGCTGGAAGTGGTAATGGTGCGGTGGATCGCCCACAGGCGGTTTGGGGCCGAAATAGCCCACCGATCCTCGGCTGTTCGCCCCCTGCAGCATTCCCTCCGGTTTCAGAAGCCGCGGATCGACCGGCAGGCCCTCGGGCAGCGATTGCTCGGTGGCTGGGATGTTGTAAGCGACCCAGTGAACGAAGGGTTTGACGTTGGCTGCATCCGGATCCTCCATGATCAGCGCATAGGACTTGGCACCAGGCATCGGGCTCCAAGAAAGAGCGGGCGATGCATCGTCGTGATACGCGCTGAAGCGGGGAGGCAATGCTTGGCCCGAGGAAAACGCCGGGGAGCGGAACTCGAACGTGGCGGCTTTGCCGATCCGATCCTTGGCCAACGGCACGCCCGAGCCTTGATTGACTTGGGCCATCAAGGGCCCGCTAGGCACTGCGGTCGCGGGGGAGGCGGACGCTTGGCCTGGGCCGTAAGTCACTCTGTAGATGACGCCGTTGGCATCGTCGCCGACCAAAAGTGCACCGCCCTTCGTCATCGCCAGACCGACGGGCCTTGCGATATGCGCCTGGCCGTTGTCGACCAGGAAGCCGGTCAAGAAGGGCTCAAACCCGACCGGCTTGCCGGCGTTGAAACGAACCCGCACCACCTCGTAGCCCGACGCAGGCTTGCGGTTCCAGGAACCGCGCATCGTCACGAAGGCGTCCCCCCGGTAAGCTGCCGGAAACTGCTGGCCGGTGTAGAACAGCATCTGCATGGGGGCCGCGTGGGCTGTGTAGCCGAGCACCATGGGCTCGCTTGTCGCCGCCCATTGCTGTTTGCTGATCTGCCCTGGCGGTGTGCTCTGGGGATTCACCCCGTCCTTGCCCCAGATGTGGGGCCAACCATACTTCTTTCCTTTCTGAATGCGGTTGAGCTCCTCGGGCTGCTCATCGTTGCCCAAGTAGTCGATGCCGTGATCCATCCCCCACAGCTCCCCCGTTTTGGAGTCCCAAGCAAAGCCGATGGTGTTCCGCAGGCCGCTGGCAAAGATGGACCGGCTCTTGCCATCCGGCGAGGACCTCAGCAGCGCCGCATGCTCGGGATTGGTCTCGTTGCACGCGTTACAGGACGAGCCCACGCTGATGTAGAGCATCTCATCAGGGCCAAAGGCCAGCGTGCGGTTGGGGTGCTGACCGCCATCGGGCAGGTCGTTGATGATCCGTTCCTCTGGACCCAACGTCCCGTCCGGGTGTATGGGGGCGCGATACACGTCGTTGGCCGTGGCGACATACAGCTGCCCGTTGGCGATGGCCAGCCCGTGCGCTCCTGGACGTGAGAAGACCACCTTCGGTTCGGCGTCCAAGGCTCCGTCTTCATTGGCATCCTCCAGCAACAGCACGTCGCCTTGATCTCGACGTGAGACATAAATCCGCCCATCTGGTCCCACGGCGATGATCCGGGGATTTTGAAGGCCTTGCGCCAAGGGACGCACTTGGAAGCCACTGGGCACCGTCAGGGCCTGAACGCGCTCGGGCGTCGCCTCCACCTTGGCGGGTTTGAACGTGTGGACGTTGGCTTGGACGTCGGTTCCGTCCCCCTGCTGAGCGAAGGCGAGGGAGGGGGCCAAGAAGACGAGCAAAAGCGCGGAACGGGTCATGAGGATGGCCTGGCGCTGAGGAGCGTTCAGCATGTGGCGGGAGCGGTCAATGGCCTGCGAATGCGTTGCATGCGCGCCGTTCACCACGAGGGCCATCGATCTCCAGGCCCACGCACCGCCGGTCTGAGATGCTCCGCCGTTCGCCAAGCCTTCACTCGGGGATCGCTTGATCCGCATCCCAGCCTCGATACGGTAAGGCTTCGCCCGACACGAGAGGAAGACATCCATGGCAGAGCTCAAAGAGAACCTGTTGGACTGGCTGCGCGACGCACACGCGATGGAACAGCAAGCCGAAACCATGCTGAAGGGGCAGGCTTCGCGGATCGAGCACTACCCAGTGCTGAAGGCGCGCATTGAAGAGCACATTCAGGAAACCATTGGCCAGCGCGAACGGCTGGAAGGGTGCATCAAGCGCTTGGGCGGCTCGCCGTCGACCCTCAAGGACGTGATGGGCAAGATGGCAGCCTTCGGTCAGGCCGTCGGCGGCATGACGGCCTCCGACGAGATCGTCAAAGGCGCGATGGCCGGTTACGTCTTCGAGCATTTCGAGATCGCCTCCTACACGGCCCTGATCGCCGCAGCGAAGACGGTGGGCGATGCAGAAACGGCCCGGATCTGCGAAGAAATCCTCGTGCAGGAAGAGGCGATGGCCGACTGGCTGGCGGCCCACCTGCCCGAGGTGACCGAAGAGTTCATGGTGCGCGACGCCACGCCGGGCGTCGAAGCCAAAAAGTAACCGCTGCGCCGCGCCGGCCGGGTTCACGCCCGGCCGACGCGGCCGGGCCTACAACGAAAGGCCCTAGGATTGGAGGCGGCTGGCATGCCCAGGCCCATCTGGAGTGGTTCGTTGTCCTTCGGGCTGCTCAACGTTCCGGTGTCCCTCATGTCCGGCGAGCGTCGCATGGATCTGAGCTTTCGCATGTTGGACGCACGAAACAAAAAGCCCATTCGCTACGAGCGGGTCAACGCCGAAACCGGCGAAGAAGTGCCTTGGAAGGACATCGTCAAAGCCTTTGAATACGACAAGGGCAGCTACGTCGTCATAGAGAAAGAAGACATCGCCGCGGCCGCCCCCGAGACGCACGAGTCCATCGACGTGGAGGCCTTTGTCGACGCCGAGAGCATCGGGCTGAGGTTCTTCGAAAAGCCCTACATCTTGGTGCCCGGCAAGAAGGCCGAAAAGGGCTATGTCCTGCTCCGAGAGACCCTGAAGGAAACCGGCAAGGTGGGCATCGCCAGGGTGGTCATCCGCACGCGCGAATACATTTGCGCGGTGATGCCCGAAGGCGATGCGTTGATCATGATCCTGCTTCGCTACCCGCAGGAGTTGGTGGCTCCGGACGAATACAAACTGCCGCAGGGGGGGGCGTCGGACTACCGGGTTGCGCCCAAAGAGCTCGAAATGGCCAAGCAGCTGATTGAGAGCATGACCTCTGAGTGGGAGCCGGACAGCTACCAGGACGAGTTCCGCGAGCGCCTGTCCGACATCATCAAGAAGCGGGTGAAGCAGGCCGGAGCCACGACCACCTTCGAGGAACCGGAACATCGCGAGGACTCGGCGACCAACGTGGTGGACTTCATGGCGCTGCTCCAGAAGAGCTTGGAAACCAACAAGCGCACCCCGGCGAAAGCAACGCCGGTGAAGACCGCCTCCAAGTCCTCCACCAAAGACAGCAAGCCTGCCAAGAAGGCCGCCATAAAGAAGGCCCCAGCAAAGAAAGCCGCAAAGAAAGCCCCCGCCAAGAAGGCTCTAAAGAGCGCCTGATCACCCAAGGAGAATCCCATGAGCGACGACAAGAAGAACACCGGCAGCCCGGACCGCGACCGCATCAACGTCAACGAAGACTACGAGCTGCAGTATTGGACCAAGGCGCTGGGCGTGTCGGTCGATCAGGTCCGGGCCGCTGTCAAAGCCGTTGGCCCCACCGCTGCGGCCGTTCGCAAGCACTTGGGCAAGTAACGTGGCGCCGTCATGTCCTTGGTCGAATACCGTCGCAAGCGCCGCTTTGACCAGACCAACGAGCCCGAGCCTGGCAAAGCGCTGCCGCAAGGGCAGCGCGCCATTTTCGTGGTCCAACTTCACCACGCCAGCCGCCGGCACTACGACTTCCGGCTGCAAATCGGCGACGCCCTGAAGAGTTGGGCCGTCCCCAAGGGCCCTAGCTACGACCCCAAGGTCAAACGGATGGCGGTCGAAGTGGAAGACCATCCCGTCGACTACGCTAGCTTCGAAGGCGAGATCCCCAAGGGGCAATACGGCGGTGGGCACGTGGCCCAGTTTGATCACGGCGTTTGGGCCACCCAAGGAGACCCAGAGGCACAACTTGCCAAGGGTCACCTGCGATTCGAGCTGTTCGGCACCAAGCTCAAAGGCGGGTGGCACTTGGTCCGGTCCGGCAAACCGGCCCGTCAGCCGCAGTGGCTGTTGTTCAAGGACGACGATGCGTATGCGAGCGATCTGGAAGCGGACGATCTGCTCGCCGATGTGTCGGCGGCCCCAACGGCAGACATCAGGAGGGCCGGCGGCGGTAAAGCCGACAAGAAGAAGCTCAAAGCCCTCCCTGCAAAGCGTGCGCGACGGAAGAACTGGGCCAAGAAGGCCTTGGCCCTGCCCAAAGCGAAAGAGGCGGCTCCGCCTTCCGGCCCCTTCGAGCCCCAGTTGGCCAAGCTGGGGGAGGCCCCGCCGCAGGGCGACCAATGGGTCCATGAGATCAAGTGGGACGGGTATCGGATCCTCGCAACGGTCGCCGATGGGGCCGTCCGGCTCTGGTCCCGCAACGCGTTGGAGTGGACCGACAAGATCCCCGAGATACGCGACGCCGTGGCGGAGTTGGGCCTTACCTCTGCTGCCTTGGATGGCGAACTCATCGCCGGATCGGGCACCAAGGAGGACTTCAACCTGCTCCAGGCGACATTGTCCGGGGAGCGGCAAGGCGCGCTGGCCTACGCGCTCTTCGACCTGCTCCACATCGATGGCGTGGACGTGGCCGCAGCACCTCTGTTGGAGCGCAAGGCGCTCCTGCAGGAGCTGCTGGCGGGCCAGGCCGGCCACTTGGCCTTCAGCTCTCACGTCCAAGGCGACGGCAACGAAGCCTACCGCCTGGCTGGCGAACAGCACTTTGAAGGCATCATTTCCAAGCGCGCCGATCGCGGCTACCACCCCGGCCGCAGCGACGACTGGCGCAAGACCAAGCAGCTGGCCAGCGACGAGTTCGCCGTGGTCGGTTACACGGCCCCCAAGGGCAGCCGCAGCGGCTTTGGCTCGCTTTTACTGGCCAAGCCCGACGCCAAACACGGTTGGCTCTACGTGGGCCGGGTGGGCACCGGGTTCTCCGACGCCTTGATCAAGGACGTGAGCAAGAGGATCCAAGGGGGAGGCAAGAAGCCGACGGCCTACGTGCCCACCGAGGACACCGATCTTCGCTCTGCCACGTGGTTCGAGCCGCGCTTCGTGGTGGAGGTGTTCTATCGCGGCATCGGGGGGCAGCAACTGCTGCGCCAAGCCTCCTTGAAAGCCGTGCGGGCCGACAAGGAAGTGAATGATTTGGCGGATTCGGATCGCGCCGCCCCGGCGAAACCGGCCCGTGGCAAACGGGCATCGGCGGCGTCTTCTGCCCGCAAGACCGCCGCAACGCCTCAAGTCGAACGCGTGCCCCCCAAACTGTCCTCCCCGAGCAAGGTCCTTTTCCCTGGCGACGGCTATACGAAGCAAGACGTTTGGGATTACTACTCGGCAGTGATGGATCACCTGCTGCCCGAGGTGATCAACCGGCCCTTGTCGATCATTCGCTGTCCCGCCGGCACTGGCAAGCCTTGCTTCTTCCAGAAGCACCACACCGCCGGGCTGGAGCTGGTGGACTCGGTCAAGCTGAAGGAGGACAGCGGCATCAACGCCCACTACCTCGTAGTGCGCGACGCGGCCAGCTTGCTGGAGCTGGTCCAGTTCAATGCCCTGGAGTTCCATCCGTGGGGAAGCCACGCGGAGGAGCCTGACCGTGCCGACCGGGTGGTATTCGATCTAGACCCCGGCCCAGATGTGCCTTTCGCGGAGGTAAAAAAGGCTGCCACTGATATCCGGAAGCTTCTGGCCCAACTAGAGCTGGAGTCCTTCCTGCGGGTATCCGGAGGCAAGGGCCTTCATGTCGTGGTGCCCTTGAATCCCGGGTGCGACTGGGACCTGACCAAGCGCTTCGCCAAAGGATTCGCCGACGCGTTGGCCCAGTCGGAACCTCAGCGGTTCTTGGCCACCGCCACCAAAGCCCTTCGAAACAAGCGGATCTTTGTCGACTACCTGCGTAACGGTCGAGGTGCCACCGCAGTGGCGTCGTATTCCCTGCGGGGTAGACCGGGCGCGCCTGTCGCGATGCCTCTGGCGTGGAGCGAGCTGCCAAACCTCAAACGGGCTGACGCGTTCACGATCAAGGACGTGCCGGGCAAGCTGAAACGTCGCCGCAAGGATCCCTGGGAGGGCATCGATGCGTTGAAGCAGAACTTGTCGAAATGGGCCCGAAACGACTAGCCGCTATCCCCGCGGTCGTGTCCGAGCGTAGACGGGAAGACGCGAGCGTCGTTGGCAGCTGCCGAGCACGTGATGAGCACGCGGGCTTGATGCCGGCTCCTGTCCAATGAGCCTCATGCAGTGCGATGCTCCCGCTCCGACCCCGGTGACCGTCTGGACCATCGGGCATTCCACTCGACCTTGGGACGAGTTCTTACACCTGCTGTTCGCACAAGGCATCTCGGCGATCGCGGACGTGCGTCGTTTCCCAGGATCGCGTCGTCACCCTTGGTTCGCATCCGAGCAGATGGCTAAAACGCTGCCAGCGCACGGCGTGGAGTATCTTTGGATTCCTGAACTGGGCGGGCGGCGCAAGGTGCAGCCGGATTCGCCCAATGGTGCGTGGGACAACGCCGCGTTTCAGGGCTACGCAGACCACATGGCGACCGCCGAGTTCGCCGGCGGGCTATCGAAGGTGCTTGCACTGGGGGGCGAACATCGGACCGCGCTGATGTGCGCGGAGGCACCGTGGTGGCGTTGCCACCGACGTCTCATCTCCGACCTGCTGACGCACCGGGGCCATGAGGTGCTGCACATCGTGTCCCACGCCGAACCCAAACCGCATCCGCTGAACCCGATGGCGCAGGCCGTCGGGCCAGCGCTTGTCTACCCACCGGCTCAGACGGAGCTGTTCTGAACCAACCAGTAGGGCGATCGCGTGTCGGGCCCGCCCGGCGCATTTTCTCCCTATCGAAGCTATGCGGACATGTCGGCTGCCTTGCAGTTGGCGCGCGCTTGCCGCACGGTGTTGTTGATAGACGACGGGCAGCCGCGCAACCCTGCCTGAATCGGCTTAGGCGGTCGTCCCTGGTCCCAGCTTCAGGTAATGGATCGGAGGCTGCCCCGTCAGAAAGTTGGCGTTCTCCTGAGGGATTCAGACTGGCTTTCGATCTTCATGTCTGCCATGAAGTAGTCTGGGATGGATGGTGAAGCGCAGGTTAGAAAACGATGCAAGGGGGAGGGGAGTGAGGAGTGCTCAGTATGATTCGCTTTGCAGCGCGCTCGATAGGATACATGGACGGCAAGCGCTGACGGATTTCGCCTCGGATTGGGGCCTCCACCGCAGTCCCAGCGAGGATGGCACAGTGGAGGTATGGAAAGGCGCGGCGATGGGGGCCGGCGTTGAGATCTTGTTGCTTCCGCCCGTGTCCGCTTCCAGCGACTGGGCCATCTCGACGCTGGTCACGGTCGGAGGCCGGGTCGAGCATGTCAGGCGACGTCCGTTTCGGATCTGACGAAGAGTGGCTGCTAAACGCCTACGACGGCCTTCCTTGGTGCAGCCAATACTGGGTCAGCAGGGAGGCGGCGCGCCGGTTCGCCGACGTCGACGCCAAGCCAGGACCTGTCCCACCACGGCCGTGAGCAGCAGCAGGGCATTGGTCACCACAAACACCGTTGACCCCAAAAGTGCACTGTAGGCGGTGAACAGGGTCGACGCGGTCATCTGACCGACAAACAGCCATTTGGAGACCGTTTCCGGATGGGGAGACTGCCACTGTTTGATCATTTGCCGGACCAACGTGGCTATCAACACGGCGGTTGCAGTCCAGCCAAGAACATCAGGATGCATGGCCGCTCACCCGTCCTTTGGGTCGTGGACAGTTGAACCGTCTTGGCCGTGCGCCGGGCGCTTATGAGGCTCCTCAATGATTTCCTTGTTGAGGATGCGAACCTCGCCCACCATCAGCAGGCGCATGTCGCGCACGATGTAGTCGGCCAACGCCTCATCGGTGATGTCATCACCGGCGATGTCCAGCCGGAAGCCTTGGCCCTGAATCCCGCCCCCGTTGCTGAAATCAATCTCGAAATCAAAGCACACCCGCTTCTCCATGTTGCCCTCTCCATCGGTGAGACTGGGCGGCACTGAAAGGCCGCTTACTACGCTTAGAAGGCGATCATCGGCGTAAGGAGGGCAGCCCACAACTGGCCCCATGCCCGGATCTGAGGGCAGGCTCACTGCCGTTCCCGCTTTCGGCGGTCGTAGAGTTTCATGTCCGCGCGATTGATGGTATCGGCCACCGATTCCGAGGGCCGACCAATGGCGCAACCGCCGGAAAAAGCGGATCGGTGCAGGTCAGCGTGGCCGAAATAGTGCGGCGGGCGTTGAACGATTTCTGACCGTGCCAGCACCCGTGGTGGTGCCCGTGTGCGACAAGATCCTGGCTTGCGGACACTACATCCACGGTCGCCAGTGGAAGCACCCGGAAACCCTCCGGGCCGTGTTTGAAAGTCGGCTCTACCTGCACCCGGCTGATCCGTCTGACGACACCGCAAGCGCTTGGAACTGGGTCAAGGCATGCTCGCCAGCGCAAGTGTGGACGCGCATGGGGGCTCCAACCCCAGCAGAGCTTGAGCGGGTCATACAGGCCGATACGAAGGCCCGAGATGCATTGCTTGCTCCGCGCTTGGAACTATCCGAGGAAGAAACGAGGCGATGCTTTGACGTTCGGTTGATCGCCGCACTGGCCATGACCGTCGCCCGGAAAGGATGGCCAGGGGCGCCATTGATGCATGGCGCGTATGGCCGCCACTGGATCATCGAATCGACCGCGAGAAAGAGGGAAGATATCCGTCTGCAGGACATCGGATTGCGTGTCTGGGCCGAGACGATGGCCATGAAGGCCAATCGCGCCACCCAGCAGGCTGCATCCGATAAGACACGGGGCTCCGAAGGGTTCTTGGTGACGCACGAGGTGGGGAGCTGCTGAAGCCGTTCCTGGGCGGGCGGTTTAAGAACGGCAACATCCACGTCATCTTCCACAAGCACGCCTTGCACCTGGTTGACCGCCTGAACGCCCGGATCGCGGGACCGCTGCCCAAGGCTTTGCCGGCGCCCGGTTGCCCCTGGACATTGCGGCATTGCATGGTGGAACGTGGAGGTGGGCACGGCCGGTCCCCTGAACCGCCAAGGGCTTGCTCCAGTGGCCGGCGGAAGGCATGCCCTCAGTGACTTTTGAGGGTGAAGCCCCGTGGCAGTCGCCACTGGAGAGCCGGGGTTGGGCCGTTGAGGGTTTACAGTAATCTCGCAAAACGGCAGGATCGGGGTTTGACCAAATCCAAGGGAAAACCGTGGCACTGACGCTCGAAGAAATCCGCAAGAAAAAGGCTGAAGCGGAGGCCTTGGTGGCCGAAATGGAAAAGGCCGAAGGCGACGCGCTGGCGGCCGAAGCCGGGGCCAGCTTTGCAGGAGTCTACGAGACCTTGCAGCAGTTTGCGCAGCATTACACGACGAAGCAGAAGAACGATCTGAAGGCGCTGCTTGAGCCACGCAAGGCGGTTTCTGCAAGCGCCGGCATCAGTCGCGCCCCGAAGTTCCAGATCCCGGACGGGACCACGTGGGCTGGCACCGGGCGGCAGCCCAAGGCATTCCTTGCGTGGGCCGAAACTGCTGAAGGCAAGGCGTGGAAGAAGAATAACCCGGACCAAGAATGGCCGGCGCACCCGTATAAGGCCTGACCGGCATTACAGCGTTGCAGATAGAGCCCCGGGAAACCGGGGCTTTTTTTGTGGGCGTTGAACCAATGACAGCCACGCTCAGGCTGGGGCGCAAGCCCCGGCCCCGAGCCTTTCTTCCCCGAAGGGGGCTCTTCAGGCGCGGCCCAAGCCGCGTTCTTTTGAGCTCTTGAAGACAAAAAGCAACGTCAAAAGTAGCATGGAGCAAAAGCGCTTTGGGAAAAAAGGCAGGTGGGGCCTCGGCTTCCGCCGGGCCCGGCGCTTGGCGGGAAATGTGCTGCGTTTCAAGTTTTCCATCGATCTGCGGCCCGTTTGGCGGTTTTGATACTTAGTCAATAAAACGTAGACGCAAAGTATTGCGATTTTTTGGGGGTGGCTTAGTTTGCGTGGGTAGCGAGGGAGCGCCCCCTCTTCAAAGGTTTTCGCATGATTGCTTACGTTATTGGCCGGTCCGGCTTACTTGCCCATGGTTATCGGGGGTTCTTCTAATGGCCCACCACCACGCCAGCCCCATCCAACTCCAGACGGGCGAGTGGGGCGCCCGGGTGCCCGCCCCGAACGTTCGGAACGGCGACAGGCTCACTGTGGTTGCCGGGAGCGGCAGCTCCTGGGAAGCCGTCGTTGTCGGCGTGGTTTGGCAAGGCCCGGAGGCCGCGATTTGCCAAACGGCTCGGGGGCTCATGCAGTGTGGGTGCTGCGGGGAAGTGGGGCAGAAAGGGGCCTACCCCTTCTCAACGTATCCGGCAGAAATGCAGCGTTGCGACGATTGCGCGGGTTCGGCATGAAGACGCCAGCAACGAGTCGCCGCAAACGCTTCTACGCATACCAGCGCCGCTCGGGTGGCCAGTGCTACTTCGACAAAGCCATGCACGCCCACCTCCAGCGGTATCCGCACACCATCGGCCATTACCAGCTCACACGCTTCCTGGGCACTTCCGCGTTGCTGACCGCTGAAGAAGCGGCCGCCCAAGGATGGATGGCCAAGCCGCACGGGAGCCCTGCATGACCAAACGCTACATTCTCCGCCCCCCAGAACGCTTGGTCGAAACCATCCACGAGACGTGGATTGACGCGCCCAGCAAAGCCGCGTTTCAAGCCTTGGCCGCCGCGCAAGGCCTGAGCATGCGCGCTGCACTGGCTCAACTCATCGAGCAACACGCCCAGATTCGAGAACCGTTTTCCCCTCGACGCCCGACGCCGTGGACCGGGGAGGGGTCGAAGGGGCGAGAGCGCTACAGGGCCGCGCTCCCCAGTGTGCAGCTGGGACTCCATGCCGTGACGGCCCTGCAGATTGACGCTAACCGGGCTGGGATTCGTCTGACCGAGGCCGTCCGCCAGCTGGTCTGGCTATGCATCCAAGCCAACGCCTGATCCCTCGGACGCCTTTTGCGGGCATGGGGCCAAGGACAGCCACGCGGAGGCTGGGGGAAGCCCTGGCCCACGTCCTAACCTCCCCGGAGGGGGCTTTTCAGGCGCGGCCCAGGCCGCGTTCTTTTGAGCTCTTGAAGAGAAAAAGGCAACGTCAAAAGTGGCATGAAGCAAAAGCGCATTGGGGAAAGGGCGGGTGGCCTCGGCTTCCGCCGGGCCCGACGCTGGGCTGGAAATGTGAGGTGTTTTAGGGTTTTTGTGTTTTCTGCTTTTTTCCGTCAGTTTTGTGTTTTAGTCATAAAAATGTAGGGTCAATCTATTGCGAAAAGTTGGTTTTCTTTTACTTTGAGATCAGAGAAGAGCGCCGATGCTCTTTAACCAAAGGGAACCCCATGTTGACGTTCTTTGCTTTTTGCCTCTTGGCTGGATTGGTCGCCGGATTGGCCATTGCTGATCGACTGGATGCGCTCTGATGAATACCCGCAGCCAAACCCAAGCGCCCGCCCGGTCCTCCACCCCTGGAGCCCTCCTGCGATTCCTGTTCGACGCCATGTCGGGCATGGGAGCGGCCAAGCTGGGATGGGAGATGGTGACCGACCCCAAGGCCAAGCTGTCGGACATTGCCATCGGCGTGTCGCTCTGCCTGGCTCCTGCAGCGATTGCGGCCACTTGGGCGCTTTGCCTGTTCGGCATCGCCCAACACCACCAGCTTTTTTGAAACCCGAACCCCTGACAACCACGGAGGACCTCGCTCGTGCGAAAACTTTTCAACAAACTGCTCAACATCGCCCTTTTTGGCATGGTTCTGTTCGCCCTGGACCAAGTCCCGGAACGCCTGGATCGCATGTCGCAAACCGCCCAGAACCTGGTTCAGCAGGTGGGCTACTCGGGCCCCATGCAGGGCATCCCCTCGGGCGTGCCAGACGGTTACGAGTTCTGATGACCCCCGCACCCTGGCCATCGTCGGAGCTCGTTCGCCTCGCATGGGCGGCACGCCGGGATCCTCTTGCCCGGCAGCACCTGCTTCAGGCGTTCCAAGAGGGGGCCGATTTCCATACCCCTCTGTCCAGCAGCGATCTGAACGACGACCTGTTTGCCGTCCCTGGGGATTGCTTGGCCGGGGTGGTGATTCGGGAAATGACGGGCGTCAAGGACGCCGAAGAGTGGCTGCACGCGTTTCTTCGCGCGCACGAGTTGCATCAAGCGCTGCCACCTGCTGTGGGAAGCGCTGGCAAGCGGCGCTTCTGATGAACGTGAGCACGCAGTAACGGGTGGTCAGGGCTACGCCTTGGGTTTCGCCGCGGTTTCCGCTCGCTTACCGAACTCCTTGCACCATTCGAGCATGTCTTGAACGTCCTTTAGCAGTTCGTCCGGACCCGGAAGCCAACTGGGGGTGTCGGTGGGTTGGGAGTGCTCGAATGCCGAATACTTCGTCATCATCCCGTCGATCAGTGCGCAGTCTGCTGGGGTGATTGCACTGAGCCGCTGTAGCTTGTTGAGCGTGTTGATCTCGCGCCGGTAGCGGTTGATGACGCCAGAACAAAGCTCGTCCTCTACAGAGCGCTCAACCAAGATTCGGAAGTTGCTGCAGGCGGCCTTCAGGGCAAGTTCTTTTAGTGGCGGATCAAGCTTCTTAAGCTGTCCGATGCTGCTGATCATTTGGTTCAAGCCGGATTGTGGCTTCAGAGAGAACGTATTGATCTGCGCCGGCATGCCGGTCCTGCTTCCATCGCGGGCGATCGATTCAACCGCGACCTTGACCGTAGGCTGATCGAGGTTGGCCCGCTGCTTGGCGGCACTCTGCAGTAGGACCATCAGTGACAATCGATGTGTGAACACGATCACCTGGCGATGCTCGGCCAGATCTACGAGGCGTTTGGCGACCGCCTCCTCAAAGCGCTGATCCAGGGAGGAGATGGGGTCGTCGAAGATCACGGGCATGCCCCGTTCAAGGCCCGTCGCGTCGGCCAGGAAGGCTGCCAACGCCACGATGCGTTGCTCACCCTCGCTCAGGATTTCACGATTCTTCTGGGCGCCTTGCGCGTCCTTCAGCTCAACGTAAAACGTGAACGCCCCTTTGCCTTGGGATCGATACGACATGCGGACAGGAAGCGAATGGCCCCCCAGCGCCCGCAACTCGGCATTGAAGCGGTCGCAATAGCCCTTGGCCAACTCCGACTCGCCAATGTCATTGCTTTTGGTCGTCAACTGGCTGGTTGAGGTGGACCGGACAGCGGCTTCCACCGTTCCCACGCGTTTGAGGCGGATCACGTCGGCCCATACCGCATCGCGCTGCTCCGACAGCCACTGTTGTGCTTTCAGCTCTGCTAGGCGGCTTTCCTTCTCCTTCCGTCCCGTCGGGTCCAGCAAGCCCGCCAGCGCGTCGCGATCAGCGCTAGTGGTCTTGACCTTCTGATCGTAGGCGTTGGTCCACACCGACCACTGCACTGCCGGAGCCGCCGTGGCCTCGGCCATGGCTTTCAATCTCGCATGGATGGCCTCAAACAGCTCAGTGGCTTGGGGGGCTTCCAAGCCAATAGCAGCGCACTGGGCCTGCCAGGCGACATCGGTGAGAGGACTGGGCAACGCTTTCTTCAGCGCCGTCAGCGCGTCTTCCGCGCTCTTAGCTTCTGTCTGCAGGGTGTCGTTGAGGTAGCTTTCAAAGCTGGCCAAGCGGGCCTTGCCGTCGTCTCCCAACGGTTGCTGGCAGAGGACACAACGGGATTCGTCCCCAACGTGGGGGAAAGGGTGGTCACGGTAGGCAAGACCTGTCGAATACGCCTTTGCAGCGTCCCAAAGGGTTCGCCACACGGCGTCTCCGACGCCTTTGAGCGGCAGCCCATTGAGGAAGGCCGTGGCATAGGCGGTGGCGGCCTGGCGCTTGACCTCTGCATTGCTGCGGGCATCCAAGAGGGCTTGGGCCTTCTCGCCGTTCAAGCTCTCCTTCAATGCCGAGATGCTTGTGGCCATCTGCGACAAGCGTTCTAGCTCTCCGACGGCCTTGGCGTGGGCCACTTCAGGGTTCGCCTGGGCCAGTGCGGTCTCCAGCGCCAAACGCTCATCGTTCAGTGCAGCGGGGAAGGCGCAACGCTGGTTAATATCCTCTTCGGTCAGTTTCGCCGTCAACTTCCGGAGGACCGTTGCAGCGCTGCTCTGCGCGTGCTCTTCCGGGATGATGGGCAGTTTGCTGGTGAGCTTGGCGGCGCGGGCCTTCAATCGGGTGGCGAGATCGTCTGAGATGTGGATGAGCATCCCGACGAACCGCATCGCCCGGGGAAGATGGGTGGCGGTGGTGGCGCTGTCTCCGAACTCCAGCGCTGTGGCTGAGTCGAAGACCGGGACCGCTTTCAACGTCGAATGGGCACCGTCGGATGCTTGCCAAGTGAGATCAGCAGACGATGTCGTGCCGTCGGATCGGGTCGCCGTGACTTTGATCAAGGCAGAGGCAGCATCGGGATTCTGCTTGAACACGTTGCCGTGGATAGATCCCTTGGCCCGCGCGCCACAAACGTGCTTCATCAAACGGGCGTAGCCCGATTTCCCGGCCCCGTTGGGTCCGTAGACCACGGTCATCTGGCCTTGGCTGAGGTCCAATGCCGCGTCCTCGCCAAGGGCATTGACGCCGCAGATGGAGGAGACCGAGTCGATGCGAAGCTCAGCGGCGGTGGGTGTCCCCAAGATGGTTCCCGGTGCCAACGCCGGGTGGGGAGCATCCAGCTTCTTGGCTGCCTCGGCCAGGCAGTGATCCGCCAGCGCCTCCATCTCCTCTTCGTTCGGCATGCGGCGGTGCTGGATCACCGTGGAAGCGGCCATGCGCAGCCAGCTTGGGCGGCCATTCAACCACTCTTCCAGAGTCGTAGGCGCAGCGGCCCCATTCTTGTTCGCCATCGGTCACTTCCCCTGTGAATGGCCAGAGCCAGGAAGGCTCCGTTCCCCTTCCGCAATAGTGACGCGGGTCACATTTGGAGGCAAGTCGGTGATGGTCGTAGGGGATGGGGAAATGGTTTTCCCGAACGGTAGGGATCAGGCCTCTGAGGGGGCATCGATCTGGGCGGCAGCCAGGGCGGCTGCCAGATCACGGTTCAGTGCTCGCGCTTCAGCCCGCAGTTCGCTCCAGTTCGGCGTCCCGACCGGGCCTTGCCCACGCATCGACGCGAGCCAAGCATGGGATCGCAGCCTGGCCGCTTCCGCGGCTGGCGTCGAGGACTTGAGGGCGTCCAACGCGGCCAACTGGATTTCCAGAAGGTTGATGTCCATCAGCGCCTGCAACTGCTCCGGTGCCATCGGGCTTGGCGCATCCCGCTGCAGCCACCAGCGTCGAAGTCGTTTCAGCATGTCTTCTCTTCCCTGAGATCGTTGTCGCTACTCGGGAGGATGGCCACGCCACGGCTCTGGGCGTAATCCCTCACCTTCGTCAGCAGCTCTCGCTGCTGTTCGGGTTCAAGCCGCGACATCACCAGCAACGTCTCTGCCACTAGATCATTTGTGGCATGGAAATAGGCGACCGGCATGCCAAGTGCTTGGGCCAGCTTTTCCATCGTTGCAGGATCCGGCACGCGATCTCCTCTCTCGTAACGAGAAACCCTGGGAGCGGCGGAGTTTTCCTCGTCCAACCCAAGCACGGCCCCCAACTGTGCTTGCGTCAGGCCCTTGGCCAGCCGGGCCTCGCGCAAGCGGCGGCCAAACGTGTGAGCTGGGGCGAGAGGGGCAGGCATGGGCGATCACGAACCGGGAACAATCCCCAAGTCTGCCGCTTCCCATGCTGCACCGCATTTGCCAAAATGGCAAATAAGGCCATGGTGGCCGGGATCAGGGGGATGCATGAAGCAAGCGATTGCAGCCGTGGCCGTGTGCCTGGCGTTGGCCAGCGGGACGGCCACCGCCCAGGACGGCATTTTGGGAAGGATTGGCAAGGGGTTGATGCAGGCGGGCAAGGACGCCGCCTCGGCCCCGGCGACCAAGCGTTACCTGGAGCCGGCAGGCACTTACTGGGACGACGGCGACCCTCCAGTGCTCGACGGCTACACCCGGATCCGGTGGGGCTTGGCGGCCACCGCGTCGGCCGGTTTCGGCATGTGCGAAGACAACCTCTTTGCCCAGGCCAAGGCCGGCGCTGCCCTGGCACCGGCGATGCGAACCCACTGCATTGGCTCATGGGGGCACCAGTTCAAACGCGTAGGCCTGCAAGGCGATCCGGCCTCTGCGTTTGAGGCCAAGGCGCGGCAGATCGCCTCTACCGATGCGTTCTACCTGCGGCCCTACATCGACGTGGAGATCGACCCCAAGACCAACATTCTCCACGCCTACGTGCTGGTCATGAACCACGACTGGTATCCCCGCTCGCCTGACTTTCTTCCGACGGCCGTTATCGGCCCTTCGCCGTTGGGCAAGGGCAGTGCGGTGGTCGGGGTCGAGCATGGCGGGCGCTACCACGCCGCGCTGCGATTGAAGCCGGAAGACGCGGCCGAGCTGCGACGGGTGGGGCGCGACGCCGCGGGAGACCGAATCTTTTTCAAGGTCGTGGAGGGCAGGTTGAAGCCCAACGGCCTGCCCGACATCGTTCTCCAAATCGACCGGCTGGAGATCGGCTACAAGACCCAGAACATCGGCATCACCCCCTCCAAAGACAAGGACGCATGACATGAAGCACGCACTGATCGTGGCCGCAGCAGCGGCACTTTTGACCCTGACCGCCTGCTCTGGTGACAAGGGCCCCTCAAAGGAGGACGGGGTGAAGGTCGTGGAAGGCTTTTTCACCGAGCAGGGGAGGCAGGCAACCCTCCAGCGCTCTTGGCGGTTTGAAGTCACCGACGCGGGCGGCTTGGATCTCGACTGCGAGAAGAAGCCCAATGGGGATCAAGAATGCATGGTGGGCGGGTCGGTAAAAGCGCAGGGGTCCATCGGTGGCCAGCCCACCAAGCCCGAGCCAAGCACCCTCAAGCCGAAGCTGCGTGCACTGTTCCGCCCGCAGGGCGAGGGCTGGCAAGTGGTCGAAGTGACCGACGAAGGGACGTCTGCGGGCTAAACGGGCCGCAGTCCGCCGCTTGACTGCACGCCGGTCCCGATCAAGCGTGCAGCCATCCAACAGGGGAGGACCATATGAACCGCTATCCGCCGCAGCAAGTTGTGTATGCGCCGCCGGGCCCATCCGCGCTGATCCTCCCTAGCGTCATCTTGGGCCCGTTGGGCCTGGTTGGGCTGGCGGCCGGCCTGGAGGTGATGAAGCGCGACTTCTTCATTGGCCTGGTCTGTTGTGTGCCCGGTGCGCTCGTCTTCGCGTTCTTGGCGTTTTGCCTGGCGCTCCACATCCGGGCTCAGCAGCTCTGGGACTGGCACGTCCGCACGGGGCGGATGCCGTATTTTCGGAAGCACGGCTTCCTGAAAGGGGCGCTGCTCGGGGGCGGATTGGGCGTGGTGACGGTGGTGGCGGCCGCCGTTCTGGGGTTCAAGTATGCGGAGCATCCCCAGTTTGGGGAGATCGCTACCGCAGCGTTTTACTTGGTTTGGCTCTGGGGCGTGCTGTTGATCGGCGTGCTGGCCGTAGTGTTCGGGTGGGTCAAGCGGGCGTGGGATAGAACGGCCCTCCCCAGATGATGCTCTCTGCAACTGGCCGCCTAGTCTGAATGATATATTCGCCTACCTAAGCAGCACCACGCCGGACTTACGACCGCGCCGTTCATTGGGTCAGGAAGACCAGCTGGTGCCGCCTAATGTCATTTGCAACGCGCTTAGGTAAGCGTGCGGAAACTCAATCAGGGGGAGTCATGAAGGTTATCCGAATCGTAGTCTCAGCATTGGCTCTAGTGCCTATTGCATGTTTTGCCAAGGGGCCTATAGGTATTGGAAAGCTTGAGGTTGGAGTGTCGCGCAGCGCCGTTGAGGGCCTTTCGCCCACTGACGGGGTTTACCTTGCCGCTCCTCTGGAGCCTTACGAATACAAACATTCAAGTCCAGTGTCGGGCGAGGATAAGTTTAATACGAAGATCGTCAGTCCTTTGAGTGACCAGCCTCAAGAGGCGGTTCTTACGTTCGTCGCAGGGCAGTTGCAATCGATAAATATTGATCTGGGTGATTCCAATCGGATCGTGGATAGCGTCAAGTCGTTGATCACCAGCAAGTATGGTGAGCCCAAGGTGGACAACTCCATGAAAGAAGAGCAGTGCGTCTACAAGGGCGGGCAGAACTTCAAGGTTTCTTCGGGAGCGATTCGCTACGAGTGGAAGCAGGATCGCCCAAATGCAGAAGCGGTCACAGCTTCGCTGTCGGATGTGGTGATGGACATGTGTCCTTCCAACCTGCGCTATGCGATTGGTGCGATCAAGGTTAAGAGTTTGACGATTGGTATTGCCAAGCCCGAGAAACCAGTGGTGAATCCCTTCTAAGGGCAAATCACCTGTTCTCGGGCTCTAGCTCGATGTCAGGTTGGCCCCCGGCACGTCAACGTAATCTCTTGATAGTCCACCCGCACCGGGTTGTAGAACTGGCGATACCAGTTGAACGCCAAGGTCTGGCCCACGTTGTGCTCGTTGCACGCCGGCAGGCCTTGCTGGGTGCCAAACCCACCGTTGGGCGTGCATCCGGGCTGGCCCGTGCAGGTCGTGTAGGGCGTCGAAGCCACCACGGACGACTCGGGCCACTCCCAGCGATAGGGATTGTTGCTCTTGCCCACTAGGTCGGACGCGCACGCTTGCCGGCACACGGCCAAAGAGGTGCCGCCGCTGGTCCAGTTGTAGTCGCAGTAATGCATGCCCATGTTGGAGACGCATTCGAAGTCGTAGGAATAGGCGTAGCGGATGTTCCCGGCGTCCGAAAGCGCGTTGCATTGCTCTTCGTAGAACGCCGACTCGCTCACGTTGGCGGGCCAGTTGCCGGGCATCGGTGCGGGCGTCTCCACCCGGTGGATGGGCACGTTGGCGATGGCCCAGTCCAGCTTTGCTTTCTCCGCTGGCGTCAGGCGCACCACCGCATCCGGATACCAGTAAGAAATGCCACTCGAACCCGAGGTGGGCGGAACGTCCTGCCCATCGGCGGAGTGCCACGCCACAACCTGCAAGCTGCCATCGCTGCAGCGAGCAGCCGTGGGCTTGCATGTGTTGACCTCGTTGCGACGCGCACCTGTATCCACCCAGTTGGACCAGCCCCCGTAAGTCGGGCTGGGCAGGGCGGTGGTGCCAAACGGGCAATGGGTGAACACGTCTCGAGACCGCACCTGCTGGCGCTCCCAGGTGTGCGTCCCAGCTTGGCCCGACGGGCAGGGTTGAGAAGTGGGCAGCCATTGATCGCGTTCCTCCTGGGAGCTTCCAGGGCAGGCCTGGCAATGCCTCGCCGTCACGGCCGCCACCGTCTGGGCTTGAACCCACGCCTCGGGATGCTCCCACGCGGCGTCTGAGTTTGGATCCACGTCGCCGGGAGCGCAGACCTGGCGCGTGCGCACCGTCTCCGTGCCCCAAGTGCCCGCCGGGCAGCTGGCCCGAGCCACCGAGCTTTCCGATTGCCGGCACGGCACCAAGGCCGGCGGAGCCGGGGTGGGGACCGGCGTTGGGAGCGGCTGAGGCACCGGAACGCTGGGCGCAACAGGAAGCGGTGGAAGAGCCGGGGAAGGAGCAACCCCAGGGCTTGGCGACACGCTCCCAGGAACGCCCGGCACTGCATCGGGCACGCTGGGAGCGGTGGATACGGGGCCAGCCGGTGTCGGCGTTGAAGGGCCAGGGACGGCGGGCGTGGAGGGCAGGGGAAGCGTGGGCACCACGGCGACCGACGACCCGGCGACCAGGCCTGAGTAATAGACGACGTCGACCACGGCCCCATCGGCCCCGCACGCCAATCCCAAGCCGGGGACGTCCAAGCTCCCTCGGTTGCTCAGCAGAACACTGGTGTTGCCCACGATCACGTCCCGCACGTTCACGTCGTCCGCGATGGCGGAGACGAACGGCACGCAGGCCCGCGCAGGAAGCCCAGACAGCCCCACGGTGAAGGCATCTCCTGCCAGGCGCACCGTGGCCGGGGACACGGTCACTGCACCACCCCACGCGTTGCTCATGGTCGCTGCGCTGGCCTGGCGGAAGTCGGTGGGGGCCAGCCCATCTTCAAGCACGTTCAACGTGCTGACGCCGCGGAACGAGCCGACGACGCCATGGGACCGATCAACGCGGCTGGCCAGGTCCCGAACGTTCTCGACGTCCGACGCAACCTTCACCCGGGTGGTAACGCGGGGGTAGACCCAAAACGCGGCGGCCCCCATGGCCGTGGCAACCCCCAATGCGAGCAGCAACTCGACCAGGCCAAAGCCTGGGGCGGGAGGACGACGGGAAGGGCGGGCTTGCGGTGTCATGCATTTCAGCATGCGACACAACCGCGTTTTGACAAGCCCTGACGGCAGTTCTTGATTTTAGTCAAAAATCCTTCAAATCAATGGGTTGACATCGGTTGGCGATGTGGTTGGATCGTGGTGTAGGAGCGGTTTAATGGGTAAGCCGACCTACCCACAAAAAGAGAGTGAAGACATGAAGATTCATCCCGTCGAGCCTGCCAGCACTGACCTGGCGCATTTCCAACTCCACACGGCCGCGCGGTTCCTGGACCGCACCAATGGCCTCAATCAGCTGGCCGACAAGCACCGCAGGATCCAGCGCTTGGCCACCCGCGCCCGCCATGAGCGGCGTTGGAAGAAGGAAGAGGAGCGCTTCGCATGAGCCTCTTGAACATGGCCCTGCTGTTTGTCGGTCTCCTGGGCATCGCGGTGTTCTACCAGGACCTGGTCGCCAACCCCATCACCGCTGGGCGCGCCCTGGTGCGCCTCTATCGCGTGTCAGCTCCTGTTCGACAGGGCAGCAAGGCCCAGGAGGCATCCCGGCAGTGGTGGAGCATCGTGCTGGTGCCGTTCTACGTGCTGGTGGCCCTGGTGCTCATCGGGGTTCTGGGAGGTGGGCAATGAGTGCCGGGACCGAAAGCCTCATCAGGGCCATCCAAACCAACGACCCGCTGGCGTTTTATGGGTGGCTCCACACACTCAAAGGGACGCCCGACCTGGACGCTGGCGTGGCCGGCGACCCTGGCATCACTGCGTTGGCCGTCGCCTCCCTCATGTATTCCAAGGCCGTCCAGTCGGACCCGGTCTTGGCGACGCGCTATGCCGCGATGATTGAGGCGCTTATGGACGCCGGGGCCAATCCGCTGGTTCAGATCGGGGAGCGGTTCGTGGTGCGACGGGGGCACACTGGGAAGCTGGAGCGGCGACGGGTGGACGAAGGCCGAACGCTGGCGGAGGTCTGCGGGGGCGTTTTTTGCCCGGCCATGCAGGCATGGTTTGGACGCCAACGGGCAGGCGAATGGTCCCACACCGCGCTTCATCGGCCTCACCCCGCCTACGCCCACCTCCGTCGCAACCATAAAGCCGTGGCCTGAAGCTCAGGCCGGCGGCTACTCGCCGCCGAAAGGCGGGGTGGAGACAACGGCAGGGTGGGCCACGGCTTCCGCCGGGCCCCGGGGGAGCTGAACCTAAGACGTCTGCACCGCTGAAACCCCCTAGCTGCATGGCTCTTGCGGGAATAGGTTTGCATCGTAGTGTGTTGCACGACCTACCCATAAAAGGAGCCCATCTCATGCGTCTCGTTGTCTGCTGCTTCAAGGGGGGCGTGGGGCGCACCACGCTTTCGCTCAACCTCGCCGCCGCGTTTGCCGGCCAATCCCGCGTGCTCGTCAACGACCGCGACCCTCAATGTGGTTCGGTCGCTTGGTCTGCGATGAGCGACGGGGAGACCCCGTTTACCGTGAGCCGTGCCTCATCCCCAGGCTTCGACCTGGAGATTCAAGACCTGCCGCCCAGCGCCCCAGTGAAAGACCAGCTGCCGGACGCGGACCTCTATCTAGTTCCCACGTTGCTCGATGGTGGATCGTTTGTGGTCTATTTGCGGACGATTGAAACCCTGCGACGTCAGGGCAAGCCCTTCCTGCCGGTCGCCAATCGGGTCAACGTGAAGCGGGCGGAGCACCGCCGCCGGCTGGAAGATCCCAGCCTGGCAGGCGCCATCGTCATTCCCGAGCGGGCGGCGTTGGCGAGCTACTACGAGCTTGGCGAGACCGTGTTCTCCATGCGCGGCGCTGGCGTGGACAAGGCGCGAGAGGACATTCTGCGGGTAGGTCAGGCTATCCAAAAAAGATTGGCCAACCCGGCGCGGGGGCATGCATGATGGAGCTCCCAATGCTGCCCCTGCCGGACCTCATGGCTGCCAAGAAGACCCCCGCCAAGAACGCCGTTGCCAAAGCCCGCAAAGACCTGTCCAAGGCCGCGAAAGTGGTCCACGCCAAGCCGCAACGCACGTATGCGCCGCTCATTGATCTGGACCAGTTTTCCGAAGAGCAGCTGGCAGAGCTGATGGTGGCTGCAGGGGACGCGCCTGGGCGGAAGACCTACTTCGACTACAGCGAAGAGCAGCCGTTTACTCGGTCGGGGAAGAAGGTGTATCTCGAAGTGGGCCGCGGTAGCCAGATGTTCGATTACCGGGACGTCAACGGCGTCAGGACCGAGCGAACGATGGTGACCGTGCCGCCCAAGCTCCGCGATCAGCTCCAGGATTTGACGGGAGAAGAGAGCCCGGTGATCACCACTGCGATCATCGCCTTGGCGTCCTGGGCCTGCCAGGAACTAAAAAGGAGCAAGCGGCGCTTGGTGGTGGCGACGGCGACCGACGACCTGGATCCGGTGCGGAAACAGGTCCGGAAGGCGATTGTGGGGCGGGCGAGGAAACAACGGTAGCCCTGGGTTGGTAGTGAACGACAGGCGGCCATCGGCCGCCTTTTTTATGGCTGGCGGCGGGTGGAAAGAGCAACGGCAAAAGCGGCATGGGGAAAAGGCGGGTGGGGCCTCGGCTTCCGCCGAGCCCGGTGCTTGGCTGGAAGTGTGAGGCGTTTCAGGGTTTTCGTGTCTTTTGCGGTTGCCCGTCACTTCTGCACTTTAGTCAAATAAATGTGTTGTTTTCGGGTTTACATTTTTACGCTCTGTCGTAGCCTGGATTTGTAGGGAGGCAATACCGCTGACCTGAAAACCAAACAAGGATTCATCATGAAAACCCCTCGCCGCCAAACCCTCGAAAACCGCGCCGCCCGTTTGGGACTGCGACTCTCCGAAGCTGGGCTCCACGTCAAAATGGAAGCCGCCAACAACTGCGAAGCCATGCCGCGGTGGGAGCTTTCGGACGGGAAATACCAAGACAGTCTTTGCGGGTATGCCACCCTGGCCGAGGTTTCCGAGGCGTTGGATCACAAGGAAATCATGGCAGAGCTATGAGCAGGTCCTACGCCATCCCTGGGGTGGTAGTGAAAGACAGGCGGCCATCGGCCGCCTTTTTTATGGCTGGCGGCGGGTGGAAAGAGCAACGGCAAAAGCGGCATGGGGAAAAGGCGGGTGGGGCCTCGGCTTCCGCCGAGCCCGGTGCTTGGCTGGAAGTGTGAGGCGTTTCAGGGTTTTCGTGTCTTTTGCGGTTGCCCGTCACTTCTGCACTTTAGTCAAATAAATGTGTTGTTTTCGGGTTTACATTTTTACGCTCTGTCGTAGCCTGGATTTGTAGGGAGGCAATACCGCTGACCGAAAAAGCCAAAAAGGTAATCATCATGGAACTCATCATCAATAGCCGTAAACTCAACCGCACCATCACTTTCTCTCGCCCTGGCCGTTCCTACATCTACGCTGATTTGAATGGTCAACCAGGCACCCTCGGTGAGCAGATCTGCGATAGCAATGGCTACACCCATTCCTACGAGGGCGAAGATCAAGAAGGGTTTGAGAAGGTCTGCCGCCGCTGGTATCGCGCCCACGTCCGGGATGAGCTCATCAATGGCTAAGGGATACGCCATCGCCCCCAAGCAGCCGGTTCCCCGCCGGCTGCCCACGGTTCGCATTGCCCCGGACAAGGCGGCCGCATTCCGGGCTCTCGCTCGCCAGCAGGGGCTCACGGCCAGCAGTGCATTGGCTGCCCTGGCGGCCGCCCATGCCGACATCCGCCAGCCGTTCGGGCCCCGGGTCCGTGCCCAGCATGGGCCTGATGGGATGCGCTACGGCGCGGTGCTGCCCGATCCCAAAGTTTCTGAAGAGGTGGCCAAGAGCCTGATCCAAGACGCACGAGCTGCTAGGATCTCGCTGGGCGAGGCGATGCGGCAGTTGGTTGACCGGTGCCTGGAGCAGAGCAGGTGAGGCGGGGAACAAACGGGGGAGGGGAAGCGGCGGCCTGAGGGTCGCCTTTTTTATGCCTGCAGTCTGGCGATGCTGGGAGAAAAGGGGGGGGCGCCCCTTTGGGTGGTGGCTGGGTTTTTGGGATGTGGGAGAGTTGAGCGGTGGCTGGGGCGGAAGCCCCGGCCCATGTCCTAACCTCCCCGGAGGGGGCTTTTCAGGCGCGGCCCCGGGCCGCGTTCTTTTGAGATCTAGGAGAGAGAAGGCAACGGCAAAAGTGGCTCAAAGCAAAAGCGCATTGGGGGAAGGGCGGGGGGCGGGGTTTCTGCCGGCCCCAGCGCTGGGCGGGAAATGTGAGGTGTTTCAGGGTTTTTGTGTTTTCTGCGGTTGCCCGTCAGTTCTGCACTTTAGTCAAATAAATGTGTTGCTTTCGGGTTTACATTTTTATGCTCTGTCGTAACCTGGATTTGTAGGGAGGCAATACCGCTAACCTGAAAACAAACAAGGATATTTATGAAGATTCACACTCTTGCGACCGACGGAAGCCAAGTTATCGCTATCACCCAAGCTGCTTCCAGCGGTGGGAAGTATGGGCATCCTGTTATGCTTTCTGCGATTCGTTTTGACTTGACTTCATTCGATCAAGTGATGGAAGAGTTGAATAAAAACGGCCATCGCCACGAAAAGAGCTTCGAAGTGATCGAGCGCTGGAGGGTGGACGCCAGGAATCAGGGACCTCGCTCCCGCTTCGGCCAAACCTTCTGCTCTGCGTGAAGAGGCCGGTGACAATCTGAAGGGCAACGTGCTCTTCGCGACAGAGGACGAAGAAGAAGATCCGGTGGAATCGTTCAAGCCAATGACTCGCGCTATTGGCCTCGATATCGCTTTGCCTGCCGCCAGCTCCGCAGCCCGCCAGCCGGTGCGCTTTTGACGGCACACTACGAAGCCAAGCCCACGAAGCTTAAGAAGAGCCCCGGTAAGCCGGGGCTTTTTGTTGGGCGGGGGCTAGGGAGGCATAGAAGCAAGAGCGGCCAGGGTGCCGCCTTTCTTTTGTCTGCTCCCCCGTCACCGCTCACCCCATACCCTCCCAGCATGCCTCCCCTCATCACACCAGACGGCCGTTACCTCATCGTCCGCGGGCGCCTCTGGCGAACCACCAACCCGGGCCTAAGCGAGCCGCAGAGGGAGCGACTGGTCCACGAGCTGATGGACGCCCGGCGTGCCGTGAAGTCAGCAAAAGCCAATCAGGATGGGGAAGCACTCGCCGCCGCCCGGCGCGCCGTGGACAGCGCGAAAACGGGCTTGGGCGAACGTGGCCCGGTGTGGTGGACCGATGGGGAGGGGGATTGGAACAGGTGCTTGGTGAAGAACACGCCCTATGCAGGGTGGTTCTTGACGATCATGCGCAAATAACAGTCTAGGAGTGTCCTTTCGAATGACATTTGCAGAAAAGGCTTAGGGATACGTGGGAAATAAGCAAGGCAGTGATGATGTTTGCGGTTGCTTCTCCAAAGGCATCTTTGAGCGCATCTGCGACCTCTCTGGCCAAGACGATGACAGGTAAGCCCAGTTTGTTGCAGATTTTTAGTCGATTGCAGACTAGGTCTCGGATCTTGTCGCCGATTTCAGAAGCCTCTTTCAGATGCTTCGAGATGACTCGGTAGGCACCGTTGCGTAGGCGGTTGAAATCTTTCCACTCCATCGTAGCAACGGAAGCGGGATCTGATACGGCGCGAGCCCAGTTTGGCTTCGCCAGCAGTGGAGCGACATCGACGTGCTCGCTCATCTCTCTGACATACATCAAAGAAAGCTCAAACTTGCTGAGGTGAATAAGTTTTTCTAACTGCATCTGCAATCCCTTGCCTTGTGTTGGTAGTTATTTGTGGCGCGTTACGCGCCCCGCGTCAAGCTCTCGTTCTCCAGGCGCGCCCAGTCCACTCCTAACTGCCTCACCTCATCCCCCCACGCCCGGTATTCGTCCAGCGGCATCGGAGCCTCCAACCCGCGCTTCACCCGCTCCAGGTATTTGCTCTTCCTAGCCATCGCTTCCCGATACATCAGCTCGGCTTCCTCCACCCGGTCAGCACGCTTGGCGGCCTGCAGCTGGGCCAGCCGGCGAACCGAATCCGGGTTCGTGGACAGCACGCGGGGGGCATGAGGCAGGGCCGGACCGCCGGTCATCGGGACGCGCTTGTGGTTGCTCACCGGGTCCATCACACGGTGGCGCCAGCACTCCCGCCAGTCGTCATCGTCCACCTGGCCATCGCCCGGCACCTCAAGCGGCACGACGATCCCATGGGCCTCAATGAGCGCCCACACGGCCCCCAGGAACGCGTCCACCGGAAGCCGCAGAAGGGTCGTCTGGCCCTCTGACAGCACCTCGCCCCCGTCCCTTAGTCGTAACGCCAGCAGGGCCTCACTCAGTGCCAGGGCATCGCCTGACCGGGTGCTCCAGCCCACCAAGCACACGCGCTCCCCATCTACCTCACCCGACCAGGCATAGACCCGGAAGCGGGGCTTGTCGAAACGAGAGCCTAGGTGGGCCATCACGCGCTCACGCTTGGAGTGAGGGCTCAACGGGGTGAAGTGGTTCTCTGCATACAGCAACGCAGAGCGCCGACGCTCCAGCAGCAAGGCCACCCGGTCAGGGTCCGCCGACGCTTGCCAGTCCGACCAGCTCACGACATCGCGCAGGCCCTTGGCAGCAGCGCAGGGACGGCAGGCAGGCACCCAGTTTTCCACCACGCCAGCGGGGCCGCCCAGTTGAGCGGGCACCAGTGGCGTAGCCGTCCAGGACTTGGGAGAGGCCAGGTCCAGCGGAGTGGAGCAGAAGGCGCAGGCGTTGCCGAACTCGGCCAAAACAGCTTTGCATTGCCAGCCGTTGGCCTTGCCTTCCAGCGGGGCATCGGCTCGGGCAATGGCATCCAAGAAGGGGGTCAGCTCAAGCACGGAACACCCCCCAGTCGTTCAACGCAGGCCCAGCAACCGGATCGCGGAACGGGGGCAGTGGGGCGTTGCAGGAGCCTGAAAAAGATTTGACTAAAACGCCTTGCCGAGCCTGTCGAACCTCCCCAGAAACCGCCGATCCAAAACCTAGAACCCGCTCATCCAATCCATTCCCAGACCAGCACTCATCCCCCAGCCGCTGATCGAATACCGGGGTGGAGCGAACGGAAGCGAGGGCATCACGCTTGACTAAAACGGATGGGGACAATGCTTTCAAGGTATATGAACCGAGCGCAAGAACCCCAGCACTCAAGCTCCACAACCCCCGAGCAGAGTTGACTAAAACCGATGGAGGCAAAGCTTTCCGAACACCCCGGCAGCGTGAATGAACCCAGCCACTCACGGGGTCCCATGCTGGCCTCCGCTTGACTAAAACGAACTGGGGCAGGGCGCGGGAGTGGGGAAAACGGCGGTCCCCGATTTCTGAGACAGGGGGTGCAGAGTCGGTGCGGAGGTGGGGAGCTGGCTGGGGGGGGAGGGAGGCTGCGGGGGGTGGTGAAAACTTTTTTGAGCGGCGGGGCGTGGCGGGGGCGAGGGGCATAGGGGTCTCCGGTTGGGTTGAGGATTGGGGCTTTCCTTAACTTCTACCGGGGAAAAGCGGAAGGGCAAGAGCAGGGGAGCGAAAACTGGGGAGGGACTGCGGGGGAAGATGTTGGCTGCCCATTCACCGTTCAGGGTTGTCCGAAGGGTGAAGTGAGTAGGCCATACACAAGTCGCACCCCCGATGGGTTCCAGCTTGGCTAGAAACGCGCAGCGTTTCTACCCGTCCAAGCCTTGCTGCGCCTTGTTCTAAGACTTGGCTAACAACCTAGCCAAAAGATCGGCTGAAAAATGGCCGGAACCCCAGCAAAACAGAAGAAAATCGGCTTAGCCCCCTTGCGCTTCCAAAAACTCCTGCTAATCCATTGGGTATGGATTTTCAATGCAGGGGGTTAAGTGGGTCGTCCGTCGCTTCCAACCAAGTCTTTCAACATCGCTCCCGATGAGCTGGAGAGCGCGCGGTATTGCGCGAAAGAGCAAGGCGTTTCCTTGAACAAGTATTTGCGCCTGGCGGTCCTGGAGAAAAACCGGGGCGTGGTGCAGGGGCTGGAAGCGTCCGATGCGTTGCGCGACATCCGAGCAACGGTCCGCGACTCCGAGACCCGAAATGCCCTTGCCCTTGAAGGCGCGCTCGCTGATATGCGGGCAGAGCAGACCGCCGCGCTCCAGGCAAACGAGGAGCTGGTGGTGAAAACCCTTCAAGCGTTTTCCCAGTTCCTGGCGCAGCAAGAACCCGACGCCGAAACCCTCTCCAAGCAACCGGCTGCCGAACCCAGTCGAGATTCTGCTGCTACCTCGGCGTTCCTGCCTCCAAAACTCTAACCCTTTCCCCACTACCTCATAAGGAGGCATACCCATGAAGCGTTTCATCCTCACTCTCACCATCGCCGCGTTGCTGGCTCCGGGGCTTTCATTTGCCCAGGACAGCACCCAGCCCGAACCCCAAAAGACCAACAAGCTGCGCCTGTTCAAGGCGGGCGGGATTGGCTGCGCCGCCGGTGCAGGCATCGCCCTGCTGACCGGCAAGAAAGACAAGGCCCTGACGGTGTGCGCTGCTGGGGCGATTGTCGGAGGCATTGCGTCCTATCAAGCCCAGCTCAAGGAGTTCCGCGAACTGGAAGCCGAAGCCAAGGCAGCTGGCCTGGATGCTCAGGTGCATACCAAGACCGTCGAAACCAAGGACGGCCAGGCCGAAGCCCTGGACAAGCTGGTCATCCGTTACCCGGCCGCTGACATGCAACCGGTCAGCGCCAAGACCGCTGCCACGCTGGACAAGCTGGCCGCGTTGCTGAAGGCCAGCAAAGAAAAGCTGACGGTCAGCTTCAGCGGTGCGGACACCGCCGTGTGCCAGGTGCCGGTCGTTGAGCTGGCAAAGCGCGGTGCGCTTCAGAACGCCACGGTCGATGACCAGTGCGGCCGGGGCGATTACGCCATCACGGTTTCGCCGATCCCCGACGTTCGCTAAGCCAACCGAGAGCTGGGGGGCGAAAACCCCCTGGCTCAAATCTTTTTCAAGCGCCTGGGAGGAACCATGACACCCGAAGAACTCATCAAACAACGCAAGCAGCGCGAGCTGCTCGCCAAAGCAGCACAAGCCAAGACCACCGCGCCCACGGACGCGGAGAAGCTCGTCAGCGATGCGACAAAAGAAAACTTGAAAACCGCAGGCCGGCTGGCTGCAAGTTTTGGCAAAGCCTTGGCAGACAAAACCAAGCAAGCGGCCTCGGTCGCCGCTGAGAAGGGGCGAGAGGCGCAAGAAGCGTTGGCCCGTCGTGCGGAAGAGGCCAAGGCACGCAGGGAAGCCGAAGCCGCAGAGAACGCACGCCTGGAAGTCGAGCGCGCCCAGGCGTTGGCCGAGCAAGAAGCGACTGCCCAGCCCGAGCCGCGGGTGGTTGAGCCCGAGCCCGTTCAAACCGATTCCGCTCCCGAAGCGCCCGAGCCGGTTGTTGAGGAGGTGGTTCCCGAGCCGACACCAGAACCAGAAGCAGGCCCCGCGCCGGTCGCCGTGGAGCCGGTCAGTGTTCCTACGCCTGCAGTCAGTGAAGCCGTGGACGCAACGCCTGCCGCTCCAGCGCCTGTCGAGCTGGTGGTCCCGTCTGTTTCGAACCCCGAACCGAGCAAGCCGGCTCAAGCCCCGGCACCGGCCCCCAAGGCGACGTCGACCCGGGCCCCGGTGAAACCGGAAGCCCCCAAGGCCAATCCGGCCGGTGAGGCGTCGGCGAAGGCCAGCAACCAGAAGGGCTGGCAACTTCTGGCTGGTGCGGGCGTGGTCGTCCTGGTGCTGGGTGGGGCGTTGGCGTGGTGGACCACTCACCGCTCCAGCGAAACCGTTCCGCTCCAAGACAAACCGGCTGCAGCAGTGACTGCCCCGGCCCCCGTCGCCGTGCCAGTTGCTCCGGTTGTATCCGCGCCACCCCAGGTTGAGGAGCCCAAGCCCGTGCCTGCCCCGGTGGAAGAGAAGGCCGCGGTCGCTGCCCCGGTTGTGGAAGCCCCGGTGCTGGCAGAGCCACCTAAGGCCCAGACCCCGGCAGGCGCCCCAGCGTCAAAGCCGGTGCCGGTTTCGAAACCGGCTGCAAAGCCCGTGGCGAAACCCAAGCCTAAGCCGGTCCCGAAAACTGTTGCTAAACCCGAGCCGAAAAACGATTGGCAGGACCAAGCCAACAGCGATATCGACGCTTGGGCAAAAAAGATCAAGTGAAGAGCTTGCGCTTATCGAAAGCCTTGCTAGAAAGAATGTGTATCCATGAAAGATGGGAGGAAAAATGTTTGGGTGGTTGTTTACGCAGTATCGAAAGCCCGGAAAGCTCCACTTCGGATCGAAGTGGCTCAACCTGCATGGGCGCTTCTTCATTGGTAACCCAGAAAGCTTTGGGCTCTCCGATTGCAGGGAAAACGTTCTGACCTCGTATTACTACCTGCGGGCGGACCGGAAGATGCCGGTGGCAAACGATGAGGACTTTGATGCCTGGAGGATGGACGCCCTGCGCGCCAGCCAGGTTCGGCACGCCAGCGAAAAACATGTGTCCAAAGCCGGCTTTCTTGTCACCTCCGCCGCGTGCGTGGCCCTTTGCTTTGGGGCATTGGTCGTCAACAAAGTGAAAGGAACACGCCCTTCGCCGGCGGCGATCCAACTCGCGCCCTCGTTGTCGTTGAACGAGTGCAAAAAGAAATGGACGAGCGGCACCATCACGCCTCAGGAAATCGTGGCGTGTCAGGCGCTATCTCAAACCAACAACAACAACAACGGGAGGCACTGAGCATGTTGCTATCGCTGATGGATTGGACGGTCGGTATTGGCCGCAAGCTGTTCAAGAAGGACGATCAAGCGTCGAGCACGCTGGAGCAAATCATTCTGGACGGCAATGACCGCTACGAAAACTTGGTCGGGCGCTTTGACGTGAGCGACCGCGTGAAGAGCCGCGTGCTGGACGTTCCCCCAGAGGATGTAGATATGGCGGTCCAAGCGGGCGCGGTTTTCGACGAGAAAGAGATGGCACTGGTTGTGCCCGAAGAACTGGATCTGGATCGGTTCCATCCGTGGTGGCCGAAGGTTCCGGAGGATCTGCGCAACACCCAGGCCCGCATGATCATCACCAAGGAAGGACGTCGTGCCGAAGGCTTCGTGCTGGGGGACGACATGGCGCTGGGCGGCGACAGCACTGCAACCTCGCTGATGTATCTGGCCTTCCCGCTGATCGGTGCGGTTCAATACTTCTTGGGCTCGCTCATTGGCGCTTTTAGTTACGTGGTGCTGCTGGCCGCGATTCCTTACTTTGTTGCGTTGAAGCAAGCGGAAGGGATGAAGGAAGCCTTCAAGGGCCTGGCCCTGATGGTGCTGCCCGTGCTGATTGCAACCGCCTCGGCGGCGTTGTCGTCCGCGCTCCATGTGGACGCCGCCAGCATCGAGCAGGTCCAGCAAACAGCGGCTGACCCCATGAGCAAGTTAGCGGAGATGATGGCGGTCGCCGCGGGCTTTGCCAAAATGGCGGGCATCGTTCTTCTGATCTTGACCATTCCTGGCCTGCTGTTGTTCGCGGCCTTCCTGAGTGCGGCCTCGCATCCCCACCGGGGTGTGCTGGGCGGAACCGCCGAGCGCTTCATTCAGATGATGAAGTGGATGGTGGTGATCTTGGCCCTGGTGGGGATTGGCTCCCTTCTCCCGGACGGGATGGGCGTGGCCGTGGCGTTTGTGATCGCGGCCATGTATGCCTTGCAGTTCACGGAAGGCAACTTCGTTCAAACGGCCGCTCGCCTCTACCTGCAGAACATGGATAACAACCTGGCGACCCAGGGTGCCCTGTCCAAGTCCCACGTGAAGGCCCGCGAGCAGCAGGCTGCCGAAGCGTTGCGCGACAACACCCCGCTTTTGAAGGTGGGTCGAGCGTCTGGTCACCTGAACGACCGCGGCCATGGCTTTGCGCCGGACAAGGGCACGGTGATGATGCTGTCCTGGCGCGACCTGACCCAAGGCCTGATCGTCTACGGGCGTATCGGTTCCGGCAAGTCCTTCAGCGTGCTGCGGCCGTTGGCCCGTCGCTATCGCGAGTCCGCATTGGCCGTAGGACTGCGGAATGAACTGAAGGGGAGCGCCGCGGGCGAGACCGTTCTTGATGCGAAGCGCAGCGGGGGGGGAGCACTCATCCTCGACGCGAAGGACGGCGCGATCATCTCCGATTTGGGCAAGGACGCGTTTGATATCGTCGTGCGCGCAGGCATGTCGGTGGCCCCCTACGAGGGCCTGGAGCCCGACCAAATCACCAAGGCCCTTCGCGGCGCGACCGGTGGCAAGGTCGATGAGAAGTCCAAGCTCTGGAGCGACGGCGGCGACGCGTTCCTCTTCCACACCGGCATCATCCTGAAGGCCGCATGCGAGCACGAGCAGGCCTACCGAGACTTCTGCATCGCCAAGCTGGAAGGGTTGGAGCACGCCCGGTTGATTATGCTGCTGGAGCGGGAGGAGTTGGAGAAGCGTGGCTTGGGGTTGGAAGACCTGGAAGCGGCGCTGGCTCGCGTGGAAGAGCAAATGGGCACTTACGCGATTGTGGCGGAGGCTTCCCGGAACTGGTTCTACACCCCATTCCACCATGCCAAGCTGTTGGCGATGGTTGAGCAGGTGGTGCCGACGCCGCGTGGCGGGGAGATTGCCAGCGCTCGCGTGCTGGAGTTGGTGAACTGGTTGGGGTTGGAGCGCCCGGATACGTCTAGCACTGACGAAGAGCGGGAGGCCTATGCCGCCTACTCCCGGGACTACCACAACCGCTTGGCCACCCGGTCCGAGACCGTCCATCCCGACTTGCTGCGTCCCATGTCCCAGCTGCAAAGCTCGCTGGAATGGGCATTGCTGGGCGTTCCTGCAATGCATAAAGAGCAGCGCCAGTCCTTCACGTTGAACTCGCGGGGGCTCATCGAAAAACTGCTTCGGGGTGAAAAGCTCCGGACGGCAGATGACATCCCGTGGCATTCCGTCGAACGTGGGGAAGTGGACGTCTCTCAGGCGCTTTACGGGAAGTTCGTGGGCTTGTTCCTGCCCCCCACCCAGTTCGGCGAAGCGGGCGACATGATGCAGCGGTTGCTCAAGCAGCGTGTCATGAACGGCATTCGGGCACGCGGGGCGCACGGCGACAAGTGGCGCGAAATGCTGCCGGGCCAAACCGACGTGCTGCTGATGATGGACGAGGCGCATTTGCTGCTGACTTCGGACGACGTGCTGCTCTTCAGCACCTCCCGAAGCCTGGGGTTGATGCCGGTGATCGCGGTGCAGGGCCACGACAGCCTTATCAACACCTACGGGTCGGAGAACGAAGCCGATTTGCTGGCCAACACCATGCAATCGGTCATCGCGCTCAACCACTCGTTTGTCACACGCAACTACTTGATGAAGCGGCTGGGCAAGGCTCAGTTGACCACCTTCAAGGAGCCGACGCGTGGCATCGATTTCTCGGGTGGCTTGACCAACTTCCGCCACAGCGTTCTCAACGATCCGAACCACCCCTACGCAGCGGCCTACGAGCAAATGCTGATGCAGGGCGCAGGCCGCTTGAGCGCGCTTCGCGTGGATCCGGCGACGGGGCGCAAATGGCGCGTCGGGGCTGAAGACACGGTGGGCCAAGAGGAGCTGGCACGGGACATCGACATGCCCACAGGGGGCAAGCGGGAGGTCCTGCCGCTCTTCCTGGAAGAGGAATACCCGGCCCTGACCGCTGCACGTGGCAATGCGATTGTCTCGCTCTGCCGGGCAGGCGTGAGCCGCACGGACTTGGCCGAGATGATGCCCAACGACTGAGCCCCAAAAGGGCAAGGCAACCCTTGCCCTTTTCCAAAATCGATCAATGCTGACCCAACCACCCATTTCCTTGAAGGAGGACTTTATGAGCAATACCCACCTCGATGCCTTGAACGACCTGCTGGGCGCTCGCGATAAACGGCGAGCCAAGCTGGCCGGAGAGCGTCCAAACGACCACCAACCGCAGAAGAAAGCAGCCTTCGACCAGTCTCTGGCGAAGGACCAGGCCGATATCCAGGAGAAGCAACAAGCCGTGTTGGACTGGGCCAAGCAAGCCAAGCCCGACGAGATCACCGACGCGCGTGAGCGGTTGCACGCACAGGTGCAGCAGCGCGCTGAAGACGCGCCCAAAGACAAGCACGCCCAAGTGGTGTTCAGCACCGTGGACGAATGGCGACAGAAGCGCCAGCAGAAGGACGGAGGGCAATCCTTGGAGGAAAACATCCCCATGCTGACTGCGGCCCAGCGGCAGCAAACCATGGGGCCTGGTAAGTTGGGCTACGCGCACTACGCCGCCAGCGCGAAGAAGGAAGCGGACTTCATGAAGGGCTATGAGGCGGGCTTCGACTGGGACAAGCACGAGGCCCAAGTCCAGAAGAACATCTACCGTCAATGACGGTCCATTCCCCGTGTCGCATCCAGGGCCCTTCGGGGCCCTTTTTGTTGGGCACGTTCCCTTGTTTGTGAGTGGATCGATCTACCCATAAAAGCAAACGGAAAAAGCGGCTCAAAGCAAGAAGCGGGGTGGGGGTTGATCATCTGGGGAAGAGAGAAAAAAGGTTTGACTAAACATCAAAAGTGTCGATCAATCGAGATTTTTAGGGTTGCCAGTTTTATGGGATGTGGTTGACTGTAATCAGTCAAACACAACCGGGGGAGGCCCTTATGTATATTTTTGCCGATGCTTACGAGTTCGCCGTGGACAACGTGGGGAACCTGCTGATCACCTTGCTTTCGTTTTCGGTGGTGAGCTACGTGGCCGCCAACGTGGCAGGGTTGCTGGCTTGATGGCCTGGTTGAGGGGGGATTTGGAGCAGATGGATCTGCACACCGTTTCGCTTTTCCTACAAACCGGGGTTTTGGTTGGCGCGGCTTTCATCCTCAAGATCGCTTGCTGATTGCCAAAACCGAAAAAGACGGTATGCAAAGGGGATGGAACCCCAACACGACAACCCAGCAGGCAACCCAGGTGGGGGCGATTTCTTGAATCGTCCCCACGAGCCGTTGCTTCATCCCATCCTCCACCCCCTGACGCTGGCCCAGTTCTACGGGAAGCATCACGAGGCCGCCGCTGCCGCCGATGCGCGGGAAGTGTTGGACCTGGCCACGCGGTTCTGCCGAGAGGCCCAGGTTTTCGGGTTGGACACCCAGACCGACGCGGGTTTTGACTGGGTGCTGACCCCCAGCCGTTTCTCCAACCGCATTTCCCTGGAGCTGGGCAACCGAGCTGGAGGAACCAAGGTTCACGTCGAGCCCGGCATCACCCCCTCGCAACTGGACGTCACAATCCACGCGGGCGTGTTGGGCCACACCCGGCTTGCTCCGGCTTACCTCAACCTCCCCAGCGACGAGCGCGCCGGCCTGCTGGCCCAGCTCCAGCAATCCATCGCAGAAGTCCAAGCCAACCGAGCCGCCGCTGACCAGCTCCAGCTCCTGCGTGCCCAGCCCGAGTTGCCGCAGGAGGCCCCGGCGCTTCCCCAACTGGACATCGCCGGACTTCTCCAGCGCTACGAGGTCCCGGAAGAGCAGGCCAAGGCCACCGAGCAACACCTCATCCAAACCCTGGGCGGAACGCTCTCCACGATGCACGGAAGCGAGGTCATCGCCGCCGCGCACCAGCACTGCGAACACCCGGGGCTCTACGGCGCACCGTTTCAGACCTGGCTTTGCGAAAACAGCACCCTGGGCAACTTGGCCGCGGTCAATGCTTGCCTGGCGATGGGCGCCGATCCGAACTGCCCCAATGCCCGAGGATTGATGCCCATCCACCTGGCCGCGCGCCAGGGCGAGGGGGCCATCGTTCGTCGGTTGCTGGAGCATGGAGCCGACCCCGCGCTCACGGCACCCAATGGGCAGACGACGTTGAGCATGGCTGAAGGCCACCGGGTGGCCCAGACCTACGTCGCGCTGGGCATGCAGCGCTCGGTCCAAAACTACCCGGCAGGACTGATGGAGCGTTACGGAGCTACGCCTGAGCAAGCGGAAGCATTGGAACTGAAGCTCATCGACGCCCACGGACCCCAACTCGCCCGCTTCCATGTGGCGGAACTTCTGGCGTCCGCGCACGCGTTCCATCCCGAGCTGACGTTCAACGTCCCTTCGCAAACGTGGCTGGAAGAAGGCATTTCGTTGAACGCGCCCGAGGTGGTGGACGCAGCGCTGCACCTGGGGGCTGACCCTAACCAGCCCGACGCGATGGGCGACCGTCCGCTTCACCAAGCCGTGCGTTCCGAAAGTCACGTCATCGTCCGCCGGCTTCTGGAAGTCCAAGCTGATCCCTCGCAGGTGAATCACTTCGGCCAGGCCCCACTGCATCTCGCTGCGCAATGGAAGCAGGCCCGCGTTTGCCTGGAGCTCATGGCCGCAGGCGCGGACCCGGGGCAGTTGGATCGGGAGGGGCGCAAGCCGGGCGACGCTCACCGGGAGAAGGCACGTGAGCAAGTCCACGATTTATGACTGCTGGAGCTGGACGGTCCCGTCGAGCATCGAACCAAGTCGGGCCGTCCGCTATTGGCCCCGGGCCCTGCTGTCTGGGGCGTGTGTGGCTGGTCTGGTCTTCCCAGCAGCGCTTTGGTTGGGCTGGCAGGTGCCCAGCAGTCACACGCTCATGAACTTCAACCAGGCCCTCACTGGCAGCCTGGCAGCGCTGGGCAACCTTGCCACCGGCACGATCTCATTCCGAGAGCCTGCCGCCGCATTCTGGGAGGTGGCCAAGGAGCAGGCCACGTTTGGCACGTTGGCACGGGTCGGCGTCGCCGCTTGCTTGGCCGGGTGGGCGTCGGCTTGGGTGACGCGTCGGGGGTTAATCCCGCGCTCAAATACCTGGCATGTGTCCGGCGCTCAACTGCTACAGGGGAAAGAGGCCCTGACTGAAGCCCGGCGTCGTTCGCTCACGAAGAAAGAGCAGGAAGACGAGCTGCATGCCTTGTCGCTGCATCCCGACTGGATCGCAAGCAAGAAGCTGCTGGCCCGGCACATGTTCATCTACGGCAGCGTGGGCAGCGGTAAGAGCGTCATCCTCAAGCACCTGCTGGAGCAAACGGTCCGTCTCAAAAAGAAAAGTTTCATCTACGACATCAAAGGGGACTTTACGTCCATTTTTAAGCACCCGGTCATCGTCTGCCCCTTCGACAAACGCAGTTGGATCTGGGACGTGGGCCGTGACGTGGCGACGCAAACCCAGGCCGCCGCGTTGTCCCAAAGCATCATCCCCCCGGAGGAGGGCAGCGGCGCATTCTGGGCGTCTGCGGCGCAAGCCTTGCTGGAAGGGTGCGTGCGCGAACTCCAGGCCACGAAGGGCAAGAGCTGGGGGTGGGCAGAGTTGGCCGCGTTGGTTGCCCGCCCAGCCGGACCCATGTCCCAAGCGCTTTCAATCCACTATCCCCGCGCCGCCGCGCTCATCTCCAATCCCGACAGCAACACCACATCGAGCTGCATGGCCGTGCTCGCCAACGGCACCGCGGTCATCGAGCGCCTGGCCTTGGCGTGGCCGGAGCGCAAGCCGGACCGCATGTTCTCGATGCTCGACTGGATCAAAGATTCCTATGAGGGTCGGAAGCAGGTCATCGTTCAATCGGGCCCAGACGAGGTGCTAACCAAGGCCTACATCTCCGCCATGATCAACTGCGCGGTGCCGGAAATCATCGGCCCCTCGCTGCCAGATGACGAAGCCGGGCGATTCCTGGGGTTCTTCTTCGATGAGCTCACTTCCGCCGGCAAGCTCAACATCGAGCCGTTGCTGGCCCTGGGCAGGTCGAAAGGCGTGGTGGCCTGCATGGCCGTGCAGGACTGGAGCCAAGTCGAGAAGGTCTACGGTGACAAGACGGCTCAGGCGTTTTCTGGGTTGGTCGGCACACACATCGTGTGTCAGCTCCAGGTGGGCGAGACCCGGGAGAGAATCTCCCGGAACCTGGGCAAGCGCACCGTGGCTTGGCGCACGCATGACGACAAGGCGACCGTCCACGAGGAGTCGAAATCCGTTGTTCCGCCAGGGCGCCTCACGGACGATCTGGGCTTCCGCAAAGGGAAGGCTTACGGCAAAGAACGTTGGGGCATCCGGGCCATCGTGCAGACCACGGGCGATTTGTTGTTGCTGGACTGGCCGGGTGTGAGTTATCCGAAGGTTCGAGAGGGGCAGAAGCGGGCGAGGTGGACGAAGCAGGGCGCTCGCCCAGTGGAGCAAAAACCCATGCCACAGAGTGACGCGCAGAGCGCCGCAGAGGTCCAGCGCGTGTTGAAGATGACCGCCGACCAGGCCGCCGCGGAGCTGCAAAAACGCGGTGCCACGCCGCCGAAGCTCCGCGCCGTTTCAGACGACGAGCTGGAAGCCATCTTCCGCAAGTAGTGGGGTTGTGGAGTCGCAGGGTTTTGGTAGATCTGAAGGGATAGCCAGGACCTGGAGAACTCATGATCAACACCACACTGCTGAAGCGAAACGCCGGGGGAACCAAGGGTGGTTCTGCGTCGATTTACTACCTCTTGGCCCAGGAAAAGCTCTCTGAAGAAGCCGAGCAGGCAAGCATGGCCGTGGGTTACTACAGCCGCTCCGCGCCGAGCAAAGAGGCGCAATCGAAGTTCTTCGGCGGCTTGGCCCAGCACCTGGGTCTGGCAGGCGTCCGCGCCACGGAAGAGCTGATGATTCCGCTGACGGATGGATTTGACCCCAAGACCGGTCGAGCGCTATGCCACGGAGCCGGGGATCGCGGACAGGTCAAAGTCCGCTTTGATAAGACCGGCAAGGCCCCGTTGCGCGACAAAGACGGCAAGGTGGTCACGTATCTGGCCGGTGGGCATCGCATCGGCTTTGACCTGACAATCAGCGCACCGCTGGATATCTCCGTGGCGTTTGCACTGGCGTCCGATCCGGCAGAGCAAGAGGCCATCCATGCCGCGCACCGCAACGCGGTCCAGCGGGCGATGGAAGCCTTCGAAGCCATGTCCGAAACCCGGCGCAACAAGGCCGGGAAAGACGTCATTGGGGTAGGGGAGGGGGGCTTGATCTGGAGCTCCCACCACCACTACGCCGCCCGAGCCGACGAAGCGACCGGGGAGATGGGCCCGAACCTCCACACCCACAACCTGCTCTACAACCTTTCCTTGGGCAACGACGGCAAAGAGGCCAGCCTCTCTGCTGAAGAAATCTACCGCTACCGCAAAGCCATGGATGAGGTCTACAAGACCGAGCTCTACCAGGGCATGAAGGCGCTGGGCTATGGGGTGGACCGCATCCGTGAACTGGACGACGACGGCCAGGAAACCGGGCGCGTCTACGCGCGGATCGCGGGCCTGGACGAGGAGGTGACGGATCGCTATGGCAACCGCCGCAAGGAAATCCTCGCTTACGCGGCCAAGCACAACGTGTCTAATCAGCAGGCCACGTTGGCCACGCGCAAAGACAAGGACGAGCCGCCTTATCAGGAGCTCATCGCGCACTGGCAGGACACGCTGAAAGGCTTCGACGTATCCACGGAAAGCCTGAAGCAGGCCAAGGGCAACGCGCACGAAATGGAGCAAAAATCCCCGGCAGAACTGCTGGAGCGGCTCCATGAGACCGACGCCATCTTCTGCGACCACAACCTCTTGGAGGTCTTGGGCCAGGAATACTCCGGCAGCGTGACCGTGCCAGAGCTCTACGGCTTGGTTGAAGCGTTCAAGAAGGAGCACGGCCTGGTGCTGGTCAACCCCATGCGCCTGCACGACGACGACAAGGGCGACTCGCTGGCAAGGCGGCATACCCAGGAGCGCTACTGCGCCCCGTGGATGCTCCAGATCGAGCAGGAGGTGGTGGCCTTCGCGATTGAGCGAGCCAAGGAAACCCATCACCACGTGCCCCAGGCCGACGTGGACCGGGTGGTGAAAGACTACGAGAAGGCCAAGGGCCTTCAACTCTCCCAGGAGCAGCGCCACGCGTTGGACCACATCACCCAGGGCAGCGGGGGCGTGGTCAATCTTTCTGGGCTCGCCGGAACCGGTAAAACGACGATCAGTGAGTGTTTTCGGGCAGCTTACGCAACCCAAGGATTCGAGTTGCTGGGCGTCTGCGTTTCCAACGCCGCGGCCGAGAAGCTGGAGGCGGAAAGCGGCATGTCCAGCGTGAGCATGGCGCAGATGCTCCATGACCTGGACAAAAGAAAGATGCAGTTCCGCAAGACGGACGTCATTGTGGTGGATGAGGCAGGCATGGTCGATGCGCGCAACACCCACAAGCTTTTCAGCTACGCCGCCAAGGCGGGGGCGAAGGTCATCATGCAGGGCGACGTGGAACAGCTTCAGCCCATCGGAGCTGGGTCCGGCTTTCAGTTGACCAAGAGCGCGGTGGGTGATGCCAAACTCACGGAGATCCGACGCCAGGGCAAACAGGAAGACCGAGAAACCGCGTTGTCGTTCTACGCCACGGACGAAAGCGGCCAGATCATCGATCTGAAAAAGGCCAGCCGTTCCCGGGCGCAGACCCTCGACAAGGGCAACGAAATCAAGGCCCGGTTGCTCGACACCATCCGCGAAACGGCCACGGAGAAGGACGCCCGCGAGCGCTTGCTGCACGAATACTTCGAAGACCCAACCCCGATGCAGGAGAAGTTGGTCATCGCCCACACCCGTGCAGACGTGGCCGCGCTCAATGCGGGCATCCGGGCTGGGTTGAAAGAGCGTGGAAAGCTGGACCAGGAAGAGGTGGTGATCGAGGCCCGGGACAAGGGGCGCAAGTTCGACTTGGCCTTGTCGAAAGGCGATCAGATCGTCTTCACCGCGAAGAACAAGGACCTGGGGGTCATCAATGGCACGCAGGCCGTGGTGGAGAACATCAAGCCCTCAAGGGCGGGCGGCTACGACATCAGCGTTTCCATTCGCTCGGAGACCAAGGCCGATGGCCGGCGATTGACGTTCAACAGCTTTGAAATGAAAGCACTGACGCATTCCTATGCCGGGACGGTTCACAAGAGCCAGGGCCAAGGCAAGCGGGAGGTCTACCACCTGGCGAACCTGGGCATGCTCGACGCCCACAGCGCCCTGGTGGCCTACACCCGACTCACGAAGGGTTCCTACCGCATGTATGCGACGTCCGATGACGTGGAGCGGTTGAACGAACGTCTGGGGCTGGAACGCCTCAAAGAGACCGTGCTGGACGCGGGACTGAAAGACGATCCGCAACGGCCGGTTGTCCAGCCCCCTGGGGCAGCTGCACGTCCCACCACTCAACGTCCAGCCTCTCAGCGAACGGGCATCCAAGGCAAGCTCGACGCGCTGCTAAAGGAACGCCAGGAACAGAAACAGGAGAGGGTGGCCCAAGCCAAAATAAGCGAAGCGGAGCGCAAGGCCCGCCAACTGCTGGAAGTGTTCAAGCAGGCTCGGCGCCAGAAGGCTCTACAACCGACGCCCAGAGTCCAGTGGCCGACCCAACAGCCCCGCCAGCGGCAGGGCTTTGGGCAGTAGCCGTCAGGCGCGGCCTTTCACGATGCGGTGCTTGAGCTGCGGGCGGACAAAGCTTGGAGGGGACGATTTGTCCAGTGGTTGCACCCGGACTTGGTAGAGGCCGCTTTCGCACTTGCGAAGGAGGTCTGCCTCGTCGGTGATCTCAAGCGTAACGTCCTTGGTGTTCCCTTGCTTTGCCAAGCGGAAAGCCACGCGTCCCGTGTCCTTGTTCTTCATCATGACGGGGACGACTTTCTTCCCATCACCGCGAACCAGGTGGAAGGTCTGGGCAAAGCGGTCATCGGTGGTGCTGGTCATCGGAACGCGGTCCTTGGAAACTGGTGCTGGGGGGGGAGTCGAAGAGGCGGCGGGGCGAGCGGCCTTGGCGACGGCAATGACCGATGCGAGTGCAGTAGGCGCCACGGGCCTTGAACCAAGGGCTTGGACTGCCAGCTGCAGCTTTCGCCCCGACGTCGAACCCATGTCCCCGCCCAGCCAGTGCTTGAACTCAGCGTTGGAGGGGCTCGGATGCGCGGCGAAGACCCAGACTCGGCCCTGCGCAGTGAAGGCCACCTCGTTGATGTCCTGGTAGTCGGCGAACTGGTTGCGCATCAGGGCTTTGACGCCCTTGATGTAGGCATCCGTGGTCCCGAGCATCACGACCCTTTCGACGCTGGCAGGCAGCGGGCTCAAGTGCTGCTCCACGCAGGAGCGCATGACTTGCCGGGTGAATGCCGCGGAGACCGCCTTGGGCATGATGGTGCCGCTGGTGGTCAGCTTGCCGTCGATGTCCAACGAGAGGCCACAGCGAATCAGGGAAGCCGCACCCAGCCAACGGCTCGACGCCGAGAGCGCTTGGTCAACCGTTTCCGTTCCCAGGTCGATGCCCAGCGCATCGAGCACCTGGCGCAAGCGAGGGCGCATGCGGGCGAAGGCGACCCCATCAAAGCTGCCGGATTGAGACGCGGAGATCTGGGTGGCGCCCTTGGAGAACCCCAGCACCAAGACCTTGGGTTCGCTGGTGCCCCAATAGCCGGGATTGGCGCGGAGATGCCATCGCCCCTCAACGCGCAAATCGCTGTCGGAAGCGTGGCAGTTTCGGCAAGCCTGCCATCCATGTTGCAGTGTCATTGAAGCCCCCATGTTGTCCCTGAGGGCAGTATATGTAGGGCACGGTTCATAGGCGCGCAACCCATTTCCTTAGGCGCGTTTTAGGCGATACGATCCGTTCTCATTTGAGTTGTCGGCTCAACGACCCAGGCCCAGTGCGAGCAGGACCAGGCAGAGGATCCCGGGGTAGATAAACCACCACTTGAACACAATCCACCCCGGACTCCCGCCCACTCCCCGAGCCGGCGTGGGTGCAGCACCGGGCCAGGTGTAGCCGGCAGCCAAGGACTTTATGTAACCCGTGGTGCGGCGACGCGGATTGCGGATGATGAGGCCAGGCGGCTTGCTATAGATTCGCCAGCCATGCTGAAAGGCCTTGTAGCGCCACGCGTATTCGTGAGCCTCAGCATCGGCCTGGGTGCCCGTCATGCTCGACAGCGGGACGAACGAGAATCGGCGTCCCTGCCAGCCCCCACGAGCACTGCGGTGCTGCTGCTCGCGTTGCTTTAAATCGACGGTCTGCCCCACGTAGCAGCACCCGTTGTCAAAGAACAACCCGTAGAGATGGCGTGGGCGGGGCAGGTATTTCTGATTGCGTTTCCAGTTCAAGGGTCCTCCATCGATGGGTATACCTACATACCCATAAAAGAAAGAACCGATTCGTCAAGCCATGGCACGAACAAGGGCCCCGAAGGGCCCTTGCCGAGATACGATCACCTCCTTTTCCACCACGCAATCGTTTAGCGCCCCAAGTTGATGCTCAACCCGAAGCCGGCCACCGGCTTGTTGCCAGAGCCAAAGGACAGGCCAGCAGAAATACTGGTGCGCTCAGACACCCGAGCACCCCAGCCCACGGCCATTGCAGCACTGCCCCCCGAGAATCCCACGCCCACGTTCAGGTTCACCTGGCCAACGGCCGTGCCCCCGTTCTGCGCCGCAGCGGTGGCCATCTGGCTCATCGCTCCCAGTTGGGCGCTCAAACCGTTGATCCGGCGATCCTGGTGCCGCAAACGGCGGTCCGTATCGACCCAGCGGTCATTCCACACCTGCTGCATTTCGTAGATCTGCGAACCGTTCACAGCATCCGTCGAATCGCGCTCGATGCGCCCCGGAGCCACGTTGGTCACGCGCTGGTTGCCCGCGTTGACGCCTGCGGTGGTCACTGACGCCCCGTTGGCCACGGTGAAGCCCGAACTGCTCATGGTGACCGATCCAGCGCTCACCGAACCGCTCTGGGAGAGCTGAACGTTGTCCGCCACGCCCACGGTCTGGGTGCCATCGGCGTTGTCGGTCACGGTGGTGTTGGTGCCCGCCGTGACGGTCGAGCCGCCCGTGCCGTTGCCGGCGGTTCCATCCACCCCATCGTTGCCGGCAGGCCCTTGTTCCCCTGGCTCCCCTTTCAGGCTTGCCAGCCAAACTTGTTCATTGCCTTGGAAGCCGTTGGCCAACGCCACCTCGTAAGCGCTCAACCCATCTGCGCCACGCGGGCCTGGCGTGCCCGAGCCACCGCCTGGATTCTGCTCTTGGACAGTCAAGCGACCATCAAGATCATCCATAGCGGCCTCGACAGTGTTGTAGGTGGCTCCACTACGGAACTGAAAGATGGGCGCGACAAAGTTGCCGTTGACGAACGTGGCACCGCCGCCCAGCGCTTGGGCCGCCTGACGGACCTGTCCGAGGTTTGCGACGTCGGTGTCCGAGGTGCCGGCGCGGACGTTGGTGATTCGGCGGGTGCTCTGGCCTCCGTCCTCAGAAGTGGATCCCACGCTGACTTCGTCGCTGGCCCAGCATCGGCTATGGGAGCCCAGGGCGACGCAATCTTGCGCTCGTGCTTCTGCCCCGGCGCCCAGTGCGACAGACTGGCGCGCGTCGGCGACCGTGGAGGAGCCAATGGCGACTGCATGATCCGCGTTGGCTTCTGCCAAGGTGCCCTGAGCCAACGACGAGTTGCCTCGCGACCGGCTGAAGTAGCCCAGCGACAACGAGAGGTCCCCGCTGGCTTGTGACTGGACACCAGCCGCCAAGGAATGGACGCCGGTAGCCGCGGATTGCGCTCCTAGGGCCATGGCCGCTTCGCCCCCGGCGTAGCTCAGCGTGCCTACCGCAACGGCGTTCACCGCCGTGGCATTCGCGGCTTGGCCCATCGCAATGGAGTTCGCGCCGGACGCTTGGGCATTCGTGCCCGACGCCACTGCGTTGTCTGCAGAGGCGTTGGCTTGAACACCGGTGGCGACGGCCCCGTTCCCGGAGGCATTGGCATAGGCCCCCGTTGCAGTGGCATTCGGGGCTAAGGCTTGGGCGTATTCCCCGGTCGCCGTCGAGTTGGGGTCCGAAGCCGTGGCCCCGGTCCCCGTGGCGGTTTGAGCAAACGATGGTGAGGAAAACAACGCGCCCCCCATCAAAGCCGTCAAAATCGAAATGCGAAGCGAAGCCATGAAAACCCTCCGAGTATGGATTGATACTTCATCCATAGCAGGCGATTTCATTTCCGCAAGGCGATCATCCGATCTTTTTCAATGTGTTAGGAAAGGTCGCAAAACAAACCCGACGCGGGAGCGTCCAGTTCCAGGCCATCCGGTTTTCATTGCCCCACGCCAGACACTCCGTTTCCATGCCAGCAGGACACCAGGCCGGAGCCAGCGCCCGGGCCAGCACTTCAGAAGAGGGTGTCCCGGTCACTGGAGGAAACGCGCCCGGCTTGCGTCCCTGCCGGTAGGCCCACTTGGCCTGGCCGCACTCGGCTTTCAGTTCGACGTGGGGATAGTCTTTCGGGTTGGTCCACCGGCCGCCCCAGTTCAGCCCCACGATCTCCGCCAGCTCGCCAAAGCGTTGATAGCCGGCCATTACATAGGCATCGTCCAGGTTCCAGCTCGGCTCGCCATTGACGAAAACGGCGGCATCCAATGCGAGGCCGAAGTTGTGGCAACTACTGTAGGCACCAACCGTCGTGACATTAGAAGCTGAAGCGAGTAGCGCAGCTTGCCGCTCTGGCGAACGGTAGCCCTCGACCGGGCGGACGTCGTAGCCCTCTGCTGCGAGTTGAGCTTGGACGGCTTCAACCTTTTCCCGCAGCGCTGGGGAAACCCCTTTCCACATCCTTTCACTTTTCGGATGGAAGAACCGGTAAATGGCGCCGTGCGGCTTAGGGGTTTGGTAGATCCAAGGGGTGCTGGGCTTGGGTTTGGGTTGAACGGTCGAACACCCGGCCAAGGCCAGGCAAGCCAGGATGGCGGTGATGGTAAATCGGGACTGCATGCTTTCCTCCCAGAAAGATCGTTGGATGCATTCAGGGATAGTGGATTGTATGGAAAGCGCAAGGCGAAAAAAATAAAAAGCCCCCGAGTCATCCGGGGGTGGGGGCTTAATGAGGCATGGGGAGGTAAGAAAGCATGCCTCATTAGTTAATAGCACGCATCAAATAAAAGTCAATCCAGGTGACTACGCCGCAATCACCACGATCTCTCCTGTCGTCGCCGCTTCGTTCACAGCGTCGACATCGAAGTGTTCGAGGGCGAGAAGGTCGGCCTGGTAGGTAAGGGCAGGGATGGCTTGCTGCCCCTGTTGGATGAAAGAAGTCACCTTGCTCAGCTGATCTTCGGTGATGCTGAAAGCGAACTGGCGATCCGAGGTCAAGGCCTGCACGCGGCTCCCGTTGAGTTCCTCCAGATCCTGCGCAAGGTTCCGAAGGGTTTCTTGCCCGCGCTCGCGGGCTCCCACCTTGGTCTGGATATGGGAGAGGAACAGGCCAAGGTTCACTAGGCGGTCTTGGAGAACCTGGATATCAATCAAGCGAGCTTCGTTGTTGCTTGCTGCCTTAACTGCGTGGCGCTGCAACACCAGCTTGGTGAACTGGTATTGCTCGTGGAAATCTTGGATCTTGTGCTTGAGGAGCTCCGTGTCGCCTTCCTCAAAGTGCTGTTGGCAAGCCAGGACCAGGCCGCGGAACCTCGCCTCATCCATCAGCAAGCTACGCTCGTGGGCCTCGCTCACCAGCTGAAGTGTCTGGGCTATGCCAGCGGACTGGGACTCGATTTGGCCGCTGATCTTGTTGAGCTTTCTACAAACAATGACGAAGCCTGCGGTTGTGACCGCCAGGTTCAAGCCAGCCATGGCGAGGTTTGCCATCTGCAGGGCCTGAAGTGAGCCCATGCTCTGTTGGAGGACATCAATGCCGCCCTGAAGATTGCCCATACTTTGTTGCATGGCGGCCTGCAGTTGGGAAATGCTCTGCTGGGCCTGCTGCGGGTCGCTTGGGAATACAAGGTGCGCGGCGATCTGGCCCCCCTTTCCAGTTCCCGCGGCGTATCGCACCACGCCGCCAAAAACGTTCAGCTCCCCAGAAGCGACACGCGCAAGGATGTCTTGGAGCTTGGGCAGATCACGCGCCAGCTCTGCATTGATCAGAGACATGCTTTCAGCCTCTCACAATAGTGTTGGAAATCGGCGTCGATCCGCTTGCGACGAATCTTGGCGATCTGGAGAACAGCCGGGATTGTGATGCGGAATGCTGGGCCTGTGGCTTCATAGAGTGAGTATCCCGCGGCCCCAACAGCGACAGGCCCCGCGACAAACGATGCTGCACGAGCGCCCAAAGCGGATGCAAAGCCTGCGACCCCACCAGCGGAGGCCAAGCCTGTTGCCGTCCCTGCGTTTTGAACTAGTTGTTGCACCACCTTGTCGATGACCGAGTTCGGCGTGGTCTCGCCAGCGCCCTCTGCAGTTGCATCGTCGGGCGAGTATTTCCCGATGGCTCCCGCAAGGGCCAACTCTTCGAGGGCATAGACGTCGGCGCCCTCTGGGATCTTGCTACCCAGCTTTTTAGCAACGTCTTTAGCTAGCTCCGGGTATTCGACCCCGGAGGACCTGTAGGTGTTCATCAGGGTGTTGCCGCCGAAGTCGCAGATCTCCTTTTCCAGGACATCAGCAATCGACTGAAGGGCCCCTTCGGCCTTTCGCTTAACGATGAGCGCCTTGATGCCAGAATCGAGCGCGAGCCGCCCCTTGCCGTTGTCGGTGATCAAGTCAGCAAGGACATCCAGATCTTCACTGCCGGCTTGAGAAAGAAGCTCGGCCAATGGCCGGTTTCGTGGAACGCTGAAATCCATGTTTTCCCCTGTATGGGCTGCCTAGCCCGTCTGTCTCTTGGCGTTAGGGCTCGATCTACAATCGGCCCTTCGAATCGGATTCTAACCAAAGCCGCCGTAGTCTCGGTCATTGGAGTCGCATTGAAAGAGATCGGCAGTTCGGTCACTGGAAAAAGCGCGTGCAGCGCTTCTCGGCCATGAAGAGCGAGGGGCGGGCGATGATGGAAGTCGAGATGGGCTGCTCAGGGGCCGAACGGCGGCGGCGCCGTTGTCAGAATCTCGGTCAGCCCACGCGGCTGCTCAGTGTGGAAATGGTTCGTTCCCTAACGCGTCCAGCGATTGCCGCTTGGGAGTCCTTGCGAGGTCGGGACTTGACCCTAAGGAAGAGGCGATGAGCCGCGCCGCGGTTCAAGAGTCGTGTAGCGACAGTGTAGCAATGCCAGCCCTCAGTGGGCGCGGTCCCGGAAAATATCTTTCAGAAACATACGGATGCAAAGCATGCGCCCGTGATGCTTCATCAGCGGGGTGTGTTCGGCGGACTTTTCTTTTGACATGGGGCTCGTGAATCCGGGGCGTCCGGCCGCGCCGGAGGGCGGCGGCAGCGGAGCTGGTACAGGGCCGTCCATGGTAACGGGTGGAACGGGTCGCGCGTCGGCTGCCTGCTGTCGCAGCCGAAGGTTGGGGCTATCAAGCCCGGCAGCGGGGGTGTAGCCTCCGGTCTGCGGCCAGGCTGGCGGCACGACAATCAAGGAGCGAGCGATGACGCAACATTCTGCGCCCCATGAAGGCCCGCAGGCCAAGGCCGCCGTTGAAGCACCGCCATCGCTCTACATCGTCGCGCTCTACCAGATTGTGGGTGGCGCCTTGGCCCTCTACGGCATGCTTGAAGTCTATGGGCCGAAAGTGCCGGAGTACCAATTGCTGGCGCGGATGAGCCTCTACCACTCCTTGCCTTATGCTGCGCTGGTCACTGCCGGTGTGCTCAACGGACTGGCGGGCATCGTGATCGGGGTGGGCATATTCGCGCGCTGGGGATGGGTTCGCCCACTGTTCGTCATCATGTTCCTGGAGACCATGGTGCTGAAGCTGGTCGATATGAAAAGCGCTGGCCCATTCGAGTTTCTTACGCTTGGCGCGATCTTCTGCGTGTCGTTGTACTGCGCGTTCCTGTTGTACCGTGAGCCGGCAAGCCGCTACTTCGCCAGCCGGGCACGCTGAGTCGATCGGATGCCTGGGCATGCGCAGGATGGAGTTCGATACCGTCAATCCGGTACGAGTGTGATGTTCGGATGGCTGTTGAATATCTGCATGACGATCTCGAAGTAGGTCTGGCCCTCGCCCCGTTGCAGCGCCTGCAGTTGGCGGGCAATGGCTTGCGTATTGAAGCGCCCTGGTGCGTCGAGCTTGGCCTGCAGCCAGCGGCCGGTGGCATCCGCGCCCAGGGCCGTTCGGCTGTGCGCGATGTCGCGCCAGATGACCCTGGCCTGGCCATGCCCGGCCAGCGCGCCATAGCCACCATGCAACAGGTCGTCCAGCGCATCCAGGCTCGGTCCAAGTTGCCAGTGCTCGCTGGCCATGAATACGCGGTTGATCTCCGCATACAGGCTGGCGATATCGTTTATGGAGGCGCCTTCGATGTGCAGCACAAGGGTCATGTGTGGTCTGTAGCCCGTCTGGAACGGTTCTGTCCGCTACAGATAACCTCTGGAGATTATGCAGCAGCGTGAGCGGGGCCTTGGCGCGGAGCCGGTCTGGTTTCAGTCGATCGTTGCGTTGTGATGAATCGTTGAAAATTATTTTTCGGTTAATCGCAACTGCATTTTTATGCTTGCGCTCACAGTTTAAATGCTTTGGATCGATTCAGTAATATCGACCCATAAAGTTTCCCTTGCCTGAGCCGCAACCGATCGTACGGTCATGATCAAGGGAATTGAGATGCTCGCCTTACGAAACCTCCGTGTGGGTTCCCGGCTGGGTGCCGGTTTCGGTCTGCTGTTGCTGTTCATCGTGGCCATCGTCGGCCTGGCGCTGTACGGAAATCACCTGAAGTCCGCCCAGTTCGAGAAAGTGGTGGACGTCAACATGGTGAAGATGCGGCTGTTGAACGACATGCTGGATACCAACAACGCGGTGTTGATGCACCGCCGGCTGATGGTGATCAAGCGCGGCGAGGATTTCGACAAGGATTATCAGAAGGCGCAGGAGCTGTCGCAGACCTACGACGGCATCTGGGCCAAATACATCAAGATTCCGCGTGATGCCACCGGCGATACCCTGGTTGCGAAAATCGACGCGGCACGCAAGGCCACCGATACGTCGACCCAGCATCTACACGATCGGATGAAGGCCGGTGATTTCGACGGCGCGGCCAAGGAGCTGCTGGCCGAGCATGGCTTGGCCACCGCCTGGAACGAATCCATCTCGGCCCTGCTTCGGCATCAGGAAATGCTGACCGAACGGAGTCGTGAGGAATATCGGTCGACCGAAGCCTGGACTGGCACGTTGTCGATCGTGTTCGGCGTGCTGAGCCTGGTACTGGGTTCACTGGCGGCGTGGGCCATCACCCGCAGCCTGACCCGTCCGCTGGAAGGGGCGGTGAAGCTGGCCGATGGCATCGCCAACGGGCGGCTGGACAGCAGCGTCGATGCCTCCGGCAATGACGAGGTCACCCAGTTGCTCCGGTCGATGCAGCGCATGCAGGCGCAGCTGCAGTCGGTGATGGCGGCGCAGGGCGAGCTGGCGCGCCAGCACGATGCGGGCAGCCTCAGTTACCGCATGGACGAGAGTGCCTTCCCCGGCGACTACGGGCGCATGGTGCATGAGACCAATGCGCTGGTCGGCTCGCACGTGCAGGTGCAGAACCGGCTGATCGAGGTGATGAAGCACTACGCGCGCGGCGATCTGTCGGTGGACATGGACCCTCTGCCCGGCGAGAAGGCGGCGATCACCCAGGCGATGGACGAAACCAAGTCCAGCTTGTCGGCGATCAACAGCGAGATCCGCCGGTTGGCGACAGCGGCTGCGGCAGGCGACTTCAGCCTGCGCGGCGACGAAGATCGCTTCGCCTATGATTTCCGCGACATGGTGGCCGGGCTCAATCGCCTGATGCAGACCACTGACGAGAACCTGGTGCAGGTCTCGACCCTGCTGCAGGCCATCTCGCGCGGCGACCTGACCGTGCGTATGCAGGGTGATTTCCATGGCGTGTTCGCGCGCATGCGTGATGACTGCAATGCCACCGTCGATCAGCTCAAGCAGATTGTCGGCCGCATCCAGTCCAGCGCGTCCAGCATCAACCTGGCGGCAGGCGAGATTGCCTCGGGAAACACCGATCTGTCGCGGCGCACCGAGCAGCAGGCGGCGAACCTGGAAGAGACGGCGGCATCGATGGAGGAGCTGACCTCCACCGTGAAGCAGAACGCCGAGCATGCCCGCCAGGCCAACCAGCTCGCGATTGGTGCGCACGGTGTCGCCTCGCAGGGCGGCGAGGTGGTCGGCCAGGTGGTCACCACGATGTCGGCCATCGAAGCCTCGTCGAAGAAGATCGCCGAGATCATCAGCGTCATCGACGGCATCGCGTTCCAGACCAACATCCTGGCCTTGAACGCGGCGGTGGAAGCTGCGCGTGCCGGTGAGCAGGGCAGGGGCTTTGCGGTGGTGGCCAGTGAGGTGCGCACGCTGGCACAGCGCTCGGCCGGTGCGGCCAAGGAGATCAAGGGCCTGATCGAGGATTCGGTGGGCAAGGTGGCCGACGGATCGGCGCTGGTCCGTCAGGCTGGCACGACCATGGGCGAGATCGTCGCCTCGGTGCAGCGGGTGACCGACATCATGGCCGACATCTCCGCCGCCTCGCAGGAGCAGAGCTCGGGCATCGAGCAGGTGAACCAGGCGGTAGTGCAGATGGACGAGACCACCCAGCAGAACGCTGCCCTGGTGGAAGAAGCGAGCGCCGCCGCACGCTCGATGGAGGAGCAGTCCAACCTGCTGGCCGAGGCGGTATCGGTGTTCCGCACTGGCGCGGTGACGGCCGCAGCTGCAGTACGCCCGGCCTTGGCCGCAGTGGCTGCCACGGTTACCCCGGTGCGCCGTCCGGCATCGCTGTCGCCACGCATCGAACCAACGCTGGCGGCCAATGCGGGCGGCTGGGAAGAGTTCTAGCAGGGTTGAATTGCCGGCAGGGAGACGGCGCCCATCACGATGGCTGATCGTGATGGGCGCGGATTTTCTTCCTGAACGCGCGATGGCCGATGAGGTGGCGGACACGCGCATTTCACTTCCGGTTGCCAACCGCGGGAGGACACTTGCGCCATACCGGAACTCAGGAGATGGCCATGAAGACCTCGACCCGATTGCTTGTGCTGGGCACCCTGCTGGCGGCTTCGTCGGTGGCCGGCGCGCAGACGTATGGGCCGCGCGATGAGGGACGCAAGTTCAACGACGGCAGCCGCGTGGTCTGCAAGAACGTGGAAGTGCAGCGCAACTCGCGCGATCCCAACCGCATTACGGGTACCGCTACCGGCGCCGTGATCGGTGGCCTGCTCGGCAATCAGGTTGGCGGCGGCAACGGCAAGAAGCTGGCCACCGTGGCAGGCGCCGTCGCCGGTGGTGCGGCCGGTCGCCAGATCCAGGGCAACAGCCAGCAGAAGAATGGTGATCGCGTCGTCGAACGTCGCTGCGAGCGCGTCTACCGCTGATTGCTCGACCCGTTACCCCTTCCACACTGCAGTACTCGGACGCCGGCCCCATGCCGGCGTTCGTCGTTATGGGAAAAGGGGACGGAGGGGATTAAGTCGCAATCCCCCAACCCGGCCGCTTACGACTTAATCCCCTCCGTCCCCTTTTTTGCGAGGAGGCGCCAGGCGGCGAGGGCACCGTAGAGCAGCAGCAGGGCGCTGAGGGTGATCAGTTCATGGCTGACTTCGGCCAGGCTGGCGTCCATCTGGTTCAGGCGCACCATCAGGTTGATGCCGGAGGTGGTCGGCAGCAGCTGCGCCAGCCAGACCAGCGGTTGCGGCGTCATCACCGCCGGCCACGACAGGTTGGCCAGGAAGAACAGCGGGATCGAGGTGGCGATGATGTACTGGAAAGCACGCTCGCGGGTGCGGAAGAAGCTGCCGACGAACAGGCCGAACGCCACCGTGGCGGCGATGAACAGGGTGCCGCCCAGCAGCTGGCCCAGCGGGTTGCCGCCGCGCGGATAGTCCTGCACCCAGGCGGTGAAACCGGCGTAGTAGAACAAGCCGAACAGGCCGATCAGGCCGAAGCCCATCGCCATGCCGGCCAGCGTCGGCAGGTTGAAGCGCAGGCGCCGGCCGAGGGCGAGGCGGCGGCCGCCGAGCAGGACGCCGATGCCCATCAGCAGCGTCTGGTGCACGATCAGCTCGGCCACGCCGGGCACGATGGCGCTGCCATAGCCTTCCTGCGTGTTGTACAGCGGGCGCTGCACCAGGGTGACCGGTGGTGCCTGCGGTGCGCCCATGAAGGCGGCCTGGCCGACCACCGCATCACGCCCGAAGGCGCCCAGTGCATCGGCCACGCTGCCCAGCACCCAGCTGGCACGCCCCAGGTAGGCGCCGTTGCCGAGCAGCACCAGCTTGGCAGGATGGCCGCGCAGGATGTCGCGCTCCAGGTTGGCCGGGATCAGCACGATGCCTTCGGCGTGGCCGGCTTCCAGCTGTTGGCGTGCGCTGTCGATGTCGGCCGGTTGCCCGACCACGCGCGCGACCCGCAGCGCATCGAGCTTGCGCAGCAGTTCGCGGCTGGTCGCGCTGTGGTCTTCATCCACCACCAGCACCGGCAGGTTGCCGGCCACCTGGTGGCGGTATGCGGCCGGGTAGAAGAACGAATACAGGATCACCGCGCCGACCATCACCACGATCGCATAGCGGTCGCACAGCACCGCCATCAGGGTCTGCCGCAGGCTGCGCCACAGTGCGCTCATGCGTCGGCTCCTGCCGGTTGTGCGGCTTCGGGCGTGCGCGCGAAGGCAATCAGGCGCAGGCCACCGATGCCGCCAGCCACCACTGACATCAGCAGCAACGTGGCCAGCGGCCATACCGAAACCTGCAGCGGCGAACCGATGAACTGTTGCTGGGTCTGCAGCTTGATGTAGGCGCTCAATGGCAGCAGCTGGTGCCAGATGCGGGTGAACAACGGGCCGTCCAGCACCGGGAAGGTGGCGCTGGAGAACGCCAGCGCGGTGCCGATACTGAGGCCGACCGCAGACAGTGCGGTGCCCATGTCGCGGGTGACGCCGACGAAGAACAGCGCGTAGGCGGCGGTAGCCAGATAGAACAAGGGTTGTGCGAGCAGCAGCATGAGCACGCTGCCCGCCACGCCATCGCCGCGCAGCCAGGCGAGGTAGCCGATGCCGAGTGCGCCATACACCGAGAACAGCAGGATGTACGGCGCGACCTTGCCGGCAATCGCCGGCCACGGCGTGCGGCCCAGCCAGGCGGGCAGGGTGCTGTCGCGGATTTCGCGGCCGAGGCTGCCGGCCACCGCAAGCGCCAGTACCAGTGACAGCACCGCCGGGAAGATCAGCGGCAGCAGGAACAGTTCGTAGCTGCGCGCCGGGTTGTAGAGGATGTCTGACTGCACCGCGATCGGCGCGGCACGCAGCTTGCCCGGGCCGACCTGCAGGCCGATGCGCTCGCGCAGCAGGCGCGCATTCCAGGCCGAGACCGCGTCGCCGATATCGCGCGCAGCGGACTGTCCGGTGGTCATGTAAGTGGCGTTGTAATAGGCGAACACCGTGCCCTGGCGCCCACGCAACGCCTGCCGGGTGACATCGCGCGGCACCAGCACGATGGCGAACACATCCAGCCGACGCAGCTGCGAACGTGCGTCCTGCATGTCCGCAGGCTGGCTGGCGATGCGCACGCCGGGGCTGGCATCGAGCATGCGCAGCAGCAGGCGGCTGTCACTGCTGTGGTCGAGGTCGACCACGGCGATCGGGATGTCGCGCATCACCGAGGGCGTGAACATCCACGCCATCACGGCCAGCATCAGCAGCGGCAGCAGGGTGACCAGCAGCAGGTCGGCGCGGTTGCCGCGCAGCGACCGCAGCTCGCGCCGCCAGCTGGCAGCGAAGCCGCCGCGGCCAGGGCTCAGTGCTGGGGCCATGCGAACAGCACGCTCATGCCGGGGCGGAAGCCCTCGATGCGGCGTACCGGGCGCACCCGCACCTCGAAGCTGCGGACGTCGTAGCCGGACGACTGGCGGGTGGTACGCCAGGTTGCATAGTCGCCGGCCGGGTTGATGAAGTAGACCTCGAATTCGCCGTCCTGGCCGAGCGCCGGCACGCTGCCGCGCAGCTTGCTGCCGACCTTCAGGCCCTGCATCTGCGATTCGCGCAGGTTCATCGCCACCCACATGCGGTCGATGTCGACCAGGGTGAACACCGGGTAGCCGGCCGGTACCAGTTCGCCGGGGTCGGCCATGCGCTTGTTGATCTCGCCCGCCACCGGCGCGCGCCCTTCCACTTCGACACGTGCGGCGTTGACTTCGGCCACCGCGCCCTGTGCCTGTTGCACCTGGCCCTGCGCGGCACGCTTGTCCTGCTCGCGTGCGCCGGCCAGCGCCATGTCGTACTGCGCGCGGGCGGCACGGGCCAGTTCGCGCGAGCTGGTGGCCTGGGCATGCGCTTCATCGCGCTTCTGCCGGGTCATCACCCCTTCGTTGAACAGGTTCTGCACGCGCTGGTAGGTCGCTTCAGCCAGCGTCGCACCGGCTTCAGCCCGCTTCCAGTTCGCTTCAGCGGCGCGGATGTCTTCGCTGCGCGCACCTTCGTCGGCCTTGTCGGCCACCGCCTGTGCGGCGGCCAATGCGCCGTGCGCCTGTTGCTCCTTGGCGGCCACTTCGGGGCTGTCGAGCAGGAACAGCACCTGCCCGGGCTGCACGCGGTCGCCCTCGCGCACCTTCAGTTCGGCCACGCGCGCGGTGATCTTGGCGGCCACGTTGATGGTATCGGCGTCGGCCATCCCCTGGATCTGGTCGGCCGGGCTGCGCCAGGCCAGCCACAGGCCGAGCACCACCACGACCAGCAGCACCACTATCAGGATCGGGCCCAGGCGGCGCTTGGCCGGGGGCGTCGTTGCATCGTCGTGCAGCACATCACTCATGGTCGATCACCTCGTCCGCACGCCGCCGGAACTCTTCGAAACGGTCCATCTGTCCACTGACCTCCAGCAACTGTGCCAGCGCAATATCGTATTGGTAGGCGGCCTGTGCGCGCTCGACGCGGGCACCGCCCAGGCCGAGCCGCGCGTCGATCACATCCAGCGAAGTCGCCTGGCCTTCGCGGAACGCCAGCTCCTGCAGGCGCAGGTTTTCCTGTGCCTGGGCGATGCTGCTGTCGAGCAGCACGTATTGCTGACGCGCGGTTTCCAGCTCGTTCCAGGCCTTGCGCACGCCCAGCGCGACCTGGTTCTCGGCCTCGCGCAGGCCCGCTTCGGCCTGGTCCTGCTGCGCACGCGCGGCGCTGATCTGCGCCGGCCGCGAGTTCGGCGACAGGAAGGTGTACTTCAGGCCGATGCCGAATGCCCAGTCCGGATCGGTCAACATCTCGTCACGGCGGCGGAAGTCGTACTGGCCGAAGGCGAAGATCTGTGGCTTCAGCTTGGCCTGCTGCACGCGTACGCCCTGTTCGGCCTGTGCCACCATCGCCCGCAGGCGTGCGATCTGCGGCTGGCGTGCCTGCGCAGTACGCTCGAAGTTGGCCACCGGTTCCAGCGGCACGCGCTGCACGAACAACGGCGACACCGGCTGTACCTCGCCACCACTGCGCAGCAGCGTGGCCAGCGCCGCTTTCAGCGTGGCCAGGTCGTTCACCGTTTTCTGGTATTCGCGCTCGGCCTTGTCGCGGGCCACGGTGGCCTGCAGGCGCTGGGCGCGGGTGGCGAAGCCCTCGCGTTCCAGCTTCTCGGCGTCGGACAGGTGGCGGTTCAGGCCATCGCGTACGTCGCGCCGCACATCCACTGCCTGCTCGGCCAGGCGCTGGCCGAAATAGGCCTGGGCCAGCTGCACGGTCAGCGATTGACGCTGAGCCTCGCGCTCGGCGCTGGCCTGCTCGTGGGCAGCGCTGGCGGCACGCTGCGCGGCCGGAATCACGCCGCCGGTGTACAACGGCAGCACCGCGGTGACCACGGGCCGGGTACGCCAGTCCCGTTCGGTGAACGACAGCGGCGAGTCGATGCCATAGGCCTCGGCCACCGGGGCCAGTGAGCCCAGCGGCAGGGTGAGGGTCTTCTGGAACTGCAGCCGGCGCACTTCGCCGGTGATCTCCGGCAGGCGCAGCAGGCGCGTGGCGTCCTGCAGGTCCTGCTTGTTGCGCACCGCTGCATCGGCGGCGGCCAGTGCATCGGAGACCTGCTCCAGGCGCTGCCGTGCCTGTTCCCAGTCCAATGCGGGTGCATCGGTGAGAGTCTGCGCCGCCGCAGCCAGTGGCAGGCAGGCTGCCAGCGCCAGCGCGGCCTTCGCGCCGTGCATCCTTGTACGTCGGCCGATCACGCCCATGCCGTCCCAATGGTGAAGAAGTGCGCAAACGGTAGTGCGCGCGGCGTGAAGCCCGGGTCTGCGGTCATCGGTTTGTCCTCAACGAAGGGTGCTGCTGGCTGCAGTGCGCAGCGCCTGCGTGATGTGCTGCAGCGTGCTTGAACGCACGGCGGCATGCTGCCAGTACAGCGGCACATCGAGCCAGCGGCGGGGTTCCAGTACCACCACGCGGCCGGCGCGCACGGCGGGCGCGACCAGGGATTCCGGGGCCATGCCCCAGCCGAGTCCGCACGCAGCGGCTTCGACGAAACCGGTGGAGGAGGGCAGGTAGTGTAGCGGCGGCTGCAGCCGCGCGCGGGTCAGGCGCCGCACGAAGCGCCACTGCAGTTCATCCTTGCGGTTGAACACCAGCATCGGTGCGCGCGCCAGTGCCGCAGCCTGCATGCCATCGCTGAAGTACTGGCGGGCGAAGCCGGGCGAGGCGATAGCGTGGTAACGCATCGCGCCGAGTGGGTGCACGTTGCAGCCTTTCACCGGTTGGCTTTCGGCGGTGACTGCACCCAGCACGCTGCCATCGCGCAGCAGTTGCAGGGTGTGGTCCTGGTCGTCCATGCGCAGGTCGAACAGGTAGCCATGGCGCTGGTGCAGTTCGGCGATGGCTGGCACCAACCAGGTATCGAGCGAGTCATCGTTGACCGCCAACGGGATTGGCGTGCGCGCGGCATCGCTGCCGCGTTCGGGCAGCAGTTCGGCCAATGCCTCGGCCTCCAGCGCCTGCATCGGCCGGACCCGGCGCAGCAGCGCTTCGCCTGCGGCGGTGGGCCGGCACGGTGCCTGACGTACGACCAGCACCTGGCCGAGCCGATCCTCCAATGCCTTGATCCGCTGCGACAGGGCCGACGGGCTGATCGACAGGCGGCGTGCCGCAGCCTCGAAGCTGCCTTCCTCCAGCACCGCAGCGAAGGCGGCAAGTTGCGGATGTATCAGGTCCACGCGGCAGCCTCTTCAGTTTTTCTGCACAGGATAAAGAAAAAGCAGATTGTCTTAACGGGGCCGTTGGCCGCACCCTGCGCGTCCCTTCACCGCCTGGCCCGTCCCTCATGTGGATTGCCGCTACCGCCGCCGGTCTGTTCGCAGGTGCCGGCCTGATCATCGCCATCGGTGCGCAGAACGCCTTCGTGCTGCGCCAGGGCTTGCAGCAGCATCGTGTGGGAACGGTGGTACTGGCCTGCGCCGGCGCGGACATCGCACTGATCCTGGCCGGCGTTGGCGGCATGGGCGCGCTGGTGCTGCAGTGGCCGCTGCTGCTGCAGGTGCTGCGCTTCGGTGGCGCGGCCTTCCTGCTCTGGTATGGCCTGCAGGCGGGGCTGCGCGCATGGCGCGGTGGCAGTGCGCTGGCCGCCGCCGAGGCGCAGGGCGGCAGCGGACGGCAGGTACTGCTGACCTGCCTGGCCTTCACCCTGCTCAACCCGCACGTCTATCTGGATACCGTGGTGCTGCTGGGCAGCCTGTCCACGCGCTACCCGGGGGATCTGCGCTGGGCCTTCGCCGCCGGTGCCTGCGCCGCCAGCGTGGCCTGGTTCTGCACGCTGGGCTATGGCGCGCGCCTGTTGCAGCCGGTGTTCCGCAGGCCGGCTGCCTGGCGTGTGCTGGACGCAGGCGTGGCGGCCTTCATGTTCTGCCTTGCGACGTTGTTGCTGCTGCGTCCTTTATCGCCATGAGTGCGTGACGTACGCCGGTGTTGCGTATGTGTTCCACCGGTACGGTTCACGTGGCCGGATACAGCGCGGATAATGCGCGCCTGGTCGCGACCCCGCCGCGCATGCCGTCGTTCGGCAGCCCCCCGGTCGCCTGTGTTCTCGTTGTACGACCGCCACGGCGCGGCATCGGTGCTGCATGAAAGACAATCTACAGCTGCTCCTGTCCCACCTGGGGCGCACCTTCCTGTTCGGCCTGATGATGGCGCTTCCGCCTGCGTTGGCCTGGCTCGACATCCATTGGCTGGGCAATGCAGTCGGCGAGTGGTCGCTGGTCGAACTGACCCAGGAAGGCTTCCTGGTCGCCAGCGTGGCTGCGTTCGTCCGGCTTGCATTGCGGCGTGCCGATGATCGGGCTTTTGCCGTTCTGGCGGCCGCGCTGTTCGCCTGCATGCTCCTGCGTGAAATGGATGAGGCGCTGGACCTGATCGCACACGGCTTCTGGAAGTACCCGGTGGCCGTGCTGATCATCGGCTCACTGGCCTGGGCTAGCCGCGACTGGCGCCGGGCCATGCAGGCGCTGGTGCGTTTTCTCGTATCCCGGCCGGGTACCGTGATGACGATCGGCCTGGTTCTGCTGCTGTTCTATTCGCGTCTGATCGGCATGACGTCGTTGTGGACCGGACTGCTGGGTGACCAGTACATCCGCGTGTTCAAGAACACCATCGAGGAGACCACCGAACTCCTTGGTTACACCTTCATTCTCGCAGCCAGCGTCGGCTATGTGGCACAGCGGGTACGCGAACCGCTGACGGCTCGGAAGCGCGCCCTGCACGAGGGTACCGGGATGCAGCAACGGCCACTCTAGGCGCCATCCACCGCGCATAACGGCGTCTCGCCGGGGCGCAGGGTCAGTACCCGCACGCCGGTGCGGGTGACCGCCACCGTATGCTCGAACTGCGCCGACAGCTTGCCGTCGCGGGTGTACACCGGCCATTCGTCCGGCTGCTGGCGGATGGCCGGCTTGCCCTGGTTGAGCATCGGCTCGATGGTGAACACCATGCCTTCCTCCAGCACCATGCCGGTGTTGGGATGGCCGTAGTGCAGGATCTGCGGTTCCTCGTGCATCTCCTGGCCGATGCCGTGGCCGCAGTATTCCTTCACCACGCTGTAGCCGTGGCTGCGCGCGTGGCGGGCGATGGCGTGGCCGATGTCGCCCAGGCGTGCGTCGGGGCGGACCGCAGCGATGCCTTTCCACATCGCCTGGTAGGCGGTCTGCACCAGCCTGCGCGCGGCGTAGTCGACCTCACCGACCAGGTAGGTGGTGCTGGAGTCGGCGATGTAGCCGTTCTTCTCCAGGGTGATGTCGAGGTTGACGATCTGGCCGTTGCGCAGCACGTCGGTGGTGCTGGGTACGCCGTGGCAGATCACGTTGTCGATCGAGGTATTGAGCACGTACGGGAAGCCGTACTGGCCCTTGCTGGCCGGCCGCGCCTGCAGTTCATCGACGATCATGCGTTCGACGAAATCGTTGATCTCCATGGTGCTACGGCCCTGCAGCGGCAGCCGGTCGAGTGCGGCGAACACCTGCACCAGCAGGCGGCCGGATTCGGCCATCAGCGCGATCTCGTCGGGACGCTTGATGATCGCCATTGGCTCAGGCCTGGCCCGGCGGCAGCAGCGGCGGCTGCACGCCCGCCGCCCGCAGCTCGCTGGCGACGATGTCCTGGAAGCTCAGCGTCGGGTTCAGCTCGCACAGCATGCCGACCCGGATCCAGAAATTGGCCTGGGCATTGATGGAGCGGCTGGAGACGGTACAGGCACGGCGCAGCTGGTCGTGCAGGGTGTCATCGATGTTGACGATGCCCATGGGCGGTCCTGAAGGAGTGGATATACGAAGCGTATATGTTTCGTATATCCAGCTCAAGGCCGCCCGGTTCAGCTCGCGTCGGTTGCGAAGCGCAGGCGGTTGCCGTCGGGGTCGCGCAGCAGCATCTCGCGGCTGCCCCACTCGGTGTCATGTGGCGGCTGTTCGATCGGCACGCCTGCGGCACTGAAGGCGCGGTGCAGGGCGTCGACGTCCTCGACGATGAAGTACACCGCGCCGCCGACCTCGCAGTCGCCGCTGTGTTCGGTGAGGAAGATCGTCTGGCCATCGCGGGTGAGCTGGGCGAACAGCGGGAAGCCGGGTTCGAAGCGGTGTTCCCAGTCAACCACGAAGCCCAGTCCCTGCACGTAGAACGGCAGGGTGGTGTCGGCGTGGCGCATGCGCAGCTGGGGGATGACGGTCTGGGACATGGCGAGGGCTCCTGGGGCAGGCGTCCAGTGTAGTGCCGGCCGCTGGCCGGCATCCTCGTGAGCCCGGGAACAATGAGGTTGCCGGCCAGCGGCTGGCACTACCGACTCTGCCTGGGTCTGGTAGTTGCCAACCTTGGTTGGCATTGCCGGCCAGCGGCCGGCACTACCGAAGCCACGCTGGCCAGCAGCCGGCACGACCGGAAGCGGTCAGCAGGCCGTCGGCACTGCGGCGATGGCTGCCAGCAGCTCCTGGTTCACCTGCTGGTGCCGCGTCTGCCACACCGGCAGATCCTCGGCGCTGACGTCAGGCTGGCCATCCAGCGACGACAGCCAGCGTTTGAAGCGGCTCTGGTAGTTGGCCAGCGACACTTCGCCGGTGATGTCACTGCCGGCCAGGCCGCCGGCGCGCAGCGCTTCGATCACCACCAGCGCGTGTTCCAGCTGGAAGCGGCCCTGATCCCAGTTGCTGCGGGCCACGTCCTCGGTAAACACATCCTTGTCGATCGACAGGTAGGTCGGCTGCGGCGACTTGGCCTGCTCGGCAGCGAACGCAGCCACCAGCGCTTCGGGATGCTCGAAACGGCGGAAGGCGTGGCCCATGCCGAGACGATGCCCCCAGCCCACGTCCACGTCCATGCACCAGTACGTCAGCCGGCCGCTCATCAGCGGGCGCCAGTGGTTCTCCCAGGCATGGCCGAGGCCGATGTCGCTGGAGGTGATGCCGAGCACGTGGATGTGCGAAATCTGCGGCAGCTTGCTGGCGGCGTTCACCCACGAACCGCAGTGCATGCCGAACGGGAAACGCATGTTGTCCGGATGGTTGTCCAGCACCACCAGCTGGAACGGCGCCTGCGTGCGCATGCGCTGCAGCAGCGGCAGGCTGAGATGATGGAAGTCGCCACTGCCGAGCATCACCGTACCGAGCTGCGCGGGCAGCGGTGCCAGCACTTCAGTGGCGAAACGCTCCAGGGTGGCATTGCTGCAGGCGAAGCGCAGCGGGTCGTGCCACTGCGGCAGGTCCAGGGTCTGCGCCTGTGGCAGCGGCAGCACGCCACCGTCCAGGTCCAGGATCAGCGGGGAACGCAACGGCATCGTTCAACCGCCTCCGTCCGGTTCGCCCTGCAGGTACGGGGCCAGCCTGCGCAGGGCTGCACGCAGCAGCGGGGAACGGGCGTGGATCGCATGCCGGGTGGAGGTGAAGCTGGCACCCAGTTCGGCCTTGATCCGCGAATCGGTCCAGCCGGCCACATAGTGGCTCAGGCCGTGCTGCAGCGCGTACTCGAGGTTGTGCATCCAGCTCACCGCGTACAGGTTGTGCTCGCGCGATTGCGGATAGGCCAGGCCGATGTACTTGTCCACCAGCTTGCCCGCATGCACGTAACACAGGTTCCAGCCGATCAGCTGGCCCTGGTGGCGATACAGGAACAGCCGTCCCTGGCCCAGGCTGTCGGCCAGAAGATGCTGGAAGTAGGACAGGTCGAGCTGGTCGAAATGCACTGCGCTCTGCGCGTACACGCCGAGGTACAAGGCATACAGTTCGGCCTGCAGCTGCGGGTCGGCCAGCGCCGGATCGCCGGTGGCGATGCAGTCGATCTGCAGGTCGTCGCGCGAGCGCAGCTTGCGCCGGATGTTCTTGCGGCGCGAAGACGACAGGCGGCCGAGATAGCCATCGATCGAATCGAAATCGATCGCCACCCAGGCCAACGGCATGCCTTCCAGCTCGACGAAGCCGCGTGCCAGCAATGCCTGCAGGAAGGCGCCGCTATGTGCGTTGGCGGCATCATCCAGCAGCGGTGAATCGATCGCCAGGTCCTTGACCACCAGCAGCCGGGTATCGCCGATCGCGTGACGCGTCACGTCCTCGGCCAATGCTTCTGGTGCGACGTGCGCGGGCAGCGGGGTGTACTCGGTGCTGGTGGCACCGACGAAGCGGGTCTTCCAGGTGATCCACGGCCGCCACAGGCGCGACAGCGGCAGGCCAAGCAGCTTGCCGCGCAGGTCGTCGTCCATGGTGGTGGTCAGATCCAGCGGCGCACGGAAGGTCGGCAGGCCGCTGGGAAGGCGGCCTGCCTCGAACCCGAGCGGCGGGTGGGCCAGGAAGCCCTCCAGCAGCGCGGCCGGTTCCAGCGCGGTGCTGGATGCGCGTGATGTCATCTCCATCGGCACGGGAACCGGCAGCGCATCGACCTCAGCCCTTGGCCTTGGTCAGCGCCTGGTCAAGCAGGGTGATCGCCAGGTCGATCTCTTCGTAGCTGATGTCCAGCGACGGCGCGAAGGTGATCACGTTCTTGTACCAGCCACCCACGTCGAGCACGAGGCCCATGCGCTTGCCGTCGTGCAGCAGGTCACCGGCCAGGCCGATGTCGACCATGCGGTCCAGCAGTTCCTTGTTCGGGGTGTAGCCGTCGGTCTGGCAGATTTCCGCGCGCAGGGCCAGGCCCAGGCCGTCGACGTCGCCGATTTCCGGGTGGCGCTTCTGCAGGCCACGCAGGCCATCGAGGAAGTACGCGCCCTTTTCCGGCACGGTGCGCTCGTAATCCATTTCCTTGCCCAGCTTCAGCACTTCCAGACCCAGGCGGGTGCCCAGCGGGTTGGAGTTGAAGGTGGAGTGGGTGGAGCCCGGCGGGAACACGGTCGGGTTGATCAGCTCTTCGCGCGCCCACAGGCCCGACAGCGGGTTCAGGCCGTTGGTCAGCGCCTTGCCGAACACCAGCACGTCCGGGGTCACGCCGAAGTGCTCGATCGACCACAGCTTGCCGGTGCGCCAGAAGCCCATCTGGATTTCATCGACCACCATCAGGATGCCGTACTTGTCCAGCACGCGCTTGAGGCCGGTGAAGAAGTTGCGCGGCGGGATGACGTAGCCGCCGGTGCCCTGGATCGGCTCGACATAGAACGCGGCGTACTCGGCCTGGCCGACCTTGGGATCCCACACGCCGTTGTATTCGCTTTCGAACAGGCGCTCGAACTGCCACACGCAGTGGTCGGAATACTCTTCCGGGGTCATGCCCTTCGGGCGACGGAACGGGTACGGGAACGGGATGAACATCGCGCGCTCGCCGAAGTGGCCGTAGCGGCGGCGGTAGCGGTAGCTGGAGGTGATCGACGACGCACCCAGGGTACGGCCGTGGTAACCACCTTCGAAGGCGAACATCAGGCTCTTGCCGCCGCGTGCGTTGCGCACGATCTTCAGCGAGTCTTCGATGGCCTGCGCGCCGCCGACGTTGAAATGCACGCGGCCGTCGAGGCCGAACTTCTCGTGCATGTCCACGGCAATGGTCTTGGCCAGCTGCACGCGGGTCGGGTGCAGGTACTGGCTGGCGACCTGCGGCAGGGTGTCGATCTGGTCCTTCAGCGCATCGTTCAGACGCTTGTTGCTGTAGCCGAAGTTGCAGGCCGAGTACCACATCTGCAGGTCGAGGTAGGGCACGCCCGCACCGTCGAACATGTAGCTGCCTTCGCCGCGCTGGAAGATCTTCGGCGGGTCGACGTAGTGGACGGTATCGCCGAAGGAGCTGTAGCGGGCTTCGTCGGCCAGCAGCTGCGCGTCGGAGGCGGCTGCGTCGGCGTTCTTGTCAAAAATGTTCATGCAGTTCGGTTCCGTGAAGGACGTTCGAAAGAGGTAGCGGGGGCGTGCTTGGAAGGGAGTGCTCAGGCGGTGGCCAGCAGCAGGGGCAGTACGGCGGGCTGCGGGCTGGCGTCGATACGACGTGGCTGCAGCAGGCTGCCATCGAGCAGGCGCGGCAGCAGTGCGATTGCATCGTGGAAGGTATCGATGGCGGCATGCTCGATGCCGGCATGGGTGCAATGGGTGATCAGGCGACGCTTGGCGAACACGAAGTCGGCATCTTCGGAGACGCAGAAATCCGAACTGCCATCGCCGATCATCAGCACACGCGGTGCTTCGTTGGCGCGCGCCTGCGCAGCGCAGGTGCACTTGCAGGTGCCGCTGCGGCAGCCTTCGGCCTGGTAGGGCGATTCCAGTTCCCAGTGGTCATCGCACCAGCGCAGGTGGTTGGCCACCACCGGCAGTCGCGACAGGCCGTGGTTGGCGAGGATGCGGTGGATCGCATAGTCCAGGCCGTCGCTGACGATGCGCAGCGGCACGCCCAGCTGTTCGGCACGGCTGACAAAGGCGGCAAAGCCCGGATCGATCTGCACCTGGTCCAGGTGGGCGTCGAGCGTGGCCGGGTCCAGATTCAGCAGCCTGACCTGGCCCTGCATGCATTCGCGCGAGCCGATCTTTCCCGCTTTCCACTGGTCTTCCAGTTCCTGCCAGCCCGGCTGGCCGTATTTCTCCAGCAGCGAGTCGATGACATCTTCGAGGCTGATGGTGCCATCGAAGTCACACAGGATGCTCCAGCGCATGGGCAGGTCCGTCGATGAAAGAAACGTCCGGCGCGATGCCGGGGCAGGCTCAATGTAGGCAGGCAGCCTTTCTCGTTCCTTTCCTGCTGAAAGCCCGGATTTCCGGCCAGGGAAAGCGTTCAGGAAGGTGCAGGGGTGAATGCGTATGGCGCAGGCCATGCGTGCGCCTGAAGGTCAGGCCCGCGCCAGCGCCTGCAGGATTTCGGCGGTGTCTTCACGGGTCTGCCAGGCACTGTTGCCGAGCGTCAGCATGCGTGCGGCGAAGTCGCGTGCGTTGGGCGTCGGGTCATCCGGCACGATGCCGCGCAGGTAGGTGTAGTCGGGCAGGGCATGGATGAACATGCGGCTGACCCCAAGCCCGCGCGGCCACAGGTCTTTCAGTACGCCATCGCGGGCCTGCTGGCTGGGCAGCAGCAGCATCAGCATCGGCCAGGTGCCGCCGGTGCCAGCCAGTCCATCGACCACTTCCACCGCCGGCAGTTGAGCCAACTGCACCCGCAGTTGCAGGGCGCGCAGGCGTCCGGCCTGCAGGAAGGCAGGCAGGCGCCGCGCAGCGTGGGATCCGATGTTCTGCCGCCACCGGCTGACCCGGTGCTGCGGGATATCCAGCGCGAAGATGTCACCCACCGCTTCTTCGAGATCGCCACGCTGCAGCGCACGGCGTAGCGGATTGCCATACACCAGCGACAGCAACGACGGGCGGTAGCAGGCGGCCAGGCCGAGCAGCTGCACGCTGCGCAGCAGCTCCCAGCGAAGGTTGAAACGCGTCTGCTCGGCGGCATGCTCGGCCAGTGCCGCGCGCAACGCATCGTCACGACTGACCAGCAGGCCGCCTTCATGCAGGCTCAGGCCCTTGCCGGCGGCCAGGCTGAAGAATCCGATATCGCCACGCAGGCCGATACTGCTGTTGCCGACCCGTGCGCCGAGTGCCTGCGCGGCATCTTCGATCACCCAGGCGCCAGCGTTGCGGGCGACTTCGCAGGCCAGCTCGACATCGGCAATGCGCCCGCCCAGGTGGGTAGGTAGGATCGCAAGCGTGCGCGCATCGGCCAGCCGCTTGAGCTGGCCCGGATCGAAGTCGAAATGACCGCGCCGGGTATCGCACAACTGCACGCGCAGGCCCAGGCTGTGCACCGCGATCGGTACCAGTGGGCAGGTATAGGCCGGCATGATCACGGTGTCGCGCCTGGGCGCGCGCCTGCGCAGCGTACGCAGCGCGATCAGCAGCGCGTGGGTGCCGGAGCAGGTCAGCTGCAGCGGCGGGGTACCCAGTTGGCTGGCCAGGATCTCGCGCAGGTCGCCACCGCCGGGAAGGAAGTCGCTGGCCTGCATTGGCAGGCCAGCAGTGGGCGGCAGCTCGCGCGCGAACAGGCTCATCGCAACGCGCTCACGTCGTGGCTTCGGCAGGGCTGTGCGGGTCATCCGCCTCGGCACGGCCAAGGCAGACGATGCCGGCCACGATCAGTACCGCACCGAGCAGATGATGCAGCGTCAGTGGTTCATTCAACAGCCACGCCGACAGCAGCAGCACGCTGATCACCTCCAGGTGCGAGGCCGCGAAGGCAGGTCCGATCGGCGCGTGGCGCAGCAGGCTCATCCAGGTGAAGAACGCGCCCACGTAGCCGAGGATCGCGCCGTACACCCAGGGCTGCGACAGCACGCGCAGCAGCCAGGCGGTATTGGCTTCGACCGGCAACGCGGCGTCACCGGCGTACTTGAAGCACAGCTGGGCCAGCGTATCGAAGGCCATCAGCAGCGGGAAACCGATCACGTACAGGCGCCTCACGAGCCGGCCCCCACCACCGCCACGCCGGCGGTGACCAGCAGCATGCCGGTCACCCGCAGCGGTGTCAGTTTCTCGCGGAACAGGATACGGCCGGCGATCATCAGCGCGACGATGTTGATCGAGCCGAGCAGCACGCCCTTGGACAGCGGCACCAGTGACAGGAACGCGATCCAGGCGACGAATTCGAGCACATAGCAGGCGATTCCCAACCACAACCAGGGCCGGCTCAGCATGTGCTTCCAGCGCTGCAGGCCCTCTGCTTCATTCGGGTCGCTGGCGGCGGCCTTGAACGCAAGCTGGCCACCGGTATCGAGCACCACGTTGACCAGCCACAACAGCGTGGCGAGTGATCCCATTTCAGGCCACCGCCTTGAGGATGCCGCTGCGTTCACCAATCTCGCTGAAGAAGCGCGCGCTGCGACGGATCACGTCGCGCCGTTCGCGATCGATGGTGATCATGTGGTAGCTGTCTTCCAGCACCACCAGTTCCTTCGGGCCGCTGACCCGCGACATCACCAGCTCGGCGTTGCCCATGCTGGCCACGTCGTCTTCGCGGGCGTGCATCACCAGACAGGGGGCGGTGACCTGGTGCAGGTGGCGGCGGGTCCAGTTGCTCAGGGCGCGCATTTCGGCCAGGGCATGCCAGGGGTTGCCCGGCAGGCCGGCGGCGGCGCTGTCGCCGGACAGCATGGCGGCGCTGACCTGCGCGCGCAGGCGCTCGTCACGCAGGCCGTACGGCGGTTCTTCCATGAACATGCGATCGCGGCCGATGTTGAAGCGCTTGAACCACGGCAGCAGGAACGAGAAGCGGGCCACGGCCGGAATGTTCCAACCGTCGTAGCGGAACGTGGCGCCGTATACGCCCACGCCGGAAACCCATTCCGGGCGGCGCGCAGCCAATGCCAGCGACAGTACCGCGCCCATCGACAGGCCGCCGACGAACAGCTGGTCAACCTTGCCGCGCAAGGCCGCTGCCGCATCTTCCACGCCCTGGTACCACTGTTCCCAGGTGGTCGCCAGCAGGTCGTCGACGCTGCCGCAATGGCCGGGCAGCTGCACACCGTGCACGGTGAAACCGGCATTGTTCAGGCCCTTGCCCAGCATGCGCATTTCCGCTGGCGTGCCGGTCAGGCCGTGAACCAGCAGCACGCCCTGCGGGCCACCGGGGAGGAAGAAGTCGTGCGTTTCGGTCACCTGGCGGCTCCGGGGCGGCAGTGGGGATGGTCAGGATCGCAAGCGCGATTTTCACCAGCCTTTCAGCGCCCCGGACCGGGTCAGGGGGCCTTCAGCAGCGGCAGCGTGATGGTGACCTTCAGTCCGCCGCCGGCACGGTTGAGGAAGCCCAGGCGTCCACCGAAGTGCTCCACGGCCTCGTGGGCGATGGCCAGGCCCAGGCCGGTGCCACTGGACGTGGTACCCGGGGCGCGGAAGAAACGCTCGCCCAGCCGTGGCATCACGTCCTCGGGCACGCCCGGGCCGTTGTCCTCCACGTACAGCTCCACATCATTGTCGTCCAGCGCCTGCACGCCGACCGTGACGGTGGCGCCGCGGCCTGCATAGCGCAGGGCATTGTCGATCAGGTTGTCCAGCGCCTCCTGCAGCAGGGCGCCGTTGCCGAGCACACGCAGCGGCTGGCTGCTGCCGCGGTAGCCGAGGTCGATGCCATCGCGGATCGCTTCGGGCACGCGGGTGCCCACCCATTGCGGCAGCAGGGTGCCAAGATCCAGCGCTTCGACGGTTTCCGGCACGGTCTGCGCGCGGCTCAGCGCCAGCAGCTGGGTGCTGACCCGCGCGGTGCGCTGGTTGAGCCGGCGGATGTGCTGCAGCGCCTCGCGCACGGTGTCCGGGTCGCCATGTGCCAGCGCCTGGTCCACATGCAGGGCCATGCCGGCCAAAGGCGAGCGCAACTGGTGCGCGGCATCGGCAATGAAGCGGTTCTGCAGCGTGATCATCTCCGCCTGGCGGGCGAACAGGCCATCGATGGTGCTGATCAGCGGTTGGATCTCTTCCGGCACGTCGGCATCGGAGATCGGCGCCAGCTCGCCACGGCGCTGCGCCAGGCGGGTGGTCAGCGGGGTCAGGATGCGCAGGCCATAGGTCACGCCGAACCAGACCAGCGCAGCCGTGCCCAGCGCCAGCATGGTCATCAGCGGGATGATGATCATCAGGATCTCGCGCGCACGCTGTCGGCGGTCGGCCATGCTCTCGGCCACGGTCACCGCCAGTTGGTCCTGCGGGTCGTTCATCGCCTGCGTGCAGACGGTGGCCATGCGCACCTGCTGGCCGTTGAGGGTGCCGTCGTACAGCGCCGGATGCACGCCGGTGCAGTCCTGCGAAGGTGCATACGGGCTGAAGTCGGCGTTGCCGCTGAGGGTGCCCTTGCGGCTGCTGTCGACGTTGAAATAGCGATGGCCGTCCGGGTCGTACTCGATCAGGAAGCGCGCCTGTGGTGACAGGTCGCTGGTCACCGGCATGGTGCTCAGCATCTGGGCGAACGAATGCGTGTCGTCGATCAGGTTGCGGTCGTGGATGCGATTGGAATAGTCCAGCGCAACGTAATAGGCAAGGACCGTGTTGAAGATCAACAGGCCCAGCATCGGCAGCGCCAGGAAGGCGAGCAGGCGCCGGCGCAGGCTGGGCGGGCCACTGATCACGGCGTGCTGTCGTCCTGGGCGTCTTCCAGCATGTAGCCCAGCCCGCGTACGGTGCGGATGCCGATGCCGCCGGGCTGCAGCTTGCGGCGCAGGCGATGCAGGGCGATGTCCAGGCCGTTGTCGGTCAGGTCCTGGCCCCAGTCGCACAGTGCTTCGACCAGCTGTGCGCGCGAGACGATGCGTTCGGCACGCACCGCCAGTGCTGACAGCAGGCCGAATTCGCGTGCGGTCAGCTCCAGCGACTGCTCGTCGATCCACACCCGGTGCCCGGCCAGGTCCAGGCGCAGGCGACCGATGCGCAGGTCCGGATTGCCGTTGCTGGTGACCCGGCGCAGCTGCGCTCGCACGCGCGCCTCGAATTCGTCCAGCGCGAACGGCTTGACCAGGTAGTCATCGGCGCCGAGGTCGAGCACCCGCACGCGTTCGGCCAGGCCATCGCGCGCGGTCACCACCAGCACCGCCAGGCCATCGCCGCGCTGGCGCAGGCGTTGCAGCACGTCGCGGCCATCCAGTTGCGGCAGCCCCAGGTCCAGCACCAGCAATGCGTACTGGGTCGAGCCCAGCGCGGCATCGGCGTGCGCGCCGTTGTCGACGTGGTCGACCACATGGCCCTGCCGGCGCAACGAGGCGCACAGGCCGGAGGCGATGTCCGGGTCGTCTTCAGCAATCAGAACGCGCATGCGCGTGGGCTCCAGTAGCGGTCAGGCCGGCCGGATGATCGCGGTGGGCCTCTCGGCTGCCGAGGGTAGCCGCAAACCGGGTGAAGGGGGAGCGCGCTGGCGCTTGCAGGCGCCGCCGCGCTGTCCTTCCATTCAGTCCTGCAGGCCGGGCTCGCCCTGCGCCAACGGCACCCGCGAGCCATCCAGCAGGCCCCGGCTGAGCGTGCCGTTCTCGATGAACAGCAGTTCGCCGTTTTCACCGTTCTTGATGCTGCTGTCGATGGCGATCACGCGGTCGCCATGGAAACTGCTGACGTGCGGCATCGAGGTGTGGCCGACCACGATGCGCTTGAGCTGCAGGCGATCCAGCACCGCCTGTACGCCCTGCGTATCGAGGCGGCCATCGAAGTAGCCGCGGTACCAGATCGGGCTGGTCTTGCCGTCATACAGCGGCGCGGTGGCCGGGTCGGCCTTCACTTCGGCCTTGGGCAGGCCCAGCGACGCCTGGTAGGCCGCATTGGTGCGTGCCGGCTCCAGCGCCAGCTCCACCGCCTCGGGCGAGATGCCGCCGTGCAGGAACAGGGTGTCACCGATCTTCAGCAGTACCGGGCGGGTGCGCAGCCACTGCCCAATCACAGAATCGGCACCGTACAACTGCGGGTAGCTGCGGCCGAGCAGCTGCGCGCTGCGCAGGTACTTCGGATTGACGTAGCGGAGGTCGTCGTACAGCACCATGGTCTCGTGATTGCCAAGCACGAAGTGCACCGCACCACCGGCGGCGGCCGCCTGCTGCTGCAGGCCGTACAACAGCCAGAACGCTTCGGTCACCTGCGGGCCACGGTCGAACACATCACCGGCGATGACCAGCGTGTCCTTGCCCAGCGCCCAACGGTCCTGCGCATCGATGACCTGGTTGGCGCGCAGCAGGCGCACCAGCAGCCCGTACTGGCCATGGATGTCGGACAGCGCAACGATGCGCGGCACGGCCGGCAGTACGGAGATCGAAGGCGCGTTCGGTGCTGCCACATGCACGGTGTGCCCGTAGCCGCAGCGCGTTGCGATATCGGTGCCGGTCGCGGTGGCAGGAAGCGTGCGCGACTCGACCTTGTCGTCGCAGATCCACTTGGCCTGCAGTTGCTCGCCCTGGCGGAACACATAGGGGCCATCGGCGTCCACATGGGCGGCGGGGGCCGCGACCTCGCGTGCGTGCGTGGTTTCTGCGGCGCAGGCCAGCACCGGCAGCAGCAGGGCGATCAACAGGGAAGGGCGATAGCGCGACATCGGCAGCATCCGGCAGCGGAAAGGCCTGATCCTAACCGGCGTAGCCGGGCGACGGTGTGCGCGAACGGGCGGGTCAGCTGCTGCCGCTCTCATCCTTGAGCTTGCGCACACGGGTGGCAGAGGCTGCCAGCGGTTCGCCATCGCGACCGCGTGGCTGCATGTAGGGCAGCGGTCGCCGTGTGCTCGACTCGATCAGCTGGGAGTGCGGTTCACCGGCCTCGAAGCGATGGCGTTCACCCCACTGGCGCAGCGCGACCAGCAGCGGGAACAGTTCCAGGCCAGCGGCGGTGAGTACGTACTCCTGGTAGGCCGAGCCATCGGAAGCGGGCTTCAGCCGCAGGATGCCTGCTTCGACCAGCCGGCGCAGGCGGTCGCTGAGGATGTTGCGGGCCGCACCGAGACTGCGCTGGAAATCGCCAAAGCGGGTGACGCCATCGAAGGCATCACGGATGACCAGCAGCGCCCAGCGGTCACCGAGCAGATCGGCGCTGCGGGCGACGGGGCAGGGACTGTCGGCATGCATGGTGGACCTCTCTGATGTGGTTGCAGTTTAAAACCAATGGCAGTAGCCTGCATCAAGTTTCAAATTGCAACTACATCATGAGTGCAGCACCCCTCCCACGCCCCCTGCTGGTCCTGCTCGCGGTTGCCGCAGGTGCCAGCGTTGCCAACGTCTATTACGCACAGCCATTGCTGGAACGCCTGGCACAGGCCTTTGCGCTGGACCCCGCGCTGGCCGGGGCGGTACTGGCAGCGACCCAGGCGGGCAGCGTGCTGGCCTTGCTGGGCCTGCTGCCATTGGCCGACAGGGGCGATCGCCGGCGACTGCTGCGCCTGCAGCTGCTGGCGCTGGTGGTCGCATTGCTGTGGTTGGCGGCCGCGCGAACGGCCATGTGGCTGTTGTCGGGCATGCTGCTGGCCGGCCTGCTGGGCACCGCGTTGACCCAGGGATTGATCGCCTACACCGCATCGCTGGCAGCGGCTGAGCAGCGCGGGCGCGTGGTTGGCCTGGTGCAGGGCGGTGTGTTCATTGGCCTGCTGCTGGCGCGTGTAGTGTCCGGCGTGGTGGCGGCCGCCGTTGGCTGGCGCGCGGTCTATCTGCTGTCGGCAGCGCTGATGGCCGCATTGGCGCTGCTGCTGTGGCGGCGTCTGCCGGCGGTGCCGGTACCGGTGGTGCCACCGGGCTGGCGTGCCTTGATGGGGTCGATGCTGGGCATGCTGCGCGATGACCGGACGCTGCGTGAGCGCGGTCCGTTGGCGCTGTTGTTGTTTGCCGGCCTCAATGTGTTCTGGGCGGCAGCGCCGCTGCCGTTGTCGGCGCCACCGCTGCACTGGTCGACCGCCGCCATCGGTGCGCTGGGCCTGGCTGGCGTGATCGGTGCGCTGCTGGCAGCGCGGGTAGGGCACTGGATGGACCGTGGATTCGCGCATCGGGTCAGCCTCGGCGCGCTGCTGCTGATGCTGGTCGCGTGGTGGCCGCTGCTGGGGTTGCCGCATTCGGTGGGCATGTTGTTGCTGGGCGTGGTCGTGCTCGATCTGGGTGGGCAGGCGCTGCATGTATCGAACCAGGCCCTGCTGCTGCGCGCGCCGGGCGAACAGCATGGACGCATGGTGGCGCTGTACATGCTGTTCTATGCGCTGGGCAGCGGTGCCGGCGCAGCGGCGGGCACATGGATGCAGGCGCGCCATGGCTGGCCTGCGGTATGCCTGCTGGGCGCCGGCATCGCATTGCTGGCGCTGCTGTGGTGGGCGGCGTGGCGGGTACCGCGCCGTGCCGCAACGTAGCGACGCGCGCGCCCGGGGTTGCCGCTACCGCTGCAATGCACGCCGCCCGGGCGCTTCCTGCAGTGCATCGCTGGCCACCACCACGCGGTTGCGGCCGCTGCGCTTGGCCTCGTACATCGCCGCGTCGGCACGGGCCATCAGCCGCTCGTAGTCCGGATGACCGTCATGGCCGGCGACACCGATGCTGGCGGTCAGGCTCAATACCTGGCCGTTGGCCAGCGGCACCGGCGATTTTGCGATCTGCCGGCGCAGGCTTTCAGCAATCACTGCCGCCTGTGATTCGCTGGCGGCGACCAGCACCACCACGAATTCCTCGCCACCGTAGCGGAAAAGATAATCGCTGCCACGGGTGAGCTGGCCGAGCACCCCGGCCACGTGCTGCAGGGCGCGGTCACCGGCATCGTGGCCGTGGCCATCGTTGATCGCCTTGAAATGATCCAGGTCGAGCAGCAGCAGCGAGAACGGTGTGCGGTTGCGTGTGGCCAGCTCGATCTCCCGGCGCAGCACGGTCGGCAGGAAGCGACGGTTGAGCAGGTTGGTCAGCGCGTCGCTGCCTGCATCCAGTTCGCCGATGCGCTCGAACAGCAGTGTCATCAAGGTGCGGATCGCGGCCAGGTCCTCGCGGATGGCCGGCAGCACCGCCAGTCGCTGCGCCGGAGCATCGCCGCTCGCGCGCTGCAGGTGGCCATCAATGCGGGCCATCAACTGGCCCACCTGCTGCGTTTCGCTGCTTTCGCCGAAGCTGGGGATGCCCTTATGAGTGAACCACAGGCCGAACTCCGAGGTAGCCAGGCTGGCGTTGTCGCTGGCCTGCACGTGACCGGCCAATGCGTAGAGCAGGGCGTTTTCCCAGTCCAGTAGCAGTGCGCGCTGGCGCTCGCGTTCGGTACCGACGTTCTGTACCAGCGAGAACAGCCGGTAGGCGGCGTCGGCACGGGTGGAGCGCTCGCGCGCATGGGTGTAGGCCAGGGTCATGCCTTCCATGGCGATATCCATGATCGCGCTGAGGCAGTCGATGGCGGCGAATGCGGTGTCGCTGTCCGGTGCATCGTCACGCAGGCGCACGAACAGTTCGTGCTTGAGCACGCGCGCACCGCGGGTAACCAGGTCAACCGGAATGCCGACGCGGGCGTGCACGTCGCCGATGATCCGCTGTGAGGCCACGGTGTTGGCGATGCCGCTGGCATCAGTGGTCAGCAGCTGCGCCAGCCAGCGCTGCATGGCCGGCTGCAGGCGCTGCTTGACCTGGTCGTGGGACAGGAAACGGCGCGCACGGGTGTCCTGCAGCAGCACTTCGTAAAAGCGCTGGGCCAGCGCGGGTGGGGCATCGGTGGCAGCGGCCTTGAGCAGCGCGGTGGCGGCAGGGCCGGCCTGCAGCAGACACTGCTGCCAGGCCTCGGCCAGCGGCTGGCTGGCATCGTCCAATTGGGGTGGTTCCACGTCGATCTCTGACTGCGTACGGCAAACCACGGGTATCGGCCGCGGCGGCATACGGTTGATGGCGGGTTAGCCGGCCAGTTTACGCGCGGTGCAGGGTTGCACGGTGCGCAAACCACATCGGCGCCACTGCGGCAATGAGTGAACGCATTTGAGAATCAATCGCATTGATGGGAGAATGCGCGCACGGAACGGGCTGCAGGTGCCTGCTGCAGGACTGCTCCGCCTCCCCCTCGTCGTTGCCTCAAGCCCTTTGCCAGAGGCCCCGTAGCCCTGCCAGAAGGTCCTGATCATGTCCCGAGCCGTTGTCCTTTCGCCGCGCCCGCTGGCGCTTGCCGTTGCCGCCCTGCTGGCCGGCAGCGCCCTGACCGCCCACGCTGAAGCCGACGCCACCGATATCGACACGGTGCATGTCACCGCCTCGCAGATCGCACGCCAGGCGCTGGGCACCTCGACCATCACCGCCGAGGACATCGCCAGGCGCCCCCCGGCCAACGACATCGCAGAGCTGCTGCGGACCATGCCCGGCGTCAACCTGACCGGCAACAGTGCGTCGGGCCAGTATGGCAACAACCGCCAGATCGACCTGCGTGGCATGGGCCCGGAAAACACCCTGATCCTGGTCGATGGCAAGCGCATCGGTGCACGCGATGCGGTGCGCATGGGCCGTAGTGGCGAGCGCAATACGCGTGGTGACACCAACTGGGTGCCGGCGGAAATGATCGAGCGCATCGAAGTGCTGCGCGGACCGGCAGCGGCGCGCTATGGCTCCGGTGCTTCCGGCGGCGTGGTCAACATCATCACCAAGCGCCCGACCGGCGATCTGACCGGTGCGGTCGATCTGTATGGCCTGGTGCCCGAGCACAGCGCCGAAGGTGGCAGCGAGCGCGTCGGCGTGCAGTTGAGTGGGCCGATGACCGACACCTTGTCGTTCCGCCTGTACGGCAATCTCAACAAGACCGACGCCGATTCGCTGGCGCTCAACCGTGACTTCGCGACGAATCCGAACGCGGTGCCGCCGGCCGGTCGCGAGGGCGTCAAGAACCGCGATGTCAACGCGCTGCTGCGCTGGGACGTGACCGCCAACCAGGTGGTTGAATTCGAAGCAGGCACCAGTCGCCAGGGCAACATCTATGCTGGCGACCGCGCGGTCAGCACCACCGGTACCTCGACACCGATCGATCTGGGGGCGTTGGCCGAGCAGCGGGCCGAGACCAACCGCATGTACCGCACCACCGGCGCGATCACCCATCGCGGCCGCTGGGGTGACGTGACCTCGCGGGTAACGGCTGCAGTGGAGGCGGTGAACAACTCGCGCATCAACGAAGGCCTGGCCGGTGGTCCGGAAGGCAGCTTCAACGGCACCGACTGGTCGACCTCGCGCCTGCGCAACTACCAGCTGGATGGCGAAGTGAGCTTCCCGACCACGCTCGGTGGCGCCGAGAACATCTGGACGCTGGGCTTTGAGTACCTGGACAGCCGCCTGACCGATCCGTATTCGATGAGTCAGTCCAGCAGCAGCGGTGGCGGCTTCCCGGGGCTGTCGGCCGATCGCGCGCGCGGCAAGGCCGATGCGCAGACCACCGCAGTGTTCGTGGAAGACAACATCTACCTGGGTGAGCGCTGGATCGTCACCCCGGGGCTGCGCTTCGACCATCACAGCCAGTTCGGCAACAACACCAGCCCCAGCCTCAATGCGCAGTTCCGCATCAACAGCGACTGGGTGGTGAAGGGCGGCATCGCCCGTGCGTTCAAGGCGCCGAACCTGTACCAGTCGAATCCGGACTATCTGTACTACACCCGCGGCAATGGCTGCCCGAATGCACTGCCGAGCCTGGGTGCCGGCTGCTACATGCGTGGTAACGCGGACCTGAAGGCGGAAACCAGCCTGAACAAGGAACTGGGTATCGAGTGGGCACCGCAGAGCGGCTGGCAAGCGTCGTTGACCTACTTCCACAACGACTACAAGGACAAGATCCAGGCCGGGTACAACCAGATCGGGCTGACCGCCGACACCAAGGGTCGCATCTTCCGCTGGGAGAACGCACCCAAGGCGATCGTGCAGGGGCTGGAAGGCAACCTGGTGATCCCGCTGCTGGGCGAGCAGGGCAACCGCCTGAAGTGGAGCAACAACTTCACCTACATGGTGGAGAACGAGAACAAGAGCACCGGCCAGCCGCTGTCGGTGATTCCGAAGTACACCGTCAACACGATGCTGGACTGGCAGGCCACCGACAAGTTGTCGCTGCTGCTGACCGGCACCTTCTACGGCAAGCAGAAGCCGGCCACCACCAACATCAACAATGATCCGCGCTGCACCGGCACCTGCGATCCGTCGATCGCGCTGCAGGACCGTGGTGCGTACAACATCTGGGGCGTGAGCGCGCGCTACAAGGTGACCGAGACGGTCAGCTTCGGTTTCGGCGTCAACAACCTGGCCGACAAGCGCCTGTTCCGCGAGGCCAACAGCAGCGATGCCGGCGCGGCCACCTACAACGAGCCGGGTCGCGCCTATTGGGCCAGCCTGCGCTTCGGGTTCTGACCGCAGGCGGACGTCGGTCCGCTGTGCTTGCCAGGCATGATCTGGCGCTACCGGGTAGCGCCGGATCATGCCCGGCGGCATCGTCCAGCGATCCGAACCCCCGGTAGCGCCGGGCCATGCCCGGCGAAGGTATCGGTGGCCTGCAATGTTATAAACACCGTGATAGTTTCCCAACGCCCTCCGGCGTAGCCTGCCTCCCATCGCAAAGGAGCTGTTGCCATGGGCCACGACCACGATCACCTGCCATCCGAGATCCGCCACGAGAAACCCTTGTGGTGGGCGCTCGGCCTGACCTCCACCTTCCTCGTTGTCGAGGTGGTGGGCGCGTTCTGGACCAACAGCCTGGCGCTGCTGTCCGACGCCGCGCACATGGCCACCGATGCGCTGGCGCTGATGATCGCGCTGGTCGCGGTGCGGCTGAGCCGGCGCCCACCGGATGCGCGCCGCACCTACGGCTATGCGCGCCTGGAAGCGCTGGGCGCGATGATCAATGGCGCGATGCTGTTCGTGGTCGCCGGCTACATCCTGTGGGAGGCCATTGGGCGTTTCCGCGAGCCGCAGGAGATTGCCTCGTCGGGCATGCTGGTGATTGCCGCGGCGGGCCTGGTCATCAATCTGATCTCGATGCGCCTGCTGCAGGCCGGCAGCGGCGAGAGCCTCAACGTGAAGGGTGCCTACCTGGAAGTGTGGGCAGACATGCTCGGCTCGGTGGCCGTGATTGCTGGCGCGCTGTTGATCAAGTGGACCGGCTGGAAGCCGATCGACCCGATCCTGGCAGTGCTGATCGGCCTGTGGGTACTGCCGCGCACCTATGTGCTGATGCGCGAGGCGATCAACGTGCTGCTGGAAGGCGTGCCCAAGGGCATGGACGTGGCCAAGGTGCGCGACAGCCTGTCCGGCCACGCTGCGGTAATGGACGTGCATGACCTGCATGTGTGGGCGCTGGCCTCCAGCACCCCGGCGCTGACCGCGCACATCGTGATGCGTGATGGCACCGACGCTGATTCACTGCGTCGAGAGCTGGGTGGCCGCCTGCACGATGACTTCGGTATCGAGCACGTGACGCTGCAGATCGAGGCGGATCATTGCGGTGAAGCCTGTGGCGAGCCGGCGCCGGCCAAGGGCGGTGAGCACGAGGGCCATGAAGGCCATGACCACGGCGAGGACGCGCAGGGCCACCGCGGCCACGTGCATCGCTGATTGAAGATGCAAGGGCATCGATCGGGTCAAACCGCCCGGGTGAAGCCGGCCTGGTAGAGTCGATTGTTAGTCGACTATCGCGCGCAGTGCGGGCATTTTCGCGACCTTGCCGAAGAGCAGTCGACTAACAGTCGACTCTACCCCGCCGCGAGGCCAGCCGATCCGCCAGCCGGGTCGGCTCCGGCAGCCGATATCCGCGCAACGTGCGCTGCACCCAGTGCAGCGCAGTATCGGCGCTGACCCGATGGCCACCGGCCACGAACAGCGGCTTGCATTTCACCTTACTGCGCAGCACCCAGCCGAGCTGCTCGTCACCGTCCAGCAGCGGTGTATGCGAACCGGCCTCGGCACCCGGCTCGACGAAGCGGCCGACCAGTTTCGATTTGGCCACGCCGATGCTTGGCAGATCGGTGACCACGCCCAGGTGCGCGGCGATGCCGAGCCGCCGCGGATGGCTGATGCCGTGGCCGTCGACGAACACCAGGTCCGGTGCGCGCGGCAGCAGCGCCAATGCGGCCAGCAGCGCCGGCAACTCGCGGAAGCTGAGCAGGCCGGGGATGTAGGGCATCACAGTAGGGATGCGCGCGATTTCCTGCGTTACAGGCAGCAGCGTCTTCGCATCCAGAAGTACCGCAGCGGCACGGGTGGTGGCGCCGTCATCCTCGAAGCCGACATCCAGCCCGGCCAGCCAGCGCACCGTGCGTGGCAGCCGGTCCTGGCGTTCCACGCGACCGGCCAGCTGGATCTGCTGCTCGCGGGCCGCGGCGACGCTGCCTTCCCAGCGTCCGGGGTCGATCACCGTATTCATTGGTTGCAGCATCGCATGTGTGGGGCCACGGCGCGGTGAGCGGCGCCCGGGGCTACAATGGCGGCCTGCCTTTCCTCGCGTTGGAGACCCTGCAGTGACCCGTAAACTCGTACTGTTGCGCCATGGCCAGAGCCAGTGGAACCTGGACAACCGCTTCACCGGCTGGGTCGATGTCGACCTGACCGAGCAGGGGCGCCGGGAAGCGGCTGCCGCCGGTCGCCTGATGCGCGAGGAAGGCCTGCAGTTCGACGTCGCCCACACCTCCGTGCTGAAGCGCGCCATCCACACCCTGCAGGGTGCGCTGGCCGAGCTGGAGCAGGACTGGCTGCCGGTGAACAAGTCCTGGCGCCTCAACGAACGCCATTACGGCGGCCTGCAGGGCCTGGACAAGGCCGAGACCGCTGCCAAGCATGGCGAGGACCAGGTCAAGGTGTGGCGTCGTTCGTACGACATCCCGCCGCCGGCCATGGACCTGGAAGATCCGGGCCACCCGATCCATGACCGCCGCTACGCTGGCCTGGACCGCAACGCGCTGCCGGGCACCGAATCGCTGGCCACCACGCTGGACCGCGTGCTGCCGTACTGGCACGACGCCATCGCGCCGCAGCTGAAGGACGGCAAGACCGTGCTGGTCACCGCCCATGGCAATTCGCTGCGCGCACTCTACAAGTACCTCAACAACGTCTCGCGCGAGGAAATCCTCGAGCTGAACATCCCGACCGGCATTCCGCTGCTGTTCGAGTTGAACGACGACCTGACGGTGAAGTCGTTCCGCTACCTGGGCGACCCGGAAGCGGCGCGCAAGGCCGCCGAAGCCGTGGCCAACCAGGGCAAGGCGAAATAAGTAGATACCCACCGTTGGTGGGTATTCCTCTGCTGGGTGTGTGCGGACCAACGGTCCGCACCTACCCGATTGCGACCACGGGCGTTCCCCCTGTGACCTTTGGCGGTCCCCGCCGCGGGCCTGCCCGGCTACCCTGTGAAATTACCCGCAGGAGAGCCTCATGAACTTCCGCAACCTGGCCCCGTTGGGCCTGACCATCGCCATCGCTGCCTCGCTGGCCGCCTGTGGCAAGAATGAAACCGCACCGGCCGCCAACGCCGACGCCAAGCCGGCCTTCGACCAGTCGCAGATCAAGACCGCGCTGATCAGCCTCAACGGCGCCGACCTCGATCCGGCCATTTCGGCCTGTACCGACCTCAATGGCTTCGTCAACAGCAAGTGGCTGAAGGCCAACCCGGTGCCGGGCGACCAGACCACCTGGGGCAGCTTCGAGATCCTGCGCGAGCGCTCGCTGGAAGTGCAGCACGCACTGGTGCAGCAGGCCGCCGCCAGCCAGGCCAAGGCCGGCTCGGTGGAAGCCAAGATCGGTGACATCTGGAAGACCGGCAACGACGAAGCCAAGATCGAAGCCGCTGGCCTCGCTCCGCTGCAGCCGCAGCTGGACAAGATCACCGCGCTGAACGACACCGCCGCCATCACCCAGTACCTGCGCGACAGCCAGGCCGAGGGCAAGGGCGTGCTGTTCTCGCTGTTCGCAAATGCCGATTACAAGGATTCGGCCAACGTCATCGCCTACGTCGGCCAGGGCGGCCTGGGCCTGCCGGAGAAGGGTTACTACTTCGACGATGCGCAGGCCAAGATCCGCGACGCCTACGTGGCCTACATCGCGCAGGTGCTGACGCTGTCCGGCGTGGACGCGGGGCAGGCTGCCGAGCAGGCCAAGGCCGTGATGGCCTTCGAAACGCGCCTGGCCAAGGCCTCGATGTCGCGCATCGAAATGCGCGACCCGGCCAAGCGCTACAACCCGCTCAGCGCCGCCGACGCCGACAAGCTGACCCCGAACTTCAGCTGGACCGCGCTGTTCGACACCCTGAAGGTGCCGGCCGCGCAGAAGTTCTCGCTGGCACAGCCGGGCTTCTTCGGTGAAATGGACAAGATGCTGGCCGACGTGCCGGCTGCCACGTGGCAGGCCTACCTGCGCTTCCACACCATCGACGATGCCTCGCCGTACCTGAGCAGCCAGTTCGAGAAGGCCAACTTCGAGTTCTTCGGCAAGACCCTGCGCGGCCAGCAGGAAATGCAGCCGCGCTGGAAGCGCGTACTGGAGTCGGTCAACGGCGGCATGGGTGAAGCCCTGGGCCAGCTGTACGTCGACGCCGTGTTCCCAGCTGAGTCCAAGGTGGCCATGCAGCACCTGGTGGAGAACCTCTCGGTGGCGCTGAAGGCGCGCCTGGAGCAGCTGCCGTGGATGGGCGAAGAGACCAGGAAGAAGGCGCTGGAGAAGTGGGCCAGCTTCACCCCGAAGATCGGCTACCCGGACAAGTGGCGCGAGTGGACGGGCCTGCAGACCAACGCTGACAGCTACCTGGGCAACATGCAGGCGGCACGTGCGTTCAACTACCGCTACATGCTGGACAAGATCGGCAAGCCGGTGGACAAGTCCGAGTGGGGCATGACCCCGCAGACCGTCAACGCGTACTACAACGCCACCAAGAACGAGATCGTGTTCCCGGCGGCGATCCTGCAGGCGCCGTTCTTCGACGCCAAGGCCGATCCGGCGCTGAACTACGGCGGCATCGGTGCGGTCATCGGCCACGAAATGATGCACGGCTACGATGACTCGGGCAGCCAGTTCGCCGCCAACGGCAACTTCGACAACTGGTGGACCGACGCCGACCGCAAGGCCTTCACCGAGCGTACCGACCAGCTGGTCGCGCAGTTCGATGGCTACGAGTCGGTGCCGGGCGTGTTCGTCAAGGGCAAGCTGACCCTGGGCGAAAACATCGGTGACCTCGGTGGCCTGACCGTGGCCTACGACGCGCTGCAGATGGCGCTGAAGGAAGACCCGAAGGCGAACGTGGAAGTCGACGGCCACAGCCAGGACCAGCGCTTCTTCATGAACTGGGCCACCGTGTGGCGCCGCAACTTCACCGATGGTGAGCTGCGTGTGCGCCTGAACACCGACCCGCATGCCCCGGCCAACTTCCGTGCCAACGGCGCGCCGTCGAACATGCCGTCGTATGCCGCCGCGTTCCAGTGCAAGGCCGGCGACGCGATGGTGCGTGCCGACGACAAGCGCGTGGTGATCTGGTAACCGATCGCAGGTGATGCGTGAAGCGAAAGGCCCGGCGAAAGCCGGGCCTTTTTTTTGTCCGATCGGTAGCGCCGGGCCATGCCCGGCGGATCTCAGGCCAGCGCCGGTTCCTGCGCCAGCATGCGATGGAAGCGCTGCAGCACGTAGGGATCGATCAGGCCGCCGGATTGCTCGTCGATGATCCGCAGCACCTTTTCGTGCTCCATCGCGGTGCGGTAGGGGCGCACGCTGGTCATCGCGTCGTAGGCATCGGCGATGGTGACGATGCGTGCACCGAGTGGAATGTCTTCGCCGCGCAGGCCGTCGGGATAGCCACTGCCATCGAAGGCCTCGTGATGGGTGCGGATCAGCCGTGCCACCGGTACGGCATCGCTGCGGCCGGTGGCCATGAAAATGTGCTCGCCACGCACCGGATGCTCGCGCATGATCGCGCGCTCCTCATCGGTATGCCGGCGCGGAGCCAGCAGCACATCGTCGGGAATGCCGATCTTGCCGATGTCGTGGAAACGGGCGGCCAGTCCGATCTGCGCGCAGGCTTCATCGTCGAGATCGCAGTGTGCGGCCAGGCGCTGTGCGAGCAGGCCGACGCGGTCGCAGTGGTAGCGGGTGTAGGCGTCGCGCATCTGCAGCGACATCGAAAGGGCATCGATCAGGCAGGCCTGCGCGTGCAGCAGGTCGGGGGCGGGTACGGCGTCAGGGAACATGGTCATCCACCCGCACCGGGTGGGGACCGGTGCGGGGTGTTCGGGGGGGGCGATCAACCCGGGGCGAGGGTGGTCAGAAGGGCGCGGACCGCATTGAAGCGGTCTTCCGGCAACGGCAGCGGGTGCTTGATGCGCAGCTTGTCGGGCCCTTCCATGGCGTACAGGTTCGGTTGTTTCTGGATCAGCTGGATCACCGCCATCGGGTCGATGTTCGGCTTGGACTCGAACACGATGCGGCCACCGTTCTCGCCAAGGTCCAGCTTGCGGATGCCGAGCGTATTGGCTTTCAGCTTCAGCTCGGCGATGGCGAACAGGTGCTTGGCCGCATCCGGCAGCAGGCCGAAGCGGTCGATCATCTCCACCTGCAGCTCGCGCAATGCATCGCTGTCGCGCGCGCTGGAAATGCGCTTGTACAGGGTCAGGCGGGTGTGCACGTCCGGCAGGTAGTCTTCCGGAATCAGTGCCGGCACGTGCAGCTCGACCTCGGCACCGCGCACTTCCTCGCCGGCATCCAGGTCGGGCAGCTTGCCCTGCTTGATGCTGCGAACCGCGCGTTCCAGCAGCTCGGTGTAGAGGCTGAAGCCGACCTCGGCCATCTGCCCGCTCTGGTCTTCGCCCAGCAGTTCACCGGCGCCGCGGATTTCCAGATCGTGCGTGGCCAGGGTGAAGCCGGCGCCCAGCTCGTCCATCGACGCGATTGCTTCCAGGCGCTTTTCCGCATCCGGGGTGATCGAACGACGGTCGGGGGCGACCAGGTAGGCGTAGGCACGGTGGTGCGAACGACCGACGCGGCCACGCAGCTGGTGCAGCTGGGCCAGGCCGAAGCGATCGGCGCGGTTGATGATGATGGTGTTGGCGTTGGGGATGTCGATGCCCGATTCGATGATCGTGGTCGACAGCAGCACGTTGAAGCGCTGCTTCTGGAAATCCAGCATCACCTTTTCCAGCTCGCGCTCCGGCATCTGCCCGTGGGCGATGCCGATGCGCGCCTCCGGCACCAGCTCGGACAGCTCGCGCTGCATGCGGCCGATGCTTTCCACGTCGTTGTGCAGGAAGTACAGCTGGCCACCGCGTGCCAGCTCGCGCTGGAAGGCTTCGCGCAGCAGCGCGTTGTCCCACTGGGTGATGAAGGTCTGCACCGCCAGCCGGTTCGGCGGCGGCGTGGCGATGATCGACAGGTCGCGCAGGCCGGCCATGGCCATGTTGAGCGTGCGCGGGATCGGCGTAGCGGTCAGGGTCAGCAGGTGCACGTTGGCGCGCAGCGCCTTCAAGGCTTCCTTCTGGCGCACACCGAAACGCTGCTCCTCGTCGACGATGACCATGCCCAGGTCCTTGAACTTCACGTCCGGCTGCAGCAGGCGATGGGTGCCGACAATGACGTCGATGGTGCCGGCGGCAACCTTCTCCAGCTCCGCCTTGATTTCCTTGGTGCTCTTGAAGCGCGACAGCACCTCGACCTTCATCGGGTAATCGGCGAAGCGGTCGCGGAAGTTGCGGTAATGCTGCTCGGCCAGCAGCGTGGTCGGCACCAGTACGGCCACCTGCTTGCCGGCACTGGCGGCGGCGAACGCGGCGCGCACGGCGACCTCGGTCTTGCCGAAGCCGACGTCGCCGCAGACCACGCGGTCCATCGGCTGGCTGCTGGCCAGGTCGCGCAGGGTGGCGTCGATCGCGGCCAGCTGGTCCGGGGTTTCCTCGAACGGGAACCCGGCGGCGAACGGCTCGTACATCGCGCGGTCCACCTGCAGCGCCAGGCCGGCACGCGCCTGGCGGCGGGCCTGGATCTCCAGCAGCTCGGCGGCGACGTCGCGCACCTTCTCGGCGGCCTTGCGCTTGGCCTTGCTCCACTGTTCGCCGCCGAGCGAATGCAGCGGCGCGGTTTCCGCCGAAGCACCGGAGTAGCGGCTGATCAGGTGCAGCTGGGCGACCGGTACATACAGGCGGTCGCCCTTGGCGTATTCGATTTCGAGGAACTCGCCGGGCATGCCGCCGACGTCCATCGCGATCAGGCCACGGTAGCGGCCGACGCCATGGTCCTCGTGCACGATCGGCGCACCCTCGGTCAGTTCACCGAGGTCGCGGATGATCGCTTCCGGCTCACGGCCGGCACGGCGCGTGCGGCGGGTGCTGCCGGCGCGCTCGGGGAACAGCTGGCGCTCGGTCAGCACCGCGATGCGCGGATCGTCCAGCGCGAAGCCATCTTCCAGCGGCGCCACTGCGATCGCGAAGCGCGCATCGTCGGCGAGGAAGCTGGGCAGGTCGGCCACCACTGGTGGCTTCAGCTCGGCGGCCTGCAGCACTTCCAGCAATGCCTCGCGGCGGCCGGGTGAATCGGCGGCGATCAGCACGCGGCCCGGGTAGTGGCCGAGGAAGGACTTCAGCGCATCGCCGGCCGGTGCTTCGCGTGCGGCCACCGGCAGCGGCGGCAGCGGCTGGTCGCCCAGCGCGTGCGCGTCGGCAATGCGTGCGTGATCGGCGGCCCAGACCTCGATGCGTGGTGCATCGTTGAGGCGTTCGCGCAGCAGTTCCGGCGACAGGTACAGCGCCGACGGCGGCAGCAGCGGCCGTTCGACGTCGTGGCGGCGCTGCTCGTATCGCTCGGCGGTCTGCGCCCAGAACGTTTCTGCTGCTTCGCCAGCGCCCACGCAGACCACCGGCAGGCTGCCTTCGGGCAGATAGTCGAACAGGGTGGCGGTGCGTTCGAAGAACAGCGGCAGGTAATACTCGACGCCGGCCGGGGCCAGCCCGGATTTCAGGTCCTGGTACAGCGAACTGCGCCGGGTATCGACATCGAAGCGCTCGCGCAGCGTGGCCAGCACGCGGGCGATGCTGGCTTCGTCCATCGGCACTTCGCGGCCCGGCAGCATGTGCACCGCCTCGACCTTGTCCAGCGAGCGCTGGCTTTCCGGATCGAAGGCACGGATCGAGTCGATGTCCTCGTCCAGCAGCTCCACCCGCAGCGGCTCCTCGGCACCCATCGGGTACACGTCGAGCAGGCCGCCGCGCACCGCGAAGTCGCCCGGGTCCATCACCTGCGGCACGTTGCGGTAGCCGGCGCTTTCCAGGCGGCGCTTCTCGGCTTCCAGGTCCAGGCGCTGGCCAACCTTCAGGTCGAAGCTGCCACCGATCACATAGCTGCGCGGGGCCAGCTGCTGCAGCAGGGTCTGCACCGGCACGATCACCAGACCGCGTTTCAGCTCGGGCAGGCGGTGCAGGGCGGACAGGCGCTGCGAGATGATGTCCGGATGCGGGCTGAAGCGGTCGTAGGGCAGGGTTTCCCAGTCCGGGAAGGCAACCACTGGCAGGGCAGGGTCGCCGCCGAGCAGGGTGTGCAGGTCGGCTTCGAGCTGGTTGGCGCCGTGGTTGTCACGGGCGATCACCAGCAGCGGGGCGTCGTGCGCACGCGCGGCCTGGGCCAGATACCAGGCCAGGGCGGTCGGCGATGCGGGAGCGCGCCACCAGGCGCGGAGCTGGCCGGCGCGCGGCAGCGGCGGGGCGGGGTATGAGGTACGCGACATGGACCCCGGATTTTAGCAGAAGCCCGATCGAAGCCCGGTGGGTCATGCCGGCCGTTGGCCGGCAGCCTCATGTGCCGTTGGGGGAACGCAATGCCGGCCAGCGGCCGGCACTACAGGAATGACGCGCCGGGCGATGCCCGGCGCATCCATCAGTTGTCCAGTTCCAGCACCATCCGCACCAGGCCCTCGGCACCGGTCGGGTGCGGGACCGGCTTGAAGCCCAGCGAGGCGGCCAGCTGCTTCATTGGCTCGTTCTCGGCGGCAACGTCGCCGTACAGGCGGTCCAGGTACTTGCCACGGCCCCATTTCACCAGCTTGCGCATCAGCTGCCGGCCCAGGCCCTGGCCGATCAGGAAGCGGCTGATCAGGATCGCGTACTCGGCTTCACGGGTACCGGGGATGATCGAGGCCCGGGCGACCGCGCCGACTACCGCCTCACCGGCGGGCAGGGATTCGGCAGCGACCAGGGTGATCTCGGTCTTCGGATTCGGGTGGGTCAGGCGCTGGGTGGTTTCCGGCGAAAGCTCGGTCACCGCCTGCAGGAAACGATCACGGATTTCTTCCGGCCCGAACAGGCTGAACGCTGCTTGCAGCGGCGCGCCATCTTCCGGGCGGATGGGGCGGATCAGCAGCTCGTGGCCGCTGGGAGCCTTGAAGATCTCATGCCAGGGCGGCATGCGGTTGCGAGTGGCCATACCGGGTGATTCCTTGGTGGTCCATCGATTGTGGCATCACCGGGGCTGCATTCCGTGAACGAAAGGCTCACGGCGGTACAGCCTCGTGAAGGCCGTTATTCGGGTGCTTTGAGCCAATCCAGGCGGGTGCTGGCGCCGGGCTCGCCCAGGTGCTGGCGCAGCGCCGGCAGGGCCGGGCCGACCACCCGGTCGAACTGCCAGGGTGGGTTGAGCAGCAACATGCCACTGCCGTTGAGGCGCAGCGGCGAGTCGTCCGGGCGCACCAGGAATTCGATCGTCATCGCCGATTTCACCGGCAGCGCGCTGGCCTTGCGCAGGAAATGCAGGATGGTGCGGCGCTGCTTGATCGGGAACCAGACCGCACAGGTGGCCTGCGGCCAGCGCGCCAGGGTCTCGGCCAGGGCGGCCAGGACCGCCTGGTATTCGGCATCCTGGGCTTCGTAGGGCGGATCGATCAGCACCAGGCCGCGGCCGATCTTGCTGCCGTTGAACTTCGGCGGCAGCAGCGAGCGCAGCAGCGCGTAACCGTCGCCGGGATGCACGCCGACCCGGCTGTCATGGGCGAACAGCGCTTTCAGCGTGGCCGTTTCGGCTTCCTGCAGCTCACAGACCGCCATGCGGTCCTGTGCGCGCATCGCCTGCGCGCTGAGCAGCGGCGAGCCCGGATAGTTGGTCATCGCGCCGACCGGGTTGCCGGCCTGTACCGCCTTCAGGTAGCGCTCGACCACCTCCGGCAGCTTGGGCTGGGCCATCAGCCGCATGATCCCGGACTCGGCCTCCAGGGTCTTGCGGCTCTCTTCGCTGGCCAGCAGGTAGCGGCCGGCACCGCCGTGGGTGTCGAGCACGAAGAACGGGCTGTCCTTGCGCTTGAAGCTGTCGATCAGGGCCAGCTGCACGATGTGCTTGAGCACATCGGCGTGGTTGCCGGCATGGAAGGCGTGGCGATAGTTCATGGGCGGCAGTGTACGGGGCGGCGGCCGCAGCGGCTATGCTGCGCGCCATGACAGCTCCCGTTGCCCATGTCCTGCTGGTCGAGGACGAAGCCGCCATTGCCGAAACCGTGCTCTATGCGCTGCGCAGCGAAGGCTATGCCGCCAGCCATTGCCTGCTGGGCGGTGAGGCTCTGCTGCGGCTGCAGGCCGGCGGCATCGACGTGGTGGTGCTGGATGTCGGCCTGCCCGACCTCGGCGGCTTCGAGGTCTGCCGCCGGCTGCGCGCCTTGCCGGGCCCAGAGGCGCAGCTGCCGGTGATCTTCCTGACCGCCCGCAACGACGAGGTGGATCGCGTGCTCGGCCTGGAGCTGGGTGCCGATGACTACATGACCAAGCCGTTCTCGCCGCGCGAGCTGGTGGCGCGGGTGCGTGCGCGGCTGCGCCGTGCGCTGCCGGCGGTATCGGCCACAGCCAGCACCGAAGGTGGCTGGCAGGAGCTGGGCACCTTCGCCATCGACCGCGAGGGCCGGCGTATCCGTTTCCGTGGCCAGGCATTGGACCTGACCCGCTACGAATATGCGCTGTTGGAGGCGCTGCTGCAGCGTCCTGGCGCCATCCTCAGCCGCGCCCAGCTGATGGACCGGGGCTGGGACAGCAGTGCCGACAGTGCCGACCGCACCGTCGATACCCACGTCAAGACGCTGCGCGCCAAGCTGCGTGCGGCCGGTGCCAGCGACGATCCGATCCGTACCCACCGTGGCCTCGGCTACGCGCTGGAGGTCTAGCCGATGCGCCTGGTGCTGAAGCTGTTCCTCGGCTTCTTCCTGATCACCGGCATCGCCGCGTTCTTCGTGATGCGCGTGTTCGTCAACGAAGTGAAGCCGGGTGTGCGCCAGGCGATGGAATCGACCCTGGTCGACGCGGCCAACGTGCTGGCCGAGATGGCTGCCGCCGACGTCAAGGACGGCACCATCCGCAGTGGCAGCTTCACCCGCAATCTGGCCAAGGCGCGGCAGCGCGACCTGAAGGCGATGGTCTGGCGCTTCCCGAAGCGCTCGCTCGACTACCGGGTGACCATCACCGATGCCAAGGGCATCGTCATCTACGACTCACTGGGCCGTGACCTGGGCCGTGACAATTCGCGCTGGAACGATGTCTACCGCACCCTGCGTGGCGAGTACGGCGCCCGTTCCAGTCCCGAGATTGCCGGTGAAGAGGGCGATACGGTGATGCACGTGGCGGCACCGGTATACGACCCGGTGGATGGCCGAACCCTGATCGGCGTGCTCAGCCTGGCCCAGCCCAATCGCAGCATCGATCCGTTCATCGCCGCCAGCCAGCGCGCCATCATCGAGCGTGGTGCGTGGCTGATCGGGCTGTCGGCGCTGGTCGGTGTGCTGGTGACGATGTGGCTGACCACTGGCCTTGGCCAGCTCAGCCGCTATGCGCGCGCGGTCACCGCCGGCGAACCGGTGCCACCGCCACGCCGCCGCCGCGACGAGATCGGTGATCTCGGCCAGGCCTTGGAAACCATGCGCCGCAAGCTGGAAGGCAAGGCCTACGTCGAGCAGTACGTGCAGTCACTGACCCACGAGATGAAGAGCCCGCTGGCAGCGATCCGTGGTGCCGCCGAGCTGCTGCAGGAGCCGCTGCCCGAGGCCGACCGCGTGCACTTCGCACGCAGCATCGTCGACCAGCAGGAGCGCCTGACCGAGACCATCGACAAGCTGCTGGCGCTGGCCGAGGTAGAGCAGCACGGCTGGCTGCAGACCCGCGACCCGATCGCCGTGCCGGTGCTGCTGGCCGATGCTTCTGCGGCGGCGCAGGTGCGCGCACAGGCGGCCGGGGTGCAGGTCCGCATCGGCAGCGTGCCCGACCTGCGTGTGCAGGGCGACACCTATCTGCTGCGGCAGGCACTGCACAACCTGATCGACAATGCGATCGCCTTCTCACCGGCGGGCGCGGACATCGCGCTGCACGCAGATCTGGACGGCCAGGGCGTTCGCCTGCAGGTGGCCGACCGCGGTGCCGGCATTCCCGACTATGCGCGCGAACGCATATTCGAACGCTTCTATTCACTGGCCCGCCCCGGCAGCGGCCGGCGCAGCTCCGGCCTGGGGCTGCCGTTCGTGCAGGAGGTTGCGCGCCTGCATGACGGTCGCGCCAGCGTTGACGACCGCGAGGGCGGCGGCACCGTGGCCAGCCTGTGGTTGCCTCTGGTCGTGCCGGGCCAGCGCCCGCGGCGCTGACTTCACACTCGCTTCAAATTCGCCACAAACCCTGCTCACCGCAGCGGTTCATCCTGCAGTCCTCTCCAACGAGGATGGACCATGAAATCCCTGAAGATGCTGCTGCGGTTCGCCATTGTCGGCGGGCTGATCCTGCTGCTGCTGATCCCGCTGATGATGATCCGCGGGGTCATCAACGAGCGCAGCCAGTACCGCGATGAGGCCTTTGCACGGGTGGCTGACAGCCGCGCCGGCGTGCAGCGCCTGGTGGGGCCGGTGCGTGTGGTGCCGTGGGTGGAACGCAAGGAAGTTGAACTGGTCGACTCGCTGGGCGTCAAGAAGACCGAAGTGCAGGTCACCGAGGGCCATTGGCTGCAGATGCCGGCGTCGCTGGATGTCGGTGGCGAGATGCTGCCGAGCCAGCGCGAGGTGGGCCTGTTCAAGGTGCCGGTGTACAGCTGGAACGGCCAGTTGAAGGCCACCTTTGCCGCTGACGACTATCCGGTAAAGGCCGGCCGTAGCTACGGCCAGCCGTACGTGGCGCTGGGCATTTCCGATGTGCGTGGCCTGGTTGGCACCCCGAACCTGCGCGTGGATGGCAAGCAGCTGCGCCTGTTGCCGGGCGTGGGTGCGGCCAGCGAGGTCGGTCGTGGCCTGCATGCACCGGTGGCCGGTTTCGCCTCGGATCAGGGCGGCACCCTGGTCGGCAGTGCGGTTGAACTGGAGCTGCGCCTGGACGGCAGCCGCATGCTGTCGGTGGTGCCGGTGGGTGATGACACCAAGATCGCATTGCGCTCCAGCTGGCCGCACCCGTCGTTCAGCGGTGCCTTCCTGCCCAACGAGCGTCGTGTCGATGCGCAGGGCTTCGATGCACGCTGGGCGGTGTCCTCGCTGGCCTCCGATGCCCAGCGGCAGCTGCGCAGCGACGGTGCGATCGATTCGCAGGCGGTGACGGTGTCGCTGGTCGATCCGGTCGATGCCTACACCCAGGCCGATCGTGCTTCGAAGTACGGCGTGCTGTTCGTGGTGCTGACCTTCGTCGGCTTCATCCTGTTCGAGCTGATCAAGTCGCTGCGCATCCATCCGCTGCAGTACCTGATGGTCGGCCTCGCACTGGCGATCTTCTTCCTGCTGCTGATAAGTCTGTCCGAGCACATCGCGTTCTGGAAGGCGTACCTGGTATCGGCGGTGGCCTGTATCGGCCTGCAGGCGGTGTACCTGGCCAACGTGCTGGGTCACTGGAAGCGCGGCCTGGGCTTCGCCGCGCTGCTGACCGTGTTGTATGGCGCGCTGTATGGCCTGCTGGTATCGGAAAACAACGCGCTGCTGATGGGCTCGCTGCTGCTGTTCGTGATCCTGGCGCTGGCGATGTGGGTGACCCGCCGGGTCGACTGGTACGCGCTTGGCGCGGACCTGAAGTAAGGAGCAGGCCATGAGCTGGCGCCAGGGATTGCGGCAACGGGCACGGCAGGGCATTCCTGCCCTGCTGGAAGTGGACGCGCTGCTGCAGGCACATGGCGTGCTGGCGGCCCTGCCGGGGGCACGGATCGCCCCTGGCCTGGTCCGCTTCCAGCTGGCAGCGGTGACCTGTGAGGGATTGCAGGGCCAGGGACTGGCCTGGCTGCAGGGCGCGCGGCAGGGACGCGGCGCGCTGGCTGGCAGGGTGCCGCGCTACCGGCCATGGAAGGCCGGGGCGCAGGCGCTGGCCGAGATCGGCATCGGTGGCCTGCCAGGTGACTGGCCCGCACATGCAGCGGTGTATGGCTGCAGCAGCATCGACCGGCGGCACTGGTTGCTGCTGCTGCCGGAACGGGCGCAGTTGTGGCTGGGATGGAGTGGGTGAGGTGGCTTGGCAGGTGCGAACCAACCGCTCTCCCGTGGGTGCGAACCTTGGTTCGCACGCTTCCATGCCGCCCATGACCGATGGGACGGTATCGCCGCGCCCCTGCTGGCTAGACTCGATGGGTTGATGATCGAGCCGAAGGGCAGGGGTGCGATGTGTTGAAGTGGGGCATGCTGGCCGCAGCGCTGGCGATGGGTGGCAATGCAGGCGCGCAGCAGCGCGAGACGGTGGACCTGGACATGGTCAGCCGCATCCGCCAGGAGGCCTTCCATCGTTCGCAGGTGATGGACACCTTCAGCTACCTCACCGAACGCATCGGTCCGCGCCTGACCAATTCGCCGGCGATGGGGCGTGCCAATGCGTGGACCCGTGGCAAGTTCAACGAATGGAAGCTGGACAACGTCCACGACGAAGCCTTTGATGATTTCGGGCGTGGCTGGGAGTTCACTTCGGCCAGCGTAGAGATGCTCGGTGACCGCGTGCAGCCGCTGCATGCGCTGCCCAAGGCCTGGACCCCCGGTACCAAGGGCCCGGTTGAAGGCGAGCTGGTGCAGGTCGAGATCAAGAAGCCCGAGGACATCGAGAAGTACCGCGGCAAGCTGCGCGGCAAGATCCTGCTGCTGGGCGAGGCGCGCGAATACAAGCGCGGCACCGAGGCGGATTCGCACCGCCACGACGCCACCTCGCTGGAGGGCCTGCAGGAGTTCACCCTGCCCAAGGACAAGGACGCCACCGCCGAGCGCGCGAAGCGGGTCAAGGAGTACCAGGAGCGCCAGCAGCTGGCGACCAAGGTCAATGCGTTCTTCGTGGAAGAAGGCGCGCTGGCCTCGATCAGCATCAGCAGCTGGGACAACGGCATCATCCGCGTTGCCGGTGGTGGCTCGCGAAAGGCCGGTGAGTCGGTGGGCATCCCCGAGCTGGCGATGATCAGCGAACACTTCAATCCGCTGGTGCGCGCGCTGGAGGCCAAGCAGACCGTGCGCCTGCGCGTGGATGTGGCCGCGCGCTTCACCGACGAGGCCGACCAGCCTGGTTACAACACGCTGGCCGAGATCCGTGGCAGCAGCAGGCCCGATGAAGTGGTGATGATCGGCGCGCACTTGGATTCCTGGCACAGTGGTACCGGTGCGGCCGACAACGCGGCCGGCGTGGCGGTGATGATGGAAGCGATGCGCATCCTCAAGGCCACCGGCGCCAAGCCCAAGCGCACCATCCGCGTGGCGCTGTGGAGCGGTGAGGAACAGGGTCTGATCGGCTCGCAGGCTTATGTGGCCAAGCACTTCGGCCGGTTCCCGGAACCCACCGATCCGGCGCAGAAGGCGCTGCCGGCCTCGCTGCGCGAGCCGACCGGCGCACTGCAGAAGACCCGCGACTACGGCAAGTTCCAGGTCTACTTCAACATGGACAACGGCTCCGGCCGCTTCCGTGGCATCTATGCGCAGGAAAACCTGGCGGCGATGCCGATCTTCGAAGCCTGGCTGGCGCCGTTCCATGACGTCGGTGCCACCACCGTGGCCACCCGCAACACCGGCAGCACCGACCACATCAGCTTCGACCGCATCGGCCTGCCGGGCTTCCAGTTCATCCAGGACCGGCTGGACTACTTCACCAACGTCCATCACAGCCATCTGGACACCTGGGACCATGCCGAACCGGAAGACCTGAAGCAGGCCGCGGCCATCGTCGCCTCGTTCGCCTACAACGCCGCGACGCGCGAGCAGTCCTTCCCACGCAAGCCCGAACCGCAGCCGTGACAAAAAGGGGACGGAGGGGATTAAGTCATTTCTCCCCTCCGTTTCCCGGCCGCAGCCCAGGAGCTGGGCAATCGCGACTTAATCCCCTCCGTCCCCTTTTTCCGTAGGCGGCGGCGGGCTGGTAAAATCGGGGGATTCCCGTTCCTCGAGCCGTCCATGACCTGCCGCACCCGCTTCGCCCCCAGTCCCACCGGCTACCTGCACATCGGTGGTGCCCGCACTGCGCTGTACTGCTGGCTGGAGGCCCGCCACCGTGGCGGCGAGTTCGTGCTGCGCATCGAGGACACCGACCGTGAACGCAGCACCCAGGGCGCGATCGACGCCATCCTGGAGGCGATGGAGTGGCTGGGCCTGGACTATGACGAAGGCCCGATCTACCAGACCGACCGCGTCGCCCGCTACCTGGAAGTGGCCGAGCAGCTGGTGGCCGACGGCAAGGCCTACTACGCCTACGAGACCCGCGAAGAGCTCGATGCGATGCGCGAGGCGGCCATGGCCAAGCAGGAAAAGCCGCGCTACAACGGCGCCGCGCGCGAGCTGGGCCTGCCGCGCAAGGACGACCCGAACCGCGTCATCCGCTTCAAGAACCCGCTGCAAGGCACCGTGGTGTTCGACGACCTGATCAAGGGCCGCATCGAGATCGCCAACAGCGAGCTGGACGACATGGTCATCTTCCGCCCGGACGGCTTCCCTACCTACAACTTCGCGGTGGTGGTGGACGACTGGGACATGGGCATCACCGAGGTCATCCGCGGTGATGACCACATCAACAACACCCCGCGCCAGATCAACCTGTACGAAGGCATCGGCGCGCCGGTACCGAAGTTCGGCCATATGCCGATGATCCTGGACGAGCAGGGCGCCAAGCTGTCCAAGCGCACCGGCGCGGCCGACGTGATGCAGTACAAGGACGCCGGCTACCTGCCCGACGCGCTGCTGAGCTACCTGGCCCGCCTGGGCTGGTCGCACGGTGACCAGGAGCTGTTCAGCCGCGAGGAACTGATCGAGCTGTTCGACGTGAAGGACTGCAATTCCAAGGCCTCGCGCCTGGACATGGCCAAGCTGGGCTGGGTCAACCAGCACTTCCTGAAGACCGAGGACGTGGCCGCCATCGTCCCGCACCTGGTCTACCAGCTGCAGAAGCTGGGCCTGGACGTGGCCGCCGGCCCCGCCCCGGAGGACGTGGTGATCGCCCTGCGTGAACGCGTACAGACCCTGAAGGAAATGGCCGAGAAGGCCGTGGTCTGGTACCAGCCGCTGACCGAGTACGACGAAGCGGCGGTGGCCAAGCACTTCAAGGCCGGTGCCGAAGTGGCGCTGGGCAAGGCCCGCGAACTGCTGGCGGCGCTGCCGGAGTGGACCGCCGAGGCGGTGGGCGTAGCCCTGCACGACACCGCCGCCGCGCTGGAGATGGGCATGGGCAAGGTTGCCCAGCCGCTGCGCGTGGCCATCACCGGCACCCAGGTCAGTCCTGACATTTCCCATACTGTGTATCTGGCCGGACGCGATCAGGCCTTGAAACGCATTGATGTGGCCATCACCAAGGTAGCAACGGTCTGAGGCATTCTTGCCAGGCCCGAACCGGAGAACACGCATGCCCGCCAAGACCGCCACAGCCTGTACCGCCCCGCACCACCACGTCCACGACGCATCGGATTTCGTGGCGGTGGTCGAGCGTGTCTCGCGCGAACGCGGGCTGCGCCTGACCCCGATCCGCGCCAACGTGCTGAAGCTGATCGCCGAGGCCGGCAAGCCGGTCAAGGCCTATGAACTGCTGGAATGGGTGCGCAACGGCAAGGGCGTGGGCGCTGATGCCCCGCCCACCGTCTACCGCGCGCTCGACTTCCTGATGGCCAATGGCTTCGTGCACAAGCTGGAGTCGGTGAATGCCTTCGTGGCGTGCCACCACCCCAGCAGCGCCGCGCACTCGGTGCCGTTCCTGATCTGCAACAGCTGCCACAGCGCGGTGGAACTGGAAGACCGCGAGATCGTCACCCAGCTGGAAAAGCGTGCCAAGGAGCTGGGTTTCCAGCCGCAGGCACAGACCCTGGAAGTGCACGGCCTCTGCGCGCGCTGCGCCGGGTAACGCAACGGTAGTGCCGGCCGCTGGCCGGCATAGGAGCGGGATCAGATCCCTTTGCCATTGGCAAAGGGATCTGATCCCGTTTCATGACAAGGCTAGTCCATCGGCTTGCTCGCGGTATCCACCCGCACGATCACCGACATGCCAGGCCGCAGCTGCGCGGCCAGTTTCTGGCCTTCATTGATCGATATCCGCACCGGCAGCCGCTGCACCACCTTGGTGAAGTTGCCGCTGGCGTTGTCAGGGCGCAGCACGCTGAATTCCGACCCGGTGGCTGGCGCGATCTCCTGCACGCGGCCGCGCAGCACCTGGCCCTGGAACGCGTCCACCGAGAACGTGGCCGGCTGACCGATCGCCATCCCCCAGGTCTGGCCTTCCTTGTAGTTGGCCACCACCCATAGCGTGTCAGGTACCAGGAACAGCAGCTGCGAACCGGCGGCGACGTACTGGCCCACGCGCACGCTGGCTTCGCTGATCTGGCCGTCGCGCGGTGCGTGGATCACCGTGTTGGCCAGGTCGATGCGCGCCAGTTCCAGTTGTGCCTGTGCGCTTTCCACCTGTGCCTCCAGGCTCTTGCGCGCCACCTGGGTCGACACCAGCGTTTCCTCGGCGATGCGGATCTGCGCCTGCGACTGCTGCACGCTGGCCTGTGCCGAGGCCTGGGTGGTCCGGAACTTGTCGCGGTCGTTGATCGATACGAGCTGCTGCGCGGCCAGCTCCTCGTAGCGCTTCAGCTCGTTGCGCGAGCGTTGCAGCTCCGCCTGGCCGGCTGACAGCGTGGCCTGCGCAGAGGCGATCTGCGCACGGTTCTGCGCCTGCGACTGGTCCGAGTTGGCCAGTGCCGCGCGTGCGCTGTCCAGGGTCGCCTGCGCCTGGGCGACACGCTGCGTGTAGATGCGGTCATCGATGCGCAGCAGCGGCTCGCCCTCCGTCACGTGCTGGAAGTCCTTCACCAGCACTTCGGTCACGTAACCGTTCACCTGTGGCGCCATCACCGTGATCTGTCCGCGTACATAAGCGTTGTCGGTCACCATCACGCTGCTGGTGAACGGCCACAGGTGCCAGGCACGCAGGATCAACGCGATGCCCAGCAGCGCCACTACCACCATCACCACCACGCTGCGCGCGCTGGGCTTGAGATATTTCGGCGCGGCAGCCGGTGCCGCCGGCGTGGGCGCTGGTGCCGCATCGGTCGGCGGCGGTGGAGTGACGTTGTCGGCGTCGATGTCGTCGGGGCGGGGCGGAACGGGAGGCATGGAGGAGGACTCAGCGGGGTGCGGCCGGCGTGGCCGCAGCGAGGGAGGTGGGGTGGCGCTTGCGCCATTGCTTGAGCACGGCGGTGCGCAGTGACAGCAGCAGCAACCAGCACAGGAAGCCGATCGCCAGCCAGCCGCTGAGGGTGAACACGTCGTTGAAGCCACGCACGTTGGCTTCGCGGCGCGTGGTCTGCGCCAGCTGCGCGCTGCCCTGCGCACTGCGCAGCACCGGGTCGGTGATCTGTGCGCTGTACAGTTGTTGCTGGATGCGCAGGCGCTGCGCCACCACCGGGTCGGCCGGGTCGAGCTGGCTGGTCAACGCGCTGGAGTACAGCTGCTCGCGGTGCAGCTGGAAGGTACCCAGCACCGCCGAACCGGCCAGGCCGCCCAGCGTCTGGGTGATCGACAGCGTCACCAGAAAGGTGATCATGTGGTCCACACCCTGCTTCAGCGCGGCGGAAATGCCGAGCATGATCAGAGGGCCCATGAACATGCCGGCACCCACCGAAGCCAGGAACTGGCTGACGTAGAAATCGTGCGGCCGATCCATGCTGGTGCGGTGCTGATCGAAGAAGGCGGCAGCGCCCAGCAGCAGGATCGCCATCAGCAGCTGCGGAATCAGCCGCTTCGGGCCGAAGGTCAGCGATGCACCAGCGATGCCGGTGACCACGCCCGCGAGGATCACCACGAACAGCGGGCGCATCTGGTCAGGCCCCATGCCCAGTGTGCGCATCAGGTTGACCACGCCGTAGGACTGTTCGGTGGTCAGGAAGCGGATCAGGAACGCGCCGACGATGAAGTGCAGTACCGGCAGCTTCGACAGCCAGCGGATCTGCAGCAGCGGATTGCGCCGGTAGTGTTCGATGATGAAGGCGGTGGTGGACAGCACGATCGCGGCGACCAGCGCCCAGCCCAGCCACGGTGTGTTGAGCCACCAGCGGGTGTAGCCCTGCGCCAGCACGATCACCAGCAGGGCGACGGCGGGGGCGAGCAGGGCGAAGGTGAGGAAGTCCAGCGGCTCGAAGGCTTTCACCTGGATGCCGGGCGGCAGCTTCAGCACCACCACCGCCGCGAACGCGCACAGCGCCAGCCCGGCTTCGAACGAATACAGCTGGTGCCACTGGCCGGTATCGACCAGGCCTGGCGAGACGATCCAGGCGATCGGCACCGCCAGCTGCGAGAGGCCCACGCCAACCACCAGCAGGTTGCCGGTGAATCGGCGTGGCAGCGCCTGCAGCATGTACAGCGTGCCCAGTGTCGAACAGGCCGCGCCGGCGAAGCCGCTGGCGGCACGGGTCAGCATCGTGGTCTCGAAGCTGCCGACGAACAGATGCAGGACGGCCAGAGCTGCGTACAGCCCCAGCCCGATCTCGGCGAACAGGCGGATGCCGTACTGCTGGCGGAACTTGAAGGCCAGCAGGTTGGCCGTGACGTTGACCATGGCATAGGCCGCCACCAGCCAGCTGCCCTGGGTCGGGGTCAGTGCCAGCTGGCCCTGCAGGAAGGGCAGGTTGGCGGTGACCAGCGCATTGCCGAGGCCACCGGTGATCGCCACCAGCAGCGACACCAGTGCGTAGGCCACACGTCGATACGGTGGGTGCCAGGGCATCGACGCCGAACCGGGCATGGTCGGCTTCTCGTGCTCCTCCCAATCCGGAACCGGCTTCAGATACGGCTGGACCATCAGCGGGCCTCGCTGGTTGCTCCCTGGAGACCCCCGCGCAGCAGCTGCAGGGCACGCCCGGCAAGGTGGGCGCGCTCGTCGCGGGTTTTGCCGCGCAGGGCTGCGCCCAGCATGCCCGAGATCAGTGAAATGTCCGTCTTCTCCAGGTCGGCACGGCACAGTCCGGCGGCCTTGGCACGGGCGATCGGTGCTTCCAGCAGATCGCGCACGGTCTCGCGCGCGGTGCGCATGGCCGGCACGTCCGAATCGACTGCACGCCAGTAATCGGCCAGTGCCGGCGAATCGATGATGCGCTGGGCCATACCCTCGAACACTTCGAACAGGGCATCGTCGCGGTCGCCGAGCTGCTCGACCTGGCGCCGGATGCGATCGACCGTACGTTGCAGCAGTGCCTGGATCAGCGCGGTGCGGTCGGGGAAGTTGCGGTACAGGGTGGCGCGGCCCACCTGGGCGCGTTCGACCACCAGGTCCAGCGGGGCGGTGACACCGTGTTGGCCGAACACATGATCGGCGGCGTCGAGGATAAGGGCGCGGCGGGCAGCAGCATCGGCACGTTGGGCTGTCATGGGTTCATTTTCGGACAAAAGTGTCCGATTGGCGAGACATTGAGTGACGGGATTGTCCGCTTGTTGTGGTACGCACATCTTTGTGACGGATGCGTGATGGACGCTGCACAGAGAGATGGGGGCCAGAAGGCCCCCATCGAATCTGCTTGCAGTGGATCCACGCCATGCGTGGTCTGAGGCTGGGGTCAGAGCCCATTCCTGAGGAATGGGATCCGACCCCGCGGCACGATCAGAAGAACGCGCGGATGCCGAATGCGACACCGCGGCCCGGCAGCGGCGAGTAGTCACGCAGCAGCGAGGTATGCGGACGCACTTCGCGGTTGGTCAGGTTGCTGCCATCCAGGAACACCTCGTAGCTGTTGCTCGCGTTGCGATCCCAGCGGTAGGCCAGGTGCGCGTCGACCAGGGTGTAGCCGTCGCTCGGCGCTTCGTTCTGGGCGACATCCTTCTGGCGGCTGTAGCGGACCGCACCGACCGAGGCGCGCCAGCCGTCCTTCGACCAGCGCAGATCGGCGCCGACGCGGGCCGGGGCGATACGCGGCAGGTAGCCGGTGTTGGCCAGCTCCACGCTGTAGTTGTGGTTGTGGTCGCCATGCGGCACGGCGATGTCGAGGTTGCGGCTGCCGCTGCCATCCAGCTTGGCCTTCACATAGTCGCCGAACACGCGCAGGTCCCAATCACCGGCGCCGCCTTCAAACAGGTGCACCAGCGCTTCGGCTTCGGCACCGCGGAACACCGCATCCTGCTGCGTCCAGGCGCGGACCGGCAGGCCCTCGGTGACGCCGGTGTCGGCCAGGTAGATGAAGTCCTTGAACCTGGTCTGGTAGACCGACGCGGAGAAGTCCAGGCGTTCGCTGTGGGTGTGGATACCCAGTTCCACGCGCTGGCCGCGCTCGGTCTTCAGGTTGGCGTCGCCGATTTCCAGCGAGCGGGTGGCGATATGCGCGCCGGCGGCATACAGCTCTTCGTTGGTCGGTGCACGCTCGGAGCTGTCTACGCCGATGCGCAGGTCGACGGTGTCGTTGAGCTTCCAGATGCCGGCCGCAGACAGGTTGGTGGCGCCGAAGGTGCGGCGGCGATAGTCACCGGTCGGGTCCAGCTTGACCTGGTCGTGGCGGCCGCCCAGTTCCAGCTTGAACGGGCCGAACTGTTTTTCCTGCAGTACGAACAGGCCGATGTTCCTGGTGCCGGTATCCGGAACGAACGCCTCTTCGCCCTTGGCACCGAAATCACTGTTGCCGAACTGCAGGCCGAAGGCGCCGTCCCAGCCACCGATCTGCTGCTGCACCGCTTCCAGGCGCGCCTCGATGCCACGGTTGGTGAAGCGGGTGGACGGCGTGCCGGCTTCCAGCTCCACGTGTTCGTAGTCGGTGTAGGCCACGCGTGCATTGATGTTCTTCAGGAACGAGACCGGGTTGTAGATGCCGGCCTTGGTCTCGAAGCGGTTCTGCACCATGTCGATGCGCACGTCATGCTCGTCGCCGCCTTCCTCTTCATCGCCATGGTCGTGGCCGTGGTCATGGCCATGATCATCGCCATCGGCATGCACGTGCGCGCCATTGGGAATGCCGTAGTTGGTGCGATAGGTGCTGGCCGATACGCCGAAGTAGCCGCCGTCGCCCAGCCAGGTCGCGCCGACGCCGCCGGCGCGGGTGCGGATGGAGCTGTTGTCGAGGCGGCCGCGGCGCGGCTCTTCGCCTTCCTCGCCCGCGTGCTCATGGTCGTGATCGTGATGGTCTTCAAGGCTGTCGATCACTGCATAGCCGGGAATGCGGTAGTCGTCGCCGTTGCGGACCAGGCCGTCAACATGCAGCACGACATTGCCGCTGACGCCATCGAGGCGGAACATGCCGCTGCGCTCGTTGTTCACCGAATTGCCGCGCAGTTCGGCGCGGCCGCTGAGCGGGCGCTCCGGCAGTTCGCGCGCGATGCGGCCATCCACCACATTGACCGCGCCACCGATCGCGCCGCTGCCGAACAGCAGCGTGGCCGGGCCCTTCAGCACTTCGATCTGGTCGGCCAGGAAAGGCTCGATGCTGGTGGCATGGTCGGCGCTGACGGTGGAGGCATCCATGTTGCCCATGCCATTGGACAGCACGGCCACGCGCGGGCCTTCCTGGCCGCGGATGATCGGGCGACCGACACCGGGGCCGAAGAAGGTGCTCTGCACGCCGGGCAGCTTGGCTACGGTATCGCCCAGGGTGCCGGCCTTCTGCTCGTCCAGGCGTTCGCCGGCCAGCACATCAACCGGGCGCGCCAGCGATTCGGCATCGCCCTGCAGCGGCGAGGCAGTCACCTGCACCGACGACAGTTCGGTCAGGTGGCGGTCACGATGCGAGGAGTCCTGGCCGGCTGCAAAAGCGACGGACGGCAGGAGGGTGGCGAGGGCCAGGGCCAGGGAATGCGGCTTGAGCCGCGGGGTGTGGGCGGGCATGAAAGAGTCCTTTGTTACTGTATATCAATCGCTGGGCGCACGAATCCCGTCGGCGGGACAGGGGGGAGGGAAACCGTGCGGGTCGGGAATGGATGTTATATTATTATTCCATAACGATTCGCCGACCCTGCTGGAAGTCATGTCCCTGTCCTCACGCCTGCGCCACCTGCTTGACCGTTTCGGCGCCACCGGTTCGATGCTGTGCGCGGTGCACTGCGCAGTGATCCCCGTGCTGCTGGCGGCGGCGCCGTCGCTGGGCCTGTCGTTCTGGCTGAGCGATGGGGTGGAACAGGCGCTGGTGGTGTTCGTCACCCTGCTGGGGCTGTTCAGCCTGGTCTGGGGTTATCGCCGGCATGGCGCACTGCGCGCGCTGGGCTTCCTGATTCCCGGCCTGGTCGCGTTGTGGGCTGGCGTGCTGTACGACCCGCTGCACCACAACGCGGTGCCACATGCGGTGGTGATGACCATCGGCGGCCTGCTGGTCGGTGTCGCGCACCTGGTCAACCTGCGCCTCAACCACGGCCACGTACACGACGCCAGCTGCGCGCACTAGGCGCTCCGTGATAGGCTTTCTGATCGTGCGCGGGGGCGCCCAGCAAGGCGGCCCCGCCGAACCCGTGTCAGTACGGGGTAACCAGATTTCACATTTGAGGAGTTGAAGACATGGGTAAGGGTGACCGCAAGACCGCCAAGGGCAAGCGCTACAACGCCAGCTACGGCAACGCCCGTTCGCACACCGCGAGCAAGGTCGCCGTAGGCGCCGCCGCCCCGGTTGCCAAGAAGACCGTGGCCAAGGCTCCGGCGAAGAAGGCTGTGGCGAAGAAGGCCGTCGCCAAGGCCTGATCCGGCTGGTCGACCGCTTCAAAGAAAAACGCGGCGCCTGGCGCCGCGTTTTTTTGTGCTCGTCGTTCCGCTTGCTGCGTTCGCCGGGCATGGCCCGGCGCTACCCATTGCTGGCACTGTAGCGCCGGACCATGCACGGCGGATGACGTACGATCAGCGCAGCGTCTTCGTCAGCGTCTCCGCATTCCCGTCGTTCGGCGCCGCCGGTACCTGCAGCAGGTGCGCCAGCAGCGGGTAGACGTCGACATTGTCGAAGCCGTCGATCACCAGGCCCTGGCGGAACGACGGGCCGCTGGCCACGAACACCGCACGCATCGACGGCAGGGCATTGTCATAGCCGTGCGAGCCACGATCCTGATGGTCGCGCTTGGCGATCTTCTCCTGATGCAGGGCATCCCAGCCTTCATCCATCACGCAGACAATGGCGGGAACGCGCGGATGAGTGCCGTAGTGCAGGCGCGCCGGCAGATTCTCTTTCTTCCAGCACTCATACCGGTCGTGACGACCGAGCAGGGCGCGCTCGGCGGCGGCCTCGTGACCGACCAACGGCGCAAAACCCACCGACTGGCCCTGGCTGACGTTGCGTGCGATGGCCGGGTCGACCATTGATTCGGTGGAGATCACCTGGCCGACCGGGACGCTGGCCATGCCATGGTCGGAGACCACGATCACGTTGGTGGTCGCGGCCAGGCCGCGTTGCTGCAGGCCGTCGAGTACCTGGCCGATGATCTGGTCGGCGCGCACGATGGCGTCGGCGTACTGCTTCGATTCGGGGCCGTAGTTGTGGCCGGCCTTGTCCACGTGTTCCATGTACAGCGTAGTCAGGCGCGGTGCGTCGGCATCGGTCTGTGCAAGCCAGTCCAGCACGGTGCCCGCGCGTTGTTCCAGCGGTTCCTTGCCGTCGTACACGCGCCACTGGCTCGGGCGCACACCGCGGATTTCCGATTCACTGCCCGGCCACGAGGTGGTGGCCGAACGCACCCCGGCGTTCTCGGCGCCGACCCAGATCGGTTCGCCGCCCCACCAGCCGCTGGTGGTGACCGCCTCACGGTTGCTCAGCTCGAACCGGCCCAACGCTGCATCGTCCATGCTGTTGTTGACGATGCCGTGGTGGTCCGGGCGCAGGCCGGTGACGATGGTGTAGTGGTTGGGGAAGGTCAGCGACGGATAGGACGGGGTCATCCAGCGTGCACGCACGCCGCCGTCGATCAGTCGCTGCAGGTTCGGGGTCAGGCCGCGGTCCAGCGCATCGGCGCGCAGGCCGTCGATGGAGATCAGCAGCAGCTTCGGCGGTGCAGCCGCAGCGACGGAAGTGGGAACGGAGGTGGAAGGGGCGGGCGCGGTGGTGGTGCAGGCCGCCAATGGCAGCAGCAGCGCCAGCGCGCAGGTCAGGCGTACGGAAGTCATCCGCGCATGATAAGCCGGCGCAATGACGCGCCCAAGACACGGCGCGCTATCGCGCGCCGTGTCCGCGCATTTTTCCTTATCCCCGCGCCTTTCGGCGCGCCCCCTTCAACAAGAAGGGGGCTTTTCCCCAGGCATGTTCCCGATGCTTCCATCCCCGCATGGCGTGGATCTGCCGTGTCGACCAAGGTCGGCACCTACCCACAGCCGCGCGTACCAATAATCGCCGTTACCAGCAGCCGCGTGAACCTGTCGAAGGCGGGGCGGTGTCGGATTGCGGGGTGTCCGCGGCATGGATGCCGCGGCCAAGCCTACAAGGACGTACTTGCGGCGTCCCCGCAATCCGACACCGCCCCGCCAACCCACGGATAGCCCGCTTTTGACGTTGACGGTGATTCGGCGGGTGCAGGGCGCAGCCCTGCCGGAAAACCTGCCCCTCAGGCGAACAGCGGGGCCTGGCGTTGTTCCAGTCGCAGCAGTGCGGCCTTGGTTTCCAGGCCGCCACCGAAGCCGGTCAGTGCCCCGTTGCTGCCGATTACACGATGGCAGGGCAGGATGATCGGCAGCGGATTGCGCCCATTGGCAGCGCCGACGGCGCGGGTCGCACTGGGTTGGCCCAGATGCTGCGCCAGCTGCAGGTAGCTCCAGGTCTGGCCGAACGGGATCAGAGCCAGCGCCTGCCACACGCGCAGCTGGAACGGCGTGCCGCGTGGCGCAAGCTCAAGGTCAAAGCTGCTGCGTTCGCCGTGCAGGAACTGCAACAGCTGCTCGCGTGCTTCCGGCAGCGCATCCGGCGCGTAGTGCCAGTCGTCGCGCCCGCGTGCCGGGTGGCGGTTTTCCGGGAACAGCACGTGGGACAGGCCACGCTCGTCACCGGCGATGGTCAGCACGCCGATCGGGCTGTCGAAACGGTCGAACAACAAGGTCATGTCGGTTCTCCAACGAAAGTGCCGGACAGGTGCCAAAGATGCAGCACGGCATAGGCGCGCCAAGGGCGCCACGGTTGCGAGCGTGCTTCGGTGGCACGTTCGCTCAGGCGCTGGCCCTGCGCATGGCCGAGCACCTGCTGCAGTACCAGGTCGCCGGCGGGGAAAGCATCGGGCTGGCCGAGCCCGCGCAGGGCGATGTACTGCGCGGTCCACGGACCGATGCCGGGTAGTGCCACGCAGCGGGAAACGAACTCTTCCAGCGCCTGGCCCGGGCCGAAGTCGAGCGCGCCACTGGCACAGGCGGCGGCAAGCGCACGCACGGTGGCGGCGCGGCTGCGTGGCAGGCCGATCGATTCCAGTGGCGCTTCTGCCAGCAGCTCGGGGGCCGGGAACTGGCGATCGAATTCCGGCGGCATGCCCGGCAGGTGTGCGCCATAGGCATCCACCAGCCGCCGCGCGAAGGTGGTGGCCGCGGCCACGCTGACCTGCTGTCCGAGCACGGCGCGTACGCCCACCTCGAAGCCATCCCAGCCGCCGGGGACGCGCAGCCCGGGGCGCTCGGCGATGCCACGCGCCAGCAAGGGTTCCTCATCCAGTGCGGCGTGGACCTGCTGCAGGTCGGCATCCAGATCGAATACGCGACGCACACGGCGGACGATGTCGGGGATCAGGCGCGGATCGACCGCGCCCAGCTGCAGGCGCAGTTCCGGGCGCTTCGGGTCGGCGGTGACGCGCAGCAGGGTGGGGCGCTCCGGCGTGCCGAGCACGCGCTGGTAGCTGTCTTCGCCGATCAGCTCGATGCCGGGCAGGCTGCGCTTGCGCAGGAAGGCCAGCATGCGTGGGAAATCCAGTGGTGGCCGGTATGCCAGACGCAGTACCAGGCAGCCATCGTCGGCGGCCAGCGGCTGGTGCTGGCGACGCAGTGCCGTCGGTGCCATGCCACAGCCCTGCAGGAAGGCGGTATTGAAACGGCGCAGGCTGTTGTAGCCGGCGGCCAGCGCGACGTCGGTCACCGGCAGCGTGGTCTCGGTCAGCAGCTGCTTGGCCAGCAGCAGGCGATGGGTGGCGTGGATCTGCCCTGGCGTTGCGCCCAGATGTTCGACGAACAGGCGCTGCAGCTGGCGCGCGCTGAGTCCGATCTTCTCTGCGAGGTCGGCTACCGGCTGTTCCTGCAGGAAGCCACCATGGATCAGGGCCAGTGCGCGCTGCACGGTCTGCCCGGCCAGTGCCTGCTGCGCCTGCGGTGCCAGCTCGGGGCGGCAGCGCAGGCACGGGCGGTAACCGGCTGCCGCGGCAGCGGCCGCAGTCGGGTAGTAAGTGATGTTGCGCGGCTTCGGCGGCGGTGCCGGGCACATGGGGCGGCAATAGATGCCGGTGCTGCGCACGGCGGTGAAGAACACGCCGTCGAAGCGTGCGTCGCGGGCCAGGCGGGCGCGGTCGCAGGCGGCGGTGTCGAGGGCGAGGGCGGTGTCCATGACGCCAGTCTAGGCGTGTGCGGGCGGCGATACTCGCCGGATTCGGACATGGATGCTGGAGGGGGTTCTGGCAGGGCTTGCAGCCCTGCACCCGCAACGTCACCGTCACCGTCAACGTCTCAATCAAAAGCTGGCAGTCCGTGGGATGGCGGGGCGGTGTGGGCTGTCAGGACACGCCGTAAACCCGTCCATGGGGGCTCGATGGCGCCATCCATGGCGCCAACGGTCCTGTCAGCCCACACCGCCCCACCTCTGACAGTTGGTCGCTGCAGTTGGTGGGTGCCGACCGTTGGTCGGCACGCTTTTGCTGTTGGTAGGTGTCGACCTTGGTCGGCACGCTTTTTTCCCAAGGGTCAGAAGGGGTTCAGTGCCACGCGCTGAATGCGCGCCCTGGACGGGTAGACTGTGGCTCTTGCTCCCATGAATCCCGGTTGCCCGATGTCCGCCAAATTCCGCTGGTTGCCCCTGTTGTGCCTGGCCCTGGCGGGCTGCAGTCAGCTGGAGAATCCGGGCAATGTGACCGCTGCCGACAAGGCGGCGCGGGCGCCGGCCAGCGATGGCGAGAACATGGTGTCGATCAATGCGGCTGACGCACCGCCACCGCCGGCGCCGCCGCGCAGCCGGGCGGATCGGCCGTGGCCGCAGGCGCAGTTGGAGAATGGCCGCGCCTGGGTCAGCTGCAGTACCGAGTACGCCGGTGAGGCGGGCGATGGCGTCGAGCTGGAGGGCCTGCAGCGCGAGCAGATAGCCCAGGCCCTGGCGCCGTGTGCCGAGCGTGGTCTGATGCGGGTGCGTTACGCCGGCAAGATCAATCCGGGCTTCGCCGAAATGATGTGGCGACTTGCCGTGGTCGCCGATGAACAGAAGATCCACAAGCGCATCCTTGACCTGGACTCCAGTGGTGGCCAGGTCGAATCGGCGATCGTCGCCGGTGACAGCATCGGTGAATCAGGCTGGACCATCTGGGTGCGCGAAGGCTCGATCTGCCACAGCGCCTGCGTGTTCGTGCTGGCCGCCGGTGACAACCGGTTGCTGTCAGGCAAGGTCGGCATCCACCGCATGATGCGCATCAGTTCCAAGGCGACCTCGCGCGCTGAGCTCAACCGCGAGCTGCACGAGGTCTACGACAACGTGAAGGACTATCTGCAGCGCAACGGCGTGGCGGTGGGCGTGGCCGATCTGATGATGACGGTGCCCAATCGCAGCCTGCGCCTGCTGACGCCGGACGAACTGCGCCAGTACGGCCTGGACGGCACCAACGCGGTGCAGGACGACCTGGAGCGGATCAAGCAGATGCGTGCCTGTGGTGACGACTTCGTGCAGCGCAAGGATGCGTTCCTGATCGCCTTCGACCAGCAGTGCAAGCACGAAGGCGCCGACATGGAATCGATCAACAGCTGCGGCCAGGCGTTGAAGCAGCGCTTCGGCTTCCCCGATGCGGTGTGCCCGGAAGAAAGCCCGCTGTCGGAGATCGATGTAGCAACGCTGCCGCCTGCGCCTTCGGAGCCACCGCCGGTGGCCGAACAGGCACCGGTGAACACTGCCGCGCCCGCTGCACAGGTCGATGCAGCAGTGGTGGAAGGCAACGCCCCGGCACGCTGACGGCGTAGTCACTGCGCTGGCGTAGACTGCGGTTCTTTCCCGAGAACCGGCGGTGTCCATGAAGCGCGTGCTCCTGCTGCTGTCCTTGCTGCCCTTGATTGCACTGGCGCAGGCGCCTGCACCCGTCACGCCCGCCCCGGCGCCCGCCCGCCCGGCACCCACGTCGCCAGCAGCAGCAAAACCGGCCACGGCCGGCGCGCCGGCGCTGACCGCCGCGCAGCAGGCCCAGGTGCAGAAACAGGACGCGGAAATGGGCGCGGCCGCAGTGAAGGCTGCGCAGCTGGTCGATGCCAACCGCGCCGGCGAATTGTGGGATGGCGCTTCGGCCGTCGCGCGCCGCGCAGTACCGAAGGCGGCCTTCGTCAGCCAGCTGACCAGCGAGCGTGCGCGGCTGGGCGCCCTGGCTGGCCGCGGCCAGCCGACCATCACCCGGGTCAAGTACAACGCCGGTGCTGCGGTGCCCGAAGGCCTGTACATCAACGTCAGCTTCCCGACCCGTTTCGCCAACAGCGCACAACCGGTGCGCGAACTGGTGTCGTTCCGTTTCGACGAGGACCAGGTGTGGCGTTTGGCCGGCTACAGCCTGCGCGCGTCCGGGCCCTGAGGAGATAGACCATGGCAACCGAACTGACAATGCTGGCCTGGGCGATGCTGCTGGGCTTTGTCTACATCTTCGCTACCTCCACCGTGGTCACCCGCGAGCGCGGGATGAAGTGGAATGCCTCGGCGCGTGATGGCGAAGCCAGGCCACTCAGCCCGCTGGCCGGTCGCCTGCAGCGGGCCCAGGCCAACTTCCTGGAGACCTTCCCGTTCTTCGCCGCTGCTGCGATCGCAGTGGTGGTGGCTGGGCGCGGCAACGACACCACCGCATTGGCGGCGCAGGCTTACTTCTGGGCACGGGTGGTCTATCTGCCGTTGTATGCCGCAGGCGTGCCGTACGTGCGCAGCCTGGTCTGGCTGGTGTCGCTGTTGTCGATCCTGGCCCTGGTGTTCGCGCTGCTGTGATCGCGGCCTGATCCAGATCAAGGCCGCTCGGGTCCGCAGCGCTATGCTGGCGGCGACTGAATCAACGGCAGGAGGCGCGCATGCGCAGGATGGACGTGGTGGTGGTCGGCGCCGGACCGGCGGGTCTGTGCTTCGCGCGTGCGCTGGCCGGTAGCGGCCTGCAGGTCGGCATGGTCGAAGTGCAGCCGCGCCAGGCACTGGCCGAGGCTGCCTTCGATGGCCGTGAGATCGCGTTGACCCATGCCTCAAGGCAGAGCATGGAACAGCTGGGCCTGTGGCAACGCCTGCCGGACGCCGAAGTCGCCGAATTGCGCGATGCCAAGGTGATGAACGGCGGCTCGCCGTTCGCGCTGACCTTCGCCAGCGGCCAGGTCGATGGCCAGCCGCTGGGCTGGCTGGTACCCAACCATCTGATCCGCCGCGCCGCATGGGATGCCGTGCAGGACCAGGATGGACTGGAACTGTTCGACGGGCGCAAGGTGCAGAGCGTGCAGGCCGATGCGCAGGGCCATGTGGTCACGCTGGACGACGGCAGCACGCTGCACGCGCGCCTGCTGGTGGCCGCCGACAGCCGCTTCTCCGCAACCCGCCGCATGCTCGGCATCGGTGCGCAGATGCGCGACTTCGGCAAGTCGATGCTGGTGTGCCGCATGCAGGTCGAGCGCGATCATCACCACACTGCCTGGGAATGGTTCGGCTACGGCCGCACCATGGCGCTGCTGCCGCTCAACGAGGGCCAAGCGTCTGCGGTGATCACCTTGCCGCCGCGCCAGATTGAAGAACTGCTGGCGATGGATGAGGTGGCCTTCGGTGAGGCCATCAGCGGTTGCTTCGAGCACCGCCTGGGCCGCATGCAGCCGGTGGCGACGCCGCAGGCGTATCCGCTGGTCGGCGTCTATGCGCACCGTTTTGTCGGCGAGCGTTCGGCGTTGATCGGCGATGCCGCGGTGGGCATGCATCCGGTCACCGCCCATGGCTTCAATCTGGGCCTGGCCAGCGCGCAGCGGCTGGCGCAGGGCATCGTCGAACAGCAGCGTCGCGGTGCCGATATCGCCGCCGCCGGCATGCTGGCCAGCTACCAGCGCGGTCATCGGCTGGCATCGCGGCCACTGTACGAGGCCACCAACGCGATCGCCAGCCTGTATACCGACGATCGCCGCCCGGCGCGGCTGCTGCGCGCGGCCGGCCTGCGTCTGGCACAGGGCGTGGCACCGTTCAGGCAGTTGATCGCCTCACACCTGACCCAGCGCGTGGCCTGAACCGGTTCAGATCAGGCCGTTCACATCAGCCGGCGGCCAGCACGCGGATCTGGCTGTCGGCGAATTCAACCACCTGGCCTGCGCGGATCTTGCAGGCCTTGCGCAGCTCGACCTCGCCGTCGACCAGCACCTGGCCGTCGCTGATGACCATCTTGGCCTCGCCGCCGCTGGTGACCAGGTCGGCCAGCTTGAGCAGCTGCTTGAGCTCGACGTAGTCGCCGTCGAGGTCGAATTCGAGAATCTGCATGGAACGGGTTTCCTGGGAAGGGGCGCCGGATTCTGGCCGGGCCGGGAGAGGGCGCGTATTGTGCGCCAGCACGGGGCATGACGGCACACGCACGGCAACCTGTATGCATGGTTCAGGATCAATGCGGTATGATTCCGCTCTGAGCGAGTGAAATCTCCTCCAACCGAGCAGCGCCAGGGCACGCGATAAGAAGGGCGCCCAAAGCGCGGACCATCACCTTTTTTATCGCACTGCCAGGAAGACGGCAGTGTCTTCGGAGTTCCCCATGTCCCAAGAATCCCAAGCGCAGCTGCAGTTCGCGCAGCTCGGCCTGTCCGAGTCTGTCATGCAGGCGGTCACCGCCATCGGCTACGAAACCCCGTCGCCGATCCAGGCTGCCACCATTCCGGCGATGCTGGAAGGCCGTGACGTGCTGGGCCAGGCCCAGACCGGTACCGGCAAGACCGCCGCCTTTGCGCTGCCGGTACTGTCCAACATCGACCTGCAGCAGATCAAGCCGCAGGCGCTGGTGCTGGCCCCGACCCGCGAGCTGGCCATCCAGGTCGCCGAGGCGTTCCAGTCCTATTCCTCGAAGATCCCCGGCTTCCGCGTGCTGCCGGTGTACGGCGGCCAGCCGTACGGCCAGCAGCTGTCGGCGCTGCGTCGCGGCGTGCACATCGTGGTCGGTACCCCCGGCCGCGTCATCGACCACCTGGATCGCAGCACGCTGGACCTGTCCGAGCTGAAGACGCTGGTGCTGGACGAAGCCGACGAAATGCTGCGCATGGGCTTCATCGACGACGTCGAAGCCGTGCTGAAGAAGCTGCCGGCCAAGCGCCAGGTCGCCCTGTTCTCGGCCACGATGCCGCCGCAGATCCGCCGCATCGCGCAGACCTACCTGCAGGACCCGGTGGAAGTGACCATCGCGGCCAAGACCACCACCTCGGCCAACATCCGCCAGCGCTACTGGTGGGTGAGCGGCATGCACAAGCTGGACGCGCTGACCCGCATCCTGGAAGTCGAGCCGTTCGACGCGATGATCATTTTCGCGCGCACCAAGGCCGGTACCGAGGAACTGGCCAGCAAGCTGCAGGCCCGTGGCCTGGCCGCTGCCGCCATCAACGGTGACATGCAGCAGGCGCAGCGTGAGCGCACCATCGCCATGCTGAAGGAAGGCAAGCTGGATATCCTGGTCGCCACCGACGTGGCTGCCCGCGGCCTGGACGTGGAACGCATCAGCCACGTGCTGAACTACGACATCCCGTACGACACCGAAAGCTACGTGCACCGCATCGGCCGTACTGGCCGTGCCGGCCGCAGCGGCGAGGCGATCCTGTTCGCCACCCCGCGCGAGAAGGGCATGCTGCGCCAGATCGAGCGTGCTACCCGCCAGCCGATCGAAGAAATGCAGCTGCCGAGCGTGGAAGCGGTCAACGACAACCGCATCAACAAGTTCACCTCGCGCATCACCGAGACCCTCGGCCAGGGCGGCCTGGACTTCTACCGCCAGCTGTTGGAACGCTTCGAGACCGAGCAGAACGTGCCGGCCATCGAAGTGGCTGCTGCGCTGGCGAAGATGATGCAGGGCGATACCCCGTTCCTGCTGCAGCCGCCGGTGCGTGCACCGCGCGAAGAACGTGCGCCGCGTGAGCGTTTCGAGCGCACTGAGCGCCCGGAACGTGGCGATCGCAACGAGCGTGGTCCGCGCTTCGAGCGTGGCCCGCGTCGTGACGATGCCGAGGGTGGCTTCGAGCAGCGCCCGCGCCGTGATGTGCCGCCGCGCGGTGCACCGGAGCAGGGCATGGAGACCTACCGCATTTCGGTCGGCCACCAGCACGGCGTGAAGCCGGCCAACATCGTCGGCGCCATCGCCAACGAGGCCGGCCTGGAAAGCCGTTTCATCGGCCGCATCGACATTCACGATGACTTCTCGCTGCTGGACCTGCCGGCGCAGATGCCGTCGGACGTGCTGACCCACCTGCAGAAGGTGTGGGTCTCCGGCCAGCAGCTGCAGATGCGTCCGCTGGCGGCTGGTGAAGAGATCAACCCGGCGCCGCGTCCGTTCAAGCCGCGCTTCGACAAGCGTGGTCCGGGTGGTCCGGGTGGCCCGCGCCGCAGTGGCCCGGGTGGCCCTGGTGGCGACCGCGGTGGTGACCGCGGTGGTGACCGCGACAGCCGCCCGCCGCGTCGTGACGGCTTCAAGCCGCGCGGCCCGCGCAGCTACTAAGCCCCACCTGCGGTCCTGAACAACGCCAGCCTCCGGGCTGGCGTTGTCCGTTGTGGGCCCGGAAAAGGGGACGGAGGGGATTAAGTCGTTTATGCCCGGCAGTGCGCTTATGCCGAAAACGACTTAATCCCCTCCGTCCCCTTTTCGCATGGCAAACACATTGGCGGTCATAGGCTGGCTCGGTTCCAAGGGAGGTTGTCACCGCAGCACATTCGGGGGGATCCGGGATGGGTAGGAGTGGCACGGACCAACACAGCCGGCGGGTGCCGATGACCCGTGGGCTGGGACTGCGATTTGCGTTGCTGACGGGCATGGCGATCGGGCTGGTCGCCTTGTCCGCCCTGATCCAGGAGCTGCAGGCGGCGTCCACGGCCTGGATTGCCGGGCAGGGCTACTGGTCGCGGGGGCAGCAGGATGCGACCGCTGCGCTCAGCCGCTATCTGGCGCGCGGCGACGCACAGGACCTGGACGATGCGCGGCAGGCGCTGCAGGTGCCCTTGGGCGACCTGCAGGGGCGGCTGGCACTGGAGCAGGCTGAACCCGATGAGTCACGGGCCCGGCAGGGCTTCCTGCAGGGCGGCAATGCCCGTGCCGATGTACCGCGGTTGGTGTTCTCGTTCCGCTATGCGCGCGATCTGGGCGCTTTCCGCGAAGCAACCGCGCTGTGGCGGCAGACCGATGGCGACCTGATGGCGGTGCAGAATCTGGTCGCGGAGCTGCAGCGACGGCATGCCGGAGGCAGCTTGCCGGTGGCCGATCGCGATCGCTACCTGCAGCAGCTGCGGGATCTTGATCGACGCCTGCAGGTACAGGCGCAGGCGTTCTCGCAGGCGCTGCTGCGGATGGCCACGATGGTGCGGGTGGCGACGCTGATGGTCGGCGGCCTGTCGGTACTGGCGATCAGCCTGATGGCGGTGGCCCTGGCGCGTCGCGTCGGCAAGGACCTGACCGAGCACGAGAGCCGCTTCCGAGCCGCGTTCTACCAGGCCAACGTCGGCATGCTCAAGCTCGACACCGATGGCAAGGTGATGGAAGCCAACCAGGCGATGGCCGATATCCTCGACTATCGCCGCGACGTGCTGCTGCAGATGTCACTGGGTGATCTGCTGATGGAGGGCGAACTGGTCATCGATGGCGTGGGCCGCATCGACTGGGACCGGCAGCTGCGACCGAGCGAGCTGCGCTTCTGCCGCCGCGATGGCAGCCTGGTCTGGGGGCGCTGGAGTGGTACCGGCGTGCGCAGTGCCGGTGGTGGGCTGTCGGTGTTTGCGATCATCGAGGACGTCAGCCAGAACCATGCACTGGCGCGCGAGATCGAGCATCACGCCAGCCACGATCCGTTGACAGGTCTGATCAACCGCCGCGAGATCGAGCGGCTGCTGGAACGTTCGCTGCTGCAGGTGCGCAGCGAGGGCGGCACGCATTCGCTGTGCTACATCAACCTGGATCACTTCAAGCTGGTCAACGACAGTTTCGGCCACGCTGCCGGTGACCAGATGCTGCGCAGTTTCGCCGACTACCTGGTGGCAGCGGTGCGTGATGGCGACTGGGTGGGCCGGCTCGGTGCCGACGAATTTGCGGTGTTCCTCGCCCATGCCGGGCAGGACGAGGCCAAGCGGGTACTGCAACGGGTAATCCGCAACCTGGGCCAGGCCACGTTCCCGATCAGCGAGGGCAGCCCGCAGTTGAGCTGCAGCATCGGCGTGGTCGAGGTCAATGCCGAGGCGCCGGACGCGAACTGGTTGATGAGCGCCGCCGACAGCGCCTGCTATGCGGCCAAGCAGGCCGGCCGCAACCGTGTGCACTGCTTCAACGAGAACCGCCTGGCGCTGGAGGAGCGGCGCCAGGAAGCCGAGCGCCTGCAGGGCGTCAGCCTGGCGATGGCCGAGAACCGCATGCTGTTGTATGCACAACGCATCGCCCGGGTGGGGGATCCGTCCTACCTGCACTACGAAGTGCTGGTGCGCATGCGTGGTACCGATGGCAGCCTGCACCTGCCCGGCCAGTTCATGCCGGCCGTGGAGCGCTATGGCATGGCGGTGGCGCTGGACCGGCACGTGCTGGGGCTGCTGTTTCGCCACCTGCAGGTCTGCCCGGCACACGTGCGCCAGCTGGGGCTGTGCAACGTCAATGTGTCTGCGCAGTCGATCGCCGAGCCCGGCTTCCTTGCCTTCGTCTGCGATCTGCTCGAGCGCAACCGCGCGCTGGCCTCGAAGCTGTGTTTCGAGATCACCGAGACCGCGGCGATCAGCAACCTCAGCCAGGCCCGCGCTTTCATCGATGCGGTGAAGGCACGCGGCTGCCGGATGGCATTGGACGATTTCGGCTCTGGCCTGTCCTCGTTCGGCTACCTGCGCCAATTGCCGGCCGACATCCTGAAGATCGACGGCACCTTCGTGCGTGACATGGATACCGACCCGATCAGCCACGCCACCGTGCGTGCGATCAGCGAGCTCGGCCGCGAGCTGCAGATGGAGGTGGTGGCCGAATGGTGGAGACCGCCGAGGTGGCCGCCGCACTGACCCGGCTTGGCGTGCAGGGGCTGCAGGGGTATGCGATCGAGCGACCGCAGCCGCTGGAACGGATGACCCTCAGTGACCTGAGGCCGGTGCGCCTGGTGGCGGTGAAGGGGCCTCCGGCAGCTGGCTGAACGGCCGGTGGCGACTTTGGTCTACACATGCGCTGCGCGCCCGGCTGCGATAATGCGCGCCAGGGGCGACGCGCAGTGGGCGCGGACGTAAGCAGGAACAGGATGTGGCGTGGGCGTCAGGCAGTGGCGGTACGAAACAGGGACGCTGCTGGTCGTCCTGCTGATGGGAGTGCTGTTTCCCGATCCGGCGCACGCGCGCATGGCCGAGGCCGGCCGGGATTTCCTGCTGGTTGGTGCACCTACGGATGAACCGACGCCGCATCGTGGCTGCACGCCCGCGATGCTGGCCGGGCCACGCGAGCAGGTAGAGGTATCGGCGCCTCCCGGGGGCTGGTCGGGGCAACCCCAGGCCCTGGATGTGTTCAACGTGTTCGCTGGCGAAGTGCGCGTACAGCATGGCGACCGCGAGATCTGCGGCAACATGCACGATGCACGCACCCGTGATTCGCGCTTCCGTGCCGGCATCGGCCTGGTGGCGGTGCCGGCGGCTGGCAGCCATGAGCCGTTCCTGGTGTCGTGGCAGGCGCCGCTGAAGGCGCGCTGGGTGCCGACGTTGCGGCTGGGTGCGCCCAGTCCGGTCCAGCAGAACGATACCGCCCGCCTGCTGGTGCGCGCGGCGTGCATCGCGGTGGCGATCGCGCTGGCGCTGTCGGCATTGATGGCTTACCTGACCACCCGTGACCGCAGCTTCCTGGTCTACATCGGCGCGACGTTCGTGGTGGTGTTGTGGCAGGCGATTCTTGGCGGCTTGAGCGGCTACCCCGAACCCTGGCTGCCGGTGGGGGAGCGCGGCGCATGGTGGCTGCTGGCGCTGACCGCTGCGACCCAGGCGCTGGTACTGCCTGCTCTGTGGCGCCTCAACGGCGGGGACCGCCTGCTGCCACGCTCGCGGCCGGCACAGCAGGGCGTGCTCTGGGGCCTGCTGGGGCTGGCCGCGCTGGTGCCGTGGCTGCGCTGGGAAACCCTGGCGCTGGTCGCGGAGGGCCTGCAGCTGAGCTTCATCCTCGGTTGCCTGCTGTCACTGGCCGCCGGCATACGGGCGTGGTTGCGTGGTGACTGCTGGGCGCTGGCAGGCCTGGCGGCGCTGGTGCCGCTGCTGGTGATGATCGCCGCCGATGCCAGCAGTGCGGGGTGGCTGCTGGAATACCGGGTGGAAGCGCTGCAGCTGTCGGTGACCTGGCTGCTGATGATGGCCGCCTATGCCATGAACCAGCGGCTGGGCCGACTGCGCCAGCAGCGCGATGAACTGCGCCAGCTGGCCGAAACCGATGGCCTGACCGGGCTACCCAATCGCAGGGCCGGCCTGCAGCAGCTGGCCCGCCACCTGGCGCAGGTCGACCGTGAGCGCGGCCCGCTGGTGATCGGTTTCCTGGACATCGACCTGTTCAAGGACATCAACGACCGCCATGGCCACGCGGTGGGCGACCAGGTGCTGGTGGCGGTGGCGCGCGCGCTGCGCACGGCAGTGCGCAGCCAGGACGAGGTGGTGCGGATGGGCGGCGAGGAGTTCCTGCTGCTGATGCCGGGCATGCCGCGCGAAGCGGCGTCGGCCCGGCTGGATCGGCTGCGCCAGCGCATCATCGAGGCCGGCCAGGCATTGCAGGTCCCTGGGCTGGAGGTCACAGCCAGCATCGGGCTGGCACAGTGGCGGCCGGGCGAGGATGATCTGGCCGCGCTGCTGCGCCGGGCCGACCATGCCATGTACGTGGCCAAGCGGGCGGGCCGCAACCGGGTCTTCGATGGTGAAGAACTCGATCCACCCGTGCCGGAATGAAGCGCAGCGGGCGGCGATGCCGGATAATGGGCCGATGACCACCCGACTCAACAAACATATCGCCGACACCGGCTTCTGCTCCCGCCGCGAGGCCGATCGCCTGATCGCCGCCCGCCGGGTCACCGTCAACGGCCACCCGGCCGGTACCGGCGCGGTGGTGGGCGAAGAAGACCAGGTGCTGGTCGACGGCCAGCCGCTGCGCGCGCGCGTTGCACGCAAGCCCGGTACCCGCCGCCACGTCTACATCGCGCTGAACAAGCCGGTGGGCGTGACCTGCACCACCGAAACCTCGGTCAAGGGCAACATCGTCGACTTCGTTGGCCATGAGCAGCGCATCTTCCCGATCGGCCGCCTCGACAAGGAGTCGGAAGGGTTGATCCTGATGACCAGCAACGGCGACATCGTCAACCAGATCCTGCGCGCCGAGAATGGCCACCAGAAGGAGTACCTGGTAGCGGTGAACAAGCCGGTCACCGACGAATTCCTGCGTGGCATGGCCCGCGGCGTGCGCATCCACGACCAGATGACGCTGCCGTGCAAGACCTCGCGCATCGCCAAGTTCGGTTTCCGCATCACCCTGCAGCAGGGCCTGAACCGGCAGATCCGCCTGATGGCTGCCGAGTTCGGCTATCGCGTGACCCAGCTGCGCCGCGTGCGCATCGACAACATCAAGATCGGCGCGCTGAAGCCGGGCCAGTGGCGCAACCTGACCGAGCAGGAACTGCAGGGCCTGCTGCCGAAGCAGCTGGACTGGTAACGCGAGGTAGTGCCGGCCGCTGGCCGGCTGCACCAGGCATCGGATGAGCGCGGGGTGCCGGCCAGCGGCCGGCACTACCCGTTGTGCGGATTGCGGACCGGCATCGGCTAGACTCCGCAGTGACCTGCCGGAACGTGACGCTGCATGATCAAGCCCGACAAGCCTGCCAACGAAGCCCTGCGGCTCGAGGCGCTGTACCGCTACCGGATCCTCGATTCGCAGCGTGAGAAATCCTTCGACGACCTGGTCGCGATCGCCAAGGCGGTGTGCGGTACCTCGATGGCGGCGGTGACCCTGATCGATGTGGAACGGCAGTGGTTCAAATCGATCCAGGGCATCGACGCGGCGGAGAACCTGCGCAGCGATTCGATGTGTGGCCACGCCATCCTGCAACCGCAGGAAATCATGGTGGTGGAGGACGCGTTGCAGGACGTCCGCTTCCATGACAACCCGGTGGTGACCGGCGACCCGCACATCCGCTTCTATGCCGGCGCGCCGCTGATCAGTTCCGATGGCCTGCCACTGGGCACGCTGTGCGTGTTCGATGAGCATCCGCAGCACCTGCCCAGCGACAAGGCCGAGGCGCTGGCAGCATTGTCGCGGCAGGTGATGCTGGTGATGGAGCTGCGCCGTTTCGCGCTCGACATCCAGAAGCACATGCTGGAACGTGATGATTACGAGCGCCTGCTGTCGGAATACCAGGACGTGCTGCTGGCGCAGAATGCCGACCTGGCCGAGCAGAGCCGCACCGATGCGCTGACCGGCCTGCCCAACCGCCGCGCGATGGCGGTGGCGCTGGAAGAAGCGGTTGCGGTGGTGGATGATCAACCCGGCGTCGCCTGCGTGGCGCTGCTCGACATCGACCATTTCAAGCACATCAACGATTTCCAGGGCCACGCCACCGGTGACCGGGTGCTGGCCGAGCTGGGTGTGCTGCTGCGCTCGCACTTCGCCGGCCGCGGCATGGCTGCGCGCTACGGCGGCGAGGAGTTCGTGGCGGTGATGCCGTCGACCGACCTGCACACGGCCGAACTGCAGTGCGAGTTCCTGCGCCTGGCGGTGGCCGACCTGCCGCTTGGATTCCCGGTCACGGTCAGCATCGGTGTTGCCCAGCACCAGCCAGGTGAAAGTGTGGATGACACGCTGGCCCGTGCCGACAAGGCGCTGTACCGGGCCAAGGGCAATGGCCGCAACCGGGTGGAACGGGCGGGCTGAAGCCCCCCAGGTAGATCCACGCCACGCGTGGATGAAATATCCATTCGAACGCCGTGCGCGTCGCATTCCCTGCGATCCACGTGCTGCACCATGCCGTTCCTGTTCCCACGGACGCCGACCATGCTGCAGACCCTGGCCATCGCCCACTACCGCTCGCTGCACGGGTTGGTGTTGCCGCTGCAGCAGCTGAACGTGGTCACCGGCGACAACGGTAGCGGCAAATCCAGCCTGTACCGCGCGCTGCGCCTGCTGGCGGAGACCGCGCAGGGCGGCGTCGCGGCGGTGCTGGCCCGGGAAGGCGGCCTCGCTTCGGCGCTTTGGGCGGGTCCGGAAAAAATGGACCGTCGGGTTGCTGCCGGCGAAATCCCATTGCAGGGCGGCCCACGGCAGGAATCGGTGGGATTGAAGCTGGGCTTCACCACCGACGAGTTCGGCTATGCCATCGACCTGGGCTACCCACCGCCCAGCCGTTCGGCCTTCGCACTGGACCCGCAGATCAAGGCCGAGGCGATCTGGGCCGGGCCGTTCCTGCGCAGTGCCAACCTGCTGGTCGACCGCCGTGGTGCAATGGTGCGGCAACGCCATGCGCATGGCTGGGATCTGGTTGACGAACACGTGTCACTGTTCGACAGCCTGTTCACCCAGGTCGGCGATCCGCAGCGCATGCCGGAGACCATCGCCCTGCGCGAGTACATCCGCCGCTGGCGCTTCTACGATCATTTCCGCAGTGATGCCGACGCACCGGCGCGACAGCCGGCGATGGCCACACGCACGCCGGTGCTGCATCACGACGGCCGCGATCTGGCCGCAGCGTGGGTGACCATTCTCGAGATCGGCGATCCGGGCGCACTGGCACGCAGCGTGGACGATGCTTTCCCGGGTGCCACGGTCAGCTTCGAGCCGCTGGATGGCCGGCTGGGCCTGCGCTTCCACCAACCCGGCCTGCTGCGGCCGTTGTCGATGGCCGAGCTGTCCGACGGCACGCTGCGCTTCCTGCTGTTGGCCGCTGCGCTGCACACGCCGCGCCCGCCGCCGCTGTTGGTGCTCAACGAGCCGGAGACCAGCCTGCATCCCGATCTCCTGCCGGCGCTGGCGCGGCTTATCATCGCCGCCAGCACACGCAGCCAGGTATGGGTGGTGTCACACGCCAGCCGCCTGATCGCGGCGCTGGAACAGGCACCCGGATGCCACTCGCTGCACCTGCAGAAGGAACAGGGACGCACGCTGTTGAGTGGGCAGGGCCTGCTGGATGCACCGGCATGGCATTGGCCGCAGCGCTGACAAGGCGATTCGCACCCTGCGCGGATACGCTCAGTCGGCGATGTTGCGTGCTTCCGACGTACCGAGAATCTCCGGGTGCTGCACCGGCTTGCGGCGGTTCAACAACGGGTGCAGGAACACGGCACCGACGATGATCGCCACGCCCAGATAGAACCACGGGGTCACTTCGTGCTGCTCGCGCAGCAGCACCACTGCCAGCAGTACGGCGTAGACCGGCTCCAGGTTGGTCACCAGCTGCACGGTGTAGGCGCTGAGGTGACGCAGTGCGACCAGTGCCAGCGCGAACGGCAGCAGCGTGCAGAGCCCGGCCAGCACCAGCAGCAGGATACCGTCGTGCAGGTTCGGGACCACCCACAGCGGGCTGGCCAGCGCCGGCAGCAGGTAGGGCATCAGCGGCGCCAGCAGGGTCAGGGTGAGGGTACCTGCACCCAGTTCCAGTGCCGTGACCGTAAGCGGATCAGCGTGGCTGACCATGCGCTTGTTGAGCGAGCCGAACACCGCCACCAGCAGCGCCGAGATCGCGCCGATCAGAACGCCCAGGCGCATGCCATCGGGTACGCCACCGACCACCAGTGCAACACCCGGCAGCACGGCCAGGCCGAAGGCGAGTTCACGCAGCTGGAACGGCCGCTTGGCCACCCAGGGTTCGATGATCGAGGTGAACACCGGTGCCAGCGCGATGCAGGTGGCAGCCACCGAAGCGTTGGCCAGTTTCACCGCACCGTAGAAGGTCAACCAGTGCAGGGCGACCAGCGCGCCGATGCCGGCATAACCGGCCACCAGTCGCAGTGGCAGGGTACGCAGCCCGCGCCAGACCCGCGGCAGCAGGGCCAGCATCGCTGTCACCAGCAGCATGCGCCACCACACCAGCGGCAGCGCGGGCAGGGTGATCAGCTTGCCGAGGATGGCGGTGACGCCCCACAGCAGGACACAGAAGTGAATCTGCCACAGCGCTTTGCGGGTGTCGGGTGTGCTCATCCGCCTATTGTGAGGCAAGGCGGCGCCCGTCGCGCATCGGTTGTGCTATGCGCCGCCGTCCACGTGCCGCTGTAGCGTGATCGCCGCCGCCGGGTTGTGCGCTTTGGCCGCGCCTATGCACAGCAGGTAGACCTCGCGCGGTGTTTCCGGGGCTGCCGTGGCGAGGCAGGGCAGGTCGGCCACCGGCTCGCCGCGTGACCAGCGTCGTGCGCGCTCCGCCCATCGCTGCTGCACCGGGGCCGGCAGGCCTCCGTTCAAGCGTGCCTGGCTGCGCTTGATCCGCGCGTAGACGAAGCCGGCACTGACATCACCATGCAATGGCGCCTCGTCGCTGTCCTCGATCACCAGCGCCACGCCATGGCGGCGCGCGGCGGCGACCAGTGCCGGGCCATGTGCTTCGGCGTTGCGGACCTCCAGCGCATGCTGCAGCGTCACGCCGTCCAACTGCTTCGGCAGCTGTGCCATCAGTGCGCCCAGCGTTTCGGCATCGGCCGGATGGCGTGGGTCGAACTGCCACAGCAAGGGGCCAAGCCGGTCACCCAGCGCGAGCGCCGCCTGCAGGAACGGCGCTGCAGCTTCCACGGTGCTGGACAGGTCGCGACGTTGCACCAGGTAGCGCGGCGCCTTCATCGAGAAGCGGAAACCCTCCGGCGTCTGCGCCGCCCATTGCGCGCACTGGGCGGCAGTGGGTGTGCGGTAGAAGGTGCCGTTGATCTCGATGCAGCGCAGCGCGCGGCTGGCATGGGCCAGTTCCTCGCGTTGCGGCAGGCCCGGCGGATAGAACATGCCACCGCGCCATTCGGGAAACACCCAGCCACCGATGCCGCAGCGGATCGCGGCCTGCGTTGTTGCAGCCATCACTGGCCGTGGTCCGCGCGCCACGGGTCGTAACTGCCGAACCACCACAGGTAACCTTCCGGGTCGGCACAGGCGTAGCCACGGCCACCGTAGTCCTGGTCGGCAATGTCGATGACGATACGGGCACCGGCAGCCTTGGCCCGTGCGTAATGCGCGTCAGCATCGGCAACGATCACGCAGGCGCTCTGGGTCTGGCGGCCGCCGACCTCGTCCGGCATCACCGCCAGCTTGGACCATTCGCCGCTACTGCTGCTCGAGCCGAGCATGATCATGCCGTTGCCGTATGTCAGCTGCGCATGGAACACCGTATCGCCGTCGGCATACACCGCCTGGACGTGAAAACCGAAGGCGCGTTGCAACCACTCGATGGCGGCCTGCGCGTCGCGGTAGCGCAGGCACGGAATGATGGTCGACCCGTTGCTCGGTTGTCCGTTCTCGCCCATGACACCCCTCCTATGGCACAGGGCAGGCTGCGCCCGGGGCCGTTACCATCGCGCGAAACCCTGGTGACGGCCTGCACATGGCCGCCACCCCTGTTCGGAGATCGTGCTGGATGAAAACCTGGATTGGAGGAGCCGTGCTGCTGGCGTGCACGACCATGGCGAATGCTGCGACCCCGGAGCAGCTGCAGGACCTGGATGCCACCGTCGAGCGCGTGCGCGCACAGTTCGACGTGCCCGGCATTGCCGTGGCCGTGGTCAAGGATGGCCAGGTGGTGCTGGAACGCGGCTGGGGTGTGCGCGAGCAGGGCAAGTCGGAGCCGGTGCAGGCCGATACCCTGTTTGCCATCGCTTCCAATACAAAGGCGTTCACCGCTACTTCGCTGAACCTGCTGGCAGAGGACGGCAAGCTGAAGATGGACGACAAGGTGATCGACCACCTGCCGTCGTTCCGCATGTCCGACCCGTTCGTGACCGGCCAGATGACGATCCGGGACCTGCTGTCGCACCGCAGCGGCCTGAGCCTGGGCGCCGGTGACCTGCTGTTCTGGCCGACCACCTCCTACAGCAACGCCGAAGTGGTGGAGCGTCTGGGCAAGGTGCCACTGAAGGGTGGGTTCCGCGAAAGCTACGCCTACGACAACATCCTGTACGCGGTCGCCCAGCAGGTGATCGAACATGTCTCCGGCATGAGCTACCAGCAGTTCCTGCAGACCCGCATCTTCGACAAGGTGGGCATGGCCGGCACGCGCTACAACGCCGATCACCTGAAGCCGGGCGACAAGGCGGCGGTCGGCCACGCCAAGTACGATTTCAAGGACCTGCGTACCGTTGCACCGCTGACCTGGTCGAACAACGCCGGCGCCGGTGGCATCTATTCCAGCGCGCACGACATGGCGCGCTGGATGCAGGTGCAGCTGGCCGAGGGCAAGCTGGCCGATGGCACGCAGCTGTTCAGCGACAAGAGCCAGCAGCAGATGTGGCGGATGATCACGCCACAGTCGATCCCGGCGTCGAGCGTGCCGGAGCTGGCACCGGCGCGGGCCAACTTTGCCGGTTACGGCGAAGGCTGGAGCCTGAGCGACTACCGCGGGCAGAAACTGGTCTGGCACACCGGTGGCTGGCCGGGCATGGTTTCACGGCTGACTCTGGTGCCGGGCGAGAAGCTGGGCGTGGTGGTGCTGACCAACCAGGAAGTGGGCGCAGCGTTCAACGCGATCACCCTGAGCGTGCTTGATGCCTATCTGGGCGGCGAGAAGCACGACTGGGTGGATGCCTATGCCAAGGCCGTGGCCAAGGGCCAGGACAAGGCCGACGAGGCCTGGGCCAAGCACCAGGCGGCGCGCGACAAGGGCAGCAAGCCGTCGCTGGCACTGGCTGGCTACAGCGGCACCTTCCGCGACCGCTGGTACGGCGACATGCAGGTCAGCGCCGAGGGCAAGGGCCTGCGCCTGCGCTTCATGAAGACCGCGCAGCTGAGCGGCCGGCTGGAGCATTGGCAGCACGACACCTTCATCGTGCGCTGGGACGACCGTTCGCTCAACGCCGATGCGTTCGTGAACTTCAGCCTGGACCCGGACGGCAAGGTGCGCGAGGTGCGCATGCAGTCGATCTCCGACCTGACCGATTTCAGCTTCGATTTCCAGGACCTGCTGTTCACCCCGGCAACGTAAACCGATGCGGTCCAGATGATCGGTAGCGCCGGGCCACGCCCGGCGAGCGCGCAGCGCGGTTGCAGGGGACCCGCCGGGCATGGCCCGGCGCTACCAGAACCGGAGCATCATCGGCTGGCGTACACATCCGGCGTGGGATACTTCGCCGCTTGCAAGAGGCGAGGGAATGCGATGTTCCGTTGGTTTGAATCCCTGATCCCGGTGTTTCCGCCCGTGGACGGGCGCATGCCGCCGCGCAAGGTGGTGCCGTTCTACCTGCACTACCTGCGCCCGGTGTGGCCGGTGCTGCTGGCCACCCTGATCGCCGGCCTGCTGCTGGCGCTGGTGGAAGTGGCGATGTTCGATTACCTGGGCCGCATCGTCGACATGGTCGCCGAGCAGCCCGGTGCCGGCTTCTTCCAGCGCCATGCCAACGAGCTGGGCTGGATGCTGTTCATCACGGTCATCGCTCGGCCGATCCTGGTCGGCCTGCACAACCTGCTGGTCAACCAGGCGATCGTGCCCGGCCTGAGCAACCGCTCGCGCTGGCTGATGCACAACTACGTGGTGCGGCAGAGCCTGAACTTCTTCCAGAACGACTTCGCTGGAAGCGTGGCCAACCGGGTGATGCAGACCGGTACCTCGCTGCGCGAATCGGCTGTGCAGATGGTCGATTCGCTGTGGTACATCGTGGTCTATACCGGCACTGCGCTGTACCTGTTCGCACAGGCCGACTGGCGCCTGATGGTGCCGTTGATCCTGTGGCTGCTGACCTATGCGGTGATCCTGGTGTACTTCGTGCCGCGCGCGAAGGAACGTGCGTGGATCGCCTCCGAAGCACGTTCCAAGGCGATGGGCCGCATCGTTGATGGCTACACCAACATCCCCACGCTGAAGCTGTTCGCCCATGGTGGCCGCGAGCAGGCCTATGTGGCCGAGTCGATCCAGGAACTGGCGGTCAAGCACCGCGCGCAGACCCGGGTCACCACCGGCATGGACCTGGCCATCGCCATCGTCAACGGTTTCCTGATCGCCGGTACCTGCGGCCTGGCGCTGTGGTTGTGGAACGGTGGCCACATCACTGTTGGCGCGATCACGCTGGCGACCGGCCTGGTGATCCGCATCCACAACATGTCCGGCTGGATCATGTGGACCATCAACGGCATCTTCGAGGACATCGGTACGGTGCAGGATGGCATCACTACCATCGCCCAGCCGCTGACCGTGCAGGACCGCGAGGATGCGGTGCCGTTGCAGGTGACCCGTGGTGGCGTGCACTTCCAGGACATCCACTTCCACTACGGCAAGAAGGGAGGTGTGATTGCCGGCCTCGATCTGGTGGTGAAGCCGGGCGAGAAGATCGGCCTGGTCGGCCCGTCCGGTGCCGGCAAGTCGACCCTGGTCAACGTGCTGCTGCGGCTCTACGACCTGGAAAGCGGCCGCATCCTGATCGACGATCAGGACATCGCCCATGTCACCCAGGAGAGCCTGCGCCAGCAGATCGGCGTGGTCACCCAGGACACCTCGCTGCTGCATCGCTCGATCCGCGACAACCTGCTGTATGGCCGCCCCGATGCCACTGACGAGCAGCTGCATGCCGCCGTGGCCAAGGCGCGCGCCGCAGCCTTCATCGATACGCTGGTGGACGGGCAGGGCCGGCGTGGCTACGACGCGCACGTGGGCGAGCGCGGAGTGAAGCTGTCCGGTGGCCAGCGCCAGCGCATCGCCATCGCCCGCGTGCTGCTGAAGGACGCACCGATCCTGGTGCTGGATGAGGCGACCTCGGCACTGGACTCGGAAGTGGAAGCGGCGATCCAGGACAGCCTGGACCAGCTGATGGGCGGCAAGACGGTGATCGCGATCGCGCACCGGCTGTCGACCATCGCACGCATGGACCGGCTGGTGGTGATGGACCAGGGCCGCATCGTCGAGACCGGCACCCATGCCGAGCTCATTGCGGCCGGTGGCCTGTACGCGCGGTTGTGGGCGCGGCAGACCGGTGGTTTTGTGGCTGCTGATCAGTGATCGTTTCGGGGTGGAGCCCTTTCCGGAAACCAGCATGATCCGATCCCTGTGCCCCCTGTTGCTGGCGCTCACCCTCGCCACCACGGTTGCAGCCGCTGCGCCAGCGCCCGTGGAAGGCGACCACCTCGAGCAGGTTGTCCTGCTCAGCCGCCACAACCTGCGCGCTCCGGTGGTGGCATCGGGTGCTTTGGCCAATGCCACGCCGGAGCGCTGGCCAAGCTGGGACGTAGGTGCTGGCGAGCTGACCACCAAGGGCGGGGTGTTGGAGGTCTACATGGGCCGCTACATCGGCCAGTGGCTGCGCCACGCACAGCTGCTGCCGGTATCAGGCTGCCCGCAGCCGGCGGATTTCCACGCCCATGCCAACAGCCTGCAGCGCACCCAGGCCACCGCGCAGTTCTTCATCGCCGGTGCGTTCCCGGGCTGCCATGTCACGGTCGAGCAGCGCATGCCGCTGGGCACGATGGATCCGTTGTTCAATCCGGTGATCCACAACGGTGATGCGGCCTTCCGCGAACGCGCGTTGTCGGCGATGCAACAGGCGCAGGTCGCATCGGATCTGGCACCGGCGTTGGCAGTGGTGGAGGCGATCACCCGCTACCCGCAGTCGGCTGCGTGCGCAGGCCGCAGCGAATGCCACCTGACGCCGGCCGATTCCATTCTCAGCGCAGAGCCGGGCAGGGAACCGCGTACTTCCGGTTCGCTGGCTCTGGCCAGCGGGCTGGTCGATGCCCTGTTGATGGAGCACTACCAGGGCAGTGGCATCCCCCGCGAAGGCTGGGGCCGATTGAACACGGAGACCCAATGGCAGGCGCTGGCGCAGATCCGCAACGGTTACCAGGACATCCTGTTCGGAACGCCCGAGGTGGCGCGTGACGTGGCCGCGCCGCTGCTGGCAAGAGTGAATGCGTTGTTCGAGGACCCGGCATCGCCGAAGGTGAGCCTGCTGGTCGGCCACGATTCCAACATTGGTTCGGTGCTGGCGGCGCTGGGAATCACGGACTACACGTTGCCGGGCCAGTACGAGAAGACGCCGATCGGCGGCCTGCTGCAATTTGAACGCTGGCGTGATCGTGGGGCCGGCGAAGTGCGTTTCCGCCTGGCCTACGTCTACCCGACCACCGCGCAACTGCGAGATGCGCTCCCGTTGAGCGATGTACAGCCACCCGGTCGGGTGGAGCTCGCGCTTCCCGGGTGTGGGCAGAATGGATGCAGTGACGTGCAGTTCGAGCGCGTGCTGCATCGCGCGGTGAATTGAATGCCATCCACGCATGGCGTGGATCTACTGGCAGGCGGGTAGTAGATCCACGCCATGCGTGGATGGGTCCATCCCGGGACGCCGAACAGAAAACGGCCCGGGTTTCCCCGGGCCGTTCTGCTTCCGCTCACACCGGCGCGATCACTCGATCGGCTGGTCCAGCATCAGCTGGCGTGCGAAGCGCACCGGCGGGGCGCCGTAGGACAGCATCTGGTCGTGATAGGCCTTGAGGTTGAACTTGTCGCCCAGCTTGTCCTGCATCGCCTTGCGGGTGTCGAAGTGTTCCTGCGCACCGACGAAGTAGGTCGGCAGCTGTGCCGAGGTCAGCTGCGCGCGCACCCACTTGCCCGAGGCTTCGCTCTCCTGCTGGAAGGCGTCGTGGGTCATCAGGTGCATCGCCTTTTCGCGATCCCAGTTGTCCACATGCACGCCCTGGTCGAGGATCGCGTTGGAGATCGTGCGCAGGTAGAACTTCAGCTGCACCAGGTGGAACAGCGGGTCGTTGTTGAGGTAACCCTGCTCCTGCATCATCCGCTCGGTGTAGACCGCCCAGCCTTCGGCGAACAGGCCCGAACGCAGCACTGCACGCAGGGTGGAGGGGAACTTGGCCGAATGCCAGCCTTCCAGGTAGTGCCCCGGGGTGCCTTCGTGGATGCTGAGCAGGTGAATCATGCGCGAGTTGTACTCACGCAGGAACGAGTCGACCTGCTTGTCGTTCCAGTCCTCCGGAATCGGCGAGACGGCGTAGAAGGTCTTCAGGTTCTTGTCCAGCGGGCCGGGCGAATCGCAGTAGGCCACGGCCACGCCGCGCTGGAATTCCGGCATCAGGATGATGTCCACCGGCGCGTCGGGCAGGGTCATCAGGTCGTGCTCGCGCACGAACGCGGTGGACTGGTCCAGCGCGGCCTTGGCATCGTCCACGACCTTGTCGCGCGCCGGCTTGTCGGCGTAGGCCAGTTCCAGCGCGGCCTCGATCGCCTTCTGCTGCTGCTCGTCGGTCGGCTGTGCCGGCATTTCCGGTGCGCCGGGCTTGTCCTTCAGCACGGTCTGCGCGATGCCGTACATGTCTTCGCGCACGCGCTTGAGTTCGGCGCGTGCTCGCTCGCCGATCTCCTGGCGCGACAGCGACGAGTTCAGCGCGAACTTCAGCTTCTGGTCGTACTTTTCCGCACCGATGCGGAAGTCGCCCTTGGCGTTCGGCACCAGGGTCTTGTCCAGCCAGGTCTGCTGCTCGTCCACGGCCTTCTTCAGGCCATCGATGGCGGCCTGCAGGCGCTGCTGGTCGGCCTGCGGCAGTTCGCCGATGTGCGGGGTGATGAAGGTATCGACGATGCTGAGGATGCCCTTGTTCTGCTTGGCCACCGTCTCGGCATGGATCTTCGGCACGCGGGCCGGATCCAGGTTCTCGCGGGCCTGGGCGAAGATCGCCGGCAGCTTCTCCATGCGCGCGGTGGCCGACTTCAGGCGCTCGGGCAGCGGTGCGAACTCACGGGCCATCAGGCCGTAGATCGCGCTGCCGGCCACGCCGTTGTACAGCTGCGGGTCCCACTTGCCGGACTGCATGACCTCGGCATTCCAGATCTCCGACTGCAGCTGGTTGCGCAGGATCGCCGCGTCCACCTGGTTTTCGCGGCCGAGCTTGGCCACCTCGATCTTGTCCAGCTCGCCCAGCAGCGCCTTGTAGGCGGCCAGGGTCTTCTGCTGGCCGGCGGCGCTCAGGTCGTCGATCTCGCTGTCGTAGCGGTGGTCACCGATCTGGGTGGCGCTGACCGGCGAGAGCTGCATCCAGGTGTCCAGGGCGCGCTTGGACAGGTCGGCGAAGGCGGCATCAACCGCCGCGTCACCGGCCTGCTGGCTGGCGGCCGGGGTGGAACCGTTGGTCGGGGCGTCGGCCGGCTGGCAACCGGCCAGGGCGGCGACCAGGGCGAGGGCAAGAAGATGCGGGCGCATCGGCGTTCCTGTACTGGGGTCAATTCCCGAGCATAGGCCTCCGGGGCTGCTTTGTCCCCGTGCCATAGGATTACCATGGGCACTGACAAGGACCCTCCAGCGGAGCGCAGGACATGGAATACCAGGGAAGCTGCCATTGCGGCAGGATCGCATTCACCGTACAGGCCGAGGCGCCGATCAGCGACGTCATCGACTGCAACTGCTCGATGTGCCGTCGCCGCGGCAGCCTGCTGTGGTTTGCCCCGCGCGAGGCGTTCCAGCTGAGCACCAATCCCGCGGACGTGGCCACCTACCACTTCAACAAAGCCCACATCGATCATCACCACTGCCGCGAGTGCGGCGTTGCTCCCTACAGCGAAGCGGTGGACCCGCACACCGGCACGCCGATGGTGGCGGTGAACGTGCGCTGCGTACCGCAGGTAGACCTGGCCACGCTGGCGGTGATGTCCTACGACGGAGCTGCACTGTGAGGCCGCTGCGGGCGTGGACGCGTGTGGTGGCAATGCCGGTGCTGCTGCTGGCGCTGGCGGCCTGTGCCAAGAACGGCGAGAGGGCGCAGGAGGCGGGTGCCGCTGCTGCCGATGCTGCTGTTGCTTCGCCGGAAGGTGCGTTCCTGGCCTACGAGCATGACGTGCAGATCCAGCTGGAAGCGGCGCAGATCGCTGTGCGCATCCAGCAGGTGGCGCAGGCCTGCCAGAGCGCGAAGTTCGGTGACTGCGCGGTGCTGCAGGTCGACCAGCGCAGTGGCGAGCAGCCCAGCGGTGAGGTCAAGGTACGCATCGCGCCGAAGGGCACCGAGCCCCTGATCGCGATGGCCGGTGAGGGTGGCACGCTGCAGTCGCGTAACACGCGCGCCGAAGATCTCGCGCAGCAGGTCGCCGACACCGCACTGACCAAGGCGCGGTTGGAGAAGGAACACGCGCGGCTGCTGTCCTACCAGGATCGCAAGGACCTGAAGATCGAGGACCTGATGGCGATCACCACGCGCCTGTCGGAGATCGAAGCGGGCGTCGAACAGGCCAACAAGGATTCGGCGCAGCAACGCCGGCGCATCGATACCCAGCTGGTCACGATGCACTTCGATACCACCTCGGGCCAGCGCAGCCGCAGCGAGATCGGCGAAGCGCTGAGCGAATCGGGCAGCATCCTCAGCACCAGCATTGCGTTCCTGATCCGCGCTGCCGCCGCGTTGTTGCCGGTAGCGGTGCTGGCGTTGATCGCGGCCTGGGGTGTGCGGGCGTGGTGGCGTCGCCGCCGTCGCAAGCCGTAATCGCACGTGTTCGCCGGGCATGGCCCGGCGCTACCGGAACAGACGGCGCATGGCCCGGCGTTACCGGGGTGCTTCGAGCATCGGGTAGCGCCGGGCCATGCCCGGCGAGCCCTCAGCCCTCGTCGGTCTCGTACTCGACGAACACATCAAGCTCCAGCGCAAGCTCCTGCACTGCATCGCGCACCTTCTGCGCGGTGCTCTCGTTGCCCACTTCCACCTCCAGTTCGTGGGTGCCCGGGCCGATGTCATCAGACAGCCCGGCCGAACTGGAATCGTCGTCGTCCATGTGCGGCATCAGGTCGTCGGTTTCCTCGACATGTTCGATGCCATCCAGGCCGAGCAGCAGGTCGCTGATCGCGCGGGCGTCGTCTTCGGTTCCGGTGATGCGCAGTCGCAGCATGGCCATGGCGTAGGTACGGTGTGGGGTTGCCTGCAGCCTAGCCGGCCGCGGGCAAAGACCGGGTGAGGGCACGGTCAGCCGGCTGTAGGCATGCGCCCCAGCAGGCTGTCCGGCAGCGCTGGGATCGGCGTGCGTTCGTCCTGGGCCTGTTCCAGCAACCAGTCGATGAACAGGCGCGCGGCCGGGCTCGGCGCTTGTCCTTCGGCATGCACCACGTAGTAGGCATAGCGCGCCTTCAACGCCGGGCCAGGCAGGCGCAGCAGCTCATAGCGTTGCAGATAGGGCTGTGCGACATGCGTGCGGGCCAGTACCGCGCCCATGCCGTACACCGCCGCACGCATCGCATCGGTGCTGTCGGCGAAGGTGTGCATCGGCGGCATCGGCGAGGGCGGGCGTACGCCGGCGTGGCGGAACCAGTCGCGCCAACCCTGCGGTGACAGATCACTGAGCAGCGGCAGCTCGGCGATGCGTGCCGGGTCCTGCAGCGTTTCGACCCCGGCCAGCGCCGGTGAGGCGACCGGGAACAGGTTGTCGTCCATCAGATGCTGCGCATGCAGGCCGGGCCATTGGCCAAGGCCGTAACGGATGCCGACCTCCGGCCCGTTGTCGTCGTAGCGGTCCAGGCCGCTGCCGGTGTGCAGCTCGATGCGTATGTGCGGATGGGCCTGGGTGAAGCGCGGCAGCCGTGGCAGCAGCCAGCAGTATGACAACGAGCGCAGCGTGGTGATCCGCAGCGGCACGCTGTCGGCGTCAGGCTGCAGATGATGGGCGACCGCAGCCACATCAGCGAAGGCCGCACTGGCGGCATCGGCCAGCTGCCGTCCCTCGGCGGTGAGGCGGACGCCTCGCGCATGACGCAGGAACAGCCGGGTCTCCAGCACCTCTTCCAGCCTGCGCACGTGGTGGCTGACCGCACTGGCGGTCAGGTGCAGCTCCTGCGCGGCCTGGGCGAAGTTCTGATGGCGCGCGGCGACCGCGAACACGGCCAGTGCCGGCAGCAGGGAAGGACGTAGCAACATGTCGAGCCTCAAACCATATTTGTGGCTGGCAGCGATACTACGCGCTTGTGTGGCGGTCGTCTGCGGCCGATCCTGTGAGGCCGGACGAGGAATGCAGTGATGGTTGGAGAACGGATATGAATGCGGTGCCACAGACGGCCGAACGTGACTGGCGCACACCGCTGGAACTGACCCTGCTGGGCGCCATCTGGGGCTGCTCGTTCCTGTTCATGCGGGTGGCAGTGCCGTCGTTCGGCCCCTTTGCGCTGGTCGAGATGCGTTTGGGACTGGGCGCGCTGGTGCTGCTGCCATTCCTGTGGCAAGCGCGGGCGCAGTTTCCGCCGCGGCGCTGGCTGTGGCTGGCACCGATCGGCCTGGTCAATTCGGCATTGCCGTTCGTGCTGTTCGCCTACGCAGCCGAACGTGCACCGGCAGCGATCGGCGCGATCTGCAATGCGATGACGGTGCTGTTCGCTGCGTTGATCGCCTTCCTGTTCTTTGGCGAGAAGATCGGCGCGCGGCGTGCGGGTGCGCTGCTGGTTGGTTTTGCCGGCGTAGTGGTGTTGGCCACGGCCAAGATCTCCGGCCTGAGCATCGGCACGGCGGTGCTGGCCGGCGCGGCCGCTTCGCTGTTGTACGGTATGGGCGTGAACCTGGTGAAGCGGCACATGACCGGGTTGCCCTCGGCTGCTGCGGCGGCCGCCACGCTGTCGTGCGCCTCGCTGTGGGTGCTGCCGATGGCGCTCACCCATCTGCCGCAGGGGCCGATCCCGGGCAAGGCCTGGGGCGCGGCGATCGCGTTGGGTGTGGTCTGCACCGGATTCGCCTTCCTGATGTTCTATCGCCTGATCGGCCGCATCGGCCCGTCGCGTGCATCGACGGTGACCTATCTGGTGCCGTTGTTCGGCGCAGCGTTCGCCTGGCTGTTCCTGGGTGAAGCGGTGACGGTGCAGATGTTGATTGCCGGTGCGTTGATTCTGGGGAGTGTGGCGGTAAGTCAGAAGGGCTGATGCGTTGGCGTTTTGCGCGTGGCGCGTGCTGAAGGTGCTTCATCGTTCATGGGCGTCACTTTTCTTTTCGCGCGAAAAGAAAAGTAACCAAAAGAAACGCGCCGCCAAGTCGCGAGCCGCCGTGCTTCGCACGTCGGTCCCCTGCGCTTCTCGGTGAATCAGGGGACGGTGCCGAACTCGCTACGCTCAGACATCGGCACCTCTTCGCCCCTGATTCCCCTGCGATGCTCGGCTCACTCAAGGCGGACCCAGATCAAAGGCCACAGCCGCGAGTGCGGGCAGCGACAGTGCCGGACCATGCACGGCGAATGATGCGGTCGCCTTGGACGTTGGGTCCGCCTTGAGCGAGCCGAGCACCGCAGGTCCGGCGAGGGCGAAGAGGCGCGGGTGTCTGAGCGCAGCGAGTTCCCGCGCCGTCCCTCGACGGGCCGAGGAGCACAGGGCACCGGTGCGCAGCATCGGCTCGCGGCTGGCGGAACGTTTCTTTTGGTTACTTTTCTTTGCGTACAAAGAAAAGCAACGCCCATGAACAGTGAAGCACCTTCAGCACGCGCCACGCGCAGAACCCGCGACGGCGTTACTTCACCGGTACCGGAATATTGCAAAGATCGATATGCCCCGCCGGGCGCTTGTAGAAATCGTCCACACGATTGCGTCGCGCTTCGACCGTATCGGCGAACGTCTTTGAATCAGTACGCAGTACCTGGATCGGCGTGCGCTCGGCCACCGGCACATCGCTGGCACGGCGGATCGACACGATCGGCGTACGCAGCTTCGGGTCGGCATAGAAACCCATCGGCGCCGGTCCGCGCGGCGTTGCGCTGAGCAGTTCCATGCCCTTCAGCACGCGACCGACCAGGGTGATGTTGCGGTCCAGCTGACGCGGTGACTGGCCGGTCACCACGTACAGTTCTGCGCCGATGCTGCTGTCTTCCTCGTTGCTGCGGCCAGCGCCGAGCATGCCGTAGCAGTGCGCCAGCCAGGCCTTGCCGGCCTGTGGGTCCTGGCCGACCGGGAAGCCGTCGACGAAACCGGTCTGCGCCGCCCAGCCATCACGGTCCGGCAGCACGCTGACCTTCAGGCCAGCGCTGGCGCGCTCGAACTCGGCCGGCAGCTTGCGCGCGGCACTGCCGAACGGCTTTGCCTTGGCCGCGTCATCGGCGTCGGCATCGCCGAACTGCACCACGAAGTTGTCCTGCGAACGGTAGATGCTGGTGCCGTCCCAGAAGTGCTCGTGGGCGAAGGTCTGGATGTTGGCGACATGGCGCGGGGCGAACTGCGGCGCCAGCTCGATGATCACCCGTCCGGCCGGCAGATCCATGTACAGCAGGTTGGCCGGGTCCGGGGTGCGCCAGTCGCTGGTTGCCGACGCATCGAGTATCTGCTGCGGGCTGCGGTACGGCGTGGCCGCGCTGGCCAGGGCGGGCAGCAGGCAGGACAGGGCAAGGGCGGTCAGGGCAAGGCGACGACGGTGCGGCATGGGAACCCCGGAACATGAACGAGGGTCTGATTCTGCGCGAGCCGTTCCGCCACGCCAACCGGCAGAGTGACTAACGACACATTCGCTATACCGAACTTCGCACTACTGTGGACTTCAACGTAGTGGAGGGCCGGTCATGTCCGAGGACGATGTCCACCTGAAGAAGTTCCAGAAGGAGCTCAGCGCCGGAACGGTGTCGCTGGCCCTGCTGGCGGTGCTGGCCCGGGCCGGGGAGCCGCTGTACGGGTACTTGATTGCCAAGGAACTGGAGCGGGTGGGTGAGGGCGTGCTGAGCGGCAAGCAGAGCGCGCTGTACCCGGTGCTGCGCAATCTGGAGGGCGCTGGCCTGCTGGAAAGTCATGTGGAGCCGTCCAGCAGCGGGCCGCCGCGACGCTACTACCGCATCAATGAACGTGGCCGCGAGGTGTTGGCGCAATGGCGCCAGGCCTGGCAGGCCACCCGCGATTCCGTCGATTCCGTGTTGGAGGGGGTACCACAATGAACGACCCGAGCCTGGCAGGCAGTGCCCTGCCGACCACCATTCCGCAGTATCTGGCGCAGCTGCGCGCGGCGCTGGAAGGCGCCGACCCGGCGATGGTGCAGGACGCGCTGTACGACGCCGAGGAGTATCTGCGCTCGGAGCTGGCAGCGCAGCCCGGGCGCAGTGAAACCGAGGTGATCGCCGACGTCGCCGGCAGCTATGGCGCGCCGGACGAAGTGGCCGAGATCTACCGCGAGACCGAGGTGACCGTGAACCGTGCGTTGCGCTCACCGCGTGCGGATACCGCGCCGATGCTGCGTGCGGCCGCGCAAGCGAGCGGTGTGGAGCCTGCCGCGCCGCCGCCGACGCCGGTGCAGCGCTCGCTGCTGGCGCGTTTCTTCGGCGTGCTGGCCGATCCGCATACCTATGGTGCGCTGTTCTACATGCTGCTGTCGCTGGCCACCGGCACCTTCTTCTTCACCTGGGTGGTCACCGGACTGTCGCTGTCGCTGGGTCTGATGATCCTGATCATCGGCATTCCGTTGACGGTGCTGTTCTTCGGTTCGGTGCGCGGGCTGGCGTTGCTGGAAGGGCGCCTGGTGGAAGCGCTGCTGGGCGAACGCATGCCGCGCCGGCCGCAGTACACCGACCGCAGCCGCAGCTGGCTGCAGCGCATTGGCGACATGTTCACCGATGGCCGCACCTGGCTGACGCTGCTGTACTTCGTGCTGATGCTGCCGCTGGGCATCATCTACTTCACCATCGCGGTGACGCTGCTGTCGCTGTCGCTGAGCCTGATCTGGGCACCGGTCGCAGCGATCTTCAGTGGCGACATCCCCGGCGTGTACATCAACGACGTGAACGTGCTGCCGATGGCGGCCTCGCCGCTGGTGGCGATCGCGGTTGCCGCAGTGGGGGCGCTGCTGCTGGTGCTGACCCTGCATCTGGCACGCGGCATCGGCAAGCTGCATGGGCTGATCGCCAAGAACCTGCTGGTGCGGTTGTAAGCGGTCAGGGGTCGGATCCCTGTTCGCAGAACAGGGCTCTGACCCCGGATTCGATCGTGCTGGGGTCAGAGCCCTTTCCGCTGGAAAGGGATCCGACCCCGGGAGCGCCGACCAAGGTCGGCACCCACCACGGGCGGTTTACCCCGCCTTTCGGCGCAACGGGGTGACGTTGCTCTTCTTCTTTGAGGCCTTCGCCGCCGGTGCTTCGGCATGCGCGGCGAAGAAATCGCGCACCTTCGGGTACACCACTTCGCGCCAGCGACGGCCGCTGAAGATGCCGTAGTGGCCGGCGCCTTCAACGATGAAATGCTCGCGACGGTCCGCGCCGATGCCAGTGCACAGCGCCTGCGCCGCTTCGGTCTGGCCGAGGCCGGCGATGTCGTCCAGCTCGCCTTCGATGCTCAACAGTGCGGTATCGCGGATCGCCGACGGATCGACCTTTTCGCCGTTGACCACCCACTCGCCACGCGGCAGCAGGAAGTCCTGGAACACCACGCGGATGGTATCCAGGTAGTACTTGGCCGGCATGTCCAGCACGGCGTTGTACTCATCATAGAAGTTGCGATGAGCGTCGGCGTCTTCGAGATCGCCCTTGACCAGGTCGGTGTAGAAATCCCAGTGCGAGCTGAAGTGGCGGCTGGGATTCATCGACAGGAAGCCGGCGTGCTGCAGGAAGCCCGGGTACACGCGACGGCCGGCACCGGGATAGCTGGCCGGCACGGTGTGGATGACGTTGTTCTCGAACCACGACAGCGGGTTCTGCGTGGCCAGGTTGTTGACGGCGGTCGGGCTGCAGCGCGCATCGATCGGGCCACCCATCATCACCAGCGTGCGCGGTGTCGGTTCACCACGGCTGGCCATCAGCGAAACCGCCGCCAGCACCGGCACCGTCGGCTGGCACACGCTCACCACATGCAGGCGCTCGACGCCGAGGTGGCGGATGAACTCCTGGATGTAGGCGATGTAGTCGTCGAGGCCGAACTCGCCCTCGCTGGCCGGCACCATGCGCGCGTCGACCCAGTCGGTCACATACACGCGGTGGTCGCGCAGCAGGGTGCGCACGGTGTCGCGCAGCAGCGTGGCGTGGTGGCCGGACAGCGGCGCCACCACCAGCACGAACGGCTGGTTGAGCATGGTGTGCAGCTGGTCGGCTTCATTGCTGTGGCGCTTGAAGCGCAGCAGCTTGCAGAACGGCTTGCTCACTTCCTCGTGCACGACGATCGGCACGCGCTCGCCTTCGACATCGATTTCGTTGATGCCCCATTCGGGCTTCTCGTAATCCTTGCCGATGCGATGGAACAGCTCATTGACGGCCGCCAGTCGATCGGCACCGGGCATCTGCGACCACCAGTGGCCCGGGGTGGCGAAGAACTTGGCGTTGGCCTGGGCCTGGTGCACCCAGGGGGCGAGCAGGTTGCGGGTCAGTTCGTGCAGTTGATAGAGCATGCCGACCGAATATGTATGGTCATATGTTGCCGCGCAGCATATCCCATCCGGGTGTCCCGCAGGTTAAGTTGGCTGAAAATAATGAATCCGGATTCACATCCGCTCCAGCGCCGCCGCATCGCCTGCCAGAGCGGGGCCGAGCCAGCAATGCGACCCTACCGGCTGCAGGCCCTGCCGGGCCAGTTCACGCCGGTACCAGCGCGCCGGGCGGGCCTGGAAGCCATCGTGGTCGCCTTCGAACGCATCCTCGGCCGCGAAGGTCTCCAGGAAGGCCACGCCCGCGGTCAGTTCAGCCACGCCGGCCAGGCCTGCGCGCAGTTCGCGATTGGGTACGTAGTGCATCACGTCCGAGCAGATCAGCAGGTCGACCGGGGCACAGGGCCGCAGCCAGGCGAAATCACCGAAGCTGGCCAAGTGCAGGTTGCGGGTCCGGCCGTAGCGGCGCACAGCGTACTCGCTGCTGTCGAACCCGAGGTATTCGACCTTCGGACGCAGCTTCAGCAGCGGTGCGCGCCAGGCGCCTTCGCCACATCCGATGTCCAGCACACTGCGGATCGGCCGTTCCAGGTAGTACTCGGCGCTGGCCACGGCCAGGGCAACCTTGCGCGCCAGCCGAGCGCTGCCGCCGATGTCGGCGCTGCGGTACCAGCGTTGGAAGTAGGCGGCGTCGTAGGTCTTGTCCATGGGGCGGTCGCAGTGGTGAAAACGGCGCTTATCGTACGGCGTTGCGGCGTGCCATGCGTCGATGTGTCGCGGCGCTGGCGCGTGGGGTGGCCCGGCCACGGCATGCGAGAATGGCCGCCAACCTACGCCAGCCGCCGGAGCGAGCGCATGCAGAGTTACTACTGGGTCAAGACCTTCCACATCGTGTTCGTGGTGGCGTGGATGGCGACGGTGTTCTATCTGCCGCGCATCCTGGTGAACCTGGCCGAGACCGCTGGCCAGCCGGCGGTGACCGAGCGCCTGCAGCTGATGGGCCTGCGCCTGTACCGCTTCGGCCACTCGATGTTCGGGTTGGCATTCCTGCTGGGTCTGGTGCTGTGGCTGGGCTACAAGGTCATCCCGGATTTCCCGACCATGGTCGCCGCGGGCGGTGCCGGTTGGTTGCACGCCAAGCTGGGCCTGGTGGTCGTGCTGCTGGCGTACTTCATCTGGATCGGGCGCCTGCTCAAGGGCGTGGCCAAGGGCAGGGCGCTGCCGTCGTCGCGCGCGCTGCGCTGGATCAACGAGATCCCGCTGCTGGCCTTCATCCCGATCGTGTGGCTGGTGCTGGCCAAGCCGTTCTGAGGCGGGGTCATCTGCACCCGGTAGATCGACGCCATGCGTGGATGCTGTCAGGGTGCAAACGAAAGAGCCGGGCATCTGCCCGGCTCTTTCATTTCTGCAATCACCTGCGTGTTGCCGGCCAGCGGCCGGCACTACCGGGCTTATGCCGCTTCGTACGTGCCGTAGCTGCGCAGGCGGGTGTAGCGCTGCTCCAGCAGCTGCTCGGTGGACAGCTTTTCCAGCGCGTCCAGTTCGTTCAGCAGCACCGCCTTCAGGCGTTTGGCCATCTGCGTCGGGTTGCGGTGGGCGCCACCGGTCGGCTCGCGCACGACCTTGTCGACCAGGCCCAGGCTCTTCAGGCGCGGGGCAGTCAGGCCCAGCTGCTCGGCTGCGTCCTTAGCCTTGCCGGCGTCCTTCCACAGGATCGAGGCGCAACCTTCCGGGGTGATGGTCGAGTAGACCGCATATTCCAGCATCACGGTGCGGTCACCCACGCCCAGCGCAAGCGCGCCGCCGGAGCCGCCTTCGCCGATCACGGTGCAGATGATCGGCACCTTCAGCTCAGCCATCTCGATCAGGTTGCGCGCGATCGCTTCGGACTGGCCACGCGACTCGGCGTCGATGCCCGGCCAGGCGCCGGCGGTGTCGATCAGGGTCAGCACCGGCAGGCCGAAGCGCTCGGCCATCTTCATCAGGCGCAGCGCCTTGCGGTAGCCCTCCGGCTTGGGCATGCCGAAGTTGCGCTTGATCTTTTCCTTGGTGTCGCGGCCCTTCTGGTGGCCGATCACCATCACCGAACGGCCGTTGATGCGGGCCAGGCCGCCCATGATGGCCTTGTCGTCGGCGAAGGCACGGTCGCCGGCCAGCTCCTGGAACTCATCGAACATCACGCGGAGGTAGTCGGCGGTGTACGGGCGCGACGGGTGACGGGCCAGCTGCAGTACCTGCCACGAGGTCAGGTTACGGAAGATCTGCGCGGTGCGCAGGCGCAGCTTGTCCTGCAGCGCGTGCACTTCCGCCTCGACATTGACCGCCGGCCCGGCACTGGCGTTGCGCAGTTCCTGGATCTTGGCTTCCAGGTCGGCGATGGGTTGCTCGAAGTCGAGGTAGTTCGGATTCATCGGAAGCCGTCGTGTAAAGAAGAGGGGAATTCTAGCCGAATGCGTGCAAAGCACCCGTACGCCTTCGTCTGGAAGGCGACGGTAACGCAGCCGGGCGGGGGGCGCCAGTCAACTCAGGGCACCACCAGGGCGCTGCGGCCCATCAGCTGGCTGCGCTGGGAAACGAAGTCGTTGTAGGCCTCGTTGGCCTCACGGCCCAGCCCGCTGCCCAGCGTGGCGGTGGCCGAGGTGAAGGCCATCTGCGCGGCGAAGTCCTGCTTGCGCAGGGCTCTCTGTTCATCGGCGGTGGTGGCCTTCAGCCAGCGCGCATAGACCTCACGCAGCGGCGCGGCATGCGCCTCGAAGGCTGGCACCAGCGCCGGCAGGCTGGCCGGGGCCGGTTCCAGGCTGAACGCCGGCGCCACGTAGCCGGCCGGCTGCTCGCGCTTGAATGCGCCGGGCTCGCCCATGCCTTCTTCCACGTAGGCGATGAAGTCCGGCGCGGTGAACACCTTGGCCACGATCTGGCCGCCGCTGGAATCGACGTGGGCGACCACCTTTTCCTTGGGGAACGGTTCGCGCACGCCGTAGGTCCAGGTCTTGTCGATGAACAGCGCGTGGCTCTTCTCGAACGGGCCTTCGAAGTCGACGCCGCCCAGCTCGATGCCGGCCTTGCCGGTGCCGAAGTTCTTCAGCTTGCTCTCGTCGGTGACATAGATCTCGCGGGCGACCACGTACTCGCTCAGGGTCGGGTTGATCAGCCCGCCACGACCGTCGGTGTAGACGATGAAGCGCACGTCGCCGAGCTTTTCGGTGTGCAGGCGATGCTCGCCGACGGCCAGCGAAATCGGGCGCGAGCCCTGTGCAGCCACCGGCAGGTCCTTGCCATCGATGCTCACTGCCAGCGGCGTGTCGGTCGGGTTGTCGATCTGGAACTCGATCTTCGACGGGGAGCAGGCGGCCAGCGCGAGCGCAGCGGCGAACGGGAACAGCAGGGTCTTCATCGGCAATCGTCCTTGATACTTGGAACGGAGGAACAGGAACACGAGGGAGCCAGCCTCAGCTGGCCCACGGCGGGCTATAGCGCACCTTCAGCGTGCGCACGGCCGGGTCGGCGCGCAGCGCCTCCATCAGCTTGGAATCGATGCGTACCGCACTCTGTCCGGAGACATCGAGCATGCCGGCAACACCGCCATGCGGGCCCTTCAGCAGCAGGTCCAGGCGCAGTGGCGTGCGGCCGGGGCGATGGCGGTCGAGCAGCGCATCGATGCGTTCCCAGACCGGGCGCTGCTGGCGCAGGTCCAGGCGCAGCGACAACCTCGTGGCGTAGTTGGCGCAGACTTCGTCAAAGTCCCAGCACTGGCGGATGCGCAATGCGAAACCACCGTTGAATTCGTCCTCGCGCAGGCCGCCCTTGACCACCAGGATGCGGTCCTTGGTCATCAGGTGGCCGAACTCGGCCATCGCGTCGGAGAACGCGCTGCACTCGACGCGACCGCGACCATCTTCGAGCTGGATGAAGATCTGGCTCTCACCCTTGCGGCGCACGCCGACCACCTGGCCGGCCAGCACCGTCTGCACCTCCGGTCGCCAGCGCTTCTCGCCGCCGCCACCGCCACCGCTGTTGGCGCTCCAGATCTTTTCCACCGAACCCAGGTCAGTACCGACCAGGTCGCGCACGTCGTCGCGCCACGGGTCGAACGGATGCCCGCTGAGGTAGAAGCCCAGCGTGTCGCGCTCGCCATTGAGGCGCTGCAGCAGCGGCCATTCCTCGGCTTCGGGAAGGTCCAGCTGGATGGTCACCGTGCTTGGGTCGGGGCCGCCGAACAGCGAATTCTGGCCGGAGGCACGCTCGCGCGCCATCTGCTCGGTGGCCTTGATCACTTCCGGCAGCTGCAGCATCAACGAGGCGCGGTTGTGGCCCAGCTCGTCCAGCGCGCCGCAGTTGATCATCGCCTCCAGCGTGCGCCGGTTGAGCTTGGCCGAACCGACGCGGGTGCAGAAGTCGAGCAGGTCCTTGTAGTCGCCGCCCTTCAGGCGTTCGTCCACCACCGCCTCGCAGGCACCCTGGCCGACGCCCTTGATCGCGCCCAGGCCGTACTGGATGGTGTCCGGGGTAACCGCTTCGAACATGAAGGCCGAGTGGTTCACCTTCGGCGGCAGCACGGTCAGGCCGAGGTTGCGCACCTCGTCCAGGAAGCCCACCACCTTCTCGGTGTTGTCCAGGTCCGAGGACAGCGTGGCCGCCATGAACTCGGCCGGGTAATGACGCTTGAGCCAGGCGGTCTGGTAACTGACCAGCGCGTAGGCGGCGGCGTGCGACTTGTTGAAGCCGTAGCCGGCGAACTTCTCCATCAGGTCGAAGATCGCATCGGCCTTGGCTTCGTCCACACCGTCCTTGGCCGCACCTTCGCGGAAGATCTCGCGGTGCTTGGCCATTTCGGCCGGCACCTTCTTGCCCATCGCGCGGCGCAGCAGGTCGGCGCCGCCCAGCGAGTAGCCGCCGACGATCTGCGCCATCTGCATCACCTGCTCCTGGTACACCATGATGCCGTAGGTGTCCTTCAGGATCGCTTCGGTACGCGGATCGGGATAGATGATTTCTTCCTGGCCGTGCTTACGCGCGTTGAAGGAAGGAATCAGGTCCATCGGGCCGGGGCGGTACAGCGACACCAGCGCGATCAGGTCTTCGAACCGGTCAGGGCGCGCGTCCTTCAGCAGGCGCCGCATGCCCGAGGATTCGAACTGGAATACCGCGCCGGTATTGCCGTTGGCGAAGATGTCCTTGTAGGTGGGCGTGTCGTCCAGCGGGATCGCGGCGATGTCCACCGGCGGAATGCCGGCGCGCTCATGGCGCTTGTTGATCGCCTTCACCGCCCAATCGATGATGGTCAGCGTGCGCAGGCCCAGGAAGTCGAACTTCACCAGCCCGACTTCTTCCACGTCGTTCTTGTCGAACTGGGTGACCGGGTTCTTGCCGAGCCCGTTCTCGTCGTGTTCGGCGTACAGCGGGCAGAACTCGCTCAGCGGCTCGGGCCCGATCACCACGCCACCGGCATGCTTGCCGGCGTTGCGGGTCAGGTCTTCCAGCTGCAGTGCCAGGTCGATCAGGTCGCGGACGTCGTCCTCGGTCTCGTAGCGCTGGATCAGTTCGGCCGAGGCCATTTCCGAGCTCGGGCCTTCCTTGCCCTTGCCCAGCGCATCCTTCAGGTGGATGCCGAGGATGTTCGGGATCAGCTTGGAGACGCCGTCGACCAGACCGTACGGGAAACCGAGCACGCGGCCGGAGTCACGCACCACTGCCTTTGCGGCCATGGTGCCGTAGGTGATGATCTGGCTGACGCGCTCGCGCCCGTACTTGCGCGCAACGTAGTCGATCACCTCGTCGCGGCGGTCCATGCAGAAGTCGATGTCGAAGTCGGGCATCGACACGCGTTCCGGGTTCAGGAACCGCTCGAACAGCAGGTTGTACGGCAGCGGGTCCAGGTCGGTGATCTTCAGCGCCCATGCCACCAGCGAGCCGGCACCCGAACCACGGCCCGGGCCGATCGGGATGCCCTGGTTCTTGCCCCACTGGATGAAGTCGGCAACGATCAGGAAGTAACCCGGGAAGCCCATCTTGATGATGGTGTTGAGCTCGAACTCCAGGCGCTCGAAGTACTCCTCGCGGGTCTTGCCCGGCGCCAGCGGATTCTTCTCCAGGCGCTCTTCCAGGCCGTCGCGCGACATCTTCTGGATCCAGGTGTCCAGGGTCTCGTCGTCGGGCACCGGGTAGTTGGGCAGGAAGTAGGTACCCAGCCGCATCTCGATGTTGCAGCGTTCGGCCAGCGCCAGCGTGTTGTCGATCGCATCGGGGATGTCGGCGAACAGCGCGCACATCTCCTCGGCCGACTTCAGGTACTGCTGGTCGCTGTACTCGCGCGGGCGCTTGGGATCGTCCAGCACGCGGCCGGTGGAAATGCACACGCGCGCTTCGTGCGCGCTGAAATCCGTCGGCGACAGGAAGCGTACGTCGTTGCTGGCCACCACTGGCAGGCCACGCTGGCCTGCGGCCATCAGCGCGAACTGGTTGAAGGTTTCTTCGCCCTCGCGGCCGGTGCGGGTCAGCTCCAGGTGCAGGCCGTCGCCGAACACGCGTTGCCAGTCGGCCAGCTGCTGCTCGGCCAGTTCATGCTTACCGTCCAGCGCCAGGCGCCCGGCCAGGCTCTGCCGGCCAGCGAGTGCGAACAGGTTGGCGTTGCCGGCCTTTAGCCAGTCCGGGTGGATGGCCACGCCGCCTTCGGGGCGGTGGCCTTCCATCCAGGCGCGGGTCAGCAGCCGCGACAGGCTCAGGTAGCCCTCACGGTCGCGGCACAGCAGGGTCATCCGCCACGGGTCCTGGCCTTCCTCGGCGATCAGCACGTCGGCGCCGGCGATCGGCTTGATGCCCACGCCTTCGGCCGCCTTGTAGAACTTGACCAGAGCGAACAGGTTGTTGAGGTCGGTCACCGCCAGTGCGGGCAGGCCAAGCTCGACCGAGCGCGACAGCAGGTTGGCCTGCTTGGCCTTCTTCGGGTCGGCCTGATCGGGTTTGGCCGGCACACGGATGGTCGAGTCCGCCAGCGAGAACTCGGTGTGGACGTGGAGATGTACGAAGCGGGAGTTGGACATGCCGGACCAGGTTGGAGCGCGCGGGCCCCGGGTGCTGACGGGGGAATCGTCGCCGGGGTCGGGAAGCGCTGGAGTGCCCGGTCAGGGTAGCGAGGGCAGGGGGTGGCGACAAGGCTTGACGGTACGGCGATTGCGCGCATGCCGCCGGGCATGGTCCGGCGCTATCGGATGCGTTCATATTGCCGAGTACGCGGATTCCCGGTCGCCGGGTGCGTCCACGTTGCCGTGGTAGCGCCGGGCCATGCCCGGCGGCCATTGTTCAGGCGATCGCGATGGCGATGTCAGCCGCAGCCGGCGGCGCTTCCAGGCACTCGCGCACCGGGGCGAAGCTGCGCCGGTGCTCCACGCAGGGACCGTGCTCGCGCAGGGCGGCCAGGTGGGCCGGGGTGCCGTAGCCCTTGTGCTGCTCGAAGCCGTATTGCGGGTGGCGGGAGTGCACGTCCAGCATGTAACGGTCGCGCGAGACCTTGGCCAGGATCGAGGCCGCCATGATCGCGCGGTCGATGCCGTCGCCTCCGACCAGCGCCTGTGCCGGCAGCACCAGGCCCTTCGGCACCACGTTGCCATCGATGCGGGCGAAGCCCGCCACATGGGCTACGGCCGCGACCACGTCGCGCATGCCCTGCAGGGTCGCCTGGTAGATGTTCAGGCGGTCGATGGTGTCCACGTCCACCAGCACCACGTGCCAGGCCAGCGCCCGTTCGATGATGCGGTCATGCAGCTGCTCGCGACGGGCCGCGGTCAGCTGCTTGGAATCGTCCAGGCCATTGATGCGTGGCCGCGCCGGGTCGAACACCACCGCCGCCACCGCTACCGGCCCGGCCAGCGGGCCGCGGCCGGCTTCGTCGACGCCGGCGACCAGGCGCTCCGGCTCGATCACCGCGTTGCCGTCGAACAGCGCCAGGCTGGCCGCTGCGGCGTGGCGGCGGCTCATGCCCGGTCCTGCTCGCGCATCAGCAGTTCGCCGACGGCGTCGGCGGCGCGGGCCGAGGCATTGCGGCGCAGGCGCTCATGCAGCCGGGCATAGGTGCCCTGCAGGTCGGTCACCCGCTGCGGGTGGTCGAACCACTGCTGGACGGCAGCGGCCAGCTTGTCCGGCGTGCAGTCGTGCTGCATCAGTTCCGGCGCCAGGTCCTGGCCAGCCAGGATGTTGGGCAGTGCGAAACGGTCCACCTTGATCAGGCCCAGCGCCTTGACCAGCCGGTAGGTCAGCTCGTTGACGCGGTAACCGACCACCATCGGCCGTTTCACCAGCATTGCCTCCAGGGTCGCGGTGCCGGAGGCCAGCACCACCACATCGGCGGCAATCATCGCGTTGCGGGCCTGGCCGTCGAGCACATGCGAGTACGCCACCGGCAACGCCGAGCGTGACAGCTGCTCTTCGATCAGGCGCTTGCAGGCCGGGTTGGCGGCAGGCACCACCACATGCAGGCCCGGGATGCGCTCGGAGACCTGCCAGGCGGCCTCGAAGAAGGGTTCACCCAGCCGCGAGATTTCACCCAGGCGGCTGCCCGGCAGCACCGCCAGCACCTTGGCCGAGGTCGGCAGGCCTAGCGCGGCCCGGGCTTCCTCACGGTTGCCCTGCAGCGGAATGTCATCGGCCATCGGATGACCGACGAAGCGCGCGTCGACGCCGTGCTTGGCATAGATCGGCGGTTCCATCGGGAACAGGCACAGCACCAGGTCGGCACTGCTGCCGATCTTCTCGGCGCGCTTCTCGCGCCAGGCCCAGACCGATGGGCTGACGTAATGCACGGTGCGCACACCACGCTGCTTCAGCCAGCGCTCGATACCGAGGTTGAAGTCAGGGGCGTCGATACCGATGAACACGTCCGGCTGCCATTCCAGCGCGCGCTGGCGGAACGCCGAGCGCAGCTTCAGCAGGCGTGGCAGGTGGCGCAGCACTTCGGTCAGGCCCATCACCGCCAGTTCGCTGGCATCGTGCCAGGTCTGGCAGCCGGCGCTGCGCATGGCATCGCCGCCGATGCCGGCGAACTCGGCATTCGGGAAGCGCGCCTTCAGTTCACGCACCAGGCCTGCACCGAGCAGGTCGCCGGAGGCTTCACCGGCGACGAGGGCGATCCGCAGTGGGCGCTCGCTGAGCACCCGCTGCGCAGGGACGCTGCCGGCCATCGAGGCCAGCGGGATCACGGCGGCGCCGGCCGGCGCCTGGCCGGTCGCGCTGCTCATCGCAGCAACGGCCTCTCGGCATGCTCGATGAAGTCCAGCATGGCCTTCACGTCATCGCTGCCGCGCGCCTGCTCGGTCAGCTGCTGCTTGGCCTCGGCCAGCGGCAGGCCGGCCACGTACAGGGTGCGGTAGGCACGCTTGATGGCGGAGATGCGCTCGGCATCGAAGCCACGGCGCTTCAGCCCTTCGCTGTTGATGCCACGCGGGCGGCCCAGCGAGTCGGTGCCGACCATGGTGAACGGCGGTACGTCACCGTTGGTCAGCGCGCCCATGCCGAGGAAGGCATGCGCGCCGATGCGGCAGAACTGGTGGGCACCGGCGAAGCCGCTGATGATCACGTAGTCGCCCACGGTCACGTGGCCGGCCAGGGTGGTGTTGTTGGAGAACACGCAGAAGTTGCCGACATGGCAATCGTGCGCCACATGCGTGTAGGCCAGCATCCAGTTGTCGTTGCCGATGGTGGTGATGCCACCGCCACCGCCGGTGCCGCGGTTCACGGTCACGAACTCACGGAACACGTTGCGGTCGCCGATCACCAGTTCGGTGCGCTCGCCGGCAAACTTCTTGTCCTGCGGTTCGCCACCGATCGCGGCGTGGCCGACGAAGCGGTTGTCGCGGCCGATCCGGGTCGGGCCGTGGATGCTGCAATGGGGGCCGACCACCGTACCGGCGCCGATTTCCACATCGGCACCGATCAGGGTGAAGGCGCCCACCTGAACGTCATCGGCCAGGCGCGCGGCCGGATCGATGACGGCAGTCGGGTGGATCCGGGGTGCGTTGTCAGTCATTCCTGCCTCCAGTGGATCAGCCCTTGGCGCCGGCACACATGACTTCGGCCGAGGCAACGACTTCACCGTTGACCTTGGCTTCGCCGTAGTACCAGCCCATGTTGCGGATCAAGCGCTTCATCTGCACATCCAGCAGCAGCACGTCGCCGGGGACGACCTGCTTGTTGAAGCGGGCGTTTTCCACCTTGACCATGTAGAACAGCTTGGACTGCGAGTCGCGGCCGAGCGTGAGCTGGGTCATCACGCCACCGGCCTGGGCCAGCGCTTCGATGATCAGCACGCCGGGCATGATCGGGCGGCCCGGGAAATGGCCCTGGAAGAAGGGCTCGTTGATGCTCACGTTCTTCTGCGCCAGGATGCGCTTGGCCTCGATGTCGAGCTCAAGCACCCGGTCGACCAGCAGGAACGGGTAACGGTGCGGGAGCAGTTCCTGGATCTGGCAGACGTCGATCGGAAGCTGCAGCGTGTCGTTCATTCTTTCTCCTTGCCAGCAGCCAGGACGCGGCGAGCCAATGCGTCCAGCTGCTTGAAGCGCGCGGCGTTCTTGCGCCACGTGCGGTTATCGGTCAACGGGGTACCGGACGAATACTCGCCCGGCTCATGGATGGAGTTGCGGACCACGGACTTGCCGGTGATCACGACCTTGTCGCAGATCTCGAGGTGGCCGACCACACCGACGTGGCCGCCGAGCAGGCAGTAGCGGCCGATCTTGGCGCTGCCGGCGATGCCGGTGCAGCCGGCGATGGCCGAGTGCGCGCCGATCTGCACGTTGTGCGCGATCTGCACCAGGTTGTCGAGGCGCACGTCCTCGTCCAGCACGGTGTCTTCCAGCGCGCCACGGTCGACGCAGGTGTTGGCGCCGATTTCGCAATCGTCGCCGATGCGGACGCCACCGAGCTGCGGCACCTTGATCCACTTGCCGGCGTCCATCGCCAGGCCGAAGCCATCGGCGCCGAGCACGGCACCGGGGTGCACGCGCACGCGCTTGCCGAGCTTGACCCGGGTCACCAGGGTAACCCGGGCAATCAGTTCACAGCCGGTGTCCAGGCTGCAGTCTTCGCCGATCACGCTGCCGGTGCCGATGATGCAGTTCTCGCCGACCACGCTGCGTGCGCCGATGGAGACGAACGGACCGATATGCGCGCTGGCCGCGACCTGGGCGCTGGGATCGATGACGGCGCTGGGATGGATGCCCGGCGGGCGCGTCGGCGCGATGTCGAACAGTGCTGCGATCTTGGCGAAGGTGGTGTACGGGTCCTTGGCCACGAGCGCGGCGCCGGGGGCGGCCTCGGCGTCTTCGGCACGCAGCACCACCAGCGAGGCGTGGCTGTCGGCCAGCTGCGCGCGGTAGCGCGGGTTGGCGAGGAAGGTCAGCTGGCCTGGGCCGGCATGGGCGAGGGTGGCCACGCCATGGATGGCGGTGGCGGGGTCGCCATGGACCTGCAGGCCGAACTGCTCGGCGAGTTGCTGGGCGGTGTAGGTGGGAGTATTCACGGCGGGAGTTTAACGTGTGACGCCATTGCGGTCATGCGGGGGCGAAGGCTTGGCGCCTGCCTGGTACGAGCGGGAGGCGGCGGGTGGCCCTGGCCAGGACACGCAAAAGCCCCTCCATGGTGCTCGATGGCGCCTTGCTCGTGTGCGCTGTCCTGCGCACACGGCAAGACCGGGGTTGGGCGTCCTGCCCAACCCGCCCGAGGCATGCCTCGGGCCCATGGCGCCAACGGTCCTGTCCAGGGCCACCCGCCGCCTCTGGTCAGTTTCCTGCGAGCGCGGCCAAAAGCCTGTCCCCTGCAGTGACATCTGCATCAACGAAAACGCCGGGCAATGCCCGGCGCTTCGCATCCCGTCTGGTGGAGAGCCCCCCTTCTGTTAAGGGGGGCGCGCCAGCGGCGCGGGGGATAGGTGAAATGCGCGGGCAATTCACCGGAGGTGGATCAGTTCTGAGGAACGACGTTCCTCAGAACTGGCCACCGAACGTGAATTGCAGCCGCTCGACCTTGTCGCCGTCTTCCTTCTTCAGCGGGAAGGCGTAGCTGATCGAGATCGGGCCGACCGGGGCGCGCCACAGCAGGGCCACACCGGTGGACACGCGCAGTTCGTTGGCCTTGAAGTTGTCCACGCCGGTGTAGACGTTGCCGAAGTCGACGAAGGCCGACACGCGTGCCGACGGGCTGTCGAACAGGCGCGGGAAGTAGGCTTCGACCGAACCGACGGTCTTCAGCGAACCACCCAGCGGCTGGCCTTCCGGATAACCGGCGGTGACTTCGCGCGGGCCGAGGGTGTTGTCCTCGAAGCCGCGCACTGAGTTGGTACCACCGGCGTAGAAGTTCTCGTAGAACGGCAGGCCCGATGCAGTGACCGAACGCAGGTTGCCATCCTTGTCCGGCACCATCGCGGTCTTGTCGCTGCCATAGCTGTCGCCGTAACCGACTTCGGCGCGGGTGTTGATGACCAGCGACGGCATGATCGGCCAGTACTTGCTGATCTGGTAGTTCAGCTTGTAGTACTCGATGGTCGAGCCCGGCAGCGTCGTTTCCAGGCCAACGCGCTGGTAGGTACCGCGGGTCGGCATGAAGTAGTCGTTGCGCGAGTCGCGTGCCCAGCCCAGCTCCGTGCGCCAGGCATGGAAGGTCTTGCTGCCCAGTACGTTGATGTAGTCGATGATCGACTGCGGGGTGGAGTTCTGGTAGGTGGTGATCTGGTTGCTGTCGATGCCGAACATCAGCGAGACGGTGTCGGTCTCGGTGATCGGCACGCCGAACACCACCTGTGCCGAACCGTTGGTGCTGTTGTACTGCGCGGTGTTGAAGTCGGAGTAGTCCAGTTCGCGCCAGGACAGGTTGTAGCCCAGCGAGACGCCGTCATCGGTGAAGTACGGATTGGTGTAGCTGAAGCCATAGCGCTGCAGGTAGCTGCTGCGCGAGGCTTCGACCGACACGCGGTTGCCGCCGCCGAGGAAGTTGTTCTGCGACAGCTGCACCGAGGTGGTCATGCCGTAGGACTGCGAATAGCCCAGGCCGAACACGAAGCTGCCCGAGGTGGTTTCCTTGACGTTGTAGACGACGTCGACCTGGTCGTTGCTGCCGCTGACGGCGGGGGTTTCCACGTCCACCGACTCGAAGTAGCCCAGGCGCTGCAGGCGGATCTTGGAGCGGTCGATCGCGGCCTGCGAGTACCAGCTGTTCTCGAACTGGCGCATTTCGCGACGCATCACTTCGTCGGACGTACGGGTATTGCCGCGGAACAGGATGCGGCGCACCGACACGCGCGGGCCGGGAACGACCTGCATGTTGATGGCGACGGTCTGCTCGGGGCGGTTGGTGGTCGGAATCGGGTTCACCTTGGCGAAGGCGTAGCCGATGTTGGACAGCGAGTTGGTGATGGTGTCCGAGCTGAATTCCAGCAGCGCACGCGAGAACGTGTCGCCGGACTTCTGGATCACCATGCGCTCGACGTCCTCCTGCGGGAGGATGGTGTCGCCGCTGACCTTGATCTCGGAGATCTTGTACTGCGCACCTTCGGTCACGCCGGCGGTGAGGAACATGTCGCGCTTGTCGGGGCTGATCGACACCTGGGTCGAGTCGATGCTGAAGTCGACGTAGCCGCGGTCCAGGTACCAGGAGTTGAGCTTTTCCAGATCGCCGGACAGCTTTTCCTTGGAGTACTGGTCGTCACGGCGGTACCACGACGCCCAGTTGTGCTCCTTGGACTCCCAGGTTTCCAGGATGTCCTTGCTCTCGAACTTCTCGGTGCCGACCAGGTTGACGTGGCGGATCTTGGCCGCCTTGCCTTCCTTGATGGCGATCGCGATGTCCACGCGGTTGCGGTCCAGCGGGCTGACCGTCGGGGTGATCTCGACGGTGTACTTGCCACGGTCGTTGTACTGGCGGCGCAGTTCCTGGGTCACGCGGTCCAGGCTCAGGCGGTCGAAAGTGCCACCCTCGGTCAGGCCGATGTCGGACAGGCCCTTGAGCAGCTGCTCGGACTTGATGTCCTTGTTGCCGGTCACGGTCAGCTTGTTGATCGCCGGGCGTTCCTTGACGGTCACCACCAGGATGCTGCCCTGGCGATCCAGCTGCACGTCTTCGAAGAAGCCGGTCTTGTACAGGGCGCGGATGGTCTCGCCGACCTTGTTGTCAGTGACCGTCTCGCCACGTTCCACCGGCAGGTAGGTGAACACCGTGCCCGAGCTGATGCGCTGCAGGCCATCGACGCGGATGTCGCTGACAGTGAAGGGCTCGGCTGCCTGGGCAAGGCCGGGGGCGCCGGTGACGGCGGCGAGGGCGAGGGCCAGCAGGCGGCGATTGGGGAGTCGCGTCATGTCACGTCCGGTAGGAAGGTCGATTTCATTGGTGCGGGATGCCGACGCTGTAGACGGCAACAACGTGGAAAAGTTCATCGCGGGACCAGGCCGAGGATGTCGTTGTAGAACGCCAACCCCATCAGCCCGGCCAGCAACGCCAAGCCGATGTATTGGCCGGCGGCGATGGCACGCTCGCTCAGCGGGCTGCCCTTGACCAACTCGATAAGGTAATACAGCAGGTGGCCGCCGTCCAAGATCGGGATCGGCAGCAGGTTGATGATGCACAGGCTGAGCGACAGCAGGGCAAGGAACTGCAGGAACCAGTCGAGGCCTCGCTTGGCCGAGACATTGGCCACGCGGGCGATGGTGACCGGCCCGGAAACGTTCTGCAGCGAGGCTTTGCCGGTGACGATGCGGCCCATCATGCCGAGCGAATCGGCCGCCAGGCGGCCGGTTTCACGTACCGCGACGGTGACCGAGTCCAACGGGCCGTAGCGCAGCAGGGTGTCGTAGGGCGGGCTGAATTTGGTCGGGAACTGAACGCCGATCTGCCAGGTGGGGTCGCCCTTGGCGTCCTGGCCCTTGCGTGGCGTGACTTCCAGCGCCAGGCGCTCGCCGCCACGCAGGACCTCGATCATGCCCGGGCCGCCAGCACGCCCGAGCGCCTGGATCTCACCGATCACCTGGTCGGCGCCGTCGATGCGCTGGCCGTCGATGGCCACGATCAGGTCGCCCGGTTGCAGTTGTCCGCTGACGACCGAATCCGGGGTCAGCGACTCCACCAGCGCCGGCTGCAGCCACGACTGCCAGTACAGGCCCGCCAGGATCGGCACCCGTCGTTCATCGAAACCGGCTGGCAGCTGCGACAGCGGAAGGGTGCGCACGCGCACCTGGTCCGCCGGGTCCAGCACTTCCAGCTTCACGTCACGGCGGTCCATTGCCGCAGCGGTCAGCGCCATGCTGGCCTCGCCCAGGGTCACCACCTGGCGCTCGTCCACGCGCAGCACACGGTCACCACTGCCGAGGCCGGCTGTGGCAGCGATGCCGCTGACGCGGCCGATGGTCGGCGAGTAGTCCTGCTTGCCGATCACGAACATCGCCCACAGCAGCAGGATGCACAGCAGCAGGTTGGCGATCGGTCCGGCCGCGACAATGGCGATGCGCTGCCAGACCGTCTTGTGGTTGAAAGCCTGGCCGCGTTCGTGCGGATGGACCTCCACCTCGCGTTCGTCGAGGAACTTCACGTAGCCACCCAGCGGGATGGCGGCAATGGCGAACTCGGTGCCGTGCTTGTCGCGACGCGACCACAGCGGGCGCCCGAAGCCGACCGAGAAGCGCAGCACCTTGACCCCGCACAGGCGGCCGATCCAGTAATGCCCGAATTCGTGGAAGGTGACCAGCAGCCCGAGGCTGACAATCATCCACCAGACCGATCCGATGAAATCAGTCATGCAGGCTCACATTGGCGGGCAGGGGCGGCGTCGTCATGCTGGGCGAGGCGTTCGTTCAGGCGGCGGCGATGGTGTTCAGGGTGAGCTGGCGTGCCCGCTGGTCGGCGGACAACAGAACCTCAAGTGTATCGGCTGCTTGGGTCGGCAGTGTTGAAAGAGCGTTAGCAACCAGTTCCGGAATGGTCAGGAAACCGATCCGGCCCTGAAGAAACGCTGAAACCGCCTCTTCATTGGCGGCGTTCAGCACGGCCGGGGCGGTGCCGCCGGCCTGCATGGCCTGCCAGGCCAGCGCCAGGCACGGGAAGGCCTCGGTATCCGGGGCCTCGAAATCGAGCCGGCCCTGCGCCAGCAGGTCCAGCCCGGCCACGCCCGATTCGATGCGCTGCGGCCAGCCGAGGCCAACGGCCAGGGTGGTGCGCATGTCCGGCAGGCCCATCTGGGCCAGGGTCGAACCGTCAACGAACTCGACCAGCGAATGGACCAGGCTCTGCGGGTGCACCAGCACTTCAATGCGCTCGCCGGGGACGCCGAACAGGTGGTGGGCCTCGATCACTTCCAGGCCCTTGTTCATCAACGTCGCCGAATCGACCGAGATCTTCGGGCCCATCGACCACTTCGGGTGGGCTATGGCCTGCGCCGGGGTGACCGCGGCGAGGTCGGCGCGGCTGCGGCCGCGGAATGGACCGCCGGACGCAGTGAGCAGAATGCGACGCACGCCGGCGCCATCGACACTGGCGTCGCGCGAGCGCAGGCACTGGAAGATCGCGCTGTGCTCGCTGTCGATCGGGATGATCTCGGCGCCCGCCTGCTGGGCAGTACGGGTCAGCAGTTCGCCGGCCAGCACCAGTGATTCCTTGTTGGCCAGCAGGATGCGCTTGCCGGCTGCAGCAGCGGCCAGGGTCGAGGACAGCCCGGCGGCACCGACAATCGCCGCGACCACGGTGTCGCAGGCGTCGCTGGCAGCCAACTGGTCCAGCGCGGCATGGCCGGCGTGGGCCTCGGTGGACAGGCCGGCTTGGCGCAGGCCGTCGCGCAGCTCGGTAAACAGCGATTCGTCGGCGATCACCGCATGCACCGGCTGGTGCTGCCGGCACAGCGCCAGCAGCGCCTGCACCTGGCGGCCGGCGGCGAGCACGGTGGCCCGGTAACGCTGCGGATGGCGGGCGATCACGTCGAGCGTGGAGGCACCGATCGAGCCGGTGGCGCCGAACACGGCGACCCGGCGCAGGTCTGCGACAGCATTCATGGTCAGAACCCGAAGATTTCCTTGCCCAGCGCGAACACAGGCACGGCGGCGAGAACACCGTCGACACGGTCGAGCACGCCACCATGGCCCGGGATCAGGTGTCCCGAGTCCTTGGCACCGGCGTGGCGCTTGATCAGGCTCTCGAACAGATCGCCCAGCACCGAAGCGAACACCGCCACCACCGAGGTGATCATCAGGCCCGGCAGGTGTGCGATGTCGATGCCGGCCAGCCAGCCCAGGCCGACGGCCACGGCGACACCGGCCAGCAGGCCACCGAACAGGCCTTCCCAGGTCTTGTTCGGGCTGATGCGCGGGGCCAGCTTGTGCTTGCCGAAGTGACGACCCGCGAAATAGGCGCCCGAATCGGCGGCCCAGACCAGCGCCAGCGCGGCCAGCAGCCACAGGTGGCCCTGCTTGCCAGGCGGATCGCCACCAGCGTGGATCAGTACCAGCGCGGCCCAGGCCGGGACGATGGCCAGGGTGCCGGCCAGCATCTTCACGATCCGCGAGGGCGCCGAAGGCTGTGCGCCGAAGTTGAAGAAGCGCAGCCAGACCAGCGCTGCCAGCCACCAGGCAACGCCGGCCAGGGTGGTGATCTGGAACAGCACCAGCGTGCTGCCATCGGCCCAGACCAGCAGCACCATCAGCAGCAGGTTCAGCACCAGCAGCACGGTACGCGCCAGGGTGTCTTCGATCCCGGCCAGTTTCAGCCACTCCCACAGGCCGATCAGCAGCACGGCAGCGGCGGCGGCGGCCAGCCATTGCGTCGGCAGCAGCAGGATCGCGGCAATGGCGACCGGCGCCATGATCAGCGCGGCGAGGACTCGGGTCTTGGTCATGGGCTGGTGGTCTCGGTGGCCAGTGCGGCGATCTGGGCGCTGGTCAGGCCGAAGCGGCGCTCGCGGCTGCCATAGGCGTCCAGCGCCTGTTGCAGCAGGGCGGCGTCGAAGTCCGGCCACAGTGCCTCGGTGAACCACAGCTCGGTATATGCCAGCTGCCACAGCAGGAAGTTGCTGATGCGGGTGTCGCCACCGGTGCGGATGAACAGGTCCGGCGGTGGCAGATCGGCCAGCGCGACCTGGCGGCCCAGCAGCGATTCGTCGATCTGTTCGGGCAGCAGGCGGCCTGCCGCGACTTGGGCGGCCAGTTCGCGCGCGGCACGCGCGATGTCCTGGCGGCCACCGTAACTTGCGGCGATCGACAGGGTCAGGGTGGTGTTGTCGGCGGTGCGCTGCTCGGCCAGCTGCATGCGGCTGACCAGCCCGGCGCCGAAGCGTTCGCGCTCGCCGATGAAGCGCACGCGCACGCCACGCCGATGCAGCTCGTCCACTTCGCGATCGAGCGCGCCGAGGAACAGCTTCATCAACGCATCGACTTCTTCCTGCGGCCGGCCCCAGTTCTCGCTGGAAAAGGCGAACAGGGTCAGCGCCGGGATGCCCAGTTCAAGGCAGCGCTCGATGGTGCGGTTGACCGCGCGCGCGCCGGCACGGTGGCCGATCACGCGCGGACGACGGCGCTGCTGTGCCCAACGTCCATTGCCATCCATGATGATGGCGATGTGGCGGGGCAGGGCAGCCGGCAGCGGAGGCGGGACTGAAGGCATCGACTTCAGACCGACAGCAGTTCTTTTTCCTTGTCGGCGACGACCTTGTCGACGTCCTTGATATTGGCGTCGGTCAGCTTCTGGATGTCGTCTTCGCCGCGCTTCTTCTCGTCTTCGCTGATCGCCTTGTCCTTGTCCAGCTTGGCGATTTCCTTGTTCGCGTCCTGGCGGATGTTGCGGATCGCGATCTTGGCGCCTTCACCTTCCTTCTGCACCTGCTTGGCCAGCTCCTTGCGGCGCTCTTCGGTCGGCGGCGGCATGTTGATGCGGATCGCGGTGCCCAAGGTGTTCGGGGTGAACTCGGCGTTGTAGAGACCCTTCTCGATCTCCTTGATCATGCTCTTGTCGAACGGCGTGACCAGCAGCGAGTGGGCGTCGGCGTTGGAGATCGACGCAACCTGGTTCAGCGGGGTGCTGGCATTGCCGTAGGCATTGACCGTGACGCGGTCCAGCAGGGCCGGCGTGGCGCGGCCAGTGCGGATCGAGGTGAGGGTGTGCTTCAGAGCGTCGATGCTCTTGGCCATGCGCGTCTGCGCGTTGTTCTTGATGTCGTTGAGCATCGCCCGGTCCTGGGTGTAACTGGAATCGGGCGATTATAGGCGAATACGGGACGCTGCCGGGCCTGAATCGGCCCGCAGCTCGCCTGGCGCTCAGGCTCAGGCCGGATCGCGGCCCTGGACCAGGGTGCCGATGTTCTCGCCGTTGAGGATCTTCAGCAGCTCACCGGGCTGGCCCATGTCGAATACGCGCATCGGCAGGTCGCTGTCGCGGGCCAGCGCGAAGGCGGCGGTATCCATCACTTCCAGGCCGCGGCGGATCACTTCGTCGTAGCTCAGGCTGTCGAAGCGGACCGCGTCGCTGTACTTGTTCGGGTCCTTGTCGTAGACGCCATCGACCTTGGTCGCCTTCAGCAGCAGGTCGGCGCCGATTTCAATGGCGCGCAGGGCGGCGCCCGAATCGGTGGTGAAGAACGGGCTGCCGACGCCGGCGGCGAAGATCACCAGGCGGCCCTTTTCCAGGTGGCGGATGGCGCGGCGGCGGATGTAGTCCTCGCACACGTCGTTGATCTTGATCGCGCTCATCACGCGGGCCTTGGCGCCCAGCTTTTCAAGGGCATCCTGCATGGCCAGCGCATTGATGACCGTGGCCAGCATGCCCATCTGGTCGCCGGTGACCCGGTCCATGCCGCCGGCGGCCAGGCCGGCGCCGCGGAAGATGTTGCCGCCACCGATCACCAGTGCCACTTCCGCACCGGCCTGCTGGGCTTCGATGACTTCGCGGGCCAGGCGGTTGATGATCTTCGGGTCGATGCCGTAGTCCTCATCTCCCATCAGCGCCTCCCCGGACAGTTTCAGAAGGATGCGGCGATAGGCGAGCTTGGACATAGGGACCTCGGGTGCGTGGAAATCGCGGGCGATTCTACGCGCATGCAGCGTTGCGCCAAAGTGTTTTGTGCACTGCGGCGTAAAATACCGGCGTTCACCCCGGTCATCCGGGGCGTTCGTTCAGCCCAGTTCGGCGCCGGCAGTGGCTGACAGCTCGTCGTGGCCGAGGGCGCCGGGCGAGCGGGCGATCACCCGGTTGCGGCCCAGGTTCTTCGAGCGGTACAGCACGTCGTCGGCGGCGCGCAGCAGGTCCTGCACGTCAGCGAAGCGCTCGTAGCCGCCCTGGGTGGCCACGCCGGCGGAGAAGGTGACGAACAGCGGCCCGCTCTCGATCTCGGCCATCGGCGTGGCAACGATGTTGGCCAATACCCGGCGGATTACGTCCAGTGCCACCGATTCGCTGGTGTTGGGCAGCAGCGCAACGAACTCCTCGCCGCCGAAGCGGGCTACGGTGTCGCTGTTGCGCAGCTGGCCCTGCAGCTTGCCGGCGAAGGCCCGCAGCACTTCGTCGCCGGTCAGGTGGCCGTGCGCGTCGTTGATCTTCTTGAAGTCGTCGAGGTCGATGAAGGCCACCGACAGTGGCCAGCCCTGGCGGCCGGCGCGCAGGAATTCCTGTTCCAGCACCGCCTCCAACTGGCGGCGGTTGAGCACGCCGGTCAGTGCGTCGCGGTGCGCCTGGTCGGCCAGGCGCTTGGCCCGGGCCTCGAATTCGTCGGCGCGACGACGTGCCTGGTCGGCATCCTGCAGTTCGCGCAGGTTGCGCAGGGTCGCCAGTTCCTGGGCGTGGTCGATCAGTTCGCGCACCCGCGACGGCGAGTTCAGTCCGGCCTCGAACAGGCTGGCGATGTCCGGCAGGGCGGCACTGATGCGGGCCAGCACCTGGTCGAAGCGGGCGCTGTCCAGCTCCAGGCGGTCGTGAACCTGCTGCAGAGCGCGTTCGCGGGCAGCGTCGGCATCGCTATCCAGCCAGATGTCGGCCACCGCGCCGGACAGCTGCACGCACGCCTGGAACGGCGATTCGGCAGCGCCTTCGTCCTCGCTGTGGCTGATGCTTTCCACCAGGTAGCGCGGCAGGCCCCATTGTTCGGCCACCCAGGCGCCGACATCGGCGTGGCTGCAGCCCAGTTCGCTGCGCTCGCGCGCCACCAGGTCGGTGTTGTCGCCGGCCTCGCGCAGCAGCGGCAGGTAGCGTTCCGACTCGGCCTGGGCCAGGCACAGCACGCCGAGGTCCTGCAGCAGGCCGGCCAGCATCAGCTCCTCCAGCCGGCGCAGGCCGCGGGCCTGGCCCAGCTGGCTGGCGGCCAGTGCGCTGAGGATGCTGCGCTTCCAGGCGCGCTGGCGCAGGTCGTGGTCGGCACCGGCACCGCCGGTCAGGCCCTGGGTGACGGTGAAGCCCAGAGCGAGGCTGATCGTGGCGTTCAGGCCGAGCATGGTCAGTGCCTGGCCGAGGTTCTCGATCCGGCGGCGGCTGGCATACAGCGGCGAATTGGCGATGCGCAGCATGCGAGCGCTCAGCGCCATGTCGATGGCGATGATGTCGGCGGCGGTGGCGATGTCCGCTTCCGGGTCCTGGGCCAGTTCGATGATGCGCAGGGCAATACCGGGTGGCGAAGGCAGGTTGCGGCAGAGCGCCAGGGCAGCTGTCAGCTCAGGAGGCATGTCGGGTCGTTCAATTCCATTAGGACAAGAATACCTAGGATTGCATCACAGTCTGCGACTTTCGTTCCTGCTATGTGACTGTGGATTCCCTGCGCCGAGTATCGGCCTGATTCGCGCGCAACGCAAAGGTGTCGGTGTGCGCACCAGCGGTGCGCATCCACCGGCGGGGCATGGGTTCACCCCTTGGCCCGTACATAAAAAAAGAGCCGCGGTTTCCCGCGGCTCCTTCTGGTCGCATCACAGCCGGGAGGCTGGAATCAGACCTGCATCGCCTTGGCAACTTCGGCGGCGTAGTCTTCCACCACCTTCTCGATGCCTTCGCCGACGACCAGCAGCTTGAAGCCTGCCACGTCGGCGCCAGCGGCCTTGACCACCTGCTCGACGGTGGTGTCGCCCAGCACGTAGGTCTGGCCGTACAGGGTCACGTCGCTGACGATCTTGTTGATCTTGCCGCTGATGATCTTTTCCAGGATGTCGGCCGGCTTGGCCTTGTCCTTTTCGGACATCTTGGCCAGCTCGATTTCCTTTTCCTTCTCGACGAACTCGGCCGGGACGTCCGCAGCCTTGTTGTGCGGCGGCTTCAGGGCAGCCACGTGCATGGCCAGGCCACGGGCCAGCTCGACGTCGCCGCCGACCAGGTCGACCAGCACGCCAACCTTGCCGTTGGTGTGGACGTAGGCGCCGATGGTGTTGTTGCCATCAACCTTCACCATGCGACGGATCTGGATGTTCTCACCCAGGGTCTGCACGGCGGTGGCGCGGGCTTCTTCAACGGTGCGGCCGTCGGCCAGCTTGGCAGCCTTCACAGCTTCGACGTCGTTGGCGCCCGATGCCAGGGCGGCAGCGGCGACGGAATCGACGAAATTCTTGAAGTTGACGTCGTTGGCGACGAAGTCGGTTTCCGAGTTGACTTCGACCAGCACGGCCTTGCCGCCATCCTGGGCCAGGCCCAGACGGCCTTCGGCGGCCACGCGGTCAGCCTTCTTGTCGGCCTTTGCAGCGCCGGACTTGCGCATGGCTTCAGCAGCGGCGTCGATGTCGCCGTTGGCTTCGGTGAGAGCCTTCTTGCATTCCATCATGCCGGCGCCGGTGCGCTCGCGCAGTTCCTTGACCAGGGAAGCAGTGATTTCCACGGGATTACCTCACGAAAGAAAGGGGTTGGGCCGGCATGGTGGCCGGCCCGTGTGACAGTGTCCTGTCGTCGCGCCATCGGCAGCGGACAGGACAGGTGGGCGCGTGGCGCCCACCGGGGCCTGGATCAGGCCTGGGCTTCGCCCTTGTCGGCAGCAGCCTTCTTGGCCGGAGCGCGGCGGGCCGGCTTGGCGTCTTCGGCCGGAGCGTCGGCGAACTCTTCTTCACGGACGGTAGCAGCGTGCGGAGCAGCAGCCTTGCCTTCCAGCACGGCGTCGGCAGCGGCGCGCGAGTACAGCTGCACGGCACGGATGGCGTCGTCGTTGCCCGGGATCGCGTAATCCACCAGTTCCGGGTTGTAGTTGGTATCAACCACGGCGATGACCGGGATGCCCAGCTTCTTGGCTTCCTTGATGGCGATGTCTTCGTGGCCGATATCGATCACGAAGATGGCGTCCGGCAGGCGGTTCATGTCCTTGATGCCGCCCAGCGAGGCTTCCAGCTTGTCGCGCTCGCGACGCAGGCCCAGCACTTCGTGCTTGACCAGCTTTTCGAAGGTGCCGTCGGTTTCACCGGCTTCCAGTTCCTTCAGGCGGGCAACCGACTGCTTGACGGTACGGAAGTTGGTCAGGGTGCCGCCCAGCCAACGCTGGTTCATGAACGGCATGCCGCAACGCTCGGCTTCTTCCTTGATGGTTTCGCGGGCGCTGCGCTTGGTGCCCAGGAACAGGACGGTGCCGCGCTTCTGGGCAACCGACGAGATGAAGTTCATCGCATCGTTGAACAGCGGGACGGTCTTTTCCAGGTTGATGATGTGGATCTTGCCGCGGGCGCCGAAGATGTACGGAGCCATCTTCGGGTTCCAGTAGCGGGTCTGGTGGCCGAAGTGGACGCCGGCTTCCAGCATCTGACGCATGGTGACCTGGGGCATTGCAATACTCCTGATATGGAACCGGCGATTCCGCCCGCGGGGATAGGTATGCGGGACGCGTGGAAGCGCGGATGGTTCCGGGGTTGGGCTTCCCTGTTGCCTCCGTGGCCGAACTCCTTGCGGAGCACCCCGGCACGGATGGGGGCAGCAGGTGTGGATTCACCGGTGACGTCCGGTGTGGACGATGTCCCGCGCACAAGGCGGCAGGTCATCCCGGCGATTATAGCCCGGCGGCGGCGGCGGCCGCAAATGACGGGGGAGCGGCCTCCAGCGCGGCCTCGCCGGCATGGTTCAGGCGGGCCCTGAATCCCCCGCCCGCGTAGGCATCGGCTCGCCATGGAAGCGTCCACATGCGGGCGCGCCCCGGCAGCACGTAGCCGGCCAGCCCGTCGATCAGGTGCTGGCGGTGGCCGCGGGAATCAACAAACACCAGGTCCACCAGCTGGGCACGGCCGGAGCCGCCATTATGCAGCCACAGCTGCGGGGGCAGGCCGGGAGGGGAGCGCACCTGCACCTGCAGGGCTGCTGTCACCGGGGTGGGTGGGTCCAGGAACACCGGCAATGAGTAGCGGATGGCCAGCGCAGATGGCAGGTCTGGCGCCGGGCTTATCACCAGCCGGTAGGCCCGCTGCACGCCGGCCGGGGGCGGGGCCAGGCTGACCAGGCGGAGCCTCTGCCGCTGGCCTGCAGCGATCTCCAGTCGGGCCGGGCTCACGGCCACGTCGTCGGCGGGCAACAGCACTTCGCTCTGCTCCTGTTGCTCCCAGCGGTACAGTCGGGCCTGGCCGCTCCAGCCGGTGGCGTCGGTGTTGCGCAACCACAGTTCACCGTCGGCGCGTGCAGCCGACAACCGCACTTCGGTGCTGGACAGCTCCAGGCCGTAGCTGAGGCGCGGTACAGCTGACAGCGCCAGACACAGCAACAGGCGCAGCATCAATAGGTCACCGTCACCAGGGTAGCCGCCGCCTCCGCGGGTGGTGCGGGCGTCAGCGCCTGCACTTGTGGTGGCACCGGTGTGGGGGCGTCGCTGCGTTGCAGGGGCTGCGCGCGTGCATCGGTGATCCGCAGGGTGATGGTCAGGCTGTCCTGTGCCGGCAGGGCGGCAGGTTGTGCGGACCCTACGCAGGGTGCCGTGCCGACGAAGGCGAGGGCGAGAAGGAAACGCAGGTGCATCACATGGAAGGGCGGAAGGGACGCAGCCGGTATCGGCGCATGCGCGGCGATCTGTAATCGGCGGCGGCAGGCAGTGAGTCGTCAGTAGGTAATGGTAACCGTGACCGTATCGGTATAGGCGCCCGGCGGTGTGGAGGTCGCAGGCGTTGGCGCGACCCGGCCGTAGATGGTGAGGTTCTGGGCGGACCCATTGCCTGTCCCGGCCACCGTGCTGGTGTTGAGCACGTTGCCCCAGCGCAGTGTGCGGGCCGCGTTCTGGTACAGCTCATAGGGCACGGTCGCGCCGGTAGTGCCCACGCGCATGCGCCGATTGCCGCTGCCATCGGCATTGCTGCCATTGTCCAGGCCGATCTGGAACGGGCTGCGGTTGACGCAGGTCAGGCTGAACACCGCCGTGCGGTCGATGTTTGCCAGGACCGTGCCGGTGCTGCTGCCAAAATCCATCGGTGCGGTTACATAGGTGCCGCAGGCTGGATTGACCGTGGCGTTGGCGATCACCGACATCGTCGCGGTGATCAGGCCCGAGTTGCCGGTGACGGTGGGGGAAGTCACGGTGCAGTTGGCCGGGTAGGGCGGCGTACCCAGCAGGGGTTCGTTGTAGGCGTACTGGAATGTCGCCGCCAGGGTGCTGGTGAATGTGCCGGCCGACAGCACCTGGCTGGCGGGATAGCGGCCATAGAGGATGACCGTGCCCGACCCCGATCCACCCAGCGCCGGCACCGGGTACTGCATCTGGTACATGGCCCAGGCCGGACTGCTGGCAACGCTGCTGCCGATCACGGTGGTGCGGTTGGCGTCGCTGTAGATCTGGTAGTTGAGGCGGTCGCCGAAGCTGTTGGCGAACGTGCGCGATGGCGTGATGGTGGTGCCGCCCGTTCCCGCCGGCAGGCCCACGCAGAAGGTGACGCGTACATTGGCCAGCAGGGCGACGGCTCCGGTGGTGCAGGTGATGGTGAAGGAGGTGGTGGTATCGACCAGGCCGTTGGAAACCGTGCCGAAGGCCAGGGTGGGGCTGCTCAGCGAACAGCTGGTCGCGGCCTGCGCGGGCAGGGCCTGCATGCCCAGCCACAGCGCCAGCAGCGCACCCAGTAGACGGATCATGGCCGTGGCTCGGCGATACAGCGCACCGCCGGCAACCGGCGCGTGCCCGCTGCCGGCCGCTGCACCTGCGCACGGCAGCGGCCGAGCTCACTGTCGATCAGCAGAGTCGCCGCCTCGGCGCTGAACTCCAGCCAGGCCTGGCCGTCGTGCCCGATAACGGTCGGTGCGATGCCCTGACCCTGCACCCGTGCACCCAGCGGCAGTGGTTTGCCATCGGCGTCTGTCAGCGTCAGCAATGCACCATGCGATTGCCGCAGCGGGAACTCCACCCGCATGCCGGCGCTCTGGCGCGGGGTAGCAAGTGTCTCCACCTGTTCGGCGCGCAGATCGGCGGGCAGGCCAAGGGTGTCGATGGTCAAGCGGTTGCGCTGCCACGACAGCAGGGGGGTGACCAGCAGCAGGCCCTTGTCATCGGTGACGCCTACCGGACGGTTCTCCAGCAGCACCGGAACGCCGGGGCGGCCGGTGGACACCACCGCGAAGGCATCGGGTACCTCGCGCGCGGCGAACACGCTGCCGGCCATCCATACCAGGCTGCCGCTGGCATTGCCGTAAGCGAAGGTCTGGCCGCTGTTGCGGGAAATGCCGGCCGAATAGCGGCCATGAGCGCCCAGTGCGCCAATCTCGGCCAGGCCGCCGCCATCATCGCGTGCCTGCAGGCGCCAGCCGGGGCCGCCGCGGCTGCCATCGCCGGGCACCGGGCGCATGATCTCGGCACTGGCGTAGTGGCGCTCGCCATTGCGCTGGGCCGACAGGCTGGCCTGGCGATCCTCGCCAAGCCGGGTGCCCAGCGATAGATAGACGCTGCGGTTGCGCCGCTGGTCGATGTCCTGGGTGGCTGACAGATAGGCATTCCAGCGGCCGAACGCGCGCGACCAGAACAGGCTCAGGTAGCGGCTGCGGCTGAAGGGCAGCGCCTGCGGCGGCGCCGGCTGCGGTGCGTCCAGCAATGGTTGCGGCTGGTCCAGGCGCAGGTAGCTGATGCTGAACGAGCCCAGATGCTCCAGGTCAACGCCGAAGGAGGCCTGCTCGCTCACCCGGGGCGGTACGTTGTCCTGCAGGCTGCCCAGATCGCGGTAGTCGCCGCTGGTACGGCGGCTGGCCAGATTGACGTTGAAGCGGCGGTTGTTCCAGTTGTAGCCCATGCCGTACTGGCGGCCATTGCGCTGGCCGTCGCGGCTTTCGCTCCAGTTGGCGCTGAGCACACCGGCCCGCCCCAGCAGCCAGGCGCCGCCAAGCCCTGCGTTGACGATGCCGCCTCCGCCTTCGGCATGGGCCTCTGCAGTGAAGCGGTTGTTGACGCCCCGTCGCAGGGTGGCGCTGGCAACCGTGTCGGCGTCGTAGCGGAAGGAGTGGATGCCATAGTCGCGCCGCAGCCGGCCGATGCCCGCCGACCAGTCGGACAGGCCGGCGCCCAGCAGCTGCTGGGTGCCGTAGAAGGAGAAATCCAGCGTCTGCATGCGGCCGAACGCATCGGTGACCACCACCTGCGCCGTGCCCGTGCCGTTGATGCCTGGCTGCGCCGCCAGCTGGAACGGGCCGACCGGCACCTGCCCGCTGTATTGGCGCAGGCCGTCGATGTACAGCTCGACACTGGAGGGGACCACCGCCTCGCCGAGGAAGGCCGGCGTCGGGGTCAGGATACGGTACGGCTGCAGCCCGTAGTTTCGACCGATCTGGATGCCGGCCATGCGCGCCGGCCGTGACCATTCCAGAAAGCCGCTGTAGAAATCGCCTACGGTCAGGGTCAGTGCCTGCTCTGGCAGGTCCAGGCGCCAGCTGGTATCCAGCCGAACCGATTCCTGCTGCCAGCCCTCGCCGGGCAACTGGTAGCTGCGCATCAGTGTGGTGTTGCGCAGGGTGCCGTTGCCGAACCCGAACAGGCGCAGGTCGCTGTTGAGGCTGACGTTGCCCAGCCCGTCGCTGTGGCTAGCATAGACGTCGTAATTGAGAGCCATGCCCGGCGATACCTGCGCCTCCGGAGCGGTCTCGCTGCCCCTGCCCAGCTGTGCCACCGGCAGCTGCAGCTGCTGCAGCGGCACCTGCAGGTCGAGAACCTGAAGGCTGGCGTCGTAATGCACCACCAGCTGCGCGATCTGATCCAGATAAACCGGTGCATCGCCCTGCACCGGAAAGCCGAGCTGGCGCAGCGTGGCAGCGGGCGCCTGCAGTCGCCCGGCCTGCTCGTGGAACAGCAGCAGCCCGCGCGGGGCGTGGTTGAGGCTGGTGTCCAGGTACAGCGCCTGCGGCGCGGTCAATGGTGTGGGGGCCGGCAGCGAGACTTCAGCGGAGATGTCGGCGCCAGCCGGCAGTCCGCGGCCGGCGCCATGCACGGAAACCGATGCCAGTCCGGTGCAGCAGGCCAGCACGCAGGCCTCAGCGAGCCGGCGGCGTCGTGGGCAGGGGCGTAAGCTGCGACCCACCATTGATCCTCGCACTGAAGATGCCGCCTGCCAGTTGTGCAGGGGCCTGCTGCAGCGCCCAACGCATGGTCTGCCCGGGCAGCACATAGCCGACCAGGCCAGGCAGCAACGGCGTGCTGCGTTGGCCCAGCAGGACGGCCAGGTCGGCGACCTGCGCCTGTCCATCGCCGCTGTTGTGCACTTCCAGCATTGCCGGGCCGGCACCGTCCTGGATCAGCCGCGCCTGCAGCCGGGGTGCGGGTGGCTTGCCCTCGGGTTGCACGAACACGGGAATGGAATAGCGCAATACGAACTGCATCCCCTGGCGGGTGGGGTCATAGGCAGGGATCTCATCGACGATGACCCGGAATGCCTGCTGGACGGCGGGAGCGCTGGCATCGACGCGGACCAGGCGGACCAGCTGCCGCTGGCCGGCCGCCAGTGACTGCATGGGCGGGCTGGGCAGCAGGGCGTCACTGGCTTCCAGCTGGTCACGCCCGTCGGCCTGCTGCCATCGGTAGATACGCACCTGCACCTGCACCGGCTCGGTGCCGCTGTTGCTGATCCACAGCGCCTCGGCGTTCTGGTTGGCGCGCAGTTCGAACTGGGTGGGGGATACCTGCAGGCTGGCCGCCATGCAGAAGGCAGGCGGCAACGCGAGCACCATCAACGCCAGCTGTTGCAAGCGGCGTCCGCGGGGCATTGGCATCAGCACGCCCTCAATAGGTGATGGTGGCGGTGATGGTGTCCTGGTAGGAACCTGGGGCGGCGTTGTTGACGCTGGGGTTGGCCACCTGGCCATACACCTGGTAGACCTGGTTGGCGCCGGTGCCGGTGCCGGCCACGGTGTTGGTCCCGGTGCTGGCCCCCCATACCGTGTTGTGGCCCGAATCCTGATAGAGCTGGTAGCCGACGAAGTTGTTGGCGGTCACCCCGGAGTCGGTGTTGCGCATGCGGCGGGTGGTCACATCGCCGGCGGTGCCTGGGTTGAGGCCGGCATTGAGCGCGATCGTGTAGGGAGTGGTCACGCTGCACTGGGCAGTTACCGTGCCTTGCGCATTCAGCGGGGTGACGGAGCTTGAATCAGCATTGCCGAAGTTGACGTTGGTCGCCGCAGCCGCGGTGATGGTGCAGGCCTTGTTGATGGTCAGCAGCACGTTGAAAGTGACGGTGTCGGCAGCGGCGACGGGGCCGGCAACCAGCAGGGCCAGGACCAGGGCCAAGGGGAGACGAACTGTGGATCGCATGGACAACCTCCCTGACCCGAAGGTCTGTTGAACAGAGCGAAGACGGCACGTTCGGCGCCGCTTTGACGACAGTGGCCCCAGCTTAGGCATCGCAAGTGTCTGTATTCCGTGAGAATCGGGGAATCGAAAGGGTGTTGATCATCACGCTTTCACATTCCTTGCCGGAACCGTGCATGGCCCGGATCGCCAGTTGGGTGGCGTTCGTTCAGATTGCGGCCGGATCGGCGATAATGGGCGCCATGAGCGTGAATCTGAAAACCCCGCAGGAAATCGAGATGATGCGAGTCGCCGGCCGCCTGGCCAGCGAAGTGCTCGACATCGTCACCCCCCACGTCAAGCCCGGTGTCACCACCGAGGAACTGGACCGGATCTGCCACGACCACATCGTGAACGTGCAGGGCACCATTCCGGCCAACGTCGGCTACCGCGGCTTCCCGAAGACCGTGTGCACCTCGGTCAACAACGTCATCTGCCACGGCATTCCCAGCGAAGGGAAGGTCCTGAAGGATGGCGACATCATCAATATCGACGTCACCGTCATCAAGGATGGCTGGCACGGCGACACCAGCCGCATGTTCTTCGTCGGCACCCCCTCGGTGATGGCGCGGCGGCTGGTGGAAGCCACCTACGAAGCCATGTGGCGCGGCATCCGCGCGGTGCGTCCGGGCGCGACGCTGGGCGACATTGGCCATGCCATCCAGAGCTATGCCGAAGGTGAGCGTTTCAGCGTGGTGCGCGAGTACTGCGGCCACGGCATCGGCAAGGTCTACCACGACGAACCGCAGGTGGTGCACTACGGCCGTCCCGGCCAGGGCCTGGTACTGCAGCCGGGCATGACTTTCACCATCGAGCCGATGATCAATGAGGGCACCCGCTACAACAAGGTGCTGCCGGATGGCTGGACCGTGGTGACCAAGGACCGCAAGCTGTCGGCGCAGTGGGAGCACATGATCGCGGTCACCGAGACCGGCGTCGACGTGCTGACCCTGTCGCCGGGCGAGTCGCAGGTCTCCTGAGGATGCTGCCGGCGAGTTCGCTGCTGGACACGCCGGCCGCGTCGCTCAATGACACGGACTGGGCTGCTGCCGCGCGCCAGGCGCTGCAGCAGGCCGACGCGCGCCTCTACCGCCGCTTCGACCAGGGCGACAACATCGAGCGCCTGCTGGCGCTGCGAGCGCGCGCTGCCGACCACCTGATCCGCCTTGCCTGGCAGCGATGCCTGCCCACCGACAGCGGCCTGTCGCTGTTCGCGGTGGGCGGCTACGGGCGTGGGGAACTGTTCCCGTGTTCGGACATCGACCTGCTGGTATTCGGAGAGCCGGCGGCGCAGCTGGCCCACGAGGCCGCGCTGGCGCGCCTGTTCGCGCTGTTGTGGGATTGCGGGCTGGCGGTCAGCCACGCCGTGCGCTCGGCCGCGCAGTGCCGTGAGGCTGCTGCCGACCAGACGGTGATGACCGCACTGATCGAGGCGCGCCCGATACTTGCCGAAGATGCGATCCGGCGCGCGCTGCGCGAAGCCATCGATGACCGTGAGCTGTGGCCGGCGCGTGCGTTCTTCCTGGCCAAGCTGGAGGAACTGCGCAACCGTCACCAGCGTTTCGGCGACACCGCCGACAACCTGGAGCCCGACCTGAAAGATGGTCCCGGCGGCCTGCGTGACCTCAATACGCTGGGATGGATGGCGCTGCGCGCGTTCGGTGTGCGCGATCTGGAAGCGCTGGTCGGGTTGGGCCACCTGGGGGCCGACGAAGCGGCTGCACTGAAGCGCGAGCGCGCGGTGCTGGCACGCCTGCGCTTTGGCCTGCACCTGGTGGCACGTCGCCCGGAAGAGCGCCTGCGCTTCGATTACCAGAAGACCCTGGCCGCGCGCCTGGGCTTCGAAGACGACGCCGAGAACCTCGGTGTCGAGAAAATGATGCAGGGGTTCTACCGCGCCGCACTGGTGGTGCGCCGGATCAGCGACCGCCTGCTGCAGCGCTTCGAGGAGCAGTTCGATGGCGAGGCACAGCCGGAACCACTGACCGTTGGTTTCTCCCTGCGTCGTGGCTATCTGGCCGCCAACGAGGCCGAATGGCCGCGTGGCGACATCGGCCAGGTATTCGCGCTGTTCGCCGGTTGGGCCAACAACCCGCAGGTACGCGGCCTGCATTCGTTGACCGCGCGCGCGTTGGCCGAATCGTTGCCACTGCTGCCGGCCTACGACCAGGCCGATTCCGATGCACGCGAGCATTTCCTGGCGCTGCTGCGCGGTCAGCGCCCGGTCGATACGCTCTCGCGCATGGCGCGGCTGGGCGTGCTCGGGCAGTGGATTCCCGCCTTCGCCCAGGTCAGCGGGCGCATGCAGTTCGATCTGTTCCATGTCTATACCGTCGACCAGCACACGCTGATGGTCCTGCGTAACATCGGCCTGTTCGCCAGCAGCCGTGCCGACGAGCGCTTCTCGATCGCGCACGAGGTGTGGCCACGCCTGCGCAAACCGGAACTGCTGTTGCTGGCCGGCCTGTTCCATGACATCGCCAAGGGCCGTGGCGGTGATCACTCGGAACTGGGGGCGGTCGATGCGCGTGCGTTCTGCCAGGCGCACGGACTGAGTGCCTCCGATACCGAGCTGGTCGCGTGGCTGGTCGAGCAGCACCTGCGCATGTCCATGACCGCGCAGAAGCAGGACATCGCCGATCCGGTGGTGATCCATCGCTTCGCCACCCTGATCGGCAGCCGTGATCGTCTGGACTACCTGTACCTGCTGACCTGCGCCGACATCGCCGGCACCAGCCCGAAGCTGTGGAACGCATGGAAGGACCGGCTGCTGGCCGACCTGTACTTCGCCACGCGGCGTGCGCTGCGCGAGGGCCTGGAGCATCCGGTACCGGCCGCCGAGCGCGTGGCCGAAGCACGTGACAGCGTGCGCGCACTGGTGCGCGAGCAGGGTTACGACGACGCCACCATCGATCGCCAGTTCGCGGTGATGCCCGACGAAGGCTTCATCCGCCTGCGCCCGGAGCAGCTGGCCTGGCAGGCCGCTGCCCTGGTGCCGGTGAAGCAGGGGCAGGCGCTGGTGAAGGTGCGCCGGATCAGCGTCGACGATCCTGCGCTGGAAGTCTTCGTGCATTCGCCGGACCGCGACGGCCTGTTCGCCGCGATCGTGATGACGCTGGACCGCAAGGGCTACGGCATCCACCGCGCACGCGTGCTGGACGGTCCGGCCGATACCATCTTCGATACCTTCGAAGTGAACCCGGCCGATACCTTCGCCGATGGCAGCAGTGCCAACCTGGAAGCGGCGCTGCGCGAGGCACTCAGTGGTGACCTGTCGCGCCTGCGGCCGTCACGCCGGGTGGTGCCACGGCAGCTGCGGCACTTCCGCTTCGCCCCGCGCATCGAATTCCGCGATGAGCCGGGCGCAACCCGTTTCGCCTTGGTCGCCCCCGACCGCCCCGGCCTGCTGGCCGATGTGGCGTTCGTGCTGCGCAATCAGGGCCTGCGCGTGCATGATGCGCGCATTGCCACGTTCGGCGAACGCGCCGAAGACACCTTCGTGATCAGTGACGAACACGACCTCCCCCTGACTGAACCTGCCCGGCAGCAGCTGCATGACGCGATGCTGGCCTGCCTGGACCCTGATCGAAACGCCGGAGACCCCGCCTGATGGCCACCAAGCCCGCCAAGAAAGTTCCACAACAGCCGAAGGCTGGTCAGACCGCCGCGACCCCCAAGAGCGCAGCGGCCCGGAAAACTGCTGCCGTCACGCCGGCCGCGAAGAAGGCCGCTGCGCCGAAGAAGGCCGCTGCAGTGAAGGCCCCGGTGAAAAAAGCCGCAGCAGCGAAGAAGGCTCCGGCCAAGAGCGCTGAAACCACGCGCGCCGAGACCATCGCCCGCAAGTCGCTGCGCAAGCCGGCGTCGCCGGGCGTGGAAGAACTTAAGTTCGGCATCGAGAGCGCCTTCGAGCGCCGCGCCACGCTGACCCTGCACGAGCTGGAAGGCTCGACCAAGCCGCTGGTCAACCGCGTGATCGATGGCCTGGAGAGCGGCGAATTCCGCGTTGCCGAGCCGGACGGCCACGGCGGCTGGAAGGTCAACGAGTGGCTGAAGAAGGCGGTGCTGCTGTATTTCCGCGTCAATGACATGGCCGTGGTCGACGCAAAGCCGGCGCCGTTCTGGGACAAGGTCGAATCGCGCTTTGCCGGCTATGACGAGGCGAAGTTCCGCCGTGGCGGCGTGCGCGTGGTGCCGGGGGCAATCGCCCGCCGCGGCACCTACTTCGGCAAGGACGTGGTGCTGATGCCGAGCTTCACCAACATCGGCGCCTACGTCGGCGAAGGCACCATGGTCGATACCTGGGCCACCGTGGGTTCGTGCGCGCAGATCGGCCAGCATTGCCACCTGTCCGGCGGCGCTGGCATCGGCGGTGTGCTGGAACCGCTGCAGGCCAGCCCGACCATCATCGAGGACCACTGCTTCATCGGTGCGCGTTCGGAAGTGGTGGAAGGCGTGGTGGTCGGCCACCACAGCGTGATCGGCATGGGCGTGTTCCTCAGCCAGAGCACCCGCATCTACAACCGTGCCACCGGCGAGATCAGCTACGGCTACATCCCCCCGTACAGCGTGGTGGTGTCCGGCTCGTTGCCGAGCAAGGACGGTACCCACTCGCTGTACTGCGCGGTGATCGTCAAGCAGGTTGATGCCAAGACCCGCAGCAAGACCAGCGTCAACGACCTGCTGCGCGGCCTGGCCGACTGAAGGTGATTGCGCCGGAGGATCTGGCGCAGTCCGCGATCTACCGGCATCCGTCCGACACCCTGGTCGGGCGGATGCTGCCGCGCCTGCTGCACGCTCCGCGCTGGACCCGGCTGCGCCGCGCACTGTCGCGGCGCTGGCCGATGCTGGCGCTGGTCAGTGACGTGCGCGATGTGGTCTACGTGAGCTGGTGGGTCGACGTACGCCACGCACCAACGCCGCCACCGGGCCATCATTACGTGGTCCATGCCGGACGTACGCCTTACACCATCCTCAGCTACCGTCACGGCCACTTCGGGCCGGCGTTGGCCGGGCCGCTGCGTTTCCTGATGCCGTCGCCAAGGCAGAGCAACTGGCGCTGGTACCTGCGCCGCGACGACGATCCGGACGGAACGCCGGTGGTGCTGTTCGATCGCAATGTGATGGACCAGCTGCCCTTCGTGGCTGGCGCGCGTGCGTTCAGCGATGCCATGCAGCCGCATCTGCCCACACGCTTCGAGCATGTGGTGCGCACCGATGGCGATGGGTACACCCTGATCGAAGGCGGGCAGGGCAGTGCGCCGAGGTTGCACCTGCAGTGGCAGGCCGCTGCAGGCCGGGAGGATGCGGCGGCGTGGTCGGCGGCCTTCGGCGGGCACCAGGCCGTGCTGCGTTTCGTCACCTGCCAGGACGAGGCCATCGCCCGTACCTGCGACGCCCGCTGGGCCAGCACCCGCATCGCGCTGCCGGTGGAGATCGCACAGCTGCAACCGCTGCAGCTGGAAGGCGAACCGCAGTGCCCGCGCCTGCAGGCAATGGGCGTGGCGCTGCACGAGGGGCTGGCCTTCCGGCTGCCAAGGGTGCCGTTCCGGGTCGTGTCCGAGCGCCTGTTGTGAGATTCTGGCCCTCTGTTTTCCAGCATCACAGATGGCCATGAGCACCACTGTCTACGGTTTGAAGAACTGCGATACCTGCAAGAAGGCGACCAAGTGGCTGGACCGCTTCGGCGTGCCGTACACCTTCGTCGACTACCGCGACAACAAACCCAGCCCGGAAACGCTGCTGGCATGGGCGGCGCAGCTGGGTGGCCTGGCCGCGATGGTCAACAAGTCCTCCACCACCTGGCGGCAGCTGCCGGACAACCGCAAGGCCGCCGACTCCGAGGCCGAATGGAAGCTGCTGCTGCGCGAGTACCCGCAGCTGATCAAGCGTCCGCTGGTGGTCACTGCCGATGGCACGGTCAGCCAGGGGTTCAGTGACAACGGTTTCAAGGCCCGCTTCGGCGTGGGTGACGCATGAGTGCGGTCCTCGACCTGACCTGCGAACTGATCGCACGACCCTCGGTGACGCCGGATGATGCTGGCTGCCAGACACTGCTGGCGGCACGCCTGAAGCAGGCCGGGTTCCAGTGCGATCACCTGCGCCTGGGCGAGGTCGACAACCTGTGGGCGACCCATGGGCAGGGTGCGCCGGTGCTGGTGCTGCTGGGCCACACCGACGTGGTGCCGCCCGGCCCGCGCGAGGCCTGGGCCAGCGATCCGTTCACGCCGCAGATCCGTGAGGGTGTGCTGTACGGCCGTGGCACCGCCGACATGAAGGGCAGCGTGGCGGCGTTCGTGGTGGCCGCCGAGCAGTTCGTGGCCGCGCATCCCGATCATACCGGCACGCTGGCGGTGCTGCTGACCAGCGACGAGGAGGGCGATGCCATCGATGGCGTGCGCCACGTTGCACGGCTCTTCGCCGAGCGCGGCCAGCGCATCGACTGGTGCATCACCGGCGAGCCGTCGTCGACCGCGACGCTGGGTGACCTGCTGCGCGTGGGTCGTCGCGGCAGCCTGTCGGCCAAGCTGCGCGTGCAGGGCGTGCAGGGTCATGTGGCGTATCCGGAGAAGGCACGTAACCCGATCCACCAGGCGGCGCCGGCCCTGGCCGAGCTGAGTGCGCGGCGCTGGGATGACGGCTACGAGAGTTTCCCGCCGACCAGCCTGCAGATCTCCAACATCCATGCCGGTACCGGTGCCAACAATGTGATTCCCGGCGAGCTGGAGGTGGATTTCAACATCCGCTACAACCCGCACTGGGATGCGCCGAAGCTGGAGGCGGAGATCACTGCACTGTTGGACCAGCATGGCCTGCAGTACACGCTCAAGTGGCATCGCAGCGGTGAGCCGTTCTACACCCCGGAAGGCACGCTGCGTGCGACTGCGCGCGCGGTACTGGCCGAGCACATCGGCCGCGCACCGGAAGAAAGCACCGGCGGAGGCACCTCCGATGCACGCTTCATCGCGCCGCTGGGCGCGCAGTGCATCGAAGTGGGGCCGGTCAACGCCAGCATCCACCAGGTGGACGAGAACGTGCGCGTGGACGAGCTGGAAGCACTGCCGGGGTTGTACCAGCGGCTGGTGGAACGGTTGCTGGTGTGAGCCCCGCAGTGGGGATGCCTCGATCCTGCTGAGGTGGGTGCCGACCGTTGGTCGGCACGCCTCCCGCCGGGGCCGCTTCTCTACTCCGAAAAAATGAAGAACGGCGGCTCGATCGCCTTCTTCCAATAACTTGGCGCGGCCATGTAGAAGTGCTGCGCCTCGGCGCGCGCGAACCAGCGCGCCGCAGCATCGGTGTCCTTCTCCACGCCCGGCGCACTCCGGCCCAGCAGCAGCCCGGCGAAGTACTGGCCGAACACATTGCCCCTCTCACCGGCGCGCTGGTACAGCTGCAGGGCACGGGCAGGATCGCGTGGCAGGCCGACGCCCTTTTCAAGCAGCGCGCCAAGATCGACCTGTGCGTCGGCGTCGCCTGCAGCGGCGCGGCGTTGGATCCTCGCCACCAGCGGATGCACGGTATCGCCTGTGGCCGCTACCGCACCGGGCAGTCCCGACGATGACGACGCATAGCGCTGGTAGACCATCGCGCGCAGGTCCCAACGCAGTGCGCGCTGGGCGTCGTCGCGCTCGCGATAGGCCTTGGCCAGGTCGAAGAACGCGTACGGATTGCCGTGATTGGCGGCGGCCAGAGACCAGCGTTCGCCACGTCGCCAGGACGCGCGCAGCACCGGTGCTGGGTTGATGTGTGGACTGTCGGCATACCGCAGCGTGCCGGAGGTCCAGATCCGGCCCAGCGCCTCTTCCGCCTTGGTGTTGTGGAAGCTCCAGGGCGTGACCGCCGCGGCGCGCTCGTAGTAGGTGACGGCGCGCAGATCGTTGAAGCGCTCGAAGGTCCGCGCGGTTTCCCAGGCACCGTCGAAGCTGCCATCGGTTCCGCGTTGCTCCAGTGCCTGCTGCTGGTCCAGCTGCAGTGTGGAGGGGGGGGGCAGGCTCTGGCAGGCGGCCAGGCTTAGGCAGAGCAGGGCGGCCAGCGCCCCGGTGCGTCCATTGCGGTGTTGCATTCCTGTTACACGGTTCAGGGCGGGCCATTATGCGCTCCAGGCGTGGTTGCCGACGCAACTGTTGCACCGCGCCGGAAACCGGGGTAGGGTCGATGCCATGTCGATCCGCTTGGCCACCGCCGTCAATAACAACAACCGCAATAATCTGCGCGCGAATAATCGTGCGCGGCCGATGCGGGACTGCGCCCTGGGTAGATAGACAGCAACACACGCCCGGACACCAGAAAACCCGCATCAGCCGATGCGGGTTTTTTTGTGCCCGGGTGCAGTCCCACCCGGGCCTGGTTGCCGGTCGAACACCTTCCCCGTGAAATCCCCACAACAGGAGCTCTGCCATGTGTTCGATCTTCGGAATCTTCGGCCTGCAGGCCGGTGACGATCTTCCCGCCCTGCGCCGCCATGCGCTGGAACTGTCGCAGCGCCAGCGCCACCGTGGCCCGGACTGGAGCGGCGTGTACCTCGACGAAGGTGCGCTGCTGGTCCATGAGCGGCTGGCCATCGTCGACCCGGCCGGTGGTTCGCAGCCGTTGTTGTCGGCCGATGGCCAGCTGGCGCTGGCGGTCAACGGCGAGATCTACAACCACCAGCAGCTGAAGGCCACGTTGACCACCGCCTACGACTTCCAGACCGGTTCGGACTGTGAAGTGATCAACGCGCTGTACCGTCAGGGCGGTACGCCAGCACAGTGGCTGGAACAGCTCAACGGCATCTTCGCCTTCGCCCTGTGGGATCGCGATGCTGGCCGTGTACTGGTGGCACGCGATCCGGTCGGCGTGGTGCCGCTGTACTGGGGTCACGATGCACATGGCCGGCTGCGCGTAGCCTCGGAAATGAAGGCACTGGTCGATACCTGTGCCGATGTCGCGCAGTTCCCGCCGGGCCACTATTTCGACAGTGCCAGCGGTGAGCTGGTGCGCTACTACCAGCAGCCGTGGCGGGACTATGGCGACGTGCAGGGCCGCCAGGCCGACCTCGCCGAGCTGCGCCAGGCTTTCGAACATGCGGTGGAACGCCAGCTGATGAGTGACGTGCCGTACGGCGTACTGTTGTCCGGCGGCCTCGATTCGTCGCTGGTGGCGGCGGTGGCCGCGCGCTATGCGCGCCGCCGCATCGAGGATGGCGGGCAGACCGAAGCCTGGTGGCCGCGCCTGCATTCGTTCGCGATCGGCCTGAAGGGCTCGCCCGATCTGGCGGCCGGGGCGATCGCTGCCGAGGCACTCGGCACCGTGCATCACGGCTTCGAATACACCTTCGAGGAAGGCCTCGATGCGCTGCCGGAGGTGATCCGCCACATCGAAACCTATGACGTCACCACCATCCGTGCCTCCACGCCGATGTTCCTGCTGGCGCGGCGGATCAAGGCGATGGGCGTGAAGATGGTGCTCTCCGGCGAAGGCAGCGATGAGATCTTCGGTGGCTACCTGTACTTCCACAAGGCGCCGGATGCACGCGAATTCCACGACGAGCTGGTACGCAAGCTCGATGCCCTGCACAACTACGATTGCCTGCGCGCCAACAAGTCGATGATGGCCTGGGGCGTGGAGCCGCGTGTCCCGTTCCTCGACCGCGAGTTTCTCGACGTGGCGATGCGCTTCGATGCCGCGCACAAGATGGTCGGTGCCGGCTTCGGTGGGCGCCGCATCGAGAAGGCGGTGCTGCGCGAAGCATTCGAGGGCTACCTGCCGGACAGCATCCTGTGGCGGCAGAAGGAGCAGTTCAGCGATGGCGTCGGCTACGGCTGGATCGACGGGCTGAAGGCGCATGCCGAAGCGCAGGTGAGCGACCGTGTGTTGGCGGCAGCGGACAAGCGCTTCGCGCACAACCCGCCGCAGACCAAGGAGGCGTACTACTACCGCCACCTGTTCGAGCAGTTCTTCCCGAGTCGTGCTGCGGCGGAGACCGTGCCGGGCGGCAAGTCGATTGCCTGTTCGTCGCCGGCCGCCATTGCCTGGGATGCCAGCTTCGCGGCAGCGGCGGACCCCTCGGGCCGCGCGATTGCCGGCGTGCACGAGCAGGCACTGGCCTAAGTCCCAAAAAGGGGACGGAGGGGATTAAGTCGTTTTTGCCACAAACGACTTAATCCCCTCCGTCCCCTTTTTCGTATCATCGCCCCCTGCACATTGGGGAATGTTCATGGGCGTACAGACCGGGGGCCAGGCGCCGCCGATGAAATGGGGATGGCGTTATCTGGCCTGGGCCGGCGTGCCATTGCTGGCCGGGGTGCTGCTGGCGCGGTATGCCGGGCCGGCAGCGCCTGCGGCGGTCGCCCGTGCCTCGGTAGCCGCCGAAGGCAGCTGGGCGCAGCACCTTGCCTCACCGCTGGGCCTGTTCCTGCTGCAGCTGCTGGTGCTGCTGCTGGTGGCCAAGGGCGCGGGCGCGCTGCTCAAGCGCTTTGGACAACCGGCGGTGATCGGCGAGATGGCCGCTGGCCTGATGATGGGGCCGCTGGTGCTCGGCAGCCTGCTGCCGCAGCTGCATGGTGCCTTGTTCCCGGCCAGTTCGCTGGGGCCGCTGGGCATGCTCAGCCAGCTGGGCGTGCTGATGTTCCTGCTGGTGGCCGGTGCCGAGCTGGACCTGGCGGCGCTGCGTGGCCGCCGGCGCTTCGCCTTCACGGTCAGCCATGCCGGCATCGCGGTGCCGTTCGTGCTTGGCGTCGCCCTGGCGATCTGGCTGTATCCGCAGCACGGCCCGCAGGGCGTGGGCTTCACTGCCTTCGCGCTTTTCGTTGGTATTTCGATGAGCATCACCGCGTTCCCCGTGTTGCTGCGCATCCTTGCCGATCGTGGGATCACACAGACGCCATTGGGTCAGACCGCGATCGCCTGCGCGGCATTGGGCGATGCCACCGCCTGGTGCCTGCTGGCCTTGATCGTCGCTGCGGCCCAGGCCAGCGGCTGGTTGCCGGCCAGCCTCAACCTGCTGTGCGTGGTCGTGTTCGTGGCGCTGATGCTGGGGCTGGTGAAGCCGTGGTTTGCCCGCCAGCAGATCGCGCCGGGCCGTGAGGGACGTTGGCTGCTGGGCATCCTGCTGCTGTCGCTGGCCAGTGCGCTGGTCACCGAGATGCTGGGCATCCACGCCCTGTTCGGTGCATTCGCTGCGGGCGTCGCGGTATCGTCCAACGCGCAGCTGCGCGACCTGTTGATGGCCCGCGTCGAACCGTTCGCGGTGACCCTGCTGCTGCCGTTGTTCTTCGCCATGACCGGCCTGCGCATGCGCGCCGATGCGCTGCAGGCCAGCGATATCGTGTTGTGCGTGGTGGTGATTGCGGTGGCCACGGCCGGCAAGCTGCTGGGCACCTTCAGTGCCGCACGCAGCGCCGGCATGCCCACACGCGAAGCGTGGCGGCTGGGCGCGTTGATGAACACCCGTGGCCTGATGGAGCTGATCGTGCTCAACCTGGGCTACGAGCTGGGCCTGCTCGGCGACCGCCTGTTCGCGGTGCTGGTGATCATGGCGTTGGTGACCACGGCGATGACCGGGCCGCTGCTGAACCTGATCGAGCGACGCCGGGGCTGAGCGCTGGACGGTAGTGCCGGCCGCTGGCCGGCATCCAGGCTGGTGTGTCCAGCATCATGAGGTTGCCGGCCAGCGGCCGGCACTACCGCGCTGGCACCAGCGTCATCGTGTGCTGCGCTTTGCCGGGCAGGAACGGCGTCGGCCGCCCATGCACCCAGTCTTCGTGGCCGGCGCCCCAGTACGGCGACAGCGGGTGCCCGCTCTGGCCGCCGGGCATGTGCACGATGCCGTCGGCCTCGTGGCCGGGCGAAACCACCATGCGTTCGGAGGCGCCGAAGTTGGGCGTCTGCACGCGCGGCATGTCACGGTCGCCGGGCAGCGGGTCGGCGGGCATGCACAGCCAGCGCTTGGCGACCTCGGGCAACGCCCGTGTGACAGGGTGGCAGAGCGCCGCGGTGTTGCGCTCTCCCCAGGTGCGCTGGGCCAGTGGGCCCTGCTTGGCCAGCTCGCTCTCGGTGCGGCGTGCGGCATCAAGCAGCAGCGCGTCCCAGCTGTCGTAGGCCGGTGGCAACAGGTTGGCGGGGCGTTGCTGCAGCATCGGCCAGGCCACACCTTCAAGTTGTGCCAGGCGTGGGTCCAGATAGTCATCGCCCAGCTGCGCGTTGGCCGGTGCCAGCAGTGCATCGGACAGGGTATCCATCACCTGCGTTCGGAACTCGCGCACCACCCGGTAGCTCACCGAGCTGGCCGAGGCCCGGCCGCCCCATTGGTGGCTGACGGACTTCAACCGCTTCAGCGCAGGATCGTCACTGCGTTCGATGACGTCATGCAGCAACGCCCACCAGCGCTGCAGAAACACGGCGCGATCATCGAGCTGGATCGCCAGCAGGTCGTGTTCGTCGAAGCGGTCCTGGATGGCGAGCAGATCGCGGATCTGCTGCGCACGCGCGCCGAGGTCATAGCCACCGTTGCCGACGGTAGCCAGCGCCTCGCCGTCGAGGACGCGACCGTTGGCGGTCCACAGGCGATGGTTGGGGGGATCGATCAGCGCCGGCGAGGCATCGCTGCGGATCGGCCACGGCGCGCAGTCCTGGTTGCTGGCGGCATTGAAGCCGGCCGGTGCACAGCCGGGGCCGCGGTCAGGACGGGCACCGATCAGCCGCCAGGCAATGCGTCCGCTGCGGTCGCCGACCACCAGGTTCTGCGCAGGAATGCCGGCGCGGTCGGCGAAGTGCAGGGCGCCGTCCAGGTCGCCGGCACGGGCCAGGTCACCGAAGTCCAGGCGCACCGCGCCGGGCAGGTGTGCGACCCAACGCAGCGCATCGCCGCTGCCATCGACATGGGTGTGCAGGATCGGCCCCCAGGCGGTTTCGCGCACCGGAAACACCACATCGGCCTGGCCGGCCACCGCAATGCGTTCCTCGTGCACGGTGACGGCGGCGTTGGCCGGTTCCGTGCGGTAGTCCGCCGTGTCGATGTAGCTGTTGGTGAAGCCCCAGGCGACGTGGCCGTTGCTGCCGACAATTACCGCCGGCAGGCCAGGCAGCGAGAAGCCGGTGACGTCGACCTGGCCGCCAGCAGCCTGCGGGTCGGGGTAACGCAGGCGCACCCGGAACCACAGGCCAGGCGCGCGCAGGCCCAGGTGCATGTCGTCGGCGACGATCGCGCGGCCGTCGGCAGTGAGTGCGCCGGCCACCGCGAAGTTGTTGCTGCCGATGACGTCCGCCTCCTCCTGCTCGGTGCCCTGCTTTCCCTTCAATGTGCGCAGATCGAGCTGGCTTGCATCGGGCAGGGCCGCGTTGCCGGTGGCTTCGCCAAACAGCGGTGCATCCCATTCGGTGCCGTCGTGGGCGATCAGCGCGTACAGCGCCGGCGGCACCACCGCGCGGATGCGGCTCAGGGCAAGCTCGGTCTGGTTGTTCGGGTCCTGCAGGTCGGCGTACATGGCCAGGCCGGCCAGCACGCTGTCACTGGCCTGCCACGGCTGTGGCGATTGCCGCAGCAGCAGGTAGGCCCACGGTCGCACGGAGAGATCGGTCAGGCCCTCGTTGACCCCTCCGACGTAGGCGCTCACGGCTTCGATGTTGTCGCCCAGCGCAGCCTGCATGTTCGCCTCGGTGCGCGCGCGCAGCCGGTGCACGCGCATGCGCTTGTCGGCGTCGATGGCCTTCGGCCCGAACAGCGCCGACAGCTCGCCGGCGGCACTGCGGCGCATCAGGTCCATCTCGAAATAGCGCTCCTGTGCGTGCACGTGGCCGAGTGCACGCATCGCGTCGGCCTGACTGCCGGCAGTGATGGTGACCACGCCCAGCGCATCGCGCTCGATGGTGACCGGCCTGGCCAGCCCAGGCAGTGCATGTTCGCCGTCGAGGTCGGCCAGGCTGCCGCGCAGCAGCAGCCACAGGCCCAGTACGGTAACCAGCACGATGGCGATCAGCACGCCCAGCACCCAACGCCATGTACGTCGCATCGCACGTCCTTTCCGAACTCGTGGGCCGATTGTAGCCGCAGGCGCAACTGCGACTGATTCCGATTAGATCACCGTATTTTGAAATGCGGCACCCTATGTCACATCGATTCACAGGAGCCCCCCCCCCATGAAAGGCAACCCGGACGTCATCGCCTGCCTGAAGGAACTGCTGCGCGGCGAACTCGCTGCCCGCGACCAGTACTTCATCCATTCCCGCCGCTACGAGGACCAGGGCCTGTTCGCGCTGTACGAACGCCTGAACCACGAGATGGAAGAGGAAACCCAGCACGCCGACGCGCTGCTGCGCCGGATCCTGTTCCTCGGCGGCGACCCGGACATGCGCCCGCATGCCACCGAGCCGGGCAAGACCGTGGAGGAGATGCTGCAGAAGGATCTCGACACTGAATACGCGGTTCGGAACAATCTCGCCGCCGGCATGAAGCTGTGCGAAGAGAAGGGCGACTACGTGAGCCGCGACATGCTGCTGGCGCAGCTGAAGGACACCGAGGAAGACCACGCCTGGTGGCTGGAACAGCAGCTGGGCCTGATCAAGCGCATCGGCCTGGAGCTGTACCAGCTGAGCAAGATCGACGGCAACGGCGCCCCGGCGCACTGAGCCGGCACCGCTCACTGTAGAGCCGACCGCTGGTCGGCTGCATTTCGCAGAGCAGCCGACCAGCGGTCGGCTCTACCAGAAGAAGCACAGCGTTCTGTCGCCCGCCAGCATCGGAGCACCGCCAGCCAGCCTTCGCCAGCCAGCTGCTCCACCGCCCGCCAGCCGACAACGAAAAAGCCGGGGAATGCCCCGGCTTTTTCGTGTCTGATCTCCGGCAAGGCGTGTCAACCAAGGTTGACACCTACCAGGGACGTTGCCCGGGGTCAGAGCCCGTTCCGACGGAACGGGATCCGACCCCCAGCCCTCATTCCACCGACAGCCCTTCGACCTTCTGCCAGCCACGCGGCAGCAGGTGGCCGCGGGTGGCGCGGGCGCCGAGGTAGGCGTCGAGCTCGTTGAACTTCAGCCCCATCGTGCGCTGCCCGCTGCGTACCTGCAGGGTCTGCCCCGGGCTGATCGCCACGATGGCGACCACGCGTTCGGTGGCGAGCTTGGCCTTGGGGATCTCGATGATCTTGTTGCCCTTGCCCTTGTCCAGTTCCGGCAGGTCGTTGGCGGCGATTGCCAGCAGGTTGCCCGAACTGGTCACCGCCACGATGCGGTCGGTGGCGACGTTGGCCACCACCGACGGGGTCAGCACGGTCGAACCGGCTGACAGGTTCAGCATCGCCTTGCCGGCCTTGTTGCGGCCGATCAGGTTCTCGAAGCGGGTGACGAAGCCGTAGCCGTGGGTGGAGGCCAGCACGAAGCGGGTCTCCGGCTCGGCGCTGGCCAGGGTCACGAAGCTGGTGCCCGCGGCCGGCGAGAAGCGGCCGGTCAGCGGTTCACCGTTGCCACGCGCGGAGGGCAGGGTATGCACCGGCGTCGAGTAGGCGCGACCCTCGCTGTCCAGGAACGCGACCTGCTGGGTGCTGCGTGCGCGCACCGCACCCTGCAGCGCGTCGCCATCGCGATAGGACAGCGTCGAGGCATCGATGTCGTGGCCCTTGGCGGCGCGGATCCAGCCCTTCTCGGACATCACCACCGTCATCGGCTCGCTCGGCACCAGCTCGGTCTCGTCGATGGCCTGCGCGGCCTGGCGCTGCACCAGCGGCGAACGGCGTGCGTCGCCGAATTTCTTGGCATCGGCGGTCAGTTCGTCGCGGATCAGCTTCTTCAGCTTGGTCTTGCTGTCGAGGGTGCCGAGGATCTTCTCGCGCTCCTTGGCCAGCTCGTCCTGCTCGCCACGGATCTTCATCTCTTCCAGGCGCGCCAGCTGTTTCAGCTTGGTTTCCAGGATGTACTCGGCCTGGTCGTCGGACAGGCCGAAGCGCGCGATCAGCGCGGCCTTCGGTTCGTCCTCGGTCCGGATGATGTGGATCACCTCATCCAGGTTGAGGAAGGCGACCAGCAGGCCTTCCAACAGGTGCAGGCGGCGCTCGACCTTCTGCAGGCGATGCTGCAGGCGGCGGGTGACCGTGTTGCTGCGGAAGGTCAGCCATTCGCTGAGCAGCATCTTCAGGTTCTTCACCTGCGGACGGCCGTCCAGCCCGATCACGTTGAGGTTGACGCGGTAGCTGCGCTCCATGTCCGTGGTGGCGAACAGGTGGCCCATCAGCTGCTCGGCGTCGACGCGGTTGGAACGCGGCACCAGCACCACGCGCACCGGGTTGGCGTGGTCGGACTCATCGCGGATGTCTTCCAGCCACGGCAGCTTCTTGGCGCGCATCTGCGCGGCGATCTGCTCGATCACCTTCGACGGCGACACCTGGAACGGCAGCGCGGTGACCACGATGTTGTTGGCTTCCTTGGTGAAGGTCGCACGCGCACGCACGCTGCCGTTGCCGGTCTCGTACATGTTCCGCAGGTCATTGGCCGCAGTGATGATCTCGGCGCTGGAGGGGTAGTCCGGTCCCTGCACGTGCTCGCACAGGTCGCGCACGCTGGCCTCGGGGTTGTCCAGCAGGTGCAGCAGCGCGCTGACGATCTCGTTGAGATTGTGCGGCGGTACGTCGGTGGCCATGCCTACGGCAATGCCGGTGGTGCCGTTCAGCAGCAGGTGCGGCAGCCGCGCCGGCATCCAGGTCGGCTCCTGCAGGGTGCCGTCGAAGTTCGGCGCCCAGTCGGTGGTGCCCTGGCCCAGTTCGCCCAGCAGCACTTCGGCAATCGGGGTCAGCTTGGATTCGGTGTAACGCATCGCCGCGAACGACTTCGGGTCGTCGCTGGAGCCGAAGTTGCCCTGGCCCTCGATCAGCGGGTAGCGGTACGAGAACGGCTGCGCCATCAGCACCAGCGCCTCGTAGCACGCGCTGTCGCCATGCGGGTGGTACTTACCGATGACGTCACCGACGGTGCGCGCGGACTTCTTCGGCTTGGACGCGGCATTCAGGCCCAGCTCGCTCATCGAATAGATGATGCGGCGCTGTACCGGCTTCAGGCCGTCGCCGATGAACGGCAGGGCACGGTCCAGGACCACGTACATCGAGTAGTCGAGGTAGGCGCGTTCGGCGTACTCGCGCAGCGGCAGTTGTTCGAATCCGTGGAACACGGGGCGGGCAAGATCGGTCATGCGGCGTTGTTACCTATTGTCGGGAGGCGGCGACGGCGGTCGCCGCTCGCAATCCTGTGATTATCCGGATGCGGCCGGGGATGCCAAGCCGCGCGCAGGGTCCAGCCCGGTTTCCAGGCCATGCCCGGCCCGCGCCAGGTAGCGCCCTGGCGGCAAACCGAAGTGGCGGCGGAACACGGTGACGAAGGCGCTGGCGCTGCTGAAGCCCAGCGCGTGGGCGATATCGGCCACGCTGCGGCCGTCGGTCAGCTGGCGCAGCGCCTCGGACAGGCGGGCCTGCTGCCGCCACTGGGCGAAGCTGAGCGTGGTCTCGTCGCGGAAGTGGCGGGTCAGGCTGCGCGGCGACAGGCCCGCCCAGTGCGCCCATTCGGCCAGGCTGCGCTCGTCGGACGGGTCGGCCAGCAGCTGCGATGCGATCTTCAGCAGGCGCCGGTCGTGCGGCATCGGCAGGTGCATGCGCTGGCGCGGGGCGGTGCGGATTTCGTCCAGCAGCACATCAATGATGTGCTGGCGCTCAGGGGTGGTGGCATAGCCCAGCGGCCATTCGCAGATACGGTCGGCCAGCGCCTGCGCCAGCTTGGACAGGCCCAGCACGCAGGGGTCGGAGGGCAGGGCGGCGCAGGCGGGCGCGGCCAGCGCCATGCCCCAGCCACGCAATGGCCCGTCGAGGGTGACCGTATGCGGCTCCAGCGGCGGCATCCAGCCGGCCGAACCCGGCGCCAGCGACCACGTGCCGTGCGAAGTGCGGGTGGTCAACAGACCGCGCTCGACACAGATCAGCTGTGCGCGCTGGTGGTGATGCCAGTCCACTTCACGGACCAGGCCCTGCGGGCTGTCGAAGCGGAAAGCGACAACCGGAGGGCCGTCATTGCGCTCGAACCAGTCCAGTGCGTCATCACGCAGCAGGCGCTTGGGAGGGGGGATTTCTGCCTTGTTCATCATATCCGCTGGCTGAAATGTGTCATCCATTGGCTGAATTGTACTACCGGGCCAGCTGAGTGGGCCATTAAGGTGAGCGCCTTCACTGATCCAGCCCACTGCTGCAACACAGCATTCGATGCCAGATCGAATATTTCCATTGAGAAATATTTTTTTTGGAAGAGAATGCTCCCCCATGATCTGTCCTGCAACCACTCCCCCCAGCTTCGGCCTGCTGCTGCGCCAGGTGCGCGACGGCCTGGTCCGCCAACTCGACGCCTCCATGGCTGAAGAAGACCTCGGCATCGGCTTCACCCACTACATCGGGTTGAAGGTGCTTTCGAACATGGCGCCGTGCACGGCCAATGAACTGGCCCAGGCCATCGACCAGGTGCCCAGTGCGGTGACCCGTCTGCTGGACAAGCTGGAGGCACTGGGCTGCGTACGCCGCGAGCCGCATGCCCAGGACCGGCGTGCGCTGCAGATCGTGCTGACCGATGAAGGCCGCGCGCTGTGGGCGCGGCTGAAGCTGCGTGGCGACGCGGTGATGGATTACGCCCTGCGTGACCTGTCCGCCGACGAACGCACGCAGCTGCTGTCCCTCCTTACCCGAATCCGCGATTCCCTGACGACCCCATGAACCCGATCCCGCATTCCACTCTCCGCCGGTCCGGGCGCGCGCTGCTGGTATCAGCGCTGGCCCTGGCCTTGGCCGCCTGCGCCAGCAGTCGTGGCCTCAACCCGCAGGGCCATGTGCTCGAAGTGGACAGCCTGCACAGTGAACGCACCCTGGCCGACACCGACCTGAGCGCCACCGGCTTCCCGGCGCAGGACTGGTGGAAGGCACTGGGCGATGCGCAGCTGGACGCGCTGGTCGCCGAGGGCCTGGCCGGCCACCCGAGCCTGGACGCTGCCGATGCGCGCCTGCGCCAGGCGCAGTCGCAGGTCGGTACCGCGCGTGCCGATCGCCTGCCCAGCCTGTCGGTGTCCGGTGGCTACACCGGTCTGCGCCTGCCCGAGTCGATGGCCGGCAGCGAGATGGGAGGCCATTACGCTGGCAGCAGCCAGGTCGCGTTTGATTTCAGCTATGGCGTGGACCTGTGGGGCGGCAAGCGCGCTGCCTGGGAGGCCGCCGTGGATGGCGCGCATGCCGCCACTGTTGAAGCCCAGGCCGCGCGCCTGAACCTGTCGACCGGCATCGCCCAGGCCTATGCCGACCTGGCCTACGCGTGGCAGCTCAACGACGTGGCCGAGGAAGAGCTGACCCGCTCGCAGAAGTCGCTTCAGCTGACCCGCCAGCGCCGCAGCGCCGGCATCGACAGCGACCTGCAGGTGCGCCAGGCCGAGGCCCGCGTGCCGGCCGCGCAGCAGCAGGTGCTGGCCGCACAGCAGCGCATCGACGCCGCCCGCACCGCGCTGGCCGCCCTGGTCGGCAAGGGCCCGGACCGCGGCCTGTCGATCCAGCGTCCGCAGGCATTGAACCCGATGGCGCTGCAGCTGCCGGGCGTGCTGCCCAGCGAGCTGCTCGGCCGTCGTCCGGACATCGTTGCCGCGCGCTGGCGCGTGGAAGCGGCCGACAAGCAGATCAAGGTCGCCAGGACCAAGTTCTACCCGAGCTTCAACCTGACCGCACTGGCTGGCGTGGTCGCACCGAACGTGGGCGACCTGCTGAAGAGCAGCTCCACCTACGCCTATATCGGCCCGGCGCTGAGCCTGCCGATCTTCGAAGGCGGCAAGCTGCGCGCCAACCTGGCCAACACCGATGCGCAGTACGACCTGGCGGTGGCCAACTACAACCAGACCGTGCTCGATGCACTGCGCGACGTGGCCGACCAAGTCAACGCGGTGCGCTCGCTGGCGCAGCAGTCGCAGGCACAGCAGCAGGCGGTGGACACCGCACGTTCGGCCTTCGACCTGGCCCAGCAGCGCTATCGCGCCGGCATCGGCAGCTACCTGGACGTGCTGACCGCGCAGTCCACCCTGCTGCAGTCACAGCAGCAGCTGGCCGGCCTGCAGTCGCAGCAGGTGCAGACCTCGGTGCGCCTGAGCAAGGCGCTGGGCGGTGGTTTCCAGCCCAGTGATGCCGACCGCGCTGCGCCGCTTGCTTCCCATTCCGATTCCTCGCATTCCTGAAGATCCCTGCCATGAGCCAGACCCAAGACACTGCGGCCCCGGCCGCCCCCAACCGCCGCGGCAATCTGCTGCGCGGCCTGTTCGTGATCGTCGTGCTGCTGCTTGCCGCACTGGCGCTGTGGTATTTCATGTTCGGCCGTTGGTTCGAAGAAACCGACGACGCCTACGTGCAGGGCAACCAGGTGCAGATCACCCCGCTGGTGGCCGGTACCGTGGTCGCCATCAACGCCGATGACGGCATGCGCGTGGAGCGCGGACAGCTGCTGGTGCAGCTGGATCCGTCCGACACCGCAGTAGCCCTGCAGCAGGCCGAAGCCAACCTGGCCAAGACCGTGCGCCAGACCCGTGGCCTGTACCGCAGCGTGGAAGGTGCGCAGGCGGACTTGAACGCCCGCCAGGTGACCCTGAAGCGCGTGCGCGACGACTTCGCCCGCCGCAAGGATCTGGCCACCACCGGCGCCATCTCCAACGAAGAACTGGCCCACGCCCGCGATGAGCTGGCCGCTGCCGAAGCGGCCGTGGCCGGTTCGCGCGAGACGGTCGAGCGCAACCGCGCGCTGGTCGACGACACCGTGATCGCCACCCAGCCGGATGTGCAGGCCGCCGCTGCGCAGCTGCGCCAGGCCTTCCTCAACAACGCCCGCGCCGGCATCGTCGCGCCGGTTACCGGCTACGTGGCCCGTCGTTCGGTGCAGGTCGGCCAGCGCGTGCAGCCCGGCAATGCCCTGATGGCGGTGGTGCCGACCGAGCAGATGTGGGTCGAGGCCAACTTCAAGGAAACCCAGCTGCGCCACATGCGCCTGGGCCAGGAAGTGGAGCTGAAGTCGGACCTGTACGCCGGTGACGTGAAGTACAAGGGCCGCATCGACAGCCTGGGCCTGGGCACCGGCTCGGCGTTCTCGCTGCTGCCGGCACAGAACGCCAGCGGCAACTGGATCAAGATCGTGCAGCGCGTGCCGGTGCGTATCGCCATCGATGCCAAGCAGCTGGCCGAACATCCGCTGCGCATCGGCCTGTCGATGAAGGCTGAAGTGAGCCTGCGCGACCAGAAGGGCGAAGTGCTGCCGAGCACCCCGGCCAAGGGCACGGTGTTCGACACCGACGTGTATGCCAAGCAGCTGCATGATGCCGACGAGGTGATCCACACGATCATCCAGGGCAACCTGCCGCAGCAGGCGAAGGTGGGCTGAGGTCGCCATGTCCGCACAAGCTCCAGCCGCGCCCGGCACTCCGGGCGCACCGGCGGCGCCGGGTGCGGCCTCCGGGTTCCTGCCGCCCAGCGTCGCCCTGTGCACCATCGGCCTGGCAATGGCGTCGTTCATGCAGGTGCTCGACACCACCATCGCCAACGTCTCGCTGCCGACCATCGCCGGTAATCTCGGTGCCAGTTCGCAGCAGGCGACCTGGGTCATCACCTCGTTCGCGGTCAGCACGGCCATCGCGCTGCCGCTGACCGGCTGGCTCAGCCGTCGCTTCGGCGAACGCAAGCTGTTCGTCTGGGCCACGCTGGCGTTCGTCATCACTTCGCTTCTGTGCGGCCTGGCGCAGAGCATGGGCATGCTGGTGCTGTCGCGTGCGCTGCAGGGCTTCGTGGCCGGCCCGATGTACCCGATCACGCAGTCGCTGCTGGTCTCGATCTATCCACGCGAGAAACGCGGACAGGCGCTGGCGCTGCTGGCGATGATCACCGTGGTGGCGCCGATCTGCGGGCCGATCCTCGGTGGTTGGATTACCGACAACTACAGCTGGGAATGGATCTTCCTGATCAATGTGCCGCTGGGTATCTTCGCCGCGCTGGTGGTGGGCAACCAGCTGAAGGGGCGCCCGGAGCACATCGAGAAACCGAAGATGGACTACGTCGGCCTGGTCACGCTGGTGATCGGTGTCGGCGCACTGCAGCTGGTGCTCGACCTGGGCAACGACGAAGACTGGTTCTCGTCGATGAAGATCGTGGTGCTGGCCTGCGTGGCGGTGGTGACGCTGACCGTGTTCCTGATCTGGGAATTGACCGACAAGGATCCGATCGTCGACCTGAAGCTGTTCCGGCACCGCAACTTCCGCGCCGGTACGCTGGCAATGGTGGTGGCCTATGCGGCGTTCTTCAGCGTGGCGTTGCTGATCCCGCAGTGGCTGCAGCGTGACATGGGCTACACCGCGATCTGGGCTGGCCTGGCGACGGCGCCGATCGGCATCCTGCCAGTGATCATGACCCCGTTCGTGGGCAAGTATGCATCGCGCTTCGACATGCGCATGCTGGCAACCATCGCCTTCGTGTTCCTGTCGATGACCAGCTTCCTGCGCTCCGGCTTCAACCTGCAGGTGGACTTCCAGCACGTGGCCGGCGTGCAGCTGATCATGGGCATCGGCGTGGCCTTGTTCTTCATGCCGGTGCTGCAGATTCTGCTGTCGGACCTGGATGGCCGCGAGATCGCGGCGGGCTCCGGCCTGGCCACGTTCCTGCGTACGCTGGGCGGCAGCTTCGCGGCATCGTTGACGACGTGGCTGTGGGCGCGCCGTACCCAGGTGCATCATGCGGACCTGACCGAGCATATTTCGGTCTACCAGCCGGGCATGCAGGACCAGGTAGCGGCGATGGGGCAGGGCGACCTGCAGCATGGCGCAGCGGTACTGAACAACATGATCAACCACCAGGCTTCGCAGATGGGCTTCAACGACATCTTCTTCCTGCTGGGCTGGATCTTCCTGGCGATCATCACCTTCCTGTGGCTGGCCAAGCCGCCGTTCGGTGCCGGTGCCGGTGCAGCCTCTGCGGGCGGCGGGCACTGATCAATCATTGTTGATGAAAGACAAAACCCCGCCGGAAGGCGGGGTTCTTGTTTGCGTGTTGCTGTCAACGCCAGGTCATGTCTGTCAGGTGGCGTACCGAAGGACATCCAGGGCACGCGCATTGGTGCGAGTCTAGCGTGTGCGATATACGCGCTTGAAAACCACGCGATCGCGGAACAGCTGGGCCAGCGCCCACATTCCTGCCACAAGCACGACGCCGCCGCTGACCCAGCCGGCAGTGGCCTGCGGGTGGCTGCCGACGAATGCGCCGCAGACAAGGGCGGCAACAGAAACAACCGCGTACGCTTCCCTGGAAGCGCCATAGTGGACTTCGGCCTGGCATCCCACGCAGACGCTTACGCCGTGGTTGGAGGCAGTGTGGCAGTGGGGGCAGATGATGCTGCGCTGCATGGAGCGTCCTTTATTGGGGGAAGGCGCGCAGGGGCAGGGCATGGTGGGGTAGCTGCACCCGGCACCCGAGAATCTGCCTGCCGGAGGCGAGGAATCGCGAGTGGATTCCGTCCAGGAGAAGTACGAATTCGAACGAAACGTGGAATGAATCCCGAAAAGGTTGTCGTTCAGGGCGTGATAGCGACGCGCCGGTGGGAGCTCGCACGAGCAGATGGCTGCCAGGGAGGTGCCGGATACGACACGCTGAGCGGCAATCGCAATGCATCGCGCATCCCAAACTGCAGGCATGAAAAAACCCGCTTGCGCGGGTTTGATCATTTGCTGAGTCATGGTGCCCAGGAGAGGACTCGAACCTCCACGAAGTTGCCCCCGCTAGCACCTGAAGCTAGTGCGTCTACCAATTCCGCCACCTGGGCGACTCAGGAGAAGAATTTTGCGGCATGGCAGCGAATGTGTCAACACTGTTTCACACTTTTTTTTCTGCTTCGACGCCGAGGTGCAGCAGCAGGCTGCGCATCGGTGGTGACAGCGCTTTCCAGTGTGCGAAACAGGCGCACAGGCGACGCTGTGCCCACGCATCGGCAAGCGGCACCGCAACGGTATGCGTACTGCGCCGATGCTGGCGGGCGATGGAGCGCGGCACGATACCGACGCCGATGCCATGGCCGATCATGATGCACACGCCTTCGAAGGTTTTCATGCGGATGCGGACGTCGAGACGGCGCCCGATGTCGTGCGCCTGGTCCTCGATGTAGGTCTGCAGTGCGTTGCCATCGGCCAGGGCGACGAAGGTCTCGCCGGCAACATCGGCGAAGGCCACGCTGCGCCGCGATGCGAAGCGGTGGTCTGCGGGCAGCAGCATCACCAGCGGATCTTCGGCAACCACGTGCTGCTGCAGCCCGTCAGCGTCGACCGCGTCGCTGATGATGCCGGCCTCGGCCTGGCCGGCACTGATCGCGCGTACAACCTCAGGGCTGGTGCGTTCCAGCAGTTCTACATGCAGTCGCGGCCGTTCGGCCAGCCAGGGGGCCAGCCGCGACGGCAGGTAGTTGGTCAGTGCGGCGGTATTGGCGTACAGGTGCAGGGTGCCGCGCGCGCCGTGGGCGAACGCCTGCATTTCGCCGCGCAGCTGCGCCTGCTGCTGCACGATCAAGCGTGCATGGTGGGCGAGAGCGGCGCCGGCTTCGGTGAGGCTGACGCCGCGCGGATGGCGGTTCAGCAGTACGGTGCCGGCATCGGCTTCGATCGTGCGCAGGCGTTCGCTTGCTGAAGCCAGTGCCAGGTTTGCCTGCGCTGCACCGGCCGTGATGCTGCCCGCCTCGGCAATCGCCAGGAACAGGCGCAGGTCGGCAATGTCCATCCGCATGGGTTGTCCTCCTCGTGACACCAGAGCCTTCGGTTCAGCCGAAGGCAGGGCCGGGAAGACCGCATTGTGCGCCGATGGCCCGCCCGATCCAATGACGGCATGAACGAAACGACGTACTTCTATTCCCTGCTGGTGGCGGTGTTCGTGCTGGCCGGTGTGGTCAAGGGCGTGACCGGCATGGGCCTGCCTACGGTGGCGATGGGCCTGCTGGGCGGCGCGCTGTCACCGGTGGCGGCGGCATCGATGCTGTTCATCCCGACCTTCGTCACCAATGCGTGGCAGTTGTTGTCCGGCCCCTCACTGGGCCACATCATGCGGCGCCTGTGGCCGATGATGCTGGCGGTGGTGGTGGTGACGCTGGGTTCGGCCGCGTTGCTGGTACGGGTGGATCGCACCTGGTCGCGCATGGCCTTGGGAATGGCGCTGGTGATCTATGCCGCGTACGCGCTGTTTGCACCGGTGTTCCGGGTGCCAGAACGGCGCGAGCGCTGGCTGGGGCCGCTGGTGGGTGCACTGTCCGGCATGGTGACTGGTGCGACCGGCGTGTTCGTGATGCCGGCGGTGCCGTACCTGCAATCGCTGGGGCTGCAGCGCGAAGAGCTGGTGCAGGCGCTCGGGCTGGCGTTCACCGTATCGACGATTTCACTGACGACGGGTCTGGTGCTGCATGGCGCGTTCGGTATCCAGCAACTGGGCCTGAGCGCATTGGCGGTGGTGCCGGCACTGCTGGGCATGTGGCTGGGGCAGGTGATCCGGCAGCGGATCAGCGCACGCGTGTTCCGTGCGTGTTTCCTCGGGTTCCTGCTGCTGCTCGGGCTGGAGCTGGTGCTGCGGCCGTTGTTCTGAAGGAGGTCGCGGTCGACTCTACAGAGGCCCGAATCACAGGCAAGAAAAAACCCGCTTGCGCGGGTTGTTTTCTTTCTCGACATGGTGCCCAGAAGAGGACTCGAACCTCCACGAAGTTGCCCCCGCTAGCACCTGAAGCTAGTGCGTCTACCAATTCCGCCATCTGGGCGTCGAGGAGGAGAATTATGGGGTGTTGTTACGGGGGTGTCAACACCTTTTCTGGACCCAGGGTCGGATCCCGTTTCGCGTGCGGAACGGGCTCTGACCCTATCTCACTCGCCTGGGGTCAGAGCCCTTTCCTGTGGAAAGGGGGCCGACCCTGCCGCCGGATTTCAGGCAAAAAAAATCCCCGCCGAAGCGAGGAGTTTTTTCGTTGGTGCCCAGGAGAGGACTCGAACCTCCACGGTTTTACCCGCTAGTACCTGAAACTAGTGCGTCTACCAATTCCGCCACCTGGGCGTTCCAGAGGCGCAATTGTGAAGATGAATTGGCAGGCTGTCAACGACTTCCCTGAATCTTTTCACGCAGATTCTTCAAAAGGCACGCTGACCCGTTCTGCACGCCGTCAACGGCTACCATGTAGGGCGATGACTACCAAAAAACCAAGCAAGGGCGGGACCACGTCCCGCAGCCAGGCCCCTAAGAAGGGCGCCAAGGCGGGCGCAGCCCGCACCACCAAGCCGGGCAAGCCGCTGCCGGGCTGGCTCCCGGAATTGGCCGACGGTGGCGCTCCGCCACGTGGCCGCAGGATCCGTAGCGCTGATGCCCCGGGCCCGGCCCCTGGCCGCAAGCTGCCGCCGACCGGCAAAGTGATCGACGATCCTTATGCCGCCCGCGAAGCAGAGAAATACGAACAGCCCATCGCCAGCCGCGAGGCCATCCTGGCCCTGCTGGAACGTTGCGAAGGGCCGCAGACTGCCGAGGAGCTGGGTGCACGCCTGGGCCTGGGCGCGCCTGACCGTGCCGAGGCGCTGTCGCGCCGGCTCGGCGCCATGGTCCGTGACGGCCAGCTGGTGCAGAACCGCCGCGGCGGCTTCGCACCGATCCAGACCCTCAACCTGGTCACAGGCGTGGTGATCGCCAACCCGGAAGGGTTCGGCTTCCTGCGTCCGGTCGAGGGCGGCGACGACCTGTTCCTGCCGCCGTATGAAATGCGCAAGGTGATGCACGGCGACAAGGTGCTCGCCCGCGTTACCGGCATCGACCACCGTGGCCGACGCGAGGGCAGCATCGCCCGCGTGCTGGAACGTGGCATGACCCGTCTGATCGGTCGCTTCAGCATCGAGATGGGCATCAATTACGTGGTGCCCGATGACAAGCGCATCCAGCGCAACGTGCAGGTACCGCCGGATCAGACCGGTGGTGCGCGCGACGGCCAGCTGGTGGTCTGCGAACTGACCCAGGCGCCGGACAGCCGGCGTCCGCCGATCGGTCGCATCATCGCGGTGCTCGGCGACAAGCTGACCGCCTCGCTGGTGGTGGAGACCGCCATCCACGGCCATGAACTGCCGTTCGAGTTCCCGCAGGAGGTGTTGGACGAAGCCGCGTCGGTGCCGCTGGTGGTCGAGCCGGCGATGATCGGCGACCGCGTCGACCTGCGCAGCACGCCGCTGGTCACCATTGATGGCGAGGACGCCAAGGATTTCGACGACGCGGTGTACTGCGAGCCGAACGCCGATGGTTTCCGCTTGGTGGTGGCCATTGCCGATGTCTCCAACTACGTGCGTCCCGGCACGCCGCTGGACGAGGAGGCACAGAAGCGTGCGACCTCGGTGTACTTCCCGGGCTTCGTGGTGCCGATGCTGCCGGAGACCCTGTCCAACGGTATCTGCTCGCTGATGCCGAAGGTCGACCGCATGTGCTTCGTCTGCGACATGCAGATCGATCGCGATGGCGTGGTTTCCCACTCGCGCTTCTACGAAGCGGTGATGAATTCGCACGCACGCCTGACCTACACCCAGGTCTGGCAGGCGGTGGGCGAGGACGATGCTGGCGCGAAGGCGTTCATCGGCGACCTGCTGCCGCAGGTGCAGCGCCTGCACCAGCTGTACAAGGTGCTGGCCAAGGCACGCGCCAAGCGCGGCGCCATCGAGTTCGAGAGCAGCGAAGTACGCTTCGTTCTGGACAACCGTGGCGAAGTGACCCAGGCCGGGATGCTGGTGCGCAACGACGCACACAAGCTGATCGAGGAATGCATGATCGCGGCCAACGTGGAGGCAGCAAAGTACCTGCTGTCGCGCCATGTGCCGGCCCCGTACCGTGTGCATGAGAAGCCGCCGGAGACCAAGTACGCCGACCTGCTGGAGTTCCTGAAGGAATTCAAGCTGAGCCTGCCGCCGTGGTCGAAGGTGCGCCCGGGTGATTACACCAAGCTGCTGAAGAAGATCCGCGACCGCCCCGATGCAACGCTGCTGGAGTCTGTACTGCTGCGCAGCCAGAGCCTGGCCGTGTACAGCCCGGACAACAATGGTCATTTCGGCTTGGCACTGGAGGCGTACGCGCACTTCACCTCGCCGATCCGTCGCTATCCCGACCTGCTGGTGCATCGCGCGATCAAGCACGCGTTGTCCGGCAAGCCGCTGGACAAGTTCACCTACAACGCGCGCGAGATGGCGGCGTTGGCGCTGCAGTGTTCCGAGCGCGAGCGCCGTGCCGACGAGGCCGAACGCGAAGTCGACGAGCGCTACCGCGCGGCGTGGATGGAAAAGCACGTGGGTGGCCAGTTCGATGGCGTGATCAGCGGCGTGACCAGCTTCGGTCTGTTCGTTGAGCTGGCCGATTCGAAGGTGCAGGGCCTGGTCCACGTGACCCAGTTGCCGCAGGACTATTACAAGTTCGATGCGACCCGCAAGACGCTGACCGGTGAACGCCGTGGCAGCAGCTACCGATTGGGTGACCAGGTACGCATTCTGGTGCTGAAGGCCAGCATGGAAGAACGCAAGATCGACTTCCGCCTGGTCGAGCACAAGGGCGAGGAAGAGGGTGACGGCCTGCCGCCGCTGCCCGAGCGTGGCAAGCCGGCCAAACGCACCAAGAAGCAATATTGAAAGGTGTGCCGACCAACGGTCGGCACCCACCTCACCCGGTCGGCACCTATCTCACCCGGTAGGTGCCAACCTTGGTTGGCACGACGTTTCGGAGGAACGCACCATGCAGGGCCAACCCGAATACAGCGGCGGCTGCCAGTGCGGCGCGATCCGCTTCCAGGCGCGCGGTGAACTGACCGACAGTTCGATCTGCCATTGCCGGATGTGCCAGAAGGCGTTTGGTGCCTACTACGCGCCGCTGGTCTCGGTGCGCGGCGTGCAGTTCAGCTGGACCCGCGGACAGCCCCGCTATTTCCAGTCGTCCAACGTGGTGCGGCGTGGTTTCTGCGCCGACTGCGGTACCCCGTTGACCTATGAAGCCCCCGACGGCGTGGCCGTGGCCGCTGGTGCCTTTGACCAACCCGAACGCCTGCCGCCGACGATCCAGTACGGGGTGGAGCGCAAGCTGGGGTTCGTCGACAGCCTGTCCGGCCTGCCGGCGCGGCGCACCGAGGAGGACATCGCGGCCTTGGAGTTCCTGGCCACGATCGTGTCCCACCAGCACCCCGACCACGACACCCCGCACTGGCCGCCACGCAGCCGCTCCGCCGAAGGCTGAGCGGCGGGTAGCGCCGGGCCGTGCCCGGCGAGCAAAGGCGTGCGGACCAACAGTCCGCACCCACCCGGACCAACGGTCTGCACCCACCCGGACCAACGGTCTACACACACCGGGTAGCGCCGGGCCATGCCCGGCGAGCGCGCAGCGCGGTCGGCGCCGATGCTCTACCATAGCCACCCCCTTTCCGGTCCTGCCCGCATGAGCAAGAACAGCCAGTGGATCGTCGGCGTCAACGCCGTCGCCTCCTCCATCGAGAACGACGCCGAGAACGTCCGCGAAGTGCTGGTCGAGGCCGGTGCGAAGAACCCGCGCCTGACCGAGATCGAGGAAAACGCCCGCCGCAAGGGCATCGACGTGCGCAAGGTCAACAGCCAGGCGCTGGACGGCGTGGGCGGTTCAGTACGCCACCAGGGCGTGGCCGCACGCTATGCCGCGGCCCGGACCTACAGCGAGAACGAGCTGGAAGGCCTGGTCACGGCCGCCGAAGGCAAGGCCCTGCTGCTGGTGCTGGACGAGGTGCAGGACCCGCACAATCTCGGCGCCTGCCTGCGTTCGGCTGCCGCTGCCGGTGCCACCGCGGTGATCATTCCCAAGGACAAGTCGGCCTCGGTGAATGCCACCGTGCGCAAGACCTCGGCCGGTGCCGCCGATCTGATCCCGGTGGTGGCGGTGACCAACCTGTCGCGCTGCCTGAAGGATCTGCAGAAGCAGGGCGTGTGGATCTACGGCCTGGCCGGTGAAGCCACCGCCTCGCTGTACCAGCTGGACCTGAAGGGCAACATCGCCCTGGTGCTGGGCGGCGAAGCCGACGGCCTGCGCCGCCTGACCCGCGAGAACTGCGATGGCCTGGTCAAGATCCCGATGCCGGGCGAGATCGAGAGCCTGAACGTCTCCGTCGCCGCCGGCGTCAGCCTGTTCGAGGCCGTGCGCCAGCGCGGTTGATCGGCTTTCCGGTAGCGCCGGGCCATGCCCGGCGGATTGCTTCGCCGGGCATGGCCCGGCGCTACCAGCGATCCGATTCACGCATGGCGTGGATCGGCCGTGTCGACCAAGGTCGACACCTACCGGTAGTCGCCAACCTTGGTTGGCGCTCCCGCCGCCTCACCCCGCGCTGCCGCCCAGTGCCTTGAACAAGGTCACGTCGTTGTTCAGCTGGCCTTGGCGCACGCGCGCCAGCGACAGCTCGGCGTCGCGCCGGGTCTGCTGTGCTTCCAGCCAGGTGCGCAGATCGGTGGCACCCACGCGGTAGCGCACTTCCTGCGCGCGCTCCACTTCCACCGCTTCGTCGTACGAGGCCTGCGAGGCCGCGACCTGGCGGACCAGCTGCTCGCGTGCCGAGAGTGCGTTGTCCACTTCCGAAAGCGCGGTGTACAGCGTCTTGCGGAAATTGGTTGCAGCAATCTGGTACGCGGTGCCGGCGATGTCCGTATCCAGCTGCGCGCGCTGCAGGTTGAGGAACGGCAACGACAGGCCGGCGCCGAGCGTGGCCACCGGGTTGCGCAGCACATCGCCCAGCGAGGTTGCACTGGAACCGAGGCTGCCAGTGAGGCTCAGCGCAGGGTAGTACTGGGTGGCGGTGACCTTGATGGTCTTCAGGCTGTTGCGCAGCCGCAGTTCGGCCGCGCGCAGGTCGGGACGGCGGCCAAGCAGGTCGGTCGGAAGGCCCTCGGCGATGCTCGGGCTGCGAGCGCCGAGCAGGTCCTGGGGTTCGTCCTGCTGCGGCCACGGCGTGCCGTCCAGCAGGACCGTCAGCGCATTGCGCACTTCCACACGCTGCTGTTCCAGCGCGCTCTGCGAGGCGCGTTGCGACTGCAGGTTCTGCAGCGCCTGGCGCACTTCCAGGCGCGATACCGCACCGGCGTCGAAGCGTGCCTGCACCAGTTCGCGGGTGCGCTCCAGCCGCTCCAGGTTGGCCTGGCCGGTGGCGATCGACTGGTTGAGGTAGGCCAGCGTCCAGTACTGGGTGATGCTGTCGCCGATCACCAGCAGCGCGGTGTTCTGCCGGTCTTCCTCGCTGGCCTCGGCTTCCCAGCGGGCGATGTCGCGCTGGGTGCGCAGGCGGCCCCACAGGTCCACTTCCCAGCCCAGCGAGACGCCGGTGGAATAGCTGCGGCGCCAGTCGTCGGCCTGGTCGGTGGCGCGGCTGGCGCTGCCACTCACACCTGAAGACGAAGGCTGCGGCCACAACGCGTTGCTGGCCAGGCCAGCCTGCAGGCGTGAGCGCTGCACGGCCAGGCCGGCGGCGGCCAGATCGCTGTTGGCCGCCAGTGCCTGCGCCACCAGGCGGTCCAGTCGTTCATCGCCGAAACCGGTCCACCAGGTGTCCTGGCGGATGTCGCGCCCCGGAGTATCCAGGCTGCTGCGCGGATCGTCGGCGGGCGCATTGAGGGTGGCGTCGCCACGACCGTAAGTCGCCGCCACGTCGGGGGCCTGCACCGGATAGCGGCCCATGGATGCGCAGCCGGACAGGGCGAGCAGTACAGCGCCCGCCAGCAGCAGGCGCGAGGGGGCAGGGAAGGGCAGTCGGGTCATCATCTTCATTCGCGGGCCAGGGCCTCCACCGGGTCGAGCTGCGCGGCGTTGCGCGCGGGCAGGAAGCCGAACGCCACGCCGATCAGGGTCGAGCAGGCGAACGCGGCAACGATCGAGGCGGTGGAGAACAGCACCTGGAAGTCGCTGGCGAAGCGGCCGATCATCGAGCCCAGCAGCAGGGCCAGGCCGATGCCGAGCACGCCGCCGAGCAGGCACACCAGCACTGCTTCGATCAGGAACTGCTGGCGGATATCACTCTGCCGTGCACCGACGGCCATGCGCACGCCGATCTCGCGGGTACGCTCGGTCACCGACACCAGCATGATGTTCATCACGCCGATGCCGCCCACCAGCAGCGCGATGGCAGCGATGGCGCCGATCAGCAGGGTCATCGTGCGCGTGGTCTGCTCGATGGTCTGGCGGATCTCGGCGCTGTTGCTGAGGAAGAAGTCCTCGGTGCCATGGCGCATGGTCAACAGGCGGGTGATCGCTTCCTGTGCCGCATCCATCGGCGTGGCGTCGTCCACGCGCACGGTAATGCTGGACACGTGGCTCTGGCCGAGCATGCGCGACATCACCGTGGTGTACGGCAGCCACACGCTCAGGCTGGTGCTGCCGCCGAACCCGAAGCTCTGGCGCTTGGCCACGCCGACCACGCGTGCCGGCACGTTGCCGAGCAGGATCACCTGGCCGATCGGATCGACATCGGGGAAGAACTGGGTCTGGGTGTTCTCGTCGATCACCGCGACCTGGCCGAGGCCCTTCACCGCATCGGCATCGAAGAAGCTGCCGCTGAGCAGGGTCACGCCCTTGACCCGGAAGAACTGCTCGCCAACGCCGCTGACCTGGGCGGTGGAGGACTGGTTGCGGTAACGCGCGGTGACCGAGGTCGACACGCTGGGGGTGGCGCTGTCCACGTAGCTCTGCTTTGCCAGTGCATCGGCGTCGCTGGCCTTGAGCGTCTGTACCCGCGCCGAGCGCATGTCGCCGAACCCGCGGCCGGGGTAGACGTCGATGGTGTTGGTACCCAGCGCACTGATGTTCTGCAGGATCTGCTGCTGCGAGCCATTGCCCAGCGCCACCACCGAGACCACCGAGGCGATGCCGATGATGATGCCGAGCATGGTCAGGAAGGTGCGCAGCCGATGTGCATTCATCGCCAGCAACGCCATGCGGAACGCTTCGGTGAAGCGGTCGCGCGCGGCCCGCCAGCTGTTGCCGCGGGCGACGCCGGTGCTGGCCTCGCGCTGCGCGCGGTAGGTCGGTGCATTCGGATTGGCGCGGTCGGCGATGATCTCGCCGTCGCGGATCTCGATGATGCGCTGCGCGTGTTCGGCCACGCTCATGTCGTGGGTGACGATGATGATGGTGTGGCCTTCGGCGTGCAGCTCGCCGAGGATCGCCATCACTTCCTCGCCGGATTTCGTGTCGAGCGCGCCGGTCGGTTCGTCGGCCAGGATCACCTCGCCGCCGTTCATCAGGGCACGGGCGATCGACACGCGCTGCTGCTGGCCGCCGGACAGCTGGCCCGGCTTGTGGTGCATGCGGTCGCTCAGGCCCAGCCGCTGCAGCAGTTGTTCGGCACGCGCGTTGCGCACCGGGCCGGGGCTGCCGGCGTACACCGCCGGCACTTCCACGTTGCCGCGTGCATCGAGGTCGCCCAACAGGTGGTAGCGCTGGAAGATGAAGCCGAAATGCTCGCGGCGCAGTTCGGCCAGCTCGTCCGGCGCCATCTTCCCGGTTTCGCGGACGGCCACCTGGTAGCTGCCACGGGTGGGACGATCGAGGCAGCCGAGGATGTTCATCAGCGTCGACTTGCCTGAGCCGGACTGGCCGACGATGGCCACCATCTCACCGGCGTGGATGTCGAGGTTGACGTCACGCAGCACGGCGATCACATCGTCGCCGGCCGGGAATTCGCGTCGCAGGTCACGCAGGCGCAGCAGCGGCGCCGTCGTGCTCATCGGCGCCCCATGCCCGGGCCGCCGACCCGCATCTGCATGCCGCCGCGGTTGCCGCCGCCGGCGCTGGCACCGGCCGCACCGGCTTCGCCGACCACTACGCGCTCGCCTTCCTTCAGTCCCGACAGGATCTCGGCCGAGGCGCCGTTGTTGATGCCCACGGTAACCTTGCGCGGCTGCGGCTGGCCCTTGTCGTCCAGCACCCGCACCATGCGCTCGTCGCCACGGCGCTTCGGCCCCAGTGCCACCGCCGGCACCATCAGTACGCCCTTGGCCTGCTTCAGCAGTACCGAGACCTGCGCGGTCATGTCGATGCGCAGGGTGCCATCCGGGTTTTCCACGTCGAACAGCGCGTTGTAGTACACCGCGCTGCTGGAGCTGGAACTGGACGAGCTGCTGGAACTGGACGAACTCTCGTTGGCGATCGAGGCCGGCGCCGGATTGATCTGGCGCAGCGTGGCGTGGTACTTGCGATCCGGATCGCCCAGCGTGGTGAAGTACACCGGCATGCCGGCCTTGATCTTGACCACGTCGGCCTCGGAGATCTCGGCATTGACGGTGACCACGTCCAGCCGCGCCAGCATGACGATGGTCGGTGCGGTCTGGTTGGCGTTCACGGTGCGACCTTCCTCGGCCACCACCGCCACCACGGTGCCGTCCATCGGCGCGGTGATGCGGGTGTAGGCCAGGTTGGCGCGGGCGGTGCCCAGCTCGGTCTCGCGGCCCTTGATCTGTGCCTCGTAGGACTGCAGCTGGGCACGTGCGGTCTTCAGCTGTGCTTCGGCGGCATCGTACTCCTGGCGCGAGGTGGCCTCGGCGGCCAGCATCTGCTGCTGGCGCGCGAATTCCAGTTCGGCCTGGCGCAGGGTGGCCTGCTGCACGGCGCGCTGGGCGGTGACCTGGTCCAGCGAGGCCTGCGCATTGAGCACCTGGTTCTGCTGGGTGGTGGCGTCGATCTCGGCGATCAGGTCGCCTTCCTTCACGGTATCGCCCAGCTGCACCTTCAGCGATTTGATCTGGCCAGAGGCCTGCGCACCGACGCTGACCAGCTTGTAGGCGTCGATCACACCGGTGGCCTCCACCGTCTGCTCGATGTCACCACGACTGACCGGCGTGGTCGCCACCGCCGGGGCGGCGGGCTTGCGCAGCAGCCACCAGGCGGCTGCGGCGACGATCAAGGCGAGCAGGGCGATCAGTATCAGGCGACCCCGGCGGGTCGCAGGCAGCAGGCGGAACGTCACGTCGTGGCTTCACTCTCGGGGCCGCGGTGGCGGCGTTGGTGGGCATTGTGAAGACCGGGCGATGGACGGCTCAATCCTCAGGGTATGTCTCTATGTAACACTGTCGGTGAATACGCGTAACCACAGGTATCCCGCCCATGGCTGGATACACTGGTACGCATTGCCCCGGATGCGGTTCAGCTGCCGACACGGGATGATCGCGACATGGAGACTGAAAACCCGATGCATCGACTGCTGATCGTCGACGACGACAACGACATCCGCACCCTGCTGGCCGAGCAGCTCGGCCGTGCCGGCTACCAGGTGAGCACGGCCGCCGATGGCACCGCCATGCGCCAGCTGCTGGACCGTGAGCATGTGGATCTGATCGTGCTCGACCTCAACCTGCCTCGCGAGGATGGCCTGACCCTGTGCCGCGACCTGCGCGCGCGCTCGAACACGCCGGTGATCATGCTGACCGCGCGTGCCGAGCCGATCGATCGCGTGCTGGGCCTGGAAATGGGCGCGGACGACTACCTGGCCAAGCCGTTCGAACCGCGCGAGCTGCTGGCGCGCATCCGCAACGTACTGCGCCGGACCGAGGCGTTGCCGGCCAACCTGGAGCCGCTGGCGGTGCGCCGCGCGCGCTTCTCGCGCTGGGTGTTCGACCTGGAGCATCGCCACCTGGTCGATCCGGACGACCGCGTGGTGGTGCTGTCCGGTGCCGAGTTCCGCCTGCTGCGCGTGTTCATCGCCCATGCCAACAAGGTGCTGTCGCGCGAACAGCTGGTCGCGCTCAGCAGCGGCCGCAACTACGAGGCGCAGGATCGCGCGATCGACCTGCAGGTCAGTCGCCTGCGCAACAAGCTGGGCGATGACGGTGGGCCGGATGGCCTGATCAAGACCGTGCGCAACGAAGGCTACGTGCTGGCCTCCTCGGTGAACCTGGAATAAGCCGTCATGAAGCGCCTGCGCCATTTCCTGTCCTCGATGGTCGGGCGGTTGTTCGTCATCCTGCTATTGGGGATGAGCGTGGCTGCGATCGGCGCGACCATGCTGGCCACCTCCAAACGTCAGCAGGAGTTCGAGCGGCAGAACCTGAACCGCATCGCCGACCGCCTGCAGGGCTACGTCAACCTGCTCGATGGCAATCCCGAACTGCGCGAGCGACTGCTTGAGATCGGTGGGCCCAGCGTGCGGGCGCTGCAGCCCGGCGCGCGCCTGGGGCGGGCGGATACCGCACTGATGGAAGTCCTGGATGACCGGCCCGGCCCGGTGTCGCGCGCGCATGTGCATTTCACCTCGTTCCGTTCCTGCATTCCCAAGCTGCAGGATCTGCTGCCGCCACCGCCGCCGGGGCACCGACGGCATCCGCGTGAGCGCGATCCGGCCTTCATTCCGCCCAAGTGCCGCGCGGTCGATGTGACGCTCAACGACGGTACGCTGCTGAAGCTGGCGCTGGATTCGCCAGCAGTGGCCCACAACGGCATTCTGGCCGTGGACCCGTGGTTCCTGACCCTGCTGGTGCTGGCGATTGCCGTGCTGGCCTATATCGTTGCGCGCATGGCCAGTGCGCCGCTGCAGGAGCTGGCGGCGGCCGCGGAGGATCTCGGCGACGATCTGCAGCGCGATCCACTGCCGTTGCGCGGGCCGCGCGAGGTGCAGCGCGCCGCCGAGGCCTTCAATGCCATGCAGCACCGCCTGCAGCGGCACCTGGCCGAACGCACGCAGATGCTGGCGGCGATCACCCATGACCTGCAGACCCCGTTGACCCGCCTGCGCCTGCGCCTGGAGAACGTCAGCGACGAGGTGCTGCGCGAGCGCCTGATCGGCGATCTGGCGGCGATGCAGGCACTGGTGCGCGAAGGCCTGGAGCTGGCCCGCAGCACTGAGAGTGCCGAGCAGCGCGCCGCGCTGGACTTGGATTCGCTGCTGGAAAGCATCGTCGAAGACACGGCCGAGGGCGGCGGCGATGTGGTCTTCGAAGGTGGCAGCGGGGCGGTGCTGATGCTGCGTCCGCTGGCCATGCACCGCTTGTTCTCCAACCTGGTGGACAACGCGGTGATGTACGCCTACCGGGTGCGGGTACGGGTCGAGCGCAGTGGTGGCGCGATCACCGTGGTGGTGGCCGATGATGGCCCCGGCCTGGCCGAAGATCAGCTGGAGGCGGTATTCGACCCCTTCGTACGGGTGGAGACCTCGCGTTCGCGCGAGACCGGCGGTGCCGGGCTGGGCCTGACCATCGCCCGCGCCCTGGCCGAAAAGGATGGTGCTCGCCTGTGGCTGCGCAACCGCGCCGAAGGTGGGCTGGAAGCGGTGGTGCAGTGGCCGGCAAGCGCGCAGGTGACGCCACCGGGGCGCGGCGGCTGAGTATCGCCGTCCCCGAGCGGTGACGCCGGGGGCGGGGTTTCGCCTATCATCTGCGTACTTCCCCAGTTCCTCTTCAATGAGCCAGCCCGTACCCGCCGGCATGCCGTTCCGCGTTGCCCGGCCGTTCCCGCACGCTGCCAGGCCTGGCAGCCGCACCCGGCCACCGCCGCTGCGCTGATGGGCGGACAGGGGGACAACGGGCGCTGGGTGGAGCGCTGTGGCACGGGATTCGGTCGGGCGTTGCGGCAGGGCCTGCTGTGGCTGCTGCTGATGCTGTCCCTGCCGGCCGTGGCGCAGGAGGGCGCACCGCCGCTGCGCGACTACGCCATCGATGTATGGACCTCGCGCAACGGCCTGCCGCACAACTCGCTGCGCGACATCGCGCAGACCCCCGAAGGCCACCTGTGGTTTGCCACCTGGGAAGGCCTGGTGCGTTACAACGGCCTGGATTTCACCGTGTTCGACCGCAGTACCCGACCGGGACTGCGCGACAACGGCATCGGCGCGCTGCTGGTCGACCGCCAGGGCGGATTGTGGATCAGTGATTCACGCGGCAACGTCAGCCATCGCGGCAACGACGGCCAGTGGCGGGTCTGGGAGCATCAGGCCGGTACCCCGCAGGTGCTGATCCAGTCCATGCAGATGGACAGCCAGGGGCGGCTGTGGCTGCTGTACGAGGGCAAGGGCATCGGCTACCTGGTCGCGGACAAGGGCATCGTCTACCAGGCGCCGGCGGCTGACCTGCCGTTGGCGATGAGCTTCACCAAGCTGGTGGTCGATGCACAGGACCGGGTCTGGATCGGCACGCTCGACGGGCTGGTGCTGCGCGACAACGATGGCGTGCTCAAGCGTGCACCGGCGGCCTGGGGACTGGGCGCCGGCAGTGGCCTGTCATGGCCGTACCGGGCGCCGGATGGCGCGTTGTGGATCGTCGCCGGCGAGCGCCTGTACCGCGTGGAGGACGATCAACTGGTGCTGGTGCATCGCCTGCCGGGCCAGTTGCATCTGACCTCGATGCTGCAGGACCGCCATGGCGACCTGTGGCTGGGCACCGAGAACCAGGGGCTGCTGCGCATCTCCTCACATGGCCTGGAGCGGTTGCCGGCTGGCCTGAACCTGCCGGGCGGACGCGTGGTCAGCCTGCGCGAGGATGCCGAGGGCAGCATCTGGGTGGGTGCGAACGGCGGCTTGTACCGCCTGCGCGAAACGCTGTTCAGCAGCTACACCGAGCGCGATGGGCTCAGTGGCGACTACGTGCGCACTGTGTTCGAGGATCGCGACCGCCAGCTGTGGGTGGGCAGTGCCAGCGGCCTGGACCTGCAGGCGGCGGACGGTCGCTTCCGCGCGGTGCCGCTGCACAACCGCGGTGGCAAGGCACCGTCGGTATTGAGCCTGGCGCAGGGCCCGGACGGCGATCTGTGGGTCGGTACCTTCGGCGATGGCGTTTACCGGCTGGGCCGCGATGGTCGCCTGCGCCACACCTATGCAGCGGCCGACGGCATGCCTGGCGGCAACATCCGTGCGATCAGCGTCGACCCGCAGGGCGTGGTCTGGGCCGGCACGCAGAAGGGGGTGGTACGCATCGACGGCGACCGTGTGCAGGTATCGAGCGTGCCGGGCATGCCCAGCGGCCTGATCACCGCGCTCGAGCATGACCACCAGGGCAATCTGTGGATCGGCACCATCGAAGGCATCCGCGTGCTGCGCGGCAACCGCGTGCAGTCGATCGACCTGGCACCGTTGGGCGGTGGCCGCAGCGTGTTCGGTTTCCACCAGCTGGGCGATGCGATGTGGATCAGCAGCGACCGCGGCCTGTACCGCTGGCAGCACGGAACGCTGGCGCGGGTCGGGCTGGAGCAGGGCATGCCGGTGGACGCGGTGTTCCAGCTGGTGCCGGACCGCCTGGGCAACGTCTGGATCAGCAGCAACCGCGGCGTGCTGCGCACCGACATGGCCACGCTCAATGCGGTTGCCGACGGGCGCGCGCCGCGGGTGGTGGTGGAGCGCTACAACGAGATTGATGGCATGGCCAACGCGCAGGCCAACGGCAGCTCCAGCCCCTCGGCGATCCTGCGCCAGGACGGCACGTTCTGGGTGGTCACCGCTGGTGGCCTGAGTACGGTGGATCCGCAGCGCCTGCAGCGTTTCCGCGAACGCCCCTCGCCACCGGCAGCGATCGAAAGCGTGCAGGTGGATGGCGCGCCGGTGCACTGGGAAGGCCCCGAGCGAAATTACATCCCCGGTGGCCGCCGGCTGGCGGTGAGCTATGTCGGCCTGAGCTACCTGATGTCTGACCGGATCCGCTACCGCACCCGGCTGGACGGACTGGATGCCGGCTGGGTCGAGCGTGGCCCACAGCGCAGTGTCGAATTCGTCGGCCTGCCACCGGGCGACTACACCCTGCACGTGGCGGCGGCGCATCCGGGCGGCAGCTGGGCGCAGCAGGAAGCGGTGTGGAGCTTCACCGTGGAGCCGTTCTGGTGGCAGCGACGCAGCGTGCAGGCGCTGGGAGGCCTGTTGCTGCTGGCCGCGCTGGTGGCGCTGTACCGGTTGCTGTTGCAGCAGCTGAAGGCCAGCAACCTGCGCCTGGCGCGGCGTGTGGACGAGGCCACTTTCGACCTGCAGGCCAAGACCGTGCACCTGCAGGCGCTGAACCAGGAAAAGACCGAGCTGGCCGAACGGTTGGCGCGGCAGGCCGAGGCCTTCGAGCGCCAGGCGCGCGAAGACGCACTGACCGGCCTGGCCAACCGCCGTGCCTTCGATGAAACCCTGGCGCGCGACTTTGCCCGTTCGCAGCGCAGTGGCCATCCGCTGTGCCTGGTGGTGCTCGACATCGACCACTTCAAGGACGTCAACGACCGCCACAGCCACAGCATCGGCGATGCGGTGCTGGTGCAGGTGGCAACGGTGATCGCCGCCGCCTGTCGTGACTCGGACCTGCCGGCGCGTACCGGCGGCGAAGAATTCGCGCTGCTGCTCAACGACACACGCCTGGAAGAAGCCGCGCAGCTGTGCGCACGCCTGCGCGGCCTGTTCCACGACCACCCGGATTGGGCCGGCGTGGACGGCCTGCGCGTGACCTTCAGCGCAGGCCTGGTGGAGCTGGATGCCGACGACCGTACCCCGGCGCTGCTGTACCAGCGTGCCGACCGTGCGCTCTACCGCGCCAAGAGCGACGGCCGCGATCGTACGAGTATTGGGTGATCGCATCCACGCATGGCGTGGATCTACCGTCCGGTGAGTGGTGGGTGCGGACCGTTGGTCCGCACTGCGTGGATGCGGTTGCGCCGTTGGCTGGCTTACCGCGGCCAGGCGTTGGCAATCGTGCAGAACAGCCGCGCGGTCTGCTCGGTGTCGTACACCGCGCTGTGCGCCTCGTTCGCATCCCAGCCCAACCCGGCGGCATTGGCCGCACGTGCCAGCACTGTCTGCCCGTAGGCGATACCGGCCAGGGTCACCGTATCGAACACGCTGAAGGGATGGAACGGATTGCGCTTGTGGCCGGTGCGCGCCACGGCGGCATTGACGAAGCCGAGGTCGAAATGCGCGTTGTGGCCGACCAGGATCGCGCGCTGGCAGCCGTACTTCTTCATCGCTGCCCGCACCGGGGTGAAGATGTGGTCCAGTGCCGCCTTCTCTTCCTTGGCCAGCCGGAACGGGTGGTCGAGGATGATGCCGGTCACTTCCAGTGATTTCGGGTCGATCTCCAGGCCCTCGGCCGGCACCACGTGGGCGCTGGCGGTCTGGCCGGGGTAGAGCAGGCCGTTCTCGTCCATCTCGATCGGCACCGCGGCGATTTCCAGCAGCGCGTTGCGCTGGCTGTCGAAGCCGCCGGTTTCCACGTCCACCACCACCGGCAGGAAGCCGCGGAAGCGTTGCGACATCGCGCGCTGCGCCTGGGGAACTGCGGAATCGGGAGCGGCGGCAGGTGCGGGGGTGGGGTCAGTCATGCGTGAATTCTAGCAGAGCGACCCTGAGCGCCCGGCCAGCCTTCGGAGCATGGGTGGAGCGTGTCGACCAAGGTCGACACCTACCGGGGCACCGCGCGCTCAGGATTCCGGTAGGTGCCAACCTTGGTTGGCACACGGTGCGCCGACCAGGGTTGGCGATTACCGGACTGCTGGCCGCGCAGGCGTGGCCGAGGGAGACCACCGCGCCAACCATGCATCCACGCTCAGCCTGCCGGCACCGGTGAAGATCAGCGGCAGCAGCATGGCCATGAACAGCACCGGCAGCTTGAAGTTGCCGAAGCCCTGGTCGCTGATCGCATAGCCCATGGCGAGGTCGGCCAGCGAGTTCCATTCCATTGGCCAGTGCACCGCATAGGTGGCCACCACGGTCAGTACCAGCAGGCTGGCGGCAGCAAATCGGGTACCGAACCCGAACAGCAGGCAGGCGGCGCCGATCAGCTCGAACCAGGTCGCAAGCTGCCAGTTCAGCGCGGCCGGCAGCTGGTCGAACGGGAACGGGAAAGCGTCCTGCAGGTCGGCGAACCAGTTCTGGCCGCGCAGTTTCTCGCGGCCGGATTCGAAGTATTCCCAGGCCAGCAGCAGGCGCAGGCCGAGCGGGGCCAACCAGGGGGCGAGACGGTCCAGCTGGCCACGCGTGGCGGCCAGGGTCGGAAGGTTCATCGGTGGTTCTCCGTGGGGGAAGGGGCGTCAGCCAGGGACTGTGAGCGGGCCGATCACGCCGGCCTGCAGGAACTGCTGCAGCAGCACGGCACCGGGCCCGGCCAGCGCCTCCTCAGCCAGGCCGTTCGCAGCGGCCAATTGCCGCAGATAGGCATGTCCATCGAGGCCGGGTTGTTCGCCGATGCTGGACAGCAGGTACACCGCCAACGGGCTGAGTGCGGCGAAGCGCACTTCGCCATCGGCCTCACGGCGCACCAGCAGGCCGGTCGGTTCGGCCGGCGGCTGCATTGGCGCATCCTCGGCACCGAGTCGATGCACCGGCCACTGGTACAGCAGCGGCCAGGCCAGTGGTGAGCGCTGCAGCGGTACCTGCAGCGGATCGATGTTGCCGGGTGCCGGCAGCGGCTCGGCCTGCAACTGGTACAGCGCGGTCTCCACCCACTCGTAATGAGCGAGTTCGGCCAGCGCCGGGTGCGGCAGCTGCAGCTGTGCCTGCAGCCATTGCACGAATTCGGCGGCCAGCTCGGTGAACAGCGGTGCCTGGCAGCGATGGGTCGCGAAGTACTGGCGGACCAGCGCGCTCCAGGCCGGTTCGCCGAGCAGGCGCACGCAGACCGGGAAGCCGTTGCTCAACAGGCCCAGCAGATTGTTGAACAGCAGCCGTTGGTACACCGCGACCCGGCGTGGCTCCAGCCCGACTGGCGGTGGCACACCCTGCGGATCGCGCAGGTGTGCGGTGAACGCATGCTGCTGTGCGCGCAGCCTGTCGGGAGCATCAGCCATGTGCGCTCCCGGCGTGCGTGGCCTGCAGGCGGCGGATGGTCTGCAGTTCGCCCTGCAGCTCGGCGTACGGGGGGAAGTTGAAATCGCGTTCGAGCAGGGTCGGACGCGCGCCGATGCGTGCATAGGTACGCGCCAGCAGTTCCCAGACCGGGTCGATCACAGCACTGCCATGGGTATCGATCTTCAGGTCCGGTGCCTCATCCAGGTGCCCGGCCACGTGCAGGCAGACGATGCGCTCTGCGGGCAGCCCGGCAATGAAGGTGTCGGCGTCGTAGCCATGGTTGCAGGCATTGACGTAGACGTTGTTGACGTCCAGCAGCAGGTCGCAGTCGGCCTCGGCGAGCACGGCATTGGTGAAGGCCAGTTCGTCCATCGCCGGTTCCGGTGCCAGGTAGTAGGAGACGTTCTCCACCGCGATGCGGCGGCCGAGAATGTCCTGCACGCGCGCGATGCGTGCCGCGGTATGGCGCACGGCTTCGTCGGTGAATGGAATCGGCAACAGGTCGTAGAGGTGGCCATCGTCGCTGCAGTAGCTCAGGTGTTCGCTGTACAGCGGCACGCGATGCGTGTCGAGGAAGTTCCCGACCTGCTCCAGCAGCTGCGTATCCAGGGGTGCACTGCCGCCCAGTGACAGCGACAGGCCATGGCAGCTCAGAGGATGGCGCTGTGCCAGTTCGGCCAATGCATCACCGGCTGGGCCGCCGACATGGATCCAGTTCTCTGGCGCGCATTCGAGGAAGTCGAAGTCACCGGCCGGCGCGTCGCGCAGATCCTGCAGCAGCGCCCGGCGCAGGCCCAACCCGGCGGCCGCCGCACGAAGCGGCGACCGCGGGTGGACGACGGCGGCGCGGACGTCAGTGCTTGGCACCGCACTTGCCTTCGCCGCACTTGCCTTCGGCCGACTTCTTGTCGCCGGTCTTGGCCTTGGCGCCTGCCGCAGCACCGGCGGCCTTGCCCTTGTCGGCGCCGCACTTGCCTTCAGCGCTCTTGCCGTCGGCACCACATTTGCCTTCGGCGTGCTTGGTCGCATCAGCGGCCATCTTGGTGTCCGCTGCCTTGGCATCGGTGGTGGCCTTGGCGGCCTGGCCAGCAACCAGATAGCCCTGGGCCAGGTCACTCATGCTCAGCGCCGAAGCGCTGGCGGTCATGCCCAGGCCAGCGGCCAGGGCGGTAGCAGTCAGCAGGGACAGGGTCTTGTTGGAACTGCTCATCGGTGGTGCTCCTGGGTGGTGTGGGCAGATGCCCGGGTAGCCGGCAGGGATGCCGGTGGAAGCGATGGTGCAGCGATCCTACTCAACGAATCCTCGCCAAGAACTCAAATTTTCGTGAGGTTTGTTACAGAAGGGGAGACCAGCGGCCTGGTAGGCCACGCCATGCGTGGATGAACTGCCGGAACGCCCAAAACAAAAAGGCCGCTGTCAGCAGGACAGCGGCCACCTTGGAGTCAACTCCGGTGTTGCAGTGCAGTATCAGATCTGGTCGGTGCTGGAGGTCTCGTCGCGCTTTTCACGCGGCGGCAGCGGCTGCTCGCCATGCACCAGGAACCACACGTTCTCGGCGATGTTGGTGGCATGGTCGCCCACGCGCTCCAGGTTCTTGGCCATGAACAACAGATGGGTGCACGGGGTGATGTTGCGCGGGTCTTCCATCATGTAGGTCAGCAGCTCGCGGAACAGCGCGGTGTACTGCGCGTCCAGGCGGGCGTCGTCCTCGCGCAGTTCCAGCGCGGCGTCGGCGTCATTGTCGCGGTAGGCGGCAATGGCACGGCGGACCTGCTGCGCGGCCAGGCGGCCCAGCGCACGCAGGCCCTGGATCTGCGGCAGCGGCGGCACCTTGCCCAGCGCGATCGAGCGCTTGGCGACGTTGGCAGCGTAGTCGCCGATGCGCTCGATGTCGGCCGGAATGCGCAGGCCGGCGAGGATTTCGCGCAGGTCGCGCGCCATCGGGCCACGCAGCGCCAGGCGCATCACGTCGTGGCTGATCTGCTGCTCCAGCGCATCGATCGCTTCGTCGTTGGCGATGATGCGATGGGCGGCGTTCTCGTCGCGCTTCTCGATCACGTCCATCGCCGCTTCGAGCTGGGCGACGGCCATCTCGCCCATGCGCACGATTTCGGCCACCAGGCGCTGCTGCTCTTCGTCGTAGCTCTTGACGATGTGGTCGTTGGGAAGATTCATGTTCATTCCACTCTGTAGAGTCGAGCCACGCTCGACTGACGTGATTTGTAGAGTCGAGTCATGCTCGACTGACATTGTCTGTCTGTCGACTGGCGTTTCAGCCGAAGCGACCGGTGATGTAATCCTCGGTCTGCCGCTGCGACGGCTGCGAGAAGATCACTTCGGTGCGGTCGTGCTCGATCAGGTCGCCCAGGTACATGAAGGCGGTGTAGTCGGACACGCGCGCGGCCTGCTGCATGTTGTGGGTGACGATCACGATGGTGTACTCGTGCTTGAGCTCTTCGACCAGCTGCTCGATGCGGCTGGTGGAGATCGGGTCCAGCGCCGAGGTCGGCTCGTCCAGCAGCAGCACCGACGGGCGCAGGGCCACCGCACGGGCGATGCACAGACGCTGCTGCTGGCCACCGGACAGGCCCAGTGCGCTCTGCCCCAGCTTGTCCTTCACTTCGTCCCACAGCGCGCCCTGGCGCAGCGCCTGCTCGACGCGGTCGGCCATGTCGGCCTTGCTCAGCTTCTCATGGTGGCGGATGCCGTAGGCCACGTTCTCGAAGATGGTCATCGGGAACGGCACCGGCTTCTGGAACACCATGCCGACCTTGCTGCGCAGGCGGTTCATCGGGTACTTCGGCGACAGGATGTTCTCGCCGTCCAGCAGCACCTCACCGCGTGCTTCCAGCTTCGGGTACAGCGCGTAGATGCGGTTGAAGATGCGCAGCAGGGTCGACTTGCCGCAACCGGAGGGACCGATCAGCGCGGTCACGCGCTTTTCCGGAATCTCCAGGTTGATGCCCTTCAGGGCATGGAACTTGTCGTAGTAGAAGTCCAGTCCACGCGCAGCCAGCTTCACCGGCGACGGCGTGTGCAGGCTCTCGTGCGAGGACGGCACGGCGATGCGCTGCATCGGCACGGCGTTGGAAAGGTCGTTCATGGCGTTATCCACGGAAAGGTCAGTCATGGGAGATACGGTTGCGCAGCAGGATGCCGCGGGCGGCAAGGCTGACCAGCAACACGAAGACAGTCAGCACCAGGGCACCGGCCCAGGCCAGCACCTGCCAGGATTCATACGGGCTGCCGGCGAACTGGTTCATCACCACCGGTACCGAGGCCATCGGCTGGAAGATGTTGTTGTTCCAGTACTGGTTGCCGAAGGCGGTGAACAGCAGCGGTGCGGTCTCGCCGGAGATGCGGGCCAGCGCCAGCAGGATGCCGGTGATGATGCCGGCCGAGGCACTGCGGTACAGCACCTGCACGATCACTTTCCACTGCGGGATACCCAGCGACAGCGCCGCCTCACGCATCTGCGAGGGCACCAGGCGGAGCATCTCGTCGGTGGTGCGCACCACCACCGGCAGCACGATGAAGGCCAGCGACAGTGCACCGGCGAACGCCGAGAAGTTGCCGCCGGTCTGCATCACGTACAGGGTGTAGACGAACAGACCAAGCACGATGGACGGCGCCGACAGCAGGATGTCGTTGACGAAGCGGACCACGGTGCCGGCCTTGCGGGCGTTGCCGTACTCGGCCAGCCAGGTGCCGGCCAGCACGCCGAGCGGGGTGCCGATGCCGATTGCCAGCGCACACATCACCGCACTGCCGAAGAAGGCATTGGCAAGGCCGCCTTCCTGCATCGGCGGCGGCGTCATCTTGGTGAACAGATCCAGGTTGATGCCGGCAAGGCCCTTGGAGGCCAGGGTGAACAGGATCCAGCCCAGGAAGAACAGGCCGAACAGGGCGGTGGCGCAGGACGCGGCAATGGCGATGACATTGCCGATGCGGCGGCGCAGATACAGCGAATCAGCGGTGCTGGACATCAGTTGCCCTCCTTGCGGGACAGGCGCATCAGCATCAGGCGGGCAATGGCCAGCACCACGAAGGTGACGATGAAGAGGACGAAGCCGAGCAGCAGCAGGGCCGAGCGGTAGGTTTCAGTGGCTTCGCCGAAATCGTTGGCGATCAGCGCGGCGATGGTGGTGCCCGGTTCCAGCAGCGACGGCGACAGGCGCACGCTGTTGCCGATCACGAAGGCCACCGCCATCGTCTCGCCCAAGGCGCGGCCGAGGCCGAGGAAGATGCCGCCGATCACCGCCGAGCGGGTGTAGGGCAGCACGATGTCCCAGCTCACTTCCCACTTGGTGGAACCCAGCGCATAGGCCGATTCCTTCAGGCGGGTCGGCACGGTCAGGAACACTTCGCGCATCACCGAGGAGATGAACGGAATGACCATGATGGCCAGCACGAAACCGGCAGTGAGCATCCCGATGCCCAGCGGCGGGCCCTGGAACATGGGACCGATGATCGGCCATTCGCCCAGGGTCTCGTTGAGGAACGGAGTGACGTACTCGGTCATCACCGGCACCAGCACGAACAGGCCCCACATGCCATAGATGATCGAGGGAATGCCGGCCAGCAGTTCGATGGCGGTACCGACCGGGCCACGCAGCCAGCGCGGCGCGACTTCGGTGAGGAAGAAGGCGATGCCGAAACTGACCGGCACGGCGATGACCATCGCGATGGCGGCGGTGACCAGGGTGCCGTAGATCGGGGCGAGGGCACCGAACTTGTTTTCGACCGGATTCCAGTCGGCAGAGAAGAAGAAGCTCAGGCCCTGCATCTGCAGGGCATGGCGGCCGCCCCACAGCATCGACAGCGCGGCGCAGGCCAGGGCAATGAGGACGAAGATGACGGTGCCGACCAGCACCCATCGGAACAGTTTGTCGTTGCGGGCATCACGCGCATCACGCGTGGACGGGGCGGCTACAGGCTGGGCGATGGCATTCATGGGGACGGCGGGGCCAGGAAGGGGCGGGGCGGCACGGCGTGGCAGAGGCGGTGCCCGCGCGGGGCGGGCACCGTCGTTTCCATCACTTCAGGTCGGTCGCCCAGTAGGCCTCGATCTGCTTGACCAGTTCGGCCGGCAGCGGCACGTAGTGCAGCTCGTTGGCCTGGGCCTGGCCGTTCTCGAAGGCCCACTTGAAGAAGGCCAGGGTGTCCTGATTGCGCTTGGCGTCCTTCGGCTGCTTCTGCATCAGCATGAAGTTGGTGGCGGTGATCGGCCACGCCTGCTCGCCCGGGGCGTTGGTGATGACCAGGTTGAAGTCCTTGGCGCTGGCCCAGTCGGCGCTGGCGGCCGCAGCGGCGAAGGTTTCCGCGCTCGGCTCGACCCAGTTGCCGGCGGCGTTCTGCATGGCGGTGTACGGCATGCCGTTCTGCAGCGCGTAGGCCAGTTCGACGTAGCCGATCGAGCCCTTGATCTGCTTCACGTACGAAGCGACGCCTTCATTGCCCTTGCCACCGACGCCGTCCGGCCACTGCACCGAGGTGCCTTCGCCGACCTTGGTCTTCCACTCCGGGCTGACCTTGGACAGGTAGTTGGAGAAGTTGAAGGTGGTGCCCGAACCGTCCGAACGGTGGACCAGGGTGATCTTGCCGTCCGGCAGCTTCACGCCCGGGTTGGCGGCGACGATGGCCGGGTCGTTCCAGGTCTTGACCTTGCCCAGGAAGATGTCGGCCAGCAGGGCGCCGCTGAGGCGCAGCTTGCCGCCTTCCAGGCCTTCGATGTTGACCACCGGCACCACGCCGCCGATGGCGGACGGGAACTGCGCCAGGCCGGCCTGGGCCAGCTCTTCGCTGCTCAGGGGCTTGTCGGAGGAACCGAAGTCGACGGTGCCGGCCTTGATCTGGGCGATGCCGCCACCGGAGCCGATCGACTGGTAGTTGATCTTGGCGCCGGTGCTGGCGTTGTAGTCAGCCGACCACTTGGACACCAGCGGGAAGATGAAGGAAGCGCCGGCGCCGGACACTTCGGCGGTCACCTTGGCACCGGCAGCGGCCGGGGCGGCGGCACCGTTGGCAGCCGGCTGCTGCGCGGCCTGCTTGTCGCCACCGCAGGCCGACAGGCCCAGGGCGATGGCCAGGGAAAGGGCGGCGAGGCCGGCCGAGTGCAGTTTCATGGTCACTCCATAGCGGGGTAGAGCCGACGGCGTCGGCGGATGCGGCTATGAAATGATGTTTTTGTTACAGCCGTATTACGACGATGACAGAGGTGTCCTGGATCACGTTCTGACAAGGGTTTCACGGGGTTGGCCCCGATTCCGCGGGCCCCCGGGGACCCCCGATCTGCGCACCGACCATGACGGTCGGTTGGCCCTTGTAGAGTCGAGCCAGGCTCGACTGCTCCTCGCCCTCGGCAGGTGCGGACTCCTTGCCCTCGGTAGGTGCGGACCGTTGGTCCGCACGCTCCAGCACCCAGCCGAGCATGGGCTCGGCTCTACAAACGCCCTTGCCTTTGCTCCCGCTCTTGCCTTCCATGACCCCACCGCGCCCCCGATGAACTGTCGAGAGGCGGTGGGCCAGGACGTGCAGGACCGTCCACGGCATGGATGCCGTGGCCGAGCCCCCAAGGAAGGGTTTACGGCGTGTCCTGCACGCCCTAGCCCACCGACTCACCCACGGATCAGCGAAGGCGCAAACGCTCTTCACGACCGACCCCCAAAAACAAGAAGAGCGCGAGATCTCGAGGATCTCGCGCCCGGGTGGGATCGGCGGGGGAGAGAGGACCCGCCGATCCCGTTCCTGCGGGGGAACGCGCTTGCTTACTTCAGGTTCTGCGTCCAGTAGGTCTCGATCTGGCGCACCAGGCTGTCCGGCAGCGGCACGTAGTCCAGCTGGCGGGCCTGGGCGTCGCCGCTCTTGTAGACCCAGCGGAAGAACTCCTGGGTGGCCTTGCCGTTGGCAGCGTTCTTCGGCTTCTTGTGCACCAGGATGAAGTTGGTTGCGGTGATCGGCCAGGACTCGGCGCCCGGGGCATTGGTCATCACCAGGTAGAAGTCCTTGGCGCTGGCCCAGTCGGCGCTGGCAGCAGCGGCGGCGAACGAGGCGTCGCTCGGCTGCACGAAGCGGCCGGCGGCATTCTTCATCGCGGTGTACGACAGCTTGTTCTGCAGCGCGTAGGACAGTTCGACGTAGCCGATGCCGCCCTTGATCTGCTTCACGTAAGCGGCAACGCCTTCGTTGCCCTTGCCGCCGATGCCGGCCGGCCACTGGACCGAGGTGCCTTCACCGACCGAGCTCTTCCACTCCGGGCTGACCTTGGACAGGTAGTTGACGAAGTTGAAGGTGGTGCCCGAACCATCCGAACGGTGCACGACGGTGATCTTGGCGCTCGGCAGGGTCACGCCCGGGTTCAGCGCGGCGATGGCCGGGTCGTTCCAGGTCTTGATCTTGCCCAGGAAGATGTTGGCCAGCACGGTGCCGTCCAGCTTCAGCGCGCCCGGGGCGATGCCGGCAACGTTGACCACCGGCACCACGCCGCCGATCACCGACGGGAACTGAGCCAGGCCCGCAGCGGCCAGTTCTTCCGGCTTCAGCGGGGCGTCGGAGGAGCCGAAATCAACGGTCTTGGCCTTGATCTGGGCGATACCACCACCGGAACCGATCGACTGGTAGTTGACCTTGTTGCTGGTGGCGGCGTTGTAGTCGGCCGACCACTTCGACATCACCGGGTAGATGAACGAGGCGCCCGCGCCGGTGATTTCAGCGGCGTTGGCGGCGAACACGGACGACGCTGCGAAGACGGCAACGGCAACGCGCGACTTGAAGGCGTGGATCACGGGGTGGCTCCTGGGTTGATTGGGATGCGGGGTTACCCGCCCGGCGCACATTCCATAACGGTTCGATGACAGCGCAGGGACCGTTGTATGACGCAACCGTTACAGCGCTGCCCGGCGCCCGCACAGCCAGGGGCGTGAAGGTTCTAAGTGCTGCGGGCAACGTGATGACCAATGCGCCGGAGACGGACCTGGCCCGGTTGCGATCACGTTCTATATGTCGCTGATGGCCTGCCCGCTGTGGTCGTCAATGCCGTCGCGGCCTGGCATTCCGCAGTGATGCCGCGTCATCCACACGAAACCATCGATGCAGGTGAGGGCTGCGCGGCGGTCGGCCCGGGCCGAGACGCTGATACGTGACGCCATATGCGGCAAGGGATCGACAAGGATGTGGCGGCAAATGAGTCGTACGCATGACCGCATGAAGAAATCTGTGGTTGGTGCTCAAGTTGTCATTCGGCTGTCATGGTTTTAACGGAATGTTCGCAAAACGCTTGACCGGCCTGCCGGCGTGGCGTTCTGCCCAAGCCATTCCAACCCTCTGGAGAAATCCAAAATGCGTTCCCATTTGCTCGCCGCCGCGGTCGTTGCAAGCCTCGGTCTGGTTTCCGCCGACGCCTTCGCAGCTCCCGCCAGCACGGGCGTATCCCAGGCACAGCTGCAGCAGCTGCAGGCGCAGATCGCTGCCCTGCAGGCCCAGGTCCAGCAGTTGCAGAACGATTCGCAGGCGCTGCAGGCACAGTCTGACGCGCAGTCCGAAGTGAACATCACCCAGGCCCAGGCTCTGGAAGGTGCACAGAAGACCCAGACCAGCGTCGACAAGCTGGCCAAGCTGGTCAATGACAACAAGATCGGCGGTCGCATGTTCTTCGACCTGACCAACATCGACAAGACCAGCAACGGCAAGGACACCGCCGCCAGTGGCACCGGTCTGGACGTCAAGCGCTTCTACCTGACCGTCGACCACAAGTTCAACGACATCTGGTCGGCCAACCTGACCACCGACTTCCAGTACAGCTCGGCCATCGGCAACACCGAACTGTTCGTCAAGAAGGCCTACGTGCAGGGCAGCTTCGACCCGGCCTTCAACCTGCGCGTCGGTGCCGCCGACATGCCGTGGATTCCGTACGTCGAGAAGTTCTACGGCATGCGTTATGTCGAGAACACCCTGACCGATCGCCTGAAGTACGGCAACTCGTCCGACTGGGGCCTGCATGGCTTCGGCAACCTGGGCAACAACTTCAACTACGCGGTCTCGGTCGTGTCCGGCGCCGGTTACAAGAACCCGACCCGCAGCAAGGGCATGGATGTGGAAGGCCGCGCGGCCTATACCCCGAACGAGAACTTCGTGGTTGCCGTCGGTGGCTACAGCGGCAAGCTGGGCAAGGAAACGGACATCCAGAGCGCCGAGAACACCTACACCCGCGCCAACGCGATGGTGGCCTACGCCAGCAGCGACTTCCGCGTCGGTGGCGAGTACTTCCAGGCCAAGAACCTCAACAACGTGATGACCGTTGCCACCGACAAGACCAGCGGCTGGTCGGTGTGGGGCAGCGTGCGCGTCACCGACGGCGGCATCAACGTGTTCGGTCGTTACGATGACACCGACGTCAGCAAGACCCTGGACCCGACCCTGAGTGACAAGTACTGGAACGTCGGTGTCGAGTTCCCGGTCATGAAGAACCTCAAGCTGTCGACCGTGTACAAGTACACGCACCTGGCCAACGCCGGCGACAAGAAGAACGACAAGACCAAGGAATTCGGCGTCTGGGGCGACCTGTCGTTCTGATCACCTGAAGCACCTTGTCTGCAAACGAAGACGGCGGGCCCTGCGCCCGCCGTCTTTGTTTTGTCACACCACGAACGCGGTCACGCCTCGGCCGTGGTCTTTTCCTTGAACCGGCACAGGTCGGCGATCACGCAGCCCGGGCAATCCGGCTTGCGCGCCTTGCACACATAACGTCCGTGCAGGATCAGCCAGTGATGCGCGTCGAGCAGGAACTCGGCCGGAATCACCTTCACCAGTTTGTCTTCCACTTCGCGCACGTTCTTGCCTGGTGCCAGGCCGGTGCGGTTGGAGACGCGGAAGATATGCGTGTCCACCGCCATCACCGGTTCACCGAACGCGGTGTTGAGCACCACGTTGGCGGTCTTGCGGCCCACCCCCGGCAGCGCTTCCAGCGCGTCGCGATCACGTGGCACTTCACCGCCATGCTTTTCCAGCAGGATCGCACAGGTGGCGATCACGTTCTTCGCCTTGGCATTGAACAGACCGATGGTGGCGATGTACTGCTTCAGTCCGACCTCGCCAAGTGCGAGGATCTTCGCCGGCGTGTTGGCCACCGGGAACAGCCGGCGCGTGGCCTTGTTGACGCCCACGTCGGTGGCCTGCGCCGACAGCGCGACCGCCACCAGCAGTTCGAACGGCGAGCTGTATTCCAGCTCGGTCTTCGGGTGCGGGTTGAGTTCGCGCAGCCGGGTGAACATCTCCACCACGTCGGCGCGCGGCATCACGCTGCCACGGCGCGCCGGTGCGCGCGCGGTCTTCTTCGCAGTGGCCATTACTGTTCCTTGCCGGTGGCGCGGGCCTTGGCCCGGGCGAGAATCGCGGCCGCCGCAGCGGGCAGCGCGGGCTTCACGTCCGGTGCCGTGGCGGGCGTGCGCCTTGCTTCGCGTTCGGCCTCACGTCGCGCCAGACGCACGGCACGGGTGCGGTAGCGTTCGCGTGCGGCCCAGGCATTCTGCAGCTGCTGCTGGGCCTGGTGCAGGCGCTGTGGAAGCTCCGGGTGGCCGGGCAGCAACTGCTCGTCGCCGGCGCGGGCCACATAGTCCATCAGTCCGGCATGCAGGGCGCCATCGAGATCGTCTGCCTGGACCCGGGCGAACAGCTGCGCGGGGTTGGGTCGGGATGCCATGGCGTCAGCGGTTCTGGAAGGCCGGCGGACGGCGCTGCAGGAAGGCGCTGGTGCCTTCGCGCATGTCCTCGGTGGCAAACAGCAGGCCGAACTGCGCGCTCTCGTACTCCAGCCCGGCATCCAGGCTGCATTCGCCGCCCACGTGCACTGCGTCAAGCAGGCCACGCAGGGCCAGCGGCGCCGAACGCGCCAACTGGCGCGCGACGTCCTGCACACGATTGTCCAGTTCGGCGGCGGGGACCACCTCGTTGACGATGCCCAGTTCCAGCGCACGCGCCGCGTTGATCGGAGCACCCAGCATGCACAGTTCCAGGGTGGCGGCGCGGCCGCACAGGCGCAGCAGGCGCTGGCTGCCACCGAAGCCGGGAATCAGGCCGAGGTTGATTTCCGGTTGGCCGACTTTGGCGGTATCGGCGGCGATGCGCAGATGGCAGGCCATGGCCAGTTCCAGGCCGCCCCCCAGCGCAAAGCCGTTCACGCGGGCGATGACCGGCTTGGGCATGCGTTCGATCTGGCGCATCAGGGCCTGGCCCAGCAGCGAGAAATCACGTCCCTGAACCGCGCTGAGTGTGTTCATTTCGGCGATGTCGGCACCGGCCACGAAGGCCTTCGGGCCGGCACCGGTCAGCACCACCACGCGTACCTCCGGGTCGGCGGCGGCGGCGCTGAACGCCTCGGCCACGGCCTGCAGGGTGGCGGCGTTCAGGGCGTTGAGCTTGTCCGGGCGCTGGACGGTCACGGTGCGGATGGCGCCGTCGTCGGCGACAGCGATCAGGGCATCTGCCACGGGGAAACTCCAGAAACGTTAAAAAATAGTGATATTGAACTCTGCAAACGCAGACGGGTCTTAGCCTGCATCGTGAGTAGCGGTTACACGTTGCGCCCGTTATCCTAACCCGTCGCCTCAGGGCGGCGCAGAACGTCCCTGAGTTACCACCCCTGGAGAACTGTTTGATGAAGTTGCGTTCTATCGCGGTCGCCGTCGCGGCCCTGGCCCTGACGGGCAATGCCTTCGCCCAGGACATCGCGTCCGAGAAGGGCAAGCTGAGTTATTACTTCGGTTACGACTACGGCAACAACCTGGCGGAGCTGACCGGTCGCGGTGAGCAGCTGGACATCAACTCGGTGGTGAAGGGCCTGCAGGACGCCTACGCCAAGAAGCAGCCGGCCATCACCGCCGAGCAGCTGAAGCCGGCCGTTGAAGCGTTCCAGAAGCGCGAGCAGGGCCGTGCCCAGGCTGCCAAGGCCGAGTACGAAAAGGCTGCTGCCGAAAACAAGACCAAGAGCGATCAGTTCATCGCGGCGAACAAGGCCAAGGCCGGCGTGCAGTCCCTGCCGAGCGGCGTCCAGTACCGCGTGGTCGAAGCCGGCAAGGGCGCCAAGCCGACCCAGGCCAGCACCGTGCAGCTGGAAGTGGCCGGTCCGTTCCCGTACGGCCAGCGCCCGACCGAAGCCCGCCCGGCCCAGCAGATTCCGTCGATCAAGGTCAGCGAAGTCGAAATGAAGGCCATGCGCGAGACCCTGCTGCAGATGCCGGCAGGCTCGAAGTGGGAAGTCACCCTGCCGCCGGACCAGGCCTACGGTGCCGACCCGCGCACCCCGTTCCCGCCGAACGTGGCTGTGCAGTTCGAGATCAAGCTGGTCAGCGTCAAGTAAGAAACAGCGTCAACATCAACGCGCCGGTGATCCCACCGGCGCGTTTTTGTTTGCGCGCGGTTGCAGAGTCGACTGACAGTCGACTCTACCGTTCACGGTCCGCCTCGCGGCCAGCATGCCGCGCGCCGCATCTTCAATCCGCGCAAATCCAGCGTAATCGCGCTACTGTTGCCGAGTGCAAACAATGGAAGAAACGGCGCGTGTTGTCGCAAGTCCCTGCATCGGCGTGTGCAAGCTGGATCCAGACCGGCAGTGCACCGGCTGCGGGCGGCATCTCGATGAGATCGCACGGTGGTCGTCGATGAGTGACGACGAACGCAGTCGCATCCTGCATCGCGTGCAGCCATTGCGCGAACAGCTCCAGCAATCCCTGCGCGGCTCACTGGCCGACCATCACCGCCTGATGCGCGCGCTGCATCCGCTGGCCGATCCCCCTGCGGGTGATGGCTGGAACCGCAGCGAACTGATCGACCTGTTGCCGCCGGGACCGCCGGTGGAAGCGGCCGTGCTGGCCGGTATCGTGCCGCGCGCCAACGGTGCACAGGTGATCCTCACCCGCCGCACCGAAACCCTGCGCACGCATGGTGGCCAGGTCGGATTCCCCGGTGGCCGTACCGAACCCGATGACCGCGATGCACTGGCCGCCGCACTGCGCGAGAGCCAGGAAGAGATCGCACTGGCCCCCGGCCAGGTGCAGGCATTGGGCTATCTCGATCCGTTCGTGACCATCACCGGCTACCGGGTCACCCCGGTGGTGGCGGTGGTCGATCCGGATTTCGTGCCGGTGCCGCAGCCCAGCGAAGTGGCCGAGGTATTCGAGGTGCCGCTGGACTACCTGATGGCCGCCGACAACCTGCGCCAGGTCGAAATCAATCATCGCGGCCGCGTCCGCCATGTCCTCGAGTACGGTTGGCCGGGCCAGCGTATCTGGGGGGCAACCGCGGCCATCCTGTACAACCTGCGTCGCCGCTTGGAGCAAGTGCAATGAAGCCGATCGATCCGCCGTGGACCACGCTTGTCGATGTCGCCACCCTGGCCGCAGTGTTGGGCGAAGGTGTGCGCGTGGTCGATGCACGTGCCACCGCCAGTACAGCCGTGCGCGTGGTCGATGCGCGTTCCTCGCTGGCCGATCCACAGGCCGGCAGCGGCCAGTACCTCGCGGGACATGTTCCGGGCGCGGTGTATGCCGACCTCAATCGGGACCTGTCGGATCTGACCCGCAGCGACCACGGCCGTCACCCGCTGCCGGACAGCGATGCCTTCGCCGCGAAGCTCGGCCAGTGGGGCATCGGTCCCGACACCCAGGTGGTGGTCTACGACGGCAGCGATGGCAGCATGGCCGCCTCGCGCCTGTGGTGGCTGCTGCGCCTGATCGGGCACAGCAAGGTGGCCGTGCTCGACGGTGGCATCGCCGCCTGGCAGGCCGCAGGTCACGCGTTGGCAACCGGCCAGGGCGAAGTAACGGCGCTGCCGGCTTACCCGGGCCGTTTCGACACCACCCAGATCGCCAATGCCGATGAAATCACCGCCCGGTTGAAGCATGCGCCGGGCTGGTTGGTCGACGCACGCGCAGGCGAGCGCTTCCGCGGCGAAGTGGAGCCGCTGGACCCGGTCGCCGGTCATGTGCCCGGTGCGGTCAACCGTCCGTTTGCGCTGAACGTAGTCGACGGCCACCTGCGCGATGCACAGGAACTGCGTGCCGAACTGCAGGGCGTGATCGGTAACCGCGATCCGCAGCAGGTGGTGCTGATGTGCGGCTCCGGCGTGACCGCCTGCCACCTGCTGCTGGCGATGGAAGCGGCCGGTCTGTCCGGCGCACGCATCTATGCCGATTCCTGGAGCGGCTGGGTCAGCGACAGCACCCGCCCGGTGGCCAGCGGCGCCTGAGCCGCGCGGGGTCGGATCCGTTTCCCAACGGGAAACGGCTCTGACCCCCTTGTGCCCGATCTGCACGCAAAGAGCAGTCGAGCGTGGCTCGACTCTACAAAGGCACCTTCCAATCGATTCGATCCCGTGCCGACCAACGGTCGGCACCCACCAACAGCAGCGGGAACCTGTCGAAGGCGGGGTGGGTCCGGTTGCGGGGGCGTGAGCCGCATGGGCCCGAGGCATGCCTCGGGCGGGTTGGGCAGGACGCCCAACCCCGGTCTTGCCGTGTGCGCAGGACAGCGCACACGAGCAAGCCGCGGCCAAGCCCCATGGACGTACTTGCGGCGTCCCTCGCAACCGGACCCACCGTGCCATCCCACGGAATGCAAGCTCTTGACGTTGACGTTGCCTCTGCAGGTGCAGGGCGCAGCCCTGCTGCTTACTCCAACCCCTGCAGCGGCACCTTCGCCAGCACCCGCGCCCAGGGGAACAACGGTCCCGGGTCGCGTTTGCGCGCCACCATCAGCGCCGGGTCATCGCTGGCCGGCACCTGCTCCAGGTCCAGCTGGTCGTGCCCGGCAATCCGCCGCAGCGACGGGTAGCGCGCTACCAGCGCCAGCAACAGCTGCTCAAGCGCCTGAAGCTGCGCCTCGGTGTAGGGCTCGTCCATCGCCTGCTGGCGGCTGTCGAACCAATACGGGTAGCGGCCGGTATTGACCAGCTCAATGCCCAGCGTGTGTGCGTTCATGCCACGCACGTGGTGGGCCACGCGTTCCGGTGCCACGTACTGCAGCACGCTGCCATCGCGGTCGATGTAGAAGTGGCCGCTGTTGCCAGCGCCGCTGTCATACAGCACGCGCTCGCCGTACTCGCGGGCCATCGCCAGATCGGGCAGCTCGGTGCAGTGGATCACCACCATCTCCAGCGTGGCCGGGTCGCGCAGCGGCAGGCGGTCTTGGTAGGGCAGGGGCTGCAGCTGCAGGCCGGGCAGGAGCGGGTTGGGCATTCGGCGATGCTAGCATTGCGGCATGAACCTGCCTTCCCTTTCCTCGTCGGCCTGCTCCCATGGAGCGCGCGCATGAGCCGCGGCCACTGCATCCTGTCCCACGGTTTCGAGAGCGGCCCGGAGGCGACCAAGGTCACCGCGCTGGCCGACGTGGCGCAGCGCCTGGGCTGGACCCATGAGCGCCCGGACTACACCGACCTCGATGCGATGAGCGAGGTCAGCAGGGTGGGCGATGTGCCGACCCGCCTGCGCCGCCTGGTCGAACGCACCGCCATCGCTGCCCAGCAGGGCCCGGTGGTGCTGGCCGGCTCCAGCCTGGGTGCCTACATCTCTGCCATCGCCTCGCTGCAGGTGCCGGTGGCCGGCCTGTTCCTGATGGTGCCGCCGACCACCATGGGCCCGATGCCGGCGCTGGACGCCGCGCCGGTGCCGACCACGGTGGTGCAGGCCTGGCATGACGAGGTGGTGCCGGCCGCAGGCGTGATTGCCTGGGCCCAGGCGCGTTCGGCCCAGCTGCTGCTGGTCGACGACGGCCACCGCCTGGAACGCCATGTGGAGGCCTCTGCGCAGGCCTTCGAGCGCCTGCTGCACCAGCTGTGAAGCCCGGGCGCACGGCGCGCCCGCCCGCATTGACTACAATGGCAGCCCCGCCGCCCCCGGCGCGGGCCTGCCGGCCGTGTCCACGGCCCTCCTTCTTGAATGGCCCGGCTCCCTGCCGTGCCTGACCACCTGTGAACCGATCCCGTGAAATTTTTTGTCTCCTGCGCCAAGGGCCTGGAATACCTGCTTGCCGATGAGCTGTCGGCCCTGGGCCTGGAAAAGGCCACTGCCACCATTGCCGGCGTCAACGCCGAGGGCGAACTGGAGCAGGCGCTGCGGATCGTGATGTGGTCGCGCCTGGCCAGCCGCGTGCTGTGGCCCATCGACGCGTTCGAGTGCCCGGACGAGCAGGCCCTGTACGACGGCGTGCGCGCCCTGCCGTGGCACGAGCACATCAAGCCGGAAATGACCCTGGCGGTGGATGCGCACGTGTCCGGCGACAAGATCACCCATGCGCGCTTCGCCGCGCAGCGGATCAAGGACGCCATTGTCGACCGCATGCGTGACGAAGGCCTGGAACGCCCCTCGGTCAACACCGATCTGCCCGACGTGCGCGTGAACCTGTCACTGCGCAAGGGCCGTGCCTCGCTGTCGATCGACCTCGGCGGCGGCTCGCTGCACCGCCGTGGCTGGCGAGGCGCCGCCCACGAGGCGCCGCTGAAGGAAAACCTCGCCGCCGCCCTGCTGCTGCGCGCGCAGTGGCCGCGTCTGCACGCCGCCGGTGGTGGCCTGCTGGACCCGATGTGCGGCAGTGGCACGCTGCTGATCGAAGGTGCGCTGATGGCCGCCGACGTCGCCCCCGGCCTGATGCGCCACGGCAGCCTGCCGCCGAGCCGCTGGCTGGGTTTCGACAAGGCCGCCTGGAAGGCGATCCAGAGCGAGGCACGTGACCGCGAAGCTGCTGGCCTGGCTGCGCTGAAGCCGGTCATCCACGGCAGCGACATCGACCCGACCGCAATCCAGGCCGCGCGCGAAAATGCTGAAGTGGCCGGCGTCGCCCATGCGATCCGTTTCACCCGCGCCGATGTGGCCGACCTGGCTGCGCCGGAGCAGGAAATCGGTGCGGTGGTCTGCAATCCGCCGTACGACGAGCGCCTGGCCGCCGATCCGGCGCTGTACCGTGCGCTGGGCAACGCGCTGCAGAAGGCGGTGCCGCAGTGGCGTGCGAGCCTGCTGTGCGGCAACGACGAGCTGGCCTTTGCCACTGGCCTGCGTGCGGGTAAGAAGTACCAGATGTTCAACGGTGCGCTGGAATGCGCGCTGATCATCTGCGACCCGATCGCCGTGCCCGGACGCGACCCGGCTCAGCCGCGTGAGCTGAGCGAAGGCGCGCAGATGGTGGCCAACCGCCTGCGCAAGAACCTGAAGAAGTTCAAGAGCTGGCGCGCCCGAGAGGACATCACCTGCTTCCGCGCCTATGACGCCGACCTGCCGGAATACGCGGCGGCCATTGATGTCTACGAGGAAGACGGTGGCCAGCGCCGTACCTTCCTGCACGTGCAGGAATATGCCGCGCCGGCCGCGATTCCGGAAAACGACGTGCGTCGTCGCCGCAACGAACTGTTGGCCGCTGCACGGGAAGTGTTCGGCGTGCCGCCGGAGCAGGTGTCGATGAAGTCGCGTGAGCGCGGCAAGGGCGGCAGCAAGTACGGCCGTTTCGAACAGCGTGATGAATTCATCGTGGTGCGTGAGAACAATGCGCTGCTGCAGGTGAACCTGTTCGACTACCTTGACACCGGCTTGTTCCTCGACCACCGCCCGCTGCGCCGGATGATGGCCGAGCAGGCGCTTGGCAAGCGCTTCCTCAACCTGTTCTGCTACACCGGCGTGGCCAGCGTGCAGGCCGCCGTGGCCGGTGCGGCCAGCACCACCAGCGTCGACTTGTCGGCGACTTACCTGCAGTGGTGCTACGACAACCTGGCGCTGAACGGGCAGGGCGGCAACCAGCACCTGCTGGTGCAGGCCGATGCGATGGCCTGGCTGGAAGGCGACCGCGGCCAGTACGACGTGATCTTCTGCGATCCGCCGACGTTCTCCAACTCCGCGCGTGCCGACGACTTCGACGTGCAGCGAGAGCAGCTGAAACTGCTGCGCGCAGCAGTAGCGCGGCTGGCACCGGGCGGCGTGCTGTATTTCTCCAACAACTTCCGCCGCTTCAAGCTGGAAGAGAACGCCATCGCCGAATTCGCCCAGTGCCGCGAGATCACCGCGCGCACCATCGGCCCGGATTTCGAGCGCAACGCGCGCATCCACCGTGCGTGGGAACTGAAGCGGTTGGGGTAAGCCGATGTTCGGGGTCGGATCCCCTGCGTGAAGCGCAGGGGATCCGACCCTGGTAGCGCCGGGCCATGCCCGGCGGCTTTCGTTACAGCACCGCTACCAGCAGCCCGATCACGGGCAGTGCCAGGGCCAGCGGTGCGATCCACTTCGGCCGGTACGGGTACAACCCGAACGACAACACCACGCCGCCCACGGTCATCACGCCCAGCCACAGCACCGGGCCCATCGCCCAGCCGTGGTCGACCACGCACAGTGCAAACGCTACCGTCAGTAGCGCCCAACCCAGCACCCGCCACTGCGTGCGACGTGCCGGCGCGGCCGCGGCCTTGCCATGCAGGTCATGCTGGTGTTTCTCCATCGCCAGCGACAACGCGGTGAACGCAGAGAACGACAGGGTCAACGCCAGCAACATCATGCGCTGGCCTCCGCTTCGGCGGTTTCCGCAGCGTCAACCGGGGTTTTGGGCGCCGCCGCGGCAGCCGCACGTTTCTTTTTCTCGGCCGCGCTCAACGGTGGCGTCCAGCGCTGCATGCGCCAACCGCACAATGCCAGCATCGCACCGAAGGCGATCATCGACAGGTCAAAGCCGGCCAGCACCCAGTCGCCGTTGCGCAGGGTGTTGCCCAGGTGCGCATGCGTGGTCAGTGCATTGACCACCGGCACCAGCGCGAACGCGGCTGCGCCCAGGTACAGCTGCCACGCCCACATCATCCGCTTCGGCCAGATGAAGGCGGCCAGCAGTGCCGCGCCCCAGGCGTAGAAGAACACGTTGGCCTCGGCGCTGGAGCGCTCGGCGATGTCCAGCGGCAGCAGGCGGTTGCCCCAGAAGTACGCTGCAAAGGCGACCGGCAGGCCGGCCACGGTGCCGATGTTCAACGCATCGACCAAGCGCAGGCCGAAACCGATGCGGCCGCTCTTGGCGTGCTTGGGGCGTTCCTTCACCGCCCACAGCACCACGCCGCTGGCCACCATCAGGCAGCCGACCAGGCCGGACAGGAAGAACAGTGCGCGCAGGCCCCAGTCGGCGAAGCGCGCCAGGTGCAGGCCGTACAGCACGCCGCGGGTGGCGGTGGCGCCACCGGAAGGCGGAGTTTCTTCCAGCAACGTGCCGTTGACCATGTCGTAGCGCACGGCCGGGGTGTCGGTGGACAGGCGCTTGCCGTCACGCTGGCGGATGTCGATCACTGCATTGGCCGCGCCCGGGTTGGAAACGGTGAAGCCGGCCACCTCCACGCCGTGCCAATGCGCTCGCGCGCTGTCCAGCAGCTGCGCGATCGGCAGCGGGGGGGCGCGGCCTTCGGCAGGTGTAGTCACCTCCGGCATGCCACCGAAGGCCTCGCTGTAGAAGGCATCCTCGTCCTGCGGGTAGGCCACCTTCACGCCCCACGGCAGGTACATGATCATCAGGGTGACGATGCCGGTGTAGGTGATCATCGCGTGGTAGGGCAGGGCCATCACCGCGCTGACGTTGTGGAAATCGAGCCAGGAACGCAGGCCTTTGTCCTTGCGGAAGGTGAAGAAGTCCTTGAAGATTTTCTTGTGGGTGATGACACCGGTGATGATCGCCACCAGCATGAACATCGCGCAGAAGCCGACCAGGTAGCGCGCCCACAGCACAGGAATGTAGTGCAGGTCAAAATGCAGGCGGTAGAAGAAATCACCGCCTCGGGTCTCGCGGGCCTTCAGTGCCTGGCCGGTGTTCGGGTCCAGTGTGGCATCGCCGAAGCCACCGCGACGGCCACGGCTGGGATCGGCCAGCTCCGGCGGCAGCCGCCAGAACATCTGCATGGCGGGATTGCGCGGCTGCGGCAACGTTACGAACCAGTTCTCGGCCTGCGCGGCATTGGCCTGCAGGTAATCCACGGCACGCTGCGCGGCGACGTCGATGCTGACGTTGCTGGAGGGCAGCTCAGGACGCATCCAGCGGCTGATTTCCTCGCGGTAGTAACTGGCCGTGCCGGCCATGAAGATCAGCAGCAGCAGCCAGCCGACCAGCAGGCCGGTCCAGGTGTGCAGCCAGGCCATCGACTGACGGAATCCGTTCTTCATGCCCAGGCCCCCAGCATGCGCGCGATGACTGCCATCAGCAGGGTGGGGGCGAGGATGCCGACCCACGCACGCAGCGCACTGCGCGTGGCGAACGCCCACAGCGCCGCGCAGGCGGCCACCAGAATGGCCAGCAGCATGCCGGTCAGCACGGTCTGGCCACGTGCGCCGGGCAGCGCCACCGCGCAGAACACGCTGGTCACAGAAGCCAGCGCGTAGCCGCCGAAGATCGCCGCCAGCGAGCGTGACAACACGCTCCAGCGCGGGTTGGAGAAGAAGGTGCGGGGGCTGGCGGTTGCGGGCGAGCGGTCCACGGCATTCCTGCAGGTTTCAGTGAAAAGGAACCGGCGCACCGCAGCGCGCCGGGGTTGGCCATCCGTGGCCGGGCACCGGTCGCAGAACCGGTGCCATCCATCGAGGGTCAGAGCTTCCAGCGCAGTGTCATCGTCACATTGCGCGGTTCGCCCCAGAACACGCCGTCATAGAAACCGACGCGGTTGTAATACTTCTTGTCCAGCAGGTTGTTCACGTTTACCTGCGCGGTGAAGTTCTCGTTGAAGCGATAGCCCGCCGACAGGTTGAGCAGGTAGATGTCGCCCTGTTCGATTGCCACGCGGTCGCGCTTGCCGCTGGTCAGGAAATCCGCACGCGGCTTGTTGCTCAGGCTCCAGATACCGCTCTGCCAGGTGGCGCCACCGCCCAGCCAGAAGCGGCCTTCAGCGCCGCCCGGTCGCCAGCTGGCGTTGAGGCGGAACAGATCGACCGGGACGACGGTGTTCTGGCGCACGCCCTGCGCATTGCGGCTGACGGTGTGGGTGAAGCCGGCCGCCAGGTTCCAGTTCTCACCAAGGCTGCCTTGTGCTTCGATCTCCCAGCCCTTGACCTTGTTGCCCTTGCCGGTGGATCGGTAGGCACTGACCCCACCCGGCAGCGAGTTTTCCGGCACCGAGTCATCGAGCTCGGCAACGTTGTCCTTCTGGCCCTTGAACACGGCCGCGGAAGCATTCAGCAGACCGTCGAAGAACTCGGCCTTGACGCCGGCCTCCCACATGTCACCGACCACCGGTTCGAGGTAGTTGTTGTCCCGGTCACGGTAGTTCTGCGGCTGGAAGATGTCGGTGTAGCTGACGTAGCCGCTGAAGTAACGGTTGAAGTCGTAGATGAAGCCGGCATACGGAGTGAGCGAGTCGTCCGGCTTGTAGCCGCTGCGACGCGTATCGGTCAGGCGACCGGCGGCGTCATGGGTGTAGTTCCAGGTGCGCGTTTCCCAGCTGCCGTAGCGCGCGCCGAGCACCGCGGTCAACGGATCGGCCAGCTGCAGGCGCGTCGCCAGATAGGCCGCGCGCTGGCGCAGTTCGTCTTCAGAAGCCAGATAGCCCAGGCGGGTGACCTGCAGCGGCGCGACGTCGCCGTTCCAGTGGTGCCAATCAGGTACACGGGTGTAGCTGTCCGGGTAGGCAGCGGTGTCGGTGGCAGGCACTTCACCCTTGCGCACCGATTGGCCGAAACCGAGCACCAGCTCGTGTTCCCGGCCGAACAGCCGGAACGGACCGCCAACGTTGAAGTCGAACACCTGCATATCGCCGTTCTCGCCGAAGCTGCCGACGAAGGCGCTGATGCCGCTGCCATCGGCATTCGGGTAGCCGGAAGCCCCGTACCACACCGCACCGTCGGTTTCGCGCTTGGAGCGGGTATAGGCGGCCTTCGCGGTCCAGCCGTTGCCCAACTGCTGCTCAAGGCGTGCGAATGCGCTCTTTTCGATGATCGGCCAACTGCTCCAGCGGGCGGACAGGTTGGTCGAGCGCGGCAGGTTGGCGGGCTGGCCATCGGACCCCCAGTACGGCACCACGCCCCAGGTCACGCCTGTGGTGCGCGGCGACTGGTATTCGTAGCCGGCCTCGAGCAGGGTCGTGTCGGTGATGTCGGCCTGGACGATGCCGTAGAACACGTCCTTGTCCAGTTTGTAGACATCGCGGAACGAGTCACTCTGTTGTTTGGCCGCCACCACGCGCGCGCGGATGCGGCCGTCGAGCGCAACCGGGCCACCGAGGTCGGCCTCCAGGCGCTGGTTGCCCCAACGCCCGAGGGTCAGGTTGGCGCTCATCTGGAAGCTGTCGGTAGGACGCTTGCGCACGAAGTTGATGGTGCCCGAGGGATCGCCGGCACCGGTGGTCAGGCCGGTTGCGCCGCGCACCACTTCGATGCGGTCATAGATCACGCTGTCGGTGTTGGTCTTGATGTATCCACCGAAGGTGTTGAGCATCCCATCGACCTGGAAATTGGTGATGTTGTAGCCGCGCGAGACGTAGTTGATGCGCTCGCTGTCGGTAACCGATACCGCCACGCCGGTGACCTGGCCCATCACATCGGACAGCGAGAACAGGCCCATGTCGTCCAGGCGCTGGCGGGTGACCACGGTCATCGACTGCGGCGTCTGGCGCAGCGACAGGCCGAGCTTGGTGGCCGTGCTGGCACGCTTGACCGTATAGCTGTCGACGATATCGCCGTCAGCGGTGACCTGGACCGTATCCAGCGTGCGCGCGGAAGGATCGGCAGTGCCGTCGGCGTGGGCCAGCGGGGCGATCATCAGTGCGGTCACGGCCAGGGCCAGCAGAGTGGGACGAGGGTGGTTCAGCGGCATTGCCATCGGTGCGATTCCATGCAGGACGAAACAAGCGATGGAATGCGCAGACGCAGCAGCCGTGCGCTCCGCGCACGTCGCCCAGCGAGTCCCATCGACGGTGCGCCACCCGTGTAGTGCGGGCGACCCGGTAGTCGGGGGATGTACACGGGCGAAGGGGCGGGTGGGTGCGTGCTTCCGTGCCCCGCTTGGCTAAGCGTACAACCGATCGGCAAATGATAGGCATTCGCATTTCGTTAATCAAGCGTGACGAATTACGCCCCTTGCGCAGGGCGTGGATCGACTGCCGGATGGGGTCCTAGAACCTGAACACCACCGTCGCGGCGTGCAGCAGCAGGCCGATCAGGCCGCCCACCAGGGTGCCGTTGAAGCGGATGAACTGCAGGTCGCGGCCCACGCTCAGTTCCAGCTGTTCGACCAGATGCCGTTCGTCCCAGCTCTTCACGGTCTGCGCGATATGCGTGGTCACGCCTTCGCGCAGGCGGCCGGTGAGGCGCTGGGCGCCCTCCAGAAGATGCTGGTTCAGCGCGTCGCGCAGGGCCGGGTCGGCCTGCAGGCTGCTGCCCAGTGACGCGAGGCTGCGCTGCAGGTGCCCGACCAGCGCCGAATCCTCACGCTGTAGGTCGGCACGCAGGCTGGCATGGATGCGCGCCCACAGCCCCTGCACGTACTCCTGCAGGGCGGGGTGGTCGATCATTTCCTGCTTGAGCTGTTCGATGCGCTCGGCCAGGACCGGGTCCTCGCGCAGGCGCTGCACGTAGTTCTGCAGCCAGCTCTCGTAGTCCTGGCGCAGCGGATGCTGCGGCTCGGCCAGCACCTGCTGCAGTTCTTCCAGCACCGCCCGCGCCAGTCGCTCGGCCAGGCTGTCGCCGATCTCGTCGATCGGCTTGACCCAGTTCACCGTGCTCGACAGCGTCGGCCACTCGCGCTGGATGTAACGCACGATCAGCTGCGAGGCGCGCTCCTTCACTTCCGGCTGCTCCAGCCAGCGTCCCAAGCGCTGCAGGCCCTCGTCCAGCACGCGCTGGTGGCGCCCATCGGCGGTCAGCAGGGCCAGCAGCTCACCGGCGGTGGCGGCGGCATTCCACTGCCGCAGCTGCTGCACCACGAAGGCGTGCAGCTGCCGACGCACCGCGGTTTCGTCGAAGAAGTCCAGTGCCTGCAGGGCCCAGCCGCGGGCCATGTCGGCCAGCATCCGCGAACGTGCAGGGTCGGCCAGCCAACTGCCGAGACGGCTGGCCGGGTCGAATACCTGCAGCTTTGCCAAGAGGACCTGTGGTTCAAGGAACTGGTCGCGCACGAACAGGGCCAGGCTGTCGCCGATGCGTTCCTTGCTGCGTGGGATGATTGCCGTATGCGGGATCGGCAGGCCCATCGGCCGCCGGAACAGCGCGACGACCGCGAACCAGTCGGCCAGTGCGCCTACGGCCGCTGCTTCGCAGAAGGCCGAGACCCAGGCCCAGATGCCGCGCTCGCCCTGCCAGTGGCTGACCGCGAAACCGGCCAGCATCAACAGCAGCAGTCCCAGCGCGAGGGCTTTCAGGCGCCGCAGCTGTGCGCGGCGCGGATCGTGGGCAGGCGTCATGCCGGAAGTCTAACCGGCACGGCATGAGCATCTGGTAGTGCCGGCCGCTGGCCGGCATGCGCAACGCACCCGGAACGTTCATGGGGTTGCCGGCCAGCGGCCGGCACTACCCGTTGGTTCAGAGCGCTTCGAGCTGCTTGCGCAACGCAGCCAGCTGCGCGCGCAGGGTGTCGTTCTCGCGGGTCAGCGCGACCACGCGGCGGCGCAGCGCCGGGGCATCCTCGCCCAGCTGCTCCAGTGCCGACAGCACCTCGGCGTCGCGGCTGGCGATCTGCTCTTCGTCCGCTTCCTCGAAGTCCATCTCGGCTGCTTCCGGCTTCGGTGCACGCGGCTTGCGCTTGGACTCGCGCACGCGCTTGGCGGCCTGCTTCAGCTCATCCTTGCCACCGGCGGCAGCGGCGCGCTGCTCGTCTTCCGGCAGGTCGGCCACGGCAGCAGCAGCGCTGATCGAGATCACGCCGGCCTTCACCGCTTCCACCACCTCGGCCGCGGCCTGGGCGTGGATGCGTTCGATCATGCCGACCTGGCTGGTGCTCAGCTTGGCCTCGCGGGCCAGCTCGGCGCGGCTGATCTTCGGTGCCGGTTCCCACGGCGGGCTGTCCTCACCCGCGTCCTCGATGGCTTCGGCGGTGCCGTCGCTCTCGCGCTGCAGCTGCGCCTGCTCGATCTGCTTGCGGGCGGCCAGGATGTCGCGCTTGCGCAGCGCCAGCACGCCGCGCTGGAAGTCGGACACGCTGCGGCGGCCCAGGTGCTGCTCGATCATCCACAGGTGCACGTCTTCCATGCTCTGGAAGCGGGTGTTCTGCACGGTATTGAAGGGCAGGCCATGCTTCTGGCAGATGCCGAAACGGTTGTGGCCATCGACCAGCACATCACCCCACAGCACCAGCGCATCGCGGCAGCCTTCGGCCAGGATGCTGCGCTCCAGCGCGTCATGTTCGTCCGCGGTCAGCGGGTCGATGTAGGCCTTGAGTTCTTCTTTGACGACGATATCCATGGGCACGGCAGCGAGCAGGAGCGGAACCGCCCATTGTACCCGCTCGCCACCGCCGGCCCGGGCTCAGGCGGTGGCCCGGATCATCTCGCCCAGGGTGCCGGTGATCTGGTCGATCTGTGCCTTGTCCACGATCAGAGGTGGCGACAGCGCGATGATGTCGCCGGTACAGCGCACCAGCAGCCGGCCGTCCTGGAAGCAGCGCCGGAACACCTCGTAGCCACGGCTGCCGGGGGCATCGCGGCGCGGCGCCAGCTCGACCGCGCCGACCAGCCCGAAGTTGCGGATGTCGATCACGTTGGGCAGGCCCTGCAGCGCGTGCAGCCGTTCCTGCCAATATTCGCCCAGTTCGATGGCACGCTCGAACAGGCGCTCCTCGGCATAGACCTCCAGCGTGGCCAGCGCTGCGGCGCAGGCCAGTGGATGGCCGGAGTGGGTGTAGCCATGGAACAGCTCGATGGCCTGCGGCGGCGCCTGCATCAGGGCCGCATGCACGGCATCGCTGGCCAGCACGCCGCCCAGTGGCACCGCGCCATTGCTGACCGCCTTGGCGAAGGTCAGCAGGTCCGGGGTGACCCCGAAGCGCTGTGCGGCGAACGGCATGCCGACCCGGCCGAAACCGGTGATGACCTCGTCGAACACCAGCAGGATGCCGTGGTGGTCGCACAGCTCGCGCAGCCGCTGCAGGTAGCCCGGCGCGGGCAGGATCACCCCGGCCGAACCGGCAATGGGCTCGACGAATACGGCGGCGATGGTCGAGGCGTCATGCAGCGCAATCAGCCGCTCCAGGTCGTCGGCCAGCTCTGCACCCTGGCGCGGCAGGCCCTTGCTGAATGCATTGCGCTGCAGGTCCAGGGTGTGCCGCAGGTAGTCCACGCGACCCAGCTGCAGGCCGAACGCTTTGCGGTTGTTGGGCAGCCCGCCCAGCGCCATACCGCCGAAACCGACCCCGTGATAGGCCTTCTCGCGGCTGATGAAACGGGTGCGCTGGCCCTCGCCGCGCTGGCGGTGGTAGGCCAGCACGATCTTCATCGCGGTATCCACCGCCTCGGAGCCGGAACTGGTGAAGAACACATGGTTGAGCGGAGGCGGCGCCAATGCCGCCAGCCGCTGTGCCAGCGCAAAGGCCGGTGGCGACCCCATCTGGAAGGCGGGCGAGTAATCCAGGGTGCGCGCCTGCTCGACGATGGCGTTGACGATGTGCGGCCGCGCGTGGCCGGCATTGCAGCACCACAGGCCGGCGGTGCCATCGAGGATCTGGCGGCCGTCGACGTCCTCGTAGTGCATGCCATCGGCCCGTACCAGCATGCGCGGTGCGGCCTTGTACTGGCGGTTGGCGGTGAACGGCATCCAGTACGCGTCCAGTGACTCGGGGCGCTGGGTGGCCAGGTCGTGCAGGTCGCTTTCGGGACGCTTCATGCCAGCTCCATCGGGTCCGATGCGATGAATGTAGCGCAGCCGCGTCACGGCGAGGTCGCGGCGGCTGTCCGCCGGGCCATGCCCGGCGGGCACATTGGATCGCTGATCACGGTCGGGTCGCGACCACATCGGTATAACCAAGACTTGTTGACCGCTGGAGCTTCCCATGGCCGATTTCCCCGACCGCAGCCATTGGCAGACGCTGGCCCTCCAGCTGTCGATGCCGGGCCAGGCCTTCATCGACGGCCGCTATGTCGATGCCGCCAGCGGCGCCCGCTTCGACTGCATCAGCCCGATCGACGGTCGCGTGCTGGGCGCGGTTGCCGACTGCGACGCGCAGGATGTGGAGCGCGCGGTACTGGCCGCGCGGCGCAGCTTCGAGGCGGGCCACTGGTCGCAGGCGAGCCCGGCGCATCGCAAGCGCGTGCTGCTGGCGCTGGCGGCATTGGTGGAGGCGCACGCTGATGAACTGGCCCTGCTGGAAACCCTGGACATGGGCAAGCCGGTGCGTGACGCCCGCCGTATCGACCTGCCCGGCGTGGTGCGCTGCCTGACCTGGACCGCCGAAGCGGTGGACAAGCTGTATGGCGAGATCGCGCCGACTGGCCCGCACGAGCTGGGCCTGGTCACGCGCGAGGCTGCCGGCGTGGTGGCCGCCATCGTGCCGTGGAATTTCCCGTTGCTGATGGCCTGTTGGAAGATCGCGCCGGCGCTGGCGATGGGCAACTCGGTGGTGCTCAAGCCTTCGGAGCGGTCGCCGCTGAGTGCGCTGCGGCTGGCGGCGCTGGCCGCCGAGGCGGGCCTGCCGGAGGGCGTGCTGAACGTGCTGCCGGGCCATGGCGCGCGCGTCGGCGAACCGCTGGCCCTGCACATGGATGTGGATGTGTTGGCGTTCACCGGTTCCACTGCCACCGGCGCGAAGCTGCTGGAGTATTCCGGGCGATCCAACCTCAAGCGGGTCTGGCTGGAATGCGGTGGCAAGAGCCCGCACGTGGTGTTCACCGACGCTCCCGATCTGGACGCGGCGGCCAAGGCCGTGGCGCAGGGCATCTTCTTCAACCAGGGCGAAGTCTGTACCGCCGGGTCGCGCTTGCTGGTGCAGCGCTCGATCCGTGAGGATTTCGTGCACCAGGTGGTTGCTTATGGCCACCACATGCAGCCGCAGCATCCGCTGGACGCCGACGCGCCGATGGGCGCGCTGGTGGACGCCGCGCATCTGGACAAGGTGATGCGGGATATCGCACGCGCCGAAGCTGAAGGTGCCCGCCTGCTGTTGGGCGGGCATCGTGCCGAGGTGGAGGCGGGTGGCAGCTATGTGCAGCCCACGGTGTTCGACCAGGTGCGCCCGGAGCAGGCCTTGGCACGCGAGGAAGTGTTCGGGCCGGTGCTGGCGGTGCTCGGTTTCGACGACGAGGCCGAAGCCGTGCGCGTGGCCAACGACAGCCGCTACGGACTGGCCGCCGGTCTCTGGACACGCGATCTGGGCCGCGCGCATCGGGTTGCGCGCCAGCTGCGCGCCGGCAGCGTCTGGGTGAACGGCTGGGATGGCGGCGACATGACCGCACCGTTTGGTGGTTACAAGCAGTCCGGCAACGGCCGCGACAAATCGCTGCACGCCTTCGACAAGTACAGCGAGATCAAGGCCACCTGGATCCAGCTGTAACGACGCGGCTGCTTGACCGCTGTTCGCTCTTTGTAGAGTCGAGCCTTGCTCGACTACTTTTCGTTCTTCGGTAGAGCCGAGCCATGCTCGGCTGCTTCTCGCGAAGAGCAGTCGAGCCTTGCTCGACTCTACAGAAGGAAGACAGCTGTCGAGCTACCGGCAGCGGGCGCTCACCTGCAGCACTGCCGCACGCAGCATGTCGCGGTCGGCTTCTTCGACGGCATTCTGGAAGTAATCCATGTCCTGCCGGCCCAGCTCACACGGGTCGACGATGTATCCCGGTGGCCACAAACCCAGCAGTTGCGCTACGCCATGCACGATCTGCTCGGGGGTCATCTGCCGACGGATCCGGAAGTAATTGCGGCGCGGCGCGAATGCCGGGTGTATCTCGCGGCGACCAATAAGGCGCGGAGCGACACCCGCAGCGCTGATGCCGTCGCCACCGTCGATGCTGCCCGCCGGGAGGCCCAGGATCAGCGGCGCCGCAACGGCCGTTTCCTCTGCGGCTGGTAGGGTGGAATCTGTCTGGGCAGCCGGGGCAGGACGTGGCATCGCCGAAGCGGCCGGACGCGTCACCTGTGCGGAGCGCAGGGTAGGCTGTTGAGGCGCCAGCGTCGGCGGTTCCGGCGGCAGCCAGCGCAGCGAGATCCTTGCGTCGTCGTTACTGCGCAGCATGATCCTGCCGCTGCCCAGCAGCCACACTGCCATCAACCCATGCACCAGCAGCACCATCAGCCATGCCGCCATGCGCGGCAGCTTCGGCGAATCGGACCACGACAGCGCGACTGCAGTCATCGGCAAAGCATCCATGCAGGGACCGGTGGCGCAGCCTAGCGGGTGGCCCGAAAAATTCCGTTGGCATCGGTGTCGGCTGAAACCATCGCCCCGTGCGGCCACCGACCCGTGGCAGAATCGGGCGATCCGCCGTTACCCGTGTTGCCGATGTCGACGATCACCGCTGCCGCGCCGTCCGTGAATTCCCCCAGTCGAGTCCTGCTGGCCAGCCTGATCGGCACCACCATCGAGTTCTTCGATTTCTACATCTACGCCACGGCCGCGGTGCTGGTGTTCCCGCACCTGTTCTTCCCGGACAGCAGCGAACAGGCGGCGCTGCTGCAGTCACTGGCAACGTTCGCGGTCGCGTTCATCGCGCGTCCGGTGGGCTCGGCAGTGTTCGGCCACTTCGGTGACCGTATCGGCCGCAAGGCCACGCTGGTGGCCGCGCTGCTGACCATGGGCCTGTCCACGGTGCTGATCGGTTTGCTGCCGACTCACGCGCAGATTGGCTTGTGGGCCCCCGCGTTGCTGGCGCTGTGCCGCTTTGGCCAGGGCCTGGGGCTGGGCGGCGAGTGGGGTGGGGCAGTGCTGCTGGCCACCGAGAACGCACCGCCGGGCAAACGTGCCTGGTACGGCATGTTCCCGCAGCTGGGTGCGCCGCTCGGCTTCCTACTGTCGGCCGGCATTTTCCTGGTGCTCGGCCGCTGCCTGAGCCAGGATGACTTCCTGCAGTGGGGCTGGCGTATCCCGTTCGTGGCCAGCGCACTGCTGGTCGGCCTTGGCCTGTGGGTGCGCCTGAACATCCACGAGACGCCCGATTTCAAGAAAGCGCTGGAGCGCAAGGCGCCGGTGCGGCTGCCGATGTGGATCGTCCTGCGTGACCATCCGGTGCCGATGCTGCTGGGCACGCTGGGTGCGTTCGCCACCTTCGTGCTGTTCTACCTGATGACGGTGTTCAGTCTCGGTCATGGCACCGCGGTGCTGGGCTACAGCCGCGAGCAGTTCCTGCTGATGCAGATGGCCGGCATGCTGTTCTTCGCGCTGGGTATCCCGCTGTCGGCGCGCTATGGCGACCGTTGGGGCACGCGACGCACGATGATCGTCGCCAGCGTACTGATCGTCGGTTTCGGTGTGCTGTTCGCGCCGCTGTTCCAGCCGCACAGCCCGTGGCTGGTCACTGGCTTCCTGTGCCTGGGCCTGTTCCTGATGGGCCTGACCTACGGCCCCTGCGGTACCTTCCTGGCCGAGATCTACCCGGTGGAGGTGCGCTATACCGGCGCGTCGCTGTCATTCAACCTGGCCGGCATCCTTGGCGCGGCACCGGCGCCGTACCTAGCCACCTGGCTGGCCGAACGCTTCGGCCTGGTCGCGGTGGGTTACTACCTGTGCCTGACTGCGGTGGCGACCCTGTGCGCGCTGGTGGCACTGCACCGGCGCGCCCTGAGGCTCAACCAAAGAAGCGCTTGAGCGTACGCCCCAGCCAACCGCCCCCTTGGTGCTCGCGGGCGAACTGGTTCAGGTGCGCCTTGACCTGTTCGGCATAGGCCTGGTCATCACCGCGTATGTGATTGAACAGCCAGCGTGAGAGCATGGTGCGCAGTTCGTCGCTGATGTCCTCGCCGGCCTGGAAGCGCATGCGGTATTCCGATACCCGCTTGATGAAGACCTCATGCACGCGCTTGTGCGCGGCACAGAACGGGTAGCCCGCTTCTTCCATCAACTCTTCTTCAAATGCGAAGTGCGACATGGTGTAGTCCACGACCTCGTCGATCACTTCACCCACCGCCGCACGCTGCATGCTGGCCTGGGCCACGTGCAGGTGGTTGAGCATTTCGATGATGCGGCGGTGTTGTTGGTCGATCACATCGATGCCGATGTTCAGATCGTCCTGCCAGACCAGTAGTGCCATCCCCGGCTCCCCTTCATGCGTATGTCGGGGCCGACTGTAGAGCCGCCGCGCGGGTGCGGCGTTGATCAGGATCAAAGCGGGCCGGTCAGGGTAGCGCAGGCTCGCGCGGGCGCAGCGGGCTGGCCACCGTGGTGCAGCTGACCCGGTTGCGGCCACCGGCCTTGGCTAGGTACAGCTGGCGATCGGCCTCGGAGATCAGCCGATGCAGTGCATCACGCTGCGGGCGCAGGCAGCACAGGCCGATGCTGACGGTCATGCGAAGCGTCGCGGTGCCGATGTCCACTTCCAGTGCGGCGATGCGCTGTCGCAGTTCCTCGAAGTACTGCAGTGCCTCGTCCTGTTCCATGTCCGGCACCAGCAGGCAGAACTCCTCGCCACCGAAGCGTGCGATCAGGTCCTGGCTGCGTGCATGCGCGGCCACCGCACCGGCCACCGCACGCAGCGCATCGTCGCCGGCTTCGTGGCCATGGGTATCGTTGATGTGCTTGAAGTGGTCGATGTCGATCATCGCCACCGCCACGCACTGGCCATGCAGCTGCAGCTGCGGCAGCTGGCGCTGGCTCTGTTCCAGGAAGCAGCGGCGGTTGGGCAGACCGGTAAGGAAGTCTCGGGTGGCCAGATCCTGCAGGGTGCCGATCAGTTCCAGCTGGTCCACGTTCTGCGAGACCCGGCAGAAGAATTCCTCGCGCGAGAATGGCTTGCGCAGGAAGTCGTTGGCACCGTTCTTCAGGAAGCGCGGGATCAGCGATGCGTCGGTGTTGCCGGAGATGCCGATCACCGCCACCTTGTCGCGCGAGCGCAGGGTACGCAGGCGGCGGGTGAATTCCACGCCCTGCATGCCCGGCATTTCCTGGTCGACCACCGCCAGGCGGATTGCCGGATGCGCCTCGATCGCGGCCAGGCCCTCGTTGCCATCGGCCGCTTCGTGCACCTCATGGCCATACATGCGCAGCAGGGCGGCGGCATAGCCGCGCGCGGACGGCGAATCGTCCACCACCAGCGCCGCGATGCGACGGTTGCGTTCCAGCCGCTGTACCAGCCACACCAGGTAGTCGATGCTGCCGGGGGTGTTCTTCAGTACGTAGTCGATGATCTGCTGCTGCAGCACGCGCTTGCGCAGGTCCTCGTCGTACACGCCGCTGACCACCACGGTCGGCAGGTCGCGCTTGAGGAAGAACTCGACCACCGCATCGCGGTCGCCGTCGGCCAGCACCAACCCGGTCAGTACCAGGAACCAGCCCCCATCTTCGCTTAGCAGGCGATCGGCCTCGGCCAGGGTGGAGGCGATCACCACCGGCAGTTCCAGGCGCTGCTCGATGGCCTCGCGCAGCATGCCGGTGAAGGCACGGGAGTTTTCGACCAGCAGGATCCGCTGCGGCAGCGGATCGGCCAGGTCGCCATCGACGGCGGCCTGCGGCAGGACGGGCATGATGCGGTGGCTCACAAGGGAGGGCTCGGCACGGATAGCGGCGGTTTCGGGCGCAACTTTAGCGGAGCAGCATGCCCTGCGCGTCGTTCCCCGATCAGGCAGGCGATGCGAATGCCGCCGGTGTACCCGCAATCGATTCATGCAGGATGAGCCGGAGCCGGTTGCCACGGCAATGCACCGTGCCGCCGTAGGCCATTATCCGTCCGGCCAGACGCTCGGTGGCCTGCTGAACGGTCCGGTTCGACAGTGTGCAACCGCGATCAAGCAGGCCCACGACCACCAGGATGCCGCGGCGATCGCCAGTCTGGCCGCTCCGGGCGCGCACGCTGACCTGTCCCGATTCCAGCTCCAGCAGCAGCGACACCGCCTCGATCAGCGAGCGATAGATGGCAAGCTGCAGATCCACAGTCAGCAGGCAGGGGTTGCCCTCCAGCCGGGGCGGAATCACGCGATGGGTGTTGCTCCAGTTCTCGCATGCGCCGCCAACCCGCAGCGTGATGTACAGCCCAACCTGCTCCAGCCCTGTCGGGTACACCAGACTGGCCTGCTCACGGAACAGCCGCGAGTGCACGGATGAGGCGTGCTGCAGGCTGTTGGCCACCGCATGATGCCCCTGTTCCTTCAGCCAGCTGACCATCTCGCCGAGCGAACTGTCCATCCCTTCGCCCAGCTGCTTGAGATGGGAGGCGCGCTCGCGCAGCTCGCGCTCGCTGGTCTGGTGCGAGCTGCGTGCGAGGCGCAACGTGGTTTCCTCTGCCAGGCTTCGTGACTGCGCGCGTTGATGGTGATAGCTGATGCTGGATCCCAAGGCGAGCAGCGCGACGCTCATCACGGCCATGTTCTGCTGGGTGGCAAACGTGCCCAGGTCGAACGAGGACGGTAGGCCGGTGCTGGGGGTGGCAAAATGGAGTGGAAGGTTCAACAGCGGAATCGCGATGGCCGCGCCACGCCAGCCATGCATGAAGGTCAGGGCGATGGCGGGCAGGGCGGCCAGCAGCACCATATGCGTCCGCGTGGTGTGGGCGCTGATGGCCGTAAGCTGCAAGCACAGCCCCAGCACCAGCATCACCAGGATCGCCGGGACGGTGGGTGCGACAAAACGGTGGGCCCAACCTGGATCGGCGTGCCGTCGCGACCAGAGGAATGCCAACGGCACCAGGGTGATGATGGCGGCGAAGTGACCAAAGATCGTGCGATCAACTGCGCTAAGCAGGTTGCTCGGCGGCGGATTCGACCAGAGAACATATGAAATGCTCAGATTGAGAGCTGGTACGAACAGTGCGGTACAGATCGACAACGAAAGCAGCCAGAGGCCCGTGGCTGCCTCGGACGGCATTCTTTTCCGGTGCAGATAAACCACCAGCATCGCCATCGGCATCAGCAGCGTCGACGCCAGGATGACCCAGTCCAGCCCGTAGCTGTCGATCATGGGGATGCGCAGGGTTGCGAAGTACGCATACTCGCCGAACAGCAGGTAGGGCCACAGGCGGGTCGGGACGGTCAGGAGTGCCGCTGCCCGGATGCCCGCGGGCAGGAAGAATTGATCCAGCGAGAACTGACGCGAGACAAGGCAGCTCAAGGCGTAGACGGCCGCGAGAGCGATTCCGACGGGTCGGATCCGGAAGCTCAGTTCAATTGCTTCTTTGAATCGGTCCAAGCCCCCGCCTCTTGTCTCCCGGCCAATGATGGCTGGTCATTTCTGCAGACACTAGCGACAGTTGGAGATGGGCGCAATCGAGGTGTCTGGCCTCCCTTTGCGCTGCAATCGGCGGCTTCCCACGCTTCATGGCGACATGCTCAGCAGTGCGGCGGCATGGCCACCTGCGGACGGTGAATCATCCACAATCAGCGCGCCCATGTGTCGATCGCGTTCCAGCCGCTGTACCAGCCACACTCGGTGGTTGATGCTGTTCGATGTGTTCGCCATCACACAATCGACGATATCCTGCTGTTGCACGCGCTTGTCCAGGTCCTTGTCGCAGATGCCCCTGGCCCGCACCGTCGGCGGATTTCACTGCAGGTATTGGCGATTTCGGACGCAGCTTCGGCGTGGCAGGGGTTTGCATCGATCCAGTGGATTATGTCCGATAGGTACTGCGGAGTGCGCCCGGTATATGCTGATGCGATTGGCGGTAGCATCCTTCTTGATCCGTATTGCATCCAACCTGGAGGTCAGTGTGAGAAGTTTCCGAATTCATGCATTTGCTGGTGCATTGATGTTGGTGCCGGTATCCGTTTTTGCATTTGCCCCGAGTGACGACCATGGAATCAAGATGGCCGGCCAAGGGCTGGGCCAGTCGATTCCGCAGGCACAGGACCTGAGCGTGGATCCCGGCTGGTTGGTCTATGGGTTCGAGCGCGATGGCATGGATTATTTCCAGGTAAACGATCTCGCGGGGCACGTGCACATCGTGATCGGCAATGCTGCCGGCACGTTCTGGGTGCTGCCGGCAGGTGACCCATCTGCGAAGGTGTCGTTGCCGGAGCAGCGCCTGCCTGTTCCCGCCAAGGCCATCAGAACGGTTGTCTATCGGGCCCCCGCATTCACGCTGGTCAGATATGCAAGCGGAGCTGATGTGTTGTGGGCGGTCGAGGCACCCTGATACTGCCTGTTGCCGGGATATCGGCAAGCGTCAGTATCAGACCGCGTGGGTACCCGGTGTTCGCCGGGTGCCCATGACGCCCTGGGTCAGGGGGAAGAGCGGGAGGCTCATGCGATTCTGCTGCGTTGGTTCGATCCGGTCGCTTGACTGTGAAATGCACTACTGCAGCGCAGAGGGTGCGGGGCAGCTGTACCGCGATGGAGCACTGGGTACTGTCTCAAGTTTGGTTTCGCGGTCGAGGAACAGGATCCTGACCCGGTTGCGATAGCAGTCAACGGTCCCGTCATAGGGGAGGGTTCGCCCGGTCAGTCGCTCGAACGCTGCCATGGTTGTCTGCTGGGAAAGGCGCCTACGCTGTTCCAGCAGTGATACGACCATGAGGATTCCGCGCTTGGAGCCCATTCCGCCGCATCTTGCACGAATGCGAATCTGACCACCTTCATGCTTGAGAAGAATGGAGACCGCATCAATCAGTGTCCGGTAGGCGGCCAACTGCAGTTCCACGCTCAGGTTGCAGGGGTCGCCTTTCAGGTCCGGGCGGAGAACGCGCTCCGTCAGCTTCCATGACTCACGGATGCCACCCGCCTGCAAGGCCACGTAAAGCCCAAGATGCTCCAGGCCCGAGGGATAGACCATGCTGGTCTGTTCGCGAAAGAGCCGCGAATGTACATTCGAGGTATGCAGGAGGCTGCTGGCCACTGCGTGGTGTCCCTGGGCCTTGAGCCAGTCGGCCAGCTCAACCAGCGACGTATCGATGCCGTCGCCGAGTTTGCGAAGGTGCAGGGCACGTTCACGCAGCTCCATCTCGCTGGCCAATTGCGAGCTCCTCGCAAGATGGATGGCGTCCCTTTCCCCCATCTCGCGCAGCCGGTAACGATGGTAGAAGTGGGTGATGCGTGATCCGAGCAGCAGCAATACGATGCCGCTGATCGCCATGATCTGCTGGGTGATGAAGGCCGCGGGATCGAATGCGGTTGGATGGGTGTTGGGCGTGGTCAGGCCGATGACCATGTTGAGCACCGGCACTGCAAGGGCAGCACCCTTCCAGCCATACAGGCAGGTAAGTGCGGCCGCTGGGAGTGCCAACAGCAGCAGGAACGTCGCCTTCAATGCAATCCAGTCTGTGGGCAGTTGAGTCGCTGCCATCCCGATCAGCAGCATCGATGAAAGGGCTGCCAGCATCGGAATCTTTCGCCGTGCGTTCCACTCCTGCCCCACGTCCTGTCGCGCCCACAGCATGGCGATGGGGGCGACCGTCAGAATGCCGATGAAATCACCCACGCTGAAGCGCGCGGCATTGGTCAGGAAGGGCGTGGAAGGGGGTGTTGGCCAGAGCAGATGGGAAAAGCTCAGGTTGAGCAGCGTAATAACGACGCTGGAAGCGGCGGCAATCAACAAGAGGCCGATCGTCTGCGACTCCGCCATCAGTCGCCGTTGCAGCTTCACAATCAGCATCACCGCTGGCATGAGGAACGCGGATGCAACAATGACCCATGTCAGACCGTACTTCTCGATCATCGGCACGCGGGACTGTGCAAAGTACGCATATTCGCCCAACAGCAGGTAGGGCCACAGGCGCGGCGGGCACAACAGCACGGCTGCCACCCGGATGCCGGCTGGCAAATAGAACTGATCCAGCGACAGCTGTCGGGTTGTCCAGTAGGCAACTGCATAAAGCAAGGCAAGCATCAGACCAGCCGGACGAATGCGCACCTTCAGCAACAATCCTTCTTTCCACCAGTCCAATCGCACGTCCCCCTCTCCTACGTGTCCCCTGTCAGCATCCATTCGCCGCGGGGCCCGGTTTCTCAGGACGGTATCGGTCTGCGAACGATTATGCAATTGCACAGCTGCGCATTTAGGAAATTGTCCAGCCATCCATCACAGATATTGCGTGAAATTCTGTGACGTGTGCAGCACGATCAGCGCTGCGGTACGTTTGTCAGAACGTTCAATACAGGTGGAGATGCAGAATCTTCACCACAACGCATCCCGCAACTTGTACCAGGACATCGCCGCCACCAGCAGCGGCGTGCGCAGCAGCCGGCCGCCGGGGAAGGGGGCATGCCGCAGGCGCTGGAACACGTCAAGGCGCTCACTCTGGCCGGCAATGGCGGCGGCGATCACCTCGCCGGCCAGCCCGGCGGAGGCCACGCCATGGCCGGAGAAGCCCTGTGCGAAGTACAGGTTGCCATCCAGCCGGCCCCAGTGCGGGGCGCGGTTGCGGGTGATGTCCACATAACCGCCCCAGACCTGGTCCAGGGCCACGTCGGCCAGCTGCGGGAACACCTGGTGCATGCGCCGCTGCATCACGCCGCGCAGGCCGGGTGGGGGCAGGGCCGAGTAGCTGGCGCGGCCGCCAAACAGCAGGCGGTGGTCGTGGCTGAGACGGAAGTAATCCAGTGCCCAAGCGGTGTCGGCCACGGCCATATTGTTGCCAATCAGCGCCCGGGCGCGTTCAGCACCCAGCGGTTCGCTGGCGCCGATATAGGTGCCAACCGGCATGATCCGCCGTTCCAGCTCGGGCAGCAGGCCCTGCAGCCAGGCGTTACCGGCCACCACCAGATGCGCAGCGCGCACGCTGCCCTGAGCGGTATGCAGGGAAGGCTGTGGTCCCCGCTGTACGCGGGTCACTGCGGAATTCTCGTGGACCACCACGCCAGCGGCGCGCGCCGCATCGGCCAGGCCGCGTGCATAGGCCAGCGGATGCAGATGGGCGCTGAGCGGGTCGAATATCGCGGCGCGGTAGCGCGGGCTGTCCAGCTGCGCGCGCAGGGCATCACGGTCCCACCATTGCATCGGGTAGTCGTAGTGGCGCTGCAGGTGCTCGCAGTTGGCCAGTAATTCACGCTCATGCCGTTCACGGATGGCGACGCTGGCATGGCCTTCCACCCAATGGCAGTCGATGCCGTGGCGATCGATGCGCGTGCGCATTGCCCCGACCGCGTCACGTGACCAGTCGAACAGGTGGCGCGCGTCGTCGCGGCCGAGCTGGCGCTCCAGCTCGTCCACCTCGCAGCCATAGCCGACCAGCGCCTGGCCACCGTTGCGGCCGGACGCGCCCCAACCGATCCGCTGCGCTTCCAGCACCACTACGCGCTGTCCACGCGCGGCCAGCTCCAGCGCGGCGGTCAGGCCGGTGTAGCCGGCGCCAAGTACCGCGACATCGGCCTGCACATTCCCCTGCAGCGAGGGAAGTGCGGGCGGCTCGGGCAAGCTGGCGGCGTACCAGCTGGGCGGGAAGGCGGCGCTCATCGCAGGCCTTGCGGGCGCAGTACGGACGGGCGGAGCGGGGGAGGGCGATCAGCGTTCACGCGCTTAGTTTCGCCGATGCGTGACGGCCATGGTGTGACGGCGACGACTTGCCGCGTTCGCCGGGCGACGGGTAACGTGTCGGCACGCCAAGGAGTTTTCCCATGCGCCGCCTGCCCTGGGTGGGCCTGCCCACCGACAGCACCGTGCTCGGCCATCACCGCTTTGCGGTGGCCGGCGAGAAGTACGTGCGCGCGCTGGCCGAGGCGGCCGAGGTGACCCCGGTTGTGTTGCCGAGCCTGCAGCCTCCTTTCCCGGCTGGCGAATGGCTGCAGGGGCTCGATGGCCTGCTGTTGACCGGCGCGGTCAGCAACATCGAACCGCAGCACTATGAGGGCGGCCGCAGCTGGCCAGGCAATCCGCACGACCCGGCGCGCGATGCCAATGCCTTTGCGTTGCTGCACGAGGCGCTGGCGCTGGATCTGCCAGTGCTGGCGATCTGCCGCGGCTTCCAGGAAGTGAATGTCGCGCTCGGAGGCAGCCTGCATCCGCAGGTGCATGCGGTGCCAGGCCTGGCCGACCACCGCGAAGACCCGCAGGCGCCGGTGGAGGTGCAGTACGGGCCGGCCCATGCAGTCACCCTGGCCGCCGATGGCTGGCTGGCCACGTGGCAGGGCAGCGATCGCGCGCAGGTCAATTCGGTGCACGGGCAGGGCATCGCCCGCCTCGCCGAAGGCCTGCAGGTCGAGGCCTGGGCCGACGATGGCCTGATCGAGGCCGCACGCAGTCCGCACCATCGTTTCGTGCTCGGCGTACAGTGGCACCCGGAGTGGCGTGTCATGCAGGCGCCGTTCTATCACGCTATTTTCCGTGCGTTCGGCCAAGCTTGCCGGCAGCACCAACAGAACCGACTGGATTCCCGATGAGTTCCCGAACGCGCCCGCGCAAGACGGCTACGCCCCCCGCACCGCAGGAAAGCAGTCTGCTGCGCTGGCTGAAGGAGCGGCGCATCACCGAGGTCGAATGCCTGGTGCCGGACATCACCGGCAACGCGCGCGGCAAGATCATTCCCGCCGACAAGTTCTCTCATGATTACGGCACGCGCTTGCCGGAAGGCATTTTCGCGACCACCGTAACCGGCGAGTTCCCGGACGATTACTACGACCTGACCTCGCCTTCGGATTCGGACATGATCCTGCGTCCGGACCCGGATACCGTGCGCATGGTGCCGTGGGCCACCGATCCGACCGCGCAGGTCATCCACGATTGCTACACCAAGACCGGCGAGCCGCACGAGCTGGCGCCGCGCAACGTGCTGCGACGCGTGTTGGACGCTTACACGGAGCTGGGCCTGCGCCCGGTGGTGGCGCCGGAGCTGGAGTTCTTCCTGGTGCAGAAGAACACCGATCCCGATTTCCCGCTGCTGCCGCCGGCCGGTCGCTCGGGGCGGCCGGAAACGGCTCGCCAGTCCTACTCGATCGATGCGGTCAACGAATTCGACCCCATCCTCGACCTGATGTACGACTACTGTGATGCGATGAAGCTGGACGTGGATACGCTCATCCACGAGTCCGGCGCGGCGCAGCTGGAAGTCAACTTCACCCATGCCAATGCGATGGACCTGGCCGACCAGGTGTTCCTGTTCAAGCGCACCATGCGCGAATCGGCGATGCGTCACGGGGTGTATGCCACCTTCCTGGCCAAGCCGATGGAGAACGAGCCGGGCAGCGCCATGCACATTCACCAGAGCCTGCTGCGGATAAGCGATGGCCAGAACGTTTTCACCGGCGAACATGGCGGGGAAGATTTCAGCCCGTTGTTCGCGCACTACCTGGCCGGCCTGCAGAAGTATGTGCCGATGGCCATGGCGTTCTTCGCGCCGAACGTGAATTCCTACCGCCGGCTGGTGTTTGGCGAGGTCTCGCCGAGCAACGTGCACTGGGGCTTCGACAACCGCACCTGCGGCCTGCGCGTGCCCTTGGATACGCCGGAGAACATGCGTGTGGAGAGCCGCTTCGCTGGCTCTGACGCCAACCCTTACCTGGCGATGGCTGCGACCCTGGCCTGTGGCCTTCTCGGTATCCACGAGCGGCTGGCACCGGATGCCCCTGTGACCGGCAGCGCCAAGGAGCTGGGCTACAACCTGCCGCGCTCACTGGGCGAAGCGCTGGACGGGCTGGAGCAGTGCAGCGAGCTGCAGGCCCTGCTGGGCGAGCGCTTCTGCCGTGCCTACATTTCGGTCAAGCGCAAGGAATACGAGACCTTTTTCCGTGTCATCAGTTCGTGGGAGCGCGAGTTCCTGCTGCTGAACGTCTGAGCATCTGGAATAGAAAAATCCGCCGCCGGGGGGTAGGCTGGCACCCGTCGCCGGCCCCGCCGGCCCCCCTTCCCGCATTCTGGAGCACCCGATGAAGCTGCGTATCCTCACGCTCGGCCTGGCCTCCGCCATGCTTGCCGCCTGCAGCGGTGGCAATGGTGGCGCGCAGGACAGCCAGGTCCTGAACGTCTACAACTACAGCGACTACATCGCCGAGGACACCATTCCGACCTTCGAGAAGGAGAGCGGGATCAAGGTGACCTACGATGTGTTCGACAGCGATGAGATGGTCGAGACCAAGCTGCTGGCCGGCAACAGCGGCTACGACGTGGTGGTGCCGACCCTGAACTTCTTCGGTCGCCAGATCCAGGCCGGCGTGTTCCTGCCGCTGGACAAGAGCAAGATCCCGAACCTGGCCAACCTCGATCCGGCGGTGATGAAGCGCATCGCCACCCAGGATCCGGGCAACCAGTACGGCGTGCCGTACATGATCGGTACCACCGGCATCGGCTACAACGTGGAGATGCTGAAGCAGCGCTTCGGCGGCAGCACCGACATCGCCAACAGCTGGGACCTGGTGTTCAAGCCGGAGAACATCAGCAAGATGAAGGACTGCGGCGTGACCATCCTGGACACGCCGGCGGACATGATCCCGATCGCGCTGCATTACCTGGGCCTGGACCCGCACAGCGGTGACCCGGCCGAGCTGCAGAAGGCGGCCGACCTGCTGAAGTCGATTCGCCCCTACGTGCAGAATTTCCACTCCTCGCAGTACGTGGGGTCGCTGGCCAATGGCGGCACCTGCCTGGTGGTCGGCTGGTCGGGTGACATCATCCAGGCCCGCGACCGCGCCGAGGAGGCCAGCAACGGCGTGCACGTGGCCTATTCGATCCCGAAGGAAGGCGCCCCGCAGTGGTTCGACATGCTGGCGATCCCGAAGGATGCCAAGCATCCGGAAGCCGCATACGCCTTCATCAACTACCTGCTGCAGCCGAAGGTTGCCGCGGCCAACACCAACTTCATCCACTACGCCAACCCGGTGCCGACCGCGACTCCGCTGGTGGATGAGGCGATCCGTACCGACCCGACCATCTACCCGCCGGCCGACGTGGCCGAGAAGATGTTCACCTATTCGATCAACACGCCGGAAACCGACAAGCTCTACACCCGGCTGTGGACCGAAGTGAAGACTGGCAGGTAAAGGGTCCTGCCCGCTGGAAGACAGCGGTAGCGCCGGGCCATGCCCGGCGGATGGCCTCAGCCCTTCCCGGAGGCGGCACCGCCGCCCCGGCGAAGGTGCCGCAGGATCGCCGGCAACAGGTCACGTGCATCGCGACCGCCGTTGCACAGGAACGACGAACTCATCCGCTGCAGGTTGTGCATGCCGATGAAGAACAGCCCCGGATGCGGTGAAACGCCGAACTCGCCGAGCGGATAGCCATGTGCGTCCAGCACGCCCTGCACGTCGAGCCACGGCCATTCGGCGACGAAGCCGGTGGCCAGCACCACCGAACGGATGCCTTCCGTCCGCAGATCCAGTTCACGCGGGGCGGCGTCCGGCTCCCAATGCAGATAGACCTCGTCGGGAATGTAGCGGGCATCGTCGGTGCGCGGTTCGGGCCGCGTGGCGTAGTACGCGCTGGCCAGCGAATCGAGATAGGCATATTCGGTCCGTGTCGCCTCGATCGCGGTGCGCAGCTGCGGGCGCACATCGGCGAAGCGGGCGACGTTTCCATCGAAGCCCTGCAACCGACCCAGCAGCCTGATGCCTGCGCGGTGCATCGCCAGCAGGCTGATCGAGCTGCCCAGGCCGGCACGCCCCTTGCCGGAAATCAGCGGGAATTCGGCGGTACGGGCCTTGCGCAGCGCATCCGGTTCTCCGGCCAGGACGGCGGCCGCTTCACTCACATGCTGGTGGATACGCCCGGCCATGTCCCACCAGGTCATCGAGTCCTTGCCGCGCAGCCGGCGGGTATGCGAATGCCGCTGGGCCAGTGACCAGTGCACGCTGCGACCGCTGTCGCGCAGGTCCTGGGCGATCTGCGCGCCGGACTGGCCGCCACCGATGACCAGCACGCCGCCGTCGGGCAGCTGGCGGGGGCTGCGGTAGTCGCCGGAGTGCAGCACCGTCAGACCCCGCGCAGGCGCGAACGGGACCCGCGGCATCCGCGCGCGCCGGTACTCGCCGGTGGCGACCACAACCGCCCCAGCGCGGATCAATCCGTGGCTGGTTTCGATGGCATAGCCGCCCGATTCGGGCGTGACCCGCTGAACCGCACAACCTTCGCTGATCGGCAACGAACGTTCGTCGGCATAGTCGCGCAGCCGCCGGATCACCTCCGGGGCCCCCATGAAACCTTCCGGGTCGTCACCCGCATAGGCATGGCCGTGCAGGGCCATCGTCGCGTTGGCGGTGTTGGTCTGGAACGAATCCCAGCGCCGCTGCCAGCTGGCGCCCACGGTTTCGGCCTCCAGCACGCGATGCTCGACGCCGGCTTCCTGCAGGAGCGCGCTGAGGGACAGCCCGGCCTGGCCGGCGCCGATGATGACCAGCGGCAGCGTTGCAGGCAGGGAGCCCGGCATGCGGGGCGGGAAAGGGGAGGGGCGGTCCGGGGAAGTCACCAGGGTGGGTCCATGCAAGTGCTTGATCCGGGCCATTGCGCGGGGAATGCCCCGGGCCTTCAACAGATCCGGTTCTGAAAAACGTTGCAGATCGAGGCGTCGCCTGTGGTGTCTGGCCGGGACGACCGCAGGGTCGTCCAGGGGAGCCCGGGCCTTTGCGCGGACAGGCCACCATGGCGGGGGAAAACCGACACTCCTAGGGCCCCCGGGGCTGGCCAGCGGCCGCTTCCGCCTGCCGCCGTCATATCCCCTGGGCCCCCCGGCCGTTAGAATGGCGGCCGCTGTCCACCGCCCGCTCCCGGAGCCCCCATGCCCGTTGAAGCCCAGCCGGTAGCCACCGTCGTCGACACGACCGGTGCGCCCGGCTATCTCTCCATTCGTGACCTGCGCAAGGAATTCGACGGTTTCGTCGCCGTCGACGACGTCAACCTGGACGTGCGCAAGGGCGAGATCTTTGCCCTGCTCGGTGGCTCCGGCAGTGGCAAATCGACCCTGCTGCGCTGCCTCGGCGGCTTCGAGACGCCCACCAAGGGCAGCATCACTCTCGATGGCCAGCGCCTGGACGCGCTGCCGCCGTACCAGCGGCCGGTCAATATGATGTTCCAGTCCTATGCGCTGTTCCCGCACATGACGGTCGAGCAGAACATCGCCTTCGGCCTGAAGCAGGACGGGATGGCAAAGGAGGCGATCAGCAAGCGTGTCGGCGAGATGCTGGACCTGGTGCAGATGGGCCACCTGGGCAAGCGCAAGCCGCACCAGCTGTCCGGCGGCCAGCAGCAGCGCGTGGCGCTGGCGCGGTCGCTGGCCAAGGGGCCGAAGCTGCTGCTGCTGGACGAGCCGATGGGCGCGCTGGACAAGAAGCTGCGCTCGCAGATGCAGCTGGAACTGGTCAGCATCATCGAATCGTCGGGCGTGACCTGTGTGATGGTCACCCACGACCAGGAAGAAGCGATGACCATGGCCACCCGCATCGCAGTGATGGATGCCGGCTGGATCCAGCAGGTCGGCAAGCCGGACGAGGTCTACGAGCAGCCGGCCAACCGCTTCGTCGCGGGCTTCATCGGTTCAGTCAATTCCTTCGACGGCGTGATCGACGAGGACCTGCCCGAGTACGTGACCGTGCGGACGCCGCTGTTCCCCGCGCCGATCTACATCGCCCATGGCATCACCTGCTATGAAGGGCAACCGGTCGCGTTCGCGCTGCGCCCCGAGAAGGTGATGATCGGCAAGGACGAGCCGGAAGGGCACACCAACAAGGCGCAGGGCGTGATCGAGGACATCGCCTACTTCGGCAGCCATTCGGTCTATCACGTGCGCCTGCCCAGTGGTGCCAAGGTGCTGGCCAACTTCGCCAACTCGCAGCGCTGGGCCAGTGACGGCCTGACCTGGGGCGACGAAGTGTGGGTGCATTGGCGCGACAACGACGGCGTGGTGCTGACCTCATGAGCGTCGCCGGCCTGAAGCGCTGGCTGCCGGGGCTGCGTGCCACGGTGATCGGCATTCCGTACCTGTGGCTGCTGCTGTTCTTCGCAGTGCCGTTCCTGATCGTGCTGATGATCAGCTTCTCGCACAGCCGGGTCGGCTCGCCGCCGTACACCTGGCTGCTGCAGTACGTGGACGGCGCGTTCTCGCTCAAGCTCAACCTCGAGAACTACCTGGCCCTGTTCCGCGACTCGATCTATGCGCAGGCCTTCCTGAGTTCGATCAAGATCGCGGCCATCTCCACTTTCCTGACCCTGCTGATCGGCTACCCGATGGCCTATGCCATCGCCCGCCTGTCGCCGGCCGCGCGCAACGTGGCAATGATGCTGGTGGTGCTGCCGTCGTGGACCTCGTTCCTGATCCGCGTGTATGCGTGGAAGGCGATCCTGGACCGCAACGGCCTGCTCGACCAGTTCCTGCAGTTCACTGGCCTGCAATCGCTGATGACCAGCATGGGCCTGCCCAAGCTGCAGCTGATCGACACCCCGACCGCCGCCTACATCGGCATCGTCTACTGCTATCTGCCGTTCATGGTGCTGCCGCTGTACGCCAATCTGGTCAAGCATGACCACCGCCTGCTGGAAGCCGCCTACGACCTTGGTGCCAAGCCGTGGCAGGCGTTCCTGCGCATCACCCTGCCGCTGTCCAAGGCCGGCATCATCGCCGGTTGCATGCTGGTGATGATCCCTGCGATCGGCGAATTCGTGATTCCGGAAATGCTGGGTGGCTCGGAGACGCTGATGGTCGGCCGCCAGCTGTGGAACGAGTTCTTCAACAACCGCAACTGGCCGGGTGCCTCGGCGATGGCGGTGGCGATGATCCTGTTGCTGCTGGTGCCCATCCTGCTGTTCAACCGTTCCCAGCAGCGCCTGCTGGAAGGGAAGCAGGCATGAGCCCGCGTAGCGCAAAGGGCCTCGGGCTGGGTGTGCTGCTGCTCGGCTTCGCCTTCCTGTACCTGCCGATCCTGTTGTTGATGTTCTATTCGTTCAACAGCTCGCGGCTGGCGATGGTCTGGGCCGGGTTCTCTACCCGCGCCTACAGCGACCTGTTCGCCGACCGCGCGCTGATGGATGCGATGTGGACCAGCCTGGTGGTCGCGTTCTGGACCGCCTGTACCGCCACCGTGCTGGGCACGCTGGCGGCAATGGTGATGACGCGCTTCAAGCGCTTCCGTGGCAAGCCGCTGTTCGGCGCGCTGGTGACCGCGCCGCTGGTGATGCCGGATGTGATCCTGGGCTTCTCGCTGATGGCGCTGCTGGCCTCGATGGGCGCGATTCCCGGCTTCCCGGCGCGCGGCCTGACCACCATCTGGATCGCCCACGTCACCTTCACCCTGTGCTTCGTCACCGTGGTGGTGTCCTCGCGGCTGCAGGAAATGGACCTGTCGCTGGAAGAAGCCGCGATGGACCTGGGCGCCAGCCGGCTGACCGTGTTCGGGCGCATCACCCTGCCGATCATCGCGCCGGCGCTGGTGGCCGGTTGGCTGCTGGCGTTCACCCTGTCGCTGGATGACGTGGTGGTGGCCAGCTTCGTCGCCACGCCGGGCTCGACCACGCTGCCGATGAAGGTGTTCGCCTCGGTGCGCATGGGCATCAGCCCGAAGATCAACGCGTTGGCCACCCTGCTGGTGTCGGCGGTGTCGATCGCCGCGGTGATCGGCTGGTACATCAACGCGCGTGCCGAGAAACGGCGCCAGCGCGACCTGCAACTGGCACGCCAGGACAACGGCTGAGCACACGGTTTGTCGACAGCGTCGGCAACATCCGGCTCACGGCCGGCGGCGCACAATGGGGGTCTACCAGATGGAGATCCCCCATGACCGTCGAGATTGTCGACCCGGCCACCGGCCAGGTGACCTACCGCCATGAACTGATGGGTGCTGCCGACATCGAGCAGCGCCTGCAGGCTGCTGCCGATGCCTTCCCCGGCTGGGCCGAGCGCTCGCTGCAGGAGCGGGGGGCGATCCTCAAGCAGATCGCTGGTCAACTGCGTGCGCGCCGCGATGATCTGCAGCAGGCGATGACCCACGAGATGGGCAAGCTCAAGGCAGAGGCGTTGGCCGAGGTCGACAAGTGCGCGGCGGCCTGCGAGTACTACGCCGACCATGCTGCCGACTATCTCAAGCCGCAGCTGATCGACACCGAAGCCCAGCGCAGCTATGTGCGCTACGAGCCGATCGGCTGCGTGTTCGCGGTGATGCCGTGGAATTTCCCGATCTGGCAGGTGTTCCGTTTCCTCGCGCCAGCCTTCATGGCTGGCAACGTGGCCCTGCTCAAGCACGCCAGCAATGTGCCCCAGTGTGCCGACCTGATCCTGGCGGTATGCCGTGACGGTGGCCTGCCGGACGGCGTGTTCGATGTACTGCACATCGACAACGACCAGGCGGCTGACGTGCTGCGCGATGCACGGGTGAAGGCAGTGACCCTGACCGGCAGCGAACGGGCAGGGCGCTCGATCGCATCCAACGCGGGCAGCCAGCTGAAGAAGTCGGTGATGGAGCTGGGTGGCAGCGATGCCTTCGTGGTGCTCGACGATGCCGACCTCGACAAGACTGTGGCGGCGGCGGTGAAGTCGCGCTTCGACAACAGCGGGCAGACCTGCATCGCGGCCAAGCGCTTCATCGTGGTCGATGCGGTGGCCGATGAGTTCACACGTCGTTTCGTTGAAGCGGCGGGCGAGCGGCAGTACGGTGATCCCGACGAGCGTGGCACCACGCTGGCGCCGATGGCGCGCGCGGACCTGCGCGACGAACTGCACAAGCAGGTGCAGGCCAGCGTGGCCAAGGGCGCGCGGGTACTGCTGGGTGGTGAGCCGATTGCGGGTACACATGCCGGCTATCCGGCCACCGTGCTCGATCAGGTCGGCCCGGGCATGCCGGCCTACGACGAGGAGCTGTTCGGGCCGGTGGCTGCGGTGATCCGTGTCAAGGATGAGGCCGAGGCACTGCGCGTGGCCAACGACACCCGCTTCGGCCTGGGCGGCAGCGTGTGGACGCGCGATCCGGTGCGCGGCGAACGTTTCGCCCAGCGCATGGAATGCGGTGCCGCGTTCGTCAACGCCATCGTCAAGAGCGACGCGCGGCTTCCGTTCGGCGGCAGCAAACAGTCCGGTTTCGGCCGGGAGCTGGCCGACCACGGCATCCATGAATTCATGAACATCAAGACCGTCTACGTGGCCTGATGCCCAACGGTAGTGCCGGCCGCTGGCCGGCATTGCCTGGTTGCCGGCCAGCGGCCGGCACTACCAGGTGTTTCTGCCACGACCAACGGTCGTGGCCTACCGGTTTGGTGGGTATCGACGTCCCCCGTGCCTGGTGGGTATCGACCGTTGGTCGATACGCCCTACAACCACTTCGCGCGCTTGAACAACCGGTACAGCCCCACGCACACGCCACCCACGCCCACGATCATCAGCGGGTAGGACCACGGCTCGCTCAACTCCGGCATGTGGCTGAAGTTCATGCCGTACCAGCTGGTGATCAGCGTCGGCGCCGCCAGCAGCGCGGCCCATGCACCCAGCCGCTTCACCGTCTCGCCCTGCGCCAGCGTCACCAGCGACAGGTTCACGCTCAGTGCGGTGCCCAGCATCTCGCGCAGCGTGTCGATCACATCGCTGATGCGTACCGCATGGTCGTGCACATCGCGCACGTACAGCTTCACTTCGTCCGGCACCAGCTCACCCTGGTAGCGCCGCAGCTGTGCCAGTACATCCTGCAGCGGCGCCACCGCCATCCGCATCTTGTTCAGTTCGCGCTTGAGCTCGTACAGCCGCACCACCGTGCTGCGCTTGTAGGTGTCGGCGAAGATGTCCTTTTCCAGCAGGTCCAGGGTGTCGCGGAAGCGGTGCACGATGGGCAGGTAGTTGTCGACCACGAAGTCGGTCACCGCGTACAGGCAGTACGACGGGCCCATCTTCAGCAGCTGCGGCTCGCGTTCCACCCGCGCACGCACCGGGGCATAGGACAGCGAAGCGCCATGGCGTACCGTCACCAGGAAGCGCGGGCCGAGGAAGGCATGGGTTTCGCCGTACTGGATGCGCTCGTCGACCATCTGCGCGGTGGTCACCACCACGAACATGGAATTGCCGTAGGTCTCGACCTTGGGCCGCTGGTGCGCGTTGCGCGCATCCTCGATGGCCAGGTCGTGCAGGCAGAACTCTTCCTGCAGTTTCAACAGCACATCGTCGTCGGGGTCGTACAGGCCGACCCAGACGAAGCCGTTGCCACTGGCAATGACATCGCTGATGGCGTCCAGGGTGATGTCGTGGCGTTTGCCCTCGTCATCGTAGTGGACGCAGTTGATGACGCAGGCGGGGTTGGCCGAGGCGGGCGCGGCAGCAGAGGCGGGCAATGACATGCCCGCCATCGTGCGTCAGGGCTGTGTCTTGGACAAGTGAGGATGGCGCCCCAGTACCCACGCCAGCGCCACATGCACCGGCAGCAGCAGCACGATCCACTGCACGTTGTACTGTGCCTGCAGGCTCAGCCAGTGCAGTACCAGCGCGGCCACCGCCTGTACCGCCAGCAGCCACAGCACGATCCTGAACATGCGGCCCGGCACGCGCCGGCGCAGCAGGGCGATTGCACCCGGCAGCAGCAGCACCGCCAGCGGCGAGAGCAACAGCAGGTTGCGGTTGGCCCATGCGGCGTAGTGGATGCTGAAGCCCCACAGGAACACCAGCACGCCACCAAACAGGGCGCACAGCAGCCAGAACGGCAGGGCCAGCCCGGCCAGCAGGCGCGGGCGGTTGCGCAGCGCCAGCACGCCGCCGGCCACGATCAGCCCGAGCAGCAGCCACGGCCACCAGCGGCGCGCGAATTCCTTCGGCTCCGGATCGATACGGTGCGGCAGCAGTTCCTGCTCGGACTGCACCAGCGGACGGCCATCGCTGTTGCGTGCCTGGCGCAGCGCATCGGCCAGGCGCATCGGCACGAAGGCTTCCTGCCAGCGCGACAGCGGCTGGTCGGCGAACGGCCCGAGGCCGACATCGAAGCCCAGCCACATCCACGGTGCCGGCGACGCCAGGCGGACCGATTCACTGCGGTAGGTGTTGCCGCGCGAGCGCCCCGACAGCTGCGACTGCAGGCCGCCACCCAATGCCTTGTCCAGCGTGTCGCGCACCATCGTGGCGCAGTTGGCGGTGTAGTAATCGTAGTGGTAGCGCGCGTTTTCAGGCTTGGCCCGCTCGGCCAGGTCGGCGGCCAGCGAACGTGCCTGGTCCGGGCGCAGGTCCAGCCACTGCACGCTGGCACCGCGGCCGGTCTCGTCGTAGTACGACAGGTCCTGCTGCAACGGCAGCGCCACCAGGTAATACATCATGTCGCCGCGTGCGAAGCGGCTGATGAAATCGTCCTCGGACGGATCGAAGTAGCCGAAGTTGTACGAGGTTGCCTCACCGCTCACCGGATCGAGCACGACGATGGCATCGTGACCGAAGCGTTCGAAGAACACGGTGCCCGGCTGCATGGTCACCACGCCGATGCGCGGGGCAGGGGCTTCAGCGTTGGTCGCGGGTACGGCAGGTGTGGCTGCCACCGGCTGCGCGAAGGCGGCCAGCGGCAGGGCCATGGCCAGCACGCACAGTACCAGCCACACCATGAGGATCAGGCCGCGGCGCTTCAAGCGTCGTCCTGTGCGTCCGGCGGCAGCACGGTCACGTGGAAGGCCTGCACCCGGCGCGCATCGGCGCGGGCCACGCGGAACATGAAACGGTCCAGCGCCAGCTCGTCACCGACTTCCGGCAGATGGCCCACGGCCTCGGTGACCAGGCCACCGATGGTGTCGTAGTCCTCGTCGGAGAAGGTGGCACCGAAGCGCTCGTTGAAGTCGCCGATCGGGGTCAGCGCGTCGACCACGTACTGGCCGTCGGACTGGATGGCGATCTGCGCCGAGGGATCTTCAGCCTCGTCATGCTCGTCGTCGATGTCGCCGACGATCTGTTCCAGCACGTCCTCGATGGTGACCAGCCCGGCGACACCGCCGTACTCGTCGACCACGATGGCCATGTGGTTGCGCGACAGGCGGAACTCCTTCAGCAGCACGTTGAGCTTCTTCGCTTCCGGGATCAGCACCGCCGGGCGCAGCAGCTCGCGCACGTTGGCCGGGCCGTTGTCGGCAACCACGCCGCGCAGCAGATCCTTGGCCAGCAGGATGCCAAGGATGTCGTCCTTGTTCTCGCCGTGCACCGGGAAGCGCGAATGGCCGGATTCGACCACCTGCTTCATCAGTTCCAGGAAGGGCGCTTCGACCGGCAGCGAGACCATCTGCGAACGCGAGATCATCACGTCGCCCACGGTCAGCTCGGCCACCGAAATGGCGCCTTCCATCATCTTCAGGGTATCGGCGGCGATCAGACCCTCTTCCTGCGCGGTGTGCAGGACAGCGACCAGCTCGTCGCGGGTATGGGGTTCGCCGGAGAAGGCGGAGGTCAGGCGTTCAAGCCAGCCGCGCTTCTTTTCACTGTGCTCCGCAGGGGAGCTACTACTGTCGTCTTCTGACATCTCTGGAAAAAAGGCACCCGGCAGGCCGGGCGTTGACCCAAGTCTAGCAGGATGTGGCGGCCTGTCAGTGACTGCCGGTGGCCGGGGTTGGGGCGGCCGGGGCCGGCTCATCCTCGGGCAGGTCCAGGCTGTAGGTGCAGCCGGCCAAGGTCTTGCCGGGGTGGGAGGCCACGGTGGAGATGCTGAGGATGATCGACTCGATCTGCGCCTCGCCGGTCTTCGGGTCGGTCACGTCGCGGCTGACCAGCTCGCGCCCGGCCATGAACTTGCCGTCCTGGTCGTAGCCGGTCTCCAATTCCAGCCGTTTGGCCAGCGGGCGTGGGTCGGCCTGGTCGAGCACCGCCATGATGCTGGCGCCGGCCACCGCCACCCGCTCGGTCTGTTGGCCGAAGACGGTGATCGGGCTGGCCAGCCGGAACTCGCTCATGAACTGGTTGCCCTGCGGCAGCGGCTGCAGGCCCTGGGCCACGGCCTTCAGCGGATCGGCCAGCAGCGGCGCCAGCGCGGCCTGCTCGGCCACGCCCTGGCGACATTCGATCAGGGCCGGCAGGTCCAGGCTGGAGGCGAAGGCCGACGGGACCGCAAGGACACACAGCAGGGGCAGGCAGCAGCGCAGTGACACGAGCGGTTTCCGCAGGCGGGGGCCGCCATCATAGCTCCGGCGAGCGCCTGAACGGCCAGGTGAGAAGGCGCAGGAAACCGATCATCGCCCGCCGTACGACCATCAGCGACAGGGTCAGCACGACCGCAAGCATGGCGATCTGCATCGATTGCCCTGCGATGCGTGCCACGGCCGGCCACAGGCCCTGGCTGGTCAGCCAGGGCATCAGTTCCGCTGCGGCTGTCCTGGCCACGTTCGTGTAGATCGCGGCCAGCACGAACAGCACCAGCAGAGAGGTGCGGCTGGCATGGAAGAACGGGAGCGCGTTCACGGAGCGGCCCAGGCGGCGGTGCAGGATCATCCGCCACAGGACCGGAAGGGTCAGTGCACCCACCAGCGTCAGCACCATCGACGTTTCAAGCAGACCGGGGAGATGGGCCGGTTCCAACCGTCCGCTGAGGTGCGGGCCGATCATGCCGATCGCCAGCCCGGCCAGCAGGCACACGGGCGAGAGCAGGGCCAGGCTGCGCGGCAGCCAGTGCCTGCCGGCGGGATCGCGGGTGCTGATGCAGCGCACGGCATACGCGCCCAGCACCAGCAGCATGGCGAACAAGGTGGCGCCGATCACAAACATCATTGAGCCGTTTCCCGAGGTCATCCTTGTTCCTCTCGTGATTCTTGGCGACGGGCGTGTCCCGCTCAGCGCTCGCCAGCGTACGGGTCAGCGATGCCGAGCTCGGCCAGGATCTCGCGCTCCAGCTGTTCCATCGCCTCGGCTTCCTTGTCGTCCTCGTGGTCCCAGCCGAGCAGGTGCAGCACGCCGTGCACGGTCAGGTGCGCGTAGTGCGCGTTGAGCGCCTTGCCCTGTTCGTCGGCCTCGCGGGCCACCACCGGTGCACAGATCACCAGGTCACCCAGCAGCGGGAACTTCACGCCCTTGGGCAGGCCTTCGGGCACGTCGGCCGGGAAGCTGAGCACGTTGGTGGCGTAGTCCTTGCCACGGTAATGGCGGTTCAGCGACTGCCCTTCCTTGGCATCGACCACGCGGATGGCCAGGTCGGCCTCGCGGATGCGGCCCTTCAGCGCAGCGGCCACCCACTTGCGGAAGCTGACGGCCGCCGGCAGGCCGGCACGCGGCAGGGCATAACTGACGGCGACGTCCAGTCGCACGGGACCACGGGTCATGGAGTCGCTCCAGGTTGGATCTGATGCAGGTCGCGGCGGTCGTAGGCACTGACGATACGCGCCACCAGCGGATGACGGACCACGTCGCGGGATTCGAAGAAGGTGAAGCTCACGCCCTCGACCTCGCGCAGCACATCGATGGCATCGCGAAGGCCGGACTTCACATGCTTGGGCAGATCGGTCTGGGTCAGGTCACCGGTGACCACCGCGGTGGAGCCATAGCCCAGGCGGGTCAGGAACATCTTCATCTGCTCGATGGTGGTGTTCTGTGCTTCGTCCAGGATCACGAATGCATCGTTGAGCGTGCGGCCCCGCATATAGGCCAGCGGTGCGATCTCGATGACGTTGCGCTCGAGCAGCTTCACCACCTTTTCCACACCCATCATCTCGTACAGGGCGTCGTACAGCGGTCGCAGGTAGGGGTCGACCTTCTGGCTGAGGTCGCCGGGCAGGAAGCCCAGCTTCTCGCCGGCTTCCACCGCCGGGCGCACCAGGATCAGGCGCTGCACCCTCGATTCATTCAGAGCTTCGACCGCGCTGGCCACGGCCAAGAAGGTCTTGCCGGTGCCGGCCGGACCGATACCGAAGTTGATGTCGTGGCTGGCGATCTGGTGCAGGTAGCGGCTCTGGTTGGCACCGCGTCCGCGCACCGTGCCGCGCTTGACCTTGATCGCCACGTCCTGTGCTTCGTAGGAGCGCTCTGCGATCTGTTCGACATTGGCCTGTGCCAGGCGCAGATGGATGGCGTGGTTGTCGAAGGTGGTCTCGCCGGCTTCGGCATACAACGCCTCGACCAGCTTCTGCGCCTCGACGATGGCCTCGTTCGGCCCGCTGATGCGGAACACGAAGCCACGGTTGGCGATCTCCACGCCGAGCTTCAGCTCGATCTGGCGCAGGTGGCCATCGAAGGGGCCGCACAGGTTGGCCAATCGCTCGTTGTCTTCCGGCGACAGGGTGAAGTCTCGATGATCGATGCTTTTCATTGCCTTGGGTGGGGCGGAAGCCTTCCACCGCAGTGTATTCAGGGAGGACAAGGGTAGCGCGCGCACGGGGCGCACGGCCAGAAGGAGGGCGATACAGCGTTTTCCACACCCGGTGTGGACGGGAGCTGAGGAAACCTGTGGATAGACCTCTGCAGTGCTTGTGCCACAAGCCTCATGAGAAGCTGGTGAAAAAATCGTCACGGCCGTAAGGGCTCCCGCATCGACAGGACGGGCGCGTCGTGAGGAGGGCACATCGCAGCGTTCCGCCATGCACTCCGGGATTCATCGTGATGGCAGCGCAGGTTCCACTGCCAGGCGAGCAACGGGACCGTGCCGAGCCGGTTTTCCACACCCGCTGTGGAATGATGCTGAATCAACCTGTGGATAGGTGGTTCAGACCCTTGTCGCAAGGGCTTCGCCACGCCGTGGTGAAAAAACCGCCAGGGCTGATCGGGATCATTGTGGGTGCACGGGGCACATGGCACCGTAGCGCCGTCGCAGGAGGGGCTGGCACGGATATGGGCAATGGCATGCGTCGATTTGGGCTGGTAGGCGTCGGTCTGCTGGCAGGGTGTGGGCAGGCACCGCCCACCGCACTGGGCACGCTGGAATGGGACCGGATCACGGTGCCGGCGCCGGCAGCCGAAGTAATCGCCACGGTGGACGTGCACGAAGGCCAGCAGGTCAAGGCCGGCGCGGTGCTGATGCAGCTCGACCCGGCCCGCGGCGACGCGCAGTTCGCTGCCGCTCAGGCCGACACGGCGCGAGCGCAGGCGCAACTGGAAGAACTGAAGATCGGGCCGCGCCAGGAGCAGATCGCGCAGGCACAGGCACAGCTGACCGCATTGCGCGCACAGGCGGCCGAGGCCAGTGCCTACTACCGCCGGGTGCAGCCATTGGCGCAGCAGCGCCTGATCGCCGCCGCCGAACTGGATCGCGCGCGCGCCGCCGCCGGCAATGCCGAGGCCAGCGTGCGTGCTGCCGAGCAGGCCTGGCTGGAGCTGGTGCACGGCAGCCGCGCGCAGGACATCGCCCAGGGCCAGGCCGCCGCCGAAGCCGCACAGGCGCAACAGGTAGTGCAGGGGGTCAACCTGCAGAAGCTGCAGCTGCGCGCGCCACGCGATGGCGTGGTCGATGCCTTGCCGTACCGGCAGGGTGACCAGGCCCCCATCGGCGCACCGCTGGCGGTGATGCTGGTCGGCGAGCGTCCCTACGCGCGTGTCTACCTGCCGCAGCCGCTGCGCCTGCAGGTCACCGTTGGGCAGGCCGCACAGGTGCAGTTGGAAGGGGGCGGCACCGTGCTGAAAGGGCGCGTGCGTTCGATCCGCAGCGAGCCCTCGTTCACGCCGTACTACGCACTGACCGGCGACGACGTCGCGCGCTTGAGCTATCTGGCCGAGATCGAAGTGGACGAGGCTGCAGACATGCGCAAGCTCCCGGCCGGGTTGCCGGTGCAGGTGCGCTTCTGAACACCAGTGAGGACATCGCGGTCCGCGCACGAGGGCTGACGCGTCGCTTCGGCGAACTTCTGGCCGTGGACAACGTCGACCTGACCGTGCCGCGCGGCCAGGTCTACGGCTTCCTGGGCCCGAACGGCTCTGGCAAGTCGACCACCATCCGCATGCTGTGCGGCCTGCTGGAACCCAGCGCCGGGCAGATCGAGGTGCTGGGCCTGGCGGTGCCGGAGCAGGCAGAGGCGCTGCGCCGGCGCATCGGCTACATGACCCAGCGCTTTTCGCTGTACGAAGACCTGTCGGTGCGCGAGAACCTGGAATTCCTCGCCGCCATCCAGGACCTGCCACGTGCGCAGGCGCGGCAGCGGATCGAAGCGCTGCTGCAGCAGTACCGCCTGCAGGACCGGCAGCCGCAGTTGGCCGGCACCCTCAGTGGTGGGCAGAAGCAGCGCCTGGCGCTGGCCGGTGCGGTGATACATGGGCCGGAACTGCTGTTCCTGGACGAGCCGACCAGTGCGGTCGATCCGGAATCGCGCCGCGACTTCTGGGAGGCCCTGTTCGAGCTGGCTGACGCGGGCACTACGGTGCTGGTGTCGACCCACTACATGGACGAAGCCGAGCGTTGCCACCGGCTGGCGATCCTCGACCGTGGCGCACTGGTGGCCGACGGCACGCCGGACCAGCTGTGTGCACAGCTGCAAGGCCGCACGTTGCAGGTCACCTCGACGCAGCCGCGCCAGGCCAGCCGCGCGCTGGCCGCATTGCCTGGCGTGCTGAGCGTGGCGCAGATCGGCACTCAGCTGCGCGTACTGTGCAGTGAGGAGATGGCAGATGTCGCTGAGCTGCGCCATGCACTGGCCGGTGCCGATCCGCAGGCCAGCATTGAGCCGGTGGCGCCGAACCTGGAAGACGTCTTCGTGGCCGCCACCCGCGGCCGCGGCCGGGAGCCGGCGGCATGAACCTGCGCCGGCTGTGGGCGATCATGCTCAAGGAACTGCGGCAGCTGCGCCGTGACCGCATCACGCTGGCGATGATCATCGGCATTCCGGTGATGCAGCTGCTGCTGTTCGGCTATGCGATCAATCTCAATCTGCGCCATCTCAACGCCGGTGTCGCCGACCAGGCCAACAGCGCGGCGTCACGCGCGCTGGTGCAGGACATGGTCGCCACCGGCGTGATCACGCCGCGCAGCGAGGCGTACACGCCCGATCAACTGATGCAGGCGCTGCGCCGTGGCGAAATCAGTGTCGGCATCGTGGTGCCGGCCGACTTTGAGCGTCGTCGCTTCGATGGACGCGAAGCGGTACAGGTGCTGGTCGACGGCAGTGACACGGTGGTGCAGAGCGCGGCGATCCAGCTGGCGCAGGTGCCGCTGGAGGCACGACCGACCAGCAACACGCGGCCACTACGCGAAGGCAGCATCGCCGGTGGTCCGATCAGTGTGACCAGTTTCTACAACCCGCAGCGGCGTTCGGCAGTGAACATCGTGCCGGGCCTGATCGGGGTGATCCTGACCATGACCCTGGTGATGTTCACTGCCGTGGCGGTGGTGCGCGAACGCGAGCGCGGCAACATGGAACTGCTGATCGCCACGCCGGTGTCACGCAGCGAACTGATGGTCGGCAAGGTGCTGCCCTATGCGGCCATCGGCCTGCTGCAGACCACGCTGGTATTGGTGCTGGGCACCTGGCTGTTCCAGGTGCCGATCCGCGGCAGCCTGCTGGACATCTATCTGGCCGCGGTGCTGCTGGTGCTGGCCAACCTGGCGCTGGGCCTGCTGATCTCCACGCGCGCGCGCTCGCAGTTCCAGGCGATGCAGATGACGCTGTTCCTGTTCCTGCCGTCGATCCTGTTGTCGGGCTTCATGTTCCCGTTCGCCGGCATGCCACGGCCGGTGCAGTGGCTGGCCGAAGTGCTGCCGCTGACCCACTTCCTGCGCCTGGTGCGCGGCATCATGCTGCGCGGCGCCTCGCCGTGGGAGCTGTGGCACGACGCGCTGGCGCTGCTGGCCTTCATCGTGGTGATGATGACGCTGGCGATCCTGCGCTTCCGCAAGCGGCTGGATTAAGGCCTGCCGACCAACGGTCGGCATCCACAACTACCGCGGTGGGTGCCAACCGTCGGCCGGCATCAATTCCGGTAGGTGCCAACCGTCGGTCGGCACACCTTATTCAGCCACCACGCGCGCGCGCAGCGAATTGGTCAGCGCTTCGGTTATTACCACGTCCACGAACTGGCCGATCAGCCGCGCCGGTGCCGGGAAGTTCACCGAACGCATGTTCTCGGTCTTGCCGGTCAGCTCGTTCGGGTTCTTGCGCGAAGGACCTTCCACCAGCACGGTCTGCACGGTGCCGACCATCTTCTCGGAGATGCCGGCGGCATGCGCATTGATGCGTTCCTGCAGACGCGACAGGCGTGCGTGCTTCTCGGCGTCGCTGATCGTGTCCTCCAGGTCCGCAGCCGGGGTGCCCGGGCGACGCGAATAGATGAAGGAGAAGCTGTGGTCGAAGCCGATGTCCTCGATCAGCTTCATGGTCTTCTCGAAGTCGGCATCGGTCTCGCCGGGGAAGCCGACGATGAAGTCCGAGCTGATCGAGATGTCCGGTCGCACCGCGCGCAGCTTGCGGATCTTCGACTTGAATTCCAGTGCGGTGTAGCCGCGCTTCATCGCCGACAGCACGCGGTCGCTGCCGGCCTGCACCGGCAGGTGCAGGAAATTGGCCAGCTGCGGGACGTCGCGGAACGCATCGATCAGCGAATCGCTGAACTCCAGCGGGTGCGAGGTGGTGAAGCGGATGCGGCCGACGCCATCGATCTCGGCGATGGTGCGGATCAGCAGGCCGAGGTCGGCGAATTCGCCGTCGCCATACGGGCCGCGGTAGGCGTTGACGTTCTGGCCGAGCAGGTTGATCTCGCGCACGCCCTGCGCGGCCAGCTGCGCCACTTCCACCACCACGTCCTCGAACGGGCGGCTGACCTCGGTGCCGCGGGTGTAAGGCACCACGCAGAACGAGCAGTACTTGGAACAGCCTTCCATGATCGAGACGAAGGCCGAGGCACCGTCGGCGCGCGGCTCGGGAAGGCGGTCGAACTTCTCGATCTCGGGGAAGCTGATGTCCACCTGCGGACGCTTCTGCTCGCGCCGTGCGCGGATCAGTTCCGGCAGGCGGTGCAGGGTCTGCGGGCCGAACACTAGGTCGACGAACGGCGCGCGCTTGATGATCGCTTCGCCTTCCTGCGAGGCGACGCAGCCGCCGACGCCGATGATGACTTCACGGCCCTTGTTCTTCAGGCTCTTCCACACGCCCAGCTGGCTGAACACCTTCTCCTGCGCCTTCTCGCGGATGGAGCAGGTATTGACCAGGATGACGTCGGCGTCGTCCGGGCTGTCGGTCAGTTCCAGGCCATCGCTGGCGGCAAGCACGTCGGCCATCTTGGCCGAGTCGTACTCGTTCATCTGGCAACCGTGGGTCTTGATGTACAGCTTGCCTTTCACCTGGTCGGGCTTGCGCGGACCGGCGGGCAGGGCAACGAGCGGGGTACCGCCCGGCGTGGCGGGCGGAAAGACGTCTGGCGTCCCGGTCATGGCGCTTAATCCATTCGGGTGGCGGGAAAGCGGGCAATTCTACCCGCATCCCGGAGCGTCCGCCCGGTGCAACGCCAACGGCACCGCGCTGCGCGCTCGCGGGGCATGGCCCCGCGCTACCTCCATCCCGCCCCGTTCGGTAGCGCCGGGCCGTGCCCGGCGGGTGCGCTTAAGCCGCTGCCAGCTCCGCATCAATCTGACGCGAACGGTCAAAGGCGGTCATCGCACTCATTCGCGCGATGTAGTCAGCCGTGGCCGGCGCCGGCTGCACCAGGCCGAAGGCGGTGGTCCAGGCCAGCGCATTGCCCCACAGCACGTCGGCGGCGCTCATCGTCTCGCCGAGCAGGTACGGCCCCTGTGCCAGCTGGGCTTCGATCACCTGCAGCACCGTCTCCGCGTCGTTGTAGGGCGACATCAGGCGCGGCGGCGGCTCGCGGTGCATTGCCTTGTCGATCATCGCCGGCTCGAAACAGGCGCCGTAGAAGGCCATCCAGCGCAGGTAGGGGCCGCGCAGGGCGTCGCCGATCGGCGGGGCCAGCCCGGCTTCCGGGTACAGGTCGGCCAGGTACAGGTAGATCGCCACCTGTTCGGTCACCAGTGCGCCGTTGTGGACGATGGCCGGCACCTTGCCCATCGGGTTGATGGCCAGGTAGGCCGGGGCCAGGTTGGCGCCGGCCTTCAGGTCCAGCACCTGCATGCGGTAGTCGGCACCCAGCGCTTCGAGCAGGGCCACGGCGCCGCTCGAGCGTGAACGGGCGGCGTGGTACAGGGTGATCTGGCGGGATGTCATGGCATTGCTCCTTGCGGTGGGTGGTGAACTGGAGCTCATCCTGGGGCACTATTGCGGACGACTTCTGTCCTCGATCCTTCATGCGCCATACCGCCCATCGACTGCTGCGCCTGATCGCCCTGCTGCAGGCCCGCCGCCAGTGGTCCGGGGCCGAACTGGCCGAGCGCATGGGTGTGGACCGGCGCAGCATCCGCCGTGACATCGAGCGCCTGCGCGAGCTGGGTTACCCGGTACAGGCCTCAGCCGGCGTTGGTGGCGGCTACCAGCTGGGGTCCGGCGCGCCGGTGTTGCCGATGCTGCTGGACGAGGAGGAGGCGACCACCCTGGCCATCGCGCTGCGTGCGGCCTCGGCCACCGTCGCCGGGATCGACGACACCGCGCGTGGGCTGCTGTCCAAGCTCGACCCGCTGGTGCCGGCCCGCCGTCGCCAGCAGGCGGGCGAGGTGCATGCAGCGACGGCTACCCTGTCCGATCTTCCGTCAACCGATGCACGCCTGCTGGGCCGGCTGGCCCTGCATTGCCGGCAGGCGGCGCGGCTGGCCTTCGAGTACCGCAGTGCGCAGGACGCGGTGACCCAGCGCGAGGTCGAGGCCCAGCATCTGGTCAATTACGGTCGGCGCTGGTACCTGCTGGCCTGGGATCTGGGGCGCCAGGACTGGCGCACCCTGCGCGTGGACCGGATGGGCGCGGTACGCGAATGCTCCGAGCCGGGCATGCACCGACGCACCCCGGCACCGCCGGATGTAATGGTGCGGCAGGCAGTCAGCCAGGCCCCGTTCGCGCTGCAGGCGATCCTGCGCCTGGCCGGCAGCCGCGCCGAGCTGGAAGGGCGCATTCCGCCGTGGTGCGGCGTGCTGGAGGCCGATGGCGCCGACCATTGCCTGCTGCGCATGGGCGCCGAGAGCCGCGGCATGATGCTGGCGCAGATCCTCAGCCTGGACCGCGTGCCGGTGGCGCTGTGGACCACGCCACCGGGTCTGCGCGACGAGCTGGCGCAGCGCCTGGCTGGGCTGGGGCAGGTGTTGGCTGTGGCGCCGGTCACAGCCTGAGCCGCATCGCTTGGCAAGCTCCGGCGAAGCTGGGACACTCGCCGCCATGAAGGGGATACTGGGGACAACGGCGATCATCATCGCTGCGCTGACCGCTGCGCCGGCCAGCGCCGGCAGCCTGTACAAGTGCCAGGGTGCCGACGGCGTCACCAGTTATGTCAGCAAGCGTGTAGCCGGGGCCCGCTGCAGCACCATCAGCTACAGCCGCGATACCCGCCCGGCACCGCGCCCGGTGGTTTCCGCGCCGAAACCGTCTCCGGCCACCGTGGCCAGCATCGAGCGCAATCCGGTCGCTGTGGCGGCCAGTGCGGCAGCACCGGCCGTGGCTGGGCCAGCACCTGCAGCTGCTCCCGCGCCCCAGGCCACCCCACGTGGCGGCCGCATGGTCAGCGGGCAGGTCTATTCCTTCATGAAGGATGGGGTGCGCCACTACACCAGCGCCCGGCCGACCCAGGTGGCCAATCTCGGCCCGGTGCGCACCATCCGCTACAGCTTCATGGAGCGCTGCTACGCCTGCGGGGTCAACCCGCGCGTGGACTTTGGCACGGTGCGCTTGAACACCACCGCGTTCCAGAGCGAGATCACCTCGGCCGCACGCGAGTTCGGCGTCGACGAGGCGGTGGTGCGCGCGATCATCCATGCCGAGTCGGCCTACAACCCGACCGCGCTCAGCCGCGCGGGTGCGCAGGGCCTGATGCAGCTGATGCCGCCCACCGCCGCCCGCTTCGGGGTCGGTGATTCCTACGATGCCGGGCAGAACATCCGCGGCGGCGTGCAGTATCTTGCGTGGCTGCTGAAACGCTTCAATGGCGACCTGACCCTGGCCGCCGCCGGCTACAACGCCGGCGAAGGTGCGGTCGACCGCCACGGTGGCGTGCCGCCTTACAGCGAAACCCAGTACTACGTGCGCCGGGTCGGCCAGCTGGCCGAGCGTTACCGCACCGCCCTGAGTCACCAGTAGGTGCCGTTAACGGGTGGGTGCCGACCGTTGGTCGGCACTCATTTGAAAGGTAGTGCCGGCCGCTGGCCGGCAACCCCGCAATCAATGTTGTTGCAATGCGTTGTGTGGCGCGCGACGGTTCCGCTACACTCGGCCATGATTCAATGCGGCTCTGGCCCCCACCGGAACCGTTGGCAGCCTTAAAGCTACCTAATCAATATCGGAGTGCCGGATGGCAAACGATGGGGTACACGATCCAGTCAACACCGGACGTCGGCGTTTTCTTTCTGCCACCACAGCCGTGGTGGGCGCCGTCGGCGTCGGATTCACCGCAGTCCCTTTCATCAAATCCTGGAATCCCAGTGCGCGGGCCAAGCTTGCCGGTGCACCTGTGGTGGCCGACATCAGCGCGCTGCAGGAAGGCCAACGCCTGATCGTGGAATGGCGTGGCCAGCCGATCTGGATCGTCAAGCGGTCCAAGGCCATCCTCGACGCGCTGCATGGGCTGGATGGCCGTCTCAAGGACCCCGAGTCCGGTGAGAAGGACCAGCAGCCGGACTACGTGCTGAAGCAGAACCCCGAGCTGCGTTCGATCAAGCCGGACATTTCCGTGCTGGTCGGCCTGTGCACGCACCTGGGCTGCTCACCGGAAATGGTCGCCGAGATCCGGCCTGAACCCTACGACCCGCAGTGGAAGGGCGGCTACTTCTGCCCCTGCCACAAGTCGCGCTTCGACATGTCCGGCCGTGTCTTCAAGGACGTGCCGGCGCCGATCAACCTGAAGGTGCCCGCGCACCACTACCAGGACGACAACACCATCATCATCGGTGTCGATCCGCAGGGGGCTGCCTGATGGCCAATATCCTCAGCCGTACCGCCAGCGGCGTGGCCGACTGGGTCAATGCCCGGGCACCGGGCCTGATGCCGGTGTACCGCAAGCACGTCAGCGAGTACTACGCGCCGAAGAACTTCAACATCTGGTACTACTTCGGTTCGCTGGCGCTGCTGGTGCTGGTCAACCAGATCGTCACCGGCATCTTCCTGACGATGCACTACAAGACCAACGCCGCCGAGGCGTTCGGCTCCATCGAATACATCATGCGGGACGTGGAGTGGGGCTGGCTGATCCGCTACATGCACTCCACCGGGGCCTCGCTGTTCTTCATCGTGGTCTACCTGCACATGTTCCGCGGCCTGCTGTACGGCAGTTACCAGAAGCCGCGCGAGCTGGTGTGGATCCTCGGCATGCTGATCTACCTGGTGCTGATGGCCGAAGCCTTCATGGGCTACGTGCTGCCGTGGGGCCAGATGTCGTTCTGGGGCGCCAAGGTGATCATCTCGCTGTTCGGCGCCATCCCGGTGATCGGCAACGGCCTGACCGAATGGATCATGGGCGACTACCTGCCCAGTGATGCCACGCTCAACCGCTTCTTCGCACTGCATGTCATCGCCTTGCCGCTGGTGCTGCTGTTGCTGGTGGTGCTGCACCTGGGCGCGCTGCATGAAGTGGGGTCGAACAACCCGGACGGGGTGGAGATCAAGAAGGGGCCGAAGGGCAACCGCTGGTCGCCGAACGCACCGGCCGACGGCATCCCGTTCCACCCGTACTACACGCTCAAGGACGGTGTCGGCGCCGGCTTCCTGCTGATCATCGCGGCTTTCATCATCTTCTTCGCACCTGCATTCGGTGGCCTGTTCCTGGAGCACGACAACTTCACCGAGGCCAACCGCCTGGTGACCCCGGAGCACATCAAGCCGGTCTGGTACTACACCCCGTACTACGCGATGTTGCGGGTGGTGCCGAACAAGCTGGGTGGCGTGCTGGTGATGTTTTCGGCCATCGCCATCCTGTTCCTGGTGCCCTGGCTGGACCGCGCGCGGGTGAAGTCCTACCGCTACCGCGGCGTGCTCTCGAAGGTGCTGCTGGGCGTATTCGCGGTGTGCTTCGTCTGGCTCGGCGTGATCGGCTCCGGCCCGGGCACCGACGCGCATGAGACCTACATCGGGCGGGTGCTGACCTTCCTGTATTTCGCGTTCTTCATCACCATGCCGCTATGGACACGCTTGGACAAGACCAAGCCGGTACCGGAGAGGGTGACCACCCATGACTGAGCGCTGGATGGTCCGGCTGGCCCTGGCGGCCACCCTGATGCTGGGAAGTTTCCTGGCCTCCGCCGCCGAAGGCGGCACCAAACTGCTGCAGGCCGGCAACGACCTTGGTGACCGCGCATCGCTGCAGCGCGGCGCGCAGCTGTACATGAACTACTGCTCCGGCTGCCATGCGCTGAAGTACCTGCGCTATTCGCGGATGGCGCAGGACCTGGGCCTGACCGAGGAAGAGGTGATGAACAACCTCAACTTCACCGGCTCGGCGATCGGTGACCCGATTCCGGTGGCGATGCCCAAGGAGAATGCCGAGAAGTGGTTCGGCAAGATGCCGCCGGACCTCAGCCTGATCGCGCGCGTGCGCGGTAGTGACTGGGTCTACACCTACCTCAAGTCGTTCTACCTGGACAGCAGCCGGCCGCTGGGCTGGAACAACGCGCTGTTCGCCAACGCGTCCATGCCCAACCCGCTGTGGGAAATGCAGGGCCTGCAGCATGCCGTGCATGGCAAGCCGGAGGCGCCGGGCATGGACCCGCCGGTGACCGGCCTGCGCCTGGAAACGCCAGGCAACGTCGATGCCGGACAGTACGACCAGGCCGTGCGCGACATCACCAACTTCCTTGAATACGCCGGCGAGCCGGCCGCGCTGAAGCGGCAGCAGCTCGGTGTCTGGGTGATCCTGTTCCTGGCCCTGCTGACCTTCCTGCTGTACCTGCTGAAGAAGGAATACTGGAAGGACGTTCACTGAATCTGCCGCCGACCATCGCACGGGCCTATTGGCTTTTGTGATGGTCGGTTGCACACTCGGGGAGGAGTCGATCGCTGGCACGGTGCCGGCGGCGCCGATGCGGCAGGCGGTCTCCTGTCGTGGGAGAGCCTTTGATGGCGGCGAGCGTACGCATGCGCAATACACTGACGCTGTTTTCCTCGAACGACGATGTACTGTGCCACCGTGTACGCCTGGTCCTGGCGGCCAAGGGTGTGAGCTTCGACTTCGTTCCGGTCGATCCGCAGAACCCGCCCGAAGACCTGATCGACCTCAATCCGTACCACTCGGTGCCGACCCTGGTCGAGCGCGAGCTGGTGCTGTACGCGGCGTCGGTGGTCAGCGAATACCTCGATGAGCGCTATCCGCATCCGCCGCTGATGCCGGTTGATCCGTTGTCGCGTGCCCGCATCCGGTTGGCCATGCTGCGCATCGAGCACGACTGGGTGCCGCAGGTGCAGGCCATCCAGCTGGGCAACAAGACCCAGGCCGAAGCGGGGCGCAAGCGCCTGAAAGAACTGCTGACGGCCTCGCTGCCACTGTTCAAGGCCAGCAAGTTCTTCCTCAACCCGGAAATGAGTCTTGCCGACTGCGCGATGGCCCCGATCATCTGGCGGCTGCAGTCGCTGGATGTGCCGCTGCCAAAGGACGGCAAGGCGATCGAGGACTACGGCAACCGCATCTTCCGTCACCCTGGTTTCATCCGCAGCCTGACCGATCAGGAAAAGAAACTGCGCGATCTGCCGGTCTGATCCCGTGCGGGATTACCCGTCTGCACGCCGACCGGCGTGCAGGCGATCTGCCCCGGCAGGGCGCCGGGCGCGTACACTTCACGCATGACCGAAGACTTCTTCCACATGACCAGCCACCGCCCGTACCTGCTGCGGGCGCTGGTGGAATGGATCAACGACAACCAGCTGACCCCGCACATCCTGGTCGACGCCGGCGTCCCCGGCGTGCAGGTCCCGCCTTCGGCGGTCAAGGATGGCCGGGTCGTGCTCAACATCGCCGAGCGCGCCGTCGTGCGGCTGATGATCGACAACGAGATGGTGAGCTTCTCGGCGCGCTTCTCTGGCACCAGCTATCCGGTGCAGGTGCCGATCAGTGCCGTGCTGGCCGTCTACGCCCGCGAGACCGGGCAGGGCATGGCGTTGCCGGATGACATTCCCGGCGCCGAGACCGCGCCGACCAGCGACGAACTGCTGCACGACGAGGACACGCCGCCGGACGATACGCCGCCGGCCAACCCGCCGCCGAAGGGGCGCCCGAACCTGCGCGTGGTCAAGTAACCTAGCCGACGCCGCCCCTCAAGGGCGGCGTTTTTCGTTTAATGGCGTAGCGCTGGGTGCCGTCAGGTTGTGGGGGCGAGATGGGGCGGATGCCGACCGTTGGTCGGCACGCCGATGCCGCTGCGCTCACCGGGCATGGCCCGGCGCTACCGCCTAGATGTCCTCGGCATCATCCACGTCCGCGCGGATCTGGCTGATCCGCGCCGCGCCCGGGCCAGTGAACGAAATCAGCTGATCACCGCGCAGCACCATGCGCCCCACATGGCGGTCGATGCCATCGTAGGAATACTCGAACTTGAAGGTGCGCTCGAAACCGAGCCGGCCATCCTCGCCGCGCGACAGGCGCAGGCCGGTAGCGTGCACCGCCTGGTCCAGCCATTGCACGTCGGCGGCGCGACAGGCATTGCGTCCCAGCTCGACCGCGCGCTCGGCAGCCGAACGCGCAGCGTTCCAGAAGAAGTAGATGATTCCGCCGGCAATCAGCAACAGCAGCAGGGTGGGCATGGGGTCAGCCGTCAGATGTCGATCCCGCAAAGATGGCGGCGAACGCGCGCTGGATCAAGCGCGGGATTCAACGCGTTGGCTGCGCGCCGCCCGAGACCGGTTGCGGCGGTATGACGACCGGCTGCGGCGCGGATGCGGGCTGCATCGGCGTTGCTGTTGGTGTGGGCATCACCAACGGCGCGGTTGCGGTCAGCTGCAACAGTGCCGCCCAGTCCTGGCGGTTGAAGCTGCACTCGTCCTCGCGGCCCGGGGTGCAGCTGGGATCGATGCCGGTGCTGTTGCGCTCACGCGCCGGCGGTAGCTGGATCAGGCCGGTGCGGTCCAGCGGCAGCAGGCGCATCGCCACGGTGTTCATCACATTGCCGCCGACCAGGTACAGCGTCTGGTCGCCGCCGAGATTGGCCGCGACCACCACTTCGCAATGCGACTTCCAGTGGCCGACCGAGCCATTGCCCAGTGCCTGTACCAGCCCGCTGTAGCTGAGCGTGCTGCTGCGGTCGCGCAGGAAGCACAGAAGGTCGCCCGGCGCTGGCTTGGCCGTGGCCGGGTCGACCAGCCGGTAGGGCACGCCTGACGGGCCGCCCTGGTAGGCGGCACGGATGTAGTCGATGTGGCGTGGCGACGTGTTGAAGCCGGGAACGCCGGACTGCACCATTACCCAGGAAATGAACGCGGCCGACCATGGGTTGTCGATCAGGAAGGCGCGGCAGTCGCTGTCGGTGTAGCGCGTGCCCAGAGGTGCCAGACAGCTGCTGGCGCCGGCGATGCTGCCCATCGCGTTGAGCGTGCCGCTGTCACGCCAGTAGCCGGCCACGCGCCGCCAGGCGATCAGACCGTTGTCGGCAAGGTGGTCGCTTTCTGCTTCGGTGACGCTGAGGCTGGCGGCGCGCCCATCGCGGTCGATGAAAGGCCGATACCAGAGCCGATGCTCATTGCAGGCGGTGTTGCGGATGGCCACCGCCAAGGGGCTCAGGCCAAAGCGTGGGGGTACATCGCAGGCTTCGGCGGCAGCCGCGGACAAGGGGGCGGCTGCCAGCAGCAGGCAGGCAGGCAAGAGCATCCGGCGCATGCGCGGCTCCTGTGGGGGATGGCCGCAGCGTCGCAGTGCCGTCGTGAACGCCGGGTGTGAGATCGGGGTCAGATCCCTTTTCCCGAGGAAAAGGGATCTGACCCCAGCCCCGGCCTCAGCCCGGTGGCGGGCCCAGCTTCAGTGACAGGTCGATGGCCTGCACGTGCTTGGTCAGTCCACCGATCGATATGCAGTCCACGCCGTCTTCGGCGATCGAACGCAGGCCACCCAGGCCGACGCTGCCGGAGACCTCAAGTGGAATGCGTCCGGCCGTAATGCGCACCGCCTCGCGGCGCAGATCGGGACTGAAGTCATCCAGCAGGATGCGTTCGCAGCCGGCTTCCAGTGCCTGTCGCAACTGCTCCAGATCCTCGACCTCGACCACCAGCGGCAGCTGCGGCCATTGCCGGCGTGCAGCCGCCACGGCGGCAGCCAGCGAACCGGCGGCACGGATGTGGTTTTCCTTCAGCATCACCGTGTCGTACAGGCCGAAGCGGTGATTCTCGCCACCGCCGCAGCGCACTGCGTACTTCTGCGCCAGGCGCAGGCCCGGCAGGGTCTTGCGGGTGTCGAGGATGCGCGTGCCGGTGCCTTCCACGGCCGCCACGTAGCGGGCGGTGGTGGTGGCGGTGGCGGACAGCGTCTGCAGGAAATTCAGCGAGGTGCGCTCGGCGCTGACCAGGCTGCGGCTGCGGCCATGCAGCAGGGCCAGTACGGCGCCGGCGGTGACTGCATCGCCGTCGGCAACGCGCCATTCGATGCGCACATCGGGGTCGAGTGCGCGATGGGTGGCGTCGAACCAGGGGCGGCCGGCGATCACCGCATCCTGCTTGCACAGCAGGTAGGCGCTGTCGGCCTGGTCGGGCAACAGCGCGGCTGTGACGTCGCCGCTGCCGAGGTCCTCGGCCAGCGCACGCGCGACATCGGCGGCGACCACGGCCGCATCCGGCGTCGGCAGCGTGCTCATGCGGCCGGGAAGTCGGCGATCTGCGCGGTGGGGATGGCTTCCTCGGCCAGCAGTACCGGGATGCCATCGTCGACGCGGAACACCTGCTTGCGGTCGCGGGTGACCAGCGCCTCGCGCAGCGGCTGCGCCAGCGGGTTGCCATCGGCCTTGTTCACCGCGCCGGTGGAAATGGCCTTGTTGAGGGCTTCCAGGCCCTTGCCATCCAGCAGGGACAGGGGCTGGCGGGTGTCCGGCGACACCAGCAGGTCGAGCAGCTTGCGATCCATGGTTCTTCGTCTTGCGTGGAAGATGGCTAGAATACGTCTTTAAGGCAGGTGACGGCCAATGACCCCCAACCCGATCGCGCCGCTTGTCGGCATCGTCATGGGTTCCCGCTCCGACTGGGAAACCATGCAGCACGCCGCCCAGAAGCTTGAAGCCCTGGGTGTTCCGTTCGAAGTGAAGGTGGTGTCCGCGCATCGGACGCCGGATGTGTTGTTCAGTTACGCCGAGCAGGCGGGCCCGCGTGGCCTGCGCGCGATCATCGCCGGTGCCGGCGGGGCCGCGCACCTGCCGGGCATGATCGCGGCCAAGACCGCAGTGCCGGTGCTGGGCGTGCCGGTGCAGTCCAAGGCCCTCAACGGCATGGATTCGCTGCTGTCGATCGTGCAGATGCCGGCCGGCATCCCGGTCGCCACCTTCGCCATCGGCAATGCCGGCGCCTCCAACGCCGCGCTGTTCGCCGCGGCGATGCTGGCCAGCGACCAGCCGGTGATCGGCCAGGCGCTCGACGCTTTCCGTGCGCGCCAGACCGAAGACGTGATGGCCCACGACGATCCGCGCCAATGAGCCTGACCGTCGGCATCCTGGGCGGCGGCCAGCTCGCCCGCATGATGGTTCTGGCCGGTGCGCCGCTGGGGCTGAGATTCGAACTGTATGACCCGGCGGCCGACGCCTGCAGTGGCCCGCTGGCGCCGCTCACCGTCGGCGCTTTCGATGATCGCCAGGCGCTGGCGGATTTCGCCGCCAAGGTCGACGTGGTCACCTTCGATTTCGAGAACGTGCCTGCCGACAGCGCGCAGTTCCTGGCTGATCGCGTGCCGGTCTACCCGCCGCCGGCCGCACTGGCCGTGGCCCAGGACCGGCTGAGTGAGAAGACTCTGTTCCAGCAGCTGGGCATCCCGCTGCCGGCTTTCGCCGACATCCGCAGTCGTGACGAGCTGGCCGCGAAGGCCGCCGAGTTCGGCCTGCCGTGCATCCTCAAGACGCGCCGCCTCGGCTATGACGGCAAGGGCCAGTTCCGGCTGCGCAGCGAAGCCGACATCGACGCGGCATGGGATGCGCTGGGTGCCCAGGTTGAACGCACCGGCCTGATCCTGGAGGGCTTCGTCGCCTTCCAGCGCGAGGTCAGCGTGGTTGCCGTGCGTGGCCGCGATGGCAGCTTCGAGGCCTGGCCGGTCACTGGTAACTGGCATGTCGACGGCGTGCTGTCGGCCAGCGTGGCCCCGGCCGTGCTGTCGGCCGCCGAGCATGAGGCCGCGATCGGCTATGCCCGCCGCATTGCGGAGCACCTGCAGTATGTCGGTGTGTTCGCGCTGGAGCTGTTCTGCCGCGATGGCGAACTGCTGGCCAACGAGATGGCACCGCGCGTGCACAACTCCGGCCACTGGACCATCGAGGGCAGCGAGACGTCGCAGTTCGAGAACCACCTGCGTGCGGTGCTCGGCCTGCCGCTGGGCAGCACCCGCATGCTCGGCCATGCCTGCATGCTGAACTGGCTGGGGGCGATGCCCGACCCGCTGCCGGTGCTGGCCCAGGCCAGCGGCCACTGGCATGACTACGGCAAGGAAGCGCGCGATGGCCGCAAGGTTGGCCACGCCACCCTGCGCGACGATGATGCCGATGCGCTGGCCGATGCGCTGGAGCAGGTCGGCCTGGAGCTGGATCGCCAAGCCCAGGTGGCGCCGGCGGTACACGCGCTGCGCAGCCGCTGAGCCAGGTAGTGCCGGCCGCTGGCCGGCAATGCAACGGTGTGGCGCGCCGGTGCAGGCATCGGCGCAACACTCCCGGTGGTAGCGTGGAACTCCTTTCACTGGAGTCACCGCCATGCTCGACTGGAATGCCTACCGCAAGGAGTTGAAGGGCCGTATCGGCGAGATCGGCAAGCTTTCACCGGATACGGTCAAGGGCTACGCGACGCTGGCCAATGCCGGCGCGCAGACCAATCATCTCGATGCCAAGACCCGCGAGCTGATCGCGCTGGCGGTTGCGGTCACCACCCGCTGCGATGGCTGCATCACCGTACATGTGGATGCTGCGCTGAAGCACGGCGCCAGCCGCGAGGAAATCGCCGAAGCGCTGGGCGTGGCGGTGTCGCTCAATGCCGGTGCGGCGCTGGTCTATTCGGCGCGGGTGATGGATGCCGTGGCCGGGCACGAGAGCGCGTGAAGCTCCGTACTGTTTCCCGGTAGTGCCGGCCGCTGGCCGGCAGATCGGGCATGTTCGTGCGCGTATGGGGATGCCGGCCAGCGGCCGGCACTACCCCGTGGCGGAGCCGCTGCCTCAGCGCAGCTGGCTTTCGGCGAATTCCCAGTTGACCAGCTGCCAGAACGCGTCCAGATAACGCGCGCGGTCGTTCTGGTAGTCGGTGTAGTAGGCGTGTTCCCACACATCGCAGCACAGCAGTGGCGTACTCTCGCCGGTCAGCGGCGTGCCGGCATTGCGGGTGGCCTGGATGCCCAGCTGGCCGCCGGGATGCTGCACCAGCCACACCCAGCCTGAGCCGAACAGCCCCAGCGCGGTACGGTTGAACTCCTCGCGCAGGCGCTGCACGTCGCCAAACTGGCGCTTGACCAGTTCGCCCAGCCGGCCCTGTGGCTCGCCGCCGCCGCGTGGGCGCAGGCATTGCCAGTAGAAACCGTGGTTCCATGCCTGGGCCGCAGCGTCGAACAGCCGGCCCTGGGTGTGGCGGACGATCTCTTCCAGTGACGCTTCCTCCCACTCGGTGCCGAGGATCCCGGCATTGACCGCATCGACATAGGCGCGATGGTGGCGGCCGTGGTGCAGTTCCACGGTCTGCGCGGACAGGTGCGGCAGCAGGGAGCCGGAGAGGTAGGGCAGGGCAGGCAATTCGACGGGCATGGACGGGTTCGTGGCAAGGGGGCGGCGGCGGCCGGTTCCATCGGCTTACAATGGCGGCTACCTTGGGCAGTCTAGCCGACCATCGCGGTCGGTTTGTCCGGCGAAGCAAGGAGTGTGGTTGTGGCGGTAATGCAGCAAATCCAGGCCGAGGTCGATCGTTACCCGCTCGTCTTGTTCATGAAGGGCACCCCGCAATACCCGATGTGTGGCTTCTCCAGCCGCGCCGTACAGGCGTTGATGGCTGCCGGCGCCGTCACCCTGCGCACCGTCAACGTGCTGGAAGAGCCGGAAATCCGCGCCAATCTGCCGCGCTTCTCCAACCTGCCGACCTTCCCGCAGCTGTTCATCAATGGTGAGTTGATCGGCGGCTGCGACATTGTCATGGAACTGTTCGAAGCCGGCGAGCTCAAGCGCATCGTCGAAGAGGCGACCCAGGGATGAGCGCCTGGCCATCGACGTCACCGACGGACGGGGCGCTCGATGGCCGCCCGTTGCAGGACCGTGTGGTGCTGGTTGCCGGCGCTGGTGGCGGGTTGGGCAGTGCCGCAGCGGTCGCAGCGGCTGCCGCCGGGGCCACGGTGGTCCTGATGGGGCGCAAGCCGCGCCGGCTGGATCGCGTCTATGCGCAGGTCCAGGCCGCCGGCCCGGAGCCGCTGCTGTACCCGCTGGACCTTGAGGGGGCCGGCCCCGACGACTATGCCGAACTGGCCCAGGCCCTGCAGCGCGAGCTGGGCCGCCTGGACGGCCTGCTGGTCTGCGCCGCTCACTTTCCGGGGCTGACCCCGTTCGAGCTGGCCGATCCGGCCAGCTTCGCCCGCGCCGTCCACGTCACCCTGACCGCGCCGGCCTGGCTGGCCCAGGCCTGCCTGCCGCTGCTGCGGCAGCGTGAGGATTCGGCACTGGTATTCGCCGTCGATGCGCCGGAACGGGTCGGGCAGGCCTACTGGGGCGGCTACGGCGTGGCCCAGCACGGCCTGCGCGGCCTGATTGCCAGCCTGCACGACGAACTTGGCCGCAGCCCGGTGCGGGTCAGCGGCCTGTATCCCGGCCCGCTACGCACGGCGCTGCGTGCCCGGGCCTATTCCGTTGACCAGGATCCTGCTGCCCAGGGCCCGGAAGCGGCGGCGGCGGCGGCCGTGACCCTGCTGTCCAGCGCAGGGGGCGCGTGGCGCGGGCAGGTCCTTGACGCCAGTGGAATGAACCCGGTCGAGTAAGTCCCGGGGAAAGACGGAGTGAAGAACCCGTCACGATTGCGTTGCGATCCGGTGCCGTTTGTCGCACAACCGTCACATCCGTGGCGTAGCGTGTTAATCTAGTGTTAACCGTTTCGGCAGCTGCCGTTCACGGTAGGGAACCCCAGATAAATGTCCGAACAGCCGCCCGCAAGGCTGCTTGGATGCGCTTTTTTTCCGCCATCGCCAACTCGCATCGAGGCTACCGAAAAATGACTCACCCACTCCGGATGTCCAAGCTTACCCTTGGTCTCGTGGCTGCACTTGCTGCCGCTCCTGCCTTCGCCCAGAGCACCTCTGCCGGTGTCGGCGGCCAGGTCATGTCCGCTGCAGGCCAGCCTGTCGCCGGCGCTGAAGTCACCATCACCCACACCGAGTCGGGCACTGTTTCGCGTGCTACCACCGATGCGTCGGGTCGTTACAACGCGCGCGGCCTGCGCGTGGGTGGCCCGTACACCATCACCATCACCAAGTCCGGTGAAGGCACCAAGACCGAAGAAGGTGTCTTCCTGAACCTGAACCAGGTCAACACGATCAATGCCAACCTGGGCGGCGACCTGGCCGCTACCAATCTGGATGCCGTGAACGTCGTCGCCACCGCGGGTGGCCTGGACCTGTTCAGCGCCACCAAGATGGGCACCGGCACCAACGTCACCCGCGAGACGATGGACGCGCTGCCGTCGGCCAACCGAAACATCCAGGACTACATTCGCCTGGACCCGCGCATCTCGCAGGTCAGCAAGGCTGACGGCGCGATCTCGGCCGGTGGCCAGAACACCCGTTACAACGCCATCCGCATCGACGGCATCAGCGCCTCCGATCCGTTCGGCCTGGGCTCCAACAACCTGCCGACCGAGCGTCAGCCGGTGTCGATGGATGCCATCCAGGAAATCAACATCGACCTGGCCAACTACGACACCACCATCGCCGGTGGTACCGGTGCGGTGATCAATGCCGTGACCAAGTCGGGTACCAACGAATTCCACGGCACCGTGTACGGTTCGTACCGCGACAAGGACATGGTCCGTTCGCGCCTGGAAGGTGACCGTACGGACTTCAATGGCTTCAAGGACGAGAAGACCTATGGCATGACCTTGGGCGGCCCGATCGTCAAGGACAAGCTGTTCTTCTTCACCAACTACGAAAAGTACGAGCGCAGTGGCGGCGGCGTCAGCCTCGGCGATAGCCCGTACAACAAGGCCGGCGGCATCAGCGATGCCGATATCGCACGTGTCCAGAAGCGCATGTCGGACTTGGGTTATCCGGTCGGTGGCATCGGCGCGCTGGACAACAAGACCGAGATCGAAGAATACGCGGTCAAGCTGGACTGGAACATCAACGAGAACCACCGTGCAGCCCTGCGCTACAACAAGATGAAGCAGGACGTCGTCCGCTTCCCGCAGGTCAACAACAGCGCGATTTCGCTGAGCGACTTCTGGTACACGCAGCCGACCGAATACGAAACCTGGATGGGTGAACTGTTCAGTGACTGGTCCGAGAACTTCTCGACCGAGTTCAAGGTCTCGCACAAGGACTACTCGTCCAACCGCGTCGCTGCCTCGCACCTGCCGCAGATCCGCGTGCGCTTCGGCAACAACTCGCTGTACCTGGGTACCGAGCAGAACACCCATACCAATCTGGTTGAGTCGAAGGAGCTGAGCGCCTTCGGTGCTGGTACCTGGTACATCGGTGACCACACCGTCAAGTTCGGTTTTGATTACACCGACAACGACCTGATGAACTTCTACGGCCGCAACCTGTACGGCGCGTATGAGTTCGCCGACCTGGCTGCGTTTGAAGCCGGTACCCCGTCCGCCTACCAGGTGCGCGTCCCGCGCGCTGGCGGCAGCGTGGATGACATCCCGGCCAAGTTCCATCTGAAGAACACCGGCCTGTTCATCCAGGACACCTGGGCGATCAACTACAACCTGAGCCTGATGTTCGGTGTCCGTGTCGACATGCCGGACTTCAGCACGCAGCGTCTGTACAACCCGCGCATCGAGCAGCTGTATGGGTTCAACAATACCCAGCTGGTTGACAAGAAGCTCATCCAGCCGCGTGTTGGCTTCAACTACACCTTCGACAGCGATCGTCCGACCCAGCTGCGCGGCGGCGTGGGCCTGTTCGGTGGCGCTGCCCCGAACGTGTGGCTGGCGGGCGCTTACCAGAACACCGGCCTGAACTACTCCGAGTACAACCTGACCCGTAACCCGGGTGGTTTCAGCTTCGATGCGGACAATCCGTTCATTCCGAACCCGTCGCTGGCGTCGGCGCGCCAGAACGTCGACCTGATCGCCCCGGGCACCCGCCTGCCGTCGGTCTGGAAGGCCAACCTGGCCTTCGATCATGAGCTGCCCTGGTACGGCATCGTGGCCTCCGCCGAGCTGCTGGTCACCAAGGTCAAGGATGGTCTGTACTTCGATCGTCTGGACGTCATGACCCCGAACGCCAAGCGCTCGGTTGGTCAGGATGGTCGTGCGCTGTACTGGAACGACTACGGCATGAATGGCGCAAATGCTGGTCCCAACGGCATGCAGGCTGGCCAGAAGAACGGCCGCGCCTGTGCGGCCACCGATCTGACCTGCCCGGGTGACCGTGTCAACCGTCCGGGTGATATCGGTGATGTGATCCTGCTGCGCAACACCGACAAGGGGCGTGGCTCGCAGGCCACCTTCTCGCTGGCCAAGCCGCTGACGGAGAACTGGGGCTGGTCGCTGGGTTACACCTACACCCAGTCGAAGGAAGTGAGTCCGCTGACCAGCTCGCAGAACACCTCGAACTGGAACAATACGCTGAGCCTGAACGCGAACGACAATGTCGCGTACAACTCGCGTTACGCGATCAAGGACCGTATCACCGGTACCCTGGAGTGGAAGCACAACTTCTTCGGTGACAACGCCACCCGAGTTGGCCTGTTCTATGAAGGTCGTTCGGGCCGTCCGTACAGCTACGTCTACTACAACGACGTGAACGGCGATGGCGCGGGTACCAATGACCTGTTCTACGTGCCGAAGGGCCCGGGTGACGTGCTGTTCACCGGCGGCGCCGACATGGAGAAGAAGTTCTTCGACTGGCTGGCGCAGAATCCGGAGCTGGAGGCCTATCGTGGCAGCACGGTGCCGGCCAATGCGCACCGCGCCAAGTGGGTCAACAGCTTCGACGTTCGCATCAGCCAGGAATTCCCGGGCTTCGCGAAGACCCACAAGGGTGAGATTGCGCTGGACATCATGAATGTCGGCAACCTGCTCAACAAGAAGTGGGGCCTGATCGACGATTACGGCTTCTACGCCACTCGTCGCGTTGCCAACTACTCGGGTATCGACCCGGCTACCGGCAAGTACCTGTACAACTTCACCGGCCGTACCGACAACTCCTCGATCCAGGAAAACAACAACGACAAGGGCAACACCGCCGTGTCGCGCTGGTCGATGCAGCTGACCGTGAAGTACAAGTTCTGATCCGTCAGAGCCTGAAGCAGTAAGTGAAAACGGCCGGGGAAACCCGGCCGTTTTCCTGTGTGGTCGAAAGTCCTTGCAGGTCACCTGGCATCGGCGTAGCATCCAGAAATGTGCGCGGTGCCAACGCCGCCGATGCGGTCCCGGAAAGGCGAACGCGGGAAGCACACATCCAACGGTCGGGCTTCCCGGCCGTTTTGCTTTTTAAGGGGGCGGCAGTACAGTCGGAAACCTTGAAGGAAGCGAAAAATTGGACATGACCACGAACGAAAAATCAGCCCGCGCACTGCCGGTGCAGGACGCGCGGATCTACCCGCGCGGTGGGCTGGATGTGCTGTCGCGGGCCGAAGTGGCTCGCCTGCGCGATGCATCTGCGGGCGGCATGCACGAGCTGCTGCGCCGATGCGCGCTGGCCGTGCTGACCAGCGGCAGTGCCTCTGACGATCCGCGCGCGGCGCGCGATCTGTATCCCGATTTCGACATCCAGGTGGCGCAGCAGGATCGCGGCGTGCGTATCGACCTGGTCAATGCGCCGGCAATGGCCTTTGTCGACGGCGAGATCATCCGCGGTGTCGCCGAACTGCTGTTCGCGGTGGTGCGAGACCTGGCCTACATGGCCATCGAGATGGGCCCGGCCTACGCGGCCGAGCTGGAGTCGTCCGAGGGCATCACCAACGCGGTGTTCGGCCTGCTGCGCAACGCACGCATCCTCAACCCGGGCGACCCGAATCTGGTCGTGTGCTGGGGCGGCCACTCGATCTCACGCGACGAATACCTGTACACCAAGCAGGTGGGTTACGAGCTGGGCCTGCGCGGCCTGGACATCTGCACCGGCTGCGGCCCGGGCGCGATGAAGGGCCCGATGAAGGGCGCCACCATTGCCCACGCCAAGCAGCGCCGTACCGTGACGCGTTACATCGGCCTGACCGAGCCGGGCATCATTGCCGCCGAGTCGCCAAACCCGATCGTCAACCACCTGGTGATCATGCCGGACATCGAGAAGCGCCTGGAGGCCTTCGTCCGCATCGGCCACGGCATCATCGTGTTCGCCGGTGGCGTCGGCACCGCCGAGGAGATCCTGTACCTGCTCGGCATCCTGCTGCGCGAGGAAAACAAGGACCTGCCGTTCCCGCTGATCCTGACCGGCCCGACCGTGGCGGCGCCGTACTTTGAGCAGATCGACCGCTTCATCCGGCTGACTCTGGGCGATGCGGCCGCCGAGCGCTACGAGATCGTCATCGGTGACCCGGTGGCGGTAGCCAAGAAGATGGCCAACGGCATCAAGCGTGTGCGCGAACACCGCCTGGCGCAGAAGGACTCGTTCTTCTTCAACTGGTCGATCGAGATTCCGTGGGAATACCAGCAGCCGTTCGTGCCGACCCACGAGGCGATGGCCGCGCTGGACCTGCACCACGGGCGTGCGCCGCACGCGCTGGCGGCCGACCTGCGCCGGGCGTTCTCGGGCATCGTGGCCGGCAACGTGAAGGAAGACGGCATGCGCCGCATCGAGCAGTTCGGGCCGTTCCAGATCCATGGCGATACGGACATGATGCAGGCCCTGGATAGGCTGCTGCGTGCCTTCGTCGAGCAGCGCCGGATGAAGATCTCCGGCGAATACCAGCCCTGCTACCAGGTGCTGGCCTGATCGGCCCGGGGTCGGATCCCATCGGGCTCCGACCCCCGCCACGGGCGGCCGACAGGGCAGGGCCTGTCAACCCTTTGACGCCGGTCACCCCGGATTGACCGTTCATCCTGCCGCCGCTTGCCGGTGGCAGGGCGATGGCCCATCGTGGCCATCAACACGCTGGGGAGCGTCCAATGTCTTTGCGCCGGCAAAACGGCTTCACATTGATTGAGTTGATGGTCACGCTGACCGTCTTCGTGATCCTGGCGTCGATCGCCTATCCCAGTTTCCGCGGCATGATCCGCTCGAACCGCCTGGCGACCGCCAACAATGAACTGATTGCGCTGACCGGCCTGGCGAGAAGCGAAGGCATCCGCAACAGCCGGGGTGGTGGCGTCTGTGGCAGTACCGATGGCACCGGTTGCGATGGCGAGTGGTCCAAGGGCGTCCTGGCATGGTCGGATCTCGATGGAGATGGCCAGTTGGGGAGCAGTGACACCGTGTTGCGGTTTTCGCAGGGCAACCCTCAGTTGAGCGTGGTGGGGCCTGCGGGCGCGACCATCGCGTTCGACGGTCGCGGCCGGCGCAGGGCGGCTGCGGACCAGACGCTGGTGCTGTCGCCGGACACCTGCAAGACCGGTGAGCCCAAGAGTACGTTGACGATCAACCAGTCCGGCCAGGTCCGGGCGACCAAGGGGACCTGCTCATGAGCCGACGCAACCTTGCCCGCCCGCGTTCCTCGCAGGGCGGTTTCAGCCTGATCGAGGTGATGGTGGCCGTGCTGATCCTTGCCTTCGGACTGCTGGGCTTCGCCTTGCTGCAGACCACCAATGTCCGCTTCGTGCAGAGTGCGAACTACCGTACCCAGGCCACCAATCTGGCCAATGACCTGATCGAACTGATGCGCGCCCAGCGCACCGATACCCTGGCTGGAGGTGCTTACTCCGCCGCTTCGTTCTCGGCCGGCTCGGTGACCGCAAAGGGCGCCTGCGCCTGGCCGACCGGCGCCGCAGTGACGCCGAAGACCAACGTGGCCCGCTGGCAGTGCGAGGTCGTCAAAACGCTTGGCGAAAAGGCCAGTGCGGAGGTGAAGTTCACCCAGAGCACCGGTCAGGTCAGTGTCGCGATCACCTGGGGAGACCAGCGCTGGGACCCCGAGAATCCCGACAGCCTCACCACCTTTGGCTTGACCACTTTCCTGTGAACGTGCCCATGAGTCCGTCTTCGCGAATCCGCGGCCTGTCGCTGATCGAACTGATGATCGCCATGGTCATCGGCCTGGTGTTGATGCTGGGCATCACCCAGATATTCATTGCGTCCCGCGCGGCGTCGCGCCTGTCCGAGGGCGCTGCCCGCACCCAGGAGAATGCCCGCTTCGCGTTGGATTTCCTGCAGCGCGACCTGCGCATGGCCGGCCATTTCGGTTGCGTGAACGACCAGGCACATGTGATCAAGAACACGGGCGATGTCCGCTACAACCTGGGAATCGCTTCCGGCAGCGGTGATCCTCTGGACTTCTCTGTACCGGTACAGGGCTATGAAGCTGCCGGCACCGCGCCGACCAACACCCTGACCCTGGGTCGGGCATGGAGTGCCGCAGGCTCGGTGCCCAAAAGCATCACCGATCTGAAGCCGAAGCCGCTGCCCGGCAGCGACATTCTCGTGCTGCGGCTGCTGAGCCCGGAGGGAGCCGTGCTTGCATCGGCAAGCGTGGACGGTACCGCCACCACGTTGACCGTATCCAGCGACGGCATGGCGCGTCTCAAGGCCAATGCCGCGGGTACTCCCACCGTATTCGCGCTTGCAGACTGCACCCGTGCCGACGTGTTCTCGGGCGCCATCACTGGTTCTACGGTAAAGGTCGACAAGGTCGACCTCACGGGTTACTCGGTCAACAACGCGATGACCATGCTGTACCGCGCCGATGGCCTGGTGTACTACATCGCGACCAACGGCAACAACGAGCCATCGCTGTTCCGGGCACGTGCCAATGGCGCGGGTGGTTACGGTGCCGGCGAGGAGCTGGTGGAGGGCATCGAGAACATGCAGGTCCTGTACGGCCTGGATGCGACGACCGACATCGCTCTGGCTACGCCGCCCACCGGGCGCATCGTCGATCAACGTGTAGCCAGCAGTGTCAGTACCGCTACCGATGCGACGGCAACTGCCGCGTGGCGGCGCGTCGGCATGGTGCAGGTCGGTCTGCTGGCCAGGAGCCCGCAGCGCGCTTCGGCCGAAGCACCGGGTACGGCCGACAACTATCTGGGCGTGCTCGGGGTGACCATCGCGCCGGGCGATCCCTATGATCAGCGTCATCGCGGGGCCTATGAAGTCTCCGTTGCGCTTCGCAACCGCCTGTTCGGGAACTGACGACCATGCGTCCAATCACTCGCTTTCCGCGTCGTTCCTTCTCTGGTCCTGCCCGCCAGCGTGGTGCGGTGCTGTATATCTCGCTGATCCTGTTGATTCTGCTGGCCCTGCTGGGAGTGATAGGCATGCAGGTGGCAGGCATGCAGGAGCGCATGGCATCGGGCTACCGCGCTGGCAGCCTGGCGTTCCAGAACGCCGAGGGTGCAGCGCGCAGTGTCGAGAATGCAGTGGAAAACATCGCCAACCGGAAGGATGCCGGGGACAACCCAGCGGTGTCGGCCTCTGACATTAGCCAGCAGTGCGACGATGGATTCGATCCGTCCGGGTGGGTAGCGAAGACCAAGCTGGGCAGCAAGCCTGCCGTCAATGTCCGTGAAATCCAGGGGTGCATCCAGGGGGAAGGTGCTCTGGACATGGGCAGGTCGGTGGAGAAGCCAACGCCGGTTTACCAGATCACCACCTATGCCGGTGACACAACCGGTGATGCGACGTCGCGTGCGGCGATCGATACCGTATTCAAGCTGTGAGGGTGGGGAACCCATGAAAACGCGCAATCGCAGAATCCTGGCAGGCATCGGCCTTGCTGTTCTGGCCGCTGGTGGCTATCTGGCGCATACCCTGTTTGCCGCCCAGGCTCAGGGTGTGCTGGCACAGGAGCCGATGAACGTGCAGACGCGTGCGACGCCGGCCTTCATCATGGCGGTGGATGATTCAGGTTCGATGAACTTCGAACGCATGTTCCCAGGTGGTGACGGGCGCATGCGCTGGAACAGCAATACGAGTAGCTTCTTCAACAACGATGGAAGCTTCTTCAGCGTTGGCTCGGCATGCGCCAACAACTCGGTAGACTGCTACCTCTACCTCTACCCACATGCGGATTTCAACAAGGAGTACAGCCCAGGGCGCGCCATTCCGCCGCTGGATATCTACGGCTTTGCTCGTTCGCATATCTATAACGCCAGCTATTTCAATCCGGGTGTGACCTATAGGCCGTGGACGAACGCCGATGGCACGCTATGGGCCGACGCGACGATCACCCAGACCCGCGCCGATCCGCGTTCCGGGCAGCGCGGCTACAACGCCGTCTACAACATGACGGTCAATCGCGCTGATACTTCCGAGAAGTTCCAGTTCGTCAACGGCATGCGGATTCCCGACCTTAGTGGTACTGGCAATGAGTACTATGTCGACAGCTGGTGGGACGGTGGATGGAAGACTGCTGGGATCAGCAACACCGGCAACACCACTTATGCGATCAACTATTTCCCGGCCACGTTCTACCTGCCTGCTGCCGCGGATGCACCCGCCGGATACAAGACCGATGACACCAATCGTCCGGTGATCAGCGGTGCCTGTGGCCCGGGCTGCAACATGCGCCGCTACCAGATCAAGTCGGGCAATTACACAAGCCCGGCGGCCTACAACGCGGCAATCCAGAATTTCGCCAACTGGTTCCAGTATCACCGCAACCGTGTGCTGGCCATTGTCGGCTCCTCGACCGCCGCGCTGGTGAGCGTGGATACGATGCGCGTGGGTTACTTCACCATCAACAAGCTCAGCAACGCGACCATGTACGACATGGTTACCAACCGAGCTGACCTGTACAAGCAGATCTACGCCCTGACCGCCAATGGCGGCACGCCCAACCGGCGCGCAGTGGAGTACCTGGTCGACCAGTTCCGGCGGACCGATACCGACGCGCCTGTGCAGCTGGCCTGCCAGCGAAATGGCGGCATGCTGTTCACCGACGGCTATACCAACTCCGGCAATGCGCCGAATGGGTCCTTCGGTGACGCTGACTCGGTGAACTCGACCCATTTGCCATCCATTCCTTTCGCCGATGGCTACAGCAACACCATTGCCGACATCGCGGCGGCCGCCTATGCCGGTGCCCGTACGCCACTTCGCACCGGGACCAGCTTCCCGGCCGGTCAGGTGCCGGTGAGTGACAAGTGCAACACATTGGACAAGGGCAGTCCGGACTGGAAGCGTCTGGACTGCCAGACCGATCTGCACATGAACTTCTATGGCGTGACCCTCGGTGCGCAGGGACGCATCTACGGTGTCAACCAGTCCGCAACCGAGGACCCGTACAAGAACGCGCCAAACTGGGCCGGCAACGGCAATCCGCTGGATGTCGATGACGGTACCGTCATCGATGAGCTGTGGCATGCCGCTGTCAACACCCGCGGTGAGTTCATCAACGCGCAGACGCCGGCTGATGTGACCGAGGCCATGCGACGCGTGCTGTCCTCGATCACCGGTGGTGCATCGCCGTCGGGCACGATCGGTATCAGTGGCGCGCGCATCGGCGCAGGCTCGCTGGCGGTCACGCCCCGCTATGACATCACCAACAGTGGCACTGACTGGTCGAGCAAGCTGAGCGCTGCCAGCGTCAAGATTAACGCGGATCAGGTGGCGGAGTTCACCGAGGTATGGGAGGCCTCCAGTCGTCTTTCCCCGTCTGGACGGCGGATTGTGGCAAACAAGGCCGGTGCGCCGGTGGACTTCAACAGTGCCCGGATCAGCCTGCAGGATCTGTGCAGCAAGCCCAGCGGCAAGTACGCATCGATGCTGGTCTGTTCGACGGACAAGCTGACGACGATCAAGGCCGATCTTGCCAGTGCCATCAACTATCTCAGTGCGGACAGTTCAACCGAGGTCCGCAACGGCGGCAAGTACCGTGACCGGACAACACCGCTGGGCGACATCGTCAATTCGGCGCCGGTGGTGAGTTCGCCGCTGGACGACTTTGGTTACCGCCAGCTGGGCGGGACCTTGGCCAAGAGCTACACCGACTACCTTGCTGCCAAAGCCAAATCGCGCCGGTACATGGTCTATGTCGGCGCCAACGACGGCATGCTGCACGCCTTCGACGGCGGCATGGGGGCCGATGCCAAGCAGGACGGTGCCGGTGGCAGCGAGAGTTTTGCCTACATTCCGGCCACGGCGCTTGGTCACATGGCCAACCTGCTGTTTCCCTACAAGTCCGATACGTCTGACCAGACCTTCCGTCATCGTTATTACGTCGATGGCCCGGTTGCCGTATCCGACACCTTCAATGGCACTTCCTGGCAGACCAGTCTGGTTGGCACCACCGGTGCGGGTGGTCGCTCGGTATTCGCGCTGGATGTGAGTGCGCCGGGCAGCTTCGGCACCGGCAACGTGCTTTGGGAAATCAGTGACATCAATTCTTCGCTGAAGGACGAGGTGCGCAACAGCATCGGATTCGTGCTTGGCAAGCCAGTGATCGTGCCTGTGAAGAGCGGAACGGGTGTGGCGTGGAAGGCGATCTTCGGCAACGGCTATGGCAGCGCCAACGGAAAGGCTGTGTTGTTCGTGGTCGACATGGCCAGTGGCGACATCCGGATGATCGAGGCTGTGGAAGGTGCCACCGGCTCCACCGTGTCCGGTGATAACGGCCTGGGCAACGTGGTCGTGGTCGATCGCTGGACGGGTGCGGGTCAGGATGTACGTGGTCGTGACGGATTGGCGGACACGGTCTATGCGGCGGACCAGCGCGGTGCCTTGTGGAAGTTCGACCTGACCAGCAGTGCCAACACCACGCTGACCGTGCCGGTGTTCACCAGCCAGCTCAGCCAGGATTCCTCTGGCAAGAGCTATCGGCAGCCGATCACAGGTGGTATGACTGCTGCAACCGGTCCGTCGGGCGGGGTGATGCTCTACTTCGGTACCGGCAGCTTCTCGTTCACCAGTGACAAGGATGACAAGGCGCAGCAGGCGCTGTATGCGGTCAACGACCTGTCCGGCAAGAGTGTGACCTCGACGCTGACCGCTGCCAATCTGGTTCCCTACACAGCAGCGGCGCCGGCCGCGAACAGCGATGAGCGCAAGATCAGTGCAGGAACGGCCCCGGCCAGTGCGAGAGGCTGGATGATCCAGTTGCCGGCCGGCAACGGTGAGCGTGTTGTCGGCAATCCACTGCTGGTCAGCGGCATCGTCTTCATGCCGACCTACGTGCCCAACATGCAGTCGGTCGGCTGTTCGACCAGTGGCTCGAACTGGCTGTTCGGACTGTCCTCGATCAGCGGTGCGCCAATGCTGGAGAACGTACGCTATGGATCACCGACCGGTAGCCGGCCTGCTTCCGGTACGGCAGCCATTGCATTGAAGACGGGAGGCACTGCGCCAGTGCGTGATGTCTCCTTGTCGGTGCTGCCGCGTCCGACGGACAAGTCCCCACCTGGCGGCAGTTCGTGCTGGATGGCCGCCGGTGCCGCCGGCAGCCAGTCGCTGTATCTGCCTTATCCCTGCGGTCGCCAATCCTGGCGCCAGCTCCAATGATTCCGATGCAAGGAACCCATCACATGCTTGCTGTCTCCTCGCCTCGTCGTGCGGCTGGCTTCACGCTGATCGAGCTGATGATCGTGGTGATCGTCATCGGCATCCTGGCGGCAATCGCAATTCCGTCCTATCAGAACTACGTGAGGCGATCGCATCGCGCGGTGGTGAAGGCGGACCTGGCCGAGTATGCGCAGCGTGCCGAGCGCTACCACTCAAGCAACAATTCCTATTCCGGATTCGCGCTGCCGAGCAAGGTCTCGCCACGCGAAGGCGGAACGGCCCGCTACAACCTGGCGTACAAGGGGGACGGTACAACCTTCACCATCACCGCCACGCCACAGGGCACGCAGACCAAGGACAGCTGCGGCAAGCTGAGCCTGGACCAGGCCAACCGCAAGACGGCTGAAGCGACCCTTTCGGACTGTTGGTGAATCGGGTGTTGATCTTCCGGTAAACGGTCAGTACAATGCGCCTCCCCGCCCGAATAGCTCAGCCGGTTAGAGCACTTGACTGTTAATCAGGGGGTCGTTGGTTCGAGTCCAACTTCGGGCGCCAGATACTGCAAAAGCCGCGAGAAATCGCGGCTTTTGCTTTTTTCGCGCATGTTCAGCAAGGCATGCCGCGGTCCACGCGTTCACTGCGTGTGCGCCCGCCGTTGTTGACCACCAGCTTGCCATGCAGCTGGCTGCCGGCGCAGATGCGCAGGGTGAGATTGGCGCCGGGGCTGCGCCCGTCGGCCTGGAAGAACAGCTGCGGGCGGCCACTGCTGGCCTGGGCCAGGATCAGGACATCGGAACGCCCGCGCTGGTGCGTCAGTACCACGTCGGATGATGACGGCGGTCCTCGCCGGGTGCCGCTGCGGTAGACGATCCAGCCGGTGCTCCAGTCGCTGGTGCAGTGCAGTCCATCATCGCTGGCGCACACGCCGATCAGCTCCCGCCGCTTCAGGGCTTCGCTGCGGGCACTGGAAAGACCCGCATGCAGGCTCAACTGCAGGGCATCTGCGCGCTGCCGCAGCAGCAGGGACTGCAGGGAGGGCCAGCCGGCCGCCAGCAGCACGGCCAGCACCGCCACGACCGCCAGCAGCTCGACCAGGTGCATGCCACGCGATCCGTGGGTGCAGGGGGGGGAGGGCGCGCTCATGTGCTCAGCGTCCCCGCCCGACACTGGGTGCGCCATCGGGCATTGCCGTCCCGGAGCGCCGGATAACCCCTCAGCCGGCCGTCACCCCTTGCCTCGTATACTTACCTTTCCCGTGAACTGGCCCCCTCATGAGCGACCGTTTTGAACTCGTCTCGCCGTACTCGCCGGCGGGCGACCAGCCTGATGCCATCGCGAAGCTGACCAGCAACTTCGAAGCGGGCATCGCCAAGCAGACCCTGCTTGGCGTGACCGGCTCGGGCAAGACCTACACCATCGCCAACGTCATCCAGAACGTGCAGAAGCCGACGCTGATCATGGCGCCGAACAAGACGCTGGCGGCGCAGTTGTATGGCGAGTTCAAGGCGTTCTTCCCGCACAACGCGGTGGAGTATTTCGTCAGCTATTACGATTACTACCAGCCGGAAGCCTACGTGCCATCGTCGGACACCTTCATCGAGAAGGACAGTTCGATCAATGAGCACATCGAGCAGATGCGACTGGCCGCGACCAAGACCCTGCTGTCGCGCCCGGACGCGATCGTGGTGGCGACGGTGTCGGCGATCTACGGCCTGGGCGCGCCGGAAGATTACCTGTCGCTGCGGCTGATCCTTTCCAAGGGCGAGCGCATCGACCAGCGCGACCTGATCAATCACCTCACCCAGCTGCAGTACACGCGCAACGAATACGAACTGCAGCGCGGTACGTTCCGCGTGCGCGGCGAGGTGATCGACGTGTTCCCGGCCGAGTCGGACAGCGAAGCGCTGCGCATCGAACTGTTCGATGGCGAGGTCGAGAAGATCACCCTGTTCGATCCGCTGACCGGTGAGACGATGCGCAACCTGATGCGCTTCACGGTCTACCCGAAGACCCACTATGCAACCACGCGCGAACGCGTGCTGGCAGCAGTGGAAACCATCAAGGTCGAGCTGAAGGAGCGGCTTGAGCAGCTGTATGCGCAGAACAAGCTGGTCGAAGCGCAGCGCCTGGCCCAGCGCACCCAGTTCGACATCGAGATGATGGCCGAGGTCGGGTTCTGCAACGGCATCGAGAACTACTCCCGCCACCTGACCGGCAAGAACGCCGGTGAACCGCCGCCGACCCTGTTCGATTACCTGCCGCCCGATGCGCTGCTGGTGATCGACGAGTCGCACGTGACCATTCCGCAGATCGGTGCCATGTTCAAGGGCGACCGTTCACGCAAAGAGACGCTGGTGGAGTTCGGATTCCGCCTGCCGTCGGCGCTGGACAACCGTCCGCTGCGCTTCGAGGAATGGGAAGAGCGCTGCCCACGCAGCATCTACGTGTCGGCGACGCCGGGGCCGTACGAGTATCGCGAGGCGGGCGAGGAGATCACCGAACTGGTGGTGCGACCGACCGGCCTGATCGATCCGGTGGTGGAGATCCGCCCGGTCGGTACCCAGGTCGATGACCTGATGAGCGAGGCCAACGAGCGCATCAAGGCGGGTGATCGCGTGCTGGTCACCACATTGACCAAGCGCATGGCCGAGAACCTCACCGAGTACCTCACCGAGCATGGCATCCGCGTGCGCTACCTGCACTCGGATGTGGACACCGTCGAGCGCGTGGAAATCATCCGCGACCTGCGTCTGGGCAAGTTCGATGTGCTGGTGGGCATCAATCTGCTGCGCGAAGGCCTGGACATGCCCGAGGTGTCACTGGTGGCGATCCTGGACGCGGACAAGGAGGGCTTCCTGCGCTCCACCGGCTCGTTGATCCAGACCATCGGTCGCGCCGCGCGCAATGTGCGTGGCAAGGCGATCCTGTACGCCGACAAGATCACCCGTTCGATGCAGGCGGCGATCGACGAGACCGACCGTCGCCGTGCAAAGCAGGTGGAGTACAACGAGGAGCACGGCATCGTGCCGCGCTCGGTGGCGCGCCCGATCGTCGATGTGCTGGAAGGTGCGAGGTCGGATGCGGCCGAGAAGGAAGCCAAGAAGGGCAAAGGCAAGGGCAGGGCCGGGGTGGCCGAGGAAGCGGCCGACTATCGTTCGCTCAGTCCGGCCCAGTTGGCGGCCCGGCTCAAGGCGCTGGAGCAGAAGATGTACCTGCATGCCAAGGACCTGGAATTCGAGGATGCCGCACGTGTCCGCGACCAGATCCGGCAGCTGAAGGAGGCCAGCCTCGGCTGAACGCGGCAGTGCAGCATCATCTTCACAAAAGTGTTGCGCTTCACGGCCGCCATCCGTAATATACGCGGCCTGCACCGACGCATTCGCGGAAATGCAGAAGCAATACGGGCGGTTAGCTCAGCGGTAGAGCACTACCTTGACATGGTAGGGGTCACAGGTTCGAACCCTGTACCGCCCACCACGAAGCCTTCGCAGGAGGGCTGTCGTGAACTGGAAAGCCCGGCCCTGGCGCCGGGTTTTTACGTAGCAGGGCCAGCCTTCGGGCGGCAAGAACAAGATGGGCGGTTAGCTCAGCGGTAGAGCACTACCTTGACATGGTAGGGGTCACAGGTTCGAACCCTGTACCGCCCACCACCTGGCTCCCGGCACTGCCGGTGCAGCGGTGGATCACGATGAAAGCCGGCCCTGTGGTCGGCTTTTTTCGTTCCTGGTGGCTTTCGGTGGATCAGTGCCGTGTGACCAGATCGTCGATGCTGACCATCCGCTGCAGCTTCCAGTGGCCGTCCACCCGTTCCCAGAGCTGCGCAACGTGCGCCGAGCCCGCTTGCGAGTGCGGGCCGCCAGCCGGATCGGGCAGGGGGCGCTGGTTGCCCAGGCGCAGTACGCGATCCTGGCGCAGGTGATACAGCTGCATGGTCGGCGCTTCGGTACCCCGGCGCGGCGCCGATGGCGTTGCCACGCGCTCGGCCTCGGCCTGCAGGATCTGGCCACGCAGGGCGGAATCCCCGGTGTCGGCATCGCTAACGAACAGGCCAGCGCACAACAGCAGCAGGGCAAGCATCGGCATGGCACGGTGCTCCGGAGAAGGGAGTCCAGCGTGTCACTGCCAACTGCCGTGTGAAACCGGTATGCGACGAAAGCCGGTAAAGCGCGTGCCAATGCGGCCCGGAGAGGATGAAACGTGGGGGCAAAAGTGCCGGGCCGCCCTTGAGGCGGCCCGGCGTTGTGGCCAATGCGGGTTGGCCGTCACATCCACGCTCGGTGGACGGGAGTCCGGTCTGTCGACTCTGCCGTTGTCAGGGCACCTGGCAGCAGACGCGACCACCACTCCAGCGGCCGTTGCCGCCGTACTGGCAACCTGGCGTGTACTCGCAGCCGGGAGCGAATCCCGTCTTGGCCGGAGCCGCGAAGGCTTGGGCACCACCGAAGGAGAGCGCGGCCACGATGGCGACGCCACCCATCCATGCATACAGCTTCTTTCCGATCATAGGTATCTCCGGGAGTCGGCGTGGAAGTGGATTACAGCGGATCGCAGCACAGTACCTGGCCATGCTTGCCCGAGCTGCCGAACGGGCACTGCGGATGCGGTTCGCAGCCCGGCGCGAAACCGGTCTTGGCCGGAGTGGCGAAGGCCTGGGCAGCGCCGAATGAGAGCGCGGCGACAACGACGATACCAGCGACGGACGAAAGCACTTTCTTTCCGATCATGTGTATCTCCTTGGGTTGGCAGTGTGGTGTTGCAGTTGCCGAAGGCACCGGGGTGCCGGTTGTGGCGCGAATGCATGGGCCGAGCGCAGCAGCGCGGAGGTGCGCCCTCGCTCAGGGCAGGGTGACGTCAGGTGTCAGCGCCTTGATGGCGGCCTTTACGGTGTTTTCGTCGAGTTGGCCGACATGCTTGTATGCAACGCTGCCGTCTGCAGCGAGCACCATCAGCATGGGCGTAACGGTGATGCCGTAGCGCTTGGCAGCGTCCCCCTCACTGTCGATGGCGATCGGGAAGCGCATCGAATGCTTGCCGGCGTAGTCGGCCAGTGCCTCGTAAGGCGGCAGGCCCACACCAACCAGTTCGCTGGGCCCGCGTGCCGCATCAATTGACTGCAGCTGCGGCATCGAAGCCAGGCAGTAACGGCAGGCGGTGGAAAAGAAGTAGAGGATCTGCGGCAACGCACGCGTGCCGCCGATGTCGACATGGGCCCGCTGGGTGGTCTTCAGCGCCAATGGCTCGGGGCGGGCGCCGATCGCTGCGCCGTGTGCTTCAACCCGCATGTTCTGCAACTGCGCCGCCATGTCATCGTTGATCTGGCGCAGCTGGCGGTTCTGCCAGCCCAGCACGAGAATCAGCGCGGACAGCAGCAGGGCAACAACAGGGAACAGGACGCGCTTGAGCATCGATCATCCTTGAACGCAGCGTTGGATCGAACATACCCGATCTGGCGCGCGGATTGTTAAGCAATCGTTCCTTGAATGCCCGGCGATGCCGTGGCTGTACTACAGTGGCGCGTGCGCAGCCATGCGCTGGCACTTTCCATCCAACACCAGGAGCCTTCAGCGATGAGCGAGCACGTCCCGGTTTCCAGACCCAATCCGTTTTTCGAACTGCTGTTCGGCGGCAACATGCTGGAGGGCACCTTCAAGGCGGTGATCTGGGTGGCCCTGCTGGCGGCGGTATTGGCCTGGACCACCTTCCGCTGAGTGGAGCCCGCACGGCGCGGCACGGGTGCACGTACCGGCGTTGAACGCCAACGATCAGGCGCTGAAGGCCTGCCGCAGGCTGCGCAGCGTCGCCTGGCGATGCTCCTTGGCGGTCGCTTCGCCCATTTCCAGTTCCTGCAGGCGCAGCCCGACCAGGGTCATCGACAGCGCGTAGCCGCGTGCCGCGTCGGCCACGCGGGACAGGCCCAGCGCCCGTCGTGCCAGCGCGTTCACGTGCTCAAGGTCGGGCATGAGGACGAGGTAGGCGCGCTCGGCGCTGTCCAGGTCGGGCGCACGCAGGATCGCGTGCGCTTCGGTGGTGGGGGAGACGGAGGCCATGTGGGGTGTCCTTGTCCGTAACGGGCGCTCGATCAGAACGAGCGCATCAGGGAAACGAAGGCCGACGTCTGTGTTCCGCGCCGCGCCATCGGGCTGTCCTTCACTGCATCGCCGAACCATTGGTTGGCGACCACGCCGGTCGCACGCCACTTCGTGCCCAGGGGCGTGCTGACCGCGATCTGCAGACTGGGCGACGTCGCACTACCCGCGTTGTAGGCGGCAAGCCCCGAGCGCACCGCTTCTTCGTCGCTGATGCCGTAGTAGTAATCGAGCAGGCGTGCACTGGAATGCACCACACCCACCCGGGGCACCCAGGTGAAGCGTCCGGCCTGGATCGGGTAGCTGTAATGCAGGCGCGATTCAATGCCGCCGCCATGGCCGGTGACCTCGCGCATCACGCTGGCTTCGACGATGCCCCAGTCCGCGCTGTACTCGCCGTTGAGTCCGGCCATGGCCGACATCTGCCGGCTGTGCAGGCGGCGCAGCTGCGGATCGTTCACGTCGTCGGTCTTGAAGCGCAGCGTGTACGGGGTGACCGCAGCCGACAGGCGCAGGCCCTGGCCCTTGTACAGGTACATGCCCAGCGAGCCGGGGCTGGCGAAGAAGCGCTGGCCCTGCCAGGCAATGGACGGTACGACCAGCGGCTTGACGTCATAGTGGGCGTACGCACCAGAGGTCGCCCCCGCGCTGATACCGGCCTGCACGCCCGGGTTCTGCTCGGCGGCGTACGCTGCCAGCGGCAGGCCGATGGCGGCGGAGAACAGCAACGGGCGCAGCAGGTTCGGGGACAGCGACGGCATCGATCAACCACTTTGCGGGGGATGGCTGCGCATGGTGAGGGCTCAACATTGTCAGAACATTGCGCCTGTGCAATCGGCAGCCCGGAGGGGAAAAAGCCGACGGCAGGCACTATGATCTGCACCGTTTCCGCAACCGAGCCGCTGATGCGCATCCTCCTGGTCGAAGACGATCCCGATCTGTCCCGTGCCCTCCAATCGGGCCTGGAGCGGCAGGGCGTGGTCGCCGACGTGGTCGGCAGCCTGGCCGAGGCGGCGATCGCGTTGCGTGAGCCGGTGCACCAGCTGATGCTGCTCGACCGGCAGCTGCCCGATGGCGATGGCGCAGGTTTCGTCGCCACCGCGCGTTCGCTACGGCCGAATCTGGCGGTGATCATGCTGACCGCCAAGGGCACGTTGTCGGACAAGGTTGAAGGGCTCGATGTCGGCGCCGATGACTACCTGGTCAAGCCGGTGGCAATCGAGGAGCTGATGGCGCGCATCCGCGCGGTGTCGCGGCGGCCGTCGGCGATGGTGACGCCGAGCCTGCGTCTGGGCCGGCTGGAATTCGACTTCGAATCGCTGCAGGCGCAGGTGGAGGGCCAGCCGCTGGCGTTGCCACGGCGCCAGGTGCTGGTGCTGCAGGCATTGGCGATGCGGCAGGGGCGGACCGTCACCCGCAGCGCGCTGGAGGCGGCGGTGTACGGGTTCGATGATGAGATCCAGTCCAATGCGCTCGACGCGCATATCTCCAAGCTGCGCAAGGCACTGCAGCAGGCCGGGGCGGGCGTGGAGATCCATGTGATCCGCGGTGTCGGCTACCTGCTGGCGGAGGCCTGAGATGGCACGTCCGATCCGTTCCATCACCCTGGGCCTGGCCTGGCGCCTGTTCCTCGCGCAGGCCTTCACCGTGCTGTTCGCGGTGGTCGCGCTGATCCTGACCTGGGGCGACAAGGACACATGGGGCATGGACATGTTCATGGCCGAGGCGGTTGCCAAGGCGGTGCACAGCGAGGGCAGCCATTTGGTCCTGGACGAAGCACGCTGGCGCAGGCTGGACGCGGAGGCAGGGGGCAACCTGTGGTTCGCGGCCGTCGATGACAAGGGCGTATGGCTGGAGCGCGGCACCATCCCTGCGATCCACGCACCGCTGCTGGCGCGTCTGCCGACGCTGGGTGCCACCGAACTCGGCTCGCTGGTGCCACCCTACCTGGACGTGGCGCGGGTGATGATCCGCAACGAAGATGGTCGCCGTATCACGGTGATGGTCGGTGGCGCGCCGAAGGGTGGTCTGCTGGACGGCGCACTGATGGTGCTGCGCCTGATCGGCCTGTGGTTCTTCCTGCCGTTGATCGTGGTCACGTTGCTGGTGATGCCGACGGTGATCCATCGCGCGATGCGCGGCGTGCGCCGCTCCGCGCAGCAGGCCAAGGAGCTGGATATCGGCCAACCGGGTGCACGACTGGATGCACAGCTGGTGTCGACCGAGGTCGCACCGCTGGTGGAAGCTTTCAACGATGCCATCGACAAGGTGCAGCAGGGCTATGCTGCGCGCGACAAGTTCCTCGCCGACGCCGCGCACGAACTGCGCGTGCCGATCGCAGTGGTGCAGGCGCGCTTGTCGCAGCTGCCACAGGGCGAGTTGAAGTCGCAGCTGCTGACCGACGTGGCCCGCCTTGGCAACGTCGCCGAGCATCTGCTCGACCTGCAGCGGCTTGACCGCAATGTCGGCGCACTGCAGCGGCTGGACCTGGCGCTGCTGGTGCGCGAAGCGGCCGCGGATCTTGCGCCGTTGGTCGTCGGCGCTGGATATGGCTTTGAAGTGGATGCACCGGAAGTGCCGGTGTGGATCCACGGCGACAGCCTGGCGCTGGGGCGGGTGATCGCCAACCTGGTGCACAACGCCATCGTCCACGGCGGTGGGCGCGGCACCATCTGCGTACGGCTGGACGCGCGCGGCCTGCTGGAAGTCAGTGACCAGGGTGCAGGCATTCCGGTCGGTGACCGCGAGGCGATCTTCGAGCCGTTCCATCGGCTGCGTGCGGCCGGCAGTGGTAGTGGCCTGGGCCTGCATCTGGCCAAGGAAATCGTGCAGCACCATGGTGGGTCGGTCAGCGTGGGTGAAGCGATCGGCGGCGGCGCCAGTTTCCGGGTCAATTTCCATCGCGGTAGCGTCCGCCGCTGACGCCAATACGGGTTGAAGCCCGATAGGCAACCTGCTGCTCCGGCAGCAGGCTGGGGTGATGGTCGCCGAACGATCCGCTCCGCCGCTGTTTGGCAGTGGTTGCGCCGCCTGTCTGGTGCTGGGCGCGCTGACCTGCGTACAGCTGCCGGTGCTGCCGCCAGTGTGGTTGTGCGTGCCGTTGGCCATCGCCAGCGTCGCAGGTTGGATCGTGCCTTGGCGCGGTCGCGCGTGGGCGGCTGCGCTGTTCGGCCTGTCGTGGGCAGCATTGCACGGGTATTGGGCCTTGCAGGCCCAGCTCCCACCCGGAGGGCCCGCGCAGGACGCGCAGGTTCGTGGCCGAGTGGTTGATCTTCCACACAGTGGCCCCGGCTACACCCGTTTCGTGCTGAAGGTCGACGAGGCCGATGCGCTGCCCTCGTTGCGTGGCAGGCGCCTGCAGATCACCTGGAACGATCCATGGCGTGGACCGCCTATGAGCGGCGCCGAAGGTGGGCGCCATGCGGTTCGAGCTGGCGCGCATTGGGAGCTGTCGCTGCGGGTGCGGGCACCGCGTTCGCGGATCAATCCTGGAGGCTTTGACGGCGAGCGCCATGCATTGCTGAGGGGGATATCCGGCACCGGTACGGTGCGCGATCCGGCGAGTGCGCGTGAGCGGCGAGCCGCGCACGGCCTGCCGGCCTGGCGCGAGCGCAGCAGTGCTGCCATCGCCACCCAGGTGGCCCATCCTGCCGCTCGCTTCGTGCAGGCGCTGGCACTGGGCGATACCCGCGGCTTGTCCGATGCAGACTGGGAACACCTGCGCGCACTGGGCCTGACCCATCTGGTCGCCATCTCCGGATTCCATGTCGGTGTGGTTGCCGGCTTTGGCGTGATGCTGTGCCGGGGGCTGTGGTGGCTGTGCCCAGGGTTGGCCCGCCGCTGGCCACGGCCGCAGGCGGCCGCGTGGGGCGCCGCATTGGCGGCGGTAATCTACGCGGTGGTCGCCGGCGGCGCGCTGCCCACGGTGCGCGCCGCGCTGATGATCGGCGTGGTTGCGTTGGCCCGCGCCGGGCGTCTTCCGGTAGGTGCGGGGCAGGGGTTGGCACTGGCTGCTGTGGTGATGCTGCTGCCGGCGCCGCTGTCGGTGCTGGCCGCCGGCTTCTGGCTCAGCTTCGGGGGCGTGCTGTGGCTGCTGTGGTGCCTGCCGCGGACCGGGCCGGAGGGCGTCGGCGGTGGCCTGCGCGGATTCCTGGCCGCACAGGGGGTGGCCAGCCTCGGCCTGCTGCCCTTGTGCGTGGCGCTGTTCGGTGGCACCGCGCGGTTGGGGCCGCTGGTCAACCTGCCGATCATCCCGTGGTGGACGCTGCTGGTGGTGCCGCTGTCGCTGCTTGGGACCGGGCTGCATGCGCTGCACGACGGGGCGGGGCGCTGGGCATGGCGCGCCGCTGCCGGGCTGTTCGAGTTCAGCTGGCAGGCCCTGCAGCCGCTGGCACAGCATCCGCAGGCGATGTGGTGGCTGGCCGAGGCGCCGCGCTGGGCGGTACCCGCAGCGTTGCTGGGGGTGTTCTGGTGGCTGCTGCCTCGCGGGAACGGCGGCGGCCTGGCCGGCCTGTTGTTGTGCCTGCCGCTGCTGTGGCCGGCACGTGAGGCACCGGCGGAAGGGGAGCTGGAACTGCTGGTGCACGATGTTGGTCAGGGCACGGCGGTGCTGCTGCGCACCGCGCGGCACGCGCTCTGGTACGACGTCGGGCCGCCGACCGGCGGCGATGGCAACGAGCGGATCCTGGTCCCGGCCCTGCGCGCGCTGGGGCAGGCGCCGCCGCAGCAGGTGATGCTCAGCCACGATCACCTCGACCACACCGGCAGCCTGCCCAGCCTGCGTCGGCAGTTGCCGGGGCTGCAGCTGCTGGCGCCGCCGGGCAGCGCCATCGCCGGTACCCGGTCGTGCCAGCAGGGGCTGCGCTGGCAGTGGGACGGGGTCGATTTCCAGGTGCTGCATCCGGCGCCAGGCAGCCGCCACGCCGAGAACGAGGACAGCTGCGTGCTGCGTGTCGCCAGCCGCCATGGCGTGGTGCTGCTGGCCGGCGATATCGGACACCCTGCCGAGCAGGCGCTGCTGCAGGCGTCCCCAACGGCACTGAAGGCGGACGTGGTGCTGGTGCCGCACCATGGCAGCGGCGGCAGCTCCAGCGCGCCGTGGGTGGCCGTCGTAGCACCACGGCTGGCGCTGGTTTCGGCTGGCCACCAGAACCGCTTCGGCCATCCCTGCCCGGATGTGGTCCGGCGCTGGCAGGCGCAGGGGGCCGAAGTGCTGGCCACGGCCGATTCCGGTGCGATCCGCGTATGGCTTGGCGCACAAGGGATGCAGCTGCGTGAACAGCGTATCCACGCATCCCGCTGGTGGGATGCCGTTGGGCGGGCGCGGTCGGCTGCTATCCTATCGACGATTGAACAAGCGGCCGTTGGGCCGGAGGGTTGAAACGTGTGGGAACTGGTCAAGGCCGGTGGCTGGCCGATGGTGCCGCTGCTGCTGTTGGGCGTACTGGCTTTGGCGATCATCCTGGAGCGTTTCTGGTCCCTGCGGCGCACTGAAGTGCTGCCGCCCGGCCTCGGCCAGGAAGTGCGCAACTGGGCGGCACGCGGCAAGCTCGACCCGGCCCACCTGCAGACCCTGCGTGGCAACTCGCCGCTGGGCGCGCTGCTGGCCGCTGCGCTGGAAGCGCGCAACCGGCCACGTGACCAGATCCGTGAACGCATCGAAGACACCGGCCGCCACCTGGTGCACCGCATGGAGCGCTTCCTCAACGCGCTGGGCACCATCGCGTCGGCCGGCCCTTTGCTGGGCCTGCTGGGCACGGTGATCGGCATGATCCAGATGTTCCTGGGCATCCTCGACCACGGCGTGGGTGATGTGAACCAGCTGGCCGGTGGTATCGGCAAGGCGCTGGTGTGCACCGCCACCGGCATGATCGTGGCCATTCCGGCACTGATGTTCCACCGCTACTTCAAGGGCCGCATCCACGGCTATGTGGTGGAGATGGAGCAGGAAGCCAGCGCGCTGCTGGATACGCTCGACGGCCGCCCCGGGGTATTGAACCCGGCGCCCGCCGCGCGTTCGGCCAATGCTGCCACGGCGAAGGCCTGATCGATGCGTATCGGCAACGACCGATCCCAGGATGAGCCGCATATCGACCTGGTGCCGCTGATCGACGTCATCCTGGTGCTGATCATCTTCTTCGTGGTCACCACCACGTTTGACGCGCGTTCCACGCTGCAGGTGCAGCTGCCCACTGCCAGCCAGCAGCAGACCAACGAGCCGCCGCGCTCGCTGAGCGTGCTGATCAATGCCGAAGGCCGCTATTTCATCAATGACCAGGAAGTGCTGCGCAGCGACGTCGAGTCGGTCAAGCAGACCATCGCCGCCGTGGCCGGCAGCGACCGTGAGCAGACCGTGCTGCTGCGTGCCGACGCACGCACTCCCTACCAGGCCGTGGTGACCGCGCAGGACGCGCTGGGTCAACTCGGTTTCCGCCGTATTGCCATTGCAACAGCACCCGAGGTGCGTCCATGAGTTCCAATCACGCGCCGGTGTGGCCGATCTACAAACGTCTGCTGGGGTACACCCGCGCCTACTGGGTGTTCATGGTGGCTGCGGTCATCGCCATGGTGGTCGAAGCCCTGGCCGGCTATCACTTCACCAAGCTGATGGAGCCGCTGGTCAACCGTGGCTTCGTCAATCCCGAGCCGCGCATGGCGGTGATCTTGCCGCTGACCATCCTCGGCCTGTTCCTGATGCGCAGCGTCGCCACCTGGGTAAGCGACTACGCGCTGGCCAAGACCGGCCGCAGCGTGGTGCGCGACCTGCGCGAACAGGTCCTGGCCAAGTACCTGCACCTGCCGTCCTCGCACTTCGATACCGAAGCGACGCCGGTCATGGTCAGCCGCCTGAATTTCGATACCGAACAGGTCACCCAGGCCAGCGCTGATGCGCTCAAGACCGTGGTCGCCGACACCCTGACCATCATCGCCATGCTGGCGGTGATGCTGCAGATGAGCGTCAAGGTCACCGTGGCCATGCTGGTGGTGGTGCCGTTGATCGGCGTGATCGTGTCCTACGTGGGCAAGCGCTATCGCCGCATCAGCCGTGGCATCCAGGACGGCATGGGCTCGATGGCGCAGACCGCCGAGCAGTCGCTGGCCGCGCAGCAGGAAGTGAAGGTGCATGGCACCCAGCAGCACGAGATCTCGCGTTACTCGCGCCTGGCCAACCGCATGCTGTCGCTGAACATGAAGGTGGAAGTCACCCGTGCTGCCGCCTCCAGCGTGGTCCAGTTCCTGGCGGCGCTGGCGCTGGCGGTGATCGTCTGGGTGTCCACCCGCGAAGCGCTGGCTGGCCGCCTCAACGCCGGCCAGTTCATGGGCCTGATGACCTCGATGATGGCCATCATTCCCTCGCTGCGCCGCCTGACCAGCGTGCAGACCTCCATCTCGCGGGGTGTAGCTGCCGCCGAACGCCTGTTCAGCATCCTCGACATGCCGGTCGAGCGCGACGAAGGCCGAAATGCAGTGCAGCGCGTGCGCGGTGAACTGGCGTTCGACCACGTCATGCTGCGCTACCGCGAGGACAGCGGCATTGCCCTGGACGACATCAGTTTCGTCGCCAAGCCGGGTACGGTCACCGCCATCGTCGGCCGTTCCGGCAGCGGCAAGACCAGCCTGATCCGGCTGGTGCCGCGCTTCTACGAACCCAGTGGCGGGCGCATCACCCTTGATGGCGTGGCGCTGGATGACTATCCGTTGGCCGACCTGCGCCGCCAGGTGGCAATGGTCGGGCAGAAGGTCATGCTGTTCGACGACACCATCGCCGCCAACATCGCCTATGGCATGGACGCGAGCGTTGAACAGATCCGTGCAGCGGCTGAAGCTGCCAACGCGTGGGAATTCATCGAGCGCATGCCGCAGCAGCTGCAGACCCCGGTCGGCGAGAACGGCGCACTGTTGTCCGGCGGCCAGCGCCAGCGCCTGGCGATCGCCCGTGCGATCCTGCGCGATGCGCCGATCCTGATCCTGGACGAAGCCACCGCCGCGCTCGACAACGAATCCGAGCGCCTGGTGCAGGACGCGCTGCAGCGCCTGATGCCCGAGCGCACCACGCTGGTCATCGCGCACCGCCTGTCGACCATCGAGCATGCCGACCAGGTGCTGGTGATGGATCACGGCCGCATCGTCGAGCGTGGCACTCACAAGGAACTTCTGACCATGGGCGGGCTGTACCAGCATCTGCACAGCATGCAGTTCCGCGAAAGGCAGGACTGATGGCCGGCAAGGGTACCCAGACCCCGCCGTACTGGTACGACGGTAGCCCGGTTCCGTGGGCGATGCGCCTGCTGGCGCCGCTGTACGCCGGTGTCACCGCGTTGCGCCGGCGTGCCTACCGGCGCGGCTGGCGCAAGCACTACACGCTGCCGGTGCCGGTCATCGTGGTCGGCAACATCACCGCCGGTGGCACTGGCAAGACGCCGCTGACCATCGCGCTGGTGGAGCGCCTGCGTGCCGCTGGCTGGAAGCCGGGCGTGGCCAGCCGTGGCTACGGCCGCGAAGACGCCGACAAACCGCTGTGGGTGCAGGCCGACACGCCGACCGCCAAGGGTGGTGACGAGCCGGTGCTGATTGCCTGGAAGACCGGGGTGCCGGTGCGGGTGGACCGCGACCGTGTGGCCGCAGGCAGGGCCCTGATCGAAGCCGGTTGCGACGTGATCGTCTGCGACGACGGCCTGCAGCACTACCGGCTGGCGCGCGACATCGAGATTGAAGTGGTCGATGCCCAGCGTCGCTACGGCAACGGCCGGATGATCCCCGCCGGGCCGCTGCGCGAACCGATCAGCCGTGCCAGTGAATGCGACTTCCGTGTAGTGAATCTGGGTCAGGCCGACGAAGAAAGCGCGGCGCAGGCCTGTGGCTTCGGCCAATGGCCGATGGCGCTGCACATCGACAGCGCGCAGCCACTGGCCGGTGGCCGTGCGCGCCCGCTGGCGTACTTCAAGGGCCAGCGCGTGCACGCCGTGGCCGGTATCGCGCATCCTCAGCGCTTCTTCGACATGCTGCGCGCGCGAGGCATCGGCGTGGTGCCGCATGCTTTTGCTGATCATCAGGCCTACCAGCCGCAGGACCTGTCCTTCGGCAGCCAGCTGCCGGTGCTGATGACCGAAAAGGACGCGGTGAAGTGCCGTGCGTTCGGCAACGACTGGCACTACGCCGTTCCGCTGCGCGCCGAGCTGCCTGCCGCGTTCTGGGTGGCGCTGACCGACCGCCTGGACAAGCTGCGACCGAACTGAGTGGCGCAGCGGCGCTTGCATTCACGCGCCGCCGGCCGCATTCCCGTTGTAACGAGCCTGCCGAGTACCGCCCGCATGACCGAATTCGTCGTCGCCATTCCGGCCCGCTATGCCGCCTCGCGGCTGCCAGGCAAGCCGCTGCGCCTGCTGGGCGGTGAGCCGCTGGTGCTGCACGTGGCACGCCGCGCGCTGCAGGCCGGGGCTGGCGAGGTATGGGTCGCCACCGACGATCAACGCATTGCCGACGCACTGTCCGGGCTGGCCGAAGTGAAGGTAGCGATGACCGCCGCCTCGCATGCGTCCGGTACCGACCGCCTGGCCGAATGCGCGCGCATTGCCGGCTGGGCCGACGACACCGTGGTGGTCAACCTGCAGGGCGATGAGCCGTTCGCGCCGGCGGCCGGCATCCGTGCGGTGGCCGAGGCACTGGTCGGTGGCAATGCGCCGATGTCGACCCTGGCCACGACCGTCGAAGATGCGCACACCCTGTTCGATCCGAACGTGGTGAAGCTGGTGCGCAACGTGCGCAACGAGGCCATGTACTTCAGCCGTGCGCCGATCGCCTGGCACCGCGATGGCTTCGCACGCAGCCGCGATACGCTGCCGGCCGGGCACAACTGGTTGCGCCATATCGGCATCTACGGCTATCGCGCCGGCTTCCTGCAGCAGTTCGCGGCGATGCCGCCGGGCCAGCTGGAGCAGGTCGAATCGCTGGAACAGCTGCGCGTGCTGGAAGCGGGCTTCCCGATCAGCGTGGCGATCTCGCCGGAACCGTTCCCGCCCGGCATCGACACCCCTGAGGACCTGGAGCGCGCCGAAGTGCTGCTGCAGGCAATGGCCGCACGATGAAGCTGCTGGTCGTCTGCCTCGGCAACATCTGCCGTTCGCCGATGGCCGAAGGTGCGCTGCGCGCCTGCCTGGACGCGTCGCCGCTGGCTGGTCGGGTGCAGGTCGATTCGGCCGGCACCGGCGACTGGCATGTGGGCGAGCCACCGGACCGGCGCGCGATCGCCTGCGCGGCCGGGCATGGCGTGGACATCGGCGGCCTGCGCGCGCGCCAGCTGCAGGTCGCGGATTTCGACCGCTTCGACTGGATCCTGTGTGCCGATGAGGCCAACCTGCGGGATGCCGGTCGCTTGGCCACCCCCGCCCAGCGAGAACGCCTGGCGCTGTACCTGCCGTGGTCCGGCGGGCAAGGCAGGGGTGCGATCCCGGACCCGTACACCGGCGGCAGTGAGCATTTCGAACAGGTCTGGACATTGGTCGACGATGCTGCAAAACGAGCAGTGGCACGACTGTTGCATGACGCCGACTCCGGCATAATCGGGCCATGAACGTCCAGCCCGTCCCGGACCTGCCCGAGTTCGCCACCTGGCTCAATGCCACCCCCTGCACCCTGACCGAACTGCGCGGTCGGCCGGTGGCGCTGTTGTTCGTCAACGCCGCCTCCGCCTGGAGCGCGCAACGCCTGGCCGAGTTCGGCCAATGGCTGTCGCGCCACCCCGGCAAGCTGCAGCCGCTGGTGCTGCAGGTGCCGCGCTTCGATTTCGAACGTGAGGCCGGCGCCGCACTGAAGCTGCTGCGTCGCCAGGGGCTGACGATGCCGGTGCTGCTTGATGCCGACTGGGATGGCTGGCGCCGCTTCGGCGTCACCGCCTGGCCGACCATCGTGCTGCTGGATGCGCAGGGGCGCGAGCAACAACGGTTGGTCGGGCAGGGCGCACCCGGCGAACTGGAGCGTGCCTTGAACGCGCTGTGCGAGGGCGCACCGTCGGCGCCGCCGCGCGGTGGCAGCGAGCTGCATCCGGAGCCGCGCCACGCGCTGCGCTTCCCGCTTGGCCTGGCGGTCAGCACCGAACGCCTGTACATCGCCGACAGCGGCCATCACCGCATCCTCGAATGCAGCCACGGTGGCCGCATCCTGCGCCAGTTCGGGCTGGGCACCGCCGATTTCATGGATGGCAACCTCGCCGAGGCGGCCTTCCACCGCCCGCAGGCGCTGGTGCTGGAGCGCGATTCGCTGTACGTCGCCGACACCGGCAACCATGCCGTGCGCCGCATCAACCTGCTGACCGGCATCGTCGACACCCTGTGCGGCAACGGCCGTCCCGGCGCGCCGGTGGAAGGCCCGGTCGCGCAGGCCAGGCAGGTGTCGCTGGACCATCCGGTCGGCCTGGCCATCGCCGACAACCAGCTGCATATCGCCATGGCCGGTGACAACCGCATCTGGAGCTACCACCTGGGCCAGCGCAGCCTGCAGTGGCGCGCCGGCAGCGGTTCCATCGACGAACGCGATGGCAGCGGCCACCTGGCTGCCTTTGCCCAGCCCATCGCACTGGCCGTGGTGCAGCAGGTGCTGTACGTGGCCGACGCGTTGGGTTCCTCGATCCGTGCGCTGCAGCTGCGTGGCGACCTGGTGCAGACGCTGGTCGGGCAGGGGCCCTGGCGCTTCGGCAATGAGGACGGCCCGCGCACCCAGGCCAGCCTGCAGTTTCCGCAGGCGATGGCACTGAGCCCGGATGCGCCGCTGCTGTGGATCGCGGATACGGGCAACGGCCGCCTGCGCACCCTGCGCCTGGGCGGTGGTGAACTGACCACCCAGCCGCTGCCGCGCCGCCTGCATGGTCCGGCCGGTCTGGCAGCCGGTGCGGGCGCGGTGTGGATCGCCGAGACCGATGCCCACGCCGTGCTGCGTTTCGACCCCGACAGCGGCGTGCTCAGCGAAGTCCCGATCAGCGAATGACCGACGTATCCGCTCCGGTCTTCGACGGCAAGGCCTTCGCGGCCCAGCTCAGCACCGCCCCCGGCGTGTACCGCATGTACGCCGCCGACGACACCCTGTTGTACGTCGGCAAGGCGCGCGCGCTGCGCAACCGTGTCGGCAGCTACTTCAACGGCAGCCCGAAGAACGCGCGGATCATGTCGATGATCTCGCAGATCACGCGCATGGACGTGACCGTGACGCGCTCGGAAGCCGAGGCGTTGCTGCTGGAAAACCAGCTGATCAAATCGCTGTCGCCGCGTTACAACGTCTCGTTGCGCGACGACAAGACCTATCCGCACGTGCTGCTGACCCGAGAGGACTGGCCGCGCATCGCGCTGCATCGCGGTCCGCGCGCCATTCCCGGACGCTACTTCGGTCCGTATCCCGGCGTTACCGCCGTGCGCGAAACGCTGAACCTGATGCACAAGCTGTTCAAGCTGCGCAGCTGCGAGGACAGCGTGTTCCGCAACCGCTCGCGGCCGTGCCTGCAGTACCAGATTGGCCGCTGCAGTGCGCCGTGCGTGGAGCTGGTGCCGGCGCCGGAGTACGCCGAATCGGTGCGCCGCGCCGCGCTGTTCCTGGAAGGCAAGAGCGACGAGCTGACCCGCGAACTGGGCGAACAGATGCAGGCCGCCAGCGAGGCGCTGGAGTTCGAGCAGGCCGCGCGCCTGCGCGACCTGATTTCCTCGCTGCGCAGCATGCAGACCCGCCAGTACGTGGATGGCCGCGCCGCCGACCTCGACGTGCTGGCCGTGGCCATGCAGGGCTCGCAGGCCTGCGTGCTGCTGCTGGCCTTTCGTGATGGCCGCAATCTCGGTACCCGCCCGTTCTTCCCGCGCACCAATGGCGAAGAGAGCCCGGAAGAGGTGTTGGCCGCGTTCGTCTCGCAGTACTACATCGAATTCGAGCCGCCGCGCGAGATCCTGCTGGACCGCGAGATTCCTGACGCCGACCTGCTGGTTGCCGCGCTGTCTGCCTCGGCCGAGCGCAAGGTGCAGCTGAAGTGGAACGTGCGCGGCGAACGCGCCGGCTACGTGGAACTGGCCAGCCGCAATGCGCAGCTGACCCTGGCCACCGAACTCAACAGCCGCAACGCGCAGCACGCGCGCAGCGATGCCTTGCGCGACATGCTGGGTCTGGCAGAGCCGGTCAAGCGGGTCGAATGCTTCGACATCAGTCATACGCTGGGCGAGGCCACCGTGGCCTCATGCGTGGTGTTCGACGCCGCCGGCCCGGTGCGTGCGCAATACCGCCGCTTCAACATCAGCGGCATCGAGCCGGGCGACGACTACGCCGCCATGCGCCAGGCCATCGACCGCCGCTTCCGCCGTGCGGTGGAAGAGCAGGGCGTGCTGCCGGACGTGCTGCTGATCGACGGCGGCGCCGGCCAGTTGGCCCAGGCCCAGGCCGCGCTGGCCGACCTGGGCGTGGAAGGCGTGCTGCTGGTGGGCGTGGCCAAGGGCGTGGAACGCCGCGCCGGCCACGAAGCGCTGGTGATGCCCGACGGTCGCGAGCTGCGCCCGGGCGCGGCCAATCCGGCGCTGCAGTTCATCCAGCAGGTGCGCGATGAGGCGCACCGCTTCGCCATCACCGGCCACCGCGGCCGCCGCCAGAAGGCGCGGATGACCAGCAAGCTGGAGGACATTCCCGGTATCGGGCCGCGCCGCCGCGCCAGCCTGCTCAAGCATTTCGGCGGCCTGGTCGGCCTGAAAGCCGCTGGTGAAGCGGAAATCGCCAAGGTGGAAGGCATCAATGACGCCCTCGCGGCACGTATCTACGCTAACCTGCACGGGTTGGCCACGCCTGATGCGGCCGAGTAGAGAGAGAAGCACGCAAGCATGAAGTTGACCCTGCCCACCTGGCTGACGTTGTTGCGGATCGTGATGATCCCGGTGCTGGTGCTGGTGTTCTACCTGCCCTACACCTGGACCAACTTCGCTTCGGCGGCGATCTTCGGCCTGGCCGCGATCACCGACTGGCTCGATGGCTGGATCGCACGCCGTTACCAGCTGGAGTCGGCCTTCGGTGCCTTCCTCGACCCGGTCGCGGACAAGCTGATGGTGGCAGTGGCGCTGTTCCTGATCGTGCAGGGCCACCCGACGCCGTGGATGGCGTTCTGGGCGGCGGTCATCGTCGGCCGCGAGATCGCGGTGTCGGCACTGCGCGAATGGATGGCCGAACTGGGCCAGCGCGCCAAGGTGCGCGTGGCGATGATCGGCAAGGTCAAGACCACCGCGCAGATGGTCGCACTGTTGTGCCTGCTGTATTCGGTGGCCCCGAACGTGCCGGTGGAAGACATCTGGATGGGCTGGCCGGTGTTCCACATCGGCGACTGGACCCTGGCCATTGCCGCGGTGCTGACCCTGTGGTCAGGCCTGCAGTACCTGCACGCCGCTTGGCCGAGCCTGCGCGATGACGAGCGCGCTGCGCGCGAGCGTGCACGGCAGAAGAAGCTGGGCAACTGAGCCTCGGGGTCGGATCCCTTTCCGCAGGAAAGGGCTCTGACCCCACCGATGCGTTGACCCCATCGATGCGCCCATCCACGCATGGCGTGGATACGCAATGCAAGGTGCCTCGCAGACCCTAAAAAAGCGCTTGACGCCATCCTTGGAATAGGTAAAATTTCGCCTCCCAAGCGGGAATAGCTCAGTTGGTAGAGCGCAACCTTGCCAAGGTTGAGGTCGCGAGTTCGAGTCTCGTTTCCCGCTCCAGATTCAAGAAAAACGCTCCCGAAAGGGGGCGTTTTTCGTTTGCGTCCAACGCGCTTCATCCCCACTTCACCGCCACCCCATCGCCTCAACACGCGCATTGGCGAAGCTGCATCTCCGTTCCAATCCGGTGGTGTCGCGATGCCTCATCAATCCTCGGCCTACGACCACGACGTGGTCATCGTCGGCGCCAGTTTCGCCGGCACCGCCTGCGCGTTGGCCGCTGCCCAGTATGGCTTGCGCGTCTGCGTGCTCGAACGCAAGGCCGACCCCGGCGAGCGCCTGCACACCACCGGCATCGTGGTGAAGGAAGCGATGGAGCAGACCTGCCTGGGGCGCATGCCCGAACACCTGGTGCAGCGCGTTGCCAATGTGCGGCTGTATGCGCCGAACCTGCGCAGCGTGTTGTTGGCCGCGCCGGGCTATTACTTCCTCACCACCGATACGCCGAACCTGATGCGCTGGCTGGCCAGCGAGCTGCGCGCGAATGGTGTCGACCTTCGCCTGCAGCAGTCCTTCACCGACGCCCATCGCAGTGGTGACGGCTGGCTGGTGGAAGGGGGAGGGCGGTGCGCCTACCTGGTCGGCGCCGATGGCGCGCGCTCACGCGTTGCCCAGCGCACCGGCCTCGGCCAGGTGCGTGACAACCTCTACGGCATCGAACGTGAGTTCGCCGGCCTCCAGTTGCCGCAGGGCGACGCACTCCATTGCTTCGTCAGCAAGCGCTTTGCACCGGGTTACATCGGCTGGGTCGCACAGAACCCGACCGGGCTGCAGGTCGGCTTGGCGCTGCGCCATGACCCGAACCAGGTGCGGCCGCCTGATATCGGTGGCTTTCTTGAGCACGTGCGCGATGTGGTCGGCATTCCGCCTTCGGCGCGTCCCTCGGCCACCCGCGCAGGGCTGGTGCCCTGCGGCCGGCCGGATGGGCCGTTCACCGGCCAACGCGTGATCCTGACCGGCGACGCGGCGGGCATCGTCTCACCACTGTCCGCCGGAGGCATCCATTCCTCGTGGCGGCACGGTTGGGCGGTCGGCGAGGCGATTGCCCGCCATCTACGTGGGCAAGGGCCGGAAGCGGAACGGGTGGCGCGGCAGGTGGCGCCGGCATTCCATGGCAAGCGCCTGCTGCGCTGGGCGATGGATCATCTGCAGGCCGACTGGCCGCTCAACGCACTGCTGCACACGGCGACCACGCGGCGCATTGCCGAGCAGGTCTACTTCCATCGCCGTGGCCTGCGAACCTGAGGTATCGGTCCTGGGGGCCTGAACGCCGCCCCACAATGCACGTGAAAATTCCTGTTGACGCCGTGCAGCAATATCGACACAATAGCGCTCCTTCGACGCAGGTCGAACGGAATCTGCGGGAATAGCTCAGTTGGTAGAGCGCAACCTTGCCAAGGTTGAGGTCGCGAGTTCGAGTCTCGTTTCCCGCTCCAGATTCAAGAAAACGCTCCCGAAAGGGGGCGTTTTTCGTTTGTCACACCGGTTGCACCACCGCCGCGCTAGCGTGCCTTGCCGGGCAGGGCGCTGCACCAGGTCAGGGCATCCTGCCGGTCGAAACCGGGGCAGCGGTTGTCCCGCCGGATGTAGACGTAGGGAACGTCGTCTTCGTAGGTGAAGTGGTAGTAGTAGGTCCGGTCCTTTCCGTACAGCCAGTAGTTCGACGAGCCCTGGTTGATGGCATTTGGCTCGAACGTGAAGATCGAAGATTCACGGGGGATGAAGTTGCTGCGCTCCATCAGTAGCAGCATGGCGTTCGAGACCAGTGGGGTGGTCAGGACGAGCACGATCACGCCGACAGTCACTGTCGTGATCGAGCCAATCAGTAGCCAGCGACGTTGGTGTTTCACGGGCAGGCAGCACCGAAGTAGGGCAGTGCCGCAATGTGCAATACGCCGTGAAAGTCGTCCAGTGTTCCGTTTCGAGAACGCGCTGAAAGCGTGGTGAAAGGCTGGGGCGGCATTGCCTGAACCGCACGCCTGTTGTGACCTTTTTCGGACCAATTCTCCATGTTCGCTCCACAATCGCACGGTAGCCTTCATGCTCCTTCTACACGTTGGCGGGCTGGTGGTCAGGCGTATCACTTCAGTGGCAGTGCCCAGGACCGGGCGCGGACTCACCCTGCATGCAGTGCTGCGCCCTGGTGCGTTGTTGGCAAGCCTGGCCCTGGCCGGTTGCATGTCGGTGACTGTTCCGGACCTGCCTGACCGCACGCCCAGCACCTGGACCCAGGTGCCGCAGGGCCAGGGCGTGGCAGTGGACGCCAAACAGTGGTGGAAAGTGCTGTCCGACCCGGCGCTGGACGGCTTGGTCGATCAGGCCATCGCCGGCAACCTCGACCTGCAGCAGGCCACGCTGCGCCTGCAGGCCGTTCGGATCGTCGCCGGCACTTCGGACTCGCGTTTCCTGCCGGAAATCTCGGCCAGCGCCAAGCAGGTGCAGGACGCCGCCGCAGTCGATACCTACTTCCATGCCGGCATCGAAGCGATCTGGGACCTGGGCCTGTTCGGTGCCGCCGAGAGCGCGCAGTTGAGCGCGCAGGCGTCGGCCGGTAATGCCGAGGCGCTGCGCAATGCCGCACAGGTGGCGGTGATTGCCGACGTGGTGCGCAGCTATCTGGACCTGACCGTGGCACAGGCCCAGCAGGACCTGCTGGCCCGGCAGCAGACCGTGGATGACCGCGGCGAACAACTGGCGCTGGTCCGCCAGCGCCTGCGCCTGGATGAGCCGGGCGAGCTGGACCGCCTGCGTGCACGCCAGGCGGCCACCCGCGCGGCCACGGCGCAGGCCCGCGAGAATGCGGACAACGCTGCCCGTGCGTTGGCCCTGCTGCTGGGCCGCGATGGCCCGGATCCAGCCTGGCGCGCCTATCGCACGCCGCCGAAGCTGGGTGCGTTCTCGCTGCAGCAGGTGCCGGCCGATCTGCTGCGTCATCGCCCGCAGATTCTGCTGGCCGAATCGGAAGTGATGCAGGCGGCGGCCAGCAAGGGCTCCGCACGTGCCGCGATGTATCCGCGGGTCAGCCTCGGCGGCTCGATCCTGTACGCGTACAACCTCACCCAGAACGCCCGCTCCAACTCCGACTCCAGTCCCTCGATCGGCCCGTACATCGATATCCCGCTGTGGGATTGGGGCCAGCGCCGCGCGCGCTTCAATGCCGATGAAAAGCAGCTGGATGCCGCGTTGCTCGGTTATCGCAAAGCGGTACTGGAGGGCGTGAGTGAAGTAGAGGGCGCGCTGGGCAGCCTGGCGCGGCAGGACAGCAGCATCCAGTCGCTGCGCGCGGCCAATGATGTTGCCGGCCAGCAGGTCAAGCGACAGGCACGTCAGGTGCAGCTGGGCCTGTCCAGCGAGTTCGATGGCCTGGACACGCAGCGTGCCGCACTGGCTTCGCAGGCGGACCTGATCGGTGCCCAAGGTGCCCGCGTGCTGGCGTTTGCTTCGCTGTACCGCGCCCTCGGCGGCGCACCGCTGCCGGTCGAAGCCGAGGACGCGTCGCAATGATTGCACTGGCCCGCAAGACTCTAGCCTATGAGTGGCGCCGGTTCCTGCCGGTGGTACTGGCGATGTGCTTCGCTGGCGTGCTGCTGATCGTACAGGCGGCGCTGGTACTGGGCATCTTCGGTACCGCCGCGATCTACGTGAAGGCGTCATCCGCCGATATCTGGGCCGGCTTTCCCGGCACCCAGAGCGTGAACTACGGCCATGCAATCAGCGCGGACGTGGAAAGCCACCTGCGTATGGACCCGGATGTCACCCGCGTCGAACCCTACGAATGGGTCGATGGCGAATGGCGTTCCAGCGCGCAGGGTACCGGCAACGTGTCGGTGTACCTGTCCGGCATCTCCACCCAAGGCGACGCGATGATGTTCGCGCGCATCCTGCCCGCCGACCTGCGCGCGCAGCTGCGCGAGCCGGGCGCGGTGATCGTCGACAGCGCCGATCTGGATACGCTGGGCGTGGACCTGCAGAACAACCGTGCCTGGATCAACGGCAAGGCAGTGCGTGTGGTTGCCGCACAACCGGGCCTGCGTGGCCTCGGTGGCGTCAACGTGCTGGCCTCGCTGGATACCGCGCGCGCCATCGCCGGTACCGACCCGCATGAGGGCAGTACCTATTTCGTGGCGGGCCTGCGCTCGCCGGACCTAGCCAGCGGCGTACGTGATCGTCTGGCCGCGTCGATGGGGCGGGCCACGCCGGTCGAGTTCTGGACCGCACCGGAGTTCGCCAGCCGCTCGCAGCAATACTGGCTGTTCGATACCGGTGCCGGCATCGCAGTGCTGTTCATGGCGGTCATCGTCTGCTTTGTCGGCGCGGTGATCACCAACCAGTCGTTTGCTTCGGTGGTGGCCGGTTCGGTGCGCGAGTACGCCACGCTCAACGCACTGGGTGCCGGGCGCTATGCGCTGGCGCGGGTGGTGTTCGAGCAGGCATTGCTGATCGGCGGCGTGGGCATGTTGCTGGCGGCGGCGTTCAGCACCGTCGTGCTGTTGATCGCACAGACCCAGCGCGTGCCGGTGCAGCTGACGCCGATGGTGATCATCGGTTGCGTAGCACTGGTCGCGGTGATGGCCATGCTCTCCAGCATCATGGCGGTACGCAGTGTCGTCCGCTCCGATCCATCGTTGCTGCTGCGTTGAGGACCGGCCGATGACTTCTACACGCGCCGTCGCCCCGACCCTGCAGGCCGATGCATTGGAAAAGGGTTTCATGTCCGGGGATGTGCAGGTGCCGGTGCTTCGCGGCCTCTCGCTGGACATCTACCCCGGTGAGCTGACCCTCGTGTCCGGTCCGTCTGGTTGCGGCAAGAGCACGCTGTTGTCGTTGCTGTCCGGCCTGTCCGCGCCCGACGGTGGCCGCGTGCACGCACTCGGCCAGGACGTGGGCCACATGACGCGCAGCGAAGTGGAGCGCTTCCGCCTGCACCATGTCGGCTTCGTGTTCCAGGGCTTCAACCTGTTCCCGGCGCTGACTGCACTGGAACAGGTGCAGCTGCCGCTGGGCTATCGCGGCATGAGCAATCGCGAAAGCGAACCGCTGGCGCGCAAGGCATTGGACGAGGTCGGCCTGACCCATCGCAGCCACATGCGTCCGGCGCAGTTGTCCGGTGGCGAGAAGCAGCGCGTGGCCGTTGCCCGCGCCTTCGCCAAGTCGCCGACGCTGATCTTCGCCGACGAACCGACCAGTGCGCTGGATGCCGAGAATGGCCAGCGCGTGATCGACATCCTGCATCGCTACGCACGTGCGCATGGCGCCACCGTGCTGTGCGTGAGCCACGATCCGCGCCTGATCCGGCATGCCGATCGGGTGATCGCCATGGAAGACGGCATGGTCCGTGATGACCGCCGCCAGAACGAAACTGTAGAGTCCGCCCCATGACCAAGACGTCGCACCTGCTTCCCCTCAGCCTGGCCCTGTCCGCGGCATTGCTGCTCGGCGCCTGTTCCAAAGAGGCGCCCGCCCAGGCATCCGCCGGTAAGGCCAGCACTGCTGCCGCCGACAAGGTCGCGGTCGCGCGCGGCATCATCGACGTCGAGGGCGGTTTGATCGCGCTGGCACCGCCGGTGGATGGCTCGATCACTGCCGCGCCGGTGAAGGAGGGCGCCACGGTGAAGAAGGGACAGCTGCTGCTGTCGCTGGATGGCGCCCTGCTGCAGCAGGAGGTGGCGATGGCCACTGCCGATCTCGCCTTGGCCAATGACCGTCTGAAGGGCAGCCAGGCGCAGCTGCGCGAACTGGAGCGCAATGCGACCCGCCTGTCCACCGGCGCCAGCGAAGGCGTGTCGTCCAACCAGCAGGCCGATGCAGCCAGGCAGCAGCTGGCCGGTGTGCGCGCCGATGTCGACGTGGCCGGTGCGCAGGTCGACATGGCCCAGCACAAGCTGGAGCACGCGAAACTGAAACTGCAGCAGATGTCGCTGAGCGCACCGGAGGCCGGCACCGTGGTCGGCCAGGTGCCGGGACTCGGTGCATTCGTGCAGGGTGGCAAGCCAGCGATCTCGCTGCTGCCGGCACGCCCGCTGCAGGTGCGTGCCGAACTCAGTGCTGCCTACGCCGATGCCGTGCAGGTGGGCATGAAGGCCACCGTGGTGCCGGACAGCGATGGCGCTGAAAACACCGGCTCACTGCCACCCGCACGCGTGGTGCGCATCAGTCCGGTGTTCGCGCAGGCGCGCCTGCCCGAAGACGCTGGGCGTGGCGTGGCCAAGGTGGTGGAGTGCGTGCTGGAGTTCGACGGCGCGGCCAAGGCGCGGTTCGGCCAGCATGTGCGGGTGGAGTTCCGGAAGTAGGCGCTGGCCTCAGTTCCCGAGCCAGCGTCGCAGGCGAGGCCAGAGTGAGGCCGGCACAACCACGAGCAGTGCCAGCAGCAGGATGGCGCTCATGCCGAGCAGCCAGTTCGAATGGACGTCGCGCACGGGGGATTGATGCATGGCAGCCAAGCCCCATAGGACGTTCCACCCCAGCCATGGAATGAGGCTGATCAGGATCCGCAGCCACAGGCGGCGGAACCGCCATGGCCGCACAGCCAGGCCCAGCGCTGTCATTTCCACGAGGACGATCAGCGCGAACGTGATCACCGAGCCGATGGGATAGGGCAGTGTCCCGGACTCGGTGTGACGCAGTTGCCAGTAGTCTGGCTTGAAGCCGGCATGGATGAGTGCGCAGACGAGCAGCAGCCACACAACCAGTGCGAACTGCCAGAAGCCTCTTGATGCTGCAGGGGGCTGGGAAGAGGATTTCATCTACTGGGCCAGGTAACCCTGCCGCTTCCAGAAGTTCATCGCGAACGCATCATCTCTCGCGAAGTAGGGGGCTTCTCCGCTCAGCAGGTCAGCATTCGCACTGCGCATTTCCCTCGCGCCACGCTTGTAGATACGCAGTGCGCCTGCCAGTTCAGCCCCTCCAACGGGGTCCAGCTGAGCCGGAGAGTCCTCCAGATCCTGGTCGGCCTTGTAGCGGATTCGGACGCGCTCACTGCCATCCATGCAGGTTTCAACGTCGAAGTAATAGCTCTCGATCACGCTTGTGCCGTCAGGCTGATTCAGTTCGCGAGACAGGCGAAGTGTGGGCTCCACTGGATCTGGTCCCTGCTCCTGTTGGCGAAATGCCGCATGACAGTGACCGATCCAGAATCCGCAACGGTCATCATCGTCATAGTTGTCGTAGGGCTTGCAGATCTCCAGCGCAAGAAGATCCTTGATCTCGCTCGCTGGAATAATCTCCGCGGTCCAATGGCGGCTGGACGCCCCTTCCTGCAGAAATTGCCAGGCTTTTAGGACGAGTGAAACGTGGGCGGGCGGGATCTCATGCGCTTCCACTCGCGCCCATTCGCTCTGGTCGCTATTGACATCACTGCAGATGTAATTCCAGAGACCCCAGCCAGTCTCGGGCCTTCGTCCCTTGAGGCGATCAATTATTCCGACAGATGTCTCAACCCGCTCCATGACGAAGCGTGCGGCGATATTCCTTGATGGGTCTTCCATCTGCATGATGTAAGAGGGGGCACCAGCATCATCGATGTCCGCTCGTACTTGAAGTGAGAGGCCGTCACGATGGAAATCATAGCCGCAGATATTCATCGGAAGCATGTCCTCGGCGCAGATCCGCAGGAAGTTGTCTGGACTGATAGTGCCGTCGCCAAAAAGATTCACTGTGCATAGCAGCGGGTCCGGCGCTGACAGGCCCTCCGCACGGATGACGCTCTTTCCGGCAGTGAGCCTTTCCAGCATGGCTCCCGCGTCCAATGACCAGAAGCTGTCCGGATCCTCGGATTCGCGTGACAGACAGTCGGGTTCGATGATCTGCTCAATTCCGTCGTCAGTGATGGCTTCGTCGTCCATCCGACGCACGCAGTGAACCGAGCCATCGAATTGCATGGAGTAGTCGGTTTGAATGAGAACCGCCGCCTCGGTGTTCCCAACGACGTGCAGTTCCCCGTGGTTGTAGTCGCCCCAGAACAGCTCGCGGACCCGTAGGTTGCCGCCTACGCGGATTTCCTGCCCGCCGACGATGGCATTGGTTGTCGTCAGGTCGCCCGAGACAAGCAGTCCGCATGCGCCGTCGGTTTCAAGGCTATGAACATGGCGTGCGATCTCTGCATTGCCGCGAACCAGGATGAAACGGATGTAGGCACCAAGGTCCTCTTCCCGCCACGGGCCCAGCGGGTCGTCGAGATCCAGTGTGTCCAGCTTGAGGTCGCCATCAACCAGGAGAACCAACTCATCGGGATCATCCCAGACGTAGTGCTCTGGTGCGTATGTTGAGTCCTGCGGTACCTCAGCCTTTATGTCGGCGTATCGGGCGACCTGAAAGGGGCACTCCGGAGAAAGGTGAGCAACGATTTCCTCAGGTGTCGGTACGGGCGGTTGTCGCATGACGGCGACGAGTTCGCCATGCGACGCTTCACGGAAAAGCTGGAACTCGACAAGCTGGGCCAGTATCGAGAAGTGCACTGGTGCCTCAACCACCTGCAATGAGTCCAGTTGCGCAATGCCTCCCAAACCGAGTGCAGGGAAGAATCCGTAGCAATGTCCCACACCCAACAGACCATGCTTCAGCACTGCTGCATCGAACATTGGATGGCCGTCGTGGCCGATCAAGTCCAACCTCTCGTCAGGGAGCCGGAAGACAGAAGTTGCGCCTCCGCCGATATCACCCGGCGAGAATCTGCCCTCCGTCAATCGCCTGCAGAGGATTGAGCCGCTCAAGAGATCGATCTGGCCCGGACCGTACTGTGCATGCACGAAGTAGATGGTGCCGAACGCAGAGTAAGCGTAGGCGAGTGTGTCCTCTGGAGCGAGATCCGGATCGTGCCGTAGCACCAGCTCCATCACCATTGCGAGATCCTGCGGATGGCAGAGCTGGATTCGGCCGCTTCTGAAGACTGATCGGCCGCGTCGGATCAGAAGGTCGTGAAGTGCTGCTGGCAGTGCATTCTCGAGTGCGTCTGCTTCTGCGTTGCTGAGGGGTCGAGAAATCAGGTGGTTCGACTGCTGCATGGACGGTCCTGGATCGACAGGAGGTCATTGCGGGCGTGTAGATAGGAACGTTGCCGGCGCTGTAGACCTCGGGTCAGGTACTGTCCGTCACCGATCTACTGCGAGGCCATACAACTAGTCTGAAAACTGCGGAACGGGCGGATGTGCCTTCAGCGTTCGGGGCTGAACGTCATTGGCTACTTTGATCCAGCACTGTTGGCAGGCGACCGCCGAAGTCTTCGCCACGCACTCAGCAGCGACACCACGCACAGTGCCAGCAGCAGCCCCACGTCCAACAGCAGCAACCACAGCAGGTGCATTCCCTGCACCGGTGGTTGGTGCATCGCCGACAGCAGCCATGGTACCGACCAGGCCAGCAGCAGCAAGAAGGCGATCAGCAGGCGCAGCCACAGTCGCCCCAGTTTCCAGGGCTGCACGATCAGTGCAGCAACCACCAGCTCGACGGTGCTCAGCAGCGCGAACACGATCACGGTGCTGGTCGGGTAGGGCAGTGTGCCGCCTTCCAGGTGGCGCAGCAGCCAGTAGTCCGGCGTGAAGCCGGCATTGACCAGTGCGGCGATCAGCGCCAACCAGGTCAGTGCGACCAGCAGCCAGAACAGGCGGATGTAGCGCTCAGGCATGAGGGGCGTCCGGTGCAGGAAGTGCTGTGCCGCGTGATGCAAAGCGCAGGGTGGCGAAGATCGCGGCCAGTGTCAGCAGGCCTGGCCCGACGGTGAAGTACGCCATGCGCAGCGGGTGGTTGTGCATCAGCGTCCAGGTCGCGAACGCCAGCGGAACCGCCAGCACCAGCAGCTTGGCGAAGAGCGGCCGCAGCACCGCGATCATTGGCTGGGCGCCAAGGAACATCCAGAACAGGTAGAACTGCGCGATGCCCAGGCTGATGTCGCGATGGGAGGTGAAGCCGAAATGGTCGCGATACCAGTTCATTCCCAGTGGAATCAGCGCCCAGTACAGCAGGGCCACCAGCAGATGCAGCAGCAGGGCGATCAGCAGGGGCTTGCCACGAAGGAACATGGGCGTACCGGACCGGGCGGGGCAGCGTACCCCAGTGCGGGCGCCGCTGACTGCGTCGCGTGAAGACTGTTGACGACGTGAAGGAATTTGGACACAATAGCGCTCCTTCGACGCAGGTCGGAGAATCTGCGGGAATAGCTCAGTTGGTAGAGCGCAACCTTGCCAAGGTTGAGGTCGCGAGTTCGAGTCTCGTTTCCCGCTCCAGATTCTACAGGGCCCCGTCAGGGGCCTTGTTTTTCTCCCGCCACGGCAAGGCGGGGCCCGTTGAGCCACAAGGCTTTTCGCGCAGTCAGAAATGTGAAATCGCTGGTGTGTGTTCTGGATTTCCGGTACCATGTCGGCTTATGCGGGAATAGCTCAGTTGGTAGAGCGCAACCTTGCCAAGGTTGAGGTCGCGAGTTCGAGTCTCGTTTCCCGCTCCATGTTCCGACAGGCCCCATCGCGGGGTTTTGTCATGTCAGGGACTTCGTTCCTGGCGCGCAGTACGTTGGCCTCATGGCAGAGTGGCTATGCACCGGATTGCAAATCCGTTTACAGCGGTTCGATTCCGCTTGAGGCCTCCATATTGAAAAGCCCTGACTCCGGTCAGGGCTTTTTCTTTGGGCGCTTTCTGGCCGGTTCCGGTCGAGCCCTCCCATTCATGGGCATGTCACTAGAATCCGCCAACTTCTTCCCTGCCCGTGCTGGCGGCCGGCAGGTCCTTGTCGCCTGGCTCGGCAGCCGTACTCCCCCCACTTCTTGCATCCCGCCGCCATGCATCCTGCCCATCGCCGCCTTCTGGCCCTCGTTCTGAGCACCTGTCCACTGCTGCCCCTGGCCGCATGCGCGTCTGGATCCAACACAGGTCGTCCAGTGGAAGCAGCCCCCGCGGAAGGCCGCTTCATCGCCATCCATGAGAAGGCATCCACCAGGGAAAATCAGGCAGAGGCCCGGCTGTGGAAGGAACGGAAACTGCTCGAGGACTTCGTTGACGCGATGAACAGCTACATCCGCATCCCGCGTGACATCAAGGTCATCGCGAAGGAGTGCGGAGAGTCCAATGCCTACTTCGATCCGGAAACCAGCAGCATCGAGATGTGCTACGAGATGTCCGCGGAGGAGCGTGCGCGCTTTGAGGCGGCGGGCGATGCTGCTGAAGATATCGACAACGCGCTGTACCAGAGCGCGGTGGGTACGCTCTACCACGAGCTGGGCCATGCGCTGATCAGCGAACTGGAGCTGAAGATCACCGGCCGCGAGGAAGACGTTGCGGATCAGTTGGCCGCCTACATACTGACCGCAGACGATGAGTCCAGGGCGTTCCTGGTCACGGTTGCTGATACCTATGTGCTGTCCGCGCAGGAGCAGACCCGTATCGAGGATCTGCCCACGGCGGGCACCCATTCGCTGGACTTCCAGCGCGCCGTGAATTTCCTGTGCTACCTGTACGGCTCGGACGCGGGCACCTTCGGTTATCTGGTGAAGGACGGCACGCTGCCCGAGGAGCGTGCGGAGAACTGTGAGCACGAGTATGGGCAGCTGGTCGATGCCTGGGAGTCGCTGCTGAAGCCGTACCTCAAGCCGGAGTAGAGGGCTGTGCGGCTGGCCTTGCCTTGGCCCGGGTGAGCGGCCGCGGTAACGCATCGCCAGCCACCCCACAGATCGAGGTGCTGGCCGACGCGCTATACGCGCGCAATCGGGCCGCATTCAACACTGCTTGAGGTGGCCGCCAGCGCTGGCGTCTCCGCACGGAAGTTGCGCGCGACCGGTTCGCCCACGCCGGTGTAGTGGCGGAACAGGTAGATCAGCGGCTTCCAGCGGGTCACGTCGATGTGCTGGCTGCCCGCAACGGTGATGTCCTCGTGTGCATGCACGCAGCGGATGCGGCCTTCGGCAATCACGAAGCCCTGGCCATCGTCATCGCTGGGTGCATGCATCGCCATCATCGTGACTTCCACCTGCAGCGGGCATTCGGCAATCGTTGCCGGTGCCACCTGCGCTGAGGGCATGGCACTGAACCCGGCCAGCGCGAACTTGTCGCGCACATGCACATAGCCCATGGCCCGCTTGGCCTCGGGCACCGGATCGCGCCCGGTCGCGCGCGCGATGGCTTCCACCTGCTCGGCTTGTGTGGCTGCTGGGAAGTTCAGCACGCACTCGTTGCGCAGCTGCAGGTTGCGGTAGCCTTGGCCCTGCGTTCCCAGGCCCAGCACGACCCGGTTGCCTAGTGCCCAGAACGAAGACAACGGGCTGATGTTGCTGCTGCCATCGGGATTGAGCGTGGTCATCAGCACCACCGGGGTGCCCGGGTACATGACGGTCGGGGCGATGCGCCGGCGCGGGAAGGAAGGGATCGTCACTGCGGGTCTCACGATTGCGGGACGGCCACTGTGCGGGGTAGCTGCCGGTGGATGCTTCGGCCCGCATCGAACTGTCCGCGTGCCACTGCATGCCACAATGCCGGCATGGTCCATACCTCCGGTTCCCTTGTCAGCGTCGGTGCCCTGGTTGGCGACCAGGCACGCGCGGCCATGCTGCTGCAGCTGATGGATGGGCGGGCCTACACGGCGATGGAGCTGGCCCGCGTGGCAGGAGTGACGCCGCAGACGGCGAGCTCACACCTGCGCAGGTTGGTCGAGGGCGATCTGCTGGTGGCCGTCGCGCAGGGGCGCCATCGCTACCATCGGCTGGCCTCGCACGAGGTTGCCGATATGCTGGAGGGCATCCTGCGCGTTGCCGACCGCACGCCGTCCTGCACCGCTGCGGCATCACGCAGCATGCCGGCGCTGCGCAAGGCGCGCTCCTGCTACCGGCATCTGGCCGGCGTGCATGCGGTGGCCATCGCCGATCATCTGTTGCAGGTGGGGCATGTGCTTCCGTGCGAGGGGCATTGGCAGGTGAGCGCGGGTGGTGCCGACTTCCTGCGAGGGCTTGGCCAGCCGCTGGCCGATGTGTTTCAGCAGCCGCTGGCGGTCAAGCCGGCCCGCTACTGCCGGGGATGCCTGGACTGCACCGAGCGGCGCCCACACCTGGCGGGCGTGGTCGGCGAGGCGATGCTGGACAGCTTCGTGAAGAACGATTGGCTGCGGCGCGTCGAGGCACGGCGAGAGCTGCAGTTGACACCGCCCGGGCGCGAGGCCTTCTGGAGGTTGTTCGGTCTGGCGACCTGAGTCGCGCGATCAATCTCATCCGCCCGCGACATGGCAAGGCGCTATGGTCGAGGTCCAAGCCTCAGGGAGCAGCAATGTCGAGCAGGGACAAGATGGATCGCGGCATGCAGGCAGCAGGCCGACAATGAACAAATCTACTGCGGAAGTCCGCTGGCTGACGTTCCGGTTGATGAACGGCCAGTCGATCGGGCCGGATCAACTGAAGGATGGCTGGGTGACCGCTTCGGAAACCCGCCATTGTGGTGTGCGTCGCGAGTCCATTGAAGGCGCGGGCATGGTCTATGCGCTGTATGGGCCTGCCAACCTGGCCTCACCGCGACGCGCGGAAATGCGCATGCGCGAGTTTCTGATGAGCTCCGGCTACACCTTCACCATGGGCACGCTGGGCGGCTGACGCCGCCCGTCATCGTGGTCACGGACGTACCGTCAATGCCTGGGCGAGCGTCCCGATCGGGCCGCGCGCATCGTGCAGCACCGTGCTGGTCAGGCCCAGGCCCTGGCGGCCGAACGACACAGAAGTGTCAAAACCCAGCCACTCGCCTTCGGGCATGCCGAACAGGTGCGCGGTCAGGTCGAGGTTGGGGAAGGCGATTTCCTTGGGATCGGCGCGCACGGCCATGCCATTGGACAGATCGAACAGGGTGGCTGCACGGGCCAGCGGACTGACCGGTTCGCCGTCCAGCAGTGCGTGCTTTGCGCGCGCCCAGTAGCTGGCGCGTCCAGGCCCTTGGTCGTGTCGGCGGATCTCTACGCTTTGGATGAATCCCCCTGGCCAGACCGTGCCCGGATCCCACGCCGGCATCGACTCCGGTGGTGCAATGGTTGCTAGCGGTGTGCCGGCGATGGTCTCGGTATCGTTCGGACGCATCAGCCAGGCGCGCACGCGCAGTGCCGGCCGGCCGCCATGCTGCAGCGTGGCTTCGACCAGCTCGATGGTGCGACCGCTGCGCAGTACCTGCACGACGGCTTCCATCGCTTCGATAGGGATGGTGCCGAGAATGTCGTAGGACAGGCGCGCGATCAGGAAGCCGTGGCCACGTGCGGTGGCATCGCGCTCCAGATGATGCGCCAACAGGCCGATCGCAGGCGCGATATGTTGTTCGCGGATGTTCCAGGCGCCGCCGGTATGTTCGGTCGGCAGGTAGCGGGTGTCGCTGAGTCGTTCGAAGAAGGCCATCGTGCGCGTTGCTTCAGCAGGAAGGGAGGCGGCAGGTGCTGCACCGGTCCTTGCATCGTAAGCGTTTGGCAACGTGGCGGGCTGAGCCGGCTCCCGCAGGAGCCGGCCGGACGCCGGTCAGGGAGACGGGCAGTCCATTTCGCGGCACATCTTGTACTCGGCCAGACACTGCTCAGAGGTCTTGCCCAGCGGTCCATGTGACGTGCGCAGGCACTGCTCGTACTTCAGCGTGCAGAACTCGCAGGATCCTGCTGCGAAGGCCAGGCCGGTCACGGCCATGCCAAGGAACATCATGGTCTTCAAGGTCGTCTTGATCATCACGTCAGTCCTTTGTTCGCCCTTCATTGGGCCAGGCCACCATAGCAGTCCTCATGGCACGCCCCTGATGCGCTGCGGCACGCGATGGGCTCAGTGCTGCACCGCCTTCAAGGCCTCGACCACCTGCGCCTCAGAGAAGCCACAGTGACCTTCGCCCGCCGGCTGCAACACCCGTGGCCGTGGCCGTGCGCCGGCCCGTGCCGCCAACTGCGGGTACACCGCCTGCATGTGCGGCACGATGGTCGGGTCATTGTGGTTGAACTGGATCACCAGCGGTCGCTTCAATGCGCCGGTCAATGCCAGCGTGTTGCGAACGTGCGCCTGCGCCGCAGGCGCGGCAGCGATACGCTGCACGCCGGCGTTGAACGCGGCGTCGTCGCCGAAGCCGCTGTAGATCACGTCGATGTTGCCGACCGGCATGCCGTCGCTGCGCGTGACCAGTTCGTGCAGGACCAGCGCGTGCAGGCTGATCGTGCCGGCCAGTACATCAGGGGAGACCTGCAGCCGCCGCGCCAGCAATGCGGCGTGCGACGGATCGTGCTGCAGTGCAGTGGCAATGCCCTGGTACAACTCGCCCTGCGGCAGCGCCGCCGCCTCGCGCGATACCAGTCCTGCGCCCTGCAGGCCCTCGGCCTTGGGAAAGAAGTAATCGAACGCGACCAGTGTAGTCAGCAGTTCGGTCGCGATCTGTTCGCCACTGAGATTGGCGCCGCAGAGCGAAACACCGCCCGTGTAGTGCTGCGGGAAGCGTTCAAGGGTACTGATGGCGACAGTACCCCCCATCGAGAATCCGAGCATCCAGGTGTGGCGTACATGCTTGAGTTCAATCAGGGCATGTTGGCGCAGGTGTTCCATGTCGGTGATCGCATCGGCCACCGCCCAGCCCTGGCTTGCATAGGCACTCTGCGCGACCGCGTAGCCCGCAGCCAACAGTGGCGCGGTGCTGTCATTGGCGGCCATCGGCGTAGTGCGAGGCACACCCACCGGTTCGTAGCCATGGGCCAGCATCACCAGGTCGCCGTTCCAGGCTGCCGGCACATCCAGCCGCCAGGGCGCGCCCTGCAGCTCGCCACTGAGCGTGCGTGCCGCCGTGGGCGGTGCACCCAGCAAGACCGTCGATGGCAACAGCAGGCCGAGGGCGAGGGCACATCGAAGCAAGGGGCGCATCGGGGTCGTTCCATGCAGGAATGGCGCCGAGCATAGATGCCAGCGAAACGTTGCGCGCGCTGCACTGCCGCAGGCATTGCCGGTCGACCGTGCTGCGCTCTACGCTGGCGACATGGTCCTGCACACTTCCGCGTCGATTATCCGCATTCCCCTCGGGAAGGCGGGATAGCGCGCGGTCGTCACGGCCATGCAACCCGCCCGGGAAGGCGGGCTGCGCACAGCTCTCTCTCCCGGATATTGGAAACCAGCCTGGAGAGCGTAGATGCACCATCCTTCATCGATCGGCGATGCCCCGATCCTGCACCTGATGTGCGGCAAGATCGGCGCCGGCAAATCCACCTTGTCGCAGCAGTTGGCTGCACAGCCACGCAGCGTGCTGATCAGCGAAGACGCGTGGCTGGCGGCGCTGTATCCCGACCAGATCCATTCCATCGCCGATTACCTGCAGTGCGCGGCAGCCCTGCGCGACGTGCTGACGCAGCATGTACGCGCGATCCTGAAGGCAGGTGTTTCGGTCGTGCTCGATTTTCCGTTCAATACGCCGGCCAGCCGTGAATGGGGCCGCGAATTATTCGACTCGGCCGGCGTTGCCCATCAGCTCCATTTTCTCGACGTTCCCGACCCCATCTGCAAGGCGCGGCTGCGCGCACGCAACGCACGCGGTGAACACCCATTCCAGGCCAGCGACGAAGCGTTCGAGCAGATCACCCGCCACTTCGTGGCGCCTGCGGCGACGGAGGGCTTCGTGGTGATCCGCCATTTGCAGGATGGGTGAGAGTCCGGGGCGGACAGCGCTCAATTGTCCATCACAGGGGCGATTCCGATACGATCTGACGTATTGAACCCTTTCTGCTTGATCCGGAGTGCCGTCATGGTCGACCGTCTCGCCATTCTGCTTGAGCGCTTTTCGGTCACCGCTTCGGTGTTCCATGCGGGTGCGCTGTGCGGCATCAACAGCCTGGAGAGCGAAGATGAGGCCGGCCAGCTGCACCTGGTGCGGCGCGGGCCGGTGCAGGTCAGCCACGGCCAGCAGACCGTGCAGATCGAGGTGCCCAGCCTGCTGCTGTATCCGCGACCGACGCCGCACCGCTTCAGCACCGATCCACAGCATGGCGCCGACATGGCCTGTGCCAACCTGCATTTCGAAGGGGGCCGGCTGAATCCGATCAGCGCTGCGCTGCCCGATTTCATCTGCCTGCCCTTGGCGGATCTGTATGGCGGCCACGCGGCGCTGGAACTGCTGTTCGACGAGGCCTTCGAGCAGCGTTGTGGCCGTGCGGCCATGGTCAACCGCCTGTTCGAGGTGGTGATGATCCAGGTGCTGCGCCAGCTGATGGAAGGTGGCGAGATGCGTGGTGGCCTGTTTGCCGGGCTCGGCCATCCGCGGCTGCGGCTGGCGCTGGTGGCCATGCACGAAGCACCGGCACAGGCGTGGACGCTGGAAGATCTGGCCGACGTCGCCGGGATGTCGCGCAGTGTGTTCGCGGCCAGTTTCCGCGAGGCCATGGGAATCACTCCGGGCCAGTACCTGCAGGGCTGGCGGGTGGGCCTGGCGCAGCAGGCACTACGCCAGGGCAGGCCGCTGAAGCGGATTGCCGACGACGTGGGCTATGGCAGCGAAGCGGCGTTGTCGCGCGCGTTCAAGGCGCACACCGGGCAGTCGCCACGGCAGTGGCGCGGGCAGGCCCGTGCCACTGCGGCCTGAGCCTCAGCCCAGCACCAGCCTGGCCAGCTTCATCCCGCCGAACAGGCCAGCCAGGCCCAGTGCCACCGAGCCGCCGGCATACAACGCCGCCAGTCCGTGCTGGCCCCGCTGCAGCAGCAGGCCGATTTCCAGCGCGTAGGTGGAAAATGTGGTGTAGCCGCCGAGGATGCCGGTGGCCAGCAGCAGGCGAAGCTGCGGTGAGGCGCCATTGCGCATCGCGAAGACCTCGACCACCACGCCCATCAGCAGTGCGCCGCTGATGTTGATGAGGAAGGTCGACCACGGCCACGGGCTGCCGACTGCCACCCGTGCGCCGATCAAGTTGCAGGCATGGCGCAGGCAGGCACCGAGACCGCCGCCAATGAAGACCAGGAAGTAATTGTTCAGAGCTTGCATCGCGTGCCTCGAGTGCGGATTCGCAGGTTCGATGGCGAACGGCGAGGGCAGGCACGACCTGCCCTCGACGAACGCCGGGTTCGTCTTGGCAGGAGCCATCAGCCTTCTCAGGCGGTTATCGGGGGAGCCCCATCCCCATCGTCGCCCATGCTACCAGCGGCGGTGCGCTCACGTCATCGAGGTCATCAGCACGCGGGCGACCTTGCTGCGGCTGAAGCCATCCATCAGCAGCTCGAACGCGAGCAGGTCCAGCGCCGCGTGACGGCGGTGATCGATCTCCAGTCCGTTCTCGGCAACCAGGTGACTGACCAGTTCGTAGGCGTCCTGCCAGACGTCCAGGTGGGCCTGGCTGGGGATGTAGGCATTGCCGGGCTCACCTACGCCGAGCCCGCTGATGCCGTACAGCAGTTCACGCGCGTCCAGCTTGGCCGCATCGGCGATGCGGAACAGCTGTTCGGCCTTCACATGCGAGGGACTGACATGGTCGTTGAGCCAGTTGCTGATGGTTGCCGTCGTCGAATGCGCGGCGCGGGCCAGGTCGGCCGGGCGTGGATGCCCGGCTTTCTTCATGGCGGTGGCGAGTCGTTGGCCGAGAGTATTCATCTATGCAAGCCAGCTTAACGCGTGGAATGCGAAGAATCCTTGTCGCAAGAATAAGGCTGGTTAACAGAAGGACCGGCCATGACCGAATTCTGGAGCAAGGGACAGGTACGTAACCGGTTGGGCTTCCGGACCGACGCCGAACTGGCGCGTTTCTTCGGCATAAGCCGATCCGCAGTGTCGCAATGGCCCAGGGACTTTCCAATCCCGGCATTGCGGCAATACATCCTGCACCAGCGCTATCCGAATCTGTTCCCTGCAACTGAGGCGGCGGAAGGTAAATCCATCTGATCTGCGCCGCATTCTGTCGCATCTAGCACTCTAAGCACTTTTTGTTAAGTATGCTTAGCAACATAGGCAGATTCGATCAATCCGGGTTTGCCGATCAGTGATGTCTACTGGCGAGCGGAGCGGTCGAGGCAGGTCGCGTGTCGGCTTCGGACCATCCGGCGACCCCGTGGGCCCGTATGCAGTTTCGTGAACGATTAATAATTTCGATCACGAATGTCGCCGCATGTAATTGACCTGTCGTGAAATCTATGACTAATTGGCATCAACTGGGCGTGAAGCCCGGGAGTCTTTCAGTAGCACGCAAGTGAGTCGGTAGACCGTCAACAATGCAGAACAAGTCCAACGGAGGTCGTATGGAATACGGCATGCATGGCTTGGCTGAACGGGTACGCCGCGAACTGGAAGCCAGCTATCACAAACACGGATGCGGTCCGGCGTTCTGGGATACCTACCAGCAGGTGCTGGACCGCCTGGTCCCGCAGGGGACCGAGCGTACTGAAGTCACCAATGAAATGGCGTTGATCATCGAGCAGCTGGGCATCGTCCGACGAGCGCAGCTGGTCCCGCCGAACGCCAGCGGGCCGCGTTGATTCAGAGCAGGCGCCAGGCGCCGCAGGCAAGCAGCGCCAGCAGCATTGAAAGCAGGCCCAGGGTCCGCGGTCGCCACCAGCGCCGCGGTTGCCCGGCCATCGACTGTGGACTGCAGTAGCGCACCAGCCCCGGACCGAAGCCGGCCCGGTGCTGTTGCTGTGCGCAGGCTTCCAGGCAGGCGCCGCAGGCCAGGCAATCGGCCTGCGGCCCGTGGCGGATGTCCAGTTGCATCGGGCAGGCGCTGACGCAGGCAGCGCAGTCGGTACAGTCGCCCAGGCGGTTGGCGCTGAAGACGGGCATCGGCCCGGCCAGCAACGGATGCGCAGCACGGAACACGTAGTCCTGCGCAGTTGTTGGATCGAGCAGGCCACGACCGCGGCCGAGCACGCCGCCCAGGCCGGAGGGGCGCGAACCGCGTGGTTCACCCCGACGCGCGTCGTACATCATGCGCGGCGTGTGGGGATCGGTCAGCAACGGCTGCATGCGTGCGAACGGGCACAGCGAGCGGCAGACCTGCTCGCGCAGGAAGCCGGCATTGCCCCAGGTAGCGGCTGCATAGAACAGCACCCAGAACGTTTCCCAACGGCTCCAGCCCGCGTGCGGCAGCGCCGACACCAGTTCGCCGATTGGACTGAACAGTCCGACGAAGGTCATGCCGGTCCACAGTGACAACAGTCCCCAGGCCACCTGCGTGGCGGGGCGCGCCATTGATGCCGGCAGCACGCGGGCCACGGCGCGTGCGATCCAGTCGAAGGCGCGGCGCCACAGTGTCTGCGGGCAGGCGTGGCCGCACCAGATGCGCCCGGCAAGATGGGTGAGCAGCGCAAGGCCCACCGCCAGCGCTGCCAATAGTCCGATCAGTACGCCGACGTCGCCAGGCCACAGCGTCCAGCCGAACAGGTCGAAGCGTCGCGCATTGATGTCCAGCAGCAGGGCCTGGCGACCGTCCCAGCGCAGCCACGGCAGTGCGTAGAACAGCACCAGCAGGGCGGCGCTGAGCGGGCCGCGCCAGTGCCAGTGCCAGGGGCCGGGTGTCGTGGTGCAGTTCGTGCTCATCCCAGCGGCAGCTCGTCGTCGTCGTCGCTCGGCATCGGTCGTTGCAGGTACCAGGTGACTGCACTGGACAGCGCCGTCACTGCCCAGAACATGAAGAAGCCAGCGCTATAGCCAAGCTCGCGGCTGATCGCCGTGCCGGGGAAACTGATCGCCTGCAGGCGCAGCGGGTCGACGAAGGCGAAGAACACCACGCTGGCCACGCCGGCGGCAATGAAGCTGGGCCAGAGAATGGCGCCCCATTGCTGGATCAGTCGCTGGCGGCGGCTGGGAGAGGGTCTGTTCATGCTGTCCCGGTTCGAAAAGTGGGCGGCGCGTATACTTCGCCGGCTGGCGCAGCATCCGCAGGGCATGCTTCCTGCAAGCGTGCCAGCCTAGGTGCAGCGGACTGCGCCGACATTGATCTGGATCAACGGTGGTGATGGCCGGCTGCGGCACACTGCCGGCAAGCTTTGGGTACCCCGATGACCGCAATACCTCCGCCAGCCCTTCCCGTCGCCTCGCCGGAGTTGTGCACCGAGCAGGAAGTCACCCGCCTGGTCCACGACTTCTATGCCCGCGTGCGCGAGGAAGAACGGCTGGGGCCGGTGTTCGGCGCGCACGTCCATGATTGGCCGGAGCATCTGGCGCAGCTGGTCGACTTCTGGTCGGCGATGCTGCGTGGCACCCGCCGCTTCAAGGGCTCGCCGATGTCCAAGCACATGGCCATTGAACTGGACAAGGATCTGTTCGACCGCTGGCTGGTGCTGTTCCGGATCACCACTGCCGAATGCAACAACCCGCCGATGCAGGAACTGGCCAACGATGTGGCCGCACGCATCGGAGACACCTTCTGGAAGCGCTACCAGATGCTGCGCTGGCCGCAGGTCGGCCTGCCGGTGCTGGGGATCCCCGCCAAGGATTGATCTGGGTCAAGGCGGCGCAGGCCGCCCGGCGCGATGCTGGCGCCATGGACACGTTCTCTCCCGCCGCTGGCGGCCTGGCCTGGAATTTCGACCCCGACCTGCTGCGTCGGCACGACCGCCCGGGGCCGCGCTACACCTCGTATCCGACCGCGCCGCATTTCCATGATGGCTTCGACGCACCGGCGTTGCGCCAGGCAATCGCTGACAGCAACCAGCTGGCCCGCGCGCTGTCGCTGTACGTGCACGTGCCGTTCTGTTCCAGCCCGTGCTTCTACTGCGGCTGCAACCGGGTGATCAGCCGCGATCGCGGCCGCGGCCACAGCTATGTCTCGCGCGTGTTGGCCGAGGCCGACCTGCTGGCGCCGCAGTTCGAGGATGGTCGTGAAGTCATCCAGCTGCATCTGGGCGGCGGCACGCCGAACTTCCTCGATGCCGAGGCGATGACCACGCTGATCGAAGGGCTGCGCCGGCGTTTCGACTTCAGCGATTCGTCACAGCGCGATTTCTCCATCGAGCTCGATCCGCGCTTCATCGATACCCGCGACGTAGCGATGCTGGCCCGGCTGGGGTTCAACCGCGCAAGCCTGGGTGTGCAGGATTTCGACCCGCAGGTGCAGGAATCGATCAACCGCGTACAGGGCGTGCAGCAGACGCTGGACATCCTGCGCGCCTGCCGCGACAGCGGCATGCGCTCGGTCAACGTCGACCTGATCTATGGCCTGCCGGGGCAGAGTCTGGAGGGCTTCGGGCGCACATTGGAACTGGTGCTGGCGCTGCGCCCGGATCGTTTGGCGGTCTACGGATATGCGCACCTGCCGCATCTGTTCCGCGCGCAGAAGCAGATCGACGAAAGCCGGTTGCCGTCGCCGGAAGACAAGCTGGCGCTGCTGGGTCTGGCGGTGGAGAGGCTGTCGGCCGCCGGTTACCAGTACATCGGCATGGATCACTTCGCGTTGCCGGAAGAGGACCTGTCGCGCGCGCAGCGTGCCGGCCAGCTGCATCGCAACTTCATGGGCTACACCACCCACGCCGATACCGATCTGCTCGGCCTGGGCGTGAGTGCGATCAGCCACATCGGGGCGACCTACAGCCAGAATCCGCGTGACCTGCCGTCCTGGGAGGATGCGGTGGATCACGGCCAACTGCCAGTCTGGCGTGGCGTGGCACTGAGTGCCGACGATCAACTGCGCGCGGAACTGATCCAGCAGCTGATGTGCCAGGGCGAGGTGGATGGTGCCGTGCTGGGCCAGCGCCATGGTGTCGACTTCGAACAGTACTTCGCCGAAGACCTGCGTTCGGTGCAACGCCTGCAGGACGACGGTCTGGCCGAGTACCGTGAGGGTGTGGTGCGCGCCAGTGAACCGGGACGGCCGCTGCTGCGGCTGCTGGCAATGTGCTTCGATCCGTACCTGCGCGCGGCGCATGAGCAGCCGCGTTATTCGCGCGCGATCTGACGGCTCGCTGCGCTGTGCGTGTGTGGTGCCCGGAGCCGGAATCGAACCGGCATGGGGTTGCCCCCGGCGGATTTTAAGTCCGATGCGTCTACCAGTTTCGCCATCCGGGCCTGCAGCGCGGCGCCGATTGTAGCCCACCTGCCGCACGACGGCTGGATTGCACCGGAGCAGTGACCTGCGGGGACGTGCTTAACTGTTGTGCCTGTTCATGTCATAGTCCCAACCATCGTTCCCAGGGGGGGAGCCACCTGATGTCGCTGCACGCGATTGCCTATGCCAGTGAGGCCCGCGCCGATCTGCAGACAACCGATCTTGACCGCCTGCTGGCCGATGCCACGGCATTCAATCGTGTAGCCGGCGTCACCGGCGTGCTGATGTTCGACGGCACGCGCTTCCTGCAGTACCTGGAGGGTCCGGAAGATGGCATCGATTCGGTGTTCCCGCGCATCCTCAACGCGCGCAGTCATGGGCAGCTGAAGGTGTTGTGCCGCGCCCCGGTTGCGCAGCGTGCGTTCCCGCGCTGGTCGATGGGCACGCGCCGGATCGAAGCGGACCTGCTTGCGCAGATCATCGACGCCGCCTGGCCGGGCTTCCTGCTGGGCAGCGGTGGCTTCGAACGCCTGCGCCAGGCCTGGACCGGTGCTGATGGCGAGCTCGAACCGGCAGCGGTGGCACTGGGGTCCTGAACCGCCTTGGCGGCGGGGGGGCGAGGCCGTTACGCTGTAGTCTTTCCGGCGTGGGTTCCTCCGAGTGGTACAGCGAATGAGCGTATTGGCCGAAGCCATGGCTGCGAACGTGAAGCCTTGCCTGTTGCACAGGGCGTGCCGATGAGTGTGCCTGTTGCAGCGGCCGACGCACCCCGTTTTGCGGTGATCGGCCTGGGCTATGTCGGCCTGCCGCTGGCGGTGGCCTTCGGCCGGCACTGGCCGACGCTGGGTTTCGACATCGATGCCGGGCGCATCGCCGAGCTGCGCAACGGCGTGGATCACACGCTGGAAATGGAAGCCGACGAGCTGGTCACTGCGCAGCTGTTGGAGTACGGCAGTGATCCGGATCTGCTTGACGCGTGCAACGTCTACATCGTGACCGTGCCGACGCCGATCGATGCCTACGAGCAGCCCGACCTGGAGCCGCTGCGCTCGGCGACGCGGCTGATCGCCAGCCACCTGCGTGCCGGCGACCTGGTGATCTACGAATCCACGGTGTATCCAGGCACCACCGAAGAAGTGTGCGTGCCGCTGCTGGAGCAGGGCTCCGGCCTGCGCTTCAACGAAGATTTCTATTGCGGCTACAGCCCGGAACGGGTCAGCCCCGGTGATCGCCAGCGACGCCTGGCCGACATCCGCAAGATCACCTCCGGCTCGACCCCGGGCGTCGCTGCGGTGATCGACGGCCTGTACCAGCGCATCATCGCTGCCGGTACGTTCCCGGCGCCGTCGATGCGCGTGGCCGAAGCGGCCAAGGTGGTCGAGAACATCCAGCGTGACGTCAACATCGCGCTGGTCAACGAGCTGGCACTGATCTTCGACCGGCTCGGCATCGATACCCAGGACGTGCTCGACGCGGCGGGCAGCAAGTGGAACTTCCTGCCGTTCCGACCGGGCCTGGTTGGCGGCCACTGCATCGGCGTGGATCCGTATTACCTGCTGCACAAGTCCGAGAGCGTGGGTTTCCACCCGGACCTGATCCATACCGCGCGGCAGGTCAACAACCGCGTGGGTGAACACGTGGCGACGCGGGTGCTGGCAATGCTGGCCGAACGCGACCGCGCACCGGCGCAGGCGCGCATCCTGGTGCTGGGCGTGACCTTCAAGGAAGACTGCCCGGACCTGCGTAACAGCCGCGCGCTGGAACTTGCGCAGCGCCTGAGTGATGCCGGTGCCCAGGTCGAGGTCAGCGACCCATGGGTGGGTCCCGCCGCATTGGCCGACGAAGGCGTGCAGTGGCTGGCCGAGCCGGCAGCAGGCTGCTACGACGCGGTGGTGCTGGCCGTGGCCCATGCCCACTTCAGGGCGATGGATGAAGCACGGATCCGCAGCCTGCTGGCGCCCGGTGGCCTGGTCTACGACGTGAAATCGGCCTGGCCGCGCAACGTGGTTGATGATCGACTGTAAACCCTGCGGGCAGGCGGCGCGGTAGACTCGGGGGCAGTTGCAACCGAGGAAAGCCATGCACCGGTATATCGTCTACCTGCTCGCCATCCTGATGTTCCCGATCTGCCTGTGGCTGGCCGTGATATGGCCGGCCTGGTACTGGGGCGTCGGCCTGACTGCCGCGATGGTGGCGCTGGGGACCTGGGACCTGCTGCAGAAGCGCAGCACGCTGCGCCGCAATTATCCGGTGATGGCGCACTTCCGCTACGGCCTGGAATCGATCGGCCCGGAGATCCGCCAGTACTTCGTGCAGAGCGACCTGGAGGACGTGCCGTTCTCGCGGCAGCAGCGCGCGCTGATCTACCAGCGCGCCAAGAATGAGATGGACACGGTGCCGTTCGGTACCCTGCGCAGTACGTACGCTGTGGACTACGAGTGGATCAACCATTCGCTGGCGCCGACCGCCATCGCCAAGCATGATTTCCGAGTACTGATCGGTGCTGGCTGCGCCAAGCCCTATTCGGCCAGCGTGTTCAATATCTCGGCGATGAGCTTTGGCTCGTTGTCGGCCAATGCAATCCGTGCGCTGAACGAAGGCGCGCGCCGCGGCGGCTTCTACCACGACACCGGCGAAGGCTCGATTTCACCCTATCACCGCGAAATGGGGGGTGACCTGGTGTGGGAGATCGGCTCGGGCTACTTCGGTTGCCGCGACGAGAAGGGCGGTTTCAGCGAAGAGCGCTTCGTTGCCAACGCCACCCATGACCAGGTCAAGATGATCGAGATCAAGCTGTCGCAGGGTGCCAAGCCCGGCCACGGCGGCGTGCTGCCGGCGCCGAAGGTGACCGCCGAGATTTCGGTGACCCGTGGCGTCCCGATGGGCGTGGATTGCGTGTCGCCGTCGCGTCACTCGGCATTCTCCACGCCGGTCGAGCTGCTGCAGTTCGTCGCCCGCCTGCGCGAGTTGTCAGGCGGAAAGCCGGTCGGCTTCAAGCTGGCCATTGGCCATCCGTGGGAGTGGTTCGGCATCGCCAAGGCGATGCAGGAGACCGGCCTGCTGCCGGACTTCATCGTGGTCGATGGTGCCGAGGGTGGTACCGGCGCAGCCCCGGCCGAGTTCGTCGACCATGTCGGCGTGCCGATGCATGAAGCCCTTTTGCTGGTGCACAACACTCTGGTCGGTCTGGACCTGCGTGACCGCATCCGCATCGGCGCGGCGGGCAAGATCACCAGTGCCTTCGACATCGCGCGCACCATCGCGCTCGGGGCCGACTGGTGCAATGCCGGCCGTGGCTTCATGTTCGCGCTGGGCTGCATCCAGTCGCTGAGCTGCCACACCGACAAGTGCCCGACCGGCATCGCCACGCAGGACCCGGCACGCTGGAAGCACCTTGATGCGCCGGACAAGTCAACGCGTGTGTACAGCTACCACGAGCACACGTTGCACGCCTTGAAAGAGCTGCTCTGCGCTGCAGGCTTGAATGACCCGGCGGAGCTGGGCCCGGAGCACATCCTGCGTCGAGTTTCGCCGGTTGAGATCCGTTCGCTGGCGTCGCTGTACCGTTATCTGGAACCGGGCGAGCTGTTGCACAAGGTGCCGGACCACGCGGTGTTCCATGCGTTCTGGGCTGATGCACGCAGCGACTCGTTCCAGCCACCGCCGAAGATCCAGGCGTTGCGCGCCAGCAAGTCGCGGTAGCGCTTCGATAGAGTCGAGCCATGCTCGACTGCCTTTCGATCAGGCATCGCGATGTTGGAACGAAGAACAGCCGAGCATGGGCTTGGCTCTACAAGGAGATGTCATGCAGTTCAGGACCGGCACCATGGATGATGTGGCCAGGCTGTGGGCCCTGCGTACGCGCTGCGTGCGCGAGACCTGCAGTAGCCATTACCCACCCGAGGTCATCGCGCCCTGGTCTGCCTCGCCGCCACCGTCGCAGTACGCGCGGTTGTTGTCGCAGGGGGGCTGCGTGGTGGCCGAGGACGGGCAGGGTGTCCTGCTCGGGTTCGGCGTGTTTGATACCGATGCCAACGAGGTCGATGCGTTGTTCGTCGATCCGGATCGCGGCGGAAAGGGCATCGGCCAGGCGCTGATGCAGCGCCTGCTGGCGATGGCCGATCGTGATCGTGAGGTCGTGCTGTCGGCCTCGCTCAATGCCGTGCCGTTCTACCAGCGGCAGGGTTTCGTCAGCGTGCGCGAAGAGGCCTACCCGCATCCCAGCGGTGTGGCGCTGGCCTCGGTGAGCATGCGCCGGTCGTGGTGACCAGCGTGTAGAGCCGAGCCCACGCTCGGCTGCTTTTGTAGAGTCGAGCCATGCTCGACTGCTTTTGATTCAATCCGAGCATGGGCTCGGCTCTACAACGCAGTGCAGTCGAGCATGGCTCGACTCTACAACGCAGGTGTCACCGCCCGGCCAGCCACCCGATCACGCCCTCGGCGGCGCGCAGGCCACTGGCGTAGCACGCAGTCAGCAGGTAGCCACCCGTCGGCGCCTCCCAGTCCAGCATTTCGCCGGCACAGAACACGCCGGGCACTGCCCGCAGCATCAAGCCCTCATCCATCGCATCCAGGCGCACGCCACCGGCTGTGCTGATCACTTCGGCCATCGGCCGCGGGCGCAGCAGCCGCAGCGGCAGACGCTTGAGCGTGGCAACCACGGCGGTCAGATCGTTGCCCGCTTCCTTGCCGAGGAGCTCGAACACCAGCGCGGCCTTCACCGCATCCAGACCGGCCTGACGGCGCAGGTGTTCGCCGAAACTGCGACCCTTGCGCGGGCGCGACAGGTCGGCCAGCAGGCGTGCCTCGTCGCGTCCCGGCACAAGGTCCAGCCACAGCATGGCGTGGCCATCGCGGTTGATGGTCTCGCGCAGATCAGCCGCCAACGCGTAGACCAGGCTGCCTTCGATGCCGTACTCGCTGGCCACGCATTCGCCCTGCAGCGACCGCGGCTGGCCGGCCAGGTCGATCCAGTGCGCAACGACCGGCTTCAGCGGCGCGCCGGCGTTGCGCTGGGCAAAGAACGGCGTCCAGTCGACGTCGAAGCCGCAGTTGGCTGACTGCAGCGGCGCAATCTCCACACCCTGTGCCTGCAATGGTGTGACCCAGGCGCCGTCACTGCCGAGCTGCGGCCAGCTGCCACCACCGACGGCCAGCACGGTGGCATCGGCGTGGACCGCGATCTCACCCTCTTCCGTTGTGAAGCGCAGGGCGCCGTCGTCACTCCAGCCGATCCAGCGATGGTTGGCATGCAGGCGCACGCCCTGTTCCTTCAACCGGCGCACCCAGCCGCGCAGCAGCGGTGCCGCCTTGCGGTCGACCGGGAACACGCGCCCGGAGCTGCCGACGTAGGTTTCCACGCCGAAATCGGCGGCCCAATCGCGCAGCGCCTGCGCATCGAAGCTGTCCAGCCATCGACCGACCGTGGCCGCCTGCTCGCGGTAGCGGCTGTCGAACAACGGGCGCGGCTCGGAGTGGGTGAGGTTGAGCCCACCCTTGCCGGCGATCAGGAACTTGCGGCCGGGCGAACCCTTGGCCTCGTACAGGTCGACCTGCAGCCCGGCCGCGCGCAGGCGCTCGGCGGCGAACAGGCCGGCCGGACCACCGCCGACGACGGCGACCCGGGGTGGCATTGCGGTATTACGGTTTGACATCGAGCAGCTCGACATCGAACACCAGCGACGAGCCAGCCGGGATCGGGCCGACGCGACGGTCGCCGTAGCCGTAGTCCGGCGGAATCATCAGGGTGCGCTTGCCACCGACCTTCATGCCGGCCACGCCCTCATCCCAGCCGCGGATGACCTGGCCGGCGCCGAGCGCGAAGGTGAACGGTTCGCCACGGCTGACCGAGCTGTCGAAGGTCTTGCCGTGCTTGGTTTCGGTGCGGTTGTCGTAGATCCAGCCGGTGTAGTGCACGGTGACCTTGTTGCCGGCAACGGCTTCGGTGCCAGTGCCCGGGACGGTATCGATGCGCTCGAAGGTGGTCAGGGTGCCACCCGGCGGTGGGCCGGACGGTTCTGTCGAGCAGCCAACGGCGGCGAGGGACAGCAGCAGGGGAAGCAGCAGGCGGCGCATCGGGCGTCTCCGGAAGGGCGCAGGGCGAGGGCGGCAAGGGTAGCGCATCGGCGCCGGGTATCATGGGGCATGGCAAAACTCCTGCTCAATCTGCGCAATGTCGGCAACGACGAATATGCCGATGTCTGCACGCTGCTCGACCAGCACGGCATCGCCTGGTATCGCACCGAACCCAGCCCGTGGGGCATCTCCAACGGTGGCCTGTGGCTGCGCGAGGACGCCGATCATCCGCGCGCCAAGGCGCTGATGGCCGAGTACCAGGCCGAACGCGGGCCGCGCATCCGTGCCGAGCGCGAGCAGGCCCTGCGCGATGGCACCGCCGAGACTTTCGGCAGCCTGCTGCGGCGGCGGCCTGTGTATGTGGTACTGGTGCTGCTGGCGATGGCCGGTGCGGCGGCGCTGGTGCTGCTGCCGTTCGTGCTGCTGCGGGGATAAGGGGTTTCGGCCGGGTTGCACCCGGCACCCGCCGATGCCAGGGCAACTACAACAGCAACAGCAACAGCAGGCAATCCGTGGTGGGCAGGGCGGTGCGGGCAGGCGGGACACGCCGTAAACCCGTCCATGGGGGCTCGATGGCGCCATCCATGGCGCCAACGGTCCCGCCTGCCCACACCGCCCCGCCTCTGACAGATTCCGGGTATCTGCGGGGTCGGATCCCTCTGCCGCGCAGAGGGCTCTGACCCCCTGAATCTGTCCGTGCGGGCGGGAGGCGCTAAAATGGCAGGATGATCGCCAATACCGCTGCCTACCATTTCGCCGTCATCGACGCCCCCCAGGCCTTGTGCGACCAATTGCTGGCGCGCGCCGAGGCGGCGCAGCTGCGTGGCACGATCCTGGTGGCGGGCGAGGGGCTGAACCTGTTCCTGGCCGGTGCGCCGGAGGCGGTCGAAAGTTTCTATGCGGTGCTGCGTACCGATGCGCGCTTTGCCGATATGCGGGTCAAGACCAGTTTCAGCGAGCACCAGCCGTTCGTGCGGCTGAAGGCCAAGGTGAAGAACGAGATCATCAGCTTCCGTCGCGATGACGGCCAGCCGCTGGATTACCCGCGCGCACCTGCGGTCGACCCGGCCACCGTGCAGCGCTGGTTGCGCCAGGGTCATGACGACGCCGGTAAGCCGGTGGTGATGCTCGATACGCGCAATCTGCAGGAAGTGGAGTACGGCACCTTCAAGGATGCGCTGGTCTTGCCCATCGACAAGTTCACCGACCTGCCCGAGGCGTTGGCGCCGCACCGCGAAGCGTTGAAGGACAGCACGGTGGTCAGTTTCTGCACCGGCGGCATCCGTTGCGAGAAGGCGGCGCTGTGGATGGTCAACGACGGCATGGACAACGTGCTGCAGCTCGACGGCGGCATCCTCGGCTATTTCGAGGAGGTGGGGGGCGAAGGCTATGAAGGCCGCTGTTTCGTGTTCGACGAGCGCGTGGCGCTGGATGCCGAACTGAAGCCGATGGTCGACCAGCCGCTGCCGGAGCCGCGCCCCAGCGCGTTCTGATCCGCTCCGCTGTCGCGCCGGGCCATGCCTGGCGGAAATGTTGATTTCCGGGTAGAGCCGGCCGCTGGCCGGCTGCAAAGCGCTCTGCCTGCCGGCCAGCGGCCGGCACTACCGGATCAAGTGCGGTCAGCCCTGAACCCGCCCCACGGGAATCAGCATCCCGCTACCGTCACTGGCCGCCGCGCCTGACCGACCCCATGCATGGGGAATCCTGTGACGGAAAACCGCCTGATGATCCCGTTGTCGATTCTCGACCTGGCCCCGGTCTGCGAGGGCAGTGACACCACCGCTGCCTTCGCCAACATGCTGGAGCTGGCCCAGCATGCCGATGCGCTGGGCTACCGCCGCTACTGGCTGGCCGAACACCACAACATGCCCGGCATCGCCAGCGCCGCCACCGCAGTGCTGATCGGCCATGTCGCCGGTGGAACAAAGCGCATCCGCGTCGGTGCTGGCGGCATCATGCTACCCAATCATGCGCCGCTGCAGGTGGCCGAGCAGTTCGGCACGCTCGCCTCGTTGTATCCGGACCGCATCGATCTCGGCCTGGGCCGTGCGCCGGGCACCGATCAGCCGACCGCGCGTGCATTGCGCCGCTACTTCGACAGCGCTGACCAGTTCCCACAGGACGTGCGCGAGCTGCTGCACTACTTCGAGCCGGTGCAGCCCGGGCAGGCGGTGCAGGCCGTTCCGGGTGGTGGCCTGCGGGTGCCGACCTGGATCCTCGGTTCCAGCCTGTTCGGTGCGCGCATGGCCGCGTCGATGGGCCTGCCATACGCGTTTGCCTCGCACTTCGCACCGGATGTGATGGACGAAGCGCTGGCGGTGTACCGCCGCGAATTCCGCCCCTCGGGCACGCTGAAGCAGCCGCACGCGATGCTGGCCCTGAACGTCGTTGCCAGCGACAGCGAAGCCGAATCGCGGCGCCTGTTCACCAGCCAGCAGCAGAGTTTCGTGAACCTGCGTCGTGGCCGACCGGGCAAGATTCCGGCACCCATCGACGACATCGAGTCCTTCTGGGAGCCGCACGAAAAAGTGGGCGTGGAGCGGGCACTGGCCTGCACCGTGCTGGGGGATCCGCAGCAGGTGGCGGAAGGCATCGCCGCGTTTGTCGAGCGCCACAAGCCGGACGAGCTGATGCTCACCGCCAACCTGTACGACCACCGCGCGCGCCTGCGCTCGTTCGAACTGGCGATGCAGGCCTGGCACGCCCGCCACGCCGGCTGAACAATTGCGTCACGAGCTGTTGCAGCGATGCACGGTCTGATGGGGCTCCCACTCACGGAGCCCCACATGTCCAACGCCCGCACTGAACACATCGCCCAGCTGGCTGAATTGATCAGGGACGTGGAGGTGGCGATGTTCACCACCACCGGTGTCGATGGTCGCCTCTACAGCCGGCCGCTGGCCACCCAGCAGGTCGCCTTCGATGGTGACCTGTGGTTCGTCATTACCGCCGACAGTCCGAAGGTGGCTGAAATCGCGCTCGATCCGCACGTCAACGTGGCCTATGCCTCGCCGTCGAAGAACACCTACGTGTCGGTGGCGGGGCGTGCGCGCGTGGTCGACGACCGCGCGAAGGTCGATGAACTGTGGTCGCCGGCGATGAAGCTGTTCTTCCCCGGTGGCAAGGATGATCCCAACCTGCGCCTGATCCATGTGCGTGCCGATTCGGCCGAGTACTGGGATGGCCCGGGTACGTTGCTGGGCAAGGCGTTGACGTTCGTGTTGTCGGCAGTGCAGGACGAGCCCGGGCAGTTGGCCGACAACGGATTCATTGACCTTCGATGATGGCCGATGTCCGGTATTGGTAGTGCCGGCCGCTGGCCGGCAAACCTGGAAACGTGGCAGCCGGCCAGCGGCCGGCTCTACCGGATTCCGGCTCAGAACCAGCGCTGGAACAACTCCACCGTATAGCCCACCAGCTGCCCCGAACTGAAACCGAAGAAGGCGATCGCCGCCAATGCCGCGATCCAGTTGAACAGCATCAGTGCGCCATCGCGTTCCAGCAGCGCCAGCGCGAACAGCAGCAGCTGGAAGCCGAACAGGAAGTTGGTGAAGGGGATCGGCAACGACAGCAGCAGGCCCAGCAACACCAGCAGCAGGCCGCTGAAGGCGTGCGCCGGCAGCGGTGTCAGCAGCTGCGGCAGGCGCGGTTTCAGCATCTTGTCCAGGCGCCGCAGCGGGCGATCGATGCGGTCCAGGAAACGGTGCATGGTGCCGCGCTTGGGCCCGCGACGGGCGATGAAGCCGGGCAGCCACGGTCGGCGCAGGCAGAACAGCATCTGCAGGCCGATCAGGATCACCAGCGGGCCGCTGACCGCGCCGCCCATGCCCGGGATCGGGATGAACGACGGCAGGATCGCCACGAACAGGAACACGCCGAACGCGCTTTGCTGCAGGTTGCACAGGATCTGGCCGAGCGGCATGTGCTCGGCCGGGTCGCCGGAGGCGAACATCTCCAGCAGGGTGCGGATGCCCTCGTTGCGGTAGACCGGGCGCTCAGGGCCCGGTCCCTGGCCGGCCTCAGGCGGTGAGCTCATCGGCCTGCTCGTCCGACAGCGTGCGCAGCAGCAGCTTGTCCACGCGGGCACCGTCCAGGTCGACCACCTCGAAGCGCCAGCCAGCCCAGTCGAAGTATTCGCCCGCATGCGGGATGCGGCCGAAGTAGTGGATGCACATGCCGGCCAGGGTGTAGTAGTCGCCATCCTCGGCATCGGGCAGGTCGTTGCTGCCGATCAGCTCGCGCAGGTCCTCGATCGGCAACGAACCATCCACCAACAGCGAACCATCTTCGCGGGTCACCACCAGCGCATCTTCGTCGGCATTTTCGGTGGCCTGCAGACGGCCAACCACCGCGCCCATCAGATCGCTGATGGTCACCAGGCCCTGGATCTCGCCGTATTCGTCCACCACCAGCGCCATCGACTGCTGTTCCTCGCGGAAGATCTCCAGCAGCTTCATCGCGTGGGTGGATTCAGACACGTAAAGCGGCTCGCGCAGGGTCTGGAACAGCGCGTTGTCACCGCGCGCCATGCGCGTGGCCAGCGACTTCAGTTCCAGCACACCGACCACGTCCATGTCGTTGTCGCGGTACACCGGGTACCGCGAAAACTCATGCTCGGCCATGATCTCCAGGTTCTTGTCCAGACCGCCCTGCGTGTCCAGCCAGGCAATCCGGTTGCGCGGGGTCATCAGACTGTCGGCGGTACGATCGCCCAGGCGCATGACGCGGTTCATCATGTCGCGCTCGTGGGCGTCGATCACGCCGGCCTCGTGGCTTTCGGCCACCAGCATGCGGATCTCTTCTTCAGTTACCGAGGCGACTTCATCCTTGCCCAGGCCGAACAGGCGCAGCACCAGCTGGGTGGTCTTGGACAGCAGCCAGACGAAAGGCAGGGCCAGTTTGGCCAGCCAGCTCATCGGCATTGCCACCAGGCTGGCAATGGCCTCCGAACGGGTCAGCGCCAGTCGCTTGGGCACCAGTTCGCCGAAGATCAGCGTGATGAAGGTGATCAGGCTGACCGCCAGCGCGGTACCGACATTGCCGGCGTAGGCAAAGCCGGGCATCAGGCCCTGGATCCAGCCGGCGAAGGCCTCGCCCAGCGCTTCACCGCCGAGGTAGCCGGTCAGCACACCGATCACGGTGATGCCGATCTGCACGGTGGACAGGAAGCTTTCCGGCTTCTCCGACAGCTCCAGTGCCTTGGCGGCGCGCTTGGAGGTGCCGGCCATCTGCTTCAGGCGGCTCTTTCGCGAGGTCATGACCGACATCTCGGACATGGCGAAGAAGCCGTTCAACAGAACCAGCGCGAAGACAATCAGGATCATTTCAAACACGGGCATCGTCCCCGGTTGGTGGCAGGGAGGGCGGGTGCTTGCGATGGCGGCAGGCGCTCAGGAACCGGGTCCGGCGCGGCGCAGGGGGATAAGGGTCGTCGTCCATAAGGTGCGCCCGAGGGCGCGCTGGCATCTTAGCAAAGGGCCGTGGCAGGGTGGCAACTGCCTGTTCAGGTTGAGGGTCTCCAGGCCCCGAAAGGAGGCGGGGATACCCGAGATGGTCATCTAGCCGTCATAATTCCGTCTGGTGCCGTCCTTCCCGCGACGGCTGACAGGTTTCTCAATGTTCTCTCTGCAGACCATTTTCGGTTCCGGCAAACAGTTCTACACCCTGCTCGATGAGGCTGCCGTCGCGGCGTCCGACGCCGCCAAGGCGCTGCACTCCATGCTGCGCGAGGCCGACCGCCAGCCCGCGCTGGACGCTTTCAAGCTGGCCCGCCTGCGCGAACGCGCGGCCTCGGACAAGATCAGCCAGGCGCTGGTGGACAGCTTCATGACCCCGATCGAGCGCGAGGACATCGAGGCGCTGGGCTCGGCGCTGTACAAGATTCCCAAGCAGATCGAGAAGTTCGCCGATCGCTATTCGCTGGCCACGACCCACCTGGAGCACATCGACTTCGCGCCGCGCGCGGCGATGCTGGAGCAGGCTGCCGGCGTGGTGGTGGAGATGGTGGCCGACCTGCGCCACATGAACCTGGACCGGATGACCGCGCTCAACGAGAAGCTGCGCTCGCTGGAGAACGAGGCCGACCGCCTGATGCTCGAGCTGTACCGCGACATCTATTCGGGCCGCCTGGACAACCTGCAGATGTTCCTGCTGAAGGAATTCTTCGAGATCCTGGAAAAGGCCATCGACCGCTGCCGCGAGGCCGGCGTCGTGGCATACCAGATCGTGTTGAAGAACAGCTGACGGACGCCGCCGCATGTTGACCCTTGTCCTGGTGGTGATCCTGGCCGCACTCGTCTTCGAGTTCATCAACGGCTTCCACGACACCGCCAACTCCATTGCCACCGTGGTGGCGACCAAAGTGCTCTCGCCCGGCTGGGCGGTGATGCTGGCCGCTTTCATGAACCTCATCGGTGCACTGACCGGTACCGCGGTGGCGCTGACCATCGCTTCGGGCCTGCTCAACACCAACGTGGTCGACGTGACCCCGCAGGTGATCCTGTGCGCGCTGCTGGGCGGCATCATCTGGAACCTGATCACCTGGTGGAAGGGGCTGCCGTCCTCGTCCTCGCACGCGCTGATCGGCGGCCTCTGCGGCGCCGGCCTCGCGGCGGCCCACAACAACTGGGACGCGCTGATCTGGTCCGAGCGCCTGGGCAGCTGGGCGCAGAACAAGGGCCTGCTGTGGAAGGTGTTCGTGCCGATGATCACCTCGCCGATCGCCGGCTTCCTGCTCGGCATCGTGGTGATGGTGCTGCTGTGGGGCTTGATCGCCGGCCTGGCCAAGATCGGTGGTGCCATCGGCCGCCTGGCCCGTCCGCGCATCGTCAACGCCTTCTTCGGCAAGGCACAGATCGCCTCGGCGGCCTACATGGGCTTTGCCCACGGCCACAATGACGCGCAGAAGACCATGGGCATCATCGCGATGACCCTGATCGGTGCCGAAGCGACCGGCGCACTGAACGACCTGCCGTCGTGGCTGGCCTTCATGCACCCGGACGCGCATGCCGGCGACGGCATCGCCATGTGGATCGTGCTGACCTGCGCGGTGGTGATGGCTGCCGGTACCGCTTCGGGCGGCTGGAAGATCATCAAGACCCTGGGTCACAAGATGGTCAAGCTGCACCCCATCCATGGCTTCGCCGCAGAGACCAGCTCGGCAACCATCCTGACCCTGGCGGCCCACTTCGGCATGCCGGTCTCGACCACGCACAGCATCTCCACCGCGATCATGGGCGTCGGCTTCGCCAAGAACCCGCGTTCGCTGAAGTTCGGCGTGATCGAACGCATCGTCTGGGCCTGGATCCTGACCATTCCGGCAGCAGGTGGTTGTGCGTACCTGATCCTGAAGCTGTTCGAACTGTTCGGCTGGGCCTGATCGCCGCGCCAAGGTGCACACGAAAAAGCCCGCCGGATACCGGCGGGCTTTTTTCATGGGCAGAGCATTCTTCCGGACACATCGTGTCGACCAAGGTCGACACCTACCAGAGCAGAACCAGGGTCAGAGCCCGTTGCCAAGCAATGGGATCCGCCCCCGTGCCGACCAACGGTCGGCACCCACCAACAGCCGCAGGAATCTGTCAGCGGCGGGGTGGGGTGGGGTTGCAGGACCGTTGGCGCCATGGATGGCGCCATCGAGCCCCCATGGATGGGTTCACGGCGTGTCCTGCAACCCCACCCCACCTCGCCAGCCCACGGAAACCCGGCTTTTGACGCTGCCGTTGCCGTTGCCGTTGATCCGGCGGGTGCCGGGCCGCAGGCCCGGCCGAACCCCCTCAATTGCGCTGGAACAACGCCTGCACATCCTTCCGGAATGCCGCCTGGCTGTCCGCCCGGCTGTAGAACATGTGCCCGCCCGGATAACTGCGTACCTGCACCCGGTCCGGATTGCTGCCCATCGCCGGCATCTGGTCCACCGTCAGGATCGACCCCATGAACGGGCACGACAGGTCGTTCCAGCCATGCACGATCAAGACCTGAAGGTGCGGATCGATCGCCACCGCCTGGCGCAGCTGGGTCACCGCTCCCTGGCGCAGATCACTGTTGCGGTCCCACAACCGGTTCACCTCGTAGTTCAGCGCCTGGTAGCGGGAATCCACCTTCCAGCCGACCACGCGCGTGACGAAGTCGACCATCGCCGTGGTGGTCGGCGCGATGATGCTGTCCAGCAGCGGATCGTTGGCGCGCTGCTCCGGATCGTTCGGGAACGGATCGAACGCGGTCACGTTGGAATCGTAGCGGCTGCCCAGCGTGCCCTTGTCGCGGAACACCTCGCGCAGGTACGCCTGGGTTTCCAGACGACCACCGGCACGGCGCACGAACTGCGGATCCAGGCCGGTCAGCTCGGTCACCCGGCGCAGCATCGCCTCGGTGGCCTGCGGATCGCTGCGGCCCTTCATCAGCGCGGTGGCGTAGTCGCCGCGGGTGTACTCGACCACGTCACGCATCGCCGCGTCGGTCAGCTTGCCCTGGCGCTCCAGGTGCGCGGCGGCGATGGAGGGCAGCGTCTGCATCCACGCCATCGGCGAGACATCGGCGTTGTCTTCCAGGGTCGGGCTCAGGTACGGCGACACCAGCACCAGGCCGTTCATCGCCACGCCCAGCCGGGTCTGCAGGTAGTGGGTGATGCGCGGGCCGCGGTAGCCACCGTAGCTTTCGCCGGTCAGGTACTTGCGCGAGGCCATGCGCTGGTTGCGCAGCAACCAGTCGTAGATCGAACGTGACAGGTACTCGATGTCGGCGTTGGGGTTGTACAGCTGCTTCTTGGCCTCGTCATCGCCGATGCGCGTGCGGCTGAAGCCGGTGCCGACCGGATCGATGAATACCAGGTCGGTGAAGTCCAGCCAGGTGCCCGGGTTGTCGTGCAGGGTGGCCGGCGCCGAGGCGCTGTCGCCTTCCGAACCGAAGGTCACCACCTTGGGGCCGATCGCGCCCATGTTGAGGTAGACCGACGAAGCGCCGGGGCCGCCATTGAGCGCGAAGGTCACAGGCCGGTCCTTGCCGGGCATCGTGTAGGCGGTGAACACCACGTCGGCGATCACCTTGCCCTTCTCATCGCGCACCGGCAGGGTGCCGACGGTGGCCGTGTAGTCGAGGGTGCGGCCGGCCAGGCGGATGCTCTGGCGGGCGGACGCATCGGCCGGCAGCGCAGGTGCTTCGGTCTTGTCGTCCTTGGCATCGGACTTGGATTCGGCGGCGGGCGCGGCCAGTACGCTGGCAGGAGCAATGAGCAGGCCGACGCAGAGCGCGGCAGTGTGCAGCAGGGACTTCATGGCACCGGATCGGCAGCGGAAGGGGGTTCCGATGCTAGGCCGCTACGGTGCCGCACCGTATGTGTCCAAAGCCATGGACAGGCGTTGTCGCCCGTTGCAGCCAGATTGGGTCAAGCGGGCAGGGCAGCGGCGGCTTCGTCGTCGGCCAGCAGACCGTACACCGCCGAGTCGGCCAGTTCACCCTGGATGCGCCAGCGCTGGCGCAGCAGGCCCTCACGATGGAAGCCGAGGCGTTCAAGCACGTGCGCGGAGGCCGCGTTGCGCGGATCGATCTCGGCTTCCACGCGATGCAGGCGCAAGGTGCGGAACAGGTAGGCCAGCACCTGCTGCAACGCTTCGTGCATGTAACCCTGGCCCTGCAGGTCAGGTGCCAGCAGGTAGCCGATCTCGGCACGGGCAGCGTCACGGTCGACGGCAAACACCACGCAGATGCCCAGCAGCGGCCCCTCCAGCGACTCGCGCACGGCCAGCTTGAGCTGGGTGCCGATGGCGTGCGCGGCGAGGTCGTCGTCGATCTGTTCGCGGGCGTCGGCCGGTCGTTTCCACGCCGGATGGTTCCACCAGCGCATCACCGCCGGATTGGATTGCAGCGTGAACAACGCAGCCGCGTCATCACGGCGGATCGGGCTCAGGACCAGGCGCGCGCTGTGCAGCGGCAGGCCGGGGAACAGCAGCGAGTGGCTGGGCAATGCGGTGGTCCGCGCGGGTAGGCGCGCATTATGGACCCGCAGGGTTTGCCGATGGGGGTGTAATGCCGATGGGGGTGTAATGCCAATGGGGGTGTAATGCCAATGGGGGTGTAATGCCAAGGGCACATGAACCGGTAGTGCCGGCCGCTGGCCGGCAGATCTGCCTGAATCACGCTGATGTCGAGGGTGCCGGCCAGCGGCCGGCACTACCGGGCGATGGGGTCAGAGCCTTTTCCCGCTGGGAAACGGATCCGACCCCGGTCAGGGATCAGGCTTCCAACGAAGCGAGGTCGCCCTTGGTCTCCAGCCAGCCCTTGCGGTCAGACGCCCGCTTCTTGGCCAGCAGCATGTCCATCAAGGAACTGGTCTGCTCGCGATCGTCCACGGTCAGCTGCACCAGCCGGCGGGTATCCGGGTGGATGGTGGACTCACGCAGCTGCGGCGGGTTCATTTCGCCCAGGCCCTTGAAGCGGGTCACGTTGACCGCGCCCTTGATCTTTTCGCGTTCGATCTTGTCCAGCATCGAGCGCTTTTCTTCCTCGTCCAGGGCGTAGAACACCTGCTTGCCCACGTCGATGCGGAACAGCGGCGGCATTGCCACGAACACGTGGCCGGCATCGACCAGCGCCGGGAAGTGCTTCAGGAACAATGCGGTCAGCAGGGTGGCGATATGCAGGCCGTCCGAGTCGGCGTCGGCCAGGATGATCACCTTGCCGTAGCGCAGGCCGCTGATGTCATCCTTGCCCGGGTCGCAACCGATGGCGACGGCCAGGTTGTGCACTTCTTCCGAGGCCAGCACGCTGTTGGAGGACACTTCCCAGGTGTTCAGGATCTTGCCGCGCAACGGCAGGATCGCTTGGAAATCCTTGTCGCGGGCCTGCTTGGCGCTGCCACCTGCGGAGTCACCCTCCACCAGGAACAGCTCGGTACGGGAAAGATCCTGGCTGATGCAGTCGGCCAGCTTGCCTGGCAGGGCAGGGCCCTGGGTGACCTTCTTGCGGACGACCAGCTTTTCGGTCTTCAGGCGCGCGCTGGCGCGCTCGATGGCGATCTGCGCGATCTTCTCGCCCAGTTCCACGTTCTGGTTCAACAGCAGGCTGAACGCATCGTGCGCGGCGCCTTCGACGAAGCCGGCGGCCTGGCGCGAGGACAGGCGTTCCTTGGTCTGGCCGCTGAACTGCGGGTCGGTCATCTTCAGCGACAGCACGAACGACACACGGTCCCAGACGTCTTCCGGGGCCAGCTTGACGCCGCGCGGGAGCAGGTTGCGGAAGTCGCAGAACTCGCGCAGCGCTTCGGTCAGGCCGGTGCGCAGGCCATTGGCATGGGTGCCGTGCTGTGCGGTCGGGATCAGGTTGACGTAGCTTTCCTGCACCAGCTCGCCTTCCGGCAGCCACGCCACGGCCCAGTCGACGATCTCGGTATCCTTCTTCAGGTTGCCGACGAACAGATCGGCCGGCAGCGACTCACGATCGCCGAGCTCCAGCTTCAGGTAATCGCGCAGGCCGTCTTCGTAGTACCAGGTGTCGACGTCGCCCGTGGCTTCGTCGGTCAGCTTGACGGTCAGGCCCGGGCACAGCACGGCCTTGGCACGCAGCAGGTGCTTGAGCGCACGCACCGCGAACTTGGGCGTGTCGAAATACTTGGGGTCGGGCCAGAAGCGCAGGCGGGTGCCGGTGTTCTTCTTGCCAACGCTGCCAACCACTTCCAGCGGCGAGGCGCGGTCGCCGTTGCGGAAGGTGATGCGGTGCTCGGCACCTTCGCGCTTGATGTGGATTTCGACCAGGGTGGACAGCGCGTTGACCACGCTGACGCCGACGCCATGCAGGCCGCCGGAGAAGGTGTAGTTGTTGTTGTTGAACTTGCCGCCGGCATGCAGGCGGGTGAGGATCAGCTCGACGCCCGGGATCTTCTCTTCCGGATGGATGTCCACCGGCATGCCGCGGCCGTCATCGCTGACCTCTACGCTGCCGTCCTTGAACAGGGTGATCTCGATCGAACGGGCGTGGCCGGCGAGGGCCTCGTCCACCGAGTTGTCGATCACTTCCTGCGCCAGGTGGTTCGGGCGCGCGGTGTCGGTATACATGCCGGGGCGGCGCTTGACCGGGTCAAGGCCGGACAGGACTTCAATATCGGCGGCGTTATAGCGGGCGTTCATCTGTCTTCGAAAGCTTGGAGCGACGCGCAAGTGTGCGGTCTGGCCCGTGATTTTGCACGCCTGCGGTTCAGCCTCGGAGCGCGCAAGGGGGTAAAATGGCAGCCGCTGGAATCTGAACGCCGGCGCCCCTAGTTGGACCGATATGTCCAAGCCATACCGCGAGGAGGACTCCATGAAGAAGTTGCTGACCATTGCGATCCTGGCCGCCGCTGCCGTTGCAGTGCCGCTGGTGCTGGCGCAGAACGCCGGCCAGCCGGCCCCGCAGCAGGGCGACCAGGCCGACAAGGCGCAGTCCGAGGCCGACGCCAAGGCCAAGCGCCGCGCCCAGGCCAATGCCGAGATGAAGGCCAAGGGCCAGCCGGTCCCGCAGCAGGAAGAAGAGGAAGAAGCGCGGAAGAAGCGCTGATCCCACAACCTGCCAGGCGCCCTTGCGACAAGGGTTGCGCTCCAGAACGCCCCGCCCAGCGGGGCGTTTTTTGTTGGATGGGACGCACAAGCCCCTTGGGTTGGCGGCCATCAATCTGTAAACTATGGCTTTCCGGGAGTAAGTGCGTGTCCACCATTTGCGAATGGGCTGGAGCGGCCAAGCGTGGCTTCCAGCATGGCGGGTCGCAGGTGACGGTCGATTTGACCGGCACGGCCACCCCGACCTCGCACGGTGGTCCCCGTCCGGCGCCTGCCGCCGCACGGATCAGCACCTCCCTCGCTGTCCCAGCGGACCGGAAAACCCCCTCTGAGCACCATGCCCGCCCTCCGGGTGCGCGTGGTGCTGCCGTTTTCCATTTCCAGACAGGATGCTTGCAGCCATGACTCCCTTGATTTTCGTAACCGGCGGCGTGGTGTCCTCGCTCGGCAAAGGCATTGCCGCCGCGTCGCTGGCCGCCATTCTCGAAGCCCGTGGCCTCAAGGTCACGATGATGAAGCTCGACCCGTACATCAACGTCGACCCGGGCACCATGAGCCCGTTCCAGCACGGTGAGGTCTATGTCACCGACGATGGCGCCGAGACCGACCTCGACCTGGGCCACTACGAGCGCTTCGTGCGCACCCGCCTGAGCCGCAAGAACTCGGTTACCACCGGTCGCATCTACGAGAACGTGATCCGCAAGGAACGCCGCGGCGACTATCTGGGTGCGACCGTGCAGGTCATCCCGCACATCACCGACGAGATCCGTCGCTGCATCGATGAAGCCACCGAAGGCTACGACGTGGCCCTGGTCGAGATCGGCGGCACCGTCGGCGACATTGAATCGCTGCCGTTCCTGGAAGCGATCCGCCAGGTGCGCACCGAGCGCGGTCCGGAGAAGGCGCTGTTCATGCACCTCACCCTGGTGCCGTACATCGGCGCCGCCGGTGAGCTGAAGACCAAGCCGACCCAGCACTCGGTGAAGGAGCTGCGCTCGATCGGCATCCAGCCGGACGTGCTGCTGTGCCGCTCCGAGCAGGCCGTGCCGGATTCGGAGCGCCGCAAGATCGCCCAGTTCACCAACGTTTCCGAGCGCGCGGTGATCAGCGTGCCGGACGTGGACGTGCTGTACCGCATTCCGTCGGGCCTGCATGCGCAGGGCCTGGACGAGATCGTCGTCAACCAGCTGAAGCTGGCCGACAAGGTCGGTCCGGTCGACCTGTCGATGTGGGAAGACGCGGTCGACGCGACCCTGCACCCGCTGGATGAAGTGACCATCGCCGTGGTCGGCAAGTACGTCGACCACCAGGACGCCTACAAGTCGGTCGGCGAGGCACTCAAGCACGGCGGCCTGCGCCAGCGCACCAAGGTCAACCTGAAGTGGCTGGAAGCGCAGGATCTGGAAGGCACCGACATGGCCGCGCTGGCCGATGTCGATGGCATCCTGGTGCCGGGTGGTTTCGGCGACCGTGGTTTCGAAGGCAAGGTGCTGACCTCGAAGTTCGCCCGCGAGCAGCAGGTGCCGTACTTCGGCATCTGCTACGGCATGCAGGCGGCGGTCGTTGATTACGCCCGCAACGTGGTTGGCCTGGAAGGCGCCAACAGCACCGAAAACGACCGCCAGTCGCCGAACCCGGTGATCGGCCTGATCACCGAATGGCGCACCGCCACCGGCGACGTCGAGAAGCGTGACGACAAGAGCGACCTGGGCGGCACCATGCGCCTGGGCCTGCAGGAACAGCGCCTGAAGCCGGGCACGCTGGCGCGTGAGCTGTATGGCAAGGATGTGGTGGCCGAGCGCCATCGTCATCGCTACGAGTTCAACAACCGCTACCGTACCCAGCTGGAAGATGCGGGCCTGGTGTTCGCCGGCAAGTCGATGGACGACACCCTGGTGGAAGTGGTCGAGCTGCCGCGCGATGCGCACCCCTGGTTCCTGGCCTGCCAGGCGCACCCGGAATTCCTGTCCACGCCGCGTGATGGCCACCCGCTGTTCATCGGCTTCATCCGTGCCGCGCGCGAGCGCAAGGCCGGCGGCAAGCTGCTGCAGGAAGTCCGCGCCTGACTTGTGATGGGGGCCGTGAGCCCCCATCTTGCTCGCTTCAACCCCAGTGCATCGGCCCGGCCGATGCCGTGGACAACCAAGGAAATGCCATGAAACTGTGTGGATTCGAGGTCGGGCTGGATCAGCCCCTGTTCCTGATCGCCGGCCCCTGCGTGATCGAGTCGATGCAGCTGCAGCTCGATACCGCCGGCAAGTTGAAGGAAGTCACCGACAGGCTCGGTGTCAACTTCATCTTCAAGTCCAGCTTCGACAAGGCCAACCGCACCTCGGGCACCGCGTTCCGCGGCCCGGGCATGGAAGAGGGCCTGAAGGTCCTGGCCGAGGTCAAGAAGCAGATCGGCGTGCCGGTGCTGACCGACGTCCACGAATACACCCCGATGGATGAAGTGGCCTCGGTGGTGGACGTGCTGCAGACCCCGGCGTTCCTGGTCCGCCAGACCGACTTCATCCGCAAGGTGTGCTCGGCCGGCAAGCCGGTCAACATCAAGAAGGGCCAGTTCCTGGCGCCGTGGGACATGAAGCCGGTCGTGGAAAAGGCCAAGGCCACCGGCAACGAGCAGATCATGGTCTGCGAGCGCGGTGCCAGCTTCGGCTACAACAACCTGGTCAGCGACATGCGTTCGCTGGCGGTGATGCGCGATACCGGTTGCCCGGTGGTGTTCGACGCCACCCACTCCGTGCAGCTGCCGGGCGGGCAGGGCACCAGTTCCGGTGGCCAGCGTGAGCATGTGCCGGTGCTGGCGCGTGCCGCCGTGGCGGTGGGCATCTCCGGCCTGTTCGCCGAAACCCATCCGGACCCGTCCAAGGCGCTGTCCGATGGCCCCAATGCATGGCCGCTGGACCAGATGGAAGCCCTGCTCGAGACCCTGATGGAGCTCGATGCGGTGACCAAGAAGCACGGCTTCTCGCGCTTCGCGTGAGTCGTGACCCGCGGGCGGCGCTGGCAACCCAGCGTCGTCGCCGGCACTGGAAGCAGTGGCCGTGGGGCCTGATCGCACTTGGCCTGGCATTGCTGTCGCTGTCGGGTGCGTTCTTCATCTTCATGCTGGTGGGCGCGGCGATGCGCCCGCCCGGTGACGGCGCGGGCGTCAACCTGAAGCCCTATGTCATCGCCCTCGCCGTGGCCGAACTGTTCACTGTTTGCGCCGGCATCGTTGCGTCGGTGCTGGGCTGGCGACTGAACCGGGGCAGGGCGGCTGCGGCACTGGCGATGGTCCTGCTCTCGCTGTGGCTCGGCGTCCTGCTGCACGACCTGCTCTGATGAATGCGACGACGCCGCCACGAAGCTGGCCCTGGGGTCTGGTTGCCCTGGGATTGTCGGTGCTTGCCTGGAGCAGCCTGTTTACCGCCGTAGTGGCCTTTGCGGCCAGCTTCCGTCCCCCGGGGGACGGCGACAACGGCGTGCAGGCGATGCAGTGGTGGGTGCTGGGCGCGCTGGTCACGCTGGTACTGTCCTTTCTGGGCAGTCTGGTGGCGATGGTGCTGGCCTGGCGGCGGCAGCGAGGACCCATCTGGGCGGCGATTGCCGGTGCCCTGCTGGTGATGCTGGTGTCGCTGGTGCTGATCGTGATCGGGTCCAGCTGGGGCTGACGCCGATCAGGCCATTTGGCAAGCGGCGGGTAGCCGGGGATAATCACGCGGCATTCGTTTTTGTCGCCCCCTCTCCATACAGGTAACCGGCCCGACCATGAGTACGATCCGCAGCATCCATGCCCGTGAAATCCTCGACAGCCGTGGCAACCCCACGCTGGAAGCCGAAGTCACCCTGGAGGACGGTTCGTTCGGTCGCGCCGCAGTTCCCTCTGGTGCCTCCACCGGCACCAAGGAAGCGGTGGAGCTGCGCGACGGCGACAAGACCCGTTACCTGGGCAAGGGCGTGCGCAAGGCGGTCGACAACGTCAACACCACCATCGCCAACGCGCTGAAGGGCGTTGAAGCCTCCGACCAGGAAGGCCTCGACCGTCGCCTGATCGACCTCGACGGCACCGAGAACAAGGGCCGCCTCGGCGCCAACGCGCTGCTGGGTGTTTCGATGGCCGCCGCGCATGCCGCCGCTGCATCGAGCAAGCAGGCGCTGTGGCAGTACCTGGCCGCCAAGACCGGCGTGACCCCGTCGCTGCCGGTGCCGATGATGAACATCATCAACGGCGGCGCACATGCCGACAACAACGTCGACTTCCAGGAGTTCATGGTGCTGCCGGTCGGCTTCACCTCGTTCTCCGAAGCGCTGCGTGCCGGTACCGAGATCTTCCACTCGCTGAAGTCGGTGCTGAAGGGCCACGGCCTGAGCACGGCGGTTGGCGACGAAGGCGGCTTCGCGCCGGACTTCCGCAGCAACGTCGAGGCGCTGGACACCATCCTCGAAGCGATCGGCAAGGCCGGCTACACCGCCGGTGAAGATGTGCTGCTGGGCCTGGACGTGGCCTCCAGCGAATTCTTCGAGAACGGCAAGTACAACCTGGTCGGCGAGAACAAGCGCCTGACCTCCGAGCAGTTCGTCGACTTCCTCGCCGACTGGGCCGCGCAGTACCCGATCATCACCATCGAAGACGGCCTGGCCGAGAACGACTGGGCCGGCTGGAAGCTGCTGACCGACCGCATCGGCAAGAAGGTGCAGCTGGTGGGTGACGACCTGTTCGTGACCAACCCGAAGATCTTCCAGGAAGGCATCGACTCGGGCACCGCCAACGCGATCCTGATCAAGGTCAACCAGATCGGCACGCTCAGCGAGACCCTGGAAGCCATCGCGATGGCCGACCGCGCCGGTTATGCCGCCGTGGTCTCGCACCGCTCGGGCGAAACCGAAGACACCACCATTGCCGATATCTCGGTGGCCACCACCGCCACCCAGATCAAGACCGGCTCGCTGTGCCGCAGCGATCGCGTGGCCAAGTACAACCAGCTGCTGCGCATCGAGGAAGCTCTCGGCGCCGGCGCGCGTTACGCTGGTCGTGACGCGTTCGTTTCGCTGAAGCGCTGATCCGATGCGCGACTGGCGCTGGATGCTGCTGGTGCTGGCCCTGTTGCTGGGCTGGCTGCAGTATCGCTTCTGGTTTGGTCCGGGCAATTCGGGTGAAGTGATGATGCTCGAAGCCCAGGTCACCAACCAGGAGCGCGACAATGAGGGCCTGCAGCAGCGCAATGATGCGCTGGCTGCCGAAGTGAAGGACCTCAAGGAAGGCCAGTCCGCCATCGAAGAGCGCGCACGCAGCGAGCTGGGCATGATCAAGCCTGGCGAGAAGTTCTACCGCGTGGTCGAGGATGCACCGGTGCATCCGGTGCAGCCTGCGGCTGGGGTCAGCGCGCAGGTGGGCGAACACCCGGCGGACGTGCCATGAGCGCGGCGATCTGGGTGGTGGTTCCGGCCGCCGGTCGTGGCGCCCGTTTCGGTGCGCCGATGCCCAAGCAGTACCTGCAGGCGGGTGGGCAGATCCTGCTCGCCCATACCCTGGACGCACTGCTGGCACATCCGGCGGTGGCCGGAGCGATGGTGGTGATCGGCCCGGACGATGCCGACTGGCCGGGCTGGAGCGAATGGGCCGGCAAGCCGGTGCTGACCTGTATCGGTGGCGCTACCCGTGCGGCCTCGGTGCTGGCCGGGTTGCAGGCGCTGCCGGAGACGGTGCGCGCCGATGAATTCGTGCTGGTCCACGACGCGGCGCGCCCGAACCTGTCGCCGGCCGATCTCGGCCGCCTGCTCGAAGTTGGTCGTGCCGACCCGGTCGGCGCGATTCTCGCCGCACCGGTGCGTGACACCCTCAAGCGCGCTGGCGACGATGGTGGCATCGATGGTACCGAGCCGCGCGAGCGCCTGTGGCGCGCATTGACGCCGCAACTGTTCCGCCGCCATCAGCTCAGCCGCGCGCTGTCCGAAGCCGCCACCGCCGGTGTGGAAGTCACCGACGAGGCCATGGCCATGGAGCGCCAGGGCCAGCGCCCGCTGCTGGTCGAAGGCAGCGAGGACAACTTCAAGGTCACCACCCCGGCCGATCTGGACCGGTTTGAATTCGTACTTTCCCGCCGCGCCGGCTGATCGCCCGCGCGGCCCTGCTGCAAGGGCTGTATCCATGAGCACCGCACCGTTCCCGCCCGTCCGCATCGGCCAGGGCTACGACGTCCACGCCTTCGGTGAAGGCGACCACATCATGCTCGGCGGAGTGAACGTGCCGCACAGCTGCGGCGTGCTCGCACACAGCGATGGCGACGTGATCCTGCATGCGCTGTGCGATGCCATGCTGGGTGCGATCGCGCTGGGTGACATCGGCCAGCATTTCCCGCCCAGCGATGATCGCTGGAAGGGCGCCGACAGCAGCGATTTCGTGCGCCACTGCGACAGCCTGCTGCGCGAGCGCGGCTGGCGCGTCGGCAACACCGACATCACCGTGATCTGCGAGCGGCCGAAGGTCGGCCCGCACGCGTTGGCCATGCGCGAACGCATCGGCGAGCTGCTGCAGCTGCCGCTCGACGCGGTCAGCGTCAAGGCCACCACCTCGGAGAAGCTGGGCTTCACTGGCCGTGGCGAAGGCATCGCCGCGCAGGCGGTAGTGCTGCTGGTGGCGGCATGATTCCGCTGCCGCTCGCGTTCGGCGCGCCGCTGCTGAGCGCACGCATCCGCACCACGCCGGAAGATTTCCAGGTTGACGAACTGCCGGCCTTCGAGGCCACCGGCGAAGGCGAGCACCTGCTGCTGCACATCCGCAAGCGTGGAGCCAACACTGTGCACGTGGCCAAGTTGCTGGCCACATGGGCCGGCCTGCCGGAAATGGCGGTGAGCTATGCCGGCATGAAGGATCGGCACGCGGTCACCACCCAGCGCTTCAGCGTGCACCTGCCCAAGCGCGTGGCACCTGACCTGGCCACGCTGGCCAGTGATGAAATCGAAGTGATCGAATCCACCTGGCACAACCGCAAGCTGCAGCGTGGCGCGCTGGCCGGCAACCGCTTCAAGCTGGTGCTGCGCGACGTGCAGGGTGATGCCGCGGCGATCAGCGAGCGCCTGCAGCAGATCGCAGAGCGGGGCCTGCCGAACTGGTTCGGCGAGCAGCGTTTTGGCCGCGACGGTGGCAACGTGCCGGCGGCGCTGGCGATGTTCGGTGGCCGCCGCATGCGCAAGGACCAGCGTTCACTGCTGCTGTCGGCGGCCCGCTCGGCGCTGTTCAACCGCGTGCTGGCCGCGCGCGTGGAGCAGGGCAACTGGGACCAGCCGCTGGATGGCGAAGTGTGGATGCTCGATGGCAGCCGCAGCGTGTTCGGCCCCGAGCCGTATACCGACGTGCTGGCCGAGCGCCTGGCGCGCTTCGACATCCACCCCAGCGCACCGCTGTGGGGCGAGGGTGAACTGCGCAGCACCGAAGCGGCACACGCGCTGGAGCTGGCGGCGCTGGATGACGACGAATCCAGGGCGCTGCGTGCAGGTCTGGAAGACGCGCGCCTGAAGCAGGAGCGCCGCGCACTGCGCCTGCGTCCAGCGTTGCTGCAGCACCAGTGGCTGGCCGACGACGTGCTGGAACTATCGTTCGCGCTGCCGCCGGGCTGCTACGCCACCGCCGTGCTGCACGAACTCGGCCCCGTCGAAGACGCCTCGCAGGCCTGACAGAAAAAGGGGACGGAGGGAATTAAGTCGTTTGTGCCACAAACGACTTAATTCCCTCCGTCCCCTTTTTCATCTACGCGCCAGCAGCACCAGCACTGCGCCGGTGCCGCCTTGTCCGGTCGGCGCCGAATGGAATGCCAGCACGTCGTTGCGCAGCCGCAGCAGGCGATCGACCAGGTTTTTCAGTACCGGCGCGCCGCCATCGGATTGCAGGCCCTTCCCATGGATGATGCGCACGCAGCCGTATTCGTGCGCATGCGCTTCCAGCAGGAACTGGCGCAGCAACGCCTCTGCCTGCGACGCAGTGGCGCCATGCAGGTCCAGCTCGTCCTGCACCGAGTACTGGCCACGCTTGAGGCGCTGGAACACCCGCGGTGGCAGGTTGTCGCGTCGATAGCTGGCCACGTCGCCGGCTTCCAGCGGTGTACTGTCGCGCAGCAGCCGGGCGAACTCGCCGGCGGCTTCCGCCTCGTCGCGCTCTGCCATGCGCGCGCGCGGTTTCGGCCGCGGCGCGGCGGGTGCCGGCTCGACTTCCTTGCGCAGCGGCGTCACTTCGCCGATGGCCGCACGGAACAATGCGGCCGGATCTTCGTCTTCAGGGTGCGACATGCGCACAGGGTAAACCGCCGGCGCGAGCCTGCCTATGACGATTCGATGTCGGCCGTGACCGCCGGCAGGGTAGGACCGGCGGCTCGCATGCGGCACAATAGACGATGCCCTTGCAGGGTCGACCGCTTCCGCAGGGAAGCGCGACGGTCCCGCCCACACTGCACGGTGATGGAATCGAATTCTTGGAAAATCAAGCGGTTAAATCGAAGATGCGAATCCTGGTCAGCAATGACGATGGTGTCGACGCCGCAGGCATCCGGATGCTTGCCTCGGTCCTGCGCGAAGCCGGCCACGAAGTGACGGTGGTCGCACCCGATCGCGACCGTTCCGGCGCCAGCAACTCGTTGACCCTGGACCTGCCGATCCGCCTCAAGCGCATCGACCACTACACCGTCTCGGTAGCCGGCACGCCGACCGATTGCGTGCATCTGGCGCTGACCGGACTGCTTGAATTCGAACCCGACATTGTCGTGTCCGGCATCAACAACGCCGCCAACCTCGGCGACGACGTGATCTATTCCGGAACCGTCTCGGCGGCGATGGAAGGTCGCTTCCTCGGCCTGCCGGCAGTAGCGGTCTCACTGGTCAGCCGCAATCACGATCCGAAGCACTTCGAGACCGCCGCGCGTGCCGCAGTCGAGATCGTTGCCCGGCTCAAGGCCGACCCGCTGCCTGCCGACACCATCCTCAACGTCAACGTGCCGGATCTGCCGTGGAACGAGGTCAAGGGCTTCGAGGTCACCCGCCTCGGCAACCGCCATCGCGCCGAAGGCTGCATCGCGCAGAAAGACCCGCGCGGCAATGAGGTGTACTGGATCGGTCCGGCTGGCCGCGAGCAGGACTCCGGCCCCGGCACCGATTTCCATGCGGTGCGCACCGGCCACATCTCGATCACGCCGATCCAGGTTGACCTGACCCGCTACCAGGCGCTGGAGAAGGTGGCCAGCTGGGTCGGCGGCCTCAGTGCTGCGCTGGACCAGCCGGCATGAGCCCGCGCCTGCGCCTGCAACCGGAAGCCGTCGGTATCGGCATGACCTCGCAACGTGTGCGCGACCGTCTGGTCGACCGCCTGCGTGAAGCAGGCATCGTCGACGAATCAACCTTGAATGCGATCCGGGTGGTGCCGCGCCATCTGTTCATCGATGAGGCGCTGGCGTCACGCGCCTACGAAGACACCGCACTGCCGATCGGCCATGGCCAGACCATTTCGCAACCCTGGGTGGTGGCGCGGATGACCGAGGCCGTGCTGCAGGTGGCACCCAAGCGGGTGCTGGAAGTGGGTACCGGTTCGGGCTACCAGGCCGCCGTGCTCGGTGCACTGGGCCTGGAGGTGTACACCGTCGAGCGCATCGGCGACCTGCTGCGCCAGGCGCGCAAGCGCTTTCGTGCGCTGGGCATGAACATCCGTACCAAGCATGATGACGGCCGCGTCGGTTGGGCCGAGCACGGTCCGTTCGATGCCATCGTGGTCACTGCAGCGGCGCCGGCGCTGGTCGATGTTCTGATCGAGCAGCTCGCTGAAGGCGGCCGCCTGGTGGCCCCGGTCGGCGGCCCCAGTGCGCAGTCGCTGGTGCAGCTGGACCGCAGGGCCGACGGCAGCATCGAACAACACGTGCTGGCGCCGGTCACCTTCGTACCGCTGCTGTCTGGCATGCTGGACTAATCCACGGAGCAGGGTTGCATGAAGATTTTCGGGCCGCTGTACGAGCGGGCGATGAAGTGGGCGGCGCACGAACGCGCGCCGACCTATCTGACGGTATTGAGTTTCTTCGAGGCGATCATTTTTCCGGTGATGCCGGAAGTGATGCTGGCGCCGATGTGCGTGGCCCAGCCCAAGCGCGGCTGGTGGTTCGCGACTCTCAGCCTGGCCGGTTCAATGGTCGGTGCGGTGGTCGGCTATGCGCTGGGTCATTTCGCCTTCGAGGCGATCAAGCCACTATTCGAAGCACTGGGCATGCTGCCGGCGATCGAGCAGGGCATCACCACCGTGCAGGCCAAGATGGCCGAGTCGCCGTGGGCGGTGTTCACCTTCCTGGTGCTGGGCGGCTTCATGCCCATCCCGATGAAGGTCTTCACGTGGGCATCGGGTATCGTCGGCGTACCGATGCCGCAGTACCTGTTGAGCATGCTGATCGGTCGTGGCAAGCGCGTGTTTGTGCTGGCCGCGGTCATCCGTATCGGTGGTGCGCGTGCCGAAGCGGCGCTGCGCCGCTGGATTGAACCGCTGGGCTGGATCGCCACCGCGTTGGTGGTGGTGCTGATCGCCTGGCTTGTATGGAGGTCGAAGTTCGCATGAATCCTGATCGTCTGAGCAAGGGAGTGCGCATCGGCGCGCTGGCGTTGCTGGTTTCCACCCTGGCCGCCTGCGGCACCGCTACCGTGGTTCGTCCTGGTGGTGGCAGCACCGGTGGCGGCGTGAGCACGCCGAAGACCTCGGTGCCCAAGCCGGGGCAGACCGTGGTCGTGCGCAAGGGTGACACCATCTATGCGCTGGCCCGCATCCACGACATCACCCCGGCCGACCTGATTGCCTGGAACAGCCTGGACAACCCCTCGTCGATCCATCCGGGGCAGGTGATCCGGCTGTATCCGGCGGGTGCCAGCGGTGGCCGCGCACCGACCACGGTGGTGACCCCGCCACGTTCCGGCGGCAGCACCGCAGGCAGTACTGCACCGACCACGGCGCCGGCCGGTCCGGTGAAGAGCAACATCGCATGGCGCTGGCCGGCCGATGGCGCCGTCGTGGGCCGCTATGTGGCGGGTGATGCGACCAAGCAGGGCGTGGATATCGCGGGCACCAGCGGCCAGGCGGTCAAGGCCACTGCCAATGGCGTGGTGGTGTATTCCGGTGCCGGCCTGGTCGGCTACGGCGAGCTGATCATCATCAAGCACAGCGATCAGTGGTTGTCGGCCTACGGTCATAACCGCAAGCGACTGGTGAATGAAGGCCAGAGCGTGAAGGCCGGTGAGCAGATCGCGGAGATGGGCCGTACCGGCGCGAACCGCGACATGGTCCACTTCGAGATCCGCTACAACGGCAAGCCGGTCGACCCGCAGCAGTACCTGCCGGCGCGCTGATCAGCGCGCTACGAGTTGCCGCATTCACTGTAGAGCCGAGCCTAGGCTCGGCTGCCTGTCGTCGCCATGCGGCGCCGCCCGAGCATGGGCTCGGGCGCTGGGTGTCGCGTTTCAACCTTCCCGGCGAGCCGGGGACGCGGCATGCTTCTGCGTATCCCAACCGAGCCCGTTGCCGCGTATGAGTCGTCTTGCCTCCACTCTGCTGCTGCTCATCGTCGCGCCGCTGGCTGCCGCAGCCAGTGATCCGCGTGACGTGGTCACCCGCCTCTACGCCACAGTCCAGGCCCCTGCTTCGAGTGAAGAGGTCATCAGACCGTTGCTCGGCGATGCCCTGAGCGCGGCCATCAATGCGCAACGCGCATACGAGAGGGCTTGCACCGTGCTGGCCGCGCACGACGAGAAGCCGCATATGCTCGACCAGAGTCCCTACCTGATGGCCCCAGATCGACCGGAGACGGTGAGGGTGGGAAGGCCAGGGCCGATTGGCAGCGCGACGTGGGTCCAGGTCGACATGGCCGTGGGCGACTATCGCTGGACCGACCGGGTCCTGCTGCAAAGGCAGGGCCAGGACTGGAAGGTCATGGACATCCGCTGGGGCCAGGGCGGTAACCTGATCGGGCGGCTGAAGCAGTTCTCCGCCTTCCGATGCACCGCTTCTGGCAGCTAGCGCCGGGGTGCACCCGGCGGCTCGAAATCAGCCTTCCAGAATGAAGGCGGCCGCGACCTTGCGGCCTTCGCCGGCCAGGATGTTGAAGGTGCGCGCGGCGGCCGGGTTGTTCATCACTTCCAGACCGATGCCACGGCTCAGGCACGCAGCCATCACCACCGCCGGCGGGAACACCTGGCGGTCGCCGGTGCCCAACACGATCAGCGCCGGATTCAGCGCCAGGATCGGCTCAAGGTCAGCCAGCTGCAGCGCGGTGGCGCTCACTACCGGCCATTGCGTGACCAGCTGGTCCGGGGTCAGGAAGAAACTGCTGCCCAGCACCTGGTCATTCACCTTGGCCGAGCGGCCATCGGCGGCACGCAGGCTGTAGGCGTAATCGGGCGGTTCGTGGTTCAGCTGCATGGCAGTAAGGCGATCAGCCGCGCGGCAGCACGATCTGGCGCTGTTCCTTGCTCGGGCGATACAGCACGGCGACATGGCCGATGCGCTGCACCAATGCGCTCTCGGTGGCTTCGACGATCTCGCCGATCATCACGTCACGGGCGTCGCGGTCTTCGGCAGCGACCTTCACCTTGACCAGCTCGTGGCGCTCCAGCACTTCGTTCAGCTCAGCGATGAAGGCCGGGGTCACGCCCTTGCCGCCGGTCTGCAGCAGCGCCTTCAGGTCGTGGGCTTGGCCGCGCAGGAAACGGGTCTGGGAAGCGGTCAGGGCGATGGACATGCAGGAAAACACGGTTGAATGGGGCGATCAGGGTATCATGAGGACCCCATCAGCCCCTATTTTCAATGGCTACCCGCAGCAAAAGCAGCCAGCGCTGGCTCAAGGAACACTTCTCCGACCCCTTCGTGAAGAAGGCCCAGGCCGAAGGCATGCGCTCACGCGCCGCCTACAAGCTCGAAGAGCTGCTGGAACGTGACCGGTTGCTGAAGCCGCACATGGTGGTGGTCGACCTCGGCGCAGCCCCGGGCGGCTGGTCTCAGCAGGTTCGGAGACAGATCGGCGACACCGGCCGCGTCCTGGCATTGGACATCCTGGACATGCCGCCGCTGGCCGGCGTGGAGTTCCTTCATGGTGACTTCAGGGAAGAAACCGTTCTATCGCAGTTTGAAGCCATGCTCGGGGATCAGCCGGTAGACCTTGTGCTGTCGGACATGGCCCCCAATAAGAGTGGTGTAGGCGCGGTCGACCAGCCGCGGATGATGCACCTGGCGGAGCTGGCCCTGGATTTTGCCGACAACCACCTGAAGACCGGTGGGGCGTTCCTGATCAAGCTGTTCCAGGGTGAAGGCTTTGACGACTACGTGCGTGACATGCGCCGCCGGTACGACAAGGTCTCCATCCGCAAGCCGGAAGCGTCGCGCAAGCGCTCCCCCGAGGTGTATGCCTTGGGTCAGGGAAAACGCGCCCACATGAAGTAAGCTCGCAACGTACGCAAGTTCGACCCCAACGCAACGCCAGCACTGAGAGGAACACCGGAGCCAATGAGGATGAACGACTTGACCAAGAACCTCCTGCTATGGGTGGTCGTCGCCGTCGTGCTGATGGTGGTCTTCCAGAGCTTCTCGCCCAAGACCTCCGGGGCCGGGGCGCAGGGCGCGTCGTATTCGCAGTTCCTGGACCAGGTGGACAGCGGCAACGTGCAGAAGGTCGCCTTCGGCGGCGACATGCGCGGCGGCACCAGCCAGCTCACCTACACCACCCGCGGCGGCCAGTCGGCCACCATCACCGCACCGTTCGATCGTGACCTGATCAACGTGCTGCGTACCAAGAACGTGGAAATCGTGCAGGAAGAGCCGTCCAGTGGCATCTCCCTCGGCGCGATCCTGATGAATTTCCTGCCGGTCATCCTGATCATCGGCTTCTGGCTGTTCATCATGCGCCAGATGCAGGGCGGTGGCGGCGGCGCCAAGGGCGCGATGTCCTTCGGCAAGTCGCGCGCCAAGCTGCAGGGCGAGGACCAGATCAAGGTCACCTTCGCCGACGTCGCTGGCTGCGACGAGGCCAAGGAAGAAGTGGGCGAGCTGGTCGACTTCCTGCGCGACCCGTCCAAGTTCACCAAGCTGGGCGGCAAGATTCCGCGCGGCGTGCTGATGGTGGGCCCGCCGGGTACCGGCAAGACGCTGCTTGCCAAGGCCATCGCCGGCGAAGCCAAGGTGCCGTTCTTCTCGATCTCCGGTTCGGACTTCGTGGAAATGTTCGTCGGCGTCGGCGCCAGCCGCGTGCGCGACATGTTCGAGCAGGCCAAGAAGCACGCGCCGTGCATCATCTTCATCGACGAAATCGACGCTGTCGGCCGCCACCGTGGCGCCGGCCTGGGCGGCGGTCATGACGAGCGCGAGCAGACCCTGAACCAGCTGCTGGTCGAGATGGACGGTTTTGAAGGCGGCGAAGGCGTGATCGTGATCGCCGCGACCAACCGTCCGGACGTGCTGGACCCGGCGCTGCTGCGTCCCGGCCGTTTCGACCGCCAGGTGGTGGTCGGCCTGCCGGACGTGAAGGGCCGCGAGCACATCCTGAAGGTGCACATGCGCAAGCTGCCGCTGGCCGACGATGTCGAGCCGATGGTGATCGCGCGTGGTACCCCGGGCTTCTCCGGCGCCGACCTGGCCAACCTCTGCAACGAGGCCGCCCTGTTCGCCGCGCGTGGCAACGAGAAGGAAGTCCGCATGGACCACTTCGACCGTGCCCGCGACAAGATCCTGATGGGTGCCGAGCGCCGCTCGATGGCCATGAGCGAAGAAGAGAAGACACTCACCGCCTACCACGAAGCCGGTCATGCCATCGTCGGCCGCCTGGTGCCCGAGCATGACCCGGTCTACAAGGTCACCATCATCCCGCGCGGCCGTGCGCTGGGTGTGACCATGTACCTGCCGGAAGGCGACAAGTACTCGATGAACCGCGTGGCGATCAAGTCGCAGCTGTGCTCGCTGTACGGTGGCCGCGTGGCCGAGGAGCTGATCTTCGGTGCCGACAAGGTCACCACCGGCGCCTCCAACGACATCGAGCGCGCCACCAAGATGGCTCGCAACATGGTCACCAAGTGGGGCCTGTCCGACCAGCTCGGCCCGATCGCCTATGGCGAGGAGGACGACGAGGTGTTCCTGGGCCGTTCGGTCACCCAGCACAAGAGCGTGTCCAACGACACCGCGCGCCGCATTGACGAGGAAGTGCGCAACATCCTCGACGAGGCTTACGCACGCACCACCGAACTGATGACGGCTAACCTGGACAAGCTGCACGCGATGTCCCAGCTGCTGCTGCAGTACGAGACCATCGACGCGCCGCAGATCGACGCCATCATGGAAGGCCGCGATCCGCCGCCGCCGGCCGGCTGGAACAAGTCGAACAAGGACGGCGGCAACGACAAGGGCGGCGACGCCCGTCCGCTGCCGCCGATCGCAGGCCCGGCCGAATCGCACTGACGGCCCGCTGCAGGTAACACCAGACGAGGCCGGGGCAACCCGGCTTCGTCGTTTCCGGGCCACTGGCCCATCCCGAAGACCCGATCTGACGCTGGAGCCCGCATGTCCACCCCGAAGCCCGAACCGATTTCCCACACTGTCGAAATGGTCATCGCCACCGTGGTCGGCGTGGGTGTAGGCCTGGGTGCCGACAACCTGTTGCTGGGCTGTGTGGTGGGTATCGGTGTCGGCATCGTGCTGAGCATTGCCAAGACCCTGTACGTGGACCGCAAGCGCCGCCGTCGTTGAGGGGTATCGGCAGGGCTGCGCCCTGCACCTGCTACGAGCCGGAGCAACAGCAACAGCAGCATCAGGTTTCTGGGGATGGTGGGGCGGTGTGGGTTGGCAGGACACGCCGTAAACCCGTCCCTGGGGGCTCGATGGCGCCATCCATGGCGCCAACGGTCCTGCCAACCCACACCGCCCCACCTCTGACAGATTCCGGCAGCTGTTGGTAGGTGTCGACCTTGGTCGACACATCTGTCAGATATCGATGTACAAGAATGGGGTCAGATCCGTTTTCCGCAGGAAAACGGATCTGACGCCAAGAGCTGCTCCGAAAGATCGCAGAAATCTGTCGAAGGCGGGGTGGGTCCGGTTGCGGGAGTGTCCGCGGCACGGATGCCGCGGCCAAGCCCCCATGGATGGGTTTACGGCGTCTCCCGCAACCGGACCCACCCCGGCTACCCTCAGGAAACCAGCTTCTGCTGTTGCTTGGGCTCTTGCTGTGGCCGTTGCCTCTGCGGGTGCAGGGCGCCGCCCTGCCGAACTAAACTACCCGCCGTTGTCCCTGCAGGATTGCCCATGTTCGATACCTCGCCCCAGCTCGATTGCGCCGGCCGCATCCTGCGCCTCGACCGTGCCCGGGTCATGGGCATCGTCAACGTCACCCCGGACTCGTTCTCCGATGGCGGCGCGCACGACACCACCGAAGCGGCGGTCTCGCATGGCCTGAGGCTGGTCGAGGAGGGCGCTGACCTGCTCGACATCGGCGGCGAATCCACGCGCCCGGGCGCCGCGCCGGTCTCGATTGAAGAAGAACTGCGCCGCGTGATCCCGGTGATCGAGCAGTTGGCCGCCCGAACCCAGGTGCCGATCAGCATCGACACCTTCAAACCCGACGTGATGCGGGCGGCAGTGGCGGCCGGCGCCGGCATGATCAACGACATCTTTGGCCTGCGCCAGGAAGGTGCGTTGGACGCGGCTGCCGAGGCAGGCGTGCCGGTGGTGCTGATGCACATGCAGGGCGAGCCGGGCCACATGCAGGCCGATCCGCACTACGACGACGTGGTCGGCGAGGTGCATGGCTTCCTGGTGCAGCGCCTGTTCGCCGCGGAAATGGCCGGCATCGCAAAGAAGAACCTGCTGATCGACCTCGGTTTCGGCTTCGGCAAGACCACTGTCCACAACATGACCCTGCTGGCGCGTTCGGAGCGCTTCCTGGAACTGGGTGTGCCGATGCTGGCTGGCCTGTCCCGCAAGCGCAGCCTGGGAGAACTCACCGGCCGCGATACGCCCTCCGAACGGGTGGCGGCGTCGGTAGCCGCGCACCTGATTGCGGTCCAGCGTGGCGCGCGCATCGTGCGCGTGCATGACGTGGCCGCCACGGTCGACGCACTGAAGATCTGGCAGGCAGTGCAGGCCGTACCGACGCCGCGCGCCGACGCCACGCCGACGATCCGCTGGCCGGACGAAGACTGATGGGGATCGACCAGCGGCCGCTGGCGATCGCCGTGATGGGACCGACCGCCAGTGGCAAGACCGCGACTGCGATCGCCCTGGCCCGGCAGCTGGATGGCGAGATCGTGAGCGTCGATTCGGCACTGGTCTATCGCCACCTGGACATCGGCTCGGCCAAGCCCGACGCGGCTGAGCGCGCACAGGCACCCCACCACCTGCTGGACCTGCGCGATCCCTGGCAGACCTATTCGGCGGCCGAGTTCGCGGCCGATGCCAGTCGCGTCGTGGTCGACATCGTGGCGCGCGGCAAAATGCCGATCCTGGCCGGTGGCACGGGCCTTTATTTCCGCGCCCTGCTGCAGGGCCTCTCGCCGATGCCCGAAGCCGACCCGGCCATGCGTGCGGCACTGGCTGCCGAAGCCGCCGAACGTGGTTGGGCGGCGCTGCATGCTGAACTGGCACAGATCGACCCCGCCGCCGCTACGCGTATCCACGCGACCGACCCGCAACGTATCCAGCGCGCACTGGAGGTCTATCGCCTGACCGGCACGCCCATCACTGAATGGCAGCGTCGGCCGGGCGTAGCGCCGTTGCCGGTGCGCACCCTCAAGCTGATCCTGGCGCCGCATGATCGCGCGGTGCTGCACCAGCGTATCGAGGCGCGCTTCGACGCCATGCTGGCGCAGGGCTTTCTGGATGAGGTGCGGGCATTGCGCGCGATGCCGGAAATGGCCGCCGTGGAGGCGCCACTGGACCTGCCGGCGGTGCGCGCGGTCGGCTATCGGCAGGCCTGGGAGTACCTGGACGGGGAGGGCGATGCCGCCCGCTTCCGTGACAAGGCGATCTTCGCCACGCGCCAGCTGGCCAAGCGCCAGCTGACCTGGCTGCGCGGCGAGCTTGATGCGCGCTGGTTCGACCCCCATATCGACCAAGAGCGCCTGGCCGGCGCGGTGTCGACCTTCGTCGCACGCTGAACCCCCGCCAGCCGTGTAACATCATCGGTCGGCGGGCGGCTCGGGGGCCGTGGCAATCGTCGGCAACCCAATAAGAACAATAATCAGGAGTGTGCAATGTCCAAGGGGCAATCGCTGCAGGATCCTTTCTTGAACGCACTGCGGCGCGAACGCGTGCCGGTTTCGGTGTACCTGGTGAACGGCATCAAGCTGCAGGGCACGATCGAGTCGTTCGACCAGTTCGTGGTCCTGCTGCGCAACACGGTCAGTCAGATGGTCTACAAGCACGCCATTTCCACGGTCGTTCCAGCACGCAACGTGAAGGTCGGTCCGGGCGGTGGTTACGTGCAGTCGGGTGAAGGTGGTCAGGCAGGTGATGAAGCAGACGAGTAATACCGGAGCGGTGAATGTTTGACCGCTCGAAGAAGGGCGAACACGCCCTGTTGATCCAGCCCCATTTCGGCAAGCTGGAAGACGATGTGCTGGAAGAATTCGGTGATCTGGCCCGCTCGGCTGGGGCCAGCATCGCCGCGACGATCACCGCGCGCCTGGATCGTCCGAATCCGTCGACCCTGATCGGCAGCGGCAAGCTGGACGAGATCAAGGCTGCGGCCGATGCCAGCGGTGCCGACCTGATCCTGGTCAACCATGCGTTGAGCCCGGGCCAGGAGCGCAACCTGGAACGCTTCCTCGAGCGCCGGGTGATCGACCGTACCGGCCTGATCCTGGACATCTTCGCCCAGCGTGCGCACAGCCACGAAGGCAAGCTGCAGGTCGAGCTGGCGCAGCTGCGTCACCTGGCCACGCGGCTGGTGCGCGGCTGGACCCATCTGGAGCGCCAGCGCGGCGGTTCGATCGGCCTGCGTGGTCCGGGTGAAACCCAGCTGGAAACCGACCGCCGCCTGTTGCAGAAGCGGGTCGAGCAGCTGCAGAAGCGGCTGGAAAAGGTCGAGGTGCAGCGCACCCAGATGCGCCGTGCGCGCGTGCGCAGCGAGCTGCCGCGCGTGGCCCTGGTGGGCTACACCAACGCCGGCAAGTCGACGCTGTTCAACGCCATGACCGGCGCCGAGGCTTATGCCGCCGACCAGCTGTTTGCCACGCTGGACCCGACCGTGCGCCGCATCGCGGTGCCGGGCGGCAACGTGGTGCTGGCCGACACCGTCGGCTTCGTCCGCGACCTGCCGCATGACCTGGTCGCCGCGTTCCGCTCGACCTTGTCCGAGGCGCGCGAGGCCGACTTCCTGCTGCACGTGGTTGACGCCGCCGATCCGCACCGCGAGGAGCGCATCGCCCAGGTGGACGAGGTGCTGACCGCAGTCGGTGCCGGTGACCTGCCGCAGTTGCTGGTGTTCAACAAGATCGACCGGATCGAGGGCGCCGACGTCCGCCACGATGGCCAGGACGGTATCCCGGACGAGTCGCGCCGCGAGCGGGTGTGGATTTCCGCACGCGATGGGCAGGGCCTGGAGCTGCTGCAGAGCGTGCTGGGCAAGCGCCTGGGCCTGCAGCACGTGACCGGTGAGCTGCGCCTGCCGCCGGATGCCGGCCGCCTGCGTGCGCGCCTGCACCAGCTGGAAGTGATTCGCAGCGAGCAGGCCGATGAAGACGGCTGGCTGCTGCAGGTCGACCTGCCGATCGCCGAAGCCGAAAAGCTGGCCGCCAGTGTCGACGGCGCGCCGATCAGGGCGCTGCTGCCGGAGAAACTGCCGGAGTGGTGAGGTAGCGCCGGGCCAGGCCCGGCTGCTGTCATTGCGGTGGCCCGCGACATCCGGCTGTCATCTGCGGTACAACGTGCAGGTTCTTCACCCCACCGTCATGCCGATGTCCATTCCCACCGACGCTGAACTCAATGCCCAGTCCGCCGCGCTCGGGCAGCGCCTGCAGCAGGCCTCGCTGCAGCTGGTGACCGCTGAAAGCTGCAGTGGCGGCTGGATCGCCAAGTGCATGACCGACATCGCCGGTTCCTCGGCGTTCTTCGACTGCGGCATGGTGGTCTACAGCTACGAGGCCAAGCAGCGCCTGCTTGGCGTGCGCGCGCAGACGCTGGAGCAGTTTGGTGCGGTCAGCCGCGAAACCGTGCTGGAGATGGTGTCCGGTGCGCTGGTCAACTCTGGCGCCGGCATTGCCGTGGCGGTGACCGGTATCGCTGGCCCTGGTGGCGGCAGCCCTGACAAGCCGGTCGGCAGCGTCTGGATCGGCTGGAAGCGCCGTGGTGGTTACGCCCGCGCCGAATTGTTCCAGCTCGATGGCGACCGCGAAGCCATCCGCCGGCAAACCGTGGCCGCGGCATTGCGCGGTATCGACGCCCAGCTGTGACATGCTGCTCCGGTAATCGTCCGGAGCACGCATGATGTGGGAAACGCTGGGCACGGTCCGTGACCTGGGCCGACTGCAGGAAATCGCCGTCGTCCTGATCCGCTATGGCTTCGGCGACGTGGTGCGGCGCATCGGCCTGGCCACGGTGCTGGAACGGGCAGGGCGCCTGCTGCACTGGAACGAAGAGCGCCAGGAACTGCTGCGGATGACCGCACCGGTGCGCGTGCGCAGCGCAATGCAGGATCTCGGCCCGACCTTCGTCAAGCTTGGCCAGGTGCTGGCGACGCGCGTCGACCTGCTGCCGCCGGAATGGATCGCCGAGCTGTCCGAACTGCAGAACGCAGTGCCGGCGTTGCCGTACGCGGAAATCCGCGAGCAGCTCGAGTCCGACCTCGGTGCGTCGCCGCAGGAGGTGTTCGCCTTCCTTGATGAAACGCCCATGGCTGCGGCTTCGCTGGCGCAAGCCCATCGCGCGCGACTGCAGGACGGCCGGGAGGTGGTGCTGAAGGTGCGTCGCCCCGGCATCCGCGATGTGGTCGAGGCCGATCTGCGTCTGCTTGCCCGCCTTGCCGAGATCGTTGAAGCCCGCCTGCCGGACCTGCGCCGCTATCGTCCGGCCGAGGTCGTGCAGCAGTTCACCGTTTCATTGCGCCGCGAGCTGGATTTCGCCGCCGAGTGCCGCAACGCCGAACGCATCGCGCGCAACTTCAAAGGACGCGACGACATCCTGATCCCCAGCGTGCACTGGCAGTGGACCTGTGAAAGCCTGAACGTGCAGGACTTCGTTGATGGCATTCCCGGCCGCGACCTGGCCGGCGTCGATGCGGCGGGGCTGGATCGGCGCGAACTGGCGCGGCGTGGTGCTGACATCGTGCTGAAGATGGTGTTGGAGGACGGCAGCTTCCACGCCGATCCGCATCCGGGAAACATCATCTACCTGCGCGACGGCCGCATCGGCGTGATCGATTTCGGCATGGTCGGTGCGCTGTCGGAAGTGCGTCGTTTCCAGGTCGCGCAGCTGCTGCACGGGCTGGTCGAGCAGGACCCGCAGGGCGTGGCCGACGTGCTGCTGGACTGGGCCGGCGGCGTGGAAGTGGACGAAAACCGGCTGCAGCACGACATCAGCCAGTTCGTCGACCAGTACCGGGGCGTGCCGTTGAAGGACCTGCGCATCGGCCTGATGCTGGGCGACATCACCCAGTTGCTGCGCAGCTACAGCCTGACCCTGCCGGCCGATCTGGCGCTGATGATCAAGGCGTTCCTGACCCTGGAAGGCATGGGCCGGCAGTTGGACCCGGATTTCGACATGGCCAGCGCCGCGCGCCCGTTCCTGGAGCGGGTGGTGCTGCAGCGTTATGCGCCCAAGGCGCTGCTCAAGCGTGGCCGGCGCAGCCTGCTGGGCCTGGTCGATTTCGCCGGTGAACTGCCGCGCGACCTGCGCAAGCTGGTCCAGGCCGCGCGCCGTGGGCGCCTGCAGCTGAAGGTGGAAACCACGGCGTTGCAGGGCTTCGGCGAACAGGTCAACCGCGCCGCCAACCGGCTGGTGATGGGCATCGTTACCGCCGCTCTGATCATCGGCTCATCCATCGTGATGCACAGTGTAGGTGGCGTCTCCAGCCGCTGGCTGCTGGCGCTGGGCGTGTGCGGCTTCATCGGCGCCGGCTTCTGCGGCGTCTGGATCCTGTTTTCGATCTGGAGAAGCGGCAAGCACACATAGTGTGCTTGCCGCAGCGGTTCCCAACGGGAACCGCGGAATCGCCCAGCGATTCCTGTAGAGCCGACCGCTGGTCGGCTGCTTTTGCTCTCGCCTTTGCCTCTGCCTCTGCCAGCCGGGCCAATCCCGGCGACGATCGCCGAGCATGGCTCGGCACCACAGATGCCGCCGTGTCGCCCACGGCACTTGCAGTCCCGCCAGTTAGTAGTAATACTACTAATCATGGACCTGACCGACACCCAGCAGGCGATCCTGCAGTTGATCGCCGAGCGTATCGAGAGCGAAGGCGCACCGCCGTCGCAGACTGAAATCGCGCGTGCATTCGGCTTCAAGGGCGTCCGCGCGGCCCAGTACCACCTGGAAGCCCTGGAGCAGGCCGGTGCGATCCGTCGCATTCCGGGCCAGGCCCGTGGCATCCGCCTGGTGCAGGCGCCACCACTGGAGAAGCTGGCCGGGCCGGGCCTGCCCGACAACGTCCTGCGCCTGCCGGTGCTCGGCCGGGTCGCAGCTGGCCTGCCGATCGGTGCGGACATCGGCTCGGATGATTTCGTGGTGCTGGACCGGGTGTTCTTCTCGCCGGCGCCGGATTACCTGCTCAAGGTGCAGGGCGATTCGATGATCGACGAGGGCATCTTCGACGGTGACCTGATCGGCGTGCATCGCACCCGCGACGCCCATTCCGGGCAGATCGTAGTGGCCCGCATCGATGACGAGATCACCGTCAAGCTGCTGAAGATCGCCAAGGACCGTATCCGCCTGCTGCCACGCAACCCCGACTACAAGCCGATCGAGGTGCTGCCGGACCAGGACTTCTCGATCGAAGGCCTCTATTGCGGCCTGCTGCGGCCCAACCGTTGACCTGTTCCATAGCGCATTACCCCGCGGTCTTTTGTGGCGATTCTCTGGTTCCACTGAGGTTGGTACGGATGTCCGATAATTCTTTTCAGAGCGCCGGGCAGAATCTCAGCCTGTGCGATACGTCCGACTTAAAGTGAGCCCATGGCAAAGAAGACCCCCAAAGACAGCACCTCCAACGACACGACCTCTGCAAGGACCAATCCGATGGACGAGAACAAGAAGCGCGCCCTCGCTGCAGCTCTGGGCCAGATCGAAAAGCAGTTCGGCAAGGGCTCGGTGATGCGCATGGGCGACCGTGTGGTCGAACCCGTCGAAGCCATCCCGACCGGTTCGCTGATGCTCGACATCGCGCTCGGCATTGGTGGTCTGCCGAAGGGCCGTGTCGTTGAGATCTATGGTCCGGAGTCGTCGGGCAAGACCACCTTGACCCTGCAGGCCATCGCCGAGTGCCAGAAGCTGGGCGGCACCGCAGCCTTCATCGACGCCGAGCATGCGCTGGATCCGATCTACGCCGCCAAGCTGGGCGTCAACGTGGACGACCTGCTGCTGTCGCAGCCGGACACCGGCGAGCAGGCGCTGGAAATCGCCGACATGCTGGTCCGTTCGGGCTCGGTGGACATCCTGGTGGTCGACTCGGTTGCCGCGCTGACCCCGAAGGCCGAAATCGAAGGCGAGATGGGCGACCAGCTGCCGGGTCTGCAGGCCCGCCTGATGAGCCAGGCGCTGCGCAAGCTGACCGGCAACATCAAGCGCTCCAACACCCTGGTGGTCTTCATCAACCAGCTGCGCATGAAGATCGGCGTGATGATGCCGGGCCAGAGCCCGGAAGTGACCACTGGCGGCAACGCGCTGAAGTTCTATGCCTCGGTGCGCCTGGATATCCGTCGTATCGGCGCGATCAAGAAGGGCGACGAGATCATCGGCAACCAGACCAAGATCAAGGTCGTCAAGAACAAGCTGGCGCCGCCGTTCAAGCAGGTCATCACCGAGATCCTGTACGGCGAAGGCATCAGCCGCGAAGGCGAACTGATCGACATGGGCGTGGATGCCAAGCTGGTCGAGAAGGCCGGCGCCTGGTACAGCTACGGCGAAGAGCGTATCGGCCAGGGCAAGGACAATGCCCGTGGCTACCTGCGCGACAACCCGACCGTCGCCGCCAAGCTCGAAGCCGAGCTGCGCGAGAAGTTCCAGCCGTCTGAAGCTGCCCGCGAAGAAGGCGATGACGAAGGCGACGACGAATAAGGCTTGCTGTGGGGCAGGGTGGCGCCGTCAGTGACGTCGCCCTGCTCCGCAGGTTCGAATCGCCCATGGACGGGCAGGGCGCCACGGATGGCGCCACCCCTGGAGCACCGATGTCCGACGCCGAAGACATTCCCACCGGCCGCAAGCGCCGGCCGCGTGAGCAGACCCCGGTACAACGGGCGCTGGGCCTGCTGGTCCGCCGCGAACACTCGCGCAAAGAGCTGACCCGCAAGCTGACCGCCCGTGGCATCGAGGATGAGGCCGCGCAGGCCGCTGTTGCCAAGCTGACCGAGGCGGGCTGGCAGGATGACACCCGCTTTGCCGAGAACCTGGTGCGGATGCGTGCCAATACCGGCTACGGGCCGATCCACGTGCGCGCCGAGCTCGGCACCCATGGCCTGGACAGCGAGGCGATCGCCGCGGCAATGGACAGCTATGAAGGCGACTGGCAGGAGAACGCCCGCGACCTGGTCCGCCGCCGCTTCGGCGAAACCGGCCCGCAGGACCTGGCGCAGCGTCGCAAGGCTGCGGACCTGCTGGCCCGACGGGGCTTCGACGGTGACAGTATCCGCCGCGCGACCCGCTACGAGCCGGATGACTGAGACTGGCGGCGCCGGGCCTGATACCCTTTAGGTTTTCGGCGGTCCCGCGCGACCCTGGCCATTGCGGCCGGTGGTCCGGGTCCGCCGGCCCGCCGACTGCCAGCCCCCAATGAACGCATCCGCCAAATTCACGACTTCCCAGATCCGCAGCGACTTCCTTGAATTCTTCAAGGGCAAAGGCCACACCATCGTGCCGTCGGCGCCGCTGGTGCCGGGCAATGATCCGACCCTGCTGTTCACCAATTCCGGCATGGTGCAGTTCAAGGACGTGTTCCTTGGCGCGGAGAAGCGCAGCTACGTGCGCGCGGCCGACGTCCAGCGCTGCCTGCGCGCCGGCGGCAAGCACAACGACCTTGACCAGGTCGGCTACACCGCACGTCACCATACTTTCTTCGAAATGCTGGGCAACTGGTCCTTCGGCGACTACTTCAAGAAGGACGCGATCGCCTGGGCATGGGAGCTGCTGACCCAGGTCTGGAAACTGCCGGCCGAACGCCTGCTGGTCACCGTCTACCAGACCGACGACGAAGCGTATGCGCTGTGGCGCGACATGGTCGGCATCCCCGAGGAGCGCATCGTGCGCATCGGTGACAACAAGGGTGCGCCGTTCGCCTCGGACAATTTCTGGCAGATGGCCGATACCGGCCCGTGCGGCCCGTGCACCGAGATCTTCTACGACCACGGCGACCACATCGCCGGTGGCCCCCCGGGTTCCCCGGATGAAGACGGCGACCGCTTCATCGAAATCTGGAACCTGGTGTTCATGCAGTTCGATCGCCAGCCCGACGGCACCCTGGTGCCGCTGCCGGCACCGTGCGTGGATACCGGCATGGGCCTGGAGCGCCTGGCGGCGATCCTGCAGCACGTGCACACCAATTACGAGATCGACCTGTTCCAGGCGCTGATCCGCAAGGCGTCCGAACTGACCGGCACCGCCGATCTGGAGAACAAGTCGCTGCGGGTGATCGCCGATCACATCCGTGCCTGCTCGTTCCTGATCGTCGACGGCGTGCTGCCGTCCAACGAAGGCCGCGGCTACGTGCTGCGCCGTATCATCCGCCGCGCCCTGCGCCACGGCTGGATGCTGGGTGTGCGCCAGCCGTTCTTCAGCAAGCTGGTGCCGACTTTGGTCGAGCAGATGGGCGAGGCCTATCCGGAACTGCCGGCGGCGGTCGATACCGTCACCCGTGCGCTGCAGGCCGAAGAAGAGCGTTTCGCTGAAACCCTCGACGCCGGCATGAAGATCTTCGAAGACGTTGCCGGCAAGGCCAGCGATGGCGTGATTCCCGGCGTTGATGCGTTCCGCCTGTACGACACCTATGGCTTCCCGCTCGACCTGACCCAGGACATCGCCCGCGAGCGCGACCTGACCGTCGACATCGCCGGCTTCGATGCGGCGATGGAGCAGCAGCGCGAAACCGCGCGCGCGGCCGGCAAGTTCGGCGGTGGCGTGACCCTGCCGGCCGAGCTGGTGGCGACCCTCAGCCCGACCCGCTTCCTCGGCTACGACCGCCTGCAGGCCGATGACCTGACCGTGCTGGCCGTGCTCAAGGACGGCCGTCCGGTGCAGTCGGCCAATGCCGGTGATGCGGTCATCGTGATCACCAACCAGACCCCGTTCTACGCCGAGTCCGGCGGCCAGGTCGGTGACACCGGCGTGCTGACCGGCAACGGCGTGCGCCTGGCGGTGGACGACACCCAGAAGTTCGCCGGCCAGTTCCATGGCCACGTCGGCATCCTGTCCGAAGGCGGCCTGAAGGTTGGTGACGTGCTGTCCGGCCAGGTCGATGGCGAGCGCCGTGGCGCCACCATCCTCAACCACTCCGCCACCCACCTGCTGCATGCCGCCCTGCGCGAAGTGCTGGGTACCCACGTGCAGCAGAAGGGCTCGCTGGTGGCGCCGGATCGCCTGCGCTTCGACTTCTCGCACTTCCAGCCGATCAGCGCGGAAGAGCTGGCCGTGATCGAGCGCAAGGTCAACCAGCAGGTGCGTGCCAACAACGCTGCCGAAGTGCACAACATGGGCATGCAGGAAGCGCTGGACTTCGGCGCGATGGCCCTGTTCGGCGAGAAGTACGGTGAGCACGTGCGCGTGCTGAAGATGGGTGACTACTCCACCGAGCTGTGCGGCGGTACCCACGTCAACCGTACCGGCGACATCGGCCTGTTCAAGATCACCTCCGAGGGCGGCGTCTCCGCTGGCGTGCGCCGCATCGAGGCCGTTACCGGCCAGGGTGCCCTGGACTACGTGGATGCCGAAGAGGCCCGCCTGGCCGAGGCCGCCGACCTGCTCGGCGGCAGCGCTGCCGACGTGGTCGAGAAGATCCGCGCCCTTGGCCAGCGCCAGAAGCAGCTGGAACGCGAGCTGGAGTCCGTGAAGGCCAAGGTTGCCGCTGGCGCCACCGCCGACCTGTCCGGCCAGGCCGTCGAGGTTGCCGGTGTGAAGGTGCTGGCGGCGCGCCTGGAAGGCTTCGACGCCAAGGCCCTGCGTGACGCCATGGACCGCCTGAAGCAGCAGCTGGGCGACGCGGTGATCGTGCTGGCCGGTGCCCAGGACGGCAAGGCCGCCCTGGTCGCGGGTGTGAACGGCAGCGCAATGGGCAAGGTCAAGGCCGGGGAACTGTTGTCCCATATCGCCGGTCAGATCGGGGGCAAGGGCGGCGGACGCCCGGACCTCGCCCAGGGTGGTGGCGAGGACGGGCCCGCCCTTGCCACCGCGCTGGCTGCCGTCGTCGAATGGGTCAGCCCCCGCCTGTGATGAACCGCGCCGTCCCCCTCCTTGTAGGAGCGGGACGGCTGACGGTACCATTGCGAATCTTTTCCCTTTGTCGTGGTAGCGCTTCTTGACGGAGCGTCAAGCCGGTGGGGGATACCCTTCCACACGGTTCCATGGAGACTTACAAAAATGTTGATCCTGACTCGCCGCGTCGGCGAAACCCTGATGATCGGTGACTCGGTGAGCGTCACCGTGCTTGGCGTCAAGGGTAACCAGGTGCGTATCGGCATCACTGCGCCGAAGGACGTCGCTGTGCATCGCGAAGAGATCTACCAGCGCATCCAGCGTGGTGACGAAGCCGGTGGCACCGGCAGTGAAAATTCTGCCGAATAACGCTTTACCTTCGCACTCGATTAACGTTATGATTCACGCCCCGCTGAGGTGCAACGCACCAGACGCGGAGAAAACCCCGGAGTGATGCCCGAGCGGCTGAAGGGGCTCCCCTGCTAAGGGAGTATAGGGTCAAAAGCTCTATCGAGGGTTCGAATCCCTCTCACTCCGCCAGATACAAAGAAGCGCCTGCAGATCCTCGATCTGCAGGCGTTTTTCTTTGCTCCAATACTCATCCCTGAAGCACCATCCACCGATCATGGATCAGTGGATGGTGGCGGATCCATTCTCCGCTCAGAGCCTCACCGTCACCCCCACCTGGAAGCCACGCCCGGGCAACGGTGCGATGTACTTCAACGGCGAGTTGTGCGGACGTGCTTCTTCATTGAGCAGATTGCTGCCGTTGACGAACACCTCCATGCCGGCGATGTAGCTGTTGCGCACCGGCAGTTCGCGGCTGACCTGCAGGTCGACCATGTTGAACGCATCCAGTGGCACTTCCTCGCTGACATTGCGGCCGAGGTACTTCTGAGTGTCGTAGTAGGTGCTGGACAGCTGCGCCTTCCAGCCCTCGCGCTGCCACTGCAGGTTGGCGCCGTAGCGGTTGGTCGGCATGTTCGGCAGATACTCGCCGTCATTGTGGGCGCGCAGCGAATCGGGATGGTCGGCCTTGTTCTTCACCAGGTCGGCGAAGGCGGAGACGTTCAAAGAACCATAGCGGCCCAGGTCCACGGCCTGCGACACGTCGATCTCGAAGCCCTTCACCGTGGTGTCGGTCTGCTTCCAGTACTTCAGCGGCAGGCGGTTGGCGGTCTGCAGGCCGGAGTAGCCGAGGTAGAGATAATTCTCGTACTTCATCCGGTACGCGGTTGCCGACAGTTTGAAACCGTCGAGATGGAACAGGCCGGTCAGCTCCAGGTTCTTCGCGCGTTCCGGTTCCAGGTTCTGGTTGCCTTCTTCCTGGGTCATCACCGAGTAGTGCGCGTTGCTGGCATACAGCTCGTTGATCTCCGGGGCACGCTGTGAAGACGAGTAACGCACCTTGGCCGCGAACATCGGCCCCAGCTCGACATACGAACCCAGGCTGTAGCTGTTGAGCCGGTAGTCGCGGTCCTGCAGTTTCGTGTTGGAAGCATTGCGCGCGGTCTTGAAGCGGCTGGGCTGCAGCTCGTGATCCACGCGTTCGTGGCGCACGCCTGCGTCGAAGCTGGCCCAGCCGAAGTCCAGCGTTTCCTTCAGGAACACCGCGTTACTGCGGGTGTCGACGTCAGGCAGGTAGCGCAGCGAGCCGCTGCCGGTGACATCACGCGACTGATGGCTGAAACCGAGCTGGCCGCTGAGCGGGCCAACCCGCTGGTGGCTCAGCAGCAGCTCGGCCTGGGTGCTCTCGAAGTCGTAGTCGTTGGCTTTCTTTGCGCCCAGCCGCTCACCGGAGGTGTTGTCCAGCTTCGAGACCCGCAGCTCGGCGCGTTCAACGTAGGGCAGCGGATCGCGCAGCAGGGCTTCCAGTGCGTAGCGCTGCTGCTTGATCACCACGCCCACCGGCAGGCCGTCGGCATAGTTGGAGCCGAACGACAGGTTCTGCATCGAAAAGCCCGGCACGCCGTACTCGCTGTCCTTTGCATCGATGCTGACACCGATGTAGCCGCGGTCGAAGAACAGCGTCGAACCGAAGGCCACCTGCGAATTGCGTGCATAGCTGTTGCCCAGCCGGTGGTGGTAGTCGGGGGTGACATCGTTGTTGATCTGCTTCTGCACGTATGAAGGCGTGCCTGCAACGTAGGCCGGGTTGACCGGATTGACGTAGGTACGGCGCTGCCAGACCGATGTCGGATTGTTGGTGTAGAAGGAGAAATCACCATCGGCCCAGTCCGGGTTCTCGGTCATGAACTGGTCGATGTAGGGTTGCGAGGCCTTGTTGTAGATCTGCTGGACGCGCGCCTCTTTCTGGCAGGCGTCGGCCAGCGCCGAGTTGACGCCCCCGCCGGCCGGGAACAGTCCGGTGTTGCAGGCGCTGGCCTTGCTGTTGCCGGGGATGTCGTAGTGCGAGATGCGCTGCCGCGACACCTGCAGATTGGTGGAGATGTTGCGCTGGTTGTTGAAGTTCATGCGGAAGCCCTGCGCGTCGGCCGCGTTGAAGCCCTTGCGCAGGACCAGTTCCATCGACTGATCCTTGTCTTCCATGCTGCGCGAGATCAGGCCCGAGTCGATCTCCACGCTGCCGCCGATCGCATTGCCCCCATAGCGCACGGTGTCGGAGGACTTGTTGACGGTGACGCTTCGCACGAACAGCGGATCGAACGGGATGTTGATGTCACCGCTGATCGCGTTCATGCCCAGGATGGACTGGCCGTCCTGCAGGATCTGCACGCGGTTGCCGCTGAGGCTGCGGATGACCGGGGCGCCCGCATTCGGCCCGAAGGCGCTGCTCTGCACACCGGAGACGTGTTCGAGCAGGCCGCCGAGGGTGCGGTTCTGCGCCTGCGGGTTGTCCACGGTGACCCGGCTGTCGATGCGGGAGGGCTGCGAGGCCTGCACCTGGAGGGTGGGAAGGGTAGGTTCGTCCGCAGCCTGGGCGTTGTGAACGACGAACAGAATGGCGGCAGCAAGCAGGTGGCGACGCATGGAACGCTCCGTGAAAAAGATGTGAAATGTTATAACGTAACTATTTGTATCGGCAAGGGCAGATCGGGCCTTGCCACGAAGGCTGGAGATGAGAGCGGTTCTCATATGACAATGGCACTGGATTTCCCTCAGGCGCCCCATGCACACCCTTACCCTTGCCGACCTGGACCGCTTGGGCCGCAGCAGTGGTTTCCGCTATCGGCTGCCAGCACTCGCGTCCGCCGCCGATTCGGGCGCGCTGTGCGTGGTCGAGGGCAGGGTGGAACAGCGCTGCTTGCGCCCTGGCATCAGCCTGGCGCTGTCGGACGTGGTCGCGCACCAGCCGTTCGAGGCGACTTCGGAGGCCCCCCCGCCGTTCGCTGCGATCGTGATGCTGGAAGGTCGTGCCGGAGCACGCCTGGCAGGGCAGGCCGTGATCGGCATGAACCGCGGCGCCGGCGCGATGGTGTTGGCCGATGCCGCGCCGATGACTGCGATCCATCCGGCCGGCCAACGGATGCGCAGTCTGAATGTCTCGCTGGATGCACCGGCCGAGATGGATGATCCGGTGATCAGCGATCTGTTGTTGCAGGCTCGTCGCCATGGTCGGCGGCGGCTGCACAGTTGGCAGGTACCCGCGCATCTTGAACACGCCGCCGAACAGTTGCTGTCGGGGACCTGGCAAGGCGCGATGCATGCGCTGCTGTGCGAGGGTGTGGGACTGCAGATGCTGGCGATGGCGTTGGGTGCGTCTGCACAGGACGCGCTGCCGGATCTGCGTGTTTCACCGCGCGACCGCCGCATGCTGCAACGGGTGATCGACTGCCTGCAGGCATCACCTGCGGCTGACCACCGGCTGGAGGATCTGGCCCGCGTGGCCTGCATGAGCCCGAGCAGCCTGCGCCTGAAATTCCAGCAGGTGCACCACTGTTCGGTATTCGCGTGGCTGCGCGAGCGACGCCTGCAGTTGGCCTGCGAGCAGCTGCGGCAGGGCTGCAGCGTGCAGCAGGCCGCGCATTTCGTCGGCTATCGGCATGCCACCAATTTCGCAACCGCGTTCCGAACGCGCTACGGCATCGCCCCCAGCCAGATCCGCTGAATCCGGATCGCGGCTGGCAGTGCGCATACGCGTGCTGCGTGGGCGCATACGTGCGCTCACGCTCAAATGACAATAATTCTCATCCAGCCTTTCCCTCCCGCTGGATCTCCCATGCCTGCCTGTTTCCGCCCGTGTGCCCTGGCCACCGCCATCGGCACGACCCTGGCGCTGTTCAACGCTGCCCACGCCGCCGAACGCATTCCCTCCGTAACGCCTTCCCAGCTCCCAACCGTGCAGGTCACGGCCGACCTCGATGGCAGCACCGAAAGCTCGCGCTCCTACACCACCGATTCCATGGGCACGGCGACGGGGCTGTCGCTGACCTCGCGACAGACGCCGCAGTCGGTCAGCGTGGTCACCCGCCAACAGATCGAGGACCGCGGGCTGCTGAGCACCGCCGACGCCTTGTCGACCGCCCCGGGCATCTCGGTCACACGCAGCGATGCCAACCGCTATTCGTTCTCGGCGCGCGGCTTCGACATCGACAACTACCAGTTCGATGGCGTGGTGATGCCGGTGCTGTCGCCATGGAATTTCGGCGAGAACAATCTGGACATGGTGGTGTACGACCGTATCGAGATCGTGCGCGGTGCCAACGGCCTGATGACCGGTGCCGGTAATCCCTCGGCGGCGGTGAACTACGTGCGCAAGCGCCCGCTGCGTGAATTCGCTGCCAGTGGTGGCATCAGCCTCGGCAGCTGGGACGCGCGCCGTGCCTGGGTGGATGTGTCCAGTCCGTTGAGCCGGGAAGGACGTGTGCGCGGGCGCGTGGTTGCTGCGCAGGCAGAGGGCGACAGCTACACCGCTGGCCTGGACAGCACCGCGAAGACGCTCTACGGCGTGGTCAGCGTGGACCTGGGCGAGGACACCGGATTGATCGCCGGTATCTCCTACCAGGGCAACGACAACCGTGGCTTCGGCAGCGGCTTCGCGCTGTTCAACGCCGATGGCACGCGTACCCGTTTCGACCGCTCGGTATCAGCCACCGCGCCGTGGGCACGGATGACCACCGACACCCGCAACGGCTTCTTCGACTTCAACCATCGTTTCAGCAACGACTGGCAAGCGCGCGTGTCCTACAGCCGCTCGCATACCGACATGGAAATGAAGCATCTCTATCGCGGTGGCTACCCCGATCCGGCTACCGGCGCCATGCCCAATGGCAACAGCTTCACCCGCTACGACGGTCCGGTGCGCCGCGAAGCGATCAGTGCCAGCCTGTCCGGTCCGTTCCAGCTGTTCGGTCGCCAGCACACTGCGTCCATCGGCTGGTCGCGCTCACGCGATGAAATCGCGCTGGGGCAGTACCGCGCACTGGCACCGCTGCCGCCGTTGGCCAGCTATCTGGACTGGCACGGGCCGGGCACGCCGGAGCCGATCTGGGCCAGCAGCAAGACCCAGGCCGATGACCTGGACAACCAGCAGAGCGGTGCCTATGCCGTCGCGCGGCTGTCGTTGGCCGATTCGCTGCACGTGATCGTCGGTGGCCGCCTGAGCAACTGGGAGACCGACCAGGTGTACTTCGGAGCCAAGCGCAAGTACCGCTACCGCAACGAGTTCGTACCCTATGCTGGCGTGGTCTGGGACATCAACAACTACAGCAGCGTGTACGCCAGCTACACCGGTATCTTCAAGCCGCAGAACAACCGCAATGAATCCGGGCAGATCCTCGATCCGGTCCGCGGCCGCAGCTACGAGCTGGGCCTCAAGGGCAGCTGGCTGCAGGAGCGTTTGAACGCCTCAGCGGCGTTGTTCCGCACCCAGCAGGACAACCTGGCCGAAGCCACCGGCGGGCTGGTCGAAGGCAGCACGCAGGCGGCCTACCGCGCGGTGAAGGGCGCAACCGTGGACGGTCTGGAACTGGAACTGGCCGGCGAGCCGCTGCCGGGCTGGAGCCTGGGCACCAGCTTCACCACCTTCATCGCGCAGGACGCGCAGGGCCGGGCGATCAATACCGCCAAGCCGCGCAGCCTGTTCAAGCTGTTCACCACCTGGCGCCTGCCAGGTGCCTGGGACCAGCTGACGATCGGCGGTGGCGTGGACTGGCAGAACCGCATGTACCAGACCGCCACCGCGCCCGGAAATCGCCGGGTGCCCGTGGAGCAGCCCAGCTACGCACTGGTGAACCTGATGGCGCGCTACCAGTTCAGTTCCAACGTGTCGGCGGCGGTCAACATCAACAATCTGTTCGACCGCCACTATTACTCGCAGATCGGCTTCTACAACCAGGGCTGGTACGGTGCACCGCGAAACGTGATGCTCACGCTGAAGGTCGGCTACTGAGGATGACGTCGCGCCTTTCAGGGATCCAATGGATCCATCGGATCGATGCGCAGCGATTCGGGCGCTGGCACGAAGGTGATCGCGTACGGCGAAATGCGTGAACCGACCTTGCCTGGAACGTAGCCCAGCTCACGACGGTTGCGCTCGCTGAATCCGCTGCTGGCGACCGAATCGATATGCGATGGGCTGCTGACCACCAGTGCCGGTTGTCGTGGCGGTGCCTGCAGGGCCGCCAGCAACCGGGCTGCGTTGCGCAGGTTGGTGGTGGTGTGGCGGGCATAGGGCTCGATGAGGATCGCCTCTGCGGGAATGCCGAAGCGCGCGATCAGCGCTTCGCGCATCTGCACGGCTTCGACGCTGCGGGTGCCGCGCGGATGCACGGCGCCGCCGGAGACGATGATGAAAGGCGCATCGCCCGCTGCATAGCGCTGCGCAGCGGCTTTCAGGCGCAGCTTGCTGCCGGCGCTGAGCGGGGTGGTCAGCTCGTCTGGGCCCTGCCCAAGCACGATGATCGATGTGTATGGATGCGCGGTCCAATCCAGCTGCCGCGCGCGTGCGAATGGCGCGGCGTTCATTCCCGCGCTGATGGGCTCGAAGCGGATCGCATCGAGGCGGTCATTGGCATCAAGCAGGCCCACCGCCACCGCGATGCTGCGATCGAATGCGGTGTAGGCCGCGGCGGCGTCCACCTCGCTCATCTGCATGGCAATGGCAGCATCGCCAGCCAGGCGCGTGCTGCCCGCCGCGCCGACCGGGCCGTCGACGGCGTCGTAGCGGGGCGGCTGGCCGTGGCCGTAGACGGAGAGGATGTTGTTGAGGCCCGCCAGCTCCCTTTCGATGGCTGCAGCGCGCGCCGGAACCGCGGCGCTCAACAGGCCCGCCTGCGCGGGCGTCCAGCGTGCGGCCTCGAGTGTGCAGGCAGTGGTCCGGCAGGCCGACAGCTGCTGCATGCGTTCGGCCAGGGCGGCGCGCGCACGATCGGGCAACGTATCGTGATTCAGCTGCACGAGGGTCGGAAACAAGCGCGAGGCGAGGGCCGCGCTGTCGCGGTCGTCGGCGGCTGCCGCAAGCGGCAGCACAGCCGTGGCCAGCAGGGCGAGGGACAAGCTCAATCGTCGGTGCATCACCAGCTCCTGCTCACCATCAGGCGGACGTTGCGGCCGAACAGCGGCCGTCCATAGATTGCCTCGGCCGAACCCTGGCCAGCCAGTGCATCGGTACGGGTGTTGCCCTCGGTGAGCCCCTTTTCATTGGTCAGGTTGTCGCCCACCAGCTGTGCGCCCCAGTTGCCGCGCTTCCATGAAATGCCCAGGCCCAGGGTCTGGTAGGCCGGCAACGCGGTCTGGTTGAACAGATCGACATACGATTTGCCGACCACGTCATAGCGCAGCCAGGTCTCGAACTGGTCCTGGCCGTGCTGGAAGCTGAAGGTCGGCCGCAGGTTGCCGTAGAGCTTGGGCTCGCGGACGATCTGCTTGCCGTTGACCGCGGCCGGATCGGCGCCGGAATCGTTCTGCAGGCTGTCGTACTGCGGATCGCTGACCGTGATCGAGCCGGCGATGCTGAACCAGTCCAGCGGCCGGAACATGCCATCCAGCTCGATGCCCTTGGAGACGGCGGTGCCGATGAAGGGCACCGACTGGTCATTGCGGCCGGTCGTTGGATTGAAGGCGACGAAGGACGCATTGAGTGGATCGAACTTGGTGTAGAACGCGGTCAGGTAGAGATAGGACCGGCCGAACCCGGCCTTCAGGCCCAGCTCGTACTGGTCCAGCTGGGTCTGCACGATGGTGGGGTCGATCGAGCGCGCCACCGACGAATTGGGAACGATCTCCATGTGCGAGACGCGGGCGTAAGCACCCACTGAAGTGGTGAAATCGAAGTTCGCACCCACGGTCCAGTTGGTCGCGGACGGATTCAGGCGATGGTTCTGGACGACGCCGGTGAACCGGCGCGTGGTGTTGTCGGCCAGTGTGTTGCGGTCGCCGAGGTCGACCTGGGCAGTCTGCTCGGCATAGCCCTCGTAGCGGTAGCGCTCATGGCGGATGCCGGCATCAAGCTTGAAGCGGTCCGACAGTGCCCAGGTGTCATTGGCATACACCGCGAACATGCGGGCATCGACCTTGCCGCGATTGAGAGTGGTGGTGTAACGCAGCGTGCCCTTGTCGGTGACATAGCCCAGTGGGGCGCCATCGTTACCGTAGGCCACCAGATCAAGCAGGCGTGGCTTGCCGCGCATCTCCATCAGCATGTCCTGGTACAGGCTGAAGGACGTGGTGCCGAAGAAGGCGGTGTAAGCGCCGATGTTCAGATCGTGATTGCCCCAGGCCGTTTCAAACAGCCGCGTCGCACTCAAATCGGCCTGACCGGAGTAGAAGTCCGAATCAGCAGCACGGTACTGGGCTGAGATCACCAGGCCGGAGTCGGCGTAGGGATCGTAGGCAGTGGCGCCGTTGCTGCCGGCCAGCGCGTAGCCCATCCGCGCGACACCGGCACCGAAGGCGGTACGGGCAGCGCCCAGATAGCCGTTGGCGAAGCTGCGTGCGTCGACCGGATTGGTGGTCGAGTACAGCGCGTCGAAGGTATTACGGCCCTTGGTGTAGCCGGATTTCAGCGAGATCGTCCAATCGCTGGCGGTGTTCTCGTACTGGAAGCCGATGTTGCCGAAGCGCATGTGGCGTCCATCGGCCAGATCGCGGTTCATGCCCTGCAGGACACCGCCGCCATCGAGGTACTTCAGGTTGACACTGCGCAGCGAGGGCGAGTTCAGGGTGCCGTCGAAATAGTCGATGTACGGGTCCAGCGGAACGCTGGGATTGCGCGGATCGGCGACCGGGATCGGCAGGTAGAACGTATTGTGGTCATCAACGAAGGTACCGCTGACCTTGAACCAGCTGGTGTCGTCGAAGTAGTGCTTGATGTTGCCCCTGATCTGCCCGCCCTTGTCATTGGGGAAGCCGTTGTCGCGGTAGCCATCGTGCTGACGCAGGAATCCACCGACCGCATAGAAGGTGTCCTTGCCCAGCGCGCCCGACTGGTACATCTCACCGCGGTACAGGCCGGTATCGCCGATGGTCAGCTGCGCCTTGCCGTGGGTGTCTTCGGAACCCTCGGCCAGGATGTTGTTGACGATGGCACCACCGCTGCTCGCATAGATCGGTGCGGGGCCACCACGTACGATCTCTACCCGCTGGTTCATCACGTCGAACCGGTTCATGCCGTCGCCGGAATTGAAGAAGTGGCCGTCCAGCTCCTGGTAGAGCGGCAGGCCGTCCTGCTGGAAGGCAATGAAGCCGCGGTCAGTGGGAATGCCACGCAGCCGGGTGATGTTCTGTACTTCACCACCGGTGGCCTCGACATGGATGCCGGGCACCGACCCGAGCAGGTCGGCGTAGCTTTTCGGTGCGAGCTTCTGCACGTCTTCGCGGCTGAGTGAATTGACCGCGAAGGATGCATCGAAGCGACGCTGGGTGCGTGCCGCACCGGTAACCACCACCGCATCCAGTGTTGCTGCGTCGGCCGTGTCTTGCTTCTGCACCGGCGCGTCCTGCGCGGATGCAGTGCCGTGCAGGGATATCAGGACCAGGGAGATGCCCAGGACCAGGGGGCTGATGTTCATCGTAGGGCGGCCATGCAGGGAAGGGGGACCGCTGCACGGTAGGTCCGGGCGATGACGGAATTGTTTACTTCGGCGGAAATAAACAATTAAGCGGCGGCATCGGCACCCAGCTGGTGGATCGGCAGCAGGGCCGCGCCCACCGATACCGCAGACCCTCCCAGCCGCGACACATGCACCTGCGGCAGGCGCAGGCTGTCCAGCGCACTGCTCCAGCGTGCAGGCTGCTGCAGGTGTTGCCCCAACACTTCCAGCACCTGCCTCGGCAGTGAGCCGGACAGGATCACGGCGCCAGGATCGAGCCACGCCACACCGGTATTGGCGGCCGCGCCCAACTGGTTCCCCGCGCGTTCGGCCCAGGCGCTGATGATGCCGGCATGGGTTTCCAGGCAGGACTCCAGTTCGAACAGTGAGGGAATGCCGGCGCCGGCCTCGCGCAACGTGGCCAGCAGGTCGATGCCCGAGGGACGCGGTGCGTCCATGCGGAACAAGCGACCGATATCCCCGGCATTGCCGAACTCACCGCGCATCACGTCGCGCCGATGGATCACGCCGCCGCCCACGCCGTGGCCGACATACAGCAGCAGCGCCGAGGCGCAGTCCCGGATCAGTCCGCTGTCGTAGTACTCCGCCAGCGCCGCCAGGGTCGCATCGTTCTCCACCCAGACCGGGAAACCGAAGTAGTCTTCGAAGAACTGGTCGTTGTCGATATCGCGCCAACCGTGCAGCCAGTCCACCGCGTGCCTGCGCGCCGGCCCGGTTTCGACCACGGGCCCGGGAACCGCCACGCCGAGGCCCAGGAAGCGCGCGCGCATGAGCCCAGTGCGGCTGGTAAGGCTGCGCAGGCGCTGGTCCACTGCGTGCACGAAGTCGTAGGGATCTGCGCTGTCGAATGCGGTTGCATCGCGGGCGATGAGCTGGCCGGCAAAATCCACCAGCGCGATCTCCAGCCAACCGGGATGTACCGTGGCACCGGCGGCATAGCCGCCCCGCCCGGACAGCGCCAGTGGCACCGAGGGTCGGCCGCGCTGGCCATCGGACAGTTGCCCCTGTTCCTCGATCACCTCCAGCATCAGCAGTTCACGCGCCAGGCGGGTCAACGCGCCGTTGTGCATGCCCAGCTGGTGGGCAATGGTGATGCGGGGAACGGCGCCCATCGTGCGCAACAGCCAGATGATGCGCTTGTGGTCGGCATCCAGCGCGATCAGCGGTTTGCGGCGCAGCCGCGATGTGGGAGCCAGGTTCATGGGTGCAGGCCCTCGGTACGTGGCAGCGCGACCGGCCAGGCCAATGCGGCCAGCGACAGCAGGCTGCCGACGGCAACCAGCGAGACCAGTGCGGCAGAGGTGACCGGATCACCGGCCTGTATGCCGGGCAGCAGCTGGCCCAGCAGCAACGAGGAGGCGGCAATGGACAGTTTCATGGTTCCAGTGAGCAGGGCAAAACAGCTCAGGTCATCCTCACGTCCGCTGCGGGCGGCATGGCGACGGGCGATCAGCGCGGTGCGCCGCCACAGGACCAGGCCGACACTGGCCACCGCCGCCCCATGGACAGCGGCACACGCAATCGCTACAGGCAGGGAGGGCTTGGCCTGGTAAACGCAGACGGCAGCGATGGCCAGCACCGACATCAGCGCAATGAGGCCTGTCTCGCTGCACAGTGGGGGGCGCAGGCGCAGATGGAGCCAAGGCGCGACCACCATGCCCGCGACCATGGCGAAGGTCAGCGCTGCACCCTGGTCGGCAAAGGGAAACAAGCGCCCGGCCAGGCCCACCAGCGCCGTTTCTGCCGCTGCAGCCAGCAGAACCGGCAGCAGTGCCGGCAGCGGCAGGGCGCCGGCAAAGGGCCTGATGGCTGTGGCCGGCTGTGCGGGCGTGGCGACGCAGGCCAGGGGAAGCGCGGCGGCCACGATCAGGATGCCGATGATCATGCAGATCAGCAGCGCGCTGCCACTGCCTGCGGATGCAGGTGAACCGACCACGCCGAACAGTGCTGCAGCGATGCACAGCTTGGAGATCGGTACCACCACAGCGCGGGCGGAAACGTAGCGCATGGCCTCGTTCTCGTCGCGGGGCAACAGCGACGTCAGTGCATTCTGGGCTACGTCGTAAACCGCGTAGCAGGTACGGAACAACAGCGAGGCGGCCAGCAGCGGCAGGAAGGCGGGCTCGGTCGCGCTGCTCGGGCTGAACAGCAGGCAAGCGCTGGCGGCGGTGCCGAGCCCGCCGATGAGCTGCAGGCGCAGGGCGAGGCGCTGCTGGTTGCGAAGGCGGGTGAATACGGCGGCCAGCAGCAGGTCGAGAACGCTGCTGTAGGCCAGGGAGATCGCCAGCAGTTGGCCGGTGTGGGCAGCAGACAGTCCCAGCCGGACGTGCAGGTAGTAGCCCAGCGCCAGGTCCACGAACGACCAGGACAGAGTGCGGGCGAAGTGGCCGGCGGCATAGAGCTGCCGCGGCGATGGCTGCGCGTTCAACGCTGTTTTGGGGGGGAGGAAGCCGGAGATCCGGGATCGTTCTACTACCCCTGTGTGACAGCGGCCTGACATGGCGCGAGGTCGGCCATTCAGCGAGTGGCTTGCAGCACACGCCGTGGGCGAGCAGCATTGACCGTGCTGCGCCCCACAACGCCTCACGCAGAGCCTTCTTCGCCGAATGGAGCAACGTATGAAGCTGTTGTCCGCTGTGTTGTTGTCTGCGCTTTCACTCCCCGCCGTTCCGGCGCTGGCAGTGGAGGCGTCTCCTTCGCCGCTGTTGGGGCGCTGGTCGCTGGATATCGCTACGTCTGCGTTGCCCGAGGCGCAGCGCCCGAAGCAGGTGGTGCTGGAGTTCAAGGACGCCGGTGCGGGGCGTTGGAGTTCACATGTGGACATCGTCCTGCACGATGGCAATACCATGAAGTCCGACGGCACGCTGGCGCTGGATGGCACCCCAGGTCCCCTGTCCGGCACCTACGGTGCGGACAAGGCCAACCTGAAGCTGCCAGCGCCGAACACCCTGGTGATGCAGCTGGTGGACCACGGTACGCCGGCCTCCACCCGCATCTACACCGTGGCGGCCGATCGCTCGACGATGACCGAGACCAAGGCGTTCTACGGCCACGACGGTACGCCGATCCTGCAGACCAATCTGTTCAAGCGGATGCCCTAGCGTTGCCGCCGGCACCACGCCCGCAGAACGGACGTGGTGAACGCCGCAGCTTTACACAGCGGCCGGATCGCGCTTGCCGGTATCGATGCCGTACTTGTCGATGGCCTCCTGCATCCGCGAACGCTCGATGCGGCCCTCATCGGCCAGTGATTTCAAGGCCGCCAGCACGATGAAGTGGCGATCCACCTCGAAGAACGTACGCAGCGATTCACGCGTGTCGGAGCGGCCGAAACCATCGGTGCCCAACGCGGTGAAGCGGCGGTCGTTGATGAAGGGACGGATCTGGTCGCCGACGATCTTCATGTAGTCGGTGGCCACCACCAGGGGCCCTTCGTGGCCCTGCAGGCACTGCTGCACGTAGGGTACGCGCGGCTCCTCGGCCGGATGCAGCAGGTTCCGGCGTTCGGCGGCCAGGCCGTCGCGGCGCAGTTCGGTCAGGCTGGTCGCGCTCCACACATCGCTGGCGACGCCGAAGTCCTGCTGCAGCAGTTCCGCCGCGGCTTCCACTTCGCGCAGGATCGAGCCGCTGCCCATCAGCTGCACGCGTGGCTGCGAGGCGGCATCGGCGGCTGCCGGGCGCAGCAGGTACAGGCCCTTCAGGATCCCAGCCTCGGCGCCCTCGGGCAGTGCCGGTTGCGGGTAGTTCTCGTTGAGTACGGTGATGTAGTAGTAGATGTCTTCCTGCTCGACGTACATGCGGCGCAGGCCGTCGTGGATGATCACCGCGAGCTCGTAGTTGTAGGTCGGGTCGTAGGACACGCAGCTCGGGATCACCGACGACAGCACGTGGCTGTGGCCGTCATCGTGCTGCAGGCCTTCGCCCATCAGCGTGGTACGGCCGGAGGTGGCGCCGAGCAGGAAGCCGCGGGTGCGCGCATCGGCGGCGGCCCAGGCCAGGTCGCCGACGCGCTGCAGGCCGAACATCGAGTAGAAGATGTAGAACGGAATCGTCGCCAGCCCGTGGTTGCTGTAGGCGGTACCGGCGGCGATCCACGAACAGATCGCACCGGATTCGTTGATGCCTTCCTGCAGGATCTGGCCGTCCTTGGCTTCCTTGTAGTAGCTCAGCTGGCCGGCATCCTGCGGGGTGTACAGCTGGCCCAGGTACGAATGGATGCCGATCTGGCGGAACAGGCCTTCCATGCCGAAGGTGCGCGATTCATCGGGCACGATCGGAATCACCAGCTTGCCCAGTTCCGGGTCCTTCAGCAGGCTGGTGAGGATGCGCACGAAGCCCATGGTGGTGGACTGGCCGCGATCGCCGCTGCCCTGCAGCTGGGTGTTGAAGATCGACAGCGGCGGCAGCGGCAGCGGATCGACCTTGGCCAGGCGCGCCGGCAGCTGCCCGCCTTGGATGCGGCGGCGTTCGGCGAAGTAGGTCGCCTCGGCGCTGCCCGGCTCCGGACGCAGGTACGGCATTTCCTCCAGCTGCTCATCGCTGACCGGCAGGTTGAAACGGTCGCGGAACGCACGCACCGCGTCGGCGCTCATCTTCTTCAGCTGGTGGTTGATGTTCTGGCCTTCGCCGGCTTCGCCCATGCCGAAACCCTTGACCGTCTTGGCCAGGATCACGGTCGGCCGGCCGCTGGTATTCACGGCCTGCTGGTAGGCGGCGAACACCTTCTGCGGATCATGGCCACCACGTGCCAGCGCCCAGATGTCGTTGTCGCTCATGTGCGCGACCAGCTCCAGCAGCTCGGGATAGCGGCCGAAGAAATGCTCGCGCACGTAGGCACCGTTCTGTGACTTGAAGGTCTGGTAGTCGCCGTCCACGCATTCCATCATGCGCTGGCGCAGCAGGCCGCTGTGGTCGCGGGCCAGCAGCTCATCCCAGCCACTCCCCCAGATCAGCTTGATCACGTTCCAGCCGGCCGCGCGGAAGGTGCCTTCCAGTTCCTGGATCACCTTGGCGTTGCCGCGTACCGGTCCGTCCAGGCGCTGCAGGTTGCAGTTCACCACGAACACGATGTTGTCCAGCCGCTCGCGGCCGGCCAGCGAGATCGCCGCCAGCGATTCGGGCTGGTCCATCTCGCCGTCGCCGAGGAAGGCCCAGACTTTGCGGCCCTGGTGTTCTTTCAGGCCGCGGTATTCCAGGTAACGCATGTAGCGCGCCTGGTAGGCGGCGGTCAGCGGGCCCAGCCCCATCGACACGGTGGGGAACTGCCAGAACTCCGGCATCAGGCGAGGGTGCGGATACGAGGACAGGCCTTCGCGGCCCGCTTCGCGACGGAAGTTGTCCATGCGCGCCGGATCGATGCGGCCTTCCACATAGGCGCGTCCGTAGATGCCTGGCGCGGAGTGGCCCTGGATGTAGATCATGTCGCCGTCGAAGGTGTCGGTGCGGCCTCGGAAGAAATGATCGAAACCCACGTCGTACAGCACTGCCGCCGACTGGTAGGTGGCGATGTGGCCGCCGACGTTGGAATGCTTGCCGGCACGCAGCACCATCACCATCGCATTCCAGCGGATCATCGCGTTCAGGCGGCGCTCGATGGCCAGGTCACCTGGATAGGCCGGCTGGCGCTCGGGCGGAATGGTGTTGACGTAGGCGGTCCAGGCACGGGTATGCAGGTCGCCGTGCTGCTGTGCATCCAGCTCGCTGAGCTGGTCGATCAGGTAGTGCGCGCGCGGCCGGCCACCGGCCTGCATCACCGCTTCCAGTGATTCACGCCACTCGCGGGTTTCCAGTGGATCGGTATCGAAGGGAATGAGCGCTTGGTTCATGACTGTCTCCAGAGGGCGCCGGTCGGACTTCTGCCTGGGCGACAACACCGGCAGGGCGCACAGCTCTGGAGCGGGGTCGCAACGGCGGGGCCGTGACGCGAAGGGCGACCGTGGCGGCCGCCGAGAAGACAAGCGTAGGCCCGGCCACCCGGCTTCGATAGGCGGGCCCGGCTTGGGTCTCTGGCAAGCAAGGGTTGGCACGGCGCGCCGTATCATGGGCGGGCGTGCTGGGTGCGGCCGCTGATCAGGCCGGTGACAGGCCCGGGAAGAACATCGGGATGACCGCCACACCAATGCCCAGCAGGCACCAGGCCACGATCGGCAGCCAGCCCGAGAGCTGCTGGCAGCGTTCCGGCAAGCGGCGTCCTCCGATCCACAGCAGCAGGGTGAGCAGGCCCAGCGCGTAGGCGAGGGCGACGACCACCGGATGCACGTGGACGACACGGCTGGGCGGCCACATCTGCTGCTGGTAGGCGGTGGTGTGGGCGACCAGCAGCAGGAACAGCAGGCTGCTGAGGGTGTTGATGGCGGTGCGGGCGTTCATTGCGGGGCACTCCTTGTGCCGGCTGCTGGGAACTGCAGGGGCGGCATTCTAGCGGCTGCGTGCCGGCAGTTGAAACGCCACTGTCATCGATGGCCGTCACCCTGCGGGGCTTTCCAGCCTTGGGGTGGTTGGCCGGCCGTGAACAGCGTGAGGATCTGGGAGAAGAGCTATGCGCTGCGGCGGCGGCTGCTGCGCGGCTTCTTCCTGCGCCGGGGTTCTGCCAGCGAAGATGCCGAGGATCTGGCGCAGGAGGTTTACCTGCGGCTGCTGCACAGCACCGGCGAGAATGCCGCAGCGATCGAGAATCCGGAAGCCTACCTGTTCGCCGTCGCGGCCAACCTGGCGCGCGAGCATGCACGCTCACGTTCGTCGCTGCCGCCGCTGGAAGACGTTGATCTACTGGCGGAAGTGCTGAAAAGCGAAGAAGACATCGAAGGCGAGTTCGAGCGCGCGCAGCGCTGGAACGGTATCCGCAGCACCATCGCTCGGCTGCCTGCGACGACGCGGCGGGTGATGGAGCTGCATTACCGCGACGGGCTGGACTGCCCGGCAATCAGCCAGCAGCTGCAGGTGTCGGTGCATATGGTGCGCAAGCATATCGGCAAGGGGCTGGAGGCCTGCAGGAAGGCGCTGGGCGCCAGGGAGATCAGATGAACTGGCATCCATTGCGTGCGGCCGACGATGAGATCGCCCGTGAGGCCGAGGACTGGTTCCTGCGCAATCGAGAGGGGAGTATGGGCGAGGCCGAGCGCGCTGCGTTCCTGCACTGGATGAAGCGTTCGCCCGAACACGTGCGCGCCTATATGCACGCTCTCACGCTGCACCGGCAGGTCGGTGCAGCGCTGCAATCGCCATTGCCTGAAGAGGCGCAGGCGCCGCCACGGCAGGCGGCCGCCAAGGTGGTGCCGCTGTTCGGTAGCGCGCCCGCCGCGTCGCGCGCTGCACCGCGTCGCGGCCGCGCGCGCTGGTGGGCGGTGGCTGCCGCAGCCTGTGTCGCCCTGCTCGGCGTGGGCCTGGTTCCGCAGTTGATGCCCACCGAACAGCTATACAGCGCCGACCACGGTGAACTGCGCGACCTGGTGCTGCCTGACCAGACCCAGGTGCGGCTCAACGCGGACAGCCGCCTGCGGGTACGCATGAGCTGGTTCAGCCGCAAAGTGGAGCTGCTGCAGGGCGAGGCCACGTTCGACATCGCCCGCGACCGCCGTCCGTTCGAAGTGCAGGTGAACGGGCTGCAGATCCGTGACATCGGCACCGTATTCGACGTCTCGCGACGCCTGCAGGGCACGCGCATCGGCGTGGTCTCCGGCGAAGTGGAGGTGTGGAGCCAGGGCAGGGATGCAACGCGTCTTGCGCAGCTGGGCGAAGGCCGGGTGGTGCAGGTCGACGCGCGCAGCCATGCGGTGGAGTCGCTGGATGTGCCGCTGTCGATGCTGCTGGACTGGCAGCAGCGCAAGGTGTCCTTCCTTGATGAGCGGCTGGATGAAGTGGCTGCCGCCTTCAACCGTCACAACCAGGTGCAGGTGCGCGTGCTGGACGAGGGCGCGGCAGCGGCACGGCTTTCCGGCAGCCTGGATGCACATCGCATTGGGGCGCTGCAGGCGTTCCTCGAACGCGATCCGCGCTTCGTCGTCCGCCGCGAGGGTGACACGATGCGGGTCGGCAGCCGCTGAGGCCGGCGTGGCCGTGCGCTGTCAGAAAAGATTCATCGAATCCGCGTTCTCCACTTCGGTGGAAGCGGGCTCTTACATGGGAGAAGCCGCTGTCGAATCGCTCAGCGGCACCTGCTGCCTTCTCTCTTCCAAGGACCCGTGATGCGCAACACGCTCTACCTGTCGATCATCCTCGCCCTGTCTCCCTGCAGCGTACCGCTGGCAGCCGCGGCCACTGCCGATGGCCTCGAGGCGCGCGTGCCGGCTCCGATCGCGGCGCAGCCGCTGGCGCGTGCGCTGGAGCAGTTGTCGCGCAGTTCCGGCGTGCAGTTCCTGTACTCGGGCAGCGGTGAAGCACGCATGGCCGGGGCGGTGCCGCGTGGTGCGACCGTCAAGCAGGCACTGGACGCGCTGCTGGCAGGAACCGGCCTGGGCTACACCGTGGTGGACGGCAACGTCATCGCCATCGATCCGGCGCCCGCACGCAACGAACCGAAGCCGGCCGCGCCGAAGCCGCGCGAGGCCGAGGCGGTGGTGGCGCCGACCCTGGACACGGTGAAGGTGATTGCCGCGCATGAGGTGATCGACCAGAAAAAGACCTCGCCGGTGATCAAGGATTCGGTGGTCTACGACGAGATGGACAGCTACGGCGACGAAACCCTGGCCGAGAGCCTGATGGCCGCGCCGGGGCTGAGCGCGGTGGAAGACGCCGGCGAGCCGCGTTACGTGACGGTGCGTGGTGTGCAGGCCAACCTCAACTACACGACGATCGATGGCATCGCGATTGCCAGTGTCGGTGGCAGTGGCTCGGGTGAGCGCATGAACAACCTGCAGCTGATTCCCAGCGACATCGGTACCCGCACCGATATCTACAAGAGCTTCAGTGCCGAGCAGGCGCCGGATGCCATCGGCGGCGTGATCGACATCATCAGCCGCAGCGCGTTCGACCGGTCCGGCAAGTACGTGTTCGCCGATATCGCCGGCATCTATTCCACCGCTGAAACCAACGTCGAGCGCAGCGCCGGTGGCAACCACCAGACCCTCGGCCACTTCGGCAAGAGCGCCAAGATGGTGTTCTCCAACCAGTTCGGCGCCGACCAGGAATTCGGCATCGTTGCGGTGGCCCGCTATGAGCAGCGTTCGCGCAACAGCGTCAAGCGCTGGGTGGAGTCGAACTACTACTACAACGACGCCGGCAAGTACCTCACCGACGGCACCACTGGGCCGGACGAGGCCAAGGGCTGGAACGGGCTGCGTGCGCCCGGCAATTTCAGTACCGGTACCTACACCAACTTCATCACCAATTTCGGTGGATCGGCCAAGCTGGAATGGAAACCGTCGGACGATCCGTTCTACGCGTCGCTGCTGCTGTACTCGTACCGGTTCTACGAGAACTCGACGATGAACAAGACCGATCTGTATGGCAACGCCAAGTTTCCGATCCGCAACCAGACCGATGACAGCGGCACCACTCAGATAAACAGCATCTACATCAAGAACCGGCATGATCGCTGGGATCGCAGCAATCGCGGCGCCATCGCCAGCTTCAACTGGGACATCGGCGACCGTTCGCGGTTGACCCTGCGTGGCGGCCACACCGAAGAAACCTTCCACAACAGCCAGGTCTACTGGGGTGTACGCGCTTACCCGAGCAACCTGTTCGTCGACTTCGAGAACGACAGTCACGGCTTCCCCAACGCGGTGGCGGTGTCCGATTCCAGCCTGTTGACCAGCTCCGCGTTCAAGCTCAACCCGGCACAGGCCTATGTCTCGCCGCGTGATGCCAAGGAGAGCATCGACAACCTGCGCGCCGACTTCAGCTACAACATTGATGCCGATGCGCGCGGCTTCGGCCTGGCTGCCGGTGCCGAATACCGCCACCTGAAGATCTGGCAGGACATCGACTTCGACTACTTCAAGAGCAGCGCGACGCTGAACGACTATCTGTACCCCGGCTCGACACTGCTGGGCAGCGTGCCGGGCTTTCCGCTGATCGACAATAGCAAATGGAATGACGAACTCGCGCCCACGCTTGGCGGCAACGACGCGGCCTATCCGAATGCCGATTTCACCAGTGACTACAAGTACGTTGAGGACATCACCAATGCCTATGTCTCCGCGCACTATGCCTGGGATCGGCTGTTGCTGATCGGTGGCCTGCGCTACGACCACACCACCTTCGATGCATTCAGCCCTTTCAGTGATGATGGCGGTGCCACCTATACCTCCGCGTTCCGCAGGACCAGTGGTGGCTACAACAACCTGCTGCCGTCGTTGAACGCAACCTTCAAGCTGACCGACGACCAGCGCCTGCGCTTCTCCGCCAGCCGCACCCTGGGCCGGCCGACGCCAAGCAACATCGCCCAGGCCACCAGCACCAGCTGTGGCGATGACGAGGAGGGCAGGGGCTTCTGCACGATCAAACAGGGCAACGCCAACCTGCAGCCGCGCCGTTCCACCAACATCGACCTGGCCTGGGACCTGTATTTCAACGACAACAACGGACTGGTCTCGGTCGCGCTGTTCGACAAAGTGATCAAGGACGACATCTACACCCTGACCACGTTCGAGAACGTGGGTGATACCCGCTACCGGGTCACCCAGCCGATGAACACCGACGCGTCCAAGCTGCGCGGCGTCGAGTTCGCGGTGGCCAACCGCAACCTGCAGTGGGGCCGCCAGCGCTTTGATATGTATTTCAACGCCACGCGGCTGGAAGGCCAGACCAACTACCGCATCAGTGATGGCAGCGAGCGCCGCCTGGACCGCCTGCTGTACCAGCCGGACTGGTCGCTCAATGGGTCGGTGATCTGGCGCATGCCGTGGAAGAGCGCACAGCTGCGCATGTCCGGCACCTACCGCAGCCGGATGCTGGTCGACTTCGGTGATACCCAGTGGCTGGACTCGTACTACGACCCGTACATGACCTTCAACATGGCCTTCAGCCACAAGGTCAGCAAGCACGTGACGCTGAAGTACGAGGCCAAGAACCTGTTCAACACGCAGCCGACCTACAGCACTGGTCCCAACGGTCGCTTCCGCACCGAGATCGACGACTACGGCCGCTTCTTCTACTTCCACATCATCTACAACTGAGGGCGCACCCGTGGATACGATCAATCGCAGGCGATTCCTGGCCCTGGCCGGTCTGTCCGCCGCCGGCGCCTGGATGGGCACGGCACGGGCGCTGGCCGCGCAGACTGATGCCACCGCGCTGAACCCGCGCAACCTGCTGGCCTCGCCGCGGTTCGCCAGTACACCGTTCACCCTGGGCGTGGCCTCGGGTGATCCCTCGGCCGATGGCATGGTGCTGTGGACACGCCTGGCAACGGAGCCGCTGGTGTTCGGTGGTGGCATGCCGACACAACCGATGGCGGTCCAGTGGCAGCTGGCGGCCGACGATGGCATGCGCAAGGTGGTGCGCCAGGGTTCGGCGATGGCCCACCCCGAGCTTGGCCATGCCGTGCACGTGGAGCTGGACGGGCTGGCACCGGGCCGTCCGTACTGGTATCGCTTCAGCGTGGGCGGCCACGCCAGTGCGGTGGGCCACACCCGCACGCTGCCGGCAGCAAGCGCTGCGGTTGATCGTGTCCGTTTCGCCGTGGCCGGTTGCCAGCACTATGAGGAGGGCCATTACACCGCGTGGCGGCGCATCGCCGAGGAGCCGCTGGACTTCGTCTTCCACTACGGCGACTACATCTACGAGGGCGCAAGCCAACCGGGCGCGCGCCGGATGAACGGCCAGCCGTTCACCAACCTGCGCAACCATGTGGGCCCGCAGATCTATACGCTGGACGATTACCGTCGCCGCTACGCCCAGTACAAGAGCGATTCCGACCTGCAGGCCGCGCATGCATCGGCACCGTGGTTCGTCACCTTCGATGACCATGAAGTGGACAACAACTGGGCCGGTGCCGAAGACCAGGACGACACCCCCAGCGAAGTGTTCCTGCTGCGCCGCGCACAGGCCTTCCAGGCTTACTACGAGAACATGCCGCTGCGTCGATCGGCGCTTCCCCGCAACGGCCACATGCAGATGTATCGGCGTGCCAGCTATGGCACGCTGATGGACCTGCACCTGCTCGACACCCGCCAGTACCGCAGCAAGCAGGTGAACATGGCGCTGCGTGAGGAAGTGGAATCACCGGCGCGCAGCATCGTCGGTGCGAAGCAGGAGCGCTGGCTGTTCGACGGACTGGCCGATGCCACGCCACGTTGGCACACCATCGCCCACCAAGTGGCACTGGGCAACTACATGCGCGAGAAGGATGGTGTGGTGCAGTCGTCCGACGACCAGTGGTCGGGCTATCTGGACAGCCGCCGGCGCCTGCTTGACCACATCCAGAAGGTTGGCTTCGGCAATGTAGTGACCGCCTGCGGCGACGCGCATCGGCACTACGCCAGCGACCTGGTGCAGGACCATCGTGATTCAGGCGTGGTCTCCAGCGAATTCCTCGCCACCTCGATCACCTCCGGTGCCGACGGCCAGGGCGTGGATGCATATGCCGAGAACCAGCTTGCGCACAGCCCTTACTTGAAGGCGACCACCGACAAGCGTGGCTATGTGCTGTGCGATGTCACCCGTGATGCGTGGATCGGCGACATGAAGACGCTGGATACCGTGATGCAGCCGAACGGAACGGTGCAGAGCTGGAAGCGCTACGCGGTGGAACACGGCCGGCCGGGGTTGCAGGAGGCCTGAATCTACCGGTCTACCCTGTAGAGCCGAGCCCATGCTCGGCTGCTCTTCGATAACTGACCGGAAAAGCAGCCGAGCATGGGCTCGGCTCTACAGAGATCCTTCAATCGTGCTCGAACCGCAATGGCTCGTTGCCCATCGCCGGGTCGCTGGTGCCTGGGCGTCCGTCCTCGGCACGCCCGGCCAGACGCAGCATGCTCTCACCCGCGCCGACCTGCAGGTCATACCAGCCCGCGGTAGGCGCTGCATCCCACGCCAGTGCGGTCTCTGCATGCGCCGGCAGCGCCAGCGTCTGTTCCGGCATGTGCCCGGCATAGGCGCCGGCATGCACGCGCAGCTGCTGTGCGGCATCGCTGAGATTGCGCAGGTGCAGCCGCAGCTGGCCGTCGACGCGCTCGACCGACGCCTGCACGACGGGCCCTTTGGCAGCACCCTGGAAGTGACGGTGGAAGCCGTTCGGGCCAAGCAGCCACAGGTCGTAACGCCCCTGTGCATCCAGCGCCCAGCGTTCGCGCAGCGGCGTGCCCGGTACCAGCGTATAGCGGCGTGGCACCGCACCCAGCCGCAGTCGGTCGTACACATGCAGCACCGCCGCTGCACCTTCGCAGGACAACGTCAGATCCACGCCCGATGCGTCGAGGGCGGCGATCGATGCCTGCGGCCGATAGGGCAGGGCACGCGCCGGGCGTACGCCGCTTTCCTGTTTCGCCGGCTTCAGTCCCTCCGGCAATGCCGGCACGGTGCGTCCAGGCAGGGCGGCAGCACGTGCGGCAACGGCGCTCACGTCGGGCAGGCCGCGTACGAACGGGCGGGTATCACGCTGGGCGAAGTCGAAGGCATTGCTGAGGTCACCGCAGACCGCGCGGCGCCATGGCGAGATGTCCGCGGCGGCCACGCCGAAGCGGCGTTCGATCAGGCGTATGACCGAGGTGTGGTCGTACACCTGCGAATCGACCCAGCCACCGCGGCTCCAGGGCGAGATCACGTACAGCGGCACGCGCGGCCCCAGCCCATACGGGCGACCGCGCAGTTCTGCGGCGTCGTACTTCTCATCCCCCGGTGCCGGATGACGGTGATACTCGCCTTCGGTACTGACCGAAGACACACCCGCCCAGCCACCGTTTTCCGGTGAAGGCGGTGCCGGTGGCGGCATGTGGTCGAAGAAGCCGTCGTTCTCGTCGAACATCAGCAGCAGGGCGGTGCGGCTCCAGACCTCCGGATCGGCGGTCAGTGCATCCAGCACGCGAGCGGTATAGGCCGCGCCCTGGGCCGGGCTGGAAGGGCCGGGATGCTCGCTGCCGGCCGCGTCGGCGATGATGAAGCTGACCTGCGGCAGGCGCCCATCGACCACGTCCTGGCGCAGGTGTGCCAGCCCACGCGTGCTGACCCCACGCGCGCGCAGCTGCGGGTCATGCCCCGGCGCAGCACGGTAGGCCTGGCGGAAAGACTCGAAGCCGGCCAGTGGGTTGTCGGTGAAGTTGTCAGCCATGTCCTGGTAGATCTGCCAGGACACCCCGGCCTTCTGCAGGCGTTCGACATAGCTGCTCCATCGGTACGACGCCGGATGCCCGCCATGTTCCGGGAAGTTGTCGTGCGAGTTGGCGATCACCGGGCCACCGGCGCGCGCGGCCGCATCGTTGTGGCCCGTCCACAGGAACACCCGGTTCGGGTTGGTCCCGGCCTGCATCGCGCAGTGGTAGGCGTCGCAGATCGTGAAGGCATCGGCCAGGGCAAACTGGAAGGGCAGGTCGCTGCGCTGGAAGTAGCCCATCGAGTGGTTCTGCTTGGCTTTCGGCCATTGCCCCATGCGTCCATGGTCCCAGGCGCGCTGTGCATCGGGCCAGGTATGCGGCGTGCCCTCCACCCGCATGTAGCCGAAGTGCGCAGCGGTATCCAGCGGGAACGGTGCGATCGCGCGCTGGCCGCTGGCATCGGGCTGCAGCCACAGGCTGCGCGCGCGGCCACCGGCCTGCAGCGCAGCGGCCGGGGCCACGAAGCGGTCGCCGAAGCCACGTACCCCCGGCAGCGTGCCGAAGTAGTGGTCGAACGAACGGTTCTCCTGCATGAACACCACGATGTGCTGCAGGTCTTCCAGGCTGCGTGTCTGCGCGGCAGGTGCGATCGCAGCAGCCCGGGCGATGCTGGGCAGCAGCGGGGAAAGGCCGGCGGCAGCGCCGGCCTGCAACAACCGGCGTCGGCCGATATCGGTCACGGGTTCACTCACAGGTCCACACGGAAGGAGATGCCGACGGTACGCGGTGCGCCGATGAAGGCGTTGTCGCGGCCATCCACCCCTGCAAGATACCGCTTGTCGGTGAGGTTGCTCACCACCAGGTTGGCACCCATGCCCTTCAGGCGCGGCGACAGGCCCTGCAGGTCGAAGCCGATATTGGCGTTGAACACGGTGGCCGAGGGCAGCTTGTTGACGTTGGCGGCATCGAGGTAGCGCGTGCCCAGGTAGCGGCCGGACAGGCCGAAGTTCCAGTTTTCGCCCTGCCAGTCGGCCGACAGCACCAGGGTCTGTTCGGGCTGTCCGATCACCTTGGCGCCGTCGACGATGCCCAGCTGGGTATCGCGCGCGGCATCGCCGCTGCCCAGGTACTTGGAGCGGTTGTAAGTGTAGGCAGCGTTGAGTCGCCAGCCATTGTCCCAGCCGTAGCCGAAGGCGGCTTCCAGGCCGTTGCTCTCAACGCCGCCGAAGTTCTCGTAGACGCCGTCGGTCTCGCCCAGGTAGTCGATGCCGCTGACAAAGCCGGCCGGCAGGTAGACGATGCGATTGTCGAACTTGATGTTGTACAGGGTGACCGACGCGGTCAGCGGCCAGCGGCTGATGCGCATGCCGACTTCGATGTTGTCGGCGGTTTCCGGTTCCACATTGCGGAAGCGCTGCGGATCGGTCTCGCCGAGCACGCCGGAAGGAATGGCGGCGAAGTTCTGCGAGAAGCCGGCAAACAATTCCATGCCTTCCACGCCCGGTGCCCAGGTGAAGCCGGTGGACAGCAGCGGATCGGACTTGGAATCGGATTTCACGTGCTCATTGGCACCGATCACGCGGCGGCGCGACTGGTCGACGAAGAACTGCTTCACGCCCAGGCGCGCGCTGAACGGGCCGAAGCGCGCGACATCCTCGACGTAGTACATCTGCTCATCAACCTTGTACTTGTCCTCGAACTGCACCCAGTACGGCTGGTGGTCGAAGGCGATGTCCTGGCCGACGTTGAGCAGGCGGTGCCAGTCGCGGCGCGCCGAGCGGTCCAGCTTCTCCACCCACAGGCCGCCACGGATCGTGTTGTCGACGGCACCGAAGGTCTGCCGCCACTCGACGTCGGCGGTCACGCCCTTGCGGTTGTTGTCGTAGTGGGTGTGGCGGTAGGACTGCGCGCCCAGCACGTTGCCGGCGTAGCAGTTCGGGTCGTACTCGGCAGTGAAGCCCAGCCGTGGGGTGCAGCTGGCCAGGCGCTGTGCGGCGCTGCCATCGGGATTGACGAAGAAGATCTGGCCGCGGTTGCTGCCGCCGTACACGGTCTTTCCACCGATGTACTCCGACTCCGGGCGACCGGCACCATCATCGCTGACCTGGGCCAGGTAGGGTGGCAGCCAGTCGCCACGACCCTCCATGCGGTGCCCGTAAGCCGCCACCGAGGCCTTGAAGCCGTTGCCGCCGTCGAAGGCCGCGCGCAGGTAGCCGAAGGTGTTCTCGCGCAGCGCACGCGAGCCGGAACGGTAGTTCTGGTCCAGGTACGGAATGCCGGTGAGGGTGCCGACCAGGTTGTCGCGGTCCGGGTTGGTGGCGAAGCCCTTCGGCGAGACGCTGGTGTACTCCGGCTCGTCGGCATCGTTGTAGGACAGGTAGCCGGTCAGGGTCCAACGGTCCAGTTCGGTGATGAACTTGCCGGCGATGTGGTCGTTGCTGGTCTTGCCGCTGCCGTCGATCCAGTCGTGCACGCGCGCGGAGGAAGCGCTGACCCAGGCGCGGGTATGGCCACCAAGCAGGCCGGTGTCGTAGCGCACGTAGTACTTGCGGGCCTCGTTGTCACCGGCGCCCACCACGAAACGCAGGCGGCTGTCCTGCAGCGGATCGCTGGTGAGGAAGTTGAGGGTGCCGCCGAGGGCCTCGTTCGAGCGCGAGGAGATGTCGGCGGTGCCCTGGCTGACTTCCACCGTTTCCAGATCGAGGGTGTCGATGTAGCGGTTGGCCAGCGAGCCGCCGCCGTAGCCCGAGCCGCCATTGGGCAGGCCATCGATGGTGGTGCCGATCTGCTGCGTATCGCGATTGGTGACGAAACCGCGCATGCTGATCTGCGTGCCCCACACCGACGAACCGGTGGCGTCGGCTTCACTGACCACCACCCCGGGTACTTCATTGAGTGCGTCGTTGACGCTGCTCATCACGGTCTGCCGGTTCAACGTTTCCGCACGTACCGAGGTCTTGGCGTAGCTGGTGGCCTGGCCGATCACCTGCACCTGGTCCAGGGTACGGGCATCGCTGCTGCGCGATTCGGCCGCGTCGCCCTGCGGTGCTTCGGCCAGGGCATCCAGTGCGGGGGCGATCAGCAGGGCAAGCAGGGAGACACGGGGAAAGCGCGCAATCGTTCGCATCGAGACCGGACCTTGAGGGGAGTGAAGCCCCGGAGTGTCGGCAGCGCCAATGACATCGGCATGACGCGCAGATGCAGGAACCGTGTTGTGTGACGGCCGGTGCCTGCGGCCGCCTGCCTCAGTAGCGCGCGTCCTTGGGTTTCGGGTCACGCGGCCAGTCCTTGGCCTTGTTGGCGAAATCCGGACGCGGCTGGTTGATGAAGTAGCTGGCGATGTCCACCGCATCCTGGTCGGGCATCACCTGCTGCCCCAGCGGGGGCTCGCGGGTCACCGCCGGTGGCATGTTGTGCTTGACGAAACCGGCGGCCTTGTACAGGCGCGCCATGCCGGCGCCGATGTTGAAGCTGTGGTCACCCCACAGCGGCGGGAAGGCGATATCACCGCTGGCATCACGTCGGCCTTCGCCGTTGTCACCATGACAGGAGGCGCATTGCGCGGCGTACAGCGCCTGGCCGCGGATCGGATCAGGTGTCAGTGAGCTGTCGATCGGCCCTTCGCTGGGTGCCGCCACGCGCGCGCCTTCGGGAACGGGGCGGTTCAACCAGGTCATGTATTCCAGCATGGCGCGCATTTCCGGCGCGTCCTTGGCCAGCGGCTTGCCGTTCATCGAGCGCTGCAGGCAGCCGTTGATGCGCTCGGTCAGCCCGATCACCTTGCCCGGCCGTGGCATGTAGCGTGGGTAGGCACCACCACCCGTGTTGAAGTAGTGGTTGCCGAACGGCCGCTTGCCCTCGGCCATGTGGCACGAATTGCAGTTCAGATCGTTGCCGACGTTGTCCGGCAGCAGCCGCGCGGTCTCGTTGAGGAGGCGGCGGCCGAGCATCACCGACCCGGCATTGCCCAGCCCGGCAATTTCTTCGGCACTGGGGGCGTGGTACTGGCCGACCACCGTGCCCTGCGCATCGAGAATGTCGATCGTGCTGGCCACGGCGGCATCCAGGTCCGGGTACAGATGGCGATAGGCGAGGGTGCCGGCACCGGCCAGCAGCACGACAACGATCGCACTGCCGAGCAGCAGGCGGGAACGTTTGCGCGAACGCTTCATCGTGCAGCCTCCTGCGGAACGTAATGCACCGGCTTGTCACGCACCACCCGGCGCATCCTCGCCACGTCGACCTCGCTGACCGCGCTGGCCTGGTTGCCCCAGCTGTTGCGGATGAAGGTCAGGATCTGTGCCAGTTGTGCATTCGGCAGCTGCTCGAAACCGGGCATGGTGAACGCCATGCGGTCGTGCGGGGTATGCGGGGTGCGGCCCCCGATCAGGGTCACCTGCACCAGCGAACTGGGATCATCGGCGAACACGATCGAGTTGCCGGCCAGCGCCGGGTAGACCCGTGGCATGCCGCGGCCGTCGGCGCGATGGCAGGCCTGGCAATGCTCGGCATAGGCCAGCGAGCCGGCCACGCGATAGTCACCACTGCGCAGCGCGGCGGTGGTGGTGTTGGTACCCGGCGACCACTGTGCGCTGCGGCCCTCGCGCGCCGGCAGCTGTTTCAGGTAGCGGGCCATCGCCAACAGGTCGGCGTCGGACAGGTACTGGGTGCTGTGCTCGACCACATCGGCCATGCCACCGAAGGCCGCCGAGCGATCAGTGCGGCCGGTGCGCAGGAAGTCGACGATCTCGCCCTCGCTCCAACTGGCCAGGCCGGTCGATTCGTTGCGCAGGTTCTTCGCATACCAGCCTTCCAGCACCGAGCCGGACAAGTACTGGCGGCTGCCATCATCGGCCATCGCCTTTTCCTGGAACGCCAGGCCGCGTGGCGTGTGGCAGGCGCCGCAGTGGGCCAGGCCTTCCACCAGTTCGGCGCCGCGCTGCTGGCTGGCATCCAGCGACGGATCCGGGTTGAACGTACGCGGGCGTGCAAACAGCAGCTGCCACCAGGCCAGTGGCCAGCGCATGTTGGCCGGCCACGGAATCGTGCTGTCGGCGTTGTCCTGCTTCACCGGCTGCACCGAGCCCATGAAATAGGCGTACAGCGCCTTGATCTCGGCGTCGCTGGCGATCACGTACGAGGCGTATGGCATCGCCGGATACAGCGGCTGGCCATCGTGGCGGATGCCCCGGCGCACCGCGCGTTCGAAGTCGGCGTAATCGTAGGCACCGATGCCGGTGTCCGCATCGGGCGTGATGTTGGTCGAGTAGATCGTGCCCATCGGCGTCTGTATGCCCAGGCCACCGGCGAACGGCTTGCCGCCCGGCGCTGTGTGGCAGGCCGCGCAGTCGGCAGCACGCGACAGGTATTGCCCCTGCGCGATCAGCGCCGGATCGTGGATGTCGACCTGCGCCGCCTGTCGCGGTGCGAACCAGTAGGGCGTGGTGCGGGCGATGCCGTAGGCGGCGGCCACGGTGGCGGCCAGGGCAATGGCGAGCTTGAACGAGGTGCGCATGGCGGCACTGTGGGCAATCGCGCACGCGCGTTCATTGATCCGGATCAATGACTGAACGGATACAGCTTGTACACCAAGCTGAATCGTTCCTGCGTTGTCATCAAGCCGTCATCCGCGCGCGATAGATGGCCGGTCTATTGGGGCGTTAACGTCACAACTTGTCTGATTCACCCCTACGACGTGATATGAAGCGCCTGCTGCTGTTGCTGCTGGCGTGCGCCGGCCTGTGGCTGGCTGCATGCTCATCCTCGATCAATGCCTCGTCCACCTCGCTTGCCGATCGGCTGATCGCGCCGGGTGGCGTGTCGACCCTGCTTGATCGCCCGCGCATAGCCGCGGCCATCGCCGAACTGCCGAACCGCCATGGCTTCGCGCCGGGGCGCGATGGCGTGCCGATCTTCTGGCGCGTGTTCGATCCGGGCAACTATGGTGCGCGCTATCACTACCTGCCGCAGCGCCACGAGAATGGCCTGCCGCTGGATACCGGCTTGAGCCTGGCCGTGCCACAGCCCTTCCACGCGCAGGCACCGCGCGGCACCGTGGTGCTGCTGCACGGCTGGATGATGAATGGTGATTCGATGCTGCCGTGGTCGCTGCAGCTGGCGGAGTCCGGCTACCGCGTGGTCACCCTCGACCTGCGCAACCACGGCCAGTCCGGTGCCGGTCCGTCCGGCTATGGCACCTATGAATCGGATGACGTGGTCGATGTGATCAGCGAGCTGCGTGCACGTGGTGAAGTGACCGGCCCGCTGTACCTGTTCGGCGTGTCCTATGGCGCCGCCACAGCGGTATTCACCGCCGACAAGCTCGGCGACCAGGTGGAAGGCGTGGTAGCGATGGAGTCGTTCGCCAATGCCGGCGTGGCCATCCGCACGATGATCCCGCACCTGATGGGACTGCAGCCGGAAGGGTTGAAGGCGCAGGCGGTAGCCTCCTACGCGCGCTGGCGTTACGGTGGCCAGGACATCGACCAGGTGGTCGCCGCGGCAAGCCGCCGCATCGACGTCGATCTCGACCGTGTGGATGTGGCGCGCGCGCTGGCCGATACCCGCGCCTGCGTACTGCTGCTGCACGGGCAGGGCGACCAGCACATCCCGGTCAGCCAGGGCCGCGAACTGGCGCAGGCCAATCCGCGCGCGCACTACATCGAGATGCGCGGCGAGGACCACATCACCCTGCCGTTGCGGCTGGACCTGCTGGCCGGTGTGGTCGACGACTGGATGGCGCGCGACGAGCACCATCCGCAGAGTGCCTGCCCGGCTCCCCAGCTGCCGGCCCAGGCCGAGTGGCTGACGCGCAGCTGAAAAAAGGGGACGGAGGGGATTAAGTCGTTTGCAGCACACCCAGGGCAGAAACGACTTAATCCCCTCCGTCCCCTTTTTCTGTCAGGGCAGGCGCCGTGCCAGTGAGCGCGCCGACGCGGCTACACCGAGCAGCAGCGCGGCCACGCACAGGAAGGCGAAGCCGAGGCTGGTGGCGTGTGCCAGTGCACCGATCGCTGCCGGGCCGGCGAGGATGCCGGCGTACCCCAGCGTGGTAACCGCAGTGATGGCGATGCTCTCCGGCATCACCCGCTGCTGGCCCGCCATGGAAAACAGCGCTGGCACGATGTTGGCGCAGCCCAGCCCGACCAGCACGTAGCCGGCCAGCGCCACCGGGAATGACGGCACCAACGTGGCCAGGGTGAAACCGGCCGCAGCGGTGATGCCGCCGAAGACCATGGTGCGGGTGCGGCCGAGGCGTTCGACGATACCGTCGCCGAACAGGCGCATCGCGGTCATCGCCAGGGTGAACAGCGCGAAGCCGGCGCCAGCCTGGTCGCGTGGCACCTGCCGTACTTCGGCCAGGAACACCGCGCTCCAGTCCAGCATCGAACCTTCGCCGAGGAACACCACGAAGGCCAGCACGCCGATGAACAGCACCACGCCATGTGGCAGTGCCAGCAGCGGCCCTTCGTGCAGGATCCGCTGTGGGCGCCAGTGAGGCGCCGACAGCGCCGCGACCAGCAGCAGTGCCGCCACCGACACCAGCGCGGCCAGCCACAGCGGCGTACCCAGGATCAGCAGGCCGGTCATGCAGCCGGCACCGATAAAACCACCGATGCTGTAGAAGGCGTGGAAGCCGGACATCATCGCGCGCCCGGCGTCGCGTTCGACCGCCACCGCCTGCATGTTCACCGTGCAGTCCATCGCGCCCACGCCGGCACCGAATACGAACAGAGCAGCGCCCAGCGCGAAAGGCGAGGGCGCAAGCGCCAGCAGTGGCAATGCCAGCAGCACCATCGCGCAGGTCACCATCAGCAGCCGCCGGCAGCCGAGGCGGCCGGTCAGCGCACCGGCCAACGGCATCGCCAGCAACGAGCCCAGGCCGAGGCACAGCAGTACCGCGCCTAGGCTGGCATCGGACAACCCGGCCTTGGCTTTGGCATAGGGCACCATCGGCGCCCAGGCGGCGGTGGCGAATCCGGGAATGAAGAAGGCGGCACGGGTGGCGTGCTGCTGGGCACGTGGGGATGAGGGCGTCATGCGCGGTGCGAAGCTCCAAGGATCATCCATGAAAACGTTTTCAGACTGGTTCGGCAAGTGCCCTGCATGACATCGAGCGACGCATACGATTGCAGTGACCCGAATGCGTCACCGCTGATTAACGCCCTGCGCGGACAGTGGCGACACGGTCGGCATTCCGCCGGCCGCTGCCGGAGATCCGTACATGAGCACGACACCGACCATCCTCCTCGTCCATGGTTTCTGGGGCGGGGCCGCACACTGGGCCAAAGTGATCCTGGAGCTGCATCGCAACGGCCATGACCGCGTGCAGGCGGTGGAATTGCCACTCACCTCGCTGGCCGATGATGCCGGCCGTACCCAGAAAATGATCCGGCAGATCGACGGGCCGGTGCTGCTGGTCGGCCACTCCTACGGCGGCGCGGTGATCAGCCAGGCCGGCAACGAGGCCAACGTGAAGGGCCTGGTCTACATCGCGGCGTTCGCCCCGGATGCTGGCGAAAGCCCCGGTGGCATCACCCAGCAGCATCTGCCGGAAGCGGCACCGAACCTGGCGCCGGACAGTGATGGTTACCTGTGGCTGCGTGCCGACACGTTCCATGAAAGCTTCTGCCAGGACCTGAGCGACGACGAAGGCTGGGTGATGGCGGTGACCCAGAAGGCGCCGCTGGCCAGCACTTTCGGTGATGCAGTGAGCGACCCGGCGTGGAAGCACAAGCCGAGCTGGTACCAGCTGTCCCGCCACGACCGGATGATCGCGCCGGAGAACCAGAAGACCATGGCCGGACGGATGCAGCCCAAGCGTCTTCTGGAACTGGATGCCAGCCATGCCTCGCTGGCCTCGAAGCCTGCCGAGGTGACTGCGTTGATTCTCGAGGCCTGTGCCGCCGTAGGCGGCTGATCCGGCGCCTTCGCGACGCGCGACAGCACACCTCACGACAGCCGGGGCGCAGGGGAGTAAACTCCTGCGCCTGCGGCCATCCGGCCTCATTCCCATCCCGCCTCCAGCCGCCGCCAGAGGATCCCACCCGATCGTGGAGGTCCCGTCGTGTCGTCTGTGCCTGTCCGTTTTCCGCTCCCGTTTCCACGTCGCCTGCCGCTGTCGCGTGCGCTGGCCCAGGGCCTGCTGCTGCTTGCGCTGAGCGGCGGCACCGCGGCCGCCCAGTCCTCCCAGGACGAGGACAAGGCCAAGCCGGCGCCCGCCTCGCAGACCCTGCAGACCGTACAGGTCACCGCCAACCAGCTCGGCACCATCACCGAAGGCAGCGGCGCCTACACGCCGGGCACCATCGCCACCGCCACCCGGCTGGTGCTGACCCCGCGGCAGACCCCGCAGACCATCAGCGTGATCACCCGCGCACAGATGGACGACTTCGGCCTGGACGGCATCGATGACGTGATGCGGGTGACCCCGGGCATCAGCATCGTGACCTACGACAGCGAGCGCACTGAGTACTACGCACGCGGATTCGCCGTGCAGAACTTCCAGTACGACGGCATCCCGATGTCGCGCGACTCGGCCTACTCGGCCGGCAATACGCTCAGCGACACCGCCATCTACGACCGCATTGAAGTGCTCAAGGGCGCGACCGGCCTGCTCACCGGCATGGGCGATCCCGGCGCGACCATCAACCTGGTACGCAAGAAGCCGGGCAAGGACTTCGCAGGCAGTGCGACGCTGGGTGTGGGCCGCTGGGACGACTATCGTGCCGAGATCGATGTTGGCGGCCCGTTGACCGCCGATGGACGCGTGCGCGGTCGTGCGGTGGGCGCCTGGCAGGACAAGCATTCCAATCTCGACTTCTACCAGCGCACCAGCAAGGTGGGCTACGCGGTGCTGGAAGCAGATCTGGGCGAGCGCACGCTGCTGACCGTGGGTGGCGATGCGATGGACAGCGACCCGAAGGGCTCGACCTGGGGTGGCATCCCTCTTCTGGACAGTGCCGGCAACTTCAATGACATGCCGCGTTCGTTCAACAACGGCACGCGCTGGAGTGGCTGGCGCCAGTATGTGCGCACCGGCTTCGCCACGCTCGAGCACACCTTCGCCAGCGACTGGGTGGCCAAGCTGCAGCTCAACCACCAGGTCAACGGCTATGACGCGGCACTGGCCGGTGCCGCCGCCGGCAATCCCGATCCGTTGACCGGCGAGGGCGTCAGCCTGTGGCTCGGCAAGTACGTTGGCAAGACCGTCAGCAATGCGGCCGACTTCTACCTGAGCGGTCATTTCGGCCTGTTCGGCCGCGAGCATGAGCTGGTCGTCGGTGGCAGCGCCTCGCGCAAGCGCTGGACCAACACCGGCTACGGCCCGCAGGCGGGGTTCCCGGATACCGTGCCGGACTACAGAACCTGGAATGGCGACATTCCCGAGCCGGAGTGGCAGCGCAGCTACAGCAACAACGAAGTGACGCGTGAGAACGGCCTGTACGTGGTCGGCCGCTTCGACGTGGCCGATCCGTTGAAGGTGATCGTCGGCAGCCGCCTGGCCAGCTACCGCTCGCCGCAGACGCGCGAAACCGGCGTGTTCGTACCGTATGCCGGCGTGGTCTACGACCTCGGTGAGCACTATTCGGTGTATGCCAGCTACAGCACCATCTTCAAGCCGCACAGCGAACGCGACGAGCAGGGCAAGGCGCTGGATCCGCTGGAAGGCCGCAGCTACGAGGTGGGCCTGAAGGCCGAGTTCCTCGATGGGCGCTTCAACGCCAGTGCGGCGCTGTTCCAGCTAGATCAGGACAACTTCGCCCAGCCCACCGGCGGCAAGACGCCGGACGGGCAGGATGCCTATCGCGCGCTGATGGGCGTGCGTACCAAGGGCTACGAGCTTGAAATGTCGGGCCAGCTGGCGGAAGGCTGGCAGGTGCAGGGTGGGTTCTCGCACAAGATCGCCCGCCAGGCTGGTGCCAAGGTCACCACGCTGGAGCCGGAAAACCAGTTCAGCCTGCACACCAGCTATCGCCTGCGTGGCGACTGGAAGGGCCTGACGCTGGGCGGTGGTGCGCGCTGGCAGGATTCCACTTTCGGCGAGATCACCAACCCGGCCACGCAGGCCAAGGTGGTGCATCGTACCCAACCCTACTGGCTGCTCGATGCAATGGCGCGCTATGAATTCAACGATCGCCTGTCGGCTACGCTCAACGTCAACAACCTGCTGGACAAGCGGTACTACACGATCTTCAGCTGGTACAGCACCTATACCTGGGGTGAGCCGCGCAACGTGCGCCTGGCGATGACGTACAAGTTCTGACGTCGGTGGTGCTGTAGAGCCGAGCCCGCGCTCGGCTGGCTGTCAAACCGCAGCCGAGCATGGCTCGGCTCTACAAATACGCCCGCGATGCTTTTCGGCATCGCGGGCGTTGTCGTTACAGCGGCAGGTCGAACACCAGCACTTCGGCGTCGTTGCCGTTTTCCAGGGTCAGCTGCGCTTCGTCGCTGATCTGCAGTGCATCACCGGCTTCCAGTGTGATGCCATTGACCTGCAGCTGGCCTCGGGCCACCTGCACATAGGCGCCACGACCGTTGCCGAGGGCGTGGTGCAGCTTCTGGCCGCCATCGAGGATGGTGGCGAAGATGCGGGCATCCTGGTGGATGCGCAGCGAACCGTCGGCACCGTCCGGCGAGGCGATCAGGCGCAGCTGGCCGCGCTTGGTTTCCGGGGCGAAGTGGGTCTCTTCGTAGGACGGCGTGATGTTCTCCGCGTCCGGGAAGACCCAGATCTGCAGGAAGTGCACGGTCTCGTCGGCGGAGTGATTGAACTCGCTGTGGCTGACACCGCTGCCGGCACTCATGCGCTGCACGTCGCCGTAACGCAGCACCGAACCGGTGCCCATCGAGTCCTTGTGCTCCAGCGCGCCGCCCAGCACATAGGAAACGATCTCCATGTTGCTGTGGCTGTGGGTGCCGAAGCCCTGGCCGCCGATCACCTTGTCTTCGTTGATCACCCGCAGCGGGCCGAAGCTGACGTAGCGGGGGTCGTAGTAGTTGGCAAAGGAGAAGGTATGGCGCGAGGACAGCCAGCCATGCTCGGCCAGGCCACGGGTAGCGCTCTTGCGGATCTGCAGCATGATGGAATCTCCTTGTTCGATGGTTTCGATGGGGCGGGGTGGGCTGGTAGCCGCTGTGTTTCCCCGTTGGAGAGAAGTATCCGCTTGCGCCCGGGGTTTGAAAAACGGATAGTTTTGACAGCCATCATCGAAAAATTCGAATGCTCAAACTCAGTCTCGATGCCCTGCAGATCCTGGACGCCATCGACCGCCGCGGCTCGTTCGCCGGCGCCGGCAAGGCTCTGCACAAAGTGCCTTCGACCATCTCCTACACCGTGGCCAAGCTGGAGGAGGACCTGGGTGTACAGCTGTTCGACCGGGTCGGCCCGCGCGCCGAGCCGACCGAGGCTGGCCGCGCGCTGCTGGACGAAGGACGGCACCTGCTGCGCGCGGCCCGGGAGCTGGAACTGCGGGTGCGCCGGGTGGCGTCGGGCTGGGAGACCGAACTGACCCTGGCGGTGGACTCGGTGTTCCCGACCTGGCTGCTCGGCCCGGACATCGCCGCGTTTCGTGAGGCCGAGGCACCGACCCGGCTGCGGTTGATCGGCGAAGCCCTGTCCGGTACCTGGGAGGCCTTGCTGGACCGCCGTGCCGACCTGCTGGTCGGTGCGCCGGGCGAGGGTCCCAGCGGCGGCGGTTACGTGGTCGAGCCGCTGGGCACGGTGGAGTTCGTGTTCGCGGTCGCCCCCGACCATCCGTTGGCTGCAGTGCCGGGTGTGCTCGGTCGCGAGCAGCTGGTCGAACACTGCGCGATCGCGGTCTCCGATTCGGCGCGACGGCTGCTGCCGCGCACGGTCGGCCTGTTGATGGGACAGGAAATGCTCACGGTGCCGGACATGGCCAGCAAGCTGAAGCTGCAATGCGAGGGTGTGGGCTTCGGATTCCTGCCCGAGCCGTGCGCACGCGCTGCGGTGGCGCGTGGTCAGCTGGTGATCCGTGAGGTGGAGGAGCACAAGCCGGAAGAGACCTTCTGGCTGGCCTGGCGCACCGGTGAGGATGGCGCCGCACTGCGCTGGTGGCGCGAGCGCCTGCGCAGGCCGGAGCTGCTGTCGCAGTGGTGGCAGTCAATGGCACGGGGTTAGGGGTACGGCAGGGCTGCGCCCTGCACCCGCTACGAGCTGGAGCAACAGCAACAGCAACAGCAGAAGCTGGTTTCCTGAGGGATGGCGGGGTGGGTCCGGTTGCGGGGGCGTGAGCCGCATGGATGCGGCGACCCAGCTTACATGGACGTACTTGCAGCGTCCCCCGCAACCGGACCCACCCCGCCTTCGACAGATTTCCGCGATCTGTCGGAACGGCATGGACCGCTGTTGGTAGGTGTCGACCTTGGTCGACACAGTAGATCCACGCCATGCGTGGATGCTTTTCGATCTCGATTCGAAATATTCGATTCCGATGAAGATTCATCCACGCATGGCGTTGATCCATCAGATCGCGGAAATCTGTCAGAGGTGGGGCGGTGTCGGAGTGCGGGGTGTCCGCGGCATGGATGCCGCGGCCAAGCCTCCATGGACGGGTTCACGGCGTCCCCGCACTCCGACACCGCCCCGCCATCCCACGGAACACCAGCTTCTGCTGTTGCCGTTGCCTTGGCTTGAAGCATCTGCGGGTGCAGGGCGCAGCCCTGCCGAAAAACACACATAAAAAAACAGCAGGCCGAGGCCTGCTGTTTCGGTGTAATGGTGCGCCCGGAGAGATTCGAACTCCCGACCGCCTGGTTCGTAGCCAGGTACTCTATCCAACTGAGCTACGGGCGCCAATTACATAAACTTGTTGTGCTGACTGTGTGTGGTGCGCCCGGAGAGATTCGAACTCCCGACCGCCTGGTTCGTAGCCAGGTACTCTATCCAACTGAGCTACGGGCGCGCGGTACACAATCAACTTACTGCCTAATTTTACTGCATTTCCAGCGGCGGATGCTGGAAACCTGTCGAGTGGTGCGCCCGGAGAGATTCGAACTCCCGACCGCCTGGTTCGTAGCCAGGTACTCTATCCAACTGAGCTACGGGCGCCCTGCGACAGGAGCGGAATTATGCGGATCTCGGCGCGGACCGTCAACAGTTTTGTGAAAATTTTCACCCAACTGAATGAAAAAGCTGTCAGCCACGGCGTCCGGTGCCTTCAGCCAGGCGAAATGATCGGCACGCGTGCCCAGTTCCTGCGCGGAAAGCACGCGCAGCTGCGCGGCCACATTCGGCAGCTTCGCCAGCAACGTCTGCATCGATCCGGTCGGTGCCAACCAGTCGTGTTCCATCAGCACCGCCTGTGCGCTGCCATGCACGCGTGCCATCTGTGCGTCGAGGTCTTCGGCCATGCCCGCGGCGGCGTAGTGATTGTTCAGGCCCACGCGCGCCCAGTCGGCGATCAGCCCACGTGCTTCGGTGCCACCGAAGCCGAGGCGACGGCCATGCAGCACGCCTTGGCGTTGTGCGATCCACGGCAGGAAGCGATAGACCAGCGGCAGCAGCCAGCCGCGTGGCGGCGGGAAGCTGCGCCAGAACGGTGAGCCACTGGCGGCCAGCCACAGCCGATTGAAGTGCTGCGGATGTCGACCGGCGTGTACGCAGGCCAGCTGCCCACCCAGGCTGTGGCCACCGATGATCCAGGGCAGGGCGCCCGTTTCGTGGTCCGCTGCGGCCAATACGCCCTGGCTGCTCGGCAGATCCTGATCGAGTACTTCGCGATAGCCCCAATCCTGGGTGCGTGACGGACGCAGCGAGCTGCTGCCGTTGCCACGCCACTCGTGCAGGTACACCGCCACCCCCTTGGCCGCCAGCGCCTGTGCCAGCGGCAGGTAATGGCGTGCGGCCACGCCCAGCGCCGGCAGCCACAGCAGGCGTGCGATCGGCTGTGCCGGAACGCATGCGATCACTTCATATCGATGGCCATCACCGCACTGCACGGCAACAACCTGCGGTGTCACGCTCATGCGTGTGGTGCCGCGCCGAAGTGGTCGAGCACCAGTACCTCGCTGCGGCCCGGTGCGTAGCCTTTCTGCAGCCCGCGTGCGACGTAGTCGATGCCGGCTTCGCAGGCGTTGGCCAGGCTCAGGCCATTGCACAGCTGCGCGGCAATGGCCGAGGCCAGCGTGCAGCCAGTGCCGTGCGCATCCAGCGGCAGGCGGGCATGGATGAACTCTTCGCTGCTGACGCCGTCGAAGTAACGGTCGATCACCCGGTTGCCTTCATGCAGGTGCCCGCCCTTGAGCAGCACCGCGCCAGCGCCGAGGTCGAGCAGGGCCGAGGCGGCGCGTTCTGCATCTTCGGCATTGCCGATGCGGCGGCCGATCAGCAGCTCGGCTTCCGGGGTATTCGGGGTGACCAGCGTCGCCAACGGCAGCAACCGTTCGCGCATTGCGTTCAGGGCACTTTCTTCGAGCAGGCGCGCGCCACTGGTGGCCACCATCACCGGGTCCAGCACCACATGCGGCGGGCGGTGCTTCTCCAGTGCGTCGGCAACGGCGTTGATCACTTCGGCATTGGCCAGCATGCCGAGTTTCACGGCGTGGATGTCGAAGTCGTCGAAGCAGGCTTCGATCTGTGCACGCAGGAATTCGACCGGCGGCACGTGCACGGCGGTGACGCCGCGGGTGTTCTGCGCGGTCAGTGCAGCGAACACGGCCAGGCCATGCACGCGATGTGCGGCGAAGGCCTTGAGATCGGCAGGGACGCCGGCGCCACCGCCTGAGTCGGAGCCGGCGATGGTGAGGGCGGAAACGGGAGTGGTCGGGCTCATCAGGTGATTGTGCCGTGGTCGCCGTCAAGGCGGTAGCGTCGATCCGGTAGACGGGGTCAGATCCCGTTTCCGCGGGAAAAGGGATCTGAGCCCAAGCGCGGACGGTTCAATGCCGCCAGCGCGCCCACTGCTGGTACAGCACATAGCCCAGCCCGGTCAGGCCGGTCAGCAGGGCGGGCGCGAGCAGGGCGTCGTACTGCCAGCGCATGAACAGCCAGGCGCCGAGGATGCCGCCGGCGAGGAAGCCGCTGATGATCAGGCCGCTGAGGGTCAGCCGTCGTACCTGCAGCGGCAGCCCGCGGAGCAGGTGGCCGAGGCCGATGCCGAGGTCGGTGAACATGCCGCTGAGGTGGGTGGTGCGCACCACCGCGCCACTGAAGGTGGTGGCCATCGCGTTCTGCAGGCCGCAGGCCATGGCGGCGGCCAGTGCACCCCATATCTGATGCTGTTCGAACAGGGGGATGGCGACCAGCAGCAGTGCTGATTCCAGTGCCAGCGCCACGCCGTAGCGGCGGCCCAGCTGCAGGGCGCTGTCCTGGATCAGCAGGCCGCTGAGCATCGCGCCCAGCGAGAACGCGATCAGCAGCCCCCACAGGTGGCCGACCGCACGCCAGTCGCCCTGTGCCAGGGCCATGCCCAGCTGGCTGGTGCTGCCGGTCATGTGGCTGACGGCCTGGTGTTCGAAACCGAGGAAGCCGACCACATTGACCATGCCAGCCACGCACGAAAGCGCGACCGCGCCGATCCAGACCCAGGTGGGCAGGCGTATTCCCATCGGCGGGGCCCCTCAGGGCCCGCCGAAGCCGCCGTTGAACTGCAGCTCGCTGAAGGTGTTGCTGGCGGGATCGAACACGGCGCCCCAGAACTGCGCGCCGCCATCGCAGACGCGGATCGCTTCACGGGCCGGATTGATGCTGCCATCGTCAGGCAGGTGGAAGGCGTTGATGTAGATCAGCCGCTTGCCGGCGCTTTCGATGCCGACGTACTGGCGATCGAAATCCAGCACCTTGGGAACCTGTGCTTCCAGCGAAGGCAGCTTCGCCTCCAGCTGGTCGATCTGCTGCCGGCTGGGCGCCCAGTAGCCGCTGACCCGCCCGGCCTCGCGGCCGGGGCTGGCGCGCGAGCAGGTGTCGAGCACCTGCGCGGCGATGATCGGGCGGGTGACCACCCAGGACTGGCCGGTACGCTCGGCGGTCGGCACGCTGGCCGGGCCGCGCGTGGTGGTGCAGGCGCCGAGCACGGCTGCGAGGGTGATCGCAGCCGTGGGCAGCAGCAGGCGGGTGCAGCGGTTCACAACACCTCCGAGGCGTAGTCGGCCAGGCGCGAGCGCTCGCCACGACGCAGCGTGATGTGCGCGCTGTGCGGCCAGTTCTTGAAACGGTCCACCGCGTAGGTCAGGCCCGAGGTGGTCTCGGTCAGGTACGGGGTGTCGATTTGCTCGACGTTGCCCAGGCAGACGATCTTGGTGCCGGGGCCGGCACGGGTGATCAGCGTCTTCATCTGCTTCGGGGTGAGGTTCTGCGCCTCGTCCAGGATCAGGTAGCGCGACAGGAAGGTGCGGCCGCGCATGAAGTTCATCGAGCGGATCTTGATGCGGCTGGCGAGCAGGTCGTTGGTGGCCTGGCGGCCCCAGGTGCCGCCTTCCTGGTTGTGGGTGAGCACTTCCAGGTTGTCGGTCAACGCGCCCATCCACGGCGTCATTTTCTCTTCCTCGGTGCCGGGCAGGAAGCCGATGTCTTCGCCGACGCTGACCGTGGCGCGGGTCATGATGATCTCGCGATAGCGCTGCTGGTCCATCGTCTGCGCCAGGCCAGCCGCCAACGCGAGCAGGGTCTTGCCGGTGCCAGCGGTGCCAAGCAGGGTGACGAAGTCGATTTCCGGATCCATCAGCGCATTGAGCGCGAAGTTCTGTTCGCGGTTGCGCGCGCTGATGCCCCACACGGCGTGGCTGCCGTGGCGGAAATCATCGACCAGCGACAGCACCACCTTGCCATCGCCGACCACGCGGCTGACACGCAGCTCGACTTCGTCTTCGCCGGGCAGGTAGACGTACTGGTTCGGGTACCACTCCTCGCCATCCTGCGCCAGGATTTCGTAATGCGTGCGGCCCTTGTCGCTCCAGCTGCGCAGGTCATCGCCGTGGCGCTTCCAGAAGTCTTCCGGCAGCTCGGTGGCGCCGGTGTAGAGCAGGCTGAAATCATCCAGCGCGCGGTCGTTCTCGTAGTCCTCGGACACGATGCCGGCGATCGCTGCCTTGATCCGCAGGTTGATGTCCTTGGATACGAACACCACCGGGATCTCCGGGGTCTCTTCCTTCAGGGCCAGGATCGCGCCGAGGATGGCGTTGTCCGGGATCACCTTGCCGAAGCTCTTGCCGGCATCGAAATGGCTGGTCTGGAAGCGCAGCAGGCCCACGCTCTGCTTGCCGCGCAGCTGCAGGCCCTGCGGCCGCTGCAGCGGAATGCCGTCGGCCAGGTTGTCCAGGCCCGACGCCTGCACCAGCTCGTTGAGGAAGCGGCTGACCTGGCGGGCGTTGCGGCTCGCCTCGGTGGTGCCCTTCTTGCCGTTGTCCAGCTCTTCGATCACCTGCATCGGCAGGTAGACGTCGTGCTCCTCGAATTTGAACAGCGCGGTGGGATCGTGCATCAGCACGTTGGTATCCAGCACGTAGATGCGCTTGCCTCGGGTCATCGTCGATTCCTGGTTACGGACAGGGAAAAACCATCACGGCCTGCTGCGGGGCAGGGTGATGGCAGACACAGTAGGCAGTGGGACTCACTTGGACTGGGAGGCCTTCAGTTCGGCGAGAACGGCATCGGCATGGCCGGCGACCTTGACCTTGCGCCAGGACTGCACGATGCGGCTGTCGGGGGAAATCAGGAAGGTGCTGCGCTCGATACCACGTACCTGCTTGCCGTACATGTTCTTCATCTTGATCACGTCGAAGGCGCTGCACAGCGCTTCGTCGCCATCGCTGACCAGCGGGAAGCTGAACCCCTGCTTGGCACAGAAGTTGTCGTGCGACTTCACCGAATCACGCGACACGCCCAGCACGACGGCACCGGCCTTCCTGAATTTCGGCAGCAGCGCGTTGAAGTCGATGCCTTCGGTGGTGCAGCCGGGGGTGCTGTCTTTCGGGTAGAAGTACAGCACCAGCCATTGGCCGGCGTAGTCGCCGAGGGTGGCCTGTTCGCCGCCGGACAGTGCCAGCGGCAGGGAAAGAGTGGTGCTGTCCAGGGTGTCGCCGTTGTTCATGAGGTCCTTCTGTCGAGCCTGGGTTCTTTCCAAGACAATTGCATGAAACGCCACGCGCCTGTGAGAGGCGCGCGAAATTCAGAACTTCATCGGGTCCATGATCGCGTCCAGGTTCAAGTGGTCGCAGAACTCGAGGAAATCGTCGCGCAGTGCGGCGATGTGCATGTTGGCTGGCACGCCGATGGTGACCTGCGCGCTGAACATTTCCGCACCGGTCTGCATGGCGCGGTAACGCGTGCTCTGCAGGCTCTCGATGGTGATGCCCTGGCGGTCGAAGAAGTCGGCCAGCTGGAACAGAATGCCCGGCTTGTCGGCGGCGATCACCTCCACGATGTACGGCAGCAGGTTGGACTGCGCCTGCTTGGCCGCGGTGCGGTACCAGACCAGCTTCAGGCCTTCTTCGCGCTCGAGCCGGGTCAGCATCGCTTCCAGCTTGGCCACCGAATCCCAGGAGCCAGTGGCCAGGGCGGTGACCGAGACATCGCGGCCGACCGTGGCCAGGCGTGCGTCCACCAGATTGCAGCCGCTGTCGGCAATGCGGCGGGTGACGGACAGCAGGGGGGACTCCGGATGCGTCGTATAGGCGTTGATCAGGAGGTGGTTTTCGCTCGGCGCGGGGCGCGGGGTGGTGTCGGTCAAGGCGATTCCGGGTAATGCATGCGTTAGTCTGAATGCCCGCCAGAGGCGGGGATCCACCGGTGTCCAGCATACTTGCCCGTGGTTTCGCGCCGCAAGTAACATTCAGGTCGCCCCCGGCCTTTCGTGGCGGGCGTTTTCCCTTTCCAGCCAAGAGCAGCACGTCCTTGTCCCTTTCCGGCCTCATCACCGCGCTGGCGACCCCGTTCCGGGCCGACGGCGCCCTCGACCCCGACGGTTGGCAGCGCCTGCTGCATCTGCAACTGGAAGGTGGTGTCCATGGCGTTGTCGTTGCCGGCTCGACCGGTGAAGCGGCAACCCTCACCGATGCCGAGTACGACCAGCTGCTGGCCAGCGCGGTCGAGCGCATCGGCGGCCGCATCCCGGTCATGGCCGGTACCGGCCTGTCGGGTACCGCCAAAACCATCGAACAGACCCGCCGCGCCGCCGCGCTCGGTGCCAGCCACGCGCTGGTGGTCACCCCGCCGTATGTACGGCCGACCCAGGCCGGCCTGATCGCGCACTACCGCGCCGTCGCCGACCAGGGCGGGCTGCCGGTCGTGCTGTACAACGTGCCCGGACGTACCGGTTGCGACATGCAGCCGGAGACCGTGGCCGAGCTGGCCAGCCATCCCAACATCGTCGGCATCAAGGAAGCCGTGGGTGACACCGGCCGGGTGCAGGCGCTGCTGGCGTTGCGCAGCGCGCAGTTCGCCGTGCTCAGCGGCGATGACGGTACCGCTGCGCGTTCGATCCGGGCTGGCATCGATGGCCTGATCTCGGTCGGTTCCAACGTGCTGCCGGGCGCCTATCGCCGGATGTGCGAGCTGGCGGCCGCCCACGACCACGAAGCCACCGAATCATGGGATGGGCGCCTGCAGCCGTTCCATGAGTTCTGTGGCGTCGAACCGAACCCGATTCCGGTCAAGGCGCTGCTGCGCCGCATCGGCATCGGCCACGACCTGCGCCTGCCGCTGCTGCCGTTGTCGGCAGTGCATCATCCGGCTGCCGATCACCTTGCCGGCGACATCGCCGCCCTCGAAGCCCTTTCCAGCCACTGACCTTTCGTCTTGGTCTGACCCAGGAGATTCACATGCGTCAATCCGTTTCCACTGTCCGCGTGCTGTCCTACGCCCTGCTTGCTGTGGCCGTCGCCGCCGGCACCACCGGTTGCTTCAAGCGTGGCGTCAAGGGCGACTACGCCTTGGCGCCGGAAATGCGTCCGCTGGAAGTGCCGCCGGACCTGAACCTGCCGGCCACCACCGGTGACAACAAGCTGCCGGCTGCGGCTTCGGTGACCAAGCCGGCTGCGCCGGTTGCGGCGGCTCCGGCCGTGGGCAACACCGGCTTCACCATTGCCGGAGGCAAGGATGAAGCCTTTGCCAAGGTGGGTACCGCGCTGGAAGGCGTGGAAGGCGTGACCATCGCCAGCCGCGCGCAGCTGCTGGGCTCGTACGACGTGGCCTACGAAGGCAGCAACTTCCTGGTGCGTGTGGTTGCCGTCGACGCCGGTGCTTACATCTCCGCGGTCGACCCGCGTGGCCTGCCGGCCACCGCCGAGGCCCCGGTGAAGCTGATTGCCGCGCTGAAGGCGAAGCTGGCGCAGTAAGCGCGGGTCGGGTGGGGGCGGGCCCAGGTCCGCACCTGCCTTGGGTAGCGCCGGGCCATGCCCGGCGAGCGTGAAGCGCGGCCCAGGATCCGCCGGGCATGGCCCGGCGCTATCGAAAAAAAGGGCGCCGATGGCGCCCTTTTCCTTGCCGCAACAAGCGCTTCTCAGCGCTTCAGCAGCTTCAGCTTGTCCGGCTTGCCGTCCCATTCGCCGGCGTCGGCAGGTGGGTCCTTGCGCACGGTCAGCACCGGCCATTCTTTGGCCAGTTCGGCATTGAGGGCGACGAAGCTTTCCTGGCCGGCGGGGACATCGTCCTCCGGGAAGATCGCATTGACCGGGCACTCCGGTTCGCAGAGGGTGCAGTCGATGCACTCATCCGGGTCGATCACCAGGAAGTTCGGGCCTTCGTGGAAACAATCCACGGGGCACACTTCCACGCAATCGGTGTGTTTGCACTTGATGCAGTTTTCGGTGACGACAAAGGGCATGGGCTGGGGGTGGATCGATTCCTGAACCCGACAATTCTAGAACAGGTTGGCCCCCGGTGTCGGCGCAGGGCGGAAAACGGGCGTCTGGCAGGCCCGGCCATGGCTGGTTGGCGGCAGGGCAACGCCCATGCGACGCTGTGGCGCAGCCGGTCATCCGCGATGGCCGGCGCCCCTTCCCAGCAGGAACGTCCATGTCCCAGATCCAGACCGGATCCGCCTTGCACCGCGGTGAGAACACCGCGTTCATCGTCCTGATCAGCTGCGTGGCCACCCTCGGTGGATTCCTGTTCGGCTTCGACAGTGGTGTCATCAACGGCACGGTTGATGGCCTGCGCCAGGCCTTCAATTCCAGTGAGGCGGCGCTGGGCTTCGAAGTCGCCTCGATGCTGCTGGGCTGCGCGATCGGTGCATTCCTGGCCGGTTGGCTGGGCGACCGCCTGGGCCGTCGCGGCGTGCTGATCGTGTCCGCGCTGTTGTTCCTGGTCTCGGCGCTGGGTGCCGGTGCTGCGCATGCCTCCTGGCTGTTCATCGCCGCACGCGTGCTCGGCGGATTCGCAGTGGGCGCGGCCAGTGTGATGTCGCCGGCCTACATCGCCGAAGTGGCGTCGGCACGCTATCGCGGTCGCCTGGCCACGGTGCAGCAGATGGCGATCATCTGCGGCCTGTTTGCCGCCTTCCTCAGCAATTACCTGCTGGCCCGTGCCGCCGGGGCCTCCACCGAGCCATTGTGGCTGGGGCATGAGGCCTGGCGCTGGATGTTCTGGATGCAGGCGCTGCCGTCGGGCCTGTTCCTGCTGCTGTTGCTGGTGATCCCGGAGAGCCCGCGCTTCCTGGTGCTGAAGGGCCGGCAGGCGCAGGCGAGGGCGGTGCTGGCACGGTTGTATGGCGAGGACGCGGCGGTGGCCAAGCAGGCCGAGATCGAGGCCAGCCTGGCCCAGGACCAGCACAAGCCTCGCTTCGGCGATCTGCTCGACAAGGCCACCGGCAAACTGCGCCCGATCCTCTGGGTGGGTATCGGCCTGGCGATGTTCCAGCAACTGGTTGGCATCAACGTGGTGTTCTACTACGGCGCGGTGCTGTGGCAGGCGGTGGGCTTCTCGGAAAGCGACGCGCTGCTGATCAATGTGTTGTCCGGTGGGCTGAGCATCGGTGCCTGCCTGCTGACCGTGCTGCTGATCGACCGCATCGGGCGCAAGCCGCTGCTGTGGATCGGCTCGGTCGGCATGTCGGTGGCGCTGGTGCTGATGGTGGTCGCCTTCGCCAGCGGCAGCCTGGTCGACGGTCGCCTGCAGCTGTCCGATGGCATGGGCCGGCTGGCCCTGGTTGCGGCCAATGCCTACGTGGTGTTCTTCAACATGTCCTGGGGCCCGGTGATGTGGGTGATGCTGGGTGAGATGTTCCCCAACCAGATCCGCGGCCCGGCGCTGGCGGTGGCCGGCGCGGCGCAATGGACCTCGAACTTCGCCATCACCGTGACCTTCCCGATGCTGCTGGCTGGCATCGGCCTGGCCGGTGCCTACGGCATCTATATGGTCGTGGCGATCCTTTCGATCTTCTTCGTGGTCCGCTACGTGCGCGAGACCAAGGGCAAGGAACTGGAGCAGATGGAAGGCTGACGAGTTACAGCTTCGGTTGCATCCAGTTGGCGCCTGGTTGTCCCGAGTTTGAGGGGGCAGGCCGCCCTCTCCAGGACACGCAAAAGCCCATCCATGGTGCTCGGTGGCGCCATCCATGGCGCCAACGGTCCTGGAGAGGGCGGCCTGCCCCCTCCTGACAGTTTCATGGTGCGTGCGGACGCGGCGAAGCGCTGGTCGGTTGTTGCCGGGGTTCGCGGGAAACCGTCCAGAGCCGGTGGGGTCACCCAGGGCGGGACCGTTGGCGCCATGGGTTGGGCGCATGCGCCCGACGGGTTGGGCAGGAGCCCAACCCCGGTCTTGCGGTGTGCGCAGGACAGCGCACGCGAGCAAGGCGCCATCGAGCCCCCATGGATGGGTTCACGGCGTGTCCTGCCCTGGGTGACCCCACCGGCTCAAGCCGATTGCAGGGAAGCGCCGATGCGACCAACCCGACCGCAGTCACTGCAATCCCGGAAAACAGAAAAGCCCGCACAAGGGCGGGCTTTCTCGGTTCCTGCTGCGGCGACTGGTGCTCCCTAGGGGACTCGAACCCCTGTTTTAGCCTTGAGAGGGCCACGTCCTAACCACTAGACGAAGGGAGCAGTGTGTCGCTGCCGATGCAGGAGCGCTAGTATATGCACCTCGATGCCATTGGGCAATCCCGAAACTTCAACCGGAAGCGCCAACATCATTTCCTCTGCTCCATCACCGTTCAGCCTGCGCGTCATCCCGCGCGACCAGCACACGATCTCCCGCAAGGACATCAGCCCGAACGCCCTGCGCGTGCTTTATCGCCTGCGCGATGCCGGCTTCGGCGCCTACCTTGTGGGTGGCGCGGTGCGCGATCTGCTGGTCAATGGCCAACCCAAGGATTTCGACGTGGCCACCGATGCCACGCCCGAGCAGGTCAAGCAGTTGTTCCGCAACTGCCGCCTGATCGGCCGCCGATTCCGCCTGGCCCATGTTGTGTTCGGCCGCGAGATCATCGAAGTGGCCACGTTCCGTGCCAACAGCGATGACGGCAGCGGCGACCGCGAGATGGAAAACGGCATGCTCGTGCGCGACAACGTGTACGGCACCATCGAAGACGACGCCATCCGCCGCGACTTCACCTGCAACGCCCTGTATTACGCCATCGAGGACTTCTCGGTGCGTGACTACACCGGCGGCTTCGAAGACGTGCAGGCACGCCTGATGAAGTTGATCGGCGACCCGGTGCAGCGCTACCAGGAAGATCCGGTGCGCATGCTGCGTGCGGTGCGCCTGGCGGCCAAGCTTGGTTTCCAGATCGAAGAGGGCACCGCCGCACCGATCCCGCAGCTGGCCGGCCTGCTCAATGAGGCCGCGCCGGCGCGCCTGTTCGAGGAAGTGCTCAAGCTGTTCCTGTCCGGGCACGGCGTGGCCAGCTTCGAAGGCCTGGAGCGTTACGGCCTGCTGGATGTGCTGTTCCCGGAAAGTGCCAAAGCCCTCAAGTCCAACCGCACCGGCGCGCTGCGCCGCATGCTGGTGGAAGGCCTGGCCAACACCGATGCGCGTGTGGCCAATGACGAGCCGGTCTCGCCGGCATTCCTGTTCGCGCTGTTGCTGTGGCCGGCGTACTGCCGTGCGCAGGCGACCCTGCTCAAGCAGGGCGTGGCGCCGGAAGAGGCGCAGCGTCGCGCCGCCGACCGCGTCACCGTGCAGCAGCTGAGCACCATCGCATTGCCGCGCCGCTTCTCGCTGCCGATGCAGGAGATCTGGCTGCTGCAGTCGCGCTTCGGTTCGCGCCAGCGCAAGCGCGTGTTCCGCACCCTGACCCACCCGCGCTTCCGCGCCGCGTTCGATTTCCTGGCCCTGCGCCAGGTGGCCTCGGCCGAGCACGAGGCCGATGTCGCGTTCTGGCGCGAAGCGCAGGCGCAATCCGGGCATGAGCTGGAATCGTCGCTGGATTCGCTGCACCACGAGGGGGTTGACGAAGAGGGTGGGGTGCCGCGCAAGCGCCGCCGTCGCCGTCGCCGTCCGGGTGCCCCGGCTGGTGCTGCGGGCGAGTAAGCGATGACCCTTGCCTGGATCGGCCTCGGCGCCAACCTTGGCGACGCGGCTGCAACCGTCCGCGCAGCGATTGCTGCGCTGGATGGCCTGCCCGGCACCCGCGTGGACAGGGCGTCGCGCCTGTACGCCACGCCGGCCTGGGGTAATGAAGACCAGCCGCCGTTCGTCAACGCGGTGGCTGCGGTCGAAACCGATCTGTCGGCCGACGAACTGCTGCAGGCGATGCTGTCGCTGGAGCGGCACTTCGGCCGCGTGCGCGATCCGCAGGTGCACTGGGGGCCGCGCGCGCTGGATCTGGACCTGCTGCTGCATGGCGCGCAGGTGATCGATCAGCCCGGCCTGCAGGTGCCGCATCCCTATATGCACGAGCGCGCCTTCGTATTGGTGCCACTGGCCGAAATCGCGCCGGATCTGGCCATTCCCGGCCACGGCCGCGTGCAGGATGCAGTGATGCGGGTGGATGCCTGCGGGATCGCGCCGATAGGGTGATAATGCCCGGGTTATCTCCCCCGGTTATCAGCACATGAGCACCCACGCAGACAGCAAGCCCTGGACCGTTCCCGCCCTGGCCGAGGCCAAGCGCAATGGCCAGAAGCTGGTCATGTTGACCGCCTACGACGCCGGCTTCGCCCGCACTTTCGATGCCAACGGCGTCGACCTGATCCTGATCGGCGATTCGCTGGGCATGGTCGTGCAGGGTCATGACTCCACCTTGCCGGTGACCGTGGCCGACATGGTCTACCACACCCGCGCCGTGGCCCGCGTGCTGCAGCGTGCGCTGCTGGTGGCCGACCTGCCGTTCGGCGCCGATGCCACCCCGGAGCGCGCGCTGGATGCCTCGCTGCAGCTGCTGCAGGCCGGCGCGGAGATGGTCAAGATCGAAGGTGCCGGCTTCAAGGTCGACATCATCCGCTACCTGGTCGAACGCGAGATTCCGGTCTGCGCGCATCTGGGCCTGACCCCGCAGTCGGTGCTGCGCCTGGGCGGCTTCAAGATCCAGGGCCGTGGCGATGCTGCGCGCCAGCTGGTGGAAGATGCCAGGGCCGTGGCTGCTGCCGGCGCCAGCATCATGGTGCTCGAATGCGTGCCGACTCCGGTCGCCGCCGAAGTCACCGCTGCGGTGGACGTGCCGACCATCGGCATCGGTGCCGGCCCGCAGTGCGATGGCCAGGTACTGGTGCTGCACGATTTCCTCGGCCTGGACAGCGGCCATCGCCGTCCGAAGTTCGTCAAGGACTTCCTCGCCGAAGGCGGTTCGGTGGCCGGTGCCACCCGCGCCTATGCCGACGCCGTGCGCGACGGCAGCTTCCCCGACGAACAGCACGCCTACGCCCAATGATCCAGACCTTCAACGAGCTCGGCGCACTGCGCGGGCAGATCGCCGAGTGGAAGCGCGAAGGCCTGCGCGTTGCGCTGGTGCCGACCATGGGCAACCTGCACGGGGGCCACCACTCGCTGGTGACCCTGGCCCGCCAGTACGCCGACAAGGTGGTGGCAAGCATCTTCGTCAACCCGACCCAGTTCGGCCCCAACGAGGATTTCAGCCGCTACCCGCGCACGCCCGAGGCCGACGTGGCCGGGTTGGAGCAGGCCGGCTGCGATGCGGTGTGGCTGCCCAGCGTCGAGGCGATGTACCCGCTGGGCGTGGACAAGACCACGCGCATGCACGCGCCGGGTGTCAGTGAAGTGCTGGAGGGCGCCAGCCGCCCGGGTCACTTCGATGGCGTCTGCACGGTGGTCGCGCGCCTGTTCCTGCAGGTGCAGCCGGACGTGGCCGTGTTTGGTCGCAAGGACTACCAGCAGCTGGCCGTCATCAAGCAGATGGTGGCCGAGCTGTCGTTCCCGATCCAGATCGTCGGCGCGGACATCGTGCGTGACGACGATGGCTTGGCCAAGAGCTCGCGCAACCAGTACCTGAGCGCCGAACAGCGCCCGGTCGCGACCAGCATCCATCGCACCCTGCTGGGCATGCGCGAGGGCTACGTGGCTGGCCAGTCGCGCGCGCAGATCGAGGCCGACGCAACGGCCGCGCTGCAGGCGGATGGTTTCCAGGTCGACTACGCCGTGTTGCGCACACCGGAACTGGCCGAGCCGACCTTCGATGGCGGCGGCCGTGTAGCGCTGATCGCCGCGCGCCTGGGTACGACCCGGTTGATCGACAACCTGGAATTTTGAGCCGCCAAGCGCAGCATGGGAGGGCGCCCGCAACGGGCGCCTTTCACCTTCCCACGGACGGGAGATCGGAAATGAAGACCCCCACCACTGATACCGGCCGCCTTGCCCAAGCCTCGATCCTGGCGGTGCTGGCGGCCGGCATGCTGCCGGCCCAGCTGTTTGGCGGCCTGTTGTTCGCGCTCGAATTCCGGCGCACGCCGGTGCCCGCGCTCACCGGGGGTGGGCTGATGTTCGTGCTGGCCGCCTGCAACGCGATCGCCGTGCTGCTGCCGATGGCGCTGATCCTGCAGTCTCAGCAGCGCCTGCGCCGGATCGGCTTCGTCCTGGTCGGGTTTGGGCTGGGCGCGTTGGCCATGGCCACGTGCGCCTGGCCGGGCGCGGATAGCGGCCCGCTGCTGCAGCGCCTGCGCTATGTCGACACCTTCGACGTGATCAGCTACGGCCTGACGGTGCTGGCCGCAGGGGGCTTCGGCGTGGTCGCCGGGCTGGCCTTCCACACGGTCTTCCGCCTGTCGCTGCACGGCACTTCCGGCGCTGTCCCGGCAGTCCCGCCGGGCGAGGGCGCCTGAACGGCCTTCAGCGTCCTGCCGCAGGCCCCTGACGACAGCCAAGCGGGTGCTAGAATCCGCTCTTTCCTTTGCCGTTGCAGCGCCCCCATGCACCTGTCCCTGCTCAAGACCAAGATCCACCGCGCCACCGTCACCCATTCCGAGCTGAACTACGAAGGCTCGATCGCCATCGATGACAACCTGCTGGCTGCCACCGGCATCCGCGAGTTCGAGCAGGTGCACATCTGGGACGTGACCAACGGTGCGCGCTTCTCGACCTATGCCATCCGCGCCGAAGCCGGCAGCGGCGTTGTCTCGCTCAACGGTGGTGCCGCGCGCCACGTGCAGGTCGGTGACATCATCATCATCGCCGCGTTCGCCAGCATGACCGAGCAGGAAGCTGACAGCTTCAAGCCGAAGCTGGTGTACGTTGATGGCAACAACCAGATCTCCCACACCAACGACACGATCCCGACACAGGCCGCATGACAACGAACAACGGATTCGACTCGCTGCATTCCCACGCCCAGCGCCTGAAAGGCGCAAGCATTCCCAGCCTGCTCGCCGCCGAACCCGGCCGCGTCCAGGAGCTGGCGCTGCGGGTCGGTCCGTTGTATGTCAATTTCGCCCGGCAGACGTACGATGCCGCGGCGCTGCAGGCGTTGCTGGCGCTGGCTGCCGAACGTGATGTCGGCACTGCCATCACCCGCCTGTTCCGTGGCGAACAGGTCAACCTGACCGAAGGTCGCGCGGCGCTGCATACCGCGCTGCGTGGCGATGTGGTCGATGCGCCGGTGGCGGCCGAGGCCTATGCCACTGCGCGCGACATCCGCCAGCGCATGGGCGTGCTGGTACGTGCGCTGGAAGACAGCGGCGTCACCGACGTGGTCAGTGTCGGCATCGGTGGTTCCGATCTCGGTCCGCGGCTGGTCGCCGATGCACTGCGCCCGGTCACCGGTGCGCGCCTGCGCGTGCATTTCGTGTCGAACGTGGATGGCGCCGCCATGCAGCGCACGCTGGCTACGCTGGATCCGGCGAAGACTGCCGGCATCCTGATCTCCAAGACCTTCGGCACGCAGGAAACCCTGCTCAACGGTCAGATCCTGCACGACTGGCTGGGTGGCAGCGAGCGCCTGTATGCAGTCAGCGCCAATCCGGAACGCGCCGCCAAGGCCTTCGCCATCGCCGCCGATCGCGTGCTGCCGATGTGGGACTGGGTCGGTGGCCGCTATTCGCTGTGGTCGGCGGTCGGTTTCCCGATCGCGCTGGCAATCGGCTTCGAGCGCTTCGAACAGCTGCTGGAAGGTGCCGCGCAGATGGACGCGCACGCACTGGACGCGCCGCTGGAGCGCAACCTGCCGGTGCTGCATGCCCTGACCGACATCTGGAACCGCAACCTGCTGGGCTATGCCACGCATGCGGTGATGACCTACGACCAGCGCCTGGCGCTGCTGCCGGCCTACCTGCAGCAGCTGGTGATGGAAAGCCTGGGCAAGCGCGTGCAGCGCGACGGTCAGCCGGTTACCACCGATACCGTGCCGGTGTGGTGGGGTGGGGCAGGCACCGACGTGCAGCACAGTTTCTTCCAGGCGCTGCACCAGGGCACCAGCATCATCCCGGCCGATTTCATCGGCTGCGTGCACAACGATGATCCGTACACGATCAATCACCAGGCACTGCTGGCCAACCTGCTGGCGCAGACCGAGGCGCTGGCCAATGGCCAGAGCAGCGACGACCCGCATCGCGATTACCCGGGCGGTCGCCCGAGCACGCTGATCCTGCTGGATGCGCTGACTCCGCAGGCGCTGGGCGCGCTGATCGCGATGTACGAACACGCGGTGTACGTGCAGTCGGTGATCTGGAACATCAATGCCTTCGACCAGTTTGGTGTCGAGCTGGGCAAGCAGCTGGCCAGCGGCCTGCTGCCGGCGCTGCAGGGCGAGGACGTGGCGGTTGCCGATCCGATGACCCGCGAGATCCTGGCGCAGCTGAAGCGCTGAGGTTCTGGTGCCGGCCAGCGGCCGGCACTACCGGTGGTCCTGCCTTCTGGTAGTGCCGGCCGCTGGCCGGCATTCTGGCGATGCCTTCACCGTTCATGAGGTTGCCGGCCAGCGGCCGGCACTACCGCGTCACCGGCTCGGATCGCGCTCCGGGCTCGGCCGCTTGGCCAGCTTGCGCTGCAGCGAACGCCGGTGCATGCCGAGCAGGCGCGCGGCCGCCGACACATTGCCGCCGGTCTCGTGCATCGCCTGCTGGATGTGTTCCCACTGCAGGCGGCTGATCGGCGTCATCGCGTCGGGCACTTCCATTTCGCCATCGTCAGCCGGACCATCGTCTTCCTCGCCGAGTGCGCGCAGGATCATCGGCACTGTGGCCGGCTTCGGCAGGTAGTCGTCCGCGCCCAGCTTGATCGCTTCCACGGCGGTGGCGATGCTGGCGTAGCCGGTTACCAGCAGGATCCGCATGTCCGCGCGCAGGGCGCGCAGCGGTTGGATCAGGGCCAGGCCGGAATCGCTGCCCAGCTTCAGGTCGATCAGCGCGAACGCCGGCGGGTGCTGGCGAGCCAGTGCAAGCGCGCTGGCGGCATCCTGTGCGGTCTGCGTTTCCAGCCCCTTGCGGGCCAGGCTGCGCTGCAGCGTGCGCAGGTACAGTTCGTCATCGTCGACCAGCAGGCCGAGGGTGGAGTGGTGAAGGCTCATGGGGTGTCCTCGCGTGGGGCCAGCGGCAGGCGGAAGCCGACGCGGCTGCCGGCCCCCTGGGCCGGGCGCATCCACATCTCGCCGTCGAGGCGTTCGATGGTGGCATGGGACAGGGCCAGGCCGACGCCCATGCCCTCGCTCTTGCTGCTGCCGAACAGCTTGCCCGGCAGGACGGCGGCACGGGCGTCGAAGCCATGGCCGTAGTCGCGTACTTCGCCGATCAGGTCGTCGCCTTCGATGCGCAGGTCCAGGTCCACGCGCGGCCGGCCGGCCTGTTCGCCGGCATCGGCGGCATTGTTGAGCAGGACCATCAGCAGATGGCCCACGCCCGGATCCAGCGGCAGCCGCAACGGCGCATCGTCGTTGCGGTGCAGGTCGATGGTCGGACGCACCAAACGCCACTGCTCCAGCACCTGCTGGGCGCTGGAATGGCTGCGCCCCGGTGCATCAGCCGAGGCCGGCGCGGCCAGCGCCAGCACCCGTTCACGGCATTGCACCAGCAGCTCGCGCAGGGTTTCCATGTCTTCGCGTACTTCCGGCTCTTCGCTGCGCTCGGCGACGTCATCGGCGAGCAGGGTCATGGTCGCCAGCGGCGTGTTCAGTTCATGCGCCACCGAGGCGGCATGGGTGGCCAGGGCGACGATGCCCTCGTTGCGGGCGAAGCGCTCGCGCAGTGCCGACAGTTCAAGCTCACGCTGGCGCAGCGCCAACGCCAGGCGGGTGGAGAAGGTCAGCACGACCGCAGCGGAAATCAGGAAATTGGCGACCACGCCCCAGCGGTTGAGGTCCTGCGCGCGGAAATAACCGTCCGGCAACGGCTGCCCGAAGATGCCGCTGGCGGCATAGCCGAGCAGGCAGGCCAGTGCCACCGCCAGCGCCCAGCGCAGGGGCAGGGCGAACGCGGCCAGCGCGATCAGGATCAGGAACAGCGAGCTGAACGGGTTGGCCATGCCGCCGCTCCAGCCCACCATCCAGGTCAGGATGATCACGTCCACCAGGATGTGACCGAATGCGGTCAGCGGTGCTGTGTCAGCCGCTTCCGGGCGCAGCTGGGTGTAGATGTTGAACAGGGTCAGTACGGCCACGCCGGCCCACAGCGGCAGCTGCGGCAACGGCAGGCCCAGCACCCAGGTGGCAACCAGGATGGTGGCGGCCTGGCCACCTACGGCAAGCCAGCGCAGGCTGCACAGGGTTCGGAGAAACGGGGCGTCGGGACCGGTCATTCACGCTCATCGTATGCGTTCACGCGTGACCGTGCCTGCGACAATCGGCCGCAGCCGTGCCGCCGACTGAATGCGAGTCACCCGGAATGCGGAGGCGGGCGGTAGAATGCGCCCATGCACGACGCCGTTACCCGCCCGACGCCCCCTTCCGATGCCACTGCCTGGCCCCGCCGCCAGACCCATGCCGTCCAGATCGGCGGGGTCACCGTAGGCGGAGGCAAGCCGGTCGTGGTGCAGTCGATGACCAACACCGATACCTCCGACGTGGCCTCCAGCGTGAAGCAGGTGGCCGAGTTGTGGCGTGCGGGTTCGGAAATGGTGCGGCTGACCGTCAATACCGTGGAAGCCGCTGCGGCGATCCCGCGCATTGTCGACAAGCTGGCGATGATGGGCATCGACGTGCCGCTGATCGGTGACTTCCATTACAACGGCCACCAGCTGCTGACCGCCGAGCCGGCGTGTGCCGAAGCGCTGGCCAAGTACCGCATCAACCCGGGCAACGTCGGCTTCGGCAAGAAGAAGGACCTGCAGTTCGCCCAGCTGATCGAGTTCGCGATCCGCTACAACAAGCCGGTGCGCATCGGCGCCAACTGGGGCTCGCTGGACCAGGCCCTGGCGGCAAGGCTGATGGACGAGAACAACCTGCGTGAGCAGCCGTGGGACGCCGGCCGCGTGCTGCGCGAGGCGCTGATCCGCTCGGCGCTGGATTCGGCAGAGCAGGCGGTGGAGCTCGGCCTGCCGCGCGACCGCATCGTGCTGTCGGCCAAGGTCAGTGGCGTGCAGGAGCTGATCGCGGTGTACCGCGACCTGGCCCAGCGCTCGGATTTCGCCCTGCACCTGGGCCTGACCGAGGCCGGTATCGGCAGCAAGGGCATCGTCGCCTCGTCCGCGGCGCTGAGCGTGCTGCTGCAGGAGGGCATCGGTGACACCATCCGCATCTCGCTGACCCCGGAACCGGGCCAGTCGCGTACGCAGGAAGTGATCGTCGCCCAGGAGCTGCTGCAGACCACCGGCCAGCGCGCCTTCACGCCGCTGGTCACGGCCTGCCCGGGCTGCGGCCGCACCACCTCCGAGTTCTTCCAGGAGCTGGCCAAGGTGGTACAGAACCACGTGCGCGAGAAGATGCCGCTGTGGAAGATCCACCACCCGGGTGCGGAGAACATGACCCTGGCGGTGATGGGCTGCATCGTCAACGGGCCGGGTGAGTCGCGCCATGCCAATATCGGCATCTCGCTGCCCGGCACGGGTGAAACACCTGCAGCGCCGGTGTTCGTCGATGGCGAAAAGAAGGTGACCCTGCGTGGCGAGAACATCGCCCAGGAATTCGTCGCCCTGATCGACGATTACGTCGAACGCACCTATGTCCGAAGCGCCGGATAAGCCTGCGATCCTCGCTGCACCGGAGTCCGCCTCCGGCTTCCGCCACTGGATGGCGCGCAATGCCTGGCGCCTGGTCCTGTTGTTCGGTGGCGTGCTGCTGCCGCTGGCCGGCTTCGTCGCCCTGGCTGACGAGGTGCACGAGTTTGAATCGTTCCATTTCGATGCGCCGCTGCTGTGGCAGATGCATGGCCTGCATTCGCCGCTGCTGGACCGCTTCTTCGTGCTCATCTCCAAGCTGGGCTACGAGTGGTTCCTGATTCCGGCCGACGTGCTGATCATCGGCGTGCTGCTGGGCTACCGGCGATGGCGCGAAGCCACCTTCGTGGCGGTCAGCTTCGTGGGCTCGGCGCTGTTGAACATGGGCAGCAAGCACTTCTTCCAGCGCCAGCGGCCCAGCCTGTGGGAATCGATCGCGCCGGAATCGACGTTCAGCTTCCCCAGCGGCCATGCGATGGGCTCGATGACCCTGGCGGTGACCCTGGTGCTGCTGGCCTGGAACACCCGCTGGCGCTGGCCGGTGCTGCTGCTGGCACCGGCGTTCAGCCTGCTGGTCAGCGTGTCCCGGGTCTACCTGGGGGTGCATTACCCCTCCGACATCCTGGCCGGATGGTGTGCCGCGCTGGTTTGGGTGGTAGGGTGCTATCTGGTCATGTTCAGTCGCCGGCACCCATGGCGACGTCACTGCTCGCCGCCAGCGAAGGCCAGCGAAGCATCATCACAGGGGGATTGACGTGGATGGCCCCTCCGGGACGTCTACGTAATAGATCAGTTGTTTCGTTGCAGCAGGTTCTGCAAGACAGGGGGCAAGCACAACGCGCGGTAATGTGATGCGCAAGGCAGATCGCCAGCGCCGCATTCCGGACGCACTTGCAGGGTATCGGCACCCTGCCTAGCTTGACCTGCAATGGCCGCATTCGAAGAGGTACGTGAATGACGATTCGAGTCTACCTGGTGGATGACCACGCGCTGGTCCGCACCGGGATGAAGATGATTCTGTCGGGGGAAACCGACATCGAGGTGGTGGGCGAAGCCGAGACCGGTGAAGACGCGCTGCGTGAGGTCCGCCAGCTGCTGCCGGACGTGGTGTTGTGCGATCTGCACCTGCCGGGCGTGAGCGGCATGGAAGTGACCGAGCGCATCGTCCGCAGCCACCGCAACACCCGCGTGGTGATCGTGTCGGTGCTGGAAGACGGCCCGCTGCCGAAGCGCCTGCTGGAAGCTGGTGCTGCCGGGTACATCGGCAAGGGCTGCGATGCGCAGGAACTGCTGCGCGCGGTGCGCGACGTGGCCGGTGGCCGCCGCTACCTGGGCACCAGCATCGCGCAGAACCTGGCGTTGTCGACGGTGGAGGGCAACGGTTCGCCGTTCGACAGCCTGTCACCGCGCGAGCTGGTAGTGGCACTGCTGCTGACCCAGGGCCTGCGTCAGGAAGACATCGCGCGGCGCCTGAGCCTGAGTGCGAAGACGGTGAACACGCACAAGGCGCGGTTGTTCGAGAAGATGGGGATCCACGACAACATCGCGCTGGCGCGGATGGCCAGCCAGTATGGGCTGGTGGATCCGGCACGGCCGCTGTAAGGGTTTCGGCCAACGGCTGAGCCCCTCGCGGTGTGCGGCAGGATTCGTGGGGTTGGCCCTGCGGAGGGATTGCGCAGGGGACGCCGTGAATCCATCCCTGGAGGCTCGGGCGCGCCATCCATGGCGCTTACGCCCCTGCGCAATCCCTCCGCAGGGCCATGGACAGGTTCCGTGCTCGTCCACCGCGGAATGAAGAAGGAAGAGCAGGAGCGGGTCGCGCGCTGTGCGCGCTCGTCGCCTGGGGTCGGATCCCTTTCCCGGTGGGAAAGGGCTCTGACCCTTGATGATGCCGGAGCCGAGCGTCGGCTCGGCTCTTGTGTCTTGGATCGTGCCCTGATCAGGCACAATCCCCCGGTGACCCGGGAGGCTCCGATGACGCTGCCTCGGCTCTTAAGCCTTCGAGCTTGCAAAGTAGATTCAGCGCGTCGGCGGCCTGACACCGCCATGGAACTTGAACGGTATCTTAGGCCCGCCATCGGGTGAGAGCCTGTACTCACAAGGGCAAGTCTGGCGGCTTCCGATCACGATCGTAAGTTCAAGCTGGAGCGAAATCATGCAATTTATCGGCATCGACGCAGCCAAGGCGACTTTTGACATCGCCCTGCCTCTATCTCACGGCAAGTATCGAACCAAGGCCAAACTCCCCAATACGCCAAAGGGTTTTGATGAGCTTCTGGCCTGGCGCGCCAAACATGCGCCGAACGCGGCGGTAGGTATGGAGGCTACAGGCATCTATCACGAGGCCTTGGCTCAAGCACTGGTGGAAGCGGGGGTAGTGGTTCATGTGGCCAATCCCGCCCGAGTAAAGGCGTTTGGGCAGGCGGAGGGGATGCGGACCAAGACTGACCGCAGCGACGCCAAGCTGATTGCCCGGTTTTTTGAGGCACAACGCTCGGAAAAGCTGTATCCCTACGTTCCACCGACGCCCTCGGAGGTGAAGCTGCGCGCCTTGGTACGGCGTCGAGATGACCTCCAGGAAATGCTGCAGATGGAGCACAACCGCCTGGACGTTGCCGATATCTCGGTCCAGCAAGGGATCAAGGATGTGATCCGGACGTTGGAAGAGCAGATCAAGCAGGTCCAGAAGGCGATTGAGGACCATATCGATAACGATCCGGACCTGCGCCGGCGTCATCAACTGCTTACCAGCATCCCCGGTGTAGGCAACACCAGCAGTGCCCAGCTGTTGGCCATGCTGGGGGATCTAAGCAAATACAGCGACGTGCGCCAGGTGGTTGCCCACGCGGGCCTGAATCCGGCCCAGCGTCAATCAGGAAACTACGAAGGCAAATGCCGGATATCACGCGTCGGCGACGCCAATTTCCGCAAAAAGCTGTACATGCCGGCGCTGACCGGGAAGACCCACAACCCCACACTGAAGTCCTTTGCAGACCGGCTCAGCGCGAAAGGCAAGCCCTTCAAGGTCGTCATGTGCGCAGTGATGCGCAAGCTCATCCATCTGATTTGGGGCGTACTGAGAAGTGGCCGACCCTTTGAGCCTGACGTCGCCCTTGCCTAGGCGAGGGCGACACGGTATCTACACCTTGATCTGCTCAGTGGCCGCGCACGCGCTTGATGATCTTGGCGGCGTCGGCGGCGCTGGCGCGCACCTTGTCCCATTCGCCGTTGGCGATCCAGTTGCCCGGCACCATCCACGAACCGCCGATGCAGACCACGTTCTTCTGCTCCAGGTATTCGGCGGCGGTGTTTTCGGTGATGCCACCGGTCGGGCACAGCTTCAGGTCCGCCACCGGGCCGGCCAGGCCCTTGATCATCGCCAGCCCACCCACGGCGGTGGCCGGGAACAGCTTGCACACACGGAAGCCACGCGCATACAGCGACAGCAGCTCGGTCGGCGTCGCCGCACCCGGCACTACCGGCAGCGGTGCCGCCGCCAGTGCATCGGCCAGCGCCGGTGGCGTACCCGGCGTCACCAGGAAGTCCGCGCCCGCATCGATCGACTGCTGCATCTGCTCCACGGTCAGCACCGTACCGGCACCCACCACCACGTCCGGCAGCTCACGCTTGAGCATCGCCAGCGCTTCCATCGCCACCGGCGTACGCAGCGTCAACTCGATCGCCGGCAGGCCACCTTCCAGCAACGCCGCACTGACCGCACGCGCCTGGTCCAGCGTATGAATCGTCACCACCGGCAGGATGCCCGCCGCACGCAACAGCTCCGCCGCCTTCACCTGATGTTGTTCGATACCCATAGCTCTGCTTCTGCCTTTGCTTCTGCTTTTGAATTTGATTTTCAGTGATCACTTCGCGGCGTCGATGCGCCGCAGAGTGTCAGGAGGGCGCGGGTAGCCCCAGCCGGGACCGTGAGCGGCATGGATGCCGCGACCGAGCCCCCATGGAAGGGTTTACGGCGTGTCCCGGCTGGGGCTACCCGCGCCCTCAACCAGGAAACTCACCGCCACATAGAACCCGCAACGCTCCTCAACCCTCAGGCGTCTTTCGCCTCATGCGGCGCCGCCGCCGCCGCTGCGTCATGCCCCAGCTCGTACTCCGCATCGTAGTCCCACGGCCCGCCATCGGCCGCCGCCGGTCCGCACGAAATCGAAATCGCACCCTGGTCGGCCGGCCCCACCACGCGACGGTTGATCGCGAACAGGTTGCGGCCCAGGTCGTGCGCTGCCGGCGCGGTGTTCGGCGCCAGCGAACGTGCGGCCCATTCGGCCGCGTCCACCAGCACTTCCAGCGTGCCGGCCTCACCATCAAGGCGGATGATGTCGCCCTCGCGCACCTTGCCCAGCGGACCACCGCGCGCCGCTTCCGGCGTCACATGGATCGCCGCCGGAATCTTGCCCGAGGCACCGGACAGGCGGCCGTCGGTGACCAGCGCCACGCGCCGGCCCTGGTTCTGCAGCAGGCCCAGCAGCGGCGCCAGCGAATGCAGTTCCGGCATGCCGTTGGCGCGCGGGCCCTGGTAGCGCACCACCGCCACGAAATGCTCCGGCAGCATGCCAGCGGCGTGCAGCTTGTTCAGCACCTGCGGCGCATCGACCACTACCGCCGGTGCTTCAATCGTGCGGTACTGCGGCTTCACCGCCGACAGCTTGATCAGTGATTTGCCAAGGTTGCCGCGCAACAGGCGCAGGCCCCCCTGATGTTCGAATGGATTGTCTACGCCACGCACCACCTCTTCGTCGGCGCTGCGTTCCAGGCCCGGCAGGTAGACCAGCTTGCCGTCGCGCAGCTGCGGCTCGCGCGCATAGTCGGCCATGCCGCCGCGCGCCACGCTGACCAGGTCGCCGTGCATCAGGCCGGCCTTGATCAGTTCGCCGAACACAAAGGCCGGGCCGCCTGCTGCGGCGAAGCGGTTTACATCGGCTTCGCCGTTCGGATAGACGCGGGCCAGCAGCGGAATCAGCTGCGACAGCTCGTCGAAGTCGTCCCAGGTCAGCACGATGCCGGCCGCGCGTGCCACCGCGATCCAGTGGATGGTGTGGTTGGTCGAGCCGCCGGTCGCCATCAGCGCAATGACCGCGTTGATGATCGCGCGCTCGTCGATGATCCGGCCGAGCGGACGGAAATCGTCGCCCAGTGCGGTGATGTCCAGCGCGCGTTCGGTGGCTTCGCGGGTCAGGGCATCGCGCAGCGGCGTGTCCGGGTTGACGAACGAGGCGCCCGGCAGCTGCACGCCCATCGCTTCCAGCAGCACCTGGTTGGAATTGGCGGTGCCGTAGAAGGTACAGGTGCCCGCACCGTGGTAAGAGGCCGATTCCGCTTCCAGCAGTTCCTCGCGGGTGGCCTCGCCGGCGGCGTAGCGCTCGCGCACTTCGGCCTTCTGCTTGTTCGGAATTCCCGGCGTCATCGGGCCGGCCGGCACGAACACCGCCGGCAGGTGGCCGAAGGCCAGCGCACCGATCAGCAGGCCGGGCACGATCTTGTCGCACACGCCGAGATGGATGGTGGTGTCGAACATGTCGTGGCTGAGGCCGATGGCGGTCGCCTGCGCGATCACATCGCGCGAGAACAGCGACAGCTCCATGCCGCCGCGGCCCTGGGTGACGCCGTCACACATCGCCGGTACCGCGCCGGCCACCTGTGCCGTTGCGCCCAGCTCACGGGCCATCGCGCGGATCTGATCGGGATAGGTTTCGAACGGCTGGTGCGCCGACAGCATGTCGTTGTAGGCGGTGATGATGCCGAGGTTCGGCGTCACGCCACCGCGCAGGCGGCTCTTGTCAGTGCCACCGCAGGCGGCGAAACCGTGGGCGAGGTTGCCGCAGCTCAGGCGGCTGCGGAACGGGCCATCGCGCAGTGCGGCGTCGATCGCGGCCAGATAGGCGGCGCGCGAGGCGGCGCTGCGGCGGATGACACGTTCGGTGATGGCTTGCAGTTGCGGATGGAGGCTCATTGGCTACCGGCGTTCGTGGTGGCGAGAGGCAAGCGGCGGCAGAGCGCCGCCGCCAACATCAATCAGCCCAGTGGACGCGCAGGCGCGCGCCTTCCAGGTTGATCGCATTGAGGATCGGGTACTGCTGGGCATCGTTGCTGTCCAGCGCCTGGCGCAGCACCTGCAGCTTCTGCTTGCCGCGCAGCAGCAGCAGGCGCTGGCGGCACTGGCGCAGGCCATGCGGGGTCAGGGTGATGCGCAGCGGCCACTGGTTGGCACCCGGGCAGCCGGTGGCGTCCAGCGCGGCATAGGGCAGGGTGCTTTCCAGTGCACGGGCCAGGTCCTTCGAGCCGGGGAACAGCGAGGCGGTGTGGCCGTCGTTGCCCATGCCCAGCGCCACCAGGCTCGGCGGCTGGCTGTGCTGCGCCTGCAGGTTGGCGGTGTACACGCATTCCGGAAGCGGCTTGCCGATCCGCACCAGCGGATCGAAATGCGCACCTTCGGCGCGCTTGAGCAGATTCTCGCGCACCAGCCAGGCATTGCTGTCGCGATCCTGCGGCGACAGCCAGCGCTCATCGGCCAGGCTCACTTCCACCCGGTCCCAGTGCACGTCCAGCTCGGCCAGTGCCTGGTATACCGGTGCCGGCGTGGTGCCGCCAGACAACAGGATGCGGGCGCGGCCCACTTCGTTGATGTCGTGGTTGAGGGTCTGCGCCATCTCGGCGGCCACCGCCTCGATCCAGCCATCGGCATCGCCGTGCTGGATGAACTCGATGCGGTCGTCGTGGAAGGTGGTGGGGCTCATGCGGCAACTCCAGGTGCGTCACGTTCGGCGTCGGCGGCATAGGCGGCGGCGCCCAGCAGTCCGGCGTGGGGGTGCATCACGGCCAACGAGGGAACCCGCGCCATGATCGAGGAGAAGCGGCCCTTGTGTTCGAAGCGCTGGCGGAAACCGGAGTGCTGCAGCGAATCGAGCATCTTCGGGGTCAGCCCGCCGGTCAGGAACACGCCGTCCCACGCGCCCTGGGTCAGCACCAGGTCGCCGGCGATGGCGCCGAACACCGCGCAGAACACGTCCACGGTGCGCATCGCCTGCGGATCGCCGTGCAGGGCACGCGCGGTCACGTCCACCGGCTGCAGCTGGCCCGGATCGATGCCGGCCATCTCGCACACGGCACGATGGATGTTGACCAGGCCAGGGCCACAGATCAGGCGCTCGTTGGAGACGCGGCCGAACTGTTCGGACAGGATCTCCAGGATGCGGATTTCCTCCGGGGTTCCCGGCGGGAAGCTGACATGGCCACCCTCGGTCTCCAACGGATAGCAGCGGCCATGGCGCAGGATCAGGCCGCCGACACCGAGCCCGGTACCCGGCCCGATCACCGCGTAGTTGCGCGGCTGACCGGGCTTGCCCGGCACCCATGCAGCGCCGCCGACCTGGACCACGTCATCGGGCTGCAGCAGTGAAATCGCCATCGCCTGCGCGGCGAAGTCGTTGATCAGGTGCAGTTCGTCGAAACCGAGCATGGCCGCGGTGCGGCTGCGCGAGATCACCCACGGATGGTTGGTGATGCGTGCTTCGTCACCGTCGACGCGACCAGCGACCGCGAACACGCCGCGGCTGGCGGTAGCGCCGATCTGTTCCAGATGGTGGCGCGCGGCATCACCCAGCGACGGGAACTCCGCCACCGCGTACTCACGGATGCTGTCCTGCTGCAGCGGTGCATCGAGCGAGGTGTCGGCCAGGGCGAAGCGGGCGTTGGTGCCACCGATGTCGGCGACCAGCACCGGCTGCGAGCTGGCACTCATGCCGACGCCTCGCTGTCCGGCGCATCCACGCCCTGCGGCAGGAAGCCGGTCGCGTTGTCCGGGCCCCACTGGCCGGCGGGGTAGGGTTCCAGCGGCAGCTTTGCTTCCTTCCAGGCATCGGCCACGCTGTCGATCCACGCCCAGGCCGCGCGCACTTCGTCGTCGCGCACGAACAGCGTGTGGTTGCCGTTGAAGGCGTCCAGGAACAGGCGCTCGTAGGCGATGCGGCGATGCAGGCCGGTCGGCACCGACAGTTCCAGTTCCAGCGGGTGAAGTTCCAGCGCGCCCCATTCGGGGCCGGCCAGGCTGCTCATCAGGCCCAGTTCGATGTTTTCCTGCGGCTGCAGCTGGAACACCAGGCGGTTCGGTGCGGCCTGCGCACGCTGCGGGCGCTCGAACAGCCAGTGGGTGACCGGCTTCAGCGTGACCACCACGCGGGTGGTGCGCTCGGGCAGGCGCTTGCCGGTGACCAGGTGGAACGGCACGCCGCTCCAGCGCCAGTTGTCGATATGTGCGGTGACACCGGCGAAGGTCTCCACGTCGCTGCCTTCCGGCGGCTGGTAGGCCTGTGCCGGCTGGCCATTGATGGTGCCGGCGGTGTAGCGGCCGCGGATGCTGTCACGTGCGGCATGCTTCGCATCGAGCGGGCGCAGGGCGCGCAGCACCTTGACCTTCTCATCGCGGATGCGGTCGGCTTCCAGCGAGGCCGGCGGTTCCATCGCCACCATGCACAGCAGCTGCAGGATGTGGCTCTGCACCATGTCGCGCAGCGCACCGGAGCGCGCGTAGTAGGCGTCACGGCCGTCCACGCCTTCGCTCTCGGCCACCAGGATGTGGACCGACTCGATGTAGTTTCGGTTCCACACCGCTTCCAGCAGCGTGTTGCCGAAGCGCAGCGCGATCAGGTTCTGCACCGCCGCCTTGCCCAGGTAGTGGTCGAGGCGGAACACACGATCCTCGTCGATCCACTGGCCGATGGTGCTGATGATTTCCTCGGCGCTTTCGCTGTCGCTGCCGATCGGCTTCTCAAGCATCAGCCGTGCCGGCGCGGCAAGGGCGCCGCCCTTGGCCAGGCCTTCGCAGGTGGAGATGTACAGGCCTGGCGGGATGGCCAGGTAGCTGACGCACTTGCGGTCCACCAGGTCGGAGACCGCGGCGGCGACCGAGTCGACGTCGCGCAGGTCGACCGAACGGTAGTCGATGCGGCGCAGCAGCGCGGCGATGTCGTCCTGGCTGGCCATCGGCATGGCCTGCTGCAGGCGCGGCCGCAGGATGTCATGGAAGGCTTCGGTGTCATGCCCGGACAACGCCAGTGCGCGGATGCGGAAGTCCTCCGGCAGCAGGCCGTCGCCAAGCAGGCGAAGCAGCGAAGGGAACAGATAGCGCTGGGCCAGATCACCTGTGGCACCGAACAGGAAGAGGGTGTCGTGCATCGCTCGAGTTTCAGATCCGGGTGACATCGTTGTCAATCGCTTCATGGCTGGGTTCGGGGGACATCCGCGCAACTGCCTGTCCGAGGTTCGTCCGGGGCGTTCTCCGGAGCTCCGGAAGACCGTTCCATTCGAAACCACTGCTTCGGCAGAACCTTCGTTCAACCGCCGACGCAGATCGGTGCGCACCGATCATCGGATAGTGCCACGTGAAAACGTTTACATGGCAGAATGGGCAACTGTATTCGATTGCAGTGCTCGCCGTCATGCGGCAGGCGCGCAATCATCACTGCCATCGGGAGGGCCGAGGCAGTCCCAAAAGACAGCCCGGCTTCGGGCGGACCGGATAGGTGATATGGCAAAAGTGCAGTTGCAGGGTGTGCGCAAGGTCTACGACAACGGCCAGGTCGCGGTGAAGGACGCCACCTTCGAGGTCGCCGATGGCGAACTGATGGTGCTGGTCGGTCCCTCCGGCTGCGGCAAGTCGACCCTGTTGCGGATGGTTGCCGGCCTGGAAGAGATCAGTGGCGGCACGCTCACCATCGGCGACCGTGTGGTCAATGATGTGGCGCCGAAGGACCGCGACATCGCCATGGTGTTCCAGAGCTACGCGCTGTACCCGCACATGACCGTGGCCGAGAACCTGGCCTTCGGCCTGAAGCTGCGTGGCCATGACAAAGCCACGATCGACAAGCGCATCAGCGAGGCGGCGCAGACGCTGGGCCTGACCGAGATGATGGACAAGCTGCCCAAGGCGATGTCCGGTGGCCAGCGCCAGCGTGTCGCGCTGGGCCGTGCGCTGGTGCGCGAGCCGGCGGTATTCCTGCTTGACGAGCCGCTGTCCAACCTCGATGCCAAGCTGCGCCACAGTGTGCGTACCGAGATCGCGCAGCTGCACCGCAAGCTGGGCACCACCATGATCTACGTGACGCATGATCAGGTCGAAGCGATGACCCTGGGCCAGCGCATCGTGGTGCTGAAGGACGGAATCATCCAGCAGATCGATACACCGATGGCGCTGTATGACCGCCCGGCCAACCTGTTCGTGGCCGGTTTCCTCGGCAGCCCGGCGATGAATGTGCTGCGTGGCACCCTTGAGGGCGATGCCGGCGGGGTGACCGTGGTCGATGGCGAATGGCGTGCTCCGCTGGGCCAGGCCACGATCGATCCGGTCTGGCTGCAGAAGCCGATCGCGGTGGGTGTGCGTCCGGAACACCTGCAGCCGGCCAGTGCCGATGATGCGCATGCATTCACCGCGCGTATCGAGGGCATCGAACCGGTCGGCAACGAGATCTTCGTCAACCTGAGCAGTGGCCAGCACGCGCTGACCATGCGCGTGGCGCCGCAGTCGCTGCCGGCGGTGGGCGAGCAGATCCGCGTGGCGATCCACCCGCAGGGCCTGCACTTCTTCAACCCGGAATCCGGCGAGCGGCTGTAACGGGTAGTGCCGGCCGCTGGCCGGCAACTTCAACCATGCATGGTTGCCGGCCAGCGGCCGGCACTACCATTCCTTCATCCACCGGGTTCAGCGCGCCAATCCATCCAGCAACGGCATGCGCTGCGCGATCGCATCACCCACCTGCAGATCAGCGTCGCTGGCCTCCAGCGGCAGCACCGCCAGCGCCAGATCGCCGGCCACGCTGGCAATGGTGCCCAGCGCCGTACCGTCCTGCTGCACGCCATCACCGGCCTGCGCCGGTGCTGCGGTATGCAGCAGCTGCACCGCGCGCTTGGCCTTGCCGAGGAAGTGGGTGCGGGCGACGATTTCCTGGCCCGGGTAGCAGCCTTTCTTCACGCTGTAGCCATTCAGGCGGTCCAGGCCCAGCTGCTGCGGGGTCCACACTTCGCGCTGGCTTTCTTCCAGCCGCGGCAGGCCATGGCGCAGGTCGGCCTGGCGCCAGGCAAGCGCGAAAGTGGCCTCATCGGCCTCGCTGCCGGCGGCGAAGGCCTCGGTGGCGCCGATGCGCAGGGTGCGCGGCAGCGCGTCGCTGCCCAGGTCCAGCTCCCAGCCGTCACCTGTGGTCTGCGCAATGGCGGCGCCGCTGGCGGCCTCGGGCGCAGTGAACGCACCGGCCACGGCCAGATCGCTGCGCACCAGTACCTTCACCTTGCGGCGGAACACGAAGCGCTGCAGTTGCGACGCAATCGCATCGGCATCACCGTCGGCCAGCACCAGCATCACATGGTCTTCGGCCAGCCGAAGCAGCTGGAACACCGTCAGGGTGCGGCCCTTGGCGCTCAGCCAGGCGCTCCACTGCCAGTGCAGCAGGGGCAGGGCAGTGACATCGCCACTGAACTGGGCATGGGCGAATACGGCCGCATCCGGGCCCTGCAGGCTCAGCAACTGGTGGCCGGGCAGGCGCGGATATCCGACGAAAGCAGGGGGCAGGTTGTCAGGCACGTGAACGAGGTCTAAAATTTGTGCGTTGCGAGACCAACAATGATAGGCCAAACAACCCCCACTCCCGACGACGAATCTGAAGCCCCGCTGGTCCCCGCGGCACCCGTGCCCGTGGAACAGGAAAAAGCAGAGGAATTCGGCGGCCGCGGCGGACTTGATCCGGTGCGGTATGGCGATTGGGAGAAAAACGGACGCTGCATCGATTTCTGATCAGCATTGAGCCAACGCGGCCGTGTGCCGCCCAGCCGAGACAACGAGCCCAGCGAATGGCGACCAGACAACGCCCACTTTCCCCGCACCTTCAGGTGTATCGCTGGCAGATTCAGATGGCCACCTCGATCCTGCATCGAGCCACTGGCGTCTTTCTGTCTGTTGGTGCCCTCATCATCGCCGCCGGCCTGCTGGCCCTGATGATGGGGCCCGATTCCTGGAACTGCTTCACCGGCCATGCCGGGGCCTGGTATGGCCGCGTGTTCCTGTTCGCGTGGACATGGTCGTTCGCCTATCACCTGTGCAATGGCATCCGCCATGTGGTGCAGGACTTCGCCATCGGCTTCAGCATCCCCGCCTTCATCCGCAGCAGCTGGCTGTCGGTCATCGGCAGCCTGGTGATCACCCTGCTGGTGTGGGCCTATGTGATGTTCGGAGGTGCCGCGTGAGCAAGTTCCGTACTCCGCTGAAGGGTGTGCGCGGCCTTGGTTCGGCCAAGACCGGCACCGAGCACTTCGTGCACCAGCGCCTGACCGCCGCCGCCCTGGTGGCGCTGGGCATCTGGTTCCTGGTCTTCGTGCTGGGCCTGCTGGGCTCGGACTACGCGACCGCCGCCGCCGCCGTGGCCAAGCCGTGGAACGCAGTGCCGCTGATCGGCCTGCTGATCGCCATGTTCTGGCACGCGCAGCTCGGCATGCAGGTCGTGCTGGAAGACTACATCCACGAATCGCTGCTGGCCCTGGTGCTGCAGACCGCGGTGAAGTTCGTCGCCGTGCTCGGCATGATCGTCAGTGTGTTTGCGGTGGGCCGCATCGCCCTCGGCGTTGCCTGAGCCCAGGCACCTACACAGGAATCCAGATTAGATGTCCGCTTACAAGATCACCGAACACAAGTACGACATGGTCGTGGTGGGCGCCGGCGGCGCCGGCCTGCGCGCCACGTTCGGCCTGGCCGCCAAGGGCCTGCAGACCGTGTGCCTGACCAAGGTCTTCCCGACCCGTTCGCACACCGTTGCCGCCCAGGGCGGTATCTCGGCCGCACTCGCCAACATGGGCGAGGACGACTGGCGTTACCACTTCTTCGACACCATCAAGGGCTCGGACTGGCTGGGCGACCAGGACGCCATCGAGTACATGTGCCGTGAGGCCATCCCGGCCATCATCGAACTCGAACACTACGGCGTGCCGTTCTCGCGTACGGCCGAAGGCAAGATCTACCAGCGTCCGTTCGGTGGCATGACCACCAAGTACGGCGAAGGCCCGGCGGCGCAGCGTACCTGCGCGGCGGCCGACCGTACCGGCCACGCGATGCTGCACACCCTGTACCAGCAGTCGCTGAAGCACGACGCGCGCTTCATGATCGAGTACTTCGCGCTCGACCTGATCTTCGATGACGAAGGTGCCTGCCGCGGCGTGCTGGCCCTGGACATGTCCGACGGTACCCTGCACCTGTTCCGCGCCCAGGGCGTGGTGCTGGCCACCGGCGGCTACGGCCGTGCCTACTTCAGCGCCACCTCGGCGCACACCTGCACCGGCGACGGTGGTGGCCTGGCCATGCGTGCCGGCATCGCCATGCAGGACATGGAGTTCGTGCAGTTCCACCCGACCGGCATCTATGGCGCCGGCTGCCTGATCACCGAGGGTGTCCGCGGTGAAGGTGGCATCCTGCGCAACAGCAGTGGCGAGCGCTTCATGGAGCGTTACGCACCGCACTACAAGGATCTGGCCTCGCGCGACGTGGTCAGTCGTTCGATGACCATCGAGATCCGCGAAGGCCGCGGCGTTGGCGAGCACAAGGACCACATCCTGCTCGACCTGACCCACCTCGGCCCGGGCGTGATCGACGAGAAGCTGCCGGGCATCGCCGAGAGCGCCCGCATCTTCGCCGGCGTCGACGTGCACAAGCAGCCGATCCCGGTGATCCCGACCGTGCACTACAACATGGGCGGTATTCCGACCAATTACCACGGCGAAGTGGTGCGCAAGGATGGCGACAACCCCGATGCGGTGATCCCTGGCCTGTACGCGATCGGCGAAGCCGCCTGCGTGTCGGTGCATGGTGCCAACCGCCTGGGCTCGAACTCGCTGCTGGATCTGGTGGTGTTCGGTCGTGCGGTGGCCAACCGCTGCGCCGAGACCATCAAGCCGGGCGCGTCGCACAAGCCGCTGGCGTCTGATGCCTGCGACAAGGCACTGGGCCTGCTGGACAAGCTGCGCCACGCCAACGGCGATACCCCGACCTCGGTCATCCGCGATCGCATGCAGCGCACCATGCAGGCCGACGCGGCCGTCTTCCGCACCAGCCAGACGCTGAAGGAAGGCTGCGAGAAGATGGACAAGATCTTCGACTCGTTCCAGGACGTGAAGGTCTCCGACCGTTCGCTGGTATGGAACTCGGACCTGATCGAGACCTACGAGCTGAACAACCTGCTGCTGAACGCGGTGGCGACGATCAACTCGGCCGAACAGCGCAAGGAAAGCCGCGGCGCGCATGCGCACGAGGACTTCCCGGACCGCGACGACGTCAACTGGCAGAAGCACACCCTGGTCAGCGTCGACGAGAAGGGCAAGTGCAGCTTCGACTACCGTCCGGTGCACATGTACACGTTGACCGACGACGTGTCCGTGGTGCCGCCGAAGCCGCGCGTGTACTGATCCGACCCCGCCTACCGTGCAATCCGCGCCCACGGGCGCGGGCCGCCTGAGCCAACGAGAGCAGCCATGGCCGAGTTTTCACTCCCCAAGAATTCCAAGATCACGAAGGGCAAGCACTTCCCCGTCAAGAACGGCGGCAAGAACGTGCGCACCTTCAAGATCTACCGCTGGAGTCCGGACGACGACAGCAACCCGCGCACCGACACCTATGAAGTCGATCTGGACGCCTGTGGCCCGATGGTCCTGGACGCCCTGATCAAGATCAAGAACGAGATCGACCCGACCCTGACCTTCCGTCGCTCCTGCCGCGAAGGTATCTGTGGTTCGTGCGCGATGAACATTGACGGCACCAACACCCTGGCCTGCACCCGAGCCATCTCGGACTGCGGCAAGAAGGAAGTGCCGATCTACCCGCTGCCGCACATGAACGTGGTCAAGGATCTGGTTCCGGACCTGACCCACTTCTACGCGCAGTACGCGTCGATCAAGCCGTGGATCCGCACCCAGACCCCGGCACCGCCGGACCGTGAGCGCCTGCAGTCGCCGGAAGACCGCAAGAAGCTGGACGGCCTGTACGAGTGCATCCTGTGCGCCTGCTGCTCGACCAGCTGCCCGAGCTACTGGTGGAACGGCGAGCGTTACCTGGGCCCGGCGATCCTGCTGCAGGCCTACCGCTGGATCATCGACTCGCGCGATGAGGACACCGGTGCGCGCCTGGACGATCTGGAAGATCCGTTCAAGCTGTACCGCTGCCACACCATCATGAACTGCGCCCGGACCTGCCCGAAGGGCCTGAACCCGGCGCTGGCGATCGCCGAGATCAAGAAGCTGATGATGGAACGCCGCGCCTGATCGGGCCTGGCTGTACCTGGTAGAGCCACGCCATGCGTGGCTGTGCCACCCCAGTAGAGCCACGCCATGCGTGGCTTTGCTGTATCTGGAGAAACACGATGGATGAAGAAACCCTGCTGAAGAAGCTGCGCTGGCGCTGCCGCCGCGGCATGCGCGAGCTGGACCAGCTGTTCGGTCGCTATCTGGACCACGAATGGAGCACTGCGCCGACCGAAGAGCGCGAGGTTTTCCTGTTCCTGCTCGACTGCGAGGACGATAAATTGTGGCGCTGGTTCATGGGCTATGAGGCCTGCCCGCATGCGCACGCGATCCCCCTCATGCAGAAGATCCTCGCCCTCAAGCCTTGAGTGGCGCCCCTCGCGGCTGCAGGCCGCCGCCCAGTTGGCGGTGCTGCTGGCCGCGCCCTGGCTGCTGCGCGCGACGGAGTTGCCGCCGCGCCTGCTGATGCCGGCCGTGCTGCTGGCCTGGGCCATGGGACTGGCGGAGCTGGCCTGGCGCTTTCGCCGGCCACGCGTTGCCCTGTGCCTGCCAGCGCCGCCCGACCCGATGCAGGTTGCCGGTCAGGACATCGAAAGCCCGCAGCTGGTCGTGCGTGGGCCTTGGCTGCTGTTGCTGTGGCGTGAGGATCGGCGCCGCCGGCGCCTGTTGTTCTGGCCCGATGTGCTCGATCCCGGGCAGCGACGTGAACTGCGACTGGCCGTGGCCGCACGTGCCGTTTCCCGTAGGCCCCGTACGATGGCACCATAAGCTGAATTGACTGGCGTGCCTGCATGTTCAAACCCCTTCCCGTGGCGATCGGCCTGCGCTACCTGCGCGCCAAGCGCCGCAACGGCTTCATCTCCTTCATCTCGATGGCATCGATCCTGGGCATCGCGCTCGGCGTCACCGTGCTGATCACCACCCTGGCGGTGATGAGCGGTTTCCAGAAGGAAATCCGCAGTCGCCTGCTGCAGATGACCGCGCACACCACCATCAGCCGCGACGGCGAGCCGATGCCGGACTGGATGCGCGTGGTCGACGTGGCCCGCAAGGACCCGCGCGTGGCCGGTGCCGCGCCTTACATCGAGATCCAGTCGATGATCAGCGGCCCGCGCGTGCAGGGCGCGATCATCCAGGGCATCGACCCGGCGCTTGAGCCGAAGGTGTCGGTGATCGACAAGAAGGTCACCAAGGGCAGCTACGACAGCCTCAAGCCAGGCAGCTTCAACCTGCTGCTGGGCAAGGAACTGGCGATCTGGCTGGGCGTGGATGTCGGCGATCAGGTGCTGGTGACCTTCGCCGAAGTGCAGGGCACGCCTGCCGGTGCGGTGCCACGGATGAAGCGCTTTACCGTGAGCGGCCTCTTCGAGGCCGGCTACAACGAGGTCGACCGAGGTGTCGGCTTCGCCAACATGAAGGACCTGGAGCGCGTGCTGCGTTCCGATGGTGCTACCGGCGTGCGGCTGAAACTGCACGACATGGACCGCTCGCTGGAAGTGGGCGTGGACCTGGCGCAGAACCTCGGTGGTGCGTACCGGGTGAGTGACTGGACCCAGCAGAACGCCAACCTCTACCACTCGCTGCGCATGGAGAAGGTGGTGATGGGCATCCTGCTGTCGTTGATCATCGCCATGGGCGCGTTCAACCTGGTGTCCTCGCAGGTGATGCTGGTCACCGACAAGCAGGCCGACATCGCCATCCTGCGCACGCTAGGCCTGACCCCGGGCGGGGTGATGCAGGTGTTCATGGTGCAGGGTTCGCTGATCGGCATCTTCGGCACGCTGGCCGGCTTGATCGGCGGCATCACCCTGACCCTCAATCTGGAACGCATCCTCGGCGCCATCGAGAGCGTGTTCAACGTCAAGCTGATGCCGGAGGATGTCTACTACATCACCGGCCTGCCGACCGACATGCAGACCGGCGACGTGGTGGCGATCACCGTGGTCGCGCTGCTGATGAGTTTCCTGGCCACCCTGTATCCCGCCTGGCGGGCAGCACGCACCCAGCCGGCGGAGGCCCTGCGTTATGAATAAGGTCTTCAACCGCGGCGATGAAGTGATCCGCGCCGAGGCACTGGGCAAAACCTATGCCGAGGGACGCATGCAGACCCCGGTGTTCGATGGTCTGGGCCTGACCGTGACCGCAGGCGAGACGGTGGCGATCATCGGCGCCTCCGGCGCCGGCAAGAGCACGCTGCTGCACCTGCTGGGCGGGCTGGATACTCCGACCGCCGGTGAGGTGTACGTGACCGGCCAGCGCATGTCGGCGCTGTCTGATACCGCGCGCGGCCTGCTGCGTAACCAGGCGCTGGGCTTCGTGTACCAGTTCCACCACCTGCTGCCGGAATTCACCGCGTTGGAAAACGTGATGATGCCGGTGCTGCTGGCCGGCACCGCGGTGGCCGAAGCGAGCAGTCGTGCAACGACCCTGCTGGAGGCGGTCGGCCTTGGCCATCGTCTGGACCACAAGCCGGGCGAACTGTCCGGTGGTGAGCGCCAGCGTGCGGCCGTGGCGCGTGCGCTGGTCAACCATCCGGCCTGCGTGCTCGGCGATGAGCCGACCGGCAACCTCGATGACCGTACTGCGGCCACCGTGTTCGAGCTGATGCTGGAGCTCAACCGGGCACGGCATACCAGCCTGGTGCTGGTGACCCACGACCGCAGCCTGGCGCGGCGCCTGGACCGTGTGCTGGAGCTGCGCGAAGGGCGCCTGCATGCACTGGCCCACGCCGACGTCTGAGGCGCTGGGCACGCTTTGGTAGAAGCCGACCTTGGTCGGCTGCTCTTGCAGGGCAAGCGCCAACCAAGGTTGGCGACTACCGTGGTCCGGCCAGCAGCCGCCGACCGGCTGCTGAATGGGGCTCCGGCTGTCGCGCCGGCGTTGTCTGCGCAGGCGCATGATGGCGACAGTTCCCCGAGGAGATCGCCATGAAGACCCCGATCCTGATGGCCGGACTCTGCCTGGCGCTGGCCGCCTGCGCGACCACCGGCCGGCTCAGCTCTGCCGAGAAACTTGACCTGTACCGTGCCCATGCCGGCGCGCCGCAGAACGACATGCAGTTCTTCGGCAGCCTCAATGGCTGGACCGAGCTGGGCGACAGCGCGCTGGCAGTGTGGACCCGTCCCAGCGAAGCCTACCTGCTGGAATTGAGAGGTCCCTGCCAGGACCTGCCGTATGCCACCGCCATCGGCCTGACCAGCCAGATGAACCGTGTTTCGGCGCGTTTTGACAAAGTGCTGGTGCGCGACCCGACCGGCGGCCCGCGCATGCCGTGCTTCATCGACAGCATCCGCAAACTGGACGTGAAGGCGCTGCGTGCCTCCGAACAGGAGCTGCGCCAGGCGCAGGTGCAGGAGCGCGAGGAAAGCACGAAATAGCGTGATAGTGCCGGCCGCTGGCCGGCATCGCGCGGATGCCAGGTTGCCGGCCAGCGGCCGGCACTACCTGTGTGTCAGGCTTCCGGGGTGAAGCCGGCCGGCTTTTCCGCGTCCTTCTCGAACAGGAACTTGACCAGCTCGCCTTCAAGGAACGCGCGATGCTCCGGCGTGCGTGGCGACAGGCGGTTTTCGTTGATCAGCATGGTCTGGTGCGCCAGCCATGCCGCCCAGGCCTGCTTGCCGATGTTGTTGAAGATGCGCTGGCCCAGCTCGCCGGGGTAGGGCACGAAGTCCAGGCCCTCGGCATCGCGTTGTTCGTACTGGCAGAAGACGGTTCGGGGCATGGCACTCACTCGTGGTTGCGGGGCTTTGTGGATTTTCGTTTCGGTGCCTTGATCACGGCGCCGTCGAGTAGTTTGCGGATCGGTGCCGGCAGGCCCAGCGCGGGCAGTTCGTCGGCGGCCACCCAGCGTAGTGTGGGTTCTTCGACGCGCAGGCCGTGCACTTGCCGCGACAGTACCTGCAGATGCAGCTTGTAGTGACTGAAAGTGTGCTGCAGCACTGGCAGCTCTTCGGCCTCTTCCAGCGAGCCGTCGACGTGCAGGTCGAACCAGTCCTGCAGCACGCTGCCGGCCTCGGCCTGTGGCAGCGTCCACAGCTGCGCCCAGATGCCGGTATCCGGCCGCTTCTGCAGCAGCACGCGCTGCTGGGCGTCGCGCAGCAGCAGCGCAACGGCCTCGCGCTCGGGCAGGGTCTTGCTGGGCTTGGGGGTCGGCAGTTCGGCGCTGCGGCCTTCGCGCCGTGCCACGCAGTCATCCTGCAGCGGGCAGATCACGCAGGCCGGTTTGGCGCGGCTGCACACCGTCGCGCCCAGATCCATCTGCGCCTGGGTGTAGTCGGCCATGCGCCCGGCCGGCACCTGCGCCACGTGCGTCTCGGCGATCGCCCACAACCGCTTCTCGATCGCGGGCAGGCCGGGGAAACCCTCGATGCCGTGGTAGCGGCTGAGCACGCGCTTGACGTTGCCATCGAGGATCGCGAACGGGTCATTCCAGGCCTGGCTGAGGATCGCGCCGGCGGTGCTGCGGCCGATGCCGGGCAGGGCATGCAATGCATCGAAGTCGCGCGGCAGGTCGCCGTCGTGCAGTTCCACGCACCGTTTGGCTGCGGCATGCAGGTTGCGTGCGCGGGCGTAGTAGCCGAGCCCGGCCCACTGCGCCATCACCGCGTCGTTGCTGGCGGCGGCAAGGTCGGGCAGGGTCGGGAAGTGCTGCAGGAACCGCTGGAAATACGGGATGACCGTACTCACCTGGGTCTGCTGCAGCATGATTTCCGACAGCCAGACCCGGTAGGGACTGCGCGGGTGCTGCCAGGGCAGGTCGTGGCGGCCGTGGTCGTCGAACCAATGCAGCAGGTGGGCGACGAAGCCGTCTTCCTGGGCAGTGTTGGCGCTGGCGTGCGGCTGGCGGGGCATCGGTGTTCCGGAGGTTGGCAGCCACCCATGGGGTGGCTCTACCGGTTTCAGTAGAGCCACGCGACGCGTGGCTGCACGGTGTATCAGGCGCCCAGCGCCTCAGGCAGCAGGGCGTCGACGAAGGCTTCCGGATCGAACACGCGCAGGTCTTCCGGGCGCTCGCCGATGCCGGCGAAACGGATCGGAATGCCGAACTCGCGGGCTAGCGCGAACACCACGCCGCCCTTGGCGGTGCCGTCCAGCTTGGTCACCACCAGGCCGGTCACGTTCACGGCGGCGTTGAACTGGCGCAGCTGCGACAGCGCGTTCTGGCCAGTGGTGCCGTCGATCACCATCAGCACTTCGTGCGGTGCAGTGGGGTCGATCTTGCCGAGCACGCGGCGGATCTTGCCCAGCTCGTTCATCAGGCCGGACTGGGTATGCAGGCGGCCGGCGGTATCGGCGATCAGTACCGAGGTGCCGCGAGCCTTGCCGGCCTGCAGCGCGTCGAATGCCACTGAAGCGGCATCAGCGTTCTGACCCTGCGCGACCACGGCCACGCCGTTGCGCTCGCCCCAGGCCTGCAGCTGGGCCACGGCAGCGGCGCGGAAGGTGTCACCGGCGGCCAGCATCAGGCTGTGGCCTTCGTCCTTGAAGCGCTTGGCCAGCTTGCCGATGGTGGTGGTCTTGCCGACGCCGTTGACGCCGACGGTCAGCACCACGAAGGGCTTGGCGGTGCGGTCGATCACCAGCGGCTTGGCCACCGGCTGCAGGATCGCGATCAGTTCGGCACGCAGCGCGGCAAGCAAAGCGTTGGCATCGACGAATTCACGCGCCTTCATGCGCTTGCGCAGGCCCTCCACCAGGTCGGTGGTGGCACCAACGCCGACATCGGCAGTGATCAGTGCGGTTTCCAGCTCGTCCAGCAGGTCGTCGTCGAGCTTGGGATTGCGCGAGAACAGGCCGCCGAAGCTGCGCGCGATGACGCTGTTGCGCAGGCGCTCCCGCCAGCCGGGCTTGCCAGCCGTAGCCGGCACGGCGTCGACAGAGGCGGCGGCAGGCAGGTCGTCGGTGACCGGTGCCGGGGTGGGCTCAGGCAGCGGTGAGGGTACCGGTTCGATGGCCGGGGTCGCGACGGGGGCGACGTCGATCTGCGTAATCGGGCTCGGAGCGGTGGGAGCCGGGACTGCCGGGACCACCGGCGCTGTAGCCACCGGGGAGGGCTCGATCGTTACCGGTGCGACCGCTGCCGGGGGCGGCTCGACGGGGGCGGGTGCGGTTGGCGCAGCTACCGGCGCCGGTTCCTTGTCCTCGGCGGGCGCGGCCGACGGGAACGCCGCCGCCAGCTCTTCAGCCGAGTAGTGCTGGGTCTTGGGAGCCTCCGTTGCGGGGGCATCCTGGGGCTTCTTGCGGCGGAAAAAACTGAGCATTGGCAAAAGGCGCTGAAATCAGAGGGATATGCTACCACTCGGGCCTGTCGGGCCGATGTGGACTCAAGGTCGCGGCCCGTCGGCCGTTAACCGGTCCGGAGGGCTGCGCAGGGCGGCCCGGAGACCGCCATGAACAACGTGATGGGAATCGCCCTCAGCGGGATGCGCGTGGCCCAGCAGGGCGTGCAGGTAGCCGCGCACAACGTGGCCAACCTGGCGACCCCGGATGCCCAGCGCCTGCAGCTGCAGCGCGGTGCTGCGGAGCAGGGCGGGGTGCAGGCCGCGGTGGTCCCTGCCGACGCCGATCCTGGTGCGCCATTGGGGGATCTTCTGGCGGCAAAGGCCGAGGTGGTGGCCTTCGCTGCCAATGCCGCGGTGATCCGCCGCCAGGACCAGATGCTGGGCTCGCTGCTGGATCGGGACGCCTGAGCAACACCGCTTTGGCAGGTGCCAACCGCCGCCCCTGGTGGGTGCCAACCTTGGTCGGCACGCTTCGACCCAGCCTGGTAGGTGCCAACCTTGGTCGGCACGCTCGACCCGCCCTGGTAGGTGCCAACCTTGGTTGGCACGCTTCGACCCAGCCTGGTAGGTGCCAACCTTGGTCGGCACGCTCGACCCGCCCTGGTAGGTGCCAACCTTGGTTGGCACGCTTTTGGGGCGCCAACCAAGGTTGGCCTCTACCAGGGCAGCAGTGCCAACCAAGGTTGGCATCTACCAGAGCAGCGCCGGGCCATGCCCGGCAACCACCGCTTCGATCAGGCCGACAATTCCAGCAGCAGCTTGTTCAGGCGTGCCACGTAGGCACCCGGGTCCTTCAGGCTGTCGCCGGCGGCCAGCGCGGCCTGGTCGAACAGCACCCGGCCCAGGTCGTCGAAACGTGCGCCATCGGCTTCCGCATCCAGCTTCGCGATCAACGGGTGGCCCGGATTGATCTCCAGCACCGGCTTGCTGTCCGGCACCTTTTGCCCGCTGGCTTCCAGGATCTGGCGCATCTGCAGGCCCAGGTCCTGCTCGCCGATGGCCAGCACCGCCGGCGAATCGGTCAGGCGGTGCGAGACGCGCACTTCGGCCACGTCATCGCCCAGCACGCTCTTCAAGCGCTCGACCAGGCCCTGCTTGTCCTTGGCTGCCGCTTCCTGCTCCTGTTTGTCGGCTTCGCTTTCCAGCGCACCCAGGTCGAGGTCACCACGCGCGATATCGACGAAGCCCTTGCCATCGAAATCGGTCAGGTAGCCCATCAGCCACTCGTCGATGCGGTCGGTCAGCAGCAGCACTTCCACGCCCTTCTTGCGGAACACTTCCAGGTGCGGGCTGTTGCGTACCTGGCTGTAGCTCTCGCCGGTCAGGTAGTAGATCTTGTCCTGGCCTTCGGCCATGCGGCCGATGTAGTCGGCCAGCGACACGCTCTGTGCATCGCCGTCGCCACGGGTGGAGGCAAAGCGCAGCAGGCCAGCGACCTTCTCGCGGTTGTTGTAGTCCTCGGCCGGACCTTCCTTCAGCACCTGGCCGAACTCCTTCCAGAACGTGGCGTACTGCTCAGGCTTGTCGTTGGCCAGTTTCTCCAGCATGTCCAGCGAGCGCTTGGTCAGCGCGGCCTTCATCGAATCGATGACCGGGCCGGACTGCAGGATCTCGCGCGAAACGTTCAGCGACAGATCATTGGAATCAACCACGCCCTTGATGAAGCGCAGGTACAGCGGCAGGAACTGCTCGGCCTGGTCCATCACGAACACGCGCTGCACATACAGCTTCAGGCCCTTGGGCGCGTCGCGGTGGTACAGGTCGAAGGGCGCGCGACCGGGCACGTACAGCAGCGAGGTGTACTCGAGCTTGCCTTCGACCTTGTTGTGGCTCCACGCCAGCGGGTCGCTGTGGTCGTGCGCCACGTGCTTGTAGAACTCTGTGTACTCGGCGTCGCTGATTTCAGTACGCGGACGGGTCCACAGCGCGCTGGCGCGGTTGACGGTCTCCCACTCGACGGCCGCGCCTTCTTCGGCGTCTTCCTTCGGCATCTGGATCGGCAGGCCGATATGGTCCGAGTACTTCTTGAGGATGCTGCGCAGGCGCCAACCGTCGGCGAAGTCATGCTCGCCATCCTTCAGGTGCAGCATGATCTGGGTGCCGCGCTCGGCCTTGTCGACGGTGGCGACGTCGAAATCGCCTTCGCCACGCGAGGTCCAGCGCACACCTTCGCCTGCAGCCAGGCCGGCACGGCGCGAGGTGACTTCCACTTTGTCGGCGACGATGAAAGCGCTGTAGAAGCCGACGCCGAACTGGCCGATCAGCTGCGAATCCTTCTTCTGGTCGCCGGACAGCTGGCGCAGGAAGTCGCCGGTGCCGGACTTTGCAATCGTGCCCAGGTGGGCAATCGCTTCGGCGCGGCTCATGCCGATGCCGTTGTCTTCGATGGTGATGGTGTGGGCGGCGGGGTCGAAGCTGACGCGCACGCGCAGTTCGCTGTCGCCTTCCAGCAGGGCGGGCTGGGTCAGGGCCTCGAAGCGCAGCTTGTCGGCGGCATCGGCGGCGTTGGAGACCAGCTCGCGCAGGAAGATCTCCTTGTTGGAGTACAGCGAGTGGATCATCAGCTGCAGCAGCTGCTTGACTTCGGTCTGGAAGCCAAGGGTTTCGGTCTGGGTGGTCTCGGTCATCGATAAGGCTCCGTGTGCAATGCCGCGCCAGCGCGTGCGGCCTCGCCAAGGGGTATGGCTGATTGTCCCGAAATCAAGGGGTTGGTCGGCCGGGCTGCGCCCGGCACCCGCTCAGTGCAACTGCAACTGCCAGAGCCAGAGCCAGAGCGGCATTCCGTGGGATGGCGGGGCACTGTGGGTTCGCGGGGACGGCGCAAGTACGTCCATGTAGCCTTGGTCGCCGCATCCATGCGGCTCACACCCCGCGAACCCACAGTGCCCCGCCTCTGACAGGTTCACGCGGCTGTTGGTAGGTGTCGACCTTGGTCGACACATCTGTCAGATATCGATACATCCAATGGGGTCAGATCCGTTTTTCGCAGGAAAACGGATCTGACTCCAAGAGAGTTCCGACAGATCGCAGAAAACTGTCGAAGGCGGGGTGGGTCCGGTTGAGGGGGCGTGAGCCGCATGGATGCGGCGACCGAGCTTACATGGACGTACTTGCAGCGTCCCCCTCGACCGGACCCACCCCGCCATCCCAAGGAATGCCCGCTGTTGCTGTTGCTTCGGCCGTTGCTGTGGCTTCTGCGGGTGCCGGGCGCCGCCCGGCCGAACTACAATCCCGCTCATGCTGAAATTCTCGAATACCTCCCGCCGGGGGCGCCGATGAGCGGCCGTGGCGGCAATGACGGCCAGGTCCGCATCATCGGTGGTCGCTGGCGCAATACCCGCCTGCCGGTGCCGACCCTGCCGGGCCTGCGGCCCAGCAGCGACCGCGTGCGCGAGACCCTTTTCAACTGGTTGATGCCCAGGTTGGGCGGTGCGCGGGTGCTCGATCTGTTCGCCGGCAGTGGTGCGCTGGGCCTGGAGGCGGTCTCGCGCGGTGCCGCCCACGCCACTATGGTCGAGCGCGACGCGCAGCTGGGACGCAATCTGACCACCGCCGTGGCCAAGCTGCAGGCCACCGACCAGATCACGGTCGTGCAGTCCGACGCCGTGCGCTGGCTGCAGGGTGCGCACGCGCAGCAGGCCGACCTGGTCTTCATCGACCCGCCGTTCGCCGACGGCCTGTGGCAGGACGTGCTGGCCCAGCTGCCGCGGCACCTGGCCGCCGATGCCTGGCTGTACCTGGAGTCGCCGGCCGGCCACGTGCCGGTGCTGCCGCCGGAATGGCTGCTGCACCGCGAGGGCAGTACCCGCGAGGTGCGCTTTGCCCTGTACCGCCGCGCCACTGCTACACTTTGACCTCATCTGAACATCTGCAACCGCCCATGACCGTGGCCAACCGCCGCATCGCCGTCTATCCCGGCACGTTCGACCCCATCACCAATGGTCATATCGACCTGGTGAGCCGGGCCGCGCCGCTGTTTGAAAAGGTCGTGGTCGGTGTGGCGCAGAGCCCGTCCAAGGGCCCGGCGCTGCCGCTGGAGCAGCGCGTGCAGCTGGCGCGTGGCGCATTGGGCCACCACAGCAATGTCGAGGTGATCGGTTTCGATACGCTGCTGGCGCATTTCGTACGTTCGGTGCAGGGGGGGGTCCTGCTGCGCGGCCTGCGCGCGGTGTCCGACTTCGAGTACGAATTCCAGATGGCCAGCATGAACCGCCATCTGATTCCCGAAGTCGAGACCCTGTTCCTGACCCCGGCCGAGCAGCACAGCTTCATTTCGTCATCGCTGGTCCGCGAGATCGCGCGCCTGGGCGGCGACGTGTCCGGTTTCGTGCCGGCCGCGGTGCTGGAAGCCCTGCGCAAGGTCCGCGAGGCGAAGTCGGCGCAGTCGTAAGCCCCGCGGTACCCGCACCCCCTTTACGTACAACACCACGCACCATTCCGGGAGGAAACCCATGAACACCACCATGCGCGCGATGCTGATCGCTTCGTTGGCCCTGGCCTTCACCGCCTGCAAGAAGGAAGAGGCCGCTCCGGTCGACGAGGCCAAGCAGGCCTTGGTCGCTCCGTCCAAGGACGACGATGCAGGCTGGAAGAAGTACCTGCAGGAAGTGGCGATCCAGAACATGGGCAACATCACCAACAGCCCGTTCCTGTACTACCTCTCGCCGGAATCGGACCCGGACTTCCAGGCCAAGTACGAGCGCCAGACCGAGAGCGCGACCCAGGCCGTGGCCCGTGGCGTGCAGCCGGGCAACATGCTGGCCTTCGGTTCGTCGGCCTCGGGCAAGATGGCTGACATGATCCAGGCCGTGTTCAAGGACGTGTCGCCGGATTCGATGAAGGGCGTGCGCGTCGTCTTCATCGGCCAGTCGGCCGACAACGCCCGTGTGCAGGCTGCGATCCAGCCGACCGGTGCCGAGTACATTTTCGTCGAAGCCAAGTAATACCGAGCCATGGCGGCCATGCTCCGGCATGGCCCGGGCGGCGTCCTGCAAGGGCGCCGCTGATGACCTGACCGGCCCGCGCGCCCGCGTTGGCCGGTCCTTTGTCCCAGGGCGCGGGCGAGGAGTATCGCCGTGTCGCTGAAAATCAACGAGCTCTGCGTCAACTGCGACGTATGCGAGCCGGCCTGCCCGAACCAGGCCATTGCGATGGGTGAAACCATCTACGTGATCGACCCTGCGCGCTGCACCGAATGCGTGGGTCATTTCGACGAGCCACAGTGCGTGGTCGTCTGCCCGGTCGAATGCATCGACCCGGACCCGGAGATCGTGGAAACGGAAGACCAGCTGCTGGCCAAGCTGCGCCAGCTGCAGCACGATCACCCTGAACTCTATGCGGAGCCCCCATCCGAATGAAGACGCTGATCGTCCGCCCCCTGTTGCTGCTCGGCCTGCTGCTGAGCCCGATGGCTTGGGCCGACAGCCCGGTCCGTGCCGAGCGCCCCGATGGTGCCGCTATCGCCAGTGGCCACCGGCTGGCCACCCAGGCCGGCATCGACATCCTGGCGCAGGGCGGCAACGCCTTCGACGCTGCAGTGGCGGTGTCGTCCACGCTGGCGGTGGTCGAGCCGATCAGCTCGGGCCTGGGCGGCGGCGGTTTCTTCCTGCTGCATGATGCGGCCACCGGCAAGGACGTGATGCTGGACGCGCGCGAGACCGCGCCGGCCGCTGCGACTCCGCAGGCCTACCTGGACAAAAAGGGCGACCTCGACCGTGACCGCTCGGTCAACGGGCCGTGGTCGGCCGGCATTCCCGGCCTGCCTGCGGCGCTGGTCGAGCTGTCGGCCAAGCACGGCAAGCTGCCGTTGTCGGCTTCGCTGCAACCGGCGATCCGCATCGCGCGCGACGGTTTCCCGGTGTACGACCGCATGGCCAAGGGCTATGCCTCGCGCCGTGAAGTGATGGAGCGCTACCCGGGGACGCGCGAAGTCTACCTGCGCAACGGCAAGCCGATCGCCACCGGCGACCTGTTCCAGCAGCCGGAACTGGCGCAGACCCTGGAACGCCTCGCCGCTGACGGCTTCGATGGTTTCTACAAGGGCCAGACCGGCAAGCTGCTGCTGGCCGGCGTGAAGCAGGCCGGTGGCAAATGGACCGCCGAGGAGCTGTCGGGCTACCGCGTGAAGCTGCGCGAGCCGATCGTCTTCAACTACCGCGACTGGAAGATCACCACGGCGTCGCCGCCGTCTTCCGGTGGCATCGCGCTGGCCAGCATGCTGCAGATCCTGGAAGGCTGGGACATCAGGAAAATGGACCCGGCGCACCGCACCCATCTGGTGGTGGAATCGATGCGCCGCGCCTACCGTGACCGCACCTTCTTCCTCGGAGATCCGGACTTCGTGCAGATCCCGCAGAAGGTGCTGGTCAGCAAGGATTACGCGCAGGGCCTGCGCGCCACCATCCATCCTGAGAAGGCCACGCCCAGCGACCTGCTGTCGGGCAACCCGACCCCGCTGGAGGACGACGAGACCACCCATTTCTCGATCATCGACCGCGACGGCAACCGCGTCGGTGCCACCCAGACCGTCAACCTGCTGTATGGCTCGGGCCTGATTCCGAAGGGCACCGGCGTGCTGCTGAACAACGAGATGGACGACTTCGCACTGAAGCCGGGTACGCCCAACGCGTTCGGCGTGATGGGCTATGAGGCCAATGCGCCGAAGCCGGGCAAGCGCATGCTCAGCTCGATGACGCCGACCTTCATGGAGAACGCCGACAAGGTGGTGGTACTGGGCACGCCGGGTGGCAGCCGCATCATCACCATGGTGCTGCTGGGCATCCTTGGCTACGACGCGGGCCTGGACGCGCAGCAGGTCGCTGCGCTGCCGCGCTACCACCACCAGTGGCTGCCGGACCTGATCGAAGCCGAGAACGATGCGTTCGACGCCGACACGGTAAAGCAGCTGCAGGCGATGGGCCACAAGATCGACCTGCCGGGCAATGTCGCCGCCGGTGGCCGTGGCTCCAGCCACGTCTGGGGCAACCTGCAGACCGTGGAATGGGACTGCAAGGCGAACAAACTGTTCGGTGGCAGCGACCCGCGTAACCCGGTGGGCAGTGCCCAGGTTGTACCGGCACGCTGATGCTCCGGTAGCGCCGGGCCATGCCCGGCGGACGGAGAGCCTGAAGACCCCACCTTTACCGGCGGGGTTTTCCGTTTCCAATCTAGCGATTATTTAACGAGCCGGCGCCGATAATTGGCGCATGAAACTCTGGTCGATTCGTGGAAACTCGCAGCGCCTCGATGGCGGTGCGATGTTTGGTAACGCGCCGCGCGCGTTGTGGGAAAAATGGGCGGCACCGGACGAGCTCAATCGCATCGAGCTGGCCTGCCGTGCGCTGCTTGCCAGCCCGCTGGAAGGCAAGACGGTGCTGTTTGAAACCGGTATTGGTGCCTTCTTCGATCCACGCATGCGCGAACGCTACGGCGTGCAGGAAAGCCAGCACGTGCTGATCGATTCGCTGCGCGAAGCGGGGTTCGAGCACGAGGATATCGACGTGGTGGTGCTCAGCCACCTGCACTTCGATCACGCCGGTGGCCTGCTCGCGGCCTGGAGCGAAGGGCGTGAGCCGGAGCTGCTGTTCCCCAACGCGACCTACGTGGTCGGTGCGCAGCACTGGCAGCGTGCGCTGCAGCCGCACCCGCGCGACCGCGCCAGCTTCATTCCGGAACTGCCGGGCCTGCTGCAGGCCAGTGGCCGCCTGGAAGTGGTGGACGGCGAATATTCGAAGGCGCTGGGGCGCACCGTGCGTTTCAGTTACAGCGACGGCCACACGCCGGGGCTGATGCTGGCCGAAATTGTCGGCCACGCGCGCGCCGATGAATCACCGAAGGGCGGCGTGGTGTTCTGCGCCGATCTGATTCCGGGCCGCTCGTGGGTGCACGTGCCGATCACCATGGGCTACGACCGCAACGCCGAGCTGCTGATCGACGAGAAACGGCAGTTCCTCGAAGACAAGCTGGCGCGCAACGTGCATCTGTTCTTCACCCACGACCCGCAGGTGGCGCTGGCGCAGCTGGGCCGCGATGACAAGGGCCGTTTCGTGACCCTGCACGAGCAGGGCGAGCTGAAGGCGCGCGCCCTGGGGTAAGGGTAGAGCCGAGCCTACGCTCGGCTGCTCCCCTGAACGGTCATGCACGTTACGGATTCCTGAGCCGAGCATGGGCTCGGCTCTACGTCACTGCCATTACGACGCCTTCAGGCAGCTGCTCATGAAGGTCTTGCGTGCATCACCGGCCAGCTTCTTCGTACCCGCATCGGCGTTGCACTTGCGCATGCGTTCCTGCGGCGTGGTCGCAGCCTTGCTGTCGGTAGCGTGGCCGCTGAGGCAGGAGCTCTGCGCGGTCTTGTAGGCGTCGCCCTTGAGCCCCTTGTTCTTGGCCGAGCAGTCGGCCATGCGCTGCTGCTGCGGAGTGGTGGCGTTGGCAGCCAAGGGCAGGCCGACCAGCAGGACGGCGGCCAGCAGGAAAGAGGCTTTCATCGGGAGCTCCAAGGGTGGCGGGTGCGCGGAGCATTCGCTTCCCGGCGCCAAGAGCACGTGAAGAATCGCAACGCGGCCGCGACGCCCCGCGCTGTTGGGGTCAGAACCCTTTCGGCACGAAAGGGCTCTGACCCCGCTGGCATTCAGCCGACGCGGGTGCCGAAGATGCGATCACCGGCATCGCCCAGGCCAGGCAGGATGTAACCCTTGTCGTTGAGCTGGGCATCGATGGCCGCGGTGTAGATCTCCACGTCCGGGTGCACGGCCTTGACCGCCTCGATGCCTTCCGGCGCGGCGACCAGGAAGATGCCCTTGATGCGGCGGGCACCGGCACGCTTGAGCATGTCGATGGTGGCGATCAGGGTGCCGCCGGTAGCCAGCATCGGATCCAGGATCAGCGCATCGCGCTCTTCCAGGCGACCGGTCAGGCGCTCGAAGTAGGGTACCGGCTGCAGGGTTTCCTCATCGCGCTGCAGGCCGACTACGCTTACGCGGGCCGCAGGAATCAGCGACAGCACGCCGCTCAGCATGCCCAGGCCGGCGCGCAGGATCGGCACCACGGTGATCTTGGCCCCGGCAATGCGTTGTACGGTGACCGGGCCGGCCCAGCCGGGCAGGGTGTGCGGTTCGGTCTCCAGGTCAGCGGTGGCCTCGTAGGCCAGCAGCGTGCCCAGCTCGTTGGCCAGTTCGCGGAAATCCTTTGTGCTGAGCGCGGCGTTGCGCATCAGGCCGATCTTGTGCTGCACCAGCGGGTGGCGCACTTCGACGATCTTCATGGTCGGGAAGGGGGAAGAAGGAGAGAGGACGCCATTTTGCCGGATCGGCGGGCCGAACCCAAACCTGGCCTGGAGCGGCCCTACATGAAATGTGCAGGCGCATGTCACGGCCATGCAACCTTGCGGACATACCGTGCAGACCCATTCTTAACAGGAATGGGGATTCCCAGTGCATATCAAGACTCCGTTGGCCGTTGCCATCACCCTGACCCTGGCGATGGGGGCCGCAGCCCCGCTGCAGGCGGCCGGGCAGCAGGCGGTTGCCGCCACCGGCGCCGTGGCCGCTGATGCGGTCGACCTGGACCGCATCGAAGTGCGCGCCCAGCTCGAATCACAGATCCGCGCGGTCGACCTCAAGCGCAGCAGCGACGCCATCGAAGATGCGGTGTCCTCCGATGCACTGGGCCAGTACCCGGACAAGAACGTGGCCGAGTCGCTGCAGCGCCTGCCGGGCATCAGCGTGACCCGCGACCAGGGCGAAGGGCGCTTCGTGGTCATCCGCGGCCTGGACGCCAACCTCAACAGCGTCAGCGTGGACGGCATTGCCATCGGTACGCCGGAAGATTCCAGTCGTGCCGCACCTCTGGATGTGATTCCGTCCGATTCCACCGAGCGCCTGCGCGTGGTCAAGTCGCCGACCCCGGACATGCCGGGTGATGCCATCGGTGGCGCCGTGCTCGTGGAGTCGGCCTCGGCCTTCGACCGCGACGGTCGCAGCCTGCGTGGCAAGATCGAAGGCAGCCACCAGCAGTTGTCCGGTGAGACCAGCCCCAAGGCTGCCTTCAACTACAGCGAAGTGTTCAACGACACCTTCGGTGTGGCGCTGGGCGTGAACTACCAGAAGCGCAAGTTCGAGTCGGACAACACCGAAGTGGAGTATGACGGCGAGGACGATGCCGTCCCCGGCGATGTCACCGCGATCAACCTGCAGCACCGCAAGTATGAGATCGAGCGCAAGCGCATCGGTGCCAACCTCAACCTCGACTGGCGCCCGAATGAAGACAGCAAGTACTACCTGCGGACGCTGTACAGCCAGTTCGACGATGCGGAGACCCGCCAGCGCGTGATCTTCAACTTCGACGACGCAAAGATGGTCAAGACCGGCACCGACCAATATCGGCTGGATGGCATGCCGAAAGATTCCATCGACAAGCGCATGCGCTACCGCACCAAGAAGGAAAACACCTTCGCGGCAAGTCTCGGTGGCGAGAACAAGCTGACCAACGCCGTGGTCGATTACCGGATCGGCTACACCCGCACCGAAGAGCGGGTGAACGACGAGATGGAGGCCCGTTTCAAGCTTGATGGCAAGGCCTTCAATGGCACCCTCGACCAGCGCAGCCGCCTGCCCAGCTACAGCTTCGACAACCCGCAGTGGCTGGACAACGGCAACTACGCGTTCGACCGCTTCGTGCTCTCGCCCAAGCAGGTCAACGACAAGGAACACAGCGCGCAGGTCAACGTACGCTTCGACGGCGACAGCAGCAGCATCAAATTCGGCCTGCTGGGCCGCTGGCGCGACCGCGACGTGAACGTCGACGAACGCGAACTGCGTGTCGGCCCGAAGGTGGCGCTGTCGAGCTGGACAACCTCCTCGCCGGAACACCGCCACGGCAACCTGGGTGACGGCATGGATTCGGCCGCGATGCGTGCTTTCTGGGCGGCCAATGGCGGCCAGTACAGCGCCCGTCCCCAGGATGCCGGTGGCAACGCGATGACATCGCTGGAAGAGGACTACGTGGCCAGTGAAGACATCTTCGCCAGCTACGCCATGGGTACCTGGGATGTGGGCGCGCTGCGCATCATCGGCGGTGTGCGCGTGGAAAACACCCAGTTCAAGGCGATCGGCAACCAGGTGGACGTGGCCGCCAACGGGCGCAGCTTCACGGTTACCCCGCGCGTGGCCAACAGCAGCTACACCAACGTGCTGCCGGGCCTGCACCTGCGCTACGACGCGGCCGATGACTGGGTACTGCGCGCCTCGGCCAACAAGACCGTATCGCGTCCTTCCTTCGGCGATGTCTCGCCACGTGTGGGCTACAGCCGCGGCGACGAGGAAGTGCGCCTGGGTAATCCGGAACTGGATCCGTACGAGTCGAAGAACATCGACCTGTCGGTGGAGAAGTACATCGGCAGCACCGGTATCGTTTCACTTGGCCTGTTCCACAAGTCGATCGATGGCTACATCGTGCAAACGGTGCGGACCAATGATCCCGCTTATGGCGGCTTCGACGTGACCCAGCCGATCAATGGCCGCAAGGCCACCGTGCGCGGTGCGGAATTCAACTGGCAGCAGCAACTGGCCTTCCTGCCAGCCGGCCTGGACGGCCTGCTGGTCGGCGCCAGCGGTACCTGGCTGGATACCAAGTTCGATGCCGGCATCAAGGACCGTGCCGGGGAGGATTTCACCCTGCCGCGCGCCTCCAAGCATGTCTACAGCGCCCACATCGGCTATGAAAAATATGGTGTCAGTACGCGGCTGGCGGCGGTGTACCGCAGCGAGTACCTGGACAGCATCGGCAAGGGCCGCGCGTTCGATATCTTCGTGGCGCCCAACACCCAGCTCGATTTCTCGCTGGACTACAAGTTCACCCCGCGGGTGAGCATGTACTTCGAAGCACAGAACCTGCTGGACAAGCCGCTGGAGCTGTACCAGGGCACGCGCTCGCGCACCCTGCAGATGGAAGAGTACGGCCGTACCTACGCGCTGGGCCTGAAGGTGGCGCTGTGATGGGGCGCCGCATCCCGGTCCTTGCCGCGGCATTGGCGGCTGCTCTGCTGGCAGGCTGCACGCCGGCCACCGGCAATGATCCGGCCGTGGCCGCCACAGCAGCGAAGCCCGCGGCACAGCGGGCGGTGGCGACCATCGCCGAGGCATTTGTCACTCCACTGACCCCGGCCGACAACATCGATTCGCCGGCGGCGTGGCGTGCACCGGATGGCAAGCTGTGGCTGATTGCCACCGCCAAGGCCACCGACAAGCTGGTGGTCTACGATGGCAGCACCGGCCAGCACCTGCGTGACGTTGGTAGCAGCGGCACCGGGCCAGGGCAGTTCGATCGCCCAAACGGCATCGCGGTGACCGACGACCTGCTGTGGATCGTGGAGCGCGACAATCATCGCGTGCAGGTGCTGAGCCTGCCGGACTTCATCCCGCTGGCAACGTTCGCTGCCGAGGATCTGCGCAAACCGTACGGGTTGTGGGTCGACCGCCGTGCCGATGGCTACAGCGTCTACGTCACCGACTCCTGGGACAACGGCGAGGATGCGCAGGGCCGTGACATCCTGCCGCCGCTGGCCGAACTGGACAAGCGCGTGCGCCAGTACCACGTGACCCGCGACGGTGCGAAGGTCGAGGCGAAGCTGGTGGCCAGCATCGGCGATACCACCGAGGCGGGAGCGTTGCGCGTGGTCGAGTCGATCTGGGGCGATCCGGAGAACGATCGCCTGTTGATCGCCGAAGAGGACGAGAGCTACGCCAGCGAGTTCAAGGTCTACACCCTGGCGGGCCGTTTCACGGGTACCACCTTCGGCCGCGATGTGTTCAAGGCGCAGGCTGAAGGCGTGACCCTGCGCACCTGTGGCAAGGACGGCTGGTGGATCACCACCGAGCAGGGCAAGCAGCGCAGTGTGTTCCACCTGTTCGACCGGCATACGTTGAAGCCTGTGGGTGCGTTCCAGGGCAATACGGTGGCCAACACCGACGGCATCTGGTTGATGCAGCCGGCCAGCCCACGCTTCCCGCACGGTGCGCTGTACGCAGTGCATGACGACCAGGGCGTGGTCGCGTTCGACTGGGAAAGCATCGCCAAGCAACTGGCGCTGCCATTGGAGTGTGGCGAATGAGCCGCCATTGCGTGATGCGTTCATTGGCGCTCGGCCTGCTGCTGGTGTTGCCGTCGCTGTCACCTGCTGCGGTCGAGCCGAATACCCAGGTGCCGGCGGGCAGCCGCTACTACGCAGCATCCACGGTGCCGGACCGCATCGTGGCATCGCCCGCGGCCGATCCCAGCCATGGCTTTGCCGTGGCATGGCGTACCGATGGCAGCGTGCAGGCGCCGCTGCTGGAGATTGCCGTGGCAGGTGATTCGCCGGCCATCGAGGACATCCGCCAGGTGCGTGCGACGACCCGCGCGCTGCAGACCGAGAACGGGCTGTCGCATCATCATCGCGCGGACATCAGCGGCCTGCAGCCGGATACCCAGTATGTCTACCGCGTGCAGGGCAATGGCAGCTGGAGCGCCTGGAACCAGCTGCGTACGCTGGCCGCCGCCGACCAGCCGTTGACGCTGTTGTACTTCGGAGACACCCAGAACAAGAACGTCAGCCATGTCAGCCGCGTGCTCCGGGCCGCGCAGAAGGCCGCGCCGGAGGCACGCATGAGCCTGTTCGCCGGTGACCTGGTCAGCGGCGGCGACAACATGGATGACAGCGAGTGGGGCGAGTGGTTTGCTGCTACCAGCTGGCTGGCGCAGGAAACCCTGGTGGCGCCGGCGATCGGCAACCATGAGTACTTCGAGGAATTCGAGGACACCCCGCAGGAGCGCCGCGTGCTGGGCAAGCATTGGCCGGTGACGTTCGCGCTGCCGGGCAATGGCACCACCGCCGCGCAGCAGACCAGCTACTGGTTCGATGCGCAGGGCGTGCGCGTGGCCGTGGTTGATGGTACTTCGGCACTCGACCTTGGCACGGCCAAGGCACAGGCGCAGTGGCTGGACAGGGTGCTGACCGGCAATCCGCAGCCATGGACCATCGTGCTGCTGCACCAGCCGTTCTACTCACCGCGCGAGGGCCGCGAGAACGCGGCGCTGCGTGATGTGCTGTTGCCGGTGGTGCGCCGCCACAACGTGGACCTGGTGCTGCAGGGCCACGATCACACCTACGGCCGCCGTGGTGAAGGGCAGGCCGCCACGCCGCAGTATGTGGTGACCGTGGCCGGGCCCAAGCAGTACCGCCTTTCCGACGAAGCACGCAGGACGATGGATCCGGTGGCCGAAGACACCCAGCTGTTCCAGGTGTTGCACATCGACCCGCAGCAATTGCGTTACGAGGCACGCACGGTGACCGGTCGCCTGTACGACGCGTTCGAGCTGCGTCGTGATGCCACGGGCGGCAAGCAGCGGCTGGAGCAGCGCGAGGGCCGCATCACTTCGCGTGAATGCCCCCGTGCGCAGACTGCCAAAGGTCGCGCAGACCGTTGTTGGGAGTGAGAGGAAACGCCATGACGACACGCCGTATCGTCCCGATGGCCGCCATCGGCGGTGCACTGCTGATTCTGGCCGGTGCGGTTGCTGCCGCCGACGCGGTGCTGCATCCGTTCCTGGTCGCACAGCCGAAGCAGGCCCCGCAGGAGGTAAACCTGGCGGTGGAGATCCCCGCTGGCAGCTTCACCAAGTATGAGATCAAGGAAGATGGTCTGGTGCATGTGGACCGCTTCCAGTCGATGCCGGTCGCCTATCCGGCCAACTACGGTTCGATGCCGCGCACCTTGGCCGGCGACAACGATCCGCTGGATGCGCTGGTGTTGACCCGCGAGCCACTGCATCCGGGCGTGATCGTGCGCTTCCGGCCGATCGGCTACCTGAAGATGATCGACGGCGGCGAGCATGACGAGAAGATCATCGGTGTTCCCACCGACAAGGTCGACCCGACCTACGCCAACATCCGTGACCTGAAGGATCTGCCGGAGGTCGAGCGCCAGCGCATCGAGGCCTTCTTCCGGGTCTACAAGGACCTGCCGGCGGGGCGCAATCCGGTGCAGCTCAACGGCTGGGGCGATGCCGCCGAAGCGCGTGTGCTGATCAGCGAGGCGATGCAGCGTTTCGAGAAGTAGATCCATGCCATGCATGGATTCAGCCTCGCAGTGTCTCCAGCAGGCACTCGGCATCCAGGCGGTTGCCAAGCACCTGCGCAACGGCCTGCACCGCGGCTTCCTCGTGCACGGCACGGATGCCCCCATCGTCATCATCGTCGTAGAGGTCGTCGCCGGCCTCCAGATACACGGTGCCGGCCGCGGCCAGAACCGCCATCAGGGTGGGTACATCGGCAACAATCTCGCCGGCATCCAGCAGACCGGCACCGTGGTGACTGAACAGCACGCGGCCGTCGTCCAGGTCGAGGATGAACGGGTCAGCGCCGCGATCGGCAATCACCAGCCAGTTGGAGGGCCAGCTGTCGATGGGCTCGCCGCTGACGCCGTTCCAGCGGTAACCGGCTTGGTGGCGCCACAGACGCTGCAGCGGGGGTATCCAGACATCGAGGCCCGGAATGGTGATGCCGGAGTTGCCCACCTTCGAATTGATCTCATGACCCAGCGGTCCCACCTGCGCGTAGAAGCGCGCCAGCACCGGTGGTAACGGGAGCGGTCCCTGCCAGTCACCTTCGTGCTGGGCCCGCAGCAGCCCGAAGCGGGCGAATGAGGCGTGCAGATCATCCATGGCGGGGTCCAAAGAGGAGCGGCTCAGCAGACTAGCAGACGGGGTCTGCGTGCAACGCCTTCACCGCCGCTGGCTATCATGACCGCCTTCCACAACGAAGGCGGTGCATGTGTCGGTAGCGTTGGTATGGTTCCGCCGTGATCTGCGGCTGCAGGACAATCCGGCCCTGCAGGCCGCGCTGGATGCCGGCCACGATGTGGTGCCGGTCTACATCCACGCGCCGCACGAGGAAGGCGAGTGGGTACCCGGTGCGGCCTCGGATGCGTGGCGCCACCGTTCGCTGGCGGCACTGGATGCCTACCTGCGTTCGCGCGGTTCTTCGCTGGTACTGCGCAGCGGCGACAGCCTAGCCACGCTGCAGGCACTGATCAAACAGACCGGCGCCGAGGCGGTGTTCTGGAACCGCAAGTACGAGCCAGCCACCCAGCCGCGCGACGCCACCATCAAGCGCACGCTGCGCGAGCAGGGCATCGACGCACAGAGCTGCAATGGCAGCCTGCTGTTCGAGCCGTGGGACATCGCCACCCAGCAGGGCCAGCCGTACAAAGTATTCACGCCGTACTGGCGCAACGTGCTCAGCCACTGGCGCCTGCCCGCGCTGCAGGCCGCACCGAAGGCGCTGACGGCGCATTCGGTCGACAGCCTCGGGTTGGAGGAGCTGCGGCTCGCGCCCACGCTGGACTGGGACATCGGCTTCTGGGAGCACTGGCAGCCGGGCGAGGCCGGTGCGCTGGAGGCGTTGTCCGTGTTCGAGGACGGCGCGTTGCGCGGTTACCGCGAGCAGCGTGACCTGCCGGATCGCGTGGGCACCTCGCGGATGTCGCCGCACCTGCATTTCGGCGAGATCGCGCCGTGGCGCATCGCCCATGCGCTGGAAGGGCTGCGCAGTGCCAGGACCGATGCCGATATCGATGGCTACCTGCGCCAGTTGGGCTGGCGCGATTTCGCCTACCACCTGCTGCACCACTTCCCGAAGACGCCCACCGAAAACCTCAACCCACGCTTTGACCGTTTCCCGTGGGCCACACCGAGTGCCGCGCAGCTGCATGACTGGCAGCGCGGCAACACCGGCGTACCGATCGTCGATGCTGGCCTGCGCGAGCTGTGGCACACCGGCTACATGCACAACCGGGTGCGGATGATCGTGGCCAGCTATCTGTGCAAGCACCTGCGCGCGCACTGGCTGCATGGCGCACGCTGGTTCTGGGACACCCTGGTCGATGCCGACCTGGCCAACAACACGATGGGCTGGCAATGGGTGGCCGGGACCGGTGCCGATGCCGCGCCGTACTTCCGCGTGTTCAACCCGGTCACCCAGGCCGAGAAGTTCGACCCGCAGGCCCGCTACATCAGCCGCTGGGTGCCCGAACTGGCGGCGCTGCCGGTGAAGGCGCGCTTCGCGCCGTGGCAGCATCCGCTGCTGCTGGCGGCGCATGCCCCGGGCTATCCGCGTACGCCGCTGGTGGATCTGGCGGTTGGCCGCGATGCCGCGCTGGCTGCTTACCGGCAGTCGGGAGCGGGGTAAAGTGCGGGCTGGGCGATCCGGTCAGTTAGCTGAACGCGGCCCTGTCGGCGTGCCCGATCATCATTCCGGCATCGCACCGGGCTGTTTATTCTCTTTGCGCCCGCAGGCCGCCGGCCGACCGGAAACCAAGGAGAACCTCATGATCCGCAACACCACCCGCAACGTCGCACTGGCCCTGATGAGTGCGGCCGTCCTGTCGGCCTGCGCCACCGGCGGCTCCTACGTACAGAGTGACCAGTACGGCAACCCGACCGAGCAGCAGAACCGCACCGGCCGCAACGCGCTGATCGGTACCGCCATCGGCGTGGCCGCCGGCCTGCTGACCGGTGACAGCGCCACGGAGCGTCGTCAGCACGCGCTGATCGGCGCCGGTATCGGCGCGCTCAGCGGCGCGGCCGTTGGCCAGTACCAGGACCGCCAGGAACGTGCACTGCGCGAGCGCACCGCCAACACCGGCATCGATGTGCAGCGCCAGGGCGACAACATCATGCTGAACCTGCCGGACGGCATCACCTTCGACTTCGGCAAGGCGACCCTGAAGCCGCAGTTCTACGGCTCGCTCAACGGTGTTGCAGGTACCCTGCGTGACTACAACCAGACCATGATCGAAGTGGTCGGCCACACCGACAGCATCGGCAGTGACGCAGTGAACAACCGCCTGTCCAAGGAACGCGCCGACTCGGTCGCGCAGTACCTGGTCGGCCAAGGTGTGCAGAGCGTGCGCATCGAAACCCTGGGCGCAGGCAAGTCCTACCCGATTGCCGACAACAGCACCGATGCCGGCCGCGCCAAGAACCGCCGCGTCGAGATTCGTGTGATTCCGCTCAAGCAATAACGCTACGCGTTATTGCTTGAGCCGGTCCGGCCATCGGCCGGAACGAAAATGCCGCCCTTGCAGGCGGCATTTTTGTGGGTACCGAGCGTTGCTCGGCACGCCGATAGCGCTTCCGGTTGCGGCTTCTCCGAACGGCGCCGACCAAGGTCGGCGCCGTTCCAACAGCAGTCGAGCATGGCTCGACTCTACATGGAGCTGCACCGCGCGCCGGATAGATCCATGCCGTGCGTGGATGCGTCCGGTCATGCCGCCGAAGCGGCCACCTTCTCCAGAATCCGCTTGCCGCTGCTTTCCAGCGCGGCGTCTTCCTTTTCCCGCTGCTGCTGCGCCAGTTTCGCGCCCGGGCACTGGGCCAGCATGTAGTTCGCGTCGAAGTTGAGCTTCTCGACCAGGAAGTCGACGAATGCACGCACCTTCGGCGAGACCAGGCGGCCGCCGGCGAACACGGCATTGAAGTCCACCTCCGGCCCGGTCCAGCCAGCCAGAACGCGGCGCACCATGCCTGATTCGACGAACGGCTTGGCCATCACGTCGCCGGTCAGCAGCAGGCCTTCGCCACACACCAGCGCACCATTGAGCGCGGACATGTCGTTGGCGGTCATCAGCGGCGTGACCGGGAAGTCACGCAGCTCGCCACCGTTCTCGCCCAGCTGCCAGGTGAAGCGCGGCGAGTTGCCGGTGTGGTACGGCTTGCGCATCGCCAGGATGCGATGGAACTGCAGCTCTTCCGGATGCAGCGGCTCACCATAGCGTTCGATGTAGGCCGGGCTGGCGAACACCTGCGTGCGCAGGCTGCCGAGCTTGCGTGCCACCAGGTTGGAATCGGGCAGGGCACCCACGCGCAAAGCCAGATCGGCTTCGCCGGCAATCAGGTCCAGCTTCTCGTTGCCCATATGCATGTCGAGGCGGATCTCCGGGTACTGCGCATGGAACTGGCCCAGTAGTGGTGCGATCCAGGTGATGCCGATCGAGTAGGGCACGGTGAAGCGCAGCCAGCCGCGTGGGCCGGACTGCAGCTGGCTGACCGCGCTCTCGGCTTCTTCCAGTTCGCGCGCGATGCGCTGGCAGTGTTCGTGGTAGATCGAGCCGGCTTCGGTCAGGCCAAGGCGGCGCGTGGTCCGGTGCAGCAGGCGCGCACCCAGGCGCGTCTCCAGTTCCTGCACCTTGCGGCTGACCGTGGTCTTGGGTAGGCCGAGCGATTTGGCAGCGGCAATGAAACTGCCTTGCTCGACCACTTTGACGAAGATCAGCGTCTCGTTGAGATCGTGGGACATGGTCGGGGATCCTGGACGTCGGGGATGGGACAATCGTGACAGAACGATTGGACCGGGAGCGGGATGATTATTCCCCTTAATCAGGACTAATCAAGTAAAGGTTTGAGGTCTATCGTGGCGCCATTCGTTATTTGGAGCCCGTCCGCCATGAGCCTGCGCAACATTCTTGCCCGTCTCCGGAACGCCGGCCAGAGCACCCTGGACCTGGCAATGACCGTTGAAGTCCGCCCGAGTTCCTTGGTTCACAAGGACTTCCGTGAGTTTACCGCGCCCATGCGTCAGCAGCGTGGCGGTGCCATCCGCCTGGTCCCACACAAGGGCGACCGACTGCGCCGAATTGGGACTATCCCGGATTTGGGAGGAAATGTCCCGTGAATGGGATGCTGACGCCCGAAGTTCTGGTTCTCGGCGGCACCGGTGCCGTGGGTCAGGGCGTGGTTGGCGCACTGTTGGAAGCCGGTAGCCCGGTGCTGGTGGTTGGCCGCGATCCGGGCCGACTGGCGGCGCTGCATGAGCAGTTCGCCGATGAGCCAGGCCTGGAAACGCTGCTCGGCTCGCTCAGCGACGATGGTTCGGCGCGCGCGCTGGCTGAGCGCGTCGCGCAGCGGCCGCGCCCGCTGGCTGCCGTGATCGCGGCCATGGGCGGTCCTTACCGGCGTGGCCGCGTGGTCGATCGCAATGGCAATGAACTGCTCGGCGCGCTGCAGGCTGACCTGATGCCGCACGTGCACGCGGTGCGCCACCTGCTGCCGTTGCTGCAGGAGAACGTGCACGCACGTCGCTACGTGATGATCGGCAGCCCGGCCGCCGTGAAGCCATGGGCCGGTTACGGCGAAAGCTCGATCACGGCTGCCGCGATGCGCATGTACGCGCAGGTGGTGCACCAGGAAGCGCAGGCGATCGGCGTGCGCGCGCAGATGCTGGAAGTCTGCAGCCCGGTGTGTACCCCGGCCAACGCGGCCAATGCCTGCATCGAGTGGCCGAGCTCGCTGCTGGTCGGCCGCCGCGTGGTCTCGCTGCTGGATGGATGCCGCGACAACCGCGCCGTCGTCCGTTGTGACAGCAGTGATGCCGAACTGCCGCGTGGCCTGCTGCACCTGGAAATTCCACCTTTGTGGCGCGATACCGCAGGCGTTGCTTGACCTCGACCTTGGTTGAGGTCGCAGGATACGCCGCCCGTTTTTGCAACACGTTCTCATCTAGCTGTACCACCCCTCCGTACGGATGCATGCCATGACTTCCCCCAATACCACCCCACATCGTTTCGGCCATCGCATCGCGATGGTCGGCGTGTCGATCCTCGCCGCAGCCGTGCTTGCGGCCTGCAGCGGCGGCCACGCCGAAGAAGCGGGCGCACCGCCGCCGCCGCAGGTCAGTGCCGCGCCGGTCCTGGTCAAGCAGGTCAGCCAGTGGGACGAGTTCAGCGGCCGCGTCGAGGCGGTGCAGAGCGTTGAACTTCGCCCGCGCGTGTCCGGCTACATCGACAAGGTCAACTACGTCGAAGGCCAGGAAGTGAAGAAGGGCGAAGTGCTCTTCACCATCGACGCGCGCAGCTACCAGGCCGAGTACGACCGCGCTGCTGCCGAACTGGCCCGCGCTCGCACCCAGGCCACCCTGGCCCGCAGCGAGTCCGAGCGTGCCAAGCGGCTGTCCGAGCAGCAGGCCATTTCCACCGAGACGGCCGAGCAGCGTCGCGCTGCGGCCGACCAGTCCGGTGCGGCCGTGCAGGCGGCGCAGGCGGCGCTGGATGCCGCTCGCCTCAACCTGGAGTTCACCAAGGTGCGGGCCCCGATCGACGGCCGTGCCGGCCGCGCGATGGTTACCGCCGGCAACCTGGTCACCGCCGGCGACAGCGCCAGCGTGCTGACCACGCTGGTGTCGCTGGATACCGTGTTCGTCTACTTCGATGCCGACGAAAGCACCTTCCTGCGCTACGCACAGATGGCACGCAAGGGCGAACGCCCGAGCGAGCGTGACAGCGATCTGCCGGTGAAGGTCGGCCTGTCCGGTGAAGAGGGCTACCCACATTCGGGCAAGGTCGACTTCCTCGACAACCAGGTGGCCCGCAGCACCGGCACCATCCGCGTCCGTGCACTGCTGGACAATGCCGACCGCCAGTTCACCCCGGGCCTGTTCGCCCGTGTGCAACTGCTCGGCAGCGGCCAGTTCCAGGCCCTGCTGATCGACGACAAGGCGGTGCTGACCGACCAGGACCGCAAGTACGTGTACGTGGTCGACAAGGATGGCAAGGCCCAGCGCCGTGACATCCAGCTCGGTCGCACCGCCGACGGCCTGCGCATCGTCGAACACGGCCTGGCGGCCGGCGACAAGGTGATCATCGACGGCGTGCAGAAGGTCTTCATGCCGGGCATGCCGGTGCAGGCCAAGGCCGTGGCGATGCAGCCGCAGGCTGCGCCGCCGGCACCGGGTCGCGATGCCACCGCTGCACTGAACCACTGAACCGCGTCCCCGCTTAGCTGCCGGCGCCAGCGGCAGCCTTCCCTGCCTTCGTCATATCGGCGAGGGGCAGGGTGGCTGTTGCCCGCCGAACGCCTTTTCCAGGAATTCCTCCATGGACTTTTCCCGTTTCTTCATCGACAGGCCGATCTTCGCGGCGGTGCTGTCGATCGTGATCTTCGCCGCAGGCCTGATCACAATTCCCATCCTGCCGATCAGCGAGTACCCGGAAGTGGTGCCGCCGTCGGTGGTGGTGCGCACGGTGTATCCGGGCGCCAACCCCAAGGTCATTGCCGAGACCGTTGCCACGCCGCTTGAAGAAGCAATCAACGGCGTCGAAGGCATGATGTACCTGAAGTCGGTTGCCGGTTCCGACGGCGTGCTGCAGATGACCGTCACCTTCCGCCCGGGCACCGACCCGGACGCGGCCGCGGTGAAGGTGCAGAACCGCGTGGCGCAGGCGCAGGCGCGCCTGCCCGAGGACGTGCGCCGGCAGGGCGTGACCACGCAGAAGCAGTCGCCGACCTTCCTGATGGTGGTGCACCTGACCTCGCCGCAAGGCAAGTACGACACCCTGTACCTGCGCAACTACGCCCGCCTGCACGTCAAGGATGCGCTGGCGCGTATTCCGGGCGTGGGTGATGCGCAGATCTTCGGTGGTGGCGACTACGCCATGCGTGCCTGGCTGGACCCGGACAAGGTCGCATCGCGCGGCCTGACCGCCAGTGACGTGGTGCGCGCCATGCGCGAGCAGAACGTGCAGGTCTCGGCCGGCCAGCTCGGCGCCGAACCGCTGCCGAACAGCCAGTTCCTGACCCTGATCAATGCCCAGGGCCGCCTCAAGTCCGAGAAGGAATTCGGCGACATCGTGCTCAAGAGCGGTGTGGATGGCGAGATCGTGCGCCTGGCCGACGTGGCCCGCCTGGAACTGGGCGCCGGTGACTACACCCTGCGCTCGCAGCTGGACGGCAAGAACGCGGTGGGTATCGGTATCTTCCAGTCGCCGGGTGCCAATGCACTGGAGATCCGTGACCAGGTCATCTCGACGATGGACGAGATGCAGAAGACCATGCCGGCCGACGTGAAGTACGAAGCGGTGTATGACACCACCATCTTCGTGCGCGACTCGATCAAGGCCGTGGTCTCCACGCTGCTGGAAGCCATCGCCCTGGTGGTGCTGGTGGTGATCCTGTTCCTGCAGACCTGGCGTGCTTCGATCATCCCGTTGATTGCGGTGCCGGTGTCGGTGGTGGGTACCTTCGCCGCGCTGTACCTGCTGGGCTTCTCGATCAATACGCTGAGCCTGTTCGGCCTGGTGCTGGCGATCGGCATCGTGGTCGACGACGCGATCGTGGTGGTGGAGAACGTCGAGCGCAACATCGAGGAAGGCCTGTCGCCCACTGCGGCGGCACACCAGGCCATGCGTGAGGTGTCCGGCCCGATCGTGGCGATCGCGCTGGTGCTGTGTGCCGTGTTCGTGCCGATGGCGTTCCTGTCCGGTGTCACCGGCCAGTTCTACAAGCAGTTCGCGGTCACCATCGCCATTTCCACGGTGATCTCGGCGATCAATTCGCTGACCCTGTCGCCGGCCCTGGCCGCGCGCCTGTTGAAGCCGCATGACGCGGCCAAGGACGCTCCGACCCGGATCATCGACCGCCTGTTCGGCTGGGTGTTCCGTCCGTTCAACCGCTTCTTCAAGTCCAGCTCGGAGAAGTACGAGCGTGGCGTGTCGAAGATCCTCGGCCGTCGCGGTGCGGTGTTCGTGGTCTACGCGATCCTGCTGGTCGGTACCGGCGTGATCTTCAAGCTGGTGCCGCCGGGCTTCATCCCGACCCAGGACAAGCTGTACCTGATCGCGGGCGTGAAGCTGCCGGAAGGTTCGTCGATCGCGCGTACCGATGAAATGCTGCGCAAGGTTGCCAAGATCGCCCAGGAAACCGATGGCGTGGCCCACACCATTTCGTTCCCGGGCCTGAACGCGCTGCAGTTCACCAATACCCCGAATACCGGTGTGGCATTCATTCCGCTCAAGCCGTTCGCCGAGCGTCATGGCCGTACCGCCGCGCAGATCAATGCCGAGATCAACCAGAAGATCGCCGGCCTGCAGGAGGGCTTCGCGTTCGCGATGATGCCGCCGCCGATCCTCGGCCTGGGCAACGGCAACGGCTACCAGATGTTCATCGAGGACCGTGGCAACCTGGGTTACGGCGCGCTGCAGAACGCCGTGCAGGCGATGCAGGGTACCGTCGCGCAGACCCCGGGCATGGCCTTCCCGATCAGCAGTTACCAGGCCAACGTGCCGCAGCTGGATGCTGAAGTGGACCGCGTCAAGGCCAAGGCGCAGGGCGTGCAGCTCACCGAGCTGTTCGACACGCTGCAGACCTATCTCGGTTCGGCCTACGTCAACGACTTCAACCAGTTCGGTCGTACCTGGCAGGTGATCGCCCAGGCCGACGGCCCGTTCCGCGAGAGCGTCGAGGACATCGGCAAGCTGCGTACCCGCAACGACCGTGGCGAGATGGTGCCGATCGGTTCGATGGTCACCATCAAGCAGACCTTCGGCCCGGACCCGGTGCTGCGCTTCAACGGCTACCCGGCGGCGGACCTGGCCGGTGAAGCCGACCCGCGCCTGCTGTCTTCGGCCGAGGCGATGAACAAGCTGACCGAGATCGCCGGCAAGGTGCTGCCGGTAGGCATGACCACCGAATGGACCGACCTGAGCTACCAGCAGGCGACCCAGGGCAAGGCGGCCTTCATCGTGTTCCCGGTGGCGATCATGCTGGCCTTCCTGGTGCTGGCCGCGCTGTACGAGAGCTGGTCGCTGCCGCTGGCGGTGATCCTGATCGTGCCGATGACCCTGTTGTCCGCGCTGTTCGGCGTGTGGCTGACCGGCGGTGACAACAACGTGTTCGTGCAGGTCGGCCTGGTGGTGTTGATGGGCCTGGCGTGCAAGAACGCGATCCTGATCGTCGAATTCGCCAGAGAGCTGGAGATGGGCGGCAAGGGCATCGTTGAATCGGCACTGGAAGCCTGCCGCCTGCGTCTGCGCCCGATCGTGATGACCTCCATCGCGTTCATCGCCGGCACGGTGCCGCTGGTGCTGTCGCATGGTGCGGGCGCTGAAGTGCGCTCGGTGACCGGTATCACCGTGTTCGCCGGCATGCTGGGCGTGACCCTGTTCGGCCTGTTCCTGACGCCGGTCTTCTACGTGGCCCTGCGCAAGTTCGTCACCCGCAATGGCGGTGGCAAGCTGGTGCAGCACGGCGAGCCGACCATTCATCACTGACATGGAACCCCGTCGCCGCCGGTCACTGGCCGGCGGCGGCTTCCCCCCTCACAAGGCATGAATCCATGAACTCCCATCAGAACAAGATCGCGCTGGTTACCGGCGCTACCCGCGGCATCGGCGCCGAGACCGTGCGCCAGCTGGCCCAGGCCGGTGTGCACACGCTGCTGGCCGGCCGCAAGCGCGAGACCGCCGTCGAGCAGGCACTGAAGCTGCAGGCCGAGGGCCTGCCGGTGGAAGCCATCCAGCTGGACGTGACCGACGCGGCCAGCATCGCCGAAGCGGTCGAGCAGGTACGCCAGCGCCACGGGCGCCTGGATATCCTGGTCAACAACGCCGGCATCATGATCGAGAACCCGGCACAGGCGCCGTCCGAACAGTCGCTGGATACCTGGAAGCGCACCTTCGACACCAACGTGTACGCACTGGTCGCGGTGACCCAGGCCTTCCTGCCGCTGGTCAGGCAGGCCAAGTCCGGGCGCATCGTCAACGTATCGAGCATGCTCGGCTCGCAGACCCTGCACGCTGATCCGACCTCGGGCATCTACGATTTCAAGATCCCCGCGTACAACGCCTCCAAGGCAGCGGTAAACAGCTGGACGCTGGCGCTGGCCCATGAACTGCGCAGCACCCAGATCAAGGTCAATACCGTGCATCCGGGTTACGTGAAAACCGATATGAACGGCGGCCACGGCGAGATCGAGATCAGCGAAGGCGCGCGCTCCAGCGTGCAGATGGCACTGATCGGCCATGAAGGTCCGAACGGCAGCTTCACCTACCTGGGTGAGGTGCTGCCATGGTGATCCGCACGTTGGCGATGGCCGTCTCCAGCCTGGTGCTGGCAGGCTGTGTCAGCGTCGGACCGAACTACAAGGCGCCGGTGCAGGAACCGGTGGTGCTGCAGGGTGCGCAGCAGCCGGTATTCAGCACCACTTCGCCGGTCGCCAGCTGGTGGGCGCAGTTCGATGATCCGGTGCTGGAAGAGCTGGTGCATGGCGCACTGTCGGACAACCTGGACCTGCGTGTGGCCGTGGCCCGCGTCAGCCAGGCCCGTGCGGTGTTCGTCGAGAGCCGCTTCGACCAGGCGCCGCATGTCACCGCAGGCGGCAGCTACGATCGCCGCAAGCAACCCGATCCGCAGCTGGGTGGGCAGCGGGTGTTCAGTGAAAGCTACCAGCTCGGCTTCGATGCGGGCTGGGAGCTGGATCTGTTCGGCCGCAAGCGCCGTGCTGCAGAAGCCGCGCGTGCCGACCTCGATGCCGAGCAGGCCAACCTGGCCGACGCACAGGTGCTGGTCGCCGCCGAAGTGGCTCGCAACTACTTCGAACTGCGCGGCACGCAGAAGCGCATCGCCGTGGCCCAGCACACTCTCGTCAATCTGCGCGAAACGCAGAAGCTGACCGAGGCGCGCTGGGAACTGGGCGCCGGCAGCGAACTGGACGTGCAGAGCAGTCGTGCCCGGCTGAAGGCCATCGAGGCCGACATTCCGCTGCTGGAAGTGGCCGAAACGCAGTCGCGCAACCGCCTGGCGGTTCTGCTGGGCCAGCGTCCGGAAACGCTGACCGCCATGCTTGCGCCGCACGAAGTGCCGGCATTCGCCAAGGCGTTGCCGCTGGGTGATACCCGCGAGCTGCTGCGCCAGCGTGCCGACGTGCGCGTGGCCGAGCGTCGCCTGGCGGCGGCGACCGCACGTGTGGGCGTGGCCACTGCCGATCTGTTCCCGCGGCTGTCGCTGTCCGGTTTCGTCGGCTTCCTCGGCGGTGACGCCAGCGGGCTGGTCAACGGCAACAACAAAGCCTGGTCGCTGACCCCGTCGTTGAGCTGGGCGGCGTTCGACTTCGGCACCGTGCGTGCACGCCTGCGTGCAAGCAAGGCCGAGGCTGAAGGTGTCGCCGCGCAATACGAACAGGCCGTGCTGCTGGCACTGGAAGACACCGAGAACGCGCTGACCCGCTACTCCAAGCAGCAGGCGCGCCTGGCCATCGTGGTCGAGCAGGCGCAGGCGGCACGGCGTGCCGAGTCGCTGGCGCAGATCCGCTACCGCGAGGGTTCGGAGGACTTCCTGACCCTGCTGGATGCACAGCGCACCCAGCTGTCCGCTGATGATGCGTTGGCCGCGGCCGAAGCCGAGGTCAATGTCAGCGTAGTGGGTGTGTACAAGGCGCTGGGCGGTTGGGGCCAATCACCTCAACAGCCGAGTGTGGCGCAGGTGCAGTAAAGGGGAGGGGACGGACGCGAAGGCTTCCGTCCCTTTCTTCTTCAGGGCCGGCGATGGGCTGGCACGGTGCAGCCGTGCACCTGGTCACAGTCGTGACGTTTCTGACTCTGCCGAAAGCCGTGTCCGCCGTGTAACTAGTGGGGCAGGCTCTTGGGAGGACAGGTGATGGTCGACGGTAAACGGGATACCCGGCGGATGTTGTTCGGCGATCCGGGGCCGCCTGGCGCCGGGCTGTCGGTAGCGGTCGTGGTGTTGCTGGTACTGGCGACGACGGCCGCTGCGATCGGGTTCCTGCGCTTGCCCGATCAGATGCTGGGCCTTGGCCTGATCGGAGTTGCCGTGTTCCTGGCGATCGGCGCGCGCATCTGCCAGGCACGCAACCAGCATCAGGCGTTGTATCGGTTGTTGTCGCGGCAGCCGCCACCGTAGCTGCGGCTGCCGCGCGGGTTCAGCGCGCTGGCCAGTCCAGCTCGACCACCAGCGGGAAATGATCGGATGGCAGTACGCCGTCGATGCGCCGGTCATCGGTGAGGAAGCTGCGCGCATGGAAACCACGCACCAGCACCCAATCCAGCTGTGAGGTGGCCTTGCCGGTGAAGTCATGGAAGGTCAGGCGTGGGCCCTGCGGCGCCTTCACCTGGGGACGGGTGTCCTGCAGCACGCGGGAGAACGCTTTGTAGGTATCCCCGCCGGGCTCGCTGTTGAAGTCTCCGGTCAGCACCACCGGCAGGTCGGCCGGCAGCGATGCCAGGCGTTTGCCGATCAGTTCGGCACCCTTGACCCGGCGCGGCTCATCTTCGTCGCGGTAGGGCAGGTGGGTGTCCATGAAGTAGAAACGACGGTCATCATCAAGGCGCCGGAATACGGCCCAGGTGACCATGCGCGGATACAGGTTGCCCCAGCTGATGCTGCCGGGCACGTCGGGCGTATCGGACAGCCAGAAGTTGCCTGACTCCTCGATGGTCAGCACCTTGCTGTCGTAGAACACGCCCATGTGCTCGTCGCCGCTGCCACCACGGCGGCCTTCGCCGAACCAGCGGTAGCCGGGCAGGTGCTCGGACAGGTAGTCGGCCTGTTCCTTCACCAGCTCCTGGGTGCCGATCACTGCCGGGTGTGCATCGAGGATGACCTTGACCATCGCATCACGGCGGTCGGGCCAGCGTTTGCCGGGCTCGGTATCGGCCGGGGTGCGGACATTGAACGACATCACTTTCAGTGGCGCAGGTGTGGCAGCCCAGGCGACGGCAGGCAGAGCTAGTGCCAGCAGCGCACACAGCGCAGGGCGATGGAAACGCAACAACATCGTGGAATCCCTCCATTCCATGAAAACGGTTTCACGGAGCATCGCATGGATTGCCGGTTCCCGGTTGTGCCCGCACTGGCGGTATCCGCTGGCTGTCCCCAGCGTATTCAGGTCAACGTTGACGGCGTATTGACCTGCCTGCGCGGGTTCGCGTGCTAGAACGGCGCTGCCGGGCCGTTGATTCCGGCACCCGCAACAGCAACCCACAATGGATCGACAAGGAGCTGTGCCATGACACGATTGATTCGCGCTCTTCAGGTATCGCTGAACCTGCGTTCGGACAATTCCACGCAGTGCATCCGTTCCAAGTACCGCTACTGGAACATCTTCTGAGCGGAAGGACTCCACGTATTCGATGACACATCGCCAGGGATGGCCGGTGGCCATCCCTGGCCTCAGGAGCGGGGCATGGATGAGCGTGCAGCGGATGCGGAAGTCGTGTCCATCAACGACCTGCTTGAGCGGGTGCGGCGCGAAGGACCGGTACTGCGGTTCCAGAATGATGTGGTTGGCATCTTCGACCCGGCATTGGCGGTAAAGATCGACAAGGCCAATACCGACCAGCATACCGTGCCGGATTCGTTGATCGATTTTCTTGGCCTGCGCGGTTCAAAGGATCCGGTTGCATGGCGCGAGGTGCGTGCGTTGTTGAGCGAACAGGCCGGGCGCCTGGCCAGTCCTGCGCACATGCGTTCACTGTTTGCACGAATGCAGGGTTTCCTCACCGAGCGCGCAGGCCGCCCGCACGACCTGAGCGCGCTGAGCTGGTGGACGATCTCGCAGTCGTTGCTGCCATTGCTGATCGACGGCCTCAGCCGATCCGATGTCGATGCGCTCATCGGCGAGCAGAAGACCCGCTACAACGCGATCGTGCTGCAGAACTTCTCGTTCTGGCGGCGCGTCATTGATTTCCACCTTTCCCGCCGCGCGGCTCGCACGGTGTCACGCCATATCCGCCGCCGGTCACGCGAGACGCAGCCGCGCGAGGATTTCCTGCAATCCCTGCTGCCGTTGGTACAGCGGGTGGGTGTGGATCGCGTGGCTTACCTGGTGTCCATGGTACTGGCTGGCATGTCGGGGTTGCCGGGCATCACCGCCGCCAGCCTGCTGTATGCCATGCATCGCTTCCCGCAGTGGCATGCACGGATCCGCGAGGAAACCTCGGCGCTCAGCCTGGACGAACTGTATGCGCTGCCGATCAAGTCGCTGCCGTGCACATCGCGATTCGTGAAGGAAACGTTGCGACTGTGGCCTGGGCTGTTCGCCCTGCATCGCCCGGCGTCGCATGACATCGATATTGACGGGGTCTGCATCCGCAAGGGAGGTGCCTATGAGTTGTCGTCGTACTTCCAGCACCATTCGCCGGACTACTGGCAGTCGCCTGACAGCTTCGATCCGGACCGCTGGTTGCCCGAGCGCCGGCAGCCGAACAAGGGGGCCTACGTCCCGTTCGGTTTTTCTTCCCGTGCGTGCATCGGCAGCGCGGTCGGCCATGCACAGCTGCTGTTGTTCTGTGCGCTGGTGACGCGTGATTTCGAGCTGCAGGTACAGGATCAGCCGGCCCCGTGGATGCAGCTGGAAGGGTTCGCGATTCCCGTCGATTTCATCGGCACGCTGACGCCGCGTCGCGCTTGAAGCCCGCAGCTGCAGCCGTGCAGACCGGGCGGGCGATGGACGCCCACCCGGTGAATTGGACATACAGTCGCTCAGTCGGCCGGGAGGTACCACTGGCCATTCTGGTCAATCCAGTACACGCGGACGTAAGGTTCGCCGTTCTCGTCGAAGTACGTTACTTCACAGCGCTGATGGTAGTAGGGCCCCATTTTCACTGGAACGCAGTTCGTGTTCTCTGGGCCGCCTCCACCGGGACGGGCGTCCGCCACCGGGGCCAGGGTCGCAGTTGCCACTACCAGAGCGGCCATCGCGGCCAGTTGCAGTTTCATAAGCATCATCCTTGCTTTCTGCAATCGCGCACATGCGCATGGCGTGTGTAACACGTGAACCCCACCGCAGGAAGTGCCTTGCCAGGATCAGTCCTCGATCTCGCCGCGACGGCTGGCAGCGCGTACCGCCTGCGCGGTGGTCGCCACGCCCAGGCGCTGGCGCGCGCGCCGCAGGTGGTTTTCCACGGTGCGTGCAGACAACCCCAGCGTGGCGGCGATCTCTGCTTGGCGCCGGCCCGCGGCAACCCAACGCAGCACTTCGCGTTCGCGCGCGCTCAGTGCGCCGACTGGCAGTTCGGCGGGGGCTTCGGCCAATCGTCGCGCCGTGCGGAATGCTGCGGTCGCAACAGCCTCCAGCAGCAGGCGCGCGCGTGCGGATGCATCGACCGCGGCCCCGGCGAAGCTGATCGCCCCCTCCAGACCCGTGGTGCCGAACACCGGCACCTGCAGACCGTGCAGGCCATCGCCACGTGGCTGCTTCACCACCTGGTAGCGCTCGCCGCGCGCACCCTGGCGCTTGCTCCAGAAGAACGGCGCATCACTGTCCAGCACGTGGCGGTTGACCGGGCAGGTATGCAGGTAGCGGGCGAGGTCGGTATCGCTGCCATCGCCGAGCCAGTCGCCCTCTATCCAGTACACGCGCTGCGCGTCGCGCTCCAGCCCGGTGCCGGTGGCGAACACCAGCACACGGTCGTAGCCAAGCGGTGCGGCGACACTGCGCAGTATTGCGCCTACCTCGGTCAACGAGTCGGCGCGTTCAAGCCCCAGCAGCGCCTGCACCAGCTCGGCCATCGGGATCAGCGCCCGGCCAGAGTGTCGAGCAGGGTGCGTGCAGCCAGCTTGCCCAGCGCGTTGCCGGCCAGCGGGCTGTCGCCGGTCAGTAGCAGGCGGTCCTGCAGGACGCTGCCATCGATACCCTCGTTGACGATCTGCACACCCTGCTGCGCCAGCCGTTCACCGAAGAACCACTGCAGCTGCCCCGGCATGTAGCCGATGTCGGGTGTCTGCCGGTCCATTGCATCGGGGAAGGCACAGATACGATAGCCACGGAACAGCGAGCCGCCATCGGCTTCGTCGACGCCCGCGGCCAGCAACGCAGCAGGTCCGTGGCAGAGGGTGATGATGTGGCGTTGCTGGGCCATCGCCCACTGCAGGGTGGCCTTCACCGCGCGGCTTTCCGGCAGGCCGATCAACGCGCCATGGCCACCGGGGATGAATACCGCTGCGTAGTCCGAATCGGGACCGAGGCCGGCCACCACGTCGTCCAGCTGCAGCGGCTGGCGGAAGCGTTCTTCATAGCGCTCATACAGTCCGCCGATCTCCTTGTCCTCGCGCGGGAATGCCCACCACTCGAACTTGGCGGCGTTGCCCGAAAGCGTGGCTACATCGATGTCGAAGCCGGCTTTGTCGAGGTGGTACATCGGCAGCAGGGTTTCCACCGGGTGGTTGCCGGTGGAGAAAAGATGGCCGTTGGCGGTCGGCAGATAGCGCTCGTCGGCGGCGATCATCAGCACCTTCCAGCGGCCATCGCGGCGCGCATCCGGGTAGTCGGCGCCGGACAGGTCACTCTTCGCCGAAGTGAACTGCGACAGCGAGTACGGGGAAGGGAAGAAGGCATCGCGCTCGGCCGGATCAGGGCTGGGCTGGCGGCTGGGCTCTTGCGTGTTCATGCGGACCTCCTGCGGGAATGTGTGGCCAGCATAGAAGGGCCGCTGCGCACGCGCGATGAGGGAATTCCCTCAAGCGCCGCGGGCTCCCGTGGCGGCGCGCAGGCCTCAGGCGGCCCCCTGCGCCGACTTCACGCAGCGATAGGCTTCATCCAGCGCAGACAGGAACGCCTGCTGCTGCGCCGCATCCAACGTCACCGAGCGTTCGAAGGCCGTCAGGCGTTCGCTCCAGTCCGGCAGGGCGTCGTCGCTGTACAGCGCCTGGTGAGCGTCCCAGCAATCAGCAGCCTTCAGCAGCATCCACGGCGCATACAGCGGCAACCGGGTACCGTCCTTGAGGATCAGCGGGCGCGTGGTCTGCGAATGTGCCAGCACAGCATGCAGGGAAGGGTCATCCTGCACCTGGCTCTTCCAGATGTGATTGTGGAGGCGCTGCTTGGTGAAATGGAGGATGGCTTCATGGTCCTCACCCGGTCCCGCGGCCCGGAGGGCATCGGTGAGCTTCAGATGCCCGCGTTCGAACAGCCAGCGCACCAGCAGGGTCGAGGCCTGCTTGAACGTGTTGTGTTCGTTGTCCGGGTCGAAATCGTGATGGCCGATGAACTGGCGGTCCTCGACCAGATTGATCTGCAGCTCCTGCACGTGCTGGCGGCGCTGATCGAACCAGAGCTTCATCTGCACATCGTCAGCGAGCACTTTCTCAAAGTAGGCCGTGTCACCGAAGTCCTGCATCTGGCCGTCGAACCCGTCCAGGCAATCCTGAAGCGATGCCTCCGGTCCGACGTATCCACTCCAGAATCCTGCGGGCACGGCAGGAGCGTTCCGCGGCCGATGGGAATACAGGGTGACCGACTTCAGATGGCTCGCCCAGCTCCCGCGCTTGGCCTCCCGCGGTGGGTAGAAGCGATCATGGATGATGTCGAAGGCAAAGTGGTACTCCATGCCATGTGCCTTGTCCCTGGCCGACTTCTGGCCCTGGTTGGCGGTGATCGTGGCAGGTGGAGATGCCAGTCCGTGCTGCGCGAACCAGGCGGCCAGCGCCGGATCGGAACCGCGCAGGCCGATCAGGCCGATGATGTCCTTGATATGCATTCCGTTGCCTTGTCCTGTTGAAATGAGGGCAGCCCACACGCCGTGGTGGCGTCCCGGTAGCGCTAGTTCGCCGCGGCACCGTGCTCCTGCATGTCCTCGTGCAGGATCCGCCGCAGTTCGACGATTGCCGGGGTTGCCTCCTGCACGCTGTGCCCGGACACGATCACCTTTTCCGAAACCGCATGCGGCAGGTGCGAGCTCCAGTACGGCACCAACCCATCGTCGGTCTTATCCAGCGGGCCGTCGGCCTTGGCGCGGGCGATGATCGAGTGGTAGTGCACCTTCGGCGCCATTGGCAGGTCGGCCACGGCGCGCACGAAGGGATCGTCCTTGTCCAGGTTCTGGATGCTGTTCATCTGGTAGCCGTGCTTGCCGTCATTGCGATCGATCTTGCCGTCGTTGGCGATGGTGGCCACGTCTTCCAATACGGTCAGCGGCAGCCGAACCAGGCGGCCGATCCAGCGGCCCAGGCGGGTGCTTGCCACATCGGTACCGCGGTGCGGTGTGGCGATGAACACCACGCGCGATACTTCCGGTTCCGGCAGGAAGGTCAACACCGGCGCGCCCTTGGTACGCAGCAGTTCCTGCTGCGCCGGCGTCATCTGTGCAGTGGCCAGCAGGGTATCGACCAGGTGGTCGCCTGAAGAGGAGATCATCAGCCGCGCAATCACGCCGCCCATGCTGTGCCCGACCAGCACCATGTCATGCGAGGCCTGCGCCTTGCCGCTGGGGTCGAAGTGCTGGAAGACTTCGGCCAGCGTATGACGCATCGCATCGTGGCTCATCGCGATCGGCATGTTGGTCGGGTAGTAGAACTGCCAGATCTGGAAATCCTGGCGGATCTCCTCGTCGCGCATCAGTTCGTTGGCGACGTTGACCCAGGCTTCCGGACTGCTGGCCAGGCCGTGGATCATCAGCAGCACGCGACGGTTCGGATCATACGGTTGCATCATGTACAGATGCGGCGTATCGATGCCGCCCTTGCCGCCGAACAGCGAGCGAAGCGACTGGTGGCTGAAGTTCGAGCGTGCCAGCCACAGTGCGTAGCCAGCGGTGAAGTTCGCCGCCAGCGGCACTTCCTGTCCGTGCAGGGTGACTTCGGTGACCTGGTAGGGATCGTGGATCTCCAGTTCCGGCTCGTCGTCGTGCAGCACTTCCCACAGGTTCTTTCCGGAGAAGCGCAGCAGCACTGTCATCGACGGCGAGGGCATCTCGCTCCAACTGCGTGGCGTCGCTGCCGTCGCCACGGTAGAAGTAGAGGTCGTAGTTGGCGTCGCGCTGGCATTGGCTGGATCATCCATCACCGCCACCAGCTCCGCGCCGAAGCCATCGCGGCGGTGCACGCTGCGCAGCGTGCCGGTGAACGACAGTGACGCGGCGGGCACCAGCTCGGTGGGGGTACGCGTGTCCAGTGGCGAAGCTTCGCCTGATGGGGCCAGCACAAAGGTCCAGCGGCCGAGCTGGAAATGGCTGGCTTCACTGTGCACGCGGCCGGTGGCATAGGCGTTGTACAGCTGCACCGAGGCTTCCTGCACGGCCAGGTTGTAATAGTCACGCACCTGGGTCTGGCGATCTTCGAAGCCACGCTGGTTGGCGGTGCGCTCGGTGAAGAACAGATACCCGTAAGCCTGCCGCGCGACCTGCATCCAGGCATCCAGGCGCGGCTGGAAGTCGGCGTCCAGTTCGGTGATGGTGGTCTTGGCCCGGCCCGAGGCGGAGTACTCGCGTTTCGGTGCGGGCAGGGTCATGGCGTACTGCAGCCACAACTCGGCCAGGCTCGAGCGCTTGTCCTCCTCGCGCACCAGGATGGTGGCTTCCATCGCTTCGATGCAGGGTAGGCCAGGCTTGGCGCAGACGCCTTCGTCGAGGCCGGCCACGCGCAGGGTTTCCGTAGTTGCCGAGCTGAGCTTGCCGGTGGTGAGGATGTCACCGCGCTTGAGCGCGATGTACTGGCCGGGCGTGACCGAGGCCACCTGCACCGACGGTCCGAACTGGCGCAGCGTCGCGCAGCCACCGAGGGTGAGCAGCACGGTGATGATGAGGGTCGTGCGGCCGATGAAGCCCAAGCCCGTGGTTGCCATACGATCCTCCTGCGCGGTGGCGACACTCTAACGACAGGCCTGTCAAAGCGGAAGATACCGGGCGGTCGGTTTGTCTGGCCAAAGCACCGCCACCCGGGCGATTCAGGCATTTCCGTGTGACACTGGGGTGAATGGGGTGATGCAGGGACTGCGATGCGGTGGCTTGAAACCCGTATTCCACCACCGCTGGTGATGCTGCTGTGTGCCGCTGCCGGTTACCTGGCCAGCCGCCTGTGGCCGGGCACGGTGTTGCCACTACCGATGCCGGCGCTGCTGGCGGGCGGGGTGATGGCCATCGGCCTGGCGCTGAACCTGCTGCCGAAGCTGGCCTTCCAGCGTGCGCATACCACGGTGAACCCGCTGCGTCCCTCGGCGTCGAGCGCGCTGGTCACGCACGGGGTGTATCGCTACACGCGCAATCCGATGTATCTGGGCCAGGCGACCGTCCTGGCCGGTGCGATGCTGTACCTGCAGAACCTGACCGCGCTGCTGGCCGTGCCGCTGTTCGTGATCTACATCACCCGCTTGCAGATCGTGCCGGAAGAGCGGGCACTGTCGGCCCGCTTTCCCGAGGCCTATGCAGGCTTCCGCCAACGCGTGCGGCGCTGGCTGTAGACCTGCGCCGTTACGGAGTGATCTGGCACTTCACCGCCGCCGAATAACCTTCGTAGTCGTCGCCGGCGATGACGTGCAGGGTGTGGCGCTTGTCGATGGCCTTCACGTAGGAGGACGCTTCGGTGTTGGCGTGCTCGTTGACCGTGGTTACCGACCAGGCCTTGGCCAAGCGCTGCGAATCGACACCGTTCAAGTACACGAAGATGCTCTTTTCACCCGCGGCCACGTTCACATCGGCGCTGCTGACGGTGCCGCCGAACAGGGCAACCGGCGAGCTCTCAGGCTCGAACGTACCGCCCGGCTTTTTAGCCAGGCCGGCTGCCTGCAGTGCGTCGATCGCCTCGGCCTCACTGAAGTTCGAACCGGCTTTGCAGGCGAGCAGGGCTTCCAGCGTGGCGGTGCCGGGTGGGGCGATGGCGGGTGCGGCGGCGCAGGCAGCAGGGCCTGCAGCCCACGTGGCCAGGAACAGGGAGGCAGTGAGGATGGCTTTCATGGCAGGGCCTTCGACAAGCGTGGGAGTCGGCTGGAAGATATCCGGTGGCGGGGAGGAATCCCGCCACCGGCCTCATGCAAGGTGATGGTCAGTCGAACCAGACCAGAGGCATGTCAGCATTGAGCGACATGTGGCGGAAATCCCCGAGCACCTGTGCCACGGCCTGCACGGTGTGGCAGCCGGTTCCCAGTGCGGAGGTTCCCGCACTCATGTAGCTGGCTGAAATGGTTCGGGTGCTCACGGCGTCCGGCTTGGAACCCAGCTGTTGTGTACCGAGGCTTCCGACCTGCTGGCCATCGATCTTCAGGAACAGGAACACGCTGCCGCCACCGTCGTTCGGATCTCCCTGCACGCGTGACTTGGTAGAGAACAGCACGACACCGTTGTGCCCCTGCGGGATGCAGACCTGGCCCTCGCCGATGACCACCTGTGAGCCCACCGATGGACAGTCCGGCGCGAATCCATTGGTCCCGACGCAGACATAGGCGAAGCGGCGGTAGGGACCTGCGGCGGCGTAGTTGAATCCAGGATTCAATCCCTTGCCGACCACGCCAAAACCGTTGGACAGCGTCACCAGTCGTGAATTGGCGCCGAACTTGTACTTCACGTTGTTGGTATTGGCGTCCTGCGGCTGGTAGTAAGGCGATTCGGATGCGGCGAAGCTGACGCTGCTGTAAGCCGGCGGATTGACGAACAGGCCCTGTGAATAGAACGGCGCCTGCGTTTCGGCACCCGTGAAGATGTCATTGATCGACCAGGTCATCGAATCGATGCCGGGCTCCTGCTCGTTCAGGAAAATGCCCAGCATGCCATCGCCATAGTTTCCCCACGCGAACGCACGGCCTGAGGCCATGGCTACGATGGGGCCGCCAGGATTGCCTGCCTGGGCGGTCAACAGCAGCTTGCGGTCCTTGGCCTGCAATGCCATTCCCTCCGGGCTGCCGGCGGTATTGAAATCCAGCTGCGCGGTATCGCTCGGAAGGCGGCTGTTGGTGACTGAGCCTGCAGCGGTGACCAGTACGGAGAGGTTGCTGGCGGATCCGAAGTTCACGGCCGAACCGATGGCCTGCCCGGCCAGGTTGACCGTATGCCGGCCGGCAGGCAGGTACTTGGCACCGATGACGTTGAACGAATGCTGTTGGGCCGACGTCGACTGCCGCCAGTCGATGTAGCTGTCGTTGGAGACGATCTCGCCGTTGATGGTGATGTAGGCATTGGCGGCGGAGTTGCCACCGGGGAAGTAACGCCCGTCCGACTGTACGTATACCCAGCCCGGTGCGCTCAGCTCGACGACACTCGACAGCAGGGTTGATGTGCCGGGCTGTACCCGCTGATCAGCAGCGAGCTGCAGATAACTGGATCCGGGCGTAGCAGCAGAGGCTTGCCCCAGTGCCAGGCCCACGGTCAGGCCCACAAACAGTGCGATGCGCTTCATCTGATGTCCTTTCAGTTGTAGGGTCACGTCGTGTGACCCAAGGACTCTACTGGATCTGGATCTCAGCTTCTGTGACTGCCTGCGGATGTACGCGGCTTGGCGAGTTGTGGCGGATTGACAGGAGTAGACGGCAGGGTCTGCGTGCAGTTGCCGACCAGGATCGTATCGCTGGGTTACCGTGGCTGCCGGTGGAGGAAAGCCCATGGCCGGCGCAGGTCGAGAAGATGATGGTGTTCATGTTCGGCGAGGCAGCCAGGATATCGCCACCACCGCTGGAGCACGTGTCACAGCAGGTGCAGCGGCCAGTGACGCCGCCACGGCCTTCCACTGGGTCGGTTGTGCAGTAGCAGTCAACGCTGCTCAGGGCCGCCCATCGCAAGGTCTTTTCCTGGCGCCGGCGATTTTCAAAGGTTATGACAGGGAAGCAGGGCCAACGAAAAAGCCGGAACCCCTTATTTGACGAGGGATTCCGGCTTTTCGTGGACCCTTGCGGACCCGGTATTGGTGGAGGTGGGCGGAATTGAACCGCCGTCCGAAGGCACTCCATCCCCAGCACTACATGCTTAGCTCACCGTTGAATCTCATCCCCGAGCAGCACGGTGTGCAAAGCGCACCCGGGAACCAGCCTGTTGTGTTCTAGTGCCGGACTGACAGGCAGCCGCCCAGCGCGATTCCATGATAATGACTCTACGCTGCGAGCATGGACACAAGCAGTTTCGAGGCTCCGCCTAAGTCGGCAGAAGGTCACGCACCGCAGTTTTTAGGCTGCGAGAGCGACCGGAGCGTAGTTGTCGTCGTTGGCAACTAGAGTTTTGCAGCTGGATTTACGAGGAAAGCTACCCCCTCGGCATGCGCCAGGCGACTTCACAACCCCCGTCGAAACCAATGCACCCCCGGTTTCTTCAAGTCTTGCAAGGCTTTCAGGTTCCAGGTTGACCTAAAGTCGCCCAGGAGCCTGCCTAACGCTGCGAATGGTACGGCAATCTTCCTGAACAGTCACGCGCGGGGTGGTCTCGTGCCCCTGCCGCTTGGCACGTTGCCATCCCCGGGGAGGCATGCTCGAATTTCCTGACGTCACTCCACGGGCCTCCCATGGTCGTTTCCGTCAGCTCCGGCAAGATGCGACTGGGATGGGCGCGGGCGCTCGCCGCGGCCGTTCTGGCAATGCAGGCATGGCCCGTCGTAGCGGTCGAATCGCCGCAGGCGACGGTGGAGGTGGCTTACAGTCCATCGCTGGACCTGTTCAACCTGCTCGACAACCTGCCTGATTGGCTGCCGGGATACACCGCTTCGGTCTACCAGCAGGAGTGGCAGCGGCGCTTCGGCCTGGACGAGCAGGACCGCGCGTTGTTGGCTGCCTATGCAGCATTCCGCCAGCGCACGTCACCACTGGCGCGGGATCACGAGGTAATGGCCGCGGCAGCCGAGCGGGTGTTCGCAGGTGCAGACACCCGCGACGGCGATCCGTTCGCCAACCATTTCCTGGCGGCAGAATCGTTCGACGTAGCCGTCAAGGCTGCAATTGCCGGCCAGGACCACCATGACCAGGCCTTGCTGCGGCGGTATTACGCGCGCTTCGCCCCGCATGCACGCCAGCTGCTGGCAGGGCAGGCGCCATTCAACGCGCAGAAGCGCGAACTCGCACGGCAGCTGGCATCCGACCCGGTCGGCGGGCTTGCAGCGCAGATGCAGGCGTTCTTCAGGGTGGATGCGCCAGCCACCTTCCAGGTGCGTTTCCTCTGGTGGCCGGATGCGACGCAGACCCAGGCCAAGCTGCGGGACGGATACATTTTTCTGTTCTCGATGTTCGATGCCGAGGAAGACTGGGCACCGATCGTGATGCACGAGTACAGCCACTTTCTTTCAGCCGGGCAGCCGCCGGCGCAACGAAAGGCGTTGGCCGAAGCCTTTACGGCGTTGTGTCCCGCCGCGCTGACGCTGCGCAACCCATTGAATGCACTGGAGGAACCGCTGGCGATCTACTGGGGCCAGTACCGGTTCGAGCAGGAGGTGCGCGGTGACACGCTGTCGCCGGAGTCGTCCTGGTACATCCAGCCCCATGCAGACCAGGCAGCGAAGGCGCTCGCGGCAGCGTTCCCGGCAACAGGTCCTGCGCCACGCCTGGAGGCCGGCCCGCTGTTGGATGCAGCGGCATCTGTCTGTGCTGACGCCAAGGTGAAATAGCGTTGGGCGCTGCGCCGGGTGCACGCAGGGTTGATAGGATCAGGATCCCGGATATGCAGCTTATGGACGGATCCGATGTCGCTTGAAATCGCTGTAACGGATGAACCCAGCAACGAGGCGCTGGACCTGATTGGCAGTGGCCTGGACCAGTTCAATCTGGAGGCTGCAGGGTATGCCGATCGACGCGCGCTGGCGGTACTGGTTACCGATCCAGCCAGCGGCAAGGTGGTAGGGGGCCTCACAGGGCGAACGTCGCTGGGCCTGTGGTTTGTCGATCTGTTCCATCTGCCACCGGCATACCGCGGCAGCGGGCTGGGCTCGCGTGTGCTGAAGGCTGCGGAAGACGAGGCACGGCGGCGGGGTTGCCGCTCCGGTGTGCTTTACACCATCAGCTTCCAGGCGCCGGACTTCTATGTGAAGCATGGCTGGACCGTATTCGGTGAAGTGCCGTGCAATCCGCCCGGTACGTGCAGGGTGTTCCTCAGCAAGGATCTGTCAGCGGGGTGAGCGCGGCCGCCGCCCACGCGCCTTGTCAATCCGCAACTTGTTGTAGAGCACCTGTCATAGCGGATTGCTAACTTCGTGGGCACGAATTTGCGACACACTGGCAACGACCATCCGGGCCAGGACAGACACGGAGACTGTGGGTGACCGATGCAAGCCAACAACGCAGCCTGCGGCAGCTGGTCGGGCCGGTCGGCGCCGATTACCAGAGACGCGCTGTGCCGCCGGGCTGGGTCTGGGCGGTGCTGACGGTGCTGCTGGCGGCCACCTGGCTGACCGAGCTGCCGGCTACCGCCGCCGCCGCGTTGGTGGCCAGTGCGGTGGTGGTGCATTGGTCGCAGCGGGGCCGGTTCCATTGGCTGGGCTGGCGCTTGCCGGCGCTGGCGGTGCTGGCCGCCCTGCTGTGGGGGCCGGAGGTGCTGTCGCAGTGGTTCGAACACGGGCTGGCCGTGGTCCTGATGTCGCTGGCCAGCCTCAGTATCGGTGTGCATGTGTGGCAGTCGCGGCAGATGGCCCGGCAGCTGCAGGGTGCGGCTGATTCGCTGGATGACGCCCAGTTGCTGGCGCTATTGCCGGCTGATGCGGCTGAACTGGCCCGGAAGTGGCGGGCGGGTGATGACCGCTACGCGCCGGAACTGGCCGTGGTGATGCACCTGGCGGTGATGCATGCGGCGCTGGCGCCGCGGATGCGCAGGCAGGGCATGCTGGCGGGGTGACCCGCCTTTTGTAGAGTCGAGCGATGCTCGACTGCTTTTCTTGCCGAAGCCGAGCATGGCTCGGCTCTACAGAAAGCCAAGGCAGTCGAGCATGGCTCGACTCTACAGGGGGATGCGCAGACGCCTTACGCGTCGCGGTTGCCGCGACGCATCACACGCTGCTTCTCGATCGCCCAGTCACGATCCTTGGCGGCATCGCGCTTGTCGTGGGTCTGCTTGCCCTTGGCCAGCGCCACTTCCAGCTTGATCTTGTTCTTGCTCCAGTACATCGCCGTCGGCACGATCGTGTAGCCATCGCGCTCGACCTTGCCCACCAGCTTGTCGATCTCGCTCCGGTGCAGCAGCAGCTTGCGCTCGCGCCGGTCATTGGCCACCACATGGGTCGAGGCCTGGATCAACGGGGTGATCTGCGCGCCGATCAGGAAGATCTCACCATCCTTGACGTAGGCATAGGCGTCGACGATGTTGCCGCGGCCAGCACGGATCGACTTCACCTCCCAGCCCTGCAGGGCCAGGCCGGCTTCGAAGCGCTCCTCGATGTGGTACTCGTGGCGGGCACGCTTGTTCAACGCGATGGTTTTGTTGGCCGTCGCGCTCTTTGCTTTATCCTTGACGCTGTTCTTGCTCATTTCCGTATTGTCTCCGATTCGGGCCCGCCCGGTCGATTGCCGAAACGTCCTGTATTCATGCCAACTATCCGCCGCAGCGCCCTGGTCGAACATTCGGCCGCACGCATGTTCGACCTGGTCAACGATGTCCAGGCTTATCCGCGCCGCTTCCGCTGGTGCTCGGCTGCCCAGATCCTGGAGCAGGGCGAGGACCGCCTTGTCGCGCGCTTGGACCTGGGCCTGGGCTCGTTCAGTACCTGGTTCCAGACCGAAAACACCCTGCAGCGCCCGCACAGCATCGACATGCAGCTGCGTGACGGTCCGTTCAAGCAACTGCACGGCCGCTGGGAATTCCATGTGCTGGCCGAGGATGCCTGCAAGGTGACCCTGACCCTGGAGTTCGAGCCCAGCTCGCGGCTGCTTGGCCCGGCATTGGCGATCGGCTTCCAGGGGCTGGCCGACCGCATGGTCAACGACTTCGTCCGCGTCGCCGACGAGGCCTGAACGATGATCGAGGTCGAGGTGGTGCTGGCCTGGCCGCGACAGGTGCTCTCGCGCCGGCTGCAGCTGGAAGAGGGCGCCACCGTGGCTGAAGCCATTGTCGCTGCCGCGTTGGAAGGCAGTGCTGGATGCCCGGCCGTGGCCGTGCACGGCGTACTGGCGCGCCCGCAGCAGGTACTGCTGGATGGCGACCGCATCGAGCTGCTACGCCCGCTGCTGGCCGACCCCAAGGACAACCGCCGGCGTCGCGCGCTCGGCGGTTGATTCCCGCAACCCGTCCGCGTGGACGGGCAGGGGGCCTCAGCGGCCCTTCTTCTTCTTGTCCTTCGGCAGGTTGCGGCCGAACTGGCGGACGGTCTGCTGGGCCAGGGCCTTGTCGTTGCCCGGGAAATACTCGCCTTCCCAACGGGTCACGTTGTCGTTCTCGAAGAACACGGTGAAGTTCTTCACCTCGGTACGGCCCAGGCGGTTCACGCGCTGGCTGGCGGTGTAGTCCCAGCGCTGCGCATGGAACGGGTCGGGAATGGACGGGGTGCCCAGCAGCGCGGTGACCTGCTGCTTGCTTTGCCCGACCTGCAGCTTGGCCACGGCATCTTCCCGGATCAGGTTGCCCTGATAGATGGGTTGCTTGTAGATGATGCCGCACCCGGTGGTGGACAGGGCGACGGCGGCGACCAACAGGAGATTGCGCATCGGGACTGGCGGTTGGGGAAATCAAACCGATGATACACTCCCGGCGTGCCACCGCGACCCAATCCGAGGCAGCTGGCGCTAAATCGCCAATGAACGGAGACCTATGGAAACCCACGACCTGCGTAAAGTCGGCCTGAAGGTGACCCATCCGCGGATGCGGATCCTGGCGCTGCTCGAGCAGCGCAACGCCCAGCACCACATGACCGCCGAAGATATCTACCGCCAGCTCCTCGAGCACGGCGACGAGATCGGCCTTGCCACGGTGTACCGGGTGCTGACCCAGTTCGAGGCTGCCGGCCTCGTGCTCAAGCACAATTTCGAAGGCGGCCAGGCCGTCTACGAGCTGGACCGTGGTGGCCACCATGACCACATGGTCGACGTGGACAGCGGCAAGATCATCGAGTTCGAAAGCCACGAGATCGAGGAGCTGCAGCGCAAGATCGCAGCCGACCACGGCTACGAGCTGGAAGAGCACTCGCTGGTGCTGTACGTGCGCAAGAAGCGCAAGTAAGCCGTTCCGGCTAGCTGGATGCGACAAGACCCCGGGCTTGCCCGGGGTTTTTCGTTGATGGGGTCAGCGCCCTTTCCCTGCGGGAAGGAGATCCGACCCCGGCCGGCCCCGTGGGGTCAGATCCCTTTTCCACCAGGAAAGGGCTCTGACCCCGGGCTGCCCAGCAAGGCGTCCAGATCCACCGCCTCGGCCATCGCCTTGTTGCCTGCATCGCCCGGATGCAGGTGGTCGCCGGAGTCATAGGCGGCAGCCATCCGTGACGGATCCGCCGGCTCGCGCAGGGCGGCATCCAGATCGATCACCGCGTCGAACGGGCTCCCGGTACGCAGCCAGGCATTGAGTTGCTGGCGCAGCGCTTCTTTTTCCGGCAGGTAGTAGTCGTCCAGCGGCGTGCCGGGCAGGGCGCCAGCGAACGGCGCCAGGGTCGAACCCAGGATGCGCAGGCCCCGGTCATGGGCCTGCTCGGCCAAGGCGCGATAGCCGGCCTGCAGCTCGGGCAGCGTTGGCCGGGCCTGGTTACGGGCGAACGCGGTGCCGGGCCAGCTGATGTCGTTGATGCCGATCAGCACGATCACGCTGGCCACGCCGGCTTGGTCCAGCGCGTCACGCTGGAAGCGACTGAGGGCGGCGTCCCCCATCCCGTCGCGCAGCAACCGGCCACCGGAGATGCCGGCGTTGACCACGGCCACGCCTTGCGGTGCCAGGCGCGCCGCCAGATGGTCGGTCCAGCGCTGGTCCTGGTCGAGGCTGGCGGTAGCGCCGTCGGTGATTGAATCGCCGATCACCACCACGCTGCGCGCGCTGGCCGCCGCCTCGACCTCGATGCCTGTCAGGAACAGGCGGGCAGTGGTGCTGCTGGCCCCGCTCAGTGCCTGGGCTTGGCTCTGGTCGCCGGGCGCAATCCAACTGGTCTGGCGGCCTTCCCAATGGAACGTCTGCAGCGGCGTCGGCCCCGGCACGAAGACGCTGACCTGCAGCGCCTGGCGGTCATCCGTGGCCAGTGGTAGTGGATCGCTCAGCCGTTCCTGGCCGGGATCGATCAGCACGCTGGGCTGACCGTCGAAACGGAGTGGCTGCGGCGTTGCGCCTGCCTGTGCCGCCACGCTCGCCGCTCCGATTCGCAACGGCTGGGTGCCATAGGCATTGCTCAGCCGAACCCGCAGCCGAGGGCCGCCCAGGCTGATACGCGCGGTCTGGCGGAAGGTCTGGTCATGCAGCACGGCCGGAATCAGGGTGGGAAACAGGAAACCCGCGTCCCACACCCGTTGCGGGCTGGCCTGCCAGCTGGCGACCCACAGTGGGGGCGGGGCGGCGCTGGCAGCGCCGGACAGGGCGATCAACGCGGCGGCGGTGAGCTGGCTGAAGCGGTTCATCGGGCGGTCCAGAATGGGGGGGGCGGCCATGGTGAATCCGCAGTAGCCTGTGAACTAGACTGCGCATGGACAATCATCTGTGAACTGCATTCATAGTCATGGCACGACCCGACATCAACCGATCCGGCGAACTGGAAGTGTTCGTGCGGGTGATCGAGACCGGTGGCTTTTCCGCCGCCGCGCGTACGCTGGATATGACGCCGTCGGCAGTCAGCAAGCTGGTGGCACGGCTGGAGCAACGGCTGGGCACGCGCCTGCTGCAGCGTTCCACCCGCCAGCTGCAGCTGACCCCGGAGGGCTGCGCGTTCTACGAGCGTGGCCTGCGCGTGCTGGCCGACCTGGAGGAGGCCGAGCGTTGCGCCAGCGCGCATGCCGAGCCGCGCGGACGGCTGCGGGTCAATTCCAACGTGCCGTTCGGCCAGCATTTCCTGTTGCCGCTGCTGCCGGCGTTCCTCGAGCGCAACCCGCAGGTGGGCGTCGATCTGACCTTGAACGACGAGGTGATCGATCTGCTCGAGCAGAGAACCGACGTGGCGGTGCGCGCCGGCCCGCTGAAGAGTTCCAGCCTGGTGGCACGACGGCTGGGCGCAACGCGGATGATGATCGTGGCCGCACCGGCCTATGCGCAGCGGCACGGCCTGCCGCGCACCCCCGAGGAGCTGCAGTCGCACAACCGTCTGGACATCGGTCATGCGCGTGCGATGCAGGGCTGGCCGCTGCTGCAGGATGGTCGTGAGCGGATGTTGCTGCCCAGCGGCAATGCACGCGCCAGCAACGGCAACGCACTGCGTCAGCTGGTGCTGGGGGGCCTGGGCCTGGCGCGGCTGGCGACCTATCAGGTGCAGGAGGACATCGCTGCCGGACGCCTGTTGCCGGTGCTGGAAGAGGCCAATCCCGGTGACCTCGAAGAGGTGCACGCAGTGTTCCTGGGGCAGGGCGGTTACCTGCCGCTACGCGTACGCGCGTTCCTCGATTTCCTGGTGGAAACGGTGGATCTGGCGCGGCCACGGGGGTAGTGCCGGCCGCTGGCCGGCAACCTCACGATCTTCGTTCACCTGTGTTGTATTGGGTTGCCGGCCAGCGGCCGGCACTACCGTGCGGAAGTCGAGCATGGCCCGACGCTACAAAAGCGGGCCTCAGACCTGCAGCAGCTTGCGCGCGGCGGCGCGCGCTTCCTTGCTCACTTCCACGCCGCCCAGCATGCGCGCCAGTTCTTCTTCGCGTGCCTTGCTGTCCAGCTTCTCCACTGCGCTCTGGGTCATGCCTTCCACCGGCGCCTTGCTGACCCGGTAGTGCGCATGGCCCTTCGAGGCGACCTGCGGCAGGTGGGTCACGCACAGCACCTGGCGCTTCTCGCCCAGCGCGCGCAGCTTCTGCCCGACGATGTCGGCCACCGCACCGCCGATGCCCGAGTCGACTTCGTCGAACACCATGGTCGGCACCGCATCCAGGTCCAGCGCGGCCACTTCGATGGCCAGCGAGATGCGCGACAGTTCACCGCCGGAGGCCACCTTGCGCAGCGCGCGCGGCGGTTGGCCGGCGTTGGCCGCGACCAGGAATTCCACGCGTTCGGCACCCTGCGGATCGGGCTTGCCGGCGTCCTGCGGCTCCAGCTCGATCAGGAACTGGCCGCCGCCCATGCCCAGCTCGGCAATGATGCCGGTGGTGGTGGCCGACAGTTCGGCAGCAGCGCTGCGGCGGCTGGCGGACAGCACGTCGGCCTGTACGCGCCAGGCGGCGACGGCCTTGTCGATCTCGCCGGCCAGGCGCTGCAGGCGCTCGTCGGCGCCGCGCAGCTGTTCCACTTCGGCATGCATGCGCTCGCGCTGCGCGCCGAGCTCGTCCATCGGCACGCGGTGCTTGCGGGCCAGGTCGTGCAGTCGGCCGAGGCGGCGCTCGTTCTCCTCGAACTGTTCGGGGTCGGCGTCGAGGTCGTCGTGCACCCGGTCCAGCAGCGACAGGGCTTCGTGCAGCTGGATCGAGGCGTTCTCGATCAGGCCGTCCACCTCGCCCAGGCGCGGGTCGTGCTCGATCAGCCGCGACAGCTCGTGGCGGACCTGTTGCAGCAGGTCCAGCGCGGAACTGCCGTCGTCGCCGTTGAGCTGGTTGCTGGCGGCCTGGCAGGCACTCAGCAACGCGCTGGCATGGGCCTGGCGGCGGTGGCTGGCGCCGAGTGCGGCGATCGACTCCGGCTCAAGGTCCTCGCGGTCGAGCTCGCGCAGCTGGTGTTCAAGGAAGCCGATACGGTCACTGACGTCGCCCTGTTGCGACAGGGCAAGTGATTCGTCGACCAGCGTCTGCCAGGCGGCAGCGGCACGGCGCACCTGGCGGCGCTCGTCCTCGTTGCCGGCATAGGCGTCGAGCAGGGCCAGCTGCGACGGACGCGTCAGCAGGGCCTGCTGCTCATGCTGGCCATGGATTTCGACCAGCAATCCGGCCAGGTCTGCCAGCTGTGCCAGCGTCACCGGGCGGCCGTTGATCCACGAACGTGAACCGCCATCGGCGCGGATCACCCGCCGCAGCTGGCACTGTTCCTCATCGTCCAGCTCGTTGTCGGCCAGCCATTGGCGCGCGGCCTGCAGCTGGTCCAGCGCGAATTCGGCGGAAAGCTCGGCGCGCGCGGCACCGTGGCGGACCACGCCACTGTCGGCGCGCAGGCCGGACAGGAAGCCCAGGGCGTCGACCATCAGCGACTTGCCGGCGCCGGTCTCGCCTGAAACGACCGTCATGCCGGGCCCGAACTCCAGTTCGGTGGCGCGGACGACGGCAAAATCCTTGATCGAAAGATGTCTGAGCATGGGTAAGGGGTATCAGCAGCCGCGCAACGCTAGCACGTGGGCGAGGGAGGTCCAATGACTTGCCAAGGTGATGCGCCGCCATTATCTAGTGTCCGTGTCTCACAGGTTGATTCCATGCACGGTTCTCCCGACCAGCTTGCCCCGCGTGCGCGCCATCTGCTGCGCACGCTGATCGCGCGTTACATCCAGGACGGCGAGCCGGTCGGCTCGCAGACGCTGGCGCGCGTGGCCGGCCTGGAGGTCAGCCCGGCCACCATCCGCAACATCCTTGGCGACCTCGAAGACCTGGGGCTGCTGGCGTCGCCGCATACCTCGGCCGGGCGTGTCCCGACCGCGCATGGCTACCGGGTGTTCGTCGACAGCCTGCTGCAGATGCAGCCACCGGGTGAGGGCGAGCTGGCCCGCCTGCGTCAGGAGCTGGCGGGCGGCGGCAGCACCCAGGCCCTGCTCGGCAGCGCCTCGGAACTGCTGTCGGCGATGAGCCATTTCGTCGGCGTGGTCAGCGCGCCACGACGCGAGCAGTTCGCCTTCCGCCAGATCGATTTCGTGGCGCTGGACGGACGCCGGGTGCTGGCGATCCTGGTGTTCGCCGACAACGAGGTGCAGAACCGGGTCATCGAGACCCGTCAGGACTTCGCGCCAGGCCAGCTGGAGCAGGTCGCCAACTACCTCAATGCCCATTTCGCCGGCCTGCCAATGGCCGAGATCCGTACCCGCCTGCTGCTGGAGCTGCGCGACGCCCGCTCGGAGCTGGAGCAGCTGCTGGCGCACAGCATCGAGCTGGCCGAGCAGGCCCTGCAGCCGCCGGCCGACGACATGCTGGTGGCCGGCCAGACCCGGCTGATGGGAGTACAGGACCTGTCCGACCTGGAGCGACTGCGTGAGCTGTTCGAGCTGTTTTCCAGCAAACGCGAGATCCTGCAGCTGCTGGAGCGCACCATCCAGGCCCCGGGCGTGCGCATCTTCATCGGTGAGGAGACAGGGATGATGCCGCTGCAGGGCGTCTCGCTGGTCACCGCCCCATACACCGCCAATGGCCAGGTGCTGGGCGTGCTGGGCGTGATCGGGCCCAAGCGGATGGCCTACGACCGCATGATCCCGCTGGTCCAGGCCACCGCCGATGTGCTCGGCGCGGCCTTTTCACCGGCCGGGCGTACTCCCGGAACATCCGACGCTTGAAACGCAGCATCCCGCCCACACTAGGGTGGGTGGAGGCGGAGATTGACCGCCAGGGACCCAGACATGAACCACGAACATCCAGATATCGAATCCCAGCAGAGTGCCGCCGATGCGGCCGCCGCCGCCGGCGCGAACGACGAAGTGGAGCGCCTGCGCGCCGAGCTTGAGCAGGTCAAGGCCGATGTATTGCGCGAACGCGCCGACCTCGAGAACCAGCGCAAGCGCGTTGCCCGCGACATCGAGCAGGCCCGCAAGTTCGCCAACGAGAAGCTGCTGGGCGAGCTGCTGCCGGTGTTCGACAGCCTGGATGCCGGCCTGAAGGCCGCCGGCGATGATGCCCATCCGCTGCGTGAAGGCCTGGAGCTGACCTACCGGCAGCTGCTGAAGGTCGCCGGCGACAACGGCCTGGTCCTGCTGGACCCGACCGGCCAGCCGTTCAATCCGGAGCATCACCAGGCCATCAGCCAGGTGCCGACTCCGGGTGCCGCCCCGGGCAGCGTGGTGACCGTGTTCCAGAAGGGCTACCTGCTCAACGAGCGCCTGCTGCGGCCGGCGCTGGTGGTGGTGGCGGCTGACTGACCCCCGCGGCGCCGGGAGGCGGGCACGAACCGCGCCCGACCCGACGCTGAACGCGCCGGACAACCGGAAACACAGCGTTCGGGGGATGGCTTGAATGTTCCACGAGCCTCCCCCACATCCCATTCATCCACCGGCCGAACGGCCGGACTGACAAAAACAACATCCTTCAAGGAGTCTCCCCCATGGGCAAGATCATTGGTATCGACCTCGGCACCACCAACTCGTGCGTGGCGATCATGGACGGCGGCAAGGCCCGCGTCATCGAAAATTCGGAAGGCGATCGCACCACCCCGTCGATCGTCGCCTACACCAAGGACGGCGAAGTCCTGGTGGGCGCCTCGGCCAAGCGCCAGGCCGTCACCAACCCCAAGAACACCTTCTACGCGGTGAAGCGCCTGATCGGCCGCAAGTTCACCGACGCCGAAGTGCAGAAGGACATCGCGCACGTCCCGTACAGCATCCTGGCCCATGACAATGGCGATGCCTGGGTGGCCACCAGCGATGCCAAGAAGATGGCGCCGCAGGAAATCTCGGCCAAGGTGCTGGAGAAGATGAAGAAGACCGCCGAGGACTTCCTCGGTGAGAAGGTCACCGAAGCGGTCATCACCGTGCCGGCCTACTTCAACGACAGCCAGCGCCAGGCAACCAAGGACGCGGGTCGCATCGCCGGCCTGGACGTCAAGCGCATCATCAACGAGCCGACCGCGGCCGCGCTGGCCTATGGCCTGGACAAGGGCGACAACAAGGATCGCAAGATCGTGGTGTACGACCTGGGCGGCGGCACCTTCGACGTTTCGGTGATCGAGATCGCCAACGTCGATGGTGAAAAGCAGTTCGAAGTGCTGGCCACCAACGGTGACACTTTCCTGGGCGGCGAAGATTTCGACAACCGCGTCATCGAGTACCTGGTTGAAGAGTTCAACAAGGACCAGGGCATCGACCTGCGCAAGGATCCGCTGGCCCTGCAGCGCCTGAAGGATGCTGCCGAGCGCGCCAAGATCGAGCTGTCCAGCGCCCAGCAGACCGAAGTGAACCTGCCGTACGTCACCGCTGACGCGTCGGGCCCGAAGCACCTGAACATCAAGCTGACCCGCGCCAAGCTGGAGTCGCTGGTGGAAGAACTGATCAAGAAGTCGATCGAGCCGTGCCGCGTCGCCCTGAACGATGCCGGCCTGCGTTCGAGCGACATCAGCGAAGTGATCCTGGTCGGCGGCCAGACCCGCATGCCGAAGGTGCAGCAGGCGGTGACCGAGTTCTTCGGCAAGGAACCGCGCAAGGACGTCAACCCGGACGAAGCCGTGGCACTGGGTGCTGCGATCCAGGGCGGCGTGCTGGGCGGCGACGTCAAGGACGTGCTGCTGCTGGACGTGACCCCGCTGTCGCTGGGTATCGAAACCATGGGTGGTGTGTTCACCAAGATCATCGAGAAGAACACCACCATCCCGACCAAGGCCTCGCAGGTGTTCTCCACCGCCGAGGACAACCAGTCGGCCGTGACCGTGCACGTGCTGCAGGGTGAGCGCGAGCAGGCCCGCTTCAACAAGTCGCTGGCCAAGTTCGACCTGTCCGGCATCGAGCCGGCCCCGCGCGGCCTGCCGCAGGTGGAAGTGTCCTTCGACATCGACGCCAACGGCATCCTGCACGTGTCGGCCAAGGACAAGAAGACCAACAAGGAACAGAAGGTCGAGATCAAGGCCGGTTCGGGCCTGTCCGAGGAAGAGATCGCGCGCATGGTCGCCGACGCGGAAGCCAACCGCGAAGAAGACAAGAAGTTCCAGGAACTGGTGCAGGCCCGCAACCAGGCCGACGCCCTGATCCACGGCACCCGCAGCGCCATCACCGAGCACGGCAGCAAGGTTGGCGGCGATGTCATCGGCAAGGTGGAAGCGGCCCTGGCCGACCTGGAAACCGCGATGAAGGGTGACGACAAGGCACAGATCGAAGCCAAGTCGAAGGTGCTGGAGGAAGCTGGCCAGTCGCTGTTCGCCGCCGCTTCGGCCGAGCAGGGCGGTGCCGCCCCGGGCGCCGACGCCGGCAATGCGGGCAAGGCGCAGGATGACGTGGTGGATGCCGAGTTCACCGAAGTCAAGGACGACAAGAAGTCCTGATCCGGACCGACGCGGGACGCTGCCTGCCAGCGTCCCGTTGTCGTATCAGGGTCCTGGCCGCCCTCTGGCGTGTCGGGGCGCCCGACGCAAGAGCGGACCTGGTTCCGCTCTTCCGCTTTGACGAATCCCGACTTTCCGGAATGCGATCCACGATATGAGCAAGCGCGATTACTACGAAGTGCTGGGCGTTGCCCGCACTGCCAACGACGAAGAGCTGAAGAAGGCCTACCGCCGTTGCGCGATGAAGTTCCACCCGGACCGCAACCCGGGTGATGCGGCGGCCGAAGCCTCCTTCAAGGAGTGCAAGGAAGCCTACGAAGTGCTGTCCGACGGCAACAAGCGCCGCATGTACGACAGCCACGGCCACGCCGCGTTCGAGCACGGCATGGGCGGTGGCGGCGGTCCGGGCGGCCCGGACATGAACGATATTTTCGGCGACATCTTCGGCAACATCTTTGGTGGTGCAGGCGGCGGTGGCCCGCGCCAGGCCCGTCGTGGTGCCGATATCGGTTACGTGATGGAGCTGGACCTGGAAGAAGCGGTGCGTGGCGTCGAGCGCCGCATCGAGATTCCAACCCTGGCCGAATGCGGTGACTGCGATGGTAGCGGCTCCGAAGACGGCAAGGTCGAGACCTGCAACGTCTGCCATGGTCGCGGCCAGGTGCGCATCCAGCGCGGCATCTTCGCCATGCAGCAGGCCTGCCACAACTGCGGCGGCCGCGGCCAGATCATCGCCAAGCCCTGCAAGACCTGCCATGGCAACGGCCGTGTCGAGGAAGACAAGGTGCTGTCGGTGAAGGTGCCGGCGGGCGTGGATACCGGCGACCGCATCCGTTTGTCGGGCGAAGGCGAGGCCGGTCCGGCCGGTACACCGCCGGGCGATCTGTACGTGGAAGTGCGGGTACGCGAGCACGCGATCTTCCAGCGCGATGGCGACGACCTGCACTGCGAAGTGCCGATCCGCATCTCGCAGGCCGCGCTGGGCGACACCGTGCGCGTGGCAACCCTCGGCGGTGAAGCGGAAATCCGCATCCCGGCCGAGACCCAGACCGGCAAGCTGTTCCGCCTGCGCGGCAAGGGCGTACGTTCGGTGCGCAGCCGCAGCGAAGGCGACCTGTACTGCCGCGTGGTGGTGGAGACCCCGGTCAACCTCACCAACGACCAGCGCAAGCTGCTGGAGCAGTTCGAAGCGACCTTCAACGGTGAAGATGCGCGCAAGCACTCGCCGAAGTCGGCGACCTTCATCGATGGCGTGAAGGGCTTCTGGGACCGGATGACGTCCTGAGTCTTCAACGGAAACGTTGAGCGGTAGCGCCGGGCCATGCCCGGCGTTTTCGTTTGTGGTGCCGCACTGCCGCCGTCGGGCATGGCCCGGCGCTACCGGAAAAACGCCGCCGGGGTCTGCCCGAGCTGGCGCTTGAACATGCTGGTGAATGCACTCGGGCTGTCGTAGCCCATCGCCAGTGCGACATCGATGACCTTGTCGCCGAGCGCCAGCCGTTCCATCGCTGCCAGCAGCCGCGCCTGCTGCCGCCACTGGCCGAAGGTCATGCCCAGTTCGCTGGCGAAATGGCGCTGGATGGTTTTCACGTCCACCGCCAGTGCCTGCGCCCAGTCCTGCAGGGTTGCGTCGTCCGCAGGATGCTTCTGGATATGCAGGCAGATCTTCAGCAGGCGGGGATCGGACGGTTCCGGCAGGTGCAGCGGCAGCGCATCCATCCGTCGCAGTTCGTCCAGCAGCAGGCGCACCACACGGCCATCGCGGCTGTCGTCCTCGTGTGGACCCTCGATCAAGCTGGCAGCCAGCAGCAGTTCGCGCAGCAGGGGGGCCACCTGTATCGCGAAGGCTTCGGCAGGCAGGTGTGGCGCGAACTCCGGCTCCACATACAGGCTGCGCATGTGCACCTCGGCAATGCAGTCCACCGCATGGGCAATGCCTGCAGGTACCCAGATCGCACGGGTGGAAGGCACTACCCAGCGGCCGACCTCCGAGCGCACCACCATCAACCCGGACTGTGCATAGACCAACTGGTGACGGCGGTGCTTGTGCGGCGAGATATGGGTGCCGGCCTGGTAATGGCGGGCACGGCAGGTCACCGGCCGTTGTATCGGCACCTCCCGCCAGGGAGCGGTTTCGCGGACCGGGCAGGGGATGTCCTTTTTGCGATAGTCCATGACCAGAACGCGGCAGAAGGGAGGGAGGTGCAACCGTAGCATGCGTGGCTCGCCCCCAACCTGACTGTGTCCATGTCGACCCTGGCTTCCCCCGCAACGACCTCACGCCCGGTGGCTCCCGGCGTGTTGGCCGCCATTTCCACCTCGCATGTCGTCAACGACATGATGCAGTCGCTGATCCTGGCCATCTATCCGGTGATCAAGGGCGGCTTCAATCTCAGCTTCACCCAGATCGGCCTGATCACGCTGACCTACCAGCTCACCGCCTCGATCTTCCAGCCGCTGATCGGCATCGCCACCGATCGCCGCCCGGCGCCGTACTCGCTGCCGATCGGCATGGCCTCGACCCTGTGCGGCATGCTGCTGCTCGGCTTCGCGCCGAACTACACGATGGTGCTGCTGGCCGCCGCGATGGTCGGCATTGGTTCGGCGATCTTCCATCCCGAGGCCTCGCGTATCGCACGCCTGGCATCGGGTGGCCGACATGGCTTTGCACAGTCTGTGTTCCAGGTTGGCGGCAACTTCGGCACCGCGCTGGGCCCGCTGATTGCCGCCGCGGTGATCGTGCCGTATGGCCAGCACGCCGCATCGTGGTTTGCTGGCGCTGCCCTGATCGGCATCGCATTGCTGACCTATGTCGGTCGCTGGTACGCGCTGCACCTGGGTACACCGCGTCCGGCCAGCACCGCATCGATGGCCCCGCGCCATCCGCCGCGCACCGTGGCCAGGGTGCTGGCGATCCTGCTCGTGCTGATCTTCAGCAAGTACTTCTACATGGCCAGCATCGGCAGTTACTTCACCTTCTACCTGATCCACCACTTCGGCATTCCGGTGGCGCAGGCGCAGCTGCACCTGTTCGCCTTCCTGGTGGCCTCCGCCGCCGGCGGATTCCTTGGTGGCCCGCTGGGCGACCGCATCGGCCGCAAGCCGATCATCTGGACCTCGATCCTGGGCGTGGCACCGTTCGCGATGATGCTGCCGCATGCCGACCTGCTGTGGACCACGGTGCTGGCGGTGCTGATCGGCTTTGTGCTGTCCTCGGCGTTCTCGGCCATCGTGGTGTATGCGCAGGAGATGATGCCGCACCGCATCGGCATGGTGTCGGGGTTGTTCTTCGGCTTCGCGTTCGGCATGGGCGGGCTGGGTGCTGCCGTGCTCGGCCTGCTGGCGGACAAGACCAGCATTGAGTACGTCTACCAGCTGACGGCGTTCCTGCCGCTGCTCGGTATCGTGGCGGCATGGCTGCCGCCGTCGCGGCCTGCTGCTCACTGAGGGAGTGTAGGTTTGCAGGGCTTGCAGCCCTGCACCTGCCGAATCAACGTCAACGTCAAAAGCCTGCATTCCGCGGGTTGGCGGGGTGGGTCCGGTTGAGGGGGACGCTGCAAGTACGTCCATGTAAGCTCGGTCGCCGCTTGCTCGTGTGCGCTGTCCTGCGCACACGGCAAGACCGGGGTTGGGCCTCCTGCCCAACCCGCCCGAGGCATGCCTCGGGCCCATGCGGCTCACGCCCCCTCAACCGGACCCACCCCGCCTTCGACAGTTGGCCGCGATCTGTCGGAACGGCGTCCGGCTCTGGTAGGTGTCGACCTTGGTCGACACATCTGTCAGATATCGAACGAATTCATCCGTGTCGACCAAGGTCGACACCTACCAACAGCCGCGCGGAACAACAGCCGCAGTTACCAACAGCCGCGTGAACCTGTCGAAGGTGGGGCGGTGTCGGATTGCGGGGTGTCAGCGGCATGGATGCCGCTGCCAAGCCTTATCTGATCGGAATCTGGCAGCGTAGGCGTCGAGAGCCGGCGTGGGCCGCCGTGCGAGCCTAGATCTCGACGATCCGTAACCAGGATCGCGACGATCGCCATGTAGCTTGGCGCCCACGCCGGAATCTCCCTTGATCCGCCCGAACAGTTGCTGGAGCGACCACTCGAAGCGATAAGACTGGGCAAGCGGGGGAGCTCTCGACCCTTCCAGACTATACGGAGTCAGGTGATGAACGGGATCGGGATTGATGTCAGCAAGCGTCAGCTGGATATCGGTACGACGGACGGAGAAACCCTGCAGGTCGGCAACAACCGCTCCGGGTTTTCTGAACTGGATGTTTGGCTGAAGAAGCGTCCGACCAGCCAGATCGTGCTTGAAGCCACAGGTGGCTATGAGCAGCCTGTGCTGGATTTCCTGCACAAGGCCGGTCATCCGGTGGTCCGTGCCAATGCCTTGCGCGCCCGGAAACTGGCTCAGGGTCTGGGTCAGATTGCCAAAACCGACCGTTTGGATGCCTACGCGTTGGCGCAGATGGCCGCCCTGGTGAAGCTGCCTCCCTATCAGCCGCTGCAGTCTTGGCAGCAGAAGATGCGGGAGTTCGTTCGGGCACGTCGGCAGGCGATGGACGCCCTGACCATCGCGCGGCAGCAGCAGGAAATGGTGCTTGATCGTGAACTGCGCCGACTACTGCAAGGCAACATCACCCGCCTACAAACGTTGGTTGAGCGTCTGGGCAAGCAGATCGTCGAGCAGGTTGGTCAGCAGCCTCAACTGAAGATGCTGAAGTCGATGAAGGGCGTAGGGCCTGTGCTGCAGGCAGTTCTAGCCAGCTATCTGCCAGAGCTTGGCAGGATCACTGGCAAGCGCATCGCCAGCCTGGTCGGGGTAGCCCCGATGTCCCACGACAGCGGCACGATGAGAGGAAAACGAAGCATCCACGGTGGAAGAGCCGAAATCCGGCAAGTGCTCTACATGGCGGCAATGTCGGCCATGCGGCATGAACCTCGGCTGCGCGATTTTTACCAGTCGCTACGAGCCCGCGGCAAGGAAGGCAAGGTGGCCATCGTGGCAGTGATGCGGAAGATGCTGGTCATCCTCAACGCCCGTGTGCGCGACGCTGAAAGCGGGCTAGTCCCCGCCTGAGGCGAGCCAGGGCGAAAGACCAAAGGCTGCCGGCCAGCGGCCGGCACTACCGTGCCCGTTTACCTGACGGGCCTGAGACTCTCCAGCAACACAGTTGCTACAAGGACGTACTTGCGGCGTCCCCGCACTCCGACACCGCCCCGCCACCCCACGGAATGCCGCTTTGGCTTCGGCCGTTGCCGTTGCATTGAGCAGGTGCAGGGCTGCAAGCCCTGCCGAAAACCCCCTTGGGCGTAGAATGCGGGCATGAGCGAATCCCTTGATAACCACCTGGTCCACGGCCGCCGCCAGCGGCCGGACGGGCCCTCGCCGATCGACGTCATCTCGGTCCAGTCGCAACTTGTCTACGGCCACGCCGGCAACAGCGCCGCCGTGCCGCCAATGCGTGCACTGGGCGTGCGCGTGGCGGAGATCCCGACCGTGCTGCTCAGCAATGCGCCGTTCTACGACACCACCCGCGGCCGTGTGCTGCCCGCCGACTGGTTCGCCGATCTGCTGCTCGGCACCCGCGAACGCGGCCTGCCGCAGCGGGCGAAGATGCTGGTCTCCGGCTACTTCGGCAGCACCGCCAATGGCGCTGCGTTCGCCGATTGGCTGGATGAAATCCTGCCGGCCTGCCCGCAGCTGCGCTACTGCCTGGACCCGGTGATCGGCGATACCCATACCGGGCCCTACGTGGAACCGGGCCTGGAGGCGATCTTCGCCGAACGCCTGCTGCCGCACGCTTGGCTGGTGACGCCGAACGCCTTCGAACTGAATCGCCTGACCGGCATGCCGGCACTGGCCGAGGCCGATGCCATCGCTGCCGCTCGCACGTTGCTGGACCGCGGTCCGCACTGGGTGATCGCGCACAGCGTCGGCGGCAACCCGGGTGAGCTGGTGACGTTGGCCGTCGGCCGCGAGGAAACCTGGCGCTGGACCTCGCCGCTGCTGCCGGTGGACGTGGCCGGCACCGGCGACGTGCTGATGTCGCTGGTGGTGTCGTTCCTGCTGCGCGGTGAGTCGATGCAGCAGGCGATCTCGCGCGCCATCGCCGGTACTCACGCGGCATTGGAAGCGACCCTGGACAACGGCTTCGAGGAATTCGACGTAATCGCCGCGGCACCTGCCGCGCTGGCCGAAGGCACGCGCTTCCGCGCCGAACGCGTGGCATGAGCGGCCTGCAGGAACGCGCGCCGCGCACGGTCGGCATCATTGGTAGCGCCGGCGCCTATGGGCGCTGGTTGACCCGCTTCTTCCAGCAGCACATGCAGTTGCAGGTGATCGGCCACGACCCGGCCGATGCCACCTCGCATACGCCGGAGCAGCTGTTGGCGCAGGCCGATGTGCTGGTGTTCTCGGCGCCGATCCGGCACATGCCGGCGCTGATCGCCGAATACGTGCGGGAATCGGCTGGTCGCGAGCGGGACCGCCTGTGGCTGGATGTGACTTCGGTAAAGGAGGCGCCGGTACAGGCGATGCTGGCCTCGCAGGCCGAAGTGGTCGGGCTGCACCCGATGACCGCTCCGCCCAAGGCGCCGACACTGAAGGGCCGGGTGATGGTGGTCTGCGAAGCACGGCTGCAGCACTGGCAGCCGTGGGTCGACGCGTTGTGCGCGGCGCTGCAGGCCGAGTGCGTGCGCGCCACGCCGCAGCACCACGACCAGATGATGGCGCTGGTGCAGGCGATGGTGCATGCCACCCATCTGGCCCAGGCCGGCGTGCTGCGCCAGTACCAGCCGCAGTTGGGTGACCTTGCCGCGATGATGCCGTACCGCTCCGCGTCATTCGAGCTGGATACGGCGATCATCTCGCGGATCCTGTCGCTGAACCCGGCGATCTACGAGGACATCCAGTTCGGCAACCCGTACGTGGCGCCGATGCTGGAGCGCCTGGTAGGCCAGTTGCAGGCCCTGCAGGTACAGGTCGGGCAGGGTGACGACACCGCGCGTGCTGCGTTCCGCGAGCAGTCGCTGTCGGCCAACCACAATGCCTTCGGTGAGCAGGCGCTGGCCGCAGGCAACTACACCTTTGAACGGGTGGGCTACCTGCTGGCCGACCTGACCGAGCGCAACGCGTTGTCGGTTCACCTTCCGGAAGATCGTCCAGGTTCGTTGCGCGAGCTGCTGAACGTGTTCGAGCAGCATCGCATCAGCCTGGCCTCGATCCATTCCTCGCGCACCCCGGGCGGCGAAGTGCATTTCCGTATCGGCTTTGTGGCGGGAAGTGATCCGGCCGCCATCGCGCTGGCGGCGGCCGAGGTGGATGCCAGCGGCATTGGGCGGGTGCTGGGCTGATCATATTCATCCACAGGCGGTGTGGATGGTTTCTGAGCAAACATGTGGATAACCGCGTGCAGCCCTTGGCAGGAAAGGCTGTCAAGATGGTTGGTCAAAAAATGGCCACGCTTTTTTATGGCGTCGGGCCATGCTCGACTACCCTTGGCAAAGAGCGTGTCGACCAAGGTCGACACCTACCAGGGCGGGGCGATACGAATTCCGGTAGCGCCGGGCCATGCCCGGCGAACCTCAGATCGTCAGCCGCACATCACCGCCGCTGGTGGTGAACTCACGGCCATTGCGGACCAGCAGGCGTCCGTCATCCAGCTCGTAGCGCGGCGTGGACTCGGAGTTGTGCCCGCTGCCATTCGCCTCGGGCTTGAACTCGATGATGATGTGGCTGTCGCCATTGCTGTCGACGGCGGGGAACTGTCGGAACGACATCGTGCACCTCCTTTCAGCAGGTGTTGCTGACGCGCGACCAGCTTGGCCCGCTTGGTGTTAGCCGGCCGTCATCAATCGATGAACTGCAGCCTTGCCAGTTCAGCGTACAGACCACCTTCGGCCAGCAATTGTGCGTGCGTGCCCTCGGCGACGATGCGGCCCTGGTCCATCACCACGATGCGGTCGGCCTTGAGCACGGTGGCCAGGCGGTGGGCGATGACCAGCGTGGTACGGCCGGCCATCAACCGCTCCAGCGCCTGCTGCACGCCATGTTCGCTCTGCGCATCCAGCGCGCTGGTGGCTTCATCCAGCAGCAGGATCGGTGCGTCCTTCAGCAGCGCACGGGCGATCGCCACACGCTGCTGCTGGCCGCCGGACAGGCGCGCGCCACGCTCACCCAGTTCGCTGTCGTAGCCCTGCGGCAACGCACGCAGGAAGCCGTCGGCCTCGGCTGCGCGCGCAGCATCCTCGACCTCGGCGTCGCTGGCCTGCAGGCGGCCGTAACGGATGTTGTCGCGTGCGCTGGCCGCGAACAGGGTCGGCTGCTGTGGCACCAGCGCCAGCTGGTCGCGCAGTTCGGCCGGATCGACCTCGCGTACATCGATGCCGTCCACGCAGATGCGGCCAGCAGCCGGATCGTGGAAGCGCAGCAGCATCGACAGCACCGTACTCTTGCCGGCGCCGGACGGCCCCACCAGCGCCACGGTCTCGCCCGGGCGCACGTGCAGGTTGAAATGATCCAGCGCAGCCTGGTCCGGCCGCTGCGGGTAGTGGAACACCACGTCGTTGAACTGGATCTCGCCGCGCAGTGGCTGCGGCAACACGTGCGGCTGTGCCGGTGCGCGGATCTCGATGTCTTCCTGCAGCAGCTCGCCGATGCGGCCCATGCCGCCAGCCGCGCGCTGCAGCTCGTTCCATACTTCGGCCAGGGCGCCGACGGATCCACCGCCGATCAACGCGTAAAGCACGAACTGGCCCAGCGTGCCTGCACTGAGGCGACCGTCGATGACGTCGTGCGCGCCCAGCCACAACACGCCGACGATGGCACCAAACACCAACAGGATGGCGCTGGCGGTGACCAGAGACTGTGCACCGATGCGCCGGCGCGCGGCACCGATGGCGTCACCCAGGGCCTTGTCGAAGCGGCCGCGCTCGTACGGTTCGCGCGCGTGCGCTTGTACCGTGCGGACCGCGCCCAGGGTTTCGCTGGCCAGGCTGTTGGCATCGGCGATGCGGTCCTGGCTGCTGCGCGCGACGGTGCGCAGCTTGCGTGCGCCAATGATGATCGGCAGCACCGCCAACGGGATGCCCAGCAGTGACCATGCCGCCAGCCGCGGGCTGGTGACGAACAGCATCGCCAGGCTGCCGACCACGGTCACGCTGCTGCGCAGGGCCACCGACATGGTTGACCCGACCACGCTGCGCAGCAGTTCGCTGTCGGCGGTCAGGCGAGAGACCAGCTCACCGCTGCGACTGCGGTCGTGGAAGCCGGCACCGAGTTGGATCAGGTGCGCGTACAGGCGGCTGCGCAGATCGGCCACCACCTTTTCGCCCAGCAGCGACACGAAGTAGAAGCGTGCCGCCGTGGCGAGGGCCAGCACCACCGCCACCAGCATCAGCAGGGCGAAGGCGCGGTTGATCTGGCCGCCACTGGTGAAGCCGTGGTCAATCATCTGCTTCACTGCCGGTGGCAGGCTCAGCGTTGCCGCCGAGGACACCGCCAGAGCCAGCAGCCAGGCGGTGAACAGGCCACTGTGGCGGCGCACGAACGGCCACAGCGTGCGCAGGCTGCCGAGGCGGCGCAGCGGCGGGGTCGAGGCGGGGGCGTCGTCCTTGTCAGTCATCCTGGTCGTCGTCTTGTATGCGGATACGGTCACGGGTGGCGTCGCGCAGGCGGATTTTCAATGCGTCGACCTGATCGGCAGGCAATTCGACCCGCAGGCAGACACCGTCGGCATCGAACTGTTCATCACGCTTCTCTGCGGCGAAGGCGGGCAGGGTAGCGTGCAGGATGCCCAGATCCTCGAAGCCGGCCAGCAGCCGCAGCCGGGTCATGGCCACCAGCGGCAGCCGCGGTGCGGTACGCAGGCATTCGGCTGCGGCCCCGCCGTAGGCACGCACCAGGCCGCCGGCGCCCAGCTTGATACCGCCGAACCAGCGCGTCACCACCACCATCACCCGATCGAAGCCCTGGCCGTCAATGGCAGCCAGGATCGGCCGGCCGGCGGTGCCAGCAGGCTCGCCATCGTCGCTGGAGCGATAGTCCTGGCCGTGCCGGTAGGCCCAGCAGTTGTGCGTGGCATCGGCCACCGCCACCTGCTGCAGGAATGCCATCGCCGCCACCGCACCGTCGATTGGCGCGGCATGGGCGATGAAGCGGCTGTGCTTGACTTCCAGCGTGTGGTTGACCGGCTGGGCGAGGGTATCGGGCATCCCCACCATTCTACGGGGTTGCTGCAGGACCCGGTCCCGCTCAGTCGTCCAGCAGCGGACGCAGGTCGCGCGGCAGGCGCGATTCCGGATACTGCTGGATGTAGCGCTCCAGGCTGGCGCGGGCGAGGTCGCGCTGACCATCGTCGCGACGTTCGCGGATCTTCTGCAGCCACTGCCTCCGTGGCAGCAGGGCGTCGGCAGCCACTTCAGCCTGCACCGTGTCCGCACTCAGGCTAGCATCGCTGCCGCGGCGCATGACCCCCGGTGCGGAACGGCTGGGGGCTTCGCGCTTCGTCGAAGTGATCTCCACCCGATCCAACGCCGGGGCCTGCTCGGCCTGCACGCTGTTGGGTTCTGCCGCGGCTGCCGAGCGCGCCTTCAGCGAACCACTGGCGACAACCGGCGCCATCAGTGGCGCGGGTGCCGAATAGGCGGCGGGCGCGGGCGGCGCAGGGGGCGCCGGTGGCGCCGCAGCCGGGGCCGGCGGCAGTGCTGCGAAGGCACTGTCGGCAGCGGGTTCTGCCGCCATCGAGCGCGCGGCCGGTGCCGGTGCATCGGTGGATTCTACTGGTGCCGGCTTGCGCTCGTGTGCGATGGCCGCTGCCGGGGCTACAACGGATGCGGCCTCCGGCATTGCCGGCGCAGCAGCCGGTTCTGCAGCGGCAGTGGCGCTGTCTGCGGCGCTGCTTTCAATCGTCTGCTCGGTGGCGGCGACATCGGCAGCTGCAGGCGCTGCCACCATCTGGGCTTCGCCGGCCGGAACCGGCGGCGGTTCCGGGCGCAGCTGCCAGGCAATACCGATCGCGAACACCATCGAGGCCGCAATGCCGAACACCGCCGGCCACCGCGGGCGCGTACGCTGCGCGCGCGGGGCGTCGGGCGAGGCAACGGCGGCGTCGGCCGGCGCATCCACGGCGGCACGTGCCGCGGCCAGGATGGCGGCGTCCAGCGCGGCCGGCGGTGCCTGCTCGGCGCGACGGCCGAGCAGCTGGGCCAGCTCGCGTTCTTCCGGCGTCAGGGGGTCGTTTCGGTTCATGCGTTCAATCCCGCACGCAGCTTGTCCATCGCATAGCGCAGCCGCGATTTCACGGTTTCCCGGCCCACGCCGGTGATCTGGCCGATCTCCTCCAGGCTCAGTTCCTGATCCAGCCGCAGCTGCAGCACTTCGCGCTGCTCGGGCGGCAGTTGCTCCATCGCCAGCTGGATGCGGCGACGCTGTTCGAATTCGGAAAGCTCGGCTTCCGGGGTCTGCCCGTCCTCGATCGCGGCCAGGCGCAGGTCGGCGTCGGCAGGTGCAGCGGGGCGATGGCGGGCGGCGCGCCAGTGGTCGTTCAAGCGGTTATGGGCGATGCGGAACAGCCAGGTACTGAACGCCGCTTCGGGCTGCCAGCCGGCGCGAGCGCTGATCACCCGCTGCCACACATCCTGGAAGATCTCCTCGGCCAGCGCGTTGTCGCGCAGTTGCCGCAGCAGGAAGCCGAACAGGCGCTTGCGATGGCGCGCATACAGGCTTTCGAACGCACGCAGGTCGCCACCGGCCCAGGCCAGCATCAAGGCTTCATCGGTTGGCAGTGCGCTGGCTTCCACGGCGTACAGGGTAAGGCCTGCAGGCGGTGGCGCATAGCCGGTGGCGGTGGTGGGAAGGGCGAGGGTCATGGCTCGGAAGGGGCTACGGTCGGCAGGAAAAACGTACGGGCGCACGATTCGGGGTTTACGGGCTTCCATTGCCCCCCGGGTGGCGCGCTATGCTCGGCGGCTCAGGGGAGGCGACGCACAGACGGCGCCAAGAGATTGTCATTTGTCCACGCATGCTGAACCGGCGGAAGAACCACTACACGAGGCCGTGCTGAGCACGGCGCTGGTGCGCGCGCTGCATGCGCTGCTGCCGGAAACGGCGGTGGTCCGGGTCGGCTGGGACGACCTGCAGCTGGGGCGTGGCGAGGGCGGCTGGCCGCCCGTCAGCGGTGACCGGCCTGCAGTACCTGCTGGCATCGGCGATGGCCAGCATGGCTGGGACTACGACGGTGCGCGCCTGCTGCTGTCGGTGGAGGGCGCGATCCCCTCGCCAGCGTGGTGGGGGCTGGCCCGGCAGGCGATGGAGCTGGCCCTGCAGCGTGGCCGCCAGGCGGGACAGATCAAGGCGCTGGAGGAGGCCGAGCGGCTGCAGCAGGCGCTGTTCCAGATCGCCGACCTGGCCGGTGCCGACCTGGAGATGGGCGAGATGCTGCGCCACGTGCACGGTGTGCTGGGCACGCTGATGTACGCCGAGAACTGCTACATCGTCGAGTACGACGATGTGCGCGACCAGATCCGGTTCCTGTACTTCGCCGACCAGGTCGATGACTTCGTTGCCAACCCGGCGCAGAGCCACGACGCCAGCGAGATGCCGCGCAGCCTGACGGTGGCGCTGCTGCGCCATGGCAAGCCGCTCAGTGGCCCGTCACGCGAGCTGCTGGCGCGGGTGGTCGAGCAGGAGCACGATCCGCAGCGTGGCCCGGAAAGCCTGGACTGGCTGGGCGTGCCGATGCTGCGCGATGGCCGCGTGTGCGGTGCCATCGTGGTGCAGAGCTACGAACACGCGGCCCGCTATGGTGAGTCCGAGCGTGCCCTGCTGGGTTTTGTCGCCCAGCACGTGCAGACCGCGATGGACCGGCGCCAGGCGCAGGTGCGGCTGGAGCAGCAGGTCGAGCGGCGCACGCAGCAGCTGCAGCGTGCCAACCACAGCCTGCAGGACGAGGTGGCCGAACGGCGCCGTGCCGAGCAGCTGCAGACCGCGTTGTACAACATCGCCGAGATGGCGATGTCGGCCGACAGCCTGGCCCAGTTCTACGGGCGGGTACACGGTGTGGTCGGGCGCCTGCTCGACGCGCGCAATTTCTACATCGCGCTGGTCAACGCGGCCGGCAACGGCCTGGATTTCGTCTATTCGGTGGACGAGCACAATGCCAGCCGCGCGCCACGGCCGTTCAGCCGTGGCCTGACCGAATACGTGGTACGCAACCGGCGGCCGCTGTTGGCTTCGCGCGCGCAGATCGATGCGCTGCTGGCCAACGGCGAGGTGCGTGAATCCGGTGCGCGTTCGCACTGCTGGCTGGGCGTGCCGCTGCTGCGCGACGACGAAGTGGTCGGCGCGATCGTGGTGCAGAGTTACAGCCAGAACAGCACCTTCAGCGTGCACGACCAGCGCCTGCTGACCTTCGTCGCGCAGAACATCGGTACCGGCCTGGCCCGCCAGCGCGACCAGCAACGGCTGCGTTCGGCGCATGCCGAGTTGGAAAAACGGGTGGAAGAGCGCACCCGGGAGCTGGCCGAGGTCAACGAGAAACTGCTCGGCCAGATCGGCGAGCGGTTGCGCGCAGAACAACGGCTTACCCACCAGGCCATGCATGATGCGCTGACCGGGCTGCCCAATCGCCTGCATCTGCTCGACCGCCTGCAGGACGCATTGGCGCTGGCCCGGCGCGAGGGTGGACCGGTGTTCGCCGTGTTGTTCCTTGACCTGGACCGCTTCAAGCTGGTCAACGACAGCATCGGCCATGCCGCGGGCGATCGCATGCTGGTGGAGGTTGCCAAGCGCATCGTGTCGATGGCCGGCACCGACGATGTGGTGGCACGGCTGGGCGGTGACGAATTCGCAGTGCTGCTGCAGTGTCCGCAGGGCCTGGCGCAGGCACTGGATTTTGGTCAGCGACTGCTGCTGGCGCTGCAGGAATCGATGTGGATCGCCGGCCGCGAACTGTTCCCGTCCGGCAGCCTGGGCATCGCCCTGTGGAACCCGCGCTACCGTACCGGCGAAGAACTGCTGCGCGATGCCGACGCCGCGATGTACCGGGCCAAGGCGCAGGGCCATGACCGCTGCGCGATCTTCGACGAGGACATGCGCGAGCAGGCCATGCGCAGCCTCGACTTGGAAGCCGATCTGCGCCGCGCGATCAATAACCACGATTTCCTGCCGTTCTACCAGCCGATCGTGCGCCTCTCCGATGGCGAGGTGGTCGGGCACGAGGCGCTGCTGCGCTGGCAGCACGAGCGCCGTGGTCTGCTGCTGCCGGGCGCGTTCCTGGAGCTGGGTGAGGAGAGTGGGCTGATCGAACAGGTCGACTGGCTGATCTACGAACAGGTCATCGCCGGCCTGGCCGAAGGCGGCCACACCTATGTGTCGGTGAACGTGTCACCGCGTCATTTCCGCTCTGCGGAGTTCAGCGGCCGGCTGTTCGGCCTGCTGGATGCGTACGGTGCCGATCCGCAACGGCTGCGGCTGGAGATCACCGAGGTCGCACTGCTGGATGACGGCCCGCACACGCTGCGCATCCTGCAGGGCCTGCGCGAGCGCGGCATCCAGGTGCAGCTGGACGATTTCGGTACCGGCTTCTCGGCGCTGTCCTACCTGCACCGCTTCCCGATCAGCACGCTGAAGATCGACCAGAGTTTCATCGCTGGCCTGCATGGACCGGAAGTGCAGAGCACGCGCGCATTGGTCGAGGGCGTGCTGTCGCTGGCGCGCACGCTGGGCATCGAGACCATCGGCGAGGGCATCGAGACCGAGGCGCAGCAGCAGACGCTGCGCGAACTCGGCTGCGACTATGGCCAGGGCTACCTGCTGGGGCGGCCGGCACCGTGGGGCTGCGCGGCGGCCTGAGCCGCCGCGCAGGGAAGCATCAGCGCAGGGCGGCGCGACGCTTTTCGTCGATCCACTTCGAGGCCTGGGCCGGCTGGTAGTTCTTCATCCACGCCAGCATTTCTTCGATGTCCGAGCCGTACCACAGGTCCTGGCGCTGGTCCGGGTGCAGGAAGCGCTCTTCCACCATGCGATCGATCATGCCGATCAGCGGTGCGTAGAAGCCTTCCACGTCGAGGAACGCGCACGGCTTGTTGCCGATGCCCAGCTGGCGCCAGGTCAGCATCTCGAAGATTTCTTCCATGGTGCCGAAGCCGCCGGGCAGGGTGACGAAGCCATCGGCCAGGTCGAACATGCGCGACTTGCGCTCATGCATCGAGCCTACGATTTCCAGTTCGGTGAGGCCGCGATGTGCCACTTCCCAGTCGGCCAGCTGGCGCGGAATCACGCCGGTCACTTCGCCGCCGGCAGCGAGCACGGCATTGGCCACGGTTCCCATCAGACCGACGTTGCCGCCGCCGTACACCAGGCGCATCCCGTCGCGGGCGATGCGGTCGCCCAGGGCGAGGGCGCGTTCGGTATAGGCCGGCTTGCTGCCAGCGTTGGAACCACAGTACACACAGATCGATTTCATGGATCTTCCTGTCTCTTGGCCGGAAACGAAAACGCCCCATCGCCGACCGCAGAGCGGTCAGGGACGGGGTGTCTATGGATTATGGACCTTCGCGGTTGCCGCCTGTAGAGCCGAGCCGCGCTCGGCTGCTCTTCGTTCAGACCGCGGTGCGCCCCTGTAGAGCCGAGCCATGCTCGGCTGCTCTTCGTTCAGATCGCGGTGCGCCCCTGTAGAGCCGAGCCATGCTCGGCTGCTCTTCGTTCAGATCGCGGCTACGGCTGAGTCGAGCAAGCTCGACTCTACAAAGAACGGGGCTTACGCCGCGGCGGCCTGCTCGCGGCGCGGACCTTCACGCAGGGCGCGGCCGACCAGGCCCACCAGCAGGTCCAGCTCTTCACTGTCCATGCCGAAGTGCGGAGTGAAGCGCAGCGAGTTCTCTCCACCGTGGATCACGTTGATGCCGTGCTGGCGCAGCCATTCCTCGGTGGAATCGGCGCCGTAGCACTTGAACTGCGGGGCCAGCTCGCAGGAGAACAGCAGGCCGGTGCCCTGCACCTTGGTGATCAGGCCGCCCAGTTCGCCCTTGAGCTGCTCCAGCTTGCGCACCGCCTCGGCACCGCGCTCGGCGATGTTGGCGCGTACCTGCGGGGTCAGCTGGGCCAGGGTGGCGCAGGCCACGTCCAGCGCACGTGGGTTGCTGGTCATGGTGTTGCCGTAGATGCCCTTGCGGTACAGCTGCGCGGCATGCTCGGTCACGGCCAGCACCGACAGCGGGTACTGCGCGGCGTTGAGCGCCTTGGAATAGGTTTCCATGTCCGGCGGATCGAGGCCTTCAAAGCCCGGGTAGTCGACCACCGACAGCACGCCATGCGCGCGCAGGCCGGCCTGGATCGAGTCCAGCAGCAACAGGCTGCCATGGGCACGGGTCAGTTCGCGGGCCACCGCATAGAACGACGGCGGCACCGAACGGCCCGGGTCGCCTTCGCCCATCACCGGCTCCAGGAACACCGCCTCGATGAACCACTGGTTGCGTGCGGCGTCCTCGAACACCTTGCGCAGGCCGGCTTCGTCGTACGGCGCCACGGTGATCACCGAGTCCTCGCCACGGTAGCTGGCCAGGTGCTGCATGTAGCTCTTGCGGCTGGAATCGGAATACAGGGCAGGGCGGTCGGTGCGGCCATGGAAGCTGCCCTTGACCACCACGCGCTTGATCGCAGCACCGGCGTGGCGTGCGCCGGGGTCGGTCTGCAGCTTGGCGTTGACGTCGGCGATGCGCGCGGCCAGGCCGACCGCCTCGGAACCGGAATTCAGGCACATGAAACGGGTGAACGGGCAACCGCCACGGCGGTGGCCGATCTCGGCACGCAGGGCGGTGATGAAGCGCTGCTGCGACAGGCTGGGGGTCATGATGTTGGCCATCACCTGCGGGCGGGCCATTGCCTCCAGCACGGCGTCCGGGGTGTGCCCGAAGCCGAGCATGCCGTAGCCGCCGGCGTCGTACAGCACGGCGCCCTTCAGGGTGACCACCCAGGGGCCGCGTGCGGCCAGTGCCACGTACGGAGTTACCGCGTCATCGGCATAGAAATTGACGAAGCCGTCCTGCATCGCGTCGATCTGCGCCTGTTCGTCCTGCGCCAGCAGCGGCCCCAGGTCGGCCTGCACGCGCGCGAATTCCTCGGCGGCGGCGTCCACCGCGGCGATCAGCTGCGGGTGGTTGGCGGACAGGGCGGTCAGGGTGGCATCGTCCAGGCCGGAGGTGAGGCGGGTGCCGGGCTGGCTGCGCAGGGGGGCGAGGCGTTCGATGAAGCTCATTGCAGATCTCCTGAAACAATGGGTCGCACGGGTCTTCAAAAGCAAAACGCGCGTCATCACGCGCGCTTGGGGCAGGCTCGTGCAGCGGACTTCCAACTCGATGCTAGCACTTGTTTTTTTGCGCGATAACCCCGCGGAAACCTGCTGCATAGCAGCATTTTGCGCGACGTTCGCCGCGAAGCGCGCTGGCTCGCAGACGCTGGACGTACAATGCGCGCCATTGTCGACCTGTTGCCGCCCACTGCCTTGAAGAAGTCCGATTTCAACTACGACCTGCCGGCTGAACTGATCGCGCAGGCGCCCCTGGCCGAACGTTCCGCAAGCCGCCTGCTGCTGGTGCCGCCGGCGCCGGATGCCTTCACCGACCTGCAGGTGCGTGACCTGCCGTCGCTGCTGCAGCCGGGCGATCTGCTGGTGTTCAACGACACCCGGGTGATCCCGGCGCGCCTGTTCGGGCAGAAGGCCAGCGGTGGCCGCGTCGAGATCCTGATCGAGCGCCTGCTCGGCGGCCAGCAGGCGCGTGCCCAGGTGGGCGCCAGCAAGTCGCCGAAGGCCGGCAGCCGCATTGCGCTGGATGCCGGTGGCGAAGCCGAGGTGCTGGGCCGCGACGGCGAGTTCTACGTGCTGCAGTTCCATGTGCCGGAATCGTTGGAGCAGTGGCTGCTGCATGCCGGCCGCCTGCCGCTGCCGCCCTACATCCAGCGCGAGCCGGGTGTGGACGACCGCGAGCGCTACCAGACTGTGTTCGCGCGTGAAGTAGGCGCGGTGGCCGCGCCGACCGCGGGCCTGCATTTCGACGAACCGCTGCTGGCAGCGCTGAAGAACAAGGGCGTGGACTTCGGTCACGTCACCCTGCACGTGGGTGCGGGCACCTTCCAGCCGGTGCGTGCCGATGACCTGAAGGACCATGTGATGCACCGCGAGTGGCTGAACGTGGGTGCCGAGCTGGTGCAGCAGGTACGGCGCACGCGCACCGCCGGCGGCCGGGTGATCGGCGTCGGCACCACCGTGGTGCGCGCCCTGGAAAGCGCGATGCGCGATGGCGAACTGCTGCCGTTCGCGGGTGAAACGCAGATCTTCATCACCCCCGGCTACCGCATCCGCAGCGTCGACGCGATGGTGACCAACTTCCATCTACCGGAAAGCACGCTGCTGATGATGATTTCCGCGTTCGCCGGCAAGGCGCGCGTGTTCGAGGCCTACCAGCACGCGATCGCGCAGCGCTACCGTTTCTTCAGTTACGGCGACGCAATGTTGTTGTTCCCGCAGGCGGGGTAGGGGGCTGACCTCTGCCTGCTTGTGGTGGGTGCGCACCGTTGGTGCGCACTTGCAGGTGCCTGGAGGCCAGGGAAGCCATGCATGGCGTGGCTCCACTGCCTCCGGGGCCGTGGTAGATCCACGCCATGCGTGGACAATCCTTTCCGCAAGTGGGTTCCGGCGGGCTGCTCAGCCCAAATCCACCTTGCATTCGCTGAGCGGAACGGACTGGCCGTCGCAGATGATCAGATGGTCATCTTCAATGCGGGCCAGGCGAAGGCCGAGGTTGCGTGCCCCGGCTTCCACCGCCTTCCGCCATCCATCCAGATCGCCGTGGAAGGAAAGGGCGAGGAAGCACTGGCCGTTGGGCAGGGCTATCCGGCAACTGTCCGATAAGGTGCCGCCGCTGCTCGCGGCGATTTCGCCAGCAGAATCCAGCAACGCGTTGAACTGACTGGAAGCGCTGCGAATTCCGTCATCTTCGTAGTAGATGAACTCCACTCCGGCCACGGAATTGATGCCTGGGGCGGTTCGATCGGCTCTTTGCTCGATTCTTCCCCCGAGGATTCTTTCCAGATTTTTTCGGTCGTTGCTCATTGCTTGCTTCGGCTCATTGTGGCTTCTCTCGCGCAATCGACTGATTGACGAAGGGGGTCTCGTCCTGAAGGTCCCCATCTGAGAGTGGATGCTGCTGGGCAAGTCTTTCTTCGTGGGTCGAAATCTCTGAAGCATCAACCTCAAAGCGACCCATCCACTGATCGGCGAGCCGGCCGACAAGCCTGGGTTCTGCGGACTTCGGATTGAAATGGAGACTGCCAACCGATGCGGGTCGGATGCCACGGAGTTGATGGTCGAGCAGCACATAGGCCGGCGGTCGAAGATCACCTGCGTCAACGAGGGCAAGGGGCCTTGGCCCAGCTTGGATCATGACGCCGTTACCGTAGTCGTGAAGAGAGAAATGCTGCTCGGGAAGAGCGCTGCGGAGCTGATCAAGCCCGCCGGCCGCTTCCAGCCGGGCATGATCCACCAGGGTCAGCCAACTGACCGTCTTGATCTTGAGGTGCGCCAATTGCGTCTGGTTGGCCAGGAAGGGAGCGCATCCCGCGTCCAGGCCGGGATAACGCTGTGCCAGTATTGCCTCAACGGGTTCGTTTCGCTCGCGGCGAACGTCACTGAGATTCAGGGCGTAGCCGGCATGCCCATGTTCGGCACTCAGCCAGCGCGCACATCTGGTCGCCAATTCAATGAAGTCTTCTCGATGCGTTGGCAGAAAGCTGATTGGGACCGACAGTTCGAGCACGCTCATATCGTTGCGGATACGGGCTTCCCAGGCGCGCGCGCCAAAGATCAGGAACTTCCAGGCACCGGCATCCTCGGCCTTGGCACCGCTGGTATAGCAGAAGCTCAGGTGGTCATCTTCCGACATGGTTTCGATCATGTCGCACAAGGGCTTGCAGTTCTTGACGCGTTGCTTTGGCATCCCGCGATTCGGCTTCTCGCGCCACAGCCATGACAGGGCGTCTCCAGCCAGCTCGCAGAATGCGGCAAAGCAGAGACACAGATTTTTTCTGGTCGCGGCAGTATGTGCATTCTTGAAGTACAGCGTCAGGCGCAGGCACATCGCCGCACCTACATAGTTCTGGGGGCCGCTCGGAAGGAGCAGGTCGCCAGGGAATTCGAGTGCTCCCGGAGGCCATTGCAGTACGACGGGAATCTGGTGCGGGGAGGGCACGAATAATGTCTCAGCTATCTGGCCAGTCACCCTAGGAAACTGGCTTGCACCCGCCAAGGCTAAATGCGTCAGCAAGGCGGGCGGGTTGATGCTCATTCAGGCCTGAATGGGCGGCCGCGCCGATTTTGGGAGACAATAGACAACTATTTGCCCGAATGACCGCTCCATGTCCCGATTGCAGTTCCAGCTCCAGACCCGCGACGGCCGTGCCCGCCGTGGCCGCCTGACCTTCCCGCGTGGCACGGTGGAAACGCCGGCCTTCATGCCGGTGGGGACCTATGGCTCGGTCAAGGGCATCCTGCCGGACCAGGTGCGTGCGCTGGGCGCCGAGATCATCCTCGGCAATACCTTCCACCTGTACCTGCGCCCGGGCCTGGACATCATCGCCGACCACGGCGGCCTGCACGGCTTCTGCCGCTGGGATGGCCCGATCCTGACCGACTCCGGCGGCTTCCAGGTGTTCTCGCTGGCCCACCGCCGCAAGATCACCGAGCAGGGCGTGACCTTCGCTTCGCCAACCGACGGCGCCCGGGTGTTCCTGGGCCCGGAAGAGAGCATGAAGATCCAGAAGGTGCTCGATTCGGACGTGGTGATGATCTTCGACGAGTGCACCCCGTACCCGGCCACCGAAGACGTTGCCCGCCGTTCGATGGAGCTGAGCCTGCGCTGGGCCCAGCGCAGCCGCAACGCACATGACGAGCTCGGCAACGACGCGGCCCTGTTCGGCATCGTCCAGGGCGGCGTGCATACCGACCTGCGCAGCCGCTCGGCCGATGCCCTGCAGGCGATCGGTTTCGACGGCTATGCCATTGGCGGCCTGGCCGTGGGCGAGCCGGAAGACGAGCGCAACGCCATGCTCGACCACCTGGACCCGGAACTGCCCGCCGACCGCCCGCGCTACCTGATGGGCGTTGGCCGGCCGGAGGACCTGGTCGAGGGTGTCGCACGTGGCGTGGACATGTTCGACTGCGTGATGCCGACCCGCAATGCGCGCAACGGCCACTATTTCACCTCGTTCGGCACCGTTCGCATCCGTAATTCCCAATACGCGCGCGACATGGACCCGATCGAGCCGGGTTGCGGCTGCGTGGCCTGCACCGGCGGCTACACCCGGTCCTACCTGCGCCACCTGGACCGCTGCAACGAGATGCTGGCGCCGATGCTGGGCACCCTGCACAACCTGTTCTATTACGAAAAGCTCATGGCCGACATCCGTGCGGCCATCGAGGCGGGAACCTTCCTGGCCTTCCGTGAGTCTTTCTACGCGGCACGCGGGGCGGTAGCACCGCCCTTGTAACCCGAACACCCCCTGCCAAACGGCCCAAGGACGAACGCCCGGGGCCGTGGCATACTTCAAGGCTGACCCAGATCCGCGGTCGACACCCCGTGCCCGTGAAAGGGCCGGAGCGCCGCCCAACCAAAGGACCAACGATGAACCTGCTTGCCTTCCTGATTCCCGCCGCCCACGCCCAGGCCGCCGGCGGCCAACCGCAGGGCATGGGCCTGACCACGCTGCTGTTCCCGGTCATCCTGATCGCCATCATGTACTTCCTGATGATCCGCCCGCAGATGAAGCGGCAGAAGGAACACAAGTCCATGCTGGAGAAGATCAAGCGTGGTGACGAAGTGCTGACCAATGGCGGCATCGCCGGCAAGGTCACCGACATCGGCGACAACTTCATCACCATCGAAGTGGCCGAGAACGTGCGCATCCGCGTGCAGAAGGGCGCTGTTGGCAGCGTGCTGCCGACCGGCACCCTGGATTCGGCCAAGTAAGCCACTCCCTTTCCGAAGCACAACCGCGGCGCCGGGGATGGCGCCGCGCGGGACCCAAGCAATGCTCGAATTTCCACGCTGGAAGTACGTCGTCATCCTGATCGTACTGGCGCTCAGCGCGCTGTACGCGCTGCCCAACATCTACCAGAAGGACCCGGCCATCCAGATCACCGCCAACCGTGGCGGGCAGATCGACGATGCGCTGCGCGACCGTGTGCTGGCCGACCTGAAGAAGGCCGGTGTGGACGCCGTTGGTGCCGAGAAGGAGGGGGAGAGCCTGATCGTCCGCCTGACGGACCTGAAGGCGCAGTCCGCTGCCAGCGACGCCCTGCGTGACACCGTCGGTGAGAACTACACCGTGGCCCTGAACCTGGCCTCCACCGTGCCGGACTGGCTGGCCAACCTCGGCGGTCGCCCCATGGTGCTGGGCCTGGACCTGCAGGGTGGCGTGCACTTCGTGCTGCAGGTCGACCAGAAGGCCGCCCTGGACAAGCGTCTGGATGCCTACACCGAAGACGTGCGCAGCACCCTGCGTGATGCGCGCATCCCGTACCAGTCGGTGGAACGCCGCGCTGACAACAGCATCGTGGCCAACCTGAGCCCGTCCGCTGGTGACGATGCCGCGCAGCGCGCCCGTGCCGCCCTGGTCAAGGCGCAGCCGACCCTCGGCTACGACGTCAGTGGCAACCGCATCACGGTGACCGTGCCGGAAACCGAGATCACACAGATCGCCAACGGTGCCATCGAACAGAACATCAACACCCTGCGCAACCGTGTGAACCAGCTCGGCGTGGCCGAGCCGATCATCCAGCGCCAGGGTGCCGACCGCGTGGTCGTGCAGCTGCCGGGCGTGCAGGACACCGCCGAAGCCAAGCGCATGATCGGCGCCACCGCCACCCTGGAGTACCGTGCGGTGGTCGAGGGCAATGCGCAGGACGCCATCACCGCCGGCCGCATCCCGCCGGAAGCGAAGGTCTACCAGCAGCGTGATGGCCGCGGCCCGATCCTGCTGAACAAGCGCGTGATCGTCACCGGTGACCAGATGGTCGGCGCGCAGGCGGTAACCGATTCGAACAGTGGCTCACCGGCGGTCAGCGTGACGCTGAACAATGTCGGCGGCCAGCGCATGTTCGACTTCACCAGTGCCAACGTGAACAAGCCGATGGCGGTGGTCTACACCGAGCGCGTGCCGACCGTGACCGTCGTTGACGGCCAGGAAGTGCGTGGCTTCAAGGTCAACGAGGAAGTGATCTCGGTGGCCAACATCAATGGCGTGTTCGGCAAGAACTTCCAGACCACCGGACTGCAGAAGAAGGAAGCCGAGGACCTGGCCAAGCTGCTGAAGTCCGGCTCGCTGGCCGCGCCGATGGACTTCGTCGAAGAGCGCGTGGTCGGCCCGAGCCTGGGTGCCGAGAACGTCAAGAACGGTATGCGCGCGGTCGTGTTCGCGTTCCTGTTCACCCTGGTGTTCTTCAGCGTCTACTACCGCATGTTCGGCGTGATCACCTCGATCGCGATGCTGTTCAACCTGCTGATCGTGGTGGCGGTGATGTCGCTGTTCGGCGCGACCATGACCCTGCCGGGCTTCGCCGGCCTGGCGTTGTCGGTCGGCCTGTCGGTGGACGCCAACGTGCTGATCAACGAACGTATCCGTGAAGAACTGCGTGCCGGCGTGCCGGGCAAGACCGCGATCGTGACCGGTTACGAACGTGCTTCGGGCACCATCCTCGACGCCAACCTGACCGGCCTGATCGTCGGTGTGGCGCTGTTCGCATTCGGTACCGGTCCGCTGAAGGGCTTCGCGCTGACCATGATCATCGGTATTTTCGCCTCCATGTTCACCGCGATCACCGTGTCGCGTGCACTGGCGACGCTGATCTACGGCCGCCGCAAGAAGCTCCAGAACGTGGCCATCTGACGGGACGACACGCACATGAAACTGTTTCCGCTGCACATCCTCCCGAACGACACCAAGATCGACTTCATGCGCTGGCGCCATGTCGCGATGGTCGTCACGATCATCGTGTTTCTGGCCTCGATCTCCATCATCGGCTTCAAGGGCTTCAACTACGCCCTGGACTTCACCGGCGGCACCCTGATCGAAGCCCGCTTCGACAAGGCGGTGGACGTCGAGCAGGTCCGTACCAAGCTCGAAGAGAACGGCTTCGACGGCGCCCAGGTACAGAGCGTCGGTGGCAACACCGACCTGCTGATCCGCCTGGCCCCGCACGGTGAGCACGCCCCGGGTACCGGCGATGCCGCGCACGAGGACAAGGCCACCGCCGCGGCCGTGGTGAAGGCGCTGTCCACCGCCGACAACCAGGCTACGGTGCTGCGCAATGAGTTCGTGGGTCCGCAGATCGGCAAGGACCTGGCGATGAATGGCCTGTACGCCACCATCTTCATGCTGGCCGGCTTCCTGATCTACATCGCCGTGCGCTTCGAATGGAAGTTCGCGGTCACCGCCAGCATCGTGGCGATGTTCGACCTGATCGTGACGGTGGCTTATGTGTCCCTGCTGGGCCGTGAGTTCGACCTGACCGTGCTGGCCGGCCTGCTGTCGGTGATGGGCTTTGCGATCAACGACATCATCGTGGTCTTCGACCGCGTCCGCGAGAACTTCCGCAGCCTGCGCGTGGACTCGATGGAAGTGCTCAACCGTTCGATCAACCAGACGCTGTCGCGTACGGTGATCACGGCTGTGATGTTCTTCCTGTCAGCGCTTGCCCTGTACATGTACGGCGGCAGCTCGATGGAAGGCCTGGCCGAGACGCACATGATCGGCGCGGTGATCGTCGTGCTGTCCTCGATCCTGGTGGCGGTGCCGATGCTGACGATCGGTTTCCTGCGCGTCAGCAAGCAGGACCTGCTGCCGAAGGCGAAGGACGTCGAGGCATTGGCCCGTCGCCCGTAAGCACCTGCTGTATGCAGCACACAGAGAACCCCGCGCAAGCGGGGTTTTTTGTTGGCAGGGCTGCGCCCTGCACCCGCTCAATGCAACGGCAACGTCAAAAGCCGGAGCTGGCTTTCTGCTGGTTGGGCGGGGCCATGTGGGTTGGCAGGACACGCCGTAAACCCGTCCTTGGGGGCTCGATGGCGCCATCCATGGCGCCAACGGTCCTGCCAACCCACATGGCCCCACCTCTGACAGATTCCGGCGGCTGTTGGTAGGTGTCGACCTTGGTCGACACATCTGTCAGATATTGAACAATCAAGATGGGGTCAGATCCGTTTTCCTTCGGAAAACGGATCTGACCCCCAAGAACTGCCCTGACAGATCGCGGAAATCTGTCGAAGGCGGGGTGGGTCCGGTTGAGGGGGCGTGAGCCGCATGGATGCGGCGACCGAGCTTACATGGATGTACTTGCAGCGTCCCCCTCAACCGGACCCACCCCGCCAACCCACAGGAACCCAGTTTTTGACGTTGCTCCGGCTCTGGTCGTTGCTCCGGCCTCTGCAGGTGCAGGGTGCAACCCTGCAGAACAAACCCCACCCTACGCCGCCGTCGGTTGTGCAATCTTCCCCCGCGCACTACGATCCTGCGGTTCGCGCGCGCAGGCGCGCGCCCGTATTCCTGCTGAGCGCCCCGCGCGCCGCATCTGCCAACCCGAGGTATCCATGGTCATCAAACCGCGCGTCCGCGGCTTCATCTGTGTCACCACCCACCCGACCGGCTGCGAGGCCGCGGTCAAACAGCAGATCGACTACATCCGTGCGCGCCCGCCGATCCAGAACGGCCCCAAGCGCGTGCTGGTGATCGGTGCCTCTACCGGCTACGGCTTGGCTGCGCGCATCACCGCGGCGTTCGGCAGCGGCGCGGCGACCCTGGGCATCTTCTTCGAGCGCCCTGGCACCGAGAGCAAGCCGGGCACTGCGGGCTGGTACAACTCCGCCGCGTTCCACAAGTACGCCGACGAAGCCGGCCTGTACGCCAAGAGCATCAACGGCGATGCCTTCTCCGATGAAGTGAAGGCCAGGACCATCGAGATGATCAAGGCCGATCTCGGCCAGGTCGATCAGGTGGTCTACAGCCTTGCCGCGCCGCGTCGCAAGCACCCGAAGACCGGTGAAATCATCAGCTCGACGCTGAAGCCGATCGGCGAGCCGATCACCCTGCGCGGGCTGGACACCGACAAGGAAGTGCTGACCGAGACCCATCTGCAGCCGGCCACCCCGGAAGAAATCGCCGGCACGGTCGCGGTGATGGGTGGCGAGGACTGGCAGATGTGGATCGAGGCGCTGGCCGATGCCGGCGTGCTGGCCAACGGCTGCACCACCACGGCCTTCACCTACGTGGGCGAAGAGATCACCCAGGCCATTTACTGGAACGGTTCGATCGGCGCGGCCAAGAAAGACCTGGACACCAAGGTGCTGAGCCTGCGCGAGAAGTTGGCCAAGATCGGTGGCGACGCCCGGGTGTCGGTGCTGAAGGCGGTGGTCACCCAGGCCAGCTCGGCCATTCCGACCATGCCGCTGTACCTGTCGCTGCTGTTCAAGGTGATGAAGGAAAAGGGCACGCACGAAGGCTGCATCGAACAGCTCGATGTGCTCTACGACATCCTCTACGGTGCCAGCGCCGATGGTGTGGCGGTCGATCGCCTGCGCCACGACCTGGTTGATGGTGACGGCAACAAGGTCACGCTCATCGACGAAGAAGGCCGCCTGCGTGCGGACTACAAGGAAATGGCGGCGGACGTGCAGGGCAAGGTCGTTGCGCTGTGGCCGCAGGTGACCAATGAGAACCTGTACGAGATCAGCGACCTGGCCGGTTACAAGGCCGACTTCCTGCGCCTGTTTGGTTTTGGCGTGGACGGCGTCGACTACGAGGCCGACGTCAATCCGGACGTGAAGATCGACAACCTGGTCGATCTGACCTGATCAAGCAAAAGGCCGGCGAAAGCCGGCCTTCTTGTTTCGGTAGCGCCGGGCCATGCCCGGCGGATGACTGGCAGGCCGCTGCGCTCGCCGGGCATGGCCCGGCGCTACCGGTCACCCGAACTCGAAGCCCATTTCCGCCAGCGCGGGGCCGACAAAGTCGCCCTGCACATAGTCCACGCCGGCGCTGAACAGCAGGGTCATCGAATTGGCATCGCTGACGAACTCGGCGATGGTGCGGATGCCGGCTTCCTGCGCACGCGCGGTGATCTGGCTGATGCGGTCGATGTTCTCGCGGGTGGCCGCCAGGTCACTGGTGAAGCCGCGGTCCAGCTTGAGGAACTGCGGCTGGAAGTGGGCCAGCAACTGGAACGAATCCAGCCCCGAGCCGAACTGCTCCAGGCCGATCCGGCAACCCAGCGGTGCCACTTCGGCAAGGAACTGCTGGGCGCTGCGCAGGTGGGTGAACACCTTCGCTTCCGGCGCATGCAGCCACAGCCGCTCGCCAGGCACACCCTGTGCCTGCAGCTCGCGGCGAAGGGTGGCGATCATCTGCGGGTCGTCGAACGATTCCGGGGTCACCTTCACCAGCATCTGGGTGGCATGCCCTTCGCGGGCGCGCTGGCCAAGCACGGCGATCGCCTGCGAGACCACCCAGCGGTTGATGTCGGCCAGCAGGCCGTGCTCCTCGGCGATGCCCAGGAACGCAGTCGGGCTCAGCAGTTCGCCGTTATGCTCCAGGCGCAGATACGCCTCGTACAGCTCCAGTGACTCGCCCTGCAGGTTCAGTACCGGCTGGTAGTGCAGCTGGAAGCCGTCGCCAGCCAGTGCTTCACGGATGCGCGCGACCCAGCGCAGCACGCGTTCTTCCTCCACGCGGTCAGCGGCGGCCGGGTCGAAGATGCGGCAGGTGTTGCCCAGCTCGGCGGCGGCATGCGTGCATTCGCTGGCGCGCGCCAGTACCTGGCCGATGCTGGCGATCTTCTCGCCCACCTGCACGCCGCCGATGCTCACCGTCACCGTGGCCGAGCGGGCGCCGATGCTGAACACATGCGCGGCGTAGGCCTCGCGGATGCGCTCGGCCAGCGCCACGGTCTGCGCATACGGGCCGGCCTGCAGCACGGCGAAATTGTGCTCGCCGAAACGGGCCAGTTGCGCATCCTCGCCCACCACTTCGGCCAGCAGGCCGGCGAGGGCGCCGATCAGGGTGTCGGCCGACGCCAAGCCGATGTCCGGCAGCAGGCGCGCATAGTGGTCCGGCTCGATCAGCAGCAGGCCGAACTGGCCTTCGCTGCGGCCGGCCTGGGCTACCGCGCTTTCCAGCTGCAGCATGAAGGTCGGGCGGTTGAGCAGGCCGGTGACCTGGTCGCGCTGGCGCAGGTCCTCGACCTCGCGCGCCAGTTCCGGGTCGAACTCCATGCGGCGGCGGAGCACCACCTGCAGGCAGGACTCGCCTTCATAGGTGGCGGCAGTGAATTCCATCGTCGCCGGAAACGCGCTGCCGTCCTCGTGACGGGCATCGAGCTGGTACTGCGGCGGCGGCGCCTCGCCACGGCTCAGGCCCTTCAGCAGCTGCTTGAAGCCCTCCACGTGCTGGGCGGCGACCATGTCCAGCAGGGAGATGCCTTCGATGTCGTCGAAATGCTCGTAGCCGAACATCTCCAGATAGGCATCGTTGGCGCGGATATGCATGCCTTCGTGCACGTAGGCGATGGGATCGCGCGAGGAGGCAATCAACGCATCGCAGCGGCGCTCGGTCTCGCGCATCTGTGCCTCGATGCGGCGCAGGCCGCGACGCGCCTGCAGGTCCACCCACTGGTCACGGATCACCGCAAGCAGATGCTCGGGGCGCTGGCGCAGGGCGAGGGCGCGGATACCATGGCTGCTGGCCTGCACCAGCTCGTCCTCGTCGATGCGCTCGGCCAGCAGCACCAGCGGAATGTCCTTGCCGCTGGCAGCGATATGTTGTGCGGCCAACGGCAGTGGAATGCCCTGCGAGGGTGACGCCAGCACCAGGTCGATGGCCTGGCTGGCCAGCACCTGCGCCAGTTCGGCCGCGTCCTGCGGGCGCCATGGGCGCACCGCGATGCCGCTGTTGCGCAGGGTGCTGACGATGGCTTCGGCATTCTCGCCGCTGTCATCGACGATCAGCAGGCGGATGGTGATGTCGTTCGCGTTCTGCATGCACTGCTCCCCAATCTGCGAACCTAGATACACGATGCGCGGCGAACCGTCCATGCGCGCACCCCTTGCGCGCATCGAACGGCGATGTGGTTCACACCACGCCGCCGGCCGCGTGGCCGCTGGCCCAGGCCCACTGGAAGTTGTAGCCGCCCAGCCAGCCGGTCACATCCAGCACCTCACCGACGAAATGCAGGCCGGGCACGCGCTTGGATTCCAGCGTCGAAGACGAGACTTCGGCCGTATCCACGCCGCCCAGGGTGACTTCGGCGGTGCGGTAGCCCTCGGTGCCACTGGCCACCAGCGGGAACGCGCCCAGCAACTGTGCAGCCTGGCGCAGCACCGGCTCGTCCAGCTGGCGTACCGGGCGGTCGGGCAGCCAGTGCTCGCACAGGCGCTGCGCCAGCCGCTTCGGCAGCACCTCGCCCAGCACCGTGCGCAGTTCGGCGGCGGGCCGCTCCTGCTTCATCTGGCGCAGCCAGTCACCGGCATCCTGGCCGGGCAGCAGGTCCAGCTCCAGCGCGTCACCGGGTTGCCAGAACGAAGAGATCTGCAGGATCGCCGGGCCACTCACGCCGCGGTGGGTCAGCAGCATGAAGTTCTGGAAGCTCTTTCCATTGCAGCGCGCCTCGATCGGCAGCGCCACGCCGCTGAGATCGGCCAACCGCTCCTGGTGCTTGCCGCTGAGAGTGAGCGGTACCAGTCCGGCGCGGGTCGGCAGCACCTGGTGGCCGAACTGGCGGGCGATCTCATAGCCGAAACCGGTGGCGCCAAGGCTGGGAATCGACAGGCCACCGGTGGCCACCACCAGCGAGGCGCAATGGAACAAGCCCTGCGTGGTGTGTACGCGGAAACCATCGGTGCCATGCTCGATGCGCTCTACGCTGCACTGGGTACGGATCTGCACGCCCGCCGTCTGGCATTCGTCCACCAGCATCTTCACGATCTGCTTGGACGAAATGTCGCAGAACAGCTGGCCCAGCTCTTTTTCGTGATACGTGATGCCGTGCTTGTTGACCAGCTCGATGAAATGCCAGGGTGTGTAGCGCGCCAGCGCCGACTTGCAGAAGTGCGGGTTGGCCGACAGGAAGTTGGCCGGGGTGGTGCCGGTGTTGGTGAAATTGCAGCGGCCACCACCGGACATCAGGATCTTCTTGCCGATCTTGTTGGCATGGTCGATCACCTGCACTTGGCGGCCGCGCTGGCCGGCCGTGATCGCGGTCATCAGCCCGGCTGCACCGGCACCGATCACCACCACATCGCAACGGATCGCGCTCATGCCTTGGCGCGCTTGCGCCAGTTCGGGATCACGTCAAGCTGGATCTGATCGTCCAGCAGCTGCACCTCGCCGTCCTGGATCAGCACGCTCCAGCGCATCGCACGCTTGATCTGCTGGCCCCAGCGCTCGACGAAGTCGCCGTCCAGATCAACCACGGACAGGTTGTCGAAGCGCGCCAGGCCCTTGCCCTGCTTGCCCCACCAGATCTCCGAAGCGTTGCCGCCATAGTTGATCACCTGCACCTGGCGGCTGCGGTTGCTGGCCTTGCGGATGCGCGATTCGTCGGGATGGCCCAGGTCGATCCACTGCAGGATGTCGCCGGTGTAGTCGTGTTCCCAGAGGTCCGGTTCGTCATCGGTGCTCAGGCCGCGGCCGAACTCCAGGCGGTCGCCAGCGTTCAGCGCGAAGGCGAGCAGGCGCACCATCAGGCGGTCGTCGGTCTCGGACGGGTGCTGGGCCAAGGTCAGGTTGTGGGTCGCGTAATAGCCGCGATCCATGTCGCTGATCTGCAGTTCGGCCTTGCGGATGGTGGCGGTGAGAGCCATGGGGGTACCGTGGACTAAAGAGGACCATGATAGAGGTTTGCTCCGGGGGTGTCCGTGGCGGGGCTGTCTGTGCAGCGTCAACGTGGCACGCTTGGGCTCTTTTCCGTTGCCTGAGTGGACCTGATGATCCTGCCCAGCCGCCTGCAGCTTCCGCCCGGCCACTGGGCCACGCTTCTCGACGGCCTGTGCGCGCGTTTTCCGCGCATCGATCGTGAGCAATGGCAGGATCGCTTCACGCGCGGCCGGGTGCAGGACGCGCAGGGCAGGGCGCTGGCAGCGGACATGCCCTGGCAGGTGGGGCTGGAGATCCGGTATTTCCGGGAGGTGGTGGACGAGCCGGTGATCCCCTTCGCCGAGACCATCGTCCATCTCGATGCGCACCTGCTGGTGGCCGACAAGCCGCACTTCCTGCCGGTCACGCCAGCGGGAGGTTATGTGCGCGAGACGTTGCTGGCACGCCTGGTCGCGAGTACCGGTAATACCGATCTGGTGCCGCTGCATCGGCTGGACCGGCTGACTGCAGGCCTGGTGCTGTTCTCCACGCAGGCTGCATCGCGCGACGCCTACCAGCGGCTGTTCCGCGAACGCCGCATCGACAAGACCTACGAGGCGCTGGCGCCGGCGCTGCCCGCGGCGACGTTCCCGCTGCATCGGCACAGCCGCTTGGCTCCGGCCGAACCGTTCTTCCGAATGGCCGAAGTGCCCGGGGAGCCCAATGCGCGCAGCCGGATCGAGCTGATCGAGGGTGAGGGACCGATCTGGCGTTATCGGCTGCTGCCGGAAACCGGCCGCAAGCACCAGCTGCGCGTGCACATGGCGATGCTGGGCGCGCCGATCGAGGGCGATGACCTGTATCCGCAGTTGCGGCAGCGGCCGGTAGGCACGGCCGAGGTGCCGCTGCAGCTGCTGGCGCAGGGGCTGGCCTTCGACGACCCGTTGAGCGGCGAGCGTCGGGTGTTCAGCAGCCAGCGCTGCCTGCGCCTGCCGGATCCGGAAGGCTAGACGCGTTCAGCGGGCCGGATGCCGCGCCAGCCAGCGGTCCAGCTCAGCCGCAAACAGCTGCCGGTCGCGTGGCCCCAATGGCGGAGGCCCCCCGGTCTGTACCCCGGCGCCGCGAAGTTCCTCCATGAAATTGCGCATCGACAGCCGTTCGGCCATGTTGTTCGGGGTGTACAGCTGGCCGCGCGGGTTCAGGGCCACCGCCTTCTTTTCCAGCACCAGTGCGGCCAGCGGGATGTCCTGGGTGACCACCAGGTCGCCGGCGGCCACCCGCTCGACGATGGCGCTGTCGGCCACGTCCAGGCCCTGCGGCACCTGGATCGAGCGCAGCCAGCGTGAGGGCGGGGTACGGATCCACTGGTTGGCGACCAGGGTCAGTTCGATCCCGACCCGTTCAGCCGCCCGGAACAGGATGTCGCGAATGACGGTGGGGCAGGCATCTGCATCCACCCAGATACGGGGGCGGGCGTGTTCAGCTTGGGTTTCAGCTTCAGTCATTTACCCAGTGTAGGGTAGGAAAAACCTGAATGGGGACTCGGGGTTAGCCGCGGAAAGGCGCCAACCCTTGCCACGCCTAGCGGGCGGCGTTTGTCGATGAACGTCCGGGCTATCGCTTTTTGCAGAAAACACGCGTATCGTTCGTCCCACTGTGTTTGCTAGGGTCACCGTGAATCGTGGCCTGGTGCAGTTGATCTCACGATCCGCTCATCGATCCGCTTTACCAACGCCTGCAACTCAGTCTCGGCCCCGATACCCGGTGGCTGCGATTTTTTCAACATGTGTTTCAGGAGTTAGTCAAATGTCTGATCGTCAGACCGGCACCGTCAAGTGGTTCAACGACGCCAAGGGCTTCGGCTTCATCACCCCGGAAAGCGGCCCGGACCTGTTTGTGCACTTCCGTGCCATCCAGGGCACCGGCTTCAAGACCCTGCAGGAAGGCCAGAAGGTTACCTTCATCGCCGTCCAGGGTCAGAAGGGTATGCAGGCTGACCAGGTGCAGGCGGTCTAATCCGTCTGCTACCGTTTGGTAGCCAGAACGCCGGAAGCGAAAGCTTCCGGCGTTTTTTATTGCCCGCTGCTTTGTAGAGTCGAGCTTGCCCGACTGTCTCTGGAAAGCAGTCGAGCAAGCTCGACTCTACAAAGGGCATGCACCGTGCGCGGTAGGATGCAGGTCCCCCCAAGGATCGTCCCCATGCGCATCGTCCACCATCTGGAAAACTCCCGTTCACTACGCGTGCTGTGGATGCTGGAGGAGCTGGGGCTGGACTACGAGCTGCGCCGCTATCCGCGCGATCCGAAGACGCTGCTGGCACCGCCGGAACTGCGTCAGGTGCATCCGCTGGGCAAGTCGCCGGTACTGCAGGATGGTGAACTGGTGCTGGCCGAATCCGGTGCCATCCTCGATTACCTTGCCGACCGCTACGACACCCAGCGCCAGCTGTCGCCGTCGCCGACGCCTGCCGATGGTGCTGAACGCATCGCCTACCGCTACTGGCTGCACTACGCCGAAGGCTCGGCGATGCCGCCGCTGCTGCTGACCCTGGTGATCGGTCGCATCCGCAGCGCACCGATGCCGTTCTTCGCGCGCCCGATCGCACGCAGCATCGCCGACAAGGCCGAGCGTGGCTTCATCGGCCCGCAGCGGCGTCTGCACCTGGACTGGATGGAGCGCCGCCTGACCGAAAGCCCGTGGTTCGCCGGCGAGCGCTTCAGTGCCGCCGACATCCAGATGAGCTTCCCGATCCAGGCTGCGGCCGCGCGCGGTGGTGGCCTCGACGACAAGCCGGCACTGCGTGGCTTCCTCAAGCGCATCGGTGAACGCCCGGCCTATCAGCGTGCCGAGGCCCACGGCGGTCACCTGCAGGCACTCAGCGGCAATTGAGGAGGGTGGCCGTCGCCCCCATCTTCAGCACCATGGATACCGACAGCCCCCGTTTCGACAACCGCCTGCTGCACACGCTGCCAGGCGACCCCGAATCCGGCCCACGCCGCCGCGAAGTGCTGGGCGCCGCCTGGTCGCCAGTGATGCCGACCCCGGTGACGGCGCCCACGCTGCTGGCCTGGGCACCGGACGTCGCCGAGATGCTTGGCTTCGATATCGCTGAGGTCGAGAGCGAAGGCTTCGCGCGTGTATTCGGCGGTAACGCGCTGTACGCCGGCATGCAGCCTTGGGCGGCCAACTACGGTGGCCATCAGTTTGGTCACTGGGCCGGTCAGCTCGGCGATGGGCGTGCGATCTCGCTGGGTGAACTGGTTGCGCCGGATGGCCGTCACTGGGAGCTGCAGCTGAAGGGGGCCGGCCCGACGCCGTACTCACGCGGGGCGGATGGTCGTGCCGTGCTGCGCTCTTCGATCCGCGAATTCCTGTGCAGCGAGGCGATGCATCATCTGGGTGTGCCGACCACGCGCGCGCTGTCGCTGGTAGGCACCGGCGAAGACGTGATGCGTGACATGTTCTATGACGGCCATCCGCGCGCCGAGCCCGGCGCCATCGTATGCCGGGTGTCGCCGTCGTTCCTGCGCTTCGGTTCGTTCGAGCTGCCTGCGTCGCGTGGTGAAACCGCGTTGCTGCAGCAGCTGGTTGATGCCTGCATCGCCCGCGATTTCCCCGAGCTGGAAGGGGAGGGCGAGACGCTGTACGGCGACTGGTTCGCGCAGATCGCGGTGCGCACCGCCGAGATGATCGCGCACTGGATGCGCGTGGGTTTCGTGCATGGCGTGATGAACACCGACAACCTGTCCGTGCTCGGCCTCACACTCGATTACGGCCCTTACGGTTGGGTCGAGGACTTCGATCCGGATTGGACGCCGAACACCACCGACGCACAGGGCCGCCGTTATCGTTTCGGTACCCAGCCGCAGGTGGCGTACTGGAACCTGAGCCGATTGGCGCAGGCACTGTCGCCGTTGTTTGCCGATGTTGCGCCACTGCAGGCGGGCTTGGCGGCGTATCAGTCCACCTTCGTGGCCTGCACGCGTCGCGATGCTGCCGCCAAGCTCGGCCTGGCCGCGGCCGACGATGACGACCTGCAGCTCTACCTGCGCTGGCAGCAGCTGATGCAGGACGGTGCCATGGACATGACCCTGGCTTGGCGCGCGCTGATGCGCCTCGATCCGGCCGCACCGGATGCGGCGCTGCTGGACGCGGTGTACTACGACGAGGCGCGCCAGCAGGCGGTGCAGGCACCGTTGCAGCAGTGGCTGCAGGACTACGCGGCACGGTTGCAGGCCGATCCGCTGTCGGCCACTGAGCGCACGGCGAAGATGGCCGCGGCCAATCCGCTGTACGTGCTGCGCAACTGGTTGGCGCAGGAAGCCATCGATCGTGCAGAGCAGGGCGACCTCGGTGGCGTTCACGCACTGCAGGACGTGCTGCGTGATCCGTACACCGAGCGTGCCGGGCTGGAGCATTTCGCCGGCAAGCGCCCGGCGTGGGCAGACAACCGCGCCGGCTGCTCGATGCTGTCCTGCAGCTCCTGAGGGTGGGTTTCGGCAGGGCTGCGCCCTGCACCTGCAGAGGCCAGGGCAACAGCCAGAGCAAAAGCGGATTCCGTGGTCTGGCGGGGCGGTGTGGGGCTGCAGGACACGCCGTAAACCCGTCCATGGGGGCTCGATGGCGCCATCCATGGCGCCAACGGTCCTGCAGCCCCACACCGCCCCGCCTCCGACAGATTCCCGCTGCTGTGGGTAGGTGTCGACCTTGGTCGACACGGTAGATCCACGCCATGCGTGGATGCTCTTCGTTCAATTTTCGAAATATTGGATTTCGATGAAGATTCATCCACGCATGGCGTGGATCTACGACAGATCGCAGAAATCTGTCGAAGGCGGGGTGGGTCCGGTTGCGGGGGCGTGAGCCGCATGGGCCCGAGGCATGCCTCGGGCGGGTTGGGCAGGAGGCCCAACCCCGGTCTTGCCGTGTGCGCAGGACAGCGCACACGAGCAAGCGGCGACCGAGCTTACATGGACGTACTTGCAGCGCCCCCCGCAACCGGACCCACCCCGCCATCCCTCGGAATGCGGCTTTTGCTTTCGCTTTTGCTTGCGCGGTGGCCTCTGCAGGTGCCGGGCGCAGCCCGGCCGACCCCTCAACAGGCAGGCGGCGCCCGGAACAGGTACCCTATGCCGCCATCAGATAGCCAACGTGACATGACCGACGCCATCGTCGCTCCGCAGTGGGCCTCCCGCCTGCGCGACATCGCCGACTTCCCCAAGCCCGGCATCCTCTTCAAGGACATCATGCCGCTGCTCGCCCACGGCGAGGACTTCCGCGGTGCCATCACCGCGATGGCCAACCATTGGCGCGACCAGAAGCTGGACGCGGTGATCGGCATCGAATCGCGTGGCTTCATCCTCGGCGCCGCGATGGCGCTGGAACTGGGTGTCGGCTTCGTGCCGGTGCGCAAGCCGGGCAAGCTGCCGGGCCAGGTGCTGCGCGAGGAATACACGCTGGAATACCGCAGCGACTGCATCGAAGTGCACGCCGATGCGCTGCCGGCCGGTGCCCGCGTGGCGATCATCGACGACGTGCTGGCCACTGGCGGCACGCTGGTTGCGGCGCTGTCGCTGGTGCGCCGCCTGGGCGTTGACGTGGTCGGTGCCGGCGTATTGGTCGAGCTCGACGGCCTCGGCGGCCGCGCGCGCTGGGAAGCGGATCTGCCGCTGCACACCGAACTGGTGTTCTGATTAGAGGGTAGGTGCCAACCAAGGTTGGCATCTACCAGAGCGAATGGCCGGGAGCCGGTAGTTGCCAACCTTGGTTGGCAGCGCTGTTGCCGTTCGCTGTTCCCACAGAGTCGAGCATGGCTCGACTCTACAGGTCACCCGGTTACATCATCCGCACGCGGAAACGTCGGCCCTTGATCTTGCCGGCTTCCAGCTTGGCCACGGCCTTGTTGGCCTGCTCACGCGCGATCGCCACATAGGAGCGGGTCGGGAAGATCGCGATCTTGCCGATGAACTTGCTCGACAGGCCGGCGTCGCCGGTCAGTGCACCGAGGATATCGCCCGGGCGCAGCTTGTCGGTCTTGCCACCGTCGATACGCAGCGTGCGCATCGCGGCCTGCGGCAGCTCGGCCGGGCGCGAAGTCGCCAGCGGCGTCTTCTGCCAGTCCAGCGGCTGCCCCATCTGCGCTTCGATGGCTTCGGCGCGGGTCTTCTCGCGGCCGGCCACCAGGCTGATCGCCAGGCCGCTGGCACCGGCACGGCCAGTACGGCCCACGCGGTGCTGATAGCTCTCCACGTCGGTCGGCAGCTCGTAGTTGATCACCGCCGCCAGCTCTTCCACGTCCAGGCCGCGTGCGGCCACGTCGCTGGCCACCAACACGTTGCAGCTGCGGTTGGCCAGCAACAACAAGACTTCCTCGCGGTCGCGCTGCTCCATGTCGCCGTGCAGGGCCAGTGCGGAGAAGCCGAACTGCTGCAGCGAGTTGGCTACTTCGTCCACGTCCTTGCGGGTGTTGCAGAACACCACCGCCGATTCCGGCGTGTACTTCAGCAGCAGGCCGGCCAGTGCCTTCTGGCGGTGCGCCGGTTCCACCTCGCAGAACATGTGGCGGATGGCCGGTGCCTGGTCGGCGCCTTCCACGGTCACTTCCACTGCCTCGCGCAGCAGGTCACGCGCCATGGCGCGGATGCTGTCCGGGAAGGTGGCGGAGAACAGCAGGCTCTGGCGGTCCTTGTGGGTGCGGCCGGCGATCTCGCGGATCGGCTCCTCGAAGCCCATGTCGAGCATGCGGTCGGCCTCGTCCAGCACCAGCGTGCGCACCGCGCCAAGATTCAGCGCGCGCTTGCGTGCCAGCTCCTGCACACGGCCGGGCGTGCCGACCACCACGTGCGGATCATGCCCTTCCAGCGACGCCAGCTGCGGACCCAGCGGCACGCCGCCCACCAGCAGCAGCAGCTTCAGGTTGGGAATGCCGGTGGCCAGCTTGCGGATCTGCTTGCCGACCTGGTCGGCCAGTTCGCGGGTCGGGCACAGCACCAGCGCCTGCACGCGGATCAGGCTGGGGTCGATGGCCTGCAGCAGGCCCAGGCCGAAGGCGGCGGTCTTGCCGCTGCCGGTCGGTGCCTGTGCGATCACATCGCGGCCATCGAGGATGGCCGGCAGGCTCTGCGCCTGCACGGGGGTGAGAGTGGTGTAGCCGAGGGCATCCAGGCCGGGCTGCAGGGCCGGGCTCAGCGGCAGGGTCGAGAAGTCAGTCATGGCGCATTGTACCCGTCCGCGCGGCCGCTCCCGCCTAATGGGGTGGGGTCGGATCCCTTTCCGCAGGAAAGGGCTCTGACCCCCAATTGGAGCCGCCATCCACGCATGGCGTGGATCTACTGGTGGGTGCCGACTCGGTCGGCACGGGCCCGCTCAGCCCAGCACCGCCAGCACGCCCTGGTGGATCGCCAGCCCGCCGAACAGCAGCCAGCCGAACAGGATCAACGCCAGCAGCAGCGGCTTCAGGCCGGCCTGGCGCAGCGCCGAAACGTGGGTGGTCAGGCCCAGCGCGGCCATCGCCATCGCCAGCAGCACGGTATCCAGCTGCACCAGCCCGGCCTGCAGGCCGGCCGGCAGCAGATGCAACGAGTTGAAACCGGCCACGGCCACGAAACCGAAGGCGAACCACGGCACCACGATGCGCGCCTTGCTGCCATCGGCGCTGGCCTTGCCGCCACGCGCCAGCCACAGTGACAGCGCGACCAGGAACGGTGCCAGCAGCATCACCCGCACCATCTTGGTGATCACTGCGGTATCGGCCGCCGCTTCGTTGACCGCGCGGCCAGCGGCCACCACCTGTGCCACTTCATGCACCGTCGCACCGGTGAACAGACCGTACTGGCGCGCGTCCATCGCCAGCCAGCCGTGCGACTGCACCAGCGCATACAGGGCGGGATACAGGAACATCGCCAACGTGCCGAACACCACCACCGTCGACACCGCTACCGTGACCTGCGCAGCACGGCCGCGCACCACTGGTTCGGCGGCCATCACCGCCGCCGCGCCGCAGATCGCGCTGCCGGCACCGATCAGCATCGCCGCCTCGCGTTCCATCTTGAACACGCGCATGCCCAGCCAGCAGGCCAGGCCGAAGGTGCTGGCGACCACCAGCACGTCCATCAGCACGCCGGTGACGCCGACATGGCCGATGTCCTGGAAGGTCAGGCGCAGGCCATACAGCACGATGCCGGCGCGCAGCAGCCAGTGCTTGGAGAAGCCCACGCCGGCCGCGCTGCTCGGCGCCAGCCGCGGGTAGAGGGTGTTGCCGACCACGATGCCGGCGACGATGGCCACGGTCAGCGCGCTCAGACCGTGCGCCTGCAGCCAGGGCAGCTCGGCCAGGTACAGCGACGCCGCCGCGATCAGGCCCACCAGCAGCAGGCCGGGCAGGCGTGGCTGCCAGCGTTGACGCAGGGCGGGCAGGGACCAGGAGGAGAGAGCGGGGGCGTTCATGGCAGGAGCAGGGCTGGGGTGACGTGGCAAGCGTGCGCGCCAGACGATGACCTGTAAAACGAATAATATGGGTGAAACCTACCTATCAAGAAGGTAAGTGCCATGCGCCTGACCTTGCGCCAGCTGCAGGTCTTTGTTGCCATCGCCGACCACGGCAGCACCACTGCCGCCGGCCAGGCCATTGCGCTCTCGCAGTCGGCCAGCAGCGCCGCCCTGCAGGAGCTGGAGGCGCACTTCGGCACCCCGCTGTTCGACCGCATCGGCCGCCGCCTGGCGCTGAACGGCCACGGCCGCGCCCTGTTGGAACCCGCGCGCACGCTGCTGGTCAACGCCGCCGACCTCGAGCGCCAGCTCGCCGCCGGCGGTGACCCCGCGCAAGGCGCACCACTGCGGCTGGTGCTGGCCGCCAGTACCACCATCGGCAACTACCTGCTGCCGCCACGCATCGCCGAACTGCTGCGGCAGGCGCCACAGGCCGAGGTCGACCTGCGTATCGACAACAGTGCCGGCGTGGTCGCCGCCGTGCAGCGCCTGGATGTGGACGCTGGCCTGATCGAAGGCCCGTGCCACGAGCGCGGCCTGCAGGTCACGGCCTGGCAGCAGGACCCGTTGGTGATTGTGGCTGCCGCCGACGCCCCCGCGCGCTGGACGCTGGATCAACTGCGCCGCGCACGCTGGCTGCTGCGCGAGCCCGGCTCAGGCACCCGCGAGGCCGTCGAACAGGCGTTGTTGGCGCATCTGCGCGGTTTCGCGCAGACCCTGCAGCTGGGCAATACCGAAGCGATCAAGCAGGCCGCCATCGCCGGTCTTGGCCTGGCCTGCCTCTCGCGTCATGCACTGGAAGAGCCGCTGGCTCTCGGCCGCCTGCGCGTGCTCGAGACCCCGATGCCCGCCCTGCAGCGCACCCTGTGGCTGGTACGTCACCCGGGCAAGCAATGGTTGCCGGGGTTGCAGGCGTTGTTGGGTGAAGTGCAGTAGCAGACATCCATCTCTCGCGATGCAAATTCCATGAAGGGGTCAGAGCCCGTTGCGCAGCAACGGGATCCGACCCCGACAGATCGCGGGAGGCTGTCAGAGGCGGGACGGTGTGGGTCTGCAGGACCGTTGGCGCCATGGATGGCGCCATCGAGCCCCCAGGGATGGGTTTACGGCGTGTCCTGCAGACCCACACCGTCCCGCCTCCCACAGGAAACCAGCTTTTGACGTTGCTCTGGCTGCGGCCGTTGCCTCTGCGGGTGCCGGGTGCAACCCGGCCGACGCCCCCAACCGGTACAATGGCCGGATGCCTCTGATTACCCTACAGAACGTCGACTTCAGCGTCGGCGGCCCGTTGTTGCTGGAAAAGGCCGAACTGTCGATCGAGCCGGGCGAACGCATCGCCCTGATCGGCCGCAACGGCGCCGGCAAATCCACCCTGCTCAAGCTGCTGTCCGGCGACCACAAGCCCGATGATGGCGAAGTCCGCGTGCAGCAGGGCGTGCGTGTCACCCGCCTGGAGCAGGAAGTGCCGCATGGCGCCGCCGGCTCGGTGTTCGACGTCGTCGCCGATGGCCTCGGCGAACTGGGCCAGTGGCTGGCCGAATTCCACCACCTCAGCCATGCCGAGGTGTTCGATGGCGAAGCGCTCGGCAGCGTGCAGGCCAAGATCGACGCCGCCAACGGCTGGGGCCTGGACCAGCGCGTCAGCGAAACCCTGACCAAGCTCGACCTGGACGGCGAGGCCGAGTTCGGCCGCCTGTCCGGCGGCATGAAGCGCCGCGTGCTGCTGGCCCGCGCGCTGGTGTCCAGCCCGGACGTACTGCTGCTGGACGAACCGACCAACCACCTCGACATCGAAGCCATTGATTGGCTGGAAGCGTTCCTGAAGGGCTGGAGCGGCAGCGTGGTGTTCGTCACCCATGACCGCCGCTTCCTGCGCGCATTGGCCACCCGCATCGTCGAGATCGACCGCGGCCAGGTCACCAGCTGGCCGGGCGACTGGGCCAACTACGAGCGCCGCCGCGAGGAACGCCTCAACGCGCAGGCGCAGGAAAACGCCCGCTTCGACAAGCTGCTGGCGCAGGAAGAAGTCTGGATCCGGCAGGGCATCAAGGCCCGCCGTACCCGCGACGAAGGCCGCGTACGTCGCCTGAAGGCGATGCGCAACGAGCGCTCCGCGCGCCGCGACCTCAGTGGCAACGTCAAGATGGAAGCGGCCCAGGGCGTCAGCTCGGGCAAGAAGGTCATCGACGTCAAGGACATTTCGTTCGCCTTCGGCGAGCGCACCATGGTCCGTGACTTCAGCACCACCATCCTGCGCGGCGACCGCATCGGCCTGATCGGTCCCAACGGCAGCGGCAAGACCACGCTGCTGAAGCTGCTGCTGGGCGAATTGCAGCCGCAGAAGGGTGAAGTCAATCCCGGCACCAATCTGCAGATCGCCTATTTCGACCAGTACCGCGCGGTGCTGCGTGAAGACTGGAGCGCGATCGAGAACGTGGCCGAAGGCCGCGATTTCCTCGAGTTCAACGGCAAGCGCAAGCACGTGCATGCCTACCTGCAGGACTTCATGTTCACCCCGGAACGTGCGCGTGCGCCGATCACCCGCCTGTCCGGTGGCGAGCGCAACCGCCTGTTGCTGGCCAAGCTGTTCGCACAGCCGTCCAACCTGCTGGTGATGGACGAACCGACCAACGACCTGGACGTGGAAACCCTGGAGCTGCTGGAAGAGCTGCTGGGCGAGTACACCGGCACCCTGCTGCTGGTCAGCCACGATCGTGACTTCATCGACAACGTGGTGACCTCCACGCTGGTGATGGAAGGCGACGGTGTGATCGGTGAGTACGTCGGTGGCTACAGCGACTGGCAGCGGTACGCCAGCAGCATTGCCGCCGCGCCGACGGCGGTGGCTGCTGCCAAGCCGGCCACCGCCGCACCCGCTGCAGCGGCCGCTACGCCGGCAGCCCCCAAGCGCAAGCTGGCCTACAAGGAAGCGCGCGAGCTGGAACAGCTGCCGAAGACCATCGAGAAGCTGGAAGGCGACGTCGAAGGGCTGACCTCGGCGATGAACGACCCGTCGTTCTACACCCGCAGCAGTGCCGAAGTAACCGCGCACACCCAGCAGCTGGCCAAGGTGCAGGCCGAGCTGGATGCGGCTTACGCGCGCTGGGAAGAGCTGGAAGGCTGAGTATCGGTCGGCGCCAGCGGTTGCGCCGATTGATGTAGAGCCGAGCCCACGCTCGGCTCATTAGATCCACGCCATGCGTGGATATCCGGATCCGTGCGGACCAACGGTCCGCACCCACCAATCAACGGTCCGTGCGGACCAAGGTCCGCACCCACCGGGGCGCCGGCGGTCATTTGACCCCGTGCAGATCCCGCAGCTGGCTCGGTCGGCTGCCGAAATACGCCGCCAGATCGGCGATGTCCTGATCACTCAGGTCCTTCGCTTGTGGCGTCATCAGCGCATGCTGGCGGTCGCCGGCACGGTAGGCCTGCAGCGCATGCGCCAGGTAGTCACCGTACTGCCCACCCAGCTTCGGATAGGTCGCATCGATCGGCGCATTGCCGTCAGCGCCGTGGCAGTCGATGCAGCTCTGGTTGGTGGCCTTGCTCTTCACCTTGGCGCGGGCCTCGCCGGCGGCCTCGCGGCCCGGCGGCAGGCCGGCGGAGGATGAAGAGCCGTGTTCGCCGCTGGCATGGCCGGGGTCGGCGGCGGATTTCTCGCTGTTTTCCACCTGCGACTGTGAACAGGCGGCCAGCAGCAGGGCAACGGACAGGGCGATGGCGTGACGCATCGGATGCGCGGCTTTCGACATGGGCGGGCCTTACTTGACGGTGGACAGGTAAACAGAGAGATCGGCGATCTCCTGTTCGCTGAAACTCATCGACTGCGCCTGCATCGTCGGATGCCTGCGCTTGCCCTGCCGGTACTCGGTCAGGGCCTGGGCCAGGTACTGCTGGGTCTGGCCGCCGATCTTCGGCACCCGGTAGCTGGGGTAGGCGTTCTTGTAGCCGGTGATGCCGTGGCACCCCTGGCAGGTATAGGCCAGTACCCGGCCATTGTCGAAATTGCCGGTGGGAGCGGTGGCCTGCGGCGCGGCGGCGGGCGCCTGGGCCGGGGCGGGTGTGGCAGGAGCAGGAGCGGGCTGTGCGGCGGCCCCGAGGGGCAGGAGGACGGCCAGAGCGAGACAAGCGGCGAGCGGCTGCGGGCGCATGGTGTCTTTTCCGGGGATTCGGGTCTGGTCGTTCCGGCGTGGGGTACGGAACGACCCGAGTATAGCCTCAGGTTTCATCTAGCTGAAATGGGGGGGGGCCGACCGGTGGCATGAAGGCACCATGACCTTTGGGATATGGTGTGGCCGTGAAGTGGTGCATTACTTTGCTACCACACCTGTCCACGCATCCTCCAGGGATCTGACGATGTCGCACCCAACCTTCCTGTCCGGCCGTCGCAGCGGAATCTGCGCTGCCGCACTGCTGATCTCCACCTCCCTGCTGCTGGGCGGTTGCGCCGCAGGGCCCAATTCCGAAGCCAAGGCCGCCGAGACCAAGGAGGAGAAGAAGGTCGATGCGGTCCCGGTCGAAGTGGCCGTGGCCAGCCACCGTGCCGTCGCCGCCAGCTACACCGGCACCGCTGCGCTGGAGCCGCGTGCCGAATCGCAGGTGGTCGCCAAGACCTCCGGCGTGGCGCTGGCGGTGCTGGTCGAAGAAGGCCAGCGGGTCACTGCCGGCCAGCCGCTGGTACGTCTGGACCCGGACCGCGCTCGGCTGGCTGTGGCGCAGAGCGAAGCGCAGATGCGCAAGCTGGAAAACAACTACCAGCGCGCGCAGAAACTGGTTGGCCAGCAGATGGTCAGCGCCGCCGACGTCGACCAGCTGCGTTACGACCTGGAAAACGTACGCGCGCAGTACCGCCTGGCCACGCTGGAACTGTCCTACACCACGGTGGTGGCGCCGATCTCCGGCGTGATCGCGTCGCGCTCGATCAAGACCGGCAACTTCGTGCAGATCAACACGCCGATCTTCCGCATCGTCGACAACTCGCGGCTGGAAGCCACCCTCAACGTGCCCGAGCGCGAGCTGGCCACCCTGCGCGCTGGCCAGCCGGTGACGCTGGCCGCCGACGCGCTGCCGGGCCAGAGCTTCACCGGTACGGTCGATCGCATCGCGCCGGTGGTGGATTCGGGCAGTGGCACGTTTCGCGTGGTCAGCGCCTTCGACGGCGCCGCGCACGCGCTGCAGCCCGGCATGTTCGGTCGCATCCGCATCGATTACGACCAGCGTGCCGATGCGCTCGTGGTGCCGCGCCTGGCGTTGCTCGACGACGGTGAACCGGCGGTGTTCCGGGTGCGCGAAGGCAAGGTCGCACGCGTTCCGGTCAAGCTGGGTTACGCCGAGGGCCCGTGGGTGGAGATCCGTGATGGCCTGGCGGCCGGTGATCAGGTGGTCACCGCCGGCAAGGTCGCCCTGCGCGACGGCACCGCAGTGCAGGTGATCGCCGATCCGAAGGCAAAGGCGAAGACGGTCGCAGCGGCCGCCAAGCCGGCAGACAAGGCCGGGAGCAAGCAATGACCGCCCCGGGCCACGACCACGGTGCCTCGCCGGCGAGCGACGGCGCCGCCGCCGGCATGCGCGGCGGACTTGTGGAATTCGCCACCCGTCGCCGCGTGACCATCGCCATGTGCACGGTCACCCTGCTGCTGTTCGGCGTGATCGCCCTCGGTAACCTCAAGGTCAACCTGCTGCCGGACCTGAGCTACCCGACGCTGACCGTGCGCACCGAGTACACCGGTGCGGCACCGACCGAAATCGAAACCCTGATCACCCAGCCGGTCGAAGAGGCCGTGGGCGTGGTCAAGAACCTGCGCAAGCTGAAATCGGTCTCGCGCACCGGCCAGAGCGATGTGGTGCTGGAGTTCGCCTGGGGCACCAACATGGACCAGGCCAGCCTGGAAGTGCGCGACAAGATGGAAGCGCTGAACCTGCCACTGGAGGCCAAGGCACCGGTGCTGCTGCGCTTCAATCCGTCCACCGAGCCGATCATGCGCCTGGTGCTGTCGAACAAGGCAGCGCCGACCAGCGATGCCGATGCGGTCCGCGAGCTGACCGGCCTGCGCCGCTACGCCGATGAAGACCTGAAGAAGAAGCTGGAGCCGGTCAGCGGCGTGGCGGCAGTCAAGGTCGGTGGTGGTCTGGAGGACGAGATCCAGGTCGACATCGACCAGCAGAAGCTGGCCCAGCTGAACCTGCCGATCGACACCGTCATCAAGCGCCTGAAGGACGAGAACATCAACATCTCCGGCGGCCGCCTGGAGGAGGGTTCACAGCGCTTCCTGGTGCGTACCGTCAACCAGTTCGCCGATCTGGAAGAGATCCGCAACCTGCTGGTCACCACCCAGGCGTCGAACGGCAGCGCGGCTGACTCGGCGTTGCAGCAGATGTTCAACATCGCCGCGTCGACCGGTTCGGCGGCGGCCATCGCGGCGGCGTCGGCGGCGCAGAGCGCATCGTCCGGTGGTGGCTCCAGCGTGGTTGCCAACGGTGTGCCGGTGCGCCTGAAGGACGTGGCCACCGTGCGCCAGGGTTACAAGGAGCGTGAAGCGGTGATCCGCCTCGGCGGCAAGGAATCGGTGGAACTGGCGATCTACAAGGAAGGCGACGCCAACACCGTGTCCACCGCCGAAGCGCTGCGCAAGCGCCTGGAGCAGATCAAGGGCACGTTCCCCTCCGATGTGGAGATGACCACCATCGAGGACCAGTCGCGCTTCATCGAGCACGCCATTGCCGACGTCAAGAAGGATGCAGTGATCGGTGGCCTGCTGGCGATCCTGATCATCTTCCTGTTCCTGCGTGATGGCTGGAGCACGTTCGTGATCAGCCTGTCGCTGCCGGTCTCGATCATCGCCACGTTCTTCTTCATGGGCCAGCTCGGCCTCAGCTTGAACGTGATGTCACTGGGCGGCCTGGCACTGGCCACCGGCCTGGTGGTGGATGACTCGATCGTGGTGCTGGAAAGCATTGCCAAGGCGCGTGAGCGTGGCCTGGGCATCCTGCAGGCGGCGATCGTCGGTACCCGCGAAGTGAGCATGGCGGTGGTCGCCTCCACCCTGACCACCATCGCGGTGTTCCTGCCGCTGGTGTTCGTCGAGGGCATCGCCGGCCAGCTGTTCCGCGACCAGGCATTGACCGTGGCGATCGCCATCGCGATCTCGCTGCTGGTGTCGATGACCCTGATCCCGATGCTGAGCTCGCTGAAGGGGCGCCCGCCGCTGGCGTTCCCGGAAGAAGCGCCGAACGCACCGTGGCAGCCGCAGAGCCGCTGGCAGAAGCCGGTCGCGCTGGGCCGCCGTGGCGTGGTCGCGACCGCGCGCTGGAGCTTCTACGCACTGGCCTGGCTGGTGGTGCGGGTGTGGCGTGGCGTGGTGGCCGTGGTGGGTCCGGTGATGCGCAAGGCCAGCGATCTGGCAATGAAGCCCTATGCCGGTGCCGAGCGTGGCTACCTGCGCCTGCTGCCGAGCGCACTGGCGCATCCGGGCAAGGTATTGGGCGTTGCCTCGATCATCTTCGTGGCGACCATGGCGCTGGTGCCGATGCTCGGTGCCGACCTGATCCCGCAGCTGGCGCAGGACCGTTTCGAGATGACGGTGAAGCTGCCGGCCGGCACGCCGCTGAAGCAGACCGATGCACTGGTGCGCGAGCTGCAGCTGGCACACGGCAAGGGCGAAGGCGTGGCGTCGCTGTACGGTGTCAGCGGCAGCGGCACCCGCCTGGATGCCAGCCCCACCGAGAGCGGCGAGAACATCGGCAAGCTGACCGTGGTGATGGAAGGCGGAGGCAATGCACGCAGCGAGGCCGAGATCACCGAGCGCCTGCGTGACACCATGGGCCAGCATCCGGGTGCACAGGTCGATTTCGCGCGGCCGGCGTTGTTCAGCTTCTCCACGCCGCTGGAAATCGAGTTGCGCGGGCAGGACATGGCAACCCTGGAAGTGGCCGGCCAGCGCCTGGCGGCGATGCTGCGCGGCAACGCGCACTACGCCGATGTGAAGTCGACGGTGGAAGAGGGCTTCCCGGAAATCCAGATCCGCTTCGATCAGGAACGCGCCGGTGCGCTCGGTCTGACCACGCGCCAGATCGCCGATGTGGTGGTGAAGAAGGTGCGCGGCGACGTGGCGACACGCTACAGCTTCCGTGACCGCAAGATCGATGTGCTGGTGCGTGCGCAGGAAGGCGACCGCGCCAGCGTGGAGAGCATCCGTCGGCTGATCGTCAATCCCGGCAGCACCCGCCCGGTGACACTGGACGCGGTGGCCGAGGTGGTGGCCACCACCGGTCCCAGCGAGATCCATCGCGCCGACCAGACGCGGGTGGCGGTGGTGTCGGCCAACCTGCGCGACATCGATCTTGGCGCGGCCATGCGCGAAGTGCAGCAGATGGTGTCAGAACAGCCGCTGGGCGCGGGCGTCGGCCTGCACATCGGTGGCCAGGGTGAGGAGCTGGCCCAGGCGGCGAAGTCGCTGATCTTCGCCTTCGGCCTGGCGATCTTCCTGGTCTACCTGGTGATGGCTTCGCAGTTCGAGTCGCTGCTGCATCCGTTCGTGATCCTGTTCACCATCCCGCTGGCGCTGGTCGGTGCGATCCTGGCGCTGATGTTGACCGGCAAGCCCATTTCGGTGGTGGTGTTCATCGGCCTGATCCTGCTGGTCGGCCTGGTCACCAAGAACGCGATCATCCTGATCGACAAGGTCAACCAGCTGCGCGAGGCTGGCGTGGCCAAGCACGAGGCGCTGGTGGAAGGTGCGCGCTCGCGCCTGCGCCCGATCATCATGACCACCCTGTGCACGCTGTTCGGCTTCCTGCCGCTGGCGGTGGCGATGGGCGAGGGCGCCGAGGTGCGCGCACCGATGGCGATCACCGTGATCGGTGGCCTGCTGGTGTCGACCCTGCTGACCCTGCTGGTCATTCCGGTGGTGTACGACCTGATGGACCGTCGCGGCGATGCGTATTACCGCGAACGTGGCCGCAAGCATGCCGGTGCGATCGAGCCGGGCGCAGCGGACAGTGCGGCGGGTGCGGAGGAACCGGCATGAGTGTTGCCGAGTTCTCCATCCGCCGTCCGGTCACCACCATCATGTGTTTCGTGTCGCTGGTGGTGATCGGCCTGATCGCCTCGTTCCGGCTGCCGTTGGAAGCGCTGCCGGACATCTCGGCGCCGTTCCTGTTCGTGCAGATCCCGTACACCGGCTCGACCCCGGAGGAAGTGGAGCGGACCATCATCCGCCCGGTTGAGGAATCGCTGGCGACAATGACCGGCATCAAGCGCATGCGCTCGTCGGCCACCTCCGAGGCGGCGCTGATCTACATCGAGTTCAGCGACTGGGACCGCGACATTGCGATCGCCGCGTCCGACGCGCGCGAGCGCATCGATGCGATCCGCAGCGACCTGCCCGACGACCTGCAGCGCTACAACGTGTTCAAGTGGTCCAGCAGTGATCAGCCGGTGCTGAAGGTGCGCCTGGCCAGCACCACCGACCTGACCACCGCCTATGACATGCTCGACCGCGAGTTCAAGCGGCGCATCGAACGCATTCCCGGCGTGGCGCGTGTCGACATCACCGGCGCGCCGCCGAACGAGGTGGAGATCGCCATCGATCCGAACCGGCTCAACGCGCACGGGCTGAGCATCAACGAGCTGAGCGAGCGCCTGCGCACGCTGAACTTCTCGATCTCGGCCGGGCAGATTGACGACAACGGCCAGCGCGTGCGCGTGCAGCCGGTGGGCGAAATCACCGACCTGCAGGAAATGCGCGACCTGGTGATCAACGCCAAGGGCCTGCGCCTGGGTGATATCGCCGAGATTCGGCTGAAGCCGGCGCGGATGAGCTATGGGCGCCGCCTGGACGGCAACCCGGCGGTCGGCCTGGACATCTTCAAGGAGCGCAGCGCCAATCTGGTGGAGGTTTCGCGCGCGGCACTGGCCGAGGTCGAGGCGATCCGCGCGGAGGCGTCGATGCGCGACGTGCAGATCAAGGTGATCGACAACCAGGGCAAGGCGGTGACCTCCTCGTTGCTGGAACTGGCCGAGGCCGGCGGCGTCGGCCTGATCCTGTCGGTGACCGTGCTGTTCTTCTTCCTGCGCCACTGGCCATCCACGCTGATGGTGTCCCTGGCCATTCCGATCTGCTTCACCATCACCCTGGGTTTCATGTACTTCGCCGGGGTGACGTTGAACATCCTGACCATGATGGGCCTGCTGCTGGCGGTCGGCATGCTGGTCGACAACGCCGTGGTGGTGGTGGAGAGCATCTACCAGGAGCGCGAGCGCATGCCCGGGCAGCCGCGGCTGGCCTCGATCATCGGCACCCGCAACGTGGCCATCGCACTCAGCGCGGGCACGCTGTGCCACTGCATCGTATTCGTGCCGAACCTGTTCGGCGAGACCAACAACATCAGCATCTTCATGGCGCAGATCGCGATCACCATCTCGGTCTCGCTGCTGGCCTCGTGGCTGGTGGCGGTCAGCCTGATCCCGATGCTGTCCGCGCGCATGACCACGCCGAAGCTGGTGCATTCGAAGACCGGCCTGATCGGGCGCCTGCAGCACCGCTACGCACAGCTGCTGGATTGGTCACTGCGCCATCGCGGCTGGAGCCTGCTCGGCATCCTGCTGGTGGTGCTGATCAGCCTGGTGCCGATGAAGCTGACCAAGATCGATATGTTCGGCGGCGAAGGCGGCAAGGACATCTTCATCGGCTACATGTGGAAGGGCGCCTATACCTACCGGCAGATGTCCGAAGAAGTGGCGCGGGTGGAGAGCTGGATCGACCAGAACCGCGAACGCCTGCACGTGAAGCAGGTGTACTCCTGGTACAGCGAGCAGGAAGGCAGCTCGACCGTGGTCACTCTGGACGAGAAGTACGCTAAGGACATCAAGGCGCTGCAGGAAGAGCTGCGCAAAGGCCTGCCGAAGTCGGCCCGCACCGACTACTTCGTCGGCAACCAGGGCGGTGACGGCGGTGGTGGGGGCAACCAGGGCGTGCAGGTGCAGCTGGTCGGCGACTCCAGTTCGATGCTGCAGGAGATCGGCCAGGAAGTGGTGCCGCTGCTGGCCCAGCGTGCCGAGCTGCGCGACGTGCGCATCGACAATGGCGAGAAGGGCGGTGAACTGAAGGTGCGTGTCGATCGTGAGCGTGCCGCAGCGTTCGGCTTCAATGCCGAGCAGGTGGCCAGCTTCGTTGGCCTCGCACTGCGCGGTGCGCCGATGCGCGAGTTCCGCCGTGGTGACAACGAAGTGCCGGTATGGGTGCGCTTCGCCGGTGCCGAACAGAGCAGTCCCGAGGATCTGGCTGGCTTCAGCGTACGTACCGGCGATGGCCGCAGCGTGCCGCTGCTGAGCCTGGTCAGTGTCGACGTCGGCTCGTCGGCCACCCAGATCGGCCGTACCAACCGCCAGACCACGTTGACCATCAAGGCCAACCTGGCCGAGAAGATCACCGCGCCGGACGGCCGCAAGGCGATGGAATCGGTGCTCAAGCCAATGAACTTCCCGGCCGGCTATGGCTTCACCTTCGATGGCGGCGACTACGGCAACGACGACGAAGCGATGCAGCAGATGGTGTTCAACCTGCTCATCGCACTGGTGATGATCTACGTGATGATGGCCGCAGTATTCGAGTCGCTGTTGTTCCCGGCGGCGATCATGAGTGGGGTGCTGTTCTCGATCTTCGGCGTGTTCTGGCTGTTCTGGATCACCGGTACCTCGTTCGGAATCATGTCCTTCATCGGCATCCTGGTGCTGATGGGCGTGGTGGTGAACAACGGCATCGTGATGATCGAGCACATCAACAATCTGCGGCGCGGCGGCATGGGACGCACCCAGGCGCTGGTGGAGGGCTCACGCGAGCGCTTGCGGCCGATCATGATGACCATGGGCACGGCGATCCTGGCGATGGTGCCGATCTCGCTGACCAATACGCAGATGTTCGGCAACGGCCCGGAGTACGCGCCGATGGCACGCGCGATTGCCGGCGGCCTGGCGTTCTCGACGGTGGTCAGCCTGCTGTTCCTGCCGACCATCTACGCGGTGCTGGATGACCTGCGCAGTGCGGTCACACGACTGATCCGGCGTGCGCGCGGTCTGGAGATGGTAGAGCCGGGCGCTGCCCGGCTGTAATGCACGACAGCGTGTTGTGGTGTGGGGGGAGGCCGGTCGTAGTGGGGCGGTCTCCCCCCATTTTTTCGCCGGGCATGGCCCGGCGCTACCCCATCAGTGCCTCTCGGAAATGCTGTGCCAACCAAGGTTGGCACCTACCGGTAGCGCCGGGCCATGCCCGGCGGGAGCATCAACCCGCCACCTTGCCCCAGACCTTGAACGTGGTCAGCCACAGGCCGAGCATGCTGCCCAGGTTGGTCAGCATGAAGGTCAGCACCACGCGGGTGACGCGGTTGCGGTACCAGCCCTTCAGGCTCTGCGCATCGTCGCGCAGTTTCAGGAAGTCCTCGTACGCCGGCTTGCGCAGGCGTGCTTCCACCAGCGCCGAGAACGCGCCGGTTGGAATGCTCAAGCGGAACGGCTTGAACGGCGCCACCGCGATCGCGGTCAGGATGCTCAGCGGATGTCCACCGGCCAGCAGGCAGCCCAGGCCGGCCAGGCCGCCGGTGTACATCGCCCAGGTCGCCAGCAGCTCGGTGCCCACGCCCAGTCCGCCGCGGTAGAAGCCCACGCCGATGCCAGTCGCTACGATGGCCAGGATGCCCAGCGTGAACCACGGGATGTTGCGCTTCTTCGGCACCGATTCCAGCTCGGCGCGCAGCGGTGCCGGTGCCTCGGTGTCGGTTTCCAGATAGCGTGCCAGCCCGGCCAGGTGACCGGCACCGACCACCGCCAGCACTTCGCGCTGCTGCGGGTCGTGCGCTTCGCGCAGGCGCGTGGCCATGTAGCGGTCGCGCTCGCCGATGATGGTCTCGTACAGCGCCGGGCTCTCGCTGGCGAACTCGCCGAAGCTCGACTCCAGCATGTCGCCCTGCTTGAGCTTCTCGATCTCGTTCTCGCCCACTTCCTCCGACGAGAACAGGCCGGCGCCAAGCCCGGCGACCAGCTTCAGCTTGCCGAAGAAGCCCAGCCGCTGCGATGCACGGCGGAAGGTCAGGCCGACTTCACGGTCGATCAGGTGCACCGGCAGATCGCGCTCGCGGGCCAGCTCCACCGCGCGTTTGAGTTCGGCACCCGGCTCGATGTCGAGCTGTTCTGCCAGGCGCCGCTGGTAGGCGGACAGCGCCAGGTTGGCGGCGAACAGGGCGACGCGGCCCTTGCGGATCACCTCGACCAGGTCGAGCTTGGCCAGCGTGTCCGGGTCGCTCAGGGCCTGCAGGCGCTGCGGATCGAGCTCGACGGCCACCGCGTCGAAGCGGCCACTGTCGATCGCTTTTTCCACCGCTTCGACGCTGGCGCGGGAAACGTGCGCGGTGCCGAGCAGGGTGTAGCGCACGCCGTCGCGTTCAACGATGCGTACCGGCTGGCCGGCGAACAGGTCGTCGCCGGTGTCAGGAAGGGTTTCAGTCATGGATTCATTCATTGGAAGGTGCGGTGTCGGCGCCATCGCCGAGCGCGCGCTGCATCTGCACGGTATCCAGCCAGCGGCCGTGCTTGCGGCCGAGGCCACGGAACACACCCACCAGCTCGAAGCCGAAGCGTTCGTGCAGCTTGATGGAGGCGGCATTGGTCGGCTCCCCGATCACCGCCACCATCTGCCGGTAGCCACGCGCCACGCAGGCGTCGATGAGGGCCTGGAGCAGGCCAGTGCCCACGCCCTGGCCCTGGAAGCGGGCATCGACGTAGACCGAATTTTCCACGGTCCACTGGTAGGCGATGCGGGTGCGGTAGGTGTTGGCGTAGGCATAGCCGGCCACCTGGCCGTCGATCTCGGCGACCAGGTAGGGGAAGCCACGGTCGATGATGTCGCGCATGCGGCGCAGCATCTCCGACGTGTCGGGGATGTCGTACTCGTAGGTGTTGACGAAGTCGGTCACTTCCACCGCATAGATCGCGGTGATCGCGTCGATGTCGGCCGGGCCGGCATCACGGATGAGGACGGCCATGCGCGGGCTCCGGCTCAGTCGATGTAGCGCTTGAGCAGGTCGCCGTATGCATCGATGCGGCGATCACGCAGGAACGGCCAGATGCGGCGCACATGCTCGCTGCGCTGCAGGTCGACGTCGCACAGCAGCACGGTGGCGTCGGTGCCGGCCTCGGCCAGGAATTCGCCCTGCGGGCCGAGCACGTGGCTGTTGCCCCAGAACTGGATGCCCGAAGCACCCAGCGGCGAGGCTTCGTGACCGACGCGGTTGCAGCTCAGCACCGGCAGGCCGTTGGCCACGGCGTGGCCGCGGTGGCTCAGCACCCAGGCGTCGCGCTGGCGGGTCTTCTCGTCCTGCACATCGTCCGGGTCCCAGCCGATCGCGGTCGGGTACAGCAGCAGTTCGGCGCCGGCCAGCGCCATCAGGCGTGCCGCTTCCGGATACCACTGGTCCCAGCACACCAGTACGCCGAGGCGGCCCACCGAGGTGTCGATCGGCTTGAAGCCGATGTCGCCCGGGGTGAAGTAGAACTTTTCGTAGAAGCCCGGGTCGTCCGGAATGTGCATTTTGCGGTACTTGCCGAGCAGCGTGCCGTCTTTCTCGAACACCACGGCGGTGTTGTGGTACAGGCCGGCGGCGCGGCGCTCGAACAGCGAGCCGACCAGCACCACGCCATGCTTCTTCGCCAGCGCGCCCAGGCGCTCGGTGCTCGGGCCCGGGATCGGCTCGGCCAGGTCGAACTCATCGACCGACTCGTGCTGGCAGAAATAAGGACCGTTGTGCAGTTCCTGCAGCAGCACCAGCTTGGCACCCTGGGCAGCCGCCTCGGCCACGCGTGCTTCGATCACCGCCAGGTTGGCGGCGGCATCACCGTGGTTGCGCTCCTGGATCAGGGCGACGGTAAGGGGGCTGCGCGAGTTCATGCGGGGCGTTCCTGCGGGGGAAAACCTGCATGTTAGCGCGGATGGGCGGCGACGGCGTGTCGCGCGCTGAATGGGTGCTGGTAGTGCCGGCCGCTGGCCGGCAACCCCGTCAATCCATCAGGCATTGCATGGTTGCCGGCCAGCGGCCGGCACTACCCATCCTCAGGCCTTCAACAACCCGGCCGGCAGCTGCATGGTGATGCAGTGCAGGCTGCCGTTCTGCCAGATCAGCGAGCGGCAGGGCACCTGCACGATCTCGCGGCCCGGGTGCGCCTGCGCCAGTACATCGCGGGCCAGGTCATCGGCCGGATCGCCATAGGCCGGCATCAGCACCGCGCCGTTGACGATCAGGTAGTTGGCGTACGACGCAGCCAGGCGGCGGCCTTCGTCGATCACCGGCTGTGCCCACGGCAGCGGGAACAAGCGGTACGGCTGCCCATCCTTGGTACGCAGTGCGGCCAGCTCGTTGCCCATCGCCTGCAGCTCGGCGTAATGCGAGTCGCTTTCGTCGTCGCAGGCCTGGTAGACGATGCTGTCGGCCGAGGCGAAGCGGGCGAGGGTGTCGATGTGGGCGTCGGTGTCGTCGCCTTCCAGGTAACCGTGGTCCAGCCACAGCACGCGGTCCTGCTGCAGCCAGCCGGCCAGGTCGGCGGTCAGGCTTGCCCGGTCGCGGTCCGGGTGGCGCTCGTGCAGGCACTTCCAGGTGGTCAGCAGGGTGCCTTCACCGTCGGTCTCGATGCCGCCGCCTTCCAGCGCGAACGGGATGCTGCGCACCGGTGCGTCGTTGAACACGCCGGCCTGGTCGAGCACGCCCACCAACTGGTCATCCAGGGTGGCATCGAACTTGCCGCCCCAGCCGGTGAAGCGGAAGTCCAGAAGCTGGAAGCTGCCATCGGCACGGCGCAGGGTGATCGGGCCGGAGTCACGCAGCCAGGTATCGTCGTAGGCCGCCGTGGTGAAGTGGACCTTGTCCATGTCGATGCGGTTGGAGCGCAGCCGCATTTCGGCATAGGTCTCCACATCGTCGTCGGCCACGCAGATCAGCACCGGCTGGAAGCGGGTGATGGCCGCGACCAGCGCGATGTAGGTCTCTTCCACCTGGCCCAGGCGGTCGGCCCAGTCGGTGTCGGCGGTGGGCCAGGCAATCAGGATGCCGCTCTGGGCTTCCCATTCGGCAGGAAAACGAAGGGTCTGGTTCATGGTCTCGCTACACAGGCCCGCGCACGGCGGGTAAAGGGATCAACGGATCGGCGGTTTCGGGCCGATTTCGTTCGGGTCCGCCTGGTTGGCCACCACGTTGATCACCTTCTGCTTCTCGAAGTAGACGGTGAACTGCGGGTACACCCAGCGGTTGATGGTCGGCCATTGGCGCTTCTGCCCGCCACGCGGCTGCAGCTGCTCGCTCGGCGCACCGAACTGCGACTGCACCTGCTGCATGCTCTGGCCGCGCACGGGCAGGGCACCGGCCGGTTTTTCGCGGGCGCGGTCGACAAGCAGGGTATCGGCCAGCGCCGGTGTGGCGACGGCCAGGGTGGCCAACATGGCCAGGGCGGACAGGTAACGCTTCATCTCGAACTACTCCCCAGTGGTCAAGAACGGCGATTACAGCAAAAACGGCAGGAAAAAGCCGCATAAACAAAAAACCGCCCGAAGGCGGCTTTTTGCATCGGGTCGGCCCCGCGTAGGGCCAGCCGCAGCCGCGAGGGCTGTGAGGCTTAGCGCTGACGCGCCTTGAAACGCGGGTTCGACTTGCAGATGACGAAGATCTTGCCACGACGACGCACGACCTTGCAGTCACGGTGACGGGCCTTCGCCGACTTCAGGGAGGACAGGACTTTCATGGCATACCTCGGCGTAAACAGTAGTTGTTCGGGTGGAGCGTGGCCGCGATATGCGAAAGACAATCGGCAGTTGACGCTCGTTCAAGCCCGCCATTCTACCGGGCTTTTCCTCGTGGTTTCAAGTGGTTGCACAAAAGATCCTGCTGGGGGCGTCTGGCAGGGGCTAGAATGGCCTCTTCACACGCTCTGGGACCCCCATGAATCCACTCGCTCCCGTCCTGACCATCGACGGCCCATCCGGGGCCGGCAAGGGTACCATCAGTCGCATCGTGGCGCGCCGGATGGGCTGGCATTACCTGGATTCAGGCGCGCTGTACCGGGCGGTGGGCGTGGCTGCCAGCTGGGCCGACATCGATACCTCCGACGCCTCGGCGCTGGTCCGCTGCACCTTCGATACCCACGTTCAGTTTGTCGAGCAGGGTGAAGCCATGCGGGTCATGGTCAACGGCACCGATGCCACCGACGAGCTGCGCCTGGAGACCACGGGCGCACTGGCCTCGGCCATTGCGGCCATCCCGGAGGTCCGTGCCGCCCTGAAGGAGCGCCAGCGCGCATTCAGGGAGCTGCCGGGCCTGGTCGCCGACGGCCGCGACATGGGCACGGTGATCTTCCCGGATGCCTCCTGCAAGGTCTTTCTGACCGCCAGTGCCGAGGAACGCGCCGAGCGCCGGCATAAGCAGTTGAAAGACAAGGGGGTTTCTGTTAACTTTGATGACCTCCTGCGCGAGATCATGGCCCGCGACGCCCGTGATGCTCAGCGTACCGTGGCGCCCCTGAAGCCGGCAGACGATGCTGTCCTCATCGACACCACAGGCATCGGCATCGATGATGTCGTTGCCCGAGTGATGGATCTGCTTCCGGTTCCGGCTGCCTGATCCGTTCGCGCGGGAGTACTGCCAGCAACACCGGTGGTGGTCGCGCAAAGCAGTGCTGTACCAGCTCCGTCGCGCAATGATGCGTGGCGGTTTTCCTACTACACACGACCTGCGTTTCCGGGGTCGACCAACAGGCGGGCGGTCGCCATTCCCCTGAAGGGGACGCCACCGACCCATGTGTCCAACAGAGTAAATCTAATGACCGAATCATTTGCCGAACTGTTTGAAGCCAGCCAGGCCAACCTGGCCAAGCTGAAGCCGGGCGCCATCGTCAGCGGTACCGTTGTTGAAGTCCGCGGCGACGTCGTGGTGATCAACGCTGGCCTGAAGTCTGAAGGCATCGTGCCGATCGAACAGTTCCGTAACGACGCTGGCGAAATCGACGTCGCCGAAGGCGACATCGTCAAGGTCGCCCTCGACTCGATCGAGAACGGCTTCGGCGAAACCGTCCTGTCGCGCGAGAAGGCCAAGCGCGCGATGGTGTGGGACGAGCTGGAAGAAGCGTTGGAAAAGAACGAAACCATCACCGGCCGCATCAGCGGCAAGGTCAAGGGTGGTTTCACCGTGGACATCAAGGATGTCCGCGCCTTCCTGCCGGGTTCCCTGGTCGATGTGCGCCCGGTGCGCGATCCGGCCTACCTGGAAGGCAAGGAGCTCGAGTTCAAGCTCATCAAGCTGGACCGCAAGCGTAACAACGTCGTGGTTTCGCGCCGCGCTGTCGTCGAAAGCGAGCACTCGGAAGAGCGCGAGCAGCTGATGGACAAGCTGCAGGAAGGCGCGATCCTGAAGGGTGTCGTCAAGAACCTGACCGACTACGGCGCATTCGTGGACCTGGGCGGTATCGACGGCCTGCTGCACATCACCGACATGGCATGGAAGCGCGTGCGCCATCCGTCCGAAGTCGTGAACGTCGGCGACGAGCTGGACGTGCGCGTGCTGAAGTTCGACCGCGAGCGCAACCGCGTTTCGCTGGGCCTGAAGCAGCTGGGCGAAGATCCGTGGGATAACATCGCCCGTCGTTACCCGGCCAACAGCCGCGTGTTCGGCAAGGTCTCCAACGTCACCGATTACGGCGCGTTCGTCGAGATCGAGCCGGGCGTCGAAGGCCTGGTGCACGTTTCCGAAATGGATTGGACCAACAAGAACGTCAACCCGTCCAAGGTCGTGCAGGTCGGTGACGAAGTTGAAGTCATGGTCCTGGACGTGGACGAGGAGCGTCGCCGCATCTCGCTGGGCATGAAGCAGGTTGCCGCCAATCCGTGGGAAACCTTCGCTGCCACCCACAAGAAGGGTGACAAGGTGTCGGGCCAGATCAAGTCGATCACCGACTTCGGCATCTTCATCGGCCTGGACGGCGGCATCGACGGCCTGGTTCACCTGTCCGACATCAGCTGGGCGACCACTGGCGAAGACATCGTTCGCAACTTCAAGAAGGGCGACACCCTGGACGCGGTTGTCCTGGCTGTCGATCCGGAGCGTGAGCGCATCTCGCTGGGCGTCAAGCAGCTGGAGCAGGATCCGTTCGGCCAGTACATGGCTGCCAATCCGAAGGGCTCCAAGGTTGAAGGTGTGGTGAAGGAAGTCGACGCCAAGGGCGCGATCATCGAGCTGGCTGACGGCATCGAAGGTTACGTTTCGGCTCGCGACATCGCCAACGAGCGCGTTGACGACGCCACCCAGCACCTGAAGGTCGGCGACAAGGTCGAAGCCAAGTTCGTGGGCATGGACCGCAAGGGCCGTACCCTGCAGCTGTCGATCAAGGCCAAGGACGACGCGGAAATGCGCGAAGTGCTGGAGGAATACCAGTCCTCTTCGGCTGCCAGCGGCACCACCCAGCTGGGCGCGCTGCTGCGTGCACAGCTGAGCGGCAACAAGTCCGAGTAATCGGCCTTACGCTGTTCGTTGTTTCCTGGACGGCCCGGGCATTGCCCGGGCCGTTTCAGGCTGAGATGCCCCTGATGTGAGCCGGTAATGACCAAATCCGAACTGATCGAAATCCTTGCGCGCCGGCAGGCGCACCTGAAGGCCGATGATGTCGATCTGGCGGTCAAGTCATTGCTGGAAATGATGGGCGGTTCCCTCTCTGCCGGGGATCGCATCGAAATCCGCGGCTTTGGCAGCTTCTCGCTGCACTATCGTCCGCCACGCCTGGGTCGCAACCCGAAGACCGGCGAATCGGTTGCCCTTCCGGGCAAGCACGTCCCCCATTTCAAGCCGGGCAAGGAACTGCGCGAGCGGGTCAGCAGTGTGCTGCCGCTGGACGCCGATCCGGCCTGAGCCCGCCGTCGCGCCACCGCGTGCGAATCGAGCCGCGAGTCGGATAAGCTACGGTCTCCTGCCACTGGAGCTGTCGCATGAAGGTTTTTCGTCTGCTGGTGCTGCTGGCGGTGCTGATCCTTGGACTGATCATTGGTGCGGTCAACATGACGGCCATGTCGATCAACCTGTTGTTCACCCAATTGAATACGTCCGTCGGCGTGGCGCTGATTGCCGCGCTGCTGATCGGCGTGATCGTCGGTGCAGGCCTGGTGCTGGTGAGCGTGGTCATTCCGCTCTACAGCCAGCTGCGCCGCGCCAACAAGTCCGTTGCCGCCACGCCGGCGCCGGTGGTTCCCCCGCAATCTTTTGATGGACGCTGACCGAAGATGGATTTCGTCACCGAGTGGCTGTGGTTTTTCCTGTTCGTTCCCCTGGCCGCATTGGCCGGATGGGTGATCGGCCGGCGTGGCGGGCAACGCCACGGTGACAACCAGGTCAGCCGCCTGTCCAGCACCTATTTCCGCGGCCTGAACTACCTGCTCAACGAGCAGCCGGACAAGGCCATCGAGCTGTTCCTGCACATCGCCGAGCTGGACAAGGAAACCTTCGAGACCCAGGTCGCGTTGGGTCATCTGTTCCGCCGCCGCGGTGAGGTCGATCGCGCCATCCGCCTGCACCAGGGCCTGGTCAACCGCCACGACCTGAGCGACGCGCAGCGCGTGCAGGCACTGCTGGCACTGGGCGAGGACTACATGAAGTCCGGCCTGCTGGATCGCGCCGAGACCGTGTTCACCGAACTGGCACAGCTGGACCAGCGTGCTCCGCAGGCGCTCAAGCACCTGATCGGCATTTACCAGGCCGAGCGTGACTGGGAAAAGGCGATCGACAATGCCACCCGCTTCGAGGACGTGACCGGCGAGCCGATGGGCAAGCTGATCGGCCAGTTCGAGTGCGAGCTGGCCGAGCGCTTCCGCGGTGCCGGCAAGCTGGAAGAGGCGAGGGCGGCGATTGCCCGCGCCTACCAGGCCGACGCGATGTCGGTGCGTGCCGGCATCATCGAGGGCCGCCTGGAAACGGATGCCGGCAACGCAGAAGCAGCCGTGCGCGCGTTCGAGCGCGCGGCCCGCAACGATCCCGAGTACCTGCCCGAGCTGCTGCCGGCGCTGATGGCCAACTACCGCAAGGTCGGTGACCTCGGCGGTGCGCGTGCCTTCCTGTCGGAAATGACCGAGCACTATCGCGGCATCGCCCCGGTGCTGGCGCTGACCCGCCTGATGGAAGAGCAGGAGGGCGTGGCCCCGGCCCGTGCCTACCTCGGCCGCCAGCTCAAGGATCGTCCTTCGGTACGTGGCGAGTCCGCGCTGATCGACCTGACCCTGGCAGAAGGCGCCGATTCCACGGCGACCCTGCACGACCTCAAGCACATCACCGACCAGCTGCTGGTCCGCAACCCCGCTTACCGCTGCACCCGCTGCGGCTTCGGTGCGCGCACCCACCACTGGCAGTGCCCGAGCTGCAAGGAGTGGGGCACGGTCAAGCCACTGCTGAACTACGCGGTGCTCTGATCCATGCCGTGGTTTGTGATGGGGGCGCTGCTGGGATTGGCCCTGCTGAGTGCGGCGCTGACCTGGGCGGCACGCGGTTACGCGCTGCGCCGGCAGCTGATGGACCAGCCCGGCGAGCGCCGCAGCCATAGCGTGGCAACCCCGCGCGGTGGCGGCATTGCCATCGTCATCAGCCTGCTCGTTACGGCGGGCGTGGCGATGTGGGCCTGGCCCGAAGCAACGCCCAGCCTGCTGGTTGCCAGTCTCGGCCTGGTCCTGGTCGCGGGCATCGGCTGGTGGGACGACCACAAGCCGCTTCCGGCCATGCGCCGGCTGATGGTGCACTTCATCGCCGCCGCACTGCTGGCGGCGTTGGTCAAGGTTCATGGTGGCAGCTGGGTGCTGGCCGTACTGGTGCTGCTGTTCACTGCCTCGCTGATCAACATCTGGAACTTCATGGATGGGATCAACGGTATTGCCGCCAGCCAGGCCATCGTGGTCGCTCTGGGCCTGGCGCCGGTGCTGCCCTGGCCGTATTCGCTCGCAGCCGTGGCGTTGGGCCTGGCCTGCCTGGGATTCCTGCCGTTCAACTTTCCGCGGGCACGGATCTTCATGGGTGATGTCGGAAGTGGCGCGCTGGGGTACGCCGTGGCGGTGGTTCTGGCGATCGCCAGCGTGCGTACCGACATCAACTGGATCCTGCTGCTGGTGCCGGCCTCGGCGTTCCTTGTGGACGCAGGCTTCACACTGCTGGCGCGCATCATTTCGGGGCAACGCTGGACGGAACCCCATACCCAGCACGTCTACCAGAGGGCGGTGCAGGCAGGAGCCAGCCACGCCCTGGTGACAGGGATGTACTTTGCTTTGGGCCTGTTCAGTATTACAGTGCTTAATGTCTGCTCGAATTTGCAGCCGAGGTGGGAGGCTGTCGTGGCGATCGCGTGGTTCATTGCGCTGAGCGTCCTTTGGCTCCTCCTGCGCAATGGATTGCGTCACCGACAAGGAACTATCTGACTCATGGCTTCACCCTGGCGGGACAGAATCCTCGGCCTGATGCCGCGTTCGGCCATCGTCTGCCACGACCTCTTCATGGTCTGGGCATGCTGGCAGCTGCTCCATGCGGGGCGCTACTCGATCCTTCCCAACGCGCCTGCGCTTCCCCTGTGGAACGTCGACACCACCCTGGTACTGCTGCTGCAGGGCCTGGTGTTCTGGCGCATAGGCCTGTATCGCGGGCTGTGGCGTTTCGCCAGCGTCAGCGACCTGCTGAACATCTTCAAGGCCAGCTTCATCGGCATGGTCGCCATCGTGCTGGTGCTGATGTGGAAGCGCTTCGACGGCGTGCCGATGTCGGTGCTGGTGATCTATCCGTTCGCGCTGTCGGCGCTGCTGGGCGCGCCGCGGTTGCTGTACCGGGCATGGAAGGATTACCAGTCGCTGCAGTCGGATTCGTCCGCGCGGCGCGTGTTGATCCTGGGTGCCGGCCAGGCCGCCGAGACCCTGGTCCGCGACCTGCGCCGGTCGGGCAACTTCGAACCGGTGGGCCTGCTGGATGATGCGCCGCATCTGCGCGGGGCCAAGCTGCAGGGCCTGCCCATCCTGGGTGGCCTGGACGACGCGCCGGCAGTAGTGCGCGAAACCGCGGCCAAGCTGCTGGTGATTGCGATGCCCTCGCTTGACGCTGCAGGCATGCAGCGCGTGGTCGCCATCTGTGAAAGCACCGGCGTACCATTCCGCACCGTGCCAAAGCTCAGCGACATCCTGCAGGGCCAGTCGCTGCCAGGGCAGTTGAAGGAAGTGGCGATCGAGGACCTGCTCGGTCGCAAGCCGATCATGCCGGACTGGAACCTGATCCGCGGCTGGTTGGGCGGGCGTACGGTGATGGTCACCGGTGCCGGTGGCTCGATCGGCTCGGAGCTGTGCCGCCAGTGCGCGCGCCACGGCGCCGGCCGCATCATCCTGCTGGAGATCAGCGAGCTGCTGTTGCTGACCATTGAAGGTGAACTGCGCCGCAGCTTCCCCGATGTCGAGATCGAAGCGGTACTGGGTGACTGTGGCGACCCGGCGGTGATCCGCCACGCGTTGTCGCTGCATCCGGTCGATACCGCGTTCCACGCCGCTGCCTACAAGCATGTGCCGGTGCTGGAGCGCCAGCTGCGCGAAGCGGTACGCAACAACATCCTGGCCACCGAGAACGTGGCCCGTGCCTGCATGGAGGCACGCGTCGAGCATTTCGTGTTCATCTCCACCGACAAGGCAGTGGACCCGGTCAACGCACTGGGCGCCAGCAAGCGCTACGCCGAGATGATCTGCCAGAGCCTGGACCAGAAGTCCACGCACACCCGGTTCGTCACCGTACGCTTCGGCAACGTGCTGGCCTCGGCCGGCAGTGTGGTGCCGTTGTTCCGCGAACAGATCCTGCGCGGCGGGCCGGTCACCGTCACCGACCCGGAAGTCAGCCGCTACTTCATGACCATTCCGGAGGCTTGCCAGCTGATCCTGCAGGCCGCTGCGTCGGCGTCGCATGGTGCGATCTACACGCTCGACATGGGCGAGCCGGTGCCGATCCGCGTGCTGGCCGAACAGATGATCCGCCTGGCCGGCAAGCAGCCGTACAAGGACGTCCAGATCATCTACACCGGCCTGCGCCCGGGCGAGAAGCTGCACGAGACGCTGTTCTATTCGGACGAGGACTATCGTTCGACCGCACACCCGAAGATCCTTGAGGCCGGTGTGCGCACGTTCGCGCGCGATGTGGTGCTGGGCAATGTCCCGCGCCTGCGCGAGGCGGTGTGCAGCTACGACACGACCAGCATCCAGGAGATCCTGTTCGCGACGATGCCGGAGTTCTCTCCCATCGAACAGGATGCTTACATTTCATCCGCTAAAGTTGTGCCCTTTCCGGCACGTGAGGCCAACAGGCACCAATGAGCAAGCGAATTCGCAAGGCAGTTTTCCCGGTGGCAGGGCTGGGGACGCGTTTTCTGCCAGCAACCAAGACCGTTCCGAAGGAAATGCTGCCGATCATCGACCGGCCGCTGATCCAGTACGCGGTGGATGAAGCGATCGAGGCGGGCTGCGACACGCTGGTGTTCATCACCAACCGCTACAAGCATGCGGTGGCCGATTATTTCGACAAGGCCTACGAACTGGAGCAGAAGCTCGAGCGCGCTGGCAAGCTGGAGCAGCTGGAGTTGATCCGTCATGTGCTGCCCAACGGCGTCCGCGCGATCTTCGTGACCCAGGCTGAAGCACTGGGCCTGGGCCATGCGGTGCTGTGTGCCAAGGCGGTGATCGGCGACGAACCGTTCGCGGTGCTGCTGCCGGACGACCTGATCTGGAACCGTGGCGATGGCGCGCTGAAGCAGATGGCCGACCTCAACGAAGCCAGCGGTGCCAGCGTGATCGCGGTGGAAGACGTGCCGCATGACAAGACCGCCAGCTACGGCATCGTTGCCACCGATGCGTTCGATGGCCGCAAGGGCCGTATCTCTCAGATCGTGGAGAAGCCGAAGCCGGAGGACGCGCCGAGCGACCTGGCCGTGGTCGGCCGCTACGTGCTGAGCCCGAAGATCTTCGAGCTGCTGGAGCAGACCGGCAGTGGTGCCGGTGGCGAGATCCAGCTGACCGATGCGATCGCGCAGCTGCTGAAGTCCGAAGAGGTGGATGCCTATCGTTTCGAGGGCACCCGTTTCGACTGCGGTACGCACCTGGGGCTGGTGGAGGCGACGATCCGCTTCGCGCTGGACAACCCGAAGCTGGCTGGCCCGGCGCGGGAGAAACTGACGGCGATGTTGGCGGAATAAGGTTTTTCGAGCGCTCCGTTCGCGCTTTGATTGATACGTGATGGCGGGATGGGTGGGCCTTTGCAGGACACGCCGTAAACCCGTCCTTGGGGGCTCGATGGCGCCATCCATGGCGCCAACGGTCCTGCAAAGGCCCACCCATCCCACCTGTCAGGTCTCCTGCGGGCGCGGACGGGAAGGGCGGAATCAAGGGCAAGAGCAAAAGCAAAAAAGGCAGCCGATGGCTGCCTTTTCTGTTTCCGCGAGCGTCGAGTCGGGGTCGGATCCCTTTGCGCCGCAAAGGGCTCTGACCCCAGCTCTTGATCCTGCCTTTGCTCACCCTCCGCCGCGGGGAGGCTGGAAGGGCCGGGTCGGCAGGGCTGCCCGGGACCGTTGGCGCCATGGATGGCGCCATCGAGCCCCCATGGATGGGTTCACGGCGTGTCCCGGGCAGCCCTGCCGACCCGGCTCACGCCATGACGCCCAACGAGGCAACGCTTTGAACCTTACAGCGCCTCGAAAATACCCGCTGCGCCCATGCCGGTGCCGATGCACATCGTCACCATGCCGTACTTCTGCTGGCGACGACGCAGGCCGTGCAGCAGGGTCGCGGTACGGATCGCGCCGGTCGCACCCAGCGGGTGGCCCAGGGCGATCGCGCCGCCCAGCGGGTTGACCTTGCTCGGGTCCAGGCCGCAATCGCGGATCACCGCCAGCGACTGCGCGGCGAACGCTTCGTTCAGTTCAATCCAGTCCAGCTGGTCCTGGGTCAGGCCGGCCTGCTTGAGTGCCTTCGGAATCGCGGCGATCGGGCCGATGCCCATCACTTCCGGACGAACGCCGGCCACCGAGAAGCTGACGAAACGCGCCAGCGGGGTCAGGCCGTAGTCCTTGATCGCCTGCTCCGAGGCCAGCAGCACGGCGCCAGCGCCATCGCTCATCTGCGACGAGTTGCCGGCGGTGACGGTACCGCCGAACTGGCCGTTGCGGAACACCGGGCGCAGCTTGGCCAGGCCTTCGGCCGAGGAATCCGGGCGCGGGCCTTCGTCGGTGTCGGCCAGCTTGTTGCGGGTGAGGATGCGCTTGCCGTCAGCCAGGTCCGGCTGGTGCGAGATGATCTCGTACGGGCTGATCTCGTCCTTGAAGTCACCGTTCTGGATCGCGGCCATCGCCTTCTGGTGCGAGGCCAGGGCGAAGGCGTCCTGGTCTTCGCGCGAGACCTTCCACTCTTCGGCGACCTTTTCGGCGGTGATGCCCATGCCGTAGGCGATGGCCACGTGGTCGTTGTCGAACACGCTCGGCGCCATCGCTATCTTGTTGCCCATCATCGGCACCATCGACATCGACTCGGTGCCGCCGGCCAGCATCAGGTCGGCGTTGCCCAGGCGGATCGCGTCGGCGGCCTGCGCCACGGCCTGCAGGCCGGACGAGCAGAAGCGGTTCACGGTCTGCGCGGCGATGGTGTTCGGCAGGCCGGCCAACAGCACGCCGATACGCGCCACGTTCATGCCCTGCTCGGCTTCCGGCATCGCGCAGCCGATGATTGCGTCATCGATGCGGTTGACGTCCACGCCCGGGGCCTGGGCGACGACGCTGCGCAGTACGTGCGCCAGCATGTCGTCGGGGCGGGTGTTGCGGAACATGCCCTTGGGTGCCTTGCCAACCGGGGTACGGGTAGCGGCGACGATGTAGGCGTCCTGGATTTGCTTGGTCATTGCAGTGATCTCTTGAATAGGTTTTGTAGAGTCGAGCCATGCTCGACTGCCACATCAGGGAGTGCCGACCAACGGTCGGCACCCACCAGAGGCAGAGGGATGCCGACCTGGGGTCGGCACCCGCCATCAATCAGTTACGCAGCGGCTTGCCGGTCTTCAGCATGTGCGCGATGCGGGCCTGGGTCTTTTCCTGCTGGGCCAGTTCGACGAAGTGCTTGCGCTCCAGGGTCAGCAGCCACTCTTCGTCGACCAGGGTGCCGCGGTCGACCTTGCCGCCGCACAGCACGGTGGCGATGCGCTCGGCGATCTCGTAGTCGTACGGGCTGATGAAACGGCCTTCCAGCATGTTGACCAGCATCATCTTGAAGGTGGCGATACCGACGTCACCGGCGACCTGGATGCGGCGTGCCGGCAGCGGCGGACGGTAGCCCGCTTCGGCCAGGGCGCGCGCTTCGGCCTTGGCGATGTGCAGCGCCTCGTAGCTGTTGAACACCACCTTGTCGGTGCTGCGCAGCAGGCCCAGTTCCTGGGCGTTGACCGCCGAGTTGGACACCTTGGCCATCGCCACGGTCTCGAAGGTCTTCTTCAGTTCGGCGAACACGTCGCCGCCCGGGCCCGCGGCCTGCGAGGCGCGCACGGCCAGTTCCTTCAGGCCACCACCGGCCGGCAGCAGGCCGACGCCAGCTTCGACCAGGCCGATGTAGCTTTCCAGGAAGGCCACGGTCTTGGCGCTGTGCATCTGGAATTCGCAGCCGCCACCCAGGGCCAGGCCGCGCACGGCAGCCACCACCGGCACCAGCGAGTACTTGATGCGCTGGCTGGTGCGCTGGAAGTTGGCGACCATTTCCTCGAACTGGTCGACCTTGCCGGCCTGCAGCAGGCCCAGCGCGCCGGCCAGGTCGGCACCGGCGGAGAAGGGTTCCTTCTGCTGCCAGATCACCAGGCCCTGGAAGTCCTTCTCGGCGCGGCTGACGCATTCCTGCAGGCCGTCCAGCACCTGGTCGGACACGGTGTTCATCTTGGTCTTGAAGCTGACCACGGCGATGCCATCACCGTCGTGCCACATGCGCAGGCCGTCGTTCTCGAACACGGTCTCGCCCGGCGCGAACTTCTCGCCCAGCAGCGGATCCGGGAAACGCTGGCGCTGGTATACCGGCAGCGACGAGCGCGGCAGCTTGGCGTTGCGCGACGGGCTGTAGCTGCCTTCGGCGGCATGCACGCCGTCGCGGCCATCGAACACCCAGTCCGGCAGCGGGGCGTTGCTCATGCTCTTGCCGGCGACGATGTCATCGGCGATCCACTGCGCGACCTGCTTCCAGCCGGCGGCCTGCCAGGTTTCGAACGGGCCCAGCGACCAGCCGTAGCCCCAGCGGATGGCCAGGTCGACGTCGCGCGCGGTCTCGGCGATGTCGGCCAGGTGGTAGGCGCTGTAGTGGAACAGGTCGCGGAAGGTCGCCCACAGGAACTGTGCCTGCGGGTGCTGGCTCTCGCGCAGCTTGGCGAACTTCTCGGCCGGGTTCTTGATCTTCAGGATCTCGACCACTTCCGGTGCGGCTGCGCGGTCGGCCGGACGGTAGTCCTGCTTCTCCAGGTCCAGCACCACGATGTCCTTGCCGACCTTGCGGAAGATGCCGGCGCCGGTCTTCTGGCCCAGTGCGCCCTTGGAAATCAGCGCGTCCAGCCACTTCGGCGACTTGAAGAACTCGTGCCACGGGTCGTTCGGCAGGGTGTCGCCCATGGTCTTGATGACGTGCGCCATGGTGTCCAGGCCGACCACGTCGGAGGTGCGGTAGGTGGCCGACTTCGGGCGGCCGACCAGCGGGCCGGTCAGACCGTCCACTTCATCGAAGCCCAGGCCGAACTGCTGGGTGTGGTGGATGGTGGACAGGATCGAGAACACGCCGATGCGGTTGCCGATGAAGTTCGGGGTGTCCTTGGCGTACACCACGCCCTTGCCCAGGGTGGTGACCAGGAATTCTTCCAGGCCTTCCAGCACGGCGGCATCGGTGGTGGTGGCCGGGATCAGCTCGGCCAGGTGCATGTAGCGCGGCGGGTTGAAGAAGTGCACGCCGCAGAAGCGATGGCGCAGCTGCTCGGGCAGCACGTCGGCCAGCTTGTTGATGCCCAGGCCCGAGGTGTTGGAAGCCAGCACGGCGTGGTCGGCCACGAACGGCGCGATCTTCTTGTACAGGTCCTGCTTCCAGTCCATGCGCTCGGCGATGGCCTCGATGATCAGGTCGCAGTCCTTCAGCTGCTCCAGGCCGGACTCGTAGTTGGCCGGGGTGATGGCTTCGGCCAGCGACTTGCTGGCCAGCGGTGCCGGGCTCAGCTTGCCCAGGTTGGCGATCGCCTTCAGCACGATGCCGTCAGCCGGACCTTCCTTGGCGGGCAGGTCGAACAGCACGGTGTCGACGCCAGCGTTGGTGAGGTGGGCGGCGATCTGGGCACCCATGACGCCGGCACCCAGCACGGCGGCGCGGCGGACTAGCAGGGAATTGGACATGGTGTAGGGCCTTTGTTGGTCAGCAGTTACTGGGTGGAATCAAAGGGAAGCGGGCAGGGCGCTGGCGCGAGCGGCGGCGCGGAACCCGGCTTCGGCGAAATGGATCAGTTCGTGGGCGGCATGGGCACGATGCGCCGCTTCGGTGACACCGGCGGGACGCTTGATCAGCCCGAAGTCGGCCATGGCGTAGGTGAGCGAGCCGGCCAGGAAGTCCAGGCGCCAGTACAGCTCTTCCTTGCTCAGGTCGGGCACGCATTCGCCGATGGCCTTGCCGAACGCGCGCAGCACGTGGCCGTAATGGTCGGACAGGAACTTGCGCAGGTTGTCGTTCTTCTCGGCGTAGGCGCGGGCGATCACGCGCACGAAGGCGCCGCCGCTCTGGCGGTCCTGGGCCATCGCCAGCGCAGGCTCGACGAAGGCGGCCAGCACCGGGCGCAGCTGGCCGGGGTGCTCGCTGCGGGCGCGCTCGAGCTGCGACAGGCGGGCGCCGGTCATCTCGTCCATGCGGCGGCGGAACACCTCGTTGACCAGGTTTTCCTTGGAACCGAAGTGGTAGTTCACCGCAGCGATGTTGACGTCGGCCTGGCTGGTGACCTGGCGCAGGGAGGTGCCGGCGAAGCCGTGCTGGGCGAACAGCTCCTCGGCGGCGCCGAGGATCCGGTCCTTGGTCGAGAAGTGGGCGGGCTTGGCCATCGGGCAGGCGGACCTTAATCAAACGATTGTTTGATACTAGAACCAGACGGTAGCGTATGGCATTTTGCAGTGCAGCAAAAATGGACCGGGTGGTCAGAATCCGCTCAGGTGGGTGAATGGGGTGGGGCGGGGTCGGATCCCCGAACGGGGCTCCGACCCCGACCTTGGGCCAGGAACGGGGTCAGAGCCCCTGCGGGGATCCGACCCTGGCCCCTCACGGGGTTGCCGGCCAGCGGCCGGCACTACCACCACGCCGCGATATCTTTTACAATCCGCGCACGTTTATCAGGCTAAGCCCGCGTTTCGACGCGGCTTTTTTTTTGTTACCCTTCGGGCCATCAGCGGCCCGATTCCATTGGAGACATCCCATGGCGCTGGAGCGCACCCTTTCGATCATCAAGCCGGACGCCGTTGCCAAGAACGTCATCGGCGAAATCTACGCCCGCTTTGAAAAGGCTGGCCTGAAGGTCGTGGCCGCCAAGTACAAGCAGCTGTCGCGCCGTGAAGCCGAAGGCTTCTACGCCGTGCACCGCGAGCGTCCGTTCTTCAACGCGCTGGTCGAGTTCATGATCTCCGGCCCGGTGATGATCCAGGCCCTGGAAGGCGAGAACGCCGTCCTGGCCCACCGCGACCTGCTGGGCGCCACCAACCCGAAGGAAGCCGCGCCGGGCACCATCCGCGCCGACTTCGCCGAATCCATCGATGCCAACGCCGCCCACGGCTCGGACTCGGTCGAGAATGCAGCGATTGAAATCGCCTACTTCTTCGCCGCCACCGAAGTCGTTTCGCGCTGAGAGTAATGCCGTGAACGAGGTCGTACAGACACCCGCCATCCAGCCGCTGCCGAAGTCGGCACCCACGGCTGGCAAGCAGAACCTGCTCGACCTCGATCGCGCGGGCCTGGAGAAGTTTTTCGTCGAGGTTCTTGGCGAGAAGAAGTTCCGTGCCCATCAGGTGATGAAGTGGATCCACCATCGCTACGTCACCGAGTTCGATGAGATGACCGACCTCGGCAAGGTCCTGCGCGCCAAGCTGCAGGAGCATGCCGAGGTCCTCGTCCCGAACATCGTGTTCGACAAGCCCTCCGCCGACGGCACCCACAAGTGGCTGCTGGCGATGGGCGTGGATGGCAAGAACGCCATCGAGACCGTGTACATCCCCGACAAGACCCGCGGCACGCTGTGCGTGTCCTCGCAGGTCGGTTGTGGCCTGAACTGCACGTTCTGTTCCACTGCCACCCAGGGCTTCAACCGCAACCTGACCACCGCCGAGATCATCGGCCAGGTGTGGGTTGCCGCACGCCACCTGGGCAACGTGCCGCACCAGATGCGCCGTCTTACCAACGTGGTGATGATGGGCATGGGCGAGCCGTTGATGAATTTCGACAACGTCGTGCGCGCCATGAGCGTGATGCGCGACGACCTGGGCTACGGCCTGGCCAACAAGCGCGTGACCCTGTCGACCTCCGGCCTGGTGCCGCAGATCGACCGCCTGTCCACCGAAAGCGACGTGTCGCTGGCGGTGTCGCTGCATGCGCCCAACGATGCGCTGCGCGAGACGCTGGTGCCGCTCAACAAGAAGTACCCGATTGCCGAGCTGATGGCTTCGTGCGCACGCTACCTGCGCGCCAACAAGCGCCGCGAATCGGTGACCTTCGAGTACACCCTGATGAAGGGCATCAACGACAAGCCCGAGCATGCCCGCGAGTTGGCGCGCCTGATGCGCCAGTTCGACAACGCGGTGCAGGCCAAGGACTCGGGCAAGGTCAACCTGATCCCGTTCAACCCGTTCCCGGGCACCCGCTACGAGCGTTCGGAAGAAGCGCATATCCGCGCCTTCCAGAAGATCCTGCTCGACAGCAACGTGCTGACCATGGTCCGCCGCACCCGTGGCGACGACATCGACGCCGCCTGTGGCCAGCTCAAGGGCCAAGTGATGGACCGCACACGCCGCCAGGCCGAGTTCAACAAGACGCTTCAGGCGGGGAAGGGGAGCGATGCCGCGGCCTGACCGCCTCTGGCTGGTCCTGATCGCAGGCGTGCTGGCCATTTCGGTCGGCGGCTGCAAATCCCACTCCAAGGCCAAGCTGGGCCCCAGCATGGCGCCGGTGTACTCCGTGCGTGACCCGGACAACGTCCGGCGCCAGGTGCGCTGGCAGGATCTGCTGTCCCTGGCGGCGCGCGACCTGCAGGTCGGCAACCTTGATGCTGCCGAGCGCAAGGTCCGCGAGGCGCAGAAGCTGGCCCCGGATGCGCCGGACGGTGTGGTGCTGCTGGCTGGCATCGACGAGCGCCGCGGCCGTACCCAGCAGGCTGGCGAGAACTTCCGCCGGGCTGCTGAGTTGGCGCCGCAGCGCGGCGACGTGCTCAACAATTACGGCGCCTGGCTGTGCCAGCAGGGGCGGCCGGCCGAGTCGCTGGTCTGGTTCGATCGCGCATTGCAGGCCCCCGGCTATGCTGCAGCGGCCGAAGCGCAGGCCAATGCGGGCGGTTGTGCGCTGGATGCCGGCCAGCTCGAGCGTGCCGAGCGCGACCTGCGCGCGGCACTCGCAGTGCTGCCCGGCAACCCGGTTGCGCTGGAGGCGATGGCTCAGTTGAGCTTCCGCCAGGGCCGCTTCATGGAGGCCCGGGCCTTCGCCGAACGTAGGATTGCAGCTGCACCCGCAACGCGTTCCGTGTTACAACTTGCGTCTCAAATCGAAGCGCGGCTGGGTGATCGGGCGGCATCTGATCGCTATCTTCAGCGGATTCGACAGGAATTTCCGCAGGAAGCGGGCTCCTAACTCCAGGGTTGATGCATTGTGATTGATGACCAGACTGTGAGCGCTCTCGAGACTGCGGCCGGCTGCGGCACCCGCCTGCGCCAGGCCCGTGAGGCGGCCGGACTGACCCTCGAAGATGTCGGCTCGCGCCTGCGCATGCCGATCCAGGTGGTCAGGTCGCTGGAAGAAGAACAATGGCAGAAGCTCGGCGCGCCGGTGTTCGTGCGCGGCCAGCTGCGCAGCTATGCGCGCCTGCTCGACGTGGACGTGGGCCAGCTGCTGGAGCAGGCCCAGGTCGGGCCGGTGGTCCCGCCCACCCTGGTCAGCCATACCCATACCCCGCGTGCGCGCCGTATCGCCGAGAACCTCGGTCGGCGCGTGCTCTATGTCGGTATCACCGCGGTGCTGGCCGTGCCGGTGTGGTTCGCCACCCGTGGCCACTTCGATGGCAGTGCCCCCCCGGCGCCGAATACCGCGTCGCTGGATGCGCTGCCGGCCGCCGTGCCGGTGACCCCGTCGGCGGCAGGCATCGAGCCGTCCGCGCCGGTCGAAGTGGCGGCTGCTCCGGCCAGCAAGCCGGCGGCAACCCCGTACGTGGCCTCGCTGGCTCCGGTGCCGCGTTCGGCCCCGGCCGCCGCTGCGGCCAATTCGCTGGACATGCAGTTCAACGGCGACAGCTGGGTCGATATCGGTGGCCCGGATGGCACCAGCGTCGAGAAGGCGCTGATCAAGTCCGGCGAGAGCCGCAGCTTCACCCCGGGCCAGGTTGCCCGGGTCACGCTGGGCAATGCCTCGGCGGTCCAGGTTCAGCAGAATGGCGCTATCGTCGATCTGACCCCCTACCAGCGAGCCAACGTGGCACGCTTTCAGGTATCCTCTGAAGGCTCCGTAGTCCCGGTTTCGCACTGAGGCGCGGTTTCACCACCTTCGATTAATCCCAATGGTCCCTCCCGACGGGCGGGGCGAGAGTACGCATGGCGATCGACGACCTGCTCGACGAGCACGAACAAAGTGAACGCGTCCGCAGTTGGCTGCGGAAGAATGGCGCCAGCATCCTCGGTGGCGTAGTCATCGCCATCGGTGCCATTGCCGGCTGGCAGTGGTACCAGAAGGATCAGGGCGGCAAGCTGGCCTCGGCCAATGTCGAGTACCAGAAGGCCCTGGTCGGCCTTCAGCAGAACAAGCTTGACGACGCCTCCAAGGCGGTCAAGGCGCTCGAAGCTGGTCCGTCCAGCATCTACGGCGACCTCGCGGCGCTGCAGCTGGCCAAGGCCCAGGTCGACGCCGGCAAGAACGAAGAAGCGCTGGCCACCCTGCGCGCCGTGAAGGTCGAAGGCGACCTGCAGCGTGTGGTCGACCAGCGCGTGGCCCGCCTGCTGGTGGCGACCGGCAAGAGCGACGAGGCCATCAAGCTGCTCGGCAGTGCCACTGACAGCAGCAGCCTGGAGATCCATGGCGACGCGCTGATGGCGCAGGGCAAGCGCGATGACGCCCGTGCACAGTACGAGAAGGCGCTGAAGTCGCTGGACGTGGCAGCGCCGCAGCGGCGCCTGCTGGAAACCAAGGTTATGGATGCTGGCGGCACGGTCGCCGCCCCTGCGGAGTCGGTTTGATGAGTCAGAAGGTCATGATCACCCGCGTCGCCACCGTGCTCCTGATGGGCATGGCGTTGACTGGCTGCAGCACCGTGAAGGGCTGGTTCGCCGGTAAGGACGCGGCAGCGAAGAAGGCCCAGGAGCCGGCTGAACTGGTCAAGTTCGAGCCCTCCGTGAAGGTCAACAAGGCCTGGTCGGTCAACCTCGGCAAGGGCGAGCGCCGCATCGGCGTGCGCCAGGGCCCGGCAGTGGCCAACGGCCACGTGTTCGCCGCGGCGATCACCGGTGGCGTCCACGCCATCGACCTGCAGACCGGCAAGAAGGTCTGGACCTGGGAGCCGAAGAAGGAAAAGAAGAAGGCCAAGCTGCGCCTGTCCGGTGGCCCGGGTGTCGGTGAGAATCTGGTCGTGATCGGCACGCTCGATGGCCAGGTCATCGCCCTGGACATCAACGACGGCAGCGAGAAGTGGCGCGCCCGTGTTCCGGGTGAAGTCATTGCCGCGCCGGCCGTTGCCCAGGGCATGGTCTTCGTGCGCAGCAATGATGGCCGTGTGACCGCTTTCGATGTCGGCAACGGCACCCAGAAGTGGTTCAACCCGAGCGAGCTGCCGGCGCTGACCGTGCGTGGCAACGCGCCGGTGGTGACCGGTCCGGGCGTGCTGTTCATCGGCAAGGATGAAGGCGCGGTTGCCGCGCTTGCCATGCAGGATGGCCGCACCCTGTGGGAACAGAACCTCGGCAACGGCGAAGGCCGTACCGAGCTGGAGCGCATGGCCGACGTCGATGGCGCCCCGGTGCTGGAGGGCAACACCCTCTATGTGAGCAGCTTCAAGAACCAGACCATGGCCATCGAAGGCCCGACCGGTCGCCCGCTGTGGGCGCGCGACCATGGCGGCGCGGGTGGCGTGGCGGTTTCGTCTGGCAATGTTTTCGTTACCGACAACAAGGGCGGCGTGTTCGGCCTGGACAAGGCGACCGGCGCAGCAATGTGGTCGCAGACCGAGCTGGCGCGTCGTTCGCTGACCGGCCCGGCGCTGCACGGCGACTACGTGGTGGTCGGTGACTACAAGGGATACGTGCACTGGTTGAAGACCGCCGATGGGGCGATGGCTGCACGGGCAAAGAGCGGCGGTGACGCCCTGCTTGCCCAGCCAATCGTCGTAGACGGGGTGCTGCTGGTGCAGAACGTGGATGGCAAGCTGACCGCCTTCCGGTTGGCAAATTAAAAATGGAGTAATCGCGATGCTGCCTTTGGTCGCCCTGGTTGGACGGCCGAATGTCGGCAAGTCGACTATTTTCAATGCGCTTACGCGCACCCGTGACGCCCTGGTCCACGACCAGCCCGGCGTCACCCGCGACCGCAACTACGGCGTCTGCCGTCTCGACGAGGACAATCATTTCCTCGTCGTCGACACCGGCGGCATCGCGGAAGAGGAAGAAGGCCTGGCTGGCGCTACCACGCGCCAGGCCCGTGCCGCCGCTGCGGAAGCCGATCTGATCCTGTTCGTGGTCGATGCCCGTGACGGCAGCTCGGCCATGGACGATGAGATCCTGGCCTGGCTGCGCAAGCTGTCGCGCCCGACGCTGCTGCTGATCAACAAGATCGACGGCACCGACGAGGACAGCGTGCGTTCGGAGTTCGCCCGTTACGGCTTCAGCGAAATGCTGACCGTCTCGGCCGCGCATCGCCAGGGCCTGGATGACCTGCTCGAAGAAGTGGTGCAGCGCCTGCCGGAAGAAGGCAGCGGCGAAGAGCTGGACAACGATCCGAACCGCATCCGCATTGCCTTTGTCGGCCGCCCGAACGTGGGCAAGTCGACCCTGGTCAACCGCATCCTCGGCGAGGAGCGCATGATCGCCTCCGACGTGCCGGGTACCACCCGCGACTCGATCGCCGTGGACCTGGAGCGTGATGGCCGCGAGTACCGCCTGATCGACACCGCCGGCCTGCGCCGCCGTTCGCGCGTGGACGAGGTCGTCGAGAAGTTCTCGGTGGTCAAGACCATGCAGTCGATCGAGCAGTGCCAGGTGGCGGTGCTGATGCTGGACGCCACCGAAGGTGTGACCGACCAGGACGCCACCGTACTCGGCGCGGTGCTCGATGCCGGCCGCGCGCTGGTGATCGCCATCAACAAGTGGGATGGCCTGACCGAGTACCAGCGCGAGCAGGCCGAAACCATGCTGTCGCTTCGCCTGGGCTTCGTGCCATGGGCCGAATCGGTGCGCATCTCGGCCAAGCATGGCTCGGGCCTGCGTGAGCTGTTCCGTGCGGTGCACCGCGCGCACGAATCGGCGAACAAGACCTTCACCACCAGCGAAGTGAACAAGGCGCTGGAAGTGGCCTACGAGACCAACCCGCCGCCGACCATCCGCGGCCATGTCTCCAAGCTGCGTTACGTGCACCCGGCCGGTGCCAACCCGCCGACCTTCATCGTGCACGGCACCCGCCTGAAGGAACTGCAGGAGTCGTACAAGCGCTACCTGGAGAACTTCTTCCGCAAGCGCTTCAAGCTGATCGGCACGCCGGTGAGCTTCATCTTCCGCGAGGGTACCAACCCGTACGAGGGCAAGAAGAACGTCCTCACCGAGCGGCAGGTCAAGGCCAAGCGGCGCTTGATGAAGCACGTCAAGGGCAAGTGATGCAGAGAAAGGCGGCCGCAGGGCCGCCTTTCTTGTTTGTGGTAGTGCCGGCCGCTGGCCGGCAACCCGATGATGCCTGGCGTGTTCACGAGGTTGCCGGCCGGCGGCCGGCACTACCCCCACGTCTACAGATCTCGATCAGGGCGGAGTGCTGCGACGAGCGCGGCAATGCGGCAACGCGCATGGCATGCCTCGGCCGCGCCGCGATGTTGAAGCCGGTTGCATCTGGCTTGTGGCAGGGATCGATTCCGGCAGCTGCACCTGCCCCGTGATGCTTGCCCAGACCAGGGTCGTACCCAGTGCACCTGCCAGGTACGCCACCGACACCGCCCCGATCAGCAGGCCCGCAGCATGCTCCAGCCATGGAAGCAATCGGCAACACCCCTGTGCCCAGCGCGGATGGCTGCCGAGCCACGCCATCAGCAGGCCGAGCGACAGTGCGACGCCACTCAGGCAGGCCACGTAAGCGGCCTGGGTGCCAGTGTCGGCTACGAGGCCGGTAACCAGGGCTGCAATCGCGAACTGCAGCATCCAGTTGCTGCTGCTGGCGAACGCCAGCAGGCATCCTGCTTCGGCGAGCGGGCAACGGGAGCGGGCGCGCAGGCCCAAGGGCATCTGCAGGGAAAGCGGAGAGAACGGGGTCAAGCCGGCGTCGCGCAGGCACATACCCGCCAGGCGCAGCAGCAGGAGGCAGCCCACACACTGCATCGCCAGCGTCCACAGGCCGCGGTTTCCCAGCATGCCCGCTGCAACGAAAGCCGTCGCACAGATGACGCCCGTACCGACGGCGATACCGAACGACGTGGCCATGGCGGCGTGCCTGCCCGCGCCCATCGCGGTGCGCAGGATCTTCGCGTGATGCGAAGCAGGCAGGAGCATGGCGAAGCCGTACAACACCGCGACGATGAAGAACTGCTGCACGTAAACCTGCCACTGACCTACAGAAAGTGCAGAGTGTGGGCGGGTGTGAACGCGCCGTATTGAACGCCATTGCGACAGGCGCGAATCGCCGGCATCAGCCGGCCCACAGCGACACGACGATCCATAGCGCCAGTGCGATCATCAGAAGCCCTGCGGCCCGCTCCAGCCAGGGCAGGGCGCGTGCGAACCGACGCAGCACCCACGGGTGGCCGACCAGCGCGGCGACCAGCAGATCCCAAAGCAGGACAATGCCGAACATCCACGCGCCATAGAAGAATTTCGTTGTGGCGTTGGCCTGCGGGCCGTTGAGCATTGCCGCCAGCGTTGCGTAGAACAGCGCATTCTTCGGGTTCAGCAGCGCAGACAGGGCGCCCAGCCCTGCCGCCTTCCACCACCCGTGCGTATCGCCTGCGCGCGATTCCGTGGCAGGTGCCTGCAGCGTCGTAGAACCCGCATGGCGCAGGAACAGCGTGCCGAGGTACAGCAGGAAGCCGCAGCCCGCCAACTGCACCGCAATGAACCCTGCGCTGCCCGCGCGCAGCATGGCCATTCCAGTGAAAGCCGCGACGATGAAGACGCCGTTGCCAACGGCGATGCCTGCGCAGGCGCCACTGGCGGTGCGCCAGCCAGAGGTGATCGCGGTGCGTGCAACGAGGAAGAAATCGGGACCGGGTGAGAGCAGGGCGAGAAAATGTACGGTGGCGATGATCAGGAACTGTTCCATCGGGTCCGGCGGCGGCTGGCTGGGGCGCCAGTCTGGGGACGTGCCGCGCGGTGGTATTGAACGTTATTGCAGGCTCAGCGCCGGTACTGGCCTGGGGTCGCACCGGCGTGGGCCTTGAAGACCCGCTGGAAATGACTCTGGTCGGCAAAGCCCAGTGCATGCGCGACCACGGCTAGTGCCTGGCCTTCGCACAACCGTCGGCGAGCCTCCTGGATGCGCTGGTCGATCTGCCAGGCGTGTGGGGTCAGGCCCGTGGCACGTCGGAAGGCGCGGATCAGCTGGTAACGGCTCATGCCTGCCAGCGATGCGAGCTCCTGCAGGGCCGGGGTGTGTTCGAGCCGCTGGCGCAGAAGGTCCATCACCGGCTGCACCCGCTGCTGTAGTGCGGCGTCTTCAGGCGGGCCGGCGACGGCTACACCATCGAGTTCATCCAGATCGCCGACGAACGCGATCAGGGCGGCCTCTTTGGCGCTGACCGGATCGTCGGAGAAGAGTGTCTCGTTGAGCTGGCAGTACTGCTGGTAGCGCCGTTGGTGGTTCGAAATCCTGATCGGCTCGAGCTGCCAGTCGGGCCCGGGCTGGTTGCCGTACTCCTCGCGCACCTGGGTAATCCAGTGCGCATCCAGGTGCAGCATCTGGTAGCTCCAGGCCTGGCCGGGCAGGGGGTTGCAGGCATGCACGCGGCCCGCGGGTACGCCGACCAGGCTGCCGGGCTGCAGCAGGCGTGGTCCTTCCGCCGCGCCGGTGAACAGGCTGCTGCCGGCATCCACGGCACCGATCGAAAAGGTGTCATGGCTGTGCGCGCGATGGCAGGCGTGGCTGTCGCAGGCCCGTCGGCTTTCGACGAAGGGCATGCGCGGGTCGCGCCAGAATTCGGTGGCAGAGTGCATGCAGCGATTCCGGAATGCAGGGGGCAGCGCCCGCATGGTGCCATGTTGGGGCAGGGGCACGGCGCGGATGGGGTCGGCGCGGATGGTGTCAGATCCCATTTCCGATGGAAAAGGGATCTGACACCGGACAGCCCCACGCGCAGGGTCTGCGCGATAATGCCGCCATGAGCATCCAAGAGCTTTCACCCGTGCAGGCACGAGAGCGCCTGGCCCACGGCGCCGTGCTGATCGATGTGCGCGAGGCGCATGAACGAGCCGGCGGGATGGCCGAGGGCGCGCGCGGCGTGGCCAAGGGCGAGCTGCAGGCCGACCCGGTTGCGCATCTGCCGCGGCACGACCAGGAAATCCTGCTGATCTGCCAGAGCGGCAAGCGCTCGGCCGATGCCGCGCAGTTCCTGCAGGAGGCCGGCTACACCCACGTCGCGTCCGTGGCCGGCGGTACCGTGGCCTGGCGCGAGCAGTCGCTGCCGCTGGTGCAGCCGCTGGCCAGCGCCGCCGACCGCGATTTCTTTGATCGCTACTCGCGGCATCTGCTGCTGCCGCAGGTGGGTGAGGCCGGCCAGCGCACGTTGCAGCAGTCGCGCGTGCTGGTGCTGGGCGCGGGTGGGCTGGGCGCCCCGGCCGGCTTCTATCTGGCTGCGGCTGGGGTAGGGCACCTGCGCTTCGCCGACCACGACCGCGTGGAGCGCAGCAACCTGCACCGGCAGATCGTGCATACCGAAGCCAGCGTCGGCCAGCTCAAGGTCGATTCGGCGCGCGAGCGGCTGCTGGCGCTGAACCCGTCGATCGAGGTCGAGGCGGTGCCGGAGCGGGTCACGTCCGAGAACGTGGATGCGCTGCTGGAGGGCGTGGACGTGGTGCTGGACGGCTCAGACAACTTCCCGCTGCGCTACCTGCTCAACGACGCCTGCATCAAGCACGCCAAGCCGCTGGTGTACGCCGCCATCGAGCGCTTTGACGGCCAGGTGAGCGTGTTTGATGCCGGCCGCCAGCGTGGCGTGGCGCCGTGCTACCGCTGCCTGTTCCCCGAGCCACCGCCGCCGGAGTTCGCGCCGAACTGTTCCGAGGCGGGTGTGCTGGGTGTGCTGCCTGGCCTGGCTGGGGTGCTGCAGGCCACCGAGGTGCTGAAGCTGCTGCTGGGCATCGGCGAACCGCTGGTTGGCCGCCTGCTGCGTTTCGATGCGCTGGGCATGCGCTTCCGCGAGACCGGCATCCGGCCGGACCCGCACTGCCCGGTATGCGCGCCGGGCGTGCCGTTCCCGGGGTACATCGATTACGCCGCGTTCTGCCGGGGCAGGTGAACCCGGCCGGGGAGTGGATTGGTAGATGCCGACCTTGGTCGGCGCTCTTGTGCCAACCAAGGTTGGCACCTACCGAAGCGGGTGCATGGTTGGCGCCCGCCGATGCGCATGCATGGTTTCGGAATCCGGCATCCGGCCGGACCCGCATTGCCCGGTATGCGCGCCGGGCGTGCCGTTCCCGGGGTATATCGATTACGCCGCGTTCTGCCGGGGCGGGTGAACCCGGTAGCGCCGGGCCATGCCCGGCGAGCGCAGCGGCGCGCGCAGGTACATCCGCCGGGCATGGCCCGGCGCTACCGTTTATGGTTTCGGGATGATGCTGGGGGTCGCTCCCGGCATCGTTCCACCTCCAAGACAATCCGGCGCAACATGCGTGCTATTGCCGTCATCGGCATTGCTCTATTGTTGAACCCGATTCTGGATCTTGGGGAAAACACCGCATGGCGGTAGAAGCAGCGACCAGCGAGCTGGTCAAGGTCGTGGCCCTGTTGGGCGCGGCGGTGGTGATGGTGCCTTTGTTCCGCCGGGCCGGCCTGGGCTCGGTGCTGGGCTACTTCGCTGCCGGCCTGGCGATCGGACCGTTCGGGCTGGGCTGGTTCTCCGACCCGCAGTCGATCCTGCATACCGCCGAGCTCGGCGTGGTGATGTTCCTGTTCGTGATCGGCCTGGAAATGCGGCCGTCGCACCTGTGGAGCCTGCGCAAGGAAATCTTCGGGCTGGGCACGCTGCAGATCGTCACCTGTGCGGTGGTGCTGACCAGCATCGCCAAGCTGTTCGGCCTGCCGTGGCAGGTCGCCTTCATCGGCGCCACCGGCTTCGTGCTGACCTCCACCGCAGTGGTGATGCAGCTGCTGGCCGAGCGCGGTGACATCGCGTTGCCGTCGGGGCAGAAGATCGTCTCCATCCTGCTGTTCGAAGACCTGCTGATCGTGCCGTTGCTGGCGCTGGTGGCTTGGATGGGACCGAGTGCGGGCAGTGCCGATGGCGAGGGCTCGCGCTGGCTGTCGGTGGCGATCGGCGTCGGTGCCATCGTCGGCCTGGTGCTGGTCGGCCGCTTCCTGCTCAACCCGCTGTTCCGCGTGCTGGCCGAATCGAAGGCGCGCGAGGTGATGACCGCCGCCGCATTGCTGGTGGTGCTGGGCGCGGCGCTGCTGATGCAGCTGTCCGGACTGTCGATGGCGATGGGCGCGTTCCTCGCCGGCGTGCTGCTGAGTGAGTCGACCTTCCGTCACCAGATCGAGGCGGACATCGAGCCGTTCCGCGGCATCCTGCTCGGCCTGTTCTTCCTCAGCGTGGGCATGGCGCTGGACCTGAGCGTGGTGGCCGCGCACTGGCAGCTGATCCTCGGCCTGGTGCTGGCGCTGATGGCGGCCAAGGCGCTGTGCATCTACGTGGTGGCGCGCATCATGGGCAGCGACCACGCGCAGGCGCTGGACCGTGGCGTGCTGATGGCGCAGGGCGGCGAGTTCGCCTTCGTACTGTTCTCTGCTGCCGCATCGGCCGGCGTGATCGACCTGGAGATCAATGCCAACTTCACCGCCGTGGTGGTGCTGTCGATGGCGCTGACCCCGCTGGTGGTGCTGGTCTACAAGCGCATCGCGCCGAAGCCGACGGTGAACATGGACGGCGTGGACGAGGCCGATGGCCTGTCCGGCAGCGTGCTGCTGATCGGCTTCGGCCGCTTCGGCCAGGTCGCCAGCCAGTCGCTGCTGGCGCGCGACGTGGACGTGACCATCATCGACAATGATGTGGAGATGATCCAGAGCGCGGCGCGGTTCGGTTTCAAGATCTACTACGGCGACGGCACGCGTCTGGATGTGCTGCACGCCTCCGGCGCGGCCAACGCACGTGCGATTGCGGTGTGCGTGGACAAGGCCGATGCCGCCGACCGCATCGTGGAATTGGTGGCGCACGAGTTCCCGCAGGCCAAGCTGATGGTGCGCTCGTTCGACCGCGAGCATTCGCTGCGGCTGATCCATGCCGGTGTCGATTTCCAGATTCGCGAGACCTTTGAATCGGCAGTGCTGTTTGGCCAGGCCGCGCTGGTGGAACTGGGGGCGGACGAGGACGACGCGATCGAGATCGCCGAGCAGATCCGTCGCCGCGATGCCGAGCGCTTCGAGTTGGAAATTGCCGGCGGTGGTTTGAATGCTGGTGCACGGATGATCTACGGCAACAGCCCGCAGGGCGTGCCGACGCCGACGCCGTTTACCGCGCCGAAGCGGGAGAGCAAGACGCTGAACCCGCAGGATGTGCCGGAAGAGGAAGAGTAGCCCCCGGTAGTGCCGGCCGCTGGCCGGCAGATACGGGAACGTTCCGACGTCATGAGGTTGCCGGCCAGCGGCCGGCACTACCGGAGGTTGGCAATTTGCGTCACCCCGGGGTCAGAGCCCTTTGCCTGCGGCAAAGGGATCCGACCCCATCAGGACCCCATTCTGCGGTGGGCGAGGGGGCCTGAATCGGGGACAATAGCGTCCCCGCCGCCCCACGCCTGCTCCCGATGACCGATTCCGCCTCCCAGCTTCCTGCCCGCATCCTTGATGGCCGCCGTATCGCCGAGGACCTGCTCGACAGCCTGAAGGTGCGCGTCGACGCCCGCGTGGCCGCCGGCGGCAGCCGCCCGGGCCTGGCCGTGGTGCTGGTCGGTGGCGACCCGGCTTCGACCGTGTACGTGCGCAACAAGCGCCGTGCCGCCGAGAAGGTCGGCATCGAAGCACATGACTACGACCTGCCGGCCGGTACCACCGAAGCCGAACTGCTCGACCTGATCGACCAGCTCAACGCCGACCCCAAGATCAACGGCATCCTGATCCAGCTGCCGCTGCCGGGCATCCCCGACGCACGCCGGCTGATCCAGCGCATCGACCCGCGCAAGGACGTGGACGGTTTCCACCCGGAAAACGTCGGCCACCTGGCCCTGCGCGAGTTCGGCCTGCGCCCGTGCACCCCGCGCGGTATCACCACGCTGCTGGGCCACACCGACCAGCCGGTGCGCGGCCGCAACGCCACCATCGTGGGCGTGAGCAACCACGTTGGCCGCCCGATGGGCCTGGAGCTGCTGATTGCCGGCTGCACGGTGACCAGCTGCCACAAGTTCACCCCCAAGGACGTGCTGGAACAGGCCGTGCGCAATGCCGACATCCTGGTGGTGGCGGTGGGCCGTCCGGACATCGTGCCGGGCGAGTGGGTGAAGCCGGGCGCGGTGGTGATCGACGTGGGCATCAACCGGTTGGATGACGGCCGCCTGGTGGGCGACGTCGGGTTTGAAGCGGCCGCCCAACGGGCCAGCTGGATTACCCCGGTGCCGGGTGGTGTCGGTCCGATGACCGTGGCCACGTTGATGCAGAACACCCTGGAAGCCGCGGAAGCGCTGAGCTGACCTTTTGGGGTGGGTGCCGACCGTTGGTCGGCACAATGCCGGCAGGCCGATGACCCGCTCCTGGTAGGTGCCAACCTTGGTTGGCACGATCCGTCCGGCGCCTGTGCCCCAGATGGGGTGAAGGCAGCTCCCTGATTGTGCCAACCAAGGTTGGCACCTACCAAAGGCGGTTCCGTGGCGATTCCATGTCCATGGCGGTTCCATGGGTGCCAACCTTGGTTGGCACGATCCGTCCGGCGCCTGTGCCCCAGATGGGGTGATGGCCTCTCCCTGTTTGTGCCAACCAAGGTTGGCACCTACCAAAGGCGGTTCCGAGGCGGTTCCATGTCCATGGTGAACAGGGGTGAGATATATCAGGGGTGTTGGCGAGATATATGCCGGACAACCCCGGACAACGCGGGATTACCGCTCACCTTCATTCAACACTCATTGCGCGTGGCGCAATCACTCGCCGGCCTGTTCCAGGTTAGCGAGTTGCGTGAGGATCTGATGCTCTCGAACTCTAAGCTGCCCCAATTCGACCAGTAGCCCGATCTTGCTGCTGCTCAAGGCCCCAGACTTCCGACGACGCTGCATCATCGTGGCGATGATATCTCCATCTTCAGCGTCCAAAGTGCGGAGTTGCTGTGAGTAGTCGTTGACCGTCGTCTTGCTGATGGAAAAGCCGAGCTCAGCCAGCCATTGGGAGATTTCGACAGACTGCGAATACCCGTTGTTCCGCAGTCTCTCCTGTACCTCGGCCAGGACTGCAGGTGGCAGCGTGGTCATTTTGGGCGGTCTGGGCATGGCTTCTCTCGAAAGTTGCAGTCAGGGCGATGAGCGGAACAGATCCAGTTGATCAAGCCCGCCGGCACGATCCTGAGCCCGACGGATCAGCCGGCGAATGCTTCTTTCGTGCATCCCGGTCTCGTGGGCCAGTTTAGCGGTCGAAGCGCCGGCCAGGTAGGCGCGCAAGATCTCGATCTCCCGCTGCGTAGCTTTGAAGTGCGCATCCTTCGGGTACGTGATGGTCTGCCCGCCCCAGTGTTCAGCCAGGCTATCGGCCACCGCTGCTCCCACCAGGTCAGCAACCTCGGCTGGAAGCGCATGCTCACGACTCAGCAGACCTGCCACCACTTCGGCAATCTCGCTGAGAAGCTCATGACGGCGGGCCTCCATCGACCTCATGCCGAAGGGGCCTCCCGCCGGGCGCGGCGATTGGCATCGATCTGAAGAGCGGCAATCACTTTGGACAACTGATCCGGGTTGCACCATTCCAGGCGTCCTACCTTGAACATGTGGCGGGCCACCGAGTGGGCATATTCCCACTCACGCCCCGAATCAGCCAGCAGGGCTTCGATCTTGGACAGCTGAGGGGATAGGTCGCCCTTGGGGCGGCCTGCCCATCGTTTGGCTGCGTACGCCGCCTTGGCGGGAATTCCACCCAGGCGACGCAGCTCGTTGGCGATCGCATCGAGCTGCCGGCGATCGCACTTGCCGGCGCTTCGCTGGGCGGCCCCGTGCTCCTTGGAGACGCGCTCAACCAGGTCACGGTAGACGTCCTCGGAGAGGCCGAGCTTCTTGGCGCCGGCGTGGATCGCGGCCAGCACCCGGTTACGGCCGTCGCCGGCCTTGCGAACGCGCGTCATGCCTTGCTCCTTGCGCCCTGAGCGGCCCGGAGGGCGGTCTGCCATGCCGGCACTTCCTGACCGGCATGATCCAAGAGCCGCCGCAGTCCTTCGCGCGCACCAGGCACGATACGGCCGCCGTCCTTCAGGACGGCGGCCACCTGGGACTTCTTCGTCAGCGGATTGCGGCGGATCAGCGGCCCCTCGCTCGCGGCCAGCTCTGGCGGGAGCCGGAAAAGCGGGACGGTGTAGGTTGCCCGCATGGCCGGCCAGTGGCCGCGCTGGCTCTCACTGCCCATCTCCATGAGGTCCGCCGGCACTGCCCGCCGCAGTTTGCGGTCGGCGAAGAACGCTGGCGTCGAACCAGGCGGCATCAGGTAGCCAAGAACCGCATCCACCGCCGCTCGAACGGCTGAGCGTGACGGGCCGTTGGCCACGGCGCGAGGCGCGGACTTGTAGGCCCGCCATGCCGCGTCGTACACGGTCTCATCCATGAGACACCTCCACTTCCTCGACCTGCATGAGGCAGGAATCGAGATCGGGCCGGTCGTCCCAATCGACCAAGCGGATGCCGTGGGGCGACGGCCAGCCCTCCAGCTGATCGAACTCACGCTGCATACCCTCGGTCGAGTAGCTGGAGTTCACGTCCAGCACCCACCCCATGAACTCGGCACCCGCCATCTTGATGACGGCCAGTACCGCGTCGCCGTCGGCTTCTCCAAGGCGCTCATCGGCACCGGTCCAGAACTTGTTGATTTCCGTCGCCAGCTTCGGCGTCAAGATGCTGTGGTCGATCTCAAGCTGTACCTGGCCTTCGCCCCAGTCACGTTCAATCTTGTAGCGCTTGATGGTCATGCCGGGCCTCACGGGTTCGTTGAAAGGTGGAAGGCCTGTTCCAGCAGCACGAACAGGTAGCGAATCTCACCGCTCTGGAGGGCGAAGCGGGCATCGAACTCGGCGCGATGGCTATCGGCGTCGGCTTGCTCCAACTGCGAGAGCGCACCGTCCAGGAACTTCAGCTTTCGCACCACCAGGTCATCGCCCAGCTCGAAGGACAGCGCGTCCTCCAGCACCAGGGCCAACTTGGTGACCTGCTTGCCGGCATCCAGGTGCTTGTCGATCTCGTCGCTGCGCAGTTCCTGGTCGCTGCAGCGCACCTTGGCGCCACCCTCGACCGGATCGCGCAGCTCGGCGGACTCTCCAAGGGATAGCCCGTCCGGCAGCGGCTCGCCAGCGATCCAGCCGGTCAGGATCGAGCGCGGCGCGACCTGGGCATTCAGCGGGATTGCCGGGAAGCTGCCCAGCAGGCCACGGATATCGGACACGAAGGCCTCGCCCACCTTGCGGCTGGAGGTATCCACGGCCACATAGCCGTGGGTGAGGTCCAGGATCGCGTCGTGGCGAGTGTTCTTGACGAAGGCCTTGGGCAGCAGCTCGTGCAGGATGTCGTCCTTCATGCGCTTGCGCTCGCGGCCACCGGGTCGGCGCCCCTGTTCCTGCTCCATGACCTGAAGACGGCTCTCCAGCGCACGGTTGACCACCGCTCCGGGCAGAATCTTGTCCTCGCCACCCACCGTCAGCCAGAGGAAGTTGCCCTGCCGGCACGACAGGTGCTCCTGCTCCTCGCGACCGAAGGGGGAAATGAAGCCGCGCGAGTTCATTTCCAGCGGACCGACCGGCTTCAGAACGCCATACGGCAGCACGGATTCGACTTCGGAGAAGTCGGTGCTGGTCGGAAAGCGGAACAGCACCAGGTTACGCATGAACATGGCGGTTCTCCTTTGAGTCGGTGTTGCGGTTGCTGGCGCGCAGTGCGCCCCAGCGCAGCCGACGCGGATGCTGGGAACACCACGCAAGCCAAGCCCCAAGCGCGTCACCCTTTGCCCGCTGCGTCTGCGCCTCTGGCACACCCGGTACAAGCAGCATCCCCTGCATCATTCCCTTTCCGTGCCTGGCTGCGACGCTGATCACCTTGCGCAGCTGCGCGCTGCTCCCTTCGGCAATGAAGATTGCGCCGTCCGGCACGTTTGTTCCGAAGCCGATCTGGCCATTGGCCCAGCAGTACGCGATCACAATTGCACCTCGCAGATGGATTTCTGAACCTCGTGGATCAGATCCAAACGTTGGTTGGCGGCAGCCAGCGCGGCGGCCATCGCGCCCACCGCCTGCTGAGCGCAGGGGCCGCACATGGGCGACTCGGGCGCACCGGTGGGCATGTCGCAGTTGACGCAGGCATGACGCGGCCCGGTGGTGGCCACCTCGGGGTCGGTGCGATCTTCGAAGTGCAGCAGCGCCGGCTGGGAGATGTGGCGCTTCAGGCGCCAGGGCAACGCGTCTCCGCGCGCCTCGATGTACCGCACTGCCTGACGGACGGCATAGCGAGCAGCGGTCGCGTCTTCGCCTTGGACGTTGCCGCAGGTGGCGTCGAAAAAGCGCAACCCGTCCAGCTCGACGGCCAGAGCGTGGATCTCGACGTCGGCCCGCGCCGCTCGGTCGGCGATCTCCACCGCCAGGGCCAAGGTGCTGGCATTGAGTGCACCGCGAACACCGTCGAAGCGGAAGGTGCAGGTGTCTCGGATCTTCGGCATGTCAGACTCCGGCCACGTCGAGGGAAATCGGCTGGTACTGACCCCGTGCATCGCGCTCGTAGAAGCGCACGTAGGTCTTGCTGCACACCACCGTCACCGCATCACTGATCGCGGTCATTGCCCGCTGCCAGCGGGCGTCATCGAACTGCAGCCGGCGCAGTGACAGCACCTCTGCCGTCTTGATGCTGCCGTCCTGGCCCACCTTGAAGGCGCTGTTGACCAGGGTGCGCAGCTCGGCGCGTGAGCCTTCGGTCCAGTCGTTCAGGCACTCATCGATGAGGGCCTTGGCGGCCTGCAGGCGCTCATCGAACTGGATGGTGTCCTGGCAGGCGCGCAGGATCTTGAAGCGGCCATCGTAGGAATACAGGCTGACGTTGCCCTTGTCGCCGCCGATCTTGGCGCCGTACTGCTCGCCGCTGAGCTGCACGAACGCGCCGATATCGGCGAACGTATCCGCCTTGAACGTGCGCAGTGCTTCGCGCAGTTCCAGGGCGCGCTGGATCTTCTCCTGCACCAGCTGGTCACGCGCCAGATCGATCGGCTTGATCTGTGCCTCGGGCACCAGCCGACCGTTACGGTCCTCGCGGTAGCCTTCGGGAATGGATGGGGTCATTGGGCGCCTCCTTGGGCGGCGGGGGTGACAAACGGTTGAGTGGGCCGAAGGACATCGGGGACTCCTTCGACATGGATAGGGCTGGTGGCGGTGAACCAGTCGGCGCGCCAGCGGCGGGCGGCATCCAGCGAGATGCCGAGCAGGCCGGAAATGCGCTGTGGTGTGAGCTGGCGCGGGTTCTGCGTACGCGCCCACAGCGCAAAGCGCATCGCGCGCAGGTGGTCGTAGCGCTGGCGGCCGGTGCGTGCCATCACTCCACCCCACCGAAGATGCGATCGAAGTGGCTATGCAGCGAATCGACCAAGCGACCACCGAGGTAAGGCGGCAGCTCGCCTTCCAGATCCTCCTGGGACTGGCACACGGTGCCGATGGAGGGCGTCAGCGGGCCTTTGTCGAAGGCGGGACCTTCGTAGCCCCCGGCAGCAGATCGGGCCTTCTGCGCCCCTGTCGTACCCGGGCGAATGCCGCGCACGCGCTGTGCCTGCGCGGCCGCCAGCGCCACCTGGTCGATCTTCCAGTCGGGGTTGAGGCGGTAGTTGCGGGCCAGCCCTTCGCCGACGCGCAGGATCATTCCGCACCGCACCGCCTTGGCGACCGCGTTGGACACATAGCCGCGGTAATGGAAGCCGTGCTCCATCACCCGATCGATCAGATCCGCAGAACGGACCACGCTGGCGCCCAGTGATAGGGCGATAGCGTGCTGCAGTGCGACGCTGGGGATGGCGCTCATGGCTGAACAACCTGCGGTTGGGTGATGCCGGCTTCCGTACGCGTCAGCACGATGACCGGTGCAGGGCTGGGCGTGGTGCGAGCGACTACGCAAACCACCGCGCGGTGCTTGCCGTCGACCTTGCTGCGGGCCTGGGCGTCTTCGATCGCCTTGGCCGAGTCGGTGAAGGTGTCGCCACCCACCCACTCAGCAGGGACCACCAGGAACTGGCCGCGCTCAGCCATGAGCCACCTCCCGCAGCATCGGAGAACGCTGGGTCCACTCCAGCTGAACGCCCTGGTACTCAGCGGCCATCACGCGGTCCTGCCCGCCGCTGCCGTTGGGCTGGCGGCGCTTGAGGTGGCCACCCACCATCGTGGGAGGGCGGTCCAGAATCAGCACCGCGCGACGGCCGTTGCTGTGCAGGCCCAGGATCTCGATGCCGCTGTTCTCCAGCTCGCGGGCAGTGTTCGCGGCGGCATACAGCACATCGGAGTTACGTTCATGGTTCATGGTTGGATTCCTCGTCGGTAGCGGGCTTGTCCAGCCCGAGTTGTCCGTACAGATCCGGGAGCGCAACGCGCTTCATCGCGCTGACCTGCTCCAGGGAGGTCATGGCGCGCCCGACCAGGAAGGTGCAGGCGCGGTCCAGTTCGGCCGCACTGGCGGCAAGGTGGTAACCGTGAGCCGGGTGGGCGCAGATCGGGTGCCCCTCGCGCCGCAGCTGCTCGATGATCTGGCGCAGGCGGCGCTCGTCGGCGGAGCTGGTACGTGAGGTGATCTGCTGCACCAGGTCGCGGGCGGTGATGCCGTTGACGGCGCCGCGACGGCCCTGCAGCTGCAAAAGCACCGTCCGTGGGGACAGCTCTTGCGGTAGCAGGGCCAGCTGCATGTCAGATGGCCCCCCGATCAATGCCGGCGGCGATCGCCAGGTCCAGGATCTCGTCCAGTTCCAGTAGCCAGCGCTTGTCGGTGCTCTTCGAGATCACCAGCACGCCGCTGTGGATCCATACCTCGACCAGGTACTCACGCCTGGAGTCAGGGTCCTGCACTTGGACGGTTCCCACTCGCGACGCTGTGGGGAACATGTGGCAGTCCTGCACCAGCACCCCGATGGACTTCTTTCGCTGGGGGTGCTGGGCGCTGTGGCGCTTGCGGTTGTGCACCTGGCCAAGGCAACGCTGGAGGGTCGGAACGGCCATCATTCCTCCTCGTCGTCGTCGCCGTCGCGCAGCTGGTCGACCAGCGCTCGCAGCTGCTGCAGGTTGAGGCTGTCCAGCAGCGAGGCCATGCTCTGGCCGTCGCGCCATTCGATGCCGGCACGGCGGAACAGGTCGCGGTGCATCACCGTTACCTGCCGGTCGGGCAGCTCGGCATCGCGCATCAAGTAGAAAGCGAAGCTGCGCAGGTACTGCGACCCAGAGCTGTTGAAATCAGCCATGAGCCACCCCTTCACGCCGCAGCACATCGGCCGGAACATGGGCAGTGATGCGCTCCCAGTTGGCGCGCGGCACGATCACTACCTGCAGGATGTCCACGTTTACCGGTGCAGGACGGTCTTGCATCTCGAAGGGAACCGCCACAACGCGCGTTGCAAGCGGCCACTGCGCCGTCATCGGCTCAACCACCATGCCTTCTACGGCCGGCCAGCCTTCAGTTCGAATGGCCATCTCACACCCCCCGCACGACGTCGGCGGTGACGGTCGGCACGCCCAGGTCAGCGGCGCGGTTCATCGCGGCGGTGAGCGCGTTCTGGACGGCCAGCGGGTAGAGCAGCGAGCCCGCACCGCGCGAGGGAACCAGCTTGGCGCGCAGCGCGTCGATGGCGCTCTGTTCCACCACCTTGTCCAGCGGCACCTGGGCGCGCTTGAAGCGGTGAGTCAGGTAGGCGCCCAGCTCATTGTCCAGCGGCGGCAGCGTGATGATTTCAATGCGCTGTACTACTTCGCGCACCTCCGGGTTGTGTTCGGAGAGCTTCACGCCCAGCTCGGGCTGGCCGATCAGGATCACCGACAGCAGTGGGCGCAGGCCGTCCTTCAGCTCGCGGAAGCGCTTGAGGTGCTTCAGGGTTGGCAGCGGCAGGCTGTGGGCCTCTTCAATCACCAGAACGTGGCTGTGACCGGCGCGGGCGCTGTCACGCAGCGATTCGTGCAGTTGGCGGAAGCGGGCTTCGGGGCTGCTCTTCGGCTTGGCCAGCGGCGCGACGGCGGCCATGATCGCCTCAGCGATGTGGTGGCTGCGCAGGGTCTTGCCCACCGCATCGCTGCCTTCGCTGGCCAGCACGTAGGGCTTGATCACAATGACGGCCTGTTCCTCGCGCTGGATGCGATCGACCAGGTCTTCGCACAGCGTGCTCTTGCCGGCACCGCTCTCGCCGATCACCGCAGCGAAGCCGCCGTGGCGGGCAACCTGGTACATGCTCTCGCGGACATAGCGGATATCCGGAGAGAGGAACACGTCTTCGGCGCTGGCTGGATCGGCGAAGGGATTGGTGGTCAGGCCGAAGTGGCGCTTGGCCTGTGGGGTCAATGCCTGAAAACGCAGTAGCATGGGATCTTCCTCGTCGTGAATGTCGTTGTCGCTATCGGTGTCTTGCGTTGGGGAAACCGGGGCCGGCGTGTTGGAGCACGTCGGCCCCTCCTTTTCATGCCAGTGGGCGTCGGTCACGCCGTGCTGGGTCAGGCAGGAACTGATGGCAGCGCGCACCGCTGCTGGATCGCAGCTGGTGGGCAGCTGGCCGTGATTGATCAGGGCATTGAGGGCCGGTCGGCTCAGGCCGGCGGCTGTGGCCAGCACGCCCTGCTTGATGCCGGCATCGGTGAGCAGGCGCTTCAGGCGCAGCGTCATGCCGCACCTCCTTCCACCAGGCGCAGGCCGCCGCGCTCCGGCGTCGCCAAGGTTTGTGCCCAGGACTCGACCTGATCCACCGGCAGGCCTTCAGGCCAGCGCTGGGCGGTGCGTGCGTAGTGGTCGGGCAACCAGGCCGAACCGGCTGCCTCCACCAGTGGCTTCAGGCGCATTGCCGCTTCCACGTGGTTCAGTGGCGGCAGTTCGGCGCGGATCGGCGTAATGGAATCGACGTTGAAGCGAGGCGCTTCCACCACATCGGGGACGGCAACATCGACTCGGTGTCCGCGGCGCGGCAGGTGCTGGATCTCCGGTGCCTGCTGCACCGATTTGTACGGATCGATCCGTCCCCCGAACGGCATTGCCTTGCCCTTACGCTGCGCCTTGGCCTGCTCGTCGGTCTGCGCATCCATCGCCAGACGTTCGACCCGCTTGCGGTTGGTATCGGCCGGCGTATCGGACTGCGCACGGTAGGTACCGACCGCCACTGCGCCGGTAAAGCCGTAGGCGTCGGCCTCCAGCGGCTCCATCGTGTACCAGGTATCGCGCCCAGCGTCGTCGGTGAACAGGGCCTGCGCTCCGAATTCGCTGCCGAAGGCATTGCGGGCCACAGTCAGCTTCTGGCCCACGATCACACCCGGGACGCCGGATACATCAAAGCTCTTGCCCAGGAAGCTGATCCGCAGCAGCGGGCTGACCTTGCGCAGTTCCGGTGCTCGGGTAGCAAGCTTCATGCAATCCTCGACAGCCGGTACCAACCGCAGCTGATCCGGTTTGATCGTCATCCACGCCTGATAGCGCGAGGATTTGTGCCGGGTGTGCTGAGCGGTGGCATTGAAGTTGCGCATCCAGCGCCATGCCGAGTCATTGAGCTGCTCCAGGCTCTGTACGTTGTCAAAGCGCAGGCGATGCTCGAACTTGCGCTCGATCAGGTCGTTGGTCTTCTCGACCTGGCCCTTGGCCCACGGCTGGCCGGGCTGGTTGATCCAGATACGGATGCCCAGCGCGGCACACAGGTTCTTGAACATCGCGCCGGTATTGGCGCTGCCCGGATCCACCATCACCATCATCGGCGCACCGCACAGCGGGTCAGCCGCGCCGCGATACTGCATGGCATTGATGAACGTACGGCACAGGTTCTCGCCGCTCTCCGCGCCCAGCACGTACTCCACGTAGAAGGCACCGCTGGTGTGGTCGGTGAACACGTAGCGCCAGACGCGCTCGTTCTCTACGCGCGCCAGGTTCTTCGGCTTGTTCTTGTAGAACTCGCTGGCAGGCATCGCGTGCAGGCCATCCTGCCGCTTGAGGTAATACAGCACGCACAGGCTGGGATCGGCCTGCCACACCTGGTTGGGGTGTTCGCTGGCCAGCTGCACCTTCGGGGCCGGCGCTGACAGCTGATCCGGGTGTAGGCGATTGACGCGCAGAGCCTTGGCCGCCGAGCTCTCGCTCAGCTGACGGATCTCACCCGTTTCACCATCGATCACCTCGCCGCGCACCATGTCGTTGGCGCGAAGCATGTCGATGGCCTCGCCGATGCTGGCCAGGCGCTTGCCGGTGCCGCGGCGTGATTCGAGCAGCACTGCCGAAATCAGCTCCAGTTCCTCAAGGGTCCATCCCGAATTGCCGCGATCGCTGCGGCGCTTGCGAGGCTTCAGCGAACAGGTCAGCTTCGAGACCTGTCGATACAGTGTCTGCACGCTGCAGCCCCATTCGGCGGCGTATCGCTCGGCAATGGCGCGCTTCTGGCCGTGGCCGGCGCAGAGCAGGTCAGCAGCGGCCTGCTCGATCAAGCTGGCGCTGAGGGCCATATCAGCCCTCCCGCTTCCAGTCGGCCAGGCGGCGGTCATGGATCACCGTCACGCCGACCTCCTGGTGGTCGCGGACAAGGCGCAGGTCGTTGATCAGGCTGGCGATCAGGCCGGCAACCTGCTCTTCGACATTGAGGTCGTGCTGTTCGGCGTGCCGCAGCAGCGCGATCACCGCGCCACTGAAGCCGGCTTCTTCACTGCCACTGGCAATGGCGATGCGCACTTGGGATGCGGCCTGCTCCAGTTGGGAAAGCAGCTCCTGAGACTGCTCGTCGGGAGTAGCCTTCTTCCACTTTCGCTGCGCTTTTGCCGTCTTCTCCTCCGCCTTGTTGAGATCGTCGCTCAACTTGGTGATGCGCTGGTCCTTGGCATCGGCATCGGCGCGCGTTTCACGGAGCGCTTGCCGAAGCTGACTGGCACTCATGCGCTCAACGTCGTCGAGGGTGATCCCGGCTACGGACTCGCCGGAATCCAAGGCCTCGAGCTCTTCATCGTCCAGTACCGCCAGCTCCAGCACCTTGGTCTGGGTGCCAGCTGCGGCCAAAAGCGACTTCGAGTCGCTTTTGGAGAACTTGAGGGCAACCGTCATGAACTTTTGAGCCATGCGCGGATGGATGCCTCGCGCCTGGGCCTGCTGCTGGAACTCACCATGCGCGGTTTGTTCTTTGATCAGCAGCAGACCTCGCCCCATCTCCAGAACGTCTTCTACCGAGCGACGCTGGCGGTACTCAACCATGCTCCACAACGAGTCGGTGTCCAGGGCGCCGACATAGCCGAGGGTGGTGGCCAGGGTCTTTACCTGTGCCTCGGCCTGCGCCAGAACCTGAAGCTCCTGATTGCGCTGGACCAGATTGCCTGCATCAAGATCCTGGCTTGCCGGCTCGGCCTGAGCGAGCGGCTTGGCGCCGCGCTTGTTGGGTTGCTTCTCTGCCATTTCGATCCTCGTCATCAGTTGGGGCTACGGCTGTAGCGGTTCTTGAAGTCGTTCAGCTGCTGCTCTTCGCGGAGCACCTCGGCTAGATGTGCCAAGGCGATCTGGACAATTCGGGGGGACAGGCGCCAGTTGTCCTGGTCGTAGGGGGAGCGCTCGACCAGGCCGTCTTCGGCCATGCGTTGCAGGTTGCGCAGCGTGGTGCTGGGGGATTCGCCGATACCGTCGGCAATGGGCTTCAGACGCAGGCCGTTGCGGCTATGCCCGGCCAGAGCGAACAGCAGGCGGGCGAAGATGCTCTGCTCGCTCATGCCGCAGCTCCCTGCTGGCGGCGGGCCAGCTCCTTCAGGATGCGAGCGGCGCGGCGATCGGCCGCGTCCACGGCACCCGCCAGCGGCAGGGTGTTGGCCAGCGGCTCGTCCGATTCGACGGCGCACTGCCAGTTGTTCACAGCGGTGGCGTACTGGTCACGGGCCGAGGCAAGCAACAGCTCCAGTTCGCGGGTGGGCACCTCATCCAGGGGGCGGCCGGAAGTGTTCATGCCACGTCCCTCACGCCGGCTGCCTTGAGCAGTTGGGCGCGCAGCGCCTGGCCCTTCGGGCCCGCCCAAGTGCCGTAGATAGCCTGACGGGCTGCGCTGGGGTTCACGCCGTGCTGGCGGCACCAGGCGCTGACGGTAGTGTTCTGGAGGGTCATGCCGGCGCGGACCTTGTTCATCAGATCGCGTCCGGGAGGTAGGTGCTGAACCATGTCGTATCCTTGCGGTGTTGTTTAAACCGGGCAGGACAAGAATGGTGCAGATATCTGCACCTGTCAACACTTATGAGTGAATTAATCTGCACCATCGGGTCGCGCCTTCGCGACGAGCGATCACGTCTTGGGCTAAGCCAGACCGCCCTTGGCGAAATCGTTGGCGCTTCGAAGCGGACCGTGATCGATTGGGAGAAGGGTGCTACGTCCCCCACTTCAGCCCAGCTCGCTGATTTGGCGGAGATCGGGCTGGACCCTCTCTACGTTCTAGTCGGCCAGCGCAGCGTAGCCAGGCCTGGTTTGGCCCAGGAACAGATCGCGATGTTCAACGAGGTCATTGACACGTTCTGGGCACTTTCCGACGACAGTCGCGCGATAGCTCTGACGATGCTCGGGGGCCTGTTGCGAAAAGACGTCCAAGCTGAAGCATCTCGAAGTGTCCGTAAGCGGACGCCTAACTAAGGAGAGTGGAATGATTCGATTGAAAAAGAAGGTGGTACTCGGTTTCTGTTTAGCGATCTCGGCGTATGCGTATGCGCATGCGAGTGGGGGCGTGCGAGAGGCTACTCCGAAGGAGCTTGCCGCTATTAAGGCGGGACTTGAAACTCAGCTTAAGGATGCCTCTAGTGCTCGGTTCAGTAATGTCCGGGTCAATGGAGAAGGCTCATTCTGTGGTCTGGTGAATTCCAAGAACGGCTTCGGCGCCTATGGCGGCTACACCCCAATGACTGGGTTGCTGTTCGATCTAAATGGAAAGTTGACTGCTCATGTAATGGGCCTCGACTCTCCGGAGGCAGTCCAAATGGTATGTGAGGACAAGGGGCTAAGCCTCCCGCCGGCTTGACTTCCATTGTGTCGAGCGTCGATGTCCCGAGCATTGATCTTTCAAAGCTCCCAATTACCTGTCGGCTGCCGCAAGCGCTCACTCTTCCACGCAGGCCGCAGTGGCTCATGCGGACCGCGGTCCCAAGACTACCTCCCAATAGAAATTGACACTCTGCCCATCGGTTTGGTGCGCACTGGCGCACCTGGCCGACGGGCATCCTCGTCTGCCCGTCGGCCATTTTTCCTTGGAGATGGCGCATGGCAGCAGAGCAACCCAGTAACAAGGCACTGCCCATCGCGGGCGGAATGCTGGCGAGCATGCTGGCGTTGCTGCTCGGGTTGGTACAGCCCTTTGAGGGCTACTCGGCCCAGCCCTACCGTGATGTAGTCGGCAAGCTGACGGTCTGCTACGGCCATACGGCAAAGGTCGAACAGCGCACCTACACCCGCGCAGAGTGCGAGCGCCTGCTCCAGTCGGACCTTGGTGTCGCCTGGAACACCGTTCAGAGCTGCATCAAGGTGCCGATGGCGGACTACCAGGCAGCCGCACTGACGTCGTTCGCGTTCAACGTTGGCCCTGGTGGTGCTGGCGTCAAGGACGGCCTGTGCACCCTGCGCAACGGCCAGCAGCCACGCATCCGCATCTACGCCAACCAAGGCCGATGGGATCTTGCATGCGCCCAGCTGAGCAACTGGGCCAACGCCGGTGGCCGGCCATACAAGGGGCTTGAACGCCGCCGCACGGCCGAGCGCGCGATGTGCGAGGGCCGGTACTGATGATTCGCGCCCTGATCGCAACGGTCGCCCTGCTGCTGGTGCTCCTGCTGGTGGCCATTGCCGCAGCACTTCTCTACCGCGGCAATGCCCTGGATGCGCAGGCTCGTGACGCCACGGCGCAGCAGCGTCTGACCACGCTTGAATCGCAGCTTGAAGACGAGCGCAGCGCTCGTGGCATCGAGCACACCCAGGCCAAGGCGATGGCCCAGATCGGAGACGAACATGAAAATGATCGGGAGGCGTCCGCGTCCGTCCCTGCTGCCGTTGTGGCTGACGTGCGTACTGGCGATCTCAGGCTGCGCAACGACCTCGCCACCTGCCACACCGCTCGCCTGTCCCAAGCCGTCTCTGGCGCCGTCGAACGTAATGCGAGCGCCCAACTACGAGCAGAGGTCGCGGGCGATCTTGTTCGAGTCGGACGCGACGCCGACAACCACGTCCGGGCCTGCCAGCGCGTCATCGGTGTCCTCACCGGACAGCACCCTTCCGTCGAGGCCAACCCATGATCGTTGAAGTGCAGCCGCTCTACCTGGTGTGGTTCGCCGGCATCGGCATCACCCTGCTCGGCGGCCTGATCGCCGGCGGTCGCTGGCTGGTCAACCAGCTGCAGCAACGCACTGATCAGCAGTTGGCCATCCTGATTAACGACAGCAAGCGTTGGCGCGAGGTTGAGAGCCACCTCACCGACTTCCGCCTGGAAGTTGCGAAGGAATACGTCCGCCGCGAGGACTATGCCCGCGGGCAGAGCGTCATCGAGGCAAAGCTCGATGCAGTGGCCTCGAAGATCACGAACATGCAAAGCAAGGGGAACACGCCGTGAGTCACGGAAATCAGGGCCCGGATCTGGGCAAGTTGCGCCGGGAGCAGCTGCGCTGGCTGATGCTGCTGGTGCTGGATCGCTCTCGCCCCTATCCGATCGGCGAAGCCGTCCTGGCCGGCGCCGCCCAGGACATGTATCCGGATGCCACCGCTTTGGAAGTGCGCAGGGAGCTGGATTACCTGGACACCCGCCGCCTGATCGACATCACCAAATCCCCTTCGGGGCCGTGGTCGGCTGAGCTGACGCGCCACGGTGTGGATATTGTCGAGTACAGCATCGACTGCGGGCCGGGCATCGCGCGCCCACCGAAGTACTGGTGATCCCATGCCTCCCGTGAGCAAGATCGACCTATTGCCGGCCGAGGTGCGCGACGAGCTGGATCGGCGCCTGGTCGCCAATGCCTTCGGCGGCAGCATCTCGCTGTCCGAATGGCTGGGCGAGCAGGGCTATGAGATCAGCAAGACCACCGTCAACGAGCGGGCCAAGCGGCTCAAGCGCCGCCTGGCCTCGATCAGTGCCAGCACCGAGGCCATGAAGCTGGTGGCCGAGCAGGCGCCGGATAATGCCGCCGAGCGCGGCAGTGCACTGCTGGGCCTGCTGCAGACCGACCTGTTCGAAGCGCTGCTGCAGTTCCAGGAAGCGGCCGACCAGGACGATGAGAGCATTTCCCCAGCCGATCGCATTGCGCTGTACAGCAAGGCGGCCAAGGCCATTGCTGAACTGACCCGCTCTTCCATCGTGCGCGAGAAATGGGCCGGCGAGATCCGCCAGAAGGCGCTGGTCGACGCGGCCAGCCGGGTCGAGGAGGCTGCACGGGCCAAGGGCCTGGACGCCGAGGGCGTGGAGTTCTGGCGCAACAAAGTGCTGCATGGAGTCGGCTAAGTGAGTGCACTGGGCCCCCTGCCGGATACCGAGCGCGTCCTGGACTGGGAGGAGTTGCCCGAGAGCGTGCGCTCGATCTCGGCCAACTTTGACCCGAGCAAGGCCGGTGTGCTGATGGCCCACCAGTCCGAATGGATCCGGATGCAGGAAGGGCTGGATATCGCGGTCTGCGAGAAGGGGCGTCGTACCGGCATCACCTTCGCCCAGGCGTTGAGCGACACCATCACCGCAGCCTCTGCCAAGGACGCCGGCGGCGACAACGTGTGGTACATGGCCGACACCAAGGAAAAGGGTCTGGAGTTCATCGGCTACGTGGCCAAGTTCGCGCCGATCATTGCCCAGGGCCAAGCGTCAAGGATTGAGCAGCACATCTTCCAGGACCAGCAGCCCGATGGCACCAGTCGGCAGATCCAGGCGTTCCGGGTTCGCTTCGCCAGTGGCTTCCGTATCACGGCACTGTCCTCGCGCCCGGAGAACATCCACGGCCTGCAGGGCGTGGTCGACCTGGACGAAGCGGCGCTGCACAAGGACGTGGCCAAGGTGCTCGAGTCGGCCACCGCGCTGCTGATCTGGGGTGGCCGCATCCGCGTGTGGTCCACCCACCGTGGCAAGAAGAACCCGTTCAATCAGCTGGTACAGGACGTCCAGGCAGGTCGCTACGGCAAGAAGGCCGGGGTCATCCGCATCAGCTTCGATGATGCGGTGTCCAATGGCCTGTACGAGCGGGTCTGCGCCATGCGTGGCAAGGCGGCCACCGCCGAGGGCAAGAAGGAGTGGTACACCGCCATCCGCTCGGCCTACGGCCCGCGCAAGGCCGCCATGCGCGAGGAGCTGGACGTCATCCCGCGCGATGGCGATGGCTCAGCCATCCCTTCGGTCTGGATCGATCGGGCCATGCCCGAGGTCCGGCCCGTGCTGCGCCTGGTCTTCGATGACGACTTCCCCAAGCGCTCTGAGAAGGAGCGCGAGATCTGGTGCTCGGTCTGGATTGCTACCACGTTGCTGCCGGTGCTCCGTGCTGCGGTGGCCGGGTTCACCGGGCGCTGGGCGATCGGCATGGACTTCGCGCGCCACCGTCACTTCTCGGTCATCAAGCCTGCCAAGGTCGGGCAGGATCTGCGCCGCGACGTGCCGTTCCTGATCGAGATGGCCAACGCGCCCACCCGCCAGCAGGAGCAGATCCTGTGGGCGCTGCTGGACGCGCTGAAGGAAGGATTCCCTGGTCGCTGGTCATTTGCCGGCGATGCCACTGGTCCCGGCCAGACCTTGATGGAGTACACCGGCGACCGCTACGGCCGGGCTGAGCTCGATACCGAGACGGGCCGCTACATCGGTGGCCCAATCCACGAGGTCACCCTGTCGCGCCCCTGGTACGGCGAATGGATGCCCAAGTACATCGCGCTGTTCGAAGACGGCTTCCTCAGCCTACCCAGGGACGCGTCCCTGGAAGACGACCACCGCGCAGTGGAGTACGTCGACGGCATCCCGATGGTGCCGCGTCTGGAGCGAAAGGACCTGCAGGATCCGGAGCTGGTGCGCCACGGCGACGGCGCGATCGCCGGCGTGCTGATGCAGTTTGCCGCACTCAACCACGTCACCTCGGTGCCCATCGAGTTCCAGGCGGCCGGCGCGCGCGCCTACATCGGCGACGGCCGAGCCGACGGCGTGGCCACCGTCGTGACCGATGATGCCTTCGGCACGGTCAGCGGCGGAAATGATTTTGGAGGATATGCATGACCACCGCCCGCCCAGAGATCGGCCGCGAGATTGCCACCACTGCCGATGGCATCGACATCACCCGTGGTTACACCGGGCCACTGCTGCTGCCCTTTGACAGTGTCCTGCGCAACCGCGGCGGCTACGACCTTCAGATCTACGAACAGGTGCTGTCCGACCCGGAGGTGAAGACCACCTTCGGCTCTCGCCAGGATTCGGTGGTGGCCTGCGAATGGCAGGTGGAGCCCGGCGGCGAGAAGCGCATCGACCGCCAGGCGGCAGAGTATCTGCAGGAGCAGCTGCATGGCATCGGCTGGGACAACGTCACCCGCAAGATGCTCTTCGGCGTGTTCTACGGCTATGGCGTGGCGGAGATCCTGTACAAGGTCGACGGTACTCGCATCGGCCTGAAGGACATCAAGGTCCGTAACCGTCGGCGCTTCCGTTACGGCAAGGAAGGTGATCTGCGCCTGCTCACCCAGACCCAGATGACCGAGGGCGTGCCGGCGCACGCGCCCTATTTCTGGAACTTCTGCTCCGGTGCCGACCACGACGATGAGCCGTACGGCCTCGGCTTGGCGCACTGGCTGTACTGGCCGGTGCTGTTCAAGCGCAACGGGCTCAAGTTCTGGCTGATCTTCCTTGAGAAGTTCGGCATGCCCACCGCGGTGGGCAAGTACGACACCAACGCAACCGATCCGGAGAAGGCCAAGCTGCTGCAGGCCACCCGCGCGATCCAGACCGACAGCGGCATCATCATGCCCAAGGGAATGGAGCTGGCGTTGCTGGAGGCCGGACGTAGTGGCACGGCCGACTACAAGGCCCTGCAGGACTACATGGATGCCACCATCCAGAAGGTGGTGCTGGGCCAGACCGCCAGTACCCAAGGCACGCCAGGCAAGTTGGGCAACGACCAGCTGCAGCGCGAGGTGCGCCGCGACATCATCACCTCCGATGCCGACCTGGTGTGCGAGTCCTTCAACAAGGGGCCAGCGCGCTGGCTCACCGAATGGAACTTCCCTGGCGCGGCCATTCCTCGGGTCTATCGCGTCACGGAAGAGCCGGAGGATCTGGACGCTACCGCCAGCCGTGACAAGAAGATCCTTGACCTGGGCTACAAGCCCAAGCAGGTCTACATGGATCAGACCTACGGCGACAACTACGAGCCTGTCCAGGCGCCGCAGGATCCGCCTGCGGTACCGACGGCGATCGATGGCGCCCAGTTCGCCGACGCCGGCGGTGCGGTGGTCAGCTTGCTGCGCAGGCACTATCCCGCCGCCTTTGCCGACGGCACCCCGAAGACGCCCGATCCCGCTGTCGAGCTGGGCCAGCAGCTCGATCGCCGGCTGTCGCCCATTGGTGCTGGATGGGTCGAGCAGATCCGCCAGCTGGTCGATGAGGTCGACTCGCTGGAGCAATTGCGCGACCGGCTGTTTGAGCTGCACCCGAACATGACCCTGGACGACTACGCCTCGGTGATGGCCGATGCGATGACGGCCGCGACGCTGGCTGGCCGTACCGACATCCAGGGCGCGGGAGACTGATCAATGGCCGGTGTTGCCTACGCTCAACTTCCGTTCCGGGAGCAGATCGAGTTCTTCCGTCGCAAGAAGAACGTGCTCACCGAGAGCTACCTGGACGTTTGGGAGTCGGAGCACGACTCCAGCTTCATGGTGGCCGGTGCCAACCGTGACGCTCTGCTGGCGGACTTCCGGCAATCCATTGATCGGGTCATTGCTGAGGGGCGGACTCTTCAGCAGTTCCGGGAGGACTTCGACCGGATCGTGGCCACGCATGGTTGGGACTACAACGGCGGTCGGAACTGGCGCTCGCGGGTGATCTACGAGACCAATCTGCGCCAGAGCTACAACGCAGGCCGCTGGGCCCAGCTGCAGCAGCTGATCAAGGTGCGGCCGTTCTGGCGCTATAACCACAACGATGCTGTCGAGCACCCTCGGCCGTTGCACGTGTCGTGGAATGGCCTGGTGCTGCGCCACGACGATCCGTGGTGGCGTTACCACTATCCAGCCAACGGCTGGGGCTGCCAGTGCTATGTCGATGCGCTCAACGAGCGCGACCTGCGCCGGTTGGGCAAGAATGGTCCGGACAAGGCTCCCGAGATCGTGATGCAGTCGGTGACCGTCGGGCAGCGCAGTCCTGGTGGGCCGCGCACCGTATTGACGCCGGCAGGCGTCGATCCTGGGTTCGGCTACGCACCCGGCGCAACGGCCGATCACTGGCCCGGCGGGCGTGGTGGTCCGGTCACCCCGCCATCGTTGACCGGGCAACTCACCTCCGCTCTGCAGAACGCACTGGAGACGGGAGCACGGTTGCCCGCGGCGCCAGCGGCTGCCAGCGCTGCTCAGGCCTTGGCGCGGCCGCGCGCCAGGGATGCACTGCAGGCCGGCTATGCCAGCTGGCTGACCAGCATTGATGCCGATGCTGCCCACGCTGCCCGCTACCTGGCCGGAGCACTGTCGCCCGGACTGGTTTCGCAGCTGCAGCGTGCCGCCGTTCGCCCAGCGACGGCGGCCTTTGCCGTGTTGGCCGAGCAGCTCCCCATCACTCGGCCTGGCGCGGTGGCCATCGCCGCAGCCGAGCTGCCGATCCGCCTTCTCGATGCGGTGGCCATCCTGCTGAACGCTGCCGCAGGCCGCTTGCGCTATGTGCTGGCGGTGGGGCGTCCTGCCTTTATGGTGGTCGATGTGGCCATCTCGGAAACGGGCGTCAGCACGGTGCAGTCCCAGCTGCAGATGCTGATGCCGGCCGAGCTCCAACGCGGCGTTGCCGATGGCACGCTGCAGCTGCTGCAGGGGACGCTCTGATGGCGCATCTTGAAGTCACCCTTGATTCGGCAACACCTGGTCTGGCCGATGCGCTGCGGCAGCTGGAGGGCGAGGCGCGCCAACTGATCTTGAAGGACTGGGGCGAGTACCTGCTGAGATCCACACGCGAGCGGGCCGCAAAGGAGCGGGACCCGACTGGACGTCGATGGCGCGCGCTTGAGCCCAGCTACAAACGCTGGAAACAGAAGAAGCGCCCCGGCGTGCCGATTCTGGAGTTCGATTTCCACATGCTCGGTGACATGGCTTCATGGCAAACGGACGGGAACGATGCCGTCCTGGTCGGTACCAATGCACCCTATGGCGCCATCCACCAATTCGGCGGCACCATTCAACGCGCCGCGCGTCCGGCCAACATCCACCTGAAGACGGGTAAGGGCGGCAGCCGGTTCGTCAAAGCCAGTCGTAGGAACGCGCGCTACAAGCGCTCGGTCACAATGCCTGCGTACACGAACACCATCGCCGCTCGCCCGTGGCTCGGTGTCAGTCGCGAGGATGAGAAGGAGCTGCTGGATATCGCGCAGGATCACGTGAGCGGCGCCTTCGAGTGATCATCGCGTAGGAGGCGCTGTGCGCGCCTCCATGCCGGGGCCGCCACACTCGGACGTCATCGGGGACTGCTTGGTGTCTGACACGCCTCTCTGGCGTGTTCGCGGCCAAGAGCGCGCGGGGTCTTAACTGCTGCTTCCTGCAATGTCGCAAGAGTGATCATTTCTTGCGGACCGCGGTCCCAATACATGAGACAGCGGTGCGGGAAAACTGGCGGCATGAACCAGCCCGCCGCCACCCTGCAGATCTTCAAAGCCGGCACGCACGTTGCCGAAGACGGCCGCACGCTGACCTTCAGCGAAGCGGATGTGCAGCAGATCGCCGATAGCTACGATCCGGCACTGCATGAAGCACCCATCGTGGTGGGCCATCCCAAGACCGACGATCCGGCCTATGGCTGGGGCAAAACCCTTCAGGCCAAGGACGGCCTCCTGATGGCCGAACCGCATCAGGTCGATCCTGCGTTCGCGGAGCTGGCCAACAACGGTCGCTTCAAGAAGATCAGCGCTTCGATCTTCATGCCCGATTCGCCGGGCAACCCGACGCCGGGCAAGTACTACCTGCGCCACATCGGCTTCCTGGGCGCGCAGCCGCCTGCAGTGAAGGGACTCAAGTCGGCCTCGTTCGCCGAGGGCGATGACGCCGCCTGCTTTGCCATGTCGCTGGCCCCGCTGGGCTGGACGCTGACGGATCTGTTCCGCCGCTTCCGCGACTGGCTGATCGACACCCAAGGCCTTGAGACGGCCGACCAGGTCATTCCCGACTGGCAGATCCGTGGGATCGAGAGCAGCACACGCGATGACGACGAAGCGCGCAACTCGGCCCTCTTTGCGTCGCCATTGCTCACCCAGTTCCCGCGCAGCGCCATCGGCGCGCCAGCGCCCATCCCGGCAACGCCTCCCACTCGTGAAAAGGTCAAATCGGAGATCGACCCCATGTCCCAGCAGAACACCCCGGAGCACGCCCAGCGTCAGCAGCAGCTCGACCAGCAGGCTTCCACCCTGGACGCTCGCGAGAAGGCCCTCGCCGCCCGTGAGCAGTCCGCCCGACGCGAAGATGCGGTGGCGTTCGCCGAAGGCCTGGTGAAGGAAGGCAAGTTGCTGCCCCGTCAGCAGCCGGCCGTGGTGGAGCTGCTGCTGGCCCAGCCGAATGGCAAGGAACCGCTGAACTTCGCTGAGGGCGAAACGACGGTGTCCAAGCCGGCTGAGTCGGTCCTGCGCGAGCTGCTGACCAGCCTGCCCAAGGCTGTGGACTTCGGCGAGAAGTCCGGTGGCGACGCACCCAACGCAGCGGCGAACTTCGCCGCGCCCCCGGGCACGCATGTCGATGCCGGCCGCGCGGATCTGTTCAACCAGGCCAAGGCCTACCAGCAGCAGCACCCCGGCACGTCCTGGGCGGCTGCAGTCGCCGCGGTCGGCGGCTGACCTTTCCATCCAGGAGCCCACCATGTCCCAGAACATCGCTCTGCTCACGCTGTCCGTGCTGGCCGCGGCAGCCCTCACCCACAACCGCTTCGTCTCGCCGACCGGTGAAGTCGCCGCTGCCGGCGGCAACGCCTGCGGGGTTGCGCGCTCGGATGCCGCCGTCGGGCAGTTGGCGCCGGTCGACGTCTTGGGCACCACGCAAGTGACCGCAGGTGGCGCAATCGCTGCCGGCGCTGCCCTCCAGGTGGGTGCCGATGGCAAGGCCATCACCGCCGACGCCGGCAAGGTCGTTGCCCGTGCGGCGCCTGGCGCCACGGCCACCGCCGATGGCGATGTCCTCGAAGTGATCCTCATCCCGAACTGACCGGCTAGTGCCGTAGGAGATTTACATGTCTGGACAAATGACCCCCGGCCAGGTTCGCGTCGTTGACCCGATCCTTTCCGAACACGCCCGTGGCTACCGCCAGGCGCAGCTCGTGGCCACCGCGCTGTTCCCCTTCGCCGACGTCGCCGCCTATGGTGGCCAGGTGATCGAGTTCGGCAAGGAATCCTTCAAGATCTACAACGCCAAGCGTGCCCCCGGTGCCAATACCAAGCGCATCCGCTTCGGCTATGAGGGCAAGCCGTACGCCATCGTCCCGAGCGCACTGGAAGCGCCGGTGCCGCGTGAACACATGCGAGATGCGAGCCAGGTGCCTGGGATCAACCTGAGCACCCGGGCCGTGAACACCGTGCTGCGCTCGCTGCTGCTGGAATACGAAGTGGACAGCGCCAAGATCGCCACCAACGCAGCCAACTACGACAACGACCACAAGGTCGCGCTGGCTGGCAACAACGTGTGGTCCAACGCCGCCTCCAATCCGGCGCAGGATGTGGAAACCGGCAAGGAAGCGGTGCGAGACAGTATTGGCCTGTACCCCAACACCATGCTGTTGTCTGCCAAGGCGTTCAAGCAGCTCAAGCAGCATCCGAAGCTGGTTGATCGCTCGGCCAACACCGGCATTCGCAAGGTCACCCTGGACCTGCTCAAGCAGGTGTTCGAGATCGACAACATTGTCGTCGGCGGCGGTGTGGTGGCCGATGACAGTGGCGCATTCGGCGATGTCTGGGGTACTTCGGCTGTTCTGGCCTACGTCAGCCCCGGCGCTGATGTGAACGCCAACGTCGAGGAGCCCAGCTACGGCTATGGCTATCGCATCGAAGGCATGCCCCTGGTCGAAGTTCCCTACTGGGACAACAGCGCCAAGAGCTGGATCTACGGGGTCAGCAACGATGCCACCCCGGTCCTGGCAGGCATGGCCGCCGGCTATCTGATCAGCGGCGCAGGCAACTGATGACCGGCGCCGGCGAAGGATAGTCGGCGCAGTTGCCACCTTACCCGTACAACCCAGCGAGCGGCAGCACCAGGCAAACGCGGGCCTGGCCGTGCGGAGCACAGCAGAACCATGCGTGACAGCCGGAGAGCACGGCACCACACCTATTCGGAGAACTCGTCGTGGCCAAGCCCCGCACTGCGCCGCCCAGCGCACCCAAGACCGTCCAGGACGACCAACCGGCCGACGTGCCAGTCGTCACGGAAGACAAGACTGCCGACGCACCGCCGGCGACGGCCGGCTTGGTGCCGGAGCAAGGCCAGAGCGAGCTGCAGTCCGCCGCGTCGATTGTCTCTGCAGCCGATGGTGCTGCCGTCGACCAATCGCAGGCCAACCATCCGGCAGCGCACCAGGACGCTATCGACGTGGGTGCTCCGTCGCCGGAAGCCGACACCTCCATTGGGGGTGCCGCCGGTGGGGGCGATTCGCCCAATGCACTGGTTTCTGATGGTCTCTGGCTGTCTATGTGCTTTGAAGTGCTCAGCCCGTTCAAGCACAACGACGTCGTCGTCAAGCCGCCGGCGTGGATCGAGATGACGTGGGAAGAGGCGCAGGCCTACCAGGATGCCGGTGTCCTCGGTGACGAACCGGCCGCCCCGGAAGAGCTGGAGTAACCGGCCGTCATGTCCTACTGCACGCTCGCACTGCTGTCGGCGGCCAAGCTCGCCCAGGAACTGGCGCAGGTGGCCACCCCGGAGCGCTATCCGGTTGTGGACGATGCGCTGATGGACGCCACGCTGCTCGGCAGCGATCGCAGCGCATTCGACCCGGCCGACGTGGCGATCGCCGATGAGGCGGCCGCGCACGTGCAGCGCGCCCTGGACGATGCCGATGGCGTGATCAACGGCTACCTGGTCATGCGCAAGCCCAAGCCCTATCCGGTGCCGCTGCCGGCGCCGGTACCGGGGAACGTGTCCACCTGGGCCCGATGGATTGCGCGCTACCTGCTGCACAAGGATCGGGTTAACACCGAGGAACGCACCGATCCGGTGGTACGCGATTACAAGGAAGCGCTGCGCTTTCTGGAGCTGGTGCGCGACGGCAAGTTCAGCCTCGGCGCCGACGACCCGCTGCCTGCGCCCAGCGGCGGTGCACCGGAGGTCTGTGCACCACCGCGAGAGTTCAGCCATCGAACCCTGCAGGACTACGGCCGGTGAGCACCCAGCCCTTCGACACTGGCCTGGTGCGCGATCGCATCCGACAGGGCGTCAGCGAGAAGGAGCTGCGCCAGGTGCAGGGCAGCGCCGACTACGCCGCCGTTACAGCGCTGCGCGACTTCCCCGCGCCGTGCTGCTACGTGCTGCTGGCCCGGGAGATGCCGCTGGAGACCAAAACCGGCGTTTCGATCCCCGGCCAGCAGTCGCGCCTGGCGCAGTTGGTCGAAGTGAACTTCGCGGTGGTGACCGTCTGCCGCAACTACCGCGAGCAGCGTGGGGCGCAGGTGATCGATGAGCTGCGCCTGCTGCTGGGCAAGGTTCGTCAGCCGCTGCTGGGCTGGACGCCGCCCATTCCTGGTGGCCGTGCCTGCCAGCTCATCGAGGGCAACCTCGTGGACTACGACGCTGCCACCGCCCTGTGGGTCGACGTATGGAAGACCCAAGCCGTTCTTCAACCCGAGATTCCGCGATGACAACCCAGACCACTCAGAAGCACACGATCAAGAAGGCGGGCCTGACGCTTGCGAGCAAGCCCATTGCGGAAGGCGAAACGGTGGAGCTTCCTGCCGACCTGGTGCCCTGGGCGGTGGAGCGCGGCTTCATCGACGTTCCCGACGCCGATTCTTCCCCCAATCCGTCGCGCAAGGCCAACGGCCAGGCGCCTACTGCCAGCGCCCAGGAGGCGAAGTAAGCCATGTCCAATACCGAATATTTCTCGTTCCAGGGCCGCGTCTATCTGGGTCTGCGCAATGCCGACGGCAGCCGCGCGCCGGCGCGCTGGGTGTATGACAGCAGCGTCCTGGAGCTGGCCATGTCCAGCACCCGTGAAACCAAGAAGGAGAGTTGGTCGGGTGTGCGCGGCGTCGCCGCTACCATGACCACCGAGCGCAACCTGGGTGTGAGGCTGACGCTGGGTCAGATCAACACCGACAATCTGGCCCTGGCCACCGATGGCACGCTTCTGGATTTGGCTTCGGGCTCGGTCGCCAACGAGGCCATCGGTGCCGTCAAGCCCGGCGACGTGGTCGCGTTGGAGTACGCTGCGATCAGCGCGCTGGTGCTGGAGGGTGGTACGCCGGCAGCACCGCTGGTGGCCGACACCGACTACACCTTCAACCGGGCCACCGGCATCATCACCTTCTTGACCGCCAAGGCCGCGGTGGTCGCTAAGACCTACGAGTACGCTGCCCACAGCGTGGTCAAGGTGTTCGAGAGCAGCAAGTCGGAGTACTACGCGCTGTTCGACGCGGTCAACAGTGTCGACGGTACCACTCAGCGCATCCGCGCCGACGTGAACCGCATTTCGTTCCCGGCGGCTGAATCCCTGGCGCTGATCAACGATACCTTCGGTGAGATCGTGCTCAATGGCGAAGCCAAGATCGATCCGGTCCGCCAGTCCGATCCGCGCTTCGGTCTGTACGCCCGCGTCCTGCTGGTGGATGCGGCCTGATGGCTACCCGCATCGGTAACCAGGCCGAGCTGCCCTCCGGATCCGGTGCGCCGGAACCGGAGGGCATTGCCGACGAACTGGACATTCTGGCCGGACAGCAGCAGGGCCAGGTCGACGGTAAGACCATCATCGTGCGCGAATACGGCTTCTTCGAAGGGGCCCGCATCCTGCCTGTGGCCGCCCCTCTGCTGGCCGACCTGCAGCCGCTGTTTGAAGGGCGCGAGCCGGCTTCGATGCTGCAGGTCACCGATGTCCTGCTCTCGCATCCGGATGTATTCCGCCACCTGTTGGCCTGCGCTATTGCCCCTCCGCCGGGCGAGGGCGCCGATACCGCGGCCGAGGTGCGGGCGCAGGAAGCCTGGCTGGAAACGCTAAATGAAACCGATGGCGAGCAGATGCTGCTGTTGTGGTGGCAGGCCAACGGAAATTTTTTGCTGCGCCGGCTGCTGCGCAACGCCGTCGGCAAAAGGGTGAGCCAGTCGGCTACGGACGCGTCTTCACCGACCTGATCTGTGCCGGCTACGGGCGCTGCTTTGCCGATATCGGTCGGATGACGCAGCGCCAGATCCTGCTCGCTTGGGAGCATGTCCAAGCCCAACAGCGGCGAGCACGGCGGGAGCGCATTACCGACACCAACGCTGCCTATGCCGGGGGTGATCCGGCGACCACCTTGCTGAAGGAACTGAAGTAACAATGGCCGCCACCCGCAACCTTGAACTGGCGATGCGCATCGCCCTGGATATCGAGCAGGCGCAGAAGAGCCTGCCGGTGCTGCAGCGGGGGCTGGCCTCGATCAAGGATGCTGGCACCGCCGCTGGCGCAGGTCTGGAGGGTGTCACCAAGGGTGCCGACAAGGTGGCCGGCGCGCTGGACCAGGCCAGCCGCAGTAGCGCTTCAGCCGCGGATCGGGTGCGCACGGCCGGCGCATCCATGCAGAAGACGGTGGCCGATGAGATCCGCTCGATCTCCGAGCTCGATGCTCGTCTGCAGCAGGGCGCGGCCAGCATGTCCGAGCTGGCTGACACCGAGGCTCTGCTCGATCGGGTCATGGCGCGCGGGCTGATCACCACCGAGGACTACAACAGCGCACTGAAGACGCTGGACAAGCAGGAAGCATCGCTGAGCCGCACTGAGCAGCAGCGTCAACGCTCCCTGGAAGGCGTCATGGGCCGGTACGACGGTGCGTCGGCCAAGCTGCAGAAACTCGAGCGCGACGAGCAGGAGCTCAAGGCAGCGGTGGATGCCGGTCGCATCAGCCGCGAGCAGTACAACCGCGCCCTTGCGGGCATCAACATCCAGCGTAACGCCGTCAACCTGGCCGAAATCAACAATCGCGGCCGCGGGCCGGGCGCTATCTCCGCCGGGCAGTACCAGATGGCCATGCGCCAGCTGCCGGCGCAGATCACCGATATCACCACCAGCATCGTCAGCGGCATGCCGATCTGGATGGTGGCCATCCAGCAGGGTGGCCAGCTGAAGGATTCCTTTGGCGGTGTGGTGCCGGCCGCGCGTGCGCTGGTTGGCGCTATTACCCCCACCATCGCCGTGGTCGGCGGACTGGCCGCGGCGGTGGGCGGCCTGGTGCTGGCCTGGAAACAGGCGGCCGACGAAGAGATGGCTTTCCAGCGGGCGTTGATCGTCACCAACAACTATGCAGCCACCAGCACTGCCAACCTGCAGGCCCGGCGCGATCAGCTCACCGGCCTTCAAGGCGTTTCCCGAGGCAATGCTGCTGAGGCGCTGACGAAGGTGGCGCAAACCGGTCGTTTCACCGGTGAGCAGTTCGAGCTCGTCGCCCGCAGCGCTGCGAAGATGCAGGCCTCCGCCGGCCAGGCCATCGATACCACCGTCGCCAAGTTCCTCTCTCTGAAGAAGGATCCGGTCGAGGGTCTACTTACGCTCACCGAGTCGGAGAACTTCCTGACAGAAGCCCAGCTCGCGCGCGTGCGCGCCCTGGTCAAAGAGGGCAACCAGCAGGAGGCAGTGGCGGAGGCGATCAAGATCTATTCCGATCGCCTCGATGAGGTCGCAGATCAGAGCGATGAGACGATGCCGGCGCTCGCCCGCGGTTGGCGGGATGTCAAGAAGGACGTCAGCGGCGCCTGGGGCGCGCTGGGCGACTTCACCAACGCGGTGGTCCAGCTGGCTGGCGAATGGGGTGTGCTGGCCAGGCTGCCGCGGCTGTCCGATCTGTTGGGGATGGGCGTGGTCGGCAGCACGCTGGCCAAGAACTTCGGGCTCCCTTCCTTTGCTGACCTGACCGGCAAGATGGCTGCGCGCATCCGGGCGGCCTCTGGAACCAACGCGCCTGTGAAGGTGCAGATGGCTGGCATCTATGCCCCCCTGACGCCGGAGGAAGAAAAGGCGAGGGAAGAGTTCGAGCGCCTTCGCATAAGCAATCTGAGCAAGGTGAAGAAGCTTGAAGAGGAGATCGCCAAGATCCGGGCACTGGGCAAGGCCGGCCGCATGGACGATAAGGCGATCAAGGCCTTGGAGGCGGAGGCCCGAGCACGTTATGCCGAAAGCCTGCCTAAGAAGCCAAAGGGCCCCAAGAACGAGGCCCAGAAGGATGAGGCAGCTGCGCTGCGCGAACTGGAGCGCCTGAAGCAACAGATCGAGCTGGTCGGCACGCTCGATGAGACACGCAAGAAGGCCACGGAGGTTTCCCGCGTCCAGGCTGCCATCGATGAGGGCAACTTCCAGAATGCGTCGTCGAAGACTAAGCAGGAGCTGCTGGATAGCGCGAAGAAGCTTGATGCTGCGAACGCTCTGGTTGAATCCAATCGGAAGCTGCTGGAGGTGCGGGATCAGATTGCCAACCTTGAAGGGCGCGGTCCCGATGCACAGCAGGCCAAGAGCTTGCGCGAGCTCGAGGTCACACGCCGGCAGATGGTCGAGGCTGGCAACCAGTCCGGTGTGGCCGAGGTCGACCGTGCCAAGGAGCTGGTCCGCCTCACGGCCGAACTGCAGAAGATGCAGGAGACCTACAACCGCGCAATGGGCGAAATGGGCTTGGCTCAGCAGCGCATCCAGGTTGAGTTGCAGGCTGGGCTGATCACCGAAGCGCAGGCGCGCCAGAAGCTGGTAGATCTGTCCCGGCAACAGCTGACCGCCCTGGTCGATCTTCCCGATCGCATGCGCGCCACCGCCGAGGCGCTGAACAATCCCGAAGCGCTGCAGGCTGCCGAGCAGATGGCCGTCAAGCTCAAGGAGATGGCCGCCACCACCAACCTGCTGCAGCAGAACGTGCGCACCACGTTCCAGAGCGCATTCCGTGATGCCCTCATGTCGCTGGCCAATGGCAATGCCACCCTGGGTGAGATCGTGCGCAGCTTCTTCCAGTCCATCGCCAGTGGCCTGGCTGGGTATGTGGCCGATGAGCTGTCCGCCAAGCTGGCGTCCACCCTGACTGGCAAGCTGTTCGATAAAGGCGCCGAAGTCGGCACGCAGGCCGCGGCGGCGACCGCGACGCAGGCGTCGGCGGCCGCATTGTCCTCTGCTGGCGGTGTTGTCACCGCCGGTGCAAGTGCCGTGACCAGTAGCGCCTCGGCCTTGGCGGGCGCCGGCGGCGGTCTGATCACCGGTGCAGGGGCTCTGTCTGCGGCCGCAGTCCAACTCAAGCAAGCCGCCATCGCACTGGCTGCGGCCAACAATGCCAAGGCCGTTGTCAGTATGGTCGGTAGTATTGCTGGTGCGGCCAGCAACACCGGCACGGTCAGTGTGGGTACGCCTACTCCCGTCAGTAGAGCGCAGGGTGGTCCCGTTTGGGGTGCAGGTACAGGTACCAGTGACAGCATTCCTGCCTGGCTCTCCAACGGTGAATTCGTAGCCCGGGCCAAGGTTGTTTCTCAGCCCGGTGCACTCGCATTCCTGCATGCCTTCAACGCCATCGGGATGGATGCCGTCCGGCGATGGGGTGCCTATGCCTTTGCCGACGGCGGCCTGGTCAGCCAGATGCCCTCGCTGCAGCGCTCGCCAGTGTTCAACACAGTGGCGGCGGCTCCGACCGGCTCGCCTACTCAGCTGGGTATACGCCTGATCAATCAGGTATCGCCGGGTCTGTTCGAGGACTACATCGACGATCCAGGCAGCGACAGAACCATCATCAACAAGATCAACCGCAACTCTGCGGCGATCCGCCAAGTATTGGGATTCTGAGCATGGTCTGGGTAACCGACACCGCATCCAACATCACCGACCTCATGACCCGGCTGCGGGACTTCCTGACCTCCAATGCCGCCTTGGTGGCTGCCAATCAGCACTGGCAGGTTGTGGGCGGCGTCGCCAGCGGCCCGATCGCGGCCAACGATTTTGTGTCACTGAAGGGGCGCGGGCTCGCCGGTGAAGATGAGATCTACCTGTCGCTGCAGGCGTGGGTAGTGCCGGCGAGCAACTACTACAACATGTGCATGCGCGGCCACACCGCATACAACCCCGCATTGCCGGGAATGACCCAGGCGGGGGCAAACTCCGAGTACGTATCTATCCTTGGCGTCAACTCGCCGATCAAATACTGGTTCATAGCCAACGGCCGTTGCTTCAAGGTCATCGCCCGCACCAACGGCCGCTACGATGCCCTGTATGGCGGCTTCATCCTGCCGGAGCACCTTCCGAGTGACTGGAGCTATCCGCTGTTCATCGGCGGGGCACACCTTGGCAGGGACGCGGTTGCGTCCTTGGATACCTACGAGCATTCCAACTTCTGGAACGCCCATGCCAGAGGCCGTGCCAACAATGCGTACAGCCAGGCCTACCTGTTCACGCCGATGCAAGCGTGGCTGCCCATTCGCAACAGCTACACCGGCTCCAAACTGGCCACTGGCCGGCTCATCGTGCCGTGGGCGTCGTACATCTCCAATACGAATGTTCGCAACTGCCTGGACGGCCAGCGCTGGCTGAAGCGTGGACAGCTGATGGGTATCGGCTGGAAGTCCGAGGGTAGTGAGCCCAGCTCGCGCGTGGACGAGATGCCGGAAGGCGGGCAGTTCTACGGCAGCTTCGACGGGGTGTTCTACACGCCATCCTTTGGCGCCACGGCCGAGCAGATCGTCACGTTGGGCGGCGTGGACCACCTGCTCATCCCCAATGTGTATCGAACTGGCGACGGCGAATACGCCGCATTTGCTCTGGAGTAAGAGATGGCCTACGCCGAGTTCACCAACGTTTCGAACGTCCAGACCCTGATCGACCTGGTCGTCCAGTTTGCACAGGCCAACGGCTGGACCGTCGAGCGCAACAGCCTCTCAGGCGCCAATCGCACCGCCACACTCCGCATTCCTGGTGTGTCCGACTACGTACATCTGTTCAACTACGATCAGCAAAGTCTGCTCTCGCGGATCTCAATTGGTTACGACGGCGGCCAGCCGCCGAGTACGCAGCCCTTGGTTTCGCCTCGCGATGTGAGCACCTACCAGCTTGTTGGGCCGTTTCCGCGCCTGAAGCTGTTTGCAAATGGCAACGCGATCCACGTTGCGATCGCGCAGGCGGTTGCCGGTGAGTATCGCCACCATGCGTTCGGTGTCCTGGATAAGGCCGGTGACTACGCCGGCGGCACCTACGTGGAGGGAACGTATTGGGCGCGGACAGGTTCCTGGAGCGGCATGATCACCTCCAGCGCGCCCAACGTGGTTCTGTTCGGACACACCACCCAGACAACCGGCGGCGGTCATGTTCGTGCGGATTCAATCGAGGAAGGTCGCGCCAACTGCTACCACCTGATTTGCGGCTACTACGGCTGGTCGCTGGGTGCCGAAGGCCATGCGGGAAGTGGGGTCGGAACAATCGATCAGGCAAATGGGATTACCGGCAATTCGAGCTACGACAGCCTGTGGCTTGGATACGCGCTGCGTGGCACCGACGACAACACCTTCTCCGGTCGCAGTGTTCTCCACCCCATCCAGTTGACCGTGCGACGCGTTGGCTCAACCCCCTACCATTCCGCCATCGGCCAGGTCCTGGGCCTGCGCGCCTGTTACATGGAGAAGCTGGAGCCGGAGCAGGAGATCACTGTCGGCGATGAAACCTGGGTGGTGTTCCCGTGGCTACGCAAGCTGGCCATGAGCAATGTCACCAATGCTCCGCCAGCAAGCGGCAACTATGGTTGGGCGGTGAAGAAGTCCTGATGACCATCCTCCTCGGAAACCAAACGAGCACGGGGCCGAACTGGCGCAGCGCCAATCTGGCAACGCCGCGCACGCGCATTCCAGTTCAGTTTCGCGCAGCCGATGCGAAATCCGGCTTCGGCGTGGGTGTGCCCAGAGAGTCCACCATTGTCGAACCCGAGCAGCGGTCGATCGGCCCGGCGCTGCGCACGTCGTTCGATGACTGGTACTACCGTATCCACGTCCTGCCGCTGCGCATCGACTTGGGCAACCTGGTCACCAATCAGGTGCGCTACGTCCAGGTCTGGAATGCGTACCTGCAGCCGCAGACGCTGAACTCGGTGGCTCTGGAGAACGGAGAGGGCGTCGAGCTGGTGGGGCCTGGCGCGCCGCCACTGCCCTTCGCGCCGCTGCAGCTGCGCCGCTGGCAGCTCTCGATCACCACCGATGGACCGCCGGTTATTGCAGCCACGCTGTCCTACCAGTTCGTGGCGCTGGGCCGGCGTACCGTCACGATTACCGGCAATCGCATGTCGGCATGGATGCTGCCCCCGGACTGGGAGCGGCCGGTCACCGAAACGCTGGCCTGGGCAACGGACGTGCAGCAGTCTGTCGGTGGCAGCGAGGCGCGCTACCCGCTTCGGGGCTCGCCGAGACGCTCTTGGGAATTCAGCGTGCTCGCCGATCGCCGCGAGCGCCAGGTGCTGGAGCACGCGCTGTTCGACTGGTCGGCTCGGACCTGGGCGCTGCCGATCTGGAATGACGTTTCCTGGCTGCGGGCGCGCCTGGTGTTGGGCGTGCAGTCGATTCCGGTACCGGCGGCCACCCAGCGCGACTACCGGATTGGCGGCTTGGCCATGCTCTGGAAGGACGTCACCACCTACGAGCTGGTGGAGGTGGCCAGCATTACCGCCGACGGCCTGCAGCTGGCCCGCCCCACGGCAAATGTCTGGGCGGCGGGCACCCGCGTGCTGCCCTGCAGGACCGCGCGCATCGCCGAAACCCCCAGCCTGGAACGGGTGACCGACCAGGTCATGCGGTCGACCGTGCGCCTGGCTGCAGTGGAGACCTGCGATTGGCCAGCGGTACCGCCGGCAGCGACCTATCGTGGTCGACCGGTGCTGGAGCAACGCCCTGACCTTGACCAGGCGCAGACGGCCGAGTTCGGCCGGCAGCTGGTGGTGATCGATGGCGACGTCGGGCCGGTGGCGGTCGATGACATCACCGGCAAGGCTTGGCCGCTGCAGTCGCATGCCTGGCAGACCTGGGGGCGCACGGAACAGACCAACCTGCGCAGTCTGCTGTACTGGCTGCAGGGACGCGTATCGGCGCTATGGGTGCCATCCTGGGCTGATGACCTGGAGCTGGTTGAACCGGCGTTGTCCACCTCCGGTGGCATCGTGGTCGCCTGGGCAGGTGTGGCCCGCTTCGGGCGTGCCCAGGCCGGTCGCCGGTACCTGCGCATCGAGCTGTTCAATGGCCAGATTCTCTACAGGCAGCTGGTCGAAGCCACCGAGCTGGATCCCCAGCGGGAATTCCTGCAGCTGGACGTGCCGCACGGGATCGCCCTGCAGCCGAGCGCCATTCGCTTGATCAGCTGGATGGTGCTGGCCCGTCTCAGCTCCGACACCGTCGAGCTGTCCCACGAAACCGATGGCGAGGGTGTGGCGCGCTGCCGGGTGTCCTTCGCCGGCATCGGCGCCGAGGAGAGTGAACCATGAGCCTGTTCTCCCGCCACGTCGAGCTGTACGAGTTTGGGCGCGGTTCCCAGCGCTGGCGCTACACCTCCAGCGATCGGGCCGAAACCTACGATTCGCAGCAGTTCACCGCCGAGGCCATCAAGCGCGGCCGCCTTGGGCAATCGGCCCAAGAGGCCCGGTCAAATCTGGAGGTGACCGTGCCGCTGTCGCTCCCACTGGCATCGGTGCTTCGCCCCTATCCGCCGACCGAACGCATCATCGTCCGGTGGCGGCGGATCCGGAAGAGCGATGGCGCTATCCGGGGCACGTGGAATGGCGTACTGAGCGATTTCACCGAGCGGCAGAATGACCTGGTCTTGACCTGCCAGAGCAACATCGGCGCCGCCGCGACCAACGGCCTTCGCCGGTGCTGGCAGGGACAGTGCCCCTTCGCGCTGTTCGACGCCGACTGCGGGGTGAATCCGGAGCTGTTCCGGGTCGACGGCATGTTGTCCGCCGCATCCACTCAGACGATCACGTCTACTGCCTTTGCAGCGAAGCCGGACGGCTGGTTCGTGGGCGGCTTCATCAAGTGGGTCCAGGGCACAGCCGTCGAGTACCGCTTCGTCGTTGGTCACGTTGGCCCGACCCTCACGCTGCTGACCGCAGCGCCGCTCGCTGCAGGCGCACTGGTATCCGCCTACCCCGGCTGTGGCCACGCCCTGCAGATCTGCCACGAGAAGTTCAACAACGCGCTGCTTTACGGCGGCCAGCACACCATTCCGCCGAAGAACCCCTTCGGACCCGACCCCATCTTCTAAAGGAGCCTTCCATGTGGGTTCAAATCGTCGTAATGATCGTGGCGCTGATCGTCAGCTACGTGATGCGCCCGAAGCCTACGGTGCCGAAGCCGGCCGCGCTGGAAGACTTCAATGTCCCCACCGCCGAGGATGGTCGCGAATGCAGCATGACCTTCGGCACGAACTGGATCGATGATCCCAATGTGCTGTTCTACGGCGATTTGCGCACCACGCCGATCAAGGTCAAGGGCGGCAAGAAGTGATGGATCGTCCTGTCCTGGTCACCGTCGAACACGCGCGCGCGGCCAAGCTGGGCGAGCACAGTGGCGTGCTGTGCGCCGCAGGCATCCGCACCTGGATGGATCGTCATGGGCTGGATCTACGCCGGTTCCTGGATGACGGCTTGCCGGTAGAGCAGTTCGAAGCCTTGGATGACGCATTCGCACAGCGCCTGGCCGCGCTTGCCCGCGAGGAGGCCGGTCGTGGGTAGTGGCAAGAAGCAAACCGTCGGCTATCGCTACTACATGGGTCTCTACATGGGCGAATGCCTTGGCCCGGTCGACGCTCTGCGGGAGATCCGCGTGGGCGATCGCAAGGTATGGGACGGTAGCGCGCAAACGGCGTGGACCACGGTTCTCGGGATGAACATCCCCAGGACAGTTCCGGCCACCGGTCCGATCACGGCGTCTCGTTCGATCACCATCCTGGCGCCGGAGATCTTCGGCGGCGACAAGGGCGAAGGTGGCATCGTCGGCACGCTGGAGGTGCGTATGGGCGAGCCCACCCAGATGCCCAGCGCCTACCTGCAGTCGCTTGTGCCCGGCCCGTGGCCAGCGGCACGCGGCCTGTTCACGACGGTTTTCAATGGCCAGGTGTCGGCCATGAACCCGTACATCAAGAACTGGACGAAGAAGGTCTCGCGCTGGCGCCAAGGCTGGAAGAACGGACTTTGGCAGGGTGACCTGGTGCAGATCGATGAGGGGATGAACCCGGCCCACATTGTCTATCAGGTACGCACTGAAGGCATGGGCCACCCGATCGACGTGATCAACGATGAGAGCTTCCGCAAGGCGGCACAGACGTTGAAGAACGAAGGGTTCGGCCTGTGCCTGAAGTGGTCCCGATCAGTTCCTGCAGGCGAGTTCATGGACATGGTGTGCGACCACATCGGTGGCATGCGGATCGAGGATCCAGTGACGGGGCTGACCGAGTTGGTGCTGGTGCGGCCGGACTACGATCCTGCCACCCTGGAGGAGATCGGCCCGGCGAACATCATCGAGCTGATGGAGTGGCAGCAGCCGATGCTGGAGGGCAGCGTCAATGAGATCACGGTCGTCTACCGGGATATCGCCACCAACAAGGACGCGGCAGTCACCTATCAGAACCTGGCCAGCGTTCAGGCCCAGGGGCGGGTTGTAAGCAGCCGCAAGAACTATCCGGGGCTATGGAACTCCGCGCTCGCTGCGCGCGTTGCGGCACGTGAGGTGGCCGCCGTGAGCAGCCTGCCTTGCAGGGTCAAGATTCGGGTGCGCCTGGACGCTGGCCCGTTCAAGCGCGGGCAGGCGCGGGCCCTGTCGTGGCCACGGCGGGGCGTGGCCCGCATGCCGGTGCGGATCCTGGATATCGACGACGGCACGCAGACCGAGACGGCCGTGGTGCTGACCGTTGTCCAGGACGTCGCCGGCATGGCGTCAGCCAGCTACATCCAGCCTTCGGACAGCGCATGGGTCGAGCCCGATACCAAGCCCAAGCCGGTCACGGTGCAGCGCCTGCAGGAAGCCAGCTACCGCGACCTGGCCACCACCCTTGGGGCAACGGAGCTGGCCGCCGTCTCGGCCGACGTTGGCTACCTGACCTCGATCGGCGTGCGGCCGTCCTCGGTGGCATTCGGCTACACGCTGCAGACCCGGCTGGGCGGTGCGGCGTTCGCCGAGGCAGGTGCGGCCGACTTTGCCCCCACCGGCCTGCTGATCACCGCTATGACGGCCACCACGGCAGCCATTGCGTTGTCGGCCGGCGTCAGCCTGGACATGATTGAGGTCGGCACCGAGGCGCTGATCGATGACGAGCTGGTCCGGGTGGTGTCCATCGATCCGGTGGCGGCGACGCTGACCGTGGCCCGTGGCTGCGTGGACACTGTGCCGGTGCCCCATGCCGTGGGTACGCGGGTGTGGTTCACCGATGAATATGTCGGCTTCGATGGCCGTGAGTACTTGGCCAGCGAATCTCCCGAAGCCAAGCTGCTCACCCGTACCAGCCAGGGCGAGCTGAACCCGGATCTGGCCACAGCGATCGCGCTGACGATGCGCCGGCGTCAGGTCCGGCCGTATCCACCAGGCCGGCTGCGCATCAACGGCGACACCTATCCTGCTGAGGCCTGGGGCACCGGCGGCAACGTGGTTGCCACCTGGGCACATCGCGATCGCCTCCTGCAGGCCGATCAGCTGGTCGACTCCGAGCAGTCCAGCATTGGCCCGGAGCCAGGCACCACCTACACCGCTCGCTGGTACCTGCAGGGCAGCCTGGTGCGCACGCAGGCTGGCATCACCGCCGCGACCGACAGCTACCTGCCACCGGTCGGCAGCGGTGGCAAGACGCTGCGGGTTGAGATCGAGGCCGTCCGCGACGGCTTCACCAGCTGGCAGCGCCTGCAGCACACCTTCCTCTACCGCGCCCAGCTGGTGACCGAAGCGGGCGACCGCATCGTCACGGAAGCCGGCGATCCGATCATCCTGGAGTAACCCCAATGCCCGACGTCAAACTCTCCCAACTCGCCGCCGCCAGTGCGGCCTCGGTCGCCGCCGGGGCCGGCCTGTGGACGATGGCTGGCCATATCCTTGGCCTGCGCATGGAGTACGTGGGGCCGGCTGCGGTTCGTGTTTCCAGTGGCAGCGCCTGGATTCCGTCGTTGCAGCAGGCCATCGAGCTGCCGGCCGCGCTGACCCTCAGCGGTCTGACGCTTGCGGCGAACACCTGGTACCACCTCTATCTGTACCTCAACGGCTCAACGCCGGCGATCGAGGCCGTCACCGATGCCCCGGCCGCTCCCTACAGCGGGACCGCCCGCGCCAAGACTGGTGCCGCCTCGCGGCGTTACATCGGAAGTGTGCGAACCAATGCCAGCGGAAGGTTCTATGAGTTCGATCACAACGCCGCAAAGGGTGAGGTGGTCTACCGCATGGCGGGTAGCCAGCTTCGCGTGCTGAGCAACGGAGCCTCAACAGCGCCGGTAATCGTGGCCTGTGGTTCCGCGATTCCCACCACCTCAAGGTCGGTCTGCGCTCGGGTGCTGAACCTGTCAGCTTCAGCGAATCTCGTCGTTGGGCCCGGCGACGCCGCTCTGACCACCAATGATCACTTCATCGGGGTGAGCTATGGCGGGCAGGCGGTGGTGGCCTACCTTCCTACGGATTCGACCCAGCAGCTGCTCTACATGATGAGCGCCGCGCAGGCCGGCGCCTACATCGACGTCTATGGGTACGCCTATGAACGATGAGACCTATGCGGTTTCCGGCACCGGATTCCGCAGGATCAGCGCAGATGCGGAGCTTCAGGGGGGCGAAGTCCGGGCTGGCACTGTTCCTCCTGCAGTGCTCAACGCCATTCAGGCCGCACAGGGGCGAGCGATGCGAACCGCGTTGCTCCGTGGATCGGATTGGACTCAGGCGCCTGACAGCCCGCTGGAACCCCAAGCCAAGGCGGCATGGGCGGTCTACCGCCAAGAGCTTCGCGATCTGCCGGAGCGGGCGGACTTCCCCAACTGCGCCTGGCCAGCACCGCCGGCTCTTCCTGAAGGTGCAGCCGGACTAGAACGGCTCCCTCTCCACATCTAGAACAGGGCGCCAGGCCGGCAGCTCCAACTGCCTGCCTGGCGCCGCAACACACGCGTACAGCCCGCGTGCAATTGGCCGAGGCCCTGCTCCCCGCGCGGGGGACACAAGCCTGGCCTAGAACCATCGCAGAGGCTGAGAATGAAGACGACCACGCTGTTCCCCTGGCCGGGCGGGAAGACCCGCCTGCTGCCCCACTTGCTGCCCTTGGTAGCCGATACTCCGCACCGGACCTACGTAGAGGCCTTCGCCGGCGGCGCTGCTCTCCTGTTCGCGAGAGAGCCGGCCAAGGCTGAGGTGCTCAATGACTGTCACGGCGAGCTGGTGCGCCTCTATCGGGTGGTGGCCAACCATCTTGAGGAGTTCGTCCGGCAGTTCAAATGGGCTCTGACGAGCCGGGAAATGTTCCGTTGGTGCCAGCTCCAGCACCCCGACACCCTCACTGACATCCAGCGAGCTGCACGCTTCTACTATCTGCAGAGGCTGGCCTGGGGCGGTAAGGCGACCGGCCAGACCCCCGGCTTCGGCCGGGGTGGCAAGGGCCTGAACCTGTTGCGCATAGAGGAGGATCTGAGCGCCGCGCACCTCCGGCTCCACAAGGTCACGGTCGAACACCTGGCCTGGCAGCAGTGCATGGCCAAGTACGATGCCGCGGACACCCTGTTCTTCCTCGATCCGCCGTACTGGGAGACCGAGGGGTACGGCGCACCCTTTGGGATGGAGCAGTACCAGGAGCTGGCCAGTCAGATGGCAGGGCTGCGCGGCGCGGCCATCCTGACGATCAACGACCACCCGGCCATGAGGGAGGTGTTCGGGCAGTTCCGTGACCGCGTGGTGCCGATTCGCTACACGATCGGTCGACAGGCGGTCCAGCGGCGGGAGCTGATCTACACGACCTGGTAGGTCAGCGTGGGCACGGGGCGGTTTCCGCCCCGTGCAATTTCATTCCGCTGGGCGCAACATGAGCGCCCCAACGTTTATCTCGCCTGCGGCGGGCGATTTATCGCGCGCCGTTACACCATGGCGGTTCCGTGGGTACCAACCAAGGTTGGTACCCACCCAGGCCCCCCTGAACCAATTACCGCGCGCGCGACACTGCGTCGCATCTACCCCCTGCCACACGGCGCGAAAACAGGGTAAAATGTCGCGCTTCCCCACATCTCGGGTATGCCGATGCTGCGCATCCAGGCTGAAGCACTCACTTACGACGACGTCTCGCTCGTCCCCGCCCATTCGACCATCCTGCCCAAGGACGTCAACCTCGAAACGCGGTTGACTCGCGACCTGAAGCTCAAGCTTCCGATCCTGTCCGCAGCCATGGATACCGTCACCGAAGCCCGCCTGGCCATCGCCATGGCCCAGCTCGGCGGCATGGGCATCATCCACAAGAATCTCAGCCTGGAACAGCAGGCCGCGGAAGTGGCCAAGGTCAAGAAGTTCGAGGCCGGTGTCATCCGCGACCCGATCACCGTCGGCCCGGAAACCACCATCCGCGACGTGCTGGCCCTGACCCAGGCGCACAACATCTCCGGCGTGCCGGTGGTGGGCAGCGACGGCCTGCTGGCCGGCATCGTGACCCATCGCGACATGCGCTTCGAGACCGAGCTGGACGATCCGGTCCGCCACATCATGACCAAGAAGGATCGCCTGATCACGGTCAAGGAAGGCGCCGCCTCCGATGAAGTGCTGCAGCTGCTGCACCGCAACCGCATCGAAAAGGTGCTGGTGGTCAATGATTCGTTCGAACTGCGTGGCCTGATCACCGTCAAGGACATCCAGAAGAACACCGACTTCCCGAACGCTGCCAAGGATCTGTCGACCCGCCTGCTGGTCGGCGCGGCCGTCGGCGTCGGTGGCGATACCGATCGCCGCGTGGAAGCGCTGGTCGCCGCCGGCGTGGACGTGATCGTGGTCGATACCGCGCACGGCCACTCGCAGGGCGTGCTGGACCGCGTCAGCTGGGTCAAGAAGAACTTCCCGCAGGTGCAGGTCATCGGTGGCAACATCTGCACCGGCGAAGCCGCACTGGCGCTGCTGGACAGCGGCGCGGACGCAGTCAAGGTCGGCATCGGCCCGGGCTCGATCTGCACCACCCGCGTCGTCGCCGGCGTCGGCGTGCCGCAGGTCACCGCCATTGATCTGGTGGCCGAAGCCCTGCAGGACCGCATCCCGCTGATCGCCGACGGTGGCATCCGCTACTCGGGCGATATCGGCAAGGCGCTGGCTGCCGGTGCCTCGACCATCATGGTCGGTGGCCTGCTGGCCGGTACCGAGGAATCGCCGGGCGAGACCGAACTGTACCAGGGCCGTTCGTACAAGAGCTACCGCGGCATGGGTTCGCTGGCCGCGATGGAAAAGGGGTCCAAGGACCGCTATTTCCAGGACGGCGCCACCGCCGACAAGCTGGTGCCCGAAGGCATCGAAGGCCGCGTGCCGTACCGCGGCCCGGTGGGCGGCATCGTCCACCAGCTGATGGGCGGCCTGCGCGCCACCATGGGCTACGTGGGCTGCGCCACCGTCGAGGACATGCGCAGCAAGCCCAAGTTCGTGAAGATCAGCGGCGCCGGCCAGCGTGAGAGCCACGTCCACGACGTGACGATCACCAAAGAGCCGCCGAACTACCGCTCCTGATGCGATTCCGCACCGTCCTTGCGGTCACGAGCAGCCTGCTGATGGCAGGCTGCTCGTTGTCCGAACCGCCGCCGCGCTCCGGGTCCCCGGGCGCGGCGGTTTCGCAATTGCAGGACGTGCAGGCGTGCCAGAACGCGTTCTCGCTGCCGAAGGGCTGGCAGGTGCAGGCCGCCGGCGAGCAGCGCACGCTGCTGAAAGGTTCCGGCGAGCGCCCGCTGCAGGTCACGTTGCAATGCATTACCGAGCCGCTGCATGGGCCGGATGATCCGGTGCTGACGCCGGTACTGGGCGCGCTGGAGCCCGCACGGATGAGCGTGCGCTGGGCGTCCTGGGGCGCTGCGGATTCGGGCTTCTCGATGGCGGCGCTGCAACGGCGCATCGTGCCCGGCACCGAAGTGCAGGAAATCGCCGAGCTGCCGCGCGCCGACCGCTCCAACCCCAACGCACCGCACGGCCTGCTGATGCTGCGCTGGGACGAGGAAGACCCCTCACATATTCAACAACGCGAGGCGTTCATCGCCACGCTGACGCAGAGCCTTGAAGCGCCGGGCGCTGCGAAAAACACCACTGGAACGGCACCATGACCAACATCCATAACGACAAGATCCTCATCCTCGATTTCGGCGCGCAGTACACGCAGCTGATCGCCCGCCGCATCCGCGAGCTGGGCGTCTACTGCGAAATCTGGGCGTGGGACCACAACCCGGCCGAGATCGCCGGCTTCGGCGCCAAGGGCATCATCCTGTCCGGTGGCCCGGAATCGACCACGCTGCCGGGTGCGCCGGCCGCGCCGCAGGAAGTGTTCGACAGCGGCCTTCCGATCTTCGGCATCTGCTACGGCATGCAGACCCTGGCTGCCCAGCTGGGCGGTGCCACCGAAGCGGCGGACCAGCGCGAGTTCGGTCACGCCGAAGTGAACGTGATCAACCCGGATGCACTGTTCAAGGGCCTGAGCGACCACGGCGGCGAGCCGAAGCTGAATGTCTGGATGAGCCACGGCGACCACGTCTCCGTTGCACCGCCGGGCTTCACCATCACCGCCACCACCGACCGCATTCCGGTGGCCGCCATGGCCAACGAAGAAAAGCGCTGGTACGGCGTGCAGTTCCACCCGGAAGTGACCCACACCCTGCAGGGCCAGGCGCTGCTGCGCCGCTTCGTGGTGGACGTGTGCGGCTGCCAGACCCTGTGGACTGCCGCCAACATCATCGACGACCAGATCGCCCGTGTGCGCGAACAGGTGGGCGATGACGAAGTGATCCTGGGCCTGTCCGGCGGCGTCGATTCGTCCGTGGTGGCTGCGCTGCTGCACAAGGCCATCGGCGAGAAGCTGACCTGCGTGTTCGTGGATACCGGCCTGCTGCGCTGGCAGGAAGGCGACCAGGTGATGGCGATGTTCGCCGAGCACATGGGCGTAAAGGTGGTGCGCGTGAATGCCGCCGACCGTTACTTCGCCGCGCTGGAAGGCGTGAGCGACCCGGAGGCCAAGCGCAAGATCATCGGCAACCTGTTCGTTGAGATCTTCGACGAAGAGTCGAACAAGCTGAAGAACGCCAAGTGGCTGGCGCAGGGCACCATCTACCCGGACGTGATCGAGTCGGCCGGCAGCAAGACCGGCAAGGCGCATGTGATCAAGAGCCACCACAACGTGGGCGGCCTGCCGGAGCACATGAAGCTGGGCCTGGTGGAGCCGCTGCGCGAGCTGTTCAAGGACGAAGTGCGCCGCCTGGGCGTTGAGCTCGGCCTGCCGCGCACCATGGTCTACCGCCATCCGTTCCCGGGCCCGGGCCTGGGCGTGCGCATTCTGGGTGAAGTGAAGCGCGAATACGCCGAGCTGCTGGCCAAGGCCGATGCCATCTTCATTGATGAGCTGCGCAAGGCCGACCTGTACGACAAGACCAGCCAGGCGTTTGCCGTGTTCCTGCCGGTGAAGTCGGTGGGCGTGGTGGGCGATGCGCGGGCGTATGAGTGGGTGATTGCGCTGCGGGCCGTGGAGACGATCGACTTCATGACCGCGCACTGGGCGCATCTGCCGTATGAGTTCCTGGGTACGGTGAGTAACCGGATCATCAATGAGTTGCGGGGGGTGTCGCGGGTTGTCTATGACATCTCGGGGAAGCCGCCGGCTACCATTGAGTGGGAATGAGTTGAAAGAAAGAGGGCGCCGAGAGGCGCCCTTTTCTTATCATCGCTGGCACATCGGTGGGCGAGGCAGTTTGGCCGAGTCCAGTGCTGCAGGTCCAACGCATCAGTGGCTGCAAGGTGGCAATCAAGGCATTCGGAACAGATGCGAAATCGAAAGAAGTACTTATGAAACGGGGCGGGACACTGAAACGTCTGCAGTCTCAGGAACCGGAGCACATCCATGGTTATGATTGTCCCTTTCAATAGAAGGTTGATCAATGGAAATAAACTGTGCTCGACCAGAGAAACTCTACCGCTACTCGGAGCGGAAGTGGCTGGACAGGTCTCTTCGCCTGGGAGAGTTCCGGCTCATGCCAGCATCCTTCTACACGGAACTTGAGGGCGACGCTGCCCGCCAAGACTATGAGCTATGCCGCAGCCGAGCGGTGGCGCCAGAGCTCGTCTATATCTCTCGCGAAGATGGTCAGTTCATACGTCCCATAGGTGAGGTGATGTTAACTAATCGCTTGCTCCGAGACTATCTAATGATCTGCTTTTCTTCTCATCGATATCCTGAAGATGCAGGCGGATTCAGTGGTGCCGATGCCTGTCTAGTGATTCATGATCCAGGGGAGCTGCTAGAGCGATTGCATGCAAAGATCGAAACAGCTGTGCGGGGCGGAATCAGTATGGATGCTTCTGTTAGCTATGGCGTGCCACATGAACTTGGGGTGGCGTACTCAAAGCCTGAAGCATACGCAGCTCAATGCGAGTATCGCCTAACCGTACTTCCGCCGGATGATCGCTTGCTCTCACCATTGCTTATTAGCATTGGAAGCATTGAAGCGATTGCAGAGATTGTTCCAATTGAAGCGACTCGCTAAGAGCGATTTCGGGTAGCACGGGCTAGTGAGGCCCGAAACGTACATTGGCAAAGCAAATGTTTCCCTTCTCTGAATCTAGATCGGTTGACGAAGTAGAAGTACTGGTGCCGCACGCAGTCTAGGTGAGCCGGGATAGGCGCAAATACTTACCCGCTGACCAGCCGCTGGGTTGCCTGGGCCGTAGAATTCGCTGGCGTGGTAGAAGTATGACTTTGAAGGGACGTCGTCCTGAATTGTGCCAGTTTGGCTTCGTCCACCGCCAGCATATGTGACGCCAAAGTTAAGGATGGAGCCTAGTCGTCTCTCAGCTGTCGCATAGCACCAGATGCCACAGGACGTGAGCAGGTCAGATGCAGTGGGCCGTGCTTGTGGGTCAACAGCCAGGCACCGCGTAATCAAGCTCCAGAGCTCTTCCTCCAAGCCGCGAGTCGCGGCTGAACGCCCGAACAAAGGGGGGCGGGGGAGGTTCACTGCGCCAATCTGCTCCATTCTGACGACTTCAGCAATTGCTCTGCGACCGGAGCCGAACGGTAGGTTCCCAGTAACAAGCTGGTAGGCAATGCATCCAATTGCCCAGATGTCCATCGGCTTTCCTGCATCGATCCAGCTTCGCCAGCACTCTGGAGCCATGTATGGGATCGCGCCGAGCAATGTGCTGGAGGTTGTAAGGGTGGATTCATCACGCTCGAACTCAGCCATTTCCTCCCTAATCTCACTCTCAGCCAACTTCGCAATTCCGAAGTCGGTTAACTTGATCGATGACAAGGCGTAGTCGTCCGATGTCATGATGTTGCTCGGCTTTAGGTCTCGATGGCAAATTCCCGCGCGATGGGCTTCGTGTACTGCGCGAATTACGTTGTGAAGCACGTGCGCCGCCAGCGAAGGGTCGAGGAACTGGAACTGATTCGCCAATCTGTTACCTAGATCTGTTCCGTCGACGAGCTCCTCAACCAGGAATGTCCTTTGACTATCCTCATGATAATCAAAGGTGGATGCTATGTTGTGGTGATTGATGCGCGCACTCATCTCGGCGCCTCGCTTGAAGCGCCTATCGCGAACTCCACCCTTTGGAATCTTGACCACCGCACGACGTCCAAGCTTGAGGTCAGTGCAGGCATACACTTCCTGCATCGCCCCTGCGTTCAAGTATTCGTCCACTCGATATCGGTCTATGAGGACTTCGCCTTGGGCCAGAAGGATTCCGTTCACAGCACTATCTCCGGTTTGGAGCAAAGGAAACTGATGTACTGGCGATTGCGGCCAATATCGAAAGAGCCAAATGTGACTACACACGCATCGTGAAGTGGTCGTCCTACCACTGCGGCGACGTTGTTGATGTACACGTTTCCAGTAACGCCTGTCACCTTAAATTCAGTCCCGTCATAGGCTGCGCGAATCTCGCCCAAAGGAGCGATATTTATTCGAACAGTAGGCTTCTGGGCCGAAAGCTCATAAACCGTAGAGCGTTCGCTGAAGAACAAACCTTTGTGCTGGCCCTTCAATAGTAGGGTTTCGCAGCGCTCCATCACCTGCTGAGCGCTAGGTCTAATCGCAGGGTCCGGATCAATGCATGCGTGGATGATCTCTACGAGCTCGCTGTCCATAAATGGGGCGAGTGTCCCTAGAAGAGGGGGCGGTCCAGATTTCTGTGGTGGCCGCTCAGTCAGCTGGGCAGGGAATTGATTTGTTGCCAGTTTCCAGCAGCAGATCCCAAGGGAATAGACGTCCGATGCACGCGTTACAACGCCGTTTGGAGTGAATAGTTCCGGCGCCGCGTAGTCAAGCGTGCCTCGATTCTGAGTGGTTACATGAGTTCCCGAAGCGGACGATATGCCGAAATCGTACAGCTTGACGATTCCTGCATCAGATGCCTTGAAGTTGTCCAGCTTGAGGTCGCGATGGATTATGTTGGCTGAGTGGAGATCATTCACAGCGCAAGCAAGCTGGTAGATCACCTTTGTGAGTTCTGCGGGGCTCTGTGCAGCCTCCGCATGAAAATTCAGAAAGTCTCTGCCACGGAGATTCTCAATGATTATTCCCGTTAGCATGCCGCGCTCGTCGGTATCAACATCGTAGATATCAATGATATGTCTCGATCTGGTGCGCGTTAGTGCTGCAACCTCCGCAACGAGTTGATTGTTATTCGCAGGATCGTGCATTTGCTTGAACAGTACTGAGCGATCTAGATAGCGGTCGTGGACTTCTATCACTGAGCCGTAGCCGCCAGCCATTTGCTGTGGCGCGATTGCATACCTCCGTGTATCCATATCGTGTCTCCTACTCGTCGTCCGGACCAGCAACTATGTTATTGCCTCTCATTGCTACATCTGAGTCAGGTAGCTCCAACTGAGTGGGCTTGGCGCCAGTCTTCTTTCGGCGCTTCTTTGTCTGCTTCTCTATCGGCGGCTTGTATGATTCCGCGAATTCAGCTGTGGACCGATAGGTAACAACCTGCTTATCTGCGAGCCACAAAGTTATGCGTGTACTGCGAGGGAGAGAGTCCACGGTTTCCGGCATTTGCTGTGGATCTCTAATGGCTATGGCTGAAGCGTTGTCGATTCCTCCAAGCCAGGATGCGCAAGTTAGCAGGCGGCGGATGAGCTCGCCTGGACCACGAGAATGCCTGGTAATCAAGTTGAATGCGTTTGCATCATTAATCCAGATTCCGTCCGTAGCTAGCAGTATTCCGCCAGGAGGGAAGCTCCGATCAGTCAGTACATGGATACTGAGCTCGTTGCTCGTTCTGCCTGGCTCGCCGAGGGCTTGCGATAGGCTTCCCTCCAGGCCACGTGCGTTGAGATATGCTTGCGCATGCTCCAGCTTGTGGTGCTTAATTTCATTGGCAAGCGTGTCGTCTTCGGTCAGCTGAATAAGTTCGCTGCCTTGATCCCACGAATAAGCGCGACTATCACCAATGCTTGCCAAGGCGCACTGTCCGTCATTTGAATTGAGCAGCATGCAGAGGGTGGATTGTCCTGCGCCGCCGAGCAGAAGTCGTACCGCATCATCTGCAGTTCTGATCAATTCAGGCATTAGCTGGGCGGGCGAGCGATAGCGCGTTTGGGAGCTCAACTGTGACACAATCGACGCGCAAGCAATCGCCGCCGCTTCGTCGCCCCGCTGTGATCCTCCTACCCCGTCGCAGATAATGTGCGCTGAGTAGGCCATTTGAGAGGCAACATCTACTCGTGCAATTGCGACCCTATCCTCGTTCCTTGAACGCTTATTTCCTATGTGCGTTCCGATCGCGAATCCATCGCCAATCTGGAATAGTTTGGGTACTGGTGTCGCGGGCGCAGGCAATAGCTCTGCCAGCAACTGTTCGCCGATTTCATCAAGGGTGGAGTGGAGTGGCATGCCGATTCCTTCTGAGGCAGCCAGAGCATAACCAACGATAGTCAGTTAAACCAGCTGGCATCAATGTTTGGTACGGCTGGGGTCGTCTTGCGGCGAGGCGTGGCCAGCATAGATGACTGCTGACGCCGCTTCTGGCTTGAAGCGGACACTGAGTGTGCGGGCAAGTCCGTACTGTTGCCTATTGAGAGCGGTTGAGGGTCACTCCGGCCTAACTTCCCGACAAGCCCACTCAACCAACCCCCGGCAAGCCAGAAACAGTCCATCCACCACCCCCTCATCCAAATGCCGCTCCGGGTCCGCTGCGACCCGGCAGCGGTCGGCAGCGTGCAGCAGCTCCAGCACTGTCAGGGCCCCCACCATTGCACGCTCGCTCCTGGCCAGGCTCACGCGGCGGCCGGGTGACACATCGTTCTCAGGCCAAGGGTGCCCATCGGCCCCTTCGCAGCCGCGCATCCGCTTGAGGATGCCGAGCAGGCAGTTCAGGTCGGGCAGGGGAGTGTCGTCGTTGATGGGCTCAACAACGGTGTACGCGGAGAGGATGTCGGAATCGTTCATGGCGTCGGTTTCCTTTGCTGTGCTTAACAGCGCCACCGCGTAGCGGGGTGGCGGACGATGCGTGGCTGCAAACCGGGATGAAGCAACGAATGACCGGTGGGTCCGAAGACCCCCACGCACCGCCCGCCAGATAGGCCGACGGATTGCCCGCCGGCACCGGTTAAGGACGGTGCCGACGGGCAAGCGTAAACAACAGTCGTTGCTCATCGCGGGTTTGCAGACCCGGAGCCACCCGTTGTCGGTGGCACGTCATGGTGTTTACGCAGCCGCTTCGAATGCCAATAGAAATTCGCGAAGGAATCGGCGAACTCGAGAGCGAAGGACTATTGTTGCACGCACCATTCGTGCAGCACGCGACGCCAGCAGACGCATTCGCGCGGCTGCTCTGCTGATAGCGAATCAAAGTGGCGCAATCGCCCGCGCCACAAGCGAATAGCGCGACGGCCTTCTTTGCAACAGTTCTTAGTTCGCCTCGCCAACCAACGGCGTCGAACCAGCCGCACGCCCCGAAAATCGGTTCAAACCCGACAGCGTTAACAAGCTCGTAGCTTCAACCAGCGCGATTCTCACCCGCATTCCCCACCAGCAACTCAATCATCGCCCGCGCCGCCGCCGACTGCCGCCGATGCGGCGCATAGATCACCGAGAACGGTCGCAATCTCCCGCGCAGCTGTGGCAGCACTTCCACCAGCTGCCCGCGCTGCAATCGCTCACGCACGATGAACTCATAGCTCTGGCAGATGCCGATGCCCTGTTCGGCCAGCGACACCACGCCCAGCACATCGTCGGAAGTCTCGATGGACGAACGCGGCAGCCAGTCCACGTCGCGCCCGTCGTCGCGAAAGATCCACGGCGCCAGCCGCCCGGTGCGCGGCATCACGAAGGGCAGGCACAGGTGCTGCTGCAGGTCGTCCAGCGTCTGCGGCGTACCCCGGCGCCGCAGGTAGTCCGGCGCGGCCACCAGCAGCAGTGGGGCGTCTTCAAGCTTGCGCGCCACCAGCCCGCTGTCCGGCAGCTGGCCCAGGCGGATGGCCAGATCGAAGCCTTCGGCCACCAGGTCCACGTTGCGGTTGGTGATGTTCAGTTCCACCTGCACCTGCGGGTACTGCTGCGCAAAGCGCGCCAGCACGGGCGGCAGCCGGTAGTGGCCATAGGTGGTGGGCACGCTCAGGCGCACGCGGCCGGCCAGCGCACCGTCCTGGGCCAGTACGTCGCGCTCGGCGTCGTCCAGCAGGCCGAAGGCGGTGCGCACCTGTTCCAGATAGAGCCGCCCGGCGTCGGTCAGGCCCACGCGGCGGGTGGTCCGCTGCAGCAGCTGCCGGCCCAGCCGCGCTTCCAGGCGGGTGACCGCGCGGCTCAGCACCGAGGGCGTGGTGGACAGCGCCACCGCGCCGGCCGTGAACGAGCCGTGCTCGACCACCGCCAGGAACACCTCCACATCGCCCAGGTAGTCGAACTTGCGGCTCATTTGGCTCTCCAGGGAACAGATGTTTTGCGATGGGGCCAATTTATCGCCGCTGGGGCGATGAATAAAGTGGCCGCCATTCCCCGATAGGAGCGACCTCATGAACCTGATGACCCGGCTGGCCGCAGCGCTGGCCCTGACCCTGGCCGCCAGCGGCGCGCAGGCCGCCAACGTGCTGGTGGTGCTGTCCGACGAAAACCACCTGGACCTGAAGGACGGCATGGTGCTGTCCACCGGCTTCTATCTCAACGAGCTGATGCAGCCGGTCAAGCTGCTGCTGGACGCGGGCCACGAGGTGACCTTTGCCACGCCGCAGGGGCGGGCGCCGACGGTGGATGCGTCCTCGGTGACGCCGGCGTACTTCGGCAACGATGCCGCGCAGCTGACCCTGCACAAGGAGCTGCTGGAGAAACTGGCGCTGACCTCGCCGACCGCCTCGCCGGTGGTCAGCCTGGCGCGCGTCGAGCAGCAGGGCTACGCGCGTTTCGATGCGGTCTACATTCCCGGTGGCCACGCGCCGATGCAGGACCTGCTGAAGAGCCCGGCGCTGGGCCGGCTGCTGGCCGACTTCCACCAGCGCAACAAGACTACTGCGCTGGTCTGCCACGGGCCGATCGCGCTGCTGTCCACGCTGCCGGATGCCGCGGGTTTCGTGGCAAAGCTGGAGGCGGGCGCGACGCCGGCCACGCCGAAGTGGATCTACAGCGGCTACCAGATGACGGTGATCAGCAACCAGGAGGAAGAGCAGGCCAAGCCGCTGCTGGGCGGCGGTGAGATGAAGTTCTACCCGCAGACCGCGTTGCAGCGGGCGGGTGCGAAGTTCAGCAGCAATGCCACGCCGTGGACCGGGCATGTGGTGGTGGACCGCGAGCTGATTACCGGGCAGAACCCGGCTTCGGCGCTGGAGGTGGGGCAGCGGTTGGTTGAGCGGTTGAAGTAAGGCGGGCTCTGCATCGCGTGCGGTGCCGTGGCACCATGGCGGACTGGCCCCGTCCTAATCGGCGAGGCCGGTTTTCCAAGGAAGCCATTCAACACGACATGCGAACGTCCATCCTCTTCACTCTCTCCGTCTTGTGCCTGACCCTGCTGTCTGGCTGCGCCAGTGGGCCGGACTACCACCATTCCAATCGCGAGATTACCGGCGCCTTCGTGGCCGACGACGGCAAGCTGTACCTGCTGCCGGTCTATGACGAGCCGATGCGCTTCGACGCCGCGCCGTTCCGTGATTACCGTGCCCTGATGGACAGCCCGCTGCGCGAAGCCGTGGTCTGCGCGCAGATGTACTTCCGTGAGGACTGGCGCGTTCCGGCCGACAGGACCAAGGTGCATGGCAGCTACGCGCTGCTGCTGCGGCCGGAGCAGGTGACGCCGGAACAGGCGGCGCAGTTCAAGCTGGAGCGGTTGGAGATCAGCCCGCGGGTGGCCAAGGCCATCGATGAGTTGACGCGCCGGCCGTACATCCTTGAAGCCCGGAGCCGCTACGAGCTGGCGGCCAACCCGGACTGCAACCTTTCCAGGCAGGGTGGTAGCTACTACAGCGCGCTGTTTGAGAGTGAGGGCGAGCGGGTGAAGTTGCCGGATGCTGCGGCGCTGGCCGAGAAGGCGAAGCTGCCGCAGTCGATTACCGCGCGGGCTGAGCGGATCCGGCCGGACGATACGGACAAGCCGGGTGTTGGAACGGCCGCCGGCAAGGTGCTGGGCGCGGCGTTGATTCCTGTGGCGGTTCCGGTGTTTGTGTTGAGCCTGCCGTTCTTGGGGCCAGATCATTGGAAGTGATGGGGCGTTGAGGGAGAGCATCCACGCGTGGCGTGGATCTACTGGCACCTCTGCTTACCGCCAGCCACGCAGCTTGCCCGCCAATGTTCCCATGCCTTGGCATCGATGCCGGCCTTCATCGCGATGCCCTGCAGCTCCGCCCAGTTCCTCGGCGAAGTCGAGGCCAGCAGCCCACGCATGAAGGCCTGCATCTTCGCCTCACCCGCCTGCTTTTCCAGCGAGAGCAACAGCAAGGGGCCGTAGCCATAGCGGTACAGTTCGCCCAAGTCCGAGTCGCCGTCGATGGCATCGAACGCGGGCAGCGGCGTGTCCGTCTTATCGATGGCCGATTGCAGGCGCGAAATGTAGCGATCCGCCGCGGCATCGCCACTGATCTCGCGCAGCGCCTTGATCGACAGGAATTCGGCGCTGGATTCCAGCAGCACCCAGAAGTAGGGGCCCTGCGGACGATTCAGCGTCCCGAAGTAGTAGTGGCCCATTTCATGCGCGATGTACTGCACGCGTCGCTCGGCATTCTCGCCCCCGGCCAGCAGTGAATCGGCCACGTTGCCGATGCTGCCGCTCATGGCGATGGTTGGCCAGGTGGCAAAGCCCCACTCGCTGCCCTCGCGGTCGCGCTCGATCTGGTTGAGCGTGACCATGCGCAGGAAGGTGGGGCGGTCGGCCAGCGGCACGCCGATGTAGCGGCTGTGCACGTCGGCTATTTTCTGCACCGTACTGGACAGTGCATCGACCTTGGCCGGGGGCAGGGTCTCATTGAGGATCGTGACCTGCGCGGTGCGGGTGATCGGGCCGCTGCCGCCGAACAGCAGGATCGGTCGTGCGTTGTCGCTGCGGAAGCGGCCCTGCGCGCCTTCGATGGCCGGGCTGCCGTTGAGATACAGGAACCGGCAGCCGCTGCAGTCCACCTGCAGGTCGTAGCGGCTTTCGCTGCTGCGCACGCGCACCTTGGGGTCGAACGCCTGCGGAAGCCATGCGGACTGTTCGGTGAAGCGGGCGCTGTCGCCGTTGAAGGCCATCAGGCCTTTGAAGTCGGTGGGGGCATCGTGCCGGGCGTAGACCGGGAAGGCGCCCACGTACTGCACGCAGAGCGTGGCGGGTGGCTTGGCCACGGTGTACACGCGTGCTTCGCCATCCACGCCGGGGTCGTACCAGCCTTCGAAGTCCAGCGGCGCGCCATCGCCATCGGTGATCCGTGCGACATTCAGGCCGGCGTTGAGCACGAAGTGGCCTTGGGCGCTGGCGGGGCGATTGGAAACGCAGACTTCGCCCTCCACACGGCCGCTGGCAATATCCAGCCGCACGTTGCCGGTGGTGAGTGGCGTGGCGTCCTGAGCAGGCGGTGCGGCCTGGCTGATGGCAGGGGCAAGCAGTGCGGCAACTACGGCGGGCAGCAGGGCCTTGCAGGGGTTCATCGGGCCATCCATGGGTGGATTGGGGTGACTATAGGGGCAATGTGAATTTCTGCCGAGAGGGGAGCATCCACGCATGGCGTGGATCTGCTGATCCGCGCGTGGAGTGGATCTAGAGGACTACACTGGCTGCCTGTGCCCGATGGAAGCTCGCCCATGTTCAGTGGAAAGGTCACGGTGGTTACCGGCTCGACCAGTGGTATCGGTCTTGGCATTGCGACCGCGCTGGCGCGGCAGGGTGCCGACATCGTGCTGAATGGCTTCGGCGATGCGGCGGAGATCGAACGCATCCGTTCCAACCTTGAGGCTGAGTTCGGTGTGCGAGTGGTGCACGATGGTGCCGATCTTTCCCGTGGCGAGGCGGTGCGCGAAATGATCGCCCGCACTGTTGCGACGATGGGGCGCATCGACATCCTTGTGAATAACGCGGGCATCCAGCACACCGCGTCGATCGAGGAATTTCCGGTCGAGAAGTGGGATGCGATCCTGGCGTTGAATCTGTCGGCGGTGTTCCATGCAACGGCAGCGGCCTTGCCTTACATGAAGCAGCAGGGTGCCGGTCGCATCATCAATATTGCATCGGTACACGGCCTGGTGGGCTCGGTGAACAAGTCGGCCTATGTGGCGGCCAAGCATGGCGTGGTGGGGTTCACCAAGGTGACAGCGCTGGAGAACGCGGGCACCGGCATCACCGCCAATGCGATCTGCCCGGGCTGGGTGCGGACGGCGCTGGTCGAGCAACAGATCACTGCGTTGGCCGAGCGCGAAGGCACGGATCAGGAGACCGCTGCGCGCGCGCTGCTGGCCGAGAAACAGCCCTCTCTGCAGTTCGTGACGCCCGAGCAGCTGGGGGAAATGGTGGTGTTCCTGGCCTCGGACGCCGCGGCGCAGATCACCGGCACGGCGTTGCCGGTCGATGGTGGCTGGACCGCCCGCTAGCGGACCCGCATCGGCCGCATTGCCGACGCCGCAGCAGCCAAGGCGCCTGCGGCGTCGTCCCGACGCAGCCGTTTACTGCGGCTTCGCAAAAACATCCAGCCCCTTGCCCGTCTCCAACAGCGACTTCAGGCTCGACAGCACGATCGGCCAGCCCTGGCGGATGCCGGTATCCATGCCGCTGCCCGGTTCCAGCTCGTCGTGGGTGACGGTCAGCCGCACCATGTCCTGGTAGGGCACGATATCGAAGGTGACGCGACTATAGGCATTCGGGTTTTCGGCCTGCGAGGCGGCGGCCCAGGTGATGATCAGCCGCGAGGGTGGAGTGCTTTCCACCACTTCGCCGACCAGTTCAACCGAGCGCGTTTCGTTCGCACGTACATGCTGCCAGCGCGAGCCGGGTTTCCAGTCCGAGACGTTCTCGTGGCCCCAGTAGCGACTGGCGATTTCGGGCCGCGTGATGGCCTCGAACACCTTCTGCGGCGTGGAGGCGATGTAGATCACGTGGATGAAGCGGGTGGACTCTGCGGACATCGTCATTCTCCTTCCAGTTCTCGTTTCAGGTCATGCAGCAGGCTCAGGCGCTGCTGCTCGAACTTGCGTACCCAGCGCTCGTACACCTCGTGCAGTGGCACCGGGTTGATGAAGTGCAGCTTCTCGCGGCCGCGGCGCACGGTGCTGATCAGGTTGGCGTCTTCCAGCAGGCCCAGGTGCTGGGTGACCGATTGCCGGGCCATGTCCAAGTGTTCGCAGAGCTGGCCCAGCGTCTGCCCGTTGTCTTCGCAGAGCAGGTCCAGCAGCGTCCTGCGCGTGGGGTCGGCCAGTGCCTTGAACACCTTGTCTGCATTCATGCGGGGCGTCTTCAGTTCCAGTTGTCGATCCTGACGTCGTGTGGGTTGGGCTGGCCATTGCCGGTTTCCACCAGCGCTTTGAGGCTGAGCAGGAACACCGCCCACTTGGTGCTGCAGTGGGAGGTGAACTCGACGCGCTCTTTCCAGCCTTCATGGGTGAACAGCACGATGCAGTAGTCACCTTCCTGTTTCAGCACAAAGCGCGCGTGGGTGCCGATCCATTCGGCAGGGCCGGCGAGGAACCGCCACAGCACGAGCTCGCCTGGAACAAGCTGCTCAAGTTTCATTTCCATGGCGCCGATTTCCTGGCCGTTGTTCGTGAAGCGCACGTTGACCGTGCCGCCGGCCACGCGGTCGCCATGGGTGTCTTCAGCCCACCAGGCGGCGACGCCTTCGGGGGTTGCCAGAGCTTGGTACACCTGGCTTGCAGGGGCCTTGATGCCGACCCTGTGTGCGATATCGACCATTGCAGGTTCCTCGCGTGGGCGGACAGGCGCCGTCCTTGGATGGACTATAGGCAGGCAAATGCCTGCATGTCAAATCCGGCTCACGGACTTCCAGCCCTGGTAGTGCGGGCCGCTGGCCGGCATCCTCGTCGCAATTGATTGAAGCGTTGAAAGGAATGCGCACATGACTGAAGCAGGAAAGGAAATCTTGAACATCCGCCGTGCGAACGTGGACGATGCCCCTGCGGTGCTGACGCTCTTCGACGAAGTCATCGAATGGTTCGTGTCGATCGGCAATGTGCAGCAATGGGGCAGTGAGCCGTGGTCCACGGTGCCGCGCCGGATCACCCAGGTGACCGATGCGTGCGCGCTGCCGGGCGCATGGGTTGCGCAGAACGAGCAGGGTAAGGTGCGCGCGTTCCTGGCGCTGGGCGAGTCGATGCCCTATGTGCCTGCGCCCACCGGCCCGGAACTGTATGTGCGGGTGCTGGTGGCATCGCGCGATGCGCGCGTGCGTGGCATTGGCCGCCGCCTGATGGCCTTTGCCGATGAGCAGGCGCGCGCTGCCGGCCTCGACCATCTGCGCGTGGACTGCTACGGCGGTGGTAATGGTGATCTGGTGTGCTTCTATGAATCCTGTGGCTACACGCGCATCGCACCGTTCAATGTGGATGGCTGGCCGGGGATGTTGCTGGGGCGAGAGCTCTGACGTGGCTGCGTCATTCGGTCGCAGCGTGCGTGCAGGAATTGGTACATCGGTTCGGCGCTAGAGTAGGGGCATGACCTGCATGGAATGGCTGTGTCATTCCACCGTGGGTTCCTGATGACCCCTCCAGGAAGGAGCAACGCATGTACTACAGCAGTGGCAACTACGAAGCCTTTGCGCGCCCGCGCAAGCCCGCCGGTGTCGATGGCAAGCGCGCATGGTTCGTCGGTTCGGGCCTGGCCTCGCTGGCCGGCGCCGCGTTCCTGGTGCGTGATGGCCGCATGGCCGGTGAGCGCATCACCATTCTCGAGCAGCAGCAGATTGCCGGTGGCGCGCTGGATGGCCTGAAGGTGCCTGAAAAGGGTTTCGTGATCCGCGGCGGCCGCGAGATGGAAGACCATTTCGAGTGCCTGTGGGATCTGTTCCGCTCGATTCCGTCGCTGGAGATCGAGGATGCCAGTGTGCTGGACGAGTTCTACTGGTTGAACAAGGATGATCCGAACTACTCCCTGCAGCGCGCCACCATCAATCGCGGTGAAGATGCACACACCGACGGCCTGTTCACCCTGACCGAACAGGCACAGAAGGACATCATCGCGCTGTTCCTGGCCACCCGGCAGGAAATGGAGAACAAGCGCATCGACGAGGTGCTGGGCCGTGATTTCCTCGACAGCAACTTCTGGCTGTACTGGCGCACCATGTTCGCGTTCGAGGAATGGCATTCGGCGCTGGAGATGAAGCTGTACCTGCATCGCTTCATCCATCATATCGGCGGCCTGCCGGATTTCTCGGCGTTGAAGTTCACCAAGTACAACCAGTACGAATCGCTGGTGCTGCCGCTGGTGAAGTGGCTGCAGGACCACGGCGTGGTGTTCCAGTACGGGACCGAGGTGACCGATGTTGACTTTGATCTGGCGGCCGGCCGCAAGCAGGCCACGCGCATCCACTGGACGCGCGAGGGCGTGGCGGGTGGCGTGGATCTGAGCGCAGATGATCTTGTTTTCATGACAATCGGTTCGTTGACCGAGAATTCGGACAACGGCGATCACCAGACCGCTGCGCGTTTGAACGAGGGGCCGGCACCGGCCTGGGATCTGTGGCGACGCATTGCCGCCAGGGATCCCGCGTTCGGCCGCCCGGATGTGTTTGGCGCGCATATCCCGCAGACCAAGTGGGAATCGGCGACGGTGACCACGCTGGATGCGCGCATTCCGGCCTACATCCAGAAGATCGCCAAGCGTGACCCGTTCAGTGGCAAGGTGGTGACCGGCGGCATCGTCAGCGTGCGCGATTCGCGCTGGTTGATGAGCTGGACCGTGAACCGCCAGCCGCATTTCAAGAACCAGCCCAAGGACCAGGTCGTGGTCTGGGTGTATTCGCTGTTCGTGGATACGCCCGGCGACTACGTTAAGAAGCCGATGCAGGACTGCACCGGTGAGGAGATCACCCGCGAGTGGCTGTACCACCTGGGCGTGCCGGTGGAAGAAATCGACGAACTGGCCGCGACCGGCGCAAAGACGGTACCGGTGATGATGCCGTACATCACCGCGTTCTTCATGCCACGCCAGGCCGGTGACCGCCCGGACGTGGTGCCGGACGGGGCGGTGAACTTCGCCTTCATCGGCCAGTTCGCCGAGTCGAAGCAGCGTGACTGCATCTTCACCACCGAGTACTCGGTGCGCACACCGATGGAAGCGGTGTACACGCTGCTGGGTATCGAACGCGGTGTGCCTGAGGTGTTCAATTCCACCTATGACGTGCGATCGCTGCTGGCCGCCACCGGTCGCCTGCGCGATGGCAAGGAACTGGACATTCCCGGTCCCGCGTTCATGCGCAATCTGCTGATGAACAAGCTGGACAAGACCCAGATCGGCGGCCTGCTGCGCGAGTTCAAGCTGGTGCAGGAGGACTGAGCGGGGCGCCGGTAACGCCGGGCCATGCCTGGCGTCTTGCGCCGCAGTGGCCGCTTCGCTCGCCGGGCATGGCCCGGTGCTACCGCAACGTTGCGCTGTCGGTCGAGCGGCTCAGCTGTTCCCAGGCGTCGATGTTGTCGCCCATCGACGCCAGCTTCGCGCGTACCAGCTGCAGTGCGTCACTGCCCAGCAGCAGGTGGCTGGGCGGCGCGTCGCTGTCGATGATCTGCAGCATGGCCTGTGCAGCCTTCACCGGATCACCCAGCTGGTGGCCACTCTTCGCCTCGCGCGCGCTGCGGATGGGATCGAACAGCGCATCGTAGTCGTCAATGCTGCGCGGTGCCCGCGCCATTGAGCGGCCTGCCCAGTCGGTGCGGAAGGAACCCGGCGCGACGGCGGTGACATGGATGCCGAACGGGGCAACCTCCTTGCCAAGCACTTCGCTGATGCCCTCCAGCGCGAACTTGCTACCGCAGTACCAGGCGATGCCGGGCATTGTGATGAAGCCGCCCATGGACGTGATGTTGAGGATGTGGCCGCGGCGGCGCGCGCGCATGTGCGGCAGCACGGCCTTGATCAGCGCGGCCGGGCCGAACACGTTCACCTCGAACTGCTGCCGCAGCTCGGCCAGCGTGGATTCTTCGAGGATGCCTTCGTGTCCGTAGCCGGCGTTGTTGACCAGCACGTCGATGCTGCCGATGTTGGTTTCGATATCGGCAACAAGTGCATCGATGGTGGCGATATCGGTTACGTCCAGCAGGCGGCCGAATGCGCGGCCGGGAGCCAGTGTTTCGAATGCCTGGCGGGCGGTTTCGTTGCGCATGGTGCCGACTACGCGATGGCCGGCCAGCAGCGCCTGCTGGGCAAGGGCACGGCCGAAGCCGCTGCTGACGCCGGTGATGAGGAGAAGGCAGGACGGGGGCATGGGGAGGCGCTCGTGGTGGGCAGGGTTTGCACGTTAATTCTTGAGCGGACCCCGCCACAGGCCTAGGATTCGTCCATTCTTGCCTATTCCTCTGGAGTGCCCGTGGTCGAATCCCTGCAACGGCAGGTGCAGGCGCGCATGGTCGGCCTGCTGCAGACCTTGGCGCTGGAGGAGGGCTATACGCTCACGCCGCTGCCCGGGGTGCGGCTGCTGCGCTCCGACCGTCCTCTGGCACGCACGCCGGTGCTGTATGACCCCGGCATCGTGATCGTCTGCCAGGGCGTGAAGCGTGGCTACCTGGGCGGGCAGGTCTACCAGTACGACGCGCAGCACTATCTGGCGGTGTCCGTGCCGGTGCCGTTCACGATGGAAACCGATGCCTCTGCAGAGGCGCCGCTGCTGGCGATCTACCTGCATCTGGATCTGCAGTTGGCGGCGGATCTGCTGATTGAACTGGGCGAACAAGTGGACACATCGGAGGCCCCGGCACAGAACATGATGTCCAGCCCGATGCAGGCGCCGATGCAGGCCACGGTGCTGCGGTTGCTGGAGGCGCTGGCTGACCCGCTCGAAGCGGCGGTGCTGGGCCCGGCACTGGTGCGCGAACTGTACTTCCGCGTGTTGACCGGGGCGCAGGGCGGCGCGATGCGCGCGGCGCTGGCCATGCGCGGTCGCTTCGGCAGCATTGGCAGGGTGCTGCGTATGATCCACTCCTCGTATGCCACCGCCCTGGACGTGGGGCAACTGGCCGCCGAAGCGGGCATGAGCGTGGCGACTTTCCACGACCACTTCCGCGCGATCACCGCCACGTCGCCGATGCAGTACGTGAAGTCGACCCGCCTGCACCAGGCACGGCTGCTGATGCTGCGGCAGGGGATGACCGCCGAAGCGGCATCGCTGGCGGTGGGGTATGCCAGCCCGTCCCAGTTCAACCGCGAGTTCAAGCGGTTGTTCGCGCTGCCGCCGGCGGCCGAGGTGGCGCGGATGCGGCGCAGTTTTGCGCTGCCACCCCCGCCAGCGGATGCGGTGTACGTGTCTTCGCATTGAGGAGCCCGCCGTTGCACTCGCCGGGCATGGCCCGGCGCTACCTGAAACGGGTTTCCCCGGTAGCGCCGGGCCATGCCCGGCGAGCCCAGCGGAGGGATTGACAGGGAATCTACCTACTAGTAGGTTAATGGTCATGAAAGAGTCGTTCTCGCCCAAGGCCCAGGAAATCCTGGCCCACGCCCGCTCGCTGCTGGAAGCTGGTGGCTACAACGGTTTCAGCTATGCCGACGTGTCGGCACGGGTGAACATCAGCAAGGCCAGCATCCATCACCATTTCCCCAGCAAGGCGGATCTGGTGCGCACGGTGGTTGAGCTGTATCGGGCCGAGGCACGCGAGGGCCTGGCACTGCTGGACCGGCAGCTGGATGACCCGCTGCAGGAGCTCAACGCCTATGTGGACTATTGGTCCAGCTGCATCGCGGGTGGCACGTCGTCGTTCTGCATCTGCGCGATGCTGGCGGCAGAGGCGCCGATGATCCCTGCGGAGATTGCCGATGAAGTACGCGGGCATTTCGAGGATCTGAGCGGGTGGCTGACCGTCACACTGGAGAAGGGCGCCGCGCAGGGCCAGTTGCGACTGCAGGGTTCGGCCGCGGACGAGGCCAAGGCGTTCATGTCATCGGTGCATGGCGCGATGCTGGCAGCCCGTGGTTTTGGTGATGCAGCGACGTTCGCGGCGCTGGCGCGGTTGGCGATCGCGCGGGTGAGTGCGGCGGCCTGAGGTGATGTGTAGTGGCCTGCGGCAGCGCGGGCCTTCTTTTTGCCCCCATAGCCTACCTACTAGTAGGTCCATTCAATCAATGGAGGTTCCCATGGCCCATCCCCTTTCCCTTCTCGGAGCGATTCATACCGCCATCAGCCTGGTGCCGATCCTGGCCGGCCTGCATGGCTTCATCCGCCAGCGGGCGATCGATCCGGGCACGCGCTCGGGCAAGATTTATCTGATTGGCCTGGTGCTGTCGGTGGCGACCTCGTTCACCGTCTCCAGCACGGGCGGGCTCAATCCAGGCCATGCCTTCGGCGTGATCGTGCTGCTGGTGGCGTTCGGCGGTGTGCTGGCGGCACGCCTACGCTGGCTGGGACGCTCGGGGCGTTACCTGTCGACGTTCGCGTTGTCCTTCAGTTTCCTGCTGTCATTGGTGCCGGGTGTAAATGAAACGCTGACGCGCTTGCCGGTTGCGCATCCGCTGGCAGCTGCGCCGATGGCACCGGTGGTGTTGCAGACCTTGCTCGGGTGCCTGGCGATCTTTGTGATCGGGTTCGTGGCGCAGTGCTGGTGGATCCATCGACGCGCCATCCGGTCGTGAACCCTGCCGGCCAGCGGCCGGCACTACCTGGAATCAGCAGCCCACCAAGCGGTCCGCACCGATGCCACTGCGATGATGGCTGCGGTATTCGGTGGGGCTGGCATCCACCTGCAAACGGAAGTGGCGGCGGAACGATTCCTGCGAACCAAAACCGGCCTGCTCTGCGATCCATTGCAATGGCCGGTCGGTGGTTTCCAGCAGGTCGCGGGCGAAGGCCACGCGCTCACGGATCAGCCAGTCGATGGGCGACAGGCCGGTGGCTTCCAGGAACTGACGTTGCAGGGTGCGCTGGCTGAGTGAGGCCTGCTCGGCAAGGCTGCCGAGTGAGTGTGGCTCGCGCAGGTTGCGGCGCATCCATTCCATCAGCTTTGCCAGCCGCGTTGGCTCGCCATTGGGAATGGCCCGGCTGACGCGCTGGCTGCGCCCGGCGTCACGCCATGGCGCCAGCACCAATCGCTCGGCTACCAGGTTGGCCACGCGGGCACCGTAGTCCTTGCGCACCATGTGCAGCATCATGTCCATGCCGGTGGCCGAACCAGCCGAAGTGATGATGCTGCCGGTGTCCACGTACAGCACATCCTCGCGCACATCGATGCGCGGAAACTCACGTGCCAGCGCTTCGGTGAGGCGCCAATGGGTGGTGGCCTGGCGGCCATCGAGCAGCCCGGCCCAGGCCAGCACGAACGCGCCGGAGCAGATCGAAGCGATGCGCGCGCCGCGTGCGTGAGCGCGGATCAGTGCATCGAGCAGTGCCTGCGGCGGACGCTCGCTGGGCTCGCGCCAACCGGGGATGACGATGATGTCGGCGTCATCGACGCTGCCGAGATCGTAGGGCAGTTGCACCTGGGTGCTGCCGAGCATGCGCAGCGCGCCGGGTTCGCCCGCGCACAGCTGGGTGCGATACCAGGCCACGCCCAGCTCTGGCCGTATCGGTGCGAACAGGCCCACCGCACAGCCGAACTCGAACAGCCCCTGGCCGTGGCAGGCAACGATGGCGACGAGCGGCGCGGTGGGATCGGCGGGTGGGCTGGGCATGGCTTGATGCTACGGGTAGCGGTGCGTGGCGCTGCGTGGTGGGCGGGCATGAGGTGATGCCGGGTGGGCATATGGAGGCCGGGGTCGGATCCCTTCCGCAGGAAGGGCTCTGACCCCGTGGAGGGATGCGTGCCTGGGGTCAGAGCCCTTTCCTTTGGAAAGGGATCCGACCCCGTGTGCGCAGGCCGCCTAACGTCATTACCAGCGGTCATGTGGCTGGCCGGATATGACGGTTGGGTGACGCGATCCCGCCTGTCGCCGTGGGTGAACAGGCCCTTGAATGGAAGCGTGTTTCCGGCCCACCCCCACGAGCCCCCATGCCTGCCGCCTACGCACCAGCCTTGAGCACTCTTGCCGTCCTGATCGCGGCCGTCCTTGCTGCATCACCCAGCCACGCAGCGGAAGCCGATGCAGACCCTGCGACCACTGCAGCCACCGCCAATGTGGCGGCCTCCACGCTGGATGCGGTGGTGGTCACCGGTTCGCGCACCAGCACGCGCACGGTGAAGAACAGCTCCACACCGATCGATGTGATTTCCGCAGAGGACCTTGCTGCGACCGGCCAGGGTAACCTGCTGGAAGCCCTGCAGCGCAGCCTGCCGTCGCTGAGCCAGATCGGCGGCTACCAGAGCGATCAGGAGAGCCTGATCCGCGGCTATCAGCTGCGCAACCTGTCTCCGGGCTACACGCTGGTACTGGTCAACGGCAAGCGCCGCAATGCCAGCGCCTATGTAAGCGGGGCCAATGGTGGCGGCTTCCCAGGGCATGCGTGGTCGGACCTGGCGTTGATTCCGGTCTCGGCCATCGACCATGTGGAAGTGCTGCGCGATGGCGCTTCGGCCATCTACGGCTCGGATGCGATCACCGGCGTGGTCAACGTGATCCTGAAGTCGCAGGCACACGGTGGTGATGTGTCGGTGGAGAGCGGGCAGAGCATCGATGGTGATGGTTCGCGTACCAGCGTGCGCGCCAATGTCGGCCTGCCGTGGGGCGAGGATGGCTTCATCAATCTGTCCGGCGAGACCACCCGCCAGCATCATGCGATCCGTACCCGCCGCTATATCGATGGCTACCTGAGTTATCCGGCAGTGGATGGCAGCGGCAACCTGGTGGCGTTGCGGCCGAACAATCGATTGCCGGGCGGCGCGTCGCCGAATCCGGCCGAGGCCAACCGCAATGCCGAGGCCAACACCATTCTCAGCTCGCCGTCGTATGCGCTGAAGGCCTTCGCGGTGAACGTGGGCCATGGCCTGGGCGAGAGCGCGCAGTTCTACGCCAATGCTACGGCCAGCGATCGCACCGCGCAGGCGATCCAGAATTTCCGCCTGCCGGCGACCATCTTCACTACCTACAAGGCACCCGGCGTACTGAGCGTGTTTCCGGATGGCTTCCTGCCGGTGCTGGAAACCAAGGAAAAGCAGTACACCGGTACCGCCGGGGTAAAGGGCCAGATCGCTGGCTGGGATTACGACGCCAGCCTGACCGGAAACCGCAGCACGGTGCGTACCTACACGCGCAACTCGGTGAACTACTCGCTGCCGTACCCCGGTTCGCCCACTGATTTCTATGACGGCAAGCTGGATTACCAGCAAGGCATCGCCAACCTGGACCTGCGTCGCGGCTTCGAGGTGGCGGCATTCGCTTCGCCGCTGGAGGTGAGCGCCGGCGCCGAGTATCAGCACGAGCAGTACGAGCGAGGGGCAGGGCAGTGGGAGTCGTATACCGGCTTCGGCGCTGCAGCCTTCGTCGGCTATTCAACTGCCGACGCGGTGAAGGCGACCCGCAACAGCAAGGCGGTGTACGTGGGTGCGGCCACCAACATCACCTCGCGCTGGTACCTGGACGCGGCCGCGCGCTGGGAAGACCATTCCGATTTCGGCAGTGTCTCCACCGGCCGCCTGACCACGCGCTTCGACTTCACCGACGCGCTGGGTGTGCGTGCTACGGTCAGCAACGGCTTCCATGCGCCCAGCCTGGGCGCGCAGTTCTACCAGGCCACCGGCAGTTGCCCGTGCGGGACCACGCTGGTGGCGCAGGTATCTTCGCCGGCGGCGATTGCGTTGGGTGCCACGCCGCTGAAGCCGGAGAAGGCCACCAACTACAGCCTGGGCGTGACCTGGGACCCGAGCCCGGCGTTCCATCTGGCGGTGGATGCCTATCAGATCGACATCCGCGGCCAGCTCGGCCAGTCCAGCCAGATCGGCTACAACGCGCAGGATCCGGCGCGCATCACCGACAACAGCGGGACGGTGCTGAGTGCGGCGCAGAAGAACACCATCGATGCGCTGCTGGGTTCGGCCGGCATCAGCATCCTGCCGGGCGATGCGTTCTATGCCAGCTATTTCACCAACGTGGGCAATACCCGCACACGCGGTGTGGAGCTGACCCTGGAAGCGAACCAGGAAACGGCGTGGGGCAAGCTGCGCTGGAGCTACGCGGCCAACGTCGGCCGCACCACCATCCAGAAGGTCAGCGACATTCCGGCGGCGCTGCAGGGGCTGCCGAACATCAACCTGCTGACCAGATCCAGCGAGTACGCGCTGCGCTTCCGCACGCCCAGCTATACGCAGGTGGCAGGGCTTGGCTGGCAGAACGGGCGCTGGCGCTCGAACGTGGACTTCACCTACTACGGCCCGATCAAGCGCCTGAACAACGGTGTGGAGTACAAGCAGCCGCCGGTGCTGGTGACCAATCTTTCCGGTGCTGTGGAGCTGGGCGCGGGCTGGAGTGCAGCGCTGGGCATCAACAACGTGTTCGACAAGCGAACCCGCAAGGTGCCCGAGTACGCACGCAGTGCCACCGATGTGGCCAGCATCCAGACCACCTGGGACAGCGGTGATGTGCTGGGCAACGTTGGTACGTACTGGTATGGGCGGATCAATTACCGGTTCTGATGTTCAGGCGAAGCGTCGCCGGGCATGGCCCGGCGCTACCGAGGAGAGGGTCATGTCTTCTGCATTGAGGGTGGTTGCATTGGTGGGGTCGCCGACCAGCTCGGCGACGTCGCGCACGCTGTTGCTGGTGCGGCATCTGCTGGGCTCGCTGCAGCAATGGGTGCATGCCAGCGTGGAGCTGGTGGAGCTGGCGCCGATCGCGCGTTCGCTGGGCCAGTCGCTGTCGCGCGGCGAGGCGGAGCCGGCGGTGGAACGGGCACTGCAGACCATCGAAGCGGCGGAGCTGCTGGTGGTGGCCGCGCCGGTGTATCGCGGCTCCTATCCCGGGTTGTTCAAGCACCTGGTCGACTTCATCGAGCTGGAGGCGCTGGTGGATACGCCGGTGCTGCTGGCAGCCACCGGCGGTAGCGAGCGACATGCGCTGGTGATCGACCACCAGCTGCGGCCGTTGTTCAGTTTCCTGCAGGCGCACACGCTGCCGATCGGGGTGTATGCCACACCGGCCGACTTCGAGGGCGAGCACATCAGCAGTGCAGCCTTGCAGGCACGCATCGAACTGGCGACCGAGCGTGCAGCGGGGCATCTGGCCACGCAGGCACTGGCGGTAGCGGCGCCGCTGCGACGTATTGCCTGACGCCATAACCGGCGGCGCTTTGCTTATGGCTACACCGCATCTGCGTGGCCGGATCTGACCGCCGATTGTCGCCAGCCGTCGCTGCTGCGGCCGCCGGCATCTCTAGCATCGATATCGAAGCGGCATCGCATTGCCGGCCCTGATGAGGACACTCCCGTGGCGTTGGACGAAGCAAGCAAACCCATCCTGTTCCTGCTCGACCGTGAGTTCGAGGACGGCCAGATTCCTGGCCAACGCTTTTTCTGCCGGCACAGCCTGTTGCTGGAGGGCGCGCTGTCGAGCATCGACGGCCTGGACGCGCAGCTGGACGTGCGTCGCATCGGCTTCGCGCGGCCGCGCCGCGAGGTGATTGCCGAGATCGGCGAGCAGGACCAGTCGCTGCCGAAGCTGGTGCTGCCGCAGGGCGTGCGCAGCGAGCTTGCCAGTGGCGCGCACCAGGACCGCCAGTACATCTCCGGTGCCGAGCCGATCCTGGCTGCGCTGAACGGGTTGCTCGGCATTCCCGTGGTCCACCCCTGAGCGAGGACACGACCATGAGCTATCAGATCAGCGTGCTGGACAAGAGTCCGGTGGCCGAAGGGGCGTCGCCGGAGCAGGCGCTGCGCAACAGCCTGCAGCTGGCGCAGCGCGCCGAACAGCTGGGCTATCACCGCTACTGGTTTGCCGAACACCACGCCGCACCGACCCTGGCCAGCCCCGCACCGGAAGTGCTGGCCGCGTGGGTGCTGGCGCAGACCCGGCGCATCCGCATCGGCAGTGGTGGGGTGATGCTGCGCCACTACGCGCCCTACAAAGTGGCGGAGAACTTCAACCTGCTGTCGGCGCTGGCGCCGGGGCGTGTCGATCTGGGCGTGGGCAAGGCCCCCGGTGGCCTGCCGGCCTCGACTGCCGCGCTGGCAGCCGGGCGTCCGGCGTTCGCCGACTTCGACCAGCAACTGCGTGACCTGGAAGGCTATCTGTCCGGGGCCGACACCGAGGCACAGGCTCGGCCGGTTCCGCAGCAGGCACCGGAGCGCTTCCTGCTCGGGGCCAGCCCGCAGAGCGCGCAGCAGGCGGCCGAGCTGGGCTGGCGCTTCGTCTACGCCGCGCACTTCGATGGTGACCCGAAGCATATCGAGGCCGCGTTCGATGCCTACCGCAACGTTTCAAAGCAGCCGCCGCTGCTGGCCACGGTGGCCTTCGCCGCACCAACTGCCGAAGCCGCAGCGCGTCATATCGGCGCGCTGCGCGTCTACAAGCTGCACCTCGGCCCCGGCCAGACGGTGAATCTGCCCAGTCCCGAGGCGGCTGCCGAGTACGCGCGGCAGGTGGGCGTGGCTGACTTCCGCATCGAGGAGACACGCCCGAGCGTGTTGTCCGGTGATGCGCAGCACGTGCGTGACGAACTGGATGCGCTGCACCGGCGCTTCGGCGTGGGCGAGTTCATCCTCGATGCGCCGGTGGCTGACCTCGACGCACGCCTCACATCCCTTGAACTGCTGTCGCCCGCGCCGCGCGCGGCGGTGGCCTGACCTGCAGGAGCGATTCCCATGAGCACGACCCCGCGCCACATTCCGTTCGGCATCATGCTGCAGGGCCCCGGCAGCCACATGCACGCGTGGAAGCATCCATCCAATCCGGCCGATGCCAGCGTCAACCTGCAGTTCTACATCGACATCGCGCGTACCGCCGAGGACAACGGCATCGCCTTCGGCTTCGTGGCCGACGGCCTGTACATCAATGAGAAGTCGATCCCGCACTTCCTCAACCGCTTCGAGCCGATCTCGCTGCTGTCGGCGCTGGCCACCGCAACGAAGAAGATCGGCCTGGCCGGCACGCTGTCGACCTCCTACAGCGACCCGTTCACCGTGGCCCGCCAGTTCGCTTCGCTGGATCTGCTCAGCGGCGGCCGCGCCGGCTGGAATGTGGTGACCTCGCCACTGGAGGGCTCAGGCCGCAACTACGGCCGGCCGCATCCGGAGCACGCGCTGCGCTACCAGATCGCCGACGAGTACCTGGACGTGGTGCAAGGGCTGTGGGATTCCTGGGATGACGATGCCTTCGTGCGCGAGCGCGATAGCGGCACGTTCTTCGCGCCGGAAAAGTTCCGCCGCCTCGACCACAAGGGACGCTTCTTCCAGGTGGAAGGGCCGCTCAACATCCAGCGTTCGCCGCAGGGCCAGCCGGTGATCTTCCAGGCGGGTTCGTCCGACGATGGCATCGCGCTGGCCGGCAAGTATGCCGATGCGGTGTTTACCCATTCGCCGTCGCTGGAAGAAACCCGCGCGTTCACCCAGAAGGTGAAGAATTCTGCGATCGCGCACGGCCGCAGCGGCAATGACGTGAAGATCTTCCCGGGCATCGGCCCCATCGTTGGCCGCACCGCCGAGGAGGCTGAGGCCAAGTACCAGGCAATCGCCACGCTGGCCACGTTGGAGGATGCGCTGGCCTATCTCGGCCGCTTCTTCGACCACCACGATTTCAGCCAGTACGATCCGGACGCGCCGTTCCCGGAGCTGGGTGACATCGGCAGCAACTCGTTCCGCTCCACCACCGACCGCATCAAGCAGGACGCGCGCGCGAAGGGCCTGAGCCTCCGCCAGGTAGCACTGGAAGCGGTCAGCCCCCGGCCGAATTTCATCGGCACGCCGGAGCATGTGGCCGATGAGCTGATCCGCTGGTTCGATGCCGGCGCCAGCGATGGCTTCATCCTTGGTTTCGCGGCACAGCGCGAAGGCCTGGACGATTTCGTGACCCAGGTGCTGCCGATCCTGCAGGCGCGCGGCTACCACCAGCGCGAGCTGGAAGGACAGACCCTGCGCGAGCATCTGGGCCTGCCGTACAAGGCCAGCCGCCATGCAAGCGACGCCGAGCCGGCGCGGAAGGCAGGGTAAGGCGATGAGCGGAGACACATCGGTAGCGCCGGGCCACGCCCGGCGGAACTCGCCGGCAGCAGGCGTATTGCCCGAGATCGCCGCACGCGCCGAGGCGGCCATCGCGATTCGCCATGACCTGCACCGCCACCCGGAGCTGGCCTTCGAGGAACACCGCACCAGCGCTCGCGTGGCCGAGCTGTTGCAGCAGTGGGGCTATGAGGTGACCACCGGCCTCGGCGGCACCGGCGTGGTCGGTACGCTGCAGCGCGGGCAGGGCAGCCGTCGCCTTGGGCTGCGTGCCGACATCGATGCACTGCCGATCCACGAGGAGTCCGGGTTGGCCTACGCCAGCCAGACCGAGGGGCTGATGCACGCCTGCGGCCACGACGGGCATACCGCCATCCTGCTGTCTGCCGCGCACTACCTGGCCCACCACGGCCGTATCGACGGCACCCTGCAGCTGGTGTTCCAGCCGGCCGAGGAAACCGGCTCGGGTGCTTCGAAGATGATCGCCGATGGCTTGTTCGAGCGCTTCCCGGTGGATGCGATCTATGGCCTGCACAACTGGCCGGGCGTGCCGGTGGGTCACTTCGGCTTCGTCGATGGTCCGGCAATGGCGTCGGTGGACTGGGCGCGGCTGAAGGTGATCGGCAAGGGCGGCCACGGTGCCGAGCCGCAGGGCAGTGTCGATCCGATTCTGGTGGCAGCGCACATCGTCACCGCGCTGCAGAGCGTGGTGTCACGCAATGTCGATCCGCGGCAGATGGGCGTGGTCACCGTAGGTTCGATCCACGGCGGGCAGGCCGCCAATGTGATTCCGGACGTGGTCGATCTGAAGCTGACTGTGCGCGCCTATCTGCCGGAGGTGCGCGACACGCTGCGGCGTCGGGTCACCGAGATTGCCGAGCAGACCGCCGCCGTGTTCGGCGCGCGCGCCGAGATCGAGTTCCCGCGCGGCTTCCCCAGTGTGATCAACCACCCTGAGCAGACCGCCTACATCCGTGAGGTGGCCGTACTGGGCTTCGGCAGCGAACACGTGGTGCCCGAATTCGCACCACGCACGGCCAGCGAGGATTTCGCCTTCCTGCTGCAGGCGCGGCCGGGCAGTTTCGTGTTCGTCGGCAACGGCGACAGCGCGCCGCTGCACAGCCCGCGGTATGTGTTCAACGACGCCGCCATCGCACCCGCCGCCAGCCTGTGGGCGCGGCTGGCCGAAGACTATCTGGTGAAGGACGCGACATGAGCAGCAACGAACGCTTCCTCTATACCTCGGTGGATGATCCGCTGGCGCAGCCTCTGTTCGATGGACTGGAAGAGGAGTACGACAGCCGCTATGCCGACGTGCGCCGCCGCATCGGTGGCAGCGCCCGCGAGGAGCTGCAGCGCTACCCGGCACAGGCGTTCGCGGCACCGGTAGGGTCGTTCGTGTTGCTGCTGCGCGACGGTGTGGCGATCTCCGGCGGTGCCTTCATGCCGCACCGGGATGCGGACACTGCCGAGTTCAAGCGCATCTGGACGCTGCCGGGACTGCGTCGCCAGGGCATCGCGCGGCGCGTGCTGCAGGAACTGGAAGATCAGGCGGCGCGACAGGGTTACCGCCGGGTTTTCCTGACCACCGGCTTCCGCCAGCCCGAAGCGGTTGGCCTGTATCTCAGCCACGGCTACACCGCGCTGTTCGATCTGGATGCCGATCCGGAATCCATCGCCCACTTGCCGTTCGAGAAGCGCCTTGGCGTATCGGCGCCCGCCGTTGTGCCATCACAGACCGTGCTGCACGGAGCCCACGCATGAGCACGCCTTCGACCGCGCTGGATGGAATTGCCACACGCCCGGCACCGGCACCGGCGTTGAAGATCGTGCCGGCCCGGCACCCGTTGCAGGTGATCGGTACGGTGCTGGCCCTGGCCTTGATCCTGATCGCGCTGCAGTCGGTGCTGGGCAATCCGCGCTGGGGCTGGGGCACCTTTGCCGAATGGTTCTTCGCACGCCCGGTGCTGGAAGGCCTGGGGCGCACGCTGCTGCTGACCGCACTCGGTACCGGACTCGGCTTCGCACTGGGCACCTTGCTCGCCCTGGCCCGCGTCTCCGGTTCGCCGTTGCTGTCGGCGGTGTCGTGGGGCTATGTGTGGCTGTTCCGCTCGATCCCGCTGCTGGTGCTGTTGTTGCTGCTGAACAACCTGGGCTATCTGTACAGCACCATCGAACTGGGCGTACCGTTCACCGGCATCAACCTGTTCTCGTACCCGACCACGCAGCTGATCGGTGTGTTCACCGCCGCGGTGCTGGGCCTGACCCTGAACCAGGCCGCGTTCTCGGCCGAGGTGATCCGTGGCGGCATTCTTTCGGTCGACCACGGCCAGTACGAGGCCGCGGCCGCGCTGGGCCTGCCACGTGGCCGCCAGGTGCGCCGCATCATCCTGCCGCAGGCGATGCGCTCGATCCTGCCGGCGGCGTTCAACGATGTGATCGGCCTGGCCAAGAGCACGTCGGTGGTCTACGTGCTGGCGCTGCCGGAGCTGTTTTACACGGTACAGGTGATCTACCGACGCAACCTGGAAGTGGTGCCGTTGCTGATGGTGGCCACGGTCTGGTACCTGGTGATCCTGACCGTGCTGTCGCTGCTGCAGCGGCGGGTGGAGCAGCGGTTCGCGCGCGGCCAGCTGCAGCGCGAGCGCAGCGTTTCGCGGGTATCGTCGCCGACGCGCACAGCCAGTGATGCCGCACCGCGCGTGGCCAATCGTCCGCGCATCGCCACCCAGGTGGAAGCGGGCGAGGGTGCGGCGGTGTCGCTGCATGGCGTAGGCAAGGTGTTCGACGACCAGCCGGTGCTGGAAGACGTGAACCTGGACCTGCGCGCTGGCAGCGTGACGGTGCTGATCGGCCCGTCCGGCGCTGGCAAGTCCACGTTGCTGCGGCTGATCAACCACCTGGAACGTGCCGACAGCGGTTACGTGACCGTCGGCGGGCAGCTGATCGGCTACCGCCGCGATGGCGACACCCTGTACGAGCTGCCCGAGCGTGAGATCCGCCGCCGTCGTGCGGAGGTGGGCATGGTGTTCCAGGGGTTCAACCTGTTCCCGCACCTGACCGCGCTGGAGAACATCATCGAAGCACCAATCGCGGTGCGTGGCGTGTCACGCGCGCAGGCCGAGCAGCAGGCGCGCACGCTGCTGGAACGGGTTGGTCTGGCCGACAAGGCCGATGCCTTCCCGCGCCAGCTGTCCGGTGGCCAGCAGCAGCGCATTGCGATTGCCCGCGCACTGGCGCTGCAGCCGAAGGTGCTGCTGTTCGACGAACCGACTTCGGCACTTGATCCGGAACTGGTGGCCGAGGTGCTCAGCGTGATCGAGGAGCTGGCAAGCTCCGGCACCACGCTGGTGATTGTCACCCACGAACTGAGCTTCGCCCGCCGCGTGGCCGACCACGTGGTGATGATGGACCAGGGGCGGGTGATCGAGCAGGGCACGCCCGAAGCCCTGTTCGAGCGTCCGCACCAGCAACGCACCGCCGATTTCCTCGCCAAAACACTGTAACCCCGAAAGGAACGCCATGAGCCCTGCCGCACCGCGTCGCCCCTCGCGCAGCACCCTGTTGATCGTGGGCGTGCTGGTCATTGGCATTGCCGGCATCGTCTACTCGCGCGTGCGCCAGGCACCGGACGCGAGCGTCGTGGCCGCGACCAGCCTTGCCGGTGCGAATACGGCGCTGCTGAAAGGAACGCTCGATCCCAAGGCGCAGGCATTGATCCCGGCCGGCTACCGCTTCGTCACGCCCGGTGCGTTCACCATCGCCACCCATCCCGGTCAGCTGCCCTTGGCCGACTACGGCGCCGACAGCAAGGACGTGGTCGGCGTGGAGCCGGATATCGCCCGCCTGATCGCCGATGGGCTGGGGTTGAAACTGGTGGTGGTGCCGGTGGCCTGGGCCGACTGGCCGCTGGGGCTGGAGTCGGGCAAGTACGATGCGGTGCTGTCCAATGTGACCGTCACTGAAGAGCGCAAGAAGAAGTTCGACTTCTCCAGTTACCGCTACGATCTGCTTGGCATCTACACGCGCAGTGATGGGCCGATCCAGAAGATCGAAAAGCCGGCCGACGTGGCCGGGCTGAAGGTGGTGGTCGGTGCCAGCACCAACCAGGACCAGATCCTGCGCCAGTGGGACCAGCAGAACATCGCCGCTGGCTTGAAGCCGGTGGAATACCAGTACTTCGATGACGCCGTGGTCGGGCGGCTGGCGGTGATCACCGGGCGCGCCGATGTGTCGTTCGAACCCAATGCCACCGGCGCTTACTCGGCACGCGACGGCAAGGTGCGGCGTGTGGGCCTGTTCCCCGGTGGCTGGCCGAACGCCGCGGCGATTTCGGTCACCACACGCAAGGGTAGCGGCTTGGCCGATGCAGTGACCCAGGCGTTGAACACCCAGATCAGCAGCGGCACCTACGCCCAGGCGCTGGCACGCTGGAACGTGGCCGAGGAGGCCGTGCCGCAGTCGCAGACCAATCCGCCGGGCCTGCCGGCGTTGTAGATGACGCCGGGCATGGCCCGGCGCTACCGCTGCTTTTGTAGAGCCGAGCCATGCTCGGCTGCTCTACCAACGCGCCTCCAGCGTTTTGAACGGCTTTGCCAGCCGAACACCTTCAGCATCGAAGTCGGAAACGCTACGTCCATCCACGCGCACAGACTTCGGCGCGGTCCGGCTCGGCCACCACATGCGCACGGCGGTCCCGTTGCGCAGCCCTTCGCCAAGCGTGACCGTCAGCGTGCCGTCGCGCTGCCGCGCCTGCATCTGCAACGTGCCATACGCTGTCGGCAGGCGTTCCACCGCCAACCCTTCGCCAGCGACCCACGACGGCGGTGTGCCCGGCAGCAGCGACAACGCGTCATCGTCCTCGCGCATCAGCATGCCGAACAGCGTGCGGCCGTACTCGGCACCGATCCAGGTGTGCGGCATGTCGCCCAGGTAGCGCGGGAAGCGCAGCCGTGAATGCACTACTTCGGCCAGCACCTGCCATTCAAGCGGGCGTCGATCATGCAGCAGGCCCTGCAGCAGTTCATCGGCTGCTTCGGGCTGACCCAGGTGCACATAGCTCAGCACGTTGCGGATTTCGTAGGGCGTATAGGCGTACAGCGCGCCTGGCTGGTTGCGCTTCCGCACATCGTCCAGATAGCGGGCGAAGGTGGTTCGCAGCGCCTCGGCCGGCAGCACGCTCTGCGCGCCGGTGGGATCCAGCGCGATCGATACGCCGGTGGGATCACCATCCCCAAGATCCGCGGAGGAAGGAATGAAGTCGATGCCTTTCCACGCCATCGTTGCGCGGATCGACGCATGCAGGGCGTCGTACAGCGCCTTGTACTGCTCACGCGCCCAGCGTGCGGTCTCGTGGTCGCCCAGCGATTCGGCCAGCCATGCACCGTCGTGCCATCCCTTCAGGCCCCAGTAGTCATCCCAGTAGCTGTGGGTGGGCGACGGATAGCCTTCATGGCTGATCGACGGCGCAAGAATGCCCGCGAATCGCTCCGGCGCCGGCTGGTCGGCCTTGTAACCGGGCACCAGCGTGCGCTCGCGCAGTTCCTGCAGGAAGCGCAGTGCGGCCTTCACTTTCGGCAGGTACGCGCGCACCGACTCCGGGCCACCATCGAGGCGGGCGACGTCGGCGACCAGCGCCACATACTGGCCCTGGCTGTCGTACTCGATATCCGAACCGAAGCCGGTGTTGACGCTGCCATCGTCGTTGAGGATGGGTGAGACCAGGCCGTTGCCGTGCACGCCATGTTCGCTGTACCAGGCCAGATAGTCGCGTGCGACCTTGGCCTCGCCCATGCGCAGCAGCACTGCCGAGGTGGCCATGCCATCGCGGATGAAGGAGCGGTTGTAGTTGCGCGGGCCCGGTTGCATCGCCGGGCCGGTCTGGTTGATCAGCATGTAGGCGGCCTGCGCGCGCAGCATGTCGACCAGCGAGGGATCGGGCAGGCGCAGGCCGACCTGGCCCAGCCGTGCCTGCCAATCGGCCGAGGCCTGGTTGGCCAGGGTGTCGAAGGCATCGTTGCCGTTGCGAGGCAGCGAGGAAAGGTCAAGCGCGGGGGCTTCGGGCAGCACGCCATTGGCATCGGCAGCGGCGGTGCCGAGTGGGAACGCCACCACCACCGCATCACTTGCACCGGGCGCGAGGTGGATCCGGTAGCTCATTGCGGCTGCGGCCAATCCTTGCTCATCGCGTGCCTGCTGGGTGGCAGGCAGACGCCCGGCTGCGATGCCGGCGGTGATTTCCGTTGCACCTTCGTTGCCGAACGGCGCGGCGCCGGCAGCATCCACCGACGTGAGCGAGCGCAGCAGCGTGCGGCCGTTTACGCGCACCGTGTTGGCTTCGACGGCGACCTCGCGGATCGGCGACAGCCCGCCGTTCTGCCACGGCGGGTTCATCTGCATCGGTCGTACCGCCAGGGTCAGCGTGCCGTCGATCGCGGTGGTGCCGGTGTTGTGCAGGCGGTGGCGGACCAGGGTGACCGGCTGCCCGTCGCGTTCGATGGCGAAGGCCTCGCTACGTAGTTCCAGTCCCGGCTGGGGTGCCCAGGTAGCCGACGGCATCGGTTTCCAGCCGTCGCGCAGCGCGTGCTGCACCTTCTGCCCGGCGGCACCGGCTGTGCTGCCGTCGGCATTGCGCCAGATCGGCTGCACCAGTGGTGCGCCCTTGAAGGCCTCGACGTTGCCGTACTCGTCGAAGATCGACTTCTGCCGGCCCGCGTGCACACCCACGGCGGTCCAGTAGGTCTGCTGCATCTGCAGCGAGGCGGGGAACAACGCGCGCTGTGCACCGCTGGCGGCGATCTGGTAACGCTTCATCGGCGTCATCACTGCCTTCGGGCCCAGCAGGCGGATGCGGGCGATCTGCGCAGCGCCGCCGTGTACCGTCAGCTGCAGCGCCTGGATGTCGAGCGGCGCGCTGGCGGCGAGCCAGCTCTGCTGCCGGGTCGCGGCCTGCGCATCCATCGCCAGCGGATGCCAGCGGCCTTTTGCATCCTGGGCCTGCAGGTCTGCGGCACCATGCACGTTGGCCCAGTCCACCGCCAGCCCTGTGCTCGGTTGCGAGCGTGGCAGCGTGATCTGCAGCGTCTGGACGCCGCCCTTGCCCGCAGGAATCGACACTGCACTGCCGCCTTGCCACAGCGCCGCGGACTGCGTGGCATCGAGTCCGGCCACGCGCGCACTGAGCGTGGTGTCCAGCGGCTCCATTTCGAAGATGGACACGCCCCAGTCGGACGTGCGCTGCGGGCTGGCCAGGCGCAGGTAGCGGGCCTGGCGCGGTGCGAAGTACAGCGTTTCGATGCCGCCGAGCGAATCGGCCATGGTGTAGGCGGTCTGCCACTGCATGCCGTCCAGCGAGGTCTGCAGCGAATAGCCTTCCGGGTTGGAGACATCCCAGGTGAGGCGTGCGCCGGCCAGCATTGTTGGCGCGCCGAGGTCGATCTGGAACCAGTGGCCCGGACTGAAGGCACCGCCGGTCACCGTTTTCGGATCGTTGTCGATCAGGTGACTGATGGCCATCGCCGGAACCTGTTGCGACGACGCACTGGCCTGCCACTGGTCGCGGGCTGGCAGGTTCTGGGCATGCGAGGACATGGCCAGCGCGACAAACAGCAGGACCGCGGGGGGGCGGAAAGAGGAGGGCAGCTTGAGGACCGTGGAGCGTTCAACGCGAAATGCCATTACAGACAGCCTCGCAGGTTCGGCCGGGATCGGGCGAGCGCCACGCTAGCAAGAGATGTAACCGTTTACATGACGCGCTGCGGTAAGGGATGCAGCGGGCGTTGACGGATGTGGCTCTGGACGCATGGCCAGGATCGCCTAGGGTCATTGCCCAAGGTCGAATTGCCAGGGTTGTCATTTGACAACCCGGGTATGTCATGTGCAGACTAGGGAGAACAAGGAATGTCTCGTGCTCGTCATCCCGACAAGGACATCGAATGGGTACTGCGGTTCGCGGAAGCTCGAGGTTGGACCCTCCGTGTAGGTGGGAGCCATGCGTGGGGCCGCATGTATTGCCCTTACAACGACACCGACTGCCGATGTGGAGAGTTCTGCGTCGTGAGCATCTGGAGCACGCCGCGCAGTCCTGGCAATCACGCGCGCGCCTTGCGCCGTGTGGTCGAGAACTGCAGTCGTGAGCAATGAAATCAGGCGTTGATGGAAGTGAGGTGGCAGATGATGGAATTCAATTTCACCCTGAAGTACCGCTTGCCGGACATCTGCGATGACGTGGGTGTGCTCGAGCGGCGGCTGGTAGAGGCGGGGTGTGACGATGCCCTTCTGGGCAGCGGCCTGCCCGGAAGGATGGCGCTGGCCTTCTGCCGTGACGCCGACAGCGCGGTGGCTGCGTTGTGCTCGGCCGTCGATGACGTGCAACGGGCCGTGCCGGGTGCCGAACTGGTGGAAGTGAGCCCCGATCTGGTGGGGCTCACGGACGTGGCCGATCTGCTCGGGGTGTCACGCCAGAACATGCGCAAGCTCATGCTGGCCAACCCGCAGTCGTTTCCATCCCCGGTGCACGACGGCTCAACCTCCATCTGGCATCTCGCCGACATTCTGGGGTGGATGCGCGCGCGCGGCAGCGAGAAAGTCACCACGGAAATGTCCGATCTCGCCGCCGCCGCACTGCAGCTGAATCTGGCACGCGAAGGGCGCAGGCTGCAGCCCAAGGTGTAGTGCAGGGCGACCGCATCAGCGCCGTCATCACCGCTGGCGTCCTGCAGGGCGCTCGAAGGCGCCTTGCAGGTGCGCTGCCACTCCCGCTTCAGCCTCGTGGCGAGAGCAGGTCTGCGAGACCGATGGCGGTGTACATCTCGCGTCGCATGCGATCGGCAACGGCATTGACCACTTCGGCGCCGTCCTGTGAGGGGTCTACATGTACCCGGAACGGCCGATGTCCGTGTGGCAGGCCCACGACCCGCACGATCTGCCGCGCGACCTCCTCGGGATCGGCATCTGCAGGCTCCAACCCTACCAGGCCCTTCAGCGCCTGGTCGGCGACACCGGCGTAGGGACCGTTCTCATAGTCGGCCGCGATGGCGGTATCGGCGGGCGTGCCCGAATGCAGGAAATGGTTGGTGCCCTTGGTGAATGCACCCGGCACCATGATGGTGGTCTCGATGCCCCACCGCGACAGTTCGGTTGAATAGGACACGGCCAGTGCATCCATGGCTGCCTTGGCGGCGAAATAGGGCGCAAGGAACGGAGGAGTGCCACCGCGTGTGGAGGACGAGCCGATCCAGACGAGCAGGCCGTTGCCACGGCGGCGCAGGTGCGGAAGCGCGGCGCGGTTCACCCGCTGTGTGCCCAGTACGTTGACGTCGTACTGCTGCATCAGCTGTTCCGGGGTGAACGCTTCAGCCGGCCCGAACACCATGTGCCCGGCGTTATGCACGATGACGTCGAGCGCGCCTGCGTCGGTCAGCACCTGTTCGACCGCCGCCTGGCTGGACGCGTCCGACTGTACGTCCAGTTCGACGCTGCGAAGGTCGGCGTGATGCGCGTCTGCCCACTGTGCGATGTCGGCCACCCGCGTTGCATTGCGCCCGCGTGTTTCGCGCATCGAGGCGTAGACGACGTGGCCGGCAAGGGCCAGTGCCTTGGCGGTCATCAGGCCGAAGCCGGAGGATGCGCCGGTGATCAGGATGGTGTGTGACATGGGAGCTCCAGAAGAAGAGAGGGTCATGGCCGGGCGCGGGCCAACAGGCGCTGCGGCACGGTGTGTGCGGTCCAGGCGGCCAGTGAACCGAGGGCGCTGGCCGCGGCCAGCTCGGAGAGATGGGCCAGCGAGGGCTCAAGGTGGGCCGCGAACCAGCTGACCAGTCCGAGGAAGTACCCCAGCAGGTTGTTCAACACCGGCAGGCCACGCAGGGCAACCACGCACAGCGCTACGACCAGTACAACGACGGGCACGGCCAACGAGGGATCCAATGGGTGAGAGAGCAGGCCCACTGCAAGTGTTGCCAATGCGCCGATGCCCAGCCCGAACCAGACGCAGGCCAGGTTTTCGATCGTGGAGCGCGTGCCCTGCAGCTGGGTGAAAAAGGCAATCCAACCGATGAACATCGTCCACACTGGCCAGCCGGCATGCAGCGCTCCGGCTGCGGCGAAGGCAGCGGTGACCGCTGCGGTCACGGTGACGAGGGCGTAAGCGCTGCGGGAAACGGGGATCGGATTCATGGCGTCTCTCCGTGGTTCAGACCGCGCCGCCGTTGGCACGCAGAACCTGACCGTTGATCCACCCGCCGTCGGTACCGGCCAGGAAGGCCACAGCAGCGGCGATGTCATCCGGCGTACCCAGGCGTTCAAGCGGGCTCATCTTTGCCAACCGGTCGATCAGTTCGGCTGACTTGCCTTCCAGGAACAGGCTCGTTGCCGTCGGGCCCGGTGCGACGGCGTTCACGGTGATGCCGCGGCCGCGCAGCTCCTTGCTGAGGATGGCGCTCATGGTTTCCACCGCCGCCTTGCTTGCCGCATAGACGCCATAACGCTCGAGCTTGAATCCGACCACGCTGGTGGACAGGGTGACGATGCGGCCGCCATCGCGAACCCGTCGTGCGCTCTCGCGCAGCACATTGAACGCACCCTTCAGGTTGATGGCGATGAGGCGGTCGAACAGCGCGTCTTCGCTTTCGGCCAGCGCAGCGAGTTCCAGTACCCCGGCACTGTTCACGACCACATCGATACCGCCGAAGCGGGCCTCAATGGCATTGAACAGGGATTGCACCGCCTGAGGATTGGCAACATCGGCTTGAAGTGCGATGGCCTGGCCGCCGTTGGCCATCAGTTCGGCGGCCAGTGCTTCGGCTTCTTCGTGACGGCCGGCATAGTTGATGGCAACCGAGAAGCCATCGGCGGCGAGGCGGCGGGAGATGGCGGCACCGATACCGCGCGAGCCGCCGGTGACAAGGGCAACGGGGGCTGAGGAAGCGATGTTCATGTTCAGATCCAGGAAGGTGCACCCACATGGCGCACGATCATCCTGAGCGTAATTTCCTGACGGATAATCCCCCTTGATCCGCCAATATTATCCGGATGGTCGAACAATCAGGCGGCCGACCCGCTGCAGGTCCCCGTCCGGGCCCCCAGAGGCGGCTGCGCCTGCTGCAACACCCGCGCGAGGCGGGTGCGGCAGAGGGTTCCAGGCAAGGGCGGTTGCTGGTTACAGCTGCACCTGCTCCCACCAGCGCGTGCCGGCGCTAGGCGCCTGCATGTCCAGCGCTTCGCCCATCATCGGCGTGGCCACCGGAACACTCTTTGCGGCGGCCAAGGCGGTGATGCGTTCGAAGGGCTGCTGCCATGCGTGCAGGGCCAGGTCGAAGGTGCCGTTGTGGATCGGCAGCAGCCACTTGCCGCGCAGGTCCAGGTGCGCCTGCAGGGTCTGTTCGGGCTGCATGTGCACGAACGCCCAGCGCGGGTCGTAGGCACCGGTTTCGATCATGGTCAGGTCGAACGGGCCGTACTTCTCACCGATGGCCTTGAAACCGTCAAAGTAGCCGGTATCGCCACTGAAGAAGATGCGGAAGTCGCCGTCCTGGATCACCCACGACGCCCACAGGCTGCGATCGCTGTCGCCCAGCCCACGGCCGGAGAAATGCTGGCCCGGGGTGGCGGTCAGGCGCAGGCCGCTGGCTTCGGTGGACTGCCACCAATCCAGCTGTTCCACCTTGCTGGCGTCCACGCCCCACGCAATCAGCTGGTCGCCCACACCCAGCGGTGCGATGAAGCGCGCGGTCTTGCCGGCCAGCTGCATCACCGCGGCATGGTCCAGGTGGTCGTAGTGGTTGTGCGAGAGGATCACGCCGGCGATCGGCGGCAGTTGGTCGATGCTGATCGGCGGCGCGTGGAAGCGGGCCGGGCCCATCCATTGCACCGGCGAAGCGCGCTCGGAGAACACCGGATCGGTCAGCCAGTACTGCCCGCGCAGCTTCAGCAGGATTGTGGAATGCCCAAGCCGGAACAGGCTGCGATCAGGCGCGGCGTCCAGGGTGGCGCGGTCCAGCGGCAGCACCGGAATGGGGTGGGCGGGCACGGTGCCCTTGGGCTTGTTGAACAGGAACGTCCACCAGATCTCCGCGCCATCGCGCAGGCCCATCGCCGGACGCGGCAGGGCATTACGGAACTTGCCGTCGCGGTACTGCGGCGATTCGGGGAAGTCGGGGAGGGACCAGGACTTGCAGAAGGTGTAGGCGGTCACGGCGAGGATTCCAAGCAAAAGGACAAGGAGCAGGCGCTTCATGGGTGACGTCCGCTGGGTACACTGCACAGTGTAGTTTCGTGTTTTTCAAAAGTACACTGAACGGTGTAAAATGTGCAGATCCGTTCAGCTATCTGGTTCCTGCCATGCCCCGTGCCCCGCAACGCCTGACCGACCGCAAACGCGACGCCATCGTGCGCGCGGCGGTGGAGGAGTTCCGTGCGGCGGGGTACGAGGCGACCAGCATGGACCGCATCGCCGAAGTGGCCGGGGTCTCCAAGCGCACCGTCTACAACCACTTCCCGAGCAAGGAAGCGTTGTTCTCGATGATCCTGGAGGAGCTGTGGGAGCGCAGCGTGGCCAGCGACGCACTGCCGTACCGCGCCGACCAGCCGCTGCAGGCGCAGCTGATGCAGCTGCTGGGGCAGAAGCTGGAACTGCTCAGCGATGCCAACTTCATCGACCTGGCACGGGTGGCAATGGCCGAGATCATCCATTCGCCGGAACGTGCGCAGGCCATCGTCTGCCGCATGGGCGAGAAGGAAAGTGGCGAGAGTGCCTGGATCCGCGCGGCGATCGCCGACGGCCGGCTGCGCAAGGTGGATCCGGAGTTCGCCGGTCACCAGCTGCACGGCCTGGTGAAGAGCTTTGCGTTCTGGCCGCAGGTGACGATGGGTCAGGCGCCGTTGAACGAACAGGAGCGTGCACGCGTGGCCGAATCAGCGGTAGCGATGTTCCTGGGTTTCTACGCGATCTAGCTGGCAGCGAAGCGGCGGAACTCGTCGGCCGGCAATGCCGCCGAGTACAGATAACCCTGGCCGACATCGACCCCCAGTGCGCGCAGTTGCTGTTCCTGGGCCAGGGTTTCAGTGCCTTCGGCCACCACGATGGCGCCGCAGCGGTGCGCGACTTCGACGATGAAGCGCACGATCGACTGCGACTTGGCATCGGACAGCGTGGCGATCAACGCCTGCTCGATCTTGACCTCGGCGATGGCCAGCTGCGAAAGCAGGATCAGGGTCGAATAGCCCGCGCCGAAATCATCCAGCGACAGGGTGACCCCGGCTGCCAACAGCTGTGCGATGTTGGCATCGACCACGTCGCGCTCGACGATCTCGGTCCACTCGACGATTTCCAGCCGCAGCATCGCACCGGGGATGTCGTGCAGCTGCAGCAGCTCCTGCAGGCGCAGACCGAAGTCGGGCAGGCGCAGGGATTCGGCGGAAACATTGACCGCGATCGTCAGCTTGCTGCCTTCCTGATGGCAGCGCTGCAGGAACTGGATGGCTGACTGCAGCGTGGCCCATTCCAGATCGGCCAGCCGGCCGTGCCGGCGCAGCAACGAGATCACCCGCATCGGCGCGATCAAGCGGTTCTCGCCGTCACGCATGCGCAGCAATGCTTCGGCGCCGACCAGCTGGCGGTCCTGCAGGCGATGCTTGGGCTGGTAGCACAGCGGCGCGTCGCCATGCTGCAGCCAGTGCTCGAGTGCGCGCTCGATCAATGCGTCGATCTCGCTGTCGCGCTGGACCGGATCATCGAAAAACACCACGCCCGACTCGATCGCACTCAGCGCCAGGGTGATCGCGCGGAACGGGAGATGGCCATCGTCGGCAGTGGCCGGTGGCTTCAGCTCGACTACCGCACAGCGGAACAGTGGCCGGAAGCCCGGCCAGTCGCGGCCGACCAGATCAGCCAGGTTGCGGGCCAGATCGGTGATCTGCGACTGCGTGCGCAGCTCGGGCAGCGAGGTGTCACGTACCAGGATCGCCAGCGCAGCGTCGCCGAACTGGTAGATCTCCAGTTGGTGCGCCGGTAGCGAGGGCAGCAGCTGATGCACTTCGTCGGTGCTGTCATGCCGCCACAGGCCGTTGTCCTGCAGCGGCCCATAGCGCAGGCGGAGGTCGCGCAGGTTGCCCATCTCGGCCACCACCAGGCAGGCCTTGCCGACGCCATCATTGTCACGCCAGTAGTGCTTCAGCCGTTCGCCGAGCGCGCGCATGTTGGGCAGGCCACTGATCGGGTCGATGCGCAACCAGGCTTGCTCACGCTGCCGCTGCGTATCGATCTGTGCATCGTTGTAGACCAGCGCGAACACTGCGCCGAGCACCAGCAGCGACACCGGCAGTGCCAGTACGCGCTGGATCGCCAGCTCGGCAACCGGCAACTGCGCGGCACCGATGATGGCCACGCCCAGCGCCAGCCCCAGCGCTGTCACTGCGATGCGCACGCCCCATGCCTGCAGGATCATGCGCGCTGACAGCTCGCTGAGCATGCGTGGGTGCAGGCGCGTGCGCAGCCAGATGCCGGCCATCACCTGCAACGTGGCTTCGATGCTGGCGGGAAGGAAGTACTGGGTGCCTGAGAACTGGTAACGGGCCAGCAGGCTGGCGGCCAGGCAGGCCAGACCGCCGCGCCAGCCACCGAGCAGGCCACTGATCAGCAGGACGTCGAAGCCGAGGTTGAGCTTGACCACGCCCTGGGTGTAGCCGGCGACGAACCAGGCGTTGAACAGGTAGATCAGGCCGAGTGCTACGCCTACATACAGGCGGCGGCCTTCAATAGCGTGGCCGGAGCGGCGGGTGGCGATCAGCAGTACGCCGATCATGCCGATCACCGCCGTGGCCTGCAGCAGGTACAACGGCAGGCTGGGCAGGGCGCTGTCCAGGACCTGGGCCGAGACCCGTGAAAGCGCATCCATAGCAGGTTCCCGCCTGTGACCGACGGCCAATGACGAGCAGGGTAGTCGCAGCAGCTCGCAGGTTCAATTGTGACCGCCGCCCTCAGGGAGAAGGTGGCCGGCCATGAAATCGACGAACACACGCACGCGCGGTTGCAGATGACGATGGCTTGGCCAGAGTGCCCAGAAGGTGCTTTGTTCGGTGGTCCATTCGTCCAGGATGCTGACCAGCGTACCGTTGCCAAGCGCGTCCCGTGTGGCGAAGTCGGGCAGGCACGCAATGCCGTGGCCATCAATGGCCATGTGCAGGATTGTCTCAAGATGATTGGCGGTCATTGCAGGCATCAGCCGCACGTCCTGGCCTGCAGCGTTTGCCTGAAGCGGCCATCGCTCGATCAGGCCGGTGCCGGGAAAACGATGGAGAAGGCATGCGTGGCCGCCCAGCTCGTCCGGGTGCCGTGGCGTGCCTCGGTTCGCGAAGTACGCAGGGGCACCCACGCAGAGCAGCCGGGTGCTGCCCAGGTTGCGGCCGTGCAGCCGGGAGTCGGCGGGACTGCCTGTCCGAACGACGACGTCGAAGCCTTCCTCGATGACATCGACAAGACGATCACTGAAGTGCAGGTCCAGTTCTATGGCCGGAAAGCGGTGCGCGAATGCGGAAAGCAGCGGCAGCATCAGGCCGCTTACAAGAGGAAGACTTGCTTTCAGGCGCCCGCTGGGCGCGGCGTGGGCATCGGTCAACTCACGCTCGGCGGCCGCGACCTCGACCATGATGCGGCGGCAGCGTTCAAGGAACTGCTCGCCTTCGGCAGTCAGGCTGACACTGCGGGTATTGCGATTCAGCAGGCGGGTTCCCAGGCGCTCCTCCAGTCGGGCAATGGTCTTGCTTGCCGCCGAAGGGGTGATGCCACGCTGTCGTGCTGCGGCCGCGAAGCTGCGCGCCTCGGCGACCAGAACGAAGAGACTGAGACCGGCAAGGCTGTCCATGATCGGTGATTGATGACGTTGGTGTCATGAAAGTATGGACCTGATGTGGGATTTTTCCAGAATCATGTCGTCGATAGCATCAATCCCATGGCGCTTGGCCATGCTGAAGCTTCATCCACATGTCTGTTCCCTATTCGCGGGCTGCCGAATCGTCCGCTCGGGGGCTGGTCCTTGCCGGCTGCCTGACCGCCCTCATCATTCCACTGAGCATCGCCAGCCCCGCGGTGGCCATCCCTGCGATACGTGCTGCATTGGGCGGGTCTCCCACAGAGCTGTCCTGGATGATCAACGCCTATCTGCTGACCTACGGCAGTACGACGCTGGTGGCCGGTGGATTGGCCGATCTGTACGGCAGGCGCAGGATCTGGATCCTGGGTGCCCTGCTGTTTGCGATCGTCACCGGCCTGATTCCCTTGATGCCCGATGTGGCATGGATGAATGGCATGAGGCTGCTGCAGGGAATGGCCGCGGCGGCAGCGTTTGCCGGCGCGATGGCGTCGTTGGCACAGGTGTTCGACGGCCAGGCGCGGGCCAGGGTGTTCAGTCTGATCGGGACCACCTTCGGCGCAGGGGCTGCGGGCGGGCCCTTGCTGGCCGGCGGGCTGATCGATGGCCTGGGCTGGGAGTGGGTGTTCTTTCTGCCCGCGCTGCTGGCCGCGCTGACCGTACCGTTGATCGCCGTTACATCCGTCGAATCGAAGAATTCAGGCTCGCCCCGGTTGGATTGGCTGGGGGCGGCAACCTTCACGCTTTCCCTGGGTTCACTCACCTACGCGATGATCGTGCTTCCAGAGTTCGGTGGACTGCATCCGCAGACGCTTGTACCGCTACTGCTCTCGGTCGTTCTGCTGGCAGCATTCATTGCGGTGGAGCGGTCCCATCGCACGCCGCTGCTGGACCTCGAACTGCTCCGCAACCGGCGCTTTGTCGGGGTGCAGATTCTGGCCGTGGCGCCCGCGTTCTGCTACGTGGTGCTGCTGGTCATGCTGCCGGCGGGCTTCATTGGTGTGGAAGGCCTGCGGCCAACCGAAGCCGGGCTGGCGATGGCAGCATTGTCGGGTCCATTGCTTGTCGTTCCGCTGGCGTCCGGTTATCTGCTGCGATGGATTCCCGCGCGGGCGTTGTGCTGTGCCGGTCTGTTGATCGCTGCGGCTGGTCTCGCGTGGCTGGCACAGGTGTTCGAGTCCCCGCCGCAACGGTGGATGCCGATGTTGGCCATCGGTATCGGTATCGGGCTTCCGTGGGGAATCATGGATGGTCTTGCGGTCAGCGTGGTCGGCAAGGAGCAGGCAGGCATGGCTGCTGGCATCTTCAACGCGATGCGATTGGCCGGTGATGCAATCGCGCTCGCCGTGGTCGGCATCATGCTCTCGGCCGGTATCAGTCGGAGCATGATGCTGGAGGTCGGTCACGTGGCCCGTGCCACATCGCACAAGCTGTCCATGGGCGACCTTGCCGGTGTTGCGCAGGAGCTGCCCGGCGTATCCAGAACGGTTCTGGCCCAGGCGTACCTGGGCGCGGTCCACAGCCAGCTGTTGATCCTGGCCGCTGCCACGGTAATTTCAGCCCTCGTGCTGTGGTACCTGCTGCGCGACGAGGTTGAGCCCACGCCGGGCCGATGCAGTCAGTAGCGCGGGTCGGCGATGGCCGGCAGTACCAGTTCGCGCACGAAGCCGGACGGTGACAGCTGCAGCAGCGCCCGCACCATCGTCACCACGTCATGCACCGGCACCAGCTCGCCTTCACCGCGTGTGGCGGCTTCGGATACCGGCACCGAAAGCGCATCGTCGGTATTGAGATACCCCAGCTGCAAGCTGGTCACCGCCAGCCGACGGTCGCGGAAGCCTTCGCGCAACGCATCGGCAATACCGTTGAGGGCGAACTTGGAGGCGCCGAATGCCACTTCCGGGCGGCCACTGCGCGGCAGCGCGGAGGTCGAGCCGGTCAGCACCAGCTGCGGACGCGGCGAGGTCAGCACGCGGGGCAACAGGCGCTGCAGCAGCACCAGGGTCGCGCTGATGTTGACGTCGACCAGCTGCGTGAGCGCCGCATCACTTTCATCGAGGAAGTCGTACGCGTCGCTGAAGGCCCTGTCTTCCCAGATGCCCAGGTTGTGGATCAGCACATCGATATCGGCCGGTGCCTGCGCCGCGATGTGGTCGGCAGCCACGGTCGGCTGGGACAGGTCTGCTTCGATCCATTGCAGGGTGACGCCTTCGGGGCAGGCGATGTCGCGTGGGCGGGTACGCGAGACACCGATGACGGTGTCACCTGGGCCGCACAGGCCTTCCACGAACGCGCGCCCCAGGCCCCGGCTGGCGCCGATGATCATCAACTTCATGTTGCTTCCTTGTTGTGCTGCGGCGGCCTCACGCGGCCGCCAGAATGATGTCCCAGTCACCGAACGCGCGCAGGCCGGCGCGTTCGGCGGTGATGAGCGATGCCATGTTGTCGAGCTGGCAGCGGTACTGCGGCTGCAGCCCGGACACCTGCGCGGACAGGGCCATGGCCTGCACCAGATGGCGTGCATGACCGCAGCCACGGGCCTCCGGCAGGGTCAGCACGCCCATGTCGGCAAGCGTCGGATCCAGGCTCCACGGATACACGCTGCCGGCAGCGGCCAGCCGCTCGCCGTCGAAGGCGCCGAATACCTGCCAGTGTTCGAGTTCGACCCAGGCGGCATCGAGATCCTCCTCACTGGCGCTGGCCTGGAACACGTCAAACGCAGCAGCGTCGGCTGGGCCGAGACGGCGGATGTGGGGTGGAGCAGGGTGTTCGGCCAGTGCCGCCAGGGATGCGGTAGGGAAATAGAAAATGCGGTCTGCGCCATGCGTGCGCTGGCCGATGTCGATCAGGCGCTGTTGCAGATGTTCCAGGGTCCAGTGTGCGCGTGCCTGCAGTTGCAGGCGTTCAGCCAGGGCAGGGCGCAGCAGTGCGCGCGCAGGGCCGGAAACCGGCTGCAGCAGCATGCCGTCCTCGCTCTCGTCGAGGTCGTCGCTGCAGGCAATGTGCAGCGCTGGGTCATCCTGCAGGATTCGTTCGCCCGCGAACAGGCGCCGCCAGCAGTTGTCGATCAACGGGGAGAACACATCATCCATGACACGCAACTCACTATCCATGACACGCAACTCACTCAGTGCTGGGGTAGATCGACCTGCAGGCCCGCGGCTTTCCATTCGGGGTAGCCTGCGGCGAGCCGCTGCGCGGTCAGTCCGGCCTCGCGCAGCATCGCCACCGCATCGTTGGAAAGCACGCAGTAGGGCCCGCGGCAATAGGCCACAATGTGGACGGCACGCGGCAGTTCGTCCATCCGTGCATGCAGTTCCGTAACGGGAATGTTCAGCGCGCCGGGCAGGTGCCCCAGCGAGAATTCTTCCTGCGGCCGCACATCCAGCAACACCACACTGTCTCGTTGCTGCAGCAGCTGTTCCACCGTCAGCCCATCCAATGCATCGCGGCGCAGCACGCTGTCGGCAATCACATCGTGCATTTCGCTGCGCTGGTGGTCGGCGTAGTCGCGCAGCGCGGCCATCAGGTTGCCCAGCGGGCCATCACCACTGCGGTACAGGATGCGCTTGCCGTCGCGACGGGTCTGCACCAGGCCAGCGCGGCGCAGCTGCTGCAGATGCTGGGAGGTATTGGCCACCGACAGCCCTGTCAGTTCGGCCAGCCGTTCCACCGCGCGTTCACCCTGGGCGATGTGTTCCAGCAGGGCCAGGCGGTGGGCATGGCCGAGGGTGCGGGCGATCTCGGCCAGTGCTTCCAGCGGCGAGGGGGGCGGCTCGGTTGCGGCGTTCATGCGGCGCACGCTAGCATCGCTCTATCATTCAAGCAAATAATTGAAGGTGCGCGATATGAGCGGGTTGGCGACATGGGTAGTGGACGCGGTGCTGATCGGTGTGGGCGCGACCGCAGTGATGGATCTGTGGGCGCTGTTGCAGCGGCGCCTGCTCGGCATTCCTTCGTTGGACTTCGCGATGGTGGGCCGCTGGCTGGGCCATCTGCCGCGCGGGCGCTTCCGCCACGATGGCATCGGCCGCTCGGCGGTGGTCGGCGGTGAACGCGCGCTGGGCTGGACCGCGCATTACCTGATCGGGGTGATCTTCGCCGGGCTGCTGCTGGCGGTGGTCGGCGTTGACTGGGTGCGTGCACCGACCCTGCTGCCGGCGCTGGCCTTCGGCATTCTCAGTGTGGCCGCGCCCTTCTTCATCCTGCAACCGGGCATGGGCGCGGGCATTGCGGCATCGAAAACGCCAGCGCCGGGCAAGGCGCGCATGCGCAGCCTGGTGGCGCACAGTGTGTTCGGTCTCGGCCTGTATCTTGCGGCCGCGCTGTTGGCGGCGGTCGGCGCGGAATGAGCGAGAATCCATGGGGTCACCGGCAACTGGAGCACCCCGGCATGCAGGCAACACACGCAAGCAGCGACGGCATGCCGTTGCCATCGGCGTGGCGCGAAGCGCTGGCCGGCGCGCGCATCGAGCGGCAGTCGATCGGGGTTTCGCGTGCGGACGTCGCCCGCGTGCATCGACCGGGGCAGGCCGATGCCTTCCTGAAATCGGAAGTGATCGATGCCTTCAGTGAGCTGGGTCATGAGATCGCCCGCCTGCGTTGGCTGCAGGCGCAGGGCCAGCCGGCGCCGACGGTGATCGCCACCGCCGAGGACGCTGGCCGGCGCTGGTTGCTGATGAGCGCGCTGCCCGGCCGTGACCTGGCGTCCTCGCCGGAACTCGTCCCGCAGCGGCTGATGGAGGTGCTGGCCGATGCGTTGCGCGGGCTGCATGCGTTGCCGGTGGCAGCATGTCCGTTCGATCAGCGCCTGGCCTCGCGCGTGCAGGCCGCGGTGGCGCGCGCCGAAGCAGGCCTGGTCGATGCCGATGATTTCGATGATGAGCGCCTGGGGCAGAGCGCGCAGCAGGTGCTTGCCGAGCTGCTCGCCAGCCAGCCCGCACATGAAGATCTGGTGGTCAGCCACGGTGATGCCTGCCTGCCCAACCTGATGGTGGCCGAGGGCCGCTTCAGTGGTTTCATCGATTGTGGCCGGCTGGGTGTGGCCGACCGCTATCAGGACCTTGCGCTGGCCGCGCGCAGCCTGGTCCACAACTTCGGCGACACGCGTTGGGTCGCGCCGTTGTTCCAACGCTACGGCGCGGTGGCCGACGAGCGCCGGCTGGCGTTCTACCGGTTGCTCGACGAGTTCTTCTGAGCCCGCGCATGGCTGGCGATGGCCGCGCAGATCAGGCCACCGACCACGCTCAGGTGTTCCAGCGCGAAGAACAGGGCCAGCTGCTGTTCGGCGCCGTGCTTGTTCCAGAAGGTATGCACGATGACGATGGTCAGCAGCATGAACACCGCCAGCGCGCCGCTGCCCAGCCAGAGCAGGCGATCAAGCAGCAGGCACACTGCGCCGCCCAGCAGCACCACGGCGCTGGCGATGTTGAACATAACAGGCGGTTGCAGCCCGGCCGCCTGCATTTCGGCCACGCTGTTGTCCCACGCCAGCAGCTTGGCCAGGCCCGAGGACAGGAACACCACGGCCAACAGCAGTCGGGCGAGGAACCACAGCACGCGGCTGTCGAGCAGGGTGGTGATCATCCGTGGCATGCAGGAACTCCGGGTTGAGCGTGGGACAGGCCGCGCAGCATCGGGCCTCAACCGCAGTTGAGGTCAAGGCTGGCTGAACGGAGCCCGACCTCGGCCGGATCGTCAGCTTCTAATTGGACGAACGTTCGTTCACTATTTTCGCCATGAACCGAGCCGACCGCAACGAGCAACGCATCGCGCAGATCCTGCAGGCCGCCCTGCAGTGCTTCCTCGTGAAGGGATTCCACCAGACCAGCATGCGTGACATCGCGCAGGCGGCCGGCGTCAGCCTGGGCAATCTCTACAACCACTTCCCGGGCAAGGAAGCGATCATCCTTGCAGTGGCGGTGGCCGAGAGCGAAGAACTGGCACCGTTGCTGCAGCGACTGGCCGCGTCCGATGGCGAACGCACACAGGTGATGGCCTTCCTGCAGGACTTCCATGCGCTGTGCCGGCAGCCGGAATGGGCAACACTTGCGGTCGAGGTGCTGGCCGAGAGTGCACGCAACCCTGCCGTGGCCGAGGCCTTTGCGACCAACCGCAGGCAGCTGCAGCAGGCGCTGGGCGATGCCCTGCAGCGTGTTGCGCGGCGCGAGCGGCGGCGACCCGCGCTGGCCCCGGCGCTGCAGGCGCAGGTGCTGTTGGATGCGATCGAAAGCGATGCGCTGCGTCGGGGACTGGGCGAAGCCGATGGCACCGACGATGCATCGCTGGATCTTGGCCTGCTCGCGCTGCTGCTGGGGGCGCGTGCATGAGCACCGTGGACCGGCGGTTGCACGGGCTGGACCTGGCGCGTTACCTCGCACTGGCCGGCATGGTGCTGGTCAACTTCCGTCTGGCGATGGCCGTGCCTGCACAGGGTACGAGCTGGTTGGCAGGCTTCTTCCATCTGCTGGAAGGCAAGGCCTCGGCGACGTTCGTCACCCTGGCCGGGCTGGGCCTGGTGCTGGCAACGCAGCGGCAGCCCTGGTGGCAGGCCAGCGTGCAGACCTGGCGGCGCGCCGTGTTCCTGCTGGTGCTGGGCCTGCTCAACCTGACCCTGTTCCCGGCCGATATCCTGCACTACTACGCGGTGTACTTCGCGCTGGCGGTGCTGTGGCTGCGAGCATCGCCGCGCATCCTGCTGGCCAGCATCGTGGCGTTGGCATTGGTTTCGTTCTGGGCGCTGCTGCACTGGAACTACAGCGAAGGCTGGAACTGGCAGACGCTGGAGTACGCCGGCCTGTGGCAGTGGCCGGGTGCGGCGCGAAACCTGTTGTTCAACGGTTTCCACCCGTTGATGCCATGGCTGTGCTTCTTCCTGCTGGGCATGCTGCTGGCGCGCATGCCACTGGCGCAGCCGCGGGTGCAACGCGGGTTGCTGGTGCTGGGCCTGCTGCTGATCGGCGCCGGCCATGGTGTGCAGCATCTGGCGCAGGGAACGCCGTGGCAGGCATGGCTGGGAACGCAGCCGATGCCGCCGGGTCCTGCCTATGTACTGACCGGGGCGGGCGCGGCCTGCAGTGTGATTGCCGCCTGCCTGTGGCTCACGCGGGTACACCCGGGTGACTGGCTGGAACCCTTCACGGCGGCGGGACGCATGACCTTGACCCTGTATGTCGGCCACATCCTGCTGGGCATGGGCACGCTGGAAAGCCTGGGCCTCCTGGACGGCAGCGCGTCATTGGCCTCGGTACTGCTATGGGCACTGCTGTTCCTGATGCTCGCGACCGCTGCGGCGTGGCTGTGGTCATGGCAGTTTGCGCGCGGTCCGCTGGAGGCAGTGATGCGGCGCATCGCAGGCTAGTTCTTTGGTTGCACCGCACGATGTTGTGACGGACATGTCTGTGTCGCAGCGAAGTCATCTGCGATAGTGGCGGCAGGTAATACTCTCCGTTTGCATCCATGTCATTCGCTTCGGCGCAGCATCTCGGCGAAGTCCTTCAGCAATCCTATGGCATCACCGCCACTGCGGTGGTGCCGCGCCCGGTGGGCGCCGACGCCAATGCCAGCGTGTATCGCATTGATGCACGGCACGGGCAATGGTGGCTGAAATGCCGGAACTACCAGGTTGATCCCTCGGTATGGGACAGCCTGCATTGGCTGCGCGGCACCCTCGGCATAGACGAAATCGTCGCGCCATGGCCGGCGCTGACCGGCGGCGCGTCGGTGCAGCGCTGGGGCCTGCAGTTCACCCTGTTCCCCTATATCGAAGGCCAGTCCGGCTTCGAGGCGGCGCTGAGCCGCACGCAGTGGCGGCGGCTGGGGGAGGTGCTGCGGCGCCTGCACGGCGCGCAGCTGCCAGTGGCGCTGCAACAGGCGCTGCCGATCGTACGGCTGGAAACTCCGGCGCTGGAGACGGTGGGGCAATGGTTGGCCGGTGAAGGGCTGGCGGTGGCGCAGGACGGGCTGGGGCGCGCATTCGCTTCGGTCTGGGATCAACAGCATGCGCGCATCGCTGCGCTGCATGCGCACGCGCTGGAGCTGCACGCTGCGTTGAAGGATGCGCCGGTCGACCTGCATCTGTGCCACACCGATCTGCATGCCGGCAATCTGCTGATGGGCAACGACGGCGGTCTGCATCTGATCGACTGGGATGGCCTGTCACTGGCGCCGCGTGAGCGCGACCTGATGTTCATCGGTGGCGCCGTGGGCGGTCGCTGGGGCCGCGAGAATCCGCTCGATTTCGCGGAGGGCTATGGCGGCGACCTCGGGGATCCGCGCTGGATCGCGTGGTACCGGCATTGGCGGATCCTGCAGGACCTGATCGAGTTCCAGCAGGTGCTGCTGGGCAGCGACGGTGAGGAGCGTTCGCCGCAACTTCGCCGGCAGTCGCTGCATTACCTGGGAGAGCAGTTCGCGCCGGGCAATGTGTTCGATGCGGCGGAGCGGGTGTATCGGGCGTTGGATTAGATTCTGGGCCGTTGCCAGGATCGCGCCGGGTAGAGTCGACTGTTAGTCGACTGCTCTTCGATTGGAACGGGCAAAGCCCGCGCTGCGCGCGATAGTCGACTAACAGTCGACTCTACCAAGGGCTTGTCCATCGAGGCGGTTTTCATTCGGCGGGCTTGGCTGCTGATGAGGCCGCAGCGCTCGCTGCGCGGCGCGACAGCACCGCTTCGCGGTGGGCGATGTAGGCGTTGGCGGCGAGGATGATGCCGGCACCGACGATCGTCCATCGATCCACGGTTTCATTGAACAGCAGCCAGCCGCACAGCGTCACCAGTGGCAGCTGCAGGAAGCTGATCGGGGTCAGCGCCGAGACTTCGCCCAGGCGCAGCGCACGTGTCCACAGCAGCTGGCCGATGGTGCCGAGCACGCCGGTGGCCAGCAGCCACAGCCAGGCCACGCCGGTCGGCCAGACCCAGACGAACACTGCCGGGATCAGCGACAGCGGCACCCAGAACACGTAGGTATAGAGCACCACGGTGTCGGCGCTGTCGATGCGGGTCAGCTGCTTGATCTGGATCGCCACCAGCGAACTGAGCACGGCCGCACCCACCGCCACCAGGCTGCCCGCAGTGAAGCCCGCGGTACCGGGGCGGACGATCACCAGCACGCCGATGAAACCGACCACCACCGCGGCCCAGCGGCGCACGCGCACGACCTCGCCCAGCCACAGCACGGCGGCGATGGTGACGAACAGCGGCGTGGAGTAGGAGAGCGAGACCGCCTGCGCCAATGGCAGATGGCCCAGCGCCCAGAATGCGCACAGCATTGAGCCGAGGCCAATCGCACTGCGTACGAAGTAGCGCGGCAGCTGCTGCGTCTTCAGCGGCGCGTGGCCCGGCCGCAGCAGCATCGGCAGCAGCGCGAGCAGTCCGAAGGCGTTGCGGAAGAACGCCACTTCCTGGGTGGGCACGTAACGGGTGGCATAGCGGATCGCCACCGCCATCAGGCCGAACGCCAGGGTGCTGCCGAGCATCAACAGCGCCGCCCGCATCGGGGTGGCGCTGGGGGAGAGGACGGGGGTGTTCACCACTGTGCGCCGAGCAGGCGGGGCTCCGGTTCGATCGGCACGCCGAACTTTTCCAGCACCGAGGCCGAGATGCGGCGGGCCAATGCCAGCAGTTCAGCGCCGGTGGCGTTGCCGTGGTTGACCAGCACCAGCGCGTGGCTCGGCGCCACGCCGGCATCGCCTTCGCGGAAGCCCTTCCAGCCGCAGGACTCGATCATCCATGCCGCCGAGACCTTGCGCTTGCCGTCCTGGTCGGACGGAAACACCGGCAGTTCGGGGAAGTGCTGCAGCAGCACGTCGACCTGCTCCAGCGGCAGCACCGGGTTCTTGAAGAAGCTGCCGGCATTGCCGAGCACATCCGGGTCGGGCAGCTTGCGGCGGCGGATCGCGATCACCGCATTGGCCACGTCCACCGCGCTCGGCAATTCCACGCCCTGCGCCTGCAGTTCCTCGCGGATGCCGGCGTAGTCCATGCGCAGGTCATGCAGCAGCGGCAGCTTCAATTCGATGGCGGTGATCAGGTAGCGATCGGGCTGTTGCTTGAACACGCTGTCGCGGTAGGCGAAACCACATTGTTCGTTGTCCAGCCGTATCCAGGCCTGTTCCTGGCAGTCCCAGGCTTCGACGGCCTGGATGAACTCGCCGACCTGCGCGCCATAGGCGCCGATGTTCTGGATCGGCGCGGCACCGGCCGTACCGGGAATCAGGGCCAGGTTCTCCAGCCCGGACAGGCCTTCCTGCAGCGACCACATCACCAGGCCGTGCCAGGGCACGCCGGCGCCGGCGCGGATCACCGCATGGTCGGCGCGGTGCTCAAGGAAACTGATGTCACGGTTGCCGAACACCAGCACGGTGCCGGGGAGGTCTTCGGCGATCAGCACGTTGCTGCCTGCACCCAACACCAGCAGCGGGCCGCTGGCCACGTCGGGCAGGGCGAGTACTTCCGGCAGCAGCGCCGCATCGTGCAGTTCCAGCAGCTGAGCCGCGCTGGCCTGCACGTGGAAGGTGTTCAGTGCCTGCAGCGGCGCGTTGCGGGTGAGCGTCCAGCGCAGCGGGGCATTGCCATCGACGGTATCCATGGGCGCGCTCACAGCGGGGCCACCGCGCCGCGGCTCGGCGCTTCGCGGCGGCGACGGATCGCCTCCACGCACTCCGATACCAGCGACGGGCCGCGGAAGATCAGGCCGCTGTAGCACTGCACCAGCGCCGCACCGGCAGCCATCTTGGCCACCGCGTCGGCACCGGACAGGATGCCGCCAACGCCGATCAGCGGCACCGATTCGGGCAGGCGCGCGCGCAGGCGGCGCAGCACCAGCGTGGACTGTTCCAGCACAGGCGCACCGGATAGGCCACCGGCTTCGTTGGCCAGCGGGTCGCCGGCCACCTTGCTGTGGTCGACGGTGGTGTTGGTGGCGATCACGCCGTCCACCTGCAGTTCGCCCAGTACGCGCGCGGCGGCATCGATGTCGCGTTCGCTGAGGTCCGGTGCAACCTTCACCAACATCGGCACGCGGCGGCCATGCCGGGCGGCCAGGCTTTCCTGGCGCTCACGCAGCTGGCTGACCAGCTGGCGCAGCGAGGTTTCTTCCTGCAGTTCGCGCAGGCCGGCGGTGTTCGGCGAGGAAATGTTGACGGTGATGTAGTCGGCCAGCGGGTACACCTTGTCCAGGCAGGCGATGTAGTCATCTGCGGCCCGTTCGTTGGGGGTGTCCTTGTTCTTGCCGATGTTGATGCCGAGCATGCCGCGACGGTTGCGCGCGCGCTCGACGTTGCGCACCAGCGCGTCCACGCCCGCATTGTTGAAGCCCATGCGGTTGATGATCGCGTTGTGTGCCGGCAGGCGGAACAGGCGCGGCTGCGGATTGCCGGCCTGCGGGCGCGGGGTGATGGTGCCGATCTCGACGAAGCCGAAACCCAGCGCGAACAGCGCATCGATGTGCTCGCCGTTCTTGTCCAGGCCGGCGGCCAGGCCGACCGGATTGGGGAAGGTCAGCCCGAACACCGTGCTGGGCATCGGCGCGATGCGTGCGGCCAGCAGCGGCGTGGTGCCGGTGCGATAGGCCAGGTCCAGTGCGGACAGGCCGAGGCCGTGGGCGCGCTCGGCGTCGAGCGAGAACAGGAAGGGGCGGGCAAGCGAATACATGCGTCGGTTCAGTCCAGCGTGCCGAGGAAGGCTCGGGTTCGATATTCAAAAGCAACCTGGCCGTCGACCGCGTGGGCGGCGAACAGGTCCTGCAGAGCATCGATCATCGACGCGTGGCGCGGATGACCGGATTGGGGAGCATAGGAGGAGGACAGCAGGCGCCCGCGCAGGGCATCGAAGTCCAGATGCTGTACGTTCGGCAGCTCGACCATGCCGCGCAGGCCGGGGCCGAACCAGGCCTGCATGGTGGCATCGTCCTGGTAGCGCTCGGCCACGGCGGAGTAGTCGGTGCCGTAGTCCAGCAGCAGCTGTTCGTAGCCGACCAGGAACGGGCTGGCATCGAGCAGGCGCGAATTCCAGTAGATCAGCGCTTGGCCGCCGGGGTGCAGGATGCGCTGCCATTCGGCGCGCACCGCCACGGTATCGAACCAGTGGAAGGCCTGCGCGACGCTGACCAGATCAATGCTGGCATCGGCCAGTCCGGTGGCCTCGGCGCGGCCGTCGACCGCGCGGAACCGTGGGTACTGCGGTACCAGCCATTGCTCAGCCGCGCCCCGCATGGCCGCATTGGGCTCAACCGCAACAACGGGATGACCGCTGGCCAGGAACTGGCGGCTGGAAATGCCGGTGCCGGCGCCGATATCGGCGACCAGCGCCTCGCGGTTGACACCCATCGGGCCGTGCAGCCAGTCCAGCAGGGCCGGCGGGTAATCGGGCCGGTAGCGGACGTAATCGGCGACGCGGCTGCTGAAGCGTTCAGTGCTGTCGGAGGCGGTCATGGCGCTCAGTTCGACATCGCAGCGAGCCAGGCCAGGCCGCCGAAGAACAGGATGAAGACCAGGATGGCGGCGATCACCGCGCCGACCATCACCCAGCCCAGTACCAGGCCGGTGACGGCCAGGCCATCGCCTTCCAGCTCATGCGGGCGGCGGCGGATCTCGGCGCGGGCCATGTGCCCGGTGATGATGGCCACGATGCTGGCCACGAAGGGCAGGACGGTCCAGCTGGCGATGCCCATGACCAGGCTGACCACGGCCAGGGCGCTTGTCTGTCGGGGTGCCACGCTCATCGGGGTCCTCCTTGGCAGTGTGCACATGATAGTGCCTCTGCCCTGGCAATCCCATGCCCGGAGGATACGATGGTAGGCGTCGACCTTGGTCGACGAAAGGCATGCCAACCAAGGTTGGCAGCTACAGGTATGCCGGTGTCAGCCCATCAACACCTGGCCGCCATCCACGTTGAGCACGCTGCCGGTGACCCAGCGCGCCAGCGGCGAGCACAGGAACAGGGCGGCATCGGCGATCTCGCGCGGGTGGCCGAAGCGGCCGAACGGAATCTTCGCCAGCGTACCGTGGTACAGGGCGGGATCTTCGGTGCGGCGGCGGTCCCAGAGGCCGTCATCGAACTCGATCGAACCCGGTGCGATGGCATTGACCCGGATCCGATCCTTGGCCAGCGCCAGTGCCTGCGAGGTGGTGTAGTGCGACAGCGCGGCCTTGGCGGCGGCGTAGGGCGCAGCACCGGGACGCGGCTGCTGCGCGGCAATCGAAGAGAGATTGAGAATGCAGGCGTCACTGGACGCACGCAGCCAGGGCAGGGCCAGGCGCGAGGCCCTAACGGCGGCCATCAGATCGATCTGCAGGCTGGCCGCCCAGCCATCCTCGTCGTCGGCCATGCCATAGCCGGTGGCGTTGTTGACCAGCACGTCGATGCCGCCGAGTGTGTCGGCGGCTGTTTGCAGCCAAGCCTGGATCTGGCCAGCGTCGGCCAGATCGGCGGAGAACGTATGCAGTTCGAAGTTCTGCGCCCGCGCATCGGCGCGCAGTGCATCCAGACCGACCTGGCCTCGGGCGCAGACCGAAACCTGCGCACCGGCGCCGGCAAACGCCAGCGCCATTTCACGACCGATGCCCTTGCTGCCGCCGGCGATCAACACACGGCGGCCGGTGAAATCGAGGATCGGAGCCCCTGCGGGGATCCGACCCTTCTCTTGGGTCAGATCCCCGGAGGGGCTCTGACCCACGGACGTGGCCGGATCCGTTGCCATCACAGATCGAACTTGATGCCCTGGGCCAGCGGCAGCGAATCGGAGTAGTTGATGGTGTTGGTCTGGCGGCGCATGTAGACCTTCCACGCATCCGAGCCGGACTCGCGGCCACCGCCGGTGTCCTTCTCGCCACCGAACGCGCCGCCGATTTCCGCACCGGACGTGCCGATGTTGATGTTGGCGATGCCGCAGTCGCTGCCGGCCGCCGACAGGAACTTCTCGGCGGTCTTCAGGTTGGCGGTGAAGATGGAGGACGACAGGCCCTGCGGCACGCCGTTCTGCATGTCGATGGCTTCGTCGATGGTGTCGTACGGCATCACGTACAGGATCGGCGCGAAGGTCTCATGCTGAACCACGGCGTCGCTGTTCTTCAGGCCGGAGACAATCGCCGGCAGCACGAAGTTGCCAGCGCGATCGATGCGGGTACCACCAGTTTCGATGGTGCCGCCGGCGGCCTTGGCCTGGGCGATGGCATCGAGGAACTGCTGCACGGCGCCATCGCTGTTCAGCGGGCCCATCAGGTTGGCGGCGTCGGTCGGGTCGCCGATCTTGCCTTCCACCTGCTTGTAGGCCTTGACCAGGGTGGCCAGCACGTCGGCGTAGATCGAGCGGTGCACGATCAGGCGGCGGGTGGTGGTGCAGCGCTGGCCGGCGGTACCGACCGCGCCGAACACGATGCCCGGCACGGCCAGCTTCAGGTCGGCGGTTTCGTCCAGGATGATGGCGTTGTTGCCACCCAGCTCCAGCAGGCAGCGGCCGAGGCGACGCGCGACCTTCTCGTTGACGGTGCGGCCAACCTGGGTCGAGCCGGTGAAGCTGATCAGCGGCACGCGACGGTCATCGACCATCTTTTCCGACAGCGCGGTACCGGCATCGTTGATCAGGAAGAAGATGTCCGGGAAACCGGCTTCGCGAAGAGCGTCGTTGCAGATCTTCATCGAAGCGATGGCGGTCAGCGGCGTCTTGTTGGACGGCTTCCAGATGCACACGTCGCCACAGATGGCGGCCAGGAATGCATTCCAGCTCCACACCGCGACCGGGAAGTTGAAGGCCGAGATGATGCCGACCAGGCCCAGCGGGTGGTACTGCTCGTACATGCGGTGGCCGGGGCGCTCGGAATGCATGGTGTAGCCGTACAGCATGCGGCTCTGGCCCACGGCGAAATCGGCGATGTCGATCATCTCCTGCACCTCGCCATCGCCTTCCGGCTTACTCTTGCCCATTTCCAGGGCGACCAGCGAACCCAGCGCGTCCTTGTGTTTGCGCAGTGCTTCACCGCACAGGCGCACGGCTTCACCGCGGCGCGGCGCCGGCGTGGTACGCCAGACCTTGAAGGCTTCCTGGGCGCGGGCGACGACGGTGTCGTACTCGGCCTCGGTGGTCGCGCGGACCTGCGCGATCGGCTCGCCGGTGGTCGGGTTGACCGGGGTGATCAGCTCACCGCTGGTCGCGCTCGACCACTCCCCGTTGCCCAGGTACGTGCCAGCGTTGATCGCGTCCAGGCCAAGGGACTTGAGCAGCTCGGAAGACATGCAGACTCCTGTATTTCGTTACGTTGTTTGGTGCCATCGCGGGCAGGTGGGGGACGCGATGAACTGAGCCGCCGATGGTAGCAGAGCAACCCGCACAGCCATGGTGCAACGCGCCAGTAAAATGCGATGGAACACGAACGCTTGGAGGGCAGGGGCGCTTACCTGTAAACTTCCCGGCTGCATGGCCCCGTAGCTCAGCTGGATAGAGCGTCCCCCTCCTAAGGGGAAGGTCGCCCGTTCGAATCGGGCCGGGGTCACCATCCGCTGCAGCCTCCTGACAGGTGCTCGCCGGGGTTTCACCGTAACCCGAGCCCGCCCAGCACCGTCGCGACCTCTTCCCGCTCGCCATCACGCAGCCCCTGCAACGGCAGTGGCAGGCAGTCCTCGCCGCACAGCCCCAGCAGCGCCGCCGAGCAGGCCATGACGCGAATCCCGCCGAACCGGTCGTACAGTGACCAAAGCGGTGCCAGCCGCGCAGACAGGGCAATAGCGCCCTCCGCATCGCCGCTACCCACGGCCCGCGTGATCTGCAGCGCAACCTCGGGGAACAGCCCGGCGGTCACCGAATACCAGCCATCGCACCCCGCCAGTAGTCCACGCACCGCAGATGCGTCACCACTGACGCCCAACGTCACATGTGCGGGAACGCACGCACGGAGTGCCGCAACACGCGCGGCCGCATCGGCCGGATCATCAGCAAGGCGCGGAATCTTGATCGAAGCGATGTTGGGCAGCGCGGCAATCCGGCCATGCAGTGCATCGGTGAAGCGGAAGTGCGTGGTGCCTGGGTTGTCATAGACGCAGATCGGCGTGCGCACCGCCGCACAGATGGTTTCAAACAGCGCTTGCACCTCATGATCCTTCAGGGGCTGGTAGGACACGGGCGCGAGCAGCAGGCCTGCGGCACCCGCATCTTCGGCATCCAGGGCCAGCTCCAGCACATCCCGGGTGCGTAGTGCGCCGATGCCAGCGATGACCGGTACGCCTCCTGCGTGGGCCAGGGCCTCGCGCAGCACGCGCTTGCGTTCACGCTTCTCCAGATAGGCATAGCTGCCGGTGGAGCCAAGCACGCCCATCGAGTCAACTCCGGAATCGGCCAGGCGCTCGACCAATCCCGCAAATGCCCGAAAGTCGATGTTGGATTCAGAGAGGGGCGTAAGTGGAAACGCGCTGAGGCCTTTGAACATGGGATCTCCCGAATCTGGGGTGGGCTGGGTGCTACCGCGCTTGGGGCGTGGCGTCTGGACGCCTGGAATTGTTTATTGTCCTATGACAAAACTCAAGCGCCACCGTGCAGCGTGTCTGCCCGGTGCAAATGGCGCACCATGAGCGTCATGAAGCCGAGCCTTTGCCCTGTCCAGCCTCCGCACTACGCCACCATCGCCGATTGGCTTGATTCCGCCGAGGCCACCCAGCGCTGGGCAGGCCCCGGTGTGCCGTTTCCCTTACCGTCGGAACGGTTCGCGCAGGTGCTCGAACTCGGGTTGCGGCCGGGCTGGGCGCTGCTGGACGAGCAGGGCCAGTGCCTTGGCTTTGGCCAGTACTGGATGACCGACGCCTGCACCGCACACCTGGGCCGCATCATTGTTTCGCCATTGGCGCGCGGGCGCGGCCTTGGCCGGCTGCTCATGCAGTCCCTGGGGGAACAGGCGCTGCGCGAAGACGGTATGCAACGCCTCACCCTGCGCGTCTATCGTGACAACGCAGCCGCCGTTGCCCTGTATCGCGACCTCGGTTTCCAGCAGGTCGACGCGTCCTCGACGCCAGAACTTCTATTCATGCAGCACATGGCGGGCTGAGACCGCTCAGGCCGGTGTGGCGGCCTGCAGGGCAAACCACTGCTCGCGGGTGATGCGGCTGATGTGCTCGGTGCGGTAGTCGCCGAGAAAGCTGTTGAACTTGTCCACTTCGGTATGGTGATGCTGAAAACCGCATTTGCTCTGTGCGCTGAGCGATTGCAGGTTGTCAGCGAAGTAGCCGCACCACAGTGCGTCCAGTTCCAGCTGCATGAAGGCGTGTCGCATCACTTCGCGCACCGCTTCGGGGACCAGCCCGCGGCCCCAGTACGGGACGCCGATCCAGTAGGCGATCTCACCCTCTCGATTGCTGATCTCGAAATTGCTGTCAGCGCCGATCAGGATGCCGACACAGCCGATCGCGTGGCCGTCCTCGCGGCTCTGCAGGGCGTAAACCTCCGGCCGGTTGAAGACAGTGCGGATGATTTCGGTACTTTCCTCGACGCTGGCGTGCACCGGCCAGCCGGCGATCGGCCCGACGCGCGGGTCGCGGGCGTACTCGTACAGATCGGCGGCATCGGTGTCGCGCCAGGGGCGCAGGATCAGGCGTTCAGTGTGCAGCTGCATGGCAGTTCGCGTGGCCGTTCCAGGTACAGAAAGAGAGTGCAGAGGCTAAGTTCCGGCGCATCGCGGGCACAGGGCGGGACCTTGATGATTCCGGTACTTTTGACAACTCAATGCCGAGGGCCGCTATGCTGTGCCCCGGAATCCAGCCGGAAGGGCCCATGGACCGCATACCCCAGCTTCTGGATCAGGACGAATCCATGCGCCTGGAGGTCAGCACGCTGGCCGAGGGGCAGGGCGTCCCGTTGTCGTTCGGCCACGCCTATCTGGCGGTACTGGTATGCGTATCGGGGTGCGCACGCTTTGCACTGAACTTCCGCGAGGTGGCGATGCAACGGCACGATGTGCTGGTGCTGGCCGAGGACACGCTGGCGCTGCTGCGGCAGCGCTCACGCGGCTTTCTGGCCGTGGTCTGCCTGATGCCCAAGGCGCTGGCGTCGGAGGTGGCTTATGTACTGCCCAATGCGCTGTTCCAGTTCCTGCACGAACAGCCGCACTGTCGGCCGTCAGCGCTGGATCTGCCGCTGCTGCAGGGCTGGCTGCAGCTGATGATGGACGCGCAGCACAACGGCGGACGGCACCGCCATGTGATGCTGCGCAATCTGCTGCAGAGCTTCTTCCTGAAGATGGCCACGCTGCTGCCGAAGCAGAAGCGGGTGCCGGCACAGGTCAGCCGGCGCGAGCGCCTGGCCTGGAACTTCTGGGAGCTGGTGGGCCAGCGCAGCACGCGCCAGCGTGACGTGCAGTCCTATGCGGAGGCGCTGTGCATCACCCCGTTCTATCTCTCGCAGCTCACCCGCGAATGCTTCGATGAAACGCCGAAGGCGTTGATCGACCGCCAGGTGGTGCTGGAGATCAAGGCGCTGCTCACGTACAGCGAGTTGCCGATCGGACGCATTGCCGATCGCCTGCAGTTCGAGGATGCGTCGTACCTGTGCCGGTATTTCCGGCGACATACCGGTCAATCGCTGACCGGCTACCGCCGAGCGGGGCAGGGCGGGACTAGTGCGATACGAACAGCGGCGCCGGCACTTCGGCCAGCAGATCCTCGGTGACCCCGCCAAGCACGCGCTCCACCACCCGGCTGCGGCTGTAGGGGCCCAGAACCAGCAGATCGGCTTCGGCGTCCAGCACGTGCTGGCGGATGGTTGCGGCGATGCCGCCCTGGCTCGAGTTGATCGCCTGTACTTCCACTTCAACGCCGTGCCGCGCCAGATGCTGGGCCATCTCGGTACCGGGTGCGCCTTCGGTCTTGGGCGTGTCGACCATCAGCAGGTGCACGGCCTGTGCACGGGCGAGCAGCGGCAGCGCATCGGCCACCGCGCGACGCGCCTGTTTGCTGGCATTCCAGGCCACCACGATGCGACGACCGACCTGTTCACCGCGCCAGTGTGGAGGCACCAGCAGCATTGGCACGCCGGTCTGGCGCAGCGTGCCCAGGGGCCGCCAGCCGCTGGGGGCGCCGGGCGTGTGCGGATAGCCGGCGATGATCAGGTCGCAGTACAGCGATTGCAGGGCCAGGTCGGCACCGCCCAGATAATCCGAAACGATGCGTAGCTCGGTGCTGATCTGCAGTGGTTCGGACACGGCACGCAGGTTCTGCATCAACTGCGCGGTACAGGCCGCGTCGGCGCGCGCTTCATGATCGAGCGCTGCGGCAATGCCGGCGCCACGCGCGAACCCGTTGGCGATGTCGGTGGGATGCTGGGCAGTGGACACTGCGACCAGATGCGCCTGCTGTGCCTGCGCCAAGTGGGAGGCGATGTTCAGTACGCGTTGTCCGGTGTCGCTGGCATCGAACAGCACAGCGATATCGCGTAGGGGATGCAGCATGGCCTTTCTCCTTCGATGCCTGTGACGCGTTCCCTGCCATGCACCGACCCGGGTGCACCGGACGCAGCTCCCTTGTAGCGCATCTGCGATTCGGATGAATCACTTTTGATTCAGTTTATTAATTGATGATTCATGCTAGCGTGGCCGTATTCCCGGTTTCCGACCCTTTCATGCGACCCGCCACCGCCCGCCCACGCCGCGACCTGCACCACGCCCTGGCGGCCACCCTGGTCAGTCATCCGCGCTGCACGCTCAGCGAGCTGGCGAGGGGGGCCGGCATCAGTCGCGCCACCCTGTACCGGTTCGCGCCGACCCGCGAGGCGATCGACGAGGCGTTGTTCGCCGCGGGCTTCGAGCGCCTGGAGGCAGCGGCCAGCTGGTTCGACAAGGGCGCTGATGCGCAGCACGTGCTGGAGCAGGTCACCACCACGCTGCTCGCCGATTGGGAGCTGGTGACCCTGGTGTTCGCGAGGATGATGGAAGAGCAGCAGCGGCAGGGTGACCTGCATCTGCTGCCAGAGCGCTGGGCACCGATCGGCGATCGCTTCGAGGCGTTTTTCCTGGATGGCCAGAAGGCCGGTGTGTTCAACGTCGAGTTCAGCGCGGTGTGGCTGGCGGACTTTTACTGGACCTGCTTCTACGGCATCACCTGGTCGCTTGCGCGCGGTCGCATGGCACCGGCATCTGCAGCGTCCACGCTGCTGGCCTCGTTCCGTCATGGTGCGATGAAAGGGTGACCGTCGTGCTGCCCACGCAGCTGGGCAGGCCTCACGCCTGTTTCAACAGCTCCACCAGCTGGCGCAGGCGATAGGGCTTGGGCAGGAACTCAACCTGCTCGGGTAGCGGCGGCAGCTGCGAGCGGGCGTAGCCGGATGACAGGATCATCCGCGCCTGCGGTTGATCGCGGGCCACGTGTTCGCTGAGTTCGATGCCGGACATGCCGTTGGGCATGCTGATGTCGCTGAACACCACGTCGAAGCGTGCTTCACCCTTCAACAGGGCGGCCGCTTCGTGTGCATCGGCGGTCGTGGCCACGTCGATGCCGAAATCGCGCAGGGCCAGGCCGATCATTTCGCGAAGATCGGTCTGATCCTCCACCATCAATACGCGGATCGGGTCATCGGTCATGGGCAGGTTCCTCCATTGCGGGAAGCAGCAGGCTGACCGTGGTGCCGACACCGGGCGTGGTGGACACGTCGACGAAGCCGCCGCTCTGGGTAGTGAATCCGAACACCTGGCTCAGGCCCAGGCCGCTGCCTTTGCCGATGTCCTTGGTGGTGAAGAACGGTTCGGTAGCCCGTTCGGCGATGTCGGCCGCCATCCCGTGGCCCTCATCGCAGACGCTGAGGGTGACATAGCCACGTTGCAGCGTGGAGTCCGCATCCGGGTCGAGGCGATGCTCCAGCGCGGTGCCGATCAGGATGCGGCCGCCTTCAAGGGTAGCATCTGCGGCATTGGCGACCAGATTGGCCAGCGCCGTCTGCAGCTGCAGCGCATCGGTGTTGATCGCAGGCAGGCCGGGCGCCAGCTGGGCATCCAGCACCACCGTGGGCGGGCAGGCGCGTTGCAGGTCCGGCAGCCACTGCCGTATCAGCGCATTGATATCCAGTGGTTCGCGGATCAGGGTCTGCCCGGTGCTGAAGGCCAACAGCTGGCGGGTCAGCAGCGCACCGCGATCGGTCGCAGTCTGCGCCGCATCAAGCAGTTCGGCGGCACGTGCATCGTCACCGTTCACGCGCAGGGACAGCAGGTCCAGCGCATTGCCAATGGTGGTCAGCAGATTGTTGAACTCGTGCGACAGCCCGCGGCTGAGGCGGCCGACGGTCTCGAACTGTTGGGTATTGCGCAGCGCGCGCTGGGCATCACGCAGCAACCGCTGTGCCTGCCACTGCTCGGTGATGTCGCGGGTGATCTTGACGAAGCCGAGTAGCTCGCCCGCTTCGACGACCGGCTCGATGACCACGCTGGCACGGAAAGACGAGCCATCGCGGCGCACTCGCCAGCCTTCACTGGCGACGTGGCCCTGCTGCGCTGCGAGGCGGAGCAAGCGCTGCGGTTCCCCGGCTTCGCGATCGGCAGCCAGATAGAAACGGCCAAAGTGCGTGCCGACCACTTCATCGGCTGAATAGCCCTTGATGCGCTCCGCGCCCGGGTTCCAGCTGCAGACGATGCCATCAGGATCAAGCAGGTACAGCGCATGGTCGCGCACGCTGTCGATCAGCAGTCGCAGTTGGCGAGAAGGGTCCGTCAGCACGGACGTCGTAGAGGCATCAGCGTCCACGTACAAATAAGTGTTACCCCTGTGAGGGACGTGAAGCTAGGCATTCAAGTGTGAAGGCGGTGTGGAGGCGCGGCACGTGCCAATGGTCCTGTGCGGCTGAATACGACACGGAGTACCATCACCCACCTTTTTGTCTACTGGAGCCGACCTGCATGCGTCCTGGTGCGACCACGCGTGACCGCTGGATCTGGATGACCTCTGCTGTGCTGCTGGGCGCGACCATTGCACTGGAGCTGGTGGTGCCGCTGGGCTACGCGGTATGGCTGGCTTACTTCCTTGCCGTGGGCGTGACGGTGTTCCAGCGCAGTGCGCGGGCTCCATTCATCGTGGCGGTGCTCGCCTGCATTCTGTTGATTGTCGGCTATAACGTTGCACCGGCCAGCTCGAACTCGGCATTCTCGTTTGTCAATCGCAGCATCGGCGGCGGCGCATTCCTGATGATCGCGCTGATTGTTTCCCGAGCGATCCAGGCCCGGCGCCAGGCGATGCGGGCGTTGTGGCTGCAGGAAGCCGAGAATGCAGTGGCGATGAGCCTGCGCGGCGACCTGGGCCCGGAGCAGATCGCCGACGCGGCGGTGACCCGCCTGGCGGAGCAGCTGCGCGCCGACGTAGGGGCGGTCTATCGGCTGGAGGGCGGACGGCTGCAGCTCACCGGTGGCATGGCGCTGCCATCCGGCACACCCGCCTCGTTGTCGTTGCAGGAAGGGCTGGCCGGGCAGGTCGCGCGTGATGAGCGCATCCGTCACCTGCACGGCGACGAGGCAGCTGTGCTCGAACTGCAGACCAGCCTGGGCCGGTTGCCGGTGCGCGAACGCATCCTGGCGCCGATCAACAGCGATGGCAGCGTGGTGGGTGTCATCGAGCTGGGCCGGGCGCGCATCGGTGACCAGCAGGGCCTGGACGACGAACTGCTGGAGCGCTGCGCCGAGACCATCGGCATGGCCCTGCGCGCGTCATTGCTGAGGGCGCAGCTGGTGGTCCTGCTGGAAGAATCGCAGCGTCAGGGCGAAGAACTGCAGGCCCAGCAGGAAGAGCTGCGCGTGGCCAACGAGGAGCTGGAAGAGCAGAGCCGCAGCCTGTTGCAGTCGCAGAGCCATCTGGAAGAGCAGCAAGCCGAGCTGGAGCAGAGCAATGTCCAGCTGGAAGAGCGTACCCATGAACTGGAGGCACAGAAGCAGGCGCTGCTGGTTGCGCAGGGGCAGTTGGTCCGCAACAGCAATGAGCTGGCTGCCACCTCGCGTTACAAGTCCGAGTTCCTCGCCAACATGTCGCACGAGCTGCGCACGCCACTGAACAGCTCGCTGATCCTGGCCAAGCTGCTGGCTGACAACAAGGACGGCACGCTGACCGAAGAGCAGGTGAAGTATGCCCGCGCGATCCTGTCGTCCAACAACGATCTGCTGGCGCTGATCAATGACATCCTGGACCTGTCGCGCATCGAGGCCGGCCACGTCGAGCTGGCCGATGAAGTGGTGGTGACGGGCAGCGTACTGCAGCGCCTGCGTGAGACCTTCGAGCCGATGGCGCGGCAGAAGGGCCTGGCCCTGCAGATCGAGGCCGATGCGATGGCACCGACCCAACTGGTGGCCGACAACCAGCGCCTGCAGCAGATCCTGAAGAACCTGCTGGCCAATGCCCTGAAGTTCACCGAGCACGGCAAGGTCAGCCTGCACGTGCGCGCTGGCGGCAATGGGCGCGTGCGTTTCGATGTCTGTGATACCGGCATCGGCATTGCCCGCGAGCAGCTGCCGGTCATCTTCGAGGCGTTCCGCCAGGCCGATGGCAGCACGCGTCGCCGCTACGGCGGCACCGGCCTGGGCCTGTCGATCTCGCGCGACCTGGCCGAGCGCATGGGCGGCAGCATCCAGGTTGACAGCGAGCCGGGACGCGGCAGCTGCTTCATTCTTGAGCTGCCGCTGCAGGGTGCGCCGGCGTCCGAAGCTCTCCCGGCGATGGCGACGGAAGCTGTTCCGTTGCCAGTGGCAGCACCGGCGCCCGCTCGTGTTGTGGCTGCGCCTGCGGCTGTGCCCCCCGCTGCTGTGTCGATGGCAGTTGCGAGCGTGGCGGATGACCGGGGCCGGCGCCAGCGCGCCGGTCGGCTGATCCTCGCAGTGGAGGATGACACCACCTTCGCCGAGGCGCTTGTGTCACTGGCCCATGAGCTGGACTTCGACTGCGTGGTAGCCAGTACGGCCGAAGAGGCCCTGGCGCTGGCCGCCGAGCTGCGTCCGAACGGCATCCTGCTCGATATCGGCCTGCCCGACGTTTCCGGTCTGAGCGTGCTGGAGCGGCTGAAGCGCAATCCGGACACGCGCCACATCCCGGTGCATGTGGTTTCGGCGATGGATCGCAGCCAGGTCGCGCGCGAGTTGGGCGCGATCGGCTTCGCGATCAAGCCGACCACACGTGAGCGACTGGCAGCGGCCATCGAGCAGCTGGAACAGACCAGCCGGCGCGATGTGCGGCGCCTGCTGATCGTCGAGGACGACAGCGAGCTGCGCCGCAACCTGGAGCTGCTGCTGGGCCGCGAGCAACTGCAGATTGTCGCCGTCGGTACTCTCGCCGGCGCGCTGGAACAGCTCAGCACGGTTACCTTCGATTGCATGGTGATGGATCTGTCGTTGCCGGATGGCAGCGGTTACGACCTGCTCGAGCATATGGCCAGCAACGATGACGTCGGCTTCCCGCCGGTGATCGTCTACACCGGCCGTGCGCTCAGCCGCGAGGAAGAGCAGAGTCTGCGACGCTACTCGAAGAGCATCATCATCAAGGGCGCGCGCTCCCCGGAGCGACTGCTGGACGAGGTGACCCTGTTCCTGCACAGCGTCGAGGCCAGCCTACCCAGCGACCAGCAGCGCCTGCTGCGCGAGGCACGCCGCCGCGATACCGTGCTCGATGGCCGTACCGTGCTGCTGGCCGAGGATGACGTGCGCAACATCTTCGCGCTGTCCAGCGTGCTCGAGCCGCTGGGCGTGACGTTGGAGATCGCGCGCAACGGCCAGGAGGCGGTGGATCGCCTGGCTGAGCGCGAGGTCGACCTGGTGCTGATGGACATCATGATGCCGGAGAAGGACGGCCTGGCCGCGATGCGCGAGATCCGCGCGCAGCGCCACTTGCAGGACCTGCCGATCATTGCGCTGACCGCCAAGGCCATGCCGGACGACCGCGAACGTTGCCTGCAGGCCGGTGCCAATGACTACATCGCCAAGCCGATCGATGTCGACAAGCTGGTCTCGCTGTGCCGGGTCTGGTGCTCGCGGCAATGAACGAGCAGGCGCTGTTCGATCTGGAACTGAAGGTGTTGCTGGAGGCGTTGTACCAGCGCTACCACTACGACTTCCGCAGCTATGCGGTGTCGTCGCTGCGCCGGCGCATCCGCCAGGCCATGCAGCGTTACGAGTGCGAGCGCCTGGCGGACCTGCAGCATCGCCTGCTGCATGAGCCGGAGCTGTTCGCCCAGGCCATGCAGTTTTTCACCGTGCAGGTCTCGGAGATGTTCCGTGACCCCGCCTATTTCCGTGAGCTGCGCGAACAGGTGGTGCCGGTGCTGCGCACCTATCCGTCGGTGAAACTGTGGGTGGCCGGTTGCAGCACCGGCGAGGAAGTGTGGTCACTGGCGATCCTGCTGCATGAGGAAGGCCTGCTTGATCGCAGCATCGTCTATGCCACCGACATCAATCCGGCCGCGTTGGCCACCGCCGAGGCGGGTGCCTATGGCATCGACCGGATGGCCCAGTTCAGCCGCAACTACCTGGCCGCCGGTGGCACCGCGTCGCTGTCCGACTACTACGCCACGGCCTACGATGGCGCGGTGTTCGACCGTCAGCTGCGCCGCAACGTGGTGTTCGCCGACCACAGCCTGGCCACCGATACCGTGTTCTCCGAAGTGCACCTGGTGTCGTGCCGCAACGTATTGATCTATTTCAACCGTGATCTTCAGGACCGGGCCGTGGGCCTGTTCCGGGAGGCGCTGGTGCACCGCGGATTCCTCGGCCTGGGTAGCAAGGAGTCGCTGCAGTTCGGGCGCCACCACGATGCCTTCGCGGTCTGTTCGCGCGAGCATCGCCTGTACCGGAAGGTTGCCTGATGGCGGTGCAGGCTCGCCCTGCGGTGCTGGTGGTCGGCGCCTCCGCGGGAGGTGTTGCCGCGCTGCAGGTGGTACTCGGCGCACTTCCGGCCCGGTTGCCGGCGCCGGTGCTGGCCGTGCTGCACCTGCCGCGAGACCGTACCAGCCGCATTGCCGAAGTGCTGGCGCCCTACTGCGCGCTGCCGGTGCGCGAGGCGGAAGACAAGCAGCCGCTGCAGCCCGGCACGGTGACGTTCGCCCCGCCGGACTATCACCTGCTGGTGGAGGACGCCGGCGCGGTGGCGTTGTCGGTGGATGCGCCAGTGCTGTTCTCGCGCCCGGCCATCGACCCGCTGTTTGAATCGGCCGCTGCGGTGTTTGGTCCGCAGGTGCTGGCGCTGCTGCTGACCGGTGCGAGCAGTGACGGCAGCGAAGGGGTGGCCGCCGTGCGCGCCGCTGGCGGCCGCGCCTGGCTGCAATGTCCCGAGGAGGCCGAGGCATCGATGATGCCGGCCTCCGCCCTGCAGCACGCTGGCGCCGATGCCGTGCTGCCCCTTGAACTGATGTGTCGTCGCCTGAAGGAGTTGTTTGCATGAACCTGCTGCCACCGGACCCTGCGCAGTCGCAGTCCCCGGTCAACCTGCTGATCGTCGATGACGTGCCGCAGAACCTGGTGGCCATGCAGGCGCTGCTGCAGCGCGAGGGCGTGAATCTGCTGCTGGCCGGTTCCGGCGCGCAGGCGCTGGAGCTGCTGCTGGAGCATGAGGTCGCGCTGGCCCTGCTGGACGTGCACATGCCGGAGATCGATGGCTTCACCCTGGCCGAGCTGATGCGCGGTTCGCATCGCAGCCGCACGGTACCGATCATATTCCTGACCGCCTCGCCGGATGATCCGGTGCGCGCGTTCAAGGGCTACGAAACCGGCGCGGTGGATTTCCTGCACAAGCCGGTGGCGCCGCAGGTGATCCTGAGCAAGGTCAACGTCTTCATCGAGCTGTACCAGCAACGGCAGTTGCTGAAGGCGCGCAACGAGGCGCTGGAGCGCGCGCTCAAGCTCAACGAGACGATGGCTGCGGTACTGACCCACGACCTGCGTACGCCGCTGTCGGCGATCCTGCTGTGCGCCGACAAGCTGGCGCTGGACCTTCCGCAAGGCAACGCGGGTGCGCAGCAGACGCTGCAGTATCTGGAGGCCAGCACCCTGCGCATGGCGCGGATGGTGGAGCAGCTGCTGGACTTCTCTCGGATCCGCAGCGGCGGCCTGCGCCTGCAGGCCAGTACCTGCGATCTGGCCGAGGTCACCCGCGCGGTGGTGGCGGAGGTGGGCAGTGCGCATGGTGCAGGCCGGATCCGACTGGATACACACGGCGATACGCAGCTTCAGGGCGACCTGGATCGACTGGGACAGGTTGCAGCAAACCTGATCGGCAATGCACTGACGCATGGCAACGAGGCACAGGTCGAGGTGGATGGCCGTGACCCGCGCAACGTGCTGCTGCGGGTGCGCAATGCCGGTGAGATAGATGCGGCGCTGCTGCCGCGCCTGTTCGAACCGTTCAAGGCCAGCTTCCACCAGAGCAATGGACTTGGCCTCGGCCTGTACATCGTCGATCAGTTCGTGCGGGCGCATGGAGGCCGTATAGGTGCCCGCAACGAAGCAGGGCAGGTGGTGTTCGAGGCGTTGTTGCCAAGGCGCAATGACGGGGCGCTGGCGGCTGCAAGCTGAATTCTTCAGCAAACGTTTCCGGATACTGAGACGGGCTCGTCCGCAACTGCTACCGTGGCGACTCACGTTGCCAAGGAAGCTCCATGCCATTGCGTGCCATCGCCTACGTCAGCAAGGTGCTGCCGGATCTTTCCGCCGAACGCCTGCATGTATTGGTCGAGGATGCGGCACGCTTCAACAAGCTGGCCGGGGTGACCGGCGTGCTGCTGCATGACGGTGACCGTTTCCTGCAGTACATCGAGGGACCACCGGACGGCATCGATTCGGTGTATGAGCGCATCCTGCAGGCGGGCAGCCATATCGACATCGTCGAGCTGGCGCGCGGCCGGCTGGGCCAGCGCCAGTTCCCGTACTGGTCGATGCGCGCGCTGCCGGTGGAGGCGGCGCTGTTGCGTCAGCTGTCTGCCAGTGACTGGTCCGGCTTTACCCGCGCACTGCAGGGCGATCGTTCCGCGCCGACGCCGGTGGACCTGCTCGACAGGGTGGTGCAGCCGGTCCTTCACGTCGGCTGACCCCGAACCACAGGCTCAGCGTGGATCGCCACCACAGTAGGCGGCATGCAACGCCTTCAGTACACCCAGCGCCGGGCCATCGACCACGCGGTAGTGGATGGCCTGCGCCTGGCGGCGGGTCGCCACGATATCCAGTTCGCGCAGCACCGCCAGATGCTGCGACAGCGCCGATGCACTGAGCCCGGTCAGCGCCTGTAGTTCCGGCACCGGCGCTTCGCCTTCCACCAGTCGGCACAGCACGCGCAGCCGCGCAGGATGGGCCAGGCTCTTAAGCAGCGTTGCAGCCTCGGCGGCGTGTTCGGCCATGGCGGCGCTGTCGAGCGGGGTGCGGGCCATGGTTGACCTTTTTGTTTAGAAGTGTCTAATTTAGATAAATCTAAATCAAAGGGCAATCCCATGAGCGGCGTGAAAGAGGGCAGGGCATGAACCTGCCATGGACCGCGGTGGCTGGCGGAGCGCTGATCGGCGCCGCCGCGGTGTTGCTGCTCGCCACTGTCGGGCGCGTGGCGGGTATCAGTGGGATCGCCGCGGGCAGCCTGCGCGCAGCAGAAGGCGAGCGCGGCTGGCGCTGGGCATTCCTGCTGGGCCTGCTCACAGCAGCGGGGCTGGTGCTGTGGTGGCAGGCGTTGCCCGAGGCCTCGCCACGCGTGCTGTTGCGCGATGCCTTGCCGGCCTGGCAGTTGATCTGCGCCGGCCTGCTGGTGGGCTTCGGCACGCGCCTGGGCAGTGGTTGTACCAGTGGTCATGGCGTCTGTGGCATGGCCCGCGGCTCGAAGCGTTCGCTGCTGGCAGTGCTGGTGTTCATGGCCTGCGCAATGCTGACCACGTTCCTGATCCGGCACGGCGGAGGGCTGGCATGAGTCGCGCACTATGGGCCGCCGCTGCGGCCGGTGTGCTGTTTGGCGCTGGGCTGGCGCTTTCCGGGATGACCGACGCGCGTCGCGTGCTCGGCTTCCTCGATGTCGCCGGTGATTTTGATCCGACGTTGATGTGGGTGCTGGCCTCGGCGCTGCTGGTCAGTGCGGTCGGGCAGCGCTGGGTGCTGCGACGCGCGCGTCCCGGGTATGCGGCCCGCTTCCAGCTGCCCACCGCACGTGATGTCGATGCGCGCCTGCTGCTGGGCGCCGCGCTGTTCGGTATCGGCTGGGGATGGGCTGGTTACTGCCCCGGACCGGCCATCGCGGGGCTGGCGGTGGCATCGCGCGAAGCGCTGTGGTTCGTACCCGCGATGCTGTTGGGCTTCTGGCTGCACGACCGCTTCGTGCGCTGAGGCTTCACCCCTGTGTCACCTTGGATCGGGTCAGATCCATGGACCACGGGGAAAGGAGCGTAGTGATATGGCACGGATGAAGTGGAAGGGAAGGGCGATGCTGGCCATGGCGCTGGCCGCCGCGATCACACCGGCACTGGCCTGCACGCGCGCGGTGTACCTGGGCGACAACGGTGATGTGATCACCGCGCGTTCGATGGACTGGAAGGTTGATGTAGCGACCAATCTCTACGTCCTGCCGCGCGGCATTGCGCGCACCGGCCAGGCCGGCCCGAAATCGCTTGCGTGGACCGCGCGCTACGGCAGCGTGGTGGCCACCGGCTACGACGTGTCGACCACCGATGGCATGAACGAGAAGGGCCTGGTCGCCAACCTGCTGTGGCTGGTGGAGTCGGAGTACCCGCAGCAGCGCGGCAACAAGCCCGGCCTGTCCATCTCGCTGTGGGCGCAGTACGTGCTCGACAATTTCGCAACGGTGGAAGAGGCGGTGGCGGCGCTGAAGCGCGAGCCGTACTCGATCGTCACCGACAAGGTTCCCGGCGAAGACCGCCAGGCGACGCTGCATCTGTCACTGTCCGACGCGAGTGGCGACAGCGCTATCGTCGAGTACATCGGTGGCCGCCAGGTGATCCATCACGATCGTCGCTACCAGGTGATGACCAACTCGCCGATCTTCGAGCAGCAGCTGGCACTCAACAGCTACTGGCAGCAGATCGGTGGCACGGTGATGCTGCCGGGCACCAACCGCTCGTCCGACCGCTTTGCGCGGGCTTCGTTCTACATCAATGCCATTCCCAAGGCGGAAGACCCGGTGGAGGCCCTGGCCAGTGTGTTCAGCGTGATCCGCAATACCTCGGTGCCGTACGGCATCACCACCCCGGGCGAGCCGAACATCTCGTCCACGCGCTGGCGCACCGTGGCCGACCACAAGCGGCGGCTGTACTTCTTCGAATCGGCGTTGACCCCGAACACGTTCTGGGTGGATCTGAACAAGGTCGATTTCGGCGGCCAGGTGCTCAAGCTCGAGCTCGGCAAGGACCAGCGCAACACGTTCGCCGGCGACGCACTCGGCCACTTCGTGCCCAGCGCGCCGTTCACCTTCCTCGGCGTCGAAAGTTAGTTCGACGCCTGGCTGGAGGCCGGATAGACCGCCTGGATCGTGCAGCTGCCGCGGGTGTATTGCGGCAGCGGCGCCAGGGCATCGTTGCGCAGGTCGCCGTTCTCGAAATCGGCGGTGAGGATGCGATCGCCGGGGTTGCCGCAGATCAGCCCGTTCTGCATGCCGGAGCGGAAGCTGAGCTGCGGCGCGCGGTCGAGCTGACGGCAGTGGCCGCCGAGTTCGACGCGGTAGTAGCGATGGCCGCCATTGCGAAGCGGATTGGTCTCCACCAGCATGCCCTGCGGGTCGGACGACCAGGCACGGACGTTGCGGGTGGCGAAGCAGTAGGACGGTGACCCGCCGAAGCTGCGGCGGACGTCCTTGCGTTCGCTGATGGTCAGGGTGGGCAGCGTGGCCGTGCGCAGGCGGTCACTGTTGCGGGCGACGCTGGCGTAGTCGCGATCCTGCACCGGGGTAACCGCGCTGACCGCACAGCTGCGGCCATCGACCACGACGCGTTCGCTGGGACGACCGCAGGCCCAGCCAGCCGGCGCTTCCAGTTTCAGCGTGGTGGCACCGCGGACACCGGGGCAATCCTCGCTGAAATCGATGCGATAGGCCTGGCCGGAGGCGGCGCGCAATGCGATCGAGCGCGGCGATGCCTGTTCCACTTCCTGCACGCCGACCGCATCCATGCAGTGCGGGGCCGGCGGGGTGCGTTCCTGTGCCGATACCGAGGTGGCGAGCGCCAGGCCGAGGCCGGCGGCCAGCACCACAAAGACATGTTGATGGGTCATGGCCTGCACTCCCTGCGTTGGATGACGGCCCGACTATAGCAGCGGTTTGCACGGCCGTTGTTACACGCGCACACTGCCCGGATGGGCGCCATCTTCCACCTGCGGCACTACGGACAGGCCACCGGCCTGGACCGCCATGACTATGCGCAGTGGGTGCTGCCGCTACAGGGCGAACTGCAGTTCGAAATGGAAGGCCGCGGTGGTCGCCTGGACCTGCTGCAGGGCGCTTTCGTGGCTGCTGGTGAAGCGCATGACCAGATGGCCGATGGCCCGAACGGTTTCGTGATCGTCGATTGCCCCCCGGGCGTGCTTGATGACGGCACGCAGGAGCACCTGCGCCGGCAGCGCTGGCTGCACCTGCCGCTGGCGCTCCGGCACCGCTTGGCGGGTGTGCAGGGCGGCCAGCCGATGCCGGCCCTGCTGCCGCAGCTGCTGCAGGTATTTGCACCGGCCGGCAGTGGCGCGCGCATGCAGGGGCTGTGTGCGGCAGTGCAGGCCGATCCGGGCCAGGCGTGGCCGGTGGCGCGCATGGCCGCGTCTGTCGGGGTCAGCGAGAGCCGCTTGCACGCGCTGTTCCAGCGTGAGTTCGGGCTCAGTCCGCAGGCCTGGCTCAGTGCGTGCCGGCTACGCTGGGCCAAGCACCAGCTGCGTACGAGCGCCGCGCCGATCAGCGATATCGCGCTGGCCGCAGGCTATTCCGAGCAGAGCGCACTGACCCGCGCGCTGCGTCGTGAGTGTGGGCAGACCCCGGCCGCGTGGCGCAGGGGCGCCGGACTGTAGCGTCGAGCCATGCTCGACTGCTTCTGCACCGGCCACCTCGCGAGCGGCAGTCGAGCATGGCTCGACTCTACATGGGCGGGAGGGCAGTAGCCTCGGTCAAGAGCGCCCCGCTGGCCACCGCTTACACTGCGCAGCCTGTTCTCCCCCCCCCAAGAACCCGAAATGCGCAACAACCCGATGGCCCTGGGCATCGCCAATGGCGTTGCCGCCGGCGCGCTGTGGGGCGTAGTCTTCCTCGCGCCCGCCGTGCTGCAGTCGTTCAACGCCCTGCAACTGTCAGCCGGCCGCTACCTGGTCTACGGCTTGATCGCCGTGGTACTGCTGCTGCCGCGCTGGAAGCGATTGGCCCCGCGGTTGGGTCGTGCCGAGTGGATCGGTCTGCTGTGGCTGAGCCTGGCCGGCAACCTGGTGTACTTCCTGCTGCTGGCCACGGCCGTGCAGTGGGCCGGAGGTGCGGCGGCGTCGTTGATTGTCGGCCTGATTCCGGTGGTTGTGACGCTGGTTGGCGTGCGCGAGCAGGGCGCGGTGCCGTTGAAGCAGCTGTTGCCGGCACTGGGGCTGTGCGTGCTGGGCGTGGCGCTGGTTGGCTGGGAAGCACTGATGTCCGAGCATCTGGCAACGCCCTGGCGGCAGCGCCTGATCGGCCTGCTGTGCGCGTTTGGTGCGCTGTTCTCCTGGGCGCTGTACTCGATCGGCAACAGCCGCTGGCTGGCGCGCCGTTCCGATCTGTCCAGCCACGACTGGTCACTGCTGACCGGCGTCACCACTGGCGGCCTGGCCCTGCTGCTGGTGCCGATGGCGTTCATCGGCCACACCGGCAGCCACACGTCAGCGCAATGGGGTGGTTTCTGGGCGATCAGTGCCGGCGTGGCGGTGGTGGCCTCGATCCTTGGCAATGCATTCTGGAACCGCGCCAGCCGCCTGCTGCCGTTGACCCTGACCGGTCAGATGATCGTGTTCGAAACCCTGTTCGCGCTGCTCTACGCATTCGCCTGGCAGCAGCGCTGGCCGAGCCTTCTTGAAGCGCTGGCGATCGTGTTCCTGGTGGCAGGCGTGATGCTGTGTGCGCACGCCCACCGCACACCACGGGCGATCGCCGAACATGCCGGCTGAATGCCGTCGTCAAGCGCGCTGATGCCGGTTTTGTCACAGATGCAACCAAATGGCGGCACGATGGCCGATGATCGCTGCAGCGGTTTTTTGCATCGCAGCACTTGACAGCACCCCGGCGGCCGGTGTTTTCTGTGCGTCATGGTTCTTGATGCCGCCCACGCCAGCCTGATCGCCCCTGCCACCGCGGGCCGTTCAACTGCGCCGGTCGCCACCACCACCATTACCACCACCACCGTCACCACTGCCCTGGTGCGGCCCGTCGTCTTCGTGTAACTCCCGAAAACCACGGCCCCGCACCATACAGGTGACGGGGAAACTCGACACCTGCATGCGACGGGGCCTCCTACCGAGGTCTGCATGTCTTCCCACGCCCCCGCCCATCTCGCTGCTCCGTCCGATCTGGCTGCGCCGTCCACTGTCGTGCACAAGTTCGGTGGCACCTCGGTGGCCGACGCCGAGCGCTACCGCCATGTTGCTGGCCTGCTGCTCGCCCGCCCCGAATCGCTGCAGGTCGCCGTTGTCTCGGCGATGAAGGGCGTCACCGACGCGCTGATCGAACTGGCCCAGATGGCGGCAAAGGGTGACGAAGGCTGGCGCGAGGCCTGGCATGCCCTGCGCGCCCGCCATCGTGGCGCGGCGGTGGCCCTGCTCGGCGAGCAGGTGGGCGAGACCGTGGAATGGATTGACGTGCGTTTCGATCAGCTGGCCGACGTGCTGGCGGCACTGGCGGTGATCGGCGAACTGCCGCGCGAGGTACTCGATCGCGTGCAGGGCCTGGGCGAAGTGTTCTCCGCGCAGCTGCTCGGTACCCACCTGCGCGCGCTGGGTGAAGACTGCGCGGTGCTTGATGCGCGCGACGTGCTGGTGGTCGCGCACGGCGAGCTGGGTGTCGACGTCGACTGGGAAGCCAGTGCCGATCGCCTGGCCAGATGGCGCCTGCAGCATCCGCAGTCGCGCCTGGTCGCCACCGGTTTCGTTGCCCGTGACCGCCACGATCGCATCACCACGCTCGGCCGCAATGGCAGCGACTACTCCGGCGCGATCTTCGCGGCACTGTTCAACGCCGACCAACTGCACATCTGGACCGACGTCGACGGCGTGCTGTCGGCGGACCCGCGGCTGGTCCCGGAAGCGGTGCAGCTGGAATCACTGAGCTACGACGAAGCCTGCGAGCTGGCCTATTTCGGCGCCAAGGTGGTGCACCCGCAGACGATGTCGCCGGCGATCCGCCTTGGCTTGCCGATTTTCATCCGCAACACCTTCCAGCCGGCGCATCCGGGTACGCGCATCAGTGCCGAGCGCTCGCCGCGCGGGCCCGTGAAAGGCCTGACCCTGAGTCCCGGACTGGCCCTGCTCAACCTGGAGGGTACCGGCCTGATCGGCGTCCCCGGCACCGCCGAACGCGTTTTTGCGGCACTGCGCCAGGCGCAGGTCTCAGTGGTGATGATCTCGCAGGGGTCGTCCGAACATTCGATCTGCTGCGTGGTGCGTGCGGCCGAAGCCGCTCGCGGTCGTGAGGCGCTGCTGCAGGCATTCGCGCATGAACTCTCGGTCGGCCACGTGCAGCGTGTGCAGGTCAGCGACGGTGTCAGCGTGCTGGCGGCGGTGGGCGACGGCATGGCGGGCCAGCCCGGCGTCGCCGCGCGCCTGTTCGAGGCCCTCGGCCGGGCGCAGGTGAACATCCTGGCGATCGCGCAGGGCTCGTCGGAACGCAACATCTCGGTGGCGGTGGACAGTGCCGATGCCACCCGTGCGCTGCGCGCCGCACATGCCGGCTTCTGGCTGTCGCCGCAGACGTTTGCGGTGGGTGTGATCGGGCCGGGCAATGTCGGTGCCGCACTGCTGGACCAGTTGCTGTCGGCGCGCCCGCAGCTGCTGGCCAAGGCCAATGTCGACCTGCGCCTGCGCGCGCTGGCCTCGCGTTCGCGCATGCGGCTGGAGGCTGATGGCCTGCATGCCGATTGGCGGCAGGCACTGCAGCAGGCGGGCGAGGCCAGTGACCTGGACCGTTTCACCGAGCACCTGCTGGCCGCGCACCTGCCGCACGCGGTGGTGATCGATTGCAGTGGCAGTGCCGAGGTGGCCGAGCGCTACGAGGGCTGGCTGGCCGCCGGCATCCACGTGGTCACCCCGAACAAACAGGCCGGTGCCGGTCCGCTGGCGCGCTATCAGCGCATCCGCGCTGCCGCCGCTGCCAGCGGTGCGCGTTTCCGCTACGAAGCCACGGTCGGCGCCGGGCTGCCGGTGATCACCACGCTGCGCGACCTGGTCGATACCGGCGACGAGGTGCTGGCCATCGAAGGCATCTTCTCCGGCACGCTGGCCTGGCTGTTCAACCGTTACGACGGCAGCCAGCCGTTCTCGGCCTTGGTCGCGCAGGCGCGTTCGATGGGCTACACCGAGCCGGATCCGCGTGACGATCTGTCCGGCATCGATGTCGCGCGCAAGCTGGTGATCCTGGCCCGCGAAGCCGGTCATCCGCTGAGCCTGGAACAGGTCGAGGTGGAAAGCCTGGTGCCAGCGCTGCTGCGCGAGGGCGGCGTGGATGATTTCATGGCGCGCCTGGGCGAGTCCGATGCCAGCCTGTTGCAGCGCCTGCAGGACGCACGGCAGCGCGGTGCGGTGTTGCGCTACGTGGCGCGGCTGGGTGCCGACGGTGCCTCGGTCGGCCTGCAGGAACTGCCCATCGAGCATGCGTTCGCCAATCTGCGGCTGACCGACAACGTGGTGCAGTTCCGTACCCGCCGTTACTGCGACAACCCGCTGGTGGTGCAGGGACCAGGCGCCGGCCCGGAAGTCACCGCCGCAGGCGTGTTCGCCGACCTGCTGCGGGTGGCCGCCGGCGAAGGAGCGCGGCTGTGATCGCACGTGCGTTCGCACCGGCCTCGGTGGCCAACGTGGCGGTGGGCTTCGATATTCTCGGCCATGCCATTGCCGGTGTCGGCGATACCGTGAGCGTGCGTCGCATCGATGAACCGGTGGTGCGGATCGAGGCAATCCGTGGCAGTGCGGTCGAGCTGCCGCTGGACGCTGCCGGCAATACCGCAGGGGCCGCGCTCATGTCGTTGCGCGAAGGGCTGGGTCTGGACTTCGGCTTCGCGGTCGAGATCGACAAGGGCATTCCGTTTGGCTCCGGCATGGGCGGTTCGGCGGCGTCGAGCGTTGCAGCGCTGGTCGCTGCCAATGCACTGCTGGACGCACCGCTGGCGCGCGAGGCGTTGTACCCGTTTGCGCTGGACGGCGAGGCGGTGGCCAGTGGCGGTCGCCACGGTGACAACGTCGGCCCGCTGCTGCTGGGCGGCTTGGCGTTGTGCACCGCTGATCGCCTGCTGCCGGTTCCGGTGCCGGCCAGCTGGCACAGCCTTCTGGTGCATCCGCATGCAGTGCTGGAAACGCGCCGTGCACGCCAGGCGCTGCAGGGCAGCTATGCGTTGGGTGAGTTCGTCGCACAGAGTGCCAATCTTGCGCTGGTCCTGAGTGGCTGCCATCGCAGCGATGCCTCGCTGGTGCGTGCGGGCCTGCGCGACGTTCTGGTGGAGCCGCGCCGCGCCGGACTGATTATCGGTTTCGAAGCAGCACGCGACGCAGCGCTGTCGGCCCATGCGATGGGCGCGGGCATCTCAGGTGCAGGACCCAGCGTGTTCGCCTGGTTCGAGGATGCCGACCAGGCCCATGCCGCAGCGGCGCCGGTGCGCGCAGCATTTGCAGCGGCCGGCTTTGACAGCGATGCCTGGGTGTCGCCGCTGGACGCACCGGGAGCGGGCCTGTGCTGAATCCTTCCCCTCTACTGGATACCTTGCCCATGCATTTCGTTTCGACCCGTGGCCAGTCACCTGCTGTCGGCCTCAGTGCGGCAATCGCCGCAGGATTGGCGCCCGATGGCGGGCTGTATGTGCCCGAGGTTCTGCCTGCACCTCGTGAAATGCAGGCCGGTGCAACCCTTGCCGATACCGCCGCTGATCTGCTGGCGCCGTTCTTTGCCGGCGATGCGCTGGAAGGCGCGCTGCCGTCGATCTGCCGCGAGGCCTTCGACTTCCCGGTCCCGCTGCGCGCTCTCGGCGATGGTGACCACGTGCTGGAGCTGTTCCATGGACCGACCGCGGCGTTCAAGGACATCGGCGCGCGATTCCTGGCCGGTACGCTGTCGCAGTTGCAGGCCGGCAAGGACCGCGATCTGACGATTGTCGTCGCCACCTCCGGCGATACCGGCGCAGCAGTGGCCGCGGCCTTCCATCGCCAGCCCGGCGTGCGCGTGGTGGTGCTGTATCCCGACGGGCGCGTGTCGCCGCGACAGGCGCATCAGCTCGGTTGCTTCGGTGACAACATCCAGGCACTGCGCGTGGCCGGTTCGTTCGACGACTGCCAGGCCATGGTCAAGCAGGCGCTGGCCGACCGCGAGCTGCAGGCACAGGTGCCGTTGAGTTCGGCCAACAGCATCAGCCTGGGCCGCCTGCTGCCGCAGATGAGCTACTACGCGCATGCGGCGTTGACCCATCATGCCGCACATCGACGCCGGCTCAACCTGGTGGTGCCCACCGGCAACCTCGGCAACGCAATGGCGGCAGTGCTGGCGCGCGCGCTGGGCGTGCCGATCGGGCAGATCGTGCTGGCCACCAATGCCAATGCCGTACTGCCGGCCTACTTCAATGGCGACGACTATCAGCCGCAGGCCAGTGTTGCCACCGTGGCCAACGCGATGGACGTGGGGGCACCCAGCAACTTCGAGCGCCTGCGCTGGCTCTACCACGGAGATGATGCCGAGCTGCGCGCTGCGTTCCGTGCGTTTGCGGTAGATGACGTGACCATCCGCGCGACGATTGCGGCTGAGCATGCCAGCCATGGCGAGCTGTTCTGCCCGCACACGGCCACCGCAGTGAAGGTGCTGCAGGATCTGCGCAGTGGCGGTGCCAAGGGGGACTGGGCGGTAGTGGCCACCGCGCATCCGGCCAAGTTCGAAGCCGTGGTCGAGCCGTTGATCGGCGAGGCGGTGGCGGTGCCGCCTGCGCTGGATGCGTTGCTGCAGCGACCGGCGCACGCCGAGCCATTGGCGGCCGATTATGCGGCGTTGCGTGAGGTGCTGCTGCGCTGACCCGGAGATGGGTACGGTTGCCGGCCAGCGGCCGGCACTACCGGGGGAATGCAATTCGGGTAGTGCCGGCCGCTGGCCGGCAACCCCACGGACCGCGATACGGTCAGATCAACCCTTCACCGGCCAGCGTGCGCAGCCCATCCTCGTCGAGGATCTCCACCACGTTCAGGTGGGGCAGGGCGATCAGCTCCTGTTGGCGCAGCTTGGTGAAGGTGCGGCTGACCGTTTCCATGGTCAGGCCCAGATGGTCGGCAATATCGCCGCGGCCCATCGGCAGCGATACGCGCAGGCCGTCGCCACCTAGCTTGGCCTCGCGTGCGGCCAGTCGCAGCAGGAAATCGGCCAGCTTCTCGGCCGGCTGCAGGCGTGCCAGCGCCAGTGCGGCATCCTGTGCGGCGTCCAGTTCCTGGCAGGCGCGCTGCAGCAGCTTGCGCTCCAGGTGCGGGTAGCGGCTGCGCAGCGCCTTCATCTGCGGCAGCGCGACGCGGCACACGCGGCTGTCGGCGATGGCTTCGATATCGTAGCGGTGGTGGTCGCTGCCGCTCAGGCCCAGGTAATCGCCGGGCAGCACGAAACCGTTGATCTGGCGGCGGCCATCGGCCAGGGTGCGCACCAGGCGCAGCGCGCCGCCGGTCAATGTATAGACATGCTGGCGTTCTTCACCGGTGCGGGCCAGGGTACTGCCCATCGTCACCTGCTGCGAAACGGTGACCTGTTCCAGCGCCTGTACTTCATCGGGCGACAGCGCCGAGCAGACCGCCAGGTGGCGAACCGAGCAGTGCAGGCAGTCCTGCGTGACGCAGGACGGCGCGGCGGAGTCATTGGTGGCGGGCGGAGCGCCGGAAGGCCGTGACATGTTGCGGGGGGCGTATCGCGGTCGGGGAGGGCCTTATGATACTTCAAGCGGGCGTTCGACCCTGCCCGAGGCGGGGGCGCTAGAATGTCGCCCCCTCCCACGTCCCGTTCCAGCAGGAGTTCCGCCCGTGATCAAGCCCCGTACCCCGCCCGGCACCCTTGAACTGCTGCCGCGCGAGCAGATCGCGTTCCAGCGCATGCTGGACGTGATCCGCCGCAATTACGAGCGCTTCGGGTTCCTGCCGGTGGAGACGCCGGTGTTCGAGCTGTCCGATGTGCTGCTGACCAAGTCCGGTGGCGAGACCGAGCGCCAGGTGTATTTCGTGCAGTCCACCGGCGCGCTGGCCAATGCGGCCGAATCGGGCGACCGTTCACTGCCGGAAATGGCGCTGCGCTTCGACCTCACCGTGCCGCTGGCGCGCTACGTGGCCGAGCACGAACACGAACTGACCTTCCCGTTCCGTCGCTACCAGATGCAGCGCGTGTACCGCGGCGAGCGTGCGCAGCGCGGTCGTTTCCGCGAGTTCTACCAGTGCGACATCGATGTGATCGGCAAGGACAGCCTGAGCGTGCGTTACGACGCCGAAGTGCTGGCGGTCATCCATGCGGTGTTCTCGGAGCTGCGCATCGGTGATTTCAGCATCCAGCTGAACAACCGCAATCTGCTGCGTGGTTACTTCGAGAGCCTGGGCGTGGCCGAAGGCGAACGCCAGCTGGCGGTGCTGCGCGAAGTGGACAAGCTGGACAAGCGCGGCGCCGACTACGTGCGCGAGACGCTGGTTGGCGAGGGCTTCGGGATTCCGGCCGAACAGGTCGAGAAGATCCTGGCCTTCGTCGCCGTGCGTTCGAAGGGCCACGACGATGCGCTGGCGCAGCTGGCCGCGCTGGAAGCGGCGGCGGAATCGTCGGAAACCCTGCGTGCCGGCGTGGCCGAACTGCGCGAAGTGCTGCAGCTGGTGCAGGCGCTGGGCGTGCCGGAAACCGCGTACTGCCTGAACTTCTCCATCGCGCGCGGCCTGGATTACTACACCGGTACCGTGTACGAGACCACGCTGACCGACCACCCGCAGATCGGCTCGATCTGCTCGGGCGGCCGCTACGAAGACCTGGCCAGCCACTACAGCAAGTCGAAGCTGCCGGGCGTCGGTATCTCCATCGGCCTGTCGCGCCTGTTCTGGCAGCTGCGCGAGGCCGGCCTGATCGACGGCATCGAAGCCAGCAGCGTGCAGGCGCTGGTGGCGCTGATGGACGAGCAGGGCATGCCGCAGTCGCTGGACATCGCGCGCCGCCTGCGCGCCGGTGGCATCAACACCGAAGTGCAGATGGAGCCGAAGAAGATCGGCAAGCAGTTCCAGTACGCGGCCAAGGCTGGCATCCGCTTCGTGGTGCTGGCGGGTGAGGATGAACTGGCGCGCGGCGTGGTGGCAGTGAAGGACCTGCTGCGCGAACAGCAGTTCGAAGTGTCGCGCGACGAGCTGGCCAGCACCCTGCTGGTGGAGCTGGAGCAGTCCAGGGCGATGGTGTGATGCGTGCCGCCGCAGGAGTGCTGAGCGTGCTCCTGCTGGCGGGCTGCCAGAGTGACCCGGTGCTGCGCAGTGCCCGGCTGGGTCCGACGCAGTACCGGCTGCAGGTTGATCGCTGCCACGTGGTCGACCGTGCGCAGCTGGAGGGTGACCTGCAGGTCCTGGCGGCACGGAAGTGCCCGGCGGGTGCAGGGGCGTTGGAGAGTATCCAGCCCCTGCCGAGCCGGCAGGGCAGCCTGTTCGGCGAATGCCTGCGGCGCGGAGCGCTGCAGGCTGAGGTGCGTTGCCTGCCCTGAGTCTGGCCAGGTTGTTGATTTGAAAGCATAACGCCCGCCCTTTGGTGGGCGTTTTGCGTTTGTGGACCAAGAGCAGTCGAGCATGGCTCGACTCTACAAAAGCCGGTTCCAATCCGATCCATGCCGTTCTGACAGATCACGGCCAACTGTCGAAGGCGGGGCGGGTCCGGTTGAGGGGGCGTGAGCGCCATGGATGGCGCGACCGAGCTTACATGGACGTACTTGCAGCGTCTCCCTCAACCGGACCCGCCCCGCCAACGCTCAGGAAACCAGCTTTTGCTCTGGCTCTTAGCGGGTGCAGGGCTGCAGCCCTGCCGCCCCCTCAATCCTCGATTTGACGCACTGCGCAAGAATGCGTTAATGTACTAGCGCGCTATTACATTGATGCAAGAGCCCTGCCTGTGAAAGCCCGTCCCGATATCACCGCCAAAGACCCGAAGGCCGACCTGGAAGCCCTGGCCGAGGCCTTTGCCGCACTGCGCGAGCCGGAACAGGTCGAGGCCTTCCTGCGCGACCTGTGCACCCCGGCCGAGCTGGAAGCCATGGCCGACCGCTGGAAAGTGGTGCCGCTGCTGCAGCAGGGCGTGCCGTACCGCGAGATCCACGAGCGCACCGGCGTCAGCGTGACCACCACCGGACGGGTGGCACGCACGCTCGAGCATGGCCATCGAGGCTATGCCGCCGCCATCGACCGCCTTGCTTCGCGCTGATCCGCGCCCCGTTCCGAACTTCGAGACCTCCCCCATGAGTGCAACCCAGGCAGCGCCGGCACGTGACCGGTTGCGTATCGCCATCCAGAAGAGTGGCCGGCTGGCCGAACCCGCCCGCAACCTGCTCAGCGCCTGCGGCCTGAGCTGGCGCGAGAGCCGCGACAAGCTGTTCTGCTACGGCGAATCGCTGCCGGTGGACCTGCTGCTGGTGCGCGACGACGACATTCCCGGCCTGATTGCCGATGGCGTCTGCGACCTCGGCATCGTCGGCCGCAATGAGCTGGACGAACAGGCCGCCGCGCGCCGCCAGATCGGCCTGCCGGATGCCTACCAGGCGTTGCGCGGGCTGGGCTTCGGCCAGTGCCGGCTGATGCTGGCGGTGCCCGAGGAATGGCAGTGGCAAGGCCCGGCCCAGCTGGCCGGCACCCGCATCGCCACCAGCTACCCGGCCATCCTCAAGCAGTGGCTGGCGGAGCAGGGCGTGGACGCGCAGGTAGTCGAACTGTCTGGCTCGGTCGAGATCGCACCGCGTCTGGGCACTGCGGATCTGATCTGCGACCTGGTCTCCAGCGGTGCCACGCTGCGTGCGAACCAGTTGGCACCGGTGCACAACCTGCTGGACAGCGAAGCAGTACTGGCCGGCGCGGTGCGCGCGCCGGACGATGCCCGTGGCGCGCTGCGCAGCATGCTGCTGCGCCGTCTTGATGGCGTGGTGCAGCGCCAGGACCGCAAGCTGCTGATGTTCCGCGCCAGCGAAGACCGTGTCGATGCATTGGCACAGTTGCTGGTCGATGCCGAACCGCTGGTGCGTTTGCCGGCCGATGGCGGCGCACTACGTCTGCAGACCATGTGCCCTGGCCCGTTGAGCTGGCAGCGCATGGAAGAGCTGGAGCGCGCGGGTGCGCAGGGCCTGATGGTGCTGAGTGTGGAGCGATCGCTGGCATGAACCGTCTGATATGGTCCCGACTTGATGAGGCCGCGCGCAGCGCGGCACTGACCCGCCCGGTGCAGACCGTCGCGCAGCAGACCCGTGACGCCGTGGCTGCGCTGATTGCACAGGTGCGTGCACAGGGCGACGATGCGCTACGTGCAATCACCGCGCGCTTCGATGGTGTCGAGCTGGCCTCGTTCGAAGTTTCCGAAGCCGAATTCGCCGCTGCCGACGCAGCGGTGCCGGCCGAATTGCGGCAGGCGATGGTCGAAGCCGCAGAACGCATCGCGCGCTTCCACGCCGCCGGTATGGGCAAAGGCTATGCGGTGGAAACCGCACCGGGCGTGGTCTGCGAACGCATGCTGCGTCCGATCGGCCGGGTGGGTCTGTACGTACCGGCCGGCAGTGCGCCGCTGCCGTCCACCGCGTTGATGCTGGGCGTACCGGCACAGCTGGCCGGCTGCCCGCAGGTGGTGCTGTGCACGCCGCCGCGCGCCGACGGCAGTGCCGATCCTGCAGTGCTGGTGGCCGCGCGCCTGACCGGAGTGCAGCGCGTGTTCAAGCTGGGCGGCGCGCAGGCAATCGCGGCGATGGCCTACGGCACCGCCAGCATTCCGGCCTGTGACAAGCTGTTCGGACCGGGCAACAGCTTCGTTACCGAGGCCAAGCAGCAGATTGCACAGGACGGCGCGGCGGCCATCGACATGCCGGCCGGTCCGTCGGAAGTGCTGGTCATTGCCGACGCCGGTGCCAATCCCGCTTTCGTGGCGGCCGACTTGCTGTCGCAGGCCGAGCACGGCCCGGATTCGCAGGTCCTGCTGTTGACCGACGACGCGGCGATGCTGGCCGCAGTGGAAGCCGAAGTGGAGCGCCAGGTCGCCTTGCTGCCGCGCCAGCAGATCGCACGTCAGGCGCTGTCTGCGTCGCGCCTGATCCAGGTCGATGCGCTGCCTGAAGCCTTCGCCATCAGCAACCGTTATGCACCCGAGCACCTGATCCTGGCCCTGCGTGAACCGCGCGACTGGCTCGGCCAGGTGCAGGCCGCCGGCTCAGTCTTCCTTGGCGACTACACCCCCGAAGCGCTGGGCGACTACTGCAGCGGCACCAACCACGTGCTGCCGACGGCCGGTGCCGCGCGCGCCTACAGCGGCGTCAGCGTGGCCAGCTTCCAGAACCTGATCAGCGTGCAGAGCGCCAGCGCTGCCGGCCTGGCGGCGATTGGCGGCTGCGCGCGCATCATCGCCAGCGCCGAAGGCCTGGATGCGCATGAGCGTGCGGTTGCGCTTCGCATGGAGGCGGCGGCATGAACGCGGATATCGATGATGTGCTGGCGCTGGTGCGCCCCGATCTGCAGGCCTTTGCCGGCTACAGTTCGGCGCGCAGCGCGGCGGTGCAGGGCGAGGTCTGGTTGAATGCCAACGAATCGGCCTGGGCCAATCCGGCTGATGCGGCGGGCAACAGCCGGCGCTATCCGGAACCGCAGCCGTTGGCATTGCGCGAGGGCCTGGCGGCGCTGTACGGCGTGACGCCGCCGCAGCTGCTGATCGGTCGTGGCAGCGACGAAGCCATTGATCTGCTGGTGCGTGCCCTGTGCGTGCCGGGCCGCGATGGCGTGCTGGTCACGCCGCCGGTGTTTGGCATGTACGCGGTCTGCGCGCGCCTGCAGGGCGCCGCACTGATTGAAGTGCCCCTGGTGGATACCGAAGACGGCCTGCGTGCCGATCTGGATGCTGTGATCGATACGGCAAAGTCGCGCAACGCCAAGCTGGTGTTCCTGTGCGCACCGTCCAACCCGGCCGGCAGTGACATCGCCCTGGACGAGATCGAGCGCGTGGCCACTGCTCTGCGTGGGCAGGCGCTGGTGGTGGTGGACGAGGCCTATGTCGAGTATGCGCAGCGCCCGTCAGCGGCCACGCTGCTGGCCGCGCATGCCAACCTGGCGGTGCTGCGCACGCTGTCGAAGGCGCACGCACTCGCGGCCGCCCGCATTGGCAGCCTGATCGCTGCTCCGGAGCTGATTGCCGTGCTGCGCCGCTGCCAGGCGCCGTACCCGGTGCCGACCCCGTGCGCGGAGCTGGCCGTGCAGGCACTGCAGCCGGCCGGGCTGGCACGCACCGCCGAGCGCGTAGCGACGGTCATCGCCGAGCGCGAACGCCTGTTCGCGGCGTTGCCGGGCCTGCCCGGCGTTCGTCGCGTGTACCGCTCGGCCGGCAACTACCTGCTGGTCCGCTTCGCCGATGCCCAGGCCGCGTTCGATACGCTGCTGGCTGCTGGTGTGGTGGTGCGCGATCAGCGCGCCGCGCCGCAGCTGGGTGATGCGCTGCGCATCAGTATCGGCAGCCCCGAAGAGAATGACCGCGTGCTTGCGGCCCTGTCGGCGCGGAGGGCCGCAGCATGACCCCGATCCTGTTCATCGACCGCGACGGCACCCTCATAGAGGAGCCTTCCGATTTCCAGATCGACGCCTACGAGAAGCTGCGCTTCGTGCCGCAGGTGATCCCGGCGCTGCTGAAGCTGCGGGATGCCGGCTACCAGTTCGTGATCGTCACCAACCAGGATGGCCTCGGCAGCGACAGCTACCCGCGCGCCAGCTTCGATGGCCCCAACGAGCTGATGCTGCAGATCTTCGAGAGCCAGGGCATCACCTTCCGTGACGTGCTGATCGACTGCAGTTGGCCGCAGGACAACGCGCCGACCCGCAAACCGGGCATCGGCCTGATGACCGCCTACCTGCAGGACCGCAGCATCGACTGGGCGCGCTCGGGCATGGTCGGCGACCGCATCACCGACCTGCAGTTTGCCGAGAACCTCAACATCCGCGGTTTCCAGCTGCGCACCGAGCAGTTCGGTGGCGAGTGGGACTGGCCGGGCATCGCCCACGCGCTGGCCGATGCGCCGCGCATCGCGGTGGTCCAGCGCGATACCAAGGAAACGAAGATCCGCGTCGAACTGGACCTGGATCGGGCCGGTGATGCACGCATCGACACCGGGCTGCCGTTCTTCGACCACATGCTGGAGCAGATCGGCAAGCATGGTGGCTTCGCGCTGGACATCCAGGCCGAGGGCGACCTGCACATCGACGAGCACCACACCATCGAGGACACCGGGCTTGCACTCGGCCAGGCACTGCGTGAGGCGCTTGGCGACAAGCGCGGCATCGGCCGCTACGGTTTCACCCTGCCGATGGATGAGACCCTGGCCAGTGCCGCGCTGGACTTCAGTGGCCGCCCCTATTTCGTGTTCGAGGGCGAGTTCAAGCGCGAGCGCGTGGGCGACATGCCGACCGAGCTGGTACCGCACTTCTTCCGTTCGCTGTGCGACGCCAGCGGCCTGAACCTCAACCTGCAGGTGCGCGGCGACAACGACCACCACAAGGTCGAGGCCTGCTTCAAGGCACTGGCGCGGGCATTGCGCCCGGCGTTGGCCCGCCAGGGCACGGCGCTTCCCACCACCAAGGGGGCACTGTGAGCGACGTCGCGCTGATCGATGCCGGTGGTGCCAACCTGGGCTCGGTGCGCTATGCATTGGAGCGCCTGGGTGCAACGGTGCGGCTGGTGCGCGACGCCGACAGTCTGGTTGGCGCGCAGCGGGTGATCCTGCCCGGCGTCGGCGCTGCCGGTCCCGGCATGCAGCGCCTGCATGCGCAGGGTCTGGTGGAACCATTGCAGCGGCTGGAAGTGCCGTTGATGGGCATCTGTCTGGGCATGCAGCTGCTGTTCGAGCGCTCCGAAGAGACCGGCGTAGAAGCGCTGGGACTGATTCCCGGCGTGGTGCGCAAGCTGGTACCGGCCTGTGGCATCCGCGTGCCGCACATGGGCTGGAACCGGTTGCTGCCATTGCGCGAATCGCTGCTGCTGCAGGGCGTGCCGGAGCGCGCCAGCGCCTATTTCGTGCACAGCTATGCGGCACCACTCAACGCCCACACGGTAGCCGCCTGCGATCACGGCGGCCTGTTCACCGCGGTGGTGGAGCAGGGGCGCTACTTCGGCGCGCAGTTCCATCCCGAGCGCTCCGGCGATACCGGTTCGTTGATGCTGCGCAATTTCCTCGAGGGCACTGCTGCATGAGTTTCATCGTCTACCCCGCGCTGGATATCCGCGATGGCCGCGTGGTGCGGCTGCGCCAGGGCGACTACGCGCAGGAAACCTCCTATGGCGACGATCCGCTGCCGCGCACGCAGGCCTTTGCCGCGCAGGGCGCGCAGTGGATGCACCTGGTCGACCTGGATGCCGCGCGCGCCGGGGGCTACACGCTGGCACCGCTGCTGTCGTCGATCCGCGCGCAGACCACGCTGCAGGTGCAGACCGGTGGCGGCGTGCGTGGCCGTGACGATGTGGCGCGCATCCTCGATGCCGGCGCTGGCCGTGTGGTGGTCGGCTCACTGGCGGTGCGTCGTCCGGATGAAGTGGTCGGCTGGCTGGAGGAGTTCGGCGCCGAGCGCATCACCATCGCGCTGGATGCCCGTCAGGACGCGCAGGGCCAATGGCAATTGCCGGTGCATGGCTGGACCGAGAACGCCGACGTGACCCTGGATGATCTGGCCCGGCGCTATGCGCGTGCGGGTATGCGCCACCTGTTGTGCACCGACATTGCCCGCGACGGCATGCTGGCTGGGCCCAACATCAGCCTCTACCAGCACCTGTCGGCGCTGCTGCCGGGCGTGGCGGTGCAGGCCTCCGGTGGCATCCGTGACGTGGCCGATGTGGCCGAGGCGCGTGCCGCCGGCTGCGGTGGCGCGATCCTCGGCAAGGCACTGCTGGAGCAGCGCATGGACCTGGCGGAGGCGCTGGCATGTTGAGCCGTCGCATCATTCCCTGCCTGGACGTGCGCGACGGCCGCGTGGTCAAGGGTGTGCGCTTCCGCGACCACGTCGACATGGGCGACATCGCCGAGTTGGCGCAGCGCTATCGCGACCAGGGGGCGGACGAGTTGGTGTTCTATGACATCGGCGCCAGCCCCGAGGCGCGTTCGGTCGACGTGGCGTGGATCGAGCGCATCGCACGGCTGATCGACATTCCGTTCTGCGTGGCCGGTGGCATCGACAGCGTGGAAACCGCGCGCCGTGTGCTGTTCGCCGGTGCCGACAAGGTGTCGATCAATTCGCCGGCGCTGGGCCGCCCGGAACTGATCACCGAGCTGGCAGACGAGTTCGGCGTGCAGTGCGTGGTGGTCGGTGTCGATTCGGTGCGCGAGGCTGATGGCCAGTGGCGGGTGCGTCGTTTCAGTGGCGACCCGGACAAGACCCAGGCGGTGCCGCTGCGCACGCTGGACTGGATCGTCGAAGCACAACGGCGTGGCGCAGGCGAGATCGTGCTGAACTGCATGGACAGCGATGGCGTACGCCGTGGCTACGATGTCGTGCAGCTGCAGCAGGCGCGGGCCCTGTGCCAGGTGCCGCTGATCGCTTCCGGTGGCGCCGGTGCGATGGAACACTTCGCCGAGGCCTTCGACCAGGCCGACGTCGACGGTGTGCTGGCGGCCAGTGTGTTCCACAGCGGCGCCATCGCCATTCCGGAATTGAAGCGCTACCTGCGCGGGCAGCAGATCGAGGTGCGGGATGTCTATTGAAGTGAAGCCATCACTGGATGCACTGCAGGCGCTGGACTGGGGCAAGGGCGAAGGCCTGTTGCCGGCGGTGGTGCAGGATGCCGACACCCTGCAGGTGTTGATGCTGGGCTATGTCAGTGCCGAGTCGCTGGCGGCCACGCTGGCCATCGGTCACATGACCTTCTTCAGCCGCAGCAAGCAGCGGTTGTGGACCAAGGGCGAGCAGTCCGGCAACGTGCTGGTGGTGCAGTCGATCAGTGTCGACTGCGATGCCGACACGTTGCTGGTGATGGCACGCCCGGCGGGGCCAACCTGCCACACCGGCGCCGAGAGCTGTTTCGACCAGGCGCCGAAGGACTTCCTGGGTGGGTTGGGCCAGCTGGTGGCGGTGCGCGAGGCGCAGCGCCCGCCAGGCAGCTACACCACCAGTCTGTTCGAGGGCGGCATCCGCCGCATCGCACAGAAGGTGGGCGAGGAGGGCGTGGAGACGGCTCTGGCGGCGGTGGCACAGGACGACGAGGCGCTGCTGGGCGAGGCCTCGGACCTGCTGTATCACCTGCTGGTGCTGCTGCGCGCGCGCGGCTTGTCGCTGGATGATGCGCGGGCGGTACTGGAAAAACGCCATCGTTGAGCTGCGGTAGTGCCGGCCGCTGGCCGGCAACCACCAGATGCCCGACGATCATGAGGTTGCCGGCCAGCGGCCGGCACTACCGGCAATGCGCCACCGCGTGCGCGATGTCATCAACGGAATCTACAATAGGCGGTCTTCTTTTTCCCCGGACCGCCCATGAAACTGCCTGCCACCTGGCTGTGCTGCCTGTTGCTGACCTCGCCGGCCTGGGCCGCGGATACCGTGGTCAGCGGCAAGGTCTACCTGGAGCGCGACGGCAAACCCGGGCGCGGTGCGACCGATCCGGGCCTGGCCGGGGTGCAGGTCTCCAACGGCGAGACCATCGTCAAGACCGCCGCCGATGGCAGCTATAGCCTGCCACTGCGCGACGGCCAGACCGTATTTGTGATCAAGCCCGATGCCTACACCTTCCCGAAGGCCACCGACGGCCTGCCATCGTTCTGGCGCCACTACCGCCCGAACGGTTCGCCGGCGCTGAAGTACGGCGGCATCGCCGCCACCAGTGACGTCACCCGCAACTGGGATTTCGCCCTGCAGTCGGACCGCCATGACAGCCGCCGTGGTTTCCAGATGCTGGTGTTCACCGATTCGCAGACCGCCAGCCTGAAGGACATCGGCTACTACCAGCAGTCGATCGTGGCACCGCTGATCGGCCAGACCAACGCGCGCATGGGCACCACCCTGGGCGACATCGTCAACGACGACCTGGCCCTGTACCCGGCGATCAACAAGGTCACCACCGAGCTCGGCGTGCCGTGGTTCCACGTGCCGGGCAACCACGACCTCGACTTCGATGCGGCCAGCGACGAGCATTCGCTGGACAGCTGGCGCAACATCTACGGCCCGGACACCTACGCGGTGGAAGAGGGTGGCGCCAGCTTCGTGTTCCTGGACGACGTGGTCTACGACCCCAAGGCCAAGCCGAAGTACATCGGCGGCCTGCGCGAGGATCAGTTCGCCTTCCTTGCCAGTTACCTGAAGGGCCTGCACAAGGACCGCCTGCTGGTGCTGGGCATGCACATCCCGTTGTTCGACGCCGCGCCGGGGCGCGAGACCTTCCGCCACGCCGACCGCCAGCGCCTGTTCGACCTGCTGAAGGACTTCCGCAACGTGCTGGTGCTCAGCGGCCACAGCCACACCCAGCAGCACGTCTACCACGGCAAGGCCGAGGGCTGGAACGGCGACAAGCCGCTGCACGAATACAACGTCGGTGCCAACTGCGGTGCGTTCTGGTCGGGCGTGAAGAATGCCGCCGGCGTGCCGGACAGCACCATGAGCGATGGCACGCCGAAGGGTTATGCGCTGCTCGACGTGGCTGGCAATGGCAGCTACAAGCTGCAGTACCGCGTGGCCGGCCAACCGGCCAGTGAGCAGATCGGCCTGCATGCCCCCAAGGTGCTGCGCCAGGGCGCCTACCCGGCGTGGGGTGTCTACGCCAATGTCTACATGGGTGAGGATGCCAGCGTGGTCGAGTACCGCGTGGATGGCGGCGCCTGGCAGCCGATGAAGCAGGTCAGCCAGCCCGATCCGCGTCTGATGGTGGAGAACGTGGCCGACGATCTTGCAAACAACCTGCGTGGCTACGATCGCTCGCCGGAGGCCACCGCATCGCCGCACCTGTGGCGCGGCGCGTTGCCGACCGATCTGGCGGTGGGCAGCCACAAGATTGAAGTGCGTTCGACCCAGCCCGACGGCGCGGTGTTCACCGCCACCACCAGCTACAGCCTGCAGACTGCCCAGCCCTGATCCAGGGCGCTGCTGCCCAACGCGAAAGGACCCCGCATGGATATCCGCTTCATGGCCGGCACCACGCCGGTGACCCTCAGCCGCCACTGGTTCACCGGTGCGATGCTGCTGCAGAGCGCCACCGAGAAGGTCTGGGTGCAGCACCCGCTGCATCCGGGCACCCACTTCTCGTTCTCGCTGGTACAGTCGTGGCTGCGTCACATCGCCGGCCACGAAGTGCTGGTCGAGCGCACCCGGCCGCTGCTGTTTGCCGGCTTCCGCCCGCAGCGGCTGCGCGTGCTGGTGGATGGTGTGCAGGTGGCCGAACAGGAAGGCATGTAGGCCAACCTGAACCATCGGCGTGCTAGGCAAAGCCGCCCCGATGCCTGAGAATCGGGGCGATTCAATCGATCCAAGCAGGCCAGCGTGACCATCGCAGCAGCGTCCCCGGTTTCCACCGACTCCGCCCGCGGCGGTCTTCCGCGCAGTCTCGTTGTCGCCGATGTCGGCGGCACCTTCGCCCGTCTGGCCTTGGCTGAGACCCAACCCGGCCAGGCGCCGCTGCTGGGCAGCCATCGCACCTATGCCTGCGCCGAGCACCCCAGCCTGGCCGCGATCCTGGCCGATTTCACCGCTGGTCTCGGCCAGCCGGTGCAGACCGCAGTGGTGGCCATCGCCGGTCTGCTCGATGGCGATGTGCTGATCAATGCCAACCTGCCGTGGACGGTCTCGCTGTCGACCACGCGCGAACAGTCTGGGCTGCGCGAACTGCAGCTGATCAATGATTTCGAGGCGGTGGCGCTGGCCATCCCGTACCTGCAGCCGGAAACCCTGGTGCCGCTGAACGGCGATGCTGATCCGGCGCAGGCGTTCCCGGCACTGGTGCTGGGCGCCGGTACCGGCCTGGGCGCCGCACTGCGCTTCGCCGATGGCGAGCGGCCGGTGCTGGCCAGCGAGATCGGCCATGCCGCGCTCGGTGCAGGCAACGCGCTGGAACTGCAGGTGTTGGGCAAGCTGCTGCAGCGCTGGGCGCACGTGGACAACGAGCGCGTGCTGTCCGGTAGTGGCCTGATGAACCTGTACCCGTGCCTGTGCGAGCTGCGCGGTGCCACCCCGGTGTGGACCAGCACCGAAGCACTGATCGGTGCCGCCCGCAGCGGTGAGGACGCTCTTGCTGTGGAAACGTTGCAGGTGTTCTGTGCCTGGCTGGGCAGCCTGGCCGGCGACGCGGCGATCGCCGTCGGCGCGCGCTCGGTGTATCTGGCCGGGGGCATTTCCGCGCATGTGCAGGATTTCCTGGCCGATGGCCGCTTCCGTGAGCGATTCCTCAACAAGGGTGTGCTGACCGAGGTGCTGCGCCAGGTACCGGTGTGGCGGGTGGAGCACGGCCAGCTGGGCGTGCTCGGTGCAGCGGTCTGGCACGCCGCACGGCAGCCCACGCACGACTGATCGGCAGGGCCGGCATCGGGCCGGCCATGCATTGCAGACTGGGAGGGGAAGATGGTGGATCGCAGGCAGTTCCTGCAGGCCGGTGCACTGGCCGCAGGCATGGCGGCATTGCCGGGCGTGCAGGCACGCACGCAGGGTGGGGCCAAGGTGGTTTCGACCTGGGACTTCGGCGTACCGGCCAACCAGGCCGCATGGAAGGTACTGGCGCAGGGCGGCAGCGCGCTGGATGCGGTCGAAGCGGGCGCACGCTGGGCCGAGAGCGAGTTGTGCAACCCCACCGTCGGCCATTGCGGCAATCCGGATCGCGACGGCGTGCTGAGCTTGGACGCGAGCATCATGGACGGCGATGGCCGCTGTGGCGCGGTGGCCGCGCTGGTCGACATCCTGCATCCGGTATCGGTGGCCCGCAAAGTGATGGAGAACAGCCCGCACGTGCTGCTGGTGGGCGAGGGCGCGCAGCAGTTCGCGGTGCAGCAGGGTTTCGAGCGCAAGCACTTGCTGACGCCGCAGGCTGAAGCCGCCTGGCACGAGTGGCTGAAGACCGAGAAGTACCAGCCGCAGATCAATGCCGAGCGCCGCGGTATTCCCGGCAACAGCGACAACCACGACACCATCGGCATGCTGGCACTGGATGCCAAGGGCCACCTGGCCGGTGCCTGCACCACCAGCGGCATGGCCTGGAAACTGCATGGCCGCGTCGGCGACAGCCCGATCATCGGTGCCGGCCTGTACGTCGACAACGACGTGGGTGCAGCCACTGCCTCGGGCGTGGGCGAGGAGATGATCCGCAATGCCGCCTCGTTCCTGGTGGTCGAGCTGATGCGCCAGGGACGCTCTCCCGCGCAGGCCTGCCGCGAAGCGATCGACCGTGTGGTGCGCAAGCGCCCGGAAGCGAGCAAGACGCTGCAGGTGTGCTTCCTGGCCATGAACAAGCAGGGCGAGGTCGGCGCTTACGCGCTGCATCGCGGCTTTGTCTACGCAGTGTGCGATGCGCAGCGCCAGGATGACCTGCGCGATTCGCCGTCGATCTACACGAGCACCCAGGCGTGAGCACGCGGCTGACCCTGGAAATCGCCAGCAACTCGCTGGCCTCGGCGCTGGCCGCCCAGGCCGGCGGCGCCGACCGCATCGAGCTGTTCGACAACCTGGCCGAGGGCGGCACCACACCGTCGTTCGCCAGCATTGCGATTGCCCGCGAACGCCTGTCGATCCCGCTGTTCGTGCTGGTGCGGCCACGCCCGGGCGACTTCCACTACGACGCGCTGGAAACCGAGCTGATGCTGCGTGACATCGCGCAGTGCCGCGCGCTCGGCTGCGATGGCGTGGTGATCGGTGCGCTGGACGTGCAGGGCGACATCGACGTGCCGCTGTGCCGCGAACTGGTGCAGGCTGCCGGGCCGCTGCAGGTAACCTTCCACCGCGCCTTTGATGCTGCCCGTGATCTGCCCGCCGCGCTGGAGCAGGTGATCGGGCTGGGTTGCCAGCGCGTGCTGACCTCGGGCGGCCAGGTCAGTGCCGAGGCAGGTGCCGATGTGCTTGCGGGTCTGGTCACACAAGCGGCGGGGCGCATCAGTGTGATGGCCGGCGCGGGGCTGGGCCCGGCCAATATCGCCGCCGTGGCACGACGGAGCGGCTGTACTGAATTGCACGCCTCGGCCAAGGGCCTGCGGCGCTCCGCCATGCAGTTCCAGAACCCGGCGCTGCGCGGACTGGACCCGGACTGGAGCCAGACCGCCACCGCCACCGTAGCCGCGCTGCGGCAGGCGATGGACAGCTGAGGGCTGCCCGGGGTCGGATCCCTCCGTAGGAGGGCTCTGACCCCACCCGAGGCAATCGGGTCAGAGCCCCTCTGCGAGGGGATCCGACCCCGTACGCCGGCCCGCCACGGACAAAATAGTTCCGCGCACGATTGTCGCGATCGTGTCATTGACGTGTGCGCCGTCGTCTCAGCGATGTTTCGCAACCCTTTGATTGTTCTGGATACCGGCAGCCGATAACGCCACTCCGCCGCACGTTGCTGCGTCGCCGCATGCCGGGCGCGGTTCAGCTGTGCTTTAGTTTGGATCGATCCATAGGGGAGGGTGTCGGGACGGTCTTGAACCGATCCAGGTGCCCGGATCAGCCGTAGTGCCGCGCCACCACCCGTCCGTGCGTCCACACTTTCGAAGAGCAACCACCCATGGCTCAGTCCGTTCGCAAGCGTCGTCACCTGCTGTCCCAGGCGTTGATCCTGGCCCTGTTGCCCCTGGCTGCCAGTGCGCAGGAGGCCACCAGTTCGTCCACCAAGGATCTCGATGCGGTCACCGTCACCGGTTCGCGCATCAAGCGCGCCAGCGTTGAAGGCCCGGCGCCGGTCAACGTGATCACCGCCGCGCAGATCCAGAAGGAAGGCTTCGTCAGCGTGTACGACGCGCTGAAGACGCTCACTGAAGCCACCGGCACCGTTGAAGCGGCCTCGCAGTGGGGATCGCATACGCCCAATGCCAGCGGCCTGAACCTGCGCGGGATGGGCCCGAACCGCTCGCTGCTGCTGGTCAACGGTCGCCGCGTGGCGGACTACCCGTTGCCCTACGGTGGCGAAACCAACTTCTCCAACTACGGGAACATTCCCGCTGCCGCGGTGGAGCGCATCGAAGTGCTGACCGGTGGTGCCTCGGCCATCTATGGCTCGGATGCGATCGCCGGTGTGGTCAACGTCATCCTGAAGACCAACTACGACGGCGACGAAGTACGCGTGCGCGGTGGCACCTCCACCGAAGGCGGCCGCGATACCTGGGATCTGTCCTGGGCCGGCGGCAGGACCGGCGACAACTGGAGCGTGACCTACGCACTGCAGTACACCAAGCGCGATCCGCTGTTCGGGCGTGATCGCCCGCAGATGGACGATGCCGACGACGCACCGTACGCGTCCTGGAACATGGAACAACGCAAGGTCGGCTTCCGTCCCACCGCCGGTCTGGCGCTGATCGATCCGACCACCGGCCAGCGCCTGGCGCCGCCCACCGGCACCTGCGAGAAGTTCGACGGGGAGTACTACACCGCCGATCGCCTGGTCTACAACTACGCCGCCAACACCATCACCAACACCGGCCGCCTGTGCGGCATGAGCGCCGACTACGCCAACTGGCTGCTCACCGGCGGTGCCGAGAACGTGTCCGGCAACCTGTATGCCACCTTCGATTTCAGCAACGACCTGCAGGCCTGGACCAACCTGGCGGTATATCGCTCCGAAGCGATCTGGGGCACCAATCCGCCCAGCGTGTCGCTGATCGACGATGACAATGGCTACTACTGGGATGCCAACCGCAACCGCCCGATCCTCGGCGTGCGCCAGTTCACTCCGAACGAGGTGGGCGGCCTGGATACGCTGCGTAACACCAACCGCGAACTGTCCTGGGACTGGAGTGCGGGCCTGCGCGGCCGCCTGGCCGGCCGCTTCGACTGGAGCGCGACGGTGGGGCGTTCCTACTACCGCGTGGAAGAGCGGCAGAACGTGGTTGACAAGCAGAAGTCGTACGACTATTTCCTCGGCCCGAAGCTGGGTACCACCGCCGACGGCGAGGCGATCTACGCACTGAACGAATCGCGCTGGTGGAACCCGTTGACGCCGGAGCAGTACTGGCAGATGGGCACGGTGGCGAAGAACCGTGCATCCTCATGGGTCAACCAGGCTTCGGCGGACATCACCGGCGAACTGTTCCAGGGATGGGCCGGCCCGATCTCGTTCGCGGCGGTGGCTGAAGTCGCACAGCAGGGCTATCACCTCAGTCCCGATCCACGCGCCGGCATCGACTTCGACCTGCAGAACGTCGATCGCGGTGGCGGCGAGCGCACGCGCTATTCGGCCGGCGTCGAGTTCAAGATCCCGCTGCTGGAAAGCGTGACCGCCACTGCGGCCGCGCGCTATGACCGCTATGGCAGCTACAAGGCTGACAGCAGCAGTGAAGCGCTGAACATTGGCAGCCAGAAGGAGACCACCTGGAACGTCGGCCTGGAATGGCGCCCGGTGGAGTCGCTGCTGGTGCGTGGCTCCTATGCCACCAGCTTCCATGCGCCGGACATGCACTACCTGCTCGGTCAACCGAGCAGCTCCGAAGTGCAGACCTATGACCGCCTGCGCTGCATCCAGAGCGGCGCTTACCTGGTCAACAACTGTGGCGTGGGCAATACCGATGTCTGGTACACCTTTGACGTGAACCGGCGCGGCACGCCTCTGCTGCGCTCGGAAACCGGCGATTCGTGGACGGTCGGTTTCGTCTGGGACGTGATGCCGAACCTGTCGGTCAGTGCAGATTACTGGGCAATCAAGCTGGAAGACATGATCGTCGACGTTGGCGCCGACGAGGTGCTGGCCAGCGAAGCAGGCTGCCTGACCGGCAAGAACATGGACGGTACGCCGTGGGCCAATCCGGCCGGTGGCGAATACTGTGCGGGCATCCTGGCCCGCGTGAACCGTGACAGCAACGGCCGCCTGGTATCGATCGAGCGCGGCCCGTTCAACCTGGCCAGCCGCGAAGTGCGCGGCATCGACCTGACCGCGCGCTATCGCCTGGAAACCGCGCAGTGGGGCAGCTTCCAGCTCGGCCTGAACTACACCAACCAGATCTCAACCAAGGAACAGCGTTACGCCAACGATCCGAACCCGGAGCGTCGTGACCGTGACCTGCGCAGCAAGCTGCGCGCGAGCCTGGCCTGGCAGCGTGGCAACTGGAATGCCAACGTCTATGCCGATCGCATCGGTTCGGTGCCGGGCGTGCGCTACCACTGGGGCACCGATCGCCTGAACAATCCTGGCGGCTGCCTGCCGTTCGCCGATGGTTACGTGCCCAGCGACAGCCCGTCGCTCAACTGCCTGGAGCCGGCCACGCGTCCGGACGGCTCGCCGAATCCGAATCCCAATGCCGGCCAGCAGACGGCGCGCTACTACGGGCGGGTCGGGCCGTTCATCACCTGGAACTTCAACGTGGGCTACCAGGTGACCGAACGCGCCAAGGTCAATGTCTACGTCAACAACGTGTTCAATTCGGCCAGTTGGAACCACAAGGATCCGTACAAGCTGGACTACGACTTCGCTCCGACCCGCCTGCTCGGCGCGGTTGGCCGCGAGTTCGCGTTGGAATACGTGTTCACCTTCTGAGGTGGACGGCGGGGGCGTCGGGCCTTGATCCGCAAGGCGCCCCCGTCCGCCCGGTAGATCCACGCCATGCGTGGATGAACCCCTTCATGAACCCCGGGGTGGCTGGATTTGACCTTCCCACGATGGCAAGGTTTAGCCTGTCCGCATCCAGAAGGAACCCCGGGAATCCGATCATGAGCACGCCCCGCGCCACTGCAGTCCCCGCAAGCCCGTCCACCATCAGCCTGCCCATCGAGGGCATGACCTGCGCCAGCTGCGTCGGCCGTGTCGAAGCGGCGCTGTCCAAGGTCGAGGGCGTGGGCAGTGTCTCGGTCAACCTGGCCACCGAACGTGCGGATATCCGCGCGTCCGGTCCGGTCGATCGCGCCGCGCTGATCCAGGCGGTGGAGCGGGTGGGTTATGACGTGCCGGCCGGCACCATCGAGCTGGCAGTGGAAGGCATGACCTGTGCCTCCTGCGTCGGTCGCGTCGAGCGCGCGCTGCTGGCGGTACCGGGCGTCAGCCAGGCCAGCGTCAACCTGGCCACCGAACGCGCCACGGTACGCGGCGTGGCTGCTGTGGATGCGCTGGTAGCGGCCATCGACAAGGTCGGTTATGCCGCCCGTGCCATCGAAGCAGGCGTTCAGTCCGATGACGAAGCGGCGGAAAAGAAGGATGCCGAGCGCGCCGAACTGAAACGCGACCTGATCGTGGCCACCGCACTTGCACTTCCGGTGTTCGTGCTGGAAATGGGGTCGCACCTGATTCCCGGCATGCACGAATGGGTGATGGCCACCATCGGCATGCAGGCCAGCTGGTACCTGCAGTTCGTACTGACCCTGCTGGTGCTGGCCATTCCCGGCCGCCGTTTCTACCAGAAGGGTTTCCCGGCACTGCTGCGGCTGGCACCGGACATGAACTCGCTGGTGGCGGTGGGTACCGCCGCAGCGTTCGGTTACTCGGTGGTGGCGACCTTTGCACCGCGGTTGCTGCCGCCGGGCACGGTGAACGTCTACTACGAAGCAGCGGCGGTGATCGTCGCGCTGATCCTGCTCGGCCGCTTCCTTGAAGCGCGCGCGAAGGGCCGTACCTCCGAGGCGATCAAGCGCCTGGTCAACCTGCAGGCCAAGGTCGCGCATGTGATCCGTGACGGCCGCACGATCGAGATCCCGGTCAACGAGGTTCTGAGCGGCGATGTGGTGGAAGTGCGCCCGGGCGAGCGCGTGCCGGTCGATGGCGAGGTGATCGAGGGCCGCAGCTACATCGACGAGTCGATGATCAGCGGCGAACCGATTCCGGTCGAGAAGCAGCCGGGCAGCAGCGTGGTGGGCGGCACGGTCAACCAGAAAGGTGCATTGACCGTGCGTGCCACGGCGGTGGGCGCGCAGACCATGCTGGCGCAGATCATCCGCATGGTCGAACAGGCACAGGGCTCGAAGCTGCCGATCCAGGCGGTGGTCGACAAGGTCACCCTGTGGTTCGTGCCGGCGGTGATGCTGGCCGCACTGGCCACGTTCCTGGTCTGGTTGATCTTCGGCCCATCGCCGGCGCTGAGCTTCGCGCTGGTCAATGCGGTGGCGGTGCTGATCATTGCCTGCCCGTGCGCGATGGGCCTGGCGACGCCGACGTCGATCATGGTCGGTACCGGCCGTGGCGCCGAAATGGGCGTGCTGTTCCGCAAGGGTGAAGCGCTGCAGTTGCTGAAGGACGCGCAGGTGGTGGCGGTGGACAAGACCGGCACGCTGACCGAAGGTCGCCCGCGCCTGACCGACCTGGAGATCGCCGACGGCTTCGATCGCGCCACGGTACTGGCCGCGGTGGCTACCGTGGAGTCACGTTCGGAGCATCCGATCGCCCGTGCCATTGTCGATGCAGCCACCGAGCAGGGCCTCGCGCTGCCGTCGATGATTGATTTCGAGTCGGTCACCGGCATGGGCGTGCGTGCCAGCGTAGAGGGCGCACGGGTAGAGGTCGGCGCCGATCGTTTCATGCGTGATCTTGGCGTGGATACCACCGCGTTTGCAGCGTTGGCGGCCGAACTCGGCGCGCAGGGCAAGTCGCCGTTGTACGCTGCCATCGATGGACGCCTGGCAGCGATCATCGCAGTATCCGATCCGATCAAGCCGAGCACGCCGGCCGCGATCGCGGCGCTGCACCAGCTTGGCCTGAAGGTGGCGATGATCACCGGTGACAATGCCGGCACCGCGCAGGCGATCGCACGCCAGCTGGGTATCGATGAAGTGGTGGCCGAGGTGCTGCCGGAAGGCAAGGTAGAAGCGGTGCGCCGCCTGAAGGCCACCCATGGCCATGTCGCCTTCGTCGGTGACGGCATCAACGATGCGCCGGCGCTGGCCGAGGCCGATGTCGGCCTGGCGATCGGGACCGGCACCGATATCGCGGTGGAGTCGGCCGATGTGGTGCTGATGTCGGGCAACCTGCAGGGCGTGCCGAATGCCATCGCGCTTTCGAAGGCAACGCTGGGCAACATCCGGCAGAACCTGTTCTGGGCCTTCGCCTACAACACCGCGTTGATTCCGGTAGCGGCCGGCGTGCTGTACCCGGTCTGGGGCGTGCTGCTGTCGCCGGTGTTCGCCGCCGGTGCGATGGCGCTGTCCAGCGTGTTCGTGCTGGGCAACGCACTGCGCCTGCGCCGCTTCCAGGCGCCGATGGCGGATGTACCTGCCGCCAGTCATTGAAGGAGAACCGCATGAACATCGGTGAAGCCGCCAAGGCGTCCAGCGTTTCGGCGAAGATGATCCGCTACTACGAACAGATCGGCCTGATTCCCGCGGCCGATCGCACCGAGTCCGGCTACCGGGCGTACTCGCAGGCGGACATTCACCGCCTGCGTTTCATTCGCCGCGCGCGCGATCTCGGCTTCCAGGTCGCCGAGATCACCGACCTGCTGGGTCTGTGGAACGACACCTCGCGGCACAGTGCCGACGTCAAGCATCTTGCCGAACAGCACATCGCCGACCTGGAACAGCGTATCGAAAGCATGCGACAGATGGCCGACACGCTGAAGTCGTTGATCAGCTGCTGTGCGGGCGATGAGCGCCCGGAATGCCCGATTCTGCAGCGGCTGGGCGAAGACGAAGAAACCCTGGCACCGCCAGAGACCGCGAAGACCGGTGCGGTACGGCGCCGCGCGCACAAGCACTGACCCGGCGTCGCATGCATGAAGAAAACCCGCCCGGTGCAGATGCACCGGGCGGGTTTTTCGTTGCAGGCGCAGGGTAGGGAATCAGGCCGTGCGCGGCGGGAAGCCGGCATCGGTCAGTGCCGCCACGATCTGCGCTTCGCTGGCCGAAGTCTGCACCTGCACGCGACGGCTGGCCGGATCTGCCTGCACGCTGGCCTGCGGATCGACCAGCTCGATCGCCTTGGTCACGCTGCGTGCGCAACCGCCGCAGGTCATGCCTTCAACGTGGAATTCCATCTGTAGCTCCTTCGGTGCTCTTGGGGGTGAAGCCAGTGTGCACCTTCCAACATTGGCAGGGTCAAGCGCAGGGCTGAACCGAAGAAAAAGCACCAATGAAAACGGCAGCCACCTGTACCAGCGTGGCTGCCGTGGAGGAACGTCCCCGCCAGGGCGGGGCGTGGGTCGCACCGGGGCGGGCCCGGGCAACCCGGTGTTGCCTTAGAACTTCCAGGTCAGGCCGACGTAGTACTGGCGGCCGGAGTAGGTGTTGGACAGCAGGCGCGCCCTGGTGTCGTTGCCCAGGTGCACGCGCTGCTCGGACTTGGTGACGTTGAGCACCGAGGCCGTCAGCGCCAGGTCTTCGCGGATGTTGTAGGCCGCGTTCAAGTCCAGCTGGTCGTACGGCTCGGAATACGAGCTGAAACCGTTGTTGAGTCCACCGACCACCACGCCACGACGGTTGTACGAGGCGCGCGCCAGGAACTTCTCGTTCTCGTAGAACATGGTGAAGTTGGCCTGGTTCTTGGCACTCCCCACCAGCGGCGAAGAACCGATCTGCTCGCCGTTGATCTCCACCGACGCCATGTTGGTGTCGTTGTAGGTGTAGTTGGCCTGGAAGCCGAGGCCAAAGTCGAGGGTGTACTGGCCGTAGATTTCCACGCCCTGCGACACGCCATCGCGGCCGTTGGCCTGGGTCTCGTACTTCTGCACGGTCACGTTCTGGCCGCCGACGTTCATCTGCTGGTCGCGGACCACCGGCACGGTGAAGTTCTTCACGTCCTTGCGGAACAGGCCGACACCGGCCACTGCGCCCGGCTTGAAGTACCACTCCAGGCTCAGGTCGTACTGGGTGGCCTTGAACGGCTCCAGTTCCTTGTTGCTGCCCGAACCGTACCAGCCCGGGTTGGTGGCGCCGCCGGCGACGCGGCGGTCGTTGCTGTACTCGTCGGAGTAGTAGCTCAGGCCGCCCGGGTAGGCGATGTTGGTGTAGCTGGGGCGGGCGATGACCTTCGACGCGGCACCACGCAGCACCAGCGAATCGGTGATGTCCCAGGCGATGTTGAAGCTCGGCAGGATGTCGGTGTAGGTCTTGTCCAGCGAGGACTGCTCGTAGGTCTTGGCGCGTGCCAGATCGTCCGGCAGGCGCACGAAGCCGCTCTCGCAGCCATAGCCGCTGTTGGAGCCGAGCAGCGCGGCCGCCGACGGATCGGTGCAGGCCAACGGCGAACCGGCGGCGTTGTCGGCGAAGTAGTCATTGAAGCGCTCGACCGAATCGCTCGAGGATGCATGCTGCTTGGTCCGTGCCACGCGCACGCCGACATTGCCGCGCAGTCGCTCGGTGCGGAAGTTGGCCTGCAGGTAACCCGAGTACACCTTCTCCTGCACGTCGTAGACGAAGTCTTCCTCGGTGCGGTTCTGCACGCCGCCGTAGCGGTTGTTCAGATAGTCGATGTACGCGGGGTAGTTGATGCCCGGGAACACATTGGCGTTGAACCCACCGGCAATGTTGTCCATCGGCTGCGACAGGAAGAAGCCCGGCTGCGCGATACCGGCGGTCGAATCACAGCCTGCCTGGTAACGCTTGCTGTAGTCGCCAGGGTCGGCACCCTGGCAGACCCAGTAGGTATTGCCGGTGTTGCGGTGGACCTTGCCGTCGCTGTACTTGGCGCCGAACTGGATCGAGTCCAGCCAGCCGGCCTCGAACATCTTGGTCACGTCGGCCTGGAAGTGGTTCTGCTTGACCTCGGTACGCTTCCACGACGAGTCGGTCGAACCGGTATCCACCTCGGCTATGCCGGCCATCAGCTGCTGCTGCAGGTCCGGCGAGAAGTTCACCGACGGGGTGCCGGTCAGGTCCCAGGACGTGGCCGTATTGCCGGCCTGCCACTGGCCATCGACCTGGCGACGCGGCTTGGCCGACATGCGGAAATTCATCGACGGGCCGCCCTCCGACCAGGTCCTGCCACCAGCGAAGCTGGCTTTCCACAGCGGGCTGATGTCCCAGTCGATGGTCAGGTCGGCCGTCTGCGACAGCGCTTTTTCCTTGCTGTAGGTGCCGGTCAGCTGCGGGGTGGGGATGGTGCAGTCATCCGGACCCCAGCCGCCCGGACGCAGGCCGGCTGCGGCCGCCTGATCCTCGCTGCAGATGTAGTTGCGGCCTGGCTGCATCTGGTACTGCGCGCCGGTCACGATGGTGCCGCTGGGGTCCATGGTGAAGCCGTTGAGCATGCGGCCGCCTTCCCAGTTGCCGTCGCCGGCCACGCGCGCCAGGTTCCATTCCGGAACCTTCAGCATGTTCTGGGTGTAGTTGCCCTGCAGCTCGAAGCGGAAGTAATTCGCCGTCATCGTGACGTTGTCGAGCGGCTTGAACTGGAACGTCAGCTGGCCACCGGTGCGCTCGCGGCGCTCGTCACGCACGGCGAAGTTGACCGAGGTCGGCATGAAGAAGCCGGAGTAATGGCCGCCATTCTGGTTGTAGATGCCCGAGCGGCCCCAGAACTGCGATGCATCCGGCAACGCGTTGCCGTACACGTCGACGGCCGGATTGCGGGTGCGGCCGGCAGCATTCCAGACATAGTCATGGATGACGCCGCCATTGGCGTCCACACGGTCGCTGTACCACTGCCAGTCTTCGGTGCTGACTTCCATGCTGCGGTTGGTACGGACCTGCCGGGTCGCACCGATCAGCAGGCCGAAGCGCTCGTCCTTGCTGTGCCAGGAGTACATCGCCGACGCCTGCGGGTCGACGCCGCTGCTGGTGTCGGAAGAGGTACCTTCGATCGAGGCGAAGCCGGAGTTGGCTTTCATGTCCAGCGGACGGCGGGTGCGCAGGATCACGGTGCCGCCGATGCCGCCTTCGTCGATGCGTGCTTCCGGCGTCTTGTACAGCTCCGCCGCCGACAGCATGTTCGAGGGCAGCAGGGTGTAGTTGAACGAACGCGATGCTTCGTCGTTGGTTTCCGAGGTGGCGACGTAGTTGCCGTTCAACTGGGTCAGGGTCAGGTCCGAGGCCAGGCCACGCACGCTGACGTTCTTACCTTCGCCACCACTGCGGGTGATGATCACGCCGGGCACGCGCTGCAGTGCGTCGGCGACGTTCTTGTCGGGGAACTTGCCGACATCTTCAGCGGTGATCACTTCGACCACGGCGTTGGCGTCGCGCTTCTGTTCGAGGCTCTTCTCGATGGCGTAGCGATAGCCGGTGACCTGGACGCTGTCCAGGGTGGTGGCGTCCTGCGCGCCGGTGGAGGCAGCCTGCTGTGCGGCGGCGCCTGCCGGCACGATGGCGGCGGCCAGGGCCAGCGCGATGGCCAGCGACAGTGCGTCGTGACCATGCGTGCGTGTTGAATGCTTCATTCCCATCTCTCCCTCTCTCCTGGATTGATCCGGTGACGTGGCACGGACAACTTGAATCGATCTAATTTGAAGTGACATTGTCGCTATTGCCATGCAGTGGCAGTAGCACCGTGCGCGTGGCCTGGTACGTCCTGTTGCTGCTCCCCCAACTCCCGGCCATCGCAATGTCGTTCTTGGATCGATCTAAGCGATGGGCGGGCGATTTTTAGCATGGGTCGCCCGTGGGCGCATGCTGCTCCGCAATATGGTACTGGCGTGGCGAAGGGATGACGGTTTGCTGAAATCAGTGAAATCGTTTTCGTGCGCAGGGGAGGGTGGGGTGGCAGGGCTGCGCCCTGCACCTGCTGTGAGCTAGGGCAACAGCCAAAGCCAAAGCCAAAGCGGCTCTGGGTTGTCTGTGTGTTGGGCGGGGCGGTGTCGGATTGCGGGGACGCCGTAAACCCGTCCATGGGGGCTTGGCCGCGGCATCCATGCCGCGGACACCCCGCAATCCGACACCGTCCCGCCTTTGGCAGTTTCCCGGTGACGGTTGGATGGGTCCTGGAATCACGCGGGGTCATGGGGTCAGATCCGTTTTCCGTTGGAAAACGGATCTGACCCCAATTGATTTCGTTATCTGACAGAGATTCATCCACGCGTGGCGTGGATCCACAGATCGCGGAAATCTGTCGAAGGCGGGGTGGGTCCGGTTGCGGGGGCGTGAGCGCCATGGATGGCGCGACCGAGCCTTATCTGATCGGAATCTGGCAGCGTAGGCGTCGAGAGCCGGCGTGGGCCGCCGTGCGAGCCTAGATCTCGACGATCCGTAACCAGGATCGCGACGATCGCCATGTAGCTTGGCGCCCACGCCGGAATCTCCCTTGATCCGCCCGAACAGTTGCTGGAGCGACCACTCGAAGCGATAAGACTGGGCAAGCGGGGGAGCTCTCGACCCTTCCAGACTATACGGAGTCAGGTGATGAACGGGATCGGGATTGATGTCAGCAAGCGTCAGCTGGATATCGGTACGACGGACGGAGAAACCCTGCAGGTCGGCAACAACCGCTCCGGGTTTTCTGAACTGGATGTTTGGCTGAAGAAGCGTCCGACCAGCCAGATCGTGCTTGAAGCCACAGGTGGCTATGAGCAGCCTGTGCTGGATTTCCTGCACAAGGCCGGTCATCCGGTGGTCCGTGCCAATGCCTTGCGCGCCCGGAAACTGGCTCAGGGTCTGGGTCAGATTGCCAAAACCGACCGTTTGGATGCCTACGCGTTGGCGCAGATGGCCGCCCTGGTGAAGCTGCCTCCCTATCAGCCGCTGCAGTCTTGGCAGCAGAAGATGCGGGAGTTCGTTCGGGCACGTCGGCAGGCGATGGACGCCCTGACCATCGCGCGGCAGCAGCAGGAAATGGTGCTTGATCGTGAACTGCGCCGACTACTGCAAGGCAACATCACCCGCCTACAAACGTTGGTTGAGCGTCTGGGCAAGCAGATCGTCGAGCAGGTTGGTCAGCAGCCTCAACTGAAGATGCTGAAGTCGATGAAGGGCGTAGGGCCTGTGCTGCAGGCAGTTCTAGCCAGCTATCTGCCAGAGCTTGGCAGGATCACTGGCAAGCGCATCGCCAGCCTGGTCGGGGTAGCCCCGATGTCCCACGACAGCGGCACGATGAGAGGAAAACGAAGCATCCACGGTGGAAGAGCCGAAATCCGGCAAGTGCTCTACATGGCGGCAATGTCGGCCATGCGGCATGAACCTCGGCTGCGCGATTTTTACCAGTCGCTACGAGCCCGCGGCAAGGAAGGCAAGGTGGCCATCGTGGCAGTGATGCGGAAGATGCTGGTCATCCTCAACGCCCGTGTGCGCGACGCTGAAAGCGGGCTAGTCCCCGCCTGAGGCGAGCCAGGGCGAAAGACCAAAGGCTGCCGGCCAGCGGCCGGCACTACCGTGCCCGTTTACCTGACGGGCCTGAGACTCTCCAGCAACACAGTTGCTACATGGACGTATTTACGGCGTCCCCCGCAACCGGACCCACCCCGACTCCCCGCAGGAAACCGGCTTTTGCTGTTGCTTCGGCTTCGGCAGGTGCAGGGCGCAGCCCTGCCGAACACCCCCTCTCATGCTGCGCCGCAGAATGCATTCGGCTGAACCTGCATGCTCTACTTGAATCGATCTAAATCCACGGTCTGGTGGGTCGGGCGTCATTCCAGGGGGAGCTTTCAGCCAGTCATGGCGGGGCTCAGCGGAACGGTGCCGGACGGCCCCGGCCGTCTGCCTCCGCGTCATCGACTACAGGAACCCGACATGCGTCCAGTGCCGTCCGCTCCCGCCGTCCCATTGTCTTTGCGCCCGCTGGCGCGCCTGGCCTGCCTGCTCGCACTTTCGGCGTCGCCGATGCTGCTGCAGGCCGCGCCGGCCGCGCTGGAGCGCGAGGTCAATACCTTCATAGGCAGCAAGGACGACGGCAACACGTTCCCGGGTGCGTCGGCACCGTTCGGCCTGATCCAGGTCAGCCCGATCGGCAGCCACTATTCGGGTTGGCGCTACGACGACGAGAAAATCCGCGGCTTCGGTCATTCGTTCATCTCCGGCGCCGGTTGCTGGGAGCAGGGTGGGCAGGTGTCGGTGCTGCCGGTCACCGGGTCGATCGGTCCGGGTGGCGATTTCGATACCGGCAACGCGAAGGAGTTCGACCACAAGGCCTATGCCGCGTCCTACACCCACGACGGCGAGGTCGGCCAGGCCGGCTACTACAAGGTGCGGCTGACCAGCTACGGCGGCATCGATGCCGAGACCACCGCGCGTACGCGTGCCGCCGCCGAGCGCTACACCTTCAGCCAGCGCCAGGGCGATGGCCACGTGCTGGTCAATGTCGGCCAGGCCAACGAGCGCCACTCGGTGATCGGCAGCGTGGTCGATGTGGTCGGCGACCGCGTGGTGGAAGGCAAGCTGGTCACCAAGAGTTTCTGCGGCGGCCATCAGTACACCACCTGGTTCCGCATCGAGTTCGACCGCCCTTTCAAGGCGCATGGCACCTGGGGTGAGGGCGGTGGCCTGCCGGGTGCGCGCCACAGCATGGAAGGCGAGCAGAAGCCGAACGGTGCCTGGCTCAGCTTCGACCTGGCCAAGGGCCAGTCGGTGACGGCGGTCAGCGCGATCTCGCATGTGGATGCCGAAGGCGCGCGCATCAATCTGCGCGCGGACGGCATGCAGGGTGGGGCGCTGCTCGGCTTCGACCGCATGCGCGCACTGTCCCAGCAGTCCTGGCGCGAGCAGCTGGGTCGGGTGCGTGTGCAGGGCGGTACGTCTGATGACCGCACTGTGTTCTACAGTGCGGCCTACCACGCGCTGCTGCAGCCGATGACCGGCAACGATGCCGACGGCCGCTATCGCGGCTATGACGATGGTATCCACCGCGCCGATGGCTGGACCTACTACGAGTACTTCTCGTTGTGGGATACCTACCGCGCGCAGAACCAGTGGCTGGCGCTGACCCGCCCGGACGTGGCGCGTGACATCGGCCGCACCCTGCTGGCGATCGACGAGCAGGGGGGCTGGCTGCCGCGCTGGGGCTATGCCAACTTCGAGACCAACATCATGACCGGCGATCCGGTCACGCCGTTCATGGTCGACCTGTGGCGCTTCGGTGCGCTCAAGGGCCGTGAATCGCAGGCGTGGGATGCGCTGCGCCGCAACGCGTTCGGCACGCCGCCGCTGAACTCGCGGATGGCCGGCCGTTCCGGTAACCCGACCTACCTGGACAAGGGCTACGTGGTCTACGACCGCGCGTTCCCGTCCAAGGGCATGGACGTCGATCCGCACCACGGCGGCTCGGCCACGTTGGAATATGCGCTGGCCGACTGTGCGCTCTCGCAGATGGCCGATGGCCTGGGCCACGCGCAGGACGCGGCGACGCTGCGTGAGCGCGGCCGCAACTGGCGCAAGGTGTGGGACCCGCAGGTGCGTGACGCCGAGACCGGCTTCACCGGTTTCCCGCGCCCGCGTACCGAGGACGGCCAGTGGTACACGCCGGCCGATGGCCACTACAGCCCGCGCTCGCACCATGGTTTCCATGAAGGCACGGCGTGGCAGTACCAGTGGCTGGCGCAGCAGGACGTGCCGGGCCTGGTCGAAGCGATGGACGGCCGCGAACAGGCCGGCCGCCGCCTCGATGCGTTCTTCGCGATGGACGCGCTGCAGGCCGATCCGCTCAATGCCGCCCGCAAGGAGTGGGTGGTCGGGCCGTACAGCTATTACAACCAGTTCCGCTACAACCCGAACAACGAGCCGGACCTCCACTCGCCGTGGCTGTACACGCTGATCGGCCAGCCGTGGAAGACCGCCGCCGTGGTGCGCGCCGCGCAGCAGTTGTTCACCAATGCGCCCAACGGCGTGACCGGCAACGATGACCTCGGCACGATGTCGGCCTGGTACCTGTTCAGTGCCATCGGTGTGTATCCGGCGGTGCCGGGCAGCGGCCAGTTCCTGCTGCACACCCCGCGTTTCAGCAAGGTGGAAGTGGACATGGGCAATGGCCGCACGCTGCGCATCGACGCGCCGGGCGCCGATGGCCGCCGCCTGCAGTACGTGCAGGGCGTGCAGGTCGATGGCCAGGTGCATGCACCGGTGTGGCTGGACTGGAACCGCCTGCAGCAGGGCCCGCGCCTGCAGTTCGCACTCGATGCGAAGGCGCCGGAGCAGGGCTGGGGCACGGCGGTGAAGGACCTGCCGGTATCCTGGTGCGCGGCACCGGGCAGCCAGCTGCGCTGAGACGGACTGTGCCGTTCGCGGTCACCCAGCGAACGGCACGGCACGACAGGGCCCTGATCCATTAGGCTTGAGCCTCCAGCGGAGTCCGGGAAGACGATGAACGACAACGGCAGCAGCAGTCCCAGCAAGCGCGCCGGCAAGGCGGTGACGGTGACCGACATCGCGCGTGCCATCGGCGTGTCACGGGCAACCGTGTCGCTGGTGCTGCGCGGCAGCCCGCTGGTCAACGTCGATACCCGCGCCAAGGTCGAGGCCGAACTGCGCCGCCAGCGCTATGTCTACAACCGCGCGGCGGCCAATCTGCGTCGCCGTACCTCGTCGAGCATCGCGCTGGTGATCAACGATCTGTCCAACCCGTTCTTCGCCGAATTCGCTTCGGGCGTGGACGAGGCGCTCGGCGGGCGTGGCTACGTAACCCTGCTGGGCAGTACGGGTGAATCGCCGGAGCGCCAGCAGGCGGTGCTTTCGACACTGATGGAACACACCCCGGCCGGCCTGATCCTGTCGCCGGCCGAAGGCAGTGACACTGCGCAGCTGCGCCAGGCGCTGGGCGCCAATGCCAACGTACTGCTGTTCAACCGCGAACTGGAAGGGGCCGACTGGGACTTCCTGACCCTGGACAACCAGCACGGCGCCTACCTGGCCACGCGCCACTTGATCGAGCGCGGCCATCGCCAGATCGCCTTCTTCGGTGGCCACGCCGCGTCCAGTTCGTGCCACCAGCGCCGTGCCGGTTTCCAGCAGGCGCTGGCCGAGGCTGGGCTGTCGTTGCCGCCGGGTTGGATGATCGAGTCGGCGCCGAACCGCCTGGAAGCTGCGGCGCGCACCGATGAGCTGTTTGCCGACGGACATCGCCCGAGTGCAGCGGTCTGCTACAACGACACCGTCGCGCTGGGCCTGATGCTGGGCTTGAATTCTCGTGGCATCCGTCCGGGCGGTGACTTTGCCGTTACCGGATTCGATGATATTTCCGAGGCATCTGTCGCGGTGCCGCCGTTGACCACGCTCACCGCCGACCCGCGCGAGCGTGGCCGGCAAGCTGCCGCGTTGCTGCTGCAACGACTGGACGAGCCGGACGCGCCGCCACGGCGCACGGTCGCACCGGTGCAGCTGCGCATCCGCGAAAGCAGTGCCGCACGACCGAACTGATTTCCTTCCTACACCCCTTCCACGCAACAACGACCTTCCGCGCATCGAGGCGCGTACCGCATGCCGATCTCCGCAACGCCCCGTCCATCGGGTTCCTCGGGCAACGCACCTGCCGTCACCAACGGCAAGGCGCTGGCTGTCGTCACCACGATCTTCTTCATGTGGGGCTTCCTGACCTGCCTCAATGACATCCTGATCCCGCACCTGAAGGCGGTGTTCGAGCTGAACTATGCCAAGGCGATGCTGGTGCAGTTCACCTTCTTCGGCACCTATTTCCTGATGTCGCTGCCAGCGGGTCGGCTGGTGGCGGCGCTGGGTTACAAGAAGGGCATCGTTGCCGGTCTGGTGATCGCTGGTATCGGCGCGCTGGGCTTCTGGCCGGCGGCCGAGCTGCGCGTGTACGGCGCCTTCCTCGGCGCGCTGTTCGTGCTGGCCACTGGCATTACCGTGCTGCAGGTCGCTGCCAACCCCTACGTTGCGCTGCTGGGTCCGGAGCAGACCAGCTCCAGCCGCCTGACCCTGGCGCAGGCGCTGAACTCGCTGGGCACGGCCATTGCGCCGATTTTCGGCGGCATGCTGATCCTGTCCAACACGGTCAAGAGCGCCGATGAACTGAACGCGCTGCCGGCCGCCGAACAGCTGGCCTACCGCGCCGCCGAGGCGCAGGCCGTGCAGGGCCCGTACGTGGGCCTGGCAGTGGCGCTGGTGCTGCTGGCGCTGTTCGTGTTCCTGTTCCGCCTGCCGGCGCTGAGCGACGCCACCGAGCAGGCCGACCAGGGCCACCACCACAGCTATCTGGATGCGCTGCGCAAGCGCCACCTGTTGCTGGGTGTGCTGGGCATCTTCTTCTACGTCGGCGCCGAAGTGTCGATCGGCAGCTTCCTGGTCAACTATCTGTCGATGCCGAGCATCGGCGGCTTCAGCGAACAGGAAGCCACGCACTACGTGTCGGCCTACTGGACGATGGCGATGATCGGCCGCTTTGCGGGCTCGGCGCTGCTGGCGCGCTTCTCGCCCAGCCGTCTGCTGGCGATCTTCGCGCTGGTCAACGTGGGCCTGCTGGCCACGACCATGCTGACCTCCGGCAACGTCGCGCTGTACTCGGTGGTGGCGATCGGCCTGTTCAACTCGATCATGTTCCCGACCATCTTCGCGCTGAGCATCGAGCGCCTGGGCCCGCTGACCAACAAGGGTTCCAGCCTGCTGATCATGGCCATCGTCGGCGGTGCCGTGGTGCCGTACCTGCAGGGCGTGCTGGCCGACCACATCGGCGTGCAGGCCAGCTTCATCCTGCCGCTGCTGTGCTACGGCTACATCATTTTCTACGGACTGGTCGGCGCGCGTACGCCGGCTTCCGCAACGCAGGGAGGCTGAGTCCGGAATGGGTGCCATTGTCTGCTTCGGCGAAATTTTGATCGATCTACTAGCGCAACCGCCGGCCTCGGCCGATACTCCGCGCGCGTTCCTGCAGTACGCCGGTGGTGCACCGGCGAACGTCGCGGTGGCGGCTGCACGGCTGGGTGCAGAGACCCAGTTCGTCGGCATGCTCGGCCGCGACATGTTCGGTGACTTCCTCGCCGACAGCCTGGTCGAGCACGGCGTGGGCACGGATTACATCGTGCGCACCGACGCCGCCAAGACCGCGCTGGCCTTCGTCGCGCTGGATGCCAGTGGCGAGCGCAGCTTCAGCTTCTACCGCCCGCCGGCGGCTGACCTGCTGTTCCGTGACAACGATTTCCAGGCCGCGTGCCTCGACAGCGCGCAGTGCTTCCACGTCTGTTCCAACAGCTTGACTGAACCGGCCATCGCCGAGGCGACCTTCGCCGGCATGGACCGCGCCCGCGCCGCCGGTGCGGTGGTCAGCCTCGACCTCAACCTGCGTCCGGCCCTGTGGCCGGCGAACGAGGATCCGACGCCGAGGCTGTGGCAGGCACTGGAACGTGCCGACCTGGTCAAGCTCTCGCGCGAGGAACTGGACTACCTGGCAGCACCGCTCGGCGATGACGGAGAGGCGCTGGTGCTACGTCGCCTGCTGGCCGCGCAGGCGCGCTGGGTGATCGTCACCGATGGCGCGGCCACGCTGCACTGGTACACCCGCGACAACCACGGCACGGTCACCAGTTTCCGCGTGGCCACGGTCGATACCACGGCCGCCGGTGATGCCTTCGTCGGTGGCGTGCTGGTCGGCCTGCTGGAGCGGGGCGGGGCGGGCGCTGGTTTCGCCGCGTTCTGCCAGGACCCGGAGGCGATCGCCGCCACGCTGCGCTTCGGCGCCGCCGTGGGTGCGCTGGCGGTTACCCGCAAGGGCGCGTTCGCCGCGATGCCCTCGCTCGATGAAGTGCAGCAGCTGCTGCAGGCACAGGACATTCCCGCATGAGCACCTCGCCCGATTTCCGTTCGCCCGCGTTCCTGCGCGCGCACATCGCCGACACGATGGCGTTCTACCACCCGCGCTGCATCGACCCGAAGGGTGGCTTCTTCCATTATTTCCGCGACGACGGTAGCATCTACGATGCCAGCCACCGCCACCTGGTGAGCAGCACCCGTTTCGTCTTCAACTATGCGATGGCCTACCGTGAATTCGGCAATGCCGAGTACCGCGAGGCGGTCGAGCATGGCGTGCGCTACCTGCGCGAGGTGCACCGTAACCCGGCCACCGGCGGCTATGCCTGGACCCTGCGCGACGGCAAGGTCGAGGACGACATGAACCACTGCTACGGCGTGGCGTTCGTGCTGCTGGCCTACAGCTGCGCACTGAAAGCCGGTGTCGAGCAGGCCCGCGAGTGGATGGATGAGACCTGGCAGCTGCTGGAAGCACGCTTCTGGGAGCCGCAGCACGGCCTGTACAAGGACGAGGCTGACGGCCAGTGGAACTTCACCGGCTACCGTGGCCAGAACGCCAACATGCACATGTGCGAGGCGATGCTGGCCGCGTTCGAGGCCAGTGGCGAGCAGCGCTATGTCGAGCGCGCGCTGCAGCTGGCCGACAACATGACCCGCCGCCAGGCCGCCAAGGCCGGTGGCCTGGTCTGGGAGCATTACGATTCCAACTGGGAAATCGACTGGGACTACAACCTGGACGACCCCAAGCACCTGTTCCGCCCATGGGGCTTCCAGCCGGGGCATCAGACCGAGTGGGCCAAGCTGCTGCTGATCCTCGATCGCCACGTGCAGGCCGACTGGCTGGTGCCGACCGCGCAGCATCTGTTCGACGTGGCCGTAGCGCGCAGCTGGGACGACGCCCGGGGCGGCCTGTATTACGGCTTCGCACCGGAATCGCGCCGGCAGCCCGGCATGGACGGCGCACCGATCGGTGGCGACAGCTTCGTCTGCGACGACGACAAGTACTTCTGGGTGCAGGCCGAAACGCTGGCCACCGCCGCGCTGATGGCCAAGCGTACCGGCGACGACCGCTACTGGCAGTGGTACGACCGCTTCTGGGCGTACTCCTGGGAGCATTTCGTCGATCACCAGTACGGTGCCTGGTTCCGCATCCTCGATGCGGACAACCGCAAGTACAGCGACGAGAAGAGCCCGGCTGGCAAGGTCGATTACCACACCATGGGCGCGTGCTACGAAGTGTTGAACGTCGTGCGTTGAGGCGCGTGTCGCCGTACGCATGATGAATCGGAATCGGTAGCGCCGGGCCGCGCCGCGCCGCGCCTCGGTCCGGGCGCCGGGATGATGAACGCATCGCCATGCGCGCGGAGCCAGCCGCAGGCAATGGACACTCGCTTTGGCCTTCAGCAGAGAAACAGGAGTATCACGTGCATCGCCTTTCCCTCGTTGTCCGTCTGCTCCTGCTGCTGATCGCAGCGTCGGCCTTCCCGGCAGCTGCAGCGCCTCTGCAGGCACAGTGGCAGTTCCGCATGCTGCCCGGCGACGCGCAGGGCGCCGCGCGTCCAGGCCTGCAGCAATGGCGGGCGGCGAAGGTGCCGGGCAGCGTGCACACCGACCTGCTGGCGCATGGGCTGATCCGCGATCCGTACGTCGGTGCGCCTGAGGCCGAGCTGCAATGGATCGGCCTGGCTGATTGGGAGTACCGCGCCCGCTTCGACGTGGATGCGGCGACGCTGGCCAAGCCCAATGCCGAGCTGCGCTTCGATGGGCTGGACACCTACGCCGAAGTCAGTCTCAACGGCAAGCCGCTGCTGCGTGCAGACAATGCGCACCGTACCTGGACCGCGCGCGTGGAAGGGCGTCTGCGGGCGAAAGGCAATGAACTGCAGATCGTGTTCCGCTCGCCGATTCGCACCCTGCTGCCGGGCGTGCAGGCGATGCCGCACAAGATCGCCGGCAATTACCCGTCGCCGTATGGCGATGAACCGAAGGACGCGATGGTCGGCAACTTCGCGCGCAAGCCGGCCTACCACTTCGGTTGGGACTGGGGCCCGCGCTATGTCACTGCCGGGGTCTGGCGCGGCGTCGATCTGCAGGCCTGGGATGCGCACCGGCTGACAGATCTGGCGGTGCGCACCGATGCATTGAACGCGGAGCAGGCGAAGCTGGCAGTGCTGCTGCAGGTGGAGCAGGGTGCTGCGGCGGGTTCGGCCGTGGTCAATGTGTATGTACATGATCCGGAAGGCCGCAGCGTGGCCCAGAAGCAGCGCACGGTTCTGCTGAAGCCCGGCCAGAACAGTGTTGAACTACCGATTGAACTGGCGGAACCGAAGCGTTGGTGGCCGGTCGGCCACGGTGCACAGGACCGCTACACCGTGCAGGCTCGCCTGGACGGCGGCGCAGATACAACGCTGGCCCGCGAGCAGCGTATCGGCCTGCGCACGGTCGAACTGCGTCGCGAGGAAGACGGTAAGGGCGGGCAGGGCTTTGCTTTCGTCATCAACGGCGTGGAGATCTTCGCCAAGGGCGCCAACGTCATTCCGTTCGATGCCTTCCCCGCACGGGTCGATGCCGCACGCCTGCGCCAGGTGCTGACCGCCGCGCGCGACGCCAACATGAACATGCTGCGCAACTGGGGCGGCGGCTACTACGAGGACGATGCGTTCTTCGACATCGCCGATGAGCTGGGCCTGCTGGTCTGGCAGGACTTCATGTTCGGTGGTGGCATGCAGCCGGGCTACGATCAGGCGTTCCGCGCCAGCGTGGTGGCCGAGGCGCGCGACAACGTACGCCGCCTGCGCCATCACCCCAGCATCGTGCTGTGGTGTGGCAACAACGAGGAAGAGACCGCCTGGAAGGACTGGGGCCACGGCCGCGACCTGAAGGCGGCCGACCCGGCGTTTGCAGCGAGGGTCTGGCAGGGCTACGTCGACCTGTTCGGCAACGACCTGCGCCAGGTGGTGGGCGAGGAGGGGTTGGGCGTGCCGTACTGGTCCAGCTCGCCCAGCAATGATCTGGATGAGAAGGCCAACGACTCGACCCGCGGCGACAAGCACTACTGGCAGGTCTGGGGCAATCCAGCGCTGCCGGTGCAGGCCTACCTGCGTGAGACGCCGCGCTTCATGTCCGAATACGGACTGCAGGCGTGGCCGTCGGTGGCGACGGTGGACCAGATCGCCACCCGCGCCGAGCAGCGCATCGACAGCCCGGTAATCCGCGCGCACCAGAAATTCATGGCCGGCGAGGGCAACAGCCGCCTGCTGCACTACATCGAACTGGGCTACGGCACGCCGAAGGACTTCGAGGACTTCGTCTACCTGAGCCAGGTGATGCAGGCCGATGGCATCGCGCTGGCGGCGCTGCATCATCGCGCCTCGCGGCCGTACACGATGGGCTCGCTGTACTGGCAGCTCAACGACGTCTGGCCAGGTGCTTCATGGTCCAGCGTGGACTACTTCGGTCGCTGGAAGGCGCTGCACTTCGCCGCGCGGCGCTTCTTTGCGCCGGTGACGGTGGCGGCGTTGCGCGATGAGGGCAGCACGCGGGTGCGCCTGATCAACGACGGTGCCGCGCTGGATGCAAGCTGGCGGTTGCGGGTGATGGATGTAGACGGCAAGGTGCTGCGTCGTCGCGAGGACGCGGTGACGCTGGCCGCTGCCGGTGTCACCTCGATCGGTGATTTCCGCGATGCCGAATTGTTGGCCGGTGCCGACCCGAAGCGCACCATTGCGGTGTTCGAGCTGCTGCAGGAAGGCAGGGTGAGCGCGCGACAGGTGCTTGGCTTCGTAGAGGCCAAGGATCAGATCCTGCCGCGGCAGAAGCTCAAGGCCAGCCTGTCCATTGAAGGCGACCACTATCGTCTGCGATTGGAAAGCGCGGCCTACGTGCGTTCGGCGTGGATCGACTTCGGTGCATTGGACGTGCAGGTGGAAGACAACCTGCTCGACCTGCTGCCCGGCGAAACCCGCGACATTGCGGTTCGCGGCCCGGTGGACCTGGTGACCCTGCGCGAAGCGCTGAAGATGAAGTCCCTCAACGATCGTTGAGGGCGGCGCATCCTGATCTGGTAGGTGCCAACCTTGGTTGGCACACCCGGAACATGCCAACCAAGGTTGGCATCTACCAGAAGCGCGGCCCGGCCGCCCGGTGGGTGCGGACCGTTGGTCCGCGCACCTGTTTACAGCTGGATCTGCTGGAAATTCTCGACGCGCTCGTGGCCGTTGGCGGCCTGGCCGGTGCGCGGCAGCGGGTAGTCATCCAGGCGATCGATCAGGCGGGTCTGCAACCCGGCTTCGCGGGCGGCATCCAGTTCTTCCACCACATCCGACAGGAACAGGATCTCGCCGGCCGGCACGTCGATGGCCTGCACGATGCGGCGGTAGCTGTCGGCCTCGCGCTTGCCGCCGATCTCGGTATCGAACCAGCCCGACACCAGCGGGCTGAGGTCACCGGCATCGCTGAAGCCGAAGAACAGCTTCTGCGCCGGCACCGAGCCGGAGGAATACACATACAGCGGCAGGCCGGAGGCGTGCCAGCCCTTCAGCACCGGCGCCACTTCCGGGTAGAAGTGCGCGGTGTAGTCGCCGCGGCGGTAACCTTCGTCCCAGATCAGGCCCTGCAGCGCCTTCAGTGCAGTGTGCTTGCGGTCCTGGTCGATCCAGCCCTGCAGCGTCTCGGCTACCAGGCTGTCCTGGCAGGCGCCGCCGATCTCGGTGGCCACCGCATCCAGCCAACGGCGGACTTCCGGCTGCTGGCCGTGCTCGGCGACGAACGCGGGCAGCGCCTTGCGGGCATAGGGGAACAGCACGTTCTTGACGAACGAGATGCTGCTGGTGGTGCCTTCGATGTCGGTCAGGATGACGCGGGGCTGCATGGATCAGGACGCCTGGGTAGGTACGTAACGGGGGAACTTCTGCGCGATGTCGGTGCCGGTGAAGTGGCCGACCCAGCCGTCCGGCTCGGTGAAGAAGCGGATCGCCACGAAGCTGGGCTCATCGCCCATGTCGAACCAGTGGGTGGTGCCGTCGGGCACGGCGATCAGGTCGTCCTTCACGCACTCGATCTCATAGACCTTGTCACCCACGTGCAGGGTGAACAGGCCGGAGCCTGCGACGAAGAAGCGCACCTCGTCTTCCTTGTGGAAGTGTTCGTCGAGGAACTTCCTGCGCAGCTCGGCGCGGTTCGGGTTGTCCGGGGCGATCGAGGCCACGTCCACGCTCTTGAAGCCGCGCTCGGCCACCAGGCGGTCGATGTCGGCGCGGTAAGCGGCGAACACTTCCTCCTGGCTGGCGCCCGGCGCGACCGGCGCGGTGGCCTGCCAGCGCTCGAAGGTGACGCCGATCTTCTGCAGCTCGGCAGCGATGACCGCGCCGTCCTGGGTATCCAGCAGCGGCGATTCGGGGCGGGTGTCGTCGTAGATGCGCAGTCGGCTCATGGCGGCAGCTTGAACGTCTCGGGGGGAAGACAGGGTAGCAGGGTGGGGGCAGGGCGCAGATTCCGGATCGGCATCTGCACCTGCGCGCGGGTTCAGCCGCGCAGCTTGCGCAGTTCCAGCTCGCAGTGGAACAGGAACTCGAAGGCTTCCAGGTGGCGGCGCGCTTCGGCCATGTCGCGGCCCCAGGCATACAGGCCGTGCCCGTCGATCAGGTAGCCCCACAGGTTCTGCCGGTCGAGCAGGTCATCGACCTGCTTCGAAAGCACGTTCATGTCCTGGGTGTTGGCGAACACCGGAATGTCGATGGCCATTTCATGGGTGCTGTTGCCGGCGAAGGCCTTCAGCAGCTCGTAGCCTTCGACCCGGATGTGGCCCTGCGGCGCGTACAGGCGCGAGGCAATGGTCTGCACCGGCGAGTGGGTGTGCAGCACGCAGCCGATCTCGGGGAAGCGACGGTACAACTGGGTGTGCAGCAGGGTCTCGGCAGACGGGCGCAGCGGGCGGCCGACGGCCTGGCCGTCGAAGTCCACCACCATGATGTCGTCCTCGATCAGCCGCCCCTTGTCCTTGCCGGACACGGTGATCGCGGCGTGGCGGTCGTCCAGGCGGTGGGAGAAGTTGCTGCTGGTGGCCGGGGTCCAGCCGGCGTGGGCCAGCTCGCGGACGTTGTCGATCAGCAGCTGGGCCAGTTCGCTCAGGCGCGCGGTGTCGTACGGGAAGGTGGGGGCGTTCATGCGGGCGATTTTACTGGATTCGGCCAACGGCTGAGCCCCTCGTGGCTGGCGTCAGAAGCAGATTCCGTGGGTTGGCCGGTTGGGTGGGCTGCGCAGGGGACGCCGTGAACCCGTCCATGGGGGCTTGGCCGCGGCATCCATGCCGCGGACACCCCTGCGCAGCCCACCCAGCCGGCCACGGACAGGTTCCGTGCGCGCCAGCCACGGAGTGAAGAAGGAAAAGCGAAAAGCGGGTCGCGGCGCTGCGCTTGCTCGGAGCCGAGCATGGCTCGGCTCTACAGGGAATTCATCTCCCAGACGCAATTCATCCACGCATGGCGTGGATTTACCGGACGCGCAGGGAGAGTGTCAGGGGGGGGGAGGCATGGGTTCGCGGGGGTGTCCGCGGCATGGATGCCGCGGCCAAGCCTCCAGGGATGGATTCACGGCGTCCCCCGCGAACCCATGCCTCCCCGCCAAACCCTCAACCCAGCTGTTGCCGTTGCTCCGGCTCCAGCGGGTGCAGGGCCGCAGGCCCTGCAATACAAAAAAACCTACTGACCCCGCAGGCGGCTGTGTCTGAAGCCGTAGCAGAAATAGATCACGAAGCCGACGAATGTCCACACGCCCATCAGCATCCAGTTGTGCATCGTCATCGCCGACAGCAGGGCAAGGCAACTCAGCACGCCCAGGCTGCAGATCAGCCATGCCATCGGCATGCGGAACGGACGCGGCAGGTCCGGCTGGGTGCGGCGCAGGATCAGCACGCCCGCGCACACCGCCGCGAACGCGATCAGCGTGCCCATCGAGGTCAGTTCACCGAGGATGTCCAGCGGGAACAGCGCCGCCAGCAGGGCGATGCCGATGCCGGTGATCACGGTGTTGATGTGCGGGGTGCGGTACTTCGGGTGGATCTTGGTGAACACCGGCGGCAGCAGGCCGTCGCGGCCCATGATCATGAAGATGCGCGGCTGGCCGATGATCATCACCAGCACCACCGAGGACAGGCCCACCAGGGCGCCTACCTCGACCACCCAGCGCAACCAGCCCAGCTGCGGATGCGCGGCCACCGCGGTCACCACCGGCTCGTCGGTGCCCAGCAGCTGGAACGGCACCAGGCCGGTCATCACTGCGGCCATCGCGATGTACAGCACGGTGCAGATCACCAGCGACAGCATCATGCCGAACGGCATGTCGCGCTGCGGGTTCTTCGACTCCTGCGCCGCCACCGATACCGCCTCGAAACCGATGTAGGCGAAGAACACCATCGCCGCGCCGCGCAGCACGCCTTCCATGCCGTACTTGCCGGGGCCTTCGTTGGCCGGAATGAACGGGGTCCAGTTGCTGGTGTCCACGTACTTCCAGCCCACCACGATGACCAGCACGATCAGGCCGGTCTTGAGCACGACCATCGCCATGTTCATCGCCGAGGACTTGCTGATGCCGACGTAGCACAGCCAGGTCAGCAGCAGCACCAGTGCGGCGGCGGGCAGGTTGGCGATCGCCCCGGTCGGGCGCAGCTGCGCGTCGAGTGGCGCGCTGACCAGCGCCGCCGGTAGATGGATGTCGAACTGGCTGAGCAGGCTGAGGAAATAGCCGGTCCAGCTGACCGCTACCGCCGAGGCCGAGACACCATATTCGAGCACCAGCATCCAGCCGATGAACCAGGCTGAGAGCTCGCCGAAGGTGGCGTAGGTGTAGGTGTAGGCGCTGCCGGAGACCGGCACCATCGAGGCGAACTCGGCGTACGCCAGCGCGCAGAAGGCGCAGCAGATCGCGGCCAGCACGAAGGACAGCATGATGGCCGGGCCGGCGTGGTTGGCGGCGGCCTGGCCGGTGATGACGAAGATGCCGCCGCCGATCACCGCGCCGATGCCGAGGGCGGTCAGGCCCCAGGGGCCGAGGTGGCGGCGCAGGCTCAGGCCGTTGGCGTCTTCATGGGCGGCATGCGGGTGCTTGGTGGCCCACAGTTGCTTGAACATGTGTGGTGGTCTTGTCGAAGCGCGCCGCAACGGGCGCGCGGGGAAAACGGACGGGCCGGCGCGAGGCCGGCCCGTAGGCGGATCAGGAGGACTTGGCCAGCTTGCTGTTGCGGATGCCGTAGCCCAGGTAGATCAGCAGGCCGAGCAGGGTCCAACCGACGAACAGGTGCCAATGCACCACGAACGCCTGCCAGAACAGGAACAGGCAGGTAGCCGCGCCGAGCGGGCAGATGATCCACACCGCCGGCACGCGGAACGGGCGGTGCAGGTCCGGCTTGGAATAGCGCAGCACCAGCACGCCGATGCAGACCGTGGCGAAGGCCAGCAGGGTGCCCATCGACACCAGTTCACCCAGCACGTTCAGCGGCACCATGCCGGCCAGTGCCGCGGCGATCACGCCGACCACGATGGTGGCGACGTACGGGGTGCGGAAGCGGGCGTGGACCCTGCCGAAGAACTTCGGCAGCAGGCCGTCGCGGGAGATGGTGTAGGCGATGCGGGTCTGGCCCATCATCATCACCAGCACCACCGAGGACAGGCCGGCGATGGCGCCGATCTCGACCAGGGTCTTCAGCCAGGACAGGGTCGGGTAGGGTTCCAGCGCGGTGGCCACCGGCTTGTCGGTGCCCAGCAGGTGGTACGGCATCATGCCGGTCAGCACCGCACAGACGATGATGTAGACGATGGTGCACACCGCCAGCGAGCCGAGCAGGCCGATCGGCATGTTGCGCTGCGGGTCCTTGGTTTCGCCGGCGGCGGTGGAGACCGCATCGAAGCCGATGTAGGCGAAGAACACGATGGTGGCCGCACGGAACACACCGCTCCAGCCGAACTCACCCGCCACGCCGGTGTTTTCCGGGATGAACGGCTGCCAGTTGGCCGGGTCGATGTGGGCCGCGCCGATGCCGATGAACAGGCAGATGACGGTGACCTTGATCGCCACGATGATCGCGTTGACGAAGGCCGACTGGGTCACGCCCACGTACAGCAGGCCGGACACCGCCGCCACGATCAGTACTGCCGGCAGGTTGAACAGCTTGCCCGAGGCGATGAACTCGCTGCCGGTCCAGGCGATCGGGGCTGCGCTGAGCGCATCCGGGAACGGCATGTGCAGCGTGGTGGTGATGAAGCTGATCAGGTATGCCGACCAGCCCACCGCGACCGAGGCCGAGGCGAACAGGTATTCCAGTACCAGGCACCAGCCGATGAACCAGGCCATGCCCTCGCCGAGGGTGGCGTAGGAGTAGGAGTAGGCGCTGCCGGAGACCGGCATCATCGCCGCGAATTCGGCGTAGCACAGGCCCGCCAGGGCGCAGGCGAAACCGGCGATCACGAACGACAGCATCACTGCCGGGCCAGCGTGGTTGGCCGCAGCCTGGCCGGTCAGCACGAAGATACCTGCGCCGATCACCGCACCCACGCCAAGCAGGATGAGGTGTTTAGCCGTGAGGGTCCGTTTCAACGTGGCTTCGCCGTCCAGGCTGCCTTCGATGGGTTCGCCAGCATCGACGTGCCCGGCCGGTTCAACCGGCTTGACCCTCAACAGAGCTTTCAGCATGCAGTACTTCCTAGTGATCGGATTGGGTGGGCCGCCGATACGTTGCCGGCAACCCTGGAATGGTGAAGGCCGCGCGAACGGCCCGCTGTACCTTAGCCAAAGCTGAAGCCAACGCACAAGCGCAATCGCAACAATGAACGGCGATAATGAGCAGTATTTTTCCAGACCGCCCCCATTCATGCGCCAGACCGCCGAAACCCTTGCCGTGCTTGACGATCGCCTGCGCGACCTGCTGCGGGACTACGCCCGCCGTGAGCCCGCCCACGACGCACTGGCTGCCGAATTCGGCACATTGCTGGATGATCCGGAAGACCCGTTCCGGCGTGAACGGCTGGCCGGCCACTTCACCGCCAGCTGCTGGCTGGTCAGTGCCGATGGCCAGCGCCTGCTGCTGACCCATCACCGCAAGCTGCAGCGCTGGCTGCAGCTGGGCGGCCACGCCGACGGCGACCGCGACCTGGCCCAGGTGGCGCTGAAGGAAGCCGAGGAGGAGTCGGGCCTGAGCGGCCTGGTACTGGAAGACCCGGCCATCTTCGATCTGGACAAGCATTGGATTCCGGAGCGCAAGGACGTGCCGGGGCACTGGCACTACGACGTGCGTTTCGTGATCCGGGCGCTGGGTGGCGAGGCCTTCGTGCTCAGCGAGGAGTCACTCGACCTGGCCTGGCGGCCGGTGACCGAAGTCGCGGCCGATCCGGAATCGGACGAGTCCATGCAGCGCATGGCGCGCCGGTGGTTGGCGCGTTGATGCATTCCGCCGGGCACGGCCCGGCGCTACCGTCATCGTGCGGCACGGGACAATGCCCGGCGAATCAGAACGTGCGGGTAGCGCCGGGCCATGCCCGGCGACGCCTCAGTCAATACAGCTCGGTCAATACAGAATGCGCGTCCGCAGCGTGCCCGGAATCGCGGCCAGCTCGTCGCGCACCGCAGCAGCCTGTTCCTCGCTGGCAGTGATGTCGATCACCACGTAGCCCACCTTCGGGTCGGTGCGCAGGAACTGGCCGTCGATGTTGACGTTGTGGCGCGAGAAGATCTCGTTGACCTTGGACAGCACGCCCGGCACGTTCTGGTGGATGTGCAGCAGGCGCAGGCTGTCTTCGTGTTCGGGCAGGGTCACTTCCGGGAAGTTGACCGCCGACAGGGTGCTGCCGTTGTCGCTGTAGCGCACCAGCTTGGCCGCCACCTCCACGCCGATGTTGTCCTGCGCCTCCAGCGTGCTGCCGCCCACGTGCGGGGTCAGGATCACATTGTCGTGGCGGGTCAGCGGCGATTCGAAGATATCGCCATTGCCCTTCGGCTCGACCGGGAACACGTCCAGCGCGGCACCGCCGACGTGGCCGCTGGCCAGCGCCGCGTCCAGCGCATCGATGTCGACCACGGTGCCGCGCGCGGCGTTGATCAGGTGCGCGCCCTTGCGCATCTTCGCCAGCTCGGTGCTGCCGATCATCCACTGCGTGGCCGGGGTCTCCGGCACGTGCAGGGTGACGATGTCGGCGCGGGCCAGCAGGTCGTCCAGGCTGGCCGCAGCACGCGCATTGCCCAGCGCCAGCTTGGTTTCCACGTCGTTGAAGATCACCTGCATGCCCAGCGATTCGGCCAGCACGCCGACCTGGGTGCCGATGTGGCCATAGCCGATGATGCCCAGGGTCTTGCCACGCACCTCATGGCTGCCGCTGGCCGACTTCGACCAGCCGCCGCGATGGCACTCGGCATTCTTCTGCGGAATGCCACGGGTCAGCATGATCGCCTCGGCAATCACCAGCTCGGCCACGCTGCGGGTGTTCGAATAGGGCGCGTTGAACACCGGGATGCCGGCCAGCTCGGCCGCGTCCAGGTCGACCTGGTTGGTGCCGATGCAGAAGCAGCCCACCGCGATCAGGCGCTTGGCCTCGGCCAGCACCTCGGCGCTGAGCTGGGTGCGCGAGCGGATGCCGACGATGTGCGCCTCGGCGATGCGCGCCTTCAGTTCGTCCTCGGGCAGCGCCTTGGTGTGCGCCTCGATCTGGCTGTAGCCGGCGGCGCTGAACACCTCCACGGCGGTCTGGCTGACCCCCTCCAGCAACAGCACGCGGATATCCTGCTTGGGGAACGAGGTCTTCTTCGGCGACATGGGGCGACACGGCCAGTGGGACAGGGGCTGACCACTATGCCAGATCGAAGCGCCCATGGTGCAGTGCGCAATTGGTTGCATCCGTAGCTATCTGCAGCGCGGCGGGGCTGGACGCTGGCGCGTGCCGCTGGCACGCTTGCCCGTTCTTCACGCCCCGCGCTGGACCGTCATGACCGATTCCCGCATTGCCTCGCTGCAGCAGGCCTGTCCCGGCCTGAAGCTGAAGACCGACCCGGCCGACCTGGAGCATTACGGGCGCGACTGGACCCGGCGCTGGACGCCGGCGCCGCTGGCGATCGCACTGCCGGCCACGGTCGAGGAAGTGCAGGCGGTGATGCGCTGGAGCGCAGGCGAGGGCGTGGCCGTGGTGCCGTCCGGTGGCCGCACCGGCCTCTCGGGTGGCGCGGTGGCCGCCAACGGCGAGCTGGTGCTCAGCCTGGAACGGATGAACAAAGCACTGGCCTACGACGCGGTCGATCGCACCCTGGTGGTGCAGGCCGGCATGCCGCTGGAGGCCGTGCACAACGCCGCGCTGGATCACGGCCTGATCTACCCGGTGGATTTCGCCGCGCGCGGGTCCTGCTCGATCGGCGGCAACATCGCTACCAATGCCGGTGGCATCCGCGTGATCCGCTACGGCAACACCCGCGAGTGGATCGCCGGGCTGAAAGTGGTCACGGCTGATGGCGAGTTGCTGGAGCTCAACAAGGGCCTGATCAAGAACTCCAGCGGCTACGACTTCCGCCAGCTGCTGATCGGCTCGGAAGGCACGCTGGGCGTGATCGTCGAAGCCACGGTGAAATTGACCGATCCGCCGCCGGCCAGCAATGTGATGCTGCTGGCCGTGCCCAGCTTTGAAGTTCTGATGCAGGTGTTCGCCGCGTTCCGCGCGCGCCTGCAGCTGCAGGCCTTCGAATTCTTCACCGACCGGGCGCTGGAGCACGTGCTGGCGCATGGCGCGCAGGCACCGTTCGACGAGGTGCATCCGTACTACGTGGTCACCGAGTTCGCCGCGGGCGACGAGGCCCAGGAAGCGGCTGCGATGGCCGCGTTCGAGGACTGCATGGGTAATGGCTGGGTCAGCGATGGCGTGATCAGTGCCAGCGACGCGCAGGCCGCGCAGCTGTGGCGCCTGCGCGAAGGCATCACTGAGTCGCTTGCCCGTTACAAGCCCTACAAGAACGATGTTTCGGTGCGGATCTCGTCGATGCCGGCGTTCCTGGCCGAGACCCAGGCGCTGATCGGGCAGGCCTATCCGCATTTCGACGTGGTCTGGTTCGGCCACATCGGTGACGGCAATCTGCACATCAATGTGCTCAAGCCGGACGACACCAGCGACGCTGATTTCGTGGCGCAATGCGAGCACGTAACCAAGCTGTTGGCGCAGGTGCTGGCCCGCTTCGATGGCAGCATCTCGGCCGAGCACGGTATCGGTCTGGTCAAGAAGGGCTACCTGGACAGCACCCGCGGCCCGGCCGAGATCGCGCTGATGAAGGCGGTCAAACGCGCGTTCGATCCCCAAGCGCGGCTGAATCCCGGCAAGCTGTTCGACGTTTGAGTCGGGCAAATCCTTCACGCACCCGTTACGCTCCACGCTTCCTAACAACCGGCTTCGAACCGATGACCCGTCCGCTTCTGCTGCTCGCCCTGCTGTCCCTGCCGCTGGCCGGCTCCGCTTCCAGCTTCGCCGGCACGTCGGCCGGTTCGGCCACGGGTGCTTCCTCCGGTTCCTCGGGCAGCAGCTCGGGTGACGACAAGGTGGTGCTGGCTGCACGCGACGATGCCGCTGCGTTCGTCGCAAGCGACGGCCAGATCCGTGGTGCCCGCCTGCAGGCGGCGCTGGTCCACCTGCGTGAGCAGAGCACTGCCGCACAGCAGCAGAGCGATCTGGAACTGGCCCGCACCCTGTTGGCACGTTGATCCGGGCCGCATGACACCCGTGTTGAATGCCGCCGGGCATCGCCCGGCGCCACCGAAACGCGGGTGGCTTGTCGCATTGGCGTGGCTGGGCATTCCCGCGGCATATGCCGCTGACCGCCTGCAGCTGGACCCCGCCGGCCTCGACCCGGCGCAGCAGCAGCTCGCCCGCCAGACCCTGGCCGATGTGCAGTCGCTGTTGCCGGAAGGCCTGCTGCACGCCTTGCCTGCGCAGGTGCGGGTGGCCTGGCGCGATGACCTGCCGGCCGACGTGCACGGCCGAACCTTCGACGGACGCATCGCGCTGCGACGAGGGTTGCTGGACGACGGCATGCCCGGCGCCCGCCGTGCGCGCCGCAGCGCGCTGGTGCATGAACTGACCCATGTCGCCGACCGTGGCGGTGCGAACTGGTCGCGCACTGCGCGTTGGCGGGACCTGGCTGGGTGGCAGCGCAAGCCGTGGCACTTCGGCCGCGGCGACAACGACTTCCGTGACCGCAGTCCGGATGCCTATGAACTGAAGAGTCCGGCCGAGTACCTGGCGGTGAACGCCGAGCATTTCGTGCTCGACAGTGAATTCGCCTGCCGGCGACCGGCACTGGCGCAGTGGTACCAGGCGCATTTTGGAACGCCGCCTTCGTTGCCGCAGCCGCATTGCGCTACGACACTGCCGTTGCTGCAGGCCGAACCGGAAGAGGGCGCGGCGTCGTTGCTGCGACTCGACCCGGCACGCGTCTACGCGGTGGACTACCTGTTTGCCGAAGGCAGCGCGCAGCCGATGAGCCGCTGGGGCCACAGCATGCTGCGGCTGGTGATCTGCCGGCCGGGCCGGGAGCCGGGGCCGGATTGCCGGTTGGACCTGGAGTACCACCGGGTACTGTCGTTCCGTGCGTTCGTCGGTGACGTGCAGATTTCCAACTGGCGTGGGCTGACCGGCGGTTATCCCTCGCGGCTGTTCGTGCTGCCGCTGCAGCAGGTGGTGGACGAATACACCAAGGTTGAGCTGCGTGGGTTGCAATCGCTGCCATTGCAGTTGGAGCGCAGCGAGATCGCCAGCCTGCTCGAGCGCACCGCACAGGTGCACTGGAGCTACGACGGACGCTACTACTTCGTCAGCAACAACTGCGCGGTGGAAACCGCAAAGCTGCTGCAGGCCGGCGTGCCGAGGCTGGGCGAGGCCGGGCTGGCCCAGCTCAGCCCGCGTGGCCTGAAGCGCCGGCTGGCACGGCTGCAGATGCTCGACGAACAGGTGCTGGTCGATCGCGGCGCGGCGCAGGCGCAGGGCTATTACTTCGCCTCGGCGCGTGATCACTACCAGCAGTTGTTCGGCGTGGCGGCAGCCCAGCTGGCATTGCCCGCACGCGATGTACGCGGCTGGTTGAAGCTGCCTGCACAGCAACGGGCACCGTGGTTGCTGAAGGGCGACCTGCGCGCCAGCGCCGGCCTGCTGCTGCTGGAACAGGCCGCACAGCGGCGTGCCGAGCTGCGCGCACGTGACGTGCTCAAGCGCCGGTTGCTGGCCGCGCCCGACAGCGCAGAAACCCGCAGCCTGCGTGGGCTGCTTGAGCAGAGCGGGCAATGGCTGCGCCCGGGCACCCTGCTGCGGGACGCTGGCTACGGGCTGCCGTTGGCCGACGAACAGGCGGTGCTGACCGAGGCCGTGTCCACCGCCAGCGCACAGGCAGTACCGGCGTGGCAGGCGCTGCGCGTGCAGCTGCGTCAGCGGCTGCCGGTGAAGCAACGCGATGAGATGGATGCGATCGATGCCAATCTGGCCGCACTGGGTTCACACCTGCGCACGCAGGCAGCCAGTCCGGCTATTGACGCGGCAGTTCGATGACGAAACGGCTGCCGCCGGCACTGCCCGGCGAGCAGTAGACGCGGCCGCCGTGCGCGTCTGCGATGGCCTTGACCACCGCCAGACCCAGTCCGCTGCCGCCGCCCTGGCGTGAGCGCGAGCCATCGGCGCGCATGAACGGGGTGAAGATATCGGCGTGCAAGGCCGGGTCGATGCCCGGGCCCTCGTCCTCGATCGCCACCTGCACATGGCCGGGCGTGTCGTGCACGGCAATCCGCACCTTGCCCGGGCTGGCGTAGCGGCGGGCATTCTCCAGCAATGCCAGCAATGCCTGGCGCAACCGGGTCGGATCGCAATGGGCGGTGTGCTCTTCGCGGCTGGTTTCCAGTTCCAGCACGAAGCCGGCGGCGCGGAACTGGGGGTCGACCAGGGTCATCACCGAATGCACCTCGGCCACCACATCGGTGCGCGCACGGCGTACATCCAGCCGTGCGTTGTCGGACAGGCTCAGCACGCGCAGATCTTCGATCAAGCGCGACAGGCCTTCGACCTGGGCAAGCAGGCTGCGGAACTGGGATTCGTCCGGCTGGAAGACTCCTTCGGCCAACCCTTGCAGGCGGCCGCGAAGGATCGTCACCGGTGTGCGCAGTTCATGGGCGATGGCCGCATGCCACATCGCACGCTCGCTCTCCACGTGCTGCAGCCGCCGCGCCATGGCGTTGAAGTCCTCGACCAGGGTCGCCACTTCGCCCGGTGAGTTCTCTTCGACGCTGGCGCGCGCACCCAGATCGCCGCCGGCCAGCGCGCGCACGCTGTCCACCAGCGAATTCAACGGTGACAGGATGCGGTGGGCGAGGCGGAACGAGGCGGCGATGGCCAGTGCCAGGCCGGTCAGGATCACGCCGACCATCCATGCCAGTTCAGGGCCGGTCGGCAGCCAGCTTTCCGGCTCCTCGGTAGTGCCGGGGAAAAATTCGACCAGCACTGCATACAGCAGCCACGACGACAGGATCATCATCACGATGACGCCGATCACCATCAGCGACATCGAGACGATGATGTGGCGGCTGAGCCCGGAGCGGCGCAGGCGGGCCATCAGCGGTCGGCCATCAACCGGTAGCCGACGCCACGCACGCTGGCCGGCACATTGACCATGCCCACTTCATCCAGCTTGCGGCGCAGCTTGCTGACATGGCTGTCGACCGTGCGCTCCAGTGCCTCGCTTTCCGGCAGGCATTCATGCATCAGTTCGCTGCGGCTGAAGATGCGGGTCGGCGCCAGCGCCATGCAGTGCAGCAGCTTGAACTCGGTGAGCGTGAGCAGCACTTCGTGGCTGTAGCCTTCGCCCTCCACGTGCACGGCATGGGTGGCCGAGTCGATCAGCAGCGGGCCCGCCCGCAGCGCGGTCGGGGCGTCCACGCGCGAGGCGCGCAACGTACGCCGCAGCACGGCGCGCACGCGCGCCGCCACTTCGGCCGGATTGAATGGTTTGACCACGTAGTCATCAGCGCCCATGCGCAGTGCGGTCAGCTTGTCCAGGTCCTGGTCCAGTGCGGTCAGCATGATCACCGGCGTCTCGCCGCGCTGGCGCAGCTGGGTCAACACGCTCCATCCATCCAGGCGCGGCAGCTGCACGTCGAGCAGGACCAGGTCGGGGCGGGCGCTGCGATGCAGGTCCAGTGCGCTGTGGCCGTCGGCGGCGCGCAGCGTACGCAGTCCTTCGCGTTCCAGATAGGCGGTAAGAATGTCGGCGATCTCGGCCTCATCCTCGACGATCAGGACGAGGGCGGCGAGGGCAGGGGAGGCTTGCATGCAGGGGCGGGGCCTTAAGGTGCTTGCCTCCATCGTATCTCCACAGTTCCTCCATCGAAACCCCATCATCGCCACGCAGACTGCACGCTTCAGAACCTATCAGCCGCTTGCGCGGCATTGTGCACAGCAATGAGAACCTTCAGGACTCCGGTCGCGTTGATCGCGGCCCTCGCCTTGGCCATGACGGCCTGCTCCAGCCCCGAAGCCACGCCCGAAGCCGCACCCCGCGTGAGCGTGGTTACCGTCGGCCCGCAGGTGGTGCAGCGTGACGACGAACTGCCTGGCCGCGTGGCCGCCGTTCGCACCGCGCAGATCCGAGCGCAGGTGGGTGGCATCGTGCAGCGCCGCCTGTTTGACCAGGGCGCGGAAGTAGACGCCGGGCAGGCCCTGTTCCAGATCGATCCGGCGGCCTTCCGTGCCGATGTCGATTCGGCACTGGCCGCGCTGCAGCGCAGTGAGGCTGCCCTGGGCCGCAGTCGCGTGCAGTCGCAGCGCCTGCATGCACTGGCCGCGGCACAGGCCGTCAGCCAGCAGCACCGCGACGATGCCAGTGCCGAGTACGAACAAGCCCGTGCCGCGGTGAATGAAGCGCGCGCGATCCTGGCGCGTCGCCAGCTCGACCTGCGCTATGCCACGGTCAGCGCGCCGATTGCCGGCCGCATCGATCAGGCGCTGGTGACAGAAGGCGCGCTGGTCGGCGTGGCCGATACCGAGCCGATGGCGGTGGTACAGCAGATCGACCAGGTCTACGTCGATGTGCGCCAGCCGGCCGCCCAGCTGGAATCGCTGCAGCGCAGTGCTGCCGGTGGTGGCGAGCTGCCGGTGACGATCATCGGTGCCGCCGGCAAGCCGCTGTCCGAGCGTGGCCAGATGCTGTTCTCCGGCATCAACGTCGATGCGCGTACCGGTGATGTGATCCTCCGCATCCTGGTCGACAACCCGCAGCGCCAGCTGCTACCCGGCATGTATGTGCGCGCGAAAGTGCCGCGGGGTGCGCCGGCCAGTGCGCTGACCGTGCCGCAGCAGGCCGTGCTGCGCAGCGCCGGTGGCCAGGCCTATGCCTGGGTGATCGGTGGCGATGGCAAGGCGGTGATCCGCACGCTGGAGGTCGACGGCAGCGTTGATCGCCAGTGGCTGGTGCGCACCGGTCTGAAGGCGGGCGAAAAGGTGGTGGTCGAGGGCCAGGAACGCCTGCAGGAAGGCGTGGTGGTCGATGCGCGCGATTGGCAGATGCCGGTCGCCAGCGCCGGCGCGGTGCAGGCCGGCAGCAAGGGCTGAGCCTTTCCCGGGCCAGCCCCTCCAGGAAAATCCAACATGGCACGTTTCTTCATCGATCGCCCGGTGTTCGCCTGGGTGCTGGCGATCTTCATCATCCTGGCCGGTGTGCTGGCGATCCCGCGGCTGGCGGTGGAACGCTATCCGGCGGTTGCACCGCCCAGCGTCAGCATCTACGCCAGCTACCCGGGTGCTAGCCCGCAGACGCTGAATGACGCAGTGGTCGGCCTGATCGAGCGCGAGCTGTCCAGCGTCAAGCACCTGCTGTACTTCGAGTCATCGGTGGACACCTCCGGCGAAGCCTCGATCACTGCGACCTTCAAGCCGGGCACCAACCCGGAGCTGGCGCAGGTGGACGTGCAGAACCGGATCAAGGCGATCGAGCCGCGCCTGCCGCGCAGCGTGCGCCAGAACGGCTTGTTCGTGGAGGCTGCCGATTCCGGTTTCCTGATGCTGGTCGGCCTGCGTTCGCCGGATGCCAGCGTGAGCGAGGCGGCGCTGGGTGACTTCATGGCGCGCAACATCATCGAGGAGCTGCGCCGCATCGATGGCGTCGGCCGCGTGCAGCTGTTCGGTGCCGAGCAGGCGATGCGGGTGTGGCTGGACCCGACCCGGTTGACCGGCTACGGGCTGACCATGGGTGATGTGGCCAGTGCCATCGAGCAGCAGAACCTGGAGATCTCGCCAGGGCGCATCGGCGATTCGCCGGGCGTGCCAGGCCAGCGCATCACCGTGCCGCTGAGTGCCGATGGCCAGCTGTCCACACCGGAACAGTTCGCTGCGATCGTGCTGCGCGCCGGCGCCGATGGTTCGCGCGTGCTGCTGGGTGACGTCGCCCGCATCGAGCTGGGTGCGCAGAGCTATGCCTGGGGCACCCGCGAGGACGGCCATCCGGCGACGGCGGCTGGCGTGCAGTTGCGTCCTGGTGCGAACGCAGTGCGCACCGCGTCGGCGGTACGCGAGCGCATGGCCGAGCTGGCGCCGCTGCTGCCGCGTGGTGTGCAGTCGAGCATTCCGTTCGACACCGCACCGTTCGTCAAGATCTCGATCCAGAAGGTGGTGCAGACGCTGCTGGAAGCGATGCTGCTGGTGTTCGCGGTGATGTACCTGTTCCTGCAGAACTGGCGCTACACGCTGATTCCGGCGCTGGTCGCACCGATCGCGCTGCTCGGCACCTTCGCGGTGATGCTGGCGCTGGGCTTCTCGATCAACGTGCTGACCATGTTCGGCATGGTGCTGGCGATCGGCATCATCGTCGACGACGCGATCGTGGTGGTCGAGGGCGTGGAGCGGATCATGGCCGAGGAGGGCCTGCCGCCGCGCGAAGCGACCATCAAGGCGATGCGCGAGCTTACCGGTGCGGTGATCGGCATCACGCTGGTGCTGACCGCCGTGTTCATCCCGATGGCCTTGGCCAGTGGCTCGGTCGGCGCGATCTACCGCCAGTTCACCGTGGCAATGGCGGTGTCGATCCTGTTCTCGGCACTGCTGGCGCTGAGCCTGACCCCGGCGCTGTGCGCGACCCTGCTGCGCCCGAATACCCATGGCCACCATGGTCGGGGTGGGCTGTTCGGTGCTTTCAATCGTGGCTTCGAGAAGATGACCGGGCGCTACCAGCGTGGCGTGGCCTCGGTGCTGCAGCGTAGTGGGCGGGTGATGGGCGTGTTCGCCGCACTGGTGGTGGCACTGCTGCTGGGCCTGCACTGGTTGCCCGGTGCGTTCCTGCCGGAAGAAGACCAGGGCTATTTCATGACCTCGATCCAGCTGCCGGCCGAAGCCACCGCCGAGCGCACGCTGGCCGTGGTCGAAGCCTACGAGCAGCACGTGGCCTCGCGTCCGGGCATCGGCTCCAACCAGTCGATCCTCGGCTACAGCTTCTCCGGCTCCGGTCCGAGTGCGGCGCTGACCTACACCATGCTGAAGGACTGGGGCGAGCGCGCCGGTGCCACCGCGGCCGGAGAGGTGGAGGCCGCGCAGAAGGCCATGTCCACGCTGGCCGAGGGCGAGGTGATGAGCGTGATGCCGCCGGCGATCGACAGCCTGGGACGCTCCTCCGGTTTCTCGCTGGCCCTGCAGGCGCGTACCGGGGAGAGCCAGGCCGAGTTGCGAGCGGCACTGCAGCGGCTGCTGAAGCTTGCCGAGGCAAGCCCGCTGCTGTCGGAGGTGCATGCCGATGGCCTGCCTGCAGGCACCAGTGTGCGGCTGGACATCGACCGCGCCAAGGCCGAGGCGATGGGCGTGGGCTTCGCCGATATCAGCAGCACGCTGTCGGCAGCGATGGGTTCGCAGTACGTCAACGACTTCCCCAACAAGGGACGGCTGCAGCAGGTGATCCTCCAGGCCGACGCGCCGCACCGGATGGAACTGGAGGACGTGCTGAAGCTGTACGTTCGCAACAGCGAAGGCGGCATGGTGGCGTTGTCCGAGCTGGTGACCCCGCACTGGACCGAGGCGCCCCTGCAGCTGCAGCGCTATCTCGGTTTCCCGGCGCTGAACCTGTCCGGCGCACCGGCATCCGGTGTTTCGACCGGCCAGGCGATGGCGGAGATGGAGCGGTTGGCGGAGAAGCTGCCGTCCGGCTTCGCCCTGCAGTGGACCAGCCAGTCGCTGCAGGAGCGCGAATCCGGTGCGCAGGCGCCGTGGCTGTTGCTGCTCTCGATGCTGGTGGTGTTCCTGGTGCTGGCGGCACTGTACGAGAGCTGGTCGATTCCGCTGGCGGTGATGCTGGTGGTGCCCTTGGGCCTGCTCGGTGCGGTCGCGGCCGTGTTGTTGCGCGGCATGCCCAACGACGTGTTCTTCAAGGTCGGCATGATCACGGTGATCGGGCTGTCGGCGAAGAACGCGATCCTCATCGTCGAGTTCGCACGCCAGCTGCAGCAGCAGGGCCGTGGCCTGGTGGAAGCGGCGCTGGAGGCGGCACGGCTGCGCCTGCGGCCGATCGTGATGACCTCGCTGGCGTTCGCGCTGGGCGTGGTGCCGCTGATGCTGGCGCAGGGCGCATCGAAGGAAACCCAGCAGGCGATCGGCACCGGCGTGTTCGGCGGCATGGTCAGCGCGACCGTGCTGGCGGTGTTCTTCGTGCCGGTCTTCTATGTAGTGGTGCAGGGCGCGCGGCAGTGGATCGCGCAGCGCCTGCGCAGACGCCGGCCGACGCCGGAAGGATCCGTGGATGGAACGGAACATCGTTGAAGATCTGCATGAACTGTAATTGAGGGCGCTGGAGCAGCGCCTGTGCGAAGCGCTGCTGGGTGATGATCACGATGCGCTGACCGCGCTGGTATCGCCGGCCTTGTTCATGATGGACGGGCAGGGTGGGCGCATGCTCGACCTGCCGTGGTTGCGCGAGTGGCTGGGCGGCCGCCTGCAGGTGCTTGGCCTGCAGTCCTGCGCGACGGAAACGCTGCTGTGTGGCCGCTTGGCGCTGCTGTCCAGCGATGTGCGCTTGTCGGTGCGCGAGCAGGGCCAGGAGCGCGAACTGAAACTGCGCCTGCTGCGGGTCTGGACCTGCAGTTCCGGCGACAGTGGTGCGCAGTTGCTGTCGATGGCGGTGCTGGCCGCATGACCGCGGTCAGGCCGCTTTCAGGCCCCGCTCACCGCCAGATGGTAGGGTCGAGCATCTCTGTAGTGTCGACAAGGAGTCGAGCCATGCGTGTAGTTCCCAGTCTGTTGGCAGCCTCCCTGGGGTTGGTCCTGGCCGCGTGCCAGCCAGCCCAACCGCCCGTCGCGGGCAGCAGCAACCCCGAACCGGCCGCCCCTCAGCCAAGCCCCAGTACCGGTGCTGGCAGCGAGACCACCTATCGCTGTGGCGATCTGGACGTGCGCGCAACCTTCAACGGTGAGGATGCGGCCACGGTGGTGATCGGCGACCGTACCTTCGCCATGACCTCCGAGCGTGCGGCTTCCGGCGCCAAGTACGGTGATGGCCAGGGCAATACCTTCTGGACCAAGGGCAGCGATGACGGCCTGCTGAGCCTGAAGGGTGAGGCCGACCGCGAGTGCCATGCGGTGGAAGCCACCGAAGGCGATGGCAGTGCCGGCAATGCAGCGTTCCGTGCCACCGGCAACGAGCCCGGCTGGCTTGCCATCGTTGACGGCGACACGCCCGGCCTGCAGGTGGAAGTCGACTACGGCGAGCGCCGCTTCGATGTGGCCAAGCCCACCGAAGGCGCTGACGGCTGGAGCGGCAAGGCGTCCGATGGCACCGACGTCAAGCTCAGCTTCCAGCGCACTACCTGCCAGGACGACATGAGTGGCGAGGCCTTCGATGCCAAGGTGAATCTGACCATCGGAACCCGCCAGTATCACGGCTGCGGCAACTTCGGCGCGAAGTAACGCGTGATTGCGCGGATCGGTGGCGCCGGGCGATGCCCGGCGTCGCTTTCTGCGGCCGCTGCGCTCGCCGGGCATGGCCCGGCGCTACCGCATGATGCATGTGATGCACGGGATTGGGCGCGGTCCCGTCCCGGTGGCGCCGGGCGATGCCCGGCGTTGATCGATCAGCCTTCGCAGGGCTTCAGGTCGAGATCGAAGTCCAGGTCATAGCGGCTGTTGATCCCGATCAGCGCTTCGCGGATCGCACAGTCACCGCGATGACGCGCGACCAGGCCGGTGAAGATCTTCTTGCGGCCCTCGCAGTACTTCGCGCTGGCCTCTTCCAGTTCGCGGCGACGCTCGTCGTCGTAGGGTTCCTCACCCGCAAAGTGCTGGCAGGTGTTTTCGCGCGCGAGGAAGGCCTGCACGTCGGTCGGCATCGCGCAGTAGATGCGCACGTCGTCGACGTCATACACATCCTCCGGAACCGGGCAGCCAGCGGCTGCACGTGCCGTGTCCAGCGCCTCATCGCCCGAGGACAGCTCGGCAGTGGGCTCCGCTTCGGCGGTAGCCTCCACGGCGGCCGGTGCCTCCACCACCGGTGCTGCCGTCACGGCCGGTTCGACAGACGCTGCGTTCGGCGCAGCATCGGCCGTGCTGTCCGTTGCCTGCGGCGAACACGCCGCAAGCAGGGACAGGCAACCGATCAGCGCAAGGCGCTTAGTCGGCACGGCCAGCGAATTCGCCGGTGGCGGTGTTCACCAGCACGCGCTCGCCGTTGACGATGTACTCCGGCACCATGATTTCGATGCCGGTGTTGAGCTTGGCCGGCTTCGGGCGCTTGGTGGCGGTGCCGCCCTTCAGTTCCGGCGGCGTCTCGATCACTTCCAGCACCACCGAGGCCGGCAGCTGGATGGCCACCGGCTGCTCGTCGATCACCTGCACGTAGATGCCGGTCAGGCCGTCGGTGATGTAGCCGGCGTCGTCGCCGATCACGTCCGCATCCAGGGTGTACGGGGTGTAGTCCTCGTCATCGAGGAACACGAAGGCGTCGCCGTCCTTGTACGAATAGGTGGACTGGCGGCGCAGCAGTTCGACTTCGACCAGGTTGTCGTCGGCATCGAAGCTGGCGTCGAGCTTGTTGCCGCCCGGCACGCTGTACATGATGAAGCGGAAGCGGACGTTGCCGCCGCGACCCTGCGGCGAGCTGCGCTCGATGTCGCGGATCTGGTACACGCCGTTGTTGAACTCGACGACGTTGCCCTTCTTGATGTCGTTGGCTTTCATGGTGATCTAGGTCGTTGGGGGAGGGCGCCGTCCCGGCGCCCGGGGGGGAATCACTTCGGAGCGAGCCGGGTGGCGCCGTCCAGGCGGATGGTCTCGCCGTTGATGTAGGTATTGCCGAGGATATGGCCGACCAGGCTGGCGAAGTCTTCCGGCTTGCCCAGGCGCGACGGGAACGGGATCGAGGCGGCCAGCGATTCCTGCACGGCTTCAGGCATGCCATCGACCATCGGGGTCCAGAACACGCCCGGCGCGATGGTGTTGACGCGGATGCCGAAGCGCGAAAGCTCGCGTGCCATCGGCAGGGTCATCGCCACCACGCCGCCCTTGGAGGCAGAGTAGGCCGCCTGGCCGATCTGGCCTTCATAGGCGGCCACGCTGGCGGTGTTGATGATTACGCCGCGCTCGCCGTCCACGCCGGCTTCGTTGTGCTGCATGCGGTTGGCCGCGGCCTTTGCAACGTTGAAGCTGCCGACCAGGTTGACCATCACCGTGCCCTGGAAGCCGGCCAGCGGCATCGGGCCCTCTTTGCCCAGCACGCGACCGGCGCCGAGGATGCCGGCGCAGTTCATCGCCACGTTCAGGCCACCCAGGAAATCGTGGGCCTGGTCGATGGCAGCCGAGACGGCCGCTTCATCGCTGACGTTGACGTTGAAATAGCGGGCCTTGTCGGCACCCAGCCCGGCAACGGCGGCAGCACCCTTGTCGTCGTTGAGGTCGAACAGGGCCACCTTGCCGCCCTGGGCGACGAGGTGCTGGGCCACGGCCAGGCCGAGGCCGGAGACGCCGCCAGTGATCACGGCACGTACGGAAGACAGCTGCATTGAACGGTCCTGCAGGTTCGAGAACCGCCGATTCTAACGGAAGCCGCGACCGTCGCCGTTGTGCACTGCGCCGCCTTTGCGGGGCGGCGCATTGCGGTGGTCAACCGGCCGCGGCCAACGCCTGCCCGGTGCGGCTGGCAGTGGCGCGGCCGAGCAGGCCGGCCAGCCAGCGACCGGTCTCGGCCAGCGCCGGCAGGTCCACGCCGCTGTCCAGGCCCAGGCCCTGCAGCAGGTAGGCCACGTCCTCGCTGGCGACGTTGCCGCTGGCCCCCTTGGCATACGGGCAGCCACCGGCGCCGGAGACGGCGCTGTCGACCACGCGCACGCCTTCTTCCAGGCAGGTGGCGATGTTGGCGATGGCCTGGCCATAGGTGTCGTGGAAGTGCACGGCCAGTGCATCCATCGGGATCTCGGCGGCAACCGCCTGCAGCATCGCCCGTGCCTTGCGCGGGGTACCGACGCCGATGGTGTCGCCCAGCGAGATTTCGTAACAGCCCATCTGGTGCAGGGCGCGTGCCACGCGCACCACGTCGGCCAGCGGTACCTCGCCCTGATAAGGGCAGCCGAGCACGGTGGAGACGTAGCCACGCACGCGCACGCCATCGGCGGCGGCGCGGCGCAGGATCGGCTCGAAGCGGGCCAGCGACTCGTCGATGCCGGCATTGGTGTTGGTGCGGTTGAACGCCTCAGAGGCGGCGGTGAACACCGCCACTTCTTCCACGCCCACCGCACGGGCGCGGTCGTAACCCTGTTCGTTCGGGACCAGCACCGGGTAGTGGATGCCCGGCCGGCGCTGGATGCCGGCATAGACCTCGGCGGCGTCGGCCAGCTGCGGGACCCACTTTGGGCTGACGAAGCTGGTCGCCTCGATGCTGCGCAGGCCAGTGGCCGACAGGCGATTGATCAGTTCGATCTTGTCGGCGGTGGAGACCGACTGCTTTTCGTTCTGCAGGCCGTCACGCGGGCCGACCTCGACGATGCGGACGTAATCGCTCATGCGCTCACCCCAGCGGCAGGGCGATGGCAGACCGCCTCGATGTTGTTGCCGTCCGGGTCGAGCACGAAGGCGCCGTAGTAGTCGGGGTGGTACCACGGGCGCAGGCCCGGCGCGCCGTTGTCACGGCCACCGGCGGCGAGGGCAGCGGCATGGAAGGCGTCCACCTGGGTGCGGCTGGCGCAGGCGAAGGCCACGTGCACGCCGTGGCTGGCGGTGCCGCCATTGCCAAGCCAGAAGAACGGCTTGCCGTCGCTGCCGAAGCCGATGTGGTCGTGGGCGCCGGTCTGTTCGGCGGTGACTTCCATCACCACGCCGATCTGCAGCGGTGCCAGTGCCTGCAGGAAGAAGGTCTTGCTGCGCGCCAGGTCGGCGCTGGTCAAACCAAGATGATCGAGCATGTTCAGGCTTCCGTGACCCAATGGGGGGCGCGCTTGTCGAGGAAGGCGCCCAGGCCCTCCTGGCCCTCGGCGGACACCCGCAGGCGCGCGATCAGGGCGGCATTGTCGCGATCCAGCGTGTCGCGGTCATGGCTGTCACGCACCTGCCGCACCAGCTGCTTGGCGCTGGAAGAAGCGATCGGGCCGGCCTTGTCGAGCAGGGCCAGCTGGCGCTGCACGGCCTCGTCCAGGCGTTCCGGCTCGACCAGCTGGTGGACCAGGCCGATGCGCAGCGCGGTCTCGGCGTCGAAATGCTCGCCGGTGGCGAACCAGCGACGGGCCTGGCGCGGGCCGATGGCCTCGATCACATAGGGCGAGATCACCGCCGGCAACAGGCCGAGGCGGCTTTCAGTCAGGCCGAAGCGGGCCGAGGTGCTGGCGATGGCGATGTCGCAGCAGGCGACCAGGCCGACGCCACCGCCAAAGGCCGCGCCATGGACCCGGGCCAGGGTCGGCTTGGGCAGCTCATCCAGGGTGCGCATCAGTCGTGCCAGCGCCAGCGAGTCCTCGCGGTTGTCGGCCTCGCTGGCGGCAGCCATGCCGCGCATCCACTGCATGTCGGCACCGGCCGAGAAGGAGGCACCGTGGCCGGCCACCACCAGCGCGCGTACCGAATCATCGCGCCCGGCCGCCTCCAGGGCGGCGGTCAGCCGGGCGATCAGGCCAGCGTCAAAGGCGTTGTGCAGCTCTGGCCGGTTCAGCCAGAGGGTGAGGACGGCGCCACTGCGCTCGATCTGCAAAGCATCGTTCATGGGATTCCAGGGTCACTCCATACCTGTATGGATCATAGCGGGCCATTGGTCATGGGCCATGACGCGACGCGGGAATGTTAGAATCGAGAACCATTTACATCCAGCAGAGAACACGCTAGATGACGCTGTCCGAACTGCCGCTGCACACCTCGGCCGTGGTCGAATCCGTGCAGGACCTGCATGCCAACGATGCCATCGCCCGCCGCCTGCGCGAGCTGGGCTTCGTCAAGGGCGAGGAAGTGCGCCTGGTGGCCAAGGGCCCGGTGGGCGGTGAGCCGCTGCTGGTGCAGGTCGGGTTCACCCGGTTCGCGCTGCGGATCAGTGAAGCCAAGCGCGTCGTTGTCGACGCCGCCAGCCAGGAACGACGTGCATGACTGCCACTGCCACCACCGCCCCGCTGCGCATCGCGCTGGTCGGTAATCCCAACAGCGGCAAGACCGCGTTGTTCAACCAGCTGACCGGCAGCCGGCAGAAGGTCGCCAACTACACCGGCGTCACCGTCGAGCGCAAGGAAGGCCGCCTGCGCGCGCCGTCCGGCCGCGAATTCGCCGTGCTCGACCTGCCCGGTGCCTACAGCCTGCATCCAGCCAGCCTGGACGAAGCGATCACCCGTGACCTGTGCCGGGGCTTCTACCCGGGCGAGGCTGCGCCGGACGTGTTGCTGTGCGTGATCGACGCCACCAACCTGCGCCTGCACCTGCGCTTCGCGCTGGAGTTGCGCGAGCTGGGCAAGCCGATGGTGGTCGCCCTGAACATGGTCGATGCGGCCCAGCGCCGCGGCATCCAGGTGGACGTGGCTGCGCTGGAACGCGAACTGGGCGTGCCGGTGGTGGAGACCGTGGCGGTGCGCAAGCAGGGTGCCAAGGCCCTGGTCGAGCGCCTGGACACCATGGTGCCGCACCTGGATGCACCGGTGCCGGGCCCGGAAGGCGGCATCGACTACCACGCCAAGGTGCGCGAGATCCTGTCGGTGGCCGTGCGCATGCCGGCGCGTACTGCAAAGGTCGACGACGCGCTGGACCGCTGGCTGTTGCACCCGGTGTTTGGGCTGATCAGCCTGGCGGTGGTGATGTTCCTGATCTTCCAGGCGGTGTACGCCTGGGCGACACCGCTGATGGACGGCATCGAGGCCGGTTTCGCCTGGCTCGCGACCTTCGTCGGCAGTGTGTTGCCGGAAGGCCCGCTGGCCAGCCTGCTGACCGACGGCATCATCGCCGGCGTCGGTGGCGTGGTGGTGTTCCTGCCGCAGATCCTGATCCTGTTCTTCTTCATCCTGGTGCTGGAGGAATCCGGCTACCTGCCGCGTGCGGCGTTCCTGCTCGACCGCATGATGGCTGCCGCCGGCCTGTCTGGCCGCTCGTTCATCCCGCTGCTGTCCAGCTTCGCCTGTGCGGTGCCGGGCATCATGTCCACGCGCAGCATCCAGGACCCGCGTGACCGCCTGGCCACGATCCTGGTCGCGCCGCTGATGACCTGCTCGGCGCGCCTGCCGGTGTATGCGTTGCTGATTGGCGCGTTCATCCCTCAGAAGACGGTGTGGGGCGTGTTCAACCAGCAGGGCCTGGTGCTGTTCGGCCTGTATGCGGCTGGCATTCTCAGTGCGCTGGCGATGTCGTGGATCATGAAGAGGTGGCGCCGCGACAAGAGCGAGCACCCGCTGATGCTGGAGCTGCCGTCGTACCGCCTGCCGCACCTGCGCGACCTGGCGGTGGGCCTGTATGAGCGCGGCATGATCTTCCTCAAGCGCGTCGGCGGCATCATCCTGGCGCTGACCATCCTGCTGTGGGTGCTGCTGTCGTTCCCGGCGGCCCCGGTCGGCGCCACCATGCCGGCCATCGATTACAGCTACGCCGGCCAGATCGGCCATGCAATGGCGGTGTTCTTTGCGCCGCTGGGCTTCAACTGGCAGATCTGCATCGCGCTGATTCCGGGCCTGGCCGCGCGCGAAGTGGCGGTGTCCTCGCTGGCCACCGTGTACGCGCTGTCGGCGGCCGATGACGATGCCGCCAGCCAGGCACTGACCCCGCTGATCAGCGACGGCTGGTCGCTGGCCACTGCGCTGTCGCTGCTGGTCTGGTACATCTACGCCCCGATGTGCATCTCGACGCTGGCCACCATCAAGCGCGAGACCAATTCGTGGAAGACGATGGCCTTCTCGGCGTTCTACCTGTTTGCTGCGGCCTACGTGGCGGCGCTGATCACCTACCAGGTGACCAAGGCGCTGGGGGGCGGCTGATGGACGGTGGACTGCTGCTGCAGTACCTGATCATTGCGGTGGCCGTGCTGGTCAGTGCCTGGGTGGTGTTGAAGAAGCAGTTCCCCGGCACCGTGCGCAAGCTGCGGGGGGCGCTGGCGCTGGCCCTGCTGAAGCCGCGCCGCGCCGCCTGGCTGCAGGCGCTGGGTAGGAAAATCGCGCCGCCGGCCACGGGCGGCGGTGGTGCCTGTGGCGGTTGCGACAGCTGCGGACCGACGCCGCCCAAACAGCACTGACTCTGCCTTGGTAGGTGCGAATCTTGGTTCGCACGCTCCCGGGGTTCAGACCTCTCTGCGGATGATCGCCCGGAAGTTCCCGTCCTGATTCAATCGCCGCACCGATTCCCGGTTTCCATGGGTTGCCGCGAAGCCCGCCACGTCGGCAAGGGCGTCGAGCAGCAGGCATTTCATCCCATCGCGATTGCCGGCCTCCAGCAGATCATCCAGATCCTGCTGGATGAAAGCCCGGCGCAGGCCGGGCGTCTCTTCGATCCGCCAGTCGACATGGGGCGTGGGAATGCTGGAGCGGTACCGGAAAGCCGTCTCAAGATCGTCAGGCGCGAGGGGATACTCGAGCAGCTCCGGAAAGTAGAGTCCAGCATTCACATAGAAGCCCCGGCATTCGCTGGCGCGCTGGTGATTCACGACAAGTAGGGCGGCATCCAGCAAGCGGTAGCGGGTCGTCGACGTGCCGGAAAAGCCGGTCTTCCTCGCGCACTTGCTGAAGACGGTCGAGGATTTCATGAGCGCTGCCTGGGCCGGAAGAAGGGCCCACAGCCTTGAGGCGCAGCGCTTTGGGGTCAATTGGCAAACGCGACACGCGCAACGAATGCCCCGGGTGGGTGCAAACGTTCCAGGTGGGTGCGAACCTTGGTTCGCACGCTTTACCCATGGCGGCGGATCTACCCGGCCCGTGAACCCAGCTCCGCTGCCAGCGCAAGCCATCGCTCCCGCTGCGCCGGGCTGCTGCTGCGCACCGCCCCCAGCCGGCTGACCCGCACCGGGCGGATGCCGCAGAATTCCAGGATGGTGGCGCGGATCTGGGTGATGCCCGGGTCGCGGTAGATCCAGCGGTAGTACCAGGGCGGCGTGTCCAGCGTGGTGATCACCCGCGCGCTGCGGCCGGCCAGCAGCCGGTCCCACCACACCGAATCACGCCGGTAGCGGAAAGCGAAGCCCGGCAGCAGCACGCGATCGAAGAAGCCCTTCAGCAGCGCCGGCATCGCGCCCCACCAGGTGGGATAGACCAGCACCAGGTGATCGCAGGCCTCGATCGCATCGGCGGCGTTCTGCAGATCGGCTTCCAGCGGCTGGATCTGGCGATAGCCGTGACGCAGCACGGGATCGAACTCAAGGTCACCCAGTGCGATCAGTCGCACCCGATGACCGGCGTTCTCGGCGGCGGTGGCGTAGCACTGGGCGAGGGCGCCGCACAGGCTGTCGCGGTCGGGATGGCCCAGCAGGATCAGGATGGAGCGGGACACGGCAACCTCGGGCAATGGAAAGTGCGCGAGGGTGCGGTCTGCCCCAGGGGCAGAGTCAAACGCCGGCGGGGCAGCCGCTGGGTTGCAGGACGCAATCAGTGCCGCCGGAGTGCAGCCATTGCTGCAGTTCATCGCGGACCTGCCGCAGGGCGAGGTCGACCTGTTCCAGCCGCGCCCGCTCACTGGCAATGCGGGTGCGCTGTTGTTCCAGCAAGGCCAGTACCGCAGGCCAGTCGAGCCGTCCATCGCGACCCTGCAGGCGGGATATCGCGGCCAGGGTGATGCCCAGCCCCAATGCCTGGCGGATCAGCTGTATCCAGGCCACGTCCTGTTCGCTGTAGTCGCGATAGCGGTTCAGTCGTGGCACGGGCGGCAGCAGGCCGCGTGCTTCATACAGGCGGATGGCCTTGGCGCTGGCACCGGTCAGGCGGCTGACTTCGGAGATGCGCATCTGTTCAGTCCCGCACCAGTCCGCCATCCACCACCAGGTTCTGCCCGGTCACCGCGCGTGACCACGGGCTGGCGAAGAACAGCGCGGCATCGGCGAATTCGGTCGGGGTGGTGACGCTGCGCAGCGGGGTGTTGGCGGCGATGTAGTCGAATACCGCTTCGGGCGTGGCGGCGCTGGCATCGGTGGTGCGCAGCAGGCCGCCGGACAGCATGTTCACGGTGATGCCGTGCGGGCCGAGGTCGCCTGCCAGGGTGCGGGTCAGCGACAGCAGCGCGGCCTTGGCGGCAGTGTAGTCGTGATAGGGCACCACCGGATTCTGGAACAGGTTGGTGCCGATGTTGATGACGCGACCGAAACGGCGCGCCTGCATCCCGGGCAGGGCGGCCTGCACGGTGTTCAGCGCACCGCGCACACTGCCTTCGAACTGTGCCTGGAAGGCCGGCCAGCCGATGTCGGCAGCGCTGTCGCGGGCGTCGCCATTGAACGAGAAGGCGGCCAGCGCGTTGTTGACCACGGTGGTGACGCCCTGGCCGAAGTGCGCCAGCGCGTGCTGCAGCATTGCATCGACCTGGGCGCGGTCGGTGACATCGGCCGGCAGCGCAATCGCCTGGCCACCCAGCTCGCTGGCCAGCGCACGTGCGGCGGCCTCGCTGCGGTGGTAGTTGATGATGACGCGGGCGCCCTGTGCGGCGAAGGCGCGGGCGATGTGCTTGCCAAGGCCGCGGCCGGCGCCGGTGACCAGCACCAGCTGTTCGCTGATCTGCATGGTGGAACTGCCATCCATTGCATGAAAGGGCATGCAGCGTAGCAGCGATGGCGCTTGCCGGAGCAGGCTTGCTGCCGCTAGCCTGCAGGCATGAACCAGACTCCCCTGCGATTGCTCATTCACGGCGCTTCCGGGCGCATGGGCCAGGCCCTGCTGCGGCTGGCCGCCGAACATCCCGAATCCCTGCAGATCGTGGCCGCGGTGACCGGCCGTGCGCCGGCCCAGCGCGTGGTCGACGGCGTCCCGTTCTTTGCTGCCAGCGAGCTGCCCGGTGCGCCGGCGTTCGACGTAGCGATCGACTTCAGCCTGCCGGAGGGCTTCGACCCGCTGCTGGCGCTGTGCGTGGAGCGGGGTGCGGGCCTGGTTTCAGGCACCACCGGCATCTCCAGCAGCCAGCGGCAGGCGCTGGAGGCCGCGGCAACGACCATCCCGCTGGTCTGGGCCTCGAACTTCAGCCTGGGCGTGGCGGTGCTGGACGAGCTGGTCGAGCGCGCCGCGCAGGCGCTGGCCGGCTGGGACTGCGACATCGTCGAGTCGCACCATACGCAGAAGAAGGACGCGCCGTCGGGCACTGCGCTGACCCTGGGTGCGGCCGCGCAGCGGGGCGGGGCGGAGCCGCATTACGCCAGCCTGCGTGCCGGTGACATCGTGGGCGAGCACCTGGTGCAGTTCACCGGGCTGGGCGAGCGCGTCGAGCTGGTGCATCGGGCCACCAACCGCGACATCTTCGCCCGCGGTGCCCTGTTCGCCGCCCGCCAGCTGCAAGGGCGGGCCCCGGGCAGCTATCGGGTTCGGGACCTGCTGCAGTAAGGCGGTAGTGCCGGCCGCTGGCCGGCAGCTTCCGGGCGTCCGAAGGCGTGGGGATTGCCGGCCAGCGGCCGGCACTACCAGGCGCCCGATGGCATGCAGATTGCCGGCCAGCGGCCGGCACGATCTGGCGGCGGACCCCGCATACGCCGCCGGGTTGAAATGAATACGCAATCGCCTGTTCATGAAGCTCGATAACCGCTGGCGCGAGCGCCCCGGCAGCGCTACAATTCGCACTCGCCGAATCACGAAAGCCGGACCGGTCCCAGACCGTACGTCCGCGCTTTTTTGCAACCGGATTTCCGTGAAGCGCAGGCGTGACTTCGGCAGCCCCCTCGGTAGCCAAAGTGAGATTCCCGTGACCCAAGCCGCAATCCTCGTCCTCGAAGACGGCACCGTATTCGAGGGCGAATCCGTAGGCGCGCCCGGCCTGTCCGTCGGTGAGGTGGTGTTCAACACCGCCATGACCGGCTACCAGGAAGTGCTGACCGACCCGTCCTACGCCCGGCAGATGGTCACGCTGACCTATCCGCACATCGGTAACACCGGCATGACCGACCAGGACGATGAAGCGTCCAAGGTGTGGTCGGCCGGCCTGATCGTGCGCGATGTTCCCCGCCGTCCCAGCAACTGGCGCAGCCAGGTGTCGCTTCAGGACTGGCTGATCCAGCGTGGCGTGGTCGCCATCGCCGGCATCGACACCCGCAAGCTGACCCGCATCCTGCGCGAGAAGGGCGCGCAGAACGGTGCGCTGATGGCCGGTGACATCGACGTGGAAAAGGCACTGGAAGCCGCCCGCAAGTTCCCGGGGCTGAAGGGCATGGATCTGGCCAAGGTCGTCACTACCGAGAAGACCTACGTCTGGACCGAGGGCCAGCTGGACCTGGATGCCAACGCCTTCGTCAGCGTGCCGGCCAAGCACAAGGTGGTGGCCTACGACTTCGGCGTGAAGACCAACATCCTGCGCATGCTGGCCGAGCGCGGCTGCGAAGTCACCGTGGTGCCGGCGCAGACCCCGGCCGCCGAAGTACTGGCGCTGAAGCCGGACGGCGTGTTCCTGTCCAACGGCCCGGGTGACCCGGAGCCGTGCGACTACGCCATCGAAGCGATCAAGACCTTCATCGAGCAGAAGATCCCGACCTTCGGCATCTGCCTGGGCCACCAGCTGCTGGGCCTGGCCTCGGGCGCGAAGACCATGAAGATGGGTCACGGCCACCATGGCGCCAACCACCCGGTGCAGGACCTGGACAACGGCCGGGTGATGATCACCTCGCAGAACCACGGTTTCGCGGTCGATGAAGCGACCCTGCCGGCGACGCTGCGCGTGACCCACCGTTCGCTGTTCGATGGCACCAACCAGGGTATCGCCCGCACCGACGTGCCGGCGTTCTCGTTCCAGGGCCACCCGGAAGCCTCGCCGGGCCCGCACGATGTCGGTCCGCTGTTCGACCGTTTCGTGGTGCTGATGGAAGAAGCCAAGGCGTGATCAGTACGCCGCCGGCCCCCCGGTGGCGTCGCGATGGACCGTAAGCCCCCGCATCGCTGCTGCCCCTGGCGCGGCGCTGCGGATCAAGATTCCTGATCGACAGCGTGCGATCACCCCCCTTGTCACGCTGTACTGACTTAGAGAAGAAAATGCCCAAGCGCACTGACCTCAAGACCATCCTCATCATCGGTGCTGGCCCGATCGTCATCGGCCAGGCCTGCGAGTTCGACTACTCCGGCGCGCAGGCCTGCAAGGCCCTGCGTGACGAGGGTTACCGCGTGGTGCTGGTCAACAGCAACCCGGCCACGATCATGACCGACCCGGAGATGGCCGACGCCGTCTACATCGAGCCGATCAACTGGCAGACGGTCGAGAAGATCATCGCCAAGGAAAAGCCCGATGCGCTGCTGCCGACCATGGGTGGCCAGACCGCGCTGAACTGCGCGCTGGACCTGGCCGACAACGGCGTACTGGAGAAGTACAACGTCGAGCTGATCGGCGCCAAACGCGAAGCGATCCGCATGGCCGAAGACCGCGAGCTGTTCCGCGTGGCCATGGGTGAGATCGGCCTGGAATGCCCGACCGCCGCCGTCGCCCACACGCTGGACGAAGCGCTGGAGATCCAGACCCGCGTCGGCTACCCGACCATCATCCGCCCCAGCTTCACCCTGGGCGGCAGCGGTGGCGGCATCGCCTACAACCGCGAAGAACTGGTCGACATCGTCAGCCGTGGCCTGGAGCTGTCGCCGACCACCGAAGTGCTGGTGGAAGAGTCGGTGCTGGGCTGGAAGGAATTCGAGATGGAAGTGGTCCGCGATACGGCGGACAACTGCATCATCGTCTGCTCGATCGAGAACCTGGACCCGATGGGCGTGCACACCGGTGACTCGATCACCGTGGCCCCGGCGCAGACCCTGACCGACAAGGAATACCAGCGCCTGCGCGATGCCTCCATCGCCGTGCTGCGCAAGATCGGCGTGGATACCGGTGGCTCGAACGTGCAGTTCGGCATCAACCCGGACACCGGCCGCGTCGTGGTGATCGAGATGAACCCGCGCGTGTCGCGTTCCTCGGCGCTGGCTTCCAAGGCCACCGGCTTCCCGATCGCCAAGGTCGCCGCCAAGCTGGCCGTCGGCTACACCCTGGACGAACTGAAGAACGAGATCACCGGCGGCCTGACCCCGGCCTCGTTCGAACCGTCCATCGATTACGTCGTCACCAAGATCCCGCGCTTCGCCTTCGAGAAGTTCCCGGCCGCCGATGCGCGCCTGACCACCCAGATGAAGTCGGTGGGTGAGGTGATGGCGATGGGCCGCACCTTCCAGGAATCGATGCAGAAGGCACTGCGCGGCCTGGAGACCGGCAAGGTCGGCTTCGACCCGACCGGCCTGGACCTGACCAATGAAGACGATCTGCAGACCCTGCGCCGCGAGCTGAAGGCACCGGGCCCGGAGCGCCTGTTCTTCGTCGCCGACGCATTCCGTGCCGGCATGAGCGTGGAGGACATCTTCAAGCTGTCCTACATCGATCCGTGGTTCCTGGACCAGATCGAAGAGATCATCGCCGCTGAAGCCGCTGTCGCCGCCGACGGCATTGATGCGCTGGACGCTGCGCGCCTGCGCAAGCTGAAGCGTTCCGGTTTCTCCGATGCGCGCCTGGCGCAGCTGACCGGCACGAATGAAGCGGCCATCCGAGCGCTGCGCCGTGCGCACAAGGTGCGCCCGGTCTACAAGCGCGTTGACTCCTGCGCGGGTGAATTCTCCACCGGTACCGCCTACCTGTACTCGACCTACGAGGACGAGTGCGAGGCCGCGCCGAGCAACCGCGACAAGATCATGATCCTGGGCGGTGGCCCGAACCGCATCGGCCAGGGCATCGAGTTCGACTACTGCTGCGTGCACGCGGCACTGGCGCTGCGCGAGGATGGTTATGAAACCATCATGGTCAACTGCAACCCGGAAACCGTGTCGACCGACTACGACACCTCCGACCGCCTGTACTTCGAACCGCTGACCCTGGAAGACGTGCTGGAAATCGTCGAACTGGAACAGCCCAAGGGCGTGATCGTGCAGTACGGTGGCCAGACCCCGCTGAAGCTGGCGCGGGCGCTGGAAGCCAACGGCGTGCCGGTGATCGGTACCAGCCCTGATTCCATCGACCTGGCCGAAGACCGCGAGCGCTTCCAGCAGCTGGTCGACAACCTGGGCCTGAAGCAGCCGCCGAACCGCATCGCCCGCAACGACCAGGAAGCCCTGCTGCTGGCTCGCGAGATCGGCTACCCGCTGGTGGTGCGCCCGAGCTACGTGCTGGGCGGCCGCGCCATGGAAATCGTCTACGGCGAATCCGACCTGGCCCGCTACGTGCGCGACGCGGTGAAGGTGTCCAACGATTCGCCGGTACTGCTGGACCGCTTCCTCGACAATGCCGTGGAAGTGGATGTGGACATCATTGCCGATGCACAAGGCAACGTGCTGATCGGCGGCGTGATGGAGCACATCGAAGAAGCCGGCGTGCATTCGGGCGATTCGTCCTGCTCGCTGCCGCCGTACTCGCTGTCCGCCGCCACCCAGGCCGAGCTGCGCCGCCAGGTGGTGGAGCTGGCCAAGGCCCTGAACGTGGTCGGCCTGATGAACACCCAGTTCGCGATCCAGACTAGCGACGAGGGTGATGACACCATCTACCTGCTGGAAGTGAACCCGCGTGCCTCGCGCACCGTGCCGTTCGTGTCCAAGGCCACCGGCATGCCGCTGGCCAAGATCGCTGCCCGCTGCATGGCCGGAAAGACCCTGGCCGAGCAGGGCGCGACCAAGGAAATCGTGCCGGATTACTACTCGGTGAAGGAAGCGATCTTCCCGTTCGCCAAGTTCCAGGGCGTCGATCCGATCCTCGGGCCGGAAATGCGCTCCACCGGTGAGGTGATGGGCGTAGGCCGCACCTTCAACGCCGCCTTCGCGCGTGCGCAGGAGGCGGGCGGCATCAAGGCACCGCCGGTCGGCAAGGCCTTCGTGTCGGTGCGTGATCCGGACAAGAAGCGCGTACTGCCGGTGGCCAAGGCACTGCTGGCACGTGGCTACAGCCTGGTTGCCACCCGTGGCACCGCCGCGTGGCTGCAGCAGCACGGCATGGACTGCGAGATCATCAACAAGGTGGTCGAAGGCCGTCCGCACATCGTCGACTCGATCAAGAACGGCGAGATCGTCTACATCGTCAACACGACCGAAGGTCGTTCGGCGATCAACGACTCGTTCTCGATCCGTCGCGAGGCGCTGCAGCACCGCGTCACCTACTCGACCACCATTGCCGGCGCCAAGGCGCTGGTGGATTCACTGGAATTCCGCGGCACCGGCCCTGTCTGGTCGCTGCAGGAGCTGCACAAGGAGTTGAATGCATGAGAGCCCCCATCACCATGAAGGGCGCGCAGAAGCTGCGCGACGAACTGGATCACCTGAAGTCGGTCAAGCGCCCGAAGGTGATCGCCGCGATCGCCGAAGCGCGTGAACATGGCGACCTGAAGGAGAACGCCGAGTACCACGCCGCGCGCGAGGAACAGGGCTTCATCGAAGGCCGCATCAAGCAGCTGGAAGGAGAGCTGTCGCATGCCGAGATCATCGACGTGAGCAAGCTCAATGCCGGCTCCAAGGTGGTGTTCGGTGCCAGCGTGACCCTGGCCGACGTGGAAACCGACGAAGAACGGAAGTACCAGATCGTTGGCGACCTCGAGGCGGACATCAAGCAGGGCCTGATCGCGATTTCCTCGCCGGTGGCGCGCGCGATGATCGGCAAGCTGGAAGGCGATTCGATCGTGATCGACGCCCCGGCAGGCCAGCGCGAGTACGAGATCGTCAGCGTCAGCTACCTGGACTGACCGCGTGGCGACGGCGACCCTGCTGTTGCCCGCGCGCAGCCGCTTTGCCGCGGCTGTGCTGCCCGATGATGTGGCCCGTGCCCTGGGCCGCGCCAACGCCTCGCAGCATGAGGCGGGCGAGCGTGCGCAGCTGACGCGCCATTTCACGGTCGCCGCGCCGCACTGGCCGGTGGCCGCTTTGACCCGCCAGCGTGACGTCGGCGATGCCGCCGGCGCCAGCTGGCTGCGGGCCGATCCGGCCTGCATGGTGCCGGACATGCACGGTGCGCGGATGATGGCCTATGGCGAAACGCTGCGGCCGACGCTGGCTGACTGCCTGGCACTGCTGCCGGTACTGCAGCCGTTGTTCGCCGACGCCGGGTTCGCGCTGGATGCACCGGACCCTTCGCGCTGGTACCTGCGGCTTCCGATCGACAGCGAACTGCCGGACGTCGACAGTCCGGACGAGGTGCTCGGCGATGACCTGTTCGCGCACCTGCCCGAAGGCGAGGTCGGCCGCCGCTGGCGTGCCTTGATGACCGAGGCGCAGGTGCTGCTGCACAACCATTCCTGGAACCAGCAGCGCGCCGCGCAGGGACAACAGCCGATCAATTCGCTGTGGTTCTGGGGCGGCGGCGTGATGCCGGTGTCGGTCAACACACCGCACGCGCAGGTGCGCAGCCGCGATGCATTGCTGCAAGGTCTTGCGCTGGCAGCGGGTGTGGCGGTGGATGGCGATCAATCCGTGGATGCGCTGGTCGATCTGCGCCAGCTGCGATCACTGCAGCAACTGGGCAGCGACGCGATCCGGCCACTGCTGGCCGCGCTGAAGCGTGGCGAACTGCAGCGGCTGGTGCTGGATTTCGAGGATGGCATGCAGTTCCAGCTGGACCGCGGACAGCGCTGGCAGTTCTGGAAGAAGCCGCGGCAGCTTCACGATTGATCGGGGTCGGATCCGTTTTCCATGGGAAAACGGCTCTGACCCCCGATGTTTGCCGGGGTTGCCGGCCAGCGGCCGGCACTACCGCAGGTAACGGGCGAAGGCGGATGCCCTACCGGAATTCAGTGATATAGGTCGGCAGTCGCCAAGTGGAAGCTCCAGCGCCACTGCAGGTGCCACCAACGTACTCCATGCTCAGCTGCATCCGCTGGCCATCCCATGCCCAGTAGCGCCCCGTTCCGCAGCGATCCCGGTCGGTCTCCACGGTCTCTTCAACGAACATCAGCTCCCGTGAGTACGGGAACAGTGCGCCCTGGGTAATGAAAACGGGATTGAACGGCGCCTGGTCGTTGATCGCCCATGTACCCCCCGGCACATTGAACCCCGGAATGTGGCAGACAACGGAGGCCAGTACGTGATGGTCGTCCAGGCGCTGGATGGCGATGTAGGGTTCGCTGGTCTGTGGTACATCCGCAGCGCACGCCCAGTCCGCCTTGTTGCCGGGCCGAAGCAGCCGGCGCAGGTCCTCGCGTTCGCCCAGGCGCGCATCCTCCTCACGCGGAGGCACCCGCTTGGATGGCATGGCCAGCACCGGCTTCGGCAGAGCTGGCGGCACGCTCGACTCCGGTCGGCTTCCGCGTTGCACCAGTGCACCGGGCGTATCCAGACGCTGCTGGATCTGATCCATCTTCAGCATCAGTGCGGCTGCGCCGGATGCAGACAGCGACCATGTCTGCCCCCTGCCATCGGTGATGCTGATGCGGGATTGCCTGATGAGGGCGGTGTTGAACGCCTGCACTTGAGCCGGGGTGAGCTTTGCATGCTCCGTGGCTGACTCAAGTGCCCCAATTCTGCCCTCGCGTTTCCCGTCCAGGAGCAGCTGCAGTGTGCCAACAGGTGACTGAGCCTGTGCCTCGGGATCGTCAGCGTCGTCGCGGGCGAGTACCAGCCGGATCTCCACCGCTTCCCCGGGTCCGCCATTGCGCTCGATCAGCGTGGCCAGTCTCAGCGGTGCGGAGGCGCCGACACCGGCGATACGGCAGGCACGCGTGTTGTCGCACACCATGAACCAGTCGCCCTCGGCGAACGATGCACCAATCGGAGCCGTGGCCCAGGCGGACGAGGACATCGCCAGCAATCCCAGCAGGAACAGCGGCAGTTGCGGCAGAGCAGGGGAGTGCATTCAACGAACCTCGCTGACCAGGGTCGGCAGCATCCAGTGACCGCCCGGCATGCCACGGCACAGCCCGGTGCTGAAAGCACTGCTTGGCTGGAATCGGCGGCCATCCCATGTCCAGTCCGAGCCGGAGACGCAGTCGCCGATGCCTCTGCCTTTGGAGCGTGCGTACAGCGTGCGCTCGAAGTGCGAAAAACCCTCCGCTTCGAGCGTAACCGTCTGCGGGGCGAACGGAGGGCGATCACGCGCGATCCAGAAACCATTGCTGTAGTTGTATGCACCCATCTGGCACAGCGCCTGCACCAGTACATGGCTGTCGTCCAGCCGCTCGATCACCATTTCCGGGGTGCCCTTGTACTCGATCAGACGCGGACAGTCGTCACCGTCGTCGAGCGTGGCAATCAGCGCGTCGCGCAGCGCTTCGCTGCTACCCAGTGTGTTGTCTCCGGGGCGAGTGGCCGCCAGCGTGGCACGCATGATCACGGGCCTGGTCTGCGCAGCCGGCACACTCGCTTCAGCACGCGTGCCACGCCGTACCAGGGCGCCGGGCGTGCCAAGGCGCCCTTGTACTTCGTCCATCTTCAACAGCACGGCGGCGGCACCACGATCGGAAATCGGCCAGCGCGTGGCCCTGCTGTCGATCACCTCGATGCGCGCCTTGCCGGGCAGAGCGGCGAGCAGCGCACCAACCTGCGCCGGCCGCAGCGTCACGGATTCGTCGGCACCGGTGTCCTGCACGGGCCCCAGATCACGGCCGTTCACCTGCAGGCGCATCGCGCCTTCGGGCATTGCACTTTCGCCATCCTCGCCCACCCGCAGTCGCGCCTTTACTGCCGTTCCGGGACCGCCGACACGTTCCAGCATCAGGCCCAGCGAGCTGTCTGCGCTCTCCGGACCATAACCGGCGGCGCGGCAGGTGCCGGTGTTGTCGCAGGCCAGGAACCAGTCGTGATGCACGAACTCGATGCCGGGTTCCAGTGGCGCATTTCCGGTATGGCCGGCGAGCGGCAGCAACAGGCCGACAATCAGTGCGGACAGCAGGCGGTACATGGCGAATTCCATTTCAGAAGCGGACAAGCATGGGCGATCACCACGCCTGCGCCAAGCCCGGGAAGAGCCTGGCAAGCCGAGCGGGGTATCATGCGCGGGTCTTCCGTAACCCGGCGATGCCGATGTCCCTTGCCGCCGATGCCGTGCAGCCCTCCTCTGATACGCCGACGATCCGCCGCCGCGATGCGGTCGCGCCCGCCAACTGGCCGGAGGGCACGCTGCCACTGCTGGCGCGGCTCTACGCCAGTCGCGGTGCCGGTACCCCGGAGCTGGCGCTGCCGAAGCTGGGCAGCCTGCATGCGCCCGAGCTGCTGACCGGCATCGAGGCTGCGGTGGGCCTGCTGGTCGAGGCCATCGCCAACGACAAGCGCATCCTGGTGGTCGGCGATTTCGATTGCGATGGCGCCACCGCCTGTGCGGTCGGCGTGCGCGGCCTGCGCATGCTCGGCGCACAGCACGTCTTGCACGCGGTGCCGAACCGCATGGTGCACGGCTACGGCCTGTCGCCGTCGCTGGTGGAGGAGCTGGCCGAGCTGCAGCCGGACCTGCTGGTCACGGTTGACCATGGCATTGCCTGCCACGCGGGTGTGACTGCGGCCAAGGCCCGTGGTTGGCAGGTGCTGGTCACCGACCACCATCTGCCCGGCCCGCAGCTGCCGCCGGCAGACGTGATCGTTGATCCGAATCTGGATGGCGATGCGTTCCCCAGCAAATCGCTGGCCGGCGTCGGCGTGATTTTCTATGTGCTGATGGCATTGCGCCGGCAGATGCGCGAGGCCGGCGTCTTCGCCGATGGCAAGGGCCCGGACCTGACCACACTGCTGGACCTGGTGGCGGTCGGTACCGTCGCCGACCTGGTAGCGCTGGATCCGAACAACCGTGCGCTGGTCAGCGCGGGCCTGCGCCGTCTGCGCGCGGGGCAGGGCTGTGTCGGCCTGCGTGCGCTGATCGAAGCCAGCGGCCGTGATGCCGCGCGACTGACCGCCACTGACATCGGCTTCGCGCTCGGCCCGCGCCTGAACGCAGCGGGTCGGCTGGAGGACATGGCGCTGGGCATCGCGCTGCTGCTGACCGAGGACCCGCGCCAGGCGCGCGAGATCGCGCAGACGCTGGAGCAGATCAATTCGGAACGGCGCGCCGTGCAGCAGTCGATGACTGACGACGCCGAGCAGGCGTTGACCCGCGTGGTGCTGGACATGGCCGGCCAGCGACCGGTGGCGGCCTGCCTGTTTGACGCCGATTGGCACCCGGGCGTGGTCGGTCTGGTCGCGTCGAAGATGAAGGATCGCCTGCATCGCCCGGTGATCGCCTTCGCGCCTGCAGAACCCGGTGCCGACACGCTGCGCGGTTCGGCGCGCTCGATTCCCGGCCTGCACATCCGTGACGCGCTGGCACTGGTCGACGCGCGCCATCCGGGCCTGATCGAACGTTTCGGTGGGCATGCCATGGCGGCTGGACTGAGCATGCGGCTTGATCATCTTGATGATTTCAAGGCCGCCTTCGTCGCCGTGGTGCTGGAAATGCTCGACCCGGCGGCGCTGCAGCAGCAGGTGCTGAGCGATGGCGAACTGGCCGCAGATGAGCTGGATCATCGCCACGCCGATGCGCTGCGCCTGGCCGGCCCGTGGGGCCAGGGCTTCCCCGAGCCGCTGTTCGACGGCCACTTCGAAGTGGCCAACTGGCGTGTGCTGAAGGAACGCCACCTCAAGCTGGAACTGCGCCTGCCAGGCGTACCCGGCACGATCAACGCGATCCATTTCGGCGGCTGGCACGGTAACGCGCCCGGCCGTCACGTGCATCTGGCCTTTCGGCTGGCCTGCGATGACTATCGTGGCGGCAGCGCCATCCAGTTGATCGTCGAGCACTGCCTGCCTGCATGAAAAAAGGGGACGGAGGGGATTAAGTCGCTTGTGCCTTGTTTGCCACTTGCGACTTAATCCCCTCCGTCCCCATTTCTGTGGCGTCAGCGGACCTCGCTGACCAGCGTCGGCAGTTCCCAGGTGCCACCGGGCACGCCCCGGCATAGCCCAGGTGCCACCTCGGACGTCGCGATGAAGTTCGTCCCGTCCCACGTCCAGGCTGCGTGCGAAATGCAGTCAGCGAGGCCGCGGCCCTTCTGCGCGGCAATGATCTGGCCGTCGGCGTAGTCGATCGCATCGCTGGTCACCCATTGCGCCTGGAACGGCGCCTGCGGGCGGGCGATCCAGTAGCCATCGCCGATGTTGTAGGCCCCGCGCCAACACGGGACAGTGACCAGCACATGCTGCGCGTCCAGGCGCTGGACCTGCAGCGGGGAGTTGCTGAGCGGAACGTCGGCGTCGGTTTCCTGCAGGCCTTCGCATCTATCGTCCTCCAGCGTGGCACGCAGTGCCGCGCGCAGGGCGGGTGAGGCGGCCAGCCGAGCAAACGCAGGATCATCCGGAGTCGAGTCCAGGGTAGCGGCCTTGCGTACAACCGGCACCGGAAGTGCGGTGGGAACGCCGGACTCAGGCATGCTGCCCCTGCGCATCACGGCGCCGGGCGTGCCGAGGCGGCCCTGGTATTCATCGATCTTCAGCAGCACGGCTGCGGCACCCTTGCCCGACAGCGGCCAGCGATGGCCAGCGCCATCGGTCACGCTGATCCCTCCATCGCGTACCAATGCGGACAGCACCGCGCTGGTCTGTGCGGCATTCAAGCTGTGCGTGCCTTCGCCCTTCACGGGAGCCAGTACGCCCAGGTCCTGGCGCTGGATGCGCAGATGCAGCGCGCCCTTGGGCTGGGTCTGGCCTTCTTCCGGCTGCAGCGACAGGCGGCCCTGGATGGCCTGGCCCGGGCCGCCCTTGCGGATGAGCAGCACACTCAGGGTGCTGTCATCGTCGGCGGCGTAGCCGGCCGCGCGGCAGGTCAAAGTGTTGTCACAGGCCACGACCCAGTCGTGGTGCTGGAAATACAGGCTCTTGGCCGGAGCCGCAGCAAGGGCGGTCAGGGGGCAGGCCAGTGCCAACAGAGTGGCCAGCAGGGGCAATCGCATCGGCATCCTTGCGCGTGTGGGAGCGTGGGGAATGGTGCCTGTGGGTGAGGGCAAAGAAAAGCCGCGCACGGTCCAACCCCATTCCGGCTGTCCGTGCGTTCAAATGTCCACGATCCCACTGGAGCCCTGTCATGGTCTTCGTCCGTTGCTGCGCTGTGTTGCTGCTGGCCCTCGCGGCTGGGCCTGTCGGCGCTCAGTCGCCACGTATTGCCAGGCCGCAAGCCACCACCCCGCTGTTGATCGCGCCCGCCGCCGAACAGCCGGTGCAGCTGCAGCGTGCCCGCATCGAAGGCGAGGTCCAGGCCGGCATCGCCCAGACCAGGATCACCCTCGAATTCCACAACCCGACCCGACGCGTGCTGGAGGGCGAGCTGCAGTTCCCGCTGGCCGATGGCCAGCAGATCACCGGCTTTGCACTGGACATCAACGGTGAGCTGCGCGATGCGGTGCCGGTGCCCAAGGACCGCGGCCGCCAGGTATTCGAGGAAATCGCCCGCCGCGGTGTCGACCCGGGCCTGCTGGAACAGACTGCCGGCAACCAGTTCCGCCTGCGTATCTATCCGCTGCCGGCCGGTGGCAGCCGACGCGTGCAGCTGGTGATTCGCGAACCGCTGGCCTTCGCCGGCCAGGGCTGGCAGTGGACGCTGCCGCTGCAGTTCGCCGCTGGCGCTGCATCGGTTGAGCTGAAGCTGCAGGCGCCGGAAGCGGCCACCGCAGGTACGGCTCCGTTCCGCATCAACGCGGGCCAGCTGCACTGGCAGGGCAGGGGCGCGCAGTTGCCGACGCAGCTGCAGTGGAGCCTGCCGGCGGCACGCCAGGCACAGGTGCAGGTGGCGCCCTGGCAGGACGGGCACTACCTGTTGGCGCAGCTGCCGGTGTCGCCCAGCAGCACGCCCCGCACGTTGCCCAGCGATATCGGCCTGCTGTGGGACGGTTCCGGTTCGGCGGGCCAGCGCGATCGCACACGTGAGTTCGCCTTGCTGGATCGCTATTTCGCAGCGATGGGTGACGGCACCGTGGCGTTGACCGTGCTGCGCGACCGTGCCGAACCGATGCGTCGCTTCCGTGTCCGTGCAGGCAACTGGAGCGAGCTGCGCGCAGCGCTGCAGGCCGTACGCCCGGACGGTGCCAGCGCGCTGGCGCAGTGGCAGCCGCAACCGAGCGTGAAGGAGTACCTGCTGGTCAGCGATGGCCTGCTGACCTATGGACCGGAAGCACTGCCAGCACTCGCACCGCAGCAGCGCCTGTTCGCGGTCAGCAGTGCTGGTGCGCGAACCGATGCAGTGCGCCTGCGCGGCTGGAGCGAAGCGCATGGCGGTCGCTTTGTCGCGCTGGGCAAGGATGTTGATGCGGCCGCTCGCGAACTGCTGTCGTCGCCGTTGGACGTGCAGGTCGATGCGGGCCGTGGCGTACAGGATGTTGTGATCGATCGTCGCAGCGAGGCCGAAGGCTGGCTATGGCTGCATGCCCGCCTTGCGGCGGACGGCGTGCCGATGCGGGTGCGCGTGGGCGGCGGTGAATGGCAGGCGCTGCCGGCAACGCAGAAGAGTGACGACGGTGAACTACTGGCCGGCTTGTGGGCGCAGGCCCGTCTGCAGCAGCTCGGCGCCGACCGTCGAGGCAACCGCGAGGCAATGCAACTGCTGTCGCAGCAGTTCGGCCTGGTCGGACCGGACACCTCGCTGATCGTGCTGGAGACCCTGGAGGACTACCTGCGCTACGCGATCCGCCCGTCCGGCAAGCTGCGCGCCGAGTACGATGCCCGCTTCGCACGGCAGGTGAGCGATCGCGCCGCTGCCGATCGCCAGCGCCTGGACCAGGTTGCCGCACGTTGGAAGGAGCGCCAGCAGTGGTGGAGCCGAAGCTGGCCGAAGGGAGCGCCTCCGCAGTTGAAGGGCGGGGCGCTGGAAGTTGCATCCGCGGACTACGCGATGGACTCGGCGCCGGTGGCGATGCTCGCTGCGCCGGCCCCCGCGGCACCGCCCGCGCCGGCACCGATGGCCGCCGCCGAGCAACGCATGGAAGCCAGCAGCGCGCGTGCACGTCGCTCAGCCTCCGCATCGAACAAAGCGCTGGATGTGGTCGCGCTCACCGGCAGCGTTGTCGCTGCATCCGCCGCCAACAATGGGGAGCTCGGCATCCAGCTGGCTGCGTGGCAGCCGGACTCGGCCATCGCCCGGCGGCTGCGCCAGGGCCCGGCGTCGCAACTGTATGACCGTTACCTGGCCGAGCGTGACGCACACGCCGACAGCAGCGCGTTCTTCCTCGACGTGGCCGATCTGTTGCTGGAGCAGGGCCAGCGCGAACTGGCACTGCGCGTGCTGTCGAACCTGGCCGAGATGGACCTGGACAACCGCCACCTGTTGCGTGTGCTCGGCTACCGGTTGATGCAGGCCGACGCGCCGACACTGGCGGTTCCGGTGTTCGAGCAGGTGCTGGCGATGGGCCAGGAAGAACCGCAGAGCTTCCGCGATCTTGGCCTGGCACTGGCGGCTGCGGGCAAGCCGCAGCAGGCGTTGGCGCCGCTGTATCAGGTGGTGGTGCGGCCGTGGGACAACCGCTTCGACGGCATCGCCCTGATCGCATTGGACGAGTTGACCAACCTGGTGGCAGGCAGCACGACACGGCTGGATACCCGCAGCATCGACCCGCGCCTGTTGCAGGCGATGCCGCTGGACCTGCGCGTGGTGCTGTCGTGGGATGCCGACAACAGCGACATGGACCTGTGGGTGACCGACCCGAACGGCGAGCGCGCGTACTACGGCAACCGCCTGACCTATCAGGGCGGGCAGATGTCGCAGGACTTTACCGGCGGCTATGGTCCCGAGCAGTTCTCACTGCGCAACGCCAAGCCGGGCAAGTACAAGGTGGAGGCCAACTACTTCGGCAGCCGCCAGCAGCTGGTGACCGGTGCGACGACGCTGATGCTGCGGCTGACCACGCACTGGGGCACGCCGAAGCAGAAGGACCAGATGGTGACGATGCGGCTGAAGGATCGTGCCGAGACCGTGCTGGTAGGCGAGTTCGAGGTGAAATGATCGATTCCGGGCTTTTGTAGAGTCGAGCTTGCTCGACTGCCTCAAGGTAGAGCCGAGCCTATGCTCGGCTCACGGCAGAAGCAGCCGAGTGTGGGCTCGGCTCTACAACGGCACCGAACTCAGCGCGCCGTTGCGGCGCGTGCAATCGGCGACGCTGGCGGATCGGCGCGCAGGCCGAACAGCGGGCGCAGCCAGCGCACACGTCGGATCAGCAGCTCGTGGATCAGCAGACAGGCGCTTATTGTGCCAGCCACCAGTAGTGCAGGTTCCAGCCACGGGCCCAGCTGCAGCGGGCGCAGCGCGTACAGCAGAACGATCAGCACAGTCTGATGCAGGATGTACCAACTGAACACAGCTTCGCGGCAGTAGTTCAGACCGTGCCAGGGACGGTCCAGCAGCACGCGCGCCCAGCCGAACAGGGTCAGCAGCATGCACCACGTATACAACGCGCGGCCGACGCGTTCGGTCTGGGCCCACGGCAGTGCCAGCACCCACGCATCCAGATCGCCCACATGCGGCAGGCGGGCCAGTGCGCGGATGCCCAGCTCCAGGCAGAGCCCCAACGCCGCCAGGGTCAGGGTCACGCGACGCCCGCGCACCAGCAGATCCCAGCCGCGCTGCCAGCGTGCCGCCAGGAAGCCGGCCAAGAACAGCGGCAGCGATTCGGCGTGCACGTATATGTCGTCCAGTAAGGCGTGGGTGGGTGGCCAGCGAGGCATCAGCACCAGCAGTGCCCAGGTCAGCCACGCTACCGGCAGCACCAGCAGCAAGGTGCCCAGCAGGCGATCACCGGGTTGCCAGCGCGGCAGCGCCCTGCGCAATGGTCGGAGCAGGCTGGCCAGCACGACTGCCAGTACGGTGTAGGGCAGAAGGTAGGCCAGGTACCAGAGATGATTCCAGGTGAAGCCGTAGGCGGCACCACTGAAGTGCGCGCCCGGCCACGGCCGGAACTGCCAGTAGCGCCACAGGAAATGGCCCAGCCCCGGTGCCACGTCACCCTTGTCCAAGGCCTCGCAGTAGGCCTGCAGGGACGCCGCCGCGACGATACCGAAGACCAGGGGCAGCAGCAGGCGCCAGCTACGGCGGAGCGTGTGCTGCAGTCGCCCGTGGTCTGGCAGGGAAAGGCCCAAGGCGATACCACTGATGGCAAACAGCAGCGGCATACGCCAGCGGTTCAGCGCGATCATCGGCCACTGCAGCCATTCGGCGGTGTAGGCGCTCTTGAGGTGGAAGTCCCAGCCGGCCACATAGGCCATGGCGGCGTGGTAGAGGATCAGCAACGCGAAGGCGGCGATGCGCAGGGTGTCCAGATCGTGGCGACGGTGCATGGCGATGGGCGTCAGGAGGATGCTTCACCTTCCGCCGCAAGGCTCAGCGTCGCCAGCGGATAGGGTGCAATGGCAGCCTTGCGGGGTCCAATGGAGGGGTTGTTGGGACCAATGGCCGATGCGGAAAGGGTCGGATGGGCAACAATGGCGGCATGGAAAATGGAGATCCGGCGGTCGATCCCGCCCTTGTTGCAGATCGTCCCAACCGCGCGGGCATGGCTGCAGTGTTCTGGTCGCTGCTGTTCCTGTGTACCGCTGCGGGCAATGTGCTGGCGCAGTGGATGCGGGCATTGCGGGACGCCCAGCCATTCCCGGGCCTTGCGGCGTCGATCGAGGAGTTCAGCAGTGCGCTTGCCAGCCTGGGCCTGCTGGCACTTCTGCATGCCGCCGCTCACCGCTGGCCGTTGCATGCAGACACCTGGCGGCGCCGGATCGGCTTCTACGTGCTGGGTGGCGTTGCCTGGTGGCTGTTGCATGTCAGTGCCATGGTGCTGATGCGCAAGCTGGCCTTCGCCCTGATTGGCCAGCACTACACCTATGGCGCCTGGCCGGCGCAGTGGTTCTACGAGTTCTTCAAGGACGTGCAGACCTACAGCCTGCTGGTGATTGCCGTGCACGCCGTGGCCTGGTTCGGCCGCCAGCGGCAGGGTGAAGCGCACCTGCTGACCGAGCCCGACGTCGGCCCGCCGGTGGAGCCGGTCGAGCGCCCCCAGCATTTCCTGGTTCGCAAGCTGGGCAAGGAATTCCTGGTGGCCACCGCGGACGTGGAGTACGCCCAGGCGGCGGGGAACTACGTGAACCTGCGGGTACGCGGCCACGACTACCCGCTGCGGATCACCATGGCGGTACTGGAACAGCGGCTGGACCCGGGCGAGTTCCTGCGCCCGCACCGCAGCTGGCTGATCCATCGCGGCCAGCTGCGCTCGATCGAGCCGCTGGACGGCGGCGAGGCCCTGCTGCATATGGCCGATGGGGCCAAAGTGCCCTGCAGCCGGCGCCAGCTGCCAGTGCTGCGGCAGGCGCTGGGCGGGGGGTAGAGTCGACTGTCAGTCGACCTGCGCGCGCAGCGCGGGCTTCACCACAACCTGAACGGAGAGCAGTCGACTGGCAGTCGACTCTACCGGCCGGCCCCCCTCATGCCGGTTTCGCCGGCCTGCGGTATCATTACCAGTCATCTTTTGAATGCATAACCGCCGACATGATCGAACTGAATCCTGTCCGCCAGCGCATCACCGATCTGACCGATCGCGTGCTGTCGCTTCGGGGGTATCTTTGACTACGACGCCAAGAAAGAGCGTCTTGAAGAAGTAACGCGGGAGCTGGAAAGCCCCGACGTCTGGAACAACGCCGAATACGCCCAGAACCTGGGCCGCGAGCGTTCCAGCCTGGAAAAGACCGTGGGCGGCATCGCCTCGGTGCTGGACGGCCTGGCTGATGCCACCGAACTGCTTGAGCTGGCCGAGTCCGAGCAGGACGAGGACACCGCACTGGCCGTGGTGGCCGACCTGGACAAGCATCAGGCGCATGTGGAGAAGCTGGAGTTCCAGCGCATGTTCTCCGGCGAGATGGACAACGCTGCTGCCTTTGTCGACATCCAGGCCGGTGCCGGTGGCACCGAAGCCCAGGACTGGGCCGAGATCCTGCTGCGCATGTACCTGCGCTGGTGTGAATCGCGCGGCTGGAAGACCGAGCTGATGGAAGTCTCCGGTGGCGACGTCGCCGGCATCAAGTCGGCCACGCTGCGCGTGGAAGGCGACTATGCCTATGGCTGGCTGAAGACCGAGACCGGCGTGCACCGCCTGGTGCGCAAGTCGCCGTTCGACTCGGACAACCGCCGCCACACCAGCTTCACCTCGGTGTTCGTGTCGCCGGAAATCGACGACAACATCGACATCACCATCAACCCGGCCGACCTGCGTACCGACGTGTACCGTTCGTCCGGTGCCGGTGGCCAGCACGTGAACAAGACCGAGTCGGCGGTGCGTATCACCCACATCCCGACCAACATCGTCGTGGCCTGCCAGACCGGCCGCAGCCAGCACCAGAACCGCGACAACGCGATGAAGATGCTGGCCGCCAAGCTGTACGAGCTGGAGATCCAGAAGCGCAACGCCGAAAAGGACGCCGTGGAAGCCACCAAGTCCGACATCGGCTGGGGCAGCCAGATCCGCAATTACGTGCTCGACCAGAGCCGTATCAAGGACCTGCGCACCGGCATCGAGCGTTCGGATACGCAGAAGGTGCTCGACGGCGACCTGGACGAGTTCGTCGAAGCCAGCCTGAAGGCCGGCCTGGCCGTGGGCTCCAAGCGCGTCGATGCCTGATCGACGTGCCTGTGCGGATATCATCGCCCTCGTGCGTGACGCCGAGGGTGGCTGAACCGGCTTTACTGTAGAGCTGAGCCATGCTCAGCTGCTGTTCGCGCGGTAGTAGATGCGTCGAGCATGGCTCGACGCTACAACAGGTACGGCGGTAGCGATGATGCGCAGCGAAAGTGAACGCAAGGAACTCGGCGGCTTCCTCAAGGCCTGCCGCGCCCGCGTCGACCCCGCCACGCTCGGCCTGCCGGCCGGGCGCCGGCGTACCCCGGGCCTGAAGCGCGAGGAAGTCGCACTGGCGATCGGCGTCAGCGTCAGCTGGTACACCTGGATCGAGCAGGGCCGCGAAGTACGCGCCTCGCCCGAGGTACTGGAGCGGCTGGCGCAGGTGCTGCGCATGAGCGACGACGAACGTGCTTATGCGTTCGCGCTGTCTGGCTACGGCGTGCCACTGGAATCTCCCGACGAGACGGTGACTGATGGCCTGCGCCAGCTGGTCGAGGCCATGCAGCCGATCCCAGCCTACGTACGCAATACCCGCTACGACATCCTGGCGTGGAACCCGGCCATCGCCGAGCTGTTCGTGGATTACAGCCAGCTTGCGCCGCACGAGCGCAACACGCTGCGGCTGATGTTCCTGTACCTGCCGTACCGCACGTTGATCCTCAACTGGGAAGAAATGACCCGCGGCCTGCTGGCAGGCTTCCGCGCGGCGATGGCGCAGGCGCCGGACAAGGCCCCGTTCCTCGCGCTGGCCGAGGACATCGCCGCGCACAGCGAGGAGTTCCGCCAGTGGTGGCCGGAGCACGATGTGCGCCGGTTCGACGAAGGCGCGAAGAAGCTGAACCATCCCACGCGCGGGTTGCTGGACCTGCAGTACGTGGCGCTGGTGCCGGAGAGCCGCCACGATCTGTCACTGGTGACCTACCTGCCGCGGAAGTAGGTTGGTCGGCAGGGCTGCGCCCTGCACCCACAGAGGCCGAAGCGACAGCAGCAGCAACAGCGGGCATTCCGTGGGATGGCGGGGCGGTGTGGGTTGGCAGGACACGCCGTAAACCCGTCCATGGGGGCTCGATGGCGCCTTGCTCGTGTGCGCTGTCCTGCGCACACGGCAAGACCGGGGTTGGGCGTCCTGCCCAACCCGCCCGAGGCATGCCTCGGGCCCATGGCGCCAACGGTCCTGCCAACCCACACCACCCCACCTCAGACAGATTTCGCGCGGTTGTTGGTAGGTGTCGACCTTGGCCGATACATCTGTCAGATATCGAAAGAAATTCCGGGGTCAGATCCGTTTTCCGTAGGAAAACGGATCTGACCCCAAGAGCATTTCCGACAGATCGCGGGAAATTGTCGAAGGCGGGGTGGGTCCGGTTGCGGGGGCGTGAGCGCCATGGATGGCGCGACCGAGGCTACATGGATGTATTCACGCCGTCCCCCGCAACCGGACCCACCCCGCCATCTCGCGGAATGCACGCTGTTGCCGTTGCCTTGGTTTGAAGCCTCTGCGGGTGCAGGGCGCAGCCCTGCCAGGACAACCCACCCCATTCAGGCAGGTAAGTGCAGGTCACAGGATAAGCAGACGCCTTGTTGTGCCCGCCCATCGGGTCCACATTCCTGTGCAGGAGACGGGCCACCGCCCGTTGTCGAGACACCAGGAGACCTGCATGTCCGCTGCCCCCACCACCGCCATTTCCCGCGATCCGGCCACTGGCCAGCAGATCGCCAGCCATCCCTTCGCCACCGACGCCGAACTGGAAGCGATCCTTGACCGCGGCCAGGCCGGCTTCGCGGCCTGGAGCGCCAGGAGCCTCGAACAGCGGGCGGAGGTGCTGCGCGCGATGGCTGCCGTACTGCGCCGTGACCGTGAAAAGCTGGCCGCGCTGGCCACCGCCGAGATGGGCAAGGTGCAGGCCGAATCGCTGGCCGAGATCGAGAAGTGCGCCGTGCTGTGCGACTGGTACGCCGACAACGGTGCGCAGTTCCTGCGCGACGAACCGACCCAGGTGCCCGACGACAAGGCTTACGTGTCCTACCTGCCGCTGGGCGTGGTGCTGGGCATCATGCCGTGGAACTTCCCATACTGGCAGGTGATGCGCGCGGCGGTGCCGATCCTGATGGGCGGCAACGGCTTCCTGCTGAAGCCGGCCGAGAACATCGTCGGTACCGCGCAGCTGCTCGACGCGGCGTGGCGTGATGCCGGTCTGCCGGACGGTACCTTCATTGCCGCCAACATCAGCCGCGAAGGCACCAGTCGTGCCATTGCCGATGACCGCATCGCGGCGGTGACCCTGACTGGCAGCGTGGCCGCCGGCCGCAGCATCGCCGCCCAGGCCGGGCAGGCGCTGAAAAAGGTGGTGCTGGAACTGGGCGGCTCGGACCCGTTCATCGTGCTGGCCGACGCCGATCTGGACGCTGCCGTCGAAGCGGCGGTGGCCTCGCGCTTCCAGAACACCGGCCAGGTCTGCATCGCCGGCAAGCGCATCATCGTCGAAGACGCGGTCTACGATCGTTTCGTGGCGCAGTTCTGCCAGAAGGTGCAGGCACTGACCATTGGCGACGGCCGCGACCCGGCGAACCGCATCGGCCCGATGGCGCGCCAGGATCTGCTGGAGCAGCTCGACGCGCAGGTACGTGCTTCGGTCGACGCCGGTGCGCAGCTGCTGGTCGGCGGTCACCAGCTGGATCGTCCGGGTGCGTTCTATGCACCCACCGTGCTGGCCGGGGTTGAGCCAGGCATGCAGGCCTTCGACACCGAAACGTTCGGGCCGGTGGCCTCGATCAGCCGCGCCCGCGACGCCGACCATGCGGTGGAACTGGCCAACCAGAGCGAGTTCGGCCTCAGCGGCAACCTGTGGAGTGGCGACCGCGCCCGTGCCATGCAGCTGGCGCGCCGGCTGCAGACCGGCGGCGTGTTCGTCAACGGCTTCTCCGCGTCCGATCCGCGCGTGCCGATCGGCGGCGTGAAGAAGAGCGGCTTCGGCCGCGAGCTCTCGCACTTCGGCATCCGCGAATTCGTCAACGCGCAGACGGTGTGGTTCGACAAGCGTTGACGCGCAGCTTTCATCCTTCCTGCAACGATCCATCATCAGTCCAGCGAAAAGGACGGCATTCCAATGTCCAAGGGTTCAGATCTGCTTGTCGCCGCGCTTGAGAACGAAGGCGTCGAGCGTATTTTCGGCATCCCCGGCGAGGAGAACCTCGACGTGGTCGAATCACTCCGCCATTCCAGCATCGAGCTGGTCATCACCCGCCACGAACAGGCGGCGGTGTTCATGGCAGCCACCTACGGCCGCCTGACCGGGAAGCCGGGTGTGTGCCTGGCCACGCTCGGCCCGGGCGCGCTCAACTTCACCACCGGCGCCGCGTACGCGCTGCTGGGTGCGTGGCCGGTGATCATGATCACTGGCCAGAAGGGCATCGTCGCCAGCAAGCAGGCGCGTTTCCAGATTGTCGATATCGTCAGCACGATGAAGCCGCTGACCAAGCAGGCGCGGCAGATCGTCTCGGCGCGCACCATTCCGACCATCGTCCGCGAGGCATTCCGTACCGCGCTGGAAGAGCGCCCGGGCCCGGTGCTGCTGGAGCTGCCCGAAGACATCGCGGCCGATGAGGTCGGGGACGTAGCGCTGATTCCGCCGCACGCGGTGGATCGTCCCATTGCCAGTCCGGAAGCACTGGACCGCGCGGCGGAGATCATCCGCAATGCCAAGCGCCCGCTGCTGATGATCGCCTCGGCGGCGTCGCGGCCGCAGTCCAGCGAAGCGTTGTCGGCCTTCGTGTTGCGCGCGGGTATTCCGTTCTTCACCACGCAGATGGGCAAGGGGGCGGTGGCCGGTGGCTCGGGCCTGTACATGGGCACCGCCGCGTTGACCGAGCGTGACTACGTGCATATGGCCATCGACCAGGCCGACGTGATCGTGACCATCGGCCATGAGGTCACCGAGAAACCGCCGTTCGTGATGCGCCCGGGTGGGCCGACCGTGATCCATATCGGCTATTCGCAGGCGGCGGTGGAGCAGGTGTACTTCCCGCAGGTGGAAGTGATCGGTGACATCGGCCGTTCGCTGACCCAGCTGGCCGACCGTATCGAAGGTGCAGTGCCGAACGCCGACGCGCTGCTGCCACTGCGCGCGACCATTCTAGAACACCTGGCTGACCGTGCCGAGGAAGCTGGATTCACCCCGCAGCGGCTGGTGCACGACGTGCGCCAGGTGATGCCGCCGGACGGCATCGTGGCGCTGGACAACGGCATGTACAAGATCTGGTTTGCGCGCAATTACCGCACCCAGGTGGCCAATACGCTGCTGCTGGACAACGCGCTGGCGACGATGGGCGCGGGCCTGCCGTCGGCGATCATGGCCTCGATCCTGTACCCGCAGCGGCGGGTGCTGGCGGTGTGCGGCGATGGCGGTTTCATGATGAACAGCCAGGAGCTGGAGACCGCGCGCCGGCTGGGCCTGAACCTGGTGGTGCTGATCCTCAACGATGGCGCCTACGGGATGATCCGCTGGAAGCAGGCGGTGGATGGCTTCACCGACTACGGCATGACCTTCAGTAACCCGGATTTCGTGAAGTATGCGGAAGCCTATGGCTGCAAGGGGCATGAGGTGACGGCCATCGAGCAGTTCATCCCGACGCTGGAGGCGGCGTTCAACGAGGGTGGGGTGCACCTGGTATCGGTGCCGATCGACTACTCGGAGAACCAGCGGGTGCTGGTGGACGAGCTGCGTCAGGCGTTCCCGGGGAACGGGTAGAAACAGGTGGTTGGTAGCGCCGGGCCATGCCCGGCGGATTTCTGCGACCTGTCCGCCGGGCATGGCCCGGCGCTACCGCGTTGGCGGACGGTAGATCCACGCCATGCGTGGATGGCGGACCGCATACATAGGCCACGGAAAAGCGCCAACCAAGGTTGGCGACCACCAGGGCAGGGCGCCGGCCCAGGGCTGGGGCGGGGCGGTTTTGGTATGCTGGGCAACCGGCTGTGCCGGGCGCAACATCCCCCCTCACTACACGATTCCCGCAGATCCATGAGCGAAGCTACCGATACCCCCCCCGTTGACGAAAACAAGTTGATCGCCGAGCGCCGCGAGAAACTCAAAACGCTGCGTGGGCAGGGCATCGCGTACCCGAACGACTTCCGTCGCGAGGACTTCGCCGGCCGCCTGCAGGAAGAATTCGCCGACGCCGAGCAGTGGACCGCTGAGGCCCTGGAAGGCAACGGCCGCCAGGTGAAGATGGCGGGCCGCCTGATGGCCAAGCGCATCATGGGCAAGGCCAGTTTCGCGCAGATCCAGGACGAGTCCGGCCGCATCCAGCTGTTCCTGCAGGGCACGGTGCTGGGCGATGCCTATACCGCCTTCAAGGGCTGGGACGTGGGCGACATCATCGCCGTCGAAGGCGGCCTGACCCGTACCAAGACCGGCGAGCTGTCGGTCAAGGCCGAATCGATCCGCCTGCTGACCAAGTCGCTGCGCCCGCTGCCGGACAAGTGGCATGGCCTGGCCGACGTCGAGCAGCGCTACCGCCAGCGCTATGTCGACCTGATCGTGACCCCGGAGTCGCGCGCGGTGTTCATCAAGCGCTCGAAGATCATCCGCGCCATGCGCGCGTGGCTGGACAACCGCGACTTCCTCGAAGTCGAAACGCCGATGATGCATTACATCCCCGGCGGCGCGGCGGCCAAGCCGTTCACCACCCACCACAATGCGCTGGACCTGGACCTGTACCTGCGCGTGGCGCCGGAGCTGTACCTCAAGCGCCTGACCGTGGGTGGCCTGGAGCGCGTGTACGAGATCAACCGCAACTTCCGCAATGAAGGCGTCAGCACCCGCCACAACCCGGAATTCACCATGATGGAGCTGTACGAGGCCTATGCCACGTACAACGAGATCATGGACCTGACCGAAGGCGTGATCCGTGACGTGGCCACGACCGTCAACGGTTCCACCGAAGTGGAGTGGGATGGCGCGAAGATCGACCTGGGCCCGGCGTTCCGCCGCTGGCGCATGGATGAGGCGGTCCGCCACCACAACCCGGAAATCTCCGCTGCCGACTGCACCGACCGCGATGCACTGCTGCGCCATTGCGAGCGCTTGAAGATCCGCGTCAAGCCGTCCTACGGCTGGGGCAAGCTGCTGCTGGAGATCTTCGAGGCCACGGTCGAGCACACCCTGATCCAGCCGACCTTCATCACCGACCATCCGGTGGAGGTCTCGCCGCTGGCCCGTGCCAACGACAACGATCCGGGCTACACCGACCGCTTCGAGCTGTTCGTCAACGGCAAGGAGCTGGCCAATGGCTTCTCCGAGCTGAACGACCCGGAAGACCAGGCCCAGCGTTTCCAGGCCCAGGTGGCGGCGAAGGAAGGCGGCGATGACGAGGCCATGCACTACGACGCCGACTACATCCGTGCGCTGGAGTACGGCATGGCACCGACCGGCGGCCTCGGCATCGGCGTCGATCGCCTGGTGATGCTGCTGACTGGCAGCAGCTCGATCCGTGACGTGCTGCTGTTCCCGTACATGCGTCCGGAGCAGTAAGTCGTCTTTTTGACTCCTGTTTGTGCGCGCCGTCGCGAAATGAGACGGCGCGATTGACGCCTCCCGCACTCGGCGTATCGTTAATGCACTACCTTGACGTCTGTTGTGGCTTGATCGGCGCCAGGGGGAGTGCGCATTGTGGAGAGTCCGCTTCACAATGTGATGACGATCATGAACCGGGACGCATGACACGGGAGTCAGGCCGATGCAGGGTGCGAGCGTTCGCAGCGGCAGGGTATCCTCGCCTGCTGATGATCCAGCATGGTCGAGAAACCAGGCAGAGTACGCGTTGAACATCGTCATTGTTGACGACCAGACGTCCGCCCGGACGATGCTGCGTCACGTCATCGAAGATATCGCGCCGGAACTGAGCGTGTATGACTTCGGTGATCCGCTGACCGCATTGGCCTGGTGCGAGGCGCATCCGGTCGACCTGCTGCTGCTCGATTACCGCATGCCGGAAATGGACGGGCTGGAGTTCGCCCGCCGTTTCCGTCGCCTGCCCAAGCATCGCGACATTCCGGTGATCCTGATCACCGTGGTCGGCGACGAGCCGATCCGTCAGGCGGCGCTGGAAGCGGGGGTCATCGACTTCCTGGTCAAGCCCATCCGTCCGCGCGAACTGCGCGCGCGCTGCTACAACCTGTTGCAGCTGCGCCAGCAGACCGAGAACGTGAAGCAACGCGCGTTGTCGCTGGAGCAGCGCTTGCTGGCCAGCATGCACGAGGTCGAGGAACGCGAGCGCGAGACCCTGTCGCGGTTGGCACGGGCGATCGAGTTCCGTGATGCCGGCACCAGTGCCTACCTCGAACGCATGGCGCGCGTGGCGGGGCTGATCGCCGAGCAGCTGGGCCTGCCCGAAGACGACGTGCGCCTGATCGAGATGGCCGCGCCGCTGCATGACATGGGCAAGATCGCCATTCCCGATGCAGTGCTGCTCAAGCAGGGCAAGCTCAACGACGAGGAGCTGGCGATCATGCGCCGGCACCCGCGCATCGGGCACGAGCTGCTCAGCGGTAGCCAGAATCGCTTCATCCAGGTTGGTGCGCTGATCGCGCTGCGTCACCACGAGCGGTATGACGGCAGCGGCTATCCTGATGGCCTGGTCGGCGAGGCGATTCCGCTGGAAGCGCGCATCGTCGCCGTTGCCGACGTTTTTGATGCCCTGATTTCGCCCCGTCCGTACAAGGAAGCATGGACCATGGAAGCCACACTGGCCTATCTGTACGCCCAGCGTGGCCGACTGTTCGACCCGCGCTGCGTGGATGCGCTGATGCGCGGTCACCAGCAGTTGATGGATATCTGCGCCCAGCACTCGACGGCATCGACGCGACCGGGTGGGTGACATGCAGGACCTGTTCGCACGCGTGAAGCGCCGGTTGGCGCAGCGTCCGGATTCGGAGCATGGCCAGGCGATCGTGCGGGTGGCGCTGATCTCGCTGATCCTGGTCTATGTGCTGCTGTCCGGAGCACGCCTCCACCGTCTGGAGCAGTACCAGGGCGTGCTGGCGACGGTGCTGACCGGATTGGGGCTTTCGCTGCTGCTGTTCGGTTGGCTGCTGTGGAAGCCGGAGCGCTCCGATCCGCGCCGGGTCGCCGGGATGCTGGCCGACTACGGCTTGATCGCCATCGGCATGATCCAGATGGGCGAGCCGCTGGCCTGGGTGTATGCGGTGGTGATGTGGGTGACGGTCGGCAATGGCCTGCGGTTCGGCTCGCGCTACCTGGCTGCGGCCATCGTGCTGGCGATGGCCAGTTTCGGTACGACCGTGTTGATGACCCCTTACTGGCAGGCCAACCTGGGCCTGGCCTTTTCCCTGTGGCTGGGACTGCTGGCGGTGCCGTTGTGCTGCTCGTCCCTGCTGCGCCGAAGGATGCGACATCCGACCATGGATACGACCCCCGCCGCTGCCTCCCCCAACCGCTCGTTGCTGGCCCGCTTCAAGCAGCGCCTGTCCGGGCGCGAGGACAGCGAGCACGCGCAGAACCTGATCCGCATCGTCATCACCGCGCTGTTCATCAGCTACCTGGGCTGGCGTTCGCTGAGCGGCGGTGGCGAAGCGCTGACCACGACCTGGTTGATCCTGGCCTTCGAGCTGACCATTTCCGCCGGCCTGCTGGCGGCGATCCTGGTCAATCCCGGCGCGTCGCATGTGCGCCGGGTGATCGGCATGCTGACCGATTACACCTGCATGGCCTGGATCATGACCATCCAGGGTGAGCCGGCGGCACCGCTGTATGCGGTGATGCTGTGGGTCACGATCGGCAACGGCATGCGCTACGGCAGCACCTACCTGCGCGTGGCCACGGCCATGGGCTGCCTGGCCTTCCTGTGCACGGTGATGCTGTCGCCGTACTGGCGCGGCCACGACTATCTGGGCTGGGGCCTGCTGCTGGGCCTGGGCGCGATTCCGCTGTACTTCGATTCGCTGCTGCATGCCTTGACCCGGGCGGTGGCAGAGGCGCGCCAGGCCAACGAAGCCAAGAGCCGTTTCCTGGCCAACATGAGCCATGAGTTCCGCACGCCGTTGAACGGGCTGGCCGGCATGACCGAAGTGCTGGCCACCACCCGCCTGGACGACGAGCAGCGCGAGTGCCTGAACACCATCCAGGCCTCGACCCGCAGCCTGCTGGCGCTGGTGGAGGAGGTGCTGGATATCTCCGCGATCGAGGCGGGCAAGGTGCGCGTGGAGTGGCACGAGTTCGCGCTGGCCGACGTGCTGCAGGCGATCAACCTGATCCTGACCCCGCAGACCCGCTCCAAATCGCTGGACTATCGCGTGCAGGTGGATGACAACGTGCCGCCGCGCCTGCTGGGTGATGCCGGTCATCTGCAGCAGATCCTGCTCAATCTGATGGGTAACGCGGTCAAGTTCACCGACAGCGGCTACGTGCATCTGCGCGTGTCCAGCCCCGATGTGCTGGGTAGCGAGCGGATGCGCCTGCGATTCGAGATCGTCGACAGCGGCATCGGCGTACCGGTGGCGCTGCGCGGCCGGCTGTTCAATGCCTTCGAGCAGGGCGATGTCGGCCTGGCCCGCCGCCATGAAGGCACCGGTCTGGGCACCGCAATTGCCAAGGGCCTGGTCGAGTCGATGGGCGGGCAGGTCGGTTATGCGCCGAACAGCCCGCGCGGCAGCGTGTTCTGGGTCGAGATCACGCTGGACGTGGCAGAGACCTCATCAGCCCCGGCGGTTCCGTCCGAGGTGGCTGAAGCCGGCAATGTCATCGCATTTTCCAATCCCTTCCTGCGTCATCGTGCCCGGGTGCGCAGCCTGCGCGTGCTGGTGGCCGACGACCACGAAGCCAACCGCATGGTGCTGCAGCGGTTGCTGGAGAAGGCCGGCCACAAGGTCACCTGCGTCAATGGCGGCGCCGAAGTGCTCGATGCGTTGGAGCAGGCCGGTTACGACGCAGCGATCGTCGATCTGCACATGCCCGGCATGAGCGGACTGGACCTGCTCAAGCAGTTGCGGGTGATGCAGGCCAGTGGCATGCCTTACGTTCCGGTCATGGTGCTGAGCGCGGACGTCACCCCCGAGTCCATCCTGCGTTGCGAGCAGGCCGGTGCCCGCGCCTTCCTTGCCAAGCCCGTGGTGGCCACCCGTCTGCTGGAAGTGCTGGCCGATGTCGCCGCCAACACCCGCGCCGAGTCCGGCATCCAGTCGGTGCCGGCATTGCCGGTTGGCGATGGCGTGCTCGATACCGCGGTGCTGGACGAGCTGGCGTCGCTGGGTATGGGCGATGGCTTCGAACGCAAGTTCATCGACCAGTGCCTGGTGGATGTCGACGCGAGCATGGGCCAGCTGCAGGCCTGCGGTGAAGGCCAGGCCTGGGAGGACTTCCGCGAGCACGCCCACGCCCTGCGCGGGGTGGCGAGCAACCTGGGGCTGGTCCAGGTTGCCGCCTCCAGTGGCGAGATCATGCGCATGGCGGACTGGCAGTTGAAGGGCGAGTGGGTGACCCGCCTCGGCAGTCTTGCCACCGCCCTGCGCCTCGGCAGGAATGCACTGGCCGCCCGCAGCGCGGACATCGCGCGCCGTGACGACAGCGAGCGCAGCCCGTCCTGAACCGCCGCGCTGTCAGGCCGGGTCGCCATTGCGCCGGGCCTGTGCCCGCACCAGCCGGTCCATGGTACGCAGGGACTTCTCGCCGAGCTGCATGGCGGTATCCACCCAGATCTCGGTGATCCGCATCATTTCGTGCAACGGCACCATGCTGGCGATCTCGTTGACCTCGCGCATCGCGGCCCAGGCATGCGGGATCCGCCGGCTGTCCTTGATCACCTGTTCGACCGCGGCAACGCCTTGGCCGACCGGCACCACGATGTCGACCAGCCCCATCTCCTTGAGCTGGCTGGCGGTGTAGAGGTTGCCTTCCAGCATGATCTTCTCGGCCAGGCGCGGGCTGATGCGCTGGCACAGGAAGGAGTAGGCGCCCATGCCGGGGAACAGGTCGAACAGCACCTCCGGCAGGCCCATCAGCACGCCTTCCTCGGCGACGATGGTGTGGCAGCTCAGCGCAGCTTCGAAGCCGCCGCCCAGTGCATTGCCCTGGACCAGGGCGATGCTGTGCGCACGTGCACCGAGCCCGGCATGGAAGGCGTGCACGCCGCGTACGCAGCGCTGGGCATAGTCGAGCAGGCGGGCGCGGTCGCCTTCGCGGATCAGCCGGCAGAACAGCTCGAGGTCACCACCCAGGTTGAACACGTCACTGTCCGAGGCCAAGACGACATGGGGTGACAGGACGTGCGAGGCGCTGAGGCGTTCGCCCAGTTCGCGCTGGTAGTCGACGATGTCATCGACCAGGCGCGAGGCGAAGCAGGGCCGGCCCGGCTGGTTGACCAGGTTGGCATGCATGTGGATCCAGTAGACATCCCGCTCGGGCTCTTCGGTAATGCGCAGGGTAGGGTGCAGCGAGGGGCGGGTGATGATGGGGCGTACTGCAGACATGGGAGTTCTCCGTGTGACCGTCCGGCCAACCGCAGAGCGGACGGAGAGGAGTGAGGGGAGGCGAGCTGAACGTGCGGCGGCGACTGATTCTATGCACCCGTCGTGAACCGCCCGCAAGCGCTGTGCCGGCCATGTTCCGGTAATAAAAAGACCCCGCCGTTGCCGGCGGGGTCCCTGTTCTGCTCGCTTGCCCGGAAACCCTTACGGGGCGGGCGTATCACGCAGCTCGCGACGGAGAATCTTGCCGACGTTGGTCTTCGGCAGCTCTTTTCGGAATTCTACGATTCTGGGGTGCTTGTAACCGGTCAGGTTTGCCCGCGCATGTTCCTTGACCATTTCGGCGGTCAGGTTCGGGTCTTTCTTCACGATCACAACCTTCACCACCTCGCCGGATTTTTCATCCGGGACGCCGACCGCGGCCACTTCCAGCACGCCCGGCATCATCGCGATGACGTCCTCTACCTCGTTCGGGTACACGTTGAAGCCGGACACCAGGATCATGTCCTTCTTGCGGTCGACGATGTAGAAGAAGCCCTGCTCATCCATCCTGGCCATGTCGCCGGTGTGCAGCCAGCCGTCGGCGTCAATGGCGGTGGCGGTCTCTTCCGGCCGCTGCCAGTAGCCCTTCATCACCTGCGGGCCCTTGATGCACAGTTCGCCCACTTCACCCAGCGGCAGGATGTTGCCGTTGTCGTCCTTGATGCAGGCATCCGTGGACGGGATCGGCAGGCCGATCGAGCCGTTGTACTCGGGCAGGGTGAGCGGGTTGATGCAGGCCGCCGGCGAGGTTTCGGTCAGGCCATAGGCCTCGACCAGGGTCACCCCGGTGGTCTTCTTCCAGCGTTCGGCCACGGCGCGCTGCACCGCCATGCCGCCACCCAGGGTGAACTTGACCGAGGAGAAGTCGATCTCGTCGAAGCCCGGGGTGTTGAGCAGGCCGTTGAACAGCGTGTTGACGCCGGTGATGGCGGTGAAGCGGGTGCCCTTGAGCTCCTTGACGAAGCCCTTCATGTCGCGCGGGTTGGTGATCAGGTGGTTGCAGCCACCGAACTTCATGAAGACCAGGCCGTTCGCGGTCAACGCGAAGATGTGGTACAGCGGCAGAGCGGTGATGATCACTTCCTTGCCCGGCTCGATGCCCGAGGTGGACAGCCACGCAGACGCCTGCTGCATGTTGGCGATCAGGTTGCGGTTGGTCAGCATCGCGCCCTTGGCCACGCCGGTGGTGCCACCGGTGTACTGCAGGAAGGCGATGTCGTCATGGTCGATCTCGACCGCCGGAAGCGTGTGCCGGCTGCCCAGCTTGAGCGCCTGCTTGAAGCGGATCGCGCCCTTGATGTGGTAGTTGGGCACCATCTTCTTGACGTACTTCAGCACGAAGTTGACGATCGCGCCCTTGGCGCCGAGCAGGTCGCCCAGGCCGGTGGTGATCACGTGCTTGACCGGCGTATCGGCGATGACCTGCTCGACGGTGTCGCCGAAGTTGTCGACCACCACCAGCGCGCTGACGCCGGCGTCGACCAGCTGGTGCCTGAGTTCGCGCGCGGTGTACAGCGGATTGACGTTGACCACGGTCAGGCCGGCGCGCAGCACGCCGAAGGTGGCCACCGGGTACTGCAGGCAGTTGGGCATCATCAGGGCGACGCGGTCACCCTTCTTGAGCTTGAGCTCGCCCAGCAGGTAGGCCGCGAACTGGTTGACCAGCGTGTCGGTCTCGCCGTAGGTGATGACCTTGCCGAAGCTGGAGTAGGCGGGACGGTCGCGGAATTTCGCGACGGAGGCGTCGAAGACCGAGGCTACCGAATGGAATTCGTTGACGTCGATTTCGGCGGGAACGCCTTTCGGATAGCTCTGCAGCCAGGGACGATCCAGACTCATATTCCCCCTCCAGGAATCGTGATGATTTAGGTTACGGCCCTGAGCGTATCGACAATGGCCGTTCATTGCAGCATACCCCGCCGTAGGGAAAACGCGAAGAGGCCCCGAGGGGCCTCTTTGCTTGGTAGTGCCGGCCGCTGGCCGGCATCTGCGCTCGATCGGGATTCCGGTGGATGCCGGCCAGCGGCCGGCACTACCGTGGCCCCAAGCGGGGCGCTTGCGTCAGCCCTGCTTACGTACCGGTGCGCCGTTGGCCTTGTAGTACGGCGCGGTGCTGCGGGCCAGCGGGGTACGGCCGCGGATCACGTCGGCCAGCTTCTCGGCGATCATGATGGTCGGCGCGTTGAGATTGCCGGTCACCACCTGCGGCATGATCGAGGCATCGACGATGCGCAGGCCTTCCAGGCCGTGCACGCGGCCCTGGCCGTCGACCACCGCCATCGGATCATCGGCGTGGCCCATCTTGTTCGAGCACGACGGGTGGTAGGCGGTCTCGGCATGCTCGCGCACGAACGCGTCGATCTGCGCATCGGTCTGCAGCGCACTGCCCGGGGAGATCTCGCGGCCGCTGTACGGCGCCAGCGCCGGCTGCGCGAAGATCTCGCGGGTGATCCGGATCGCGGCACGGAACTCGCGCCAGTCCTGGTCGTGCGACATGTAGTTGAACAGGATGCTGGGATGTTCGCGCGGATCCTTCGAACGCACGTGGATGCGGCCGCGGCTGGGCGAACGCATCGAACCGACGTGCATCTGGAAGCTGTGCGCCTTGATCGGGTTGGAGCCGTTGTAATTGATCGCCACCGGCAGGAAGTGGTACTGCAGGTTCGGCCAGTCGAACTCGGTATCGCTGCGGATGAAGCCACCGGCCTCGAACTGGTTGCTGGCGCCGATGCCGGTGCCAAGGAACAGCCACTCGGCGCCGATCGCCGGCTGGTTGTAGAGCTTCAGTGCCGGTGCCAGCGAGACCGGCTTCTTGCACTCGTACTGCAGGTACATCTCAAGGTGGTCCTGCAGGTTGGCGCCGACGCCCGGCAGGTGGTGCACCAGGTCGATGTCCAGGCTGCGCAGCAGGTCGGCCGGGCCGACGCCCGAGCGCTGCAGGATCTGCGGCGAAGCGATGGCGCCGCCGCACAGCAGCACTTCGCGGCGGGCGGTGGCACGCTGCGGCTGGTCGTTGTGCAGCCACTGCACGCCCACCGCACGCTTGCCCGAGAACAGGATGCGGTCGGTCAGCGCGTGGGTGACGATGGTCAGGTTCGGGCGCGGCTTGGCCAGGTCCAGGTAGCCACGGGCGGTGCTGGAACGACGGCCCTTCGGGGTCACCGTGCGGTCCATCGGGCCGAAGCCTTCCTGCTGGTAGCCGTTGAGGTCGTCGGTGCGCGGGTAGCCGGCCTGCACGCCGGCCTCGACCATCGCAGCGAACAGCTCGTTGTTGCCGGCCTTGGGCGTGGTCACGCGCAGCGGGCCTTCGCCACCGTGGTAGTCGTTGGGGCCGATGTCACGGGTTTCGGCCTTGCGGAAGTACGGCAGGCAGTCCAGGTAGGTCCAGTCTTCCAGGCCCGGCATGCCGGCCCAGTTGTCGTAGTCCATCGCGTTGCCGCGGATGTAGCACATGCCGTTGATCAGCGACGAGCCACCCAGCCCCTTGCCACGGCCGCAGTCCATGCGGCGGTTGTTCATGAAGGGCTCGGGATCGGTCTTGTACGCCCAGTTGTAGCGCTTGCCCTGCAGCGGGAAGGCCAGTGCCGCCGGCATCTGGGTACGGAAGTCGAGCCGGTAGTCCGGGCCACCGGCTTCCAGCAGCAGCACGCTGACATCGGCATCTTCGGTGAGGCGGGTGGCCAGCACGTTGCCGGCCGAACCGGCGCCGATGATGATGTAGTCGTACTCGTTATGGGTGCTCATGGTTGCTCTCCTGCAGGCCGGGGCGCGCTGCATGCAGGCGTCCCGGCGGAATGTCGGATCGGCACGATGGCCGGACGTGGGGCGCGCCCGGAGGCGCGCCGGTCAGAACACGCTGGCGTAGTCGCCCAGTTCCACCTGCACCGACTTGATGCGGGTGTAGTGGCCGAGGGTGGAGAGGCCGTTCTCACGGCCGACGCCGGATTCCTTGTAACCGCCAACCGGCATTTCGGCCGGCGATTCGCCCCAGGTGTTGATCCAGCAGATGCCGGCTTCCAGGCGGTGGATGATGCGGTGGGCGCGGCTGACGTCCTTGCTGACCACGCCGGCGGCGAGGCCGAAGGTGGTGTCGTTGGCACGACGCACCACTTCGTCTTCGTCGTCGTAGGCAAGGATGCTCATCACCGGCCCGAAGATCTCTTCCTTGACGATGGTCATGTCATCGCGGCAGTCGGAGAACACGGTCGGCAGCACGTAGGCACCGTTGGCCAGCGCGCCTTCGGTGGCACGGCCGCCGCCGGTCAGCAGGCGGGCGCCTTCGGCCTTGCCGCTTTCGATGTAGCGCAGCACGTTTTCCATGTGCGGGAAGCTGGTGAGCGGACCGAAGTTGGTCTCGGCGGCCATCGGGTCGCCGATGCGGATGCGCTTGACGCGCTCGACCACGGCGGCTTCGAACGCGGCCAGCATGCTGCGCGGCACGAACACGCGGGTGCCGTTGGTGCAGACCTGGCCGGAGCTGAAGAAATTGGCCATCACCGCGATGTCGGCGGCGCGGTCGAGGTCGGCGTCATCGCAGATCACCAGCGGCGACTTGCCGCCCAGCTCCATGGTCACTTCCTTCAGCGACGAGGACGCGGCGCTGGCCATGACCTTCTTGCCGGTGGCGACGCCGCCGGTGAAGGAGATCTTTTCGATCACCGGGTGCTCGGTCAGCCACTGGCCGATCTCGCGACCCGGGCCCTGCACGACGTTGAACACGCCGGCCGGCACACCGGCTTCGGTGTAGATCTCGGCCAGGCGGATTGCGGTCAGCGGGGTCACTTCGGACGGCTTGAACACCATCGCGTTGCCGGCGGCCAGGGCCGGGGCCGACTTCCACATGGCGATCTGGATCGGGTAGTTCCAGGCGCCGATGCCGGCGACCACGCCCAGCGGCTCGCGGCGGGTGTAGAAGAAGCTCGATTCGCGCAGCGGCAGCTGGATGCCTTCGATGGCGGTGGCCAGGCCGGCGTAGTACTCGACCACGTCGGCGCCGGTGACGATGTCCACGGTGGTGGTTTCGGCCAGCGCCTTGCCGGTGTCCAGGGTTTCCAGGTGCGCCAGTTCGTCGTTGCGCTGGCGCAGGATCTCGACGGCGCGGCGCAGGATGCGCGAACGCTCCATGGCAGTCATCGCCGCCCACACCTTCTGGCCTTCAGCCGCGCTCTGCACGGCGCGCTCGACGTCGGCCTGGCTGGCAACCTGCACTTCAGCGATCACGTCACCGGTGGCCGGGTTCACGGTCTTGAAGGTCTTGCCGCTGGTGGCATCGACGCGCTGGCCGTGGATGTAGAGCTGTTGGACGGGCAGGGTGGTCATGGGGCGTACTCCTTGGAAGGGGGCGGGTGCTGCAACGCTTATAGCGCGACAGCCTGCAACTGGAAGTCGATGTAGCCGTAAGCGATGCGCCGGGACTTCTCGGCATTGAACTGGCCGCCGACCAGGCTGCCGCGCAGCCACAGGCCGTCGATCATCGCGGCCAGGCCACGGGCGGCCAGGCGGGCCTGCGGGTGGGGCAGCAGGCGGTTGAACTGGTGGCACAGGTTGGAGAACAGGCGCTGGTCGTTGGCGCGCTGCAGCCGGGCCAGTTCCGGCTGGTGCATGCTGGCGGCCCAGAAGGTCAGCCAGACGCGCATCGCGGTGCCGTTGATCTGGCTGTCGTCGAAGTTGCCGTCGACGATGGCGCGCAGCTGGTCGCGCGGGTCGTCGCCGACGTCGGCGCGGTAGCGGGCGACCGCCTCCTTCAGTTCGCGCAGGATCTGCCGCATTGCAGCATTGAGCAGGCCGTCCTTGTCGCCGAAGTAATGGGCGACGATGCCGCTGGACAGCCCGGCCTTCTTCGCGATGGTGGCGACGGTCGCATCGGCCATGCCGATCTCGTCGATGGTCTGGAAAGTGGCCCGGATCAGCTGCTCGCGCCGTACCGGTTCCACGCCTTTCTTCGGCATTGTCTCTCCACGGATTGCGACCCGAAGGATCGGGCTGCCGATCATTATGCTTTTTATTGATTGAACGTTCAATCAATAAACCCTAGGATGCGCTCGCGCCCCACGCCATGGGCCCGGTTTACCGGTCCGGCCCCGCCCATGTGCTCCCTCGGACTTGATGAGACGACCCCATGTCTTCCCTGGCTCATCCCAAGCGTTCGCCCCTGCGCTTGAACCGTTTTGTCTTCTTCAGTTCCTCGGTGTCGATCGGCATCCTCGGGCTGCTCACCGTTCTCTATCCCGAAGGCAGCGAGCACTGGCTGCAATGGGCGCAGGCCGAGGTCTCGGCGGCGTTCGGCTGGTGGTACATGCTGCTGATCGTGCTGTGCCTGGGCTTCGTGCTGTGGCTGGCGTTCTCGCCGTACGGCCGCATCCGCCTGGGCCACAACGAGGAATCACCAGCCTTCGGTTACGTGGCCTGGGTCTCGATGCTGTTCTCGGCCGGCATCGGCATCGCGCTGCTGTACTACGGCGCGTACGAGCCGCTGGACCACTTCCTCAATCCGCCCGGGCAGCCCGGCGGAACGGTGGCAGCGGGCCGCGAGGCGATGGTGCTCACCTTCCTGCATTGGGGTCTGCACGGCTGGGCGCTGTACGCCCTGGTCGGCGTGGCGCTGGGTTACTTCGCCTACCGCCGGAACCTGCCGCTGGCGCTGCGCTCGGCGCTGTACCCGATCTTCGGTGAGCGCATCCATGGCCGCATCGGCGACATGGTCGATGGCTTCGGCATCCTCGCCACGCTGATCTCGATGGTCACCAACCTCGGCATCGGCGCGCTGGTGGTGCAGTCCGGCCTGGTCTACCTGTTCCACATTCCGGATACGCCGCAGGTGCTGGTGGCGATCGTGCTGGTGATGATGGTGGTGGCCACCATCGGCGTGGTGGCGGGCGTGGAGAAGGGCATTGCCTGGTTGTCCAACCTCAACGTGCGCCTGCTGTGTGGCCTGCTGCTGTTCGTGCTGGTCACTGGCCCGACCCTGCACCTGTTCGACGGCCTGATCCAGAACACCGGCGATTACCTCGGCGCGTTCGTGCGCAAGAGCTTCGACATGTACCTCAACGACCCGAAGGGCCGTGAGTGGATGGGCTCGTGGACGCTGTTCTACTGGGCGTGGTGGATCGCCTGGGCGCCGTTCGTGGGTCTTTTCGTGGCGCGCATCTCGCGTGGCCGCACCATCCGTGAAGTGATCATGGGCGTGCTGCTGATCCCGCTCGGCTTCACCCTGGCGTGGCTGTCGATCTTCGGCAATACCGCCATCGACCTGGTGCTCAATCACGGCCAGGCGATCCTGGGTGATGTGGCCCAGCACGATGCGGCGATGACGCTGTTCAAGCTGCTGGAATACCTGCCCGGCGCGCCGTACGTGGCCGGTGCCGCGGTGGTGATCGGCTTCGTGCTGTTCCTGACCCCGGTCGATTCGGGCACGCTGATGATCGCCAACCTGTGCACCCGTCGCGTTGACGATGGCGTGGAAGACGGCCATGACGCGCCGATCTGGCTGCGCGTGTTCTGGGCGGCCGGCATCACCGTGGCCAGCGTCGGTCTGCTGCTGGCCGGCAACTTCAGTGCGATGCAGACGGCGGTGGTGCTGTGCGGCCTGCCGTTCTCGTTCACCCTGGCGTTCTACATGTGGGGCCTGCTGAAGGCGCTGCGCACCGACCCGGACGCACCGCGTCGGTAGATAGCGCCGGGCCCTGCCCGGCAAACGCGAAAGCAAAGGGCCGGATCTGTGAGGATCCGGCCCTTTGCGTTTGCTTCCGGGATCCGCCGGGCATGGCCCGGCGCTACCAGTTACTTGGCTGCCAGCTGGCGCAGCACGTACTGCAGCAGGCCACCATGACGGAAGTACTCCACTTCCTTCGGGGTCAGCAGCATCACCGAAACCTCGAAGGTCTTCCTGGTGCCATCGGCCTTGGTCGCGGTGACGGTGGCACGCTTGCTGGCACCGTCCTGCAGGCCGGTGATGTCGATCACTTCCGAACCGTCCAGTCCCAGGCTCTGTGCGTTCTCGCCGTTGCGGAACTGCAGCGGCAGCACGCCCATGCCGACCAGGTTGGAGCGGTGGATGCGCTCGAAGCTTTCGGCGATGACCGCCTTCACCCCCAGCAGCAGGGTGCCCTTGGCCGCCCAGTCACGCGACGAGCCGGTGCCGTATTCCTTGCCGGCCAGCACCACCAGCGGCACCTTGTCGGCCTTGTACTTCATGGCCGCATCGTAGATCGCCAGCTTCTCCGGCTGGCCGCCGCCGGCCGGGTAGTACAGGGTGTTGCCGCCTTCCTCGCCACCGAACATCAGGTTCTTGATGCGGATGTTGGCGAACGTGCCGCGGACCATCACGTCATCGTTGCCGCGGCGGCTGCCGTAGCTGTTGAAGTCGGCCGGCTGCACGCCGCGTTCCTGCAGGAAACGGCCGGCAGGTGAATCCTTCTTGATGTTGCCGGCCGGGGAGATGTGGTCGGTGGTGATCGAATCGCCGAACAGGCCCATCACGCGCGCGCCGTGCACGTCGTCGATGCTGCCGGTCTGCATGGTCATGCCATCGAAGTACGGCGGGTTCTTGATGTAGGTGGAGGCATCGCTCCACTCGTACAGGTTGCCGTCCGGAGAAGCGATGGTGTTCCAGCGGGTGTCACCCTTGAACACATCGGCGTAGTTCTGCTTGAACATCTCCGGGCCGATGGTGGCAGCGATGACGTCGCCGATTTCCTTGTTGCTCGGCCAGATGTCACGCAGGAACACCGGCTGGCCATCGCTGCCGGTACCGAGCGGCTGGGTGGTCAGGTCGATGTCGGTGGTGCCGGCGATGGCGTAGGCCACCACCAGCGGCGGGCTGGCCAGGTAGTTCATCTTCACTTCGGGGTGCACGCGGCCCTCGAAATTGCGGTTGCCGGACAGCACCGAGGTGACCACCAGGTCGCCGGTGGCGATGCCGGCGCTGACTTCGGTCGGCAGCGGGCCGGAGTTGCCGATGCAGGTGGTGCAGCCGTAGCCGACCACGTAGAAGCCGATCTTCTCCAGCTCCTTCAGCACGCCGGCCTTTTCCAGGTAATCGGTGACTACGCGCGAGCCTGGGCCGAGCGAGGTCTTCACCCACGGCTGGCGGTTCAGGCCCTTGGCGGCCGCGTTGCGGGCCAGCAGGCCAGCACCGATCATCACCGCCGGGTTGGAGGTGTTGGTGCACGAGGTGATGGCAGCGATGACCACTGCACCATCCTTCAGGCGGACCTTGCGGCCTTCGGTTTCGATGTCGGCGTACCCCTTGGCCAGCTGTTCGTTGCCGACCGCGGCGCCACCACCTTCGTTGACGAACGAGGAGACATCGTCGCTGCGCTTGTCGCGGTTGGTGGTCAGGCCGACCAGCGCCTCGCGGTAGTTCTTCTGCACGTCTTCCAGCAGCACGCGGTCCTGCGGACGCTTCGGGCCGGCCAGCGACGGCTTCACCGTGCCCATGTCCAGTTCCAGTGTGGTGCTGTACTGCGCATGCGGACTGTTGGCGTCGTGCCACAGGCCCTGGGCCTTGGCGTAGGCTTCGACCAGGTCGATCTGCTCTTCGCTGCGGCCGGACAGGCGCAGGTAGTTCAGTGATTCGTGATCGATCGGGAAGATGCCGCAGGTGGCGCCGTATTCGGGGGCCATGTTGCCGATGGTGGCGCGGTCGGCCAGCGGCAGGTGCTGCAGGCCCTCGCCGAAGAATTCCACGAACTTGCCGACCACGCCGAGCTTGCGCAGCATCTGGGTGACGGTCAGCACCAGGTCGGTGGCGGTGGCGCCCTCGGGCAGCTTGCCGGTCAGCTTGAAGCCGACCACCTGCGGGATCAGCATCGAGGACGGCTGGCCGAGCATGGCCGCCTCCGCTTCGATGCCGCCCACGCCCCAGCCGAGCACACCGATGCCGTTGATCATGGTGGTGTGGCTGTCGGTGCCGAACACGGTATCCGGGTAGGCAACCGCCTTGCCATCCTTGTCCGCGGTCATGACCACGCGGGCCAGGTTTTCCAGGTTCACCTGGTGGACGATGCCGGTGTTCGGCGGCACCACCTTGAAGTTGTCGAAGGCCTTCTGGCCCCAGCGCAGGAAGCCGTAGCGTTCCTGGTTGCGCTGGAATTCGATCTTGCCGTTGAGGTCCAGCGCATCGGGCTTGCCGAACACATCGACCTGCACCGAGTGGTCGATGACCAGTTCGGAGGGAATCTGCGGGTTGATCTGCTCCGGCGAGCCGCCGAGCTTGACCACCGCGTCACGCATCGCGGCCAGGTCGACCACGCAGGGCACGCCGGTGAAGTCCTGCAGGACCACGCGCGCCGGCATGAAGGCGATCTCGGTGTCCGGCTCGGCCGCCGGGTTCCAGCGGGCCACGGCTTCGATGTGGTCCTTGCCGACGGTGACGCCGCCATCCTCGTGCCGGAGCAGGTTCTCCAGCAGGATCTTCATCGAGTAGGGCAGGTGGGAGATATCGAAGCGCTGGCCCAGCGTGGGCAGGCTGAAGTAGTCGTAGGTCTTGCCGCCGACGTTCAGCTGGCTGCGGGTGGAGAACGAATCGCTCATGCGGGGTAACTCCTTCTTGCGGATGGCTTGCTCTGGCCCGTGCGTGGACGGGCCTGCTTGCGGTCGCCGCGGGCCTGGTGGCCCCGGTCCTCCCAGTATGAACCCCAAACTGAATGGATTCACCCGGGCCGGGTCCGGCCTGCGGCATCGGTTCCAGACTACAGGGGAAGGTGTATGGCGTATGTCACGTTTGTGGCCGATCCTTTGCGAGGCAAGGGCTGGCGGGGTGCCGGTCCTGTTCAGGGTGGAAGTATGCCCGGGGAAGTATGTATAATTTGTGCATACTCTGGAGGGCCTACTGATGGAAGCCACTGTTGCAGAACGCGGACAGATCACCCTGCCCAAGGCGGTGCGTGATGCCCTCGGCCTGACCAAGGGCACGCTGCTGAAGGTCGAACTGGATGGCAGCCGCATCATCCTGCGCAAGAGTGTTGACGATGCCATTTCACGGGCGCGCGGCAAGTTCGCGCTGGACGGCTTCGAATCGTCCGACGCCGCCGTGCGTTCGGTGCGCGACGAGGAATAAGCCGTGATGATCGCCGTTGATTCACCGGTGCTGGTCGAGCTGCTCAGCAATGGTCCGCAGGCCGATGCCGTGGAAGCCATCCTCAGGCAGAGCCTGGTCGGTGGCCGCGTGGTGGTCTGTGGCGCGACCCTGGCCGAGGTCTGCGCATCGCTGCGCGGCGGCGCCGAGGTGCTCGAAGCGCTGGAAGAAATGGGCGTTCACTTCAACCCGATGGAAGCCAAGTCGGCGCTGCGCGCCGGCGAGATGCACCGCCGTCACCGCCAGCGCAGCGGCAGCCGCCGGAGCCTGGATGAATTCATGGTCGGCGCCCACGCACTGCTGCAGTGCGATGGCCTGATCACCTGGAACGATACGTTTTACCGCGACTACTTCAAGGGCCTGAAGCTGATCGTGCCGCAAGCCTGAGCCCACTTTTTTCAACCTACGCATTACCCGGGAGTTGTCATGTTGGAAGCCTACCGCCACCACGTCGCCGAGCGCGCTGCGCTTGGCATCCCGCCGCTGCCGCTGAGCGCGCAGCAGACGGCCGATGTCATCGAACTGCTGAAGAATCCGCCGCAGGGCGAGGCCGAGTTCCTGCTCGACCTGCTGACCCACCGCGTGCCGGCCGGCGTCGATGACGCGGCCAAGGTCAAGGCCTCGTACCTGGCGGCAATCGCCCTGGGCAGCGAGCAGAACCCGCTGATCAGCCGTGAGCGCGCCACCGAACTGCTGGGCACCATGCTCGGCGGTTACAACGTTGCCCCGCTGGTACAGCTGCTGGACGACGCCAGCGTCGGCACCATCGCCGCCAACGGTCTGAAGAAGACCCTGCTGGTGTTCGATGCCTTCCATGACGTGCAGGAAAAGGCCAAGGCCGGCAATGCCAACGCCCAGTCCGTGCTGCAGAGCTGGGCCGACGCCGAGTGGTTCACCAGCAACCCGGAAGTGCCGCAGAGCCTGACTATCACCGTGTTCAAGGTGCCGGGTGAAACCAACACCGACGACCTGTCGCCGGCGCCGGACGCGACCACCCGCCCGGACATCCCGATGCACGCCCTGGCGATGCTGAAGAACAAGCGCGACGACGCGCCGTTCACCCCGGAAGAAGACGGCAAGCGCGGCCCGATCCAGCAGATCCTCGACCTGAAGGACAAGGGCCACCTGGTCGCCTACGTTGGCGACGTGGTCGGCACCGGTTCCTCGCGCAAGTCGGCCACCAACAGCGTGCTGTGGTGGACCGGCGATGACATTCCGTTCATTCCGAACAAGCGCGCCGGTGGCGTCTGCCTGGGTTCGAAGATCGCCCCGATCTTCTACAACACCATGGAAGATGCCGGTGCACTGCCGATCGAGCTGGACGTGTCGAAGATGGAGCACGGCGATGTCGTCGAGCTGCGTCCGTACGAAGGCAAGGCGCTGAAGAACGGTGAAGTGATCGCCGAGTTCCAGGTCAAGTCCGAAGTGCTGTTCGACGAAGTGCGCGCCGGTGGCCGCATTCCGCTGATCATCGGCCGTGGCCTGACCGGCAAGGCGCGTGAAGCGCTGGGCCTGGCCCCGACCGATCTGTTCCGCCTGCCGGTGCAGCCGGTCGATACCGGCAAGGGCTTCTCGCTGGCGCAGAAGATGGTCGGCCGCGCCTGTGGCCTGCCGGAAGGCCAGGGCATGCGCCCGGGCACCTACTGCGAACCGAAGATGACCTCGGTCGGCTCGCAGGACACCACCGGCCCGATGACCCGTGACGAGCTGAAGGACCTGGCCTGCCTGGGCTTCTCGGCCGACCTGGTGATGCAGTCGTTCTGCCATACCGCCGCTTACCCGAAGCCGGTGGACGTGAAGACCCACCACACCCTGCCGGAGTTCATCTCCACCCGTGGCGGCGTCTCGCTGCGTCCGGGCGACGGCGTGATCCACAGCTGGCTCAACCGCATGCTGCTGCCGGACACCGTTGGTACCGGTGGTGACTCGCACACCCGTTTCCCGGTGGGCATTTCGTTCCCGGCCGGTTCGGGCCTGGTCGCCTTCGCCGCTGCCACCGGCGTGATGCCGCTGGACATGCCGGAATCGGTGCTGGTGCGCTTCAAGGGCAAGATGCAGCCGGGCGTGACCCTGCGTGACCTGGTCAACGCGATCCCGCTGTACGCGATCAAGTCGGGCCTGCTGACCGTGGCCAAGGCTGGCAAGAAGAACATCTTCTCCGGCCGCATCCTGGAAATCGAAGGCCTGCCGGAACTGAAGGTCGAGCAGGCGTTCGAACTGTCCGACGCCTCGGCCGAGCGTTCGGCGGCCGGTTGCTCGGTGCGCCTGAACAAGGAACCGATCATCGAGTACCTGACCAGCAACATCACCCTGCTGAAGTGGATGATTGCCGAGGGTTACCAGGATCCGCGTTCGTTGCAGCGCCGTATCGAGAAGATGGAAGCGTGGCTGGCCAACCCGGAGCTGCTGGAGCCGGATGCCGACGCCGAGTACGCCGCGGTCATCGAGATCGACCTGGCCGACATCCACGAGCCGATCGTGGCCTGCCCGAACGACCCGGACGACGTGAAGACCCTGTCCGAAGTGGCCGGCGCCAAGATCGACGAAGTGTTCATCGGTTCGTGCATGACCAACATCGGTCATTTCCGTGCAGCTGCGAAACTGCTGGAAGGCAAGCGCGACCTGCCGACCCGCCTGTGGGTGGCCCCGCCGACCAAGATGGATGCTTCGGAGCTGACCAAGGAAGGCGTGTACGGCACCTTCGGCGCCACCGGTGCACGCATGGAAATGCCGGGCTGCTCGCTGTGCATGGGCAACCAGGCGCAGATCCGCGAAGGCTCCACCGCGATGTCGACCTCGACCCGCAACTTCCCGAACCGCCTGGGCCGCAACACCAACGTGTACCTGGGTTCGGCGGAACTGGCCGCGATCTGCTCGCGTCTGGGCCGCATCCCGACCAAGGAAGAGTACATGGCCGATGTGGGCGTGATCGCCGCCAGCGGCGCGGAGATCTACCGCTACATGAACTTCGACCAGATCGAGGAATACCAGGACGTGGCCAAGACGGTCGCTGCCTGATGCGGTAGTGCCGGCCGCTGGCCGGTAGCCCGTTGAAACGAAGAACCCCCGGTGAAAACCGGGGGTTCTTTGTGTGTGCCGGGCCAGGTGGCCTAGCCCATGCGCATCGCTGTCCGGGTCTGCTCCTGGGTCTGCTCCTGGGCGTGGTCCTGCTGGGCAACCTGCTGTACCTGCGACATCTGTTCGATCTTGGCGAGCGACTGCTCCACGGGCGTGCTGATTGCCTCGCTGATCGCGACCGACGCCCGCAGGTGTGCCGGATTGTCGAGCGCTCCCTGCACAACGAACATGCGAGGGCCCGAGCCGTCGCTGGGTGGATTGCCCAGGACCACATGATCGATGCGTTCCAGGCCGCTGCTCTTGGCCGCCGCCAGCAGGCTGGCCGTCATCCGCTCGCTGGTTTCATCGAAGCTGCGCCCGTGCCTGGCATCCACAGCGGATACACCGGCGCGAATCTGCCGGTAGAGAGGTTGGTCTGGGTGGCCTTCCTTCCTGGGATCCAGGCCCGCCTTGTCCAAGGTGGATTCGATGCTCTCCTGCAATGGGTTCCTGGGGGAGAAGCCGGGATTGCCGAGGGAGGGCGAGCCCTGGTCGATTGCATCCTGGATCAGTTGCTCCCCAGGCTTGAGCGCATTGCGGGCCTGCTGCGCGACTTCAGCTTCGTGGCGGGCATGCGCACCAGCTTCCTCGGTGCCGCGCAGGTAATTGACCCCGTCGCGCAGCAGACCCGGTCCACCGCCGACAAGCACGGTCGCCGCCGCGCGCAGCTGATGAACATCACTGCGGTAGTCGGCAATCCGGCGCAGGTCTTCAGGATCCGTGACCAGGGCCTGGGGGTTGTCCAGTACAGACTGCACCGGACCCTTGTCGGTCATGCGATCAAGGAAATGAACCAATCGATGGGAGTCACCCAATTGGACCGCCACGGCGGCGGACATGACATGGCCGCTCTTCATCCCAAGCGTTCCGAGCGAGGCGATGCGCTGGCCGTGCTCGGCGTTGCGCAGAACCTCCAGTTCCCTGGGCAGCGCATACATCTCGACCTTGCCGTAATGAGGGCCGCCCGCACTGACCAGGTCGCCTGCCATCACATGGTTGGTGAAGGGCGCCGCATTGGCCGGCTGGCCTTCAGGGAGGCGATACGCCAGCCCCGCGGCACCGTAAGGATTGAAGGCGTCGCCGGGGAGGTTGTAGTGATGGGCGGTGATCTGCGCGAGGGCACCTCCCAGGGAGTGGCCGGTGACGTGTACCGGACCATACCCATTTTCATCAGCCAGCTTGATGGCCTGCTTGGTCAGGGCGAGGGCATCACCAAGTTGTGCGTTGACCCTGGCGGTGACCATCGCCGCATCGATGCCGCCGTCAATCAGAGGCTGGCGATCAAACTCGGTACCGCGATGGGTGACGATTACTTCTTTGGATTCGAGATTATGGTAAACGACGCCTTGGTAGCCGGTGGCGGAGTTTAGGCTGGCCAATACACGATATTCCGTCCCGGCAATGGTAACAATGGCTTTGGGCTCAGGGAGCGGATCCTTGTAGACATGATCTGAGAGGGCTGCATTTGCTCCAGGATTCATTGGGCTGTTCCTTCAGTCCGCGTGGAGATTTCGATTGGGAAGTAATTCTTTCGCTTATCTGGAGACATCTTCTCGTACCAAGTCGAAGGCTCGGTAGCCGTCCACTCTGGCGATCCCCCTGAAGTCATGGGGCGTAAGGCGCGATGTACGTAGGTAGTAGAGAGTTTCTCGGTTTCAAGCTTTGTGAATGAAGTCCATGCGGTTGCTTGGATAGGGCGATCATCGATGATGAAGGCGAATGAAGCTTCCACGAGCACGGGTGTCCAAGTGCACGGGCCGCGACCGTAATAGTCGGCAACTTCCATGCCGTCGTTGAATACAAGACTGCTGAATTCAGTAGCATTGAGGCGTTGTGCCTGAAGCTCAACCTTGTGCTGATTTGGCTCGTACTGCACCCCCTCCCAATTGTTGACCGGAGGGAGACAGAGTGGGTCTATCTCGTACGTGACGAAGATCTTGGGAACTGGAATTTCCACGGGTGCATCGTGGACCCGAATCACAATCGGCAGCGCATCCTTGGGTGCAGGATTCTCGCGGTAGACCGGATATGAGCGTTCCTTGTTGCAGCCTGGAATGGCCAATGTGATCAATGCGATCAACGCAACATGAGCAAAGCTGGGGGCGGATTTCAGCATGAGCGGTCCAGGTCGCTGATCAAGGTTTTGCGGGGTGCGGCGACACCATGAAGGGCACCTCGGGGTAAATGCGAGAGATTGCGCATTTCATGCTGGCTGCGTCCCGATGCTCCTTCCTTGCGATCAGGTGGCACGAGGCTTTGCGACGTATCGTTCATCGGCGTTCCGTTGCGCTGAGATATCTGACTATACGACCCGCTGCAGCTGTGCTCCAAGGCCTCAGTCCGAGGAGCTTGTGCCGTTACCCGGTGGGACGTCCGGTGGGACGCCCGGTGGGACGCCGCCAAGCGTTCAGCCGCTTGCTAGCAGGCGACGTGCAGCGACTGCCGCAACCATGCATCCAGCTGCACGCTGGTGAAGGCGGGATTCTCCAGTGTCGAGATATGCCCCGCGCCCGGTATCGACTGCATGCGACAACCGATTACCCTGGCCATCTGCTGCGCTTCGCTCAGGGGGCGTGGCAGATCCTGTTCGCCGCTCAGGATCAGCGTTGTTTCCGGGTCCAGATCTTTCAATGCCGACAAACGATCCGGGCGGCCGAAGATCAGGCGGCCCAGCGGCACCACCGCATTCAGCAGGCGCTTGCGGGGCCAGGACAGCAGTCGTTGCCGGAACATCACCCGGATCGGATCGTCGGTGGCGATGCCCGGGCGGAAGAACAGCGGCACGATCTGTTCCGCCATGGCTTCGGGGATGCAGCCCAGCTGTTCGATCATGTCGAGCATGCCGAAGTAGCGTTGCCGCGACGCTTCCGGTTCCGCACCGAGATAGGTGTCCATCAGGATCAGCGAACCGACCTGATCGGGACGTTGCAGCGCCAGTTCCGCCGCCCACATGCCGCCCACCGAGAGCCCGGCCACCGCGTACTGCCCGATACCCAGCGCATCCAGCAGGCGGCCTACTTCATGGGCGAGGCACGCCGGGGTAGTGAAGGCGGCTGACAGTGGCAGATCGTTGTCGTGTCCGGGCAGCTCTGGAACGATCAGGCGGTAGCGCCGCGACAGCAGCTGGATCTGCGGCGCCCACATATCGCGGCCCCAGAGATAGCTGCCGCCGAGGACAAGCGGAAAGCCAGTGCCGATATCGTGATGGGTGAGAAGAGGCAATGAGAGGCTCCGTGGAAGGGAGCCTTACGCTGCAGGGGCAGGGGAAGCACGTCCAATGTGGCGGATCGACCAGGATCCGCCCGCGGGCGCAAACGAGGTGATTACGTCACACATGTGCGTAAGCAGCACTAGTGAAATGCCAGTGTCCGACGGTATCGCCAGATCGAACGGGTTGAATGCGACGTCTGGTCGGTGTGTGTGGCCTGATGCTGAGCCGAGCATGGGTTATGCCGGGCGTCCTTGCCCGGCCCCCTGCGGGCCGTCGCAAGCGACGTTGGCAACGGCTCCTGCCGTTGCCTTCGGCTCTACAGCCATTCCATCAGCCACGGGCAAGCGAGAGCAACCGCTCGGCAATCCGCTCCAGCGGCACCTGCTCTTCGGCAGCGCCGAGCTTGAAGGCCGCACCGGGCATGCCCCACACCACGCTGGTGGCCTCGTCCTGCACCAGCGTCGGGGCGCCGGCCTGGCGCATCTCCAGCAGGCCACGGGCGCCGTCATCGCCCATGCCGGTGAGGATGGCGCCGATGGCGTTGCCGCCGGCGTTCTGCGCGACCGAGCGGAACAGCACATCCACCGCAGGCTTGTGCCGGTTCACTGCCGGGCCGTCGTCGACCCGGCAACGCCAGCGCGCACCATCGCGGATGATGCGCAGGTGCTTGCCACCCGGCGGCAGGTAGGCGTGGCCTGGCAGCACGGCCTCGCCGTCGCTGGCCTCGCGCACGGCCATCGCCGAGTGCCGGTCCAGGCGTTCGGCGAAGGCGCTGCTGAAGCTGGCCGGCAGGTGCTGGGTCATCACCACGGCGGGCGCGTCGGCCGGCATGCCTTCCAGCACCACACGCAGCGCTTCGGTGCCACCGGCCGACGAGCCGATCGCGATCAGGCGGTCGGTGGTGCGGAACTGCGGCGTGGCGGCACGCATCGCCGGGGCGGCGTCCAGTGTCAGTTTGGGCAGGGCCGTGCGCACCAGCGGGCGCACACGCGAACGCGCGGCCATCTTCACTTTGGCGATGATCTCGTCGGCGTAGCCCTGCAGGCCACGCGCCACGTCCAGTTTCGGCTTGGAGACGAAGTCCACCGCGCCCAGCGCCAGCGCCTGCAGGGTGGTGTCGGCGCCACGTTCGGTCAACGAGGAGATCATCACCACCGGCAGCGGGTGCAGGCGCATCAGGTTTTCCAGGAACGCCAGGCCGTCCATGCGCGGCATTTCCACGTCCAGGGTGATCACGTCGGGGGCCAGGCGCTTGATCTTCTCGCGTGCCAGCAGCGGGTCGGCGGCGGTGCCGACCACGTCGATGGACGGATCGCTGGACAGGATCTCGGTGAGCATCTGGCGCACGACGGCGGAGTCGTCGACGATCAGGACCCGGCAGGGGGCGTTGCCGGTCAGGGTCATTCGAACAGCTCCACGCCGCCGGTGACCGGGGCCTTGGACAGGCGTGCACGCACGGCCGATTCGGTCGCGGCCACTTCGGCTTCGTGTGCGTGCGGCAGGCGCTGCACCACCACGCGGCCGGTATCGGCGAAGAACCAGATCTTGCGCGGATGGATGCCGCACAGGTCCTCGGCGATGATCGGAATGTGCTCGGCCTGCAGGTACTGGCGCACGAACTCGGCGTTGCGGGTGCCGACCGGATTGCTGGTGAACCCCTTGAGCACGTTGGCGCCGCCGAACACCTTGGCCTCGATGCGCTTGCGGTGCGCGCCGCGCTTGAGCATGTCGTTGATCAGCAGTTCCATCGCGTAGCTGCCGTAGCGCGCGGGTGCGCCATCGCCGGCGTTGCCTTCGGGCAGCAGGAAGTGGTTCATGCCGCCGATCTTCAGCACCGGGTCGCGCAGGCAGGCGGCCACGCAGGAGCCGAGTGTAGTGGTCAGCGCGGTGGTGTCGTCGACCACCAGGTACTGGGTCGGCAGCAGCTTGGCCGCAATGGTCTTGAAGCGCGCGTCCTGGTAACGCATCACATCATCGGTACGCAGCGATGCGTTCATGCGCCTGCCTTTGCCGCACGGCGGTACAGGGTGCGTCCGCAGGGCTGGATCAGGTCGGCGGCGTGCAGGTAGTTCTCCGAGTGGCCGGTGTAGAGCAGGCCATCGTCGGACAGGTGCTGCACCAGCCGGCCCAGGATCGCGCGCTGGGTCGGCTTGTCGAAGTAGATCATCACGTTGCGGCAGAACAGCGCATCGAACGGGCCACCGACGTCGTAGCGCGGCGCGAGCAGGTTCAGTGGACGGAACTCGATCAGATCGTGCAGCGCCGGCAGCACGCGGCACTGGCCCTCGTTGGGGCCGCTGCCGCGCTGGAAGTAGCGGCGGCGCAGGTCCGGGTCGAGGCTCGCAACGCGATCGATGTTGTAGACGCCACGGCCGGCGGTGGCCAGCACCTGGGTGTCGACGTCGGTGGCGATGATGCGTACGGGCGGCTTCATTGTGCCGAAGGCCTCGCAGGCGGTGATCGCCATCGAATAGGGTTCTTCGCCGGTGGAGGCGGCGCAGGACCACAGCAGCAGCGGCGCACGGCTGGCGCGCTGCTGCAGTTCTTCGCGCAGCTTGTCGAAGTGGTGCGGTTCGCGGAAGAACGAGGTCAGGTTGGTGGTCAGGGCGTTGGTGAACGCCTGCCACTCGTCACCGTCTTCCTGCTCCAGATGGTCCAGATACTGCTGGAAGCTGCGCATGCCCAGCGTGCGCAGGCGGCGCGACAGGCGGCCATAGACCATGTCGCGCTTGGCCGGGGCAAGGGCAATGCCCACGCGCTGGTAGATCAGGTCGCAGACGCGGCGGAAATCACGGTCGGCGAACTCGAATTCGCGCGGGCCGGTGACGATGGGAGTAGGACTTTGCACGGGGGACGTGTCCATCGGCAGAGGCGGCGGCCGAAGCCGCCGCGGGTGGGTCTCAGAATTCCTGCCAGTCGCTGTCGCTGGCGACGAAGGTGCTGGCGTTGCTGCTGCGACGCAGGGGTGCCGGCGTGGCCTGCGGACGCGGCGCAACCGCTGCGGTGGTGGCTGGCTCGACACGCGCGGCCACTGCCTTCATCGCGGCGGAGACCTGGTTGTCCAGGCGGAAGATCGCCACGGCGTCGGCCAGCTGGCCAGCTTGTTCTTCCATCGCACGTGCGGCGGCGGTGGCTTCTTCCACCAGCGCAGCATTCTGCTGGGTGGTTTCGTCCATCTGCACCACGGTCTGGTTGACCTGCTCGATGCCGGCCGACTGCTCCTGCGAGGCCGCGGAGATCTCGGCCATGATGTCGGTCACGCGCTGCACCGAGGCGACGATCTCGGCCATGGTGCTGCCGGCCTGGTGGACCAGGCTGGAGCCCTCGGCGACCTTGCCGACCGAGTCATCGATCAGGCCCTTGATCTCCTTGGCGGCGGCGGCCGAGCGCTGGGCGAGGGTGCGCACTTCGCTGGCGACCACGGCAAAGCCACGGCCCTGTTCGCCGGCACGTGCGGCTTCCACTGCGGCGTTCAGCGCCAGGATGTTGGTCTGGAAGGCGATGCCATCGATGACGCTGATGATCTCGGCGATCTTCTTCGACGAGGCTTCGATGGCCGACATGGTGTTGACCACCTGGCCGACCACGCTGCCACCCTGCGAGGCCACACCCTGCGCGCCGATGGCGAGCTGGTTGGCCTGGCGGGCATGCTCGGCGTTCTGGCGCACGGTGGAGGTCAGCTCCTCCATCGAGGCCGCGGTTTCTTCCAGATTGGCAGCCTGCTGCTCGGTACGGCGCGACAGGTCGCTGTTGCCCGACGCGATCTCACCAGCGGCGAGGGTGATGCTGGACGTGCTGGCCTGGATCTGGCCGACGATCTGGGTCAGCTGGGTGACGGTGGTGTTGGCATCGTCACGCATGCGCGCGAACACGCCCTGGTAATCGCCATGCATGCGTGCGGTCAGGTCGCCTTCGGCGATGGCCGACAGCAGCTGTGAGAGCTTGCCGAGGTTGTCATCGCTGACCGCCATCATCGCGTTGAGGTTTTCCAGCATCAGGCGGAAATCGTGGTCGAAGCGCTGCGCGTCGCCACGACGGCTGAAGTCGCCGGCGGCGGCGGAACTGGCCAACTGCTTGATCTCGGCGTTGATGCGGCCAAGGTTGGCCTTGACCGTATCGACGGTGGTGGTCATCACCGCCTTCTCGCCCGGGTAGCGTGCGATGTCACGGCTGAGGTCGCCGACCGCGTACTGCTGCACCACCTCCAGTACATCGTGCAGGGTCTGCACATGGCCGCCGACCAGGGCGTTGGTTTCCTGCACCATCAGCCCGTACTCGCCGGGGAAGGCGCTGGCATCGATGCGGTAGCTCAGCTCGCCACCGTCGTGGCGGCGGGCCATTTCGCGCTGGCCGCCGATCACCGCGTGCAGCTGCTGCTGCATGCCGGCCATCGCCTCCAGCAGGCGGCCGGTTTCATCATGCGGCTGCGGGCCGATATGGCTGTCGAGCTTGCCGGCGGCGATGCCTTCGGCGACGGCAGTGGCCTGTTTCAGCGGCACGGCGATGCGATTGCCGATGACCCAGCTCAGGGCCAGTACGATCAGCACAAGCACGCCGCCGGAGAGGGCCATGATGGCGGTGAACACCAGCGCCTGCTTCTGAACGTCATCCATGTAGACGCCGCTGCTGATCACCCAGTTCCAGGGTGCGAACAGGCTGGCGTAGGCCACCTTCTCGACGTCGCCCTTGCTGCCCGGCTTGGCCCAGCGGTAGTTGACGAAGCCGCCGCCTGCCTTGGCCGCCTCGACCTGGTCGTAGTAGATCCGTACGCCGTCGTCGGTGCGGAAGTCCTTCATGTCCTTGCCGACCAGGTCCTTGCGGAACGGGTGCATCAACAGGCGATAGCCGGTGTCGTAGACGTTGTAGTAATAGGTGTCGTTCTCGGCGCGCATCACTTCCAGCGCCTGCAGGGCAGCGGTCTTGGCAGCCTCCTCGCTGAGCTCGCCGGTGCCGGCCAGGCGATGGTAGTGCTGGAGGATGCCATCGCTCAGTTCGACCTGGGTCTTCAGCGCGGTCTTGCGGGTCTCGGTCAGGTCCAGGTACTGCATGCGGGCGGCGATCACCGACAGCGCGATCACGCCGAGCGCGATGAGCAGCGTCAGCAGGTTGAGCTTGCGCCGGACGGAGAGGTTGCTGAAGTAGTGTTGCCAGCGATGCAGAAGATTCATCGAGCAGGACCAGGTTGAAGCAGGCGGGCGGCGCCGAGCCGGTCGCGGCGTGATACGCCGTGACAACCCCGTTATCGGCCGCGGGGGCGGGGGGTTGAGGCGCAGTGTCCGAACGTATTCAGGTTTCCTTGCAGCGGCGGCTGCGGCGCTGCCTGCGGCAGGCTTTTGAAGCGACGGCAACAGCAACAGCAACGGCGGTTGGTCGGCTCTGAATTTTCAGTGGGTGGCTGGGTCGGGGTGGGCAGGCAGGACACGCCGTGAACCCATCCATGGGGGCTCGATGGCGCCATCCATGGCGCCAACGGTCCTGCCTGCCCACCCCGACCCGGCCCGCCAGGGCTTCACTTCGGCGGACGGCAAGAGCGTTGGGTTTCCAATTGGAAAGAGAGGTCAGATCCGTTTTCCTGCGGAAAACGGATCTGACCCCGGAAGCGACCAGGCTCTTTGCTCTTTGCTCTTCTTTCTTCAATCCGGGGTGGACGCGCACGGAAAGTGTCCGTGGCCGGGAGGGTGGGTTGCGCAGGGGCGTAAGCGCCATGGATGGCGCGCCCGAGCCTTATCTGATCGGAATCTGGCAGCGTAGGCGTCGAGAGCCGGCGTGGGCCGCCGTGCGAGCCTAGATCTCGACGATCCGTAACCAGGATCGCGACGATCGCCATGTAGCTTGGCGCCCACGCCGGAATCTCCCTTGATCCGCCCGAACAGTTGCTGGAGCGACCACTCGAAGCGATAAGACTGGGCAAGCGGGGGAGCTCTCGACCCTTCCAGACTATACGGAGTCAGGTGATGAACGGGATCGGGATTGATGTCAGCAAGCGTCAGCTGGATATCGGTACGACGGACGGAGAAACCCTGCAGGTCGGCAACAACCGCTCCGGGTTTTCTGAACTGGATGTTTGGCTGAAGAAGCGTCCGACCAGCCAGATCGTGCTTGAAGCCACAGGTGGCTATGAGCAGCCTGTGCTGGATTTCCTGCACAAGGCCGGTCATCCGGTGGTCCGTGCCAATGCCTTGCGCGCCCGGAAACTGGCTCAGGGTCTGGGTCAGATTGCCAAAACCGACCGTTTGGATGCCTACGCGTTGGCGCAGATGGCCGCCCTGGTGAAGCTGCCTCCCTATCAGCCGCTGCAGTCTTGGCAGCAGAAGATGCGGGAGTTCGTTCGGGCACGTCGGCAGGCGATGGACGCCCTGACCATCGCGCGGCAGCAGCAGGAAATGGTGCTTGATCGTGAACTGCGCCGACTACTGCAAGGCAACATCACCCGCCTACAAACGTTGGTTGAGCGTCTGGGCAAGCAGATCGTCGAGCAGGTTGGTCAGCAGCCTCAACTGAAGATGCTGAAGTCGATGAAGGGCGTAGGGCCTGTGCTGCAGGCAGTTCTAGCCAGCTATCTGCCAGAGCTTGGCAGGATCACTGGCAAGCGCATCGCCAGCCTGGTCGGGGTAGCCCCGATGTCCCACGACAGCGGCACGATGAGAGGAAAACGAAGCATCCACGGTGGAAGAGCCGAAATCCGGCAAGTGCTCTACATGGCGGCAATGTCGGCCATGCGGCATGAACCTCGGCTGCGCGATTTTTACCAGTCGCTACGAGCCCGCGGCAAGGAAGGCAAGGTGGCCATCGTGGCAGTGATGCGGAAGATGCTGGTCATCCTCAACGCCCGTGTGCGCGACGCTGAAAGCGGGCTAGTCCCCGCCTGAGGCGAGCCAGGGCGAAAGACCAAAGGCTGCCGGCCAGCGGCCGGCACTACCGTGCCCGTTTACCTGACGGGCCTGAGACTCTCCAGCAACACAGTTGCTACAAGGACGTATTCACGGCGTCCCCTGCGCAATCCACCCTCCCGGCCAAATCTCAGCAGCCCAGCTTTTCGACCGACCACCCCGAGGGGCTCCGCCGTTGGCTGATATCCAGATACCCCCGTAAACGAAAACGCCCCAGCGCAGGGCCAGGGCGTTCCCGTACATCACGTCAGGCAGGAATCAGAACTCCTGCCAGTCTCCGTCAGCCAGTTCGGTGGCCATCGGACGGCCGCCTGCAGTGCGTCGGGCCGGTGGGGCGACCGGAGCCGGTGCGACCGGTGCGGCGGCACGTGGTGCCGGCGCTGCGACTGCCTTGCGCGGAGCGGCCACGACCTCGGCTTCGTCGACCACGAAGATCGACACGGCCTCGCTGAGGTGCCCAGCCTGCTCTTCCATTGCACGTGCGGCGGCGGTGGCTTCTTCCACAAGCGCGGCGTTCTGCTGGGTGGTTTCGTCCATCTGCACCACGGTCTGGTTGACCTGTTCGATGCCGGCACTCTGTTCCTGCGAAGCCGCGGAGATCTCGGCCATGATGTCGGTCACGCGTTGCACCGAGGCGACGATCTCGCCCATGGTGGCGCCGGCCTTGTGCACCAGCGCCGAGCCGTCGTTGACCTTGCCGACCGAGTCGTCGATCAGGCCCTTGATTTCCTTGGCGGCGGCGGCCGAGCGCTGGGCGAGGGTACGCACCTCGCTGGCGACCACGGCAAAGCCACGACCCTGTTCGCCGGCACGTGCGGCTTCCACAGCGGCATTCAGCGCCAGGATGTTGGTCTGGAACGCGATGCCGTCGATGACCGAGATGATCTCGGCGATTTTCTTCGACGAGGCCTGGATGGCCGACATCGTGGTGACCACCTGGCCGACCACGTCGCCGCCCTGCGAGGCCACGCCATGTGCGCCGATGGCCAGCTGGTTGGCCTGGCGGGCATGCTCGGCGTTCTGGCGAACGGTCGAGGTCAGCTCCTCCATCGAGGCGGCGGTTTCTTCCAGGTTGGCGGCCTGCTGCTCGGTGCGGCGCGACAGGTCGCTGTTGCCCGAGGCGATTTCGCCGGCGGCCGAGCTGATCGCACGGCTGGACTGCTTGATACGGGTGACGATCTCGCTCAGCTGCGCGGCGGTGGCGTTGGCATCATCGCGCATGCGGGCGAACACGCCCTGGTAATCGCCGTGCATGCGCACGGTCAGATCACCCTGCGACAGCGCAGCGAGCAGGCCGGAGATCTGTTCGATGCTGCCGGCGTTGGCGTCGAGCAGGCCGTTGATCTGCTGGGCCAGCTGCAGGAAGAAGCCTTCCTTGTCGCTGGCGTCGATGCGGCCGGACAGGTCGCCGGCGGCAGCCTGGGCGATCACGCGCGCCACTTCGGCCTCGACCTGCGCTTCCTGGGTGCGGTCGCGCCATTCCACCACGTAGCCAACAGTGTCGCCGCCTTCGTTGCGGATGGTCGACACCACCTGGGCGAACTGGGCATCGCCGTACTGCATCGGACGACGGGCCACGCCGTGCGCCTTCAGGTTGCCGAGCAGGGTCTGGTCCATCTCGCCACGGTGCTCGAGCACGGTGACCGGCTTGCCGACCAGCGAGGCCTGCGCATCGAAGTCCGGCAGGTCGCGGCGAACCTCGTCCTGGTACTGGGTCAGGGTCTGCTGCAGGGCGCGATTGCTGTAGACGATGGTGTTGCTGGTGTCGGTCAGGTACACGCCGGTCGAGCTGTAGTCCAGCGCGGTGCGGATGCGCAGGTTCTCGCGGGCGATGGCCTGGTCGGTTTCGGTGCGCTCGCGCAGGTCGCGCTGCATGCGCTGCATGGCCTGCATCAGCTCACCGACTTCGTCCTTGCGGCTGACATCGATATGGCCATCAAGCTTGCCACCGGCCACATCGTTGGCAACCGAGACGGCGCCACGCACGCTGCCGACCAGGGCGCGTGCGAACAGCCAGACCAGCACCAGGCCGAGCGCGGCACCGCCCAGCAGGGCGATCACGGTCAGCACGGCCGAGGCGGCGTAGGTGGATTCGGCCTCTTCGCGCGAAGCGCGGGCGAGGCGATTGTCTTCGGCAATCAGGGCTTCCAGTGCGGCCCCGGCCTTGCGGTGCTTGGCGCGGGTCTCACCGACGAAGGTGTCGATCGCATCGTCGGGCAGGTCCAGCTCCAGCATCTCGGTGACGCTGTCGTAGGAGGCCAGTGCCTCCTTCCATTCCTTGGCGAAGGTATCGAACAGCTTCTTCTGCTGCGGATTGTCGACCAGCGCCGGATAGCCCTTGATCGACTTGTCCATGCTTTCGCGCAGTTCAGTGGACTGCTTGCGGGCGTCTGCCTTGACGTCGTCGCTTGCGCGGATCAACTGCTGGTAGGCGGCGTTGCGGTACTCACCGAGCATGCCGCGCATCTCGCCGGCCATGCGGATGCTCTCCATGCGTGAACCGGCCAACTCGGTGGTGACGTTGTTCAGCGAGTGCAGGCCACGGTAGGCGACGATGCCCTGCAGCAGCATCACCAGCAGGAGAACGCCGAAGGTCAGCATCAGCTTCGGCATCAGTTTCAGGTTGTTGATCCACGGCATGGGCGTTGCGATCTCCTAAGGCAGACGCGTCCGGGCGTCGGGCCCGGTTGCAGCAGCGACCACGCCGGTCCAAGGGCCGGCGTGGTCGGATGGACAGCGGATTACTTGATGTTGGCCAGCTTCAGGCCAGCCGGCGAGCTGACTTCGATTTCGGCGCGCGAGGCGTCGCGCTGGATCTTGCCGATGACGCACACGGTCTTGCCTTCCAGCGTTTCCAGCGGGAAGGAGAACTTGCCGCGGTTCTCGCCGGCGATGCGGGCCGAGAAGGTGTGGCGCGGGAAGGCGCCGCCCATGTACAGGAAGGTCGGCTGGCCTTCGGAACCTTCCGCGTAGCGAGCCTTCTCGACCTTGCCACAGACCATGCCGTCCTTGCCGACCGAGCGCGGTGCCAGTTCCGGCGGGATCATGTCGGCCGCCTGGGCGAAAGCGGAGGACGCAGTGGTGGCCAGGACAGCGGCCGAAACGAACGCAAGCAGGGACTTCATCGAGGTGTATCTCCGGGGATGGTGATGGTCGTTCCGGTCCTGCGCGCTCCTGCGCGGCCGGCTTCTGTCCCCCTATCGGCACTGCCGGGGGGAACTGAAGGGTTTTGTGACCAGAACGTGAAGCAGGTCCGCTGGCTCAGGCGGCGGCGTCTTCGACGAGGCTGGCCTGGCCCATGTCCGCACTGTCGAGCAGGGTCTCGATGTCCAGCAGGATCAGCATGCGGTCGTCCTGGGTGCCGATGCCGGAAATGAAGCGGGTATCGACGGCAGCGCCGAATTCCGGAGTCGGGCGGATCTGCTCGGCCGACAGCGGGATCACGTCGGAGACGCTGTCCACGACGATGCCGACCACGCGGTCGTCGACATTCAGCACGATCATCACGGTGAAGGCGTCGTAGCGGGCATTGTCCAGGCGCAGCTTCAGGCGCAGATCGATGACGGGCACGATGGTGCCGCGCAGGTTGATCACACCCTTGATGTAGTCCGGTGCATCCGGCACGCGGGTGACCGCGTCGTAGCCGCGGATTTCCTGCACCTTGAGGATGTCCACGCCGTAGTGCTCGGCGCCGAGGGTGAAGCTGAGGAATTCGCCACCGGCGCTGGCGGTGGTGCTGGTCTTGTCGTTCATCGAGGGGTCCTGGTTCTGCCGGAAGTCCCGGTGTCAGGCTCGATATCGGCCCCTCGTCGGGGGACTTTAGGTGTGGCGCCGGGGCATCCACGCATGGTGTGGATGGTTCGGTAGCGCCGGGCCATGCCCGGCGGTGCGTGGGCGACCCGCCGGGCATGGCCCGGCGCTACCGTACCTGGCTTCCCCCTACAGCTCGCCGTTGCGACGCGCCTTGCGCTGGCGGTCGATGCGGAAGATGTAGCGCTGGATGGCACTGTCGCCGCCACGCGGCAGGATGTCGAAGCGCATGCCCACGCGCTTGATCTCGATGCCATTGGGTTGGCGCTGTGGCAGCAGGTTGCAGACAACCAGCTCGATCTCCAGGTCCGGGCCGTCGGGCAGCGACAGCACGGCCGGGTAGCGCTTCTGCAGGCTGAACACCGCGCAGTCGGTGGGCACCACCACGGCCAGGCCGCCGCCACTGATATCAACCACCCGCATCGACAGTGCCTCGCTACGGTCTTCGGCGGCCGGCAGCTGCAGCTGCGGCGAGTCGGTGACCGGGGTCTCCAGCCGGTACAGTTCACGCCGCTGCAGGTGCACCAGCTCGTCTGGCAGCGGGGCGCGGAAGGCGACGTGACCATCGTTGTCCACGCGCTGCAGTTCCTGCAGCCGGAAGCGCACCAGCACGCGTTCAAGCTGGGCGAAGCACAGCAGATGGTCGGCCTGCTCGGCGGCGCGGTTGGACGCTTCCTGGGGGCTGCCATCGAGGAGGAGGTAGTCTTCGTCCTCGTCGAGCTCAAGCAGCGCAGTCGGGAACGAACGGTCGCGGCCGTCGATATGTGCGTTGATCAGCGAACGCTGGTCGATCAGCGAACGCAGCAGCTGCCGCAGCTGGCGCGGGTTGCGGACCAGGAAGCGTTCGTCAGCGGCGTCGGCCGCGTGGACATCGTGCACTGCAGTGTCGTTGCCGTCGGACATGGAATCTACGGTCAGGGGCGGGCGCCAGCACGCGTTGGCGCATGGCTCGATGGGGATATCGGCCACTGTGCTGGATTATGAAGTGAGAATTGCATCACTTTCCATAAGGGGTCGGATCCCTTCCCCTCGGGAAGGGATCCGACCCCGCTACCTCAGAACTCCTGCCAGTCGCCCTCTGCGGCCAGCGCCGGCTGTGCCACCGACGCACGCAATGCGCGCTTGGCAGCCGGCGCAGCGGTCGCCACCTGGCGCGGAACCGGTGCCGCGGCCAGGCGCGTCGGCGCGGCCGTCGTACCCTGTGAGGCCAGGCGGAAGCGAGCTACTGCTTCGCCCAGCTGCACGGCCTGGTCTTCCATCGCGCGTGCGGCGGCGGTGGCTTCCTCTACCAGTGCGGCGTTCTGCTGGGTGGTCTCGTCCATCTGCACCACAGTCTGGTTGACCTGCTCGATGCCAGCGCTCTGTTCCTGCGAGGCAGCGGAGATCTCGGCCATGATGTCGGTCACGCGCTGCACCGAGGCGACGATCTCGCCCATGGTGCTGCCGGCCTGGTGCACGAGGCTGGAGCCTTCGGCGACCTTGCCGACCGAGTCATCGATCAGGCCCTTGATCTCCTTGGCGGCGGCGGCCGAGCGCTGGGCGAGGGTGCGCACCTCGCTGGCGACCACGGCGAAGCCGCGGCCCTGTTCGCCGGCACGTGCGGCTTCCACCGCGGCGTTCAGCGCCAGGATGTTGGTCTGGAACGAAATGCCGTCGATGACCGAGATGATCTCGGCGATCTTCTTCGAGGAGGCTTCGATGGCCGACATGGTGGTCACCACCTGGCCGACCACGTCGCCGCCCTGCGAGGCCACGCCGTGCGCACCGATCGCCAGCTGGTTGGCCTGGCGGGCATGCTCGGCGTTCTGGCGCACGGTCGAGGTCAGCTCCTCCATCGAGGCGGCGGTTTCTTCCAGGTTGGCTGCCTGCTGTTCGGTGCGGCGCGACAGGTCGCTGTTGCCCGACGCGATCTCGCCGGCGGCCAGGGTGATGCTGGAGGCACTGGCCTGGATCTGGCCGACGATCTGGGTCAGCTGCGCGACAGTGGTGTTGGCGTCGTCACGCATGCGTGCGAACACGCCATTGAACTGTCCATCCATGCGGGCGGTCAGGTCGCCGGCAGCGATCGACTGCAGCAGCTGCGACAACTGGCCCAGATTGCCGTCGGCCACCTGCATCATGGTGTTCAGCTGCTCGATCATGACCTTGAAATCATGCTGGAAACGCTGTGCATCGCCGCGCTGGCTGAAGTCGCCGGCCGCCGCTGCGGCGGCCAGCTGCTGGATCTGGGTGTTGATCGCCAGCAGGCTGGCCTTGGCGGCATCCATCGACTCGTGCAGGATCGCGCGGCTGCCCGGCAGGCGGCGTGCGTCCGGCGCAAGGTTGCCGATGGCGTACTGGTTGAGCACGTCGATGGCATCGCGGATCGCATCAAGGTGTTCGAAGATCACCGTGTTGATGCCGCCGGCCAGCTGGCCATACACGCCCGGGAAGTCCTCCGGGATGCGGTGGCTGATATCCGGGCCAGCATGCATCTGCGCCATCAGCTGGGTCTGTTCGGAGAAGCGGCGCAGCATCGCGGTCATCTCGGCCGTGGCGGCCAGCATGCGGCCAGCCTCGTCCTTGCCGGTGCTCTGGGTGGTGACGCTGAGGTCGCCACGTGCGACGGCCTGGATGGCGTTCACCGCCTTGCCGAGCGGACCGACCACGGCGCGCGAGATGACCACCGCCAGGGTTGCGGCGACCACAACCAGCAATACGACGGCGGCAATGATCGCCAGCATGCTGTTGCGGTGGGTGGCATTGGCGTTGTCGATCTTGCCCTGCATCAGCGAGCTGCTGTACGCGCCCAGTGCCTTGAGGTCTTCAAAGGCCTTGCGGCGCAGCGGACGCGACTGGTCGTCGGAGATCTGCCGTGCGACGACGCCATCGCCGGCGGTAGCCGCTTCGCGCAGCTTGGCGTTGGCTGCGAAGTAGCCATCGATGTCGGTCTGCACGGCGCGGTAGAGCTCGCGCTCCTTGGCGCCGGCTGGCAGTTTCGCGTACGCGGCCAGCTGTTCGCGAACGACGGCGGCGGTGTCGTCCATGCGCTTGTTGTAGTCGGCCACTTTCTCGGGCTGGTCCAGCATGCTCAGCTGGGCGAGCTCATAGGTGCGGAACTCACCCAGCTGCGAGCGCACTTCGCCGAGGTACTGCACGGACGGAATATCGTTGGAGGCCATGGCGCTCAGCTGCGCGTTGGCCTCGGACAGGCGGACCAGGGCGAAGGCGCCCAGTACGACGGTCATCAAGGTGGTGAGGGTGAACCCCACGGCCAGCTTGCGGGCGATGGGCAGATCTTGGAACCACTTCATGCAGGGTGCTCCAGGTGGGCAGGATGCCGGCGTCGTTGCGTCGGCTGGGGGTGGTTGCAGAGCGAACGGTGGTGCCCGGTGGGGTTCGGTGACGGCCGTCAAGCGAGATAGCGGCGTGCTGCGGGCGGACTTTATGGACCCAGATCACATTCGGTTGCGTAGGGATGACGGCGCGAAAGCGCTGCAATGGCGGGGCTTGCGCTTCGGCGGCGTGGTTGCGAACGAAACCAGTGCGGCGACGGAGTTCACGGAATGGATTCGGGAGCGGATTGGGGTCAGATCCCTTTTCAAAGAGAAGGGATCTGACCCCAGCTACGCATGACCGGAGCGCACGCAAACAAAAACCGCCGCCCCGGAGGGCGGCGGTTCAGTGCACGCTTGCTGTGTGGATCAGGCGGCCTGCGGCATCCGCAGCGAGCGCACCAGGCCGCCGATGTCGACGATCAGGGCCACGCGGCCATCGCCGAGGATGGTGGCACCGGACACCCCGCCGATGCGGCGATAGTTGTTCTCGATGTTCTTCACCACCACCTGCTGCTGGCCGACCAGCTCGTCGACTTCCAGTGCGATCTTCTGGCCATCGCCTTCGACCACCACCACCAACGATTCGCTGCCGGGAGCGCGGTTGCCGTAGCCGTAGTACTCGCTCAGCGACAGGATCGGCAGGTATTCGCCACGCACGCGCAGCACACGGCCTTCGCCGGCCATGCTGCGGATGTCCTCGGGCTGCGGCTGCAGTGCCTCCAGCACGTACGCCAGCGGCAGGATCAGGGTTTCGCCGGCCACCGCCACGGTCATGCCATCAAGGATGGCCAGTGTCAGCGGCAGGCGGATCAGTGTGCGAGTACCGGTACCGAGGCCGCTTTCGATCTGCACTTCGCCACCCAGCGCCTGGATGTTGCGACGGACCACATCCATGCCGACGCCGCGGCCGGACAGGTCGGTGACCGCGTCTGCAGTTGAGAAGCCGGGCTGGAAGATCAGGTCCCAGACCTGCGAATCGGTCGGGTTGTCCGGTACGGCCAGGGCGCGCTCGCTGGCCTTGGCGAGGATCTTGGCACGGTCCAGGCCGCGGCCGTCGTCGCTGACTTCGATGACGATGTGGCCGCCTTGGTGCGATGCCGCCAAGGTGATCGTGCCGGTCTCGTCCTTGCCCGCATCACGTCGCACGTCCGGCATTTCCAGGCCGTGGTCGATCGAGTTGCGCACCAGGTGGACCAGCGGATCGGCGATCTTCTCGATCAGGCCCTTGTCCAGCTCGGTGCCTTCGCCGACGGTGCGCAGGCGGACCTGCTTGCCGAGGCGGCCGGAGAGGTCGCGGACCAGGCGCGGGAAGCGGCGGAACACTGCATCGACCGGCAGCATGCGCACGCCGATCACCGCTTCCTGCAGGTCGCGGGTGTTGCGTTCAAGCTGGTCCAGGCCGGCGAACAGGCTCTCGGCGTGGACCGGGTCCAGTGCGTGCGAGACCTGCTTGAGCATGGCCTGGGTGATGACCAGTTCGCCGACCAGGTTGATCAGCGCATCGACCTTGTCGACGCTGACGCGGATCGAGGTTTCCGCTTCCTGGCTGCCACCACCGCTGGCGGCAGGAGTGGTGGCTGCGGCCGGTGCAGCAACAGCTGTGGAAGGGGCAGCAGCGGATGCAGCCGGGGCCTGCGTGGCGAGGCTCGGCGGCGCGGCCGGACGGATGTCCAGCTCGCAGTCGTCCAGTACCCAGGCGAAGGTGTCTTCAATCTTGCTGCGCGGCACCTTGCCAACAAGTCCCAGGTCCCACGCCAGATGGGCCTCGAGCGGGTCGAGCTGGGCGAAGCCGGGCAGGCGTTCCATGCGCGCAGCCACCTGCAGCGAACCGAGGTGTTCCAGTTCGCGGATGATGCGCAGTGGATCGTTGCCGCTCATGAACAGCGACGGCGCCGGGGTGAAGCCGATCTGCCAGGCTTCCGGCGTGTCGTCCACCTTGGTAACCGGGGCGGCCGGTGCGCTTGATGCCGCCTGGCCGGATAGTACCGCTTCCAGGCGCGCCTTCACCGCGACGACGGCGGCTGGGTCGGCGGCCTGGCCGTGCTCGGCTTCGCGCAGCAGGGCGCGCAGCACATCCACCGAAGACAGCATGGCGTCGACAGCGTGGCCTTCCAGTGCCCGCTTGCCTGCACGCAGCTCATCGAGCAGCGTTTCCAGCACGTGGGTCAGGCCGGCGATCGCATCGAAGCCGAAGGTGCCGGCGCCGCCCTTGATCGAGTGGGCAGCGCGGAACACCGAATTGATGATCTCCGCGTCCTGCTGCCCCGATTCCAGGGCCAGCAGGCCAGCCTCCATCGCGTCGAGGCCTTCGCGGCTCTCCTCGAAGAAGGTGGCGTGGAAGCGTTGCAGGTCCATGCTCATGGAAGTTGCGATCCGGAAGCGAAGAGGGGGAGCAGTGTGGGGCGATCAGCCCAGCACTTTCTGCACGGTGGCGACGAGCTGTTCGGGGTTGAACGGCTTGACCAGCCAGCCGGTGGCACCGGCGGCCTTGCCTTCGGACTTCTTGTCGGCAGCCGATTCGGTGGTCAGCATCAGCAGCGGGGTGAACTTGTAGTCCGGCAGCTGGCGCAGTTCGCGGATCAGCGCGATGCCGTCCATGTTCGGCATGTTGACGTCGGTGACCACCGCATTGAAGCGCTGGCCCTTTGCGCGACCGAGCGCGACCGCGCCGTCTTCGGCTTCTTCGACGGCAAAACCGGCCGAGGTGAGGGCGAAGGAAACCATCTGGCGCATCGACGCCGAATCGTCCACCACCAAGATACGTGCGCTCATGCAGCGTTCTCCACAGATTTCAGGTTGTCATGGGTTACGTCCAGGCCCAGGGCCTGGGTGACGCCCAGCAGGCGTGCGGCGTCACGGAAGGTTGCGGTGCAACCGTGGAAGCCGGTGCCAAGGCCTGCCTCGCGGCGGGCCTGCACGAACGCACACAGCACCTGCACGGCGGCCGTGTGGATGCGGGTGACCTGGCTCGCATCCAGGGTCAGCTCGCCTGCCTCTGCCACCAGTGGCGAAAGGCGGTTCTTGAGCTCGGTGCTGCTCTCGATGCCGAGATCCTCACCCAGTTCGACAATGCTCATGCTTGCTCCGGACAAACGGTTCCGTGATCCATAACGGCACCCCAGCGGGGTTCTTTAGAGGAATCGGCGCGGGGCGTCGATGCGGTCGCTGTTGAAAAGGGGACGGAGGGGATTAAGTCGCAACTGGCTCGGCGCTTTGCGCCGATGCGGTGCCTGTCGGGGACGCAAGGAGTTGATCCGTTGGATCAACACCTTACGTCCCCACTGCGTGGTCGCCGTTGCCGAGGGTGGCTGCGGGAGAGCCTGGTCGATTGCGACTTAATCCCCTCCGTCCCCTTTTTCCGCTCAGCTCAACAGCTGTGTGGCATCGAGCAGGATCATCGGCCGCTGGCTGACCCGGGCCACGCCGCGGAACAGATCATTGGAAATCTGGCAGATGCGCGCCGTATCAGGCGGCTCGATCTGCGAATCGGTGAGGTTGGCGACGTCTTCCACGGCCGACACGCGCAGGCCGAGGGTCTCGCCGTTTTCCTCCAGCACCACGATGCGGGTCTGGGCGTCGTCCTCGGCAGCGGTGGCGCCCAGGTGCAGGCCCAGGTCCATCACCGGCACCACCTGGCCACGCAGGTTCATGATGCCGAGCATGGCCGGAGCGGTGCCGCGCAACGGCAGCAATGGTACCGGCAGGACCACCTCCTGCACCTTCAGCAGTTCCAGTGCATAGGCCTGGGCACCACAACGCAGGCGCAGCCAGCGCGAGGTGCGCTCGCCGGCGCGGCGGTTCTGCGGATGCGGGCTGCTGGCCGGGCGGTTCGCCTGCGCCTGCAGTTCCTGCCAGGTGCCAGGTCGGTTGCCGCTGGGTGCGTCCACGGCCACGCGCGGCGGCGGTGCTGCCGCAGCCGGTGCAGCGGTGGGGCGTGGTGCGGGCGCCAGTGCTGCAACCGCGGCGGGCGGCGGCGTGGGGACGTCTTCGCCACCGGCGGCGGCCTCGAATGCGGCCTGCAGGCCGGGGCTGTCGGTGTGGGCGAGACGATGGCTGTCGGCCGGATCGGTCTCGTAGATCACCTCATCCGGCAGATCGTCCCAGGTTGGCTCCGGGGCGGACGTTGCAGTGGCTGGGGTCGGCGCAGGAGCGGTCTCGTGGATCACCTCGTCCGGCAGGTCATCCCAGGTCGGTTCGCGTTCCGGTGCCGTTGTGCTCGCCGGGCGTGGCCCGGCGCTACCCGGTGCAGAGGCGGCCTCGAAGGTGGCTTCCAGCGCTGCATCGTCCACGGCGGGGGTAGCGGCGACGGTTTCGGTCTCGTAGATCACCTCGGCCGGCAGGTCGTCCCAGGTGGGCTCGCGTTCCGGTTCCGCTGCGCTCGCCGGGCGTGGCCCGGCGCTGCCCGGTGCAGATGCGGCCTCGAAGGCGGCTTCCAGCGCGGCGTCGTCCACGGCAGGCGCAGCGGCGACGGTTTCGGTTTCGTAGATCACTTCGGCCGGCAGGTCATCCCAGGTCGGCTCGCGTTCCGGTGCCGCTGTGCTCGCCGGGTGTGGCCCGGCGCTACCCAGCGGCGGCACGGCGGGTGATGCCACCGCGATCGCCTCGCCCAGCAGCTCGTCCAGATAGTCGTCCAGTACGCCGGTGCTGTTCATGCGGCCTGCTCCAGGGCGCGGGCATCCTCGCCGAGGATCCAGTTCAGGGCGCGACGGTACGCAGCCAGGCCGCGGCCCGGGTAGTCCTCGCCGACGCTCGGCAGGGTCAGGCCGGCGGCATTGCTGATGCGCGTATCGATCGGAATCGCGTCTTCCCATACACGCGCGCCATGACGGTCCTGCATGGTGCGCAGCGACTCGTTGCCGGCGCGGGTGCGGCGATCGAACAGGGTCGGCAGGATCGAGATCGGCAACGGGCGGCGGCGCGAACGTTCGACCATCTCGCCGGTGCGGACCATGCCGTCCAGTCCATGCAGCGCCAGCGGTTCGGCCTGGGTCGGAATGATCAGGCGGTCGGCCGCGGCCAGTGCGTTGATCATCAGCAGCCCGAGGGTCGGCGCGCAGTCCAGCAGGATGTAGTCGTGCTGTCCCTGATGGCGGGCAAGCGCGTTCTGCAGGGCCAGGCCGAGGCCGGGCTGGTTGGCGCTCCGGCGCTCCAGCGTGGCCAGCGCCGACTGCGCACAGACGTAGTCCAGGCCATGGATGCTGCTGGCGTGGCACAAGCTGGACAGGTCGGCCGGAGGCGCACCGAACAGTTCCAGCACGCCGGCCGGCGGTGGATCCACCGGTACGCCGAAGGCGCGGCTGAGCGAGGCATGCGGATCGAGGTCGATCAGCAGCACGCGGTGGCCCATTGCAGCCAGGCCACGGCCGAGGGCGAGGGTGGTAGTGGTCTTGCCGACTCCGCCCTTCTGGTTGGCGACTGCCCAGATGCGCATCGGTTTACTCCTTCATTGCCGGGGGAACGGCGGCGCCGACACGGCTGCCAGCCGGCACCGGCGGCAACTTCACCGGTGCGATGGGGGAGGTGGGGGCGGTAGCCGGAGTTGCGGCGGCTTGTTCGGTGCCGGTGCTGTTGGCAGCGCCGGTTGCGGCGTTCAGGCGCTGGCCCAGCGGATCGACCGCGTGGGTGGTATCGGCCAGGATGATGACCATCACCCGCCGGTTGCGGTTGCGGCCCTGCGCGCTGTCGTTCTCTTCGCGCGGGCGGAACTGGCCGTAGCCGACCATCGCCAGCCGTGACGGCTGCACGCCCTGGTCGGCGAACAGGTGCACCACGCTGGCTGCGCGTCCGGCCGACAGTTCCCAGTTGGACGGGAAGGTGGCGGTGGCGATTGGCACGTTGTCGGTGTGGCCTTCCACGCGCACGCTGTTGGGCACGTCGCGCAGCACCTCGGCCAGGCTGGCCAGGGTCTGCCGCGCGTGCACGTCCAGCGCGGCCGAGCCGGTCGGGAAGAGGATGTCGCTGTTGATCTCCACTTCGATCCACAGCTCGGTGCGGCGCACGCTGATCATGCCGCGGTCGATCAGCGGTGCCAGCGCGGCGGTCAGGCGGTCGGCGATGCTGCTGAGCTGGCGCTCGGCGCGCGCGATCTGTTCCTGGTTGTGCACCGATACCGGCATGCGCATCTGCGAAGCCATCGATGGCAGCAGCGTCGGATCGTGCGACGGCGCTGGTGCCGATGGGCCGACCTTGGTGCCGGACTTGATCACCGACGGGCTGTCCCAGCCGCCGCCCTGCACCTGCTTGTTGCCGACCTGCACCGGATTGATGGTGCGCGGTGCGCCACCGAAGGCATCGGTGAGCGCGTCGGCCATGATCCGGTACTTGCCCTCGTTGACCGAGGAGATCGCGTACATGACCACGAAGAAGGCGAGCAGCAGCGTCATCAGGTCGGCATAGGGGATCGCCCATGCTTCATGGTTGGCGTGCTCTTCGTGGTGCTTGCGGCGGGCCATGTCAGTGCAGGAAGCCGGAGAGGTTGGTTTCGATGTTGCGCGGGTTCTCGCCCTGGGCGATGGAGATCAGGCCTTCGATGACCATTTCGCGGTCACGGGTATTGTGCGAGATCACACTCTTGAGCTTGGCAGCGATCGGCAGGAACAGCAGGTTGGCCGAGGCGATGCCGTAGATGGTGGCGGTGAACGCGGCGGCGATGCCATGGCCGAGCTTGCTTGGGTCGGCGAGGTTCTTCATCACCGCGATCAGGCCGAGCACGGCACCGATGATGCCCAGCGTGGGCGCGTAGATGCCCATCGCCTCGAAGACCTTGGCGCCGGCCTGGTCCTGATGCTCCTGGCTGCCCAGTTCGATTTCCAGCATGTGCCGGATTGATTCGGGCTCGACGCCGTCCACCAGCAGCTGCAGGCCCTTGCGCAGGAATGGGTCCTGCTGTGCTTCCACCTGTGCTTCCAGGCCCAGCAGGCCCTGGCGGCGTGCGATGTTGCTCCATTCGACGATCTGCTGGATCAGTTCGCGGCGGTCGCTGTGCGGCGGGCGCACGACCCAGCGCACGATCTTGAAGGCGTGCTTGAACACCGCCGGCGAGGTGTGCAGCAGGATCGCGGCGACGGTACCGACGATGACGATCACGAACGCGGCAGGCGACCACAGCGACGCCAGGCCGGCGCCCTTGAGGATGCTGCCGCCGACCAGCGAGGCCAGGGCGAGAAAGAGTCCAATGAGGCTGAGTCTATCCATGGGTCCGGTATCGGCTTGTGTGAATGGGACTTGAGACACCGGGAAGTCGTGTACAGACGGTAGTCACAGTTTTTCGGGTCACCGGGCATGGCCCGGCGCTACCCTGGGCGGCCGCTTCCGGTAGCGCCGGGCCATGCCCGGCGGGGTTCAGCGCAGTCCGTCCACGTCCAGGATCAGGGCCATGCGACCATCGCCGATCAAGGTTGCACCGGCATAACCGGCCAGGCCACGCAGTGCCTTGGGCAATGGCTTGATGACCACTTCCTCGCGCCCTCGCACCTGGTCCACGACCAGGCCGAACCGGGCTTCACCGGCCTGCAGCACAACGATGGTCAGCAGCGGCGAGGCGGCCGGGGTCACATCCAGCCATTGGCGAAGATCGACCAGCGCCAGGGTGTGCGAGCGACGGTCGAGCACGGCACGTCCGTCGAACCAGCCCAGCGAGGTGCGCGGCGCGTGCAGCACTTCCATCACACGTGCCAGCGGCAAGGCGTAGACGTCTTCGCCGGCCTGCACCAGCAGGGTCGGCAGGATCGCCAAGGTCAGCGGTACGCGGATCAGGAAGCGGCTGCCGCGGCCGAGTTCCGACTGGATCTGGATCTGGCCGCTCAGTTCGCGGATGCGCGACTGCACCACGTCCATGCCGACACCACGGCCGGAGATATCCGTGACCTGCTGCTTGGTCGAGAAGCCGGGCAGGAACACCAGGTGCAGGCATTCCTCGCTGCTCAGGCGGGCCGCCGCTTCCGGGTCGATCAGGCCCTTCTCGCGTGCCTTCGCGCGCAGCTTTTCCGGATCGATGCCGGCGCCATCGTCCTGCACCTCGATGCTGACGTAGTCGCCTTCCTGCTGTGCCGACAGCCGCACGTGGCCCATCCGCGGCTTGCCCTGGGCTTCACGCAGCTCGGGCGTTTCCACGCCATGGTCAATGGCGTTGCGGACCAGATGCACCAGCGGGTCGGCCAGGGCTTCGACCAGGTTGCGGTCGAGCTCGGTCTCGGCGCCGATCAGCTCAAGGTCCACTTCCTTCTTCAGCGAGCGGGCAACGTCGCGGGCGACCTTGGGGAAGCGCGAGAACACCTTGCCCACCGGCTGCATGCGGGTACGCATCACCGCCGACTGCAGGCGTGCGGTGGCGATGTCCAGCGTGGACACGGCGCGGTCCAGCTCTTCGTCGCGCAGGCGCGCACGCAGGGTCTTCAACCGATTGCGTGACAGCACCAGTTCGCCGATCAGGTTGACGATCGCATCCAGGCGCTTGGTATCCACGCGCACGGTGTGCTCGGCTTCGGCCAGTGGCTTGGCGGGCGGCTTGGCCGCCGGCGCGGGTGCGGCCGGACGCGGCGCGGGCGTCGCTGCTGCCGCCGGCACTGCGGCGACCGGTTTGGTGCCGGGTGCGGCGCCACCGTGCAGCTGGTCGAGCAGGGCTTCGAATTCGTCCTCGCTGATCAGGCCGTCGTCGGCCTTCTTTGCGGCCGCGACTGCGGTCGGGGCGTTGCCGCCGTGCAGCTGGTCGAGCAGGGCCTCGAACTCATCGTCGGTGATCAGGTCACTGCCACCGGTGATGGGCGCAGCGGCGGCCGCCGGCGTGGCGGTGGCGCCACCGTGTACATCGAACTGCGCGATCAGCTCGGGGGGCGCGTAGCCCGGTTCGGTACCCGAGGACACCGCATCCAGCATCGACTGCAGGTAATCCAGCGATTGCTGGGCGGCATCGAAATGGTGGGCCTGCAGCACCGCCTGGCCGGCGCGCGCGGCGCCGAGGGCTTCTTCGGCGGCATGGCACAGTTCAACCATGGCCGTCACGCCGAGGAAGCCGGCGCCACCCTTCAGCGTGTGGTAGCCGCGGAACACCGCATTGAGCTGTTCGCCGTCCTGGGGTGCCTGCTCCAGCGACACCAGCTGTTCGCCCAGGCGATCCAGGATTTCCTGCGCCTCGATGATGAAATCGGCAGTGATGTCGTCGGATACCGCGCTCATGCTTACAGCCCCAGGTCCGACAACAGGTCGTCGGCGTCGTTCTGCGAGACCGCGTGGCGGTCCAGTCCCTTCAGTGCCGGCCCGGCCAGTTCCGGGTCGGAGCGATGCTGTTCCGGCGGCAGGCCGAGTGCGCCGAAGCCTTCGTGCACGCGGCGCACGATGCCGACCACGCGACGGATGATCTGCCCGGTCAGGTCCTGGTAGCTCTGGGTCAGGGCGATCTCGGTCAGGTTGTGGCGGATGCGCTCGAGCTGCGCGTCCTGGCCCGGCTGCAGGCCTTCGGCGCGCAGCTGCTCGGTCAGGCTGCGGCATTCCTCGGCCAGGTCCAGGGTGCGGTGGGTGGCCTGTTCGGTCATCGCCACCACGTGGTCCAGGCGCGCACAGGCGTCGTCCAGTTCGCCGGCTTCATCGGGCACGGTCGGCAGTTCACCCAGCGCCTGTCCCAGCTCGCGGGCCAGCCGCGAAAGACCGCTCATCATCGGCTGCGTGCGCAGCGCGACCAGCCCGTCGATGCGCTGCCGCCACGCGGCTTCGTCACCGGACTCGAGTGCGTCCAGGGCTTCCTGCAGGCGCAGGGCGAGGGCGTTCCTGTCGACCGTGGTATCCATCAGGCGCTGGCCGCCAGGCGTTCGAAGATCTTGCCGAGCTTCTCTTCCAGGGTCTGCGCGGTGAACGGCTTGATGATGTAGCCGTTCACGCCGCTCTGGGCGGCTTCGATGATCTGCTCGCGCTTGGCTTCGGCCGTCACCATCAGCACCGGCAGTGTCTTCAGCTTGGCATCGGCGCGGATCGCCTTGAGCAGTTCGATGCCGGTCATCACCGGCATGTTCCAGTCGGTGACCACGAAATCGAACGGCTGGCTCTGCAGCAGCGACAGCGCGGCATGCCCGTCCTCGGCTTCGGCGGTATTGGTGAAGCCCAGATCGCCCAGCAGGTTCTTGACGATCCGACGCATGGTCGAGAAGTCGTCGACGATCAGGATGCGCATGTTCTTGTTCAAAGCAGAGTTCCTTTGTTGTTCAGTCCGGGCGGCCGGGGGCAGCCGCCTCGGGCATGTTCATTCTTCCAGGCCGGCGTCCGCCGCCTCGAAAATCTTCAGTCGACCACGCAGGCGCAGCACTGCCTGGCCGTGGATCTGGCAGACCCGCGATTCACTCACGCCAAGCACCGCGCCGATCTCCTTCAGGTTCAGCTCCTGCTCGTAGTAGAGCGACAGCACCAGCTGCTCGCGCTCGGGCAGGTGGCCGATCGCCTTGCCCAGCTCGCGGCCGAACTCGCCGCGCTCCAGCACCTGCTGCGGGGTCGGGCCACCCTGGGTGACCGTGTCCAGCTCGCCCTGGTCTTCGATGCGCGACTCCAGGCTCAGCACCTGGCCACGTGCGGCGTCTTCCATCAGCCTCAGGTATTCGGGCAGCGGCATTTCCATCGCCGCGGCCACTTCGGTGGCACTGGCGGCGCGGCCGCTGCTCTGCTCCAGGCGGCGGATGGTGGCGGCGGCATCACGAGCGCGGCGGTGGACGGAGCGGGGCACCCAGTCGCCACGGCGGATCTCGTCGATCATCGAGCCGCGGATGCGGATCGACGCATAGGTCTCGAACGAGGCGCCCTGGTCGGCGTCGTAGCTGCGCGAGGCTTCGATCAGGCCCATCATGCCGGCCTGGATCAGGTCATCGACCTCGACGCTGGCCGGCAGGCGCGCGGCCAGGTGGTGGGCGATGCGCCGCACCAGGTCCGAATGCTGGGCGATGACTTCGTTCGCCGCCGAGCGCTGCACTTCCCTGTACTGGGCTGCGCCTTTCATGCCGTCACCCCACGCTGCTTGAGGATGCGTTCGAGGAAGAACTCGACGCCGCCACGCGGTTCGGTCGGCGCCTGCCAGCGCGCGGTACGGCGCGCGATCTCGGTGATGGCCAGCGCGGCCGGGCTGGACGGATAGGCCTTCACCACCGGCTGCTGGCGCTGCACCGACAGGCGCAGCCAATCGTCCTGCGGCACGCAGCCGAGGTAGTTCAGCGAGACATCGGCGAGGAACTTCTCGCAGACACGGGTCAGCTTTTCGTACAGCACGCGGCCCTCGTTGGGATCGCGCACCATGTTGGCCACCACCTGGATGCGGTCCACGCCACGCTCGCGCGACAGCACCTTGATCAGTGCGTAGGCGTCGGTGATCGAGGCCGGCTCGTCACAGACCACCACCACGGTGTCCTGTGCGGCCTGGCAGAAGGTCAATACGCCATCGTTGATGCCGGCGGCGGTGTCCACCACCATGATGTCCAACTCGCGTTCCAGCTCGGAGAACACGTTGACCAGGCCGACGTGCTCGGCCGGGGCCAGCTCGGCCATGTGGCGGCGGCCGGACGCGGCCGGGACCACCAGCACGCCGTTCGGGCCTTCGACGATGACGTCATCCAGCGAGCAGCGGCCGGCGACCAGGTCGGCCAGCGTGAAGGTGGGGTCCAGGCCCAGGATCACGTCGATGTTGGCCAGGCCGAGGTCGGCGTCCAGCAGCAGCGTGCGCTTGCCCATGCCGGCCAGTGCCACCGCCAGGTTGGCGGACACATTCGTCTTGCCCACGCCGCCCTTGCCGCCAGTGACCGCAATGGTGCGCACAGGGCCGAGCGGCTCGCTGCGGGTGGCCGACAGCGGGAAGGTCTTGGTCAGCTTGGCGTACTCACGCGACGGCATGGTTCAACTCCGGGTTGCAGGGCATATCGGCCGCGCGGCGCAAATCTTCAAGGCGAAGTACGAGATTGGCTGCACTGGCCCGGTGCAGGTCCTCCGGAACGTCCTGGCCGTCGGTCACCCAGGTGATCGGCAGGGCGTGGTCCACGGCCACCGACAGGGCGTTGCCGAAGCGGCCGGTCTCGTCCAGCTTGCTCAGCACCAGGCCCTGCAGGTTGGCCGCGCCGAAGCGGCGGACCACCTCGTCCATGTCGCCGAAGCTGGTGTTGGCCGGCAGCACCAACAGGGTGCGGACCTGGCGGGCGGCACGCAGCCACTGCAGCTGGGCGGCCAGTGCGCGGTCGCGCGGGCCCAGGCCGGCGGTGTCGATCAGCACCAGCTTGTAGTCCTTCAAGCGTTCCAGCAGCTGGTCCAGGTCGGTGCCGCTGTTGGCCTCGTGCACCGCGATGCCGAGCTGGCGGCCGTAACCGTACAGCTGCTCACGCGCACCGATGCGGGTGGTGTCGGTGGTGACCAGGGCGACATCGCGCGGTGCGTGCTTCTCGGCGAAGCGCGAGGCCAGCTTGGCGATGGTGGTGGTCTTGCCGGCGCCGGTCGGGCCGACCAGGGCGATCACGCCGCCTTCCTCCAGCGGGTCGACCGGGGCGATCGGCAGCTTGCGCGAGATCAGGCCCAGCATCAGGCCGCGGCCGCGGTGGGCATCGGTCTCCAGCGGGATCTGCATTGCCACGTCGCGGGCCAGGCCAGCGTCGAAGCCGTACTCGTCCATCAGGTCCAGTGCAGTGGCGCGCACCGGGCAGCCACGCAGGCGCTCGTCGGTGAAGCGGTTCATTTCGCGCTCGATCACCTGGCGCATGCCGGCCACTTCCTGGCGCAGCTGTCGGATCTCGGCATCGTCCTGGGCGACCACGGTCAGCACCGGGGGCGGTGCAAGGGTCGGTTCCGGGGCGGCGTCGACGGTTGCGTCCGCCAGCGACGGTTCGTCGGCGAAGGTCTGCGACTGCGCATCGGCCACAACGCTGGCCGGCAGCGGCGGCGGCTGCACGGCCGGGGCCGGGCCTTGCTGGTGCTCGGCATGCGGCGGATCGATCTGGAAGCGGGCACGGTTGGCCGTCGCGATCGCGGCGGGTGTGGCGGCAGCGTCGGCGACGGCATCCGCGAACGGGCCGAAGGCCTGTTCCGCACGCGCCGGTTCGTTGACGGCAGCGCGGGCCAGGGTTGCGGCGAAGCCGGTGCTGCCGCGGGTCGGCACGATCTCGTCGGCGCTGTCCAGGGTGCGGCCGGTGGCACCGACGGCAGCGCGGGCCAGCGCGGCAACGGCCGAGGTGGTCGCAGCCACCGGCTCTGGTGCCGGGGTGGCACTGCGGCGACGGGTCACAGCAGCGATCACCGCATCGGCGGCGGTGCGCGGCTTCGGTGCCGGCAGCGGGGCGATGTCACGACGCGAGGCTTCCAGTGCGCGCTGCACGGCACTCTCATCGTAGTTGGCGGCGGCGACGATCTCGATGCCTTCCTCGATCCGGCGGTTGGACAGGATCACGGCGTCAGGACCATGTTCCTTGCGCACCAGGTTCATGGCCGAGCGCATGTCGGCGGCGACGAATCGTTTGATTTTCATGCTGTGGTCACGGGACGAAGACGGCGGGGTGGCGGTCGGAGAACTCGGGTGGTCGGTGGTCTGCACGGTGCGGGTTCCCCTTGGTATCTGTCTGTTGCGTTGGTTCGAAAGTGGTGTCTGTTTTCTGGCGCATCGGAGGGCGGCGTCAGCTGATCGTTCCGACCAGCTTCAGGCGCTTGTCCTCCGGCACCTCGCTGTAGGCCAGGACCGACAGCGACGGAACGCTGTGGCGGACCAGGCGGGCCAGCGCGGCGCGCACCGGGCCAGGTACCAGCACGACCGCGGGCTCGTTGCGCGCTTCCTGCTTGCTGACACATTCGGCCAGGCTCTGGTGCAGTCGCTCAGCGAGTCCGGGTTCCAGCGCGGCGCCGTTGCCCTGCGTGGACTCCTGCAAGACACGTTCCAATTGTGGGTTGAGCGTGAACACCGGCAGCTCCGCCGACATTCCGGCGATCTCCTGCACGATGAAACGACCCAGTGCGGTGCGCACGGCCGCAGTCAGCACGGCCGGGTCCTGGCTGCTGGGCGCGTGTTCAACCAGCGCTTCGGCGATCTTGCGCAGCTGGCGGATTGGAATGCGCTCGACCAGCAGGTTCTGCAGCACGCGCACCACCGCCGACAGGGGCAGTGCCTTCGGCGTCAGATCTTCGACGAGCTTGGGCGCGCTCTTGGCCAGGTTGGCCAGCAGGTGCTGCACTTCTTCGTGGCCGAGCAGTTCCGGCGCGTGTTCGCGGATGAGGTGCGAGAGGTGGGTGGCGACCACGGTGGCCGGATCGACCACGGTGTAGCCCAGCGTCTCGGCCTGCGCACGCTGGTGCGGCTGGATCCAGGTCGCGTCCAGGCCGAAGGCGGGGTCCTTGCCGGCGATGCCTTCCAGCGCACCGAGCGCGCTGCCCGGGTCCAGCGCCAGCTCACGGTCCGGATGGATCTCGGCGGTGGCCACCGGCACGCCGTGCACCAGCACGCGGTAGCCATTGGCCGGCAGTTCCAGGTTGTCACGGATGTGCACCGACGGGATCAGGAAGCCGACGTCCTGGGTCAGCTTGCGGCGCACGCCCTTGATCCGCGCCATCAGTTCGCCGCCCTGGTTGCTGTCCACCAGCGGGATCAAGCGATAGCCAACCTCCAGGCCCAGCGGATCGACCGGGCGCAGCTCGTCCCAGCTCAGTTCGGCGGTGGCCGCGGGTGCGGCCGGACGGCCCAGTGCAGTGAGTGCGGCGGCGTCACTGCTGCCGGCGGTGGCATCGGCAGCCGGCAGCTTGCTCTTCCGGTACAGCTTCCAGGCGATGAAGCCCAGGATCGCGGCCAGCGTCAGGAAAGCGACGTTGGGCATGCCCGGCACCAGGCCGACCACGCCGAGGATGCCGGCGGTGATCGCCAGCGCACGGTACTGGCCGAACACCTGGCCGCTCATCGCCTGGGCCATGTCCTGCGAGCGCGAGGCGCGGGTGACCAGCATCGCCACCGCACTGGAGACCAGCAGCGCCGGCAGCTGCGCCACCAGGCCGTCACCGATGGACAGCAGCGTGTAGGTCGCAGCGGCATCGCCGAACGGCATGCCATGCTGCAGCACACCCACGGCCAGGCCGCCCAGCATGTTGATGAACAGGATCAGGATGCCGGCGATGGCATCACCACGGATGAACTTGCTGGCACCGTCCATCGCGCCGTAGAAGTCGGCTTCCTCGCGCACTTCCTCGCGGCGCAGCTTGGCTTCTTCACGCGTCAGCAAACCGGCGTTGAGGTCGGCGTCGATCGCCATCTGCTTGCCGGGCATGGCGTCCAGAATGAAGCGCGCGGTCACTTCCGAGACGCGGCCGGCACCCTTGGTGATGACCACGAAGTTGATGATGGTCAGGATCGCGAACACCACGATGCCGACCGCGTAGTTGCCACCGATCACGAACTCGCCGAAGGCGGCGATGACCTTGCCGGCCGCGTCATGGCCGTTCTGGCCGTTGAGCAGGATCACGCGGGTGGAGGCCACGTTCAGCGCCAGCCGCAGCATGGTGGTGACCAGCAGCACGATCGGGAAGATTGTGAAGTCCAGCGGGCGCTTCACGTAGACCACCGCCAGCAGCACCATCAGCGAGATGGCGATGTTGAAGGTGAACAGCGCATCGAGCACCGGCGCGGCCAGCGGCACCACGACCATGGCCAGCAGTGCCAGCACGATCAGCGGCGCGCCAAGGCCCTGGCGGATCATTTCCAGGGCGCGGCGGGTGTTGAAGCCGGGGGAGGGCTGGGCGCTCACGGGCGGCCTCCCTTGCCGAATTCATCCACCTGGATGTGCGGGCTGTCCGGCATCGGGCCAGTGCGCCAGGCGCGCAGCTGGTAGACGTAGGACAGGACCTGGGCCACGGCCGAATACAGTCTCACGGGGATTTCCTTTCCGAGTTGGCCTTCCCGATACAAGGCGCGTGCCAAAGGCGGCGCCGAGACGATGGCGACCTTGTTGCCATCGGCCACTTCACGGATGCGCAGGGCGGTCTCGTCCACGCCCAGGGCGACCACTTTGGGAGCGTTCATGGCACCGCCCTCGTACTTCAGGGCCACCGCATAGTGGGTCGGATTGACCACCACCACATCGGCAGTGGGGACCGCCTCCATCATCCGGCGGTTGGCCATCTGCTGCTGCAGCTGGCGGATGCGGCCCTTTACCTCCGGGCTGCCCTCGCTTTCCTTCATTTCCCGGCGCAGCTCTTCACGCGTCATCTTCAGCTTGCGCATCCAGTTCCAGCGCTGGTACGGGGCGTCGATGGCCGCCAGCACCAGCATCGCGCCGGCGGTGGCCAGCAGCAGGCGCAGGGTGAAGCTGAGGCCGTCGGTGATGGCGGTCTCCAGCGGGTGGTGGATCAGGCCGCGCAGGGTGTCGAAGCCGGTCCATACCACCAGCCCGGCGGCAACGCCGACAAAAGCCACGCGCAACAGCGACTTGGTGAACTCGGCGATGGCCTCCGGGCCGTACAGGCGCTTGAGCCCGCTCATCGGGTTCATGCGGTTGATGTCCGGCAGCATCGCCTTCTGCGACCAGCGCAGGCCACCCATCAGCAGTGGCGCGACGAAGCTGGCCAGCAGGCAGACCAGCACCAGCGGCGCGATCACCAGCATGAACTGCAGCAGCAGGTCGCCGAAGTGGCCGAACAGTTCCTTCGGGTTCTGCCGCAGGCTCTGTTCGGGGCTGAGCGCGTGCTTCATCCAGGCGCTGGCGCCGCGGCCGATCGAACCGCTCATGGCCATCACCGCCAGTACGCCAGCGCCGAACACGGCGGCCGTGCCGAGCTCGCGCGAGCGCGGCAGGTTGCCCTGTTCACGGGCATCGCGCAGGCGTTTTTCGGTAGGTTGTTCGGTCTTTTCGCCGGCGGATTCGTCTTCGGACATCACGGGCACTGCGGCAGGAGGTGCCGGGGCGCGTGCAAGAAGTGTTCCGTGATGGGTTCATGTGCCAACCAAGGTTGGCATCTACCAGAGCAAGTGCAGGTGGGAGCGCAGCCTGGATTTACCCCGGCGGGTGCTGCGTCGGCGGGCTCTGCGCCAGCTCCACCCGAGGCCGGGGCAGGTCGTGCAGCTGCATGAAGCGGGCGGCATCGACCGGGCGACCGAGCAGATAGCCCTGCAGGTAGTCGCAGCCCAGCCGCTCCAGGTAGGCGCGCTGGGCGGCGGTTTCCACGCCTTCGGCGACGATGTCCATGTCCAGCGCGTGGCCCAGCGCCACGATTGCCGAGACGATCACCACGTCCTCGGCGCTGTGCTCCAGGTCGCGCACGAAGGCGTGGTCGATCTTGATTTCGGTGGCCGGCAGCCGCTTCAGGTACAGCAGGCTGGAGTAGCCGGTGCCGAAGTCATCGATGGAGATGCCCACGCCCAGTGCCGAAAGCGCCTGCAGCAGGCGCAGGCTGGTATCGGTATCGCGCATCACCGTGCTTTCGGTGATCTCCAGCACAAGGTGGCGCGGGGCAATGTTGTAGCGTTCGATCACTTCACGCACATCCTGCAGCAGGTGCGGTGAGCTGAACTGCACCGGCGACAGGTTCACCGACATCGACCAGCCTTCATGCCCGGCATCGTGCCAGCGACGCAACTGCTGGCAGGCCTGGTCCAGCGCCCAGCGGCCGATGTCGTTGATCGCGCCGCTGCGCTCGGCCAGGCGGATGAACCGATCCGGCGGGATCAGGCCATGTTCTGGGTGCCGCCAACGGATCAGTGCCTCGGCGCCGGCCACCTTCTGCGTGGCCACGCGGATCTTGGGTTGGTAGTTGAGGAACAGCTGCTCGCTGCCGATGGCCCGGCGCAGGTCGGCCAGCAGCCGGAACTGTTGTTCGGCGCTATCATTCATCCAATCGGCGAACAGCACGAAGGCGTTGCGTCCGGATTCCTTGGCCTGGTACATCGCGGCATCGGCAAAGGCCATCAGCTGCCGCTCGCTGGCAGCGTGGTCCGGACAGATCGCCACGCCGATGCTGGCGGTCACCTGCAGTTCGTTGTCCGGCAGCAGGGGGCCGCTGCCGACCGCCTGCAGGATGCGCCGGGCCAGCGTCGGCAGGTCTTCATCGTGCTCGATGCGCACCACCAGCACGAACTCGTCGCCGCCCAGTCGCGCCAGCATGTCGTTGGGCCGCAACAGCAGTCGGGTGCGCTCGGCCACGGCCACCAGCAGCGCATCGCCGGCCTGATGGCCGTAAGCATCGTTGACCTGCTTGAAGCCATCCAGGTCCATGAACATCACCGCGAATCGGCTGCCGCCCTGTTCGGCCTCGGCCAGCGCCTGCACGATCCGACGCTGCAGCAGCAGACGGTTGGGCAGGCGGGTCAGCGGGTCGTGCAGTGCGGCCTGGGTCAACTCCTGCTGGGCGTCGGTCAACGAGGTGCTCAGCAGCGAATTGCGCAGGCGCAGCAGCTGCGCCTCCACGCGCTGGTCCAGCCATGACACCACCAGCACCACGGCCAGGATCGCCACGGTCAGCATCACCACCAGCATCGCCAGCCATTCGCTCTGCAGGCCATCGCCAACCGCCGCGCCGCAGATGCTGCCTTCCGGGAAACGCGCGGCCGCCATGCCGGTGTAGTGCATGCCGACGATGGCCAGGCCAAGCAGGCCGGCGGCGGCCAGGCGGTCGCCGACACGGGTACGCTGCGCACGCAGGCGGAACGCCACGTACAGCGCAGTCCAGGAGGCGGCCACGGCGACCATCAGCGAGAACAGCAGCCAGCCCGGGTCGTAGTCGATGCCCGGCTGCATGCGCATCGCGGCCATGCCGACGTAGTGCATGCCGGCGATGCCGGTGCCCATCAGCAGGGCGCCACCGGCCAGCCGTGGGTGCGGCAGCGTACGCAACGAGACCAGCCACAGCGCGAACACCGACGAGGCGATGGCCAGTGCAAGGGAAAGCAGGGTGATCGGCAGGTCGTAGCCGAGCGGAATCGGCAGGTCGAAGGCAAGCATGCCGATGAAGTGCATCGACCAGATGCCCAGGCCCATGGCGAAGCCGCCGCCGATGCGCCACCACCAGGCCGCGCCCTTGCCGGGTGCGGTGACCGTGCGCCCTGCCATCGCCAACGCGGTGTATGAGGCCATCACGGCGACCAGCAGCGAGATCGCCACCAGCCACGGGTTGTACGTGCCTACCAGCATTCGTCAGTCTCCCGGACCTGCCTGTCGACGGAAACTACGGTGGGGCATGCATGAGGCAGGCCGGCGCAGGGCGCCGGCCACGTGCGGCATCCCCCCGGTTGCCGCGCATTCACTCTAACGCGCAGACCCGGGGGAAGGGCAAGCAGTAAAACGTGATGATCCGGTCAGTGTGTGACCGCGTCCGCAGCCTGGAAGGCGGCGTCGAACAGGCGCTGTACCGGCGGGCCCATTTCACCGGCCAGCAGGGCCAGCAGGAACAGGCCCAGCAGCAGCGAGACCGGCAGGCCGAGCTGGATCGGGTTCAGCGCCGGCGCGGCGCGCGCCAGCACGCCGAACGCCAGGTTCACCGCCAGCATTGCCACGATCAGTGGAATGGCCAGGGTCAATGCGCCGCGCAGTACGGTCAGCAGGAAGGTTGGAGCAATACTGAAGAATGCGTGCGGGTCCGGCAGCGGAGCGCCAATCGGCAGCGCCCGATAGCTGTCCACCACCAGCGAGATCAGCGCCAGGTGCCCGTTGGCGGTGAAGAACAGCAGGCCGAACAGCAGGTAGAACCACTGGCCGATGACGCCGGAGGTACCGCCACGCAGCGGGTCGCTCATCTGTGCGAAGGCCAGGCCGGTGCCCTGGGCGATCAGTTCGCCGGCCATCGCGCCGGCCTCGAACACCAGCCGCAGCAGGAAGCCGATGGATACGCCGATGGCCAGCTCGCGGGCGATGGTCAGCACCGTGGCGGCATCGAAACCGGTCCAGTCCGGTACCGGCGGCAGCAGGGGTGCCAACGCGATGGCCAGGGTGCCGGCCAGCACCACGCGCACCCGTGCCGGGACGGCGCGGGTGCCGACCATCGGCATGGCCATGGCCACCGCGCCGATGCGCAGCATGGTCCACAGCACGGTGCCGATCATGCCGAAGGCGTTCAGCCCATCGGCAGCCATCTGGGTGGCGGCGTCCATCGAAGCGCGTGTCCTAGCCGATCAGGTGTGGGATGCGCTGGAACAGCAGCGTGGTGAATTCAACCAGGTGGCCGATCAGCAGGCTGCCCAGTGCGAACAGCACCGCAGTCAGTGCTGCCGCCTTGGCAACGAAGGCGATGGTCGGTTCGTTGAGCTGGGTCGCAGCCTGCACCACGCCCACCACCACGCCTACCACCAGCACGGTGAGCAGCAGTGGGCCGGCTACCCACAACACGGTGATCAGGCCGCCACGCAGTTCGGTCAAGGCAAGTTCGGGAGACATTCGGGTTCCATCTGCTTATGTAGAGTCGAGCCATGCCCGACTGCGCTTTACGGGGGATATCAGGCCGGATTGAAGCTCGCCGCCAACGTACCCACGGTCAGCACCCAGCCATCCACCAGCACGAACAGCAGGATCTTGAACGGTGCAGAGACCAGCATCGGCGACAGCATCATCATGCCCATCGACATCAGCACGCTGGCCACGACCAGATCGATGATCACGAACGGAATGAAGATCAGGAAGCCGATCTCGAAGGCGGTCTTCAGTTCGCTGGTCACGAACGATGCGACCAGCACCGGGAATGGGATCGCGTCGGGGCTGGCGTAGGTGCCGTGCCCGGCGATGCCGGCGAAGGTCATCAGGTCGGTCTCGCGGATCTGCGCCAGCATGAAGGCGCGCAGCGGCGACGTGGTCAGCGTCCAGGCGGTCTGGAAGTCGATCTCGCCATTGAGGTAGGGCGCCATGCCGGTGCTCCAGGCCTTGTCCCAGGTCGGCAGCATGATCATGGCGGTGAGGAACAGGGCCAGGCCCAGCAGCACCTGGTTGGACGGCGTCTGCCCGGTGCCCAGTGCCTGGCGCAGCAGGCCCAGCACGATGATGATGCGGGTGAACGAGGTCAGCACCAGCAGCATCGACGGGATCAGGGTGATCGCGGTCATCAGCAGCAGGGTCTGCAGCGGCAGGCTGACCGGTGCACCGCCGATCTTGCCGACGTTGATGTCCGGCAGCGGCGTGGTCGGCGCACCGGGCGCGGCGAAGGCCAGCGCCGGCAACAGGCACAGGGCGAGCATCAGCAGCCACGGCATCAGGGTGGCAAGACGGGTACGGGTGACACGCATGTCAGGGATCCTTGCGCAGCCGCTGCTGCAGCAGCTGGGCGAAATTCGGCAGGTTCTTGAAGTCCGGCACGCGCACCGGGGCCGGCGGCGGCAGCGGTTCGGGCAGGGTGTGCAGGGTATTGATGCCGCCAGCCGTCACGCCCAGCAGCAGTTGCTGGCCGTTGACCTCCACCACCACCACGCGCTCCTTGGCGCCGACACTCAGGCTGGCCACCAGCTTCATGCCTTCGGCCGGGCGGAAGCCGCTGCCGGGCAGGCGCTTGAGCACCCAGCCCAGGCCGATGACCAGCGCCAGCACGGCCAGCAACGCCAGCACCGCGCCGAACAGGCTCGGTGCGGCGGCCGCGTGCTGGCCGACCTGCGGGCCGATCGGGGCGGCGGTCTTGCCGACCGCCAGCAGGGTGGAGGACAGCAGGCTCAACGCAGTCTCCGGATCCGCTCGCTCGGGCTGACTACGTCGGTCAGGCGCACGCCGAAGCGGTCGTTGATCACCACCACCTCGCCATGGGCGATCAGGGTGCCATTGACGAACACGTCCAGTGACTCGCCGGCGCCGCGTTCCAGTTCCACCACCGAGCCCTGGTTGAGCTGCAGCAGGTTGCGGATCGGCAGGCGGGCACGACCGACTTCCAGCGACAGGGTCACCGGCACATCGAGGATCACGTCCAGGTTCAGGTCCGGACCGTTCGCTTCATCGGCCTGCAGGCTGCTGAACTGGGCCGGGGTCGGTTCGAGGGCGTCGATATCGTTCATTGCGGGTCTTCCTGGATGACGGGTACGCGCGGACGGGTGCCCGGCGGATGGGTAGCGGTGATCTTCACGGCGTTCATGCCGTTGGCGATGCCGAACTCGCCGGTGAACACCGGGATGTTCTCCACGCACAACGGCACCTGCGGGCTCAGCTCGATCGGCAGGATGTCGCCGACCTTCAGCTGGGTCAGGTCGCGCAGGGTCATGCGTTTGCTGGCCAGCACGCTGGACAGGGTCACCTCGGCGATGTTGAGCTGTTCGCGCAGGGTCTGGCCCCAGCTCTCGTCGCGGTCGTTGCGGTCGCTCTGGATGCCAGCGTCGAGCAGCTCGCGGATCGGCTCCAGCATCGAATACGGCAGGGTGACGTGGATGTCGCCACCACCGCCGTCGAGCTCGACATGCAGGCGGCACACCACCACGTACTCGCGCGGCGTCACGATGTTGGCGAAGTGTGGGTTGATCTCCGAGTTGATGTACTCGAAGTCGACATCCATCACCGGTGCCCAGGCCTCGCGCAGGTCGGCGAAGGTCTGCTTCAGCAGCAGGTGGATCACCCGCATTTCGGTGGCGGTGAACTCGCGGCCTTCGATACGGGTCGGGTAGCGCCCGTCGCCGCCGAAGAAGTTGTCGACGATGGCGAACACCAGGGTCGGCTCGAACACGATCAGGCCGGTGCCACGCAGCGGCTTGAAGCGGATCAGGTTCAGGTTGGTCGGCACATACAGCGAGTGCATGTAGTCGTTGAACTTGATCAGTTCGATGCCGCGCACCGACAGCTCGGCCGAGCGCCGGATCAGGTTGAACAGGCCGATCCGCCACAGGCGCGCGAAGCGCTCGTGGACCATTTCCAGGGTCGGCATGCGACCGCGGATGATCCGGTCCTGGCTTGCGAAGTCGTACGAACGTGCTTCGCCCGTAGGCGGTTCCGCATCGGTCTCGACTGCACCATTGTCCACGCCGTGGAGCAGGGCATCGATCTCGTCCTGGGACAGCAGATCATTCATCGGTGGGCCCTTACTGGGTCACGAAGCTGGTGAACAACAGATCGTCGGCACCGTTGCTGCCGGTCTCCGCCTTGAGCACTTTCTGCACTTCGGCCAGCGAGGTGGCCTGCAGCTTCTGCTTGCCGGCGATGTCGGCGATCTGGTCCGGGCTGACCTGCGAGAACAGCATCAGCAGGCGGGCGCGGATGGCGGGGGCATGGGTCTTGATCGCTTCCAGCGCGGCCGGGTCGCGGGTCATCAGCTGCACTTCCAGCTGCAGGTAGCGCGGGCCATCGACCGGTCCGTTGAGATTGACCACGAAGGCCGGATCCAATGCGAAGTACTGCGCCGGCGCCGGAGCAGCGGCCTTCTTCGGCGCCGGTGCGGCCTTGTCTTCTTGCTTGGACTGGGTGAAGAACCACACGCCGCCACCGGCGGCAGCGGCGGCCAGTACGGCCACCAGTGCGGTGATCAGGATCGGACTACGCGGCTTGGCGGCCTTGTCCTTCTCGGCGGTCTTCTTGGTTTTGTCAGCGGCTGCGGCCACGGGGTGAAGCTCCTGAGGGTTGCTTCACCGGGATATGCAAGGGGCGTGCCGGAGCCGGGGCAGAGGGGTGCGACGGAATTCCGTCGGAGGCCTGCATCGGTAGCGCCGGGCCATGCCCGGCGGAAGATATCCGCGCTTCGCGCTCGCCGGGCATGGCCCGGCGCCACCGCGGTCAGGCGTACGCGTCCAGCAGCCCGCGCTGGCGGATCAGCTGGGCGGACGACATGCTGGCGTCGCCCGGCGACGGTTCTCCGTCACCCGCCATGCTGCCGCTACCGGCCTGGCCCGACGCATTGCCGTCACCGCCGGGGGCCTGATGACCAACATCGGCGTGCGCCAGCTGGAAACCCTGCTCGCCCAGCAGTTCACGCAGGCGCGGCAGGCTGCTTTCCAGCGCCTGGCGCACATCCACGTGCGGGCTGCTGAAGCTGGCGTGCACCTTGTCGCCGTTCAACTGCAGGCGTACATCGACCGGGCCCATGTCATCCGGGCTCAGTCGGATGTGGGCGTGGCCGATCTTCTGGTCGGCCAGCCAGCCCAGGCGCGCGCCGATGGCCTGGTCGAAGCCATCGTCACCGAGCACCGGCTTCGGCGTCGGTTCGCCGTTGAAGATGGCATTGCCGGTGGCCAGCGCGGCCTTCAGATCCTGCACGGCAGCAGTTGCCGGTGCATGCAGCAGGGGGACAGGAGTACGGTCACCGATGGCGGCCAGATCGCTGCCTTCGCCGCGGTCACCGCGCTTGCCCGCCGGCAGGATAATCTCCGGCAGCGGCAGGGTGGTGGCGTCGTCGGCGCTGGCCGCCAGAGGCTTGCCGTCGGGCGCTGCCGTGGCGATGGCGCTGGATGCCGTTGCCGCAGCCGTCGGCAACGCCGCGCCGGCTGCGGCGGGCAGGGCGCCAGCGTCGTCGCCAAGCACAGGCGTGGCCGTTGTTGGCAGCGTTGCAGGCGGGTCGGCCAGCGTCGGCACCGCCAGCACCAGCCCGGCCAGGCCCAGCGGTGGCCACGGCGCATCCTCGGTCGTGGCCGCTTTGTCCTTGTCGGTGCCGGCAATGGCAGGCGCTGCGGGTGCCGTTGCCGTGGCGTCTTCGGTTGCAGCGTCGCTGCCCGCCTTGCGTTCGGCGGGCGTCCGCCCGTCGGCATCCGCGGTCGCAGACGGCGTGGGCGTTGGTGTTGTCGACGATGGCGATGAGGTACTGGCGGCCGCGGGCGTGTCCGGGCCCGGCGTGCCACCCTGCAGCAGCTGGCCGAAGTCCTTGCCGCTGTCAGTGCGCGGCGCGCGCGCGCTGCCATTGCCGGTGTTCTGTGCCTGCGCGTTGGCGCTGCTGGCGAGCGGCGCGGGCATCACGTGCGGCCTCCCTGCTCACCGTCTTCGTGGTCCTCGGCCTGCGCCAGGCGTGCACGGCGTGCGCCGATGTCGTCCATCTCGCGCTGGTCGCGGCGGTCGGTCACCACCTTCTCCTGCGCGCGGTAGCTGGCCGCCAGCTGTTCCAGCACGGCCTTGTCCCGGCTGGCCAGGATCAACCGGGCGCGCTCGGCTTCCACTTTTTCGCGGTTGCCATTGACCGTTGCCTGCTGCTGTTCGACCGCGCTGTCCAGGCGATCGAGGAAGGCGCGACGGTTCAGCAGCTGTGCCGGGCTGGTGGCCGCCATCTGCGCGTTCGCATACTCCTCGGCATAGCGGCGCAGTTCATCCAGGCGCGACAGATGGGTGTCGAGCACGGTCTGGCGTTCGGCCAGATCGCGAGCGACGGCATCCTCGTGTTCCTGGGCCCGCTTGAGCAGGGGATCGATGCGCTTGGACTGGTTCATGGCTTAACTCTCTTGTTCCACCAGGCGCTGCAGCGCCGCCTGGCTGTGCGGGAGATCTGCGGCCTTGGCAACGTCCTGGCCGAGGAATTCCATGATTTCCGGCCAGCGTTCCAGGGCTTCGTCGGTGGCCGCGTCGTTGCCGCGCTGATAGGCACCGATGGCGATCAGGTCACGGTTGGCCGAATAGGCCGAGACCAGTCGCTTCAACTTGCGGATGCGTAGGCGCCACGGCTCGTCGGCGATTTCCGTGACCACGCGGCTGACCGACGATTCGACGTCGATGGCCGGATACAGGCCGCTGTCGGCCACGCGGCGCGACAGCAGGATGTGGCCATCGAGGATCGCGCGCGCCGCATCGGCGATCGGATCCTGCGGATCATCGCCTTCGGTCAGCACGGTGTAGAACGCGGTGATCGAGCCACGGCCCTTGGCACCATTACCGGCGCGTTCGACCAGCGCCGGCAGCTTGGCGAACACCGAAGGCGGGTAGCCGCGGGTGGTCGGCGGTTCACCAACCGACAGTCCGATCTCGCGCTGCGCCTGCGCGAAGCGGGTCAGCGAATCCATCAGCAGCAGTACGTTCAGGCCCTGGTCGCGGAACCATTCGGCGATGGCGGTAGCGCGGTAGGCGCCGTGCAGTCGCGCCAATGGCGGCCGGTCGGCGGGACTGGCCACCACCACGGCGCGGCGCAGGCCTTCCTCGCCCAGCGTGGTCTCGACGAAATCGCGTACTTCGCGGCCACGCTCACCGATCAGGCCGACCACGATCACGTCGGCGGCGGTGTAACGGGTCATCATGCCGAGCAGCGTCGACTTGCCGACGCCGGAGCCGGCGAACAGGCCGACACGCTGGCCACGGCCGATCGGCAGCAGCGCGTTGATCGCGCGCACGCCCACGTCCAGCGGCTGGGTAATGGGTTCGCGCGCCAGCGGATTGATCGAGACACCCGCCATGCCGACATGGCCTTCGGCGCGGATCGGTCCCTTGCCATCCAGCGGCACGCCATCGCTGTCGATGACGCGGCCGAGCAGGCCTTCGCCCACTTCCACGCCGCCACGGCGCGCCGACGGCACCACCCGTGCATTGGGCAGCAGGCCATGCAGCTCGGCGCTGGGCATCAGGTAGGTGCGTTCACCGGCGAAGCCGACCACTTCGGCATCGACCCAGCCGCCGTCGACCACTTCCACCTTGCAGCTGGCACCCAGCGGCGCCTCGCAGCCGACCGCTTCCAGGGTCAGACCGACTGCCCGGCGCAGCACGCCCTCGCGGATCAGGCCGCGTCCATGCCCGGTGTCCACGCGCAGGCCGTCCAGGCGACGGGCCAGGCGCAGGTTGCGGGCTACGGCCCAGTCAGCCGGCGGCAGGTTCGGTTGCGCTTCGGGGGTCATGCGCCTGCTCCGGTCTGGCGGATCACAGCGTCCAGCGCGCCGCGCAGGCGGGCTTCGAGGGTGCCGTCGATGCGCACCGCTTCGGCATGCACGCGCAGGTCGCCACGGCTGAGGCTGGTATCGGGTACCAGGCGCTGCTGCGGCGACAGGTTCAGGAGGGGAGCGAGCGCGGCGATGTCGTCCGGGTGCAGGCGCACTTCCACTTCGCGGGTGCTGCCACCGACCGCGTCGATGGCTTCACCGACCAGCTGCGCCAACAGCTCCGGATCGGTCTCGTAGGCACGGCCGACCAGCGCACCGGCGATGCGTACCGCCAGCTCGCCCAGCGCACCGACCACTTCGTTTTCCAGTCGCGCCAGCGGGCGGCTGAAGTTGTCGAGAATGCCCTCGATCTGCGCGGCGAGGCGACGGACCTCGGCCTGACCCTGGCCGTAGCCATCCGCATGGCCGTGCTGGAAGCCTTCCTTCTCGGCACTGTCCTGGATCGCCTGGATCTCTTCCAGGGTGGGCAGGTGCAGCGGCGGTTCCGGTTCGTGCTCCGGGTCCGGCTCGGTGAGTTCGAACGCGCTCTCCTGGTCCAGCGCCGGTTCGGGCGGGGCCAGCAGGTCCGGGGCAAGCCAGCGCACGACGTTGCTCACAGCATCGCCTCCGCGCTTCCGCCGATGGTGACGGTGCCTTCATCGGCCATGCGCTTGACGATGGCCAGGATCTCGCGTTGTGCGCCTTCCACGTCGGACAGGCGCACCGGACCGCGTGCTTCCATGTCTTCCAGCAGGATCTCGGCCGCGCGCTGCGACATGTTGCGGGTGATCTTGTCGCGCACCTTGATGTCGGCGCCGCGCAGGGCCAGGCCCAGGCGCTCGCCACTGACCTCGCGCAGCACCAGCTGCATCTCGCGATCGTCCAGGTCGACCAGGTCGTCGAACACGAACATCAGGTCCTGGATGCGGTTGCTCAGCGGCGCGTCGATGCGCGCGATCTCGCCCAGGATGGCCTGGTCCTGGCCGCTGTCCATGAAGTTGAGGATGTTGGCCGCACACTGCACGCCGCCGATGTTGGACGACTTCAGGTTCTGGTTGCCGGCGAACTGGCGCTCCATGATCTCGTTGAGCTCATTGAGTGCGTTCGGCGGAATACCGTCGAGGGTGGCGATGCGCAGCAGAACGTCGACGCGGGTGCGGTCGGGCAGCAGTTTCAGCGCGTCGGCGGCCTGGTCGGTTTCCAGATGGGCCATGACGATGGCGATGATCTGCGGGTGCTCGTTGCGCACCAGATCGGCCACCGCGCGAGGGTCCATCCACTTCAGCGCATCCAGGCCGGTGGTGTTGCGGCCGAGCAGGATGCGATCGATCAGATTGCCGGCCTTTTCGCTGCCCAGTGCCTGCACCAGCATGTTGCGGATGTAGTCGTCCGAGCCCACGCCCAGCGAGGTCTTCGAACCCAGCTCCTGGCCGAACTGGTCCATCACCCGTTCCACCTGCTCACGGGTGATGTCGGTCATGGTGGCCATGGCGATGCCGATCTTCTGCACTTCCTTGGGCTCCATGTGGCGCAGCACTTCGGCCGCATCCAGCTCACCCAGCGAAAGCAGCAGTACGGCGGCGCGCTGCACGCCGGTCAGTTGTGCTTCAGTCATTGGCCACCCAACCCTTGACCACCTGGGCCACGCGCTTGGAGTCGGTCTTCACGGCTTCACGCGCCATCCGCAGTCGTTCCTCATATGAATCCACCGGCAGAGCCAATGCGTCCGGCCCGCCCAGGCTGGCCCGGTCGGCGCCCAGCGCCGGCAGCGGCATGCCATCGTCATCGACCAGCTGCACGTCCGCGGTATGCGGTTCCAGTGCCTGCTCGTCGTTCTTCTTGTTCTGGCCGGTGATCGCGCGCAGTGCAGGGCGCAGCACGCCGAACAGCAACGCCAGCACCACCACGGCACCCAGCAGCATGCGGCCGGCGTCGTGTACCCACGGCAGCTCCCACCATGCCGGGCCTTCGACCGGCGTGGTGTCACGCACAAACGGGGCATTCATCACCGACACGGTGTCGCCACGCTCGGCGTTGAAGCCGACCGCCTGCTTGACCAGCGCCTCGACGCGGGTCAGCTCGGCCGCCGACAGCGGCTGCGGTGCAACCTTGCCGTTGGCACCGGCGCGCGGCACGTTGTCCACCAGCACCGCCACCGACACGCGCTTGATGCGGCCGGCCGGCTGCCGGGTGTGCTGCAGGGTGCGGTCCAGCTCGTAGTTTCGGGTCGCGTTCTTGCTGCTTTCGGTCGGAGTCTGTGCGGTTGCCGGCGCAGCGGCCTGGCCCGGCGGACTGTTGCTGGTGGCCCCCGGCACGCCCTGCGGACCCGGCGTGGTGGTGCTGTTCTCGCTCATCTGCTCGCTGCGTAGCTTCTGCGGCTCGCCGTTGTACAGTTCGCGGGCTTCCTCGGTCACCGAGAAGTCCATGTCCACGCTGACTTCCGGGTTGACCCGGCCAGGGCCGGTCATCGGCTCCAGCAGTTCGCGGATGCGCTGGTTGAACGAGGTTTCCTGGCGGCGCACCTGCTCGAACTGGGCGGCGTTGACCGCGGCCTCACTGTTCGGGTCGCTGACGCTGAGCATGCGGCCGCTCTGGTCGACCACGGTCACGCGTTCCGGTGCCAGGTCCGGGATGCTGGCGGCGACCATGTGCACGATGGCGTCGACCTGGCTGCGTTCCAGCTGCTGGCCGCCACGCAGTTCCAGGGTGACCGAGGCGCTGGCCACGTCACGCTGCCGGGTGAACGCGCTGGGCTTGGGAATGGCCAGGTGCACGCGCGAATCGCGCACCGGGCGCAGCGTGTTGATGGTGCGCGACAGTTCGGTTTCCAGCGCATGCTGGTAGCGCGCGCTTTCCACGAACTGGCTGACGCCGAAGCCCGGGTCGCGTTCCATCAGCTCGAAACCGAGTTTGCCGCTGTCGGTCAGGCCGGACCCGGCCAGCTTCAGGCGGGCGTCGTGCAGGTTCTTTTCCGGCACGGTGATGCCACCGGTGGCCGGGTCCAGCTGGAACGGAATCTGGGCGGCGCGCAGCAGGTCGGTCGCTTCAGCGGTGGCCTTCTGGTCCAGGCCGGTATACAGCGGGACCATGCCGGGCTTCTGCGACCAGAAGAACACGGACAGCCCGGCCGCTACGGCCACGGCGATCATCGCCATCAGTCCGAGCCGACGGGTGATCTGCAGGCTTTGCAGCCGATCGAACCACTGGCCCGCCTTTTCGGCGTTCAGGGATTCCTTGGAGAGCGACAGGGCCATGCGGTTCTATCCTTACAGCGGCATGTTCATCACGTCCTGGTAGGCCTGGACGAGACGGTTGCGGACTTCCACGGTGGCGCGGAAGGCGATCTGGGACTGCTGCGAGGCGACCATGACCTTGGCGAGGTCGGCGCTGGGGTCGCCCATTTCGAAGGCTTTGGCCAGGGCGCCGGATTTCTGTTGCGCGTCGTTGACGCCGGCAATCGCACCACGCAGGGTTTCGGTGAAGCTGGCCGGCTGGGCCTGCGGTGCATCCAGCACCGTGCCAGGCAGGGCGTTGCTGCGCGGCGTTTCGCCCAGCGGGTTGAGCGCCGGCTGTCCCATCTGGGTCTGATAGGAGCGGATCTGCGAAAGGATCGACGTGACGGAGTGGGACATCTGCAACGGTTCCAGAAACAGGGGATGGGGTTGTCTGCTGGAGCAGGTGCAAGTGCCGTGCCGAAACCGGTTTTCGATTCAGTGAAGTGAGGGTTTTGGGTGTGCTGGCAGGGCTGCGCCCTGCACCCGCCGAATCAACGGCAACGGCAACGTCAACGGCGGGCTATCCGTGGGGTGGCGGGGTGGGTCCGGTTGCGGGGGACGGCGCAAGTACGTCCATGTAGCCTCGGTCGCGCCATCCATGGCGCTCACGCCCCCGCAACCGGACCCACCCCGCCTTCGACAGTTTCCCGCGATCTGTCGGACGGGCATGGACTGCCCTTGGTGGGTGTCGACCTTGGTCGACACGTTTTGTTCGGCACGGGGTCGGATCCCGTTGCGACGCAACGGGCTCTGACCCCATTGGAAGCGCCATTTAACCGGCGTCGGTTTTCTGGCCTATGGCTGCAGGGTCCAACGGCCGGAATTCTGGCGCTGGCGCGGTGCGATAGGGCCGTCGTGCTGGGTGTAGATGAAACGGCCCTGGTGATTGGTCTGGCAGGTCAACAGCAGGATGTAGCGGGCCGGTCCTTCGGGGTGGGCTTCAGTCATCTGGATTTCCGCGATGTGCGGGGCCAGGCGCTGGTAGTGGTAACTGCCGCCGATGCGGAGGTCGGCGCCGAGGATGTCCAGCACGTACTGGTTACCGGCAAAGCTGACCTGCACCATGCGTCCGGCATTGGGGTTGTCCGGTGCGTAAAGCGGGTCGCTGAGGTTGGTGAACTGGCGCTGGTCCAGCGTGGTGGGCAGGGTGCAGTTGGCGGCGGTGGCCAGGGCCGGGCAGAGCAGGGCGGCGAGCAGGGTAAGGCGATGCATGGTGGGACCTCCTTGGGAAGTCCTCGCAATGCACCGTAGTTTGGCTCGGCTGTCTTTAGGAAAACGTGCAAATGCAGAAGGGGTCGGATCCCTTTCCTGTGGAAAGGGATCCGACCCCGAGTACTGGAAACACCAACGCCCGGGCTAGCCCAGGCGTTCGTGCCCCCTTCATGCTGGTGACGCGCTTCAGCTGGCCAGTTCGGCCTGTTCACGCTCGATGCCGTACTTGCGCAGCTTTTCCACCAGGGTGGTGCGGCGCAGGCCGAGCAGCTGGGCGGCGTGGGCGACCACGCCCTGGGTGCGTTCCAGTGCTTCGTTGATCAGGCCCAGTTCGATGTTGGCCATGTGGTTGCGCAGGTCCATGCCCTCGTCGGGCAGTGCGACCGGTGCCGCCGGGCGATTGACGGCGATGCCGTGCTCCAGCGCAGGCTGGTTGCCGCTCCCCGGGGTGTGGAACGAGAAGCTGCGCAGGTCCAGGCGTTCTTCGCTGGCGATGGGCTGCGCCGGTGTCGGTGCGGCCGCTGCTGCCAGGACGGCATCGCCACGGTAGCGCGCCGGCAGATCCTGCACGCGTACCGAGCCACCCGGATGCAGCACGGCGAGGCGCTCGACCAGGTTGGTCAGCTCACGCACGTTGCCCGGCCACTCGTAGCCTGCCAGTGCCTGCAGCGCTTCGGCGGTAAAGCGCACTTCGCCGCGACCGGTGCGGGCCAGCTGCGTGGCGATGGTCTCCACCAGCGCCGGCAGGTCTTCGCGGCGTTCGCGCAGGGCTGGCACATCGATCGGGAACACGTTGAGGCGGTAGAACAGATCCTCGCGGAACTTGCCTTCGGCGATACGGGTTTCCAGGTCGCGGTGGGTCGCGGCAACGACGCGCACGTTGCAGCGGATGGTCTGGTTGCCACCCACGCGTTCGAAGCTGCGCTCCTGGAGCACGCGCAGCAGCTTCACCTGCATCGGCAGGCTCATGTCGCCGATTTCGTCGAGCAGCAGGGTGCCGCCCTCGGCCATTTCGAAACGGCCCTTGCGCGCGGTCAGTGCACCGGTGAAGGCCCCCTTTTCGTGACCGAACAGCTCGCTTTCCAGCAGGTCCGGCGGAATGGCGCCGCAGTTGATCGCCACGAACGGGCCATCACGGCGCGGCGAGCGCTGGTGGATCGAGCGAGATACAACTTCCTTGCCGGTACCCGATTCTCCCAGCACCAGCACGGTGGTGTCGAAGGCGGCTACCTGTTCGATCATGGTGCGCAGTTCGGTTACCGCCGGGCCATGGCCGGTCGGGCCCTGTTCCTGCACGGCACCGGCCTGGTGCTCGGCGTCCAGGCGCTTGAGGCTGGCGCGACGCAGCAGGGCTTCCATCTGCGTATGCCGCAGCGGGGTTTCCAGCGGCCAGATGTTGGCTTCATGCAGGCCGTGCTGCTGCGCGAACGCGGTGGCTTCGCCATCGGCCAGCAGCACCGGCGGTGGCAGGCTGCTGCCGCCCAGCCAGTTGTACAGCGCGGCGCTGGCGGCGCTGTCGTCCAGGCTGCCGACGATCACTGCCATCCAGTCGTTCTGGCGCTGGCGGCCCAGGTCGAAGTCGGCCGCGTCGGAGACCCAACGCGGGTTGAAGTCCATGAATTCGAGCAGGGCAACGGTGCGCTCTGCGCGCACGGCGTCGTTGTCCAGCACCAGGATGCGCGATTCGCTCACGACTGATCCTCCCTGAGGCCTTCCAGGATCGGCATGACTTCCTGGATGTAGGACAGCTTGCTGACGAAGTTGTCGGCGCCGGCGCGCAGCGCGTGTTCGCGGTGCTCGACGTCGTCGAAGTGGCTGGCGATCACGATGTACGGGGCATCGTCCTGCGACTTGATCAGGCGGGTGGCCTGCAGGCCGCCCATCTCCGGCATTGCCAGGTCCATCAACACCACCTGCGGGCGCAGCGTTTCCGAACGCTCGATCGCTTCCAGGCCGTTGCCGGCACTGCCGACGATCTGCAGCCAGTCGATCTTGCGGAAATGGCGCATCGCCGCGTTGATGAAGCCCTCGTGGTCATCGACCAGCAGGACCGTGAGCTTGTTCATGTCCAACATCCTTTTCAGCCCACCCGGGCCAGCTGCGGTTGCCTGGCGCTGAGCCGGCGCCGTTCACGGGCCGGGGCGATATCCAGTTGTTCTCGGTATTTTGCGACGGTTCGGCGGGCAATGTTCACCCCCTGGCGCGACAGCAGGCCGGCAATGGCCTCGTCGGCCAGCGGCCGGCCGGCCGGTTCGGCGTCGATCAGGCGGCGGACCATGGCCTTCACGGCCTGGCCGGAGACGCTGGCGCCTTCCAGGCGCACGGCGAAGAAGTGCTTCAGTTCGAAGGTGCCGCGCGGGGTCTGCAGGAACTTGCCGGTGGTGATGCGCGAGACGGTGGACTCGTGCATGCCGATCTCTTCGGCCACTTCCTTCAGGGTCAGCGGTGCCATGGCTTCCTCGCCACGCACCAGGAAGGCGGCCTGGCGTTCGACGATCACCCGCGCTGTGCGCAGCAGGGTGTCATAGCGCATCGATAGTCCGCGGCTGAACCAACGCGCCTCCTGCAGCATTTCGCGCAGCGCCGGGGCGGCCTCGCTGGTCTCGGCCAGGGCCTGTTCGTACTGGCTGTTGATCGAGACGCGGCGGCTGGTGGCGGGGTTCAATGCCACTTTCCACTGGTTATCGGCGTGCCAGGCGACCACGTCCGGTACCACCACGGCATTGCGTTCCGGCAGCAGGCTGTCGCCCGGGCGCGGCTGTAGTGACAGGATCAGGCGCACCGCTTCGCGAACGTCGTCGATCTCGGCGTCGTGCTGGCGGGCGAGGGCGGGGTAGTCGTGCGCGGCCAGTGCATCCAGCGCGCCGTCGAGGATGCGTGCTGCCAGGTGGCGTGCAGGTACCACGCCGTGCAGGCTGCGCAGCTGTGCCTGCAGGCCTTCGCGCAGGTCCTGTGCGGCCATGCCGGCCGGCTCGCCATGCAGCAGCTGCTGGCGGATGGCTTCCACGCCATCGGCGGCGATGTCGAACTGGGCGCTGGCCAGCAGTTGCAGCTGGGCCAGCGGCGCCTGCAGGTAACCGGCCTCGTCGCAATGGTCCAGCCAGAACGCAGCCACGGCGAGCTCACGGTCATCCATGTCCAGCGAAAGACGCTGCAATACGCGCAGCTGCGGGTCGCTGGATTCGCCGGCCGCGATGCGTGCCATGCGGTCATCGTCGCCGTCCTGCCAGCTGCTGCCGGCCACATCCCACATCGAGGATTCGGGCAGTTCGTCGAAGGCGGCCGTTTCCAGCGTGGTGGCGCCGGCATCGGTGGACTCGGCAGCCGGGGCTTCAGCTTCTTCGATCTCCAGCAGTGGGTTGGAATCCAGCAGCCGCTGGATTTCCTGTTCCAGGTGCAGGCCGTCGAGCTGCAGCAGCCGGATCGACTGCAGCAACTGCGGGGTGAGGTGAAGTTGTTGGCCCAGCTGGGTCGAGAGTGCAGCCTTCATCGTGGTTCCCCGGCACCGCTCCCCGGCGCCTTGTGGAACGCATCTTGCTTTTGATCCGGCGGGGGCGGAATCGGGGGGTTCCTGAGGGCCCTGGTGGATATCCCGACAGCTTGTGGGGATATTCCCTACATTGGCGCGGAATGTTGACGATGAGTGTCGCCAAGTTGTTGATTCGTCGTGGGTGACGAAGAGTGGCGGCGGACCTGCGTGTACGGATTCCTGTCGGGGCGTGTCGGGGTGACGGGAATTCGTCGTCAGTGAAGGGGCTGGGTGTGGGTTGGCTGCGTCGGCTGTTGATAGAGACGATTGCCGGTAGAGTCGACTGTTAGTCGACTGCTCTCCGATCAGACCAAGGAAAAGGCCCGCGCTCCGCGCGAAAGTCGACTAACAGTCGACTCTGCCAATTGCCCACTCTACCCAGCCATCGTTTCGCGCCGCCGAGGCTGGCGCTTATTCCAGCTCGTGCTGGTGGCGCGCGGCGAGCAGCAACAGGTCGTTGGCGCGGCGGCAGCCCAGCGACTCCATCATGCGTGCACGGTGGGTTTCCACCGTCTTGACGCTGATGCCGAGGTCGGCGGCGATTTCCTTGTTGCTCTCGCCCTTGCCGATGCGGCGCAGGATCTCGCGCTGGCGCGGCGACAATGCGGCGATGCCGGTGGGTTTCTCGCGCCCAAGCATCGGCGCCAGCATCTTGGCGGAGATCTGCGGGCTCAGGAATACCTGGCCGGCGTGCGCGGCGCGCAGCGCCAGTTCCAGTTCCTGCGGTGCGGCATCCTTGACCAGGAACCCGACCGCACCGCGATCGAGTGCATCGCGCACGTGCGCGGCGTCGTCGTGCATGGTCATCATCACCACCCGGGTGCCAGGGGCGCGCAGGCGGATGTCGCTGAGGGCTTCCAGGCCGGTGCGGCCGGGCAGTGACAGGTCCATCAGGATCACGTCCGGGGCGTGCTGCAGTGCCAGCTGCAGTGCCTGCTCGGCATTGCTGGCCTCGGCGACGAGCTGCACGTCGGCAAACCCCTGCAACAGCCGCGCCAGGCCGGCGCGGACAAGGGTGTGATCGTCGACGATGAGAACTCGCACAGGCACGTTGGAGGTCCGTGAGGGGAGTCCACCTTAACTTAGCTGAACGGGCACGCCAAGGGCCGTCCGTACTGCTTCATGCTGACAGCTTTCAGCGTGCGCGACGCGCTTCGGCCACCTGGCGACGATGCAGGCGGAACAGATGCCGCTCCATCGCCATTTCCAGGCCGTCACCGAGGCGCTGGAAGCGCAGCCAGAGATAGTGACCACCGCCGCCATCAGCGGCTTCGGCAATCACCTCCACCGGCAGGTCAATATGGTCGGGCAGCCAGTCGCTGGGCTGCAGGCGAACCACGCCGGCCTGGCCGGGACTGGCGCCGCTGCGCGGCCCCAGTTGCAGGCGGATGCCGCGGCGTGACCAGCGCACCGGGCGCAGGGTCAGCTCCTGGCCCTGCTGGCGAACCAGCCGGCCGAGCAGCACCATCGCCAGGTCCAGCTTGGCCTCCAGGCGCTGCAGCTGCAGGCTGGCTTCACTGCGTTCTTCATGTTCGTCGACCCGGCTGTCCTCGACCAGCGCCAGGCTGCGCAGCAGGCCTTCGGCGCTGCTGGTACGGCCAGCGGCGCTGCCCGCTTGAAATTCGGCCGGCAGTGCCAGTTCGCAGCTGAGCGTTTCGTCGAACAGTTCGCTCTCGGCCGGGTGGTGCAGCGACGTGGTCGGCAATTGGGTCATGCCAGCGATTCTGCCTGCAGGTAGGCATGCGCCGCGCGAAGGGAACGGCGGCCATCATGCAGCTGCACCGATACCGCATCGCGGCGCTGGCGCAGCAGGCCGAGCAGGCTCTGCTGACGTTCCAGCAGCGCCGACAGCGGCGCGTGGTCGGCATCGGTCAGTGGCTGGCTCAGCAGGGCGTGCAGGGCGCTGTCGTGGCCATCCAGCAGGCTGTCGGCCTGTTCGAAGGCTTCTTCGCCGAGCGCCTTCTCGAAGGCATCGAGCTTTGCGTTTAGCTCAAGCACGCTCATGGTGCCACCGCCGCCGGGCGTCGCTGCTCATGCGGAATCGCATTCCAGGCGCTGTCGATCTCGCCCAGCAGCTGCAGCGACTCATCCAGCGCGGCACGGTCGTTGTGCAGGTTGGCCTCGGTCAGGCGCTGCAGCACATAGTCATACAGCGCCGACAGATTTCCGGCGATCTCGCCGCCGGCTTCATGATCCAGCGAGCCGTTGAGGTGGCCGACGATCGCACAGACCTCGCCGATCGCCTTGCCCTTGCCGGCCTGGTCGCCACGCTCGAGGCTGGCCAGGGCACGCCGCACGCGCTCCAGCGCACCGGCCAGCAGCATCGCCACCAGCTTGTGCGGATCGGCATCGGCGACCGCACTGGTCACTCCCACCTGGCGGTACTGCTCGGCATATTGACGGCTGGAACCGTACATTCGTGATTCTCCTTGCGCGGGGTGCCGCCGGCAGGTCGTGGGGACCGTTGCCGGCGGTGCGGCGTTGATTGCTGTTGCGTCCGTTATCGGTGCGTTACACGCCAAACTTGAGCGTCGAACGCATTCCTTTAGCGGTTCAGCTGTGACAGCTGCTGCGACAGCGTGTTGCTGCTCTGCTGCAGCTTGCCCATCAGGCTGTCCAGTGCCACGAACTGCTTCTTATAGCGGGCTTCGACACCGACCATGCGTGCGTCCAGGTCCTTGCGACGCTTGTCGATGTTGTCCAGGGTGCTGTTCAGGCCCTTGGTGCGGGCGACGAATGCACCTTCCTTGCCGACCGTGGTGCTGACGTAGCCGTCGACCATCGTGTACAGCCGGCCGGCGCCGCCGGTATCGCCGGTGATCGCCTGGCGGATCTTTTCGGGTTGGGCGGCGAGGGCGGCAGCGAACTTGGTGGTATCCAGCACCAGGGTGCCATCGGCGTTGGGGTAGCCACGCGTCTGCAGGCCCAGCGCCTTGGCGTCGAGCTTGTCGCCTGCAAGGTCCAACAGCACGCCGGACATCGTTGAACGCAGCTGGGCGAGCGCGCCGCGCATCTGTGCATCGCCGGTCAGCGCGGAGGCTTCCTTGGTCTTCGCGTCGTACTTGGTTTCAGTGTTGATCGCCGCGATGGCCGCGTTGTAGGCGGTCACGAACTCCTGCATCACCTTGGTCGCGGCGGTGGTGTCGGTGCTGATGACGACGGTGCTCAGTCCCTTCACCTTCAGATTCAGGGTCAGCCCCGGCACTGCGTCGGTCACGGTGTTGCTGGCGCTCACCACTTCCACGCCGTCGATGGTCAGCAGTGCATCGGTGGCCGGGCTGTTTTCCTTAAGGCTGCCGACCAGCGCGCCCAGTTTCGGGTCGCTGCCACCGTACTCCAGCTTGATCGCGCTGGCCGCGCCGGTCTTTTCCTGCGCGATGGACAGGTACTGGTTGTCGCCGGAACTGATCAGCGTGGCCTGTACGCCTTCCTTTCGGCCGGCGGCATCGATCTTGTTGCGCACCGTGGTCAGCGTGTCGCCGGCCTCGACCTCGATGTTCATGGTCTTGGCCTTGTCGCCCACGCCGACGGTCAGCGTCAAGGTTCCGGCGCCGAAGGTATCGGTCTTGGGCACCGAGGTGTCGGCGATCAGCTTGTGCGCCGACGCCAGGTTTTTCACGTCGATCTTGTGGGTGCCGTTGGCGGCGGCTGCCTTGCTGGTGCCCAGGTCGTACAGCGCAACCGACGCGGTCAGCACATCGTCGGTGTTGCCTGGCTGTGCCTTGCCGGTGGCGGTCACAGTACGGGTGTCGAAGGCCGTGGTGGCTTTCAGTGCAGTCAGAGCGGTCTTCAGCTTGTCGAAAGCCGAGGTGACCGTGCCGACAGACGACAGCTGCATCTTGGTCTTGGACTGCTGCAGGTTCAGTGCGTTGTCGGCGGGCTTGCGGTCGGCTGCGACCAGCTTGTTGACGATGTCCGAGATGTTGAGTCCCGAGCCAATGCCACCGTATCCAAAGTCTGCCACGTCGTTTCTCCTGGTATACGGGCCTGGCCGTCGTGCGGTGGCCCGTCGTCAACGAAAATAGCGGCCTGCGCCGCTGGGTCTTGAGGACTTCGTTGATGCATGCGCCGTGCCAATGGTCTGGCGCGGGTTCTGGCACGCAGGTTGCAGGAGCGTTGGGGCAGGGTGCGGGGAAGTTCACCGCGGGCTGCCGGGAGTCTGCAAAAGACCCTCCCCCAATGCAGGGGAGGGATCAGGCTACTGACAATCGGGGGGAGACGAAGCCGCCCGCTACGTACAGTCAAAGGTACAGCGCTGAAAGAGAGGTCCGCAGGAGCGGGCGATGCCAAGCCGGTTCGGGAGAGTTCCCGGGCCGGGCATGGCCCGCGCCTTCGTGCACCGTGGCTTCCGGGTTGCCGCTGCCATCGGTTCAACCCGACGGCAGCGGCGCCTTCTCGCCGTGGATCAGCGCAGCAGGCTGAGCACGCCCTGCGGCACCTGGTTGGCCTGGGCCAGCATGGCCGTACCGGCCTGCTGCAGGATCTGGGTGCGGGTCAGTTCGGCGGTTTCCTTGGCAAAGTCGGTGTCCTTGATGCGGCTACGCGAAGCCGACAGGTTTTCCGACGAGGTCTGCAGATTCGCGACGACCGAGGTGAAGCGGTTCTGGATCGCACCGAGGTCGGCACGGGTGCTGTTGATCGCACCCAGGGCCTTGTCGACCACTTCCATCGCCTGCTGTGCACCAAGCACGGTGCTCACGTCCAGCTTCTGCACGTTGGCGGCGGTGGCAGTGCCAGCGTTGTACGCACCAGCCGCAGCCTTCGCGCTCCACACGCCGGTAGCGGCGGTCAGGTCGCTGCGCTCAAGAGCGATGTCGGCAGCGACGACGGCCTTGCCTTCTTTCACCGAGGTCAGTTTCATCGAGCCATCGGCATTCGCCTCGGCATAGAGGCCGGCTTCGCCGATCTTGGCGTTGATCGCGGTGGCGACCGCCTTGGAAGCATCGGCGGTGGTGGCACCGGCCTTGATCTCGACGGTGCCGATGTCCACGCCCATTACCTTGCCGGTAATACGCGACCCGTCGGTACTGGCGGCCAGTGCGTCAGTTGCACCGCTTGCGAATGTCGAGGTGCCGAGCGAACCCGCTTTCGCATCGATGGTCTTGTCGATGGCGATGGCCTGGCCGGCATTGGCGCCGACCTGGAACAGCTGGCTGGAGAACGTGCCATCGAGCAGCTTGGTGCCGTTGAAGTCCGACTGCTTGGCGACGCGGTCGATTTCCGAGACCAGCTGGGTGACTTCGGCCTGCAGCGCCTTGCGGTCGCTGGCCGAGTTGGTGGCGTTGGAGGCCTGCACCGACAGCTCGCGGACGCGCTGCAGGTTGTTGCCGATTTCGGTCAGCGAACCTTCGGCGACCTGGGCCAGCGAGATGCCGTCGTTGGCATTGCGGATGGCCACGTCGGTACCGCGGATCTGGGTGCCGAAGCGCTCGGAGATGGCCAGGCCGGCCGCATCGTCCTTGGCGCTGTTGATGCGCGAACCGGAGGACAGGCGCTGGATGGTGGTGGCCAGCGAGCTGCCGCTGGTGCTCAGGTTGCGCTGAGCGTTCAACGACATCGTATTGGTGTTGATGACTTGTGCCATGGTGCTTTTCCTTTGGCGAAGGTGAAACGTATTTCAGGATCCGGGCGCCGCTTCATGCGACGCCCGGAGGTCGATCGGTCAGCGGATCAGCGCAGCAGGCTGAGCACGCCCTGCGGCACCTGGTTGGCCTGGGCCAGCATGGCCGTACCGGCCTGCTGCAGGATCTGGGTGCGGGTCAGTTCGGCGGTTTCCTTGGCAAAGTCGGTGTCCTTGATGCGGCTACGCGAAGCCGACAGGTTTTCCGACGAGGTCTGCAGGTTGGCCACCACCGAGGTGAAGCGGTTCTGGATCGCACCGAGGTCAGCACGGGTGCTGTTGATCGCACCCAGGGCCTTGTCGACCACTTCCATCGCCTGCTGCGCGCCCTTCACGGTGGACACGTCGATCTTGTCGGCGAACTGCTTGCCCGGGACCGGGGTTGCCGCTGCGAATCCGGCCAGCGAGCTGCCGATGGCAGTGAAAGCGCCCGCGTTGTTCACACTGTCCTTGACCGAAGTCAGGGTCAGCGCGCCGGCGGCATCGGTTTCGGCCAGTACGCCAGTTTCGCCTATTTTCGCATTGATGGCGGCAACGACGGCCTTGCCGTTTGCAGCGGTGTTGGCGGCAGCATCACCGACACTCTTGACCGTCATGGCGCCGAAGTTGAAGACGGTGCCCTTGCTGTCGGTGATGGTGAACGCGGCCACCGCGGTGTCAGTGTCTGCGGTACCGGCGATTGCCGTTGCGGTACCGCTGGAGAACTGTGCGCCGCCCAGGGCGTTCGCCTTGGCGTCGATGGTCTTGTCGATGGCGATGGCCTGGCCGGCATTGGCGCCGACCTGGAACAGCTGGCTGGAGAACGTGCCATCGAGCAGCTTGGTGCCGTTGAAGTCCGACTGCTTGGCGACGCGGTCGATTTCCGAGACCAGCTGGGTGACTTCGGCCTGCAGCGCCTTGCGGTCGCTGGCCGAGTTGGTGGCGTTGGAGGCCTGCACCGACAGCTCGCGGACGCGCTGCAGGTTGTTGCCGATCTCGGTCAGCGAACCTTCGGCGACCTGGGCCAGCGAAATGCCGTCGTTGGCATTGCGGATGGCGACGTCGGTACCACGGATCTGGGTGCCGAAGCGCTCGGAGATCGCCAGGCCAGCGGCGTCGTCCTTGGCGCTGTTGATGCGCGAACCGGAGGACAGGCGCTGGATGGTGGTGGCCAGCGAGCTGCCGCTGGTGCTCAGGTTACGCTGAGCATTCAACGACATCGTATTGGTGTTGATGACTTGTGCCATGAGGAGAGGTCCTTGAGCGGTTGCACGTGAGTTGGGTTAGACGCCCCCGACGTGCCCCGGGGGCGGCTCATGTCAGCGCTGCAACAGGCTGAGCACGTTCTGCGGTACCTGGTTGGCCTGGGCCAGCATGGCCGTACCGGCCTGCTGCAGGATCTGGGTGCGGGTCAGTTCGGCGGTTTCCTTGGCGAAGTCGGTATCGCGGATGCGGCTGCGCGAGGCCGACAGGTTCTCCGAGGAGGTCTGCAGGTTGGCCACCACCGAGGTGAAGCGGTTCTGGATCGCACCGAGGTCGGCGCGGACGCTGTTGACCGATTCCAGGGCCTTGTCGACGATCGACAGCGCCTTCTGCGCGCCTTCGGCGGTGGTGACGTTCAGGTCCTTGACGAAGCTGGCCGAGGTGCCGGTGAGCGTGCCGCCATTGGTGCTGGTCTCGGTCAGGCCGAGGCCGGCGATGGTCGCGGCGGTGGCGCCGGTCGGCGGGGTCGCGGCGCTGACGCCGAGGGTGAAGGTCTGGCCGTCCTTGACCGAAGCCAGGCTGATCACGCCGGCATTGACCGAGGCCATGACGCCGGTTTCGCCCAGCTTGTTGTTGATCGCAGCGGAGGTGGCCGAGGTGATCGACTCGCCCGCCTTCACGGTGAAGTCGTTGACGGTGATCGTGGTGGCGGTGCCGCCCGGCGGGGTTACCGAGATCTGCAGGCCGGAGTAGGTGGTGTCGGCGGTGGCCTTGTCGGTCGCCAGCGCGGTGCCGGTGTAGCCGTTGGCGAAGGAGGCGGCGCCCAGCGAATCGGCCTTGGCGTTGACCACGCTGTTGATGGCGATGGCCTGGCCGGCGTTGGCACCCACCTGGAACAGCTGGCTGGTGAAGGAGCCGTCCAGCAGCTTGGTGCCGTTGAAGTCGGCCTGCTTGGCGACGCGGTCCACTTCCGAGACCAGCTGGGTCACTTCGGCCTGCAGGGCCTTGCGGTCGCTGGCCGAGTTGGTGGCGTTGGAGGACTGCACCGCCAGTTCACGGATGCGCTGCAGGTTGTTGCCGACTTCACTCAGCGAACCTTCGGCGACCTGAGCCAGCGAGATGCCGTCGTTGGCGTTGCGGATGGCCACGTCCAGACCACGGATCTGGGTAGTGAAGCGCTCGCTGATGGCCAGGCCGGCTGCATCGTCCTTCGCGCTGTTGATGCGCAGGCCGGACGAGAGGCGCTGGATGGTGGTAGCGAGCGAGCTGCCGCTGGTGCTCAGGTTGCGCTGAGCGTTGAGCGACATCGTATTGGTGTTGATTACCTGTGCCATGGGGTCGTCTCCTCTTATATGGAACCCGTTGGTGAATGAAACGAAGCGCCGCCTGTTTTTTTGTGTGGCTGTGTGCTTCGCTGTTGCCAAATGAATAACGGCGCTTTGTCAACAACCTTTAGCCGTGAATTCCGTTGAGGCCGGATTTCGTTGCCGGAGGCCGTTTTTCCGGGCTTTTCGAGCCCCGGAGGAGGCGGTTGGGCATGCCCAGCCAGCGCTGATGAAGGTATCGGCGGGGCAGCGCCGGGCTTGATGGGTAATCACGGAAAATCCGCCGGGCATGGCCGGGCGCTACCAGAGCCAGCCTTTCGGTAGCGCCGGGCCATGCCCGGCGAGCGCAGCGGGCCATGGGTGCAGAAACGAAAAAGGCCGCGATGCAGGGCATCGCGGCCTTTCAGGGGTGACGCAGGAGATGCGTCAGCGGATCTTGTTGAACAACGACATCGACTGCATCTGCGAGAAGATCGTCTGCGCAGCCTGCAGTGCCGTGCTCTGCAACTGGTACTGGCTCAGCGCATCGGCATAATCCAGGTCGCGCATCTGCGACAGCGTAGTCTTCAGGGTCACGCTGTTGGCTTCACGCATGTCGGCGGCATTGTCCAGCGCCTTCAGCTGCGCGCCGCCGGCTGCACGTGAGTCGATCATCCGTTCCGACGCGCGTGCCACGTCGCGCAGCGCATTCTGCAGCGCGTTCTGCTGTGCGCTCATCTTCGCCGTGGTACCGGTATCGGCATCCAGCGCGGCGATCAGTTTGTCCATGGTGTCAAAGATGTCGCGGCTGGTCGCAGGCTTCACATTGAAGCTGTCGCCCGCAGCGGGGGCACCGGTGATCTGCAGGCGCACCCCGTTTACTTCGAGATTGTCACCGGCCTTGTAGGTGCCGGTACCGGTCACGTTGCCGGCGCCATCGAGCACTTCGTACTGGTTGGCTGCGGTGAAGCGGACGCTGAAACTCTGGCCGTTCCAGCTGTCGCTGCCGTCGCGGGTGATGTTGGTCAGCACGCCATTGCCGGTATTGCCCGCCGCGGCACCGCCGTCGACGAAGCCGTCGCCGGTGGGGATGCGCATGAAGATCTCGCTGCCGGGCAGCGAATCACGCACATAGGTATCCGGGCCGACTTCGACCTGGCGCTGGGTCTGGTCACCACGGTAGACCACCTTGCCATTGATCTTGGCGAACGGCGGGTCACCGTCGTTGGTGCCGCCGAACACGTAGCGGCCGGTGCCGTCGTCGGCGTTGGCCAGCGACAGCAGGCCGTCGCGGATCTGGTTCAGTTCGGTGATCAGCGTCTTTTTGTCGGCCGCGCTCAAGGCGGGGTTGCTGGCCTGGATGGTCAGGTCGTTGACCCGACCCATCAGATCGTTGACCTGTGCCAGGGTGTTTTCCTGCACGCCCAGGCGGTTCTGCACGTTGCCGGCATTGAGCTTCATCCGGTCCAGTGCGGCCAGGCTGCGGTCCAGGCCAACGGCAGCACCGGCGCCGACCGGATCGTCCTTGGCGCTGACGATCTTGCTGCCGGTGGCGATCTGCTGCTCCAGGTGGCTGAGCTTGGCCTGCTTGGCCATCATCAGCGACACGGACTGGTTGAACATCATGCTGGTGGAGATGCGGCTGCTCATCGGCGGACGGCTCCCAGGATGGTCTGGAACATGCTGTCGGCGGTGGAGATCAGCTGCGAGGCGGCCTGGTAGGCCTGCTGCAGGCGCAACATGTCGGCTGCTTCTTCATCCAGATTGACGCCGGATACCTCGTCGCGGGCCTCCTGCGCCTTGTCATTGATCACCAGCTGGGCATCCAGCGAGTACTCGGCCGAACGGGCCGCGGCACCGACCTGGGTGGTCAGGCCACCCAGCGCGCCGTTCAGCGTCACCGTGCCGGCGTTGAACGCCTTGGCGCTCTCCACCTTGGCCAGCTTGGAGGCATTGCTGTTGTCGGAGGAGCCGGCCGGGGTCGGGGTGATGTTGAAGGTGTCGCCGACCTTGGGCGCACCGTCCAGCACGAAGCTCCAGCCGTTGGCGCTGATGGTCTGGCCAGGGGTGTAGGTCTGTGGCGGGCCGCCATCGATGGTGTAGGTGGTGGCCGAGGTGAACACGATCGCCGCCGGATTGCGCAGGTTGGCGTTGTTCGAATCGGTGACGGTGACGCCGCTCAGCTTGCCGGTGCCGGTGTTGGCGGTGGCTGCGGCGCCCTTGACTGCCGCAGCGGCAGCAATGCGCGACGGATCGGTGATCGCGATCTCCATGCTGCCGGCCACGCCGGCGGTCGGCTGCAGCAGGAAGCGGTCATTGGCAGCCGGAGTGCCGCCGACAACCATTTTGACGCCGTTGATCACCAGCGGATCGGCGGCCGTGCCGGTGCCGGTCAGCGGAACATTGGCGCCGGTGTCGGCACGGCTGGCCTTCCAGTTGCTGCCATCGAACTGCAGCACCACGTTCTGCGCGTCCAGCTTGCCCAGGTCGCCATAGGTGGCGGTGAGGCTGGCGGTGCCGGTGTTGGCATTGTTGGCGGTGACGCGCGGATTGCCGATGTTGAAGAAGTCGCCGCCCAGCTTGCCGTACAGGTCCACGCCCTGGTGGTGGGCCTGGTTGAAGCTCTCGGCCAGGCCCACGGCCAGCTTGCCCAGTTCGGCCTGGGCCGGGGTCAGCACGGTGTCGCGGAACTCCAGCAGGCCGCCGATCTGGCCACCGACCGCCTTCGGGTCGAGCCGGATCGTATTGCCCTGGGTTTCAAGCACCAGCTGCAGGCGTTCCGGTTGGTACGGGTCGGCCACGGTAGTGACCTTGGTCGCCGTGGTGCCCACCACCAGCGCGTTGCCGCCGGCGGTGTAGACATTCATGATGCCGCCGTCCTGGATCACCGCCGTGCCGCCGGTGTAGCCAATCAGCTGGGTGATCAGCTGGTCGCGGCGGTCGAGCAGGTCGGGGGCGGCGTTGGCGATGTTGGTGCCGATGGCACCATTGATCTGCGCGATCTCCTGCGCCAGGCGATTGACCTCGGTGGCACCGGCCAGCAGGCCGTTGTTGACCTCGCCGTTGAGATTGTTCAGGTGCGTGTTGAGCTGCACGAAACGGTTCGCCAGGGCCTTGCCGCCATCAAGCATGTTCTGGCGGTCGGCGGTGCCGGCGGCATTGGAGGACAGGCCGCTGACCGAGTCGAAGAAGTTCGACCACACACCGGAGACGTTGGTGGCCGGATCGGAGAACAGCGCATTGACCCGGTCGGCCATGCCCGAGAGCTGCTTCAGGCGCGCCAGTTCGCCGCTGCTGTCGAGCAGGCGCGAGATCGCCAGCTGGTCGGCCGTGCGGCGGATGTCGGTGATGCGGGTACCGTTGCCGACCGTGCCGTAACCGTAGTTCTGCGGATCGGCGGTGGCGAAGTTGACCTTCTGCCGGCTGTAGCCAGGCGTGTTGAGGTTGGCCACGTTGTGGCTGGTGGTCGCCAACGCACGCTGGAAGGCGAGCAGGGCACCGGTACCGGTGGAAAGTACGCTGGACATGGGGTTCCTCAACGACGAGTGATACCCAGCGCCGCGGTTGCGGTGCTGGCGAAGGTCTGGCCAAGGCGGCTGCCTGCATCGGCCACGGCGCTTACGGCGCGCTCGATGGTCGGGCCGCCGGCAATCGCGGCGATCTTGGCCGCGTAACGCGGATCGGTGGCATAGCCGGCGCGCTGCAGGCCGCGGGCGAAGCCCTGCACGTCGGTGCCGGCCTGCAGGGCCTGCTGGTAACGCGGGCTGGTCTTCAGCAGGCGCACGTAGTCGGCGAAGCTTTCGGCCGGCGAACCGTAGGCACGGAAGCTGGCGGTCTCGTTGCGGCGCACGCCATCGACATATTCATGGGTGCCGGCTACGGCGCGCTGGCCGTTCCAGCCATTGGCCTTGATGCCGAACAGGTTGTGCGAAGTGCTGCCGTCGGCATGCTTGATGTGGCGCTTGCCCCAGCCGGTTTCCAGCGCCGCCTGGGCCACCAGGGCGCGGGCATCCACGCCCAGTTCCTTGGCTGCACTCTGCGCGTGCTGCCAGATGCTGGCAACGAAGCCTTCCGGGGTGTGCTCGCCCAGCTGGGCGACGGCGGTACGGGTGGCCATCGCATCGGCCGGGCTGATCGCGGTGCCGCGATTGCTGGCGGTGGCCGACCACTGGTCGCTGTTGGCGGCCCAGTCCTCGCCCTGCAGGCTGCCGATGTACGGATCGTCGGTGCCCAGCGAGCGATGCATGCTGCTGCTTTCGCGCCCGGCGATCAGGTCCAGCGCCTGTTCCATCGGTGCGACTGCCGCCTGCGCACCGTGCTGTGCACCGGCGGCCATCTGCTGCAGCAGGCGCACGGCCTGGCTGCCGTCTTCCAGCGGCAGCGACGGTGCCGGCTTGGCCGGTGCATTGAGCTGGTAGGCACGACTGGCCTTGGCCGGGTCCACGCGGGTATCCAGTGCCGGGCCGTCGGCGGCCTGGCCGGACAGCTGCCGGCTGATCATGCCCGACAGTCCCAGGCCCTTGCCGCGGGTCATCGCCTCGGCAATCTTCTGGTCGTACATCTCGCGGAACATCTTGTTTTCGCCGGGGAACAGCGAGTCGCCGAAGCTGGCGTCACGCATGCTCTTGACCAGCATCTGCGCGAACTGGCCTTCCAGCTGGCGCGCGACCTTGTCGATCTTGGCCGGATCGTTCTGTTGCGCCGGGTGCAGATCGAATGCGGGAGTGATACGCATATCAGATCACCTCGAGCTCGGCACTCAGTGCGCCGGCCTGCTTCAGGGCTTCCAGGATCGCGATGAGATCGCCCGGTGCCGCGCCCACGGCGTTCACCGCGTGCACGATCTCGTCCAGGGTGGTGCCGCCGCTGAACTTGAACATGCGGCTGCCGTCGTTGGTGGCGGTGATGGTCGACTGCGGGCTGGCCACGGTGCGGCCGCCGGACAGCGCATTGGGCTGGCTGACGTTGGTGTTTTCCTGGATGGTCACGGTCAGCGAACCATGCGAGATCGCCGCCGGTCCCACGCGCACCTGCTGGCCGATGACCACGGTGCCGGTACGCGAATTGACCACCACCTTGGCCGGGGCGCTGCCCGGGGTCAGTTCGAGGTTCTCGATGCGTGCCAGCAGGCCGATGCGCGCGCCTGGGTCGGTCGGCGCGGTGACCGCCACGGTCACGCCATCGACCGCACGCGCCGCACCTTCGCCGAAGGCGTTGTTGAGCGCGGCAACCATGCGCGAGACCGTGGTGAAGTCGTTGTTGTGCAGGTTCAGCGTGATGTCGCCGCCGTTGGCCAGCGGGTCGGGCAGGGCGCGTTCAACGGTGGCACCGTTGGGAATGCGGCCGACGCTGGGCACGTTCACCGAGACGCGGGAGCCGTCCTTGCCTTGCGCGCCGAAGCCGCCGACGATCAGGTTGCCCTGGGCGATGGCGTAGATCTGGCCATCGGCGCCGCGCAACGGCGCCATCAGCAGTGAACCGCCGCGCAGCGACACCGCGTTGCCGATCGAGGACACGGTGATGTCGATCGGCTGGCCCGGCTTGGCGAACGGTGGCAGCTCGGCGTGGATCGCCACGGCGGCCACGTTCTTCAGCTGCGGGTTGACGTTCGGCGGTACGTTGACGCCCAGCTCACCGAGCAGGTTCTTCAGGCTCTGCACGGTGAAGGGTGCCTGGCTGGTGCGGTCGCCGCTGCCATCCAGGCCGACCACCAGGCCATAACCCACCAGCGCATTGCCGCGCACGCCGCCGACCTGGGCCAGGTCCTTGATGCGCTCGGCGCTGGCAGGGGCCACCACCGCGAAGACCATGAACATGCCACAGTAGAGCGACGCCATGCGTCGCTTCCAGGAAGAAGAGGAGAAGAGTTTCATGGCCATACTCAGAACGGCGTCAGGCCGGAGTTGAAGAAGCGGCTCAGCCAACCCATCGCGTTGGACTGCGCGACCGGGCCGCGACCGCCGTAGACGATGCGGGCCTCGGCCACGCGGCTGGACGGAATGGTGTTGTCCGGGCTGATGTCGCCGGGACGGACGATGCCCTGCACCTGCACCAGTTCATCGCCCTGGTTCAGGCGCAGGTTCTTCTGCCCCTGCACCACCAGGTTGCCGTTGGGCAGGCGCTGGATCACGGTGACCGTGACGTTGCCCTGCAGGCGGTTGCTCTGTGCGCTGTTGCCCTTGCCGGTGAAGTCACGTGCACCCTTGGCCGTGGCGCTCAGGATGTCCTTGCCGCCCAGGGTGACCGGTGCGCCGAAGATGGACGGTGTGCCCAGGCTCAGGTTCGATTCCTTGTTGGTGGCGGTGTTGGCACTGGTCTGCGCGGTGGTGTTTTCCAGCAGGCTGATCGTCAGCAGGTCGCCTACGTCGCGTGCGCGACGGTCCGAGTACAGCTGCAGGGTCGGGCCAGCGGCATAGATCGCGCCAGCGGTCGGCTGGGCCTGCGGCGGCATGATCGGCTGGATCGGTGCCATCGTCGGGTAGGGGCGCACGTCGCCCGCGATCACGCAGCCACCGAGCAGGGCGGCCACGGCGCAGGCGAGGGCGGTACGGGCGAAGTTGGAAAGGGGCGACATGGCGGTTTCCCGGTTGGGCCGGTCAGAGCTTGTTGTTGAGGTAGCCGAGCATCGAATCGGTGGTGGAGATCGCCTTGGCGTTCATTTCGTAGGCGCGCTGGGTTTCGATCATCGACACCAGCTCTTCCACCACATTGACGTTGCTGCCTTCCAGCGCGCCCTGCACCACGGTGCCCAGGCCATTGAGGCCGGGATTGCCGTTCTGTGCCGGGCCGGACGCGGTGGTCTCCAGGAACAGGTTTTCGCCACGGGCCTGCAGGCCGGCCGGATTGACGAAGTCGGTCAGGGTCAGCGCGCCCACTTCCACCGAAGCGGCACCGTCGGCCATCTTCACGCTGATGGTGCCGTCGGTACCGATGGTGACCGATTGCGCGCCTTCGGGAATCTGGATGCCCGGCTGCACCGGATAGCCGCTGTTGGTGACCAGCTCGCTGTCCTGGTTGATCTTGAACGAGCCATCACGGGTGTAGGCCGAGCTGCCATCGGGCATCTGCACTTCGAAGAAGCCGCGGCCGTTGACCATCACGTCCAGGGCGCGGCCGGTCTGCTGCTGGCCACCCTGTTCGAAGTTCTTGGCGGTGGCGACCACGCGCACGCCGGTGCCGAGCTGCAGGCCGGTCGGCAGCTGGGTCTGCGCCGAGGAGGAACCACCGGGCTGGCGCACCTGCTGGTACAGCAGATCTTCGAAGCTGGCACGGTCCTGCTTGAAGCCGGTGGTGTTGGTGTTGGCGAGGTTGTTGGAAACCACCGACATGCGCATCTGCTGCGCATCCAGTCCGGTTTTTGCGATCCACAATGCCTGGTTCATCTTCGCTGTCCTGTCTGGTGAAGCCGGCCGCGTGGTGCGGCCCTTGGTATCGGGTGTGCAAGCGGTGTGCCAGCGCCGGCATCAACCGGCGCCGGAATCCCGTCAGCTGCCCAGGCGCAGCATGCTGTTGGCGCTGCGCGCGTTTTCGTCGCCGTGCTTGATCACCTGCACCTGCATTTCGTACTGGCGCTGCAGCTGGATCATCTGCACCAGCGCGCCAGCGGCATCCACGTTGCTGCCTTCCAGCTGGCCGCTGTGCACGGCCGTGCCCTGTGCCGGTGCGAACGGCTGCAGCGGGTCGGTGTTGCGGAACAGGCCATCCAGGCCGCGTTCGAGGCGCTCATCCGGTGCCTGCACGACCTTGATCCTGCCGATCTGCGCCATGGTCTGCGGGCCTTCGCCCTGCGGAATGATCGAGATCGTGCCGTCGGCACCGATCTCCATCGCCTGGTAGGGCGGAATGGCGATCGGGTTGTTGTTGTCGTCCAGCACCGGGCGGCCGCTGGAGGTCACCAGCTGGCCGTTGGGTGTCACCGACAGCGCCGCGCCGCGCGTGTACGCTTCGCTGCCATCACTGGACTGCACGGCCAGCCAGGTGCCGGTCTGCAGAGACAGGTCCAGCGGCTTGCCGGTGATGTGCTGCGAGCCGGGCGTGCGGTTGAACCCGGCGTCGACATGCAGCGCATCCACCCGCGAGGCAAAGCCCGGGCCACGGATCGGGAAGGCTTCGGTATTGGCCAGCGCTTCCTTGAAGCCAGGGGTATCCGAGTTGGCGAGGTTGTGGCTGAGCGTACCCTGCGCCTGCAGGGAGGCGCGGGCACCGGTCATCGCCACGTAAAGGGCTTTATCCATGCGGGGAGTTCCGTGACAGGGTCAGCGCGTCATCAACGGATGTTGATGACAGTCTGGGTGATCTGGTCCTGGGTGGTGATCATCTGCGCGTTGGCCTGGAAGTTGCGCTGCGCGGTGATCATGTTGACCAGCTGCTCGGTGAGGTCGACGGTGGACGCTTCCAGCGAGCCGGCCTGGATCTTGCCGAGGTTGGAGGTGTCCGGCATGCCGGTGCGCGGCGTGCCCGAGCTGAAGGTATCCACCCACAGGTTGTTGCCCTTCGATTCCAGGCCCTGCGGATTGTTGAAGGTGGTCAGCGCAACCTGGCCCAGCGGCTTGTCGGCACCGTTGGAGTAGCGGGCGTAGACCACGCCGGTTTCCGATACGGTGATCTCGTTGAGCTTGCCGGCGGCGTAGCCGTCCTGCTGTGTGTTGCGCAGCGCGAACTTCTCGCCGTACTGGGTCGAGCCGCTGACATCGAGCGTCATGTTCAGCACGCCGGCGCCGGTGGTCGGGGTGAAGGTGCCGAGGCTGACCTTGCCGTTGGCAGGTGCAGTCAGCTTGCCGCTGTTGTCGAAGGTGACCGGCGTCGGCGCGCCAGCCGGTTGGCCATCGACGTAGTTGCGCACCGTCCATTCGTTCGGGTTGGCGCCCTTCACGAAGTAGGACACCTGGATGTGGCTCACGCCCAGCGAGTCGTACACGGTGATGCCACCGCTGGAGTGGTTGTAGCTGTTGGAATCGGTCGGGTCGAAGGTCGTGACCGTCGGCTGCTTGGCGTTGGCAGGCAGGGTGAAGCCGACCTTGACTTCGCTGGTCTGCTTCGGCGCGCTGTCGGTGGTCAGCAGCTGCAGGTCGACCATGCGGCCGGCGTCGAAGTTGGTGCCATCGGCGTTCGGCGCGAACACCTGCAGGCGTGCGCCCTGCGGGTTGATCACGTAGCCGGACGGATCGGTCTGGAAGTTGCCGGCGCGCGAGTACACGCGGGTGCCGTTCATGTTCATGGTGAAGAAGCCTTCACCGGAAATGGCCATGTCCAGGCTGCGCCCGGTCTGTTCGTTGTGGCCCTGCTTGAACTGCTGGGCGACGTTGGAGACGCGCACACCCGAACCGACCGCGTTCTTCGACAGGCCGTAGCCGGTAGCCGAGAACAGGTCGGCGAATTCCGCGCGCGATTCCTTGAAGCCGGTGGTGTTGACGTTGGCGACGTTGTTGGCGGTGACGCTCAGGTCGGAATTGGCGGCATTGATGCCGGACAGCGAGACATTGAAGCCCATGGGATGCTCCTGGTAAGTGCGGGGTGTGCGGCTCAGCTGACGCGGAGCACGTAGTCGATCGGGGCCGTGCCCAGGCCCTTGAGGTTCAGGTACAGGCCGTCGGAACCGACGGTCACGCTCTCCACCGGTGCCTGCACGAAGGTGGACAGCTTGGTGCTCTTGCCGGCGGTGTCGACATGGTTGGCGACGATGGAATACTTTCCGGGCTCCATGCGCTTGCCGTTGGCATCTTTGCCATCCCACTTGAAGGCGGTTTCGCCCGCGGCCTTGGCTTCCACGCTCAGCGAGGTGACCTTGGCGCCGTTGGCGTCGGTGATGTCCACGGTGACGATGCCGGCCGCCGGTGCGGCAACGGTGCCTTCCACCGTGCCTTCCTTTTCCAGCACCAGTTTTTCCGAAGGCACCAGCACCTGGTGGCCGACCAGCGCGGCGCCACGCAGCACCTGGTCGCTGGCCATCGATTCCTGGAAGCCCTTGACCGTCTTGTTCAGATCGGTGATGCCCTGCACGGTCGACATCTGCGCCATCTGCGCGACCATCTGTGTGTTGTCCATCGGCTTCAGCGGATCCTGGTGCTGCAGCTGCTCGGTCATCAGGCGCAGGAAATCGGCCTGGTCCAGCGTGTTCTTCTTTTTCGTGGCGTTGCTGTTGGGGGCATTCAGGCCGAGCGCGGAGTAGACGTCCTGGTTGGTCTGGTTGTTGACGGCGGTGGTCATGGCGGTATCCGGTGCTGCGGGCCTCAGCGGCCCATGGTCAGGGTGGCCAGGGCCAGTTCCTTGGCGGTGGTCAACATCTCCACGCCGGCCTGGTAATTGCGCGAGGTCGAGATCAGGTTGACCATCTGTGCCACCGGATCGACGTCGGGCTGGTAGATGTAGCCGTCGGCGTCGGCCAGCGGATGGCCCGGCTCGTAGCGCTTGATCGGCGCCGCCTCGCTCTGGGTGATCTCCTTCACCTTCACCGAGGTGATGTTCGGATCGTTCTTGCTGGTGACAGCCTGGAAGATCGGCTCCAGCGGCTTGTACACAGCGTCGGCGGAACCGGCTACGGTGTCGGCGTTGGAGAGGTTGGAGGCGATGGTGCTCATGCGCACCGACTGCGCCTGCAGCGCGGAGCCGGCGATGTCGAAGATCGGCAGGTTGCTCATGGCTTATTGCCCCGTGATCGCAGTCAGCATGGAACGCACCTTGCTCTCGACGAAGCTGAGCGAGGCGCGGTACTCGAGCGCGGCACGGCCATAGGCGGCGCGCTCGGCATCGGGATCGACGGTGTTGCCGTCGAGGCTGGGCTGCACGCCTTCGCGCGCGATCTGGAACGGGTTCAGGCCACTACTGATCTCGTAGTGCTGCTCGTTGGTGGTGGTCATCAGGCCGTTGGCATCCTGCCCCTGGGCATGGCGCAGGGCGGCATCGAAGTCCAGGTCCTGGGCCTTGTAGCCGGGAGTGTCGGCATTGCCGAGGTTGCTGGCGATCAGCTTCATCCGCTGTTCGCGCAACGGCATGGCCTGGGCGTGGACGCCCAGGTAGTCGGTAATCAGGTTGCGCACGATGCACTCCCACGGGAACGTTGCCCGGGAAGCTGCAAGGCGTGTGCCAAAGGCGCGGGGTCAGATCCCCGCAGGGGCTCTGACCCCGTTCCGGGATCCGACCCCGCGGCCGGCCTTACGCAGCCATCGCCACCTTGCGCAGGCGGTCCAGCACGAAGTCGGCCAGCTCGTGCGGCGAATACTTGGCGACGAAGGCATTGGCGCCGACGCGCTCGACCATCGCATTGTTGAATACGCCCGACAGCGAGGTGTGCAGCAGCACATACAGGCCGGCCAGGCCAGGATGGCGCCGGATTTCCGTCGTCAGCGTGTAGCCGTCCATGGCCGGCATCTCGATGTCCGAGATGACCATGGCGTAGCGCTCGGCAGGGTTCTCGCCCGAGGCGTGGATCTGCAGCAGGTGGTCCAGCGCCGCCTTGCCGTCCGAGAGCAGGGTGGCGCCCACCCCCAGCTGGTCCAGCACGCTGCGGATCTGCTGGCGGGCCACACGCGAGTCGTCCACCACCAGCACCTGCAGCTGCGGGCCATCGGACGGCATCGCCATCGCTGGGTCGAGCACGGCTTCACCGCGCACCTGGGCGATGTCGGCCAGTACGCTTTCAACGTCGATCACCTGGATCAGCTCGCCCTGGAAGCGGGTCACCGCGGTCAGGTAGCTGGATTCGGCGCCCAGTTCCGGCGGCGGATGGATGTCTTCCACCGCAATGTTGACGATGCGCTCCACGCCGCTGACCAGGAAGCCCTGGATGGAACGGTTGAATTCGGTGACGACCAGGTAGCCGGGCGCGGTATCGGCATCCGGCTCGCGCTCGGGGTGGCCGATCGCCAGGCCCAGGTCCAGCACCGGTACCGAGCGGCCACGCACGTCGGCCACGCCGGCGAACTGGCTGGGCAGGCCGGGCACCTGGAACAGTTCCGGGCGGCGCAGGACTTCCTGCACCTTGAAGACATTGACGCCAAAAAGCTGACGTCCGCCGAGGCGGAACAGCAGCAGCGCCAGGCGGTTGTGGCCGGCCAGTCGGGTCCGCTGGTCGATCCGGTTGAGCAGGTCATGGGACATGGCTGCTGTATCGGCGTGGTGGCGGCCGAACTTGAGCGCTTTTGTAGAGTCGAGCCGTGCTCGACTGCTCTGCTCCGAACGGCCAGTCGAGCAGGGCTCGACTCTACAGAAGAGCAAGTCGAGCACGGCTCGACTCTACAAAAGTCAGCCCTGTCGCTCTGGCACACCCCTTGCACGCACCTGGGCCAGGTCTTACCGATAAGGAGGCGCCATGCGCCGGGTCACATCTCTATTCGCCATCGCGCTGGCCGTGGCCTCGCCGTGGGCGGTCGCTGCCGACTGGCAGCCGGTGGCCAGCATCCGCGCGGCAGCGTTGTCGACGCTGGCGGCCGGCAGCGAGGGTGAGGCCCAGGTGGCCGATGCGCTGCGCTTGCCCAGGTGTGGTGGCGCATTACAGGTGCAGCCGACCGCCAACACCACGGTGGAGGTCAGCTGTCCCGATGCCGGTGGCTGGCGCCTGTTCGTACCGGTGAAGGTCCGGCGCAACCAGACCGTACTGGTGCTCAACCGTGGAATCGGCACTGGAGAAACCCTCACTGCCGCCGATATCACCACTGCCCAGCGTGATGCCGCCCGGATTGCCGGTGCGGTGCTGGCCGATCCCAATGCGGCGATCGGCCGCATCGCCCGTCGTCCGCTGCAGGCCGGGGCCCTGCTGTCGAACAACGATCTGGTGGTGCAGCGTCTCATCAAGCGCGGAGACAATGTGGCCCTGGTTTCGCGTCGCGGCTCGGTCGAGGTCCGCATTGCCGGCCGCGCGATGGGTGATGCCGGTGAGAACGAACGGGTTTCGGTAGAGAACCTGTCCTCGCGGCGGATCGTGCAGGGTACGGTCGATGCCGCAGGTGACGTAATCGTGGCGCGTTGAATTACCGCAGAATATCCCTAAAGATCACGGCCCTGCGGCCGTTATCCCTTGTGTACGGCAACTCCAGGACACCCCATGAGCCAGAAAATCGACGGCAACCTGCAGGTCCCCCAGGCACTGCGCAGCGTGACGACCCCGGCCAACAAGCCCGGCGTAAGCAGCGATGCGCCGACCCGCCCGGTCGAGGCGGCCGACAGCCTGCGCCTGACCGGCGAGGCCACCAATCTGCAGGCCATCGAGCGTGAGCTGACCACCGCACCGGCGATCGACGCCCAGCGCGTGGCCGCCGTGCGCGAATCGCTGCAGAACGGCACCTACAAGATCAATCCGGACGCGATTGCTTCGCGCATGCTCGAGCTGGACCAGCAGCTGCACGGATGACCGCGGCGATGAGCGAGCCGCTGCAGCGCCTTGCCCAGGCCCTGGACGTTGAACGCCAGGCCCTGGTCGAGCACGACGTGCACGCCCTGATCCGGGCGACCGGTGCCAAGCTGGAAGCGCTGCGTGCGCTGGAAGGCGCGCCGCCGGTCGGCGAGGGCGAACAGCTGCAGGAACTGGCCGAGCGCAACCGCGCCAACGGCGTACTGCTGTCGCGGCGACGCCGCGAGGTCAACTGGGCACTGCGCCAGCTGGGCCGCACCGAGGACGCCTCGGCCTACGATGCCAAGGGCCAGTCGCATACGGTCACTGCGCGCCGCCCACTCGCCGTCGCCTGACGCGACGGCGGTCGCACAACCCATTCCGGCGGGCTGAAGCCCGCTGCATGACCGCGTATATTGGGCGCCTGTTCGAACGCCCCGAGTCGCCGTGTCCGCTGCCAACGCCCTGGTTACCGCCCCCCTTCCGCCGCAGCCGGTGCTGCAGGCATTGCTTGAGCGCCTGCGCGAAGGCCTGCTGCTGTTCACCGAAGACGGGCAGGTGGCCCTGGCCAACCCGGCCGCCCAGAACCTGCTCGCCAGTGGTGAGGATGGCGCCTTGCCGCCGCCGCAGCGCCTGCGCGAACTGCTGCCGCCCGATGCGCTGGAGCAGGCGCGCCAGCACGGCCACTGGAATGGCAGCCTGCCGCTGGGCGAGGGCGTGGTCATTGCCCACCTCTACTATCACGGCCCAGTCGGCCAGGGGCATTTCCTGGCCCTGTTCCGCCACATTGAAGGGCAGGAAGACTACGAGCGCGAGCTGCAGCAGCGGCATGCCGAGCTGCGCCAGGCCTATCTGCGCCTGAACGGCACCCAGGAAAAACTGCTGCAGTCGGAGAAGATGGCCTCGATCGGCCAGCTCGCCGCCGGCGTTGCACACGAGATCAACAACCCGATCGGTTACGTGCACTCCAACCTGGGCAGCCTGCAGGAGTACCTGCGCAGCCTGTTCACCGTCATCGAAGCCTATGAGCGCGCGTTGCGTGCGCCGGACCCTAAGGCGCTGATCCCGGAAATCGACGATATCCGTGACCGCCTGGACATCGATTTCATCAGCCGCGACCTGCCGCAGCTGATGGCCGAATCACGCGAGGGCATCGAGAGGGTGACCCGCATCGTGCGCGACCTGAAGGACTTCTCGTACTCCGGCCGCGATGAATCGTGGAAGCTGGTCGACCTGCATTCCGGTCTGGAATCGACCATCAACATCATCTGGAACGAACTCAAGTACAAGGTGCACCTGGTGCGCGAGTTCGGCCAGCTGCCGCTGGTGGAGTGCCTGCCGTCGGAGTTGAACCAGGTCTACATGAACCTGCTGCTCAACGCTGGCCACGCCATTGCCGAGCGCGGCACCATCACCGTGCGCACCGGCGTCGATGGCGACCACGTGTGGGTCGAGTTCGAGGACACCGGTGGCGGCATCTCGCCGGAACTGCGCCAGCGCATCTTCGATCCGTTCTTCACCACCAAACCCGTGGGCAGCGGTACCGGCCTGGGCCTGTCGATTTCCTACAGCATCATCAACAAGCACCACGGACGCATCGACCTGGACAGTACCCCGGGCGTGGGTTCGCGTTTCCGCGTGGTGCTGCCGGTGAAGCAGCCGCGCTGACCGCTTATGGTAGTGCCGGCCGCTGGCCGGCAACCTCATTGAACCCGACATCCAGAGCAGCCGGCCAGCGGCCGGCTCTACCAGAGGGGATCGTTACCGCAACGGACGATCCTCGCCGCCATCGACTGGTTCAGCCGGCGCCGGCCCGGCATTGCTGCGGCGCTGTTCCTCGTAGGTGCGGAACGCCTGGTGGATGTGCTTGCGCAGCTCGTCGTCGTTCCACGGCTTGGTCAGGAACCGGTAGATCGCACCACGGTTGATCGCATCGGTCACCGTGTTCAGATCGGTGTAGCCGGACAGCACCAGGCGGATCGTGTCCGGGTACAGCATCTTCACCCGGCCGAGGAACTCGGTACCGCTCATGTCGCTCATGCGCTGGTCGGACAGGATCACCTGCACGTCGTTGATCGCCAGCAGGTCGAACGCATCGCGCACGTTGCCGGCGGCCAGGATGCGGTAGCCGTCGCGACGGAACAGGCGCACCAGCGAGCGCAGCACGTTTTCTTCGTCGTCCAGCAGCAGCAGGGTGCGGTCCGGCCGCGTTTCGGCGAACGCTTCCGGGCGCAGGTAGCGACGGCGCAGGGTCATGCCGGCGGCATCGGCCGACATCGGCTCGCCGAACAGATAGCCCTGGAACACATCGCAGTCGTTGCGGCGCAGGAAGCCAAGCTGTGCCTGCGATTCCACGCCATTGGCAATCACCGTCATGCCCAGCTGGTGGCCCATCGCGATGATGGCGCGGGCGATGGCGGCCTCGCGGTTGCCGGCCGGCGCGCTCTTGATGAAGCTGCGATCGATCTTCAGCTTGTCCACCGGGTAGCGCACCAGCGCGCTCAGGCTGGAGTCGCCGGTGCCGAAGTTGTCCAGGCTCAGGCTGATGCCTTCGTTGCGCAGGTTGGCCAGCGTCTCGTGAACGAAGTTGACGTTGTTGGTCAGTGCGCTTTCGTTGATTTCCAGCGTCAGCATCTGCGCCGGCACGCCCGAGGCCTGGATCACCCCCATCACTTCGGCAAAGAAGTTCGGCCGCAGCAGCTGCAGGGTCGATACGTTCACCGCAATGGTGAAGTCGTCGAAGCCCTGGTCGCGCCACAGACGCGCCTGCTTCAGCGCACCCTCCAGCACCCAGGTGCCGATCTGCACGATGATGCCCAGCCGCTCGGCGGTGCGCATGAAGCGCTCCGGCACCAGCATGCCCAGCGTCGGTGACTGCCAGCGCAGCAGCGCCTCCATGCCCACCACGTGGCCGTCGCGGGCGCTGACCAGCGGCTGGTAGCGCAGTTTCAGTTCGCCATTGGGGATGGCATCGACGATCTGTCGCGCGATGATGCTTTCACTGTGAGCGCTCGGCGGGGTGTCCACGGCGTGGATGCGCACCGCGTTGCCGCCTTCGCGGGCGGCCTGGTACAGCGCATCCTCGGCGTGGTCGAGCAGGCGCGAAGTGCTGCTGGCATGTTCCGGGCACAGGCTTACGCCCAGCTTGCCGGTCATGAACAGCGTGTACGGCAGCACCGACAGCGGAAGCTCCATCTGCTGGCGGATTTCCTCGGCGAAGTCCTCCGGCAGCGGCACATCCGCAGTGCGCGGAACGGCGATCAGGAACTCGTCGCTGCCGTGGCGCCACAGCTTGCCGCGTCCGCGCAGGTAGGACTGCAGCCGTTGCGCCACCAGCACCAGTGCCTGGTCACCCACCTCGGCGCTCATGTTCTCGTTGACCGATGCAAAGTGGTCGATGTCCACATGCATCAACATCAGCGGGGTGCCGCCGGAGGCCGCTTCGGTGACCATCACCTGCAGTTCGGGGTTGCCGGCGCCGAGGCGGTCGGGGGCATCATCGATGCTGACCGGCGGCTGGTTGGGATTCCACATAGGCTCAGTATTCCGGTGACTCGACGGCGGCCATGCTGGCCGCCTGGTAGGGGAGGTGGACGTCGATCAGGGTGCCTTCACCGTGCGCGGACTCGATCCGCACATGCCCGCCGACGCTCTGTGCGCGTTCGCGCATCACGATCAGGCCGAGCCCGCGCGGACCGTCCGGGTCGAAACCCTCGCCATCATCGCGGATCTGCAGGTGCAGGCTACGCTGGCCGACGTCGCGCAATTGCAGCAGCACCTGGCTGGCGCGGGCATGGCGCAGCGCATTGGTCAGGCTTTCCTGGGCGATGCGGAAGCAGGCCTGCTCGATGCTGTTGTCGGGACGCTGTGGCAGGGGCTCGATCTCGGCCAGCAGTTCCACCGGCGAGGAGCGGAACAGTACCCGTGCCTGCCAGCTCAGTGCGGCCTCCAGGCCCAGTGCGTCCAGCTGTGGCGGCCGCAGCAGGGTGGAAATGTCGCGCAGCTTGGACACGGTGGTGTCGGCGAGGCTGACGATCTGCGCCAGGTCCTCGGCGCGGCGCTGCGGATCATGCTCGTCCTGCGCAGCATGGGCGGACAGCTTGATCGCAGTGATGGCCTGGCCGATGTCATCGTGCAGGTCGCGCGAGATCGCACGGCGCTCATCCTCCTGCAGGGAGAACAGGCGCCCGGCCATCGCCTGCAGCTCGCGGTTGCTGGTTTCCAGCGCGGCGCGGGTGCGCTCCGAATCGCTCAGGTCGCGCACGATCAGCAGCTTGCAGTCGCGGCCGCCATAGCGCACTTCGCCCACCGCCAATCCGGCATGGAAGCGGCGGCCGTCCGCGCGCTGCATTGCCACCACGCTGCTGTGGCCAGGGCCCAGGTGAGGCTGGCCGGCACGCAGCTGGGCGCGCACGCGCACCAGATCGGTGGCGGCAACCAGCGCCGACAGCGGCTCGCCGAGCAGGGTGTGGCTGCCATAACCGAACAGGCCTGCTGCCCAGGCATTGGCATACAGCACATGCTCGTCGGAAAGGATCACCACGCCATCGGGCAGTACCCGCACCAGCTCGCGGAACTGCTCTTCGCGCTCACGCAGCAGGCGGCGTGACTGTTCGCGCTCGGTTACGTCCTGCAGGGTGCCGAGCACACGGTTGCGGCCGGCTTCATCAGTGCCACTGGCGGCGCGCAGGTGCACCATCAGTGCATGACCGTCCATCGCCAGCAGTGGCAGCAGCACGTCCACCTGTACCGGCTCGCCTGAGCACAGCTCGGCCAGCAGCTGCTCGGTCTGTGACGCGGTGGCCGGGTCGGCCGGCACCAGCAGTTCATCGAAACGGTGCCAGCGACGGGCTTCGGGCGGGCGTCGGCCGAGCAGGCGATAGACCTGGTTGGAATAGCGGCCCTGTCCGCTGGACGGGTCCAGCTCCCAGGCACCGATGCGGGCCAGCTCATGCGCTTCCTCGACCCGTGCCAGCGCCTGGTCGCGGCGCAGCTGCGCCAGGTCCTCGGCGGTGCGATCGATGGCGATCAACAGGCGGGCATTGTGTCCATCGTAGCTGATCGAATTCGAGCGCAGTTCCATCTGCCGCAGGCTGCCGTCGCGCAGCTGCAGCTGCGTACGCAGGATGCACAGCTCCTCGGGCGCCTCGCGGATCGCCTCCAGCTTGGTCTGCAGCGCCTGGTCCTGGCCCGGTGGCCACAGCGCATCGATGGTCTGCTCCAGCAGTTCATCACGTTCCCAGCCGAAGGTGCTGCAGGCGGCCGGGTTGGCATCGAGGATTGCCAGCGTATCCAGGTCGTAGACCAGGATCGGGCCGGGATTGCCTTCGAACATCTGCCGCAGGCGCAGTTCGGAAGCCTGTTGGCGGGCATGAGTATGCAGCACGTGCTCGGCCAGCGGGCGCAGCAGCAGGTACAGCAGGCCGGCGCTGGCCAGGGCGAAGAACGAACCCTTCAGCCCTTGCCACAATGCTGCCTGGTGCGGGTCGGGCACCAGTGCCTGTACCGCGCTGTCGGTGGCGATCATCCATGCCAGCGCCATCGCAAGGTAGCTCAGAACCACGCGCCGGCGGTCGCGGCTCAACGCCTGCGCCATCCGCGGGTCGGGAACAGGGGCGTTGCCGGTCGGTTCTGCGGGCATGGACGGGGTGGGTGAAAAGGGGCGCCGGTCATCTTACCGCGCAGGTGTGCCCTGGCCACTCAATTATCCGGCGCAGGCGCCGTTAACCACTGCGTGCCCCGCTGACGGGCGTGTCATCCGGAGCAAGATCGCGTGGACCAAGGGATCATCGCCAGCCTGCTGCAGCACCCGCTTGCGTCGGCGCTGGTCATTGTCGACCGCACGGGCCGCCCGCTGGCGGCCAATCCGGCTGCGCGCGAGCATGGCCTGCCGGCGACCGTGGCTGCGTACGCACCGATGCTGGAAGATCTGCGCCTGTTGGCGGCCGATGGCGGCATCGTGGCCTGCACGCTTCCTGGCGGCCCGCGTGGTCACTACGATGGCCACCTGCGCGCCGTGCACGATGGCGCAGGCAACCTGCTGGCCTTCACGTTGAGCATTCCGGAGCCGGTGCCGGTTGATGGTGGCGGGCGCTGGGAACTGGCCTTGGACAGTGCCGGCCACAGCTTGTGGGACTGGGACATTCCCAGCGACCGCGTAGTCCGCACGCCGGCGCTGAGTGATGAAACCGCCACCGAGATACTGGCCCGCGTACACAGCGAAGACATCGGCCATGTACGTGTCGCGCTGGACCAGCACCTGCGCGGCCTGAGCGAGCAGTACAGCGCCCAGTTCCGGTTCCGCCAGGCCGATGGCCAATGGCGCTGGGTACTTGATCGCGGTCGTGTGGTCGCGCGCACCGCCGACGGCCAGCCACTGCGGATGGTCGGCACCCATACCGATATCGAGCAGCAGAAGCAGCTGGAAGGCCTGCTGCAGGAGCAGCAGCTGCACCTGAGCGAGGCCCAGCGCATCGCCAGCATGGGCAGCTGGTCGTTCGACCCCAGCAGCGGCGCGTTCTGGTGGTCGCCGGAGCTGCGTTCACTGCTGGCACTGGAGCAGGGCAGCGTGCCCGGCCAGCGGCGCTGGTTGAAACAGCTGCATCCACGCTCGCGCGGTGCGCTGCGTGCCGCCTGGCGGCGTGTATGGCGCGATGGCCGCGCAGCCAACATCGAGCTGGAACTGACCCGGGGCAACGAGCCCTCGCAGCACCTGCGGCTGTGGATGCAGCCGCTGCTGGACACCGATGGCCAGCCCAAGCGCCTGCTGGGCCAGGTGCAGAACATCACCGAGCAGCACCAGACCGACGCGCTGATCCGCTGGCGTACCGAACTGCTCAACCGTGTCTCCGCACTGGGCCGTATCGGTGGTTGCGAGATAGAGGTGCAGACCCGGCACATGCAGTGGACCGAGGAGTGCTACCGCATCCACGGCCTGCGCAAGGAGCCGATCAGCCTGGACCAGGCACTGGCGCTGTACACCGAAGATTCGCGCAGCGCCTTCGAGGCCGCACTGGTGCGGATTGCCGGCGGTGGCCTCCCCGAGCAGCTGGACCTGTGCTTCTACCGCCAGTCCGGCCTGCGCGTGTGGGTGCAGGTGCTGATCGAGCTGGATCGCCGCGATGGCCTGCCGCCGCGCTTCGTGGTCCTGTTCCGTGACATCACCCGCGAGCGCGAGGCCAACGAGCGCATCGAGCTGCTGGCGCACTACGATCTGCTGACCGGCTTGCCCAATCGCGTGCTGCTCGGCGAGCAGACGGCAGAAGCCATCGAGGAAGCGCGCGACCGCGGCACCTCGCTGGCGATGCTGTTCATCGATCTGGACGGCTTCAAGACCATCAACGACAGCTTTGGCCACGCCACCGGCGATGCGCTGTTGAAGGCGGCGGCCACGCGCCTGCACCAGAACCTGCGCAACAACGATCTGTTCGGCCGTTTCAGTGGCGACGAGTTCATCGTGGTGTTGCGCGACCTGGCCGAGCCGGAAGACGCCGGCCACGTGGCGCGCAAGCTGATCGCTTCGCTGGCCGAGCCGCTGCGCCGTGGTGACACCACGCTGAAGGTCGGCGCCAGCGTTGGCATTGCGATGCTGGGTGACGCGCAGACTGATTTCGACTCGCTGCTGCGCGCCGCTGATGCCGCGATGTACGCGGCCAAGGAAGCAGGGCGGAATACCTACCAGTACTACAGCCAGGACGCGCTGGCGCGTATCCAGCGTCGGCTCGAGCTCGAGCACGCGCTGCATGGCGCGATCGAACGCGAAGAGTTCAGCCTGGCCTACCAGCCGCTGCTGCATGCCCATCATGGCGAACCGCCGGCGATCGAGGCACTGTTGCGCTGGCATCGGCCCGGCATCGGCTACTGCAGCCCGGCCGAATTCATTCCGATTGCAGAGAAGTGCGGCGAGATCGTGCGCATCGGCGACTGGGTGCTGAACGAAGCCTGCCGCCAGGCCATCGCCTGGGATCGGGCCGGACTGCACTTCGACCGCATCGCAGTCAATGTATCGGCGGTGCAGTTACGTGACCGTGGCTTTGCCGAGCGGGTGATCGAGATCTGCCATGCCCACGGCTGGCCGCCGCAGCGGCTGGAGCTCGAGCTGACCGAGTCGGCGTTGATCCGTGACACCGACATTCTGCGCCACTGCTTCGACGTGCTGGAACGGCACGGCGTGCCACTGGCGGTGGATGACTTTGGAACCGGCTTCTCCAATCTGAACTACCTCAACCGTTTCCCGGTGGGGCGCCTGAAGATCGACCGCAGTTTCGTGCAGGGCATGCTGCATGATTCGGGTACGGCCGAAGTGACCCAGGCCATCGTGCACCTGGGCCACGCGTTGGGCATGAAGGTAGTGGCCGAAGGCGTGGAAACACACCAGGAAGAAGACATGCTGCGCCGCCAGGGCTGCGACGAGATCCAGGGCTACCTGTACTCGCGCCCGCTCAGCCCGCGCGATCTGGCGCAGTGGTTGCGCCAGCAGCACCTCGCGCCAGGCCGCACCGATGCCGCCAGCGAGGTCGTGCTGGCACGCTGAGGGTAGCGCCGGGCCATGCCCGGCGGGATCGCCGCACGCCGACGCACCGCTCTGGTAGGTGTCGACCTTGGTCGACACGAATGCCGGTGCTCGCGATCATCCACGCACAGCGTGGATCTACTGACGGCGCCGGCTCTGGTGGGTGCCGACCGTTGGTCGGCACTGATGCCTGTGCTCGCGATCATCCACGCACAGCGTGGATCTACTGCAGCTTGGTAACCATTCGCTGCGGAAATTCGGAGCGAATTCGTGCGCGTACTGCTTCGACCACGCCTGCATAACGTCGGCGCTGGATGAAATAGCCCATGTAGAACAACAGCAGGGCCACCAACATCGGCGACGCAGCCGGGCGGACCAGGATGATCGGCACCAGCATCACTGTCAGGCCCAGCGCGAACCAGCTGCATCGCCCGACCACCCGCACCTCCCTGCGTCGTGCGTCGATCATCACCCGCCCGCGCATCAGCGGAAAGTAGCGGCCGCCAAAGCTCGGCGCGAAGCTCTCGCGAAAGGCGATACTGCCGTCCGGCAGCGCGCGGAACACCAAGCGAAGCCAGGTATCGGCCGGCAGATCATGCTCCAACCCGGCCAGCGAAAGCTGCGCCAGCTCTGCCGGCGTAGCGGCGATGCGCTGGTTGAACAGCGCGATGCCGGTGCGGAAGAAGAACGGTGCCCATAGGACCAGCAGCAGGACTTCGATCAGCAGCAATGCGATCAGGGCGATGGCCATCGGTCTTCCATGAGCGGGACCAGGGGATCATGCCATGGGGAGTGACCTGCCGCAGCAATGAGGGTGCGAGCGCTCGCAGCAGCCCGTATGCCTTGCGGGATCGACTTTTGGATCAATCCTCTTCAACTAGGTCGCTTAGGTCCAGAATCTGCGGACTGACACTGTGCGCCACGATGCTTCGGATCATTCCAACCTTTGGCCGTAGAGAATAGCAATGCATCGTGTGGATGGGATTGAATTCCAGCCACGGGCAGGATGAGTGTCCCACGATAACCGGCATGTTGAAGTTTATGTCCTTGGGGTCATCCAGTGGCAGGGTCCATTTGCCGCCGTGATGCTCCCACACTACATCGCCCAGATATCGTGCAAACACAACCCTCAGAGCATTCTGTTCGTCCTCCGATAGTGTTGCAGCCATCGTCGTGTACAGGATCTCCAGGCGATCAAGGCTCTCCAGGCTGCCGTCAAGGTCGATGCCGTGGACGTGCGCCTGGTCGACAAGCCATTCAATCTGGTCGTCCATGATCATCAAAAATTGTTCGAAGGCTTCGCGGGCCTTGTCAAGGTCTAGCGTCATGCTGATGCCTGGGTTGCAAATAGGCAGTGTGTCCTGCCGGCCCGGCTCAAGCCATGCAACAATTCTCAAATCACTGTTGGCAGCGGTCACCAATCGACAGGGAAGACCTGAGATGGCTGGTGCTCGGGTGAAAGCCATCCGCGCATGGCGTGGATCTACCTCAAGGCTTCCCCATCCAAGCCCAGGTCCCACGCCAGGCCCAGCACGTCATCGCCGGCTGCCGGTGGGGCAGGCCGCGCATCGGCCAGCTGCTGCAGCTCGCGGATCTCCTCACGTGCCACCTCTTCCAGCTGTTGCAGCTGTTCACGCACGCTCGCGTTGCGCGGGCGGTCGTTGTCGGCCAGGGAGGGCAGGGCGCGGATTGCGGTCATGGTGCGCGTACAGGATGCATCCAACGGCGGGTTACAGGCAAAGGCCCCGGACGAACCGGGGCCTTGCGGGCTGCCGGCAGTGGCAGCGGACATCAGGATCAGAACAGCTCGACGGTGCCAGCGCCCATGCTCTGCTGGGCGACCGGCTTGTGCGGCGGGCGTTCCCATTCGCTGCGCAGTTCACGCAGGCGGCTGCCGGTGCGCTGCAGGGCGGTGGCGATCTCTTCGTCGAACACGCCGCCATTGCGGTGCAGCAGTTCCTGCAGGGCCACCGCTTCGCGGTTGATCGCGGTCAGGCGGTCCAGGTGGGTGTGCACGCCGCCCAGCGCCTGGGTGGCGATGTCTTCGAACTGCAGGGCGCGCACGGCTTCGGCCACGCTGCCATCGATCGAACGGGCGCAATCGGATACTTCGCGCATGCCATCGCCCAGCGACGCGTTGATCTGCGCCACGTTATCGAGCATCGCCGCCGCTTCCTGACGCGCTTCACGGGAGCGGTCCATGTCACGCGAGGCCATGTGCGAAACCGTCTCGCGGACCTTGGCGATGGCGTCCTTGGAGCTGTGCGCCAGCTTGCGGATCTGCTCGTTGAACGTGGTCGAGCGCTCGGACAGGTTGCGCACTTCGTCGGCGACCACCGCGAAGCCACGACCGGCTTCACCGGCACGCGCGGCTTCGATGGCGGCATTCAGGGCCAGCAGGTTGGTCTGGTCGGCGATCGACTTGACGTCTTCCAGCAGCGCGAAGATGCCATCTAGGTGCTGCGCCATCTGGTCGATGTGCTGCACGGTGGTGCTGCTCTGGCCGCTCACCTGTTCCAGCGCTTCCACCAGCTGTTCCATGCGGTTGCTGGCGTGCTGGGCAAAACGGGCAACGTCGAGGCCGGCGCTGCCTTCGTCACCGGCGCGGTCGACGATGCGCGACAGGGCCTGGCTCTGCTGGCGCGACTTGCGGTTCATCGCATCGAAGCTGCCACCCAGGCTGGAGACGGCTTGGCGGATCAGGTCGCGGGCGCGTTCCACTTCGCCACGTGAACCGTCGATCTCGTTGCCGACGAAGTTGCGCAGCTCGGTCAACAGCTGGTCCTGCTCGCGCAGGACACGGGCGTGTTCCGGGGAGCGGTGCGCCTGGGCGCGGGTGGTCCACCACGCAAAGCCGAGCCAGCTCAGCGTCATCGTGGTCAGGATCGCCCAGCGCAGGGCGGCCGGCCATTCGAAACCGATGGCGAAGGGGAGCAGCAGGGTCAGAGCCAGGGGGGCGGCCAGACGGATGAAAATGCGTGAGTACATGGACGTTCTCGGGAGGTGCACGGAGGATGTATCGGCCGTACCCCCTTTCTCTTTAACGTCGATATGCCTCGAAGTGCATTCTGAATGCGCCGGTTTTCCGACGCTGCCGGGACGTTCGGGGTCAGAGCCCTTTCCGTGCCGGAAAGGGATCCGACCCCTTGGGTTGGCGGCAGGCGGGGTCGGATCCCTTTTCCTCGGGAAAAGGGCTCTGACCCCACACCCTCACGCCAGCTGGCGGTCCACAGCCTCGATCATCGCCTTGCGGCTGAACAGGAAGTCCCAGTAGCTGCCACCCAGCTGGCGCCAGAGCACCGCAGAGCGCACGGCGGCCAGCAGCAGGGCGCGGATCTCGGCGACCACGCCGGCCTGGCCCAGATAGTGCGGATTGCCTTGGACCATCACCCGCGGCTTGAGGTGGCTGATGGTGTCGGCGTACAAGCCGCCCAGGTTGGCCAGCACGTCCGGGTGAGCGCTGTCGCCCAGTTCGGCCGCCTGGCGCTGGGCGCGCTCGATCCCCGAAGCGACCTTGTTCACGGTCTCGCCTTCCTGCACGAAGCGGCGCTCCAGCTGCAGCACCGACAAGGCCAGCTTGGGCAGGATCGGGTCCTGGCCCTGGCTGCGGAAGTAGTTGTGCAGCAGGCGCAGGCCGGCCTTCAGTGCATGACGGTCACCGAACACCTCCTGCGGCGAGGACGCATCGACGCGGAACACGCTCTCCACGGCGGTGCGAACGGCGGCGGCGTCGGAATGGCCGGTATCGGCGATACGGCGTACCTGCTGCAGGGCCTGGGCAATGCCGGCCAAAGCCAGAACGCGGTCGTCGACAGTGAAACTCATGCAGCGATTACCTCAAAAGGAGAAGGGGTGGTGCGCAGGCGCTGCTCAAGCGGCGCATCGGTGGCGGCGATCACTGCGCCACCCAGGCACACGTCGCCGTCATACAGCACCAGCGACTGGCCAGGGGTGACGGCGCGCTGCGGGCGGGCGAAGGTGACCAGCACGCTGCCATCGTCCAGCACCTCGACCGTACACGGCTCGTCGGGCTGGCGGTAGCGGGTCTGCGCGGTGCACTCGAAGCGCCGTGCCGGCGGTGCGCCGGCAATCCAGTGCGCGGCCTCCGAGTGCAGGCGGTTGGACAGCATCCACTTGCTGTCGCGGTCCTGGTCGACGTACAGCACGTTGCTGGCAACATCCTTGCCAACCACGTACCACGGCGCCGCAGGGCGGCCACGCACGCCGCCGATGTTCAGGCCCTCGCGCTGGCCCAGGGTGAAATAGAAGACGCCTGGGTGCTCGGCGATCACACTGCCGTCGGCCGGGTCCAGGATCTGCCCGGGCTTGGCCGGCAGGTAGCGCCCGAGGAACTCGCGGAAGTCGCGCTCGCCGATGAAGCAGATGCCGGTGGAGTCCTTCTTGGCGTGGGTCGGCAGGCTGACGTCACGTGCGATCCGACGCAGGTCGGTCTTTTCCAGGTCGCCAATCGGGAACAGGGTGGCCGCCAGCTGCTGCTGGCCCAGCTGGTGCAGGAAGTAGCTCTGGTCCTTGGAGCGGTCGGCGCCACGCAGCAGCAGCCACTGGTGGCCGTGCTGGGTCACCCGCGCGTAGTGGCCAGTGGCGATGCGCTCGGCGCCCAGCTCGCGGGCGGCATCCAGGAAGTGCTTGAATTTCACCTCGCGGTTGCACAGCACGTCCGGGTTCGGGGTGCGACCGGCGGCATACTCGGCCAGGAAGTGCTCGAACACGCCCTGCCAGTACTCGTTGGAGAAATCGCGGAAGTGAAATGGGATGCCGAGCAGGCCGCAGACGGCCACCGCATCACGGCGGTCGTCCTCGGCGCGGCAATCGCCGCTGCCGTCGTCGGCCCAGTTCTGCATGAACAGGCCGGCCACCGCCTCACCCTGCTGCACCAGCCGCCAGGCAGCCACCGAGGAATCGACGCCACCGGAGACGCCGACCATTACGCGCGGAGTGCTCATGCGACCTCCCTGACCAGTGAAAGCGGATGGCGCTGGCCGCCCAGGTAGTCGGCCACCACCTGCCAGACCAGCGGGCTGCGCAGGCGCTCGCCGGCGGCCTGCAGCTCGCCCGGGCTCAGCCACAGCGCGCGGTCGATGCCGGTGTCCAGTGGCTGCGCCGGATCGTGCGAGACCGGGCGCGCCGCATAGCAGAAGCGCAGGAAGGTGGTGCCGTCGCCTGCGGTCCACTGGTAGCAGCCGATGAAGTGGGTCAGCTGTACGGTCCAGCCGGTTTCCTCGCGGGTCTCGCGCAGTGCCGCCTCGGCCAGGCTTTCGCCCGGCTCGAGGTGGCCGGCCGGCTGGTTCAGCACCGCGCGGCCGTCGATGGTTTCTTCAACCAGCAGCACGCGGCCGCCGTCAACCACCACGGTGGCGACGGTGGCGTGCGGTGCCCAGCGCGGGTCCGGCGTAGCGTTCAACTCAGAACTCGTCCTTCTTGGTCAGTTCCAGCTCCATCGCATCGGCGGTGCGGATGGCCGCATCGATGGCGTCGCTGAGCTGGTCGGCAGTGGCATCGGCGTCGATCTTGACCACGAACATGGCGGTGGTGTCCTGCTTCACCCAGCCACCCATCTTGGCGTCCTGCGAGTCTTCCAGCAGGCGGTTGGCCACGGCCACCGGGAACTGCTTGGTCTTGGCGCTGTAGGCCGGCGACCAGATCTCGCGGATGTTGTGGGTGCCGAAGTCCTCCACCGACGAACGCACGTAGACCATCTGGGTACGATCGCCTTCGACGTCGAACACCATGCGGTAGTCGCCGTCTTCGTCGACCTCATAGGTGTAATCCAGCTTGTCCAGGTTGCGGGCCACGGCCTTGTCGCCCTCCGGCGCGGCGGCGGCAGAGCCGGCGGCAGCCAGGGCGATCAGCAGGGCGGGGAGAAGGGTCCTTTTCATGAAGATCCTGTGAAGCAGTATTGAGAGAGGATGCAATTGTGACGGCGGCCGTGCGTGCCGTCCAATCTGCGGCGGGCCGACGCAGGCCCGCTCGAGCCTCTATAATGAGCAGATGCCCCGCGAGTCTTCCCCCGATTCCCATCACGAGCACGGCGTTGCCGTGGAACCCGCGCGCCCGGAAGTGGCGCCGCCGCCGTTCTACCAGGTGATGCTGCTCAATGACGACTACACCCCGATGGATTTCGTGGTGGACGTGCTGCAGCAGTTCTTCACCATGGACCTGGACAAGGCCACGCAGGTGATGCTGCACGTCCATACCCGCGGCCGCGGCGTGTGCGGGGTGTTCACCCGCGAAGTGGCCGAGACCAAGGTCGCCCAGGTCAACGAGTACTCGCGCATGAACCAGCACCCGCTCCTGTGCACGATGGAAAAGGCCTGACCGGCTGCCGGTTTTCGTCCGGGCACATCGATTCCGGACCGGATGTGCCCACCAAGGTGGGCACCTACCAAAGCAGAGGCTCGTATCGATGCCGTACGGGGGCGCCCATCAAGGTGGGCATCTACCTGCGCGCTGGATCAGCCCTCCGCCAACGCCTCCAGCGCCATCCGCGCCACCGCGTCGTCGATATCGGCGGTGTCCCCGTCATCCCGGAACCACACCGCTGACAGCCCCGCGCTGGCTGCGATCCAGCGCAGCAGCCTGTGCCGCTCGATCCCCGCCAGCGCGCCGACCTGCTCCACCCGGGCGGCAAACCGCTCGGGCTGTGTCGCAACGTGGATGTCCGGTCCGCACAGGTCCGGGTTGCTGAACAGCGTCGTGTAATCGAACGCGCGGTCGCCGATCAGTCGCTTCGGGTCGATCGCCAACCAGCCGCGCGCGCCGAAATCGAGCACGTTGTCGTGGTGCAGGTCGCCGTGCAGCGGTCGGATTTCCTGTTCCTCCTGCAACAATGCCGCCGCCAGTGATCCGCACTGTTCCAGCAGTGATGGCAGCGCCGCCCTTGGCTGCAGCAGGTCCGCGAACCATGTACGCAGGCAGACCAGTTCCGCTGGCGGTGCGCTCCGTGGCCGGTGCAGCCGTTGCAGGACCTGGCACAGGATCGTGGTGCAGGTGTCATCGTCGCCCTCGATCGAGCGCTGCCGCAGCGAGTCGCCGCCGGCACGTTCGATCAGGATCGCCGGCCCCTCGTGGGCCAGCAGGCGGACGGCGCCGTCGCCGTTCCACCAGCGCAGCAGGCGGTGGCTGTTCTGCTCCTCGGTTTCGCTGCTGATCTTCAGCATCGCTGGCTGGCCGGCGATGGTCAGTACCGGCCAGAGCTGGGCATGGGGCGTCTCGATGGCCGCGCCATCACGCCGCAATCGCCAGCGGCTCAGGTAGGGTTCGCTCATGCTGGGTGGGCTGTCCTGGAGTGAATGAAGATCAAGCGATCCATACTGCTAACGCCATCTGAACGCAGCAATCCGCTAGGGTGATGGAAATCGCGTAGTCAGGCCGCATATTGTCCCCATCTGCCGCCGGAGTAATCCATGTTCAGCAAAGACCTCGAACACACCATCGGCCAGTGCTACAAGCGCGCCCGTGAGGCCCGGCATGAATTCATGACGGTCGAACACCTGCTGTTGGCACTGCTCGACAACCCGTCCGCCCAGGCCGTACTGAAGGCATGTGGCGCCGACGCCGAACGCCTGCGCCAGGAGCTGGAGCAGGCCATCGAGGCCTCCGTGTCCCGTCTGGCCGAAGATGACGGCCGCGATACCCAGCCGACCCTGGGCTTCCAGCGCGTGCTGCAGCGGGCCGTCTACCACGTTCAGTCCTCTGGCAAGAAGGAGGTCACCGGCGCCAACGTGCTGGTCGCCATCTTCGGCGAAAAGGACTCCCACGCCGTCTATTACCTCAACCAGCAGGACGTCACCCGGCTGGATGTGGTCAATTACCTGTCCCACGGCATTGCCAAGCTGGGCGAGGAGGGCGAGCAGCCGTCCTCTTCCTCCGAGGGCGAGAGCCGCATCGAAGGCGGGGAGGGCGAGCCGAAGGGCGATGCCCTGACCGAATTCGCCAGCAACCTCAACGAACAGGCCCGCGCCGGTCGCATCGACCCGCTGGTCGGCCGTGCCGACGAGATCGAGCGCACCATCCAGGTGCTGTGCCGCCGCCGCAAGAACAACCCGCTGTACGTGGGCGAGGCCGGGGTCGGCAAGACCGCCATCGCCGAGGGCCTGGCCCGCCGCATCGTTGAAGGTTCGGTGCCGGAGGTGCTGTCGGACGCGGTGATCTACTCGCTCGACCTCGGTGCGCTGGTGGCCGGCACCAAGTACCGCGGTGATTTCGAGAAGCGACTGAAGGGCGTGCTGACCGCGCTGAAGAAGGTGCCCAACGCGGTACTGTTCATCGACGAGATCCACACCATCATCGGTGCCGGCTCGGCCTCGGGCGGCACCATGGATGCGTCCAACCTGATCAAGCCGGCACTGGCTTCAGGTGAGCTGCGCTGCATCGGCTCGACCACCTTCCAGGAGTACCGCGGCATCTTCGAGAAGGACCGGGCGCTGGCGCGCCGCTTCCAGAAGATCGACATCGTCGAGCCGACCGTCGGCGAGACCTACGAGATCCTGCAGGGCCTCAAGTCCAAGTATGAGCTGCACCACGGCGTGACGTATTCCGACGAGGCGCTGCAGGCGGCGGTGGATCTGTCGGTCAAGCACATCGGCGACCGTCTGCTGCCGGACAAGGCCATCGACGTGATCGACGAGGCGGGTGCCCGCCAGCGCCTGCTGCCGGAAGGCCAGCGCAAGGAGCTGATCGACGTCGAGGAAGTGGAAGCGATCGTCGCCAAGATGGCGCGTATTCCGGCCAAGCAGGTCAGCGCCACCGACAAGGATGTGCTGCAGCACCTGGAGCGCAACCTGAAGATGGTGATCTTCGGCCAGGATCCGGCCATCGATACGCTGGCGTCGGCGATCAAGCTGGCCCGTTCCGGGCTGGGCAATCCGGAAAAGCCGATCGGCAACTTCCTGTTCGCCGGCCCCACCGGCGTGGGCAAGACCGAGGTGACCAAGCAGCTGGCGCTGCAGCTGGGCATCGAGCTGGTCCGTTTCGACATGTCCGAGTACATGGAGCCGCACTCGATCAGCCGCTTGATCGGTGCGCCTCCGGGCTATGTCGGCTTCGACCAGGGCGGCCTGTTGACCGAGAAGATCGTCAAGACCCCGCACTGCGTGCTGTTGCTGGACGAGATCGAGAAGGCGCATCCGGACATCTTCAACATCCTGTTGCAGGTGATGGACCGCGGCGTGCTGACCGATACCAACGGTCGCGAGGCCAACTTCAAGAACGTGGTGCTGGTGATGACCACCAATGCCGGCGCGGCGCAGGCCTCGCGGCGCTCGATCGGCTTCACCAAGCAGGACCATGCCACCGACGCGATGGAGACCATCCGCCGCAGCTTCACCCCGGAGTTCCGCAATCGCCTTGACGCGGTGGTGCAGTTCCAGGCGTTGGGCTTCGAGCACATCCTGCGCGTGGTCGACAAGTTCCTGATCGAGCTGGAGATGCTGTTGCAGGACAAGCACGTCAGCCTGTCGGCCACCCCGACCGCGCGCGACTGGCTGGCCCACCATGGTTTCGATCCGTTGATGGGTGCCCGCCCGATGGCACGCGTGATCCAGGACAAGATCAAGCGCCCACTGGCCGACGAGCTGTTGTTCGGCAAGCTGGTCAACGGCGGCAGGGTCAGCATCGATGTCCGCGACGACGAGCTGGTGGTCGAGACCCAGGCTGAGCCGGAGCGGTTGTTGCCGGTGACGGTGGAGTAAGGCGGCGCCGGATCGATTCCGGGTGTGGTTGGAAAACAAGGGCGGCTCCGGCCGCCCTTGTTGCGTATCAGCCCTTCAACGTCCCTGCTGGGCCAGGCGCTTGAAGGTTGCCGCATCGACCCGCTCGATCCGGGTCACAGCGCAGTGGTTGCTGTCGGTCTGTAGTGTGCTGCGGGCGTCACCGCAGATCTGTTCGGGCGTGTTCGGCGTGAAGAAGACGTAACTGGCCGAGGCGGCGGCGCCAAGGCAGCGCTTCTGTAGGTGGACTCGATAGTGGTTGTTGCCGTCGCGCAGCAGCACTTCGCGTTCCGTACTGGAGGGGCGGATGTCGCGATTGGTGCTAAGGGCGATGCACTCGGCCGTGGTGGAGGGTTTGGCGGGTTCGGCGGCGGGCGCCGACAGGGGGAGGCTGACCAGCAGAACTGCCGACAGCAGGACGTGCGGGAGCAGGGCGTTCATGATCGGGCGAGAGTGGCGATCCGGACTGGATCGGATCCCACGATGCCGCGGTCGCTGCACATGCGAATCTGCCTCAAGCGGGGCTGACCGACGCCACGGTGTGGTCGGTCACAATGACCTATGGCGACTCACGCGGCGATCGAGCGGAACCCTTGCTGGCGCCCCTGGTCGCCGCCGTCCTCGATGACGAAGGCAACTGCCTCGTGCGGGATGTGCAGGCGCTGCTTCAGGGTGCCGCCCATGTGCGGGATCTCGCGCTGTACGGCCAGGTAAAGCGGATGCGAGGCATCCATGCTGGTGCAGACCAGGCAGGGCTGGCCGAACCAGGTGCCGTCCGGGCCCTTGCTGGCATAGCAGCGGCTGGTGACGGACTGTGGATCCAGGACGATCAGGTAGGTCATGCACGCAACGCCATCTGTGAAGAACGCATTGAGCCTAGATCGCCTGTGCAGCGCCGGATCTCAGACAAGGTCGAAAAGCGAGTGATATCGAGAATCGCCACTTTGTTGCGCGCACGACAAAGGGCCAGCAGCAAGGCCGGCCCTGTCGGAGTGGCGCCAAGCGCCGACCGCTTACTTCATGCGGTAGGTGATACGACCCTTGGTCAGGTCGTACGGGGTCATTTCAACCTTGACCCGGTCACCGGTGAGGATGCGGATGTAGTTCTTGCGCATGCGACCGGAGATATGGGCGATGATTTCGTGCCCATTTTCCAGACGAACGCGGAAAGTGGTGTTCGGCAGCGTCTCGCTGACGGTGCCCTCGAACTCGATGGAATCGTCTTTCGACATGTAGTCCTGTGCGGTTCAGAAAACGGCCACGCTGGGCCTAAGGCGCGGTATTTTACGCGTGATGGGCCCAGCTTGCAAAGTTTGTGTTAACCCCCGGCCAAATGCCGTGCCGGCAAACGCCCCACAGCCTGGGTCCAGGGGCCTTCACGGCCATCCTGATGGACGGCCTGGCGCACGTGATCGAGGAATTCCGCGCGTGGCAGGTGTTCGGCACCCATCCGCAGCAGGTGCGGATTTTCGACCTGGGCATCAATCAGTTGCCAGCCCCAGTCGCGCAGGGTGGTCGCCAATGCGGCCAGGGCGATCTTGGAGCCGCCACTGGCGCCGCTGAACATGCTCTCGCCGAAAAACATGGCGCCGATCGCGACGCCATAGATGCCGCCGACCAGGGTCTGCCGGTCCCAGACTTCGAAGGAGTGGGCAAAGCCAAGGTCATGCAGCTGGCTGTAAGCCTCGACCATCGCCGGGCTGATCCAGGTGCCGTCCTGGCCGGGGCGTGGCGCTGCGGCGCAGGCGCGCATCACCCGGCCGAAGGCGGTGTCGACGGAAATCTCCCACGTGCTGCTGCGCAACTGGCGGCGGAAGCGGCTGGACAGATGCACGCCATCGGTACGGAACACCATGCGCGGGTCCGGCGACCACCACAGGATCGGCTCGCCCTCGCTGAACCACGGAAAGATGCCGCCGGCATAGGCGTTGAGCAGGCGCACCGGGTGCAGGTCGCCGCCCACCGCCAGCAGGCCATCGGGCTGGCGCAGTGCGGTCTCGGCCGGAGGGAAGGGGGCGTCCGGCGTATCGGCCAGGCGCCAGGGCAGCTGGCGGGTCATGCCGTCATTGTATTCGTCGTGGCGATCGGTGATGTCTGGCACCATCAGCGTCCTACGGCAAGGAGCCCACGCATGAGCGACGCGATCACCGCCATCCTCGATGTGCACGACACCCCGCGCACGCGCAATGACAGCCAGAGCATGCTGCTGATGCTGGCCACTGAGCAGCCGCGCCAGCTCGGTGTGTTGATGCTGCAGGCACTGGCGCGACGCTCGCCGGGCTCAGCCTTCCTCGACATGGCGCTGGACCTGCTGCCGGACGATGCAGTGCCCGCAGTCGTGGCCGAAGCATGGCGTCGTTATCGTGATGGCGAGCGCGGCGAGCTGCTGGCCAGCGTGATGGAGTTCGCCAGCTATCAGGCGCCACAGCTGCTGCAGGACGACTGGGAGGCATTGCTGGCGATCACCAGTGAGGATGAGCTGCAGCTGGCTTCGCAGGTATGGCGGGGCCTGCCTTCTACCACTGCCGCACAGTGGGCGCAGATCCTGGCTGAAGCCGATGACGATCGCGAAATGGCGCGGGCCCGGGCGCTGCTGCTCGCCGCCCAGCCCGAGACCTACGCCATTGCTCGCGGCTACGTGGTCGACTGGGGGCGGTTGGATGCCGAGGTCTGGGCGCACTGGGCCGGCGTTGCCGACGGGCCGCAGCCGCGGCGCCTGCATGGGGAGCGGCCGCTGCACCTCCGCTTCGGTCGCGAGCAGCATCGCGCGCAGCAGGCGGACGAACCGAGCTGGCGCAAGCGCATCTGGCGCCTGCACCCGACCTGGAATGGTGGCCAGGTGCATCACGCCGGCCGCATGGGTGGGCCGTTGGAAGCGCTGTGCGGTGGTTGTCACGCGCCGCTGCAGCGGCTGCTGCAGACCGATGCTGCTGCGCTGCAGCCGGGCGCGTCCGGTGAGGTCACGCTCGGCCTGTGCCTGGATTGTTGTGGATGGGAGGAGCCGCCCGTGCGCTTCTATCGCCACGATGCCGCAGGCCAGCCCGGCTGCCACCCCAGCCAGTACCGCGAGGTACCGAACACCCCCACCGACAGCGGCGACCTGATGCCGGCGGAGGTGGGCCTTGCGGCCCTGGGCAGCGAGCGTTGGCGGCAGCAGGACTGGGGCCAGTCCAACCATCGGCAGAACCTGTCGCGCGTGGGCGGCGCGCCAAGCTGGGTGCAGAGTGCGTGGTACCCGGCGTGCATCGATTGCGGCGAAGAGATGCCGTTCGTCATGCAGCTGGATTCGACACTGCCGACCACGGGTGAGGGCACGCTGCTGTGGGGCAGCGGCGGCATGCTCTATACGTTCTGGTGTGCAAAGTGCCGGGTGAGCGGGCACTTCTGGCAGTGCACCTGAGTACAGTGTCCTCGCCACCGCTCTGGCAGGCGCCAGATGGACGCGCGCGGCTCTCGCTATCGCTCCGGTAGGTGCCCACTTTGGTTGGCACGCTTTTTGGCGCAGCCTATTGCCCCGGTAGGTGCCCACCTTGGTTGGCACGCTTTTTGGCGGCGCCCAGGTCGAGCAAGCTCGACGCTACGTTCCTGCGCGGAACGGCCCATGCCCCTGAAGTTCCTGCTGGTAGCGCCGCACGTCACGCCGCTCTTGGCGACACCACTCCTGCAGCGCCTCGGCGAAATCCGCATCGGCCATCCAGTGTCGGCTGCGCACCAGCGTCGGCAGGAAACCGCGTGCCAGCTTGTGCTCGCCCTGTGCGCCCGGCTCGAAGCGGGTCAGCCCTTCGCGCAGGCAGTATTCGATGCCCTGGTAGTAGCAGGCTTCGAAGTGCAGGCCGGGCAGGGTGGCGCCGCCCCAGTAGCGGCCGTACAGCGTGTCTCCACCGCGCAGGCATAGCGCGCCGGCAATCGGCTCGCCGTCCTGTTCGGCCAGGAACAGTACCAGCCCGCGCCCCAGCGAAATCGCCAGATGGCGCAGGAAGGCCTCAGTCAGTGCCGGGGCATTGCCGTACTCGAGGAACGTCTGCAGGTAGAAGCGGTACATCGCCTGCAGATCGGCGCGGCTCGCTTCATCGCCGTGCACCACGCGGAAGGTGATGCCTTGGCGCATGACCTTGGCCCGTTCCTGGCGGATGTTCTTGCGATGCTTGTGGTTCATCGCACCGAGGAGCTGGTCGAACGTGGCCCAGTCGCCCGGGTTCTGCCACTGGAACTGCACATCCTCGCGCAGCAGCCAGTCATCGCCGAACAACGCCTCGTCACCTGCGGTGTGGAAGTTGATATGGGCCGAGGAGACGTCCAGCGTCGGCAGCGTCTCGCGCAATGCCGACAGCAACGCGGCGCGCTCCAGATCGTGACGGGCCAGTAGGCGCGGGCCGGTGACCGGAGAGTACGGCACCGCGCCCAGCCACTTCGGATAGTAGTCGCGGCCATGACGGGCGTACGCGTTGGCCCAGGCATGGTCGAACACGAATTCGCCGTGGGAGTTGGTCTTCAGGTAACCCGGAATGGCGCCGACCAGATGCTCGCCTTCCCATAGGGTGAAGTGCCGAGGCTGCCAGCCCCAGTCCTCGCGCAGGCAACCATGTTGTTCCAGGCCCGAGAGGAAGGCGTGGCTGACGAAAGGGTTGCGGCCGTCGTGCAGGGCATCCCAGTCGGTGGCGGAAACGGACTGCAGGGAGTCGAGGAAACGGGGGGAGGGCATGGGGGAAGGATAGGGCAGATGAAACAGAAAGGCCGACGCACTGGCGTCGGCCTTTTATCCGGAGTCGAGCATGGCTCGACCCTACAGGAGCGGGTCAGCCTCTCAGCTGGCCTTGCCCTGCGCGTCCAGGTAGCGCTCGGCGTCCAGTGCGGCCATGCAGCCGAAGCCGGCCGAGGTGATCGCCTGGCGGTAGTGCTGGTCGGCCACGTCGCCGGCGGCGAACACGCCTTCCACCGAGGTCTGGGTGGCGTTGCCGCCCAGGCCCGAACGGATTTCCAGGTAGCCGTTGTTCATCGCCAGCTGGCCGTCGAACAGCTGGGTGTTCGGATGGTGGCCGATCGCAACGAAGAAGCCGTGGGCGTCGATGTCGCGGGTGCTGCCGTCCAGAGTGGACTTCACGCGCACGCCGGTCACGCCGGCCTCGTTGCCCAGCACTTCCTCCACCTGGTGGTGCCAGACGGTCTCGATCTTGCCGGCGGCCACCTTGGCGAACAGCTTGTCCTGCATGATCTTCTCCGCCTTCAGGGTGTCGCGGCGGTGGACCAGGTAGACCTTGCGGGCGATGTTGGACAGGTACAGCGCCTCTTCCACGGCGGTGTTGCCGCCACCGACCACGACCACGTCCTGGTCGCGGTAGAAGAAGCCGTCACAGGTGGCACAGGCGGACACGCCGCGGCCCTTGAACTCGTCTTCGGTCGGGATGCCCAGGTACTTGGCGGTGGCGCCGGTGGAAATGATCAGGGCGTCGCAGGTGTACTCGTGGCTGTCGCCGATCAGCTTGAACGGGCGCTGCGACACATCGGCGGTGTGGATGTGGTCGAAGATGACCTCGGTCTCGAAGCGCTCGGCATGGGCCTGCATGCGCGCCATCAGGTCCGGGCCCATCAGGCCGTGGGCGTCACCCGGCCAGTTGTCCACCTCGGTGGTGGTCATCAGCTGGCCACCCTGCTGCAGGCCGGTGATGACGACCGGCTTCAGGTTGGCGCGGGCGGCGTAGACGGCGGCGGTCCAACCGGCCGGGCCGGAACCGAGGATGACGAGGCGCTGGTGACGGGAGGGCAGGCTGGTGCTCATGTAAACTCGCGAAAAGGTAGATGGGACAAGGCGCTGGCGATATTTGCGCAGCATCCGTGGCTGGTCATAGAGTGGCGGCTGGGGCAGGGCGATTCAAGCCGATGAACAGAACGCCGTCATCCAGCGGTGGTTCTGGCGGTCAAATGCCCTGTCCAATGTCGCATAACTGAAAACTGACGCCGTCTCATTTATTATCAATCACTAACAGCGCATTCCAAAGGTATGGTCTAAGGTGGCGAAGCAGGTCCCCGAACGCTCCAAGTCCGACGACAGCAAGGCGTCACGTCGCACGGCCGCGGCGGCGACGACCGACAATCCACGCCGCCAGCGTCTCTGGCGCGACCTTGGCCTGATCGCCATCGCGCCGGCGCTGCTGTACCTGGCGGCCAGTCTTTTCACGTATTCAGCCACTGATCCGGGCTGGTCGCATACCGGCAGCGTGGTCGCGCCGGTACACAACCTCGGCGGCCGCGCCGGTGCATGGATCGCCGACGTGCTGCTGCAGCTGTTCGGCTACATCGCGTTCCTGCTGCCGGTGGTGCTGGGCGCGCTGGCGTGGATCGCCATGTTCGGGCTCAAGCGCGAGAGCAAGGGCGAGAACGACCTGGATCCGGCACTGCGCCTGGTCGGGCTGGTCGGCTTCCTGATTGCCGGCACCGGCTTCCTGCACGTGCGCCTGTTCAGTGGCGACGTGGCCCATGCCGGCGGCATCCTCGGCAAGCTGGTCGGCAACTCGCTCACGGTGGGCTTCGGCGCGCTGGGTGCGAACCTGTTCGTGCTGGTGCTGTTGCTGGCCTCGATCACTCTGGCCACCGGGCTGTCCTGGTTCGTGGTGATGGAGAAGATCGGCCGCGGCGTGATGTCGTTGGCGCCGTTGCTGGAGCGCAAGAAGGAAGAAGTCACCGAATGGCAGCAGACCCGGGTGATGCGCGAGGAGCGCCAGGAAGTGCGCAAGGCCGATGCCGAGGTGCGCGCCAAGCGCGAGCCGGTGAAGATCGAACCGCGCCCCGAGCCGGTCATCGAAAAGAGCGATCGCGCCAAGCGTGACACGCAGATCCCGATGTTCCGTGGCGTCAACGGGGATGGCTCGGACCTGCCGCCGCTCGCGCTGCTGGATGACCCCAAGCCGCAGCCGGTGGGTTACGACAAGGAAACCCTGGACGCGCTGTCGCGGCAGATCGAGTTCAAGCTGAAGGACTTCCGCATCGATGCCCAGGTGGTCGGTGCCAACCCCGGCCCGGTCATCACCCGCTTCGAGATCGAACCGGCACCGGGCATCAAGGTCAGCCAGATCAGTTCGCTGGACAAGGACATCGCGCGGGGCCTGTCGGTGAAATCGGTGCGCGTGGTTGACGTGATTCCGGGCAAGTCGGTGATCGGCCTGGAAATTCCGAACGTCACCCGCGAGATGATCTACCTCTCCGAGTTGCTGCGTTCGAAGGAGTACGACAAGTCGGCCAGCGTGCTGACCCTGGCGCTGGGCAAGGACATCGCCGGCCGCTCGACCGTGGCCGACCTGGCGCGCATGCCGCACCTGCTGGTGGCCGGTACCACCGGTTCGGGCAAGTCGGTGGCAGTCAATGCGATGGTGCTGAGCCTGCTGTTCAAGGCCTCGCCGAAAGACCTGCGGATGCTGATGATCGACCCGAAGATGCTCGAACTGAGCGTCTACCAGGGCATCCCGCACCTGCTGGCGCCGGTGGTGACCGACATGAAGGAGGCCGCCAACGGCCTGCGCTGGTGCGTGGCCGAGATGGAGCGCCGCTACAAGCTGATGAGCGCGGTGGGCGTGCGCAACCTGGCCGGCTTCAACAAGAAGGTGAAGGAAGCCCAGGACGCCGGCCAGCCGCTGATGGACCCGCTGTTCAAGCCGAACCCGGAGCTGGGTGAGGCACCGCGACCGTTGGAGACGCTGCCGTTCGTCGTCATCTTCATCGACGAATTCGCCGACATGATGATGATCGTCGGCAAGAAGGTGGAAGAGCTGATCGCGCGCCTGGCACAGAAGGCGCGTGCGGCCGGCATCCACCTGATCCTGGCCACCCAGCGCCCGTCGGTGGACGTGATCACCGGCCTGATCAAGGCCAACATCCCGACCCGTATCGCGTTCCAGGTCAGTTCCAAGATCGACTCGCGCACCATCCTCGACCAGTCCGGCGCGGAAACCCTGCTCGGCCACGGCGACATGCTGTACCTGCCGCCGGGTACCGCCATGCCCGAGCGCGTGCATGGCGCCTTCGTCTCCGACGAGGAAGTGCATCGCGTGGTCGAACACCTCAAGGCGATGGGCCCGGCCGACTATGTCGATGGCGTGCTGGACGAAGTGCAGACGATGGGTGACGGCGTGGTCGTCGGCGCTACCGGCCTGCCCGAGAACAGTTCTTCCGGTGACGAGTCCGACCCGTTGTATGACGAGGCGCTGCGCGTGGTCACCGAGACCCGTCGAGCATCGATTTCCGGTGTGCAGCGCCGTTTGAAGATCGGCTACAACCGCGCAGCGCGGCTGATCGAGGCCATGGAAGCGGCCGGTGTGGTCAGTTCGCCCGAGCACAATGGCGACCGCACGGTGCTGGCACCGCCGCCGCCGAAGTAAGACCCGACGTACCCCCACGACGTCCAAGGAACCGACGCATGCTTCAACCCGTACCAAGCGCGCTGGCACTGGCGCTGGCAGCCCTGATGGCTGCCGGCCCGGCACTGGCAGACACCGCCACCTCCGCGCCCGCCACGGCGCCGCCTTCCACCAGCGGCGATACCGAAGCCAGCAATAATTTCAGCATTGTCCGCTACCGCGCCGACTACCAGGTGCGGCCGGATGCGGGCAATGTGCAGACCGAAACCTACGAAGTCCTGCTCAAGACCAAGGCTTCCGTCGAGCAGTTCAGCCAGGTGCGGCTGAGCTACAGCGAGAAGATGGAGACGCTGGAAGTACTTGGCGCCTACACCATCACCGCCGATGGCCAGCGCCGCGACGTACCGGCCGACCGCATCTACACCCAGGAGAGCTATTCCAGTGCCTCGGCCGCGATGTATGCCGACCGCAAGGTGCGGGTGATCGTATTCCCGAACCTGGCCCCGGGCACGCGCCTGTTCTACCAGGTGCGCCGTACCCAGGCCACGCCTTACTTCCCGGGCTACTTCGGCCTGTGGGAGACCTTCAACGTCTTCACCGAGTACGAGGACGCCGAGGTCACCCTGAGTGCGCCGGCCAACCTGCCGATGTTCGTCGACAGCCGTGGTGTGCAGGGCAGTGATCGCCCGACGGTGAAGAATGGCCAGGCGCAGTGGCGCTGGCGCTACCAGCGGCGCGAGGCCATGCCAGCGCAGAACTGGTCAGCGGCAGGCTGGGAGTTCGGCCCGAACATCATGGCCAGCACCTATCGTGACTGGTCGCAGATGGGGCGCGCCTACCAACTCAAGGCTGGCCCGGCCGCGCAGGTCACCCCGGAACTGCAGGCGCTGGCCGACCAGGTCACCACCGGCATCAGCGACCGCCGCGAGCAGGCCGACGCGCTCTACCGCTGGGTCGCGCAGAACATCCGCTATGTGGCGGTGTACCTGGGCAATGGCGGCCTGGAGCCGAACAGTGCGCAGAGCATCCTCGACAACCACTATGGCGACTGCAAGGACCACGTGACGATCCTGGAGGCGCTGCTGGCGGCCAAGGGGATCGCCAGTTCGCCGGTGCTGATCGGTGCTGGCGGTGGGCCGACCCTGCCGAAGATCCCGGTGCTGGGCCGCTTCAACCACGCCATCACCTACATCCCCGAATTCGATCTGTACCTGGACTCGACCACCGTCTGGGCGCGCTTCGGTCAGTTGCCGGAAGGCGACCTGGGGGCGCCGGTGATGCGTACCCGCGATGCGAGCCTGGCGCGTACCCCGGCCAATACGCCGCAGCGTAATGCCACTTCGATGGAAGTGCGTTTCACCTTCGACGCCAACGGCAACCTGCGCGGCGAGACGATTCCCAAGCTCGGCGAGAACGCCGAGATCGGAATGCGCGCCCAGTTCTCCCAGCTCAACGCGCAGAACCGTGCGCGCGCTGAAGAGCAGATCATGGCCGCGTCCGGTTTCGACGGGCGAGGGCAGTTGCAGATCCAGGGCGTGCCGGTCGACCTGACCCGGCCGTTCGGCTACCGCATGGCCTTCCAGGCTGAGGACTACGCCGACTTCAGCGTGGCCGGCGGCATGGCCGTGCCGGATCCGCCGGGTGGTGAATCGGTGCGCGGGCTGTACGCCACCGCCTCGGCGCCAGCCAACGAGACGCCGTTCTACTGCAATGCAAGCCTGCGCGAGGAAACCTATCGCCTGCAGTTCCCGGCCAATGCGCCGATCATCGCCATTCCGGCCAGCCAGCGTTTTGCGAATGCCGCCGGCGAGTATCGAGTCGACTGGAGCCGCGAGGGCCAGGACGTGATCGTGCATCACCGCCTGCAGCAGAACGCGGTGCGTGGCCCGGAGGCGTTGTGCCAGCCGCAGGACTATCCGGCGTTCCGCGCGCTGTACCGCGAAGTGCGGCGCGGCTTCCGTGGGCAGGTGCTGTACGGCAAGCTGCCGACGACTGGCGGCTGAATCGCCGAGGGGCGTTCAGGGCGGCATAATGTCGCCCTGATCGCCCATTCATCTTTGTCCGGGCACACTGGCAACCACCTTTCCTGGCGCCCGCGCCCACAGGATTCCCGCATGAACTTCCGCTTCCGCCGTTTCCTTGCCACCACCACCCTGGCCGTGGCCTGCGCCGCCGCCGGCAGTGCCTGGGCTGGCGCCCGCGATGACCTGAAGACTTTCACCAGTGGCCTGAAGGGCCTGGATGGCCAGTTCAGCCAGCAGGTGTTTGACAGCCGCGGCAAGGTGAAGGAATCGACCAGCGGCCGCGTGGCTCTGTCGGCGCCGCGCCTGTTCCGTTGGGAATACGTGCGCCCGCACGAACAGCTGATCGTGGCCGATGGCAAGAAGGTCTGGATGTACGAGCCAGACCTGGAGCAGGCCACCGTACGCGAGCAGGGCAAGGAAGAGCAGAACAGCCCGCTGACCGCGCTGATCAACCCGGCGCTGCTGGAACAGCAGTACGACCTCAGCGAGGAAGCCGCACAGCGTGACGGCCTGCAGTGGCTGTCGCTGTCGCCGAAGCGCGATACAGAAGCCAGCTTCCAGTACGCCGCGCTGGGCTTCAACGCGCAGGGCCTGGCCAGGATGGAAATCACTGATGCCGTCGGCCAGCGCACCGTCATCACCTTCAGTGGCTGGAAGCGCAACCCGGGCTTCGCTGCCGGCACCTTCAGCTTCACCCCGCCGAAGGGCACTGACGTCATCGGTAATTGATGGGGCACGCCGGGCATGGCCCGGCGCTACCTGCTCTGGCGGGTGTCAATCGACACCGCCTCGGAAGGTGTCAACCGGCACCGCCTTGGTGGGTGTCAACCTTGGTTGACACGTATTTGATCTGCCGGCCAGCGGCCGGCACTACCGATCCTGCGGCCTGATCCGTTACCGATCACGGCCTGGCGCTGGTGGGTGCCAACCTTGGTTGGCACGCTCTCGCGGTACAATGGCCGTGTGGCAAGACATCGTTCAACTTCCTTCCCCGGCCCCGATCTGCTGAGCGTTGATCGGGAACATATGCGCCCGCTCGCCGAGCGCATGCGCCCGCGCACCCTCGACGAGATGGTCGGGCAGAAGCGCCTGCTGGCGCCGGACAGCGCGCTGCGTCGCGCGGTCGAATCCGGTCGCGTGCATTCGATGATCCTGTGGGGGCCGCCGGGCTGCGGCAAGACCACGCTGGCGCTGTTGCTGGCCGAGTATTCCGACGCCGAGTTCCGCGCCATCTCCGCCGTGCTGTCCGGCCTGCCGGAAGTGCGCCAGGTGCTGGCCGAGGCCGCGCAGCGTTTCGCTGAAGGGCGGCGTACCGTGCTGTTCGTGGACGAAGTGCACCGCTTCAACAAGGCGCAGCAGGATGCGTTCCTGCCGCACATCGAGCGCGGCACCATCCTGTTCGTCGGTGCCACCACCGAGAATCCGTCGTTCGAGCTGAACTCGGCGCTGCTGTCGCGTTGCCGCGTGCACGTGCTGGAAGGCGTTTCGCCCACCGACATCGTCGAGGCGCTGGAACGTGCGCTGGGTGACCGCGAGCGCGGCTTGGGCGAGGAGGGCATCGAGGTCGCTCCCGAACTACTGCTGGAAATCGCCACCGCCGCCGATGGTGACGTGCGTCGTGCGCTGACCCTGCTGGAGATCGCCGCCGAGCTGGCGGGCGGGGAGGGCGGTCGCATCACCCCGCAGACCCTGACCCAAGTGCTGGCCGATCGCACCCGTCGCTTCGACAAGGGCGGCGAGCAGTTCTACGACCAGATCTCGGCACTGCACAAGTCGGTGCGTAGCTCCAATCCAGATGCCGCACTGTACTGGCTGACCCGCATGCTCGATGGCGGCTGCGATCCGTCCTACCTGGCGCGCCGGTTGACCCGCATGGCCATCGAGGATATCGGCCTGGCCGATCCACGCGCGCAGAGCATGGCACTGGAGGCCTGGGACATTTACGAGCGGCTGGGCAGCCCGGAAGGCGAACTGGCCTTTGCCCAACTGGTGCTCTATCTGGCCAGTACCGCCAAATCGAACGCAGGCTATGCCGCCTTCAACCAGGCGAAGGCCGATGTGCGCGAGAGCGGTACCGAAGAAGTGCCGCTGCACCTGCGCAACGCGCCGACCAAGCTGATGAAGGAGCTGGGCTATGGCGCCGAGTACCAGTATGACCACGATGCCGAAGGCGGCATCGCACTGGACCAGACCGGCTTCCCGGATGCGATGGGCGAACGGGTGTACTACAACCCGGTTCCTCGTGGCCTGGAAATCAAGCTGAAGGAAAAGCTGGACCGGCTGCGTGCCGAGCGCGAGGCGGCGCGGGCCGCGAAGGGCCGCTGAGGCGGCTTATGTAGAGTCGAGCCATGCTCGACTTCGCTCTTGCGCGGGTTACGCTGGCCTTCTGGAACAGCAGTCGAGCACGGCTCGACTCTACAGGGGGCAATGGCAGTCGAGCATGGCTCGACGCCACATTGTCCTGCGCGCCTGCATTTGGCACACTGCGCGGCTACTTTTTCAAGGATTGATGCCGTGCAGGAAATGATTCTGCCGTTGAAGCGTTACGCCCAGTTCGATGGTCGGGCCAACCGTCGCGAGTACTGGATGTTCCAGCTGTTCCTGTTGATCGTCTCAGCCGTCCTGATGGTGCCGCTCATCGCCGGGTTGGTGATGCAGTCCGATGGCTTGGGCATCGCGTCGATCATCCTGTTCGTCGTGTTCTGGCTGGCTACCTTCCTGCCGGTCATCGCTGTCACCGTGCGCCGCCTGCATGACTGCAACCAGTCGGGCTGGATGTACCTGCTGGCCTTCATTCCGTTCGGTGGCCTGGTGATCTTCGTGTTCGCACTGCTGCCGGGTACGCCGCAGGAGAACGCATATGGTCCGGTGCCCACGGGGCCCTGACCTTGCGTGAGTCGAGCATGGCTCGACTCTACAGAGGCAAAGAAAAGAAGCCGGCGTTTCGCCGGCTTCGTCGTTACTTCAGGGTGCAATCGCCGAACGACAGATAGTCCGAGCCGGAGCTGAACTGCAGCGTGCAGCTGGCGGTGAAGGTGGTGCCTTCTTCCAGCGCGCTGAGCTTGGCGGCCTGCTGCGCATCGTCGGTGGTCAGCCGGGCCAGGACATTGCCCTGGTCATCGCCGGCCTCGATTAGCGGCTCGCCCTGCAGGTTGCTGGAAACACCCAGCGCGACGGCGGTGAAGGTCACCGTCTGGTTGAGTTGTTCCATGCTCAGCGTCGAATAGCCGGCCTCTTCATAGGCCTGGTAGAGCGTCGGCAGATCCTGCGCGGCATGGGCGGCCAGCGGTGCGAGCAGGCCGAGGGAAAGTGCGATCAGGGTGGTGTGCTTCAAGAGAGTCTCACGATCATGGGATCCAATCCCATGGCGGTCATGGCGCGGATGAACGCGACCGGATCGGCGGCAGACTGCCCGCCCTCCATGGCTGCGCTGTAAGCGGGGCGATCCAATGCCCCGGTGGCCGGCAAAATAGGGGAAATGCCGTGCCCAGCGCAACCGGGTCGTCGCGCGCGTGATACACAGCGTGACGTTCGATCGATGTGATAATCATTCGCGTTTAAGGTAGACTGCGGTCCCTTGTGAACCGGCGGCCCTGGGCCGCTTCTGCCGCCGCTGATGAAGCATTTCGTCCTGCCTTCGCGCCGTGGTCCGCTGGCCCGCGGCCTGGCCGCCTTGATGATGGGTCTGCTCCTGGCCACCCCGTACGCCCACGCCCAGCAGCGCAATCCGCTGCAGAAGATCGGCCACACCGTGCTCGACGAGCCGGCGGCCAGCTATCGCTTCGAGCATTTCGTGGTGGACAGCCCCGACCAGCAACGCCGCTGGCGGGTGAATGTGGCGATCCCGGCCAAGGCCGGCAAGGCGCCGCTGCCGGTGTTGTACGCGCTGGATGGCAATGCGGTGGCGATGGTGCTGGACCAGCCGCTGCTGGCCGAGCTGGCGGCACGCAAGGCGCCGCCGGTACTGGTGCTGATCGGTTACGACAACGACCTGCGCATCGATTCCAAGGCGCGCACCCGCGACTACACCGCATGGATCGACCGTGCAGACGATGAGAGCGGCAGCACGCAGGCAGTCGGCGGTGGTGCCGCCGCTTTCCTCGACGTGATCGAACGCCGCATCAAGCCCGAAGTCGAGCGTCGTGCACGCATCGACGCGCAGCAGCAAGCGTTGTGGGGGCACTCGCTGGGCGGGTTGTTCGTGCTCAATGCGCTGTACACGCGTCCGGCGGCGTTCCAGTCCTATCTGGCGGCCAGTCCGTCGCTGTGGTGGAGCCAGGGTGCGGCGCTGGGTGATCCGGAACAGCAGTTCGTGCAGAACGCGCATGGGCAGCCGGCGAAGCTGTGGCTGATGCTGGGTGGCGCCGAGCGCGTCGGTGATCGCGGCAAGCGCGACATGAACAACCCACGCGTGGTCGCGCACCTGCGTCGTATCGGTGGGGCCACCCCGGATGCTGCCATGCAGCTGTCCGAGCGCTTGGGCAAGCTGCCGGGCATGCGCGTGCAGTACCGCGAGTTCCCCGGCCTCGGCCATGGCCCGATGCTGCCCGCGTCGTTCCACGCTGCGCTGCATGAGCTGTACGGCGTGACCGACCGCAGCGCCGGTGACGGCGCGCCCAATGGTGGTGACAACGCCGCCGAATGAATCCCTTCGCATGCCAAGGCATGCGACCCCACTACCCAGGCGAGGCTGCCGATGTGCAGCGGCCCAGGCAACCGATGAATCCCGCGTCACGTGGCGCGGCCTACGTGTGCAAGGAGCCTTCCATGTCGTTCCGTCCGTCTTTCCGTCTCACTTCTCTCGCCGCTGGCCTGTTGCTGGCCGTAACCGCCACCGCACAGCCGGTGTTCGATCAGCCGGCCAACGCCACCTTCAAGGGCGAGGTCGTCTCGCGCGGTGAGAACGTGGTTCCCGGCAGCACTGCCGACGTGGTCGGTCGCGGTTTCGTGCCGGGCCAGAAAGTCAGCCTGCTGCGTGGCGACAGCGTGCTCAACACGCAGCCGCTGGTGGTCGATGCCGATGGCAACTTCAAGACCCAGCTGAGCATTCCGGCCGATGCCGTGCCGGGTACCCACCCGGTGGTGGTGCGCGCCAGCCAGCCGGCTGCAGCCACCGTGCTGAAGCTGCGCGTCTCGCCGCAGCTGCCGCTGTCCGGCCAGGCGCAGTTCGTCACCCAGTCCAACAAGCTGGTGCCGGGCCTGTACCAGTCCGCCTACAGCGCCGCCAGCAACGCGGTATTCGTGACCTCGGCCGTGGGCCGCCCGCCGGTGACCCAGTCGCAGCTGCTGAAGCTGGACCCGAAGTCGCTGAAGGTGACCAAGGCGATCACCCCGGCGCAGGTGCCGGGCAGCACCAATGGTGCGGTGTACGCGGTCTACGGTGTCGGCGTGGATGACACCAACGGCAATGTGTGGGTCACCAACACCCGCCAGAACTCCATCGCGGTCTACCGCCAGAAGGACCTGTCGCTGGTCCATCAGTTCCCGGTCGATGCCGTGCCGCATGCGCGCGACGTGGTGGTTGATGGCACCCACGGCAAGGTGTTTGCCTCGGCCACGGGTGAGGACCACCTGTCGGTGTTCGACGCCAAGACCCTCAAGGAGCTGCCGGCGGTGACGCTGGAGTCCGGCGTGGACGACGGCAAGTTCACCCCGATGAGCCTTGTGCTGGACGAGAAGGGCGGCAAGCTGTTCACCGTCAGCATCGGCACCCCGGAAGCGGCGATGATCGACGTGGCCAGCGGCAAGGTCGAGAAGGTCATTGACCTGGGCAATTCGATCAGCGCCTCGGGCGTGGCCTTCGACGCAGCGCGCAACCGCCTGTACGTGGCCTCGCAGGGCACCGATAACCTGCTGATCGTCGATGTGGCCGCCGGCAAGGTGCTGCATGACGTGCCGGTCGGCGCCGGTGCGCTGAACGTCGCCTTCGATGATGCCTCCGGCCTGGCCTACGTCAGCAACCGTGGCGCTGGCACGGTCACCGTGGTGAACGGTGACGGCAAGGTGGTCGCCAACCTCGACGGCGGCACGCTGCCGAACCACGTCCGTGCCGATGGCAAGGGCAACGTGTTCGCGGTGAACAAGTCGCGCGGCGCCGAAGACCCGAAGGGTGACCGCATCACCCGCATCACCCCGAAGCAGTAAGTCACACGGCGGGGCGGCGTGCACGTCGCCCCGCCAGCAAGGAGAACAAGCATGAACATCGCGTCCCGTCTGCGCCTGTGTGCGCTTCCGTTGGCTGTCTCGCTGGCACTGGCCGCCTGTGGCGGTTCATCGACGCCCTCGGACAGCGGCAAGCCGGTTGAGCCCGCCGCCGCCGCAACCGCGGCTGGCGAAGTTGCGTTGCCTGCAGGCTGGCAGCGCGTGGCCGGCACCGATATGCCGGCCGTGCGCGACCAGAAGGCAGTGCTGCCGGCCAAGGTGCATTCCGATGACGGCGCCGACGTCGAGGTGGCCGATACCAGCCGCATCATCGCCGGTGGTGACGACGTGATCGCGGTGATCGAGGCGCTGGGACTGGACAAGCAGGTGTTCGCCGCGCCGACCAATACCACCACCCAGGCTGGCCTGGCTGCCCCGCACCAGTTCCTGTTCAACCGCACCACTGGCGTGGAGGGCGTGCTGAGCCTGCAGGGCTCGCTGTTCCTCGGCAACAGCCTGCGCCGCCACACCGAGCTGGCGAAGAAGCTGCGTGAGGTGGGCGAACCGGCGGTGGTCATCGATGACCTGCAGCCGGCGCCGGACAAGGTGCGCAAGGTCGCCGCCGCACTAGGGCTGGCCGAGGCAGGGCAGACACTTGCCACGCAGGTGCAGCGTCAGCTCGATGAGGCTGCAGCGATTGGCAAGGGCCTGGGCCATGCGCCACGACTGATCCACGTGTCGGCCACCGGCGCCGGTGGCTCACCGACTGTTGCGGGTGCCGACAGCGCATCGGCGCAGCTGATCGCACTGGCTGGTGGTGTCAACATCGGCACCGAGGCGGGGGTGAAGAACTACTCGCAGCTCAGCAATGAGGGCGTAGTCGCTGCCGCACCGGAGGTGATCCTGGTGACCGAGCATGACCTGCAGCTGTTCGGTGGTGCCGAGGGCCTGTGGAAGGCGTACCCGACGCTGAAGCAGACCCCGGCCGGGCAGGCCAATCGGGTCTGGGTGATGCCGGATGTGCAGCTGAAGTACACCAGTGTCGGATCAGGTGCTGGTGCGCTGGCGCTGGCCAAGGCTCTGGCGGCGTTGCCGAAGGCATGAGTCCGGCGGATCGGCGCCGCCGTCGCGGGCGGACGATGTTGCTGGTGGCGTTGCTGGCACTGCTGGGGGCAGTGCTGGCCTCGTTCGCCGTGGGCCCGCTGCGGCTGCCGCCGATGGAGGTGATGCAGGCGTTGGCGGTGAAGCTGGGCCTGCTCGATCCGCAGGCGGTCAGCAGCCGCGACCTCGCCGTGGTCTGGCAGCTGCGTATTCCGCGCGCGCTGTTGGGCGCGATGGTCGGTGCGTCGCTGGCGATGGCCGGTGCCAGCCTGCAGGGCCTGTTCGGCAATCCGCTGGCCGATCCCGGCATTGTCGGTGTCAGCCAGGGCGCCGCGCTGGGTGCGGTCGCCGCCATCGTGCTCGGCGCTGCCGGTGCGGCTGGCTGGCTGGTGCCGGTGGCCGCGTTCGCTGGCGGCGCACTGGCAATCGGCCTGACCTACGCATTGGCCCGGCCCGGCAAGGGCACGGGCAACGCCACGCTGCTGCTGGTCGGTATCGCGATGGCCGCGTTCTGCTCGGCGCTGATCGGTTTCCTCACATATATCGCCAGCGAAAGCGAGCTGCAGTCGCTGGTGTTCTGGCAGATGGGCTCGCTGGCCCGCGCCAACTGGGCCGATGTGGCAGCGGTGGTGCCGTTGTTCGCCATCGGTGTGTTCGCGCTGCAGCGATTGGCCACGCCGCTGGACATGCTGGCGCTGGGTGAGCGCCAGGCACAGCACCTCGGGCTGGATGTCACCCGCACGCGTCGCCGCCTGGTGGCGTTCAGTGCGCTGCTGGTGGGTGCGGCGGTGGCGTTTGCCGGCTCGATCAGTTTCGTCGGCCTGGTGGTGCCGCACGTGGCGCGCCTGCTGGTCGGCCCTGGCCATCGCTGGTTGCTGCCGTTGTCAGGCCTGCTGGGCGCACTGCTGATCGTGGTGGCCGACACCGCCGCGCGCACATTGGATCCGCCGGCGGAGATTCCGCTGGGCCTGTTTTCGGCCGCACTGGGCGCACCGTTCTTCCTGTGGCTGGTGCTGCAGCAGCGCCGCAAGGCCGCACCATGAGCGTGTTGTTGAAGCTGCACGAGGTGGTGGTCCGTCGCCAGCAGCGCGAGATCCTGCACGGCATTTCGCTCGCGTTCGAACCGGGAACGGTGACCGCGCTGGTCGGCCCGAATGGCGCGGGCAAGTCCACGTTGCTGGCTGTGGCGGCAGGTGACCTGCGTGCCGACGCTGGCGAAGTAAGCCTGCTCGGCAAGCCGTTGGCTGGTTACAAGGCCGGGCCACTGGCGCGCGAGCGTGCAGTGATGCCCCAGGAGCACGGCGTGCGCTTCGCCTTCAGCGTGGAAGAAGTGGTTGCGATGGGGCGGCTGCCGCATCCGCCGGATCCAGCCGTGGACGACGCCCAGGTGGAAGCGGCCATCGATGCCGCTGAACTGCAGGCGCTGCGCCTGCGCGAGGTGCAGCAGCTGTCGGGCGGTGAATCGGCACGGACCACGTTCGCGCGCGTGCTGGCGCAGGACACGCCGCTGCTGCTGCTGGATGAGCCAACCGCAGCGCTGGATCTGCGTCACCAGGAACGCACGCTGCGCAGTGTGCGCGCCTGTGCCGAAGCCGGTGCGTGCGTGATCGTGGTGCTGCACGACCTCAATCTGGCCGCGGGCTATGCCGACCGCATCGTGCTGCTGGAGCAGGGCAGGGTGGCGGCCGATGGCACGCCGTTGCAGGTGCTCACCGAAGACAACCTGCAGCGTGTCTACCAGCAGGATGTGGTGGTGCTGGAGCACCCAAGGCGTGGGGTGCCACTGGTGGTGGTGACCTGAGCATCAACGTGCTCTGCCTGGCGACGTATGATGTGCGGTTCGTTCTCTTCAATGGACTGATGCAATGATCCGTACTGTTTCACATGGCGTGCTGCTCTCGGCAATGGTCGCCTCCGTATGCGCCGCCAGCACCGCGTCCGCATCCTCGGTCTCCCTGATCAAGGCCGCCGAGCAGGCCTCGCTGATCGAGAGCCGGTATTCCGCCGGCGGGAGTGCTCCGGTGGTTCCGGTGACGACCCGCTATTTCGCCAGTGATGAAGTGCTCGTCAGCTGGGATGACCAGCAGGTGCTGATGCTATGCAGGGAGGCGGTGTACCTGCAGATTCCTGCCGGCAAGGCAGGTGACGTTGCGCTGGCCGCTGAACAGCGGCAGATGATTGCCTATCAGGCAATGATGTCCGGCCTGGGTTCGCTTGCGGCCGTGGCCGAAGCGGCGGGGGATGCGGTGGTGGTGGCGGACGACGGCAGCGAGACCCGTCGCGCGGGTGAGAGCAGCTGGGCCTACGGGGTGGAACGCCATGACATCACCACCCAGCGCATGGCCGATGGCGCGCTGCGGATCCGGGCACGCAAGACCGAGACCGTGAACAAGGCCAAGCCTGCGGAGCCGGACGACATGTTCAGTACCGAAGACGACCAGGCGGCGCGACTGTCGGAGCTGGCGCCGGTCGGCAGCTGGACCGAGGTGGTGGTCCATGGCGGCCCGCGCCAGGCGCAGGTGGATCCGGCGATGTCGTTGAAGGGATGGATCTCGATGGGGGACGACCAGGCTGCAACCGTGGCTGAGGCGCGCAAGCTGCATGAGTGCAAGTGAGCTGAGCTGGGGTCAGAGCCCTTTGCCCGTGGCAAAGGGATCCGACCCCGAGACCCGTCGGCCTCATTGTTCTATTAATGTGCGCAATATTCACTTGCGCGCCAGATTGACAGGTCTAGAATGCGCCCCATGAACCGGATGCCGCTCCTGAAGTTTTTCACCCTGACCCGCGCAAGCGCGGAACGGGCGTGTCTGCCTGGAGCCCCGCGAGGCCGTTGAGACGGCCATCGCAGGACCTTCGACAGAGCGCCCTCCGGGGCGCTCTTTTCGTTTCTGATTTCCCGCAAGTCGACTAACAGTCGACTCTACCCAGTCGACCCTACCCAGTACCCAAGGAGAACGTGCCATGCACCAGATCGCCGAGACCGAACGCTAGCCGCGCGCCCTGTCGCCAACCGGGGTGCGCGGCCCCCGAAGTTGGCTTTGCAGGAACCTTTCTCATGAACACCCAAGTCCTTTCCCGCCGTCGCAACCTCGGCATCATTGCCCACATCGACGCCGGCAAGACCACGCTGACCGAACGCCTGCTGTGGAAAAGCGGCGAGATCCATCGCGTCGGCGAAGTGCACGACGGCAATGCGACCACCGATTTCTCGGCGATCGAGCGCGAACGTGGCATCACCATCGGCGCCGCCGCCGTGCAGGCGCAGTGGGCGCCGCGCGACCTGCCGCCGCATCGGCTGACCCTGATCGACACTCCCGGCCACATCGACTTCGCCATTGAAGTTGAGCGTTCGCTGCGCGTGCTCGACGGAGCCGTGGCTGTGTTTTCGGCCGTGGATGGAGTGCAGCCGCAGTCGGAAACCGTGTGGCGCCAAGCGCGTCGCCATCGCGTGCCGCTGATCGCGTTCGTCAACAAGATGGACCGCGTCGGCGCTTCGTTCGAGCGCGTGCTGGAGCAGCTGCAGGACAAGCTGAGGGCGCGGCCGTGGGCGCTCGGCGTGCCGCTGGGCAGCGAAAGCGACTTCAACGGCTGGGTCGACCTGGTCGATGAGCGCGTGCTGCACTGGCAGGATGGTGCCGTAACCACGGTGACCCCGTGGGACGACGCGGCGCGCACCTTGTGGCAGCCGCAGCGCGACGCACTGGTCGAGGCCGTGGCCGACCACGACGAACTGCTGGCTGATGCCTGGCTGGAGGGTCGCGCGATCGATGCGGAACTGCTGCGGGCGGCGATCCGACGGGCGACGCTGGCCGGTGCAGGCGTGCCGGTGCTGGCCGGTGCCGCGTTCAAGGACAAGGGCATCGAGACGCTGCTGGATGCGGTGGTCGATTACCTGCCGTCGCCGCTGGATCGCCCTGCTGTGACTGCCGAAAGCGAAGGCGGTGACGTGGTGTTGCCGCCGGATCCGGACGGTCCGCTGGCCGGCCTGCTGTTCAAGATCACCCACCAGCAGCACGGCGCGCTGAGCTTCGTGCGGCTGTACTCGGGCACCTTGAAGGTCGGCGATGCGGTGGCCAGTTCGCAGCATCCGCAGGGGCGGCGTGTCAGCCGCCTGGTGCGGGTGCAGGCCGACCAGACCCATGACATCGAGCAGGCCGTGGCCGGTGACATCGTCGCGGTGCTGGGCTGGAAGGATGCGGTCAGCGGTGAAACGCTGAGCGACCGCGCGCAGCCGCTGCGCCTGGAGAGCATCCAGGCACAGGCACCGGTGCTGGCGTGGCGGCTGGAACCGGCGCGCGCGGCCGACCTGATCCGGATGGCGCAGGGCCTGGCCAGCCTGGCCCAGGAAGATCCGTCGTTCCGCGTCGAGACCGATCGCGACACGGCGGAGACCCTGGTCTGGGGCATGGGCGAGTTGCACCTGGAGGTGATGGTCGAGCGTCTGCGCAGCGAATGGAAGGTCGACGTAGGCGTAGGTGCGCCGCGTGTGGCCTACCAGGAAACGCCGATGCGTGCGATGGCCGGGGTTGTGGGCCGGCTGGTCAAGCAGACCGGTGGCCAGGGCCAGTTCGCGCACGTGGTGCTGGATGTGTCGCCGCGCGAGGACGGCCAGGTGGTGTTCAACGACCGCATCGTCGGTGGCGTGGTACCGCGCAGCTTCATCAACGCCGTGGAGAAGGGCGTGCGTGCGGCGCTGTCGGAAGGCCCGCAGGGCCATCCGGTGGTCGGTATCGAGGTCAGTCTTGTCGATGGCCAGACCCACGCCAAGGACTCTTCGGAAATGGCGTTCCATCGCGCCGGTGCCGAGGCGATCAAGGCGGCGCTGGCCGAGGGTGGCACGCAGCTGCTGGAGCCGGTAATGGCGGTGACGGTGCATTCGCCATCGGCGTCGGTGGGTGATGTGGTGGGCGACCTCAACCGTCGCCATGGCCGTATTGCCCGCATCGAAGACCAGGAAGGTCGCGCCGAAGTCAGCGGCTTTGCGCCGCTGGCGCAGCTGGTGGGCTACACCACTGCACTGCGTTCGCTCAGCCAGGGTCGGGCGAGCAGCGAGGCGCACCTGCACGGCTACGAGCCGGTACGCGCTGCGTGAGGAAAGGCGAGGGGAGCCCGTGAGCGGGCTCCCCTTTTTTGTAGGCGTTGGTGGGGTTCCGTATCCACGCATTGCGCTTCGCTACTGCGAAGCGGCGCGAATGATGAATCCGCATCGACACGCGAATATTTGCACTGCATTGCAACAAAACTGCAGAAAAAGCTGGATTAAAGTGATGCCTCACGATAAATTGCGCACCCCCCGTTGCTCGCCGCCGCCCGCACCCCTCTCATGCGTGATGACAAAGACCCCGGAACCCTTGAGCTGACCCTGCCGCGCAAACGCGGCCGTCCGCCCAAGTTCGGGTACGCAATGAGCGACGCACAGCGGGCCGCGCGCTACCGGGCGCGCCGGGCCGGGCAGGCCAACCACGCCGATGTGCGCGCCTGCAGCGACATGGTGTTGCTGGACAAGATCCGCGCTGCGGTCAGCGCCCGCGATACCGAGCTGGCCGGCTTTCTGGTCCACGTTCTCTGGCAACGCTACCCCCTGCAGCTGAAATAGGTCGTCGGTGGGGTGGCCGTTGTCATCGAGCTTGTTGATAATGCGGGATTCAGGTTGTTCCCGCTGGCGCGCCCGGGATGGCAGGCGCGCATGATCGAACGGTTCCCAAGATGACCACCACCAGCGACACCACCACCGAAGCGGCGCCGACCGGCACCCCCCTGTTCTACACCCGTCCGGTGCCGCTGCAGGCCGATGTGCACGCCGACCTGCGCATCCTGCCGGGCAGGCTCGAGTTTGCCGCTGGCAACAACGCCATTCCGCTGGTGCTCGGCGAGTTCTCGCTGGCGCTGCACCACTTCCCGATCCTGTTCGCCGGTCCGACCGCGGTGCCGATGGCGGCCGTCGGCGTGTCGGAAGAGAACCTGTTCATCAAGGACGGACTGTGGGAAGACGAGGCCTATATCCCGGCCTACCTGCGTCGCCATCCCTTCATCTTCATCGACACCGGCGCGGACAACGATTTCCTGCTGGGCATCGATGAAGAGAACCCGCGCGTGGTCAAGGGTGGTGACGAAGGCCAGCCGCTGTTCGTCGATGGCAAGGCCACCGAGATGGTGCAGCAGGCGCTGGAGTTCTGCGGCCAGTTCACCCGCGAGCACGAACAGACCCAGGCCTTCTCCAAGGCGCTGATCGACAACGGCCTGCTGGTTGAACGCAACGCCACCGTGCGTACTCCGGATGGCCGCGAGTTCAACCTCAACGGCTTCCAGGTCGTGGATGTCGAGAAGTTCGTCGCACTGCCGGAAGCCACTGTGGTCGAGTGGCACCGCAGCGGCTGGCTGGCGCTGATCCACCAGCACCTGATGTCGCTGGGTCGCTTCAACGACCTGACCCGTCGCCAGGTCGAGCGCCTGGCGGCCTGATCATGCCGATGGTGCGGCTTCCGCTTTGCGGGAGCCGTGCCACTGCTGCAATCCCTGCAGCAGTCGCCGCGCCTCGACCCAGTCAGGCGCGGCCATACGCCCCAGCTCCCACAGTTCGGCCGCGATATCGGCTTGTGTCGTTGCGCCACAGATCTGCAGCGTACCTTGCAGGCGATGCGCGTGGTGGCGCAGTGCATCCGGAGCGGCGCCGGTAACGGCGCGCTCGATGGCAGCCAGTTCCGTGCTGATGTCGGCCGCATAGGCGGAGTCAATGCATGCCGTGCTGGAGGGTGCAGCGTGGCCCCGTAGCGCTGGCAACGCCAGCACCTGCAGCAGCTTGGCGATCTGCAGTGGCTTGGCCAGCACCGCGTCGAATCCCGCCTCGCGACAGCGCGCCGCATGGCGGCGGCCCGCGCGTGCCGACAATGCGATCAACCGCAAGGGCGTGTGCGCACGCGCACGCAGCCGGCGGGCCAGCGCATAGCCATCCATGTCGTGAAGCCCGATGTCGAGCAGCACCGTGCTGCGCGGTCGACGCGCCTGCTCTTCCAGTGCGTCGCTGGCATCGGCAAGCGCATGCACATCCGCCCCCAAACGCTGCAGCTGGGCGGCCATGAGGCGGCGGTTGAGATCATGGTCTTCGACCAGCAACAGATCCAGGCCAGCAAGCGGCTGCTCATGAGCGGCCACCGTCGCAGTCGGCGGGTGGGACCGGGCGATCCGCACCGGCAGGCGCAGGGTGAATCGGCTGCCGCGTCCGTGGACGCTGTGAACAGTCAGATCGCCGCCCATCGAGCGGGCCAGTTCGCGCGCGATCACCAGCCCCAGTCCGCTGCCGCCGCGCCGCAGCCCGTCCTCACCCTGCCGGAAGGGTTGGAACAGGGATGTCGCCTGCGCAGCAGGGATGCCAATGCCGCTGTCGATCACATCCAGCACCAGCTCATGCGGGCGCGTTGGTGGCCGCAGCTGCACGCGCAGATCGATGCCGCCGACGTCGGTGAACTTCAGCGCATTGCCGAGCAGGTTGTCGACGATCTGGCGCAGCGCATCGGGATCCAGCAGGACCAGCGGCGCCGGCGCTGCATCGCAGTCCAGCCTGAGCTCCAGGCCCTTCCTGCGTGCGAGCACGCGGATCGCATCCAGCGAATGGTTGCAGAGCAGTGCGACATCGCAGGCTTGTACCTGCGGCATGAAGCCACCACTGGCGAGGCGCGAAAAATCCAGCGAGCGGTCCAGCAGTCCGCGCAGGGAGCGTCCTGCGGCAGCCATCGCCGCGAGTAGTTCGCGGCGGCCCTCTGGCGAATGGGCCTGGTGCAGCGGGGTGATCGAGCCCAACAGCGTCTGCGCGGCATTGCGCACCTCATGGCTGATCATGCCGATCGCGCGTGCACGGGCGCGCTCGCTGCGGCTGAAGCGAAGGCGCAGCGGATGCCAGAGAAGTGGAAGCCCGGCCAGCGCGGCGATCAATGCCAGCAACCAGGCCGGTGGTGGTGACCGCATCCAGCCCAGTGCCCGCTCCACCGATGCGGGCAGCATCTGCTGCGCCCAGAGATGCAGCAGGCCAGCGTGCTCTTCCAGCGTGATGTCGCGCAGGCCCCGGTCGATGCGTTCAAGCAGGTGCCTGTCCTCCCGACGGGCGAGCAGATGCAGGTCGGTGGAGAAATCGCTGCTGATCGGTTGCAGCAGCAGGTCACCACTGAAATAGCGGCGGGTCATTGGTCGCAGCGTCGTCTCCAAGCCGATCGCGGCATCGGCGGTACCGGCAACGACCGCCGCGAGTGCCGCGTGACGATCCGGAAGCTGCAGTAGATGGATCCGTGGATGATGTGTACCCAACCACCCAGCGTAGGGCCCACCCTCAACCACCGCCAGGATCTTTCCCTCCAGATCAGGCAAGCCGCGTGGCAGCCAACGGCCGGGTTGCCCGGCGAGGACCGTCCGGCCACCGCGAAATGGGGCGGAGGCAACCAGCTCTGGACAGGGGAGTTGCGGGTGTCCGGAGCCGCCCATCACCAGTACCAGGTCGGCGTCGCGGCCACAGACGGCGGCCACCGATGCGGCGGTGGTGGGATAGGGCAGGTCCAGGAAACGCAGTTGTGCATGCCGCGCTACCAGGCCTGCATAGCCGTGGGCGAGCGTGGGAAATGGCGCTGTCTCTGCAAGTGCAGCGGGTATCGGACGCATGGATGGGGCCGTGGCAACCCGTACCTCGCTGCCTGGCCCCCAGCGTTGGGATCGGACATCTTCCGCAGATGCCGCCGGCAGCAGCAGAAGAACCAGCAGCAGGGCGAGGGAGGTGCGCAGGCGCGAGCGGTCCCGCCTGCTCACGGCGGGCTCGCGTGTGGGCGCATGGCGTAGATCTCGGCGTCGTTGCGCAGGCCAAGCTTGCGCAGCGCGGCAATCTTCTGGGTGCTGACGGTCTTGACGCTCCGGTGGCGACGCAGCGCGATCTCGGACACGGTGAGCCCGGTGAGCAGCAGTTCCAGTACCTCGCGTTCATTGCGGCTGAGTTCACTGCAGTCCGCAGGCAGGACACAGTCAGGTGGCAGGCGGCTGAGCCCCTGAGACACGCACACAATGGCCTCTGACAGCATCGGCAGCGGCTCGGCCTTGCCGACGACGCCGCCGATGCCGGCATTGATCAGGTGGCTGAGGTTGGTTGCGGGTGAAAGCGTGGCGAAAGCGAGCAGTGGGATGTGGGGAAAGGTCTCGCGCAGCAGGGGGATCAACTCGGCGCTACCGCGGTCGTCGGGGGCCAGGCTCAGGTCGATGATCGCCACATCGACGGGCAGCCGATGCAGGGTGGTGATGAGGTCTTCGCTGAGGGAGTGGCTGGCGACGATGCTGAAGCGGCGGTCGCGGTTGAGGTGCAGGGCGATGCCGCGACGGACGACTTCATGGTCGTCCAGAAGCGCCAGGCGCAGCCGGCGCGGTGCAGGATGTCCATTCATGCGCAGGGAGGTGATCAGCGCCCATGGGCGTGGTCATCATTTTGGCGTCACTGTCACGCCGGGCATCGAATTTCCGGGATTTTTGCGATTATTCCTAAGAATCGATGTGTTGCGCGCATCGGTTCCGCGAACGTCATTGATGTAGTGGATGGAACTCATCGATACCGGGTCAGCGGACCGACTGCGGCACCCGCCTCAACCTGGCAGTGTCGTAACCCATCGCTGCAATGCGCTGCACCGCCTGCTGGTAGTCGCTTTCCGAGACCTGGGGCGTACGCGCCATGTACCAGACATAGTCGCGCTTGCTGCGGGCCACAATGGTCTGGCGGTAGCCTTCGTCCAGCCAGGCAATGATGTATTCGGCCTGGATCGGCCAGATGAACTGCATGCCCCAGATCGCACCGTTTCCTTCTTTCTCCACCCGGCCGATCGGATGCATCGACTTCTGTGGGGCATCGAAGCTGCCCTTGCGATAGGTGAAGGTGGTCTGGATGCGTCCATCTGGCCGTAGCGCGTAACTTTCCACCGCATCGAAGGCCTCGCGTTCCGGGCGCGATGGAATGTGTGCGATCACATACCAGTCGCCCATGAATCGCGGCACATCCACTGATGGTGGCCGAGGCAGGGGCCGGGTGTCGCTGGAACTGCAGCCTGCGCCGAACAGGCCGACTGCGAGCAGAGGAAGCAGCGGAAAAATGCGCATGTCACACCTCAGCGTGGGCGGAACAGGTAATGGGCCACCAGCCACTGCCGGCCATCGTCGTAGCCGAACAGCTCGGCACAGGCCATCCAGAACATCCGCCAGCGCTGCCACCAGATCTTTGCCGCGGCCTGACCGTAAGTGGCGACCAGTACAGGCATGACCTCTTCGCGGGCGGCGTCCTGGTTGGCCAGCCAATGATCAGCGGTGCGCTGGTAGTGACTGCCATCCAGCAGCCAGCGCTGTTCCAGCCGCAGGTCGCGCTGGAAGTGCAGCAGGGTGTCGGCGGCGGGCATCAGCCCGCCCGTGAAGAAGTGGCGGCCCATCCAGTTGTCGCCGCCGCTGGTCTCGAACGGATACATCAGCGTGCGGTGGGCGAAGATGTGCACGAACAGCGCGCCATCCGGTTTCAGCCACCCTGCGATGCCCGACAGCAACCGTTCGTAGTTGCGTACGTGTTCGAACATCTCCACCGACACGCAGCGGTCGAACTGTGCCGTCGGCAGCTCAAGCTCGTTGACGTCGCGGGTCAGTACCTCGACGTTGCCCAGGCCGCGTGCCTGGCACTGCGCCATGATGTGCTGGCGCTGGCTGTGCGAGTTGGAGACGGCGGTGATATGCGCCTGCGGGAAGCGTTCGGCCATCCACAGCGTCAGTGAGCCCCAGCCGCAGCCGAGTTCAAGGATCTGCTGGCCGTTGGCCAGGCCGGCGCGTTGGCCGTACAACGCCAGCATGGCGTCCTCGGCCTGGTCCAGCGTCTCGCGGCCAGTGGGGTAGTAGCAGCTGCTGTACTTCAGGCGCTTGCCCAGGCAGGCCTGGAAGAAGGCCGCGGGAACTTCGTAGTGCTGGCGGTTGGCCGCTTCGGTATGCAGCGCAAGTGGGCTGTCGGCCAGCTCGGCGATGCGCCGGCTGAAGCGTGCCGATTGGCCTTCGATGCCGCCCTCGCTTTCCTCATGCAGGCGTTGCGCGCACAAGCGGCGGATGCCCGCACGCAGCGCCGCATCGGGCACCAGTCCGCGTTCGGCCCAGGCGATCAGCCCGGTCTCCGCATCTTCGGCCGGATTCAGTGACGGGATCGCGCTCATGCGGAATGCTCCTTGGACGTGCGGGGGAACCAGGGAAAGAACATCGACGTGCTGCGCTGGTACTCGCGGTAGTCTTCGCCGCGGCTACGCAGAGCCTGCTTCTCGGTGAACGGAATGCCGCTCAGATAGCGCAGGAATACATACATCAGCAGCGGGCCGGACCACGCCAGCCACCACAGTGGTGAGCCCACCGCCAGCAGCACGTAGCTGAACCAGTGCAGCCATTCGAAGAAGTAGTTGGGGTGGCGCGAGTAACGCCAGAGTCCTTGGCGGCAGGTCAGGCCCTTGTTCGCCGGGTCGGCCCGGAACCGGGCCAGCTGCCGGTCGGCCAGCGCCTCGCCGCCGACGCTGAGCAGCCAGACGCCTGCGGCGGCAACCACCCACAGCGACAGCCCCGGCCTCGGATTGGCCGCCACGGCGACGAAGGGCAGGGCAAACAGAACGATCAGCAGCGCCTGCGCCATGAAAAAGCCGAAGATCTTTCCCTGGTGGCCGTGCCAGTGTTCCCGCAGATAACGGTAGCGACCGTCCTCTTGTTCGTGACGGACCCGGTGCCAGAGATGCAAGGCCAGGCGGCTTCCCCACAGTCCACCCAGCAGCCCCAGCGCGAGCCGTGGCATCAGCGCGCCATCGCCCAGCAGTGCCAGCAGCAGCGCCGATGCACCCACGCCTTTGGCCCAGAGCACATCAACCACGCCGATGTTGGTGTGGCGACGCTGCCAGGCCCAGCCCCAGCTCATTACCATTACTGCGTACAGCAGCACCCATCCTGGATTGATCATGACGATGCTCCGGCAAGTGGCGAGTGGTCTGAAGGTTGCGACCAACGACGGGCCGCGGCACACAGGAGCGACAGAGCAATGCTCCAGCCCAGGCCAAGCACCAGCAGCCCCTGCCAGGCGGGCGCCCGGAACTGCACCGCATCGAAACCCCGGGAGGCCGAGAGATAGGCCAGTGGCGCGAGCAGCAGGCCGAACAGGATCGGCAATGCGGGGTGCCGCAGCAGGAAACGCATCGAAGTAGTCAGCGTCATCGCGAACGCGGCCCACAGCGCCATGATCCACGGCGGTGGTGCCCAGCCGAGCGATGCCGCCGCATAGCGCACCATGCCACTGGCCGCTGCGCTGGCATCCACCAGCCAGGCGCAGGCCAGCGCAACCAGCAACAGGCGAAGGTCCACGCCCGGCTTGGGGGATGTCAGCAACTGGCTGGCCACGTAGAGGCTTGCCGCGAACAGCGCTGGCCACTGCCAGCCACGGCCGGCACCGGCCACCGCGCACAGCCAGACCAGCTGGTTGCCGATGAGGTTGGCCCAGAATCGGCGCATTTCAGTGGCCATCGCTCGCCACCGCCATCGGTCGATGGCCCGGACGCGCCAGCAACAGATGCGACACGCCGATCGAACGCTCCAGGAAGCCCCCCTCGCAGTACGCCAGATAGAACTCCCACAGACGGCAGAAGCGCGCGTCGAAGCCCTGCGCCTGCACCGCAGGCAGCTGGGTGAGGAAGCGATGACGCCATGCGCGCAGGGTCAGCGCGTAGGAATGGCCGAAATCCTGCTGCGCGATCAGCTGCAGGTCGCTGGCCCGGGTCTTGGCCGCCATGATCGCGTTGATCGAGGGAATGAAGCTGCCCGGGAATACGTAGCGCTTGATGTAGTCAACGCTGCGCCGCGCCTGTTCGTAGCGCTGGTCCTCGATGGTGATGGCCTGCAGCAGCGCCACGCCGTCCGGCTTCAGCAGGCGCTGCAGCGTGGCCATGTAGGTGTCCAGGTACTCGGCACCAATGGCTTCGATCATCTCGATCGACACCAGTTTGTCGTAGCGCCCCTGCAGGTCCCGGTAGTCCTGCATCAGCAGGGTGACCCGACCCTGCAGGCCGGCAGCCTTTACACGTTCCGTGGCCAGCGCGTGCTGCTCGGCGGAAATGGTGGTGGTGGTGACGTGACAGCCATAGTGCTGGGCCGCATGCACGGCGAAACCGCCCCAGCCGGTGCCGATCTCGACCACGTGGTCGCCGGGCTTGAGCTGCAGCTGCTGGCAGATGCGGTCCAGCTTGCGTCGCGATGCCGTCTCCAGCGATTCACTGTCATCGGCGAAGAGTGCCGAGGAGTACATCAGGTCCGGCGACAGGAACAACGCGAAGAAATCGTTGCCGAGGTCGTAGTGCGCCGCGATGTTGCGACGACTGCCTTCGCGGCTGTTGCGGCGCAGGCGGTTCCAGCCGCGCAGCAGCCAGCCGCCCACGCGGGCGGGGCCGTGCTCCATGCTGTCAAGCAGATCGCGGTTGCGTACCAGCAGGCGCACCAGGGCCACCAGATCATCGCAGTGCCAGTCGCCGTGGATGTAGCTCTCGCCAGCGCCGACGCTGCCCTGTGCAGCCACTTTTCGGTAGAACGCCGGGTCGTCGATGGTGACCGTGACCTGCAGATCACCGCGGGCTTCGCCCAGCCAGACCTCGCCGAGCGCATCGCGCACGCACAGACGGCCGTCGCGCAGGGGCGCCAGCTGCGCCAGCAGGCGGCGGCGCAGGAAAACGTCGAGCGTGCCCGGCTGTGGCAGGGCTACCGAGGGATTCATCTCGTTCATCGTGGTTTCTCGGCAAGGGAAGGGTGGTCGTGCACCGGGTTGCGCTTCAGCCACAGGCGCAGCGCATGCCAATGGATGGCGGCCACCACCTGGGTGGTCATCAACGGATAGCAGGCGAGGACGCGCGCAAGGCCACGTCCGTCCAGCGGGTGCCGCTGCATGGACTGGGTGGCATCGAATTGGCGCACGCCGTCGCGCCACACCTGCATGTGCACGCGCAGGTCCTCGTCGGGTGCGTTGAACCGCCAGTCATAGCGGCAATCCATTGCCATGAATGGCGAGACGTGGAAGCACTTGTCGAACTGCCAGCGCAGTGACGCGCCCTCATGGAGCGCGGTCGATACCGGCAGCACGTATGCGTGGCGTTCCTTCCATGGGGTATTGGTGATGTCGGCGACGATGCAGTCCAGCGTGCTGCCGTCAGCCTGGTAGCAGTAGTAGAAGCTGACCGGGTTGAACACGTGGCCGGCAAAGCGCAGGTGGGTGAGCAGGCGCACGGGCCCGCAGGGGCGGTGGCCGAGGGTGTTCGCGGCGTGGTCGCGCACGGCATCGGCGAGCGGTTGCGCGGGATCGCCGAAGTAGTCGCTGCGGCGGAACTCGGCCAGGTTGCGCCGGTTGACCGACCACAGCCAGCGTCGTGCGAACACGGTCTCCAGCTCATCCAGATCCAGCAGCAGCTGTGCGACCGGATAGCGGAAGGCGTGCGGATGCGGGTGATGGCGCCGATGCATCACCTGCCCGATATAGAGTGCGCTGGCGCTCACGCGGCGACCTCGCCGAACGCCGGCGCCAATCGATGCGGTTCGCAGGCACGCAGTGCGTCCACCACACGTCGGGCACTGCGGATGCCGTCTTCATGGAAGCCCCAGCCCCAATAGGCACCGGCGAACCAGGTATGGCGCCGGCCCTGCAGCTCGCCCCAGCGCTGCTGCGCCCGGACTGCGGCATGGTCATGTACCGGGTGCGCGTAGTGCAGCGTACGCAGCACCTTGGCCGGGTCGATCGCCTCGCTGCGGTTGAGGGTCACTACCAGCGGAGTGTCACCGGGCAGGCCCTGCAGCAGGTTCATGCAGTAACTGACCGTGCACGGCGCGGCGGGGTCGCGCGGCACGTGCGCGTTCCAGGCGGCCCAGGCCTTGCGCTCGCGCGGCAGCAGTGATGCATCGGTGTGCAGCACGGCTTCGTTGGGCTGGTAGCGGATGGCACCGAGCACCTCGCGCTCGATGGCATCGGCGTCACCCAGCAGCGCCAGTGCCTGGTCGCTATGGCAGGCCAGGATCACCTCGTCGAAGCCTTCCACGCCGGCCGTACTGTGCACCCGCGCGCCCCAGGGCGTGCGCTCGACCGAATGCACCGGGCACTCCAGTCGTTCGCGCACCTGCCAGCGGGCGCGCAGGGCTTCGATATAGCGCGCAGAGCCGCCTTTGACTACACGCCACGGCGAACGCCCGGTCATCTGCAGCATCTGGTGGTTGGCCATGAACTGGGCCAGATAGCGGGCCGGGAAGTCCATCACGGTGGCGGTTGGTGAAGACCACAGCGCCGACGCCATCGGTAGCAGGTGCTCCTCGATGAAGGCGTCACCATAGTGCTGGTCGCGCAGGTACTGGCCCAGCGTAGGGCCCTGGTCTTCCGCCAGCAGCAGCGGCGCATCGCGGTAGAAGCGGCGCAGGTCGGCCAGCATGCCCCAGAAGCGCGGCGACAGCAGGTTGCGGCGCTGGCAGAACAGGCCGTCCAGCGAGGTGGCGTTGTATTCCACGCCGCTGCGCTCGCTGTGCATTGAAAAGCTCATCGTGGTCGGCTGCGAGGCCACGTCCAGCTCATCGAACAAGGCGGTCAGCAGCGGATAGTGCCGCGGGTTGAAGACGATGAAGCCGGTATCCACGGCCATGCGCCGGCCGCCCACCTGCACGTCATGGGTGTGGGTATGCCCGCCGAGGTAGTCATTGGCTTCAAACAGCGTGACTTCATGTTCGCCGTGCAGCCACCAGGCGCTGGCCAGGCCTGCAATGCCGGAGCCGATGGTCGCGATGCGCATGTCAGTACCTCGCCTTGGCCAATACCCATTCGGGAATCGGCTTGAGTCCTTTGACCAGGCCGACCGCGGACATTGCACGCAGTCCGTACCAGGTCAGGTCGATCTCCCACCAGCGGAAGCCCTGGCGGACCGTGCCCGGGAAGAAGTGGTGATTGTTGTGCCAGCCTTCGCCGAAGGTGAGCAGTGCCAGCCAGAGATTGTTGCGGCTGTCGTCGCGGGTTTCAAAGCGGCGGCGCCCGAACTGGTGCGCCAGTGAATTGATGGTGACCGTGGCATGGAACAGCACCACGGTGGAGATGAAGAAGCCCCATACCAGCAGCTGCGGTCCGGAGGTGTGCAGCGCGGGTACCCAGCGTTCAAGCGCGGCACCCAGTGCATAGAGGCCGGCGGCCAGCAGCACCGGCACCGCGGTATCGAAACGGTCCAGCCAGCGAAGTTCCGGGAAGCGGGCGAGATCTGGCACCCGCGAAAGATCGGTGGCGAAGGCTTCACAGGTCAGGAACCAGCCCATGTGGCTGCGCCAGAAACCCCCTTCGCGCGGTGAGTGCGGGTCCAGGGGTTGGTCGGCATGGCGATGGTGGTGGCGGTGATGGGCGGCCCACCACAGCGGCCCGCGCTGCACGCTGGCGGCACCGATCACCGCGAACACGAACTGCACTGGTCGCGACGCCTGGAAGGTGCGGTGCGAGAAGTAGCGGTGGTAGAACGCGGTGATCGCGAACATCCGCACTGCGTAGAGTGCAACGGCCACGATCACCGCGGTCCACGAGATGCCGACCCAGATCACCGCCAGGCAGGCTGCGTGCATCAATGCGAATGGCACCGCGCGCAACCAATCAATGCGGCCCGGCTGGCCCGCGCTGGCATCTGCACCGCTGCCGGTGTCGATCCATCGCTTCAATGTACGCAGGAGACGGTGGCGTCGGCGGGGAAGGGGCGCTACAGAAGCCATGACGGATCTCGGCTGGAGTCGTGTCTTCATCTACGCACCAGAACACAGAATGGATGCACTGCCGTGCAGATCGTTGCCGATTCACCTGGGCGTCACGGCGCAGTCGGCAACGAGCGGTTGCGTCCAGGCCCGTTGCCACTCAGCCGCAGCGCTTTCACGCGGCGCAGATGCAAACCGCACCACCACCTGTGGGTAGCCGCCCCGCGCATCGCGAAGATTGCTGGTACCACGAAATTCCAGCAGTCGCCGGTCTGCGCTCGCATAGACAAGCGACAGGCGTGGCGCGATGCCGCCATACCAGGTGTCGAGGCTGACCTCGATGGACTGGGCATCGATGCCTTGCCAGCGCAGCGGCCCGCTGTGCACCACCTGGACCGGGTAGAAACGTTGCCGCGCCGGCACCAGAAAAGGCAGCGAGACGCGCTCACCACGCATCAAGGCCTGCCAGTGCAGGCGCACTGCCGCATCGAATCCGGCGTCGATCACAGCGTCTGCCGGCAGGGTGAGGCGACGCTGGCGCCGAGCGGAGGCGACCGCTTCCTTCCAGCCGACCACGACCGTTCCGCCGTCGGCCACTACCTCCGCCGCCTGGCCGCTGCGCCTGTCCTCCAGGGTGTAGCCGCGCGCCTGTGCCTGCGAGGTGGCGGGCAGGTGCTTGCGTGCGAAGGGTCGCCCATCCGGGCATTGGTACAGCACCCAGCGCTCGGAGCCGTCCTGGGCGGAGCGCTGCCAGTGCACCTCCCGATAGGCGGCAGCCCCTTGCGGCGTGGTGGCAACACCTTCGATGCGCAGCCAAGGGCTGGCCAGTGCGGTGCAGGGCAGGCAGAGCAACAGCCAGATGGTGCGCATGAGGGGCATCCGGAAGGGGGCTCAGGGCTTACGGTGCAGAGGGCTGGCTGGATGCGCGGCGCTGGCTGCATCCAAATGGTGCCCCCAGCCGTAGAGAGAACAGACCTTCACCTGCCCGCCGCGAACGCAGATGTACCCTGACGCCGCCAGCCCCGCCTTCAACTTCGATAGCGTACGCATCGTGTCCAGTTCCCAGCAGCCGAACAGCGAGCCGACGAACTGGGCCAGTGACATGGACGGTGTGGCGCGGCTGCGCGACCGCGATTGCTTCATGCGCATCTACGATCATTTCATGCCGCGCCTGTGTGTCTATCTGCGCGGTCTGGGTGCGCCCGAGGCAGTGGCCGAGGAGCTCGCGCAGGAGTGCCTGCTGCGGCTGTGGCTGCGCGCAGCCGACTACGACCCGGCGCAGGCAGCGCTGAGTACCTGGCTGTACCGCATCGCGCGCAACCTGCATATCGACCGGGTACGGCGTGAGCGCAGCTGGATACAGGTGCAGGCCGCGGTGGAGTACGCAGCGACGGCAGACGTGGTCGAGCGCAGCAGCGCCGAGCAGTTCGCTGACCAGGCCCGGCTGCGCCAGCGCATCAATGAGCTGCCTGCGGTGCAGGCGCGCCTGGTCCGCATGTCCTATTTCGAGGCCAAGAGCCACGGCGAGATCGCCGAAGCGCTGGGAATGCCGCTGGGCACGGTCAAATCGCATCTGCGGCGCGCGTTCCTGCAGTTGCAATCCAAGGTGGGGGGCGCGCTGTGAATCCGCACCACCACCTTCACGAATCCACCCTGATGAGCTATGCCGCGGGCGCGCTGCCGGCGCCGCTGAGCATTGTTGCCGGCACGCACCTGGAGCAGTGCCCGCAATGCCGCCAGCGGCTGCGGGATGCCGAGGTGATCGGCTCGGTGCTGCTGGAGCAGACGCAGCCGCCGCAAAGCGGCGGTGACGCGCACCGGACTGCACTTCGCGATGCGATGTTGCGGCGCCTGACTACGGAGTCGCCCGTCAGCGTTGCAGCGCCGGTACGTCCAGTGCCGCCAGAGCGGCCTGAAGCGGATCCCGATCATCTGCCGGCGTCGCTGCATCCTTACTTCGGCACTTCGCTCAGTGGCCTGCGCTGGCGCTGGATGGCGCCGGGGGTGCATTGCATCCGCGCCGAACAGATGCCTTCACTGATCATGCTGAAGATCGCGCCCGGCAAATGCCTGCCCATGCACAGCCATGGCCGCAGCGAGCTGACCCAGATCCTGCGCGGCTCCTACAACGATGCTCTGGGCTTGTTTGCGCCGGGTGACATGGCGGATCTGGATGGAGACGTGGAGCACCAGCCGGTGACGGCGCCGGGCGTGCCCTGCATCTGCGTATCCGCACTGGACGCACCGCTGGTGTTCAGCGGCTGGCTGGCGCGGAAGATCCAGCGTTTCGTGAAGCTCTAACGGGGTGCTGCGGTGAGCACGATGAAGGAAATGCGCGTGCTGTTGACCGGTGTCGCGGGGCTGGTGGGGCAGGGCGTGGCCATGGCTTGCCAGGCTTCGCCAAGGGTTGCCAGCCTGACCGCTCTGGTCCGGCATCGAGGCAGCCTTGCCGGCCCCGGTGACGAACTGGTAGTGCCGGACTTCCTGCGCATCAATGAGCAGCGCGATGATCTGGCTGGCTACGACGCCTGCCTGTACTGCGCAGGCGCGCCACCTGTGGGCACTGCCGAGGCTGAGTACCGGCGGGTGACCCTGGATACCACGCTCGCCGTCGCGTGCGCCTGGGCCGCTGCGAATCCCCGCGGTTGTTTCCTGTATGTGTCTGGCGCAGGCGCGGACCCGCAAAGTCGGATCATGCCGCTGCGGATCAAGGGCGAAACCGAGCAGGCATTGCGTGCGTTATCGATCCGGGCAGTCATGCTACGCCCTGGTGGCGTCCGCCCGGTGCCTGGCACCGGTACCCGGCATGCCGCGCTGAAGCCGTTGTACTGGGGCGGTGCACCGCTGATGAAACTGGCAGGGGTGATTACCCCTGGGCTGGTGACCAGCAATCTTGCACTGGGCCAGGCGATGATCGCGCTGGCCGGCATGAGCAACCCGCCCGCGACGGTGGAGTGCGCTCAGATCAACCGGATCGCCGCTGGCGAAGGCGACCCGGTGGCCTGATTACCGCAGGCTTGAGGAAATCAGAGCGCTCACAGTGCCGCCGGATTGGCCTGCCACACCGAAAAGTTCAGCGCAGCGGCGAACGATATCCAGGCCAGATAAGGCAGCAGCATCGCCGCGGCACCGCGATGGATGCGCGCGAATACAACGATTGTCGTGCACACCAGCGTGATCAGTACCAGGATGTCGGCGAAGGCGAGCGCGCCAAACTTCCAGCCGAAGAACAGCCAGCTCCATAGTGCATTGATGGCCAGCTGCAACAGATAGAGCGACAGTGCTGGGCGGGCGCCGCGCCAGCCGCGTTCACGCCAGACCAGCCACGCCGCAATCGCCATCATCGCGTAGAGCAGGGTCCACACCGGACCGAACACACGGGCCGGCGGCGCCCAGGAGGGCAGCACGAGGCTGGCATAGAAGCTGGCGGCTGACGTCGAGGCCCAAGCGCCCAGCGCAGCGGCGGCAAACGTGATCGCGATCCAGCCCAGCAGGCCAACTCCTTGCGTGCTCCTCTTCATTGCGTGCATCTCCTGAATACGTGTGCCGACACATACGTACGAGCGCGGCAGATGGATGCGGTACGGGCGCCTTCAGTCCGAAGAGCTGGCGGCGCCAGTTCCCTGGCTCGTCGGCAAGAGTGAAGGTTGCTGATCGAACCACTCGCGTGCCTTGGCCAGATGCCACTGGCGATGGTCGCCATCCAGCTCGATGCCGGCGCCCAGCAGCCCCCAGCGGAGGTAGAGATCACCACGCTTGCGCTGTTCCAGCAGATCCAGCCGCGCACGCACCGAAAGACGATCGTTTTCGGCCTGCAGGCCATCGATCACCAGATGACCCGGGCGCCATCGCAGCGTTGCCTGCGCATCGACCTGCCCGGAATCCAGCAGCGACAGGGTCCAGCGTGGGTAATCGGTGCGTTCGGCGAACAGTGCCAGCAGTGGCCGTGCATCGCTCAGGGTCAGGTCGGTCGTCGCATCCACCTGGAACGGCGATTGTGCATCGATGCGGCCGCGCTTGAAGGCGATGCGTCCCTTCCACGTGTTCGCGCGCTCGCTGCCGGCCACCTGCACGTTGCGCAGCTCCACCGTGCTGCCGGACAGATCGAAATGGCGCTGGTTGAAGTCGCCGCGCCGAAGCGTGGCGTTCACGTCGACGTCGCCGCCCATGTCCAGGCCTGCTACCTTCGCGCTGGCGTTTCGACCCTGCAGGCGGGCAGTGCCGTGACCAACGCGACCATCGGTGTCGAGCATGGCGTCGCCGCTCAGGATTCCGGTGCCGCGCAGCAGGCGCACCTGTTGAGAGCCAAGGTAGCGGTTGTAGGCGGCCAGGTCCGGGATGGTCGCTTCGCTGAAGCGCAGCCGTGCGCGAACGCCCTTTCGCAGTTCCTGCAGACGGCCGTCGCCCGTGAGGTCCACGGCTAGGTCGCGACCGTCAAACAAGCGAACGTCCTTGGCGTCAGTGGGGCGCGCCGTGAAGCGCGGCAGCCGGATCGCCAGCTGTGCCTGAGTGGGTGTCCCGGCCTTCAGCTCGCCATGCGCGCTGGCCGTGCCGGCCAGACGCACGCCGGCCACTTCGGCCACCGCTTCGGCCGACGGAATGTCCACGGTGCTGCCTTCGATCAGCTCACCATTGCGCAGGCGTAGATCCGCCTTCAGCGTGCCGCCGCCATCCAGCTGCAGCCACGGTTTGCGTACGAACAGGGCAGGGATCCAGTTGAGCGAGGTGAAGGTCCATTCGCCGCGCACAGTGCCGGAGCTGCGTTCCAGCAGCTGGGCAGGGTGCTGGAATGGAATCTCGCGCCCGGTGATGTGCAGGTCGGCATCGATGCCAGCGGCCGAATCCGGGCGTGGCGGCAGGCGGGCCTGCAGGCGCAGGTCGTTGGCCACGTTGAGCTGCAGGGCCAGCACGCCGCGATCGGGTGCGCCGTCGCCGAGGTAGAGCGGAACCTGCCAGAGCGCGTGGTCACCAGGTTGCAACTGGCCGTCCAACAGGTGGACCGCCAGTTGCAGGCGACCGGGAACCGGAGAACTGGAGATGCGGGGCGTCTGCGCGTCCGTATCCATGCGCAAGCCCTGGCTGCGCGCGTCCACATCAAGCTGCGCACGCAGCAACTTCAACTTGGCCAGGCCGGGCGCCTGGTCGCGATAGTGCCGCGGATAGCTGAAGCGCGCGGTCAGATCCATGTCGCCCAGCAGCTGCACACCGTCATAGCTGGTGTCTGCCTTGCTGAACGAGACCTCGGAGTCGAACAGTTCGGACGGGCCGCCGCGCAGCTGCTTGAGGAACCCGACGGTTCCCTGGCCCTTGCCGATGATCAACAGCTTGCCGAGCCGGGCGCTGCGGATGCTGTCGCTGTGGATGGCGTCGAAGCGCAGGGTCCAGCCCTGATCGCTGCGCGGCGGTGACGGAATGGCGTCCTCGACGCGGCTGATTTCGGCCGATACGCCTGTGGCCTGCAATCGGGGAACCCGCACTTCGCGGCGGAACAGGGGCAGTACGGCCAACCGGGCGCTGGCGCGCTCGGCGTGCAGCACGTAGACGGTGTGATTTACGTGACCGCGCATGTGCACGTTCCAGGCAATGACGTGGCCGGGCAGCAGCGTGATAGCCGGGCCGGTAGTCATCACGAACTTCTGCGGCTTGCGGTTGGTGACCTGGTCGAACAACGGGGTATTGAGGAAGATGTTGCCGGCCAGAAGATAGAGAGCGTAAACACCCAGCAGGATGCGGCCCGCGACGCGCCATCGGCGGAACCGGTGTGGAATGCGCGCGGGAGTAGGGGGCATGTACTGCTCTAGAGGCCGGAATTTGCTCAACTATTGCGGAACTGATGGCGGTGGCGCGTGAAGCAGGCACGGGCCGCAGCGCGGTTCTGCTAGTGTCCGCCTTGATTCTCACCCCAGATCTGCAGGAGTCGCATGGAGATCCGAGCCGCCACCGCAGACGACTTCGACACCATGTGGGCGATTTTCAAGGCCGCTATTGCGACCGGGTACGCGCTGCCTTTTGGCCGCACATTCGAGGCCGAAACCTTTCGAAGCCATTGGTTCGGGCTGCAGACAGCCGATGTGGCCGTTCTGGAAGACAGGGTGGTCGGAATGTACAAGATGGGCGCCAACTTCCCGGACCTGGGTGCGCATGTGGCCAGCGCCACCTATGTGGTCGATCCTCGGGTGCAAGGTCGCGGCATTGGCCGGGCGCTGGTGGAGCACAGTCTTGATCGAGCCAGATCGGAGGGTTTTCTGGCCATGCAGTTCAATTACGTGGTCAGTACCAACACGCTGGCGGTAGCGCTGTACCGCACGCTGGGGTTTGCGGTGGTCGGGACGCTACCGGAGGCGTTCCGGCATCGGGAGCTGGGCCTGGTTGACGTGTATGTGATGCACCGGTTCCTGTAGCCAGGAATATCGCTGTCCATTGGGCCTCGATACCTGGCGTGCCGTGGCGTCATGTACCGCCACTGGCACAGATATCAGGCGAAGACGCGCTCGATGTCCTGTTGGGCGTGCTGCAGTGCCTGCGCCCGCGCGTCGTCTCCCATTGCCAGTCCCTCGGCCCGGATGAAGTGCAGGTCGGTGACGCCGAGGAAGCCAAACAGGCTGGTCAGGTAGGTTTCGTGATGGTCCATGGCCGCCCCCGGCGCATCGCCGGCATACATGCCGCCCCGGGTGGAGGCGATCAGCACGCGCTTGCCGCCTGCCAGGCCTTCAGGCCCCTGTGCGGTGTAACGGAAGGTCCTGTCGACAATCGCAATGCGGTCGATCCAGGCTTTGAGCTGGCTGGGAATGCTGAAGTTGTACATCGGCGCTCCGATGACGACGACATCCGCCTGCAGGAACGCCTCCAGATCGTTGGCGCCGAGTGCCACATCCTGCTGCAGGGTGCCGGCTTCGATGGGAGCGCCCTGAGCGGCTGCGAGGTGGGGCGGGGCGAGGTGGTCAACCGGCGCCAGGGCGAGGTCGCGGTAGGTCACGTTCACGTCGCCATGCTGCTGGCGGGCAGCTTCGATGAGCTGGGCGGTGAGCTGGCGGCTAACCGACTGCTGGCCAAGGATGCTGGAATCAATGTGCAGGAGTTTCATGCTGGTTCTCGCAGTAAAGAGAGGGACGGGCCCGGCGAAGGTCGTGCCATGGGCCACGGCCGCACTCTATTTCTGCGTGTTTCGCCCCACTAGCCGGTCGCAACGGATTTCATTCGTCCACCGATGAGGGCAATTCCGCATGGCCGTGATTCGTCCACCCATGGACGGGTGAATTCCCTTTACGTCGGCTAGTGGAGGGGCGGGTGGCCCGTCTAGAGTGCGTTCCGCTGGCAGCGAAGACGTCGTCGCCGTTCCCGCCGCTACGGTCTTCCCTCTCTTTCGAACACACTTCCAGGAAACACAGACATGTCCACTTACTCCACAACGCTTGCTGCCTCATCCTCCATCCGCGTGCTGGGTGCGATCGAGCTGCTCGGCCGCCTCCTGCTGGTCTCGTTGTTCCTGATGTCAGGTTTCGGCAAGCTCAGTGCCTATGAGGCAACAGCGGGGTACATGGCCTCGGTTGGCGTCCCCGCGCTGATGCTGCCGCTGGTGATCCTGGCGGAGATCGGTGGCGCGCTGGCGATCATTGCCGGCTGGCAGACCCGGATCGTCGCTGTGCTGCTGGCGGGCTTCACGCTGGCTACCGCCTTCCTGTTCCACAACAACGTCGCTGACCAGACGCAGATGATCATGTTCCTCAAGAATGTCTCCATTGCCGGTGCATTCCTGATGCTGGCCGCCAACGGCGCAGGCCGGTTCAGCCTGGATGCGCGCAAGACCCGATGAGGGCAGGGCGCTGCGCCGAGCGCGGCGACACCATTTGCAACACAATGCAGGGGCCTCCGTACCGGAGGTCGTCTGCATGGAGTCCGCGGGTGATCGATCTCAATGATGTGGCCCTGTTCGTACAGGTGGCCAAGGCCGGCAGCTTCGCCGAGGCCGCGCGCCGGATCGGCATGCCCTCCAATACTGCCAGCCGGCGCATCCAGCAGCTGGAAGAGCAGCTGGGTGTCCGGCTGCTGCATCGTTCCACCCGCAAGTTGACCCTGACCGATGCCGGTGAGGGCCTGTACGCGCGCAGCGTGGAGCAGATCGAAGCGCTGGCGGACGCCACCCTGGAGCTTTCCGAGGGCAGCGAGGTGCCGGTGGGAAAGGTGCGCGTCGCCGCGCCGGTGGATTTCTTCAACTGGTTCCAGCTGGAGTGGGTGCAGTCATTCCTGCAGGCCCATCCACGGGTCCGCCTGGAGTTCGTGCTCAACGATGCACGCGCCGACCTGGTTGCTGACGGCATCGATGTTGCGATCCGTGGAGGTGCAGTCACTGGACCAACACTGATCGCGCGCAAGGTGGGCAACAACCGTGCAGTGCTGGTGGCCAGCCCGGCCTACCTGGAGAGCCGCGGAGCGCCCAGTGCCTTGGAGGATCTGTCCACGCACGACTGTATCGCCGTGCCCTCGGGCTCAGGGCGCACGCAGTGGCGTTTGATGGGGCCGGATGGCCCCGCTGAGGTCGAAGTGCGCGGGCGATTCAGCGCCAACTCGGCCTTGGCCTTGACCAAGGCCTGCGTGGCCGGCATGGGCATCGCGCTGCTGACCGAGGCAATGGTGGCGCAGCCGCTGCGGGAAGGGAAGCTGGTCCAGGTGCTGCCCGACTACCGTATTGATGGGCTGGAGTTGTTCGTGGTCTACCAGAGCCGGCGACAGTTGCCACGCGCCGCCAGCGCGTTTGTCGACTTCGCCATGACCCATCTGCTGCAGGGCAACTGGTAAAACACCTGAGCTGCAGGCGCTGCCGCCTCCACGCGTGGCAGCCATTGCTCCAGCGATGGAGGAATGAAATCCGCACTGGCCGGCTATTGCCGTGCGTGCTCAGTGCCTACCTTGGACGTACGACGTCGCCGCGACGTTCGAAACCTGCTTCCAAGGAGACCACATCATGCTTGCCGTCCACACTTCCGAAACCACCACAATCTCTCCGGTCGCCTCCGTGCGCCGCATCGTGCATCGCACCCGCGGCCGAAGCCACGGGCCCATCACCCGGCTGGTGAGCCCTTCCGATCTGGGCGAGCGCCTCAAGCCGTTCGTCTTCCTCGACCTTATCGATGCCCGCGATCTTTCGCGCGCGGACTCCCCTGCGCTTGGCCTGCATCCGCACTCGGGCATCGCCACGCTCACCTGGCTACTGGAAGGGGCGGTCGACTATGAAGACGACCAGGGGCGCGAGGGCAGCATCGAGGCCGGCTGGATGGAGTGGATGCAGGCCGGCAATGGTGCCTGGCACGGCGGCGGATTCGGCGATTCCGATCGGCTGCGCGGCTTCCAGTTGTGGCTCGCGTTGCCACCTGCACTGGAGCTGGCTGCACCTTTCAGCCGCTACTTCGGCCCCGAGCAGATCCGCAGCGAAGGCCCGGTGACCGTACTGCTGGGAGCGTACGGCGCGGCTCGCAGCCCCATCGATGCACCGGCACCGATCAACTATTTCTCGGTGAAACTGCGGGCGGGAGAATCGTGGCGGTTCGAACCGCCGCCCGGGCATGACGTGGCCTGGGCCGCCGTGAGCGTGGGCTCGTTGCGTGTGCCCGAAGCGATCGGTGCAGGTGAACTGGTGGTCTTCGAGGAAGGCGGTCAGGAGGTCGCGTTCTTCGCCCGCGAGGACACCGAGTTCGTGTTCGGTACCGCAGCACGGCATCCGTATCCGCTGGCAACAGGCTATTACTCGGTCCATACCAGCCCGCAGGCGCTGGAGGCGGGTGAGGCGCGGATCCGCGAGCTGGGGAAACAGATCCGGGCGGCGGGAAGCGCTGGCTGATGGATTCTGTACTGGAGCAGGGCAGGAGGGTGGGGCCCGCCTATCGTGAGTGACCGCTACTGCTTCCGCGCACGAAGGCGGCAGCCAACCGCAGTGCATCGTCGCTGCCACGATCGCCACGCAGGGCATTCGCCAGCCGGCCGGGCGTGACCCCGGTCCAGCGGACAAGGTCATGCGTGGCATGGGCCTGGTCGCTGTAGCCATGGCGTGCGGCTGCAGTGGCAATGCTGGTGGCTTCTCCATCCAGGGTTTGCAGAATCGCCTGCAGACGGCACACACGGGCGTACTCCTTCGGGGGCATGCCCACCGCGGCCAGAAAGCGGGATTGCAGGCCGCGCAGGGACATGCCAAGCCGTCGCGCCAGTTCGGCGATGCGCAGATCGCCCTCCATTGCATCCAGCTGCGCAACGGCCTGTTCGACGCGTTCGTCCAGGACGAAGCTGGCACAACGATCCCGCAGGACCTGCCAGAGGGGCTCGGGCGTGCTGGCAGCCGCGCTGGCGCGTGCGGCTGCACTGAACGTCTCGGCAAAGGAAGCATCCAGCGTGTACAGGTCCGGAGCCTGGTCACGAAGGCCGGGCAAGCGGGCACCGGCGATCAAGGCGCTCGCGGCCGGCTGCAGCCGCACGCCGATGCAGAACACCGCACCAGCGGCCTGCAAACGGATTGGCCCTGACTGCTGTGCCGCGAAACAGAACGGTAGATCGGAACGGATACGGCCATCTGCGCCATGCAGCTGCAAGGGTATGCCAAGCTCTGCCAGCAGCTCGCAGCGGCCATCGGGATAGATGACCTGCACGTCATTCCCGGGTGCGTCGTCCTGCAGCCACCAGATGCACTGGACGTGACGGCGGAGGTCGTCGGGGGCAGGGTGCTCGCGGTAGTCCATGCGGCATCGGACGCCATCCTGCGTGTTTTTACAAGCGCCCTCGGTGGCCGTGCCGCTAGCCTGCAGCCAACCCATCCAGGAGGTCAGGACATGTTGAAGTCGAAGGTGGCGGTGCTGGGCGCGGGCCTGGCGTTGGGAAGTGGCGCGGCTATGGCCGCACCGGCCGAGTTCGACTGGCTGGCCGGGCATTGGTGTGGCGGTACCGAAGAGCGCAGGCTTGATGAGGTCTGGCTGCCCGAGGCCGGCGGCGCCTTGCTTGGCATGTCGCGCACGCTGAGTCATGGTGATATGGAGTCATTCGAGTACATGCGCCTGGTGCCGGCAGGCAAAGCGGCTGGCCTGCATGTGCAGCCCAATGGCGTGGCGCCGACGACATTCGTCATTGCCGACCATGGCGCAAACTGGGTGGTGTTCGAGAACCCGCAGAACGACTTCCCGAAGCGCATCGAGTACCGGCGTGATGGTGTTGCACGCTTGGAGTTTATCAATCCTATCTTGTTGATTCGTAAGGGCGGGGTCCTCGAGATGCACTAAGATGGCGCATGGATCACTGCTAGCAAGTTGGACATTGAGCAATGCTCTGCAATGAATTTGGTGCATTGCCAATGCAGTGCGCCAAATTTGAAGCAATGCCAATGTAACGCGACGCTATTCCTGGGCCGGAGCGGGCTCCTGCCCTCTGACGTAGTACACGGATGTCCAGCCAGTTCTGAGCTCTGCCTGCGGTTCAGGTTGGACATTGGTGCGAGCGCGTCGCTATGGTGTGGATGCGTGGCTTCGCACATTCTCAATTGAGATCGAGAGCCTTAAAGAGAGATGCTCGATCCACGTCGTTAGCTACTCGAGAGCGTCGCTACCTCGAATCGCCTCTCGGGGGAACGCCCCTCTGGCCTCGATCGCTTCCCTTGTGACTTCAACATCTGAAGCGAAGACAACCACCGCTAGGTCTTTCGTTGCGCGCTAGCAGCAGAAGTGGAGCAGTCTGCGGGTTCGATCAAGGACTGGTTCGCTCCCAGCAGCGATGTTCTCATCGTCAGTTCGCGACAACTGCGTGTATCCGAGATACTTCTCGTAAGAGTGCTGCAGACAGTTGGCTTCCTCGTCGTCAATCACAACCAGCACGCGCTCGAACTGAGCGCCTTTATCGCCATGATGAGTAAGAAAGGGAGACTCTTCCGCCAGGTATCGTCGGTAGTTCCACAGATTCTGTACTCGGCAGAATATGAGCGCCCGGACGTTCCGGTATCCGCCGCTTTCATCGCCCCCGCCTCATCGCCGAGATGGACATCGAGGCGATCCTCAAGTTAAATCAACTCACTGTCTCGTATGTGCCTTAGCGCCGGGAGAATCGTTGCCTGCGAACCTTCGGCAAGCAATTTCACGAGCGTTTGAACTGCAAGTTGCAATTCTCCAAGGACTTCGAAAGCGTTCTGCCCGCTCAAAGCGCGACCGTGGTCGCGCCGACATCGCCCCTTGCTGAGGTCGCAGAAGCCGCACTTAGCTCGCGCGCTCCGACAAGCTCGCCAGATAGACTCTGCGCTCCTGACCGAAGGCCCGGAGCTCGTTCTCCTTCACCTCGCGTGCGACACCGTCCAGGTCCGGGAAGACGAAGGACGGGGTGATCCCGAGGATGTGTAGTTCTTGGCGAATTCTGATCGCCGCATCATTAGGGATTAGGATCTTGGTGATTAGAGGCCGCGTGACTGTGTAGTAATCGAGTGGCTCCAAATTTGAACCGTGTAGTGAAAATAGGCCGGCCTGCGCGCGAATTCGTGGCGAGATTTGCGGCGCTAGAATGCAGAGTGGGGCGTACGTGCTCATCTCGCTTGCGCTACTCATAGGCCTCGTGTACGGATGCCAAGTTTCGTAATCCTGCGCCACATCCACAGGCGTGGTCACGTCCACATGCAGTTCTGCATTGATCCTTTCCGGGTTCATCAGAAACACGGCCGCAGAGTTTCTGTCAAATTCTTGGACGGAGTCATCTGGATCGCTCGAGACGGATTGACTTGGCGCTGCGCTCCGAACTCCATCGACTGCAAAATAGAGCGCAACCAGAGCGTTCGTGGTCCAGTCGAGTAGGCGGGTAGGGACCCCATGGTGCTGCATAAGGAACAGCCATTCGAAGTCATTGCGCGGTACGCTTGTTATAAATGGGAGCGCTCTCCGCTTAAAATCTTCAAGCATCCGCTCAGGATTTGGCCCGGTGTCTATGACGCCACTGGCTTGGAAGGTCTCGTTGCCTACCAGTGCCTGTCCTCGCGGTCCAATCAGGGGAATAGTTTCCCGCAAGACAGACGGCAATAGCCTGTGGGCTGCCTGAGACTGTCCTCGCATCCAGACGGGACCATCTTCGTTCTGAACTATAGCCCGCACCTGCTCGACGTAGGCAGATACGCTCTCAACCTTGATCAGAGTCGGGCCTTTTGCGACGCCTGAATTCCCTTCTTTCATACTATCTCCATTGTAAAAATAATTTGCCCCCATTGGCTTGAGGGCCTTTAGCCCACGGCCGCCGTACTCAACAGCCCTTGGACATTCAGCTTGATTCTATGCCCCTCCCGCAGCCCCATCAATCAGAACTTCCAAGTGCGAGCTCACTACTTCGGCGACGAATTTCGTCCTTTAGGTCAGCCCCGCTTCGCGGTGCGGGTGGGACGCGGAATAGGGGGGGGGAGGGCTGAGATCGAGCATGCATCGCGCTGGCTCGCTGACACCGAGTGTTGCACAAGTCGGGCGCGTGACGCCCCAAGTTGAAGCATCTGTAAATTGTGCCAAGAAAGTGACCTCACTGAGTCCGCCTCGACCTAGTCACGAGACGGGTGAAATCCAGAGGCGTCTTCCGAAAGCAGGCTTCCTGCGCGACTGCGCGACTGCAGGCCTGACGCCCTGGGCCATCGCGCAAGCGCGCGGCGGGTCGTCCTCGGTAATCCTGAGCAAATTGGCGGCGATGGTTCGATGAGTCCACGCAAGAGTATTCTCAGCGGCCAGTCGCCGCCTCAGTTTCAAGTCTTGCTCGACCGAATACCGGCGCTCAGCATGGATTTCTGGTCAACGAGATTCCATCTTCCGGCCCTAGGCGAGGGGGAGGGGTGGATAGATGGGGCCGATTCGATCGGGGAGGTCATCGACGTCAAGCCGGCGCGTGCCCAGAAGGTCGCTACTGGGTGCTGTAAGGTCGAGAGCCCGGCAGAGTGGCCCCCAACCCATCGGGGAGACTTGGGCAGGCCGAGGGCTGGCACCCAAAGCCTTCACGACGCGGGCCAAGTCGGTCGACGGCAAGGCTAGGGCGCTGGCCCATCCAGGGGGGGGGGGCAAGTTCCCATCTGTCCATTTCCAGGCGCAAACAGGCGGCTTCACCATCTCGGCAGCGGAGCCGCGCGTCAGAAATCTAGGGAAGGGTGATCGATGCCTTTGCTCAGGGTTGTGCTATCCGAACGCCACGCGCAATTCAGGTGGATGGCTCGTGTGCAAAATTGCAATAGGAGCGGGCGATCTATAGCGCTCCGGAAGCGCGCTCAAGTTGCCCTCATGCTCCGAGAGGAGAATGCCCTCCGCGTAGCCCTGGGCGAGCACCGCCAATCTCACTCGTAGATCGAATTCCGCGTTGCCCACCAGTCGTGGGCTGGAATGGCTGAACTTGTCCAAGAGCTCATCTACGAAGCTCAAGTGGTTGGGGTGAATACCTCGATAGCGCCCACCTGACCTCGTCGCGGCGTAGCTGCTCCATCCATCCGGAGCCGGCTGATCCTGAGCTCCGGCGATTCGCTCACCTTGATGGCTAAAGGACTGATCTGATCGACCTCGTCGGGAACCTTTGGCCGCATTCTGGTCAATGTGACGGAGGATTGGGTCTGAGTCGTCCTCAAGGTCCGTATGGCTTGCGCGTCGTGCTGTGTCTGCGCCTGCTGGTGGTGATTGTTGGTCTAGGTGTGTCGTGAGTCTGTACCTTTTAGCGTTGCAGACCCTCCTGGCCTGGCGTAGCGCCAGGCCAGGAGGGAGGTCCACAAGGCTGGAAATCCTGCTGGGATCAATGTGCGTTCCTGGAGTTACGATCAGCCGACTTGTACGCCTTTGCTCCGCGCACCAGTTGAGGTAGGCCTGTAAGTACGCCGCAGCAGTGGGGTGGGGCTGCCTCTGCAAGGCGGAAGCTGACTCATTCATAAGGTCAAAGCCGCACGCACAGGTGAGCAACTTCGTGGGCGTGCCGGCGACTGTCACCGGAAATCCATTGCATCGTGGGCAATTCTGGCGCAGGCGAACGCCATGCCAAGGACACGTGGAAATCCAGGGCAGCTGATGCAGTGTGGTGTGATACCCGAGTCTGATGCATGGAAGGCAGTACCTCAACCTGAGATGGGAGGGCAGTCTCGGGTCGTCAGTCATGAACGGATACCACGCCGCTAAGTCCCACTCGGGCGGAGTCTCGATCCCAAGGGTTGTAGAGAGCGCCTCTTGTTGTACTTGCGAGGTCGTCAGGCTCAAGAGCAGGTTGATGTGTCTGTTTGGCTTGATTCCGAGGAGCTGTGAGTACTCCGTGACCCGCCTGGCCTGGTTCAGTCGCGATAGCCTCGCGACGCAGCCAAATGCCGATTGGTATGGAACAAGTCGGAGATTGCCTCCGACCAGCTGAGCGCCGCTCCTCATTTGCCTACGGCCCTATTTCTTGAGCTTTCGAAGCCGGCGTATGCGCTGCGCAGGAGAGCTTCATCAATGTGCTGGGTAGTAAGCCCTTCGAAATCGTTGCGCCCAGCAGCGATCTTGGTGAGTAGGTGGTAGACAAACTGGTTGAAGGAGGCCATGAGCCAATCCTTGGGAACGGGATAGTTGCCTTGATTGGCAAGGTTCTCAATTCGTTCGCGTATCGCTTCGGTCTCCTTCTCAAGGCGCCAGCCAACGCTGTAAGCATAGGGTGCGAATGCTTCGGTGTAGGTCTTTCCTCCCTCGTCCGGCCACCTCATAACTTGGTCAAGCTGGCGAAATGCCAAGGCGACGTCACATGCGTCCTGCACGTCAGCGTCCTCCGTCGGGATGTCCCAGAGAAGCCCGGTAAAAGGATGGCTGTCGACAAAGAATCGGCCATACAGATGTGGCGGCGCCAGTTGACTAAGATCGTCTGCGCCTCCAATCACGCTGTTGCTCTGGTGGATGAAGAGAAAAAACGGTTGCACTGATGATCCGAGGAAGTGGTTCTGAAGCTTTGCAAGGTGGGCATAGTCCTTGAGCGTGAGCTGCTCAGCCGTATCGATCGCAATCACGACCACGTCGGCCGATGCTCTAGCGGCTTCCTGCTCAATTGCCCGGATGATCCTGAGGAGGAGATCCTGTGGGCTGGCTACGGTTGTTGCCCTCATACCCAGTCCAAGGATGACCTCGCGGAAGAAGTTGCCTTCGCTAGGGGTAGTCGGTTTTCCGACGACCATCCGGAGGAATCCAATAGGAAATGGTCGCCAAGAAGTGGTGGTTTCAAGTATTCGCGTGGCAGTTGACTTCCCGCACCGGCCATCGCCAATGATCCTCAGGCTCGGCCGCCCGTACTCCAGGCACGTGGCGAAGCCAGATGCCATTCGCAGTAAGGGGAGAGTCTGGATATTGGGGCGATGTCGCGCGTGCATTGGGTGGTTCTCAAGGCTCGCCGGGGCCTTCATCAGCGGAGCCTCGTGTTGAACGTGGCCCTGCGGATTCCCATCAGTGGAGAGCCTTGCCCCTGACTGTTGGTCGTGGAAGGTGGCTTGGGCACATCGCCAGCTGCCATGAGCGAGGCGCTGTCCCTGACGCCAGCGGCCGCCGATCGGACGGCTGCGTGATAGGCCTCAATGTTGTCGGCTACACAGTAGTTACCGGGCTCCCGTGACGCGTCGCTCTTCGCCCAGCGTGCCGCGCGCTTCCTGATCGACAGCGTGTGGGCCACGCTCGCATATGGGGCGAGAGCGTGAAGTGTGAGTACACGCTTACCGCCTCTCCAGAGGGTCAGCTTGCGAATGTCTCGCCAGTCTTCGTAGGTAGCGTCAAATGACTGCCCAATCAGGTGCCACTGTCCAGACAGTGTTGGTGACCTGTACCTTGCGTGGTCGAGATAGACGAGGGGAGGTACACCACTCCTTCTGGAGCCTCTGATGGTCACCTTCATCCGCCTAACGGTCATGTTTCTCACGTCATCTTCGGTGCCAGGTGCATGCCACACCCACTCCCCGGATGCCAGATGCTCATCAATGATTCGCTTGGGCGACCTGGGTTCGCGAGTGGACCGGCTCGTCACATTGTGCGAGGTAACATAGGTGTCAATGAGGTCTTTCAAGACCTCCACGAGGATGGGGTGGTCTTTCCCGTCAAGCTTTGTAGTGACTTGACGCTCATTCACTTGCGTTGCGGGAGCAAAGCCGCCGGCGATGTGGCGCAGCAGGCCATTCTCAATCTTCTTGAATAGAGCCTCGATGTAGGGGCGACCTTCGCCCATCCCGGATCGTCCAAAGTGCAGGATTCCCTTGTGATGATCAATGAGATTTCGGACTGTCATCTTGGCGTGATGGGATGAGTCGTTGTCCATTGCGATCATTGCGCTTCTCATCACTACCTCATCCACTAGGTAGATCGACGGCATCCATGCACTAGTCGAGTAGCTCAAGTTCGACGTGCTCAGATCCCTTGGTTGCCAGGGGCTCATGATCTTCGCGAACAGGCTGACTACATCGTGTTGCTCGTACTTCCGGCCAAGCACCATTTCCCATCCAAGGATGGCGCCACTCCCGACATCAACAACTGCCAGTAGCCAGATCCGACTAATCTTCTCTAGCCGGAATGAGCCGTCCGCCATCGGCATGGCCAGCCATGCGTCGATGTCGACGGAATGCTCGTCGTACTCAACTCGATCAAATGGCCGAATGCTGAGTAGGTTCTCGATTCGGGTGGAAGTAGGCTCATCCGCAGCCAAGAGCATCTCATTTTCGCTCTTTGTGCCTCGTATGCGCTTTATGAGGGAGGTCAGTGCTCGTCTTCCCTTGTCACGGATGTTGAGCGGATACATGGCCTGAAAGCCCTTCCCAGTCAGCACCTTCACGAACTGGGAATGCAGCCTGTCGAACGCGGGGCTCCTTTTGGACTGTGTTGGCAAGGCACCCTTGAATCTTGCGACTGCATCGCCGAGTTCGGGGATCGCTTGCAGGACAGCATCTATGGCGAACGGATGTGAACTATCGGGGACGACCGAGTTGTTGCGATCTGACACGCTGAATCGCGCATAGGGAATGCAGGCTCGGTATCCGACTCGATGACCGCTCTCGTCGAAGAGCAGTGCGGTCCGGATCATTCGAGAGAGGGTATTTCGCGGCACGCCCCATCGAAGGGCTGCGTCGACCAAGGTTGCCCCATCAAGGACGCTGGTGAGTGCGGACAGGCGGGCTTGAAATTCCGACTGTTGATCAGCTGGAAGTACGATCCCATTTGGCCTTGGAGTTGCCCGGATCGACTCGAGGTCGACGGCATTGAACTTGGAACTCATGGGTCGGCCCTCCAGATCCTTGATCGCCCCGTCATTCGAGGAAATGCATCGGTCGCCAGAAATCCGACGTGAAGCAACTCAGCCACGACCCCCTGAATGTGAGTTCGAGGGTGGTGCCTGAGCTCATGGATGAGTTCATCTGCACTGATGCTGCCGCTTCGCTCGATGGTCGCGGCGATTTCCTGTCGCAACGCCAGGCTGCTCCCCAGATCCTTGGCTGACTGGCAGAACCCGAGCAGTTGGTAGCAGAGCTCATTCCTGCCGCCGGGCGCCTTGAGTTCGTCCTCCGTGATTAGCCACAAAGAGATGCCTGCATCCTTGGCTGCTGAACGAAGCCGGTCCAGCTCGCGAGGACGACGCTTGCCATCCACGCCGGGTACTGTCTGCGAATTCGGAATGACGTTTGCATAGATCTCCTGGCCTCCGCGCCTCTGAAACCAGAAATGGAGTTCCATGCTGTCAAGTCCTACCGGGATGGACCGAGGCCTCTCGGTCACGGCCGCCACTGATGGATCAAACTCCAATTGCAGTCGAAGCGCGAGTTGCAGGGGGCCGTGTACGGTAACCGTCCGGTTCTCTTTCGGGCTAAAGAAGGTGAAGATGTCCCCCCTCTTGATCTGGCCAGCGGTGAGTTCACGGGGGGCCAGCGGTCGATCCGTCCCATTGTGGAGCGGGTCGGAGGCGCGTGCAGACGCTACGCCTTGGAACGGGCTCACGGGATTGGTCGCGTGGTTGCTCATGCTGCCTCCTTGTGGATAACTGCAGTTCGCATGGTCGAGGAGTGGCGCTGCGCAATCGCGATTGAGGGATGACTCAATGCATGGGCAGCTGAGTGTTGGATCTTCATCGATCGACTTCCCGGTTGGCCTCGGAGAATGAGGCTCGGTACTGGCGGCAATGGCCAGCAGGGTCATTGGGGATTTCGGGCATGGGGCGCCGTGCCGATTGCCATACGATGGCAGTCGGAGCGCGCAGATGCCCGCTCAAGCAGCTTTGCCGCTTGACACGAAGTCGGAATTGCGGGAGCCTACATTCGTTATCGTAGAGCTTCACCCCCTCTCGCTCCGGCGAGAGGCTATCGCCCCCGTTGCTGCGGGGGCGATTTCATTTCCGGGGTCGGAGATTTGATGGGCTGGGGGGCTAAATGCCTCCTTCGAAGCTGGAGTTTTGGCGTCAAGCCGTGTTCAGGGGCGCACTGTGCGCCCAGGTGAGTTTCAGCAGATCAGAAGTGGTGCGGGCCTTTTGGCTTCGGCCTCAGCTCGCGTGCTCAGGAATTACAGCGAGTTCAGCCACTCAGCGACATCTCGCGTTTTGGCGAACAACCCCCGCCGACCTGGCAGCGGAAAGGTGCGAACCGGCAAAAGTTCACGCTGGACGGCTCGGCCGAAGGTGCGGCCGTTTGGAAAGCCAAGGTTCCGCTGGAGGTCGCTGCCGCCCATGAGCTCCCCATGCCGCTCTAGCAGCTCGCGACTGAGTTCGGTGGAGACTGCTGCTTCTGGATTCTGGATAGGCATGACGCAACTCCTAGCTACCGTTGGGCCCCATCATGCACAATTGCAGCCAGTTCTAGGGGATTCTTTAGTCCCGCTTCAGAAGATCCATAAGTATGCCTCGTGGCAAGATTCCAACAGACGTGGCGCTGGTCGTCCGCAATAGCGTGTGGGCCTGCGTTGTGCGAAGGCTGCATGGCGATCGACTGACCTGGGATGATCTTGATCAGTTGCTCTTGCCTAGAGTTGGGCTCGATATACACGCGCAAGCGGCCAACGGTCGTCCCCGATCCTTCTACCGGTTCTTCAGCAAGGGGCATCATCCAGGGAAGCTACGCGGTCCTGGTGGATACTTGATTGACTCGGTGCATGGGGATCCAGCGTTCGCGGCTGCAAAGGAGGCCTTCGAGCATCCGATCTGGATGATCTGCAGCACAGAGGCTCCCACTGCGGAGCAATTGCGGGGCGTACGTCGATCACTAATGGAGCGTCTTGGGCTACTGATGCCGTCCATCACCGAACGCCTGGTGGCTTCTCATCACAATCTCCCTGGCCTCAGCAGCTATGCGCCAAGTCGGGTAGATGCCTTGGAGTCCATGTTCAACGTGGCCGAAGGTGGCTCCTTGGACGCGATAGGCCTGTGTGCGTGTAACTATCTGTTAGCTATAGACAGCGGTAGGCTCGAGACCGCAGTAGATGTCCGGGATGCACTACGCTGGGCAATTATTCGTTTTTGTGCTGTTTGGGGATTGCGCCCCGACGCATGCACGGCAATCCAGCTGTTGATGGAGCAGCGAGTGGTCAGGCTTCGTAGGGGATCGCTCTTGCCAAAGGATGTTGGGTTTCCACTTGGCAATACGGATTCCAGCGCGTTTAGTAGCAATTCGGCGAAGGGGGTATTCTTCGCAGATGACTATCCGTGCATGCTTCCGGTGACTCCTCGCACAGGTGGGGTGGATACATTCTTCGCCCAGTTTCACTCGCACTATCTTGCTTTCGTGAATGATCTGACAAGGCAAGGAGCATTCGCGCAGCTGGCTGGGACTGAGCTCGGCGGATCTTTGCCGACTCAAGACGCAATTGACGACCTGTTTCTTGGGCTGCTGGACGTGCCGGAGGATGTTTGTCACGGCGAGGTTGCAACTCTCAAGCAGTTTGCGCCAATCAGTCCGGTAGCGGCATGCGTGGCGGAAGTCCTGCCCACTTCTAGCATCGGAAGCTCGCCCTACACCCGCATCAAGCCTCTGGGCGCAGTGCTTCTGAAGTTCATGCGTTCTGTCGACATGCTGGTTGACGTTGAGCATCCGCGTCCCATGGTTGATGAGCCGTGAGATGCGCCTCCAGGATCTTTCGTTATCTTGAAGTGGCGTCAACAAGGGAGAGGTATCAACGCTAGCCGCGGGGTGGAGGTCAGTGTTCTTGCGGGGAGATGCGCATGCTGGTTCTGCAATGCATGCCGAGCCTTTTAAGCTATGGCCAGTACAAAGAGATCGCCCCAGAAGGATTTCCTTGAAGCGCTGAATCTCTTATTACGAAGGAATCGTCAGTCAAGCGCGCCGACAGGGCTTATGAATGCTCTCCCCGCTAGCTCGGATAGTGCGCTGGAGGCCACCACTTGACCAGCCAGTCCTGTATAGCCAGAACTGGTAAGAAGCCATTTGCTCAAAGTGGTCGCATGCTCGTTGGGCGGGAGAGTGGGGTGGGCACTAGGTGTGAGCCTAGCGGTACGCATCTGAAGAAGACTGAGCCTTAGCTCAGTAAAGTCAGTCTTTGAGTCGCTTCTCAAAGTCGGCAATGAGCTTGCCCAGGGATAGGCCTGTCAGGCGCGCTATGTCCCTAAGCTCCACGACGTCAACCCTGCGCTTCCCTGTCTCAACATCGCTAATGAACGACTGGCTGCGCCCCAGCTTGCTGGACACTTGTACTTGGGTAAGGCCAGCAGCCAAGCGCGCGTCTCTGACGGTCTCAATCAGGGCGGCGTATTCCTTGCGATGGATTGTCTTGGCCACGGCCGCACCCTGGTTGAGCGGCTTCAGAAGCTATATCCAGTTCTCCGATATCTAAAAACCAGATATCCTGTGCTTCTCATTGACAGGGGAAGGGCATGATCAAAGAACAATGTCGACGCGACGCAGCTGGCTGGGGCAGGCAGGGCTTGCTGCTTGCTCTGACGGTCCTAGTTGCCGCCTGCGGCGGTCCAGTAGACAGGAAGATGGTCACTGACGGCACGCAGGAGCAATACCGAGCGTCGATTGACGCAATCGACGCCGAGCTGAGTGCCCATGAGCGGGATGCCTTCAACTGGGCCGTTGCCGGCCTTGATCTGGCTGAGCTGAACAAGGCCTACCCGAATGCATCTATAAGACAGGTGGTTAGGGGGCACATCAAGCAGATTAGGGATGCCCATCCAAAAGAAATTCTTGCTCTGCAGGAGCAGGCCAACGCGCAGCGGCCGACGATCACCGAACTAGAAAGAGTGCGTGCGAGTGGCGCAACGTTACGGATCGAGGACAGCTTCTTTGGCCCGAAGCCGGTCATTGAGGCGCGAATTGCGAATAGCTCAACTTTGGCGCTCAGCCAGGCCAGCTGGGCGGCGACGCTCTACATCAATGGCGAAGCTCAGCCCACGGCAAAGTCGCGGGTGCACAGCGACTTCCGATCGATTGATGGCCTCAAGCCGAACCACGACGTCACGGCGCGCTTCAACGTTGGCTTCGTAAAAGGTGATGATGCGTGGTCGACACTGGCAATTCGACAAACGTCTTCAACGCGAGTCGAGCTCGAACTAATTCCTCAGACGGCTTTGGACTTCAATGACAAGCCCTACATAGCTGCCAACTATAGGGAAAAGATCCAGTCTCTGGAGAATCAGCTTAAGCAAGCCGAGAAGTTCTCAGATATCTGACTCATTGGCGTTCCGCAACTGCGTCCGATGATCAAGCGCAGCGCGGAACGCTCCAGATCCAAGTGTCCAACTGCTGATGAGGATCCTAGCGCTCAATGCGACCGACCATCCTTGCTCTCGATCTCGAGGGGACGCTGATCTCAAATGCGGTCAGCCAGATTCCACGCCCAGGGCTCTATCAGTTCCTTGAGGCCGTTCATGAACTCTTTGAGCATCTGGTCATCTACACCACGGTCCCTGAGGCAGCTTTTCGCAGGATTTCGCGGCTGCTGGTCGAGGAAGGGGGCGTGCCAAGTTGGTTCGCTGAGTTGCCATATACATTCTGGGGAGGGGCAACGAAGGACCTCCGGTATGTGTCTCCGATCCTGGGGGCAGCGCTGTTGCTGGACGATCACTCGGACTACATCCATCCGGGGCAGGAGCGCTATTGGATTGAGGTCTCTTTGTTCGGCGCTCCATATGACGCGGATGACGTCGGCTTGGAAGTGGCCCTCGAGATGCTGAAGGAACGATTTGTTGTTCCGTTGTAGTTGGTGTGCTTAGTGAGTGGCTTGGCGGGTGCAGCACCTCCAGCCAGCAGGGCCGGTTGCTACATAGGAATGGGCCGTCGTTCAGGAGATCCGACATGATTCGAACAAGTTTGACCCACCCTTTAGCTATTGCGGAACTCCCGGTTGGCGAAAGGGGAGGGGCAATTGGTGTGACCTTCGCGCCAGGTAAGTACCAAGAAGTTGCGATGACGGGGGCATGGGCGAGAGACATCGATGTGGATGTCTCTGTGATTCAGTGTTGGGGAGCCAGCCACCTGATTACGCTACTCGAGCCGTGGGAGTTCAGTGAGTTGCGGATCGAGTGCTTGCCTCAAGTGGTTGAAGGGCAGGGCATCTCATGGCATGGCCTTCCAATCACGGATGGCGCAGCGCCTGACCAGAGGTTGCTCGAACGATGGCCAGTACTGGGGTCAATGCTCGTTCGGAGTTTGCATTCGGGCCTGCGCATTGTGGTCCACTGCAAGGGTGGGCTGGGGCGAGCCGGCACTGTCGCAGCGATGCTTCTACTGCAGTCAGGGGCTGAGCGAACAGCGCAGGCTGCCATTTGCTCGGTGCGACGTGTCAGGCCGGGTGCCATCGAGACCGCTGTCCAGGAGGAGTTCCTGCAGCAATGGGCACAGGGACTGCGCTCGTAGTTGCCCTTCCAGATCAAACGCGTGGCGAGCTCATCAGTCGTTCAAGGCCAGGCCCTGGCTATTGGCGCCACCGATACCTACGCGATCTAGTTGACCGCTGACACCGGATTCGCTGGGTCGCGCGCCCACTAGTGGACGCGGCGCGGAGAGTATCCGCTAAAGCCTCCAGTCGCTACTTGGCTGCAGCCAGTACTGTCTGCCCAGAGGGATAAAGGTCTCCATTGCCACGTCCAAGATCAACGGCTGACGCCAGCCATGGCCTGGCACGAAGCAAAAGTCAGTCGGGTCAAGTGCTCCCGATTGAATTCGGCTAACGAGCCAAGTGCATCTCCTGCTGATCTCTCGATCAAGTACCCGACGGGCGGCCTCCTCGTCCAGATCAGCTTTCAGGAACTCCGACGCAACGTTGCGCATGCCGGCCCACAGTACATACCTCTTGCGTCCCAAGCTCAGTGCATTCCACTCCGGGAGCTGGGTCGATCTCAGGCCATTGCCCAGCGTGGGAGATAGCCGATACTTGCGTAGCAGGTTGGCCAGGTATGCACGGGCTTCGCTCTCTGCGAGCGAGGTTCCCAAGGTCCGTTTGGCAGTGGACGGGCATTCGGCAGCCCATCGGGTAAGCGTACTGGTCAACCTGGCCTCCAGACTCACGTCCTGACGTGACCAAGCGGCCTGATAGGTCCATGCCAGAGGCTCATACAAGGACCTCGCCCCGGAATTGGGGGCTGCGATGGGAATGCGCTGCAGTACGCGAAGTGAGGCAAGCGTATCGAGTGCGGCTGAGGCCAAGCCCTCGGCGGCAACAGGCCCGCTTACGGTCCTTGAGCGCTCCAGTGCGCACCAGGCGCAGGCTAAGAACGGGCCGATTGAACGAACGAAATCGTCCAACTCTGGCCAATGCGAAATGAGGGTCGGTTGGGTGACAACATAGGCCACTTGTCTCTCAGATCGCTCGCCTAGCTCACCAGCATAGCAGCGAGGCGAGTTCGCGTCTATCTGATCTTCAGATATCGCCACACTGCTGTCCGTGGCTGCGCTGGAGTTGTGAGTGAAAGTCCCGTCGCTTCCTCCAGCGGTGTTCTAGGTTCTTTGGGGAGCCGTGCTATGCCGAGGAGCGCGAGTAGGCCATTGAGCATGGACGAATCAGTGGTTCAAGTTCCATGTCGCGCGGCCGATACAGCCCTATCCAGACTCCTGGCGGGTCGTCCCGGCCACGAATCCAGTCGATGGCATCCCGTTTGCCCAGGAGCTCCGGAGCGACGTTCTAAGTACCCTGCCATGTACTCAATTCAGAAGATCATCGACCTGCTGCTGCTATTGGGCGTTCCTTCGCTGCTCTTCATTGGCGCTTACGTTCTGCGCCGCCCCAAAAGAGAGCTCAGTTGGGAGCCGGTGCTGGATCAGCGAGTTCATTGCTGGAAATGGTGCGCCTATGGCTTCATTTTTCTCTTGTATGTTCCCGGGACGACGTTGTATCGAACGTTGATTCCTACGGGTTGTGATGGACTTGTTTGCGTCCAGTTCTTCACCGCGAGTGGATACCGTATCGCCCCGAGCGAACTTCATGTTGTTCTCGTCGCAACTGCCGTTTTCGCGGGGTACTTCTTTGCGCGTGTTCGAGCTTCGTACTCACCGATTCCTACCAGGGCCCGGGGCTACGTCCTGAAGGTTGCCTATCATGGCAAGGGGGAGTACTCGCCACACTTGGAGATAGCCCGCCAAGTTCGCCGGCGTCAGCTCAGAGCGGAGCTTGCTGAAAGGCGTAGGCTTGAGCGGGAGGGCTTCCACCTATGGTTAAGATCCGTACGGCCGTGGGTTTGCACGTTGGCCAGAGGCTCTACTGTTGAGCTACTTAGCCCCATGCTGTCGGGAAGGGACCCACTCACTCTTGTCAGGTGGCTATCTCGTAGCGGCCCCATACATGATGTAGTCCTTCTTTCTAGGCGGCTTCGTTGGTGTGAGGCGTTCTTCTACCACCTCACCGTGAATCATCGACTTTCCTTCAAGTCAGTTCGATCCGAAGGCATACGATTCAGGGTCGGCTGAAGGCCTCATTCATCACATCCTGTGTGTCTTAGGGCGATACACGATTCTGGGAGGCCGGGCGTATTGGCTAATCAGGCGAATGGGTGGTATATCACGCTCAATGATAGCTCGTGCTCGCACTCACCTTGCCGCGGAAAACGCGGTATGACCAGGCGGTGTAGCCCAGGATGACCGGAAGCATGACCGCCAAGCCGACCAGGCTGAAGCCAAGCGACGACACTGGCGCTGCTGCATCCCAGATCGTCAATCCGGGCGGGAGCAGGTACGGCCACATGCCGAGTACGAGACCTAGGTAGCCCAGGACAAACAACGACAGGCTCAGTAGGAAAGGGGCAAGATCATGAGTGGGGCGTTTCTCCGCGCGCCACAGCGCCACTGCCACGGCGAGCGTAAGAAGGGGGACGGGGGACAGCCACCAGAAATTCCCGTCACTGAACCAGCGAGTCATTAGTCGCAGATCAAGGAACGGCAGCCAGCTGCTTACGAGCCCCATGGCCACGATCACGGCGACCACCAGGGGGCGGGTCAGGCGCCTGGCAAGTGCGTGGGTTCGCCCCTCGGTCTTCAAGATTAGCCAGGTGCCTCCAAGCAAGGCGTAGCCGGCAACCAAGGCTGCTCCGGTAAGCATGGCAAAGGGGCTGAACCATAGGAATGGCCCGCCAGCGTAGGTGTCACCAGTCATTGGCACGCCTTGCACCACCGTGCCAAGAATCACTCCTTGAGAGAACGCGGCCAGAAGCGAGCCAAGGCCAAAAGCCACGCTCCAAAGCCTCTTGGAGCGATGGGCTTTGAACCTGAACTCAAAGGCGACCCCCCGGAAAACCAATGATACAAGCAGCAGAAGTACTGGAAGGTACAGGGCCGAAAGAAGCGCTGCATAGGCTGTTGGAAACGCTGCTAGCAATCCGGCTCCGCCGAGCACCAGCCAGGTTTCGTTGCCATCCCATATTGGGGCAGCGGTGTTCATCATCACATCGAGCTGCTCTTCATCCTCGGCAAAGGGCGCGAGAATGCCAATACCGAGTACGAAGCCGTCGAGGACGACGTACATCAGGACGCCGAAGCTGATGACGGCGAACCAGGCGATGGGCAACCAGGTCATCGAGTCCATGTCAGCGTTCCTCAGAGAGATTGATCAGCGGCCGAGATAGGCCGTGCAGGTGTGCGATCACCACCCTCTAGCGACGGACTTCCGTCTTGGGCATGTGGGCCATGTCGGAGGATCTTGACCAGATACCAGATGCCCCAACCAAATACGAACGCATATCCAGCGACATAGACCGCGAGTGAGATCGCTGTCATCCAGGCCGTTTGCGGTCCCACGGCATCAGCCGTTCGCAAAACGCCATAGACAATCCAAGGCTGGCGCCCCATCTCGGTGACAAACCAGCCGGCCACCAAAGCAACGAACCCACTTGGAAGCATCCAGTTCCAAGCGCGCAGCAGGGCCCCGGAATCGAACAGCTTACGGCGGGCCAGGGTGAAAGCAGAAAGCCAGGCGAGCAGTAGCATGAGGGTGCCTATCCCAACCATGATCCGGAATGCGAAGAACACAGGCGTGACCGGAGGTCGTTCGCTCGCCGGTACGGATGTCAGCGGTGCGAAGGTTCCATCCATGGAGTGAGTCAGGATGAGGCTGCCAACACGCGGAATCGCGATCTCAAGATCGTTCCGCTCTTCCTTCTCATTTGGTACAGCGAAGACGACCAGCGGAACTCCTTCACCTTCTTGGCCCTGATGCCAGTGAGCCTCTACCGCTGCGATCTTCATCGGCTGGTGCTTGAGGGTGTTCAGACCATGCATGTCACCCACGAAAATCTGAACAGGAACGGTAATGGCCGCAAATATCACAGCCGCCCCAAGCATCTTGCGGCCGGCTTCGACGTGCTCCTTACGCCGCAGGTAACAGGCGCCAACACCACCCACCACGAAGCAGGTTGTTATGAATGAACCTATTGCCATATGGGCCAGTCGATAGGGGAACGATGGATTGAACACAACCTCGAACCAGTCAACCGGATGGACCACTCCGATGATCATTTCGTAGCCCGCAGGCGTATGCAACCAGCTGTTGGAGGCAAGAATCCAGAACGTTGAAAAGAGCGTTCCAAGTGCGACCATGCATGTGGAAAAGAAGTGCAGGCGTGGTGATACTCGCCCCCATCCGAACATCATCACTCCGAGGAAACTTGCCTCCAGGAAGAAGGCTGTCAGGACCTCGTAAGTCAGTAGGGGGCCGATTACGGTTCCGGCGATCTGGCTCAAACGAGGCCAGTTTGTGCCGAACTGGAACGCCATGACGATACCGCTTACCACGCCCATGCCGAAGGACACGGCAAAGATCTTCTGCCAGAAGAAGAACAGATCCCGCCACACCGGGTTGCGGGTTCGAAGCCAGCGCCATTCCACGAAACCAAGCCAACTGGCCAAGCCAATGGTGAAGGCAGGGAAGAGCACATGGAAGCTGATGAGAAAGCCGAACTGAATTCGGGAAAGGAGGAGGGCGTCCATAACGATCCCAATAGGGGGTGGGTGGTGGCTAGCGGCTCAAGTTCCGATCGTGCTTGGCAATTTCATCGGCGGAGATCCTTGCTTATTGCACGGCAGGCGTCATCTGGCGTCATACGGCTGCTAGGTGTGCAGCTTCCAAATCGAGTAGGCGCTGGGGGTGTGAATAGATATTGAAGCCATCCGAGCGCGCGAAGCCGACAAGACAGATTCCTGCTGCCTTTGCGAGATCTATGGCTAAGGCTGTGGGTGCCGATACCGCTGCAACGATCGCCATGCCTGCATAGGCGGCCTTACTCACCATTTCGTAGCTAGCACGGCTAGATAGAAGCACGAGACCTTCGTTGGTTGAAGTCGATGAGCGCCTCATTGCACCAATGAGCTTATCTAGTGCGTTGTGCCTGCCTACGTCTTCGCGTACCACTTCGATAGCTCCGTCCGGGAGAGCCCACGCTGCTGCGTGGGTTGAGCCGGCAGCCTCGTTCATTGGCTGTAGCCCTTTTAGCGAGGACAGCGCTACGCGTAGCGCCAAGGCGGAGTAGGTGGTGGGTCGGTCGATTGGCAAAGGCATTCTGAGCACTTGCTCCAGTCGACTAGCTCCACATAGCCCGCAACCGCTACGCCCGGGTAGGTTGCGGGTGGCGTCCTTGGGCATTGACACGATGGGCGCACTATCTGTGACTTCCATCGCCAGCTCAATGCCTTCCAGCGATGGCCTCACTTCAATCCGGAGAAGTTGGGAGGGATCAGAAATTGTTCCCTCCGTCATGGAAAAGCCCAGCGCAAAGTCTTCCAGATCCGTTGGGCTGGCCATCATCACCGAGAAAGGATTGTCATTGTAGAGCATCGCGACAGGCACTTCTTCGGCAACGCTGTCCATGATTGAGCCGCGCTCGCCACCACGCCACCGAAGGGTTCTTCGATATGCGATGCCGCAGGGCTCGTTGGCAGGTACTGGGCTGGGCGCTTGCATGGAGATGAGGCCTGGCGGTGAGGGAAGCCGGTAACGATGATCTGGGCGTGCAGGGTCCCTCGGGTCGGGGACTTCTTAGTGGTTTGACAGTGCGGAGAGTATCCCAAGGCGTACACCCCGCTGCGGTCAAAATTTACAAATGTTCGCAGATGGACAGTTTGGCTGAGTTGATCCGACATTCTGTTCGAGGGGCTGTGGTCCGCCTGTCCGCTACAGGTGTCTGTAGCTAGAAAACGCCCGATAAATTAGATAGTTACAATCGATGGTGAGTGGCGTGAAGACCTGTTCGTGGTGAGGGCCAGGATGAGCGCTTCGGGTCCGTTGAGGCGCTCGTATCGGACACCAGTGCCTCGATTCGAGGCCCGGCGTGTACGCCGGACGTCTTGTCTGGGCAGGGTGGACATACTGTCCGTGGAAGGGGCGGGCGTCGCGTGCTTAACTTTTCCCACTCCCAATTGCATGCTGCGAGTGCCTGTCATGTCAGAGCAGAAGATCCCCCGTTACAAAGCCTACGACCATCCTGCCGGTGGCTGGGGTGCCGCCGGTGCAACCGCCAAGGTCTTGATGCAGCAGAGCGTCATTGCCAAGGGATCTAAAGCGCTCTTGTCGATGAATCAGCCTGGGGGATTCAAGTGCCCCAGTTGCGCTTTCCCGGATGCAGATCACACCAAGAAGCTGGAGTTCTGCGAAAACGGTGCGAAGGCCTTGGCATGGGAGGCAACCAAGCATCGCGCCACGCGTGAGTTCTTCGCGGAGCACACTGTCCAGGAGCTGATGGCGCAGTCCGACTATTGGCTGGAGATGCAGGGTCGATTGACCGAGCCGATGCGATATGACCCGGTAACCGACCATTACGTTCCTTGTAGCTGGGATGAAGCCTTCGCGCTGATCGGGCGACACCTGCAGGCCCTGTCCAGCCCGCATGAGGCTGAGTTCTACACCTCGGGGAGGACGCCGAACGAAGCCGCGTTCCTGTACTCGATCTTCGTGCGCGAGTTCGGAACCAACAACTTCCCGGACTGCTCGAACATGTGCCACGAGCCGACCAGCCGGGGGTTGCCGCCGGCAATTGGCGTCGGCAAGGGCACTATCGTGCTCGATGACTTTGAGCATGCTGAGGCCATCTTCGTCATCGGCCAGAACACAGGCACCAACTCACCACGAATGATGTCCAACTTGGTGGAGGCGCGGAAGCGTAATGCTCCAATTGTCGCGGTCAATCCTATGCCGGAACGTGCGCTGATTCGCTTTGCCGAGCCCCAAGACGTCGTGCAAATGGCCACGTTTGGCTCCACCGCGATTTCCAGTGAATTTGTACACATTCGCATCGGCGGTGACCTGGCCCTGATCAAGGGCATCATGAAGGCTATGTTCGAGCGGGAAGCGGCCGGCGAGTCTGTTCTCGATCACGAATTCCTGACCGAGCACACCGTCGGGCTGGAGGCATTGCGTGAAGACGTGATGTCCCTGGAGTGGAGCCAGATCGTCCAAGTGTCCGGGATCAAGAAGGAGCAGATTCTGCGTTGTGCAGAGATCTACATCCGTTCCCGTGCGACCATTATCTGCTATGGCATGGGCCTGACCCAGCACCAGCAAGGATCTCGCCTTTTGCAGCAGGTTGCCAATCTGCTGATGCTACGCGGCAACTTCGGAAAGCCCGGGGCGGGCATTGCTCCTATTCGCGGCCATTCCAACGTGCAAGGCGACCGTACCGTCGGCATTGATGAGAAGCCGACGCAACGCTACCTGGACCAAGTTCGCGACGTGTTCGGGTTCGAACCGCCGCGCGAACATGGGCACCATGTGGTTGAGTCTATTGAGGCGATGCTGGCTGGAACCGCCAAGGTCTTCATCGGCATGGGCGGGAACTTCATCCATGCTGTTCCTGATACCGAAATTGCCTACAGGGCAATGCGTGGTCTTGAGCTTACGGTTGGCATCGCCACCAAACTCAACCGTGGCCACCTAGTGCATGGCAAGGAGGCGCTGATCCTACCGGTGGTGGCGCGCTCGGAGTGGATCCATACCCCGCTGGGTGAGCAGTTTGTCACCATCGAGGATGCCATGTCGAATGTCACCGCATCCCGTGGAGTGCTGGAGCCTGTGAGTGAACATGTTCTTCCGGAAGTTGAGATCGTGTGCCGCATGGCAATGGCGACACTGCCGGACAGCAAGGTCGACTGGGCAGCTTGCATGCACGATTACAACCATGTTCGTGAGCTGATCGCGGCGGTCTATCCCGGCATCTACGCAGACTTCAATGAACGGATCCAGGCGCCGCGTGGCTTCCACTTGGACATTCCGCCGCGCCGCCGTGAGTGGCCGACACCTAACGGAAAGGCCAATATTCTGGTGTTGCCGGGTCTTGAAGTGAACGACCTGGTCGAGGATCCCACTATGCTTCGGCTGGCCACGGTTCGCTCCCATGACCAGTACAACACGACAATCTACAGCTACAACGATCGCTATCGCGGTGTGTACAACGATCGAATGATCCTCTTCATGAACCTGGAAGATCGAGTAGCACGAGGGATTGGGAAGGAGGAACAGGTGAGCCTCGAGACGATCTCCAGTGATGGCGTCTGCCGGCGGGTCGATGGGTTGACTGTGCTTGACTATCCGATGCCGCGTGGCGCGATTGCGGGCTACTACCCTGAACTCAATCCACTGCTACCTCTGGATTACTTCGATCGCATCAGTGGTACCCCCGCGGCGAAGTCGATCCCGGTCAGGGTGGTCATTTCACAGTGATTGCGCCGGCATGTCGTAGGGAGGACTAAGAATGTCAGCCGAGCTCATTCGGGCGCCAGAGCCGGTAGGTGAGGGCGCACTGGCAGGTCATCCACGCCAACTCACCGACGGTTTCGGACGCAGCTTCCCGTACCTGCGCCTGTCGTTGACCGAAGCCTGCAACTTCCGTTGCAGCTACTGCCTGCCCGACGGTTACCAGTCCGATGGCCGCCCGCGCTTCCTGCAGGTGGATGAAATCGCGCGCCTGGTGCGTGCGTTCGCCGCGCTGGGCATGAGCAAGATCCGCCTGACGGGTGGTGAGCCCAGCTTGCGCAAGGACCTGGATGAGATCATCGCCACCGTGGCGGCGGTGCCGGGCATCCGCAAGGTGGCCATCACCACCAATGGCACGTTGCTACCGCGGCGCCTGCCGGGCTGGCACCGGGCAGGCCTGACTGCGCTGAACGTGAGCATGGACAGCCTGCAGCGCGAACGCTTCAAGACCATCACCGGGCATGACCGTCTGCCGGAGATCGAACAGGGCCTGGCCCTGGCACAGGCACTGGGCCTGCCGGCGATCAAGCTCAACGCGGTGCTGCTGCGCGGCCTGAACGACGACGAGCTGCCGCAGTGGATGGACTACCTGCGTGACCGCCCCTTCAGCGTGCGCTTCATCGAACTGATGCGCACCGGCGACAACGAAGCCTATTTCCAGCGCCACCACCTGCGCGCCGACGTGGTGATCGAGCAGCTGCTGGCTGCCGGGTGGCGCGAACGCCCGCGCGCGGCCGATGCCGGCCCAGCGCGCGAGTTCGGTCATCCGGACCATCGCGGCAGCATCGGCATCATCGCCCCGTATTCGCGTGACTTCTGCAAGGGCTGCAACCGTTTGCGGGTGACCGCCAAGGGTGACCTGCGGCTGTGCCTGTTCGGCGAGTCCGGGGTACCGCTGCGCCCGCTGCTGCAGCGCGACGATGACCACGACGCGCTGCTGGTACGCATCACTACCCAGCTTGGCCTGAAAGCGGCCGGGCACGGACTGCACCAGGGCCAGACCGGGCTGACCCCGCACCTGGCCTCGATCGGAGGATGAGCAACACGATGAGTGGGGAATTGAATGCGGCCTTCCACATGGCTGATGTCCGCAACAAGCGCATCAGCCGCCGCCGTGCGGTGGCGGTGGGCGAGCTGCATGCCGGTCCAGTGGCCTATCCGCTGATCGTCGAGCGCCGCCTGCCCAAGGGCGATGCGCTGGTGATGGCCGAGATTGCCGGCCTGCAGGGCGCCAAGATGGCCTCGATGCTGATGCCGCTGTGCCATCCGCTGCCGCTGGAACTGGTGCAGGTGTTCTGCGCGCCGGTACCGGAACGGCAGGCGATCCGCGTGTGGTGCGAGTGCGCCAGCGAGGCGCGCACCGGCGTGGAGATGGAGGCGCTGGCCGGGGTCAACGCGGCGCTGCTGACCCTGTACGACCTGAGCAAGCCGGTGGAACCGGCCCTGCGCATCGAAGGTATCCGCCTGCTGTTCAAGGAAGGCGGCAAGCGCGGTGTCTGGCTGCACCCCGACGGCATGAACGATGCCGAGCGCACGCGTTTCAAGCCGCGTGCGCCGAAGGGCCTGGAGGGCGCGGCCTGCACGGTGATCACGCTGAGCGATCGCGCCAGCGACGGCACCTATGAGGATATCTCTGGCCCGACCCTGGTGACCGGCCTGAAAAAGCTGGGCGGCGAGGTGGTGGCCGCTGAGGTGTTGCCCGATGGCATCGAGCCATTGGCGGGCCGCCTGCAGGCCTTGGCCGCCGAGGGCGTGCGCCTGTGCCTGTGTACCGGTGGTACCGGGCTGGGCCCGCGTGACCTGACCCCGGAGGCGCTGCGTTCCCTGAACGCGCGGCCGGTACATGGCCTGGCGCAGATGGTGCGGGCACTGAGTGCACAGCACACGCCGATGGCCTGGCTGAGCCGCGCCGAGGTGGTGCAGCTGGGCAACATGCTGGTGTTCGCGCTGCCCGGCAGCCCGAAGGCGGCGGCGCAGTGCCTGGACATCCTGGCGCCGGTACTGGGCCATGCCCTGGCGATGGTCGAAGGTGGTGGCCACTGATGATTGCCTACAGCGAAGCCCTGCAGCACCTGCTGGACGCAGCCACGCCGCTGCCGGCCGAGCGCCTGCCGCTGCATGAGGCCGGCGGCCGTACCCTGGCCAGTGACATCCACAGCGGGCAGTCGTTGCCGCCGTTCGACAACTCGGCGATGGACGGCTTCGCGCTGCGCGCCAACGGCGCGGCGTTCGAGGCCGGTACCGAATTCGCGGTGCAGGGCTGGCAGGCGGCCGGCGATGCCGGCGCCGAAGGCGGCGAGGGTGCATGGGAAATCATGACCGGTGCACGTATGCCGTCCGGGCTGGATACGGTGGTGCCGGTCGAGAACGTGGAGATCCTCGCCAGCGAGGAGGGACGCCCGACCGGCATCGCCTTGAAGGCATCGGTGAAGCCGGGCCAGCATGTGCGCCTGCGCGGCCAGGACGTGAGCGAAGGCGAGCGCGTGCTGCAGGCCGGGCAGGTGCTGGATATCAATGCGCGCACCCTGCTGCATGCCATCGGCGTGGGCCAGGTGGCGGTGGTGGCGCGGCCGAAGGCGGCAGTGATCGCTACCGGCAAGGAGTTGGTGACCGAGGCGGCGCAGGCGCTGGAATCCGGCCAGATCCGTGACAGCAACCGGCCGTATCTGGTCGGCCGCCTGCAGGCCGCCGGTGCCGAGGTGGTCTGGCAGGGCACGGTGGGCGACGACGTGGCCGCGTTCAATGCGGTGCTGGATGAAGCGCTGGCCGCTGGCGCGCAGGTGCTGATCAGCACCGGCGCGGTGTCGGCCGGGCGCTACGATTTCGTTCCCGATGCGCTGCGCGGCCGTGGTGCGCGCATCGTGTTCCACAAGGTAGCGATCCGCCCGGGCAAGCCGCTGCTGTTCGCGGTGCTGCCCAATGGCGCGCTGTACTTCGGCCTGCCGGGCAACCCGGTGTCGGCGGCCGTGGGCCAGCGTTTCTTCGTCGAGCCGGTGCTGCGCCGCCTGTTGGGGCTGGCGCCGGAGCTCATGTTGCAGCTGCCGCTGCAGGCCGACGTGCGCAAGCCGCCGGGCCTGCGCTTCCACGCGCGTGCGCGGGTGGAAATGGATGGGCAGGGGCGCCTGAGCGCGCGCGTGCTGTCCGGGCAGGAGTCGTTCCGTTTGATGTCCATGCTGCAGGCCAACGCCTGGGTGGTGCTGGAGGCCGAGGGAGACCTGGCCAGCGCTGGCACCTTCGTGCGCGTGCAGGGCTGGGGTCACCACGAACCGGTGCAGCTGGTGAGCCAGGAGTCATGATGAAACAGGTGAATCTGCAGTTGTTCGGTGCGTTTTCCGATCTGGATGCCAGCCGCGAGATTGCCGTGGATGTGGCCGGTGGCACCGTGGCCGATCTGCGCCAGGCGCTGCGCGAGCTGCTTCCGGTGCGTTGGCCGGGATTCCGTGCCGGCCTGCTGGATTATTCGGCGTTCGCCGACCAGCAACGCGTGCTGCGCGACCACGAGGCGCTGCCCGACGATGGCCGGGTGGCGATCCTGCCGCCGGTGAGCGGGGGCTGAGCCATGAGCGGGAAGATCATTGCGAAGGTGGTGGACCGCGCGCAGGCGTCGATCGATCCGGGCGAGGGCATCGCCGCGGTCTCAGATCCGGGCTTCGGCGGCATTGACGTGTTCATCGGCAAGGTGCGCGACGTCAACATCGGCCGCGCAGTGACGGGCATCACCTACGACCTGTTCGAGCCGTTGGTGCTGAACGAATTCAAGCGTCTGGCGGCAGAGGTCGAGGCGACGTTCGGTCCGAAGTTGAAACTGTATGTGGCCCACGCGAAGGGGCGACTCGGCATTGGCGATGTGGCGGTGGTGGTGGCCGCGGGCAGCCCGCACCGCGACGAGGCGTTCCGGGCCTGCCGGCAGCTGATCGAGGTGGTGAAGCACCAGTGCCCGATCTGGAAGCAGGAGCACTACGAGGACGGCGACAGCGAGTGGACCGAAGGCTGCAGTCTCTGCCATGCGGACAGCGAACCCACGCAAGCTCATGACAATGCCCATGAATGTGCACACGATCACGAACATTCCCACTGACGGCATCGTGCTGGCCGGTGGTCTTTCCAGCCGGATGGGCCGTGACAAGGCGCTGCTACCGTGGCACGGGCGAGCCCTGCTAGAGCACATGCGTGGCCTGCTGCGACAGGCAGGTGCGGAAAGGGTATGGGTGAGTGGCAACTACCCGGCCTTCGGTGGCATTCCTGATCGCGTGGCACGCTGCGGCCCGTTGGGCGGGCTCTACAGTGTGGCCATGTGCATGCCGGACGCTGCCGCTCTGGTGCTTCCGGTGGATACGCCCAATGTGACCCCAGCGTTACTACAACGGTTACGTGATGCGCCTTCGGCTGCCTGTGTGCTGTTTGCGGAAGAACGCCTGCCGATGCGGTTGCAGATTGATGACCATTGCCGGCATGTGTTGCGGGAATTGATCGAGAATCCGGCGGCGCACCGCTCGCTACGCGCCCTGCGAGAACGCTTGGGCGCAATCGAGCTGCCACTGGCGGATAGCGAATACGACCAGCTACTCAACTGCAACACCTCAACCGAGCTCGAGTTCATTGCATCATGAAAGTCCAGCTACAGCGGCAGGCAGTTCGTCTGCGCGTTGATGAAGAGGAGCTAGCGCAGTTGCTGGCCGGCGAATCGGTGGAGAACCTGACGCGGTTCGGCGGCGATCGCGGCTGGGGCATGGTGCTATCACTGCATGCAGGGCAACAGGCGGTGCTTCTGGAGGGGAGCGAGTACTGCCGGTTGATGCTTCCTCGCGAAGCGGTTCAGTCCTTGGCATCACGTTTGCCCTGTCGTGATGGTCTTGGTTTTGGCATCGCGCTGGGTGATGACATCTCGCTGCAGCTTCAATTCGATGTGGATGTACGAGACAGCCTGCGCCAACGAGGTCCGCACCGTCGTGCACCCTCTGCCTAGCTCTGGGCGGGCCACCTATGTAGCGCCTGCGATGCCAAGGATAGGCGGTGAAACCGATCTAAACCCAACCAAACGGGGAAACCAATGATGAAACGAGCTGGACTGTTGTTGCTGGGACTGCTGGCCGCGGTGCCAGCCTGGGCAGCCGACCTGACGGTGTCGGCGGCGTCGAGCCTGACCGAGAGCTTCCGCGAGCTGGGCGCGGCCTACGAGAAGGCGCACCCGGGAACCAAGGTCGATTTCAACTTCGCCGCCTCCGGCGTGCTGCTGCAGCAGATCAGCCGTGGCGCGCCGGTGGACGTATTCGCATCGGCCGACGAAACCACGATGGACCAGGCCCAGCAGCAGGATCTGCTGGCGGCGGGCACCCGCGAGGTGTTCGCGGTGAACGCGTTGTGGGTGGTGGTGCCGCCGCAGGCGAAGGCCGCGCCGCGTACCTTGAAGGACCTGGCCGGTGCCGGTGTGCAGCGCATCGCACTGGGCAACCCGGACAGCGTGCCGGTCGGGCGCTATGCCAAGGGCGCGCTGGAAGCGGCGGGCCTGTGGCCGTCGGTACAGGGCAAGGCCATCACCACGCAGAATGTGCGCCAGTCGCTGGACTACGTGGCGCGCGGCGAAGTGGATGCCGGCTTCGTCTATGCCACCGATGCACAGGCGATGCCCGACCGGGTACGCCGTGCCTTCGCGGTGCCGGTGGCGGGGCGCATTGCCTATCCGCTGGCCGTGACCAAGGCCAGCGCGCAGCCGGCCGAAGCCCAGCGCTTCACCGCGTTCGTGCGTTCGGCACAGGGCCAGGCGATCCTGGCCAGGCACGGGTTCGGCAAGCCCTGAGGCATGGATCTGGACTGGAGTGCCCTGTGGCTGTCGCTGAAGGTGGCCGGTTGGGCCACGGCGATCAACCTGGTGCTGGGCGTGGCACTGGGTGCGTTGTTGGCGCGGCGGCGCTTCCCGGGGCGTGAGCTTCTGGATTCGCTGCTGACCCTGCCGATGGTGCTGCCACCGACGGTGCTGGGCTACTACCTGCTGGTACTGATCGGTCGCAACGGCCTGATCGGCGCGTGGCTGCAATCGTGGTTCGGCATCAACCTGGTGTTCACCTGGCAGGCGGCGGTGATTGCTGCGGCGGTGGCTTCGCTGCCGCTGGTGTTCAAGCCTGCGCGCGCGGCGTTCGAGGAGGTCGACGGGCAGCTGGAGCAGGCCGCACGCACGCTCGGTGTGTCCGAGGCGGCGGTGTTCTTCCGCATCACACTGCCGCTGGCCTGGCGCGGCATCCTCGCCGGGCTGCTGCTGGCGTTTGCACGCGCGATGGGTGAGTTTGGCGCGACATTGATGGTGGCCGGCAGCATTCCCGGCCGCACGCAGACGCTGTCGATCGCCATCTACGAGGCGGTGCAGGCCGGCCAGGATGGCAAGGCCAATGCGTTGGTGATCCTGACCTCGGTGGTCTGCATCGTGATCCTGTTGCTGGCCGCGCGGCTGGTGGGCGGACGCCGCCGGGAGCTGCGTGATGTGGCTTGACCTGCAGGTGCAGCGCCGCCTGCAGGCGGCCGGCCAGGATTTCGTGTTGGACGTATCGCTGCAGTGCACGCAGCGCCAGGTGGTGCTGTTCGGACCCTCGGGCGCCGGCAAGAGCCTGACCCTGAAGGCGGTGGCCGGACTGCTGCGGCCGGGGCAGGGCCATGTACGGCTGCAGGGGCAGGCCCTGTTCGATGCGGCCACCGGCGTGGATCTGCCGCCGCAGCGCCGCCGGTTGGGCTATGTCTTCCAAGATTACGCGTTGTTCCCGCATCTGAGCGTGCGCCAGAACGTGGCGTTCGGTCTGGAGAAGGGCTGGTTGAATCCGCGGGTCGGCCAGCGCTTCGATGCGGTGGAGCAGTGGTTGCACGCATTCCGCATCGACACGGTGGGCGATCTGCTGCCCTCGCAGGTCTCCGGTGGCCAACGCCAGCGTACTGCCCTGGCACGCGCCCTGGTGACGCAGCCGCAGGCGCTGCTGCTGGATGAACCGTTCTCCGCGCTGGACCATGATCTTCGCCAGCACCTGCGCCAGGAGCTGGAGGCCGTGCTGGACGGGGCCGGTATTCCACTGCTGCTGATCAGCCATGATCCCAACGACATTGAGATATTTGGGGACCAGATCGCCTGCATCGAAAATGGGCGACTGACCTCTCCTCCCGGCTCGCGTCAGAGGCCGACCCGTCAGCCCCGCCTTCTACCATCCTTAGTCAGCTCCCCAACAAGCCCAGGTCTTGAGGGGAAGAGCAACCATCAGTCGGTCGGAGACTCAGAGAGCCCAAAGCCACGATACATCTGCCCGCGAGCCGCGCAAATGGGAGACGACCCTGGTGCATAGGCATCTCTATGCCGGTAGGCGAGCGGTAGGGCCTGGACCTTCTTGCAAGGCGGATCGACTCGCCCGTGCTTGGCCGCGCTGCGTGGCTCCGGCCGAGGCGGGGACAACGCGCACCCAGCGCTTCCCATATGGCCGAATTGGCGTAATGATCCGCTCGAAGGGAGCGAGACTTCTCCAGCCTCCCGTGGCGGCCGACCGCCGAGGGGCTTGGAGGGGCACGGAGGCCATTGGCGCTCTGGGCAATATGGCGAGGAGCCTCCGGTCCGTTTGGCCACCAAGAGGTCGATACGAGGCTTATAGGGCAAGAATTCCGGATTGGCATATGACTGAGGTCGACAGCATTGAACGTCTCAGACTGGCCTTTGGTGCACAACGTCCTACGTCGTGAGAGGGGGTGTTTTGTTCGATATGTCACCCGTCGTCTAGCGGTCGAAAGATCGAAATGAACTCGACCACGAATCGACGGAACTAGCCAAGCTTCAATTGTACTGAGGGAAACATGACGCCAAAGAGCGCCAACCAATCTTCCGAAGAGCGCGCAAACGGCGATCTTGCATGGCCGGACCTTGCGCGCTCATCGATACTGATCGTTGACGACGAACCTGGCATGCGTAGCTTCTTGGTTCGTGCCTTGCGACCGCGATGCAAAGCTGTGGAAGCTGCAGCTGACACCATTGAAGCGGAGCAGCATCTGACGGAGCGCCACTTTGACATCGTGATTGTGGACAACGTGTTGCCAGGGAAGAGTGGCATCGCGTGGCTGGAGGACCAGCGCAGGGGAGGGGTCTTGGCCGACTTCATTCTGATTACTGCGTACGCAGACTTGGATTCCGCTATCGGCGCTATCCGCGCGGGAGCGGCTGATTTTCTTCTCAAGCCTTTCAGAACCAATCAGTTGCTGGCCGCTATATCGCGCTGCCTGGAACGCGGTCGCCTACGGCGGGAGAATGCCATTCTCCGTCACGAGCTACATGGCTCCGGTGCACCAGCTGCGCTTCGAGACAGGCTCACAGGTAGCTCGCGTGCGATTCAGGCCACCAAGGATCTGATCGCGAAGGTCGCACCACTGCCCAGTAGCGTGCTGTTCACTGGAGAATCCGGCTCTGGAAAGGAGGTTGCCGCAAGATCGCTGCACGCGTTGTCCGCACGGGCATCTCATCCTTTCATTCCAATAAATTGTGCAGCTGTTCCCAGCGAGTTGATTGACGTTGAACTGTTCGGGAGTCTCAAAGGAACGTTCAGTGGAGCGAACTCGTCTCGCCAAGGGCTGGTCGCCTATGCAGAAGGCGGAACATTGCTGTTTGACGAAGTCGCTGATCTTCCCTTGGCTCTCCAAGGAAAGCTGCTAAGGATGCTTGAAGATAGACGGATACGACCAGTTGGCGCAGATCGGGAGATTCCGATCGATGTCAGATTCATCTTCTCAACCAACAGGAATTTGGTTGCGGAAGTGAAGAATGGAACATTCCGGTCGGATCTCTACTATCGCATCAACGTTCTCGAGGTGTCGCTTCCTCGCCTTCATGACCGCGGCGCTGATGTGTTGGAGCTGGCGGCGGGCTTCATGCGTGAGCTGGGGCTGCAGCTTGGCCTTCAACCGATTCCGATCGACGAAAGGACCCGGGCATATCTTCAGAGCTACTCGTGGCCCGGGAACGTCCGCGAGCTTCACAACTACGTTGAGCGTAGCCTGATACTCGGACACTTTCCGACTCAGCTTGAGCGGTTGGAGTCACTCTCTGACCCACGAAGCCGGCTGCTCTCGGAGGTCGAGCGCAGGCACATCCTTGCAGTGCTTCGTGAGACTGGCGGAGATCGCGAAAGAGCGGCCACGATCTTGGGCATATCGCGAAAGACGATTGATCGTAAGTGCTCCAGTTGGAATGTATCAGCCTAGGAATCTGCAATGAACCGAGCGCGCTCAGTTCGCTTCCGCCTGCTTCTAATCGCGATCCTTCCAATGTTTGTGATCCTGCCGGCTATCGTCGGCGGACTCATCTACCAATGGGATTTGCGCTTCGACCGACTGCTCGCCTCGAAGGTCGGCGGGGACCTGAAAGTTGCGGGACAGTACATGAACCAGCTGCTCGTCAACGACCGCGCGACGCTGGCTGCGATTGCTGATTCGCAGAGCTTCCATGGCGTCATTAGCCAGGGGGTCAACAAGAATGCAGAGCTTGGCAGCCTACTAGCGTCGAAAGCCCAAGGTGGTTCACTAGACTTCATCGCACTGTTGGATTCAAACGGTCGCTTGTTGGCTAGTAGCGAGCCGGCCTCGCCAGCTGAGCTTGACTTGGACTGGTCAGTCATCGAAAAGGCCCTGAAGGGGGCGTCCAGCGTGGAGGTGGGGGTGGTAAGTCGGGACGATCTGATGGAGATCTCCCCAAAGCTCGCCGCACGGGCCGAGGTCATTCGTCCGCATAACGCAAGGAATCCTGTCGATTCGGCCCAGAGTGAGAAGCGGGGCCTAATGATTCAAGCTGCAACGCCGGTTGCACTGCCAAACAATCAGGTCGGCGTCTTGATTGCGGGTACTCTGCTGAACCACAACACCGAATTCATCAAGCAGATCACTGATCTTGTCTACCGCGATAAGGCCCTGCGTACTGGCGCAACAGGGATAGCCTCCATCTTCCTTGGTGATACCCGCATCAGCACCAACGCGTTGTTGGCGGGAGGGAACCCAGCGTCGGGGACACGGGTGTCTTCTGAAGTGGCCGAGGCCGTGCTGGGCCAGGGAAAGACCTGGCAGGCGAGAGCCTACGTAGTCAATGATTGGTACATTGCCGGCTATATGCCCATTCTCAATGGCCGGGGCGTACCCATTGGTATGCTCTTCGTGGGCTTTCTGGAGGAGCCATTCACCACCGCCCGTCGAAATTCCATCGGAGCGATCGTGTTCGGTTGCCTGCTTGTTGCAGCCATCACCGTACCCCTTTTTCTGTACATCGCTCGCGGCGTGTTCAAGCCACTTGAGCGGATGGATCAGGCAATTGGACGGGTCAAGGCGGGTGACCGCAGTGCTCGCTCCGGAGCAGGGGCATCCAATGATGAAATCGGACGTGTCGCTTCGCACTTGGACCAGCTGCTCTGTCAGCTGGAAGAGAAGGAACGACAGCTGGTCGCCTGGAACGAGGAGCTCAATTCCAGGGTAGAGGAGCGAACTGCTGGTCTCGCACTAGCCAATAGACGGTTAGAAGAGACGACCCAGCACCTGATTGTCACTGAGAAGCTGGCAACAATTGGCGAGATCGCAGCAGGAATAGCGCACGAGATCAACAATCCGCTTGCCGTCATGCAGGGGAACCTCGAGCTTCTGCGTGACTCGATCAGGGAGCCCGAGGGCCAGCGGTTTGGAGAAGAGATTGACCTCATTGAGGATCAGATTGGGCGTATCAGCACCATTGTTTCCAAGTTGCTGCAGTTCTCCAAGCCCAGTGAGTACTCCGGTCATAGTGAGCTGCTAGAGCCCGCCACGCTGATGTTGGAGACGCTGCCCCTGATTCAACACCTCATCAAGCGCCATCCCGTGAAGATAGAGGAGAACTTCCTGTCCACACGGCTCGTAACGGGCAATCGGGGCGAGCTGCAGCAAATTCTTGTGAACCTCATGATCAATGCAATCTATGTGATGCAGAAGGGCGGAACGCTGGGATTGGCGACGTTGGACGTTGACGACGTTCATGGTCACCCTGGCGTCGCTTTGCGAGTCTCAGATACTGGAAGCGGCATTCCTCAGGATATTCTGGTCCGAATTTTTGAGCCATTCTTTACGACCAAACATCGTCAAGGTACCGGGCTGGGTCTTTCCATCAGTCAGATGCTTGCCAACCGCTACGGTGGCAGCCTGTCTGTGGAGAGAACCGGCCTGACAGGGACGGTCATTGAACTATGGATGCCCGAGGCTGCCGACGATGAACTGCATTAGACCTGCTGTAGCAGTGTCATGCGAACGGCGTGATGTCATTCGCATTTCGAACTCAAGTGGAAGGAATTTGTTGCCTGGGCGTATCGACGCCAGCAGTCGATCAATGAATCAGAGGTTGGCATGACACACCGTCTCCCAGATGTTGAAACGAGAATGCGAAGGCAGCCGACGTTGTGGGACGTTGCGTTTGCCGTCAGGGGTACCATCCTGCCCAGGATCGCATTGCATCTACTACTGATTAGCATTGTGACCGCAGGAGCGGTGCTCGCATCAACGGAGCATCCAGGAATCTTTGCTCGCTTCAGTGCCGTTCCGTTCACGCTCATTGGTATCGCACTTTCCGTATTCATGAGCTTTCGAAACAACGCTTGCTACTCCAGATGGTGGGAGGCGAGGCACCTTTGGGGTGACCTGGTCATAGCGTGTCGCTCGATAGCCAGGCAGACGTCCCTGCTGGATCCAAACAGCCGAGCACAGATCCTGCGAGGCCTGTGTGGCTTCAGTGCGGGCCTCTATTCTCGACTGCGCCGAGCCGACGAAGCCCATGCGATCGCACCTTGGTGGGATATTGGCAAGGCATCACAAGGCCCGAATCCGACGGACGCTGTGCTCCAGGGCATTGGCTTGAAGCTTGCCCATCTGGCTCATGAGGGAAGGATCGACTCGATTCAGTACTCGGTGCTGGACAAGCAGCTTGCCAACTTGGCTCGTATCCAAGGTGGGTGCGAGAGGATACTCAATACTCCGATTCCATTCTCGTATTCGCTGCTGCTTCACCGGACTGCGATCGTATTCTGCACAACGCTTCCTTTTGCGCTGGCAGGAACATTGGGGTGGTGGACCTTTCTACCGGTGCTCATTGTGGCGTACACGTTTTTTGGTCTCGATGCGCTGGGCCGTCAGCTGGAGGAGCCATTCAGTTCCGCGCCGAACGCGCTCCCGATCTACTCAATGCAGAGGACGATCGAGACAGAGCTAATGTCTACGCTGGCCCTGACTGTGGTCGATCAGGAGTCGGTACAGCAGCCAGTGCAGCAGCCACGTAGGGAGGAGTGAGGTGTGAGCGGAGGAAGGTCGGTGCACTTGTGAGGCCGCTCCGGCATTTTCCAGCAGGCAAGCTCATGCCCTAGCGTCAGTCAGCCATGGATTACGAGGCTCACCTGGAAAGAACTTGCCCAAAGGTAGCATTCGTGTCGCTCATCCGATTCTGTCCGCACGTATGCGGCGGAATATTCTAGACGGCTTTAACTTCCATAACGATCAAAAATTGAGCCAGCAGGAGCAAGAGTGATGTCAACAGATATGTTCGTGATGCATTCGGATCATACGCCGGCGGGGGATCAGCCCGAGGCGATTGCCAGGCTGATTGCTGGCATCGAGGAGGGAGCAACACATCAGACCTTGAAGGGAATTACAGGGTCAGGGAAGACCTTCACGATGGCCAATGTGATCCATCGGCTGAAGCGACCCACGCTCATTCTTGCGCCAAACAAGACGTTGACTGCTCAGCTCTACGGGGAGATGAAGGCGCTGTTCCCCGAGAACGCCGTGGAGTATTTCGTTTCCTACTACGACTTCTTCCAGCCAGAGGTCTATATCCCAGGTAGCGATCGTTACATCCAGAAAGACTCAGCCATCAATGATCACCTTGAGAGGCTTCGACTATCGACTACGAAGTCTCTGATTGAGCGTAGAGACGTGATTGTTGTCGCTTCGGTGTCCTCAATCTATGGACTGGGAGACCCACAGAGCTACCGGGATCTGCAGGTTGAGCTTGCGCTTGGAATCGAGCTGGATCAGAGGGACTTCCTGCGTCGGCTTGCATCGCTTCAGTACGACAGGACTGAGCGGACCCTGAAGCGTGGCACGTTCCGTGTGTCTGGCGATGTGGTCGATATTTTTCCCGCCGACTCTGAGTACAAGGCAATTAGAGTAGAGCTCACGGACGAGGGGAGAGTGCAGTCGCTCATCTGGATTGATGCGGTTACAGGGAAGAAGCTTGGCGATGAGACGCGCTACCTCGTTTCTCCAAAGACACTCTTCGCAAGCCCCAAAACAGAAATCAATGAGGCTACGAAGGCCATCCTCAAGGATTTGGAGGCCAGGGTGGCGGAGCTCAACGCATCTGGTCGAATCGTTGAGGCAAATAGGCTTTACGAGAAGATCACGAACGACGTGGAGATGATGAGGGAGCTGGGATATTGCTCTGGCATGGAGAACTACTCCAGTTACCTGAACTCAAAGCCGTCAGGAGCTAGGCCGACGACGCTCATGGACTACCTCCCGAAGGATGGCCTGCTATTTGTTGACGAGTCGCACGTCATGGTTCCCCAGATCGCGGCAATGTTCAGGAGCGATCAGAGCAGGAAGGAGACTCTAATCGAGTACGGGTTCCGTCTACCTTCGGCAATGAACAACAGACCGCTTAGCTTCTCTGAGTTTGAAGCCATCAAGCCCCAGACGATCTTCGTTTCGGCTACGCCTGGCGCCTATGAGATTGGGAGATCCAAGGGAAGATTGATTGACCAGCTCATCAGGCCCACTGGCTTGCTCGATCCGCTGGTAGAGGTGAGGCCTAGGGAGGGCTACAGGTGCGATCTTCTGTCAGAGATCGCCCGTTGTGTACGAGAGGGCGACAGGGTCTTGGTGACCACGCTGACAAAGGTGTCTGCTGAGGAGCTGTGCGAGTTCCTCGAGGATCAAGGGGTGCGTGCGAAGTACATGCACTCGGATATCAAGGCAGAGGATCGAGTTGAGATCATCAATGGGCTGAGGGCCGGCGAGTTCGATGTGCTAGTGGGTATCAGCCTGCTGAGAGAGGGGCTCGATATTCCCGAGGCCTCTCTGGTCGCTATCGTTGATGCGGACCAGGCGGGCTTCCTTCGGTCGAGCCAGGCCCTCATTCAGATGATTGGACGAGCTGCAAGAAACTCGCGCGGTAAGGCGATCATGTATGCCGATACGATCACCAGTGCGATGCGGCAGGCCATTTCTGAGACTGATGACAGGCGACAGCATCAGATCGCGTTCAATGAGGAGTTCGGCATCACCCCGTCAACGTCTCGCGGAATGTTGGGATCAACAGAGGCTCGCCCTGACCGGTCGCATGCCCATTCAGCGGAGTTCTGCGCCAGCCTAAAAGATCTCTGTGATCGAATTACATCAAAGGAGCGACAGCTTCTGGATCTCTCTGATGCCGGGGACGAGGAGGAGATCGAGTTCGTCAGGCTGGAGCTAGACAAGCTATACCGCCAATTCATCTACATGTAACCACTCTCCCGAGTGGTGGGGCGTGGCTCCTGCAGGAGCCCGCCTTTTCTGGTGTGCGGGTGGGGCGAGAGGGGCCTTTCACTGGCCTCTGGCGGCTGCTCGAAATCAGGCGCAGACTCAGTTGACGGAGTTAAAGACCCTCCCAGATTGCTAGCTTGCATACTATCGGGGAGTATAGTATCGTTCCCTCATGTGATACGGACAGGTGCGCAATGCCTCACAGCCCTCGGGAGAAAAAGCAGGCCCTTACCCGCGTACGTCGGATCAGCGGACAGGTGGCTGCATTGGAGCAGGCTCTGGAGAGCGGGGCGGAATGTGCTGCAGTACTTCAGCAGCTTGCTGCTGTGCGCGGGGCGGTCAATGGTTTGATGGCGACGGTTCTGGAGAGCTATCTGCGTGAAGAGTTCCCGCATAGCGACACCCACACCGACTCTCAAAGGAAGTCGATTGACGAGACCATCTCTATTGTCCGCTCCTATCTCCGTTAGTCAGTTCGCGACATTGCTTGATGGCGCTAGTACTAAGTAGAGGAGGCAATCTATGGGTGTCCGAACTACTTCATTTCCAAGTAGAACCCGCCATTCCTAACCCCTTCGTGGGTTAGGGCGTCACGACTAGGACGTTGAGGCCTTTCCAGGAGGCTCCAAGGCATGCTGGATGATGTCAGTCGAGTTGTGCCTGTCTGTATTTCTTGGGGCGGGCAATCTCTGTCGGCATCGTTGCCTTCCGCATCTGACTGAGTCATGGCAGGCCCTTTGAAGTGAGCTTCCAGCCTCGTTGCGACTCCCATGTGGTCCGCGCCTGGCTTGGAAGGTGGGAGAGCAAGGGCCTGCGATCTATGCGGTGCCGTCCTCCCAGCTTGTTGTGGTTCCCACTACCGCCCTACACCAGAGCCGGTTCCACCACGCGACCTTTCGCTGAGCTATCGCACAAGCAAGTGATAGACCTCCCGTGAGCGGTGTTTAGAAGATCATCCATTCTTGAGGCTATGTATGAATGACCCATCCGGCCTGAGCCAAGCTGCAGGCACGCCAGCAGAAGGCTACGTATATGGGATGCCGGCGCACGCGGACCGCCGCGCCGCCGTTGAGGAAGTCCATGCGCGACCGCACCTGCTCACCCAGTCTCCGCGAAGCCTTCTCCAGCTCTCCTTCATGACAGAAGGGGACATGAGTCGAGATCGTGCCGCGATCGACGATCTTTCAGGTCGTATGGGGGCTGCAGTCGAGGATCACACCACACCTCATCACGCGCTTACGTGGAATGAGGGCGATCTGCACTGCGAGAAGCACACTGAGTTCTCTTCCTACCTCTGGAGCGCACCACTGAGCTCAGAAACAGGTGAGCCTTGTGGGGACAACCCGTTTAGACAGGGATTCAAGCCGCCAGGACCCGTGATCTCGGCTGTTAGCGTCAGGCTTTTGCCTTGGACCGCGGTGGCGGAGAAGGAAATAGATTGCTTTGATCCCGTCAGCCGCTGCTATTCGCTGGTTGAGAACGGTGCCGCGGCCATTGTGACCGACTTCCGGCAAGACGAGGAAGGGCTAACCCACATGCTCATCCTTGATCGCGGCCTGACTCCGGCGCGGGCAGGGGCGCTGGCACAACGACTGCTCGAGGTCGAGACATACCGAACGCTTGCCCTGCTAGCGCTACCGCTGACTCGCTCCATGACGTCGAATCTTCGTCGCATGGAGGCGCGTCTGGCTGCAATTACTGAAGAGATGCGCAGGGCCTCCGGTGGACGTCGTGACAGTGACGTACTCCTCTCGGATTTGACCAGCTTGGCTGCAGAGTTGGAGGCGGACGCCGCGGCAAATCTCTATAGGTTTGGTGCAAGTCGGGCTTACTACGAAATTGTTGAAGAGCGACTGGATGCGTTGGCGGAGGATCAAGTTGCCGGCTATAGCACCTGGGCGGACTTCTTGTATCGAAGGATTGCACCGGCCATGCGAACTTGCCAGTCAGTGAAGGAGCGACAGGGGAAGCTCTCAGACAAGTTGACGCGCTCAATCTCGCTCCTTCGGTCGTGGATTGATGTTGAGCTCGAGCGGCAGAACCGCGACCTACTGGCGTCCATGAATGAACGGGCGAAGGTTCAGCTGCGCCTGCAGCAGACGGTGGAAGGTTTGTCGGTGGCCGCCATCTCGTACTACGTCGTGAGTCTTCTCGCATACCTGCTCAAGGGTTTGCCTGGGACGCATGACATCGCAGCAACCGTCACTGCGATCTTGGTTCCCGCTGTATTGCTGCTGATTTGGTGGATTGTCCGAAGGATTAGGCATGCACACGGTGACTCGGCAGTCGAGGACAAGGCCTAAAGCCTCGCTTAAGGCCACATTCGATTCGCGATAGATGGCCTATCAAATTCAATTCAGAGGAAAGAACAATGGAACGCATTGAGCGTCACGCAAGCTTCGGTGGATGGCAGGACGTCTACCAGCATGAATCATCCAGCCTTGGTTGCACCATGAAGTTTGGAGTCTATCTCCCTCCGCAGGCGTCCAGCGGCCCGGTACCTGTTCTCTACTGGCTCTCTGGCCTGACGTGCACAGAGCAGAACTTCATCACCAAGTCTGCAGTGCAGCAGCTCGCTGCTGAGCATGGCATTGCCATCGTTGCTCCGGATACAAGTCCGCGCGGAGAGTCCGTCGCGGATGATCCAGCTTACGATCTCGGCCAAGGCGCGGGGTTCTACGTCAATGCCACCGAGGCACCGTGGTCTGACCACTACCGCATGTATGACTACGTTGTAAGTGAGCTGCCTGCTCTCGTTGAGAAGAACTTCCCTGTTAGCCAGGCTCGCTCAATTAGCGGCCATTCAATGGGCGGCCACGGTGCCTTGGTCATCGCTTTGCGAAACCCAGGTCGCTATCGCAGCGTATCCGCCTTCTCTCCGATAGTGGCGCCCACCCAGGTTCCTTGGGGCCAGAAGGCGTTTTCGGCCTACCTGGGGGGAGATCAGGAGCAGTGGCGGCAGTATGACGCCGTGGAGCTGATTGCAGATGCAAAGGAGCGCCTGCCCCTACTGGTGGATCAAGGGCTCAGTGATGACTTCTTGCAGAATCAGCTTCGCCCTGAACTGCTTCGAGATGCATGCGCCAAGGCGAATCATCCGCTTTCGCTGAACCTTCGCGATGGTTACGACCATAGCTACTACTTCATCTCCAGCTTCATTGCCGATCACCTCAAGCACCACGCATCGGCACTGAGCACCTAATTAGGGAGTGCTGCCGTGATCAAGACCTCCAGAAATCGTCATCAAGTTGTGATCGTTGGGGCGGGCTTCGGCGGACTGGAGGCCGCCACGCACCTTGAAGGAGTGGATGTCGATGTAACAATCATTGACCGGCGGAACTATCACTTGTTCCAGCCGCTGCTCTACCAGGTAGCTGGTGCGTCACTGTCACCGTCGGAGATTGCATGGCCGATCCGCTATCTGTTCCGTGACCGCCCGGAGGTGAGGACCCTCATGGCGGAGGTCGAGGGTGTGGATAAAGCTGCCCGCCAAGTGATCCTTCAGGACGGCACTCGATACCCTTACGACACCCTTGTGCTCGCTACGGGAGCGACACATGCCTACTTTGGGCATGACGAATGGTCGAAGTACGCTCCAGGCCTGAAGAGCCTGGAGGACGCAACAACCATTCGAGGCAGGATCCTGAGCGCGTTCGAGCAAGCGGAGCTCTGCAATGATCCCGAGGTTCGAGAAGCCCTTCAAACCTTTGTGATCATTGGTGGTGGGCCTACAGGTGTCGAGCTTGCCGGAACCATCGCGGAGCTGGCGCGAGGCACGCTGCAGGATGACTTTCGGTCAGTTGATCCCAGCAAAACCCGGGTATTTCTCATTGAAGCGGGTCCGCGGCTGCTTCCTGTCTTTCCTGAAAAGCTCTCCGAGTACACGAGGCGCGCCCTCGAGAAGCTTGGGGTATCCGTTTTGTTGGGGGCACCTGTCACAGAGTGCGCCTCTGATGGGGTGATGCTCAATGGCAGGAAGCTGGCGGCATCCACAATCGTCTGGGCAGCCGGAGTTCAGGCGTCTCCAGCCGCACGTTGGCTCGACACCGAATCAGATCGGGCGGGGCGCGCAATCGTCGGCCCTGATCTAACGGTGCCTGGTTCCCCCAACATCTTCGTGATTGGGGACACTGCTTCATCAGCCACTGCGAACGGAAAGACCGTTCCTGGAATCGCGCCGGCGGCCAAGCAACAAGGCAAGTACGTCGCGGGCCAGATTGAAGGGCTGATAACAGGGGCGCGGAGGACCGCTGCATTCAAGTACCGGCACCAGGGCAACCTCGCCACGATTGGACGCAGCCTTGCAGTAATCGATATGGGGAAGCTAAAGCTGAGCGGAGGAATCGCATGGTGGATCTGGAAGCTCGCTCACATCTACTTCCTTATCGGAGTGCGAAATCGCCTGAGCGTCGCAATGAGCTGGGTATGGAATCACAGCGTTGGATACAGAGGAGCTCGCATCATCCTCCGTGATAAAGCAAGCAATGCCACAAGCGGCTCATTGGATGGGAAGCTGAAATAGGGGCCAAGAAGCTCCGAATGCATACTCGCAACTGACTTCCCGAAGGAGAACACCTTGGCAGATCTATTCACAGCGAAACCAAGGGCACCCCTGGCCGAACTGCTACGACCGAAGTCTCTCGACGAGTTTGTTGGGCAGCAGCACCTGCTGGGGCCGGGGAAGCCTTTGCGTCTTGCCTTTGAAGCAAGAAGTCTGCACTCCTTCATCATGTGGGGGCCCCCGGGCGTCGGTAAGACCACCCTGGGGCGCCTCGCAGCGATGGTGACTGACAGTCACTTCATTGCGATCTCCGCCGTACTCGCCGGGGTAAAGGACATCAGGCAGGCCATTGATGATGCGCGGGCCGAACTCGACGTACGCGGTCGCTCCACGGTGCTTTTCGTCGACGAAATTCACCGGTTCAACAAGGCCCAGCAGGATGCGCTGCTACCTCACGTTGAATCAGGGCTACTCACGCTGGTGGGCGGCACCACAGAGCATCCAGGACTGGCCGTTAACTCGGCGCTGCTTTCGCGCGCGCAGGTGTACACACTTGAGCCTCTGTCTGACGCAGATCTTGAGAAGCTCTACGAACGCGCCAGACCTCACTTGCGAGGCGTTGACCTCTCCGATCCCGCATTGCAGCTGCTGAAGGGCTTCGCTGATGGTGATGGCCGCAGATTCCTGAATCTTCTCGAGCAGGTCTCAACTGCGGCCTCTGAGAAGCGGGTGGAAGAGGTGGATCTTGAGTTTGCCAAGCGCTCCACCAGCCCGTCACTGCGTCGATTCGATAAGGGTGGGGACGAGTTCTATTGGCAGCTCTCCGCGTTTCACAAATCACTGCGTGGCTCTGATCCCGACGCCTCCCTCTACTGGCTAGCGCGCATTCTGGATGGGGGCGGGGACGTGAGCCAGGTCACACGTCGAATGATTGTTATGGCAAGCGAAGATATCGGAAATGCTGATCCGGGCGCTCTGCACTTGGCCATCCACGCTGCGCAGGCGTATGAGCGACTTGGCTCTCCTGAAGGTGAAATTGTCTTGGCCCAGGCTGCGACCTATCTGGCGCTCTCCCCCAAGTCGAATGCGTCCTATGCGGCTTGGGATCTAGCAAGGGCCTTCGTCAAGGAGCACGGATCATTACCAGTTCCCATGCATCTTCGGAATGCTCCAGCGAAGCTTATGAGGCAGATGGGGTATCGACAAGCATATCGCTACGCGCATCATGAGCCAGACGGCTACGCAGCTGGACAGACGTACCTGCCGGAGGGTGTGGAGAGGCCGAACTGGTATCGGCCCACTGATCGGGGAGCTGAGCGCGCCTTGGCTGAGAGACAGGCATGGCAGCGAGCCTTGGATGAAGAGGCATCGCAAACCGAAGCCGATCCCTCTTCGGGCCAGTGATCCAGCTGAACTTAACGTCTACAACCTACAGAGACATGCACATGCCAAACGCCACATTCGGTGAAGCTTCCTGCAGTGTCGCAGCAAGCGGCCTTGTAGAGGTGCGCGGTGCGCGTGAGAACAACCTTAGAGACGTTGATGTCTCAATTCCTCGCAACGCACTGGTCGTCTTTTCCGGTGTATCCGGTTCCGGGAAGTCATCTCTTGCATTCGGGACAATCTATGCGGAAGCTCAAAGGAGGTACTTTGAGTCCGTTGCTCCCTATGCTCGACGCCTAATCGATCAAGCAGGCGTCCCTGATGTTGACTCCATCGATGGACTCCCGCCAGCGGTAGCACTGCAGCAGCAGCGTGGTGCCAGCAATGCGCGATCTTCGGTGGGTAGCGTCACCACGCTATCCAGCCTCATTCGTATGATGTATTCCCGCGCGGGAGCATATCCGGCTGATCAGCCTATGCTCTATGCCGAGGACTTCTCACCCAATACTCCCCAGGGCGCATGCGCGACCTGCCATGGCCTTGGCCATGTGTACGAGGTGACAGAGGCCCTCATGGTGCCGGATCCAAAGCTGAGCATCCGTGAGCGTGCCATTGCTTCGTGGCCACCTGCATGGCACGGGCAGAACCTTCGCGACATTCTGGTGACGCTGGGCTACGACATTGATAGACCTTGGAAGGACCTTCCCAAGAAGGACCGCGATTGGATTCTGTTTACCGAGGAGTCGCCCACTGTGCCGGTCTATGCTGGGTTCACGCCAGCGGAGACGCGTGCGGCCCTGAAGCGTAAGACTGAGCCAAGCTACATGGGAACCTTCACTGGCGCCCGTAGGTATGTCCTGCACACGTTTGCTAACACGCAAAGTGCCCTGATGAGGCGCCGCGTATCGCGATACATGGAGGGAAAGCTTTGTCCCACCTGCCATGGCAAGCGCCTTAAGGCAGAGTCGCTGTCAGTGACATTTGCGGGTGTGGACATTGGTCAATTCATGCAGATGCCTCTTGACCAACTGGCGTCCCTGCTCGAGCCCATTTCTCGAGGAGACTTCAGTGCTCATGCTGGCGGGGGGAAGGCGAACAAGGAGGCCACCCGTCGTGATCGCGCCGATAGGGCGGCCAGTGGGCGGGCGGTCCACGCGGTGTCTCCTGACGTCCGCCGCACCTCAGCGCTGTCGGAGGAGAAGCGCCTGGCCGCGCAGCGCCTCGCTAGTGGAGTGATGAGCCGAATCAGTCAGTTGCGTGGCCTTGGGCTTGGTTATCTAACTTTGGATCGCGCTACGCCGACATTGTCCGCTGGCGAGTTGCAGCGATTGAGACTCGCCACGCAGTTGAGCTCGCTGCTCTTTGGCGTGGTGTACGTGTTGGACGAGCCGTCGGCAGGCCTTCATCCCTCCGACAGCCAGGCTCTCTATGACGCCTTGGACCGCCTCCGCGACGGTGGTAATTCCGTATTTGTTGTGGAGCACGATCTGGAGCTGATGCGCCGTGCCCAGTGGTTGGTGGATGTTGGGCCTGAGGCGGGAGAGCGGGGCGGCAAAGTGCTCTACAGTGGAGAGCCGGATGGTCTTCGTGACATCGACGAGTCACGTACCGCGTTGTACCTCTTTGACAAGGTCCCGCCCCCTAGTGGCCAAGAGCGTCAAGCGAGTGGTTGGCTGGAACTTCAGGGCATCCAGCGTCACAACCTGAAGCGCATTGATGCAAAGATACCTTTGGGCATCCTCACCGCGGTGACCGGGATTTCGGGATCGGGCAAGTCCAGCCTCGTCGCCCAGGCGTTGCCGGAGCTGATGATGCTTCAACTTGGGCACGAGCCTGAGGACGACGCGGTGGAAACGGGGGCAGCAGACGGGCCAACCGTCATCGAGACGACAGGGGGACACCTCGGCGGAGATGTCGATGCTATTCAGCGTCTCGTCCAGGTTGATCAGAAGCCAATCGGACGGACGCCGCGATCGAATCTCGCGACTTACACCGGCCTTTTCGATCATGTTCGAAAGCTTTTTGCCGCAACACCAGATGCGCGGCGTCGACGTTACGACGCAGGTCGATTCTCCTTCAACGTGGCCAAGGGACGTTGTGAGACGTGCGAAGGGGAGGGATTCGTGAGCGTCGAGCTGCTGTTTATGCCTAGCGTCTATGCACCGTGCCCAACGTGCCACGGTGCGCGATACAACGAGGCTACGCTGAAGGTGCTTTGGAACGGTAAGAACATTGCAGACGTTCTGCGGATGACTGTGGAGGATGCACGTGAATTCTTTGGCGATGAGGACGCGATCGCTCGCCCACTTCAGTTGCTGAAGGAGATCGGCCTTGGATACCTTCGACTGGGCCAGCCGGCTACCGAGCTATCGGGTGGTGAAGCGCAGCGAATCAAGCTGGCCACAGAGCTTCAACGGAGCCAGCGCGGGCGGACACTGTATGTCCTGGATGAACCTACTACGGGCCTCCATGCCTCGGACGCGGATAGGCTGCTTGTGCAGCTCCAGCGGCTCGTTGATTCCGGCAATACGGTGGTCATGATCGAGCACGACATGCGTGCCGTTGCTCAGGCGGATTGGGTAATCGACGTGGGTCCAGGTGCCGGTGACGCGGGCGGGCAGATCGTGGCGGCAGGAACTCCAAAACAGGTCGCTCGCGTGAAGAGAAGCCGTACCGCCCCCTTCTTGGCTGAGGAACTCGCCCGCGCGGGTTGACCCGACGCTCTTCTGGCCACCATGAGCGTCCCTGGCGCTCATGGTGGCCAGATCCCGTATCAGAGAGCGGCCAAGCGACTCGGCGTTAGCGCTTCCCTGCTTTGGATGGCGTTAGGGCCGAGGTGGGGGAGGGCGTCATCTGCATAAGGCTCGGTAGTGCTCCGACGGCGGAATGGAGTGCATCGAAAACTACTCTGACGCGAGGTGAGACTGGGCCGCGTTGTGGCCGATAGACGTACAAGCCCCACGGGGCAGGATCGAATTCTTCCATCACACGCTGCAGAACACCTGACTGAATGAGTGGGGCAGCCATGTAATCAGCAAGTTGGGCAAACCCCAAGCCCGCAATGACCCCTGCCATCTCCATGTCGGCATTGTCTGCAATGAAGGCCGGTGCTGTCGGCGCCACCTGTACGCCTCCAGCCAGGTACCAGGGCCAGGGCCTGCCTGTATTGATGTCCACCGACGCAACCAGTGGAAACCGCGAGAGCTCGCTAGTCTCCGCTGGTGCTCCGATTCTCTCTACAAGTGCGGGGGAGCCAACGATGTGCAGTCGCATCTCTCCTGCCTTCTTCGCAATGAATCTGCTATCACGCATGAAGCCGACGCGGATTCCGACATCGATCCCTTCATCGACAGCGTCTGCAACCCGATCGCTTAAGCGAACGTCCAAGACAATTCCCGGGTGACTTTGGGTCACTGTATCCAAGGCGGCAAGAACTGCCCTGGAGCCCATGCTGTGAGGGGCACTAATTCGGACTGTGCCCACAATCTGTGAGGCCGTCGCCTTGGTTCGCGGGCGCCACAGCTTGTCTAAGCCCTCAAGCGCCGGCCGCAGCTGATGTAAGAGATCCTCCCCAAAGGCCGTGATGCGAACCTGGCGTGTGCTTCGGTGGAACAACAGCTCCCCGTAATGACTTTCAAGGGCCTGTATCGCTCGGGTGATGGCCTGAGGAGAGCTTCCCAGTCGAACAGCGGCCTCACGAAAGCTCGGCGCCTCAGCCGCGGCCCTAAACGTCTTTAGAAGATCCAGCTCGCTGTTCATCTCAAGGCCCCCGTGGTCGTTGGGCTCATATTATTCCATTTTAGGGAATTATGAAATCCTATCAATTCCATATACAACAATTCTCCAGGTCTCCAGAATTCCTCCACACCCTCACCTGACCGGAGAACCTGATGAGCAAGTTCAACTACATCGAAGAGTACTACCAGGCATTCAACCGCGGTGATCGCGACGCGATGCTCTCGATGCTCACTGATGACGTTGTGCACGATCTAAATCAGGGGAATCGCGAAGTAGGGATCGACGCATTCCGCGCGTTCCTGAGCCGCATGGATTCCTGCTACAGCGAGCAGCTTCACGACATCGTGGTGATGTACAGCAGCGATGGTGCGCGTGCCGGCGCGGAGTACGTGGTGCACGGACTCTACCACCACACGGACGAAGGTCTCCCTGCAGCGGCAGGGCAGATCTATGTTCTTCCCGGTGGCGCGTTCTTTGACATCCGTGATGGAAAGATTGCGCGCGTTACCAACTACTACAACCTGGAGGACTGGATTTCCCAGGTCCACAAGGCGCCCTGAAATGGCTACCAACGTGCGAGTAGAGGTACTGGTCGGCACCGAAATCGAGGACTGGCTCGATCGCGTCGCTCAGCTGCGGATCGAGATATTCAGTAGCTATCCCTACCTGTACGAAGGAGACATGGACTATGAGCGTCACTACCTCCGCAACTATGCGACGTCTGACGGGGGCATCGTTGTCCTGGCCAGGGATGGAAGGGACGTTGTAGGTGCATCGACTGGCCTTCCTTTGTTGAGCGCCGATGCCGCTTTCATTCGTCCCTTCCAGGAGCACGGTCCCCGGCCAGAAGAAGTCTTCTACTGCGGGGAGTCCGTACTGAGGCCGGAGTACAGAGGAGCTGGCTTGGGCCACGTCTTCTTTGATCGAAGAGAGGAGCAAGCCCGACGAAAGGGCTTCAAGTGGTCTTCTTTCGCGTCGGTGGTTCGGTCGGAGACTGATCCGCTTAGGCCACCTGGATATCGAAGCAATGAAGGCTTCTGGACTCGCCGTGGGTATGCACAACAGAGCGCGATGAAGGTCGCTCTTCCCTGGCGGCAGCATGGGGCCACGCACGAAACCGAGCAGACACTTTCACTTTGGCTCCGTTCCTTGGAGGACGTTACATGAAGATTGCAGCAGCTAAGTACGTGATCGGTCGTCCGAAGACCTTTGCCGAGTTCGCTGCGCGCCAGCGCCGAATTCTGAATGACGCAAGGGAACAAGGAGTTGAGCTTGCAGTACTTCCGGAATACCTGTCGCTGGAACTGGGTTCGACTCTTCCAGAAGCTCTTCAGCTTAGCCTGAGGTCCACCCTGGAGTCGCTCCAGATCTATCAGAGCGCATGGTGTGAGCTCTATAGCACCTTGGCTGTCGAACTGGGAATGACCATCCAGGCAGGAACGTTCCTCACCGCAACATCCCATGGGATGTATCGCAACCGTGCCTGGTGGTTCACAGCTGATGGTCGCAGCGGATGGCAGGACAAGCTTCAGCTTACTGGCTTCGAGAAGCAGGCAGTTGTCATCGAGCCTGGCGATCGCATCGCGGCGTTTGAGCAGGACGGAAAGCGTGTCGGGATTGCGGTTTGCTATGACAGCGAATTTCCGCTTCCTGTTCGCCTCCAGCAGGAGGCAGGGGTGCGCTTGCTGTTGGTGCCAAGTTGCACCGACACCGACGCCGGTGCCACCCGTGTCGATGTTGGGTGCCGAGCGCGAGCGCTTGAGAATCGGATGTTCGTGGCAAAGGCGGTCACCGCCGGCGTCGCCGACTGGAGTGAAGCGCTTGATGTCAACACCGGTGAAGCAATGATCCTCTCACCGATGGACCATGGCTTCCCCAGTGACGGCGTGCTCGCAGCGACCTCCGACGATCAGGAGTGGGCGATTGCTGACATTGACTTCGCAGCGCTCGAAGCAAGCCGTGCACGAGCGCAGGTAGCCGTCGACAAGGATTGGGATGGTCAGCTCCGCTTCCATTCCGTTGAGGTCCTGAACTAACCAACGTCTAGATGCCTGAGCCATGAAGTGCTCGTGGGCGTCGCTGGCAACTCAAATACCTGGGGAATCAAAATGCATCGTATTGTCATTGTTGGTGGTGGGGCCGGAGGGCTGGAGCTGGCTACGCAGCTGGGCCGGAAGCTCGGGCGCTCAGGGCGAGCAAAAGTCACTCTTGTCGATGCTCGGATGACGCATCTGTGGAAGCCACTTCTTCACGAGGTTGCCTCAGGCGCGTTGGATGCCGCAGAAAGTGAGCTCAACTATCTCGCCCAGGCTAGCTGGAATCACTTCCAGTTTCAGTTGGGGCGGATGACGGGTTTGGATCAGAAGTCCAGAAAGATCGAGCTTGCCCCACTGTACGATGAGGAGGGCAACGTTATTGCGCCCCGTCGCTCGATCTCCTACGACACCCTGGTGATCAGCGTGGGTAGCGGAACGAACGACTTTGGAACTCCCGGTGCAGCGGATCATTGCCTGTTCCTGGACGATCCCGATGCCGCCATTGCTTTCCAGAAGCGGCTGCTGAGCGAGTACATGGGCGCGCAAGCGCGTGGCAAGTCAGAAACACTGGAGGTTGCGATCGTCGGCGCCGGTGCCACCGGTGTCGAGCTGGCTGCCGAGTTGCGTGATGCTGCGAGGCAATTTAGCGCTTATGGGCTGGACAAGATCTCTCCCGAGAATCTAAAGATCACGCTTATCGAGGCTGGTCCGCGAGTGCTGCCAGCTCTGCCAGAGCGCGTGAGCCTGCCGGTAGCCGAGCGACTTGTACATGAAGGCGTTCGTGTCATGTGTGGCTCGGCTGTCACCCTGGTGGATGAAGAGGGCCTGCAACTCGCCAATGGCATCAAGGTTGCTGCGAGGCTGAAGGTATGGGCGGCGGGCATCCGTGCTCCCGTCTTCCTTGCATCCCTCGGGAACCTCAAGACCAATCGCATCAACCAGCTCGAGGTATCTGAAACGCTGCAGACAACGCAGGATCCGAAAATCTTCGCATTCGGGGATTGTGCAGCCTGCCCGAATGGACACAGCGGTACAAACGTGCCTCCAAGGGCACAGGCCGCTCATCAGCAGGCTCACTTCCTTGCGCTGGCAATTGCCCGCCGTATCGAGGGGCGCCCGCTGCCCAGCTTCACCTATCGGGACTATGGATCGCTGGTGTCCCTGTCGAGGGAGGGCGCCGTTGGCACGCTGATGGGCAACCTCATGGGGTCATTCAAGGTCGAGGGCTGGCTGGCCAGGATGTTCTACATCTCACTGTATCGCATGCATCAGAGGAGCCTGTTCGGTACACGGCGGGTGGTTGCTCGCATGCTGGCAGACGCATTGGGACGGAGTACGGAGCCCCGCCTCAAGTTGCATTGATGCGGGCGAGCTGGGGGGCGGAGCTGTGAGTTAATAATTCCAAGGATAGGAATTATGAAATCCAATCTATTCCATATACAGCAATCCATCGAAGTCCAATACTTGGTCCCAACAGCTCGCCAAGAAGAATGCTGTAGGCGCATTCGACCTGATTGAAACGCGTTCTAGAGCCGGCGCCAGGGGCGGCGCGCCCGATGTTCCACTGATCAAGCTCGCCCCAAAGACCGTTGTCGCACTTATCTCGTTACACCCAAGGAGAACTCACATGAAATCCCGTGCAGCCGTTGCATTCGGTCCCGGTCAACCGCTCGAGATCGTCGAAATCGATGTTGCTCCGCCGAAGAAGGGCGAAGTACTGGTGAAGATCACCAGCACCGGTGTCTGCCATACCGACGCATTCACCCTGTCGGGCAATGACCCTGAAGGCCTGTTCCCGGTGGTGCTGGGCCATGAAGGCGCCGGCATCGTTGTCGAAGTGGGCGAGGGCGTGACCAGTGTGAAGCCCGGCGATCACGTCATCCCGCTGTACACCGCAGAATGCGGTGAGTGTCTGTTCTGCAAGAGCGGCAAGACCAACCTGTGCGTTGCCGTACGCGCCACGCAGGGTAAGGGCGTGATGCCTGATGGCACCAGCCGCTTCAGCTACAACGGCCAGCCGCTGTATCACTACATGGGCTGCTCGACCTTCAGCGAGTACACCGTCGTGGCCGAAGTCTCTCTGGCCAAGATCAATCCGGAAGCGAATCCGGAGCACGTCTGCCTGCTCGGTTGCGGTGTCACCACTGGCATTGGTGCGGTGCACAACACGGCCAAGGTGCAGGAAGGTGACAGCGTGGCCGTGTTCGGCCTCGGTGGCATCGGCCTGGCGGTGATCCAGGGTGCTCGTCAGGCGAAGGCTGGTCGCATCATCGCAGTGGACACCAACCCGTCCAAGTTCGAGTTGGCCAAGCAGTTCGGCGCAACCGAATTCGTGAACCCGAAGGATTACGACCGTCCGGTTCAAGAAGTCATCGTTGAGATGACCGGCTGGGGCGTCGATCACAGCTTCGAGTGCATCGGCAACGTCAATGTGATGCGTTCTGCGCTGGAGTGTGCACACCGCGGCTGGGGCCAGAGCGTTGTCATCGGTGTGGCCGGTGCTGGTCAGGAGATCTCCACCCGTCCGTTCCAGCTCGTGACCGGTCGTCGCTGGATTGGCAGTGCCTTCGGTGGTGTGAAGGGCCGTAGCCAGCTGCCTGGCATGGTCGAAGACGCCATGCGGGGTGAGATCGATCTGGCTCCGTTCGTGACCCATACGATGGGCCTGGAAGCAATCAACGAAGCCTTCGAACTCATGCACGAAGGCAAGTCCATTCGTACTGTCATCAACTACTGATGCACCGCAGCACCGGGCAACCGGTGCTGCACTTCCAACAATAGGAGTTTAAGTCCATGCAACACCAAACTATCCATCCCTCGGTCGATTCCGGCGTCGTTGCCGGAACCGCCGGCTTCAAGGGCGGCACGCTGAAGTGCCTGTGCTCTGACAAGCCGGTTGAGATCTCCGTCGCAAGCAATGTGGCCCACAACCACGCCTGTGGTTGCACCAAGTGCTGGAAGCCGGAAGGCGCCATCTTCTCCGTGGTCGGTGTCGTTCCCCGCGATACCGTTTCGATCACGGCGAACGCCGACAAGCTGGCGATTGTCGATCCGGCTGCGACCATCCAGCGCCACGCGTGCAAGGACTGCGGTGTCCACATGTTTGGCCGCATCGAGAACAAGTCCCATGCCTTCTACGGCCTGGATTTCATTCACGTTGAACTGTCCGAACAGAAGGGCTGGGAAGAACCGCGCTTCGCCGCATTCGTGTCTTCGATCATCGAAGGCGGCGGCGCAAGGCCGGAACAGATGGACGGCGTCCGTAGCCGCCTGAAGGCTCTGTCCCTGGAGCCGTACGACGTGTTGAACCCGCCGCTCATGGATGCGCTGTCCGCGCATGCTGCACGACTCAGCGGCGTTCTCTCCTAAGTAGTGTAAATGCCGCCCCTTGCATGCAAGGGGCGGTACTTCCTGACAGTACGCCACCGGCGTATACATTTTCGCTCAGAGCCTGGAGTCTTCGACCATGTCCTTGCTTCCCCCCAACGCAATGCACGAGCGGACTCTGCAGGGCGTACAGAGCACCGGCAACGCACGGGCAATTACGAAGGCCGCGACTCTCACTGCGGTCATGATGTCCGTCGAAATTGCTGGAGGATGGGCCTTCAACTCGATGGCTCTTCTCGCAGATGGCTGGCACATGAGCTCTCACGTGCTGGTACTCCTGTTCGCACTTTCTATCGCTTGGTACGCTGAGCGGAATCAGAGCCGCCCAGAGCGCGCGGCTCGGGTGCTAGCGGTTGAGCTCATCGCGGCGAGCGTAAGCGCGATGATCATGCTTTGGATTGCCGCTTCGATGGCCTATGAATCGACGGAGCGTCTCCATGCGCCAGAGGCTGTTCAGTACTCAGAAGCGCTTGCCATCGCCGTTGCGGGTTTGATTACAAATATATTCTCAGCGCGGTGGCTACATTCTGCCTACCATCGCGAAGGTGCTGCGGTTGATCATTGCCACGTTCCGCATGAGCGCCATGCTGACGAGAAGGGGCCCGGTGCGCGCAGGAGTCCCAATCTTCGTGCGGCCTATCTTCACGTCGCTACGGACACCGCTGTAACGGCACTCGCAATTACTGCACTTGTCGTGGGGATGATCTGGGACGTGACATGGCTGGACTCAGTCACAGGCCTCATCGGCGCGTCGGTTGTCGCAGTCTGGGCCATTAGATTGCTTCGTAGCTCCATTTCGGCGTGGACAGGTCGGCGTAAGTAGCTAGTGCGGTGGTGCCTCCGTGCTCAGCACGGAGACTAGCCCTGCGATTGGGAGCCTTCCACAAAACTCGCTGTGACCGGAGTCATTCCTGGACGCATCTGGCGAGCCCGCCGAGCGCCTATGCCCCACCTCACATGATGCGGAGTTGCTGGCGGGGTGGCCATTCTCTCAGTCAGAGATCAACAAACTGACTGTGATTCTGAAACGTCCATCTTGAGCGGCTGACGTTGCTTCGCAGCGAGGTGACGTGCCCTTCAGTCTAGGTCAGCACCTGGGGCGCCGGCTGTTGCTGCACTTAGAGAGGGCCTGGACGATCTCTTGCTCAGGCGAACGTCTTGGCGAGCCCAAGAGCGCTAGATACTGCTGCAGGGATGCGCCGCCTTTGAAAGCAATTGGCGTGCGGCCGGCTGATGGCCTGGTGTATGGCTCAAACCCCTTCCTCCGGGTCTACTGCGACAGCGCATTAGATCTTCAATTGAACCTCACATTGAGTCCAATGGCAGCAAGCCCATGAAAAGACTGGCGCTTAGTCGGTTGTCTGTGATGGCGGCACTTGTGTTCCTAGCCGCTGCCCGAGCCCCGGTGGCCCAGGCGGCCGAACAATGTGGCCCGGACGCGATGCGCGACCACCCGCCGCATATCAGCTTCCGCGCCGACAACGACCTGTTTGGTGGCCGCCACCAGGACCAGGGCTATACCAACGGCGCGCAGCTGACCCTGGTCTCGCCCAACCTGGTCGACTACACCGACGACCCCTGCCTGCCGCGCATGGCGCGCTGGGTGAACCAGTACCTGGAAGGCCTGCACCCGGGCAGGTTCGAACAGCAGAACATGATCTTCAGCATCGGCCAGGGCATCTTCACCCCCACCGACCCGACCCGCCGCGACCTGATCGAGGACGACCGGCCCTACGCCGGCGTGCTGCTGGCCAGCTTCGGCTTCAACGCGCGCAGCGGCGACCGCCTGCAGACCACCCAGCTGGCCGTGGGTGTGGTCGGCCCCTGGGCACAGGGCAAGCAGGTGCAGGACGCGGTGCACAACATCCTGGGCGACAAGAAGTTCGAGGGCTGGGACAACCAGCTGCACAACGAACCGGTGTTCATGCTGACCCATGAGCGCATGCGGCGCTGGCCGGCCGATGCCAGCGTCAATGCCGGCGGCTGGGGCTGGGATGCGATCAGCCACTACGGCGGTGCGATCGGCAACCTGGAAACCAAGTCCAATGCCGGTGGTGAAGTGCGCTTCGGCTGGAAGCTGCCCGACGACTTCGGCAGCACGCCGCTGCGTCCGGCCGGTGAAAACACCGCGCCGACCCGTGGTGGCCGCCCCAGCGGCTGGTCCTGGCACCTGTTTGCGACCACCGACGCGGCATGGGTAATCCGCGACATCACTCTGGACGGCAATACCTTCCGCAACAGCCACAGCGTGGACAAGCGCCACGTGGTCGCCCAAGGCGGCTACGGCATCGCGGTGATGCGCGGGCGCTGGAAATTCGCAATGGCGCGTTACCACAGCACCCGGGAGTTCTATGGCCAGCGCCAGTCGCCGGTGTTCGGAAGCTTCACTATTAGCCGCTCGCTATAGTAGATGGCGACGATCGCGGGTGTTCGACCATGCAATGTCCTTGAGTGCAGTACCTCGCAGAGCGACTACAGAAGTAACGCGGGAGTGCATGATGGAGAGTACTGAATGATGCTAATCACCAAGCTCGTCGTAGTCATCGTCGCGCTTGCCGCTGGGATCAAGGTGATTGATTGCTGTGTCGTGTGGGCAGCGCGACGAAGGCTGGAGAAACTTCAGAAGCAAAAGGCTCCGGCCCCATCGAGATCTCCTTTACCCGATGCCCTGGTGGTCTACTACTCTCGCTCTGGGCACACCGCCTTAGCCTCTAGTTATCTGGCGAACCAGTTACACGCCGATCTGCGTGCTGTCGAAGCATTTGACTACTCATTGGGCTTGGCCGGGTGGGTGAATGCTATGGCTGATGGGGGTCTTGATGACGCGTGGATAAATCCCGCGTGGATGGATCTAGCTCCCTATGACGCTATCTATTTGGGAACACCCATCTGGCGTGGTTGCCCAGCGCCGCCGGCTTGGGAGTTTGTTAGGAGCAACATGTTCCCTGGGAAAAAGGTCGTACTAGTCACTACATCCAGAGGATCATGGAAGCAGTCAGCTATTGAGCTCCTTGGGCGAGAGATAGTTCGACGAGGTGCGCGATCATTCGAGCATCGGCCTTTGGCGCGCAAGCGTGCCTGGTTCAGAAGATCGGACCCAGATGATCTCAGAATTACGGATCTGATGTGACCGACCTACCATGAATGCCCCCGGCCAATGCTGCGTTTAGTCGGCACCCCTCGCCTTAGCTAGCGCTATGCCAATCGCCGCGTCGCCCCTTGCTGCACGCTCGTCAACGGCCTAGGGCCGTCCCGAGAGTTTCGTGAGGTGGTTTCATTCGCGATTGTCGAGCCGTCCGTTAGACAACGCATGCTGGAGAGCAATCGCAACCTGCGTCGCGGCGTAGACCCAATCGTTGTCTTCTTCGTACGGATCCACTTCCGAATCTTCTTTGCCACCATGGAAGAGGTTGTTGCGGACTTGCCGCATGGCTTCCACCAGCGCGACCGCATCCGATTCGGCATCCAATGGGCAGGGGCAAAAGCGGGCCACCAAGTTCCCGTTCTCTTCAATAATCATCTGCTTCATGGGGCGCTCATCGCGTTGACAGAGAAGGCGCGCACGCGCCGACTCAGGAACCTCTGACGCGAAATCGTCGCCCAACTTTCGGACGCGCTCTTGCACCTTGCGCCAAGCCACGTCGGACGTCGGTTGCCCCGTCCGGTCTTTCCGGAAGAAGTCCCCGTGCCGTCGGAGCTGGAATTCCAGTTTGCTCACGGTCTTGAGAAGGTCGTAGGCGAGATTGGCGCTTACCGGCATTTCAGCATTCTATGTGAGTAGTGTGAGGTCCGAATCGCAAACTGCCACAGCGAAGGCACAAGGACCACCAAGAAATGGCGCTACTTGAGAGCCGCCTATCACGCGGGAGGATGTCATCCTGTAGGCCGGGCGTCGCACCTCATCTAGATTCTTGACCTATAACCGCTTCGGGCTGGCAACGCAGGTCGGCAGTGACTTGGGGCAACTTTGCCTAGACACCGCTAAGAATACTTGGACGGGGTTCGCGTGAAGGCCGCGCTTACGATTCGCCTCTCAGTAGTCGTCCATTGATTGCAGGTGAGTGCTGCGCTTCGACTTGGTGGCTGTCGAGTCTAGGTCGGGTTCATCTCCGTTCACCGTTACCCACTCGATGAGAGGGCCCAGGTCGGATTGGCGGCGGGCTTCCGCATACAGCTTGCTATAGGCGGCCATGGCGTATATCGGCGACAGCATGAGCTCCGCTGCCAAGGCGAAGACATCGGACTCGGGTGGCAGCGACACAGTGGTGAAGGCGTCGCTGTCGGCATCGGTGTGGCGCTCAGCCAGCGCATCCAGAAGACGCCGACGGAGTGCTTGCTGGAAGGGGCTATGGGTGGGATTAGGACACCTCAGGCCGTCTTCGACCGGAACCCAGGTGTCCAGTGACCAGGCGGGGGCGAGCACTTGCGGGGTTGCCGCGTCGTCAATCCCCTGTGCATTACCCTTCAGAGTGCCCATAGCCTGGACAGAAAGCCGATTTCGCAACAACCAGCGGTCATCAACCGAACGCTGCCAGAGAGTCCATAGACTCCCACCGGACCGCCATTGGCCGATCTCCTCGAACAGTTCGGAGGCCAGTCCGCCTCGCGCCTCCAGCTTTGAGGCAAGGCTCCATGAGGCCGCCAGCGCGGGTGGGTTACGGAGCGGATGGGCCACGTTCGACAGGCCTAGCCATTGCGCGAGCACCGCAAAATCGGATAGACCCTCCCTGATTTCCTTAGGAACGGCTGCAACGCATTGTCCAACGCTATCGATGTGCTGCCCGCCCCGCTGGAAGGCAGCGAGGGCCGCGTACAAGGCCCACATCGGGCTGGCCATTGCTTGCTCGGTTGATGGCACCGCCACCTCACGGCCGACTGTAAGCTGCGCTCGCGCCGCCTCCGTCGCAAGCCCGATCGGATCGAACAGCAGTGACGCACTTCCCATCCGGATCAGATGGATGGAGGCAGTCGCCAAGTCGAGCATTCGTGCGCCCTGAGTGTCCACCATCGGAGGGGTTGGCGGAGCTGAGGTACAGTCAAGGTAGATCTCGGTACGCCACCCCTTAATCACCGGGACGACCAGTCCGTCTTCATTCGACTCGCCCCAAGGGCTGGCCGTTCGCAGTGCGAGGCTGCCAGCTGTTGCTGCTAATTTGAGGTAGGCGTAGCCGAGCCTGTCGTCCGTACCACTGTGGATGAGGCGCTCCTCCAAGGTTGCCCCTACAATGGAACTGAGGTGCCACTGCCGCCACGGTGGCGCGGGGTTTAGAGCCCCGTCGGGACTGAAACTGGAGTCGCGCGCGAAGACAAAGACCTCACCGATTTCGCTGAGATCGCGGCTTGGCTCCGTCGGAATCATCGAGTATTCAGCGGCATGAAGGGACTGATATTCGTGCGTGGTTGACGTGCCGATGACGGGCGCAGCCGCGGAAAATTCGGGCCCGGGCAACCGCTGGTCGAGGGGCGCATCCGCCACAACGAACAGCGATTGCGTCGATTCGGCCCCGACGTGCACCAGGGCTTTGTAGAGTCCCGGAGCTAAGGACAGCGAGACCACTCCCGTACCGATGCTGACACGAGCGTAGCTAGCATCGAGCACCGTGATCTGCGCGTTGGGATTGTCCGTCCTCAACACCACCGGCTGCGCTGCAACCTGGTCGGTTCGCAAAGCGGGCATGTCGATAGGTGCAGCAACGGGAGGGGTGTTGCCTGCAGCTGGCAGCACCGGGTAGGGAACCTCGAAGGCGAGGTCGGGTAGATTCCCTGGTGTAACGACGAGATGCAGACCCGGGGTCAGCTCCACGATGGGATGCTCGAGCTGGCGAAGCTGGCTACTGCGTAGCTGCCCATTTGGCGCCATGTCGGTGGGCGGCGCGGGTGGGTAAGGAGAGATGTCAGGATCCGGTTGCCGGTCGATGGCCGCGGATTTAGCAATGATGCGGCTCAGGTCGACGGCAACCCGGCGTGGGAGCGCGGAAGCTGGCGCCGACGCCGGGCGCTGATATATTCGAATCCGCTTCGTTGCGGGAGTCAGTGGTGGCGTGTATCCGGTTTCCTGTTCGTAGCGATCGGCCCATAGCACTTGGAAGTAGTCCGCGACGGCGCGATCCGTCACCCATCCGTCGGCGTCAGGCGGTGCGCTGCGCAGCGCGTCCAGTAGGACGCTAGTGAACAGGCCGCGAGACTGCCCGGCCGGGCCAATGTTGCGCTCAAAGGACTGACGTCCCCGCGGCGCTCCATACGCCTGGAACAATCGGACGTGTGCCGTTCGTTGCCGGTCCGGCGGGGTCCAAGTCGGTTCGAGCACCTGGCTCGCCTTGAGTACGTCCTGGCAGCAGTCCGTTACCAGGATGATTTCATCAAAGAAACCCGCGTTGGCGATTTTCGACGCATAACGTAGGACGGCGATATGCGCCGTATCGCCGTTTTGCGCGACGGCCGAGAATAGTGCCGGGTCGTGGATCGTCGAACCTGCTGTGAACCCGTGTCCGGCGAAGAACAGATACAAGCGCTGTCCAATGCGGTCATGCCATCCGTTCGGGGTGCGCAGCCATAGATTAAGCGCCTTCTTGAGCTCCTTCTCGGTCGGGTTTGCGTCGTCCGGGGTCGCTGCCACGCCATAATCCTGCGACCGTATGACTTGGATACGTCGGGTGTCCAGGTCGCCGTACTCCGGATCGAGGAGCCATTGCCGGAACTCTTCGCCATCGTTCTCAGGTCCATGGAGGTCACTCAGGCCGGGATAGCGGTTAATTGTCAGCACGATCGCGTAGTGATCATCTCGCGGCATGTCCACATCTCTCCCTGTTGCGTACACAAGGGCACCTTTGGCGTGCTCTCGAAGATGTCACCATCCGCCGAGGAGGCTCTCAACGCTGAGCAGCGTATCTTCGTCGTCGTCGAAAGCTCCGTGATCAATGCTTGTGCTGTTCAAGCCTGCTGTCTGTCCTTGGGACTTGGACCAGATCGTACGGTTCGGTGCAGCTCCGAGCCACGCGCGGACTGCACCTATTTCGGGAAACTTGCTATCTGAGTAGATGTGGTGCCAAGCGAAGAAGCGTTCCATGCCCAGCAGCGGCATGTCCGGTTCGTCGACGAGCGTTCCGTCGGAATTTTGGCGCGATTCGAGGACACCCGACACCAGATAGAGGAGGGAGCTGGGATAGATGAAGCGCTTCCAGTCCTGCCCATTGGGAAATTTAGAGTCGTCTCCGACGACCTGATCGTCCCGTTCGAATTCATCGCGCATGCCAAACAAGCGGAAGTGACGGATGCGATCGCCATGTTGGGTGATCGTGGCGGCAAAGCGCTCGTAGGTGATGGCGGGCGCCAGGAACACGACGTCGAATGCAATCTCGGCCGGCAGAAGCTCTGATGCCTTGTCAAGCCAATTGGCGATGTAGACGGCGCCAGTGCTGTGGCCGACTAGAGTGATCCTCGATAGCAGCCCTTCAGAGGCATGGGCGGCACGCAGCCGCTCCAGCAGCGCAGTTCCGGCATACAGGTCGGAGCCGTCGCCGAACGCATCGAGTGAGTCCTGCTTCATGCGGTTCCACTGGAGTGCCTTGCCCCATTCATTGAGTCCACTGCCACCAAAATGAACACCACGCAACACTTCCTCTACGACCGTTGCATACAGGCCGTGATCGCGTTGATCCGCGTACCGACGCAGAACACCCTGCAGGATGCGCTTCACCAGAAGGGCAACTTTGAACCAGACGATCAACCCGCGGCCTCCCTCGATCCCGGCGACCTGCGTTGATACCGCCTGCGAGAACGGGGTATCTCGAACGCTCGCTCCTCCCCCGATGAATGCATCGCGTGCTTCGTCTAACGCGGTTGGCAGGGTTTGCATGGCGACCACAAACTCGCTGTCGGTTTGCAAGTCGGCTTCGATCTCGGCGTCGTCGATCAGCGCACTCGCCGCACGCGCACCTGAGGGCCCAACTACAGGTTTGAAATCACGGTAGGGCACGTGATTGCGACTGGGATCGCTCCAATATGTATCAACTGCCTGGCGGACCTTCTCTGCATCGACGTTGCCCGGCGTGATGGTCCGGGCGCCGTTGCTACCTCCCAAGCGGCGGAGCGCGTGCTCTAGCGCCTTGCGCACCAGATTCTTGAATACCGGCTCATCCGGCAGCTCGCGCAGGTTGTTGCGGATCGTTTCAACGAAACCCGACTCCCACACGGAAAAAACCGGATAGGCCGATTGAGAAAAGCGCCCCTCAAGTCGCTGGGCAATACCGATACCCGCGGCCTTGTCGACCAGGCCCCCGTGAAAGTAAAGCAGCAAATGACCACGCCCGTCCTTACGAAGCGCCGTGACGATAGCGTCGATATCCTCTGGCTTCGTATCGGTTCCGGCACCGATACAGCCGTTGCGACTGTGGATTTGATGCAGACTGCCCATACCTAGCCCCCTGTGACCAGAATGATGCCAACCCAGAGTGCCATGAGTTTATGAAGTGGGCAATCAGTAATCGCCTAGGTAGGGATTGGTCACCTCAATGCCGAGTAAGCGAAGGGCTAGAGTTGAATGCCCCGGACCATGCCGCAGCTGGGGCGGTAGTTTGCATTTGGCGCTCGATCGATAGGGACACGAGGGCACGGCTCATCGACCGGATCATTGAGGTACAGACGGAGAATTGGCTTTGAATGCCAATGGCGTCCATCTGATACGGTTGCTATGTAGGGTAGCTACCCAGGCAGGGGTAGCGCGGTATCCGTGCCGGGCCTCAAGTTTGGCTACGATCATGCCATCCGCTAATTCAGCTCGCCAAATAGCCACGGTTGGATCGCGGTTGGATCGTCGACGCAGAGGTGAAATTCGTTCGGCGGCTCCTTCTCTGCATCGGTGGCGCAGCGCAGCTCATGTAGTCGGTATTGGAGTAGTGCTGCACGGGTTCTTAACCTGTAGGCTGCCTTACCTCCGAAATACTCGATACGCACCATATCCTTCTGATCTGGTGTCAGATGCGGATGGGGGACGATCGACAGCTCTACCTGTGTCTGCCAGGCGGCGTCCTGGCTAGGCTCGGCCCGCTCTGGCCGAGGATCAGCCAGCTGTTTCAAGCCGCTCAGCCGATTTATAGACAGGTCCAGGAAGCGTCCGGCTTCCGCCTCGTCCTCGGCGATGACAAATGCGCGAACATGCCAGCGCCTGCCTGCCTGCACCAGCGCATGAGGGAACAGTCGTTTGGTGCGAGGTGCTGGGTTGCGCATGGAACGGTGCTCGCCAACGAGCCCCTTGCCCTCTCTGCAGGCACGATTAAGCAGTGCGAAGTGGCGTCGTTCAACGCCGCCGAGGATAAGCTGGGAGCTCTCGATAAAGCCTGTAGCTTCCTGGGGGCGCTCAAACGCAAGGTACTCTTCGATCAGCCCTTCGGTTAGGAGGGGTCTGAAGCCAGACATCGCCACGTATCCGCGCACATGGCTTCGGTACTCAAGGCCGCCTCCATTGAGTTCAGCATATTGGGTTAACAATCGACTTACCGTGGTGATATGCAGATCAAACACTTGGCGTACTCGCTCATTGGTGACTTGCCCCTCCCAGAGGAGCAGCGTTTCGATGGCTCGAAGTGTTTCCGGACTTTTGTTTGGATTGGGGCGGGGGCGGGGCATGGGGCTGGGCCGGGGTCAGATGACACGCAGCTTAGCATTGATGCTAAGTTAGCGTTTATGATATGTTAGCGTTTATGCTAATGTGAAGTAGACAGCCCAACTTCTGTGGAGTTGCACAGTGTCCAGCTCTCTGTTTGAGGTACTGCCATCGCAACTCTTTCGCCCATTGGCCTCGGCAAATCGGGAGAACTACTGGCGGCTGCTCTTGGGTCTGTACGAAGAATTCTTCGGGCCAGAGGCTGAGGTTCCCCCGGCGACCGGCTGGGAACGGCGGCAGTTGACGCAGTTCATCGAGAACTACCTCGAACACGATGACGCTTGGCAGGCAGAAGAGGGGGTAGGCCAGCTCACTCCGCTCAACATTCGCGCCAACATGTACTTGAGCCATCTCACGGAGAATGGCTGGTTCGAAGAAGAGCAGGTGGGACTCACGCGCACTCTGTCCATGACTGCTGTGGTAAGCCGTTTCCTTGCCACCTTGCAGGTCTTCACAGAAGACACGCCGGCGATGGTCGGCGCGAAGATGCGTTCCATTGAAGACACATTACGTCGGGTGCTTGATCCTGCAAGCAATGTCTACGGCGACGACTTCGTAAACGCCGGCGACAGCGCCCATGCGCTTCTGTCCGGGATTGCCGCCATGAGTCTGAACGTGCGTACCCTACAGCGCGAGATATTCAAGTCCGCGACCCCCGGGGCGGCTATCCGTCGGTTGTTTGAAGACTACATTTCCAAGCACGTCATGGCTGACTATGCGGACTTGGCTGGCGCCGATCACCCCCTCGCACGAAAGGCGCAGGTGCTGAGCCTAACTCAGGAAATCCATTACGGGGATCATCGGGAACGGATCATCGTGTGGTTGGCCGAGCGACGCTACAAAGGTGATAAAGGCACGGCTGAGGCTGTCTATGAGAAGGCGGTCAGGCGATTGAGCAATGTCTATCGTCTGCAAGACTACTTCGATCGCTTGGGCCAGGATCAGCGCCATATCGAGCGTCGCATGCTGGCCATGATCGAGTACCAGCTTCGCGCGCCGGGCCAGCTCGAGAGACGGATCAAAAAGGCTATCGCCGGAGTCAATGCTGCGGAGAACTTCGACGCCTCCATGCCCGTTGGGCCCGGAGCATTGCTTTCCGGTGAACTCCTGTTTCAACCACGCATCGCCCGTCCGCCCATTCCCAGGACCGCCGATTCTCCCCGGCAGATGACAGCCGAGCAGGAGGCGCGGATGAACCTGCACAGGCGTGCGCGTGATGCGCGTACCGCCATGCCAACAGAGGTGAGGGTGTACTTGCAGGGTGTCATGGGAGGAGGCAGGCAGATCCGGGCGTCTCAGCTTCCCATCACCGGTATCAAGCAATTTCGAATGGTGCAGACGCTGTCCACCTACGCACAGGAAGCAATGACAGGCCTCGGAAAGAAGCACCATGAAGGAATTTCAAAGCGACTACCTGGATATCGCTTCCAAAGCGCCGGTGATGAACGAATTGCCGGGCCGTATTTGGACATGCCGGACTTCTACATCACCAAGGTGAAATGACATGGCACGCCACTGGGAAAAGGCGCTTAGCCGCGACACTATGTACGAGGAGCAGGACTACGAGCAGGCGGCCTATCGGCTAGTAACCCACCAGGTCTTGTCCGCCTCGGACCGGGCGACCCGGAAGGATTACGGCATTGTCAGCCGAAATATCAATGACTTTGAGCAGGTAGTTCGTCCCCTCGGCATCGAGCTGTTGCACGACACCAACTACCAGTACATCGTGGCGCGGCCCGTGCACGTACTGACCCAACAGCGAGCCAGCAAGGACGAAACCCTGCTGCTGTTGGTGCTCGCCGGCGTTCATCATCGCGTCCGTTTCGAGGGGCGCGAAGAGCCAAATGGCGAAACTTTCGTCGATTTGCCTGACTTGCAAGAGCACTACGAGAAGGAAACGGGCAGGGACTTTCCCTCGCCTGGGGACTTCCGCTCTTTGATGGCCAAGTTCAAGCGCTGGGGGATTGCTGCCTTTGAGGACAGGGACGATGTACGGAATCAGCTCGCGAAGGTTCGCATCCATCCCGCGATCGGAGATCTGCTGCGGAAGGAATACTTGAGCCATCTGGAATCCTTCCGCAAGGAAGTGGCAGGTGAGGGGGATGCAGCTACTTTCGACGCAATGAATGAAGTCACGGAGGATGGCAATGTATCTGCTTGAGAAATTTCACCTGGTACAGTTTTTCCTATTCCGTGCCGAAACCCTGAGCTTTAGTCCTGCAACGGGCATTGTGGCGCCTAACGGATCGGGAAAATCTGCGATTCTGGATGCGATGCAGATCGTCTTGTACGGAGGGGATCAGAATCAAATCGATCTCAATGCGCAGTCAGGGGGCGTATCAGGCACTCGGGGGCGTTCAGTGCGCGAATACTGCCTCGGTTACTATCGCGGTGACGAGCATATTCGTGAGAATGCGACGTCCTATTTGACCATGGTGTTTCGCGACACTGAGGGCGAATTGCCGCCGGTTTCGGTTGGCCTGGCCCTGGGCGCATCAGTGGGCGACCCAAAGCTGCACGTCTACGGGCGCTATGTGGTCCAAGGGGTTGCGCTCGCGTTAGATGATCATCTTGAAGCGAACGCCGAGGCGGAACTTTTGCCGTTGGCCTGGGGAACGTTCAATAAGCTGATGGAGGACGCAGTCAGTCGCGTGAATGGTAGGCTCGCAGTGCCTCCGTCGGCGGAGAAGCAGGTTGAAGCAATGTTGTTCGCCTTGCGCCCCAAAGGAGGGGGCAGCATCGACCCGAGAGCTTTTCGGCGAGCGATGAAGAATGCGCTTAATCTGCAGAAAGTTCCTGACACCAGCAGCTTTGTTCGAAATTACATTGTCGATGCCCATCCTATCGAGCTCAAGAACTTCCGCTCCCAGCTCGACAATCTGCGCTCGCTTCAAGCCAAGGTTCTGGAAACACTGGACAGGCTTGAGTACGTCAAAAGCTTGATCGCAGCCGGTCATAAGGCTACTCAGACTCGGATGCACGCAGCGACCTATAGGGCGCTGTTGGATGACTATGAGCGTGAACAACACATGGATGCTGTTGATGCGGCACAAACTACGCTGCATGAAGCGCGGGACAGGCATCAGGCAGCGCAGAACGCAGTCGACAGCGCCAAGGCAGAGCATGATCGACTCAACGGCGTGCACATCGAACTAGAGCTTCAATCAGCAGCAGATCCGGCGATCAGTGCCGCCCGTGACCTGGCCAGCGAACGAGAGAGATCACTTAGACCTATCAAAACCAATGTGGCCCAGGCCCTTCGCGAGGTGGTGGCGGGCTTCGAGAAGGCCAACCGCGTGAAACCCGATCTCGGAGGCTGGCAGCATCTGGCGATGCCTTGGGTTGAGCTTCTTGACGCGGTTTCCAGCACATCCGTATCCGATGCGCTTGTGCTTGACGTTTCGCAGGCCTCGGCAGCATTGCGCGAGTCCAGCATGCGGGTTGCTCCGATCATCCAGTCGGCAAGGCGTCAGCTAGACCATGACGAGCAGAGGCTGTCCAAGCTCGGAAATGAGCTTAGGATCGCTAACGAGCAGATCAAACGCATCCAAGAAGGCAAAGCGGAACTCCCGCCGGCCGTCCAAGCAGTTGTGAACATACTTGGAGATAAAGGACTTCTGTGCACGCCCGTCTGCGATTTGGTCACGGTCACAGATGCTGACTGGGCACCCGTAATCGAGGGATTCCTTGGTCGTTCGCGCACTGCCCTGGTTGTCCGTAGCGGCAAATTTGAGGATGCCTTGTCCGTTTTCAACAAGATTCCGTGGGATACAAAGCCGGATTCAGTACTGTTGGTGAACCCGGTGAAGTCGAAGGCGGATATGGGTGTAGTTCCGCCAATGGGTCTCGCGCATCTGATCGCGGGTGACAATCAAGTGGCGGTGGACTATATCCGTCTTCGACTCGGCCGGCTGGAGCGATTGGAGCGCGTCACTACGGATAGCCCTGAGGGCTTCACCCGTACTGGCGAGCAGGCTGGACGTGCTGATTTCGGCCGTCGACGCCCCTTGTCTGCAACGGAACTGGTGCTGGGACGCCAAGATGCCAGCCATCGCCTGGCGGTGCTTCGGCAGCAGCGCAGCACGTTGGGGCAGAACGCAGCCGAGTGCGAGCAGGAGGCGAACCGGTCGCGCCAGTTGGTTGAAGCCCTTGAGAAGTTGGTGGGACTTGAAGGACGTATCCAGGACATTGAAAGATGGCTGAACTCGCACATTCAGGAGCAATCCGCGCTTGATGCAAAGGCGGCGATGCAAGAGATCGCAAGCGCACCTGATCTCCTTGCTCGTCAGCTGCTCATCACAGAGGCAAGGCGAGCTGCCTTGGCAGCACAGTCGAAGCTGGAAGAAAGCAGCAGAGACGTCGGAACTCATGGTGAGGCTTTCCGGCAAGCACAGAGACGGCTAGACGAGCTTGCGGATAGAACCAACGGAATCTGCTCAAAGGCGGCTCTCAGTCGCCGCAATGAATACGTGGGTGATGAGTGGTTCGAAACAAAACGCGATGAGTTTGATGGTTCCGGCCTATCGCTGCATACGATTGTGGCGAAGATCAGTGACGCTACGGTTAGAAGTGGCAATCAGCTGTCTTCCCAAGTGCAGGCGTTGGCAAGTGACATGTCCACGTACGCAAACCAATTCGATCCTCAGATGGATATCGCGGTGGGCGACCTGGGCGCCATGTGCGAGACAATGGCTCAGGAGAAGCAACGGCTAGAGGAATCCGAGCTCCATCACTACCAAGTGCTTTCCGCGGAAGCTGCAGAAGCGGCAGAGCAAACGTTCAAGGTGCAGATCGCCGCCCGCCTGAGCGACCACTTCGCCAGCATGCGCAGCACGCTCAATGAGCTGAACAGTACGATGGAGCGCTTGCCGCCATTCTCGAACAACGAGAAGTATCACTTCGTCACCAATCTCAATAAGGATCATGAGTCGCTGTACAAATTCATACTGAAGGTGGCTGGTGCGGGACTGGAGGGGGATATCTTCTCTGGCCAGGTGGATGCTCCTCCTGAGTTCAGGGCGATGCTTGAGGGAAAGGATGCAGAGGCCAACAGGCTTCTGGAGGACTATCGCAATTTCTTCAACTTCGAGATTGACGTTCGCAGCAATGGTGTGACGGTGACCGACTTCTCAAAGCGCATGGACAAGGGTTCCGGGGGCGAGCACCGCGCGCCTCTTTTCATCGTTGCTGCAGCGTCGATGGCGCGCGCATTGGGAAAGTTGCGCGGTGATCAAGGCGGCATGTCGCTGATAATTTTCGATGAGTTGGGTGACAAGATTGACTCAGTGAATACCCGTGCCGTCTTTGAGTACCTGAAGGCATTGGGCCTTCAGCCCATCGTCGCGGCACCGGACGATGCCTTGGGTAAGATCAACGAATCGGTGGATACCTACATCGAGATGTACCGTGACGACGATCTTATCTCCATCAAACACGTCCGCATTGATGACGATGGTCATGTAATTCTGGATTCCGACAACTGGCGCAAGCATCCCGAGCTTCTCGAGGAAGAGCTCAAGCGTGTTGAAGCAAGTCGAATGCCCCATGGGGAAGGGGTCGTTGCATGACTATAGCCCGGGCCTTCCTGACGTCAATTTTCAATCGCTCCCAGAAAGCAGTGAGTCGTGGCAAGGATGAGCGAATAGCTCTCAGGCTGACAGAGTCATCATGCCCAGAGTTCTTCAGCCTGCGCAGCATCGAGGATGCAAGAGCGTTTCGTTCCGAACTTGAACTGGCTGAGCGCTCTGGAGCCATCGAAATCAAGGCCAAGGTGATGGTGCAGCCGCCTCTAGATGTTGCGGGCGTTGCCGTACTGAACCTCGCAAAGCTGGCGAACTTCTTGGGCGCACGACTTCGTCGTGATTCCGTATCAGAGGCCCGTTCCATGCTGGACACTCACACCGGCCTTTTCCCCGTACTGACCGAGGTCATTGAGCGCTGGTCGCTGGGCCATAAGGTTCGCGGGCAAGAGGCTACCGATGCTTCTGTAGCGCAAATACTGGATGCAATCAGACTCATTTCAGCAAGGCGAGGTGTCGTCAGGGACGAACTGTTGCGCCGGGTTTCGGCCATGATGTTTGGTGACAGCAAGCGAGTGGAGGGCATCGTGAAATGGATCGATTTGCTTTGGTTCAACTCTATTGCACCATCTGGACTTGATAGTAGCGAGGTCTTCTCGGCCATAGGCCTGCACAAGGAACCATTGCCCGTACTGATCTCAGGTCCGCTTACGGTTGTTACGTCGACTACGGTGGTGGGAGTGGTTCATCCATATCTCGGCTTCGCTCCTGCCCACATCGCTGGATTCGTGCCGAATCCAGCCGTGCCGAGCTGGCGTGTTCTTACCATTGAGAATCGACAGACATTCCATGAGTTTGCTGAGGCTGCATCTGATCAGGTCGGCCTCGTACTGCTCTATACCGGTGGTATGCCGTCCCCATCCTGGAGACAGGTCTACATGCTGATCTTGAAATCACTTCCTCGCCAGACAACTCAGGCGTTCCATTTCGGCGACTTGGATGAGGGCGGGATGAGGATTGGCGCCGTCATCGCAGGATCTGCCGCCGAGGCGGGGTTCACCCTGAAGCCGTGGTTGATGGATCCCAGGGAGCTCATTGGTCTCGGTTACGCTCTCAAGCCAACGGCTGAATCGGTGTCTAGCGCAATGTCTCGAACTTGTCGATCCATCGGGTGGAATGACTTGGCCATTCATGTGGAAACGCATCCGGGGACGCTGGAGCAGGAGGTTCTCCTTCCACAGTTTCCAGGCTCCTAGAATTCTGGGCAGTCTGACCTAGGCGACAAATTGCTTTGCGCCGTCTTTAATGCCTTGATGCGCGTGCCCCGATCATTGCGGGAAGGGAATCATGAGATTTTTTGAACTTGATGCTGTAGATATCACGGCGCTCAGTGCTGGCGATCTGCGTGAATTGGTTGCCCGTCTTTGCGAAGCGGAGGTAATCCAGCAGGGGCGTCGGCCGAAGAGCGTTATGTGGGGAGGTGCGCAGGAGGCACCTGATGGCGGTTTGGATGTCCGTATTGAGGCTATGGACTTGCCGTCCAACGACGGCTTTGTTCCTCGTGGGATCTGCGGTTTCCAGGTCAAGAAGCGTGCTATGGGTGCGGCGGCATGCAGGGACGAGATGTTGGAGGGTGGCACCCCAAAGCTCGTACTTGCAGATCTTGCCGATCGGAATGGTGCCTACATTATCGTTAGTGGCAAGGACGATTGTTCAGACAGCATGTTGGCGAGTCGAGTGCGGGCGATGGAGGCGGTCGCGGGGATCCTTCCTGGAAAAGCGTCTCTGCGCGTTGACTTTTATGGTCGAGATCGATTGGCGACTTGGCTACGGCGGCATCCAAGCGTTGCGCTGTGGGTTCGTGCGCGCCTCGGCCGCCCCTTGTCCGGCTGGAGGCCTTTCGGGAGGTGGGCAGCTACTCCCCCAGCCCAGAACGACGCATTCCTTGTTGATGACCACCCCTGCGTGATTGACGCGAACTCGAGCGCAAAGACTCCCATGCCTGTTTCTGAGGGCATACATCTAGCTCGAGAACGGTTGCGCCGCCGCGGTAGTGCGGTTCGCATCACCGGCCTCTCCGGAGTGGGGAAGACGCGATTCGCGCAGGCCCTGTTTGAGGCGAACGTTGGTGAGGAGGCCTTGTCACCAGCTAGCGCAATCTACGCCGACCTGGGTGAGAACTTGACACCGACGGCATCCGAGCTAGTTTCATACATCGTGGCTAACGATCATGCGGTTCAATTGGTGCTGGACAACTGCCCGCCAGACGTGCATCGGCAGTTGCAGAAGCAGGTCTCCGCAAGTAGCGCGATGCTCAGCCTTCTGACAATCGAGTACGACATCTCGGACGATCGTCCTGAGGAAACCGAAGTGATCCACCTCGAGCCGTGCAGCGAGGAGACGGTCTCGATGCTGATCCAGCGGCGGCACCCAGACATCGGGAAGTTGAACGCTGGCAAAATCGCCGAATTTTCCGGGGGCAATTCGCGCATCGCGATCGCGCTGGCCAGCCGGGTAGATGCAGATGAGACGTTGACAAACTTCTCCGACGAGGACCTTTTCCATAGGTTGTTCAGTCAACGAAAAGGAGCGTCCAATGAACTTCTGGAATGCGCTGAAGCGCTATCGCTCGTCTATTCCTTCAATGTTTCCTCGTCCGAGTTCAATGATGAGCTTGGCGTCCTAAGTGCCGTCGTTGGCCTCGATCGTCGTGGTCTGCATCGGGCTCAGGCTGAGTTGATGCGTCGTCAGCTCGCGCAGAGTCGTGGTGAGTGGAGAGCAGTTCTTCCTCATGCACTTGCCAATCGTTTGGCGAAGCGTGCGCTGGAGAACATCCCTGTCGACGCAATCAATGCCGAGCTGCTAAAGCCAGAGAACCTCCGACTTTTCGTCTCATGTGCGCATCGACTGGGATACCTGCACGATTTCGGGCCTGCGGTTCGGATGGCAAATAGTTGGGTGAGCCCCGGCGGACCGCTGCATGATATTGGATCGTGTAACGAAGGCACGCTGTCTGCATTGCTATACATAGCGCCGGTATTCCCGGAGACCGTGCTGCAGCTGATCGAGAACGCCGCAACCAAGCCAGGCTTTGCCTCGCGCGAGAACCGAAACTTCAGGTTGTTCGTGCGCCTGCTGCACCAGCTAGCTTACGACGAGGATAAGTTTGATCGTGCTGCGACGGTCATGCTGAAGTTCTCCGAGGCCGAGAAGTCAGGTGAGAACAGGGACAGCATAGTTGGACAGATGCGGCATCTGTTCTCGTTGCACCTGTCAGGTACGCTGGCGCGACCAGAACGGCGGTGCGCGTTTGTCAGCAAGCTACTCGAGTCGGGCACCGAGAGGCATCGCGAGATCGCAGCCGAGCTGTTCCATGCTGCGTTCGAAGCGACGCACTGGACGTCTTTCTCGGCGTTCGACTTCGGTGCACGTAGACGTGATGCTGGCTGGCAGCCGCGAACGCGTGCCGAAGAGCTCGAGTGGTATGTCGGCTTCTTGAACTTGCTGCGACCGGCGCTTACATGCGATGACTTGACTCTTCGCGAATGGGCGCGCTCACTCCTGGCAGGTCATTTTCGGGAACTATGGACGTTTGCGGGCTGTTTTGATGATCTCGAGGAGATAGTCAGAAATCATGCTTCGAAGGGGGAGTGGCCGCAGATGTGGGTCTCGGTAAAGAAGACGCTTGGCTTCGATGGCGACTCAGCTCATCCCGACCTACTGGCTCGGCTGGAGTCACTTTCGCGCGTTGCGGCACCATCCGACCTCTATTCGGAGATCGAGGCCTATGTGCTGTCCAATACTTGGGATCACATCGAGAGTAGGGGGGAGCAAGTAACCTTCAGTGACGAGATGATCCAAGAGAAGATCATCTCTCTTGGTGAGATGGCCGCAGCAGAGCTAAGTTGCTTAGAGCGATTGGGTCCAGGGATTTGGTCGGGCGAGTTCGATGCACTGCATCCTTTCGGCATTGGGCTGGCGCAAGGCAGCGTCGACCTACTTGCTACTTATGAGCGTCTCTTGAGCCTGGTGCAACTGCAAGTGCCTGCGGAGCTCAATCCACAGATGCTTCGAGGCTATATCAGCGCTGCGCACGATATCGACCCCGGCTTGGCCATGGTGATGCTGGAGCGCGTGCTGGATCATCCATTGTTGCGGGCGTTTTTCATCTACCTGCTCAGCGCCATCAAGATTGGCCCATGGGGGTTCAATATGCTCATTGAGTTGGCACGAGGGGAAGAGTTCGAAGCGTGGCGGTTTGGTCAGCTTGCCTATGGCCGCATGCACGAGTCCCTTACCGACAGCGAGCTCACGGAACTATTCACCATATTGAACCAGCGGCACGATGGCTTCTACACCACGCTTAGTGTGCTGGAAATGCGATTCTTCGCGGGGAGAGGCGGAAACTATGCGCCGAATGAAGATCTCCTTTCGGCAGGGCGCGTCGCCATTCGCGGTCTACTCGCGGGGAAGTGCGGACAGACTGAACTGAAGCGCATCCGAGGGACCAAGCGCATCGCCCAGCAGTGCCTATCTGAGTCGGCTCCAGAACAGGAAGTCAAAGAGATCGTGAGGTTGCTTTGCGAAGGGTTGGATGATCTCAGAATTCGTAGCTCTGACTTCGAAGTCCTCATCACAACGCTATTCCGCAACTTCCCGGAGATTGTCCTTGGAGAGATCTTCACGGGCGACGATAGGGAGCGTCGTTTGATTGATCACCTTTTCAAGTATAGGTTCGGAGGTACGTCGCCGTCACTCAGTAGTATACCGGTGGATCGACTGGTTGCCTGGTGTCGTGGCGATCAAGATCGGATCGTGCGCGTTGCTGCAGCGACTTGCGCCTACTCAACTGTAGAGGCAAGCGATATACCACTAGAGCATCCCAAACGCGTTGTCCTCAGTGCGTCCATCAAAGGCTTGCTGGAAGCCGCAGTGGACAAGCAATGCATCGTCGATGTGATGTTTGCCGGAATCCAGCCCATGAGTTGGTCTAGCTCGTTGGCTGACATCATAGAAATTCGGGCCAAAGCTTTTGCTGAGCTGCTGGAGCATCCATTGGCTGAAGTGAGAAATCTTGCGGCGGAAAGGCTTGAACGGGTCGAGCTCACAGTGAGAAGAGAGCGACAGCGGGAGGCGCAAGATCAAAGTCGACGGGAACAGCGCTTTGAATGATGCGTATGGGTGAGATGGAGCCGGCTAGTCATCTTGGTGTTGCGCCCCGCATAGATACTCGGTCCTGTTGGCTCATTGTGAATTCGATGTCCAGCCGATATGGGGCCAGCTGGCATCGCCAGGTGAGCCGCTCCAGGTTGTGACGCCCAACATGGCCCAGTCGGATCTGCTGGGCCGTGGGCGTATGCAGGCCGACTACCTCAACGGGTAGCGGGGCGGCGTGGCAGCGTGGGTGCAGGCTGCGCTCGCATAGCGGTCCTTCCAGTTCTTACGCCAGAAGGGCTGTCGTCAGCGATAACAGCCTGTAGTTAAGCGTCTAGGATCGAAGCGGAGTATGGATGGCCTTAGACCGAGTATCCGCCCTTCGCCGTTCTTAGGAGAGTTTGCCCGCAATTACTCGGCTGCTCTATATGCCTGCTTGCGAACACGTTAACGGCTAAGGACTCTTTCCCACAAGCGGCGGTGAGTTGCTCCAGGCCAGCCGGCGTCACAACGAGGTAGCAACCCTCGCCCCACAGAGAATCCGCATCGATTCCAACCGGGCCGGCGTCACGCCACCAGTGAAGCTCTGCGACCACCGTTCCGCTCGCATCGAAGAATACGCTCGGTGTCTCGTCATGAGCGCGCCAGCGAAGCCCCTCAACCCAGTTTGGGCATAATGCAAACGGATTGGCCGCTGTGTCAAAGCCCATGTCCACGGAGCAGACAACTCGCCTTACCAGCGTTGGTGCCAGATCATTGTCGAGTGGGACGTACTGGCCTAGCCAAACAGCGATGGGCAGCTTGGCGTAACAATCGTCGAAGTCTTCACTATCAGTCTCTGCCCAAGGTGCTCTAAAGCGGTAGAAGCGGTGCTCTGACAGTCGTGCCTTGTGGATATGGAAGCGAGACACCTCGGCCACGACTTGGCCGTCGCAGTGCGCCAGGAAAGGGGCAACATCGCCGTCAACCTCGTCAATCCACTTCTGCTCTCGCTCGGACCAACCGGCACTTCGGTCAATCAGCGGCCTTCGAATCCACTCGGGACGAACTCGCGGGAGCATCAATGGCCGAGGCGGAAGGGGGTAGCCCAATTTCTCCAACAGCATCGGACTGTCCCGGCTCTCCAACTTGCCGGCCAGGCGCAGTTCCCCTGCGACGTGGCGAAGGGCAGCAATGGCAATGTAGGCGTGTGGCTTCATGTAAGTGATCTGCATATCAAGGACACGAAGCTGAGCCTCAAGCTCTTTGACACCAGAGGGCCCGAAGGCCTCAAGTCCACCCCAATCCTGGATGAACATCGCCGCGCGCCGGCGGACTGTCATCTCCTCGATGTCTGCCGCCTTTGCAATGTGACGTGCCGTCGAGCGCAACATACGAGTCCAGCCAAGCGGCGATTCGACGCGCATTGCACCAGTTCTCTCGTCCGTGAATGCCTGGTCGCTCTCTGGCAGGTCACTGAATTCGAGGAGATAGAAGAGTGGCAGTGGCGTCGCGTCCAAAGAGACAGCCAGCCCCCACCGATGCGACAAGAGCGTGGCTGACTCGGCTACCGCAATGTCACGGTGACTGACCATTGCAGCTACGGCGCGGCCCAATACGGGCTCGAGGTTCGCGCTGTCGGCAGCGAGCAGCGTTCCGAGTGCCTGCAAGGGGGCGTCCAACTCACCGTCCATAAGTCGCCGGATAAGAGATGTGAACAAAGATTGACCCTGTCCGGCTTGCCTTGCCAAGCTCAGCGCGCAATTGCGCGCGTGCCGCTGAACCTCTGCAATGGGAAGCCGATAGGCAAAGTGCAGCAAATCCTCCAAAAGGTCCGTGTCGCTGAGTGGTAGCTCGCTCGACTGGAAGGGCCGCCCCAACTGGAACTCGCGAGTGCAGGTCATCTGCTCCTCAAGCAGCGACCAGATAGCCGGCCAGTCTGGCGTCAAGCTGATGACCGGCAGTATCGAATCCAGCTCTGTGAGCAGTGCCTGGGTATTCTCCTGGCCCGTCGTCACTGAATCGACTATGTTCTCGAAGGCCGCAAGGCATGTGGATGATCCGTGCAGAAGCTTCTTCGCCTTAAAGTAGAAGAACCTGCCGCCACCCATCCACTGGCTCCAGGAGCTCCAGGGGTCGTTGCTTGTCTCGTAGCCTTGCATAAGCTTCTTGGCGTAATCGACCTCATCGGCCGCAGCAAACCGCTCCACCATCAGGAAGCGGCAGCGTGCGTTGTCCTGCAATACCTGCCAGCGCTCAAAGACCCTTCGCGCCAGATGAAGCGGAGCTGTGTCTGCCAGATCTTCGAAACGGTCCGGGGCGTTGTGGTTCAGCTCGTCGCTATCTGCTTCAAACGCGAGTTCAAGATCCTCGAGAGTAGCTTCCGAGGCGTACTTGTTAGGTGTATATGAGTGTCGAGGCTCCGGCGCTTCTGGCGTCCACCGGGCGATGGCGGCTTCGAGCTCAGGCGACGAGAGTCCATGCTTTCCGGAAGCCTTGTGAATGCGCTGGAGCAGCGCGATTCTCTCGTGCGCTCTGCTGGCTACCTCGACCGCCCCAACCAGCATCAGAGCGAGCGGTTCAATCTGGTCAGGGCCGGCTGCGTCCGCGGAGGCGTCGATGAAGTCACCAACATGGGACGGATCCCGGTAGTGCGGTTCCATATAGAATGGCAGGCACAGACCGCACCAGACGGTCGCGCATGCCAAGACGAGTTCAGGGTTTCGCCTGACCATCCCCGTCATGAGCAGGTCGACACGATTCGGCCAGCCGATTAGATGCCAATCCGCCAGTGTTTTTGACACCTCGAAGCCGAAGCGAGGTCCAACCTGCATCGCTTCCTTAATCAGTGCCATCGTAAGGCGATGCGCGGCCGACGACCCTTCCGTTTTGGTCATGCCACCGACCTGACGCATCAGGTCTGAGACCCGCTTGACACGGCTTTCCGGGTCAGCTGCGTTCGCGAGAGCTAGAATGTTTCGCCAGATCGCATACTGCGGGTCTTTCTTGGGGGCCAAGGCATAGCCAAGGCATTGCTCAGGAACTGTCGCCAGCAACTGATTCGCCCGCTCTAACTCCCCGACCGCAGCCAACGCGATGGCTAGATTCGCTAGCCCGTCGATCTGCTCGCTTGGTGTACTTTCTTTAAGCTCCGCCACGAGGGCATTAAGCCGATCCGCCGCCGCCGCACGATCACCGTCAATGCGATATGCATCGACAGCCAATCTGCGTCGCAGGTAAGCAGTTCCCTTCGACGCCGATGAGGCGATGGCTGAGTCAACCTCCCGAAGTACCGCGCGATATTCAGTCTCACCGCGCTCGGCGCCGAGCCTCAGCAGCGCTTGCACGAGCGTGGGGATCGCTTTCAAAGACTGCTGGATACGGTATGACTCGCTGCCGCCTTCTGATGCGAGACGTAGGACATACCCAAGGGACGTGCGGGCTATGCCTTGGATGCCGCCTGCCGATAAGGACCCGTTGACGTCGGCAGCGCGAGCTAGAAGCACACCTATCGTTGAAGCGTGCTGTTGGAGTGGATGAAGGAAGGTGTGCTTCGACGGTGTCACGCTTGGCAGTGGCCTCTTGAGCAGCGTGCAAAGCCTCGCGTGATGCATCACTGCGCCGACCAGATTGCCCAGCCCAGCCAGGTCCGTCTTGTCGTCGCACATGGAGATCATCGGTGCGACCAGCTTGTCGAACAGGGCCTCGGCTAGGTCACGACGGCCAGCTTCGAATGCGATCAGCGCCATCCGACGACGGTAGCCGTTTGGTACCTCCCCGAACCCGGGAAGAGCGACGGCACTATCAAACAGCGCAAGCGCTTGCCCAACGTCGCCACGTCGACTGGCCGCAAGCCCTGCGTGAACCATCACCGACGGCTTATCTTCGTTGGCTACTCCGAGCTTGCTACATAGTTCTTGAGGATCGGAGCCAATCTTCTGAACGAGCATCGCCTTTGCGGCTTCCCTCCTAAGATGCAGCCGCAGCGCGACGGCAGATTGCGGATCCACCTTTTCCGGCTCCCGTAGACCCTCTGCGGCGAGATGATCAACCGCTATCTGGATCTGCTCGGTGTCTCGGAAGTGGACGGCGCGCATTGCCCATCTTTCGAATTCCTTGATGTTGTGCTGGTGCCCGTAGTTTCTGAACTTGGGCGTATGGAGCTGCGATAGCGGTTCGAGGCTTTCAAACAGCTCCTTCGCGCGGTCGAAGTCGCCTCGCGCTAGTAGGGCGTCGACGACCTCGTAGCCCTGGCTGGGGAAGTCCTGCACGAGGGAGACGGCTGCTTCAATGTTCCCCACCGCCAGCATAGCCAGCGGGAGTTGGTTGGCGTACTCAAGGGCTGATTTGCGCCGATCCACTTCGTCACGACACAGCAGCAGCCGTGTAAAGGCGGTCGCGTCGTGCGTTTCACGCACTGCCAGCAGGGCGAGGCGGATGTCGGCGTGAATCTCGGCGATAGAACGCCCGTCAGCCAGCTGCTGCCTGAAGCGAGCGGGCATCGCCAATGCCAGTACATCGGCACCGTCGCCAGCACGGGCGCGGTAGCGCAGCTCAAGCCAGTACTGTGCCGATTCAGGTGGCGCGCTCTTCGCCAACTGGGCAAGGTTGCGGTATACGCGCTGCGAGTATTCAGCGTCGACGCTCCCGAGGCGGGTTCGCGGTTGAGCGATGACGAATAGCCTAAAGCTGTTGTGGAAGACGCTCCATCCCCGGGATGAACTGCGGAGCAGGTGCTGCGCAATGACCAGGGCGCGTTCAATCGAGGACTCCTTGACCATCGTGGCCAGCAGTCGCAGGTCCATGGGTGCCTCAGCCCGAGCGATGAAGCCCAGCACATCCATGGCATCGACATCGTTTGCGATCTCGCGCCAAGCAGCTGAATATACAGTCTCAATATCGCCGTCGAACGGCATCCCGCCGCTAAGAAGGTGCTTGCGACTAGCTTCGTCAGCGTGCAGCAGTGCCTGAATCAAGTAGCGCGTTGCCAGCGGGTGGCCATGCGTGAGATTGCTGAGATCCAATCTTGGAATCTCGGCAGGCAAGCCTAGCGCATCCGCCATCCAGGTGAGTTCCTCGCGACCGAGAGGCCCCATGAGAACCTGTCGCTCGCTCTTCTCCGCTTGCGCTCTTACGGCGGGCTTCAGATTAGCGAGATCCAACCGTTGCGTGCCGAGCACGAACACGACCCCGTTCGGGATTGCCGCGGGAAGAGGAAGCTCTCCCAGAAACGAATTGGTCGGCCGTTCTTCGCGTGGCACATGGTCTAGCCCGTCGACAACGATGATTGTACGGATCCCTTCGCGAGTGAAGCGCTCACCAGCCTGCCATAGCAGGACGCCGAACTGTTCGCGGCGCTCAGATAGCGAGTCATCGCGAAGACGAAGTCCAACTAAACCGCTGTTTCGCAGCTGCGTACCTACGTCGGTCAGAAAGTTGTCGGCCTCCCCACGACCCACGCCTTGAGCCGCGCCCGGCACGTACGCCAAGTAACGGACGAGCCGGACACTTGCTTCAGTGGCCAGCGCAACCTGCAGGAGAGTGGATTTTCCGGAGCCAGGTGGTCCTATGAGTGAGACGTAGCCGTGATTGGAGGCATGAAGCGCTGCTAGTAGCTTGACCTCAGTGTCCCGATTGCGCTGGACATAGGCGCCGACCGGGAACCGATGGATGAGCAAAGTCTTGGCGGGATCGCGCCATCCAAGCTCACGAAGCAGCTCGTCACGCGTCCACCTGTCCTTGTCGCGTTCATCGGCGACTAGCTTGGGCAGCACGCTGGCAATCTCGCATGCCTGTCTCGCCTGCTCCGCATTCAGCTTGTGCGACTGGATGAAGTTCGCTGCAGCTCCGCACACCACGCGCAGGGCGTGCATGAACTGTTCGAAGTCGTCATCATTTAAGCCGGCTTCGCGGCGCAGGTGGTCGATCAGTCGGCTCCATCCTCGCGCGGACCAATCCGACAGCGACCGATTTGGATGCTGTTGGAACTCCTCGAGAAATGCAGCGCTGTGCCGTAGCCTGCCGTCGCCTGGCTTGTCGGTAACCGATGGAAAGTCGTTGACGACCAAGTGAATCTCGACGCGACTTCCTGGGTTGTCCTTGGACAGGCACTGCCAAGCTTGAACTAGGGGCTTCAAGAGACCATTGGCACCAGTAAACAGCGTCTCAACAGTGAAAGTGCCTGGGAACTTGGACGTCTTGAACTGGTGACCGACCACCAATCCATCGAATCCTAGTACCAGGTCGTCCGCAATGCCCGCGTTGCGGTCAGCGACGCCAATCCAAAGCAGCTCGTCGCGCTCAAGCGCGGCATAGATGGCAGCGCCCGCGCGCTCGTACTGGCCGACGTATCCACGAAGCGCTCGGCGTTCGCCCTCCGCCGGTGCCGTTGCGGGAGCTGTAGCAGCGGATGGCTGCGAATTTTTGGGCGCTTTCGAGGCCATAAATATGGATTGGGTAGTGGGTGCGAACCTGAGAAAAGGGAGCCGCTCCAGCATAACCCGGGGGCGTCGAGCACCAGCGGGTATGCCGTCGCCGCATCGAGCGGCATTGTGAATCGAAGTATATCCGTCGTCGATCACATCGGTCACTCGCACGGACGCGAGAACGGCTGTTCAGCCCATGGCTGACATTTGTCCGTAGGAGCTGATCGGACGCATGTGGCCGCAGGCGGACATCAACGGAACAAAAGGGGGGGGCAGGGGGAATTATCGGGGGTGAAGCATGGCAGCTGTCGGCCCGAAACGGAGGCTCGACTTACACCTTCCAGACTTTGCTAATCACGGGCACATCAGCTTTATCGAGTCTAGGGAGATAGGCAATCAGTTTGTAGCCGCCAGGTCGAAAGTGGTCGAGACGAAGCTCCGCTTCTGCTTGCAATCTGGTGCCGTCCGGACCTTCGACCATGACCGCATAAACGGGATTCTTCTTGCCATGCGAGAGCGGCAAATCGGACGTCAGGGTCGAGTGGCCATTGCCTTTCGCACCGCCAAGCATCGCAGGATCTTTGGTGTAGCCGCGCGCGATTTACTGGAGACGGCCGACTCAAGCATCGGGCACAGATCACCCGATCTCCGTGACGTGAGGGCCGACTGCGACGGGAGATCATCAGAGACCGACAGTGATAGATCGCAGCGAAGCCGCGACGATCAAAGGATACTTCTACTAGTTTGACCGCACGATTGCCTAGGACTCAGTGCTCGTCGTGTCTCCATACCGCCCTATGGGGCGCTCGGCACTTGACCTTGCGGCAGCTTCCAGCATTCGAGCCGCCGGATTCGTTTCGGCCGCACCGGCCTGATAGTAGCCGATGACACTGACCACCGATCGGTGATCGGTCATTGCCATAATGGCTGGCAGGGCAATTCCTTGCCTAGCACCTTCCGTTACGAAACCCGATCGTAGGCTGTGACCGCCAAAGCTCCCCACCAATCCGGCAGCGCGGGCGCGATTCTGGATGATGGTGGCCACCGACTTGGGTGACAAGCCGGCCCCAACTTTCCCGCGTGTCAATTGGCGGAAGAGGGCACCCTCCTGCAGTCCAGCCGCTTCGATCCAGGTGCGAAGCGCTTCGGCCGGTGGACCTAACAAGGGCTTGTCCGGCGAGCCGCCTGCTTTGACGCCCTCCTGAAGCGTTTTGCCGACGTCCAGGTGGTAGAGGTAGCCGCCGTCGATCGGCGCAAGCTTGCTCAAGACGGCATGGGCCGTCTCGCTCCGACGGCGCCCACCACTGGCGAAGGCGAAGTAGAGCAGGGCACGATCACGTTTCCCAACAAGATCGTCCTCACAGGTCGCAATCATCGCCATCAATTCGGTCGCAGTGATCGCCGTCTTCTTGCTCGGCCGCTCGCCGCGCTTATGTGCGGCGCGACGGCCCTTGGCCAGCAGCTGCCGAACCTCGCTGCTTTCGCAGGGATTGGCCAGCTTGAGCAATTGATGGGCGCTGGAGAGCACCGCAACGCGGTGGACGATGGTCGACAGCTTGAGCGGTCCTTGGCGCTGCTTGAATTTGCCTTCCACCAAAAGCGCATCCAGTGTCGGCGGCAGCTCCCAGGTCAGGGCATCGCCTGAGCGCCGGGCCAGATGATCGATGATGAACTGGATCACGCAAGACGCGTCGACCGGCATGGCGATGACCGCTCCGTAGCGGCCTTGGTACCAGGCCGCCCAGTAGCGCAAGGCGGTGGCGTAACTGCGCGTGGTGTTGGCCGAGGCCGCTTCGGCGAAGACTTCGCGCACCGCGTCCGCCGAGGACTGCGAGAGCTGCGCCACAGTCGGATTGGCAGGAGCCGCGGTGGTCAGAGCTGGAAGAAGGTCGCCCATAAGTGGTTGAAAGTAGGGCTTAAAAATAGCCTGAGTTCCGATAAATATATCTTATCGGAAGTCGAATTTCATAGGGCAGGGTGATGATTTTCTAGTGTTCCGGCGCCAGTAATCGCCGCCCATTCCGGGACGTGCGTCGCACTTGCTAAGATCACGTGGACACAGTGGGTGTCAGACGCGAAGGATCGAAATGGCTGTCTATGTAGTGACCTGGAACTTGAACAAGGAAGTGGACTACAACGCCAAGAGAGCTGCGTTCATTAAACACTTGGAGCGCTATCAGAATGTAGCGGATGCGGCCTTGGAGTCGGTTCGTTGGGTTTCCGCGAACATCACAGCCCATCAGCTCTGCGCAGATCTTCAGCAAAAGCTCGACAAGAATGATCGAATCTTCGTCTCTCGTGTGCCGCCTGGTGAATACTACGGATACATCAGCAAGGCGGCTGGAGACTGGATCCTCAAGCATAGCGGCTGAGGGTTGAGTTCGATGGCGCCCTCAGCTTCGTAAAGCAAGCTCTAGATGTCTTCGTTGCTTGGGGAAATGGTACCAATGCGCTGCCTTGGTACCATCTCTAGCTCTAGATGAAGCGCCCTGATGTGCCATTGGCGTTGCTTCAAATTCGCGACCTACCATTGGTGATGCACCAAAGTCACAGCGAGTCATTGGCAGTGCACGCAGCTCAGCGCATCAGTTGCTACAAGTTGCCGCACAAGCTGCACCAAGTTCACAGCGCTCAACAGATGGAGCGTCATTGCAGGCAAGCATTTCCGGGCCGGGAGATGATGGGAAGATCCTGCGGATTCCGTTTGACTATCGGCGCTGCGGGGACTGAGTGGGCAAGGTGGCCTTGGGGGCGGTCTGGGATCTGGCCGCTTAGGTGGCTATCTTGATTTGAACATAATATACATTATGCGAAATGTTGTATCGGTCGGCCGTTGGCTTTGTCGGCTCCGCATGGCAATTGACGGGACAACTAAATCTGTACTTCTGCGCCAAGTAAATTTGTACTCTTCGGTACGACTGCGTTTTCGCTGGGAGGCGCAACTAAGTTTGTACTTTTTTGCCCTGACTCCGCAGCTCGATCTCGCGCCTGGACAGGATATCCTCTCGGCGCAGCAGGTCTGATTCCCAAGCACTGAGCAGATCTATGAGTCTTCGCCACGGACTATCCACCGGGATTGTGACTGCCGCCAATACCGGCGTACCCAAATCATCCGGCCGGAGCGATCGATGCTCATCCGCGCCCTCAGGTTCAGCGTTCGGCGGCGTCACCATCAGATGGCCAAACTGAGCGTAGAACGCATCGATGTACTGCTTTAGCGTGGGGCCCGAGCCGCGCCCGCCGAGTTCTTGTCGAAGATTGCGCTGATTAGTCACCCTCCCCCTCTCAAGTAGGGAGGTAAGCGCCAAGAAAGCTTCCTCTTGCGTGATTGAGGTCGGCATTGTGGTCCTCCGGAAGCTGGCGTCCGAGCCTCATTGTGCGCCGATTGCGGCTCCCTTCAAGTGCCCTTGCCTATTCATTCGCAAGCTCCAACATCCTTGCGGCATCGGTGTACATGACCGCATCTAGCTCGGCGAATTGAGACATTTCCCCCACACGTTTGCAGCGTGTAGACAGCGGCACTCTTACACCAGTAGCTCATGCAGCAGGCAAACAGTGCGCACTGATTCTCCGGCTGAGACCCCGGCGGCTCAAGCGACGGCGGAGACTGTGGCAGATTCGCCGCCGAAACTTTGGCTTGCTAGACTCACATCCTGTGTAGTCATCATTGATCGAGGGGCCTGAATGCACTTCGACACCCTTACGCCGGCTCAACGGATCCTCCGCGATGCGGCTACGGCGCGCCAAACAGTTGCTGCGCAATGGCCGAGTGCCGCGCAGGTCGGTCACATGCTTGACTCTGATGCTCCCAACGGTAGTGAGCTTGTCAGCCAGTTGCGCCGCGCGGGCAAGCTATTAGGGGTGTACGTCACCCAGTCCTCGCCCGGCTACCGCTATCCGACTTGGCAGTTCCACGCCAATGGCCAGCCTGTTGCTCACTTGGCTGAGATTCTGGAGGTTCTGCGCGAATTCGGCCCGTTCGAGCACGAGTCGGGCGGGCTGCGCCGCACCACAGGCTGGGGTGAGGTCGAGTGGTTCCTCACTCCGCACGCGATGCTCGATGGTGCAACTCCAGCCGAAATGTTGGCCACTGATCCGTGCCGCGTTTTGCGGGCTGCGTGCGTCGAGTTTCACGGCGAAACTGAGTAGGGTTTAGCGTTGGCGTCGGGCAATTGCCCGGTCGGTCTGGGTGGACATGATCCGCCACATCCCAACGATCGGCGAGAAAAATCCAGCGGGCGTTTCTCTTGCGCCCTGGACGAACGCGCGGAGCATTTCCTGCATCAGGTTCATGGTCGTCGCCTCTCCTAGATGTGCTTGTAGCTCAACTATAGCGGCGGAGGTCGTCACGCCCAAAACTTCTCAGCAGTCATTAACCAATGAACTAACGCCCCCTCCAGCGCAACGATCAGTCGGGGCAGCTTCTGCGGCTGACTGGGCGCGTTCCGTCCTGGCCGATCACCACTTCGCCATCTTCCTTCGTAAACGGCTCGTGCACTGCTGGCAGGATGTCGAGGACCATCTCGGAGGGCCTGCACAGGTGCGTGCCCATGGCGGTCTGGACGAAGGGCCGATTGATGAGAATAGGATTGGCCAGCATGGCATCCAGCAGTGCGTCTTCGCTCAACGCGGGGTCGTCCAACCCCAGTTCCAGATATGGCGTGCCCTTCTGGCGGATGGCACCGCGAACATCCAATCCAGCAGCGGCAATCAGCTCAACAAGCCGCGCTCGGCTGGGCGGGTCGACCAGATACTCGATCACTTCCGGCTCAATGCCGGCGTGGCGTATCAACGCCAATGTGTTTCGCGAGGTTCCGCACTCGGGGTTGTGATAGATGACAGCGTTCATGCGTTCTCCTTTTCATTCAATGCGGTCTCGATGACGCCGGCCGCGGCGGTCAGGCCGGCCGCTTCGACAGCCCCCTTCCGTTCGCTGTAGCGATCAACCAGGTAGTCACTGCGACCACGCACCAGCAGGGTGAACTTGACCAGTTCTTCCATCACATCTACGACGCGATCGTAGTAGGCCGACGGTTTCATGCGCCCCTCGTCATCGAACTCCTGCCAGGCCTTGGCCACCGAGGACTGGTTCGGAATCGTGACCATCCGCATCCAGCGGCCGAGTACGCGCAGCGCATTGACCACGTTGAAGGACTGGGAGCCGCCACAGACCTGCATCACGGCCAGGGTGCGACCTTGGGTCGGGCGTACGCTCCCCTCTTCCAATGGCAGCCAGTCAATCTGGTTCTTGAACACAGCAGTCAGCGTCCCATGCCGTTCCGGGCTGACCCATACGTGCCCTTCGGACCACAAGGAGGCCTGACGCAGCTCCTGCACCTTGGGGTGGGAGGCGGGCACCGAATCGAGCATCGGCAGCTCATGCGGATCAAAGAGTCGGGTCTCCGCGCCCAGATGTTCCAGCAACCGCTGCGCCTCCAACGCCAGCTTGCGGCTGAAGGACTGCGGGCGCAGGGAACCGTACAAGATCAGGATGCGGGGACGGTGCGGCGCGACATTCGGCTCGCTCAGCTTTTCGGCCACCGGAGGGTTCAAGGCACCGGGGACGACATTGGGAAGGTGTTGCATGGGGGTTGTCCTGGCTATTTGATTCGACTATTCTAGAATCATGGAACATAAAAACGCAACCGAAGCCCTGGCCGCCCTGGGTCACGCCACCCGGCTGTCCATCTTCCGCCTGCTGGTCCAGGCCGGAAGTGGCGGCAAGCTGGCCGGCGACATCGCCCAGTCCCTCTCCCTTCCCGGTGCCACCCTCTCCTTCCATCTGAAGGAGTTGCTGGCCGCTGGCCTGATCACCGCCGAGCAGCGCGGTCGCACCATCTGCTACCGGGCCGAATTCGAGGCGATGAGCGCGCTGGTGGCCTACCTGACCGAAAACTGCTGCGCCGATGAACAAGCCTGCGAACGTCCTGCTGGCTGCTGACCTCCCCCTTCTTAGAGATCGCTCAAATGACCCGTCGTGTTCTGTTCCTGTGTACTGGCAACTCCGCCCGCAGCGTACTTGCCGAATCGACCCTTAAAAAGTGGGGCGAAGGCCGCTATCTCTCCTTCAGTGCGGGCAGCCAGCCGGCCGGTCGCGTCAATCCCTTTGCCATTGCCCAGCTGGAGCGCGAAGGCTTCCCGGTCGAGGGCATGCGCAGCAAGTCTTGGGACGAATTTGCCGAAGCCGATGCCGCTGCCATGGACCTGATCGTCACCGTGTGTGACAGCGCGGCGGCCGAGGCATGCCCAGTGGTGTTTGGTGACTTCGTCCGCGTGCATTGGGGCCTGTTCGACCCGGCCGGCGTGGAAGGTTCGGATGCGCAGAAGGCAGAAGCCTTTGACCGTGCCCATCAGACCATCAAGCGACGCCTGCAGGCGTTCCTGGAGATTCCTGACAGCGCCTGGGACGACCGCGTGGCGCTGAAGGCCCGCCTCGACCCGATCGCTCAGATCGACTAACCGCTTTTCCGAGACCTGCCATGACTGCTGATTCCCCCCGCCTGTCCTTCCTGGACCGGTACCTTACGCTCTGGATTTTCCTGGCGATGGCCCTGGGCGTCGGCTTGGGCGCGATGTTCGAAGGCGTGCCCAGCGCGCTCCACAGCCTGTCGATTGGATCAACCAACATCCCCATCGCCATTGGCCTGATCCTGATGATGTATCCGCCGCTGGCCAAGGTGAAGTACGAAGAGCTGCCCAAGGTGTTCGCCGACAAGGGCGTGCTGATGCTCTCGCTGGTGCAGAACTGGATCATCGGTCCGTTCCTGATGTTCGGCTTGGCGGTGCTGTTCCTGCGCGACTACCCCGAATACATGACCGGCCTGATCCTGATTGGCCTGGCACGCTGCATTGCCATGGTGCTGGTCTGGAACCAGCTCGCCCGCGGTGATGGGCAGTATGTGGCCGGCTTGGTGGCCTTCAACTCGATCTTCCAGATCGCGCTGTTCAGTGTGTATGCCTGGTTCTTCCTGTCGTGGCTGCCGCCGGTGTTCGGGCTGCAGGGCAGCGTAATTGACGTCAGCTTCTGGACCATTGCCGAGGCGGTGTTGATCTACCTGGGCATTCCCTTCCTCGCCGGGTTCCTCACCAGCCGCTGGCTCAAGGCGCGCAAGGGCGTGCGTTGGTATGAAGAGAAGTTCCTGCCGGCGATCAGTCCGATCACGCTAGCGGCGCTGTTGTTCACGATCGTTGCCATGTTCAGCCTGAAGGGGGGAGATGTGCTGCGCATCCCGATGGATGCAGTGCGCATCGCGATCCCGCTGACGCTCTATTTCATCATTCAGTTCGTGCTGAGCTTCTTCATGGGCAAGTTCATTGCGAAGGACTACCCGCGCACGACCGCAATCGCCTTCACTGCGGCAGGTAACAATTTCGAGCTGGCCATTGCCGTCGCCATCGCCGCCTTTGGTCTGGCCTCGCCGGTCGCCTTCGCTGCGGTCATCGGTCCGTTGGTGGAGGTGCCGGTGCTGATCCTGTTGGTCCACGTCGCCCTGCGGCTGGGCAAGCGCTACTTTCCTGCCGACGCACGGAGTTATTGAATCATGAGCACGACCCGACACATCCCGTTGTTGATCCTCGGTTCCGGCCCGGCCGGCTGGACCGCAGCCGTCTACGCCGCCCGGGCCAACCTGAACCCGGTGGTGATCACCGGCCTGCAGCAGGGCGGCCAGCTGATGACCACCACCGAGGTGGACAACTGGCCGGGTGACGCCCACGGCCTGATGGGCCCGGACTTGATGGCACGCATGCAGGCCCACGCCGAGCGCTTCGAGACCGAAGTGATCTTCGACCACATCCACACCGCCGATGTGACCCAGCGCCCGTTCAAGTTGATCGGCGACAGCGCCGAATACACCTGCGACGCGCTGATCATCGCCACCGGCGCCACCGCCAAGTACCTGGGCATTCCGACCGAAGAGGCCTTCAAGGGCCGCGGCGTGTCGGCCTGCGCCACCTGCGATGGCTTCTTCTATCGTGACCACGACGTGGTCGTGGTCGGCGGCGGCAACACCGCCGTGGAAGAAGCGCTGTACCTGTCCAACATCGCCCGCAAGGTCTACCTGGTCCACCGCCGCGACAGCCTGAAGGCGGAAAAGATCATGCAGGACAAGCTGTTCGCCAAGGTCGCCGCAGGCAAGATCGAAACCGTTTGGCACCACCAGGTGGATGAAGTGCTGGGCAATGAGGCCGGCGTCACCGGCGTGCGCGTGAAGTCCACCCTGGACGGCAGCACCCGCGACATCGACGCCCACGGCTTCTTCGTGGCCATCGGCCACCACCCCAACACCAGCCTGTTCGAGGGCCAGCTGACCATGAACAACGGCTACCTGGACATCCGATCGGGCCTAGGCGGCAATGCCACCCAGACCTCGGTGGAGGGCGTGTTCGCCGCCGGCGACGTGGCCGACCAGCACTACCGCCAGGCCATCACCTCGGCCGGGTTCGGCTGCATGGCCGCACTGGATGCGGAGCGCTACCTGGATGCACTCAAGATCTCCGATCAACAGCAGCGTAAGAGCGCCGCCTGAGTGCGGCGGCGCGAGGGAGCACCGATGGACAGCGTCGATGTGGTGGTTATTGGAGGTGGCCAGTCGGGTCTTTCGGCCGGCTATTTCCTGCGACGCAGCGGGCTGTCCTATGTGATTCTCGATGCGCAAGCGTCGCCCGGCGGCGCATGGCAGCATGCCTGGCAATCGCTGCATCTGTTTTCCCCGGCGGGCTGGAGCTCCATTCCCGGATGGCCCATGCCCGCCAGCCAAGGCCCCTACCCTGCGCGTGCGGAGGTGCTGGCCTACCTGGCGCAGTACGAAAAGAAATATGCGCTGCCGATCATTCGCCCCATCCGCGTGCAACGAATCACTCGCGTCGGCGAACGGCTGCGGGTGGAGGCCAGCGACGGTCGGCAATGGTTGGCGCGGGCGGTGATCAGCGCCACCGGAACATGGGGAGAACCCTACACCCCTGAGTACGAGGGGCTGGACTCCTTTGCCGGGATCCAGCTGCACTCTGCCCACTACAGTATCGCTGCGCCGTTTGCCGGAATGCGGGTGGCCATCATGGGCGGTGGCAATTCAGGTGCGCAGATTCTGGCCGAAGTATCGATGGTGGCTGAAACCACCTGGATCACCCAGCACGACCCGGCGTTCCTGGCCGATGACGTCGATGGCCGCGTGCTGTTCGAACGCGCCACTGAGCGATGGAAGGCGCAACAGGAAGGCAGGGAGCCCGAGCTGCCGTCAGGCGGTTTCGGCGACATCGTGATGGTGCCGCCGGTGCTCGACGCACGGGCGCGAGGGGTGCTTGCCGCCGTGCCACCGCCGGCCCGCTTCTCCCACACCGGCATGCAATGGGCCGATGGCACCGAGCGGGTGTTCGATGCGGTAATCTGGTGCACTGGCTTCCGCCCGGCGTTGTCGCACCTGAAGGGCTTGGACCTGGTACCCCCGAAGGGCCAGGTGGAGGTCGACGGCAGCGGCCTGCGAGCGGTGGCGGTGCCCTCGGTCTGGTTGTTGGGATACGGGGATTGGAACGGCATGGCCTCTGCCACGCTGATTGGGGTCACGCGGTACGCCCGCGAGGCCGTCAGGCAGATAACGGCCTATTGCACAGCAAGGGACATCTAGCGAGAGAGGCGTCTCAACAGCGCCTTCGCGCCGCTGCTTGCCCACTTCAGCGGTAAGGGTCCAACACCATCCTGAGTACGACCCACCACGTGATGACAATGGGGAAGGTCCCAAGCTGTTGATCGCTTAGTAGTCCGTGAGCGTAGCGGTTGCGGAGATTGCAGCCTGCGCGGTGCGTCATCAGGGCCTTGAGCTCGAAGTTCAGGCCGCGCGGAAGAATGCCGACCTCGTCATCAAGCTCCAATAGCTCTGACAGCGAGCGCTCCTGTTCGCCTTTCACCTTGTTGAGCACCAAGGTGTTGATGCCGTGCGCCTTCAGCTGAGCACGAACCATCGGCTCGACCATGGGAAGTAGGTTGATCCCGGTCGTGTCCCACTCATGCTGCAGGCCTGCCACCAAGCCCCGTGCGATCTGCTTGTGGTGCCCCTCGGGAGCGCCCGGACTTCTACCCACGAAGGACAGAACGTCATTGAAGGAGCTGCTGAATCGCTCAGAGAGCTTTCGCACGCTGGTTAGAATGAATGGTGCCAGCAAGAAGGTGTAGCGGGTCTGGCAGACATTTTCGACCGCAGCCGTTTCGAGGTGTGCGGGATCCGTGGGATCAAACGGTGGGTGCGAGCGTAGCGGTACGCCGTCGGCGTCCAGCTCAGTGCTGCCAAACCAAGCGCTGAAGTAGTCTGCCTTGAGTGCTTTGGCGTGTTCCACTTCGGTAGTGAAGTCCGAATAGTCGGTGAAGCTGAACGCAATTCGCATCAGCGAGGTTGGATAGTCCGTCGCTGCGAGGTGTTCGTCCACCCAGGCGTGGATGGGACGGGTGTCCACTGGAATGGCCACCTCCCCCATTTCGTCGTTGATGCGCAGGCGCACGTCCTCCAGGTCGCGCTGGAGCTCGCGAATACGCTCGCGTGGCGCGTGATTCTGCCGCAGCTCGGCAATGCCCTGGGCCATCCAGTACGACGCGACCATGGCCGAGCTGGCGCGGCCGGCGCGTACCACCAGTGATTCCCCTGCCTTCCGACCGGCCTGGCGACTGCGCTCGACAAGGTTGAGGGACAGCCACAGGCGGCTTGCCAGCTGGAACAGCAGGTGGGTCAGCTCGCTGTCGATGTCCGCAGATGGGTCCATCCCTGCGGCGGTGGACTCCAGCAACGCGGCGGCCGCTTGTGTGTGCTCTGCGTCTGCGCGACGGAGTAGCTCGTCGGCGAAACGGTTGGCCAACCCCTTCATCGGGCCATCCAGTACCGACTGGAACATGACCATGAAGGTCAGCCAGAGTTCGCTTTGGAAGGCATCATCCTTGCGCAGGCCGCGCCAGCCCAGATCCAGGGCTCTACGCAGGTGATCTACCGCCTGCGGGGTGATCTCCTTGGCCGCGGCACGCTGTGCCAGACGGAGGTAGCTGCGCGCCCCAAGCGCTGCCAATTGCTGGATGTCCCGCCCCGTGATCCGGTTCGTCGCCAGCGCGATGTCGGCGCACCGTGCGGTGAGCCAGTCAGTTGGTGCCTGACGCGCAAGCGCCGTCAGCGCCTGCAGGTCATTGGCGCTGATGTGGTCCAGTCCGGCGGAGGATCCCTCGGGGCTGATGATGCGCGGCATGAACAGGGTGGTGCCGCCGACCTGCAGGCTCATTGAGCTGATCCTGGCGACAAACTGCAGAAGCGCTGAGGCGGTGGCCTGGCCGCTCTGCTGGGCCTGGGTGGCGCGTTGGGCAATCCGCTGGGCGAGGTCCCAGTCGTTTTCGGTCCAGTCCAGGTTGGCCAGACCGTCCTCCCAGCCGGGCGCGCTCAGCAGTCCCGGCTCAAACGGGACGCTGAGCAAAGACAACGGCGATTGCGGGCGCGGTTGCCCGTCAGCGGGGTCAGCAGGGTGGAAAGTTGACATGGAATACCCCTGTCAGGGCCTGGGGAGGATGCCGGTCAGGCGTCGGTGACGTACGGTCGCGTGCCGGCCAGGCAGTAATGCCGCCAGGTGGCACCGCGCTGGTTGCAGCGGCCCCCAGTGGTGGATGGTGTCCTGCATTGCACGCAAAGAGCAGATCGCCGCTAGACGTCGTTAAAGGCCCAGCGCTCGCTTGTGAGCCAGCGCCGCCTTGGCGCGCCAGCCCATCACCGCTCCGCCAGCGGAGAAGCCGATCGCGTAGTGCAGGCCGACGTTGGGTGCGGTGCCCACCAGTGCAATTACGCCACTGACCAGCGCGAGCGCGGGGTACACCATTCCCAGCAGCAGCACCCGCAGCGAACGGGAGCGTTCAATGCCCGCCACACCGGCGTAGCGCCAGCGCACGAAGCCATCGTGTAGCAAGGCGTGGCTGAGCGCGGCGATCCCGCCGAGCAGCAGGCCCGCCAGAACGTGATACAGCTCACTCGGTACCCGGGCATGCAGCGTTGACATGATCGGAAACAGCGCGATGAAGAGCGCGAGCATGGTCATGTCGGCTGCGTGCGCGCGTCGGGAGATGGTGGTTGTCATCGGTGTGTCTCCTTTCGTTGTGCAATGAATTGGGCGATGGCATCGGGGTCGTCCCACAGCGGCCGTACGTGTGCCCGGTCGGCGTGTTGCTGTGCAGCCAGGGCGTGGTCAGCCGACCAGTCATGGCACGCCCGCCAGGCCTTGGATGGACGATAGAAATTGGCGTGCTGCAGTTCGATAAACCCTTTGCGTCTGAGGAAGGCGGGCAGCCGGGGATTCTGTACGCGCTCCACGAACAGCGCCGGCCACGGAATCAAGGTATCGCACAGCTCAATGAATTCGGTCAGCCAACCGCGGCCTTTGAGGCGGGGGTTGAGCTGGATATTGCTCAGGGTCAGTACCGGAACCGCATCCCCCAACCCGGCCAACGGCTGTCGTGCGTGCTTGATCCAGATCCGGGTGCCGGCGCGCTTGAGCTCTACACAGTCGGGGATCTCGGCGGCATCGACCAGCGAGATCCACTTGAACAGCTGTAGTTCGATGCTGGGGATCCGGTTCAACTGGGCATTGCTCATCATTGATCGGGTGCCTGGTGGGTCTGTTGGGCCAGTGGAGTGGCGGCGGGAGCGCTGCCCTGCCCCGCCGGCGGGTGATCGCGCGGGAGGGGCTGCTCGCAGCGGTCATCGGCCTACCGCGGGCGCGCCTTGCGGAGCGGTTTGGGTTTGGTTGGCACCGGCGCTGCCGGCGGGGTCAGTGCAGCGCGCACCTGCTCGGGCAGATCGCCCAGGCGCTCAAGCTGGCTGGCATAGGCGCTGGCCAGTGCGCGCTGGATGTCGCGCTCGCGCAGCGCCTGGGCGCTGGCCTGTTCGGCCTGCTGACGGGCCGAGCTCAGCTCGCTGAGCTCACGCTGTTGCTGGCGGGCTTGTGTGGTGACGCTGTGCTGAAGCTGCTGCAGGGCCTGGCGCGCCCGGTCCACCTCGGCCACGGCGCGGTCCTCGGTGGCGCGCAGGTGCGCCAGCAGCTCATCGCGCTCGGCGCTGTGCTGGTCGGCTTTCTGCGCCAGCTCGGTGCGCAGCGCGGCCAGTTGACCTTCCAGGTGTTCGTTACGCCTATACGCGCCGTCGCGTTGCCGGAGCAGGTCGTCGCGCTGGTTGTGCAGCTGTTGCAGCTGCTCGCGCAGGGCGGCTGCGCTGGCCTCGGCTGTGCGGGCCTGGTGCTGGGCCTGGGACAGTTGCTCCAGCGCCTGGCTGCGCTCTTGAGCCAGCACGTCCTGCTGGCTGGCCAGGGCGGCCTGCGCCGCCTGCAGATTGGCGCGTTCGCCGGCCACCACGGCCTGCGCGTGTTCGGCGGCGGCCTCCAGCGCGGCGGCCCAGCAGCGTTGCGCCAACGCGTCCACCGCCGCCGGCACGTCCGGGCGGCCCTGTTCCTGGGCGCGCTGGCGCAGGCGTGCGCCGACGCTGGCCCACCAGGTCTCCAAGTGACGGGTCACGGTATTGGGGGAGCCGGTCCCCAGGTGGGCACGAATGCGCTCCACGGTGGGCCGCTCCCCGCCGGCGACGAGGTCATCGGCGGCGTTATGCACATCCAACTCGGTCAGGCCACGGGCCATGCGGGTCTCCTGGGTTCAAACTTACGGCGGCAGGCGCTGCACTTCCGATAATGTAGAATTATCGGAAGTAGCGAAGCTACTGTGTAGCGAGGAATACATAGTACATATGAAAAACATCACTTCTACGACCGTTGATCGGACGCTCGCCCTGCCCGAGCCGGCCCGGCTGTCGGCGCAGGCCGCCACCGCCGCCGATCAGATCCTGGCGGCGGCGCGCAGCGCCAATACCACCCGTAGCTACCGCACCGCCCTGCGCTACTGGGCCGGCTGGTACCAGGGCCGCTACGGCCAGTCGCTGCGGCTGCCGGTGCCGACGGCAACGGTGGTGCAGTTCATCGTCGACCACGTGGCCCGCGACACCGCCGAGGGCGTGCGCTGGGAGTTGCCGGCCGCGTTGGACCAGGCGCTGGTGGCGGCCAGGTTGAAGAGCCGCCCCGGCCCGTGGCGCTTGGCCACCCTCACCCACCGCGTCTCGGTGCTGAGCAAGGTCCATCAGCTGCAGCAACTGGCCAACCCCATCGACAGCGCCGAGGTGCGCCAGCTGCTGGCCAGCGCCCGCCGGACCGCGCACAAGCGTGGCGAGCGCCCACGCAAGAAGGTTGCGATCACCCGGGTGGAGCTGCACGCGCTGCTGGCCACCTGCGGCCCCGACCTGGCCGGAGTGCGCGATCGTGCCCTGCTCTACTTCGGCTTTGCTACGGGCGGTCGCCGTCGCAGCGAGGTGGCGGCCGCGACCCTGGCCCATCTGCGTGCGCTGCCCGAGGGCGGCTTTGTCTACCACCTGGACCAGGGCAAGACCCTGCAGGACGGGCCCAAGGCCGGCGGCAGTCCGGACAAGCCGCTACTGGGCGCGGCCGCGACCGCGTTGCAGGCATGGCTGGACGCCGCCAAGCTCGCCGAAGGGGCGCTGTTTCGCCGGGTGTGGGGTAACCGGGTCGGCCCGGCGTTGAGTGATCGCGCCATCGCCCTGGTCATCCAGCGCCGTGCCGCGCTGGCCGGCCTGGAGGGAGACTTTGGCGGGCACAGCCTGCGCTCGGGCTTCATCACCGAAGGGGCGCGCCAGGGCGTGGCCCTGCCCGCCCTGATGGCGATGACCGATCACCTCTCGGTAGCCAGTGTGATTGGGTACTTCCAGCAAGGCGGCGCGGTGAACAACCCCGCGGCGCGACTATCGGATGCGCCCTGATCGCGGGCTAGACCTTCCAGGGATTCAGCCGAGATACGTGTAAAAATGCCCCATAGAATCAGATTTCCTCTTATGAATCATGAGGATGTCGGAAAAAAATGGTACCTTGTCGAGGCTATCCACGACCCCGCCCCTTTTCGCCTGACGCGGTGTCGGCAGCGGCCTGATCGGGTTTCAGCTGCACCAGTAGTTGTTCCAGTGTTTCCAGTCGTACGCCGGCACGCAAGGCCTCGATCTCGGCCTGCTCGCGGCGTTCCCGCTCCTTGGCCGCTTCGGCACGAACACTGGCCAACTCGGCCCGCGCCCTCTCCAGAGCCTGTGCGTCTTCGGCCCACCGCCCCTGCAATGCCTGATGCTCTGCGGCCATCAGCCGCAAGGCGTCCAGTTCCTTTTGCTGGACCTCGATGCCGCGGCGGACTTCGGTCAGCTCCCGCTCCAGGCGCCCGTGGCGCTCCAGCCATTGGCTGTTGTCGCGGTTGAGCTGGAGCAATTCGTGGTTCTTGGCCGTCAGGGCCTCGTTAGCCTGGCGCAGCGCGACCTGCAGTTCTTGCACCTGGTGCTCGTGGCGCCGCTGTTCCTGTTCGCGCTGCTCCTTCACCGAGGTTCGGTAGTGCTCCAGTGCGTCGCGGGCGTGGGCATGCTTTTCTTCCAGCGACTTCGCATGGGCCTCGTGCTCGCCCAGGCGGGCGGTCAGGCCGGCGATGCGCTCATTGAGTCGGGCCACCTCGGTCACCCGATCGGCCAAGGTCTGCTGGGTCGACGCATGGGCGGCGCGCTCTTCCTGCAGGATCGTCTCGGTCCGCTGCAACTGATCGCCGAGTGCGGCTGTTTTCTGCTGAGCCTGCTCCAATGCGCCCGTACGCTCCTGTAGCTGGGCCGCGAAGCGCTGCTGTGCTTCGGTGACGACGATCTCAGCCTCCTCGTGCAGGCGCCCGGCGAGCCGGCCTACTAGATCCTGCAGGGCTTCGCTGACCGCAACCTTGGCGCCCAGGCCTTGCCCTTCCTCTTCTTCCAGTTCCTTCAGGTAGCGGTGAATGGTGGTCTTGGAGCCGGTGTTGCCCAGCGCCACCCGCACCGCGTCCACTGACGGGTGCTTGCCCTGCGCCCGCAGCGTATCGCGGGCCTTCTGGATGTCGCTCTTGTACAAGCCGCCGCGTGCCATCGCCCTCTCCGACTATTTCGTAATGTATTACATACCACGTAATTACATAACAATAAAGTACGGAAGTGGTCATAACTTCGGCTATAAATTTACACGGGATAATATTGAATTATCCCGCCTGATAGCCCGCAGGCGCCTTCTGCCAGCCCTTGACCAGTACGAAACCGCTGGATCTCGGGAACTTTCTGAATTCGTCGCGCTTCCAAATGGACTCGTCCGCAGTACACTTCTTAGCGATGTCCTCGTCCTTGGCCCGTTTCGCGCGAATCCCGACCATGGCGCTCGTTCGCCATGGCACAGTGTTGTGCTGCGGGAAACGCCGATGAAATTACGCCAGTTCCGGACTCGGTCACTGCGGCTGCGCTTCGCTTGGCTGGCATTATTGGCATTGTTGTTCCAACAGGTCGCGCTAGCAGCGTATGCGTGCCCGATCAACGAGGCGCCGCCGGAACCCCGGACGATCATGGCGGGCTGCGAAGGAATGGAGATGCCCGATCCGCAGGCGCCGGCGCTATGCGACCAGCATTGTCTGCGTGACCACGTCACTAGCCAAGACATCAAGGCCCTACAGGTACCTTCACTGGCCTTGCCGCCGCTGAACTTCGCTTTGAGCGCGGCCTTGTTGCCGCCCGCCGAAGCCCAGTACTACAAAGACGTTCCTACCTGCCGGTCCGATCCACCGCCGTCGCAGCGCTTCTGTAGCCTGCAGATCTAAACCCCGACCCCAACCCGTCCTCGCGCTGCCGTTCCTGGCGGCATGTTCGTCGTTGCGTGTTCGGAGGTCTCATGTTCGCCCTTTATCCCCTGTACCGTTGGTGCAGGCAACGCCGTTGGGCCGCCTTGGTGCTGGTCCTCGGTCTGATTGCCACCCCTGCTTGGTCCGCTCCCCCCGGACTGTCCCTTGACGATGCTGTGCGACTGGCCACAGAGCGAGCGCCGATACTCGCTGCGCGTCGATCGCAAACCCTCGCCGCCCGCGAAGAAGCGGTGCGCGCGGCCGCCTTGCCCGATCCGAAGCTGACCCTCGGCCTTGCCAACTGGCCCGTCACGGGCGCCGACGCGTTCGACTTTCGCGCCGATGACATGACCATGAAGCAGATCGGTGTGATGCAGGAATTCCCCGCCCGTGCCAAGCGTCAAGCGCGCCAGGCCGTGGCTGATCGCGGCATCGAACAGGCCCAAGCACTATCAACGGCCGAGGCATCGGTCGTACAGCGAGAGGCCGCCACGGCCTGGATCGCCCTGTGGGCGGCGCAACGCGAAGTCGCCGCGCTGCAGACTCTGCGAGAGCCGGCCACTGTCGCCGTCCGCACTGCCAAGGCACGGTTAGCGAGCGGCACCACAACTGTGACCGATACGTTGGCTACGCAAGCGGCGGCGCTCGAACTGGAGAACCGAATCGATGCCGCCGAGGCAGCGCAAGAAGCGGCTCGCGCCAGTCTGGCGCGCTGGCTGGGCATGGACCCGGCGGATATCCAAACCGAGGGCGTACCGCCAGAGCTAGCGACTCTGCCTGTCGCCCCGGCCGCGCTACTGACCTCGATCGACCGTCAAGGACCGTTGCTGCCGTGGCGCTCACGCGAAGCCCTGGCCGAATCGGAAGTCGACGCGGCGATTGCTGAAAAACGCCCGGACTGGAGCCTCGGCGTGAGCTACGGTCAGCGCGATCGCACGCCAGAAGGTATGTCCCGCAGCGACATGCTAATGGTCGAGGTCGCCGTCGACCTGCCGCTGTTTGCACGCAACCGACAAGATCGCGGCGTCGCCGCCCGTCGCGCCGAGTTGGACGCGGTAGCGGCCGAACGCGAAGACGCCCGTCGTGCCCAGACCGAAACCGTGCGGCGGACCTTGGCCGAATGGCAGGGTCTGCAGAGCCAAGTGATGCGCAAGGAAACCGAAACCCTTCCGCTGGCCCGTGACAGGGCGAAGACGGCGCTGGCCCTCTACGCCGGCGGCGGCGACTTGCAGCCTTGGCTGGAGGCACGCCGCGATGAGATCGAACTGCACATCGAACATGCCCGTCACCTGGGCGAACTCGGTCGCGCCTGGGCAGCCTTGGCCTACCTGCTGCCCGAAAAGGAGACCGCACCATGACGCGCACGATGACTCGTATATCGATGGCGATTACCGCCCTCGCACTGCTGGCCGTGGGCCTGGGTGGTGGTTACTGGTGGGCGCAGCGCAGCGCTGATCACGAGATGGCAAAGGCTACTGCACCAACCACGACCGCCGAGCGGCAGGCACTGTACTGGTATGACCCGATGGTGCCGGATCAGCACTTCGACAAACCCGGCAAGTCACCTTTCATGGACATGCAACTGGTGCCGAAGTACGCCGATGAAATCGGCGTCGGCGGCGGTGGCGTACGCATCGATGCGGGGTTGCAACAGAATGTGGGCATCCGCACAGTGGTAGTCGAGATGGGTCGACTGGCCCAGAGCATACGTGTCCCCGGCACATTGGCCTGGGATCTGCGCCAGGAGTCGGTGGTCAGCGCCCGTGTCGAGGGCCTCATCGCCCGGATGCAGGTCAAGGCCCCGTACACGCAAGTGCGCCGCGGCCAGCCGCTCGCCACGCTGCTGGCGCCGAGCTGGAGCAGCGCGCTGGCAGAAGCACAGGCCTTGCGGCAGGCGCAATCATCCTCGGCGCGGGAGTTGCAATGGGCCGCGCAACAACGCCTGCGCGTGCTCGGCGTGCCCGGTGGCATGGGCCGCGACGGTAGCGTGGCGTTAAGTGCGCCCAGCGATGGCATCGTCACCGAAGTGTTGGCGCGCGAAGGCCAGACGGTCATGCCCGGCACGCCACTGTTCCGCCTCAACGGCACCACCACGCTATGGCTGGAAGCGGCGATTCCGCAGGCAAGCACGGCACAATTGCGTCCCGGCACGCCGGTCGAAGCGCTGGTTGGCGCTGTGCCGGGTCAGACCTTCGTCGGCGAAGTCGAAGCGCTGTTACCACAGGTCGATGTCGCCAGCCGCACACAGCAGGCACGCATCGTGTTGCGCAATCCAGACGGCGTGCTCGCCCCCGGCATGTTCGCCGAGGTCACGCTGCAACCGCAGGCCGGCGCGGCGATGCCGCTGGTACCGACCGAAGCACTGATCGCCACCGGCGCCGACAGCCGGATGATCGTACAGGATGCCGACGGCAGCTTCCGCCCCGTGCGCGTGCGCACCGGACGCAGCGGTGAGGGCCGCACCGAGATCCTCGCGGGACTCTCGGGTGGCGAACGTGTCGTCGTGTCCGGCCAGTTCCTGATCGATTCGGAAGCCAGCCTATCGGGCGCGCTGGAGCGCTTGGGCGACGTGCCCGCGGTAATGCCAGCCCCCCACCGGATTGATCAGGCCTCGGCGGCACCCAAGTCACGATCGTGCTCGGTGCAGTACTGGTACGACCCGATGGTCCCGGATAAGCACCTCGACCAGCCCGGCAAGTCGCCTTTCATGGACATGCAGTTGGTGCCGAAGTTCGTGCCGGGCGCGGATCCCGATTGCACCGTCCACGACGTGAAGCCGGTCGATTCGGAGGTGCAACCGTGATCGCCCGCCTGATCCACGCTAGCATCGCCAACCGCGTGCTGGTGCTGATGGCGGCTGCACTGCTCGCCATCGCTGGCGTGTGGTCGGTGCGGCAAACGCCATTGGATGCGCTGCCCGACCTGTCCGACACGCAGGTAATCATCCGCACGCAATGGCCTGGCCAGACGCCGCGCATCGTCGAAGACCAGGTCACCTATCCGTTGGCGACGACCATGTTGTCGGTGCCGGGGGTCAAGGCCGTACGCGGGTTTTCGTTCTTCGGTGATTCTTTCGTCTATATCCTGTTCGACGATGCTACCGATCTGTACTGGGCGCGTTCGCGGGTACTGGAATACCTCAGCCAGGTGCGTGATCGACTGCCGCAAGGCGTGAGCCCGGCGCTGGGGCCGGACGCGACCGGCTTGGGTTGGATCTACCAATACGCGTTGGTCGACCGCACCGGCCAACACGATCTCGGCCAACTGCGGGCATTGCAGGACTGGTTCCTGCGCTACGAGCTCAAGACCATCCCCGATGTGGCCGAGGTTGCCAGTGTCGGCGGCGCCGTGCGCGCCTGGCAGATCGTACCGGACCCGCAGGCGCTGGCCGCTCGTGGTTTGACCGTGGCGCAGCTGATCGAAGCGGTAGGCGCTGCCAACGGCGCCACCGGCGGTTCGGTCATCGAACAAGGCGAAGCCGAGCTGATGGTGCGCAGCGAGGGCTACCTGCGCAGTCAGGCCGCGTTCGAGCAGGTGCCGATCACGAGCGCTGCGGACGGCGTGCCGGTGCTGCTGGGCGATGTGGCGACCATCACCCGTGGGCCGACCTTCCGCCGTGGCATCGCCGAGTTGGACGGCGACGGTGAAGTCGCCGGCGGGGTGGTCGTACTGCGCACCGGCAAGGACGCGCTGACCGCCATTGAGAACGTCAAGGCGCGATTGAAGCAATTGCAGGCCAGCTTGCCGAAGGGCGTAGAGATCGTGCCGGTCTACGACCGCTCCGAGCTGATCCATGAGGCGGTACGCAACCTCACCCATAAGCTCGGCGAGGAGTTCCTGGTCGTCGCGCTGGTGTGCGCACTGTTCCTGTGGCATCTGCGTTCGGCGCTGGTGGCAGTGATTACGTTGCCGCTGGGCGTGTTGGCTGCCTTCATCGTCATGCACCAGCAGGGCATCACCGCCAATCTGCTGTCGTTGGGTGGCATTGCCATCGCTATTGGCGCGATGGTGGATGCGGCCGTGGTGATGATTGAGAACGCGCACAAGCATCTGGAGCACTGGCGGGGAGAGCACGGCCGCGAGCCGGAGGGGGATGCCCGCTGGCAACTGATGGCGCAAGCCGCGTCCGAGGTCGGTCCGGCACTGTTCGCCAGCCTGCTGGTGATCACGCTGTCGTTCGTTCCAGTGTTCGCGTTGCAGGCGCAGGAAGGCCGCTTGTTCGCGCCGCTGGCCTACACCAAGACCTATGCGATGGCAGCCGCGGCCGGCTTGTCGGTGACGCTGATTCCGGTGCTGATGGGTTACCTGATCCGCGGCCGCATTCGCCCTGAAGCCCAGAACCCGATCAACCGCGTGCTGATCGCCGGCTACCGGCCGGTGCTGGATTGGGTGCTGCTACATCCGCGCCTGACTTTGGGCTTGAGCGGTGCCCTTCTGGTGCTGACGCTGATTCCGTACGCCCGCGTCGGCAGCGAGTTCATGCCGCCGCTGGAGGAAGGCACGCTGCTGTACATGCCAACGGCACTGCCAGGACTATCGGCGGACAAGGCGCGCCAGCTGCTGCAGCTCTCCGACCGGATGATCAAGACCGTGCCCGAGGTCGCGCATGTGTTCGGCAAGGCGGGCCGTGCCGACACCGCCACTGACTCAGCGCCGATCGAGATGTTCGAGACCACGGTGACGTTCAAGCCGCGCGATCAGTGGCGGCCGGGCATGACGCCAGAAAGACTGCGCGCCGAACTTGACGCGGCGGTGAAAGTGCCGGGCCTGACCAATCTGTGGGTGCCACCGATCCGCAACCGCATCGACATGCTCGCCACTGGCATCAAGAGCCCGATCGGCGTCAAGGTATCGGGGCCAGATATCGACGTCATCGAGCGGCTCAGTGCCCAGGTGGAACGCGTGGCCAAGACCGTCCCCGGCGTGAGCTCGGCGTTGGCCGAGCGCGTCACCGGTGGGCGCTATGTTGATGTTCGCATCCGGCCGGACGCGGCAGCGCGCTATGGCTTGAGTCAGGCCGAACTACAACGGCTGATCGCTACCATCGTTGGCGGCGACCCCATTGGCGAGACCATCGAAGGCCGCGAGCGCTATCCGATCGTCCTGCGTTACCCACGCGTTGAGCGCGACTCGTTGGATGCGCTGGTGCAACTGCCATTGGTTGCACCGGGTGGCGTGCAATTGACGTTGGGACAGGTGGCCGACGTGTCGCTCAGCCCCGGTCCGCCCATGCTCAAAAGCGATAACGGCCGCCTGGTCGGCTACGTCTATGTCGATGTCGCCGGCCGCGATCTGGGCTCTGTAGTCGCCGACCTGCAGCAGGCCGTCGGTAAGCAAGTGCAACTTCCGCCGGGCTACGGCCTCGCCTGGTCTGGCCAATACGAATACCTGCAACGCGCCGTGGCGCGATTGCAGTGGGTCGTGCCGGCGGCGCTGGCGATCATTTTCCTGGTGCTCTGGTTGGTGTTCCGCCGCTTCGGCGAGGTCGCCATCATCCTGCTCAGCCTGCCGCTGGCATTGGTCGGCGGGCTGTGGCTGATCTGGATTCTTGGGCATGCCGTGTCGATCGCAACGATGATCGGCTTCATCGCGCTGGGCGGCGTCGCCGCCGAGTTCGGCGTGATCATGCTGCTGTACCTGCGGCAGGCTTGGGAGCATCGGCTGGCCGCAGGCGAGCCGGCCACGGTCGCCACACTGGAAGCGGCAATCCGCGAAGGCGCGGTGCTGCGCGTGCGGCCCAAGGCAATGACGGTCGCCGTGATTCTAGCGGGCTTGTTTCCGTTGTTCATTGGCAGCGGTGCCGGTTCGGAAGTGATGCAGCGCATCGCCGCGCCGATGATCGGCGGCATGGTCACCGCGCCGCTGCTGTCCATGCTGGTGATTCCGGCCGCGTTCCGCCTGCTGCAGGGTCGCGCCTTGTCCCGAACTTCACGCGCGGCACCGCCGCCGGACGTCGCGACGTGAGGCGCGTTCAATCCGCTCATTTTGAAGTTGCGGCGGCAGACCGACTGCACTGCTGCCGTACTGATCCGCAGTCCAATCAACCTTCAACCCGAGGAGATCCCTATGAAACTGACACTTATCGTTCCCACCCTGACCGCGCTGCTGCTGGCGGCCTGCTCGCAAGCGCCCAGTAGCGACACGGCTACCGCCAAGGACGCGGCCGCCGCCGATATGGCGATGCCCGCTAGTGAACACGCGCAGATGGCCGATGCGGTGAAATCTACATCGGGCGATATGGCGCAGCCGGCCAAGATCGCTTCCGCGACGGGGACGGTTGAATCCATTGCCGCTGACACAGGCAAGATCACCATCGCCCATGGCCCCGTAGAAGCACTAGCTTGGCCGGCTATGACGATGGGATTTAAAGCAACGCCAGAACAGATCGCCTCGGTGCAGGTGGGACAAAAGGTCCAATTCGAATTTCAAGCCAAGGCCATGGACGCGACCATTACCAAGATCGTGCAGCAGCAGTGATGCACGCTTCGAGAGGCGGCTTAGGCCGCCTCTCGAATGTCTTTGTGGCCTATCAGGTGTTTTAGGGCTGCACTTTGGTATCCGCGTCCCGGTGCCACCATCGGTACAACGCCGGCAACACCAGCAGCGTCAGCAGGGTCGAGGAAACGATGCCGCCGATCACCACAGTGGCCAGCGGGCGCTGAACTTCCGAGCCCGCACCGACGTTCAGGGCCATGGGCAAGAACCCAAGTGAAGCTACCAGTGCGGTCATCAGGACGGGGCGCAAGCGTCCCAGCGCACCGTCGATGATTGCTTCGATCAAGGGATCACCTTGTTCGCGCAGCTTACGAATGAAGGCGATCATGACCAGGCCGTTGAGCACGGCCACGCCCGAGAGCGCGATGAAGCCCACGCCGGCGGAAATCGACAGCGGAATCCCCCGTAACGCCAGCGCGATCACCCCGCCAGTCAGTGCCAACGGTACGCCACTGAACACGATCGCCGCATCTTTGGCCGACCCGAAGGCCAGGAACAGCAAGGCAAAGATCAGTGCCAGCGTCACCGGGACGACGACGGCCAAACGTTGGCTGGCCGAGATCAGCTGCTCGAAGGTGCCACCGTAGTCGATCCAGTAGCCCTCCGGAAGCGTCACATCTTGGCCGATGCGCGTGCGCAGCTCGCCGACGAACCCACCCAGATCGCGCTCGCGCACGTTGGCGGTGATCACCACGCGCCGCTTGCCGTTCTCGCGATTGATTTGATTGGGCCCACGCTCCACCTGGATCTTCGCCACTTCCCGCAGCGGCACCGTACGAGGCCCGCCATTGGCGCCGGCGGCCAGACGGCTGGACTCATCGACACTGGTGCTTGCCGGCAGCGGAATGGGCAGATCTGCCAGCACAGCGGGGTCTTGGCGCTGCGCTTCGGGCAGGCGCACGACCAGGTCGAAGCGGCGGTCGCCCTCGATCAACTGGCCGGCAACACTGCCCCCAATGGCGGTGGCCACCGTTTCCTGCACATCGCCCGGGTTCAGGCCATACCGTGCCAATGCCGCCGGATCTGGCGTGATGGTCAGCAGCGGCAGGCCGGAGACCTGCTCGGCCTTGACGTCTTCGGCGCCGGGGACGCTGCGCATGACCCGCTCGACCCGACTGGCCAGGCGCGTCAGCTGGTCCAGGTTGTCGCCATAGACCTTGACGGCCACGTCCGAGCGGACGCCGGAGATCAACTCGTTGGTGCGCATCTGGATGGGCTGGGTGAACTCGTAGTTGCTACCGGGGATTTCCTTGGCCGCCGCCTCCAGCTCTTCCACCAGCTCGGCCTTGGGCTTGCGCGGGTCGGGCCACTGGTCGCGGGGCTTGAGCATCAGGAAGGTGTCGGCCATCGACGGCGGCATAGGGTCGGTGGCCACCTCGGCGGTGCCGATCTTGGAAAAGATATTGGCCACCTCCGGGAACTGGGCCAGGCGCTTCTCCAGCGTCTCCTGCATGGCCACCGACTGCTCCAGGCTGGTGCCGGGAATACGCATGGGTTGCAAGGTGATGTCGCCTTCATCCAGGCTCGGCACGAATTCCGAACCCAGGCGGGTGGCCAGCACGCCACAGCCCACCACCAGCACGGCCGCGCCTGTCAGCACCACGACCCGGCTCCGCAGTGCCCAATCCAGCAGCGGCGTATAGCGGGCGCGCGACCAGCGCATCAGCCAGTTGTCGTGTTCGGCGACGCGGCCGCGCAGGAAGGTGGCAATCGCCGCCGGCACGAAGGTCAGCGACAACACCATGGCACCGGTCAGGGCCAGCACCACCGTGATCGCCATCGGGTGGAACATTTTCCCTTCCACCCCTGAGAGCGCGAAGATCGGCAGGTAGACCGCGGCGATGATGCCCAGGCCAAACAGGCTGGGACGGATCACCTCGGCGGTGGCCGAGGCGGTCAGGTCAAAGCGCTCTTCATCGTTGAGCTGGCGGCCCAGCGCGTGCTGCGCCTCCCCGAACCGGCGCAGGCAGTTCTCGATGATGATCACCGCCCCGTCCACGATCAGGCCGAAGTCCAGCGCACCCAGGCTCATCAAGTTGCCCGATACGCCGCCACGCACCATGCCGATGATGGTGAACAGCATCGCCAGCGGAATCACCGCCGCAGTGATCAACGAGGCGCGCACATTGCCCAGCAGCAGGAACAGCACCACCACCACCAGCAGCGCGCCCTCGATCAGGTTCTTGGATACCGTGGCGATGGTGCGGTCCACCAGCGCGGTGCGGTCATAGACGGCCTTGGCATGCACGCCCGGGGGCAAGCTGGCGTTGGCGGCGTCCAGCTTGGCCGCGGCCGCCTGGGAGACTTCCCGGCTGTTGGCGCCGAACAACATGAAGGCGGTACCGACCACGACCTCGTGGCCATTCTGGGTGGCCGCGCCGGTACGCAGCTCCTTGCCTTCGCCGACGCTGGCCACATCGCGCACCCGGATGGGCACGCCATCGCGGCGGTCCAGCACGATGTTGCCGATCGCCTCCAGATTGGCCAGCTGGCCGGGCACGCGCACCAGGAACTGCTGTCCATTGCGCTCGATGTAGCCGGCGCCAATGTTCTGGTTGTTGCGCATGACAGCAGCGACCACGTCATTCAACGTAAACCCCAAGGCCACCAACTGGGCTGGATCCGGGGTGATGTGGATCTGCCGCTCAAAGCCGCCGATGGTGTTGACCTCGGTAACGCCAGGCGTGGTGCGCAGCTGCGGCCGGATCACCCAGTCCTGCAGGGTGCGCAGGTCCGTGGCGGTGTACGGGGTGCCGTCGGGCTTGCGAGCGTTGGGCTCGGCCTCCACGGTGTACATGAAGATCTCGCCCAGCCCGGTGGAGATCGGCCCCATTTCCGGGTCCAATCCGTCGGGCAGCTGGGAGGCGATCTGCTGCAGGCGCTCGGCGACCTGTTGGCGGGCAAAGTACAGGTCGGTGCCGTCCTTGAACACCACGGTGACCTGTGAGAGCCCGTAACGCGACAGCGAGCGGCTGTAGTCCAGCTTGGGCAAGCCGGCCATGGCCGTTTCAATGGCAAAGGTGACCCGTTGTTCGGCCTCCAGCGGCGAATACCCCGGGGCCTGGGTGTTGATCTGGACCTGGACGTTGGTGATGTCGGGTGTGGCGTCAATGGAAAGGTGACGGTAGCTCCACACGCCCAGCGCAACCAGCGCAGCGGTGAGCACCAGCGTCAGCCAGCGATGGCGGATGGACAGCCCAATGAGGCGTTCGAGCATGGCGGGCCTCATTCCTCTTCCACGGTGGACTTTTCGATGTCGGCCTTGATCAGGAAGCTTTGGGCCACCACCACCTGTTCACCGGCCTTGAGGCCTTCCAGCACTTCGGCGCGTTCGGCATCGCGGCGCCCCAGCTTTACCGGCCGGGTGTGGTAGGTTTCGCCCTGCTGCACGTAGACCACGTCCTGGTCCTCTGCGGTCTGCAGCGCCGTGATCGGCACCACCAACGCGGCCGATTGGCGATCCACGGTGACCCGCGCCTTGACCGCCGACCCCGGCCGCCACAGGCCATCGGTGTTGGCCACCGTAGCGCGCGCAATGGTGCTTTGGCTGGCGGTGGCGGTGCCGGGCAGGACGCGCTCCAAGGTGGTCTGTGCGGTGACGCCATCGCTCAAGCGGGTAACCGTCACCGGCACGCCAGCACCGATGTGCTGGGCGTCGGCGCCGAAGATGTGCAGGTCCACCCACAGCGTGGACAGGTCGGCGACCTCGAACAGCGGCGCGCCCTCAACGGCTGCCATGCCCACAGCGGCCGTACGCGCCATGACCACGCCACTGATCGGCGCGGTGACGGTATAGGTCGTCAGGCTCAGGTTGCTCTCCACGGTGGCCAGTGCCTGGCCGGCCCGGACCTGATCACCCACGCCCGCTCGCACGGAGCGGACCGGTCCGGGGAAGCGTGCCGTGACCTGCGCGATGCGCCCGTCGATCGGTGTCAGCAGCCCTTGCACCTCATGCTCATCGGCAATCTCACCGGGGCCTGCCGGTGCGACCTGGATACCCGCCGCCTGCGCCGCCTTGGCGGCAATCTTGGTTTCCAGCGGCGCCTCCTCGTGCTCGCCGTGTTCTTCGCCCTCAGCGGCGGCGCCGCTCTCGGAGGCTTCGTTGGGGGCCGACGCGTTGCAGGCGGCCAGCATCAGGGCCATGCCCAGTGCGGTCCAGGAAAAGCGATTCATGGGGTTTCTCCAATGGATGCGGCCGACGGCGGCGTTACAAACGCCTGGCCGGTCAGTCGTTGAATTTCGATCAGGGCGCGCTGCGCATCGAGCGCCACGTCCAGCTGCTGCTGGGCCATGGCCGTGCGTTCGGACTGCAACTGTGCCCATTCCAGGTAGCTGATCGCGCCGGCGCGATAGGCGCGCTCGGCGGCTTGCTCAGCCCGGGTCAGCTTCGGCAGCACCTCGCCTTGCAGCCGTGCCACCTCGGCCTGCGCCACCGTATAGCGGCCATGGGCCTCAACCAGCGTGGAATACAGCGACAGGCCCTTGGCCTCGCGTTCGATCGTCAGAACCTCCAGCTCGGCTTCGCCCGCGCGGATCCCCGGCTGTGCGCGGCTGCGGCTGCCCAGCGGCATGGACAGGCTGGCCACCAGCGCGGTGTCGTCGGTCTCCTGCAGGCGGCGCACGCCGAGCTGCCAGGACAGGTCCGGTGAGGCCGCCGAACGCACCAGCTGCAGTCGTGCCTGCGCGATCCGGCCGGCGTCGGCAAACTGCGCCAACTCGGGAGTGCGCTCCAATTCCTCGGCCAGCGTCTGCATAGACGCGATCGCCGGCAAGGCCATGGGATCGGCCGCCGCCACCTCGAAGCCGGGAGCCCGTTCGCCCCACAGTGCGGCCAGGTGCTGACGGGCGGCGATTCGCTGCTGCTCGGCGCGATCACGGGTCAACTCTGCGCGCGCCAGCGCCGCCTGCGCGGTCAGCAGCACCGACTCGGGCGACGCGCCAGCCTGCAGGCGCTGCCGGGCAGCGGCCACGGTTCGCTGGCGCTGGCCAACATCCATGTCCGCCAAGCTGCGTTGCCGGTCGGCACCGACAACGGCCAAATAGCGCTGCGCCGTCTCGGCGAGCAGGTCCAGCCGCCCGGTCTCGCGCTGCACGGCCAGTGCATCAATCCGGCTTTGGGCCAAGGTGCGGCGGGCGTCGAGCTTGCCGCCGCGCTCCAGGACCGAGCTCAGGCTCAAGGTCAACTCCGCGCTGTCCAGGCCACGGGCCGCGCCCGTGCCTAAGGCATTTTCGACCTCGGCACCGACCGTCCACGGTGGGCGCTGCACCGCCTGATCGCGCTCGGCAGCGAGCACGGTGGCCCGCGCATCGACCAGGCGCAGCTCGGGGTGGGTTTGGGCCACGCGCGCGAACGCGTCTTCCAAGGTCATCAACTCGGCGGCCGCCGCCGGCGTCGTCACCGCGCCGCCCAACAGCAGCCATGCGGCTATAGCCGCCAATCGCACATGCATGGAAGTACTCCGAAGGTTCTCGATATCGACAGGGGCCCGGCGCATGCCGGCCGACCTCACCCTGCGATCGGCGGTCGGAATGGCGCAATCGGGTGTGCGTGCGGATACGTCGGCGTATCGGCGTTCAGTACGGGCAAATACCGGCCGATGTCCGCCACGGCCAGCAGGATCTCAGGGGCCGGCACGGCTTGGCCGCAACACAGCACCAGCTGCTGAAGCCGGTGCAGGGCAACGTCTATGCCACGCTCGGCAGCTGGCGGCGACACTGCCGGGCCGCGGTCGGCAGTGGCCAGATGGGTTTGAACATGTAGCTCGCCGACCATTGCCAGCACCGGCTGCGCCACCAGACCCACGGCCAAGTGCGCCAGCAGGAGCCAGCGCAGGCCAGAACCCAGCCAGCCAAGCCTGGTCATGCAGCCGTCTTGCGCGCGTCGGCACGTGCCCGGCGGGCATCACCCAAGATCTCGAAGGCCTCCTTGATCACGTACAGGCCGATCAGGGCGCCGATCACGAAATCCGGGAACGGACTGGCCAGCCACCAGACCAGCAGGCCGGCCAGGACCACGCCAACATTGGCGACCACATCAGCCCGGGTGAACAGCCAGGTGGCTCGCAGATGCACTTCGCCGGACTTCAGCGGCGCCAGCATGCGCAGCACGGTCATATTGACCACCAGCGACAGCAGGGCGGTCCCGATCATCCAGCCACTGACCGGCTCGGCGCCGAACATTACGCGACGGCCGACCTCGACCAACACGCCCACCCCCAGTACCAGCAGTACGCTGCCGCTGACCCACGCGGCATTGGCCTTGAAGCGGGCTGTGCGCCCGATGGCGACCAGGCCAATGGCATAGGCAGTGGCGTCGGACAGCATGTCCAGGGCGTCGGCCAGCAGGCCGGTGGAATGGGCAATCCAGCCGGCAATGCCGCCGATCACGGCCATCGCTGCATTCAGCACCAAGGCGATCCAGAGGATGCGCCGCTCCTCCTTGTTCTTGGCTTCGTGGTGGCACCCGCAATCACTCATGTCATGGTCCTCTGCTGTGTTGTTTCATTGCTTGTTTGCGCCTGGTCGCCTGCGTACACCGGAACGGGCATTGGCGAGGAACCCCACGATGGCGGCGGTGCCTACCAATACCTGCGCCAGCAGCGACTGCCAGGTGGGATACAGGCCGATCCATTCGATGCGCGGCAACGCGAGCGGTGTTTGAGATATCCAGCCCGCTTCCTGCAACGCGGCCACGCCTTTACCGATCAGGATGACCGCCATCACCGCGATGAGAATCGAGCTGATCGAAAAGAACCGGCCAATCGGCAGCCGCCTGCTCATGCGCAGCATCCAATACGCCACCGCAGCCAACACCGCGATTCCCGCCACCAAGCCTGCGAGGATGGCGGTGGACGCCTGATCGCTCCACATCGCGATGTAGAACAAGATCGACTCAAACACCTCGCGGTACACCGCGACAAAGGCCAGCATGAACAGCAAAACAGCCGAGCGCCGTGTCAGCGCAGTCGTCAGCTTGGCGTGCAGGTACTCCTGCCACCGTCCTGCAAGGCTCTTTTGGTGCATCCAGATGCCTACGCTGAGCAGGACAGCGGCAGCGAACAAGGCCGAGACGCCCTCAGTGACCTCCCGGTTCGCACCGCTGATATCGACGAAGTAAGTGGCCACTGCCCAGGTCGCTGCGCCTGCCAACAACGCGCAGATCCAACCCGCATGCACATACGGCAACACATCCGACCGCTCGGCTTTACGCAAGAATGCCACGATGCCAATCACGATCAGCAGCGCTTCCAGTCCTTCGCGTACCAGGATGGTAAAGCTGCCCAGAAACGCGGTACTGGCCTCTATTCGGGTGTCCTGCAGCGCCACGTCCGCCCGATCAAACAGCTGGGCAATTTGCGCCGCCTGCACGGCCACGTCAGCCGCCGGGGCGTGCTGATCCAGCTGCGCGCGGTAGCCTGCCATGGCCGTTTCGATCTCTCGCAGCAATGACGGATTGCGCGTGGCCAGCGTCGGCTCAAGTGGCTCTACACCATCAAGATAGGACGAGAGCGCAAGCTTTTTGGCTTGGGCCAGGTCCTCAGCAGCGTAAGCGCGCTGGCTGGCGGCCAGTCGCTGCCGCGCCACCGCAAAGCGATCGGCTCCTGGTGCCGCTTCGTTAACAGCCTGTGGCTGCGAACGCAGGTAGGCGATGATCGCGTTTGCCTGATCGGCGGGCATCGTGGTGGCAAGATCGGCCTCTCGCGTGCGTGTCAGCGCTTCGAGCGAGGGAATGTGCGTATGGGCCTCGGCACTGGTGCGCCATAACGCCTCACCTTGAGCCTTGGCTTGCGAGGAGTACCCCAAGCTGCCCACATAGAATGCCAACGCCCAGCGATCACTTTCTGATAGCCCAGAGAAGCTGACCATGCCGGTACCCGGCACACCCTGGGAAATGACCTCGTACAACGAAAGCGGGGTGCGCTGCGCGGCGCGAGTGGCATCGGTGAACGCGATCGGCGGCGGCCTTAACGCTTGCGCGGTGGGGCCATCACCGTGACCTGTGGGGCCGTGGCAGGCCGCGCAATGCTGGCTGTAGATGGACGCGGCCTGGGAGGTCCTCGGCGGGCTCGCCGGAACAGCGCCGATCGGGTAGCGAGCCAACAGCGCCGTGCCGAGCCCGCGCGCCAACGTTGCCACTTGCGTAGGGTCGGCCTTCTCTGCGACTGCCTGGACCAGGAGTTCGGCCTGGGCCGTCAACTCGTGCTGGTTCTGGCCACCGGGCAATGCTGCCAGCTGACTGCGCACCGCGCCCGCAAACTCGCGCATTTCGGCGTATTCACTGGGGGCAATAACGCGGCCGGCCTGGACCGCGCCGGGGTAGTCGACCGCGATGTAATCGAGCATCTGCCACGTTTGGCGCAGGTCTGCTGCGGCGGGCTCCGCCTGAGCGGAAGCGGGCAAAACCCAGCCGATCAGCAAGGCAATCAGGCAGTAGCGAATCAAGGCGATGGGCAGTGGCATTGTCGTCACACGCGGCGGCGCTGCCGGAGTGGCGGCGGGTACGGGTACAGCGTAAAGTCCGTAGCCGCTACGGAGTCAAGCGTACTACGAATGAAACTAGTGAGGCTGCCGACACCAGCAAGGGACATCTGTCGATCATCCGCTACTACGAGCAGATCGTCCCACTGCAGCGTCTGCACGCTCGGGCAGGCGCTACCGCCGTATGCGCCTGCCTACATCGGCGGCTGCGCTTGGGCGTCGGGGAGCTGAGGTTCCACCTAGCGAACTCACGGCACATAGCGGGTTTTGGGCGAGATATGCAGCCGGTCCATGTTCAAGCGTTGCCCTGAATAACCGGCTAGATCTCTTCCCCAAGTAGCGCCTTCATCTGCGCGATTTCAGCACGTTGAGAGTCGACGATTTCGTTGCATAGCGCCTGGAGTTCAGGATCACTTAGGTTTGTTTGCTCGCACATCAAGATTGCGCCGGCATGATGGGGGATCATTGACCGTATGAATTGACGGTCGCTGACGGCTGCCTGCTCGCGGATGCCAATCCAACATGCGGCCATGAAGAACAATGCGCCGAGGCAAAGCAGGACGTTCCACCTACGATTCGGATACATGGTGGACATCAGCACAATTTCGATGAGCAACATCGGAGAAGCCATCAATCCTGCCATGTAGAACTGGTTGACGTTTCCGTAGACATTCTCCCAACGATCCACCATTGCGTACATGAATGCGTACATCACCAAGAACGAAAGCACCATCATGACGATCAGGCGGGCGTAGTGGCTTCGATGGTTCATGGAAGGAGGGTGATTCGACATCGAATTGCTCCTGATTGAGGGCGGCGCAGGGGCGATTTTTCTCCCCTGCGCGCGTCAATAACTACATGGTCTTGCCAGCTGCAAATTCTGCCGAACTCAAGGAGCCGTTCTTGTCGAGGTCAAGCATGCCGAAATGCGGCGCGAGTTTGTGCTTGGCCATCTCCGCCTTCGAGAGTTTGCCATCCCTGTTCGCGTCCAGCGCAGTGAATTCGCCGGGTGCCGCATCCTGTTGGCCATGACCGCTATGTTGTTCTTTATCGTTGTGGTCCATCATCTTGCTGTGGTCCATCTGGTCGTGCTGCATCTGGCTGTGTTCGGTTTTGGGTTGGGTCGTTGGGGGAGGAGTGGATTGATCCGCGGCCATGGTGGGACCGGCAATCAAGGAGAGTGTCAGCAGGGAAAGTGGGGCAACGCGTTTCATGGGAAATCCTAGGAGAAAAGAGCCGTCAGTGATGAGAGGATGTACCGCGCACCGGCTCAGCGTGGCGGTCATCGGGTGAAGGGAGCTCAGGGGTGCTGGTTCTCGCCAACCGCAACGCGTTGGTCACCACTGAAACCGAGCTGAGGCTCATCGCCAGGGCGGCGATCATTGGGCTGAGCAGTAGCCCAAAAGTCGGGTACAGCGCTCCGGCTGCGATTGGCACCCCGATAGCGTTGTAGATGAAGGCGAAACCCAGGTTCTGCTTCATGTTGGCGACAGCTGCAGTGGAGATGGCTCGCGCCTGCACGATCCTGCGCAGGTCTCCCTTGACCAACGTTACCTGTGCACTGGACATTGCCACGTCAGTCCCAGTGCCCATCGCAATACCGACATCGGCTGCAGCCAGCGCGGGCGCATCGTTTATTCCGTCGCCGGCCATTGCTACGCGGCGGCCTTGCGCCCGCATTTGCTTCACCAGCGCGACCTTGTCCTGCGGACGCACTCCGCCTCGCACATCCTCGATGCCGAGCGTGCGCCCCACCGCTGCGGCTGTTGCCAGTGCATCACCCGAGGCCATGACCAACATCAGGCCCTCGGCACGCAGCGCGTCCAGCGCCGCCGATGTGGTGGGCTTGATTGGATCTGCGACAGCGATCGCGCCAGCCAGTCGCCCGTCAACAGCGAGGTACATCACGCTTGCCCCCTCCTTGCGCAGGTTCTCGGCGGGTTCAAGCACGGGCGCAATGTCTGCACCAGTCGCTTCCATCAGCGCCTGATTGCCCAGTGCAATCATGTGGCCATCAACACGGCCACGCACACCTTGACCGGTGATGGATGCGAAATCGTCCGTTGCGGACAAGGCCAGACCGCGCCGCCGGGCTTCGGTCAAAATCGCCTCGGCCAACGGGTGCTCGCTGCCCTGCTCAAGGCTGCCAGCAAAGCGCAGCAGCGTGTCGCCATCGTATCCGGCGGCAGAAATAGAATCCCTGAATGCGGGGCGCCCTTCGGTCAGGGTGCCTGTTTTGTCAACGATCAGGGTGTCGATAGTGCGCAGTTGTTCTATGGCCTGTGCGTCGCGGAACAGCACACCTGCCTGGGCCGCACGCCCCGTGGCAACCATGATCGACATGGGCGTGGCCAGGCCCAGTGCACAGGGACAGGCAATGATCAGTACCGACACGGCATTGAGCACCGCATAGGTCCATGATGGCTCCGGTCCGAACAGGCCCCAGACAAGCAAAGTCAGCACGGCTGCACCCAGCACGGCCAATACGAACCAGTACGCAACTTTGTCCGCCATGCGCTGCATGGGCGCACGCGAGCGCTGCGCCTGGGCAACGAGTTGCACGATCTGCGCCAGCACGGTGCTGGAGCCTACTTGGTCGGCACGGACGATCAGGCTGCCGGTGCCATTGAGAGTGGCGCCAATGACACGCTCCCCCGGCATCTTCTCAACCGGAATAGGCTCACCAGTCAGCATTGACTCGTCGATGCTTGAGCGACCTTCATCCACAGTGCCGTCCACCGGCACCTTCTCTCCGGGGCGAACGCGCAAGCGGTCGCCCACGTGGACGTGTTCGAGCGGAATGTCTTCTTCGCTGCCGTCCGCCTTCACCCGCCGAGCGGTCTTGGGGGCCAACCCCAACAGCGCTTTGATCGCCGCCGACGTCTTGGAGCGTGCTCGCAGTTCGAGGATTTGGCCGACCAGAGTCAGGGATACGATGACCGCAGCCGCCTCAAAATAGACCCCCACTCGACCGTGCTCGCGGAACGACACCGGGAACAGGCCTGGAGCTATGGTCGCTACCACGCTATAGAGGAAGGAGGCCCCGACGCCAATGCCGATCAGGGTCCACATATTCGGGCTGCGGTTGCGGATCGACTGCACGCATCGTTCGAAGAAGGGCCACGCTGCCCACAGGACTACCGGGGTACTCAGAGCAAATTCCAGCCAGGTCCGTGATCTGACAGTGAGGATGCCCAGACCTGGCCCGAACATGGCCAAGACAAGTACCACCAGCGTCAGTGGCAATGTCCACCAGAAACGTCGGGAGAAATTACGCAGCTCAGGATTCTCTTCGTCGTCCAGGCCCGGCATCTCCGGTTCCAATGCCATGCCGCAGATCGGGCACGTCCCCGGGTGGTCCTGGCGAATCTGCGGGTGCATGGGGCAGGTGTAGATCGCGCCCGCCGGCACGAGCTCCTCATCGATGCTGGCCTTGGAAACTTCGGGTGACAAGTATGTGCCTGGATCGGCCGTGAAGCGCTGTCGGCAGCGGGCCGAACAGAAGTGATAGTCCATGCCGTTGTGGGTGGCATGATGTACCGCGGTCTGCGGATCGATCTGCATCTCGCAGACCGGGTCAACAACCATTGCCGGAGCGCCGGGCGCGCGGCCGGTTGCAGACTTGGATTGGGTGTCGCCCCGCGATGCCACACCCGTATGGTGGTGATGAGGGTCGTGCGGATTCATGACTGCATTTCTCCGACGGATTTCAGAATTGGACCGCAGGTTGCCGCAGTCTCAACCAGACCACGTTCAACGAGGCGCTTGGGTCCGCTGCAAGCGCCAGCCTCCTTGGTCAGTAAACTCCGCACTTTGTGACAGGTCCGTTAGCGCTTGGGCCTGGAGGACCAGTGGATATGGGCGATTCGCCAGCCCTGCGAAGTACGCTCAAGCACCATGGTTTCGGTGCTCAGCAACGCCATCGGCTTCCCATCTTTCGTCGCGTGCAGTTCACTTTCGCTACCGACCCAGGCTAGATCGCCTCGCGCGTGGGCGGTGCGCCGGAGAACTTCCACATGGGCGGTCTTCAGAAACGCTGCATCGTGTGTAGCGTGACCATCCAGGTATTCCTTGCGAGAGCGCTCGGCGCCACCGTTCTCGAGGATCAAAACATCATCGACCAGGAAGGCCCCGGCCCGGTCAAGGTCACCGGTCTGCAGGGCTGTAGAGAATTGCTCGACGATAGCTACTGCTGGCTGTGCTTCGGGCGCAATGGCAGTGGTCGCTGTTGTCGAATTCTTCCCCTCATGCGCATGCAAAAGGCCTGGGATCGCCACTAGCAGAAGCAGGCTCAAGCTCCTCATCAATCGCATAGTCATGCGTAGCTCCAGTTCAGTGGGTCAATGTTTATGGTTATGGCCGTCATCAGCCGATTGGGACGATTCCGTACCCTGCATGGACATGCCATCGTGCGGATTCTTAGAGGGGTCAGATGCTGTCGGCGTTGTCGGTGCCTGCGGAGAATGGGTGTGGGACTTGCCATCGGCATGGACGTGGGTTGGTGCTGCAGGAGCGTCAGCCTTGCCTGCACTTTCCTGGGCGGTCATGCCGTGGCCTTCCGCGTGCGCCCCTTCCGGATGTGCTTCACCTTCACCATGGTGATCGGCCTCGGCTTCATCGTGGTGGTCCTTGCCTCCGTCCGCATGGGCGTGCCCGCCGGTTTCACCGCCCCCGTGAGAATGACCTCCGCTACTACCTACAAGCGCGTCGTACTGCGTCTTGTCGAGCTTCGGCAGTTCCTGCAGGAATGCGGCCATGTTCCAGATGTAGTCATCGCCCATGCTTTTGCCCCAAGCAGGCATGCCACTGGCCTTGACACCATGCTTGATGACCCAGAACGCCTCGGCTGCATCAATGGTCTCCTTGGTCAGGTTCGGCGGGGACGGGTACAGGCCTTTGCTCAGCTCGGTCTCTGCGGCGCCAGGTGACAAATGACAGCCGGTACACATCGCGTTGTAGTTTCCCGCGCCCTGCCGGATTCGCTCTGGATCATTCAGATCTGCAGGCACCTCCAGCTTGGTGGCCCGTGCTGAAATCGACTGCTTCCGCGCCGCCTCCAGCAGGGCATAGACGGGGCGCGTGTGTGGATCGTCGGCAGCCACATTATAGATTCCGGAGTACACAACACCGGCGGCGCCGATAGCCAGAACGGCGAGCGCGATACCGGTAATAAGCAGAGTCTTTTTGTTAGCGGTGGTTGTCATGAATTATCTCTTCAGAACCAAGTGCGTAGACCGACGACAATGCGAGTATCGTCAGCGCTTTCCAATTCGTTACGACGCAAGTCGGCTGTGTTGCCCAAGGCGCGCTCGTGAACCAGGCCAATGTACGGCGCAAATTTGCGGGTGAACTCGTACCGAAGACGCAATCCAAACTCGGCGGTACTGAGTCCTGCGCCGATGCCGCGCGCCGGGTCGTTCTTCCCGTACGCCTCGATTCCGACCATGGGTTGAAGAATCAGGCGATTGGTGAGAAGTAGTTCGTACTCGGCCTCGAAGCGTGCCCCAAACTGGCCGCGCTCCCCAAAATAGGCTGTTGCCTCGACCTCGAACTTCTGCGGAGCAAGACCCTGCACGCCTATGGCTGCGAATGTTTGTGCCCGTCCTGGCTTGAAGTCCTGGCGCACACCAGCCACCAAGTCCCACCAGGTGGCTATGCTTCGCCCGTAGAGCAGCTCAAGGTCTGCTGCCTCAGTGCGCCCATCGCTGCGTTCACCCTCGCTGCGCAACCAGAGACGGTTGAGGTCGGTACCGATCCAGCCCTGACCTTCCCACGCAAGTCCGGTCCCTGGATCTGCATCCCAGGCCTCCAAGCGGTCCAGCAACATATAGCTGTGGATCGCGTTGTCACCCGTGGCGTGCCCCTCCGAAGGCGCCACCGCTGCAGCACGATCGACGTCGGTGACAACAGGGATTGGTGTGCGTGGCATGGTCGAGGACGGAGCATCGTGGACCATCTTTGAATGGTCCATGGCGTCAGTGGCCATGTCGCCTTCTTGCATGGACGACATATCATGATCCATGCCTTTTGGCTCAGGCGTCTCGTGCTGCATGCCCGAGTGATCAGTGCCGCGCTTGGATGCATTTGGGCCAGACGTCTTGGACGCGTCAGCTTGGGGCTCGGGTTTAGGCGCCTCGGGCATTGTCATGGAAATTTTCGAGTGATCCATGGTCTGTCCGAACGCGGGTGATGCCAATGCAACCGCGATGAGCAGGGTGAATGCCGACCTCGTCGGCTTCATCTGGTTTTTCATCAGGTTATTCCTCCACCCGCACGGCGCGCATCATGCCGGCTTCCATGTGAAACAGCAGATGGCAGTGGTAGGCCCAACTGCCCAGCGCATCAGCTCGCACTCGATAACTGCGTCTGCTACCGGGGGGCATATCTACGGTGTGCTTGCGAACCATGAAGTTGCCCTGATCGTCCTCCACGTCGCTCCACATGCCGTGCAAGTGGATTGGATGGGCCATCATCGTGTCATTGACCAACACGATGCGCAGGCGTTCACCGTAGTTCAATCGCAGTGGTTCGGCGGCCGAGAATTTGACCCCATTGAACGACCAGGCGAATTTCTCCATATGCCCGGTGAGGTGCAGCTCGATGTCGCGGCCCGGATCTCGGCCGTCAGGATCCTCAAAAGCACTTCGGAGCATCGAATAAGACAGCACCTTGCGACCATTTCCACGCAGGCCGTTGCCTGGATCGTCTAAGCGAGAGGTCGGCTTCATTGCCTGGTTATCAACCAATGGGTTGCCGGCCTCTCCAACGGGGTGCGACTGCATATCGCCGCCCATATCCATGCTTCCCGTGGACATGTCCATGCCGGCCATTGCATGGCTCTGCATCCCCCCCATGTCGTGCCCGGCATGGGGATCGTCCGTAGTGTCAGACATCTTCTTGTCGCCGCTACCGCTGTTCATTTCGGCCATGGCTCCGTGCGCCATGCCCATGTCCGCCATGGTCAGGATCGGGCGCGGATCGAGCTCTGGCACCGGTGCTCGCAGGCCTTCGCGGACGGCAAGGGTGCCGCTGACATGACCGGTTCGCCCTGAGTCCTGAGCGAATATGGTGAAGGCATCCTGGCCGCTAGGCTCTACGATCACATCGAAGGTTTCGGCTACCGCGATGCGGAACTCGTCGACCGTCACCGGGTGCACATACTGGCCGTCAGCGGCGACCACCGTCATCTTCAGGCCAGGAATGCGGACGTCGAAATACGTCATTGCAGAGCCATTGATGAAGCGCAACCGTACCTTCTCGCCGGAACGGAACAGGCCGGTCCAATTGCCCAGCGCGGTTGTGCCGTTCATCAAGTACGTGTAGGTGTTGGCATTCACATCTGAAAGATCAGTGGGCGTCATCCTCATCGAGCCCCACATGCGACGGTCGGCCAACGTTGCCTTAAGACCGTCTTGTTGGGCATCGCGGAGGAAGTCGCCTACGGTGCGCTTGTAGTAATTGTCGTGGTCGGCCATTTTTTTCAATCGCGCAAACAGCGCGTCGCCGCTCAGGTCGGTCCAATCACTGAGCATCACCACGTAGTCGCGGTCGAAGGCAAAGGGTTCCGGTTCGATCGGATCTATCACCAGCGGGCCGTATAGACCTGCCTGTTCCTGAGTGCCTGAATGACTGTGGTACCAATAAGTTCCGCCTTGCTGAACCGTAAAGCGGTAGTGATAGGCATCACCACGGTTGATGCCGTGGAAGCTCAGGCCTGGGACGCCGTCCATGTTGGCTGGCAACAAAATCCCATGCCAGTGGATAGAGGTCTCACTACCGTGAATGGACCCGACAGGCAATGCGTTGGCCACCCGCAGATTGACCGTAGTACCTTCACGCCAGCGCAGAAGCGGTGCAGGCAGCGACCCGTTCACCGTGATTGCCGAACGGGCGCGTCCGGTGAAGTTCACCGGAGTTTCGCCGATCGTCAGGTCAAACTCGGTCCCACTAAGGACATTGAGCTGGCCGGCCCCCTTCAGGGCCCAGCTTGATTTTGGCCAGAGGCCGAGCCCAGCAAATGCGCCACCGGCAGCAAGACCCTGAACAAAACGGCGACGCGATACGCTTCGCCGGTCATCGACGGGATCGAAAGACATGGGACACTCCAAGCATCGAGGATGCCCGCGCGGCGGGCACAGAAACGCTCTTCCCCAATAAGGGGACGACATGCTCTATCAAGGCGCCTTAGGCACCTGAAGCAATTAGCCGATGGGAGGTCGGATCAGATGAGGCAGCGCCGGCGATGGACGACCGACGGCCAGAAAGCGCTGGACTGGGTCACGCACCACATCCATTGGCACTAGTGCGAATACAACAGGAATAGACGCACAGGCCTGTACGCATGCGCAGCGGCAGGCACTCAACTTGCAGCAGTCTGACGCGGTGTGGTCGCCACGATGGCGTGGCGCCTGGGGCGATTTCACTTCCTGGCTGTGCCCCTTTGCCGCGGCAATATGGTGCTGTGCGCAAGCTGGATCTTCATTAGCCAGTGCCACTGATATCGCTTCGCTGGCGCCTTGCGTATGGAAGGCCGAACCCATCATGTGCACGGAAGACGCAGCCGAACTCGTCCCATTCAGGATGAGGGCTAGAGCCAGCACAACACGAAAGAGGATGGGATGCCACATTCGGCAAAGGATACCCGATTGTTGTGATGGCGGGATGCAAGCCCTAATTGGAACCTCAGTGCAGGTTGAGGCGCGGACCAAGCCACGTGCTTGACGGCCCATCACCCAAGATCTCGCCTGCTGCCTTGATCACAAGCAGGCCGAAACATTTCCACGGCAATGGCCAGCAGGGCACCGGAATGGACCATCCAGCCGACAAATGCTGCCGATCACTGCCATAGCCACGCCGCTGGTATGGCAGCGCCAGTGAGGGTAAAGTCCGTAGTTACTACGGAGTCAAGCGTACGAATGAAGATCAGTGAGGCCGCCGACGCCAGCGGGTGCCACCTGGAGACGATCCGCTATTACGAGCGGATCGGCCTGCTGCCGCGCCCGGGGCGCTCGGGCAATGGCTACCGGGTCTATGGCCCGGCAGACATCGAGCGGCTGCGCTTCATTGCGCGCGGCCGGGACCTAGGCTTCAGCCTGGAGGAGGTCCGTAGCCTGCTGCAGCTGGCCGGCGATGAGGAGCTTTCGTGCGGGGACGTGGATCGGCTGGCCCGCAGCCATCTGGTCGACGTTCGCGCACGCATGGCCGATCTGCAGCGCATGGCCAGCGAGCTGGAACGGGTGATTGCCAGTTGCAATGGCGGCCAGCGGGCCGAATGCACCATCCTGTCGACCCTGCGCCAGCCGACCTCCGTGGAGGCCACGCGCCAGTGACCGAACTGGACCGCTACCTCGATGCGGCCACGCGCCAGAACACGGGGCGCACCTATGCGTCGGCGCTGCGGCACTTTGAAGTCGAGTGGCAGGGCCACCTCCCAGCGACACCTGACAGCGTGGCCCGGTACCTGGCCGCTTATGCGCAGACCTTGGCGACCAGCAGGGATGCCCGAAGGGCGGTCTGTTCCGCCCTTCGATGGCTAAGCTCGCCAGGGATCTCGAACGATTCCTTTGGACCGCGCGCCAGGCTGGCATTCCGCTTGTTTGGCCAAGCTGCGATGTGAGCATGGCACTATCAATCCACGTCTTCGGCCAGTCTGGAAATCGTGTAGGCGTTCATCTCAATCGGTGTCGGCAACTAGCCTGCGCAGCACGACAGCTGTTTCACGTCCTTGACGAAGGTTTGCGCGGCGAGCTTCAGTCCCTCGACCATCGTCAGGTAGGGGAACAACTGGTCGGCCAAATCCTGCACCGTCATTCGTGCCCGGATCGCGAGCGCCGCGGTCTGGATGATCTCGCCCGCTTCTGGCGCGACCGCCTGCACGCCTATAAGGCGGCCGGTGCTGGTCTCGGCGACCAGCTTGATGAAGCCGCGCGTGTCGAAGTTGACGAGCGCTCGCGGCACGTTGTCGAGCGTGAGGGTGCGGCTGTCGGTCTCGATCCCGTCGTGATGCGCTTCCGCCTCGCTATAGCCGACGGTGGCCACCTGCGGATCGGTGAACACCACCGCTGGCATGGTGTCGAGGTCCAATGCCGCCGTACCACCGGTCATGTTGATCGCCGCACGGGTGCCGGCGGCGGCGGCCACGTAGACGAACTGCGGCTGGCTGGTGCAGTCGCCGGCGGCGTAGATGTCTGTGGCGCTGGTGCGCATGGTCCGATCGACCACGATGGCATCGCGCTCATCCAGCGTTACACCGGTGTTCTCCAGCGCCATACTGCGCGTGTTGGGCGAGCGCCCGGTGGCAATGAGCAGTCGCTCGGCGCGCAGCTCGCCGTGGTTGGTGGCAAGGACGAACGCGCCGTCCCGGTAGGACACCTGACTGGCCTGGGTCTGCTCCAGCACCTCGATGCCCTCGGCACGGAAGGCCTCCGTCACGGCTTCGCCGACCGCCGGATCTTCGTGGAAGAACAGCGCGCTGCGTGCCAGGATCGTGACCTGGCTGCCCAGTCGGGCGAAGGCCTGCGCCAGCTCCACCGCCACCACCGACGAGCCGATGACGGCCAGCCTCGCGGGAATCGTGTCGCTGGCCAGCGCTTCGGTCGAAGTCCAATACGGCGTGTCCTTGAGACCCGGGATCGGTGGCACCGCCGCGCTGGCGCCGGTCGCGACCAGGCAACGGTCGAATGCGACTTCGCGTTCGCCGCCGTCAGTCAGGTTCACGGTCAGATGGTGGCCGTCCTTGAAACGCGCTTCGCCCCGTACCAGTTCGATATTCGGGTTCACTTCCAGGATGGTTTCGTACTTCGCCTGACGCAGCTCGTCGACGCGGGCCTGCTGTTGGGCGAACAAGCGGGTCCGGTCGATGGCGGGCGCGCAGGCCGCGATGCCAGTGTCGAAGGAGCTGGTCCGCCGCACGTGCGCGACGTGCGCGGCGCGGATCATGATCTTCGAGGGCACACAGCCGACGTTGACGCAGGTGCCACCAATGGTGCCGCGTTCGATGAGCGTGACCTGGGCCCCGGATTCCGCCGCCTTGATCGCCGCAGCCATGGCGGCACCGCCGCTGCCGATGACGGCGATCCGAAGGGGCGCCGGTGACTCTCCCGAAGCGTCGTTGGACGTGTTGCGCGGCTGCTTGAGCAGACCGCCCAAGGCGCCCAGGACTTTGCCCACGGTCGAGGGCCTCGTGGCGGCGGTGGTCGTGGCCTCAGCCACTGCAGGCTCCACCAGTCGGTAGTTGCGGGGCAAGGCCTCGTTCAACCGCACCAGCGTCAGCGGTTGCGTGCTGCGAATGCGGACTTCCCGCTTGGGATAACTGACCGTGACCTCCGCGAGTTCCGACACGGCTTGCAGCGCCTTCTCGATGTGATGGGCGCAATCCGCGCAGGTCATGCCGGTCACGTTCAAGATGCGTTCGTTCATGGTGTTCCTAACTTCCAGTGGGGATGAGGCAGCGGCGTCTGTGCTCGGTGCAACGGGAGGGCCGCCTGCCATGGCGCGGAGGCGCCCTTGCTTCAGCAGCAATACGGCGCAGCCACGATCAGCAGGAGCGCGATGCCGACGATGATCCCGATCGCATAGAGATCGTCTTTCTTCGAACGCAGCCACGCCTTCATGTACCGCAACGCCTCATGGTCGGGTTAACAGCACTCTGTCTTGTCATCGGTCGTGGCGCCGGCCTTGCGTGGCCGGGAAATCAGATCCCAGATCGCAACCGCAACCATCAGCACCAAGCCGGGATACAGCAGATAGCCGCTGCGCTGATCCAATATCCGCATCACGAACACCGCGGCCAACACGAGGAGTGGGCCTGTCACGCTCAGCGCGCCCCGGAACCATTGCCCGTGACGACGCCAACTGATCACGTTGGCCAGGAGCGCAATGCCGGCAAATAGTGGCAGCAGGTAGCGGATGAACAGCCCTTCGTATTGGCTCAGGAAGCCCAAGCCGATAGCGGCGCCCAAGCTGCCGAGGGCGGGAAAGCATCCTGCGCAGCCAATCGCCGTCACGATGGAACCAACGACGCCTGCCTTGTCGGCCGCACGAGTGACGGAACCGGGACGGGTGGCGCGCATCAGGGCGACTTCCGCTTGACGGTGGACGGATAGCCCACGTTGGTCGTCGCGTCGGTGAGCGCCTTGAGGGAGGTCTTGGCGTCATCGAAGGTCACAACGGCTTCCTTCGATTCGTAGCTGACCTCGATCTTGGTCACGCCTTCGACTTTGCTCAGTCCCCGCTTGACGGTGATCGGGCAGGTCGCGCAGGTCATGCCCGGCACGGCAAGCGTCACGGTCTTGAGGGCGGCCCAGGCTGGTGCGGTGAACGCGAGGCCCAGGACGAGAACGGCGGCGAGTTTCTTCATGTGCGGATCCTCCGGATGTCAGTAGAACAACGGTGCGAGGTAGGGGAACGTCAGTGCCAGCAGAATCAAGGCCGCGACGATCCAGAACAACACTTTGTAGGCCGTCCTGACCCGGGGCACCGCGCAGACTTCGCCCGGCGCGCAGGTCCCGGCCGGCCGGTAGATACGGCGCCAGGCAAAGACCATTGCGACCAGGGCCGCACCGATGAAGAGCGGACGGTAGGGTTCGAGCGCCGCGAGGCTGCCCAGCCACGCCCCGCTAAATCCCAAGGTCACCAGTACCAATGGGCCGAGGCAGCACGCCGAGGCCAGAATCGCGGTGACGCCACCGGCGAGCAGGGCCGCGGCACCCGTTTTAGTGTTTTTCATCGAAATGTCGTTGATTCATCTGTGTTGAGCTTGCACTTTACTGCCGTACTTCAGTACGGGGTCAAGCGCCCCCTGCTCGGGGGCTGGGCCGAGTCTGCATGCAGCAGCGTGGCGAGGGTCACGTCACCACGACGATGCAGCCAGGTGCGCTCGATGGTGGGTTGTCTAGCCGGGCAGTACGGGCGAGGCAACCACAGCCGACCTGCAGGATGGCCCGGCACACACCAGCACAGCAGAGTAGAAACCAACGGAGGCGGGCATGGGCTTCTCCGATCGGGCCGAACGGCCGTAAACTACTTCCGTAGTCAAGTACGGGATCGAGCGGCATGGACAACAACCCGGAAAACCTGACCATCGGCGCCTTCGCCAAGGCAGCCGGCGTCAATGTCGAGACGATCCGGTTCTATCAGCGCAAAGGGTTGCTGCTCGAACCGAAGAAGCCCTACGGCGGCATCCGCCGCTACGGTCCAACGGAAGTGGCGCGAGTGAAGTTCGTGAAATCGGCCCAGCGGTTGGGCTTCAGCCTCGACGAGGTCGCGCAGTTGCTCAAGCTGGACGACGGCACCCATTGCCACGAAGCGGCCGAACTCGCGGCGTTGCGACTGGCCGATGTGCGCATTCGCCTGGCGGACCTGCGGCGCATGGAAAAGGCGCTGTCCCAACTGGTGGTCGCGTGCAATACGCATCACGGCCAGGTGTCGTGCCCGCTGATTGCCGCAATGCACTAAGGGGCGAACCGGCATGGCGAACCTGGACCGCTATCTCGACGCCGCGACCCGCGCGAACACGCAGCGCAGCTATGCCTCCGCGCTGCGGCATTTCGAGGTCGAATGGGGGGGCCACCTGCCGGCAACGCCGGACAGTGTGGCCCGCTACCTGGCCGATCACGCGGGCCAGCTCTCCACCAATACCCTTCGACACCGGCTCGCGGCCTTGGCAGGCTGGCATCGCGAGCATGGCTTCGTCGATCCGACCCGGGCACCGTTGGTGCGCAAGGTGCTCAGGGGCATCCAGACGCTGCATCCGTCGGTGGAAAAGCAGGCCGAACCACTGCAGCTTTCCCGGCTGGCGCAAGTGGACAGTTGGCTCACAGGCGCGATCATGACGGCACGGGACCGCGGCGCCAGGGCGGACGAATTACGCCACCAGCGCGATCGTGCTTTCGTGTTGCTCGGCTTCTGGCGCGGGTTTCGCGGTGACGAGCTGATCCGCGTGCAGGTCGAGCACCTGCATCTCGTGCCCGGCGAAGGCATGACCTGTTTCCTGCCACGCAGTAAGGGCGATCGGCAGGCGCAGGGCGCCACGTACAAGGTGCCGGCGCTGTCACGGCTGTGTCCCGTCAAGGCGACCTGGGAGTGGGCCGAAGCAGCCGCACTGACCGAAGGCTCGCTGTTCCGTGGCATCGACCGTTGGGGCCACGTCGCGGAGGACGCGCTGCACCCAAACAGCTTGATCCCCATGCTCCGCCGCCTGCTGACAAGCGCCGGACTGCCGAATGCCGAAGAATACAGCAGCCACTCCCTGCGCCGCGGTTTCGCCGGCTGGGCCAACGCGAACGGCTGGGACGTGAAGGCACTAATGGAGTACGTCGGCTGGCGCGACGTGCACTCGGCCATGCGCTACCTCGATGGCGGCGATCCGTTTGCGCGCCAGCGCATCGAGGCGAGCCTGCCACTGCCGGCGTTACCCACTCCCTGACCGAAATGAGGCTTCAATGGCGTCGATCGAACGGACTGCGTACCCGCAATTCAAGCGCAACCCCGTCGTCCGGGAACTGGTCGCCGCCTACACGCCGACCGACGCCGAACTGACCTTCATCGCCGACAACGCTCGGCAACCGGGCCACCGATTGACCTTGGCCCTTCTGCTGAAATCCTTCCAGCGGCTGGGCTATTTTCCCGCAATCGATGAAGTGCCCACCGCGGTCGTTCGGCACCTCCGTAACGCGCTGCGGTACCGGGTCCAGATCAAGCCCGCCGACATCGCGCCGAACAAGCGCTACCGCTATTTCCAGCGCATCCGGGATTATCTGCAGGTGCGTGCTTATGCCGACGGCGGCCTCGACGTGGCGGCCCGTGCCATCCATGAGGCCGCCGCCGTCATGGACAATCCGGCCGACCTGATCAACGTGGCGATCGAACAGCTTGTCCGCGACCGCATCGAACTGCCTGCGTTTTCCGCGCTGGATCGCCTAGGGCGCCGGATTCGCACCCTGGTCAATGGCCGTTACTTCACCCTCATCGGCGCGCGGCTGACGGCGGACGAGAAACAACGGCTGGACGATCTGCTGGTCGTCACCGATGCCCGCATCAAGAGCCCGTTGCAAGCAATCAAGCGCTTGCCCAAACGCTCGTCGCTACAGCACTTCCAGGAATTGATCGACCATATCGCGGCGTTGGACGAACTGGTCGGCAGCGAGTTGCATCTGGCGGACGTACCCGAGCTCAAGCGCAAGCACTTCGCCGCCGAGGCCCGGGTGCTGGACGCCGCCGAGTTGCGCGACTTCGGTCCGGCCAAGCGACACGCACTCCTGTTGTGTCTGATCCATCGCGCCCGGGTGCAAACCCGTGACGACCTGGCCGAGATGTTCATCAAACGCATGGGCAACCTCCACAACCGCGGCAAGGAGGAGCTAGAGCGGCTGCGTGCGCGCTATCGTGAGAAGACCGAGGCCATCGTCGCCACGATGTCGGATGTGATCCAGGTGCTCGACCGTCACCCTGGCGACACCGATGCCGGGCGGGAAATTCGCCGCCTGGTCAGCACGCGCGGGGGCGTTCAGACCCTGCAGGCCGATTGCGATGCCATCGCCGCCCACAGCGGCGACAATCATCTGCCGCTGCTGTGGCCGTTCTACAAGAGCCACCGCGCCACCATCCTGCGCATGGTGCGCATGCTGGACCTGGAGTCCACCACCGAAGACCGCTCGTTGATCGATGCGATCGAGCTAATCCTGTCGCAGGAGCGCGCCCGCGGCGACTGGCTCGACGAACCGGTCGACCTGGCATTCACGACCCAGCTTTGGCGGAAGACGATCACCCATCGTACCGAGCAGGGCGAGGAGCGCATTCGCCGCCGTCTGTTCGAGGTGTGCGTGTTCTCTTCACTGGCCAACGAACTGAAGTCTGGTGACGTGGCCGTGCGCGGGTCGGAAACCTACGCCGATTACCGCGAGCAGCTGCTGCCCTGGGAGCAATGCGAACCGCTGCTGGACGACTACTGTCGCCAGGTGGGCTTGCCGCCCTCTGCGGTGGGATTCGTCAATGCCTTGCAGTCCAAGCTGATGCAAGTCGCGGACCTGACCGATCAGGGGTACTTGGAGAACGGCCAGGTGATCATCGGCGACGACGGGTTACCGGTGCTCAAGCGCCACAAGGCCAAGGACATGAGCAGCGGCGCCCGCGCCCTGGAGACCGCGATCCTCGGCCGCCTGCGTGAGCGCAGCGTCATCGAGATCCTGTGCGACGTGGCCCATTGGACCCGCTGGCCGCGACATTTCGGACCGCTGTCCGGGTCCGACACCAAGATCGACCAGCCCACCGAGCGCTACGTGCTGACGGCGTTCACCTATGGGTGCAACCTCGGCCCGGCCCAGGCGGCACGGCATCTGCGTGGCGCCGCATCCGCGCACATGTTGTCGTTCGTCAATCGCCGTCACGTGGATGCGAACAAGCTGGCAGCGGCCTGCCGCGACATCATCAACAGTTACGCCGGCCTGCAGCTTCCCAAATTCTGGGGCGATGGCAAGCGTGCCGCGGCCGACGGTACCAAGTACGACTCGTACGACCAGAACCTGCTGGCGTCGTATCACATCCGCTACGGAGGCTATGGCGGCATCGCCTATCACCACGTCTCGGACACCTATGTGGCGCTGTTCAGTCACTTCATTCCGTGCGGCGTCTGGGAAGCGGTGTACATCATCGACGGGCTGCTGAAGAACACCTCCGACATCCAACCCGACACCGTTCACGCCGATACCCAGGGTCAGTCGCTGCCGGTCTTCGGCCTATCGCACCTGCTGGGCATCCAGCTGATGCCGCGCATCCGCAACTGGCGCGATTACCGGTTCTTCCGTCCGGACGAGGACAGCCGCTACGAGCACATCGATGCGCTGTTCCGGGAGGACATGGACTGGGACCTAATCGAGACCCACTGGAAGGATCTGATGCAGGTGGTGTTGTCGATCAAGTCCGGCAAGATCGCCGCCTCGACGCTGCTGCGCAAACTGGGCAACTACAGCCGCAAGAATCGGCTGTACCAGGCTTTCCGGGCACTCGGTGCCGCAGTGCGCACGTTGTTCCTGCTGCAATACATTTCCGACCGGGAGTTGCGCGAGCAGATCACAGCCTCCACCAATAAGGTCGAAGCCTATAACGGGTTCTCCAAGTATTTCTTCTTCGGCGGAGAGGGCGTGATCGCCGACAACGATCCGCTCGAACAGGAGAAGGCAGTCAAGTACAACGACCTGGTCGCCAATGCCGTTATCTTCCACAACGTGGTCGAGCAGACCCGCATCATCAAGACGCTGATGCGAGCAGGTTGGAAGATCACTCAGGAAGACGTGGCTGCACTCAGTCCCTACGTGACCAGCCACGTGAAGCGCTTCGGTGATTACCTGATCGATGTGGATGCTCTGCCGGAACCGTACGAAATCGAGCTGGCCCTGGCGGCGTAGCGCGGATCAACCTGTATTGCCGCAGCAGGGACTATGTTGCTGGATGGGCGGGCACGGCACCGTGCCGTAGGAACAGAATACGCAGCAATCGCCGGCCTTGGGGCGCAGCAGGGTGTGGCAAGCCGGGCACTCGTAGAAGAATTGGCATGCCGTGGTGGGCATGGTTTCGGTCGCCTGGTGCTCGCATGCAGGACACGTGAGCGTGCTTTGCAATTGCACCTCAGCCACCGTTCGCGCCCGCCTTGGCCGTGGCTGGAAAACCGGCGTCGGTGATGGCCTTCGCGATGGCCGCCGCGTTGGTGCGCTCGGCATCAAATGCCACCGTCACGGTGCCGGCTTGGGTATCAATATGCTTCGCCGTCACCCCTGGCACTGTGTCCAACGCTTTTTCGATCGTGATGCGACACGCTGGGCAGGTCATGTTTTCCACCTGCAGGACAACCTGCTTTGGAGTCGCCGCCCAAGCCAGGCCCATCCATGCCGTGAATACCAAACTGAGAAGGATCTTGCGCATGGGGACTCCTACAGGAACCAGCCGATGTAGTAAGGAAAGAGCAGCAGCAGCGCGATCAGGGCGGTGGCGAACCACAGCCAGCGCCGCCGGCGTCGCAATTGCGTGGGATCGACGCAGATGCCGTCGATGCGGCAGCGCGAGGTTGGGCCATAGAGCATCCAGAACGCCCAGGCCAGGCACACCAACGTGGCCGCGCTGAACCAAGGACGCCACGCGTCCAGGGCGGTGAGATTGACGATCCAGGCACCGCTGATGCCCATCAGGACCAGCACCAGAGGCACGACACAACACACGGACGCGCCAATCGCCGCGATCGCGGCGCCCAAAAGGGCAGGTAAGGAGGACTGTGGGGGACGTTGGGCCATATCCGCATGTTAATCTCCGTACCTAAGTACGGAGTCAAGCCGATGGTCACCCACGTAATGACGATCAGCCGGCTGGCCGCAGCCGCTGGTGTGCACGTCGAGACGGTCCGTTATTACCAGCGGCGAGGCCTGCTGCCGGAGCCTGAGCGCCCAATGGGCAGCGTGCGCCGGTACGGCCTCAACGAAGTCGGCCGACTTCAGTTCATCCGTCGAGCACAGGCGATGGGATTCAGTCTCGACGAGATAGCGGGGCTGCTGGAGGTCAAAGGCCAGCGCGCCTGCGAGCAGACGCGGCAGCTGACCGAACTGAAATTGGCCGAGGTGCGCCGGCGTCTGGACGAGCTACCGGCGCGCCGTGCCCGACGCTCGATCTGCTGGCGCAACCGGCCGAGAAGAAAAATATCGGCTAAGTTGTTGTGCCAAAGGAATTATTTGAATTCCGTGGGGCATTTTTACACGTATCTCGGCTGAACCCCTTCCACGTCCAGTTGGAACCATGAATGCGGCGATTGCCCTGCTGGTTCCAGGTGTAGGGCTTCCACATCAACGCCGGCGGCGCGCCACCGTACTTTGACTCATCCGCCAGCCGGGTGAACACCTCGTCGGTAATCCACGTGGACGGTTCCAGGTCCAGCTCGGTCAGCTTAGCAGCGTGATTGGCAGCGCGCCCCACCCATACGATGTCATTACCGCCGCGCACCCCGGTGCGCGCAGCGCGGATTGTACTGCTGTCGATTCCGACCACCTGCTTCACGGTGCCGGCCCAGTGCGGATACTGGCACCGCAGTGCCGGCACGACGATATTCTTGACCGCGTAGTTGATTTTCAACCCTGCCTTGGCTGCTGGCGTGGCTTGCCGGTCACCGACCCAGATACCCATGACGCGGTCACCGTCGTAGGAGGTAATCTTGCCGCCCTCCTTCTTGATGATGGTGGCGGCGCAATGCAGGAACGCTTTGTAGATCTCCGCGCTCAGCCACCAATGTTCGGCATCGACCATCTTGGTAGAACCCTTGAGGTCTGCGTACAGCACGGTGGCGCGATCGAACTCGACCGCCTCATTGCCCAGCCGCAGATCCTCAGGATCGGGCACAACCTGCCCTTGCCGAGTTGACCACCTACTTTGCGCAATCGCTTCCACTGCCGCCGTCATCTCTTCCAGCAAGGCCATGGTCAGTCCCTCGGTCCAGCGGCGAGAATCCGGGCGCGGATCTGCTCGCAAGCCGGTGCCAGCAAGGCACGGGCATCGGCACCTGGTTTGTAACGATAGGGAACGGTCGTCAGCCCGGCCAGGTCACTCGGCAGCTTCAACTTGTCCTCGCGCGGCTCCATTAGGAAGGCGCGCCGACGTCCCAAGAAGCCAATGAACATGCCCAGCTCGAAGACGACGTTGTCGCGCATGACCGGCCACTCGTCGCCACGGCTAATCACCATGTCATCGGCATGCGCCACGGCAATCGCAAAGTCGGCCTGTTCCAACTGACTTTCCAGCTCATCCAGCGTGTAGTTGGCCGCGCGGAAGACACCGTGGTCCCAGACCACCGTCAGGAAGGGGTCATGCTCGAAATGCTGAACCAGCAGGCGGGTGACCGGCAGCGCCTCCACTGAGGACATCACGAAGACCCGGACCTGTTCGCGGGGCGTGGTGATCATCCGGTTGCGCTCCTTCAGCCGGCGCGACAGGTTAGCCGCCAGCCGTCGCCAGATCACCGGGTGCGCATCGGCGATGCGACTGAAATCGCTTTCAGGCACCTTCAACACCACAGTAGGTTCGGTGGCGGTTATGGTCGCCGCACGCAACTGGGTGGGTTCGATGGCTGCCATCTCTCCAACGTGGTCGCCGACGCGGCGGGTGTTGACCACCTTGCCATTGACGACCACGTTGACCGCGCCCGCCACAATAAAAAACACATCGGTCTCAGCGTCGTCCTGGGTAATAAACGAGCCGCCAGCCGGCACTTCCAAGATTTCTCCGGCTTCGGCCAGCTGAACCGCCGCCCCCTCCAGCCCAGCCAGCGTCCGGAACTCGGCCAAGGCCGCCACCAGTCGCCTGCCGCCGTCCGCAGAAAGTCGCTCCACAATGCTTGCCGCCATACTCCCCCCTTGAAAGTGTGAACTGTCTCCCAATATACGGCAAATGAACCAGTCGAAACCCGGCTGGCACCCGGCCCGAGAGCGATGCGACCCGCTCTGGCCCGGTCTCCAATTGGCCGCAGGGAGCTGGACGATGGGACATAGCTGGAAGGAAGACCGCACCAAGAAGCGCCTCGCCACCCGGTACGAGGAAGTCCGTAAGGTCGACATTCGTGACTACACTCGCGAAACCTCGCTGGACAACATAGCGGTCAACCGCGCCTATCGGGTTAACGGCGCGCATGTCTATATCGACATTGTCAATCTCCAGGACATGCTCAACTGCACCAATGTCGAAGGCGAAACGTGCCACAAGCGCACTCTCCGCTTCCTGAATCAGCACTATCGCGCCGTCCACCGCATCTTGGTCGAGAGCGAGGCAGTCCGCGTTGACTTCCACAACCAACGGTTGCATGCGGTGGTCACCAAGCCCTATGGCGATGCTGACGAACGTGCACGGGTTGAGCGCGCGGTGGCCATTGCCCAGCTGACGATCGACGTGCTGGCCGAAACGGGCGATACCGATGAGCACATCCCCAATGCCCAAGTCCGGGTGGGCATCGACAGCGGCATGGCGCTGGCCGTCAACAACGGTCGCCGCGCCAGCCGCGAGCCGCTCTTCCTGGGCTCCCCGGCCAATCAGGCTGCCAAGTGCGCAGGCCATGGCGTGGCGGAGGGCATTTACCTCACCCATGGTGCACGGGCGCTGCTCGAGCTGCCGGCGCTGAGCGGCGACAAAGACCGCACCACGCCACTGACCCAGGACCAGGTCGCGGCCTGCGTCGAGGCTGCAGATCTGGGCGTGTCCAAAACGCGGATCATCGAGCTCTGGAAGGAGGAGCAGGAGGACCTGCCCATCGGCGACTTCGAGTTCAGCCGACCTGCCCCGCCGATCTCCGATCTGAACTTTAGTCTGCTTAGCGCTGCTAACTCCAAGCGCTTCGAAGGTGTGTCGCTGTATGCAGACATCGACGGCTTCACCAACTTCGTCGACAAGCATCTGGAAGAGGATCCGGAGCATCTGGTACGTGCTCTCCATGTGCTGCGCTCAGAGCTGGATGCGGTTGTGCACCTGGACTTCGCCGGGCGGCGTATTCGCTTCATCGGCGACTGCCTGCAGGGCGTGCTGCTGGAGGGGACCTCGTATGAGACCGATACCGAAGCGACGGTGAGTACAGCTGTGCAGTGCGCGGGTGCACTGCGCAGCAGTTTCGCTGCGGCCATTGATCACCTCAACTCCGAGGGTTCGACCACTGAGCAGTTGGGGCTGGCGATCGGCTTTGAGCTGGGCCCGCTGGCACTGTCCAGGCTGGGCATGAAGGGAAGTTTGCTGCGGTGCGCAACCGGGAGGGCCGTACTGGCCTCGGAGGCAGAACAGCGACAGTGCAATGGCGTGCAGACCGCGATCGGCGAAAAGGCCTTCAATGCCGGTACCGACGCAGTTCGCCGCGTCTTCACATCTGACCGAAAGGTGGACAACCTCGACTACGCAGCGGCGGTTGAAGAGCTTGCCGCGTCGGGTGACCGGGTAGCCAAGGCGGTGTTGGCGGCCCATTACGCAGAAGCAGCACCCGCAGTGGTTCCCGCCCTTGAACAGCCAATCCGTCCGCACGCAGATATCCGCTGATGGCGCTGGCCTTCGATCTGCTGCAAAGCGTGGCATCGGACTACGGTGCCACGCTGCACCGCGCTGCAGGCGGTGGACGGGCTGAGATCTCGATCACTCCTCCAGGCGGAGCTGTGCGCGTGTTCACCCTGGCGATCACCATCATCGGGGTGAACGTGGCTGCCCGGGAAGTCCCAGGATATGACCAACTTCCGCATTTCTGCCCTGATCGACACATCAACGCTGACGCAACCTTCTGCTTGGGGTGGGGTGAAGACAAGCCGGGGCACATCATCGACGATGCCGCAGCTAGACAGTGGTGGTCGACCGTGTATCGCTTCTTGGCCCAGCAAATCATCGCAAATGTACGCAGGGTCTTCCCCGGCGCTGAAAACGGCCGCGCCCATGGCGACGCAGCCAGGCACCAGGCTATCGCAGAGCAAGCGGCCGAATGCTTGGGCCCAGAATTCAAGGCGGCGGCGCAAGCCGGACTTTTCGAAGTCCGGAAAGATGAGCGGCCGGGCAAGCATCGTCTTGAACTCTGGCGTAGCGGTCGACTGCTCGCTCGCGTTTCGCTCCGCAGCAAAGCCCTGCTTTCGGAGAAGCTGCCCTGCCCTTGCGGCTGCCAGCCGGAGCGCACGATAGCGGAATGCGGGGACCACGCCCAAGCTTTGGCGACCTTCGTCTTGGAGCGGCACCGCTGTGCGGTCGCCGACAGGGCCTTCCTTGATCAATTCGCCGCAGCGGGAGCGACGTGCTGCGGAACCCTGGAAACATGCGGTATTCGCAAGGCCATCCGGCGTAAGCAACTCGCATCCATGAAGAATGAGGGCTCTCAACATGCAAGAAGTTCCAAGTACTGGCGACCACCTGCCAAGTCAAAGCGACCGCGTTAGTGCTGCATGGCAGCAGCTGCAACTTGTCCTTGGCTTCTTTTCGCGAGTAGACACGAAGCTATCGGTCGGCCTTGGCATTAACCTGGGCATGCTGGCTATGCTGGCCACCCGACTCCCTAAGCCGGAAGAGCTTACGTTACTTGTCTCTGTCGTCAGCGTACTGTTCCTGACGCCACTCACATTGAGCTTCTGGAACTTGTGGTGGGGTTACTTCCCCGACCTTCGTGGCGGATCCGATTCGCTGATCTTCTTTCGTCGAATCGACAGATTGACAGAATCCGACTTCCTGCGCGCCTGTGAGACCAGAACACTGGATGGGCTGGAGCGCGATCTGCTGAGTCAATGCTGGAGAAATTCTAAGATATTGTCTTCAAAGTTCAGGTCTTTGAAGCGAACATATCTTGCCACTAGCCTGGCCATTGCACCTTGGATGGCGCTCATTACCGTATTGCCGCCCCCTCCAAAGTAAGAGCGGCCGCTTGAGCCAGTCCCCACTCTCGCCTCATCCTTTTGATGGAGTGCTGTCATAGATACTAGATTGGTGGGTGAACAACCGCGATTCCGCGGCCTTCTCTAGGTCCACGAAACGACCTGATCTCCCTCAGTCTGGATACCACTCGCTCATGTTCCCGTCGCCGCACGCTACCTTGATCGCAGCGACCAAGAGTTCTCAGGCTTGGATGCCGAAAGTGGATTGGGCAACTATAGGATGCCTCCCGTTGAAGCAGCGCCCAGTGCGGTCTATCGGTTACTCCATCCAGAATCGCGCGTTGATCAGATCCACAGAACGCCTCCTGGATCTCCGCGAGCGCGCGAACCCAATGTTGGAATGAACTGATCAGGCAGAGCTGCGCCGCGTGCAAGCTTGCAAGCCCAAAGTCAGAACCAGTGCTGGCCTCAGACGCTCGAGCCAGCCATCGCTCCATTCGCTCGAACTCGCGGCTCCACTGAAGTCGCCAAAGTGTATAGGCCTGTCCCAAGCAGCACATGTCTGGCTGAATGTAGATCTGCTTGCTCCTCCCATGCCCAAGCCCTCCCATAGCAGCTGTTGCGTATTTCCAACACGCGCCATGACCTCGCAGATAGCTTCGGCGGAGGTGGCGCGCAACGCATCTAAAGAGAAGCTCGTACGGCTGGAGCGTGTTGTCGGCTGACCGCTGAAATTCAGCTTCCAGCAGACGTGTCACCCTAGCGACATTCGGGACCAACTGGAAGCCTACAGGTGCCGGCTCCATGGCGGCAGCGATTCGTGAATTTGGGTTCAGATCCAACGCTCGCCAGTTCCATGCGGCCCTGTCGTTCGGCGATCGGGAGCCCCATAGAGGGAAAGCGCGCCCAGTTCCTGGCTGCTGATAGCCAGCACTGAGTTGCTCAGTGTGTGACTGCCAACCCTCCAGCTCATCGAGCGCGATAACCACAGAGTCAATCTGGCGACTGTCTCTTAGTACCGGGGCGGGCAGAGGCAGAAGAGATTTCCCGCAGCGCAGACAAACGAATCCATTGCAGCTCACGCCTTTGGTTTCCAGTGCATTGCCGCAAATCGGACAACGCTCTTGAAGCGGCCGGCCATGAATGAAGCAGTTTCGAAAGATGCGATCTTGCTGATGCCCATAGTGCATGCCGAAACCAATGCACACTGGGCAGTACCGCAATTCATCCTCAGGGAGCCATCGTCGCGGGTCGGCAAGCATGCGAGCCACCTCGCGCAGCTCTTCCTGCTTGGCCAAGCACGTGGCTGTACCCGTGTCAGGCAAGAGCACCGACTGATCAGTCAAATGGAATCGCCATGCTCGTTTCGTCTTTAGCCAAGCTACGCGGGAGTGATTCAGCCAACCCAGAATCTGAACGATCGACCACGATGAGCAGTAGTCATCGATCAGGAGTCGACTCCAGGCAATCATGCGCGTTCCTGGCGACCGACTCGACTACGGCGGCCGGCGGTGATTAACGCAGGTGGACTGCGTGCACCATAGTCCGAATCTGCGATTGCTCGTTCCCAGTCACCGCGGGAAAGTACGAGGTCATCGGCATCGCTGGCCTCCGCGTCGAGTCCCACCAACATCAGCGCTTCGGCTATCCATTGCATGCTCACACCCTCTCGCTCTATTGAGCCTCCAGAGCGTGCACGGAACGCCTCAAACATATCGTTGGCACACTTCTCAAGTCGAAATCCATGGTTGTAGGCACGCGGCCATAGGTACTGGGTGTAGGACCACCCAGATCCCGCCGGATACTCCGTTTCCTCATCGCAACAGCGCAGGCACACCCGAATATCCGTCGCATCCTGCAGGCTTCTGAATTCATTGAGTCGGGACATGAACCTCTCGCTAAGATCAGGCATCTGAACTTTGAGTCTGTCATGCAGTGCGCACAACTGGCTTTGACCAAAGAGGACCACTGTCACCTTGATATCGCGCACGGAGAGCCAATTGACCAATCGCTTCAGCCATCCGAGCTCTTTCGCATGGAGGTTCTGGGCTTCGTCGATCACGAAGAAGAGACGTCTCCCGACTATCGCTAGGGAATAGAGCGCTCGTTCAATCTGATTTCGCTTTCCAGTCAGCGTGCGATCGATGCGCCCCTCATAGCCGATCTCGGACAGTAGGTCCTCAATCAGTGCACCTTCTGCTGGCACCTCCTTGGATGAGGGTTCGTAGACTATGAAGCCACAGCCCGGAAACTGAGTGGCCGCAAGCTTTCGCAGAGCAGCTATGCAGGATGACTTGCCAGAAAGTGGGTGGGCCCAGAAGGCAACTGAGGATCGCGCACGCCTAGCTTTGTCGAAGGTAAGTGTGGCCGCCTCCCTTACGACAGGTGTAGCAAGTACCGCATTCGCTCTCAGAAGCGGATGATCGGCGAGTAGATCTGGATAGGTTGCGCGGATAGCCGCCACATTGTCATGAGCGCACATAAGAACCTCAAGTTTTCCCAATGACGCTGAAGTCAATTGTTGTTGGCTTGCGAATTCGGCGCACAAGCTGCCGCGTGGATTCGCGTGTCGAGCGCGTAATTTGCGACTGCTCAGAGCTATAGCCTTTGCGAGCCTCCTCGGCCACGATGGAGGCCGCCCGAGTCACCCGGACGGACTTCTCGTTAGCTTCTAGTGCAGATTGCTCCTGGCCTATCAGAAATACTTGGGCTGGATGTTGGTCCAACATGTCGTGCGCGCTCTTTATTTTTGCCTTGAGCAAGCGCCGGATTTCGCGCGAATGAGGGTGTTGCCATCGGGAGGAGATCGGCATCAGTTCATCCAAGCTCTCTCCCTCTGCGGTGTAGGCTTGGACAACTGAAATGTCATTGGGATCGGCGTGAATGCGGATCTTCTTGCCAACCAGCTCCCACCGCGCCGCTAGCTTCTGGGATGAATACTCAACCGACGCGTAGGTGATATACGGAAGCCTGCCTTTCGCTTGACTGCCACGCACAGTAGGCCTGCAGATCTCGAGCCTCAGTGGCAGGGACATGGAGTCACGGGACGGGCAAAGCGGCGGCAGCGCCCCCTTGGTGCTGGAAAAATAGTCCAGCAGCTGCTGTGCGGGGCTGCACCCGTAATTGGCCTCCGTGGGCTTGTTGTTCCACAGTCCGACGGCCTTGTCTATTCCGCGCATGATGTCCTCCATGGAAATTTTCAAGCGCACAGCTGCACTCTCTGGGTGGAACCGGCGAGTGTCTACAGGATTGTTACCCGTTGTTGCGCGTGAACGATGAAATACCTCTCGCGCCATCCAGCTGAACACACGTTCAACCAATGAGCGGCGTTTGGGGCGTCTGAGGGCGCCAAAGCTAACGGAAGCACCAGCGGCCTCACGAATCCTGGCACATACGGAGTCGGACAAGTGGGAGAGTGCGTTGTCAACGAAGAGCGTATCAAAGCCGACTCGAATTCCATCGCGCCTATGATCTCCACCGTGTGGAAGCAGCGCTTCCCTTGCTTCTGCCGACAAGCACTGGCCTCCAATTGCCCCATCTATGCATTCCAGGAAATCGGCGCTGGATGGCTGGCGACGCACGACGAGATTCCATGCCAAGATGTGGCTCGTATAACGATCCACCACCACAATGAGACTCAATCTGCGACACGGCACATATCTCATGCCTTTGGGCGTTTGAATCCCGACGGAGAAGATGATGTGCGCTTCATGCTCATCTGCCTCTACCGCTTCGAAAGGGGCCTTCACCCTCATCTTCGCCAATGGCGACGTGCCTCGCTTGGAGCGGTCTCGGCTGATCTCCCCGAACTGGAGCAGCGCAACCCTCTGATGGTTGTCTGCAAAGAACCGATGTACGTATCGATCGAGACTAACCCTTCCTTGGCGCTCAACGCAGAACGGCCAATCTGATGGCGCGAACCCCGCTTCCGTGCAGAGTTTCAGAAATACCTGGTGAGCTGTGCGAGGCGTGACCCGCCCCTGATCCTTTCCCGCTGGGGAGATGCCGGTTGCCAGGTACTTTTCTAAGGCAACTCGTATGCTCGGACAAACAGAAAAGGTTTGCTCAAGTGCACCGGCGTAGCCGCCGTGCGACAGATGCGGCATTGAGCGGACAGGGCGCGCGCGAACATTTGGCTTTGTCCGAATGCCTTTTACCAAACCCATGCAACCCACTAGTCGGCCATCTTGCATCGTTTGGAGACATCGATTCAGGAACAGCACAATCTGATGGCACTGATAACCGTAACGCCCCTTGATTTGTGCGACCGAATCGCCGGCCAGGTAGCAAGCAAGTGCAGCCCTGCGGCGGTTCCATACGACTAGATCCTCCGGATCAAGCGCGCTGAAATCAAATGGCGGCCATGCCTCCATGTCTGCAAGCTCTGCAGGCAAGGTTCTTCTTGTGTACCTAAATGCGGCGGCCATGATTGAGCCTCATCAGCCGCGTGTGCATACACCACGGGGTGGTGTCTAGGTTCGATAGAACCGCGCGTGAGCGCAACGCTAGTACAGCTGCGCCGAGCACAAGCGAAGGATCATGGGCATCGAGATCGTTGACAAGATTTCCTAAGGTAGTGAACCGACGAAGCCGGACGTAGGATTCCACCTCTTCTGCAAGCGGACCTAGATCCATTCCTTGGCAGCGGTGAAACGCTGCGATCGCAGCCCTCCAGTTTCGGACGCGCAGGGACGCGCCAAGTAGATCGCCAACGGCAATTAAGGTAATTGGGCGACCGCAGACTTCCTGAAGCACGGCAATGTTGCCCAGGGTTTTGGGGGAGCCGTCATCCACTACCCGACATTGGGAGGATCCGTCCTCCAAGACAACAACGGCATCAGCAATCGCTTCCTGGCTGCCTATCGAAAGGTCTACTTCTGCTCCCGCGTACTCGGCTCTGTAGACCACTGGATCACCCTCGCAGTAGTAGAACAGGAGCATGCTCAGGTCTCCACTGAGCGTGACAGCGTGGCTGGCGATTGGCGACTTAAGATGCCAGAGGTTCGCAGAGTTACTGGTGCGCGCCGCCCTCACGCCCAAGAACTGTTTTCGCGCTCGCGTCGCCAAACTCATCTGAAGAGATCCCGTCCAAGCCTCACCAAGTAAAGCTTCTTCGGCTGTCGATGAGGGCGAGACTGATGTCACGGTCAGGATCTGACGTGACGCAGGTCGCCTGCTTGATCGCCAGGCCCTGAGAGTCGGCTGCAACCGTACTCCTAGAGTGTCCGCCTGACAATTATCCCGGTGAAATCGGTAGGTCTAGGTATGGAATTAGTTGCAAATTCCGGACTAGATTCACTTTTAGTGGAAAGAGCCACCTGTTCATACTCCCTCCTTACAGACTCAATGTCCGGCAAGCAGATGTTTCGCGGTGCCCGGCTGGCTACGGAAACAGTTGTCCCGTCACTTGCCTGCCTGCTCGTTCCCCCGACAAGGATGAGCTTGCAGCATGATCGAGATTGATCCGCACCACCGTATCGACTTGACCGGCCCTTGGGCCGGTTTTTCTTTCCTCGGTGATCGCCTGATCACCCCCGAGGGCCGCGAGCTGCTGCCTGAGGATCTGGCCTGGCTGTCGCTCACCGCCTGCCAAGCGCAGGAATGGCGCCGGATGATGGAAGCTGCACGTTCGGTGCAGTCGATCGACAGTTCCAGAAATGTGCGTAATCGTGACGCCGGCATCCGCCATCATCCTGCCACTGTGGTCAATCTGCGGGACGTGGTGAGCCAGCGCAAACTGCGTTCTGCGATGGGGATGGCCGGCCCAGACGCCGAACCACCATCAGTAGTCCTGCCGATACCGGGGCCGAGGCCTCGCCAGCGCGTGTGAGGCGCTTCCGTAGGGGCCCTGCCCCTACACCCCGGGTCATTGTTCCCGGCAGCGCTGCCAACCACCGGCTGGTGACGAAATCTGGGCCCAGCCGTTGGGAACCTTGCGGAAAGCTTGGCCGCCAATGCAGGAAGATCCGGAACGTTTGGAATCCTCAGAACCAAGCGATGGAAGGCTGATCACGCTGTCGGAAGGCCCGGGGCGACCGGCGCGACGCGCCTCATCTGAAAGCGTACGGGCCTCAAGACGCTCGCAGTAGGCCTTCATGCCTGGATGGGGATGATTCGGCCACGCCAATTCTTGGCAATTGAAGGGCGTGGTGGTCTTTGCCATCGAGTTGTGGGCCGCCTTTGGCGCAGCAGGAATTGACTTTGGTGCAGGCCCAGTAGCAGCTCGGATTTGCTGTGAAGACCCGAGCGAAGGAAAGATCAAAAGAACGCATACGCATATAGCAGAGATTCGAACGTGCATATCGCCCCCACCGTCAATGGCGCGATAGTACCTCGAAAAGGCCCGATACCTCATTGGCTGATAGCGATAGAATTCTTCCAATTCTGGCGATACACAGCATACGGAGCCTGCCGGTGAGCAATACGGATCTGACGGAGTACCTCCGAGTTTCCAAGGCGTGGTTGATGGACACTGTGCGAGCTCACGATCTCGCCGTTGCAGGGGCACGAACTCTGGCTGCCGCAAGGTTGAGTTCGCGGGATGCATTTCCCAACTATGACGAAGGTCCGCTGTTCTCACATGTCCAAGAAGGGCTCAACTATTCCGTGCCCGTGACGCTTTACCCCAGCTCGCAGTTTATGCGGGCAATGTGGCTGGTCCACGGGGGCGACTTGGATGGCGATAGCATTCCAATACCAAACCTGTCCACGGAACCAGAGCGAAGTGGCGCGATTGTATGTCGCGGAGGTATCGTCGCTCAGTTCGAGCTGTGGAAGCAGTTCGCGCTCCCGCGCGCCTACCCGTCGAATCTTAAGGCAGCGGCGGTTCATGGGGAAAAAGGCAGATTCTCCTGCGCTAACGAACAACTCATGCTAAGCGAAGTAATTGAACTACGTAATGCTCTGACGCATGAGCCTGACCTGGCAACCGATCCTGACGCAAAGGCATTGGTTGACTATACGAACAAGTTGCATCACTTGGCGGACTGGATACACCGAATCCATGAGGGTGGCATCACCAACCGATGGTTAGCCAAGAGTCTTAAGAAGACTGCTTAGGACCACGTTATTAGAAGCTGGGCGGATAAGGCGGCGTCTCTGGGAACGTGCCCAAGGGACGCTTCCCAACTGCAATTAGGGTGCTCCCGTTCGCCGCGGCGGTGGTCGGCTGTGTCTCGCTCGCGCTCGTCACAGGCGACCCCGCCGCAGCCTTTATGCGCGCGGTCGTAGCATCGGACTGCTCGCCAAACGGGTCTACGGGCCAAGTCGTGGCAATGATCTCGTGCCCCTTAGCGCTCAGCAGCACGCCAAATTCGGTGCGTTTAACCGACCACCCCAGCGCCCACAACTGCTCAGTGGTGAATCGATCAAGCACCTGACCGCCGCCCGTACCCCGAAACTCCACAATGTCGCGCTCCCCATACCAGCCGGCATGCCGCGCCCTGGCATTGGCCGTCATGTCCAGCACGTACTGCACGCCCACTGGAAGGCGCTCCTTCTCCTTCGCAGGCTCAGCCACCTTTGTCACCACTGTTGCAGGCTGAGAGCCGGGGGCGTGGGCAATGGCCGGAATCGCGGCCTTCTGCGAAGCAACAACGCCTTTGATCTTGTCTGTACCGCCCGTGGTGCCATCTGCGATAAAGAACCGTCCCAGCATCACGACGCCGACAATCAGCGCGAGCGCCATAAGGATTGCCGGACCGCGCAGGGTCTTCCAAAGGGTGCGCGTGTTCCCCTTGTAGACCTCATTGGATTCAATGCCCGGCTGCACGCCGTGGTAGAGCTCCCAAATGGCCGGGTCGTACTTGCGGACCTCTGTGCCCACCGTTTCATATTTGCCGGTGCCAGTGGCCGCATAGAACCGCACCGAGTACCGCTGATCGGACCCCAGCGCGTCGAGCTTGGTATACGTGTTCTTCTTCGCCATGCGTTGGCATGGAACGTGCCCAAGCTGGACGAGCCCTCCTTCATAGTCGGGTTGAAGCGGCTCTGCTCTGCCCCCCGATAATCCTCCCAATCCCTGCCCGATGGGCGCCCCTCCTTCAAACGGGTTTGGCACCTCAATTTGACATCCACTTTGGGCAAGAAGCAGACTCCGCCCGTAGGCAGTTCGCAGTGTTGTCTGATGCCTATCATGGAGGCGCGCCATCATGCGCTGCTGCTCGAGGCGCTCGTTACGCGATCCACCGCGCTGGACCGATTTTTGAATATGACCAAGAAGCGTAACAAGCGTAGAAGGAAGAAGGGCAGGCCCGTGACGAAGCCACGACCGGTGGGCTTCGGTCTGCTCGAGCACCCCTTCAATCGCGTTGACCGCGAAGCGCTGCGCGCGGCATTCCATGAGCGGAGCCAAGGTCTACGCGAAGAACTGCCTGCTGTGCTTGCGCGACTTGTAGGCTATTTCCGTGACCACGACCCGGCCACCATCCTGTCGATCATCGCGTTCTATGGATCGTTTCAAGCCGTCACGTCGGAGGGCCCGGCCGGCGAGACTTTTCTGCCAACCCTTGAACAGCATCATCTCGAAGTTCTGCAGGCACTTGCGCTATCTATTCCCGCAGCTGAGGCCGGCCATCTTCCACCGCCGCCAGGGCTTGTCCAACATATCATTGATGACGCAGAACTTCTGAGCCAGGCGTTCGCTTGGTCGCGCCTCCTCGTCGCGCCGGACACCGCGACCCAGGAAGAGCTCGCACTAGTTGCGCTCCAGGAGCGGTTGCGGCTCCACACGCAGATCGTGCGCAACTGGGGCTATGTCCACCAAGTGCGTCAGGTGTCGTCTGAACTCTACGGTTCGATCGACCCCGAGTTCGAAAAAGCTGCGGGTTTCACTACCAAGGATGTCATCGAAGTTATCTATCGCATGGTGAAGCTCTACGAGGAGCGGGCATCACACCGTATGCAGCTGCTTGGCCGGTTCCTGACCGAGCCAACGCCGGAGCGCATGGTGCAGGCATATTACGCCACATTCCCGCACATGATCGGCAAACCAGAAGATTTGCTTCGCGACATCGGCCATCTCCCGAAGGAGAACGTGACCGCTCTGCTGTTGTCCCATTCCGAGTTGTCCCTGCCGCAACTCGCGCGCTTCGACGCGAGCACCCTCTCGCAGCAGACTGGCGTCCCGGAAACGCGCGTGGAACTCATCTTGAACAACCTGTGCATGGAGGCCGGGGATCTATCCAACCGCGATCCGATGCACTTCTTCATGGATAACCCGGTATGGAACCGGCCGGGCATGCGGCACGGTGCGGAATACGTGTTCCCCGCTCCTCAATCAGGCTTGAGCCATGTGCACCGGATCATGCGCCGGCTGATCGAGACTTATGGGGTTAAGGCAACTTATGAGCTGCGACGCGCTAAGTATCTGGAAGACAAGGTTGGCGAACTCTTGCGACGCGCGTTCCCCACAGGAAAGATTCTCTCGTCGGTGTCGTGGTCCCTTGGGGATAGCAGGTATGAAACCGATCACATAGTTGTGCTGGACCGAGCCTTGATGATCGTTGAGGCCAAGTCTGCAGCTCTGACGCCCGAGGCCCTCAGGGGCGCGCCGATGCGCGTTAAGCGACACCTCACTGACCTCGTGTTCGATCCTGCTCAGCAGTCCCAGCGCCTTGAACAGGTGATTCGTCTTTCGCGCGGCGGCGATCCGGCGAGTCACCGCATCACCGACGAGATCGGCATCGACGTCAGTCTGGTCGACACGATCATCCGCCTCTCTGTGACCCTCGACGACTTTTCCATGATCTCGATGGCTGAGGATGAACTCAGGGCGGTCGGCTGGGCACCGGACGATCTGGCGCTACCAGCGACCCTCAATGTTGCCGACTTCGAGACCGTCCTCGAGATCCTCGAGCGCCCAGCCCTCATTCTGCACTACTTTGCTGAGCGCCCCCGGTTCCAGCGCTCTGTAAACCTCCTGGCCGACGAGATCGACCTGCTCGGCGTTTATCTGAGCTCGCTATTCCATTTTCCAGAAATCAACACCGAGAAGATTCAACTCCTTGCATCGGGCGAGTCAAAGCCGATCGATACCTACTTTAATCGATTGGAAATTGGCCTCTCCGCTACCAAGCCGAGTGTTGCTGTCGCTCCAGCCTTCTTGGCCATTCTGGATCGACTCGCCGATCGGCAGGTGTCCGGCTGGATCACCATTAGCTTGGACCTGCTCAGCACCGGTGACCTGCGCCAGCAAACCGCATTCTGGAAAGGTGTCGAGACTCTGAGGCGTAAGGTGCCCAATACCGAAGGCGATCCACGTCATCTGTGCGCGATGATCGCAGAGCCCGCAAATAGCGATGCGGTGATCGCCGTGTACGTCTTCACGAGCGCACGCGCCGCGCAGCGCCGCGAAACGATCGAGCAGCTTGCAGCAGAGCTTCTGGAGCGCAGCGGACGCCAGCGTCTCACCGTCATCGGGAAGCAAGTTGAGTTCTGGGACGAGCCCTACCGAATTGCCGCCGTGGCCTACACGCGCGCCGACGATGGTCAAGGTGAGCCGACGGCGGACCGGTAAGCGTGTTTCGAAGTGACCGTGGACGCAATACAGCCCTTTTGAATTTTCCGCCACGTCATGCCACCGCAGAAGCAGACGTGCACCCTACCCCCGATAAATCTTCCTAATCCCCTGCCCCGCCGATGTCCGCTTCTGGCCAGGAGCGGACTCTGGGGCTTGCGCCGCTACTCTCGCATTACCCTTTCGGGGCAGGCGGGCTGCCGAGCCTACCGGCAGACTGCTGCCTTTCCTCTAAGAAGGACAACGAAATGAGTACATCCAACCGCAGGACGGCCAGCTTTGGCGTGCCGTGGGAATCGGCATATGGTTACGTGCAGGCGGTGCGCGTGAACAATTCGATCTTCGTGTCAGGCCAGCTCTCACACACGCCGGAGGGCCAACTGGTAGCGCCGGCGGCTCTGGGGGCTGATGGGAAGCCTGCCAACTTCGACATCATGGAGGCGCAGATGAAGCGCACCTATGAGAACGCCCAGGTGTTGTTGGCCGAGCTGGGTGGATCGCTGGCGGATGTGGCGGAAGAAACCCTTTTCGTAATCGATGTGCCGGCTGCGTTCGCCGCCAGCGGCAAGGTCAGGCCTGCCGTCTATGGCCAGGCTGTCCCGCAGGTGGCCAGCAACCTCATCGGAGTTTCGGCGCTCGCCTTCCCCGAACAGTTGATCGAGATCGCGTTCCGGGCTGAAGTGCAGTCGTAGGACGCCTTCTGGATCGAGCGAGCGATGCCATGGGAAGCCCGCATGCCACCAGGCGTGCGGGCTTTCGCTTTTCGGTATTCGGTTTGCAGGTCGCATAGCACATCAGACAGTCCCAGTCCGCTTCCGGCCAGAAGCGCGCATGCGAGCAATTAAGTGACTAGTACCCGCAGTTCGTCACACGTTGATGGTTCATGGAAGCTTGGTTAAGCTTCGCAGATGAACACTGCAACTGCCCCAGCTGGTCCCGGCCGTGGGCCGGCCACGCACGATATCCGCGACCAGATTGTTGTTGCGGCTACTGAACACTTCAGTCACTACGGGTACGAGAAAACCACCGTTTCTGACTTGGCCAAGGCGATCGGCTTTTCAAAGGCGTACGTCTATAAATTCTTCGAATCGAAGCAGGCCATTGGCGAGGCGATCTGCTCCAACTGTCTGGCACAACTTGAACAGGAAATCGGTCAGGCGCTCGAGGGTGTAGAGCAGCCTGCAGAGCGGATGAGGAAGCTTTTCAAGGCATCAACCGAGGCTCACCAGCGGCTCCTCTCCCAGGACCGGAAGCTCTATGAGATCGCGCAGTCAGCTGCCGCAGAGCATTGGCCTTCCGTGCTGGCATACGAAGACAGACTGCGCGCTCTGCTTCAGCAGCTTCTGCTGCAAGGTCGGGATTCAGGTGATTTTGAGCGCAAGACGCCTCTTGATGAAGCGACCGACGCCATCTATCTCGTGCTGCGCCCTTACCTGAACCCTCTCCTATTGCCGCATAGTCTTGACCACAACGATCAGGCCCCCACGCTGCTTTGCAGCCTCGTTCTGCGGAGCTTGTCTCCCTGAAGAGGCCGCTTAGTGACTATTGACTAGTTTGGTCACACGTAGCAAAGTTCCGTCCAAGTCGGATCGACGGAACTCCCATGCGGCAGATTGTTAAAAATTCATTATTCATTGCACTTGCCGTTGCCCTGGTCGGCTGCGGTACTGAAGCGCGGCCAGACCCTAGAACAAAGGCGCCCTTGGTCCGCACGGCGACTGTGGGGGGAGACAGCGCTGCGTCTCGCACATTCACAGGAACGGTAGCGGCGCGGGTCCAGAGCGATCTCGGATTCCGCGTTTCAGGGAAGGTATCGCAACGCTTGGTCGATGCTGGACAGAAGGTCCGGCGCGGGCAGGTCCTGATGCGAATCGACCCGGCCGACCTTCAGCTGTCGGCGCAGGCACAGCAGCAGGCCGTCGTAGCCGCACAAGCCCAAGCCCGGCAGGCTATTGCCGATGAGGCGAGGTATCGCACCCTGCTCGGTACGGGCGCCATCTCGGCCTCGTCATACGACCAGAGCAAGGCCGCAGCTGATGCAGCACGCGCCCAGCTCAGTGCCGCCAAAGCCCAAGCGCAGGTGGCAAGCAATGCCAATCGCTACGCAGAGTTGCTAGCCGATGCTGACGGAGTCGTCATGGAGACGCTGGCCGAGCCGGGCCAGGTAGTTAGCGCCGGCCAACCCGTCGTCCGACTGGCCAGAGCAGGAGAGCGCGAAGCCATCGTGCAGCTCCCCGAGACACTGCGCCCCGCCTTGGGCACGGTCGGGCAGGCCAAACTCTACGGGGATCGCGGAGGTCCAGTACCTGCCAGACTTAGGCAGCTCTCTGACGCGGCTGACCCGCTGACACGCACCTATGAGGCCCGCTACGTCCTGGACGGCTCGTTGGCAGAGGCTCCTCTGGGCGCCACGGTGACGGTGGAAATCGCAGTTAACGCCTCAGCGACTGCTCCACTTCTGGTGCCGATTGGCGCCCTGTTCGATCCCGGGAAAGGGAACGGGGTTTGGGTACTGGAGGGCAAGCCCGTCAAGGCCGTCTGGCGCCCCGTTCAAGTGGTAGGACTCTCGGATGACATGGCGCAGGTCAAGGGCGATCTGCAATCCGGGCAGAAGGTCATCTCGCTTGGCGCTCATCTCATAAGGAATGGCCAGGTGGTCACGCCCTTGGGTGAGGGCAAGGACGCACGCAATGGAGCTCAGCCATGAGCGAAGGCCGCTTCAATCTTTCCTCGCTGGCAGTTCGCGAGCGCCCCATAACCGTCTTTCTACTGTTCCTGATCACGGTGGCGGGGGTCCTGGCCTTCTTCCAGCTTGGCCGTGCCGAGGATCCCCCGTTCACGATCAAGCAGATGACCGTCGTCACTGCGTGGCCCGGGGCAACGGCGCAGGAAATGCAGGATCTGGTAGCCGAGCCGCTGGAGAAGCGTTTGCAGGAACTGCGTTGGTACGACCGTTCCGAAACCTACACGCGGCCAGGATTGGCCTTCACGATGCTGTCCCTGCGCGATGCGACGCCGCCCTCGCAGGTGCAGGAGGAGTTCTACCAAGCGCGCAAGAAGCTTGGAGACGAGGCAGCGAGACTACCGGCTGGTGTTATCGGGCCGATTCTCAATGACGAATATGCAGACGTGACGTTCGCGCTTTTCGCACTGAAAGCCAAAGGCGAGCCACAGCGGCTTCTGGTACGCGATGCAGAGGTGCTGCGACAGCAGCTGCTGCACGTGCCTGGTGTCAAGAAGGTCAACATCATTGGCGAGCAGCCCGAGCGCATCTTCGTATCCTTCTCGCATGATCGGTTGGCTACCGTAGGCGTCACCCCCCAGGACATATTCACGGCCCTCAACAGCCAGAACCTGCTGACGCCTGCCGGTTCGATCGACACCCGCGGACCGCAGGTCTTCGTTCGGGTGGACGGCGGCTTCGATAGCCTGGAGAAGATCCGTCAGACGCCGATCGTGGCGCGGGGACATACTCTAAAGCTATCCGATGTCGCCACAGTTGAGCGCGGCTACGAAGACCCCGCGACGTTCTTCGTTCGCAACAACGGGGAGCCTGCGCTGCTGCTGGGCGTCGTCATGCGTGACGACTGGAACGGACTGGATCTTGGCAAGGCACTGGAGTCCGAGGTTGGCAAGATCAACGAACAATTGCCTCTTGGCATCTCGCTCACCAAAGTAACCGATCAGGCCGTGAACATCAGTTCGGCGGTCGACGAGTTCATGGTCAAGTTCTTTGTCGCGCTGCTTGTTGTGATGCTGGTTTGCTTCATCAGCATGGGCTGGCGCGTCGGCATCGTTGTCGCAGCGGCCGTGCCCCTGACGCTTGCAGCAGTCTTCGTCATCATGGCCGCCACGGGCAAGAACTTTGACCGCATCACGCTAGGCTCGCTCATCCTGGCCCTGGGGCTGCTTGTGGACGACGCCATCATCGCCATTGAGATGATGGTCGTGAAGATGGAGGAGGGTTACAGTCGTGTGGCCGCCTCGGCCTACGCGTGGAGCCACACTGCTGCACCGATGCTGTCCGGCACGTTGGTCACCGCCATTGGGTTCATGCCCAACGGTTTCGCCCGATCCACCGCAGGCGAATACACCGGCAACATGTTCTGGATTGTTGGCATAGCGCTCATCGTGTCCTGGGTGGTGGCCGTGGTGTTCACGCCCTATCTTGGCGTGAAGCTGCTGCCCGACATCAAGACCGTGGAGGGCGGGCATCAGGCCATCTACAACACTCGCAACTACAACCGCTTCCGCGCATTTCTGACGCGCGTGATCGCGCGCAAATGGCTGGTCGCCGGCGCGGTGGTCGGCCTGTTCGCGCTGGCCGTCATCGGCATGGGCGTGGTCAAGAAGCAGTTCTTTCCTACCTCGGATCGGCCCGAAGTACTGGTCGAGGTGCAGATGCCTTATGGCACCTCCATCCAGCAGACCAGTGCCGCAACGTCGAAAGTCGAGGCCTGGCTGGCAAAGCAGGAAGAGGCACGTATTGTCACCGCCTACATCGGTCAGGGGGCTCCACGCTTCTTCCTGGCGATGGCGCCGGAACTGCCGGACCCGTCGTTTGCCAAAATCGTGGTGCTCGCTGGTGATGACAAGGAGCGCGAAGTTCTGAAGTTCCGGTTGCGCGAAGCAATCGCCAGCGGTCTGGTACCCGAAGCGCAGGTACGGGTCACCCAGATCGTGTTTGGTCCGCCATCCCCGTTCCCGGTCGCCTACCGGGTCATGGGGCCGGACCCGGACAAGTTGCGCGAGCTCGCTGATCAAGTGGGCCTGATCATGCGCAGCAACCCGATGATGCGCATGGTAAATACGGACTGGGGTCCCCGCACTCCGACATTGCACTTTGCGCTGAACCAGGATCGCCTCAATGCCGTGGGACTGACCTCAAACTCGGTGGCCTCGCAACTACAGTTTCTGCTCAGTGGTGCACCGCTCACCGACGTGCGCGAGGACATTCGCTCCGTGCAGGTGGTAGGCCGCGCAGCGGGCGATACGCGCCTGGATCCCGAGAAGATTGCAGACTTCACATTGGTCGGCAGTGCCGGTCAACGCGTCCCGCTCTCGCAGGTGGGAACCGTAGAAGTACGTATGGAGGATCCTATCCTGCGTCGACGTGATCGCACACCCACCATCACGGTCCGCGGCGACATTGCCGAGGGCCTCCAGCCGCCTGATGTCTCGACGGTAGTCCTGAAGGATTTGCAGCCGCTGATCGAGCGGCTCCCGGCCGGCTACCGCATCGAACAGGCCGGTGCGATCGAGGAGTCCGGCAAAGCTACGACGGCGATGCTCCCACTGTTTCCCATCATGATGGCCCTTACGCTACTCATCATCATTCTGCAGGTGCGCTCAATCGCCGCAATGATCATGGTGTTCGCCACCAGTCCGCTAGGCCTCATAGGCGTGGTGCCTACGCTGCTCCTCTTCCAGCAGCCCTTTGGCATCAACGCGCTAGTTGGATTGATCGCGCTGTCGGGCATTCTGATGCGCAACACCCTGATCCTCATCGGGCAGATCCATCAGAACGAGCAGGAAGGGCTGGGTGCATTTGATGCGGTCGTCGAGGCGACTGTGCAGCGGGCGCGCCCAGTCATCCTGACGGCGCTGGCTGCGATTCTGGCCTTCATTCCCCTGACGCATTCGGTGTTCTGGGGAACGCTGGCGTACACGTTGATCGGCGGGACATTGGCAGGAACCGTCCTCACGCTGGTCTTCCTGCCAGCGATGTACGCGATCTGGTTCAAGATCAAGCCATCCCTACCCGATGCAGTCGAGCCGGCGCTCGGGCCTGCGCACTGAGGAGCACTCCATCACATGAACGCGCATCCAATCCAGAATGCAGCCATGGGAAAGAAGATTGTTCTGGTCACCGGCGTCTCTTCCGGAATCGGGCAAGCCAGCGCAAAGGCGCTGGCCAACGCAGGTTGTGTGGTATATGGCAGCGTTCGCCAGCTTGAACATGCGCAGCCGATCAAGGGCGTGACGCTGGTACAGCTTGATGTCCGTGAGCAGGCAAGCATTGATCGTGCAGTGGCCATCATCTTTGCCAGGGAGGAGCGCATTGACGCTCTGGTGAACAACGCGGGTCACAACCTGATTGGTGCAGTGGAGGAGACCGAAGTAGCTGAAGTCGAGTCGTTGTTCGACACGAATGTCCTAGGCGTAATCAGGGCCATTCGGGCCGTACTGCCCTCCATGCGAGCGCAGCGCGCTGGTCGGATCATCAACGTGAGTTCCGTGCTCGGATTTCTCCCTGGGCCTTACATGGGCGTTTACGCGGCCAGCAAGCATGCCTTGGAAGGGCTGTCGGAGAGCCTGGATCATGAGGCTCGTCAGTTTGGGATACGGGTCACTCTTGTGCAGCCTTCCTTTACCAACACTGGATTCAAGATGAATACACAGCGAGCCAGTACATCCATCGCCGACTACGACTTCGAACGCGAACTCGCACTGGATGCGATCGCTCGCGCTTCCGATGAGGGCACGGACGCAGCGCTCGTGGCCGGCACCATCGTCGAGGCGGTTCTCGGCAATTGGAAGATGCGTCGCACACCCGCGGGCCAGGCGTCGCTGTTAGCGAAGTTGCGGCGCTTCATGCCTGCCGCGCCAGTGGATGGCAGCCTGCGAAGGGCCTTTGGGCTGACCAAGGCCAAGGCGCATAGCGGGCGCTCCTGAGATGAATGGATCTGCGAAGCGTTGGGAGCGCGCGCGCGCGCATACCCGGGCGTGCATTCTTGAAGCCGCCGCCGAAGCGTTCCAGTCCTCCGGCTACGACAATACGTGCATGCAGCAGATCGCCGATCTCGCGGGGTACACCAAGGCGACTGTTTATGCACACTATCGTGACAAGGCGCACCTCTTCACGGCCGTCATGAATCTTCACGCATCGAGCCTTCCCGAGCTCGTTATACGTACTCACCCTGGGGCGGACCTCAAAGAGGAGTTGGACTATGTCTCCCTGGCGATCCAGAAGCTGGCTCAGGTGGAGGTGTGTCGACGCTTCTGCGGGGCGCTCCGCCATTCCGTAACTGGCACAACCGCTTACGCCGAGCTCTGGAACGCTTACCTTGCCCCCTTTAGGGCATACATTTGCTCGGCTTTGGCTCGCAAGGGAGTCGAGAGGGCAGAAGAGCACGCCAGCCTGTACCTTCAGTTGCTGCTGCAGGCAAATTCCCTGCAGGTGGCGCCACAGCCGGCGACCGATGCCGGCGCAATGCTGGACGTGTTTCATCGGGCCTTTCAGCAGTACAGTTCACGTGGACCATCGCAACCGGTTGCATCCTCTGGCACGTCTTGCGTGCTTCGTTGGACCGTATGAGCCAGAGCACCTGCTGCCCTTCCACTGCCAACACGGAGCAATCAGTATGAATGACGTCATTATTATCGGCGGCAGCTTTGCCGGCCTCGCAGCCGCACTTCAGCTTGGCCGCGCCCGTCGGAAAGTCACCGTTCTCGATACTGACCTGCCGCGCAATCGATTCGCCGGCCATTCGCACGGACTGCTTGGTCACGATCACAAGCCGCCACTGGATATTCTGGCGGAGTCACGGTTGCAGCTGGCCCGTTATCCGGCGATCAGCCTGGTCAAGGCACGTGCCGAAGGCATTTTCGGCACGATCGATGACTTCTCAGTCCTGACGGCGGATGGCATGCGTCTTGGCGCACGCCGCTTGATCCTGAGCTATGGCGTGGTTGACCAGGTCCCCGATGTTCCAGGTTTTGCAGAATGCTGGGGGAAATCCGTGGTCCCTTGCCCCTATTGTGACGGTTTTGAGGTTGCGGGACAGCATTGGGGACTCGTCTGGTCCGGTACGCAGTCGCACAATCAGGCCAGGCTGTTCCTCGACTGGACCGACAGATTGACGGTCATCGCTGATGGTCACGACATTCCGCCCGACATCCGGGTCGACCTGGAGCATCGAAACATATCCGTCGTCGATGGCCGGATGGTCGAGATCGCACATCATGGAGGTCATATCACTACCGTCAATCTTGATACGGGCAGCAAGTTGGCCGTCGACATCCTGTTTGCGCATCCGCAGAATAGACCTTCGGCAAATCTGCACGAGTCACTGGGCCTCACCACGGTGGAGACGCCCGCCGGCATCACCCTTAAGGTTGACGAGCGCCGCCAGACCAGCGTGCCCGGTATCTACGCCGCGGGCGATCTCACCACGCCCTTCTTACCCTCGGTAACCCAGGCAACGTCGCAGGGCGCAATGGCGGGAATCTTCGCCCAGCAGTCGATGCTGGCCTGAGAGCATTGATTGGAGATAAGCATCGCCGTTGAGTCGGGCAGCGCGGGGGCGCGTATGCCGCCAGAATTCAACTGTCTGGTACAACCGTTCCACCCTCGATAAGAACCCGAATCCCGTACTTCGTCCGATGTCTGCTTACGGCCAGAAGCGGACGTTAGGTTGCACTGCCGAACCGCGCCTGACCGACCTAGCGGCGTTACCACGCCATCGCCCAACCCGCCATGGCAGCCAGCAACACGACCAGGACCGGCGGAGCACGCGCAACGACCAGTAGTCCGAACGCAGCCAGTGCCATCGCGACATCCCATCGGTCATGGATCGCGCTCGTCCACACCGGGTCATACAACGCCGCCAGCAGGATGCCGACCACCCCGGCATTGACGCCTGCAATCGAAGCTTGCAGATCCTTGCGGTGGCGCAGGAACTCCCAGAACGGCAGCACCCCCACGAGCACAAGAAAGGCTGGCAGGAAAATGATCACCAACAGTGCAAGGCCGCCTGCCCAGCCACCCAGCGGCCCCTCGGCCATAGCCCCTAGGTAGGCTGCAAAGGAAAAGAGAGGGCCCGGCACCGCTTGCGCCGCACCGTAGCCGGCCAGGAGATCCGCCGTGCTCACGGTGCCGCTCTGGACGACCGCGGTCTGTAGCAACGGCAGCACGACATGGCCGCCACCAAAGACTAGGGCGCCAGCGCGGTACACACCCTCCAACAGCACGGCCAACGGGGAGCCGCTAGCCACCGCCCATAAGGGCAGCAGAACGAGCGGCAGCACCAGTAGCACCAGTGCCACCGAGCCGGTCCTTTGCGAGACGGAATAGCCGCAGTCTGATTGGCCGGAGGCCGGCTCGATCTTCAGCATCCAGCGGCCAAGCAGTCCGCTGACGATGATCACCACGATCTGGCCGGCGACCGAGGGCATGGACAAGGTCAACACAGCCGCAAAGAACGCCATCGCTGCCCGTAGACGGTCCGGGCACAGGGATCGGGCCATTCCCCATACGGCTTGGGCCACCACAGCAACTGCCACTATCTTCAGGCCATGCAGCCAGCCGGATTCAACGATGCCCTGGTATTTGGCAACGCCCAAAGCGAAGAGGATCATCAGCACGGCCGACGGCAGCGTAAAGCCAGCCCAAGCGGCCAGCAGACCAGGCCAGCCAGCGCGGCGCAAGCCCAGCGCCATGCCTATCTGGCTGCTGGCCGGGCCTGGCAGCACCTGGCACAGGGCCACCAGATCGGAGTAGCTACGGTCCGTCAGCCAACGGCGGCGTTCGACGAACTCGAGGCGGAAGTAGCTCAGGTGGGCGATTGGACCGCCAAACGACGTCAGCCCCAGTCGCAGGAACACCAGGAAGACGCGCCATGCGCTGTCGCTTGTCGTGGGATCGAGCGCCGACATGGGGCATGACCTCCTGTGGTTCTCAGCTGCGGCAAGCCCAGCCTGGCAATGGGGTCACGGCGTCGAGCTTCCGGCGTGCCCGGTCACCCACTCTCCATCTTCCTTTCGGAACGGTCCGGGCAGCGGCGGCAGGATCTCCAGCACCACTTCCGAAGGCCGGCACAGACGAGTACCCCTATCGGTTTGTACGAGAGGACGATTGATGAGTATCGGGTGCGCCAGCATCGCATCAAGCAGCGCGTCGTCGCTCAGCGCTGCGTCGCCTAGCCCGAGTTCGTCATACGGCGTTCCCTTCTGCCGGATGGCATCGCGCACGCTCAACCCCGCCGCCGTAATGAGTTCGACAAGACGAGCGCGGCCGGGTGGGTTGGCCAGGTAGTCGATCACTTCCGGCTCGATCCCGGCAAAGCGGATCAGCGCCAAGGTATTGCGGGAGGTGCCGCACTTTGGGTTGTGATAGATGACAGCGTTCACGCACTTTCCTCTTGGTTCAAAACGGTCTCCACCACGCCTGCGGCAGCGGCCAGCGCTGCCGCCTCGACGGCCCCCTTGCGCTCGCTGTAGCGGTCCACCAGGTAGTCACTACGCCCGCGCACCAGCAGGGTGAACTTGACCAGTTCCTCCATCACGTCCACCACGCGATCGTAATACGCCGAAGGCTTCATTCGACCGTCGTCATCGAACTCCTGCCAGGCCTTGGCCACCGAGGACTGGTTGGGAATTGTCACCATCCGCATCCACCGGCCGAGCACGCGCAGCGCGTTGACCACGTTGAACGACTGGGAACCGCCGCAGACCTGCATCACTGCCAGCGTACGGCCCTGGGTGGGGCGCACGCTGCCCTCTTCGAGCGGCAGCCAGTCGATCTGGTTCTTGAACACTGCCGTAAGGGTGCCGTGGCGTTCCGGGCTGACCCACACGTGTCCTTCCGACCACAGCGAGGCCTGGCGCAGCTCCTGCACCTTGGGGTGAGTGGCCGGCACCGAGTCAAGCATCGGTAGCTCATGTGGATCAAAGAGGCGGGTTTCCGCCCCAAGCTGCTCCAGCAGCCGCTGCGCCTCCAGCGCCAGCTTGCGACTGAACGACTGCGGCCGCAGCGACCCGTACAGGATCAGGATGCGTGGCCGGTGTGGCTGCGCGGCCGGATCGTTGAGCTTGGCGGCCGTGGGAATGTCCATGGCACCCGGGACCACGTTGGGGATCTGCTGCACGGGGGTTGTCCTGTCATTTTGCTTCGATTATTCTAGAATCATGGAACATAAGAACGCAACCCACGCCCTGGCAGCCCTCGGTCATGCGACCCGCCTGTCGATCTTCCGTCTTCTGGTTCAGGCGGGCAGCGCCGGCAAGCTGGCCGGCGACATTGCCCAAGCCCTCTCTTTGCCTGGCGCCACGCTCTCCTTCCACCTGAAGGAACTGCTGGCTGCGGGACTGATCAGCGCCGAGCAACGTGGCCGGACCATCTGCTACCGGGCTGAGTTCGTGGCGATGAACGAGCTGGTGGCCTACCTCACCGAAAACTGCTGTGCCGACGAACCGGCCTGTGAACGCCCCGCAGGCTGCTGACCCCTTACCCCAGAGATCGCCAAAATGACCCGTCGTGTTCTGTTCCTTTGTACCGGCAATTCCGCGCGCAGCGTGTTGGCCGAATCGACCCTGAAAATGTGGGGCGAAGGCCGCTATCAGTCCTTCAGTGCAGGCAGCCAGCCAGCCGGTCGGGTCAATCCGTTCGCCATTGCCCAATTGCAGCGCGAGGGCTTCCCGGTGGAGGGCCTGCGCAGCAAGTCCTGGGACGAATTTGCCGAAGCGGATGCTGCTGCCATGGATCTGATTGTCACCGTGTGCGACAGCGCGGCCGCTGAGGCGTGCCCGGTTGTGTTTGGCGATTTCGTGCGCGTGCACTGGGGCCTGTTCGACCCGGCCGGTGTGGAAGGCTCGGATGCACAGAAGGCTGAAGCGTTCGACCGGGCACATCAGATCATCAAGGCCCGGCTGAAGGCCTTCCTGGAGATTCCTGACGGGGCATGGGATGACCGTGAGTCTCTCAAGGCCCAGCTTGATCCGATTGCGCAGATCCACTGACCGTCTTCCCGGAAAACCCCATGACCACTGACACCTCCCGCCTGTCGTTTCTGGACCGGTACCTGACGCTCTGGATCTTCGCCGCCATGGCGCTCGGCGTCTGCCTGGGCGCGATGTTCGAAGGCGTGCCCAGCGCGTTGAACAGCCTTTCCGTGGGGTCGACCAACATCCCGATCGCCATTGGCCTGATCCTGATGATGTACCCGCCGCTGGCCAAGGTGAAGTACGAGGAACTGCCCACCGTCTTTGCCGACAAGCGCGTGCTGATGCTCTCGCTGCTGCAGAACTGGATCGTGGGCCCGTTCCTGATGTTTGGCCTGGCCGTGCTGTTCCTGCGCGACTACCCCGAGTACATGACCGGCCTGATCCTGATCGGCCTGGCGCGCTGCATCGCCATGGTGCTGGTGTGGAACCAGCTGGCCCGCGGCGACGGCCAGTACGTGGCCGGCCTGGTGGCATTCAACTCGATCTTCCAGATCGCGCTGTTCAGCGTCTACGCGTGGTTCTTCCTTTCCTGGTTGCCGCCGGTGTTCGGACTGCAGGGCAGCGTCATCGATGTCAGCGTCTGGACCATCGCAGAGGCGGTTCTGATCTACCTGGGCATCCCGTTCCTGGCCGGTTTCCTCACCAGTCGATGGCTGAAGGCGCGCAAGGGCGTGCAGTGGTATGAAGAGAAGTTCCTGCCTGCCATCAGCCCGATAACGCTCGCCGCACTACTGTTCACCATCGTGGCGATGTTCAGCCTGAAAGGCGGTGACGTACTGCGGATTCCCATGGACGCGGTGCGCATCGCGATCCCGCTGACGTTGTACTTCATCATCCAGTTCGTCATCAGCTTCTTCATGGGCAAGCTGATCGCCAAGGATTATCCACGCACCACTGCGATCGCGTTCACCGCGGCAGGCAACAACTTCGAACTGGCCATCGCGGTAGCCATCGCGGCCTTCGGCCTGGCCTCGCCGGTCGCCTTCGCCGCCGTCATCGGCCCGCTGGTGGAAGTGCCGGTACTGATCCTGCTGGTCCATGTCGCCCTGCGGCTGGGCAAGCGCTACTTTCCTGCCGACGCACGGAGCCGCTGAGCCATGAGCACCACCCGACACATTCCATTGCTGATCCTTGGTTCCGGCCCGGCCGGCTGGACCGCCGCTGTCTATGCAGCCCGTGCCAATCTAAACCCGGTGGTGATCACCGGCCTGCAGCAGGGCGGACAGCTGATGACCACCACCGAGGTGGACAACTGGCCGGGCGACGCCCATGGCCTGATGGGCCCGGACTTGATGGCGCGCATGCAGGCTCACGCCGAGCGCTTCGAGACCGAAGTCATCTTCGACCACATCCACACGGCCGACCTGTCCCAGCGCCCGTTCCGGCTGATCGGCGACAGTCACGAATACACCTGTGACGCCCTGATCATCGCCACCGGCGCCACCGCCAAGTACCTGGGCATCCCGACCGAAGAGGCGTTCAAGGGCCGCGGCGTGTCCGCCTGCGCCACCTGCGACGGGTTCTTCTACCGTGACCAGGACGTGGTCGTAGTCGGCGGTGGCAACACTGCGGTGGAAGAGGCCCTGTACCTGTCCAACATCGCCCGCAAGGTCTACCTGGTCCACCGCCGCGACACCCTCAAAGCGGAAAAGATCATGCAGGACAAGCTGTTCGCCAAGGTCGCGGCCGGCAAGATCGAAACCGTCTGGCACCACCAGGTCGAGGAAGTGCTGGGCAACGATGCCGGCGTGACCGGTGTGCGCGTGAAGTCGACCCTGGACGGCAGCACCCGCGACATCGACGCGCACGGCTTCTTCGTGGCAATCGGTCATCACCCGAACACCACCCTGTTCGACGGCCAGCTGGCGATGAACAACGGCTACCTGGAAATCCGCTCGGGCCTGGGCGGCAATGCCACCCAGACCTCGGTGGAAGGCGTGTTCGCCGCAGGCGACGTGGCCGACCAGCACTATCGGCAGGCCATCACCTCCGCCGGCTTCGGCTGCATGGCCGCACTGGATGCCGAGCGCTATCTGGATGCACTCAAGATCTCCGATCAACAGCAGCACAAGAACGCAGCCTGAGTGCAGCGATGTGAGGAATTCCAGATGGACAGCGTCGATGTGGTGGTGATCGGAGGTGGGCAGGCGGGTCTTTCGGCTGGCTACTTCCTGCGTCGCAGCGGGCTGTCCTATGTGATTCTTGATGCTGAAACGTCACCTGGTGGGGCGTGGCAGCATGCGTGGAAATCCTTGCATCTGTTCTCGCCGGCGGGCTGGAGCTCGATTCCCGGTTGGCCGATGCCCGCCACCCGGGAACCGTACCCTTCGCAGGCGGAAGTGCTGGACTACCTCACGCGCTACGAGCACAAATATGCACTGCCCGTCATCCGTCCCGTGCAGGTGGAACGCGTCAGTCGTTCGGGAACGCGGCTGCTGGTGGAAGCAGATGACGGCCGACAGTGGCATACGCGTGCAGTGATAAGCGCCACAGGTACCTGGCAGCATCCCTACACGCCCGACTATGAAGGTATGGACGCATTCGGCGGCGTGCAGCTGCACTCGGCCCACTACAGCCATCCTGGATCCTTTGCCGGAATGCGCGTGGCGATCATCGGCAGCGGCAACTCAGGGGCACAGATTCTGGCCGAGGTATCAAAGGTGGCCAACACCACTTGGATCACCCAGGGCAAGCCAGCCTTCCTGGCCGACGATGTGGACGGGCGCGTTCTGTTCGCACGCGCAACCGAGAAGTGGAGGGCCCAGCAGGAAGGCCGCGAACCGGATGTTCCGCAGGGTGGTTTTGGCGACATCGTCATGGTGCCGCCGGTGGTGGATGCACGGCGCCGCGGTGTACTGGTCTCCATGCCGCCACCCGTCCGTTTCACCGCCACCGGCATACAGTGGGCAGATGGCAGCGAACGCAACTTGGACGCCGTGATCTGGTGCACCGGCTTCCGGCCGGCGTTGTCGCACCTGGAAGGAATGGGCATGGTCAACGCCCTGGGTCGGATCGACGTGGATGACACCCAGGTCCGTTCGGTCGCAGAGCCGTCGGTCTGGCTGCTTGGGTATGGCGACTGGAATGGCGCAGCCTCGGCCACGCTGATCGGGGTGACCCGATACGCGCGCGAGGCAGTAAGGCAAATCAGCGACTACGTCGGGGCTGTTTCTCCGCTGTCATCTGGCGCGTGAGCCTCGGCGCCATTGCCGAGCGCCCGCACCTGCGATTGCAGGGTCATGCGGTCCAGCGCTTCAGGCTTGAGCGCCAACAGCAGTCCCAGACGGTGCTGGAGCTGGTGAAGCGTGCTGAGGAACGCCTTGTGGACCTGCTCCGCGCTGCCCTGCACTGCGGCCGGGTCGGGGATACCCCAGTGGGCGGTAACCGGGTGACCTGGCCACACTGGACACGCTTCACCCGCGGCGCGATCGCACACGGTCACGATGAGATCCATCTGCGGTGCTTCCGGATCTGCGAATGCCTCCCACGGCTTGCTGGACAGCCCGGCAACGTCGAACCCAATCTCTGAGAGCACCTGCAGGGCAACTGGATGAACTACGCCTTTGGGGTGACTGCCGGCACTGTAAGCGCGGATACGTTCACGCCCTAAATGGTTGGCCAGTGCTTCGGCAAGAATGCTGCGCGCCGAGTTGCCTGTGCAGAGGAACAGAACATTCAGGGTACGCATGTCATCTCAACCATTTATCTGGAATATTCGAAGTATTGCCTTGCCATATGTCAGTTCGATTACTGCCGGGATGGAAAGCGGGCACTCTACTGTACCCGCTGGCATTATTGAGCCCGAACGCCTTCACGGTTGCGCCGTGCTCCTGCTTCTTCATCACGATCCGAACATGCCACCCACGAGTGGGTCGATTGAATTGCGTCTACCGGTTGAATCCAAGGCCAGAAGCGAACCTCCGCCTACCCCCGATAAACACCCCTTATCGCGACTGGACTGACTTGGCAGGCAAAACGTTTTTTTGCGCAACCACCAGCCTTCTCACGTCACCCACAGGCGCAGAGAACTGCAGTCCTCTGCGCCGGCTCCCAAAGCACGTAGCTGTCCCCCAAGCGCCCCACCAAACCCAGGCTGCCTTGCACCCTCTCGTCAATAGTCACGTTGACCGTGTACTCGCTGCTGCCAGAAGTAATCGCCTTGGCGCGCTCGAAGCCAAGCCAGTTTGACGAGATCGGGACATAGACAATCATCACGAGCGCATAGACCAGCCACGGTGAGTCCTTCACCGCGGCCGGCAACACTGGGGACAGGCGTACTGCCATTGCACATATGCCCGTCAGTGCCACACCTATCAGAACGGGCCAGGCATTGGACCACCAAAGCAAGGCACCCATTCCAACAAGACAAAGAGCCAGGGTCAGCCACATCAGCAGATTGGCTTGGGACGGCGCCGCTGTCACCTTCCTCTCGACCCAGCCTCCAAGCAGCAGCGCAATCAGTATGAAGAACAACACCATGCCGATCCCAGCAAGCCCTGCCAGCGCAAGCTCACTCACCGCAACAAACTGAAAGGGATCCAGGCCGAAGTGGCCCCAATACGCCTTCAGATAGAAGGCGCCTTGAATCAATCCGAACGTGACGAGCGCCGAACCCCATCCAGCAACATCGGCCATCGTCAGTGTCTTTTTCGTACGCTCCATGTATCCCCTCCATCGATGCAGCCCCGCCACATAGTGACATGCAGCGCTCTACCTCGCAGAACCCAACCCTATTAACGTGACGCGTCACGCCCGATCACCCTATCCCATTGGCGCCCCACCCCTCTCCCACTATAGTGCCAACCCCCACAAGGACGAGGCGGCACACATGCCCTATATCGGAATCGGACTCCACGTACTGGCGGCCATCTACTTCGCGGTGCACGCCATCCGCTCGGGCCAGAGCCTCTATTGGCTCATCCTGCTCTTCTCTTTCCCACTGCTCGGCAGCATCGTCTACTTCCTGGCGATCTACTTCCCGGAAGCCCGCAACTCGCGCGGCGCGCGTCAGGCTATCCGCTCCGCCAAGCAACTCATGGACCCGGGCCAGGACCTGCGCAACGCCCGTGCCGAACTGGCCCGCACGCCCACCGTGCAGAATCGGGTTCGCTTGGGCATGACGCTGCTGGATGCCGGCCAGGCCGAGGAAGCCAGAACCCTGCTGGAGCAGGCAGCCAGCTCGCCGTTGGGCGACGATCCCTACATTCTGACCGGCCTGGCGCGTGCCCGCCTCGATTCCGGGCAGCCCGCGCTTGCGGCGGAGACGCTGGACGGCCTGTTCGCCCGCCATCCGGATGTGCGCCGCAAGCCGGAACAGACCCTGCTCTACGCGCAGGCACTGGCGGCTGCCCAGGCGCCCGGCACCCGTGCCGCGTTCGAGCGAGCCGTGGAATGCGGAAACGATGCCGCCGCCCGCTGCCTGTACGGCGAGTGGCTGATGGCGCAGCCCCAGCCCGCCGACCGTGAGCAGGCCCGTAGCCTGTTCGCCAGCATCATCGATGATGCCCAGCATTGGTCGCGCCATGCGCGCAGTCACAATGCCGCCTGGCTGGAGCGGACCAAGGCCGCGTTGAAGGGCTACTGACGCCTGGCAGCCTTTGGCAATCCTGTCGCATTCGCCTCGCTTACAGCCCCGCCGGGCGAATGCCGACACTTGTCAGGCTTGCACCGCCGACATCGACAACAGCCTTGCGGCGCAAGGCTCCGGCCTCATTGAGCCGTATGCAAAGATTCTGAAAATGTTGAATGTGGTGACGGCATCGGCCTTACTGCATTGGCATCGCGCACAGCCGGGCGTATTCCTCTCCGTGCCACCGAAAACAGGTGGCCGGGATTCGAAACCCCGGTAGTTCGCTGAAGTAAACGCTTGCCAGCCGGCATCACCCTGTGTGGTGCCGGCTGGCAATCCGTCGGCCGGCTATGGCGGGCGGTGCGTGGAGGCCTTGTGCCTGCCGGTTTAGCGAACACCGGGTTTCGAACCCCGCACCGTCCGCCACCTTTATCGGTGGCGGCTTCTGCCTGCACGCAAGGAGCCCAGCCATGACCCAGCCCCACTCCCCTGCCTCGCACCCGATCCACGACGCGCCCGCCAATGGCCCCGCGTTGGACCCGAATACGCTAATCGCCCTGCTGCACAGCATCGGCTCCGGCGCTGCCTCCGATGGCCAGCCCTGGCCGGAGCGCCACCAGATGCCCGGCCGACGGCTCGCCCTCGCCGACACCGACTGCTCGCTGGCGGGCCTTCGCGTGGTGCTGGAAATCCTGCTGGCCGCACAGCGTGCCCGCGAGAACGGCGAGTTGGAGCAATACGTTGGCCCGCGCGTCATGGAGGGCCTGATCATGGCCGGACTGGGACTCACTGCGCACGCCATCGATCGGGTCCGCCCGGAGGGTTGAGTGGCGCGGTACTGCTGGGCGGCCACGCTGCTGTACATCGTGGCGGTGGTTGCGGCACAGACGCGGTGGCTGGCGCCCCCACAGCCATCTCCTATCGGGTTCCAGAGCATCAACGACGATCAATTCTCACAACTGCGCCGCCAGGCGATGCAGTTCGCGGAGTCTCGGCCACGACAGGGCTTCCAGTTCGTCGAAGAACATCGGGATGCCTCGTTCCAGATTCACTGCAAAGGCGTTCCGGTGCTGTGGCTGGAGAGGCGCTCGCGACATCTGCTGTTGCGTGTCTCACTGGACGCGAAGCAGCGGGCGCCCGCCGTTGTGCGGTTGCGGGCGCTCCTCCAATGGCAATTGGAGCCATTGGATTATCTGGAACAGGTGCTGGCTGGTGTGCCGGAGCCTGTTCTGTTGGATCGGGTGCTGCAGATTCTTGCTGGTGATGTGCCTGATGGGGCGCGATGTGGCGTGCCGTAGTCGAGCATGACTCGACTCTACAGGGCCGCCGGCTGCGAGGGATCAGGCTCCGGTTCTGCCGCTACTCACCTGCGCGACGGGCATTGGCCCAGTGATCATGCGGCTCACCCCCCGGCGTCGATCCAGCCCAAATACCGCGCACGCGCGAGATCTTCCGGCGTGTCGATATCCAGGCCCAGCTCCGGCGCTTGAAGGGCATGCACGGCATCGATGGTAAGCTGCCTCAAGCGCGCTCCGAAGCCGCGGTCACCGGTTGCACCCGCAGCGTTGAACCATGCACGCGGCACTACTGCAGGAATGCCAAGGGCGTTTCCATGACGGGTGCCAGCGCACCCTGACGCCGAGGCGCGGGCACCCGAAAGCAACGCCTGCAGATGGGAGTGCTCGATCGCGGGCTGGTCGCATGCCACGACCATCACGGCAGCCACCGCGGGCAGCAGATGTGTGCCTGCAACCTGCAGGCTGCTGGCTAGGCCGCTTTCCCAGTAGTGGTTGGCTACCGGGGTCGCATCCAGTCCGGCAATGCTGGATGTGACTGCCTGTGCGTTCGCGCCAACCACCACCAACACCTGCGAAGGCGCAAACTCCAAGGCCAGCCGCACCACGCGATGTACCAGGGTCTCGCCCTGCCGGGTCAGAAGCTGCTTGGGCTGGCCAAGCCGGGTGCTCCCGCCCGCAGCAAGCACGACGACTGCATGCGCGGCGGTCACGTGCCGGCGGTGCTTCGCCATTGCTGCAGCTGCGCGGCAATGCTGAGCGAAATTGCCTCCGGCCCCCGCCCTCCGATGTTGAGGCCGACCGGTGATCGAAGTCTCGGGGACAGGCGGTGGCGCTGATCCGGTGTCAGCAGCTTGAACAGGTCCTCACGCCTTCGCCGCGGCCCCAGAAGTCCAATGAAGGCAACCTCGGTATCGGCCAGGGCCACCAGCGCCTCGCGGTCCAGCTCGAAGTCGTGGTGCATCACCAGCACCGCGTCGCACGTGTCGGCATGGAGGGCCTCGGCCGGGCTCACCTGGAGCTGTGCATCCGCGCCCTGCCCCGCTGAGGCCCAGCGCGCTCGTCGTTCGGCCACGCTGACCCGCCATCCCAGGCCCTGCAGCAACGGAACCAGGAAGGGCGTTTCGGGACCGCCCCCCAATACCAGGGCCCGCGGAAGCCGGGGCAACGGCAAACGCCACGCTGCGTCTCCAAAGGGCTGCGTCCCGTCCATCGGGTTCAGCTGCCATGCCTGCTCGCGATGGCCGGCGCGGAAAACGATCTGCCCCGACGTGCGAAGGTCGCGCTGGAGTGACACGCCCTCGCGCAACCACGCCTCGATCACGTCGTCGATGCCGGACAACGCACGCAATGGCAGGAGCGCAATCCGAAGCCGGCCGCGGCAGCCGAGCGCGGACCCACTCAGCAGGTCGTCGTCACTGCGGGTGTCGATCTCGATCCAGTCGACCTGCCCTGCCGCACTCACCTGCTCCGCGCGGCGCGCGAGCTCGGGCTCCAGGCATCCACCACTGAGCCAGCCGGTCTGGTTGCCGTTGCAGAACAACACCATGTCGCCGGCACCCGCGTAGGTCGAACCATCGGTTTCGAGCACCAGCGCGAGCACGGCGTGCTCCCGCGCGCGCACGCGCGTCAAGGCCGTCTCGAGCACGCTCCGCGGGCTTCCTTTGGTGAGGAAGCCCGGCGCTGCGGACACGTCCCCGGCAGAATCCCTGGGCTCCACCCCCTCTACCGCAGAGGCCTCCAGGGCGGGTGAGGCCACGGGTTGTTCCATGCGCAACGGTCAGCCTACGTCGGGCAAGCCGGGCAACAGCTTGTCCAGGGTGATGGGATAGTTGCGCACGCGCACGCCGGTTGCGTTGTAGACCGCATTGGCGATCGCGGCCCCGACCCCACAGATGCCCAGCTCACCCACGCCCTTGGCCTTCATCGGCGAGATCACCGGATCCAGCGTATCGAGGAAGACCACCTGCTGGTGTGGAATATCGGCGTGCACGGGAACCTCGTAGCCTGCAAGGTCGTGGTTGACGAACAAACCAAGCCGTTTGTCGACCACCAGCTCCTCCATCAGGGTCGCACCCGCACCCATCACCATGCCGCCGATGACCTGGCTGCGTGCGGACAGCGGGTTGAGGATCCGGCCGCCATCGCATACGGCGAGCATCCTGCGGATGCGCGTCTCTCCCGTGTAGGCATGCACGGCGACCTCGCAGAAGTGCGCTGCATAGGTGCCAACGTCGTAGCCCTGCTTGAAGTTGCCGAAGGCAATGCCGTCCTCTGCCGAAAGTGTCCCCGCTTCGGCCAGCTCGATGGTCCGCCCACCCGCCTGGATACGGCCATTGGCGAAGTTTGCGGTATCGCCGTCGAAGCCCAGTTTCTCGCCCACCTTGCGGCGCAGGCTGACGCACGCCGCGTATACGCCTGCGGTGGAGCTTGCCGCGCCCCACTGGCCACCGGAACCGGCGGAGGCGGGATGACGCGAGTCGCCGAGGGTGACCTGGACCCGGTCCAGCGGCACGCCCATGGTCTCGGCTGCCGTCTGCGCGATGATCGTGTAGGAGCCGGTGCCGATGTCGGTCATGTCGGTTTCCACGATCACCCCGCCCTGGCCATCAAGCCGGACCCGCGCCGCCGACTTCATCGTCGGTGCACCGCGATAGCCCGCAGACACGCCCATGCCGACCAGCCAGTGCCCTTCCCTTACCTGCGCCGGCTTGGCGTTGCGCTTGTTCCAATTGAAGCGCTCCGCGCCCTCGCGCAGGCAGCGCACCAGGTTGCGGTCGGAGAACTTCTTGGACGGATCGCCGGGTACGACCTCGGGCTCGTTGAGGATGCGGAACGCGATCGGGTCGAGGCCCAGCTTCTCGGCCATTTCGTCCATCGCCACTTCCAGCGCCATGTGGCCCGGCGCCTCGCCCGGCGCGCGCATCGCATTGCCTTCGGGCATGTCGAGCGTGGCGATGTAGTTGGCCACCAGTCGGTTGGCGCCTGCATAGAGCTTGGGCGTCTGCAGGGTGCCGTTCTCGCCGTCCTCGCCGTTGATGTTGCCCGACCAGTTCTCATGGGCGATGGCGGAGATCCTGCCGTCTTTCGCGCAACCGATCCGGACACGTTGGATGGTCGCGTGCCGGTGCGTGGTGTTGTTGGGCATCAACGGGCGTTGCAGCGCGATCTTCACCGGCCGCCCGACCTGCTTGGCCGCCAGTGCGGCCAGCACCGCATCGGCGCGGATGAACAGCTTGCCGCCGAAGCCGCCGCCGATATAGGGCGAGTCCACGCGCACATTGCCAGAATCGATACCGAGGATCGCGGCAATGCCCTGCTTGGCCCAGTCGATCATCTGGTTCGAGGTCCACAGGGTGAGCTTGTCGCCTTCCCATGCGGCGATGGTGGCGTGCGGCTCCATCATCGAATGACTTTCGTCGGCGGTGTGGTAGGTCTCGTCGAGCTTGACCGCGGCGCCTGCGTAGGCGCTGTCGAAATCGCCGAGCGTCTGCCGGTCGGGCTTGCCACCGCGCCCCTTTGCCAGCGGCGCGGACGGCGCGAGCACTGGGAAATCGAAGCGCCCCTTGCCGCGCTCGTAACGGGTACGGATCAACGCCGCAGCGGCGCGGGCCTGCTCGAAGGTCTCTGCTACCACGCAGGCAATGGCCTGGTGGTAATGGGCGACCTCGGGCCCGCCGAACAATGGCGCATTGTTCCAGTTGGATGTGCCGACCGGTTTGGTCTCCGGTGCGGTGATCACCGCCAGTACGCCGGGGGCGGCACGTGCACGGGAGGCATCCATCGAGATGATGCGCCCCTTGCCGATGCCCGCGCCGACGATGTGGCCGTAGACCTGATTCGGCGCCACGTCATGGCGCTCGTAGGCATAGGGGGCGGTGCCGGTGGTCTTGCGTGGGCCGTCGATGCGCGGCGTCGACTTGCCGACGACCTTGGCCTTGTCGAACAGGTTGTCGCCGGCGGGGGCGTTGAATTCGAGGGGCATCAGCGCTCTCCTTCGGCCAGGACGGCTGCGAGCGTGCGCTCGGCGAGCGCGATCTTGAACGCGTTCTCCTGCGTTGGACGGGCACCGGCGAACACCTGTCGTGTCGCGGCCTTGACGCTGTCGCGCAGCAGGGGTTCGGCTGCTTCGATGCGCCACGGCTTCGGCGCGACCCCGCCGAACGCGAACCGCGCCGAGCCGTCACGCTGCACGACCGCGGCGACCGACACCAGTGCGAACGCATAGGACGCGCGGTCACGTACCTTGTGGTACACGTGCCGGCCGCCCAGCGGTTCCGGCAGCGTGACGTGGGTGATCAGCTCACCGCGCTGCAGCACGTTGTCCTGCTGTGGCGTGTCGCCCGGGGAACGATGGAAGTCGGCAATCGGAATGCTGCGCGTGCTGCCATCGCCCTTGACGGTCTGGATCGTGGCGTCCAGCACGCGCAGCGCCACCGCCATGTCACCCGGATAGGTCGCGATGCAGCTGTCCGAGGTGCCGATCACGCCCATCTGCCGGGAGAACCCTTCGAGCGCGCCGCAGCCTGATCCGGGCAGGCGCTTGTTGCAGGGCAGATGGGGGTCGTAGAAGTACGGGCAGCGGGTGCGCTGAAGCAGGTTGCCGCCGGTGGTGGCTTTGTTGCGCAGCTGCCCGGAGGCGCCTGCCACGATCGCGCGGGTCAGCACACCGTAGTCGCGGCGCACGCGCTCATGCGAGGCCAGCGCGGTATTGGTGACCAGCGTGCCGATGCGCAGGCCGCCGTCGTCTGTAGGTTCGATCCTGTCCAGTCCGATGTCCTGCACGTCGACCAGGTGCGCTGGCGTCTCGACCTCCAGCTTCATCAGGTCGAGCAGGTTGGTTCCTCCCGCCAGGAACTTCGCGCCCTCGGTGCCGGCGACGGCCTTGGCTGCCTCGGCAGGAGACTTCGCGCGCTCGTAACTGAAGACCTTCATGAGCGCCCCCGTCCAGAGGTCGCGCCAGCGACCTCTTGCATCGCCTCGGCAATGTTGGAGTACGCGCCGCAGCGGCAGAGGTTGCCGCTCATGCGTTCACGCATCTCCATGTTGGTGGCCTGGGGCCGTGCGCTGACATCGGCCTGCGCATGGCTGGGGACACCCCGCTTGATCTCGTCGAGTACCGCCACCGCCGAACAGATCTGCCCCGGCGTGCAGTACCCGCATTGGTAGCCGTCATGCTTTACGAAGGCGGCCTGCATCGGGTGCAGGTTATCGGGGGTTCCGAGGCCTTCGATGGTGGTGATGGCATCGCCCTGGTGCTGCACCGCCAAGCTGAGGCAGGCATTGATCCGCTCACCGTTGACCAGCACGGTACAGGCGCCGCATTGACCGTGGTCGCAGCCCTTCTTGGTGCCGGTCAGTTTCAGATGTTCGCGCAGGGCGTCGAGCAGCGTCGTGCGGGTGTCCAGTTCGAGCTCACGGTGCGTGCCGTTGACCGTCAACGCGACCTTGCTGGTGACCGGCGGCCTGGGTGGCGGTGACGCTGCCAGTTCAGCGGCGAGCGATGACGCCCCCGGTGCGGCGGACATCGCCACTGTCGTGGCCCCGCCGGCAATCACCTGCCGACGCGTCAACTTCATTCCTTCGTCCCAACTTGGCACAGTGACCTCCTGGCGTTCGGGGAAACCCCGTGGCTGGATGGACGCGCTCAGACTACCCAAGGGGCACTATGCCCGGCTGGGTAGTACAGATCTGTGAAGCCTGTCCAGGGTGTGCCATCGTCGGCCGAGCCTGCTGGCCGGTCATCTTCAACGCCGCCTCTGGCAAACGTGCGCCACTGACAGTGATCTTCGCCACTTGCTCACCGATGCGTGCCAGTTCGGCTCCATCCAACACCAGATCCACCGCGCCCAGATTCTCATCCAGCCGGTGAAGCTTGGTGCCGTGCCTGCGCGTGCTCGATGTGGTGACGGTCGATAGCCGAGCATGGCTCGGCTCTTGTGTCTTGGATCGTGCCCTGATCAGGCACAATCCCCCGGTGACCCGGGAGGCTCCGATGACGCTGCCTCGGCTCTTAAGCCTTCGAGCTTGCAAAGTAGATTCAGCGCGTCGGCGGCCTGACACCGCCATGGAACTTGAACGGTATCTTAGGCCCGCCATCGGGTGAGAGCCTGTACTCACAAGGGCAAGTCTGGCGGCTTCCGATCACGATCGTAAGTTCAAGCTGGAGCGAAATCATGCAATTTATCGGCATCGACGCAGCCAAGGCGACTTTTGACATCGCCCTGCCTCTATCTCACGGCAAGTATCGAACCAAGGCCAAACTCCCCAATACGCCAAAGGGTTTTGATGAGCTTCTGGCCTGGCGCGCCAAACATGCGCCGAACGCGGCGGTAGGTATGGAGGCTACAGGCATCTATCACGAGGCCTTGGCTCAAGCACTGGTGGAAGCGGGGGTAGTGGTTCATGTGGCCAATCCCGCCCGAGTAAAGGCGTTTGGGCAGGCGGAGGGGATGCGGACCAAGACTGACCGCAGCGACGCCAAGCTGATTGCCCGGTTTTTTGAGGCACAACGCTCGGAAAAGCTGTATCCCTACGTTCCACCGACGCCCTCGGAGGTGAAGCTGCGCGCCTTGGTACGGCGTCGAGATGACCTCCAGGAAATGCTGCAGATGGAGCACAACCGCCTGGACGTTGCCGATATCTCGGTCCAGCAAGGGATCAAGGATGTGATCCGGACGTTGGAAGAGCAGATCAAGCAGGTCCAGAAGGCGATTGAGGACCATATCGATAACGATCCGGACCTGCGCCGGCGTCATCAACTGCTTACCAGCATCCCCGGTGTAGGCAACACCAGCAGTGCCCAGCTGTTGGCCATGCTGGGGGATCTAAGCAAATACAGCGACGTGCGCCAGGTGGTTGCCCACGCGGGCCTGAATCCGGCCCAGCGTCAATCAGGAAACTACGAAGGCAAATGCCGGATATCACGCGTCGGCGACGCCAATTTCCGCAAAAAGCTGTACATGCCGGCGCTGACCGGGAAGACCCACAACCCCACACTGAAGTCCTTTGCAGACCGGCTCAGCGCGAAAGGCAAGCCCTTCAAGGTCGTCATGTGTGCAGTGATGCGCAAGCTCATCCATCTGATTTGGGGCGTACTGAGAAGTGGCCGACCCTTTGAGCCTGACGTCGCCCTTGCCTAGGCGAGGGCGACACGGTATCTACAGTGGCTCTGGCTGCGTCGGCTCAGGTTCGTGGATGGAGCCCTCGAGCAAGGCCACGTAAGTGTCCAGGCGGGTGCGCATGCTGATCAGCATCCAGCCCAACAGGTACAGCAGAAACATGGCGAAGATCAACAATGCGCCGACCCGGCTGACGTCGAAAGCGCCAGCCCAGTCGCCCCATTTCCATCCCCGGAACTGCAGGTAGAGCGCAATCAACAGCGGGAACGGCCCAAGGCGTTGCAGTCCGCCGTACATCAGGCCCATGCGCTCGATCATATTGGTTCGGAGCGTGCTGACGTAGCGCAAGCGTCGCTCGCGCTCAATGCGAGGGAAACTGCGAAGCTCAGTAACCACGGATTGCCAATGGGCGAAGTCGCCGTCCATCTCCATGGCGTGCGACAACCGTGGCTGACTGAACTGGCGGATGCCTCTGCGGGCGGCCAGAACGCCTCCAAGAATGAAGCCTCCGATCTCGATCGACAGGCACGCAACAACCACTTGCAACACCACACTGACGGGTAGCCACCGATCAGGCAGCTGGCCACAGAGAATGCCGACGATCGCGGCGGCCAAACCAACGCGAAACGCCCACGTCTCCACCCTGCCCGCCTTGGGGTAGATGCTGTGTTGAACCAGCCCCTGCACCCGCTGGTAGAGCCAGTGGAAGGTCAGTTCCTGTGAATTGGTCTTGGCCGGCGAATCGAGTTCGCCCCCTGTCTGCATGTCCATTGCGTCCCCTGCCCCGGCTACGATGCCGGCCGTAGCATCGTAGCCGACTCACAGCTGCTCTCAGAAATAGAAACCGATATTGAGGTTCAGCCGCGAATGCCAGCGCGATGGGCCGCCGTTGTTGATCCCGATGCCATCGCCGCCGGCAAACCACATGTTGCGGCCGGCAATCCAGTCGACATAGGTGAGCATCACCCCCTTCTGCAAGCTACAACCGCTAACGTTCTGCCAGGAGTCGCGCCCCCCGCTGCTGTGCCCCACCGGGCGCGTCATGCTGAGGTTGTTGTAGCAGGTCAGGTCGTCCAGCCAGCCGCGCGGGCCAAAGGAATAGGCAACGTTGGCACTGGGCACATCGGCCTCGGCCGCGATTTCAAACGGGGCCTGGAATGCCGACAGTGCGATGCGTTCGCCGGGCACGTTATAGCGGTACCGCGCCCATTGCAGCTGCGTGGTCCAGCCATCGCGCTTCCACTGCGCGTGGACGGCCGCGGCCTGATGGTCGTGATGGCGGCGGTTGCGGGTGTTCTGCACCTTGCCTACGAAGGCCGATGCGCCGACCAACAGCTCGCCGCCCGCCCAGTGACGCGATTGCTCAACGCGTGCATTGAATCGCTGCCGTTCGCGATACGGAAACGCATCGGTCTGCGCCACATCGAAGGAATAGCGGTCGTAGCGCGCCCCGGTTCCGTACTCGTCACCTGAGAACCAGCCGAGGTGCCAGGTGGTATTGCCGGCCTGGTGAATCACCACAACGCCTGGATCATAGTCATCCTCGATGCCCAGGTAGTACCCGGACCCGAACCAGAAACTCTGCGAGACCGTGGGCAGCAGCCCGAACGGCACCTGCTGGATACCGGTCTTCAGCTGCGTGGCGTCGGTGAACTGCCAGCCCGCGTAGGCGTGATGGATGGCGTTGAAGCCATCGTACCAACGGTACTGGGCGGAGAAGGAGAAAGGCCCGCTGCCGGCATCGATGTCGGCGCGAAGCAGCTCCAACTGCAGGCGGCTGGTGGGCCCGTAATCGAGCCAGCCATAGTTGAATCGAACTGCGCCACCGAGATCGAAGTGGGGCGCTGCATTGCGGTCTTCGCCGGCCGCGCGCGCTTCGAGCGATGGCGCGACCAGTGCTGCTGCGATGATGATGGGAAATGCCCTCACGGTCGCGTCCTGCCTCCTGTTCTGCGAGTGAAAGCACTCGATTCTAGCCTTGGCGCGCGTCATGCCTCAACGTGAGGCATGACGTACTGCGACGAGCAGGTTACGCAATGGAGGGTGAAGCGAACGTCGGCCAGCCGTGCTCACATACCCAGATCAGACAGCCCCGGGTGATCATCCGGGCGACGCCCCAGCGGCCAGTGGAACCTGCGCTCGCTTTCCTTGATCGGCATGTCGTTGATGCACGAAAAGCGGCGCTGCATCAGGCCATCCGCACCGAATTCCCAGTTCTCGTTTCCATAGGAGCGGAACCAGTTGCCGGAGTCGTCATGCCACTCATAGGCGTAGCGCACGGCAATGCGATTGTCGGTGAAGGCCCATAGCTCCTTGATCAGGCGGTACTCAAGCTCCTTGTTCCACTTGCGAGCCAGGAACTGCCGGGCTTCCTCGCGGCCATGGGTGAACTCGGCACGGTTGCGCCACTCGGTGTCCAGCGAATAGGCCAGCGAAACCTTGTCCGCATCGCGGGAGTTCCAGCCATCTTCGGCAAGGCGCACTTTCTCGATGGCCGATTCACGGGTGAACGGAGGAAGTGGCGGACGGGGTGCTTCAGTGGACACGGTGGGGCCTCCAATCAAGTGGATAAACGGGTGCTTCGACGGGTTTTTTGATGACTCAGGCGTCAGCGCCTGGCCTGCTCCAACAACACCGCTGCAACATCCCTTGCAGTGTCTGCGGCGTCGTAGTCGCCCATCACGCGCGAGACGGTGATGGCGCCTTCCATGAGAACCAGCAGCTGACGCGCCAGCGCTGCCGGCTGCTGGATATCCAGTTGCCCGGTCAGTTCCAGCGTGTAATCGAGCAGCTTCTGCTTGTGATCTTTTGCGATGTGGCGAATCGGATCGTCGGGATCGCCGACCTCGCCCGCGGTGTTGATGAAGGCACAGCCGCGATAGCCCTCGGACTGGAACCAGCCCTTGAGTACGGTGAACATGCCCAGGATGCGTGCTTCCGCAGTATTGGCCTTGTCGCACTCCTGCTGGAACCAGGCCAGCCAACGCACGTCGCGCGCTCTCAATGCCGCAGCGGCCACCTGATCCTTGTTTTCAAAGTGGCGGTAGATGCTCTTCCGGGCAACGCCGGAGGTCTTCACCAGCAGGTCCATGCCCGTGGCGTGGATCCCGTTCTGGTAGATCAGCGCCTCGGCCGTGGCCAGGATCTTCTGTTGGGTATCGGCGGTGGTTGTGTTCACGACGCCAAGGTAGAACGATCGTTCTACCCTGTCAACAGGCGGCATCGCGACCTTCCGGGTTGCCCGTTCGCTCAGGACGATCTATCAAGAAATTCGTACATGTCATCATCCAGAGGCTCGATTTCGGTCGCAAAGTACGTCTCACCACCCACCCATGAGACGCCTCGCATGAACACCTTTGCCCGTACCCTGGCCGTTGCCGCCCTCGCCCTCTCGGTCCAGGCCGGCCTGTCCGCGCAGGCCGCCGAACCGGCCAAGCCGGCTGCAGTCACCAGCATCGCGCGCACCGCCAGCTACATCACCACCGCCGATGGCGTGCAGCTCTACTACAAGGACTGGGGCCCGAAGGACGGCGCGGTCGTCACCTTCAGCCACGGCTGGCCGCTGAACTCGGACAGCTGGGAATCGCAGATGATCTTCCTGGCCAATCAGGGCTATCGCGTCATCGCTCACGACCGCCGTGGCCACGGCCGTTCCAGCCAGCCGTGGGATGGCAACGACATGGATCACTACGCTGATGACCTGGCCACGGTGATCAACACGCTCGACCTGCACGATGTCACCCTGGTGGGCTTCTCCACCGGTGGCGGCGAGGTGGCGCGCTACATCGGCCGCCATGGCACCGGCCGGGTGAAGAAGGCCGTGCTGATCAGCTCGGTGCCGCCGCTCATGCTGAAGACCGCCGACAACCCCAATGGCCTGCCGATCGAAGTGTTCGATGGCATCCGCAAGGCGCAGATGGACAACCGCGCACAGCTGTACAAGGACATCCCGTCGGGCCCGTTCTACGGCTTCAACCGCCCGGGCGCTAAGGTGTCTCAGGGCTTGATCGATGCGTGGTGGGCGCAGGGCATGCAGGGTGGCCACAAGAACACCTACGATTCGATCGCTGCGTTCTCGGCCACCGATTTCCGCGCCGACCTGAAGAAGTTCGATGTGCCGACGCTGGTCATCCACGGTGATGACGACCAGATCGTGCCGATCGACATCTCCGGCCGCCAGTCGGCGAAGCTGATCAAGGGCGCCAGGCTGATTGTTTACCCGGGCGCGCCGCACGGCCTGACCGATACCCACAAGGACAGGGTCAACCAGGATCTGCTGACGTTCCTGCAGGAAAAGTAAGCCACCGGGGCTCCGGCCTCAGGTCGGGGCCCTTCTCACGTGGAACGGTGTTGCAGGATTGAACCGTTCCCTCCTGCCTGCCAGCTTCCGGCCGTGGACATGCGTCAGCAGCCGCTCAGGCATCGGATTCATCGGTCAGCCTGGCAAGAATGTCTTCCCGGCAGGCGTCCAGAATCTCGTCCGCCAACGGCGAATCATCCGGGCATGATCGCGACAGCACCATGGCCCCCACTGCCTGGGCGATCCGCGCAATGCGCCGGGCGCGATGACGTGCGGCAGACGCTGCATCAGGTGGGTCAGCGTGACCTGTACCCGCTGTGAGCCGAGCATCAATGCCCGCCACGAACGCCTCCCTCACCGAATCCGGCTGACGCGCAGCATCGCCGCACAGTGCTGCCATCGTGCAGCCCTGCCCCGGCGCATCCCGGTGCACGCGGGACAGGTAATGAACCAGGAAGGTGCGGTGATCCATCCCAGCCAAGGCCTCGGCGGATGTCGAAAAGCCACACGCTGCGGCTTCGGCCATCAGGTCAGCCTTCGAAGCGAAGTGCTTGTAAAAGCCGCCATGAGTGAAGCCGGCTGCCGACATCAGATCCGCCACGCTCACGCCGTCATATCCCCGCTCGCGGAAGAGTGCGCATGCCGTTTCGACAATGTGAGCGCGGTTGGCCTGCGCCTGGGCCTTGGTGACCTTCATGACTCGATACCTGCTGATGACGTGCTGCGGCGAGGGCATCTTACCACGCATAGATTATGTTCATCATCAAACCATTGACATCAATGATGATGCTCATCATCATTGATGTGTCGCGCCGCTCGTCCCACGACTCCCCCCCCCCCATATTTCCAGCGCTGAGCCCGCATATCCCATGACAGACACCCCGCTCTTCCAGCCCTACGTTCTGGGGCCGCTGACCCTGGCCAACCGCATCGTGATGGCGCCGCTCACCCGCAACCGCGCGGGTGCAGGGCTGGTGCCCAATCCGCTGGCGGCTACCTACTACGCCCAGCGCGCCTCGGCCGGCCTGATCATCACCGAGGCCACCCAGATCTCCGCCCAGGCCCAGGGCTACCAGGACACGCCGGGGATCTACACGCCCGACCAGATCGCGGGTTGGCGTGAGGTCACCGACGCCGTCCACGCGCGCGGCGGGCGTATCTTCGTACAGCTGTGGCACGTGGGACGCATCTCGCATGTGGATCTGCAGCCAGGCAATGCGGCCCCCGTTTCGGCCTCGGCCGTCCGGGCCCAGACCAAGACCTTCGTCCACAACGGCTTCGTCGACGTCTCCGAGCCGCGCGCGCTCGGGATCGACGAGCTGCCCGCCATCATCGATGACTTCCGCCAGGCTGCGGCCAATGCCATGGTCGCCGGATTCGATGGCGTGGAGATTCACGGCGCGAACGGATACCTGCTTGAGCAGTTCATCAAGGACGGGGCCAACCAGCGCACCGATGCCTACGGCGGCTCGATCGAGAACCGCGCGCGCCTGCTGCTGGAGGTTACGGCTGCTGTGGCTCAGGAGATTGGCGCCGATCGCACCGGCGTGCGCATTTCGCCGGTCTCGCCAGCCAACGCCATCAGCATCAGTGATCCGCAGCCGCAGTACGACTACATCGTCGACCAGCTCAGCGCACTGGGGATTGTCTACCTGCATGTGGTGGAAGGTGCGACCGGCGGGCCTCGCGACGTTGCGCCGTTCGACTTCGATGGCCTGCGCCGGCGCTTTGCCGGCGCCTACATGGCCAACAACGGCTATGACCTCGACCTGGCCAATGCCCATCTCGCCGAAGGCAAGGCCGACCTGTTCGCATTCGGACGCGCCTTCATCAGCAACCCCGATCTGGTCGAGCGCCTTAAGACCGGTGCGCCGTTGAATGCGTTGAACCCGGCCACGTTGTATGGCGGCGGCGCCGAAGGCTACATCGATTACCCCGCCTTGACCGACACCGCGGCGCAGTAGGCACCGCAACACTCCGGCCGCCTCCCCGACCCCTGACCACATACACGCCAAGAGATGCCCACCATGAGCACGCTTCCCACCGTTCTGATCACTGGTGCTTCCAGCGGTATCGGCGCCGTCTATGCCGAACGCTTCGCACGCCGTGGCCACGACCTTGTACTGGTCGCGCGCGATCAGTCCCGACTGGATGCACTGGCCGCACGTCTGCGTCAGGACACCGGCGTCACCGTCGATGTACTGGCAGCTGACCTCACCCTCAACGCTGACCTGGCCGCCGTCGAAGCCCGCCTGCGTGACGATGACCGCATCGGCATCCTGATCAACAACGCGGGCGTTGCGCAGGCCGGCGGCTTCACCGAGCAGTCGGCCGAAAGCATTGACACGATGGTGACGCTGAACACGCTGGCGCTGACTCGGTTGGCCGCCGCCGCTGCCCGGCGCCTGACGCAGGCTGGCACCGGTGCGATCGTGAACATCGGCTCGGTGGTGGGCCTGGCGCCGGAGCTGGGCATGTCCGTCTACGGCGCGACCAAAGCCTTCGCGCTCTTTCTGTCGCAGGCCCTGAGCCTCGAACTGGCGCCCAGCGGTGTCTATGTGCAGGCGGTGCTGCCTGCCGCTACGCGCACCGAGATCTGGGAACGTGCGGGCATCGACATCAACACCTTGCCAGAGGTGATGGATGTCGACGAACTGGTCGATGCGGCCCTGGTCGGCTTTGATCGCCGCGAGGCGGTGACCATTCCGCCGCTGCATGTGGCCTCGCGCTGGGACACGCTGGACGCCTCGCGTCAGGGCCTGCTCTCGGATATCCGCCAGGCGCACGCGGCCGAGCGCTATCGCAGCGTCGCCTGATCCGCAGCCATCCTCGCCGCGCCTCAACCCGAGTGTCCATCCCATGAAAGCTTTTCTCATCGACCGCTATGGCAGGAAGGAGATGGGCCGCATCGGCGACGTCCCGCAGCCGGCGTTGCGCGACGACGATGTACTCATCCGCGTGCACGCGGCCAGCGTCAATGCACTGGATGCCAAAATCAGGACCGGGGAATTCAAGGCGATCCTGCCCTATCAGCTACCGCTGATTCTGGGCAACGACCTGGCTGGCACGGTGGAACGTGTCGGCGCTGCGGTTCGCCAGTTCAAGCCTGGTGATGAGGTCTATGCCCGCCCGGATGATGATCGCATTGGAACGTTCGCCGAATTCATCGCGGTCAAGGCTGCCTCCCTGGCGCTGAAGCCTGCCAACCTCAGCATGGTGGAAGCCGCCTCGCTGCCGCTGGTCGCGCTGACTGCCTGGCAGGCCCTGGTTGAAACCGGGCAACTGAAAGCCGGGCAGAAGGTCTTCATCCAGGCGGGCTCCGGTGGTGTAGGCACTGTCGCGATCCAGCTGGCGAAACACCTGGGCGCCTTTGTGGCGACCACCACCAGCACGGCCAACGTGGCATGGGTGAAGGCACTGGGCGCGGACGTGGTGATCGATTACACGCAACAGGACTTCGCCACGGAGCTGCGCGACTACGATCTGGTGCTCAACAGCCTGGGCAAGGAGGAGCTGACGCGCTCGCTGCCGATTCTGAAGCCGGGCGGGCATCTGCTCTCCATCTCCGGGCCGCCTACCCCGGCCTTCGCGGCGCAGCGCAGGCTGGCCTGGCCGCTCCAGCAGGTCATGCGCCTGCTCAGCCACGGCGTCCGCCGCAAGGCCAGGCAGAAACGCGTGACCTACACCTTTGTGTTCATGCGGGCTGACGGACAGCAGTTGACCACGATCACCTCGCTGGTGGAGTCAGGTGCGATCCGGCCGGTCATCGACAGGGTCTTTCCGTTCTCGCAGACCCAGAACGCGCTGGATCATGTCGAGAGCGGCCGTGCCAAGGGAAAGGTGGTTGTCGCATTGCGGTAAGGGCACGTTGCTGCCCGGGCAATAGCCACCGCAGGTGGGTGGCTTTCATTGTCCGGCAGGACGCCCCATTCAAGCGACGGCCACGCACCAACCGCCCTACCCCAGCTCCCGCGCAAGAAATGGCGCCGTCCTGCTGACTTTCGCGCGCGCCACCTGTTGCGGCGTTCCCTTCGCCACGATGGTGCCCCCTGCCCCGCCAGCTCCGGGGCCTACATCAATCACCCAGTCCGCCTGTGCAACGGCGCGCATGTCATGCTCGATCATCACCACTGTATTGCCCGCGTCCACCAGCCGCTGCAGTTGCACCAGCAGCCTGTCCGCATCCGATGCATGCAGGCCGGTGGTGGGTTCGTCCAGCACGTACAGCGTGCGCCCGCGTTGGCTGCGCTGCAGCTCGGTGGCCAGCTTGATGCGTTGCGCCTCACCGCCTGAAAGCTCCGTGGCTGGCTGGTCCAGCCGCAGGTAGCCCAGGCCGATTTCCTGCAGCAACTGCAGCGGGCGGGCAATGGCCTCTTCCTCGCTGAAGAACGCATGCGCCTGGTCGACCGTCATCTGCAGGACCTCGGCGATGTTGCGGTCATTCCACTGCACCTTCAGCGTGGCGTCGTTGTAACGGGCGCCATGGCAGGTGGGGCAAGGCGCATAGACGCTGGGCATGAACAGCAGTTCGACGCTGACGAAACCCTCGCCCTCGCAGGTCTCGCACCGGCCCTTGGCCACGTTGAACGAGAAGCGGCCCGCATCGAAACGGCGGCGGCGCGCGGCGGGTGTCGCGGCGAACAGCTTGCGCACGTGATCGAACAGCCCGGTATAGGTGGCCAGGTTGGAGCGTGGCGTGCGGCCGATGGGCTTCTGGTCGACCTGCACCACCCGCTGGATGGCGTCCATGTCGCCTGCCAATGTGCCCCGCGTCGTTTCGATCACGGTCGGCCCGTCGGTGGGAGTGCTGTCGGCGCTGTCGTCCGCAGGCTCATGCCCAAGGTGCAGCAGCAACAGCTCGGGCAGCGCCTGCGCCATCAGGCTGGACTTGCCGGAGCCGGAAATACCGGTCACCGCCGTCAGCAGCCCCAGCGGCACCTGTGCGTCCACGCCCTGCAGGTTGTGGCGGTGGATACCCTTCAGTTCCAGCCAGCGGGTGGCGCTGCGCTGCTGGCTGGCGGGCGCAGGCACCTGATCGAACAGATACCGCGCCGTGCGCGACTCCTGAACCTTGCGCAGGCCGTCGGGCTCGCCACTGTAGAGGACCTGGCCACCATGCTCGCCCGCCTCTGGCCCAACGTCCACCAGCCACTGCGCGCGGCGCATCAGCTCCAGATCGTGTTCAACAACGAACACCGAGTTGCCGCCGTCGCGCAGCCGTTCCAGTGCGTCGTACAGCGCCTGGCTGTCGGCCGGATGCAGGCCGGCCGAGGGTTCATCAAGCACGTACAGCACACCAAACAGCAAGGAACTGAGCTGGGTGGCCAGCCGTAGGCGCTGCAGTTCGCCGGCTGACAGGGTTGGCGTCGCACGGTCCAGCGAGAGATAGCCCAGGCCCAGGTCACGCAGCTGGCGTACCCGCGCCATCACACCGCCTGCCAATCGTTGTGCCGCCAGGCGCTTCTCTTCGGACAGGGCGGAGGTCAGGCGCACGTCGGGAGCACCCTCGTGGGTCGCCTGGCCACTCGCGGCCCTCCGGGCGCGATCGCGGGGTGTCGCGCTCCTGCTGGCGCGAGCGCCCTTGCTGTGCGCGCCGAAATCACCTTGTGCGATGGGCTCCAGCAGCGCCGCCAGCTGGTCCAGCGGCAGCCGCATGAACTCGCCGATATCCACGCCGGCAAAGGTGACCGAGAGCGCCTCCGGCTTCAGGCGTTTTCCATGGCAGGCCGGGCACAACCGGCCTTCCATGTAGCGGGAAACGCGCTTGCGCATCAGCGCGCTCTGGGTGTTGGCAAAGGTGTGCAGCACGTAACGCCGCGCGCCGGTATAGGTGCCCATGTAGCTGGGCTCCTGCTTGCGCTTGAGTGCGGCACGGGTCTCTGCGGGCGTGAAACCGGCATAGACCGGCACGCTGGGCGCTTCCTCGGTGAACAGGATCCAGTCCCGATCCTTCTTCGGCAACTTCTTCCACGGCACGTCGATGTCGTAGCCCAGCGTGACCAGGATGTCGCGCAGGTTCTGGCCATGCCATGCCGGCGGCCAAGAGGCGATGGCGCGCTCGCGGATGCTCAGCGAGGGGTCCGGAACCATCAGCGCTTCGGTCACTTCGTAGACATGCCCCAGGCCATGGCAGGTGCTGCAGGCACCCTGTGGCGTGTTGGGCGAGAAGTCCTCGGCGTACAGCATGGGCTGGTTGGCCGGGTACGCACCGGCACGCGAGTACATCATGCGCACCAGGCTGGACAGCGTAGTCACGCTGCCCACCGATGAACGTGCGTTGCTGGCCCCGCGCTGTTGCTGCAGGGCCACCGCCGGCGGCAGCCCGTCGATGGCATCCACATCGGGCACGCCCGCCTGGTCGATCAGGCGGCGCGCATAGGGTGCCACGGACTCGAAGTAACGCCGCTGCGCTTCAGCGAAGACGGTACCGAAGGCCAACGATGACTTGCCGGAACCCGACACCCCGGAAAACACCACCAGTGCATTGCGCGGGATGGAGACGTCGACATTCTTGAGGTTGTGCTCGCGTGCGCCGCGCACCTCGACGCAACCGCTGGCGGCGGCAGCACATGACGACTCACCAAAGGGGGTATTGGACATCGTTACGATCCTGCGGGCAGTGAGCGGCGCGCTTCAGGGCGCCCAGTGGTGCATTTTCGCTGCTACCGGGTGAATGTGGCGAGGGTGAGCGCGGTCTTGGCGCTCATGATCCGCCGTGGGCGCCGCCACGCCATCAACCTAGACCCGCAATGCCTCCAGCACCAGGCTGAACGCCGGGGAAGGCTGTCGCCTGCTCGGGTAATACAGGTGGTAGCCAGGGAACAGCGGGCACCAGTCCTCCAGTACCCGCACCAGGCGGCCACTTTCCAGATGGGGTGCCAGCTCATCAACGGGCAGATGCACCAGGCCCAGGCCGTCGAGCGCGGCATCGACCATGTGCGGTGACGTGCTGAACACCAGCGGGCCATCCACGCGCACATTGATCTCGCGACCCTTCTTCTCGTACTCCCACACATACAGTCCACCGCTGGTGGGAAGACGGATGTTTATGCACCGGTGACCAGTCAGATCGCCCGGCACCTTCGGCATTCCGTGCGCATCGAAGTAGCCCGGCGTCCCTGCGGTGGCCATGCGCAGGCGTGGGCCGATGGGCAGGGCGACCATGTCCTTGTCGATGGATTCGCCAAGGCGAACACCGGCGTCGAAGCGGTCGGCAACGATGTCACGCAGTGCATAGCTGACGTCAAACTCGATGCGGATGTCCGGATAGCGGTGCAGCAGCGGCATCAGCTTGGGAAGCAGCACCGTGCGCAGCACGTGGTCGCCGCTGGTGATCCTGACCTGCCCAGCCGGTGTGTCCCTCAACGCAGTAAGGGCTTCGAGCTCCATTTCGATGTCGTCGAAGTGGTTGCCGATCGATTGCAGCAGGCGCTCGCCGGCGGTGGTCGGCGAAACGCTGCGCGTCGTGCGGGTCAGCAGCCGGATTCCCAGACTCTCTTCCAGGGTCTTGATGGCCTGGCTCAGTGCGGACTGGGTGACCCCCAGCACGCCCGCCGCGCGGGTGAAGCTGCCCTCCCGCGCTACGGTCACGAAAGCCAGCAGGTCATTGAAGTTGCGTCGTGCCATGCGTGCAGTGTGTCACAGGGATTGATTAGCGCAACTAATTGACCCATTCGAAATTGATTATCTAATCAAACGCCAGCGTGTGGTCCAGACTGGCCCCCTCCCCTACCACGGGAGGTCCGGCCGCCGGGTCTTCCGCCGTCATCGCCCTTCTGGGCCTGGAAACCTTCATGAGTTCACTCAATCTTCCCCCGGCCGGGGCGGGCACGGCCGCGCCTGCGCGGTCGGCAACCCCCAGGGAATGGGGCGCGGTGCTGGCCCTTACACTCGGCGCGTTCGCTCTGGTTGCTTCCGAGTTCATGCCAATCAGCCTGCTGACGCCCATCGCCACCGACCTGCAGGTCAGTGAAGGCCAGGCAGGCCAGGCGATCGCGGTGTCCGGTGCATTTGCACTGGTCACCAGTTTGCTGGTCTCGCCACTGGCCGGGCAGCTGGACCGCAAATGGCTGCTGCTGGGCCTCACCACCGCGATGATTCTCTCGGGCACATTGGCGGCACTGGCGCCCAGCTTCCCGGTGTTCATGCTGGGCCGTGCGCTGATCGGCGTGGCCATCGGTGGCTTCTGGGCCATGTCGGCCGCCACCGCCATGCGTCTGGTTCCTTCGCACCAGGTGCCCCGCGCACTGGCCATCGTCAACGGCGGCAACGCGCTTGCCACCGTCATTGCGGCGCCGATGGGCAGTTACTTCGGCGCCATCGTCGGTTGGCGCGGTGCGTTCTTCTCGCTGGTGCCGGTGGCTGTGGTGGCCCTGCTGTGGAAGATCGCCGCGCTGCCATCGATGAAGGCGACCGCCGGGCGCGCGTCGTGGAATGTGTTCGCGCTGTTGAAGCGCCCGCCGGTGGCGTGGGGCATGGTGGGCGTGAGCCTGTTCTTCATGGGCCAGTTCTCGCTGTTCACCTACCTGCGCCCATTCGTGGAAGGCACGCTGCACGTATCGCCTTCGACGTTGTCGCTGTTGCTGCTGTTGATGGGTGCTGCAGGCTTGGCCGGCACGTTGTTGATCGAGCCCTTCGTGCACAAGGCACTGTTCCGCACGCTGGTGCTGCTGCCCGCACTGATGGCCGTGGTGGCTGTGTGCATGATCCTCATCGGCAACACGCTGCCGAGGGTGGCGGTGTTGTTCGCCCTGTGGGGCCTGCTTGGCACGTCGGCGCCCGTGGCCTGGTGGTCGTGGCTGGCCCGCACCCTGCCCGATGACGGCGAGGCAGGCGGCGGCCTGATGGTGGCCGTGGTGCAGATGGCCATCGCCATCGGCGCCACCGTGGGCGGCGTGCTGCTGGACCACCAGGGCTACCTCGCCACGTTCTGGTTCAGCGCTGTCCTGATGCTGGGCTCGGTAGTCACGTCCTGCATCGCTGCGCGCTCGGCGCAGCACCATCGCCTTCCTGTCCATTCCTGACGGAGCTCCCCATGCACTACACCTCTCTGGGCCGCTCGGGCCTGAAGATCAGCCGGCTGGGCCTTGGCACCATGAACTTCGGCGAACTTGCCGACGAGTCGACCAGCTTCACCATCATGGATGCCGCCGTGGATGCCGGCATCAACTTCTTCGACAGCGCAGACGTCTACGGCGGACCGCAGTCGCCGGACATGGCGCAGGGCTTCGGCGTGTCTGAGGAGATCATCGGGCGCTGGCTCAAGCGCAGTGGCAAGCGTGACGGCTTGGTACTGGCGACCAAGGTCTATCAGCCGATGGGTCTGGGCCCGAATGATCGCCGGCTGTCGGCGTACCACATCCGCCGCGCCTGCGAGGCCAGCCTGCGCCGACTGCAGACCGACCACATCGATCTGTACCAGATGCACCACGTGGACCGGGCAACGCCATGGGAAGAAATCTGGCAGGCCATGGAACAGCTGATCCGCGAAGGCAAGATCACCTACGTGGGCAGCAGCAACTTTGCCGGCTGGGACCTCGCTACCGCACAGGGCGTGGCCGCCGCACGGCACACCTTTGGCCTGGTGGCCGAGCAGAGCCTGTACAACCTGACCCAGCGCACGGTGGAGCTGGAAGTGATCCCGGCACTGCGCTACCACGGGCTGGGCCTGATTCCCTGGAGCCCGATCGGCATGGGACTGCTGGGCGGCGTGCTGAAGAAGGTCGCCAATGGCCGACGCGCTACCCCGCAGCTCCTGCAGCGTATCGAACAGCTGCGCCCGCAGCTGGAAGCGTATGAAGCGTTCTGCGATCAACTGGGCGAAGCGCCGGCCGATGTTGCCCTGGCGTGGCTGCTGCACAACCCGGTGGTGACCACCGCGCTGAGCGGGCCGCGCACGGTGGACCAGCTTTTGCAGAACCTGAAGGCCCCTGCCCTGAAGCTCTCAGGTGAGTCATTGGCTCGGCTGGATGCGATCTGGCCTGGCCCCGGTGGCGAGGCGCCCAATGCCTACGCCTGGTAATCCCCCAACTCCTGGAGTACTCCCCATGTCCATGCTTCTCGGCACGTTGATATCCATGGCTGCGCCTGCGACCGGCGGCGGCCCGGCCAGCGACGATCTGAGCATAACGCCTGCTGGCAGCGCATCGTCCGTGGCGGGCCCCGCTGACTACTTCACCGGCAACGTGCGCATCGACGGCGGCTTCCAACGCCCTGCGCCGGCACGCGTAGGCGGTGCAACGGTCACCTTTGAGCCCGGCGCACGCACGGCCTGGCACACCCACCCGCTGGGCCAGACCCTCATCGTGACGGCAGGCGTGGGCTGGGTGCAGCAGTGGGGTCAGCCACGCCAGCAGATCCGTCCGGGTGACACCGTGTGGATCGCCCCGGGCGTGAAGCACTGGCATGGCGCAAGTGCCGCAGTGGCGATGACCCACATCGCAATTGCCGAGGCGGTGGATGGCAGCCCGGTGACGTGGCTGGAGAAAGTGAGCGACGAAGAATATTCGGAGATGCGCGAATGAAAACGCTGCTGCTTTCTCTGGTCCTCGCGACCATCCCCCTCACTGCAGTTGGACAGGACATGGCCCACGGCGCGGACAACTTCTATCACAGCACTCAGCTCACCAGCGAGAAGGTGCGCTTCAACAACCAGTACCACATGCAGATCGTCGGCAATCTGTACGTACCGAAGAACCGTAGGCCTGGGCAAGCATTGCCCGCCATCATCGTGGGCCATCCCATGGGTGCGGTGAAGGAGCAGAGTGCGGATCTCTACGCACAGAAGCTGGCTGAACAAGGTTTCGTGACCCTGGCTATCGACCAGTCATTCTGGGGTGAAAGTGCGGGCGAGCCGCGCAATGCGGTTGCGCCGGACATCTATGCCGAAGCCTTCAGCGCAGCCGTCGACTACCTGGGCACGCAGCCACAGGTGGATCGCGAACGGATCGGCGTGCTTGGCATCTGTGGCAGTGGCAGTTTCGTGATCAGTGCGGCCAAGATCGACCCGCGCATGAAAGCCATTGCTACAGTCAGCATGTACGACATGGGCGCTGCGAACCGCAGTGCCCTCAACCGCTCGCAGAGCGTTGAGCAGCGCAAGGCCGTGATTGCTGCCGCCGCGCGCCAGCGTTGGATTGAAGCTGAGGGCGGCGCCGCACAGTACACCTCTGGCACCGTGCATGTGCTTGAGGCAGACACCCATCCGATCCAGCGCGAGTTCTACGACTTCTACCGAACGCCGCGTGGCGAATTCACGCCGGCCGGCTCATCACCGCAGCTCACCACCCACCCGACGCTGACCAGCAACGTGAAGTTCATGAACTTCTATCCGTTCAACGACATCGAGACCATTTCGCCGCGTCCGATGTTGTTCATTTCGGGTGATCAGGCGCATTCAAAGGAATTCAGTGAGGAGGCCTACCGACTGGCGGGACAGCCGAAGGAACTGCTGTGGATGAAGGGTGCGGGCCATGTGGATCTGTACGACCGCACCGATCTGATTCCCTTTACGGAGCTGGGGGCGTTCTTCCGGAAGCGCTTGGACGGAAGCATGTGACAGGCCGACGCCCCCTTGCCCTCACCCTGTCCGAAGCATCGCCACCAGCAACCCCATCAGGGCACTCCCCGCCGCCAGACTCAGCCACACCTTCCCAACACTGCGGGCGCTGAAAACGCCCACAGCAACGGCAATGAACAGCACGAACCCCAGCAGTGAACTGGCCAGGACCGAAACGGCTGTCCTTACCCCTGCCAGCACGGGCAACAACAACGCCAGTGCCGTGGCCGTAACGGCAGTGATCAGGTATCCGCCCAGCGAGGCGGCCAGCACACGGCTCGCCACCTGCCAGCGATAGGCCGCTTCCCGCCCGGCCGGAGGCTTGGCCGGGCGCGCCGCCTCCGGCGCCCGTGGCCAGCGGCGCTGCAGCTTCAGGGCCATTCTTGCCAGCATCAACCCGAATGCCAGTGCGACCAGCTCCACGCCGGCCTGCTGCCACGCGCCCCGCTGCAGATACATCAGCAGCCCCTGACCGGTGGTTGCCATGTTCACCAGCGGCAGTGCCAGGCATAGCGCTGCGGCCAGCCACAGCTGCTCGATCCAGGCCAGGCGAGGTGGGCGCCAAAGCGCGTGCAGCACCGAGGCAGCGCAGGCCGCAAGAAAAATGCGTATTTCCCACGCACTGCGACTGCTCATTTCCAGTGGCAGCAACCGATTGCCATACAGGTAGACGATGCTTGCCAGCGCCACCCCAGCCAGCGATGCGACGTTGAACGCTTCCACGCAGCGATAGATGCCCGCCGTGGCCGCGCCGAACTCGTGCTCGCTGCGCTTGCGCCGCTTGATCGAGAACAGCAGCGTGCCAATGGCGATCATCGCCGTGCCGAGCAGACCGCTGATGAAGTACAGCCACTTCATCGGCCAGCCGCCAAAATCGGCCTTGTGCAGTGCTTCGATGGTTTCGTGCACCTGTACGGCGCCAATGGCATGCGGATGTGCGCCATGCTGTTGCAGCAGCGTGCCGCTGGCAGCATCGAACGCCGCCCGGCTGGTCTCGGTCAGGAGATGCCTGCCCGCGCCCCCCTCCGGCTTGCGGCCGATCACCTCCACCACGCTGTGCACGGTGCCGGGCGCCTGGATCACGACCAGTGCCGGTGGCTGCCCGCTGATGGCGTGCGCGCGTGCCAGCAGTTGCTGCAGGTCCGGTAGTTGCGCGGTGGATACCAGGATGCCGGGCGGAGCTGGTTGCATAGGCGCCAGCTCGGCTTCGTAGCGCGCATAGGCGTCATCAGCATCGCCATAGGCCGCATGCACCGGCCACGGCAGATAGCTGCTGTAGAAGAAGGTCAGCCCGGTGTAGCCGATCATGAACAGGAACGGCAGGGTCAGCACGGCACTCAGGTTGTGCGCATCCAGCCAACTGCGCTGTCCCTTGCCCGGGCGGAAGGTGAAGAAGTCCTTGAAGATGCGTTTATGCACCACCACGCCGGACACCAGCGCCAGCAGCATGCAGGCGGTGATCCAGCCGACCAGCCAGTAGCCGGCCATGCCGCCGTGCAGGGTGTAATGGAACGACATGAAGTGGCGCCCGCCTTCGGTCTCCCGAAGACGAGGTGGAGGCTGTGGCATGCCGGTGCCGGCATCCACCCAGCCTTCGTGCCCCGTGCCGTCGCCATCCTCCCATGACAGCTCCAGCGGCCAGCCCTGCTGGACAGGCCAACGGATCTGCCATTCCCGGGCATCGGCAGCGTTTGCAGCCAGCCAGTGCTGCGCACGTACCGCCTGCATTCCCGTGTCCACCGCCGGCGAGGAGACCGGCACGGGGCCGGCCTCCATCCATCGCGTGATCGGCTCGCGGAACACGCTGAGCGTGCCGGTCAGGAAGATCGCGCACAGCAGCCAGCCACAGGTAAGGCCGCACCAGGTGTGCAGCCACGACATGCTCTGCCGGAAGCCCGCTTTCATGCCTGCCCCGTGGCGGGCAGGCCGTTGCCCCGCCGGTTGCGGAAGATCACAGCGAGCCGCGCAGCGTCAGCATCACATTGCGGGGTTCGCCAAAGAAGTTGCCGCGGCGGATCTGGCTGATCATCGCGTAGTAGCGGGTGTCGAACAGGTTGGCCACGTTGACGCCTACGCTCCAGCGCGGATTGATCCGGTAGCCGGCCCGCAGGTCCCACACGGCACGTCCCGCTGCGCCCATGCGCCAGTCCGGGTCGTCGTAGGCCGGATAGGAATAGCTGCTCTGTGCCGATACACCGCCGCCCACGGAGAACGCGTTCCACTTGCCCGGCAGCTGGTAGGACGTCGATAGGCGCAGCAGGTGGCGGGGCGTCTCGGCGCTGATGGTCGCGCCCTCATCATCGCGGCTGGTGACGTGGGTATAGCCGGCCATCATCTGCCAGCCAGGCGCCAGTTCGCCGCTGGCTTCCAGCTCAAAGCCCTTGCTACGCAGCTTGCCGCCATTGCGGTAGCAATCGGACGACGCCAGCGAGCCACGGCAGCTGCCCGGGTCGGATTCGTCCACCACGGCGTTGCCGGTCTTGCGGATGGAGAACACCGCGGCGGAGACATTCAGGCGGCCATCGTTCAACTCACCCTTCACGCCCAGCTCGTAGTTGGCGCCGATGGCCGGATCCAGCACCGAGCCGGACGCGGTGACATACGAGCTCTGCGGCTGGAAGGTATCGGCGTAGCTGGCATAGACCGACCATTGCGGACCCAGGTCGTAGACAAGGCCGGCGTACGGGGTGAATTCGTGCTTCTGTTCGTAGTCGCGGCTCTTGGCGCCGGTGAAGCCATCGCTGGACTGGTACTTCACCCAGCTCAGCCGGCCACCCAGCGTGAGGTGCAGCGGTTCTGCCAGCTGCAGGCGCAGGTTGCTGTACACGCCGCTCTGCTGGGCGCGGGCGTTTTCTGACCAGTCCCACGCGGGCTGCAGCGGCTGCGCAATGGCGCTGTGGTCGGGTGCGTAGACATCAATCGGCACGTCGATGGCCAGGTCCCCCGAGCTCTGGCGGGTACGCTGGCGCGACCACATGGCGCCCAGCAGCAGCTGATGGCTGCGGCCGAAGGCTTCGAAGTTGCCGGTGGTGTGCAGGTCGATGCCATCACTGCGCACGCGCGAGCGGTTGAAATAGATGTCATAGAAGCGCGAACCGATGCCGGTGGCGCGGTCCACCCCGCCCAGCGGAACTGCAACACGCTGGTCCAGGTCCGACTCGGTGCGGTTCACCGACAGGCGTGCCTTCCAGCGTTCGTTGAAGCGGTGCTCCGCCTCTGCAAAGGCTTCGTCAACGGAGCCCTCCTGCCGGTTCCAGTCCTGGATGAGCGAGGTGGAACGCTTGATGTCCAGCGCACCACCATCGGTGTAGCGCGGCAGGCCGAACAGCCAGTAGCCGTCGGTGTCACTGGCCTGATGGCGCAGGCCGAAGGTCAGCGTGGTATCCGTGCCCAGATCGGCATCGATCACCCCATAGGCCACCGGCGTCTTCGATGAGGTGCCCCGCTGGAAGTAGTCGCGGTCCTGATAGGCGGCGACCAGTCGGCCGCGCGCGCTGCCGGTAGCATTGAGCGGGCCACCGCCATCCACCTCGACGCGGTAGTTGTCCCACGAGCCCACGGTTGCGGCCAGATCCAGATGAGCCTGGTCGCGCGGGCGCTTGCGCACCATGTTGATTGCTCCGCTGGGGTCGGCCGCACCCAGCATCATGCCACCGGCACCGCGCAGCACTTCAACGCGCTCCAGTACCGCGGTGTCGATCGGCAGCCAACCCACGGGGGCATACACGATGCCGGCCACGCCATCGACCAGATAGTTGCTGTCGTCCACGGTGAAGCTGCGGATCGAGAACTTGTGGTTGCCGAAGTTGCGGGCGGTCTTGGTCACACCCGTGGTCTGCGCCAGCGCCTCGTCCAGCGTGGTGAGGTTGCGGTCGTCGAGCTGCTGGCGGGTGATCACGCTGACCGACTGCGGGGTCTGGCGGATGCTCTGCCCCAGCTTGCCCAGGCTCAGTTCACGTGCCGTGTAAGCGCCATCGCTTGGGGCATTGGCGGTCACGTTCACCGTCTGCAGGGTGGTCTGGGCATCCTTGCTGCGCGCAGGTGTTGCTGCTTCCTGGGCCAGGGTGAACACGCCCGGACGGGTGGCATTGACACGCACGCCACTGCCCTCCAGCAGGCGCACCAGTGCTTCCTGCGGCGTGTAACTGCCGCTCAAGGCCGGAGCGCGACGGCCGGCCACCGCCGATTCGCTGAACAGCACCTGCTGCCGGGACTGCTCGGAAAAGCGGCGCAGTGCGGCATCCAGCGGTTGCGCCGGAATATTGAACTGCACGCGCGCAGCCGGCTGCGCCTGTGCAATGGCCGGCGCTGCCAGCGCGCTGGAAATGCACAGTGCCAGCAACGGCAGCCGCTTGGCGTGTACCCCCGTAGAGAACGCGCCAGCAACAAGTGCGCGCTTGATCTTCATGTACCCCATTACCGCTCCATCATGCTTGGCCGCTACTGGCCTCACTGGGGTAAACGGAAAATGGCGGTGGGGTGGGAACCCTCGCCGGAAGAAATTTTCGTTCCGGCGTCAGCGGGCGACGGGCCGCTCGTCGATGCGATAGCCGCCCTGGGCAGTGCGCGTTACCTGCACCGGCAACAGATCCGGCAGTGCTTCCAGGAAGGTGGCCGGGGCATCGGTGGCTGCGTAGCCGGAGACCGGCAGGAACTTCAGCCCTGGCTGGCCCAACGTGACGGGATGGCCCAGATACTGCCCCACCTCCTGCGCCACTTCGTCCAGCGGGGTGCGCCGGAACACCAGGCGTCCATTGCGCCAACCGCCAATGCTGTCTGCGCTTGCGGCGATGGGGCGATAAGCAGCGGTGAGCGTGGTAACGGCCAGGCCCTGTTCGGCGTGCAGGCTGACCGGCGAGGCACCTTCGGCGCGATCCGGCTGCACCCGCACGTGCCCATGCAGCACCTTGACCACGACTTCGCCCGGCCCATTGCGCACATTGAAGGTCGTGCCGACCACCCTCACCCGGCTGCGCTGGGCATCGACGGTGAAGGGACGGTCGGCCGCCGGGGCGACCTCGAAGAACGCCTCGCCCTGGCTGAGCACCACTTCACGACGGGATCGATAGAAATGCACGGCCAGCGTGCTGCGTGCATTGAGCGAAATGCGTGAGCCGTCCGGCATTTGCAGATCACGTATCTCACCCGCACCGGTGGCCACGTCCTGGACATAGCTGGGCGCGGAATACCAGGCGTAGCCGACGTACCCCAAGACCAGCATTGCCACGGCCGCAGCCGCCGCAACGCGTGGCAGGCGCCACGAGCGTGCGTGCCGCACCGCCCTGCCCCGTCGTTGAATGGCAGGTACTGCTGGGGTGATCACCGCACGCGCGTCCGAGGCCAGCACGGGGCGCGGCAGCTGGCCGAGGTCGTCCCAGGTTCTGGCCACGTCGGCGAACGCCTGTCGGTGCGCTTCGCTCTCGGCCAGCCAGTGCTGCAGGGCCGCCTCATCCTTCGGTTGCCAGGCCGCATCCTGCCGCCGCACCAGCCACGCGGCGGCCGCCTCATGCAGGGCAAACGGGTCGGAACCTGCGGCAGAAGGGAGATCGGTCATCGGCAGGGAAAATCAGCATCGATGGCAGGCGCCAACGCCTTGCCTGTCCCACTGGGTTGATGCAGTTCCTGCATCTGTGCCAGAGACGCATAGCGTACCCGCACTTCGCAGTAGGCAACCGCTCGCGACAGGTGCTTGACCACCATGCGGCGGGAGATCTGCATGCGAGCGGCAACGTCCTCCTGGGTCAGTCCATCGAAGCGGCAGAGCACGAAGGCCTCGCGTTGACGCTCCGGCAGCTCGGCCAGCGCTTCTCGCAGGCGTTCCAGGCGCTGCCGCTGGGCGCTGAGCTGCAACGGGCACTGTGATTCATCGCTGGCGATGGCCTGGACCGCATCCTCGGCGTCTGCCAGCGGCAGCGTCTGGAGACGGCGGCCTGCGGTGTGCTCACGATATTCATCGGCCACGGTGTTCATCACCGTTCGCCGGAAATAGGCGCCTTGCTGGTCGCACGAGGCCAGTGCAGGGTTTGCCGCCAGCCATTTGACTGCACCGTCGTGCAGGGCGTCCTCACCGTCCGCACCTCTGACACGCGCAAGGCTGCGCAGAATGGGCCCGCGCCAGCGGGCATAGGCTTTCGCAAGGAGGTTCCCACCCATTGGCGAGGCGTCTTCCGGAATGCCTGCCTCCGTGGACGAGGCCCGATCCGCGTTGCTGCCCGTGCCCCGGCCTAGCGTGGACACATCACCCTCAGGGCAAATGCCTGCGGTCTGCACAGGTGGGGCGGGGAATTCACGTTGGGAGCCGGAGTTCTGGCCGCTACAAGCGGCGGAAGGGTTGGGATGCCGCAAGTGTAGTGAGAGTCATTTGCAATTGGAACTCCCTACCCCCTCCCGTTCCTGCAGCCGCGGTTCGGATGAAGCCTGGGAGCTGGGGTGAAGTGCGCGGCAGTTGCGCCCTCCGGGAAGCTGCCGTGATCGCACCATTGGCGCGACGAACTCCACCGCCTCAATCGCGAACCGGCCTGCAAGCGCCTTCGCGTGACCGTCCGGGGTGTAGCTTTTCCGGATGTCCCTCATATCGGCTTCGTCGGCGAGCAGCAGCAGTGCTACCTGCCTGCCAGTGCCTGCGTCGATCGCCTCGATCTCGAGGGAGAGCTGCCCCTTGCTCACCGGTCCCATCAGGACCGATGTGGCAATGTTCAGGCCGACAGACACCTCCTTCACCGAGGTGATCCTTGCAAGCAGCAACAGCCCCGTTCCCGGCCGCCCTGCCCCGCTCCAGCCCAGGCGCCTGTCGATCTGCCGCTGCAGCTGACTGCTTACGGCAGCCTTGAGGCGATCACCGACGCCCGGGCTCAGCGTTGCAGCTACCTCTGGCATCAGCAGGACGGGGGCGAGAGTCACCGTCTGGAAGTGCCCGTGCGTGCTACCCGCCGGCACGATCTCCATCCGACGCTCCCCGTGGATGCTGAGATCTGCATAGGTCCTGGCCTGGTTTGACCTGACCACATGCACCGGACTGCATGCGGCCAGCAACAGCATTCCCACTCCTGCGAGGAGCCGCGGAACCCGCCGCCACAAGCTGCCTTCCGCGACGCGTCCGGAACCGGGTGTTCTCGCCAGAGTGGCAGTTCGATCGCCGCCTGATGAATGACGACGGCAGCAGGGAATTGCAGAGCGCATGACTTTCACAGGTTGAGTGGAACGGAATCAATCGAGGTCGAACATCCCCGACGTGCGAGGCTTGCCTTGGCCGGTCCGGAATGCCGGGCCCGACGATTTCAGGGTGTCGGCAGGATGTCGGCAATCACCAATGCAACATGTGCTTCGGATCGAACAGCACGCACGACACTGCCATGATGATCACGACAAGCACCGCGAATCCTGTGGCAATGGCGCCTCTGAGAAATCCAATTCGGATGAGGATGTGCTTCAACAGGGCCACCTCGCCAAGCAGCAGGACAAAGAGAAGTCCTGCTTGTGCTGCGGCAAGCAGCGCATAGACCAATGCCCAGCACCCCCATGCGATGGCCGCCACACGAATGACGGACGCCGGAACGTCCATCAGCAGCCCCACCACGATCAGCATCGTCACCGCAATGGTGATCGTGCGCATGTTCTCAGCCACGTTCTTCAACGTGGCGCCTTCCCGCGCCAATCGATCGACCTCAAGGAATCTCGCCGCGAGTTTCGATTCAAACAGCCGTATGCGCTTCATGGTTCTACCCAGGTGAAGGAGGGGTGGCTGGAGAGGACTGCACACGCACTGGTGCAATGGACTACAGACGCGCAACCACCACCGGCAGCACGGCCCGGCGGCAGCCCCGACGTCAATGGGTGGCCCGGCCTCTACCGATGGCTGCCCGCCATGCTGGAACCACGGTGGATGATGTCTACCTGGATTCCCGGAACTCGGTTGGCAGGCAACCCGCCCAACGCTTGAATGCGCGGCGGAATGCACGGGCGTCGGAATATCCAACCGCGTCTGCAATTTCGGCGATGCTCAACTCTGAGTTCAGCAGGAGATCGCGGGCGCGCTCATACCTCGCTTCGTCCCGAATCTCCCTATAACTGGAATCCTGGCGGCTCAGGCGGCGGCGGAGCGTTCTTTCACTGACATTGATCAGGCTCGCAAGTTCGCTCTGCTTGGTCGTTGACTCGATATCACATCGAAGGTGGCTCGACAGGGATTCAACAATCTCATTGCGGCCCCCTCGCGTTGGAAGAAGTGAATCCAACTGCTCTCGGACAATTCTTGAATTGACCCGATCGAAACCGGGCAAGCGCGCGCTCAGCCAATGTGAGTCTATGGTCAGGCGATTGACGCCAGCATCGAAGCGGACAGGGCACTGGAAGAATCGTCGATAGACTTCAGGATCAGAGGGCTTGGGGAGTGAGAAATCAACCCTGAGTGGCGCGAATGATGGTCCAATCACGTATCTGCTGACCGCAACGAATCCGGCGAACGCGTCCTCGACCAGCACCGACTCCAGTTGAATGTCGAATCGTTTGAACCGGACTTCCATCCTCACTTCCCTTCCCACCTCCTCCACCGTGTGGATCAGCATCGAGCCGATGGCTTGCTGATGGGTGAGGCCGTACGTCAGTGCATCGCCGTAGGTCTCGCAGGTGAGCATTGCCAATCCGGGTACGCCCCAAGAAATGGGCGTCTGTCTGGCTCCCAGTGCCAGGCCCAGCGCAGGTTCGCCCAGCAAGCGCTCAGCCCGCATGAACAACTGGCGCATCTGGCGGTAGGACAGCCTCACGTCCCTCATTGATAGATCGCGATAAGTGAAGCCGAGCCCGCGGCATAGCTCTTCCGGAGAGAACCCCCGGTCCTCGACCAAGCCGAGGATTACCCTCGCCCCGGTAGGCACTATCTCGGCAATCTGCGATTCGCTTGCGGCGTTTGGATCTTCAGAAGCCTGGAGACCGGCAGCATCCAGCGCGGGATCCTCGCCGGCGACAGGCCAGTCCTTGAATGCCGGCAAATTCTTGGGGATAGGGGCCATCACGTATTCGAAAGGTAGTGCGACGCCCACATAGTCGGGCCGCCAGGGGACCTGTTTCAACATGGCGGACACATTCTGGCCTTTTGGGTCCCCTGCCCGACCTCCAATGTCCCTTTGAGGGCACCGACAGTAACCATGCCCTCACGTCGCTGACCAGATTCAGGCGGGAACGTCTCATGCGACGAGGGATCACTAGGCGAGCCATCTGTCCCAGTTGACCTGTTTGAGCCCCTGCGTGTCCATAACTGTCCTGTTCGTGGTCCAGGTGTCCCCCTAAATTTACGCCGCCTGCAGACCTGACTACACCGCGCTGGTCTGTGGAACTGACCACCCATACAAGGAATCGAACGTGAAAACCCATATGACCTGGTCATTGGTGCCTCGTCTCAGCGCGCTGGCCATTGCCCTGTCCGCGATGACGGGATGTTCCGATACACCAGAGAGCGGGACGGCAGAAGCCCGCACCGCGTATGTCGCCTCCGTTCGACAGGCTGCTGGCGATCAGCGCGCTTACATCGGCACCGTGCGTGCCACGCAGCGAGGACAGCTGTCCTTCCCGGTCTCCGGAAAGGTCTCCGCGGTACTTGTTGAACCGGGTGACGTTGTACGCAAGGGACAGGTGCTTGCTCGACTGGATCCGGTCCCCTTTGCCGCGCAGGAGGCGTCCGCTGCTGGCGACGTCGCACGCGCGCAGGCCGCACTGGACGAGGTCCAGCGACGCGTCGAGCGACTGGATGTTGCACAGAAGGCCGATGCGCTCAGCCCGGCGGAGATGACCGCAGCGAAGGCCGAACTGGCGGCCGCCAATGCGGCAGTTCGAAACGCGCGCGCGCAGCATGAACTTGCCGGCTGGTCACAGGGGGAGGCCACGCTGCGAGCCACCTTCGATGGGGTGGTCGCTGTCCGCAACGTTGAAGTTGGGCAGTCCGTAGGCCCGGGCGCCGTCGCCCTCCAGGTCGATGGTGCGGGCCGTGAGCTGTCTGTCGCGATTCCGGGCACCGCTCCCCTGGGTGTTGGGCAGGCGGTCAATCTGATCAGCGGCTCGGATACCGTGGAGAGCAAGGTGGTGCGTGTCGACGGCCGCGTGGATGCCGGCGGCGTGCGTACGGCATACGTCGCAGTTCCCGAGGCGTCGACCGTGGGCTCGACCTGGTCGGTCCAGATCACTGGCGCGGATACGGGCCCGGCCAGGCTTCAAGTGCCATTTCGTGCTGTTCTGCCGTCTTCCGTTGGCGGTAAGGGGCAGGTGCTTCGGCTGGCAAAGGATGGCAAGACGACCGAGCTTGCCGAAGTAAGCCTGGGTCAGTATCACGGTGACTGGATCGAGGTGAGCGGGCAGATTTCTGCCGGTCAGCGCGTCGTGGTTGCGGGTGCCAAGGCCATCCGTCCGGGCACGCTGATCAAGCCCATCGAAATGAAGATGGGATCAGAACAATGAGCCTCTCCTCATTCTCGCTGGCGCGCCCCCGCCTGACCTTGCTGGCGATTGTAGCGATCGTCCTCACCGGCCTCATTCTGGCGCTGGACTTCCCATCCACTGAAGAGCCCCCCATCACCATTCGCACGGCGACGGTACTCAGCTTCATGCCGGGCGCCGGCGTGGACCGGGTCGAGCAGCTGGTCGCTCGCCCGATCGAGGAGAGCATTCGTGGCATGCCGGAGGTCAAGCGCATCCGGACGACTGTTCGTCCAGGCTTTGCGTTCACCTACGTTGATCTCTATCCCACCGTGGAATCGGAAAAGATCCCCATCGTGTGGCAGCGTTTGCGCTCGCGCATGGGGGACATCCAGAGCCAGCTTCCCGAGGGAACGATTGGCCCGGTCGTGGACGACGAATTCGGTCGGGTTGCGGTGATGACCATGGGCCTGACCGGCGAAGGCTATAACGCAGGCGAGCTTCGGGCAGAGGCACGCCGCCTGCGCGATGAGCTGTTCCGGCTGCCCGGGGTGGAGCGTGTCTCGCTGCACGGCGTGAGGGACGAGCAGGTCCAGATCATCCTGGACGTGCCTTCCCTGGCTGCGCGTGGGCTCAACCCCAATGTGATTGCCGACGCGGTTTCCAGGCGCAATGTCATTGCGCCGGCAGGTTACGTCGAGATCGGAGGTTCGGAGATCGCGCTCAACGTGAGCGGTGACGCCGACAACCCCTCCCAGCTGAAGAGCACGCCAATTCCGCTGCCGAGGGGTGGCTCGGTGCCCCTGGGCGCCCTTGCGCGAGTGGAACGGGTGACCCAGGACCCGCCGATGACCGGTGCATTCGTCAATGGCACGCCGGCCGTGGTGATAGCGGTCTCCATGGCACCGGGACTCAACGTGGTGAGCTTCGCCGATCTGCTGCGAGGCGATGTTGAACGGCTTTCGGAAACGCTGCCGGCCGGCATGCAGCTTGTCCAGATCACGGATCAGGCCGAGGTTGTTTCCACCCAGCTGCTGCGCGTTGCCAAGGTTTTCCTGGAAACCCTGGCCATCGTCATGGCGGTCGTCGTCCTGTTCCTTGGAATGAGGACCGGCCTGATCGTCAGCGCCATCGTACCGACCACGGTGCTGGGGACAATGGCAATCATGAAGATCCTGAACATCGATCTGCACATGATCTCGGTGGGTGCAATCATCATTGCCCTGGGCTTGTTCGTTGACAACGCGATCGTGGTTGCCGAAGACATGGAGCGGCGGCTTTCGCTGGGTGAGACGCCGGACCAGGCTGCCGCTCACGCAGGCAGCACGATGTTCGTGCCGCTTCTGGTTTCTTCGCTGGCGATCATCCTCGCGTTCATGCCGCTGGCCATCTCCAGCACGGAAACCGGTGAGTATCTGCGCAGTCTCGGCATCGTGATGGCCATCGCCCTGCTGTTGTCGCTGGTCATCGGCGTTACCCTGATTCCGCTGCTGTGCAAGCACTTTGCCCATCACCATGCCGAACTCAGCCGCACCGCACGCGCGGTCGAGCGGCTGACGGGCTGGTACCGTGGCAAGGTCCGCTGGATCCTCGGGCACAAGGCCATCTACATCGGTGTAATGGTTGCGCTGCTGGCAACCTCCGGCTGGCTGTTCACCACCGTCCCCAACGAGCTGATGCCGCCGTCCGAGCGCCATCAGCTGCAGATGGCCATCGAGCTGTCCCCGGATTCCAGCCCGGCCAATACGATGGCGGTTGCTCACCAGATCAGCAAGGTACTGGCCGACGAGAAGCTCGTTCCGGAGATCTCCAGCCACGCCCTGTACATGGGCGATGGTGGCCCACGCTTCATTCTGGCACTGAATCCCCCTACTCCCGCAGGACACCGCGCGTATGCCGTGCTGTCCCTTGCGAAGGGCGTCAAGCATGAAGCGGCCATTGAGCGGCTGCGTTCTGTGATGGCAACACACTTCCCGGATGTGCGGGTGGAGCCCAAGCGGTTCTCGATGGGGTCTTCGGATGCCGGGGTTGCGACGTTCCGCATCTCCAGCAGCGACGGCGCACATCGGATTGCCGCCGAGAAGCTGCTGCGCACGCTGCAGGACACGCCGGGGATGGTGGATGTATCCAGCGATGCCGAACGACAGGTTGTCCAGCTTGATGTGGACGTCGATCAGCCCAAGGCCCAGGCCGCAGGCATCAGCAGCGCGGACATCGCAAAGAGCATGGACATGCTGCTGACCGGCGCAACGATCTCCCGTTATCGTGAGGGCGACACCGTTCTCCCGGTCATCCTCCGCGGAGAGGCGGCACTGCGTACGGATATCGGGCAGCTTGAGGCACTCCCGATCCAGAAGGCGGATGGCAGCGGAAGCGTGCCGCTGGGCCAGGTGGCCAAGCTTCGCTTGGCGCCGCAGCTGTCTTCAATCCAGCGAGTGAATCAGGCGCGGGCGGTCACCGTGCTTGCAAAGAGCTCCGAGCTGACAGCCCAGGGGATCGCGGACAAGGTCGAGCCACTTCTTTCCGAATTCCGCAAGCAGGGCGTGCGGGTTGAACTCGGTGGCGAGATCGAGGAAAGCAAGAGTGCCAACGAAGGCATCGAGAAGCTGCTCCCGCTCTGCCTTGCTGCCATGTTCCTGTTGTTCGTATGGCAGTTCGAGAGCATCCGCAAGAGCCTGATCGTCCTGGCGAGCATTCCGTTCGTGGTCATCGGCGCGACCTTGGCACTCAAGCTGAGTGGCACCAGCCTGACCTTCATCGGAACACTGGGGCTGCTCGCACTTGCCGGCATCATCGTCAACAACGCGATTCTTCTCATCGATGCGATCGACGAAGGCCAGCGCGATGGCTTGCCTCCTCTCCAGGCCATTGAAGAGGCTGCGGCAAAGCGCTTGCGGCCCATCGTCATGACCAAGATGGTCTGCATTCTAGGCCTTGTCCCGCTGCTGCTGTTTGGCGGCTCCATGTGGACCAGCATGTCGATCGTGATGATCGGCGGCCTCGCCCTTGGAACGCTGATCACGCTGGGTCTCATTCCAGCGCTGTATGCCGCGCTCTACCGCATTCACCCGACCGAGGAGGCATGATGATGTCTATTGGAAATCGAGTTGCCTGCCTGTCGATTGCTATGCTTGTGGCTCTGTCTTCTGGCTGCGCCTCTGTGGCCCCCAGGACCGGGATCCCTGACGCCGCAGCCCGGCATCATGTGGGCCAGGCACCCACGCCGGCGGCGCTGGATGCGGATGTCCTGCCCGGGACGCCCAACAGGCAATGGTGGAAGGACTTCTCCGACCCCAACCTGGATGCGCTGGTCACCCTGGCCATGCGCGGGAATCATGACCTGAAGTCTGCCCTTGCCGCCGTGGTGGAAGCGCGCGCACTGGCAGGCGCGGCGCGCAAGGACTATCTGCCGAGCGGTGCGCTGCAGGTCAAGGCCGAAGCCATGCAGTCCGCCCAGATCGAAGCGGATCCCTATCGCCAGGATCTTCCCCGGCCCCCTTCCCAGAGGCTGCTGTCCGCTGGACAGATGTTCTCCTGGGAACTGGACCTGTTTGGGCGCATTGGCACCGCCGCAGCCATGGCCGATCGCAAGGCCGATGCCGCGGCGGCTGACGCGAGGTCAGCGGCCGCAGTGCTCCAGGCCGAGGTTGCGAAGAACTACTTCCTGCTCAGGATGGACCAGATCAGCCTGTCCTCTCTTGATCGGGAGGTTGGCCTCAGCGAGGCCCGCGTTGCGCGAGTGAAGGCCCGGTATGCGGCCGGGCTGGTCGATCGCAGGGAGGCACTTGCGGTCGAATCCGAACATGCCGAGCTGGTAGCGCAGGAGGCGGCAACCGTTACCCGGCTGCAGGCGGACAGGGCCGCATTGGCGGTTCTTGCGGGCCGCTCGCCGACCGCGCGGGACGACACCTGGGAGGCGTTGCTGGCCCCGACTCCACTGCCGGCCCCGCCGGGTCTTGCATCGCTTGCGCAGCCGACCGACCTCCTGGCGCGGCGGCCTGACGTCGCCAAGGCCGATGCACTACTGCGGGCAAGCCTTGGCAACGTCGTACTCGCCGAGCGCGCGCACCTTCCGCGCCTCACACTGAATGTCTTCGGCGGCATCCTTGCACCGTTCGGTTCGCTGGGCGATTCCAGCGCAAAGCGCTTCTCGGCCGGCCCGGAGCTTCAGTGGGAGTGGCTGAGCTTTGGCCGGAAGAAGGCCAGGGAGGAAGCGGCGCGCGCCGGGAGCGATCAGAACTGGCATGCGTTCGAGCAGACCGTGCTGACTGCGCTGAAGGAGAGTGAGGACTCCCTGCATGCGTGGACGAGCTCCCAGGTCAGGATGCAGCAGGCGGTAAATGCCGAGGCACTCAGCAGCAGATCTTCGGCCTATGCCTCTTCCCGCGTGGACGCTGGAATCGAACCGAAGGATGCCGGCCTGCAGCAGCAGGCGATGCACGAGAAGGCGCGCAGAGAGCTTGCGGCGGCACAGGCCGGGCTGCTGATGGCCCACGTGCAGGTGCAGTTGGCACTGGGGGCATGGCAGCCCGAGAAGGGGGACCCGGAGATTGAAATCGGCAGGCCCATCGCTTCCCGGAAGAGCACCGAAAGCGAAGCATCCGCGGCGCATCACTGACTGGCTCGAACGACAACCCGCCCGGCCGTACCGGCCTGGCGGATAGTTCGTCGCCCGCTACATGAGGAAAACTCTCTTGAACGCTACCCACAGTTCGTCCGTGCGTGTGCCCGGCATACTCATCCGCGAAACGGCAGCGCTTATCGTCCGCAATGGTCGGTCTTCGGTGACCGTCAGTGAGATTCTTGAGTGCTCGGGCGTCAGCCGTGGCGCGATGTTCCATCACTTCTACTGCAAGCAGGATCTCATCGACGCCACTTTTTCGTGCTGGCTGCAGAACTTCAATCATGATGTGGAACGGAGAATGCGTGCCAACGGGCTCCGCCCCGGCGCATTCACCAACGCCTACGTGGAATCGGTGGTCGAGGGCTGCAGGCGGCACGACGTTGCAATGCTCTCGGCCCTGATCATTCGCCTGGACCTGACCCAGGTATCCGCGTCGCAGTGGATCGAGTGGATGAAAAAGAAGCTGGCCACCGAGCCGTCCGAGGCGGACGATCCCGCGCTGAAGTCTGAGCGTCTCGCCGCCGATGGTCTGTGGCTTGGCTCACTGTCCTGCCCTGCCCCCGCCAATGAACCGAAGATCGACATTCAAGCGCCGCAGATCCCGGTGCAGCGCTGTGGCCATGGCCCGTCCCATCGCCTTGTCTAAGGACGATCAGGACGCGCGGCCGCGCGCTCATCGAACAGCAGGGATGCAACCGTGCCATGGCTAGAAGAACCAGGGAGGACGCACACGCCACGCGTGAGAGGATCCTCGATGCCGCACTGGTGTGCCTGCTGCGCCACGGAGCCGCGGGCGCCACGCTGGAGCTGATCGCCACCGAGTGCGGCCATTCGCGCGGCGCGATCTACTGGCACTTCGGGTCCCGTCAGAACCTGCTGGGTGAACTTTCCGCGCGAGGGCGGCCAGATGCACCCGAAGGACTGCGGGAGGCCGCCATCCGGCAGTGTAATGACCCGTTCAAGCTTCTGTTTGCGGACCTGGTCAGAGTCTTTGATCACACGCGTCGTACCCCACGCGTTCGCCGGACAGTTGAGCTTCTGCTCCGCTCTGGCGCATCACGTGAGCTCGGCGGCCTAGGCGACGTGCTTGCAGCGTGCGCGATGCCGGAGGTCCGCATGCTGGAGCTTATATACCAGCGTGCAGGAGCACTGGGCCAGCTCCGTGAGGGCGTTGATACAGCCACTGCGGCGCGCAGCCTTCATGCGATCGCGGTCGGTGTTCTGCTGGGATCAATCCTGGAGCCCGGCATCCTCGACCTGGAGATGGGCGCGGCACGCACCGTGGAAGACCTGCTCAGGCTGCACATGGCTGTTCCCTTCGCGACTGCCGGAACGTGGTTCACCCCATGTGCGGGCTGAGCCGGTTCCTCATCGATCCACTTCGCCGAACACAATGTCATAGGTGCCAATCATGGCGACGACATCCGCCAGCATGTGGCCCCTGACGATTTCATCCAGTGAGGAGAGATGGGCGAAGCCGGGGGCACGCAGGTGCACCCGGAATGGCTTGTTGGCGCCATCGGAGATCAGGTAGCAACCGAACTCGCCCTTGGGCGCCTCGACCGCTGCGTAGGTTTCACCTGCCGGCACCTGGTAGCCCTCACTGAAGAGCTTGAAGTGATGGATCAGCGCTTCCATGTCGGACTTCATCTCCTGCCGGGACGGCGGCGCCACCTTGAAGTTGTGGAGCATCACCGGGCCGGGGTTGGCGCGAAGCCAGTCGACACATTGCCTGATGATGCGGTTGGACTGTCGCATCTCCGCGACCCGGCACAGGTAGCGGTCATAGCAGTCACCGGCGGTGCCGACCGGAATGTCGAAGTCAACGGCATCGTACTTCGCGTAGGGGCGCTTCTTCCTCAGATCCCATGCCACGCCCGAGCCTCTCAGCATCACCCCGGTCATGCCCCAGTCCATGGCCTGCTGCGGGCTCACAACGCCAATGCCCACCGTACGCTGCTTCCAGATTCTGTTGTCGGTGAGCAGGGTTTCGTAGTCATCAATCCGGTTGGGGAATTCGCGGGTGAAATTCTCGATGAAATCGAGCAGCGACCCTTCTCTTGCGGCGTTCAGCCGCCGCAGCTCCTTCCCCTTCTTCCAGCGTGACTCCTTGTACTTCGGCATCTGGTCAGGCAGATCACGGTACACACCGCCGGGCCGGTAATACGTGGCATGCATTCGAGCGCCGGATACCGCCTCGTAGCAGTCCATCAGCTCTTCGCGCTCCCGGAATGCGTAGAGCATCACGGCCATGGCGCCCAGGTCCAGCGCGCCCGTTCCGATGTTCATGAGGTGATTGAGGATACGGGTGATCTCATCGAACATCGTGCGGATGTACTGTGCCCTGATGGGCGCCTCGATTCCCAGAAGGGTTTCAATCGCACGTACGTAGGCGTGTTCGTTGCACATCATGGATACGTAGTCCAGTCGATCCATGTAGCCGATGGACTGGTTGAAGGGCTTGGACTCCGCCAGCTTCTCGGTACCCCGGTGCAGCAGGCCCACATGCGGATCCGCGCGCACAACGGTCTCGCCATCCATCTCAAGCACCAGGCGTAGTACCCCATGTGCCGCAGGATGTTGGGGGCCGAGGTTCATCACGTAGTTCCGGATCTCGGTATCCCGCCGATCACCGCGCATGGGAGCGGGGCCGCCCGCCGTCGTCCGCTTCATGTTCATCCAATAGCTTCCGTAGACCGAACGCATTCAGCGGAAGTGCTCAATGCTCCAAGCGTCGATGCTACTTCGACGTGGAAGGCCGGTTATGGACTGCTTGGTCTGGAATGTGGGGCGCTGGGATTGTTCCCGAGCCGAAGCAGTCTGCGGTCAACGCGCGGATTTTCTCGACGGCGGCACGTGCTGCCAACCCCGGTTGCGGCGGGGACCAAGCGTGGCAGATCACTTCAATGAGGTTGGGTCAGTTTCTCCTGGACTGTCCAATGCCACCGCGCGATGCCCGGCGCTCGCAAGGAAATGCTGTTCGCAGGCCTTCCACAACCAGCGAAGAAGCATTCTGTTGCAAGCGGTCCTGGGGCAGTTGCTGGAGATGGGAGGCGACACGATCGACCAGTTCATGTGGAAGGATCTGGCCTTGGCCACACCACTGGCCACGACTGGCATCGGCAGCACCCTGGATGTAGGCACTGGCACGGGCGCTGGACAGATTCCGGCACTGTTCGCCGGCACAGAATCCGTCAGCCCCTTTTCCCTGCAGTAGCGTGATCAGCTCTGCGCTGCTTACAAGCCAGGTGCGCTTCGGTGGTGATGTCTCCGCAAGCAAGGATCCGGCCAGGAAGCAGGCTCCAAGCGTAAGCAGCCGGCTCATGCGACGACCCGCCTGTCGGCCTTGATGTCCTCTCATGCCTTGGACCTTGGTTGTCGTCCTTCTGGATTCCATGCAGTTGATCCCCTCACCACGCATCGACCCGTCATCACCAACCGGCGCACCGGCAACTCCGGCGTGCGCAGTCGTTCCAGCAACAGCGACATCGCTGCGCGCCCCATCTCTTCGACCGGCTGTTCGATCACGGTGATGCCCGGTTCGACCAGCTCGGTCCAGCGTTCGTTGTCGAAACCCGCCAGCGCCAGCGCATCCGGAATCTCCAGCCCCGCGCTGCGGGCGGCCTTCAATGCCCCCATGAGCAGCAGGCTGTTGCTGGCGACCAGCGCCTCCGGCCGCGATGGGCCAGCCAGCCACTGTTCGACTGTTGCAATGGCCGCTTCAGCCGTGGGTTCAACCTCGCGATAATCCGGCTCCAGCCCGTGCGTGCGCATTGCAGCCAGGTAGCCGTCGCGACGTTCGGCCGCCGTGGTGCTGGTGCTGCCAAACAGGCCGCCGATGCGGCGACAGCCACGCGCGATCAGATGCTCGACCAGCCCCGCCATCGCGGCCGGATTGTCGAGCACCACGCTGTCGATCGACCCGCCGGGTGCGGCGCGGTCCACCAGTACCGTCGGATAGCCCAGTGCGAGCCGTTCCAGGCGCCCCACCGTGGTGCGGGTGGGCGCAAAGATCAGTCCACTGATGCGTTCCTCGTGCATCAACTGCAGATACAGCGCCTCACGCTCGGGGTCCTCGTCAGTGTTGCAGAGGGTGACGCGCAGGCCTTCACGATAGGCAACCTCCTCCACCGCGCGAATCAGTGCAGTGAAGAACGGGTTGCGGATGTCCGCCACGATCAGCCCGATGATGCCGGTGTGCCGGGCCCGCAGGCGTCGTGCCTGCAGGTTGGGGTGATAGCCGGTCTGGCGGATCGCCGCCTCCACCCGGCCACGCACGGCCTCGCTGACCGGGCCGCCGCCGAGCACGCGCGAGACCGTGGACTTGGAGACCCCCGCCACGCGCGCGACGTCGTTGATGCTGATGCTCATTGGAACCGTTCCCGGAAACTGCCGCTGTTCGAGGCCGGATGGCCGTTCAGGGCAATGCTAACGCCAAAGGACTATTGGTTTTTGTGCAGTGCACATTGAAATAGGAACTGGGAACGTTCCCAATACGCCACAGCACCCCCTTCCCGGAGCCCACCTTGCAGCCCTTGACCTCCCCAGCCCCCGTCAGCCGGGAACTGATCCGCCTGGATGCGCGGGCGCTCGACAAGGCCGACGCCATCGCCCAGGTGGCGCAGATGCTGGTCGCTGCCGGCTGCGTTGCGCCGGGTTACGAGGCCAGCATGGGGCGTCGCGAGGCGTTGGCGAACACCTTCCTCGGCCATGGCGTGGCCATTCCGCACGGGCTGGGCGAGGACCGCCACCTGGTGCGCCGCGATGGCATTGCCGTGCTGCAGTTTCCGGAAGGCGTGGAGTGGAATCCGGGCCAGGTCACCCGGCTGGTGGTCGGCATTGCCGCGCAGTCCGATACCCACATCACCCTGCTGCGCCGGCTGACTCGACTGATCCAGGATGAGGCAACGCTGCAGCGCCTGTTCACCACGGCCGATGCGAGCGAGATCATCAACGCGCTGGCCGGCGATGTTGCGACCACGGCCCCCAATGCGCCGGTGACTGACCTGGCCGAGCGTTTCGACTGGACCATCGCCTACCCCAACGGGCTGCACGCGCGCCCAGCCACGCGCTGGGCCGAAACAGCGCGCGGCTTCGCGGCCCGCGCACAGATCCGTGCGGGCGATCAGGCTGCGGATGGCAAGAGCCTGGTGGCGCTGCTGCAACTCGGGTTGCGCCATGGCGACGCGGTCAGCGTTTCTGCCGAGGGCGCCGATGCTCCAGCCCTGCTGGCCACGCTGCGCAAGGTCATGGACGGGCTGGTGGCACAGGAAAGGGCCGATGCCGAGCGCGCGGCGCAGCGCAAGGCTGCGCCGGTTGCGGGCTGGAATCCGCCCGACGCACAGGCGGCGATCGTCGGCATCGGCGCGAGCCCTGGGCTGGCAATCGGCCCGGTGCATGTACTGGCCAGCACGCACACCGACGTTGCTGACCGCCCCACCCCGCTCGGCGAAGGCGGCGCACGCCTGCAGGACGCGCTCAGCCGCACCCGCCAGCAGCTGGCTGCACTGCAGGATGACACCCAGCGCCGGCTCGGCGCCTCGGATGCGGCAATCTTCAAGGCGCAGGCTGCGCTGCTCGACGACACCGATCTGATTACCCGCACCTGCCAGCTGATGGTCGAAGGCCATGGCGTTGCGTGGTCCTGGCACCAGGCCATCGAGCAGATCGCCTCCGGGCTGGCTGCCCTGGGCAACCCGGTGCTGGCCGGGCGCGCCGCCGACCTGCGTGACGTGGGCCGGCGCGTACTGGCACAGCTTGATCCGTCCGCGGCGGGAGGCGGCCTTGCCGACCTGCCTGCACAACCCTGCATCCTGCTCGCCGCCGACCTGTCGCCGTCCGACACGGCCAACCTCGATACCGGTCGCGTGCTCGGCCTTGCCACCGCACTGGGCGGGCCGACCTCGCACACCGCGATTCTCTCGCGCACGTTGGGCCTGCCGGCGCTGGTCGCCGCGGGCGCGGAGCTGCTGGCGATCAGCCCGGGCCGCGAGGCGATCATCGATGGCAACAGCGGGCGCCTCTATCTGTCTCCGTCCGAGGCGGATCTCGCCTCGGCCCGTGCGTGGATCGCCGAACAGCAGCAGATCCGCGAGCGTGAAGCGGCGCAACGCGCGCAGCCGGCACAGACCCCTGACGGCCACCGCATCGACATCGGCGCCAACGTCAACCTTCCCGAACAAGTGCCGCTGGCACTGGAGCAAGGCGCGGAGGGCGTCGGCCTGATGCGCACCGAATTCCTGTTCCTTGAGCGCGGAAGCACGCCCAGCGAAGATGAGCAGTACGCCACGTACGTGGCGATGGCCAAGGCACTCGACGACCGCCCGCTGATCGTGCGTGCGCTCGATATCGGTGGCGACAAGCAGGTCGCGCACCTGGAGTTGCCGCGCGAGGAAAATCCGTTCCTCGGCGTGCGTGGCGCGCGCCTGCTGTTGCGCCGCCCCGACCTGCTGGAACCGCAGCTGCGTGCGCTGTATCGCGCGGCGAAGGACGGCGCACGCCTGTCCATCATGTTTCCGATGATCACCTCGGTGCCGGAGTTGATCGCACTGCGCGCCATCTGCGAACGGTTGCGCGCCGAGCTTGAGGCACCCGAAGTGCCGATCGGGATCATGATTGAAGTCCCTGCCGCCGCGGCCCAGAGCGATGTACTGGCGCGCCATGCCGACTTCTTCTCGATCGGCACCAACGACCTGACCCAGTACGTGCTGGCGATCGACCGCCAGAACCCGGAACTCGCGGCCGAGGCCGACAGCCTGCACCCGGCCGTGCTGCGCGCGATCCGCGCCACTGTGGAAGGCGCACGCCTGCATGGACGCTGGGTTGGTGTCTGCGGTGGCCTGGCGGGCGATCCCTTCGGCGCAATGCTGCTGGCCGGCCTGGGCGTGGACGAACTGTCGATGACCCCGAACGACATTCCGGCAGTGAAGGCGCGCCTGCGTGGCAACGCGCTGACCGATCTGCAAGCACTGGCCAACACCGCGCTGGACTGCGAAACCGCCGAGCAGGTGCGCGCTCTCGATGGAGCGCGCGCATGAGCGCCCGCGCCGTCACCATTACCCTGAATCCAGCGATCGACCAAACCGTGCGGCTGGCGCACCTGCGACCGGGCCATGTGCATCGTGCCCGCAGCTCCCGCGACGACGCTGGCGGCAAGGGCATCAACGTGGCCGCCTGCCTGGCCGATTGGGGCGTGCCGACCACCGCGATGGGCGTGCTCGGCAATGGCAACGACGGCGTGTTCAGCGCGTTGTTCGCCGAGCGCGGCATCGCAGACGCTTGCCTGCGCATTGCGGGCCGCACCCGCACCAACATCAAGCTGGTCGAAGAGGCCAACGGCGAGACCACCGACATCAACCTGCCCGGCCTGTCACTGCGTGATGCCGATCTGGACGCGGTATCGCGCCGACTCGACGCCCTGCTCCAGCCGGACCTGCCGGTGGTGCTGTCCGGCAGCCTGCCGTCCGGGCTGCCAGCCGATGCATGGGCGAGACTGCAGGCGCAGGCGAGCGCCGCCGGTGCGCGCGTACTGCTGGATACCAGTGGCGACGCGCTGGCCGCGGCGTTGAGCGGCGCACAGGGCGCACTGCCCTACGCGATCAAGCCCAACCGCCACGAACTGGAGGCTTGGACCGGTACGCCGCTGCCGGATCGCAGCGCCCTGCGGGCTGCGGGCCAGGCCTTGGTGGAACGCGGAGTTGCGCTTGTGGCGATCTCGATTGGCGCCGACGGCGCGTTGTTCATTGATCGCAGCGGCGCCCTGATCGCGCGACCGCCGCGACTGGCGCGCGGCAGCACGGTAGGCGCCGGCGATGCCATGGTCGCCGGCATCGCCGCCGCCTTGCTGGAGCCCTCCCTCGATCTGGCTGCCTGCGCACGACTGGCGACGGCGTTCTCGATGAGCCGGCTGGAAAGTGGCGACGCGCGACGGCTGGATCCGGCACAGGTGCGCGCGTGGACCGGCGACGTACTGATCGAGCAGTTGGATTGAAACCCCTGCAGAGGGAGCTGCGGCTGGCCCGGCCCCTCCTGCAAGGACGAACCCGAAGAATTCCAGGAGTTCCCATGCAAGCTTCCACCGTAGTCATCGCTGCCGGCGAACGCAGCATCGAGGCGGTCCTTGCCGCCGAAGCGCTGCGCCGCGCCGCCCGCCAGCAAGGGCTCGAACTGGCGATCGAAATCCGCAGCGACCAGGGCGTGACCGGTGCACTGCCCGCCACGCACGCCGCCGCCGCAACGCAGCTGCTGCTGGTGGGTGACGGCGAGGCGGATAGCTCCCGCTTCGGCAATGCCCAGGTCGTGCACGCCAGCCTCGGTGAAGTGCTGGACGACCCGCTTGCCGTGCTGGCGCAGCTTGCCGCGACATCGGCAACCGCGCCCACCGCCGACGCCGGCAAGCGCATCGTCGCCGTCACCTCCTGCCCGACCGGCATCGCCCACACCTTCATGGCAGCCGAAGGGCTGCAGCAGGCCGCCAAGGCATTGGGCCACGCGATCCGGGTGGAAACCCAGGGCTCGGTCGGCGCGCAGGACGCGTTGAGTGACGAAGAAATCGCTGTCGCCGACCTGGTATTGATCGCCGCCGACCGCGAAGTCGATCTGTCGCGCTTCGCTGGCAAACGCCTGTTCAAGAGCGGCACCAAGCCGGCGATCAACGATGGCCAGAACCTGATCCGCAAGGCGCTGGCCGAGGCCGGCGTGCAAACCGGCACGGCGTCTTCAGGCCGCGCGACCGAAAAGGCCAAGGTCACCGGCCCCTACAAGCACCTGATGACCGGTGTGTCGTTCATGCTGCCGTTCGTCACTGCCGGTGGCCTGCTGATCGCACTGGCGTTCGCGCTCGGCGGCATCTATGCCTTCGATGATGCACACAAGGGCACGCTGGCCTGGTCGCTGTTCCAGATAGGCGCCAAGTCCGGCTTCATGTTGATGGTGCCGGCGCTGGCCGGTTACATCGCCTACTCCATCGCCGATCGCCCGGGTATCGCGCCGGGCATGATCGGCGGACTGGTGGCAGTCAACATGGATGCGGGCTTCATCGGCGGCATCCTGGCCGGCTTCATCGCCGGCTACGGCGTGCACTGGATCAACCGTGCGCTGCGCCTGCCGCGCAGCCTGGAAGGCCTCAAGCCAGTACTGATCCTGCCGGTGCTGGGCACGTTGCTGGTTGGTTTGTTGATGATGTACGTGATCGGTACGCCGGTTGCCGGACTGCTGGCCTGGCTGACCGACTGGCTGCGCGGCATGCAGGGCAGCAGCGCGATCCTGCTCGGCCTGCTGCTGGGCGGAATGATGGCGGTGGACATGGGCGGGCCGGTCAACAAGGCCTCCTACGCGTTCTCCACCGCACTGATTTCCAGCCAGGTCTACACGCCGATGGCTGCGACGATGATCGGCGGCATGACGCCGCCGCTGGGCATTGCGCTGGCAACGTGGTTGTTCAGCAACCGATTCACTGCCGAGGAGCGCGGCACGGCCGGTGCCGCGGGCGTGCTCGGCCTCAGCTTCGTGACCGAGGGTGCGATCCCTTACGCCGCGCGCGATCCGCTGCGCACCATTCCGGCGTTGATCCTCGGCTCTGCCGTGGCTGGTGCGATCTCGATGGCCGCAGGCGTCGAGCTGAAGGTGCCGCACGGCGGGGTGTTCGTGCTGCCAATCCCGAATGCGGTCACCCACCTTGGCATCTACCTGCTGGCGCTGGTGGCCGGCGTGGCCGTCACCGCGGTCGCGCTACGCGTCCTCAAGAAGCCGGTCACGGCTCCCACCCTGTAAAAGGAACCTCGCCCATGACCTGTTCTTCCCGCCGCCTGTTGCCGGTAGCGATCCTGCTGGCCCTGCCTACCGTGGCCGCAGCCGCCGACGCGAGCGACGTCTTCACCCCCAAGCTGGCGTACACCGGCGAAGCGGCCGCCACGCTCGACGGCGGCAAGCGCAGCGGCACGGCGTATGCCGGCCAGCTGATGTTCGGCGCCGACGTGGATCTGGACGCCGCGTTTGGCTGGCGGGGCGCAACGATCAAGGCCTACGGCATCAACCGCCATGGCACCAATCTTGCCAACAGCAGTACAGGCAATAGCACGTCGGTGCAGGAAATCTACGGCGGCCAGGGCACGCGCCTGGCCAACCTGACGCTCGAACAGAAACTACTGAACGACCGATTGGTGCTGGAAGCCGGGCGCAGCGTTGCCAACATCCATCACCTCGGTTCGGAGTTGTGCCAGTACTTCCAGGGCAACTCGGCCTGCGGCAACCCGACCTACGTATTCCGCACCAGCAATTTCACCTGGTGGCCGGTATCGAGCTGGATGGCCGATGCCACGGCCTGGGTGACGCCCGATGTCTATGTGCGCGTCGGCGCCTACCAGGTGGATCCCAGCCAGGCCGAGGACGGCCAGCATGGCCTGAAATGGAGTACGCACCAGGCTACCGGCTGGATCGTGCCCTACACGATCGGCTGGCGCAGCCCCGCTTCGGCGCGCCTGAAGGCCCGCTACGAACTCGGTGGCTGGCAGGACAACTCGACCTACCGTGACCCGCTGCGCGATGCCAACGGCGTTCCGGCGCTGCTCAGCGGACAGGACTACGCGTCCCGCCGCGGCCGATCCGGTGCGTTCGCCCGCTTCGAGCAACAGCTCACCAGTGATGGTGCCGGCCGCGGTCTGACCCTGTTCGGTGCGGCGCTCAAGGGCACCTCCGGCCAGTTGATCGAGGATCATTTCCTGCAGGCTGGCATGGTCCAGAAAGGCACGTTCGCCAGCCGGCCGCAGGACAGCATCGCTTTCGTGGTGACCCAGCAGAAGTACAGCAGCATCGCCTTGGAGAACCTGCGCCTTGCCCGCGCCGCGGCCGGCGGTAGCGGCACGCCGCACGGGAGCCAGGTGATGATGGAACTGAGCTATGGCATCCAGCTCACCCCGCAGCTCCGGATCGCACCGAACCTGCACTACATCGTGCATCCCGACCAGTTCAACGAACCCGGACGCCAGCGAGACCTGTCGAATGCGCTGATCGCGGGCATGCGGGTTGATTGGAGCCTGTAGGGGCAGGGTTGTCGGCCAGCGGCCGGCACCATTCTTCGGGGCTATTAATGTGACGCGTCACGACGGAGCTGGTTTCAGCCTGCGACCCCAACCCCTTTACCTGCCTCGCCCAGTCGCAACGAGGCCAGGTAGCGGCAGTACTTGCCGACGAAGATGCCGGTGAATCCGCCTGCCAGCAGCAGGTAGGCGGCACTGAAGCCGGCGTTGGCGGTCAGCGACGGCGACACCGCAAATGCGACTTCGAAGCCGTACTTCACCAGGAAGGTGATCAGCAGCAGCGGCAGCAGGCTGAAGTCCGCGTTGCGCCAGAGCTTTCCGGTAGCGCCATCCGGGGTCAGCTTCACGTGGCCCAGCAGCAGCCATCCCAGTGCTGCCCCGGTGCCGATGCCGACCAACCACTCGCTCCAGGCGATCAGCGACGCGCCGAAGCGATGGCTGATCGACCACGCACTCCAGACGGCAAACAGGGCGGGCACGATCGCCAGCTTCTGCAGCGAGGTCTCGGCCGGCTTCATGGCGGCGATGCCACGGGTGACCAGGAAGGCCAGGAGCAGCCAGACCCAGATCGGCGTCTGCGAGGCGAGGTGCTGGAGCATGTTCATGAGCGGTCCCCTTGGTGAGTGGTGGCTGAGTGGTGGCGAGGTGCCCTCGCCTTGGCGCTCACTATTCGCTTCCGCCCGGGGTGTAGCCAGTGACAGCTGTCAGTCTTCGGGTGTTACTGGACGATAATCTGGCGCACTCAGGGTGCTCTCGATCCAACCCACATAGCGCGATACCCGAACGTTGTGCACCACCTGCCCGTAGAAGCCGGCCTCAAGGGCATGCTCGGGAACGGCGGTGATCCAGGAGCCCAGCCCCACCAGCTGCCAGGCGCCGTGATCCTTGATCACCAATGGGCCGCCGCTGTCCCCGTTACCGAGCACGCCTTCAAGCGGCAGGCCCTGTGGCGGGGCATCGAACCGATACCAGAGATAGCGATCATTGCCACCGGTAATGGCGTTGTACGCCCGCCGCAGCGTGGTGCGATGCGGCCCGTCCGGTACCAGTCCCATCGCACCATTGCCAGTGGCGCCCTTTCCGATCAAGGCGGCGATCTGCGTAATCTCGGCGCTACCGCGATACAGCGCCACGGGCTGCACATCGTTCACGGGCGCTGCGAGCCGGATCAGTGCAATGTCATCCGACCCGGCCAGGTACGCATGGATCTTCGCCGGGCTCCCCGTCGCCAGCGCCTCCTTACCCAGTGCGTCGGGCATTCTCCTGTAGCCGGGATGCACGATTACACGTTCCACGCCGTAGCCCTTGCCGTTGATGGCGATGGTCTGCCCCATCCCTTCCATCGGTGCGGCATGCGCTGCTGTCAGCACCCACTGCGGCGCGATCAGAACGCCCTGCCCTTCGCCCGGCATGTCAGCCAGGGCCGGAAACTCGGATCCATCGATCCGGTAGCGGGCATCGTCCACATCGTGGCGGATGACCACGGCCCCAGCAGCGAGCGGCAGCGCGGCAAGCGCCAGAAACAGCCAGCGGATCATGGGTGCCTTCATCCTTGCGGTCAGTCGCTGCAGCCTAGCCGAACGCATCCAGCCAAGGGGAAACGTCCGATCAACCTCCCCTGTCCGACGACGAATGCCGCAGATCCGGCCCCGAAACCGGGGCGGCCACGGGCCGTTAACAGCCCGCCTCTATGCTGGGGCCTCATTGGACACCCATGAGGCATGACCATGACCAAGCTGCACACCCTGATGTTGACCGGCTGCCTGCTTGCACTGAGCCCACTGGCCTCGGCCGAAACCGTGAACCTGACCAACAGCGCCGACGGTGCCAATCGCGATGCGGGCATCGCGGCGGTCAAGAAGAAGCTGCAGGACGCGTGCACCGACCGCAAGGGCTCGCCCGATGCGGCGTCGTTCGAGGTGGTCTTCGAGAAGACCAGCGAGAACCCGAACGTACCCAAGCCGTACTACGTAGATGGCAAGATGAAGTGCGAACTGCCGGGCTGAAGGGCCCGGCCACGCGATCATCGATAGAGCATCAAACGCTGGCGGCCGACGTGCGCCGCCGGTACCGCTCGATCCAGTCCAGTGATGGGGCAATGCCGCCGAACGGGAAGAAGTGCGGGCTGATCTGGCCGTGCCCGGCCGTCAGCCCACTCACCAACCGATCCACAAACACCTCCGGCCCCGCCGTGCCGAGCAGCCGGCCGATCGAGATGCCATACCGCGCCAGCATCGATGCACTGGCACCCACGCCGCACATCGCGGCGTAGCGGGCCAACCGCGCAATGCTGGCCGGCCCCGGCACGCCCACCAGCACTGGCACCGTGATGCCACGGGCCCGCAGCGCATCCAGCCAGGCCAGCACGATATCGGCATCGAAGCCGAACTGGGTGATGATCAGCGGTGCCATGCCCCGCGCCTCGATGGCCTGGCACTTACGCTCCAGCACGCGCCAACGGTCCTCGGCGTTCATCACCGGATGCCCTTCCGGATGCCCGCCCATGGCAACAACCTTGATGCCGCAACGTTCAAGAAGGCCAGTCTCGATGATCGAAGTACTGTCGGCATACGGACCTGCGGGCGTGGAAAGATCACCCGCGATAAGCAGGCACTTCGCTACCCCGGCTTCGTTGGCGGCACGTTCCAGGAACCGCTCAAGCGCTGCACGCGACCCGATACGGCGGGCAGAGAGATGCGGCATCGGCTCGAAGCCGAGCTCGCGTACCGTGCGAGCGGCCGCCAGCCGGGCATCGTCGTCCTCGTTCGCCAGGTAGGGAATCGAGATCGTCGTTCCGGGAGCGATGCGGCCCGCTTCCGCGCGCAGTGCCGGCATGGCCTTGGCGCTCACTTCCAGCGAAAACGTGTTGATGAAGGCTTCCGCCCGCTGCGATCCAGGTGCGGGCATCAACGGGCTCCGCCTGCATTGCCGGCAACCGGCGTGCTGTTACGCGCCAGTTCGACGAAGGCCTGCAGGTAGTCGATACCGGTATCGGCCTCGCGCGCGCCCAGGTAGATCTGCTTGGGAATGCCTTTCGCACCCAGGCGCACCGGCACCACGTCCATGCGTGCGGCATATTCCTCCACCAGCCAACGCGGCATGGCGGCCACGCCGCGACCGCTGGCCACCATCTGCATCATGATGTCGGTGGTTTCGATGGTCTTGTGGCGCCGCGGCGTAATGCCGGCCGGCAGCAGGAACTGGTTGTAGATATCCAGGCGCTCGAACGGTACCGGGTAGCTGATCAGCACTTCCTGGCCGAGCTGGCGCGGCTTTACGTGATCCACCTTGGCCAGGGCGTGATTCCTGGCCACCACCAGCACCTGCTCGTAGTCGAACACGGGCACGAACTTCAGGCCCGGCTTCAGCAGCGGGTCCGGCGTGACCAGCAGGTCGATCTCGTAGCCGAACAGTGCACCGATGCCGCCGAACTGGAACTTCTGCTTGACGTCCACATCCACGTCCGGCCACGCGGCCAGGTACGGCGAGACGATCTTCAGCAACCACTGGTAACAGGGATGGCATTCCATGCCGATGCGCAGCGCGCCTCGCTCGCCCTGGGCGAACTGGCCCAGGCGCTCCTCGGCCAGGTCCAGCTGCGGCAGCACGCGGTTGGCGACCGCCAGCAGGTACTGCCCGGCCTGGGTCAAGCGCAGGCTGCGGCCTTCGCGCAGCCAGACATCGGTGCCCAGCTGCTGCTCAAGCTTCTTCATGCTGTGGCTGAGGGCTGACTGGGTCAGGTTGAGCACGCCGGCCGCAGCGGTCAGCGAGCCCTGCTGCTCGACCTGCTGCACGATGCTGAGGTGGATCCGTTCCAGCATGACGATGAATCTCGCTCATGGATTGGTGAAGTAATACCATTTTACGTCATGGAAGTGCATGACTAGGATCGGGTCATGCCTTCGGTTGCCTGCCAGCCCGGTCACCTCGCCGGCCTGCAGGACTGCGCCCCCGCAGATCGCCCGAAGGAGCTCCCTCCCCTGCTGAAAGCGAACAGATGACCCGCCCCCTCCGTATCGTCGCCGTTTCCGGCGGGCTGCAGCGCCCCTCCAGGGCTGCGACTCTGGCCGAGCACCTGCTGGACCTGATCGGCGAGGACGTTGCCTGCGAGCCGCACCTGATCGAGCTGGGCGAGCTGGCGCCGCAGCTGGCCGGTGCGCTGTGGCGCTCGCAGCTGCCCGAGGCTGTCGAGCGGCAGCTGGCCGCTGTCGAGCAGGCCGATGTACTGGTGGTGGCCACGCCGGTCTACCGCGGCTCGTACACCGGCCTGTTCAAGCACTTCTTCGACTTCATCCACCAGGACGCGCTGGTCGACACCCCCATCCTGCTGGCCGCCACCGGCGGCAGCGAGCGCCACGCACTGGTGATCGATCATCAGCTGCGGCCGCTCTTCAGCTTCTTCCAGGCGCGCACCCTGCCCTTGGGCGTGTACGCCACCGACCGTGATTTCGCCGAGGGCCGCGTGCACAACGACGCCCTGATCCAGCGCGCACGGCTGGCGGTGCAGCGGGCGATGCCCCTGCTTGCCCTGTCCCATCGCGCAGCGCCTGCCACTGCCGAGGCCGCTGCAGTCCTTTGAATGCCGAATGCCAGCGACCTGCATTCGGATGTCACCCCCGCAACCCGGAACGCCGCCCATGTCGACCGAGAACTTCACCTTCAGCATCACGCGCATCCCTTTCAACGAGGACTACCAGCCCGCTGACGGCACGCGCATCACCACAAACTTCGCCAACCTGGCTCGCGGCGAGTCCCGCCAGGAGAACCTGCGCAACACGATCAGCATGATCAACAACCGCTTCAACGACCTGGCGCACTGGGACAACCCGAGCGCGGACCGCTACGCCGTCGAGCTGGACATCATCTCGGTGGAGATGCACATCGATGGCGGTGATGGCAGCGATCCGTTCCCGCTGATCGAAGTGCTGCGCCCGACCATTGTCGACACGCGTACCGGCGCTCGCACCGAGGGCATCGTCGGCAACAACTTCTCGTCCTATGTGCGTGACTACGATTTCAGCGTGGTGCTGCCGGCCAGCAACGAGGGCAAGGCCACCTTCGGCATTCCGGAAGGCTTCGGTGATCTGCATGGCAAGCTGTTCCAGCACTTCCTTGAATCGGAGGCCTACCGCGCCAATTTCAGCAAGGCGCCGGTGATCTGCATCAGTGTTTCCAGCAGCAAGACCTACCACCGCACCGAGAACCACCATCCCATCCTGGGCATGGAGTACCGCCAGGGCGAGTTCTCCCCCACCGACCAGTACTTCGACAAGATGGGCCTGCAGGTGCGCTACTTCATGCCGCCGGGCAGCGTCGCGCCGCTGGCGTTCTACTTCCAGGGCGACCTGCTGGGCGATTACTCGAACCTGGAACTGATCGGCACCATCAGCACGATGGAGGCGTTCCAGAAGATCTATCGCCCGGAGATCTACAACGCCAACTCCGTGGCCGGCAAGGTCTACCAGCCCAGCCTGAAGCACCAGGACTACTCCTCCACCCGAATCGTCTACGACCGCGAAGAGCGCAGCCAGTTGGCGGTCAAGCAGGGCAAGTTCACCGAAGAGCACTTCATCAAGCCGTACCGCGCCGTGCTTGAGCAGTGGGCTGCCCGCTGATCCATCGATTCCCCATTCGCCCCAGGACACAGAACGCAATGTCGACGAAGAAACTGCTCCCCACCTCCACCGCCGGCAGCCTGCCCAAGCCCTCCTGGCTGGCGGAGCCCGAAAAGCTCTGGTCGCCCTGGAAGCTGCAGGATGAAGGACTGACCGAAGGCAAGCAGGATGCCCTGCGCCTGTCCCTGCAGGAACAGCAGCACGCCGGCATCGATATCGTCAGCGACGGTGAGCAGACCCGGCAACACTTCGTCACGACCTTCATCGAACACCTCAACGGCGTCGATTTCGAGAAGCGCGAAACCGTGCGCATCCGCAACCGCTACGACGCCAGCGTGCCGACCGTGGTCGGTGCCGTGAGCCGCCCGAAGCCGGTGTTCGTGGAGGATGCGAAGTTCCTGCGCCGGCAGACCACGCAGCCGATCAAATGGGCACTGCCCGGGCCGATGACCATGATCGACACCCTGTACGACGCACACTACAAGAGCCGTGAGAAGCTGGCCTGGGAATTCGCGAAGATCCTCAACGAGGAAGCGAAGGAGCTGGAAGCCGCCGGCGTGGACATCATCCAGTTCGATGAGCCCGCCTTCAACGTGTTCTTCGACGAAGTGAACGACTGGGGCGTGGCCGCGCTGGAACGTGCGATCGAAGGGCTGAAGTGCGAGACCGCTGTGCACATCTGTTATGGCTACGGCATCAAGGCCAACACCGACTGGAAGCAGACGCTGGGATCGGAATGGCGCCAGTACGAAGAGTCGTTCCCGAAGCTGCAGACCTCCAGCCTCGACATCATCTCGCTGGAATGCCACAACTCGCACGTGCCGATCGATCTGATCGAGCTGGTCCGCGGCAAGAAGGTGATGGTCGGCGCCATCGATGTGGCTTCCAGCACGGTGGAGACGGCTGAAGACGTGGCCAACACCCTGCGCAAGGCGCTGCAGTTCGTGGATGCCGACAAGCTCTACCCGAGCACCAACTGCGGCATGGCGCCACTGGCCCGTGAAGTGGCACGGGGCAAGCTGCGTGCGCTCAGCGAAGGGGCAAGGATCGTGCGCGAGGAACTTTCGGCGTAGCCTTGGCCGGGAACGCACTCCCTTCCGGCCGCCGGGTTGACGGAGCCTGGCCTGGTATCGACCAGGCTCCGCCCCGCCCCGGCACCTCGGGCCTGGCCAGCATCGCTGGGGGCCGCGGCGCCAGCGCCGCCTTGATCCGCCCCATCTCCCCCGCCCCGGCCTCCGCCAGACGGCGGGCCTGCTGCCGTTGTTCCCGCGTGGGTGCCGGAGGTGATGGAGTACCTTTATCTACCAGCCGCGCCACCGCATCGCGCAGCCGCAACTGCGGGCAGAGCCGGGCGGCGCACCATCGTTCGGCGTAGCGTTTGGCCTGGCGAGTATTCACGGCGGCCACGATCTTGGGCTGGGGTGATTTCCGCGTGTCGAGGAACAGGCGGACACCGAGCACGGCATGCGGCACGACGCTGGCCACGCAGCGGCCGTTCCACCACAGGTCCCAGCGGTCACCGCTCTGCACCCAGCCGGAGGGCCGGGTAGCGGTCATGAAATCGGGAGGGCTGGAGGGGGAATGCATGGCCGGAAGAATACGGTCGGCCGTCGCACGGGCTGAGATTGCGGAGTTGCGCTGGCGACCTCTCAACGCTTCTGCCGTAGCGAAGCTCTCTTCACCACTCTGGGCCGAGCAGCTTCTCCACCTCGGTTTCGAGCTTCTTTGCGGCTTCGGCCTGCGAGGCCACCTTGATGCACAACCCGGACTGCGCGGGCCCCGGAGTCAACTGGTAGCGGTTGATGGTGCCGCCGCCGTCGGCATCCAGCTCCACCCGGGCCACCAGGGTCCGGCCGTTGGCATTGAAGGTCCAGTCTCGGTACTCGGACATCGTTGATTCCACGCGTGACACCATGAGTGGCCTTCACTCTAAGCGGAGCGACGGTGAAGAGCGCCCGAAGAAAACGTTCGCGGAGCGTGGGTGCCGGGGGCACGTGGTCAGCAGCCGAGCATGGGCCCGGCTCTACAGTTCGGGTGTAGCTCACGAGGTATGATGCCGCCTTCCCCGAACTGCCGTGATTGCAGCGGGCGCGTTCCTGCGAGGTACGCGTCGGCGCCGCTGAGACACCCCGCTCGATGCTCGCTTCCTACTCCTCTTTCCTCATCTGGGCGGCGGTGGCCGTTGCCACCGTCGGCCTGCTGTTCCGGCCGTTCCGCATTCCGGAATATGTGTGGGCACTGGGGGCTGCCCTTCTGCTTCCACTGCTGGGAGCGGTGTCGTTCGGCACGACCTTGCACGCGGTGGCCGAGGGCCGCGATGTCTATCTGTTCCTGGTCGGCATGATGGTGCTGGCCGAGCTGGCCCGGCGCGAGGGCCTGTTCGACTGGCTGGCGCTGTACGCGGTCCGCCACGCAGGCGGCTCGGGACGACGCCTGTTCGACCTCGTGTTCCTGGTCGGCACGTTGGTGACCGTGTTTCTTTCCAACGATGCCACGGCGGTGGTGCTGACCCCGGCGGTCTACGCAGCCTGCAAGGCGGCCCGTGCCAACCCCCTGCCCTATCTGTTCGTCTGTGCGTTCATCGCCAATGCGGCCAGCTTCGTGCTGCCCATTTCCAACCCGGCCAACCTGGTGGTGTACGGCCAGCACATGCCGCCCTTGATGCAGTGGCTGGCACAGTTCGCGCTGCCGTCGCTGGCCGCGATCGGCGCCACCTATCTGGTGCTGCGCTGGGTGCATCGGCGCGAGATCGCGCAGCCGCTGGTGGCGGCGCCGGCGCATCGCCCGCTGACCGAAGGCGGCCGGCTGAGCGCGCTGGGCGTGTTGTTCACCGGCACCGTGCTGCTGGTGACCTCCGCACTGAACGGCCCGCTCGGCCTGGCCACGTTCTGCGCAGGCACGCTGAGTGTGGCAGTGGTGGCGATGCGCCAGCGGCGCAGTCCGTTGCCGCTGCTGCGCCATGTGTCATGGGGCGTACTGCCGCTGGTGGCTGGCCTGTTCGTGCTGGTGGAAGCGGTGGCACAGACCGGTGTCATCCAGATGGCGGCCAGCGCGCTGCAGGCCGTGGCGCAGGCATCGCCACACCAGGCCAGCTGGCTGGCCGGTGGCGCGGCGGCGTTGCTGAGCAACGTGGCCAACAATCTGCCGGTCGGCCTGGCCGCTGGCTCGCTGGGCCAGATGGCCGATCTGCCGGCACAGACCCGCGCCGCGCTGCTGGTGGGCGTGGACCTGGGGCCGAACCTGTCGGTAACCGGCTCGCTGGCCACGATGCTGTGGCTGGTAGCGCTGCGCCGCGAGGGCGAGCATGTCAGCGCGCTCGACTTCCTGCGCGTCGGTGCGCTGGTGATGCCGCCGGCGCTGATCGGGGCGCTGTTGCTGCTCTGATCCGCGCAGGCGGCACACGGGAATCGGCACGCAGGCGCTAGAAGGCCACCTGCAGGCGGGTATTGAAGGTGGCTCCTTCGTCCCTGCCCTGCCCGGTGCCACTGCGATTGTGGGTCTGCCATCGGATCGCTTCGAACATCACGCGGCTGAAATCGTTGAGATACCAGTTCGCGCCCAGCGTCCACGCATGCCCCGTTCCGCCGGTGGGCAGCTCGGCATAGTCCACGTCCTCATAGCGGCCCTTCAACTCCCACGCGCCGGCACCGCCGCGGGTGACCGGATCGGCCACCTTCACCCGGCCCCATGTACCGGCCTTGCCCGAATAGGCCGGCATCGCACCGGCCAGGAACCAGCCGGCCGAGATCGCCCAGGCCTGATGGTCCAGATCGTAACGGCCGCTGGCGTCGGCGCCGCGCAGGTTGCGCGTGCCCCATTCGCCGGTCGCCCAGGCCGGGCCAAAGAAGCCGGCAAGCTCTGCGCCGTAGGCGGTGCTGCGATCAGCCCCCGACAAGGTGCCCGGCGCGATCTTCACCAGGTCGTTGAAGTGCCCTGCGATGGCCGAGCTGCGAACGACGCCACTCGCGCCTGCGGCGATCTCCTCGTGGAAGGCCCAGGCGCCCAGGTGTACGGTGGCGCGGTCGCTGGCCACGGGATTCCAGTGCACGCGCGTGGCCCAGGTCTGGCTGTCGTTGTCGGTGCCTGCATTGGTGAGGTCATTGCCGGCCATCGACAGGCTGGCATGCCAACCCTTGCCGTAAACACGTTCAGTCAGGCCCACGCCGAACAGGCCGCGTTGCGGCAGCATCAACGTGCCCACGGCGTTGCGGTCCTGGAACGGCGTGTTGGATGTGCTGCTGGAGCCGTCGATGCCGCGGTCGTTGAGGCGGTTGCCGACGGTGAGGTCGGCTGGCAACCCGAACAAGGTGTGATCCAGCGTGGCATAGACCGACTTCCAAGCCACTGCGTTGTCGGCGAAGTCGCCCTCCACCGCCCAGCCGAGGATGCCGTAGCGCCCTTCCGCACCCAGGCGCACCGAACGGATCTCGGTACCGGAGATGTTGCGATCGCCCAGGGTGGAGCCGTCGGTACTGGAGGCATCGACGAACAGGCGTCCACGTGGGCGGAAAGCCACAGTGCCGTCAGCACTGCTGAATTCCGGGGCGCCCTTGGACCACGACATCTTGGGCAGCCTGGACTGGCTGGACTCCAGTGCGGCGACCCGCGCCTCCACTGCAGGCTCGGGCGGGGCGGGCCGCATGGCCGCAATGCCCTGCTCGCCCTCCACTGCCCGCAGGCGCGCTTCCAGCTGTTGGATCTGCAGTGCCTGCTGCTGCACCAGGCGTGACAGTTCTGCCTGGCTGAGGGGCACCGGCGGGGATGACACGGCCTGTGCACCTGCAGGGCCGCTGGCCAGCAGCAGGCCGAGCGCGACCGATAGCGCTGCGCGTGGCAGCACACTGGAATGTTTCATGGCTCTCTCTCCGGCCAGCCGGCCCCCTGGTCTGGCGCTGGCCTGTTGCGGTGATGCGGGGGAATGACGGGGAGGTTCGCGCCGCCGGATCAGGCCGGCGGCGCGACAGGCAGGCTCAGGCGGCCGTGCTCAGCTGGTGGCCTGTGCCTGGGCGTTGGGACGCCAGGTGATCAGCTTGTTCTCGACCACGTCCAGCAGTGCGTCGATGACCAGCACGAAGGCGGCCAGGATGATGATGCCGGCAAACACACCTACGGCATTGAAGTTGCCCTCGGCCTGAGCGATCAGGTAGCCGAGGCCGGCCGAAGCACCGAGGTATTCGCCGATGATGGCGCCGACGACGGCGAAGCCGACCGATGTGCGCAGCGAGGACAGGATCCAGCTGGCGGCCGCCGGGAAGTACACGTGGCGCAACAGATCGCTGCGTCCGGCACCAAGGATGCGCGCATTGGCCAGCACCACCGGATTGACCTCGCGCACGCCCTGCATGGCGTTGAAGAACGTGGTGAAGAACACCAGGGTTACGGCCAGTGCGACTTTTGACCACAGACCAAGGCCCAGCCACAGCACGAAGATCGGCGCCAGCACCACGCGCGGGATCGCATTGAAGCCCTTGATGAAGGGATCCAGGATGCGTGCCGAGCGCCGGCTCAGGCCCAGCCAAACACCGCCGGCCACACCCAGCCCGGTGCCGATGATGTAGCCCAGCGCGGTCTCGGTCAGGGTGATGTAGACATGCTGGTAGAACGAGGTGTCGGACAGCCAGGTCCAGGCCTGCTGCACGATGGCCGTTGGCGACGGGAAGAAGAACGGATCGATCACGCCGAGCGCGATGCCGCCCTCCCAGCCACCGAACACGGCGACCACCAGGGCCAGTTGGATGAACTTGTCAGTCTTGGCGTGCATAGCTCTTCTCCACTTCACCGCGCAGGCAGGCCCAGATGTCGCGGTACAGGTCAGTGAAACGGTCATCCAGCTTGATCTCTGCGACGTTGCGCGGGCGTTCCAGATCCACATCGAAGCTGCGCACGACCCGGCTGGCCGGCCCGGACGACAGCACCACCACGCGGTCCCCCAGGGCAATGGCTTCTTCGAGGTCGTGGGTAATCAGGATCACCGAGCGCCGATCCTCCTGCCACAGGCGCAGCAGCTCGTTCTGCATCAGGTGGCGGGTGTGGATGTCCAGTGCCGAGAACGGTTCATCCATCAGGATCACCTTCGGCTCCACGATCAGTGCCTGCGCCATCTGCACGCGCTTGCGCTGGCCACCGGACAACTGGTGCGGATAGCGATGCTCGAATCCGGTCAGGCCAACCTTGGCCAGCCAGGCATTGGCCTTGGCCTTGCGTTCGGCTTCGGCGACGCCGCGGAAGCGCAAGCCCAGTTCGACGTTCTGGAATGCGGTCTTCCACGGCAGCAGTGCATCCTGCTGGAACAGGTAGCCCACCGATTCCTGCACGCCGCTGACCGCGCGGCCGTCGATGCTGACCTGCCCGGAAGAAGGCTTCAACAGGCCGGCCACGGAATTGAGGATGGTGCTCTTGCCGCAGCCGGTGGGCCCGACAATGGCGAGGAATTCGCCATTGCCCACCTGGATGTCGACATCACGGACGGCAGTGAATTCACCGAAGGACATGGTCACCTTGTTGATGGCGACCATGGTCTGTGCGGGCTCCAGCTGCGGCGCGCCGTTGAACTGGCGCACGGTGGCATTGAGGGCCATGGGTATACCTCCGCTTACGGTTGGGTTGCCGGCGCCGCAGCGTTGGCTCGCTCGACGAAGGCATTGGTGTAGGTCCTGGAGAGATTGATGTTGGCGTTGGCCACATCCGTGTTGAACTCGCGCAGTACCTTCAGCGGTGTTTCCAGGTCGGCGGGGGTGAATCGGCCATCGCGGGTGAAGATCGCGCGCGCATTCTCCACGGCGCGTGCATAGGTGGCGCGGTCTCTAGACACGTAGCTGTCCGGCAGTGCTGCAACGATGTCCTCGGCGCTGCTGTCGGCGATGAACTTCAGTGCCATCTGCTCGGCGCGGGCGATCTTCTCCGCCGCCTCGGGGCGCTTGTCGAGGAAGCTCTGGTTGGCGTACATCACCGAGGTCGGATACAGGCCGCCATAGACCTGGCGGGCACCGTCGTCGCTACGGGCGTCGATGATGATCCTGCCGACCTTGCGCTCGGTAATCAGCGTGGCGGCAGGGTCGTAGTTCACCGGCAGGTCGATCTTGCCCTGCTCCAGTGCGGCAACGGCTGCGGCGCCGGAGCCGACGCCGATCAGCGAGATGCTGTCGACCGGAATATCGTGTTGCGCAAGGAAATGGCGAACGAAGAAGTCCGACGACGAGCCGGGTGCGGTGATGCCCACCTTCTGGCCCTTGATGGTCTCCGGGCGTGCCGGATCGAAGGTTGCATTCTCGCGTCCCGCCATCACCAGGCCGGAATTGCGCGAGAGCAGCACGAAGGCCACCACGTCCTTGCCCTTGGCCTGCATCTGGATGGTGTGGTCGTAGAAGCCGACCGCCACGTCAGTGGAATTGGCCACCAGCGCCTGCAATACCTTGGAACCGCCCTGGGCGAAGTTCTCGGTCTTCACTTCGAGGCCGACGTCCTTGAAATAGCCCTTGGCGTCGGCGATGAAGAACGGCAGGTTGTTGAGGTTGTAGGAGCCGACGCTGATGCGCACCGGTGCGTTGTCAGCGCTGCCTGTGGTCGCACCTTCGGCGCGCCCGCTGTTGCTGCACCCGGCCGCGGCCAGGCCGGCCGCGCACAGCGCGACCATCAGGAACTGCTTGTACATCATCCCTCCCAGGAGTGAAGCATCTACGTTGTGGTGGCGGGACAGGCACGCCTGTGCCGACCCAGCCGGTTTCAGATCATGCCGCTGACGTCCATTGGCGGTCTTGGGTGGTACTGGCCGTGGCGTGCGCGGGCGAGGTTGCATACACCCGACCGTCGAACAGTCGGCGTGCGGTGCGGACCACGCTGGCAATCACCGGCGTATCGTCCGAACTGCCACTGAGACCCACCTCCAGGGCCCCGCTCGGATGTTCGAGGGTAATGCTGCCGGGAACGGACAGGCATCCGACCAAAGTGTGGGCCAGCGTGCCCGGCGTGACGGCGGCGGTGGCCAGGCCGACCGCACCGGTGATGGCCAGCGCGGTGTGGCATTGGTGCGGCATGAAATAGCGCACCTGCAGGTCGCCCCCATGTTGTGGCGCCGACAGCAGCACCGGCTTGGGGATGACCGTGTTGCCGGCGTTGGCGATGCCCATGCGGGCCCCCGCCTCGATGCGCAGCGTTTCCAGCCGGCGCATGAACGCCGCGTCCGCGTTCAGTTCGGCGGGCGAAGCATCACCACGTACGCCCAGGTCTTCGGCACGCACCAGCATCATCGGCATGGCGCAGTCCACCAGGCTGACCGGCACGCCATTGATGGATTCCTGCGCGTGCCCGCTGGGCAGCAGCTTGCCGGTGCGGGCGCCCGCGGCATCAAGGAAGGAGAGCCTGACCGGCGCGGCCGAGCCCGGCGCGCCGGCAATGCGCGTATCGCCGCGGTAGACCACGTTGCCGCCCGGCGTTTCCACCGTCGCGATGATCAGCTTGCCGGTGTTGACGTTGTGGATGCGCACCTCGGTCTGCGGATCCTTAGCCTGCACCAGCCCCCGCTCAATGGCATACGGGCCCACTGCCGCCAGCATGTTGCCGCAGTTGGGGGACGTGTCCACCACCTGCTGCTCCACCCGTACCTGGGCGAACAGATAATCCACGTCGGCGTCCGTCCTGCTCGAGCGGTCGATGATCGCCACCTTGCTGGTCAGCGCGTTGCCACCGCCGATGCCGTCGATCTGCAGCGGATGGCCCGAGCCCATCACTTCCACCAGCAGGCGATCGCGTTCGGCGGTGTCTGCCGGCAGGTCGCTGGCCAGGAAGAACGGGCCCTTGGAGGTGCCGCCGCGCATGAGCACGCACGGAATGCTGAGCAGATCGTTGGTCATACGTGTGCTAGATTGATGCGTATAGGGGATGAATGCCCCCTCTGTGATTCGATACTGGCATGACCTCAATTGATCTGTGAATTGCTGATTTTTGGATGATTGATACCCAATGAGCATCAATTGCGAAATCCTGGATCTGCGCGCATTCCAGCTGGTGTCGGAGACACGCAGCTTCCACCGCGCCGCTGAAATCCTGCACGTCTCCCAGCCGGCGCTCAGCCGACGGATACAGAAGCTGGAGCAGGCCGTGGGTTCGCCGCTGCTGGAGCGCACCACGCGCAGCGTCAGCACCACCGCCGTCGGCGAGAACCTGCTGCCGCTGGTGCGTCGCATGCTGGAGGAATTCGACGGATCACTGTTCTCACTGCGGGGCCGGGAGGACACGCGGGGCGCTACCGTCACCATCGCCTGCCTGCCTACGGCGGCGTTCTACTTCCTGCCCAGTGTGATGGCGCGCTTCCACGAAGCGCACCCCAACGTGCGCTTCCGGATCCTGGATATCCCGGCGACCGAGGGCCTGCAGGCGGTGGAACGTGGCGAAGTCGAGTTCGGCATCAACTTCATGGGCGCCAACGATCCGAATCTCGATTTCGACGTACTGGCCGAAGACCCGTTTGTGCTCGCTTGCCGACGTGACCACCCGCTGGCCCGCAAGCGCAGGGTGGACTGGGCCGACCTGGCAGAGCATCAGCTGATCACCGTGCATCGCACCAGCGGCAATCGCACGCTGCTGGACGGCGCCCTGGCGCGCGAGAACCTCAAACTGAGCTGGCACTACGAAGTGACGCACCTGTCCACGTCGCTGGGCATGGTCGAGGCAGGTATCGGCGTATCGGTGCTGCCGAAGATGGCCACGCCCGATGGTGATCATCCGAGTCTGGTGACGCGTTCGATCGGCAACCCGGTGGTGTCGCGCACGATCGGCATCGTGCGCCGGCGGGGCGCCCTGCTCTCGCCCACTGCCGAGCGGTTCCTGCGGATGTTGATGAGCCAGTGGCGCGGCGATGCCTGAGCACGACGGCGGCCCTTGAACCCGCAGGAGACCCGCATGCCGCCGCTGGCTCAGCGATCACTCTCCAGCTCGATCACCCGGTCAGTCGGGCTCACGATGCCTCGCCGATGGGTGATGGCCACCACGGTTACATCATTCGCAAGTGCGCGGATGTGGTCCATGATCTCGCGCTCGGTGGCTTCATCCAGCGCGGAGCTTGCCTCGTCCAGGAACAGGATCGCTGGCCCGCCATACAGTGCACGGGCTATCGCGATGCGCTGGCGCTCACCGCCGGATAACTTCAGGCCACGCTCGCCCACCGTCGTTTCAAGGCCCTCGGGCAGCGCCTCGATCAACGGCAGGATCGAGGCCTTGCGTGCGGCATGCCGCAGCCGATCATCATCGCGCGCGCGCCCCAGCAGGATGTTGTCGGCCAGGCTTTCGTTGAGCAGGATGACATCCTGCGGAACCACTGCGACGGCGGCATGCCACGCCGCACGGTCGATCCGGGACAGGTCAACACCATCGACCAGGATCCGGCCACGCTGGGGATCGATCGACTTCAGGGCAAGCTTGAACAGGGTCGACTTTCCTGCCCCGGTTGGCCCGATCAGGAAATTGATGCCGCCACGTTCGGCCTCGAAGGACATATCACTTACCCCGCGACCGTTGCCATAGCGGTGGCTGACCCGCTCGAACGCCAGCCGGCCGCTTTCACCCGCAAAGCGCTGGGCATCGGCTGCCTGTCGCTCCTCGGGCGCCGCCCACAAGGTGGAAAGCGGTGCCAGCATGCTCCACGAGCGCGCGACGTCATCGATCGAACGGGCAATCATCTCGAACGGCATGTTGAGCTGGAGCAGCAGCAGGTTGAACAGGACGATGTCGCCGACGCTCAGGCCGCCGCTCTGGTAGCGCGGCAGCAACAGGTGGAAGGTAACGATGAACTCGACCGCCAGGCCGATGCCCAGCAGTGCAATGAAGCCGATCCGCTGCAGTACGTAGGCGCGCCAGCTGTCGCGCACCTCCTGGGCCTTCTGCTCGAAGCGCTGCACCATCCAGGCGCTGCCGCCGAACTGGCGCAGCGTCTCCATGGCATTCATGGCATTGCCGACGAAGCGCGCGTTCTGCTGCCCGGCCTCGACCGCCGCTTCGCGATGGATGCGTGCACGCCGGGTAGCGATGGCGGAAAGCGTGACGGCTACCGTGCCGTAGGCCAGCACGATGGCCACCACCTGCAGGTTGATCAACGCACCCAACGTTATCAGCGTCAACAGGATCTGCAGCGCACTGGGAATGAAGGCCACCAGCCCCAGCTGCACCACGATCTTCAGCGCGCCACGGCCTTTCTCCCCTGCCACCTGCAGCTCGGCGGCGTTGTAGTCCAGGAAGAAGCTGTTGGTCTTCTTCAGCAGACGGGCGAAGTAGCGGGTACTGGTGATGAAGCCGAGGTTCTCGCCGCTGAGGAACGACAGGTACTGCACCGTGTTCTGCAGGGCACTGCCCGCGCCCAGGATGAAGGCGTAGAGCAGGAATCCCCCCGCCAGGGCACTGGCCCCGTCGATGGGCAACCGGTCGATCAGGCGCGAGAAAAGGTACGGCGCAGCAACGTTGGCCAGGCTGGACAGCAGGACACTGCCGGCGATGAGCAGCAGCAGCCGACGATCAGCCTTCCAGTACGCGCCCAGGATTTCAGCGACGGGCGGCGGAACAGCAGTCTTCTTCATCGGCCTTGTTCCGGCGTGGATTCAACCCTTGAATGATATGCTATAACATATCCATTCAGGAGCGACGTCACCACGTCGCAGGCCACTTTCGGATGGGATCGATGGACCGGGGAATGACGAACGTATCCGCTGCCGCGCCACGCGCACTCATGGCGCTCAGCATTGCCGCTGCACTGCTGGCCAGCGTGCCGGCGATCGCCCAGGACTCCAGCGACACCCGGGGTTCGGGGGCCGCAGGCGCACCGCCGCAAGCGCCGACCGCGACCCTGGACAAGGTGCTGGTGGTCGGCAGCAACATCCGCGATGCCATTGGCGGCGGCGCATCCCCGATCATCGTGATCGACAAGGAGGCCATCGACCGCACCGGCGTGGCTACCGTGCAGCAGCTGTTCGAGAAACTGCCACAGAACTTCGGCGGAGGCGCCAATGGTGCGAACGTCGCCAACCTTGGCGTCGACCGCGATACCGGCAACAACTTCGGCCAGGGCACCGCGATCAACCTGCGCGGCCTGGGAACCGGCACCACGTTGACCCTGATCAATGGCCACCGCGTGACCTCGTCGAACCGCTACCAGTACGTGGATGTCTCGCTGATACCGCTGAGTGCAGTGGAACGCGTTGAGATCCTCACCGATGGTGCTTCGGCCATCTACGGCACCGATGCGGTCGGTGGTGTGGTCAACATCGTCCTGCGCCGCGACTTCACCGGGTATGAGACCGCTGTGCGCTACGGCACCGTCACCGCCGGTGGCATGGAGGAGTACCAGGCATCGCAGTCGGCAGGCTGGTCGTGGGATGGCGGCCATGTGCTGGCCAGCTACGAGTTCCTGAAGCAGAGCAACCTGCCGGCGGTGGACAAGGACTTCTCGAAGAACGTGCGGGTCAAACCGTACGACCTCTACCCGGGGTCCAAGCGCCACAGCCTGTACGTGGACGGCGTGCAGCAGCTCAGCGATGTGCTGACCCTGAACGTGACCGGCTCGTTCGCCAAGCGCGAGATGGATACCACCATTTCCGGCACCGCCGACGAAACCCGGCTGTTCCCGCACACGCGGCAGTTCGACCTGTTCGCCGGACTCACGCTGGATCTTCCGCGACAGTGGCAGGCGCGCCTGAATTCCGGGTTCGGCAGGAGTGACGTTTCCTATCAGCGCACCACCATCACCGGCAGTTCGGCCAGTACGGCGCCACCGACCGATACGAACTCCGAATCCCGCTACCTGGATGTGGTCGCCGACGGCGAGTTGTTCAGCCTGCCCGCCGGGCCGATACGCGCGGCGTTCGGCGCGGGCTACCGCCGCGATGGCTATGAGCTGATCGATCATCGCGGCCTGGAAAAGCCACTCGACCTGCATCGAACGATCAGGTCCGCCTTCGGCGAGCTCAACATCCCGCTGCTGAAGGACATGCCGGGCGTGCGCAGCCTGTCCTTCACTGCGGCAGCGCGCTATGACGATTACAGCGATTTCGGTTCCACGCTGAATCCCAAGCTCGGCCTGCTGTGGGAGGCGACCCAAGGGCTTTCGTTCCGTACCAGCTATGGTCGTTCCTACCGGGCGCCGGTGTACCAGGACATGCAGTTGAACAACACCGTGGTGGTGGCGAACGTGCCCAACCCGAGCGCAGCCAATGGCAACACCATCCTGATGATGCTCTCCAATGGCAATCCCGATCTGGGCCCCGAACGGGCCAAGACCTGGACCGGCGGTTTCTCGTTCGCGCCGCCGTCGCTGCCCGGCCTCAAGATCGACGCGAACTACTACCACATCGAATACGCCGACCGGATCGGCAGTGGCTTCGGCGGCAGCTTCCCGTCGCTGTTCCTGCAGTCCACGGCGCCCTACACAGACATCCTGACCAGCAACCCGACGCAACAGCAGATCCAGCAGGCGCGCCAGCTGGGCATCTCGGGCCTGGGCCTGTTCGTCTCGCGCGTGGGGCCGTATGCGCTGCCACCGGGAACGGACGAAACCAACAGTCAGGTGATCCTGGACAACCGTTTCCGCAACAATGCCTTCACCCAGCAGCGCGGTATCGATTTCAGCGCCGGCTATGACGTTGATGCCGGCCAGACCCGCATCGCGACGAGCCTGGCCGGGCAGTACATCATCGAATCAAAGCGTCGTGTGACCAGTACGTCACCCGAGGTGGATGCGGTGAATTCGGTGTACTACCCGGTGGACCTCAAGATGCGCGGTGGCATCGCGCTGAGCCGGCAGCAGGCCGCGGCGGGGATCTTCGTGAACTACGTGGACAGTTACCGCGACCCCGCCAACGTCGCCCGGCCCCACGTCAGCTCCTGGACGACCGTCGATCTGAACCTCGCCTACCACTTCGGTGCATCGGCGGACCCGCAGCGTGGCACCTCGCTTGCGTTCAACGTGCAGAACCTGTTCGACCGGGATCCGCCGTTTATCGTCAACAGCATCAACACCGGCTACGACCCCACCAATGCGACAGCGCTGGGCCGCTTCCTGTCCATGTCGCTGACCCACCGCTGGTAGGCCCCTGCATGCGCGCCGTCTCCCCTGCCCAGTCGAGGTCCGTAGTGGCCATCCAGCAGGCGTTCGCTGTCGCGGCAACCCAGCTCACGCTGATGTGGCGAGAGCGGCGCGTGTTGTGGCTCGCCCTCGCCCTCTTGTTCATTGCAGGTGCGTCGGCGCTCAGCGGTGCTGCACGCCTTACCCTGCAGGCGCAGGAGCGCCAGGCAATGAGCGAGGAAGAGGCGCGGCTCTGGGACAGCCAGGGCACGATCGACCCGCATAGCGCAGCACATGTGGGGCGTGCCATTGCTGCCCCGGTGCGGCCCCTGGCTGCACTGGACCCGGGGCTGACGGATTACCTGGGAACCTCGGTGTTCATCGAGGGTCACGCACAGAACCCGGCCAGGCACCGCGCCGTGGATGGCGGCACCGCACTCAGCCGCTTCGAGGGTTTCTCTGCGGCGTGGGCGCTGCAGGTCGTCGCGCCGCTGCTGATCATCCTGGCCGGGTTCGCCACATTGTCCGGCGATGTGGCCCGCGAGACGCTGCGCCAGGAACTCGGTACCGGCGCCTCGGCCGGCGTGCTGATCTGTGGACGCTTGATTGCCCTGGCGGCCGCCTCGCTGCTGCTGGTGATGGCCATGCTGCTGATCAGTCTTCCGGGGCTGTCCATCCAGTACGGCGACGCCACGGATCTTGCCGCCCTGCTCGCACTGGCTTCCGCCTACCTGCTCTATCTGCTGGTGTTCTGCGCACTTACCGTGGGGGTCTCGGCACTTGCCGGCTCGGCACGGACGTCACTGGTCGTGCTGCTGGGCTTCTGGGTGGTGTCCACACTGCTGCTGCCGAGGGTGGCGCCTGCCATCGCCGAATCCCTGCACCCGACCCCTTCGGCACCGGCGTTCAGGACCGGCGTGACCGAGGAAGCGGAGAACGGCGCGGATGGCCATGACCCGGCAGACAAACGCCTTGATGCCCTGCGCGCCGCGTTGATGGCGCGCTACCGGGTCGACAGCATTGACGACCTGCCGCTGAACTTCCGCGGCGTGGCGCTTGAGTTTGCCGAGGCCAACTCGACGCGCGTCTACAATCGCCATTTCGATCGCCTGCATGCCACCTACCAGCAGCAGGACGCCATCCAGCGCCTGTTTGGCCTTGCCTCGCCGACATTGGCGCTGCAGTCCTGGTCGCGCGCCATCGCCGGCACGGATTTTCCGGCGCATCTGGCATTCCTGCGCGGCGTGGAGGACTACCGCTATCGGTTGATCCAGGCACTCAACCAGGAAGTAAAGCTGCACAAGGCACCACCGGGCGGGAAGCACATGGCCGACATCGCCGGCATCACCCGGTCGGTGCAGTACCGGCCACCACAGCAGACCCTGGCTGGCATCGCTGCCGCGCAAGGCGTGAATCTCGCCATTCTGCTGGCCTGGCTGCTGCTGGGTTGCGCGGTGGTCGCCCTCTCGGCGCGGCGGCTGGGGAGATCGCCATGAGCGTTGCGTCGATTGCACGCTACGAGATCCGCCGATTGCTGCGTGATCGAGCGCTGCCGGTGCTGCTTGTCCTGCTGCTCGGGCTGGGTGCCTACGCCGCGTGGAATGGCCGCACATGGGTGGACCAGCGCGAGGCGGCCATCGCCCTGATCAAGCAGGAAGAGCAACAGACGAAGGAGCGCAGCCGGGAATTCGTCGGCAAGGCGCCCTCGGTGCTGCCCCGCGCCCAGCCGGTGCTTGCGCCCGGCGCCATGGCGCCGCTGTCGATCGGCCAGGCAGACGCCTATCCGTACACCGCTGATGTGGTCGCGCTGGGCGATCCGACCCAGCTGCTCATGCACGTCTGGGCCGACATCGGCAATCCGACGGCACGGGCTGCGGGACGGTTCGACCTGGCGTTCGTGATCGTCTTCCTGCTGCCGCTGGTCATTCTCGTGGCCACCCATGATCTGTGGTCACGTGAGCGCGAGCGCGGTATCACAGCGCTGGTGCTGTCACAGCCGGTGTCGGCAACACGGCTGCTGGTGGTCAAGGCCCTGGCGCGTGGGCTGGTGGTGCTGCTGCCCGCACTGGTCATCATCGTGGCGGTGGCGATCGGGGCCGGCGCGCGCAGTCCTGCAGGCCTGGCCATGCTTGCACTGACCGTACTCTCATACGGCGCGTTCTGGCTGGCCCTTGCACTGCTGATCGGCTGCCTTGCCCGGCGCACCACCGAGGCGGCCATCGCCGCCGGCGCGCTGTGGCTGCTGATCGTGGTCATGGCGCCGTCGCTGGCGCTGGCCACGGTGAATCTGATCGCGCCGCCGCCGTCACAGATGCAGTTCGCCACCGAAGTAAAGGCGATGCAGTCCGATATCGCCACGCGCCAGCGGCGCGAGCATGCGACGTCGGCGCCAGTGAATTCGCCGTCCCCCGTCATCTCCGACACTGTGCGCCAGGCCTACGCCGATCGGGTTGCAGCTGACCGGGAACTGGAACGCCTGATCGCCTCGCATGCGCAGGCCGAGGCCGCACATCGCCAGGTTCTGGACAAGGTGCGGCTGCTGCTGCCGGCCGTCGCGACACAGGACGCGCTCGACCGCATCGCAGGCTCGGATGCCGACCGCGCGCTCGACTTCCAGGGGCAGGTCCACTCCTTCTGGCAGGCGCGGCGGCTGTTGCACAAGGCCTATCTGGATCGTGACGCGCCGCAGACCTTCGAAGAGTACGACACCCTGCCCCGCTTCCAGTTCCACGAAACAGCCGGCGTCGCCCAACGTGGTGTCCTCGCCGATCTCACCGCACTGATCATTGCCACCCTGCTTGTCCTGCTTACAGCCGGTGCATTGCGCAGCCGGCTGGCAACGCCCTGAGGAGACGTCCACATGCTGTCTGCAAAAAGCCTGGTCATGGAACACGGTGCACATCGGGCGCTGGATGACGTCAGCTTCGAGGTGAAGCCCGGCGAGATCTTCTGCCTGCTGGGCGCCAACGGCGCCGGCAAGTCGACCACCATCAAGCTGTTCCTTGGCTTTCTGAAACCCACCTCCGGTGCGGCCGAAGTGGACGGTCTCAGTGCGCACCAGCAGCCGCAGGAGGTACGCCGGCGGCTGCTGTACATCCCCGAGACCGTGGCGCTGTACGACGAGCTGACCGGCTACGAGAATCTGGACTACTTCGCGCGCCTGGCCGGTGTCGAGGAACGCTCGCCAGCGCGGTTGAAGGACGCACTCAGGTCCGCCGGCCTGGCGACCGACGCATTCGGGCGACGCGTGGGCCTCTATTCCAAGGGCATGCGGCAGAAGGTCGGCATCGCACTGGCCATCGTCAAGGAAGCCAGGGCCCTGTTGCTGGATGAACCCACCTCGGGCCTGGACCCTACGGCGTCAGCCGAGTTCCACGAGCTGATCGTGCGGGAACGCGATCGCGGCACAGCGATCCTGATGGCCACCCACGATCTGTTCCGTGCCCGTGAGGTGGCGACCACGATCGGCCTGATGCGGGCCGGCCGCCTGCGCAGGACGCTTGATGCCAGCACGATCACCGCGAACGATCTTGAGAGCCTGTACCTGGAAGAAATGAGCCGCAGCGCCTAGGCCACGGCGGCCGCCTGCGCGCCACGCTGGCCGGACCAGCGCCGCAGCCACGCTTCGATGTTGATCTGCGGGCCGAAGATGCCGAGCACCTGCGATGAGTGGTCCGGGCCGACCTGCTGGATGCCGGCATCGGCCAGCGCGCTGTCGAGATAGCCGCGCTTGGCCAGCATGCCGTCAACCAGCAGATTCCTGATGAACTGCTTGTGCCCCTGGGTGACCGCCACGGAGTGATCATCCAGATAGGATTTCACCTTCCGCGACAGCAGCGCATCCGGTAATAGTCCCTTCATTGCACGCCGCGCGATGGTGCGGTCTTCCGCGTCCGCGATGAGCAGGTGCAGCGGAATGCGCGCGAACAGTTCAACAAGCGGCTGCGCACTGATCGGCGATACACCATGCCAGTGGCCGGCGCCTTCGAACGGATCAAGGACGCTGGTCGGGAACACCATCCGGCCGATATGGGCCAGCTTGTAGGGTGATACGCGATGGCCCTGCGCCTGCGCATGCCGCAACCAGGCCGGCTGCAGGCCATCCTGTTCGGCGCGGTCCACCCGCACCCATGGGCACGGTTTGCCCCAACGGCCATTGATGCTGCCTGGCCGCTTGAGCAGACCATGGACCATCGCATCCTTCAGCACGCCGTACAGTGAATCGCCGGACTGCGCGGTTTCGAAGGCGACGCGGAAGAAATCCCGGTCGATGCCGCGCCGCCAGGCGTAGTCGATCGCAGCGGCATTGCCCTTGAAACGCAGGAACACCGCATCACCGCCAACACCGGTGAACTGCACGGTGTCACCGTCGAAGGCCACGTCACGGCGGTGGAGAAGATAGCCGGAACAATGCGCCGGCCGGGCTGTACGCGGGAAGGTCATGATCTCTTCCAGAGCGCAGTGAGGTTGCCTTCGGTACTCGATGTATTCGCAACGCCTGCCCGAGGAATCACTGGCCCCTTGCACTGCCATCCGCGCGAACAGCCGTTCGTCGGCGCCGATGCCATCATCGTAGTGGTGAACACACGTCACCTCCGGTGCCGACGGCGCCTGCAACAGGCCGGCCAGGATGATCGAGGAATCCAGACCGCCCGACAGCTGCAGCTGGATGCGCCGGTGCGGGCTGGCCAGTGCACCGATGCAGCCCAGCAGCGTGGAACGCGCCAGCGACACGGCTTGCTGAAGATCTTCGATCGGCGCGTCGCGGGCCAGCCGCACCACATTCCACTGGCACTGCCGGCCCACCGGTTCGCCGTTCCGGATCGAAACCGCCTCACCGGCTTCGACGGCAGTGACTTCCTCAAAGCCGGTCTGCAGGCCATCACGAAACGGATACAGCAGCGAATAGGACAGGAATGACCAGTCGACGTTTAACTCGCGCAGGCCCAGCAGCAGGCAGTCTTCCATGTTGGAGAAGACCACCGTCAACTGGCCCACGGTGGTCATGTAGCACGGGATCTCCGCGGTGGGATCGCGCAGCACGAACCAACTCGCTGTCTCTGGCTGGTAGCCAAACGCCACGTATCGCCCCCAGTACTGCTGGACGATGCTCCGGCCAAGGCTGCTGCAGGCGGTGTCGGCCGAGCCCGCATCGAGGCGCACGCGGCCGGGCACGGTGCCTTCGCTGAAATCCTTGTGGAACAACGCACCGAGTACCACCAGCGCATCCGATCGACTGGATTCGAAATAGCCTGGGTTGTCACTCTGCGCATAGATCGCAGCACCGTTGTCGTTCAACACGCAACCAATGCCAGGCAGCGCGGCCTCGATGCGTTGCACGGCCTGTTGCGCCTGGGCTGTTGCGGCGTCAGAGAGGGTGTTCCAGAGCACGGCGATGTATCGGTACATGCGTCAGGTTTGGTTACAGCACCAGAATGGGAACCATCCGGCGCAGGTTGAAGGGAATGTCGGTCAGCACGTGATCGCCGTGCTGCAACCAGCAGTGCGCGGCGAACGGCTGGGTTCTGACCGCGAACACCCAGCGCGGCACGATGCCGTACTTCGACAGGAACTCGCGCATCGCCAGGCAGTAGAGAAAGCACTCATCAGTTTTCCTGAAGGCCAGGGGTCGTAGCCAGTCGAACACCCGGACCCGCGACGCCAGTTCTTCAATGCTCACATGCGTGCCGTGGTGGTGATCCGCTCGACGGCGCTCGGCAGACACCGTGGCACTGAAAGGAAGGAATGTTCTGCTGCAGGCGGCATGGGCACACGAGACAATGAAACGACGCAGGTCCCGAGCCATGATCGGTTGACGGCCGCGAGGTGCGCCCTCGCGCACCCAGTACCGTGGCAGCGTAATGGCAGGGCTGGCGGCGGATTTGCCCAGCAGCGGGTCCGCGGTGATCAAGCGGCGGTCGAGCAGGGCCTGCAGAAGCGTGGGTATGCTTGCGCCATCGGGCCGCAGCGGCCAATCGAGAATGAGGTGGCCAAGGCCCGCGGCGCCGCGCCTTTCAAGGGAAAGATACTTACCCGTGGCCTGGTCCAGGATCACCATGGCATCGCCGGTGACACAGACGTGCGCGTGCTTTGACAGGAAGTACGGGGCGGCTGCCTGCTCCATCATGCGCTCCTGCGCCGGAACCGGAGAAGCGGTGCATGCAGGGCATGCACCGCAGATGCGACGTTGTGCGGAAGATCAGGGCGACGTGGTCGGGAACACGCCATCCCACAACGTGCCGTGGTTGTGCGCCTTCGTTTCCGAAACCACCGAGCCCAGCTCGATCAGTTCGCCACCCACACCCTGATCCTCAGGGTTCTGTCCTGCCACTACACCCAGCTCAATCAGCTCGTTCATGAACATCTCCTCTAGTCAGTGGATGTATCCATGCGTTGCGTTGGATCGCGTTGCATTGGATACGGAGCAGCCAAGCCATCATCGCCGCCACAGTGCGGGGCGATTGCCGCCAAGGCATCGAAATGTTACGATATAACATATTATTTTGGCGTGACGAACGACGCCAACGGCCCGCTGTCGATGCGACCCATGAGAGGCAAGAGGGATGAACACCGAAATCAATGCTGACGGGCTGGATCCCACGCTTCTGCTGAAGGGGATGTTTCCCCTGCCGAAGCTCATCCGCTTCGTACGGGAGCGTTGCCCCCCGGGACGCTTCGACGAGGCTGCGCTGGTGGAGGAATGGCGGACGGCACGTGCCGAGGTGCTGAGGCTGCAGCAGGAGGAAGCCGGTGAGGCCGACGCCATCAATGTCCATGCGTTGGCGGATGAGATGCTGCCGCTGGCTGAGCAGACGCTGCGACAACCCTCGATGCACCGGATGACGAGTGTTCTGCCACGCAGTTGGCAGATGGTCGAGATCGATCGACTGGTGATCTTCCAGGAGTGCATCAACCTGCGTCACATCGATCAGTTGGCGGCATCCCTGACCGCCTCGCCCACCGCGCAGGAGGTCATGCAGCTTGTCGCGCGCAGCGGCGGCCATGCACATCCGGAAGTGCGCTTCACCCAGTCCGATGGCAGCTACACCTTCGCGTCCACCTCGAACGACCTGCGCTTCCTCGATGTGGCAACCCTCGATCCGGCTGCCATCGCCGACTACGAGCCGTTCGGCGCAGCCAGCCACGCCGTCGTCATCTATCTGGGTTTCAGTGACAACCTGATCAGTGCCACCCGGTTTGGCAAGCGCATGGTGCTGACCAATGGCTCCCATCGCCTGTACCTGCTGCGCCGGCTCGGGTTCAGCCATGCGCCCTGCCTCGTCACCGATGCCTCCGACAGCGACCTCAGCGAGGTTCTGCTGCCGGCGGCGGTCAAGCAGGATCGCGGATTCTACCTGTCTTCCCCGCGTCCGCCGCTGTTCAAGGACTATGTCGATCCCCGCCTGACCTGCGTCGTGCCGGTCACCCGCAAGCACTACGCTCTGAGGGCCAAGCTCGACCTGCAGAGGATCACGGTTCCGGCGCTGTAATCCTGGGCCGAACCCTCCCTTCCCTGGGGCCACGTCGACAGAGATGGCCGGATTGGTGAATCACCTGGCGGAACTGTCGAATGACGCCTGCGGGCTTGCCGCATACGCTTCCCATCCTCAACAAGAGAGGATGTCAGCGTGATTGAACAGCCACGGACCACCGAAACCACAGGAAAGGACGCGCCGATCGTCCATGTCCTGATGGGACTGATCTGTATCTGGCACAGGCGCGAAGCGGTGTCGGCACGCGATGACGAGTAAGCGCCGCCGTACTGCCCGGCGTAGCTCTGAGTCGTAGGTCCGGCGTGGAGATTTCGATTGCGGGGCTGAGCGAGGTTGGGCCCGACTATCCGGACCGTGTCGATCTTCCGGTGATGGTGCTTGGGCTGGACCCCATTCCAGATGCCTGGCAGATGCCCTTCCATGCGCACCGGAAGGCACAGCTGCTGGTTGCCACGCGCGGCTTGATCATGCTGGAGACCGCAGCCGGCCTGTGGGTGGTTCCCCCGCAGGGCGCGATCTGGATTCCCGGTGGCCTTTCCCATCGGGCCAGCAGCAGTGGGCGGCCGCATGGGTTCGTGGTGTTCGTGGAACCCGGTGTCGTGCCGGGGCTGCCGACGCACTGCGCTGCAATGGCGATCACCCCGTTCATGCAGGCCCTGCTGGAGCGGGCATCCGCCCTTCCCGGGCACTACGAGCCTGGCAGCGCGCAGGACCGCCTGATGGCCGTGTTCCTGGATGAGCTGATCGCCGCGCCACCGGAGTGGCTCCATCTACCCATGCCATCCGATGCAAGGTTGCGCCGGCTGGCCAATGCGATGCTGGACACGCCTCTGGTGCTGCGCTGGGTGCATCGGCGCGAGATCGCGCAGCCTCTGGTGGCGGCGCCAGCGCATCGCTCGCTGACCGAAGGTGGCCGGCTGAGCGCGCTGGGCGTGTTGTTCACCGGCACCGTGCTGCTGGTGACCTCCGCACTGAACGGCCCGCTCGGCCTGGCCACGTTCTGCGCAGGCACGCTGAGCGTGGCAGTGGTGGCGATGCGCCAGCGGCGCAGTCCGTTGCCGCTGCTGCGCCATGTGTCATGGGGCGTACTGCCACTGGTGGCCGGCCTGTTCGTGCTGGTGGAAGCGGTGGCACAGACCGGTGTCATCCAGACGGCGGCCAGCGCGCTGCAGGCCGTGGCGCAGGCATCGCCTCACCGGGCCAGCTGGATGGCCGGTGGCGCGGCGGCATTGCTGAGCAACGTAACCAACAATCTGCCGGTCGGCCTGGCCGCAGGCTCGCTGGGCCAGATGGCCGATCTGCCGGCACAGACCCGCGCCGCATTGCTGGTCGGCGTGGACCTGGGCCCCAACCTGTCGGTGACCGGCTCGTTGGCCACGATGCTGTGGCTGGTGGCACTGCGCCGCGAGGGCGAGCATGTCAGCGCGCTCGACTTCCTGCGCGTGGGCGCGCTGGTGATGCCGCCTGCGCTGATCGGGGCATTATTGCTGCTCTGGTCGGCGCAAGCGGCACGCAGGATTCGGCACGCACACGCAGATGCTGGAAGGCCACCTGCAGGCGGGTATTGAAGGTGGTCCCCTCGTCCCTGCCCTGCCCGGTGCCACTGCGATTGTGGTTCTGCCAGCGGATCGCTTCTAACATCACGCGGCTGAAGTCGTTGAGATACTAGTTCGCGCCCAGCGCCCACGCATACCCTGTTCCGCCGGTTAGCAGCTCGACATGGTCCACGTCCTCATAGCGGCCCTTCAACTCCCACGCACCGGCACCGCCGCGGATGACCGGATCGGCCACCTTCACTCGGCCCCATGTACCGGCCTTGCCCGAATAGGCCAGCATCGCACCGGCCAGGAACCAGCCGACCGAGATCGCCCAGGCCTGATGGTCCAGATCGTAACGGCCGCTGGCGTCGGCGCCGCGCCGGTTGCGCATGCCCCATTCGCCGGTCGCCCAAGCCGGGCCAGAGAAGCCGGCAAGCACTGCGCCGTAGGCGGTGCTGCGATCAGGCGGGGCGGGCCGCATGGCCGCAGTGCCCTGCTCGCTCTCAACTGCCCGCAGGCGCGCTTCCATGAGGCGCATCCGAATGTGCGCTCCGCATCCTGGACATTCCGGCCACCGAAGGCCTGCAGGCGGTCGAGCGTGGTGAAGTCGAACTCGGCATCAACTTCATGGGCGCCAACGATCCCAATCTTGATTTCGACGTGCTCGCTGAAGATCCATTCGTGCTGGCATGCCGGCACGATCATCCCCTGGCACGCAAGCGTAAAGTGGAATGCGCGGATCTGCCCAACCACCAGCTGATCACCGTGCACCGCACCAGCGGCAACCGCACGCTGCTGGATGATGCGTTGGCGCGTGAGAACCTCAAGCTCAGCTGTCACTACGAAGTGACGCACCTGTCCACGTCGCTGAGCATGGTCGAGGCAGGTATCGGCGTATCGGTGTTGCCGAAGATGGCCACGCCCGATGGTGACCATCAGAGTTGCGCCGGCGGGGCGCCCTGTTCTCGCCCACTGGCGAGCGCTTCCTGCAGAAGTTGATGAGCCAGTGGCGTGGGGATGCCTGAGCAAAAACGTGGTGCTTGCGAGTGCCGGACGTGCCGTCTGGCACGTCCGGCAGAGCGCGCCCCCTCCCCTGTCCGCGGTAATTCCCTGCAGCGCCTACTGAAGGCTTCCTCGGTCCCGGTGCCTCAGAGTGGGTCGAGATTCAGATCCGCAACCTTGCCGAAGGGCATGACGGTCAACGCATTGCAGCTTCCCTTTTCGATTGAATCACTGGGATTCTCAGCGGATTTTACGATCCCGTAGCCTGAGCCGCTCTTGTTGAAGACGGCGGCGCCACTGTCACCGGACGCGCATGCAAGATCGGAGCCTTCCACTCTTCCCCAAGTGGGTGCACAGACTGCAGCGCCACATACGCCCAACGGGGCGTGCTGCACCGATGTGACGGTTCCGCAACTGAAGCCGGTGCGAGCCCCTCGGAAGCAAAGGAGGCCATGCAGTGGAAGGTCGGCATAGATCAGTATCAATGCCTTCGTCTGGTACTCACCCTTCAGTTCTGCAAACACTTCCTGGAGCGGTGTATTCCCAGCAGGAAGCGAGTGCCATTGAACATCGTGACTACCGTCGAAGAGCGCGTCCTGGAATGTCAGTGGCATCATGACCTGCGGGCCACCAACCTCATGACCGTAATTGCTGTAAAGCAACTGATCATCGCAGTGCGCAGCTGTAAGCAGCCCTTTTACCTTGGTCAGCTTGTGCCGAACTGCAAGGCCGCTTGTGCACATCCTGCCATTGGCAGTGAGGATCGCCCCTCCGGCGGTGTACGCCGAATTGCGGAAGGGGCCCCTCCCAGGAATGATGTTGACCTTCAGCTTCGCAGCCTCTTCAATCTTGCGCTTAGCCGCTTCATACGATTTGACATCGGCCCCACGAACCGAAACGTCAATCATGCCAAGCTCAGGCCGGCCGTCCACACTCACTGCATCAGGTATGAGTTCGACCACAAGTGGAACGACTCTATGCATGGTTTCGGAGAACTCCTTCTCCGTGTACGGATACCCCTCCTCGAACTCGACCCTGATAGATGAGTCGCTCACGCTGAAGTGCCGGGCCGCCTCCATCATGTTTCCCTTCAGTCCAACAACGAGGTGTTGATCGGGCATGTTTTCGATCGACACATATGCGAGCCGATCTTTGTATCGCCGTTTCAGTTCGGCGATGACCGAAGGTAGCTCGGATTCAACTTCAAGCCTGCGCTTGGCGGTGTCGAGTGACACGCCGTTCGCATTCATGTAGGCCTTGGCAGCGATATCCGATTCCTTCTCCGACAATGTCTGGCCTGCCGGCATAACCGCGAGACTCTGAGCTGACGCGAGAACAAACAGAACTGATGCTAGCGACATCTAGGTTTCCTCCATGGAATAAGCTCAGGAGCCAGTGCCGGCTCCACGGCCGAAGGTAGCAGGAAACCTCTTTGCGCTCTGCGGGGGAGCAGGGCTATGCACTGTTTCGTGACGCAGTGCGCGCTTCGACGCTGGTGTACGTCGCGCCAGATCAAGCTCAGCGCTGGTAGTCCTTCAGGAACAACCAGGTGATCAGCGTGGCATCCGGCCCCTTCGGGTCGGTGAACGGCAGGCCGGACTGGCTGCCGCTCCACGCATGGCCCATGCCCTGCACCACATAGTGCTGCACCAGCGTCCTGCCACCGTAGGCGTAGGTATCCACTGTATACGCACGCCCACCCGGCACCTGGCCGTGATAGGTGCTGGTCGGCACGTACTTCACCGAGTCGTTGTCCAGGCCGTCGTCGGCCAGATCGTTGGTCTGCAGGAACTGGCGCACGGCCTGCTGGCCGTTCACCGGATTGACGGTGAGATCGGCGCTGCCATGGAACACCAGCACCGGCAGCGGTCGGGGCGACGGCGATCCCGAGCACTGCCAGGCCAGACGGCCATTGCTGTCCGGCGAATAGATGCTGCCGGCCAGCAACGCATAGGCGCTACCGGAAATCGTGGTCGCACCCTTGAACATGCCACCGGAATGGATGGCGCCGGCAGCGAACACATCCGAATAGCAGGCCAGCATGATCGAGGTCATCGCGCCGCCCGCGGAAATGCCGGTGACATAGACACGGTGCGGATCCACGCTGTAGCCCGCTTTCACCTTGTCCACGATGCCGGCCAGGATCGAGGCTTCGCCGCTGTCGCGGGCCTGGTTGATCGGCAGCTGCCAGTTCCAGCAGCGGGCCGGATTGGAGGTGACGTTCTGCCGGGGGTAGACCACGATGAACCCCTCCGTGTCGGCCACATCATTGAAGCCTGACGCCTCGCCCATCAGGTTCGGCCCGGTCACACAGCCATGCAGCACCAGCAGCAGCGGCAGCGGCCGGCTGTCGTCATAGCCGGCCGGCACCCATACCTGGTACTCGCGGGCGCCGAACAGATTGCCGTAAAGGCCGATATCCCAATGACCGGCCGGGCCAGCGGCAACCGCGCTGCCCGCCATCGCCAGCCAGCTGCACAACACCAGCAGTACCGCCTTGATCGAATCGATTCCGGATTTCATGGCCAGATCCTCGCGCGTGAGTCGTGGATGAAGGAGTACCGGGGACCGCTTCCGGTTGGGGGCGCGCCCAGTATCCGCATCCACGGGCCGCTGCCGACTGGACCTAGGTCCACTCGCTGCTTGCCCATGACACCGCTAGCCTTGGCTGCAGGGGTGGCAATGGGCCATCCGCACGCTCATGCCTGGGGGAGGACCGAATGAAACGGAATTGTTTGAGTCTCATGATCGGCGCGCTGCTGGCCACGGGGCCGGTACTGGCGCAGGAATCACCGACGGCAGGCAGATCCGCTTCGCCGACCAACCTGGACAGCATCAAGGTCACCGCACGCAAGCGCGAGGAAACCCTGCAGGAAGTACCGGTGGCGGTCACCGCGTTTACCTCCGAAGCGCTGGACAGGATGAACGTCCAGGATCTCAGCGACCTCGATGCACAGGTGCCCAACCTGACCATCTACGCCGCACGCGGCGCCAGCAGCACCGTTACCGCCTACATCCGAGGCATCGGCCAGTCCGATCCCACCTGGGGCGCCGATCCGGGCGTAGGCATCTACCTGGATGACGTCTACATCGCGCGCCCGCAGGGTGCGCTGCTGGATGTGTTCGATGTCTCGCGTATCGAGGTGCTCCGCGGCCCGCAGGGCACGCTCTACGGCAAGAACACCATCGGCGGCGCGATCAAGTACATCTCGCGCGGCCTGCCCACCCAGACCGAGGGCTTCGCCCAGATCACCGTGGGCAACTACAGCCAGCTGGATGCGAAGGCGGCCATCGGCGGCCCGATTGGCGGCGCCGACAGTGGCCTGCGCGCCCGTGTGGCGGTGGCCAGCATGAACCACGACGGGTTTGGCGAGAACACCTTCAACGGCCAGCCGGTCAGCGACAAGCAGATCAATGCCGCACGACTGAACGTCGGCGCGTACGCGGGCGATGACTTCGACGTGCAGTTCGCACTGGACTGGATCGATGACCAGTCCGGCATGCGCGGTTCGAAGATGCTGGCGCCCAATCCGTTCCTGCGCGCATACCCGCCGATGGACAGCCGCTATGACATCCGCTCGGGCATGCGCAACCTCAACAACGTGGAGAGCAAGGGTGCCTCGGCCACGGTGAACTGGCGGCCGAACGACGACATTGCACTGAAGTACGTGGTCGCCAAGCGTGAATCGGACAGCGAGGCCAACATCGACTTCGATACCGCGCCGGTCAAGCTGGCCGACGTGGGTGGCACCTATCACGACGACCAGGTCAGCAACGAAGTGCAATTGAACTACGATGCCGGCGGCCGGGTGCGCGGTGTGGTCGGCCTGTACCAGTTCAGTGGCGAGGCGGGCGGCCAGATCCAGAACAACTACTTCAGTGCGCAGTTCGCCGACAACCAGGGCAAGGTGTTGACCGACAGCATCGCGCTGTACGCGGACTGGACCTTCGACCTGACCAGCAAACTCAAGCTGGATGTGGGCGCCCGTTACACCGACGAGGACAAGCGCGCGATCGTGCTGAACCGCCTCTACGCCGACCCCGGCTTCAGCCGGCCGGTGGCGGTGACCGCGGACTTCGACAAGAAGACCAACTTCAAGAACATCTCGCCCAAGGTCTCGCTGGACTACCAGATCACCCCGGACATCATGGTCTACGGCCTGGCCACGCGTGGCTTCAAGTCCGGTGGCTACAACATCCGCGCCAACGCTGTGGCCGTGCCGCGCTCGGCCGAACCGTTCGATGACGAGACCGTGGACAGCTACGAGGTCGGCAGCAAGATGGCCTTCCTCGACCAGCGCCTGTTCCTCAATCTGTCGGCCTTCTACAACAAGTACAAGGACATCCAGTTGTCGGTGTTCACCGGCATGGATACCAATGGCGATGGCGTCGATGACTCCTTCTTCGGTGATTTCACCAATGCCGGCGCAGGTACGGTCAAAGGCCTGGAAGTCGAGTACCAGTACCTGCCCAGCCAGCACTGGCTGATTTCCGGCAACCTGGCGTGGCTGGAAGCCAAGTACGACGAGTACATGGATCGTGGCGTCAACGTGGCCAGGCAGATGAAGTTCACCAACGCGCCGGAGTTCTCGGGCGCGTTCAACGTGGAGTACCGCACCGAGCTGGCCAATGGCAGCAACCTGTCGGCACGGGTGAGCTACAGCTACCAGAGTGAAGTCTGGCCGACCACCGACCTGAGCCCGGTGATCCGCCAACAGGGCTACGGGCTGGTCAATGCCGGCGTGATCTGGCGGCTGGATGATGCGTGGACCTTCTCGCTGCAGGGCACCAACCTGGCCGACAAGGAATACCGCACCACCGGCTACAACATTCCGGCGGTGGGCACGCTGATTGGTTTCTACGGTCCACCGCGCCAATATAGTCTCAGCGTCCGTTACGATTTCTAGAGCATCCGTTACGATTTCCAGGAAGCCCCTGCATGATGCAGTCTTACGTAGATCTGTATTGGAACAGCGACGACGGCCTGCGCCTGCACGCGCGCGACCATGCACCCGATGCAGGGCAGGCGCCCCGCGGCACCGTGGTCTGCATTCCCGGCCTGACACGCAATGGCGCCGACTTCGACGTACTTGCCGGTTCGCTTACCGCCGTAGGCTGGCGGGTGATCGCGGTCGATCTCCGCGGTCGCGCCGGTTCGGAACGTGCGCATGATCCGTCCAGCTACAACCCGCGCACCTATGCCGACGACATGGTCGCGCTGCTGCACGCGCAGAACATCGACAAGGCCGTGTTCATCGGTACCTCGCTGGGCGTGCTGGTGACCATCACCCTCGCCTCGCGTGCGCCCGAGCGGATCACTGGTGCAGTGCTCAACGATGCCGGCCCCAAGGTGCCGCGCGAGGCGCTGGCACGGATTGGCAAATACGCCGGCAAGCCGGTGCCGCCGATGGATCTGGAGCAGGCCACGGCTTACGTGGCGTCGATCGGCAAGGCCGCCTTCCCACGTTTCAGCAGCGATGACTGGCGGGCAATGGCGGTGCGCACCTTCCGCCCGCGCAGCGATGGGCTGCTGGAGCTGGACTATGACCCGGCGGTGATCCGTACCACGCGGCCGTGGCTGCTGTGGTTGCTGCGGCCGGTGCTGTGGCGTGCAGTTCGCGGGCTGACCGCACGGGTGCCGGTACTGGTAGTCCGGGGTGCGCTGTCGGACATCCTGCCGGCCGATGTCGCGCGGCAGATGGCCGCGACCTCGGAAAGCGCCCGCCTGGTCGAAGTGCCGGATGTCGGCCATGCGCCGATGCTGTCCGAACCCGAGGCGCGTGATGCGATCCTGGCGCTGCTGGAGCGTGTTCGGTGAGTGCCAGGGCTCCGATCGACGCGCTACCCACTGCCATGCAGGCGCTGCGGCAATGGGCAGCCAGCGAGCGCCTGAGCGCCGGCACACCCATCACGCAATCGCGCATCGACACTTTCGCCGACGCCACCGGTGATCACAACTGGATCCACGTCGATCCGCTGCGGGCACGGGCCGAACTGCCCGGCGGGCAGACCATCGCGCATGGCTTCCTGCTGCTGTCGCTCACCGTGGAAGACGATGTTGCAGCATTGGCCGGCTTTCCCGGCATCGCCCATGTGCTCAACTACGGCTTGAACAAGGTCCGCTTCCTGGCGCCGGTGCCCAGCGGCTCCGAGGTGCGGGTGCGCTCGCAGCTGGTGGCACTGGAGGCGCGGCAGCCCGGGCAATGGCTGCTTACCCAGCGCAAGGCTGTCGAACGCGTTGCCGATGGCGAGCTGGCACTGGTCGCTGAGCATCTGTCACTGATCGTGCTCGCCCCCTAGCACCACCCTGCCCGGTCCTCTGCCTACACTGGAGCGATGTTGACGCCCTCCGTCGTTCTGTTCGCCTGTATTGCGTGGACCGTACTGCTGTTCGGCGTGGCCCTCTGGGGTGAGCGCCGGGGGCATCGGCTTTCGAAGGTGTGGCCGCTCATCTATGCGCTGTCGCTGGCCGTGCACTGCACCGCGTGGACCTATTACGGCGCGGCGTCGCAGGGCCTGCAATGGGGCTTCCCGATTCCACCGACCCTGGCGGGCATGGCGCTGATATTTGCCTTCGGCCTGCCGTTCCTGCTCCGCCTGGGGCGGCTGGCCAAGCAGCACAACAGTGCCACCATCGCCGACCTGGTGGTCGCGCGGCTGCGTGCGGATCGGGGACTCGGGTTCACCATCACCCTGGTCGCGCTGTTCGGCATCATTCCCTATATCGCCCTGCAGCTGAAGGCTGTCAGCCAGGGCTTGGGCGCCCTGCTCGGTGATCGCTTCGCGCCTGCTGGCGCGCAGCTGGACATGTCGTTCTGGTTCGCGTTGACCATGGCCGCGTTCACGCTGCTGTTCGGCGCACGCAAGGCGTCGGCCACCGAACCCAATCGTGGCATCGTGGTCGCGCTGGGGCTGGAGTCGTTATTGAAGCTGGTGGCGCTGCTGGCCATTGGCCTCTACGCGGCGCTGTCGGTGCGCCAGGCGGGCACGCCACTGCTGGAAAAGATGGCACAGCTTCCACCACCGGCCATCATGCCGGACTACCTCACCATGGTCGCGCTGGGAGCGATCTCCGCGTTCACCCTGCCTCACCAGTTCCATGTCGGCGTGGTCGAGCTGCGCCAGACCTCGGACCTGAAGACGGCGCGCTGGATGTTCCCGGTCTACCTGTTGCTGATCGGGCTACCGTCGGTGCCGATGGCGCTGGCCGGTGCCGCGCAGCTGCCCGCATCGGTGTCGCCCGACCTGTACGTGCTGGCGCTGCCGCAGGCCGGTGGCCACCACCTGCTGGCCTTGCTGGCCTACCTGGGCAGCCTGAGCGCCGCCACCGGCATGATGATCCTGTCCGGGCTGACCCTGTCGATCATGCTCGGCAACCATGGCTTCGGTTCGAGGCTGCTGGACGGCATCGCCGGCGGCGCGGCGGCAGCTGACCTGCGTCCGCGCGTGCTCGCCTTCCGCCGTGCCGGCATCCTTGCCGTGTTCCTGATGTCGTGGCTGTACAGCCGCGCGATGAGCGACACCGAGGCACTCAGCGATTTCGGCCTGATGTCATTCACCGCTCTCTCGCAGCTGGCACCGGCGGTGCTGCTTGCGGTGTATCGCCCACGCACGCCCTCCCCGGCCATCATTGCCGGCATCGTGCTGGGTTCGCTGGCCTGGTTGTGGCTGGTGCTGTTGCCGATGGTGATCCCCGCCGCGCCGGCGTCGGCCGCCCGCGACGGACTGCATTGGCTGGCCGTGGTCTCGCTGCGCATGCAGCCGGGCCATATCGCCATCAGCATGGGCGCCAGCCTGGCGGTGAACCTGCTGACGGTTGCGCTGGTGTCGCGCGCGGTGCGCCCTTCGTTGCCGCGACGACGGGATGCGGTGGCGGCAGCCTCGCTGCGCAAGACGGCCGGACGCTTTCTCGGCCAGGAGCGGGCGCGGCAACTGATGGACGGGCATGCCGGACAGCTGCTGGATGACGACCGGGTCATCACCATCGAACGCGAACTGACCGCTGTGGTCGGTGCGGGCATGGCGAGGCTGCTGGTGGAGGCCGCTCGCGACGGCGGTGCAGCGCCACTGGATGCGGTGACCCGTGCCGTGGGCGAAGCCACCCAGGTGCTGCGCTTCAACCAGCGCCTGCTGGAGGCGGCGCTGGAGAACATGAGCCAGGGCATCAGCGTGGTCGACGCGCAGCTGCAGTTGGTGGCTTGGAACAGTCAGTACGCCGCGTTGTTCAAGTTTCCGCCCGAGCTGCTACAAGTAGGACAGCCGGTGATCAACCTTACGGCTTGGGCGCTGGACGAACTGAAGATCGGCGAAGGACCCGGTGACTCCCGCGACAAGGCCTTGCAGCGCCGCGTGGCACACATGCAGCGCGGCACGCCGCATCTGTCCGAACGGATTTTCCCCGACAACACCATCGTCGAGATCCGTGGCAATCCAATGCCGGGCGGCGGTTACGTGGCCACCTTCACCGACGTCACTGCGTTCCGCCGGGCCGAGGAAGCACTCAAGCGCAGCAACGAAACCCTGGAGCGCCGCGTGCAGGACCGCACCGCACGGCTGGAACAGGCGGTGCACGAAGCCGAGCGCGCGAACGTTGCCAAGACACGCTTCCTGACTGCGGTCGGTCACGACCTTATCCAGCCACTGCATGCGGCGCAGTTGCTGACCGATGCGATGTCGCAGCACATCGAATCGGTGTTCCTCGACAGCTTCCTGCGCCAGATCCGCGGTGCGCTGGATTCCACCGATGACCTGCTATCTGGACTTCTGGATATCTCCCGGCTGGAAGCCGGTGGTCTGGTGGCCGATCCACGCGCGTTCGCGCTGTCGACCGTGCTCGATCCGCTCGCGCAGGAGTTCGCGGTGCTGGCGGCGGCGCGCGGGCTGCAGTTCCGCTACCTGCGGACCGGTGCCTGGGTCCACACCGATCCGCTGCTGCTGCGCCGGGTGCTGCAGAATTTCCTGGCCAATGCCATCCGTTACACGCGCCATGGCGGCGTTCTGCTGGGCGTGCGACGCCATGGCCAGGCACTGCTGGTTGGCGTGCATGACAGCGGCCCCGGCATCGCGCCTGAGCAGCAGGCGATCGTGTTCGAGGAATTCCATCGCGGCGACCGCAGCAACGGCCAGGGACTGGGACTGGGCCTGACCATCGCGCAGCGCATCGCCGAGCTGCTCCATGCGCCGCTGCAGTTGCGCAGCGTGCTCGATCACGGCTCGACGTTCTCGATCAGCGTGGTGCGAGCAGCACCGCCGGCTGCCCCGCCCACGGAGCCCGCCGCAGCGGGTACCAGCACCGTCAAGGGCATCCGCGTGCTGGTGGTCGACAACGACGCGGACGCGCTGGAGGCGATGCGGCAGATGCTGCTGGCCTGGGGCTGCGAAGTGGTCGCGGTGCGTGCCGCCAGCGAGGTCGGCGCGTCAGCGCATGCGGCCGCGTTGTGGCTGTTCGACTACCACCTGGATGATGGCGATACCGGCGTGGCGCTATGGCAGCGGCTGCAAGCCGAACATGGGCAGCGGCCAACGGTCATTCTCAGCGCCGATACCGGCAGCGACACGCGCGAGGCGGTGCGTGCGGCAGGACTTTCACTGTTGAACAAGCCCTTCAAGCCACTGGCGCTGCGCTGGGCGATCAACCATCTGCTGGCAGCACCTGGCACAGCAACATCCTGAGAGATCAGGTGTCCTGGGTACCTTCAATCTGCCGGGACGGATCGGCCAGTCCCATTTCGTGCAGCACGCGGATCGCCTGTGCACGGTTGCGGACTCCCAGTCGCTCCATGATACGCGTCATGTGCGCCTTGACGGTGCGCAGCTGTACACCCAACCGGTCGGCGATCTGCTTGTTGAGCAGTCCTTCGGCCACCAGGCTCAGCACCTTGTACTGATGTGCGGACAGGCTGGCCAGGCGCGCGGCCAGGTCGGCATCCTTGCTGAAGGGCGCCACCCGCGCCACTGGCTCACGCAGCAGTGCAGGAATCCAGCGTTCGCCCTCCAGTACCGACCGCAGCGCGCACTGCAGCTCGTTCAGTCCGGAACTTTTGGGCAGGTAGCCGGCCGCGCCCAGGTCAACTGCGCGGCGGATCACCTGCGGCTCTTCGTTGGCCGAGACGATGATGATCGCCAGTCCCGGCTGCAATGCACGGATGGTCGCAAGGCCGGCAAGCCCATGATTGCCGGGCATGTGCAGGTCCAGCAGCATCAGGTCGATCTGCTGGTGTTCCAGGACCTCGAGCACGCTGTCCAGCGAGTCGGCCTCGCTGATCTGCAGATCGGCGACCGCCTCTTCGGCCGCGCGATGCAGTGCCGCGCGGAACAAGGGATGGTCATCGGCGATGAGCAGGGTCGGCATGGCAAGGCGAGAGTAGCAAATCGTCTGCCGTTGGACAGGGGTACCTAGGTACGCTGGCGCGCTCAGGCGGGATTGCTAGTGTGGACGAATGAAGACCGGCCACTGACAGGCCGCCCACGAGGTCACCCCATGTCATTCGCTCCCGATGCCTCTGCCTATCCGCTGCTGATCAAGCAACTGCTGCACACGCCGCTTGCGGTGAATCCTGACCAGGAGATCGTCTACGGCGATTCGGTCCGCTTCGACTACCGCACCCTGCAGGCGCGCATCGGCCAGTTGGCCGGATTGCTGACTTCGTTGGGGGTGAAGCACGGCGATACGGTTGCGGTGATGGACTGGGACAGCAACCGCTATCTGGAAGCGTACTTCGCCGTGCCGATGATCGGCGCGGTGCTGATGATGGTGAACGTGCGCCTGGCGCCCGAGCAGATCGCCTATACACTGAACCACAGCGGTGCACGGGTGATCCTCGCCAACCGTGAGTTCCTGCCGATACTGGAAGGCATCGACGGACAGTTGCCAGACCTGCGCACGCGCATCCTGCTGGACGATGCCGGCGGCCCGTTGCCAGACGGTTTCGTGACCGAGTACGAAGCCGGTCTGCGGGCTGCCACTGCGACGACCGATTTCCCGGACTTCGACGAGAACACCCGCGCAACGGTGTTCTACACCACCGGCACCACCGGCCTGCCAAAAGGTGTCTACTTCAGCCATCGGCAGCTGGTCCTGCACTCGCTGACGGGGATGGCGGCGCTGGGCAGCGCGGCCAGCCAGGGACGCCTGCACCGCGGCGATGTCTACATGCCGATCACCCCCATGTTCCATGTGCACGCCTGGGGCCTGCCGTATGTGGCGACACTGCTGGGCATCAAGCAGGTCTACCCCGGCCGTTATCTGCCAGCCAACCTGCTGGCATTGATCGCCCGCGAGAAAGTGACCTTCTCGCACTGCGTACCAACCATTCTGCACATGCTGCTGGAACACCCGCTCGCGGCGGAGACGGACCTGGGCAGCTGGAAGGTGATCATCGGCGGCGCGGCCCTGCCGCGGGCATTGGCGCAGCGGGCACTGGCACGCGGCATCGACATCTTCGGTGGCTACGGCATGTCCGAGACCTGCCCGCTGCTGACCCTGGCGCAGATCGATGCGGAAGCCGTGACCGATACGGATGATGTTCTTTCGCTGCGCACCAAAGCCGGCATTCCGGTACCGCTGGTGGACCTGCGCATTGTCGATCCGGACATGAACGATGTCGCCCACGATGGCATCGCCACCGGCGAGGTCGTGGTGCGGGCACCCTGGCTCACCCAGGGCTACCTGCACAATCCGGACGCATCGGCGGAACTGTGGGCACGCGGCTACCTGCACACCGGGGACATCGGCAACATCGACAGCGGTGGTTACCTGCGCGTGACCGATCGCATCAAGGACGTGATCAAGACCGGTGGCGAGTGGATTTCATCGCTTGCGCTGGAGGACATCATCGCGCTGCATCCGGCGGTCAACGAAGTCGCGGTGATCGGTATCGCCGACACGAAATGGGGCGAGCGGCCGTTGCCGCTGGTGGTCAGGCAGCCGGGCAGTGAAGTAAGCGAGGCAGAGATCATCGAACTGATCGCAGCCCGTAGCCGCGCCGGGGACATCTCACGTTATGCGATTCCAGAGCGGGTCAGTTTCGTGGATTCGATCGAGCGCACCAGCGTGGGCAAGATCAACAAGAAGAAGCTGCGGGAGCTGCATGATCTCGCGGTGGGCTTGGGCAGCGGCGGATGAATCGGGCCGGCGAAGGAGGCCGTCAGGCCCCGCAGATGGGGCAGTCTTGCGGCTTGCTTCGGTTCGCAGATGTTGGGTAAGTTGGCCCAACTTGATGAAGCAAGGAAGCGACATGGCAAGTGAGTTGAAGCTCTATCTGCAGCCGCTCAACGCCTCGAAGTGGCCACTGAGTTACGACCATGCACACGTGGCTGCGGCCTTCGCTCCCCCCTCTCTTTCGCCACTGCCACATCCGCACGCTGTCGACACCCTGTTCGCAGCACTCGACTGCGGCTATGGAAACATCCTTGCATTCCTTGGGCCGCCGGCGGCCGTGCCCGCGCCGGGATTTACCAACATGGGCTTGACGACCAAAGCTGAGTGGGAGCAGCTGGGGACGTACATCTACAGCAAGGTCAATCTGTTGGGCGATATTTTTGGAACTACCGTCGTGGCAGGGGCTCCTTGCGTCAATGCCCTCCCATTTGTTCCGCAGCTCGAGAAGAACGAGAAAGGCAGCTTCAGCTACTTCCTTGGCATGGTCTATGCCCGGTATGCATTGGAGCAGGTGGTCATTGCCGCGCCGGCAGCCCCGGGTTTCGTGAGCCGCATCCTTCACTTTCACACAGGTCAAGGTGGCCCCATCCAGATCCAGGGCTTGCCCTTCCCTCTAGTTGGGGCGGCTAAAGATGCTCCCGATTTCCTGGTTCAATTGAACAATGCCACGTGGGGTTTACTCGAAGCCAAGGGGTCGCTGGGTGCACGAGTAAACAAAAAGCTCGATGAGGCGCAACAACAGGTTGATCAGTACCCGATGGTCAATTTCTCCGTGGGGGGGCGGCACGCCTGCGCTTCTTGCCATCAGCTTTTGTGCCATCAGCTATGCCTACGTTCAGAACGGGAATCTGCAAGTCGAGTACATCGACCCTGAGCCAGACAATGACGCTCTGGAACGTGTGAGACGGGGCGACGCATGGGCAAATCCAGTTTTCATGCCCGCAGCAGACTGCCTGAGTTTCCTGCAAGCCTGTGGGCGCTTTGCCAGCCAAGCAGAAGATGGCGGCGAAGCCGAGCAGTACATGCGCTGGACGCGCTTCAAGGACGGTCTCTGGTTGGGGCTGCCCAATGGGATCTGGAGCAGATTCGACAAACTTGTCGCCCTGATGACGGTGTTCGAGGCTGTCTTTGGAAATGGCTGCGTGGAAAGTTGCGCACCCTTGATCGAGGAGAGCTCCGTCGACTTCGATGTAAGGTTCAGCGAGGAAGCAATCTTCCGCCTACGCCGTTTGGCCGATGACGAAGCCTTCCCCTTCCATCAGCACGCATCCGGGTTGCTTGCCAGAGTTGATGCATCACGGCGCTCCAATGAGGCAATCAGGCTGGGAGAATTCGCAAAGGATGTTGCTGATCCGAAGAGCGCCAACGGAATGATTGAAAATCTCAACGGCCTGCTGCATTCGCTCCGCAAATACTCCTACCTGAAGCATGGGGATGAGCCTGATCTTCATACCAGATTCCTGTCGAACGGCCTGTGCATCGCTGACGACGCAGGGCGACAGTTCCTTGATTCCACTCCACTTCACGATATCAGAAGGTTCTAGGGCCAGCGCGCTCGTAGGCCTGGTGTCATTGCCGGCCAGCGGCCGGCACTACCGGCTCGCAAGCGCAGTGAAACGCGCTGCGCTCAGGATGGTCGTTCAGATCCGCGTCGTCGCCATGAACCGCTCGCGATCCTGCTGCGTGCGGCGGCGGATCTCTTCCAGCGCCTGGCTTTCGGTCGCCTGCAGCATCGCTTCGAACAGGCGCTGGAAGTGATGGCGCATCGCATTGCGTGCCGCCACCGGATCACGGGCGCGCAGCGCTTCGAAGATGGCCATGTGCTCATCGGCACGGCTGGCGCCATCGTCATGGCAGACCCGCGAATAGACCTCGGTGACGCGCGGCAGTTCGCTGCGCATGCGCCAGATCTGCTGCACGAAGTACTCCACCACCGGATTGCCTGACAGGCGGGCAATGGTCAGATGGAAACGGCGATCGTACTCACCGGCTTCCTCGTCGCTCAGGTCGCGACGGCACAGCGCTTCGGCCAGCACCTGCAGTTCGGCGATGCCGGCATCATCCAGGTTGCTGGCGGCCAGCGCGGCAGCCTCGGCCTCGAACACCGCGCGGGCAGCGGTGAGGTCGAAGGCACTGACATCCGGCAACCCACCCGGAACCTGCGTCGGCCGTGGCTTCACATGCACGCCCGAGCCGATGCGGATGGCGATCCAACCCTGTGCTTCCAGTGCGATCTCGGCCTCGCGGATGGTCACCCGGCTGACGCCGAACCGTTCAGCCAGCTCACGCTCGCCCGGCAGGCGCGAGCCCGGCGGAAATTCGCCGTCCTCGATCAGCTTGCGGAGCTTGGCGGCGATGGTCTGGTAAAGGCGGTTGGCGGACATGCGGCTGACCCTTGGCGATTCCCTCCGGGCCCCTGCCCTGCCACCGCGGCCGGCAAGGGTCCGGTTGGAGCGACGGCGCGACCACTGGCCGCGCCGCCCTGTTCAGAACTTGTATCGTACACCGAAATACGCACGCCGCCCGTAGGTCACCACTTCGCGGAAGTTCCCATAAAGCGGCTGGTAGGCCACGCGCGGCTCGTTGGTCAGGTTCATCAGTTCCAGCGACAGCGACAACTGCTTGCTTACCCGGTAGCGCAGGCGCAGGTCGACGCTGGTGTTGTCGTCGTAGTAGCGGTTCTGCTGAGCGGTATTGCCAGTGAAGTCCTGGTAATAGTGCGAGCGGAATTTGCCGATGGCCTGGATGTTGAAGCGCCCAACGTCCCAGTAGATCGAACCGGACAGCACGTGCCGCGAGAAACCGCTCAGACCCGCCGGTGGCACGATGGCCGGAATGATCGTGCCATCACTGGCCAGCTGCTCGCCCAGCCGCGAATCCTGGGTCTGGTAGTCGGCATCGGCGTAGTTGTAGCTGACCTTGAAGCCCAGCCCGTCGAACGGCTTGGGCAGGTACGACAGTCGATGGGTAGCGCTCAGCTCGAAGCCGGTCAGCGTGCTGTCTTCGTCGGTGGTCACCTGCTGCCGCACCGGCACGGTCACGCTCTGTCCATCGATGGTGTAGGTCTCCGGCACCAGCGCCGTGGCGGTGCCGCCGTTGAACTGTTTCCAGTACACCGCACCGGCCAGCAGGGTGTCCGGGTTCGGGTACCACTCCAGCGACAGGTCTCCGTTCCAGGACATCAGGGGCTGTGCGGCCGGGTTGCCACTGGCGCTGATGTCATCCAGCGCATCGGCGAGGTTGCCATAGGTGGCGTCACTGCTGACGTTGATGGTGCGCCCCGCTCCCAGTGCCGAAATGTCCGGACGGGACATCGCGCGGTAGGCGCCGACCCGCAGCAGGACATCCGGCCGCAGCTCGAACGCGGCGTTCAGGCTGGGCAGCAGCTTGTCGTTGCCCGCCTTGAACACCTGGGTGCTGTAGTCGCCGGTAGGCTGCAGGCGGATCGTGCCGTCTCCGTTGTCTTCAATGCGCAGGCCGGTACGCACTCCTTCGGAACGCACATCGGTCTTCACCCAGCGCAGGCCCAGATTGCCGGTCACCGGCAGCCCGAACAACGAGCTGCTGAACTCGCCCATCAGGTAGAGCGCGCGGGTCTTCTCGGTGATATCGACATTGTTCGGATCCTGGAAGCCCGGATCGAGGCCGCTGTCCAGGCTGCCACGGAACGACTGGTACAGGCAGTTCGGATCGAAGTACGCCCAGGACGAAATCGTGTTGCCGCTGGCGGCATCCATGAAGTCATCCTGCGGGAACGGCGCGCGGCAGGCCTGGTTGGCGGCGATGATCTTCGCCTTGTCGGCCGACACGCGCTGGTCGTAGTCGGTCACCAGGGTGTTGTCTCGCAGGCGGTAGTCGGCCTGGCTGGCGCGCACGCCGCCCTTGATGCGGGTGAAGAAGCCCGACTCCGGCATGAAGCTGGCATCGAAGCGGCCGGCCCTGATCTTGTGATCGTTCTCCGTTGCGCTGGAGGTGACGCGCGCCGCGCCGGTGTAGGCGTCCCAGTTGTTGGGGTCGAAGTTCGGCGCCAGGGCAACACTGGGCACTTCGCCATGCCAGTCCCAGTCGTAGTCCACGTACCCGGTGGCGCCACTGCTGATGCCGGGCACGATGGCGTTGTTGACGTCGCGCTGGTTCGCGCGCAGCCGGGTCATGCGCTCGCTGTCGAGACGATTGGTGTGCGAGTAGGAAAGATCGGTGGACAGTTCCCACGCCGCGCTTGGCCGCAGGATCAGATTCAGGCCACCACCGGTGTATTCCTCACCGCGCCAATAGCGGTTGGAGGTGGAATCGATCGAAGTGCTGCCATGCAGGTGGCGCACGATACCCTCGTCGTCCACCTCGCGCTGAGTAATGCCGCGGCGCGCATTGGACAGGCTCAGGTCACTGCGGTTCTCGTACCAGTTGCGCTGGGTGTGTTCGAAGTCGACATTCAATTCGACCACGTCATTGGGCCGCCACTGCAGTGCGGCGAACTCGCTCTGTCGGTCGTTGCGCTCCTGCTTGAGCCGGTAGATGCGGCTGCTCGGCACCAGGTAATACGGCGCACCGTTGGCGATGGCCTGTGCACTGACTTCGCCACAGTTGGCATTGGCCACGTTCTGCGTGCCATCGCAGGCATACCAGGTGGAACCGCTGGTGATGCTCTCTTCCGGATCGGAACCTTCCAGGCGCTGGAAGCCCAGCGATATACCCAGCTTCTGCCCATTGCCGAACTCGAACTGGTCGATGTAGCTGGCGGTGCCGCGGTAGCCGATGCCGTCGTCGTCGCGGTACTTCTTGTCATACTCGGCCCAGCTGCCACGCATATCGATCTGCGCCGAGCGCTTGCCGTACTCCAATGGCCGTACCGTCTCCAGGCCGATGGTGCCGGCCACGCCACCTTCGATGATGTCGGCGCGCTGGGTCTTGTAGATGGCCACCGTGTTGATCAGCTCGGCCGGGAACATGTTGAAGTTGACCGAGCGGTCGCCACTGCCGTTGGTGATCTCGCGACCGTTGAAGTTGGTGCTGCTGAGGAAGGCGCCCAGGCCACGGATCGAGATCTCCGAGGCACCGGTCTTGTCGCGGGTCGAGGCGGCACCGGTCAGGGTCTCGATGGCATCGGCCAGCGACGGCGCCGGCAGGTCGCCGATGTCGTCGGCCGAGAGTACGTCGGCAATGACGGTGTCGTCGCGCTTCTTGTTGATCGAACTCTGCATGGACTCGCGGATGCCGGTGACCTGCACCTGGTCCAGCGTGGTGGGATCCTGCCCCGCCCCGTCCTTGCCGGACTGCGCCTGGGCAGTGGGTATGCCCGCCAATGCGGCGAGCAGCGCCACGATCAGCGGTGTGGGGGACAACGAGATGCTGTGCACTGCTCCGGCGGGTCGCCGCATGGTTTCCTCCTCCCAAAGGATCGCCTGCACGGCAGGCGTGGGATGCAGCTTCGGCACGGCGACATGAAAATGTCAACCAACTGGTATGCAATTGTTCAAATGCCTTTGTTTCATACCACTTGTCCGCCATTTAATGTGCTTGTGCAGCATGACTTTGCGCCAAAGCTGGCTTACAAAGGACGCCGAAGTGGTATGCAAGCCCACTCTGAAACGACGGCACGGCCGCCTCTGGAAGGATTTCATGCGCATTCGCTGGCTCGTGCGACACCCACTCAATAATTCATCACTGTTTTGCCTGGCCACTGGTCTAGCAATGTGCCTGACCACTTCAGCGGCAAGTGCAGCCAGCTGGCTCGTCCACGATGTCGCTGAGTTCGCTACGGCCGCCTCGGCGCTGCAGCCCGGTGATGAGATCGTGTTGGCTGACGGCATCTGGACCGACGCCCGGTTGCTGCTGAAGGGCCAGGGCACGGCAGCCGCGCCGATCGTGTTGCGCGCGCAGACGGCCGGCAAGGTCGTCCTCAGCGGACGCTCGGACCTGCGCCTGGCGGGTAGCTACCTGCAGGTGTCCAATCTGGTGTTCCGCAACGGCTACGCACCCGGCGACGCGGTGGTGGCGTTCCGCGAATCCAGCAAGGCGGTCGCCAGCAGCAGCCGCGTCACCGGCCTGGTGATCGACGACTACACCAACCCCGATGCCAGCGACCAGGACTACTGGGTTTCCTTCTATGGCAGCCACAACCGCCTCGACCACAGCCAGCTGCGCGGCAAGACCAATGCCGGCCCCACCGTGGTGGTGGTGCGCGATGCCACCCAGGGCCTGGACAACCAGCACCGTATCGATCACAACTGGTTCGGGCCGCGCCCGGCACTGGGCGTCAACGGTGGCGAAACGATACGCGTCGGCACCAGTGATAGCTCACTGAGCGACTCCAACAGCACCGTGGAGAACAACTGGTTCGAGGGATGCGACGGCGAAACCGAAATCGTCAGCAACAAGTCGGGTGGCAACACCTACCGTGGCAACGTGTTCTACCGCTCGGCCGGCGCGCTCACGCTGCGCCATGGCAACGGCAACCGGGTGATCGACAATGTCTTCCTCGGCGATGACAAGGCCGGCACCGGTGGCGTGCGCATCATCAATGCCGACCAGACCGTCAGCAACAACTACTTCGAACGACTGGCCGGCTCCAGCAACCGTTCCGCGCTGGCGGTGATGGACGCGCAGGCCGATCCGCCGCTGTCCGGCTATGCGCCGGTGGTGAATGCCACGATCAGCCGCAATACCTTCGTGGATGTGGCGAAGATCAGTTTCGGCGTGGGCCATGACGAGGCCAAGGGCATCGTGGTGGCCGCGAGCAACAGTCGCTTCACCGGCAACCTGATCGTCAACCGCACCAGCAGGAACCCGCCCGATGCCGCCAGTTCGCTGGCCGGCATCAGCTTCAGCGGCAACCTGCAGTCGCCGCAGGCCAGCCCGGTGTTCCCCGGCGGTATCGAAGGCCGTGCGGTCACCCTGCAGCAGTCCGCCAATGAGTTGTGGGTACCTGCGCCCGCCCTGCCCACTGTCGGCGCCGATCCCGGCCTGGCGATGACGGCGCGCACAGCAACCGGCGTGGACTGGTATCCCAAGGTGGGCGAGGTTGCCCTGTCACGCACCAGCACCGGAGTCGATCGATGAGGTTGCAACCGCTGTCCGTTTCCCTGGTCCTGGCCCTGGCCGTTCCGTTCGCCCTGCTTCCCGCAGCGCCGCTGCTGGCGGCACCCGCCGCAGCCACTCGCCAGGCCGATACCGAACCAGTGCTGGTGACTGCCACGCAATGGCAGCAGATGGCCAGCGAAGGTAGCCGTTACCCGTGGTTTGCCAAGGAACAGGCACGCACGCAGAAGACCCTGCAGAAGATGATGAAGGCAGGTATCGACGTGCCGGTGCCCAAGGACAAAGGCGGCGGCCGCACCCATGAACAGCACAAGCGCAACTACCAGGCACTGCTGGCGGCCGGCACGCTGTACCGGCTGACCGGCGACAAGGCTTATGCTGATTACGCGCGTGACATGCTGCTGCAGTACGCCAAGCTCTACCCCACGCTTGGGCCGCATCCGGAAGGCCGCGGGCAGATTCCCGGCCGCGTGTTCTGGCAGGTACTGAACGATTCGGTGTGGCTGGTCAACGCCATCCAAGGCTATGACGCGATCCGTGATGCGCTGTCTGCCGAGGACCGCAACACCATCGAATCGAAGGTGTTGCGGCCGATGGCGGAGTTCCTGGTGAGCGAACCGAAGAACTACGACCAGATCCACAACCATGCAACCTGGGCGGTAGCTGCGACCGGCATGACCGGCTACGTGCTGCGCGACCCGGAGCTGGTGGAGAAATCCCTGCGTGGCAGCCAGAAGAACGACCAGTTCGGCTTCCTGCGCCAGATCGACCTGCTGTTCTCGCCCGATGGCTATTACGAGGAAGGCCCCTACTACCAGCGCTATGCGTTGGCGCCTTTCCTGCTGTTCGCCAACGCCATCGAGCGCAACGAGCCTCAGCGGAAGATCTTCCAGCGTCGCGATGGCGTACTGCTGAAGGCAGTGGACGTATTGGTGCAGACCAGCTACGGCGGCCTGTTCTTCCCGATCAACGACGCCATCCTCGACAAAGGCATCGATACCGAGGAGCTGGTGGCTGGCATCGGCATTGCTTACGCACGCACCGGTGATGACCGCCTGCTGTCGGTGGCTCAGCAGCAGAAACGCCTGCTGTTGTCGCCCGAAGGCCTGCAGGTGGCGCAGGCACTGGCCGCCAACAAGGCCAAGCCCTTCGACTATCGACCGATGCTGCTGCGCGACGGGCCCGACGGCGATCGCGGCGGCCTGGCGATCCTGCGCATGAACGGCGAACGCGGCCAGGCGCTGGTGCAGAAGGACACGATGCAGGGCATGGGCCATGGCCACTTCGACAAGCTCAACTGGCTGTTCTACGACAACGGCAACCCTGTGGTGACCGACTACGGCGCCGCCCGCTTCCTCAACGTGGAAGCCAAGCGCGGTGGCATCTACCTGGCCGAGAACCGCAGCTGGGCCAAACAGACCGTGGCCCACAACACCCTGGTGGTGGACGAACAGAGCCATTTCAAGGGCGACTGGAAGCGCGGCGAGGAACATGCCCCGCAGGTGCGTTTCTTCCAGGCCGATGCCGATACCCAGATTGCCTCGGCGACGATGCGCGACGCCTACCCCGGCGTAGTTTTCACCCGCACCCAGGCGCTGCTGCGCCACCCCGGGCTGGGCCTGCCGGTGGTGCTGGACCTGCTGCAGGTACACGGCGAGAAGGCTGCGCGCTACGACCTGCCGCTGCATTTCAACGGCCACATCGTCACCACAGGTTTCGAGACCGAACACTTCACCAGCCAGCGCCCGGTGCTGGGCAGGGACAACGGCTACCAGCATCTGTGGCTGGATGCGCGCAGCAAGCCTGGCAGCGAACCGCGCTCGCTGGCCTGGCTGCTGGATGGTCGCTTCTACACCTACCGCTTCGGCAGCAGTGCGCCTGCGCAGGCACTGCTGGTGGAAAGCGGTGCCAACGATCCGGAATTCAACCTGCGCCGTGAACCGGCCCTGCTGCAACGCGTGGACGGCCAGAAGGACGTCACGTTCTTCAGCGTGCTGGAGCCGCATGGCGAGTACAACGGCACTGCCGAGTACGTGCACGGCGCCGACAGCCGCATCAAGGACATCGTGCGCACCCGCGGCAGCGATGCCGAGGTGATCGAGCTGCGCCTGGCAAGCGGTGAACGCATCGCCCTCGGCGTGGCTGACGACAGCAGCGCCAAGGGCGAGCACAGCGTGACCGTGGACGGCCATGCCTACCGCTGGAGCGGCAGCCATGCACGCATGGACCGCAGCAAGAGTGACGGAAAGTGAACGGCCCTGCCGTGGTGGCCAACCTGCGCAAGGTGCCGGTGCGTTCAGCAGTGCGCTGGTTGATCGTGGGCCTGATCGCCGTCGCTACGGTCATCAACTACATCGACCGCAATGCGCTGGCGGTGATGTGGCCGGAGATCGCCAAGGAAGTGGGCGCGACCAAGGACGACTATGCCCTGCTGGTAACGGTGTTCATGCTGTTCTACGCCGCCGGCCAGTTCCTGTTCGGGCGCCTGTTCGACATGATCGGCACGCGGCTGGGTTTCGCGCTGTCGATCAGCGTGTGGTCGATCTCCATCGCGCTGCATGCGGTCACCCACTCCATCCTGTCCTTCAGCCTGGTGCGCGCGATGCTGGGCATCAGCGAGGCAGGCGCATGGCCAGGCGCGGTCAAGGCCAATGCCGAATGGTTCCCGGCGCGCGAGCGTGCGTTGGCCCAGGGCGTGTTCAATGCCGGCGCATCGGTCGGCGCGATCATTTCCGCACCGGCCATCGCCGGCCTGTATCTGTGGCTGGGCTGGCGCGGCACCTTCGTGCTGGTTGGTGCCATCGGCTTCCTGTGGCTGCTGCCGTGGCTGTTCGTCTACCGCGCCGGCCCGGACAAGCACCCGTGGGTGAGCGATGCCGAACGCCGCCTGATCATGGAAGACCAGGCCGGGCAACAGACAGAGGCGGCGCCGAAGGCCGGCGTTCGCGAGCTGCTGGCCCATCGCCAGAGCTGGGGCATGCTCGCCTGCCGCTTCCTGCTGGATCCTATCTGGTGGCTGTTCGTGTCCTGGCTGCCGATCTACCTGGCTGAAACTTTCGGCTTCGATATCAAGCAGATTGGACTGTTCGCCTGGGTACCCTTCGTCGGCGCGATGCTGGGCAGCCTCAGTGGCGGCTGGCTGTCGGGTCGCATGATCCGCACCGGACACAGCGTGGACCGCGCCCGCAAGCTGGCCATCACCCTGGGCTGCGTGATCATGGCCCCTGCCCTGCTGGGTGCTGTGCTGGCCAACCAGCCACTGCTGGCCGTGCTGGCGATTGCCGCCGTGCTGTTCGGCTTCCAGGTAGCCATCGGCAACATCCAGACCCTGCCCGGCGACCTGTTCGACGGCCGTTCGGTGGGCACGTTGGCAGGTCTGGGTGGCCTGGCGGCGGTCGCCGGCACCTTGATCACCACCTGGCTGGTGCCGGTGCTGACCCGCCACTCCTACGCCCCGATCTTCATCCTCGTTGCCGCGCTGGTGCCGCTGTCGCTGGCTGCGCTGTGGTGGTGGACCGGGCCGATCCACAAGCTCGACCGTCGCGGCGGCTGAGCTTGGGTCTCCTTCTCTTCCAAGTACATCCATTCCCCCGCAAACCAAGGAGTTTCCCACATGTCGTTCCAGGACAAGGTGGCCATTGTCACCGGCGGTGGCCGCGATATCGGTCGCGCCGTTTCGATCAAGCTGGCTGCCGCCGGTGCACGCGTCTGCATCAACTACGCCAATGACGAGGCCAGTGCCCAGGAAACGCTGGCACGGATCCATGCGGCCGGTGGCCAGGCCATCGTGCATCGCGCCGACGTCACCGACGCCACGGCCGTCGCCGGCCTGGTCGCTGCGGCACAGGCCGCGTTCGGCGAGCGCATCGACCTGCTGGTGAACGTGGCCGGTGGCATGGTGCAGCGCCGGCCGCTGGCCGAGATCGACCCGGCGTTCTTCCACACGGTCATGGACCTGAATCTGACCTCGACCTACCTGACCACCCACGCGGTGGTGCCGCACATGCGCGAAGGCGCAGCCATCGTCAACTTCGCCTCGCAGGCAGGCCGTGATGGCGGCGGCCCAGGTGCATCGATCTACGCCACCGCCAAGGCGGCGGTGATGACCTTCACCCGCGCCATGGCCAAGGAGCTGGGACCGAAGGGCATCCGCGTGAACGCGCTGTGCTGCGGCATGATCGCCACCCGCTTCCACGACGAATTCACCAAGCCGGAAGTACGCACGGCCGTTGCCGGCGCCACTCCGTTGCGCCGTCAGGGGGCGCCGGACGAAGCCGCCGACGCTGCGGTGTTCCTGGCCTCGGATGCGGCGGCGTTCATCACCGGCGCGAATCTGGACGTCAACGGCGGCACCTACTTCTCCTGATACCTGACCGGACTCCTGCCCATGCAGCGCTGGACACTTCTACTTTCATTGACACTCTGTTCCGCCATGACCGCCCCCGCCGCATGGGCGGCGCCGGTCTGGGTCACCGCATGGACCGCGTCACCGGCACCCGACCGCAAGGACGGAATGCCCGAGGCACCGGTACAGTTCGCCGCGCAGACCGTGCGCCAGGACATGCGGATCGGCAGCCGTGGCGACGCGTTGCGGCTGCGCATCAGCAACGAACTCGGCACTGCGCCGTTACGGGTCGAGGACCTGCGCGTAGGAGTGAAGAACGGCAAGTCCGCTCCTCTGCCGGTAACGGTGGATGGCCGCGCGGTCATCGAGGTGCCGGTGGGTACCGCGCTGCTGAGCGACCCGGTACGGGTGCCGGTGGCGCCGCTGCAGGAGATCAGCGTGACCGCCTACTTTCCGCAGCCGACCCGCCCGGCGGTGCGCCGCACCGAGGTGCGGGTAGCGGACGGCAGGCAGACATCGGTCGCCGACAGCGTGCGCCTGAGCTACCAGCAGAACGTGTTCTCCGCGGTGCTCGTACAGCGTGCCGAACGCCCGCAGGTGATCGTGGCACTCGGCGATTCCATCACCGAAGGCGCCACCGCCCGCCGTGGCACCTTCAACCAGTGGCCGGAGCGCCTGGCGCAGCGCCTGCAGCAGGCCTGCCCGGACCGCTTCGTGGTGCTCAACCAGGGCATCAGCGGCAACAAACTGCTCGACCATGGCCGCAGCCACAGCGCCCTGTCACGTTTGGACCGCGATGTGATCGCGGTGGCCGACGCCGACCAGGTAATCCTGTTCGAAGGCATCAACGATATCCGCCATGGCGGCGGTGCGCAGCCGGTGCCGGGCCGCACTGTGGCAGACATGCTGCTGGGTTACCAGCAGGCGGCGACGCGATTGCAGGCACATGGCATCCGCGCCTGGTTGGGTACGTTGACGCCATTCGGCGGCTCCGAGCGCTATGAGCCGGTCTCCGCAGCGACCCGGAACGCGATCAACCAGTGGGCACGCGGCGGGAAGACCGGGTTCGATGGCATCATCGATTTCGATGCCGCAATGCGCGATACGAAGTCGCCCGAATCACTGCCGGCCGACATCACCCGCGACCACCTGCACCCCAATGACGAGGGCTACCGGCGCATGGCCGATGCCATCGATCTGCGCATGCTGGGCTGCACCCCTACCGAGTGAGAGAGAACCGATGAGCCGCGTCGTTTGTTTCGGTGAATTGCTGCTGCGCCTGGGCGCACCCGGTCGTGAACTGCTGCTGCAGACACCGCAGCTGCAGGTCCACGTGGGGGGCGCCGAGGCCAATGTAGCTGTCTCACTGGCCTGTCTCGGCCACGATGTGCAGATGGTCAGTGCGGTACCCGGCAACGCGCTGGGCCGGCATGCGGTGGCCGAGCTGCGACGGCATGGCGTGGGCGTGGCAGGTGTGCGCGAAGTCGACCGCGACCGCATGGGCCTATATTTCCTGGCCACCGGCGCACTGCAGCGCGCCAGTGAGGTGGTCTATGACCGGGCGGGTTCGGCATTCGCCAACGGTACCCTTGCCGATCATGACTGGCCGACACTGCTGCGTGATACGCAGTGGCTGCACCTTTCCGGCGTCAGTCCGGCCCTGGGCGCCAATGTTGCAGAATCCGTATTGAGCGCTGCACGGGCCGCACGCAAGGCAGGCGTGCGTGTGTCTTTCGACGGCAACTACCGCCCTTCGCTCTGGCAACGCTGGGGTGGCAACGCTGCCGCCATCCTGCGGGAGCTGTTCGCCGAAGCGGATATCATCTTTGCCGATCATCGCGATATCGAACTGGTGCTTGGGCTGCGCTTTGCCCAGGACGATGTGGTTGCCCGCGTTGAAGCCGCCGCAGCTGCCGCCTTCGCCAGCTTCCCGCAACTGCAGTGGCTGGCCTGTACCCAGCGCGAGCTGGTCAGCGCCGATCATCACGTACTGGGTGCGCTGCTGCTCGGGCGCGACGGCACCCGCGCACAGGCACCATCGCGACCACTGCCCGGCATCGTTGACCGGATTGGTGGCGGCGATGCATTTGCGGCCGGCATCCTGCATGGCTTGGTGTCCGGGTTTGATGCAGAGAGCACCGTCCGTTTCGGTCTGGCCGCAGGCACATTGAAGCACTCCATTCCCGGGGACTTCAGTCCCGTGCGCGAGGCCGAAGTCTGGGCGCTGCTGGAGAGCGAGCAGTTCGACGTCCGGCGCTGATCGGACCGGTTGCCCGATTACTCTGCAGTCCGCGCCGCAGTGCCCTGATTGAGCCGAAGGTAGACGCTGCCGGTGCGGGTATCGAGCAGGAGATTGAACTGCTGCAGCGCCTCACTGCCAAGGATTCCTTCACCGCCGGAGCCATCGTCATCAAGGGTGATCGAGGCCTTGGCATCTTTCAGCTGCAGGCTTGAAATGGTCGCCACAGGCACGCGCACGTCCACCGCCCGGATCTTGCGGCCCGCGCTGCCGCTGAACTGTGATGTTCCCAACCGCTCCGGGAACGCCGCCTGCAGATCATGGGTAGCACCGAATGCATAGGCCAGATCGATGCTGCCATTGCTGCCCGTGTCCAGTGCAAGCCAAGGCATGAAGGTACGACTGCCGTTGCTGAGCGCGACCTGGATGGCCGGGGTATTGTCGATCCAGCGCACGTTGGCCCTGACATACCCGACGAGTTCGGGTAGATCGTCATGCACGCGCAGCACGCTGCGGTCGTAGTCGATCTCCAGAACCCTTCCCAGGAAGAAGGTCCAGCCCAGCACCGCATCGAAGGGTCTCCCCTGGTAGTCGATCACTACGGCTCCCATCGGTCGCCGCATGGCGCCGATCTGGACGGAGTTATGCGTGCTGTAGTCGAGAAACGTCACTCCGTCGGAGCCGGTATTCTCGCTCTGGTCGTCAATGACCAGCTTTGCATCCTGTTGAACGTGCCTGGCAACCGCCAGCGCCGATGCGCCGGTATCGACGAGGAGGCGAAGCGGGCGCGAACCGTTGATTGCGCCTTCGACGTAGATCCGATGGTCTTTGCCCAGCTCGAAGGGGATCTCGGTGACCGCAGCGCTGGCCGTGAGCGGCCCCAGCAGGATCATCACCATGCATCGGAATGCTGCGCGAGGAATTGCATGCATTGAAAGGCTCCTTCCCAAAGCGTGGCGCAGCGGGCGCTGTGCTCATCGCGACTTGGATGCAGATGCCGATGAAAAGGTTTAACGCTCTGGTGCAATTGATTGCCGAGCCGCCAGGCCCGGATCATTTGCCCGATATCCATGCTTCCAGTGCCGCAGTGTCTCTCATGTCGCCCTCATACCGGCGATGGGGAACATGCGGTTGATTCGAACCACGCACCCGTCCCCGAAAAACCTTCATCGGCACCGAGATCCTGGCCAGCCCGCTGGGCAACCGTTCCGGCCGTACATCCATGTAAAGGCTGTCGGCCGAGGTCTCCACGCCTACCTGCTCTGCACCCAGCTGCTTCCACAGGTCCAGTGCATCCAGGCAGGCCGAGCCACAGGAGGCGTCGGCCAGCACCACCACCCTGCCGCTGCGCGTTGATCCGGCACGGACCGGCTTCGATGCCTCACCCGCCGGGATGCTGGAAGGGTCATGCCACAGCGCCTCCCCTCTCTCAGCCGCCTGTGTCATTCCCGCCGTCACGGTTTCCAGCATGCGCAGCAGCTCGGGCGATGCGTCGGGCGCCTGCTTCAACTTCTGCAGGAACCCGCGGAGCTGGGCGATGTTGGCATCGGACGTCCGCCATTCGACCCAGCTGTGGTCAGGCAGCGCATCCACGGCGGTACGCCCCCAGATCAATCGTGCCAGTTCAATGCTCCATTGCGAAGCACCGCCACTGTTGCCACGTACGTCGAGCACCACCAGCGGCGCCTGCTGAAGCGCTTCGGTTTTCAGCGAAAGCTGCTCAAGCAGGCCGGTCAGTTCCCTGAAGTTCTGCTCGGTCGGGTCGGCGTTGAAGCTGCTGGTAGTGATCCAGTAACCGTCATCGGGCATCGTGTGCCAATCATTGGCCGGGCGGAAACTGCGGCGGGTGTCGGCCAGGCGCTGCTTGCGGGTTTCCAGGTCAAGCGGCTTCCACTGCAGCGCATAGGCCTTCTCATGCCCACCCGCTCCGAAAATGCAGGAGTGCAGCGTAGTCACGAACGGATTGCCCTGGTCCAGCATCACTTCGCCGCCGGTCAGGATGCGGCTGGCCTGCAGATTCCAGCGCCCGCTGAAGTCACCCACCCGGCGTGCAGCCAGTGTCTGTGCATCAATGCCATCACACGACAGCAATCGCGCGCCCAGTGGCGGATGGCCCGGGCCACCCTCCACGGTCATGACCACCTGCCTGTCGCCGTCGAAGCCGGTCAGGAAGCCGGGCCAACGTGTCGGCAGCTCGGGCGCACCGGCAAGTGCATTGAGGCTGACATGGCCATCATTGAACGCCGCCGCATAGCCCTTCATCGCCCACCAGTACCCGGCGAAACTGCCGACACGGCCCGTACGTGAGCGTGCAAGCGCCAACGCATCGTCCAGCTGTGCAACGAAACCGGGATTCTGCCGGTCAACCATGCCTGGATGACTGCCGCGCATGGCCGCGTCGACGGCATCCAGATCCTTCATCAGTGTGGCCGACCAGTCGGTCGGTGCATCCTGCGCGCCCGGAGCGGCAAGCAGCGCACCCATCAGCAGCCCCGTGATCGTCATCGATTCAACCCTGCCCTGGATCAATCTGCAGTCTGGCAGCTTTCCGGCCTGCTGTGCCGAGCCCGCCGCAACGGGCGCACCACCCCATCAATGCAACGGCACCTTCAGTACCGAAGGTGCATTGGCCGGCGAACTGAAGGTCACCGCACCACCGAGCTGGCTGATGCCCGCATAGCGCAGATCCACCGTATCGACCACCAGGGTCAGGCGGCTGCCGGCCGGAATGTTCCAGCTGCTCGCCTCCAGGCGCAGGTCGAGCGTCTTCGGCTGGCCCGGCGTGGCACCGCGTAGCGTGTAGGGCTTGTGGCTGATCAGCTGGCCATTGCCCAGCACATCTTCCGCGTACAGGTACGCATACAGCGTGGTGTTGGCGCGGCTGGGGGTGACGGTCACGCGCACTTCGGGGGCACCATCCAGGCGCCGTGCGCTCCAGTAGATCGGCCCCTGCCAGACACCGGCGGCATTGCGTCCCACGAACGGCACGTAGGCCCCCGGTGGCAGATTGATCATCTGCAGCGCGCCAGACGCCATCACGATGCCGGAGTTGGCGGCCGTCAGCAGACCACTGCCGATGCGATAGTTCCAGCCCGTGGTACGCCCGTTCTCTGCCAGGCCACCGGTGGGCAGCAGCAGCCCGCCCGGTGCGGTCAGCCCGTAGCTGACGGCGCCACTGTTGGTGGCCTGCCAGTCCGGATAGCGGCTCCAGCTGCCCTTCTGCGACTTCAGCTGCACCGCCGCCTGGCGCTCGATCCCATTGGCCGTGCCTTTCAGGTAGTGATCGAACCACGCCCCCACCTGGTCATAGACCTCATTGGGAACACCCAGCGCACCGAAGGCCTCGTTGAGTGCGTGGTCACCGTGGCGCAGCTGCAGCTGCTTGGGCCCCTTCAGGCGATTGAAGAAATCCACCAGCTGGCCCGGCGGGAACAGGCTGTCGTTGAACGCGTTGGCCAGGAAAATGGCTGGCTGGTTTGCGTTGATCTCTTCGATGCTGGCGCCGGGGCTGCGCTGAGCCGCAACCGGCAACAGCGAATCCACCGCACCCTGGTAGTTGCCGAGCAGCACGCTGCGGTTGATCGTGGCCAGCTCCGCACCTGGGCGCCCCGTGGCCAGCCCGGCCGCCACCAGCAGGGCGATGCCCTGTGCGCTGGGGGTCTCGTTGCTGTACAGCGAAGCCTGCAGGTCGGCCCAACCGCTCAGGGCCGCTACCGCCTTGATCCGCGGGTCGCGCGCCGCTGCCAGCAGGCTGGTGCCGGCGCCGTAGGAGATGCCGGAGACGCCGATCCGCGCCGGATCAGCCTGGGTGTTGTCCAGCGCCCAGTCGATCAGGGCGCTGACATCTTCGACCGTGGCCGGTCCGGCAATGTCGATGGCGCCGCCCGATTCCCAGAAGCCGCGCGAACTGTAGCTGATGACCACGTAGCCACGTCGCGCCAATGACTGTGCCACGCCCACATATTCCACGCTCGGAACTGCCCAGCTGCTGGGCATCACCAGCAGCGGATAGCGGCCGCTGCCCGCGTCCTGCGGTTCGATGACGAAGGCCCCGAGAGGCGTTCCATCCCAGCTGGGAATGGTGCGGTGGGTAGTCTTGACCGTGGCCGCCCAGGCGGTGGGCGCCAGCCCTGTCAGCAGGATCAACAGCAGCAATATCTTGCGCATCGTCGTCTGTCCCCGTCGTTGGTGGTGCAACGGGTCGGACCGTACCAGTGCGAATGGTGGCTGACACCTTGCGACGCAACATGACGTTCGCGGCACGTTGCGCGCGGTTGCAGGCTGAACAGGGGGCGATACCTGCCCCCTGCCCGACCGTGCGCTTACAGATCCACGCCGAAGCCCATGCCGGCCGACTTCTCGCCGTTGCTGAAGGCACCGCCCAGGGAGAACGAGGCGCGCTCGCCGATGCGCTTGCCGTAACCGACCGACAGCGCCTGCTCACCGCCCTGGAAGCCGGCGCCGACGGCGATGCGGCCGCGCGGACTCTGCGAACCAGCGGCGTTGATGGCCATGTTCAACATCGCCGAACTCATCGCACCCATGCGGTCGATGCGCTGGTCCTGGTGGCGCAGGCGACGCTCCATCTCCTGCCGCAGGCCGTTGTTGTCCAGCGAGAACTGGGCCAGGCGCTGATCGGTGTAGGCATTGGCAGTGGTTACCGCCTGCGCGGACTTGGTATCGGTGTAGGTGTTGGCCGATGAAAGCGTGCTGGCGCTGCTGGCGTCCGTGTAGGCCTTGGAGGTGGTCACCGCAGCTGCAGCCTTCGTATCTGCGTAGCCATTGGCTGAAGAGAGCGTTGCCGCGCTGCTCGCATCGGTATACGCGTTGACCGAATTGACCGTGGCGGTGGCGCGCGCATCGGCATAGCTGTTGGCCGACGACAGCGTACTCGCGTTGGCGGTGTTCATCTGGTTGAGGTTGACCGCATCGGTGCCCTGGGTGGCGGCAGCAACGTTGGTCAACTGGCGTTCGTTGCCGGCACTGCCAACGGATACGGAATTGGCACGGTCAGCCACTGATCCATTACCGAGTGCGACGCTGTCGTTGGCGGTGGCCACCGCGCCGTTGCCAACGGCGCTGCTGTTGGCGCCGCTGGCTTCGGACAGGCTGCCCACGGCCGTGCTGTTCTCGCCGGTGGCATTGCTGCCGGCACCCGATGCCGTGGCGAACGAGCCGGTGGCGGAGCTGCCCGAGCCGCTGGCGCTGCTGAAGTCTCCGCTGGCGGTCGAACTGTCGCCGATCGCACTGCTGTTGGCACCCGTGGCCGATGCGCCTACGCCCACTGCAGCGCTCTGGTTGCCCGAGGCACTGCTGGCAGCGCCGATGGCGGTGCTTCCGGTGCCGCTGGCACTGGCACCGGTACCCACAGCGGCCGAGAGATCGCGGCTGGCATCGGCACCATTGCCGCAGGCCATCGAGGCGGCACCACCGGCACTGGCGCCGCCGTTGGACACGCCGCCGAAACCATCGTCCAGCTGGCAGGTATCGCCGGCCCACGCCGGCGCGGTTGCCATGGCCAGCGCCACGGCAAGGATGTGCTTGTGCATCGTCTTCACGGTACCCCCAAGGTCCATCAAGGAAGGTTCCCGGCCAGCGCCGGAAACAGTTGGATCCGGGCCGGCCCCTGCGCAGGGCCGGTCCGGGTGCCCGCGTCGCCCTACGGCGTCACGGTCAACGCCACGCGTACGGCGGTCTTCGGCGTGATCGGGTCGTTGCTGCCCACGCAGACGAAGCCGGAGTAGCTGCCGGGTGCAAGCCCGGCGGCGCTGATCGATACCTGCGTGGCCTGGTTGCCACCGGCCACGATGCGGCCCAGGGCACGGGTCGGTGCGCCGATCCAGGTGGCACCGCAGGAATTGCTGCCGCCGAGGCCGAACGCCAGGCCAGGTGCACCACTGGTGGCCGACCACGCACCGCTGCCATCAGGGTTGATGATCGCGCTTCGGTAGACGTTGTCGCCGCTGGTGGCATTGAACCAGAACCAGCTGGTTGCCAGCGGCGCACGTACCGAAACCACCAGCCAGTAGCGCCCTGCCGCCAGGTTCACGTTCTGTCCCGCCGCCGCCAGGTCCAGGTTGATGCTGGCAAAGCCGGACGCGCTTACACCAACACCGATTGCCGATGAGGTGTATGACCACACCGCCAGTTGCGGGCTGGATTCCGGATTGCCTTCCGGATTGCCGGCGACATCGCGGTAGATCGACCAGTTGATGTTGGTCGAAGTGGCCAGGCTGCCACCGTTGACGAAACCATCGGCGACGATGCGCCTGATGCCGGTTGCCTCGCCGAGGGTGAAGTCATCTGCAGACAGCTGCGCGCGTGCGCCGACCGTGGCAGCGTCGGTGAAACGCGTGGAGCGGCGGCCGTTGGCATTGTTCGGTGCCTGTGCGACCAGGGTGCGCGTACCCACGCCGGTGTTGTCGATCTGCCATTCCAGCGGCGAGCCACCCGTGTTGGCGATCTGCAGGTTCAACAGGCCGTTGCCACCGGCCGGCAGGCTCAGCGTGTTCGACGGCGGCGTCGCTGCGATCTGCGGCGGCGGTACCGAAACCGCAATCGGCAAGCGCAGCAGCGGCTGGCTGGTATCGCCGCCCTGCGGTGCCAGAGTCAGCCTGGCGAAGCGCCAGCTGCCATCGTTGGGTACCGATCCGGTGGTAACGATCACCCGCACCGCCTTGCTCTCGCCCGGCGCAAGGGTGAAGACCGACGGCGAGACAACGGCAGTCAGGCCCTGCACCTTCGCCGTCCAGGTCTGCCGGGTTGGCAGCACGTTGCGGAACACGCGGGTGAAGCTGCAACTGTCGGTGCAGGTGCGCTTGCCCATGCTGGCGATGTTGAGCGAAGCCACGTTGCCACCGTTGCCCGGATCGGCGGCGAGGAAGTTGGCCTTGGTTTCGTTCAGCACCAACCCCGCGCGCAGCGCCTGGTCGACCTGGATACGACCGGCACCCATCGCAAACGCATCGGCCGGAGTCACGCCGTCTTCCTTCAGCACTTCCTGGCGTGCGGTCATCATCAATGCCGAACGTACTTCCTGCACGGTCCAGCCTGGACGGGCCTGGCGCAACAGGGCCGCGGCGCCGGCATGGTGCGGCGATGCCATCGAGGTTCCATCCATCAGGCCAACGGCATTTTCCGAGCCGGTCACTTCATTGCCAGCGACCACGGCGAGCACGCGCACGCCCGGCGCAGTGACGTCCGGCTTCACCAGATCGAATATGCCGGCGGGACCACGCGAGCTGAAATCGCCCAGTACGTCCGGCGTGTTGCTGACCTTGGTCGCCGGATAGGCGATGCCAGCGGTGGCGGTGTTGCCGACGCTGCTGGCGAAGGTCCTCAACGCGTCGGCATCGGCCTGATCGATGGCGAAGGCCGGAATCGTGGCCCCGGCAACATTCGGCAGGATCGGCGTCGGCTGGTTGTTGCCGATCAGTACCGCGATCGCACCCGCGGCGGCGGCATTGTTGACCTTGTCGCTGAAGTTGCACGAGCCGCGACGGATCACCGCAATCGCACCCTGGAAGGTGTTGGCCGGGAAGGCCGCACAACCATCGTTGGCGCTGTCGATGCCGGCACTGACCCGCAGCGGCGTGGTCGCTGCAATCGGCGTGCTGAACGGCACGCCGCCCGAACCTTCGGTCAGCAGGATGACGCCCAGTGCGGGCGGCACGCTGCCCGGGCCACTGACCGCCGCGTACAGTTCGATGTCACCACGGCCATGGGTGGCGGCGGCGGTGCTGCCGGTCCACGGTTCCAGATGGCCCATCGTGTTCGGGCCCGGACCGGAGTTGCCGGCCGAGGTCGCGACGTAGATGCCTGCGTCCGACGCGTTGAGAAACGCCAGCGACACCGCTTCGCCCCAGGGCGCAGTGCCGCCGGCAATGGAGTAGTTGATGACATCGACCACGCCATCGGCCAGCGCCTGGTTCACCGCCGCCAGTGTCGACGTATTCGGGCACAGGCCGCGGCCTGTGGAAATCTCGGTGTAGCAGGTGTCGTAGGCAATGATGTTGGCGCGCGGCGCAACACCGGAAATATGGATCTGGTTGCCGCGATACGACGCCATGTGCGGATTGCCAGCCGCGGTCGACGCGGTGTGGCTGCCATGACCGTTGGTATCGCCGAAACCGGGTTCCTCGCGGACATCGGCCGCGCCGCACTGATTACCCGGTGCGGTGCAGACAAAGTCGTAGCCGCCGATCAGCTTGCTGTTGCAGCGGCCCTCATCGGCACCACCAGGCGCACAGGTGCCCAGGTAATTGCCCGCGCCCAGCGGGTTGATGTGCTCGTAGCCATCTTCGGCGCGGGCAGTGAACGCAGGACTACCGAAATTGATACCCGAATCGATGACGCCGATGACGATGCCCTCGCCACGGAATGGCGTGGGCGAGGCACTCCACAGTGCCGACGCGCCGATCAGGCCCGGTCCGACGTCGGTATCCTGCTCATACTCGCGGTACTCCTCCACCAGCTGCACGTCCGGCAATGCACGCACGCGCTCGGCTTCCTGCGGATTCATCTGCAGCACCGATGCATTGATCGCGTGCTGCATGCGGCGCTCCACCTTCACGCTGCGGCCGAGTGCCGAGCTGATGCGCGCTTCGTGCTGGCTCTGGCGGTCAGCCAGGAACCGTACGTAGTCACGTGATCGGGCACCCTGCACCGCGATACGGTCGGTGGCAACGCTACCGGTGGCTGCCGCGGCGCGCGCGGCACTGGCGGAGGGACGCTTGCGTTCCGGTGCGGGAAGACCCTGGATGTCACCCTTGTAGGTGGCCAATGGCTCTTCGCGGTACACCACGATGTAGCGGTGCGAGAGCTCGCCCAGACCGCTTCCTGGCCCGGCGGCAGCGGGCGCAGCAGGACCACCGGCGCGCGCATCCAGCGAGGGATTGCCCGTCTTTGACGGCGTGGACGTAGCCATGCCGCCTACGCTCACCGCCGCCGCAGCCAATGCCGCCCCTGCGACCAGGCCCAGTGCGATCCACTTGTTTCGTTTGATCCATGCATTGCGCATCGAATACCCCTTCCATTGAAAGCCCGAGATGCACGCCGGCGTCAGCGCCGGCGCTGTGATGTCTGGTGCTTCAATTGCAGGTGCGGCGCGTAGTCCCCGACGCCATGCACCCCGCTACCCCCCGGTAGCGGAATCGACACTACCTTAAAATTTGACGTAGTGCACAGTTTTTGATGACACGGCGATGACACCCATTCGATACGCACCGGTATGGGGGATGCCATGAGCAGCAGTGCAGCGCTGCACTACTGAAATGCCCTAGCACGCGCGCGTTTCATCCACGCGCCACGAAATCTGACACAGGTCCAGTGCTTGCGCGCGGTCACAGCTTCGCCCTTTCGTCGTTGACCGAAAGGCGACAGCTTGTGACGCTTACGACACCGCACGGCCTCCGCGGCCCTGTCATCGCGGTTACGCCCCACGCATTCCGCACTACCCGACTCCGCAGTGTCCTCACGTGACCTCGCTCAGGCCCGGTCGTGGCGGACGGCTGCGTCCTGAATCCTCTGCTGGAGAATCGCAATGCGCCTTGCAGGTTTCTTCTTCGCGTTCGTCCTCAGTGCCTTCGCCGGCGCTGCCCAGGCCCAGGTCGTCACCCTCAACAAGGGCGGCTTCGTGCTCACCTACGACTGCAGCATCCACAGCGCCACCCGCTACGAGTACACGCTCACCGCCGACACCGGCTCCGCCGCGCGCCCGTCCAGCTTCTACAAAGACCCGGACCTGCCGGCCGGCTGCCTCGGCCAGAACAGCACCGCGTCGTATGCCAGCATCCGCAGCGGCTATGACCGCGGCCATCTGGTGACCTCCAATCACATGGACTACAACGCGACCTACATCCGTCGCGCCAACTACATGAGCAACATCGCCCCGCAAGTATCCAGCTTCAACCAGGGCATCTGGGTGAAGGCCGAGAACGTGGCCGAGTGCTACCGCGACATCGCGCCGGTGGATGTCTACGGCGGCGTGGTCTACGGCGACGCGTCCAACGATTACTTCCTTGCCAGCCACGGTATTCCCACGCCGGAGTTCTTCTGGAAAACGATCATCACCCGAGACCCCAACACCGGCACCGCAAAGGCAATCAGCTGGATCATCCCCAATGAAGCCAACCTCGGCAGCCTGGACAACTATCTGGTGACCATCGCCGACCTGGAAGAGCTGCTCGGTACCAGCTACGTGGCGATCAACGCACCGGCTTCGCTCAAGAACATGCTGCCGGCCACCACGTGGCCGCAGCCGGCTGGCTGCGATCTCGGCTGAGCATCCTGATGCAGGGGTGCGGGGCGCCCGGCATGGCCACGGGTGCCCCGCTTGCGCGGCTGTGGGAAAATGACGGGTGATTGCCCCGCTGCACTGCCCCAGGAGTTGTAGATGTCCCGTTTCCCCTTCGATGCCGTGCTGTTCGACTGCGATGGCGTACTGGTCGATTCCGAGCCGCTGGTAGCCCGCGTGCTCTCGGAGATGCTGACCGAGCGCGGCTGGGCACTCACCCCTGCGCAGGCGGGTGAAGTCTTCCTCGGCCAGTCCGTGGCCCATCTGGCCGGGCTGATCGAAGAGCGCACCGGCAAGCCGTTCACCGAAGAATGGCTGGAAGAGTTCCGCCAGCAGCGCAACCGGGCATTGGAACGCGACCTGGTTGCGATCCAGGGTGCGCCCGAGGCCGTGCGTGCGATCGCCGCCGCCACCGGCGGGAGGATCGCCTGCGCGTCCGGTGCGGACCTGCACAAGGTGAAGCTGCAACTGGGCAAGGTTGGCATCCTCGATGCCTTCGGTGCCCACGTGTTCAGCGGCCAGGACATGCCGCACACCAAACCGCATCCGGATGTCTATCTGGCCGCAGCCGTTGCGCTGGGCGTGGACCCGAAGCGTTGCGCGGTGATCGAAGACACCGTGACCGGCGCAACGGCCGGTGTGGCCGCTGGCGCTACCGTATTCGGTTTCAGCGAAGGCGGTCCGCACCACAGTACGCCGGAGGCCCTGCGTGCCGCGGGCGCGCAGGTGATCTTCCAGCGCATGGAAGACCTGCCCGCCCTGCTTGCCGCCCATGCGGTCGACGCAGTCGCCTGATCCGCTCTCAGCCCGCAGCGCCCAGCGAGGCGCTGCGGCGCATGCCTGCGTAATGCAGGGCAAACAGATACAGGCCGGTCAACAGCTGCAGGAACAAGGGTGGCAGTGGCGCATAGGTAATCCACGCCGATGGCTCGCCCTGCCCCATCGCGCGCGCCACGAAATTGGCGACCACGGCCAGTGTGAACACAATCGATGTCCAGCGGTGCACAGGCCGTGCCCAGTGGCCGCGATTCATTGCTGGCGCCTCGCCTCGGACCGCGCTTCGATCATTTTCCAGCCATTGCCGGATGGATCACGGAATCCCGCATCCACCGCACCATAGCGTTCGATCGGTTCCTGGGTGAACTCAACGCCCTTGGCCAGCCATTCCACATGGCGCGCCCGGCAGTTCTCCACCGCCAGCACCAGCGGTGGCATCGCGCCCTTGGCCACCAGCTGCTGCAGCGCCAGAGCCGTAGCCGCGTCATGGGTGGGCGGGCCTGGCACGAACAGACCCAGCTGGAAACCGTCCTGGCCGGGGCTGCGTACGGTAAGCCAGCGATAGCTGCCATTGCGTACGTCGGTATGCACCTCAAAGCCAAGCGTGTCGACGTAGAACGCAAGCGCTTCATCTTGGTCGCGCACATATAGGCCGACCGTGTTCACAGTGTTTGTCATGGGACCTCCCTCAGGTGCGGTCCACGTTAGCAACCGCCTGCCGGCGGCGCTTCTCCAAAACTGCGATGTTGAGGTCCGGGCGCTGCGCGGCACGTGCGTGGCATTCCGGCACGGTGGCAGGTATCGACTGGCCGGCGCGCTCGCGCTCCCGCACATTGCCCGGACTATCGCCGGTGATGTCACGGAAGATGCGGCCGAACGTACCCAGGCTGGACCAGCCGGTCTGGGCGGCGATCTCGGTCACCGGCAGATCGGTGTCGCGCAGCATGGCCACCGCCCGCTCGATGCGGCGACTGAGCAGGTAGCGGTGTGGCGGCAGCCCGAAGGCCTGCTTGAACGAGCGCGCGAAGTGCGCCGGCGAGACCGCACTGACCTCGGCCAGGCGCGCGACTGACCACTCTTCGTGGCTGGCGCGGTCCATCCGGTCCTTGGCGCGCAGCAGGCGCCGCAGTAGTTCGGGGCTCTGGTTCATGGCGTCACCGCTTTGGCCAGATGATGACGTGCTGCACGTCGTGCCTCAGCCGCCTGCTCGCCAAGCCAATCGCGGAACGCGCTGACCTTGATGCTGCCGCTGCGCGCAGTTGGTGCCACGAACCAGAAACTGCGGCCGTCACTGGCCACACCTGGATGAGCCTGTACCAGTCGCCCGCTGTCCAGCTCTGCCTGGAACAGGATCGGCGAACCAATGGCGATCCCCTGCCCCGCAATCGCCGCACCGATGTCCAGGTGCTCGACAGCAAATGGTGCAACAAAATTCTCCCGCGCCGGCGGTGGGATCTGTCCATGAGCGGAGAACCAGACTGCCCACCAGTCTGGTCGCCCGAGCAGCGCGACATCCAGCCCGCCACGACCCAGGTCACGTGCGGCTGGCAGCAGCGACGGTGCGCACAGCGGTGTGAATACGCTGGGAAACAGGGGCGTGGCCTGCAAGCCGGGCCAGTCGCCATGCCCGTTGCGGATGGCCGCGTCGAAACGACCCGCTGCCAGGTCCTGCGGTTCCGCCGATAGATCCAGCTCCAGCACAAGCTGCCGGTGACGCGCGCGGAAGCCGCCCAGTCGCGGCGTCAACCAACTGGTGCCCAGCGTTGGCAATACGGACAGGCGCAGTCGCGCTGCATCCATGTCCGCACCACGCATGAAACTGGCACGAAGTGCATCGAATGCCCTTGTAGCCTCCTGCGCGATGCTGGCACCGGCAACCGTCAGTTCCACATGCTGTGCGTGGCGCAGGAAGAGGCAGGTACCAGTCTGGGCCTCCAGCCGCCGCACGTGGTAGCTCACTGATGCCGCAGTGGTGTCGAGCTCTTCGGCGGCACGCGCGAAGCTGCCCAGCCGCGCCGCCGCCTCGAAGGCGCGGATGGCGGCAAGCGATGGCAGCTGGCGTTGGGTGACCATAAGTGTGACTTAGCCTGAGCCCCGATATCTGCGTGGTCAATCCCCCGCGCACCCGCAACGATGGAGGCACCTTCGGTAGGGGATCACGCACATGGATCGACGGCAGTTCCTGGCCACCCTGACCGCTGCGGCGGCGTCCAGCGTCCTGCCCTCCGGGTGGGCCCTGGCCAGCCACAGCAAAGACTGGAAATGGCTGCAGGGCAACTGGCAGGTCCGGCACCAACGCCTCAAGGAGCGCCTGGCCGGCGATACCCGTTGGGAGTCCTTCACTGGCTCCAGCGCGGTCTGGCTGACCCTGGGCGGGCTCGGCACCATCGATGACAACGTCATGGCGCTGCCTTCGGGCCCCTACAGGGGCCTGGGCGTGCGTGCGTTCGATCCGGTGTCTTCCATGTGGTCGATCTGGTGGATCGATGGCCGCAACCCTGCCCACATCGAAGCCCCCGTGCGCGGCGCTTTCGAGGGCGATGCCGGCAGCTTCCGCGGCACCGACCGGATCGACGGGCGCCCGATCGACGTGTGGTTCCGCTGGCATGACATCCACGGCGAGGAGCCGTGGTGGGAACAGGCATTCTCCGACGATGCCGGTGCGCACTGGGAAGTGAACTGGCGCAACTGGTTTCGCCGCACTGCGGCGGCCCCCTCTCCACTTCCGAGGCTGCCGGATGCACCGGGCGATTTTGATTTCCTGGTGGGCCATTGGAACGTGCGCCATCGTCGCCTGCGCGCTCGGCTGGCAGGCAGCGATGCTTGGGACGTGTTCAACGGCACCCTGCACAACTGGCCGGTACTGGGAGGCTTCGGCAACGTGGGTGACAATCTGATGCACGTACCTGGAGCGCCGCTGCGTGGCATGGGCATCCGCGCCTGGAACGCGGCTGAGCGGCACTGGCTGAGCTGGTGGCTGGATGGCCGGGAGCCGACCCGGATCGGCGTACCACTGCGCGGTGGTTTCGAGGCCGAAGTCGGCCGCTTCTTCGGCGAAGACCAGCACGACGGGCGAGCGATCCAGACGCGGGTGATCTGGTCACGCATCACACCGCGTTCGGCGCGCTGGGAACAGGCGGCCTCGACCGATGGTGGGCGTAGTTGGGAAACCAACTGGGTCAGCGATTTCGAGCGACAGGCATGAAGGCGCTGCTGGCCGTGATGCTGCTGGTGTCTGCGTCGCCTCCCGCGTCTCCATCGAGGGTGCTGCAGATCGTCGGCCCCGGCGAACGCTTTGCCCCGGGCGTTGCCTCCACGCAGTACGACGAGATTCGACTGACCTTGAGCCCCGACGGCAAGACCGCACTGTGGTTCAGCCGCAACCGGCCCGGAGGTCCGGGTGGGTATGACATCTGGGTCTCGCGCCACGACGGGCAGCGCTGGCGACCGGCGACGCCGGTCTCGTTCAACACACCGGGACGTGAGTTCGATCCCGCGTTCTCCGCCAATGGCAGTGTGGTGTACTTCTGTTCGGATCGTGCAGGCGGCCAGGGCGGCGACGATCTGTATCGGGTCAGCATGGGTAGCGAGGGTCGATTCGGGGAGCCGGTCAATCTTGGCCCCGCAGTGAACAGCGCGGCCGATGAGTTCGCGCCAATGCTCTCGCCGGACGCAGGCACACTGCTGTTCTCCAGCAATCGTGCAGGCGGTGCGGGCGGCCATGACCTCTACGTCGCAGCGATGGTCCGTGGCGTGGCGCAGCCCGCGCGGCCGCTGCCCGGAGACCTAAACACCGCGGCACAGGAGTTCGATGCCACCTTCCTGGGCGACGGCCGAACGGTAGTGTTTGCCCGCGCTCTGGACTTCGGCAATGCACCGGTGCGCCAGTTCATTGCCTACGTTCATGGGGGCCGTTATGACGCGGGCCATGCGTTGCCGGCCCCCTTGAACGATGCCTCCGGCGACAGTTACGGCGCGATGCTCGATGGCTCGCAACCCGACACGTTGACCTATTCGGCGCGGCGCGCGGACGGCACAGGGCTGGATCTGTACCGCATCCGCTACCAGATGAAGCGCCCTTGACGGTGGATGTTGTCGATTTCCGCAGCCCCGGTTCGTCGAGAGAATGAATACCCCAGGAGAAAATGTAGATGCCCTCCCATCAGTCCCTCGCCTGCGCCTGCGGCCAGGTCCGCCTGACCGCCACGGGCCAGCCCATTGCCACCGTCGAATGCTGCTGCGACAGCTGCCGCAAGGCCGGCGCCATGCTGCAGTCGATGCCTCGAGCACCGGACGTACTGGGCCCGCATGGCCAGACGCATTTCGTAATGCATCGCAAGGATCGCGTCAGCATCGATGCAGGACATCCCTTGCTGCGCGCGTTGCGGTTGTCCAGCAGGGGCGGCAGCCGCCGCGTCCTGGCGAGCTGCTGCAATACGCCGCTTTTCCTGGAGTTCAGCGGCGGCCATTGGCTGAGTCTGTATGGCCTGTTGTGGCCGGCATCGACAAGACCCGCCGTGGAGATGCGGACGATGGTCAGTGATCTTGCTGATGCGTCTGCCCTTCCCGACGATGTGCCGAACCTGAAGACCCGGTCACTGCGGTTCTATGCACGGTTGATGAAGGCGTGGATCGCCATGGGCTTCCGCAGCCCACGCATCGAGGTCGCCGGAGACAGCCATGTCTGAGCCCGAGCGGATCGAGATCGAAAGCATCACCACGCCCGGTCACATCCAGCGCGTGGATCGCGCCAAGTATCTCGCCATGCGCCACGCCTTGCTCTTGAGCTTGCCTGCGCAACCGCCGGGCCTGACGGTTGCGCAGGCGAAACAGGCGCTGTTGCCGCACCTGCCCGCCTCCCTGTTCCCGGCAGGGGCCACCGCCGGTTGGTGGTTGAAGGCGGTGCAGCTTGACCTGGAAGCCAAGGGCGTGATCGAGCGCGTCGCGGGCAAGCCGTTGCGCCTGTTCAAGCACCTGCCGGCCGGCTGATCAGCGCTGCGCAGGCAGTTCCAGCCGGTGCTTGCGGCACAGGCGATACACCGTGACCCGCGAGATCTGCATCTGCCGCGCGCACTCGGAGACGTTGTAGCCGGTCTGGCGCAGGGTCTGCAGCAGCACATCGCGCTCGGCCTGGCCGCGTGCGTCGTGCAGCATCGCACCCGGCAAGCTCGGGGCCGGTGCGCCCAGTTCCAGATCGCGCTCGCTGATCAGCTCGCCCTCGGCCATGATCGCCGCCCGCTGCACGCGATTGAGCAGTTCGCGTACGTTGCCGGGCCAGTCGAAGCGCCGCAGGGCCTGCAACGCTGCCGGGGCGAAGCCACGTGCGCGCACCGCATGGCGCAGGCGGAAGCAGCGCAGGAAGTGCTCGGCCAACAGCTGCACGTCGCCTCCGCGCTCGCGCAGCGGCGGCATCGGCAGCCGCAACACGTTGAGCCGGTAGTAAAGATCACTGCGGAACCGCCCCTGCGCCACTGCCTGCTCCAGCTCTACATGGGTCGCGGCAAGCACCCGCACATCGGCGCGCAGGGGCTGGCTGCTGCCGACACGCTCGAAGGTGCCCTCCTGCAGCACCCGCAGCAGGCTGGTCTGTGCTTCGGCGGGCAGGTCGCCCACCTCGTCGAGGAAGACGGTGCCACCATGGGCCGACTCGAACACGCCAATCTGGCGCTTGTCGGCACCGGTGAAGGAACCGCGCTCGTGCCCGAACAGTTCCGATTGCACCAGGTTGGCCGGGATCGCACCGCAGTTGACCGCAATGAACGGCCTGCCGGCGCGGCCTGACAGCGCGTGCAGTGCATGCGCTGCCAGCTCCTTGCCGGTGCCGGTCTCGCCGGTGACCAGCACCGGCAATTCGACCGGTGCGAACTTGTGCAGGACGGTACGCACCGCGTGCAGTGCCGGGCTCTCGCCAATCAGTGCACGTGGCGTGCTGCCATTGCACGCTTCATCCGGCGGCGGGTCGTCAGCATCGAACTGCTGGCGCATTGCGCTGACCATGTCCTGCAGCCCGAACGGCAACGTAAAACGTGCCAGGCAGCGCTGCAGCAACGGCAACCACGCGGGCGGAGCGGCACCTGGACTCGGCGGCATTACCGCCAGACATGGCAGGTGCTGATGTTGTTCGATCCACGGCAGCAGCAGTTGCAGCGCGGCTGCATCCAGGTGCCGTAGATCAAGCACGGCGAGCAATCGATCGCGTCCGCGCAGGCCGATCGCCATGGCCGGATCAGGATGGATGCTGCGCACATACCAGCCCGCCGCAGCCAGCGCACTGCGCTCGCTGGCCGACGGCTCACCAAACCACAGCACGCAACGTGATGTAGAAGCTTCCGGGACCGCTGCCATGCTTCCCCCAGCATCCGGACACCGTCGGCGGACTGTCAGCCAATCACCGGCGTGCCACCCTCCGCCGGGACCTCTACGGCCACCGCGGCGGCCTTTGTTGGGCGGATCCTAGCGCTTCGCTAAACGGCAGCGCAATGAGCGCCGCGTCAAGGAATGCACGGCTGAAGCCGCACCGTTGCAGTCCGCGCCGACACCTGTAACAACAATGCGACAGTCCGCCGGGCGCCTTGCCCTGCGGCGCTTGGCGCGGCGCAATCGCAACATTTCTTCGACGTGCCTGTAACACCCTGGCAGCAGCGATGCCTCGCACCGTGTCCGTCCCGTGTTGCCTGGTGGGCCTTCTGCAGTTGGCACGGTTGATGCGTGGTTCCGCCGCACCCATCGCGGGAGATCGGCATGGACGGTGTCACCCCAGTTCTTCGCAGACTCGGCCCCTCAGTGGCCGTCCTGCTGTTGCTGCTGCCGGGGGTTGCGGCAGCATCGGGCGCCCGCCAAGGGGTGAAGCCGCAACCGGGCGAAATCGTCCTGTTGCGCGATGTCTCGGCACGTCCGGCCTATCGCATGGCGCCACCGGGGATGGCATTGATTGCCGACCCGAAGCCGCAGCGCGAGATCGCCGCGGCCCTCGGCAGCGGTGGCGCCTCGACCGGCATGGACGAGCTCAGCGACGACGACTATGCCGGGATGGGTGCAGGCCACACTGCCATGGTCGCGGCGCCTGGCGGCACAACGGTAGAGCGCGTGACCCAACAGGCCCTGGGCAGCACCCTGGGGCGTGGCGGCGATGGCATGGTCGGCAGCAGCCTGGGCGGCGCCATGAGCGGCCCGCTGGGCGCGGTGGGCAACAGCACCCGCGGCATCGGCGATACGGTGCGCGGCGCGTTGGCCCAGTTCCCGCTGCAGGGCACGGCCCCGGCAGGTGGAAAATGAAGGCCCTGCACGGGTTGCTTCTGCTGCTCGCTGCAGCGCCCTGGGCGACCCGGGCCGATGACTACAGCGGCATGCTCGCCTATCTCGACGTCGCCCGCATCGACGGCCACGCACTGGCTGGCGCCAGCGGTGCCATCGCCGTGAACCAGGCCGCCGGCGACCTCAACCTGCAGGCCAATCTGCGCGGCATCGCCCACGGCGAACGCGCCGACGTAGCGATCAGCGCCCAGCAGCTGCAGCGCGGCAACCGGGTGTTGTCGGCGCCGATGGAGGCGTCCGCGCTCATCGGCGGTAACGCACTGGCCGGTGCCAGCGGCATCGCTTCGATCAACCAGGCCAGCGGCATCGCCAACACGACGCTCAACGTCGTCAGCGCGACGCTGGCTCGACAGGGCATACGCGAATCCGACGACACGGCCCTGGCCGCCGAAGGTTCCGCGTTGGCAGGGGGGCGGGACGACGCCGGTCGCGGCGTTGCGACGGGGACCCGCAGCGCCGGTGTAGCCAGCACCGCACTGCGGGGATTCGACGGGGTCCTGCAACTCAATCAGATCGCGGGCAGCGGCAACGACACAGCCAACGTGCTTGGCCTGGTCGTGCAGGACCGCCCGTGACAACCACCCAACCGATGCACCACCTGATGAGAGAGAGGGCACCATGAAAGCGACCGTCAAACAGACCATGCTCGCCATGGCGATTGCCACTGCCTCGACCGCCGCTGCGGCCAATGGCTGGGACAACCAGAACGCCAATGCGAACATCAACCACAACCACACCGTCAGCGAAACCCGCAACGACACCCACAACCATACCGACAACGACGTACGCAACCGTACCGTCAACGTCAATGTGCAGAAGCACAGCAACATCCAGGCCGACGAACGCAAGGAAAAGAACAACCACGGCGTCGACGTGAACCTGGAGAAGGACCTGCGCCTGAGCACCGACATCAACTTCTCCGGTGACCCGAACATCACCGGCGACATTGATCTCGACTCCGCCGCCATCGCGGTGATCGACAACCGGCAGTCGATCAGCAACAACGCCACCAGCAACAGCCTGGTCACCAACAGTGCTTCCATCGGTGACAGCGTGGGTGCCGGCGCTTCGGGCAACCTCGGCTTCAACGTGGTGTCCGGCGACAACAACGCCCAGGACAACGCCGCGTCGCTGTCCGCTGCCGATGCATCCTTCAGCTTCGGCATGGCCGACGCTGAGGTGTTCGTGAACCAGGCCGGCTTCGGCAACGCCACCATGAACTCCGGCGTCACCAACGCCGCGGGCCTCGGCGGCAATGCCTTCGGTGGTGCTTCGGGCAACATCGGCGTGAACATCGCCTCGGGCAACAACAACGAGCAGAAGAACGCGCTCGCGGCCTCGGTAGCGACCACCGCGGTGGCGCAGTCGAGCATCAGCTCCAACCAGGTCTCCACCGGCAACACGGTCAGCAACGCCGGCTTCGTGCAGTCCTATACCGACACCGTGCAGGTCGGCATGCGCGGCGGCGTCAGCGGCCTGACCCTGGCCTACGGTGCCGGCACCTACCGCGGCACCGGCAACGCCTACCAGATGGCCAATTACTACCTGGACACCTGGAATGGCGAGCTACCGCACCCGGGCGGCAACAGCACCGGCCACATCGACCTGGACAACGAAATCCAGAACGCCACGATGAACCCCAACCGGCCGGGGGTGGGCGGCCTGGGCTTCGATACGCGTGAGAGCGGTACCAGCCAGTTCGTCGAACTGGGCGTGGCCGATCTGTACGCCAGCCTCAGTGGCACGGTCAGCACCACGCGCTGGGTGAACGTCAACGCGACCAACACCTCGGCGTTGTCCGGCAGTGCCTTCTCTGGCGCCTCTGGCAACATCGGCGTGAACGTGGCGGCGGGCACCGGCAACCTGCAGGCCAACAGCCTGGCCCTGGCTGTCGCCCAGCCCAGCACCGGTGGCGGTGGTGGCAGCGGCGAGTAAGCGCAACACCCCGGCCGTCCGCCAATGGCCGGGTTCCCGGGAGCCCCTGTTCCTCCTCCCCCTTGGGACAGGGGCTCCCCCCTGCTGCCGGAGAACGTGATGATCCGTTGCCGCCTCTCGATGCACCTGCTCGCGATGCTGTTGCTGCTGGGTACCACTTCCGCGTGGGCGGGCGAGGTGCGCTTCAGCGGCGTACTGCCCAATGGCGCGTTGCTGCAGCAGAAGGTGGAGAGCATGCAGGAGCGGCGCTACCGCAACGTGGTGCGCCAGCACACCGATTACAGCTGTGGGGCGGCTGCGCTGGCCACCATCCTGCGCCACGCCTACCACCTCGATACCGACGAGGCGACGGTGATCGAGGGGATGATGGGGGTCTCCGATCCCGCACTGGTGGCCGAGCGCGGCTTTTCGCTGCTCGACATCAAGCGCTACGTGGAATCGCTGGGCATGCGCGGCCGCGGCTACCGTATCGACGAATCCCGTCTGCGCACCCTGCGCGTCCCCGGCCTGGTGCTGATGGACGTGCGCGGCTTCCGCCATTTCGTGGTGCTCAAGCAGGTGCGCAACGGCATCGTGGAAGTGGCCGACCCGATCCTGGGCAACCGCAGCCTGGCGCTGCCTGAATTCCTTGCGGCCTGGCCATCACGCGCGGTGTTCGTGGTGATCGGCAGCGATTTCGATCGCAACACCGCCCTGCTGCAACCCAGCGAACGGCCCAGTGCGCGCGCGCTCTATGCGCGGCAGGGGCCGATCACCGATGCCGAACTGGTCGACTTCGGTTTCAGCCACGCCGACCTGTTCTGAAGGAGGTTCGACCATGTTCCGCCAACCGCTGATGATGGCCCTGCTGCTGGCCTTCCCTACCCTGCCCCTGCAGGCAGCAGAGGGCACGCCCGGTCGCGGCCTGAAGGAAATTCCGGACCCGGAACTGAGCCTGATGCGAGGCCGCTACACCGTGGGCGGCAACAACGTGGCCTGGTTCGGGGTGACCATGGTTTCGCAGTGGCAGGCCGGCAACGGCGCCACCCTGCAAGGCGCATTGACCCTGGCCATGGACTTCCGCGGCGGCGGTGCGCCGAAGCTGAGCTTCCAGCCCAGCGTGCATGTCACCGCTGCTGATGCGCCACTGCCGGACACCCGCGGCCGCAGCATCGACAGCAGCGGCCTGGCCAACGCCAGCGGCCTGGTGCAGAGCGTACAGGTAGCCGGCGATGGCAATGTCGCCCGCAATGTCACCACGCTGAGCGTGCGTGATGGCGAGGTGCCTTCTGCAGTGAGCGATGGCGCGCGTTCGGTCAGCGCGCAGCAGTCCGGTGCAACCGCGACCGCGGTGCTCGATGGCAACCAGGCCCGCCTGCTCCTGCAGGTGGATGGCCAGGGCCTGGTGCAGCAATGGATACGCAACGGCAGTGTCGGCCAGGGCATTGCCCTGGCCGGTGACGGCCAGATCGCCAGCAACCAGCTGCGGCTGGAGCTGGTGCGCGACACCGTGGGCGGCAACCTGCCGTTGAGCCAGAACGTGGCCCAGGCGATTGCGCTGAACCGCGGCATGGGGCCGGGCCAGTAGCGCGGCGCGGCATTGGGGGAAGCGCTTCACAACGCAGGACACGAACATGCACACCCTTCTGAGGATCACCCCGTTGGCGCTGGCGGCACTGGCGGGCACCGCGCTCGCCGCACCGCCCACAGGCGACGACGGCGCTGACGTGCAGGCCCTGGCCAACCAGCTGGAGCAGCTGAAATCCAACTATGCACAGGAAGTGCGGCGGCTGCGCGAACTGGACATGCAGGTACAGGCGATGCAGGCGCGATTGAGTGGCCGGGTGGGCCCAGCCACAGCCACGCCCGCCGCGCCGCTGGCCGCGGCGGCCGCCGCGGCCGTTCCACCCAGCAGCGAAGGCTACGCCAGCACCGCCGCCGAGGCGCAGCAGGCCAAGCAGGAGTCGAGGCGCAGCGTGGATGACGTCAAGCAGCAGCAATCCGCGTTGTTCTCGCGGCGCTTCACCATCGAGAACAGCCTCACCTACGCCCGCTACGACCGTAAGCAGCTCACCCTCAACGGCTTCCTTGCCCTGGACGCGATCTTCCTAGGCAACATCGCCATCGAGAACGTCGAATCCGATTCGTTGACCTACAACGTTGCGGCTCGCTGGGGCGTCAGCCCGAACCTGACGCTGAATCTGGATGTGCCTTACCTGGCGCGACGCACGGTCTACCAGAAGGGCGGTGCCGGTGGCGCAGCAGCGGCCATCGCGCAGGAGGAAACCAACGGCAACGGCCTGGGTGATATCGGTCTGAGTGCGAACTACCGCCTGTTCGGCGAGCGCGGCTGGCGCCCGGAAACCGTGCTCACTGCCGGCGTGACCGCGCCAACCGGGCGAGCGCCCTACGGCCTGGACTGGAAAGTGATCGAGCGCGACGACGATGACTACATCCGTTTCGCCGTGCCACGTGAGCAGCCCACCGGCAATGGCGTGTGGCAGGCCAATGTCGGCCTGTCGATGGTCAAGACCGCCGATCCGGCGATCCTGTTCGCCAACATCGGCTACGTGCACTCGATTCCGCGCGGGTTCAACGACATCGACAGCAATCCGGACACGGTCAATCCCGGCGACGTGAAGCTGGGCGGCTCGGTGTACTTCGGCGCAGGCGTGGCGTTCGCGTTCAACGAGCGCACCAGCCTCAGCCTGTCCTTCAGTGACCGCATCAGCGCCCGTGCCTCCACCCGATTCGAGGGCGGCAAGTGGATGAAGGTGATCGGCAGCGACGCCAACGCAGCGTCACTGAATCTGGGCGTGACCTATGCGCTGAACCAGCACACCACCTTGGTGACCCTGCTCGGCATCGGCCTGACCCCGGATGCGCCGGACTTCACCCTGGCGTTCAAGATTCCGTACATGCTCTAGCGCCTGCGGCCCGGCGATGGCGCGGCTGCGGCCCGCCGTCGTCGTCGATTCCGCCGCATCGGCACACATCCGCGCGATGACCCCGCATTGCGCGTCGATTCCGCCGATTCCCGCAGTCTCCCCGTTTCTAGCATGCCCCTGAGCCGGCCATTCCCGGTCGCGCACTCATGCAGGGGCTTTCGCATGGCAATCATCACAGAAGACAAGCGGCTTGGCTGGATCGTCAGCACGCGCCCGCAGGTCCAGGGCATCACGATTGGCAAGGGTGGCGAGGCGCTGACCGATAACACGTATGGCATCGAGATCGAATTCTGCACGCATGACAGCGTGATCTTCGCATTCACCCATGTGGTCGCAGGTTGCTTCGACATCGTCGGAACCGAACCGTGGAAGCTCGAATCCGATTCCGGCAACGTCTTCGAACTTGTCACGCCGCCGTTGCCTTTCGAGGCCATCGAGGACGCCTATGCCTTCAAGGAGCAGCTGGTGGCGATGCTGCAGACGTCGATTCAGCGTGCCGAGACGCAGGGCGTCAATGCCATCACGCTGGGGGACTGGGCGAAGCCGTTCGCGCTCAATCTCGTCGAGCTGCTCAACACCCACATCAACACCCGGCGGCTGAAGCTGGAGTCCGTGGCATTCAAGGCCGTCGACTACTCCGGCTGGAAGGAGGTCGGCGAAGGATTGAACGTGGGCAATGTGGATGACGGCATCAACATTCCCGCAGCACTCCTGCGCCACAAGCTGCGCGAGCCCGACTGGGAGAGCTACACGCCGGGCATCATCCTGGCCCGCTGCAGCAAATTCTGGTCGGAGGGCTACGCCTCGCAGATGAATCTGCCGATGACGCTGAGCGGCTATTTCCTCTACATGATGCACAAGACCCATGACAAGAAGTACTCGCAGTCCGTCCGCATCCAGGAGGCACTCACGGGTGAGAAGGCAGGGCAGAAAATCACGGCGTGGTACTGGCGGCACGTGCTCCTTCAGGCGTGGTGCCGGTATCAACGTGCGCTCAAGCAGGAACCTCTTGCGAAGAAGCTGTTCTGTCCCGACAACATCGCCCGTTCCGCGCTGCTCTACCTGGTCGTCGGAAAGCTTCTGACCGGAGCCCTGGCCGAACTGGGAGAGACGCCGCAACTGGCGCTGCAGCAGAAGGCTTGGGATGCCGGCTCCACCCGCGCGATCGATGCCGACGAGCCGGAGGTGACCCATAGCGAGTGGGCACCCTATCACAGCGCACTGAAGGACCTGACCGGCATCTGGCTGAAGGCGTCGCTTCTGGATGTGCTGCGCACCCAGAACCTGCAGACCTACATATGGGCCGTTACCGAGCTGCCGGACGTGCTGGCAACGCCCCAAGTATGGAAAGACGCGCTGCTGAACTGGAAAGGGATGGATCGCATCAAGGCGATGGGCTCGACCATCGAATGGACCGACCTGGAGGACTTCGCCGAGCCCGAGCGCAGGCAGATCCTCTGCGAGAAAGTCATTGAAGTTGCCACGCAGCTGGCCATCAGGCTCAAGGAGCTCGACCCCGACACGCCCGGCAAGCCGGATCTCCCGGACGAGCAGCAACGCCCGTTCCTCGACCGCCGCAACACCCCTCCTTGGGAGGCCCGCTACGACACCTTGCTTGCTCCCATTCCGCCGCGCGAGAACACGCGGCTTGAGTTCACCTATCTGGTCGAGCATCGCAATCACTGAGCTGCCGCCCGGATCGCCGCCCGCACCGAGGCATTCCCCACGACGGATCCCTGGCTACAGATTCCTCGCTGTCCACTACTGGAGAAACAAAATGACGCAGGTCTATGCAACCCTTCGCTCAGGCAATCAGTACCTGATCGCACGCAAACAGATCACCAATGCATGGTGGAGCGGATATGCGGCGCCGGTACTGGTCGCCGAAGCGGCCGCTGCGCTGGTGACGGTGGCCAATGTGGCCGCCGACGCACCGGTCGACGCCGACGCCCTCGCTGTGGCCGTCACCGCAATCAACACCACGCTTGGCAATGCCGCTCTCGCAGCGAAATCGGCCTGGCCCGGGTTGAACCCGGCCACCGGCGCCGCTACCCGTGCGGCCATCGATCTGGCGGTCGCGGCGGTCAGCAATGCCGGCCAGGCCCTCGACCAGCTACAGGCCGCAGTGCCAGCCGTGTTCACCGCGGTGAACCGCGCAGCGCGCATGGGCGCCGATCAGTGGCCACCGGCAGCACCGGGAGCACCGACGCCGCCGTGGGTCATGCTGACCGTGCCTGATATGGCTGTGTGGCCGATTGCGGGTCTGCAGGCTCGGGTCAACGCTGCGCTGGAGCGCATTCGCAACTGGGCCGGTACCCGGCCAGCGACGCTGGTCAACCAAGCCGGGCAATGGGCGTTGCCAGGAGGGCGCATGGGCGATGCGGAAGCCGCCGAAGACGCAGCCAGGCGAGAATTTCTGGAAGAGACGGGCATCGTGCTGGGAGCGCCCTTCGCAATGGCATTCCATACACTGTTCCAGACCGCACCGCAGGGCCCCCAGTTCTACCTGGTGTGCTTCGACATTCCCGCCGATCAGGATATCGCGGAGCTGGCAACGAACATCAACGTCAATCTGATGGCCCGTCCCACGTGGCTCAATCGGCCGACCGCCGGGGCGGTAGTCGACTGGGAGCTGGACATCGTCAGCACCGTGGCCCAGAACGAGCTGAGCGCGTACCTGGGGGCGTACCAGGCCACCCGGATTCCGGAAAGCTGCGTGCCGGTTCCCGTGCCCGTGCCTGTCGGGGCTGCGGCGATTGCCGCCTGGGAGTACAGGCAGCGGCGCTTCGCCGATTCCCAGTCCATCGACTGGTATCTGCGCATGGCCCGCTACATCGAACAGCAGTAGGCAACCGACGGACGATGCGGAGAAATCGATGGTCCGACAACGGCATCACCCGCATCGCCCCTGCCTTCTTCACACCATTTCCCCCGCATTCTCCGTCGATTCCACCAATCCGCCAACAACGCTTCTTTCTACTCTGCATCCACGGTGAAGCACAGGCAGTTACGCACAACGCACCGTGACGCTGGATACCACGCACTTCCACCTTTTCGCAGGAGCAGGACATGGCATTTCCAACCGCGGTAAACGACCAGATCACCGATTCGGTCACCCAGGCCAACACCAAGGTGCTGGGCGATGCGCCCGCCGTGGCGGTGGGCAATCTGTACCAGGCCACCGCCCAGGCACTGGCCAACGCCGCCCACAACGCCACCAACGCGCAGCAGCAGTCCTATGTGACCGCGCAGTCGGCCACCACCATGGGCGTGGCCACGCTGTACTCGATCGATACCGCCACCACCGCCGTGGCGAGCAAGGAAATCCTCAGCACCCGCGTCCGCGGCCTGGGTTCCTGATCCGTCGTTCCGTAGCTGACCCGCCAACCTCAAGGAGCTCGACATGGCTTTTCCGACCGCAGTAAACGACCAGATCACCGATTCAGTCACCCAGGCCAACACCAAGGTGCTGGGCGATGCCCCCGCCGTGGCCATGGGCAATCTGTACCAGGCCACCGCGCAGGCACTGGCCAACGCCGCCCACAACGCCACCAGTGCCCAGCAGCAGTCCTATGTGACTGCGCAGGCGGCCACCACCATGGGCGTGGCCACCCTGTACGCGATCGATACCGCCACCACCGGCGTGGCCACCAAGCAGATCCTCGGCGCGTGATGCGCCGCCAGGCAAGGAGCTGAGCCATGGCATTTCCCACGGCCGTCAACGACCAGATCACCGACTCGGTCAGCCAGGCAAACCTGCAGGTGCTGGGCGTGGCGCCGGCCACGGCGATGGGCACGCTCTACCAGGCCACCGCGCAGGCGCTGGCCAATGCCGCCCACAACGCGACGCTCGCACAGCAGCAGATGTACGTCACGGCCCAGGCCGCGACCACGATGGGCGTCGCGCTGCTCTACGCCATCGATACCGGCGCCACCGGCGCCGCCACCCGGAAGATTCTCGGCTGAATCCAGTAAGTGCCGGCAGTCTCCGTTCCTGTAGTGCTGTCCATCCAAGGAGTTTCCACCATGGCATTTCCCACCGCCGTCAACAGCCAGATCACCGATTCGGTCTCGCAGGTCAACACCAAGGTGCTTGGTGATGCGCCAGCCATCGCAATGGGCAATCTGTTCGTGGCCACCAGCCAGGCGCTGTCCAACGCCGCGCACAACGCCACCAACAACCAGCAGCAGTCCTACGTGACCATGCAGGCCTCGACCACCCAGGGCGTGTCCACGCTGTATGCGATCGACACCGCGTCCAACGGCGTGGCCACCCGCGAAATCCTGGGTCTGCGCTGACGTGTCGGCCCGGCGTGACGCCAGCCACCGCGCCCCCGCCAAGGACGGCGTCACGCCGGGCCCCTGATCCATGCCCACATCGCCTGCCATCGGCTACCTCCTGGATGCAACCAGCAGCGGATCCGGACTGGCGATCGCTCTCGCACCATCGTTCGCGATGTCTGCCAGTTACCTGGCGATGGCCGACACCATCGGCCTTGCAATGCAGAACGCCGTCGCCAACCAGCAGCGCGGCCAGGTCACCGCCAGCGCAAGCCTGGCGCAGGTCCTTGCCTTGATCATCCAGAAGGGAGCCGTTCCGTCATGAGCACTGAGAACACCGTCAACAGCCAGATCGTCGACAGCGTCAGCGCGGCCTCCACCCTGCTGGTGGGGCAAGGACCCGCGCAGTCCTTCAGCATGCTGGACATGGTGCTGCTGGAAACGCTGGGTACTGGCATGCACAACGCCGTCGCCCGCCAGCAGGGGGCCAGCATGGTCAGCAACGCGGCGGTCACCGCCGCCTGCGCGAAGATGATCAACGCGCCCTGGCCGGTGCCACCGCCTGCTCCAGAACCGCCTCCGCCGCCACCGCCGCAGGTGATCCCCCTGCCGGGACCGGTGCCAGCCCCCCCTTCGCCTGCGGCCGTCATCGCCGCGGCCACCGCAGAAGGAAAGACCGCCATCAGCGTCCTGCAGGCACAGACCCACGGTGCCACTGCCGATGCTGCGGCCGCCAACGCCAGCCTGCACACGCTCGAGCAGCTTGCAGGCAACGGCACGGCGCCCGCGCCCAATCCTGCGCCCGACTCCACGCCTGGTCCGGATCCAGCAGCGGGTCCCGTCCAGGATTCCGCGCCAGACTCCACTCCGCACCCGTCCGCCGACGGCGCTGACGCCCCGGCCTGACACCGCGCCGGCCCTGCCCGGCCGCACCCGCCCATCAAGGAGCCCGTATGGACCCGCGCAACGTCAACGCCCAGGTCATCGATGTGATCAACCAGGTGCAGACGGCCACCATGTCCGAGACCGTGGTGACCACCAGCGGTGCCGGCAAGGCCTACCAGGCCGTGGCCCAGTCCGCCGCCATCGCCGTGCAGGATGCCGCCGATGCCCTGCGCAATGTCTCGACCATCGCCACTACCGCCGCCGGCGTGGCCATGGCCCAGTACCTGGCCACCGGCGATGAAAAGTATGCGCGGGTATTGACCCAGACGCAGACCATGATGCAGGGGGCTACCGAAGACTTCACCCGCGTTGGCAGCGCTGCTGCGAACGTCCTCAAGGGATTTCCGGCCAAGTGAGGCCGTCAGGAGCCACGCATGAGCGTTTTCATCAACGGTCGAACCACTCCGCAGACCAGCCAGCTGGGCCCGCGCAGCCGGCACGTACTTGGCCTCATCGACGGTGGCCACCAATGGCTGCAATGGGCCATCGACTCCCCTGAGCACCGCTACAGCTTCGCTGACGAAGGCGCCCTGCTGGACGGCATCCAACAGGGCCTGCATGGGTCCAGGCTGGCCTGGCTGCCCCAGGTAGGGTTGCAGGTCAGCCCGATCAAGCTGCTGAGCCTGGACAACGATGACCTTGATGTACTGCGGCGTCAGGAGCATGGCGAACACAACCGGCTTCTGGCCAACGAAGTGCAGGAGGTACTGGACAAGTACGACCTGCTGACCAATACGGCGTTGATGACGTTCCGGCCGTTCCTGGCGGCTATCGGCGCAGGCACCGCGCCGTTGTTGCAGCAACTGGACTTCCGCGAAGCCCTGCAGTTGCACGAACTGGCTTCGGAGCAGCGTGGCGCAGCCGATGCCGGGGAGACGCAGGCCGAGGCGGCGCGCTTCGCCCTGTTGCATGCACGCCGTCCCATCGAGTTTGTCGACTACTTCAACTTCTACCGCTTGGTGGCCTCCGGCGGCGGCAGCGCGGAACGACGCATCGAGGATGCCACGGAACTGCTGCGTGCCCTTTTGCCGATGCTGCTCGGCTCGCTCGACGGCCCGCAGCTTCCACAGTTGCCTTCACCGGAGCAGGTGCGCAGCGCCATTGCCGCCACGCTCGACGCCCAGCGGCAGATCGGCTATCCGCGCATTTCCCTTGCCGCCCAGCAGGCAGCGCTGTGCCTTGATCGCGGGGCAGGCGACCTGCTGGGACAAGCCCATGCACACCTGCGCAGCAGAGTGCACCGCCAGCTCGACGCCGCAAAGGCGTTCCTGAAGGAGCATCCGGTGGCCGGTGGCAAGCTCGGCCAGGATGGTGCCAGCGTGCAGTTCCGCATCGAAGGACGGCATCAGGAAGCGCGCGTACAGGTCGAGGACAATGTCATCACCCTGCTGGGATACCGTCGTTTTCTTGCTGATGCCGGCTCACCGGCGATGGTGGGCTACCTGGCAGGCGAGCTGTGAGCACCGCCGCATCTCCCGGACCAACCGGGCCCAGCCCCCAGCAGGTCGCCACGCAGCTGGCCATAGCCGCCAGCGCTGCGGTGGCGACCGGCCGCCAAGCTGCCCGGTTGCAGGCGCAGCAGATCCTGGCCGATGCCGAGGCAGCATTGAGCCATATCCTTGGGGGAAGCAACCAAAGCGCCCCCACTCCAAACCCACCAGGAGCACAGACCATGACCTTCCCGACCCCGCTTTCCGGCACGCAGACACCGGCGTATCCGGCCGGCAAGACCCCGATGGAGATCGCCCAGGAACTGGCGGACGCCGCCGTTACGGCCAGTGACGAAGGTGTCCGTGCCGGCATGGCGGTTTCCGAAGCGGCGCTAGAAGTGGCTGCCGAAGCCAGTCGGCGCGCAGAACAGGCCGCAGAGCTGGCGGTGCAACGTGCCGCCGAGGCGAACGCCCGATAGCGTCCGCGACGGCAGCCACGCGCCCCGGGCAGGCCTGCGCCTGCGCCGGGGTGTTGTCATTGCTCTGGAGTACGACGATAGCTGCGCGGGCTCACGCCCACCGCGCGGCGGAAGCTCTTCTCGAAATGACTCAGGTCGCCGAAACCGACCTGCAGCGCAACATCGGTGATGCGCAGTCGTTGCCCGCCGCGCAGCAGTTGCTTGGCGTGCTCGATGCGCAGCTGCTGCAGCAGCAGCTTGAAGGTGGTCCCCAGTTCGCTGCGGAACAGGAAGCCGAGGTGTGACTGGCTGACATGCGCCTGGCGGGCCAGGTCACCCAGGGTGACCGGTTCGGCGGCATGATCCTTCAGATACGCCAAGGCGCGCTTCAGCCCGTCATGCAGGCCTTCGTGCGACAGGCGGGGTGGATCCAGCACGTCGGGGTCCAGTGCGATGTCGTGCTCCGGCAATGGTGCCTGTGATGCACCACGTTCATGGACATGGTCCGTGCTGGCAGCGGCCAGCCCCGGCGCATGGCGCAGCAGGTCCTCACGACGGATGCAGCGGCCGCCGGTCATCACCGCCAGGCGTACCACCACCCGTTCCATCTCCAGCAGGTTGCCCGGCCAGTCATGCGCGCACAGCGCCAGCAGGACGTCTTCACTGAGCACATGCGGATCGAAACCGTGCAGCTCCAGCGCACGTGCGGCCAGTGCACCGATGTCCTCGACCCGCTCCCGCAGCGGCGGAATGTCCACGATGAGGAACTCCAGCCCGGCCAGCAGCGCCCGTGAAAACTGCTTCTCGCGCACCCGTTGTTCCAGGTCCGCACTGGTCGAAGCGATGACCCGTATCGGCCGGATCGCCTCCGCTTCGGAGCGTGTGGCATGCAGGCCGCGGATTCGATGCGACAGCTGCCCCTGCAGGATCGCCGGCAGCTCGTCCACTTCGTGGAAGTACAGCGTGCCGCCCTGGGCATGCGCGAACCAATCGTCGGGTTCGCCCGCAGGATGCGCACAGTTCACTTCAACGAACGGCCCCTGCCTGGCGTGGCCGCCGCTATGCAGCGCCGCAGCCAGTTCCATCTTCTCGGTACCGAACTCCCCGCGCAGCAGCACCGGCAGTCGACTGGCCGCGGCGCGTTCAATGAACTCCTCGATCTGCTTCAGTGCTTCACCCGCCCCCACCAGCAGCAGCGGCCTGCGCAGTGCCTGCTCGGCCCATGCCTTGGCTTCGTAGCGCTTGATCAGGTGCGCGCAGCGCTGTGCAAACTGCTCCCCCAGCACCAGTGCACTGCCGTCCAGCGGGCCGCACTCCCCTTCAAGATGCAGCTCGCCCAGTACCTCGCCGGCATAACGGATGGGCACCCGGTGTGATCGACCGCGCTCGGCGTGCTTGGCCGGCAGCGGCATTCCCGCTGCCATGCCTGCCATGTCGCCATGCAGCTGCACCTCGCCACCACGCATCGCCTTGTGCTGGGCCAGCTCCTTCACGAATGCGCCCAGCAGTTCGGGCAGCGACGGATAAGGCCGATAAGCGCGCTGCAGCATCTCACTGACTTGCCTGTGCATTGAAACTCCCCTTCGGAATGGCAACCCACTGCAGATGCAGCGGGCGATCACGCGATGCAGGCCGCTCCGGCGTCATCGCGGGATGCTGCGACGTCCACGCCGCATGCCGTGCCCGCAGGTCGCACCGCTGTTGCCGCGCACGCTGTCCGCTCCCGTTGCACCGGGAACTGCCTTCACCGCTGGAGGTCGGCACGGCTGACGTCGTCCAGGCCTGGGTCGTGCGCGCTGGGGCGGCACTGCCGATGACGCGCCGCCCAGTTACGTCCCGGCAATCGCATCCCTGGATTATGGAGAGCGAGTTTCCAGAAAATCGGCATGATAATGACGTGAATATCCGCGCCGGATACTCGTCGCAGCCAATCCGCCGGTTGCCGATGGATCAATCGCCTGCGGCGCGGTCTGCCACCTGGCCGGATGAATGGGAGTCAGCCGGGATGCTGGCGGCGTGGCGGCCGGCTCCACTATAGTCAGCACAGCTAGGCAGGCATGGTGCCTGCCCTCGAATCACAGGGAGTTGGACATGGGTCTGGTACAGGCGGTCAAGGGTGCGGTAGGCGGTGTGCTGGCCGACCAGTGGAAGGACTTCTACACCGTGCCGGCGGGCCTGCCGTCCACCGCCGCGCTGTTCGCGGCGGTGCCGCAGGGCACCAACGCCGGGCGCGGCTCCAACACCAGCGGCTCGTCCAACATCATCAGCAACGGCTCGAAGATCGTGGTGCCGGAAGGCTACGGCCTGCTGCTGTTCCAGGATGGCGCGATCACCGCCTTCGTCGCCGAACCCGGTGGCTACGAATGGCGTTCGGATGATCTGAACTCGCAGTCGATCTTCGCCGGCGACGGCCTGGTCAGCACCTTCATCAAGCAGAGCTGGGAACGCTTCAAGTTCGGCGGCCAGCCCGGCTCGCAGCAGGCTGCGTATTTCGTCTCGCTGAAGGAACTGCCGGACAACCGCTTCGGCACCCAGTCGGAAATCTACTGGGACGACGGCTTCCTTAACACCCAGGTCGGCGCGGTCACCCGTGGCTCGTACACGCTGAAGATCGTCGACCCGATCCTGTTCGTGAAGAACTTCGTGCCGGCCAGCTACCTGCAGCCGGGCCAGGTGTTCGACTTCACCGATCTGGACAACGCCGCCGCCAGCCAGCTGTTCAATGAAGTGGTCGGTTCGCTGGCTCCCGCCTTCAGCCTGTACACGAACGATCCGAGCAAGGGCAACCGCATCACCAAGCTGCAGCAGGATTCGCTGGGCTTCGCGCAGAGCCTGTCGGCGGCAGTTGAACAGGGTTACCAGTGGAAGTCCGATCGCGGCCTGGCCATCGTCAAGACCGCCATCGTCTCCATCGAGTACGACGCCAACACCCGCGAGCTGCTGAAGACCGTGCAGCGCGCCGATGCGCTGTCCGGTTCGCGCGGCAATTCCAACCTGCAGGCCAGCGTTGCCCAGGGCATCCAGTCCGCCGGCGAGAACGGCGGCGCGGCAGGCCTGGTCGGCGTCGGCATGGCCTCGGGCATGTTTGGTGTCGGTGGCATGCAGCAGCCGACCACGCCGGCCGCCGATGATCCAGTGGCCAAGTTGAAGAAGGCCAAGGAAATGCTCGACCTGGGCCTGATCACCCAGAGCGACTACGACGCGCTCAAGGCCAAGGCGCTGGGCCTGTAACTGCAGGACGCACAACCACCATGTCTGATCCCCGAAACGGCCCACCGCCGCTGCCCGGATCCGCGCCCTCGACGCCGCCGCCCTTGCCGGCGGCGTCGCTGGATGGGCCGGGTTCGCCGCAGGACGTCCCTCCCCTGCCCGGCAGCTTCCCGCTGGACACCTCGAAGCTACCGCAGGCCATCCGCGATGAAGTGGAAGCGCCCGATCCGGTCGCCATCGACACCTCCGCCAGCGAGCTGAAGGACGGCCTCAACCGCTGCCCGAAGTGCGGCGCCACCGACATCCGGCCCAAGGCCGGTACCGATATTCTGGTCTGCCTGTACTGCCGTCACGAATGGCATGGCGCGCGGGTCGAGGAGGAATTCGGGCTGGGCGAGGCCATCGACCAGCTGCGCGGCACCGTCGTCGCCTCAGGCGCTCGTGACATCGATGCCGACACCTCGGCGTTGATGACGTTCAAGTGCACCGGCTGCGGCGCTGAGGTCACGGTCAATACCGAAAGCACGATGACGGCGCGCTGCCACTGGTGCCGCCATGTGTTCGGCGTCAACGAGCAGATCGCCAACGGCGCCGTCCCCGATGCCGTCCTGCCCTTCCATATCAAGAAGGACGACGCGGTCGCACGCATCCGCCAGTTCGTCGACAAGCGCCGGATGTTCGCGCTGAAGGCGTTCAAGGACCAGTTCACGCCGGAGAACGTGGTGGGCGTGTTCCTGCCCTATATGATCGTGGACAGCAATGTCAGCGCGGCCGTGGCCGGCAAGGGCGAGATCAAGACCCGCGAATACACGGTCGGCAGCGAGAAGAACAAGCGCACCCTGTACGACGCCGATGTCTACCAGGTCGAGCGCCAGGTGGATTTCACCGTCGATGACCTGCCGCTGGAATCCTCCGCCGAACGCGGCAATCTGGATACCCGCGCCAACACCAACAACATCATCAACACCATCCTGCCGTTCGATACCAAGAACGCGGTGAAGTGGAACGCCTCGTACCTGGCTGGCTTCACTTCGGAGAAGCGCAACCTGGATGTGGAAAAGCTGCGGCCGCGACTGGAAGACCAGCTGCTGTCGATTGCCCGCGCACAGGTGGAAGGCTCGGTGAAGCGCTACAACCGTGGCGTGCGCTGGGAACAGGAACAGCTGGAGGTGCATGGCACCCGCTGGGTGTCGATGTACCTGCCAGTGTGGCTGTATTCGTACCACCAGCCCGGCAAGAACGGCGGCATGCTGCACTACATCGCAGTGAACGGCCGCACCGGCGAAACCATGGGCAGCGTGCCCGTGCAACAGTGGAAGATGCTGCTGGCGGCCCTGGCCACCGGCACTGTCATTGAAGCCCTCGCAATCGCCTTCCTGGTGGCATCGACATGAGTGATGACAGTGGTCTCTGGCTGTTGGCGGCAGGCCCGGCCGGCGCAACCGCGCTGTACTGGGCGCTGTACCGCTATTACCGCAACACCGACAAATCGCATTCGTTCGAACACGAAACCGAGATCGAAGCCCAGCCGGTGACCGGCTCGGACCAGCAGGTGGGCCGGGTCACCGGCACCGAGGAAAAGCGTATCCGCGGTGACAATGTGTACGAGTACCGGAAACGGGTTGTGCGGGTGAAACCCGAGCCGTAGAACCAGGCCATGCCTGGCTGACGTGGGTAGTGCCGGCCGCTGGCCGGCATTCCTTTTGCTTCCAGACCTGAAAGGAATGCCGGCCAGCGGCCGGCACTACCCTCAGCCAGCCTGCCCCAGCCGTACCTTCAACTGCTGGATCTCCTGTTCGCTGACCCCGATCGACTTCAGGTAACCCTCTGCACCACCGTACTGGCTGTACAGTGCCGCCAGGAACTGCTCCATGTTGTCCGGCGCGGTACCGGCCATGCCGGCCATCTTGCGGCCGATCTCCGGATTCTGCTTGATCAACGCCATGATCTGCGCGTTCATCGCGCTGTCCTTCGGCTGCCCTTCCAGGTAGTGCGCGGAGATTGCGTAGTTGTGCACGATCTCTGCCTTCGGGACACCCGCCAGGTCCAGCAGCAGGCCGGCGATGATGCCGGTGCGGTCCTTGCCTGCAGTGCAATGGAACAGCACCGCGCCATCCTGCTGTGCAGCGATGCGCTGGAACACCTGCTTGAACTGCGGCTGGCTGTGGCCCAACCATTGCACATAGGCCTCGCCCAGCGTATCCGGGAAGCTGGTCATCATCTTCTGCAGGTCCATCTTCTCCGTGCCCATCAGCGAAATGCGCTGATAGTCGAAGCGATCGTCGCGGGCCAGCAGATCCGGTGACTGTGCTTCCTCATCGGCGGTGCGCAGATCGATGTCGAGCTTCACACCAGCGGCGACGAGGGCATCACGGTCGGCATCGGTCAGGCGGCCAAGGTCGGCGGTGCGCACGAAGGCATCGGCGGGAATCGGCCCTTTGCTGCCCTGCAGGCCAGCGAAGGTACGCACATTCCAGGCACCCTGCAGCGGGATCACCCGCTGTGCATCGGCGGCGGCGGGCTTGGTGTTGGCGGCAGCCACCTGCCTGGCAGCGACGGCCTGTGGCGCATCAGCGGCAACCGCTGCGGCAGCCATCGGAAGGGCCAGTATCAGGGCCAGGGCGAGTTCGGTACGAGCGATCTTCATTGGAGTCTCCAGTCGAATCAGAAGTTGACGGCCACATCCAGGCCGAAGGTGCGCGGGTCGTTGAAGATGCCGCTCTGGCCCAGCGCTGCGCTGTTGATCTTGTAGAACAGGTGCTGCTCATCCAGCAGGTTGCGCGCCCACAGCGAGAACGACATCGTGGTGCCGGTGCTGTTGACCGGCACATCCACCAGCGCCACCCGTGCGTTCACCACGAACGAGCTGTCGGTCAGCATCTGGTCGTACTCGCTGGTGTAGTAGCCATCGGACCAGTTGCCGTCCACATGGAACTTCAATGCCGAGAAGTTGGCGAACGGCACCAGGTAGTCGACCGACAGGCTGCCCGCGTTCTTCGGCGCCAGCAGCGGCTGGACCGTTACCTGCACCCCTGCACCGAACGGGTCCGTCGCGGTCTGCGCGTCGATCTTCGTATAGGCGTAGTTGAGGCCGAGGGTGAGGTTGTCCACCGGCATCACGTTGAACTCCAGTTCCGCGCCGCGCGACTTGCCATCGCTCAATGCATTGGTGGTGACCATGGTGGTGCGGGTCTCGCCACTGTTCGGGTCGAACGGCAGCGAGAAGTCCATCTGCTTGTGCGCGATGGTCGAATCGAACACGGCCAGGTTCAGGCGCGCGCGGTTGTCCCAGAACTGCGACTTGAAGCCGAGCTCGTAGGCCGTCACTTCTTCCGGCCCGAACGCGGTGTAGTTGGTCGAGCGCGAGTTGGCACCGCCGGCCTTGAAGCCGGTGCTGTACTTGGCATAGACCATCGCGTGCTCGCCAAGGTCGTAGGCGATGTTGACCATCGGGTCGAAGCGGCTCCAGCGGTCCTTGAACGCAAGGTTGGTCGCCGCACCATTGACGATGTACAGGCTGCCCTTCTTGTCATCGCGGGTATAGCGGCCACCGGCGGTCAGGTGCAGGCGCTGCAGCGCCTCCGGGGTCCACGTGGCCTGGCCGAACACACCCAGGCTGTCGGTCCAGGCCTTGCTGGCGCGGTCGATGCGCACCCGCGAAAGATCCAGTGGATTGGTCGCCGGATTCACCGTATAGCTGTTGCCACCTGGGCCCCACACCAGCATGTTCGGGGTCTGCGCATTGTCACCGGCGGTCTCGTGGTAGTAGAACGCGCCACCGAGGAACTGCACCTGCGAGGTGTTGCCGATCAACTGGAATTCCTGGCTGTACTGGTGCTGGTAGACCTGGGCCAGGCTGTAACGTCCGAAGGGCGTACCGGCGCCACCATAGGCCGAGATCGCGTCAACCAGGCCCATGTCGAACTGGCCCTGGGTGAGTTCACGGTATGAACTGATCGACTTCAATTCCAGGTTGTCGTTCAGCGTCCACGACAGGTTCAACAGATGGCCACTGGTGCGGCCGGTATTGTCTTCCTGCGCGCCGCCGAGGATGGCGCTGTCGCGGCGATCCTGGCTGGCGCCGGCCTTTTGCAGCGGGCTCAGGTAGGCACCCGGTACCAGCACCTGGGTGTGGTACGGCGTGGTGGCGTCGTAGGAACGATCGAACGCGTACAGCAGCGAGAAGTCATCACGGGGCTGCCACAGCGCGGTCAGGCGTGCGCCACGCTTGTCGTAACTGTTGAAATCGCGCTCGCCACGCATCGGATTGTCGGTGGTGCCGCCACGCCTGGCCTGCACTGCATCGATCTTGAAGCTGACATCGCCCACCTTGGGCAGGTCGAGGTGCAGCGCGCTGTTGTAGCCGCTGAAGTTGGACACACCGGCACTGACGCTGCCGCCGAATTCACCGGTCGGCTGCTTGGTCACGATGCTTACTGCGCCGCCTTCGGTGTTGCGGCCGAACAGCGTGCCCTGCGGCCCCTTCAGCACTTCGATGCGCTCCACGTCGTAGAGCATGCTGCCCAGGCCCTGCGCACGGCCCATGAACACACCATCGACATAGATGCCGACGCCGGCATCGCGGGCCGGTTGGTTGGCGTCACCGGAGGCACCGATGCCACGGATGCCGATGTTCAGCGCAGAACTGCGGGTAGCGAACGGCGTGACCCGCAGTGATGGGATGGAGCCATCGGACAAGCTGCCCAGCGAAATCGCGCTGCGGTCCTTCAGCGCTTCGGCATCGACCACCGATACCGAGATCGGGGTCTCCTGCAGGTTGGTGGCGCGTTTCTGGGCGGTCACCATCACCTGGTCGAGGGCAACCACGGCACGGGCCGCGTCGGCGGACGCCGTGGCCTCGGCGCTGGGACTGTCTTCGGCATGGGCCAGCACCGGCAGCGCGGCGGCGATGGCGAGGGTAAGCAACGGGCGGTGCAGCGGGAGGTGGCGCATCGGACTCATTCGCGGAAGGAGGAGGCCGGCGCAGTCTGGAAGGCGGCAATTACAAATGAATGACCGTTCATTCACATCTTTTATGACGTACTATCCCGCCCTTGGACGCTCCTACCTCTCGCAATGACGCCGAAAACCGCCGTAGCCGTATCCGCTGACGACCCTGCCGCCGCACACGCCGAGGCCCAGCGCCGGCGCATCCTCGATGCCGCCCAGAAGTGCTTCATCACCCGCGGTTTCCATGCCGGTTCCATTGCCGACATCGCCGCCGAAGCCGAGATCAGCCAAGGGCTGATGTACCGCTACTTCGCCAACAAGCGCGCCTTGATCCTGGCCCTGATCGAGCGCCAGCTGCGCCACGACCAGGCCTCGATCAGCGAGATGCCGGCAGCATCGGACCTGGTGGACGGCCTGCTGGAGTGCTACCAGCAATGGGCACGCGGCGAAGTGCTGCCGATCCACGGCAACGCCATCGCCAGCGTGGCCCTGTATGCGGAGATCAATGCCGAGGCGCATCGCGACCCGGTGCTGGCCGAGGTGCTGCGCACCCACGACAAGCAGACCAGTGCCGCGATCCATGCCTGGTTGCGCCAGCGCGATGCCGATCAGGGCCGGATCGTGGACGAGGAGCAGATTGCAGGCCGCACCCTGCTGCTGCGGTTGCTGGTGGAGGGCCTGGCGATGCGTGCGGTACGCGATCCGGACTTGCCGCCGGAGCGGGTGCGGGCGCTGCTGGCCGATGCCATCCGGCGGGTGATGGGGGATTGAGGGCCGCGTGCATCACCGCTCGTCAGAGCAAGAGCTGCAGTGAGAACAAGGCTGTGATCGTGGGATACAACCAACGACTTTCAAGGTAGCGATTAGGGCGGTGTATCTGACAATGCCGCGCCATGGCCCTAGGGATCATCGACCCGTCAGGCCTGATTGAAGGCCGATCCATTAAAGAATGCAGGCACCGGGCCGATAGCAGTCGCGACCCAATGCTTTAAGGATGACGCACAGTGTCTGCACACAGTTCCTATCCCTCAGGAATGAATTCGTCTACGCAGGAGGCACCCGCACTGTGGTCGCGTGCGGCAGCAGCATTGGATGTGATCAATGCACATAGGTGGGCATTCGCTGTCGCAGGCACATTTGCGATGGTGATCTTCTTCTGGCGCATCCGATATCTTCCCAGCCTTTCATTGACGGATATCGGCCTGGTCGCGTTCGCGATCGTGGTGTTCTCTTTCATCATGATGCTGGTTTTCGTCTTGGTCTTGCTAATTCCGGCCATTCTGTTGGTCGAGTGGCATAGGCTGGGACTGATCTTCGGTAAGAACAGTGTCGGCAAGGCCGATACCCGAGAACGGACGCTTACCATCTATAGCCTGGCTTGGCTGATCTTGGGAGCACTGATTGCAGAATGCCTCCTGTACGTTGCACTTATTTCTGAATTCGGCACTGCCCATGATTCCGTTTTTCCGATAATTATGGGCTTGGGGACCACAGCAGCGTTTGTTCCAATGATCTGGACCTCCACGCCAGATGTTGCTGCGCGCCGCATCAGCAATGCCGCCCCGTGGTGTGATTTCTGGTCGCTTCGGCTGGTCCTTCTCTCCGCCGGGCTCTACCTTTTCTCAATGCCACTCGTAGCGCTTGTGGTGCTCGGTACCCATGAAGCTGCGGCCTCGCTGGCGGACTGGCAGTTCGGTTTCATGCTGCTTGTGCTGCCAATCCTGCACTTCGCCTTCTTCAGCGTCTGGAGCTTGCCTACACGCCACAAACTGGTTGCCCTTGGCGCGATCATCATCTACGTACTGCTCTTCGCAGGTACGCTCTTCGAAGCGCTTGACCGTGCTGCGAGCACCTTCCAACTAGGCCTGTTGAAGCATCAAAGCGTGGTCGTTTCCAGCGAAGGTTGCCGCATTGCCAAGTCGTCGCGGATTGTGCGGGCCTGTCGCAAACTGGACGGCACAGGCGCAACCCTGTACGAGATTCGCGACGTACAGATCCTGAACCGGCTCGGTAGCCATGTCGTCATCGCCCATAACCAATGGAAGCCCACTCACCCAACCGGGTCAGTACCAATTCCAAGCGCGGACGTCAGGTCCTGGTTCCCGCTCGTCCCCGTGAAGGGCCTACCGCGTTCGCCCCGCTCAAGGGCACCGGCTGCCATGGTCGATGTTCCCGCACAAAGTTCTATCTCCACTCCCCCGATGACTCGCAAGTTCCTCCCTCGGCGCAAGGCGGTGACTTGCATTCCTCAAGAATCTGACAGCGGCAGCGCCGGCCATTTGTGATATGTGCTTGCGGTCACAGGATTGTGGCAGCACAACTTGGGCTCACATCGGCATCACCCCAATACGGACATAGATAACATCTGCTGACGTAGCGTCATGCCGACTGCCTTTAATGCTGCCCTCGCCTCCAGTCACGCCACGCGCCATGGACGAAGCCGACCGCCTGCTTGAAATCGACCGCCTGCATCTGCTCGACACGCCAGCCGAACCGGTGTTCGATGCAATCGTCGCCGCCGCGCGTGCCGCCACCGGCATGACCATGGCACTGATCTCGGTGGTCGCCGACGAGCGTCAGTGGTTCAAGGCCAACATCGGACTGGAAGGTGTCAGCGAGACCGCACGCGAGATTTCTTTCTGCACGCATGCGATCCAACAGGATGAGCTGTTCGAAGTTCCGGACGCGCGCCAGGATCCGCGATTCTCCACCAACCCGCTGGTGACCGGCGGCCCGCGCATCCGCCACTACGCCGGCATCTCGCTGGGCTCGGCGCACGGCGCTCGCATTGGAACGCTGTGCCTGCTCGACCCGATGCCGGGCGTTCTGTCTCCCTCGCAGCGCGAATTGATGGTGCATCTGGCCCGGGTCACCACCCAGGTGCTGGAGCAGCGCAGCACGCTGATGGCCCAGGTCGGCCAGGCCAAGGCCCTGCATCGTGAGCTGAAGCGCAGCGAGGACTTCCTGGAGCGCACGAACCGCGCGGCCCGGGTGGGTGGCTGGGAAATGGACCTGGTCAGCAACGAGGTCCGCTGGACCCGCGAAACCAAGCAGATCCACGGCGTGCGCAGCAACTTCGAACCGACGCTCGAAACTGCGCTCTCGTTCTATCGCGAGGACAGCCGAAACATCATCCGCACGGCGGTGCAGCGTTGCATCGATGAAGGCACGTCGTGGGAGGTGCAGCTGCCGATGACCACCGCCGACGGCCGTTCGATCTGGACCCGCGTGGTCGGTGGTCGGCAACAGGTTGATGGTCGCCCACGGCTGGTCGGCGCCATCCAGGACATCACCGAAGAGCGTGCCGCACTGGATGCGCTGGAAGCGAGCGAAACACGCTACCGGCGCCTGTTCCACTACAGCCTCGGCCTGATCTGCACGCATACGCTGGATGGCACGCTGACGTCGGTGAACCCGGCGGCCGTGCAGTCGCTGGGCTTCGACGAAAGCCAGATGATCGGGCGCAGCCTGTGTGACCTGATGCCGCCGGAGAAGCGCGCCGCCTTCAAGGCGTATCTGGAACGCATCGCGGTCAACCACACCGATGCCGGCGTCATCGAGCTGATCGCTGCCGATGGCACCCGCCACTACTGGGCTTATCACAACGTTCTCGACAGCGAGGCCAACCCACCCTACGTGCTCGGCCATGCGCAGGACGTCACCGCACTGCGGATGCAGGAACAGCAGCTGCGCGAGATGTCCTTCAAGGACCCGCTCACCCAGAGCTACAACCGCCGCTTCCTGCCTCGCCTGGACGAACTGGGCGAGCAGCCATGGGCCTGCCTGATGTTCGATCTCGATCATTTCAAACAGATCAACGACAGCCAGGGCCATGCGCGGGGTGACACGGTGCTGGTGGAGTTCGCCACCTTCCTGCGCTCTCCGCTGGGCACGGCGGAGAACGTGGTGCGGATGGGAGGCGACGAGTTCATGGTGGTGCTGACCGCCCCGGAACCCGGACGGCTGGCCGCGCTCGAGCAGTGGTATGCACAGCATGCCGGGCAGTCACCCACGCCCTTCTCGCTGGGCGCGACCCACCATGCACCCGGAGAGACGGTGGCCGACACCCTGCAGCGTGCCGACAGCCGGCTGTACCGCGAGCGGGCACGTGTGCGCAGGCATCCCCGGCCGGAGCCCTGATACCTCAGCCGGTATACATGTACCCCCAGCGTAGCGCTATTCTCGGCGGCGGCCACCAACGGCCCCCTGGGGAACGCACATGACCCGCAGCATCCGCCTCGTCCTGCTGCTGTTGCTGCTTCCTTCACTCGCATTGCCGGCGCCAGCCCCTGCACCGGTCGAAGCGAGGGTGCCCTTCGCGCCAGCGCCCTTCATCGGCAGCGACGGCCTGCGTCATCTGGCCTATGAACTGCACATCACCAATTTCTACGGCGATACCGGCGCGCTGCAGCCGCAGTCGCTGCAGGTGTTCGCCGACAACGCTGCAACATCGCTGCTGACGCTGGACGGCCCTGCTCTGCGCGGCTGGGTTCGGCCAATGCCGGCCGAGAATGTGTCCCTCAGCATTGCGCCCGGCAAGCGGCTGGTGGTTTTCCTGTGGCTGTCATTGCCCCCTGGCACCCCCGTTCCACACACCCTCCGCCACCGCATGCTGCTGGGCACCGAGCATCACGGCAACGTACTGCTGGATGGCGCCAGCGTGCAGGTCAATGCTGCGCCAGTGCTGGCCGTGGGGCCGCCGCTGCAGGGTGGCCACTGGCTCGCGCATGAAGGACCGGGCGCGGCGCAGTCGCACCACTGGGGCAGCCTGGTTGCGGTCAATGGTGAGCTGACCATTCCACAGCGCTTCGCCCTCGATCTGGTCGGCGTGGACGTACAAGGCCGCGCGTTGCGGCCCGGTACAAAGGATCTGCAGCACACCCGCCACTCGGACTGGGTGGGCTATGCGGCACCGGTGCTGGCCGTGGCTGATGGCATCGTCCGCGCCACCCGCGACGGACAGCCGGAGCATGCCCCACTGACCGCACAACCGGAGCCAACGTCACTGACCGCCGACGGCTTGTTCGGCAACTACGTGGTGCTGGAAATCGCGCCGGATGTCTTCGCCAGCTACGCCCACCTGCGCGCAGGCAGTGTCAAGGTCAGACCCGGGCAACGGATCCAGCGCGGACAGGTGCTGGCGCAGCTGGGGCAGTCGGGCAATTCCGCTGCGCCACACCTGCATTTCCAGCTTTCCAACAAGGCCACGTTCGAAGGGTCCGAAGGCATTCCCTATGTCTTCCAGTCCTTCGACGATTTCGGCCCTGAAAGCGAGGCACAACTGTTCGGCCAGGGTGACGTCTGGAAACCCGGCGTGGCCATGCCGCGCGAGAACCAGTTGCCGCTGAACGACATCGTCATTGCCTTCCCGCCGCGCTGACAGACCCACTCTGCTGTAGAGAGTGCTCCTGCCCATGCTCGGCTTGCTGCGCGCAGCGCAGGGTTCATCGTGGTCTGGCCGGAGAGCAGCCGAGCATGGCTCGGCTCTACAAGGTCGCGCAGCGGGTGCGGCCCTACTCCGCTGCCAGCGCCTGGATCGGGTCCAGCTGCGCGGCGCTGCGCGCCGGGAAGTAGCCGAAGCCCAGCCCGATCGCCGATGAGCACGCCAATGCAGCCAGTACCGGCCCGGGCGTGAACAGGAATGGCACGCCCAGCGACAACAGACTGGACAGCCCACCCACGCCGAACGCAAACAGTACGCCCAGCACACCACCGAACAGGCAGATCAGCACCGCCTCGATCAGGAACTGGCGCAGGATGTCACCCTGCCGCGCACCCACCGCCAAGCGCACGCCGATCTCGCGCACGCGCTCCTTCACCGACACCAGCATGATGTTCATCACCCCAACTCCACCCACCACCAGCGCCACCGCAGCAATGGCGGAGACCAGAGCCGCCATGGTCTGGCTGGACTTCATCACGGCCTTGCGGATCTGATCGGCGTTGTAGATGAAGAAGTCACGCCGCCCATGCAGCCGTTGCAGTTCGGCTGCCAGCGAGGCTTCGGCGGCGGTGGTCGGCACGTTGTCGCGCACCCGTACCGTGATGCTCTCCAGGCGCTGGCTGCCCAGCAGCCGTGAGGCGGCCGAGGTGTACGGCACGTAGACCGTCGGCGTCGCACCGCCGGCAAAGGCGCTTGCACCCACCACCCCGATCACCTCCACCGGCATGCCGCCCAACAGCACCGTACTGCCGATCGGGTTGCCGGTGAACAACGCCTTGGCCGCCTTCTGGTCGACCACGCCTACCGCACGATGCGCATCCACTTCGGCATCGGTGAAGAAGCGCCCAGCCTTCAGCCGCAGCCCGCGCACACGCGGCAGGTCCGCGCCCACGCCCTGCACCTGGGTGTTGGCACGGCGGCTGCCCTGCAGTGCTGCCACCGAGCCCGTCAGATTGGGGCTGACGCTGTCCACGTAGCTCAACGCGGCCAGATGGTCGGCATCGCCCACCACCAGTGTCTCGATCTCCGCCGAGCGCGGGTCGCCGAAATCGGCGCCGGGGAATATCTCCAGCGTGCTGGCGCCCAGTTCGTTGATCTGTGATTCCACCTGCGCCTGCGCGCCCTTGCCCAGCGCGACCACGGTCACCACGGCGGCCACGCCGATGATGATGCCGAGCATCGTCAACAAGGTCCGCAGTCGATGGGCCAGCATCGAACGCACCGCCATCCGCGCGGCCTCGCGCACCGCGTCCAGGCGTGCACGGCGCTCGGCGATCAGGGACGACCCGCGTTCGGCGATGGATGCAGCGGGCGCCACCACCGGCGCCCTCTCACCGCGATCGGAGACCACTCTTCCGTCGGCAATCTCGATCACCCGGCCGGCATGTGCGGCAATTGCAGCGTCATGGGTCACCAGGATCACCGTGTGGCCTTGCCCATGCAGGCGCTTCAGTTCGGCCATCACCTGCTGGCCGCTGGCGTGATCGAGCGCGCCGGTCGGCTCGTCGGCCAATACGATGGCGCCGCCGTTCATCAACGAACGGGCGATCGACACGCGCTGCTGCTGGCCGCCGGACAGCTGGCTCGGTCGGTTCGCGGTGCGTTCGCCCAGGCCCAGCGTTTCCAGCAGCCCGCGGGCACGCGCGGTGCGCGTCTCTGCATCCACGCCCGCATAGACCGCCGGCAATGCCACGTTCTCGGTGGCGCTCAGGTTCTCCATCAGGTTGTAGCGCTGGAAGATGAAGCCGAAGTGCTCGCGGCGCAGCCGGGCCAACGCATCCGGCGCCATCTGCTCGGTGGCCTCGCTGTTCACGCGATAGCTGCCTGCGGTCGGCCGGTCCAGGCAGCCGAGGATGTTCATCAGCGTTGATTTTCCCGAACCGGACGGGCCGATGATGGCGATGAACTCACCGGCGTCGATACGCAGCGAGACATCCTTCAGCACCACCACTTCACCGGCGGCCGAGCGATAGGCGCGCGATACGCCATGCAGCTCCAGCAGTGCGTCGGCCATGCTCACATCCCCAACAGGCTGGCAGCTTCCGGCTCAGCGCCGCTGGGCGCCTGGCCGACCACCACGTTCTCGCCTGCCTTCAGCCCGGACAGGATCTGCACCGCCGTAGCAGTGCGCAACCCCGTGCTGACCTCACGCTCGGTGACGCGGCCCTTGGCATCGACCACCTGCACCGTGCCGTGGTTGCTGTCCTTGTCTTCGGATTCGGTCAATGCGGTCAACGGTACCTGCAGTGCATTGGCAGCACGTGCCAGTTGCAGGGTGACCTTCACCGTCATCGATGGTTTCAGCTTCAGACCCGGATTGGCCACATCGAACAGGCCGGCGTAGTACACCGCCTTGGGCGTCTGCGCCGAGCCACCCGCACTGCCGGTGGCCACATCGGCAATCGTCGACGGCGCAGGTTCCAGCTGCTGCAGATGGGATTCGTAGCGGCGGCCACTCGGCCCCAGTGTCGAAAACCACAGCGGCTGGCCGGGCGCGACCAGTTCCACATCGGCCTCGGCGATCTCGGCGCGCACGGTCATCGTATCCATCTGCGCCAGCATCACGATGGTCGGCGTGGTCTGCATCGAGTTCAACGTCTGCCCGGCCTTGGTGACGATAGCGACGATGTAGCCGTCGCTGGGCGAAACGATGCGGGTATAACCAAGGTTGATCCGCGCGGTTTCGACCTGGGTCACGGCCTGGTCGATCTGCGCCTGCAGCGCGGCCATCTCTGAGCGCGCCGTATCACGTGCCACCCGCGCGGCTTCGAAACCTTCCTGTGACACCAGGCGCGACGCCACCAGCTGCGACTGCCGCTCGTAGACACGGCCGGCCTGCACGTAACGGGCCTGGCTGGCGGCATGCTGGGCACGTAGCGTATTGGCAGCCGCCTCGGCGCTACGCAAGGCGATGCGCTGCGGCTGCGAGTCGACCTCGGCAATCAGGTCGCCGGCCTGCACGCGCTGGCCCAGCACCACATGCAGGCGCTTGACCTGGCCGGACACCTGCGCACCCACCGCCACCAGCTCCTTGGGATGGACCCGGCCCACCGCCTGCACGGTCTTCTCCAGATCCGCCACCCTTGCCGGCGCGGTGATCAGCGCGGCATCATCGCTGTCTGCAAAGGCCCACCAGCCGGCGGCGCCCGCAATGAGAGCCACGGCTGCGGCGATGGTCCAGATCCTGCGGTTGTTCATCGAAACGCCCGGCTGCGGGCGGCCACCCAGTGCGACCGCTGAGGCCGCAGTCTGCAAGCCAGGGGTGGACGTTTCTTGGAGCCACTGTGGAGATTGCATGGAGATCCGGCAGCCGTTCAGGCACGCCGCCGGCGGCTGAACCAGTCGATCCGTGTCCACGCAATCTCGACACAATCTCGACCGAGTCTCCATCAATGGCGGCTAGCCTCGGCAACCTTGCCGACTGCCTGCCCACCGTGCTCCGTCCCCATCCAGACCTGCCGTCGATCGATGTGCGTCGTGCCTACCTGGCCTGGTGCGCGCCTTCGCCGTGGCTGCTCGCCCTGGTGCTGGCATCGACCACGGCCTGGACGCTGGCCAGTCCGCATGTGCTGGCGCCCCTGCTGGCAGGCTTCGGTGCTGCCGCCCTGCTGTGGTTCCGCAGCGATGGGCCAGGCCACGCGAGCCGCCTCGGATCGCCCGCTTCGCTGGCGCTGATCGGCCTGGCGGTCTCGTCGGAGACGAAGCCAACCGCCGCCGGTGCCACGCTGCCTCTTCTGCTCGCCCTCGCCACCCTGCTGGTCGCCACCCAGATGACGCTCCGCCTGCGCGCCATCATGCGCATGGCCACCCGCCTGCAGGCACGGGTGGATGCGGCGGACATGGCATCGCGCTGGGCCCGTTTGTCGGCAGCGCTATCCGCCCTTGCTGCACGGGATCTGCGCGAAGGGCGGCTGCTGGCGCCGTCGCTGCATCGCACGCTGGTGCTGGCCACGCTGGCCTGGGCCGCAAACGAGGAAGCACAGGCCATGGAACGCCGACGATGACCTCGCCACTGACGTCGCCCCGCCCTCACCTGCTCACTTTCCAAAGCCGCATCACGCAATGAAACCCGATACCCGCATGCGCCAGGCACCCCTGGTCCTGATTGCCGAAGACGAGGGCGAGATCGCCGACATCCTCGGTGCGTACCTGGCGCGTTCCGGCCTGCGCAGCGTCCGCGCGGTCGATGGCGAGGCGGCCCTGGCCAGCCATCGCCAGCTACGCCCGGATCTGGTGCTGCTGGATGTGCAGATGCCGAGGATGGATGGATGGCAGGTGCTGAGCGAACTGCGCAGGCGTGGCAATACGCCGGTGATCATGCTCACCGCACTCGACCAGGACGTGGACAAGCTGACCGGCCTGCGGGTCGGCGCCGACGACTATGTTGCCAAGCCATTCAATCCGGCCGAGATCGTCGCCCGTATCCAGGCGGTGCTGCGGCGGAGTGCCAGAGAACCCAGCGATGCGCCCGGCGGGGTGATCCGCCAGGGACCGTTCGAGATCGACCTGCGCAGCCATGAAGTGACCGTGCGCACAGATGAGCAACTGCACGCGCTGACCTTCACGCTCACCGAGTTCCGCCTGCTGGTACACATGGCGCGCGCACCACGCCAGGTGCACAGCCGGCTGGATCTTCTGCACAACTGCCTGCCCGAGGGCGATGCGCAGGAACGGACGGTGGACAGCCACGTCAGCAAGCTGCGCCGCAAGCTGGAGGACGTGGGCGTCATCGGCATTCCGGCCACCATCCGTGGCGTTGGCTACCGTTTCCTGGACTGAATGATGAACCCCAAAGGCAAGAGCATCGGCCGCCAGATCACGCTGTCCATCACGGTCGCCTCGCTGTGCTCGACGGTGCTGTCGATCAGCGGCTTCTACCTGTTCTACTACCTGATGGAAGTGTTCTACCCGCGTTGGTACGACGAGCCGGAAACGATCATGCCATCGGGGCTGGAGTGGCTGTGGATCGGCTTGACCGCCTCCGTTGTCGTCATCTTCGCCACGCTGGTCGCCTCGCGCCTGACCCGCCGCATCATTACCCCGTTGAACTCGGTGGCCGAAAGCCTGCGCCGGGTCGCCAGCGGTGATCTGGAGGCACGTGCACGCGGTGGCGATACCTCGATGACCGAAGCCGCCACGCTGGTCAGCGACTTCAACTCCATGGCAGAGCGGCTGAACCGGATGTCCGAGAACCGGGTGTTCTGGAACGCCGCGATCGCGCACGAACTGCGCACGCCGATGACCATCCTGCGCGGCCGCCTGCAGGGCATTGCCGAAGGGGTATTCGAGCCCGGGCCGGAGCAGTTCAACAGCATGCTCACCCAGCTGGAAGGCCTGACCCGGATCATCGAGGACCTGCGCGTGGTCAGCCTGGCAGAGAGTGGTCATCTGGATCTTCGCCTGCAGCGCAGCGATGTCAGCGTGCAGGTGGCCGCGGTAGTGGAAGCCATGTCCGAAGCGCTGACCGAAAGCGGCTTCTCGGTGACCTTGGATGCGCGCCCGTCACTGGCCGACTGCGATCCCGCACGCATCCGCCAGGCCGTGCTGGCACTGCTGGAGAACGCGCGGCGGCATGCCATTCCGTGTCCGCTGCGGGTGGCCGTCACCCTGGCCGAAGGCCATTGCACCGTAGCGGTGGAGGACGGCGGCCCCGGCGTGCCGGACGAGTTGCGCGACAGCATCTTCGAGGCCTTCCAGCGCACCGATGTCTCGCGTTCCCGGCAGAGCGGTGGCTCCGGGCTTGGCCTCGCGGTAGTACGTGCGATTGCCGTTGCCCATCACGGAACAGCGCAGTGCCGGGCCACCGAACGTGGTGGCAGTTCGTTCGAGATCCGCTGGCCAGTGCATGCGCGCCGTTGAGGGCGCAAGGTTGCGGCAGACGCTGCTCTGGTAGCGGCCCACCTTGGTGGGCATTCGCATCGCTGAACGGCGCCGATTTCTCCACGCAATCTCCATCGTCCCTCCATGCCCGCTCCAAAGGGCTGCAGATACTGGGCGTGACCAGGGAGGCGGCAGGTATCCAGCCCCCTGCCCTGTCTCCACCTTGCCCAGGCATCCCCATGAAACCCCCTCACGATCCGGCGGCCGCCGCCGGTAGCATCGGCCAGCAGAACGCGGCCGCCACCCTCAAGGCCATCCTGCGCACCTACCCGTGGCAGCTCACCGGCACGTTCTCGCTGGTGGCGCTGGAGAACGCGCTGCTGCTGGCGTATCCGCTGTTTGCCGGCTTCGCGGTGGACGCGATCATCCGCGGCGACATCGGCCACGCCATCTCCTACGCCGGCGTGGTGCTGTTGTTCTGGCTGGTCGGTGCCGCCCGCCGTGCGGTCGATACCCGCACCTTCACCCGCATCTATGCCGACCTGGCGGTGAACGTGGTGCAGGCGCAGCGCAGGCTGGGCCACGCCACCTCCACCTCGGCCGCACGCGTGGTGCTGGCTCGTGAGTTCGTCGACTTCTTCGAAAAGCACGTACCGATCATCGCTACCGCGCTGGTATCGATGTTCGGTGCGGCGGTGATGCTGCTGGTGATCGAACCACTGGTGGGCGCCGCGAGCCTGATCGCCCTGCTCGGAGCGGTGTTGCTGATGCCGTCGTTCGCACGCCGCAACGAGCAGCTGCATGGGCGCCTGAACAACCGGCTGGAACATGAAATCCGCCTGGTCGATCGGGTCAGTCCCTCGGTGCTGCGTCGCCATTACACCACGCTGTCGCGGCTGCGCATCCTGCTCTCGGACCGAGAAGCTGGGGCCTTCGTGGTAGTGGGCGCGGCGGCGGCGGTGTTGTTCGCGCTGACCATCGGCCGTCTCGCCACCACCGACGGGGTGACGCCGGGTCATGTGTACGCGGTGATGACCTACCTGTGGACGTTCGTCGGCAGTCTGGACGATGCACCGTCGATGGTGGATCAGCTGGCGCGCTTGAAGGACATCGGCCGCCGCGTCAGCCCTGGCATGGAAGATGCGGAGCGCAAGGACGCCGCTTGACCGGTAGCTGCCCACCTTGGTGGGCAACGATGTATAGCGGCGCCAACCAAGGTTGGCGACTACCGGCGCAACGGTGCCAACCAGGATTGGCGGTTACCTCGCTGAAGGACATCGGCCGGCGAGTCAGCCCTGGCATGGAGGATGCTGAGCGCAAGGACGCCGCTTGACCGGTAGCTGCCCACCTTGGTGGGCGCCGACACATCGCGGGGCCAATCAAGGTTGGCCACTACCACGACAACGGCGCCAACCTTGAATGGGGCTTACCCGGAGGCTGCCGTGCGCCCGCACATCGCCAACGCACCGATGATCAACGCCTCCATGCTGCGGTCGAACTCGGCCTGCTGTGCCTTCCTATCCAGTGGCCGCCGCGATGTATCGACCACCGCATTCCGCGAGTACACGGTGTCGGCCAACGCGACGGCGTGATACGCCACGGTCGACAGCAACCACGCTGCCTGCTCCAGCGACAGGCCATGTACACGACTGAACTCGGCATGGTGGCGCTGGATGCGAGCCAGCATCTCCGGCGTCTTCGCGCCGTGGCTGACCAGGAACGGCGCCAGGCCCGGATTCGCATCCACCAGCGCCCGCAATGAACACTGGAATGCGCGCAGGTCCGCTTCGATGGAAACATCGGCGTCGGCATCCAGCGCCGGCGCCTGCCAACGCTCGAAGATCGCCTCGGCCACCAGCTCGCGCAGTGCCGCCAGATTCGCCACATGCTTGTACAGCGCGATGTGGCTGACCCCCAGCGCCGCCGCCACGCCCACGAAGCTCAGCCCCGGCAGCGTCATGGCAATGCCGGCGTCGGCGATGCGCTCGCGGGTGATGGTGGGCGGTCGCCCACGGGCAGCGGTCTTTTTCGGTGCAGCCATGCGGTAACGGTTCCTGCGCGGTGCGCGGGCAAGGGCTGTCATGGTGGTCCGCAGCGACGCCGCGGTCAACGCGTCGCTGCGGTCCGTGGACAGGCCCCGGTTGCGGCACGATCAATTTAGTTTAATATGATGTAACTAATTCGCATTTGCAGTGTCCAGGATCGTTGTCGATGTCCGCGTCCCCCACTTCAATCACCCCGGCCGGGCCGCTGCGCGGCGCCGACCATGATCGCGGCCTGCAGGCGCTGCAGGTCCAGGTGGTCGCGGTTGCACAGCCGTGCGCCAGCCTGCTGCGCCTCGTGGTCCAGCTGCCGGAACATGCAGAACTCGCGCCCTGGCAGCGTGCCAACACCGCCGTGCGCATCCAGCTCGGCGCCACGTTCGGCGATGTGTCACGGATCTACACCGTGCGCAGCCTCGATCCCAACACCCGCCAGTTCACCCTGGACGTAGTGCTGCACGAGGCGCCGGGGCCGATTCTGGCCTGGGCGTGTGCGCTACGCCCCGGTGATGCCTTCGATCTGACCGGGCCGCGCCCGCATCTGCAGGTGCCGCAGCGCGAAGGCACCTGCGCCCTGCTGTTCGCCGATCAGAGCGCCATCCCGGCCCTGTTTGCCCTGCTGCAGCCGTGGCCCACCGGACTGCATGCGCAGGCCTGGATCGCCTCGGATGATGCTTTCCCGGTAGACGAACTGCCCGCCCTTGAAGGCGTTTGTGTGCACCGCCTCGCCACCGGTGACGCGCCGTTGCTGCAGCAGGCGCACCAACTGCGGCCGGAGCCCGGCAGCACGGTCTGGGCGGCCGGCGAGCGCGAGGAAATGCGTGCCCTGCGCCGCCACTTCATCGAAACGGTCGGCCTGGCACGCAGCGACGTTGCCGTGGCCGGCTACTGGAAACGTGGCGAGACCACCACCGAGACCGACCAGCGTCGCCGCCGCAACTACGAGCGCGTGCTGGCACGCGGCGGTGGCCTGCAGGACCTCGACGACCTCGCCGACGATATCTGATCCACCCCGCAGTATCCGCGCCCCGCGCTTCGTTCCACCCAGCCACAGATCGCCCACGCACCTCGCGTGCAGCACTGCCCCAGCGGCAGCGCCGTGCCCTCTGCCAGCCACTCCACAGCCCGCGTCGTCCTGCCCGTGCAGGTCATCGACGGCGCCGTGCTGGCCGATCGCACGACCCACCACGACGAGAACCGCCATGTCCCTCCCCGCCCGAACCCTGCCCCTCCCGCGCCGTACCGCGCTGTCCCTGGCCGCGCGCGCGGCATTGCTGCCTGCGCTGCTGATCGCCACTGCCGCCCACGCCGACGACGCGCCCGACGGCGCCCGCCAGCTGCCCACGGTTAACGTGCGCGCCGACAAGACCGCACCCACCGATGCCTATGCCGGTGGCCAGGTGACGCGTGGCAGCCGTGTCGGCCTGCTCGGCGACCTCGATTTCATGGACACCCCGTTCAACACCACCCGCTACACCGCCGAATTCATCGACAACATCCAGGCACCGGATCTGGTGCGGGTCATCGCACTGACCGACCCCAGCGTCTACAACAGCGGTTCCAGTGGCGGCATCACCGACTACTTCAACATCCGAGGCTTCGGCGTGGCCTCCTCGGACATCGGCTTCGGCGGCCTGTACGGGCTGATTCCCTACTACCGGGTCACCCCGGAACTGGCCGAGAACATCGAGGTGCTGAAGGGTCCGTCCGCGCTGCTCAACGGCATGCCGCCGGGCGGCTCGGTCGGCGGCAGCGTCAACCTTGTACCGAAGCGTGCCGGCGACACGCCGTTGACCCGCTTCACCGCCAGCTACGGCAGCGACGCGCAGTGGGGCGGTCATCTGGATATCGGCCGCCGCTTCGGCGCGGACAAGCAGTTCGGCGTGCGCCTCAATGCCGTGCATCGCGATGGCGACACCGCCACCGACCACCAGCAGCACAAGGCGCAGCTGGCATCGCTGGGCCTGGACTGGCGCGGCGAGCGCTCGCAGGTGTCGCTGGACCTGTTCAGCAGCCGCGACCACGTGGATGGCCTCAACCGTGGCGTCTCGCTGGCACCTGGCTTGGCCGTGCCACGCCCGCCCAAGGCCAGCACGCTGTTCGCACCGGACTGGACCTTCAGCACCGTCAAGGACTCGGCCGCCGCGCTACGTTGGTCGTTCGACATCAATGACCACCTGCAGGCACACGCCAGCTACGGCCACGGCCATACCGATTCCGATTCCGTCGCCAGCGGCACCACGCTGATCACCAACACCGCCGGCGACTTCCGCAACAACTTCGCCCACCAGCGTTTCATCTACAGCAAGGACACCGCCGAAGCCGGGCTGTCGGCACGCTTCCGCACCGGCCCGGTCGATCATGCACTGGCCATCAGCGCCGCCTGGTACCACCACGATTACAAGTTCGGCTTCCAACGCAACCTGCTCGCCCGCGACTGGGTGACCAATATCTACAACCCGCAGTGGGGCCCGGCCATCGACCGCAGCTTCAGCAATGCGTCGCTGCCGAAGACCGGCGAAGTCCGCACCACCAGTTTCGGTATCGCCGACACGCTGTCCTTCATCGATGACCGCGTGCAGCTGACCGTGGGCATCCGCCGCCAGACCGTGCTCAGCGACACCATCGACGGCAGCACCGGCAAGCGCACGTCGCGCTACGACACCAGCGCCAACACCCCGGCCGGCGCGCTGCTGTTCAAGGCCAGTGATCGCCTGTCGCTGTACGCCAACTACATCGAAGGGCTCAGCCAGGGCAGCACCGCCCCGGTCAGCGCAGCCAACGCCGGCGAAGTGTTCCCACCGTACAAGACCCGCCAGCGCGAGGTCGGCGCCAAGTTCGACTTCGGTCGCCTGGCCAGTGCGCTGAGCGTGTACGAGATCGAGAAGCCCGGTTCCTACACCGACCCGGCAACCAACGTGTTCTCGTTCGGCGGCCAGCAGCGCAACCGTGGCGTGGAATGGACCGTGTTCGGCCAGGCCACCGAACAGCTGCGCGTGCTGGGTGGCATCGGCTGGCTGCAGCCGAAGCTGACCCGTACCCAGGGCGGCATCAACGAGGGCCGGCTGGCGACGGCCACACCGCAATGGCAGGGCAAGCTGGGCGTCGAATGGGACGTCCCGACCTTGACCGGACTCACTCTCACCGGCAACGCGGTCAGCCTTTCCAAGGGCTACATCAATGCTGACAACAGCCAGTGGGTGGCTGGCCGCACCGTGTTCGATCTCGGTGCCCGCTATGCACTGCAGGCCGCCGGTCACCCGCTGGTGCTGCGCGCCACCGTGCAGAACCTCACCAACAAGGCGTACTGGGCCGGCAGCCTTGGCTCCGGGCTGGGCACGCCGCGCACCGCCCTGCTGTCGGCCACCGTCGATTTCTGATGCCTGATGCACGGGCGCCACGCCATCGCGCGTGGCGCCCCGGAGAACTGATGTGAGCGTTTCCCGTACCACCACCGTGCTGGCCTGGCTGCCGCTGGTCTCACGCATCCTCGCCGCGTTGTTCGGCGGCTATGTGCTGGCCGCGCTGTGCAGCATCGCCGCACTGGCGCTGCCCATCGATGGCCGCCAGGCCGTGTTCACCGGCATGCTGGCCAGCTTCCTGTTGTATGCCGGCGCCGTGGTCTGGGTGTTCGCGGTGCGATCGGCGTGGCGTGCGTGGCTGGGCCTGATCGTCGCCGCGCTTCCGCTGTGGCTGGTTGCACAGATGGTCGGCAACGGAGGCGGTGCATGAGCAAGGTCGAGCGCAGCCCGAAGCCACGCGGCATCCGCCAGACCATGTCCGACCTGCATATCTGGGTCGGGCTGCTGGCCGGCTGGATCCTGTACGCGATGTTCCTCACCGGCACCGCCAGCTACTTCCGCGACGAGCTCTCGCGCTATACCCGCCCGGAAATTGCCACGCCGTCTACATTGCCGGATGCCGCTATCGTCACGCAGCGCACCGTCGCCACGATCATGGCCGACACGCCTGCGGCCAGCCAGATCAACCTCAGCCTGCCGAGCACGCGCATGCCGTGGGTGTCGGCGATGTGGGCCAGCCCGGGTGGGCGTGGTCGGCATGGTTTCGACTCGGGCCTGTTCGATGCCAGCACCGGCGCGCCGCTGCAGGCACGTGACACCGGCGGCGGCGACTTCTTCTATGCCTTCCATTTCAACCTGCATTACATGCCTGCGATGTGGGGCCGCTGGATCGTCGGCCTGTGCGCGATGTTCATGCTGGTGGCGATCGTCAGCGGCGTGATCACCCACAAGAAGATCTTCGCCGACTTCTTCACCTTCCGTTGGGGCAAGGGCCAGCGCTCGTGGCTGGATGGTCACGCGGCGCTCTCGGTGCTCGGCCTGCCGTTCCACTTCATGATCACCTGGAGCGGGCTGGTGATGCTGGCGGTGCTGTACATGCCGTGGGGCCTGGCCAAGCTGCCGGACAAGCGCCAGCAGGCCGAGGTGGTCAGCGAGATGCGCCTGTTCCTGCCACCGCAGAAGGCCGCAGGCCAGCCTGCCCCGCTCATCGACGTCGGCGCGCTGGTGCAACAGGCCGAGCAGCGCTGGGGAACCGGATCGGTGGGCAGCGTGCAGGTGCAGAACCCCGGCGACCAGAACGCGCGCGTGGCCGTGGTACGTGCGCAGTCCAGCCGTGTTTCGACCACGCCGAACTATCTGCTGTTCGATGGCAGTGGCGGGCAGTTGCTGCAGGTCAAGGAGCACTCGGGCGTCGCCGCCGATACCCAGGGCGTGCTGTACGGCCTGCACCTGGGCCGCTTCGCCGATGCCGCCCTGCGCTGGCTGTACTTCATTGTCAGCCTGGCCGGCACCGCCATGGTCGGCACTGGGCTGGTGCTGTGGACGGTGAAGCGCCGTGCGCAGCTGCCCGATCCGCAGCGCCCCTACTTCGGCTTCCGCCTGGTCGAGCGTCTCAACATCGCCACCGTCGCCGGCCTGTCGGTGGCGATGACCGCCTACCTGTGGGCGAACCGCCTGCTGCCCGTTGCCATGGACGGTCGCGCGGCGTGGGAGGTGCATGTGTTCTTCCTGGCTTGGGCAGCCATGTTCGTGCACGCCACGCTGCGGACACCCAAGCGAGCGTGGATCGAACAGTTCCTGCTGGCGGCGTTGCTGCTTGCACTGCTGCCGGTGCTGACGGCGATGACTACGGCACATCCGTTGTGGCGCACGCTGGCCGCAGGCGATTGGGCGTTTGCCGGGACCGACCTGACCCTGCTGGGATTGGCCGCCCTGCACACGCTGCTGGCCTGGCGCACTTGGCGGCATGCACCAAAGGTGAAGCGCACACGGCCGTCTGCAGCGTCACGCAATGCGGTTTCCGAGGCCAGCGCATGATCCACGTCATTCTGTTCTTGCTGTCACTGGCCGCGTTCGGTTGTCTGGCGCTGGCGATGGAGCGCCATCAGCGGGACGTGTTGCGGCGTGTGTTGAGCACACAGGCGACCGAGAAGCTGCGCGCGGTCGGCTGGGCGCTGCTGGTATTCAGTGCCGTGTTCGCCATGCGCGGGCTGGGGGTGGGGTTTGGTCTGGCCGCGTTGTCCGGGCACACCAGCGTGGCCGCAGGTGTTGTGGTGGTGGCGATGGTGGCGCATGGGCGGCGAGATCGGTAGATGCCCACCTTGGTGGGCACCGGTGGAAGCCTGCGCCAACCAAGGTTGGCGACTACCGGGCCTGAGCGGTGTTGCTTTGGTAGATGCCCACCTTGGTGGGCGCCGGAGAAAGCGGCGCCAACCAAGGTTGGCGACTACCTGGACCGACAGGCGCCAATGCGCCGCTCGGGGCTACAGGAATGCTGCCATGCGCTGCAATTCGTCTTCCAACGCGCCGCGAAACACCTTGTCGCGGGCCAGCGACTTGCCGGCATAGCCCACGCTGGAAACCAATTCGCCCTCGCGTACGCTGAGATTGGCCCAGCCCACCACCTGGTCGTGCCACAGCATCGGCAGCGCGTAGTAACCGTATTGGCGTTTCGGCGCAGGCGTATACGCCTCGAACTTGTAGACCCAACCCCATAGCAACTCGAAGCGGCGGCGGTCCCACACCACCGGGTCGAATGGGGCCAGCAGGCGCACCTGCTCATCCGGTGCGTGGCGGCGCGAACGCGGGTTCTCATCGGCCGGCCAGTACCAGGTGGTGCCGTCCAGCGTGCAGCTGGCCAGCTGTTGCTTGGCCAGCATCAACGCCTGCCGGGTCTGTTCGGCCAGATGTGGTGCGCCATAGCCCAGCAGGCGCACCAGGTAGGTCAGGCTGGCCGATGGCAGCGGCGCGTACTTGCGCACCACCAGGTCGATCAGGGCGGCGGCGCGTTCAATCTGCGCCTGCTCGCTGGCATCCGCTTCTACGTGGTCGGCCACGGCGTAGATGCGGGTGCCGCTGTCGCGCCGCTGCACGCGCAGCAGGCCACGGTAATGCATGCCATCCAGCAGGTGCGTGCTGGCATTGCTGGTGCCGCCCCAGTAGTTGGTCACCCGCCCATGCGCGAACGCCTGATCAACCTCGCGCGGGTGCACGCTGCCGCGCTCGCGCACGAAGGCCAACACGTCCGCCGCGCGGCGCTGGGTCTCAGCGTCCCATTCGCGCTTGGACACGCGCGGATGCATCAGCGCCAGATGTTCGCGCGGCAGGAAGCCGTAGTTCACCAGGCAATCCTCTTCCACCGGCAGGCGCGCATAACGCCGCTCCAGATCACCGGCGCGGTAGTCCTTCACCCGGTGGCGCAGGGTCAGGTCCTGCGCGCGTGCCGGTGCGCGGATCGGGTCGGCCTGCACGAAGCCCAGGCGCCGGATCGCGGTCAGCAGCGTGGTGGGTTTGAACAGCGTGCGCGCCACCGCGTGGCGGCGCAGATCGTCAAGGGTGGGCGTGGCAGGCATGGCCGCATTGTATTCCCGTCGTTGCGTGGTCCGTCCAGTAGAGGCGGGCCGTGTCTGGCTCTGGGCGCCCCTTTTGTAGAGCCGAGCCATGCTCGGCTGCCCCAGGGGCCAAGCAGCCGAGCATGGCTCGGCTCTACAGCATCGGCATTACCGGCGACTCCGGATGCAGCGCCCCCTCATCATCCACCCAGCTGTAGCGGATGCTGCTCAGCGGACCCGCGAAGCCTTCCGGGAACGCCAGTGTGCGCGTTTCGCCCGGCGCCAGATAAAACTGATCAAGTGAACGTTCGCCACGGGCCGACACCAGCGTCATTTCGGCCACATTGAAATAATGTCGTGCCGCGTTGTGCAGCACCAAGCCGTCTGGGGCCTGGCGGATGCTCACCTGGGCGACGGGGTTCACCGGCGCGCCCAGGCCTTTGGGTCGGTAGAACACCTTCATCCGAAAACGAATGGCCACCTGCACCGCATTCTCGTCGGTTGCCGCTTCGCGCGGCGGCACATCCACCACGTTCAACCAGTACAGATGCTCGCGGTCGCCCTGAGGCGCCTGCGCGGGAAGACTGCGCACGCGCAGGATGTGCGACTGCCCGGGCTCCAGCCGAAACAGCGGCTTGTCCAGGATGAAAGGCGCCTTGGACGCTTCCGGCTTCTGCTCGAGATCGCCATCGGCAATCCAGGCCTGCAGGAGCGAAGCGCGCGCGCCTTCGTTCTTGAGCGGCACGCCCACCTCACGCTGCTCGGCCGGGTAAACCACCCGGGTTCCCAGCACGGAGACTTCCGCATGGGCCGGCGCACAGAACGCCAGCAGCGCTACCAACAGGAGATGCGGGAACGAGGGCTTCATGACTGCGCGGGCTCCGGGCCGTGGAAGGCGATCATGGGAAGGTCAAGCTGAAGACAAGGCCTGCATTGGCCACGCCCGGTGTAATAGTGGGTTCTGTCTGCTGGTAGCGCACACCGAAGGTCTTGCGCAGTACTTCCGCGTTGGACGACCCGTATCCAAATACATCCGAACCATAGAAGCGCATCGGTGAGCCATCTTCATTGAGAAATTGATAGGCCACACCCTTCACGCCACCAGTAGCTTCCGCCAGCCCCTGCGCACTGTTGAGTACAGGGGTTGTCGGTACCACCTGATAATCCACCTGGCCCACGCCGCCCTCGCAGTCCAACAGCAGCTCATAGCTGCGCTGCCCGGCATGGGTGCCAACGCCCTTGAACGCGGCCATTGAAAGCGTGGGCATCCGCACCTCCTGCGTCCGCATCCTGCAGCTGGGCCGGTCCTGGATCTGAAGTACGTTGGCCGCAATCTGGAGGTTCACCGACACAAGCAGCCTGTCGTTATAGTCAAGAATTCGCGATTGAACAATCATCCCGCCTGACGTACCAACGGTGCCACCTTTGATATCACCCGTACGGATGTACTTCATCATGATGCGCGTACCGAAGGTGTCGGTGCCACTGTCAGACTGGTAGAGGTCGACGTCACGATCGCCGAGCGCAAATGGTGTGCCGCGCCTGTCCCGGGAGTGCTCGACCAGGAACGCCATCCCCACCCCTTCCACACCCGTGGGGTACACCACGAACTGGGACCCACTTTCCGCATAGCGTAGACCAGGCAGGAAAGCGCCGGCACTCGTCGCCCAGTGTTTGATCCATTCGCTGCGATTACATTGGAAGTCACCCGTAGGCGCTCCGTTGTTGACCGCAAGCCAGGGCGTCAACGCCCCACCCACCTCCACGCCGCGGGCGCTGAACGTGACCTGCGCTGGGGGTGGCAAGGTGGTGCCCCCGCCTCCTTGCCAGCACGCAGCCTGGGCCAGCATGGGCGCGCACAACAGGGCGGACAGCAGCCACCACCTGCCACACGCGACGGTGCGGGAGCGCGACCTGCAAGTTGGAGTGAGCCCTGCCTGAGGCGTCATGGGTGTCATAGTGCACGACGGCTGGTTGAATACGGTGCTTATAGCCTAATCCGCCCTCGCCGACCATCACGCGCCCGCAAGGCGCGAGGCATGCATCCACTGGCTTCATCACCTGTAGAGCCAACGGCAACGGCAGACGCCGTTGCCGCGTCGCGCGCGACGGCCCGAAGGGTGCCGGCCAGGACCACCGGCATCGCCATGCTCGGCTTGTACCGGAGAGGAGCTATTCCGGCTGCAGCCGGAAGATGGCATGGCTGGTCAACGCCAAGGCGGCCAGCTTCAGTCCTTCCATCACGCGGTCGCCCACGTAGTGTTCCGGGCCGCCATTCTGGCGGGCGCGTTCCGCCGCCAGCAGAATCTCCTGCACGATGCGCAGGCCGGCCAATGCCCCATCGGCATCGGCCAGCGCCAAGCATCGCCCCGGCAGTTGATGGCGCTCGGGCCAGGGCTGGCCGTCGGCCGCCGCACCCAAACCAATCTGGTGCAGCAGGGCCATCAAGCTATTGGGGTCAGGCGTTGCGCTATCGACGTCATCGGCATTGGCCGGGGCGTACTGGGCGCGCAGCTGGGGAATATCCGTTGCGTTCATGGCAGGTCTCCGTGCAAGGCATACGGCACCGCCCCTTAACAAAGGTGGCGGACGGTACGTGTGTGGAAACCCGCGAGAGTGTGGTCGTACTCGGGTAGGCGCGCTTGCACGAGCCTGCACGTACCGTCCGCCATGGAACGCGAACGGATTGCCAGCCGGCGCCGCAGAAAGCGACGCCGGCTGGCAAGCGTATTCACCACTACTCTCGACGGGTTTCCACACCCGGCCACCCTTTTCCGGTGGCAACGCATCATGCGCACAGGAAGGCGACGGCCGACAAGCAATCGGCGCGTGCAGAGAGTGATGTCACGCAGGAGCGGAATTGTCGCATATCGACAATCAGCCCGTACTTTCAATATGTTGCGTCGTTGAATGCAGGCATCTATTCCCCCCGCACATGCAGGGCTCATTGCTCGACCGCAAGCGCCATTCGAGTCATCCGCCCTGCCGATGGCGACAAGCCGCCGGCAGCGCAACGCTTAGAACCGATGCTGCAAACCCAGCGTGACCGAACCGATATCCAGCTCACCGCGACTGGGCCCCGCCCGGTAGCTGCCATGGCTCAGGCCCTCCAGATCCAGCCGCAGCGCGGTGGCATCGTTGAACCAGTAGCGCGCGCCCATGCCCAAGCCCAGGTTCCACTGGTTCAGGGTCACGCGGTAGGGCTTGAGGCTGCCCTCGGTCCAGTGGCTGCGTTCGTTGCCCAGCGATACCTTGCCGACCAGCTCGAAGCGGTCGCCCAGCGGCAGGATGCCCACAACACCGGCACGCGCACCGTAGCTGCCTACCTTGCCGAGACCCTGCAGGTCCGCTTTACCCAGCGTTGAATGCCCTTCCACCTCCATGGCCAGGTGCCGATTCCAGCGGTAGCCGGCACCGGCTTGAAGGCTGCTCACGATGTCACTGCGCTCGAAGGATTTGCCCTCGTACGACAGGTCTCCATTCGGGACGGTGGCACCGATGCCACCGAAGGCGTACAGGCCCTCTCGGTCAGCAGCCTGCGTAGTGAAAGACGCGTTGGTCATCGCCGCCAGTGAGATGAGAACGGGAGGAAGGTGCTTTTTGATCATATAATGCGATACCTGTGTAGGTGGAGATGCCAGAATCGGCGTACTTCACCGGCAGGGGCATAGAACAAGTACCAATCAATCTCACTACGGTGTCCGGATATCACTGCGATTAATGTTGAAGCCTCCGAAAGCAATTGGGAAACAGGACAGACTCACATCCCACACTCCAGCAGTTCGGCAATTGCTCCCTGTCAAAGGGGAGAGCCTGTATCGACCTGCCTCGTCACGGGGTGCAGCGCGCCATTGTCATCCAACCAGCTGAAGCGAACCTCCATTACGCCCACACCTACCCCATCCGGAAGTGCAATGGCTGCCTCACCAAAGGGCGGAGCAAAAGGATTATTCAGCTCATACTGTTTGCCGCCAGCAACGATCGAAACCCTTCCAAGATTCAAATAGTAAGCGGTACTGTTACTAACAACGAGGAAGCCATTCCCGTGGCCCCTGCGCACGGACAGTGTCACCCCCTGCATCCGATCTGCAGGCGGCGGTGGTAAGGTTGGCGGGCGGAAAAGCAGTTTATAGCGACTGCGGACGGCGAGTTCCAGCTTGTTCTCCGACGACTCGGCACTCGGAGGGATGGCCAGGACGTTGAGCCAGTAAAGATGCTCCTTGGCATCCGTTGGCGCCCTGGCTGAGATCTGCCTGATGCGGAGATTCGCGTCCTTGGCCGGCTGCAGGCGGAGGACAGGCGGCGCCAGAACGAAGGGAGCACCGGACTGCTCTGGAAGCTGGTCGGCATCATCGTCGGAAACCCAGGTCTGAACCAGCACAGGACTTGCCGAAACGTTCTTGAGCGGAACCACCACCTCCGCCTGCTTTCCCGGATACACCACACGCGTTCCGGGCATGCTCACCTGGGCCCAACATACCGACGTGAATGCCCCGCCCAGCAGCAGGATGCATGTGCCTACCAACCGACGCCAGCATCCCCAAATATGCAAACGGGCAACGTTCAATTCCGCAATTGTGTGCACTAGAAGCCTCCAGATTCAAGGAGAGCGGCGCTAGCTCCATCCCACTCCCACAACCCGCCAAGGGCCGGGGCCCACCGAGTTCGTGGTGGCCCGGTGGATACCCTGCGCGCTCTGATCGCGAGCCCCTGCTACGGGTAGTCGACCCGATAGCGAACCTGTGCATCCGCACGGCCCGTTTCCAGCAGCGATCCATCGCTTTCGGTACGAATATAGCGTGCCTTGAATGCCGCGGTGCGCCGCCCATCGGCAGCACTGTTACCGAACGGATAGGCCTTCCCAATCTCGACCACACTTCCGGACTCACTCAGCAATTGAAGCCCGAAACCAACCGCGCCGCCGGTTGTGCTGATTATGCCTTTCTCTTTGTCCACCACGGGCGATACGGGCTCCAGATAGTAGTTCACGCGCCCGGCATCGACCTCGCACTCCATATCCACTGAATAGTTTACGGGAGGGGTGCCGTCACCTACTTTTTCGAAGTCGGCAAAGAACGCAATGCCCATGTTGACGGTCTTCGACTGCACATGACAAAGCGGGCGATGCTCCACAACTACCGAGAATGAGCCCAATGTATGCTCCTCGGTCTGGACTACTCGGCCACTGCTGGTGGTCACCAGTTGCATCTTCAGGAGCCGCCACGCGGGAAAGGTCTTATCGCCGGGCACCGTGGCAGCGAGCTTTATGAATCTGATGCTCAATCGCTGGTCCAAATACACATCGTCGCCGTATCCGGTCCGACCATTAACCCAATGGGTGCGGCCGGTCCGGAGCCCTGCCGGCCAGCCGGAGGGGTCACCAGCAGTATGCGGATGAAAGCGAACCACGACACCGATGCCCGCCATCGGCGTCGAGTAAACGCCATATGTTGTCCCGCCCTCTGTGTAGGTGCCAATCTCAGGAGACGTACCTTCGTATAGGAAGTGCTCGCTCCAGCTACCAGGGCCACACGCCGCTACGCCGTGTGTTTCCGACACAATCCACGGTGTCAGTGCTTCGCCAACGTCTGCGGCGTTACCCACAATTCTGACTGCCGTGATTGCCTGGAATTCTTTTGGATAGAGGGAGCAGACTGCTGCGGCCTCGCCGGCCGCTCCTAACCCCACCATGGCCAGAGCCAGTGTCAGCGGCGCGCGCTGAATCCAGTTGCTTCCGATCATCGTCTTTTCCTCTCGTTCAATGCGCCGCCGCGACAGACGCAAAAGCCTGACACTGCGTTTCGATTAGTTCGCCTGCTTCAGTGCTGGCCAGGTTGTAGGCAATGCGGCATTGCTGCTCGCCGCGATCACCATGCCGCACCAGCAATTCACCCTGCTCCTCAATGCCACGCACCCACAGGCGACTGCCCTGTCCAACAACGCCAACAACGGACCCATCCGCAGTGGTTACATCGTTGCCGAACGGCAATGGCGAACCATCGGGAAGCAGCGCCTCAATCAACGCATTGCGGCCCTGTTCGGTCGGCAACACCATCTTTACGATGGCCCCTGCATTGGGGATGGCCGTTATCGAGGCAGCACTCAGTTCGATGTCCATCGGCAACCCGGTGGGATCGACGTTGATTTCGTTCCTCCGGAAAGGACTCATGTACGGCATCACGGCATAACCGCGCCGATCGGTCTTGACACCGTTCATATGACCAACGGCAACACCCTTGGCTCCTGGGATGTGTACCAGGCCCGGAGTCTCACCCAGTCGCTGCGACAGCGTCAGCCCATTGCGGTGCAACATCAATCCACCAGTTGCACCGAGCGACAGCTGACGCGAGGCGCGCGCCTGGTTGTAGGATCCGGTCACTTGAACCGACGGGAACTGATAGTAGGCACCCCCACCGAAGCTGTTGCTCTTGTTGTCACGGCTTACGTATCCGTTGTAACCACCCAGATGGCTCTCGCCCATTGCGCCGGAGACGCCCAGCCTTTGGCCGCTCGAACCTCCGCTCTCGCGACTCGCACTGGCATCCAGCCGCGGCGCTGCTGGCGCCTTGCCCAGCGGCATGCTGTAGCCCACGTAGATGCTATTGCTGGCCTTGCTCGGGCCATCATCGAACAGCGACGACTCGAGGGTGCGGCGCGCCGTAAGGGTCAGGCTGCCCGGACCCAAACGGTTGCTGTAGCCCAACGAGAAGCTGGTCTGGCGCCGGCTGTCGCCCCAGAAATCGGTACTGCCGCCATTGAAATACAAAGAGCCACCGTGATCACCCAGCCGCTGGTTGACCGTCAGGTCCACGCGGCTGCGCTGCCTGACAAGCCCCCTACCGCCATGGTCCGCCTTCAACTGGGAGCCCAGGCGCATGGCATCGCTCAGCGTCAGGAAGTCGCTGGTCGAGTAGCGGTAAGCCGCCATGGTGATGTTCGTATTGTTGGAGAACAACGCTTTGTTGAACGCCACCCGATAGGACTGTCCTCGCAGGCGCTCGGCAGCCGAATCCCCATTGCCTGGCAGCCGTGCGTCGCTCAGAGTCACGTCGCCGGAAATGGCACCAATACGTGTGTTCCACGCTGCACCCACCACCGCCGAGGTGTAGCCCTCGGCAATCGTGAGGCCTGCATAGCCTGTGAGTTGATTGCCGAGACCGCGCCGCAGCGTCGCCTCCGCAAAGCGGGGCTTCTCCGACCAGGTGTCATCCAGCAACTCGCCCGCCGTAACGCTGTAGCGGCTCTGGCCGGGGCGCAGCAGTTCTGGCATGGCCGTGTAGGGAATCATGAAGCGTTCCACGCGGCCATCGGCCTCAGTGATCTCGACTTCGATATCGCCGCTCGAGCCAATCGCATGGAAATCGTCGATGACGAACGGGCCAGGCGCGACCATAGATTCATGGACCACCTGCTCGCGCTGGCGAATGGTGACGCGCGCGTTTGTCTGAGCTACACCCCGAACGACCGGCGCATACTCGCGCTGCGAGTCCGGCAACATGCGAGGGTCGGTTTGCAGGTTCACGCCGCGGTAATTCACAGGCGCCAGCATGTCGCCCGCCGTGGAGCCATCCCCCAGCGTCAACTGTGCACCCAATGACGGAAGATTCCGACGCAACTGGGTGGTGCCCACCGTGTAGCGGGTTCCATCCACATCAGTATGCTGAAGGTAGCCACTGTGGCGCACGCGCCATTCACCCAGGTTGATGCCGGCCTCCAGGGTCGCGCTGGTACGGTTGTACTCGCGATCCTGGTTGCGTTGACGGCTATGGCTGACACTGTAGTTGAGCGTTGCGGCCGCGATCCCCGCCTCCCACTGCGACGGGTCAACCCAGCCGCGCGGATTGCGCGCCAGGTACGCCTGCGGAATGCTGATGGAGAGCGACATCTCGCCCACATCGAAATCACTGCTCGCGCCAGGTACATAGCTGGACAGCGGTGCGCAAGTCTCACCGGTGGGTAGCGGTTGAATGCCTTCATTGGCAGTGTCGCCAGACGCACGTGCAACCTCAAGGCGATCCACGTTAAGCCCCATCAGTTCGAACAGGCCCGGATCTAGGCAGAGCCCGACCTCCCCCTGTTCATCTGCGCGAGCAACAATATCGCGCCGCCCAACGATGGCACCATTGATAAGAACGTCTACGTTGTAGGCACCCGGCAGAAGGCTGCCTTGTTCGAAGCGGCTGAGATCGATCTGGGAACCTGCGGAGCCAAACAGAAAGTCAGCATTGAACTCGACGTTCGGCGCTGCCAGTGCTGCGGAGGGTAGCAGGGCGGCTACGACTGCCGTTGCCAGGAGCCGCCGGTTCGAGGTGTTGTGCGAGCGCAGACGATTCATGGCGATCTTCCAGTCGATGAGCAAAGCGCTGCCGACCATGCTCGAGGCACAGGTTGGCGACGCGGCGAATTGGGATACTGCTTGCGGCTTTAGGGGCTTTCCACCGGCTTGGTGTGCTCGCTTGGCGAGCCATACTCGGTGACGAACTTCAAACGGACCTCGGCTTTGCCAACGGGACCGCTGAACCCTGGCACCTCAAACGGCGAGTGCTGAGTGGCGCGATGAGGTTCACGCCCGGGACTTCGATGCTGCGTCCTTCCACAAGCAGCGTTGCCTTCACGGCGTTCGCATGGAACGGGCTGTCGTTGCGAGCGCTCAGCACCCAGCGCCCTTCCTGCTTTGCAAGTGACCATTGCAGTTGGCTGATGACCCCGGTGGAGGCCTGGCCCTTTAGAGACTCCGGGCGATAGAACAGCTTGAAGCGATTGCGGACGGCAAGCTGAATCTGCGCAGAGGCTTCCGAGCTGACCGCCGGGGTATCGAAGACATTCAACCAGAACACGCTTTCACGATCCTGCGGTAGGGTTCCACCGGTGTAGCGGATACGGATGAGCTGCTTCTTGTTGCCGTCGATACGCATCAACGGCGGCATTGCAACAAACGGAGCCTTTGAAGCATCAGGGCCTGCATCAACGTCAAATTCATCGACCCAGACCTGAGCCAGAGACGCCGCATCGCCATGGTTCTTGACGCGAACCGAGATGTCCTTGCTGCCCTGCGGATAGATCACACGATTGCCTTCCAGCACCAGGCGTGCATGGGCAGGTGCCGCTGTCATCAGTACCGAAACGGTCAAGCTGCAGAACAGTGCGGAGCGGATGGAGCGCATCATGTCTATTTCCTCCTGCCGGAGCCGGAGCGCTTTTGCGCTCCGGCTGCGGGATCACTGGTTGATGACGTCGAACACCAGCTGACCGGTATACTTGCCGCCGGTAGCATCACCACCACCCTGAACCAGGTAGCGGGCAACAAATTCGTAATCGAATTCGTCGCTCACCTTCGAGGCCTCCAGTCGGTCGGTCTGCAGGTTCACCGCACTTTCCGCAAGGCCAATCTTGCGGTGCAACTGGACCACAACGTTCGATGCCGGATCACTAGCATCACCCGAGCCGTCGGTATGGGTATTGATGATGTGACCGTTGGCATTGATGCCGGACTTGCGGACAATCAAGTTGGTGGTGTCGCCGTCGCACTTCGGCGCGTCCGAGCCGACACCTGCCTTGAGCACGACGTGGAAGCGCTGGCTGCCGGCCGCTGCGTCGGCCTTCAGGGCGTCGGCGGTGATCGGAGTAAGCGTGATGGTGGTGCTGTTGCCACCACCGCCGATGTCCACAGCGCAGGTATCGGCAGCAATCTGGCCCACGAAGTTGATGGTGCCGGTTGCGGCCGACGCCGAAGCGGCTGCACCCAGCGAGAGCGCGGCGGACAATGCAATTGCAAGCTTGTTCATGTTTCTAAAGTCCTATCAGGAGTGGTTGTTTGCGTTCAAGCCGCGCGTTGCTGGGCTTGAGCGAAGGGCATTCCCTTCGAGAGGAAATGCTACGTACACCGCGATTCGGCAGGCATAGGACAACGACGAGTTTTGAACCCGCCTGCCGAGTCGCGGCTGTTCGTTCAGAACGCCCAGCGGGCACCCACGTGGATCTCGCTGGAGGCCAGGTCCAGGCGCATCTTTTCGTCCTGCAGGCTGCGGGCATTGCCGAAGGCGTTCCAGCCGCTTTCAGTGCTGCCCATATCGACGTAGCGGTAGCCCAGATCCAGCGTCAGCTGCTGGCTGGCGGCATACGAAACACCTGCGCCCAGCGACCACGCCAGGCCCGTGCGGGTGGCGCTGTCGTAACGGCGGCTTTCGTTGCCCTGCCAGCCACCCGAGGTGATGCGAGCGAGGCCAGCGCCGGCGCTGCCGTACAGGGTCCAGCCCTGTGCCAGGGTCAGGTCGCGGTAGACATTGAGCATCAACCGCTGCGAGCTGACATCGTGATTGTTGAAGCTGGTGGCGAAGATGCTGGAGCCGCTGGTGTAGGTGTCGCTGCGGCGCAGAGTGTATTCGCCTTCGGTACGCCAGCCGTTGCCGTGCGCATAGCCGAAGCCGACGGCGCCGGTGACAAAACGCTGGCGCTCGTCGCCGGCCACGAAACGGCCGATGCCCGGGCGGGCGCTGGCGTCCATGTTATTGGCGCGGTGGTCGGCCGCGATGATGCGGGCGGTGGCGTAGTGGCCGGCGGTGGTTTCGGCGTGGGACAGCTGCGGCAGGCAGCAGATACCCGCCGACAACAGAGCGGTAGCAAGGTGCTTCATGGGATTTTCCTTGGTGTTAATGCAGAAGCCACACGTGGCACGGGAGAATTCACCCGTGCCACGTGTGGGGGCGCGACTTACTGGCGCCAGGTGCGCGCTGCGGCGTCGTAGCGGAACGTGATGCCGTTCGCCGGCAGGCTGATGGCAGTGCTCAGGTTGCTGTGATCCGGCTGCAGTCGGGTGAAGTGATCGCCCGACGGATTGCTGAGGGTGTAGACATCGCCCTCTACGGCGGTGGCAGGCAGACGCAACATCGACGGCGTGGTGAGATCCTCCGCCGCACTGCCAACCACCACGTCCATCACGCGCGCGGTCGGTTCCGGCAGGTCAACCTGCGAGGGCTGGATACGCGCGTAGGCAGCGCGTGCGTGCCATGCACTGTCCATGTCATTGAAGATGTAGGCGCAGGTCCGCGTGGACGGGCACGTCGTGCGCTTGCCGCCACTGCGGATCTCAACGTCGTTCGTATTGGTGTTGACGAAGGTCAGTTGCGCAAGCTTGGGCGCCCATTCCGGAAGATTGACGCGAGTGATGGTCTTCGACATGGACGGGAACACGTCCGTCAGAACATGCTCCGACATCGGAACCGTCGCTTCACCCTCTTGGTGGAGGGTCAGAAAGCGTGCAGTTTCTCCGCCGAGCATGTGCCAACGCTGATAGTTGCTGGACCAGCGCAGTTGGACGTTGGTCCCCGCATTGATCGTCAGATCAAGCAGATCAGCGTGGGTGGTCTTGCTTGTATCCAGCGTGGAGGTCCAGGCCGCGCGCGAGCTCAACTCGACCACATCACCCTGGCGCGGGTGCTCCGGGAGCTTCAGTTCGCCGGCCCAGTCGCCATCAATCAGATCAAAATACAGCTTGCTGTAACCCGACGGCATTGCACCGCTGTCACCGTTGGAGCTCGGGGTGAGGCGGATTTCCGTGGCCGAAGCAGCCGCCGGGGCCAGGCACACCAGCAACGCGGCCAACAGGGAATTGCGACGCGAATTCTTCATAAGACAGCTCTCTCTCAGAAAGGGATGACCGGCATGCGCTGCACTGCCTGTGCAACTGCATCCCGGCCCGGCCACGATGGCCGAACCCATTCCTTCAAGCTGTCTGACTCGTCCTAATTTTCACGCGGATTTCACCTGCTCGCTGGCGCGTTTCCAGACCAATCCCTCAGGCCTTTTTCACGGGCAACTGCAACCACGCGCTTTCGTGATCTTCTCCACACGCGCACGGTTGGGCAACCGTGCCTTCCCAGTCCAGCCGCAACCGTCGTCGTTGCGTGGGCGATGCATACAGGTACTCGTTGAGCAGCGCCATGAACCGCTTCTGCCCGTGGGGCGACAGCTGGCTGAAGCTGCACATCAACGAGGCAATGCGGACATCGAGTAAAGGGGGCACGGCGGCTCCATGCGAGGAAGCAAACGGTACCTCCACCCTAGTTTCCTCAGCCGGTGTTTCCATCGGACGATGTCGGATTGCGGCCGTGTCATCCACCATGACCCCCGTCAGGAACGCCACGCGCCACCTGTGACGCCGACACCAGGCCCTGCGCCAGCGCGTAGTCGAAGATTTCACTGGTGCGCTCCAGCCCCAGCTTGCGCATGGCCGAGTGCTTCTGCGTGCTGACGGTCTGCCGGCTGCGCTTGAGCTGTTCGGCAATCTCCTTCTGGCTCATGCCCTGCGCGATCATCCGCAGCACTTCGATCTCGCGCTTGGTCAGCGCCACGTCCTGGGTTTTCTCCAGCTGCTGCACGATGCTGCCGGACAGGTAGCCATCGTGGCGATGGGCGGCCTGGATGGCGCGGGTCAACTCGGCAATGGGGTCGATCTTGCCAACGATGCAGTTCACGCCGGTGCGGCCGATGCCGGCCAGCACCTGCGCACCGGAGATGCTGGTCAGCACCACCAGCGGCAGCTTCGGGAAGCGGCGGCGCAGGAAGCCGAGCATGGCCACCCCATCACCGTAATCGCCCCCCGGCATCGAGAAGTCGGTCACGGCCACGTCCACCGAGTGCTTGCTGAGCGCCTCGACCAATGCCGTAGAATCGCCGGCGGTATCGATGATGTCGATGCTTGGCTCGGACGCGAGCGACTCACGCACGCCGGCCAGGATGACGGGATGGTCATCGGCAATGACGATACGGATTTTCATGGCATGATCTCCTTGTTGTTCTTCATAGCGGTACCGGCACCGGCTGCAGGTGCCCTGCACTTCCCCGCCTTCTTCGGACCCCTGCCTTGATGACCCAGTTGGCCATTCGCGTTGCCCTTGCCGACGATCACCCGGTGATCCGCCTTGGCGTGCAGAGCGCGCTGCATGAGGCGCCAGCCATCCAGTGCATCGGCGCGGTGGCCGACTCCACCGAGCTGGTCGCGCTGCTTGAGCGCGAACCTTGTGATGTACTGGTAACCGACTACGCGATGCCGGGCGGTGCGTTCGGCGATGGCCTGGAACTGCTGAGCTATCTGACGCTGCGCTTCCCGGCCCTGCGCATCGTGGTGATGACCGGAATGGATCAACCCGGGCTGATCCACAAGCTCGACGCCAGCGGTGCATCCGGCATCGTCAGCAAGGCCGACGATCTTTCGCAGGTACAGGCAGCGGTGATGGCGGTGTACGCGCACCGCCGCTACCACTCGCCAGCGGTGGTGGAACTGCTGCGGCGCAAGGAGCAGCGCCGGGTCACGGTGCTGTCGCCCAAGGAAGTAGAGGTGGTGAGGCTGTTCCTGGAAGGGCTGAGCATCACCGAGATTGCCGCCCGCCTGGACCGCAAGAAGCAGACCGTCAGCACGCAGAAGGTCAATGCCATGCGCAAGCTGGGCGTGGAACGCGATGCCGAGCTGTTCTCGTTCGCTGCGGATCTGGGGCTGAAAGCGGACAATCCGCAGCGCTGATCGGGCGCGCACCACGCACGTCACGATTCCTGCTCCAGTTCGTGCCGGTAGTCATCCAGGCGTGCCTGCAATGCCGCCTGCAGTGCATCCAGTTGTGATGCCGGAACGGCCTGGCCCTCACGCAGGGACTGTTCCACCTCGCCGCAGCGTTCGCCAAGTGCCTGCTCGCCCAGCATCTGCAACACGCCCTTGAAGGCATGCACTCTATCCAACAGCCGCGGCATGTCGTTCCCGGCACGCGCGGCGGCCATCACCTGCAGATCCTTGTCGCCGGTTTCCACGAACAGGCGACGGATGGCGGCGGGAACCTTGCGTGGCGTGCTGTTTGTTTCCACAACCGGTGGCGGCGCAACGACCGCCTTGCCAACCTTGCCCAGCCCGGCTTCCAGCCGGTCCAGGTTGAGCGGCTTCAGCAGCAGATCATCGATGCCGGCGGCCAGGCAGCGCTCGCGCTCACTGGCCAGCGCCGTGGCGGTGATGGCCAGGATCGGCAGTGACTGCCCGCGCTGGCGAAGCGCGCGCGCCAATGCGTAGCCATCCATCACCGGCATGTTGATGTCGGTCAGCACCGCTGTGTAGGTGTCGTCCTGCCACAGCGCGAGTGCAGCGGCACCGTCTTCGGCGGCTTCCACGTCGTAACCCAGTTCCTCCAGCTGCTGCTGGATCAATTCACGGTTGACCGCGTTGTCCTCCACCAGCAATACACGCCCACGCGACTGCGCCACGGGTGCACGCTCGGGAGGCGCCACCGCGGCGGGCGCACCCTCACTGCTGCCGATGGCCGCCAGCAGGGCGTCGCTGGCGTAGCAGGTCACCTCGGTACGGTCGTCACGGGACTCGGGGATCAGCGGGCCTTGTGCGTGGGCGAATACGGTGCACCGATGCGAGGCAGCCAGCTGTTGTTCCTCTTCCGGGCTCCATGGCCGGTGGTCACCTACGATCAACAGTACCTCGCCGCTGGCGTCGGTCTGCGGTGCCGCCAGCAGCAGGGGCTCGGCACCCCACGCCAACAGCAAGCGCTCGACTTCACTGCGCCATTCCGGGGTGGACGACAGCACGGTGATGCGCTGGCCGCGCAGCGGCTGCGCGGGCGGGTTTGTTGCCAGCTGCAGGCGCACCGGCAGCCGCAGGGTGAAGCTGCTGCCCACGCCCTCGGTGCTCTCCACCGAAACCTGGCCGCCCATGGCCTGCGCCAGCTGCTGGCACAGCGCCAGGCCGAGGCCACTGCCGCCGTAGCGACGCGAGACGCTGGCATCGGCCTGCTGGAACGGCTGGAACAGCTGCTCCGCCTGTTGCGGGCTCATGCCGATGCCGGAGTCGATCACCTGCACGCACAGTTGCGCGCCCTTGCCGTCCACCTGCTGCAGCTCGGCGCGCAGGATAATGCGGCCCGATGCGGTGAACTTCACCGCGTTGCTGACCAGGTTGTTGAGGATCTGGCGGATGCGGTGCGCATCGCCGATGCAGTCCTGGCACAGCGGGGCTTCCACGGCGAAGAACAGGCGCACGCCTTTGCGCAACGCGTCGGGTGCGTACAGCAGTGCCACGCCTTCGATAAGAGGACGCAGTGCGAACGGTGCCGGCTCCACGTCCAGCTGTCCGGCTTCGATCTTGGAGAAGTCCAGCACGTCGCTGATGATCCGCATCAGCGCATCGGCCGAGAAGCGGATGCGGTCCAGCCGCTCGCGCTGGCCCGGCTGCAGCGGCGAACGCGCCAGCAGTTCCAGATGGCCCAGTACACCGTTGAGCGGCGTGCGGATCTCGTGGCTCATGGTCGCCACGAAGGCGGACTTTGCGCGGGTTGCAGCTTCGGCGGCCTGGCGTGCGGCCTCGGCATCCTCGCGGGCACGGCGCAGCGTGTCTTCCAGTTCCACCTGCGCGGTGACGTCACGCAATGCGCAGACCCAAACGGCCTGATCGTGGTAGGTGGCCAGCGCCATGCTGATCTGCAGCTGGGTGTCAGTGCTCCCCTCCGCGGGCGACCATTGCAGCTCCAGTGCCTCGTCACCGTGGCTGCTCCGCCCCAGTTCGGCCAGGCGCGCGTACAGCGGTGCGGTTGCGATGCTGCCCTCCTCGGCCTCGTCGCCCACCAGCTGGCGTGCGGTGTCGTTCTGCAGCAAGGGCCTGCCACCATCGCGGGCCAGCAGCGCCAGGCCAATCGGCGCGGTGCCGATGATGGCGCGGCTGAGCGCTTCACTCTCATACACGCGCGATGCATCGGCCAGCGCCGGCGTGAACACGCGCCGATCGATGCGCAGCAGCAGCCACCACAGCAGGCCAATGATCAGCAGTGCGCTGAGGCTGCGCGCCAGCAGATACGGGCCCTGCGCTTTCCAGATGTCTGACCAGTCGTAGACATGGTTGAGGGTCCAGTCCACGCCGGGCAGGCTGCAACTGAGGATGAAACGCCCCTGCGCGTAGTGCCGGGAGGGCTTGGAGCCGGCGCGCGCCGGCAGGGTCTGCAGCAGCAGGTCCTGTTCCTGGCTGGTCAATCCGCCGCTGCTGAGCACCACCTCATGCTGGGCCGAGAGCACCAGGTAGCGGCCTTCTTCGCGGGCCTCCAGACGGTTCTTGATGTTGTCCACCGACTCGAACACCACACGTCGGAAGTAAGGTGTGGTGCCCTCGGCCATGGTCACCACACCCACCAGCGACGACTGGCCGGTGAGCGGATTGACGGCGAAGCGGGACAGCAACCGGCCCTCGCGGGATGCGGCGCGGATCGGGCCGGGACGCGGCAACACCTTGCGCACCTCCGGCTCGTCGCGCAGCAGGCGGGCAAAGGCCTGCTGGCGGGTGGCCACGCCGAGGGTCTGCAGCAGCTGCGCCTCGTCGCGGACATTGGAGACGGCCAACAGGCGTCCCTGTGGCTCGTAGGCGAACATCGCCACCGGGCCCGGCGCATCCTGCGAGGTGATCGAATCGGCGGTGTAGGCCGAATAGATATCGATCATGCCGAGGTAGGCCTTCAGCTCCTCGGGCGGCAATGGATTGTCACGCGCACCCAGCACCAGCCACGGCACCGCGGTACGGCCTTCCGCCCTCACTACCACTTCCTCGCCTTGGGCATGGAAGCGTTCGGCCAGCGGGGTGCCGACCGCCGTCAGCGCAGGGCGCTGGTCGCGCCACAGCACGTCGTTGCCGTTGACCGAGGTGGCATAGGCGCGGTCGCGCTGGTACAGGAAGTAATCGAGCGCCGCGCGGGCTTCCAGGAACGACTGGCGTTCGCGGGCGTGGAACTCTTCCACGTCGGCTATTGAGCTGACGATGGCCGCCAGCAGCACCAGCGCCGTTATCAATGCCCCTCCCCCGAACAGCAGGCGGCGACGCAGCCGGCGCAGATCGTCCAGGCGCGCGGCGGCGGCGCCGCCCGCGCCCTGGGCTGCTTCAGTGCCTGCCATGACCGTGATCCTGAGGTGGGTACTCATGCAATTTATCCGATTGCGCCAGTAGCTGGCGCATTTGGCATAGCTGGGGCCAGTGCCAGCACAACGGCCTGGCAAAGGGCTTCGCTGGCGTAGCAGGACACCACGTGGCCCCCGTCCTGCGCCTGCGGCCGCAAGGGACCCTCACGACAGGCCTGTATCCAGGGCTGGCCCGTGCGTCGTGCCCAATGGACATCGTCCGCTGACGCTTCGAACAGCACCCACGCTGCCCCCGGTGATGACTCCGGCGCCTGGCCCTGGACCAACTGCACCTGCGCCCCCCATCCGCGCAACCGCCGCTCCAGTTCACCCCGCCACGGGCCCGGCGCTGCCAGCAGGTTGATCCGCCGCCCGGCCAGCGGCAGCGGCACCGGAATGGCAATCGAGGTCAGCAACGGCACGTCGACCACGAAGCGACTGCCCACGCCCGGGGTGCTTTCCACCCAGATGCGCCCGCCCATGCGCTCGCACAGCTGCTGGCACAGCGCCAGGCCGAGTCCTGAGCCACCGAAACGCGAGACGATGCTGGGCCCGGCCTGCACGAAGGGCTGGAACAGGCGTTCGCATTCTTCCGGGCTGAGGCCGATGCCGGAGTCGGTGGTTTCAACCCGCAGGACACCACCCTCCTCTTCGCGCAGGTACGACACGCGCAGCTGCACCCGCCCGGACGCGGTGAACTTCAGCGCGTTGCTGGTGAGGTTGCGCAGAACGCGTTCAATGGCGGCCATTGGCGCAACCGCAGCCGCCGGTACGTCAGCGTCCACCACGCAGTCCAGCTGCAGGCCCTTGGCCTGTGCCATCGGCGCGTACAGCACGGCAACACGTTCCAGCAGCGCGGACGGCGCAAAGCGCTCCGGTGTCAGCGTCCATTGCCCGGATTCAATGCGCGACAGGTCCAGCACATCGGTGATGATGTCCATCAGTGAATCGGCGGACTGCCGCAACCGCAGCACGCGCTCCGCGGGCTCGGCCTGCAACGGCGTGCGTGCGAGCAGGTCGAGGTGGCCGATGATGCCGTGCAGCGGGGTGCGGATCTCATGGCTCATTGCTGCCACGAAATTCGATTTGGCCCGGCTGCACGCCTCTGCCGCCGCCGTGCGGGCGCGCTCGGCCTCGATCTCGCGCATGTCGCGGCTGATGTCCTCCACCATCAGCAGCACCCCGCCGGGCCAGGCATCGCCTCCCGAATGGATGTGGGTGCGATGGAACAGGCGCTGCCGGGAATCGCTGGCCAACGCGAGGTCGCCCACCACTTCCACGGCGCCGTGGCGGAGATCGGCCTGCATCATCGCTTCGCGCAGGTGCGGCATCAGCCGTGAACCAGCGGCACGATCCATGCGCTGAAGCGGACCATTCCAGTCCTGCACGTGGCCGGTACCGGCTTCGAGCAGGGCCACGCCCACCGGAACGTGTTCCAGCAGCAGGCGCAGGCGCCGATCGCGGGCATAGATGGCCTTCACCTGCCGGAGGGCTGGCGTGTACATGCGCCGGTGCAGCCACAACAACAGGAGCCACAGCAACGCCAGTGCAGCCAACAAGCAGCCAACGCCGCTGAGCAGCATCGGCGCGATGCCGCGCAGGATGTCGGTCCAGCTGTAGGTTTCCACCAGCGTCCAGGGCGTGCCTGCCACGGCCAGTGCGAGCGTGAAGCGTCCGTTGTGGAAGCGCGCACGGGTGGCGTCGCCCAGCAGCACCCAATCGACATCGGCACGCGGTGGCGATGCGCGGGCGTCGTCCGGGTTCGAGGCCAGCACCTGCAGCCCATCGCGATCCAGCAGGGCCAGGTGGCCCTGGCTGTTGCGGCGGAGCAGCGCCTGCAGCTGCGCCATCGGTTCGTAGGCGACGAACGTAGCAATGGGTTTGGCGCCCGCGCTGGCCTGGAACACCGACACCAGCGATGACTCGCCGCTGATCGGGTGGCGGCCAAAGGTCCGGCGTGGCGTGTCGCTGCGCTCCACGCTTTCCAGCAGCGGCACCTGGTCGTGGCTTGAGGCCGGCGACAGCAGCTGTGCCGGTGCGCGCAGATGCTCGAACACCTCGCGACGCGAACTGGCCGCCAGCGCGCTGATCAGGTTGCGCTCGGTCAGTCCCTTGTCCAGCGACAGATACTGGCCACTGGGGTCGAAAAAGTAAGACGCGCTGGTCGGCTCACCCTCATCCGCGCTGCGGCTCAGGCGCTGGATGAGCGACACGGCGGTGGTGAGCTGCAGATAGCGCTGCAGGTCCTGTGGCCGCCACTGCGTGGTCTCCAGGCCCAGCACCATCTGCGGGCGGCTGCTGTCATCGGCGACCACGACCAGGCGTTGCCCGCCCTCCAGGTAGGCGCGGCGCAGGCTCTCGGCGCTGGCCTCGCCGAGCTGGATGTTGCGGTCCCAGGCGTACTCGACCATGTCCGCCATGCGCCCATAGCTGGCGTCCTGGCGGGCCAGCTGGATCTGCAGCGCGGTATGGGCGCGGCGGAAGTCGGCGATGCGCCGTGCCTCGTAGCCATTGACCTGGACCACGATGAGCGTGATCAGCACGCTCAACGACAGCAGGCTGAGTACCACGCCGCAGGCCACCATCAGCCGCCGTGGGTACTGCCTCAGCGCCTGCAGCTCACCCGCGCCCGATACGTCCGGATCGGCACCGGAGTGCAGGCGGCGCAGGGACTCTGCAATGGAGGGAGAGGCGGAGGGCATGGCATCGAGCCGGCGCCGGCGGCGCGATGTGAAGGACATGGGAACGCCAGCATGCGTGGCGGCAGCGAGCGCCGATGTAGGACAAGGTCGAAAAAGGCGTCCATGCATGACGCATTTGCCCGTACAGACAGTTCTGTCCACATTTCGATCTTGTCCGGTTTCTGCGCGGCTTCAGGCTGGGGAGGCTGTACGCATTCCCAATCGACGAGGACATCGCGATGAAGCCTGCATGGAACGGTGAACGGCTGTGGGCGCTGCGCCTGATGGCTCGCCACGCCCTGCATCGTGCGAGCGTGCAGATCGGCGCGGCACTGCTGCCCATGCTGACGGCCCAGGCATCAACTCGCCTTGCCGAAGGGGCCTTTGCCACGCTCGGCCCGTTGCTTCACGCAGAGCGCCATGGCCGCGCCTTCCACACCCTGCAGCGACTGGGCCACGCCCCGTCGACCGCCGCCGAGTTGAGCGCCCGCTTCCTCGCCGGGCACTGGCTTCGCAAGGTCCATGTGCACCACCTGCAGTCGCTGCCCTTCCCCGCCCTGCAGCACCTGCTCCGGGGAATGGCCTGGCGTGACCCAGGCGCGCTATGGCCCTCTGCCGCAGGACGCCGGCGGGTGGTCTGCCTGCTCCCCAGCGGCAATATCGAACTGGCAATGGCGGCACTGCTGGACCGTCCGGGCGCACCCGCGCACTACTTCATCAACGCGCTTCACCATGAAGATTCCCCCATGCACCGCACGCTTCTGGCGCTGCAGCGTCAGGGCCATCGCCTGGACATCGGCCGACCTTCGCGCTGCGGCCAGGCATGGAGGAAGCTGCGGCGCGGGGCCACGGTGGTGACCGTGCTGGACCCCTGTCCCTGGCGCCAGACCGGAAACGCCACGGAGCCCCAGCCGCTGCGCCTGGCAAGGCTGGCGCAGGTGCCTGTGCTGCTGCTTGGACATCGTTGCGATGGTAGCGCCGCGGGCAGGCTGCACGTACTGGGCGAGTACAGCGCCGAGTCCATCGCCAATGGCGCCACGGCGCTGTATGCCAGCGCGCATGCGTTCCTGGCCGCAGCGCCGCATGACTGGCGCGATCTGGACCGGTAGATGCCGCCTTCGGCCGCAGCAGGTTGTCATCTGCTGCGGCCGATCCACTCAGGCGACGATCAGCGCCACATTGATGTTGTTGCGGGTGGCGTGCGAGTACGGGCAGACGATGTGCGCCTTGCGCACCAGCTCCTCGGCCTGCGCGGTGGGCACGCCGGGCATCGAGATGGTCAAGGCCACGTCGATGGCGAAACCGGTGCTGACCGCACCAATGCCGACACGGCCGGTCACCGAGGTGTTGTCAGCAATGGTGATGTTCTCCTGGCCGGCCACGTACTTCAGCGCACCGAGGAAACAGGCGGAGTAGCCGGCGGCGAACAGCTGCTCCGGGTTGGTACCGGTGCCGCCGGTGCCGCCCAGTTCGGCCGGAGTGGACAGGGCGATGTCCAGGGCCTTGTCGGACGAGGTGGCGCGGCCTTCGCGGCCGCCGACAGCGGTGGCCTGGGCCGAGTACAGGATCGATTCGATGCTCATGGAACACTCCGGTGGGTTGTTTGAGTAGGTGACGGCACTTGCCCTCACTTGTTCATCCTCTCCACCGTCGGGAGTACCTTCCATCGGACAGCGACGATAGCGCGCCCTTTTCTGCACCCTCAACCGTGAAGGTGCGCGTAAAGGGCCAGCAGCGCCAGATGGCCCACGTAGTAGCCATAGAACGCCCAGCGCCAACGTGGCAGCCGCCACGGCACGCGTGCCACCGCCAACACCACCGGAACGGCCAGCAGTGCCCAGCCATTGTGATTGGCCCAGCACACGGCCCCGAGACCAACCAGCAGCAGCCACCATGCGCGATGCCGGAACGCGATCCAGCCCAATAGCACGAAACCGACGCCGGCCCACTGGTAATCCACCAGCATCGGTGCCAAGCCCGCCGCCAACAGCAACAGTAGTGGGCGATTGTTGGCCAGCGCATGCACGGCCACCGCGGCCAGTGCGAAGGTGAGCAGGATGTTGAGCGGCAGCCAGTAGCCGAAGGCCAGTGCATGCAGCGGCTGCGCGATCACGCCCCATACGGCCAGGCGACGGATCGACTTGCGCAGGTCCGCACCTGGCTGGGCGAGGTTGCAGGCCATCACCAGCGCGAACAGCGGGAACGCTATGCGCCCCAGTTCGCTGAGTAACGGCACGTAGCCGCCGAAAACCACCTTCGCCACGTGGTCGCCGGTCATGGTCAGCAACGCGAGCCACTTCAGCAGCTCGCGGCCGCCGCTGCTGAGGCTGGGATCGTGCGTGGACGTCCCTGTCATGGTCGCATGCATCGCGGAAGCTTATGCGCATCGGCCAGCCCATTTCCAGCGCCGGGAATGCGTGTGCGGCTGCAGACCCCGGGCTGCAGCGCTATGCTGGCCGCCCCTGCTTGTGAGACACGCCCCATGCGCACCCTGTATCCCGCCATCGAGCCCTACCGCGAGTTCATCCTGCCGGTGAGCGATCTGCACACCCTGCACATCGAGGAATGCGGCACGCCCGACGGGATTCCGGTGGTGTACCTGCATGGCGGACCGGGTGCGGGCATTTCGCCCACCCATCGCCGCTTCTTCGACCCGGCGCGCTACCGCATCGTGCTGATCGACCAGCGCGGCAGCGGACGCTCCACACCGTTCGGCGAGCTTCGCGACAACACCACGCAGGACCTGGTGGCCGACATCGAGAAGGTACGCGAACACCTTGGCATCGAAGGCTGGCTGGTCTATGGCGGTTCCTGGGGTTCAACCCTGTCGCTGGCCTACGCGCAGGCGCATCCCGAGCGCGCCACCGGCCTGATCGTGCGCGGCGTCTTCTTGGGCCGCGAGATGGAAAACCGCTGGTTCGCGGAAGCCAACGGCGGTGCGCGCTGGATCTTCCCAGAGCGCTGGGACCGCTATGAGGCCTACATTCCAGAAGCCGAACGTGGCGACATGATCGCGGCCTACTGGACGCGCATGGACAGCGCCGATGAGTCCACCCGTATCGCAGCCGCGCAGGCCTGGCTTGGCTGGGAGGACAACGCCGCCACCCTGCAGCACGACGTGGATGCTGTTTCCACGGATGACCCGCTGGACACGCTGGCCAAGGCCCGCATCGAAGCGCACTATTTCCGCAACGGCACCTTCCTGGAACCGAACCAGCTGCTGCGCGACATCGACCGCATCCGGCACCTGCCCGGCGTGATCGTGCAGGGCCGCTACGACATCATCTGCCCGCCGCGCAGCGCCTGGGACCTGGCCAAGGCCTGGCCGGAAGCAAAGCTGGAGATGGTGACTTCCGGCCACAGCGCCAACGAGCCGGCGACGGTCGATGCACTGGTGCGGGCCACGGACGCGTTTGCCGACCGCTTCTGAAAGCACGGGGTAGTGCCGGCCGCCGGCCGGCATCCCAGCGTTCTGCCCGCCTGTCACGGATTGGCATCAAACACCACCGTCATGTTGCCCTCCCAATGTGAACCGGGCGACTTCAGCATCTCGTCCACCGCAGCTTTCTCAGCGGTGAATCGAAGCGTTGAACGTCGCTGGACCATGTATGCGTCGGGTGTAAGGCGAGGTGCGCGTAGATCACCCGGCGGAAGATGCATTCCTTGTACTGGCGAGCCATCGATCCGGCTCCGCATACCGGGAATGGTGACGTCCACCGCGACCGGAATCACGTCATTGTTATGCAGATTGCGGATGCCGCAGTGATTGTCCAGTTCATGCTCACAGCGGAGCTTGAGACTGAAATCCATGGACGAAGTGAGGAAGAACGGAAGCTCCTGTGAGAGGCGGGTGGGACGAATGGCATGATCGATCCATGCCCGCCATCCTCCGTCCGGCACCAGCGTGGCTTTCGGCATTTCCCCAGGGAACCGCACCTCCAATTCATGGGTCACGTCGAACACGAAGTTCAAGCGGATCATCTTGACACCCGAAACATTGTCCCCAAGGTCGATGTCGGCCTCCGCCCCACCGGTGGTCCAATCCTCCTGCGCAATGTAGCGACCGTTCTGCAGAGTGATGGCGTCGGGAAGCTCCACCTGAATGCCAATCCCCACATTGCGATAGGAGTAACTTCGCCCGTTGCGGCGTTGCGAACTGTAGCATTCCTGGGGATTGGAGGGATCACGCACACCCCATCCCCCATTCGACCATCCTCGGCCACCCGCACCCCGTATCGCGGTGCAACCGCCACTGACGCCGTGGTACCAGGGATCAGCCCCATTTCCGAAATTCAGCCGCAGCGACATTGCGACAAAGCCGACACGTGCCTGCGCCGTCGCCCCGGTTCGCTCGTCGCGCAGGGTGATTGAGCGGGGGGCGGGGAATCTGACGTAGGTCGTGTCACGACGGGATTCATTGTCGCCGTCTCCGTTCTTCTGCCAGAACTCACCCGTGCCAAGATCGAAGATGTAGGCTCCTGCCTTGTCACACTCCGTTGGCCTCCAGTTGCAGAACGCACCGCGAGGTGTGGTGTTCTCAAATGACGTATTGCTCGGGTTCGCAGCATTCGGCCGGAACTGCCCGGTAACCACGGTCTCCACCGTCTGGGCCCATGCGGGAATCACCATCATCCAGAGAACTGTAATGAATAGATAGGAGCGATGCTTCATGGGTTCCTCTCATCGTTGCTCAACGTGCCGGCCCTGGATGCGAGCAGATGAGGACAGCCGATCCCTCCCACCATCAACACGTCCCCCTCGCGCGGATACCGTCCCTCCTCCATCGTCAGCACACAGCTGATCATGTTCGGATAGCGCAACTCCACCACCGGCGCACGCGCACTCAGCTCCAGCGTGAAGAACCCCTCCTCCTGGCTGACGCTGCGCCCGGCGTGATTGATCACCTGCACACCCCGCACGCCGTTGCCATCGGCATCGAGCACCTGGCCCATCACGGTGAATGTGCGCAGCACATCCATGGTGGCGTGCATCACCCCACCCTTGTTGAGGTGGTAGCTGATGGTTGCCGGTTGTAGCGTGGCCGCGGGGGCATGCCGCCCCTGGAAGTCGAACTGCACGTGGCCCGCGCGGTAGGCAGTCACCGGCACGAAGTTGCGCCCCGGCTTCAACTCCACGCCTCCGCCCCGGCTGTCGTCGCCGCGCAACATCACGTCGGGGTAGTCGCTGCGTACGTCAACGATGATGCCGGTATCCACGCTGCCGCTGCGGCCCTGGCCAAGCACCGCTGCGTGGCCACCGCCGATCACCAGCGTACTGTCCAGGTTGGCACTGCCGCTTACGTGGCCCGAGCCCGCGCCACGGTATAGCTGCACGTCTCCCTCCAACAGCGAACTCTGCAGGTAGGCACCAGCACCAGCACCGATACCGCTACGCTCGGCACTGATCATGCCGTTCACGCTCTGCAGCAGCTTGCCATCCACACGCTGCGTGGCTGCCGCGCTGACATAGGTATCGCGCTGGCCAGCCTCGCCGGTACGGCTGCCGAGGCTGCCGCTGTAGCTGCGACGCTCGCTGCCCAGCGATACGCTGACGGTCAGATCAACGCCGCGCTGCCGACGGTAATGGGTGAAGCGGCTGCCAGGTCGATCGTAGGCCGAGACCCGCCAGTTCACGTCGTGCCTGCCGAGCAGGGTCTCCCGGCGCCCATAGGACACATCGATGCCGGTGCCTTTGGTGAAGCCGGAGCTGCGCGCCACACGCAGGCTGGCGTTGTCGCGATGGCTGAAGCGATGGGTGATCGACACGGCGGTGGTGTCCTGCCAGCCGCCACGGGTTTCCCAGCGCGGCGCCGAGCCGTCACTGGGCAGGACACGTTGGCGTTGCTCGGCCCAGCTGCGCGCGTGGTTGGCCACCACCGATCCGGCGCGGTAGCGGTACAACCCCTGCAGATCCACGCCGCGCCCGGCATCACTGGAGGTATAGAAGTTGGTGTAGGTGCTGAAGCGGTCACTGGCCTGCCAGTCCATCGACAGACCGGCCGCGTGGCGCGTGCCGATCTGCTGCACGGTGGCACCGGCCACCGCACGTGGATGCACCAGGTAGTTGACCACCGCGCCGGCGGCCAGCTTGCCGTCCTGCGATGCACGGCCACTGTCGAGCAGGCCACGCTGCTGGCCTGCGAACACGCTGTAGCGCCATCGGCGTGTGGGGTCGCTCCAGCGACTGGACTTGTGGATCGACGCGGTCTCACGCGAGGCCTCGTGGCCATCTTCGATGACACGCAGTTCCACGTCATAGATGCCGCCCGGCAGGCGACGGGTGTCGATCTCCTGGATACCAGGTTTGACTGCCTGCGTGGACAGTAGATTGCCGTCCCGCAGGATCTCCACCACGCCCTCACGGCTGGCGGTGACATAGACCGGGTACACACTGGGGCTGCGCGTGTCGGCCAGCAGCACATCCGACGAACCGAGCATGAAGCCCAGCGCGGTATCGTTCTGGGTACCCGGTGCACGGGGCTGGCGGATGATGCCCTCGAAGGTGGGCAGGAAGTAGCCGGCGCGCACGAAATGGTCGCCCAGCTCGCGCTGCGCATACAGCGCACTGAGATAGTGCTCGCGGCTGCCCGGTTGTGCGTAGTACTGGTAGCTGCCGACAGTGCTCCAGCGGCCAACACTGCCACGCAGCTCGGCGCTGTAGCGTGCGGACGTCTGTTGCTCCTGGCCGCCATGCACGGCCACGCTGTTGCGGACGATCAGGCCGTGGCTGCCGCGCTCCGGCAGCGCGATGTGGCGCCCTTCCTTCTGCGCACCCGCTGGTGTCAGCAGGCTGAGCAGGGAATTGGACAGGCTGTAGTGCAGCGCTGCCAAGCCCCGGCATTGCTGGCGGCACACACCCAGCGACATCGGCTCGGCCAGCGCCTCGGCCCAGCGCGCCCGCTCCGTCTGCGGCCATGGACTGTCATGGGCTTCGCCAAAGCCGATCAGGTGCACACGATTGTCTTCGTGCAGCAGCACCTCGGCATCACCCAGGTAGCGCCCGTCCAGTTCCACCCGCACGGTGAGTGGATTGCCGAACAGATGCGCCCGGAATTCTGCAGGCATGCGCTCGCGCTGCTCCAGCAGGCTGGGCAGCTCACCCAACGCGAGACCAGCGGCATGGCTGGACGCGGCAAATACCACGGCGCCGATGCCAGCAGCCAATCGCGCAAGGGCCGGATATGCGGGAGCGAGGGGAAGTCTCATGGGCGGACGCCTGTGCCCTGCCCCCCGCATCGACGATGCGGGAGGAAGGGCACGAAGCTGCACGATCGTCAGATGTCGCTTTCGAAGATCATGTGGAACTGGCCGCCGTAGCTGCCCTGCTCGTAGCCATCGGTCGGCACGGTGGGGGTGATAGCGAACGCCAACGACTTGCCGGCCGCCGCCTGTGCGGCATTGGCCACCGTGATCTTGGCGGCCGAGGTGGCCGGCACCACCACGTTGTCCAGCTTCACTGCCAGGTCGACCACATCTGCCGCCGAGGCCATCTGTGCCGGCGCGGACAGGTAGGCACTGATGGCCGCCGGCGACTTGATGTTGATGACGCGGCCGGTCAGCTCACCCAGCACCTGGCGGGCGGTATCCCACGGCAGGTTCTGCGGCAGGCCTTCCCAGCCATCCGGCGTGGACACCTGCAGGCCGGCGGTGTTCGGCACGTCGGCGGTGACGTTGACGGTAATCGACTTGGTTTCGGTGGCGGCCAGGGCAACGGCCGGGGTGATCAGCAGGGCGGTGGCCGCTGCCAGCAGGGTGGTCTTCAGGGACATGGATGCACTCCAGGTTCAAGGGTGGGAATCAAGGTGCCAGGCAAGGGCAAAGCAGTCCCAGCGGGCGCCTGACAGGCCCGTTCGGGACAGATCCATCGGTGGAAGTGGGCTTAACGGCGTGAGTCGATGCTGCGCTGGCTATCGCCTTCGCGAAGGTCGAAACGCAGGAACTGGTGCTCGGCGGCCTGCAGCGCATAGCTGTTGCCGGGACGCACATGGGCGATGATTCCCGGCGTGCAGCTATCAGGGCGATCTCGCTCGCACTGGCGCAGGTTGTCCAGCACCACGGTGGCGTTGCCACGATTGCGCACTTGCTGTTGTTCGATGAGCGTGTCGTAGCGCGGGTTCTCCGGCGCAACGAAGAAGATCGTGCCGTAGCCGGTGAACACACGGATGGCCGAAGTGAGCTCCGCCACTTCCCGAGCCTGGTCTTCGCTGAGCGAGAATTCCTCGGCCGACGGCGCCACCGGGATGAAGCGCAACCGGTAGTAGCGCTCTTCATCGCGGGCGCCGCGGTAGACCAGGCGCGTGGCCTGCTGCCCTTTGCCCGCAATGATCAGCCGGCTGGGGCTGGCGATGACGCCTTGGGCGTCCGGCCTATTGCGGACCAGCGCGGTGGTATCCACCGGCGTTTCGCTGGCCCTGCCATCCGTATCGAAGTGCATCTGAGTGACTTCCACACGCACGTAGGCCGTAGCGTCACCGGTGTTGCGGATGCGCTTGAGCAGGTTGCTGTGCGTGGGCTGCAGATAGTCGAACAGCACGCCTACGTTGATCTGGGGTGTGGATGCGTGCGCGCTACCAGACAGGATGACCAACAGAATCAATGAGAGAAGACGACGCATGGCGGGCCCGCAGGGAAAGGCGAGCGCGAATTTTCACGACCGCATCACAATCTCGATATGCAAAAAGTTGCAAAAGCCGGACATGTCCTACGCATCTGAAGCGATTCCTAGTCTGCCGGTCCTGACCCGCGGGACCGGCGCCATCGCGGTGAACGGCGCCCTACTTGCGTGCACGCTTGCCTGCATTCTTCGCAACCGGCTTACAGTCCCCCGCCGAAGATCCGGCCGTGGCCACCACACCGGTGGACCGCCCCCTCCTCAGGAGCACGCCATGACCGGTTTCCGCTACCTTCCCGCTCTCCTCATCCTCTCGGCCGGCATTCTGCTGGGCGGTTGTTCCAAAACGCAGGAAGCCAGCAAGGCCACCGCGGCCGAGGACGTAACCGAAGTGAAGTTGATTCCAGCCTATGAATCGCTGGACAAGGACAAGGACGGCATCGTCACCCTCGCCGAAGTCGATGCGGTTGCGCCGGACTGGGCAGAACGAATGCACGCCTGCGACACCGACCACGACAAGACGCTTACACGCGGCGAATATGACGTCTGCAAGCAGACCACGCCGGCTGCCCATTGATCCGCACCTTGGCACATCGCCGGGCCCGGCTATACAAAGGTATAGCCGGGCTAACCCACGAGCCTCTAGGACTACCCCATTCAGGGGCGGACAATAGCGCCACTGGCCAGGGCAACCCTGGCTGGCTCCCTCCCCTCATGGAGACGCAGATGGACCCCGACCCTGCCGGGCGCACCGCGCCCCGTATGCCCGCCTGTTGCCTGTTCCTGGCGCCTGCCTGTCGGTCCCTGCCTGCCTGAGTGACGGGGGATCGTCAGGCGCCGCCTGCCTGGAGATCACCCCCATGTCCTACAAGATCCTCTACATCACCCTGCGCCGCCTGATCGGCGAGCGCGATGTTGCCGCCCTGCGCAGCCACCTGCTGCAGCACGGCCCCGTGGTTTTCGCCCGTTCGCTGTCGCTCGGTTCGCCACGCGTGGTCGCCGACGCACTGTCGCTGCTGCCGATCAGCGAACGCATCAACGTGCTGCGCCATCTGCCCTACCCCCTTCGCGATGCGATGAAGCCGCTGTGCATCGGCGGCAGCCAGCGCCTGCACATGCAGCCGTGGTCGCCGGCGGTGCTGGCGATGCGCCACGCCTGAACCGTTGCATCCGTTCCGTTCGTGTTCCGGCCGCGGCCGGCTCTGACATTCAAGGAGTTCCCATGAGCCTGCTCAACGCCTGGTTCAATGCCTTCCTGCGCAGCCGTCGCGCAGGCAACCTGTTCGGCCGTCGCGCCATGCCCGAAGCCGGCTTCGGCCCGGGCAGCGCCGAAGCCGCACCGTTCGCGCTCACCACCGGCCTGGTGACCCTGTCGCAGCTGGACGAGCCGCGCCTGCTGGCTGCGCTCGACTCGCACGTCGATGGCCTCAGCCCGCATGAGGCCGAGGAGCGGCTGGCCACGCTCGGCCCCAACGAGGTCGATCACGAAAAGCCGCTGCCGTGGTGGCGCCACCTGTGGCAGTGCTACCGCAACCCGTTCAACCTGCTGCTGACCGTGCTGGCGGCGGTGTCCTGGCTGACCGAGGACATCAAGGCCACCGTGGTGATTGGTGCGATGGTGCTGCTGTCCACGCTGATCCGCTTCGTGCAGGAAGGCCGCTCCAATCGTGCCGCCGAGCGGTTGAAGGCGCTGGTCGGCAACACCGCGCGCGTGCTGCGCCGCAATCCGGGCACCGAGGCGGCAGACGTTGCCGACCAGTATTTCGGTGCACACCTGCACAGCCGTCGCCCGGCGCGGTTGCTGGACCTGCCGATCCGTGAGCTGGTGCCCGGTGACCACATCGTGCTGTCGGCCGGTGACATGATTCCGGCCGACTGTCGCGTGTTGACCGCCAAGGATCTGTTCGTGGCGCAGGCAGCGATGACCGGCGAGTCGCTGCCGGTGGAGAAGTTCGCGCACCCGGGCGATGGCCTGGCTGGCCTGCTGGAGCAGCACAACCTGCTGTTCATGGGTACCAATGTGGTGTCCGGCACCGCCACCGCCGTGGTGCTGGCCACCGGCAACCGTACCTACTTCGGCACCCTGGCCCAGCGCAGCACCGCCACCGACCGCGCGCCGACTGCGTTCCAGGCCGGCGTCAACAGTGTCAGCTGGCTGCTGATCCGCTTCGCGCTGGTGATGGTGCCGTTCGTGCTGCTGATCAACGGCTGGACCAAGGGCGACTGGACCGAGGCGTTCCTGTTCGCGCTGTCGGTGGCGGTGGGTCTGACCCCGGAAATGCTGCCAATGATCGTTACCTCCACGCTGGCCAAGGGTGCGGTGCTGCTGTCGCGGCGCAAGGTGATCGTCAAGCGTCTGGATGCGATCCAGAACTTCGGTGCGATGGAGGTGCTGTGCACCGACAAGACCGGCACCCTCACCCAGGACAAGATCGCGCTGGAACGGCACACCGATGTGTTCGGTCACGATTCGGAGGATGTGCTGAAGTTCGCCTACCTCAACAGCCATTTCCAGACCGGACTGATCAACCTGCTCGACCGTGCGGTGCTGGAGCACGTGGAGCTGCAGAGCTCGCTGCGGCTGTCGCAGGACTACCACAAGGTGGATGAGATTCCATTCGACTTCGAGCGCCGCCGCATGTCGGTGGTGGTGTCCGAACGCGAGGCCCACCATGAGCTGATCTGCAAGGGTGCGGTGGAGGAAATGCTGGCGGTGTGCAGCACGGTGCGCGAGAACGGCGAGGACAAGCCGTTGGATGAGCAGCGCCTGGCACGCGTGCGGCAGACCACCGAGGAACTGAACGAACAGGGCCTGCGCGTGGTGGCAGTGGCGATGAAGGAAACTGCTGCCAGCCAGACCGTGTATTCGCAGGCTGATGAGTGCGGCCTGACCCTGGTCGGCTACGTGGCCTTCCTCGACCCGCCCAAGGAATCGGCTGCGCAGGCGCTGCAGGCGCTGGCCGCGCATGGTGTGGAGGTGAAGGTCTTCACCGGCGACAACGAGCTGGTCACCGCCCGCGTCTGCGCCCAGGTGGGGTTGGACGCCGACACCATCCTGACCGGTCCGCAGATCGAGCGCATGGATGACGGCGCGCTGTCGCGGGCGTTGCATCACCACCGCGTATTTGCTCGCCTGACCCCGCTGCACAAGGAGCGCCTGGTGCGCGAGCTGCGTGCGCAGGGCAAGGTGGTCGGTTTCCTCGGCGACGGCATCAACGATGCGCCGGCACTGCGTGCGGCGGACATCGGCATCAGCGTGGACAGTGCGGTGGACATCGCCAAGGAGGCGGCCGACATCATCCTGCTGGAAAAGAACCTGATGGTGCTGGAGGAAGGTGTCATCCAGGGCCGGCGCACGTTCAACAACATGCTGAAGTACATCCGCATGACTGCCAGCTCCAACTTCGGCAACGTGTTCTCGGTGCTGGTGGCCTCGGCGTTCCTGCCGTTCCTGCCGATGCTGCCGCTGCAGCTGCTGGTGCAGAACCTGCTGTACGACATCTCGCAGATCGCCATTCCGTTCGACAACGTGGACGAGGAACTGGTGCGCAAGCCGCTGAAGTGGAACCCGGCAGACATTGGCCGCTTCATGGTGTTCTTCGGGCCGATCAGCTCGATCTTCGACCTGAGCTGCTTCGCGCTGATGTGGTACGTGTTCGATGCGCGCACAGCGGCCGACCAGGGCCTGTTCCAGTCCGGCTGGTTCGTGGTGGGCCTGCTGACCCAGACGCTCATCGTGCACATGATCCGTACGCCGAAGGTGCCGTTCCTGCAGAGCATCGCTGCGCCGCCGCTGCTGGTGATGACCGGCCTGATCATGGCCATTGGCGTGACCCTGCCGATGAGCCCGCTGGCTGGCTACTTCAAGCTGCAGGCCCTGCCGACCGGCTACTGGCCGTTCCTGGTGGCGATCCTGTTCGGCTACGCGGTGCTGACCACCGTGCTGAAGAAGATCTATATCCGTCGCTACGGCTGGCAGTAAGCGCCCGCCGCCTGGTCCAGGGAGAAGCACAATGGACATCAATCCGAACCTGCCGGCGTTCAACGCCGGCGCGACCCTGAGCTCGTTGATCAGCCTCTCGGTGGCCTTCGTGCTTGGCACCGTCATCGGCCTGGAGCGACAGCTGCGCCAACGCACCGCCGGTCTGCGCACCAATACACTGGTGGCGGTGGGTGCTGCCGTCTTCGTGGACCTGGCCGTGCGCTTCCATGACCTGTATGGCGGCCCGCCCTCACCGCTGCATGTGGTGGCCTATGTGATCTCCGGTGTCGGCTTCCTCGGCGCCGGCGCGATCATGAAGGACGGCGCACAGGTGTCTGGCCTCAATACCGCCGCCACCCTGTGGGGCTCGGCGGCGGTCGGTGCCTGTGCGGGTATCAAGCTGCTGCCGGAGGCGGTGATGGCGGCGGTGTTCGTGCTGGCCGCCAATACCCTGCTGCGCCCGGTAGTGAACCGCATCCAGCGGCAGCCGTTGCCGGAGGCGTTCAGCGAGGCGACCTATGCGATCAACGTGGTCTGCCAGCGTGAGCAGCAGGCCGAAGTACTGGACCAGCTGTTGCTGCTGCTGGAACAGGCGCACTACCCGGTGCGCGCGGTGGACCAGCGCCCGTTCGGCGAGCGTGACGTGGAGATAGAAGCGGTGCTGTATGCCACCACGGTGGATGCCGGTGAACTGGATGCGGTACTGGCCACGCTGGCGACCACCCCCGGCGTGCTGCAGGGGTTCTGGAACGCCAGCCTGGAGGAGTAGCCGCTCGGTAGTGCCGGCCACTGGCCGGCAACCTCATGGACGCCGGAAGAACCGTGCATTGCTCTTGTGGGTGCCGACCGTTGGTCGGCACAAACCGCAGAATCCCGGCCCCAGGCGTTCGTGCCGACCAACGGTCGGCATCTACCAAGGTCGGCATCTACCAAATCCGGCTTTGCTATCCTTTCCCCCCACGCCAGGGAGACGTCCCGATGCCATCGCTGTCGCCCCGCCGCCCTCTGGTGCTGCTGGCCCTGATCGTCGTGATGGCGGCGATCTTCCTGGTCGATACCGTCACCGACTACGCCGTGGCGGCCGCTTGCTTCTACGCAGCGGTCATCCTCGCCGCATCGCGCGTACTGGCCGCGCGCGGGCTGATCAGCCTGGCCATCGCCTGCATCGCACTCACCGCCCTGAGCTTCTTCCTGACCCGCTTCGGCACCTACCGCATCGGTCTGGTCAACTCGGTGATCGGCATGCTGGTGATCGGCATCACCACCTACCTCGCGTTGAAGATGGAAGCGGCCAAGGCCGCGGTGCAGGAAGCACAGGGCCGGTTGCTGCGGGTGGCGCGCGCATCGACCGTGGGCGAGCTGACCACCTCCATCGCACATGAAGTGAACCAGCCGCTGGCGGCGATCGCCAGCAGCGCCGAAGCCTGCCAGCGCTGGCTAGCGCAGGACCCACCAAACGTGGACAAGGCACGGCAGACCGTGGCCCGCATCCTGGCCGATGCGCATCGCGCTGGTGACGTGATCGCCCGCATCCGCGGCCTGACCCAGGGTGCAGCACCGGAACGACGCGCCTTCGACCTGAACCAGGCGGCGGAGGAAATGCTAGCACTGTCGCGCAGCGAGCTGGACCAGCACGGCGTGGCCGTGGCCCTGCTGTTCGATGCCGACCTGCCGCTGGTACAGGCCGACCGCGTGCAGGTGCAGCAGGTGATCGGCAACCTGATCCTCAATGCGGTGGACGCGATGGAAGCAGTGCCCGCTGCCGATCGCCGCCTGTCCCTGTTGACCCAACGCGACGGACAGCGGATCAGCCTCAGCGTGCGCGACCGCGGTGTCGGCCTGCCAATCGACCATCCTGAGCGCGTGTTCGATGCGTTCTGGACCACCAAGTCACATGGGTTGGGGCTGGGATTGAGCCTGAGCCGTTCGATGATCGAGGCCAATGACGGCAGGATCCGCGCTGAGCGGCCGGCAGGTGGCGGCGCCTGCTTTGTGTTCGACCTGCCCATCGCCACGGAAGTCCCCCATGCGTAAGCCCGCTGCACCCATCACCGACCCGGCACCTATCGTCTACGTGATCGACGACGATCCGTCGGTGCGCGCCGCGCTGGAAGACCTGCTGGCCTCGATGGGCCTGCAGGTGCGGGCCTTCACCTCGACCCAGGCGTTCCTCGAACACGATCTGGAAGACGCGCCAGCGTGCCTGGTGCTGGACGTGCGCATGCCCGGCCAGAGTGGGCTGGAGTTCCATCGCACGATGGGCAGCCACGGCCTGCAGCTGCCGGTGGTGTTCATCACCGGCCACGGCGACATCGCAATGGGTGTCAACGCGATCAAGGACGGTGCCATCGAGTTCCTGACCAAGCCGTTCCGTGACCAGGAACTGCTGGATGCAATCCACAAGGGCATCGACATCGACCGCCAGCGCCGTCGTGACGGCGAGGCGCTGGACGCCCTGCAGCAGCGCTGGAACACCCTCAACGCCGGCGAGCGCGAGGTGGTTGACGGTGTGGTGCGCGGCCGCCTCAACAAGCAGATCGCCGGCGACCTCGGGGTCAGCGAGATCACCGTGAAGGTGCGCCGCGCGCAGGTGATGCGCAAGATGGGCGCGCGTACGCTGGTCGACCTGGTGCGGATGTACGACCGCCTGCAGGCAGGTACCCCATGAGCGTGCATGTCGCACTGCTGCGAGCAGTCAATGTCGGAGGTACCGGCAAGCTGCCGATGGTTGAACTGGTGGCGATGTGCGAAGACGCCGGCTTCACCGACGTCCGCACCTATATCGCCAGCGGCAACGTGGTGTTCCGCAGCGGACTTGACGAAGCCGGCGTGCGGAAAGCCCTTGGCCAACGGCTGCAGGCCTATGCCGGAAAACCGGTGGGTGTATTGGTGCGCTCCGCAGCCGAGATCGCAGCGGTTGCCGCCCGCAATCCGTTTCCGCATGCCGCCGGCAATCGCGTGGTCGCGCTGTTCGTGGATGAGGCACTGCCCACGGATCCCTTGGCCGGGGTGACCGGCCTGCGCGATGAGCAGCTGGCTCTGGGTACCCGCGAGATCTTCTTCCACTATGGCGACGGCATGGCCGACTCACGCCTGCGGATTCCCTATGCCCAGCAGGGCACCGCCCGCAACCTCAACACGGTCGGCAAGCTTGCGGCAATGGCCGCCGCACTCGGCCAGGTCACCGCAGACGGTAGAGGGCGGCGGTAGAGTCGACTGTCAGTCGACTATCGCGCGCAGCGCGGGATTTTCCGCAACCTTGTGGAAGAGCAGTCGACCAACAGTCGACTCTACCCGGCACGTGCTGGATACCGGACAAGATCACGCCCGTTGCAGGCGGTGCTTCAACCGCGTATCCATCAACCCCACCGCCAGCAGCACCGCACTGGTCAGCCAACCGGCGGCCAACAGATGGGTCTGCGGCAACACCACGCCCAGCACGCCCAGCGCCACCGCACCGATCAGATGCGAGTACGGTGCTCGCCCGTACACCACGCGCTTGTACAGCGCGCTGCCCAGCAGGTAGATCAACGGGCCGGCCACCAGCACGGCCGCATACACCCGCGTCACCACAGCGTGCGGGTGGTCCATGACCAGGTCATTGCCCACCGCCGTCGCGATGATCCCGGCGATCAGCAGCGCGTGCACATAATGGAAGTTGGCGCCCATCCGGCCCGGGTCTTCGGCGTGGCTGATGGCCTCGGTGGCGTCGCGGCTGGAGATGCCGAAGTACAGCCACCACATGGCGATCGTACCGGCGAAGGTGGCGAGCACTGCGGACACCACCGCCCCGCTCCAGTGTTCGACCTCGCTGAGTACACCACCGGTGGCCAGCAACGTCTCGCCCAGTGCGACGATGACGAACAGCTGGCAGCGCTCGGCCAGGTGCCCACCTTCGATGGTCCACTCGCGGGTGTGCGAACGGCCCAGCCCCGGGAACGCGAAGCCGAACATCGGTGAGATGTATTCGCACGCCACCGCCACCGCCCACAGCGCCAACCGCGTATTGCCCTCGGCTGCAGCACCTGCCAGCCAGAAGCAGGCCGACACGCTCACCCAGGCCAACATGCGACGGAAGTTCGGCGCCAGCGGGTGCATGCGGCCAACTTCGAACAGCACGAAGGCGGTACGCCCGACCTGCATGGTGGCGTAGGCGCCGGCGAACACCCAGGCACGGTCGGCGAAGGCCTCGGGAATGGACGAGGACATCAGCAAGGCCAGCAGCATGGTGGCGAACAGCAGGCCGCGAATGCGCGGTGCTTCCGGATCGAACCAGTTGCTGACCCAGCAGGCGTACTGCCAGCCCAGCCACACCGCAAACCACAGCACCAGGGTCTGCAGCACCCCGGCCAGGTCCAGGTGGTGCAGCAGGTGGTGGCTGAGCTGGGTGACCGCGAACACGTAGACCAGGTCGAAGAACAGCTCTTCGTAGGTCACGCGCGCGTGGTGGCCATCGCGCTGGCGCAGGGCCGGCAATCGCAGTCGTGTACTCATGGCTGTCCTTCAGCGCGCCAGGCGCCAGTAGAGCAGACCGGCCAGCAGGGCCGGCACCGCGAACACCAGCAGCAGGATCGGCAGTTCTTCGCGCATCCCGTAGCCGGCCTTGCTGACCCCCACCCACAGGTTGGCCACCGTCACCAGCAGCCAGGTGGCAATGAACGCGATCAGGGCCGTGGGCAGCTGTGAGGTGCCCACGCTCCACAGCCGCCCGAACAGCAGGAACACCCCAAGCAGCACGACGCCACCCACCATCACCAGAAGCACATGCATGGTCCACCTCCTTGAGCCTGCAGGCAGGCTAGCCGTGGGCGATTCTGCGCTCCAGCCGATGATCGTGGATTCACTTTCCAGACGCGGCGAACAATCGCCCTGACGATCGCGGCATGGCAAACGAGAACAGTTCCCATTAGTATTGCGTCATTGCGCAGGGATGACCTCCCGGCACCCGCCTTTCACCCTTGCTACCCGTCCGGATGTCCCAGCCGACACTTCCCCGCCCACCTGCGCTGCCGCTGGTGACCTCGCTGGTGCGCCACTACGAGGAACTGGTGGACTACCTGCATCGCCGGTTCCGCTCGCCCGGGCTGGCCCGCGAAGTGGTGCACGATGTCTGCGTGCGCCTGCTGGAACGCCCGGCCGTGCATGACGCCCGCCAACCGATCGCGCTGCTGCGCAGGATCGCCCACGATGCGGCGGTCGACCGCTGCCGCGCCGAGGATCTGCGCCGGCACTGGGTGGAGCCCCGCGCCGAGCTCCCCGAAGGCGCCTGCGAGCGCCCCGGACCCGAGCGCCAGGCGCAGGGCCAGCAGGCGCTGCAGCGGCTGACTACCAGCATCGAGCGCATGCCCTGCCGGCGGCAGCAGGTGTTCATCCTGCACAAGATCCACGAGCTGCCCCAGGCCGAGGTGGCGCAGCGGATGGGCATCGGCCTGAAGGCAGTGGAACGTCATCTGCGCCTGGCCATGGCCGACTGCCGGCTGCACGGTGCGCTGCGGTGAGTCCTGCATCACCCGATCCGGTACCGCCGTCGCAGCCCACCGAACCGTCCGCCGAGGACATGCTCGACCAACACCGGGAGGCGCTGAAGGAGCGTTTCCCGTTGCCAGGCCCGGAGCAGTTGCAGCGCCGCCGCCGCGGATCTGGCGCGAAACGGGTACTGCCGGTGCTGTTGCTGGCGGTCGCCGCGCTGCTGCTGGCAGACCCGGCCTGGCAGGTGCGTGACTACCAGACTGCCGTCGGCGAGCGCCGCGACATCGAGCTGCCGGACGGCAGCCGCGTGCTGCTCGACGCGGGAACCCACCTGCAGGTCCGTCGCCATCTGCGTTCGCGGCAGGTGCTGCTGGCGCAGGGCCATGCGCGCTTCGAGGTGCAGCATTCGGCGTGGCGCCGCTTCCAGGTTGATGCCGGGCCGGTACAGGTACGCAACTACGGTACGGTGTTCGATGTTGACCGCCAGGGCGATCTCAGTGAGGTCACGCTTTGGCGCGGCGAGGTCGGTGTCAGCGTGGATGCCGGCGGCACCGAGCAGCGGCTGAAGCCGGGGCAGCGCCTGCTGGCCCAGCCAGGCTCGCTGTCTCCGCCGGAAGCCGTGGATCCGGACCGGGCCGACTGGACCACCGGTCGGCTGCAGTTCGACCGCATGCCACTGAGCGAGGTGCTGCGCATCCTGCAGCGCTATCACGACCGTCCGATCGTGCTGGACGACCCGGCACTGGGTCCGCTGCAGGTGTCGGGCGTGTTCGATGCCGATCGTGCCGAGACGGCGGTCGCGCTGCTGCCGGAGATCCTGCCGGTCCAGGTGCAGACCGCCGCCGACGGCACCCTGCATCTGCGCGCCCGCGATTGATTCCCACGCCGAGGGTGGGTTGCGCGCCGTCCCATCCGGCAAGTGCTTGAACCCTTCCGAAGGACCCCCGCATGACCCGCCCTGTTCCGCCCGCCGCACTGCGCCGGCTGGCCCCCACCCTGCTCGCTGCCTGCCTGTGTGCGGCGCTGCCCGCCACCGCGCAGACCGCTGCGTCCGCACCCGTCGAACTGCACCTGCCGGCCGGCCCGCTGCAGGCTTCGCTCACGACACTGGCGCGGCAGAGTGGCATCCAGCTGCTGTTCGCGGCCGACAGCGTGAGCGGCCGCAACGCGCCCGCCCTCGACGGCCGCTACACCCCGCACGACGCCCTGCAGCGCCTGCTGGCCGGGCAAGGCCTGGCGATGCAGGAGCGCTCGCCGGGGGTGTTCGTGGTGAGTGCCACGCCAGCATCCCCCAAGCCCCGCACTCCGGCCCGGGCCGCGTCATCGGCAGCGTCCCAGGCCACGACCACTTCGCTGGCCCGGGTCACGGTATCGGCCTCGACCGCGCGCATGCCGCAGGGTGAGACTGCGATGCCCAACACCATCACCGTGCTGACCCGCGAGGACATTGCGCAGCAGCTGGCGCTGGGCTCGGATGTCTCGCGCGTGCTGTCGGCGCAGATCCCGGCGTTTGCCCCGGCACGCGAGAAGATGTCCAACTACGGCGAAACCATGCGTGGCCGCGGCATCCTGTACATGGTCGACGGCGTGCCGCAGTCGACGCCGCTGCGCGATGGCTCACGTGATTCGCACACCATCGATCCGGCGATGATCGAACGCATCGAGGTCATCCACGGTGCCAACGCACTGCAGGGCATCGGCGGTACCGGTGGCATCGTCAACATCATCACCCGCAGCGCGCCCAGCGAGCCGGGCGCCTTCCTGCTCGACACCAACATCAGCTACAGCTCGGCGCTGCCCAGCCGCCGTGATGACAACGGCCAGCGCGGCTCGGCACTGGTCGGCGTGCGCGGCGAGCAGTTCGATCTGGTGGCCGGCCTTGCCTATGAGAAGCAAGGCCTGTACCACGACGGCGAGGGCCGATCGATCGGTACCAACGCGCAGGGCGAACTGATGGATTCGACCTCGTCGAACGTGTTCGCCAAGCTGGGCTGGAACATTGCCGAGGGCCACCGCGTGCAGCTGATGGCCAACCGCTACGAGCTGCGCGGGCTGGACAACTACCTGGCGGTGAACGGTGATTACCGCACCGGTCGCCCGACCATTTCGGTGCCCGGCGATACCCCCCTGGAGCCGCCGATGAACCGCTCGCGTTCGTTGACGCTGGACTACAGCGCCGCCGATCTGCTCGGTGGCCGCTTCCAGGCGCAGGCCTTCGCGGTGGACTTCGAAGGCCGCTATGGCGCCAGCCAGTGGGACCCGTGGGGCAACACCGGCGCCAACGCCGCCTGGGACCAGACCCAGAACGAATCGGACAAGCGCGGCTTCAAGCTGACCCAGAGCTGGGCCCGCATCGCTGACACCACGCTGGACGTGACCCTGGGCCTGGACGGCCTGCGCGACCGCACCCACCAGGTGCTGCTGGCCAGCGGCATGAACTGGGTGCCGCAGACCACCTACCAGAGCCTGTCACCGCTGCTGCAGCTGCACTGGTGGCCGACCGACCACCTGATGCTGTCTGGCGGCCTGCGCTACGAAAAGGGCGAGCTGGAAGTAGGCGACTACACCACCCTGCCCCGCTACGGTGCACGCAAGGTGGCCGGCGGCAAGCCGACCATGAGCGAGACCCTGCCCAACTTCGGCGCGGTCTGGTACATCAATGACCGCCTCAACGCCTACGCCTCGTATTCGGAAGGCTACACCGTGGCCGACGTCGGCCGCGTGCTGCGCGCGATCAACCGCGACGGCCAGCGCGTGGACAATCTGATTGACCTGTCACCGGTGGTGTCAGACAACCGCGAAATCGGTCTGGAGTACGACGATGGGCGCTTCAGTGGCGATATTGCGTACTACACCTCCGAATCCAAGCTGGGCTCGGTGCTGATCTACGACCCGGGCATCGACGCCTATGCGGTGCAGCGCCAGGCCACCCGCGTGGAAGGCTTTGAAAGCAACCTGCGCCTGCGCCTGGGCGACAGCCGACTGGGCCTGGGTTATGCACGCGCCAACGGCCGTTACGATGCCGACGTCGACGGCCGCCTCGACAGCGACCTGGCCGGCGTCAACATCGCGCCGAACCGGCTGACCGCGTTCTGGGAGCAGAGCTGGACACCACAGCTGAGCACCCGCCTGCAGGCCAGCCACGCCTTCGACCGCGATTTCGACCTGCGTGGCGCACGGGTGGCGGAGTTCAAGGGTTACACCACGGTGGACCTGGTGGCCCGCTACGTACTGGACAAGCACAGCTTCACCCTGGGCGTGCAGAACCTGGCGAACAAGCAGTACATCAGCTACTACTCGCAGACCACGCCGTCGAACCCAAGCTATTTCTCGGGCCGCGGCCGGGTGCTGACGCTGGGGTGGCAGTACCGGTACTGAACCATAGCGCCCTTATGGGAGCCATGAAATCTATGCGCGACGCGATGAAGGAGGCCCATGCTAGTTTCTGGGCCTCCTTCAAACGGACGTGAATCATGCGTTTTTCCCTGCTCGCCTTCGCCCTGGCCGCTGCTCTTCCGGTCGCGCACGCCAGGGCCGCCGAGGCACCACTGCCGCAGTTGCGGGCCTACACCGTGGATGCTTCCTGGCTGCAGCCGATGGCACCGCTGCAGATTGCTGACCACACCTGGCAGATCGGCACCGAGAACCTGACCGCACTGCTGGTGCAGACCGCCGAGGGCGCGGTGCTGCTCGACGGCGGCATGCCACAGATGGCCGGCCACCTGCTGGACAACATGAAGGCACGCGGCGTGGCCCCGCAGGACCTGCGTCTGATCCTGCTCAGCCATGCGCATGCCGACCATGCAGGCCCAGTGGCGGAACTGAAGCGCCGCAGCGGCGCGCACGTGGTCGCCAACGCGGAATCGGCAGTGCTGCTGGCGCGTGGTGGCAGCGATGACCTGCACTTCGGCGATGGCATCACCTACCCGCCTGCCAATGCAGACCGCATCGTGATGGATGGCGAGGTGGTCGAGGTGGGCGGCATCGAATTCACCGCGCACTTCATGCCGGGGCACACCCCGGGCAGCACCGCGTGGACCTGGACCGATACCCGCGAGGGCAAGCCGGTGCGCATCGCCTACGCCGACAGCCTGAGTGCACCGGGATACCAGCTGCAGAGCAACCCCCGTTATCCGCACCTGATCGAGGATTACAGGCGCAGCTTCGCGACGGTGCGGGCGTTGCCCTGCGACGTGTTGCTGACCCCGCATCCGGGTGCCAGCAACTGGGACTACGCCTCCGGCAGCAAGGCCAGCGCCAAGGCGCTGACCTGCAAGGCCTACGCGGATGCGGCCGAACAGAAGTTCGACGCACAGCTGGCCAAGGAAACAGCCCGCGCCCGCTGATTCTGTAGAGTCGAGCTTGCTCGACTGAAGCAGAGCAGTCGAGCATCGCTCGACTCTACAAAAAAGCAAGTCGAGTGTGGGCTCGACTCTACAAAGAGCAAGCCGAGCGTGGGCTAGGCTCTACACAGGACGCGTGGAAGGGTGCCGGTCAATACCACCGGCACCCGTGACTGTCAGCCGCCCTGGCCGTGCTGCGCGAACGGCTCGGTGGTGCCATCGGTGCGCACCAGCTCGACGGTATACGGCTGCACGTAGCCATCCGGCATTTCCATGCCTGGCGAACCGGCCGGCATGCCAGGCAGCACCAGCCCACGCGCCGCCGGACGTTCGGCCAGCAGTCGCTTGATGTCCTCGGCCGGGATATGGCCTTCAACCACGTAACCACCGATCTCGGCGGTGTGGCAGGAGGCCTTGCCGACCGGCACACCCAGCCGGACCTTGATCGGGTTCATGTCATCGGTATTGCGCACATCCACCTGGAAGCCTTCGGCCTTCAGGTGGTCGACCCAGATACCGCAGCAGCCGCAGCTGGCGGTCTTGTGCACGATGGCGATGGGCAGTGCCGGATCCACCTGCGACGGGCTGGCCTTGATCGGCGCCGCCGGGGCTTGGCTGACAACCGGTGCGGCAGGCGATTCTTCAGCAGCACGCGCGCAGGCGGTGGTGGCCAGCACGGTGCCCAGCAGCAGGCCGAGGGAGAGAGAGCGGTTCATGGTGTTGATTCCTTTGCAGATGCGGGCAACGCGGCCCGCTGCCTGCGCGTCGAAGGCACAGGCAGAGTCGAGAGTGAGTCGAGCAGCTACGGCAGGCGCTTGAGGCCTGCAGGGAATCACACGATGGGAGGGCGCAGCGGATCCGGCAACGGAGGCGGTGCGCGTTGCTGGGTGCTGGCGGGCAAAGGCACCTCACGCCAGGGTGACGCCGGGGTTCCGCTCAGGGTGGCCAGCATGCCGAGGCTGGCCGGCGGGCATTCGCACTCATTGCTCTGGCAGACCGTTGATGCTGCCTCGTCGCAGCATCCGGGCATGGCAGCGGAATGCGGTGCGGCGCAATGGTCCGCGCTGGATTGCGCCGCGTACGAGGATGAGGCAACCGCAAGCGCCGGTGCATTCAGCACCAGGGCAAGGAGAAGCATCCATCTCAGCAGCAGGCCAGGCAGGTTCACCCGTTGATGATAGCCGATGAACGCATCACGCAATTGCCTCGGCCATCGCCCGCATCCGCACCGGAATCGACTTGGCCGCCGGCGTGCCGCTGACCCGATCGTAATAGTCCAGCGGTAGCAGCGGGTTCAACTCGGGGTAGTAACCGGCCAGCGCGCCGCGCGGCATCGGGTAGTCCAGCACGGTCAGGCCCTCGATGCGCCGCTGCACGCCGTCGCCACTGATCGTCTCCAGGCTGACCAGCGCTTCCTTCTCCAGCCCGCGCGCCAGCCGATCCTCGATGTTCATGAACAGCACCATGCGGTCGTTGTACACGCCGCGGTAGCGGTCGTTGTAGCTGTAGATGGTGGTGTTGTACTGGTCGTGCGAGCGCACTGTGGCCAGCCGCAGCATCTCGGGGTCGTCCACCGGCGCGTCCACGTCCAGGCCCGGCATCACCAGGATGTTCGCCTTGCCGTTGGGCGTGGGCCACACCCGACGGCGCGGTGGAATGTCCAGATGGAAGCCGTGCGGCTGCTGGATGCGCTCGTTGAAGCCGGTGTAGATCTCCGGGTACACCGCTGCGATCAGCTCGCGGATGGGTGCGTAGTCATGCATGCACCCGGCCCAGTCGACCTGGCTGTGCGGCAGTGTTGCCACCGCCATGCGGCAGACGATCTCGACCTCCGGGAGCACGTCCGTGCTGACCGGCTCGAGCACGCCGCGCGAAGCGGTCACGTTCGACATCGCGTCCTCGATGGTGACGAACTGCTCGCCTGCCGGCGTGACGATGCGCTCCGAACGTGCGACCACCGGCAGGATCAAGGCATCGCGGCCATGCACCAGGTGACCGCGATTGAGCTTGGTGGCGATGCCCACCGTCAGCTCCAGGCCGCGCATGGCCTCGTACGCGCGCGGCGTATCGGGCACGGCGTGGATGAAGTTGCCGCCCATACCGATGAACACCTTGGCGCTGCCGTCCAGCATCGCCTCGATCGATTCGACCACGTGATGACCGTGCTCGCGCGGCGGATCGAAGCCGAACACCTGCTGCACGCGGTCCAGATAGGCCGGCTTGGGCTTCTCGTCGATGCCGACGGTACGATCGCCCTGCACGTTGGAATGGCCACGGATCGGCCCGATGCCTGCGCCGGGCTTGCCGAAGTTGCCACGCAGCAACAGCAGATTGGCCACCTGCTGCAGCAGGGTCGAACCATACTGATGCTGGGTCAGTCCCATGCCGTAGCAGATCACCGTGGCCTTGGAGCGGATGTAGATCTCGGCGCAGCGGCGGATCTGCGCCTGCGTGATGCCGGAGACCTGCACGATCTCGTTCCAGTCCTGTGCCATCACGTCCGCGCGCAGTGCGTCCAGGCCTACCGTGTGCTCAGCCAGGAAATCGTGGTCAAGCACGCGCTCGCCCTGCGCTTCGCGCTCGAACATCACCTTCATCATGCCCTTGATCAGGGCCAGGTCGCCGCCGATGCGGATGTGCACGAACTCGCTGGTGATCTCGGTCGAACCGAACGTGGCCATCTGCACCATGTCCTGCGGTTCGGCGAAACGGATCAGCGCGCGCTCGGGCATCGGATTGACCGCCACGATCGGGATGCCGCGTTTGCGCGCCTCGACAAGGTTGCTCATCATCCGCGGCGAGTTGGTGCCGGTGTTCTGGCCGATCACGAAGATCGCCTCGGCGTGCTCGAAATCCTGCAGCACGATGGTGCCCTTGCCCACGCCGATGGCCGGCGGCAGGCCGCGGCTGGTCGGCTCGTGGCACATGTTCGAGCAGTCCGGGAAATTGTTGGTGCCAAACTCGCGCACGAAGATCGAATACAGGAACGCGGCTTCGTTGGGCGTGCGGCCGGAGGTGTAGAACTCAGCCTGGTGCGGGCTGTCCAGCGCCTGCAGATGACGGCCGATCAAGGCAAACGCCTCGTCCCAGCTACACGGAACGTAATGATCGGTGGACGCGTCGTAGCGCATCGGCTCGGTCAGCCGGCCCTGCATCTCCAGCCAGTAGTCGGTCTGCGCCATCAGCTCGGTGACCGTGTGCTGGGCGAACAGCTCGCGGCCGGCACGGAACTGGGTGGCTTCCCAGGCCAACGCCTTGGCACCGTTCTCGCAGAATTCCAGCTTCTTGCGTTCGTCGGCATCGGGGAACGCACAGCTGGGGCACTTGAAGCCACCGGGCTGGTTCATTGCCAGCAGCGCCTTCGAGCCCTTGCCGATCACACTCTGCTGCAACAGCACCTTCGCCGTGGCACCGGCGGCACCCCAGCCACCGGCCGGCTGGTTGTAGGGCTTGTAACGCGGCGGCTTCTGCTCGGACATGTTCGGGAACCTGGCGGGAGGAACACAACAATCAGCGGCGCGGGATGGGCCGGATGCGGCGTCTGCAGCGCGGCCAGCCCCGCAGTCAAGCACGGACAAGGCCGCTTCGCCAGAGGCAAACGCTGTTTTCAGCGCAGCCTGCCATGACAACGGTTACACCCGCGTCAGCGCCCGGCCACTGCGCTATTCTCGAAGCCGTGGGTGGTCCACCACCTGCGTATTTCCCTTGCCCGGACGCGCTGCATGCCTGACTCGACCCCGCCGCACACCCCGCCTGCCGGCACGGCCCAGCGCCCGTTGCAGCGCTGGCGCAGCGAGGGGCACCAGCAGCAGGTCGACGTGGTAGCCGAGGAAGTGCCGGTTGCACTGCGCTACAACGGCGCCGCCTTCGCGGTGATGATGGCAACGCCCTGCGACTTGGAAGACTTCGCGCTGGGTTTCTCGCTCAGCGAGGGGCTGATCACTACGCCCTCGCAACTGCTGTCGATCGAGGTCCGCCCGCAGCTGGAGGGCATCGAACTGCAGATGACCGTTTCCGAAGACGCACCCGGTGCCGATCTGGATCCGGCCAATGGCCGCCTGCTGCCCGGTCGCGGTGGCTGCGGCCTGTGCGGCACGCGCCAGCTGGAGGATGTGCTGCGCCCGCTTCCGCAGATCCGCGAGCGCCGCACCTATCCGCATGCCGCATTGCAGCGGGCGCTGGCCACGCTGGCGCAGCATCAGCCGATGAATGCGGTGAGTGGATCGACGCACGCTGCGGCCTGGGCCGATGCCAGCGGGCGGATTGGCTGGGTGCGCGAGGATGTGGGCCGTCACAATGCGTTGGACAAACTGATCGGCGCCCTGCATCACAACGAGCACGCCATCGACGGTGGGTTGCTGGTGATTTCCAGCCGCGCCAGCTATGAGATGGTCAGCAAGGCGATACGTGCGGGTGCCAGCGTGCTGGCAGCGGTGTCGGCGCCGACCGCCCTTGCGATCGACCTGGCCCGCAGTGCGGGACTGTGCCTGGTCGGGTTCGCGCGGGAGAGCGGGTTCAATGTGTATACCCATCCCGAACGGCTGCAGGCGGACGACAGGTAGCGCCGCCCCCCCGTCTGCTCCATTTCGACCGGCCCGGGCGGCCCATTGCCACCCGGGCCAGACCGTACCTCAGCGCAGCGCTACCTTCGGGAAGTCCACCGGCACGTCGAAGGCCACGTTGACGTAGTTGGTGAACAGATTGAGCGCCACATGGGCGAGGATCTCGACGATCTGCTCGTCATCGAAGCCGGCTGCGCGCAGCGCCTGCACATCACCGTCGGTGATCTGTGCACGCTGTTCAACCACCTTCAGCGCGAAGTCGAGCGCCGCCGAGGTGGCCGGGTCGCTGGACTGGCCGATCTGCGCGGCGGCCATCTGCTCGCTGCTGGCGCCGGCCTTGCGACCCAGCGCCGTGTGCGCGGCCAGGCAGTACTCGCAGGCATTGTGGTTGGCAATGGCGACGGCGATCTGCTCGCCCAGCAACGGCGACAGGCGACCGCCGCCCAGCGCGCCGAACGACCCCCACATGCTCTGCAGCGCGGCCGGCGAATTGGCCACCGCGCGGAACATGGCCGGGGTGGCGCCGAAGGCGGCGTGGACCTGGCCCAGCAGGGCCTGGCGGTCGGCGGTGGTGTTGGCGGCATCGATCAGGGGGACACGGGACATGGTGGATCTCCTTGGGAAAAGCGCCCGGGATTGGACGACCCGCTTATCCTAGGTAGACTTGGCGGACGAACTGGCCGTAATCAGCCGAATATGTTGTCCATTCGTCCATGAGCATGCCCACTGACACCTCCGCACCCGACCGCCTCTCCTCTCTGCTGGAACGCTTCCGGGTGCAGGCCGCGCTGTTCCACAGCGGACCTCTGTGCGGGCGCCATGTCTTCGAGCCGCAGCCCGGTCGGGCGTTCCTGCACATCCTGCGCCAGGGTGAAATGGAGGTCCGTCATCCCGACGGCGATACCGCGCTGCCGCGTTTGAAGATCGACACCCCCAGCCTGCTGCTGTACCCGCAGCCGCTGCATCATGTGTTCTTCAATGCGCCGCTGGATGGCCCGGACTTCACCTGCGCCACGCTCGACTTCGATGGCGGCGCGCGCAATCCCATCGTGCAATCGCTGCCGCCGGTGATGGTGGTGCCGCTGTCCGCGATCAGCGAACTGGACGACACCCTGCATCTGCTGTTCACCGAGGCCGACCGCCAACGCTGCGGTTCGCGGCTGCTGACCAACCGCCTGTTCGAGGTGGCGTTGATCCAGATCCTGCGCTGGGTGGTGGATCATCCCGATGCGGCCGGGGTCAGCCACGGGCTGATGCGCGGGCTGTCCGATGCGCGGCTGGCACGTACGCTGGTGGCGATGCACCAGGCGCCGCAGGACGAATGGACGCTGCCACGCATGGCCGCGACAGCCGGCATGTCGCGCAGTGCGTTCGCAGCGGTGTTCAAGGAGGTAATGCAGGCCACGCCGGCCAGCTATCTGCTGGATTGGCGGCTGAGCCTGGCCTGCGCGCAGCTGCGTGCGGGCGTGGCGGTCAAGCAGGTGGCGATCGAAGTCGGGTTTGCCGATACCGCGTCATTGTCGAAGGCGTTCCGGAAGCGGTTGGGGGCGTCGCCGAGGGCGTGGCTGGCGGCGACCGCAGCACAGGTCGGGTAAATGGGTGAGGGGTAGAGTCGACCGCTGGTCGACTATCGCGCGCAGCGCGGGGTTTTCGTGAGCAGCCGACCAGCGGTCGGCTCTACCAAGAGCGACGTCCCCGCGTCGGTCGACGGCTCAGCTGGACGTTCCATCAGACTTCGCCAGCAGCCCGGCGATGCGCTCCGCTACCTGGGCGCGCACACTTTCATCCAGCTGCCCTTCGTACATCGCTTCGTAGATCCACAGGCCATCGGCCGCCAGCCGCGCTACGAAATTGTCGAGCGCGGCCGGATCCTGTTCCGCGGCCGACGGCGGCAACGGCGCCCAGCGCCGCACTGCCGGTCCCCACGGACGCTCGTCGGCGTCCGGGTCAGCCGATTCAAGCATGAACATCAACTCGGCACGGGTGGCGCTCTGCGCCGACACACGCACGAAGGTCTGGTAGCGCTCCAGCGCCGTGGCCTCACCTGCGGTCTTGCCCAGCAGCGATTCCATCGACGCTTCCCAGGCCTGCACCAGATGCTCGTCGATGCCGCGCAGCAGCGCTTCGCGCGACGGGAAGTGGTACAGCAGGCCGCCACGGGTCAGCTTGGCCTCGGCGGCCACCGACTCGAAGGTCACCGCGCGCACGCCGTCACGATTGATCACGTTGACGGCGGCGTCGAGGATGCGGTCGCGCTTGCTGGTTCTCATCGCGTCATTTTACGCGATCGGCCGCACCCTCGCGGCCACCGACGCGCCCCCGCAACAGGCGCGCGATGATCGCCGCGCCCACTGCCAGCACCACCGTGATCACCAGCAGCACGATCTGGTAGCCACGGTCATACGCGGCCGTGGCCAGTGCGAACCACTCGCCCTGCCCGCTTTCGCGAGCCACGTGCAGCGCCTGGGTGAAGCCCTCGCGGGCAAGCTCGGGCATGTCCGCCGAGACCGGCAGGAAGGCACCGTACGTTGCCGCACTCAGGCTGCCCAGCATCGCCACCGCGAGCAGGCCACCAAACTCGTAGGACACCTCTTCCACCGACGAGGCCATGCCCGCGCGGTGCGCCGGTACGTTGTTGAGGATGGCAGTGGACGCCACCGAGATGGCCGAGCCCATGCCGAAACCGGTGATCGCCATGCCGGCCACCACCCAGCCGAGGCCGTGCGGGAAGCCGAACGCCACAACACCGACACCCACGGTGCCAGCCGCCAGGCCGCCGCAGATCAGCGGGCGCAGGCCCACGCGGTGCAGGATGCTGCCACCCAGCAGCGCACTGGGCAGGCTGCCCAGCGCCGCCACCGATACCAGCAGGCCTGCCTGCAGCGGCGTGAAGCCCGCCACCAGCTGGAAGCGCTGGGTGGTGACCAGCTGCAGGCCAGCCATCGCGAACAGGGTGAATACCGCCGACAGCGTACCGGCCAGGAACGCCGGATTGCGGAAGATCGCGAAGTCCAGCAACGGGTACGGCAACTGCTGCTGGCGACGTGCGAACGCCGCGCCGCTGATGACGGCCAGCAGCAGTGCACCGGCACCCAGCGCATACGACGGCGGCGTGGCGATCAGCGACTTGATGGCCAGCACCAGGCCGGACAGCGCCGCCAATGCCAGCAACGAAGACACCAGGTCCCACGGCCGCGAGGTATCGCGCTGGCCTTCCGGTGCCAGCAGCAGGGTAGCGACGAAGGCCACCACCACCACCGGCACGTTGATCAGGAACACCGAGCCCCACCAGAAGTGCTGCAGCAGCCAGCCGCCGATGATCGGACCCAGTCCCGCACCGACGATGGCCACCGAGCCCCAGATGGCGATGGCAATGTTGCGCTCGCGCTCTTCGTGGAAGCTCAGGCCGATCAGCGCCAGCGTAGCCGGCATCATCGCCGCCGCACCGACCGCCAGGAACGCACGGGCGGCGATCAGCTGCGCGGCGCTGTCAGCGAAGGCCGCCGCCAGCGAGGCAGTGCCGAACACCACCAGGCCGATCAGGAACATGCGGCGGTGACCGATGCGGTCACCAAGCGTACCGGCGCCCAGAAGCAGGCCGGCCATCACCAGCGGATAGGCGTTGATGATCCACAGCGCCTGGCCGGCACTGGCCGAGAGTTCCTCGGTGAGGGTGGGCAGAGCGGTGTACAGCACGGAGTTGTCGAGGGTGACCAGCAGCAGGCCGGCGGCGACGGTGAACAACAGTGCCCAGCGACGGGCACGCGACAGGGCCGGAGCGCCGGCCAAGGGCTGGGACAAAGCCATGGGGAAACCTGATGCGGTGGAGTACGGCCATAACTATACAGGATGTCCTGTATAGTTATGGCGACGGCGCCAAACGTTCAGATTTTGTCGGGGGTAATGTTCATGTTCCGGAGAGCGGTAGCGCCGGGCCATGCCGGGCGAACGGGGTATCCGCAACAAGACCGCCGGGCAGGCCCGGCGCTACCGGCAGTCTTCCGGCAGCGCGGCAATCACCGACACCACCGCACCCTGCATGCCCTGCCCCACGGCCATGTCCAGCTCCCCGCCCGTTGCCCCATGTTGGCGCCGCAGCTCGTCCTCGCACAGGCCGCGCACCCGCGCACGCGCATTGGCGCGCAGGCTGCTGCACCGCCAATCGGTGCCCCCCAGCGGCAGCACCGAATACACCACGCTGTTGCAGGCGTTGCCTGCGCGCTGCTGCAGCGACAGGCCGCCGAAATCACGCGGTTCGCTGCTGCGCTGCGGGTCGAAGTAGCTGTCCGGGAAGGTGCGCGCGTACTGTTCGATGTCCACCTGCATGCTGCGCCCACCGGCCAACGGCATCTGCAGCGGCTGGCCACAACGCGTGGCGTCTGCACGATGCTGGATGTACTGGTAGATCGGCCGGTCCAGCGTTGGATCCTGCTGGGTCACCGCACTGACCGCCGCCAGCACCGGCAACGATGCACGATTGGCCATGCGCGCCAGCAGCCCCGTCTGTGCCGGCTGGCAGCGGTCGCGCAACGTGGCCGCCAGCAGGAACAGCACATCATTGCGAAAGGCGTGGTCTTCGCCCAGGCGTTGCTCGATGCGCTGGCTGGCATCGGCTGCCGGTGCCGGAAACGCGACCGCCGGAGGCTCCGGGACTACGGCGCGCCGCTGCCAGCACACCGCCAACGCTACGCCTGCTGCCGCCAACACCACCGCAGCGATGATCCAGCGCGCGCGCATCAGTTGTGGATCGCCGTCAGCGTCGCCGCTGCGGCGTCGTAGGACGCGCTGGCGATATCCGCATCGAAGCGCTTGACCTGCAGGCGACCGGCCAACCGGTACGGATCCCACAGGTCGCCCAGCGCGATCGGCGTGGCCAGGGTCACATGGATGATCTGGTTCGGCGGCGGTGGCGGCACATGGATGCAGGCCCCGTAGAACGGCACAAACAACAGTTCGTCGACCAGTCCTGCGTCGTTGGTGCCCAGCGGCACCACGTAGCCATCCAGGTCAACGGCGCGGCCATCGGCAGTTTCGACCACCTGCGATGAACCGAACTGCTTGGCGCGGTCCGGGCTGGAATGGTCGATCTCCTGCCCCGGTGGCGTGCCCGAGCCGGTGTCGTCGATCAGCCCGCCCACCCCGTCCATGCCATTGCGTGACAGGCCGATCTGCGGCGGCGGACGCTGGTAGGTCACTTCGTCGGGCCGCAGTGCATCCCAGCGGTCGATGGGCGCCTCGGTCGTGGCCGGCTGTGCCGGTGCCGCGGTGACGGTCGTGGTGCCCCCACCCGCCTGCGTACACCCCAGCAAGCCCAGGCAGCACGCCAATCCGATCAGGACGCTACGGTTCATACGGCCTCAGCTGCGCATCGCGCATGGTGTAGGCGGAGCCGGCCAGATCATCGTCCAGCCGTTCGGCACGCAGGGTACCGGCCAGGAAGAACGGCGAATACATGTCCGGCATCTCGATCGGGCGCGGCAGCACCACGTGCACGATCTGGTTCGGCGGTGGCGGCGGCACATGGATGCAGGCGCCGTAGTACGGCACGAACAGGAATTCGGTCAGCCGCCCGTCCTGCGCGTTGGCCAGCGGCACCACGTAACCCGGCAAGCGCACCGGCCGCTGCAGTACGGTGTCCACGGTGCGGAACGTACCGAACTGCGGCATGCGCCGGTTGCCGTTGTGCTCGACCTCCGGGCCCTCGCCGCGCTCCAACGCCGCCAGTTCTTCCTTCGGCATCATCTGCAACCAGTCCAGTTCCTGTTCCTCGGCAGCTGCCGGGGCATCGCGATCGACCATCGGTGACGGTGGCAGCGCCTGCACGCCGGTATCGACCGGGCGTTCGCAGGCGGTCAGCACCAGCAACATTGGCAACAGTGGCAACCAGCGCATGCTCAGCCCCCGGGTGAAAGGCCATCGGCCAGCGTGCGCCGATAGGCCAGCAGCGCCGGCACCAGGCCGGCCACCGCGCTGATCGCCAGCACACCTGCGACCCACGCCAGTTCGCGGCCATCCGGCCAGATGTGGGTGATCGACAGGCCGAAGCTGGCCAGCGCCCAGCCACGCCCGGCCAGGCTGGCCACCACCAGTGCGGCCAGTGCGAGCACGCAGGCAAGCGCGCTGGTCGCCACCGCCTCCACCACCAGCAGGCTGGCGATATAGCCCGGGCGTGCACCGATGGCACGCAGCACCGCCATCTCGCGCCGGCGCTCCTGCAGGGTCGAGACCAGCAGCGCCACCAGCGAGACCATGCCCAGCAGCACCACCATCGCACTGATCAGCTGCAACGCCCGCTCGGCCGTGCCCAGTGATTGCCACAGCTGCTGCAGGGTCACGCCGGGCAGGATCGCCAGCATCGCCTCATCCGGATACTCGTTGATCCTGCGCTGTACCGAGAACGTGGCGATGCGCGAGTTCAGGCCGAGCATGAAGGCGGTGATGCTGGTCGGGGTCAGGTCCAGATGGCGCGCCTGCTCGGCGCTGACACTCTGGCTGCGCAGCTGCACGCCGGAGCGCCAGTCGACATGGATCGCCTCGATGGCCGGCAGCGAGACCAGCACCGACGAATCGACCGGCGTGCCGGTGCGCTGCAGGATGCCAGCCACACGGAACGGCTTGTCGGCATGCGTGGCCAGCGTGACCGCGCCGGTGCCATGGGCCAGCACGATCTCGTCGCCGATGCCGACCTTCTGCGCGCGTGCCACCTCCGCGCCGATCACGGCGTCGTACAGATCGTCGAACGGCCGCCCCTGCGCAAATGCCAGCGCATGCCCCGCGCCGTAACGATAGTGCTCGAAGTAGCCGCCACTGGTGCCGACCACCCGGTAGCCGCGCCAAGAATCGCCCAGCGACAGTGGTACCGCCCACTTCACCTGCGGCAGCGAGGACAGCTCCTGGTAGGACTGCCACGACACGTTGTTGGTCGGGTCGCCGATGTGGAACACCGAATACAGCAGCAGGTTCACCGGCCCGGAGCGGGCACCGACGATCAGGTCAGTGCCTGAGACGGTGCTGGCGAAACCTTCGTGCGCCTGCGTGCGCACGCGCTCAACACCGAGCAGCAGCACCACGCTGAGGGTGATCACCAGCACGGTGAGGCTGACGCTCAATGCGCGGCTGCGCAGGCTGGCCCAGGCAAGTTCAAGCATGGGTGCCACCTGCGTGATTGATCTGCGACAACGCGATGGTGCGGTCGAACAAGGGCTGCAGGCTTTCATCGTGACTGACCACCAGAACCGTGGTACCGGCGGCCCGGCACTGTGCGGACATCAGCTGCAGGAAGGCGGTCGCGGCCAGGCGATCCAGCGCCGAAGTCGGCTCGTCAGCCAGCAGTACTGCGGGGCGGCCGATCAGGGCGCGTGCGGCGGCCACGCGTTGCTGCTGGCCGACACTCAGGGTACCGGCCGCACGCTTGGACAGCGCCGGGTCCAGCTGCAGCGCTTCCAGCAGGCGCAGGATCTCGTCGTCCAGCGGCCCGCTGATGCGCTCACTGCGCACCGGAGAAAAGCGCAGGCCAAACGCGATGTTGTCGCGCACGCTGAGGAACGGCAGCAGGTTGAACTGCTGGAAGATCACGCCCAGGTGATCGGCACGGAAGCGATCGCGCGCGGCACCCCGCATCATCTGCAGCGCGTGACCTGCCACTTCGACGCGCCCCCTGCCGGGTAGCAGGACGCCGGCCAGCAGGCCGAGCAAGGTGCTCTTGCCGCCACCGCTCACTCCACGCAACAGCACGCTGCTGCCCTGCTCTATCAGCAGCTGCGGGATATCCAGCACCAGGCGTGTTGCGTAGCCGAACTGCACATCCTCCAGGGCGATCACCGCTGGCGTGCTCACGGCGCCAGCACCACGCGCAGGTTGTCGGCACTCAGCACGCTGCGGTCCTGGCCGTTGGCCGTCGCACTGTTGACGATGACTTCGTGCAACCCGGGGAACAGCACCGGCAGGCGCACGACCAGGGCGCGCAATGCACTCGGATTCGTGCAGCGATACTGCAGGTTGGCACTGAAACCGGCGTGGCGATGCTGCCCGGCCGCTGGCACAGCGGCGGTCGCAGCGAAGCCTTCGGCACTGGCGTCACTGCTGGCCAGGCGGCAGTTGGCGGCGGTGGGCAGGGTGACCCAGCTGCCGCCCTTCAGCAATGCCGTGGCGCGCGACAGTGCCGCCTGCTCGGTCGCGTTGGCGGGCGGTCGCTCGAAATCAAGAATGCCGATGCCCGGCGCCTGCAGGGCGAACTCCAGCGTTCCCTGGTCGAGAGCGAGATCAACAGTGGCCTGGCCGTGCACGTGTGGCGCGTGCTGGCGGACATCGTGTGCCTGGGCCGCGTTGGCAGCCAGCAGCAGGAAAAGAGCAGCAGGAAGCTTCATGGGGGAGGCTCAAATTGTTACTATGTAACATAATGAACCACATCCCCCCGACCCCCGCAAGGGCTCTGGCCCAGCCGCCAACTTCGGCACGCTGGCATCCCCGTTTCGATCTGGCCGGGGCCTGGCTGTCGCTGGCCTGCGCCGCCCATTGCATCGCCCTGCCACTGCTGCTGGCCTTCGTGCCAGCGGCAATGATGGCGCTGCGCTCGTTCCAGCACCCCGGCCACGGTCTGATGACGCTGCTGTTGATGATGTCGCGCTGGGAATGGTTGTTCGCATTGATGGCCTCGACGCTGGCGCTGGCCAGTACCACGGCCGGGCTGTACCGGCATGGGCGCTGGCTGCCGATGCGGCTGGCCGTGGTTGGCGCGATCCTGCTGGTGTCAGCGTCGCTGTACCTGCCGTTGAAGGAATCGCTGCTGTGGCATGGCGTGGCCACCGCCTGCGGTGGCGTGCTGCTGGCATGCGCGCACATCGGCAACCGGCGGGCATTGCACGGCCCACGGTAGCGCCGGGCCATGCCCGGCGGGGTGCCGCCATCCACGCTTGGCGTGGATCTACCGTGGATTCGTCAGAAGCGGTAACCCACTTCCGCGCCGAAGATGCGCGGGCTGTCGACCGGGCCGTAGTAGTTGCCGTCGCGCCCGAAGGCCAGGTTGTCGAAGATCAGGCCATTGATGCGGCGCTTGTTGGTCAGGTTCTGCACGAACACCCGCGCGCTCCACGGCCCGGTCTCATAGCCCAGCTGCGCACCAAGTACGGCCACCGCGGGCTGGAACGCGCGGTTGCGTTCATCCAGTGCACTGGAGCCGGTGAACTGCGATTCCAGCCGTGCATAGATGCCCGAGTCGAACTGATAGCGCGCCGCCAGATAGCCAGTGTAGTGAGGGGTCAGCTTGACCCGCTTGCCATCCAGGTTCTGGTCCACGCTGACCCACAGCTTGGTGTACTTCGCATCGACGTAGCCCACATTCGCCATCAGGGTGAAGCCCGGTAGCACTTCAAACACGCCCTCCAGCTCGGCACCGCGGGAACGGATCGAGGCATCCGAACCGACGTAGTCCGACGAGATCGGGCGGCCGTTGGCATCGGTGGCCACCTGGATCTCCTGCCAGTTGTCCGAGGTGATGTGGAACAGCGCGCCGCCGATGTGGCCACGACCGCCGGCCAGGTTCATCTTGAAGCCCAGCTCATGGCTCCACATGCGTTCGGACTCGTAGCGCAGCACCTTGTCGTTGACCACATCGCTCTGCGCCGCAGCCAGATTGAAGCCACCCGGAATGTAGCCCTTGGCCGAGGCCGCGTAGAAGGACAGGTCGTCAGTGGCGTCGTAGCGCAGCGACACCCGCGGCAGCGTGGCCGAGAAGGTATGCGCCAGCGCGGCATCGCGGTACAGCACGCGGCCACCGGCGCCAAGGTCCAGCGCACCGGCACGCTGTTCGGTGGCGCGCCGTGCCTGCTCATGGCGCAGGCCGGCGCTGGCGGTCAGCTTCGGCACTGCCGGGAAGGTGTAGCTGGCGGTGGCGAAGACGCTGTAGTCCTCGCCCTTGGAAGTCTGCCGCGGGGCCAGGTTGTAGCTGTTCAGTCCATGCAGCGCCGGGCCGACGAAGGTGCCGAGGATCGAATCCTTGCTGTTGCGGTAGGTCGACACACCGGCCATCCAGGTCAACGCCTGGTCGCTGGGGGAGCTGAAACGCGCCTCGGCCGTCCATTCCTTCTTTCTGTCGTAGATGCGGCCGGCCAATGCCGGGCTGTTGGTCATGTCGAAGTCGTAGCCGGCCGAGGTCACCTCCTCGTCCCGCCAGGAAGCGGCCACGTCCAGCGTGCCGGCCTGCAGCTGCCATTGCGCACTGAGGCCGGCCACCGTTTCGTCCTTTTCGGTGCGCTTGGGCGCGTCGTTGATGTAGGTGAAGTCACCGGCACGGCGGCCGCCATTGAGCGAGGTGCCGTAGGTGCGGTTGTAGAGGCCGGTATCCAGCGGCAGGTATTCATACTCGAACATGCCCGGCGCGCGGGTGCGCAGATGATAGGCCAGCGCGTTCACCGAAACGTAGTCGCTCGGCCGCCAGCGCAGCTTGCCCTGGAGGTAGCCTTCGCCGACCTTGCCGCGCGCACCGGAAGGCGTGAGGTTCTTCAGGTAGGCGTCCTCATCGGAACCCATGAACGCCACCGAGCCGGACAGGCTACCGTCCCGGCTCAGTGGCCCGGCGAGGAAGCCATCGATGGCGGTGCCGTTGCCGTTGCCGAACCAGGTGCTGCGCAGGTTGACCTCGCCTTCGCGCTTGTCCGCAGGACCACGCGTACGCACCAGCACCAGGCCGGATTCGCTGTTGGCGCCATACAACGTGCCCTGCGGACCGCGCAGCACCTCCACCGACTCGACCTGGTTGAGCACGGCATTGCTCAGTTCGCGGAACGGAATGCCGTCGATGTAGACCGAGGCACGATTGACCAGGAATGGATTGGACTCGATGCCGCGGATCGAGATGAACATGTTGCTGAGCTGGCCCATCGCATTGAACTTGACGTTCGGCGCGAGCTTGTCGAGGTCACGGAACTCGGTGACGCCCGCTTCTTTCAGGGCCTGCCTGTCGAGCACCGTCACCGACAGATCGCTCTTCAGGTAAGGGGTATCGCGCTTGGAACCGGTGACGCGGACACCGTCGAGCGTGGCCGGGTCGGCCTGCTGGGCAAGGGCGGGCAAGGCAGGAACGAGCAGGGATGCTGCGATGAGCGCGGCAGCAGGCGTAGACGACTTCAAAGCGGGAACCTCGACGGATGGAGTGGCGGACGCGCGGGCGGCGGCAGCGCGGGACAAGAGTGTTATCCTGTAACATTAGCGTCCTGCCGCCACTCCATTTCCGGCAGCGCCGCTCCATTCCCGGATCCGTGATGCCCGCCCTCGCCGACCAGTTGCTGCAGGAAACCCGGTCGCAGGCCCCTGCTGCCTACGCCAGCGATGACGGTGCGGTGGTGCTGCTGCGCCATCGTTTCGACGCCAGCGAAGGCGAGATGGGCCATCCGCACCAGCTTCGCCTGGGCCTGGCCGTGGACGGCGGCGGACGGCTGCAGCAACGCACCCTCAACGGCCTGCTGCAGGCGCCGTGGCGGCCCGGCCAGTTCAACCTGGTGCTGCCAGGAGACACCGGCACCTATGCCAGCCCCGCGGTCGATCTGCTCGGCATCGCCATCGATACCCGCCTGCATCCGCAGGATCCGCAGCGGTTGCAACACCTGCAGCCGCTGGCGGCGCGGCTGCACCACGACCCGGTGATCACTTCGGTACTGCAGGCGTTGTGGTGCAGCGCGCAGGCCGATGTTTGCCTGCCCGGCTTCCTCGAGCATGGCGCCCAGGTCCTGCTGCATCGCCTGGGTCAGCTTGCCGGACTTCCCTGCAGGGAACGCGGCAGGGACACGGCACTGTCCACGCGGCGACTGCAGCAGCTGGAGGCTTACATCGATGCACAGCATGGCCAGCCTCTTGAAGTCGCACAGTTGGCCGCTGCGGTGCAGATGGACCCGTCCACGTTCGGTCGTGCGCTGCGCGCCGCCACCGGCCTGCCACCCTATGCGTTCCTGACCCGACGCCGCATGCAATGGGCGCGCGGGGCACTGGCCCAGGGATGCAGCGTCACCGAGGTTGCGCTGGCCAGTGGCTACGCCAATCCCAGCAAGTTCAGCGCGGCCTTCCGGCGTGTGGTCGGTTGTTCGCCGTCAGCCTGGATCGCGCAGTCGCGGGCCCGGTAGCGCCGGCTGCGGGCCGGCAGCCAACATTACAGACCGGTAATGTTCGCGTCAGGGCAGCGAAAGGCGCGCTGCATCACCCTGAGGGCAACTTCCCGACAGGCGTTCCCGCACATGATCCGCTCCCTGCTCCGCCCCACCTCGCTCGCCCTGCTGCTGTCCGGCCTTGCGGTCGCACCGCTGGCGCTGGCCCATCCCAGCCTGGTGCGCGCAACGCCGGCCGCCGACGCCACCGTGGCCCCGGCCAGCCAGATCGAGCTGCAGTTCAGTGAAAAGGTGATGCCGCGTGCCACCCGCATCGAACTGAGCATGGACCATGGCCGCATGAAGATGGCGATGCCGACCACTGCGCAGGAGATCTCAGAGGACGGCCACACCCTGCGCGCGCGCTTCGCCAAGCCGCTGCCTGCCGGCACTTACGCGCTGCAGTGGCGCGCGGTCGGCCAGGACAGCCACCCGATCACCGGCAACTACCGCTTCACCGTGAAGTAAGGCCACCGCTGTGGCCGAGCTTTCGCCGTATGCGCTGCGGCTGGTGCTGTATGCCGTGTTGATGCTGCTGTTCGGGCGGATGCTGTTCGTCCGGCCCGGGCTGCCGCGCGGCGTCTCGCTGACGCTCACCGTGATCGCGTTGGTACTGGTCATCACCGACGCGGTGACCCGGTTGTCCGGCGTGCTTGGCGTATCGCCGGCCGACATCGACGGCGAGACCGCGCGCTGGTTTCTTGCCGGTACGCCGGTGGGTGAAGCGGGCCTGCTGCGCATCCTGGCCGTACTGGCAATGTTGCCACTGCTGGCCATCAACCGCCCCGTACAGGGCCTGCGCCGCCTCGCACTGCTGGCACTGTCTGCCAGCGCATTGGCCAGCCTTTCCTGGAATGGCCATGCCGCCGCCGGCGACGGGCTCGGCGGCACGCTTCGGCTCGGCGCCGGCATGCTGCATCTGCTGGCCGCCGGCGCCTGGGTCGGGGCGATCGCCGCCATCCTGCAGCTGGCGCTGCGACCGCAGGGCCTGCGTCTGCGCGAACGCACCCGCGAGCTGTGGCAGGCCGCGCACAGCTTCGCTGTGCCCGGCACAATCATCGTCGCCCTGCTGGCGATGACCGGCACCTATACCTATGTCGATCTCGGCGGCTCGCTGCACACCCTGGCCGAAACCGCACATGGGCGCTGGTTGCTGCTCAAACTGGCCCTGGTCGGCGGCATGCTTGGGCTGGCCGCGCTGCATCGCTGGCGGCTGGTGCCGGCGCTGGCGGTTTCCATCCGCGGAGGCTGGCAACCCAGGCCACTGCGTTCGCTGCGCCACAGCCTGGCCTGCGAAGCGGTGCTGGCGCTGCTGGTGCTGGCCTGTGTAGCGGTACTCGGCACCCTGGACCCGGTGGCATGAACCACCGCTGCCGACCCACCCGCAAGCTGCGATGATGGCCGCATCATGAAACTGCTGATCGTCGAAGACGAACCCAAGACCGGCAACTACCTGCGCCAGGGCCTGATCGAGGCCGGCTATGTGGTCGACCTCGCCAGCAACGGCATCGACGGCCTGCACCTGGCCGAGAGCGGCGAGTACCAGCTGGTCATCCTCGATGTGATGCTGCCCGGCCTGGATGGCTGGACTGTGCTGTCGCGGCTGCGTGGAGCCGGCTGGCCGCTGCCGGTGCTGTTCCTGACCGCACGCAGCAGCATCGCCGACCGCGTGCAGGGCCTTGAGCTGGGCGCCGACGACTACCTGGCCAAGCCCTTCGCTTTCGCCGAGCTGCTGGCGCGCGTGCGCACGCTGCTGCGCCGCGGCCAGGCGGTGCCGCAGGTTGAACGCATCGTCATTGCCGACCTGGTGGTGGATACCCAGCGCCGCCGGGTGGAGCGTGGCGGCCAGCGCATCGCGCTCAGCCAGAAGGAGTACACCCTGCTGGAGCTGCTGGCACGCCGCCGTGGCGAAGTGCTGCCGCGCTCGCTGATCGCCTCGCAGGTGTGGGACATGAACTTCGACAGCGACACCAATGTCATCGATGTGGCGATCCGCCGCCTGCGCGCCAAGATCGACGATGATTTCGCCGACAAGCTGATCATTACCGTGCGCGGCATGGGCTATGTACTGGAGGCGCCGGACGACGGCGCCGCGCGCAACGGATGAGCCTGCGCCGCTCCATCGCGGTGCGGCTGACGCTGCTGTTCGCCACCGTGGCCACGCTGGTGCTGGCGGCACTGGGCGTGGCGATCTATGTCAGTGCCCGTCACGATCTGGTCGCACAGGATTTCACCGAGCTGGAGAACAAGGTCGCGTTGATCAGCGACCTGGCCGGCAATGGGCCTGCGTCCGTTCGCTGGCAGCGACTGGCAGAGGCGCTGAGCCACCATCCGGATATCGCCTTCCATATCGTTGATGGAGACGGCACCGTGCTGTTTTCCACCGCGCCAGCGCTGCTGCGCGAACACGCACGCAGCCAGCCTGTCGACAGTGCCTTCCGTCGGCACGACTGGATCCTTGCCGACGGAACGTGCATGCATGCACTGCACCTGCGCCAGACCCTGGCCGACGGCAGCCAGCTGCTGATCCTGCTGGCCATTGATGACGCCCGCCATGCAGACTTCCTGCAGCGCTTCCGCCACCTGCTGGCGATCGCCATCATCGGTGCCGCCGTGGCCAGCAGCCTGCTGGGTGGCTATGTGGTGCGGCGAACGCTGCGGCCGCTGCGGACGCTGGCCGATGAAGCCCGTCAGATCACCGCAGGGCGCCTGCAACGGCGGTTGAACGCGCGCAGCGCGCCGGCCGAGCTGGAACAGCTGGCGCAGACCCTCAACGGCATGCTGGCGCGATTACAGCAGGACTTCGCGCGCCTGACCGAATTCTCCGGTGATCTGGCCCACGAGCTGCGCACGCCGATCACCAACATGCTGACCCAGGTACAGGTGGTGCTGGCCCACCCGCGCAGCAACGAGGCCTACCGTGAGACGCTGGCCTCGTGCGCCGAAGAACTGCAGCAGTTGGCGCAGACCGTGGGTGACCTGCTGTATCTGGCGCAGGCCGAGGCGCCGGGCGCACTGCCTTCGCGCGAGCCGGTGGCGCTGGATGCGGTGGTGGATTCGCTGCTGGAGTTCTATGGGCTGCTGGCCGAGGACCGGCAATTGGCCCTGCGCCGCGACGGCGCCGTGCGCGTGGAAGGCAACCGGCTGATGCTGCATCGGGCAATCGCCAACCTGTTGTCCAATGCCTTGAAGCATGCGGTGCCAGGAAGCGAAGTGGTCGTGCGGCTTTCCGGGATTGATGGCGTGTGCCGGATCAGCGTGCACAACAGCGGCACGCCGATTGCCGCCGAAGCACTGCCGCGCCTGTTTGACCGCTTCTACCGGGGCGAGCGTGGCCGCCATGACGGCGTCGGGCTGGGACTGGCGATTACCCGTGCCATCGTGCAGGCGCATGGCGGCAGCGTGAGCGTTGCATCGGACGAAACCGGCACCGTGTTCGAGCTGGTGTTGCCATGCGCTGCCACCCGGTAGTGCCGGCCGCTGGCCGGCAGCCCATGCACACCCAGCGTATTGCAGTTGCCGGCCAGCGGCCGGCACTACCCCATTTGGTCGAACACCGCGGCCACCCAGTCGATGAACACCCGCAGCCGCGGCGATGGTGTGCGGTTGCGGGGGTAGACCAGGCTCAACGGGCTCGGCGTCGGCGGTGCGTCCGGCAACAGCTCGACCAGCTGCCCACTCGCGATGTAGGGGTGCATCCGGTAGCGCGGTGCCTGGATGATGCCGAGACCCGCCAAGGCGGCACCAAGGAATGCGTCCGCGCCGGAAACCCTCACCCGCGCGGGCAGCGGCACGTAGCGCACCTGCGCGCCCTGCTGGAACTCAAGCGGAATCAGCTGGCCGGTGGCGCTGGAGCGGTAGCCGACCATCTGGTGGCCTTGCTCCAGTGATTCGATGGTCTCGGGCACACCGTGCGCCTGCACATAGCCCGGTGCGGCCACCGTAACTTCCCGCAACATCGTCAACCGGCGCGCCGCCAGATCGCTGTCGGCCAGGGTCCCCACCCGCAACGCCGCATCCACGCCTTCGCGCAGCAGGTCGACATAGCGGTCGCCTTCGCTGACCTCCAGTTCGATCTCGGGGTAATGCTGCAGGAAGTCCGGTAGATGCGGAAACAGCAGATGCCGGCCCAGCGTGCCATGCACTTCAATGCGCAGCGGGCCACGCGGCGGCACGTCACGGAACGCGGCTTCGGCATCGTCCATGTCGGCGATCAGGCGCAGGCAACGCCCATAGAACGCTTCCCCTTCCAGGGTGGGCACCACCAGCCGCGTGGTCCGGTGCAGCAGGCGCACGCCCAGCCGCTGTTCCAGTGCTTTGATCGCATCGGTCACCGTGGCCCGCGGCAGGCCCAGGTCCTCGGAGGCCCGGGTGAAGCTGCGGCGCTCGACGATACGGACGAAGGCACGCATGGCCGTGAATCGGTCCATTGTTCGGCAATCCGGATGATGTTGGCGGATTATGCATGATTATCCGAACTGATGAGATGGCGAAGATGGCACTGCGCCAGTCCGGCGCGCCCTGCTGGAACCAACCATGCCCACCTCCTCCGCCCGCCGCGTCGCCCTGGTCACCGGCGGTTCCCGTGGCATCGGCGCGGCCATTTCGCGCCGCCTGGCCGCCGACGGCCATGCCGTGGCGATCAACTACGCCGGCCGCCGCGACGATGCCGAGGCACTGGCCGCCGAACTCACGGCCACTGGCGCGCAGGCCATCGCGCTGCAGGCCGATGTGGCCGACCCGCAGGCGGTGCGCCAACTGTTCGACGCCATCGAAGCCCGCTTCGGCGGCATCGACGTGGTGGTGAACAGTGCCGGCGTGCTGCAGCTGGCGCCGCTGGCCGACAGCGACGACGCGCTGTTCGAACGGGTCATCGGCATCAACCTGAAGGGCGCCTTCAACGTGCTGCGCGAGAGCGCGCGACGGGTGCGTGACGGCGGCCGCCTGATCAGCCTGTCCACCAGCGTGGTCGGCATCAAGCTGGAGAACTACAGCGTGTACGCGGCCAGCAAGGCCGCGGTGGAGACGATGGGCGCGATCCTCAGCAAGGAGCTGCGCGGGCGCAACATCACCGTGAACGCGGTAGCGCCCGGCCCGACCGCCACCGGCCTGTTCCTGGATGGCAAGGCACCGGAGCTGATCGAGCGGCTGGCAAAGATGAATCCCCTGGAGCGACTGGGCACGCCGGAAGACATCGCCGGAGCGGTGGCCTTCCTGGCCGGTGCCGATGGCGGGTGGATCAACGGCCAGGTGCTGCGCGCCAATGGCGGGATGGTGTAGGTAGTCGCCCACCTTGGTGGGCGCGTCGCCGCGTGCCCACCAAGGTGGGCACCTACCGGGCCATGCCTGGCGGCCGGGTCGCACCCACGCATGGCGTGGATCTACGGTGCCGATCATCCGGCGCGGGCCTCGCGACGCCGGTGCACCCAGTAGTACAGCGTGGGCAGTACCAGCAGGGTCAGCAGCATCGCTGACAGCAGGCCGCCGATCACCACCACCGCCAGCGGCTTCTGTGTCTCGGCACCGATCGCATGCGAGGTCGCCATCGGCAGCAGGCCGAACATCGCCAGCAGTGCGGTCATCAGCACCGTGCGCAGGCGCTGCAGCGAGCCCTGTACCACCGACTGCAGCAGGTCCATGCCCTGTTCGCGCAGCTGAGCGAAACGACTGAGCATCACTACCCCGTTCAGCACCGCTTGTCCGAACAACGCAATGAATCCGATCGCCGCCGACACTGACAGTGGAATACCGGTCAACCACAACGCCAGGATGCCGCCGATCATCGCCAGTGGTACGTTGGCCAGGATCAGCGCCGCGCTGCTGATGTCCTTGAAGGCATCGAACAGCAGTACGAAGATGAGCAGCACCGACAGCGGAATCACCCAGCCCAGCCGCTTCATCGCACGCTGCTGGTTCTCGAACTCGCCGGACCACTCCAACCGGTAGCCTTCCGGCAGCTGCACACTGGCATCCACGCGCTTGCGCATGTCGGCCACCACGCTGCCCATGTCACGCCCTGCGATGAAGATGCTGACCGCCTTCACCCGCTGCGCGTTCTCGCGCGAGATGTTGATCGCGCCGCTGGCCATGCGGAAGTCGGCCACGTCGGACAGCGTCACCGTGTGGCCATCGCCGATGCCCACCGGCACCGTGCGCAGCCGCTGCAGGTCACGATCGGCATCGTCCAGGCGCAACGTGATCGGGAACCTGCGGTCGCCCTCCCACAGCTCGCCGACCTGGCGCCCACCCAGTGCTGTCTCGATCACTTCGTCGATGTCACGCACATTCAGCCCATACCGTGCTGCACGGTCGCGGTCGATCTCGATCTGCAGCTGCGGCAACGAGCCATCGCGGTCAATGAAGGCACTCTCCACGCCCTCCACCCCACGCACCTGGCCCAGGATCGCCTGCGCCTGCCGGTTCAGTACGTCCAGATCCGAGCCACTGACCTTGATCACCACCTGGCCTTTGATCTGCGAAATGCTCTCCAGGATGTTGTCGCGCACGGGCTGCGAGATCGAGAACTCCGGCCCCGGAATGCGTTGCTCCAGCGTGCGCTGCAGGTCGCTCACCAGCTGCCGCTTGTCCACGCCCTTCGGCCATTCCTTCTCCGGCTTCAACGCCACCAGCGCCTCGATCTGGTTGGCGCCCTTGGCATCGGAGCCGTCTTCCGGGCGCCCCAGCTTGGCCACCACCGTCGACACCTGCGGGAAGGTGCCGACCAGCTCACGGATGCGCCGCGACTGCTGCTGCGCTTCGGCCAGGCTGGTGCTGGGGTCGAGTGTGGCGGTCAGCCAGATCGATCCTTCGTCCAGCTCGGGCAGGAACTCCGAGCCCAGGCGGGTGCCCAGTGCCAACGTACCCACCAGCAACGCCACTGCGGTCAGCACCACCGCACGCGGTCTGGCCAACGCACGCTCCAGGATCGGCCGGTACCAGCCGGTCAGGCGGTCCATCAGCGGATTGCCATCTCGCATGCGGTCCCGTCGCAGCCACCAGTAGCAGAACAGCGGCACTACGGTCAGCGCCAGGATCAACGCGCCAATCAGCGCGGAGGTCACCGAGTACGCCATCGGCGCGAACATGCGGCCTTCCTGGCGCTGCAGGGTGAAGATCGGGATGTGCGCGGCGATGATGATCAGCATCGAGAAGAACGTTGGGCGGCCCACTTCCGATGCGGCCGACAGAATGGTCGAGAACCGCGTCTTCCGGTCGGCCGTAGGTGGCAGTTTCGACAATCGCGAGACGATGTGTTCGGTGACGATCACTGCACCATCGATGATGATGCCGAAGTCCATCGCACCCAAGGACAGCAAGTTGGCCGGCACGCCCCACAGGTGCAGGCCAAGGAAGGTCGACAGCAGCGCCAGCGGCATCATCGCCGCCACGATCAGCGCGGCGCGGGCGTTGTACAGGAACAGCCACAGCACCAGGAACACCAGCACCGCACCTTCCAGCAGGTTGCGGAAGACGGTCTTCAAGGTGGTCGACACCAGCCAGGAGCGGTCGTAGAACGGCTCGATGCTGACCCCGGCCGGCAGCTGGTTCGCTTCGATCTCGGCGATGCGCGCATGCAGGGCGTCGAGTACGTCGGACGGATTCTCGCCCTTGCGCATCAGCACCATGCCGAACACAGCATCGTCATTTTCGTCCTGGCCGACCAGGCCCTGCCGTGGCAGGCCGGTATCGGCGATCCCGGCGAGGTCGCGCACCAGGATCGGCGTACCGCCGCGCTGCGCCACCACCACGTTGCCGATGTCACCCGGCGAACGCATCAGGCCCACGCCGCGGATCAGGAACTGCTGCTGGCCACGCTCCACGTAGCCGCCGCCGGCATTGGAGCTGCCCTTCTCCAGCGCCTCGGCGAATTCACCGAGGCTGATCCCGCGGTCACGCAGCTTGTCCAGGTCCGGCTTGACCTGGAACGTGCGCGCGAAACCGCCGAAGCTGATCACATCGGCCACGCCCGGCACGGTGCGCAGGCTGCGCTCCATCGTCCACTCCTGCACGGTGCGCAGCTGGGTCGGTGTCATGTGCGGGCCCTTGAGTACGTAGCGGTAGATCTCACCCACCGCCGAACTCATCGCTTCCAGCTCCGGGGTCACTCCATCCGGCAGCTCCGCGCCCTGCAGGCGCTCCAGCACCTGCTGCCGCGCGAAATAGTCGTCAGCCTTGTCGTCGAAGGTCAGGATGATCATCGACAAGCCGAACTGGGTATGCGAGAACACCCGCACCGAATGCGGGATGCCGGACAGCGCCACTTCCAGCGGCATTGTCACTTCGCGCTCCACCTCTTCGGCGGCGCGGCCCGGGTGCAGCGACACCACCGTTACCTGGGTGTCCGACACATCCGGGAAGGCTTCCACCGGCAGTACGCGGAACGCGGCAATGCCAGCGCCGATGAACAGCAGCAGTGCCAGCATCACCATCAATGGCTGGCGCAGGCAGTAGGCAATCAGGCGATCGATCATGGCGCAGCGTGCCCGCTACCGGTGCTGACGGCGGCCGGCGCGCTGTCGACCAGCTGCTGCAGCAGCAGGCCGCCTTCGACCACCACCCGGCTGCCGGCGGCGAGGCCCTCACGTACCCACAGCCGGCCGTCACCCAGCTCCTCCGCGTGCACGGCGCGACGCACGAAGCGGCCCTTGCCCTCTTCCACGAACACCACCTGCTTGCCGTCGATCAGCAGCACCGCCGCATCGGGCAACGAGACACCGCCCTCGGCCGGCAACGCCACCTGGGCGCGCACATATTGTCCGGCCTTGAAGCCGCGTGCACGATTGTCCAGCTCGGCGCGTGCCTGCACCACGCGGCGTTCGCTGTCGACGAAGTCATCCACGTGCTGGAGGGTCGCCTGCAGTGGTTGCCCATCGGCGCCGGGCACGCTCACCTGCATGCCCGCCTTCAAGCGTCCGGCGAGGCTTTCGGGGATGTCCAGGAACAGCCACAGGCGGTCCGGATCGCCGATCACTGCCAACGGCTGTTCACTGTCCGGGCTGACCGACATGCCCGGGCTCATTCGCCGCTCCACCAGCACGCCATCGATGGGCGCGCGCAGCGGCAGGCGCTGATCGACGCGCTGGCCGTTGCCATAGGCCTTGGCGAAGGCAGTCGTGCGCGCATGATCGGCCTGGCTGCCAGCGAAGTTGGCCTCGGCCTCGTCCAGTTCACGACCCGACGCCACTCCCGCCGCATGCAGTTCGCGGGTACGGTCCAGTTCCTTGCGTGCCTGCTGCAGCTCGGCGCGGCCACGCGCACCTTCAGCCTGGGCCTGGCCGAACTCGGGCGAGGTGATCCAGGCGATCACCTGGCCAGCCTTCACCTTCTGCCCCGGCTGTGCCTCGATGCGCGCCACCTGCCCCGGCAGCGGCGTGTGGAGTGCGCTGGAGCGCGTCTCATCCCAGACCACCCGGCCCGGCAACTGCAGGCTGGCGCTGGCGCCAGCACTCACCGCCTCGCTGCGCAGCACGTCCAGCTGGCGGCTGTCGGCGGGAAACTGGATCTGGCCGGCGCTGACCTGAGGCGCATCCTCAAGATAGGATGCTGGCTCTCGACCGCAGCCGCCCAGCAGGGCCAGCGCCAGCAAGGCCGGCAGCACGGCGTGTCGCGCCTGCGGGCGATAAGTGACGGTGGACTTCATCGGGACTCTCCTTCAGCAACGGATGTGGCCGCTTCCCAGCGCGCCAGGGCAATGGCATGGTCGGCACGCGCTTCGATCAGCGCGGCCTCGAAGTCGCGCCAGCTGCGGCGCGCGTCCAGCAGGTCGGTCAGGCTTGCAGCACCACGCCGGTAGGCCAGCTCGATGCCCTGCACCGCCTTGCGTGCGGCGTCGGACTGCAGTCCTTCGTAGTCGCTGCGACGCTGCGCGGCGGACTGAGCGCTGGCCTGCAGCTGGTCCAGTTCGGCGCGTGCTTCGCGCTGCAGCACCTGCATTTCCAGTGCGGCGCTGTCACGGTCGGCCTCGGCACGCTGGATCGCGCCGCGCGCCCGCGACGGCCCACCCAGCGGAATGGTCAACGACACACCCCAGGTGACACCACTGATGTCGGTCGGCTCTCGTTCGGCCTCCACGCCCAACTGGATATCGCGGTGGCGCTCGCTGCGTGCCAGTGCGACGCCCGCATCGGCGGCGGCCAGGCGCGAACGCGCCGCACGCAGGTCGGCGCGCTGCTGCGGATCGAACGCGCGCACATCGGCCACGCTGCTGGCATCCGGCCAGGGGTCATCGGCACTGAGGTCGCGGCTGTCATCGCTGCCGAGCAGCAGGCCCAGCGCATGCCGCGCATCGCGCAGATCCAGGGCCGCTTCGCGCGCCGCGTCGGCCACCGCCAGATCGTCCACCGCCAGCCGCGCGCGATCCACCGGCGCCATCGCCCCGGTGGCCACCTGCTTGTCGGCCGCCGCCATCTGTTCGACCGAACTCTGGCGGTTGGCGTCGGCAATCTGCGCCCGCTCCTGCGCGCCCTTCAGGCCGAAATAGGCTTCATGCAGCGCCACCTGCTGGCGGCGCCGGGTATCGAGCATGTCCAGTCCGGCCACTTCCAGCAGCGCGTCCGCCTGGCGGATGCGCAATGCGCGCTTGCCGCCACGTTCCCAGGTCCAGCCCAGGCCCACGGTGCTGTCCACGCGCTTGTCCTGCCAGCGCCCCGGGCCGATGCCATGCTTGGGGCTGATCTTGCTGGTACCGAGCGACAGCTCGGTGGCCGGGCGCAATGCCGCCGTCTGCGCATCGCCCTGCACACCGCGCAGCTCCAGTGCCGCCGCACGCAGGTCCGGGTTGTGTGCTTCCATTGCACGCTGCGCTTCTGCAAGGGACAGCGCCGAAGCCGCAGGCGCGCACAATAGAGCGGCCAGCACCGCCGCAAGACGAGGGGAGAAATTCATGCACGTCACGGTAAGGTGACGGACTTGCGCCAAACTTGCCCCAACCTTGCACGAAGCTTGCAATGCGAATCCTGCTGATCGAAGACGATGCCGCCCTGGCCGATGGACTGATCCGCGCCCTGCAGGGTGCCGGCCATCTGTGCGACCACCTCTCGCGCGGACTGCACGCGCCTGCGGCGCTGGCCAGCGCACCCTATGACGTGATGGTGCTCGACCTCTCCTTGCCGGACGTGGATGGCCTCGACCTGCTTTCGCGCCTGCGCAACGACGGCGCCACATTGCCGGTGCTGATCCTGACCGCGCGCGATGGCGTTGAGGATCGCATCCTCGGCCTCGACCGTGGCGGTGATGACTATCTGGCAAAACCATTCGCGCTGGGTGAGCTGGAAGCGCGCCTGCGTGCGTTGTCGCGCCGCCGCAGTGACGCACCAGCACAGAAGCGATTGGGCCGGCTGTGCTTCGACAGCATCCGCAACGAAGTGCAGGTGGACGGCCAGCGTATCGAGCTGACCGCGCGCGAGATGTCGCTGGTCGAAGCGTTGATGCAGCACCCCGGCCGCACCGTGACCAAGCAGCGCCTGTTCGATGCGCTGTACAGCTGGGACCACGAGGCCAACCTGTCGGTCATCGAGGTGCACGTCAGCCGCCTGCGCCGCAAGCTGGAACAGGCCCGCGCCGGCGTCGGCATCCGCATGCTGCGCGGCCTCGGCTACCGGTTGGAGGTCGTGGGTGACTGAGCGCGTGCACAGCCTGCGTGGCCTGCTGCTGCGGCGCCTGTGGCTGCCGCTGCTGGTGCTGCTGCTGTGCAGTGCGGTGGGTTCATTCGCGTTGGCGCGCTTCTATGCCGGCCAGGTCTACGACCGCTGGCTGCTGGATTCGGCGATGTCGTTGTCCGAACTGGTGACGGTGCAGGACGGCCGCGCATCCATCGAAATCACCCCGTCGGTATCGCGCATGTTCACCTGGGACACCGCCGACGAAGTGCATGGCGAGGTGGTCGATGCGGATGGCGGGCGCCTGTATGGCGACCTGCCCGAGGCACTACCTCGCCCCATGGCCGCCGCTGGGAATGACGACGCGGTGTACTACGACGCGCGGCTACGCGGGCAGGCCGTGCGCATGGTTGAAGTTGTGGTCAGCGCCGGGCCGGGCCATGACATCCGGCTGCGCGTGGCCGAGACGCTGCGCAAGCGCCACCGGTTGGAACGCAAGCTGCTGCTGACCAGCGTGCCGTTCCAGGCCGCGATCCTGGCACTGGCGGCGTGGCTGGCCTGGTCCGGCACCGGCGCCGCCGCACGCCACGCCAACCTGGTCGCGAGGAAGCTGGCCAGCCCGCGGCCGGATCCGTTGGCACCGCTGGATCCAGCGCAGGAAGCCCCGCGTGAACTGTGGCCGGCGGTGGAGGCGTACAACGCGCTGCTGCAGCGCCTGGACGCGATGCAGGATGCGCAGCGGCGCTTCGTCAGCAACGCTGCACATCAGCTGCGCACACCGTTGGCGGCCATGCAGGTGGAGCTGGAGAGTTCATTGCGCCAGCATGATCCGCAGGCCCAGCAGCTGGCGTTGTCCGGCACGCTGGCCGGGTTGGCCCGCTTGCAGCATCTGGTCAACCAGCTGCTGATGCTCAGCCGATCCGAAGATCCGCATGGCAGTGCACTGCCGCTGCAGCCAGTGGACCTGGCCGCGTTGGCGCGCGCCGTAGTGGAGCGCTACGCCGACCGAGCGCTCGCGGCAGGCGTGGACCTGGGTTATGACGGGCCCGACGACGGCATGCAGGTACAGGGCGATCCGCAGCTGCTGCGCGAGGCACTGGGCAACCTTCTGGACAACGCGCTGCGCTACGGTGCCTCGCGTGGCGTTATCACCCTCGGCGTTGGGCAGGAGGCCGAAGGCGTGCTGGTGTGGGTGGACGATAACGGCGCCGGCATCGCCGAAGCCGAGCGCGCACGCGTCACGGAACGCTTCTACCGGGCCAGCACGGAAGGCGACGGCTGCGGGCTGGGGCTGGCGATCGTGGCCGAGATCGCGCAGCGGCATGATGCGGCGCTGGTGATCGATACCGCCCCGATCGGTGGCGCTCGGGTGGGATTGTGGTTTCGCTGACCTTTGTCGAATTGCCCTTGTAGAGCCGAGCCCATGCTCGGCTGCTCCTGGCACGATGCCTGAGCCGAGCATGGGCTCGGCTCTACAGTTCCACGCATCGGAATCACGCCGGGCATGGCCCGGCGCTACCGTTACAGCGTGCTCATCGAATACGGTGCCTGCGCGCCCTGCCCTGGCCACGCCTTGTTCGGCTCGGCCTGCATGCTGAAGCGCAGCTCGCCGCCGGCCAGGATCTCGTCATGGCGCAGGAAGGTGCGCTGCAACGGCTTGCCGTTGAGGCTCACGCTACCGACGTAGGTGTGCCTGTCATCCAGCCCGTCGGCCACGATGGTGAAGGTCTTGCCGTTGGGCAGACGCATCGCGGTCTTCGGCAGGAACGGGCGGCCCAGGATGTACTCGCCCGAGCCCGGCGCCACCGGGTAGAAGCCCAACGCGGTGAACACGTACCAGGCCGACATCTGGCCGACGTCATCATTGCCGGCCAGGCCATCGGGGCGGTCGGCGTACTGGGTGTCCATGATCTGCTTCAGGCGCGCCTGGGTGCGCCACGGCTGGCCGGCGTACGAGTACAGGTAGGCCACATGGTGGCTGGGTTCGTTGCCATGTGCATACCAGCCGATCAGCCCGGTGATGTCTTCCATGTGCTCGAAGATGGACGGATCGACCTTGGCGTTGAACACCTCGTCCAGGCGCGCGAGCAGCTTGTCACTGCCACCGTGCGCTGCCGCCAGACCGGCCACATCCTGCGGCACGTACCAGGAGTACTGCCAGGCATTGCCCTCGGTGTAGTCGGTGCCGTATCCACTGGCGCTGGGGTCGAATGGCGTGCGGAAGCTGCCATCGCGCTTGCGTGCGCGCATGAAGCCGGTGTCTTTGTCGAAGGCGTTGCGCCAGTTGCCGGCGCGCTTGTCGAAGGTGGCCGCAACATCGGTCTTGCCCATCGCCTGTGCCATGCGAGCAATGGTCCAGTCATCGAAGGCATATTCCAGCGTCTTGCTGGCCGCCTCACCTTCCTCGTCGATCGGCACGTAGCCCAGCTCGCGATACTGCGCGATGCCATCGTACGGGCCGTAGTTGGCGGTCTCGACCATTGCCTTCAGCGCCTTGTCGGCGTCGAAGCCGCGGATACCTTTCACGTAGGCGTCGGCGATCACCGGCACGGCGTGGTAGCCGATCATGCACCAGTCTTCCAGGCCATGGAATGACCACACCGGCAGCATGCCGTAGGGGCTGTGCTCATGGTGGGCCAGCATGGAATTGACGAAGTCGCTGTTGCGCTTCTCCGGCTGCACCAGGGTCAGCAACGGATGCAGCGCGCGATAGGTATCCCACAGCGAGAACGTGGAGTAGTTGGTATAACCCTTGGCCTGGTGCACGGCGTTGTCCGAGCCGCGGTACTGGCCATCGGCATCCATGAACAGCGTCGGCCCCAGCAGGGTGTGGTACAGCGCGGTATAGGCACTGCGCCGGGCGTGCTCGGGGGCGTCGATATCCAGCACCGACAGCGCCTGCGTCCATTCCTGCTTGGCCTGCGCGCGAACGCGGTCGAAATCGAAGCCGGCCACTTCCGCGTCGAGGTTGGCAATGGCACCGGCTTCGCTGACCGGCGAGATCGCGACCTTGACCACCAGCGGTGCGTCCAGCTTGCCGAAGGCGAAGGTGCCGACCAACTGGCGCCCTTCGATCTGCGCACGCTGCGCCGGATCCTTCTCGCCCGGCGGCGGGAAGCCCTTGTAGGCGATGTCCTGCTCGGTGTTGTGCAGCTCATGCCCGGAAAGCGGCCGCGAGAAACGCATCGCGAAATACAGCTGGCGGCCCGGCGCCCAGCCACGGGTTTCGCGGAAGCCGGTCACCGTGCCGTCGGCGCGCACCCGTACCCGCGACCACAGCACCTTGCCGGGGTAGTCGTACATGCTGGTGCGCATGTCCAGCAGCACCTTGGCATCGGCACCCTTGGGGAACGCGTAGCGATGCACGCCCACACGCGCACTGGTGGTCAGCTCCGCGCGCACCTTGTAGTCATCCAGGGTGACCGCGTAGTAGCCCGGCTCGGCCTTCTCGTCGTCGTGGCGGAAACGCGAGGCGTAGCCGCTGCGCGGCTTTTCCGGATCACCGCGCTCCAGGCCGGGAGTGCCGGTGAACGGCATCAGCAGGATGTCGCCGAGGTCCGAATGACCGGTGCCGGAAAAATGCGTATGCGAGAAGCCGACGATGCTGCTGTCGTCGTAACGGTAGCCGGCCGCCCAGCCATAGGCCTTCTCGCGCGGCTGGATGCGTGTGTCCGGGCTGAGCTGGACCATGCCGAACGGCACCGTGACACCGGGGTAGGTGTGGCCTTCACCTCCAGTACCAATGAACGGGTCGACCGAGGCGTAGGCCTTGTCGGCGGCGGTTTTGGCGGGAGCGGCCGACGCCAGGCCGGAGGCGAGCATCGCCGTGGCGGCGACGGCGATCAGGAGACGACGGTCCAGCGTGGGCATCGGCATTTGGATCGATTCAGGTGGTTGCCGGATGCTAGCACCGGGCCTGCCACACCGCATGCTGCAGTGCGACTGCCCGGTGTCCCGCGCCCGGTTCAATCATCAACCGGGAAGTGCGCTCTGCAACGACATGAGGTCCGCGCTGTCCAGCGGCCTTACCACCCGCGCGATCTCTTCTCCATCGCGCAGCAGCACCACCGTCGGCCACAGCTTCACCTTGAACGCGCGGCCCAATGGCTTGCCCTTGCCATCTTCGATCTTCCGGTGCGGAAGATCGTTCGCCTCGACGAAAGCTCGCAGCGCCGGCTGTGCGGCCTGGCAATGACCGCACCAGGCCGTCCCGAATTCCAGCAGCTGCCAGCCCGCCTGCGCCTCCACCTCCGCAGAGGTGGGCTCGGTCAGCAGGTGATCACGCATGAACGACATGAGCGCTATGCCGCCAGTACCTTCTGGATGTCTTCCAGCGGCGCGTTGGTCAGATCCTTGGCGATATCGCCCAGCAATCGCGCCTGGACTTCCTTGTGCAGCAGCGGGCGGATGCGGCCCAGCGTGGTCGGGTCGGCGATCAACACCAGGTGCGCATAGCGGTTCTTCAACGCATCTTCATTGAGCTGTTCGGCCACCTGCTTGGCAAACGTCGCTTCATTGAGCTGCGAGATCGACATGTCCTTGGGCACAGCACCGGCCGGGCCCTGCCCGGACATGCCCTGCTCGCTGATGTCCTGCAGGCGCAGCTCGCCTTCCTGCTTCAACGCAAGCTGGTGCGCGCTACCCACGTTGGTGAACACCCTTGCCGAACCACCATCGGCCACCACGATCAACGTTCCTTCGGGAATCGTACGCGCCATTGCACCCTCCATCAGTCAGAAAAAGTTGCTGTGCGATCCACCCTATGCACATCGATGTCACAGGCGCGCCTACAGGATGTGATCCGGTCATCGCAATCTGCAATCCCCCCTAAATCTGTCCAGCGGCCTGCCGCTATGGCCTCCATCATCGCGAGGAACCTCTGTGCACGCTGGCTCACTGTTCCACGTCTACTTCGCCACCAGCCTGGCCATCCTCGGCTGCGCAGGGTGCATCCATCAGTTCCTGCAGGGCCAACCGCTGTTCTCACTCGCCATCATGTTCTCCGTGTTGACCGTGGTCGGTGCCGCACTGGTTACGCGACGGCTGGCGTTGCCGGGTGCGGTGGCGGTGGTCTGCACCGTGCTTGGATTGATGGCAAAGTCGGCCTGAGTCATCTGAACAGGCGACGTGGAACACAGCGTGCAGATCAGCCCGCTTCGCTGCACGCTCACGTCGATGCCGTTATCATGAACGGATAATCGACACGACCCACTACGTGACGGGCGCACCTGTTACGTGGAAAGCACTGCCGACCGGCGCTTCGCTTGCCACGATTGCTCCCGCCCTGCATTTCCATCGCCTCGCGCTGGATCCCGGCGGCTGACGCCCGCAGGCCCCCCTGCCTGCATCCCCCACGCTGCTGTGACACCCGGCCGCTGACTGCGCTGCCGATGTGATCCCGTTGCTGCGTTTCCGCCCCTGCGGCGGTGCTTTGCCGTGCGCGTGGCGTTGTGCCTGCACACATTCCCCGGCCCCCACGCCGCGCTCCGATGCCCCTGCGCCACTTGCGCCTGCATCGCCGTTTCCGATTTCCGGGACACATCACATCGCCCATCCCCTATTCCATACCTACAAGGGAGCCCCCATGCAGGACACGCCTGATTCCCATGCCCATTTCGGCTGGTTCAAACGCCGCCGCCACCTCAAGGTCGATGAGATCACCGTCGTCGACAAGCCCATGCTCAAGCGTGCCGTCGGTGCCGCCGCACTGGGCAACGCGATGGAGTGGTTCGACTTCGGTGTCTACGGCTACCTGGCCGTCACCATCGGCCAGGTGTTCTTCCCGTCCAGCAACCCCACCGCACAGGTAATCGCCGCGTTCGCCACCTTCACCGTGGCGTTCCTGGTGCGCCCGCTGGGCGGCCTGGTGTTCGGCCCGCTCGGCGACCGCTACGGGCGCCAGAAAGTGCTGGCGTTCACCATGATCCTGATGGCGCTGGGCACGTTCTCGATTGGCCTGATTCCCTCCTATGAGCGCATCGGCATCTGGGCGCCGGTGCTGTTGCTGCTGGCGCGCGTGGTGCAGGGCTTTTCCACCGGTGGCGAATATGGCGGCGCGGCCACCTTCATCGCCGAGTATTCCACCGACCGCAACCGCGGGTTGATGGGCAGCTGGCTGGAGTTCGGCACGCTGGGCGGCTACATCGCCGGCGCCGGTACGGTCACCGCACTGCACATGCTGTTGAGCAACGCACAGATGCTGGACTGGGGCTGGCGCATTCCGTTCCTGGTGGCTGGCCCGCTGGGCCTGCTCGGCCTGTACATGCGCATGAAACTGGAAGAGACCCCGGCGTTCCGCGCCTTTGCCGAGGAAGCCGAGAAGCGCGAGCACGAGCGTCCGGGGCTGGGTGCACTGTTCCAGGTGCACGGCCGCCAGCTGCTGGTGTGCATGGGCCTGGTACTGGTGTTCAACGTCACCGACTACATGCTGCTGACCTACATGCCCAGCTACCTCAGCGTGACCATGGGCTACGCAGAGAGCAAGGGCCTGCTGCTGATCATCATCGTGATGCTGGTGATGATGCCGCTGAACATCGTCGGTGGATTGTTCAGTGACAAACTCGGCCGCCGGCCGATGATCATCGGCGCCTGCATCGCGCTGCTGGTGCTGGCCATTCCGTGCCTGCTGCTGGTCGGCAGCGGCAACGACTGGATGATCTTCCTCGGCCTGATGCTGCTGGGCCTGGCCTTGGTGTGCTTCACCAGCTCGATGCCGTCCACCCTGCCAGCGCTGTTCTACACACCGGTGCGCTACAGCGCGCTGTCGATCGCCTTCAACGTCTCGGTGTCGCTGTTCGGTGGCACCACGCCGCTGGTGACCGCGTGGCTGGTGGAACGAACCGGCGACCCGCTGGTGCCGGCCTACTACCTGATGGGCGCAGCGGTGATCGGCCTGATCACGATGCTGTTCGTGAAGGAAACCGCCGGCCTGCCGCTGCGCGGTTCACCGCCGGCGGTAGGCAGTGACAAGGAAGCCGCTGCGCTGCTGAAGAGCGATCTGCCAGTGACAGTGGACCCGAGCCTGCCGCCGTTGCCGGAAGCAAGTGAAGGTGAGGCGCCCAAGCCGGCCTGATACCACGCCGGCACCGATGTCACACCCCGTCCGGGGGCGCCTCGGCGTCCCCGCCCTCGCGGGCCAGCTGTCCGGGCGTCCAGCGCAGGGTCCACTCATAGGGCCCCTCTGGCGGGCAGACGTGGCGAAAATCGCGGGGAATTTCGCAGACCGTTGCGCCCGCGGTAACAGTGAAGGCAACGATGATCCGGTTGCCCTCGATTCGGATCGCCTGCACCGCACCAGGAATCTGGATGCCGGCATCATCGCCATAGCCTGACTCCCGGATGGCCGCGAAATCCTCGGCCTCCATCCGCGACAGACTCTTCGGATTTGCCTGGCCGCGCGGATCGTTCGCCGTCAGCTCCGTCATCACCGCCACCACATTGCTTTGCGCGAAGCTGCCACCGGTGTAGGTAGATGTGTAGAAGTACACAACCTCCGAACGGCCATCACCATCGAGATCGGCAACAGCCGTCCACGCCGGGCGGAAGTCCGATTCGATATCGCCGCCTGGAATAAGTCGCAGACTGGCTTCGGCGGCGTGCAAGGCCTGCACCAGGCTGGGCGGCGATGGTCGCTTGGCGGCGGGCGACGCGGCCATCGCCGGCGTGCAGGACAGCGCCAGCGCTGCAAGCGTCAGGCGGATCGGGGTCGAGCGGAGCGTTGCAGGTCCGTGCATGTCATCCTCCTTGAGTGTGCGGTCAGTCTAACCGCAGCTCCGGTGGCGCCCAGTCATGCACGGCGTGGTTTCGCGCGATTTGTGGAGGGCATCCACGCCTGGCGTGGATCTACTGCGGGGTGTCCAACTCCATCGCACGCATCACGATCGGCTTGGCCCAGTCAGGCGTATGCAGCAGTTCGGCCACCGAGACCGGGTATTGCAGCTGGCCGCGCTCCATCGCCAGCACTGGCAGCGGCTCGACACAGCCCTCGGCATCGGCCGGTGCGCTGTTGTCGTAGACATGCAGCTCGGCCAGGTGTGGCAGCAGCTCCAGCAGGTTCTCGCGTGCCGAATCAAAGCGGGCGTGGATCTTCTCCACTGGAATGTCGTGGCCACCAGCCGCCACCCGCGCCGCAACGCGGGCGATATGCAGCTCGACCGTGGCCAGGCCGCAGAACCATACCGCCACATGATGCTGCTCGCAGGCCTCGCGCAGCAGGCGTGGAATGGTGTTGCCACCCAACGTGGTCTCGAAGGCGAAATCCGTGCCATCGGCCATGGCCTGGCGGAGGCGGCGGGTGCCTTCCTGCCAGGCCTCGGCATTGGCTTCGGGCAGCGGCCAGCCGGCCTCGACCAGGCGGCGGGTGAACGAATCGGGATTGAACCAGCCCAGCCCTTCGGCTTCCAGCCAGGTACCCAGCAGCGAACTTTTGCCGGCGCCATTGACGCCGGCCAGCACCAGGATCCGCCCCATCGGTCAGAGCGGACGGCCGAGGGTGACCTTGCGGCCGCGACGGATCGGCTGACCCAGCACCTTGCCCAGCCCTTCCCCGCGCTGCAGGCCGGCCAGGGTCTGGTCGAACTCGCTGCGCAGGCGCAGCAGCTCCTCGCTGCGCTCACCCGCATCACCGCCGGCGGCCTTGGCCAGCAGCTCCTGATACGTGCGGATATCCACGATCACCGCTTCCGGATGATTATGGTTGGTGATGACCAGCGCCTGCTTCTCGCGCACGGTGCGCATCAGGCTCGGCCAGCCCCGGGTCTTCACCGACGAGGCCGGGGCCTTCTCAAGGCCTGGCAGATCCAGCGGGAGGGTCATGGCACGGCTCCAGACAGAAGTGGACTATGGCCATTATACCCAATTTGGCGAAATTGGGGATTAATGGCATTCACCTGCCGGTTCCAGCCTGAGGGGCGTCGGTCTGCAACAGGCTGTCGCGCTCGCGCAGCGGGAAGCGGATCCAGGCATCCAGGCCCTGCGCGCCAAAGCGCAGCTCGCCACTGCCGGCCAGTTCATAGGGAACGCGCTGCTCGATCAGGGACCGGCCAAGGCCCCGCTGCCGGGGCAGCTCCCAGTCCTCCACCTCGGCATGGCGCTCGCACCAGTGCAGACCCAGCCACGGCTGCCCTTCCTGCACCTGCAGGTGCCAGGACACGTCGATATGCCCATCCTCATGGGTCAGCGCACCATGCCGCAGCGCATTGGTGGCCAACTCATGGATGGCCAGCGACAACACTTCGGCGGCCTTCGGTGGCAGCAGCACGTCCTCGCCTTGCAGGCGGTAGACCGCAGCAGGCGGGGATTGCGCCGCGATCTCCTCATCCAGCATGCCGCGCAGGCACACCCCCGCGTTGGCGCCACGGGTCAGCAGGCTCTGCGTGCGCGCCAGTGACATCAGCCGCCCGCACAGGCGTTCGGCATACTCATCCACGCTGCCGACCGACTCGCGGGTACGCCAGGCGATGGCATGGATGGTCGACATGATGTTGCGCACCCGGTGCTGCAGTTCGGCCAACAGCACCGATTGGCGCTCGGTCGCACGCTTGAGATCATCGATGTCCACGGCGATGGCGAACACGCTGCTGACCTCACCGTCGGCATCGCGCAGGGGCGCGGCAGCGACCCGGGTCCAGCGCGCGCGGCCATCATCATGCAGGTACTGGAACTCCAGCCCCGGCACCACAGTCTCGCCGCGCATCGCACGGGCGATGGCGAAGTCGTCCGGTGCGATGGTGGTGCCATCGGGATGGCAGCCGTGCCAGCGATGCTGGTTGTCCGCGTCCCTGGAAGGCACCTTGCCGGTGGGCAGATAGGCGCGCATCTGATCATTGGAGAGCAGCATGCGACCCTGCAGATCGACGATGCACAGGCCCACCGGCAGCATCCTGAAGGCCAGTTCCAGGCGCCGGTCACTCTCGCGCCGCCGCAGCTCCTCGCGCTCACGCGCGGCCAGCGCCATGTGTGCCGCGGTGGTCTCGAACATGGTCACCAACACCCCGTTGATCCGCCCCTCTTCGCCACGGATGGGGCTGTAGGTGATGGTGAACCAGACGTCTTCCAGGCGCCCATGGCGGGCCAGCGGGTAAAGCTTGTCTTCGAAGGTGAGCGTCTCGCCCTGCCATACACGGGTGTAGAGCGGACCGTTGATGTGCCAGACCTCGGGCCAGCATTCACGGGTCGGCTGTCCAAGCCCGCCAGGATGCTTGTCGGCCAGGATCTCGGCGTAACCATCGTTGTAGAGCTGCACCAGCTGCTCGCCCCACAACACGATCATCGGGAAGCCGTGGGCCAGCATCAGATCGACGGTGGCGCGCAGGTGCGGCGGCCATTGCTCGATCGCGCCCAACGGGCTGCGTGACCAGTCATGGCGGGCGATACGCGCGGCCATGCCATCGTGGCGCGCGTGCGGGCGCGGCGTGGGTGGCATTCCGCCACGCAGCTCGGCGGCGTGAATGCCTTCAGGACGGCGCGACATGCCGCTCAATCAGGCGATGCCCGCAGGGACCTGCGGCGTCGCCACCAGCCCGGCCAGCTGCTGGACCAGGGCTTCGATGTGATAGGGCTTGGTACAGCGCGGCGCGCTGGCGAAGCGGCTGGGCAGGTTGTCGTCGTAGCCGGAGGTCAGCAGGAACGGGGTACCGGCCTCGGCCAGGCGGTCGGCCAGCGGATAGACCTGCTCGCCGCCCAGGTTGATGTCCAGCAACGCTACATCGATGGTATGGGTATCGACCAGCTGCCCCAACGCCTGCAGGTTTCCCGCCGGCCCCACCACCTGTGCGCCTTTCAGCTCCAGATAGTCGACCAGGAACATCGCGATGGCGAATTCATCTTCCGCCACCAGTACCCGCAGCCCCTTCAGGCCCTCCGGTTTGCTGCCCGCTTCCAGCACGTTCCTCGCTCCTCGATGCACGCGACCCGCCTGCGGTCGCAACGAGGGCAGGATGCGCGATCCGGCCTACAAGAGCGCGTGACGATCGATGAAGGCCGCGGGCACGGCGCGTTCAGAAGGCCCGCTCCCACTTCAGGCTGAGCAGATTGCGATCATGGCTGTACAGCCAGCCAACGTTGCTGTCGATGCGGGCATAACGCAGGCTCAGGCTGGGCACCAGCCCGGCCACGGCCAGGCGCTCGCTGCGGACGATGGCGATCAGGTTCTGTTCGCTGTCCTCACGCCGTGCTTCCAGCAACGGGCTCCATGCGTCGTAGTCACGCTCGCGCAGCGATACGAACACGGTGGCCGTGGTGCCGCTCCATTGCCGCGCCGCGCCCAGCCGCAGGCCGCGCTGGCGGAAGCCGTTGGCCGGGTCTGCTGCGCTGCTGTCGGTGACATCCAGCCCGGCGAAGACCGTCCAGCGCGGATTGAGCGCGCGGAACCAGGTGGCATACAACGATGCCAGCTCGCCGTCGTAGTTGCTGGCCAGGCCCTGCTGGCGATACCGCTGGCGCTTCCAGTCAGCCTCCAGCTTGAGCAGGCTGCGTGCATCCAGGGCGTACTGCCATTCCCCGTGCACGCCACTGCCGCCTTGCAGCGCATGGTTGCCCAGGCCCTGATAGTCATAGCTGGGGGCAAGCAGCACGGTCTGCCGTGCACTACGCCAGCTATAACCCGCCTGCACGTTGGCATTGAGCTCGTTGTACTCACTGTGCCCGCGCCATGTCTGACCGAAGGCCAGACCGCGCACGTACAGCCCATGATGCCCGCCGAGCACCCAGCGCCGCTCCAGGCTGGCGTCGAAGTCGAGGCCCGCCGCGCGCTGGGCGTCGGGCAGTTTCCGTTCGATGATGCACGCGTCGCCCACGCCGAACAGGCAGGTGCGGCTGGCGGAACTGCGGTTGATGTTGTCGCTCCATGCCGGGCCGGCGGACAGCGCGCCTTTCCAGCGCTGACGGGCCTGCAGGGCACTCAGGTAGCCGTCCACGCGCGCGCGGACGCCGGCCGTGGCCGGATCATCGGCATTGATGCCTGCAGCGATGGCCGTGAACAGCGCAACCGCATCGCGATCGCGCTGGTCTTCCGCATAGACACGCGCCAACTCAAGGCGGGCTGGCAGGAAATCCGGCTGCGCCGCCAACAGCGCTTCGTACTCCTTCACCGCGCGACGATGGTCGCCGGCCACCCGCGCCAGCGCCCCCTGCGCATAGTGGCGCAGCAGGGGATCATGCCCCGGCAGTTCGATGTACTCCTCGAGGAACGCAGCGGCGGCCTGCCATTGCTGATGCTGCAGCGACAGGTACAGCGCCTGGCCGAGATCATCGACGGTGCGCTCCACGCGCAGCGTCTGGCCGTCGATGGTGATGGTCGGCCGCTCCGACTCGGCCTGCTGCAGCCGCTGCTGGTCCTGCTGCTGGTGGCGCAGTTCGCTGCCCTGCTCGAGCACGCGGCGCAGATCGTCCTGCTGGGCGCGTACATCGGCGGCGATCAACAGCAGGAACACAAGAAGAATGGGGTGGCGCATGGGCGATCCGTGGTGATGCGATGCAGCGGGCCGAAGCAGGGACTGGCGGATCGCGGCTTGTCCCTGCCCTGCCCCGTCAGGGGCGTGGCAATCAGTTCTTGCTGCCGCCGAAGGCGGTGTCGTACTGGCTGTTGCCGCTGAAGGTGGCGATACCGGCCAGGGTGGCCGCGTTGGCGCCGAAGAACTGGCCCTGGGTGGTGCCGGCAACGGTGCCATTGGCGGTGGCCGAACCGGCGAACGACGCGTTGGCGCTGTTGATCGAGGCGCTGACGTTGACCGACAGGCCGCCGCCGGCCAGGCCGCCCTGCAGCGTGCCGCTGCCGAAGTTGGCGCGGAAGGTGCCCGACAACAGGTTGCTGCCATTGAACTTGTTCAGGCCCGCCACGCTGTAGGTGGCCACACCGGCCGGGAGGGTGGTGCCGGTACGATCACCGACGAAATACACCTGGCGGTTGTTGAAGCCACCGGCGGCGCCATCCTTGGACCATTCGCCGAACCACACGTCACCGCTGCCGACCTTGACGAAGTTGAAGTGGCCCATGCCGGCGTGGCTGCCCGGGGCGCCGGTGATCGGCATGGCCAGCGTGCGCACGTTGGTGCCATTGACGGTGGTGGTGCCCGAGTACAGGCTCAGGCCCTGGAAATCCACCGGCTTGGCATTGGAGACGGTACCGACACCGATGCCGGCCTTGCCCGCCGAGTGCGGACCACCATTGACCTGCGATTCGCCGACGGCGACGTACAGCTCGGCATCGGTTGCCGGGCTGGCCGCACCGACGATGTCGGCTGCATGGGCGGCACCGGCCAGGGCGAAGGTGGCGGCGACGGCGAGAACCGAACGGGAGATCATCTTCATGGTATTACTCCTTGGGTTATGGGAACTACAGGTACAACGCTTGAAAGCGGGAGGTCAGAAGCGTGCGGTGATGCCGAGCTTGAAGGTGCGGCCCGGCGCCGGCAGCGTTGAGCGCGTCGCCGGATCGACGTAGTAGCGGTTGCCCAGGTTGCTGCCCACCAGCTCGACGCTGGCGTGGTCGTTGACGCGCCAGCGCGCGTAGGCATCGACAGTGGTGATGTTTCCCCAGGTGAACGGCACGTTCTGCCAGAGCAGGCTGCTGCCACCGGCCAGCAGGCGGTCGCGGTAGGCCTGCAGATCGGGGTTGTCATGGCGCTGGTAGTGGACGATGCGGCTGCCCAGTTCCAGCCGCTCGTCGAACAGGCGCGTGCCCAGCGACCAGTTCACCGACAGCTTCGGGATCGCCTGGGTCAGCAGGTAGCCACTGACGAAGCCATCCTGCACGCAGTTGGGAACCAGGCCGCGATTGGCATCGAGCAGAACGGCGCTGCTTTCGTCGCAGACTTCGTTCTCCAGCGTGCGCGAGATGCCCAGGTCGGTGAAGAAGCGCCGGTTGTCGAAACGCGCCTGCAGCTCGATGCCACGGATGGTCTGCTTGTCGATGTTGTCGAACAGGAAGTAGGCATCGCGCTCGATCACGTTGCGGGTCTTGTGCACGTAGTAGGCCAGCTTGACGTCGGCATCGGCGGTGTTGCCGAATAGCCCCGACAGGTTGTGCACGTAGCCAAATTCGTAGTTGTAGGCATGCTCGGGCTTGAGCGTGTACAGCGGATTGAGGCTGCTGGAGAACGCAATGGTGCTTTCGAACATGCTCGGGAAGCGCACCGCTTCGCTGTAGCGCAGGTAGACGCGCGCGGCCTTGGACAGGTTCACCGTGGCCGAGAAGGTGGGCAGCCACGCGTGATCGCGCTGACGATCGTTGCGCCCGTCGACCGGCCTGGACTGCATGGTGTTGCCGATGTTGCAGACCCGGTCGCTGCCGGCATAGAGCGGCAGCACCCCGGGAATGGCCGCCACCTCGCCGTTGAGGCAGGGGTTGGTCGCGCGGGCATAGTTGCCGTTGGCATCGGGCAACCAGGGCACCCTGTGCTCCACCGCCTGCGGCGTTTCGTAATAGGCCAGCAGGCCGCGCAGTGCGTCATCGACGACCGAGCCCATGCCGATGCTCTCCCAGAATTCGCGGTCGGCCTCCAGCGCATCGATCTGCGCCTGCAGGCTGGCCGGACGCTCAGGCAGTTCATTGACCCGGTAGGTGGCCTCCTTGCTTCCCACGCCCTTGGTCAGCAGTTCCGGATGCGCCTGCAGGAAGTCGTCGAAGGCCCAGTAGCGGCTGTAACGCACGCCGGCATTGAGGGTAAGGAACTCGACCGGGCGCCATTCAAGGTTGAGATAGCCTTCGCCCTCCTGGCGGCGGCCGGTACGCGGGAACATGCGCCACCCATCGGTGGTACCAAAATACGGATCGCGCGAACCCAGCTTCTCGTACTGCCAGTTGCCGCCCACGGTCAGATCCAGGGTGGAATGCAGCGCGAAGCGGTTGCTCAGGGTCAGGCCGGTACGGTCGTTGCGTGCATTGGCCAGTGCGGTGTTGCGCAGGATCGGGCTGACCCCGGGGTTCCATGCCGGATTGCCCGGTGCAAAGTTGGGGAAGCCACCGGCGGTGTAGGTGTCACTTTCCGTTTCGGTGCGCCACAGATTGGCGTACACGTCCAGCCATCGGCTACCGGCCGGCTGGAAGCGGTACTCCAGGTTCCAGGCATCGGACGCAACCCGACTGAGCGGCCACTGGATGCGACCGTAGTCCGGCGCGGACAGGATGCGCGACGGCATGATCTCGCCGTAGTGCGACAGCGTGCGCCGCCAGGTGGCCTTCAGCTGCTGGTCGTCATTGATCTGCCAGGTTCCCTTGACCAGCCACGACTCCTGTTCGCTGGAGGTGTTGGGCACTTCATCGCCCGGCTTGAAGTAGCGCGCCAGCGTGGTGATGTAGTCGATGCCCTGGTACTCGTACTGCTCGCGCCGGTCCTGGTCGTAGTACGCGCTTCCCTTGCTGCCGGAGAAATAATTGCCACGCTTGCGCCAGGCGTAGGCGGCCATCAGGTCGACGTTGTCACCGCGCACACCCAGTGCCAATCGCCAGGCCTGGTCCTCACCATCGAAGGGATTGTTGCCACTACGCGACTTCACCGGCACCACCAGGCTGCGGTCGTCATAGGGTGAGTTCGGCGAGCCCTGCGGGAAGCCTGGCACGGTGCGGTAATCCTCGCCGGTGTGCAGCCTCGGCAGGCGCGGTGCCACTGCATTGCTGCTGCCTTCGATCTTCAGCTCCCCGCCGAAGCGCTCGCCGGCAGCAACAATGTCGTCAACGTCGATGGTCTTGATCACCAGCGCACCACCGATCCCGCTGTGCACATCGCGCACCAGCCCTGGCCCCTTGATGACCTGGATGCCACCAATCAGGTTGGGATCGATGTAGTTGCGGTTGCTGACGCCGTTGTAGCCGCGCCAGACCGTGAGCGCCTGTTCGCCACCGTCGATGCTGACCGGCACCCGCCCGGGCCCCTGGATGCCACGGATGTTGACGTCCAGCGCGCCGCTGTTGCGCGCATCGCCGCTGAACACTCCGACCAGATCCTTGACCACGTCGGCCGGATTGGAACCGCGATAGCGCTCCACCCGGTCGCGCCCCGAATACGCCGTGGTCAGATCCAGCGCGAACACATCATCGTAGCCGCGCCGATCGCGCGCCTCACCCCCTTCCGAGTGAAGGCGACCGGCCACGTCCAGTGTTTCGGTCACCCGCACCCCTTCCCCTTCACCCGCCTCCGCTGCGGCCCGCAGGCTCCAGGTGCCGTCCATGCCGCGCTGTGCGCGCACGCCGCTGCCGCGCAACAGCTGCTGCAGCGCCTGCATCTGGCTGTACTCGCCTTTGACTGCACTGGAGCGCCGGCCTTCCACCAGATCGCTGCGGAACACCACCTGCACATCGGCCTGGCGGCCAAAGGCGCGCACGGCGTCGGCCAAGGGTTGTTCCGGAATGGTGTACGGGCGCAGCGGCGCGACGACCGCCGGTTGCGCCTGCACGACCGGCACCCAGGCCAGCGGCAGCAATGCAGTAGAGATGGCCAGGGCCAGGACGGTGGCGCGGCGATGACAGGCAGATGCCGTGGACGGCATGGACAGGAACTCCTCAAGCGTGGCTGGACCACGGGCACATCCGGTGCCGGTGGTGTGTCTGGCTTGAGAAGAAACGGTGTTTCGCTCTGGCTATACCTCTATAGACAGCCGCGTGTGGCGACTGCCCACGGTTTTTTCATGTTTTTTTCATGCCGCGTATTCCGCCATGAACCGGCGGCACCTCACCACAGCACCAACGCGCCACCGGGCAAGCGCTGCACGCGCAGTCCTGCCTGTGCGGCCACCGCATCAATGGCGGTCTCCGGCTGCTGCAGGTGGAACAGGCCACTGACCCGCACGTTCGCGCCCTGCCCGCCCAGTACCCAGACCGGTGCACGCCGATAGCGCGCCAGATCGGCGATGGCCTGCGCGGCCGGCAGATTGTCGATCGCGACCTCACCACGCCGCCACGGCGCCATGGCCTCGGGATCTTCCAGCTGCACCGGCTGCAGCCAGCGACCGTCACGGAACGCCCGTGACTGCCCGGCATGCAGGCGCTGCACGCTGCCGTCGCCCGGACGCACGTCGACCACACCCTCGCTGACCTGGGTGGTGACCGTGGTGTCCTGTATCGACACGCTGAAGGCGGTGCCGATATCACGGACCCGGCCGCCCGCGGCCTCGACCTGGAACGGACGAGCCTCGTGCGCCACCTGGAACCAGGCCTGCCCGCGCAGCAGGTGCAGGCGACGCTGCTGGCCGTCGAACTCGAGCGCCAGCGCGGTGCCCGCATCGAGCACGGCGGTGCTGCCGTCTTCCAGCTGCACCACGCGTGGTGCATCGCTGCTGCGCAGGTCACTGCGTGCCAGCAGCAGCGCGTGCGGTGCCGCCGTCACCATCAGTACGACGGCGGCGGCACTGGCCAGCAGCCATGGCAGGCGGCGGCGCGGCGCGATCGGGCGCAGCCCCTCGCGATCGGTCGTGAGCTCGGGCAGCGCCGCCAGCACCTCGGGCCCGGCGGCATCCAGCCCCTGCCAGAAGGCCTGCTGCTGGCGCCAGGCCAGCGCATGACGTGGATCGGCCTGCAGCCAGCGCTGCAGGGTTCGTTGCTGGCGTTCCGGCAGCGGGCCTGCACTGCACCGGATCACCCAGCGCAACGCCTGCCTGGCCTGACGCGGCGAGGGTTCGGACGTGGTCATGGTTGTGGCCTGCCGCACCGCGAACGGGTGCGCTTTCCTGTTGTGACAATGGCGGGTGCGATCTGCCCACGGCAATCGCCGGTCATCGGCGCGTTCCCTGTTGATGCTGCTGGATCAGCAGTGCCGCGCGCAGCACATGCTTGCCGACCAGGCTCTTGGAAATGCCGAGCCGAGTGGCGATTTCACGCTCGCTCAGGCCCAGGTAGCGGTTCAGCACAAAGCACTCACGCACCTGCGCCGGCAGCGCGAGGATGGTCTGGGTGATCTCGCGCAGTTGTGCCTGGTCCAACGCCTGCGCCTCGCCATCGTGGCCGGCCTCGGCCATGTCGGCGGCGTACTCGGCCATCGCGCGCCGCTCGCGGGCGTCAGCCTGGCTGCGGTTGAGCGCGTGGTGGTAGGCCATCCGGTACAGATAACCACGCGGTTCCAGGATCGGCGGATCGCCGGGCACGCTGCTGGCCTTCAGGTACAGGTTCTGCAGGGTGTCCTCGGTACTGGCCGGGTCGAGATAGCGCGCGATGAAGCGCGACAACGCACGGCGCTCGCGGATCAGCAGCTCGACCAGCGCCAGGGCATTGGGAGACATAGGTGCCAAGGCCGGACCGGGGAATGATGGGCGTGATGGCGACGGTCCGGACGTGGATTGTGGGCTGCACGGCCGCAGGCGGCAAGCGAAGGCCCGTCGCGCGGCACCAGGATCATCCACGCATGGCGTGGATGCGGAGCCTACGGTTCATCCAACGCCTCGAAACGCTCGGCGAGGTAATCGATCAACGCGCGTACCGCCGGCAGCAGCCCACGCCGCGACGGGAACACCGCATGCACGATGCCGTGTTTCGGCACCCACTCGGGCAGCACCGGCAGCAGCGCCCCGCTCTCCAGCTCATCGGTGATCATCATCCGCGGCAGCATCAACAGCCCGACCCCGGCCACCGCCGCCGCACGCAGCGCGATCATGTCATCGCTGACCAGGCGCGGACGGTGATGCACACTGGCCTGTACGTCGTCCGGCCCGCTGTACTCCCAGACGTGCTGCTGGCTGGCCGAAGCGAGGTCCACCGTCGGCATCACCGCAAGATCGGCCGGCACCTGCGGCGTGCCCAGCCGCTGCAGCAGCGCCGGACTGGCACTGGTGCACCACACTCGGCGCGCCAGCACGCGTACCACAAGGTCACTGTCCTCCAGCGGCGGCGGCCGTACCCGGATCGCCACATCCACGCCCTCGCCCACCACGTCCACGCGGCGGTTGGTGGCGTCCAGCTGCACCGACACCTGCGGGTGCAGGGCCAGGAAGTCGGCCAGCATCGGACCGATGCGCGCGTGCAGGATCGCGATCGGGCACGCAAGGCGGATGGTGCCGCGCGGCTCGGCGCGTGACATCGCGATGGCTTCTTCTGCGGCCTCGGCCTCGACCAGCATCGCCTTGCAGTGGCGGTAGTAGTCCTGGCCGACCTCGGTGACCGAGAAACGCCGCGTCGAGCGCTGGATCAGGCGCACGCCCAACCGTTCCTCCAGCAGCGCGATGCGCCGGCTCAGTTTCGACTTCGGCATGGCCAGCGCCCGGCCTGCCTGCGAGAAGCCGCCGTGCTCGACCACCATGGCGAAATAGAACAGGTCGTTGAGGTCACAACGGCGGATATCTGCGATGAACACGGGGCGATCTCCTGCGGCCCACGGCCTGCGACCATTGTTCACCATATAGGACTATGACGGCAAATATTGGCGTCTACCGGCCCAATTGTCGCGGCGATATCGTCTCCTGCAACGAAGAACAGCGGCCGGCAGCCCCGGCCAGGAGATCGCCATGAAGCGTGTCACCGGTACCTACAGCGCCCCCCGCCCGCACTGGGTGGGCGACGGATTCCCCGCCCGCTCGATGTTTTCCTACAACACCCACGGCCAGCACCTGAGCCCGTTCCTGCTGCTGGACTATGCCGGCCCCTACAACTTCGCCCCCAGCGATACCCCGCGTGGCGTCGGCCAGCATCCGCATCGCGGTTTCGAGACCGTCACCATCGTCTATGACGGCGAGGTCGCACATCGCGATTCGACCGGTGCCGGCGGCACCATCGGCCCGGGTGACGTGCAGTGGATGACTGCTGCCTCCGGCATTCTCCACGAGGAATTCCACACACCGGAATTCAGCAAGCGCGGCGGCACGCTGGACATGGTGCAGCTGTGGGTGAACCTGCCGGCCCGCGACAAGATGGGCGCACCGGGCTACCAGACCCTGCTCGATGCGCAGATCCCTTCGGTGGAGCTGCCCGATGGCGCCGGCCGCGTCCGTGTCATCGCCGGCCGCTTCGACGGCCACGCCGGTCCGGCACGTACCCACACGCCGATGGATGTCTGGGACATCCGCCTGCAGCAGGGCCACCACGCCGAACTGGCGGTGGCCGATGGCCGCACGCTGGCACTGGTGGTGCTGAAGGGCACGGTCCGCGTCAATGGCGGCCAGCCGGTCGGTGAGGCGCAGCTGGTCACCTTCGACCGAAGTGGTGAAGACGTGTTCGTCGACGCCGACAGTGACGCCACCCTGCTGCTGCTCAGCGGCGAGCCGATCGACGAGCCGGTGGTGGGCTACGGCCCGTTCGTGATGAACAGCCAGGCCGAGATCAGCCAGGCGGTCAACGATTTCAACAGCGGCCGCTTCGGCCAGATCGCGCACTGAGCGCTTCCGCGCGGCGGGTGATGACCCGTCGCGCCAACGGGCCATCGCCCACCTTCCCCAGGAGACTGACCATGAGTACCCCCGCCAACTTCAACGGTGCCCGCCCGGTGATCGATCCGGACAACGCCGCGATGCTGCTGATCGACCACCAGAGCGGCCTGTTCCAGACCATCGGTGACATGCCATTCACCAGCGTGCGCGCCCACGCCACTGCGCTGGCGAAGATGGCCACGCTGGCGAAGATGCCGGTGATCACCACTGCCTCGGTTCCACAGGGCCCGAACGGTCCGCTGATCCCGGAGATCCACGACGCGGCCCCACATGCCCAGTACGTGGCGCGCAAGGGTGAGATCAACGCTTGGGACAACCCGGAATTCGTTGCTGCAGTGAAGGCCACCGGCCGCAAGCAGCTGATCATCGCCGGCACCATCACCAGCGTGTGCATGGCCTTCCCGTCGATCGCCGCCGTGGCCGATGGCTACCAGGTGTTCGCGGTGATCGATGCCTCGGGCACCTATTCGAAGATGGCTGAAGAGATCACCTTGGTCCGCGTGGTGCAGGCCGGCGTGGTGCCGATGGACACCGCCGCTGTGGCCTCGGAGATCCAGCGCACCTGGAACCGCGACGACGCCCAGCAGTGGGCCGAGGTCTACACGAAGATCTTCCCGAACTACCAGCTGCTGATCGAAAGCTACCTGAAGGCTCAGGACGTGCAGAAGAACCACGAGCAGCTGGATTCGCAGCGCAGCTGAGCTGCCCCCGGGGTGCCGGCCAGCCGCCGGCCCCCTCCCAACCGGAGACCCACCATGTCCAGTGAACCGATCCGCGACCCGGCCAGCGACCACCTGCTGACCCCGCAGAATTCCGCCTTCATCATCATCGACTACCAGCCGGTGCAGGTGAACTCCATCGCCTCGATGGACCGCCAGCTGCTGGTCAACAACATCGTCGGCACCGCCAAGGCCGCAGTGGCCTACGGGCTGCCGATCGTGCATTCGACGGTCAACGTCAAGACCGGCCTGAACAAGCCGCCGATTCCGCAGCTGCGCAAGGTGCTGGCCGACTACCCCACCTATGACCGCACCACCATCAATTCCTGGGAGGACGTCGAGTTCCGCCAGGCGGTGGAAGCCACCGGCCGTCGCAAGCTGATCATGACCGCGCTGTGGACCGAAGCCTGCCTGACTTTCCCGGCGCTGGACGCCTTGAAGGAAGGCTATGAGGTGTACGTGGTGGTCGACGCCGTCGGTGGCACTTCGCTGGCGGCACACGAAGCCGCACTGCGCCGCATCGAACAGGCAGGTGGCCAGCTGATCAGCGTGCCGCAGCTGTTCTGCGAGCTGCAGCGCGACTGGGCCCGTTCGGAAACGGTGCCGGCGTTCATGAACCTCTTCATCGAAACCGGTGGTACGGCGGGTATCCAGTTCTCGTACGATCGTACCGAGTGATTTCGTGGCGGCGCTGGCCTTGGCTGGCGCCGCCTTTATGGAGCAGTCGAGCACGGCTCGACGCTATAGACAGATGGAGACTCCGATGGCCTACGCACGCATTGTTTCGACCGGCGACAACTACCTGCACCACATCAGCAATGGCAGCTTTGATGTGGACGCGGACGAGCCGGCATCGCTCGGCGGCCAGGGCAAGGGCTTCGCGCCGTTCGATCTGTACCTTGCCTCGCTGGCGGCCTGCACCGCCATCACCCTGCGCATGTATGCACAACGCAAGGGCTGGGAACTGGGCGAGTTTCATGCCGAGCTGCGCTCTGAGCGTGACGAGGATGGGCGCTTCCACGTACATCGCGTGCTGCACGCCAGCGCTGAGCTGAGCGATGCACAGTGGCAGCGTCTGCTGGAAGTGGTGGAGAAGACCCCGGTGACCCTGGTGATGCGCGAGGGCGCACGGATCACCAGCGAGCGCGGCTGAAGCAGGTCTGGCCCACCTGCGGCGGATCTTGGCCGGTTCCTCGCTTGTTCCGGCCTCGCCCCTGTTCCAAGCTGCGCGTCCGCGTTCGGATGCAGTGAGCGCGCAGCAACAGGAGGACCGCACTCGATGTTACGTGCCCATGCTTTGGATCTGGATTTCAACGGCCGCGCCCTGCTGGCCGACGTCAACCTGCACCTGCCCTCAGGTGCCCGCATCGCCCTGATCGGCGACAACGGCAGCGGCAAGAGCTGCCTGTTGCAGATGTTGGCCGGTACTCTGGTGCCAAGTGGTGGGACCATCATCCGGCGCGATGGCGCACGCATCGCCTACGTGCCGCAGCACGTGCTCGATGACTCCTCTCGTAGCGGCGGCGAGCAGATGCGCCATGCGCTCGCCCGCGCGCTTGATGCCGACCCCGACGTACTGCTACTGGATGAACCCAGCAATCACCTGGACCGCAGTGCACGCCGCTCGTTGATCGCGCGCCTGCGCCAGTTCCATGGCGCGCTGCTGGTGGCCACCCACGATGAAGCCCTGATCGATGCGCTCTGTAATGAGCTCTGGCACATACGTGGCGGGCGCGTGAGCCACTTCGGCGGCCGCTACCGCGACTATCAGGCGGACCTGCAGCAGCGACGCGAGGCCAGCGACCGGCAGCTGCGCCAGCTGGATCAGGAGCGCGGCCAGGCCCATGAGGCGTTGATGCGCGAACAGCAGCGCGCCGCGAGCTCGCGGGAACGCGGTGTGCGCAAGGTGGAACAGCGCAAGTGGGGCGGCGTGCGTTCAGCCACCAAGCTCGGCCGTGGCAATACCACCGCCGGCAGCAAGCAACTGCTGATCCGTGAGCAGCAGGAAGACATCGAGGCTCGTCGCAATGACCTGCAGCGCGAGACCATCATCGAGCCTACCTTCGCGTTGCCGGCCGGCTGGCGACGTGAGGGAGTGGTGGTGCAGCTGACCGACGCCAGCGTGGCGCATGCCACGGAAACGGTGCTGGGTGGACTGCATCTGCGCCTGGATGTCGGTGATCGCCTGGCGATCACCGGTGACAACGGCAGCGGCAAGTCCACGCTGGCACGCGCGCTGTGCGGCGACCCAAGCATCCACCGTGATGGTGACTGGTTGCTGCCGCCAGCTGATCAGATCGCCCTGCTCGACCAGCACTACCGGGACCTGCCGATGCAGGCCACGCCTCTCCAGGCGCTGTCTGCCCAGATGCCGGACTGGAGCCAGACCCAGTGCCGGCTGCACCTGGCCGACTTCCTGTTCCGCGGCGATGCCACGGCGCAGACGCCCGTGTCCGCATTGTCCGGTGGCGAACGGGCGCGGCTTTCATTGGCATTGATGGCGGCCAAGCCCCCAGCGCTGCTGGTTCTGGACGAACCAACCAACAACCTGGACATGACGCTGCGGATGCACCTGCTGCAGGTGCTGCGGGTGTTCCCGGGCACGTTGGTGGTGGTGTCGCATGACGACGCGTTCCTGCGGGCGCTGGAACCGGGACAGGTGCTGGCGTTGTAGCTGCGGCCGGGTGTGGCCTATCCACATACGGCGTGGATCTACGGTAGAGCCGAAGGCAACGGCAGGGGCTGTTGCCAACGTCGCGTGCAACCGCCCGAAAAGCCGAGCATGGGCTCGGCTCTACGGAAGGCTCAGCGCCGCGAATGCAGCACGGTGCGATGGCGCATGGCGTTGAACTCCTGCTCCACCTGCTGGATGTCCTCGGCCTGGAAACCGGCCGCATCCAGCAGCTGCTCGGCGGCAGCCGCCGCCAGCGGGTCATCGTCGCGCTGACGCCAGCAGCGCGCCGGCAGGAAGTAGCCCACTTCGCTGCGCCCGCGCATGATCACCACCGGCCGGCCTGCGTACAGCAGGAACTCGGCCAGGTGTTGGCGCAGGCCCTCCACTGAAACATAGGCCGGTCCAACACCCAGCATCTGGCTGGACGGTTCGGGACTTTCGAACAGCTTGCGACGGCTCATCCATTCCTCCTTTGTGCAACGCGTGGTCTCCTTTCCTTAGACGGGTGCATCGCTGCGCCCCCGCCACGCTTCGCGTGATGCCCATCACGCCATCCGCTTAGAAGCCGGTGTTGAACTCCAGCTGGAACACGTCGATCGACAGCGGCGCACCGGACACTTCCTTGGCCGCCATCCACTTGCCGCTGATCCAACTGCGCGCGTCGAGCGCGTAGGCACCGCCCACGTAGTAGCCGCGGGCATTGGTGCCGCCCAGGTGGAAGTTCGGATCGTTGTAGGCGTCGGGCAGCGCGTCGGCCTCAATGTGCTTGTAGCCCAGCAGCGCCTGCCACTGGCCCTTCTCCTTCAGCTCGGTGGCACCGAAGGTGGCCTGCACCATCCATGCGGTGTCGCCACTGCGGAAGGTATCGATGCCCACAGTATCGCCGGCGCCGTAGTTGTTGACGATGCCGTTCTGGGCGCGACTGAACATGGCCTGCTTGTCGTAGGCCAGGTTGCGGACGTAATCGCCATCCAGGCGCAGACCGATACCCTGCGCCAGCTGCGTGTCCCAGCGCAGGTTCAGCGTGGCCAGACGGAACGCCGAGGCCAGGCCGACATACTGCGGGGTCGGCGTACCGGCCGGATCCACCGGATTGCGCGCGATGTTGCGGATCAGCATCAGGGTGTTGCCCTTCTGCATGAACGCCGGGCGCGACCAGTCGGTGTCGCAGCCTACCGCGCCCGAATACAGCGAGCACGTTGAGGACAGGCGACCGCTGATGTTCTTGAAGTCGTAGTAGCCCAGCGCAGCACGCAGCGCGTTGTCATCGTTGAAGCGCCAGTTCACGCCCACCTGGGCACCGGACAGCCACTTGTTCTCGTTCGGAGTCTTGACCTTGCTCTGGCTCGGCGAGCTGTCGGAGGTGTACTCCAGCGGTACCACCGCGAGGTTGCCGAACAGGTCGAGGTCGCCACCATCGAAGTCATACTTCAGGTTGGCGGCCAGGCCATCGAAGTTGAGATCGTTGGAGAACAGCGTGTCGCTGGTCCAGAACGGATTACCGAAGCGGCCGCCACGCACCGTCACCCAGTCCGCCGGGCTGTAGGCCAGCCAGGCCTGGTCCAGCCACACGTCCTTCTTGCTCAGGCCGCCACCCAGCTGCTCGGTGGTCGACACGGGGCCATTGCTGCTGCCGCTGGCCAGGCGCACGCCGGCCGTGGTGTGCTGGCCAATGGTTGCCTCGATGCCCAGGCGGGCACGGATGCGCCACAGGTTGCGGCGGTCCTGGCGGGTGTTCAGCAGCGGCGGCAGCTGCAGGTTGGTATTGGTATTGGTGTCGAAGCCGTTGCCGGCGTTGATCGACGACCAGTTGCTCACGATGTCGCTGTTGCGCTCGGAGTAGAAGCGCGACTCGCTGCGCACACGCATGTCACCGGTGACCTTGATGCGCTTGGTCCACTCGGCCACTTCGTTGGGTGCCGCCCAGCCTTCCGATTTCGCCTGCGCCATCACGTCCTGGCGCACTTCGTCACGGATACCGTCGCGCACGCTCTGCGGTACGTACGGCACGCGCACGTCACCGGCCTCCAGTGCCACGCCACCGCTCGCCGCGGTGCTGCCCGTGGCTGCAGTGCGCTGTGCGGCCGCCGCTTCGGCCTCGGCCTGCACCAGCAACGCCTGGCCGTCTTCGGGTTTCAGTGCACCGCTGGCGATCAGGCCCTTGATCAGCTTGACCATGGTGGTTTCGGCGGCCATCGCACCGGCCGGGGCGGCCAGGCTGAGCAGCACGGCGCAGCACAGCAGCGCCCGTCGGGCCGGCCGCGGGCGGCGGGAGTCGGTTCGTGCGCGGACGTGGTCGTTCATCACGGTTCTCATCGAAAGAAGGGAAATCATGGAAGTCGGGAATCAGGCCCCGGGCCGGCGGCCCTGGATCAGGACGCGGGCGGGGAAATCGAGTGACGGCGGCGGTGCCTGGTCGACCTTGCCGATGCGTCGCAGCGCGTCGAGCACGGCCGCGTCGGCCTCCTCGTTGCCACTGCCACGCACCAGCTCGACTTTCTCCAGCCGACCATCCGTGGCCAGCCAGACGTTCACCTGCAGCTGGAACGCGAGGCGCTTGACCTTGTCGTCACGCGAGATCGCCTGCTGCATCAGGTAGCCGAGATAGCGACCGTAGGTGGCATTGCCGGCGCCGCCACGGCCGACGCCGGACGAACCGCCGCCACTGCCGGACTGGATGCCGAAGTTGTCACCGCCAGCCTGCGCATCGGCATTCATCGTCACCGGATCGGCATTGTCCGGGGTCGGCGTCGGCTCTTCAGCGGGCGTCGGCTGATCCAGCGGCTCCGGCTCGGGCATCGTCTCTTCCGGCGGCGTTTCCGGCTCTGGCGGCTTTTCCGGCGGCGGGGGTGGCGGCGGAGGCGGCGGTGGCAGTGCCAGCATCGGCGGCTGCACCACCGGCCGACGGGTGCTGGCGGTGTCCTTGAACAGCAGCCACCACACCGCGATGCCGAGTACCAGCACGGCGGCCAGCACCAGCACGACGGTCACCAGCAACTGGCGACCGCGCATGCCGGGCTCTGGCCGAGGGGGTTGATGGGCCGTCATGCCTCAGCCCTGCGCCTTGCCGGTGACCAGGCCGACCTGGGCCAGCTCCAGCCGCCGCAGCAGGTCCAGTACCTCGACCACGCGGGCGTACTGCACCTGCGCATCACCGCGCACGATCACCGGGAAGTCCGGTGTGGTCGCGCGCTCGGTACGCAGGCGGTCTTCCAGCTCAGCCATGGTCACCGGGTAGGCATCCAGGAACACCTGGCCGCTGGGGTCGATGGTGATCGCCTTGGTCTTCGGCTTCTCCAACGCCGTGCTGTTGCTGGCCTTCGGCAGGTTGACCTCGATGCCGGGAATGGAGGCGTTGCTGGTCAGGATGAAGATCACCAGCACCACCAGCAGCACGTCCACGAAGGGCGTCACGTTGATGCCCTTCTCGCGCTTCTTGATGCCGAACTTCGCCTTCTGGCCCATGGCGCGCCCCTCAGCCCTGGACCGCGGCCGGGCCGCGCCCGTCCTGCTCTTCGGCCAGGCGCGCGGCGAACTCGTCGATGAACACCGCCATGTCGGCGCCGATCGCCTCGGCGCGTGCGCCCAGGTAGTTGTAGCCGAACAGCGCCGGGATCGCGACGCCGAGGCCGGCTGCGGTACACAGCAGCGCTGCAGCCATGCCCGGCGCCACCGAGTTGATGTCCACCGCGCCGGCCATCGCCGCCACCACGAACACCAGCATGATGCCGATCACGGTGCCGAACAGGCCCACGTAGGGCGCACCTTCGATGGTGGTCGACAGCCAGTTCATGCGCCGTGCCATCGCTTCCTGCTCGCGCACCATCACCGCATCCATCGAGGCACGGATCGCGGCGATGGTGGCGCCGCTCAGGTAGCCACTGTTGCCATCGCGCTGGTGGCGCTGCTGCATTTCATCGATGGCCACCTGGTAGATGCGCCACAGCGAGCCGTCGTGCATCGCGGTCGGCGCCTTGCCCTGGCGGTCCATCTCGGACAGAGTGCGCAGCGGCACACCGGACAACTTGCCGAAGCTTTCGGTGAATACCGCGTTGGCCTTGCTGGTGCGGCCGAAGTGGCGGCTCTTGGCAATCATGATCGCCCATGACATCAGCATCATCAGGCCGAGGATGGCGACCACCACCCAGGCATCGAACGGCATCGCCTTGAGAATGAAGCCGAAGTGGCTCTGCCCGGCGGATTGCTCGTCGGCGCCGTAGCTGATCAGGCGCGAATCGGCGCCCTGCGCGGTGGCATCGGCCAGCAGCAGCGCGGCCGGACGTGCCACCCGCGAGACGCGCAACTCATCCAGCGCACCTTCGAAGTTGGCCAGCGGCTGCGCCGCGCCCGGCGCATCGGCGCCCACCACCGGCGCGGTGGCCAGCGCCGGCAGCTCGCCGCTCAGCTGGGCAACTACGCGACCATTGAGGTACAGCTGCAGCGCGCCCTTCTCCGCGGTCAGTGCCACGTGCGCCCACTGCCCTTCCGGAATCGGCTGTGCCGGCGTGCTGCGCTGGCCATTGAGCTGCACGAACGGCACGCGGTTCTCGATACCGACCACCAGCTCGGAGGCGCCATCGCGACGGGCGTAGATCGCCTGCGCCGCATTGTTGCTGCCCGGCTTGATCCAGGCCGAGATGGTCAACGGCGTACCCGCTTCCTGTGCCAGCGAGGCGCTGGCCGGCAACGGCAGCGGGCCTGCGCCCAGCTGCACGCCACGGCCGATCACCGAACCCTCGGACGGCGGTACCACAGCACCGGCATTGTTGCCGTAGGCGGTGGTGTCGCGTGCCGGCGCATTGGCTTCGGCGAAGTGGTAGACCAGCGTGTAGTCCGGGTCGAATACCTGCTGGCCGTTGCCGCTGGCCGGGGCCTTCTCGTTGCCGTAGTACATCCAGATCGTCTGCGGCGCCGCGGCGCTGACCGCCGGCACGTCCACCCAGACCAGGGCCAGGCCCAGCTTGGGATCGAACTGCTCGATCTGGTGGGCCAGCACGGTGCGGCCATCACCCGAGACGAAGCGCAGGTCATTGCCCGCATCCTGGGTGCCGTCAAAACCGAAGTTGCCGGTATGCAGGCGCAGCAGCAGCGGCGTACGGCCCGGGTCACCGGCCAGGCCCGCACCCTGCGGGCCGGCATCGACGGTAATCGGCTTGCGGTACTTCCATTCGGCCTGCCACCAATTGGCATCGGCCGCAGCGGCGGGCAACGCAACCAGCGCGGCCAGCAGCAGCAACACTCGGGAAAGCAAACGGTCCATGCGAAGGGTCTCCGGAGAACGCATGTTCAAGGAAAGGATCAGTAACTGGTGCTGATGTTGAAATGCAGGCGCGGGTCGTCCTTGCGCGTGACCGGGCCATCGGCATAGGGCCAGGCGTAGTCAAGGCGCAGTTGCAGGTGTTCGCCCAGGCGCAGCTGCGCACCCAGGCCGACCGACGCCAGGTTGTACTTGTCACGCTGCTCGGGCAGCGGCTGGCGCAGGCGCAGGTAGGCCGCGTCGGCAAAGCTGTAGACGCGCAGATCGGTGCCGCTCCACAGCGACCATGCCGGGGTACGCCACTCCAGGCTGGCCAGGCCGCCGTAGTCGCCGATCGCCTCGGCCGAGAGATAACCGCGCACGGTGTACATGCCACCGGCGGCGAACTGCTCGGCCGACACCAGCGGCGCATCGGTTACCTGCAGCGAGCCGCGCGCGTACCACTGCCAATCGCTGCCGAAGGTGTGGGTGTTGGCCACATCGGCCTTGAAAGCCACGAAACTCGGATCGGCCCAGTAGCGCTTCTGCCCGAAGCCGATGGCATCGCTGCCATAGCCGAACAGGCGACGGGTGCCGGCGACCAGCTGGGTATTGATGCTCAGCTGGTCCTGCTCCCCCTGACGCACTCCGACGAATGCCAGGGTGATCGGCGCGTACTTCAGCGGCGTTTTCAGGCTCTCCTTGCCCATCTGCGTGTCTTCCTCGGTGTCCTTGAAGTCCACACCGAGGCTGAGCTGGCGCCACCACTGGCTGCTGCCGGCCAGTCGATAGTTGAGCTTGACGCCGATCGAATGGCCGTTGCCGATCACGTTGGTACCGGTGCCGGTACCGACCTGTCCGCCTGCGTTCAGTACGCGGCTGTCGGACTTGTAGCCGGACGCTTCCAGGCTCCACGGCGTGCCTTCGAACGGCATCATGTACGAGGCCGAAAACACCTTGGCCTGCTTGGTATCTTCCGGGGCCAGATACACGCCGATGTTGGCGCTGTGCCCGCGCTGCCACAGATTGTCGTAGGCCAGTGATGCACTCAGGCGCAGCTTCTCGGTGTCGGCGCTGTGGTCGTTGTTGAGCGCCACGCTGGCCCGCCACGGCGACTTCTCCTCGACCTGCAGGTCCACATCCATCGTGCCCGGCACCTGGCCTTCGCGCACCAGTGGCATCACCTGGCGACGGCCACCTTCGTTGAGCGCGGTCAATTCCTTCTGTGCCTGGTCGAAATCAGGCACCTTGCCCTCGGCCAGTGCCGGCACGCGCTCACGGATGCGTTCGGGCGATTCGTGCTTCGTGCCTACGACCCGCAGCTGGCCGATCGGCGTCTGCTGCACTTTCAGCAGTACCACACCAGCACTGACCTGTTGTTCGGGCAGCTCGACATAGACCGACTGGTAGCCCGCCTGCTGATACAGCGCATTCACCGCGTCACGTGCCTTTTCGACATCGGCCAGGGTCTTGCCCGGGCCGAGGAACGGCTCCACCGCGCGTTCAATCTTGCGCGGATCGAGCACGGTGTTGCCACGCACGATGTACTCATTGATGTTCACGCTGGGCGCAGGCGCCGCCTCCTGCGCAAACAGTGGCAGCGGCAGGGTTGCCAGGGCCAGCACCAGCGGATGCAGGCGCAGCGGAAGGCGGACGGCTCGGTACGGAACAGGAGTCATCGAAAGCATCGCGTCGTATCGAAGGAAGTGGCCATGGAGCGGCGCGTGGGTCTACCAACAGGACGTGTAGGTCGCGTCAAAGCCGCCAACAGTTTTGTGACAGCACTGTCATCTTTTGACAGCGCCGGAACACTCGCGGGCGGAGACTGCCCTCGCCACACGTCTTCATTGCAGAACGTCGGTTGTCGCAGGAGATTCAAGATGAGTGAGTCGTTGAAGGCGGGCCATCGCCCTGCTCTCGCCCTTGCCTTGTTGCTGGCGTTGCCATCGGCCTGGGCCGGAGAGGCGAAGAAACAGGACGATGCCGCACCCTGCATCGAAGTACAGGTCAACGGCGAGCGCATCCCCGCCTGGGAGTGCCTGCAACGCAAACTGGCCCCGGCGCCGAAATCGGCGAAGTCACCGGCGCTGCCTGAAGCCGAACGCCTGATGCGGCAGCCGGGCAACCAGCTGATGCAGTACAACCTGGAAGGCACACGACAGCGCATGGGCGATGCCTTTGGTCGTTCGGTGGAACCGCAGCGTCCGGCGCGCTGAGCCTGCGCAGCCGTGGAGCCGGGCCCGCGCTCGGCAGGATTTTGTAGAGTCGAGCCATGCTCCACTGGATTTTGTAGAGTCGAGCCTTGCTCGACTGTTCTTCCAGACGCAGCCGAGCGCGGGCTCGGCTCTACAGGGACCCGCCCGGCACGATGCCATCGGTCGGCACCGGTGGCAGCTCCGGCACCGGCAGGCTGCGCGACTGGCCTGCCTGCTGCAGCTCCACCGCGCTGGCACTGATGCCGGCCAGTACCGTGGATGGACCCAGCCGCTGACCGGGGGCATAGGCTTCCGCCGGGCGGCCATCCACCGAGAGCAGGGCCAGTGGCGCGTGGTCACCGGCCATCACGCCCAGCACGACCACTTCTGTCTGCACCGCACCGGGTGAAAGCAGCCGCACCAGCGGCAGGCTCGCCGCTGCGTCGAACACGGGCCGCACAGGCACATTCGGCTGTGCCTCACTGGCGACCACCGAGGGTATTGGGCCGACAAGGGTCACGCCCCAATAGGCCACCACCGCCAGCAGCAGCGTCGCCGCCAGCAGGGTCAACACCCGATTGCGATCCCAGCGCCTGCCATCCATGTTCCGCACCATTGCCACGTTCGTGTCCGACCACGCTAGCAGCCGTCGCTGACGCTTTTGTTTCATCATCCGCGCGTACGCTGGCAGGCATCGGCAAGGACAGGAGGCGATGTCGATGCAACGCATTCCGCACGGCTTCACCCTGATCGAACTGATGGTGGTGCTGGTGATCATCGGCATCTGCACGGCCGGGATCGGCCTGGGCCTGGGTAGCCTGCTCGACCCCGGCCGGCAGCTGCGGCAGGAAGCCGAGCGGCTGGCGCAGCGCCTGCAGGTGGCACGCGACGAGGCCCGCATCGACGGCCGCAGCATCCGCTGGCAGGCCGACGCCAGCGGCTATCGCTTCAGCCGCCGTGAGGGCAACCAATGGGTGACCGTGCAGCGCGACGACCTGTTGCGGCCGCAGCGGTGGCAGGCTGCCGGCATTGCGGTGCAGCCCACCAACGCCATCGAACTGAGCCCGGAGTGGATCGGTACCGCCTGGGAGCTGGGGCTGTCGCTGGAGGGCCGCACACTGCGCCTTCGTGATGATGGCAGCGGACAATTGCAGATCGTGCAGTGAAGCGGAACATGCACGGATTCACCTTGATCGAAGTGCTGATCGCACTGGCGATCGTTTCGATTGCGCTGGCGGCGGTGATGCGCTCGGTGGCGGTGGCCACCGACGATCAGTCACGGCTGCGTGATCGCCGCCTGGCACTGATGTGCGCGCAGGACCGCTGGCAGGAGCTTCGTTTGGCCGGGCAGGCACCCCAGGATGCGCGGCAACGCTGCGTGCAGGGACGCGGAACCTTCCTGGTGCTGCAGCACCTGGGCACGGGCAGCGACGGCCAGCCGCAGCTGGAACTGAGCGTGGTCGCCGAGGATGCACCGCGGCAGTCGCTGGCGCGGATGCAGCTGCCGTGGACGGCCGCGCCATGAAGCGCGCCGTGGGCGGTTTCACCCTGATCGAGGTGATGATCGCGATCACCATCATGGGCGTGCTGGCGCTGATCTGCTGGCGTGCGCTCGACAGCGTGGCCAGCAGCGACCAGCGCCTGCGACAGGCAGATGCCGAGACCACCACCGCACTGCGCGTGCTGCAGCAGTTCCAGCGGGATATCGAGATGCGTGCGGATGATGCGCTGATGAATGGCGCGGTGCGTCCGGCTGATCGTCCGCAGCGATTGCTGCCTCCGTCGCTGGTGAGTGAACGGCACCCGGATGGAAGCTTCGCGCTGGAGATCACCCGCAGCGTGGGCAGCGATGGGCTGCACTGGCAGCGGGTGCGCTGGTGGCGTCAGGGCAGCACACTGTGGCGGGCCAGTGGTGCGGCTACGGACCGGTATCCCCTGCCCGCACCGGATCCGTCGAAGGGCATTGCGGTGGCGCGCGATGTGCAGCGGTTCGAGGTGCGGGCGTGGCAGCCTGGAACGGGATGGGCCGTGTTGCCGAGCGAGGGCGAGGTATTGCCGGCCACCGGACTTGAACTGCGGTTGGGCCTGCGCGATGGGCGTGGGCCGTTGAGTTACCGGCGGGTGCTGGAGCTTTAGGACTCGTTCGTGGCACCGCATCCACGCATGGCGTGGATCTACGGCCGAGCGGCTCCTGCTGCCACGCCTGCTCTGGTGGGTGCCGACCGTTGGTCGGCACTGAGGCTGTCCGGGCATCCACGCATGGCGAGGATCTACTGCCGACCAAGGTCGGCATCTACCGTGACACATGCGCGCGTCCCTCCGGCCGCCGGGTGCTCTCCTGCACCCGGCGGCGCTGTGTCGGTGGTCCTCACCGCTGATGGCCGCTCCCTGCCCTCCGTGCCGTCCTGGCTGGGGCCGCCACCGTTCCCTGGCGGCTGGCCCGATGCTGCAGCCCGATGCGGTGCATCGGGCAATGCGTACCGACCAAGGTCGGCACCTACCGGGGCGTGCTATGCCTATCGGCGCTGCGTGCCTTCGTCGCGGCTTGCCTGCGGGAACTGGAAGGCGCTGTTGGCGTCGTAGCCGCTGCTGGCGGTCGTGCCGCGCGCCGGCGGCGCAATGCTGCTGGTGCCGCTGCCGAAGCCGAGAATCTGCACGCTGATCACTGACGGCTGGTTGCGCCGTGCGTCGTCCTGGCTCTTGCGCATCACGTCCTGTGCGGCCTGGCTGGCACTGTTCGCTGCCGCACTGGCCGACGCCAGCGCATTGACGTTCACCGTGGCCAACACCGGCAGGCCCTTGCTCTCGCCCTGCACCTGGATGTTGGCGGCGTTGAGCACCTGCAGCGCTGCCAGGTTGATGTTGCCCGAGACTCGTATGCCTGCTTCGCCCGCGTCGATGGTGCCCAGCGGCGCGATCAGGTCGACGTCGCCCGGCGGCACTTCGGCGATGGGGTTCAAGGTGGCGATGCCTGCGCCACTGGCGGGAGCCTGCGGCGACAGGATCACATTGCCCCAGCCGTCATAGACGCGACGCGGTGGCGTGTACAACAAGGTGGTCTGCGAACCGCGACCGGCATTGATGTCGCCCTGCTCCGACCAGGCGAGGATGTCACCGCCGAACGTCGTCATCACCCGCGACAGGCCCAGCAGCACGCTGTCCTGGCTGAACAGCCGGATGTCACCCTGCCCCTGGGTCACCAGCCCGGCACTGGCCGGTGGCACCACGCCCTGCACGCCCACCACGATCTGTCCGCCCGGTGCCATCAGCTCGATATTGCCACCGGCTTCGGTACGTACGCCGGCGCCGCCATACATCAGGATATCGCCGGTGCGTTGGATCGTCGCACCTGCTGCATCCTTGTCCGGCATCAGCGTGGCGATGGCCTCACGGCCCCGCAGGTAAGAACCAAAACGTGGTCCATTCCGATCGTTGTACTCGCGGCCACCTTCGCGCAGTTCGGCGTAGTAGACCTGGCGCAGGAATATCCGTTGCTGTTCGCTCGGCAACCGGTCGAACGCAGCCAGCGCCTCGGCGCCGTCGACGGCCAGGCCGAAGCGCTGCTGCAGCCACTGCTTCAACTCCTTGTCATAGATCTTCACCGCCTTGCCGGGCTGCGATGCCAGCGACTGCGCCGGATCGGCCAGGTTGGCCGGGTCCAGGTAGCGCGTGCGCAGTGCATCGAAGTCAATGCCCTGATTGCCGGCAGTCACTGCGATGCTGGCACCGGGACGGGCATCGCCCTGGACGACGCCACCCAGGCTCACGATGCTTCCGGCCTCTTCCTGGCGCAGCTGCCGGCCCGCACTCACTTCAACGTTGCCAGGGCCGGCCACCGTCAGGTTGCTGCGGATGATGTCCCGGCCCGCCTCGATCCCGCTGATATCGGTACCGCTGGTGTTGAGCGCGGTGACGTTCGCATTGATCACGTCGCGACCGGCGCGCAGCTGTACGGCCGAGCCCGCTTCGTACCAGTCGAACAGTGTCCGGCTCTCCTCGCCGATGTTCCGCCTCAATTGCCTGCGCCCGCCGCTGCCCAACCCGATGATGTCACCGGCAACGGCATAGAAGCGGCTGGGCGACGTGGGCCGGGACGTCAGCGCACCCGTGGTCGGAGTACTGGGGCCGAACGCGAACAAGGGCAGGTTCGCCGACGGATCCGCTCCCTGCACCCCATCGTCGGAGAGATTGTGGCCGACCCGGGTCAGGCTGGCGCCCCGCTGGGCCATGAATGCAGGATCAAACGGGCCAGGCAGGCGGGCGTCGCTACCGGAACGTGCAATGCCGGTGGCGTTGATCGCGGCATGGATCGAGCCTCCGGCCAGAACATCGAGCTGGCCGCTGGCCGAAGGCGCGAGCAGGATCACATCGCCCGTAGTCGCCCCTGGTCCGAGACCTCGAAGCGGGGCGCTGATGATGTCACCACTCGCTGCCACCGCGCTGAACCTGGACGGATACAGCCAGTAATTGATGCTGGCGGGAACGGATTGCTCGCGCAGCGCGATGCCTTCAGCGAACATGTTGCTACCGGTTGCATGCAGACTTCCGGCCAGGCTGGGTGCGAGATTTCCGCCTGCCGAGAACAGGTCCAGTGCCGTGCCTCGGGTCCAGAGCGAGAACCACGTCGTGCCAGCTGCATGCTGGCCATCGCCCAGAACCACGTCGTTGTAGTTGGCCGTCGGTACACGCCCTGCATCTGCGGCGCCACCGAGAACAATGTCACCACGGGCCTGCAGGCGGGCAGTGGAATCACCCAGAGTGAGCAGGGGCCCCGCCATCGCCACCGGGGCGTCCGCCACGAACGGATCCATCAGGCCCAGCGTTCCGTAGCTGCTCTGTATCGCGCTGAGGCCACCGATGCGTGCCGCCTGCAGCAGGGTGCTGCCGCGCAGGTTGGTCACCGCGCCATTGAGATCCAGATCCTGCAGGAAACTCTCCGGCTGCTGCGCGCTGGCGCGCAGGCCAGGATTCAACGCACCGCCACTGCGCAGGGTCAGGTCGCCGCCACCGGTCAGATGCAGCTCACCATTGCTGACGCGCCCGGTCGACCCGACCGCAGCAACAATCGCGCTGGAATGAGGCGCGGTCAACAGACCCAGGGCATTGCCCATCGGGTCGAGCACGCCCGCGTGGCGGCCCGCTTCCAGTGACAGATTGCCGCCTCCCAGCGTGCCGAAGCCGGTGAACCCGACCATGCGGGGAGCTGCGTCCGCTTCGGCGCCCACGGTGCTGTACGTGCCGAAGTTGATCCACCAGCTCGTCGGTGTTGCCTGGACGCCTTCGGTGGTGCCCGTACCCTGCCGCCACAACCAGCCGCCCACGGCGGCGCTTGAATGCCCGGCCTGGTCGCGCTGCGCCGTACCGGATTCGGACCGGGCGGTCCAGGCGTCGCCGATGATGTCGCGTCCAGCTTCAACCCTGACATCGCCGCCATGGTCGGGATACCACGCACGGTAACTGGCCAGCGCCGCATCATAGTTGCCCGAGACCTGGTTCCTGCCCAGCAGCGAGGTGTGCCAGGGCGCAGCCGTACGCACCGGATTGAACTGGGGGTCGCTGCCATCGCCCAGCAGCGTCGGCGCACCTGCGGTGTACACGCCGAAGCCGGACTTCATGCGCACGTCCTGCGCGGCCAGCAGTGCCAGATCACCCTTGCCGGTACGCAGCACGCTCCAAGCCGGCGAGCCCAGGCGCTTGCCGTAGGTGGTGACTTCGGTAAGCGTACCGCCGCCGTAGCAGTAGCCCATTGCCGCGCAGATCTCTTCCTCCGACATGCCCATCTCGGCACCCAGCTCCGTAGCCGGGCGGCCGACCCAGGATTCATCGCCCCACCATGCCAGCGAGCCTTCCTTGTCCACCAGGCGCGGGGCCGGGCCGCAGAAGGCGCCTGCGCCACAGATCTCCGCCTCGGTGGTCCCGATGATCTCGGCCACCTCGGCAGGTGACTTTCCGGCCAGACTCTCATCGCCCCACCAGTACAGAGAACCTTCCAAATTGACGATTCGATCACCCTTCCATTCCGTCGTCTTGGTCACCGTCCCGATGGTGCTGTAGTGGCTGTCGGCCAGCACGATGCTGCCGTCGCTTCCCCAGCTGCGGGTACGCGGATCGGCAGCGGTCGTATCGGCACCGGCCACTGCAGTCAGATCCCACGAGGTGGTGCCTTCGGGCAGCATCGCCGCCAGCGCCCAGTTGCGTCCCTGGCGCCCGCTGGCGTCGGCAGGCCGCAGTTTCACCGGCGCATCGCCGGCCAGCTCCACCTTGGTCATCGACGGGATGATCGCGCCGGCATGCAGGTCCACCGCGTCTGACAGCTTCATCGCCATCGGCAGCGCGACGCCGGCCGGCCACACCTGTGCGGCCACCGGCGCCGGCGCGCGCAGCCGGAAGCCGGCCCCCAGGCGCGCACCCGCCTGCAACGTCAATGCCTGGGCCAGCACGGTTCCAGCCGCTACCACCTCGCCACCCGCCGTCGTCACTGCCGCGCCCAGCACAGTGCCGGCCGGCAGCAGCAGCGGTCCCGACAACCGCATTTCCGCGGGCAGGACGGTTCCGGCCGGCAGGGTCACGGCCTCGAAGGGCAGTGCATAGTTCAGCGTCGCGCCAGCACGGAATTCGGTGCCGCGCTGCAGCTGTACACCTTCGCCGGGCACGATCAGATCGCCACCGAACGCCGTGTTGGGCGTACCGGCACTGCGCCCCTCCAGCAGCACCCAGCCGTCCTCATCGGGATTGGCAGGCGGCGGCGCGAATCCATCGTTGATGCTGCCGTAGACGTTGATATCGCCTTCGGCGCGCAGCACCAGCGCTGCCGATTCACCGAAGCCTCGGCGCGCTGGATCGGTCCGGTTCGACTGCGGTCCGTAGCGGTAGCCGGACAGATCGATATCGCCGGCCACGACCAGATCGCCACGCGGGTTGTCACTGCTGGTCCGCGCCACGATCTGCACGCCGGGACGCAGGCGATAGCTGCCCAGTGCGGCAGTGCGCTGCTGCAATCCCGCATTGGCCAGTGCGGCATTCATCCACTGGCTGTTGTCCGGGTCCACAACCGTGTCCAGCCAATGCTGGTTGATCACCTGCGGACGATGGCCATGCACGTCCGGAGCGCTTGCCAACGGCGCCGAATCATAGCTGCGGAAGGCGTTGACCTGGAGATCGGCGGCACCGGCGATGCGGAGTCCGCTGGCCACGTCAATCGCAGCGTCGTTGCTGCCCACGCGTGGCACGTTGAGCTTGACGCTGCCGCGTGCGCGGCCATCGTTCTGGCCAGGGCTGCTACCCGTGGCCACCTCGGTGCCGGCGCGCAGGTCCATCGATGAGGTCGCGCCCAGCTGCAGGCTGCCACTGGCCGAGGTCAGTTCGATCATCGCCCGGTTCGGGCTGTCGATGATCTTGCCGTAACTATCGACGCGCAAGGCGCTGCCATGCGCGTCCAATGTGCCGTCGATACGCAGCACATCGCGGGCGGACAGGCGGATGCTGCCGACCTGTTCGCCACTGGCATCAATGCGGCCATTGACGAGCAGGCTGCCACCATCGACGCTGATATCCACGTTGCGTGCCTTCACTTCATCGCCGATCACCAGGTCGCCTACGCTCAACTGGAACGTCCGGCCACCGGTAATGCCACCGGCCGTAAGCCGGGTGTTCAGGCCGGAGAAGTCCTGCAACTGGCGTGCACGCACTACCAGCTCGCCGCCGTCGTAGGGCACTTCAGTGCCACCGGCGTCGTAGCGGCCGCTGGCTCCGCCAAGCAACGTGCCTGCCAGATCCACACGGCCGCCCTGCGCGCCCAGCGCAGCGACCGTCAAGCGGCCGCCGCGGTTGTTGCGGGCGGAAAGATCGATGCGCGACGCCGCGTCGGCAACGATGTCACCGTCACGGCTCGACAGCGCTACGTCGCCGCCCCAACTGTACTTGTCCACGTCGAACAGGCTGACCTTCCGCCCCGCCATGTCCAGTACTGCATTGCTGCCAAGCGCCACGCCCTGGCGGGCATTGGCTTCGAACCGGCCGGACGCCAGCGCCACCCGGCTGTCGATCACAACGCGTTCGGCCGTGATGGACAACTCCGCACCCAACGCATCGCTGCCCGCGGTTGCCGCAGCACCGCGCACCTGCACCGTACCGCCATTGCGGATTGCCAGCTGCGCGCCCGCACTGCCGGTCAGCAGCGGGGTAACGATATCCAGCGCGCCGCCGCTGAACTGCCAGCCGCTGCCTGCCACGTAATCGCCCTGCCGCTGGAAGACATCCAGACTGCCCTTGCCGGAGAACAACATGCGATCCGATGCTGCCAGGGTAACGCCGGCGAAGCCGAGCACCTGGCGATCCGCGGCCACCGACGAACTGGGCCGGGTAAAGGGCGCACGCCCCAGCTCCAGCACCCGTGCATTGATTTCCAGCTGCCCTTGGCCAAGCCGGCCCACCATCGCCTCGCCGGCCGGCTGGGTCTGCTCACCGCCGGGCAACGTGGTGCCGGCCAGCGTACCGTCCCAGACCAGCGTATCGGCGAAGATGCGCGCGTGGTCGGCCGCAGAGCCGTAGCCATGAATGGCAGGGGCGCCCAGCACCAGGCTGCGCAGGCTGCTGCGACCGGTCGCACCGTCACGCGTATCCAGGTCCACGCTGCCGAACACATTGATGGCGTCGCGCGCGGTCAGGCTCAGCGCCTCCAGCGCCGGCGCGCCGGTGGCGGTGTTTCCCCGCAGCAATCGCTGCAACACCTCCTGGTTCATGGTCATGCCCGCCGGCAGGGCGCCGGCCGCCGCTGCCGCCGCAATGGCCTCGGCGCTGCCGAGATTGAGCGCCGACATGCCCAGGCCGAGCTGGCGCGTGCCGTAGCTCACCGAATCACCAATGTTCAAGGCACCGTCGGTGACCACATTGATGCTGCCTGCCGACAGCAACCGGGTCTGGCCATTGCAGTCCACCACGCATCCGCCGATGTCGATCGCCACCGGACCGGCGGCACTGCCGCCCTGCGCACTGAGCGCCGTCAAGCGCTGGTTGGACACGGCAAGCAGGCCGCCCGACACCAGATAGGGCGCCGTGGGCTGCGCCACGCGCGAGGTATTTGCCCCGGTCAAGGTATCGATCGAAGCGCCCTGCTCCACCAGGATTCCCTTGCCTCCGAACGCGGCCGACAGCAGCACTTCCTGCGCCGTCAGGTTGACGCCGTTGCGCACCACGATGTGCTGCGCCCTGCCCTCCAGCGAATGGGTCGTCGCGTCACGCCGCAGCACGCCGCCGATCAGCATCGTCTCCGGGCGGAACGCATTGAGCGCCGAGTCGAAGACGGTGGCGCCGCTACCGCTGCCGGCGCTGCCGCCTTCGGTGACAATCTCCAACATCGCGTCATTGGAGGTGAGCAGATTGACCGAAAGCGTGCCCCCGCGTCCGTCATTGCTGCCGGCGTTGAAGCGCGACACGCCTTGGAAGATCGCCGCTGGCACACTCGAACGTCCGGCGCCCTCACCCAGTGCCAGGTTGAGGTTGCCGGCGTCCGTAGGCCGCCAGCGCAGCGCTTCGCCACGCCGTTCGGCCACGCCCTGTACGAACGTGCTGTAGGACGTTTCGTTGTAGTTGGCATGGCGGCGCACCGCTTCCGCGGGCGTCAGCACCAGATCGGTGAGCAGCGGCGACACTGCCCCGCCAAGGCTTTGCGCCCGGTGCCCGCTGACACGCCATGAGCCTGTGCCGGTCGCCACTGCCTGCCTGCTGCCGACGGCGCGTTCGGCGCCGACTTCGACGCGGAATGCGCCCTTCTGCAGTGCGTAGCTGGCCGGCAGCAGCGTGTAGGTTCCGGCCGGGAGGCCGGGGACCCCCGCAGGTATGACGATCTGCTGGCCGATGCGCGGGTCCGCGCTGCCATCAGCAACCGCCTGTGGCGCCTGCGTGCCAGAGCGTCCCGGCATGATCGCGTAGACCGCATTGTCACTGCCGCTGAAGCGGTAGCGCGGGTTCGCATCCGCCAGCGCATGCCGCAGGATGTCCACCGAGCCACCGCGCCCGGCCACGAATGCAGCGCCGGACAGCTCGCCTCCGCCGGACACGTCCAGCACGCTGCCCACCACGCCATCGACGGCGTTGGCGACGATGTCGATACCGATCGGGATGTTGGTCGAGCCGGGGCCCAGCACATCGAAGTCGGCACCGTTGCGGCGCCAGCCCACACCATCCACGGTACCGCCAAACGGCAGCTGCAGGCCGGCACCGCTCACCGACGTCACGCTGCCTGCAAGCAGGTCGACGCGGCTGGCCGCATCAGCGTTGAATTCCCTGCCACCCAGCTGCACATGGCCCCAAGGCGCCTGCACATTGCCGCCCTGCACCACCGTCGCTGCCACCAGCTCCAGGCTTCCGAACGCAGAGTCCGGTGCCGGTTGCGCGCCGCCTGCAATGCCATGGATGCGCAGTACGGCGTCGGGGTTCTGCCAGAACGGCAGGCCTGAAGGACCGATGTCGGGGACGCCCGCCACGATGCGTCCCTTGGCCCGGGCCGCCGGATACATGCGTGCGGCGCTGATATCGATCGAACCCGGGCTTGCAAGCGTGGATTCCCGTGAACTACTGGCGACCGCGGCCAGCATGCGAATGTCACCGCGGCTGCGCAGCGCGACCTGATCAAATCCCGCCAGCCAGGTGACGTCGCGCAGGTCAATCAGATCGGCGCTCACGTCCAGGCGATGCTGGCGGCCGCTGTCGAACCCCGCTTCCTGCGGGCGCAACGTGCCTTCCCCGGCCGGCTGCCACCAGCGCCCCTGCGCAAGGCGGACATACGGCGCGTCCAGTTGCAGACGGTTGCCCTCGCTGTTGCCCGGGACGAAGCCGAGGTAACGCTCGTTCAAGCCCTGGAGGCGCAGGCTCTGGTCCATGCGCAGAGTGACATCTCCCTGGGCGCGGATATCGCCGAACAAGGCCAGATGATCGAAACCACCGGCCTCGATCTGCTCCACCGACAGTGCCGCATGGCCGTACTCAAGGCGTGCAGGCAGGTCGGTCGTCTGCGCGGCGTGCTGGGTCAGCGAGATCACCCTCGGCGCCAGCACTTCCTTGTTCATTGCCGTTCTGCCGTAGGTTCCGCCACCGAAGGCAACGCCGAGGGTGCCACCGCGCGCGCCGTCGCCGCCCGCTGCTGCGTCCAGGTCGCCCTGCAGGTACAGCGCATTGCCGGCGCGCAGCACGATGCTGCCGCCGTCGCTGTCCACCCGGGTGCGCCCGCTGCCATCAATGTCCAGCAGCGCCGAAGCACCGGACGCGTCCAGCCGCGCACCGCGCTCCACCACCACGAAGGTATCGGGCGGCAAGTGGCGTACGTTGTCCTGGTCTTCCCAGTCCAACGCCCCCCCGATCTCGATCGTTCCGCCCTTGCGCACCTGTCCGCGCAATGTCCCGCGCGCGTCGGGCAGGGAAACGCTATCGCCGCTCACGTCCAGCAGGGCGCCCTCGGCAATCGTCCAGCGACGTTCGCGGCGTTGATCGCCACGCACACCGGTCGGATCGAATGCCTCGTCCAGGCGGATACGGCCGCCGGCCGCCTTCAGACTGCCAGCCACGTCCAGGTTGCCGGCGCTGAACAGTTCGATCGTCTGGCCGGCATCGACCTCGATCCTTGCGCCCTTGCCAACGCGCAGATCGGCCGTCGACAGCGGATGCCCTGCGCGCAGTGCCAGGCTCGCGCCGCCGCGCTGCGATACACGCCCGCTGGCCGGATCCGCCTCATACAGCGACGGCGTCCAGGCCTGAACGCCCTGCTCGCGGGCCAGTGCCTGCTGTGCGCCCTCAGCCAGGCGCAGCGCCGGTCGTTCCACCAGCAGCTGGGTACCTTCTTCAACCGTCAAACCGTTGTGACCGGCGATGTCATAGCCGGCGAAGCCACTCCTGAACAGTGCTGACTGCAATCGCAACGACGCCGCCGATGCATCCGTGCCAGGCGCGCCGATAGACACCGCACCGCCTGTTGCCAGCGTGAAATTGCCGCTTCCATTGCCGAGCGCGCTGAAGCGTGTGCCATCGCCGATACGGATCCGCCCGCTGCCGTCGGTGGCAACCTCGGTGCTGGCCGCGAGCAGGCTGACACTGCCGCCCTTGCCTACGCGCCCTTTGCCACTGGCATCGATCGCGCCGCCGGCATCGACAAGAATCGCTGCCCCTTCACCCACACGGATGTCGTGACTGCTGTTGAAGCGCATCTGTCCACCGTCGATCCACGCCTGCGCGGGGTCGCCATCCGGCGCAGCAAGCGCGTTACTCCAACTGCCGCCAAGATCGATCCGTGCGCCCGCCGCAACATCCACCGCGCCGCGTCCGGACCTCAGCAGGGCCGTGGGCCCGCCGAGCGCCGGAAGCAGGTTGCCGGCCTCTACCTGCCCGCCGGCAATCTGCACCGTTCCACCGAAGCTGACGCGGCTTGCAGTGAGCCCAAGCCGGCCGCCCTCCTGCAACCTGAGCGTGCCATCCAGGTCAATACGGCCCGCCGAAGCGAGGTCCACCTGCCCCCAACGCTGGGCGCTCAGGACCTCACTGTCCAACCACACGGTATTGCGCTGTGTTTCCCCGATCGGCGCCTGCAACGTCCATGACCGGGTGTCGGCCTGGAGCGCTCCGATGCGGATCTGCGAATCGAACACTGCACTTCGGCCGGTGTTGTCGAAACGCCCGAGCCAGAGCTGGGCGTTGCGGGCCGCGGCCGTCTGTGCCTGCACGTACCCGTCCTGCGCCTGATCCGGGCGGCGGGTCTGCTGCAGGCCCTGGAAGGCCACCGTATCCACCTGGCCCTGCAGGACAGCCGTGGGCGCCGAGATCAGCAGACGGCCTGCATCGCGTCCCACGGTATAGCCATTGTCGAAACGCTGGGTGGGTGCCACCAGCGGATTGCGGAACGATTCGGTCACCCCCCAACGTTCCTGCTTCACTTCATAGCCCTGGTACAGACCGTCGTACAGCATCTCGGCCGGTGCATCATCAAGCCGGTACAACTGCCCGTCGCGGCCACGCAGCCAGCTCTGCTGCACCACGCCGGACTGCACATCCAGGCTGCCACCGGCCAGATTGATGCGCGAACCGGCGTGGCTGACGACTTGCTTGCCTGCCAGCTGGACGGTTCCACCCTGTGCTGCCCATTCGCTGATCGAATGCCCCTGATTGTCCAGGTAGCCCCCCACTTCCAGCAGGCCGCCGCCGGCATACCAGCGCGTACCTTCATAGCCGCCGGTACCGGCGGCGACTTCGGTCAACTGGCGGCGGTCGATCCACACCTCGCTGCTGATCAGCTTGCCGCTGTCACGGTTGTCTGGCGAATCGCGCAACTCATTGCCCTGCACCTTCACCTTGACGTTGTTGCTTTCCATCGCCACCTGCACGCCCACCGCACCGGAGACGTCCACGCGCGCACCATCATCCAGATAGCTGCGCCGGCTGGCGTCGGCGATCACCTGGCCGCCGGTGGCCACTGCCAGTGCGCCGGCCTGGAAGTTCACATCGCCGCCGGAGACGACTTCGATGCGCGATTGCTCGCGGCGGTCCTGCAGGCGCGAAAGATTGTCGAAGGTGCCGCTGCTGCTGGAACCGCGCAGCTTGTCCTGCTCGGTGGATTCCTTGATGAGCGCGTCGCGCTGGCTGTCCAGCGCCGTGCTCTTGCCATCGTCTTCCAGCAGTACTGCAGTGGTCGAGCCGGAGGCCAGGGTCACACTGCCCGCCGCATCGGACGCCGAGTTCAACAGGTGCACCGTACCGCGTTGATTCAGCGTGGTGGACGCGACTGCAACGCCAGCCTGTTCGACCCGGCGTCCAGCCAGGGTGATGTCACCTTCGCGCGCCTGGATCAGGCCACTGTTGCGAACGCCGCCCGCCGTACTGTCAGCGATGAAGCGCGGGGCAATCTCATTGCCTCGGGTGGTGGACGCGGTGTTCTGGGCGGTGCCCATGCCGCGGCGGATCACGAAACTGTCACCGGCGGCGAGCTGGGCCTGGCCTTTTCGAGTCTCGATCTGTCCGGCGTTCTCCACACTGTGGCCGGCCAGCAGTACATAGCCACCGCCGCGGGTGGCCGTGGTCGGTTCGTGCGTGGTGATGCGTGCACCGCGCTCGACCATGACCTTGCCCACGGCGTCGGTCAGCGCCGAGGTGTTCGCGTCGGCACTGTACAGGCCGTGCTCACGGAACTGCGCATCGCTGATGCGTGCGGCCGCTGCCACCAGATTGCGGACATTGACCTGGCTGTTGTTGCCGAACACCACACCGTTGCGGTTGGCCACGAACACCGTGCCATTGGCCTTCAGCTGGCCAAGGATCTGGCTGGGCCTTGCGGCGGGATCGTTGACCCGGTTCAACACGGCCCAGTCGGGGTTCTGCAGGAAATTCAGTGTGGTGTTGCCACCAATGTTGAAGGTTTCCCAGTTCAGGATCGCTTGGTCGGCTGTCTGCTCAATGTTGACCAGCACCCGCCCGTCGGCGGCCTGCGACTGTATCGCCTCGCGGGCGTTGATCCAGCCGCGGGTCAGCGGATTCTCGTCGACCTTCAGGCCATCCTTGCCCAGGCCATCGGCGACCACGAAGCCCGCCTCGCGGCGCGCCTGCCGTGCCTGTTCCTGCAGGCGCTGCTGCAGGGCGATGGCCTGCGCGGCCGTACCAAGGTTGTCGATCGACTGCTGCAGCTTCTGCCGTGCCGCATCCTGCTGCTGCGCGGGTAGCTGGAACTGGATCGGCACGCCATTGGGCATGCGCCCGCTCTGTGCCGCCGCGCCCTGCGCCGCACCGCGCTCGGCGAACCAGCCGGGGCTGAACGCCTGTTGGGCCTGAGTGGCCGGAGCCACCACGCTGCCCAGGGCCACTGCGACGGCCCAGGCCATCGGATGGCTGCGCCACAAGGCAGCAGGGAAACGGGCGGTGGGCGAATGCGGGTGCGACATCGGGGACCTCGTCAACCTGATGGGCCGCGTCGGCGGCGGCGTGTGTACGGATGGGCCTGCTCGAGGCACGCCCTGCACCTCATAGACGGTGGCGACGGCGTGAAGGCGACAGGCGCATCACTGTCATGCAGCGGACATACGCGGAAGGCGCCGGCATTGCTGCCGGCGCCCTTGTGCGTCTCCTGAAACTACAGAAGCAATTGCAGTTACAGCGGACGGCCGATTCCCGAGCAGGTGCTCGGATTGTTCAATGCTCCAGCGTTGCTGGCGTTGACAAAGCGGGAACGGACCGCATCGCGCCAGGCTTTATTCAGCGGAATGAACCTGTGCGCAACGATGGCGGGATCCTGCGGGCCCTGTTCGACACCGTTGACCACGGTGCTGCCATAGATTCGAAGAAGCCCGCCGCGAATTCTTGCAGCCACCAGTACATCCTTGTAGCACTGCCCAAACAGGAGATTGGTGGTACCCACGATTGGATATCCTGAGCTCGGGTTGCCGAACCACGGCACCCAGTTCGCTGGGTTCTCGGCAGCGGCACCGGCCGGCGGTGGCACGTTATCCAGTGTCGCCTGAGTACTCACGTCCTTTGGAGAGAAGCCCTTGACCTGTGCAACTCGAGTAGCATCCGAGAGATCAAGAGACAGGTCTGGACCTGTGTATCCCATTGTTCCGACGGTCGCAAAAATGGCGGCGTACACCGCCGCGTCACCGGACGCCGGAGCTGCAACAAAGTTCTCGGGAACACTAGTGAAAAGATTGGCGAAGGTCGACTGCACCGAAAACGCCGGCACGCCGTTGGTCAGCTTCAGCGTGGTGCCTGAGACATCGGCCGGCTGGCAGGCGCTGGTCAGGAAACGGGCCAGCAATTCAGTGGCGCCGCTGCTCTCGCCACGGTAGACAACCCGAATAGTGCCGGTGCGGGCGCTGTCGATGCTCGACCAGTTGGTGATCTTGCCGGAGAATATCCCGCAGATCCGGGTGACCGACAGGTCAATTGCTGAACCAGGCTTGTTGAAGGGAATAATCACCGGAGCCAGCGCAACGGGAATCTGGATCAATGCCCCATAACGGGTGGGATCACCAGCCCGGTTGAAGGTGCTGTTGTAGCTGTACAACTCGGTGCTGCTCAGTACCGCATCGCTGCCAGCAAAGTGGACAGTCCCCGTCGTCGAAAACAGTGATGGGTCATTGCTCAGGAATGCCCGCTTGCCGACGCCCGAGCCCCTGGGAGCATAGCTGAACGACGTCGGAAGAATGCTGTCCGGACTCCCTTGGTACAGGGCCGCGGGCATTGTCGCACCGCCGCCCTGGACAAGAATCTGGGCATTTGCTTCTAGAGTTCCGACCAGCGCGCAGCTGGCCAGCCAGAATGCGTTCAATGGCGGCTTCATGAAATTGGCAACTCCCTGCCTTCTCTGGATACGGTCGTTCATACCGCAGTGCGCCGGCCTGACGGCCGGCGCACCTGGAGAACACTTCTATGTCGCAGTTACAGCGGACGGCCGATGCCCGAGCAGGTGCTCGGATTGTTAACCGCACCGGCGTTGGTGGCGGTGGCGAAGCGAGCACGGACCGCATCACGCCAGGCCTTGGTCAGCGGGATGAACTTGTGCGCGCGGATGGCGTCGTCGTTCGGGCCCTGCTCCACACCGTTGACCACGGTGCTGCCGTAATGGCGGGTCAGGAAGCCGCGCACATTGGCGCCCACGGTGGCGTTCTTGTAGCACTGGCCGAACACGAAGTTGGTGTAGCCAGCGATCGGATAGCCCGCGCTCGGGTTGCCGAACACCGGCACCCAGTTGGCGGGGTTCTCAGCAGCAGCGCCGGTCGGCGGAGCAGCGGTCTCCAGAGTCGCCTGCACGCTCACTTCATCCGGCGAGAAGCTCTTGACCTTGGCGACCTTGGTGGCATCGGTCAGGCTCGGGATGACGTCCGGGCCGACGTAGCCGACGCGGCCGTCAACGGCATAGACAGCGTTGTACAGCGCGGAGCCACCGGTGGCCGGGGCAGCGACGAAGTTCGACGGCACGGTGGTGAACAGGTTGGCGAAGGTCGACTGCACCGAGAACGCCGGCACGCCGTTGGCCAGCTTCAGGTTGGTGCCCGACACGTCAGCCGGCTGGCAGGCGCTGGTCAGGAAGCGGGTCAGCAGTTCGCTGGTGCCGCTGCTCTCGCCGCGGTAGACAACCTGGATGGCACCGGTACGGCCCAGGCCCGCCAGCTGGCTCCAGTTGTTGATCTTGCCGGAGAAGATGCCGCAGATCTGGGTCACCGACAGGTCAACGGCCGAACCGGCCTTGTTGAACGGAATCGTGACCGAGGTGGCCACCGACGGGATCTGCACCAGGGCGCCGTAGCGGTTGGCATCGCCGGACACGTTGTAGGTGCTGTTGTAGGTGTTCAGCTCGGTGCTGCTCAGCACCGAATCGCTACCGGCGAAGTGCACGGTACCGGTGGTGGAGAACAGCGCCGAGTTGTTTTCCAGGAAGGCCTTCTTGCCGGTACCCGAGCCGGTCACGGCGTAGCTGAAGTTGGCCGGCAGGATGCTGTCAGCCGAACCCTTGTAGAGGTCGGCCGGCAGCGAGGCGCCGCCACCGGTGACGGCAGTCTGCGCCGAAGCGGCACCGGCGGTGGCGAGCAGCGCGGTAGCAACCAGCGCGGCCAGGGTCTTGTACTTGTTCATGATCTTCTCCTGAAGGGTTTACTGCGAAGGGAAACGCCAAGGGAGGAACGGTCACTACACGCCTGCTGCCGCCGAGGGCCTCCCAGCCCACTCTGCGGCGACGTGGCTATGCTGGTCTGCGCCGATGACAGGCCGCTTAAGAAACCTGTGGAAGATCGAAAAAAGGTGTGGAGGATTGTGTGGAGAATCGAAAGCGTGCCGTGATGCGCGTTGCGCATCACTGGACCAATTGATTCATTTCCATGATCGGCATCAGCACGGCCAGCACGATCGTCAGCACCACACCGCCCATCACCAGGATCATGGTCGGTTCCAGCAGCGCGGTCAGTGCCATCGCGCGACGTTCGATCTCGCGCGAGATCGTCTGTGCAGCACGATCCAGCAGCGGTGCCAGCGAGCCGGTCTTCTCACCGCTGGCCACCAGGTGCACCAGGATAGGCGGATACACCTTCTGCACCTTCAACGCAGCACCCAACGCCGCACCTTCGCGCACGCGCGCGGACACATCATCGGCACAGCGCGCCAGCAGCGCATTTCCAAGCGTCTGCCGCGCCGCCTCCAATGCGCGCAGCAGCGGCACACCGGCGTCCAGCAGGATCGCCAGCGTCGAGGCAAAGCGCGCACTGTTCACACCCAGCACGAAACGCCCGACCATCGGCACCCGCAGCAGCATCGCGTCCCAGCGCAGGCGCAGCTCGGGCCGACGCAAGGCCAGTCGCCATGCCACCACCAGCGCACCTATTCCCAGCCCTGCCCACACGCCCCAGCTGCGTACGAACGCGCTGGCCGCCAGCATCACCTGGGTCAGCATCGGCAGCGTCTGCCGTGCCTGCACGAACGCGGTCACCACCTGCGGCACTACGTAGCTGAGCAGGAAGATCACGATCGCCACCGACACCAGGCTGATTGCCGCCGGGTAGATGAAGGCGGTCAGTACTTTGGCCTGCAGCGCGTTGCGTTCTTCGATGTAGTCGGCAAGGCGCTCCATCACCCGCGCCAGGTCACCGGAGTCTTCACCTGCGCCCACCAGCGCCCGATAGATCGGCGGGAAATCGCGTGGCCGCGCGGCCAGCGCAACGGTCAGGCGCTGGCCGGCACGCACGTCGGCGCGTACGGCGGTGAGTGCCTGGGCCACATGCGGGCGCTCGGCCTGTTCGATCACCGCGCTCAAAGCGCCTTCCAGCGGCAGGCTGGCGGCCAGCAGGCTGGCCAGCTGCCGCGTGGCCCACGCCAGCTCGCTTGCCGAAAGCCTGCGCGCGCCCCAGCCACTGCCCGCACTGCGCGCCGGGCTTACCTGCACAGGGGTCAAGCCACGCCCGCGCAGCAGCTGGCGCACGCCACGCGGGCTGTCGGCGTCCAGCTGGCCCTTCTCGATGCGGCCCTGCGCGTTGGCGGCCTGGTAGTCGAACAGTGCCATGCAGGCCTCAATCGTCGCCGGTAACGCGCAGGATCTCTTCCAGCGTGGTCACCCCGCTGTCGACCCAGCGCTGGCCATCCTGCCGCAAGGTCCGCATGCCGGCACGCCGTGCGGCCTCGCGTAGCGCAGGCTCGCCCTGCCCTTCATGGATCAGTGCACGCACGCGGTCATCGACCACGAACAGTTCGTGGATACCGGTTCGCCCGCGGTAGCCGCTGTTGGCACAGGCCGCGCAGCCCACCGCACGCCACACGGTATGGCCCTCGTCGTCCACCTCGGCGCGCCGGCACTGCGTGCACAGACGCCGCACCAGCCGCTGCGCCAGCACGCCGCGCAGCGACGAGGCCAGCAGGAATGGTTCCACGCCCATGTCGGCCAGACGGGTCACCGCCGAGATCGCATCATTGGTGTGCAGCGAGGCCAGCACGCCATGGCCGGTCAGCGACGACTGCACGGCAATCTGCGCGGTCTCGAGATCGCGGATCTCACCGATCATGATGGTGTCCGGATCCTGGCGCAGGATCGCACGCAACGCGGTACCGAAACTCATGCCGATACGCGCGTTGACCTGGATCTGGCCGATACCAGCGAAGTCGTACTCCACCGGGTCTTCCACGGTGAGGATGTTGCTGGTGCTGCTGTCGAGCTGGCCCAGCGCCGCGTACAGCGAGGTGGTCTTGCCGCTGCCGGTCGGCCCGGTGACCAGCACGATGCCATGCGGCTGCCGGATCAGGCCGGTGAACGTGGCCAGGGTGTCATCGGCCATACCCAGGCGCTGCAGCTGCAGCCGGCCGGCATCCTTCTCCAGCAGTCGCAGCACGGCGCGCTCGCCATGCCCTGTCGGCACGGTGGAAACGCGGATATCCAGCGGCCGACCGCCCACGCGGATCGCGATGCGCCCGTCCTGCGGCAGGCGCTTCTCGGCGATATCCAGGTGCGCCATGATCTTGATGCGCGATACCAGCGCCGCGTGCAGTGCGCGCCGTGGCTGCACCATGTCGCGCAGGGTGCCATCCACCCGGTAGCGCACCACCGAGTGGGTCTCGAATGGTTCGATGTGCAGGTCGCTGGCGCCATCGCGTGCGGCCTGTGCCAGCAGCGCGTTGATCATGCGGATCACCGGCGCATCGTCCTGCGCGTCCAGCAGATCGGTGACTTCCGGCATGTCCTGCATCAGCCGGTCCAGATCGACTTCGCTTTCAGCGGCGCCGACCACGGCAGCGGCATCGCCGCCGTCACGGTACTGCTCACCCAGCCGCTGCTGCCAGGCCGCTGCATCCAGCGCCTGGAACGGCAGCGGGCCATGCCGGCGGCGCAGTTCGGCCACGGCCCACGCCGCAGTTTCGGCGGTGCCCAGCAACACGGCCTCGCCGCCCGCCTCGGACAGCATCACGCCATGGCTGCGCACCCAGGCGTACGGCAGCGGCGCGGCGGCGCTCACGGCCCGATCACCAGTTCCGGCGTGTAGCCGAGTCCGCGCAGCTGCTGCAGTGCCGGGTCCAGCGTCGCCGGATCGCGTGGCAATCGCACGCGCAGGCGTTGCCCGCTCTCGCCGGGCGTCGCTTCGGCATACGCCTGCAGGCCCAGTGCCCGCACCTGCGCCACGCCCTGGCTGGCACGCGCCGGGTCCAGCCCCTGTGCGAACTGCACCAGCTGGGCATCGCCCTCACCGGCCGGATACAACGCCGCCAGGCTGGTGTTCTGCAGCGGCTGGCCCTGTCCATCGCGCGCATTGCCCTGGCCGAGCACAGACAAGTCCTGCGGTGGCAGCTGCGGCGCCGACAAGGCGGGCAGTGCCCAGCTCTGTACCGGCTGCGCGCCGGCCTGTGCATTGCGCATGTAGTCGTAGCGGTCGCGGGTCAAGCGCTGCCCGGCGGCAGGGTCCCGCACCACGTGCGGGCGCAGGAACACCATCAGGTTGGTCTTGGCGCGCTTGCGCGTGTCGCTGCGGAACAAGGCGCCCAGCACCGGGATCTTTCCCAGCCCCGGCACCGCATCACGGCCATGGCTGACGCTGTCTTCCAGCAGGCCACCCAGCACCATGATCTGGCCGTCGTCCAGCAGCACGCTGGTATCCAGGGCGCGCTTGTTGGTGATGATGCCGGCCGTGCTGTTCGCGCTCTGCGCGTCGATGCTGCTGACTTCCTGGTAGATGTCCAGCTTCACCGTGCCACCCTCGGAGATCTGCGGGCGAACCCGCAGCTTCAGGCCCACGTCTTCGCGCACGATGGTCTGGAACGGGTTGTTGCTGCCGCCACCACCGTCGGTCACGTAGCGGCCGCTGACAAACGGTACGGTCTGGCCGACCATGATGCTGGCCGCTTCGTTGTCCAGCGTCATCAGGTTCGGCGTGGACAGGATGTTGGCACCGCCCTTGCTCTGCAGCGCGTTGGCCAGCGCCTTCATGTTGAGGATCTGGCCGACGCCGGGCAGGTTGATGGTGCCGTCGATCACCCCGATCTTCAGGCCGTCCTTGGGCAGCACGTCCAGGGTGGTGCGCGCGGCGGTGTTCAGGCCGCTGCCGCCGGTTGTACCACCGAAATGGGTGCCGCCGAAGGTGCGGCCGTTGCCCAGCATCCACTGCACGCCCAGCTCGGCCGCGTCGGTCTGGTTCACCTCCACGATCAGGCTTTCCACCAGCACCTGTGCACGGCGCTGGTCGAGCTGGTCGATCACGCGCCGCAGGTTGCGGTACACCGGTTCGGGCGCCGAGATCAGCAGCGTGTTGGTCGCCACGTCGGCCTGCACCGAGATGCCGTTCTGGCTGAAACCGGTGCTGCCGGCATCAATCGGATCACGGCGATTCGGGTCCAGCCGCTGCGACTCCAGCGCATTGCCACCGGTCTTGGCCTGCTGTGGCTGCGACGGTTGCGCGGGTGTGGAACGGTTTGCATCGCCGGGCAGTGGCGTGATGCCTTCGTTGCTGCCCATTGCCGGTGCATCGCTCTGCCCGGCCACCACGCCGCGCAGCACACCGGCCAGCTGGTTGGCCTGGGCATTGCGCAGGTAGACCACATGCAGATTGCCGGACTCGTCCTGCGCCTTGTCCAGCTTCTCCACCAGCTGCCGCGCCAGGCGGGTACGGCCGGGGCTGCTGGAGCGCAGAAGCACGCTATTGCTGCGCGGGTCGGCCATCACCACCACCTTCTGGCTGGGTTCGGCACCCTGCGCATCCAGCAGCGGCGCGACCATCGCCGCCACGTCGACGGCGATGCCCTGCTGCAGCTTGACCACGTCGGTGTCCATGCCCGCCGGAGTGTCCACGCTGGCAATCACCCGCGCGATGCGTTCCAGGTTGTCGGCGTAGTCGGTGATCACCAGGGTGTTGTTGCCCGGGTTGGCAGTGATCGGATTGTCCGGGCTGATCATCGGCCGCAGCACCGCTACCAGCGCGGCGGCATTCTCGTAGCGCAGCGCGAAGGTGCGCGTGGCCACCTCGCCGCCGGCCCCACCGGCGCCCACACGGCCACCGAGCAGCTTGGCGTCGGCCTGCGGCACCACCCGGCTGACACCGCCGTTCTCGACCACGGCAAAGCCACGCATGCGCAGTGCGCCAAGCAGCAACTGGTAAGCCTGGGTACGGCTGACCGGGCCATCAGAGACCACGGTCATCTTGCCGGTCACCCGCGGGTCGACCAGAAACTGGCGACCGGTGAAGCGCGCCGCCATGCGCAGTACACCGCCGATATCGGTCTCCACCAGGTTCAACTGCACCGGCTCATCGCGGGCGTCCTGCGCCAGCACCGGTGCCGGAACGTGGGCCATGCCCACCACCAGGGCCAGCGCGGTGCTGCAGGCAAGGCTGCGCATCACCCTCATGGACGGCCACCCACGGTGGGTGCCATCACGATGTTTCCGGAAATCCGTGCCACCGGCATGTTCGCGTCCCCTGTGCGTGTCAATTGCAGCTGCTGCAGTTCGATGGCCGGATCGGCCAGCACGGGCAGCAGCCAGTTCCACAGCGCGTCAGCGGGCACCGCCTGCACCTGCAGGTGCCAGCGCCCGTCGCGTGCGTCGATATGCAGTCCGTCGGCAAGGCCGGCGGTCTTGATCTGTCCGCGCAGCCCAGCCAGCGTCGGCTGATGCCCCTGCGCCAGTTGCTGGCGTTCGCGGGCGTGCAGCAGCGGCGCCAATACGCGCGCCTGCGCCTGCAGCCGTGGCAGTTCGGCCTGCCAATGCGTGCGCAGCTTCAGCAGTGGCTCCAGCCACAACATCCACAGACCCGCCGCCAGCAGCGCCACCACCATCACCCACAGCATCAGCCGGTCGCGCGGCGGCAGGCGCTGCCAGCGCTGCTGCAGGCCGGCCAGACCTTCGCCCAGGCGCAGCGTCCTGGCAGTCACTGCCCGCCCCCGCTCACGCGCAGGCGGCCGCCCGCGTCCCACACCAGTTGCAGACCCTGCGCCTGTACGGCCTGCTGCCATTGCTCCAGCCGTTGTGCGTCATCGGCCAATATCCGTGCGTTGTCATCCAGCTCCAGTTCCAGCTGGCCCGGCGTGTAATGCAGACCACGCACCTGACCACCCAGCTCCGGCACTGCCTGCAGTGTGGTGGCAACCTGCCGCTGCACCGGTGGCAACGGCGGCGCCGGCAACGGCACCGCCAGCGCGCGCCGCGCCTGCAGTACCGGGTCCACCACATCGGTGATCTCCGGGAAGCGCGCACTGAACTGCCGCGCCATGTCCTGCTGCAGCGCCTCGCCCTCGCTGCGCCAGCGCGAGACCTGCAGCTGCAGGCCCAGCGCCGCCAGCACCAGCGCCGCCACTGCCAGGCCGACTGCCAACCGCGGTGCCTGCCTGCTGCGGCCCGGCAGTGGCAACGACCACGCTGGCAGGGGGCCGCACGCCTGTAGTTCATGCGCGACCACGGTTGCCGGCAGACTCTCCGGCCACACCGACGGCACGCTGTCGATCCATTGCACGGCCTGCACCCCGGATTGCTGCAGGCGCGCCGCGAGCGACTGCAGCACCGCCCCCACGTCGCGCCCACCGCACCACTGCACAACGCCACGATCGCGCCCGCTGCGCACCAGCAGGTGCTCGCCGCAGGCCTGCAGCGTGGCCTGGGCCTCCTTCCACGGCAGCAGCAGCGGCGTCGGATACAGCGCCTGCAGCTGCAGGCCGCACGACGCCAGCAGATGCTGCACCTGCATGATTGCCTGCTGCCCGAGCCAGGCCACCGGCACGCTGCCGTCGGCCGCCTGGGTACCATGCGCCAGCGCGACCTCCTGCAGGTCATCCAGCAGCATCGCCTCCACTTCACCCTGCAACGCGGCCTGCAGCCTGCGGCCCGACAGCGGCGGCAGCTGCAGCTCCAGCAGGATCAGATCCTGCGGATCGAGGCAGGCCAGCACCCCTGCCTGCGGATGACGCTGACCCAGCACGGCCAATGCGTCGCGGCCCTTGGCCAGCACCCCACCCTTGTGCAACTGCGCCCACTCAACCGCACTGTCGGCACACAGGCGTTCCAGCGCCGGCAGGCGCACCCTCAGCTGCACGCTCATGCACCGATCCTCGTCCACACACGCTGCACGCGCACACTGTCGTCGCGGTACTCGCGCCAGATCAGCGCGCGGAAGTCGACCACACTGCCATCGGCCTGCACCTGGCCGACGGCGAGGAACCACTCGCTATGGATGCCAAGCGGTACCACCGCCATCTGCGCGTTGCTCAGTTGAAGCCGATTGGCGATGTCGCCGCGGTTGAGCAGCCAATGGCCACCATCGCGCTCACCGAGCAGCGCCTGCAGGCGCCTGGATTCGACACTGGGTACGACCGCCTGCAGGACGCTGAGATCGCTGGTGTTGGCGTTGACCAGGGTCTGCGCAGGCAGCACCACGGTGCGCCGTGCCAACGCCTGCACGGCCATTGGATCGGAACCCGCGAAGGCCTGCTCGATCAGTGATTCACGCGGCAACGGAGCCTGCGCCTGGACATCGCCATCGCGCAGGCGAGCCTGGATGTGATCCGCCGCAGACGCACAGGCACCCTGCCCCAGGCCCTGCCCGGAGCACAACGCGATGAACGCGCGCCGCGCTTCCGGGTCCGGCTTGCCGTAGGCCAGCAGGTTGCGCAGGTTGAACATGGACTGTGCATCGACCAGCTGCAGCTGCACTGGCAACGGCGCCTGCAGCTGCAATGGCCGCGCCCAGCGCCCGTTGCGGACCGTGGTCAACTGTTCGCGCACATCCTCACGCAGCTGCTGCGCGGCACGCTCCAGCGTCGCATCCACGGCCATGCGCACCTGCGCACGCAGCTGGTCGCCACGCAGCGCGCGCAGCTGCGCCGACTGCCGGGTCAGCAGCGCGGTGGCGATCACGGCCACCAACGCCACCACCAGCATCGCCACGATCACCGCCATGCCGCGCTGGCGGGCGCACGAAACCGAACACTTCCTGGCTGCCATCGGCGCGCCTCAGAGCTGCCAGGAACCGACGTCCGCGTTCCCGGCGTCACCGCCGGGCTTGCTGTCCGCGCCCAGCGAGAACACATCGATATCGCCATGGGTGCCGGGAATCTGGTACTGGTACGGGTGACCCCACGGATCATTCGGCAGCCGGTCCAGGTACGGCGTGACCGGCATCGTGCCGCTGCCCTGTGGCGGCTTCACCAGCGCCTGCAGGCCCTGCTCGGCACTGGGGTAGCGGCCATTGTCCAGCTTGAACAGCTTCAAGGCCTGCATCAGCGCGGCGATATCCTGGCGCGCCGCAACCACCCGCGCCTGGTCCGGGCGATCCATCAAACGCGGCACGATCAATGCGGCAAGGATGCCGATGATCACTACCACCACCATGATCTCGATCAGGCTGAAACCCTGCTGCCGAGCCCTGCGACCACCCACCTGCCTTGCCATTGTTCCGCCCTCATCATCCTGGAAGAGACCGCTGCGCCATGGTCAGCGGTGCATGTGTCAGTACGATAAACATCCGCCTGCTATTCGCTGCGGCTGTGCCTGCAGCGGTGCAGCACGTACCGCTGGCGCACACGCCGCTTCAAGCAACGGAGATGGAAGGCTGCCCAGCGTGTCGTCGATACAGGCCCGCAGCAGTGGATGTGCGCAGGCCTGCAACAGACGTACGCACTGCATCGGCGACCAGGCCGTGCCGTGGTCGAGGCCGATGAACTGCCGGTAGGCCTGGTGGTAGCGCAGATCGTCGTACACGCGCTGCGCGCTGTTCAGGCCGCGCATCACCACCAGCAATGCCGCGCGTTGCAGCACGCGCACATCACCGGCCTCAAGCGGCAGCAGCGCCGCCGCACATTCGGGCCAGGGCCGCAGTTGCGGGTCGAGCGCCCTGCGCAATGCCAGCAGCGGATGCGACGAACTGTCCAGTGCAGCCCAGCGCGCGGCGTCGGCCCAGGCGTCGCTGGACAGCACCCAGACCCATGAATGCCCGTAGCGCTGCACGTTCAATGGTGCATGCCGCGCCTGTTCCAGCGACTGGCTCAGGTGGCGATCCAGTTCCAGCATATTGATCCTGCGACTGTCTGCCATCAGCGCCGCCTGTGCTCCGCGACGCGTGGTGCGTCGTACTCTGGAGAAGACGTCGACAAGGCAGGTGAAGCGACAACGCGAATGCATCTCTGTGCACTGGGTGGCGCTTCATCCGCAGCGTCACAGCAACGTCATCCGCCTGCAGGTTTCGCGATCCAGCCGTGGTGCGTCGCCACCGCATCGCCGCGCCAGCACCGCCACGTCGCTGCGCTGCGCGAACGCCGCCAGCACATCGGTCATGCCTGCGTCATCCAGCCATGACGCCATCGCGACACGCAGCGCTGGCAGCTGCCAGCCGTCCATCACGCCATGGCCGCCGGCCACAAACCAGTGCCACAGGCGCTGCTGCTGGACCTGCTCGTGCAGCTGCGGAAGATCATCGATGCCGTGCATGTCCGCCAGCAACAGCGCACGGGCGATCGCCGCCGGCGGCAACACGCCACTTTCGGGCAACGGCACAGCCTGCTGCTGCAGGCGCAGCAGCATCGCCAACGGGTGTGACTGCGGATCGAACTCAAGCAGCACTGCTTGTTGTTGCCAGTGCGCATCGGACACCACGCACACCCAGGGCGATCCATAGCGATGCACCATCAACGGCCGCCGCTGCGTGGTTTCCAGCAACGCCGACAGGTTGCGACGCAGATCCAGCACACCGATGGTCTCGTTGCGCATCCTTGGCTTCTCCTTGCTTGCAACAGCCCCGCGCGACGCGCACGGGCAGCGTCTTCATCTAACCAAGGACGGCAATGCCACCCGGAAAGCGACGCAGATCCAGTGACATCGTCAGTCGCAGCTGCTCCAGCGCTGCATCGGGATCATCGATGCGGAAGCGGCCGCTGACCGGCGCGCGGGCCAATGCCGATTCGCCCAGCATTACCTTGCCACGGCGATAGCGGTTGATCTCGTCCACCACCTCGTGCAGCGGCGCGCGGCGAAACACCAGCATGCCTTCGGTCCAGGCGCTCACGTCCGAGGCCACGGCCTCGGCCACCACGCCACTGAGGCGCTCGTCGTACTGGGTCTGCTGGCCCGCCTGCAGCTGCAGCCGGCCCTGCGAATGCTCGATGCGGGCGCTGCCCTGCAGGCAGGTCACCCGCACCTGGCCATGGGTGTTGCGTACGTCGAGGCGCACCGCACCTTCATCAGCGATCACGCAGCCCGGTCCAGCGAACAATGCAAGGCGCAGGCCAGGCTGGGTTTCGATCGCGGCCTGGCCCTGTACGAGCTCGAAGCCTTCGCCCTGCGCGTCCTCACGGCGGCGCAGGCTGCTCTGGGTGTCCAGCTCAATCTTCAGCTGTGGCGAAGGCGCGATCTGCAGCCGCTCACCGGTGCCGGTATGGAAGTCGGCCGCCATCGCCGTCACCGATGGCCACAGCCCCAGCGGTGGGCGGATCGCCGCCACCACTACCAGACTGGCCGGGGCGGCAATCGCTGCACCGAGGAAGGCACGACGGCTCCAGCGCTGCGCAGGACTCGCGGCAATTGCCTGGCGCGCAGCGGCGGGCAGCTGCTCGCCGGCCAGGCGCACCTGCTCCCATTGCCGGCGCGCGCGGCCGAATGCTTCACGATGGAGAGGATCGGCCTCGCACCACGCCCGGAACCTGCGCCCGTCGGCGGCGGTGGCTTCGCCCGAGGTCAGGCGCACCACCCACGCGTGGGCCTGACGCTCGACGGCATCCAGCGGGCGTTGCGGGCGATCGTCAGGATCCATGGGGGCTCATGCCGGACCCGCACGCTGCGGGGTTCTGCTCGGCGTCAAAGTGTAGACGGATGCCGCCGCTCAGAACCGCACCTGGCGCCCCTGCCCGCTGCGCTCGGCCAGATAGTCCTGGGCCGCCTTCAGTTCACGCTGCACCAGCCGCAGCGACACGCCGAGGTGATCGGCCACATCACGCTGCTGCAGGCCATCAACACGGATCGCCAGCAGGATGCGGCGGCGGCGCTCGGGCATGCGCTGCAGCAGGCCGACCATGTCCTCCAGCGCGAATTCGAGCTCGGCGGCCTGTGCCGGGCCCGGACCCGGGTCGGCCATGTCCATCAGCGTATCCACCTCTTCCAGGCTCAGCAGGCGATGATCGGCCCGCTGGCGGTCGATCACCGTGTTCATCGCCATGCGCAGCAGGTAGGCCGCCGGGTTCTGCACCGCATCCAACCGGTCACGACGAGCACTTAGACGCATCCAGGTGTCCTGCAGTGCATCACCGGCCAGTTCTTCCGAGCCGAGCTTGCGCACCAGGCGGCGCTTCAGCTCGTCGTAGGCCCCCAGAAGGTGGTCCATCAGGTCAACTGCCCCAGCCGTACCGTTGCTCATGTTCGAATCCTTGAAGTCATGGAAGGGGCGAGCGCCGGCCACAGTCGTGGTCGGTGCCGGAAGGTCGGATCTGCAGCGTCACCGGCTGCGGCAGCGCGGCGGCATCGGGCGCCAGCACCAGGCCCTGCAGCGCCTGCAGCAGGCGCGCATCACGGCGGGTGCTGCCACTGCCTGAGAGCAGCTCGGGCGCATGCACCTGGCCTTCGCTGTCGACGTGGAAGAGCAGCGTCGCGGCATAGTGGCCCGGCGCGATCTCGGGGTCGTCACAGAACGCCGCACGCAGGCGCTGCTGCAGCCCGCCATAGCGACGCCGAAGCTCGGCCTCGGGAAGTTCGGCACCAGTACCGGGTTCGGCGACCGAGGGCGTGCCCCGGCGCAGCACCACGCGCTGCTCACCGATCATCTCGGCCTCGATGCCGGTGCCCTGCAGCAGCGCCTGCAACGCGGGGAGTGCCGGCAAGCTGGCCCTCAATGCGTGACTGCTGCGCCCAGCAGCGAGGTCGCCCGGGTACATCACCGACCACCCGCTGATGACACTGAAGCGCTCGACCGCCTGTTCCAGCGGCTGCGCAGGGATGTCGTAGGCATGAACACCGTCCTGTGCGGCAGCGGCAAAGGACAGCAGCAACCATGCGGCGATGGCCACCTTCCAAGTTCTGACCGCATGGTGTCCATTCAGCCCCCTGACGTAGAACACATGACCCTCGGCAGCGACAGCAGCTGCAGTGGACGCGCGACACGACCGAAGACCCGGCCCGCGCGCGACCAGCAAGCGGGCTCAAACCGTACCGGTGCCAGATGTCATTGCGATGACCGCTGCCTACGGCCTGGTATCGAGGCAGGCTTCGTGACGCCCCCCACGAATCAGCAATCAATCAATAGAGCGAACAGACATCTTCATCTGCTCCTGGGGTCAGAGCCCGTTGCGCAGCAACGGGATCCGACCCCGACAGGTCGCGGGGAACTGTCAGGCAGCGGGGCGGTGTGGCCAGGCAGGACCGTTGGCGCCATGGATGGCGCCACCGAGCCCCCAAGGAAGGGTTTACGGCGTGTCCTGCCTGGCCACACCGCCCCGCCGCCCCAGGGAACATCGCTGTTGCCGTTGCGGTTGCTCCGGCTGTTGCCTCTGCGGGTGCCGGGTGCAACCCGGCCAGAAATCACCCATCCCTCAAAGCGGCAGCTGGGTCGTCTGCTTGATCCGCTGCATCGGGATCTCGGTCTTGGTGTTCTGCACCCCGGTAATCCGGTTCAAGTGCTGCATCTGGAACTGGCGGTAGGCATCAAGATCGGCCACCGCCACCCGCAGCAGGAAGTCGCAGTCACCGGCCATCAGATGGCATTCAAGCACTTCCGGGAAAGACTTGATGCTGTTGATGAAGTGGTTAGTGGTGTCCTCGTCCTGCCCGCGCAGCCAGACCCGCACGAACACCGTGAAGCCACGGCCCACTTTGGCCTCGTTCAACAGGGCCACGTAGCGGTCGATGTAGCCGCCTTCCTCCAGCAATCGCACCCGGCGCAGACAGGCCGAGGGCGAAAGGCCCACCTGCCGGGCCAGCTCCAGGTTCTGCAGGCGGCCGTCACCCTGCAAGGCGTCGAGGATGCGGCGATCAAGGTTGTCGAGCTGGTACTGCATTGGATTTCACCTTTGGCGACCCTGGCCGCATGGAATCTCAATATTCTCGAATCGAATGGCATCAACGCAACCCGATTTCGCGATCGGACCGCTAGCATGGGCCACCCCTACCTCGTTGTGCCGTTCCATGGACGCCCGTACCACCCTCCCCCTGCCCGACACCTGCGATACCGCGCCGCGTGCCGAATTCCTGCGCGGCCTTCGCGCTGCCGTGCCGGTGATGATCGGCTTCATTCCGTTCGCCCTGGTGCTCGGCGCCCAGGCGGCACAGAAGGGGCTGAGCGCACTGGAAGTGCCATTGATGACCGGCCTCAACTTCGCCGGCGGCTCGGAATTCGCCGCCGTCGAACTGTGGAGCTCGCCGCCGCATATCGCGCTGATCGTGGTGATCACCGCGCTGGTCAACAGCCGCCACCTGCTGATGGGTGCCAGCCTTGCCCCGCTGCTGCAGCACCTGCCGCGCCGTCGCGTGCTGCCGGCCCTGTTCTTCATGTGCGACGAAAGCTGGGCGATGGGCGTGGCCGATGCGCGCCGCCGTGCGCTCGGCTTCAGCCTTTCCTACTACCTGGGCGTCTCGGCCGGCCTGTACACGGTCTGGGTGGCCTGTACCGCGCTGGGCGCGATCGTCGGCCCGATGCTGGGCGACATCCACGCCTATGGTTTTGACATGGCCTTCCCGGCCGTGTTCCTGGTCCTGCTGCGCGGCATGTGGCAGGGCATGAAGGCCGCGCGGCCGTGGCTGGTCAGCCTGGTGGTGGCCGCCGCCACTTACCTGCTGGTGCCGGGTGCGTGGTACGTGGCCAGCGGCGCACTGGCCGGCCTGGCGGCAGCCTGGCTGCTGGCGGAGGACGCGGCATGTTCTTCAACGGACTGATCCACTGGACCTCGGTGCTGACCATCGTGCTGATGGCCGCGGCGACCTACCTGACCCGCATCGTCGGCTTTCTCGCTCTGCGTAACCGCACGTTGAGCAAGCGCGCGGTGACGGTGATGGAAGCCGCGCCGGGCTGCGTGCTGATCTCGGTGATCGCCCCGGACTTCGTTGCCGACAAGCCGGCTGATCTGGCCGCGCTCGCCATCACGCTACTGGTCGCCACGCGCTTTTCAATGCTGCCCACGGTGTTGATCGGCGTGGTGTCGGCCGGCGTGTTGCGTTACCTGATGGGCTGATGCCTCTTCGCCGGGCATGGCCCGGCGCTACCCTTGCACCGCCACCCTGGTAGCGCCGGGCCATGCCCGGCGGAACACCCCTGCGACACCCGGTCGCAGCCGATCCAGCCACCCGCTTGATCAATGTCAATCCGCCCGCCGCTGCGCGGGCGTATCTCTATGCAGGAACCCAATACGCCGGCGTCACCGGCATCCAAAGGACCTGCGATGAGCTACACCCCCGACAACGCCCAGCTGCTGAATTCCATGCAGAACGTCATGGTGATCTCCACCACCGACCTGCAGGGCAACATCACCTACGCCAACGACCTGTTCTGCACGCTCACCGGGTTCGCGCGCGAGGAGCTGATCGGTCAGCCGCACAGCATCGTGCGCCATCCGGATGTGCCCAAGGCGGTCTACAAGGACATGTGGGACACCATCAAGGCCGGCAAGACCTGGACCGGCATCGTGCCCAACCTCGGCAAGGGCGGCGTGCTCTACGTGGTCGACACCACCGTGCAGCCGCTGTTCGACGCCGACGGCAACATCACCTCGTACATCAGCATCCGTCGCGTGGTGAACGACCTGATGCAGAACTACGACCTGGTCGAGTTCAGCAAGGAAAAGTTCGACGACTTCTACGAGGCCGCGTGAACGCTCTCCCGACCAGTACGCCCTTCAGCCGCCTGCTGGTGGGTTTCGCGTCCGAGTCGGGCAATGCCCGCGCCCTGGCCCAGCGCCTGGGCGCGGACCTGCAGCCGCACGCGCCGCAGGTGCTCCCGTTCAACGATATCGACGTGGCCAGCCTCGGTCACGGCGATGTGCTGCTGGCGATCTCCAGCTCGTTCGGTGACGGTGAACCGCCGGCCAACGGCGAACAGTTCTTTGAAACCCTGCGCCAGACTCCAACACTGAGCGGCCTGCGCTATGCGGTGTTCGGCCTCGGTGACACCGGCTACCCCAGCTTCTGCGGCTTCACCAAGGCGCTGGATGCCGCGCTGAGCGAGCGCCAGGCGCAGCCGCTGCTGCACCGCGTGGATGCCGACCTGGGTTACGAGCAGTTCTTCCAGCAATGGCAGCCGGTGCTGGGCCAGGTTCTGGATGGCGACCTCGACGCTGGCCAGGACCTGCACCTGCAGGTCACCGCCTATGGCGAAGACAATGCCTTTGCCGCCCCCATTCTCGAACGCCGCCGCTTGAACAGCAGCGACCCGGCCGCCTGGCACCTGCAACTGGACATTGCCGGCAGTGGCATGGCGTACCGCGCCGGTGACACCCTGCACGTGGTGCCGGAGAACGACCCCGTGTTGCTGCAGGCGCTGGCTACCTGGTACGGCGACGCCAGCGCCGTCGCCACCCTGCATGACCGCGAGCTGCGCCTGCTGAGCAAGGGCGTGCTGCGCGAACTGGCCAGGCTCGGCGGCAGCGAGCTGCTGAAGGGTCTGCTGAAGGTCAGCCAGAAGCGCGAGCTGGACGCCTACCTGCACGGGCTGGACCTGCTGGACGTGCTGCAGGACCACGCTACCCCGGACAGCGTGCCGCTGGCCCGGTTGCGCGAACTGCTGTCACCGCGACTGCCGCGCGCCTATTCCATCGCCTCACACCCCTGCGACGACCAGCTGAGCCTGTGCGTGCGCGAAGTGCGCTACACCCTGCGCGGCCGCGAGCGCTTCGGCACTGCCACCGGCAGCCTGCTGCACGGCGGCGACCACGCGCGCGCGTACTGCCGTTCAAATCCCGGCTTCCATCTTCCCGATACCGGCGAAGCGCCATTGCTGCTGGTTGGCACCGGCACCGGCATCGCGCCGTTGATGGGCCTGATGCAGGAGCTGCAGGCCAACGCCTGCGAACGCGAAGTACACCTGGTGTTCGGCGAGAAGCACAGCCAGCACGATTACCTGTACCGCGAGCAGCTGCAGGACTGGCGCGCGCGCGGTGTGCTGGCCGGCCTGCATACCGCGTTCTCGCGCGATGGGGCCGAGAAGGTCTATGTGCAGCATGTGCTGCAGCAGCGCGCCGCCGAAGTGCGCGATGTGCTGGCCCGCGGTGGGCACCTGTACCTGTGCGGCAACAAGAGCCACCTGGAAGGCGCGGTGCGCGAGGCCATCGATGCCATCGTTGGCGAAGGGCACTGGGACGCGCTACGAGGTGAAGGCCGCACGCACTGCGAGCTGTATTGATCCATTCCACTGGATTGCCCGAACGCTGGATTGGTAGAGCCGGCCTCTGGCCGGCTGCTCCGGATTCCATGGTTGCCGGCCAGCGGCCGGCACTACCATCAGCTGTAGTCAACCATCGCCCGTGCGTCGCGAAACCCCTGAGCCGGTAGAGCCGGCCGCTGGCCGGCTGCTCCGGATTCCATGGTTGCCGGCCAGCGGCCGGCACTACCATCAGCTGTAGTCAACCATCGCCTGTGCGTCGCGAAACCCCTGAGCCGGTAGAGCCGGCCGCTGGCCGGCTGCTCCGGAATCCGTGGTTGCCGGCCAGCGGCCGGCACTACCATCAGCTGTAGACAACCATCGCCCGTGCGTCGCGGAACCCCTGAACCGGTAGAGCCGGCCGCTGGCCGGCTGCTCCGGAATCCGTGGTTGCCGGCCAGCGGCCGGCACTACCATCAGATGCAACCAACCCTCGCCAGTGCGTCCATCACGGATCAATCGCCGACGATGCGACCGTCGACGACGCGTGCCACCTGCTGGCCGAACATGGCCACATCCTGCGGGTCGTGGCTGATCAATAGCAACGGGATGCCGGTCTTGTCCAGCACGGTCTCCAGCTCCTGGCGCAGGTGCTGGCGCAGATCATGGTCCAGCGCGGAGAACGGCTCATCCAGCAGCAGTGCCTGCGGCTGCGTCACCAGGGCTCGTGCCAAGGCGGTACGCTGACGTTGCCCGCCGGAGACCTGCGAGGGCAGCAGATCGCCCACTGTGTCGATGCGGAATGCGTGCAACCATTGCTCCACTGCATCAAAGCGCTGCCCGGTGCGTGGATTGAGCCAGCCCTTCTGCAGACCGAACGCCACGTTCTGGCGCACGCTCAGGTGTGGGAACAACGCATAGTCCTGGAAGACATAGCCCAGCCGGCGGCGCTGCGGTGGCAGGTCCACGCCGGCCGCCGCGTCAAACAAGGTCTGCCCCTGCAGGCGCACGTGGCCCTGGCCCGGCCTCAGCAGCCCGGCCGCTGCCTTCAGGGTCAGGCTCTTGCCCGCGCCCGAGGGCCCGAACAGCACCACCTGCCGCTGCGTGCACTGCAAAGCTACGTCCAGCACGAAACTCTGGCCGGCCGCCTGCAGTCGGCGCTGCACCTGCAGATCAAGCCACATCGCGCAGCTCCCGGCGACGCCCGCCCACCAGCCGTGCGGCCAGCAGCAGGATCACGATGCACACCACCGAGGTCAGGATCACCAGCGCATTGGCCTTGCCGTCCTGACCGGCCTGCACCGCTTCGTAGATGGCGATCGACAGCGTCTGCGTGCGGCCCGGAATGCTGCCGGCCACCATCAGCGTGGCGCCGAACTCGCCCATCGCACGGGCAAATGCCAGCAGCAGGCCGGCGAGGATGCCGCGCCAGGCCAGCGGCAGCGTGATGCGGAAGAACACCGCCGCTTCGGACACACCAAGCGTGCGTGCGGCCTGCTCCAGCTGTCCGTCCACTTCCTCGAACGCCGCGCGTGCCGGCTTGAACACCAGCGGCAGCGAGGCCACCGCCGCAGCGATCACCGCCGCCTGCCAGGTAAACACCAGGTTGATGCCGAACCACGACTGCAGCCACGCACCGATCGGTCCATTACGGCCGATCAGCACCAGCAGGTAATAGCCCAGCACCGTCGGCGGCAACACCATTGGCAGGGTCAGCAGCGAATCCAGTAGCTCGCGGCCGGGAAAGCGCCGACGCGCCAGCAGCGCGCCCAGTGCCACGCCCAGCACCAGATTGATCGCGGTGGCCCAGCCGGCCACCTTCAGCGACAACCCCAGCGCGCTCCAGTCGAGATCCATGCCTCAGGGCTTGCCGAATCCGTGCTTGGCCAGGATCGCCTGGCCCTGCGCCGAACGCACGAAGGTGGCAAACCGCTGGGCCTCCGCCGGCTGCGCGCTGGCCTTGGTCACCGCCAGCGGATAGGCGATGCGCCCGACCACCGGCACCGCGAAGGCACGGCGCACCCGGTCGGGCATGGCCTGTGCATCGGTGGCATAGACGAAGCCGGCATCCACTTCACCGCGCGCCACGTAGTCCAGCGACTGGCGCACGTTCTGCGTGGTGATGACCCTGCCCTGCACCGACGGCCACAGGCCCGCTGCTTCCAGCGCGCCCTTGGCATAGCGGCCGACCGGAACACTGTCCGGGTTGCCCAGTGCGATGCGCTGCACGTTGCCACCGGCCAGATCCTTCAGGGTACGCGGCGCGGCCTTGGCCTGCGGCGGCACCACCACCCACAGCGCGTTCACCGCGAATACCTCGCGGGTACCGGGCGCCAGCAGGTCCTGCTGCTGGGCCTGGTCCATCGTGGTTTCATCGGCCGAGGCGAACACGTCCACCGGCGCGCCGCGGCTGATCTGCTGCAGCAGTACGCCGGACGCGGCGAAGTTGAAATCGACCTTGGTTCCCGGGTGCGCCTTCTCATAGGCGGCGCCGAGTTCGCGGAAGCTCTCGGTCAGGCTCGATGCCGCCGACACCGTCAGGTCGGCCGCCCAGGCTGGCAGCGTGGCCAGCAGTCCCAGCAACAACAATCCAGCGCGTTTCATCGTCGGCTCCCGGCCAGGCTCAGTTCGGATCGGATTCGTCGGCCACCGCCAGCGCCGCCAGGCGCTCGGGCTGCAGCAGCAGGATCTCACGCTGCTTCACCGCGATGATCCCATCATCGCTCAGGCGGCGCAGCACGCGGCTGGCGGTTTCCGGCGCCATCCGCAGGTAGTTGGCAATCTCGGTACGCGCCATGGTCAGGTTGAAGCGCGTGGCGGAAAAACCGCGCCGCGCGTAACGCTCGGACATGTCCAGCAGGAATGCGGCCATGCGCTCTTCGGTACGGTGGTTGGCGGCAAGCGTGGCGACCTTGCCGATCTCCGCACTGAGCAGGCTGAACAGCTTGGCCTGCAGCCCCGGCATGCGCGTGGCCAGCAGGCTCAGCTTGGGGAACGAGATGCGGCACAGGTGCACGGTGTCCAGCGCCACCGCATTGCAGGGGAAGCGCGAACCGTGGATCGCATTGAGGCCGATCACTTCGCCCGGCAGGCTGAAGCCCAGCACCTGCTCGTTGCCCTGGCTGTCATCGACGAAGGTCTTGACCATACCGGCGCGCACCGCAGCGATCGAATCGAACGACTCACCGGCGCGGAAGATGTAGTCACCCGCATGGAACGGGCCAACGTGGTCGACCAGGACGTGCAGATCGCCCAGCGCGGTCTTGTCATAACCCTGCGACATGCAGGCATCGGAAAATGCACAGGTACTGCAGAAGTGCAGCGCGTCGCCATCATCGGCGGCGGCGGGGTTCGGCGTGGCCCGGCCGAGGCGACCCTGGGAAGGCGGAGTTGAAGACATCGGGGCAGGACTCAAGCGATGGCGGCCGCCGGCCGGAAGCATGCGGCCATCATACGCCACAGCAACCGCCCTTCTTCGGCCAGCCGCAGTACGCGTGCATCCCACTGCGCCCAGCCGCGCGCCAGCAGCGGCGACAGCGCCGGCAGCTGTTCGGCGAAGCATTCCTCGAAGGGTTCATCATTACGCCACTCGAATGCAGCCGCATCGAGCGCATGGTCGCAGGCGATGCTCTGTGCCACCTCGGCCGCAAGCCGCTCGTCCTCGGACAGGATCAGGCCCGCGGCCACGCCCATGTGACCGGACTGCAGGCGCGCCCGCCATTCACCCAGCTCGTCCTCCAGCCGGTAGAACACTTCGCCGATCTGGCTGCAGGCAGACAGGCCAAGGCCAATGAAGTCGCTGCGGTCACGCCGTGGCACACCCGCCAGGTCACGGTGGCGCTGGCCATCGCCGGGCCCATGCGGATTGGGCAGGTCGCCACGCTGGTAGTGGTCGCCGCCGATGGGCTCATAGCCGGCATCGCGCAGCAGGCGCCAGGCCTGCAGCCAATGCGCTGCCGACGGACGCTGCGGTAGCGCGCACGGTGCCGGCAGCAGGATGCGCTCGGGTGCTTCGGCCAGCACCTCATGCAGACGTTCGATGAAACCGGTGTCCTCACAGGCGGGCACGCGCAGCTGGTAGTAGCGCGCGGTGAAGCCGACCTGCCGCGCCTGTACCAGCAGGGTCGGCCCCGGCGCATCGGCACGGTCGATCACGTTCAGGCGGGTGCAACCCACCGCGCGCAGCTGCGCCGGTGACAGCGCGCTGCCGGCGTCCAGCCGCACCTCCACCTGCGGGCGCGCCACCGTGCGCAGGTGCTGCGGCACGGCGTCCAGCAGCTGGCCGAGCTGCGGCGGCGGCAACGTCTCGGCCAATCCCAGCTGCAACACCATCGCCACGACTTCGCGGTCCTCGGCCAGGGCATCGGCCTGCAGCTGCAGGGCCAGCAGCAAGGTGTCCAGATACGCCTGTGGCGGCACATCGCGTCCGCCGCGACCGGCCTGGAAGCCGAGGGTCAAGCCACGCGGGATCAGGTGCTCGTTGCTGGCGCCCACGGCGGCGCGCCAGCCGCTTTCACCAAATCCGGTGCTGAACTGGTCCGCAGGCGGGAACAGCACGTGCCGGGGCTGCCGCAGCAATGCCGCCTGCAGCGCAGTGTCCTCGCTCTCGTCAACGTGGAAGCTCATGGCACACATCTTCGGGCGTTCCTCTTCGCGTGGCCCTGATTGAAATCAAGCGTGGCGCATCGGTAGGTTCATGCCGGCCAGCGGCCGGCACTACCCTTTCGGCCGCTGGCCGGCAACCCCGTTCAACCGCCACGCACCCGCTCGGCGGCGGCCGCATCAATGGCTTCGGGCAGGTCGGTCTCGCGGTCGATCTGCGGGAAGTGACGGCGCTCCATGCGGCGAATAGCAAAATGCATCCACGCCAGTGCAGCCGCCACCAGCACGAACAGCAACATGAAACAGCTGCTCCAGATGCCCAGGGCGTCATTCAAGGCCCCGAACACGATCGGCAGGATGAAGCCACCAAGTCCGCCGATCATGCCGACCACACCACCCACCGCACCCACGTGCTGCGGGTAATACACCGGAATGTGCTTGTACACCGCGGCCTTGCCCAGTGACATGAAGAAGCCCAGCACGAACACCAGCACGGTGAACATCACCACGCCGATGGCCAGATGGAAGTGGATCGGGCCGTGGATGCCTTTCACCACATATTCGGTATCCGGATAGGCCAGCAGGAAGGTGCAGATGGCCGACACACCGAAGGTCCAGTACATCACCCGGCGCGCACCCATCCGGTCCGACATCCAGCCACCGACCACCCGGAACAGGCTCGCCGGGATCGAATAGCACGCCGCCAGCATGCCGGCGTGGCCCACGTCCATGCCGTAGGCGCCCACCAGGTAGTGCGGCAGCCACAGCGCCAGCGCCACGAAGCCACCGAACACGAAGAAGTAGTACAGCGAGAACCGCCAGACCTGCAGGTTCTTCAGCGGCGCCATCTGCTCGGCGAACGGCACCGGTTTCACGCCTTCGCGGCGACGCTGTTCCAGTGACGGATCTTCCTTGCTGAAAAGGAAGAACAGCACCGCCGTGACCGCCAGCGCGACCGCCCAGACCTTGGCGACCATGGTCCAGCCGGCGGCCACCATCACCAACGGCGCCAGCAGCTTGGTCACCGCCGAGCCGATGTTGCCGGCGCCGAAGATGCCCAGCGCGGTGCCCTGCTTGCTGGCCGGGAAGAATTTGGACACGTAGGCCACGCCCACCGAGAAATTGCCACCGGCAATACCCACGCACAGCGCGGCAAACAGGAACTGCGGGTAGGTGTGCGCATAGGTCAGCATCCAGGTGGCCACCGCGCCACACAGCATCACCAGCGCCATCACCTTGCGGCCACCGAACTGGTCGGACCAGATGCCGAGGAAGACGCGGCTGACCGAGCCGGTCAGCACCGGCGTGGCGATCAGCAGGCCGAACTGGGTGTCATTCAAACCGAGCTGTTGACTGATCTGGATGCCGATGATCGAAAAGATCATCCACACCGCAAAGCACACGGTGAAGGCGAACGTGCTCAGCCACAGCGCACGCTGCTGCTGCCCGGCACTGGCGGGGGCAAGGGCCTGGTTCATGGGGTCTCCTCGTTCAATGGGGTTCAGCCGATATCCGCTTCGGCGTCGATCTCGTCCAGCCCGCGCACCGGGTAGCGCTCCTGCAGCTGCAGCAGGTAGGCCTGAACCTCGCGCTGGCGCACCTGCAGTTCCAGGTAATCACGCAGCTGCGGCAGCACCGCCTCGAACGGCTGCGGCTGGCCTTCCTCGCGGGCATCGACGCAGACCACGTGGTAGCCCCAGCGCGATTCCACCGGAAATCCCGCCATGCCCTCGCGCAGCCGGAACACCTGGCGGTCGAACTCCGGCGTGGTCTGCCCGCGCTGCAGCCAGCCCAGGTCGCCGCCCTCGCTGCTGGACGGGCAGCGCGAATGGCGCAGGGCGAAATCGGCGAACAGGTGCGGCGACTCCTTCAGCAGTCCGACCAGCCGCTCGCCTTCGGTGCGTGCGGCGAAGCGCCCGGCCACGTCGTCGGCCGGCGCAGCCAGCAGGATATGGCGCAGGCGCACGCGGTCAGGCGAGCGGAAGCGCTCCGGGTTCTGCTCGAAGTAGCGGCGACAGTCCTCATCGGTCGGCACGCGGTCTTCGATCGCGTCTTCCAGCAGTTGCTGGATCAGCACTTCCTCGTCGCTGACCCGGTTGCCCTCCGGTGCCTGCAGGCCCAGCCGCTGCGCTTCCAGGCGCAGCAGCTCGCGCACCACCAGTGCACGTGCCGCCTCGGCACGTGACTGTTCCGGGCGCATCGCCCGGTGGTGCTGCATCTCGCGGGCGATATCGGCCTCGCTGATCGCGGTCTCGTCCACGAACAACCGGCACGGTGCCGGCTGCCCGAGCGAGCGCGGTCCCTGCTCCGCCGCGTCGTGATGGTGCGAATGGGCCTCGGCCGGAACCGGGGCATTGGAGTCGATCACGGTGATCGGCAGGAATTTCGGCAGGCTGCCCATGGCTTACTCCCGCGGACCGTAGCGCAGCGTGGCCTGGCGGCGGCGCACCACCTGGTAGGGCCGCCACAGGTAGCTGACAGGAATGCTCCACACGTGCACCAGGCGGGTGAACGGCGCGATCAGGAACAGGGTCAGGCCCAGGAAAATGTGCATCTTGTAGACCCAGCTGACGCCCTCGATATAGTCGGCGGCACCGGCGCGGAAGGTCACGATGTGCTGCGCCCACTCGGCCAGCTGCACCATCACCCCACCGTCCAGGTGGCCGGACGAGACGCGGATGCTGTACAGGCCCAGGCACAGCTGGGCGAACAGCAGCACCAGCACCAGGGTGTCGCCAAAGCTGCCAGTGGCACGCACGCGCGCATTGAACAGGCGGCGAACCAGCAGGATGCTGATGCCGATGAAGCACAGTGCGCCGAACACACCACCAACCACCATCGCCAGCATCTGCTTCTGCGACGACGTGATGAAGTGCTCGTACACCGCGTGCGGGGTCAGCAGACCGACCAGATGGCCACCGAGGATGGCCAGGATGCCGATGTGGAAGCAGTTGCTGCCGATCCGCATGCCCTTGTCCGACAGCATCTGGCTGGAGCCGGTGCGCCAGGTGTACATGGCCTTGTCGTAGCGCGCCCAGCTGCCGATCAGCAGCACCGCCACGGCGATGTACGGGTAGTACTGGAAGGCGAATTGATGCAGGGAGTAACTCATGGCTGGACCTCTCGATGCGAAGGCCGGGCCGGCGAACGCACGGGCGGCTTGCAGTCCTCGGCAGGGGCTTCGGCGCCGAAGCGCACCGCCTCCTCCTCCCACAAGCGGTCCATGGCCTCGGCGGTATCGTCGCGGACTTCCTCGCTGGCACGCTGGCGCAGCGCCTGCAGATCGGCCTTGCCGTCGCCGGCTTCGACCAGGATCTCGAACAGCACCCGGTGCGGCAGCTCACGCTCGGCGGCACGCGCCGCCAGCATCCCGGCGATATGGCCGATGTGGTGCAGCCACTCGCGGGCCTCGCTGCCAGGGCGATGGGCCAGGAACTCCAGCAGCAGCGGCAGGTAGTCCGGCAGCTCGCGCGCATCCAGTTCGAAGCCGTTGCGGCGGTAGGTCTCGACCAGATCGACCATGGCCTGGCCGCGGTCGCGCGACTCGCCATGGATGTGTTCGAACAGCAGCAGGCTCATCGAACGGCCGCGGTCGAAACTGGCCAGCCATGCGGCCTGTGCATCCAGCGCATCGGTGTCCAGCAGCTGCTGCACGAAGCTGCGCAGCTGCTGGCGGCGGGCGGCGCCCAGCGCCGGGTCGTCGCAGGCGGCGAGCAGTTCCTCGCCGTGCTGCCACAGTTCTTCACGGGGGTAGTCCAGCAGCACCCCGACCAGCTTGAGCACGCTCATCACACCACCTCCTTGCGGCGGTGGTTCGGGCCCTTGTCCACCACGAAGGTCGTGCTCTTGCGCTGGCCGAACAGGTCGGCCGGGCTGTCACCGTTGCAGCCGTTGCCGAAGGTGAAGCCGCAGCCGCCGCGCTCGCCGAAGGCATCGTTGGCGTACTCGCGGTGGCCGGTCGGAATCACGAAACGGTCCTCGTAATTGGCGATGGCCAGGTAGCGATACATCTCTTCGACCTGGGCAATGCTCAGCCCGGTCTGCTCCAGCACTGCGGTGTCTTCCACGCCGTCCACGTTCTTGGCCCGGCGCCAGGCACGCATCGCCATCAGCCGTTCCAGCGCACGCACCACCGGCGCCTCGTCACCGGCCGTCAGCAGATTGGCCAGGTAACGCATCGGGATGCGCAGCGAGGCCACGTCCGGCAGCTCGCCACTCATGCCCACGCGGCCACGTTCGGCGGCCGACTGGATCGGCGACAGCGGTGGCACATACCAGACCATCGGCAGCGTGCGGTATTCCGGGTGCAGCGGCAGCGCCAGCTTCCAGTCGATCGCCAGCTTGTACACCGGCGACTGCTTGGCCGCATCCAGCCAGCTGTCCGGGATGCCTTCCTTGCGCGCCGCAGCGATCACCGCCGGATCGTTCGGGTCCAGGAAGATGTCCAGGTGGGCCTGGTACAGGTCTTTCTCGGCGGCCACCGAAGCGGCCTCGGCGATGCGGTCGGCGTCATACAGCATCACGCCCAGGTAGCGGATGCGGCCCACGCAGGTTTCCGAACACACGGTCGGCTCGCCCATCTCGATGCGCGGGTAGCAGAAGATGCACTTCTCCGACTTGCCGCTCTTCCAGTTGTAGTAGATCTTCTTGTACGGACAGGCCGACACGCACATGCGCCAGCCACGGCATTTGTCCTGGTCGATCAGCACGATGCCATCTTCCTCGCGCTTGTAGATCGCACCCGACGGGCACGCCGACACGCACGCCGGGTTCAGGCAGTGCTCGCACAGGCGCGGCAGGTACATCATGAAGGTCTTCTCGAAGGCGCCGTAGATCTCCTTCTGCACCTGGTCGAAGTTGTAGTCGCGCGAGCGCTTGCTGAACTCCGAACCCAGGATCTCCTCCCAGTTCGGGCCCCACTCGATCTTCTGCATGCGCTCGCCACTGATCAGCGAGCGCGGCCGCGCGGTGGGCTGGTGCTGGCTGTCCTTGGCGGTGTGCAGGTTCTGGTAGTCGAAATCAAACGGCTCGTAGTAGTCGTCGATCTGTGGCAGGTCCGGGTTGGCGAAGATCTTGGCCAGCATCCGCCAGCGGCCGCCGGCACGCGGCACCAGCTTGCCGGCGCGGGTGCGCACCCAGCCGCCGTTCCACTTGTCCTGGTTCTCCCATTCCTTGGGGTAGCCGATGCCCGGCTTGGTTTCCACGTTGTTGAACCAGGCGTACTCGACGCCCTCGCGCGAGGTCCAGACGTTCTTGCAGGTGATCGAGCAGGTATGGCAGCCGATGCACTTGTCCAGGTTCAGCACCATCGCGATCTGTGCACGGACCTTCATCACACCACCTCCTTGGCGGCGGCCGGTACGGCCTCACCGGTCGCTCCTGCGCGTCCTGCGCCCGCGACACTCGAACTTCCCTGTTCATCGTCCAGCCAATCCACCTTGTCCATCTTGCGCACGATCACGAACTCGTCGCGGTTGGTGCCGCAGGTGCCGTAGTAGTTGAAGCCGTAGGCCAGCTGCGCGTAGCCGCCGATCATGTGGGTGGGCTTGAGCACGATGCGGGTCACCGAGTTGTGGATGCCGCCGCGGGTCCCGGAAATCTCCGAGCCCGGCACGTTGATGATGCGTTCCTGGGCGTGGTACATCATCGCCATGCCCGGCATCACGCGCTGGCTGACCACCGCACGCGCGGCGATCGCACCGTTGACGTTGAACAGCTCGATCCAGTCGTTGTCGACGATGCCGGCGCTGCGTGCGTCGTCCTCGCTGATCCACACGATCGGGCCACCGCGCGACAGCGTCTGCATGATCAGGTTGTCGCTGTAGGTGCTGTGGATGCCCCACTTCTGGTGCGGGGTGATCCAGTTCAGCACGATCTCCTTGTTGCCGTTCGGGCGCTGGTTCAGCAGCGGCTCCACCGTGCGCGTATTGACCGGCGGCCGGTAGCCCATGAAGGCCTCGCCGAAGTCGATCATCCACTCGTGGTCCTGGTAGAACTGCTGGCGACCGGTCACCGTGCGCCACGGAATCAGCTCGTGCACGTTGGTATAGCCGGCGTTGTAGCTGACGTTGTCGTCTTCCAGGCCCGACCAGATCGGCGAGGAGATGATCTTGCGCGGCTGCGCCTGGATGTCACGGAAGCGGATCGCCTCGTGCTCCTTGCCCACCGCCAGGTGGGTGTGCTCGCGGCCGGTGAACGTGCCCAGCGATTCCCACGCCTTCACTGCGACGTGGCCGTTGGTCTCCGGCGCCAGATGCAGGATCACCTCGGCCGCGTCGATCGCGGTCGAAATGGCCGGACGGCCCTGGCTCACGCCCGCGTCGTGCACGGTGTGGTTGAGCTTGCCGAGGAATTCGACTTCGCGCTTCGTGTCCCAGCTCATGCCCTTGCCGCCATTGCCCAGCTTGTCCAGCAGCGGGCCCAGCGAGGTGAACTTGCGGTACAGATTGGGGTAGTCGCGCTCCACGACCGTCATCGACGGCATGGTCTGGCCCGGAATGGCCTCGCACTCGCCCTTCTTCCAATCAGCCACGCCGAACGGCATGCCCAGCTCGTTGGGGGTGTCATGCAGGGTCGGCACCAGCACCAGGTCCTTCTCCACGCCCAGCACACCGGGCGCCATCTCGCTCACGGTGCGGGCAACCTCCTTGAAGATGTCCCAGTCGCTGCGCGATTCCCAGGCCGGATCCACCGCCTTCGACAGCGGGTGGATGAACGGGTGCATGTCCGACGTGTTGAGATCGTCCTTCTCGTACCAGGTGGCCGTGGGCAGCACGATGTCCGAGTACAGCGCGGTGGTGCACATGCGGAAGTCCAGCGTCACCAGCAGGTCGAGCTTTCCTTCCGGCGCTTCGTCGCGCCACTTCACTTCCTCCGGCTTGACCGCGCCCATCTCGCCCAGGTCCTTGCCCTGCAGGCCATGGCGCGTACCCAGCAGGTGCCGCAGCATGTATTCGTGGCCCTTGCCCGAGGAACCGAGCAGGTTCGAGCGCCAGATGAACATCATGCGCGGGTGGTTCTGCTGCGCGTCCGGATCAGCAAAGGCGAAGTCCAGCGAACCATCCTTGAACTTGCCCAGCGCATAGTCGGCCGGGGCCACGCCGGCCGCTTCGGCCTCGCGCACCAACTGCAGCGGGTTGCGGTCCAGCTGCGGTGCGCTCGGCAGCCAGCCCATGCGCACCGCACGCAGGTTCAGGTCGGCCAGGCTGCCGCTGTACTTGCTCGCATCCGCCAGCGGCGACAGCAGCTCATCCACCTGCAGCTTCTCGTAGCGCCACTGCCCGGTGTTGAAGTAGAAGAACGAGGTGCCGTTCATGTGACGCGGCGGGCGGCTCCAGTCCAGGCCGAAGGCCAACGGCTGCCAGCCCGTCTGCGGGCGCAGCTTTTCCTGGCCCACGTAGTGCGCCCAGCCGCCACCGGTCTGGCCCACGCAACCGCACATGATCAACATGTTGATCAGGCCACGGTAGTTCATGTCGTTGTGGAACCAGTGGTTCATGCCGGCGCCGACGATGATCATCGAACGGCCATGGGTCTTGTCGGCGGTACGCGCGAACTCGCGGGCGATCTCGATCACTTCCGCACGCGACACGCCGGTGATGCGTTCCTGCCAGGCCGGGGTGCCCGGCACCATGTCGTCGAAGCTCGATGCCACGTTGCCGCCGCCAAAGCCACGGTCCACGCCGTACTGGGCCAGCAGCAGGTCGTAGACCGTGGCCACCAGGGTCTCGCCACCCTCGGCCAGGGCCAGGCGACGCACCGGGATGTTGCGCTCAAGCACGTCGTCAGCCGGCGCAGCGGTCCAGCCCTCCGACTCGATGCCACCGAAGTACGGGAAGCTGACCGCCTCGATGCCCTCATGAGCGTCGGCCAGGCTCAGGCGCAGGCGCGTATCGGCGCCATTGCTTTCCTTCTCCTCGATGTTCCACTTGCCCTTCTCGCCCCAGCGGAAGCCGATCGAACCGTTGGGCACCACGATCTGGCCGCTGCTCTCGTCCAAAGCCAGCGTCTTCCAGTCCGGATTATTGGCTTCACCCAGGCCACCCAGTTCGCTCGCACGCAGGAACCGGCCCGCCACCAGACGGCCATCGTCGCGGCGTTCCAGTCGCACCAGCATCGGCATGTCCGAGTACTGCCGGCAGTAGTCCTGGAAGTACTGCGAGGGCGAATCGACGTGGAACTCGCGCAGGATCACATGTCCGAAGGCGAAGGCCAGCGCCGCATCGGTGCCCTGCTTGGGGTGCAGCCAGTGGTCGGTCAGCTTGGCCAGCTCGGAATAGTCCGGGCAGATCGCCACCGTCTTGGTGCCGTTGTAGCGCGCCTCGGTGAAGAAGTGCGCATCGGGCGTACGCGTCTGCGGCACGTTGGAGCCCCAGGCGATGATGTAACGGCTGTTGTACCAGTCGGCCGATTCGGGCACATCGGTCTGCTCGCCCCATATCTGCGGCGAGGCCGGCGGCAGATCGCAGTACCAGTCGTAGAAGGACAGGCAGGCGCCGCCCAGCAGCGACAGGTAACGCGCGCCGGCGGCATAGGACACCATCGACATCGCCGGAATCGGCGAGAACCCGACCACGCGGTCCGGGCCGTACTGCTTCACCGTGTACAGGTTGGAGGCGGCGATGATCTCGTTGGCCTCTTCCCACTGCAGGCGCACGAAGCCGCCCATGCCGCGGCGGGTCTTGTACGAACGCGCCTTCTCCTTGTCCTCCACGATGCTGGCCCAGGCATCGACCGGGGCCTTGCTCTTGCGTGCTTCGCGCCACAGGCGCAGCAGCGTGCCGCGGATCAGCGGGTACTTCAGCCGGTTGGCGCTGTACAGGTACCAGGAATAGCTGGCGCCACGCGGGCAGCCACGCGGTTCGTGGTTGGGCAGGTCCGGGCGCGTACGCGGGTAGTCGGTCTGCTGGGTTTCCCAGGTGACCAGGCCGTTCTTGACGTAGATCTTCCAGCTGCACGAACCCGTGCAGTTCACGCCGTGGGTGGAACGCACGATCTTGTCGTACTGCCAGCGGGCGCGGTAACTGTTTTCCCAGTCACGGCCTTCGCTCTTGGCGAATCCGTGGCCATCGGCAAAGGTCTGGGGGTCACGCTTGAAGAACTGCAAGCGATCGAGGAAATAACTCATCGGGGATCTCCCTTTGCGGACATCGGCATCGTGGCTGTGTGTGTCATCTGGCTGCGGTGCGTTTTCATGTCGTCAGCAGGGTGTCTCGGCACCGCGCCGGTAGTACCACCACCAGGTCACGGCCAGGCAGGTGACATAGAAAACGACGAACCCGTACAGCGCCATGTCGGGGCTGCCGGTCAAGGTGATGGACGAGCCGTAGCTCTTGGGAATGAAGAAACCGCCATAGGCACCGATCGCACCGGAGAAACCGACCACCGCGGCCGACTCGATGCTGGCCTGGTGCGCGGCCGAGGCCTTGCCTTCGGCGTTGTCGTTGGCCGACCAGCGCTCATGCAGGGTGCGGAAGATCACCGGAATCATGCGGAAGGTGGTGCCGTTGCCGATGCCACTGAGCACGAACAGCGCCATGAAGCTGAGCAGGAAGCCATGGAAGTTGCCGCCCTGGCCGTGACTGGGCAGGAAGTGCAGCACACCGAACACGGCGGCGATCATCAGCGCGAACACCCAGAAGGTCAGGCGTGCGCCGCCCCAGCGGTCGGCCATGCTGCCACCCACCGAGCGCATCAATGCGCCCAGCAGCGGGCCGATGAAGGCGTAGGCCAGCGGGTTCACGTCCGGGAACTGGCTCTTCACCAGCATCGGGAAGCCGGCCGAGAAACCGATGTAGGAACCGAAGGTGCCGATGTACAACCAGCACATCAGCCAGTTGTGCTTGCGGCGGAAGATCACCGCCTGCTCGGAGAACGACGAGCGGGCGCTGGTCAGGTCGTTCATGCCGAACCAGGCCGCGATGGCGCACAGCGCGATGGCCGGCACCCAGATGAAGCCGGCGTTCTGCAGGAACAACGGCGCCCCGCCCTCCGCCGTGGGCTGCGGTGCACCACCCAGCGCACCGAACACGCCCACGGTGATGACCAGCGGGATCACCGCCTGCGCCACCGACACGCCCACATTGCCCAGGCCGGCGTTCAGGCCCAGCGCCAGGCCCTGCTTCTGCTTGGGGTAGAAGAAGGAGATGTTGGACATCGACGAGGAGAAGTTCGCGCCACCGAAGCCGCACAGAATTGCGATGGCCACGAACACCCCGTACGGCGTGGCCGGGTTCTGTACCGCAAAGCCGAGCCAGAGCGTCGGCGCCAGCAGCGAGGCCGTGGACAGCGCGGTCCAGCGGCGGCCGCCGAAGATCGGGATCACGAACGAATAGAAGATGCGCAGCGTGGCGCCGGACAGGCTGGGCAGCGCCACCAGCCAGAACAGCTGGTCGGTGCTGAAGTTGAAACCGATCTTCGGCAGGCTGATCGACACCGCCGAGAACAGCACCCAGACCGAGAAGGCCAGCAGCAGCGAGGGGATCGAGATGACCAGGTTGCGGGTGGCGACCCGCTTGCCGGTGCGCTCCCAGTAGCCGGGGTCCTCCGGCGTCCAGTCGCTGATGACGCGACCCGGACGGGCAGTGCTGCGGACAACAGAATCGCTACCGACGGTCATACATGGCTCCAAGGCTGTGGAATGACGTGGGTACTGCGTTTCAAGTTGTGACCCGTCGTCATGCAGCCATTAGGCCGCGCAGCAACAACGACGGGGTTGATCTGGATCAATCAGGGGCCGGTTTCCGCCGTGCCCCTGACAAATGTCAAACCGGTGAAGCGGTGTTGCGGCGGGTCACCCCGCGCTGGCGCACGCTGTCGCGCACGTCCACATCGAACTGCAGCTGAAGCTGGCCGCCATCTTCCAGGGCAATGTCGAATGGCAGCCCATCCCGGCACGGCAGCCGCGCCGCCAAGGCCTCGACTGCCGGGCGCGGCAGTACCAGGCGGCAGAAGGTGCCGCCATCGAGCAGCACCGGTTGATCGCCGCCATGCAGCGACACCGCCATGCCCCAGCCCTCGATGCCGCCAAAGCGGGTCATGTTCTCGACCGATTCACCGGCCAGCAGGCGCGCCAGTTCGGCCTCGTCCAGGCGAAGCCGTACTGATTGATCCTGCAACTGCACTTTCATGACGCAACATCCTCCCATTGTTCGGGGGTATTGCAGTTGACCAGGCAGGCTTCGTCAACGCTTTCCAGCAGCAGCGCGTGCATCTGCAGGCGGTGCTGGAAGGCCTGTACCGAGCGCGGCCCCTGCGCATCATCCAGCATCGCGGCCAGCACGCTACGAGTGGCATTGTCCACATTCAACAGCATGGGAAAGGGATGCCCGTCAAAGATCGTGCATGCACCCTGCCCCTCGGCGGCCAGCCGTTGCAGCAGCCGCAGCGACAGCAACGGGGTATCCACCGCTACCACCCAGGCCGGGCTATCCGGCATCTGCTGCATCACGCTGTGCAGTCCACCCAAGGGACCGCAGCGCGCCACCTGATCGGGGATGCCGCCGAAGGCCGGATAGTCGCCGCTCACCCACACCCGTTCGGCGCCGGCCTGCAGCAGCAGGCCACGCATGTGTTCCAGCAGCGTGCGCCCCTGCCACGGCAGCAGCGCCTTGTCGCGCCCCATCCGGCTGGACAGGCCGCCGGCCAGCACGATGCCGTTGATGGTTCCATTCATGGTAGAGCCACACCATGCGTGGCTGCGCCGGTTGGATACGCGGGAACGGCCCCATCCACGCATGGCGTGGATCTACTGAACCCCACGGCCATCCAGACATTCGGTGGTAGAGCCACGCCATGCGTGGCTGCAGCGGACTCAATGGTGGTGGTCGTGCGCATGGTCATGGGCGTGTGCGGGTTCGCTGTCCGCATGACACAGGCTGCAGCCCTCGCTCCACTCGCTGTCGCCGTCCTCGTAATGCTCCTGCTTCCAGATCGGGCACTGGTGCTTCACCACCTCGATCAACTGCCGGCAGGCCCGGAATGCCTCGTCCCGGTGCGGGCTGCCCGCAGCCACCACCACCGCCACATCGCCAATGCCCAACCGGCCCTTGGCATGGGCCACATACAGCTTCAACTTCGGACCAAACGTGGCCTCCACCTCTGCGGCCAAGCGCTTGAACTCGTTCAGCACCAGCGGCTCGAACAGGTCGTAGGTGATCCCGTTCACCGGCCGGCCAATGTTGACGTCGCGCACCTTGCCGACGAACACATCGATGCCACCGAAGCCCGGATCGGACACCGCAGCGATGCCCTCGGCAGGATCGATCGCAGCCTGCGCGCGGTCCACCACCTTGGCGATGATCTTCTCGCTCATCGCTCAGCCCCCGCTCACCGGCGGCAGGATCGCAACCCGGCCATCGTCGGGCAGCGCCTCGTGGTCACGCAGCACGCGTTGCTGGTCGGCAAATGCCGAGTAATCCAGCAATCCGGCGCGGAAGCCCGGCCAACGCACCGGCAGCAACTCGCGCAACGCCTGTCGCAGGTCGGCCACGGTGCCTCCGGCCACCTCCACCGCGATCTCGCGGCTGGCATCCAGATCGGAAAACGCACCGAACAGCTGCAGATTCACCTGTTTCATCATGACTCCTGGCTCGCCAGCTGCACCGGGTCATGGTGACCCCAGCCCTGCACGCCCACGTAGGTACCAGCGCTGGCCAGGTCTCCCTCGGCCTCCAGCACCACCCAGGCGTTGGCCTGCAGCATGGACATCAAACGGAACGACTCCTGCCCGGACAGCACGCGCGCACTCAGGCGCCCCTGGCCGTCCACTTCCACCCGCGCCCGCGCGTGGAAGCGCAGGCCCGGCGGCTTGCGCACGTCGGCCTGCAGCGGCAGCTGCAACACGGTTTCCGGTGCCAACCCCAGCAGACGCCGCAGCACCGGCTCCACGAAGAAGCGCTGGCCCACGGCGGCCGACACCGGGTTGCCCGGCAGGCCGAAATACAGCGCGCCGTTGGGCAGCACCGCGAACAGCAACGGCTTGCCCGGGCGGATCGCCACCTTGTGGAACACGATGCGCGCACCACGTCCACGCAGCGCATCGGGAACGAAATCGTAGCGGCCGGCCGACACGGCGCCGGTGCTGATCAGCAGCTGCGCACCTGCGGCCAGGGCTTCGTCGAGCACCGCGTTGAATGCGGCCACGTCATCACGCACCGTGCCCTGCCAAACCACCTCGGCACCTGCGGCCTGCAGGCGGCCGACCAGATAGGGCCGGTTGCTGTCACGGATCTGGCCGGATTCCAGCGCCTGCGCCGCCTCCGTCACCAACTCCTTGCCGGTAGCGATCACCGCCGCCTTTGGCCGCGCCACCACCGCCACCTGGCCCACGCCAATGGCGTGCAGCAGGGTGCGTGCATTGATATCCAGTACCTGGCCGGCCTGCAACACACGCTCGCCTTCCCGTACATCCTGGCCGCGCAGGCGCACGTTCTGGCCCAGCTTCACCGTGCCCTTCAGGGAGATGCGGGTCGGGCGGCCGTCCTCGCTGGTAAGGATCTCCACGTTCTCGACCGGTACCACCGTATCCAGCCCAACCGGCATGCGCGCACCGGTCATGATTTCCCAGGCACCCTCGCCGCCTTCGGCGCCGGCATCGCCGGCCGCCTGCCAACCCTGCACCACGAATTCGGTACCGGCCTCGAACGTCGCGCCGTTGGCGCGCAGCGCGAAGCCGTCCATTGCCGAATTGTCGAACGGCGGCAGCGACTGCCCACTGATGATGTCACTGGCCAGAGTGCGGCCAGCGGCCTCATGCAGCGGCAGGCGCTCGGCCGGCAGCGGCGTGGCCGCGTCCAGCAGGTGCTGCAACGCTTCGCTGTAGGCAATCATCAGTGGCCACCACCGTCGACCATCGCCAAGGCGTGGCCCAGTACCGGCGCCAGGATATCGAGGCACTGCGCCGCCGCCTTCGGGCTGCCCGGCAGTGCAAACACCAGCATGTTGCCCAGCTGCACCACCTCGGCGCGGCTCAGCCAGGCCATCGGCGTGTGCTGCGCGCTCAGTGCCCGCACCATCTGCGCCAGGCCATGCACCGGCCGCGCGTTCAAGGAACGCAGCGCCTCCGGGGTCAGGTCACGCGGGCCCAGCCCGGTACCGCCGGTACACAGGCACAGGCGCACACCCTCGGCCGCCAGCGCCTGCAGGCGGCCGGCCAACGGCTCGATGCCATCCGGCAATACCTCGGCCGCCACCACCTCGCCGCCCAGCTTTTTCACGCCGGTCACCAGGGTCGGGCCAGACACATCCTCATACGTGCCCTCGCTGGCGCGGTCACTCAGCGTGATCACCGCGCAGGCCGCGCCCTCCAGGCCCTTCGGCGCACGCGGCTTGAAGCGCGCGCGCTCGGCATCGTCCATGCCATCCGGGTGCAGCCACACGCCGCGCTTGCCACCTTCCTTGAACAGCAGGCGGATGCCTTCAATGCGCAGGGCCGGTTCCACCGGCTTGCTCAGGTCGTACAGGGTCAGCAGCGCCGCGTTGACGCCGGCCAGTGCCTCCATCTCCACGCCGGTGCGCGCCTCGCTGGCGCACTCGCACCACACGCGGATCGCCTGCCGTTCCGGCACCGCCGCGCAGAACACCTGCACCAGCTCCAGCGGCAGCGGGTGGCACAGCGGCATCAGCATCGAGGCCATCTTGGCACCCTGCAGGCCGGCAATCTCGGCCATCACCAGCGCATCGCCCTTGGGCAGGCGGCGCTCGACGATCAGCGGATAGGCCACCGGACCGGCATGCAGCTCGCCCACCGCCACCGCACGGCGGCGGGTGATGCGCTTGTCGCGGACATCGGCCATATGGAAGGCCGCATTCAATTCCCCACTCATCGTGTTGCTCATCCTCCGATGGAGGCCAGGTGCGGGGTCAGCCCGGTCTGGCCCTGGTGCAGTCCATGCCCGGCCGCTTTCAGGCCAAGCTGTGTGGTGATGCGTGCCAGCAGCGCGTCGTGGTCGTCGTCGCGCTGCAGCAGCGGGCGCAGCGGTACGCCGAACTCGCCGAACAGGCACAGCCGCAGGTCGCCCTTGGCGGTCACCCGCAGGCGGTTGCAGCCCTTGCAGAAGTCACGCGAATACGGGGCGATGATGCCGATGCTGCCGCGATGGTCGGGGTGGCCGAACTCACGCGCCGGGCCGGCATCGGCCGCGCGCGGGCGCTCGTGCCAGCCAGCGGCCAGCAGCTGCTCGATCACCACGTCGGCGCGCAGGTGGTGGCGCTGGAAATAGGCTTCGTTGTCGCCGGTGCGCATCAGCTCGATGAAGCGCACGCTGAAAGGACGGTCACGCAGGTAGTCCATCCACTGCGGCAGCTCGTCGTCGTTCAGGCCACGCAGCAGTACCGCGTTGAGCTTGACGGCCGGCAGGCCCAGCGCCTGTGCCAGGGCCAGGCCCTGTTCGATCTCCGGCAGGCGGTCATGCCCGGTGATGGTCCTGAAGCGTTCGCGCTGCAGGCTGTCCATGCTCACGTTCAGCGCGGTCAGGCCGGCGCGGTGCCAGCCCGGCAGGCGACGCGGCAGCAACGTGCCATTGGTGGTGATGGCCACCTTGCGGATGCCCGGCGCCGCCGCCACGGTGGCGATGATCTCGTCCAGATCCTTGCGCAGGCTGGGCTCGCCACCGGTCAGGCGGATCTTGCTCATGCCCAGCGCGGCGAACGCGCGCACCAGGCGCGCGATTTCATCCACCTGCAGGAAGCGCGGGCGGCCATCGACCTGGTAACCGTCGGGCAGGCAGTAGCTGCAACGGAAGTTGCAGGCTTCGGTCAACGACAGGCGCAGGTACGGAAAGCTGCGTCCGAAACCGTCGGTGAGTTGGCTCATGGCTGGTCCACCTTGTTGCTCCACCGTCTTGCCTGTACCCGGAACGGCCCGGAAACCCTCGTCTGCTGGAACGATTGCCAGAGTACGCGGCAGTCAGTTCCATGGGCATGACTTAAATCAATCGTCTTCGGCCCCGCGCGGCAGGCGTTGTGGCAGCATGCGGCTTTCCGTGCAGCGGGCGTGTGACAACCCTCATGATGATGAACGATTTCCAGCAGCTGCTGCACGCCGCAGGCCAGCAGGCTGAACCGCAGCGCTTGCTGTTCGTATTCGTGCGCGCCGAGCTGCCCGAATCGCCCACCGACGACCAGCGCGACCGGCATGACCGCCGTGAGGGCGGCACCCTGTCGCCGGTGCTGTGCGTGGACAAGCTGCCAGCCGAGGTGCCCAGCTTCAAGGCGCTGGCCACCGAATCCACCACCACCGGCATCGACTGGGACCTGGTGTTCGTGGCGGCGCTGGACGGTCGCGCCGGTTTCGCTCCCAACAGCGATGAGGCCGCCCGCCCGCTGCAGCTGATGGTCAACGCCATCCATGACGGTCAGATCGGCCGCTTCGCCGCCTTCGACCGGGGCGGCGAGCCTGTTCAGTTCTATTGAGCCACCAGCTGCAGGGTCAGGAAGAAGATCACCAGCACGGTGTTCAGCCCCCAGGCCACGGTCAGCCCGCGCGCGGCCACGCCCAGGTTGGGGTTGTGCGCGGAGGGCGCCGCCCGCCATACCGCCGGGATGATCCAGCCGGTATAGAGCAGCAGTAAGGCAAACACCCCCAGCAGCAGCGGGGTGCGCTGGTTGGCCAGCGCCCAGAGAGCCACGGCCCACAGAATGTTGCTGGGAATGACGCCCTGCAGCCAGAACACACTCCAGAGGCGGGAACGGCCCTGGGCGTCGGGGGTTGGGTGCACGGAAGCGGTGGCGGTCATAAGTCTCCTTCTGGTTAGGAAACGTGCCGGACCAGCCTGCGCTTGGTGGCTGGGAACGTCAACCCGAGTCGCACGTCACGCTTTGGCCTCGGTGCGGCCCAGCCATGCTCGACTCAGACTTGCGCGGAGCCTGTCGCCATCGCCCTTCCCCACCCGCGCCCTTCCCTCCCCCAACCTCGACACCTGTCGCAGATTGCACGGTGCGGGCGGATCACCGCGCCAGCCAGCGCTGGCGGTGCTTAACAGCGTGGGAGAATGCCGAAAGCGTCTCCAATCGAGTGATGTTTGCAACTCTTCTGATTGGCATTGCACAGCGCCACGGGCTCAGATGGCGTGCCACCGGAAAAGGGTGGCCGGGCTTCGAACACCCGAGTTGATGTTGATGTATGCGCTTGCCAGCCGGTGTCACCTTAGTGTGGCGCCGGCTGGCAATCCGTCTGCCGGCTATGGCGGGCGGTACGTGGGGGCTTTCGGGCCCGCCGGACTGACATCAACCCGGTGTTCGAACCACGTACCGTCCGCCACTTTTATGGGTGGCGGCTACCGATTGTCCTGCACGGAGCCTTGCCATGAACGAATCGGAATTCCCCCATCTGCACGCCTACCGCAGCACTGCCCACGAGGACGGTCCGCCACAGACTGCGCCCGCAGTGGACAGGAACACCTTCATTGCCAACCTCAACCGCATCGGCTCCGGTGCGGCGGCCGATGGCCAACCCTGGCCGGAGCGGCATCAGCTGCCCGGGCGCTGCCTGGCCCTGGCCGATGCCGATTGCGCGTTGAGCGGGTTGCGGGTAGTGCTGGAAATGCTGCTGGCGGCGGAGCGCACCCGGCAGAACGGCGAACCGGAGCAGTACGTGGGCGACCGGGTGATGGAGGGGTTGGTCATGGCTTGCCAGTCGTTGTGCGCGCAGGCGGAGGGGCGGTTGCAGCCCGAAGGGTGAACGCCAGGCGCAACGGCCTTCAGCGAGGAACGCTTTCAGCAGGCGTCAATGCTCGCTGAAAGCGCTTCTCAGATCGACGCCGATGATCGGAGAGAAGTCCACCTTGCACAGCTCCAGCTCGAAGAGTTGATCGTGATTATCCAGGCACAGGGTGACTCTCACCGGCACGCCGTCGGCATCGGCAAGCATGGCAGTGGCAATATCACTGCCGAAAAGCTGGGTCGTGCTGGACAGGAACACCACGCCCCCGAATCCGACGACCTCCACGTCCTCCACCTGGGCGAGCGCCAGATCCTTCAACAACCGTTCGGACAGTTCGGTCGTCTCAGGCAGCAGCCTGTGGATGAGAGAGACCTCGTCGGGGGTGAGGAATCTGGGCACGGGATGTCCTTCAGGGCACTGCACCCGCCATCGGCAGATGCTCGATCCGCCATGTCCTGGCGTAGATGAGAATGACGCTTCCGGTCGAGCTGGTCTCGAGACGGAAACACTTCAGGCCGGACAGCGGATAGCCGACCGCCTTCCAACGATCAAGAAGATCAGCAAGTCCCGGCTCGTTATCGTCAACCCTGGCGAACTCAATTCGCTCTTCACCCAGTAAAACTGGCAGAGCGTTCTGCGCGAGCAGACATCCTGTGCAGCATGAGCCGGATAGGAAACAGCCATGACAACGCATCGATGGAGAAGTTCTTCCAGCGACAGTAGCGGGAACATACAAAGCAGAGGATCTAAAGCAATCACGACGAGACACGCGCAAACGTCGCCCTGCACATCGAGATGTTCTAGAACCCAAGACAGCGCCACGGCTCCAGCGACGAGCCGCCCCAATAAAGTTCGAGACGCAGCAGGCACTTGGCGGCTGATGGCTACCCGGGAAACACTGGACGATTAACCTTTGGATCAGGCCCCGCCCAGCTTCTTAACATTCTTCTCCTTCACCACGTCCAGCATCGATTTGACCGCCTCAATTCCATGATTCAGGGCCACTATTAGAGAATCGCAAAGTTTCAGATCATGATCATCCAACGCCGGGACTAGTTCCTTCAGCAACTTCAGCGCTAGATCCGTCTTCCCCAATAGCGCCAATGCAGTTGCATGATTGATATGAGCGTGAGCACCTCTCAAGCCCCGCGTCTCAAGAAATGATGCAAATTCCATCAAGGTCATTGAAGACTTCGCTTCAATAACGTTTCGCAGCTCGATCGATGAAAGAATGCTCTCAACCACATCATCGTCTGCCATTTGATCCCTTCCGATAAACGGCCGATCCGCGATTCGGCTGCTGTAGGAAAGATGCGGCCCAAAGGAGTCAAACAATGGAAATACAAAATTCCATACATAGAGTCCCCTTGGGACGAACTCCAGAACAATTCCTTGTGCCACATAGTCATAGTCACTTCGGAAAAAATATCCGCTTGACCCGCCGATCAGGCCGGACCTTTTCCGCAGAAGGCTGCAAATGTATCGCTTGTTCATCTTATCAACGGCCTTCAGGCTTAAGTTCCACCACGAGAGTTCCCTCGGGGAGATTCTTGACGTACTTATTGTACTGATCCCAGGAGATGTAAGCCCAACCAGTCTTCAGATCGAAGATGGCTTGAGGTGCATCAACTTGGCCGTACACAGCGTCCGCCCGTGAGGACCCCGGGTACCCATACCTAACAACCCTACGGCCAGCGTAGCTCACCTCAGTCGCATACTGAGACGTCGGGCATGTGGTATCCACCAGGCGCTTGAACTCACTATGGATGAGCGTTCCGCGTATCCAAGGCAGTGAGCAACGCCATCCACAGGTGGCGTCAATGGTGGACGCTGCTTGGTTTGCCAGCCTCTGGAGCCGATTTCCGACCGCCTGCAACTCCGGTGAAACAGGTACGGCCTGAGGTATGTATTTTTTATCGGCCAAGCCTAGCGGATCGACACGGCCAGTGGGATCTCCGCTTCCATACGCGAACGAGTTCAGTCCACCCATCAACCCAATCGGATCGCTCTGGGTATACCGCCCCACTGCCGGGTCGTATTCCCTCCGATAGTTGTAGAACAGCCCACTCGCATCCGTCGCCTGTTGGCCCGGGAATCGCAGCGCCAACTCGAATGCCACGCCATCGCCGTCCGGGTCGGTACTCGGAATCTGGTTGCCGAACACCTCGCTCTTGTTGCTCCACTCCCAGATCGCCACATCGCGCGCCGGGTCGATCACCACGCGCGGCGTACCCAGATGATCCGGCTGCACGTAGGCAAGTTCCGGCACGCCGGTAGCCGGCACATTGATCAGCGCCACCGGGTAGTTGTCCAGCCAGATGGCCTGCTGCTGCACTTGGCCCGTGGCCGAGTAGTTGCCCAGCCACTGCCCTGCTTCGTCGTACAAGGTGATCTGCGCTGCGCCGCCGGCCGGGGCGCGCAGCACGCGCTCGCCGCGATGGTTGTAACCGTAGCTTTCCAGCACCGCACTGCCCTGCTTCACCGCGTCCATGCGGCTGGCATCGCTGCAGGTAAACGATCTCCTGCCAGAGCGTGGTATTCCCTGCTGCGTTAGGGCTGCGCGCAGCGCGACGATTCGCTACCGTCCACCGCCCCAGGAACTGCCGCCGACTAATCGAGCCGTCTGAACAGACCACGTCTCCAGAAGATGCTGTGCGCCCGATTCACCACCATTCTTCAGTACAGAACGAATCGCATCCAATCTACTTTGAATAGCATTGGACATTGGGAACTTCAAAAGCGTCTTCAGCGTCGCATCCGCTGCCACGAAATCGCCAAGCCGGATGGCCGATATGTATTTTACCCATTCTGAATAGTCGCTTGTGAAGTCAAGGCTGTCGACATAGAGCAACAAGTCTGCGGCCGTCCTCATTGTCTCAAGCTTTTTGGCATACGCCTCATGCATTCCACAGAAAAAAGCTTTATCCAATTCCGCGCTTGCAATTCTCTGGCCTAGAGACATGTGCAGGTAGGGCAAATCATCATATGTCGGAATTACGAAGGTCCATATATAGGTAGAGGATGGCGCAGGATCCAGCGTGAAGCCTGAGATAACATCGCGCGTATGAAATGCAATCAAAAAGTTGCCAACAACTCGCAGACCACTCCTCTTGGCCTCGCGCTTCATTCTCCAAAGTGCAATGGATTTCATGCTAGGGCACCGACCTTTCCAGAACACCGCAAAGTATAGTTCCCCTCGGCAGATGTGTGTAGTAATTGCGAATTTCTGCTGCGGTCAGACCAGCCGCCCCCGACTTCAATTCGACCACATACTTCGGGTACGCCCTGGGTCCATATATGCCGTCGGCGCGAACTGATCCTGGAGTCCCATAATCTACAACGATGCCGTTCAAGTAGGAAACCTCGGAATCGTACGGACCACCAAGGGCCTTTACATTAAATGCAAACTGCACATGAATTCGCGTTCCACGCAGCGCACTAAAAGGCCATATTCTGTCAAGGGGGGAGGACGGATTCGCCAAGTAGGCAGCACGCGCAGCCTCGCTAAATCCTGACATGCCAGGAAGCGTTCGACAAACCGATGTCTGCTCGCAAAGGCCTAGTGAATCCAAGCCAACAAGAGGGTTGCCTCCCACGTAGGGATAGGTGCTAACTCCTCCCAGCAACCCAATCGGATCACTCTGAGAGTAGCGCCCCACGGATGGGTCGTACTCGCGCTGGTAGTTGTAGAACAACCCACTCGCATCCGTCGCTTGCTGCCCCGGGAACCGCAGCGCAAGCTCGAACACCACACCATCACCATCCGGGTCGGTACTCGGAATCTGATTGCCGAACACTTCGCTCTTGTTGCTCCACTCCCAGATCGCGACATTCCGTACCGGATCGATCACCACGCGCGGTGTGCCCAGATGATCCGGCTGCACGTAGGCAAGTTCCGGCACGCCAGTAGCCGGCACATTGATCAGCGCCACCGGGTAGTTGTCCAGCCAGATGGCCTGCTGCTGCACTTGGCCCGTGGCCGAGTAGTTGCCCAGCCACTGCCCGGCCTCATCGTACAGCGTGATCTGAGCTGCGCCACCGGCTGGAGTGCGCAGCACGCGCTCGCCGCGATGGTTGTAACCGTAGCTTTCCAGCACGGCATTGCCCTGCTTCACCGCGTTCATGCGATTGGCATCGTTGTAGGTGAACGTCTTGCTGCCGATGCTGGTGGTGTTGCCCGCTGCGTCATGGGTGCGCGCCTCGCCATCCACCACAGTCAGGCGGTGGCTGGTTGCGGGATAGGTGTAGCTGGCGGTACCTGCCGAGGTGGTCAGCGCGGTGCGATTGCCGGTGGCGTCGTAGGCATAGGTTTCAATCGGCGTGCCGGTCGCACCGTCCTGGGTCTGGGTCAGGCGACCCAGCGCGTCGTAGGCGTACTTGGCCAGTACCGTCGAGCCAGTGCCGTTCTTCAGCTCGGTGATCGAACCGACCGGATCATAGCCGTAGCCCAGCGACAGGCCACCTGCGGCCGGGTCATGTACCGCCTGCGGGCGGTAGTCCAGATCCAGCGGACGCTGCAGCTGGCGGCCATTGCCGTAGGTCCAGCCGGTCGCCGGACCGAAGGCTGCATAGCTCACGTTGTTCACCACGATCTGGCGCGCCTGGCCGGGCCGGGTCAGGCCGATCTGGCTGATGCGGCCCTGGATATCACGCACGTAGTCGGCCACGCTGCCGTCGGGGTAGGTCAACGCAGTCAGACGGCCCGACTTGCTGTAGGCGTAGCGCAGCGTGCTGGCCACACCATTGACGGTCTGCACCTTGCGGGTGACCTGACCGAAGCGGTCATGGCAGTACTGGGTGCTGCCGTTGGCATGCAGCACCTGCCCCAGGCGCCCCTTGGCAAAGCGCTCGTCTGCGGCGCAGGCAGCCGGCGCCACGTCATAGCTGTAGCCCACATCCAGATTGGGGTCCGGATAGGCGACGCCGATCAGGCGGTTGAGTGCATCGTAGTGATAGGTGGCGGTGACGCCACGCGCATCGGTGGCCGTCTTGCGATTGCCGACCGCATCCACGGTGAAGCTGCTGGCGCCACTGTCCGGGCTGACCTGGCCGGTCAGGTCACCGAACCCGTTGTAGGCGTAGGTGGTGTGCAGTCCCTTCGGGTCGGTGATCTGGGTGACCTGGTCCAGCGCGTTGTACTGGCTGCGGATCTCCGCCGCCACGCCGCCGACGTTCCGCAGGGTCTGCGCCAGACGGTTCAGCGGATCGAACTGCTGGCTGGTCACCCGCTGCAGGGCGTCGGTCACCGTCTGCGGGTTGCCATTGGCATCGTAGGCAAAGCCGGTGGCGTGATTACCTGCATCCTTCAGCGCGGTCAGCTGGCCGAGCGTGTTGAACGTCCTTGCCAGGGTACGGCGCAGGGTGCCGCCAGTATCCAGCGTGTCTTCCTTGAGGCGGTTGCCGGCATTGTCCAGCGTGTAGTGGATCGTGTTGCCTGCGTTGTCCTCGATGTCGGTCAAGCGCAGCGCAGCATCGTAGACGTAGGAAACGCTGCTGCCATCCGGCTCGGTGATCTTCTGCACCTGGCCCGTCGGCCAATAGCTCAGCTGGGTGACCCGATCCTCGGCAGTGGTCGCGCCGCGTGCGGTGATCAAGGTCGGCCAGCCGCGAGCATGGTACGTGTAATCGGTGACCACGCCGTTGGCGTCCTTGACCGACAACGGCCGCCCGAACGCGTCGTAGGCCAAGGTCTCGACCGTCTGGCCCAGTGCATTGGTCACGCTGCGCAGGTCGCCCTTGCGATAGCTGCAGGCGCCATTGGCCGCGCATCCCGCATCATCCGCCGGGTAGTAGGCGTAGGTAACGGCATCGACCACATCCGTGCGCGGACCATCCACGCTCTTCAGCAGCCCTTCCACAGGGCAGCTCCCTGCCGCAGCCACGTCCGCAGCTTCGCAATACGTGTAGCTGGTGATGCGCGTCTGACCTGACGCGATGTCGGTCACCGTGTTGGTTGTCGGCTGACGCCGGGTATTGAAGGACGTTCGGGTTTCACGATTGCCGATGCGAGTGGTCAGTACCGCATTGGTTTCGACGTCGCGCGCCGTGGCCACCACCCGCTGTTCGGGCAGGCCGAACGCTTCGGTCACGGTATGGATGCTGACGGCACGACCGCTCACCGGGTCGGTGCCCTGCGCATAGGTGTGCTTGGTCTGGATGCCGCGACGATCAGTGTAGGTATCCAGACGCCGGCGGAAGTCGACACTCTGGTCGTAGTAGGTTCGGCTGACGGTTCCCTGCGAATCACTCAGGCCGGTTACCTTGCGCGACGGCGCGGTGTCGCCGCCGGGTGTCAGGGTGTAGTCGGTCTGCCGCCCAAGCGCGTCAGTCACGACTGCACCGCCGTTGGGGCTGTAGGCGAGCGTCACGCCATCGGCACCACCCGCATGCTGACTGGAGATCACACGACCGATGGAATCATAGGTAAAGGTGCTGTAGCGCCGGCCGTCCTCGGCGGTGATGCCGGTCAGGTGCTGGGGGAAGTCCTGATTCTCATAGTGATACGTGCGCAAACCGCCACCCGCATAGGCCACCGTGGCAACCTGGTTCTGCGGCGTGTAGGTATAGGTGGCGAGCGCAATGCCTTCGACCAGTACCGAACTGATCAGCGCCTCGTAGTCGTTGGACTGGTAAACGAACTCCAGCGTGCGGCCACTGCTGTGGGTGACGGCCGCAAGGCGATCGCTGTCATCGTAGATGTAGGTCAGCGACGTGCCATCCGGGAAGTGCTTGGCGACCAGACGCCCGTCCGGGCCGAAGGTCGAGATGGAGCCCGCCGAATACAGCGTCCAGTTACCGTTCTGGACGAGGCGATCGCCACTGTCGTCGTCCACCTCATAGGCCTGGCCGATCTTCTTGAATGCACGCTGGAAACCGGTGCCTTCAATGATGCCAACGCTGTCAGCACCATCCAGTGCCAGGTGGGCGCCCAGCGAATGGGTCCAGCCATAACCGAAGCCACCGGAGGACGTGGAAATGCCGGAGTGATAGAAACGCGTCAGTGCGATCCAGCCAAGATCGAAGTCCGGCGCAATCTCATACTTCTCGCCCGTTTTAACATCACATGGGTTGCCGACATTGCCGTCGCAGGTACCGCCGTTGGAGGCCGGGTCATTGTCGGGAATCGGACTCATGTTCGCAGCTGTATCGTTGCGGGACATGGGGCAGCTACCGTTGCCGCCGTCCTTGTCGCACTTTTGCGACTTCGAGGTGATGGTCGCAACGAAGTCCTCGTTGACGCAGGCGTTGTGCTTGTTGGACCACTGCGTAAGCGGAACAGGGCAATCAAGGCGGCGCTTGCGGCCGAAGGCCGCCTGACTCACGTGGGGCGTGCAGGGCGATTCGGCCGTGTTCTGCCCAATCATATGCGTGATCTGATAGAACCTGGACTCGACCACCCCCTCCATTTCGGGCACACCCGAGAACCAGTCTCCCTGTGGAGTCACAGCAGCACCCGGACAGACAGGATTGGTGGCCTGGACGCGCGCGAGATAGCTCGCGACCATCGCCTCTTCGGTCGTAAATTCCGCCGTGGCCAGATAGGTCCAGTCTGGATCCGAAGGTTGCGCCTTCCCCATCCAGTAGGTGATCGACGTGTTTCCGTTCAAGTCCACGACTTTCGACTTGATCTTGTCGACAGACTGCCAGCCGAACTGGAACTCCGGCGGGAACGGGCTGGGCGCCGGCAGGTTCTTGATGGCGGCCACCGCCGCCTGTTGGGTCTTGTATTGCGTCGCATCGCCACCGGGCTGCGAAATGCGCCAGGTGATCTTGCTTTCCTGAGCCTGTGCCACCGCAGGGGCGAAGCAGCCGACGGCAACAATGGCCAGCGCGGCACGCGAGAAGCTCTTCAGTCGTTCCAACACCCCTGTTCTCCTTCCTGGACGAACACAGCGCCGGCGGGAACGAGAACGCGGAGGTGTTCCCCACGTCATGCTTCGGATCGTCCCTGGTCCGGAATGCGGCAGTTGCCACATGCCGCCTTTATCGTTGAGGACGCTCGCACATTCAAGTGTGGAGTCGCGTAACCGGTCACAGATTCAAGCATCCGTGGCCATTCAGCGGCCTACGCCCGGCTCCCATGACTTCTTCTACAGGGAGTCCGTGTTCATAGCTCACAACACCACCTGCACAACTGCCGCACACGCCCTGCTCTTCTCGGGATTCACGCGCGGCTCGCACCGCTACCTGGCAACCGGCCACACCCTCCAGCGCGAGGACCCTGCTTCGGTGGTGGCCGCGATTCAATCGGTCTCCGGCATCTTGAAGTAGCCGTTCCAGGCAACGGCTTCCCCGGTTGTTCCCGGCTACTGCCCACGCAGGCGCACCGCAAAGTACCGCGCCGGGGAAAGGCCAAGCGCCTTCTTGAACATGGTGATGAAGGCCGTCACCGACTCATAGCCCAGCGTCTCGGAAACGCGTTGTACCGGTGCACCACCGGCGAGTTCACGAATGGCGATGAGCAGATGCAGCTGCTGCCGCCAGCGCCCGAAGGACAGACCCGTTTCTCGCTCAATGAGCCGGGTCAACGTGCGCTCTCCCAAGGCCAGGCGCATGGCCCACTGGCTGATGGTGCTGCGGTCTGCCGGGTCAGCCGACAGCGCCGCAGCCAGCGCACGCACCTTCGGGTGATGGCTGACGGGCAACGACAGGTGCTCAGCCGGCATTTGTACCAGCTCGTCCAGCAACACCCGCGCCAGCCGGTCGGTATGGCTGCCATGCGGGTAGTCCAGTGGCGCGTCGGCCAGGTGCAGGATCATCTCGCGCAGCATCGGGGAGATCGCCAGCGTCACGCACTGCGCTGGCAGTTCGACGACGCCGGGCTCGACGAACAGGTAGCACAGGCGCGCGTTGGCGGTGGCGCGGTTGCTGTGCGGCATGCCACCCGGAATCCAGACGCCACACTGGGGCGGCACGATCCACAGTGCATTGGCCACTTCGCAGGTCACCGCCCCATGCAACGCAAGAATGAGCTGGCCCTTGCGGTGCTCATGTACGGGAATTTCTGCGTCGTGCTCGGCCACCTGAAGGCGGCTGGCGACCGCCGGGCGATCGGTCTCGTCCGGGTCCAGGTCAAAGCCGGGGAGCGAAATGCGAGCCATTCTCACATTGACCGGTTTTAGCGATTGGTTGTCATTGTAGCGAAATTCGCCAGTGCGACCGATCACTAGCATGAGCCGCATGCACGCCCCCACCCCATTTCGCCCCAACGTGCGCCAGGCATTTGCACGGTTGAAGAGCCCCGCCCTCAGGACCGACCAAGAGGCGGTGCTGTTCTCGCTCAAATGCCTGCTCGCCGCGTCGCTGGGGCTGTATGTCTCTCTAAGGATCGGCCTGAATCGCCCGTTCTGGGTGATCGGCACGGTCTATCTGGTGTCGCAGCCCCTTTCCGGGGCGACGCTCAGCCGCGGCCTGTTCCGCCTGCTCGGTACCGTGGGCGGGGCCATCGCCACCGTCGCGCTGGTGCCACGCTTCGCCAATGCGCCCCTGGTGCTGAGCGCCGCGCTGGCCACGTGGATGGCGCTGTGCCTGTATCTGGCGATGCTCGACCGCACGCCACGTGCGTACGCGTTCCTGCTGGCCGGCTATACCACCAGCCTGATCGGGTTTCCTGCGGTGATGGTGCCGGGAGACGTGTTCACCATCGCCATCACGCGGGTGCAGGAAATCTCCATCGGCATCCTGGCCGCCACCCTGGTACATGCGTTGGTGCTGCCGCGCCGGGTCTCGATGCGCGTGCACGCGCGGGTTGCCGCCGTGCTGGATGATGCGGAACGATGGACACGCGACATGCGCGCCGGTGCATCGGACACGGTGCTGGCGTCGGACCGCTCGAAAGTGGCAGCCGACCTGCTCGAGCTGCATGTACTGTCGATCCACCTGCCCTTCGACAGCGCCCATGGCGTGGCCCAGGTGCAGATCCTGCGTGCCCTGCATGACCGGATGCTGGACGTACTGATGCTCTCCAGCGCGGTGGAAGATTCCCTCGCCCGGCTGCGCTCACCCCAGGCCAGCGCGATGGATGCAACAGGCTGGCGCGATCTGCTGCAGGCCGGCCTCGCCGCGCAACAGGCCGAACTCGACCTCGCCCACGCCGACTGCCGCGTGCTGCAGGCGCAACTGCACACTGCCCGCCCCGACTGGCACCGGCATGTACCTGCTCGCCTTGCGCGACATGCGCAGGGTGCGGTACTTCACCGGGATCATCGGCTTGCCCTGCGCAGCGCGCTGGGCGCGTTCGTCGGCATCCTGCTGAGCTGCGTGCTGTGGATCATTACTGGCTGGCCGGAGGGCGCCACGGCGGTGTCCATCATCGGCACTGCATGCGTCCTGTTCGGCACCCTCGAAGCGCCGGCACCGCATGTCATGCGCTATCTGCTGGGGTCGTTGATTGGCGTTGCCGTCGGCCTGCTCTACGGTCTGCTGATCTTCCCCGCGCTGTCCGATTTCGTCGGCCTGATTGCCGCGCTCGCGCCTGCGCTGCTGCTGTGCGGATCGTTCCTGGCCCGGCCATCCTTCATCATGGCTGCGCTGGGCGTGGTGCTGACGTTTCCGCTCATCGCGGGACTGGGCGCGACCAATACGGTCAACATCGTCGGCGCACTCAACAACAGCGTTGCATTGTTCGTCGGTACGGCAATGGCACTGTGCAGCATGCAGTTGTTCCAGACCGCCGATGCGGGCCGCAACCGCGCACGGCTGGAGCGTTCGATCCGTCGGGACATCGCACGACACGCCGCCGGACAAGGTGATATGACCCGCGCCTGGCTCAGCCGCATGCTGGATCGAATCGGGCTGCTCGCTCCCAGGTTGCAGGGCCGTTCCAACGCAGCACACGACCTGCGAGCGTTGTTTGCGGACGTTCGTGCGGCACGTGCATCCAGCCAATTCCGCACACTGAACAAGTGCCTGGACGACCCGCACGTTCGGGCGCTTCACGCGGCGCTGATCGAACGCGTCACCGCACATTTCAGGATTCGCGCCCACTCACCACGCAGTGTCGACGCCCATCTTCTGGAACTGGTGGACCGCGTGCGCGAGGCAGCGGCAGCCAGCGCCGAGGCCGATCAAGGGTATCTGCTGCACCTGCTCTGCGGGTTGCGCCGCGACCTGCTGGTCCCCCCGCTCGCCCATCGACACTGACAGCATGCTCCCTGATCTTTCCATTGATGGCGTGCTCATTCCCGGCCTGCTCGCCGTGGCCGCCGCTGCGCTGGCGCTGTCGGTGCTGACCTCACGTCTGCTCGCCAGCCTCGGTCTGTACCGGCTGCTCGTCGCGCGGCCGCTGGTGGGCCTGTCCCTGTTCGTGATCCTGGCGGAGCTGATGATCCGGCTCTCGCCCCTGCTCGAGAAATGAAATGAAACACCTGCTTGCTGTCATCGGGCGCTGGAGCGCAACGCTGGGCGTGTGTGCGCTTGCCGCCATTGCCGCGCTCTCCATCTGGAATCGTTACGAAATGCGCCCGTGGACGCGGGATGGGCGGGTGCGCGCCGATGTGGTGCGCGTTGCATCGGACATGGGGGGGCTGGTGACCCAGGTGCTGGTGCACGACAACCAGCGGGTGAGCGCCGGACAGCTGCTGCTGGTACTGGATCAACCGCGCTTCGCTGCCGCGCTTGAGAAGGCCGACGCAGCGGTCAGCAGTGCACGCGCGACGCTGGCGCTGGCCCGCCGCGAATCGACGCGGGACAACGCACTTGGCAACCTGGTCGCCTCGGAAACACGCGAACGCAATGCTGCCAAGGTCGATACCGAGCTGGCTGCGCTGGCGCAGGCACGGGCCGAACAGCGCGTTGCCCAGCTCAACGTGCAACGCACCGAGGTGCGCGCGACCACCGATGGCATCATCACCAACCTGGACCTGCACGCGGGCGACTACCTGCAACCCGGTGCGCAGGCGCTGGCGCTGATCGACACCCGCAGCCTGCGAATCGAGGGCTACTTCGAGGAAACCAAACTGGCCTGCATCACCGAGGGCGATGCCGCCGTGGCCCGACTGATGGGCGACGACCGCGACGTCCGCGGACACGTGGACACCATCGCCGCCGGCATTGCCGACGATCAGCGCTCAAGCACCCACAACCTGCTGCCGGCCGTGGCGTCGACCTACACCTGGGTCAGGTTGGCACAGCGCATCCCGGTACGCATCCATATCGATGATGCTCCGCCGGATACGCGTCTGATCGTGGGTCGCACTGCGAATGTGACCATCACGCCCTCGGCACGGGGAGCCTGCAAGTGAGCGTGCGAACAGTGCGTGGTGGGCTGCTTGCCCTGCTGCTGCCGATGACGGCCTGCGTGTCCGGCCCCGACTATCACCTGCCGGCGAGCGCTGTCGCAGCCTCCCCACGGGCGGCGCGGGCCTTTGTCTCGGGCCAGGAGGCATCGTTCAGCCACGACGCGCCACCGGATCGATGGTGGCAACTATATGGCGACCCCCAGCTAGACGCCCACGTGCGCGAAGCACTGGCGGCCAATACCGACCTGCGCGCCGCCGATGCCAACCTTCGGCGCGCCAGCGCAACCGTGCTGGAGTACCGCGCGCGCGGCTCCGTGCAGGCCGAAGTGGATGCGTCGGGCACGCTCACCCATGCCGGTGGTTACACCCAGGCGTCGGCCGCACCGCAATCCTATGCGCTGGGCCTCCACCTCTCCTATCCGCTGGATCTCGCAGGCGGCATCCGCCGCGGCATCGAGGCCGCCAACGCAGACGCGGAGGCTGTCGCTGCGGCACGGGACCAGGTCCGCGTGGTCGTCGCTGCTGCCGTCACCCGTGCCTACCTCCGGGTGTGCACCAGCAATCACACGCTCACCGCAACCCGGCAAGTGCTGGCGATACAGCGCGCCACGCTGGAGGCAACCCGGCGCCTGGCTGCAGGTGGGCGCGGAACGGACTTCGATGTCAGCCGTGCCGGTGCCGCCGCCAACCGCAGCGCAGCGGGGATACCGCACCTGCTGGCCGAACGCCAGGCCACACTGTTCGAACTGGCCGCATTGATGGGCAGGCTCCCGGCAGACTATCCCAGGGAGGCCGAAGCGTGCCCGCAGCCCCCTGAGCTGGAGCAGGCGCTGCCGGTCGGTGACGGCTGGCAGCTGCTCCAGCGGCGCCCTGACATACGCGCAGCCGAACGCAGCCTGGCCGCCGCAACTGCAATGATCGGCGCCGAGACGGCGGGTCTCTATCCGCAGATCACCCTGGGCGCCTCTTCGGGCGTGGCCGGCACACCGGCGCATCTGCTGTCGGCTGACGGCTTCGGTGCGAGCACCGGCCCCGTGCTGTCATGGCACTGGCCCAACCGCCGCGTGGCGAAGGCCCGCATCGCTGCGGCCGGTGCCAATGCAGATACAGCTCTCGCGTCCTTTGACAGCATTGTGCTGCAGGCATTGCGCCAGACCGAGACCGCACTTTCTGCCTGCACACAGGAGCTCGAACGCGAGCACAGCCTGGCGCAGGCGCGGATGGACGCAGCGCGGGCCGCCGGGCAGGCACAGCAGCTCTACCGATTCGGCAGGATCGATTTTCTCGATGTGCTTTCGGCCCAGGCCGCGCTGGCAGATGCGGAGTCCGCGTTGGCCACCTCGCGCGCGCAGCGCATTGACCGCCAGATGGATCTTTTCCTGTCCTTGGGTGGTGGCTGGGCCACAACGGATTCAGCCTCGGGCGGGGTCCAGTGACCCGTTGCCTGGCAGCGACTGCAGGCCGCGCCGTCTGTTCAGAAAAGTACCGCCTACACCCGTATTCATTCACATGGATTGCCCTATATTCCCGCCACAGCGCCGCATGCTGCGGCCATGACGGAGGCGTCTCCATGAAGACCACACGTTTGCTTGCCATCGCATTGAGCGCAGCCACCGCGTTGACCGCGGCCCCCGCGTTCGCCGATCCGCCGCACCACGCCCGCGGCAACGGCCCGCCCCCGCATGCGGGCGGCCCGCATAACCGTGATGCGCCGCCGCCGGGCTGGCAGAAGAAGGCCTGGCGACGTGGCGAGCGCCTGTCGTGGGCCGAAGTGGACCGCCGCTACTGGGTAGACGATTACGCGCGCTATGACCTGCGCGAGCCGGGCCGCGACCGGCGCTGGGTGCGGCAGTCGGACAACGAGTACTTGTTGGTGGAGATTGCCACCGGGCTGATCATCGATGCGCTGCATCGCTGAAGCGACCTGCAGCGTCCCCACACGGAGCGATTGACTTCGGTGCGGACAACTTACGACCGGGGTCACCCCGGTTGGCGGCGCCTGTGCCCACTGCGCCCAATGTGCTTGCGTGACGGCCCGGCATTCATGCCGGGCCGCAGTGCGCCGTCAAACTCTCCATGAGGTGCAGGATGCGCAATGGAATGGGACCGAAACTGGTGATCGCCTGCCTGGCGCCCTCGCTGTTGCCCCAGCGGCGGCAACAGCGGCCGCAACGCCGGGCGATCGTGGGCAGGACTTCGTGCAGACACAGGCCATCGCAGCGCGCTGCCAAAAGACCCTGCCCGGCCTGGAACTGCAGCTGCAGGAGGGCCGCAAGCACTGGCTGTCGACACTCGACGCTGCCCAACTGCAGGCCGCCGAGGCCTATGCCAGCAGCCAGGAAGGCAAGGCTCTGGAAAAGGGTGTGGAGCAGGATGCCTCCCGGGCCTTCGGTCGCACCCCCCTGTCCGCGGCAGCGACCTGCGTTGGCCTGCTCGCCGAGTACGGCCCGGCCCATCCGCTGCCTGCCGCCACGGCAATGCCGGCCGACCGGGTGCAGCACTACAGCTGCACTTTGCGCCGATGGCGCTGGCCCGGTTGCAGTGCGCCCGCCTGGAGGACATCGACGTGACAGCCCAGCCCGACGGTTCGGAAACCTGGCAGTACCGGGCCTGCGGCCGGACCGAATCCGTTCGCATGGCCCCGCTCGGACAGAACTGGTCGATGAGCGATGCGGACCGCAATCGCCTGTTCGACGCGCTCACCGGGTAGGTTGGACTGCACGCAAGGACGATGTATCCACCCGCCTACGGACGGTGATGCGCCAGCGCCGCCTCCCATCCTCAGGACCCCATGATGCCCAACGCACGTGTACGCTTCGCCGCCCTCGCCCTCTTGCTCCCGGCATGCCTGCCGGCCTACGCCGCACAGAACGCACCCGCCGACGTCAAGGCCATCGAACAGGTGATCGAATCATTCCGCATCTCGCTGATCAACAAGGACAAGCCGACCTACATGGGCCTGTTCTTCTCCGACAAACCCGAAGACATCGGCTGGCAGTACGTTTCCGAAGATGTGCGCCTGCAGGACATCCGCAAGGCCAAGCCCGATGCGATCAAGGCGCGGCGGATTCCTTCCAACAACTTCATTGCGCTGATCGACGGCGTCGTTGCCTCGCCGAAACCGACGGAAGAGAAGTTCTCCAACACGAAGATCGAGACCGATGGCGACGTGGCCTCGGTGTCGTTTGACTACAGCTTCCACGACGATGGCGTGAAGACCAACTGGGGCAAGGAAATGTGGCAGCTGGTCCGCACCGAGCGGGGCTGGAAGATCTTCTCGGTGATCTATTCGATCCGCGATTCACGCAGCCCGGCCGAATAAGTGATCTGTCAGACTGGTGCCCACCGTACACCCACGCCAGCCAGACCCGATGACACGGATTGCAGACCTCAACGCCGACCAGCTCGCCCACCACGCGCTCAACATCTTCATCGCCCAGGGCCGTCACGTGGAAGGCGCACGCGTGATCTACCGGGCGCTGCAACTGGACCCGCATCATCCCGGTGCGCTTCGCTGCCTGAGCGATTTCCTGGCCCACGAGGGCACCGAGCCCTTCGCGGCAGTCACGCTGGAACACGCCCTGTCCGGTGCCGTTCCACTGAATGGCGATGCGCGCCGGACGCTGGATGACCTGCGTTTCCTCGATATCTGGTCGTGGGGCTTCTCCCGCCACAACTCGGGAGAGACGAACCTCAGTGGCGAAGCGTTCAAAAGCCGCGAGGATTTCGTGTTCGATGGCCCGGCCTATGCGGCCTTCCTCAACACGGTTACCGAGCCGGCCGGTTCGTTGCAAGGCGCCTTCCAGGCCGCGGTCCGCATCTGCGGGCTGATGTCCGGCCTGCTGCGCCATGCGGAGAAGGACAATCCGGCGTTCGATGACGTGCTGCGTTCTTCCGACTTCGTCGAGACCGAGGCGTACCCGGCATGGCTGGCCTCGCCGACTGATGAGCTGGACACCCTCGACCAGACCATCCAGGCGCAGCGCCAAGCCGGCTGAAGGAAAATCCAACGGGCGTCCGACGCTTTCCCGACGCCCGCCTGCACATCCTGTCGTGAGGTCAATTCATGGCAGGACCGGCATGCAGCCACCTCACCCCAGGGATAGCGGCAAGTACCCGCACGGCAAGACCGGGATTCGCCGCATCTTCCATACGCTGATCCATTCGCGCGATGGCTTCATCGCCACCTTCCGTGGCGAAGCCGCCTTCCGGCAGCTGTTGCTGCTGCATGCACTGCTGATCGCCACCGCGTTCCTGCTGGACATCAGCCGGGTCGAACGCGCCGTGGTGCTGGCGGTCTGCTTCATCAGCCTGCTGGTGGAACTGCTCAACTCGGCCATCGAAGCGGTGGTCGACCGCATCTCGCTTGACCACCACCCACTGTCCAAGAACGCCAAGGACATGGGCAGCGCCGCACAGACCACCGCACTGCTGATGGTCGGCACGGTGTGGGGCGTGATCCTGCTGGGCTAGCTCACGCCGAGCCGCCGGGCATGACCCGGCGCGCCCCTGGGCGGAGGTATTACTGCGTGGCCAGGGCGAAATCCAGGCCCGCGCACACCGCCGCCACCTGGGCGTCGTTGCATTCCTGCGGATTGGTGCGCGGGCTGTCCGGGTAGACCTCGGTGGTGGTGGCAAAGCGCGCGTCGGTGAAGCCGGCGCAGGCGCCGATCGAGCGCGACTCGCCCCAGACCACGCCCGGCGACTGCAGCGGCAGGCCGACCAGGTTGCCCTCGGCGTCGGCCGGGGCGATGTGGGTGACCGGGGCGACGGCGGTGATCAATGCCTTCTGGAACTCGGCCTGCGGATCTTCGCTGTTGCCGATCACATAGAAGCCATCCGGAATGGTGTCGCGCTCGAACGGCTTGCCGTCGCGGGCGCAGCGCGCCGGATCGAACTCGTGCAGGTCGCTGTCGGTGGTCTCGTGCAGGTCCAGGTGCACCAGCAGGTTCGGCTTGCGCTCGGCCACCCAGCGCATCAGCGCGGCGGCCTCTTCGATCTGGCCGCCGTCACGGAAGCTGCGGTTGGGGTCGATCGCATCCGGGTTCCAGCGCTGGATGCGCTCGTAGCCCCACGGGCTGACGCACGGCGCCACGATCAGATTCAGCCGGCCCAGGTAACGCTCGGCCTGCTGTTCCAGGAACTGCAGCGCGCCGTGCACGCCGCTGGTCTCGTAGCCATGCACGCCACCGGTGATCAGCGCGGTCGGCAGCGCCGGGTTCCAGTCGTGGTTGACCACGGCGAACAGCGGGTAATGGTCAGGTGCATAGTCCAGCTGACCGTACTGGATTACATCGAAGCTGTCGTCCAGGCGTTCAAGGGCGGCCACCACGTCGTCGTGGTAGCTGCGCTGACGCTGCTGGCGCGCCCGCCACTGTGCGCGTTCCGCGTCGCCCCAGGGCTGTCCGGGGGTGCCGATCGGGTAGAACTGCGCAACAGTCATTGGGTACTCCAAGGGTCGAACGGGATGGGTGCAGCCGGTCATTCTAAGCCTTGTCGCGCCTGCGGGTCCCCTCCCCCGGCCCCGCCTTCATCCAGGCCGGGTCATCTGGTTGTAAAATCAACGGTTTTTGGCCCCTCACCCCTTGATGGCGAAAGCAGCGCAGCCGGTCCTGGGTGGACCGGAATTCCTCCGCCTGCTCGCCCGTCTCAGCGACGGCGCGATGCCGGCCAGCAGTCCCGCCCTGACCGATCGCCTCGGCCAGTGGGTGGACTGGAGCCGTGCCGTGGCCCTGTCCGGGGCGCTCGGCGGACGCCTGCCCGAGCCCGGTGAGGCCACCGAAGCGGCCGAGGATGTACTGGACGACTGCGCCCAGGCCCATGCCAGCCTGCTGGCCTCGATCAGTGAGGACGCCGAGGCCGAGCGCCTGCTGGACCTGGCCGAAGCCGCCGCCGCACCCAATTTCGCCTCGCTGCGCCAGCGCTACCGGGTGCTGCAGCAGGCCATCCAGACCGCCACCGGGCGCCTGCGCGGCCGCCTGCGCGACCAGCTGGTGCAGGTTTCGCCCGAGCTGGCACGGCTGGCCGAGGTCGATGCGGTGATGGAACAGACCCTCACCCCGCGCGAGCACAGCCTGCTGGCCACTGCGCCGGCGGTGCTCAGCGCCCGTTTTGAACGCGTGCACGGCCAGCCCGGCTGGCGCGCGGCCTTCCGCCATGACATGCGCACCCTGCTGCTTGCCGAGCTGCAGCTGCGCTTCCACCCGATCGAAGGGCTGCAAGACGCCCTGCGCTCCCACTGACCGGAACACCATGTCCAGAACTGCTTTCCATGTCGTTGTTTTCCTTGTCGGCCTGCTGGCCGTGTGCTGGATCGGCATTGGCTACGTTTCGGTGCATCCGCTGGGTGCAGCGGTGGCGGCGATCATCGCGGCCTGCTACATCGCCGGTGGCGTGGAGCTATACCGCTACCGCCAGGCCAGCAACGGCCTGCGCAGCGCACTGAGTGACCTGTCCAGCGCGAAGGAGAGCCTTGCGCCCTGGCTTGAACGCGTACCGGTGGGCCTGCGCAACCCCGTGCGCCTGCGCGTGGAAGGCGAGCGCACCGCCCTGCCCGCGCCGGTGCTGACCCCGTACCTGGTTGGCCTGCTGGTGCTGCTGGGCATGCTCGGCACCCTGCTGGGCATGATGGACACGCTGCGTGGCACCGGCCTGGCCCTGCAGAGCGCGACCGACATGGCCGCCATCCGCGGCTCGCTTGCCTCGCCGGTGCAGGGTCTGGCGGTGGCATTCGGCACCTCGATCGCCGGTGTGGCCAGCTCGGCCATGCTCGGCCTGCTGGCCGCGCTGCTTCGCCGTGACCGGCTGCAGGCCGTGCAGCAGCTGGACCGCGCCATTGCCGGCGACCTGCATCCGTATTCGCAAGCCTGGCAGCGCGCCGAATCGCTGCGCCTGCTGCAGGCACAGTCCGCCGCGCTGCCGGCGCTGGTCGACCGCCTGCAGGCGATGACCAGCACCTTCGAACAGCACAGTGCGGCCGCCAATGAGCGCCTGCTGGCCGGCCAGGCCGAGTTCCTGACCCAAAGCCAGGCGCTGCAGGAACGCCTGGCCGTCTCGCTGCAGCAATCGCTGCGCGAAGGTGCCGAGGCCAGCGCCGCCGCCATCGGTGGCGCGCTGCAGCCGATGGCCGAGACCACGCTGGCCGGACTGGCCCACCATGGTGAGGCGCTGCATGCCCGTGTCGAACAGGCGGTGCAGCAGCAGTTGTCTGGCCTGAGCGAAGGATTCGAGCGCAGCCGCGTCGCCACCGAAGCCAGCTGGGCCAAGGTGGTGAGCGAGCAGACCCAGGCACAACAGACGCTGGTGAGCGATCTTCGCCAGCACCTGCAGGCCTTCAGCGATGGCCAGGGCACGCATGCCGAAGCACTGGTCGCGCGCATCGGCGAGCGCCTGCAGGCCGATGCCAGCGGCAATGCCGAGGCCTGGCGCGCCGCCGCCGAGCAGCAGCAGGCACTGAACAGCGCGCTGGTCGAACGCCAGCAGCAGGCGTTGCTGGCCGCCAGCGAGCATCTGGACGCGCGTGCGCAGGCGCTGCTGCAGGCACTGGAACAGCACCACAGCACCAGCCAGGCGCTGCTGCAGGATCACGAACTGCAGCGTTCGCAGCAGTGGCACGCCGCGCAGGCCGCCGCCGCGACCGCGCACGCCGAACTGCAGGCCAGCCTGGACAGCCGCGAGCAGCAGCGCCAGGCGCGCTGGGATGCGGTCAGTGCCGAACTGCAGCAGGCCCACGCGGCACTGCAGGCCCAGCTGCAAGCCGGCGACGAACAGCGCCTGCAGCGCTGGAGCGATGCCTTGCAGCATGTTTCCACCGACCTGGCCGAGCGCCTGCAGGCCAACGGCGAACGCCTGGCCGCGCAGCAGCAGCAGGTCTGCGACACGCTGGCCGAGACCGCACAGCAGATTGGCGAGAACGGTCGCGCACAGGCCAGCGCCACGCTGGCCGAAGTGTCTACCCTGCTGCAGACCGCCGCCGCCGCGCCCAAGGCTGCTGCCGACGTCATCAACGAGCTGCGCAGCACGCTGTCCGAGAGTCTTGTGCGTGACAACGCGATGCTGGAAGAACGCGGTCGCCTGCTGGCCACCGTGCAGACCCTGCTGGATGCAATCAACCACGCCTCGCACGAACAGCGCACGGCGGTGGACGCGCTGGTCGGCGGTTCGGCCGAGCTGCTGGAACGCGTCGGCAACCGCTTCACCGACCATATCGCCGCCGAGACCGGCAAGCTGGATGGCATTGCCGCGGCGCTCAATGGCAGCGCCGGTGAAGTGGGCCAGTTGGCCGGCACCTTCGGCGACGCGGTCGCGCAGTTCGGCAATGCCTCCACCGAGCTGTCCGGCCGCCTGGAACAGATCGGCGGTGCGCTGGATGCCTCGCTGGCGCGCAGCGACGAGCAGCTGGCCTACTACGTGGCGCAGGCGCGCGAGGTGGTCGACCTCAGCCTGCTGTCGCAGAAGCAGGTGATGGAAGAACTGCAGCAGCTGGCCACGCGCCGCGGCAAGGCCGGTAGCGCATGAGCGACGAGCTGGAGGTCGATGGCGGCTCGCACGCCCCGATCTGGGCCGCCTTTGGCGACCTGATGTCGGTGCTGTTGGGCGCGTTCGTGCTGATCCTGGTCGGCGTGGTTGCCGTGCAGCTGGAACTGTCGCAGCGGCTGGACCAGGAAGTGAAGCAGCGCCAGGCCGAAGCCAAGCGACTGCAGACGCTGGAACAGGCGCTGGCGGGCCCGCTGGCCGCCGGTCGCGTGACGCTGGTGGATGGCCGCATCGGCATCAGCGGCAGCGTGCTGTTCGCGCTGAACTCCGACCAGCTGCAGCCGGAAGGCCAGGAGCTGCTGCGCAGCCTGGCCGCACCGCTGGCCGCCTACCTGGGCACGCGCGAAGAGATCCTGATGGTCAGCGGCTTCACCGATGACGCGCCGGTACGCGAAGGCAACCGGCGTTTCGCCGACAACTGGGAGCTGTCGGCGCAGCGGTCGCTGACCGTGACCCGCACCCTGATCGCCGACGGCGTTCCAGCCGATGCGGTATTCGCCGCCGCGTTCGGCAGCGAGCAGCCGGTCAGCTCCAATGCGAGCGAGGACGGCCGCGCGCGCAACCGCCGCGTGGAGATCGCGCCGATTCCCAAGCCCAAGGCCCCGGATGCCAAGTAAGCCGCCCGCACTGGAGGGCCTGCGCGCACTGGTGCGCGACCTTGATGCGGGGTCGCGCTCGCTGCCGCATTACCCGCAGGTGCCGATGCTGCAGCAGGTGCAGCGCGAGTGGTCGGAACTGCGCAGCGAACTGCAGGTGCGCCGTTCGCTGCGCACCGAGGCCCCCGCCGATGGCGGCCCGCTGAATTCGGCGGTGCTGGTGCAGCGCATGCTGGACACCATGCAGGCCACCAGCCCCGGTTATCTGCGCCACTTCATTGACTACGTGGATACTTTGTCCTGGCTGCAGGCGCTGCAGGATGGTGCCGCCAGCGGCGGTGATACCGCGAAGCCAAAGCGCACGCGCAAGCCGCGCAACGCGGGTTGATCGCACATTAACGCCGCCCTCGTTCGGCGCTGCCTGAACCGATAGGCCTGACCTGCCCTGGTAGATGCCAACCTTGGTTGGCGCTCCTGCGACAGAGCAGCGCAGCGTCTGTTCGACGCTGCGCATGCCAATCAAGATTGGCATCTACCAATGCATGCGTCCGCATGCCACGCGCATAGCAGTGTCACCAGACAGTCATCTGTCTAGCGCACCATTTTCACGTTGACCCACGGCGTCTGCAACGCCCGCCGGTCGCATCGGTTGTCTCCCCTTTTGAACTCCATGAGCTCCGCGCCCGTGCGGTGGCTCGTGCCTGCCTGAGTGTCCGTAACATGACGAAGACTTTGTTGGCCGCTGCACTGTCCCTGGCGCTCGCTCCCGCGGCCTGGGCGCAGGATGCTGCCCCGACCTCCACTGGCACGTCCGCCACCGACCTCGATGCGGTTTCGGTGATCGGCAGCGGTGAAGCGCGCCAGGTGCAGCGCATCACCCGCGAGAACCTCGACATCCTGCCGCCGGGCACCAGCCTGCAGAAGACACTCAATCTACTGCCGGGCGTCAACGCGCAGTCGGCCGATGCACTGGGCACCAACGAGCAGTCGATGACCCTCAGCCTGCGCGGCTTCAACTCCACCCGCCTCGGTTACACGCTCGACGGCGTGCCGCTGGGCGACGGTGCGTACAACAACTACAACGGCCTGACCATCAACCGTGCGCTGATCAGCGAGAACATGGCCGACGCGGAGCTGGCGGTGGGCATCGGCAGCCTCGGCACGCCGTCCACCAGCAACCTCGGCGGCACTATTTCCTATACCTCCGACCGCCCGGCCAAGGAACTCGGCGGCCGCGTGGTGCAGACCTTCGGCAGCGATGCCAACCGCCGCACCTTCGTGCGCGTGGACAGCGGCGAGTACAACGGTTTCTCCGGCTACGTCTCCGGCATGAATGCCGTCTCCGATCTGTGGAACGACCAGACCGCCTACAACAAATCCATCACCAAGCAGTTCAACGCCAAGGGCGTGTGGAACTTCGGCCGCGGCCAGATCACCGGCTTCGTCGATACCTCGCGCACCACCCAGGCGGACTACTTCTACCTGTCCAAGGACGAGATGTCGCGCGGGCTGGGCTGGGACTGGGGCGGCTACGCGCCGGACTGGAACAAGGCCGTGGCCAAGGCCTACTGCAACACCGCCAGCTTCAATGCGAAGAAGTGCGACAGCAGCGGCCCGGGCAAGGACGCCGATGGCGCCTTCACCGCCGGGCAGATCCTGCGTGACGACAACCTGTACTATCTGGCCGGCGACTTCTTCCTGGCCGATGGCTTCAGCCTGCGCGCCCTGGCCTACCACCACGATGACCGCGGCGAAGGCCACAACTGGAACAGCGGCGCCTGGTCGAACAAAGGCACCGCGCAGGAGATTCCGATCATCTTCCGCAACACCATCTACACCATCGACCGCGATGGCGGCACGCTGTCGTTCGACTGGGAGCTGGGCGCGCACCGCATCGAAGGCGGCGTCTGGTACGAGCGCAACACCAGCAGTGCCGAGCGCTACCAGACCGCCGTGGATGGCCCGCGCGACCTGAGTGGCATGAACACCCTGCCCTCCGATGTGGGCGTGTTCGCCCAGCGCACGCGCTGGAAGACCCATCAGTTCTTCCTGAAGGACACCTGGCGCCTGCTTGATGACCGCCTGACCCTGGAGTTCGGTGCCAAGAGCCCGCACGCCACCTCCGATGCACAGGCACTGCCGGGCGACGCGAAGACGCCGATCTCGCCGACCTCCAACAACCAGTTCGCCACCGGTTCGTTGAAGGCCAGCAAGAATTTCCTGCCCAGCATCGGCGCCAACTTCCGCCTGACCGAGCACCACGAAATCTTCGCCAGCTACGCCGAGAACATCGCCATGTTCCAGGGTGGGTTCAAGCTGGGCCCGCAAGCGGTCAGCCAGGCGACCTGGAACGCTCAGGGCAATCTGAAGCCGGAGGAATCGCGCTCATTCGAAGCCGGCTACCGCTTCGTCACCGATACCCTGCAGGCCTCGATCGCGGCCTACAGCGTGCGCTTCGACAACCGCCTGCTGCAGTACAACCCCTGTGATTCGCGCCAGCCGGTGGGTCCGACCTGCGGCAACCGCTTCTACAACGTAGGCGGCGTCGACAGCCGCGGCGCCGAGCTGACCGTGCTGTGGACCCCGAACAAGCACTTCAGCTGGTACACCTCGGCCTCGCTGAACCGTTCGACCTACGCCTCCAACTACGTGCAGGCCGGTGTCGAGCAGCAGATCAAGGGCAAGATCCAGACCGACACGCCCAAGCAGCTGCTGGCCACCGAGATCACCTGGCGTGACAACGGCTGGTTCGCCAGCCTGCGTGGCAAGTACACGGGCGAACGCTTCTACACCTACACCAACGACCAGGGTTTCGGCGGCTTCACCGTGTTCGATCTGGCCGGTGGCTACGACTTCGGCCAGGTCGGATTCGCCAAGGGCATGCGCCTGTCGTTCAACGTGACCAACCTGACCGACAAGCGCTACGCCAGCAACCTGGATTCGAGCGTGTTCGCACCCAGCGACCCGGCCGGCAAGCTGTACGTGTTCCATGCCTCGGCACCGCGCCAGGTGTTCGGTACGATCGACCTTCGCTTCTGATCGACCGCCCGGAGTCCACCCATGCTCGCGACCGCCCTGCTGCTGGCCACCCTCTCCGCCAGCGGATACTCCGCACCACATGAGGCCAGTGGTGCGCCCCCACGCACCCTGCAGCTGGGTGGTCGTACCTATGTGGACAAGGGCCTGGTCGCGGCCGGGCGGCTGCCGGCAGGCACGGTGGACTTCCTCGGCGACACGCTGGGCTCGTTCTCGTCGCTGGCGGTGCAGCCCGGCACCTGGAAGCGCACCGCCAGCGGCTACGAAGGCGTGCTGTGGACCCTGCCCGACCGCGGTCGCAATGATCCCGAGGCCGGCCTGTTCTACGACTACGCCGGTCGCGTGGAGCGCATGCAGCTGCGCATCGACGTTACCCCGGGCAAGCCTGCGCTTGGCACGCTGAGCATGGTGCCCGACAAGGGCGTGGTACTTAAGGATTTCAACGGCCAGCCCTTCACCGGTGCCGACCCGGGCGACCACACGATCACCCAGCGCGAGGTGGTGTTGCCCTCGCCGGCCAGCGGCGCAGGCGCGGGCAAGGTCTCGCTGGATGCGGAGTCTCTGCAGTTCACCGCCGATGGCCATTTCTACATCGGCGATGAGTACACCGCCAACGTCTACTACTTCGATGCGCAGGGCCAGCTGCAGGGCGTGATCATGGCGCCGCCGGCGATCCGTCCGCAGCGCGATGGCAAGCCCGCCTTCGGTTCGCTGGCGGCGCCGCAGACTGGGCGCCGCAACAACCAGGGCGTGGAAGGCATGGGCCTGTCCCCCGACGGTACCCGCCTGTTCGTGGCCCTGCAGAGCGCGACGCTGCAGGACAGCGCAAAAGGCAACGCGGCCGGGCGCATCAACACCCGCGTGCTGGTCTACGACGTGACGGCCTCGCCGACGCCGCAGCAACCGATCGGCCATTACGTGATGGCCCTGCCCGCCTATGCACACGACGGCAAGGGCAAGCTGGACCGTACCGCCGCGCAGAGCGAGCTGCGTGCACTGGATGCCCACCGCTTCCTGCTGCTGGCCCGCGATGGCAACGGTCTGGGCAAGGACGGCGACGATCCGATCGTCTACAAGTCAGTGTTGCTGGTGGATGTGGCCGATGCCAGCAATCTGGCCGGCAGCACCTACGAAACCGGCACGACCTCGGTACTGGCTGATCCCACCGGTACCACGTTGAGGGCAGGCATCGTGCCCGCACGCAGCGACGAACTGCTGAACCTGCTCGACCGCCCCCAACTTGCGCGTGCCGGGCTGGACCTGGACACGAAGCGCGGCCCACATGCCGGGTTGCTCTCGGAAAAGTGGGAGGCCATGGACGTGCTGCCAGCGCTGGACCCGCAGCATCCGAACGACGTGCTGTTGCTGATCGGCAACGACAATGACTTCATCGCCCGCCACTGCCGCATGCAGGGCCAATCCTGCGACAGCCCGTTCGACAACGACAACCGCGTGCTGGTGTACCGCCTGACCCTGCCCTGACTGCAACGGGTTGTGCCGGCCGCTGGCCGGCAACCGCCATGTTCGAACCCCTGGTAGTGCCGGCCGCTGGCCGGCATCACGTCCAGGCCGACCACGCATGCGGGTACTCGCCAATCTGCTGGGCAATCCCGGCGCGCACCGGATTCGCCAGGATGTATAGGGCTTGCCGCGCCAGCGACTCCTCAGCCCTCACCGCAACCGGTAGTGCCGGCCGCTGGCCGGCATCACAACCAGACCGACCACGCATGCGGGTACTCGCCAATCTGCTGGGCAATCCCGGCGCGCACCGGATTCGCCAGGATGTATAGGGCTTGCCGCGCCAGCGACTCCTCAGCCCTCACCGCAACCGGTAGTGCCGGCCGCTGGCCGGCATCACGCCCATATCGACCACGCATGCGGATACTCGCCAACCTGACGGGCAAGACCGGCGCGTACCGGATTCCCCAGGATGTACAGCGCCTGCCGCGCCAGCGACTCCTCGGCCCTCACGGCGTGGTCGAAGTAGCCAGGCTGCCACACTGTACTTCGACGACCCGCCAGGCGATTCAGGGCAAGCGCGCTCGACGACTTCATTCGGCGCGCAAGGTCTGGAAGATGAGCTGCACGCAGCTCGAACATCCAGTGGACATGATCCGGCATGACGACCCATGCGAGTGACTGTACGAGCCCGCGCTGTTCGATGTAATGAAGCTGGTCGATTACACATGCCACTGCAGCTTCGCTTTCAAAGAGCCGGCGGCGCTGATATGTGGTGGTTGTCAGAACATAGGCCTGGCCGATGATCGAGCGACGGCCCAGGCGGAGGCGATGGCTGCTCATGTGCCATGGTGGGTCCATCATTGGGCGTTGAGAGTCAGGCCAAGCCTCGACGGGTGTTGGGAGATATCTGAATTTGAATGAGGTTGCCGGCCAGCGGCCGGCACTACCAGGGGCATTGGATCGCCAGCCAGCGGCCGGCACTACCGGGGACCATGGGTTGCCGGCCGGCGGACGGCATTAGCAGGAATCACCCGCGCAGGGTGGCGCCGCCGTCCACATACAGATCGCTCATCGCCACGTGCCCGGCCTGCTCGGAGAGCAGGAACATCACCGAGTGCGCGATGTCCTCCGGGGTGGCCAGTTTACGCATCGGGATGCCGGCCTTGTACGTCTCCAGGTTGCCGGCAATCACCCGCTCTGCGCCATGCTCGTCCTGCCACATGCCGGTCTGCATCGGGGTCAGCGTTGAACCCGGGGCGACGATATTGCAGCGGATGCCCAGCGGCGCCAGTTCCAACCCGAGGCAGCGGGTGAACATCGTGGCGGCGGCCTTGGACGCGGCATAGGCGGCCATGCCGTGCCGCGGCACGCCGGCGGCATTCGAACTGACGGCGACGATCGCGCCCTGTCGCCGTGGTGACATCACCCGCGCCAGCGCACGCCCAACATGGAACACGCCATCGGCGTTGACTGCGAACACCCGGCGCCAATCGGCATCCGCGGTCTCCGCAACAGCTCCCACATGCAGAACACCCGCCACACTGGCGGCAAGGCCAATGGCCCCGATGCTGGCTTCCACGCGATCCACCAAGGCGTCCACCGCTGCGCTGTCGGTCACATCGAGGGCAAACGCCTGCACACGTGCATCCGCGACCACGGGCGCCTCGCGATCGGTTGCCACCACCGTGCAGCCGGCCTCGGCCAACAGCCGAACCAGGGCCTCGCCGATGCCGCCGGCGGCGCCGGTCACCAGTGCCACGCGACCTTCAAAGCCGGTCAACTGCATGTTGCGATCTCCTGTTGCTCATCCCAGTGGCGCAGGCGCGCCGACAACCACGGTGCCAGCTGCGCCACCGCATCGCGTCCCGTCAGCTCGGCATGCAGGAACGGTAGTTCCAGCGCCTGCACCTTGCGCGCGTGCGTGCGCCACAGCGCCGACTGCAGCTGCGGCCGCGTCTGATGATCCCGGCCAGCGCGCACGTGCACCAGCGTGCCGTCGAACGGTTGGTGGATGTGTTCGCGGATCAAGCGATTGGTGCCGGTCACCGCACGCACCACGCCATCGAGCACTACATCCGGCAGGCTGCCGAGCGCACTACCACCGCGACGCAGGAAGGCAAGAATGCGTTCACGGCTGTCCAGCTCCGGATGCGCCTCCGGGTCATGGCCGGCAATCGCCAGCAGCGCACGCAGTGCGGCGATGGCATCCGGTTCCGGCTCGGCCCGCCAGCATTCGCTGGGATAGGCGTCGAGCAGCACCAGTTCACCGACTTCACGCCCGATTTCATGCAGGCGCACCGCCATCGCCTGGGCGAGGATGCCCCCCACCGACCAGCCCAGCAGATGCACCGGTCCCTTCGGCTGCAACGTGACCACCCGCTGCACATAGTTATTGGCCATGGCTTCGATGCTGGACGGCAACGGCTGCTTCGGATCCAGCGCGGGCGACTGCAGGCCATATACCGGGCGTGCCGGCTGCAGGGCGCGCGCCAGCGTCCGGTAGTTCCAGGCGATGCCACCGGCCGGGTGCAGCACGAACAACGGAGTGGGCCCATCAGCGTCAGTCGCAGCCAGCGAGATCACCGGGCCCAATGCGTGGTCGGCCAGCGCCGGCGGTTCGGCAATGCGCGTCGCCAATGCGGCCACGGTCGGCTGCGCGAACAAGGCACCGAGGCCGAAGTCACAGCGCCAGCGTTGTTCGATGGCCAGCAGCAGGTGCACCGCGGACAGCGAGTCGCCGCCGAGACTGAAGAAGTCCGCATCCACTGCCACCGCTGCCTCGCGGCCCAGCGCCTGTGCGAACAGCATTGCCAGTTCCTGCTCCAGCGGCGTGCGCGGCGCCAGTCCGGCAATCTCGCTCTGCGGCGGCTTCGGCAAGGCGTTGCGGTCGAGCTTGCCGTTGGCAGTCACCGGCCACTGATCCACGCCAACGAACGCCGACGGCACCATGTAGTCCGGCACGTGCGCGGCCAGGTGGCTGCGCAGCATCACGGCATCGGCAAGCGCCGCTGGCACATAGGCCACCAACCGGGCATCACCGGGGACATCCTGGCGCAGCAGCACCTCCACCCGCTCCATGCCCGGCAGCTCGCGCAATGCCGCTTCAATTTCACCTAGCTCGATGCGCAGGCCGCGCAGCTTTACCTGATGGTCGCTGCGGCCGAGGTACTCGACCGCACCATCGCCGCGCCAACGCCCCACGTCGCCGGTGCGGTAGATGCGCTCCCCTGGCAGGAAGGGATCGGCCAGGAAGCGTTCGGCGGTCAGGTCATCGCGGCCGAGATAGCCGCGTGCCAGCTGCACGCCGCCAAGGTACAGGTCACCAGCCACGCCCACCGGCAGCGGCTGCATCCGCGCGTCCAGCACGTACAGGCGGGTGTTCCAGACCGGGAAGCCGATCGGTACCGGCCGTGAGCGGTCCTGCGCCGACGCCGGCCAGTAGCTGACGTCCACGGCCGCTTCGGTCGGGCCATACAGGTTGTGCAGTTCGGCCTGCACGCGCCCATGGAAACGATCACGCAGCGATGCGTCCAGCGCTTCGCCACTGGTGAACACGCGGCGCAGCTGCAGGTCTTCGGAGGCCGGCGCGGCAAGGAACGCGTCGAGCATCGACGGCACGAAATGCGCGGTGGTGATGGCATGCGCACGGATCAGCCGCGCCAGCTCGGTCGGATCGCGATGCGCGTCCGGGCCCGCCACCACCAGCGTCGCGCCGCACAGCAGCGGCAGGAAGAACTCCCAGACCGAGACGTCGAACGTGGCTGGGGTCTTCTGCAGAACACGGTCATCGGAACGGATGCCGTAGTGCTCGCGCATCCACAGCAGGCGGTTGACGATGGCGCGGTGCTCGATGACCACGCCCTTCGGCTCGCCGGTCGAACCGGAGGTATAGATCACATAGGCTGCATCGCTGGGCGCCGGATCGGCCCACGGTGCTGCGAAACTCAGCGCGGTCCATTGATGGGGGGCAAGCACCGGCACGCCGTTCGTGCGCGCCGATACCTCTGCCGCAGCCAGTACGCACGCCGGCTGCGCCGAGGCGAGAATACGCGCGAGGCGCTCATCGGGATGGGCAAGGTCCAGCGGCAGGTAGGCGGCACCCGCGCGCAGCACCGCCACCAGCGCGATCACCAGCTCCAGCGAACGCGGCAGCGCCACCGCCACCACGCTGCCCGGACCGACCGCCATCGCCCGCAGCTGTGCCGCCAGCGCGAAACTGCGGGCCTCCAGCGTGGCGTGGTCCAGCGCGACGTCACCGAAAACCAGCGCAGGTGCGTGCGGATCACGGTCCATGCCCTGCTGCAGCAGTTCAACCAACGTGGTCGGTGGCAGCGCATGCGCGGTGGCATTGAAAGCATGCACCACCTGCTGCGCCTCTTCGACGGTGGCCAGCGGCACGGCCTCGATCTCTTCAGCCTCCAGCGCCGCCGACACGAAATGAAGCAACCGCGCCGCGTGCGCCTCGACATCCTCGCGACTGTACAGCGCGGGATTGCCCTCGATCTCCAGATCCAGCAGGTACTGGCCGTCACCACGGAAGCCAAGCGTCAGATCATCCACCGGCCCGGTGCACAGCACCTCCAGCGTCGCCTGCACGCCGGTCAGTGCCAGTGGCTTGTAGAACGGCTGCACATTCACCAGCGGACCGTGCAGGCGCTGCTGCGCGCCGACCAGGCCCAGGTCCCGGCGCAACTGCTCACCGCGGTAACGGCCGTGCTTGCGGCCCTGGCTGAGCTGCCGGCCCAGGCCGCGGGTAAAGGCCTCGACGCTGCCCTCACCGGCCGCCACACGCAGCGGCAACACATTCATCACCATCGCCGGCACACGGGCGGACGCGTTGCCAAGCCGCCCCATGTAAGGCACGCCCAGCACGACCTCATCGGTGGCGCTCATTCGTCGCAGATACTCGGCGGCGAGCGCGGCCAGTACATCCGGCCACGGCTGCAACCAGCGCCCCGAGGCCTGCAACAGCTGCTCTCGGAACCCCACATCCAGCGGCTGCACCCAGCGCAGCGCGTCGTCACTGGCCGCGAGCGTACCGGCCAGGCCCGCGCCCGCCGGCGCGCCCTGCATCTGCTCGCGCCACCACTGCCCGGCCTGCGTGCGACGCGGGTCGGCACGATAGGCGGCATCATCGGCCAGCACGCCCGCCAGTCCCGGCAGTGCCTCACCCGCACGACCGGCATACAAGGCGCATACGCGATCAGTGAACAGCGCCATGCCATAGCCATCGGCTGCAAGGTGATGCACACGCAGATACCAGACCCAGCGCTGCCCACCCAGATCGAACAACACCTGCTGGCTTATGCGGTCGCGGGTCGGATCGACCGCGCTGAGCCGGTCGGCCTGCATCACGGCACGCGCCGCCGATGCCGGCTCGGCCTCGACGGATAGATCGCGCAGCGAAAGCAGCGGCACATGTGCCGGGTCATGCCACTGCAGCGGCTGACCATCGCCCCCCTCGGCAAACCGCAGTGCGAAAGCCTCGGTTTCAACCGCGGCCCGGTTGGCAGCCGCCATGAATGCGGCCACGTCCAGCGCACCGTCGATCCACACCGCATGTGCGGTATTGAATGACGGATTGTCCGGTGCCAGCCGCTGCGCGAACCACAGTCCGGCCTGAGCCTCGGTCAGTGCCACCGGCGTGGCCAGCACAGCGACGTTCATGCGTTCTGCGCGGCCTGCAGCTTCTGCACCACACCCCACCACTGGCGCAGCGTGGTGTGCTCGGCCAACTGCGAGAACTCCAGCGGCAACCCGGTGTTGCCCCAGGCCAGGACCAGGCCGAGCATGCGCATCGAGTCCAGGTCCAGGTCGATCAGGTTGTCGTCGTCACCGATCTCGGCCGGCGTGCACTCCAGCACGCGCGCAACGTCGGCACGCATCCGCTCCATATCCAGCGCATCACCCGTGGCAGCCATCACAGCACCTCCAGCAGCTGATCGGTGGTCATCGGCACGCCACAGGTGCGTGCGATCCAGTGCAGCGCCTGATCGTGATCGGCACGCGAGAAGTCCGCCACCGCATCAGCCGCGATGAAGGCCTCGATATCGCGCTGGAAGGCCTCGACCGCCGTCGCGGTGCAGCCGATATGCGCGTACACGCCGGTGACCAGCAGCTGGTCGCGGCCACGTACCCGCATCAGCGTCTCCAGGTTGCTGCGCTGGAACGCGCTGTAGCGGTGCTTCACCAGCACATGCTCGGCCGGCTGCGGTGCCAGCGCCTCGATGATCGGCTCATGATCGGCACTGCGGCGCATACCCGGGCCCCACAGGTCGGCCTGCAGGCCACGGTCACGGCGGTCCTGGTCGCCATGCTGGGCGGTGTAGAACACCGGAATGCCCTGTGCGCGGCAATGCGCCAGCAGGCGCACGATATTGTCCACCGCCGGCCGCAGCGGCGTACTACCGGCGTCGAATGCCGCCAGGAAGTAGCGCTGCATGTCATGCACCAGCAGCGCAATACGATCACGCTGGGGGCGCCACGGGCCACGCGCCTGCGGCAGTTCGGCGGCGGTCGGCAAGGGGTAATCGGTGATACGGGGCAGCGCCATCAGCGCGTTCCTCCTGTCTGTTGCAGATGACGCGCACGCAGCTGCGCGCGCAGTTCGCGGCGGCTGATCTTGCCGACCGCGGTGGTATCGAAACTGTCGACGAACACGACCTGGTCCGGCACCTTGAACGCCGCCAGGCCGCGCGTACGCATCCAGGCCTTCAGTGCCGGCGCCTTGATCGGCTCCCCCTGCTGGATCACGAACGCGCAGCTGCGCTCACCGAGATACTCGTCGGGAATGGAGACCACGGCCGCGTCGAACACACCAGGGTGGGCCAGCAGGTGATCTTCAATCTCCTCGGCGGAGATTTTCTCGCCCGCCCGGTTGATGTGGTCACCGGCACGGCCCTGCACCACCAGATAGCCACCGGCCAGCTGCTGCACGCGGTCACCGGTTCGGTAGAAACCGTCGTCGGTGAACGAGCGCGCGTTGGCCACCGCATCGTTGTGATAGCCACGGATGGTGTACGGGCCGCGGGTCAGCAGATGGCCCACTTCGCCCTCAGCCACCGGCTGGTCGTGGTCATCGACCACGCGCACTTCGTCGTCCGGGCTGATCGGCCGGCCCTGGCAGGCCACGATCAGTTCCTCCGGATCATCCAGCCGGGTGTAGTTGACCAGGCCTTCGGCCATGCCAAACACCTGCTGCAGGGTGCAGCCCAGGCCGTCGATCACTCGCCGCGCAGCTTCCGGCACAAGCTTGGCGCCGCCCACCTGCAGTACCTGCAGGCTGGACAAGTCATGCTTGCTGCTGGCGGCCGCCTGTGCCCACAGCAGCGCCAGCGGCGGCACCAGGCCACAGCAGGTCACGCGCTCGCGGGCGATCAAAGGGAACGCCGCATCCGGGCCGGGGCCGGGGCTGAGCACTACGCGGGCGCCTGCATACAGCGCGCCGAAGAAGCCCGGCGAGCTCATCGGGAAATTGTGCGCGGCCGGCAGCGCGACCAGATACACGCTGTCGCGGTCGATGCCGCAGATGTCATTGCTGGCGCGGAACGAATAGATGTAGTCGTCGTGGGTACGCGGAATCAGCTTGGACAACCCGGTACTGCCACCGGAGATCTGCAGGAACGCCACCGACTGCGGATCCGGATCGGCCGGCAGCTGGCTGCGGTCGCCCTGCAGCGACTCCAGCGCGGTGAACTCCGCTGCATCGCCATCGATGACCACGTGGCGCAGCGCCGGCACCTCGGCCTGCAGCGCCCGCGCCAGCCCGCGATGATCAAAGCTGTCGTGCAGGTCGGCAGTGATGTAGGCACTGGCCTCGGCCTTGTTCGCGAAGTGCACCAGCTCGGTGATGCGGTGCGCAGGCAGCGCGTATACCGGCACCAGTCCGGCCCGGAACAGGCCACAGATCGTAGTGATGAAGCCGGCGGTGTTGCCCAGCTGCACCAGCACCCGCTCACCGGGCTGCAGGCCGAGTGCCAGCAGGCCGGCACCGATGCGACCGGCTTCGTGCCAAAGCTGCGCGTAGCTCAGGCGGACGTCACCGGCGACCACCGCGATGTCATCCGCATAGCGTTCCGCGCGCTCGCGCAGGAACGCCGGGAAGGTCTCGCCACGCCAGTGACCGGCCTCGCGATAGCGCGCAATCAGTTCATCAGGCCATACCTGCTGCAGTGACAGGCGGGAAGAATCAGCGGAGGTAGTCATGCGGCAGGCTCGATGGCGGGCGCCGATTCATGGACGCCCAGCGCGTTCAACAGGGCAGCGAACTTCGCTGCGGTTTCGGCCACCTCGGCCTCGGGTTGCGAATCGGCGACGATGCCGGCGCCTGCGTACAGGCGCAGCTGCGTGCCCTGCAGTCGCGCGCAGCGGATCGCCACGTACCAGTCGCCATCCCCCTGCGCGTCCAACCAGCCCACGGCGCCGGCGTAGAAGCCGCGCGGCACCGGTTCCAGTTCGCGGATGCGCTGCAGTGCCGCCAGCCGCGGCGTACCGCAGACCGCCGGTGTGGGGTGCAGCTGTGCCAGCAGTTCGGCGGCAGACGTCTGCGGATCCTTCAGGGTGGCATGGATGCGGGTGCCCAGGTGCCACATGCTGGCGGTGGCATGCAGCACCGGCCGTGGCTGTGCATCGATGTGGCTGCAGTACGGTGCCAGGCCCTCGACGATGGCGTCCACCACATGGCGATGCTCGTCATGGTCCTTGGTCGAGGCCAGCAGCGCCTGCGCGGCACGCTCGTCCTCGGCAGCATCGGCGCTGCGGCGTGCTGAACCGGCGAGCGGATGCGACAGCAGTTCGGCACCGCGCTTGCGCAGCAGCAGTTCCGGGGTTGCCCCCACCAGCCACGCCGGCGCCTGGCCCAGCTCCACCGGCAACGGCACCGCGTAGGTCGCCACCGACGGATCCGCGCCCAGGCGTGCCAGCAGCACGTCCGGCGACAGCGCCTGGCGGGTGCGTGCCAACAGGCTGCGCGCCAGCACCACCTTGTGCAGGTTCTGCTCGGGCGCACGCAGGACCTGCACCGCCGCGGCAACCGCTGACGCATAGTCCTGCGGCACAGGCTCGGCCCGCAGGGCGCCGTCCAGCGGCGGTGCGGCCTGCGGTTGCAGTGCCAGCGCAGGCAGCAGGCGCTCGGGCTGGTACAACGCATCGTCCGCGCGCGGTTCGAACGGCACCGCGCCAACCAGCAGGCCCGGACCGCCACGCTGCTGGGCAAAGAACGCCGAGACGCGTTCTGCCAATGTCGCCAGTGCACCGGCCGGCAGCGCGGCGCGGCACCCGCGTGCGTGCACGTGCTGGCCCGCATGCTGCAGCAGGAACAGCGACGCGTCGTCGGTGTTCTCCTGCGGCGCTGGCGCAGCCTCCGGCCACGCGCCCTGCATCAGGGAATCGTTCATGGGGTCTCCTTCATCCGATGCGCTGCGGCCAGCGCGCACAGCAACAGCAGCAGCGCGCCGACCAGCAGGTAAGGCAGGCTTGGCCCGCCGCGATACAACAGCGTGCCGAGCATCGGCCCGGCCACCATGCCCAGCCCCTGCGCGGCCGCCACCGTGCCGGCCGCGGCGCCCTGCTCGTGCGCCTCCACCGCATCGGCGGCCAGCGCCTGGAACGAGGGGAATACGAAACCCATGCCGAACGCGGCCAGCGCGTACGCCGCCGGCAACTGCCAGGCCTGCTGCACGCCCGCCACCGAAGCGAAGCCGATGCCGGAAATGAGCGCGCCGAGGACGATCCAGCGGCGTGGATGTACCTCCAGCTTCATCACCAGCGCCTGCGCCAGGATCAGGCCGACGCCAACCGCTGTGAGTGCAATGCCGGCCATGCGCGCGCCCGCAGCTGCATCCAGGCCGAGGCGGTCGATCGCGAAGAAGCCGACCGTGACCTGCGCGATGGTCACCGAGATCATGGCGATGAACGCCGCCAGCTGTGGCAGGCGCAGGCGCGGGTCGAGACGGCTCATCGGCTGGCGGCGTTGCGCAGAAGCGCTCTCCACCGGCGGTGTGGCCGGCAACCGCCACGCCAGCAATGCCAGCGCAAGCAGCGGCAACAATGCGGCCACATACAGCGCCAGCGACAGATTCGTATAGGCCAGCCAGCCAGCCGCCGCCGGCCCCAGCACCATGCCCAGCGCGTTGGCGCTGCCCAGGCGGGCGAGGAATTTCGCACGCTGCCCGGTCGGTGCCTTGTCGGCGATCAGCGCGGCAGCGGTGGGAGGCACGGCGGCGTAGAACAGGCCGATCAGGCCACGCGCACCGACCAGCACCAGCACCGACACCAGCACCGGCGGCACCGCCTGCAGGGCCACGTCGATGAACACCGCCAGCGCGATGTAGACCACGGTGTAAGCACTCATCGCCAGCATCAGCACGCGCTTGCGGCCGATGCGGTCGCTGAGCTGGCCCCACGGGCGCGCGGCCAGCATCCACAACACACCGGCGGCGGTGACCGAGAGGCCGGCATGCCACTCGGACAAGCCGAGCATGCGGACCACCGGGCCGATCACGGCGACGAAGGACATCATCGCCATGGTGCCGATCAGGGCAGCCAACACCAGCGCCGGCAAGCCGGGAACGACGGGACGTGCGTGCATGAAACACCAGCCGTAACAGGAAAGGATGGCCGGGCGCGTCTGTGCGCCCCGCCCGGCACCCGGTCCTACTCAGGACCCGATGCCATCCTTAAATGATAACGGCTCGTATTTGCATTTGATACCCATTCTCTTGAATGGGCATGTAACAGTGGGTTCAGCGCATTGCACGCAGGCCCAGCAGGCCACGGCGCTTGAACCACCACTCCAGCGGCAGCGTCACCAGCGGCGGGATCGCTGCCAGCAGGGCCAGGGCACTGGCCCACCACGGCCAGCGCAGGCGCATTGCCGCGAACAGCGTCACCGCCACATAGACCAGGAACGCCACGCCGTGCAGGGGTCCGAACAGCTTGACCAGTGCCACGTTGGCCATCGGGCCGTACTTCATCCACATGCCGATGAGCAGGCCGGCCCAGGTCACGGCCTCGATGAAAGCGACCGCCGCGAACAGGCGTCCGGCCGGGTGCATGGGGGAACGTTGGGTCACGCGGAGCTCCAGCATCGGGATATCAAATGCGAATGATACGCAGATGCGAACCCCATGTAGAGTCGAGCCGTGCTCGACTGCTGGAACGTGTCCACCAAGGTGGACACCTACCGGAGCACATCCGGCATAACCTGCTCGCCGATCTCGCGCAGCACCGTGTCCATCGGCCGTCCGTTGTCGACCAGATTGAACATCACATGCGCCACGCCCTGCGCATGCACGCGCCGCAGATAGTCGCGCAGCCCGTCGCGGCCGACCTTCAAGCCCAGCGGCAATGGTTCGGCTGGCGCCTGCGGATCCGCCTGCAGGTCCAGCAGCATCGACTGCACGAACGGCTTGCCTGGCCCGCCGCGCTGCACGAGCGCCTGCTGCCACAGGCCGATGCGTCCTTCCTGCGCAACCTCCTCGCGGTGATAGGTGGCCCAGCCTTCGCTTTCACGCGCGATCCATTGCAGGCTCTGCCGCGCAGTACCCACCACCAGCATCGGAATGCGCGTTGCCGGCGCCGGCAACACGTCGAAACCACCGGTCGCCTGCAGTACGGCGGTCCGTTCATCGGCCTCTGGTGACAACGCTGCGCGCAACAACGTCCAGCGCTCACGGAACGCCGCCGCCCTGCCCTCCAGATCCTCACCGAACGCGGCAAATTCTTCCGGACGGTCACCCGAACCCAGGCCCAGCACGAAGCGTCCGCCACTGATCCGGTCCAGGCTCAAGGCCGACTTCGCCACCTGCAGCGGCTGGCGCAATGGCAGCACGATGGCTGCGCTGCCGACCACGATGCGCTCGGTCGCGGCAGCCAGCATGCCCAGCCACAGGAACGGGTCATCCAGCGCACTCGCTGTTGCATCCGGGCCCTGTGGCACCATCAACGGTACATCGCGGGTCCACAGCGCGGCGAAGCCAAGCTCATCGGCCAGCCGCGCGATCCGCCTGGCTTCATGCGGATCGGCCAGCCCATGTGCGGCGACAGGCGTCATCAGGCCCAGGCTCAGACCCTGTTGCGGAAACAAGGCAGCGTAAGCAGGATTGAAATCACTCATGCCGCCAGCTTAGCGCGCAGGCCTGCGGCGACGATGACGCGCCGCCCACCACTGGAAGAACACTGCATGCCGACGATCCGCCCTGCCCACGTCGATGACCTGCCCGCGATCAGCGCGGTGTGCCTGGCTGCGTTCACTGCAGCGGTGGCGCCTTCGCTCAGCGCGGCCGGCATCGCCACCTTCGGCAGTGTCGCTGCAGCCGATGCGTTTGGTGCACGCCTGCAGGGTGACAACCACATCCTGGTGGCCGAGCAGGATGCGCGCGTAATCGGCATGGTCGAACTGAAGGAGGGCCGGCACCTGGCAATGCTGTTCGTCGATCCCGCGTGCCAGGGCCAAGGTATCGGCCATGCCTTGTTCGAAGCCGTGCTGCCGCAGGTACGCGAGCCGGTACTGACGGTGCGCGCCTCGCTCAACGCAGTGCCTACCTACCTGCGCTATGGCTTTGTGCTGGATGGGGAGGTCGGCGAGTTCAACGGGCTGGTGTACCAGCAGATGGTGCGGGCAGCGGCCTGAAGGCATCCGCCGGGCAATGCCCGACGGGCGTCATGCCCTGCGGCACGCCTGTCATAAGCAAACTGAATCAGCAGGCTTCCCGGCGGTTCCTACAATGGCCTGTCACCCTGCCCTTCGAGATGCTGCCGATGCGCGTCGCGCTTTCCGTGTTGCTGCTGGCCTCGGCGCTGAGCGCCTGCACCCCGGCCCCGGTATCCACCGCCAACTCCGCCGAGGCACCCGCGCCGGCGTCCGCCATCGCCTGGCGCCAGGGCGATGTGGACGATGCCTTCGCCGAAGCCGCCGACAGCGGCAAGCCGGTGCTGCTGTACTGGGGCGCGGTCTGGTGCCCGCCGTGCAACCAGCTCAAGGCGGGCCTGTTCAAGGACCCGGCCTTCATCGCGCTGACCAGCAAATTCGTTCCCGTCTACCTGGATGGCGACGAGGAAGGTGCGCAGGCCTGGGGCGAACGCTTCGGCGTACGCGGCTATCCGACCCTGATCGTGCTGGACCCACAGCGCAACGAAATCACCCGCGTGGCCGGTGGCAATGACGCCGCCGAACTGACCCGGGCCCTGACCGTCGCTGCAGGCCGCCGCAGTGCTGTTGCCGCCACCTTGGCCACCGCGCTGGCAACGCCGGACCGGCTGGCCGCCGAAGACTGGCAGGTGCTGGGCGACTATGGCTGGGAAGTGGACGCCAACCGCCTGGCCGGCGAGCGCAGGAGCCAGGATGTGCTGCGCCAGTTGTCCAGGGCGGCACCCGACGCCGCCCTGCAGCGCCGTTTCGCCCTGCTGGCTCTGGCTACAGCCGAAAAGCCCGATACCTCGCCCACCGAAGTGCGCGAGCTGCTGCAGGCCGTACTGGCACAACCGGCGGAAGTGCGCCGCAACCGTGAGTTGCTCGGCTATGCAGGTGTGCAGCTGGTCAAGCAGGCCAGTGCCGGGCCGGCCACGTCCAACACCCTGGGCCAGCAATTGCTGGTCGCACTGGAGCGCGCCGATGCCGAGCGCGGTGATCGCGCCGACGACGCGTTGTCGCGTGCGCTGACCGAAGTATCGCTGGCCCGCCAGCAGCAGCCCAAGGGCGCACTGCCCGCGGCGCTGGTCGAGCGGGTCAAGCAGCGCGTGGCCGCTGCCGATGCCGCCGCCACCGATGCGCATGCACGCCAGGCCACGATCAGCAGCGCGGTGTACGCATTGCGCGAGGTAGGTGACGACGCGGGTGCCGAGGCACTGTTGCTGGCCGAGCTGAAGCGCAGCGAGCAACCGTACTACTACATGCCCGAACTGGCCGAACTGGCCGAGCAGCGCGGCGACACCGCCGGCGCGCTGGAGTGGCTGAAGCGCGCCTACGACGGTGCGCAGGGCCCGGCCACCCGCGTGCAATGGGGCGTGCTGTACGTGGAAGGTCTGCTGAAGCTGGCGCCGGACGATGCACCGCGCATCGAGCAGGCCACCGCCTCGCTGATCGCCGAACTGGAAGCGCAGCCGTCGGGCTACCACCAGCGCACCCGCCAGCGCTTCGAGCGACTTGCCGGGCAGTTGAAGGCGTGGAGCGGCAAGCATCAGGGTGCGGAGACGCTGGCACGGCTGCAGCAGCGGATGCAGCAGGCGTGCGGTGACCAGGTGGATGGCGCCTGTAAGGACTGGTTGAGCTGAGTTGATGAAAGCGCTGGCGGCGGGTTCGCCGGCCGGCGCTTTTGTTGATCCGTGTGGGAGGGGGCGGGGGCAGCGCATCAGCGCGCCGGTGAGGGTTCGGAAAGCGGGTTCTGGTAGTGCCGGCCGCTGGCCGGCAACCCGACCTTCGCTGAATGCCGGCCAGCGGCCGGCACTACCATGCCTCGGCCTTGACCTCTTGATCTCTTGACCTCAACCATTGTTGAGGTGCGATAACAGTCTCCCCACGGCCAGCCCCTCTGGCCTTCCCCACGGAGATTGCTTCGATGTCGTACTCGCTTCCCCCGCTCCCCTACGCCTACGACGCCCTCGAGCCGCACTTCGATGCGCGCACGATGGATATCCACCACAGCAAGCACCACCAGACCTACGTCAACAACCTCAATGCCGCGATCGAGCAGGCCGGCATCGCCGAGCAGCCGGTCGAGGCGCTGATCGCCAACCTCGATGCAGTGCCCGAGGCGCAGCGTGGCGCAGTCCGCAACAACGGCGGTGGCCACGCCAACCACAGCCTGTTCTGGACCGTGCTCAGCGCCAACGGCGGCACGCCCGATGATGAGCTGGCCGCCGCCATCGGCCGCGATCTGGGTGGCTTCGATGCCTTCAAGGAGGCCTTCACCAAGGCCGCGCAGACCCGCTTCGGCAGTGGCTGGGCCTGGCTGACCAGCGATCGCGATGGCCGCCTGCAAGTCGAAAGCAGCGCCAACCAGGACAGCCCGCTGATGGGTGCAACGGTCGGCCTGTCCGGCAATACCCCGATCCTGGCGCTGGACGTCTGGGAACACGCCTACTACCTGCACTACCAGAACCGCCGCCCGGACTACATCGGTGCGTTCTTCAACATCATCAACTGGGCCGAGGTCGGCCGGCGCTACCGCCAGGCCCGGGCCTCATGAGCGGCGAGACACTGCCGTACGCCGGGCCGTGGGCGGGGGTCTTCCCCGCCCCGGCCCCGGTGCCGTCGGTCGAGATGCCGCCGCGTGCCCTACGGCGGCTGCTCGGCCATTTCCCCACCGGCGTGGCCATCGTCTGCGCGCGCGATGCGCAGGGAAAGCCGGTCGGCCTAACCATCAACTCATTCGTGCCGGTGTCATTGCAGCCGCCACTGGTGCTGTGGAACCTGGCGTTGCACGCGCAGAGTCTTTCCACCTTCCAGCGCGCCACCCGCTTTGCGATCAGCGTGCTGGCGGCCGACCAGGAAGCACTGGCCCGGCGCTTTGCCGATCCGCAGGTACGCAACCGCTTCGACGGCCTCGCATTGCTGGATGACGACGAGGACGCCCCGCCACGCATCGCTGGCGCGGTAGCGCATCTCACCTGTACCCGCCACGCACAGTGGCCGGTGGGCGATCACCTGTTGCTGGCCGGCCGCATCATCGAAGTGCACGAGAACGGAGGCGCGCCGCTGCTGTTCCATCGCGGCCGCTTCCAGCCCGGACCGGCCGAGCTGCTGGTGGAGGTGCGATGATGAACATCGAGGCTCTGGAATGCATGCTGGCCAGCGGCAAGGACGGCGCGCTGCTGCGCTTTGGCCTGGGCAAGGGCTGGCTGGATGCCGGCAACCCGGTGCGCGCAGCGACCCATCTGGGCCGTTGCGTGGTCCTTGATCCGCAGTATTCGGCAGCGTGGAAGCTGCTGGGCAAAGCCTGGCTGGCCAGTGGCCAGCCGCAGGCGGCGCGCGAAGCGTGGCAACGCGGTTTGAGCGTGGCCGGCAGCAAGGGCGACCAGCAGGCACGCAAGGAAATGCAGGTATTCCTGCGCCGCCTGGACCGCGAGCAGGCGGACCTGGCGAAGGCGGGCTGAGTCGATCAGCCCGCGTTGGCCGATGCCGGTGCGGACATGATGTCCGACATCGGCAGGCGGCGCGGCTTGCTCGGGAACGCGTGGCGCAGGATGCGCCAGACCACCTGGCCGAACTGGCGCGGCAGCGAGCCGTTGTTGTAGTGCTGGCCGTAGCGACGGCAGATGTCCTTCACTTCCTTGGCGATGGCCGCATAGCGGTTGGCCGGCAGGTCCGGGTAGAAGTGGTGCTCGATCTGGTGGCTGAGGTTGCCCGACAGCACGTTGATCAGGAAGCCGCCGCTGATGTTGGACGAACCGCGCAGCTGGCGCAGGTACCAATGGCCGCGCGACTCATTGCGCAGGCATTCCTTCGGGAAGGTTTCCGATTCGGCGGTGAAGTGGCCGCAGAAGATGATCACGTAGGTCCAGATGTTGCGCAGGCCGTTGGCTACCATGTTGCCCAGCATCACGGTGAGGAAGAACGGGCCGGCCAGCAGCGGGAAGAACACGTAGTCCTTCAGCACCTGACGGGCCATTTTTCGCGCCACCGGGCGGGTCTGCATCCACATCGCACGGCCACTGATGCGGCCCTTCAGCCAACGGCCCAGGCGCAGGTCCTGCGCGGCCACGCCCCACTGGAACAGCAGCGCGAAGATCGGCGCGATGATCGGCTGCAGCAGGTAGAACGGCTTCCAGCGCTGTTCCGGGAAGATGCGCAGCAGGCCGTAGCCGATGTCATCGTCCATGCCACGCACGTTGGTGTAGGTGTGGTGGCGGAAATTGTGGGTCTTGCGCCAGTTGTCGGCGGTGGCAACGATGTCCCACTCGTAGGTGTTGCCATTGAGCTTGGGGTCGCCGGTCCAGTCGAACTGGCCGTGCATGACGTTGTGGCCCAGCTCCATGTTCTCCAGGATCTTCGACAGCGCCAGCAGCAGCGTGCCGGTGATCGCGGCCGGCCACAGCAGCGGCATCCAGAACAACGGCGAGAACGCCGCCAGGAACAGCAGGCCACGGCCACCCACGCCGAACCAGCGCACGGCGGCGGCCACGCGGCGGATGTAGCGGGTATCGGAAGCGCCAAGGCTGCCGATCACGCGGTCGCGGATCGCATCGAGTTCCTGGCCGAAGGCTTGCATCTCGGTGGTGCTCAGAGCACGGTCGGTAGCGCGGGTCATGGCAACGGGTCCTCAGAGATCCAGGGTCAGGTCGGTGGTCGGCGCGCTCACGCAGATCCGCACCGGCTGCGCCGATTCGGACTGCAGGTCGCCGGTGCGCAGGTGGCGGGTGGCGCCACTGACGCGATCACAACTACAACTGTTACAGATACCCATGCGGCAGCCATGCTTGGGCTTGATGCCATGGGCTTCGAGGCTTTCCAGCAGTGAGCGACCACGCGGCACGCTCAATTGGCGGCCACTGCGCGCAAGCGTCAGCGACACCTCACCTTCGCTGCTGGCATCGCGCAGCGGCGCCGGCGGTGTGAAGGCTTCGGCCTGGAAACCGGCCACCTGGTGCGCCAGACGCTCGCGCGCGGCGGCAACGAATCCATCCGGGCCGCAGGCCAGCACATGGCGCTGCGCCAGCGGCGTGTCATCGCCGGGCACCAGCAGATCATGGGTATCGATACGCGCGGCCGGCGCCTCACCCTCGCGGGTGGTCAGCAGATGCACGCGCAGGTTCGGATGCGCTGCGGCCAGCGCCTGCAGTTCATCACGGAACTGCAGATGGGCAGCGGTGCGCTCCCAGTAGAACAGGTCCACGGGCGCGGCCAGCGGGCGCTGGCAGGCCTCGCGCAACAGGCTGCGCATCGGCGTGATGCCACTGCCGGCCGCCAGCAGCAGCACCGGCGCCGCGGCCGGCAACTGGAATTCGCCGAAGGCGGCATCGAGGCGGAACAGTTCGCCCGGCTGCGCATGATTGACCAGATGCTGGCTGACCCGGCCGCCGTCGATCGCCTTGACGGTGATCGCCAGCTCGCGCCGACCGAGTGCGGTGGGGCTGTAGCTGCGCTGCCACAGGCGCCCTTCAATCTCGACGCCGAGGGTGACGTGCTGGCCAGCGCGCATGCCGGCCCAGTGCCGGTTGGTGCGCAGGACCAGGGTCGCCGCGCCCTCGCCGGCCGGCTCGCGCCGGACCAGGCGGGCCACCGGCTCGCGCAGGGTCCACAGGGGATTGAGCTGGCCCGCCCAGAAATCGAACAGCGACGGCGAGACCCAGCGGTACGGAGAGAACAGGGACGGACGGACGACAGCGCTCATGAGCGAACTATACGGGCGCACATACACCTGTGTATACATGTGTATATTGAACCGGATTGGGTATGATTCAGCCTCGCCCCACCGGAACCCCCATGGCCGCCGCCACCGCCTTGTCGACGCCCGAAGATGCCAACAGCCCGGCCCGCCGTACGGTGAGCCGCGAGGATCTGCTGGCTGCTGCCCTGAAACTGATCGGGCCGCACCGCAGCCTGTCCACGCTCAGCCTGCGCGAAGTGGCGCGTGAGGCCGGCATCGCGCCGAACAGCTTCTACCGGCAGTTCCGCGACATGGACGAACTGGCCGTGGCGCTGATCGATGCGGCCGGCCGCTCGCTGCGCACCATCATCGGCGAGGCCCGCCAGCGCGCCACCTCCACCGCCACCAGCGTGGTGCGGGTCTCGGTGGAGACCTTCATGGAACAGCTGCGCGCCGACGACAAGCTGCTGCACGTGCTGCTGCGCGAGGGCGCGGTCGGCTCGGACGACTTCAAGCATGCGGTCGAACGCGAGCTGCACTACTTCGAGGAAGAGCTGCAGCACGACCTGGTGCGCCTGGCCGCACTGGATGGCGCCGTGCTACATGCCCCGGAACTGGTGGCCAAGGCCATCACCCGGTTGGTGTTCGCGATGGGTGCCACCGCCATGGACCTGCCACCGGAGAAGGATCCGGAGCTGGTTGAACAGATCTCCACGATGATCCGCATGATCATCGTCGGCGCCCGTACCCCCGCCGCGTTCCGCCGCGGCTGATCGAGGTCCCTGGGTCGGATCCCTTTCCGCAGGAAAGGGCTCTGACCCGCCCCCAACTCCATGAAGCCCGCCACGCAGCGCCACGGCGCCGATGAACCGTGGCCGCCATCACAGATCTAGATTGCAGATGCGCAGCTTGAGCATCCTGCACGCGCCATTCACTGCGCTCTCACGCATGCTGAATTATTCAGACCGCTCACTCCATTCAGTTTGGTGAGTTATTGAACGGGGTTTGAATCCGGCAAGTGCCGCTGCAGTCGTTTCAGATTAATTGCATGGCCCAGGCAAGACCCGATCCGCACAGTGCCGCCTCCGGTCCTGCGGATGCAGGTCCACCCCAATAAGCTTCAAGGAGAAACGCCCATGCGCATGATGCAGTTCACGCCGAAGTTTCCTTCCACGCTTGTCCGATCACGGCTGGCACTTGCACTCGCCGGGCTGATTCTCGTGCCCTCCATGGAGGCCGCGGCCGTTGATCTGAACAACGGCGCGTCCGCTACGGTCGTTCCGGGCCATGTCTGGGTCGGGCAGGACTTCACGCTCCGTGGCAATTCGCAGCTGAACGTCGACGGCACTCGAGTCGGCTCAGTAAATTCGCAGGATTCGACACTCACCCTCAGCAACGCATCCGCCGGCCAGGTCACGTTGATGGATTCCGTCGGCGACATCCGAGGCAGCACGCTGGTCGGTCTGAATACCAGTGCAGTACTGTCCAACCCGGCATCGGCGCGCACAGTCATCACCATTTCAAACAGCCGCGTCGAAAGTCCTTTCACGGCTTCGCGCATTTCGGGCGGCGGAACCATCCGTGCCTCATCGACGGCCTTTGCTGGCAATGTGCACGGCGTCGAGATGCTGGCGGGCATTATGGAGCTGCGCAGCGGTTCTTCTGTTGTCGGCGCGCAGGATGGCATCAACAGCCGACTCAACGCCGGCGGCCACCCCCCCATGGGCCCAGATGGGTGGTACGTACTTATCGATGGCTCCTCCGTGGAAGGAACCGCTGGCGCAGCGCTCAGCGCCCAAGCCGTGGGCTCAACTCCGCAGGTCAACCGCTTCATCGTGCAGAACGGCGCCACGCTGAAGGGTGGCAACGGCAACCTCCTGCAGGCCAATACAGGTGCCCGGTTCGACTTTAGCGGCCGAACTTCCACGCTGGCCGGTAACTTCACCATCGCCGATACCGCCACCGGCACGCTGCGCTTCCTTGACGGCCTCGACCTCACCGGCCGCATCCTCGGCCCGGCCGACGTCATCGTCGACCAGGGCGGCCGCTGGACGCTGTCCGGCGACAGCAACACCGGCAACCTTACCCTGGGTGCAGGCAGCAATATCTTCCTCGGTGCCGCGGGTACGGCGGCCTATCCGCAGCTGACCGTCAACGGCAACTACGCCGGCAACGGCGGCACCCTGCACTTCAACACGGTGCTGGCCGGCGACGACGCAGCAAGCTCGCGCGTGCATGTCACCGGCAATACCAGCGGCACCACCCAGGTCACCGTCAACAACATTGCCGGCGCTGGTGCACAGACCGTCAATGGCATTCCGTTGATGCAGGTGGACGGTGCCAGCAATGGTCACCTCGCGCTGCAGGGCCGCGCCATCGGTGGCATGTACGAGTATTTCCTGCGCAAGGGCACTCCGGGCGCGACCAACGGCAACTGGTACCTGACCTCGGCCTACACCGGCAATCCGTGCGATATCAATCCGTCGCTGCCGGAGTGCCAGGGCACTGGTCCGGTGGATCCGGTCGATCCTGTTGACCCGGTCGATCCGGTCGATCCGGTCGATCCGGTCGATCCGGTCGATCCGGTGGACCCGGTCAATCCCGTCGATCCGGTCCCCGTACTGCGTCCGGAGCCGGGCGCGTACCTGGCCAACCAGGCCGCGGCCGTGCAGATGTTCCAGTTGCGCCGCCATGACCGCGGCGAGCCCGGCTTCGACCGCGCCCGCATCGGCACTTGGGTGCGCGCCGGGCGTGACCAGCTGCAGGCGAACGTGGCCGGCCAGGTTGACGCCCGTACCCACATCAACACCCTGCAGCTGGGCAGCGATGTCTGGCGCTGGGGCGATGGCCGTGGCCAGGTCGGCGTGATGCTCGGCACCGGCGAGGCGACCACGCAGGCGGTGTCGACGCTGAGCGGCTATGGCACCCGCGGCAAGGTCAAGGGCAAGTCGGCCGGTGTCTACCTGGGCTGGGTGCAGGATGCACAGAGCAGTGCCGGCCTGTATGTGGACGGCTGGCTGCAGGCGGCACGCTTCGACAACGAGGTGCAGGGCGAAGGCATCGCCCGCGAGACCTACGACTCCAGGACCCGCAGTGCGTCGCTGGAAGCCGGTTACGCCTGGGCCATCCGCAGCAGTGAGGCCAGCACGCTGTACCTGCAGCCGCAGGCGCAGCTGACCTGGACCGACTACGACGGTGACAGCCTGATCGAAAACAATGGCACCACGGTCGAGGATGGCCGCGGCGGCGGCCTCAACAGCCGCCTCGGCGTACGCCTGTTTGGCCAGGGCACGCTGCAGGGCAACCGCGTGCAGCCGTTCCTGGCGGCGAACTGGCTGCGTGGCCAGCGCGATGAGGCCATGCGTTTCAACAGTGAGTCGTTGAGCGCGAAGACGCCGGAGAACCGCTACGAAGTGCAGGCCGGTGCCCAGCTGCAGCTGGGCCAGCGCTGGAGCGCATGGGGTGACCTGCGTGTACAGCGTGGCGACAGCGGCTATCGCAACCACGGTGCCCAGGTGGGCCTGCGCGCCGCCTGGTAAGCCCCTCGCCGCCCCGGGGCCAGACCGGGGCGGCGTTCCTCGATTTCGATCGCACCCTGCCGGGCATGACATCCGGCAGGGTTCTGGCGTTGATTTGTAATGTTATAACACTGTCGTCCGCGATGTTCTGATCCTGCTTTCGGCTTCGTGATTGCACGGACTTATTTATATAGCCATTGCTATATCTATAACCCTCTGCTTTCATATGCGTCAGCCAGGTCGCCCTCGCCGCCTTTCCTCTCCCAAGGACGACGCCCTCATGCCCGTTTCCAGACCCCTTTCCCGCCGGCTGCCTCTGGCTGCCGCCATCGCTCTGACCCTGCCGCTGCCCGCGCTGGCAGCCACACCGAAGCCGACCGAGCTGGACCGTGTGCAGGTCAAGGTCAGCACTGCCACCCGCAGCGAACGCCTGCTGTCCGATGTCCCGATCCGCACAGAAGTGCTGCGCAAGGAAGACATCGCGCTGCGCGCGGCCACTGACTTCTCGCGTGCCGCAGAGCTGATCAACGGCCTGCGCGTGGAAAGCAACTGCCAGAACTGCAACACCAGCGAGGTACAGCTGCTGGGCCTGCCCGGCGCCTACAACCAGCTGTTGTTCGATGGCATCCCGCTGCTGTCCACGCTGGGCAGCGTGTACGGCCTGGAACAGATTCCGGCCGGGTTCGTCGACCGCATCGAAGTGGTCAAGGGCGGCGGCTCGGCGCTGTACGGCCCGGGCGCGGTGGCCGGTGTGATCAACCTGATCCCGCCGCTGCCGGCGCGCAGCGGTGGCCATGTGCAAGCCGGCGTGGATGTGCTGAAAGGCACGCCGCAGAAGAACGCCGATGTGCGCCTCGACCTGGTGGCCAAGGACGCCGATGCCGGTCTGTCGGTGATCGCCCAGCGCAACTGGAACAGCGGCATCGACTACAACGGTGACGGCTACACCGAGATCACCCGTAAGAACCTCAAGGTCGGCGGACTGCAGGCCTGGTATGCGCCCACACCGGGCACACGGCTGCGCCTGGACCTGCAACTGACCGATGAAACCCGCCGCGGCGGCAACCGCCTGGACCAGCCCGAGTACCTGGCCAACATCGCCGAATCGCTGGATACGAAGTACCGCCGAGGCAGCGTGTCGTGGGATCAGGAGATCAATGCCGACGTTGATTTCCGCCTGGCCTATGCCTTCGCCGACATCGACCGTGACAGCTTCTATGGCGGCCTGGGCGATGTGGTCACCGATCCGTCTGCGCCGGGCTATGACCCGTCGCAGCTGGACCCGAACGTGGCCGGCAGCGCGGCCTCGCGGTCGTGGCGCCAGTACGGCCGCACCCAAAACCCGCTGCACTACATCGACAGCCAGTTGAACTGGCGGTTGGGGGCGCACGCGCTGGCCTTCGGCGTGCAGTACAAGCACGAGGCACTGCGCGACGACAACCGCACCGGTGACGGGCAGCGCCTGGCAGTGCTGGAAGACGCTACTTTCCACAACCTGGGCGCCTTCATCCAGGACGAGTGGAGCCTGCGCGACAACGTCGACCTGGTGCTGGGTGCGCGCGTGGACAAGAGCTCGGAACTGGACAGCGCGGTGTTCTCGCCGCGCATCGCGCTGGCCTGGCAGGCCACGCCGAACCTGAAGTGGCGGGCAGGCGTTGCCACTGGCTTCCGTGCACCGGAAATCTTCGTCGAGGACGTACATGTCGATACGCTGGGTGGCGAACAGGTGCGCGTGCGCAATACCGACGGCCTGAAGGAAGAGCGCGCGTTGACCACCCTGTTCGGCTTCGACTGGCGATCTGACCCGGCCAATCCGGTGTGGAGCTGGGATGCCACCGCCTCGTATACGCGCATCCGCGACACCTTCGCACTGGGTGAGATCCAGCGCGGCGATGACGGCCAGCTCAGCCAGCTGCGCTACAACGCGTCCGGTTCCAATGTGCTGGGCGCGGAAACCAACCTCGGCTGGCAGCCGTCGCCACAGTGGCGCCTGACCGCGGGTGCCTCGTGGTACCGCTCGCGCTTCCGCGAACCGCAGCGCATCTTCGACGACACCGGCGACGGCGGCGACACCGTCATCGAAAGCCGCGACTACCTGAAGACGCCGCGCTGGACCGGCCTGGCCCAGCTCAGCTGGATGCCGGCCGAGCCGTGGGAAACCTTCGTCGCGCTGCGCCACACCGGCCCGATGTCGGTGCTGAACAACCGGCTGGGCGAACTGCACCGCACGCGTTCATTCCTGGTCACCGACCTCGGGGCGCGCTGGCACCGTCACCTGGGCGCGCAGGCGCAGCAGGAAGTGTCGGTAGCCGCCGGCGTCAAGAACGTATTCGACCAGCGCCAGAAGGATCTGGAAGTGGGCGCGCTGCGTGACAGCGACTATGTCTACGGGCCGCGTTTCGCGCGCTCGTGGTACGTCAACCTGCGCTATGCGTTCTAAGCCGCTACGAGCGTTGTTGCTGGCCTGTGCCGTGCTGCTGGCCGCACCGGCGATGGCTGCGGACCTGCATGCGCAGGTCTCCGCCTCGCTGATGCGGCCGGAACAGCGCTCGCTGCGGCCGATGCAATGGTCATCGCCACCGAAGCTGGTGGCGTTGTACTTCGGCGCCGACTGGTGCGCGCCCTGCCATGCCTTCGTACCCACACTGCGCAGCGTGCGTGACGCATTGCGCGAGGCCGGCGCCGATACCGAAGTGGTCTACGTCAGCCTGGATGAGAGCGAGGCCGCGCTGCGCCGCTACATGCATGCGCAGGAGATGCCGTGGCCGGTGCTGGACCCGCGCCGTGCCGCGCGCATGCCGGCACTGCAGGCATTGGCTGGGCTGGCACCGCCGAATCTGGTGCTGATCGATGCAGACGGGAATGTACTTGCCAATGGCTGGCAAGGCCGGCGTTACGAAGGCCTGCAGCCCGTGTTGAAGGAATGGACGAAACGGGCGTGTGCGCAGCAGCAGGCCCATTGTCCGCCCGATCTGTAGAGTCGAGCCACGCTCGACTCATTCCATCACCGCGCGAACAGCCGCCGGGCATGGCCCGGCGCTACCGTTACGGCGCCTCGCCCTCAGCCTTGCGCACGAACGCTTCGAACAACGCCAGCGTCTGCTCGCTTACATGGTGCTCGATACCCTCGGCATCGCGCCGCGCGGTATCCGGGTCCACGCCCAGCGCCAGCAGGAAACGCTCCACGGTCTGATGACGCTGGCGGCTGGCATGGGCCAGCGCCTCGCCTTCCGGGGTCAGGAACACGCCACGATATGGACGCTGCACCACCCAGCCATCACGGGCCAGCCGCCGCAGCATCTTCGCCACGGTGGGCTGGGCTACGCCCAGGCGGGTGGCGATGTCGACCTGGCGGGCCTCGCCGCCATCGGCCAGCAGATCCGAGATCAGCTCGACATAGTCCTCCACCAGCTCCATCCGGTGCGCCTCGCGCACTTGCCGGAAGCTCTCGACCTGGCGCTCGGCCTCGATCAAGGGGGTGCTTTTCAGCGATGTCGAATCGTCGGTCTTGCCCACGCCTGCGCCTGTCCTTCCGGGGTGATCCGGTGTTGAACCTGAATTCTGGACCAGTAACGCGATAAAGACGATTGTTTCACATTGCTAATGACTATAGCAGGAGCTATATTCGGACCCATGAACACCCTGGCACCCCGCGACCCTTCGGCCTCCACCCCGGCCAGCCTGGGTGCGCTCAACGCCTCGGTGGCGGTGCCCGACAAGGGCCACTGGTGGTTCCGCCTGCTGGCCTTCCTCGGCCCGGGCTACATGATCTCGGTCGGCTACATGGACCCGGGCAACTGGGCCACCGACCTCGCCGGCGGTTCGCGCTTCGGTTACCTGCTGCTGTCGGTCATTCTCATCTCCAACCTGATGGCAGTGATCCTGCAGGCGCTATCGGCGCGGCTGGGCATTGCCACCGGTATGGATCTGGCCCAGGCCTGTCGCGCGCGTTATCCGAAGCCGGTGAACCTGGCGCTGTGGGCGCTGTGCGAGGCGGCGATCATCGCCTGCGACCTGGCCGAGGTGATCGGCACCGCGATCGCGCTGAAGCTGCTGTTCGACCTGCCGTTGCTGTGGGGCGCGGTGATCACCGCCCTGGACACGCTGCTGGTGCTGCTGCTGATGAACCGCGGTTTCCGTGCGCTGGAAGCCTTCGTGATCGCATTGCTGTTGGTGATCTTCGCCTGCTTCATGGTGCAGATCGCGCTGGCCGCACCGCCGGTGATGGAAGTGCTGGGCGGCTTCATTCCGCGCGCGCAGGTGGTAACTGATCCGCACGCGCTGTACATCGCCATCGGCATCATTGGTGCCACGGTGATGCCGCACAATCTCTATCTGCACTCGTCCATCGTGCAGACCCGTGCCTACCCGCGCACCGATGAAGGCCGACGCAGCGCGCTGCGCTGGGCAGTGACCGACAGCACCCTTGCACTGACCCTGGCACTGTTCATCAACGCCAGCATCCTGATCCTGGCGGCGGCCGTGTTCCATGCCAATGGCCGATTTGATGTGGAAGACATCGAGCAGGCGCACCAGCTGCTGGCGCCGATGCTGGGCGTGGGCGCCGCTGCGACGCTGTTTGCGATTGCGCTGCTGGCCTCAGGCCTGAATTCGACGGTGACCGCCACGCTGGCCGGCCAGATCGTGATGGAAGGCTTCCTGCACCTGCGCCTGCCGCCGTGGCTACGGCGGCTGATCACGCGGGCGCTGGCGATCATTCCGGTGGTGGTGGTGATCATGCTGTTCGGCGACCAGGGTGCGGTAAAGCTGCTGGTGCTGAGCCAGGTGGTGCTGTCGATGCAGCTGCCGTTCGCGATCATCCCGCTGGTGCGGATCGTGACCGACAAGGTGACGATGGGCGCGCTGGTGGCCCCGCGCTGGCTGGGCGGCATCGCCTGGGTGATCGCACTGGTGATCGTGGTGTTGAACGTGAAGCTGCTGGTGGATACCTTCGCCGGCGGGTGACGCCAATGCCGGGGTCGGATCCCTTGCCGGAGGCAAGGGCTCTGACCCAGGTAGTTCCACGCCATGCATGGATGCCCTTGTCACGGTATGGGGGTCAGAGCCCTTGCCTCCGGCAAGGGATCCGACCCCGCCATCTCTGCGTCATAGATGCAGCGCAATGGCGGCTTCAATCTGCTGCGGCGACTGGAACCCGGCCAGGCGGGTGCGTTCGTCGCCGTCACGGAACAGCGAGAGCGTCGGCGTCTGCCGCAACCCCAGCTCACGGAAGAATGCCTCCCCCAGCACTTCCAGCTGCACGCGCAGCAGGGTGATGCCCTGCCCTGCACTGCTGGTCGCCACGCGGTGCAGCGACATCTCCAGCATCCGGCACCCTGGGCACTGGTCCTTGTGGAAATCCACCAGCACCCTCGGATGTTCGGCCAGCAGCTGCTGGAACTGCTCAGGCGTGGTGGCGTCGATGATCTGCATCGGTGTTGCTCCAGTAATGGGCCAGGACCGCGTCGGTCCAGGCCTCGATGGCCGCGGCATGGCGAACGCCATGCGGCATCTGTTCGATCTCCAGCGGCGGGTAGTCGCTGTGGAAGTAGCGGATCAGCCGGTGCACGGCGCCGCAGTAGTACTCCTGCCCCCACTGCGTCTCGCCGGTACCGAACACCGCCAGCTGCCGTGGCCGCTCGCCGCGCTCGGCGATGCCGGCCACCCAGGCTTTCATCTCCGACGGCGTGCGGCCGGCGTTGTCGGTCCAGCAGCCCAGCAACACCAGGTCGGCCTCATCGGCGGCCAGAGGCGGTGCCTGGCGCAGGTCGTCGGCCTCCTGCCAGTGCACCGCATGGCCCGCTGCGCGGCAACGCTCCGCAATCTGCCGAGCGAGCTCGCGGGTGTTGCCGCTCAACGAGGCCACCACCAGCAGGATGCTCAGCGCTTCGCTGGGCTCAGAGGTCGTCGAAGCCGTTGTCGACGTTGGTCTTCTTGTAACTTGCATTGCGCATCTCGAAGAAGTCGGTCTTGGTTTCGGTGAAGTTGTCGGCGTAGGCCTTGATCCACGGCATCACGTTGTCGGTGGTGTCGCTGTACAGGCGCTCGATGCCGAGCATGCCGGCCATCTTGTTGGCGCGGTACTTCACGTAGCGCACCATCTCGTCCACGTCGATGCCATCGATGCCGTCCAGCACCTCCGACGACCACTGCGTCTCCAGCTCGATCGCATGCTCGAACGATTGGTGCACGTAGGCGGTCAGCTCGTTGGTCTGCAGCTCAGGGTTCTCGCCGATGATGGCGCGGATCAGCTCGCTGATGAACTTGGTATGCGCCAGCTCGTCGCGGTTGATGAAGCTGATGATCTTGCCGGTGCCGTTCATGCGGTTCTGCCGCACCATGTTGTAGAAGTAGGCGAAACCGGAATAGAAGTTGATGCCTTCCAGGATCGAGGACTGGATCAGCGACTTCAGCAGGGTCTCGGCGGTCTTCTCGCGCATGAAGTCGTCATACGCGCCCATGATCGGTGCGTTGCGCTTGATGATGGTCGGGTGGGTGCGGGCGATCTCGAAGATGCGGTTCTGGTTCGGCAGGTCGGTGATCGAGGCCAGCACGTAGCTGTAGCTCTCGTTGTGGATCACTTCCTGCTGGCCGATGATCGCTGCATTGGCATGCGCGGCGGGATCGGTGATGTACTCGGCCACGTTGTAGATGAAGCGGGTCTGCGGTGAGTCGAGCGTGGCCAGCAGGCCGATGATGGAGTCGTAGGCGTTCTTTTCGCGTGCGTTGAGCTCGCCGTACTGGCGGGCATCGAGCTTCATGTCGACCTCGTCGGGAATCCAGAAGTTGGTCGACAGCTCCTTGTAGGCCCGATAGAACGACGGGTACGGAATGTCGTTCCAGTTGAGGATGCCGCTGGTGCGGCCGTTGATGATGCCGGTACTGCGATTGGGATGGCGCGGTTCGAGGATCTTGATGCGGTCGAGGGGGGTTGCCATGGTCTTACCTGCAGGGGTAGCGCCGGGCCATGCCCGGCGGAATATACGATTCCCGCGCGGTGCGCTCGCCGGGCATGGCCCGGCGCTACCGTGCGGTCCGCGCGCCGATCAGCTGGAGCACCACTCGCACTCGCTGATGTCGATGTCGTTGGAGCGCACGTAGTAGGTGGTCTTCAGGCCTTCGCGCCATGCGCTCAGGTGCAGCTCCAGCAGCGTGCTGGCGCGGATGGTGCTGGGCACGTACAGGTTGAAGCTGATCGACTGGTCGACGTGGCGCTGGCGGCGCGCGTTCTGGCGCACGCTGGCGAACTGGTCGACCTTGTAGGCACCCTTCTCGTAGTACGGCCAGGTTTCCAGCGACAGGCCCGGTGCAGCCACCGGACGCCGGAAATCCTTCTTTTCCTCGTAGTAGAACGCGCTGTAGATCGGGTCGATCGATGCGGTGGAACCGGCAATCTGCGCGGTGCTCATGTTCGGCGCGACGGCCAGCAGCCAACCGTTGCGCAGACCGTGCGTGGCGACCTCGCGGGCCAGGCTGTCCCAGGCCGCGCCACTGTAGTCGCGATCGCTGAAGTAGCGGCCGTTGTGCCAGTCGCTGCCGGCGAACATCGGGTAGCTGCCCTTTTCCTTTGCCAGCTGCGCGCTGGCCTGGATGGTCAGGAAGTTGATGCGCTCGTAGAGGCGGTCGGCCAGCTCTTCGGCATCCGGCGATTCCCACTGGATCGCCTGCTGCGCCAGCAGGTGGTGCCAGCCGAAGGTGCCGAGGCCGATGGCGCGGTACTTGCGGTTGGTGATCGTGGCCTGCGGTACCGGCAATGCGTTGAGGTCGATCACGTTGTCGAGCATGCGCACCTGGATCGGGATCAGGCGTTCCAGCACGTCGGTGGCCAACAGGTCATCCGGCGCACTGATCGCCCGACCGAGGTTGATCGAGGACAGGTTGCAGACCACGAAGTCACCGGCGCGGCGCGTGGTGACGATCTGGTCGCCGCTGACGATCTCCTGGATCATCCGCGTCGGGCTCATGTTCTGCAGGATCTCGGTGCACAGGTTGCTGGAATAGATCATGCCCGCGTGCTTGTTCGGGTTCCGGCGGTTGACCTCGTCGCGGTAGAACAGGAACGGGTTGCCGGTCTCCAGCTGGCTCAGCATGATCCGCTTGAACAGATCGATGGCCTTCACCGTGCGGCGGCTGATGCGCTCATCGGCCACCAGTTCGGCGTAGCGGTCACGGAAGCTGCCCGCGCCGCGCTTCTCGTCGTAGAAGTCCTGCAGGTACCAGCCCTTGGCCTGCTTCACCTCGTGCGGATCGAACAGGTACCAGTCGGCGCGACGTTCGACCGCTTCCATGAACAGGTCCGGCACGCAGACCGAAGTGAACACATCGTGCGCGCGCAGGCGCTGGTCGCCGTTGTTGAGGCGCAGGTCCATGAAGGCTTCGATATCGCGGTGCCAGATGTCCAGGTACACCGCCACCGCGCCCTTGCGCTGGCCGAGCTGATCAACCGACACCGCAGTGTTGTTGAGCTGCTTGATCCACGGCACCACGCCACCGGAGGAATTGGCCACGCCACGGATCGGCGCGCCGCTGCTGCGCACATAGCCCAGATAGGCACCAACGCCGCCGCCGTGTTTCGAAACACGGGCGATATCGGTGTTGGAGTCATAGATGCCCTGCAGGCTGTCGTCCACCGTGTCGATGAAGCAGCTCGACAGCTGCCCGCCCACCTTGCCGGCATTGGCCAGGGTCGGTGTGGCCACCGTCATGTACAGGTTGGACAGCGCCCAGTACGCCTCTCCGACCAGCTGCATGCGCCGCTCGCGCGGCTTTTCCTCCTGCATCAGGTACAGCGCGATGGTCAGCCAGCGCTCCTGCGGCAGTTCATAGACCTCACGGCTGCGGTCGCTGGCCAGGTAGCGCGTGGCCAGCAGGTACAGGCCGTTGTAGGCGAACAGGCGGTCGCGTTCCGGGTCGATCATCTCGCCGGCCTGCTGCAGCTCTTCCTTGGAATAGCAGCGCAGGATGTCGTTGCTGTAGATGCCGCGGTCGGCCAGGCTTTCCTGCAGGCCCACGTAGGAACCGTACTTCAGTCCAACGTCGTAGAAGCGGTTGCGGCTGGCGCGCTTGTACAGGCGGCGCAGGTAGATGCGCGCGGCAAACTGTTCCCACTCCGGCGCGACCAGGTCCACCCGCGACTCAGCCTCGCGGATCAGCAGATCGACCAGATCATCGGCGCTGATGCTGGACTTACGCTCGACCATCGCCTGCACCACGCGGCGGTAGTCGCTCACATCCAGCTGCGGGAACTCGGCATGCACGGCATCGATGCTGCGCTGCAGCCGCTCGGCCTCGAACGGCAGGCGACGGTTGCCGGCCTCCTTGGTGATCCAGGTCGGCACGCGCTCGCCACCGGCGCGCAAGGCGTCGCCAGCGCCGGCCAGATCGGCCACGCGGAAGGTACTGTCGGTCATGGTGGTGAAACTCCAGGCTCGCACGCGCGTTGGCGGTCGATGCCATGGCGGCCCTGCACGCGATACCGGCGCACGGGGCGAACGGGTGGATTGCCAAGGCACGGGAACGTAGGTCGTCGGCATCTGCCTGCGCCTGCGGCCGGTATCCGGGCCGTGGGGGCGACCTGCGTCCGCACGGTGGCGGCCGCGTCGACACGGCAAGCCTTCAGGGGCGGGCCGCGGGACGTTTGCTGCATGTCCGGCGGCGGCGGCTGACCGGGAGTGACGGCCACAACATAGTGGGGATATCCGAACCCGTCAACACAAGATGCGGTAATCAACACATGTCGCGACGATCAGTCGCAGGATGCCGTGTTGCACCTGCGGCGCCTTGTCGACAACGCCTGCGTCCCCAATTCGGTACAACATCAACTTTCCCCGGAACACCGCCCATGCGCGCTGCCCAGTACCCCTCCTTCGGCGACCCGGCCGACGTCCTTGCCATTGCCGATGCCGCCCTGCCCGAGCCCGGCCCCGGCGAGGTGCGCATTCGCACCGTGCTGGCCTCGATCCACAACCACGACCTGCTGACCGTGCGCGGTCTCTACGGCTACAAGCCGACGCTGCCGGCGATCGCTGGCAGTGAAGCACTGGGCGTGGTCGATGCAGTCGGTGACGGCGTCGAAGGCCTGCAGATCGGCCAGCGGGTTGCTGCCGCCTCGGTGCACGGCACCTGGGCTGAGGCCTTCATCGCACCGGCACGCATGGTGATTCCGATGCCAGAGGCGATCCCCGACGAAATGGCCGCACAGCTGATCGCGATGCCGCTGAGCGCGCTGATGCTGCTGGAGTTCCTGCACGTCGAGGCGGGCCAGTGGGTGGTGCAGAACACTGCCAACGGCGCGGTGGGCAAATCGCTGGCGATGCTGGCGCGGGCGCGTGGCGTGCATGTGGCCAACCTGGTGCGCAATGCCGATGCGGTCGCACAGTTGCAGGCATTGGGCATCGATCATGTGTTCGACACCTCGGTGGACGGCTGGAAGGATCGCGTGCGTGAGGCGACCGGCGAAGCGCAGGCCGCGGCCGCGGTGGATTCCATTGGCGGCGACGCCAGCGGCGATCTGGTCGACCTGCTCGGCCACCACGGCACGCTGGTGTCGTTCGGTGTGATGAGCGGCGAACCCATGCGCATTCCCGCCGGCGGCCTGATCTACAAGGAAGCCACGGTGAAGGGCTTCTGGGGCAGCAAGATCAGCCAGGCGATGGCGGTGGAGGACAAGCGCCGGCTGGTTGGCGAACTGCTGAAGCGCGCGGCGAGCGGCGAACTGACCCTGCCGGTGGAGCAGGTCTTCGCGCTGGACGACATCGCCCAGGCAGCAAAGGCCGGTGCGGGTTCGGGCCGCAACGGCAAGGTGCTGCTGCGGCCTTGATGGCCGGACAACCGGGGTCGGATCCCTTTCCGTTGGAACGGGATCTGACCCGCAGGAGGAGTGCGGACCAACGGTCCGCACCCACCGGAGCACAGACCGCCCCACCGAGGCCACAGACTTTCGTTAAGAACCTGTGATGTATAACTGAATGCGCTTTCGTCATTGGAAGGCGCATGTACCTGCGTGCGGTACTGACGGCTCCTCCCCCGTTCGGCGTTGTCGCTTCCATGTACCGCACCACCCTGAACCTGCTTGCCGGCGCGATCGCGCTGGGCCTCTCCGCCGGCGCTGCCGGCGCCGCTGAAACCGCCGACACCGGCAAGGACAGCACCACCCTCGGCACCGTGCTGGTGACCGGCTCCAACATCAAGCGCAGCGATACCGCCGGGCCCAACCCGGTGCAGATCGTCAGCCGCGAACAGATCGAACAGACCGGTCGCTCCACCCTTACCGATGTGCTGCGCAACCTGTCGGCCAATGCCGGCAACAGCTTCGACGAGCAGTACACCGGCAGCTTCGCCGCCGGTTCTGCATCGATCGGCCTGCGTGGCCTGTCACCGAAGAACACGCTGGTGCTGGTCAACGGCTATCGGGTGTCCAACTTCGGCTTCGCACTCAATACCCAGGACACCTTCGTCGACCTCAACGCACTGCCGATCAGTGCGGTCGAGCGCATCGAAGTACTGAAGGATGGCGCCTCGGCGGTGTACGGCTCCGACGCCATCGCTGGCGTCATCAACATCATCCTGCGCAAGAACTTCCAGGGCGTGGAAGTCGGCGGCGGCTTCGGTACCGCCACCCAGGGCGGCCTGAACGAACGCAAGGCCAACCTGCTGGCCGGCTTCGGTGATCTGGAACAGCAGGGCTGGAACGTGCTGTTCGGGCTGGACCTGCTCAAGCGCGACCGCCTCGATGGCGATGATCGTGCCTATACCCGCAGCGGCGATTTCCGCGACAAGCCCGGTGGCCGCCTGGCCGGCTGGTCCACTGCCGGTGGCAACTGGCTGAGCAACCCGCGTGCGCCGCAGCCGTTCGCCAACTGCCCCGATGGCAGCCAGCTGCGTCCGTACAGCGACTTCGGCAGCACCCTGCCCGGCCAGGCCTGCGCCTTCAATGCGCAGCCGTTCAAGACCCTGCAGCCCGGCGCCGAGCGCCTGCAGGCGTCGTTGAGTGCGACCTACCGCTTCAATGACAGCGTCGAGGCCTTCGCCGATGTGCTGTACAGCCACAACAAGGCCGACCAGATCTTCAGCGCGCCGCTGACCGTCGGGCCGGGCCTGCGTGCCTACAACCCGGCCACCGGCACCCTGATCGATGTGCCGGCGGTGCTGCCGGTCGGTCACCCGAACAACCCGGGCAGCACGCCGCTGCCGTTCGAGTACACCTTCTTCGATCTCGGCCCGCGCCTGAAGGACAACACCCAGGTGTTCTACCGTGCACTGGCCGGGGTGCGCGGCAGTGGCGAGCGCTGGGACTGGGAAGTGGCTGCGCTGACCTCGCAGAGTGCACAGCGCGAGTACGTCGACAACTTCGTCAACCGCTACGCCTTCGAGCAGAACCTGCACGATGGCAGCTACAACTTCCTCAACCCGTCCAGCACGCCGGGGGCGCTGGATGCACTGCGTCTGCAGACCAAGCGTCCGGGCTGGTACAAGCTGCACGCGTTGAACGTAAAGGCGTCGACCACGCTGTGGGAGCTGCCGGCCGGTGCAGTCGGCTTCGCCTGGGGCGCCGAGTTCCGCAAGGAATCATTGGATGCGCGCACCAGCGCACAGGTGCTGTCGGGTACCGAGCTGCGCCCGGCCATCAACGTGGTCAACGGCGAGCGCCAGGTCAGTGCCGCCTACGCCGAACTGAGCGTGCCGCTGCACCGCACTCTGGAGCTGCAGGTGGCCGGTCGTGGCGATCACTATGACGACTTCGGCAAGGCGTTCTCGCCGAAGGTGGCGCTGCGCTGGCAGCCGCTGGACAGCCTGCTGCTGCGCGGCTCGTTCTCGCGCGGCTTCCGTGCACCGTCGCTGCCCGAAATCGCGCCGGGCCAGACCGTCAGCTACGGCTCGGTGATCGATCCCTTCGACCCACTGCAACCGGGCGGCAGCCGCGGCGTGACCAACATCCGCACCGGCAACCCTGACCTGAAGGCCGAGCGCTCGCGTAACTTCAACGTGGGTGCGGTGTGGTCGCCGGATGGCGATACCAGCATCGGCCTGGACTGGTACCGCATCGAACAGGACAACCTGGTCAAGCCTGACAGTGCGCAATTCATCGTCGACAACCCGACCCTGTTCCCGGGCCGCGTACAACGCGAGAACGGACGCATCCAGTTCATCACCAACCAGTACGCCAACCAGGGCGAACTGACCACCTCGGGGCTGGATCTGGACGCCAGCCGCACCTTCCGCACCGACGGTTGGGGCAACTTCACCGTCGCCGGCAGCTGGACCCACCTGCTCAGCTTCAAGCAGCCGCTGGTGGCCGGCCAGGCCCCGTATGAAGGGGCTGGCAACAACCGCCATGGCGCGCTGCCGCGCACCCGCGGCACCACCTCGTTGAACTGGGCGGTGGGCGACTGGAGCAGCACGCTGAGCCTGCAGTACGTGAGTGGCTACGACCAGCGTGTGGCGACGGCCACCAGCAATCCGGGGCTACGCGACCGCATCAAGCCGTATCACCAGCTGGACCTGTACGTGGCCTACGAAGGTATTCCCAACACCACGCTGTCGCTGTCGGTGCTGAACCTGACCGACAAGGACCCGCCGTTCGACCCGGCCGGTGGCTCCAACGGCTTCGACATCAGCCAGTACAACCTGCGCGGGCAGTTCGTCTCGCTGGGGGCGCGCTACCGGTTCTGATGCGGCAACGGGGCGGCGGTGATGCGCCGCCCCAATTGTGCTGCCGGCCAGCGGCCGGCACTACCACTGACCAACGGTCCGCACCCACCGCATCAACGGCTCAGGTGCAGGAACTGCAGGTGCCGTTCGTACTGGCTGATGATGTCGTTGATGATCTGCTTGCGGCTGTAGCCGACCAGGTCGTAGTCCTGGCTGCCTTCGTACAGATGCACTTCGGCGCGGTAGTAGCGCTGGTTGCGCAGCTGTTGCGCGGCGAACGACGGCGTCAGGTAGCCACTCAGGATCACCCGGTACAGGAAGTCCTGCTGCTCGCCGTGGTTCACCGTCAACTCCATGTCGCCGGCCTCGAAGCGCGTCGCCACATCCCAGCCCTGCCCGCGCAGCTGTTCGGCCACCGCTTCCATCGCCGGCTTCACCGTGTCATCCATGAAGCGGTAGACCTGGTCGCGCACCGGGAAGTGCATGGCCTGGCTCAGGCGCTGGCGCCAGCCCTGGTGGTGGCGGTCGTCACCGATCAGCGGCGAGGGACGGTACTGCAGCGCGCGCTTGCGGTGCGATTCGTCACTGAAGGCGCGGGTCAGGCCCCACATCATCAGCAACAACACCGCCGAGAACGGCAGCGACGCCAGCACCACTGCCGATTTCAGCGCATCGATGCTGCCGGCCAGCAGCAACCCGGCGGTCAGCACCGCGATGACCGTGCCCCAGAACACGCGCAGCCAGCGCGGACCATCATCCTCCGGCGCCCCGCCATGCGAGGACAACGTGGACAGCACCACCGCGCCGGAGTCAGCCGATGTCACGAAGAAAATGAAACTGACGAACACCGTCACCGCGATCACTGCCTTGCTCCACGGGTAGCCGTCCAGCAGCGCGTACAGCACAGTGGGTGGATCATCCACCGCCAGTTGCGCCAGTTGCTGCTGGCCATGGTGCAGCACCTGGTCCAGTGCACTGTTGCCGAAGATCGACAGCCACGCCAAGGTGAAGCCGAGCGGGATCAGCAGGACGCCGAACACGAATTCGCGGATGGTGCGGCCACGCGAGATGCGGGCGATGAACAGGCCGACGAACGGCGCCCAGCCGATCCACCAGGCCCAGTAGAACACCGTCCAGCCGCCCAGCCATTCCGGTCGGCCGCCATAGGCGTACACATCGAAACTCTTGCCGACCACACTGCCGAGGTAGTCACCCAGGTTCTGCATCAGCGTGCTGAGCAGATACTGGGTGGGGCCGGCGCACAGCATGAACAGCACCAGCGCGATCGCCAGCAGCATGTTGATGTTGGCCATCCAGCGCACGCCCTTCTCCACGCCTGAAACGGCCACGGCCACCGCCGCGCCCATCATGCTGACCACCAGGATGATCTGCACCAGGTTGGAGTGCGGGATGTTGAACAGGTGCGACAGACCGGCGTTGAGGTGCAGCACGCCGAAGCCCATGTCGGCGCCGATGCCGAACACGGTGGCGACAATGCCCAGCGCGTCCACGGTGTAGCCGATCGGGCCATTGATGCGCTTGCCGATCAGCGGGTACAGCGCCGAGCGCAGCGCCAGCGGCAGGTTGTGGCGGTAGGCGAAGTAGGCCATCGCCATCGCCGCCAGCGCGAACACGCCCCAGCCATGCAGGCCCCAGTGCAGGAACAGCAGCTGCATGGCCTGGCGCGCACCGGCTTCACCGGCCGCCGGATCACCCTGCGGCGGCTGCAGGTAATGGGTCAGCGGTTCGGAGACGCAGAAGAAGAACAGGGTGATGCTGATGCCGGCGGCGAACAGCATGCCGGCCCAGGAGAGATAGCTGAACTCCGGCTCGTCATGGTCGGCACCGAGCTTGATGCCACCGTACTTGGACAGCGCCACGCCGACCACGAACACCAGGTAGAGGGTCATCGCCAGCAGGTAGTACCAGCCGACATTGAGTGCGGCCCAGTCCTGCGCCTTGACCAGAAGGCGGCCCGCACCGAGCGGGAACAGGCTGACAAACAGCGCGAACGCCACGACAACGATCGCCGCGAAGGCGAACACAGGTCGAAGAGTGCGCACCGGGGATTGTTGCGGCTCCAGTACTTCCATGGGGCGGCGTTCTCCGGTAGATCAAAGGGTTAGCCGACCGATTCTGGCTGAACCGCAGTGGACAGAGCATGAAGTTGCAGCCTGTGGTCACAGGCCCGGCCCACCATTCCGTGTTATCACGCGCGCGCCGAAGCGCGCCTGCGAGCGCGGCCGCGCGCGGACCGCGTGCATCGCGGCCACGCGCGTACTGTCCAATCACGACATCACATGCACCGCGCACAGCTTGTTGCCATCCGGATCGCGAAGGTAGGCCAGGAACAGCTGCCGCCCGGCCATGTTGCGGATGCCGGCCGGGTCTTCGATGGCGGTGCCACCGTGGCTTACGCCTGCGTCCTGCCAGCCACGCACGGCATCGGCGCTGTCCAGGGTGAAGCCGATGGTGCCGCCATTGGCATGGCAGGCCGGCTCGCCATCGATCGGTGCGGTGACGATGAACATGCGACCGTCCTTGAAATACACCAGGCGCCCCTTGTCATCGAAGACACCCGGACGGGCGCCCAATGCGGTGAACAGGGCATCGTAGAAGCGATGGGCGACGTCCATGTCGTTGGTTCCAACGGTGATGTGGCTGAACATGCGGGCACTCCCTGCTGAAAGACCGCAGTGTCGGCGAGCCCGGCGGGCATCGCAAACGCCCTGGCCATTGCCCCCTGCGCAAGGTTTGTCGTACACCGCTCGATCGCACTATAATGGGAATCATTCTCATTAATGATCGATGCCGATGGCCGTGCCCGCCGCCTCCAGCACTGCGCTGGCGGGGTTCTACCGCGAACACCATGGCTGGCTGCTGGGCTGGCTGCGCCGCCGCACCCACAACGCCGACTGCGCCGCCGACCTGACCCAGGACACCTTCGTGCGCCTGCTCAGCCGTCGTGTCGATCCGTCCGAACTGCGCCTGCCGCGTGCCTATCTCAGCACCATCGCGCACGCGCTGCTGGTCAATCACTGGCAGCGCGCGGATCTGGAGCGCGCCTACCTGACGGCCTTGGCCGCGCAGCCGGAGCCGGTGCATCCATCGGCGGAGGAGCGCACGCAGGCGCTGCAGCTGCTGCATGCCATCGCCGACATGCTGTCCGGCCTGGCCGAACGCCCACGCCGTGCGTTCCTGCTGGCACGACTGTCTGGCCTGGGCTATGCGGAGATCGGCCAACAGCTGGGCGTGTCCGAACGCATGGTCAAGAAATACATGGCGCAGGCGATGCTGCATTGCCTGCGCCTGTCCGGCGACGCAACAGCATGAGCACCGCGCTGGCCAGCCCGGCACTGGAGCAAGCCGCCGAATGGTTCGCGCTGCGCGAGCAGGGCTGGAGTGATGATGAGCAGTACCGCTGGCGCGCATGGCTGCAGGCTGATGCCGGCCACGCCGATGCGTGGCGTCGGGTCGAGTCGGTCTGGCAATCCTTTGCACCCCTGTCGGCACCGGCCGCTGCCACAGCGCTGGATGCCGCAGGCCGTCGCCGCCGGCAGGCTCTGCGCGGCCTCGGAGGTGCACTTGGCATCGGCGCAGTCTCGCTGCTGGGCCTGCATGGCCTGCAGACGCAACGCGGCCTGCAGACACAACGCACTGCTGCCGGGCATACCGGGCACTGGATACTGGCAGATGGCAGCCAGCTGTGGCTCAACGCCGACAGTGAAGTCACGATCGACATCGGCAGCGACCGCCGCGCCCTGCACCTGCTGCGTGGCGAACTACTGCTGCAGACCGGCCATCACCCTGCCTTCGCCGACATGCCCTTGAGCGTGCACGTGCCAGGCGCACGCCTGCAGCCGATTGGCACCCGCTTCGCGGTCGGTCGTGAGGCGCAGGGCAGCCGCCTGGATGTGTTCGACGGTGTGGTGCGCTGCCTGCCGCTGTTCGGCGCATCGTTGGACGTGCCCGCCGGCGGTGCGGTGCAGATCGGCCCGATGGGTGGACTCTCCCCGGTGGCTGCGGATCCGTTGCGCGGTGACTGGCAGGAGGGACGCCTACAGGTACAGGACACGCCTTTGATCCGCGTCATCGATGAGCTGGCCCGCCACCATCAGGGCTATCTCGGTTGTGATCCGGCGCTCGCCGCATTGAAGGTCACGGCGGTACTGCCACGCCTGGACAGCACCCAGGCGCTGCATCTGCTGGCCCGCGCCCTGCCGATCCGTGTCGAGCAGCGCTGGCCGTGGTGGACCGTCGTGCGTCCGCTTTGAAATCGCGGTTCCCTTTCTGTGCGCTCACCGGGCACTACAAGGGAACCCATTGCGGATGTTGCCGCCCCCATGAAACTGCCCTGCCCCTCCCCTCGCCCCCTGGCCATCGCCTTGTGCATGGCCCTGGCGACCCCCTGCCTGCTGCCTGCCTCGGTCCATGCACAGGAGACCGCCGCTGCGGTCCGCTGGCAGATTGCGCCCGGCCCGCTCGACCAGGCCCTGACCGCATTCGGCCAGCAATCGGGCCTGTCGATCGCCGCCGACGCGCGCCTCACCCGCGGCCGCCACAGCAAGGGTGTGCAGGCCACGCTCGGTACTGACGCTGCATTGGCGCAGCTGCTGGCCGGCACCGGCCTGGCCTTCCAGCGTGATGCCAGTGGCGTGGTGCTGCAGGCGGCGCCGAACGCCGAAGCCGGAGTGCGCCAGATCGGCACCCTGCGCGTGGCCGGCCAGGCCAGCGAAGGCGCTTCGCCGTGGGGGCTCGCCGATGCCGATGCGGTCTACCGTGACAGCGGCTCGCGCGTGCACCTGGACCACCAGCAACTGGAACGCTTCCGCGGTCAGTCGATCGGCGACGTGCTGGCCGGTGCGGTGGGCGTACACACCGCTGACGTCCGCAACGGCGGTGCTCTGGACGTCAACATCCGCGGCCTGCAGGGCCAGAACCGGGTGCCGGTGATCATCGACGGCGGCCAGCAGGCCATCGACGTGTACCGCGGCTATGCCGGCGTGCAGCAGCGCAGCTACCTCGACCCGGACCTGATCAGCGCGATCAGCATCGAGAAGGGGCCAAGCCTGGCCGCCAACGCCGCCAGCGCGATCGGCGGAGTGGTCTACATGGAAACGCTGAAGGTGGATGACATCCTCGACGACGGCCAGCACTGGGGCCTGCGCGTACGCGGCGGCGTGGCCGACAACAGCATCGACCGCACCCGCACCTTCAAGCAGATCGCGCGCGGCAGCGACAACCGCAACAGCCTGCGCGACCCGCGTGACTGGAATGGCAGCGTGGCCTTCGCCCAGCGCGGCGAGGACTGGCAGCTGGTTGCGGCCTATGCGCGGCGGCGCCAGGGCAACTTCTTCGCCGGCAGCAACGGTGCGCATCGCTATGACAAGCAGCACCTGTCCAGCGGCGGCACCGGCATGTCCAGCCAGGCCGTATCCAAGCTCTTCCATCCGGGCGATGAAGTGCTCAACACGCATACCAACAACGAATCGGCATTGCTGAAATTCACCTGGACGCCCAATCCGGACCAGCGGTTGGAGCTGAGCCACCGCTACTTCAATTCGAGCTTCGGCGAGATCATGCCGTCGGCGATCGGCCGCGTGGGTGAGTCCAACGAATGGGTGACCTACGTGGACAAGGCCAACACCATGTTCCAGTTCGAGCCCGGGAAGATGCGGGTCAACGCCACCTCGCTGCGCCATCGCTACCGGCCCGAGGCGCATCCGTGGCTGGACCTGAGCAGCACGCTGTGGTTCACCACCGCCACCAGCCGCATGTTCAACAGCAACATCGCCAACACGCCCCTGTTCAAGGACGTGCCCAACGACCAGATGCCGGACACGCTGGGCGAAACCTATGGCCCGGGCCTGCAGTCGGACGTGAAGACCCAGCGCTGGGGCGTGGACAGCAGCAACACCACGCGCTTCAGCAATGCTCTGGGCGACTGGACGCTGCGCTACGGCGCCTCCTTCCAGCACGAGGACACCGCGCCCAACTCACCGGTGCTGCCGGTGGATTTCAACAACAACCGCTACCTGCGCTCGGGCACACGCCGCGAAGCCAGCGTCGTCGCCTCGCTGCAGTGGCAGCCGTGGGACTGGCTGTCGCTGACTGCCGGCGGCCGCTTCACCGATTACCGCACCCGCGACCGCAATCGCGTCGCTTTCGTCAGCGAATCGCGTGACCTGCGCTACACCTTCGCGCGCCTGAGCAAGGGCGGCCAGCTGCTGCCGGGCTGGTACAAGGAGTGGTACCCGGATGCCCAGGGCAACTACACCTATGACTCGCTGCGTGCCACGCCCTATGGCGACAGCACGCTGGGCCAGGCCTACGATTTCGATGGATTCATTCCTGATCCGCGCGGCGCCAACGGTTTCTATACCAAGCAGATTCCCACCGCCTGGGGCTACAAGCCGGCGATCCGGCGCTCCGGCCACGGCTTCGCGCCGTATGCAGAGGCGCGCTTCAACCTCGACCAGGACATGTTCTTCTACGTGAAATACGCGCAGGGCTGGAAGATGCCCAGCCTGTTCGAGTCGACGCTGGGCAACAGCACCTCGGCACCGGTGGCCGACCTGAAGCCGGAGAAGAACCGCTCGTGGGACATCGGCTTCAGCCTGCTCAAGCAGGACCTGTGGCGCGACGGTGACCGCCTGGCGTTCAAGGTGGCGTGGTTCAAGAACGATATCGACAACGCCATCACCCGCCGCTTCGATTCCAGCAACTGGGCGTTCTACGTCGACAACGTCGACAACTACACGGTGTCCGGTTACGAGCTGCAGTCCGGCTATGACGCCGGCATCGCCTACCTGGACCTGTCGGCCAGCTACTACCAGCGCGCGCGCACCTGCGATGCGGCCACCGCCAAGCGCCTGCGCGAAGACCCGTATGCGAAGTGGAGCAAGCTGGACGCCACGCCGGACTGCGTGGACGGCGGCTTCGGCACCTCGTTCGTCAACGCACAGAACCCGCCGAAGTACTCGATCCACAGCACGCTCGGCTTCCGCCTGTTCGACAAGCGGCTGGATACCGGCATCCGCCGTACCTACAACAGCGGCCCCACCCACGAACTGGACAAGCCCTGGAACACCACCGGTTCGACCGGCCTGCAGAACATCTACCTGCCGACCGCGATCTATGACTTCTACGCACGCTGGCAGTTCACGCCGCGCAGCGAAGTGGAGCTGGTGGTCAGCAATCTGCGCAACACCTACTACATGGACACGCTGGCGATGAGCCTGATGCCGGGCCCGGGCCGCACCACGCGGCTGAACTTCACCGCACGCTTCTGAGTGCTTCAGAAACAGCAACGCCCCGGGGAGATCATCCCCGGGGCGTTTGCCCGCGGCGGCTCACGCTCTGGAAGGTGCCAACCGTGGTTCTGGTAGGCGCCAACCTTGGTTGGCGCAACGATGCATCACTTCGCGGTACTCAGCAGCAGCACTGCAATAGTGACCAGCGCAATGCCGACCCAGCCGATCGGGCGCAGTCGGTTGCCGAACAGCAGGCGGCCGCAGATGGCGGTACCGATCACGCCGATCGCACCCCACATCGCATACGCGGTGGCCAGGTCCATGTAGCGCACCGCCTGGCCCAGCAGGGCGAAGGCGATCCAGACCATGACGATCGCAGATACGCCCCAGCGCCAGCGGCGGAAACCTTCCGACTTGGCCACCATCATGTTGGCGGCGACGTCGATCAAGGCCGAACAGATCACGAAAAACAACGCCAAGGTATTCATCAGTGCGCCTCCCCAAGGGTGACGCAGACGATGCCGACCACTGCCAGCACCAGGCCGGCCAGCTGCTGCAGCGACAGGCTTTCACCGAAGACGGTGAGGCCGACCACAGTGAGCAGGGTCAGGCCGAGGCCTTCCCAGACCGCATAGGCCACGCCCACGGCGATGCGGCGCACCGACTGCGCGAGGAAGAAGTAGGACAGCGCCAGCGCGCCGGCCATGATAAGGTAACCGGTCCAGCCGCCATCGCGGGCGGCATGGGCCATGAACGAGGTGCCGACCACTTCGGCGACGATCGCCACGGTCAGGCAGGCCCAGGCGACCAGCGCGCCACGGGCGGGAACAGTACGGGACATGTGAAGCTCCTTGCAGGGCGGGGACCACGCCGCCTCATCAATGGATCCACGCCGAGCGTGGAGGGTCCGGAACGCCCCGCAGACGGGGGCGACGGAAGCCAGTATCATCGCCTTTTACGGTGGTATCAAAATGGATTCCATCGACAGGAGCGATGGATCAATGCCCTACTCCCCTGAATCCCTGCAGGCCTTCGTGGAAGCCGCGGCGCTGGGCTCGTTCTCGGCGGCGGCGCGACGCCTGCGCAAGACCCAATCGACGGTCAGCACCGCCATCGCCCACCTGGAAGCCGACCTGGGCGTGAGCCTGTTCGACCGCAGCGGGCGCTACCCGCAGCTGACCGAGGCCGGGCGCCAGGTACTTGGGCACGCGCAGGAAATCCTGGCTGCCGATGCCCGCCTGCAGCAGTTGAGCGTGCGCCTGGCCGCACCGGTCGAGCCGCGCTTGACCGTGGCATTCTCCGACGTCTACCAACTGGACCCGGAACAACGGGTGCTGCAACGCTTCGCCGAGGCATTCCCGGAGATCGAGCTGGAATGGCTGGATGCCGAGGGCGAGGACGTGCTGGAACTGGTGAGCAACGGACGCGCCGCGCTGGGTCTGCTGCCACGGCAGGAGCACTATCCGGACGGACTGGTGGCACGTCCGCTGGCGCACCACAGCGAGCTGTCGGTGTATGTGGCGCGCGAGCATCCGCTGGCCAGCGCTGGCCGTCGCGCCGCCGCACAGCTGGCGCGGCATAGACAGGTGCGCTTGAGCGCGGAAGTCGATCAATCCCGCGTGGTCACCGGCCTGGCCTGGACCGCCACCGACTACCTGATGGTGATGGAGATGGCCGAGGACGGCCTCGGCTGGGCCGAGCTGCCGCGGGCGCTGGTGCAGCGCTACGACCGCGGGCACCTGGTGGAACTGGTGCTGCCCGGCTGGCCGCGGCGCATCCACAGCGACCTGCTGTGGCGCCGTGATACGCCGCCGGGACCGGCCGCACTCTGGTGGGCCGACGCATTGGGGTGAACCGAAAAAGGGGACGGAGGGGATTAAGTCGTTTGTGGCACAAACGACTTAATCCCCTCCGTCCCCTTTTTCAGTTGCCGGCCAGAGGCCGGCACTACCGATCAACGATGGGCGAGCGCGTAATCCAGCGCCGAGCACACGGCTGCCACCTGCGCGTCATTGCACTGCTGCGGGGTCGCCCGCGGGCTGTCTGGGTAGACCTCGGTGGTGGTGGTGTACTTTGCGCCAGTGATGCCTGCACACAACGCCAGCTTCACCAGCGGGTACTCGATCACGCCATGCGCCACCACCGCTGAACCGATGATCTCGCCCTTGTCGTCGGCCGGCGCGATGTGGGTGACCTTTTCCACCGCGGCGATCACCGCCTGCTGGAACGCCGCCTGCGGGTTCTCGCTGTCGTCCACCAGGTAGAAGCCATCGGGAATCAAGCCCGGCTCGAACGGCTTGCCGTCACGCGCGGCCAGCGCCGGGCGGAACTCGCTCTCGTCGCTGTCGGTGGTCTCGTGCAGGTCAATGTGCAGCACGAACTGGCCCTTGATTGGTGCAACCAGCTCGATCAGCGCGGTCGATTCGCGGGCCGGGCCATCGGCGCGGAAGTTGCGATTCGGGTCGATCGCATCGAAGTTCCAGCGGTTGATGCGCTCGAAGCCCCACGGATTCACGCACGGCGCCACCAGCAGGTTGGCCTTGCCGGCGTAATCGGCTGCGTGCTTTTCGAGGAACTCCAGCGCACCCATCACGCCGCTGGTCTCATAGCCGTGCACGCCACCGCTGACCAAGGCGGCAGGCAGCGCCGGGTTCCAGTCGCGGCTGCGCAGGGCGAACAGGGTGTAGGTCTCGCCCGCGTAGTCGAGCTGGCCATAGGCCACTTTGTCGAAGCGCGAAGCCAGTGCCTCGATGCGCGGCAGCACCTCCTCGTCATAGCGACGCAGGCGCTGCTGGCGGCCCCGCCACGCCTCCCGTTCCGCCGCTCCCCACGGCTGGCCTGGGGTTCCGACGGGGTAGAAAGCGGCTTGGGACATGGCAGATCTCAGCGAGTCAGGAAGCAATCACCCACTTTACCACCGGCCCATCAGCATGAACCGGAGACGCATTCCATTGGCGAATGGAATCAGCAATAATTCTCATTTACACCATTCCACGACCTGCATCGATGCCCATCCACGCCCCGCAAACGGCCCGCCTGCCGCTGGCCGCCGCCCTCGCCCTGTGCCTGCTCCCGGCCACCAGTGCCTTCGCCCAGGACGGCGCCACCACGCTGGACAGCATCCAGGTCTCCGGCAGCTGGCTGGGCACCGGCCTGCATGACAGCGTCAAGAGCTTTGCCGGCGCACGCACGGTGGTCGACCGCCAGCGCATCGAGGCCAGCGGCGCGGCCAGCATCGGCGATGCCATGCGCCGCATCCCGGGCGTGCAGGTCACCGACAACTCCGGCACCGCCGGCAGCTCGGTCTCGCTGAACATCGGCGTGCGCGGCCTGACCGGGCGCTACTCACCGCGCTCGACCGTACTGCTCGATGGCGTACCACTGGCAGTGGCGCCGTACGGCCAGCCGCAACTTTCGTTCGCGCCGACCAGCCTGTCCAACATCGAATCGATCGACGTGGTGCGCGGTGGCGGCGCGGTGCGCTATGGCCCGCAGAACGTGGGCGGCATCATCAACTTCAGCACCCGCGCCATTCCCACCGAGGCCGGCCTGCACGGCGAAGCGGGCGTGCGCTACACCGCCTACGACCATGGCGGCGGCGACAGCACCCAGTACAACGCCTTCCTCGGCGGCACCGGCGACAACGGCCTGGGCGCGGCCCTGCTGTACTCCGGCCAGGACGGCCGTGGCTGGCGCCAGGGGAGCGATGACCGCTTCAACGACCTGGCGCTGAAGTTCGCCTATGCCATCGACGAACAGCAGGAACTGCGCGCCAAGCTCTCCTACTACGATGTTCGCTCGCTCACCCCGGGCGGCCTGACCCGCGCCCAGTACGAAGCCGACCCGTTCCAGAACACGCGCCCCACCGATTTCTGGAAAGGCCACCGCACCGGCATCGACCTGGGCTACACCAATACGCTCTCGGCCAACAGCGAGTTCGAGGTACTGGCCTATTACAACGAAAGCAGCCGTGCCAGCTCGCTGATCAACGCCGCCAATACCCAGCTGACCGTGCAGCCGCGCGACTACCGTGTGCTCGGCATCGAGCCGCGCTACACCCAGCGCCTGCACTGGGGCGCCAGCGTGCACGACATCACCGCCGGCTACCGCTTCCTGCGCGAGCGTGGCAACGACCGCAGCTACACAGTCACCCGCCGCACCGGCGCGGCCAGCGCCACCAACCGCTTCGACAACGCCACCGACGCCCACGCGTTCTACATCGACGACCGCATTGCGATCGGCCAGTGGCGGATCACCCCGGGCGTGCGCATGGAATGGATCGACATGGACCGCCGCCAGGCCGGTGGCACGGCGACCTTCAGCAGCCGCAACGACAAGGCCCTGCCCTCGCTCAACATTGCCTACCTGCTGACCCCGCAGCTGACCGTGTTCGGCAACTACACCACCTCGTTCGGGCCGGTGCAGAACATCCAGCTGAATTCGCAGACCGCGAGCAATCCGCTGAACCCGGAAATCGCCAAGACCACCGAACTAGGTGCGCGCTGGCAGGACGGTGCACTGCGCGCGGAAGTGACCGTGTTCAAGATGCGCTTCGACAACCAGATCCTGCAGGTGCCGGGGATCACCCCGCCAACCTTCCAGAACATCGGCGCCACCGATCACAAGGGCGTGGAGAGCGCACTGGAATACCGCTTCGCCGAGGACAGCGCGCTGGCCGGGCTGGAGCTGTACGCCAACTACACCTGGACCAAGGCGATCCAGCAGTCCGGTGACAACCGTGGCCTGGACGTGCCGTTCTACTCGCGCGACACCGACAGCGTCGGCGCACGCTATGCACTGGCCGGCTGGACCTTCAATGTCTCCAGCACCCACCAGAGCGGCCAGTTCTCCGATGCGGCCAACACCTGGGCCGAGAGCGCCGATGCGCGCGTGGGCCGCGTGCCGGGCGTGCGCCTGTGGAACGCGCAGGTGGCCTGGCAGGTGCCGGGACTGGGTGACAGCGAGATCGCGCTGGGCGTCAACAACCTGGCCGACAAGCGCTGGTACACCCGCAACGTCGATGGCAACGCCGGCCGCATGGTGGCTGCGCCGCGCACCTTCTACGTGCAGGGCCGCTACCGCTTCTAAGCCGGTAACCACCCGATGCAGTGACGGCGGCGATCACGGTGGCGGCGTATCATGCCGCCACCATGTCACTGCCTGTTTCGCCATCGCGCCTGCATGCGGCCTTCCAGGGCCTGCGCCTACGCCTGCGTGGCAGTGACTTGTGGTTCATTGCGCTTGCCCTGCTGGTCGGCCTGATCGCCGGCTACCTGACCCTGCTGCAATCCGGCATCGCACGCTGGCTGCAGGGCACCCTGTATGGGCTGGACGAAGGCATGCGCCTGAGCTCCCTGCCCTCGCTGACCTGGACCGCGCTGTTGGTGCTGCCGCTCGGTGGCCTGCTGGTCGGGCTGGTCAGCCTGGCCGCGACCCGGCTCAAGCGGCCCCTGCTGGATGCGGTGGAAGCCAACGCCCTGCATGGCGGCCGCATGTCGATGCGCGACAACCTGATCGTGCTGACCCAGACCCTGCTGTCCAACGGCTGTGGCGCCTCGGTCGGGCTGGAGGCCTCCTATACCCAGATGGGTGCCGGCAGCGGCTCGCAGCTGGGCCGGGTGATGCGCCTGCGCCGCAATGATGTGCGCATCCTGGTCGGCGCCGGTGCCGCCGGTGCCATCGCAGCCGCCTTCGGCGCACCGCTGGCCGGCGCGTTCTACGCCTTTGAGATTGTCATCGGCGCCTATACTCCGGCCGCGCTGGCGCCGGTGGCGGTCGCTGCACTGGCCGGCGCGTTCGTGGCCGACCAGGCCGGCATTGAGGCCTACCTGCTGCCTGCCGCCTCGACCATCGACGTGCGTGCGGCGGACTACGCCATTTATGGCCTGCTCGGCTGCTGCTGCGCGATGGTCGGCATCGCGGTGATGCGGCTGATTGCCTCGATCGAGGGCACGGTCAAGCGCAGTCCGTTGCCGCTGTGGGGCCGGCCGGTGGTCGGTGGCCTGCTGCTGATCCCGCTGGCGCTGGCCAGCCCACAGGTGCTGTCGTCCGGCCATGGCGCCCTGCACCTGGACCTGACCACGCACCTGCCACTGATCTGGATCGGTGGCCTGCTGACCCTGAAGTGCCTGGCCTCCGGCATCTCGCTCGGGTTTGGTTTCCGTGGCGGCCTGTTCTTCGCCTCGCTGTTCATGGGTACCCTGGTCGGCACCCTGTTCGCCGGCCTGCTCGCCATGGCCACCGGCGTGCCGGTGATCGACGCCACCTCGGCCGCACTGGCCGGGATGGCAGCGCTGGCCGCTGCGGTGGTCGGCGCACCGATGACCATGGCCATGCTGGTACTGGAAGGCACCCACGACTTCCTGCTGACCAGCGTGGTGATGAGCGCGGTGCTGGTCTCCAGCACGCTGGTGCGGCAGTGGTTCGGTTATTCGTTCTCGACCTGGCGCATGCACCTGCGCGGCGAGACCATCAAGAGCGCGCGCGACGTGGGCTGGGTGCAGAACCTCAACGCCGGCCGGCTGATGCGCAAGGGCGTGGCCACCGCGCCGGCCGACCTCGACGCCGCCGCCTTCCGCCAGCGCTTCCCGCTGGGCTCGGGCAGCCGGGTGATCCTGATCGACAGCGAAGGCCACTACGCCGGCATCGTGCAGATTCCGCGCGTGTACGGCGACGGCGTGAAGCCGGAAACCGCCATTGGCGAACTGGCCGAGAACCGCGACGTGTCGCTGCTGCCAGGCGCGGACGTGGTTGCGGTGATGCAGCGCTTTGACCAGACCCAGGCCGACGAACTGGCCGTGGTCGCCGCCGACGGCCAGGTGCTGGGCGTGGTCTCCGAAGCCTTCGTGCGCAAGCGCTACGCCGAGGAACTGGACAAGCGCCAGCGCGAACTGATGGGCGAGCGGGTCGAGGACACCGACTGACCCCGCAAAAAGGGGACGGAGGGGATTAAGTCGTTTCTGGCCGCCTCGAAATCCACGCATGGCGTGGATCTACTGTCACCTCGACCGGGTAGACTCCGGCCATGCGCTTCATTGAAACCTTCCAGGCCGGCCCCTTCGCCGACACCGTGATCAGCCTGCTGGCGGCCTTCGTGCTCGGCACGCTGATCGGCGCCGAGCGCCAGTACCGCCAACGCACCGCCGGCCTGCGCACCAACGTGCTGGTGGCGGTCGGCGCCGCTGCCTTCGTCGACCTGGGCATGCGCATCGCCGGCAGTGCCGAGGCGGTGCGGGTGATCTCCTACGTGGTCTCCGGCGTCGGCTTCCTCGGTGCCGGCGTGATCATGAAGGAAGGCATGAACGTGCGCGGCCTCAACACCGCCGCCACCCTGTGGTGCTCGGCGGCGGTCGGTAGCTGCACCGGCGCGGACATGCTGGCCGAAGGCGTGCTGCTGACGGTCTTGATCATCGCCGGCAACACCCTGCTGCGGCCGCTGGTGAATGCGATCAACCGCATCCCGATCAACGAGACGGCCACCGAGGCGACCTACGAGGTGCGCCTGAGTGTGGATGCCGAAGCGGTGCCACGTGTACGCGAACGCCTGGTCGATGCGCTGGAAGCGGCGCAATATCCGGTCGGTGATGTGCAGGTGGTCGAGCATGCCGACGCGCCCACCGATGTGATCGCGGTGCTGGTCAGTACCGCCGTCAGTGCCGATGAGCTGGACGTGGTGCTGGCGCGGATGGAGCATGTGCCGGGCGTGCTGCACGCCACCTGGGAAGTCAGTACCCGCGATTGATTCATCCACGCATGGCGTGGATCTACCGAGGTCGTGGTGCAGTAGATCCACGCCATGCGTGGATGCGCTTCTCTCACCCACCCGCCATGCGCTGCTGGGCCCGCAGCAACTTGCGGAACGAACCGCACTGGCGCGCGTCCTGTGCTTCCGGGCAGGCCGCCGCGCGCTGTAGATGACGGCGCACCCGCTGCAGCTGGGTGATCTGCTGCTGCAGCACATCGGCCTGTGCCAACAGGGCCTCCCGGTCCAGCGAGATGCACCCACGCTGTGGCGGCAGCGATGCACCGATCTGCTGCAACGACAGTCCCGCCGCCTGACCGAGACCGATCAGCGCCAGACGCTCCAGCACCTGCTCGTCGTACTGCCGGCGCAGGCCGCGCCGCCCCAGCACCTGCAGCAGGCCCAACTGTTCGTAATAACGCAGGGTCGAGGCCGGCACGCCACTGCGCTTGACTACCTCGCCGATATCCAGTTCACGCATGAGCTTGACCTCAAGTCGCCTTCAAGCATCAACCTATGGGCAACTTCCCGGCAGGACAAGGCCATGGCCAGTACATCCCCCGTTGATCAGAATGCGCTCTGGAATGGCCCTGGCGGCCAGATCTGGGTCGCCCAGCAGGCCATCCTCGACGGTCTGTTCCAGCCGATGGCCGACCTGCTGGTGGCCGAGCTTCCGCAAACCGTCACGCAACTGCTCGATATCGGCTGTGGCACCGGCGCCAGCCTGCTGGCATCAGCCGCCGCTCGCCCGGCGGCACACAGCACCGGCCTGGACATCTCCGCGCCGATGCTGGCTCTGGCCCGGCAGCGCGCAGAAACGGCGGGACTGGACGCGGACTTCATCGTCGCCGACGCGCAGCGGCATCCGCTGCCCTCCGCGCACTTCGACTGGATCCAGTCGCGGCTGGGCGTGATGTTCTTCGAGGACAGCCAGGCCGCCTTCGCCAACCTTCATCGTGCCGCAGCGCCAGGCGCGGGCCTGCGTTTCATCGCCTGGCGCAGTGCCGACGAGAACCCGTTCATGACCACGGCCGAACGCGCCATTGCTGATGAACTCGAGCTGACACCCCGTGCGCCTGGCGCACCGGGCCAGTTCGCCTTTGGCGATGGCAAGCGGGTACAGCGGCTTCTGCAGGCGGCCGGCTGGAAGGACGTCGAAGTGGTTGCGGTCGACCTGCCCTGTTCGATCGCCCGCGATGAGCTGCCAACCTATGTCGGCCAACTTGGCCCGCTGGGACTGGCCCTGCGCGCGATGCCGGAAGACCGCGCCGACGCACTTCGAAACAAGGCGCTGGCCGCGTTCGCGCCCTTCATCGAAGGCGACCGGGTGCGCGTGGATGCCGCCTGCTGGCTGGTCCGCGCCCGCGCCTAGAAAAAAGGGGACGGAGGGGATTAAGTCGTTTCCGGCACAGCCGGGGCAAGAACGACTTAATCCCCTCCGTCCCCTTTTTCTTCTACAGCGCCTCGCCGGCATCGGCCAGGCGCGATTCAATCAGCGCATACCACTGCTGCAGCACGTCGATCAGCATGTCCAGCTCGGCGTCGGTGCGCTGTGCGCGCCCACTGCGCAGGCAGGCCTGGGCTTCCTGCAGCTGGGCGAGGAAGCCGGCCACGGTATCGGCCTGCAGGATCAACCCCGGCAGGCGCCGCCCGGGAATGCGCACCACCGCATGATTGCCGAGCTGGCCGTACACACTCAGTGTGGTTTCCGTCTTCATGGAAAGAGGCAGGAATTGGGCGTTCATCGCGTGCACCAAGGAAAACCTGAGCCGCCGGCAGGCGTGGACAACGGGGGAGACGTGGCCACGTCCTGCCGGCGGTCAGGGGGGACTCGGGATGCCGGGGACTTGCCCCGGCGCAGGATTCTCAGCGTGGCTGCGCCACACCCGCGATCTGCACGCGGCGGTTCGGAGCCAGGCACGCGATCAGCTCGCGACGATTGCGCTGGTCGCACTGCACGACCGGCTCCGCCGCACCACGTCCTTCGGCACTGATGCTGGCAGCCGGCACTCCACCCTGCACAAGTGCCATGCGCACCGCTTCGGCACGTCGCTGCGACAGCGTCTGGTTGTAACTGGCACTGCCGATACGGTCGGTATACCCGGTCACCCGGATTGACTGCACCCGACTGGCCTCGCGCACCTGTGCCAGCACGCCCTGCACTGCTTGCTGCCCCTCGGCGCTGAGCACCGCGCTGTCGAAACCGAACAACGCGTCGGCGGACAAGCGCAGCGGCTGCTCCGGCAACGGCGCCGGAGCGGGCGGGGCCGGAGGCCGCGGCGGGTCCAGCACCGCCGCACATGATTCAGGCTTCCAATAGCCGCCCTGGGCGATGCCCTTGCTGTCGAATCGCACCTGGAACTGGCAGGTGAAGTACTCCGCGCCCTGCGCAGTGCGGAAGTTGAACAGGTAATTCCACTCACGTACGCCCCACATGCCTTCGTTGAAGTGCGGCGTACCCAGCAGCGTATACAGCTGGCGCTTGCTCATGCCCGGCGCGAAGCGGCGCAGGTCGGCGACGTCGGGATAGATACCTTCCTTCAGCGAGGCCTTCGAGGCCTTCGGGAAGTGCACGGCGGTGGCTTCGGCAGGACCCTCGGCGGCCGGCGCATGGCTGCGGCAGGCGGCCAGCAGGCTCATCCCCAGAATCAGGCCCAGCGTGGCGGCCAGCTGGCCGGCGCGGGCGATGCGATGCTGTTTCATGTCATTCCCCCTATGGACGTTTCCGCAATGCCGGGCCGCGGTTGCGGCCCGGCGGCGGGGATCACCACTGGATGCCGGCACCGACGGCCACACCGGCCTCGCCACGGCTGTTGGTCGAGCCGCTGAACTTGTAGATCCAGCGGCCACCTTCCGAGACACCGGAGATGCCGACCGCAACGCCGGATTCGCCGTTGTAGCTGCCGGCGGCGACCGAGGCCATGCTGCGGCCCGCTTCGCTGGGCTGCGGCAGTGCTGCGGTGGCCATCGCCGAGGCGATGCCGGCCGAGGCGCGGTTGTCGGTCTTGCGCAGGTCGCGCTCGAAGCCGCCCATGCGCTCGTCGGTGTAGGCCTTCGACCAGTCCAGGGTCTGCGCCATGCCCGACTTCAACTGGTCGACGTTGACTGCGTCGGTACCGGCGGTACCGGCGGCGACGTTGCGCACCATGGTCGGGCCGCCGTTGGTGCTGCCCAGCGTGACACTGTTGTAGTTGGTCGCGCCGTTCACCGTGGTGTCGTAACGGATCGTGCCCTGCTGCGAGGCCTGCAGCTGGCGCACGTTGACCGCATCGGTGGCCTGCGAGCCATCGGCCACGTTGACCACCTGGCGTTCGGCACCGCTGGCACCCACCGAAACCGTGTTGGCCCGGTTCGCCACCGAACCCGCGCCCAGTGCCACCGAGTTGTCGGCCTGTGCCTGCGAACCATTGCCGAGCGCGGTAGAGTTGGCACCGGCGGCGGTGGAGCCCGCACCACCGGCAGCCGAGTTGGCACCGCTGGCGGACGGATCGGCCAGGTTGTTGGTGTTGTTGGCGCGGAAGCTGCCGGCCACGTTGGTGATGTTCTGGATCTTCTGGTCGGTGTACTTCTTCGATTCGTCGATGGCGTAGTTCACGCCGTTCTTGAGCTGGCCGACGTTGGTTGCGCTGCTGGGGCAACTCCCAGCCACGACCGTCGGGCAGGACCAGATCCAGCAGCAGCAGATCGAAACGGCGCCCCTGAAGCTGCTCGCGTGCCTGCGCGAGGGTGGCGGCTTCAGCATCGACCCTGACCTGCGGAATGCCCGCCAGCAACTGGCGCAGGCGGTCACGTGCCAGCGCCACGTCATCCACCAGCAGCACGCTCAGCGGACGCGTCACGCGATGCACTCCGGCAAGGTCACGCGTGCACGATAGCCGCCGCCCTCGCTGGCGGTCTGCAACCGGCCTCCCATCATCGCCAGGCGCCGCTGCAGTGCAGCCTGGCCAGTGCCCAGTCCATCGTTCGTGCCGGGACGCAGGCAGGGGTTGAACAGCACCACATCAAGCAGGCCGTCTTCCACTCCGGCCCATAGCTCGATCCGCAATGGCCCGTCCCCCGGCTGCCAGCCACTGTGCAACACCGCATTCTCGATCAACGGCTGCAGCAACAGGCCAGGGACCGTCCAGGCCAATGCGTCAGCGTTGGCCTGTAGATGCAGATGCACCTCCTGATCGTGCAGCAGCGACTGCAGCGCGACATAGTCCTGTGCTGCGCCCAGTTCATCGGCAAAGCAGCGCTGCGACGGGCATTGCAGGGTATCGCGCAGCAGCGAGGACAGCTGCGCCAGTGCGGCGTCCGCTGCCCGTGGACGTTGCAGCGCCAAGCCACCGATGGCGTTGAGCGCATTGAACAGGAAGTGGTGCTGGAGATGCTGGCGCAGGGCTGTTTCACGAGCCTGCTGCAGCACCTCTGACTGCGCCCTCAACCGCTGCAGTCCGGCCAGGCCATGGCCCACGCCCGCCACCGCAATGAAGGTCGGCAACGCAAACAGCGCGGTAATACCAATCGCGCGCAACACCTGCTGCAGTGCTGGCCAGGGTTGCCCCTGCCACAGCTGCAGCAGCACATGGCCGAGGGTCCATCCCAATGCCGTCAACAGCGGAGTCAGCAGCAGGCACAGCGCCAACCATCCGGCCAGATGCCGGCGTCCAGACAGTGGCCAGCGCCGGCACGCATCCCACAACAATGGCGTCGCCAGCATCCAGGGCAGCTCGGCGCCAAGGATGAACAACGCTGCCGGAATCAGACCGCCAGGCTGTTGGCTCAGGTGCACCGCCGGCACGGCGGTGGCGATCAACACCCCCCACAGGGCCAGCATCACCCAGTGTGGGCGTGGCAGCGGAAGCGGCGCCTCATGGGCTGGCAGCAGCAAGGCAGGCGAAACAGGCATGCACGGATTCAAACGGGAAACGGGCACCATGCTAGATGCCCGCACCGAATCATTCCCGTGCCGGAAGCAAGGGGCTGTCCGCCGCCATGGATCCGCGTCGTGCCTGGATTCCGTTCGACGCTGGGGTCAGAGCCCTTCCCGGTCGGAAGGGATCCGACCCCGCCGATCATTGCGCCTTCGCCGCCTCGGCATTCCACGCTGCGACCTTGGCCTTGGTGTCGGCCAGCATCCTGTCCAGTGCGGCGCGGTCATACACGTTGCCACGCAGGATCACGCTGTCGATTTTCTCGGTCGCCGCAATGTCCTGCAGCGGATTGGCGGTCAGCAGCACCAGATCGGCAGCCTTGCCCTGCGCAACACCACCGTAGCGGTCCATCTGGCCGAACCAGGCCGGGCCGGAACGGGTCGCGGCAGACAGCGCCTGCGGAGCACTCAGGCCTTCCTTCACGAACAGCTGCAGCTCCTGGTGCAGGGCGATGCCCGGGAAGTTGAACGAATTGAGGAAGCCTGCGTCCGTGCCGGCGATGATCGTCACGCCGGCCTCCTGCAGCATCGGCAGCACTGCGGCCACCTGGTGGTACTGCGCGTGGCGCGCTTCGATCTGCGCCGGCGTGGCCTTCGCCGCGCGGTCCACGCGCCACTGGTAGGTCGCACGCAGGCCCGGACCGATGTAGGCCAGGTACGGATCGTTGGCGTGGTCATCCTGGTCAAGGAAATCGAGGATGCGGCCCCCGTTGAGGGTCGGGGTCACGAATACGCCACGCTTGGCGAAATCACGGTAGGCGTGCATCGCCGTGTCACGGTCGAAGCTGGCGTCAAGGCGGCGGTTGGCTTCGGCGCGGTCGATGCGGCCGGCACCGAAGTCGGCGGCGATCTGCGCTTCATCCTTGCTGCCTGCCTTGAATGCGTAGTCCAGATGCTCGATCGAGGCCAGGCCTGCATCGACCGCCTGTTCCACAGTCAGCGCCATCGGAATGTGACCCGAGGCCTTGAACCCGGCCTTGCGCGCAGCACTGGCCGAGTACAGGAACAGTTCCGGCTTCAGCGTGCTGTCGGTGATCTTCACGAAATCAACCTTGTCGTGCTGCAGGCGGGCGATCGCCTTGTCGGCGTCGGCCTCGCTGCCCACTTCGATCGTACCCTTCCAGACCGGCTTGATGCCTTCGATCTTCGCGCCGGAACTGAGCAGGCGCGGACCAAACAGCGTGCCCTTGGCGATCTCGCCGCGCCACTGCAGCACCTGCTCGGGCAGATCGCCGGAACAGTCACGCACCGTGGTGATGCCGTGCGCGATGTACAGCGGCAGCAGCGCCTTGTTCTCCTCGATCAGTGCCGGGCCACCACCGAAGTGCACGTGCATGTCCCACAGGCCCGGAATCAGGTACTTGCCCTTGGCATCGATCTGGCGGGCAGCGCTCCACTGGCTGCGCATCGTGGCGTCCGGGCCGACGGCGACGATGTCCTCGCCACGGATCACCACGCTCTGCCCGGCCAAGGTGCTGGCGTGCTCGACATCGACCACCGTGGCATTGCGGATCAACAGGTCAGCGCGCTCGGCGGCCGAGGCCGACAGCGGGGCCACCGCAAGGAGGATGGCAAGGGACAACGGACGGGTACGGAACATGGACAGCATCCTGGTGGGCACGCGCAGCGTGCAGGGTGGAAGGGGACGGTCTTCAGCGTGCCGCGCCGTGCTGGCGCAGCTGGGTCTCGATTTCGGTGTAGCCGCGCTTGCGCGCGTGCGCCAGCGGCGTCACGCCGTCGCCGTCGGCCAGCTCGGGGTCGGCACCTGCTTCAAGCAGCAGCTGCACGATCTGCACGTGGCGCGCGCCGCCGTCGCCTAGCAGGATCGCTTCCAGCAGCGCGGTCCAGTGCAGGCGGTTGACATGGTCCACCGCCACACCGGCGCGCAGCAGCGTGCGCACCGTTGCCACGTGGCCGCGCTCAGCGGCAGGAATCAGTGCGGTGCCGCCATAGCGGTTGGTGCTGCGCAGATCGGCGCCATGCGCCAGGGTCACCGCCAGGATCTCATCCAGTCCACGCGCGCCGGCGTACAGGTAGGCGCTGTCCTGCATGGCGTCCTTGGCATTGACGTCGGCGCCGGCTTCGATCAGTTCACGCGCGGCGTCTACATTGTTGCCATGCGTGGCAAGCAGCAGCGCGGTACGGCCCTGGCCATCACGCGCCTCCAGATCGGCGCCGTCCTCCAGCGCCCCACGCACTGCCTCGGCATCGCCGCGGGCGGCGGCATCGCGCAGGCGGGCATCGGCCGAGCCCGCGGTGGCCGAACAGGCTGGAATGACCATCGCCAGCAGGCACAGCAGCAACAGGCGCCCCACCGGAGCGGGCCAGCGATGGCAACGATGGATTCGCATCTTCGGTTCTCCTGTGCGGCGAGCACTGCGGGCGATGCCGGTACAACCGGGGCGCGGTGCTTGCTGCCCCCTCCCCTGCATGGTAGAAGTCGTCACGCGCATCCAGAAGTGAAATGTTCAAATGCAAGACAGTGCCAAATCGAATAGAACGCTGTTCGAACTGGACCTGCTGCGGGCGCTGGTGATGGTGGCCGACTGCGGCAGCTTCACCACGGCGGCCACGCGCCTGCATTCGACCCAGTCCACGGTCAGCCAGAAGGTGCGCCGGCTGGAGGAACTGGCCGGGCATCGCCTGCTCGAACGCGGCCACCGCGACGTACACCCCACCGACGCCGGTCACACCCTGCTTGGCTACGCGCGGCGCATGCTCGACCTGAACGAGGAAATGGCACAGGCGTTGGCCGGCGCCACCGTGGAAACCGCGGTGCGCATCGGTGTCCCCGAGGACTTCGTCAACGCACAGACCACACGCATGCTGGCCGCTTTCAGCCGCCGCCATCCACAGGTGAAACTGGAGATCAGCAGCGGCCTCAGCCGCGACCTGGCCCACGGCTTCGACCACGGCGAGCTGGACCTGGTGCTGGTCAAGCAACGCCGCAACACCCGCCAGGCGGTGCACTGCCGACGCGAGCCGATGCATTGGATCGACAGCCTGCGCAGCAGCTGCCTGCTGCAGGACCCCCTGCCGCTGGTGACCTTCCCGCCGCGCGGGCTGTACCGCGACGAGATGATCCACGCCGTGGAGGCGCTGGGCCTGCGCTGGCGCATCGCCTTCACCAGTTCGTCGCTGAGTGGCATCCAGGGTGCGGTGGCCGACGGCATCGGCATCAGCCTACTGCCGCGCCGCGCAGTCACCCGCGAACACCGCATCATCGATGGCGAACGCGAGCTGCCGGTGATCGACAATTACGAGATCGGCCTGCTGCATCGTGCCGACGCAGATGATGCCGTGCGCGCGCTGGCCAGTGAACTGTGGCGCCAGGTGCAGCGCGAACCGGATTGACCTCGGTAGAACCACGTCATGCGTGGATGGAAACGACCGCCCAGTATTCGAAATCGCGGTGAAGCGCCAGCAGGTACACGCTTGTCGTAAAAGGCCGACTGATGGCGTACCCAATGCCTGGGCGATAGGGTAGCGAACGCCCTTCTCCGAATTACCTCACCCATGACCAACACGTACCAGGTTACTCTGACCCCTGCTCCGAAGGACGAAGCCGACATCCGGTTCGATCCGCTGCCACCTGCGCTCATCGCCCACATGCAGCAGCAGCGTGCACAGGTTGCTGCCCTCGTCGCATCTGCGTTCCCTACCGTGCCTGTTCAATGGCCGCTGCTGCCGAGCACGCTGCAACGCGTAGTCGATGCAGAACTGATCGATCACGATGATTGTGACGGTTGGGAAGCACTGGGGGTCGCATTTGGTGATTGTCTGGCACAGCGTGTACCGGAACTTGCCTGGGCCCAGGTAACCGATGCCTGGGGCGTCGATGCGGTTCTCCGCTATGGAGACGTCAATATCATGGTCAGCGCCGGCACCCTGTTGATCAAACGTGTCGAAGAAGGCAAGACCATCGAGATCAACCATCTGCTTGAAGCTCTGGAGGAGTTCGTCATCCAGCAAGCGCGCAAGTCCGGCTGAGCCCATGAGAGTACGATTGAGTCGCGCAGAATGACGTATTCGCACATTGATGCTGCGCATGCGGAAGCAATCACAGTTCGCGCACTGATCATCGATATCTGATCAGACCTGCCGCACCAAGGCACTACATCGCAAGCTACAGTCGCCCTAGTTTCCGTGCCCCACGGCGCCTCGCCATGTCCGATGAAATCCCCACCCGCTTCGATCCCCTGCCCGCTGCACTGCAGACGCATCTGCAGCACCAGCGCTCGCTGATCGCTGCGCGCGTGGCCGCCGGCTTTCCGACGTTGCCGGTGCAGTGGCCGCTGGCGGCCACCACGCTGCAGCGCGTGGTCGATGCCGAGCTGATCGACCGCGACGACTGCGATGGCTGGGAAGCACTGGGCGTGGCGTTCGGTGACACCCTGGCCCAGCGCGTGCCGGGCCTGGCCTGGATGCAGGTCACCGATGCCTGGGGCATCGACGCGGTGCTGCGCTATGCCGACAGCAGCCTGCAGATCGGCGCCAGTACGCTGCTGCTCAAGCGCGTCGAGCAGGGCGAGCTCATCGACATCGCCCATCTGCTGGCGTGGCTTGAGGAATTCGTCGCCACCCGCGCCGACGATTACGCCTGAAAAGCTGCCGAGCATGGCTCGGCGCTACAAGGGTTGGCGCGGCGTGGATCTACAGCCAGCGGCCGTCGACCACTACCCGTCGCTCCACCGGCACTGCGGCCACAGCGGCCGGGCCGTGGTCGGCACGCACCGCCACGAAGGTGGCCGGATGTCCTTCTGCAAGGCCGTACTGTGGCAGCCCGATCACCTGCGCGGCATGGGTGGTCACCATGTCCAGCGCCAGCATCAGGTCGGCATCGGTATTGAAGCCGGAGCGGTAGCCCAGCAGCATCGCCCGCTGCAGCAGGTCGCCGTTGCCATACGGCCACCAGCAGTCACGAATGTTGTCGTTGCCAGCGAACACGCGCACGCCGGCATCATGCAGTGCGCGCAGCGGCGGGAACGGATGATCGCCCGGCGCGTTGCTCATGATCGCTACGCCCGCCGTCGCCAGCGCCTCGCCCACCTGCAGCGCGCGTGCCAGCGGCACCTCGCCCAGCGAATAAGCATGACTGACCGCCACCCGCCCCTGCAGGCCGGCGGACCGGGTCCGCGCGGCGATGCGCAGCAGCTGGGCCAGTCCGGTTTCGCCGGGCTCATGCAGGTGGATGTCCAGCTGCACGCCATAGCGCTCGGCCAGGCCGAACAACAGTGCCAGCTGGCCCTCGGCATCGCCATCGAGCGTGGTCGGATCGATGCCGCCCAGCACGTCCACACCCGCTGCAAGGGCCTGCTCAAGCACCGCTGCGGTACCAGCGCAGGACATCACGCCGGCCTGCGGGAACGCCACCAGCTGGATGCGCATGATGCCGGCGCAGCGCAGCGCGGCCTCGCGCACCGCTTCCAGGTGACGCAGGCCGGTGCTGCCATCGATATCGACATGGCAGCGCATTGCCACTGTGCCGAAGCCGCTGCATTGGCGGATCAGCGCCTCGGCGCGATCAACCATCGGCGCCGCAGCCGCCATCGCCGCCTTTTCCACCGCCAACCGCTCACGCAGGCTGTTCACCGGCTGATGCGGGTGCCAACGGTCGCCGACGAAGCTCTTGTCCAGGTGGATGTGGCCATCCACCAACCCCGGCAGCACCGCAAAGCCCTGCAGATCGACGCTTTCCGCCCCTTCAGCCGGGCCGGTATGGCCGTTGAGCCCGCTGATGCGGCCATCACGGATGTGGAAATGCAGCGGTGCACCGTCGCGGTCGACACCGCCGTGGATGAACTGCAGGGTCATCGGGAATTCCCGGAAAGCCAAGACTGGCGCCATCCTGCGCCTCGATAGCGCCATCGGCCAACGAAATATCTGGATGGCACGCATTCACCAGAACGATGATTCCCCCTGCGACAACCGGTCGCAGCCACGCCGTGCACACCCCTGAACGGGTAACATGGGCGCCTGTTTCCGCTGTGATGCCGCATGGGCCCGTCCGACCGCCACGATCGTCTCCGCCGCTGGCAGGCCGCGTCCCTGCTTGCCGCCGCTCCGATCGCCAGCCTGTCCGCCACTGATGCTGCGGCCGCTGCGCCGCTGCAGTCGCCGCCGGGCCAGCAGCGGATCGCCCCGGCTGCGCTGGTCGAGCGCCTGCACCAGCGCGTGCTGTCCGGGCAGAGCGCGACCGCGACCCTGGAACACTGGTGCGCCGAACACGGCTTGGCCGAGCAGGCACGGGTGCGCGCGGTGCGCGTACGCGGCCAGGGCAAGCCGGCGCCGACCGACGTGCTGCAGGCGCTGGGCGTAAAGCCAGGCACCGACCTGCGCTATCGCCGCGTGCAGCTGGTGTGTGGCAGCCGCGTGCTGTCCGAGGCCGACAACTGGTATCTGCCGGAGCATCTCAGCCCGGCCATGAACCAGGTGCTGGACAGCACCGACGAACCGTTCGGTCGCGTGGTCGGCCCGCTCGGTTTCCAGCGCCAGACCCTGGCTGACCAGACTTTCTGGCCGCCGCGGGGCGAAGGCGATCACGGCGTGATCCTGGAAGTGCGTGCCCTGCTGCGCGACCGCCAGCAGCAGCCTTTCAGCTACGTCATCGAGTCGTACCTGCTGCAGGCGCTGCCTTGATCGAGGCAGCGCCGGCCGACGTGCGGGCGCTGCCTGACCTGCAGGCCTATTGGCTGGTGATCATCGATCGGGCGGCAGGATCGGTAGAAAAAACGAACCTTCCCTCGTAGTTCCGCTGGTCGAGCTTCTTGCTCAGGCCCGAGAAACTGTAGGTGGGCGCAGCGGCGTCCAATCCGAATTTTTCAGTCCAGGCCTCGTACTCTTCAGCAGAGCCGGTACGTACTGAACCAATACACAGGCTGTATCCACACGCGAACTCACCCAGGGATTCATTCTTGCCGAGGCTGCGCGCAATCGCCTGCTTGTAGTGCGCGGTCAGGTCCTGCGCTTCAGGGCGTTTTCCGGCATCGTCAGCAAACGCTTGGACTGTCTTTTCGAAAGCCTTATCCGAAACGAGGATGGCATCGCTTTGCTCCACAGACAGCGCACCGTCCTGCATCATTGCACTTTCTGCAGCCAGGTAAGGCGAATCCCCGGCGGACATGCCTCCGCCAGGAGATGACGGAATCGTTCGGCGCGCGCTCGTATCCGTTGCAGGCGTCAGCTCCTGGCCACTGCCCGCGCTCTGTACGGCGGCAGGTGACGACCCGGCGTTCGCCTGTGCGGCTCCACCCGCTGCCACGTCATCCTGCGTGCAGCCCGCTACCAATACCGCTGCCATCGTGATCAAAAACGCACGTGCATCCATGTTCCGTTTCTCCATCATGCTCGTTGTCCGGCCCCCGTAGAGGCCGGATTCAAACGGGTACTGCCTGGCGAGCAGGCTGCAATCACTCCTCAGGCGGCGGCGTACGGATCACGCGAGTTACGCGCCCACCACAACAATCCGTCACGGTGTAGCCACCGTTGGCACTGGTCTGCACAACGCAGCTTGACGTGCAGGTATAGCGCGCGCCATTGACGGTTACCGTATCTCCCGCCGATGCCGTTCCACTGGCCATGGCGAGTCCACCCAACAGGATCGGACTTACGATGAGGCTTGCCTTCATTGATCTCTCCTTGACTCTGGCAGTTTGTATCGCTGGTTCACTCCAGCAGCCGAAAACTAGCAGCGGTTAATGCACCGGTCAATTACTTAAACGCCAATCAGCAACCACCATGAAAATGCAAAGAGAACTCAACTTGAATCTTTCGATTTCACCAGGCCCGATATCGAAACATACTGCCGGATAATCCTTTCGATAGCTGCATTTCCAATGCGCTTCAAACGTCGTGCATGATGTCGAGCATTCGTATTTCCTCGCCCGACCAACCCAAGTGAACTGAAGATGGATCTTCCCGCCAGCCTGTTTGTTCAGATACCCAGTTATCGCGATCCGCAACTGATTCCAACGCTCGTCGATCTCGTGCGGCGCGCAGCTGCGCCAGCGGCACTTCACGTGGTGGTGTGCTGGCAGCATGGTGATGAAGCAAATCTCCAGGATTTTCTGGCTGCGGGCTTCCAGCTGGAATCGAGCTGCATCGGCGATCAGCATCCGATTCATCGCCTGCGCTTGAACGGGGCCGAAGTTGAACTGATCGAGGTGGGCTTCATGCACGCCCGCGGCTGTGGGTGGGCACGAAGGCTGGCGCAGGAGCGCTATCGCGACGAGCGCTACAACTTGCAGATCGACTCTCACCACCGCTTCTCGGACGCGTGGGACGGGTTGCTGGTGGAGATGCTCGAATCCCTGCGCACACGCTCATGCAAACCGCTGCTGACCGGGTACCCGCCCGCGTTCCAGCCCGAGAGCTATCCTGAAACCCGGCAGAACCATGTCGGCCAGATGCTCGTCCGCGGCTTCAACAGCGTAGGCGTGGTCAGCTACAAAGCGGTACGCATGCCCCAGGTTCCAGTACGCAGCAAACCGATGCGCGCTCGATTCATCAGTGGCGGGTTCCTGTTCTCCGACGGCGAGTTCGTGAGGGAAGTCATGAACGATGCAGACCATTTCTTCTCGACCGAAGAAATCGTCATGGCGGTCAGGGCCTATACGCATGGTTATGACTTCTTCCACCCCCATCGACCGCTGCTGTGGCACCAGTACAACTCGGACGCAAACCGAGTGTGGGATGATCACTCCGATGAGTGCCGCTCGCGTGGTGAAATCGAAGCCAGTGCCTTCGATCGATCGCTGAAGGCGTCAGGCAAGGCAGTGAACATGCTCGCAGCAGCCGCATCAGGAGATGCGTTCGCACTTGCCAGGCACGGGCTCGGCGGCAAGCGCACGCTGCAACAGTACGAGCGCTACGCCGGGTTGAGCTTTGCTCACCGGGGCGTGCACGAGGACGCGACGCGTGCAACCGAACCTGACAATGCTCATTTCGCGACGGATGAGCAGCACTGGCTGGACAAACTGATCTGTCGACGTGTCTTTCAGGTGCAGGTCAAGCGGTTGGACGCAGAAATCGCCGCTGCCGCTGATCTCGAGTCGTTGGTCCTGACCGCCCAAGCCGGGGACGGTACCATCGTCGGCCGACGCCAGTTGTCACCGGAAGATCTCCAACAGCTGATCACCCGGGGTGAATATGTCTGCATCGACCATTTCAGCAGCTGTCCGTCGCGTCTTCCAACGTGCTACCAGATGCAGGTTGGCGGCAATTCCCAGGATGATGCCAACCGGTTTCTGGTGGTTGTAAGAGAGATCGAGGAAGACCTGATGGCCTGAGCGCTGAGCTCCAGACGAAAAGCCCGGCAATGCCGGGCCTTTCGTTAGCCTGCGGAATCAGCGGAACCGGTAGTCCAGCTGCACCCAGTACTGGCGGCCATATGGGTCGTAGTTGCCAACCGGATAGAACGGCCAGCCGCCTCCGTTCTTGTCCGCCGGCGGGCGGCTGTCACGCAGGTTGTTGACGATCACGCCCACCGACAGATTCTCGCCGAACTGGCGGAACACGCTGGCGTTGTAGGTCATGTACGGCGCGATGCGGCCACTGCCATCGGTCTTCGGCAGCGAGCCGAAGCGGTTGCCGTACAGCGTGGTGGTCCAGTCACCCTGGTTCCAGGTGATGCTGCCGTTGGCCTTGCTGCGCCACTGGTAGTCATCCAGCGAATTGCGGATGTCACGCTCCGGATCATCGGAGAACTGTCGGTATTTGTGCTCCAGCACCACGGTGTAGGCCAGGCGCGTGGTGAAGCGGCCATAGCGGCCGGCATCGAAACGCCAGTTGCCCTTCAGGTCCAGGCCGCGAACCGATTCGGAGGCCGCGTTGATCGGATTGATCAGCACGCGGGTCACCTGGTCCGGCTGCACGGTGGCATTGGACGGATTGCGGATCACCCGCGACAGCGCGTCCTGGCACAGCGGCGAACCGATATCGCGCGCTTCGCCGCCCAGCGTCCGGCCCAGGCGGCAATCGGCCTCATCACGCAGGATGCGGCTGGTATCGAGGCTGGTCACTTCGTTGTCGATGCGGATGTCGTAGTAGTCAGCGCTGAAATCCAGGCCGGACAACGGCGACCAGACCACGCCGAAACCATAGGACTTGGCCGATTCCGGCTGCAGCTGCGCATTGGCGCGGTTGCTGTAATCAATCGACAGGCCGTTGTAATCGCAGTTGTCGTACGACTGGCCCGCAGTGCGGCAGCGCCAGTAATCGGTCATGCCCGGGTTGTAGCCGCGGGTTTCGGTGGCAAACACGTAGTTCATGTCCGGCGCACGGAAGCTGGTCGCCGCCGTACCACGGATCAGCAGGCTCTCGATCGGACGGAACTCGACGCCGAAACTCCAGGTGGCCTTGCCGATGTGCTCGCCACCGGCACGGTACTGGTCATAGCGACCGGCCAGGGTGGTGGTCAGCGACTGCAGCAGCGGCAATTGCAGCTCCACACCTGCAGCGTAGCGGTCACGCTCGCCACCGGCGCCGACGCCTGCACTGGTGTTCCAGAACTCGCCGCTGCCCAGGCGCGGGTCCGGTCGGTTGCGATAGCCCTGGCTGCCGGCCTCGACCACCGCTGCCAACGCCGCATCGCCCCCAGGCAGCGCGAACAGGCGGCCGTTGACGCTGGCGCTGAAGGTCTGCAGCCATGCCGCGTTACGGCTTTCCTGGTAGTCGGACAGCCCCTCGTATTCGTTCGGGGTCAACGGCTGGAACAGGCGCGCCGGATCCGGCGCATAGACCTCAACGCCGTTGCGCACACCCAGCTTGGGGCCGAGCAGGTACTCGTTGATGCCAGCCAGCAGCACCGGCCGACGGGTACGGTTCTCGTAGCGCGAACGGCTGTAGACCGCCTCATAGTCCCAGCCACTGTCGCCGATCTGGCCACGTGCGCCGACGTTGAACGACCACGAGTTTTCCAGGAAGCGGTTGGCATTGCGCGGCAGGCCGCCGATTTCCTCCGGCGCGAAGCGGCGGTACCAGCTTTCCAGGTTGCCGGTGGTCTGGTTGTAGAAGTAGTTGCGGGCCGAGGTCCAGGTCGGCGCACGCGTGTTGTTGTAGATCCGCGCGCTGCCCACGGCGACATCGGCGAACAGGTCAGTGGTGTCGTTGACGTGGAAGGTCAGCAGGCCATAGCCATTGAGGTTGCGCTTCTGGGTCTGCACGGTCCAGTAGCTGGCGGCGGCCTCGTTGCTGCCGCAGTACCAGCCCTGGCGAGGGTTGAAGGCGCGGAACACGCTGCCGCCATAGATGTCAGACGCCCCGTCGCAGCCATTGACGCCCGGATCGATGTTGCGACCGGTGGCAGCATTGCGGCGATAGGCGATCGCGGTCGCCTGCGGTGCCTTGCCGGCCGGATCATCGTCCAGCGAATCCATGAAATCGCGCTGGCGCGCGTGGATCGCCTTGCGCACATCGAACTCGAAGCCGAACAGCGCATCCCAACGCTCGCCGGAACTACCACCGACCACCTGCGCGCGCTGGTTGTCGCCGCCGCCCTGCTGGGTGCCACCGGCGCGCACGTTCACATCCACGCCCTCAAAGCGGTCCTTGAGGATGATGTTGACCACGCCGGCGATCGCATCGGAGCCGTATACCGCCGACGCACCTGCCGCCAGGACCTCGATGCGCTCGATCAGCGCACTGGGAATGTTGGCCAGGTTGACCACGTTCACCGAGCCCTCGTAGGCCAGCGGGTAGTCGGCCTGGCGGCGGCCGTTGACCAGCACCAGCGTGCGGTTCGGGCCCAGCCCGCGCAGGTTGATGGTGTTGGCGGCCGGGGTGAAGGTGTTGCCGAAGTCCTCGCCCTGTACGTTGCCGGTGTTCTCGGTCAGCGCGCTCAGTGCGTCGAAGGCATTGCGGTAGCCCTGCGCATCGATCTGTTCGCGGCTGATCACCGTCACCGGCGACGGGCCCTCGACACTGGCGCGTGGAATGCGCGAGCCGGTGACCTTCACTTCCTGCAATGTGGTGGGTGCGCTTTCCTGCGCGAAGGCCGGCAGCGAGACCAGCATCAGGGACGACAGTGCGAGCACCAGCGGACGCGGGCGCAGCGCCTTGTGGGAGGCGGACATGGGCTTCCTGGGGAGTTGGGCGGGTGGTGGTACGGGGGCAGCGGCCTGTACGGCGCATAACGATCCCGTAACGAAAGTGTCCTGAATGGGGAGTTTCAACGGAAATGACCAGGCCTGATGGCCTTATGCCTGAACCGAATCAGACCCGCAGTGCCATCCACCACACTTTTGCAATGTTTTGAATGGTGCAGGGCTGCAGGCACGGCCATCGTGCCGGGGATGATGACCCCGTACCCCACTTCCCTCCTTCCCCCATTGCGCCCGGTGCTGCGCCGTCACCTGCTGCAGCTGCAGGCCGCACCGGTCACCCTGCGCCCTTTCCAGCGTGCCGACCTGCCGCGTTGGCGCCTGTTCGATGACCGCCGCCGGCGCGGCCGCCGCGATCCGTCCGTCATCGATGAGGAAGCGCGCTTCCTCGCCCACATGCATCGCTCACGCCTGGAACAGGACAACGACCAGCTGCTGCTGGGGGTGTTCGATGACGAGCACGGCAACGTGCTGGACCAGCTGCACGTCCGCCTGCAATCACTGCACGCGCGTTGCGCAGAACTGCTGTCGCTGCAGCATTGGCACCCGCATGCCGACGCGGCGCTGCAGGCGCTGTGTCCTTTCCTGTTCGAGGACGTCGGCCTGCATCGCCTGTTCGTGATGCTGCCACCGGACTGCAGTGATCCGTTCGCCACCGCGCTGCGGGCCTTCGGCTTTGAGCAGGAAGGCCTGCTGCGCGACCATCATCTGGATCTGGAAGGCTGGCAGGATCGCCAGCTGCTGGCGCTGACCGCACCCATGTGGCGGAGCAAGCACAGCGCGCTGGACTAGCGCACCCGCTCAAGCGCGTTGCCGGCACCGGTCAGCAACGAGCAGGCATGGTCCTGCAATTCTTCGCCGCTGGCCTCGTTGCCGGTGCCGGCGTCCACGCGTGTGGCCAGCAAGATGAAGCCCGGGCCGCTCTGCACGGGGTCCCGGCCCGCCACGACCAGGCTCCACTGGCCGACGTCGTCCACGCCTGCGAGGTCGTAGGCCAGCAGATTGAGCGGATTGGCGGTCAGTTCCGCGCCCGGCAGCAGGCGGGCCTGGTACTGATGGCCGCGCAGCGGCACCGGCAGCGGTGCCCACTGGCTGCCCATCGCGCCGGCGTGGGCATCCAGCGCCTGCAATACATCGGCACGCAGGCAGTCGACATGGATATGCAGCTGATGTTGCGAGCGGCCATGCGGTGAATTCAGCGCCAGGCTGGCAACGTTGCGCGGCAGCGGTTGGCCCAGCGCCCGTTCGGTGTGGGTGCGGGCCAGCCAGGCCGCGCCGAAGTAGTTGGGTGCGCCGCGCTGGTACAGGCTGCGGCTCTCGATGCCGCTGACCTTGTCCAGCGGCATCAGCAGGAACTGGTAATCACCGTGCGCGTCCTTGGCCAGCACATCGCGCCGGTCTGCTGCCATCTCCACCCGCAGGCAGTCGCCGCGCGGGCCTTCGGTGCCACGGCAGTCACGCTCGATCAACCGCCACAGCGCATCGGAGTGGGCCGGTGGCGGCGGAGGCACACTGGCACAGGCGGACAACAGCAACAGGGACGACAGCAGGAAGGGGCGCAAGGACACGGCAACGACTCACGGAGCAGGCGCGGCAGATGGCGCCGCGCTGCATTCTAGCCAGTGCAGTGCTGCAATCAGTAGGTGCCGAACGGCACTTCAACCACGAACGGGGCCGCGCCCTCGCCCGCCTGCAGGCTGTAGCGGTCCAACGCGCCATCGTCATCGGCGTGCGGCTGGCGCTGGAAATGCAGCGGGTAGCGGCTGTCCCCCAGGCGCACGGCGCTGCCGTCGGCCTCCAGCGCGGCACCTTCCGGAATCAGCAGACCGCCCAGGTCGCTGTAGGCGCCAGGTACATCGGCGAAGCTGTAGTCGGCCAGCTCGTCCACCCGCTGCATCGCATAGACGTGCGGCACATAGGGTCGTGCAGGGCTACGGCCATTGCTCAGGTCCGTCACCCAGGCCTGCGGCAGGTGGTACTCCCCGCGCAGCGCAGCTACGCCCAGCGAGGGGCTGGCCACCTGCAGGCAGCACACCGCCCGCTTGCCCTCGCGGTCGAGGATGGCGAAGCGGTCGCCGCGGGTGGCCGCCTGCGGCAGCATGGCGAAGGCCAGGTTACGCTGCGCCGGCGCGTAGCCGGATTCGGTCTGCAGGTTGCGCCAGGCGCCGAATACCGGGGATTGGACCTGCTCGGGTTCCGGATCGGCAGCGGAGGCGGCAAACGCCACGCCCAGCAACGACAACATCAGGGCCGTCATTGTCTTGTCCTTGCCGCGGAAACTGCCTGCCGTCATACCGTATCCAACACCTGCGCCGGAAAGGCCCGGCCTGCCCGCTGGCGTACTGCCAGCTATTCCTCCCACTATGCAATGACCACGCTGTGCCGGCAATGACCGGGGCGCTGACGCCTTTCGCACGCTCGGTGCTATCGTTCCTGCCATCGTCCCCTGCGCAGGAGCGCTCACATGTCTGCATTCCGTCTGTCCCTGTTGCTGCCGGCCTCCGCCCTGCTGCTGTCGGCCTGTGTCAGCACCCCTGGCCCGGAAGTCAAAGGCAGTGGCCGCTGCAACGCCAGCCAGCTGGGCTGGGCGATCGGCCAGCCGGCCAACGAGCCCAACATCCGCCGCCTGTCCCGCGAGAGCGGTGCCGGCCTGGTCAACCCGATCGGCCCCAGCACCATCACCACCAAGGACATCCGCCCGGACCGCCTGCGCGTGTTCGTGGACAAGGACAACATCATCACGTCCACGCGCTGCGAGTAAGCGCCGCGGCAGGCTTTTGTAGAGTCGAGCCATGCTCGACTGGTTTTCGGATGGGTCGCGCGGAAAACCAGTCGAGCATGGCTCGACTCTACATTTCAGGGTTCGGTATACCCCGCACAATCCGGCAGCGCCTGGTCGGGGTGGAATACCCCATCGCTGAAACGGAACAGCCGCGTGTAGGTGCACGCAGGGTCCTGCTCGGTGCGCAGATCCTGCTTCTTCAACGGCCCCTTGGCCAGCGAATCCTCGAAGCGCGAAACACCGGCCGGGAACCGGGTTGCCACCGTCTGGTAGCGCAGCACCGGCATGCCCGCTGCAACCGTATCCAGCGCCAGCTTCGCCGAGAAGCCGTATTCGTCGTGGCAGGCGCCTGCGCGCTGCTTGATGTCCTGCTCGCTGAAACAGGCACGGATCATCGCATCGCCCAGCCATGGCACGGTCAGCACGTCGTCGTCCACCTGGATGTCGTCCTGCAGGTGGCGCACGCGTGCCAGTTGCAACGTGGATGCATCGGCACCGCCGCCGGAATACATGCTGCTGAACGAGACGATGCCGCCCACCAGCACGTTCTGGCGGTCGCGCTGCTGCGGGTCGGTCACCGGTTCATCGCTACCCACGCCAGGTGCCAGCCGCACGATCCACGGCCACAGCGACAGCTCGCTTTCCTGCGGCACGTCGATGCTGACGTGGTAGGTGTGTGGCGTGCCCTGGCCCGGTGCCTTCTCAAGCACTTCCAGCACAGTCGGCAGGTCACCATCGTTGGCAACCGGCTGCACGCGCACGCACCAGTTGCCGTCCCGCGTGCACTCGTAGAGCCCCACCGGCCCCGTCTCATTGGCGATCAGCACCTGCCCCAGCGGCTCCATCACGTTGCCCGCAGCGTCACGCTGCTGCGGCAGGATCGAGCCTTGGGCGAGCACCAGCAGCGGGGTCGCCAGCAGTGCAACGCACACGGTCGTGCGGGCAACGATGGAGGGCATGGGCGGCTCCTGCGGTTGGGATTCCGATGGTAACCGTTGCCCGGGCAGAGTCGAGCCATGCCCGACTTCGTCTTTGTAGAGTCGAGCCATGCTCGACTGCTGTCTGTCGGGAAGTGCAGCCAAGCATAGGCTCGGCTCTACAGTAAAGCCACGTTATATCCGTCAATGCCCACTACAGTCGCAGCTACCCCACCCTTTTTCCTTCGAGGTCTGGCCGATACCGGGGTTGAAGGTGTTGCTCGGGTCCAGCTGCTTGTAGAACCCCGCCAGCGCCGGCTTGGCCGGATACAGGTGGCCAACGTTGTGCTCGGCCGGATACTCGGCACCGCGCTGATCCAGCAGTGCCCACATCGCATGCTCGATCGCCATCGGGTCTTCGCCCTTGCGCGCGATGTAGTCCTGATGGAACACGTGGCACAGGAAGTGGCCGTAGTACAGCTTGTGCAGCAGGCGGCCGTCGATATCCACCGGCAACTGCTCGAACCAGTCGGCGTCATCACGGCGCAGGGCGATGTCCAGCGCCACGATGTCCTGCACCTGGTCGCGATGCACCTCGCGGTAACGCACCGCCGCGCCGGCCACGGCGAAGCGATGCAGGAAGGCCTTGCGCCCCTCATCGGCCGTGCAGTGGAAGTAACCGCCCTCATGGTCGGCGAAGAAGCCGCGCAGCCAGGCCTCGGTTTCCGCTGCGTCCTGCGCGGAGACCTTCAGCAGCAGATGATGCTCGTAGCGCTGGCGGAACTCGCCCATGCGCCTGGGCAGGTGCGAGGGCAGCAGGCCGGTCAGCACCTGCATCACCCGGTCGGTCACCCCGCGCAGCCCCAGCCGCTCGAACCAGCCATCAACCCGGCTCTTCAATGCGAACGCAGCCGGCACACGCGCGGTGCCCAGGCGGTCGATCAGCAGGAAACTGTCCTTGCCGTAGCGTTCGCCGATGTCATAGGCATCGCGGTGGATGTACTCGCCGGCAATCGGCAGGCGTTCGAAGCCGGTCAGCAGCTGGCGCCGGATCGCGGTGAGGCTGTCGGTGCGGTTGCTGCCGATATAGAAGACCTCGGCGGCCTCCTTCTCGAAGGTATCCAGGCGCACCGCGAATACTGCCAGCTTGCCGGCAGACCCCGCTGCCTCGAAGTGACGGCTGGGGTCGGCATTGAAGCGTGCCGGCGTATCGGCATCCACCCGGCGCACTTCGTCGGCGTAGCGTGGATCGGAGGCGGCGCGGCCGTCGCCGTCACCCACGTCGGCAGCAGCATAGTCGCCGGCCTGCAGGCGCTGCAGGATCTGCTCGGGCGTATCGCCCAGCGCGATGCCCAGATGGTTGACCAGCTGCAGCTGGCCCTGCGCATCGACCTGCGCATACAGCGCCAGCTCGGTGTAGGCCGGGCCACGGCGCACCAGCGCGCCGCCGGAGTTGTTGCAGATGCCGCCCAGCACCGAGGCGCCGATGCAGGACGAGCCGATCACCGAATGCGGTTCGCGGCCCAGCGGTGCCAGCGTCTGCTCCAGGCGGTCCAGCGTCGCACCGGGAAGGCACAGCACCTGCCGGCCTTCGTTCAACAACTGGATGCCGGTCAGGCGCAGCGTGCTGACCAGCACGATCGGCCGCCCATAGTCGTTGCCATCCGGGGTCGAGCCACCGGTCAGGCCGGTGTTGGCCGCCTGCAGGATGATCGCCGCTCCACCCTGCACCGCCGCCTGCAGCACACGCCACAGCTCCAGCAGCGTACCCGGGCGCACCACCGCCAACACCGGGCCGTCGCCGAAACGGTAGCCACGGCGAAAACGGCGGGTTGCCTTGTCGCCGGTCAGTACATGGCGGTTGCCGACCGCATCGCGCAACTGCGCCAGCACGGCATCGTGGCCACTCACGGCAGGTTGACCAGCGAATCGCGGCCGATGTCGGCGATGCGGCGCGCGCCGGTCAGTGTCATCGCCACGCGCATTTCCTTGGCGATCAGGTCCAGCAGGTTGGCCACGCCGGCCTCGCCCTGCGCTGCAAGTGCATAGACGAAGGCACGGCCCAGCAGCACGGTATCGGCCCCCAGCGCCAGCATGCGCACCACGTCCAGGCCGGTGCGGATGCCCGAATCGGCGAGGATCTTCAGGTCGCCCTGTACCGCATCGGCAATCGCCGGCAATGCACGCGCGGTGGACAGCACGCCATCGAGCTGGCGGCCGCCGTGGTTGGAGACCACGATGCCATCGGCGCCGAACTTGATCGCATCACGCGCGTCATCCGGATCAAGGATGCCCTTGATCACCATCGGGCCCTTCCAGAATTCGCGGATCCACTCCAGGTCCTTCCACGAAATGGAGGGATCGAAGTTGCTGCCCAGCCAACCGATGTAATCCTCCAGCCCGGTCGGGTTGCCGCGGTAGGTGGAGATGTTGCCCAGATCATGCGGGCGACCGAACAGGCCCACGTCCCAAGCCCAGTGCGGATGGGTGATGGCCTGGCCGATACGGCGCAGCGAGGCATTCGGTCCACTCATGCCCGAGTGGGCATCGCGGTAGCGCGCACCCGGCACCGGCATGTCCACGGTGAATACCAGGGTGGTCACGCCCGCAGCCTGCGCGCGCTCCAGCGCATTGCGCATGAAGCCACGATCGCGCAGCACATACAGCTGGAACCACATCGGCCGCTGGATGGCCGGTGCCACTTCCTCGATCGGGCACACCGATACGGTGGACAGGGTGAACGGGATGCCACGGCTGTCGGCCGCGCGCGCCGCCTGTACTTCACCGCGCCGGGCATACATGCCGGTCAGGCCGACCGGCGCCAGCGCCACCGGCATTGCCAGCGTTTCGCCGAACAGCTCGGTTTCCAGGCTCAGGTCGGACATGTTGCGCAGGACGCGCTGGCGCAGCGCGATGTCGGACAGGTCGGAAACGTTGCGCTTCAGCGTGTGCTCGGCATACGCGCCGCCATCGATGTAGTGGAACAGGAACGGCGGCAGCCGGCGTTGCGCTGCGGCACGGTAATCGGTGGAGGCGGAGATGATCATGGGGTCAACCGTGTGGGGAAGGTAGACGCGAGGCCCGCGCACGCCGGGCTTCGTTGTCATCGAGGGTGCGCAGCGTGGTGTGCACGAACTCGAGGTGGGCATGCGCGGCGGCGCGCGCGCGTTCGGGGTCGCCGGCCAGCACCGCGTCCATCATCTCGCGGTGCTGGTCGGACAACGGCGAGAAGGTCCTCGCCGAGGTGTAGAGCTTTTCGCGGCTCTGCGAGATGTTGGTCTGCAGCAGTTCGAACAGCCCGCGCATCACCTGCAGCAGCACGAGGTTGTGCGAGGCCTCGGCGATGGACAGGTGGAAGGCCGCGTCGGCCTCAGCTTCGCCGGTGGGGTCATCCTTGCCGTGCGCGTCCATCATGGTCTGGAACGCTTGCGCGATGCGCGCGCGGTCCTCATCGGTGGCGCGCAGCGCAGCATGCCAGGCGGTGGCACCTTCCAGCGCGTGACGGATTTCCAGCACGTCGAAGCGATACTCCGGGTCGCCCTGGAACAGCGGCAGGTACGGCGCCAGCGGTTCATCCAGCGCCTGCCGTGCGCGTGCGGCCGGTTCGGCCACGTAGGTGCCGCCACCGACCCGTGCGGTCAGCAGGCCCTGGCTGGCCAACTGCGCGATGGCTTCACGCAGCGCGGTGCGCGAGACCCCCAGCTGCACCGCCAGGGTGCGTTCGGCCGGCAGACGGTCACCCGGCTGCAGCCGCTGTTCCTGCACCAGGCCGCGCAGCTGCGCGGCCACCTTGTCCGAAATACGTTGCGTGCTCATGGCGCCATTGTGGCCCGAAGCGCGCAGCGGGTGGTCGGCTGACGGTGCATGGCTCAGGGAATCATCCAGGTCAGCCAGTAGGCCTGGGCCAGGGTGATCAGGCCGACCATCGTGGTGAAGATCAGGCTGTGCTTGACCGTGAAACGGAACAGGTCCGATTCCTTGCCGGCCAGGCCGACCGCCGCGCAGGCAATGGCGATCGACTGCGGCGAGATCATCTTGCCGGTGACACCGCCGGTGGTGTTGGCCGCCACCAGCAGCACGTCGGACACGCCGATCTGCTGCGCGGTGGTCGCCTGCAGCGCCGAGAACAGCGCGTTGGACGAGGTGTCCGAGCCGGTCAGGAACACGCCCAGCCAGCCCAGGAACGGCGAGAAGAACGGGAACGCATCACCGGTGTGCGCCAGTGCCAGTGCCAGCGTTGCCGACAGACCCGAATAGTTGGCAATGAAGGCGAAGGCCAGCACCATGCCGATCGAGTAGATCGGCATGCGCAGCTCACGCACGGTCTCGCCGAAGGTCTGCAGCGCCGAACGGGCCGGCATGCGCAGCGCGATGATAGCGATCACTGCGGCAAGGATGATCGAGGTGCCGGTGGCCGAGAACCAGTCGAACTTGTAGATCGCCTCATAGTTGAGCGGCGCGTCCACGATCGGCGGCATCTTCTGCACCATCTGGTCCAGGCCCGGCACCGGGAGCTTCAACACCCAGCTTTCCAGCGGGCCACCCGCCGCGAACAGCGACTTGAACGGCTTGATGCTCCACAGCGTGACCATCGCAGTGAGGATCAGGAACGGCGACCACGCCTTGGCAATCTGGCCGACGTTGTAGCGCGGCGCTTCCAGTGCCTGTGCAGCTGCCTCGGCGCTGGTTTCGGTGTCGAAGCGGAAGATCCGCACTGGCTTCCAGCGGCGCAGGAACAGGGTCAGGCAGACCAGCGACGCCAGCGACGCGGTGATGTCCGGCAGTTCCGGGCCGATGAAGTTGGAGGTCAGGTACTGCGCGATGGCGAACGAGCCACCGGCCACCAGCACCGCCGGCCAGGTTTCCTTGATGCCGCGCCAGCCATCCATGATCGCCATGATCCAGAACAGCACGATGATGGTCAGGAACGGCAGCTGGCGCCCGGCCATCTGGCCGATCTCGAATGGATCCAGGCCGGTGACCTGCCCGGCCACGATGATTGGAATGCCCATTGCGCCGAACGCCACCGGCGCGGTGTTGACGATCAGGCACAGGCCGGCCGCATACAGCGGCTTGAAGCCCAGCCCGACCAGCAGTGCCGCGGTGATCGCCACCGGCGCGCCGAAACCCGCCGCACCTTCCAGGAAGGCACCGAAGGCGAAGCCGACCATCAGCATCTGCAGGCGCTGGTCCTCGGTGACCGACAGGATCGAGGCGCGGATGATGTCGAACTGACCGGTCTTGACCGAGACTTTGTAGAGGAACACCGCGCCGATGATGATCCAGGCGATCGGCCACAGGCCGTAGACGAAGCCGAAACCGGCCGCGCCCAGCGCCTGGCTCAGCGGCATGCGGTAGAACAGCAGGGCCACGCCCAGCGCGATGGCCACGGTGATCGTGCCGGCCAGCCAGCCCTTCATCCGCAGCACCGCCAGGGCGACGAAGAAGAACGCGATCGGCAGCAGCGCGATCAGGCTGGACAACCACAGGTTGCCGGCGGGGTCGTACAGGTGTTGCCAGGGCTGCATGGGGGCTCTCGACTGGGGCGGGATGTGCTCCACCGCAGGCGGTGGGTCGCCATGGCCGTCGATCATTGGTATTACCAACAATAATTTCGATCAGACCACTTGCAGCGGATTTAACCGCCGCTCCGACGAAGCGCCTATTAGACCATAGGTCTAGATGCCATATTGGTCCGACCATTTAGGTCCAGTGGTAGTGCCGGCCGCTGGCCGGCAACTCGAGATTCCCTACGAAATCCGCTTCTCCAACCGCCGCATCACCGCCAGCACCAGCACGCACAGCACGCTCACCCCGATGGCAATCACGTACTTGCCGATGCCCACGGCGATGCCGATGGCCGCCGCCATGATCAGCGAACTGGCCGTGGTCAGGCCGCTGACCTGATCCTCGCGTGACCCACGCAGAATGGTGCCGGCGGCAACGAAGCCGACGCAGGCGACCACGGCTTCGATCAGGCGCACCGGGTCGACCTGCAGCAGGTCGCGGTAACGCTCCTGCTGGAAATGCTCTGCCACTGAATCGCCGAGTCCAACAATCAGCGCAGCAGCACCGGCAATCAGCATGTGGGTGCGCAGGCCCGCAGCGTGCTTGCCCATCTCGCGCTCGACACCGAGCACGCCGCCGAACAGCATTGCTGCGGCCACGCGCAGCAGGATCGAGACATCCTGGGTGAGTTCCATGGGCAGGCTCCGGGTGTTTCCCGGAGCGTTGCGCAGCAGCCGTGGCACAACGGTGAAGGCCACACCACAGCCCTTTCACCCGGTAGCGCCGGGCCATGCCCGGCGTCACCGTCGCCTGCGATCACCGCATCATTGCGCCAGATAGCCGCCATCGATGGCGTAGTACGCGCCGGTCGCGAACGAAGCATCGTCGCTGGCCAGCCAGGCAACCAGCGCCGCCACTTCCTCGGCCGTGCCCAGCCGTTTCAACGCATGGCGCCCTTCCAGCGTCGCACGCACCTTGGCATCCATCTTGTCCAGCAGCGGCGTGCTGATGAAACCCGGGCCGACCGCGTTGACACGGATGCCGTCGGCGGCATGTTCCCAGGCAGCGGTCTGGGTCAGCCCCACCACGCCGTGCTTGGCCGCCACATACGCGGTGGAACCGGCATAACCCACCTGGCCAAGGATCGACGCCATGTTGATGATGCTGCCACCGGAACCTGCCGCACGCATGGCCTGGATCTGCGCACGCTGGCACAGGAATACGCTGGTCAGGTTGACGTCGATCACGCGCTGCCATCCCTCCACGGGATAATCACCACTGCTGGCAGCCGGCCCACTGATGCCCGCATTGTTGACCGCGATATGCACACCGCCCAGTTCCTTCACCGTGCGCCGCACCGCCGCTTCGACCGCCGCATCATCGGTCACGTCCAGCGCGATGCCGATCGCCTGCACGCCGCTGCCCTGCAATTGCGCCACCGTGGCATCAACTGCCTCCTGCTTCAGGTCCCATACCGAAATACGCGCACCGGATGCGGCAAGGGTCTGCGCGACCGCCAGACCGATGCCGGACACACCGCCGGTCACGATCGCGGTCTTGCCGGTGAGCTGGTAATCAATCATCTGTGTTCTCCGTCTGTGGGGGTATTGGCGCGGCCTGTCGCGGTTAACCCCCCACGCTACGCCTCCGCCTGTGATGGCCCAGCAGACAGCGTGTCCGCAGGCGATCGTTCCATCGATAAAACCTCAACCCAAGTTGATGTATGGAATTACGTACGGATATGCAGGCAAAACGCCGCCGTATGTTCTACGGAGCATTCAACTTGGCCGTATTGATCAATGGTTTTGACCATCTCGAAATCAAATGTGGGTGAATCGCGGCGACAATGGGAAACGCTTCCAGTTTCTTTGACACATTCATTCCAATCTGGCGTTTCCCCAGCCCTTCCAGATACCGCCTCCGACGCGCCGCAGCGTGTCCACGCAGGTATCTATCGGAAATGCATCTGCATTGCAGAGCGCATGGGTCAGGTGCTGCCAGTGTCCACCTCCAATGCAAGTGCCGAGCAATGTCCCGATACTTCACCTTTGCCGATTACCGCCGCTTCGGCCACCGCCACGGCTTCGACTACCGCGCCGATCCGGAACACCTGCGTGATGACCAGTGGGCCGGCCACGGCGAGGTCAACGAACAGTTCCTGCGCGGTGGCATGAGCCTGATCGCCTCCGACGTCCATAATCGCTTCCCGTATGTGGCCACCGCCCAGCAGAGTCCCGGCCTGGCCATCCGCGTGATGCTGCAGGGCCAGGTCGATGTACGTGTTCCGCGCCGTCCCGGATTTACCCTGCGCGCCGGCACCGCGATGACCGCCCACCACCGCGAGCAGGTCGAAATGACCGGCGCGCACCCCGGCGAAACGCACATGCGTGGGGTCAGCGTGATGGTGCCGGCCAAGATCGATCCGGACGTGTTCCAGCTGCCGCAGTTGGAGACCGCGCTCAATACCCATCTGGAATGCCGTCACTGGGCGATTCCGCACACCCTGCTGCCGGTGCTGGGGCAGCTGTTCGACAGCCCCTGGCAGGACGGCATCGATGCGTTGTGGCGCGAAGGCGTGGCCCTGCAGCTGCTGGCCGTTGGCCTGCAAGCCGAAGATCTGCAGACCGACCAGGTGCGCGCATTGCGCGCGGGCCAACGCGAGCGGCTGGAACGCGTACGCGCCTACCTGCATGACGATCCGAGCCACACCCACAGCCTTGTCGAACTGGCCCAGCTGGCCTGCATGAGCCCGAGCTCGCTGCGCCGTCACTTTGCCCAGCAATACGGCTGCTCGGTATTCGACTACCTGCACGAGCAGCGCATGCGCCATGCCGAACAGGGCCTGCGCGAGGATGGCTGGACGGTTGAACAGGCCGCCGCCGCCAGCGGCTACCGGCACCCCAGCAACTTCGCCGCCGCGTTCCGCAAGCGTTTCGGCCTGGTGCCCAGCCGCTGGCGTACCGGTCCCTCGAAAGTGGGATGAGCCGCCAGGAGCGACGCCGGGCATTGCCGCACGGCGTCGCGGCGGCTAACGGCCTCCGCGGTCCTGCAATGCCTGCATCACCGCGTCCGGCAGTCGGCAAGGCTGCTTTGGGTCGCTGTCCACGCGCCAGCCCCGGCCCAGCAGCACGCCCTTTCCATCGCCCTGCGCACCCTCCTGCGGCCTGCAGTGCACCGCACTGGCGACTACATGGCCGTCCCGATCCAGCCACTGCTGCAGTCGATAGGTATGGCCTTCAACATTGGCGTGCTCGAAGCTGACTTCAACGATGCCGGGAACACCCTCGCCTCCGTCTCCCGCAGGCACCCGGCTTACCCCGCCGGATTCGAAGAGGCGCTGCGCAAGCACGTTCTGGCTGCCATCGATCAGCGCGCCCCGGGTCTTCCACGCGCCATCGTGCCCGACATCCTGCCGTACCCAGATGCGCTCGGCCGACAACGGAAGGATCTGGGCGTGGATCGGCGGCAGCACTTCGCGGCCGTCGGCCCGCATCATTCCGTAGCGGCCATCGCGCAGGAAGATCAGGTGATCGGCTGCAAGCACCTCGACGGATCCGAAGGCAGGCGCCACCACGCTGCCCAGTGCGGTGTTGTAGAGGTGCGAGTTGCCTTCCACATCATCCAGTACCAATAGCGGCGGCGCGATGTGGTCTTCCCGAAGCCGCAGGCCAGGCGGCATCAGGTGTGGTGTCAGACCGGCGTCCAGCCATAGGCGCGGGTCCTGCTCACCTGCCAGCGTTCCCATCACACCGGCCGCAGCCGCCCGGTAGCTGGCCACATCGGCCTGTTCGAACAGCACCTTGCCATCACAATCGAGGACGGCTGCGCCGACGCCGGCATAGGCGTTGCGCAGTCGCCATGGAAGCACCGGGTGGACATTGAAACTCAACGACCGTGCCTGCCCGACCACACGGCCCTGCACGTCAACGATCACCTCGTCCTCGCCCTCGTCCTTGCTGCGCAGCAACCAGCGTCCCGGACAGTAGTCCACGATCATGCCGCTGGCGGACGCGGGCAGCAGCACAAAGCGCTCGTCCTGCAGCAGCCAGCCACGTTCGGGCGTATCGCTGTCGAGGCCGTTGGCATACCGCCTGACCTCCAGCGGAGCACCTGCGTCGTCGTCGGCGCCGGCGCCGGCGCTGTTGCGATGGTGTGGCCACAGTGCGGCGCCCTGGTACAGCGCCTGGTCGACGCGCGCACCCGCTGCATCGACCCGCATCCAGGTATCCAGCCGGCGCAGCCACCAGCCGTTGCCACCTGCGGGCCGCGCCTCGTCGAAGTCGCCGCTCAGCACTACGGTGCCGGATTCATCCTGCACGCGGCAGGTTGCCGTCTCACGGTCAGCGCAGATCACATAGGCCTGCCGACCCGGGAACGGTCCTCCCACCCATATCGCCGGCGCGTCGATGCGCAGCACCTCGCGACCGTCCAGGCTGAAGAATTGCGTGCTGCCGTTGCGGCCCTGCCAGACGATTCGATCACGCGACAGCCGCCGCCAGTCGCCGGCCTCGCCCGTCGGTGCGAAATGCACCCTGCCCTGGGCATCGGCCAGGCCGGTACCCAGGTAGCGCTCCTGCGCATCACTGATGTCGACGCGCCAGAGCGTATCGCTCCCCTGCAGGCGATCGTCATAGCGGATGCGGCCGGCGAACTCATGCAGCAGGCGGCCTTCATCATCGAACCACTGCGAGCGCGGTGACCGACCGTGGCCTGACTGCTTGTACCAGTCGCTGCGATACCAGCGGTCCGGCCCCAGCAGCATGAGGCTTGTACCGTCAGGCGCTACCAGCAGGCGGCCTTCGGCACTGACCAACGCCTCCCCCTGGAACCCGCCAGCCCGAACGGCGAAGGCACCTGTGGCTGCCATCGCCGGCCCCGTCACCAGCATCGCGCAGCAGAGCAACATCCTTTTCATCGTGCATACCATCCAAAGCAGGGATGCACGCTATGCGATGACGATGGTCGATGCAGGCGACTGCGGCCCGCGCACACGGCGGGCCGCATGTCGTCGCCCTTACCTCAGTACACCGGCAGATCGATGTAGCTGGCCTGCGCCGCGCTGTGCCAGACCCGCTGCGTGGCCTTCTGGTAATCGCCCGGTTTGGCCAGGTAGATGTTCGGCACGTAGGTCTGCGGGTTGCGGTCGTATAGCGGGAACAGGCTGGACTGCACCTGCACCATCACCCGGTGCCCCTTCTGGAAGGTGTGGTTGGCGTTGGGCAGGTCGAAGCGGTACGGCAGCACTTCGTTGGCGGCCAGCGGCTTCGGATCGCTGAAGCTCTCGCGATAGCGGCCGCGGAAGATCGCCAGCGACACCGGCAGCTCGTAACCACCCATCTCCGGCGTCGACGCTTCCTGGTCCGGATACACGTCGATCAGCTTCACCACCCAGTCGCTGTCGGTGCCGCTGGTCGACGCCTGCAGATGCACCACCGGTGCGCCGCCGATGCGCAGCGGCGCGGTCAGCGGTTCGGTGATGAAGGTCAGCACGTCCGGGCGGCCATCAACGAAGCGCTGATCCTTGACCAGCCAGGTGGTCCACATGTCACGGTCACCGAAACGCACCGGACGCGGCACGAACGGCACCGGCTTGGCCGGGTCGGACACGTATTCCTCGAAGTCACCCTCGCCCGCCGCCGGCGCCTGGAACGCCAGCTTGCCGCCGGCCCGCAGGTACAGCGGCTTGCTGCTGGCGGTGCAACCCTTGTCGCAGCTGCGCGGCCAACCCTTCAGGCGATCCCAGTGGTTCTCGCCGGTGTTGTAGATCAGCACCGGCGGCGTGTCCGCCTTCGGCGCACCGTCCACCAGGTACTGGTCGAAGAACGGCTTGAGCACATCGCGGCGGAACTGCAGTGCGGTATCGCCATCGAACTTCAGCGCGCCCAGCTCGCTGCCACTGTAGTTCACCTGACTGTGCCGCCACGGCCCCATCACCAGGTAGTTGCGGTTGTTGCCGCTGTCGCGCCCTTCCATTGCCTGGTAGGCGTGGTTGGCACCCCACATGTCCTCCTGGTCCCACAGGCCCTGCAGCCACATGGTCGGCACCTTCAACGGTGTCTTCGCCATCACCGCGTCCAGCGCCTGGCCCTGCCAGAAGCCGTCATAGGCCGGGTGCTCGACCAGCTTCTTCCACCAGGTCAGCTGGTCCACGCCGGTGAAACGCGCGTAGTCGCCGGCCGAACCGATGCGCAGGAAGGTGCTGTAGTCGTCGTAGCCGAGGCTGGGCAACGGCGTGCCCTTGCCGCGCTTCTCGGTCTGCATTGCGAAATAGTTGAAATTGACCTGGCGGAAGGCACCGTAGTTGAGCCAGTCGTCACCCATCCAGCCATCGACCATCGGGCTCTGCGGCGCGGCCACCTTCAGCGCCGGGTGCGGGTCGGTCAGCGCCATCACCACGGTGAAGCCCTCGTACGACGAGCCAAGCATGCCGACCTTGCCGTTGCTCTCCGGCACGTTCTTCACCAGCCAGTCGATGGTGTCCCAGGCGTCGGTGGAGTGGTCCACCTTGGTGTTGTTCAACGGCCCGCGCAGCGGTCGGGTCATCACGTAATCGCCTTCGGAGCCGTACTTGCCACGGATGTCCTGGAACACGCGGATGTAACCGCCGTCGACAAACACTTCGTCACCCTGCGGCAGCAGGTCGCGCATGCGCGGCGAATCACTGCGGCTGGCGCGACCGGCAGCGTCGTAGGGCGTGCGGGTGAGCAGGATCGGCGCATTGCGCGCACCCTTGGGCACCACGATCACCGTATACAGCTTGGTGCCATCACGCATCGGCACCATCACCACGCGCTTGTCGTAGTCACGACCGACATCGGGGGCAACGAAGGGCTTGCCGCTGATGTCCGGGGTCATCGGCGGGGTTTCGGCGGCCAGCACGGTGCTGGACAGGCAAAGGGCAATGGCTACAGCGACGGCACGCACACGCATGGACAACCCCTCCCGGCAGGAAAGCATCAAGCCTACTCCTGCCTTGAGCCGTGAAGTGTGGGCGGGCTTTGCATTCTGCGGTGGATGCAGGCAGGACTGATGGCACATGTGCACCTCACTGCCGCTGCGCTCGCCGGGCATGGCCCGGCGCCACCGGTCGCGCAGGTCATAGGGTAGCGCCGGGCCATGCCCGGCGGATCCATCAACCCGCTTGAACCTCATGCAGCGCCAGCCAGCGCCAGCGCCCTGCTTCCTGCCGCAGCACCGCCAGCGATTCCCGCCATGCAGGCTCGCCGCCATCGATCGAATGCCCCTCGCGATAGCGCAGCACGGCCAGCGGTGAAGGCGCTTCCACCGCCTGCACGGCTTCGATGGAAATCTGCAGCCCTGGACGCGCGCCATGGACGCCCGCGAACAGAGCCTGCACGGCCTTCCGATCCAGCCTTTGGCCCGAGATACCGACCATGCTGAAATCGGCGCAGAAATGCGCCGTCAGATCGTCCAGCGCGTCGGCGCCCATCTCGGCGCGGAACCAGGCCTGCAGCTTGTCGTGCAGGAGGTGGACTTCATGTTCTGCGGTGGTATCCATCAAGTGTTCTCCGGTTGTGAAAGGGTGAGCAACTGCGGCCGGCGCAGCAGCGCCATCGGCAACAGTGTCAGTACGGCGGCTAGACCCAGCGCCGCGCCGGTGGCGCGGGCAGGCAGCCACTGCATGGCCAAGGCCAGCAGTAACGCAATGGCGGCGGTACCCAGGCAGAAACTGAGCTGGCGGTTGAGGTTCCAGAGTGCGCTGGCATCGCCCAATGCTTCGCCCTCGACCCCATGGAAGGCCAGCGTCTGCGCGGTGCTGCTGCACAGGCTGCCGCCGGCGCCCATCAAGGCAAACAGCCATGCTGCAATGGCAAAGACCGGGTGTGGCAGCAGCGCCATCAACAGCAGGCCGCCGGCTTGCAGCAGCATGCCGGCGCGCAACACCGTGGCCGGGCCGAAGCGAGCCAGCAGGCGCTTGCTGGCCGTGATCGCCATGGCCGAGGCCAGCGCCCACGGCAGCATCAACGCGCCGATGCGCGCCGCGCTGTAACCGGCCTGGTACAACTGCAGGGTACTGACCAGCTGACTGCCGATGAACACACCGGGTACGGCCAGATAGATCAGCATCGCCAGGCGCAGCCCGCGATGGGACAGCAGCGACCAGCGCAGCAGTGGCTGCTCCTGCTGCCGTGCATGCCGCAGGTGGGCCGCCGCCAGCAGCATTGCGATCAACAGCAGTACGGCACCGGCGGTCCGATGGCCGGGTTCGCCCACCCAGGTCAACGCCAGCAGCAGCGCGCCCAGCGCCAGCATCGCGGTGGACAGCGCATAGGCCTGCAGGCGCGGCGCACTGCGCGCGCCGTCGGCCGGCATCCACGCCAGCACCAGTCCAATCGCCACCACTGCCAGCGGCAGGCTGGCCCAGAGCACACCGCGCCAGGACAACCACTGCACCAGCAGCCCACCGAGCGCAGGCGCCAGTGCCGGCACCAGCAGCGCCACCAGCAGGATGCGGCGGGTCAGCGCGCCACGCTGGTCGGGCGTGCACTGTCGGTACGCTGCCGCCTGTGCCACCGGAATCAGCAGGCCACCAGCAAGCCCCTGAAGCAGCCGCCAACCCAGCAGCCAGCCGATACCTGGTGCCGCACCGGCCAGCACAGCGGCAACCGCGAACAGCAGCAACGCCACCAGCAGCAGGCGACGCTCACCACAGCGCGCGGCCAGCCAGGGCGCCAGCGGAATCACCACGCTCAGGCCCAGCATGTAGGCGGTGCCGACCCAGGCCAAGGTAGCGACGTCGGCATGCAGTTCCGCCGCCAATGCCGGATAGGCCACCGTGGCGATGAACATGTTGACCAGATCCAGGGCGAACACCAGCAGGAAGATCGCCTCATGGCGCAGGCGGGGGGACGGCATCGGCGGCGCTCCAGCGGGGAAGCGGCCAGCATGCCGCCCGGATCTTGTTGGAAAAACACGACGGCAGCTGCAACACTGTCAAACCTGTTTTGACAATGGATCATCATGGTCAGCCTCGATCGCTTCGATATCTTCCGCGCCGTGGTCGAGGCCGGCAGCCTGACCGCCGCCGCCGATCGCCTGGGCCTGAGCCGCGCGGTGGTCAGCTTCAACCTGAAGCGGCTGGAACAGGAGCTGGGCGTGACCCTGCTGCTGCGCAGTACCCGCCACCTGGCCCTGACCGGCGCCGGCGAGCAGTTCCTGCAGCACTGCGTGCAAGCGCTGGATGCAGCGCAGGCGGCGATCGATGCCGCCCGCCGCGACCAGCAACACCTGCAGGGCGTGCTGCGCCTGACCACCACCCCGGAGTACGCACAGCTGCGCCTGATTCCTGCGTTGGAGGCGTTCCGTGCGCGGCATCCGGCCCTGCAGCTGCACCTGTCGACGTCACCCGCGCCGGCGGACCTGATTCCCGAACGTTTCGACCTGGCGATCCGCCTCGGCCGCCTGCCAGACTCGGGCCTGCACGCCAATGAACTGGAGCGCCACCCGCTGTGCGCGGTGGCGGCTCCGTCCCTGCTGGCACGCCTGCCCTCTGCCGATGCTGCCGACGACCCCGTGCAGCTGGGCACCCTGCCCCGCCTGGGCTACCCGCGCCTTGCCGATGTGCCGGTGATTGCGCCTGATGGCAGCGACGCCCTGTTTGCCACCAACCCGGGCAATGCAGTGGTGCGCGTGGATGGTGCCAGCAGCCTGCGCGCCTTCGCCGTGGCCGGCGCCGGGGTCACCGTGCTGCCACGCTGGCTGATCGAGGACGACCTGGCCCAGGACCGGCTGCGCCCGGTGCTGCGCCAGCACCGGTTCCCGCAGCAGAGCGTGTACGCGGTCTACCCGCACAGCACGCAGCCCTCACCGAAGGTGCGGCAGCTGATTGATTTCCTGCGCGGGTGGTTTGTCACCTGAAAAGGGGACGGAGGGGATTAAGTCGTTTATGCATAAACGACTTAATCCCCTCCGTCCCTTTTTTGCATGGCCCCTTGCGGGGCCATGCCTTCAAGCCTCAGCGCAGCACCTGCTCCACCAGCTGCACGTCCACGCTCTGCAGCGGCTCGGCCGCGTTGCGCGACAGCTGCACCTGGTAGGTGCCGCCATCGATCTTCCACTGACGGGCCTGCGCATCGTAGTGGGCCAGGGTCTTCGGCTCGGCTTCGATGCGGATGCGGCGCTGTTCGCCCGGCTGCAGGGTCACCTTGTCGTAGCCGATCAGGCGGATCGGCGTGGTGCTGCCGGCCGGCAGCTTCAGGTACAGCTGGGCCACATCGGCACCGGCGCGCTTGCCGGTGTTGCGGATGTCGACGCTGGCGACCAGGCGCGATCCTTCCACGCTCACCTTCAGGTTTTCATAGGCGAACGTGGTGTACGACAGGCCATGGCCGAAGGCGAAGGTCGGGGTCAGGCCCTTTGCCGCCATCCACTTGTAGCCGACGTTGGCGCCTTCGATATCGAAATCGAACACATCGCCGAACGGCTTGGCCGGCTTGAAGCCGAGGCCGTCGATGTGCGGGCGCGGCAGCTGCGATTCATCCACTACCCAGGTCACCGGCAGGCGCCCGGACGGATTGACCTGGCCGGTCAGCAGTGCGGCAATGCCTTCGCCACCGCGGATGCCCGGGTACCAGGCCTGCAGCATCGCCGGCACCTGCGCCAGCCACGGCGTGCGCACCGGGCCGTTGGTTTCCAGCACCAGCACGGTCTTCGGGTTGGCCTTGGCCACCGCCGAGATCAGTGCGTCCTGCTTGTCCGGCAGCTGCATGTCCGGCAGGTCCACCGATTCGGCGGCCCACTGGGTGGCGAACACGATGGCCACATCGGCCTGCGCGGCGGCCTTGGCCGCAGCGGCGGCATTGGTGCCGTCCACATACTCGATGGTCGCATCCGGACGCGCCGCACGCAGCGACTCCAGCGGCGAGGACGGGTGGAAGATCACCGGGCCCGGCCAGGTGGTGGGCAGCACGCCCGGCACCGCGTTGGTGCCATTGGCGGTCACGCCCACCATCGACGAACCACCGCCACCGATCACGCCCTTGTCGGCGTGGCCGCCGATGATGACGATGCGCTTCACGCTGTCGGCCAGCGGCAGCAGGTTGCCTTCATTGCGCAGCAGCACGCTGCCTTCTTCCACCGTGCGCTGGGCGACGGCGAAGCCAGCCTCGGCGTCCACCTTCTGGTGCTGCGGCGGGTTGTCGAAATTGCCGTGCAGGAACATCGTGCGCAGGATGCGCGCCACCATGTCGTTCAGGCGCACCTGCGGCACCACGCCGCCGTGCACGGCCAGGCGCAGCGGCTCATCGAAGAACACGGCCGCGTCGAACACTTCACCGGCCGACTGCTGGTCCAGGCCGGCCAGCGCCGCCTTCGAACCGCTGTGTACGCCGCCCCAGTCGGACATCACGAAACCGGGGAACTTCCATTCCTGCTTCAGCACCTGGTTCATCAGGTAGCCGTTCTCGCAGCCGTAGGTGCCGTTGATCTTGTTGTACGAGCACATCGCCACGCCCGGTCGCCCGGCGTCCAGCGCGATCTCGAAGGCCAGCAGGTCCGACTCGTGCATGGCTTGTTCGCCGATGCGCACGTCGTGGAAGTTGCGGCGGGTCTCCATGTCGTTCAGCGCGAAATGCTTCATCGAGGAGATCACGTGCTGGCTCTGCACGCCCTGGATCAGCGCGCCGACCATCGAACCGGCCAGCAGCGGATCTTCACCGGCATATTCGAAGTTGCGGCCGTTGCGCGGGTCGCGCTGCAGGTTGACGCTGCCGGACAGCAGGATGTTGAAGCGCTGCTGCCACGCTTCACGGCCCATGGTTGCGCCACCGGCAAAGGCAACCGCACGGTTCCAGGTGGAAGCGGTGGACGGGCCCGACGGCATGGCCGTGGCGAAATCACCCGGGCGGATGCCACCCGGATTGGTCACGCCGACGCCGGCATCGGCCGACTGCTGCGACGGAATGCCCAGGCGCGCGACTTCCGGCACGAAGCCGGCCGAACCCACCGCACCTTCCGGCAGCTTGCCGCCATCCTTGCCCAGCCCGAAGTAGCTGTGCAGCATCTGGAACTTCTCGTCTTCGGTCATCGCCTTCAGCAGCAGCGCAGCGCGCGCGTCGGCGGTGAGCGTGGTGTCCATCCATGGCCGTTCACCGCCCTTGTCGGCGGCATAGGCCAAGGTCAGGAGGGTTGCGCGCAGGCTGCTGCCTTCCACCTTGAACGGCGCGCTGCTGGCCGCTTGGAAACCATCGCTGAAGTAGCTGGCGTCGGCTTCCAGGGCAACGCGTGCCGGGTCGAAGCCGGCCGCTTTGGCCGACTCACCGGCCACCGCGCCAAGCAGCACCGCCGGCGCGCCCAATCGCGAACGCGACACCAGTGCCGGAAGCTGTGCGGCGCCTGCACCAGCATCGGTGTAGACGGCTACGGTGTGGCGGCCATCGTCGAGGCGCAGGTAGTTCAGGCCCGGCTGGTCGGGACCGGATTCGGCCGCGATCGGCAGCCGGGTCAGTACCGCCTGCCCGTGCTGGGTCTGGCCGTCATCCTTGCCGGTGGAAATGAAGCGGTACTCATAGCCCAGCCCATCGGCCAGCAGCTGCAGCGGATCGACCTGGCCGATGCCACGCTGCACCTGGCGCACGCTCACCGCATCCACCTGCAGGGTCTTCAGCTGGGCGGCCAGGGCCGGCATCGCCTCGGCGGTCGGGGCCTGTTCCAGGGTCAGCACAGTGAACGCAGCTGTGTCGGCCCAGGCCGGGGCGGCCAGTGCGGCAGACAGGGCCAGGGACAGTGCAAGCGGTTTTGTAAACGTTTTCATCGGCAGGCGTAATTCCGTTGCCAAGGCAATCGGTCCAGGGAAAGTGCCGCCGAAGGGTGCAGCGTTCATGCCGCGCAGGGGTTGCCAGGCAACGTCCCGCAGGCCGAAGGACGGGCCGGTCTGCGCCTGGGACCCTCCTCCCGGCGTGACAACCTGCCTGTCCGGGCCGCGCAGGGCGACCCAATCATGTGAAGATTGTGCGAGGGCGTTCACACCTGTCAACAGGACCTAAGTCACAGGGTGACCGCGACGGTCGGTTATCAGGCCATCACCGGCAGTCATCAGCGCGCCGCGCGGGGCTGCCGATAATGGGTTGTCACCGGCCCTGAACCCCGCCCATGAACATACATCGCGACTTCGATCACCTCTGGCGCGACCGCTGTGATACCTCCAGCCAGCGCAGTCCCCGGGTGCTGATCCGGGTGTTCGTTGCCCCGGGCGAGCTGGAGCGCAGCGTGGCCTTCTACGAACAACTGCAGGGCGTGGTGGCCGATGCGGGCTTTCCGTTTCCCGATGCCGGCCTGCGCCTGGCGATGGTCGGTGCATTCCTGCTGATCGAAGGGTGCGATGCGGCGCTGGCGCCGTTCACTTCGACCACGGGGACGCTGCTGGTCGACGACGTTCGGCCCTATCACGACAAGCTGGTGGCGGCCGGCGCCGAGATCATCTTCCCGTTGCAGGTGGTGCCCACCGGGGCGGCATTCAACGCGGTGCATCCTGATGGCACCGTGGTCGAGTACGTGCATCACCGGCCGGATCCGCAGGGGCGGTGAGGTGACGGCCGGGCTGTGCCCGGCACCCGCGGTAGTGCCGGCCGCTGGCCGGCAACCTCAGAAGCAACAGCGGGCTTCCTGGGGGGTGGCGGGGTGGGTCCGGTTGCGGGGGACGGCGCAAGTACGTCCATGTAGCCTCGATCGCGCCATCCATGGCGCTCACGCCCCCGCAACCGGACCCACCCCGCCTTGGACAATTCGCCGCAATCTGCAGTAGATCCACGCCATGCGTGGATGTTCTTCGATCAATCGTCGAATCAATCGATTTCGATGGAGATTCATCCACGCATGGCGTGGATCTACAATTCCTCCATGTCCTCTCCCGCCCTGCCCTGGAATGGCACGCTGCTGCTGGATGCTCACGTGGCCGTGCTGCAGGGCCACGCCGGTGGCAGCGATACGCACGCGCACTACGCACATCAGCTGCTGCTGAGCGACGGCGCGCTCTGGCAGGTCGAGGTCGCTGGCGTACAGCAGCAGGGCCAGCGGCTGTGGCTGCCGTCATTCCAGCCGCACGCAATCCTGTCGGCGCCGGAAGCGGGCTGTACGGTGTTCCTCGAGCCCGCGCATGCCGATCCCGGGCAGATCCAGCAGCACCTGCACGCGCTGCCGGGCAACGCGCTGGAGCTGCACGACTGGTTACCACGGTTGAGCCGCCCGCAGCCGCTGGACCGCCGCGTGCAGGCGGCGCTGTCCCGTATCGCCCAGCACCTGCCCGGCCCGGTGCCGGCTGCAGATATCGCCGAGGCGGCGCATCTGTCGACCAGCCAGCTGCATCGGCGTTTCCAGTCCGATCTGGCGGTAACCCTGCGCGGCTGGGTGCTGTGGCAACGGCTGCGCCGCGCACTGATGCATCATCTGCGCGGGCACAGCCTGACCGACAGCGCGCACGCGGCCGGATTCGCTGACCTGGCCCATCTGTCACGCAGCCTGCGCCGCATGTTCGGCATCGGTGCCGCGCAGCTGCAGGGCCTGCAGCTGCACGCGGCCTGACACGCCCCATCATCCGCGCCTGCGCAGACCTTCCGGCAGCTCAGGTACCTCGCCATGCGGCAGTTCGCGGAACGGCGCCAGCAGCTGTCCGGGATAATCGCGCGGATAGTCCGGCTGGCTGCCGATGCCGAGGTCGCGTTGTTGCAGCCGATAGCCGGGCGCATCGAAGGCGGTCCCCAGCAGGTGATCCCAGACAGTCAGGAACAGGCCGAAGTTGACGTCGCCGGCGGTGCCGTAACGCATGTGGTGGAAGCGATGCAGCGGTGCCCAGGCCATCACCCGGCCCAGCACGCCGGGGCGCATGTCCACGTTGGAATGCTGCAGCAGCAGCTGGATGGCAATGGCGAAGGCCAGCACCGCAGCCACCGGCATCGGCAGGCCCAGCACCAGCAGCGGCAGCACGCCACCGACCGCTTCGGCCGCCTGGTGCAGCGGATGCTTCATCAGTCCGTTGAAACCATACATGCGGGTCACGCTGTGATGCACCGCATGCAGCCGCCACAGCCAGCCGATGCGATGGCTGGCGTAGTGCACCAGGGTTATGCCGAGATCGGCGCAGATGACGGCCAGTAGCACCTGCAGCGCGAATGGCCACTGCAGCGGCCAGGCCTGCCACGGAATGATGGCTGCCAGCAGTGGCACCGCCGCGATCGACAGCAGGTTCAGGCTCTCGTTGACCAGCGCATGCAGGGTGTCACGCAGGCTGTCGCCGTGATCGTGGTTGAACGCGGGGTCATACGGCCAAGCACGTTCGGCAGCGAACGAGACCGCGATGGCAACCGCCAGCAAGGCCAGCAGCCATAGCGGGTCGCCGTGGAGGTGGCCGACCCAGGCGACGGCGGCGGCAACGAAACCCAGCAGGAACAACGGGGCATACAGGCGGAGCATCCAGTGCTTCATGGGCAATCCGGAAAGTAAGGGACCTGCATGCTGGCGCCGCGTATGGGGCGCCGGCTTGAACAAACGGCGCAACCCGTGGGTCCGCCGCTGCTGGATGCCCATCGTGGTCGGCACCGCGTTTGCCACATCAACCCACGGCGCGACTCTACAATGGCGCCCTCTTCGCGCCCGAGACCGGCATGGATTCCTTCAACCTGATGCGTGCCTTCCGCCGCATCGTCGAACGCGGCGGGCTGGCCCGCGCCGCTGAAGACCTGGGCATGTCGCCGGCCGGGCTCAGCAAGCAGCTGCGCACGCTGGAAGCGCACCTGGGCGTGGTGCTGCTGCAGCGGACCACGCGGCGCATGAGCCTGACCGAGACCGGCCACGCCTATTACCGCGAATGCTGCCGCCTGCTCGACGAGCTGGAGGCGCTGGAACGCGGCATCGCCGAACAGCGCGGCGACGTGGCCGGGCGCCTGCGCGTCAATGCACCGCAATCATTCGCGCTGAGCACGCTGTCGCCGCTGCTGCCACGCTTCCTGCAGCAGCATCCGCAACTGTCGCTGGACCTTGTGATGGAAGACCGCCTGCTTGATGCGGTGGGCGAAGGTTTCGATGTGTCGCTGCGGTTACGTGCCGAGCTGGACGACTCGCGGCTGGTAGCGCGCCGCTTGGCCTCGCTGCAGCAGGTGCTGTGCGCGGCCCCGTCCTACCTGCAGCAGCACCCGGCACCGCAGGCGGTGGACGAGCTGCAGGCGCACAGCGTGCTGGCCTACAGCCTGTCCGACTCGCCCGGCAGTTGGCCGCTGCTCGGCCCGGATGGCCAGGTGACGATCACCCTGCCCGCGCGCGTCACCGTCAACAACAGCCTGCTGCTGCGCGACCTGCTGGTGGCCGGCATGGGCATCGGCGCCCTGCCCTCGTTCCTGGCGGCACCGGCGCTGGCCCGTGGCGAACTGCAGCAGGTGCTGCCCGACCACCGCTATCCGCCGCGCTTCGTGCATGCGGTCTACCCCACCTCGCGCCACCTGCAGCCCAAGGTGCGTGCCTTCATCGATTTCCTGCACGCCGAGCTGCCCGGCTGCGCTGGCCTGGATTCGTAACCGCCAGCGAAAACTGAGCTGCCCGCGGCGTGCTGTTTCAGACGCGCCGCGCTGCCTAATCTGCCGCCTCCCCTCTCACCGATGGCAGGCAGATGTCTTCCGTTCCTTCCCCCACCACCGCCGCGCCGGTGGTCGATTTCTTCCACGACGTGGTCTGCGGCTGGTGCTTCGTGCTGGCCCCGCGCCTGCAGCAGGTCTCCGCCGAAATCGGCATCCAGGTGCGTCACCGCAGCTTCGTGCTGCAGGACTCGCGCGCGCAGATGGTCGAGGTGTTCGGCTCGATGGAGCGCGCCAAGGCGATCATCCTGCGCCACTGGACCGACTGCGCCGCGCATGAAGACACCGCGCGCATCGATATCGAAGGCATGCGTGCACAGGACTTCGAGTATCCATCCGGCTGGCTCGGCGCACTGGCCTGCCAGGCCGCCGGCATGCTCGGTGGCAACGACGCCCATGGCGCGATGTTCGATGCCGTGCAGTGGGCGCACCTGCACCAGCACCGCAACATCGGCGATGCCGAAGTACTGCTGGATATCGCCGAAGCACTGGGCCACCCGCGTGGCGCCTTCGCTGACCACATGCGCAGCGACGCAGCAGCCCGGCGTGTGCAGGCCGACCGTGCCGAAGCCGCGACCCTCGGCATCCGCTCCATTCCCACCGTGATCGGCGGCAACGGCCTGCGCCTGCAGACCCTGCCGCTGCCGCAACTGCGCCAGGCCCTGGCGCACCTGGTCGCGGCCTGAGCCGCACCGTCCCCCACCCTGCAAGGAGATTCCCCATGACCTCACGTACCCTGGCCACCGCGCTGGCCCTGCTGCTGGCCGGCACCGCCGCTTCCACCACCGTGTCCGCGCACGAACGCGTTCCCTCCGGCCAACAGGTCGGCACCAGCCCCTGGGGGCCGAAGGACGAGATCGGCCGCCTCAACCTGATCACCGAGGCCTCGCGTGCGGCGATCCTGTCGCGGGTCAGCGGCGGCAAGGCCTATGACCTGGCCACCGAATACTACGTCGGCATGCCCAGCTGGCAGGATGCCGGCGACCCGCACTACCAGTTCTGGATGACCCACACCCCGCGCGGCACGGTGATGGACGACCCGATGGGCGTGGGTGAAACCATGAACCTCACCCGCAGCTACACCGGCACCGCGTTCTCGATGTACAGCCACACCGGCACCCACATCGATGCGCTGAACCACTTCGGCATCCACGGAAAGATCTGGAACGGCTTCGAGGCCGACAAGCACCTCGGTGACCGTGGCTGGAATGTCACCGGCATCGAGAAATTCCCGCCGCTGATCGCGCGTGGCGTGCTGATCGACGTGGCCGGCGCCAAGGGCGTGGACATGCTGCCGGACAGCTACCGCGTCACCCGCCAGGACCTGAAGGATGCGCTGGCACGCCAGCAGGTGGAACTGCAGCAGGGTGACATCGTGCTGATCCGCACCGGCCGCATGCGCCTGTTCGAGCAGCCCAAGGCCTACATGGCCAACCCGCCGGGCATGGGCCTGGACGCGGCGCGCTTCCTGGTGGAGGACAGCGGCGCGATGATCGTCGGCGCCGACAACCTCAGCTTCGAGACCTTCCCCTCGGAGGTGTCCGACGACTACGTGCCGCTGCACACCTACCTGCTGGCCCAGCAGGGCGCGCCGATCATCGAGCTGGTGGCGCTGGACGAACTGGCCCGCGACAAGGTCTATGAGTTCGCCTTCATCGGCGGCCCGCTGAAGATCCGCGGCGGCGATGCCGCGCCGCTGCGCCCGGTGGCGCTGCCGGTCCGCCCGTAACCGGGGCCTGCGGGGTGCCGCCCCTGGTCGGCATTCCGTCCCATACCGGGTGGGTGCCGACCTTGGTCGGCACTCCTTTACCCCTTCAGCAACCTGAAACCCGACCTTCCGATTTCATTAGTAATTCTACTCACAAGGCGAGTAGCATGTCCGGTCTCAGCCCCTGATACCGGCCCGTCGATACTCGCGCCATGCCTGCCGTTTCCGCCCGTTCCTGCCGCTTCCAGCCCGATCGGCGCCTCCCTTGGAGGACCGGCTGATGGGTGCTGTCGTCGCCCTCGACCGGCTGCTGGACGGGCGCCAGCTGTGGCGCGGCCCAGCCCGCCAGGGGCCGGCCAGCGACCACCTGGCCAGTGGCCATCCGGCGCTGGACGCACGCCTGCCCGGCGGTGGCTGGCCGGCCAGCGGGCTGTGCGAGGTGCTACAGGCCGCGCCCGGCGTCGGCGAGCTGGCGCTGGTCTGGCCGGCGCTGGCGAAGCTGAGCCAGCGCGACCGCCCGATCGTGCTGGTCGCCCCGCCCTACCGCCCGCATGCCCCGGCCTGGGCGGCTGCCGGGCTGGACCTGGCCCAGCTGCAGATCATCCACGCCGCACCGAAACAGGCGCTGTGGGCCGCCGAACAGTGCCTGCGCTCTGCGGCCTGCGCGGCGGTGCTGTGTTGGCCACACCAGGCCGACGACCGCTCACTGCGCCGGCTGCAGGTGGCTGCCGACAGCGGCCAGTGCCTGGGCTTCGTGTTCCGCGAGGCGCAGGCAGCGCGCAACCCCTCCCCGGCCAGCCTGCGCCTGCAGCTCGACCACGGCCAGGTACGGGTGCTGAAGTGCCGTGGCGGCCTGCCACCGGCGCAGCCGTTGCCACTGGCCATCGCCCACTGAGGCCGCGTCATGCATTGGGCCTGCCTGTTGTTGCCGCAGCTGGCACTGGACAGCGTGCTGCGCCTGCAGCCGGACCCGCAGCGGCCACTGGTGCTGCTGCAGGGGCCGGCGCAGCGTCGCGTGCTGCGAGCGGTCAGCCCGTCGGCACGCGCAGCGGGACTGCGCCCGGGCATGCTGCTGTCGGCCGCACAGGTGCTGGTGCAGGACATGTACCTGCACGACTACGACCCGAACGCCGAACAGCACACCCGGCAGCTGCTGGCCAGTTGGGCCTACGCCTACAGCTCGCAGGTCAGCCTCGATTTTCCGCACGCGCTGGTCATGGAGATCGGCGCCAGTCGCGCCCTGTTCGGTGACTGGCTGACGATCGAAAAGCGCCTGCGCGGCGAACTGCATGAGCTTGGTTTCCGCCACCGCCTGGTGGCCGCACCCACCGCGCATGCCGCGCGCGTGCTGGCCAACGTCCACGACGGCCTCGGCATCGATGCGCAGCAGCTGCCAGCGGCACTGGCGCAGCTGCCGTTGCCGCGTTGCGGCCTGCCCAGCGAAGCGGTGACCGTGCTCGGTCGTTCCGGTCTGCGCACGCTGGGTGCGGTGCTCGAACTGCCGCGCGACAGCCTGGCCCGGCGCTTCGCCCCCGAGGTGCTGCAGCAGCTGGACGCATTGCGTGGCCTGCCCACCGCGCCACTGCGTTACTACCAGCCACCGGACCGTTTCGATGCGCGCATCGAATTCGAATACGAGATCGAATCCAGCCAGGCCCTGCTGTTCCCGCTGCGTCGCCTGCTGCTGGACCTGGCCGCGTTCCTGTGTTCGCGCGATGGCGGCGTGCAGCGCTTCGACCTGCATTTCGAGCACGACCTGCTGCCGGCCAGCGTGCTGACCATCGGCCTGCTGGCACCCGAACGCGATCCCACGCTGCTGTTCGAGATCGCACGCAACCGCATGGAAGCCTTCGCCCTGCCGGCCGGCAGCCGCGCACTGCGCCTGCAGGCCGAGCAACTGCCACCGTTCGTGCCCGCAGCGCGTGACCTGTTCGATACCCGGCCGGCGCAGGCGATGCCTTGGAACCAGCTGCGCGAGCGCCTGCGCGCTCGGCTCGGCGATGACGCCGTGCAGCCGCTGGCGGTGCAGGCCGACCACCGCCCCGAGCGCGCCAGCGGCACCCAGCCTGCGGCCAAGCCACCGGCATACTGGCCACTGCGCCCCGGTTGGCTGCTGGATACCCCACAACCGCTGCGTGATCCGCGCCTGCGCATCGTCACCGGGCCGGAGCGGATCGAATCGGGCTGGTGGGACCAGGCCGATGCGCGCCGCGATTACTACGTGGTGGAAACCGCGCATGGCCAGCGCGGCTGGGCTTTCCGTGACCGCAATGATCCGCATGCGCCGTGGATGCTGCACGGCTGGTTCGGCTGAGCCGTCATGTACAACGAACTGCCCGGCTACGCCGAACTGCACTGCCTGTCGGCCTTCAGTTTCCAGCGTGGCGCCTCGATCGCCGAAGAACTGTTCGCGCGCGCCGCTGGCCAGGGCTACCGCGCGTTGGCGATCACCGACGAATGCTCGCTGGCCGGCATCGTGCGCGCCTGGCAGGCGGCGAAGACGCATGGCGTGGCGCTGATCGTCGGCGCCGAATTCCAGGTCGAGGACGGGCCGAAGCTGGCCCTGCTGTGCACCGACCAGGCCGCCTACGCCGGCTTGTGCCAGTTGATCACCACCTGCCGGCGGCGCGCGGCCAAGGGCGAATACCGCTGCCTGCGCGAGGACCTGCTCGGCCTGCCCGACGGCCTGCTGTGCCTGTGGCTGGACCGGCAACCGGCCGCCATCGATCTGGAACTGTTGCGCGCCGGCTTCGATGATCGGCTGTGGTTGGCGGTGGAACTGCACCACGAACACGACGACGCACGCCGCCTGCAACAGCTGCAGGCCTTCGGCGAACGCCACCGCCTGCCGCTGGTGGCCAGTGGTGATGTGCACATGCACGTGCGCCGCCGCCGCGCCCTGCAGGACACCCTGACCGCGATCCGCCACCGCTGCAGCGTGGCCGAGGCCGGCTGGCGCCTGTTTCCCAACGGCGAGCGCCACCTGCGCCCGCGTACCGCACTGGCCCAGCTGTATCCGTCCGAACTGCTGGCCGAGACCCTGCGCATCGCCGAGCGCTGCCACTTCACCCTGGAGCAGCTGCAGTACACCTATCCGCGCGAGCTGGTGCCCGAGGGCCACGACCCGGACAGCTGGCTGCGCGTACTGGTCGAGCGCGGCATCCCGTGGCGCTGGAAAGGCGGCATCGAACCGGCACAACGCAAACAGATCGAGCACGAACTGGCATTGATCCGGGAAAAAAACTACGCCTCCTACTTCCTCACTGTGCAGGACATCGTGCGCTTCGCGCGCAGCCAGGACATCCTCTGCCAGGGCCGCGGCTCGGCGGCCAACTCTGCGGTGTGCTTCGTGCTGGGCGTGACCGAGATCGACCCGGCGCGCAGCAACCTGCTGTTCGAGCGCTTCATCTCCGCTGAGCGCGATGAACCACCGGATATCGACATCGACTTCGAGCACGAGCGCCGCGAGGAAGTACTGCAGTACGTGTTCAAGCGCTATGGCCGCGAACGCGCTGCGTTGACTGCGGTGGCCATCAGCTACCGTGGCCGCAGCGCGATCCGCGACGTGGCCCGTGCGCTTGGCCTGCCGATGGACCAGGTCAACGAACTGGGCGCGGCGATGGACCACTGGGGCGGCCATGTGCCGCTGCCGGAGACCCTGCGCGAGCGCGGCTTCGATCCGGAAACACCGCTGATGCGGCGGTTGCTGGCGCTGACCGCCGAGCTGATCGACTTCCCGCGCCACCTGTCGCAGCACCCGGGCGGCTTCGTGATTTCCGAGCATCCGCTGTCGACCCTGGTGCCGGTGGAGAACGCGGCGATGGCCGACCGCACCGTCATCCAGTGGGACAAGGACGATCTGGATGCCACTGGCCTGATGAAGGTCGACTGCCTGGCGCTGGGCATGCTCACCGCCATCCGCAAATGCCTGGCGATGCTGCAGCAGCATGGCCTGCACAGCGGGCGCATGGATGCGATCGAGGATGACGACAAGCCCACCTACGACATGATCTGCGCCGCCGACACCATCGGCGTGTTCCAGATCGAGTCGCGCGCGCAGATGGCGATGCTGCCACGCCTGCAGCCACGCGAGTTCTATGACCTGGTGATCGAGGTGGCGATCGTGCGCCCCGGCCCGATCCAGGGTGACATGGTCCATCCTTACCTTGAGCGGCGGCGGATCCTGCGTGAACAGGGACCGGACGCGTTGAACGACCCGGACAACCCGCTCTACCCGCCACAGCTGAAGCGCGTGTTCGCGCGCACCCTCGGCGTGCCGCTGTTCCAGGAACAGGTGATGCAGCTGGCGGTGGATGCGGCCGGCTATACCCCGGGCGAGGCCGATGCCCTGCGCCGCTCGATGGCCGCATGGAAACGCCGTGGCGGGCTTGAACCGCATCGCGAGAAGCTGCTGGCCGGTATGCTGAAGAACAACTTCAGCCGCGAATACGGCGAGCACCTGTTCGAGCAGATCAAGGGATTCGGCGATTACGGTTTCCCGGAAAGCCACGCCGCCAGTTTCGCCCTGCTGACCTATGCCAGCTGCTGGCTGAAGTGCCATTATCCGGCCGCGTTCACCGCCAGCCTGATCAACAGCCAGCCATTGGGTTTCTACAGCCCCGACCAGCTGCTGCAGGATGCGCGCCGGCATGGCATCCGCGTGCTGCCGGTGGACGTGCGCCACAGCGACTGGGACTGCACGCTGGATTTCAGCAAGGGCGCGGCGGCGATCCGGCTCGGCCTGCGCCTGGTCGATGGCTGCAACGAACCCGCCGTGCAGGCCATCATGCGTGAACGTGCGCGGCGCCCGTTCGACGATGTGGGTGACCTGTGCCAGCGCACCGCACTGGACCGCCGCCAGCAGGGCCTGCTGGCCGATGCCGGGGCGCTGCGTGGGCTGAGCGGCCATCGCCATCGTGCGCGCTGGGATATCTCCGGCGTGGAAAACCGGCTGCCGCTGTTCGACCAGGCCCGCGCCACCGCCGAAGCCCGCGTGCCGCTGCCGCTGCCCAGTGCCTGGGAAGACATGCAGGCCGATTACCGCAGCACCGGCACCACGCTGGGCCGCCATCCGATCTCGTTCCTGCGCGCGCAACTGCGTAGCCGTGGCTGCCTGGATGCCGCACAACTGGCTGCCCACGGCCATGGCCGGCGCGTGCGCATCGCCGGCCTGGTGCGCATGCGCCAGCGCCCGCAGACCGCCAGTGGCGTCACCTTCCTCACCCTTGAAGACGAGACCGGCATGGTCAACGCCGTGGTCTGGCGGCACCTGGCTGATCGCCAGCACCGGGTACTGGTCGATACCCAGCTGATGCAGATCGATGGCCGCCTGGAACGCGTTGATGGCGTGCAGCACGTCATCGTGCAGCGCATGCACTGCCTGGATGAACTGCTGCAGGGACTGCGCAGCCACAGTCGCGATTTCCACTGACGATACACAACGTCACACAACGAACTGGCCATTGCCGGTCCGCATCCGCTATCGTCGGCACATCCAAGGAAGGACGACCCGATGTCCCGTGCGCTGCTGCTGACCACCCTGGTTGTCTCGACCCTCGCCCTGCTTGTTTCCGGCTGGACCGCCTGGAACCTGCATCGCAGCCAATCGCCACAGCGCATCATCGAGGCACGCGGGCTGATCATCCACGATGCAAGCGGCCAGCCGCGGGTGATCCTCGGCGCACCGGTTCCCGATCCGCTCAGCCAGGGCCGTACCCAGGGGCCGCGCGCCACCGCCCTGTCCGGCCTGATCCTGCTCGGCCCCGACGGCTCCGAACGCGGCGGCTACGGCACCAGCGACCGCGGCGGCGAAGCCCTGCTCACCCTGGACGATGCCACCGGCACCACCGAAGTATTCAAGGTCGTCGCCAATCCGGACCGTGGCGCCAGCCTGATGGTCAAGCACCAGAACAACACCGGCGCCATGCTCACCTCCTGGCAGGGCAAGCCGGAGCTGATGTTCGTCGATGACAGCGGCCAGTCCTACTACGTGCGCCCCGGCGCCAACGCCGCACCCTGATCTGCTTCTGTAGCGTCGAGCCATGCTCGACTGCTTCTACACAACAGCAGCCGAGCATGGCTCGGCTCTACAAAGGCGAAGCAAAGTCGAGCAAGCTCGACTCTACAGACCGCACACCGCCGCCAGATCATCGGCCAGCTGCCGCAGCTGCGCCGATCCCAGCGCCGCACACGTAATGCGCAGGCCATGTCCCGGCGCTGCCACCGCGAACACTTCGCCTGCGCGCACATGCCATCCGCGCGAAGCCAGTGCCAGCACCTGCGGATGGCTGTCGGTTGGCAACGGCAGCCACAGGTTCAATCCTTCCATCGGCTGCGGTGTCGGTACGCCACGCGCACGCAGCAGTTCCTGCAGCGACTGCAACCGCTGCTGGTAGCGCTCACCTGCCGAGGCGATCTTCGCCCGCTGCGTTGCCGACGCCAACACCGAAGTCGCTGCATCCTGCAGCAGGTGGCTGACCCAGCCGGTGCCGGACGCCAATCGCAGCCGCAACCGCGATGCGGTCTCCTCATCGCAGGCCAGCCAGGCCAGCCGCAGGTCCGGACCCAGCGGCTTGGACAACGAACGCAGCAGCGCCCAGCGCCGGCCATCCAGCGGCAGTACCGAGTGATAGGCCTGCTGCGAGAGCAGCGCATAGTGATCATCGATCAGCACCGCCACCTGCGGGTAGGCCGCCAGCAACTGCCGCAACGCCCGTGCCCGTTTCGCTTCCAGGCTGGCCCCGGTCGGGTTGTGCGCGCGCGGCGTCAGCAGCACCGCCCGTGCGCCGGCCTCCAATGCCGCACGCAGCGAATCGACCTGCATGCCATGCGCATCCACCGCCACCGGCAACGGCGCGTGACCCACGGCGTTGAGCACGTTGAGGCTGCCGAGGAAACACGGATCCTCCACCGCGATGCGATCACCCGGCAACAGCCACGCCGCCAGCAGGCGTTCGATGCCATCGACCGCGCCATGGGTCAGCTCCAGCGCATAGCCCTCGGGGCAGTCCGCATCCAGCGAGGCCCGTGCCAGCGCCTGCAATCTCGGGTCGACCGTGCCCACGCCATACAGCCGTGGTGCGGCCGGCGCCAGGCGCAGGTTCGGCAGCAGGCGCGGATCCGGATTGCCACCGGCCAGGTCCTGCAGCGCCAGCCCCGGCGTACTGCCCTCCCGCGCCAGCGTCGGCGGCAGCCCACGTACCACCGTGCCGCGACGGCCAGCGGTACTGGCCAGGCCCGCCGCGTCCAGGCGCTTGTAAGCAGCAGCCACGGTGTTGCGGTTCACCCCCAGCTGCTCGGCCAGCTCACGCACCGGCGGCAGCACACTACCAGCCGGCAGGCGGCCCTTGCCGATGCCATCTCGGATGCTGTCGAAGATCGACTCGGCGCTATGCCCGGTGATTTTCATTTTGTCCTATGCCAAAATATATCTTGTCCTGTGCCAGTGTATCCCACCCTGGCCACCCTGCATTGGAGGTGCCCGCATGCCCCTTGCCGCTGCCGACTGGCCCGTCGCCCAGTCCGTTGAACAGATCGCCGCCAACCTGGTCACGGTGCGCCAACGCATCGCCGATGCCTGCGCCCGCGTCGGCCGGGACCCGGCCAGCGTGCGCCTGCTGCCGGTCAGCAAGACCGTCGATGACGCCCGTATCCGCATGGCGGTGGCCGCCGGCTGCCAGGAACTGGGCGAGAACAAGGTGCAGGAAGCACAGCGCAAGGCCGAAACGATGGCCGACCTGGGCGTGCACTGGTCGGTGATCGGCCATCTGCAGACCAACAAGGCGCGCTACGTGGCGCGCTTTGCCAGCGAGTTCCAGGCGCTGGACAGCCTGCGCGTGGCCGAGGCCCTGCAGCAGCGCCTGCAGCTGGAAGACCGCACGCTGGATGTGTTCGTGCAGGTCAACACCTCGGCCGAGCCAAGCAAGTACGGACTGGAACCCGACGCGGTCGAGGCCTTCGTGCAGCAGCTGCCGGCCTTCGATCGCCTGCGCGTGCGCGGCCTGATGACCCTGGCCATGTTCACCCCCGACGTCGAGCGCGTGCGCGCCTGCTTCGTGCGCCTGCGCGAACTGCGCGACAAGCTGCAACGCACCGCCCCGCCTGGTCTCGACCTGTCGCAGCTGTCGATGGGCATGTCCGGCGATTTCGAAGTCGCCATCGAGGAAGGAGCCACCGTGGTTCGTGTCGGCCAAGCCATCTTCGGCGCCCGCGCCACCCCGGACAGCCTCTACTGGCCGAACAGCGGAGCCCTGGCATGAAGCACGCAGTCGTTCTGCAACACGTCGCCTTCGAAGACCTCGGCACCCTGCAGCCTCTGCTGTTGGCACAAGGCTGGCAGCTGCAGGTGCTGCAGGCCGGTATCGATGCGCTCGATCCGGTCGACTCTGCCGAGCTGCTGGTAGTGCTTGGTGGGCCGATCAGTGTCAACGATGCGGATACCTATCCGTTCCTGGCCGAGAGCATCACCTTGCTGCAGCGTCGCCTGCAGCAGCAGCGGCCGACCCTGGGCATCTGCCTCGGCGCACAGTTGATGGCCCGCGCGCTCGGTGCCAGCGTCGCTCCCAGCGGTGGCAAGGAGATTGGTTTTGCACCACTGCTGCTGACCGATGAAGGCCAGCGCTCACCACTGCAGGCACTGCAGGGCATTCCGGTACTGCATTGGCATGGCGAGACGTTCGAACTACCAGCGGGTGCACGCCGCTTGGCCAGCACGCCGGCCTGCCGCCACCAGGCCTTCGCCATCGGCAACCACGCGCTGGCCCTGCAATGCCATCCGGAACTGGACGCGCGCCAGTTCGAGCGCTGGCTGATCGGCCACACCCTGGAGCTGGCCCAGGCCGGCATCGATCCGAATGATCTGCGCGCGCAGGCACGCCGCTACGGCGCACCACTGGCCGCTGCCGCCACCGCGATGTTCGACCATTGGCTGCAGGACCTACCGGAGATGCCGCGATGAACTACCGATTGCAGATCCACCGCGATGGCGTCTATTGGGGCCACTTCGACTGCAGCGGTCCCGATGCCCTGCGGCGCATGGACAACATCGCCGCGCAGCTGCCTGCCGATCAGGGCTTCCAGTTGCAGCGGCAGAAAGGTGTCGGCGAAGAACGCATCCTGTCCAGCAATGCCGATGGCCTGCGCGTGCTGGCTTCGCAGATCCAGTACTGCGACATCTGACGATCGTCACGGTAGTGCCGGCCGCTGGCCGGCATTCGAATCTGCCGGCCAGCGGCCGGCACTACCCGATAGCATCCCGTCATGCCACTCTTCCGCGATGTTGACCCTGCAACGCGGCAGCCACCACGGGCTACTCATCGCCCCGCGCTGGCCCTCCACCCGCATCCAGATTGAAGCGCACGTGCTGCAGCGCCTGCTCGATGCCCAAGCGCTGCTACCTGCCGAACTGCGCCTGCTGCTCACCCGCGGCTTCGAACCCTGCCACAGCCACCTCGGCGGCTTCCGCCGCGCGGTGCGACGGCTCGGCATTGCCCTCTTCCGCACCTGCTACCCGCGGCGCCACGATGAAGTCGACGCCATCTTCGGCGCCAACGGCCACGACATCGATGGCCGCCATGTCGATGTCTCACTGGTACTGCACGGCAAGCGGCTGCGGCTGCTGCCCCTGGGCGTGTTCACCCCGCCGCGCTGGCAGCACCGCCGCGTCGCCCAGTATGCCGAGCCGGTCACGCGGGTGAAGCGCAGCCTGCAGCACTGCGGATTCGTGCTGCATCACAACCCGACCGAATCGTTGCAGATCCACTGCGATTACCCACCACGGTAACCCCACGGGCGGCCGTGCGTCGTTCACCGCCCGCACTCGCTGATGCAAATGATTCTCTTTTGCTGTAAGGTGCAGCCGCTGCCCTTGCCGCCGCGGGCTGTTCCCTTTCCCAGTTGTCGCCCGCCCCGTGTCCACGCCTGTCGAACCGACGGATGTCGCGCATCTGTGCGCGGCCCATTACCGGCCGCTGCACGCCCATGTCCGCCGCAAACTCCCGCAACGCAGCGACGCCGATGACGTCGTCCAGGAAACCTGGCTGCGTGTCGTCAAGGTCGCCACCAGCGGCCTGCTGAACAATGGCCGCGCCTATCTGTACCGCGTTGCCCACAACCTGATCGCCGACCACTACCGGCAACGCCAGCGCCGTCGCGAAGAGGCGTTGGATGACGCGCAGCTGCACGCCATCGCCGATCCTGCACCGCTGCCGGAGCAACGCCTGCTCGACGCCGAACAGCTGCGCCATCTCGATGCAATCATCGCCGCACTGCCGCCGCGATCACGCCAGGTGTTCCTGCTGGCCCGGGTGGAGCAGATGGCACTGGCCGAGATCGGCCGCCAGCTCGGCATCAGCCGGCAGACCGCGCATGGCCATCTGCTGCGTGCTCTGGTCGCCCTGCAGCAGGTACCGGGCGCATGAGCCAGGACGCGATCGCGCGCGAAGCCGCACGCTGGTGGCTGGATGGGCACGACGGTGGCCGCGACGAGAACGCATTCGAGCAGTGGTTCCAGGCCGATCCGCGCCATGCCGCGCAGTACCAGCACCTGCAGCAGCTGTGGCAGGCCGGTGCAGCGTTGCCCAGCCTGCAGCGGCAGCAGCAACGCAGGCAACGCCGCCGCCTGCGCGAGGCCGGCATTGCAGTGCTGCTGCTGTGTGCACTCGGCCTGTACAGCCGCCACGCCTCGCCGCCTGCCGCGCAGGTACTGCGCACTGCCGCCGGCGAGATCCGTGATGAAGCCCTGCCGGACGGCTCGCATGTGCTGTTGTCGCCGGGCAGCGAAGTGCATGTGCGCGTCGACGCACAGCGCCGCCAGCTGCAGCTGCAGCGAGGGCAAGCCTGGTTCAAGGTCGCCGCCGATGCCGACCGGCCATTCCAGGTACACACCCCACAGGGCACCGTCACCGCACTGGGAACCGCATTTGATCTGGCCGTGCAGGGCGACAGCAGCGTGGTCACGGTCACCGAACACAGCGTCCGCGTGGAAAGCGGCGCCAGCAGCGTGCAGGCCAGCGAGGGCCAGCAGCTTCGCTTCAATGGAAACACGCCGGCGATCGCGACAGAGGCAGACAGCAGTGTCCTGGCCTGGCGCGAACGGCGCCTGCACTGGGTGTCGGCCCCCCTGGCTGAAGTCACCAGGGGCCTGGACCGTTGGCATGGCGGGCACACGTGGGTCGTCGGCGAGCGCCTGCGCCAGCAGCCGGTCACCCTGCTCGGCAGTGCCGACGGTGCGGCCAGCAACCGCGACCAGCTGGCCACGCAGCTGCATGTGCGCGTGCTGCGTCTCGGCGCGGGCATGCAGCTGTGGTTGCCGCCACGCGGGGAACAGCACGATGCACCCTGACATCGGCCCTGCCACTGCGTCTACCCAGGATGACGACGCTCTGCGTCACCTCCTGGAGCCCCCGATGCTGTGCCACCGCCCCCTTGTCCTCGCCCTGTCGCTGGCCTGTGCCAGCGCGATTCCACTGCTGCCTGCCAGCGCCCAGGCGCAGGCTGCCAGCCGCCACTACGATCTGCCCGCACAGCCGCTGGCGGCCGCGCTGGATGCCTACAGCCGCCTGAGCGGCGTCGATCTGGTGATCGGCGCGGCGCTGCCCGCCGGCCACGCTGCCCCTGCCCTGCGTGGTGATTTCGACGACGCCCAGGCGTTGTCCCGTCTGCTTGCAGGCAGCGGCCTGCGCCCGCGCTTCATTGATGCACGCCGCGCCACCCTGGAACCGGCGCCCGCCGAACCGGGTGATGGCAGCCGTCGCACCGGGCCGCTGCGGGTGCAGGGCGATACCGCGCACGGCCATGCACCGGGCACCGGCGCCAGCCAGTACGTACCGGCCACCCGTGATGGCTTCGCGCCCACGGTCGGCAGCGAGCGCGTGGCGATGGCCGAACGCCAGGAAGGCAACAGCCTGCTGCGTTCGATGCCCGGCACCCACAGCTTCCATTCGCGCAGCCAACCTGGCCTGCAGGTCAACATCCGCGGCATGACCGGTGCCGGCCGGGTCAACACCATGATCGACGGTGTCACCCAGACCTTCCGCAACAATGCCGGGCATGGCTCGGGCGGTCCGTTCGCCTATGTCGATCCCTTCCTGCTGGCCGGTGTGGACGTGCAGCGCGGCGCGGTCGCCGGCGGAGATGGCGCCGGTACGCTGGCCGGCAGTGCCAATTTCCGCACGCTGGATATCGACGATCTGCTCGGTGAGGGGCGCGACTGGGGCCTGCGTGCGGGCTACCGCCACGGCAACAACGGCTACGGCAGTGGCCGTACCTTCGCCGGTGCCTGGCGCCACAGCGAAGAGGGTGGGGACCGCCAGTTCGGCCTGCTGGCCGCCGCCAGCAGCAGCCGCAGCAGCGAATACGCCACCGCACGCGGGCAGAAGAACAACGCCGACCCGGGCAGCCAGCAGCCCAGCAGCTGGCTGTTGAAAGCGCGCCTGCAGCCCAGCGACCAGCATCGGCTGGACCTGAGCCACATGCGTTACGAAAACGACTTCTACCACAACTACCCGTGGCAGATTTCCGCGCGCAACCAGCGCGCCAGTTACCACTACACGCCCTATTCGCCGTGGATCGACCTGCGTGCGACCTTCGCCAGCAACAAGACCCGGCTGTTCTACCCGCCGGTGGAGGACTCCAGCTACATCGGCCGCCGCACCCACAGCAGCCTGAGCAGCTGGACCGTGGACAACACCAGCCGCTTCGACATCGGTGCACTGCAGGCGCGCTGGAACACCGGCATCAAGCACCAATCGGACATCTATGTGGCCGATACGCCCATCCTGCGCGGTGCCAACCCGCAGGGTCGCAGCCAGCTGGACAGTGTGTTCAGCACGCTGGAGCTGCAGTACGACATCTATGCCCTGACCGCAGGACTGCGCCAGGACCGCTTCGGCATCCGTGGTCACATCCCGGCGTGCTCGGATGTGCCCGGCCAGTGCGCGGAGATCAATGGCGGCGACATCGACGTGCGTCGCACAGAGCGCGCACTCAGCCCGAGCCTGGCGGTTTCACTGCAGGCCACCGACTGGCTGCAGCTGTTCGCCGAGGTCTCGCGCACGTCGCGGCCGCCGCGCGTGCAGGAAATGTTCTTCGAGAAGATCCCGCTGGAGGACGCCAGCGTCGCCGACGGCATCGGCGCCAATCCGTTCCTGCGCCGCGAGCGCTCGCGCAACCTGCAGTTCGGCGCCAACCTCAGCACCGACTCGCTGCTGGTCGACGGTGACCTGGCACAACTGCGGGTCACCCGCTTCGACAACCGCATCCGCGACTACATCAAGCCGCAGTACCTGCTGATCGTGCATCCGCCGGAAGTGGAACCGTTCGTGGTGCCGATCGACAGCGATCCGCAGCTCAATGCCTGGACCGATGTGCTGGACGCCGACGACTTCAGCGCCACCACGCGCTGGATGAACCACCCCGGCGTGGTGCGCATGCGCGGCATCGAACTGGAAGCCCATTACGCCAGCGAGCACTACCACGCCACGCTGAGCTGGACCCGCTCGCGCACCAGTGCGCCGGCCATCGAGTTCGTCAACCTGGAAGACATCACTGCCCTGCCCGACCGCTACTGGACGCTGGACGTGGGCGGCCGCTGGTGGCAGCAGCGTGTGCAGGCCGGCCTGCGCGCCGAGTACTCCGGCCCGACCGAGGAAGGCTACGACTTCTTCCAGACCCGCAAGACCGGCGGCACCGGCGTGCTGCTGGACTTCTACGCCAGCTTCAAGCCCCAGGCCAACACCACCCTGTGGCTGAACATCGAAAACCTGCAGAACAAGGCCTACGACAACAATGCCTCGATCGACAGCATCTTCAGCCCGATCCTGGACCGCGGCAACGGCCGTGGCCGTACCGTCTCGATGGGCGTCAATGTGGCGTTCTAGCCGTCGCTGGCTGCCGCTGTACCTGCTCGCGCTCGCGTCGATGGCCAGCGCGCAGCCGATGCCCGGCACGGTGCTGGACCTCGCCAGCGGCCAGACCCTGGACGAAGCTGCGTTCGTGAAGCGCGCAGCGAACGCCCCGCGACTGCTGCTGGGCGAACGCCACGACCTGGCCGGTGACCACGCTGCCCAGCGCTGGCTGCTGCACGCGCTGCAGCAGCAGCGTCCACAAGGCGCGCTGGTGCTGGAGATGATTGCCAGCGAACGCCAGCCGCGCCTGCAGCGGGTGCAGCGCTGGCTGGCCAAGGGCAACCATGCCGACGGTGCACGCCTGCAGGAGCTGCTGGGCTGGGATACACGATGGCCGTGGACCGCCTACGGCGGGCTGGTGCAGGACGCCACCGCTGCCGGCATCCCCTTGTTCGGCGGCAATCTCGCGCGCGTCGAGGTCAACGCCCACCTGGCGTCCGCTGATGCGGTGCGGTTCCCGCTGGCCGCCGCCCGCCAACGCCTGTCGGATGTGGTACTGGCCCAGCACGCAGACGCGGCACCGATGCTGGAAGGGATGCTGGCCGTGCAACAGGCCCGCGACACGCGCATGGCACAGGTGCTGACCGCAGCCCCCGCACCCGCGCTGCTGGTAGCCGGTCGCTGGCATGTGCTGCGCGGCACCGGGGTGCCGGGCTACCTGTCACCGGATACGCCTGCGCTGGTGATCGCATTGGCCTCGCCGGGTGAAACCGTCGGTGCTGCTGATGCCGATCTGCTGTGGGTGCTGGACGATGAGTGAGCGCGGCCAACACTGGCAGGCGATCGTGATCACCGTCGTCCTGCACCTGCTGCCCCTGCTGCTGTTGGTGCACTGGGTTGCAATGCCGCCGATGCTGCCACCGCCGGAGCAGGACGTGCGCATCAGCCTGCGCCTGCTGGCACCGGCCACGCCGCCACAGCCCGTAGAGGAGCGCCAGGCCGATACCCCCAGCCAGGCGCAGCAGGCGCGTGCATCGCAACCGACCAAGTCGCCGCCACCACCGAAGCCTACCGCCGCGCGCGAGGGCGAGTTGGCCGCCAGCGAAACGGGCGGGACGGGTCGAAAGCCGCTGCCGGTCGCCCCGCCTGCGGCCGCGACCGATGCAAGTCCCGCACCGGCATCGATCACGGCCGCGCCGCCCGCTCCAGACGCGCCACCGGCGGACTTCCAGGCCGGCGCCGCCAGCGACCAGTGGGAAGCCCGCCTGATGGCACGGCTGGAGCGTTACCGCTATTACCCTGCCGCCGCGCGCTCGCGCCGGCAGCAGGGCACTGCCTGGGTCAGGGCCAGCATCGACCGCGAAGGTCGCCTGCTGGCGCTGCGGCTGGAGCAGTCCAGTGGCCAGCCGATGCTCGATGACGCTGCGCTGCAGACCTTCCGTCGCGCGCAGCCGCTGCCGCCCATTCCCGATGAACTGAAGGCACCGCAGGAACTGGTGGTGCCGGTGGAGTACTACCTGCGCTAGGCGGCGTAGGCCTCCGCCTCGATCTCGAACAACATGCCGTCCAACGCCAGTCGCGGCACCGGGATCAGCGTGCAGGTGGGCGCCGCGCGGTTCGGCCAGCGCCGTCGCACCTGGTGGGCAATGATGCCCAGCCGGTCCTCATCGTGGTCGACCACCAGGATGCGCAGCCGCGCCACATCGGCCAGACTTGCCTGCGCCGATCGCAGCGCGGTCTGCAGGTTGTCCAGCGCCTGCCCGACCTGTTCTTCGAAGCTGGGCGAGAGGCGGCCCTGGGCATCTTCGCCGCCCTGCCCTGCGACATGGATCACCCGTGCCGGCAGGCGCACCACCGCCACGTGTGAGTAGCCGTTGGCCGAAGGATCGTAGAGACCCGGTGGATTGAACAGTTCCATCAGGCCATGGCTGAGGTCCGGTGTGGTCAGCAGGTTCATGCCGCGCGCCTCGTGGGGGATGCCGGCAGTCTGTGACCTCAACTCCGGTTGAGGTCAAATGGGTCCTGTGCAACAGAGTAGTCCGCCATGCGCAACGATCACGCGTTCCCGTGGACTCGAGCCTGCTCGACTTCCACCGACCAGAAGCAGTCGAGCAAGCTCGACTCTACAGAAGCGTGGTCACGTCCACGCTGGGTCTGCGGTGAAATCAATGGTCAACCAGAACGTGCTGCCCCGCGCATCCAGCCGTACCGCGATCTCATCGCGCATCGCATCGACCTCGCCCACTGAACCCAGCGGCGTGGCCGGGTCGGCCAGCACGTGGATTTCGATGAAGCGCATCCGCCCCATCTTCGCCACATGGCTGGTGAAACCGGCATAGCCACGCTCGGCGACGAACGCCTGCATCACCCGCTGCACGCGCCGGTCCAGATCATCCGGTGCCACCTGCAGCACTTCGCGCATGGCCTTCCACGCGCTGCGCGCCGGCACCGGCAGCACCGCCAGGCTGATCAACGCCAGCACGATCGAATCCAGGTACGGCACCCAGTGGTGCCACTCGCCACCGTGCAGGACCAGCGCCAACACGAAGGCCAGCACCACCGCCAGGCTCATCAACCCACCCAGCAACCAGCCCCGTACATCCAGCCACAACAGCGCGGAGCGCAGATGCCGCGCCCGCTGCGCGACGAACGCCGCCATCGCCAGGTTGCTGGCGCTCAGCAATGCCGCCCACCACAGCGCGGGCCCGAATTTCACTTCGTGCCCGCCCGTGGTCAAACCGATCACCGCGTTGGCCAGCGCGTACACGCAGGCCAGCGACAGGATCACCCCGCCCAGCGCCTCGACCATCGGCTCCAGGTGCCAGTAGCCGTACTGGAAGCGCGGGCTCTGTTCCCGCGCAACCAGCCGCAGCACCGACAACGACACCAGGGTCATGGCAACGTCGACCAGGCTGTACACGCCGTCGAACAGGATGGCCTGCGATCCCACCAGCAGGCCACCGATGAAGCCGACCGCGCTGACCGCCAGGGTGACCCCGATCGAGAACGTCAGGATGCGTTGCTCGCGCGCGGTATCCATCGTTCGCCGAACGGCCGACCGTTGCCGGTCAGGCCTTCAGCACCTCCACCTTGTACGAAACCGCATCCCCCTCCTGCTCGATGATGAGCCCGTGCACGTCCGACTCGAAGCCCGGGAAACGCGCATTCTGCTCGCGGGCGATGCGCAGCGACTGGATGATCGGCTCGTCGCTGTCACCAAAACGCTCACCCGGCATGATGGTCGGGATGCCCGGCGGGTACGGCACCAGCATGGTCGCCGCAATGCGGCCACTGATCTGCTCGATGTCGACCCGCTCGATCTCGCCCTTGACCAGGTGGTTGTAGGCATCGGCCGGGGTCATCACCGGCGTCGGCAGATCCACATACATCTCACGCATCACCTTGGCCACGGCAAATTCCTGGTTGAACGCATGCAGCGCGTCGCAGAGGTCACGCAGGCCCCAACCGGCGTAGGCATTCGGATAGTCGGCAGCCAGCGTCGGCAGTGCCTGGCTCAGCGGCGCATTGCGGTCGTAGAGTTCCTTGAACGCCATCAGCTCGGTGACCAGGGTGCTCCACTTGCCCTTGGTGATGCCCATCGAGAACAGGAACAGCACCGAGTACAGATTGGTCTTTTCCACGGTGATGCCGCGGCCCCACAGGAACTTGCTAAGCACCGCTGCCGGAATGCCAAGCTTGCCCATGCTGCCGTCCATCGCCAGGCCCGGGGTCAGCAGGGTCACCTTGATCGGGTCGATCAGCACATAGTCGTCGACCAGGTTCTCGAAGCCATGCCAGTGCGCATCCGGCTGCAGGTACCACTCCTCGCGCTTGGCCACCAGCGGCGCCGGCGTATCGCCCTTGTCCAGACTGCGCTCGACCTGGGTCGGCTGCCACACGCTGAACCACCAGTCGTCGCGACCGAGGTCATCGCGCACGTGCAGCATCGCGCGGCGGAAGGCGATGGCTTCGTCATGCATTTCCTGTACGAGCGAGCGGCCGGCATCGCCTTCCATCATCTTCGACGCCACATCACAGGCCGCGATCACCCCGTAGTGCGGGCTGGTCGAGGTGTGCATCATGAACGACTCGTTGAAGCGCTCGGCATCCAGGTTGCGCTGCGCCGAATTGCGCACGTGGATCATCGACGCCTGCGAGAACGCAGCCAGCAGCTTGTGGGTGGAATGCGTGGTGAAGATGATCGCATCCTGCTCACGCGGCTTGCCCTTGGCCATGCCGTAATGGTTCTCGTAGAACGGATGGAACGCAGCATAGGCGTACCACGCTTCGTCGAAATGCAGGAAATCGACCGCGCTGCCGATCTCGTCGGCGATCTTCTCGGCGTTGTAGCACAGGCCGTCGTAGGTCGAGTTGGTGACCACCGCAATGCGCGGCTTGGAGCCGGCCTTGTAAGCCTGGCTGGCCAGCGGGTTGGCGGCGATGCGCTGCTGCAGCGACTCCGGCGTGAACTGGTCCAGGCTGATCGGGCCGATGATGCCGTGCGCGTTGCGGCTGGGGGTGAAGTACACCGGTACCGCACCGGTCATGATCAGCGCGTGCAGCAGCGACTTGTGACAGTTGCGGTCGACGAACACCACGTCGCCGCGGGCCACCGTACCGTGCCAGACGATCTTGTTGGCAGTGGAGGTGCCGTTGGTGACGAAGAAGGTATGGTCGGCACCGAAATTGCGTGCGGCCTCGTTCTCGGCGTCCTTGATCGGGCCGGTGTGATCGAGCAGCGAACCCAGCTCCGGCACCGAGATCGACAGATCGCTGCGCAGGGTGTTCTCGCCGTAGAACTGATGGAATGCACGGCCGACCGGCGACTTGGTGAACGCCACGCCGCCGGCATGGCCTGGCGTGTGCCAGGAGTAGTTCGACTCGGCCGCATGGTGGATCAATGCCTTGAAGAACGGCGGCAGCAGGTTCTTCATGTAGTCTTCGGCCGCGCGCATCACCTGCCGCGAGATGAAGCTCTTGGTATCTTCAAACAGGAAGATGAAGCCGTGGATGTACTTGAGCAGCTTGCTCGGCACTTTCTCGATGGTGCGGCGCTCGCCGTACAGGAACACCGGCAGGTTGGCGCGGCGCGCGCTCTGCTCGCGCAGGAAGGCGGTGAGGCGCTGGAACTCGCCATCCACTTCCTCGCTGCCATCGATCGAGATCAGCACCGCGGAGGCTGCCACGTAGGTGCGGGCACCGGCGCGGGCATCATCCAGGTTCAGGCCGCACAGCACGCGCTGGTCGTTGCTGCGCAGCTCCTCCACCAGGGCGCGGATCAGGATGCCGCCGATGCGCGGCGACTCGTAGTCGTTGTCGATGACAATGACCGGATAGTCCAGGGACTTGAAGTACACGTTGATTCTCCTTGTCTAACTCAGGAACGCTGGGCGCCGGCGCTGATGGCCGATGCCTCGCGGGCGCGCTGCCGCTGCTGGCGGCGCTCCTCGCTGAAGAAGGGATAGAACACGGTGATGAACAGCACGAACAGGAAGGCGTACTGCACGATGGTTCCCGACGAGCCGTAGATCGCCCACAGGCAGTACACGACGGTCAGGCTGGTCAGGGTCCAGAACGCACCGGTGTGGACGAGGGTGTGCGAACGTTCGACCACGAAGTAGCAGGCCACGCACGAGTAGATGTAGGGCAGCAGGGTCAGCACCACTGCCGCCGATGTGATCACGTCGAACTGGGCCGACGCGGTTTCCGAGGTGGAGGTGACCAGCACCGCCAGGGTCATCAGCACCGCCACGATCAGCACGCCCTTGACCGGCACGTCGTCCTTGTTGGTCTTGCTGAAGATGCTCGGGAACAGGCCATCATCGGAGGCCGCCTTGGCACTCTGTGCGGTCAGCAGGATCCAGCCGCCCAGCGAACCGGCAGCGCCGATGAAGGCGCACAGGCTCACCAGCGCACCGCCCCAGCCACCGACGGCCTTGGCGGCAGCCAGTGCGAACGGGGCATCAGAAGGTCTGCAGCTCGCCATTGGGCACCATGCCCATGATCACCGAGGAGCTTGCGATGTAGGCGATGGCGGCCAGGAACACGCCGGCCAGGGTGGCGCGGGCCACGTTCTTTTCCGGGTTCTCCACCACGCCGGCGGTGACCGAAGCGGATTCGACGCCGATGAAGGCCCACAGGGTCAGTGCCGCGGCACTGGAGATCGCGCCGAAGTTCGACTCGCCGGACACGTTGTAGGCGCCCTTGAAGATGTCGGCATCGAAGAAGAACCAGCCGAAGATGGCGATGCCCAGGATCGGCACCAGCGCGAAGCTGGTGGTGACCGTCTGCACGCGGCTGACGAAGGCCGGGCCGATCATGTTGGCGAAGCTCAATGCCCATACCAGGATCAGCACCGCGATGCAGCGTACCAGCGGCTCGGACAGGATCGGAAAGAAGTAACTGAAGTAGCCCACCGCCGCGATCGGAATGGCGACGTTGCCGATCCAGTTGGCAAACCAGTAGATGGTGTTGGTCTGGAAGCCCATGTACGGGCCGAACCAGTCACGTGCATAGGCATAGGGGCCGCCCGCCTTGGGTGCCAGCTTGCCCAGCTTGGCGAATACGAAGGCCAGCAGCAGCGCACCGGCGGTGGTGATCAGCCAGCCCCAGATCGAGGCGGTGCCGATCTTGGCCAGACTGGACGGCAACAGGAACACGCCTGAGCCCATCATGTTGCCGGCGACGAGGAAGGTGGCTCCGACCACCCCGATTTTCTTTGCTTCTGCCATGACAATCTCCTGTACTGGCATGAGCCCGGTACAACCGGGCGTGGGGACGGTTACGCTGGCGTACGACCGCTTGCGCCTATTTGATGAAGTTGTATTGCAGGCTGCCCTGCACCCGGACCGTGTCGCCGCGCGCGCCGCTCTGCTGTTCCAGGCGCCCGTACAGCAGCTCCATGCCCATCGTCCACGACGGTGCCGGGCTCCAGATCAGGTTGAACACGCCGTAGCGGCTCTGACGGAATGCGTCGGCCGCCAATGCGGCATTCCGCTCCAGGGTCAGCTGGCCGAAGATCAGGTTCGAACGCCACAGCTCGGACCAGTAGTGGGTGTAGCCAACGAATCCACCGTGCAGGTCCAGCGCATCAAGGCGGCCATCGGCACCGACCACCGCGTCCAGTCCGGAGCCGGTCAGGTCGGCGGTGTAACGGCTGAGGCCGCGCCCGCCGAGGGCACCGAACAGCAGCAGGTCGCGCTCGCCTACCGCCGCCGAGCCACTAAGCTGCAGGCCTCCGGCGGCGCGCCGATCGCGCTCGCCCTCCCCGTCGTAGGCCAGGCCGCGTGCCACCGCGCCGAGCTGCAGGTGGCCCCAATCGCGCTCCATGCGCGCGGTCACCGTCACATCCGGCAAGCGGTTGACCGCAGCCCGCGCATCGCTGGCACCGGCCAGTTCGGTCTTCGGATCTTCCGCGGCGACGGTCAGGGTGTTGCCCTTGCCCATCGCAAAGCTGTGATGGATGCCTGCCACCAGCAGGTAACCGGCGCCGCCGGGCCCTGCAAAGTCCAGCGTATCGGGCAGGCTGTCCGGATCCATGAAACTGGAATAGCCATAGCCGGCGTAGGTGTTGCCGAGCTGGCCATAGGCATGGCGCAGGCGGAATTGGTAGCCATCGCTGCTGCCGAAGAAATCATTCTCCAGGTAGAAGCGCAGGTTGCCATGCGTGGTCGGGCGCCGTGCCTCGAAGCTGAAACGGGTCTGCTTGGCGTGGATGTTGAAGTTGGACACGTCACGATGGCGGCCGCCCACGGGCATCGACGACGGAATGAACTGGTCCTCGTCGCCGGCCGCACGCGAATCGGCGATGGCATCGAGTTTGGCGTAGCCGCCGATACGGATCACCGTGTCGGTACCTGGAATAGCGAAGAAGCCCTTCAGATCGGGATCGGTCGGACCAGCGGCACTGTCGGGACGCGACGCAGCGGTGGACGGATCGGCCACCGATTCGCGCAGTGGCAGCACCGGCGGCGCCACGCCCGGCACCTGGGTGGGGTGTAGCAGGTTGGCACTACCGGTGGGCGCGATCTCGGGCGCTGGCAGCGGTGCGCTGGCGGATACAGCAGCCCCATCATGCCGCTCGAGACGGTCCAAGCGCTGCTGCATGCCTTCAAGTGCCTGCCGCATGGCCGTGATCTCACGCCGCAAGGCCTGCGCATCCTCCCGGTCATCCTGCTGCGCATGCGCCGGTGTTATCGCCAACGCGGTCAAACAGGCCAGACTCACTACCGCCAAGCGCATTGCATCCTCCCTGGACAAACACTTGCAGCGCGATGGCGGGACGCACGCATGCGCCACTCCGGCCTCACGTTGCCGTTGCTCGAAATGCGGATACCGCGTTGACGACACCAGTCAGCCTGCACATCGCAGGCCGCAGGACGATGACACTGTCCTGCCCGCACCAATGTCGACCCCAACAAGGCCGCGCTGCCAGAGAGGTGGCGACCGCAGCGGTCTGGGTAACAAGCACGGGGTGAGATTGTCGTGAATGGCTGTGCCGGCTGACCCCGATCAGGGCGTGGCGAGCGCGGCATCCATCGCGCGTTGACGCTGTATTCCATGCCTCACAGGCTAATTTGCCTGTCGTTTTTGGCCTTGATTGGAATCAAAGCGCAAGGCTTGATGTCAGTCACTATTCAGACGTGATGACGAACAAGTCATGCGCAGGCCGCAACGTCCGTTTTGATCACGAAAAGCAACAGGCCCGCATGCTGCCATGCGGGCCTGTGGGTCATTCGAGATGAGAGTCGCGACTCAGCGCGGGCCCAGCACCGTCTGCAGGTCGGCCCCCTGCGGCAGGCCCGCGCGACGCTGCACCTGACCCTGCGCATCCTGGAACAGGATGCCCGGCGTGCCCTGGAAGCCCATTTCCAGCATCAGCACCTGGTTCGCGTCGAGCTTGCCAGCGATCTCGCGACTGATGCTCGGCAGCGGCTTGATGCCGCCACGATCGAACTCATGTTCATTCTGCAGCAGCGCTGCACTCGGGTCCCGCGCAGCGAGGATGGCTGCCGCCTTGGCCGGACTGTCTTCGCGGATCACGCCGACCATGATGTGACGCAGCTGGACCTTGCCCGCATCGACCCACGGCCGCGCCGCTTCCCAGAACTTGTGGCAGTACGGGCAGTTGGCATCGCTGAAGGTGTAGACCACGCGCGGTGCATCAGCCTTGCCATCGCGCACCCATGCACTGGCCTCCAGCTTGGTCCACATCTTGGCCGACATTGGTTGCGCAACCAGCTTCTCGACGGCCTCGGCGGCCACATCGTTGCCCTCGGCATCGAACAGGCTGCCAACCAGTACGTGCTTGCCATCGGCAGTGACGTAGGCCGCGGCCGGCTGCTGGCCGCCGACCACGCCGGCAAAGCCGCGCAGGCCGCCCGGTGCGTCGAATTCGGCAACGACCTCGAAGCCATGCTTCTCGATGCCCTTCAGCACAGCCGGGCGGTCGCCCTTGACGGCGGAGACCGCAGCACTTGCTGCCGGTGCCGCGGCAGTCTTGCCCGGCGGTGTCTGTGCCTGGCTGCAGGCGGCCAACGCCAGCATGACCGGCAGCAACAGCACCGCAGGAACGGTGCGCAGGGAAGTCGACAACATGGGAACTCCGTAGTGAGATGCCCGCGCAGGCTACCGCAGCCGGCGCAGTTTGTGTTCAAGACCCGCTGCAGTCAGTTCGCCGAGGTGCAGTTCGCGCAGGCGTCCTTCGGCATCGAAGAAGAGGGTCGATGGGTAGGCCTGCACGCCGAGCACGGTGGATGCTGCAGCGTCATCGTCAAGCAACACGTTGCCGAGCATGAGTCGCTCGCCAGCGATGAAACCCTGGACCTCGCCCAGGGTTTCTCCCTGGTTGAGGAACACGAACTGCACATCCGCGTGTGCCTGCTGTGCGGCCGCCAGCACCGGCATCTCGCGCCGGCAGGGCCCGCACCAGGTCGCCCAGAGATTCAGCACCAGCGGTTTTCCCCGGAACTGCTGCAGATCAACCTTCCCGCCCTGAAGATCAGCCACCTGCAACGTCGGCAGCGGCATCTGCCGTTCCTGCCAGGCGGACAGCATCTGGCTGCCGCCCGCCCATAGCAGCACCCCCATCAATGCGCCGACCAGAACCGGCGCACGCAGGGCGCGCCAACGCCGCAACCGCCACAGCCCCCACGCCAGTCCGGCAACAAGCACTACCGGCAGGTGATAGCCGCCGTCTGCGATCTGCAGAATGCTCCAGGGCGCTTCGCGATACAGGGCAAGGTTCAAGGCGACGAAACTGATGCGGCCACAAAGCAGGCCAATCAGCAACATGTCCAGCACCATGCTTGCCGCCGAGGGCAGCGGCCCCCCGTCCTTCCGGCGTGGCCACAAATGGGCCACGGCCATCGCCAGCAGCACGCACGCGAGAATCAATACCACCGGCATCGGCACCGGCCCAACACTCGACATCAGCTCACCTGCTCATTCGTCCACTGGCTGCATGGTCGAAGGGACGCGCCCACGTTGCAAGCGCGACATCTGATCAGGTGCTAAGCCGCACTGCGTCCCAACTGCAGTGCCGAGGGGACCGGCAGGCCGCGCAGGCTGCCCGCCACCGATGGCATCAACGGCCGCTCACGCCGCTTGCTGTTGACGTGGCGGCGATAATTGGCCGGCGTCATGCCAACGATGCGCAGGAACAGGCGTCGGAAAGCACTCTGATCCGCGTAGCCCACACCCCAGGCCACTTCATCGATGCCTGCCCCCTGCTGGAGCAGGGTCTGTGCCTTGGCGATGCGCAATCGCTGGCAGTATTCGATGGGGCGCAGCCCCGTGGCCCGCAGGAATCGCCGCTGCAGCGTCCGCGGCTCCAGCCCGGCGATCTCGCAGATCGCGGCGAGAGTGGCGCCGCGTGCTGCTGTGGTGTGCAGCCAGCGCTGCGCTTTCAGCACATCACGATCGCCATGGGCGAAATTGGCGCTGAAACGCTCCAGATCCTGCTGAATCGTCGCCGGCACGGTGATCCCCAACTGCTGTGCCACCGCGCTGGCCACGCCCTGCCCGTGCAACCGGTACAGCAGGCGCAGCCCCAGGAAGCGCCAGGCCTGCGAACCGCCGACGGTCAGCAGATCGCCATCATCGACCAGTGCACGTTCACTCGGCACCCAGCTGGCGGCCTGTGCCTGCAGGCCGGGGTGCCGCGCCAGATCAGGTCCGCTGACGGTACGCCCGGCCAGCAATCCGGCGCGGGCCAGTACGCTGACACCATCACTGGCGGCGGCCAGCAGGCTGCCGCCGTCGTAATGAGCCCGCAACCAGTCCAGCAGGATCTCGTCGGCACGCAGGCAGGCGCCGGGGCTGATCTGGCCCGGCACCGCGATTACCGCGGGAATGGCGGCGTCGAGCATTTCCGCCCCGGCAATGCGATGCACGCCGGTCTGGCTGGCTGGCACGATCCAGCGGGTAACCAGCACGCGCTTGAACGGCCGGCGCTGCTGCTGGGCCAGGCGATTGGCCACGTGCGCCATCTCGGCCAGCACCGAGGCGGCCGAGGGATCGCCTCCCGGGTACTCGACCACCGCGACCTCGACGAATCCTTCGTTCCTGAATCCTTCCACAGACCACCTCCTCGGTTCGTTGCAGGCCATCGAATGGCCGGTTCAGGCGAAGGGTAGGAACTGGTCCAACGGCAGGGCTATGAAGAAAGTTGCAAAGTGCGCTGAATACGCGTCTCGGGACGAAGTCTTGACTCTTGACCAGACTCAAGGCTTCACAATGTCCGGCAGCACCCGCAGGAATCAGCCATGAACATTGGACAACTGGCCCGCCAGGCTGGCGTGCCCATCGATACGGTCCGCTACTACGAGCGCCAGCAGCTGCTGCCCACCGCCGCACGTTCGGCCGGTGGCTACCGCATCTTCGGTGAGCAGGACCTGCGCCGGCTGCGCTTCATCCGCCGGGCCAAATCACTGGGCTTCAGCCTGGAAGAAATCGGCGAGCTGCTCGCGCTCAGTGATCGCCACCAGCAGGACATGGGCAGCGTCCGCGACACGGCCCAGGCACGCCTGCTGGATATCGCGCAGCGGATGGCCGAACTGCAGCGCATGCACAACGCGCTGTCACAACTGGTCGATGCCTGCCCGGGGCACGGCACGCTGGATCAATGCCCGATCCTGGCCGCGCTGACCGACGACACTGCATGAGCCGAGGCGAGCGACATCCACGTCGCAATCGACGTGAAGAAAAGTGCAACAAATGCTTGCCAACCCCCTGGGGCAAGGCTATTATTTCGCTCCTCAGCGACGTGGGGCCATAGCTCAGCTGGGAGAGCGCCTGCATGGCATGCAGGAGGTCAGCGGTTCGATCCCGCTTGGCTCCACCAATCTTTCGGCATTAGGCCGTCGAAAGGTCGCTAAAGAACATTGATGAGAATTGCGTCCCCATCGTCTAGAGGCCTAGGACATCACCCTTTCACGGTGGCGACCGGGGTTCGAATCCCCGTGGGGACGCCACTCATCACGAACAACGAGGACCCGGCCGATAACCGGGTCTTTTTTGTTCACCGTCCACCGGTATTCAGGTTGTGGCGTTGCGGTTCCCCTGCCCTCGTGGCTACGGTTGATCCGGAACGAAAAAAGCTTAAAAAAAAGCTTCCACAAATGTGAACACGCAGGTATGATGGGCGGCTCGGTAACACGGGGCCATAGCTCAGCTGGGAGAGCGCCTGCATGGCATGCAGGAGGTCAGCGGTTCGATCCCGCTTGGCTCCACCACTTTCGACATTAGGCCGTCGAAGGTTTTACAACTTGAAGTTTTTCGTGCGTCCCCATCGTCTAGAGGCCTAGGACATCACCCTTTCACGGTGGCGACCGGGGTTCGAATCCCCGTGGGGACGCCAGTTTCAAACGGACTCTGCTCCCAGCAGAATCCGATGTTTCATGGGGCCATAGCTCAGCTGGGAGAGCGCCTGCATGGCATGCAGGAGGTCAGCGGTTCGATCCCGCTTGGCTCCACCACTTCGACATTAGGCCGTCGAAGAATCTACAACTTGAAGTTTTCGTGCGTCCCCATCGTCTAGAGGCCTAGGACATCACCCTTTCACGGTGGCGACCGGGGTTCGAATCCCCGTGGGGACGCCAATTCTTGAAAACCCCGGTTTCGACCGGGGTTTTTCTTTGCCTGCGATCTGCTGGCGGAACGCATCCACGCATGGCGTGGATCTACCCCGACTCTGCAGTAGATCCATGCCATGTGTGGATGGAAAACGCTGGACTGCGCCTCAGAACCGCCGATACATGCCGATCGATGCCGGTGCCGTTGGTGCAAAACCGAACTGCGCGTACAGCCGATGCGCCTCGCCATCGGCCAACAGGCTTACATAGGCCGACGGCGGCAGGTTGCCCTGCATCCACTCGCTCAGGCGCCGCATCACTTCCTTGCCCAGGCCCTGCCCCTGCAGGCGCGGCAACACCGCGATATCGCAGACCTGAAGGTGGCATCCGCCATCACCAACGATCCGCCCCATCGCCACCAGCTCGTTGCCCTGGTAGGCACACACACCGAACAGGGTATTGGGCAGCGCACGCTCCGCGGCCTCCGCGGTCTTGGCACTCAGGCCGGCCAGCACGCGCAACTGGCAGTAGCCCTCGACGGTTGGCACAGCCTCGCGGAACTGGCAGGTGGCGGAATCATTCATGCGGTATCTCCCTATAGGTCGGGCTATCCTGCCGCATCCCCGTCGCACTTGCTGCGATCCATCCCGGCAGATTCCCCATGTGCTATTCCGCCCTGATCCGCGCCGACTACGCCAAGCTGGTGCGGGAGTTCGGCGCCATCCTGTCGCTGGAAGAATTCGCGGAGCTGTACGCGCACGATCCGGGCAAGAAGCGACCGAAGACACCCAAGGCGATGGATGACGGCTTCGCTGCTGCACGCACCGAGCAGGGCCGCGACATCGTGGCGAAGATCCAGCAGTGGCATGCGCAGGAGCAGCGCGAACTGGAAGCGGATCTGACCCGCCAGCGCGAGCGGCGCGATGTCGCCAACGCCACTCTGGCGACCCGCCCTACCCAGAAAGCACGCAACGACCTGCGCGTGGCCGGCAACCGCATCGAGCGCGCGCAAGCCCGGCTTGAAGACCTGCACCGGGTGCAACTGCTGCCACGCGACAACAGGATTTTCCCTGGCACCTATGCGCCGGTGATGATCAGCGAGAACGGCAAGCGGGTGATCAAGCCGATGCGCTACCAGTGCCGGCTTCCCGACAAGCCCGCACGCAACGATGTGCTCTACCCCGGTACCTACAACGCGCGGCGCGACAGCCTGGAAGGCTATTGGCGTGGTGCGTTCGGCCTGCGCCACGGCGTGGTGGTGGTGCAGGCGTTCTACGAGCACGTGCCGCGCCATGCCATCACGGGACGCACGCTCGGCGCAGACGAGAAGGAACAGGACGTGGTGCTGGAGTTCCGTCCCGATCCACCGCGCGACCTGCTGCTGGCCTGCCTGTGGGCGGAATGGGAGGGCCCGGAGGGCCGCCTGCTGTCATTCGCCACCATCACCGACACACCGCCCGGCGACGTTGCTGCGGCTGGCCATGATCGCGGCGTAGTGCCCATCCGCAAGGAACATCTTGACGCCTGGCTCAATCCCGATCCGGACGACCTGGCGCGGCAGTACCGAATTCTCGATGACCGCGAGGATATCCGCTACGTGTACGAGGAAGTCGCCTGAGCGGCGCGGCTCAGGCCTTCGCGCTGGAGCGCCCCACCGCGCGCGCCAGCGCCTGGCTCAGATCCGCCGACAGGTACGGCTTGACCAGCAGCACACCGGCCAGCATCGACTCCGGCAACTGCTCGGCCAGCATCCCTGTGGCCAGCACGAACGGTACGCCACGCGCCGACAGCGCAGCTGCGACAGGCTCGCTGGTTTCATTGCGGGCAAGGCGATAGTCCAGCAGCGCCACGTCCGGCGCCGAATCTTCCAACAGACGCAGCGCTTCGGCCACGCCCGCCGCCAACCCGACCACAGTCGCGCCGGCATGCACCAGCTGCATCTGCAGCAAGGCAGCACTCATCTCGTCGTTCTCGACCACCAGCACCCTCAGGTCCTGCAACACTGTCATCGGCTACCGCTCCTGGAGGCATACATGCGGCCGCAGTATAGCCACCATGGGGTCGAAGCCGACAGGATGCGCCCCGATCGCCCCTCCCCCTATGAAAGCCCTGCCGACCTCGGTTACACTCGCACGCTGCCTGCCGGTGTGGCGGAATGGTATACGCAGCTGACTCAAAATCAGCCGGGGGTGACCCCATGAAGGTTCGAGTCCTTTCACCGGCACCACTGCATCAAAGGCCAGGTCCCCGACCTGGCCTTTTTGCATTTCCGGGTTTGGAACGCCGACACTGGCAGCCATGCCCGCCCCTTTGCACCCCTTGCTTCCCGACACCCCGCCCACGCGCCTGCGCTCATTGCGGCCGGATGATGCTGTCGCCTGGTCGCGCTATCTTTCGCTGCCCGGCGTGACCGAACACACCAGCTGGGGTGACGTTTCTCCAGAAGCACTACGCCACCTGATCAGCAGCTACACAGCTTCGCCGGTCGACCGGCGCTGGGCACTGGCCGATGCAGACAACCTGCTGATCGGCACCGTAGGCCTGAACGGAATCGATCTTCAGCATCGCCGCGCCGAGCTCGCGTATGACCTCGATCCCCGCTGGCATGGACAGGGACTGGCCACGAACGCGGCGCGCGCCGTACTGGCCTGGGGCTGTACCACACTGGCGCTCGTCCGCATCCAGGCCACGGTACTGGACAGCAATACCCGTTCGATCGCCGTGCTGGAACGCATCGGCATGCAGCGCGAGGGACTGCTCCGCGCCTATCGCCAGGTCCGCGGCCAGACCGCTGACTACTGGATGTACGCACACATCGAGAACACCGCGTCATCGTGCTGAAACACAACGGCAACCACTGACAACGTTGCCAATGGACGCAGCGCACACTTTTCTTGCAAGCCTCACGTGCATCTGCCTATCTTGAGGGCAGCCGGACCTGGGGGCGGGGGAATGCATGACGTTGCGTGCTGCACTGTTTTTTCTGGTCACGCACGCGCTTGTCATTGCTCTGATCGGCCCTCAGGACCCGATAGGCTCCTTCCTGCTGTTGATGGCTGCCCCCCTTCTGGCGGCGCTGGCATGTGTGCGGCGTGCCCGCGACAGCCGGGCCGCCTGCAAGTGGCGGCTGCTCGGCTTCGCCGTCGGCCTGTTCTCGATCGCCCTGCTGGCCCAGCTGTACCGCATCGCGGATGGCGGCGGGCAGGCACAGATGCCACTGTCGTCGCTGATCCTCTACGTGTTCTACCGGATACCGCTGACCTACGTGGCGGCCAGCCCTGGGGGCGGCAACCGCTACGTGCGCGCCGTGGACCTGTCGATCATTGCCGTGCTCTGGCTGCTGTACTACGTGCACACGCGGGCGCTGGTGCACCTGGATGCAGCCCTGTGGATGCAGGGTCTGAACGCGATGAGCACCGTGCAGAACGGTCTCGTATTCTGCTTCGCGCTGATCCGCTTCCTGGCCGAAGACAATGCCGATCGGCGTGACTTCTTCCGTACCCTGACGACCTATGCGCTGGGTTATTTTCTACTCGCGTTCTACATCAATCACTACCAGCCCCAGGTGCCCGACGGCGGCTGGGGTGACCTGTTGATCAGTGGCCTGTTCGTACTGCTCGCAGTGATGGCAGGCAGCCCATGGCGGCCGCCCGCGGTAGCGGTATCGCGCAATCTGCGCCGTGTCGTCGATGCTGGTGTTCCATTGATGCTGCCCCTGTTGCTGATGATGGTGGCACTGCTGGTCTCACGCCTGCATCCAACACTGGCAATCGTCGGCTTCATCGGCGCCATGCTCGGCTATGCATTACGCAGCGTGCTGACCCAGGTCGAGATCCAGCGCCAGCGTGACGAACTGGAAGCACTGGCTCGACGCGATCCATTGACCGGGTTGGGCAACCGGCGCAACTTCGACGAATCACTCGGCAGCGCCCATCGCCGCGCACGCCGCCAAGGGCTGGGCCTGGCCGTGCTGATGATCGACATCGACCACTTCAAGCGGCTCAATGACACCTATGGCCACCCGGAAGGTGACCGCCGGCTGCGCGCGGTCGCCGGGATCCTTGATGGTTGCCTGCAACGCGGTGACGACCTGCTGGCCCGTTATGGCGGCGAAGAGTTCATCGCCGCCCTGCCCTCGCCCGATATCACCCATGCCCTGAGCCTGGGCGAACGGTTGCGCGCGGCAGTCGAAACCGCCGGCCTGCCGGCGGCCGAAGCCGTCGTCACCATCAGCATCGGCGTAGCCTGGCAGGCCGCCCGCGAGAATGGCGATCCGCGCGACCTGGTCGACCGCGCCGACCAGGCCCTGTACCGGGCCAAGCACGCCGGGCGCAACCGTGTGCACGGCGCCCCGGCCGCCACGGCCGGGAGCGAACGGCCCGACCGGCGCGCCTAGACCGCGCGCAGCACCGCTGCCCCGTGCAGATGCCCGGCCGCGCCCTGCACGCGGAAACCGGCCACGGTGTGCAGCAGCTGCGCCGACTGCTCCTCCATGCTGCGCGCCGCCGCCGACGCCTCCTCGACCAGCGCTGCGTTCTGCTGGGTGCCCTGATCAATCAGGTCGACCGCATGGTTCATCTGCTGGATGTCGTCGCTCTGCTGCTGCGCGGCGGTGCTGATCTCGGTCATCAGATCGCTGACCCGACGCACGTTGACCACGATCTCGTCCATGGTCCGGCCGGCACTCTCGACCTGCGCGGTACCGGCGCCGACGTTGGCGACCGACTCGTCGATCAGGTGCTTGATCTCCTTGGCCGCGCTGGCCGAACGCTGCGACAGTTCGCGGATCTCGGTGGCGACCACGGCAAAGCCACGGCCGTGTTCGCCGGCACGTGCAGCCTCCACCGCTGCATTGAGCGCCAGGATGTTGGTCTGGAAGGCGATCCCGTCGATCACGCCGATGATATCGACGATGCGCCGCGACGAGGTGTTGATCACCGCCATGGTCTCGACTACTTCATGCACCACGCTGCCGCCCTTCGCCGCGACATCGGCAGCACCACCGGCAAGCTGGCTGGCCTGCCGCGCATTGGTGGCAGTGCGCTGCACGGTCTCGGCCAGCCCCTTCATCGACACCGCGGTTTCCTCCAGCGAGGCCGCCTGCTGCTCGGTGCGCTGCGACAGGTCGCTGTTGCCCTGCGCGATCTCGGTCGCGCCCACCGCGATGGTGTCGGCGGCGAACTTGATCTGGCCGATGATGGCCGCCATCGCCTCGACCAGCGAGTTCACACCCTCGCACAGCTCAGCGATCGGGCCACGCTTGTCGGCCGTGGCCACGCGCTGGGTCAGATCGCCGCCCTTGGCTGCTGCCACCACTTCACGGGTCTGCGCCACCGCCCGCTGCATGGCCTGGTTTTCATGTACCTGCGCGGTGATGTCCGTAGCGTATTTGACGACCTTGAACGGCTTCCCGTTGAGGTCAAGGATCGGGTTGTAGGACGCCTGGATCCAGACCTCGCGCCCGCCCTTGCCGAGGCGCCGGTACTGCCCGGCATCGTATTCGCCGCGTCCGAGCTTCTGCCAGAACTGCCGGTACGCTTCACTGCTGCGGTGGTCGGGTTCGACGAACAACGAGTGGTGTTGTCCACGCACCTCGTCCAGGCTGTAACCGGTGGTGGCGAGGAAATTGTCGTTGGCCGAGAGGATGCGGCCATCCATGCTGAACTCGATCACCGCCTGCGACTTGCCGATCGCTGCCAGCTGCCCGGCCGAGTCCGCCGCCTGCAGTTTCTGCGCGGTGATGTCGGTAGCGAACTTGACCACCTTGTAGGGGCGTCCCTGGCGGTCCAGCACCGGGTTGTACGAGGCCTGGATCCAGATCTCACGCTGGCCCTTGCCGAAGCGCCGGTATTGCCCGGCGTCATACTCGCCGCGCCCCAGCCGCGCCCAGAAGTCGCGGTACTCGGTGCTGCCGGCGTGCTCTGGATCGACGAACAACGAATGATGCTTGCCCTGGATCTCTTCCAGCCGATACCCCATTGCCTGCAGGAAGTTGTCGTTGGCCTGCAGGATGGTGCCGTCGAGCCCGAACTCGATGACCGCCTGCACGCGGTGCAGCGCCGCGACCTGCGCCTCAAGCTCGGCGCGGTCGTTCGCCGCCAGCTCGGTACTGGGCCGATGCCGGGGAGCCAACGCACCCAACAGCGCGCGCCAGGGAGACCAACGGGTATGCAGCTCGGCCGGCGCCTGCGCGCCCGCCGTGAAGCCTGGAATGAGCATTGTCTGATCCTCGGTGTCCGGTAAGCGGTTGCGATCCGACGGGCGGGATGCCCGGCGGCAACATCAGTTGCCTGGGACTACAGGTGCCGGCTGGCACCCCTCGAGCGGCTGGCAAGAACGTCTGGTGCGGGCGCGATCAGCATCTGGGAGCGGCGGAACACACGGCGCGGGCCGCCCATCGGGGGCAGCCGGGGGTCCTGCAGCGGGTGACTGGAGCGGGATCCAGAGGGGATATCGGCGATGCCGTCGGCGGCTTTAACCGGATTCCGCGACGCCCGTCGCATCTCCATGCTTTGCCGCAGGAATGCGGTAGACAATTGCCGTGTACTTCACATTCTTCTCACGCGCGACGGGCATGCCGCCAAGCGATTCGACCAGGCGCCGGCTCGGCGCGTTCTGCTCCGCCACCGGGTAGCGGAAGGCCGCGCATCGCAGGTGTGCGGAGGCCCGCGACCACACCGCCGATACGGCTTCCCGGCCGTAGCCCTGCCCATGCATCGCCTCGCTGATCCAGATGCCGAGTTCGGGCTCGGCGTCTCTGCTGCGATGCAGGCCAGCCAAGCCAAGGAAGGCGCCATCGTCACGCCGGCGGATGACGAAGGTGATGTCCGTGCCCGAGGCGATGGTTGGCAACCACGCCTGCCAGACCACAGCGAAGGCCTCCTTCGACGGCGGCGGCTCGAACGCCATGTAACGGGTCAGCCCCGGCGTGATCGCTGCGAACGCCTCATCCGCATCCGCGGCCGTGAAAGGCCGAAGGCGCAACCGCGCGCTATCGATCATCCAGTTGCCGGATGTCATGTCATGCACCACCTGTCCATGGAATACAGCCTCGCCCAGCAGGCTGATGCAACGCAAGGCAAAAGGGTTTACATGACCAACGGGAGGTTCCCGGATACAGGGAAACGGCCAGCATGCAGTGACCTGCAGGACGTTCACGGACACGGAGATCAACATGCTTCCACGCTTGGCCAGCTACCTCTTCCTGGGCCTGTGCAGTACCGGCGCCCTGGCTGCCGATGCCGGCTACCGGCCGACCTTCCATCCCGACCAGCTGAAGGGCCCACCCGCCGGACGCCCGAACGAGGTGCTGGTGTTGGGCAGCCCGCATCTGTCCAGCCTGCCGAAGACCTTCGAACCGGCGATGCTGGAGCCACTGCTGAAGCGGCTGGAGGCCTGGAAGCCGACCGCGATCGCGATCGAGAACCTCTCCGGCCTGCAGTGCGATTTCATGCGCCGCAATCCGGCCCGATACGCCGAAAGTGTCGAGGGCTACTGCATCGATCCGGCGCCGGCACAGGCCGCCACCGGCCTCGACGTTCCCAGCGCCAACGTAGAGATGGAGCGCTTGCTTGCGGATTGGCCGAAGGCGCCAACCGCTGCCCAGCGACGCCGATTGGCCGCAGTGTTCCTGGCCGCGGGCGAAAGCAGTTCGGCAGTCGTCCAATGGCTGCGGCTGCCCAAGGAAGAGCGACGTGCCTCCGACAGCCTGACACCAGAGCTGGTGCAGTTCCTCGACACGCGCATGGCCCGCCGCAACGAGGCCGGCCTGGTGGCCGGCGTGCTCGCCGCACGCCTGGGGCTGGAGCGCCTGTGGTCGGTCGACGACCACACTGCGGATTCGCCGACGCCGGCATCCCAGCAGAAGGCCTATGCAGCGGCCATCCGGGGCGCCTGGGACAATCCCATCGTCAAGGCACGCAGGGCCGCTGATGAACGACTGGAAGCCAACCTTGCCCAGCCAGACGGACTGCTCGCGATGTATCGCGCCTACAACACGCCTGAAACCGCGATGGTCGCCTACAACAGCGACTTCGGCGCGACGCTGGTCGAGCCCTCGCCGGAAGGCTTCGGCCGCAACTACGTGGGCTATTGGGAAACCCGCAACCTGCGCATGGTCGCCAACATGCGCGACGTACTCGGCCAACAGCCGGGTACCCGCATGCTGACCATCGTCGGTGCCTCGCACAAGGGCTACTACGAGGCCTATCTCAACCTGATGCACGACGTGCAGCTGGTCAGTTCGGATGAAGTGCTGCGTTGACGCACCATGACATGGGAGATGCGGTGACCATCCGCCGCATCACTCCACCGCGCTCCGGCCTGCCCGCCACAACACGATGCTGGCCCCGCCGATACAGGACAGCGTGAACACCAGCAGGGCGATGGCACCGCCCTGCAGGACCGGCAGCAATGCCTGCGCGTGCAGATCGTCGCGCACCTCTTCCAGACGCAGGCAGGCCGCCAGCGCCAGGCACCAGCCCACCATCGCCGGGGCGTAGGCCCGCATCGCAACCGGGTTCCAGACCTTCATGGGATCACCTGCATGAGTGGATGTGCGCGCAGTATTCGCGCGCGTCCTCTCACAGGCTGAGATCAGCCTTCGGCCGCATCCGCGTCGTCGCCGGGCAGCTCACTGGCCTCACCCTGCACCTGCACGTTGTTGCGTCCCATCGCCTTGGCCCGGTAGCACTGGGCGTCGGCGGCAGCCACCGCCTGGTCCACGCTCATGCCGCCAGCCAGCGGCGCGATGCCGATGCTGGCCCCGACATGCAGGCGGTCCTGGTCCCACGGAATCGACAGCGACGCCAGGGTATGCAGCAGTTCGCCGCCGATACGCGCGGCACGCCGCGGCGTACAGCCGGACAGGATCACCGCGAACTCATCCCCCCCCAGCCGTGCCACCACATCCGAATCGCGCACGCCATGGCGCAGCACGCTGGCCACCGCCCATAGCACCGCATCGCCGGCCAGGTGGCCCCAGGTGTCGTTGACCGGCTTGAAGCGATCCAGGTCGATGTACATCAACGACGCGGCCTGGCCCGTGCGCTCGACACGGGTGATCGCCTGCTGCAGGTGCACCTCGAAGCCGCGGCGGTTGCTCAGCTCGGTCAACGGGTCGATTTCGGCCAGGTGTCGCGCCTCGCGCTGGCGTGCACGCTGCTGGGTATCGTCGCGCAGTACCCACACCGCGCCGCGCACCCGGCCTTCGTCATCGCGAAGCCAGGCGCGGGTGAGGTCCACCGGTATGGTCGCCGTGCCCAGCCGCAACAGCAGGTCGGCGTGCAGGTCCACTGCGTTGCTTTCCGGATCCAGCAGCACCGAGACATCCAGCACCGATCCAGGCGCGTACTCGGTGGTCAACGCCAGCACGTCCTGCACCTTGTGCCCAGCCAGCGACAGCGCGCCATCACCGGCCAAGGTACGCACCGCAGCCGCATTGGCATAGTCGATGCGGCCATCGAGGCTGACACTGAGCACCAGGTCGGCGACCGCATCAAGAGTGATGCGGCTGCGCTGCTCACTTTCGAACAAGCGCTGCTCACTGCTGCGCTGGGCGCTGATGTCCTGGATCTGCGACACGAAATGCACAGGCTCGCCGCGTTCGCTGCGCACCAGCGACACCGACAGCCGCGCCCAGATCACCTTTCCATCGCGATCGAGATAACGCTTTTCCAGGTGGTAGTGACTGCGCCGCCCGGCCAGCAGGTCCTGCACCAGGGCCAGATCTGTCTGCAGGTCATCGGGATGGGTCAGGCGCTGGAAATCCACCTGCAGCAGTTCTTCGCGTGGATAGCCGAGGATCCGGCACAGCGCGTCGTTGACATCCAGCCAGCGTCCTTCCAGCGACACCAGTGCCATGCCCAGTGCAGCCGAGGTGAACGCACCGGCGAACTTCTCCGCCGACAGCCGTGCTTCGGCGCGCGCCTGCAGGATCTCGGTGATGTCGATCGCCATGCCGACGTAGCCGATGCGCGTGCCATCGGCGCCATCCATGCGGCTGATCGACAGGCGGACCTGGCGTGACTGGCCATCCTTGCGACGCAGCGTCCATTGCCGCGAATAGGTCTGCCCATCGGCGCGGGCACTGAGCGCCTCGAACACGCCAGGTAGCTCGCCGTCGTCGCCCGCCAGCGGCTGCAGCCAGGCGCTCAACTCGTCCGGGTCATGGAACGCATCCAGGCGCCGCTGGCCAACCACCTCCTCGGCGGTGTAGCCGAGCAGGCGCTGTGCGCCGGTATTGAACAGGGTGATCGTGCCGTCGATATCGGTGGCGATCACCGCAACCTCGTCTGAGGCGTCGACCACCGCCTGCAGTCGCTGCCGGGTCTCGGCCGCATCCTGGCGTGCCTGCTGCAGTTCGGTCACATCAGCATGCGCACCGGCCATCCACAGCGGCTGTCCCTGCCCGTCCCATTCAAACACGCGGCCACGGTCGTGGATCCACATCCACTGGCCGTTCTTGTGGCGCATGCGCAACAGGCAGACGTAGTTGTCGCTGCGGCCTTCGAAGTGGTCCTCGAGCGCCGCGTCGGACAGGGCGATATCGTCGGGATGGACCAGCGTCAGGAAGGTCTTCTGGCACACCGGCTCCAGTTCTTCCAGCCGGTAGCCGACGATCTCGGCCCAGCGCGCGTTGACCCGCATCTCGCCGGTCTGCACGTTCCATTCCCAGGTGCCGGCGGCGGTGCCGTCGATGATCATCGCCAGCCGGCGGCGTTCTTCGGCCAGCTCCTGCAGGCGCCGCTCCAGCAGCCCGTTGCCGTTGCTTCCCTGGCCGGCCATCAACCCGTTCCCCGGGACGCGCAGGCAGCCTCCGGCCGCAGCAGGGCGCTGCAGACGTCAATTAAGACGACGGGTCGTGCTGGCGTCATGGCCCTCCCCAGAGACAGCGGGGAGGCCACACGCCCCCCTCAGGCGCAAGTGTGCGCAATCACGGGGAAAATCGACAAGTCCCCCGCCCCGGATCAACCGTGACGGGGGACACGCTCCTCAGCTGCGCTTGGCGCGGGCGAAGGCGTCTGCCAGGGCATTGTTGGCCGGCGCCGCCGACTGGCCGCCGCGGCCACCATTGCCCGGGCTGCGGTTGGGGCCACGGTTCTGGCCACCTGCGTCACGACGCGGCCCCTGGCCCTGGCTGCGCTCATCGCGCCGGCCCGGGCGGCTGGTGGCCTGGCCCGGGGTGTCGTCCAAGCGCCGGGTCAGGGCGATGCGCTTGCGCGCCACGTCCACCTCCAGCACCTTCACCTTGACGATATCGCCGGCCTTGACCACGTCGCGCGGGTCCTTCACGAACGTATCGGAGAGCGCCGAAATGTGGATCAGGCCGTCCTGGTGCACGCCGATATCGACAAAGGCGCCGAAGGCCGCGACGTTGCTGACCACGCCCTCCAGCACCATGCCCTCGCGCAGATCCTTGATGTCCTCGACGCCCTCGGCGAAGCGCGCCGCCTTGAACTCCGGACGCGGGTCACGGCCCGGCTTTTCCATTTCCTTGAGGATGTCGCGCACGGTCGGAACACCGAAGGTCGCGTCGGTGAACTGCTCGGCCTTCAGTCCACGCAGGAAGCTGCCATCGCCGATCAGCGCCTTGATCGGGCGCGCGGTGCTGGCCACGATGCGCTCGACCACCGGGTAGGCTTCCGGGTGCACCGCCGACGCGTCCAGCGGTTCGTCGCCATCGGCGATGCGCAGGAAGCCGGCGCACTGCTCGAAGGTTTTCTCGCCCAGCCGCGACACCTTCAGCAGGTCCTTGCGGCGCTTGAACGGGCCGTTGTCGTCACGATGGCGCACGATGTTCTCGGCCACCGTCGAGGAGAGACCAGACACGCGCGACAACAGCGCCGCCGACGCGGTGTTCACGTACACGCCAACCGCGTTCACGCAGTCCTCCACGCGTGCGTCCAGCGCCCGTGCCAGGCGGTACTGGTCCACGTCGTGCTGGTACTGGCCGACACCGATCGCCTTGGGCTCGATCTTCACCAGCTCGGCCAGCGGGTCCTGCAGGCGGCGCGCGATCGACACCGCACCGCGCAGCGACACGTCCAGGCCCGGGAATTCCTTGGCCGCGAACTCCGAGGCCGAGTACACCGAAGCACCGGCCTCGCTGACCACCACCTTCTGTAGCTTCGGGTTGGCCGCGGCCTTGATCGCCTCACCGGCCAGCTTGTCGGTCTCGCGGCTGGCGGTGCCGTTGCCGATCGCGATCAGTTCCACGTTGTGCTTGGCGCACAGCTGCTTGATGGTCTGCAGCGACTGCTCCCACTGACGGCGCGGCTCATGCGGGTAGATGGTCTCGGTGGCGACCAGCTTGCCGGTAGCATCGACCACGGCGATCTTGCAGCCGGTGCGGATGCCCGGGTCCAGCCCGAGCACGGTCTTCGGGCCGGCCGGCGCGGCCAGCAGCAGGTCCTTCAGGTTGTCACCGAACACCGCGATGGCTTCGGCCTCGGCCTTTTCGCGGGCCTGGTTGAACAGGTCCAGCAGCAGATGGGTATGCAGCTTGGCGCGCCAGGTCAGGCGACAGGCATCCAGCAGCCAGCGGTCGCCAGCGCGCCCCTGGTCGGCAATGCGGGCCTTGCGCGCCACACGGCCTTCCGCGTACTGGTGGCCAGCCTCGGCATCACTGCCCGGGTCCAGCTCCAGGAACAGGATTTCCTCGCGGCGTGCGCGGAACAGTGCCAGCAGGCGGTGCGAGGGAATCTTCGCCAGCGCTTCGGCGTGTTCGAAATAATCGCGGTACTTGGCGCCTTCGGTTTCCTTGCCCTCGGCCACGCGGGCACGGATCACCCCGGTCTCGCCCAGCCACGTGCGCAGTTCACCGACCAGCGCGGCGTCTTCACCCCAGCGCTCCATCAGGATCGCGCGCGCGCCCTCCAGTGCGGCCTTGGTGTCGGCCACACCCTTGTCGGTGTCGACGAAACCAGCGGCAAAGACCTGCGGGTCCCGCGTCGGGTCGTTCAGCAGGCCATCGGCCAGCGGTTCCAGGCCGGCCTCGCGGGCAATCTGTGCACGGGTACGGCGCTTGGGCTTGTACGGCAGGTACAGGTCTTCCAGCCGGCTCTTGGTATCGGCGGCCAGGATGTCGTTGCGCAGCTCGTCGCTGAGCTTGCCCTGCTCGCCGATGCTGGACAACACGGCGGCGCGGCGGTCTTCCAGCTCACGCAGGTAGGTGAGGCGGGTTTCCAGGTTGCGCAGCTGGGTGTCGTCCAGGCCTCCGGTCACTTCCTTGCGGTAGCGCGCGATGAACGGGACGCTGGCGCCCTCGTCGAGCAGGCCGACAGCGGCGCGTACCTGGGTGGACTGGGCACCGATCTCGTCGGCGATGGTCTGGGCGATCTGCTGGGCGAGCGCGCTCTGGGCGTTCTTGGCGTCGTGCATTGCTTCAGGTCTGTGCCGCGGTACGGGAAGACCCCATTCTGGCAATCCACGACGGAGCCGGACAAGGCATTGACAGGGGGCGAGGTTCAGCGGCGGGACCGGATTGGACGCCGGCATCCTGGCAAAGAGAGGGCTCGGACTGGCCCTGGGCTGGGATGCCGGCGCGGGCGCACGATGGTGGGCGCGCCCTGCCGCATGTTGCGAAGGTCAGCGGTAGTGGCGGGCGGCACGCTGCATGACGATCTCGTCACGCATGCTTTCCAGGGCCATCAGGCGGACCTTGCCGACACCCTGCAGTTCCATGAACCGCTCCGTGTAGAACTCCGGCCCCAGCGCGGTGTCGGCGCGGGATTTACTGAAGCCGTAGGGCACCACGCCCTTCTCGCCATCCTTGCTACCACCGACATAAAGAACGATTGCCATGTGATGTCTTCCTCCAAATTGCTACTGCGTACTGCACTCGATGAGCGATGCTGCGAGCTCATCGAGGAAGAGCTTACCGCGTCGAACCTGACTGGAACGTCACGAAGGCTAATGACGATCGGTTGCATGCAGATGACTGCGGGATCGCAGCAGAATGCTTACGGATCTTTAACTTTCGGCTAACGAATCGGGGGTTTCCAGCAAACGGCGCAGCCCCTCGTGGGTGGTTTGGGATGATCGCGGAAAGCCGGTTTCCTGTGGGCTGGCCGGGTGGGCGAGGCTGGCGGGGACGCCGTGAACCCGTCCCTGGGGGCTTGGCCGCGGCATCCATGCCGCGGATACCCCGCCAGCCCCACCCACCCGGCCGCTGACAGATTTCTGCTGCGTCTGCCACACACGGAGAAGAAAAAAGAAGATCAAAAGCAAAAGCAGCCTGGCTGGCCGCTTTTTGTAGAGCCGAGCCCACGCTCGGCTGCTTTCAGGCCAGTCCGCGAAGCCGACCGCAGGCTCGGCTCTATACAAGCAAGCGCAGCGCGCGACCCGCTTCTGCTGTTCTTTTTCTTCTCCGTGGGTGGTGCAGGCCATCGCCATCTGTCAGAGGACGGTCGGGTTGGGTTCGCGGGGGTGTCCGCGGCATGGATGCCGCGGCCAAGCCCCCATGGACGGGTTCACGGCGTCCCCCGCGAGCCCAACCCGACCGTCCAGCGCGACGGTTTTGCATTTGGCGACCAAACATCGCCAGCCACGAGGGGCTGCGCCGTTGGCTGGAAACTACGGCCACCAGCCACGCCCGAACCGGGCGAAATGATCGGCCGCACGCTCGAACGGGTTACGCGCACTCACCCCGCCGCACAGCAGGTACACCGGCAGGTACAGCGGCCCCAGCACCATGTACTGGTAGACGTGCGCGCGTTCGTGGTCATCCAGCCGGATCAGCGGCTCCACGCCCCATCCGGCCTGATGTGCATAGGTGCGGCAGGAGATGCCCAGGTCATGGCCGGTATGCAGGATCACGTTGCCCAGGGTGATCGCGCCGCCTGGTCCCCACGGCCAGCGATCGAACACCAGCGCACAGTCACGGCTGCTCCAACGCAGCGTCGCCCCGCCAAGCATGCCGGCCAGGCCGCCGATCACGCCGAGCAGGGAATTGGGGGACGTCCACACCGCGCCCAGCACCTGCAGCGCGCGCAGCCAGACCGGCCAGGGCGTTACGGGAGTCTTCAATCGGCCTCGTTGGGAATCAGCAGCCACAGGATCAGGTAGACCAGGATGCCGGGGAAGGCCGCCGAGCCGATCGAGACCAGCACGAACACGATCCGCACCAGCGTGGGGTTCCAGCCGAAGCGGTGGGCGATGCCGCCCATCACGCCGGCAATCATGCGGTCGTTCAATGAACGCGACAGCGTGCGCGGCGTGGTGTTCATGGCGGTTCTCCTGGGCTACGGGAAAAAGCAGTCGAGCATGGCTCGACTCTACACCGCCCCTATGTCTACGGCGTGCGGTGGCGCAGGGCCTGCAGGCGTGCGCCGAACCAGGCTGCCGCGGTCTGTTCAGGCTGCCCCGGACACTGGATACGGTAGGGCTTGCCGCTCATGCTGCTCTGGCTGGCGGCGCGCTCGATGAACTGCTCGGCGCTGTCCACCATGTCCTTCTTCAGCAGGTAGTCGTACTTGCGCTGAAGGTGCGCGCGCGCATCGTTGCCGTCGTGCCAGCTGCCATTGCGCTGGAAACGGCACTGCGAACCGTCCAGGCTGGAGATCAGCTGCGCGATCTCCCGTTGCGCCTGCGGGCTGGGGGCAGCGTGGGCAACAGGTGCAGCCAGCAGCAGCGTAGCAAGCAGCATCGAAATCCTTTGCGACATCATCACCCTCCATGCAGTCGAGCATGGCTCGACTCTACAAAAAAAAAGAAACCGGCTTTACGCGTCGCGCGCTTTCAACCAGCCATCGATCGTCGCCGGCACTTCGCGTTGTGCACGCCCGGAAACATAGATACCGATGTGCCCGCCGCGGAAACTGGACTCGGTGTAGTCATCCGTGCCCAGCCGGCCACGCATCGCGCGCGAGGCGTCCGGCGGCACCAGATGGTCCTGCTCGGCGTAGATGTTCAGTACCGGCAGGGTCACCTTCGACAGATCCACCGCCTCTTCGCCGATCCGCACCGTGCCGTTCATCAGCCCGTTGCCCTGGTAGAACTGCTTGATGAAGTCGCGGAACGCCTCACCCGCCAGGTCCGGCGAATCGAAGATCCACTTCTCCATGCGCAGGAAATCCTCCAGCGCGGCCTTGTCATCGAGGATGTCGAGCAGGCCCACGTACTTCTGCACGTTCAGGCGGAACGGCTTGAGCATCAGGTAACTGGCATTCATCAGATCAGCCGGGATGTTGCCCAGCGTATCCACCAGCAGGTCTACGTCCACCTGCTGCGCCCAATGCGAAAGCATGTTGTCGGCGGTGTGGAAATCGACCGGGGTGACCATGGTGATCAGCTTGCCCAGCTTCTGCCGGCGCAGCGCGGCGTAGCAGAGTGCGAACACGCCTCCCTGGCAGATGCCCAGCATGTCCACCGGACCACCGCTGCGCGCGCGCAGCGCATCCACCGCGCCATCGATGTAGCGCAGCAGGTAGTCCTCCAGGGTCTGGAAGCGTTCGGAACGGTCCGGGTAGCCCCAGTCCAGGACGTACACGTCCTGGCCCAGCGCCAGCAGCTTCTGCACCAGCGAACGGTCGGCCTGCAGGTCAACCATGTACGGCCGATTGACCAACGCGTAGACGATCAGCAGCGGCGTGCGCCGGGTCGGCGCCTGCTCACCGACGAAGCGGTACAGCACCACCTTGCCATCGCGCCAGACCTCCTCGCGGGCGGTCACGCCGTAATCAACATCTTCGACCTGCGGCAGCAGCTTCAGCCCTTCCATCAGCTTGCGCTGCATGGCCAGGGTTTCCTGCATCAGGTCATCGGCGTTGAAGCCCAGCGGTCCTTTCATCGGTCACGCGCCCGCGTGGAAGTACGGGGCGCTGCCTTTGGTGCAGCCTTCTTCGCGGACGATTTTTTCGCAGACGCCTTCTTTGCGGGCGCCGCCTTCTTCGCGGCCTTGCGCGCGGCCGGCTTCACCTTCGCCGGCGCCGGTTGCGCCACCGGATCCACCTCGGCGGTACCGGCCAGCACCGTCACCTGTGCCTGCAGGCGGCGCAGGCTGCGCTCCAGCTCGGCGATGCGGCGGTGTGCGGCGTCCATCTCGCTCCGGGTCGGCAGGCCGATACGTTCACTCATCTGTTCCACCTCGCGCTGCAGGCCGGCGCGCAGGCGCATCTGTGCGTTGCCCAGCGAGGCGTACACCTGCTGGAACGGTTCGGACATGGCGACCTTGGCGTAGGCCTCCTCGGCCACTTCGATCCACAGGTCGAACATCGCGCGGGCGCTGGTCAGCTGGCTGCCCGGCTGCTCGTGCTCGGCCAGGCGCTGCTCGAACAGCGCAAAGGCCTCGTCCAGTGCCTGCTTGATCTGATCGACGTAGGCGCGTGAATGCTGCTGGTATTCCTCCTGCGCACGCAGCAGGGACTGCCAGCGCGCCTGGTGCTCGCGGCCGGGGCCGAACGCCGGGCTCTGCAGCCACGGGCCGGCCTGCAACTGGAACTGCTGCAGCCACGCCGCAAATTCGGGCACCGCGGCACCTGCGTGGGTACTGCCCCGGGCGCCCTGCAGCATCCACTGCAGCATGCCATCGCCCTGCCCCTGCACCGCCTCGCGCCAGGCCTGGGCCACGTCGGCGCTGCTGGCATCGCGGCCGGCGAAGCGCGCAGCCACTTCCTGCATGGTGCCGTACCAGCTGCCGGCCTGTTCGCGGAACCGGCGCACGGCATCTTCCGGCGCGCCCTGTCCCTGCTCTGGCAACAGCTGGCCCCACCAGTCGAACAGGCGCCGCCAGCTGCCGGGGTCGTCACCGGCCGGTGCACCCGGGGTGGACGCATGACGCAGGGCATCGCCCCAGGCGCCGAAGTACTGCCGGGCCAGGGTCTCGAAATCGCTGCTGCCGGGGTCGTGGGCCGAGCTGGTCATCGCAGGCCTCCGCAGGGCTGGCTCATGGCTTGGGGATGCGCAGGGTCTTGCTGATCATCAGCGACCCGGACAGGGCGAACAGCAGCACCATCGGGTGCAGCTGCCACGGCCCGATCTGCCACTGGCCGAACCAGATGTCCTGGCCGATGGCGCCGGTGCCGGCGGCGATGGCCAACACGATCACCAGCAGCAGGCTGGTCGGGATCGGCGTGCCCTCGAAATACTTGACCTTGCCCTCGTCGCCGGCCAGTGCCTCGGCGGTGACGTTATAGCGGGCCAGGCGGCTGACACCGCAGCAGACGAAGTAGCTCAGCACCAGCCAGTCCCAGCCGCCCTGCATACCGCAGGCATAGGCCAGCGCCGCCGGCGCCACACCGAAGGAGATCACATCGGACAGCGAGTCCAGCTCACGTCCCAGGGTGGAGCTGGACTTGCGCCAGCGCGCGATGTGCCCGTCGAGGGCATCGAAGATGAAGGCCAGCGGGATCAGCGCCATGCCGAACAGCAGATAGCCGCGCTCGCCGTCCTGCAGGAAGCGCATCGCGGCGAAGACCGCACCGGTGCCGCAGAAAGCATTGGCCAGGGTGAACCAGTCGGCCAGCTGGAATTCGCGCAGCATCGAGAAGTGACGTTTCATGGAGTCTCACGGAGCATCAAGGGCCACAGGTTACCGCGAGCACCGCTGCTGGCGACAGCGGCGGCAGTGGCCATCCTTCACCGCTCCCTCACCTGCCCTCACCGGCGGTGAATTTTTCGCCACCCATCTTGACAGCCTAGGGGGGTGGCGCCTGTCGGCGCTTATCCACAAAGTTGCCCACGCGTAATCCACACCCCCTGTGGACAACCAGATCTCACCGACTGCGACGCTGGACATTTCCTCATCACCCCGAAGCGGGGTTTCCCTACTTCCCAAGCCGCAGGGTCGGCGCTATGGTCACCGGCGGACCCGCCGCCGCCACGTCCGAAACTCTGCAACGGACGATGATGATGCTGGATGCTCCTACCCTGGCCGCACAGCTGCGGCAGCCCCATGGCGAGGCTGCGCTGGAGGTGGCCGACGCGATGAACCGCAGCAACGGCGCACTCAACCAGGCCGCGATCGGGCTGCTGGCCGCCTCCGCTGGTGAACGGATCCTGGAGATCGGCCCGGGCAACGCCGCATTCGCGCCGCAGCTGCTGCAGGCCTCCGGCAGCCACTATCTGGGCATCGAGCTGTCCACGGCCATGGTCGAGGCCGGCAACCAGCGGCTGGCCAGTGCCGGACTGGCTGAGCGTGCCGCGATGCGCCATGGCGACGCCCATGCCCTGCCGGTCGCCGACGCCTCGATGGACGCCGCGCTGGCGGTCAATACCCTGTACTTCTGGCCGCACCTGGCGCCGGTGCTCGACGAGTTGGCGCGGGTGCTGCGCCGGGGTGGCCGGCTGTGCCTGGCCTTCGGTGACGCGGCCTTCATGCGTAGCCTGCCATTTGCCAGCGACTTCCAGCTGCATGAGCTGGACGCGGTGGAACTGGCCCTGCGCGTTTCCGGCTTCAGCGTTTCGGCCTGGCGCAGCCACCGGGAATCCGCGACCGGCAATGACGGGCAGGTTCGCGAGAAGCACTTCCACCTGCTGCTGGCGCAACGGCGGTAATGCCCGCCGGGCATGGCCCGGCGCTGCCGGCTCCGAACGCTTCGGGTAGCGCCGGGCCATGCCCGGCGAGCCGCCTCACAGCCGGCTGTACGCCCAGCTCACCATGCGGCCGTCCTTGTACGGCATCACGCCGTGGAACGGGCGCGGGTCGGCGTCGAACACCAGCGGCAGGAAGTTGCGGTCACCCTCCCACATCGGCAGCTGGTCGAGCTTGTCCACATCCACCCATTCCAGGGTGCCCTCGTGGTTGCCGCCGTGCGGGGTGCCTTCGAAGCTGTCGATGACGAACACGAAGCCCAGCCAGTCCTCGCCATGCTTGCCGAAACCCGGCCAGCTGATGGTGCCGCGCAGGCGCATGTCCATGCAGTCGATCCCGGCTTCCTCGGCGATCTCGCGGCGCATGCCAGCGGCCACGTCTTCGGTCGGTTCGATCTTGCCGCCCAGGCCGTTGTACTTGCCCAGGTGGTGGTCACCGGGACGGGTGTTGCGATGGATCATCAGCACCTGGCGACGATCCGGCGACAGCACGTAGCCCAGGGTGGCGACGATCGGGGTATACGGCATGACAGCATCCAGCGGCAGGTCAGCCGTGGATTATGGCCGATCAGCGCACCAGCGACAGGCGGCGCTCGGCGGGCGTGCTGGCGCCGTCGGGATCGCGGCGCAGGGTGGCGACGCCGTGGCCACGTTCGGCCAGGTATTCCAGCCACTTGCCGAGGAAGGTGTTCATCCGCATGCGGTGGCTGATCAGCTCTGCCGGCGGCGGGTACAGGCCCATCGTGTCCTGCCAGCGGCGGCCGACATAGCAGTGGGTGGTCTCGGCCTGGCGCGCATCACGGTACAGGCGTACATAGGCCGAGGGATCCGGCTCGCCGGTGACCGGATCGGCCAGGTCGTAGGTCAGGCGCAGCTCCACCGTGTAGCGGTGGCACTCGATCACGTCCAGGCGAACATCCAGGCCGTCGCCGATCGAGGAAATGTAGCTGCCCGCCACCAGCCCGGCCGGTTCGAACAGGCGCACCAGGTGCCGGTAGTTTTCCGCGTACAGGCCCATGAGCCAGCTGAGCCGGCTCAGGCGGGGAATGCGTTCGGTGCGGGGCAAGGCTCGGGCCATGGGTCGATCCTACACGTTGGTGCTTCAACGTGGGGGCGGGATCGCCCCGACCAAAGGGGCTCGGTATCGACCAACGGTCGATACCCACCGCGGAGGAGGGGCGATGCCCGCCACGGAGGTAGGCCCCGACCACGCAGGTAGGCCACGACCGTTGGTCGTGGCGCGCGGATCAATACAGCTCGCGCTGCAACCCCAGCGTGGCCAGCACCTTGCTGGAGATCTCCTCGATCGAGGTATGGGTGGTGCTCAGGGTCGGGATGCGCTCCATCTGGAACATCACCTCGGCCGCGGCCACCTCGCGCTTGCAGGTATCCAGGTTGGCATAGCGCGAATTCGGGCGGCGCTCCTGGCGGATCTGCTGCAGGCGGTCCGGGTCGATGGTCAGGCCGAACAGCTTGCGCCGGTAGTTGCGCAGGCGCGGCGGCAGGCGGTCGCTTTCCAGATCCTCGTCGGTCAGCGGGTAATTGGCCGCACGCACCCCGTAATGCAGGGCCAGGTAGATGCAGGTGGGCGTCTTGCCGGCCCGCGACACCGCCACCAGGATCACGTCGGCGTCGTCGTAATTCACCGCGATGCCGTCGTCATGGGTCAGCGCGAAGTTCATCGCGTTGATGCGGCGGTGGTAGGTGTCGAAGTCGACCATGCCATGGGCCTGCCCCACCCGGTTCACCCGCGAGCTGGACAGTTCACGCTCCAGCGGCTCGATGAACGGCGCGAACACATCGAGCATCAGGGCCCCGCTCTCGGCCAGGATCAGGCTCAGGCTCTGGTCCACGCAGGAGTTCACCACGATCGGCCTGACCTGGTAACGCTCCCCCGCCGCCTGGATCCGGGAACAGGCTTCCCGGGCTTTTTCGGGGTCGTCTACAAACGACATCCGGTCGGTAATGAAGCTGAACCCGGAGAACTGGGTCAGCAGGCTATGCCCAATGGTTTCAGCGGTGATACCGGTTCCATCGGAAACGTAGAACACCGGACGGATGGTCGACATGCGCGCTTTTACCCCCTACGAAGCCTAAAAGGGCCGCCAACACAAGCTTGTGCCGACAGCGGTCTGCCCGGCATCATATCGGCTTCTTCCTACGGACGCGGCCACTCAGCCCGCCTCGGGCGATGGCCAAACGGAGCATCGCGCTTGAACGAGAACATCCTGTGGTTGCACGAACTGCGTCTGGCCGACCTGGCCCGCGTAGGCGGCAAGAATTCCTCGCTGGGCGAGATGATCGGCAATCTGGCCGGTCTGGGCGTCTCCGTTCCTGGAGGTTATGCGACCACGTCTGAAGCCTTCAAGGACTTCATCGCGCACAACGACCTGTCCAAGCGCATCTTCGACAAGCTGGCCACGCTGGACGTCGAAGACGTCAACGCGCTGACCGCCGCCGGCAAGGAGATCCGCAGCTGGGTGATCGACGCGCCGCTGCAGCCGCAGCTGGACCAGGACATCCGTACCGCCTACGCCAAGCTGAGCGCCGACAACGGCGGCGGCGACGTGGCCGTGGCCGTGCGTTCGTCGGCCACCGCCGAGGATCTGCCCGATGCCTCCTTCGCCGGCCAGCAGGAAACCTTCCTCAACGTCACCGGTGCCGACGACGTCGTGCACAAGGTCAAGGAAGTGTTCGCCTCGCTGTACAACGACCGTGCCATCGCCTACCGCGTGCACCACGGCTTCAAGCATGAAGACGTGTTCCTGTCCGCCGGCGTGCAGCTGATGGTGCGTTCCGGCGTCGGTTCCTCCGGCGTGCTGTTCACCCTGGACACCGAGTCCGGCTTCCGCGACGTGGTGTTCGTCACCTCCTCGTTCGGCCTCGGCGAAATGGTCGTGCAGGGCGCGGTCAACCCGGACGAGTACTACGTCTACAAGCCCACCCTGCAGGCCGGCAAGCCGGCGATCCTGCGCCGCTCGCTCGGCAGCAAGGCGATCCGCATGGTGTATTCGGATGTCCCCGGTGAGCGCGTCAGGATCGAGGACACCCCGGCCGAACTGCGCACCACCTTCTCGATCAGCGACGAGGACGTGCAGGAACTGTCCAAGCAGGCGCTGGTCATCGAAAAGCACTACGGCCGCCCGATGGACATCGAGTGGGCCAAGGACGGTGTCAGCGGCAAGCTGTTCATCGTCCAGGCGCGCCCGGAAACGGTGAAGTCGCGCAGCCATGCCACCCAGATCGAGCGCTTCGCGCTGACCGAAAAGGGCGGCAACGTGCTGGCCGAGGGCCGTGCCGTGGGTGCCAAGATCGGCGCCGGCGTGGCCCGCGTGGTGAAGACGCTGGAAGACATGAACCGCGTGCAGCCGGGCGACGTGCTGATCGCCGACATGACCGACCCCGATTGGGAGCCGGTGATGAAGCGTGCATCGGCCATCGTCACCAATCGCGGTGGCCGTACCTGCCACGCCGCGATCATCGCGCGCGAGCTGGGCGTGCCGGCCGTGGTCGGTTCGGGCAACGCCACCAAGGTCATCGAAGATGGCCAGCTGGTCACCGTCAGCTGCGCTGAAGGCGATACCGGTTTCATCTACGAAGGCAAGCTGGGCTTCGAGCGCACCACCACCGATCTGGGCAACATGCCGCCGGCACCGTTGAAGATCATGATGAACGTGGCCAACCCGGAACGTGCCTTCGACTTCGGCCAGCTGCCGAACGCCGGCATCGGCCTGGCCCGCCTGGAAATGATCATCGCCAGCCACATCGGCATCCACCCGAACGCCCTGCTGGAATACGACCGTCAGGATGCGGCGACGAAGAAGAAGATCGACGAGAAGATCGCCGGCTATTCCGATCCGGTCGGCTTCTACGTGGACCGCCTGGCCGAAGGCATCGCCACCCTCACCGCCTCGGTCGCACCGAACGCCGTGATCGTGCGCCTGTCGGACTTCAAGTCCAACGAGTACGCCAACCTGATCGGCGGCAGCAACTACGAGCCGCACGAAGAGAACCCGATGATCGGCTTCCGCGGCGCCAGCCGTTACGTCGACCCGAGCTTCTCGGCCGCCTTCGCGCTGGAGTGCAAGGCCGTGCTGCGCGTGCGCAACGAAATGGGCCTGGACAACCTGTGGGTCATGATTCCGTTCGTGCGCACCCTGGAAGAAGGCCGCAAGGTCATCGAGGTGCTGGAACAGAACGGCCTGAAGCAGGGCGAGAACGGCCTGAAGATCATCATGATGTGCGAAGTGCCGTCCAACGCACTGCTCGCCGATGAGTTCCTGGAGATCTTCGACGGCTTCTCGATCGGCTCCAACGACCTGACCCAGCTCAGCCTGGGCCTGGACCGTGACTCGTCGATCGTCGCGCACCTGTTCGATGAACGTAACCCGGCGGTGAAGAAGCTGCTGTCGATGGCGATCAAGGCAGCACGTGCCAAGGGCAAGTACGTTGGCATCTGCGGCCAGGGCCCGTCCGATCACCCGGATCTGGCCGAGTGGCTGATGCAGGAAGGCATCGAGTCGGTGTCGCTGAACCCGGACACCGTGGTCGATACCTGGCTGCGCCTGGCCAAGCTGAAGGCCAACGGCTGAGACCGTGATTGCTGAGGGCTGACGTCGCTTTCATCGGCGCCGGCCCATACTTCAGCTGCATGCAAGCCCCGCCTCTGCGGGGCTTGTTGTTTCTGGCGTCCGCGCGCGCCACCTCCCCCGCCGCAAAGGAGCCCGCATGCTCGCTACTGCCCCACCCGCCCCCGCCGCAACGCCCTGGTTCCACTCACTCGATTGGGAACGCCTGCTGGAGACCTACGGCGTGCCGTTGCTGGCCGCGATCGTGGTGCTGCTGGTCGGCATGTGGGTGGCACGACGCCTGTCCAATGCGATGCCACGCGCCACCGCGCGCATGGGCGTGGACCCAATGCTGGGCAGCTTCCTGCGCAACGTGGTCTATGCCACGTCGCTGGTGATCGTTGTGGTATTGGCCATTGGTACGCTGGGCGTGCAGATCACCCCGCTGCTGGCCGTGCTCGGCACCGCCGGCCTGGCGGTGGGCCTGGCGCTGAAGGACTCGCTGTCCAACATCGCCTCGGGCGTGATGCTGGTGACACTGCGTCCGTTCCGTGTCGGTGATGTGGTGACGGTGGCCGGGCAGACCGGCACGGTTCGCGAGGTGCGTATCTTCCAGACCGTCATCACTGGTGCCGACAACCAGCACACCACCATTCCAAACACGTTGATCACCGCTGCGCCGATCATCAACCTGACCGCCGAACCGACCCGCCGTGTCGAACTGGTGGTGGGCATCGGCTACGAAGACAACATCCAGCTGGCGCGCGACACCGCGCTGGCGCTGATGAAGGCCGACCCGCGCGTGCTACAGACACCGGCACCGGATGTGGTGGTGTATGAGCTGGGTGCGCACGCGATCAACCTCGGCATCCGCTGCTACGTGAAGTCCGCCGACTGGTTCGGCACCAAGGTCACGCTGCTGGAGCAGCTCAAGCTGGGCTTCGACAGGGCCGGGATCAACATTCCGTATCCGCAGCAGGACATGCACCTGTACCTGCATGGCAAGGATGGCGGCGTGGTCGAGGCCGACGCGCTGGTGCGCGACAAGCCCTGATCCCAAACAGAAATGCCGGCCAGCGGCCGGCACTACCCTGCCCCGCGCACCCTGGTAGTGCCGGCCGCTGGCCGGCAACCTCCGGGATCAGGCGGCAACGCTTTCTTCCAGCACCGGGTAATCGGTAAACCCGACCGCGCCACCGCCAAAGAACGTCGCGCGATCCGGCGGATTCAGCTCCGCACCCAGACGCAGGCGCTCCGGCAGATCCGGGTTGGCAATGAACGGGCGGCCGAAGCCGATCAGGTCGGCCCAGCCTTCGGCCAGTGCCTGCTCCGCGCGTTCGGCGGTGTACTTGCCGGCGTAGATCAGGGTGCCCGGGTAGACCATGCGCAGTGCCTGCTTGAACGCCACCGGCATCAGCGGTGCGTCGTCCCAGTCGGCCTCGGCGATGTGCAGGTAGCCCACGCCCAGCCCGCCCAGCAGGTGTGCCGCAGCGAGATAGGTGGCCTGCGGCGTGTCGTCCACCGCGCCCTGCAGGGTGGTCAGCGGCGCCAGGCGCACGCCAACGCGCTCACCACCGGCCACCGCCACCACCGCCTCCACTACTTCACGCAGGAAGCGCAGCCGGTTCTGCAGCGCGCCTCCGTAGCCGTCGGTGCGCTGGTTGGCCTGCGAATCGATGAACTGGTTGATCAGATAGCCATTGGCACCGTGCAGCTCGACGCCATCAAAACCCGCCGCCAGCGCGTTGCGGGTGGCCTGCGCGTAGTCGGCGATGATGCCCGGAATCTCGGCCTCGGCCAGCGCGCGCGGCATCGAGTGCTGGATCATCTCGCCCACGCCCGCTTCCGGGCCTGCGCCGGTTGGATCGACGAACACCTTCACGCCTTCGGCCAGCAGCGCCGACGACGACACCGGTGCTGCACCGCCGGGTTGCAGCGCCACGTGCGAGACCCGACCCACATGCCACAGCTGGGCGTAGATGCGACCGCCTGCCGCGTGCACGGCGTCGGTCACCTGGCGCCAGCCCTGCACCTGTTCCGGGCTGTGGATGCCCGGCGTCCAGGCATAGCCCTGGCCCTGCGGGCTGATCTGGGTACCTTCGCTGACGATCAGGCCGGCACTGGCGCGCTGCGCGTAGTAGGCGGCCATTTCCGCAGTGGCAACGTTGCCGTCGGCGGCACGCGAGCGGGTCATCGGCGGCATCACGATACGGTTGGGCAGGGCCAACAGGCCCAGACGGTGGGGAGTGAACAACATGGCGGCGATCTCTTGAGGGGGGACTGACCGCAAGGATGGGGATGGATGCCGCAGTGCAACAGGCGGATCGTGGCAAAACAGTTGTGCCTGGCAGGCAAGGGTGGCGTGGCCAAGGGTCAGAGCCCCTTCCTGCGGAACGGGATCCGACCCCGCGCGCAACCGAGGTCGGATCCCTTTGCAACGCAAAGGGCTCTGACCCCGAAGCGGGTTACAACGTGGGCTCGATCAACGCCCCGCCGTGCGCCACGCGGTCATAGCAGGTGCGCACTACGCCTTCGCCGTACTTGCGCTCCAGCCGGCGCACAATGAAGTGGCCGCGCGCCATGTCCTGGTAGTAATCGGTGAACATCGTGTTGAGCGTCGCACCGGCAGCGGCACCCACGATTGGCACCGCCTGTGCGGCGAATTTCTCGGTGACCACCACGCCGAAGCGCGCGGCCACCTTCTCCACCATCTTCGCCAGCAGCTTGCCGGCTTCCTTCGGTGCCACGCCCAGGGTGAGGTCACGGCCGGTCACCACGCGCCCGGCCAGCTCAGCCGACAGATGGCGCATCACATCGGTGGTGAAGCCCCGGGCCAGGTAATAGCCAGTCTCGCTGGCGTCATCGCGCGGCGAGTTGCCACCCAGCGCGAACACCTCCAGGCAGGCCTGGCGGGTACTGAACTCGGACAGGTCGAAGCCTTCGCTGCGAGCCACGTCGGCCACGGCGCGCATCATGATGGTGGTCGACACCGGCAACTCGATGAACAGCGCAGCAAAACCAAAAGCGCCGCCAACCGCACCGGAGGTCGCTGCGGCCAGCTTGTGCCAACGGGTGGATGCGCCCTTGCCGGGGGTGTTGTCCATGCTCCACAGCGCGGCCTGCGCCGACTTGGTCAGCGCCGCCTGCACCGCGCCGTGGATGCGGTTGGAGACCGAGCTGGGCAGCGCCTTCACCGCGAACTCCAGCGGCGTACCGACCAGATTGGCCATGCGCGCGGTCAGGGTCGGCGCTTCCAGCAGGGTCACCGCCCGCTGCAGGTCAGACCAGTCGCGGGCGTCGTGAGCAATGTCGCGGGGGAGCAGGATGGGCTCGTTCATGGCGCCGATCTTAGCGCCAGGGAGTTGAACGGAGGGTAGTGCCGGCCGCTGGCCGGCAACCTGATACACGCCACGAAGGCCGCTGAATTGCCGGCCAGCGGCCGGCACTACCAGTTCGCGAGTCATCCGGTAGCGCCGGGCCATGCCCGGCGTCGTTGTTCAGGCCGTGGGCAACCCCGACAGCGCGCCCATGAACTGGCGATAGTGACGCAGCTCGGCAATCGAATCGTGCACATCGCTCAGCGCGGTGTGGTTGCTGTTCTTGCCGACGCCGGCGGCCACGGTCGGCGCCCAGCGCTTGGCCAGTTCCTTCACCGTGGACACGTCCAGGTTGCGGTAGTGGAAGTACTTCTCCAGGCGCGGCATCTGGCGGTGCAGGAAGCGGCGATCCTGGCAGATCGAGTTGCCGCACATCGGCGACAGGCCGGCCGGAATCCACTGCGCCAGGAAATTCACCGTCTGCGCCTCAGCCTGGGCAAGGGTCACCGTGCTGTCCACCACACGCTGCCACAGGCCCGAGCGGCGGTGCTGGTTGCGGTTCCACTCGTCCATCGCTTCCAGCGTTTCCAGCGGATGGTGGATGGCGAATTCTGGACCTTCAGCCAGCACGTTAAGCTGGGCGTCGGTGACCACGGTGGCGATCTCGATGATCGAATCGTTGTCGGTATCCAACCCGGTCATTTCCAGGTCGATCCAGATCAGTCGTTCGTTGGCCGCGCCGTTGTCCGCCATGTGTCGCCTCGTTGCTGGGCAGGCGCGCGGCCTACCGGTGATGGAAAGAGGCGCCCATCATACCCTTTAGCCCCTCAGCCCTCGCCGGCGTGGTCTTCCAGCAGCAGCGGAGGCTTGCCGCGCTTAGCGCGGAAATAGTTGGTCAGGCGCATGCTCGCTTCCTTGGCCAGCACCCCACCGTGGATCTCCACCCGGTGGTTGTGGCGACCATCGCCGAGCAGGTCGAACACACTGCCGCAGGCCCCGGTCTTGGGATCGCTGGCCCCGTAGACCAGTCGTGCAACGCGCGCGTGCACGATCGCCATCGCGCACATTGCGCACGGCTCCAGGGTCACATACAGGGTGCTGCCGAGCAGGCGATGGTTGGCGAGCAGTTTTCCACCTGAACGCATGGCCACGATTTCGGCATGCGCACTGGGGTCGTGCGAAGCAATGTTGAGGTTCCAGCCCTCACCCAGCAGCTGGCCGTCGGCACTGACCAGCACCGCACCCACCGGGATCTCGTCGAACTCGCGTTGTGCGCGCTCGGCCAGCGCCAGCGCGTGGCGCATCCAGTGTTCGTCGGTGTCGTGCACCGGCACACCCAGGGCGTCGGTCATGGCGGTTCTCGCGTTTCTGCAGGGCCAGGATGGCCGCCGGGGCCGCATTGTACGCCCGCAGCCGTGCAGGCGCCGCTAACGCGCGTCGAAGCGCTCGCGGGCCGCGTCCAGGGCCGGAAAATTATGCTCGGCCCAACGGTCCAGGGCCGCAAGCGTGTCGACCAGAGTGCGTGCGATCGTGGTCAACCGGTACTCCACGTGCAGTGGCTTGCTGCCCAGATCGCAGCGCTCGATCAGGCCGTTGCGCTCCAGCTGCCGCAGGGTCTGGGTCAGCACCTTCTGCGAGATGCCTTCGATCTTCCGCAGCAGCGCACCATTGCGTTGCGGGCCTTCGGCCAACGCCGGCAGCAGCAGCATCACCCACTTGCCGGAGATCAGTGCCAGCGCATCGCGCGCCGAGCAGTCGGCGGCATAGACATCGCCAGGATGAGCCATGGTTACCTCAAGGTGCGTAATTGCCGGGGCATGCCAGCATCGCGAGGATGGTCGCACATTCCAATACGCCCTCCCTCATGCGCGCCCTGATCCTGCTGGCCCATCCCGAACCCCGTTCCTTCAATGCCCACCTGGCCATGCAGGCCGCCGAGCAGCTGCGGCACGACCATCTGCAGGTGGACATGGTCGACCTGTATGCAGCAGGCTTCGATCCGCTGGAAGCCGCCTGGCACCATCCACGGCGCCTGCAGCCCGAGCGCTTCGATGCCCAGCGCGAACAACGCTACAGCGCCGAACACGACCAGTTGCCCGCCGATGTGCAACGTCACCTGCAACTGCTGCGGGCCGCGGACCTGGTGATCCTGCAGTTCCCGCTGTGGTGGTTCGCGGCACCGGCCATCCTCAAGGGCTGGCTGGACCGCGTGCTGGTTTACGGACCGATGTACAACAGCCGGCAGCGCCACGAACACGGCGTGATGCGCGGCAAGCGTGCGCTGCTGAGCGTCACTACCGGCTCATCGGCACGGGCGTGCGCGCTTGATGGCCGCGAGGGTGACACCCGGTTGCTGCTGTGGCCATTGATGTACAGCCTGCGCTACGTCGGCTTCGAGGTGATGGAACCGCATGTGGTGCATGGCGTGCGTTCCGGGCTTCCAGCGGAGCGTATGCAGGCCCACGACGAGGCGCTCGCCATGGCTACGCGCAACTACCTGGAACGGCTTGCTCGGTGGAGGCAGTGGCCCCTTGTGCCCTTCAACGACAGCGAGGACTTCGAGGATGGCGTGGTGCTGCGCGCCGAGGCAACGACCCACAGCCCCTTCATCCGCCACCGCAACGATGGATGAGTCCGCGCCCGCACCTGCAGCCGGAAGGCTTCATAATGCGCGCTCATCCGAAGCACCTTGGTGAACCCATGACCACCCTGCGCTGCTCGCGCGCCGACGATGGCGCCGCCCTCGTCGACCTCTGGCGTCGCGCCGTCGACGCCACCCACGACTTCCTCAGTACCGAAGACCGCCAGGCCATCGATGCCGAAGTGGCCGCTTTCCTGCCGCAGGCGCCGATGACCGTCGCCGTCGATGCACAGGACCAGCCGCAGGGATTCATGCTGATCGACGGCACCCACATGGAAGCGCTGTTCATCGATCCGGACGTGCGCGGCACCGGTATCGGTCGGCAGCTGTTGCAGCATGCACTGGCCCTGCACCCGCAGCTGAGCACCGACGTCAACGCACAGAACGCGCAGGCCGTGGGCTTCTACCTGCGCATGGGCTTTGCCGAAACCGGTCGTTCGCCGCTGGATTCGCAGGGCCGCCCGTATCCGCTGATCCATCTTCGGCACAAGGCCTGACATCCGTCGGCAGCAGCTGCGTGCTAGCGTGGCTGCTTTCGATCAAGGAATGCCGTCCATGGATGGTGCAAAAGCCCTGTTGACCCTGTTTGCACTGGGAATCAGCCTGGTCTGGATCCTGGTGCCGTTCGCCATCTTCGCCGTGCGCAACCTGCTGCGTGAGGTACTGGTCGAGCAGCGCCGCACCAATGAACTTCTCGAGCATATCGGCGGCTACCGCATTCCGAAGCCGCAACCCGAACCGACCGTCTGGCGCGCGCCCTGAACGGGCGCCCGCCGTGGCTCAGGCTGTCGCCTCGAAGGCCGGTGAGTACTGCACCTCGCCCTGAGCCAGCGGAGGCTGCAGGCAAAGCGCCTGGAAGTACTCCGCCGGCACGCCCGGCAGCACCAGGCCCGGCTCGGCACGGAACCCGAAGCGCCCGTAATAGGCCGGCTCACCCAGCAACACGCAGCCGTACGCGCCCTGCTGACGCAAGGCTTCCAGAGCCGCGTGCATCAGGGCCGCGCCAATGCCCTGCCCCTGCCATGCGGGCAGCACCGAAATCGGGCCCAGGCCGAACCAGCCGGTGCTGCCATCGCTGACCGTCACCGGCGACAGGGCAATGTGGCCGACCACCTCGCCTTGTGCTTCGGCGACCAGCGAAATACTCAGCTCCCCACGCGAACGCAGCGCATCGACGATGAACTGCTCGGTGTGGCTGCTGTGCGGGGCTTGGCGGAAGGCGGCCTCGGTGAGTGCATGGATGGCGGCGTGGTCGGCCGTGGTTTCGGTGCGGATCTGGATGTTCATGGGTAGCTCTTCGCAGTTACTGGACACCCGGGTCCCATCGATGGCCTGAGCCGCGACGGAACACCGGATTCACTTTTGTCAGCCGCATGTTAATACGCAAAATGGGTCACGGATTAGGATACCCATCGTGGCTGGCGTCAATTTTCTGCCACTCTGACCGTGGAAACGATGGAATCACAGCGTTTCTCCGGCCCATAATGGCATCGACTGTCACCACGGAAGGAGGCACGCATGGAACGCCCATCCCTTTGCAACTGCCTGCAGGACGCACTTTGCGAATGATCTTCTACCCCCTGCTCTACCTCTGCCTGGTCGCTCCTGCGGCATGCGTGGCGCATGCAGGTGCGCAGGACTCACCGGTCGTCACGCCTCCTGCGGATGACGCCCGCTACCTGCCAGCGGGGATTCGCCTGAGGTTGCTGGGCACGGACTACGGCACCCTGTACCTGGCAAGCCTGCTGGATGAGCGCTACTACCACGGCGGATTCCGCCATTGGCTCGGCAATGCGCTGGGCAATGCGTGGCAGGCTCTGTCCAGACACCACGACGGTCGCTCGCTGCCCTCGCATCGAGAAGAGTTCTCCGATGCGCCCCTCGTGACCCAACCCGCACGGAACGTCTCGCCATGACCGACCGTTCTTCCCCCCTTTCATTACTGGAGGCCGACATTGCGCCGTAAATTCATCCCGTGCCTTGCTCTGCTTCTGTTGACCGCCTGCAATCCGGAGACCGCCATGAACCAGGAACGTGCCGCTGCTGAAGCCGATGTCGCCCAGGGTGGGCGTGGCCTCGCCAAGCTCAACCCCAGCCCACGCAAGGCCTATGAGCTTGTGCTGCGCCTTAAGGACGCCCCCGGCGACTTCGCGGTGGTCGAAGGTGTCGCGCAGTACGACGTGACCAACGAAGACCAGTGCGGGCACATCGAACCGGCCACCGGTACCGCCGCACGCATCACCAGCCAGGAGCCGGTGGAGCTGCGCAAGGTCGCCGACGGCGAGTACCGCGGCACCGTGTACCTCGACCGGATGCTGGATGAGGACTACTACGGCCGTGGCGTCTGCAAGTGGGAATTCAGCGGTGCCGGCGCGATGCTGAAGGCCACTGGTGCCGAGGGTGAGACACGCTTCCTGTCATTCATTGAGGCGTCCCCCTTCGTCAAAGGCGAGACCGAGACCCGCCACTATCCTCGTGCGGACTATCCGCGCGTGAACGAAATTCCTGACTACGGCGCAAGCGGCCAGGAAGACCCGACCAAGTTCCGCCCTGAACTGCAGAATGCGCTGTTCTCCGCTTCGCTTGAAGCCGATGAGGTCCGCCAATGAGCTTCAACAGCCAAGACTATGCTGCGCTATCCGAAGATGCATACAAGGATTACGCGGTCGGTCGTCGTGCACCTGGCCAGGATGAGATCGTCCCGATCAACGGGCACAAGTACAGGATTCTCGAGCATGTCGACAATCGACTGAACGGCTATCAGGGAACGATCTATCAACGGGTCGATACCAATGAAATCGTCGTTGCACATCGCGGCACCGAGCAGATCGCTCGTGATGCAGTCCTCACCGACGGTGGCATGGTTGTCGCCCGCACCAATGTGCAGGCCCCGGACGCCATTGCATTGACCCAGCGTGCCCTCGCCTACGCCAAGAAGGAAGGCCAGGATCTCGGACAACGTCCACCTGAGGTCACCGTCACCGGCCATTCCCTCGGCGGCGCCCTGGCCCAGATCACCTCGCACCACTTCAACGTCAAGGGCGAGACCTTCAACGCCTACGGCGCGGTCAGCCTCAGCTACCGCATTCCGGAAGGCGGCAACACCATGATCAACCACGTCATGGCTTCCGATCCGGTCAGCGCCGCCTCGCCGCACTTCGGCCAGGTCCGCATCTACGCCAAGCCCGATGAGATCAAGACGCTCGCGGCAAATGGCTTCAGCAATCACGCCCTGCGTGATCTGATTCCAGACCGTCCGATCATCGCGGCCACCAGCTCATTCGGCGCGCACAAACTGGGCAACTTCCTCAACGAAGGCTCGGTGCTGAAGCACCCGGAAACGCAGAAGCTGGCGAAAGACAACGCCAAGATGATCGAGGAGTACCGCGACGACGTCGAATCGCTGCGCCGCGGCGTTACCCGTGCGGCACGTGGCATTCCGGGCGGTGCCGTCGATCTGTACGACCACATCCGTGGCCCGCTGCAACCCGGTGAGCCGGCGCGTCGCGAGGCGGAGAAGAACGGCCATCACACCAGCATGCTGCGCATGGACGATGCCACTCATCTTGGCAACCCGCTGTTCAACGACGCGATCCGTGGCGTGCATGCGCAGGACGTTCGCGTCGGCCGCGTGCCGGATGTGATGAGTACGCAGTTGGCCGGTAGCCTGGCGGCGGAGATGCACGCTGCAGGCGGCAAGCGCATCGACGAGGTGGTGATGAATGCCGACGCCTCGCGCAGCTTCGCGGTGCAGGGCCAGGGCGGCGACCCGGCGCATCTGCGCGTATCGGTGGACACCGCCGTGGCAATGAACACCCCGCTGGAGCAGAGCAGCCAGCGCATTGATCAGCAAGCCGCGGGACAGCGTCTGGCACAGGACCGCGATCAGCAACTGGAACAACAGCAGAACCAGACCCGCAGCATGCAGGCCTGATGAACAGCGCGGGAGCCGGTCATTCCGGCTCCCGCGTCACTTCGGCCCTCTGCCTCAGGGGCTGGAGGCCGCGACCGGCGCGGACGCACCGGCGGTCACGAACAGATCCGGCCCGGAATCCGGGAAGCCACCACAGGCGCGATCGCCCGGTGCTACCGGATCACAGGGCCACTGCGCCCGCGCGACCTTCTCACGCAGCTCGAAGCGATCCCCAGTCCAGACCACGAAGGCCAGGTGCTCGCGGTTCCAGTCACTGTAGGCACGCGGACCGACCTTCTGCGCCGTCTCCGGGTACTGCACGAACCAGCGCATGGCCGGGCCGTACTGCAACTTGCTGTGGTCCAGGCTGATCCGGCCGTCGCGCGACAGCTGCCGCGCACGATCGGCCTCCGTCAGTTGGGGCATGGCCGGCATGGCATCGGCGGTCACATCCCTCGGCGCGGCGTCCCCGCGAACCTGGTACACACGCTGGGCCACATAGGCCTCGCGGCAGTCACCCGCTGGCACACGTACCGGCTCCGCGCCGTACTCATCGCGGTTGGCGACCCTGTCGCTGCAGGTGAACGGTGCCGACACCAGGTAGAACGTGCTGTCGGCGTCGCGTCCTTCCAGCGAACGCACCCAGATGTCGCCCATCCGCGCGATGAAGTCCGGGCGCTGGCCGTAGCCCGGCACCGCCTTGAACCAAACCTTCTGTTGCACCTCACGCTCGCGCCAGCTGCGCGGCAGGTGGACGTCCTGCTGGGGCAGCGCGACCAGCAGCGCGGCCAGATGCGCCGGCATCGTGCCCTGGCAGGCGCCGATCAGCAGCTCGCCCTGGGCCGCCAGCCGCCCAGCCAGATCCACCGGGCAGCGGGCACCAAGCGCACGCTCGGTCGCCTGCTCGGGCGGCAACGGCGCGATGACCAAGGCGGGCGGCGCGGGAGCTACCGCCGGGACGGCTGGCTCGACGACAGCAGGCGGTGCAGCGACAGGCGCCGCCGCTGCGGGTGCAACGGGCACAGGCGTCGGGTCTGCAGCCGGCGCCGGCTGCGCGTCCACCACTGGTGTCGCAGGAGGTGTCACGGCAGCCGGTACATCGGGAGCCGGCGCCGCGACAACGGCTTCGGTGGCCATGGGCGCTGCAACAGGTGCCATCCCTGCAGGCGCGTCAACGATCGCCTCGGCGGCGATGGGCGCCTCCACGACGGGCGCCGCTGTCTCCTGAGCCTGAGCCTGTGCCGACGCTGCGGCAAGTCCAAGTGACAGCAGCCAGAGCGGCGGCAGGCGGCGCGCGAATGCATCGCAGCGGGCAGCGACGTGCCGGGCATTCGAGGGAACGATTCGCATGTGGTGTCCTTCCGAGTGGGTTTCCATGTCGGCGCCACAGGGCGCCACGCGTCGTACGTAAAGCGCCGGCGGGTCCCCTGCCCGCCGGCATCAGGTGTTACAGGGATCGAGAACGCTGCTCCTGCTCGCGGGCGAGCGCGGCCGCCGGGTCCTGCTGGGCGACACTGGCAGCCAACTGCTGGCTGCTCTGCGCCAGCGGCTGCTGGGCGGCCTGCTCCCGGTCAACGGACGCACGCAGCATCGCCGGATCTCCCAGCGCGCCCTGCACCGCAAACAGCGTGCGCCCGTCGTTGCCCGCCAGCAGATGATCGATACGCGACAGGCCGGCCTTCTGCGCCCCCAGCGCCAATGCGCCAGCGGTATTGTCGAGCTCCTGTGCACTGCGCAGTCCATTCTGTGGTCCCATCTGCTGCAGGTGCCGGCGCGCATCCTCGAACAACGCGTTGCCGGGCTCACCGGTCTGCGACATGTCTCGGGCAACACTCTGCGCCGGCGCACCGACTTCGCCCCGCTCCAGCCGCGCCATCACATCAGGCGTCAGCTTCTGCTGCCACGCATCGAATCGCTGCTGGCGGGCCTCGATGCCGTTCAGGCCACCATTGATCGCGCGCGTCGCTTCGCGCACATCCTCGCGCGCCGCCTCCGGTACCCGCGTCTGCCACTGCCACACCGCAATACGGCCTGCGTGCTCGGGCTGCGCGGCCAGTTCCGGCTGATTCACCAGATCCAGATCCAGCGCCTTGCCGGCACGCTCATAGTTTTCCTTGCCGACCAGCGGCAGATAGCCGCGGCCGTGATACTTCAATGCGTCGCCGGGCGCATCATTGCCCATGCGCCCGCCGTACATCAGCTCGGCCAGATTCTCCGGACGGCCGCGCAACGCGTCCTGGCGGGCGTCCTCAAGCGCGCCATTGCCATTGCGCCACGCCGCTTCCACCGGGATCTGCGAGATACCCCGGGTGAAGTTGAAACTTTCATTGAGCCGGCTCAGGCCACGGGACTCGTGCCCGGCCTGCGCCATGAAGTTGGCCAGTTCCCGGGACGAGGTGATGCCGGCCTCCGTGGCCTGCCGCAGCAACTGCGACTCTCTATCCTGCGACACGGTGAAACTCCTGCTCGATCATCGTTGGGTACTCCCGCCTCCTCACACGCATGGCACTCAGGGCAAGCTCACGTCGGCGACAACGGACGGATCGAAATCCTCGAACCGCACCCGACCAAGTTCGGCCGCCGAGAAATCGCGTGTATGACTGGCCTCGGTCTCGGTGTCGACCACCCTGCGCTGCACGCCATGCACCCAACAGGCCTCGTCGGCCGGAACGTAGCGGAACGTGTAGATGCTGCTCCAGCGCTCACGGCTCCCGCCGTTGGTGATCACACTGAACGCGCCATCCTCGATGGTCACGTACGCGAAGGGGTCGCCGGCAATGCCCCCACGGGTGGAGCACGGCACCAGCTTGTCGTTGCGCGCGGCCAACTGCCATCGGCCCGCGGCGTCACCCAGCAGCAGCAACAACACCCGGTTAGGACCGTGCTCGCCGGGCACCAAGCCGTCGGGTGCCGGTTGATCGATCACCAGCAACTGGTCGTCGATCCCGTTGCCGGTGAGATCGCCGCGTACCGCCTCCAGCAGGTTCGCGCCGGACGGAACGAACGCCAAGGCATTGTCCATGTGTACGCCACTCCCCTTCTGCATCCCCTGCGACTCCTTCAATCCTGACTTTCCAGTACCCGCGCGACGACCGGGAAACCATGCGCTGCGCTGCAGGCTCCGGTGTCCACCATGGCGGATGATAGCCCCGGCCCTGCGGCGTCTGCGATGGTCGCAATCAACATCCGCATCGTGGGTCGTCAGAGTCCTCATGGACGGAAAAGCTCCTGCGTTCGATGGCACCGGTGCGTCGGGATTTTGACGCGCACGCAGCTTACTTCGAGGAGGCGGGGCTCGTCGAAGGGAGCTTGGGATGAAAAGCGCACTTGATCACAGAAAAAGCGCAGTTAACGTGAATGGTGGCTTATCCGAAAAACAGATCCGCGGTGGATGGCGCCGGGGATGCATCGCCTCCCGCAGCCCCGCCGGCCTGAGGTTGCGCGGAAAGCGTGCGCTGCTTATCGCGCCCGAACATGCCCATGCTGGTGGCAACGGCCACAATCAACGCTGCCCGCGCCATGTTGGTTACCAGGACCATCATCGAGTCGCGGCTGCAGCCTGTAACGATTCGATAGCCTTGCAACACTTCTCCACAGCGCAATAAAAGAACATTTGCCCACTAGGACCGTCGCGCCACTCGATCTCGGCGGGATGTCACGGCAATCATGAGACTAGAACGACTCAAAGATCGGCTCAGAACAATCTGTATATAGAACTTTGCACTGCCCACCACCGATGTCCGCGCAATGGGACAAAACTCGATTTGTAGCCTCCTCCTTGGAGCCTGCAACCGAATAGGAGACGCGCCCCTTACTCCCCCTCTCGGGATCAGCATATGCAACGCACTGGTTCTTGTAGGGAGTTCCGACTTTGCAATCTCTAGCGCCATGGGTCGCGCAACGGGAAAGCGCCTCGGACACAGCTTCCTGCTTTGAACGCCTTCCGACTGATGCCCCCATATCGCCCGTGCTTACTGCGGTTGCAATAGCTCCCCAGGTTTTGATCCAGCGGCCTGTCGCGACCGGACCACTGGACCCCGCAGCGCCTCCATTGGAGCCCGGTATTGGCGCACATCCACCAACCCCCTGTCCGCCAATCGGATACTGTCCGGGCGGGCAGCGCCCCTCCGCTTGGACATCTGCTGTCACAAGCAAGAACAAAGCAGAGCAAATCCAAAAGAGGGAGATCACAATGCGCTTCACGTTAACTCTCCAATACGCCTGAAATCACTGTCTACCAGGATGAGCAGCTCGCTGGCCAGTTTCCGCAATCCTTGTTGCATCCGACTGCGGCAATGTCATGCGGCTTGTTGACTGATTACTGTAGTCACCGGCGTCTGCAGTACGCCCCTTCTCCGGCTTATCCGGCGAGTAGTAGCTACCCGGCGGCTGCCCACTCGGAGCCGGCGCCTGCGCAACAGGGCTGCCACCTATCTGCGAATATGCCATGAAGCTACCCAAGGTGCCCTGGAAGAACATGGCCGCCATTGGGGGCGCAGTCAGAATCAGGGTCGTCAGGATCAATCCCATGCCGCCCTACTGCATCGCCTGACTGGTCATGCCGTCGCTGGACGCGCCCATCAGCGGGAACTTGTTCACCAGCGCCGTCACCCAGAACGAGGCGGACACGCGAATTACCATGTCCAGTGCGATCGACACCATTGCCGCCAGCACCGCCATCGAGAACATGGTTCCGATGCCGTAGAACAGCCATCGCTGGAACAACTGCTTGGTCTGGTCGAACAGAAGGCAAAGAATGAACAACGGCCCGAATCCGATGAACAACGCCATTGCTACTTCGTAGAGCAGAAGCATTGAACCCGCAGTCACCGCTGGACCGCCGGTGCCGAGGCCGATGAACCACATGGCCCGGGTCTTGTCTTCCTGCAATCCAGGGTCATTCAGAATCTTGATGCCATCAATGCTGGACAGCGCCACCTGCATCCAAGCCAGACTCTTGTCGATCTGCTCTTCCGGTGCCTGGTCTTTTCCGGCTAATCAGGCATTTCTACGTTTTCAGCCAGAAACTCATAAGCGCAACCTCAGAAGCTCTCAAACTCAGGCTCGGTGCATCCAGAATAAATCACTTTACAGCCATCGCTCCCCTGTTTTAAGCACGCATCCACAGCCATCTTACTCGCAGCATCAACAGATGCCGCACGCGCAAACGTGGAGCCACCAAATCTTGCATCACTGGGGGATACGAATGCTGCACATTGATTATTGAACTCCAATACCACCCTGCAATCCGTAGCCCCCCGCTGTGCGCAATTAGCAAGGGACTCCGAAGCCGCATCCCTCTTCTTTCGCTTACCGAGAGCCACGCCGACATCGCCCCCCTTCGCTAAAGCGATGGCCCCCCAAGTCTTGATCCAACGCCCTGTCGCAACAGGCGACGCTTGGCCTGCTCCAGTGGTACCACCTGGGATGGGAGCACAGCCGCCGACTCCCTGACCGCCAATTGGATACTGACCAGGAGGACACCTACCTTCTGCATTGGCCGTCTGTGGCAATTGGCAGGCAATGATTCCCACACCCAGCAGGAGTACTACACCTGAATAGACACGAATTGACTTCATTTCCGGCCTCTAGTTCGAAGCTAAGCCTTTACGACCAGTATCAGAATTGCCTGACCCAACTGTGGAGTTGCTGCCAGTGACTACGACATTGCTCCCAACTGAAGTCGATCCACCCGATTGACTGCCACCGCTCGTCGACGGCTTGTCCGGCGTGTAATAACTACCCGGCGGCTGCCCGCTCGGACCCGGCGCCTGCGCCACCGGGCTGCCACCTATCTGCGAATATGCCATGAAGCTACCCAAGGTGCCCTGGAAGAACATGGCCGCCATTGGGGGCGCAGTCAGAATCAGGGTCGTCAGGATCAATCCCATGCCGCCCTGCTGCATCGCCTGACTGGTCATGCCGTCGCTGGACGCTCCCATCAGCGGGAACTTGTTCACCAGCGCTGTCACCCAGAACGAGGCGGACACGCGAATTACCATGTCCAGTGCGATCGACACCATTGCCGCCAGCACCGCCATCGAGAACATGGTTCCGATGCCATAGAACAACCATCGCTGGAACAACTGCTTGGTCTGGTCGAACAGAAGGCAAAGAATGAACAACGGCCCGAATCCGATGAACAACGCCATTGCTACTTCATAGAGCAGAAGCATTGAACCCGCAGTTACCGCTGGACCACCTGTGCCGAGGCCGATGAACCACATGGCCCGGGTCTTGTCTTCCTGCAATCCAGGGTCATTCAGAATCTTGATGCCATCAATGCTGGACAGCGCCACCTGCATCCAAGCCAGACTCTTGTCGATCTGCTCTTCCGGCTTCTGATCCTTGCCAGTGACAACGTGGGTGATCAGCCCCTTCACGTCCTCGGTCAGGAACTCATGAAGATCGCGCCCGAACATGCCCATGCTGGTGGCAACGGCAACAATCAACGCCGCGCGCGCCATGTTGGTTACCAGGACCATCATCGAATCGCGGCTGCGGCCGGTGATTATCCGGTAGTCTTGCGGCCCTTTTCCACAGCGCAGCAAACGGGCATCCCCCCCCCTAAGAAAGATGCGCCTTTCGCATCGCATTCTGGATGCCGTCGTTCTCGATCAAACTTCTCGGCGTGCAGCTTCTTCAGCCGCAGGCTCTCACCCCAGACTCTCGAGTCGCTTGGTGTCAAGTGCTTTCATGCCACCAAACCTCCTCACCGCAGGTCGGAACGACGCCTTTTCACGTCCAATCCCCTTGCCATTGAGGATTGGTCTCCAAGCCGCCTCGCACTCAATCCCGGGGCGATGCGAGATCCAGCATCTGATCCGCTGTCACTCATCCTTCCGCCACCACGCACCCGAGTTACGGAAGCCGATTCGCCTCTACGCCAAACGCCCGAGCCAGCGCGCAACTACCGGGCACCTCACCATTTCGACCTGCCTGACATTCAATCTTCCGGATTCTTTCCATAAAGGACTGTGCCAGGACGCCAGTCGGACGACCACAGACTCGCTATTGGATTTTTAGAATTCCTCGAAGATCGGCTCAGAGCAAGCGGAGTAGACGGCAGCACAATCGCTCCCTCCTTTCGAGGCACAGAGGCGGGAGGCAAACTCCGTGGCACTCTCGATCGTTGCACCGGTACCAAACTGCGTGGTTCCACCTGTGCCCGAGCTGGCGACAACGGCGGCCACGCATTGATTCTTATATGTAATTGTAACCTTACATCCCACTCCGCCGGATTCAGCACACTTCCTCTGCGCCTCCTCAGCGGCCTCCGTCTTCCGTACCCGCCCTGTTGAGGAGCCAGAGGCGCCCGACGGCGCCAATGATATTGCGCCCCAAGTCTTGATCCATTTACCCGTCGCTCTGGGCCCACTGGTAGCTGCACCTTCGCCTCCAGGAATCGGGGCGCAACCACCGACTCCCTTCCCTCCGATCGGGTACTGCCCAGGAGGACATCGCCCCTCAGCCCGAGCCTCAAGGGCCGATGTGGCGAACATGAACACCAACGGCGCTAGCAAATAGATCATTCTCATCAGGCAACTCTCCTTACACAGACAACGCGCATCTCCGCGAGCTAAATAGGTGCCTTGGCAAATCGGCCTGTATCCGACGGCGTATCGGCAACATGTGGAGATCCAGTTGATCTACCCATCTGCCCCACGCCGCTTGCTCCATGCCCGGTGCTCCCCTTCTCTGGAGCCGGAGGCGTGTAGTAACTACCCGGCGGCTGCCCACTCGGGCCCGGCGCCTGCGCAACCGGGCTGCCACCTATCTGCGAATATGCCATGAAGCTACCCAAGGTGCCCTGGAAGAACATGGCCGCCATTGGGGGCGCAGTCAGAATCAGGGTCGTCAGGATCAATCCCATGCCGCCCTGCTGCATCGCCTGACTGGTCATGCCGTCGCTGGACGCTCCCATCAGCGGGAACTTGTTCACCAGCGCTGTCACCCAGAACGAGGCGGACACGCGAATTACCATGTCCAGTGCGATCGACACCATTGCCGCCAGCACCGCCATCGAGAACATGGTTCCGATGCCATAGAACAACCATCGCTGGAACAACTGCTTGGTCTGGTCGAACAGAAGGCAAAGAATGAACAACGGCCCGAATCCGATGAACAACGCCATTGCTACTTCGTAGAGCAGAAGCATTGAACCCGCAGTTACCGCTGGACCACCGGTGCCGAGGCCGATGAACCACATGGCCCGGGTCTTGTCTTCCTGCAATCCAGGGTCATTCAGAATCTTGATGCCATCAATGCTGGACAGCGCCACCTGCATCCAAGCCAGACTCTTGTCGATCTGCTCTTCCGGCTTCTGATCCTTGCCAGTGACAACATGGGTGATCAGCCCCTTCACGTCCTCGGTCAGGAACTCATGAAGATCGCGCCCGAACATGCCCATGCTGGTGGCAACGGCCACAATCAACGCTGCCCGCGCCATGTTGGTTACCAGGACCATCATCGAGTCGCGGCTGCGGCCTGTAACGATTCGATAGCCCTGGATCAGCACCCACAAGGTCATGAGGGTCAGCGCGATGCCGCCCACCCACGCCATCATGTTGTCCATCAGGTCGAAGCCGAACTTGCCGATCCTGTCCCGCAGGTAGTCCAGGATCAGCTTGAAGAACACGAAATCGCCAATCGACTGGACACGCGCGACGTGCCCCATCAGATCCTGGAATCCGCCCGAAAAATCAAAGTTGGCAATCGACCTGATCGTCATACCCACATTCCCTTGGTAATACTGCAATCACATGAGGGGCGACGCAGACGCGCGCACCCTTGGTGCTCCATTCCATGCATCAGTCGATGGACAGCGCTGCCTTCAGCGCCGCCGTCTTGACCAGATCACTGGCAATGGTCTTCATCGGGTCGCCCTTCAGCGCTGCCTGTGCGACGACCTTCTGATTGGCTTCCATCACCTCGATGTAGGCATCGTAGGCCTTCTGCTGTGCCTCGAAGGACTTTGCCTTGGCTGCCATGTCGTTCGCGGTGCGCAACGTGTCGTTCTGCGTTGCGTTGACGTTGCCGAGCAGATTGCTGACATTTCGCTGCTTCTCGATTGCATCGAGGCTATCGAAGAACGACGGCATCGTCTTGAGCATGAAGTCCACCGCATCGTTGTACTTGCGGTTCTGCATCATCCGGATGTTCACGCAGATCTGTTGCTGCTGATCTTTCCAATCGCCCTTGAAATTGAAAACGACCCGGGTCGCGAGAGTCTTCAGGTCGGTGCCGATTCCGCAGGTCTCGGCAACCAGATAATTGGGTGGCACCGGCGTCAGCGGGGCGGAATCCGGCAACCCGAAGGAATTCACGATGCCCTGGATCTGGACCATCGTCTCCTGGTACTCCTTGATCGTCTGCGCCCAGTCCCGTGCCCACTGGGTGTTCTCCTTGACGAACTGGTACTTCTCCTGGAAACGGGCCTGGTACGTATTGATCTGATTGAGGATGTGCTGCCACAGTGCAGGACCCGTTTCCTGCACCGGGCCGATGGCGCCCGCATTGGTCGCTGAGAGGGCCAAGGCAACGCCGAGCACCTTGGCCATCGGCTTGAGTACCTTGCGGGCGCTGGCCCGACGCTTGACGTTGTTCATGGGAAAACTCCTGTTGTTCTGATTGACGTCCACTTGCCTGTCTCCTGCTCGCACGGCCATCAGGCCGCGTCGGACCGGGGTTCCTTTCCCGACCCCTTCCGGTTCTTGTAGAAATCTTCCAGCCACTGCTCCGGGCTGAGCTCGTCTACAGTGACGCGATTGCGGACCGCGGCCGTCTGCAGGACCCGATGCATGACATCGATGTTGTCGGTCGAAGCCGAGATCACCGACAGGATGTCGTCCATGCCGCGCAGGTTGAGCTGGCACACGCTGGAGGCATGGCCCTGCTTGACCAGGAAGCAGCGCGAGCGCTCGTCCAGTGCAGTCACCACCCTGAACTCGGCCTCGGTCAGCTTCAGGCCGTCCATGTAGTCGCTCTTGCTGGCATTCGGGTTCGGCAGCAGGATCAGGGTAGCGGTCTGCTCGATCAGGGCGGCGGAGATATCGCTCTTCAGCGCATCTTCCGGGCTCTGCGTAGCGAAGATGCCGAGACCGTTCTGCTTACGGATGGTCTTCTGCTTGTTCTTCGCGAACTCCTTCAGGCCACCTTCGCCGTCCAGGATCTTCCAGAATTCGTCCATCACATAGATCAGCGGACGACCGTCGATCAGCGACTCCAAGCGGTGCAGCAGGTAATTGATCACCGGCACGCGCACTTCAGGATTGTCGATGATGTCGGTGTAGTCGAAGCCGATGATGTTGGCCTTGCTCAGGTCAACGGTATCGATCGGATTATCGAACACCCAGCCCAGCGAGTTGCCCGATGTCCAACGGCGCATGCGCGCGTAGAGGCCATCGTCGCCCATATTGGGCAGGCTCTTCTGGAAGTTGGTCATGCTGCGCAGGTGCATCGGCGTATCGAGCATGCTTTCCACCGCGCGGTAGATGTCCTCTTCTTCGCGGGCGCTGTATTCGCGCTTGCCGGCCAGCACCTTGATCAGGTCGGCCAGGAACTGCACGTTGGCTTCGTTGTTCTCGCACTGGAACGGGTTGAAGCCGGTCGGTGCGCCGTTCTCCAGGGCCAGATAGTTGCCACCGCAGGCGCGCACGAAGATCTCCGCGCCGCGGTCCTTGTCGAAGAAGAAGATGGTCGGCGACGGCTCGTACTTCTGCACCTGGCTGAGCAGGAAGTTGATCAGCGCGGTTTTACCGGTACCGGACTTGCCGATCACCATGGTATTGGCGATCGCCTTCTCACCCAGCGAATTCTCCGAGGGATGGGTCGCATGGAAATTGAAGTAGTACGGCTGGCCATTGGTGGTCTGCAGCGTGGTGACGCAGTCGCCCCACGGGTTGTTGTGCTGCTTACCGGTGGCGAAGTTGTGCAGCGGCGACAGGCCCAGGAAGTTCAGCGAGCTGACATTGGCCAGGCGTGTGCGATAGCGCCAGTTGCCCGGCAGCTGCGAATAGAACGACGAGGTAACCGCCAGGTCTTCCTTGGTCGATACGAACCCGGCGTTGGACAGCTCGGCGCGGGTCGAGGCGACGTTCTGCGAAAGCTTGGCCTGCGTGTCGCCGTAGACCGCCATGATGAAGTGGTATTCACCCAGCACGAAGTTGCCCGACGACAGCTGATCCATGGCCTGGTCCAGCTCGACGATCTGGCTGACCGCCTTGTCGCCGGAGGAGATCATCATGCCCTTGGTGCGGTCGAGCACCTTCAGCGCGTCCTGGCGCCCCATCGGGCTGAACGAATGGGTGATGACGTATTCGTAGTCGAGGTACTTCAGGCCGTTGAGGATGCCCGGGTAAGTCCCCTCGGCATACTCCTTGATGTTCAGAATGGCGCCGTAGTGATTGGCACCGTTGGGAGTATTGATCGCAAAATCGCCGGTCTTGGCCGAGAACATGTGGCGACTGACCGGCAGGTAATCCTTGATCGGTGCCGACAGCACCGGCACCGGCTCGTCGATGCGATTGATCAGGTAACCGAACAGCTCCAGCGTTTCCGAGAACACCACGCCATTCTTGGCTTCGTACATACCCAGGCGATACGGCGCGTAGTCGCGGATCACGGCCTCGACGTTGCCGGCCAGTTCCATCAGTTTCTCTACCGCCTGCTCCTGCTCGGCGCGCAGCTTCTCTACGTTCGCCGACTTTTCGACGAAGCGTTTGCCCGCCACCACCGGGCGATAGATCATGGTCAGGTACAGCTCGTTCTGCATGATGCGCTGCGAGGACAGCATGCCCATGTACTGGTCTGAAACGTCCTGGTTGAAGCGCTGCCTGTAGTTGCTCTTGCCCTTCAACGTGCGACGGCGACGGATGTCGTGCACCCAGAAAGCGACGTTGACAAAGTCAGGCGCGCGCAACGTCTGCAGCAGACGGTTGAACGTGTTGTGGCGATGCTCGAGCTCCCACTCCTCTCGGCCGACAAACGGCAGCCCTTCCAGATGCCAGGTCAGCAGGTAGTCGCCGCCCGTGGTCTTGACCACGTTCGGGGCGACATGCGACGACAACGGGATGAACTCACTGATGGAGGTATCAGGGCTGAACATACGACTGCTTCCAAAGAGGTACTGCCAAGAAGTTTCAAGAGACCTGGCGGGCGCGGATGCCCGCCAGGCCGGATCCGGACCTCAATCCATTCGGGCCGGCTTGTTGCGGTAATGGTTGGGGTTGAGCACCCACATGCCATCGTGCTCCTGCACGTTGCGCACCTTCAGCTTGAACATCAGGCGCAGGCCCAGCAGACGGAAGATCATTTCGTCACGCTTGGCCATGTGCCGCATGATGAAGACCGCCACCGGAATGGTGAGCAGGAACCAGAAGTTCGTGTACATGCTGAGCAGCAACAGCCCGCCTGCCACCATGAAGAATGGCAGGTAGGGAACGCCCAGGAACATCGCTGGACGCGTGCAGCCGCGGAACACGACGTTCTTATGCACTGTAGTACTGGATCACGTGGTTGATCAGGTAGGAGGTGCTGGTGCCACCACCGCACTTGCCGTCGCTGCCATCACCCAGCAGCATGCGCGCGATCTGGCCTGCGGCGCCGATCAGCACGCCACCGATCAGGATCGGGGCGACGTCAGCGATGCGCTTGTGCGCGAAGGCGATCTGGTAACCAGCGAAGATCACCGCGATGGTGACCACGGCGATCGAGGCGATGTTCAGCAGGCCGTTGATGTTGTTGAAGAAGCTGCAGACCTTCTTGTCGGTGCCGCCGAAGTCGGTGGCGCCGTTGGCGAAGACTTGCGGGGCAAACAGTGCGCCGACGAACAGAGTGGCCATCAGCAGGGTCTTCAGCGTGCGCTGGGCCTGGACGAGGTCGAGATTGGATCGCTTCATGGATTGATTTCCTTGTTGATGGACTAACACAACTGAATCGACCAGCCGGGGGACTGGCCGTACCACGACTTCGTCAGAACACGAAGGCCGCATCCCCTGCGGGAATCTGCTGCACCGGTGCGGACTGTGCCGGTGCGTTATATGAACTGCCATTGCCGGCCACTGGCTGATTGCGCTCATTCCAGGGCCGCAACATCACAGGGCCCTCGTTGCTGCCACCTGCAGCACCTGGCAACTGCTGCGGCATGGCCATCGCCTGCGCCGGACCCTGCTGAGGCAGCTGCTGCGGCATGCCACCGGCCTGTTGCTGCGGATAGGCGGCCCCTTGGGTGGGCTGCGCCTGCGGCTGCATCATCCGATCCACCGAGCCCAGTACCACTTTGGAAAGCGCCTGGTCGGCGATGTTCAGCAGGCTGCCCCGCGCCATTGCACCGGTGGACGGATACACGACATACGCACGTGCCGGGTCTTCCGACGGCACGTACACCGGGCCACTCGCCTGCGCAACGATGCGCGCCTGCGCCGGCGAAGCGAGCTGCGGGTGATGCTCGACCTTCACGCTGCGGCGTTCGCCGCGACTCACCACGTCGATCGGTGCAACACCATTGCTGGCAAGCTGCTGCCCACGGCGCATCGAGTCATAGACCTTCTGCACATAGCCATGGCGGAAGCCAGTCTCGAAATTGCCCGAGTAGTAGCAACTGAATGACTTGCCCCAGTCGCCACCCGAGCGCTTGTAGCACTCGGCCAGGATGCGTGACCCGGCCTGCAGGTTCGGGCACTGCTGGAAGGCCTTTTCGTACGAATCCAGACCGTACTTGCCGAGGTTGTAACGATTGACCTGTGCCAGGCCAATCGAGAAGTTGTAGCCCTTCTCTTCCAGCATGCGCACCGTCGCCAGCGCTTCATCCAGCGCTTTGGGCTGACGCGCCAACGCGCCGCCAACCACGCCGATGGCATAGGGATTGCGCGACGATTCGACGTTGATCACGTGCTGCATCACGTCCATCGACACCGCCATCTCCGGGCACGCCATCATCTCCAGTCCTGGCAGCATCCTTCAGCCCTCCTGCCCCTGGGCCCGCCCAGGATTGAAATCGATACCGGTGATGTAGCGCGAACCGGCGTGCGCTTTGATATGCACGACGATGTCGATGGTCATCATCAACAGTCGCTTGATCACGTTGAACTCCAGGCCCGAACCTTCGGTGGAGGCCTTCACCATGAGGGCCAACTGGTCCCAGGTCTGCTCCGGACTGCCTGCATGGCAGCTGGTGATCGAACCCGGGTGGCCCGATGCGCAGTTGCGGATGAAGTAGAACGCCTCGTCACCGCGCAGCTCGGCCAGGATGATGCGTTCGGGCTTCATGCGCAGGCAGGCTTCCATGCAGCTCTTGGCGCTGACATTGCTGGTGCTCTGCCCACCCTTGGAGTACAGCAGATGCACCACATTGGGTTGGGTCAGAAACAGCTCGCGCGCATCTTCGATCGTGACCAGGCGTTCGTTGTCCGGAATATGATTGACCAGCGCTTTCATGAAGGTGGTCTTGCCGCTACCGGTCGCACCGGATACCACGATGTTCTTGCGGTACATCACCGCACGCCGGAAGAACTCTGCGTACTCGCGCTGCTGACGCAGCTCCAGCAGCTCGCGATCCTGCTCGCTGATGCTGCCATCGCTTTCCAGGATCTGGTTGAAGAACCCATCTTCGTGATACTGGCTGAGCGACTTGGTGTGCTTGGACGGCAGACGGATGGTGATCGACACCTTGCCTGCATCGCACGCCGGCGGAATCACGAACTGGGCACGCTGGCCGGTGGGAAACGTGAGCGAGACCACCGGATCGGCATCGGTGATGCGCTGGCCGGTGTTGCTCTCGTTCACCACCGCCGTGCAGAACTGCCGGGCCCGCTCGAAGGTCAGGCCCGGCACGTCCACCCGTTGCCACCCTGCCCGGGTTTCCAGGTACAGCTCACCGGGACGGTTGATGCAGATTTCCGTCACCTCCGGCGAGGTCATGTACTCGGCAATACCCAGCACTTCGTATTGATAGCGCAGGAAATCGCTGGAGACGAGGGCAAGGGGTGACACTTCAGCGTCCATGATCGTTCGTTGGGTTACCGGCGAGGATGCAGCACGCTCGTGAAGTCGACGTCCTTGGCGACGTACACATTCACGATGGTGCCTTGGTTGATGGTCACGGTCGGCGGGCGACGTTGGCTGAGCGACTCGTTGGCCAGGCGTTCCATGGTGCGCGCGGTGGCGCTCTCATAGGGCGACTGGATGGTCATGCCGTTGTTGGCCACCGTGGTGGTCTCCGGGCCATGTTCGGCGGCGGCGTACTTGAACGCGTCGGCCAACAGGCTGATCATCAGCGCCGAGGCGATACGGCTGCCCCAGTGCGCGCTGTACTGGCCCGGGTGGCCTGCGCCACCCAGCTGATCAACGCCCGGGCTGGACATTGCCACGTCAATACCGTTCGGCGTGGTGATGCGGTCCCAGATCACTTCCACCCGCTTGCCGGTAGGACCACCGCCATAGGCGCCATAGATCTTGGAGCCCTTCGGCAGCAGCAGATTGCGGCCGTTGATCGAGTACACCGGCTCTGTCACCAGGCACGAGGTGTAGCCCGCGATGTCAGTGATGATGCGGGTTTCCAGTACACAGCGCAGATAGGTTCCTCGCACCAGCAGCGCATCGGGACTGCGGATGTAGCTGGCATTGGACACGTCATCCACGTCGGGGCCACGACGCACGCGCGCTGGCGCTGCATTCTGCTGCCCGTTCATCTGCTGCAGCATTGCCCGCGTGTATTCGTCCATGCCCGCCTGCTGCGAGCGCTCCTCATCCTGTGAACCGCCATTGCCAACGAAACCATCGGCACTGGCACCCATCCGACGTTCGGCAAGCGTCGGACCACGAGGGCCCGCGGAGCGATCTTCCAACGTCACTGGCGGCTCAGGGCGGCTCGGCCCCAATGGAGGCGGCGGCAACATCGGAATCGGATCAACGGGCTGCATTGCCTGCGCCGGACCCGGATCGGTCTGGACAGCGTCCGGCAGTGTTGGCGTGCTCGCGCGCGCAACATCCGGCACCTTCGGCGCATCGTCCTTGTCTTGGCCCTTGCGGAAAAGCAGGAAGCCCATGGCAACAAGCAGCACCACGATACCGCCCAGGAACAGCAGCGCCTTGCGGTTCAATCGCTGCTCTTCAGCCGAGCGCAGCTGCGGCGCGGCCGCGTCCAGATCCGGTGCAGGCTCAGCCTGGGTCGTGCCGAAGTACGGATTCGTCTGCGCCTCCGGAGCAGCCTGTGCACCGTACGGGCTCTGGCTCTCGTCGCGTCCGTTGTTCGGGTCGTTTCCGGGAGTGTTCTGCTGGCTCATTTCTTCACGTTCCTTCGCAGGCCGACGACGAAGTCGCCGTGGCGGATGACCAGGTACGGGTAGGTCCCGTGCACGATCAGCGTATTGCCTTCAACCGTGGTGTTGACCACGAAGTCTTCACCGTATTCCGTTTCACGGCCGAACACGGCCGGGAAGATGCCGGTCTTGTACTCGGGCGAATTCGGTAGTTTCAGGTAAGTGAAACGGCTGTCGTCGTAGGCGTTGACCGGGATCAGCCAGCCCATCTTCTTCGCCTTGCTGGTCGAATAGGAGTAGTTGAAGTTGTACTGGCGGTCCTTGGCCAGTTCAGAGCTCAACAGCGGCTGCGCCTCCTCTTCCACTGCTTCCTGCGCGACGCCGAACACGGTGTCGTTCGGGTAGGTGAAGGCGATCTTGTACTGCACGCCAGCACGACGGGCCTGTTCCAGCTGGCGCCAGTCAGTGGCCACCACCTTCAGCTCAAAGATGTAGGAATGGGTCTCGGTGCGCACCATCATGTTGGTGTCGACGTCGACGTTCTTCGGCTTGAGATAGAACACGTTCTCGCGACGGGTCAGTTCCCAGCCGCTGCTGAAGCCGGTGCTGTAGTCGAGGATCTTCTCGTTCGGGCTCAGTTCGATCTGGGTGGTCAGGCCCAGGCCGGTGCGAACCGGATAGATGCGGTCCTTCTCGTACTCGTAGTGGTCCACCGCCTGCGCCATCGCCGCTGCTGAAAACAACAGCGACAACATCGACAGCAGCGCCAGTGCGCTTCCCCTGATATTTCGACTACTCATCGGTTGCTTGCTCCATCAGCAGTTCCGGTGGAATTGTTCTGCGCCGGCCTCATGGCCGGCTGTCCGGGCATGGCCTGCCCCGGTGTTGCTTGACCCGGCACCGGCTGCGCCGGCATCGGTTGCCCCTGTACCGGCTGGCCCTGCACGGGCTGACCCGGCACCTGGCCATTGGCCGGAACGGCGACCGGCTGGCCGGTGGCCGGATCGATCATCGTGGCCGCGGCCGGGTTGTTGGGATCGTAGACACCCTGGGCCTGCTGCGCGGCCTGTGCAGCCTGCTGCGCCTGTGCCTGCATGGCACCGTCATCCGGCACCGGTACGCCGCGCGAATAGTCGTTGTCGACGCGATACTCGGTGACCTGGAAGGCCAGCGGATTGAGGATGCGATCCTGTTCGGACAGCGCCAGGTTCTGGTTGTACCCGAAGCGCATCGTCACCAACTGGTTGTCCAGATAGGTGGCAACGCCGGTGCGCTTGTCCAGCAGACTGCGCTGGATACGCACCGAAGCACCGCGGAAGCTGCCATTCGGCTCAGCACCCAGCGGCGTGATGCTGAGGATCTTGACCCGGATGGCGCGCTCGCGGCCGTACATGACGAACGGGTTCTGTGGATTGTTGCCGGCATAACGCACGCGCATCGACTGCGCCACCGGATCGGTGGACATCACGAACACCAGCTCCCAATCACGCAGTCCCATCACCGCCGAGTCGTACGATTCACGCGCCAGCACGTACTGGGCCACGTTGCTGCGGTTGATCGCTTCATTGCTGGTGATGGTTTCACCCTGGAAGGTGCCACTCAGGCGCGCGACCGTGGCAGTACCGGTGTAGGCATCGGCCATCACCAGGAACGGCACCTTCTCCTTCAGCGGCAGCATGTAGTAGTAGCCACCGGCCAATGCCAGCGACATCAACAGCGAGCCCGTGGCGACCCACCAGGCACGACGCTCGCTGCGACGCGCCATGTCGGCCACGGTGATCTCGTAGCTGACCGCCTTGGCGACCGACTGCTCGACCTTGGGACTGTTGCCGGGATCCTTCTTGCGGAACATGGATTCTTCCGTACTGCTGAAACATCAATGGGCGTGGCGCCCCTGCGACCGGCGCGGGGAGCGGCACGTTCGATGGTTTCGAGGTGGACTCAGGTGCCGCTGTTGGAATCAGCGCCCTGCGCCGACGCGGTCGGCGTCGCGCCAGCGCTCTGCACAACGATCTGGTTGCCAACGATGGAGACGGAGATTCCCTGCGTCGCATAGGCCGCGGTGAGATCGATCACGGCCTGCTGTGCATTGGTGGTGTCGATGTTCGAGACTGCGCCGTACAGCGTGAAGTCCGAGCTGAGGCGGTAGTCCAGCGTGCGCCCGGAATCCTTGGCCCAGCGCTCGAGCATGGCTTTGAGCGTGCCATCCATCGGCGAAGCCTGGTAGACGTAGCTGGAGTACAGCGGGATCTCGGTCGTCGCCGCAGCGAAACGGTTGACCGGCTTCCAGCGCCCTCCGAAATCGGGAGCGGACTTGGTGGCACACCCTGCCACCATCAGCGCCGCGACTGCGGCGACGGATATTTTCGCGATAAACGCCTGATTCATACGGGCTTCACTTTGACGTACGAAAAAGCAGTCCCGAACATTGGCTCCCTGGTCGTCCGGCGCCGCATCACGCGCACCGGAAACGGGAAGACGCGCTGGCTCGCAGCACACCTGCCCCGGTTCCCCTGCAGCCCGAAAGCTGCCAACCAGGTGACGGGGCCGTCAGTCATTGCCGACGACACACCCGCACACATCTCCAACGTCGAAACCATCCTTGTTTCCATGGCACAAACTCCTGGCCACCCTGCTCTACAACATTTGACACCCAGCACACATTTCTGGATGACGAACACAGGGTCGCACAACCGCGCGTCAATTCCATGTCAGACAAGTCTGAATTTCTATGAACAGATGATGTTTTTTTGACTCAGCTCACGAATTCACGTCAATGAATGTGAATCCACGTCACAAATTTAGCGTCGTGAATTAGACGTTAAGCATCGGAACATCCACTTTCGGCAGCAATCGCGAGGTGAAGTAGCGATCCTTGTAGTAGCGGATCTTGTCGCACTTCACAGGATGCGGTATGCCCTCGTAGAGGAACACTTCCTTGTCCGGCCCCATCGCCTTCAGCTCCTGCGGCAGCATCAGTGCGCGCCGCTCCTCGGTGAAGCTGTGGGTCTTCTCGCGGGCATGGGTGACGTTCTTCTTGCGGATGGTGGTGTAACCCAGCATCTCCGAGTAGTCGTTGGCGTCCTGCTGCTCACGCGGCGCGTACAGGATCTGCAGCGCGTGGTTGGTGATGATCGTGCGCGACACCTCCCGCCCGTAGGTGGCATCGAGCTGGGACATGCTCTGGATGATCGGCAGCAGGCGGATGTTGTAGCCGGCCATGTAGGACACCGCCGAGGCGATGATCTCGACCTTGCCGATCGAGGTGAATTCGTCCATCAGCAGCAGGCACTGGTACTTCAGGTCCGGGTTGGACTTGGGCAGTTCCTTGGTGTTGAGGTTGATCAGCTGGCTGAAGAACAGGTTGATGATCAATCGGCTCTCCGCCAGCTTGTTGGGCTGGATGCCGATGTAGATGGTCATCTTCTTCTTGCGGACATCGGTCAGCAGGAAGTCGTTGCTGCTGGTGGCCTTGTCCAGCACCGGGTTGATCCAGGCGTTGAGCGGTTCCTTGAAGGTACCCAGGATCGAGGCGAAGGTCTCATCGGCCTGGGACAGCATGTTGGCAAACGCCGAGCGCGCGTTGGAACTGAGGAACGACCGCTCCGACAGGGCTTTGAGGTATTTCTTCAGATCGCTGCCGTCACCCGATGACAACCGGTAGACAGCGCCCAGGGTGGGCGTGCCCGAGCCGCCCGGGAAGCCACTGCTGCGCTCGTCATCCCAGTTCTCGAACAGATACAGGGTGAAGGCCATGAACGCATTGCGCGCCTGGCTGACCCAGAATTTCTGGTCCTCGGCACCATCCGGATACAGCATCGCGGCGATGCTCATCAGGTCCGAAACGCGGAACGCCGGGTCGTCGGAGACGTAGCTGAGCGGATTCCAGCGATGCGTGCGGCGATCTTCGGCGAAGGGATTGAACAGGTAGATCTCCTGGCCCTGGCTGGCACGCCAGCCGCTGGTCAGGTCGAAGTTCTCCTGCTTGATGTCCAGCACCACCAGCGATTCGCCGTACTCCAGCAGGTTCGGGATGACCACGCCCACGCCCTTGCCCGAGCGGGTCGGCGCGGCCAGGATCACGAACTGCTGGCCGTCCAGCCGCACCAGCTTGCCGCCATGGCTGCCAACCACGATGCTCTGGCCGGTCTTCTTGAACATGCCGTGCTTGGACAGGTCGGCGCTGGTGGCAAAGCGTGCGTCACCGTGCAGCGAGCGCTTGTCCTTCTTCAGAAGCAGCACCAGGCCGGTCACCAGCAGTACCAGCAGCGGCAGGCCGAAACCCAGATAGCCGGCCCACTTGATCTTGCCCACGAAGGGCGCGACCTGTGGCTGGCCGAGCGCGTTGAAGTACTGGTAGTAGGTATTCCATGTGAACAGCTTGGTGTCCAGCCCCAGCAACAGCAGGGTCAGGTAACCGGAAAACACGAAACCAAGCAGCAGGGTCGCCAGCGTGATGATGGCGATGAGCAGATACTTCTTACTGGGCAACACCCGGATCCTCCATGATGCGCACAAGGGCGCGACGGCCTAGCGGCGGCGCCAGCGCGACGCCTTCTTCCGCAGGTGGTTTTCGTTCTCCAGCCCGGGCTCCTCGCCCTCTTCACGCACCAGTGCCTGCAGGCGTTGGCGCGCTTCGGCCAGCGACATCAGGTCGGTCAGACGATCCCCATCGTCGGCTACGACCGCATGGCCGACCACATCGCCCGGAGCGTACACCGGCGCGTAGGACACCGCTACCAGCTGATAGCGGCCGCGCGTCTCCAGCACATGCCTGAATTCCTGCATCGACATCCTCCTTGTTCCAGCACTCCGCAGCCCCTGTGTTTCGCATCATGCCGACGTCCATGTCGTCATTACATGCAGGACGCCGACAACAGCGCCCCGAACCTGCCGTCGTACCGAGCCCATGCCCGGCTTGCCGCAACCCCACGGATCAAACGCTGTTTTACCGCCAGCGTGGCTGCTGCTGTTGCGGTGCAGCAGTACAATGGCGAGCTCCCCGCCCCCATCGCGCCCCCGCATGAGCCCCAACTCTTCCCTGGCTGCGCGGCTGACGCCCCGTCAGCGCACCCTGATCATCCTTGCCCTGTCACTGGGCGGCTTCGCCATCGGCACCAGTGAATTCGCCAGCATGGGCCTGATGCTGGAAATCAGCCGCGGCCTGTCGATCAGCGAAACCCAGGTCGGCCACCTGATCAGCGCCTACGCCATCGGCGTGGTGGTCGGCGCGCCGATCCTGGCCTTCGTCGGCGCCAGTTTCCCGCGCCGCAAGCTGCTGCTGGCGCTGATGGGCTTCTACGCCGTCGGCAACCTGGCCAGCGCCCTGGCCCCGAACTACGGCACGATGCTGATCGCACGTTTCGTTGCCGGCCTGCCGCATGGCGCCTACTTCGGCGTGGCGATGCTGGTGGCCGCCGCGATCAGTCCGGCCGGCCAGCGCGGCCAGGCGATGTCGCGGGTTCTGCTGGGCCTGTCGATCGCGATCCTGATCGGCAACCCGCTGACCACCTGGCTGGGCCAGCAGCTGAGCTGGCGCACCGCCTTCGCCCTGGTCAGCCTGCTGGCCATCGCCACCGTGGTGATGATCGCGCGCTTCCTTCTGCCGGACCCGGACGAGGTGCGCACCTCGCCGATGCGCGAACTACGTGCCTTCAACACCACCCAGGTGTGGCTGGCGCTGGCGATCGGCGCGGTCGGTTTCGCCGGCATGTTCTGCGTGTTCACCTACCTGGCGCCGCCCCTGGTGCAGGTCACCGGCGTGGCCGAATCGTGGATGCCGCTGGCCGTGGGCGTGTTCGGCATCGGCGCGATCATCGGCAACATCGCCGGTGGCTGGCTGGTCGACAAGTTCCACTTCAAGGCCGCTGCGGTGGTGCTGCTGTGGTCGATCGTGATGCTGCTGCTGTATCCGCTGGCCGCACAGTCGGTGTGGACCATCGGCCCGATGATCATCACCGTCGGCACCATGGGTGCGCTGGCTGCGGTGCTGCAGACGCGCCTGATGGACGTGGCCGGCGAAGCGCAGACCCTCGCTGCCGCTTCCAACCATGCCGCCTTCAATACCGCCAACGCGCTCGGCCCGTGGCTGGGTGGCATGGCGATCAGCGCCGGCTTCAGCCCGGCCAGCACTGGCTACGTCGGTGCAGCCACCGCGATCGGCGGCCTGCTGCTGTGGTGCGTGGCGGTGATGGTGGACAAGAAGCGCAAGATCGCCGTCACAGGCAGCCACTGAACACCGCGCCGGGTCGTCAGCCGTTGCCCATGCGGCGGCGGCGATCCGGGCGCAGCATCGCCACATCGCCGGCCGCCAGCGTCGGCCGCGCCAGCTCACCACGCTTCACCCGGTCCAGCACCCGCTGCGAATTGGCCGCGCAATCAATGCCCTCCGGCCGCGCCTGGATGTCTTGGATCAGGGCCAGCAAGTGCGCACGGCTCTCTGCCAGCCGCAGCTGCAGCGCATCGATATCGGCCACCTTCTGCTGCAGCATCGTGATCAGTGCCTCGTGCTGCCACTGGCCCATGTCCGGAGGCAACAGCGCGCGGATCTCTTCAAGGCTGAAGCCAGCGCGCTGCGCACCCGTGATCAGCTCCAGCAGCAGCACCGCCTGTTCCGGGTAATCGCGGTAGCCGTTGGCCTGGCGCTGCACAACCAGCAGCCCTGCATCCTCATAGAAGCGGATGCGCGACGCGGCAAGGCCGGTGCGTCGCGCCAGCTCACCGATCTTCATCTGCCTGAATCCTCGACATTGGAACCTGTTGACCTTCAATCAAACTTGGAGGTTAGCGTAGCGCCATTCCCCTGTCCTGGAGCTGTCCGATGTCGCTGTTCTCGCCTCTGGCACTGCCTTCCGGTGCCGTCATCCGCAACCGCATCGCCAAGGCGGCGATGGAAGAAAACATGGCCGACGCCGACCACGCTCCCTCGGCCGCGCTGCTGCAGCTGTACCAGCGCTGGGCCGACGGCGGCGCCGGGCTGATCATTACCGGCAACGTTATGGTCGACCGCCGTGCCATGACCGGTCCCGGCGGCGTGGTGCTGGAAGACGATCGCCACCTCGATCGCTTCATCGCCTGGGCCGACACCGCTCGTTCGCGCGGTGCGCAGATGTGGATGCAGATCAACCACCCCGGGCGGCAGATGCCGGCCGCGCTCGGTCAACCGGCGTTGGCACCGTCAGCGGTAGCGATGGATCTGGGGGCCCTGTCCAAGCAGTTCGCACCGCCGCGGGCGATGACCGGAACCGACATCGAGGAAGTGATTGCCCGCTTCATCCGCAGCGCCGAACTGGCCGAACGTGCCGGTTTCAGCGGGGTGGAGATCCATGCCGCGCACGGCTACCTGCTCAGTCAGTTCCTGTCACCGCTGTCGAACCGGCGCGAGGACCACTGGGGCGGCAGCCTGGAAAACCGTGCGCGCCTGCTGCTGGAGATCGTGCAGGGTGTGCGTGCAGCGGTGTCGCCCGCCTTCGTGGTGGCAGTGAAGCTCAACTCCGCCGATTTCCAGCGCGGTGGCTTCTCGCCCGAGGAGGCGCGCGCAGTAGTGGAGATGCTGGCCCCACTGGGCGTGGATCTGGTGGAACTGTCCGGCGGCAGTTATGAAGCGCCGGCGATGACCGGCGCCGCACGCGACGGCCGCAGCGTGGCCCGAGAAGCCTACTTCCTCGAATTCGCACGCGAGATCGCCACGGTGGCAACGATGCCGCTGATGGTCACCGGCGGCATCCGTCGCCGTGTAGTGGCCGAGCAGGTGCTGGACAGCGGTGTTGCCATGGTCGGCATCGCCACCGCGCTGGCGATCGAGCCGGACCTGCCACACCACTGGCAGCAAGGCCGCGACCAGGTGCCGAGCCTGCGCAACATCGACTGGCGCAGCAAGCCGCTGGCCGCCAGTGCACACATGGCCGCGGTGAAGTACCAGCTGGGCCGGTTGAGCCGACGCCAACCAACCGCCCCCGGCGTCTCGCCGGTGTGGGCACTGTTGCTGGCACAGGCCGCGGCCACATGCCGGACCCGCCGCTACCGACGCTGGATGGGGGAACGCGCGGCTGCGCACTGAGCCGGCAAGGCTTCTCATCGCCGGGGCAATACCCCACCATCTGCAGGATCGGCGGCACCCCGCCGCCGATCGCAACATGCAGAAGGAACCGACGTGGCAGCAGCACCGACCAAGGACCGCGAGAAACTGCTCGACGACCTGCTCTCGCTGGGGCGCAACTGGGCACTTGCCATCGCCATCGCCGGTGCCGGGGCTGCCGTGCACTACAACGAATCGGTATACGAAGCGGGACTCTGGCGCGGGCTGCTGCCCACGCTCTGCTTTCTGGTCGCGATCGTCTGGATCGTGCTCAGCATCATCCGTTTCGACCTGACCATCCAGCAGCACTTCGAGCGCAAGCTGTCGCGCTGGCTCAGCCGCCTGCTGTATGTCGTGCTGCTCGGCACCGGCGTTACTGCAGTGTTCTTCGTCACCGAACTGGCGGAAAACAACCACATCGCGCGGATGTGCGACTCGGTGGCCAACGAACCCGGCAGCCGCATCCACAGGTCGGAAGAATGCCAGCGCCTGTACCAGCACCGGGCGGCGTACCGGCAGCGGCTGGAATCGGCCGAGGGTGAGTTCGACTGAGCGCCCGTGCTGCAGGCACATGGCGCACACGAAGTACACGCGGCGTGGATATGGGGTCGGGCACAGTAGCTGCGCCGCCCTTCCATGTGACCACACCGGCCAGCATGTTCCGCCACCCTGCCCCTGCCCGCCACGATGCCGTTGCCCTGCAGGCCGGCGTGCTCGGCAGCGTGCTGGGCGTGGCCCTGTTCAAAGCGATCGCGTTGTCGTCGCTGGCGAGCGGATCACTGATGGTGATCGGCCTCTGGCTGCTGGCCTGTGCACTGCTGGGCGCCTGGGCGCTGGCGGCCTACCTGGCCTGCCTCGCATTGAGCCGGCGTGTGTTCGTGCTGATGCTGGTGCTGTGCACGGTGCTGATGATCTGCCTCGCCTGATCCGGGCAAGCGCGCAACTATCACTTAAACGTTACAAGATAACAAGTGCGATCAGTCGGATTGTGCGTGTCGGGGGTCACGGATTGGAATGCCATGGCCACCCGGCATTACCCCCGAGACCACGCCATGACCCTGCAGCCCCTGTATCGCGCCTCCCTCACCGCCATCGCCCTGGCATCGCTCAGCGCCTGTGCCACCTATGACGACAGCAACATGCATCAGGCCTGCCAGGAGTCGCCGCATCTGAAGGACCTGCCGCGCGAAGTGGCTGCGCGGGAGAGCCGCTGCAACAAGAGCATGGAAGTGTGGTCGAGCGAGCGCAAGGGCAGTGACAGGCCGCTGGATCTGAGCGGAAAGAAGAAGGACCTCTGACCACAACTGGCGCAGCCCTTGCCGGCTGCGCCACCGCTTTGCTGGTCAGCCTGCGGCCATCGATCCGAACCAGTGCCGCAGCGCATCGGACAGCCCGGCCCCATCACCCCCGGCATCACAGGCCCAGGCAACGATGCCATCCGGGCGCACCAGCACCGCGCCCAGGCCGAGCGTGTCATCCACCGCCTGCCTGACGAGGGCCAGGCGCCGTTGGCAACCCTCGATGCTTGCGCACAACGACGTGCCCGCGTAGAACACCAGCAGCACGCCCTGCCCTGCACGCAGCAGTTCACCCATGCGACGTCCATCGGCGATCAGGAAGTCCGGCGCGCTGCGGCCGACCAGCGGATGGCCCACGCCCAGGTCCAGCTGCTGTGCAACGCCCCAGATCCGCTCGGCCAGGTAGGTCGCACCATCACGGGTGTCGGCCAGATCGGCCATCACCGCCGCCAGCGCGCGCGAGCCAGCGCCCGGCCGCATCAACGCGACCTGCGCACGCGACCAGTCCAGCACCTTCGCGCCGATCGGATAGCGCTCGGCCTGGTAGCTGTCCAGCAGCACCTCATCGGCATCGCCACGCACCACGGCAGCCAGCTTCCAACCGAGGTTCATCGCGTCGCCGATGCCAAGGTTCAGGCCTTGCCCGCCCAGCGGCGAATGCATGTGTGCTGCATCGCCGGCCAGCAGCACGCGACCCTTGCGATAGACCGTGGCCTGGCGCGCGGCATCGGTCCAGGTGGTAGCCAGATGCACCGCGGTGATGGTTGCTTCACGTCCGGAGATCCGCCGTAGCATGGCCTGCGCGCGCTCCCGGTCCAGCGCCGTGCGATGACCGGCACCGCCGTCGAAATCCGCCAGTGCCAACACGCCTGGCGGATTGAAGTTGTACATTCCATCGGCGGTGTAATGACGCCCCGGTGTGAGCAGCGACGGATCTGCCAGCTCGACCAGCAGCGAGTGTCCGGTGAACTCCGGCTCGGTCCCGGCGAAGGTGAAACCTGATTGTTTACGCACAGTGCTGCGGGCGCCGTCACAACCGATCAGCCAGCGGCCACGCGTTGTACCGCGAAGGGTCTCCACGACGACCTGCTCACCTTCCATGCGCACCGCCTGCACCGCACTCCCGCGGTCGATGCGCACGCCAAGCGCGGCCGCCCGTTCGTCCAGCACCGCTTCCAGCGCCTGCAGTTCAATCGCCATCTGGAAGCCGACCGGCGACGGCAGGTGATACAGCCAGCGCTCGCTGGCCACGTTGTCCAGCGCAAACGGAATGCCAGCGAAGTGGCCGCCCAGCGGCCGGGGCTGCGCCAGCCAGTGGGCGGTGCCGGGCGGTGGTGCGCCCTTGTCGGATTTCAGCACCTGGCGCGCGGCCACCGCCTGCAGCAAGTCGCGCCTGTCCAGCGCCTCCAGGGTGGGCGTGTTCAAGCCGCGCAGCCCAAAGGGCAGGCGCTTGAGGGGTGATTCCGGGGACTCGGCCTGCTCCAGCACCAACACCGAACAGCCGGCCAGGGCCAGCTCGCAGGACAGGAACAGGCCGACCGGGCCAGCCCCGGCAATGACGACGTCGTACAGCATCGGAATTCCTTGTGAGCACCGGGCCGGCACTCTGGCGAAGCGAATGTTACACTCGGTGTACGTTTTCACAAGTGAACCGCCCATGACCCCGCCTCCGGGCCGCCGCGAGCAGCGCAAGGCCGAGACCCGACAAGCGATTTCGGATGTCGCCACCGAGCTGATCATCCGGCGTGGCTTCGAAGCCGTTTCCATGTCCGAGATCGCCGATGCCGCCGGGGTCTCGCGCAAGACGGTGTTCAACTACTTCGCCAGCAAGGAAGACCTGGTGTTCGACCGCGATGAGGAGGCCCGCGCGCTTCTGCGCGAGGGCATGGCCGCGCGCAGCGGCCTGACCCCACTGGCCGCGTTCCAGTCGCTGGTGCACGAACTGCTGGACAGCGGCCATCCCCTGCTGCGGGTCAACGCAGGCGCCGCCGCGTTCTGGGCCACCGTGGCCGCGAGCCCGGTGCTGGTGGCGCATGCAAGGCGACTGCAGGCGCAGCTGACCGACGACCTGACGCAGCTGATGGCGGCCTCAGCCGGGCGCCCGGACGGCGATGCCGAGGCGCGACTGGGTGCGTCGATGCTGCTGGCATCGATGGTGACCGCCTACGGCAAAGGACTGGCAAGCCAGCTGCTGGGCGAGGATCCGCGCGAAGCCATGGTGCAGTTGATCGTGCGCGGCGCCACCGGCGTACTGGTGGCCTTGGCAGGCACCCCCTATACCGACCCTGACGCGCGCCCATAGCGCATTCGGGGGATAGGTCACGAAGTGTTGCAAATGCTAATCTTTCTCATTTGCAGCCACATACCCCCTGCCCATGCCCCCTCTCCTGCTCCACAAACGCGCGCTGTACCTGGCACTGACCCTGCCCTTTGCACCCCTTGCCCTTGCCTCCGAGACCTCAACGACCATTCCCAAGGAGCTGGACAGGGTGGAAGTCCGCGGCCGTGCGCAGGCGCTGTACCGGGTGGACGACGCTGCGGTTGGCACCCGCACCGATACGCCACTCGAGTTGGTTCCACAGTCGATCCAGGTGATCCCGCGCGAGCTGATCGACGATCAGGCCGCGCGTCAGGTGACCGATCTCTATCGCAGCATCAGCGGCATCAGCTATTTCAGCTATGCCGGCGTGACCCTGCGCGGCTTCCGCCAGGAAAACGTGCTGTATGACGGCCTGCGCGGCGACCCGTACGCGGGCTTCTCGGTACCACAGCTGTTCAACATCGAACGCGTGGAAGTGCTGAAGGGGCCGGCCGGCGCACTCTACGGTGGTGGCGACGCCGGCGGCGTCATCAACTACGTCACGCGCAAGCCCAGGGCGGCCACAGAGCGCCGCATCGAAGTGCAGATGGGCAACCGGGATTTCCGCGCTGGCTCGATCGAAGGCACGGGTCCATTGAATGCCGCTGGCAGCGTGCGCTATCGCGCCGGCCTGTATGCCGACACCGAGCAGGGCGTGCGCTGGAACACCGACAGCGAAAGCGTGATCGGCGACGCCTCGCTGGCCTTCGATGTCGGCCGGACCGGCGAGCTGGTGCTGCAGTTCACCGATATCACACAGAACCTCGGTGGCAATCGCCTGCGCGGCGTGCCGGTGAATGATGCGGGCACCTTCCTGACCGATCGCCGCTGGAACCACAACGAGGCCAGCGACTTCCTCGACATGCGCGCCAAAGTGGCGCTGGCGCAGTACCGCTTCGCACCGCGCGACAACCTGGATGTGGATTTTGCCGCTCGCTGGTTCAGCAACAACGAGCACCAGATGTACCACGAGCCGATGGGCCTGATCGATCGTGACCGCGATGGCGTGGCCGAGTGGATGACCCGCCAGCTGCGCAACCAGATCCGCGACAACGAAGCATTCACTGCCAACGGTAATGCAGTCTGGCGGGTGACCACCGGCACCGTCGAGCACAAGGTGTTGTTCGGTGCGGACGTGTATCAGCTGGATGCGGATTTCACTGCACAGACCGCCAACAGCGCCGACCTTGCACGTGGTGCGGGGCCGGTGCGCGGCATCGACCTGTTCAATCCCGTGTACGGCGCCAGTACCTGGCACGACTACAACCTGGCGGCCCTGCCCTGGCGCAGCACGTCCACCCGCAGCAAGCGCTATGGCGGCTACCTGCAGGACGAACTGGCACTGGGCACACGCTGGCATGTGCTGGCCGGGTTGCGCTGGGATGGCTTCAAGGACGACGACCGCATTGCCGGCAGCAGCGTGGATGGCAACGACCTCAGCTGGCGGCTGGGCAGCACGTTCACCGTGCGCGAGGGCCTGAATGTCTATGCCAATGTGGCCAGCGGCTTCGTACCGCAGAGTGCTACCAACCAGAACCCCGCCGCTGGCGGGCCGTTCGATGCAGAACGCAGCAAGCAGTGGGAAGTGGGCATGAAGTCCCTGCTGGCCGACCGTGTGACCTTGAACATGGCCGCCTACCGGATCGACCGCAGCAATATCGTGCAGGCAACCGGCGAAGTGATCGGTGGCGTGAACCAGTTGGCCGCGCTGGGCCTGGTGCGCAGTACGGGCATGGAACTGGACCTGCTGGCCGACGTGACCGATCGCTGGGTGCTGAACCTGACCTACGCCTACAACGATGCGCGGGTGAAGGACGCAGGCCCGAATGGCATCACCAACGCTTCCGGCGACCGATTCGCCAATGCGCCGCGCAACAAGCTGGGTCTGTGGACGCGCTACGACCTGCCGTCGATCAATTCGGCCATCGGCTTTGGTGCTGACCATGTGGGTGAGCGCGTCAGTCTGGACGGGCAGACGGTGAAGGCTTACACCGTGTTCGACATGAGCTGGAAGACCACATGGAAGCAGTGGCAGTTCCAGGCCAACGTCAAGAACCTGTTCGACAAGGTATATGCAGCCAGCGGTTTCATCGCGCGCAACGGGCATTTCCCGGGTGAGCCGCGGCGGGTGTACGTGCAGGCCGCTTACAGCTTCTGACGCAGGGCTGTGGGCTGTGATGACGGGGAGGTGGCAACCCACCTCCCCTGTTGGTGTCAGTGCGAGCAGGCCACCAGCATCGAGCGGGTGGCCATCTGGGTGGAGGTGAAGCCGTTCTTGTTGCCCACCGCGATGGCGTTGCCGTCGTCGCCATCCTTGCTGAAGACTACATAGCCGCCTGGGCACATCTGTCCGGCCTTTTCGTAGCAGCCACTCCAGGAACTGGAGCCGCTGCAGTCGATGGAGACGCCGCGCCGGCCATCAGGGGTAACGGTCATCTTCGCGGTGGTACAGCCACTCAACGCGGCCACAAGCAACAACGGAACGAACAACTTCATGGGTACTCCAGGGATTGGGGGGCAGCGAGTGGGCGCCAAGGCTGGAGTGCCTGGATTGCGCGAACCTTGCGCCGCCGCCCACCGTCCTGGGTCATCACAGCCTTGCGGGACGTCCGGAAGGCACGCCATGTTCACGCAATGTTCCTGTAATACGGTGCCGGCGCGTGCCGACCCGCCCTGCCACGCCCCTTCCTGCCCAAGCCCTGCCGATGCACATCCTGCTGATCGAAGACGAAGCCGAACTGGCCGCCACCCTGAAATCCGCCCTGCAGCGCGAGCGCTACGTGGTGGACCTGGCCAACACTCTCGCGCTGGCCCGAGAAGCAGCCCTGTACGGATCGCACGACCTGGTGTTGCTGGACCGCACCCTGCCCGACGGTGACGGACTGGGATTGATTTCCCTGCTGCGTGAGCGCAACCCCGGGGTGCCGATCATCGTATTGAGCGCGCTGGGCCAGCTGCCAGACCGCATCGCCGGGCTGGATGAGGGCGCGGACGACTATCTGGCCAAGCCCTTCGCACTTGAGGAACTGTTCGCCCGCATCCGTGCTGCAGGGCGCCGGCCGAGCGGCATGCAGGTGGAACTGGTGAGCATTGGCCGGTTGGTGTTCGACCCGGCATCGGGTGAAGCCAGCGTGGGCGGGCAACGGCTTGAGCTGCCGCGCCGCGAGATCCGTGTGCTGACCGCGCTGGCCCGGCGCCTGGGTCGCACCGTGCTGCGCGAGTCAATTGAGATGGCTGTGTATGGATTCGATGACGGCATCCATTCCAATACGCTCGACTCTCACGTCTCGCGCCTTCGCCGCAAGCTGGCCGATGCCGATGCCCGGGTGGAGATCCACGCCATCCGCGGCGTCGGCTATCTGATGCGGGAAGCCAAGTAATGGCGCGTCGTCCATCGCTGAAGCGCCCGTTGATCGTCAAGACGTTGATCTATCAGCTGCTGGCGTTGCTGGTGGCGTTCTTCGCGCTTCTGATGGTGTTGATACGTGCCGACAGCGGTGGCTATTACAGCATCCAGACCTTCGCGCCGGTGGCCGCCGATGCAGTGCACCGCGACCGCAATGGCGACCTCTACGTGCAGAACACGCCGGAACTGGCCGAACTGCTGAAGATCGTTCCCGGCGCATGGTTCATCGCCGAGGATGAGCACGGCCACCACGTTACGTTCGGACCTGTGCCGCCGGCCTATGCCTCGCTGGTAGGCGCACTGGATGGCATCCCCTTTGGCGACCTGCGCGGGCGCGATCGCAGCGATGGCCTGGCCGTCGTGGTCCGCCAGCACAGCGGGCCGGCCGGCAAGCTGACCATCATGGCCCATGGCGAAACCGATACGCTGACCTGGCAGATGGCGCTGGCGGCACACATCATCACCCTGCCGATCTTCCTGCTGCTGGGCCTGGCCACCATCGTCCTGACACCGATCATCGTGAGACGAGCCTTGGCCGGGGTGGAGCGCATCGCCCAGGAAGCCCGCAACATCTCTGCCAGTCGGCGCGGTGTCCGCCTGACAGAAACCGCGGTGCCGGTGGAGATCGCTCCGTTGGTGACGGCGGTGAATGAAGCACTGGAGCGGCTGGACGAGGGGCACGAGCGGCAACGCCGCTTCATCGCCGCCGCCGCGCATGAGCTGCGCACCCCCATCGCGATTCTGAGGGTAAAGGTCGATGCGGCCGACGACGCCACCTCGCGCAGCCTGGCCGTGGAAGTGGCGCGGCTGGCGACGCTGGCAGAGCAGTTGCTGGATCTGCACCGCATGGACGAAGACGGGCCGAAGGAAACCATCAACCTGGCGCGGGTAGCCAAACGGGTGGCCGCCGATCTGGCGCCGCTGTTGATCCAGTCGGACAAGACAGTAGCCGTGGCGGTGGAATCGCACTTCCCGGTGCTCGGCGAGACCGGCGCAGTGGAGCGGGTAATCTCCAACCTGGTACTGAATGCTGCCGAACATGGCGGACGCCAGATCATCGTGCGCGTTCAGGGTAGCTGCCTGGAGGTCGAGGACGACGGCCCCGGCATACCGGTCGACCAGCGCGAACGGGTTTTCGAACCCTTCCAGCGGCTGCGGCCGCGGCAGACAGGCGCAGGCCTGGGGTTGAACCTCGTGCGCCAGGTGATCGACCGCCACGGCGGCCACGTCACGATTCTGGATGCGCCTGGCGGTGGTGCATTGATCCGAGTCGAGTTTCCACTGCACCCGGGCGTAACCAGCGCACCACCGCTGGAGCACTGAACACGCTGCATGCACCTGTGTAACTGGCACCTGTCCATGCGAAGCCGGTAGTGAGGACAGGCAAGGTTGCGGCAATGTTCGCTGGACAGCATCGGGGCGTGGCACCTGCCGTGCCACCGCGTTCCGATCTGACAGGAAGCCTGCATGTGACCCAGGGAGCTCCTCCACCGTCCTCTTCCACGCGCTCTGTGGCACCGCGGAATTCGCCGGGCCTTACAGCTGCCGCATGGAATCGCCGCCCACGCACTGGCCGCGCACTCGGCCTGGAACATTGGCCGCATTGGCTGCGGGCAGTTCCCGAACCCGAGCGCGCAGGTGTATTGATGCGGCTGTTCGGCGCCTTGTTCCTGCTGCTGCCCGGCATTGCACTGGTGGCTTCAACGTATCGGCACGCGAGCGCAGCGGCGGCGGCGGCCGTGCTCCTGTTCGTTGCCGTGCATGCAGCGCTGCATGGGTTGGCGGCATGGCGCGCGGCAACCTCGCGCCCGATGTCACCACTGCTGCGCGCTCTGGATGGTCATGCCGCCGGGACAATGATTGCCAGCGCGCTGCTGATCGCCATCGGTGCAGGAATGACGAAGCTGCCTGTTCCAACATTCTTCTGGTTGTTGGCCGGCGCGGTGAGTCAGCTCTTCGCTGCGCGATTGTCAGGTCACCGGCTGCGCAATGCACTGCTGGTTCTCGGTAGCGCCCTGCAGTTCATCGCCGTAGCATTGCTCGCCCTTCTTGCCGCACGCTGACACAGCGACAGCCCCGCAAGGTTCACGCAATCCAGCGCATCGAGACTCGACGGCCAACCCCGTCTGCCACCCCAGACGTGTGTCTCTTCTGCCGCGAGGACCCGCGATGACCTGTCTCTACTGGATGCTGCGCCGATGAGCGCCGCACCACGCAAGCGCCGCCGGGCGCTCATGATTGCTACCGCCCTGCTGTGCAGCGCACTGATTCTGTTCGCATGGTTGCGGCCGACACCACCACCGCAACTGCAGGTTGCACCCGTCGTTCGCGGCAACATCGAACAGGTGGTGGAAGCCACTGGCACGCTGAAGCCCTCGCGGCTGGTCAGCGTGGGTGCGCAGGTCTCCGGCCGCATCGACACCCTGCATGTGAAACTGGGCGACAAAGTGAAAGCCGGCGATCCCATCGCCGATATCGATTCGCGCACGCAGCGCAATGCATTGCTGAGCGCGCAGGCCGCACAGCGCACCGCGCGCGCCAACCGCGATGCACTGGCGACCGACCTGCGCCAGTTCGAGTTGACACTGCATCGGCAGCAGCAACTGGCTGCCGCGCAGCTGGTGGCCCGCGCCGACTTCGATGCAGCCAAGGCCAAGGTGGACGCCACCCGTGAACAGATCGCCGCATTGGACGGTGAAGTTGCGCGCCGGCAGACCGACGTTGATGTCGCGCAGACCAATCTGGAGTACACCCGCATCACTGCCCCCACCGACGGCACCGTACTGGCCGTGGTCGCGCGCCAGGGGCAGACCGTGAATGCGGTGCAGAGCGCACCGACCATCGTGATGCTCGGCGATCAGGACGTGATGACGGTGTACGCCGAGATCTCCGAGGCTGACGTCGTACACACCGCTGTTGGGCAGGAGGCGTTCTTCACCATTCTTGGTGATGCCGGTCGGCGCTACAGCAGCAGGCTTCGGGATATAGCGCCAGCACCGGAATCGATCACCAACGAAGACAGTTCCAGCCTCGCCGCACCGGCGGTGTCGGGTGGCAGCCGCACGGCCATGTACTACAACGGCCAGTTCGACGTGGACAACGCTGATGGCCGCCTGCGCAGCTACATGACCGCGCAGGTTCGCATCGTGCTGGGCCGCGCCAACGACGTACTGACCATTCCCTCGGCCGCATTGGGTGCGCGCGCCGCCGATGGCAGCTACAGCGTGCAGATACGCGGTGCCGACGGTCGCGCCAGTGCGCGGCGCATCACCACCGGGCTGGATGACCAGATCCAGGTGGAAGTACGCGACGGGCTGAAGGAAGGCGAACAGGTCGTGCTGGCGCAGGCCAACGTCGAAGCCGCCAGCGCACCCGCGCAACCCAAATGAGTATGACCATGATAGAGCCACTGCTGCGCGTTCGCGGCGTACGCCGTGAATTTGCCGCGGGCGAGCAGACACTGGTGGTACTCGACGGCATCGACCTGGATATTCACGCAGGTGAACTGGTGGCCATCGTAGGCCAATCCGGTTCCGGCAAGTCCACGCTGATGAACATCCTGGGTTGCCTGGATCGCCCTTCCGCCGGCGTCTATCAGATCGCCGGGCGCGAGACCGCGCAGATGTCGCCTGATGAACTGGCCGAACTACGCCGCGAGCACTTCGGCTTCATCTTCCAGCGCTATCACCTGCTGACCGATCTGACTGCACTGAGCAATGTGGAGGTGCCTGCGATCTACGCCGGCATGCCTGCCGAAGCACGCCATGCACGGGCAGCCACCTTGCTGTCGCGGCTGGGTCTGGGCGAGCGCATGCAGCATCTCCCCGGCGAGCTCTCGGGCGGCCAGCAGCAACGCGTTTCGATTGCGCGTGCGCTGATGAATGGTGGCGCGGGGATCTTCGCCGACGAACCCACGGGTGCGCTGGATACGCATTCCGGAAAAGAGGTGATGAAGATCCTCGGCGAGCTGCACGCCGAGGGCCATACTGTGGTGCTGGTCACGCATGACATGGCCGTGGCCGAGCATGCGCAGCGCATCATCGAAATCCGCGATGGGCGGATCGTGGATGATCGTGCAACCGGTACAGCTCTGGCAGCGGGCGTGGTGAGGCCAGCCGCGCCCCAATCCACGGGTAGCGGCGGCTGGCAGGTCTGGCGGGACCGGTTCGCTGAAGCCTTCCGCATGGCACTGCGCGCGATGAACGCCCACCGCATGCGCACCTTCCTGACCATGCTCGGAATCATCATCGGCATTGCTTCGGTCGTGGCGGTGGTAGCACTGGGCACCGGTGCACGGCAGGCCATCCTGTCCAACATCTCCTCGTTGGGTACCAACACGATCGAGATCTATCCCGGTTCCGGTTTTGGCGACCTGCACTCGGCGCGGGTGGAAACACTCACCCCCGGCGACAGCGTGGCCCTGGCCCGGCAGCCATTCGTGGACAGCGCCACCCCGGGTGTTGCCACCAGCGGCACCGCCCTGCGCGGCAACCGCTCTGCCAGTGTGCAGGTGCAGGGCGTCAGCGAGCAGTACTTCCGCGTGCATGGCCTGAAGCTCGGCGAGGGCGCTTTCTTCGGTCCACCCGGCGTGGCCGGCTACCAGCAGGTGGTGGTGATCGACGCCAATACCCGCGCACGCTTCTTCGCCGCGACCGACAATCCGATCGGGCAGACCCTGCTGCTGGGCAATGTCCCGGTGCGCGTGGTGGGCGTGGTGAAGAAAGACGCCGGTGCAGCCGGTGATGCATCGTTGCTGCGGGTATGGCTGCCCTACACCACCGCAATGGCGCGCGTACTGGGGCAGAGCCACGTCTCCAGCATCACCGTGCGCGTCTCGGATGCGATCAGCATGGAAGCGGCTGAGCAGGCCATCGCGCGACTGCTGACTCGCCGCCACGGCAGCACCGATTTCTACATGAGCAACAACGCGCAGATCCGTAGATCCATTGAACAGACCACCGGCATCCTGACCATGATGATCAGCTCCATCGCTGCCATCGCACTGGTGGTGGGCGGGATCGGGGTGATGAACATTATGCTGGTGTCGGTGACCGAACGAACCCGCGAGATCGGCGTGCGCATGGCGGTGGGCGCGCGACGCAGCGACATCCTGCAGCAGTTCCTGATCGAATCGGTGCTGGTCTGCCTGCTCGGTGGCGTGCTCGGCATCGGCGTGGCACTGGCGCTGGGCGCGGCCATGGAGCTGGCCGATGCGGGCTTCAGCCTGGTGTTCTCCGTCAATTCGATTCTGGCTGCATTCGTGTGTTCCAGCCTGATCGGCGTTGGTTTCGGCTTCCTGCCGGCACGCCGTGCCGCACAGCTGGATCCTGTGGAGGCGCTGGTTCGATAGCCGCTGCAATTGCTCGCCCTGACGGCAGGTTCGCGCAATGTCTGCGGGGTGTACTACGGCTACCAACGATGTCCGCACAGGAGCTGGACGATGTTTCTGAAGACAGGAAGAACCGCGCTGATTCTGGCGGTCGCTGCGCAGCTGGTGTTGATGCCGTACGCCGGCGACGCCCATGCGCAGCGTGGCGACCGCTACAACCCGCAGTGGAACCAGGACTACCGGGAACGGGATCGCGAAGCGTGGGAGCGACGCGAACGCGAGCGGGAACGCGAGCGCCGACACGACGCCAAGACCGCCGGTGTCGTGGTGGGCGTGGTAGGTGCAGCGGTGGTGGCCGGCGTGATTGCCGCTGCCGCCAAACGCGAGCGCGAGACCCGGGAGCGCGCCGACTACTGCATGAACCGCTACGGCAACTACGATCGTCGCAACGACACCTATCGCGGCGCCGACGGCTACACCTATCCCTGCCGCTGATCTGCAATTTTCAAGGAGAATCACCCATGACCAGGATCACGCTGTTGATCGCACTGTGCACTGCCCCGTTGCTGGCCCAGGCCACACCCACCGACCCGAAGCAGGCTTACATCGACGCCACATTCACCGCCATGGATGCCAACAACGACGGACGCATCGACAAGGTCGAGTACGCGAAATTTCAGCAGGAACGTTTCAGCAAGCAGGCCGATTCAATCGGCGCCGCGTTTTCCGCGATGGACAGGAACAAAGACGGCAGAATCAGCAAGGAGGAAGCCAACGTGGTGCCGGAGATCGCGAAGTACTTTGCGGGCCTGGACACCGATGCCGACGGCTACCTGTCGCTGAAGGAAATGCAACAGGCCATGGTTGCCGCTCAGACTGCAGACGCGCCAACAAAGTAAATCCAGGGCGGGGCGCTGAAGATGGATACCCATCCGGGCGCGGTGCGGGTTGAATACACCCTCTTCCCACGTTAGCCTCCGAGGTGCCCAAGGAGGGCTATCAACGGAGTGAAGCATGAAGATTGGATTCAAGCTGTCTGTTGCTATTGCGGCCGCTGCACTGACCCTTGGAATCGGCAGTGCCTCCGCGCAGTCCCGCTGTACCCCGTGCTACACCGCCTACGACGCCTGCCTCGCAGCGGGCAATGGCGAGAAGGTGTGCTACCCGGCGTTTGCCCGCTGCCTGCGGAACAGCGGCTGCACCATCCCGTAAGTCACGCACTGCCGTGATGTGTGCCGGCCCCCATTTCGGGGGCTGGCATTGGCTGTCAGGCATTGCCCCATGCTACTGATAAGGTTCCATACGCGATGGGCGGAGTGATTTCATCCCATCCGCATCGCGCTATTTTCGCGCGCCTGCACTTCGATATCCTGCTGGTGTTGCCCGGCGGTCTGCTGCAGCTCCAGACTGGCGGCTTCCATCTGCTGCAGCGACTGCGCAACCGGCGTATGCACTGCTACATCTGTGGGCATTGAAACGCGCAGGTGGGCGGGATCGTTCATCTCGCCCTGCACCACGAACACGTTCCGCCCTGCGGGAGTGTCGGCCGTCTGGGCGCTCAGCAGCACGTGATCGGCGCGTTCAAGCTGGTTGCGGCGGGCCAAGGCCATCACGCTCGCCACAAGACGCTCGCTGTTCTCATCGTGGGTACGCCCGGCGCTGGCATCGATCGCGGCAACGCCTTCGCGCACCTGCTGCATCAGTGCGTACTCCCGATGGCCGGGGCCGATGTCCGCCAGGCGGGTCGGGGCCTGTGAGGGATCCGGCACGTCGTCCGCCGCTGCGGTCAGCGGGCTGCGGGTAATGGTCCGATACGGGTCGTCCGGGTGGAACTGCGTACGTTTTTCCTGGCGTTCCAGACGAACCTCGCGCGCATCGTTGAGTTCAGCGATACGGGCGGGATCGGTGATCTCGCGCAGCGACATGTGACCGCCGCCCGCACTGACGCTGGCCCATTTCCTGTCGGCTTCGAAGTACACCGCGTAGTAGCTGTTGCCGCCGATGACGTTCGGATCGACCGCTGAGCGCCCCTCCAGTGCCTGGGTGGCTTCCAGCACGCTCAACCGGGTCAGGTACTGCCCGCCCTTCGCCCATCCCATCTGGCTGATGGCATCAACGCTGGTGTTGCCTACGCGCGGGCCTCCGGCGTAGTCGTTGTCGAGCATGTTGGTCCAGATCTGCTCCAGCTTCGCGGGGCCGCTCTTCTGCTCGGCCGCCTCCAGCAGCACGCGCGGCGTCCAGCAGTTGGGATCAAGCTCATGCCGTTCAAATGCCCGGTCGTGGGCCAGCATCACATCCTTGCCGGGAAGATTCAGTGCCAGGTCTGGGCGGCGCTCGTTCATCCACTGCTGCCGCAATTCAAGATCTCTTTCGAGCAGGGTCTGCCCAAAGGACTCCCACTGCCGCTCGGTCAACTGTGCATTTGAGAAACGCGATCCCTCATCCTGTTGGGTCTTCGCGTAGTTCTGTGCATAGGTGTTCGCTACACGTCCCGGAAGGCTGTCATTGCGTACAACACCCAGTGCCAGCGTCCCGTAGCCATCGGCTCCCGGCAGCTGCGACAGGTAGTTCCAGTAAAGCTCGCGGTTGCCGTCTCTGGCATAGCTGCCAAGGACTCTGAGATCGCGTTCGGTCAATCCATTCATACCCTGTCCCTTCTCTTCCTTGATTCACCGATCACTGGGACCGGGTGCGCGCGATGACATCCCTGACAACCTCTTCCATACGCTTCCAGTCCTTCAGAAACGCTCTCTTGTAGTCCAGGCTGACGGACAGCTTGTTGTCGATGTCCACGAAATAATGAACGCAGCCGGCTGCCACTTCTCCTGGCTCACTGATCACCTCGCTTCCCTCCAGCCGCACGCCGTCGCGTCGGAATTCCTTGCCGTCACATTTGATGAACGAGCTGATCCGGCCGTCGGCCTGGCGTGCGATGTACCAGTCTCTCTCGTAGGCGGGATTGCGGACAGGCGGCTTCCCGTACCGCGCCTCATACTTCTTCGCGTACACCACCATCTTCGCTTCGTCGATTGCATAGGGCGTCAGCCCCAAGGTCTCCGGCTGTGCAACGCGTTGATCGAGACGATCCCTGGGATCCTCCCTTTCCACAGAATCCTCTTCCGTGACGGCTTCATTTGACGACAGCCTTGAAAGCAGTGTTTCGACGGGAACGCGATCAACGTAGTTGATCCGAATGGGAATCTCCTTCCGGAAATCATTCGTACGCGGATTGGCCCGGGCACCTGGCAGTGTCGGCTTCATGTCCGGCCACTCGATGACCAGCGTCACGCCCTCGCCAGGCCACGGTGCGATCTGGCTGTCCAGGTAGTTGGCCTGAATGCGGAAGGTGTTCGGCCCCAGCTTCACGTCCACGGGGGCATCGGTATAGGTGTGACCGTTGATCGTGCGGCCGGTCTGGGTTGCGCCGGACATGGCGGGATTCCTTTCGTGTTCGGTGGACGGCGGACGTGCACACGCGCCGGCACTCACTACGACGGCAAGCGCGAGCGTCAGGCAACGGCCGGGAGACATCACGTGCATGGGCATTCCATTGCAGGGTTCCGGCGCCACTATAGGCAACCGGGCGTCAATGGAACAGGAATTGCTTCGCAGCCCGTCACCGAGTGAGGCGGCGCTCCACATGCGCTGCCTGCAGTACTGCGGCTATTCCCGTGGTCTCCAGGACGCTGCAGGGAGCATGGGCCATGTCGACGATGCTCGGCGCTCCGCCTCAGGTCTCAGCCGTCGCCGTCCGTGCTTCTATGGCCGCGATAGGTTTCACCCCACTCGCGCATCGCCAGCAGCACCGGCACCAGCGTGCGCCCGAACTCGGAAAGCTCGTACTCCACCTTCGGCGGAACTTCCGGGTACACGTGGCGGATCACCACGCCATCGGCTTCCAGTTCACGCAGCTGGCTGGTGAGCATGGACTGGGTGACATTGGGCACCCGCCGCGTCAGCTCCATGAAACGACGCTTGCCGGTCATCAGGTGAAAGAGGATGACAGGCTTCCACACGCCCCCCATCACCGACAGCGTGACCTCCACAGCGCAACCGCTCTTGCCGTCCCAACGCTTGCTACGCATGAATACTCCGGAAAACCATAGTACCTACGGAAAATCATCGTTCTTGTTGCGATAACGGTGCGAGCCTAGCATGGGCTCATCCACTGAACGTGAGCCCCCACCATGAGTTTCAAGGCACTGCTGACCCGCAAAACGAACGACGGCGTATCCACGGAACTGGTCGATTTCGATGACGCCAACCTGATGGACGGCGACGTGCTGGTGCAGGTTGAATATTCAACGCTGAACTACAAGGACGCACTGGCCCTCACCAATACGCGCCCGGTCATCCGCACCTTCCCGTTGATTCCCGGCATCGACCTTTCCGGCGTGGTACTGGAGTCGAGCAATGCCGATTTCCAGCCCGGTGACCGTGTCGTGTTGAATGGCTGGGACCTGAGCATGGGCCACCATGGCGGCCTGGCACAGCATGCCCGCGTGCGTGGCGAATGGCTCAACAGGATTCCCGACAACCTGACCACCCGCGACGCCATGGCCATCGGCACCGCTGGCTATACCGCCATGCTGTGCGTACTGGCCCTGGAACAAGCCGGCGTGACGCCCGACAAGGGCGATGTGCTGGTGACCGGCGCCAACGGTGGCGTCGGCTCGATCGCGGTGGCGATCCTTTCAAAGCTGGGCTATCGCGTTGTGGCCGCCACCGGGCGCCCGGAACACGCCGAGTATCTGCACAGCCTGGGCGCCGCCGAGATCATCGATCGCGCGCAGCTTTCAGAACCGCGCGACCGTCCGGTGAGCGCCGAACGATGGGCCGGCGTCGTCGATGTGGCTGGCGGCCCTACCCTCGTCAACGCGATTGCCGAGACGAAATACCGCGGTGCCGTCGCCGCCTGTGGCCTGGCGCAGAGCGACGCGCTGCACGGCTCGGTGCTGCCCTTCATTCTCCGCAACGTGATCCTTGCAGGCGTGGATTCGGTGAATGCGCCGCAGGACGTTCGCCAGCGTGCGTGGGACCGGCTTGCCACCGACCTGGATCCGCAGAAGCTTGAAAGCACGGTGCAGCTGATTGGGCTTGCCGACGTGCTTGAGGTTTACGAGCAGATCATTCCGGGCAAGGTGCGTGGGCGGATAGTGGTGGATGTGAATGCCTGAGGAAGCCTTCGCAGCGGATTCCATCCGGCAACGAATGGTGAACACGCCGTGAAACCATGCGAGCGGCAGTGGCCGCTTGCCACTGCTGCTCGCATACGCTCAGGTTTCCGTCGACTGTGGACACCGCCATGTCAATGACTGCACTCGCACTTGCGACCGCTCTTTCCGGCCTGCCCGACATTGCCTGGGAGCGCGAGCGCGGCGAAGACGCACACCAGCTGATGCTCTGCCAGATCCATCGCGATGAGCTGATGCAGGATGACGCGAAGAGCGATGCCTACCAGCGTGCCAAGGCGGTCTGCGATCTCCTGGCGCGTGAGTACAGGAACAAATGGGATTTCGATGCGCAGGAGGCATTGGCGGCATCGACAGTGGATCTGGATGAGCTGATCCGGCGGGGAGACCTGGTTGAGGTGCCTCCAACAAGGCAGGACCGCGTCTACGAGTGATTCCGTGCTGGCAGGTGCTGGCAGGTGCTGGCACCTGGAGCTGCCGCAGGGCAACCAGTTCCAGTGCCGATCGGCGAGGCTAGCGGATGCGACTCCGCGCCAGTGCCAGGCGCCTGATCTCGTCTGGCAGAAGGATGACGCCGTCCTCCATCTCGATGCGCATCTGCGAGACATCACCCTCGTGCCCCTGCATTGCAGCGGTCACCAGAATCTTCAGAGCATCCGTGCGGATATCGTAGCCGCCGACGGTGTGCTTCAAGGTACCTACGCTGTTCCAGTCGTTTTCCATGATCGGCGCCCACATCCACAGGCTTCATGCTGGCAACGGCCTTCACGAACGTCAATGAAACCGGTCGCATGGCCGGCCATGAAGTGAAAAGCCACAAGCGTCGTCAACGCCCCTTATCATGGAGGGGTAAGGGCTCTGCAAGCCCAGTTGACGTACGCAAGGCAGTATCTGGATGTCTATGGAATGGCGCCCCTCGGGCTGGGGCCTGCGTGTGACCCGCTCGCCAGGCTGGCAGCTGTGGCTTGACGGCGAACATATTGAACTTTTGATTGAAGGCCGCCAGTACCGGCAACACGTAGCTGACGACGAGCGCGTGCAGGTCATCCCTGGACTCTTCTGGGCCAAGGTCGTCCTACAGACCCAGGGCGACGGCGTGCTGACCATGAATGGACTGCCCAACGGCCAGGCCTCCCGGCTCGCGGCAGCGCTGCAGCAGGTGCGCTTTGCGGGTACCACGCGCGGGCGCAAGGCACTGTTCGACACGATTCTGGAGCAGATCCAGTCGTGGCTGGCCGAAGCAGATGCCCTCATCGACCGGGGCAGCACCGGCCGCCGCTGGATCACGCACGAACAACAGCAGGCACTGCTGGCCGGTCGCCCCGGCCTGCCGCTCCCGCAGCGCGAGCTGGAACAATTGTTCCTGGATGAGGATGTGCACAAGGACCTGCATTCGCCCAGCCACCGTGTAGCACTGGACGCCCTGCACGACTGGCAGCTGGACTGGCCCACGGCCTGGGCCGACGCCAACGCAACCATGGCAGCGCGCGAACGGGTACTGGCCAAGGACTTCCTGGACCGCGTCGAGAGCAAGCCGCTGACCGACGAACAGGCCCGCGCCGTCATCTGCTTCGACAACCGCGTGCAGGTCGTCGCCTCCGCTGGCTCTGGCAAGACCTCCACCATGGTCGCCAAGGCCGCTTATGCCATCGATCGCGGCTTTGTCGAACCCGAACGGATCGTGATGCTCGCCTTCAACAAGGATGCCGCCAGGGAGCTTGAAGAGCGCGCGCAGCGATGCTTCGACCGGCTCGGCATGGGCGACACCGTGGTTGAAGCCCGGACCTTCCACGCCCTCGGCCTGGCCATCGTCGCCAAGGCCACCGGACGCAAGCCCGACATCCCCGAATGGACCACCGACGCCACGCTGGGCTTCAACAAGCTGGCCGAACTGGTGGACGACCTGAAGGATCGCTCGACCCACTTCCGTACCCAATGGGACATGTTCCGCCTGGTGTTCGGGCGCGACCTGCCGCCATTCGGCGCGGAAATGGAGGCCGATGGCTACGACCGCGATGGCACGCCCTACATCCGTACCCTGCAGGGGGAACGGGTGAAGAGCCTGGAAGAGTGCGTCATCGCCGACTGGCTCTTCTACAACGGCGTGACGTACGACTACGAGCGACGCTACGAGTTCGACACCGCGACAGACACCCATCGCCAGTATCGTCCGGACTTCTACTATCCGGACGCCCAGCTGTATCACGAGCACTTTGCGCTGGATGCCGATGGCCAGCCGCCGAAGCACTTTGCCAACTACAGCGAAGGGATGCACTGGAAGCGCCAGCAGCATGTGGCGCGCGGCACGGCCCTTGTCGAGACGACATCCTTTGGCCTGCGCAGCGGGCATGCCCTGCTGGACCTCGCAGAGAAGCTTCGTGAGTGTGACATCGAGCTCGACCCGAATCCGGACCGCGAGCTGCCCGATCAGGGCGCTAAGCCGATGCCCGATGCGGACCTGATCGGCTTGATGCGGACCTTCATTGCCCATGCCAAGAGCAACTGTCTGACGCTGGACGATATGGCCGCGCGCCTGCGGCAGATGCCCGAAGACCAGTTCAAGGAGCGGCACCGTCGCTTCCTGGAAATCGCCGGGCCGGTCTTCCAGGCCTGGGACAACGCGCTGGCTGACGAGCGTGGCATCGACTTCGAAGACATGCTCAATATGGCCGCTGGACTGCTGGAACAGGGCCGCTACGAATCGCCTTACGATCTGGTGATGGCCGATGAATTCCAGGACGCTTCCCGCGCCCGCGCACGCCTCTGCCGTGCATTGGTCAGCCAACCGGGCCGCCATCTGTTCGCGGTGGGCGATGACTGGCAGTCGATCAATCGCTTCGCCGGTGCCGACGTTTCGGTGATGACCGGATTCCGCGAGTGGATGGGCCATGGCCAGGTACTGAAACTGGAGCAGACGTTCCGCTGCCCGCAAGCACTGTGCGATGTGTCCAGCCGCTTCATCAGCCGCAACCCCGCGCAGATCGCCAAAGCAGTTCGCTCAGCTGCGCCAGCAATGGGCCCGGTGCTGCAGGCGTTCCAGATGAATCGGCGTGAGGAGGTGCAGGATGGCGTTCGCCAGTACCTCGCCAAGCTGCATCAGCAGTTGTTGTCCGGGGCGGGGCCGCAAGGGCGCAACGGACGCGTGACGGTCTTCATCCTGGGGCGCTACCGCGCCGATCGCGGCGCAGTGCCTTCGGATTGGCAAGCGGCCTTCGGCAGCACGATGGACGTCGAGTTCCTGACCGCACATCGATCGAAAGGACGCGAAGCGGACTACGTGATCCTGCCGGGCATGATCAACCGCAGCTTCCCGAGCCTGCGCTCGGATGATCCGGTGCTTTCCTTGGCGATGCCGGATGGGGATACCTACCCATTGAGCGAAGAGCGGCGGTTGTTCTATGTCGCGCTGACGCGGGCGCGACGGTCGGTGGCGATGTTCACCCTGCAGGGGAAGCACTCGCCGTTCCTGGACGAGCTGGTGAAGGACGGGGCTGTGCAGGTGACCGGTGTTTCAGGTACGGCCATTTCGGAAGAGCGCTGCCCGGTGTGCAAGGTAGGGGTGTTTGTAGACCGGAATGGACCGCATGGGGCTTTCCGGTCGTGCTCCGGTTACCCGTTGTGCCATAACAAGCCGAAGGGTGGGCGTCGGGGATGAATGCATCCCCGCCCCTTCGGCACGCACCCGCCCGCCTGCATCAGAGGGCGCTTCTACGCCATGGCGTCTCCGGAAAAGAAAAAGCCCCGGCTGGACCGAGGATCTCGTCTGGATGACGGCAAGACTGCGGGCGTCGTAAAGACCCTGCAAATCCCCACGGTGTTTTCTTACGGGATAATGCAGCCGTTCGCACGCATGCATTGCGTATAGTTTCGAATGCAGATGCTAACGTCTGCGCCTGACGCCTCACACGCCCTGTACTGTACCTCGCAGACGGTACAAGGGCCGGGGGCTTTCGCCGTGGCGCTACTGACTCCAATGGTCAACGCACAGGCCGCAATAGCAACAGAAAGCTTGAATCCAATCTTCATGCCATAACTCCGTTGATCGCCCTCCTTGAGCATGCGCAGCCTAGCGCGGGTACCTTGTACATTCAAATTGACTGGCACAAGTCTCAGCGCTTGTGTGACCTGCGCACTCTACTCTGCGGACGCTTGAACGATAAGCCAACCAAGGCCTTCAACGAACGTAAGGCACGCATGGTCGGCGTCGTCTTGGGGCCAGTAAGGGCCATCCAGCGCGAACACGAAGTGGCCAGCTTGGAGCCACCGCAGCTAGTGCAATGGCGACCCGATTAATCAAGCCCATCCGCCGATCAGGATTGTCCCGTTGGATTGCCTCAGTGATGAGTTCTTTCAGGTCCTCCCAGCTCTTCCTTCAGTTGTTGCCGCCCCCACCGACGAATGCACCAGGAGGTCGAGCTCATATGTACCCTGAAGAAGCCTAGGCCGCACTGAAGGCTAGCACTCTGTATTGGCGCCGGGCACCTGGCAGCCCTCAGGCGAGCTCCAGAACACGCGGCACCGGCATGCCAACCGCGAAACTAGCATGGTCTCAACCTCATGGAAGATTCCAAGATTGTTTAGACGGGTCTGTAGCATTGCCCGCTCGACGTTACATCAGTTTCAATCGATGGCACACCCAAGCCTCTGTGCAACTTCCACAGATCTACTGCCCCAGCCCCCTTTCACTTTCTCATGAAGGCCCCTAAGAATAGCGCATGCACTTTTGACATCCCCAACCTGATGCTTAAGGATCGCTAGATAGATCTTTGGCAGCGGGTACCTCCCATGCTCTGCTTCCAAGTACGCCTCCATTGCCTCTTGCGTCCGCGATCTCTCCAAGAACGGCAGAACATGTGTCTCTAATGTTGCAGCGACCTTCTCTGGAATTTGGCCATCATTCAGAGGCCACCAAAGATCGTGAACGCCCACAATCTCTCCAACACGAGCACGCACAATGCAAAATGGCTCTTCCACAAATCCTTCCAGCCTGCGCCCCCATGCCTTCTCGAAGGCGTCGACTTGCAATACCCCAGCATTAATCGTCGCAGTATCGCGACCTTTACTTACTTGAACATCAATGACTTCAACAACTGAGCCTCTTCTTCGATTCCAAAGAGCTCCCTTTCGCTCGAATCCAAGCGGCCCAAGGAGCTGATCTATCCTCGCAACGAGAGTTTTTATTGTCATGGTTTTTTAAACTTCTCAGGATCGTAATAGATGGTTCTCGCACGCATGCCAAGCTGTTTCTCGTAATTTGCGGTTTGCCGAGCACCCGCCGCAATACCAGAAGGTGTACTCGGCTTCAGTTCAAGAATTCGACCATTCGGCGTGACCACATCCGGCTTGTAGGCCTTGCCGTCAAATCCAATCATTCGCGGCTCGGACTTCCAACCAGGTTTCGCAGCAACTCTTTGGGCTAAGGCCCCGTGTGCTGCACGTCCAGCTGCCGCGGCAGCATTCTCCCCGCCACGAGCGGCCCGAACAGCAAGTGTACCTGCACTGGCGGTGCCGGTTACACCAGCCACGTCAGCCGCGACGTTCGTCGCCGTGGCAACTGCCCCTGGGTTGGCAAGACCGATCATTCCTAGCTCCCACACGACGGGAGCTGCCATTGCAGCCGTTACGACGAATGCGGGAATGATAAAGCCTGGGTGATCGAAAGCCTTCGAATCCTTAGCAAATGCATCGCCAAATCGATCACACGATGGACACCGCCCATCTGGATCCCTGAACTTGTACGGATTGTTATAGGCATAGACATAGCGATTGAAATGCCGCAGGTCACCGTGGTCCAACGTAGTGACAGGATCAACCGACAGAAATCTCCCTATGGAAGGCTCGTAGTAGCGTCGTCCCATGTAGACCAGACCGGTGTCAGCATCGGCAACATGCCCCGAGAAGCCTGGAATCTTTGAGTCAGGTGCTGCATCCACCTCGCCATACGGCGACCAGAAGTGACGCGTAAGCACCGTGCCATTGACGCCGCTCGTGCCCACCAGGTTACTGAGCGCATCGTGATGAAGGTAGATGAGTTTTGCGCCGGCGGGGGAAACGGTACGAATCGCCAGCAGCCGCTTACCGAGATATATATAGTTGGATGTTTCCCCTCCTTGGGTGGATTCAATCAGCTCCCCGCCCGCCAAGTACTGCCAAGTTCGAAATGGAATGTCTGATGTGTCTACGAGAAGCTCGGTCGCCCCTCGCTCCACATGAGATTGGGTCGTCCTCCCGTCTAGCGGAGCTGTGATCGGTTCCTGCAGCCCCGGGATGTGTGGCGCGCTGCCTGAGCTACCTGAACTGCCCGATGCGGATACACGCAGTCCTGCTCCGTCATAGAAGTACTTCTGCGCATTCCCTGCAGCACGGAGTTGGCCACCTACGTCGTAGGTGAACACCTGACCGTTACGCACGACCAGATTGCCTGCAGCGTCATAGGAGAAGCCAGAGACACCGCTACCTCCGGGATCCCGCAGCAGCTCCAAACGATTGCGGGCGTCGTAGTGGAACGTGCGCTCTCGCTTGCCGGGCAACCGCATCGAGACGATGTTGTCCAGCGTGTCATAGCCGAAGATATATTGCCCATTCCCACCAAAGACGGGAGCGCTGGCCTGAATAAGGCGGTCGAGGCGATCGTAGCCCAGGCTGATCGCCCCCGCATCACCGCGCACACCATCGCGGATCTGCGTGATGTTCCCAGCGGCGTCGTAACTGTAGCTTAGATCGACCACGCCACTGTCAACGATGCGGCCGGTCAACTGTCGCGCGTTCTCGGTCACGCCACGTACGATGCCATTGCCGTAGGTCAGCGCGGCGGTTTCACCACTGGGGAAGTAGGCGATGTTGCTGGCGAGCACGGCGCCAGTGCCATCTTGTAGCCGCACGGCCTGGCCCAATCCGTTCAAGGACTGCTGAACGGAGTAGCCGTCGGGGTAGTCAGTACGAATGTGCTGACCCAGAGGGTCATAGCCAAATGTCAGGGATCGGGCGCTCGCGTTGCCTATTGCGCGGCTCTGACTAACCACCGACCCGAGAGAGTTGTAGGTACGGGTGGTCACCACTGGCACCCTGTCCTGATTGAAGACCCGCTCGGTCTTCAGCTGGCCGGTAGGGGTGTATTCCAGTTGCTGATCCCCTAGTCCATCAGGATAGACGACAGCCTGCAGGCGATTGCTGGCATCGTAGGTCCGGGAAACGCGTCGAGAGTTGATCTGGGGCGCTTCACGATCACAGGTTGTCAGGCTGGGCAGATCCAGTCCTGTTGCGCTCCATGCAAGATTCCCTGCCGCATCGTAGCCAAACACGGTGGCCCCGGTTTCCGGCTCGATGACCTTGCACAACCGAAGGTTGTCGTCGTAGACGTATCGCCGAGCCACGGTAGGGGCAGGATTGTCTGGATTGACTGGCAGGATAGGAGCAGCCTTAGCGGTGGCCACCGTCTGGGCAATCGCATCACCGTCAACAGAAAGCGTGAATCGATTCGTCCCAGCGCCAATCGGCACAATGACGGAACCGCTCGCTCCGCTACCTATCAGAGGACCGCCATCGCGCTTGAGTTCTGCACGGGAGTCCGTAGCCAACCAGGCCAAGGTGACGTTGCAGGTCTGCGCACCAGCTGCAATCTGGCACATCGCAGGGGACACAGACAGAGTGCCGCTGGGCGCTGTGGGAACGACGAAGGTGCCGGAACCGCCAATAGCGTTGTTCGGCTGCCCAACGGGGGATATTCCATGGACGTAGATCGGTTGTCCGGCACGCTGGCGGCGCTGCTCGTTGCTCATTGGAAGCGAGAAGCGATGATTGCCTCCGGCCTTGCAGGACGTAGCCACGGCCGGCTCACTCGCCAGGTCGGCCTTGCCGGTCAGGAAGATCGTCCCGCCGCCACCTGCGGATCCCCCTGTATAGACATGAAGGTCAATCGAAGAATCAATGCCCGTGGAGCATGCCCAACCGCTGATCTGGCCATTGCTGGTGACGCCATCGATGTTGCCAATTACCTTGGAGGGCGGGCCACTGACCGTAACCTGGACATTGTCGCTTTCCCGGCCGAACCATTCTTTGCCTTCCTCCAGCAAACGCCATTGGAAGCTGTAGACACCGGGCAATGCGGGGGCGACCACATCGAACTCAAAGAATGCGGCTAACGGTGGATTCACGTCATTCGGAACAGGGACCCGCGACTTGCCCCAGCGAGCATTGTCATTGGGATTCCAAGACCCCAGCGAGTAGCCCCGCGAAGCCGACCAAGTGGTGTTGCCCGTGTTGACGAAAGTCAGCTTGACACGATAGGTACGCCCAGCCTCCATACTGGTCGGCACCTCCTGCCGAGACATGACCCCGCGATTCAGCCTCCCTGTCGTCTGAAAGGTTTGCTCGCTACTGGTACCGCCGAAGCGAACACCGTTGCGGTTCATTTGCCACTGGAGTGTCGAAGGTCCGTTTTCATTCGCTGCCACCCCATTGAAGGAGAACGTCACCGTCCCGCCCGGGGTCACGTCATAGGGAACGGCAACATCTGCAACTCCCAGTATGACGGCGCTGGGGACATAGCGCTCAGCTTGGCCAAGCCGGTAGCCATCCCCCGCTCGCCACGTCGTGTTCCCGGTGTTCCGGAACGTGACAGTACCGCTGAACGGTGTCCCTCTATCAGCCGAGTTAGGCCAGCTCGCGGAAACATACTCCGCCCCGTCAAATGGAGCAGGCGGCGCGGCTACCGTGATCGTGATGACGGGCGACGTCAGCTCCCGCGTGAACTCATCACCATTTACATTGCGTACAGCGATGGCTCTGAAAACATACTGATACGTTCCTGGCGAGAGGCCGTTTTCGGTTTGTGCCCCATTCGGAAGCCGGGAGATCACCTGTCCATTACGCGTGAGTTGTATGCCCGACAAGTACTCGGCCTTGGGGCCAGTGCCTCTGACGCCACTCTTGAGCTGCAACTGATAGGTCGCAGGCGCCGTATATGAGGTCTGGGCCGGGCCGGTGAGCTCAATCCAAGCCTGAGCCTGGGCCACCTGGCAAAGGAAGATGAGCAGTAGACCCAGCAGAACCGCCGCGGCCATGCGCAGTTTTTCAGCGTTCACGCTTGCCATCCTTGACATGCCTTTAGTTGGCGGACTGGGCTACTTCGGTGGTAAGGCCAAAAGCATTCCGTTTGATACTGACTCTGCTGCCATCGGCGCGAATGATCTGCGCGGGCTTTTCGTAGTCCGGCCCCTCAAAGGCATCGAATCGGGTAATGGTCTGGTGCCCGAGCGGGTCCACGATGGTGGTCGTGGCATTGCTGCCGTAGCCAATGGTCGTAATCAGCAGCCCCTGCTCGCTGTCCTGGGCAGAATATGTTTTCCTCCCGAGCGCGTCGTACTCGGTCCAAGTGCCGGTCGCTACACTGCTTTCCCTCGATGGATAGGAAGCAAAAGTCTGTCGGCCTTGGCTATCGTAGGAGCTCCTGACCCAGCGCTGGGTTCCCGCCACATCATTTGCATCGTATTCACGAACCAGCAGTGGTTGCCAAAGGGCGTCGAGGTAAGTTTCTTGGCGGCGTGCCCCCTGAGCGTTGTCGACCCGCCAGTGCCCCGACGAAAGGCCATACTCATCGGCCGCGACCTGACGGAACGAGATGGTGGTCTTGGCCCACTGGTTTTCATCGACCGGCGGTTGGACTTCCCGCACGCGCCCCATCGCATCGTGCAGATAGGAGGTAGTTCTTTGTAGCGCGTCCGTGGTCGAGGTGATCCACCCGTTTCCGTCTGCCGACATACGGTTGGTGGTGTCATCAGGATTGATGACCAATCGCGGCACGCCGCGATACCACTCCTGGATCTGCGTTTCGTTCCCCTTTCCGTCACGCACCTTGCTGATCGTGCCATCCGAGGCATACGAAACACTCTGTAGCAAAGCTCCAGCCCGATAGACGGAGATCGGTTTGGCCATGGCGTCATAGGTGTACTGCGTAGTGACCTTCCCTGATGCTGCCTCCTTCACGTTCAACACCTGATCTAGAACCCAAGGGCTGGCCGTATCCAGATGCTCTCTGATCTCGGCCTTGGTGCCAGAAGGGCCGGTGTAGGTCACGCGTGCTGCGCGAGCAGTGCGGCTGAAGTCGCTGTAGACCACGCGGTAGGTATCACCATCTTGAGAGAGTGTGCTTTCACTTAGAGCGCTGAGCATGCCCGCCAAGAACTGGCCCGCCCGGAACCCGATCGAGTGCCCGACCCGCTCCCTGAACGGGCCGACCTCGGAGCCGAACGTATAGGTGTAGAGCTCGTCACGCTGCACTTGGCCTGCCGCGTCCAGAATCTGCTTTTGCATGAGCTTGCGCTCGTTCAGAGCTGGATTGGCGCCGTAGCGCTCGCGAATCTGCGTTCCATCCGGCTTGGTTAGGCTGGACCAGCGACCGCTTCCTGGCAACTGCAGGTTGTAGCTTCGCGTGCTAACCATCGGAGACAAACCGGGCCCGGTGATGGTGCGCTTCTTCAAAGACCAGGTCTGGTAGTGCGAGGGCATCAGTCCATTGCAAGGATCAGAGCGAATGAACAACTCCATTTCAAAGTCGAACACGCCTCGGGCACCAGAGGGAGCGACCACTGTCATCTGTGTGGGAGGAGGCTCACTACCGGCACGAATCTCGCACCCGCCCTCATCGTCGGCTTTACGGATAGGGAAACTGGACTGGAGGCGTCCGCGATGACTGTAGGCCCACGCTGAACCATCCGGAAGCATGACCTGGGACAAACCGCCGTCATTGCCGTCGGTATCACCCACATAGGCATATCGCCAAACCCGACCGTTGGCCGCCACGGTGGTCACCCGGCCGTCCCCATCGTAGGTCAAATCAATACGACGATTGTCACTGGACTCAATTTTTGTGAGCTTGTACCCATCGTAGCTATAGGACACCCAGTTCCCATAGCGGTCCTCGACGCGCGAGGCTAACAAGTAGACGCGTTTGCGCGCCACCGAACGATTGGCTGCGCCGTCGCTGAACTGAGCCGTCGCATAGGGCTTTTCCACGCCCCAATCGAAGAAGTACTTCTTTCCATCAGGCGTGTGGCCTACAAATGCCTCACCCGGATAACCGTTGCGTGTTGCGGCCAAACAGGTGAAACGGGCCCTGGATGCAGTCATCCACTTGGGCGCCTCCAGGCCCGGCGCCGAGGCGTAGGACGGATCATCGGCTATCAGAAGTTCCTCGCCGTTGCCGCTATTCCACTTCACGTCGATGCCAAAGCCGATGTTCGTGTAACCCCACGTCTCCAGCAAAAAGGGCGCCGTGTTGACCGAACAACGCTGTGTGGTCTGAGACCCGCGATCACCGGTGATCCATCCTGCACCCTTTGTCCACACGCCTGCCATATAGGGCACGACGATTTCCCAATCATCGAACACCGTCAGACCTTTAGTCTCGCTATCGCGAAATCCTCGGTTAGCGGCCTCCACTCCAAAGCGTCGAGCAACGCTGACTGGAAGATCAAAGTTGCCGGGGATGGAGACATCCTCGACAAAGAACTCCGTGCTGCCGTCGAAACCTGATGTCCTATCGGCGAACACTTCGTCTGCAGAGATGTCGGCAAGCGATTGCGCGCTCTTTATCCGCTTCTCATATTCTTGATAGCTGAAAAGCCCACTTTGCGCCGAGGCTTGAAATCCCACTCCGAAAACAAGGCCGATACTCAAGATAAGCGAGCAAAGCTGTGGGGCCAGATAAGCACAATGGGAAATCGTTGCGTACCGCCTTTCCGTGGCAGAAATCATGTCCGCTATCCTTGGATGAAGGGCGGGGGCAACCCAGCCACCGCTCAGGCGAAGAGTTACTCCCCCCCATATCACCTTGTCAAGCCCGTTTTGTGAGGCGCCGCCCGGAACGCCAGGCCTTCCACTAGGGTCCCAGTCGATCCAGCGGGGCCAATGTCGGTGGGCACGACCGCTGGTGCGCCCTACGGCGCTCCGCTACCCGCAACCAGCGTCTTCTCGCGATCAAACTGCAACGCTTACTTCCGGCTTGGCGCAGTCCTCACGATCCTCTTGGTGGAGGGGAGGCATCCGCATCGGTCGCCGCGCACTCTGAATACAATCCGAGGTGCAAGGCTGGGTTCGGCAGCAGATCGCGCAGAATCGACCTTTGCAGGTGGATGGGTAAGCGGGCGGGTAGCGACGGCTGTAGAAACGAAAAAGCCCACATTTCTAGGGGCTTTTTGCAAAGACTGGCGGAGAGAGTGGGATCGGATCACCTTCGACCCAACCCCTTCAAACCGTTGCAGAAAGCCTGCTGGGCAGGTTTCCTTTCAATGTTTCCCCAATCATAGCCGGAGGAAACCCTGCCGATCCACTTTTGGGCACGCACATAGATGGGCTCGGGGTGGCGTTGCACTCCGACCTCCTGATCGCTCAGGCGCCCCGGGAGGCCACTGCTTGGTCAAGCTTGCACCGGATAGCAGCGCCGCAAGACAAGACTGAAACGCAGCAACTCTCGACGCTTAAGGCAAGGCATCCAAACGGCAAATGTGTGACGCGCTGCGTCATCATCCGCTTGCGCATTTCCATCTGGGTGCTTCGATGTGAAGAACCTTCACCAGATGAATTACAGATGCCAGCAAACGTCGAACTTCGTATCGCCAGCCAGGTTCTTCAAGCCTTATTGCCTGAAAACAACACCCGCAACGCTGCTGAGCGTGAGTTGGATGTCCAACATGCGCTGGATGTCGCAAGATTACTGTTGCGTCGATTCGCCGAATCGCAGGGAGGCCAAGGAGGTCAGCCCCTCGCCTACTCTCCTACGAGAAGCACTGTATCGCAAGCGGCGAGCGTGGACCGCAGCCAAGTGCCGATAAGCTTCCCCTCACCCGATGCTTGGCGTGCGTCTCGCGGCCTTCCGCCAGCAAAACCACTGCCGGCTCGAAAACCATCGGTGGGCACCGGCCCCCATTAAACAATGGCCCCGCATTCGCGGGGCCTGTTCTTTGCAGGGTCAGTGGAACGTTGGCCCTCGGGGGACCGACGGGACGGAACCCAAGACGCTCGAGGCCACCTGCTTCGGCTCAGCGAGCGTAGGAGCGACAGCCTGTGAGGGATGGGGCAACGCTGCAAGCAGTTCAGCCTTGGTAAGGATCTCAGCATCGATGGCATTCAGTTCTCCCTCCGATGCCCGCTCCTGAGCCGCCTTCAGCTCGGCTGTATGTTTCTCGAGAACCGAAAGCCGCCGCCCTCGGCGCAGGGTCCACTCCGACCTCGAGTATCTGGTCGACCCCGGCGGACAATCGGCGTTGAACCGTTCCCACTCCTGCTCGGCCATGTGACGCAGCCTGGTTGCACTCTTCACGTTAAGCAGCCTGCGAGCCCGGCTGATGATGAGGGACTTAAGGGCACGAACCTGGAGCGAAGCTCTGGTGACCCACTGCCGAAGCTCGCTGGTTTCTCCTTGAGAGGAAAGCTGCCGCTGAGCCCACCTCAAGGCATCGCGAACCTTCTCCATGGCCAAGTCTGCCCTAGCCCGGGAAATCTCGTCCACGTCGCGCAGTGCATCGAGAATCTTTTCGGCAAGGCTGATGGGCGTCGGTTCCGGCGTATGCCCGTGAGACGAAAGGAGCAGGTTCTGCAGCCGGATCCCGGATACGCCTCGCATCTCCAGCCCCCCAGGTAGCCCCGCGGTTTCTGCATTGAGCACTCGCCCACTTTGCTTCGCGGCCTCTTGGCCAGGCACTGGGGCGGGCTTTCCTTCCAGCCCGGCTTTGCGCACCAAGTATTCGAAGTGCTCCTGGTTGTCCTGAGCAATTTCTTCGTTTGTGCTCACCCTGTCGGTGGCTACGCCCTTCCCGGCCAACGCGGCTGCCCGCTTGCCCAGGTGCTGGGTCGGTTCGCGAGAAAGCGCCGCAGCTGCCAGATCATCCCCCCGCTCTATCGCCGACCGAGCTTGTTCGGCCAGGCTGCGATGGTCGATCGTGTCGGTAAGCCCAGCCGCCTCCAAGTGCGCGTTGGTTGCCGCTGCGACCATTTCCCGAATCCATTGCACTTGCACCTTACCTGAGGGCCCCACGTCCAGCTCCCTGGTCTTCTCACCGAATCCCTCAGGTCCGAGGCGGCGCGTGGTGGCCAGGATATGGACATGGTGATTGAGCCCATCAGGCGTCCCAGGCGAATGGATGCCGGCCTGGACAGCGAACCCATAACGATCGACCAGCGCGTCGGCTATGACAAACGCCAAGTGCGCCCGCTGCTCTTCGGATAGTTCATGGGGTAAGGAGACTTCAAACTCCCTCGCTACAGTCGAGTCTTTCCGCCGCTCCGCAGCCTCTGCGACTGCCCATAGCTCCCGGGGGTCCAAGGCCCATTGGGGAGCGTCTGGCGGAGCAAGACAGAAGCTCTCAACGACACCACTACGGCGGCGGTAGTCGTGCTGCTGACCAGTGACAAAATCGGACAACAGCAGACCGCCACGATAAGCGGCTGCGGCGACGGCGGATTGGCCTTTGCCTCGGCTGAAGGTTTTGATTGAGGTGTGGAAGATGGCCATAAAGACTCCTGTGAAGACAGGTTCTTTATGAACCAGCTTTTGCCGTTGGCAAGCCTCGCAGAGGCTTGGGGTCCCAGGGGCGGAGCCCTTGGCGCACGCTTCCGTCAGGATGCCTAAGTGCGCTCTTGCTCCGAAAAAAAGATGTACCAAAATATTGAATCGACTTGAAAATTCAGTAAATTCCTAGGCTTCTACAACAAGAGCAAGGACAGATAACGTGGCCAGCAACAAAAGTGCCGATGAAAGGACACGCCAGGATCACATTGAAACGCTTGACCGAGCGGTTGAGGCAGCCGCGGAAAAGGATCTCAGGAAGCTCCCTCCCCTCGACGACATTCACGAAGCATGCGAATCGCTCAGGGAGCCGGGCACCCCCAATCCTGTTGACAAGGTCAAGATCTCAGGGAATGTCAAAGAGATGACCGATCCTGTCCTCAAGGAATTGGGGAAGGATTGCGAAGTAATCCGCGATGCTGCCAAACAGCAAGACGCGAACGACGCACAAAACGAGACGATTGGCGCTGAAGTTTCCGAGGAGAGTGCACACTCTAAGGAGGGAAAGCGCCGCGTAATCTGAAGTCTACGCTCCGAGGAAAGGCGGCGGCTTTGGCCGCCGCTTCACGTATCTGCCATTGTTTAAGCAACAGATCTCAGCCAGAGCTTTGGATCGACGAGGAGCCCGATCTCGATGTTGTAGATCTCGTGACCAGGCCGAATGACGTAATTCTGGTGCACAGCCTCGCCAGCTTTATAGTAACGCGCCCCGTCTAAAAACCCGTTGCGATCAATCCCACCCAACAGCCACATCTTCCTTGCGGCAATCTCATAGCTCATGAAGAAGAACTGATCGACAGGTTCGTCAGCGTGCTTGGCGCTGATCTGCGCGGTGTAGGTGAGCCTAGGCGGCCCTTTCCTCTTAACAGTCTTCACGCCAATGCTAGTGCCGCGACTGGAAATGAAATCTGCCTTGCCCGCTGCGTCGTCTCGAATCCACTCCAGCTGACCCTCAACTAGATCGCGACTCCAACCGTCAAAGACAATCTCCCCTAGGTCACCGACCCATCGTTCGTCGCTAGCTTCCTCGCGATAGAGATTCACATAGCGACGATCACGGTCGTGGCGGATGCGCTTCGCTTGAGCCTCTTGCGCTTCAGTTACGCCGATCCACTTTAGATGCCTTAAACCCTGCATTCGAGATCATCCTTCCCTGTCAGCCAGCTTCCACGGTTCACCATCGCGGAACTCGATCAGGTTGTTTGGCTCAGACGCGCACCAGGCATATGACCCCCAGGCAAGCTGCGATACGCCTTTCCTGAACACAGAAGTTCCTCGATCATGGTAGGCGGTGAGGAACGCCAGACCCTTCTCGCTAAACCCAGCTTCCAACGCCAGCGACTTTAGCGCGACTTTGCGCTCGTGGGTGATAGGACCATCCGTTGCAACAACCTCAACGAAGACAACCAGCAGGTCCACCGAGTCGGAAGAACTAGGGGCCATGTCCACCAAGATGATGTCGGGAAGCATCTTCGAGGGGTCAATCTTTAGCCCAAGCGCCTTCATTAACGCATCGTCCCGAGCAACGACCTTGTTGCCCGACTCACTGATCCATAACACTGCCGGCTGCTTCAGGAACTTAGGGGCAAATACCTCGATCACGGCTTTGGAGATGATGCTGGAAGGCCCAGGCTTAAGCGACCTGACTTCCTTCTGCCCAGGGAAGGTGACGGACACAGCATCTGCAGCCGCCGCAACGCCATGCCTCACCAAATGAACGCGTGCGAGGGCGGCCTTCGAAAGATGTTTAGCCTGCCAAGACTTGATCCTCTCAGCCAGCTCGTCATCCTTCAGTTCAACGGAAAAGAGCTCCGCAAAGTCAGCGGCAAGCGCATACCGCGGCTTAGGCGACGTGGGAGCCAGCCCTGCCCGCTCGACCACAGCCCCCATGGGAACGAAGGCTGCGCGAATGGTTTCGTCGCGGACTTGCTCACGAGAATTGTTGGCGTACCAAGGCTGTGGGTCTCGCTCCTTCTGGCTCGACAGCGATTTCTTAGTCCATTCGACGCGACTCTCGTCATCCAGTAAGTCTGCCTGCGTCACCGACATGTCCGTAACTTGGCTGGGACGTAACCACGCATCCGCACCCTCCACAGCCGCGACATAGAACATGGTGTAGACAACCCTTGCCGCGACTTCACGGGTCGCGTAGCTACGATGTTCTATGCCCTCTGGAAAGATGAGCGGCAATCGGTCTCGGATGAGATCCAAAGAGGGAACCTGGGGCAAGCTCACTTCATTCGACTCCATAGCATTTGGAAATTTCCCTATCAATCGTGGCCTTGCTTGCACCGTTGCCCACCAAGAATTCGATACGCCGCATGTCCGTCAGACTAGGCATCGGCACCGCATTGAGCTCATAGGCAGACACGGCAACGCTACCGCTGATGCAGCGGAAAGCCCGGTCGACCACCGCGCTGTTGAGCAATGCAGCGATGGCAGCAGTTGAGATCGGTTCCACGGACTCTTCCAGGCACTGAACTACGTTCAGATGATTTTCCACCACCACGCCTTGGGATCTGTCCAGGAACTCCTGAGGCAGAACTGCCGCCAGCAGACGGCGCTCCTGCTCCTTGGATGTGGTTCGCTGAAGCAACACGCAAGGCCTATTGGTTACAAGATGCCGCTGCTCTCGGCCAACCTCAATGAAAGGCACATGGTTTCGTCGCTCTGCGCTAAAGCTGAAGCCTTGACTGGTTACAGACTCTGCCCAGATCAGCGGCAAAATACCCTTGCCTGCACGAGCACGAAGTTGATCCTTGTGACGATTCCACACAAGAGGACCCGTAGCTACGGAATAGCCGAGATCCCTCAAGCGATTCGGCATCGCAGCCAAGGCAGCCAAGAGCGACGCATCCTGGGCATTCCTCGGCAAAATCCAAGGAGCTCCTGACGGGCCCACATCCACCTTGCCAAGGCGCTCCACCTTGGCAGCATTAAGACCTTGGGGAATGAGCACCGAGACGGACGCTGTTCCAAGGGTCTTAGTCCGGCTATACGTGGTCAACAGCGTCTCCTGCAAGACATCGTCGAAGACGCCCTCTCTGTCCGCTACGAAGTCAAAGGCAACCGGCCGCGCCTCCTGAGTCATGAGACTACGAAGGGCTTTGAAGTATTGCCCCCCCAGGAAAGACGTTGGAGTCAAATAAGCGATAACTCCCCCCGGCTTCACCAGCCTCAATGCCAGATCAGTAAACAATCCATAGAGGTTGGCATGCCCATAGAGGGAGCGTGCGTAATGCTCACGCATCTCCTCCGAGAGCTTCAGTCGCCCATACGGAGGATTACCAATGACGAGATCAAACCCCCCAAGGTCGCGGGGCTGCAACGCATCCCCCACGAGCACAACATCCGCAAGCCTGCGCTTTGCAGACACGCACAGCGGCATGACAGCTGCCTCAAGAAGAACACGGGTCATCCAAGCAGCAAATGGGTCTAGTTCCACACCCTGGAGGCGCTTGCCCAAGCTCTTGATAAGCCAGTCCGCCGAAGCGCCCTGCGAACGGGCGATCATCCGAAGTGCCACGGGGGCGAGGAAGGCACCACCTCCGCATGCGGGGTCGATTACACGTCCATGCGCGAAGTCGAACCCAGCTTCTTCTGCCAAATCCAGCAGGCGGGCAACGAGCGGAGGAGGCGTGTAGAAGGCCCCCATCTCTGACCGCAAGGCTGGAGGCAGTGTCACCGTATAGATGGACCCAATCAGGTAACCAGCGTCTTCCGGTGGGAACTCCACAATCAATCGCCCGATGGATTCCGCCACGCGCTCCACGTCGACTGGCAGCTTAGGCAAGGCAATCGGGCAGGCCCTTGGCTTGATGGCTGTCTTTTGGCGAGAAGCCAGCTCTGCCCAGTAGGCCTCGATCACCGCAGCACAGAAGGCTCGCCCATGGGACAAGCGGGTCTTGTCGGTCTTCTTGGACTCGGCGAACCCCCGAGCCATGGCCTTGCAAGCGTAGTAGCGCTGCAGCAACGGCTGGCCGGCATCGGAGATCGAGACAATGTTCTGTAGATTCATATAGATAGCTGAAACATGGCGATGAAGATCCAGGCGTAGATGCACCTTGGTCTTGGGCATGGAGAAGGTTAGCACCCAGCAGCCAATACGACAGCTGTGAGGAGGCTTGGATTGTGTAGTGGGGAGCTCTCACAGCCTGAGATCACACACTGCGAGCGCCCCCCCTTGCCGCAACTCTAGACGCGCTACTCCTTCAGCCCCTCCTCCACATCTCTCCAGGAGCCGTAGCTACGCCACGCAACACCAGCTAGGCGCCTTTCACAAAGCTGCTGCAAATCGTAGACTCAGACCTTGAAGCAAAAGCTCAGCAGGGATTGCTATGAAGCCTTTTTCTGAACGTTTTGGCTACACCGCGCCAGAGCCGGACATTACCATCCGTGAAGATGCACCGGATGTGCTTAGGGGATCGGTGAGCGTGGCTGCTGGTAGGGCCGGACTCAAGCCTAAAGAAATGCGCCAGATTGTCTGCGAGGCGCTTTCAGAGCCAACTGACCCAAACAACTGGAGCGATCCCAACGTCATCGATGAAACAAACCGGCTGCTAGAGAACTGCCACTGGTTTGAGGTCTATGAGGTGATCGAGCATCTTGCCCAGGCACTCCAGCGGCGACCCGGACGATTCGGAGACCGGTCTCCGCTCGACGTGTTCGCCGACTCTGTGAACAAGGTCTTCCGAAAGGCAGGTATTGGCTGGCAGCTGATTGGCGTTGAGATCACTATGCGCGGCTCTGAGGTGTTCGAGCAGGCGGTCCGAGAAGGCAGGGACAAGCTCTGGAGCGCCGGCAAGCAGACCACCGCCAAACAGCTCCATGAAGCCTTGCAAGACCTTTCCAGACGCCCAAACCCAGACATCACCGGTGCCATACAGCACGCACTGGCGGCTTTGGAGTGCATCTCCAGGGACTGTGCAATGACAGAGGACACATTGGGCGATGTGGTGAAGAGGAACCGAGACTTGTTCCCCGCCCCGCTGGGCGATGTTGTCGCCAAGATGTGGGGCTACTCCTCCAACACGGGCCGGCACCTGCTGGAAGGCAAAGAGCCCACATTTGAGGAAGCCGAGCTAATGGTCGGCCTTTCTGGCGTCCTATGCCGGTATCTAGCCCGGAAGCATGGGGCTATGCAGCTGTAATCCCGTCCACCCTGTCTCAACACTCGGATAAGCAATGAACTTTGACGTCGCGGGACCTTTCGAAATCGCTCGGCATGGCAGCAAGAAGATCATCACCAAGGAGTCGGCAAAGATCCTTAAGGCAGAAATCGAGGAGTGGGAGGAAGGCCTTTCAGGGGCCTGCGGCTGTTATGTCTTCGGCAAGCGGGCGGGCGGAGGAATCACGCCTTGGTATGTGGGCCAAGCCTGCAAAACGACACTGCTCGGGGAAGCATTGAACCCAAGCAACATCACAAACTACAACCACATCCTTGGAGAGGAAGGCGCAGGTGTTCCAGTCCTCTTCCTAATCCCAGCACGGACGCCCAGCGGAAAGTTCCGGAAGCGCCCTTCCGGAAAGCTTAAGTCACTGTCCTTTCTAGAACGTTGGCTGATCTCGGCAGCGATAGAGAAGAACCCTGATCTGATCAACACCAAGGAGACGCGCTTCCTGCGGGACCTGCATGTCAAAGGTGTTTTCAACTCTCAGCAGGGCGAATCCACCAAGTCCTCATCGTCGCTCAACCGGACCCTGGGACTGCGCTGAGTCGTCGGCAACAGCGTCGCACCGCTAACACACACCGATCCTTTCAACCTAGATTGCCGATCGTCCAACGAAATCGCCAACCCAACCAGGAGAACCATCGCATGAGTGACCGAGCCTGCGATTGTTTAAAGCGCGTCATTGCAATGATTCCCATGCCCATTTCGCATGTTGCATATGGATACGCAAAGAGGTATTGCGAATGGGGACTGCCGGCTGATGCCATCGCCATTGGCATCCTTGAGTTTTTGATCGGCCCAGGCCTAGATGACTGGGATAATGACAAGATTAGGGAAGAGCATCTCGCGATTGCAAAAGCACTCATGGAAGGTCGAGATGGCGTCGAACTCCTCAAAGAAACGGCCAAGTCAAGGTATTTTTCCGAAAAGATTGAACTATGGAAAGATATCTGCAAAAAACTTGGTATGAGTCCAAATCTGACCTCAAACGAATGCCGAGTGATCTACTCCGGCGTTCTCTTGGGAAGAATCCTAAGTGTATCGGACGCACTCCTCCGCCTCCAAAGCTTAAGGCCACTCCCGAAGGAGTCTACACCGGAGCGCGACAGAAACCTGCCTAATCCCCATCCATAATGCTGAGCTCTGTTCCGATCCTATCCGCCACGCCTCGGGCCCTCATCTCTCCAAGTCGAGCACCGGGGTTCCACTCTACCCAGCTCAGCAGACCGTTGACCGCTGCTCTATTTAATGGACTCAGTCGCGCAAGCTCAGCGACGTCCACAGGGAACTGAACGCTGTATCCACATACCGACAGAAGAATTCGTGCCATCAACTTCTTTTGGTTTTCAGCGTTTTCTATGAACCGGATGAACTCAGTGGGAGACATCATTCACCTCTAAGCAAACGAGACATTCCCGGACGTCGACCAGCGAATAGCTGAAACGGAGAGAAGGGTGTATCGCGCAATACTCGATGAACGATCGCGCACGCATACGCTCCTCGAAAGGTAGCGACATGACTTCCTTAAGGCGAACACGGTATCGATCAGCGTCGAATAGCTGATTCAATGCCAGCCTCGCCAATACTTCTCGATGTGTTTGATCAATTTCAGTCCGGCAGACATACGCCATGTAGTCTTCGGGAACCATAAGCCCTCCTATTTTCCGAGAAGCTATCGCCAATACCGGCTTTGTCAAGCGATGAATGGACCGCCTTCGCATGTCCCGCAGCGCGCGGATCTAAGGCAGACAACTACCAATCGCCCCAATAAGGAGAGCAGCATCGTGAATACAGACGCGCCGCTTGAAAACATGGACGAATGGCCCGAGCTTCCTTCATCGGCCTACACCGATGCCGGGACCAGCGAGATCAACAATGAGTGGCTCGAAGGTGCAACACCAGCAGAGCAGGCGGCAGCGTTACTAGAGTGGTTCCAGGCCAGATTCCAAGATCCCGCACACGAAACGCCTTACATGAGTTCGGAAGGCGGCTACATCTGGATCCATGGCGGCCCCTACGATGCGAAGGAAGAACTTGAAGAGCGCTTCTCCGGACTCGTTCCCGACGAAGTGATCACGTTCGTCGCTGAGCATGTGGAGGAAGTCGACGGGGTCTGGGAATGGGCCCCAACCGACGTCACCTATTACGACGAGGAGCAAGACCTCATCGTGCAAGACAAGGATGTCCCGCTCCAGAGGCTCGAGGAACGCCTGGAGGCATTAATGGCGGTGCTCACCCTTCAGGGCGCCAGCCATGCCGTGGACATGGCGCGCAGCCTCGCCTACGCCGGCGTCGTATCGGCCCTTGAAACGTTCTTGTGGGAGACGATGGCGTATTGGATTCAGAACGACCAAGAAACCGTTCGTAGTCTCATCGAGACTCATCCTGACTTTAGAGAACGAAAGATCAGGCTGGGAGACATCTTTGGCCAATTCACCAGCCTTGAAAAGCAAGTCAGGGCTCATATGCAGCACATGACATGGCACCGCTGGGATGACGCGGAGAGATTCTTGGAACTTGGACTGGGAATCAAAGCCCCCAGTTTCAAGGTATTTGAGGAACCGACGAAGATCCGCCATGACGTGATCCACCGATCTGGACACACTGTCGACGGAGAACCTATCGCTATCAGCAATGGCCAGGTCCACGATCTGGCTGAACAGGTTCTTCGGTTTGCGAGCGAGGTTCATGCGCTGATCGATCAGGCCAAGATACAGCCTAGCGAGGGCTTTGACGGAGTCGATTTCTGACGCCAGCCTAACTTGTCCGCCAAAAGCACGATCTAGTTAGATTTTAGGCAACCAGCCACAACATACGGAGTTACAACGCATGAATGCAGCAACCAAATGGATTTCAGGCCAGGCACTTAGGGACGTTCTCGAAGAGCAGGTAGATCTAGGCACCAGGGACACGGTCGACAAGCTCACGCATCTACATGGCCCTACCACGCTAGCTTCTCTTCAGCACATCAAGCGCGGCATCGAGGAGCTGATCAACATAGAACTGGCGGCACAACGTGAGCCGGAACTAGAAGCAGCGCTAGAGCAAAGCATCGGCCAGAATCACCACGCACTATTGAAGACACTGGATGAGCATTTTGCGCCAGGCGTTTCCAGTCGTGTCGCTGAACTACTCGCGCACACCACGACCCTCAGGGGCTTCCAAACGTCTTACCACACCGATTGCGACGGAAAATTCTCCAACCTGGAGACTTATGCTGACCTGGCCAACTTCCTCAAATCCAGACGACACCACCTCAATACCCTGGTGTACGCCATTGCCGACCTCGCACGTGGCGAAACAAAGTTGTCCCTTAATGACCTCTACTATCTAACCTTCCATACGATCGAACGATCGTTCGTTGCCGGCCTGACGAGCTTGCACCAGAAGCTCACGATGCTCGCGGTGTTCCCGGACTATCGCTGCCAGACAGATGGACATGGCCTCTTGGATACAGATCCACGGTCAGAAACACTTTTGGACGACCAATACCTCGACGCGGAACGCATGGCCATCACCGCCATCGAATCCGCATCGGCTGTAGAAGGCACGTATGATCGGCGCAAGATCACTTCCGTGCCAGAACTGCGCCACCAGCTGCTAACGATTGAGACCAGCTACGCGCCCTATGACTTGGCCAGACAGGGATTTTCAGATCTGCGTCGCTTTGCCGAAGAGGTGATGGCTTACGCCAAGGATGATTACTACTTGCGGATCCCTGATGATGCGTTCAACGCAATACTGGTCCGCTATAAGCACGCCCCTTGGCAGCGAAGATTGGTATACAGCCCGGTAGCAGGGCAGCCCCTTCATGGATCTTATGCCGCATTTTCCCAGCACGGAAATGTCTTCTACTCCGACCTAATGATGCTGCTTCGATTTGGTTATCGGGTCCGTGACCACCTATTGGAGCGCAACCGCCGCTACCAGATCAAGTCAGGATTCATCTTCGAAGACTCACTTAAGAGGGAGCTGCCAGCTCTTGGGTTTGAGGTGATGGACATCAAGCGCATCGATCGCAAGGAATTCGATGTCGTGGCAAAGCGGGCCGGAGCGGTCTACAACTTCCAATGCAAAAATGCGCTTCTGGATAGAAACCTTATGGAGACCAACCTTCGCCAGTTCGTCCGTAACAATCGTCGAATCGTAAGTTACTTCAAGAAGGCATTGGTAAAAGAGGAAGGCCGCGAGGAACTACTTCGGAGAGCCACTGGCGCTCAGACCGTCAAGCACTTCGTGGTCTCTCAGTTCCCTGTGTTCACTGACGATGAACGCATCATCCCCATGCGAAAGCTTGCCCAAGCCCTTCGTTGACCCCCGTTAAGCCCGCCTTGCCGCGAATGCTCTCTAGTCCGCGGCAAGGCTTTCCCATTGAGGCGCTTGTTGGCGAGTTGAGTCAGCTGCGGAGAAAACTTCGGGCAGGTATGCCTTGAGATTTGTATCTACGGGCATCGCTTCAGCACCAACAGTGCATCAACCATCTGTTGCTCTACCGGATTGCTTGGATCGGTCAGGAGACTCCAATAATCGTCCCGCTTCTGACCCTCGCTTCCAGGAAAAAGCATGGCAGCGTCTAGAAGCTTGGAGTAAGCACTTTGAATCGCCTTTATGGCCACCACGATCTCCCGCCCGGCCGTTGACCACTGAAAAGCTCCATTGCCTGTAGCGCTCGCCCAGGGCACGTTGCTCCGCAACTGGTTTTCACAGGCGTATAGCATCATGTAGGCACTTCTGACGCTCCGCATTTCATCGAACGCCGCCTCTGCCACTTGGTCTTCAAACACCTCGGAACCAACATTTGAAGGCGTAGTCTGAAGTTTCAGATGAGCCTCACCCCTTACCTTGTGTGCAGCCTGATAGAGATCATCGGCAGCACAACGATAAACGTGCTCCACCGAAACTTGGCGAAAGTCAACTTTGCTGTAGTCCATCAACTCGTTCCCTGATTGTCAGCGCGGACCCGCCCGCGCGGAAGAACCCTAACAAGATCCTCAGAGCCTGCCAACAATGGATGCAAATAATGGTCGATATGAACTTTGAGAGTGCTGACCTGGCGATCAAGCTGCTCACAGGGTTGGGCCAACTGGCCGTGGCGTGCGCGGTTGGCTACATTGCATACCGCCAATGGCGCACCGCACAGCAACAGGCGGAAACGGCGAGGAACAAGCTCAAGCACGAACTCTTTGATCGTAGACTGAAGGCATACGAAGCTCTGCGCGAGAGTGCTCAATACGCCTTCAATGCTCGTCCGAAGGAGAACGCTGAACAAAGGGTTGCCGACAGTCTCAAGGAGCTAAGGTGGCTATTTGGCAAACCCGTCCACGATTTCGTGTGGGATCATATCTACGTGCCGCTGGTGGATTTATGGGAAGCTAACAATGTCATTCATGACTCGCCGCACCCCACTACGGACATCGAACGGGAGGAGCGCCGTGCAGCAGGTGCCGATGCCTCCCGCATCCGCAAGGAGCTACATCGCGACATCGCAAAACTTGAAGAGATGATGGCCGACTTCCTGACGCTTAATCACTAGATTCTTTCGGATTGAGCAGCCCTCTCATCATTAAAACTAACAAGAAAAAGAGTCCATTTATCTTCCGTTCATCTTTACAGCAAGACTTTGTTAGATTAATCCCATTAAACAGTACCAAAATGACTCTTGAGTTTTCGGATGGACCAATCGCCAACTCATTGTTTTTACTAATTATGGTAGCGCAAACCAGCCCGGTACAAATGTGACACTTCCTTGAGCTAGTCGTGTCGTTGCGCAACACTTACGGCGTTCAGATTGATCTTGATTTTGTATTGACCATTTTGGGACCTGTTTTATTGGTACTTCCATCGTTCCGATGGAAGCCAAGCAATGCCCTCCCCCGCTTTAGAACACCTCCACCAATACCTGCTCCACCCCATGGGCACTCTCCAGCTCAGGGGCATCCAGGTAGGCAATCTTCGCATCGAGGAATTGAACATCACCGGCCGAGAGGCTGCCATCCACGCTCAAGAAATGCTTGACCGGGCCGACGACCGCCAACGTCGCAGCCGCCGGGCCAATGGCTGCACCCAATACCCCGTCCCACTGCCTGTCGCATCCGCCCCTCGCCTTCTTTCAGTGGAGATAGCGGATTACGTTAGGTCCCGCGATGACCGAGGCTTGGCGAAGGACACGACAGGCTCCACCTTCCGCACGCTTACCTTGCTCAAGATGGCGTGTGGCGACATCCCCGTCTCTCGCATCGACCATGCCCATATCTATCGCCTCTGGGAGTTGCTGCGGTGGGCTCCGCCATTGCTTCTCTCAGACCCGAAGTATCGCGGCTACACGTATGACCAGGCAGTCGCGCTGGGCAAGGAGCTGGCCGTTCCTCCGCTGGCACCCAAGACCCTTGAGAAGCATCGCCGCTTCCTTTCCACCTTTTTCAAAGGCCTAGTCGAGGCTAATGCAATTCCCGCCTCCCCCATGGCGCCCTTCAAGAAGTTCAAGGAAGACTTGGCCGAAGACGCAGACAAGGCAGAGCGCCTGTTTGACGAGTCAGACCTGCAGAAAATCTTCGCACCGGAGACCTTTGTTCCGTGGGCAAAGAGCCATCCCCATCGATGGTGGATGCCCATGATCGGCCTCTACACGGGGGCACGCATCAACGAAGTCGCGCAATTGAAGGTTGCGGACGTCGTTCAGGAGGGGGGTATGTGGTGGTTCCGCATTCGAGTCACGATCGATCCGGACTTGGCGCATAAAAGCCGAGGCAGAAGCCGGCAACGCTTGAAAGGCAGGTCCGCCATCCGAGACGTGCCCATCGCGCAGCAGCTCATCGACGCTGGCTTCCTGGACTTCGTGGAAGACATTCGACAGTGCGGCCATCCTCGGCTTTTCCCTCACCTCTCGGCGGGCGTCAACCGCAAAACGGGCGACTCAAATGCTCGCTACAGCCAAGCGGCACTCAACCAGTTCAGCACCTACATGAAACGTCTGGGCTTCAGAAAGGGGGTTGGGTTCCATGCATTCCGGCACACCATCGCCACTGAACTTCATCACCAGGACATCCCGGAAGAGGTCATCGCACTGATCACCGGGCACTCACCCAACAAGCGTGTCGCCGTCTTGCACGAGGCCTACTTCCACAAAAAACCAGCGCTGGCTCAAAAGAAGAAGGTTCGCACCATCAAGCGTTACCAACCTAGCGTTGAACTGCCTAAGTATGAGCGAGGTCAGTTCGCAGCTCAGCTCTCCGAGCCCAGCAAGTTCTACCCATAAGGGCCACGGGGCCCCCGCCCGTGTGGCAATCAAGCTCTTTCCACACTAGGCTAAGGGCGTTCCATTCTGAGGAAATCTCCAATGCCTATCGATTTGACTGGATTGTCGGTCAAGGAGTTGCGCTCTTTGATCAGCACCGCAGAGAAGCAGCAGACCAAGATCCTGACACGCCCTAAGGCTGCTGCCATGCGTGCCAAGATCAACAAATACGTCAAGGATCATGGCTACACAATCCAGGAGCTCTACGAAGTTCCTGATGCGGCAGCGCCCAGCAAGTCCAAGAAGACAAATGTCCGGAAAAGCCCTTCGGCCCGCAAACTGGGCAAGGTGGCTCCGAAGTATCGCAACCCGGCCAATCCTGAAGAGACTTGGACTGGGCGCGGTAGGCAGCCCAAGTGGATGGCCCTGCTGGTTGCTAAGGGAGCATCGCCTCAAGATTTCCTGATTAGTTAATCCTGCGACTAATCAAGGCGGCCGGCTTCTGCCTAGCATGCAGCCAGCCGGCCGGCCGATGAATGATGCAGGGCTGAATGTCAGGGTGAGCCTGAGCTCCTGCCTGCAGCCTCAAGTCTATCGTTGATGAACTGAAGTGCTCTGCGATGTTCTTGCAGCACGGTATCGTGAGCAGGAATTCCAGGAACGGCTGCATCCGAAAAGGCGCGAATGACCTCCTTCGCCTCGCCATAGCGCTCCAGCTGAATCAAACAGTCCACCAACCCAGAAACAACGAACGCGTCACGCGGTCGGGTTTTTTCAAGCTGGCGCAACGCTTGCAGCGATAGATTCGCGTCATTTGTTCGAAAACCGAGGCCGACCAACAATAGCCAAGCGCGCTCGGAAGAGGGATCACGCTCAACGATCTCCAACAGTTGCTTACGAGCACCATCCAGGTCGCCCGACTCCAGCAGCAACTTGGCACTCCTAATATCCATTGACATCGCTCTCCTTGATCAAGTCTTGACAGCGGTGCGGGACGCAGCCGGTCATGCAACGAACGAAGCTCCCCCCCCAAACACTAGGCTGTCTGAAGTCACCGCCTGCGCGCGTGCATGTCACTTTGCAGGCTTGAATGTGCTCTTGGCAGTCTGCCTCAAGATCATCCTCCCCATCCGCACATGCCGACCGAATCAACGCAACCGCCATCTTGGACGCGGAACTCTGCGGGTTCAGGATGCCATTCGGTCCAAGGAGACCGTTTGGCCCAACCCCCAGCATCTCACCCGCCTTAAGGGCATTCCTAAGGCTATCGCTGTTGATCTTTGGACCAAAATCCCAATTGCCGTTCGGATTACTGAGGTCGCCCCCATTGTATGCCCCAACGGCACCCGGGGCGCCCGTGACCACGGGGGGCGGGGGCAGTAAAGGAATTGCCTGCATCCCATCGGGGTCAACTGATGCGAGCGGGTTGCCCTTCACGTAGCCGTAGGTGCTGACTCCCGCCTGCAATCCGAGCGGGTCTGACGTCACGAAGCGGCCACTGGCGGGATCGTAGTCACGCTGAACATTGTAGTGAAGGCCGCTTTCAGCGTCGTATCGCTGCCCAGGGAAGCGCATCGCGAACTCAAAAAGCGTGCCGTCCTGGTCCGGATCCTCGTTTGGTGCCGTCGCACCGAACGCTTCCCCCTTCAGATCCCAACTCCAAACTACGACGTCACGGGCTGGGTCAACGACAACGCGAGGGGTGCCCAGATGATCCGGCTGAACGTAGTAGAGCGCGCTACCCTTCAGCAATCCGACAGGCAGGTTGTCCAACCAGATCACCTGCTGACGCGCAATACCCGCCTGGTCGTATTCCCCCAGCCATTGCCCGCGCTCATCGTAGAGACTCCGTGCTGAAGCACCTCCGGCCTTGCGGGTTATCTGCTGGCCAAGATCGTTGTAATGGTATTCCGCAGCAACCGTGCCGTTTCGCTTCACCGCACTCAGCCGTCCCATTGCGTTGTAAGCAAACTCGCGTTCCACGCCTTGGATCGAAAGCGTGTTGCCAGCCGCATCGTAGGCACGCGACACGCCCCCGACGCTTTGCAGGCGGTGACTGTCGGACGGATAGACGTAGGCTTGATCAGCTCCATTGACCTTCGCAGACATGCGATTGCCTGTGGCGTCGTAGGAGTAGCTGTCGATGATCGAGCCAGTGGCCGCGTCCTTGAAAGCAGTCAATCGGCTCAAGGCGTCGTAAGTCAGCGATACAGACGTTGCCCCAGTCCCTCCGGCGGCCAGGCCGGTCAACTCGCCCACGGCACTGAACGAGAAGGCTGCATTCAGTGCTCCCGAGCCAGTGCCGATCAACGCCGACGGGCGGTAATCCTGGTCAACGTCTCGCGCCAGCGTACGCCCGTTGCCATAGGCCCAGCCAGCAGAGGGACCGAAGGGATGGCGCTTGGCACTGGAAAGCAACACGACACGAGCAGCACCCGGTCGAGTCACGCCGATCTCGGTGACCATGCCGGCTGCATCTCGCTTGTAGTCCGCCACCGTTCCGTCAGGATAGGTGACAGAACGAAGTCGGCCAGCATTGGTATAGGCATAGCTGACGCCTACACTCTGCCCTGATGACGTCTGCACCTTGCGCGTCACATTGCCGGCGCGATCGTAGCAATACTGGGTTTTAGCGCCGTCATCCTGCAAGGATGAGAGGCGCCCGCTTGCAAACGACTCACCAGCTGAGCAGATGTCCTCGACTTGGTCATACACGTATGACGCAACAATCGCTTGGTCCCCATAAACCTTGCGCACCACGCGCCCCAGGGCATCGTATGTGTAGCTGCTAGCCGTGCCATTGGCGTCGACCTGCATCGCCGGCTGCCCTGCACTGTTGTAGCTTGCAGTGGTTGCGCCCGTGTCGGGGCTCTGGCGGCTCAACAAGTCGCCCAGCCCTGAATAGCCGTAAATGGTCGCCAGGCCTTTGGGATCGACAACCTTGGTGGTCCGGCCTTTGGCGTCATACTCGTATCGCGTCTCGATCGCCAACCCGGAAACGTCCTGAAGCACCCTGCTGGGCCTTCCATAGGAATCGTAGTCAAACTGCGTCTTGCGCTTCAGGGCATCGGTGATGAGCTGGACGTTGTTCGCCAGGTCATAGGTAAAGTCGGTTGAATTCCCCGCTGCCGTCTTCTGGGACACCAGCTGCCCCAATTTGTTGTAAACGCGAGAGAGCGAACGCTTCAGTCCACCACCTGCGTCGAACACCTCCTCTTTGGTGCGATTGCCTGCCACATCGAGGGTATAGCGGATGTTGTTCCCGGCCCCGTCATTGATCTGGACGAGACGGTGCGCATCATCGTAAGTGTAGCTGAGGGATACTCCATCGGGGTCAACAACCGATGTGACATTACCTGTTGCGTCATAGGACAGGGAGGTCACTCGATCATTGGTAGACGCAGCTCCGTCCACGCTGCTCCGCTCGGTTATCGAGGTGAGCTTGCCTCGAGTGGAATAGCCAAAATCATGGATCGTGCCGGTCGCATCTCTAAGGCGGCTGACACGTCCATTTCGGTCGTAGGCCAGCCGTGTCGTCACTTGACCTACAGCATTGGTCTCGGACTGAAGGTCACCAGCGCGGTGGCAGGAGCCCCCGAGAACGCCGCAACCCGACTCATCCGCGGTCAGGTAGTAGCCGTACCTGGTAACGTCCTGAACATCGGACCGCGGCCCGTCTTCGGCTAGGACAAGACCTACCTGCGGGCATTGGGTGGCATCCACCGCCGCGCAGTAGGCGGTGGTCCATTGACGAACCCCAGCGGGTGCATTGGTTGCAGCTCCGCACGCATACCCGACCGCAGCTGGAATGGCAGAATCCACCTCGCACCGCGCGACCTCCAGGCCCAACGCGTTGTACTTCCATGAACTGCTGGAAACGGCCACGCTCGCAGAGTTCTTTACCACCCGGCTCAGGGGCAAACGCAGTGCGCTATCCCACGTGGTCGTCGTGGTGCGCTGCTGGGGTGTGTCGGCGGCGTCAACCTGTTCGGCCAGCAACCCGTCTGCCGTGTAAGTGGTCCTTGTGGTGATTCCCTTGAAGTCCGTGACCGACGCCGGGTAGCCGTTCACGTCATAGGTCATGGCCTTGTAGGGTTGGTTGCATTGGTCACCACAGGCGGCCGAACCGCCCGCGGGCATCAAACGCCCCTTTCCTGTATCCACGAAGCCCAACTTGGAAGTGGCTCCGAGCGGCCCCTTGACGGTGACTGGCAGCGTTCCCTTCCAGGTGGAAGCGGCGTAGTCCAAGGTTGTGGTATCAACTCCGCCAGCGAACTCTGCGTGATAGGCGCGATGGTTGTAGTCGAATTTAATGGTCTCATAACGGACGCCTTTCTCATCCACAATCCCTGTGAGGAAAGACGTGCCTGCGACAGTGGGACTGTTTGCTGTTTCGTTGTAGATGTAGCCCTTGCTTGTGGTATCCGGATAGGTCACCGATGCAAGCTGTCCTGCGGGGTTGTAGCCAAACGTTTGCGATGCACCGTATGGCAACATCATCGTGGTCAACCGCGATGAGGCATCATACTTAAAGTTCAAGGTGCGCCCGCTGACGTCGCCAACAGTCAACAGGAGCCCAGCGACTGGCGCCACGTCTGCCGGCGTGGTTGCGTCTGAATACTGCAAGGACAGAAGCTTCCTGCCTGCAGAGTCATAGACCTCCTTCAGCAAGCCTGTTGCATCGTAGATTTCGGTCTGGCGGTTGGCCGCTAACTGCAATGCATAGCCAGTGCCCGCCTCTCGATCGACGAGCACGTCTGCGACATCGGTATCGACGGTCCAGCCGTTCGAGGTTCGAGTGAACAGCTCTGAACTGCCATCCGGCCGAATGGCGCGGATGAACGTACGATCTCCGGCCGCTCCAGTGGTGGGTGCAAGCACTTCGAGTCGCCGATCAAACAGGTGGCGCCACTGAGGCCCCAAGGAAGAACCCGGAGCACGGGCAGAACTGTTGTAGAACCGCCGGAACATCAGGCCTGACGGAGACTCGAAGTCGGTTTCCTGCCGGTAGAAGTTGCCAGTGGAGGTATTGATCGGATCCCCCTCAAACGGGCTTCCTGGATCGCGGGCATTGGCCTTTGAAGCACTGTCTGCAGCACCTCGAGCCCCAGTTCCATCGGTAGCAGAGCCAAGCCCGGCCGAACAACGCTTCTGGCACCCGCCGAAGTTTTTCTGCGGCTGTCCGATCAGGATTTCGGAAGCAAAGACGTTGTCGCTTACTTTCCCATTGACATAGATCGTCGCCGCCCAACCATCGGTGCCGTATCGCACGGTGACAACGGGCGGCTTGGTGCACTTGGGGTCCTGTTGACAAGGGGCTTGGATCTTCCCAATCAGGAAGTTGACCGCAGCACCTACGCTCTCAAACGAGCCAACCCCGCGGAACGACTGAACCTTGTAGGGAGGGCCGTAGTAAGTGGCCGCATTAGCAGTCGATACACCGCCTAATGCTAGGCAGAAGGAGAGAATCGCGGCAGCCTTGTGGCTGCGCAGAGGCATGGCTGACGCCATTGGTGCACACTCCATGTGAACAGCGGTTGGCAAATCCGGCCAAGGGGCTGTGTCCGACATCAATCCCTAATGCGCGGAGCGAACATCCTCCCCCTCTGATTGGGGGGATCTTCTCATCATAGAACAGGCGAATGACGGTTTTTGTGCAGGAGCACACGCTTTTCGGCCACCAACGAGCCAGCGGCCTTCCTCCGAAACAGAGGTAGTAATCAGCAATCCCGCTACGGCGAGTTCGAATCCAAGTGTTTCTTGATGAGATTCAGGACACCCGTCTGACGCTCGGCGGGCAGCCGGGCCACAAGAAGAATGACTTCGGCCAGCACGTCTGAACTGGCATGAAAGTATGCCGGCGGGACACCCAACGCCTCGCTGAGCGCCGACAGGGTCTCATGGTCTGGCTCACGCTCCCCGCGCTCATACCGGGATAGGCGGGACGACGCTGCTTTTTCGTTCATCCCCAGCAAGGCTCCCAACTCAACCTGCGACAACCCCGCGACACGCCGGGCCGTTCTTAGGCGACGACCAAAGACGGAGACCGGGGGAAGGGATGCAGGCATGGAGATCTGACTGAAGGCTGACCTCCAAGTCTGCACTGACTAGCATGATAACGCACATATCTGCCATATTGGCAGATACAGCATTGGCGCTGGTTCACGAGAATCCCCATGAAGCTTTCATCGAATGGATTTGCCGCAACCTTCTGTCTCCTCCTCATTCCCAGCGCCTCAGGCTGGGCACAGAACTCGCCTTCCACTACCGCCGATCCTGTAAAGCCCGGCTTCTTCAGGCAGCTGGGAAGGAGTTTGAAAGACGCCGGCCAGCAAGCACTGGGGGCCACGCCGGCAACCGGCTCCAGGGCCGCCACTGGACCGCTCTACGCCCCAATCAGTGGTGCTGGCCGCATCAACGGCCTGTTCAAGAACGAGAACCACCAGGCCGCCCAGCAGGGCCGGCTGGACTGGCCGCGGGTCGCCCTGACCTTCCGCGAATGGGGCGCAAGCCTGCCCTGCTGGACGGTTGAAGCACGGATCTGGACTAGCGCTACGGCATCCACCACCGAGACCTTCCGAGCGTGCGCCGACGCCCCGTTGACCATCCGGGACGACCTGGGGGAAGAAGCGGAGCTCAACAGCAACGCTCGAGCCAAGGCAACCACCGACCTGATGGTGGGCCTGAGGGTTCGCCCCGGGAAGCCGAACACCGGCGACGACCGAACCACCGGCCCCACCCCACCCCGCGAGCCTTTCAACGTGCGCACCGCCCGCGACGGTGTGGCGTGGCAAGCCCGAAAAGTGGCTTTGAGCGCCGCCTGGGTCTCCGGTTTCCTGCGGGCGGACGACCTGTATCCGGGCCCTTCGGGAATGCTCACGCCGTTCCGCGATACCCGCATGTGGATTGCCGGCTTTGATCCGACCGGCAACCGCGACAAGTAAGACCCCACCTCAACCAGGAAGAGATCCTCATGAACACGATCAGGAACATCGCTTTCAGCTTGACCGCCGCTTTGGCGCTGACGGCCTGCGGCAGCAAACCCTCCGACGAGCAGGCCCAAAAGGCCATCACCGCCGAATTTGAGCGCGTGCTCGGCAACCAAGTTTGGGTGAAGGAGTATCGGGAATTCAGCCTGAGCGGCTGCAAGAAATCGGAAACGGCCGACGGGGTGATCTGCGACGTGGGGGGCTCGGTCGTCCTGGACATCGGCGGCGTCGCCCAGGCCCGGCCGTTCGTCCAGCCGGTGCGCTTCTCAAAGGCGTCTGGCGAATGGACCGCCCACAAGCTCTGAGGCCGCCATGACCACGCGTTCTTACGCCCATGTTGGTTGCGCTACGGTCCTGCTGGGAGGCGTCGGCCTGTTGTTCGTGGCCGGCGGCCTAGAGGCACGCCAGCAGGGCGCCCCGTTGGGCTGGCTCGCCATCGCGGGCGGCTTGGCCACCTGGGCCGCGTTGGGGTTTCTCTACTGGATCAACGCCCGGGCCTACCGACGCCAGGAAGAAACCGAGCGGCAACCGTACGCCCCTCCCTCGCCTAAGCGGGGTGGGTTCTGGAAGGGCTTCTTCGTGACCTGGGTGATCGTGGTGGCTGCCCATCTGGCTTCATTTCTGGGCATGGGCTTCGCTGACCTGCTGCCGCATCCTGAGCAAGTCCGGGCGATCTTCAGCTTGCTGGCCCTGGCGCTTGTGCCGGCGCATGTGGTGGCGCCTGTCTTGGGCGGGGCCGTCTATGGCCTGGTCCGGTCAACGGCATTGAGGTAGACCCTCCTCAACCTGCTTCGGCCCTTCCCAAGACTTTTCAAATTCGTCGTCGGGCCGTTCATGGCCCGACGCGCAAGCCGGAAGGCGGCATCGCGGCATCCGGGCGAGGCCCGTGTGGCTTAGGCGCGGGACAAAGGATTTGCGTGGTAGCAGTGGTGGGCCCTGACGGTGCTCAGCCTGATGGGCGCGTTCCGGGTCTTTGGGCTGCTGACTGGGCTGCCGATGTTCCTCTTTGTCATGTATTCCCAACTAACTCAGTAGCAAGGAGACGTTGAACGGATCCGCCCCCAAGCCGCCTCTTAGCGGCTTGTTACTTTTAGCCTCATCCCCTCACATCGATTGACCGCGTGGTATATAGACGATCGGCAAGGAGGCCTAGGGGGGCCTGAGTATGGGACTTTATCTTCGCAAGAGCGTGAGGGTTGGGCCGCTGCGGTTCAACCTGTCGAAGGGCGGCGTCGGCGTATCCGCCGGAATCAAGGGCATTCGGGTCGGAACGGGCCCGCGAGGAAACTACGTGCATATGGGTGCCGGTGGCATCTATTACCGGGCCACCATTCCTTCAGGCTCACCTCGCCCACGCCCAGCATCGTCCAATGTCCCCGGCAGCCCAATTCGAGGCAACTTGCCGCCCCTTCCGTCACCTCATCAGCCGCCAAGCATTTCGCACACGCATGGCCCGATGGTGGACATCGATTCAGCAGAGGCGACTACGATTGTCGACTCGTCGTCCCAAGCGCTGCTGGACGAGCTCAACACGAAGAAGCAGAAGTGGCGCATCTGGCCTGGCATTGCTGCTCTTTCGGCAGTGATCTTTCTAGGAGCCGCGGCCAACAGGGCCCCGGGCTGGGCACTGGTGGCGTTGGCAGTGCTGGGTGCGGCTGGCATCGTTGCAGCCTATCTGAAAGACCAGCTCCGAAAGACCGTGGTTCTCATGTATGAGCTGGACGAGCCGATGGAGAAGGCATTGGAGGCTCTCCATGCAGGCGCGAACGGATTGGCGTCAGCCAATGCAACATGGCACGTGTCCTCCCACGCGCGCGTCTTCGACCGCAAATACCACGCAGGTGCTGGAAAGGTCGTCGAGCGCAAGCTCACGCGATTTCTGTCCACTCCCCCGCCATTTGTTCAAACCAATATTCAGACCATCGCGGTCAACGTCGGAACACAAACACTTCACTTTTTCCCGGACCGCGTCCTCATCTACGACGCAAATGGCGTGGGTGCTGTGAGCTACCAAAGACTTCAGGTCCTCGTATCATCGACCCGCTTTATCGAGGATGGCGGCGTTCCGCGCGACGCGACGGTCGTTGATCGCACCTGGCGCTATGTCAACAGGAAGGGCGGCCCTGACCGTCGCTTCAAAGACAACCGAGAGCTACCGGTGTGCCAGTATGAGGAAGTCGCCCTGCGCAGCGACACCGGCCTTAATGAGCTACTTCAAGTGTCACGTCTAGGCTCGGCTTCAGGCTTCGCCTCGGCCATCGGGACACTCTCTCGAATCATGCCCAAAGAAGCTCCGTGAATCCACTCTCAGTCAGCAGTGGTCCTCTAGAGGATTCCCGCAGCTCTCGCATCCGCCGTCCATTGTGAAAGGTCGTCTATCGCGGATCGCATGGCCTCCTCCAGAGATTTGCGGCGAGCCATGCCAGCCTGCCGCATCTGCAGCATAGCTTGGCGGCCAGCCACAAGATCTGCCTCGATCTGAGCCCTTCGTGCTTGAATCGTCCGATCCAAATCCGCGACCTGCCGAGGATCGATTGATGCGTTTGGGTTGAAGTGGAAGCGTGCTTCCTTCTCTTGTCGCCATTTCATCACACGGTCGGTCAGCGCAGGACCAAAGCCGGGAACGTTCAGCACTGCATTGCGATTGACATCTGCTGCGGTCTCGATACCGAAAGACTCCAGCATGGCCTTCTTCGCTGCGCCGACCCCGGGAATAGAGGCCTGTTCGATCTCGAACTGGTCTAAGAACTGCTTCAGAGCACTTTGCCTCCGGTTGTTGAAAAGCGCGTTGTAGCGCCTCTCTCTTTCCCCCTGTAACCCGGCATGTTCATCCCGAAGGGGACGCAACTGATTCTGTTTCGATTGAAGCTGAGTCTCCGCTTGCTCTTGCTTCCACCGAGCGGAAAGGCCATCGAATTGAGCCTTCGCCTGCTGATATCCCGACCTGATAGGCACCAAGTCAGATTGACCGCGGCTATTGACCCAAGCGCCCAGCGCCCACCCTAGACCGGCCCAAACCGGTGCAAAGACTGCCGAAAGTGTGATTCCAAGCACCGCGATGATTAGGCCCACGAGCCATCCAGTCGTCTTCCAGAACGTGCGACGGCTTCCTAGCGCTTGCATCTGGGGGGTAGCAGTGACGGCCTTCAGCTGCGGGATTGCCTGCATCGGAGGCAATGCCGCCGTCGTAATGTCGCGCCAAATCGCGTCCAGGTTAAAAGGACCGGAAGCCAGCTTGGGAATGACCACCGCCGCTCCGCCAAAGAGCGCAATGCCGGCGCGCTCGATGGGACACCAGGGGCACTCGGCCAGCCCATTGAAATAGAAGTGGGAGGGCCTGGAAGAACAGCGCTTAAAGTGCTGCTCCAGCTTGGTCAACGCTTGAACCCAATCTTCTGCCTTAGGCCGGCCTCCCGGCTTTGCTCCCTCGGTGCCAAACGCCCTTTCCCATAGATCTGAAACCCATGGCGACGCGGCAGCCGGCGATGCGCTCAGCGGCGGAGGACTCATACGGGTTCGAGCAGCGTCCCTCCCATAGGCGTAGCGAAACTCCGGGATAGCCTTCTCGATTGACATGTCACCCGGCCCACTATATTTGCCGGCAAAGGGATGCCGACCGTTCATGAGCATCTGGAAGATCAGGACAGCCAACCCGAAGTTGTCGTGGTTAGCGGTTCTCGTAACTTGTTTGAAGGCCTTTCCATGAAGCTCGGGCGGCGTAAAGTCTTGGACTCCGACCTCACACAGGAAGGTGCGCCCTTGGTGCGAAATCTGGAAGCTGTCGGTATCGATCAGCTTCACCGTCGCATCCGGTGACACCCGCACGCCACCGTGGTTGACGTCCCCGACCAAGTGGCCCGCCTGGTGAAGGACCGAAAACGCTCGCGCTGTGTTCAACGCAGCCCGAACGACCAGCCTCCAGTCAGCCTGCGGAAAGTCCGCTAGACGGCTTTTGGGGCTGTAAAGCTTATGAATATCCTTCGACGCGCGAAGGTTGGCCATGACAAAGCCACAGACCTTGCCATCGGACTGCCTTAATACCTCAGTGGGCCAAGCGGTGAGCTGATCCAGCGCGGCGGTCCGCACGGCAGCCATGGCCACCAACTTGTCGGCCCTCTCACTGCTGACTGCCGACAAGTAGATTTTGGCGGCTGATTCCGGCCGTCCCTCCACCTCGAAGACCGTTCCCTCGCCCCCCTTGCCCAGCTGCTTTCCCAGCCGGACCTGTCCTGACTTGCCGACCAGCACAGTCGGTGCCATTTAGGCCTCCTCTCTAGGCGCAGGCGCGTCGGGCAACTTCATTAAACGGCTGGCAAGCAGCAGCGTCTTGTCGTCGTCCGTGCGCTCGCATATCACCGAGGAAGAGAGGTATGCCCCCAGCTTGGCGGACAACTCTTCGCTGTAACCTGCGTCCGTCAACGCCCGAACCGGCGCAAATATCTTGTCGAAGAATGGAGAATGGACGCTCTGCGTTGCTTGATGAAGCACCAGGGCCTCGATCCCGTCGGTGAACACCGCGACCTCATCCACCGCACCAGCGCTGCTAGAGAACTCTGCGTTCAGAGCGGCAACTGGATCCGTGACAAAAACGGTGGTGTTGATGTATTCCCCGTGCTGGGGCCAGAAGACATAGGCCCAGTCGTCGCCACGGGGGCGGATGACTATGGCACCGTCGCCCACCTGGAAGAAGCAGGTTCGGGTCGGAGAAACAATGGCCCCTACCAGCGTGCAGGCATACTCCCTAACCTCCAACTCGTCGGCGGCGGCCCTGTGCGCAATGCGGGCGGCAACGCCGGCAAGCCAGTTCAAGACCACGTCCCGCGTTATCTCTTCAACACCATGCCCGTCTTCAAAGTGATTGCGCACACAGTCCCGAATCTCGGCCGTCGCCAGCTTCGCACCGGTCGCTGATTGCGAGGCACTGCCTGCGCCATCGGAGGCGACCAAGAGCACGGTGCCGTGCTCTGGGAAGAACTCCTGTTCATAGGCATCCTGGCATTCCGTCCCAAACTTGATGTGGGACGTCCCGATAGAGGACGCCGCAGCGACACGCCAGTCCTGCAGATCCATTACACGCTGGCCCAGCCATCCGGGGAGGTGGGATTCACCAGAGGCACATTGTCCCCTGGAGTCGAACGGGACACCGCGCCCATGGAGTTGGAGAGCCACCTAAAGAGTTCTTTGAACTGAAGCCCCTTAAGGTTCAGCGGCGCACGAGTTGATATCTGGCCGAGGATGTCCATGTCCGCCCCCTTCACGCCGACAGCGAAGAACTGGAAGTTTTTGGTCGCCTCACCTTCTCGGACCAAGGCTGCGGCGCGTTGCCACGAGTCGGTCGGTGCTCCGTCGGTGATGAGGAACACCCAAGGCCGGTAATAAGAGACGCCATTGGCTTTGTAGATCTCCTTGCGCTGCCGGACCATCTCCAGGCCTTGCTCGATCGCTGCCCCCATCGGGGTATCCCCAGTGCACGACAACACTGGGGGATAGAAGCTATCGGCCGTGACGAAGTCGGTGACGGTCTGAACCGGCCCAAATGTGACGATGGCGACCTCCACCCGCTTGGCCGCGAGCGAGTCCGAATTCAACTCTTCCTGGAACTGCAAAAGGCCCGCATTGAGCTCCTCGATCGGCTTACCGCCCATCGATCCCGAGGTATCCAACAAGAGCAGGCAAGCGCACCGATTCTCAGGATTTTCGGCAAAATCGCTGGCCCCAAAGGGAACCTGTTCAAAATCACTCATAACCCTGGATCTCCCTTCCCTTGACTAGAAACGCCATCATAGCTCCACCGGCAAACCCAATCTATGATGCTACATGGCCAACCACCAAAACCCCGCCTCATTGCCAGCCTGGGCCCCGCAAGGAAGCGCCGATTGGGCTCCCTTGGCCGTTTCAGCGATCGTAATCCTCGTTATGACGACGGCGCTAATGACGCGCACCCAAGGCGATGCAAAAGCTGTGCCAAATGAGAGCATCCAGAAAGACACAACCGCTGCATCGGCTCTGCCTCCGCTGAATGAGGGAACGCCCGCCCTGTCCACGGCGCGCGTGGGCAGTCTCCGTCTGGTGCCAACCACTCAGCTGCCATCGGCGAAGCAGGCGATCCCAGCCGATGCTCAGTGCCCTCGGCCTGCGATCTCTAATCCTTCGCCCCAGGCCAAGGCAGCAATCACGGCGGGCTGGCACGTCAGCGCGGACACAACGGTTAGCGGTTTTCGGTTGGTCATGGTGGACGCCGGTGCCGAAAAAACGCCCGCCGGCTGCGCGGCCATTGGGGCCAGCGCGCTGGTGTTCAACGCCCATGGCCTTATCGGTATCGCCTACGACCGAAACGCCAAGCAATCATCGAGGCTGGGCTCACTAAATGCTCCTCGACCAGGTGTTGTCCAGCTCGCATCTCTAAAGGGGCCTTTAGCGGAGTTGAATGTGAGCGACCAGCAGATTGGTCTTAAGCCGTTGGCCGCAGGCAAGCGCAACCGGGCGTCGCGTTAATCGCTGATCTCCCCACCTACTCGTCAGAGCAGCCGGACGACCCCCTGCATTTAGAACACGGTGCGGCTGATTTCCTTAGCAGGAGGTAGCCCCCTGCTCAGCGTACGTTCGGACACCGCAGCGATACAAGCAAAAAGTTGACGCTCGACACAGTGATTTATATGGGCGGGATGCTCGGGGGGGGGGGGCATCAACTACAGCCAAGGAGAGATTGTCGATAGCAACTCTGACAACGAGTCACTATCGGTAGACTGCGATGATCAAGCCCTGTTTCTCACCAGCATGGGCATGTCCTCGTATGCATCAAATCGGGGGCAAAAGTTGACCCAGGAGGGAGCGGCGGAGTCGCTTTGGTAACAGCTGATTAGCCCGCTTCAAAGCCGCAGGAACTATGTAGGCAGACGTTGAGATGATATCGACCGGCGAGCTCACGGTGGGGAGTGCGAGCTCCTGCGCTCTTCTTTCGCTCATCCTCCCAAGGCACAATTCAGAGGACGCCCTACTCCTCGGCATGTCCAAGACGGGCAAGAAGGCGGTCCTGATCCTGACTGGTGGTCACCAGTTCACTTGGTTCGAAGCCGAGGGTGCCGACCGCTGGGTTGGCTTGGTGTTTTCTGACGTCCACATAGAAATCGATGAGACGAGTGTGTTCAGCGCAGACTATTCGCGCGCTCTACCAGGCAATCTGGCCAGAGAGGGAACAACACTATTCGCAAGGGCTAAGGCTCACGCACTCGGTGCCTCTGATGCCATTATTCTTGAGAGCGAGCTAGCCCCGGCGCACGACCTCTCCGCCGGATTCACAAGGTGGCAGATCGTTTCGGGCAGCGGAAGCGAAAAGCGAGTGCTCTACCGAGTTGGACAGGCATCTGATGCCGCGTGATACCTTGTCCCGACCCTTTTGATGACGCGACCCGCCTCCATTTGATTTAGGCATGCTGCCCAAGTTGGCGGCGACAGATTCGTTGGGTGGCATTAGTGGGGCAACATTCGGCGCTCAGCATGACCGAACGATTTTTATTCTCACGGTTGAGAAAGCTACAAATAACGCCCCTAAAATGAAGGAGGCCCGCACAGCGGACCTCCTTCGCTATTCAATCGAAAAATCATGTGCAGCTAAAAACAGCCTAATCGAACCTACTTAGAACGAATAACCGGCGCTTCAACAATCTCAGCGACACCCGTCATCCTTACTCGTCTTTCGACAGAACGATTTTTCAACCAATGGAGCGGGCTGACGCTAGGCACGCTCTTCAAAGACAAAATGAGCGTGTCCTGCGTCCCTAGTGCACCGCTGCTGGTGCCGACGCTCTGCTTTGAAGTCTTTTGGCGAAGTTTCTTGAGAAGCATTACTTGCTCCTTACACTCTGGTCCGTGCATAGTCTAGCAAAACATTCCACGATATGCTAGAGGGCCGAAGATCGAAGGTCATGAACCGCTGATAGCCACGCGCAACCCATATCGACTCATCGATACTCCGCACATCCTGAACGGTTCTGCAACGCCAAAGCTTTTTATCGAAGCGTTCGTGCCAATGGAGGCGAGCGTTGAACCCCAGCTTGGGCCATATAAAGTAACCATGATAATCCTCACCATACGGATGCTCCGGATCCCTCGGATCTACGCCTCCGGCCGCGAGCAACCGTATACTTCGGAGCCCTTGCTTATACGCCGCCAACGCGCAAAGGATGAAGCCGACAGTCCCCATAAGCGGAGGACTTCTGTTCTCATCTAGAAAAACGTGATCAATAAATAGCGAATTTATCAGCAAAGACGGCAGTGCCATTTGCTTGTAAATCCCTACCCTAATGTAATGCTCCGGATGAACGAGCGGCCCATCGCTTCTGACGTAAATACCTGGAGGAGCTCCATCACCTCCCGTGGAGTCCGTATTTTCAGTGCTACCACTTGCCCCATCAAATAACCAGAAGAGATGAGCAAACTCAGCTAGTTCTATTCGCCTTTCGTCGATTACAATATGCGACTTAGACAGGAGCCGTCCATTAATGCTAATCCCCCGCCCTGTCATGTAAGTCTGCGCAACGGCTTTTGACTCCGCCCGCTGCTGCAGCTGCATAAGCACTTGATCGTAATAACGCTGCCTCTTTTTATTCACCCGACCTTCCCCTGAAGAAAATTTCCTACATCAGCTTCAATCCTACGTGGGGGCAAGAGATAAGTTTAGGGCAGTAAGGCCGGGCGACCCTCCTGTCCCCATCAGCTTCTCCAATGCGCTGAATGACCTTCCATAGGTGGAGTGGTGCTCATCATCTAGCTCGTGACCGACGATCTGCGCCCTGAGTTCGGAAACCACACCAGCCCCCTGCAACTCTTGAATAAACGTCTTTCTGAGCGAATGGAACCCGCGCTTGGCTGGCTCCCAGTTCTTCCCGACCTCAGCCAAGTGTCGACTGAACGCTTTGGTGATCCAGTTGCCCTGTCCGTTCACGGCGGTGGCCTTCGCGGCTGGAAAGAGCCTGCTTTCACCAGCCTTCCGCTTGACATCGACCCATTTCAGGAAGCCCATCTTGAGCAGCTCAGGATGGAGGGGCACCGTCCGAAGGCTCACTTCCGTTTTGACTTTCTGATGCTCGCCTTCGTCGGAGATACGGAGGCACGGAATGCCGTCCTCCTCGAAGACGTCTCGGACCAGCAACTGGCCGACCTCTGACGCCCTCGCCCCCGTGTAAAGCCCAAGGAGGGAGGCCCACCGGGCCGCCTCGGACAGCTTGGCAAGCGCCTCTGGCGCAAACAGGGCTTGGATCTGGGCTCTGTCGTAGGCCTTAAATCCCAGCTTCTTCCGCGCCCGCTTCTCGCGCTGGGAATAGCTGACATGGCCGCTGGCCGGGTTGTCGCCACGGGGATAGTGCCCCGACGCCATGGCCCACTCGAAGAAGCCACCTTTGCCACCGATGTAGCTCTGCTTGTTCGTGAGCGTTGGCGTGGAAGCGCCTTTCTCACGCATGTCCTGATACCACCGCGCCAGATCGGACCTGGTGATGGCATGAACCTTTGCCTTCGGGCCCAGGAAGGCCACCAACGCTTCGATGGCCGTCTTCTTGATCGTGTAGGTCTTGGGCAGAGTCGAACCCTTGAGCGTCGCCAAGAATGCATCCCGAGCCTTGCCCAGCGTCATCGTCTCAATGGCAGGCGTCGAGACCTGACTTTTGTGGCTGCCGGCGTCTGCAGAGCCAAACAGGGACGGCACGGTTACTGCGAGGGATTGAGAGATCCCTCCCGCGGTTGCTTCAAGCTCCATCAACTGCCGATACAGCTTGAGGTCCTTGGGACTGTCGATTTGCCACCGCTCCGTCACCGTCCCATCCGGTTGACGCGTGCGGTCCAACGTCAGTTCACGGAGGTTCTCGGCGCTCGTCAGGCGAGCGATGAGCAGATCGGCTTCCTGCTTGCTGAGCTTGTCCACGCGTTGATCCTTCAACTGTGCGAAGAGCCGAGCATAGCCCGCCCCAAGCACGACTGCACGCACGTGCGCCTGGGCGAGATCGCGGGTCTTGAGGGTGCGCTTGATGAGCCGGCAATCGAGCACGGCTTGCAAATCAGTAGGGACGCGCTGGACGAACGACCAGCGGCCGGTGGATGACCGGCTCAGATGATGAGGGATGCGCATGCGAGTGTTTCCTCTGCATGCTTCCTGCTTTCCCATCCGACCGCATCGATGATTTCAATTGAAAATCAACGAGTTATGATCTTTTGGCGGAGAGAGTGGGATTCGAACCCACGGAAGGTTTAACCCTTCGCCGGTTTTCAAGACCGGTGCCTTAAACCGCTCGGCCATCTCTCCAATCGGGTCCCGGTCGCCCGGGCAGCGGCGTATTCTCGCACGTGAAGGGCATTTGCCCAAGACCACCTTGCCCCCGCCCTTCGCATCCGGCACGGTGGGGCCTTCACCGCAATCGGAGCCCCCATGGCCCACCTCGATCTGGCCAACCTGCGCACCACCCTGCTGGACGACACGCAGCTGGCCGCAGTTGCCCTGCACCGCACGTTCGCCGGGCACCTGCCGGTCAGCAGTGGGCATCTGGTGGTCTGCGATCCGCTGGTCCAGGCCGAGGCGCCCGCGCTGGCCGACTACACCGCCCCGCTGGGCCGACATCCGGTCGAGATCATCGTGCACAGCGGCCGCCCGGCGCTGGCCGTGGTCTGGTTCAAGCCACGCCAGTTGCTCACTGCGTCTGCCCTGCACTGGCAGATGGCGCGCTGGACCACGCAGGACCTCACTGGACTGGATGAGGACAGCTTCATTGGCTATCCGGTCGACGCCGGCATCGGCTGCTTCATGGACACCGACACCCAGCAGGCACTGCTGGCCCTGATCGAACAGGCCGATGGCGACGAAGACAACGCGTGGTCGGATGCGCTGATCGACCATGACGGCCTGGATGACGGCGCCGAATACCGCCCCTGGGGCGAGGACTCACCACACGGCCTGGTCGTGTTCACCAGCGGCTGGGGCGACGGCGTCTATCCGAGCTACTGGGCGCTGGATACCTCCGGCATTCCGGTCGCTCTGGTCACCGATTTCCTGTGCATCCAGGGCGGTGATGGGCGCGACGAGCGCGAGATCGCCGACCAGGCCTATCGCGACAGCCTCCCACCCGAAGAAGCTGAAGCGCTGGCACGGCTTGTAGCGGCCGTGGACCGCGACGACCCGGATGCGCTGCGAGAGCTGTTGAAGGATGCGCCGCAGCGCGCCAACCAGATCGAGCCGGGTTGCGGCGGCACCGCCCTGTTCGAGGCGATCCGCCTGGACCGCCCACAGGCACTGCGGGTGCTGCTGCAGGGCGGCGCGTTGCCGGCAATGCCCGAGCGCCTGCACATGAGCAAGGTGACCAGCTACATGGACTACGCCCGGTTCCTGAAGAAGCCACGCAGCGCGGAACTGATGGCGGTGCTGGAAGCGCCAGTCATTGCCGAGCCCAGACCAGCCGCACCGCCGCGGCGCAGCTTCTGGGATCGGCTGTTCGGCAGGAAGTGACCGGGGCCGGAAAGCAGCAACGCCGGGCATGGCCCGGCGCTACTGTTTCACAGATCGGCGGTGCAGTCGCGGGTAGGCGCCTCAGCCCGCATCCACTGCCAACGCGCCCAGCGCACTGGCCTTGATCCGCTCCTTGGCCTTTTCACAGGCGCCACCGCAATCCAGGCGCGAGGCCTCCAGCTGCGGCGGCAAGTGCTCGGCCAGGAAGTCGATGAACACGCGCACCGCCGGCAGCAGGCCGCGGCGCGAGGCGAACACGGCATGGCACACACCCTGCGGCAGCGACCAGTCCGGCAGCACCACTTCCAGTTCGCCGTTGCGCACCGCATCGGCGCACACAGTTTCCGGCAGCATGGTGATGCCGAAACCGTCCTTCACCATGCTCTGCAGCAGCGGGAAGTCGAAACCGGCCACCCGCGGCTGCAGGTCGACCCGGCGCACTTCGCCTTCCGGGCCGTGCAGCTCCCAGCGCTGGCGGGCTTCGTCTTCGCTGATGCTGAGGGTGACGTGCTGGGTCAGCTCTTCCGGATCCTTCGGCCGGCCAGCGCGATCCAGGTACTTCGGGCTGGCCACCAGCAGTTCCTGCACTTGGCCGAAGCTGCGCATCACCAGGCTGCCATCGTCGTCCAGGCGCGAACGCACGCGCAGGGCCACGTCGTAGCCTTCATTGATGATGTCCACGCGGCGGTTGCTGATGTTCAGCTGCAGCCGCACCTTCGGGTACTGCTCAAGGAACTTGGGCAGCAGCTTGGGCAGCTGCATCTGCGCCAGCGATACCGGCACGCTGGCACGCACCAGGCCGCGCGGTTCCGCACTGAGGCGGTCCACCACTTCGCGTGCGGCCTGCGCCTCGGCCAGCATCGTCTGCGCGTGACGATGCACGCTGGTGCCGACGTCGGTCACCGCGAAACGGCGCGTGGAGCGCTGCAGCAGGCGCACGCCCAGGTCGGTTTCCAGCTGGCTGATGCGGCGGCTCAGGCGCGACTTGGGGATACCCAGAGCGCGTTCGGCGGCAGCGAATCCACCGTGGTCGACCACCATCGCAAAGTAGTACAGGTCATTCAGGTCATGCATGCCCGAGTTCCATATCTAGAACAATACGTGGCATTCAACCACCTTTATCCCGCCTTTGCAACAACCTATCGTTCTCTCCGTCGGCGGGGCCTACCCGCCCCTTCCTCCCAGAACATAGGTGACTGCCATGAAGCTTCTGCATCTCGACGCCAGCGTGCTTGGCGAGAACTCCGTCTCCCGCCACCTGACCGCCGCCGTGGTGGCCCGGTTCAAGCAGCAGGTTGAAGGCCTGCAGGTTGATTATCGCGATCTTGACGCCAATCCGGTACCGCATCTGCGCAGTGGTTCGCTGGCCAAGACCGACGCGGCCGAAGCTGCCGAGGCTGAACAGGTGCTCGAGCAGTTCCTGGCGGCTGACATCGTGGTGATCGGTGCGCCGATGTACAACTTCAGCATCCCCTCCACCCTGAAGGCCTGGATCGACCGCGTCGCCGTGGCCGGCCGCACGTTCAAGTACACCGAGAACGGCCCGGTGGGCCTGGCCGGTGGCAAGCGGGTGATCGTGGTCAGCAGCCGTGGCGGCATCTATACCGATTCGCCGGCCGACTTCCAGGAACCCTTCCTGCGCCAGACGTTCGCCTTCTGGGGCATCAACGACATCGAGTTCGTGCGTGCGGAGGGCATTGCCTACTCGCCGCAGCACCGCGAAGACGCCATTGCCGGCGCACTGGCCGCGCTGCCGTCTCACGAAGCGGCTGAAGTCGCCGCGGCGTAACGCGTTCCAGCGTTCGGCGCCGCTCTCTCTCCTCGTCGAGGCGCTGAACGCGGGCCGGGATCCCCTCCCCCATCCCGGCCCACCCTGGCGGCCCCGCTTAGCGGGGCCGTTTTTTTGCGTGCCGATTCTTGTCCGCCGGGCATGGCCCGGCGCAACCCGTGCAGGTGCCGGCATGGTCCGGCCGGCTCCGGTAGCGCCGGGCCATGCCCGGCGGAAGCGGTACAGTGGTTCATGAACTACATCGTGACCACTGCACATCGCAGCGAATTTCCGCACCCGATCACACTGCGCCGAGGCCAGGCACTGGTGGTGGGCGAACGTTATGAAGGCCCCGAGGGCTGGGAAGACTGGTTCCTGTGCGAAGCCGAGGGCCAGCAGCCCGGATTCGTGCCGGCGCCGGTGATCGGCCGCGATGCGCAGGGTGGCGCATTTGCCACGGAAGACTACTGCGCGCGGGAACTGGATGTGGATCCCGGGCAGTTGCTGCGCGGGCAACGCACGCTCAATGGCTGGGCGTGGTGCGCGCCGGAGACGGGCGAACCCGGATGGGTGCCGTTGGAGAAGCTGCGGGCTGCAGAAACCCCGTAGCGCCCGAGCCTGCGCTCGGGCGGCAGCACAAAGCGCAGGCTATCAGCCGATGGTTTCCAGGCCACCCATGTACGGGCGCAGGGCCTCCGGCACGGTGATGCTGCCGTCGGCGTTCTGGTAGTTCTCCATCACCGCGATCATCGCGCGGCCCACCGCCACGCCCGAACCGTTCAGGGTATGCGCCAGTTCCGGTTTGCCGGTGGCCGGGTTGCGCCAGCGGGCCTGCATGCGGCGGGCCTGGAAGTCACCACAGTTCGAGCACGAGGAGATCTCGCGGTAGGTCTCCTGCGACGGCAGCCAGACTTCCAGGTCGTAGGTCTTCACCGCCGAGAAGCCCATGTCGCCGGTGCACAGCAGCACCTTGCGGTACGGCAGGCCCAGCTTTTCCAGCACCACTTCGGCGCAACGGGTCATGCGCTGGTGTTCGGCGTCGCTGTCTTCCGGGCGGCTGATCGAGACCAGCTCGACCTTCTCGAACTGATGCTGGCGGATCATGCCGCGCACATCGCGACCACCGCTGCCGGCCTCGGCACGGAAGCACATCGAGTGAGCGGTCATGCGCAGCGGCAGGCGTTCGGCATCGACGATCTCGTCGCGCACGATGTTGGTCAGCGGCACTTCCGAGGTCGGGATCAGGTAGCGCGTAGAGTCACCCACGGCAGTCTTGAACAGGTCGTCCTCGAACTTCGGCAGCTGGCTGGTGCCGCGCAGCGAATCGGCATTGACCAGCAGCGGCACGTTGGTTTCCTCGTAGCCGTGCTCACCGGTGTGCAGGTCGACCATGAACTGGGCCAGCGCACGGTGCAGGCGCGCGATCGGGCCGCGCAGCACGGTGAAGCGCGAACCCGACAGCTTTGCAGCGGTTTCGCCGTCCAGCCAACCGTTGCGTGCGCCCAGCTCAACGTGGTCCAGCACCTTGAAGTCGAACTGGCGCGCAGTGCCCCAGCGCGCCTGCTCGACGTTGTCGTTCTCGTCGGCACCGGCCGGCACGTCATCGGCCGGAAGGTTCGGAATGCCCATCGAAATGGCGTCGATCTTCTCGCGCAGCTCGTCCAACGCCACTTCCGAAGCCTTCAGCTCGTCGGCGAAGGCGGCGACCTCGGCCATGATGGCCGAGACGTCCTCGCCCTTGGCCTTGGCCTGGCCGATGGCCTTGGAACGGCTGTTACGCAGGCTCTGCAGCTCCTGGGTCCGCACCTGGATGCGCTTGCGATCGGCCTCCAGGGACTCCAGGGCAGACACGTCGAGCTCGAAGCCGCGGCTGGTGCGCAGGCGTTCGGCGAGGTCGGCGGGCTGGTGGCGGAGCAGGGCTGGATCAAGCATGGCAGGTGTCGTGGTGGGTATCAGGAACGGGATTATCGCTTGTTATACGGATTTCTGCCGCCCGGTTCATTCCCGCCGTGGCAGAATCGGGCTATTCCGTACTGGTCCGGTCCATGTCTGCACCCCGCTCGTCGTCCGCCAAGTCGTTCACTGTGCATATCCCGCGCAACGCCCTGAAGATCGCCGGCATCGCCTTCGGCGTGGGCGTGCTGCTGTTCGTGCTGGTCTGGCTGACCGGCCGTGACAAGGAGTTCTTCCGCGCCGACCCGGCAGCACAGACCCCGCAGGAAACCGCCCAGGTCGAGCCCCTGCCGGAACCGTTGGCCGCTGCGGCCGGTTCCAGCGACATGCCAGACGCCAAGCCGGCACCGGTGGAGGAAGAAGCGCCGAAGCTGGTCGAAACCGCTCCGCCGCCGCCCGCCCCCGTCGCTGAAGCCGCCCCGGCCGCCCCAAGCGCGGCGCCGGCCGCCACCGGCAACAGCCAGCCGATGCCGATTGCCGGCCAGTCGCCGCCGCCGTCCTATCCCGCCGCGGCACTGCGCGCCGGTGAAACCGGTACGGTGGTGGTACGCGTGGATGTGGATGCCACCGGCTACCCGAACAACACCACGCTGATCCAGCGCAGTGGTTCACGCGAGCTCGACCGTGCCGCCACCGACGCCGTGCGGCGCTGGCGCTTCACTCCGGCACAGAGCAACGGCCAGGCCGTGCCCGGCAGCATTGAAGTGCCGTTCGACTTCAAGACGCAGTAACTGAACGCTTTCCGGCAGGCAAACTGAACCCTGCCGGTGGCGTTGACGCAACGCTGACACTCCTCGTCCGTGGCTCGGGCAACACTTCCCACGTCGTCAAGTGACGGAAGGAGTTTGCGATGACTGCCACCACCCACGAGAACCTCCACTCGCCGCATCTGCCGCAGGATTCCAGCGCGCAGCACACGCCCACGTCGCCTTGGATGTGGATCGCGCTGATCGTGGCGATGTTTGCTGCCGCCCTGCTCTGGTTGCGTTACTCCAACCAGGAAGATGTGGCGCCGGCACCGGTCGGTGAGCGCATGTTGCCGGCCCCTGAGCAGGCTGCGGCGATCGATGCAGCGGCACCTGCAACGCGCCGGGCCGCCCCGGCCTCAAGCCAGCGCGAGGCTGCGCCAGTGGTGCGTAATCGTGAAGCACGCCCGCTGGCCAGCAACCGCATGCCCACCTACCCCGCTGCCGCACTGCGCAGTGGCGTACAGGGCAGCGTGATCGCCAGCCTGAATGTCGACACCCGCGGCAATGTCGCCAACGCTGCGATCGTTTCGCGCAGCGGCGAGCGCAGCCGTGACCTGGATCGTGCGGTACTCAACACCGTGCAGAACTGGAAGTTCCAGCCGGCAATGCATGAAGGCCGTGCAGTAGCAAGCGTGGTGCGGGTTCCGGTGGATTTCCGTACCGAGCAGCGTTGATCGCGGACGAGGGGTTCGTGATGTTTCGACGGAGGCTTCGGCCTCCGTCCTTTTATGCGGAGAAGCGTGCCGACCAAGGTCGGCACCTACCGGGCGATGTGAGCGTGCCGACCAAGGTTGGCACCTACCGGGCGATGTGAGCGTGCCAACCAGGGTTGGCACCTACCGGGCGATGGAAGCATGCCGACCAAGGTCGGCAGCTACCAGGGCGCGCCATCCGCCGGGCATGGCCCGGCGCTACCCATGCGTTGTCCCGGTAGCGCCGGGCCATGCCCGGCGGATTCGGTGCCGCTCAGCCCAGATTGAACCCGGCGCCGCGCGCCAGACCATCGAAATCCGGGAAGGAAGTGGCGACGTTGGCGATGTCGTTGATGCGCACTTCGCCGTCACTTATCTGGCCGGCGATGGCGAAGGCCATGGCGATGCGATGGTCGCCGTGGCTTTCGATGGTGCCGCTGCCCAGGCGCACACCGCCGTGCAGGGTGGCGCCGTCTTCGGTTTCGTCCACCTGCATGCCCAGCGCACGCAGGCCGGTCGCCATCGCGGCAAGACGGTCCGATTCCTTCACTCGCAGTTCGGCGGCACCACTCACCACGGTCTGCCCTTCGGCGGCCGCAGCGGCCACGAACAGCGCAGGGAACTCGTCGATCATGTCCGGCACCAATTCCTCCGGAATGCGCGCGCCCTTCAGCGGCGCGTAGCGCACCACCAGGTCCGCCACCGGTTCACCGCCCTGCTCGGCCGGGTTCTCTTCGCTGATGTCCGCACCCATCAGGCGCAGCGCGTGCAGCAAACCGGTGCGACGCGGATTCAGGCCGACCTGCTTCAGGCGCAGTTCGGAGCCGGGAATGATGCTGGCAGCCACCAGATAGAACGCGGCCGAGGAGAAATCGGCGGGCACCACGATGTCGGTGGCACGCAGGCGCTGGCCGCCACGCAGCCGAGCCTTGCCCGGCGAGAATTCGATCTCCACCCCGAATGCAGAGAGCATGCGCTCGGTGTAGTCGCGGGTCGGGTGGGGTTCCACCACGCTGGTTTCGCCCTGCGCATACAGGCCGGCCAGCAGCACCGCCGACTTGATCTGCGCGCTGGCCACCGGCGAGGCGAAGTCGATGCCGTGCAGCGACTGGCCGCCATGCACGTGCAACGGCGGCGTGCCATCGCTTTCGGTGTCGATCTTCGCACCCATCTGCGACAGCGGGCCAGTGACGCGGCGCATCGGGCGACCTGACAGCGACTCATCGCCGATCAGCGTGCAGTCGAACGCCTGGCCCGCCAGCAGGCCGGCCAACAGGCGCATGCCGGTACCGGCGTTGCCGCAGTCCAGCGGCGCATCCGGCGCCTTCAGGCCGTCGATGCCGACGCCGTGCACGATGCGCTGCGACGGGCTGGGGGTTTCGATGCGCACGCCCAGCTGGCCGAAGATGCGCGCAGTCGCGCGGGTGTCCTCGCCTTCCAGGAAGCCTTCGATATGCGAGGTGCCATCGGCCAGCGCGGCGAACATCACCGAGCGGTGCGAGACCGACTTGTCGCCGGGAATGGTCAGGCTGCCCTGCAGCGGCTGGCCCTTGCGGGCAATCCAGTGTTGCGCGTTGCTCATCGTTCGATCATTCCGTAAACGCCGGCAGCACCGGCGATGCATCAGGGGGCGGCAGCCGCAGCCACCGCAGCAGCAATCAGGGCACGGCCACCGGATAGGAGCCGAGCACCTTGATCTGCGCCGAGTGCGCTTCCAGTTCGGCCAGCGCGGCCTGCATCGGCGCGTCGTCGATGTGGCCGGCCAGGTCGATGAAGAAGCCGTATTCCCACTTGCCGTGGTGCGACGGACGCGACTCGATGCGGTTCATGCTGATGCCGTGGCGGGCGAACGGGCTGAGCACGTCGAACAGCGCACCGGGCTTGTCATGGATGAACACCAGCACCGAGGTGCGGTCATGGCCGGAGGTCGGGAAGATGTTGCGACCCACCACCAGGAAGCGGGTGGTGTTGTCGGCGTCGTTCTGGATCGGCTTGGTGACCACCTTCTTCAGGCCGTACACATGGCCGGCACTCTCGCCACCGATGGCCGCTGCGTCGTCGGCGTTGCGCGCACGGCGCGCGCCTTCGGCATTGCTCGACACCGGAATCTTCTCGGCCTTCGGCAGGTTGGCGCGCAGCCACGCCGAGGTCTGCATGAACGACTGCGGGTGCGCATAGATGCGCTCGATGTCCTCGATGCGGCCGCTGCGCGACATCAGGTACTGCTGCACTCGCAGTTCCACTTCGCCACAGATCTTCAGGTTGGAGGTCAGGAACATGTCCAGGGTGATCTGGATGGTGCCCTGCCCGGAATTCTCCACTGGCACCACGCCGAAATCGGCGTTGCCCGCTTCCACTTCCTGGAACACTTCTTCGATGCTGGCCATCGGCAGGCCCAGCGCCGAGCGGCCGAAGTGCTTGAGCACGGCCTGCTGGCTGAAGGTGCCTTCCGGGCCGAGGTAGCCGATCTTCAGCGGCTCCTGCTGGGCCAGGCAGGCCGACATGATCTCGCGGTAGACGTGCACCAGCAGCTCGTCGCTGAGCGGGCCTTCGTTGCGGTCCACCACCATGCGCAGCACCTGCGCTTCGCGCTCGGGCCGGTAGTAGTCGACGGCGGCGGCGAGCTTGCCCTTGGCCTTGCCGACCTGATGGGCAAAGCGTGCGCGCTCGGCGATCAGGTTCTGGATGTCGCGGTCGATCTGGTCGATCTTCGAGCGCACATCGGCCAGCGCCAGCGGCGCCAGGGTGGGCGCCGGATTCGAGGCGGCCTTGGCCTTGCTCTTCGCCTTGGTGGACGCGCTATCCTTGGCCGGTTCGGCCTTCTTCGGCGCCTTCTTGCTGGATTTGCTGCTTGCCATCGGAGTTCCTTGTTACGGGGCCCGCACCCAACGGTGCGCGCCGTTCATTGCTCAGCCGTGACGCTGCTGGAAATCGGCCATGAAGGCGACCAGCGCCTCGGCCCCGGCCAGCGGCATGGCGTTGTACAGCGAGGCGCGGATGCCGCCGACCACCTTGTGCCCCTTCAGCGCCAGCAGGCCAGCGGCCTTGGCTTCGGCGACGAAGCGTGCATCGAGCTCGGCATCAGGCAGGAAGAATGGGATGTTCATCCGCGAACGTGCCGCATGCGCGACCTCGTTGCGGTAGAAGCCACCGGAACCGTCGATGGCGCCGTACACCAGCGCAGCCTTGGCGGCATTGCGCTTGGCGAACTCGGCCACGCCGCCTTCGGCCAGCATCCACTTGAACACCAGGCCGGCCAGATACCAGTTCCAGGTGGGCGGGGTGTTGAGCATCGAATCGCGGGCAACGTGCGAGCGGTAATCGAAGATGTCCGCACGCGGCTGGCCGCTGCGCTCGAGCAGGTCGAGGCGGATGATCATCACCGCGATGCCGACCGGGCCGAGGTTCTTCTGCGCGCCGGCGTAGATCACGCCATAGCGGCGTACGTCCAGCGGTTCGCTGGCGATGGACGAACTGAAGTCGGCGATCAGCGGGACGTTTCCGGTATCGGGCACATCACGGAACTCGACACCGTGGATGGTCTCGTTGGCGGTGAGGTGCACGTAGGCGGCATCGGGCGACAGCTGCCAATCGGCACGCGCCGGCAGCTCGCGGTAGCCGTTGGCCTCGCTGCTGGCGGCGATGTTGACGTCGACGTAGACGCCTGCCTGCTTGACCGCGGTCTTGCCCCAGTGGCCACTGACCACGTAATCGGCACGCTGGCCCGGGGCGGCGAAGTTCAGCGGGATCAGCGCCTGCTGGGTGGTGGCGCCACCTGACAGGAACAGCACCGCATAGTCTTCGGGGATGTCGAGCAGGCGCCGCAGGTCGGCCTCGGCTTCGGCAGCCACGGACATGAATTCCGCGCCGCGATGGCTCATTTCGACGATGGAGGCACCGCTACCGTGCCAGTCCAGCATTTCCGCCTGCGCCTGGCGCAGGACCGATTCCGGCAAGGCTGCAGGGCCGGCACTGAAGTTGAACGCGCGCGTCATGTCACACCTGTGGGGCAAGACCCCTAGTATGCCGCAGTGCACCAGCCTTGCGGCCTTGTGCGGCAAGGGAAATTTGGTTTCATTGGAATCCATTGGCGACGCGACCGGGTAGTGCCGGCCGCTGGCCGGCAACCCCAGGGATACGGGGCGGCGGCTGCCGGCCAGCGGCCGGCACTACCGTCACCGCGCGCCGAACCAGAGCAGCAGGCTGAGCACCGCCGCCAGCAGCAGCGCACTGACCAGCAGCCACGGCCAGCGCCGGACCTTGCGCGGCGCGGCCGGCAGCACCGGTGCCTGCTCGGTGTCCTGGCTGGATTCGTCTTCGTCCGGCAGCGGGCGCCGCCGCGGGTCGTGCGGCACTTCCAGCACGAAGCGGTGCTGGCCATCGAACACTACCTGGTCACCGGCCTGCAGCCAGCAGTGGCGCACGGCCACGCCGTTCACCCGGGTGCCATCGGCACTGCCCAGGTCACGCAGCAGCACGCGCTCGCCATGCACTTCCACGCGGGCGTGCTGTTCGGCAAAGGCCGGTTCATTGATCTCGATGTCGGCGTCACTGCCGCGCCCGACCAGACGGGTTCGCGACAGCGTGAAGCTGCGGCCATGGTGCAGGCCGCCGACGCCGCGCAGCAGGCGCTGCTGCTCGTTGTTGCCATCATCGCTGCTGGGCGCGGGCGCCTGCAGCAGGCTCTCGACCTCACCCTGCAGGACCATCTCCACGCCATCCACGTACACCGCATCGCCTGCACGCAACAGGGCCATGCGCCGCACCGGGCGACCGTTCACATGGATGCCGCGGATGCCGTTGCCGACCTGCAGCCAGAGACCGCGATCGTCCATGCAGAACTGGGCCAGCAGCAGGGCACCGTTGCCGGCATCGCCCAGCCGCACGCTGCCGTTTGCCTGGCGCACGATGCGTTGCACCCCGGGCCGCAGCGGCTGGTCGGGCTGTTGTTGTTGGCTGAAGTGAACAAGCAGGTTCTGCACGCGGCGCAGCCTAGCAGGTTGGTCGCCCACGAAGAAGAACCCACGATGAGCGCTTGGCGCGAAGGCCCTCGATGCGCACAATGCTCGCCCTCATTGATCATCCCCGCTTTGCGCCAGGAGCCTGCATGTCCAACATCGATGTCCGCCACGCCCACGCCCTGCCCGACGCACAGGCGCGCGCTGCGATCGAACAGGTTGCCGCCAAACTGTCCGAGCGCTTCGGCCTGAAGTCGTCCTGGTCCGCCGACGTACTGAACTTTTCCGGCAGCGGTGTGGACGGCGCGATCGAACTGCAGCCGGGCGCCGTGCGCGTGACCGCCAAGCTGGGCTTCCTGCTGTCGGCGATGAAAGGCATGGTCGAAGGCGAGATCCAGCGCGTGCTGAAGGAAAAGCTGGGCTGAACCCCGGCGGTGACCGTCACGACCGTGCAACGCCATCACGCGCTACTCTCGGGTCAGGCCCAACTCCCACGGGAAGTGCGATGAACCGCTACGAAAATGACGACCGCCGCGACGACGACGCCTCTTTCGGTGACCAGGCTGAGCGCTTCTCGCGCAGGCTGAGCGACTCGGCACAACAGGTATGGCTGGCCGGCCTGGGTGCCCTGGGCCGCGCCCAGGCCGAAGGCGGCCGATTCTTCGATGGCCTGGTCAAGGAAGGCGAAGCCTGGGAGGCCCGCCGCCGTGAACGCAATGGTGAACAGCCCCCCGGTTGGCGTGACAACGTTGAATCGTCGCTGGACGAGGCCCGCGAAAAGGCCTCCGGCACCTGGACCAAGGTCGAGAAGGCCTTCGATGACCAGGTACAGGGCGTGCTCAAGCGCCTGCATGTCCCCACCGCCGATGAAGTGACCGCGCTGGAGGCCCGCATCGACGCGTTGCAGGCACGCTTGGCCAAGCTGGAAAACCGCGCCGCCTCCGACATCGACGCACCGGCACCGGGCAGCCATCAATCCCCTGGCAGCGTGCCCTGACGGCAATTGTTGCAATGCAATAAAATTTGATCGACAATCGCGAGCAACCCGCCAATCGCTTCGGCTGCCGTTTGTTCCCTCCCCTCACGGCTTCAGGATTGGCGGGTTTTTCGTGCCTGCTCTACACCGATCTGCGCGTTCCATCACGCTTCCTGTCAGGATCCTCCTGACCCAGCGGCACGGTGCGACCTTTACACTGTCGTTCTCCGCATTCGCCCCTTCCGCGCACCTCCTGCATGCTCCCTTGGATCCTGGCCCTGCTGTCGGCCCTGCTTACCTGTTCCCTGGCCGTTGTCTATCTGTGGTGGATCAAGCGGCGGCAAAAGGAGATGCAACTGGGCCTGCAGGCCCTGGCCGGCATGCATTGGCGCGAGTTCTCCGTACTGGTCAAGCGGATGCTGCGCGAGCAGCGCGGCCTGCGCGAGCTGAACGACCCCACCGAGGAGTCACGCGAACCCAGCAGTGATTTCCTGCTGAGCGACGGCCCCAACAGTTGGCTGGTCTCGTGCAAGCATGGCTTGGCCTATCGCATCGGCACCGCCGCAGTGAACGAACTGGGTGCGGCCGCCCGTCTGGCCGGCGCCCGCGGCGGCGTGCTGCTGACTGAAGGCCGGATGGAACGCGACGGCCGCAGCGCCGCCGAAAAGCAGGCGGTCGAAGTGCTGGATGGCCCACGCCTGTGGCCGCTGCTGCAGCCCTATCTGCCGGTTGATATCGAAGCCCGTGTGCGTGCCAGTGCCCGTCATGAGGCTCTGCGTCGCATTGCCATTGCCGCATTGGGTTCGGTGACGCTCGGCCTGCTGGTGGGACTGAGCCTGCAGGGCCTGCATGTGCAGGAAACCACGGCCGCTGCGCAGGTTCCCGCGGTGCCAGCACCGGTTGCGTCTGCACCAACGATTGAACCAGCCCCCGAACCGGCCGCGAACGCCGCGCCGCCAGCGGGTGCCTCCTCGCCGGCGGCACCCGCAGCCGACGCTCGCAGCAACCCCAACCCGGACGCGGCCACACTGGATCGTTTCCAGGTTGAGTTGGCCCGAGCCCTCGCCGGCAAGCCCGGTATCGCCAGCGGTGTCTGGCTGACCCGGCAGACCCTGGCGATCAACCGCACCGGCGAGCTGGAAGCGGTGTGGCCGCGGGTCTGCGAGGAAGTGCTGCACTACCCGGCCCTGCGCAACGTGCGCATCCAGCTCAACGCCCGCCCCGGCGTGGATGAGCCGGTGCGCTGGCGTCAATGCGCCACGTATTGATTGGGGTGTCCGTAGATCAACGCCATGCATGGATGCCCTTGTAGCGTCGAGCCATGCTCGACTCATCGCGCATCGCGCAAAAAGCAGCCGAGCATGGGCTCGGCTCTACATCGCGCCTGCTCAGCCCAATGCTGCGAGATGGCGAGCGGGGTCGACCCTAGCGCGCCCCAGGCGCGAAGCGCGCCACCAGGTCCCAGGCATCCCCCAGGAACACCTGGCGCACGCGGGTAATGGGCTGCTCACCGCGCCAGGTCAGGCGCTCGATCACCAGACAGGCGGTGCCGGGCTTCACATCGAGCAGCTTGGCAGTGGCAGTATCCGCGCCCCAGGCGCTGATGCGGTGCTGGGCGCGGGTCCACGACACGTTCTGCAGCAGCCAGCTGCCCGGTGCGGTGGTGTTGAAATCGACGTCCAGCACCTCGGGCACGCCCACCGGGCTGATCAGGCGATGTTCCAGTGCCAGCGGGCGGCCGTCGGCCAGATGCAGGCAGCGCATCGCCAGCAGCTGTTCGCTGCCGGCCAGCTCCACTTCGCCAACATTGCCGGCATCGGCCAGGCGCAGCTCGCGCTGCAGCAGGTGGTAGCCGTACTGGTGGCCACGCGAACCGACTTCCATCGCGATATCCGGAATCTCAAGCGCCACCTGCTCCAGGTGCGGCGGCTGCCGCGCCACGAACGAACCGGCGCGGCGGCGGCGCTCGATCATGCCGCTCTCGGCCAGCGCGGTCAGCACCTTGTTCACCGTCATCCGCGAGCAGCCGTACTGCTCCATCAGCTCGTGTTCGTACGGAATACGAAAGCCCGGCGCCCACTCTCCGCTGAGGATGCGGCTTTCCAGATCGCTGCGGATACGCTGGTTGAGCGTGGCGGACTTGCTGGCCTTCACGTAATGGGGTCTCGGTGACGGGAGGCGATCAGCCCAGCACGCCACGCAGGGCGGCAGCGAAGGCGGTGGTGATCGCCTCTCGCTGCAGGTGGCGGCCCTCGGCCACGCATTGGCGGCCATGACGCCAGACCGATCGCAGCGCGCCATTACGTGCGGCGAACACCCAGCTGTCAAGCCATGCGTCATCCTGTCGCGCCTGCAGCGCGGGGTGTGCGGCATCCAGTTCGACCAGATCGGCGCTGGCGCCAACCTGCAGCCCGGCGGCCACGCCCAACGCCTGTGCACCGCCCTGCAATGCACCTTCGAACAGGAAGCGGCCGCTGCTGCGGGTGGCATCCGGCGCCAGTACGTTGCGCCCGCGCAGGGTCAGGCGCTGACCGTACTCAAGCAGGCGCAGTTCTTCAGCCGCGTCGATCAGCACATTGGAATCGGAACCGACACCGAACCGACCGCCCTCCCGCGCGAACGCCTGCATCGGGAACAGGCCGTCGCCCAGGTTGGCCTCGGTGATCGGGCACAGGCCGGCCACGGCCTGGCTGGCCACAATGGACGCGCGCTCGTCATCGGTGATGTGGGTGGCATGCACCAGGCACCAGCGCGCATCCACCGGCGCATGGTCGTACAGCCACTGCACCGGGCGCTGGCCGCTCCAGGCCAGGCAGGCCTCGACTTCACGTACCTGCTCGGCGATATGGATGTGCACCGGGCCGTCAGTCAGCGGCAGCAGGGCGCTCAGCTCCTCCCCCGTGACCGCACGCAGGCTGTGCGGCGCGATACCGAGCACGGCGTCGGGCAGCGCGGTCAGTGCCGGCTTCGCGGCGTCCAGCAGCTGCGCAAATCCCTCTACGTCGTGGATCAGGCGTCGCTGCGCGGGGTTCGGTGCCGCCCCGCCGAAATCGGCATGCGCATAGAACACCGGCAGCAGGGTGAGGCCGATGCCGGTCTGGTCGGCCGCCGCCGCAATCCGCGCGCTCATCTCGGCACGGTTGGCATACGGCCGGCCGTCAGCATCGTGGTGCAGGTAGTGGAATTCGCCGACGCGGGTGAAGCCGCTTTCCAGCATTTCCATGTAGGCCTGGGCGGCGATGGCCTGCACCGCGTCCGGGCGCAGATGGGCCAGGAAGCGATACATCAGCTCGCGCCAGCTCCAGAAACTGTCACCGTCGCCGCCGCCGATCTCGGTCAGCCCGGCCATCCCGCGCTGGAAGGCGTGGCTGTGCAGGTTGGGCAGGCCCGGCACCAGGATGCCGACGCGGGTGTCACCGTCCTGCGCGCCCTGCCCCGTGTGGATCGCCGTGATGCGGCCGTCCTGCACCTGCAGGCGGACATCGCGGGCCCAGCCGTCGGCCAGCAGGGCGTGGGCGGCATGGAAACTGTGCGGGGAACGCGAATCGGACATGGCTGGACAACCCGAAATGGACGCCTATATTGTATAGACATATAAGCACAGCCGCGTTGTGGATGCCATGCACGTCGATACCCTCTGGTCCAACGTTCACCTGATCACCCTCGATGGCGAGGGGCTGGGTGTCATCCGCGATGGCGTACTGGCCTGCGCCGACGGCCGCATCGTCCATGTCGGCCCGGCCGGCAGCGATGCCAACCTGCGGCCGACTACCCGCATCGATGGCGAAGGCCGCTGGATGTCGCCCGGCCTGATCGACTGCCATACCCACCTGGTCTACGCCGGCAACCGCGCCAACGAATTCGAGCAGCGCCTGCAGGGCATCAGCTATGCCGAGATCGCCCGTGCCGGCGGCGGCATCGTCTCCACCGTGCGCGCCACCCGCGCCGCCACGCCGGAACAGCTGGCCAGCGAAAGCCGGCCGCGCCTGCTGGCGATGCGCGCCGAGGGCGTGACCACCCTCGAGATCAAGTCCGGCTACGGCCTGACCCTGCCCGACGAGCGCAAGCAACTGCAGGTGGCGCGTGCGCTGGGCGAGGGATGCAGGGTCAACGTGGTGACCACCTTCCTCGGCGCACATGCGATTCCGCCCGGCCGCGAAGCACAGGAGTACACCGACGAAGTGTGCAATGTGATGATTCCGGCCATCGCTGCCGAAGGCCTGGCCGAAGCGGTGGATGTGTTCTGCGAGAACATCGCGTTCTCACCCGCGCAGGCACGGCAGGTTTTCGAAGCCGCGCGCGCGCACGGACTGGCGATCAAGATCCACGCCGAGCAGCTGAGCAACCAGCATGGCGCCGAACTGGCCGCCAGCTTCGGTGCACTCTCGGCCGACCATATCGAACATCTGGACGACGCCGGCATCGCCGCGATGGCCGCGGCCGGCACTGTCGCCGTGCTGCTGCCGGGCGCCTTCTATTTCACCCGCGATACCACCCTGCCGCCGATTGCCGCGCTGCGCGCGGCCGGCGTGCCACTGGCGCTGGCCACCGACAGCAACCCCGGCACATCACCACTGACCAGCCCGCTGCTGGCCATGAACATGGGCGCCACCCTGTTCCGCCTGACCGTGGACGAGTGCATCGCCGGCTTCACCCGTGAAGCAGCGCGCGCACTGGGCCGTGGCGATCGCATCGGTCGCCTCGCCATCGGCATGGACTGCGACCTGGCGATCTGGGACATCGACGCCCCCGCCGACCTGGTCTATCGCATTGGATTCAACCCGCTGCACGCGCGCGTGGTGCGCGGACAGCCCGACCTGCCTGCCTCCTGGAGCAACACATGAGCAACACCCTGGTTCTTCGCCCCGGCCATGTCACCCTCGCCCAGTGGCGGCAGGCCTATCGCGGTGCACCGCTTGCACTGGACCCGGCCGCGCTGCCGGCCGTGCGTGCCAGTGCCGCGACCGTGGCTGCCATCGTCGCCAAGGGCGCACCGGTGTATGGCATCAACACCGGCTTCGGCAAGCTGGCCAGCGTGCGCATCGAGCGCGAAGACCTGGCCACCCTGCAGCGGAACATCGTGCTCTCGCACGCTGCCGGTGTTGGCGAGCCGATGCCCGCCAGCGTGGTGCGCCTGATGATGGCGCTGAAGCTGGTCAGCCTGGCGCAGGGTGCTTCGGGCATCCGCGAGGAGACCCTGCTGTTGCTGGAAGCGATGCTGGTCAAGGACGTGCTGCCGGTGGTGCCCGCACAGGGCTCGGTCGGTGCCTCCGGCGATCTGGCGCCGCTCTCGCACCTGGCCAGCGTGATGCTGGGCGTGGGCGAAGCCTTCATCGGAGACGAACGCCTGCCGGCGATCGATGCACTGTCACGTGCTGGCCTGCAGCCCATCGAGCTGGGTGCGAAGGAAGGCCTGGCGCTGCTCAACGGCACCCAGTTCTCCACCGCCTATGCGCTGGCCGGCCTGTTCGAGATCGAGACCGTGTTCCAGGCCGCACTGGTCACCGGTGCGCTGTCGGTGGAAGCCGCGAAGGGCTCGGATACGCCGTTCGATCCGCGCATCCATGCCCTGCGTGGGCAGCGCGGTCAGATCGCAACCGCTGCCACCCTGCGCAGCTTGATGCAGGACTCGGGCATCCGCGAATCGCACCGCGACAACGACGTGCGCGTGCAGGATCCGTACTGCCTGCGCTGCCAGCCGCAGGTGATGGGCGCGGCGCTGGACATCCTGCGCCAGGCCGCGACCACGCTGGAAATCGAAGCCAACGGCGTCTCCGACAATCCGCTGGTATTCACCGAGACCGGCGAAGCACTGTCCGGGGGCAACTTCCACGCCGAACCGGTGGCCTTCGCCGCCGACATGCTGGCGATGGCGGTGTGCGAGATCGGTTCGATCAGCGAGCGCCGCCTGGCGATGCTGGTGGACCCGGCGCTGTCCGGCCTGCCTGCGTTCCTGACCCCGCGCCCAGGCCTGAATTCCGGCTTCATGATCCCGCAGGTGACGGCGGCCGCGCTGGTCTCGGAAAACAAGCAGCGCGCCTACCCGGCCAGCGTTGATTCGATCCCGACCTCGGCCAACCAGGAAGACCATGTGTCGATGGCCGCGCATGGCGCACGCCGCCTGATGCAGATGGCCGAGAACGCCGCCAACGTGATCGGCATCGAGCTGCTGGCCGCCGCGCAGGGCTGCGACTTCCACGCGCCGCTGCGCTCCAGTGCCGCGCTGGAATCCGTGCGCGCCACCCTGCGTGCGCAGGTGCCGACGCTGGAAGAAGACCGCTACTTCCACCCGGACATGGTGACCGCCACGAACCTGGTGCGCAGCGGCGCGCTGGCACAGGGCTTGGCGGAGCTGCTGCCGACCGTGGAACCGCAGGCATGAGTGCCCATCCCGAATGGCTGACGGTGCACGAAGGCGATGCCCCGCTGATCGTCAGCTTCCCGCATACCGGCAGCGAGCTGCCGCACGACCTGATCGGCGACTTCCACTCGCCGTGGCTGGCCCGCCGCGACGCAGACTGGTGGGTGCACGAACTGTACGACTTCGTGCGCGGCATGGGCGCAACCACGGTGCGCTCGGCGATCTCACGTTCGGTGATCGACCTCAACCGCGATCCCAGCGGCGTGTCGCTGTACCCGGGCCAGAACACCACCGGCCTGTGCCCGCTCACCACCTTCGACAACCAGCCGCTGTACCACGCCGGGCGCGAACCGGATGACGCGGAAATCGCCCGTCGCCGCGACACGTATTTCCTGCCTTACCACGATGCGCTGGCCGCACAGATCACGCGCCTGCGTGCGAGGTTCGGCACTGTCGTGGTGTATGACGCACACTCGATCCGCTCACATATCCCGCACCTGTTCGAAGGCGAGCTGCCGCAGTTCAACCTCGGCACCGCCGGCCCGTCCGGCGCACCGGACACGTCCTGCGACAACGCCTTGAGCGATGTGGTGGAGAACCTGCTGAAGATCAGTGGCATGAGCCAGGTGCGCAACGGCCGCTTCAAGGGCGGCTGGATCACCCGCCACTACAGCAACATCGCCGGCGGCGTGCACAGCCTGCAGATGGAACTGGCCTGCCGCGGCTACATGCACGAACCCCTGCCGGACCAGGTGGACGAACACAGCTGGCCCACCCCGCTCGACCCCGATCACGCCGCACCGCTGCGCCACACCTTGGCGCAGGTGCTCAACGCCTGCCTTGAATTCGCTACGAACCGGAGCGCCGCATGACCCGCAACGACCCGACCCGCACCATTGCCGCGCCGACCGGCACCACGCTCAACGCCAAGAGCTGGCTGACAGAAGCACCGCTGCGCATGCTGATGAACAATCTGCACCCGGACGTGGCCGAACGGCCGCAGGAACTGGTGGTGTACGGCGGCATCGGCCGCGCCGCGCGCGACTGGGAGAGCTTCGATGCCATCGTTGAGACGCTCAAGCGTCTGGACGACGACCAGACCCTGCTGGTGCAGTCGGGCAAGCCGGTGGGCGTGTTCCGCACCCACGCCGATGCGCCGCGCGTGCTCATCGCCAATTCCAACCTGGTGCCGCGCTGGGCCAACTGGGACCACTTCAACGAACTGGATAAGAAGGGCCTGGCCATGTACGGCCAGATGACCGCCGGCAGCTGGATCTACATCGGCGCGCAGGGCATTGTGCAGGGCACCTACGAGACCTTCGTGGAGATGGGCCGCCAGCACTTCGGTGGCGACCTGACCGGCAAGTGGCTGTTCACCGGTGGCCTCGGTGGCATGGGCGGCGCGCAGCCGCTGGCTGCAGTGATGGCCGGCGCCTCCTGCCTGGCCGTCGAGTGCCGCAGGAGCAGCATCGACATGCGCCTGCGCACCGGCTACCTCGACACCTGGACCGACAACCTGGACGAAGCACTGCGCCTGATCGATGAATCGTGCAAGGCCGGTACGCCGAAGTCGGTGGGCCTGCTCGGCAACGTCGCCGATGTGTTGGCTGAACTGCTCAAGCGCGGCGTGAAGCCGGACCTGCTGACCGACCAGACCTCCGCGCACGACCCGGTGAACGGCTACCTGCCGCAGGGCTGGACCGTCGAGCAGTGGGATGAGAAGCGCGTGAGTGCGCCGAAGGAAGTGGAGAAAGCCGCGCGCGCGTCGATGGCCAACCACATCCGCGCCATGCTCGGCTTCCACGCGCTGGGCGTGCCGACCGTGGACTACGGCAACAACCTGCGACAGATGGCGCTGGAAGAAGGCGTGGAGAACGCGTTCGACTTCCCCGGTTTCGTGCCGGCCTATATCCGTCCGCTGTTCTGCCGTGGTATCGGCCCGTTCCGCTGGGCCGCGCTGAGCGGCGACCCGGAAGACATCGCCAAGACCGATGCCAAGGTGAAGGAGTTGATTCCGGACAACCCGCACCTGCACCGCTGGCTGGACATGGCCGCCGAAAAGATCAAGTTCCAGGGCCTGCCGGCACGCATCTGCTGGGTAGGCCTGGGCGACCGCGATCGTCTCGGCCTGGCGTTCAATGAGATGGTCGCCAACGGCGAACTGAAGGCGCCGGTGGTGATCGGCCGTGACCATCTGGACAGCGGCAGCGTGGCGTCGCCGAACCGCGAAACCGAAGCGATGGCCGACGGTTCCGATGCGGTGTCCGACTGGCCGCTGCTGAACGCCCTGCTCAACACCGCCAGCGGCGCGACCTGGGTATCGCTGCACCACGGCGGCGGCGTCGGCATGGGCTTCTCGCAGCACGCCGGCATGGTGATCGTCTGCGACGGCACCGAAGCGGCAGCCAAGCGGATTGGCCGCGTGCTGTGGAACGACCCAGCCACCGGCGTGATGCGCCATGCTGACGCGGGCTATGAGATCGCAATTGATTGCGCGAAGGAGAAGGGACTGGATCTGCCGGGAATTCTGGGCTGATCCAACAACCGGGACGATTGCCGCCGGGCATGGCCCGGCGCTACCGGGAAACTCCTGTAGAGCCGAGCCATGCTCGGCTCAATGCTTCCGGGCGCACGACGCCTGACCCGAAAGCAGCCGAGCATAGGCTCGGCTCTACATGCTTGACCCCAACTCCCGCCGTGACCAACATGCGCCATCACCGCTGACGGATCACCGCGATGTACCGCACCCTTGCTGCTGCATTGATCTGTGCCCTCTTCGCCGTTCCGATCGCTTCGGCACGTGGCGCTCCCGGTACTCTCTCTGCTCAGCTTGATGCCCAGCTGCAGGCCAACCGAGAACGCTACGGCATCGCCGGCCAGGCGGTACTGATCGCACACAACGGCCAGGTGCTGTACCAGGGCGCCAGCGGTGAACGTGATCCCGCTACCCACGCACCTGCCGCCGTCGATACCATCTTCGCCGCGCAATCGATGGCCAAGCTGCTGACCAGCACGCTGGTGATGCAGCTGGTCGACCAGGGCAAGGTGGATCTGGACGCGCCGGCCAGCCGTTATGTTCCGGACCTACCGACGGCATGGCAGGCGATTCACGTACGCGATTTCCTCAACCACAGCTCCGGCATCGGCGAGTACTACGATCGCGTGGACAACCGCTGGGTCAGCAAGGGCTACGCCGGAGTGGCGCCCAATCTTGCCGCTGCACTGAAGGTGGCCGGCGCGGCACCGATGCAGTTCGCCTCCGGCAGCCGCGTGCAGTACACCCAGGCCAACTACCTGGTGCTGACCGCCTTGCTGGAAGCGCATTACCGCAAGCCCTACCCGGCCATCGCGCGCGAACGCATCCTGCAGCCGCTGAAGATGACCGGCACTTCATGGGGAGCAGCCAGCGTGCCGGCCCAGCGCGCAGCGGTGCCGTACATCGGCAAGGACGGCCAGCTGCAGCCAGCGAACGAAGCCCCCTGGCCGGACTACGGTTGGGGCCACGCCGACCTGCAGACCACCGTGGGCGACATGAATCGATTCCTGCAGGCGCTGGCGACCGGCAAGCTGCTGCGCACGTCCACGCTGGAAACGCTCTGGCAGCCGCAGAAGCTGAGCGGCGGCGGCAGCAATTTCTTCTCCACCGGTTGGGACACCACCCGCAGCGACGGCTACACCCAGGTCGGCCACGATGGTGGCACCCGCGTGCGGGCACGGCTGGCCTACAAGGGCACCCTGGCCAGCGGCTACTGGGTGTTCGTGTACCTGACCAACGGCAGCGCCCGCAATGTCTGGTCGAGCACGCTGGTGGAGAGCACCATGGCGGTGGCCGCGCCGCAGGAGTTTTCGCATACGGTGTTGTCCGAGCGACTGATCGCGTATGCGCTGGACGACAGCGCCGATGCGACACAGCTGATGCGTAACTGGCTGCACGGCAATAATGGGATTTCCGCCGGCGAGCTGGAACGTGCGATCAATGCCGATGGGTATGCGATCCGCGAAAGCCTCGGTGCACGCAAGGCGGTGAAGGTATTTGCTCTCAACACCGAGCTGTATCCCGATTCAGCCAATACGTGGGACAGCCTGGCCGAATGCCATGCGGCGCTGGGCGAGAAGGAAACGGCCGATGGGCTGTATGCAAAGGCCAAAGCGCTGGCCAAGCCCTCGCCGTAACCTTCTGTAGAGCCGAGCCCATGCTCGGCTGCTCTTCGTTTCGAGCGAAGGAGACCCGCGCTGCGCGCGAGAGCCGAGCATGGGCTCGGCTCTACATGGACGCTGCAGACCGCCCCATACGCGGCGGATGGGTGACGTGACGCCGCTGAACTGTTAACTTTCGCGCCACTTTCATGGTTTACAGCATTCCCGCATGTCGCTCTCGCCGCACCGCCTCACCCCGTCGCTGTTGTTCCTGGCCGTTTCCCTCGGCCTCCTCGCCTCCACTACCGCCGCTGCCCCGCAGGCCACCACGCTGGATGCCGTGCAGGTCACCGCTGCCGCCGATGCCAGCGCGCAGGCGCGCGCGGCGCTGAAGCGCGTCCCCGGCGCCGGCAACGTCATCGACGTGGCCAAGGCCGACAGCCGCTTGTCCAGCAGCGCCGATGTGCTGGCCTACCAGCCGGGCATCAGCGCGCAGTCGCCGGGCAACGAGGGCACCAAGGTCTCGATCCGTGGCTCGGGCATCAACCGGGGCCCAGGCGCGCATGCCTCGGGCATTGCGGTGTCGATCGACGGTCTGCCACTGACCGGCCCGGGTGGCACGCCCTACGAGCTGCTGGAACCGCTGTGGCTGTCGCGCGTGGAAGTACTGCGCGGCGCCAACGGCTTCGAGCGCGGCGCGTTGGCGCTGGGCGGTGCCATCGACTACGTCAGCCGCAGCGGTCGTGATTCGGCGGGCCTGCAGCTGCACTACGAAGCCGGCAGCCGTGGCTACCAGAAGCGCGGCATCAGCTGGGGTGGCGTCAGTGGTGACGTCGATTATTTCCTGGCCTACACCGATACCGAATTCGACGGCTACCAGCGCCATGCACGCGGCGATGGCAAAGGCGCGATGGCCAACATCGGCTGGCAGATCACCCCGGGGCTGCAGACGCGCTTCTTCGTGCGCTACCGCGAGACCAACCACGAAACGCCCGGACGCCTGACCCGCGATCAGATCCGCAACGATCCGCGTGCCGCGAATGCCGCCAACCTGGCCATCGATGCGCGTCGCCCGCAGCCGGGCAGCACGTGGGTGGGCAACGTCACCACGCTGCAGATCGATGAGGATTCCTCGCTGCAGGCCGGGCTGGTCTATCACAAGTACCCGATGGACTTGAACGAGAGCCTGTACCGCCAGCAGCTGGACTACGCCAACCTCAACGCCACGTTGGACTACCGCCACCGCCACCGGCTGTTCGGCCTGGACAGCGAAACCACGGTCGGCCTGCGCGTCACCCACGATCTGGACGCCGATGTGCGCGAGTCGCTGCGTTTTGCCAGCAACGGCTATGCCGCCGGCACGCGCACACGTGACTTCCGCCACCACGGCACCGACAGCACGCTGCACGTCAGCAACACCCTGGCCTTCAACGACCGCCTGCGCATGCAGACCGGGCTGGCACTGATCAACACCCGCCGCGATGTGCAGGTGACCTGGCCGAGCAGCGGCGGCCGCCTGCGCGACCACGACTGGGACTACGCGCCGCGATTGGGCTTCACGTGGCAGCACAGCGCCCAGACCCAGTGGTTCGGCAACCTCAGCCGCTCGGTGGAAGCACCGCACCCGTGGTCGATGATCTGGGGCTCGAACCAGTACTTCGGGCCGGGCAATGGCCCGTCTACCGGCCGCCAACGCGCGCCGGTGCCGATGCAGAACCAGACCGCCACAACGCTGGAACTGGGCGCGCGCGGTGACGCGGCGCTGGGTCGCTGGGAACTGACCGGCTACTACGCACACGTGAACCACGAACTGCTGAGCGTCGAGCTGCAACCGGTGCCGAACCTGTTCATCGCCGAGAACAACGCCAGCCCCACCGTTCACCGCGGCATCGAAGCCGGGTTGGACAGCACCCTGTGGCAGGCTGCACCGGGCCGCCTGTCGCTGCGCCAGGCGTACACCTTCAGCGATTTCCGCTATCGCCACGACGCGCGTTTCGGCAGCAACCGTCTGCCCGGCCTGCCGCGCCACGCCTACCAGGCCGAGCTGCGCTTCGATCACGCATCCGGCCTGTACGCTGCGCTCAATACCGAATACGCCTCGCGCATCGCCGTCGACTACGCCAACAGCTACTGGGCTGACAGCCATGTGATCTTCGGCAGCCGCATCGGCTACGACGCACCCGGTGGCCGCTGGCAGGCGTGGGCGGAGATGCGCAACATCGGCAACCGCCACTACGCCGCCACGGTCACGCCAGGCTACAACGATGCCGGCAAGGATATTGCCCGCTCGACCCCGGGCGAAGGCCGTGGCATCTACGCTGGTGTGCGTTTGCGCTTTGACTGATGACCGCAGGCGGCGCCGGGCGTGATCCAGCGCCGCCGTTTCAATGTCAGCTGATGCGCCACGCGGGCAGGCGCTCGCTGCGCTTCCAGATGGAAGGCGCGAAGCCGATCAGCACCACCGACGCCAGCCACTTCGGTGAGGTATTGAGCAGTGTCGAGGTGAGCGAACCATCGACGGGGGCGGCCATTTCCTGCCACGGGTTGTAGCCCAGGTAGACGATGCTGCCAGCCCACCACAGCAACGCTAGGCCGATGCCCACCAGCAGCAGGGCCAGCGTGCGGCAGGTCCATCGTTGCGAGGTGGTGCCCCATTCGCGGGATACTGCCACCAGAAGGCCCACCACCAGCAGCGAAATCAGGGCCACCAGGCCGATATCGACCTTATGCCCGATGCGCTCATAAGTGCAGGCGCGGCAGTCTGTCTCTTCAGCTGCGACGGCAGTTTCGGTGCTATCTGCCTGCCCAGCCGCTGCGGGTGCCGACTGCGCCAGCGCTGCAAACGGCATCAACACCGCCAGCAGCACCATCATGGTCCAACGAAACAACGTCCTGTTGCTGTGTGTAGCGACATCCATGCGCTCTTCCTCGTCAGTGGTGGTTGAAGCCGGACCACATTCCGTGGCCTCGGCGCGGATCATAGCGCAGGGTCGGCCAGGAACGAAAAACTGGGCTCGGCCATCCACATGGGCCGCTACAGCGCCCGAAATGCCTGGGCCAGACTGACTGCACCTGGTGCCAGCTCCTGTGCGAGCCATCCAACAACGGTGAAGAACACCAGCAACCCGAGCAACGGCCAGATCGTATGCGACACGCATACCCGCCACCAGCCTTGCTGCTGCATGCCCTGCATGCGCCGGTACAGGCCACCGGCAATGGCTGCATCCACCAGCAGCTCGGCCATCAGCACCGGTGCCGACCACACCACCCACACGCTGGCCAGCAGAACGGTCGCCGCCAGTGCGACGATGCCGAGAATCGCCAGCAGTGGCAGGCCGGCTTCGTCTTCGGCCAACCCGGTCAACGGCAGCTCTCCGGCATCACCAGCGATCACCGGCGCCGACTCATTCCACGAGGCCGACGCACCACCGCCGCCGGAACGGCCACCGACGCCGCTCCACGGTGATTCCACGGCACTTCCACGAGGCGATGGGCTACCACTGCCCAGATCCGGCGACAGGCCATCCAGCACGTTGTCCCAGCGCCAGCGGATCCAGATCCACATCAGCAGCAGGAATACGCCATACGCCAGCAGCACGGCCATCGGGTAGCGCAGCAGCATCGCGTCGATACCGGCCAGTCGCAGCAGGTGCGAGGCAAGGAAACCGGCCGCACCGGTCAGGGCCACGATCAGCGCCATCTGCAGGCGCGGCCAGCCGTGTTGCTGCAGATCCTGCCGCGCGCGCACGACTTCGCTGCCGCGGTTCAGCGGCAATTTCAGTGGGCCGCGGGAAAAGTGGCCAGAGCGCTTCATGCCGCCGCCAGTGGGCGGGAGACATCGCGGTCAGGGAACTCGGGAACCTTATGTTGCATGCGGACATCCTTGCCGAGCACGCGTAGGTGGTGATGGGCGGATTCTAGCGCGATGGGGCCCCGGATCCATCACCCACGGGCCGGACTGGTGCCTGCCTTGTACCCGCGCGCCAGCGGCTGGATTATGATTTTCCACCAGAAAAAGTATGCGCCGCGGCATGCACGCCTCCCAGTTCACCCGCTCCACCGCCCTCGTGATGTTCGTTCTAATGATTGGCCTCGCCGGTTGGGGTTCGTGGTTTGGTAGCCACTGCTTCAGCGATGGCTGCCTCGGCGTCCTGGTGGCATGGCTTGCCGCCGTGGTTACCTTCGCGGTGCAGGCGTTGCTGGTACTCCCGGTACATGCCTGGGTCATCAAGCGGCAGGGAGCGCCCGCCTCCCGCAGCTACCTTCGTTGGTTGGGCGCGTCGGCCATCGCTGCCCTCCTGCCGATCTTGCTCGGCTGGGGCTACATGATCGTCTTCAGATGACCAGCTACGCGTCTCCCACACACGGATAGCCGGATCAAGGCCGCGCGGCGGCCTTCAGCAACTGCGCGGCCACCTGGTCGAACGGGGCGATGTCCTGCAGTGCGCGGCACATCGCCACCGCACCTTCCACACTGGCAATCACCAGACTGGCCAGCCCACCCGCGGCGGCCGGATCGTGTCCGTCGGCGACGAACGCTGCGGCCAGATGGCCGTGCCAGCGCATGAACACTTCAGCAGCTGCCGCACGGGGCTGGCTCGGCACGGCCTCCACCGGCTCCTCAACCGCAGCGGCCAACACCGGGCAGCCGGCGCGAAAATCGGTGCGCAGCAGGCGCTCGCGCCACATCGTCAGGAACTGCTGCAGGCCCTGCACTGCCCCGCCCTTCAGCAGCTCCACCAGCAACGCTTCGACCTTGTCGCCGGCCATATGGGTGGCACGCGCCAACAGCTCCTGCTTGCCGCCGGGAAAGTGGTGATAGGTGGAGCCAAGCGGTGCCTCGGCCAGCTTGGTGACCTCACGGATGCTGGTGGCATTGAGACCCACGCGCGCGAGCATCTGTGCCGCAGCATCAATCACGCGTTGTGGCGCATCAGAGGGACGCGGGCTCACGGCAGGCTCCTTGCCAGGACAGTCGTCATAGATTAGCGTACCGGCGATTCTATAACAGTCGTCATAACCATGAATCTCTGGTTCCGCCTGCTCCACCTGCTGCTGTGCAGCCTGTTCCGGCCCAAGCTGGAGGCCCCGTTCGGGGTCTCGCGCCTGCAGTTCCGGGTACTGCCCAATGATCTGGACAGCAACCTGCACATGACCAACGGCCGCTACTGGAACATCTTCGACCTGGGCCGGCTGGACCTGATCCTGCGCATGGGCCTGGGCCGGGTGGCGCTGCGCGAGAAATGGGCACCGATCGTCGGCGCCGGCACCATCCAGTTCCGCCGCGAGCTGAAGCCGTTCCAGCGCTTCACCCTGGAAACGCGGCTGGTGGGCTGGGTCGGCTCGCGCGGCATCATGGAGCAGCGCGTGCTGATCGGTACCGAGCAGAAGATCGCCACCCGTGCACTGCTGGTCACCGGCATCTACGACCGTCGCGCGCGGCAGTTCCTGGGCATGCCGAAGATGATGGAAGCGATCGGCGTGGTCGCCCCGCCGTCGCCGCCGCTCAGTGCGGCCGCCGAGGCGCTGCTGGCGGCCGATGCCGCATTGAAGCAGGACGACGCCTGAGGCGCGTCAGCCCACCTTCGGCATGTTCTTGGTCACGCAATGGATACCGCCACCGCCACCCGCGATGGCATCGATATCCACCTGTTCGATCACGCGGCCGGGATACATGTCTTCCAGTAGTTCGCGGCAGAATCCATCGGCTTCGTCGTCTCCGAACTGCGGCGCGACCACCGCGCCGTTGATCGGCAGGTAGTTGATGTAGCCCATCGCCAGATCATCGTTGTCGCGGGTATGCACGTTATCGCGCCCTTCCAGCGGCGGCGGCAGCGTATGCACCTGCAGACGGCGGCCATCGGCATCGGTGGCCCCGCGCAGGATCCGCAGATGCTCGCGGGTCAGGTCGTAATCGTAGGACTCCGGATCGTTGTCCAGATTGGCGATCACCACGCCCGGGCGTACGAAGCGCGCATAGAAATCCACGTGCGCATCGGTGATGTCCTTGCCGGCGATACCGGGCAGCCAGATCACCTTGCGCACGCCCAGGTGATGTTTCAGCTCGGCCTCGATATCGGCACGCGACCAGTCCGGATTGCGGTTGCGGTTGACCCAGCAGCTTTCGGTGAGGATGGCCGTGCCGTGGCCATCGACTTCGATGCCACCGCCCTCGCCCACCAGATCGCTTTCCAGCAGCGTCGCACCGGTCACCTGCGCCAACCACGGCGCCACCGCGCCATCGTTGCGCGCACTCTGCTTGCCACCCCAGCCATTGAAGTTGAAGTCGACCAGGCCCAGCCCGCCTTGGTCATTGGTGACGAAGCAACCACCGTAATCGCGCACCCAGATGTCATCCAAGGGCACGTCCAGGAACTCGATGTTGTCGCGGCCGCAGCGGTCCTGCGCCTGCTTCAACTGTGCCGGGCGGCACAGCACGCTGACCGGCTGGTGGCGGGCGATGGTACGGGCCAGCCGCGCCACGGCGGCGTTCACCGCATCGGCCTGCGCGCCCCACACCCGCGGCTGCGCGGCAAAGGCCAGGAACACGCGTTCCTGCGGACCATGTTCATCGGGCATGCGCCAGATGCCTGCGCCCGGCGCCGCCGCAGCCACGCGACCCGGCAGCCCGGCCAGGCCGAGCGCGGCCAAGCCACCAAGACCGGCGGCGCCCGCCAGCTGGGTGAGGAATTGACGACGGTTGCTCATGACAGGCTCCATGGCCGGTGTGGGATGGGCGCTATGCTGCGCTTGCCCACTCATAAGAACAAACGATAGATTCAGCCATCAACTGAACAGTTTTACTTATCTGAAATGCTCAAGCACTGGCCACCGCTGAACGCCCTGCGGGGTTTCGAGGCTGCCGCCCGGCTGGGCAGTTTCCACCGTGCGGCGGAGGAACTGCACCTGACCCAGTCGGCCATCAGCCAGCAGATCCGGGGCCTGGAGGCGTCGCTGCAACAACCACTGTTCTTCCGGCAGGGCCGCAGCGTCACCCTCACCGACGCCGGCATCGACCTGCTGGAAACCACCCAATCCCTGCTGCGGCAGCTGGCCAGCGGCATCCGCCGGCTCGATCAGTACCGCAAGCCCAATCAACTGATCGTCAACACCAGCCCGGCCTTCGCCCGGCATTGGCTGGTGCCACGCCTGGCCAGCTTCCACTGGCTGCATCCCGACGCCGATCTGTGGCTGCTGACCAGCGAGGAAGCGCCGGAGATGACCACGCAGACGCTGGACGTAGCGGTACGCGATGACCTCGACTCACAGGCGCAGTGCCAGCATCGCGTGCTGCTGCAGGATCGTCTCTATCCAGCCTGCCATCCGGCCCTGCTCGCCACACCGGCGCACGAACGCCTCACCCTGCATGGCGAGCGCGAGATGGACTGGAGCCAATGGCAGGTACAGGGGGGTACCGATGTCGGCCAACGCCGCGAGGGAATGAATTTCTCCGAGCCCGGGCAACTACTGGATGCCGCGTGCCAAGGGCTGGGTATCGCATTGGTCAGCGAGCTGCTGGCAGCCCGAGCCTGCGAACAAGGCCTGCTGCAACCATTGGATGATGCACGCGTGCGCGGCCCGCGCTGGAGCTGGCTGGTGCACGAGGACAGCGCGGCCGATCCGCTGGTGATCAGCTTCTGTGAGTGGCTGCTGGCAAGCCTGCCCGGCGGAGCTACTTCTGCTGCAGCGCGCGCTTGACCGCCGCCTCGGCAAGCGGCGCCATCACCGCATAGCCCTTCGCCGTAGGATGCACGCCATCCTCGGCGAGCTGCGGGTCCAGTCCGCCGATCGCATTGGCCATCGGCGTGTAGTAGTCCAGATAGACCAGCTGCTGTGCATCGGCATAGCGCTTCAACGCCGTGTTCAATGCACGCACCTTGGGCGCAGGTGCTGTGCCCGGCAGCCACGGGTAATCGCTGACCGGCAGCACCGATGCCAGCACCACACGAATGCCATGTGCACGGGCCAGGTCCACCATCGCGTGCAGGTTGTCTTCGATCATCGCCTGCGTGGATGGTCCGGTGTTGCCTGCAATGTCGTTGGTGCCGGCCAGGATCACCACCACCTGTGGCTTCAGTGCCAGCACGTCCTGCGGGAAACGCACCAGCATCTGCGCCGTGGTCTGGCCGCTGATGCCGCGATTGAGCCAGCCCTTGCCGGGGAAGAAACCGGCACTGCCTTCCCTGCCCCAGCCTTCGGTGATGGAGTCACCGAAGAACGCGACGCGTGGCTGGCCCGGCACTGCCGCAGGCAGTTGCGCGTTGGCATCACGATAGCGTTGCAGCTCCGGCCAATCGGCCAGGCGCTGCTGCATGAAACGAACTTCGTCGGGGCGTAGCTGGTCGATGGGCGTCTGCAGCAGCGGATTGACTGCGACGGCTTCAGCGGCGCCCAGCGGAGAGGCCAACGCGAGGCCCAACGTCACGACGGTGGCAGTGGCAAGCTCAACAGGTCCACGCATGCGGGCACTCCTGAAACGATCTCCAGCAGTCTAACGCTCCGCCCCGCGCTCAGCGTGCAGCCGTACGCGCCGCCACACCCGTCACCTTCGCCGGCATCCACATGCCCGGCGTCCAGCCGCTGGTGGCCAGGATCGCCTTCGGGTTGTCCTGCTGGATCAGCACACGCACCGCGTCACGCTTGTCCTTGGCCTGCAGGTAATAGGCCTTGGCGATGCGGTAGCCCACCCAGTAACCCAGGTCATAGGGCTCCTGCGAGCCCGGCTTGTAGTTGTACAGCCACGGCGACAGATCGGTGCTGTCCAGATCCAGCGCGAACGCGCTTTCGATATGCACTTCCCGACCACGGGTCCAGGCCGCATGGCGCCCGTTGCCGACGTTGCCGGAAATCAGTTCGGTGATGAACTCGGCGATGCCTTCGCCCAGCGACACGCGCAGCACGGTCGCGCGCGGATCTCCCGGTTCGAAGTCGCTCAGGCCGGTCTGCTGGATGTGCACGTACTCGTGTGCGATCACGTGCACGAAGCGGTCCTGCACATTGGGATTCATGAAGTCGGCCGCGCACAGCGCTTCCAGGCCGATGATCACCCCACTCTTCGAGGTCAGCCCCACAGGCCGGCCACGGCCCACTGCGATGGTCACCGGCGGGAACCGGGTCTGCGGGTAGATCGCCTGCAGGTTGGCGAACACCTGTACCAGGCGCTGCTTGACCGCCGGCAGCTCGGCCAGGCAGCTTCGCCCCTGCGCATACAGCTCGGGCTGGCTGGCAATGGACTCGGCCATCCGTTCGGGAGTGACCCGACGCGCCTTGGCCAGCTCGGCCAGGCCCGTCGAACCTTCGGCCATGTATCCACGCAGCTGCGCGATGCTGGGCTTACCGCCGGCACTATCGTAAAGCGCGTAGAAACGACTGACATCCTCGGTGAGGATCTGCGGCCCCGCCGGAACTGCCGCCGTGGCCACGCCCATCGCCCCGGCACAGGCCAGGGCCAACAGGCCGCGCAGTATCATGGACATCGCTCCGTCCTTGGTGGAGTGCATGCGAAGCGCGCAATCTATCACTCCGCACGGCCAACCGCAGCAGGCGGATGCGGGCACCCCGGCGCTGTGCCAGACTCGCTTTGGCACCTGCCACGGAAGATGGAGCACCGCACGATGATGATCGTTCCCGCGTACTGGGCCGAAGCCCGCCTGCAGGCTCGTTTCCGCGGCCGGCCGGTGGTCGTGCGCCGCTTCGGCTGGTCCGATGAGGGCCCTGCCGAGGCCCAGGGACATGCCGACCGCCGTGCCAACGAAGCGCTCAATGCCATCCTTGCCGGGCAGGCACTGCCACGCCGCGAAGTACGCAGCAATTACGGCGTGGAAGGGGTACCGATCCGCGAGCAGATCGTGCAGCGCGACGGCGACGCCATCATCACCCGCAACAGCTATGGCGCACTGTGCCTCAACAGCCCGGACGTACTGTTCGCCGACATCGACCATGCGCAACCACCGGCAGGTTGCGTGATGCCAGCCATCGTTGCGGCGGTCGTGCTGCTTGCCGGTGCCATCATCGGCACCCTGCTCTGGCATTGGCTGGTGGGCCTGGTACTGGGCGTGGCGGCAGTGCTGCTGGTCAACGCGGCACTGCTGATGCGGCGGAAGCAGCGCCTGGCCGCTGCCAGCGGTGCTGAAGGGCTTGCGCTGAAGCGCGTGGAAGCCTTCAGCGAACAACACCCCGACTGGCATCTGCGCGCCTACCGGACGCCTGCGGGACTGCGCGTACTGGCGATGCATGCCACGTTCTCCCCGGAGGACGAGCAGCTGCAGGCATTCTTCAAGGCACTGGGCACCGATACCCTGTACGCGCGCATGTGCCGGCTGCAGCATTGCTTCCGTGCGCGACTGTCACCGAAGCCGTGGCGCGTCGGCCTGAAGTACCGCATCCGCCCGCCAGTGGCCGCGTGGTCATCCGAACAGGCCAACAATCCGGATCGACTGGCCTGGATTGCCGAGTACGAAAAAAAGAGCGCCGGCTTCGCAGCCTGCGCTTATCTACGCAGTTTCGGCGATACCACCCGGGTGCATGCCAAGACCGAGCACGTGCGCGACCTGCATGACCGGCTGTCGCACGCGCAGGACCGCCTACCGCTGGCGTGAGGGCGGGTGCTCAGTCAGCGCTCTGCACGAACGGCTGCCCTGCCAGGGTAGTGCCCAGCCGCACCGCGATCTGTTGACCATCCTTTTCGAAGGTCGTCGCACACTGCTTTCCGTCCTTCTGGCATCCGACTTCCGGAAAGCCCTCCAGCGACTCCGGCGCGCCCTGCGCAGGTTTCGCCTGCCAGCCTGCAGCATCCAGCAGGCGCTTGGCCTTGGCGTAAGGCATGCCGGCGACAATGCCCAATTGCGTCAGCTCAGCAGGAAACGACTGAGCATATGCCGTTGAAACCAGGGCCAACGACAACGTTGCAGCAAGGAGAATGGCTTTCATTGCACCGACCTGGAACGAGCGATCAGGTTCAGCCTAGACCATTTGCGTGGCATGCGAATGTGCCGGTAACACGTCGTTACCGAGTCTCCACAGTTGATTGCAAAGCCGTCGGCATCATTTACATGTGGACAGCAGCCGAGCATGGGCTCGGCTCTACAGGATGCAGAAAGGCCGCCCGAAGGCGGCCTTGTGCAACGCAGTCGCGCAAGCTCGACTCTACTTTGCGTTCTTCACGTAAGTGTCGAACCAGTTGAGCATTTCCGCCACCAGCTGCTCGTTCGATTCCAGCGCGGTGTACCAGTGCGGCTCGTTCGGCAGCATCACCAGACGGGTGGTACCACCGTTGCCACGGATCGCCTGGTACAGCTTGCGCGACTGGAACGGTTCGGTGCCCGGGTTGGCGTCGTCCTCGCCGTGCACCAGCAGCAGCGGCAGCTTGATCTTGTCGGCGTAGAAAAACGGCGAGGCCTTCAGGTACACCTGCTGCGCCTGCCATACCGAACGACGCTCGTTCTGGAAGCCGAACGGGGTGAAGGTCTTGTTGTACGAACCGCTGGTCGCCACCCCGGCCTTGAACAGGTTGGTGTGGGCGATCAGGTTGGCGGTCATCAGGCCACCATGGCTGTGGCCGGTCACGCCGATGCGGTTGCGGTCGACCACGCCCATGTCCACGGCCTTGTCCACCGCGGCCCTGGCATCGGCTTCCAGCTGCTCCAGGTAGGTGTCGTAGGCGTTCTTCGGGTCACCCACGATCGGGAACGAGGCGTTGTCGATGATCGCGTAGCCGGCCAGCAGCATCAGGCGGTACGGCTGCAGACGGGTGAAGGTCTGCTGCGAACCGGACACCTGACCGGCCTGCGCTGCATTGGCGAAATCGGCGGGATACGCGTACAGGATCGCCGGCACGCGCTGGCCTTCCTTGTAGCCCGGCGGCGTGTACAGAGTGAACGACAGGTCCACGCCGTCGGCGCGCTTGTAGGTCACCAGCTGCTTCTTGATCTGGCGCACTTCCGGGGTGGGGTCGACCAGCCTGGTCAGCGCGGTCGCGGTAGAGGCGAACTGCGCTTCGCCGGTCTTCGCGCCGGCTACCGCTTCACCCTGCTGGCGGATGAAGGCATTCGGCGGATCGATCACCGACTGGTGCCAGGTCAGGTAGCGCCCCGGCGTGTTGCTGAAGCCTAGGAACTGCTCGTAGGCATCGGCACTGCTGCGGAACAGGCGCTCGCTCTTCAGCGTGCCCAGGTCCAGGCGGTCCACGAACGGGCGGTCACCCTGCGGTGAGGCGCCACGGCCACTGAGGAACACGTGGTTGCCATCCTGGCGTACGACCTGCGCGCCATTCGGCAGGCGGGTGAAGACCAGGTTGCCGGGATTGCCGTACAGCTCATCGCTGGACATGTCCCACAGCAGGTGGCCTTCCTTCTTCGGCTGGTCCACATCGACGATGCGGGTCTGCATCCAGTGGCGGTTCTCGTCGTTCTCGTACTGGAATGCCACGGCCGGATCGGCAGTCCAGGCGAAACCTTCGAAGCGCTGCGCGGTGCGGGTGATTTCGGTCGGCTTGCCGTTGAACGGCGCCTTCAGCATCAGCACGCGGTCACGGTGCGGCACGTTGACCTTCCAGTCGCCCTTGTCCAGCGCTTCGGCATAGACCAGGGTCGCCGGATCGGTGGCTCGCCAGTCGAAACCGCGCGGGCCTTCCGGTACGCCGTGCACCGGCACGCGATCCGCAAGCGGCAGGCTGGCGATCGGCGTGCTGCGGCCATTGCTCACGTCCAGCACCGCCACATCATTGGCGAAGCGCTGGTAGGTCACCGCATGCGAGTACGGTGCCTTGATCGATTCGGTCAGCACGTGCACGCCATCGGGCGCGGCGCTGACCTCGTTGAACAGTGCAGGCTGCCCGACCGGGCGCACGCTGTTGGCGGCGGTATCGACCACGGCCAGCTGCGACGCGCCGTAATAGGCGAACAGTTTCTCGTCATGCACGCTGGTCAGCGTGTCGCGGGCTTCGTAGGTGCTGCTCTCGCCACTGCTGCCCAGCGATTCCTGCGCATCCGGACCGGTCGGCACGCCACCGTTGGACGGCGCCGGACCCTGATTGGCCGGTACCAGCTTCACCAGCAGATTCTGGCTGCCGCCCAGCCATTGCACGGTGTAGCCGAAGATCGGGTTCAGCTGCACGTTCGGCACCTGCTTCACCTGGCCGGTGGCCGCATCGCCGACCCACAGCTGCACGCTGGTATCGACCGCATTCTGGAAGGCGAAATGGCTGCCGTCGGCCGACCACAGCGCGCCGGTGGCGCAGCCCTGTGGCAGGTTGACCTTGGTTTCCTTGCCGCTGCCGATGTCGACCAGAGTGAAGTCGGCCACGCAGGCCGGAATACCGTAGCCGCCGGGAGTGTCATGGCGACTGCGGTTCTTCGGCTCCAGGCGTACACCGGCCAGCTTCAGGTACGGCTGGGCCACGCGGCTGATCGACGGGTAGGTCTGCGCGGTGGTCAGCAGCAGGCGCTGGCCGCCCGGGGCCACGTTCGGTGCCGGCGGCGGCGGTGCCTTCAGCACCTTGAGCAGGTGTTCCGGCGGCTTCGCGTAATCGGCAAGCGCCGGGCCAGCGGCCAGCAGGCCGACAGTGGCAACGGCAACGGCCGCTGCCAGAGAGGTTCGACGGATCAGCATCCTTATCCCCTGGGGTGTGAATGGGTACCCGGAATCGGGCATGGCCCCGAATCTAGCACCGCAGGGGTTGTCGTGAATGGGCCGGAAGGGCTAGTGGCCGGATGGGGCAAAGTGCATCGGAGAACAGGCCGCGGGGCACTCAAGAAAGAACTGAAGCTGGCTCCAGGCAACGATCTACTGCCACTTCACGGGAGAGATGGCTCCTTTAGCCACGATTCCCGGCCCCCGATTTTCCTGTCCGGCTGCCCTTGCGGCGCCTAGCATCAACAACACCCCTACCCCGTCGGCAGCACAATGATCCTCCGGAAAATCTACCTTTACCTCGATCCCGACGAGTTCCCCAAGGAAGTCGCCATACCTTTCGGCTTCAGGTCGCGATACGCGTGCAATTTCCTGGAAAGGAGGCTTAAACCCCTTCGATTTCATTCAGCTGGATTCAACAGGATTATTATTCAAGGATCAGCACTTCAAACCAGTGTAAAGATCGTCAAGGGCTCGAATGCAATCAGCTCACCAGTACCATTCCAGATCGATCACTACGAAAAATTAAACAACGACGATCGCCACGAATTCTACCTTTCAATGATCGAGCGTGGACTCAATACAGTCTCCCTTCACCACCCCATTCCGACACCGGAACTAACGAAAGCAATCGACCTTTTCAGAAATTTCGGATATAAAAACGAATGGACGCACCAAACAAAATATTATAGAGAAGACGGACTCCGGGCATCGCTTCTATGCAGGCTCACGCCGGATTCATTCTCGCTCACCCTCAATGTGACCCAGGGCCGCGAGATCATATTTGAAAACACAATACTTGAAACAAAACCCGATGAACTCATATTCGCGGATCAATTCAAGAGCCTCGAACGGCACAAAGACAGCATCATAGTGAGAGACAAATTCGGAAATATTTTTTACCAGACACCAAATATATAGGCATGCCGATGCATGCAGAAAAACTCAAAATCACCATCAAATGAAAGAACAGCCACTACGTTGTTCTTAAACCCAAAGAAGACCTTTTCACCATTGCCCATATGCGCAACCGACCGGTGATGTGCTTCTTCAACATCTGCTCAAGCGAAGACACCCGGGATTCCCCTGATCTGAGCCAAAGTTGCCCGTTGTTCCAAGCGTTCGCCGGCATGGTGGTGACGTCACACTGGCTCCCGTAATCAAGCACAGCCTCTCCGTCGAAGAAGACCGGGAAGCAATCGAACGGTTCGAGCTGACCCACATGCGGGGAAGTCACGACCTGCAGGACAGGCCTATTCGACATTTCATCACCCGGGTAGATCGGGACGACCTCAAATTCGAGGTGTTTCCCGATCTTTGGCCGGATCGACAGGCATTAAGCCCCCTGACACGCAGATTGCCCGAGTGGCTGCGCTAGCCGTCGGCGGTTCCAACGGGCAATCCGCTCCCAGTGCCAGGCTTGGCATGGCCTGGCACTACTGCTGGGCGTGCAGGTCCCAGGCGGTGAGATAGTCCGGGTCGACCACGATCATGCCGCTGTTGCTCATCCGGTACTCTCCCGGCTGGGCCGGCAGGTACTGGTCGAGCATCGGCGGCAGATAACGCTCGTGGCCATCGTTCTCGTCGGCCAGCACCACGCCTTCATCGGCACTGATGCGCAGCACCGTTCCCGCGTACTGCTCCAGTCCCTGCACCTGGCCGTCGCCGCCGTAGCGGGTCACCCCGACCAGCACCAGTTTTCCGATCATTTCCTCGACCTTGGCATCGTCCAGGGCCGGCAGCATTCGTTCGTATTGGTCGCTCATCGGTGCACCTCCAAAGCCTGCAGGATCATCATGGACAAGCCAGCCTCTGCGCTGCGAAGGCCATCGGGCAACGCAGGGGACAACCTGGCGGGCGTATGCCTGTATTGCAGGGCCGGCAAGAGCATGCCGGGACCGCATCGGGTGAACAGTGGCAGATGCTGTGGGTGGCGGCCATCCGTGCCGGCAAAGTGGCCGTATCAGACCAGGGTCAACACCACGCGTTGCATTGCATGCAGGGTAAAGCGTGACAGCTGCGCAGTTGTTGCATGACGGCCTCCTGTTGAAGGTCACACGCGAAGTTGATGCTCCATGGACCCGATGCTGACATCGCGCGCGGAATGGTCAAGTGAAGAATGCGCACCCGTTCACCTTTTGTAACGCATTCGGGTGCCTCGATTACGCTTAACCTCTGCTTCATCCGGCTGGCCCTAGGGTCACCCTTCAATCTGCAAGGAACGCACATGCCCCGGTACGCATTCATACGACCGTGGACGCTCGCACTTTCAGCGGCCACGCTCTGCGCCTGCGCACATGCCGCCGACCGCACGCCGACTTCTCAAGGAACCGACACCATGGCCCCCGCCGTATCCGAGACCACTTCGCCCTCCCCGCTCAATGCCGAGCAGTTGCTGCTGCGCCTGCTGGACCTGATCAAGGCCACGACCTCCACCCGCGAGCTCACCGCCGAGCTCCTGTCCGCGGCAATGCAGGCGCCGGCGCAGGTCTTCGGCCCCGGCCACTTCGGCTATGGCGGCACGCTGACACCGGAATGGGGCTATGGACTGGAAGTGCAGCGGGCCGGCACTGCCGACGCGCGGCTGGACCTGAACTTCATGGACACCAGCAGCGATCGCAAGGCCTCGGCTGCGGCGATCTGCCAGGTCGACTTCAACCACTTCGCATCGGCACTGGATGCCGCCGGCTTCAAGCGCGAGACGGTGCGCGGCGAACATGGCCGGGTGATCTACGACCGCTTCGATCGACCGCAGCTGAGCATCAAGGTCGACACCATGCCCGAGAATCCCCACGCCCTCGGCGACGCCACGCATGCCTGCGTGCGTCTTGTCACCGTGCAGTAAGGGGAGCCATCAATGACGATCCTTTCCGCAGAAACGGAACGCCTGCTGGGCGAGTTCGCCGGCAACACCGACGTCACCAGCGACCAGGTCGACAATCTGCGCAGCGTCATCGCGGGCTCGCCCGTGCTGGCAAAGCAGGTGGACGCCGCCATCGCGGCAGGCTATCTGGAACGCTTCGAACTGTTGCCCGCCACAAGCAATGCGGGTGGCACCTACGAGACCGGCACGAAATCCATCAACCTGCCCGCCAGCAGCTTGTCGACCCCGGCTGCGCCGGACAGGTTCGACGCGGCCGAGGTTGCCTTTGTGCTCGGTCACGAGATCCAGCACGGCTTCAACGATGCTGATGTCGAGCGCGCCTACGTGCAGTTCGAAGCCGACGTGGAGCAGGTCGCGGGCCGTACAACGAGCCATGATTACACCGAGGCCATCGGCACCCTGCTCGCGGCCAACCGCCGCGATGAGGCTTCTTCGAACATCGCAGGCTGGAATGCGCTGGTCAGCCAGGTACGTGCCAGCAACCCGGACGCCACCCTGCGCGACCTGTATGAAGCCAGCACCCGCTCGACAGATGTCATCCAGTCACGACCCGGCCCGCCGATCACCTATGCCCCGCACCCGGAGCTGACCCTCAATGCGGACCTGACCATCTCCCCCACCGCAGCCAACATCGAGGGAATGGCCAGGCACTATTATGATCAGGGCGTCAGCACCGGCCTGGGCCATCATGGGAATTCGGACTACCAGAATTTCTACGGCGCCTTGGCGATCGGACTGGCCAGCGAATACGAGGCCGCGAATCCAGCGCCCGATGGCGTCAGCCGGATGGAAGTGAACATGAAGAAGCTGGGCCTGGACGAACGCCTGCTGGAGCAGAACGGACTCAACCTCGGCGAGGGCTCGCCCCCGCGCCAGCCCTACTTCGATACCAGTACCTCGCCGTCGACGCTGCATTACTTCGACCACACTGAGGGCACGCATACGCATGTGCCGATCACCACACAGCATGCGGTGGAGGGCGATGGCGTACCGACGCTGCTTGCGGAAGGCCGTGACCGTTCGCTGCACGAGCAGATCCGCGGCAAGGTAGCTGAGCTGGATGCTGCCAACGGACGCAGTTTCGATGCGTCCAGCGAGCGCCTGAGTGCCAGCCTGCTGGTGCTGGCCCGCGAAAACGGGCTGGACCGGGTCGACCATGTGGTGCTCAGCCGCCAGACCGAGGGTGCGGGCGCGGCGCAGAACATCTTTGTGGTGAAGGGGCCGCTGGATGATCCGGCCTCGCTGCGCGCCTCATCACCCACTGCCGAGGCCGCCCAGCGCCCGGTGCAGGACAGCCTGGATACGCTTGCCGTGGTCAACCAGCGGCAGGCCGATCAGGCCACGCAGGAACAGGTCCGCGTGCAGGAACAGCAGCGCGGTGCGCTGACGCACTGAGGGGGAACGACATGGAGCCGCCGGGACGCGCCCGGCGCTCCCTTGGCGGCACCCACGCTAGAATGCGCGCATGCGCACCGTACATGCCCTCCGCTACATCACTCCCTTACGGGAAGGTGGCTCCCTGCCGGCCGTGGTCGAGACCGACGACGACGGCATGGCCGTGCTGAAGTTCCGTGGCGCCGGCCAGGGACCGAAGGCACTGATCGCCGAACTGATCGCCGGTGAGATGGCGCGCACGCTGGGCCTGCCGATTCCGGAGATCCTGTTCGTGGAGCTGGACCGCGAGTTCGCCCGCACCGAGCCGGATCCGGAGATCCAGGAACTGATCCGCGCCAGCGAAGGTTTGAACCTGGGCCTGGACTACCTGCCCGGTGCGATCAACTACGACCCGGCGGCGATGCCGGTGGATGCCGATCTGGCCTCGCGCATCGTCTGGTTCGATGCGTTCACCAGCAATGTCGATCGCACCACGCGCAACCCCAACCTGATGGTGTGGCACCGCAGGCTGTACCTGATCGATCACGGCGCGGCGATGTACTTCCACCACGATTGGGCCAATGCTGGCGATGCCTGCGAGAAGCCGTTCGTTCTGATCCGCGACCATGTGCTGCTGTCGTTCGCCAGCCGCATCGCCGCGGTGGATGCCGAGCTGGCCGCGCGCCTGACCGATGCCGAGATCGAGCGTATCGTCGGCCTGGTACCGGACAGCTGGCTGGTGAATGAGCCCGCGTTCGACAGCCCGCAGGCCTACCGCCAAGGCTACATCAGTTATCTCAAGCACCGCCTGAAAGTGCGTGCAGTGTTCGTGCAGGAGGCCATCCGTGCCCACGCTGCACACGTATGACTACGCCGTCATCCGCGTGGTACCGCGGGTGGAGCGCGAGGAATTCATCAACGTCGGGGTGATCGTCTCCTGTCCCGGCGCGCGTCATCTGGAAGCGGCCATCGAGATCGATCCGGCACGCCTGCACGCCTTCGCCCCAGCGCTGGACCAGGAGGCGCTGCAGCCGTGGCTGGATGCGATCGTGGCGATCTGCCGTGGAGATGCTACCGCCGGGCCGATCGCGCAGCTGCCGGCGCGTGCGCGCTTCCATTTCCTCACCGCCAAACGCAGCTCGGTCGTGCAGATGTCGAGCACGCACGTCGGCCGCACTGCGGACCCGGCAGGTGTGGTGGAACATCTGATGACGAAGATGGTGCGGGTGCCGGAATGACCGGTACCTGCCGCAGTCACAGCGGCACTCTTCGCGCGATGTAATTGACCACGTTGCCGATCGCATCCGGATCGACATTGGCCAGCCCAACGATCACATAGCCCTGCGCGGGTAGCACCACGATGGCACTGTTCGATCCGGGCGCACCGCCTTCGTGGCCGTACTGATGCCCCCTGCCCTCGCCCTGCACCACGAAGCCGAACCCGTACCAGCCCTTGTGGTTCTGCGCCGTGGTGGCCTGCTGCAGCAATGCAGGTGAGACCAGCCTTCCACTGCGCAATGCCTCGGCGAATTTCACCATGTCGGCCACCGTGCTGTAACCACCACCGGCCGACATGCCACGCCAGGGCAACGACTTCGTTTCACGGATCCATTGCCCATTCTTCTTCGTGTAGGCGACGGCACGCTGCGGGACGTTCACTGTTTCCGGCTCGAAGCCGGTGCCGGTCATGCCTGCCGGGCGCAGGATGTGCTCTTCCAAATACGCGTAGTACGACTGCCCCGAAACCGCTTCGATGATGCGCCCCAATACGATGAAACCATAGTTCGAATAGCTGTCCTCGCTGCCCGGCGTGAACTGCAGCGCATCCCTGGCAAAGCGCTGCACATAATCATCCAGCGTCTTCAACGACGCGGAATACTGTTCGAAATCATCGCCAAAGAAATCACCCAGGCCACTGGTATGTGACAGCAGCTGGCGAACGGTCACGCTGTTGGCAACGGTCTTGTTCGGATAGTCCGGCAGATGCTTGCCGATCGTGTCATCAAGGCTGAGCTTGCTCTCCTGTACCAGCTGCAGGATGGCCACTGCGGTGAACATCTTGTTGGAAGACGCAAGGCGGAACTGCGTACCCACGCCCACTTGAATACCAGCGGTGCGATCGGCATCGCCACCGCGCCAGTCCAGCAGCACGTTGCCGTTCTGTGCCACCTGCAACGCACCCGACAGCGCATCCTGCGCCCGCAGCGCCTCCAGTTTTGCTGTGGCATCGGCCATCAGCGCAGGCAAAGCAACCCTCTCCGGCTTGAACTTGTCCGGCGTTTCAGTGCCTTCGATCTGGAACTGCTTCACATGCGCCGGGCTGGTCGCATCCATGACGGCCGTCACCCACATCGCGCGTTCGCTCAGCTGGCCCATCACCAGCAGCTTCGCCTGGCTGGGCGCGCTCTCGAGTGTTTCCAGCACGCGTAGTGGGCCGGTGCTCTCGCGGAACTCGAGATAGTCCTTGGGAGTGCTTCCCTCCCGCTTCGCATATCTGTCGGCGAATGCCTGCAACGCCTCGAGGCTGCCCGCATTGAAGGCCGCCAGCCAGTCGTCGATGGCATCCTGCGCACGTGGATGCGCATGCTCGGCAGATGTTGCGCCAACTGCCGGAAACGCCAAGGCGATCACCAGGACCCCGCAGGCCAGCGCATTGCAGAGAAACAGGCGTCCAACAGCCCTCATGGCAGTTCCTTTGCGGGGATCCCTGGACGCATCCTAGACGAAGGAACCACCCGCCGCATCCACGCTAGGGGCTCTGCCGCAACACCTCGACGGTGACGTTGAATGCCTCGATGCGATGCTATTCGCTCCGCTCGTGCGGCAGCGATTCCACCCCCATGCTGATCTGGTATCTCACCGCATCCGGACCTTCGCGCCAGTAATAAGGTGCGCCGTTGCTCCAACCACAACAGACGTAGCGCAATGCAGGCAGGCCGAAGGTTGCATGCAGGAAGGCTTCGACCTTCGCTGCGTGGGCACCGACAACGCGGTAGTGGGCCTCGATCGGCTTGATGTAGGAGGCATCGTCCTGGCTGCAACCCACGTATTCCAGGCCTTCTGGTTTCCGGCCCATTGCCTGCAGGAAGTCCTGGCAGACCGTGTCAGGTCGGGCCAGGCCGTCGGCACGACCGTGCGCTTCCCACTCCGCCAGCGCCTGCGCTGGAAGTTCGGCAGCCTGCAATCCGGAGCTGAACAGCAATGCAGGCAGCACCTGCAGCAGGAAGCGCGCGACACGTTGCGGCCATGGAAGCGACATGAGGATGCGATCCTTCGCAGTTGATGGGGACCATGCTAACCGACAGCCTCGCTATCGCCGCGCCATGCTCTGTTCGTTGAAACGCGCCAGACAGAAGTCCAGGAAGCTGCGCAGCTTGGGGGTCAGCTGGCGGTCGCGCGGGTACACCAGGTTGATCCAGGTCGACACCGGCACATGGTCCGGCAGCACTTCCACCAGCTCACCACGCGCCAGCGCGGCGGCAAGCATTTCGTAGGGCTGCAGGATCAATCCCAGTCCGCCCACGGCCGCAGTCAGCAGCGGCTCGGCCTGGTTGACCATGAAACGGCTGGACACCGGTACGGTCAGCACGCTGCCGTCGGCATCGCGGAAGCTCCAGCGGGTACGGATGATCGAATGCGCGAAACCCAGGCACTCATGACGGCTCAGATCGGATGGGTGCGCGATGGCCGGACGCGATGCCAGGTAAGCCGGCGATGCGCACAGCACCAGCGGGTACGGCCCCAGCCGTCGCGCCACCAGCCCGCTGTCGGCCAGATCACCTGTACGGAACACCAGGTCGTAACCGTCTTCGACGATGTCCACCAGGCTGTTGGACAGGTTCAGATCGACCTGCACGTCCGGGTACTGCTGCATGTAGGCGACCACCGCCGGACCCAGTGCGTGCACACCGAAGGTGACCGGCGCGCTGATGCGCAGGCGCCCCATCGGCCGCCCGCGCGCCACCTCAGCCAACTGCTCGGCGCCCTCCACTTCTTCCAGGATCACCCGCGCCCGCGCCAGATAGGCCTGGCCGAAGTCGGTCAGGCTCTGCTTGCGCGTGGTGCGGTTGAGCAGGCGCACGCCCAGATGCTGTTCCAGTGCCTGGATATGCTTGCCGACCAGTTGTGGCGACAGGTCCAGTGCATCGGCCGCGGCAGCGAAGGAGCCAGCCTCGGCCACCTTGGCGAAGGTCCGCAGGGGAGCGATCAGGTCCATTACAAAGAATTATTTTTCAATGAAACGCGAGATTACCCCTTATTCTGGATACAGACCAAGCGCACAGTAGACCCCACCTTCCCGCCGGCCCCTTCGCCGGCTTCTCATTGGAGCCCCCATGACCCAGGTTGTCCGCATCCACGAGTATGGCAACGCCGATGTCCTGCGCATCGACGACATCGACGTTCCCGCCCCTGCCGCCGACGAGATCCAGATCCGGGTAAAGGCCATCGGCCTGAACCGCGCCGAGGTGATGTTCCGCAACGGCGCCTACCTGCAGGAAGCGCAGTTCCCCAGCCGTCTGGGCTACGAAGCGGCCGGCGTGGTCGAAGCCGTCGGCAGTGCGGTGAGCGGGTTCGCAGTCGGCGACGCCGTCAGTGTGGTTCCGCCGCTGGATATCGCGCGCTGGGGTACCTATGGCGAACTGGCCAACGTGCCGGCGCGGCTGGTGGTCAAGCATCCGCAGGCACTGGGCTTTGAAACGGCGGCCGCGGTGTGGATGCAGTACGTCACCGCCTGGGGTGCGTTGCTGGAGCAGGCGCAGCTGGCTGCCGGGGATTTCGTCATCATCACCGCCGCCAGCAGCAGCGTCGGCCTGGCCGCGATCCAGATCGCCAACGCGGTAGGTGCCACGCCTATCGCCGTGACCCGCGGCCCGGGCAAGCGCCAGGCTCTGCTTGATGCCGGTGCCGCCCATGTCATCGCCACCCAGGAACAGGATCTGGCGGCCGAAGTGGCGCGCATCACCGGCGGCGCCGGCGCCCGTGTGGTGTTCGACCCGATTGGTGGCCCGCAGTTCGTGCCGCTGACCGAAGCCATGGCGCGTGGCGGCATCCTGCTGGAGTACGGCGCGCTGAGCCGCGAACCGACCCCGTTCCCGCTGTTCAACGTGCTGGGCAAGTCGCTCACGCTGAAAGGCTATCTGTACTCGGAAATCGTCTCCGACGATGCCGCGTTGGCCCGCGCCAAGGCCTTCATCGTCGACGGCCTGGACAAGGGCGTGCTGGTGCCGATGATCGCAAAGGTGTTCCCGTTCGCGCAGATCCAGGACGCACACCGTTACCTGGAATCGAACGAGCAGATCGGCAAGGTGGTGGTGACGGTGTAATCCAGCGTCATGCAACGGGGGCGGCCCGCCGCCCCGTTGCGGTTATCTGGGCAACGCGAACGCCATCACGTAATCGCCGTTCGGGGTTTCCATGAAGTGGTGGCCACCGGCCATGATCACCACGTACTGGCGTCCACCCTGCTCGTACACCATCGGGTTGGCCTGCCCACCCGCCGGCAGCTTGGCATGCCACAGTTCCTTGCCGGTCTTCAGGTCGATGGCGCGCAGCAGGTCATCGGTGGCGGCAGCGATGAAGATCAGGCCGCTGGCGGTGACCACCGAGCCGCCATTGTTGGGCGTACCGATCTCGATCGGCAGGCCGGAGCGGATCCCGAACGGCCCGTTGCCGCGCGCACTACCGAATGGGCGGTCCCACAGCAGTTTGCCGGTGCGCAGATCGATGGCACGGATGCCACCATAGGGTGGCTGCTTGCACAACAGCCCGGTGAACGGCAGCCGCCAACCTGCGTTCACCTGGATGCCATAGGGCGTTCCCACCTGCGGATCGCCTGCCCCTTCAGCGCCGCCCTTGTCGACGCGGATCTTCTCGCGCGGCAGCCAGCCCATGCGGTCGGCCTCTGCGCGCGGCACCAGCCGGTTGTAGTTGGGCATGTCGTTGTAGTTGGCCACGATCACGCCACGGCGGGTATCCACCGCCACGCTTCCCCAGTCCGAACCACCGTTGTAGCCGGGGTACTCGATGGAGTGCCGATCGCTGCTGGGCGGCGTGTAGAAGCCTTCGTAGTACGCCTTGCGGAACTGGATGCGGCAGACCAGCTGGTCGATCGGGGTGATGCCCCACATGTCGCGCTCGGTCAGGTCATGCTCGCGGCGCAGCGTGTGATACAGCGAGAACAACTGGGTGGGCGAACGCTGCTCGGGCTCGACGCCACCGACGGGCACCTTGCGCTCTTCAGCAGCGGTCAGCAGCTGGCCGTTGCGGCGGTCGAGGATGTACATGTCGCCCTGTTTGGTCGGCAGCAGGATCGCCGGCACCTTGCCGGCCGCCGTCGGGTAGTCGATCAGGCTGGCCTGCGAACCGAGGTCGTAGTCCCACACATCCTTGCGTACCGCCTGGAAATGCCAGACCGGCTTGCCGGTGGCCACGTCGATCGCCACCAGCGAGGTCGAATAGCGGTTCTGGTTTTCGCTGCGTGAGCCACTCCAGTAGTCGCCCGCCGAGTTGCCCAGTGGCAGGTAGACCAGGCCCAGCGCCTCATCGCCGGTCGCGGTGGTCCACATGTTCGGCGTGCCGCGCGTGTAAGTCTGCTCGCGCGGCGGCAGGCCGTTGCGCTCGGGCTGGTCCATGTCCCACGCCCAGCGCAGTTTGCCGGTGATCGCGTCGTAGGCCTGGATCACGCCCGAGGGCGCGTCGCGGCGCTGCCCATCCAACACCTGGTGACCGGTCACGATCACGCCTCGCACGATTGCCGGTGGCGAGTTGATCGACACGTAGCCAGGGGGCACTTCGCCCATGCCAAGGGTGATGTCGACCTGGCCGTTGTTGCCGAAGTTGGCGCACGGACGGCCGCTGTTTGCGTCCACCGCGATGATGCGGCCGTCCAGGGTGCCTTCGATGATGCGGGCCCAGCACGCGGGATGACTGCCCGGCGTAGCGCTGCGGGTGACGCTGGGCGGTGGTTCGGGCAGCGCCAGATCGGCCGCGACATCGGCCAGCGCCGCATCGGCCATCGTAGGCGCGCTCGGCTGCTCGTAGTAGCTCACGCCACGGCAGGCGGCGGTGTACGGGATCGAGGCGTCCTTCACCTTCGGATCGAACCGCCACAGTTCCTTGCCACTGGCAGCATCAAGCGCGATCAGACGGTTGCGCGCGGTGCACAGGTACAGGCGGTCGCCGACCTTCAGCGGCGTGGTTTCCGCGCCCCAGCGCTTCTTCGGCAGGTCACCGGTGCGAAACTGCCAGGCCGGCTGCAGCGTGGCCACATTGGCCGGGGTGATCTGCTGCAGCGGCGAATAGCGGGTGCCCGCATTGCTGCGGCCCCACGCCGGCCAGTCGCCCTCGGCGGGCTGGTCAGCCGGCTGCAGGCCAGTGGTATCGCGCGTAGGTTCCAGCCCGGCGCTGACTGCGCCTTCCGGGAACGGCAGGTGCCCGTCCACTTCACCATGCGGGGCGAAAGCCAGGCCGAAGGCGGCCACGAACACCAGCATCAGCACGCCCGCCACGCTGCGCGACAGACGTTTTGAAACCGGCTCGCGCAGCGTCGGCGCCAGCAGCGCCAGCACGATACCCAGCGCGGTCACCAGGCCCAGCCGTGGCACCCAGCGCCAGTAGTCGCTGCCCGACTCCCACCAGGTCCACAGCAGCGTGCCCACGAACACCAGTGCGTACAGCAGTGCGCCACTGCGGCGGTTGCCGAACAGCAGGATGCCACTGACCAGCAGCCCCAGGCCGGCGATGGCGTAGTACGCCGAGCCACCGAGGCTGAGCAGCCACGCACCGAGCCCGCCGATGACCAGGCCGAGCACGACCAGCAGCAGCGACAGCACGGTGACCAGAGGATGGCGGGGCGGAGGCGCGGAAGCAGACTGCGGCGTGGCGGACATCGTCGATCTCCGGGGGCAGCATGCGCCGTTATCCCACCGCCGATGTGAAGCGCGCGCGTATGTGCAGGCATCGGATACGACGACGCCGGCACAGGGCCGGCGTCGTCGGGTACCTCAAGCGCGCGGCAGGATCACTCCTGTGCGGCGTCCTCGCTGCTGGCAGCAGCCGGGGCGCCGTCGGTCGCGGCCGGGGCGGCGACAGCCACCTCGTCCTCGTCCTCGTCGATCGAGGCATCCATGCGCTCCACCGCCTGCAGCTTCTCGTCCTTGGACAGGCGGATCAGGGTCACGCCCTGGGTGTTGCGGCCGACGCGGCTGATTTCCGAGCCACGCGTACGCACCAGGGTGCCACCATCGGAGATCAGCAGGACCTCGTCGCCCGAGCCCATCAGTACCGCGGCGACCAGCTTGCCGTTGCGCTCGGTGGTCTGGATGCCGATCACGCCCTGCGTGCCGCGGCCCTTGCGCGGGTAGTCCGGCAGCGGGGTGCGCTTGCCATAGCCGTTTTCAGTGGCGGTAAGGATGTACTGCACGCTGGCGTCATCGGCACCGTCGATCACCGCATCGCCATTGGCTGCGGTTTCCTCGACACCGTTGTCGTCCTCGTTCTCGTCCTCGCTGCCACCGGCACTTTCGGCCACGATCAGGCTGACCACTTCTTCGCCGGCCGGCATCTTGATGCCGCGCACACCGGTAGCGGTACGGCCCATCGAACGGACCTTGTCCTCACCGAAGCGCACGGTCTTGCCGTTGGAGGCGAACAGCAGGATGTCGCGCTCGCCGTCGGTCAGGCCGACGCCGACCAGGGCATCGCCCTCGTCGAGGTTGATCGCGATCTTGCCGCGCGCCAGACGGAAGGCGAACTCGCCCAGCGGGGTCTTCTTGACCGTACCGTTCTTCGTGGCGAAGAACACGAACTGGCCATCAGCGTACTCACGCACCGGCAGTACGGCCTGCACGCGTTCGCCCGGCTCCAGCGGAATCCAGTTGATGATCGGACGGCCGCGGGCATTCGAACCGGCTTCGGGCAGCTGGTAGACCGGCAACCAGAACACCTTGCCCGAACTGGTGAAGGTCAGCAGCGTGTCGTGCGTGTTGACCAGCCACAGCTGTTCGATGAAATCCTCTTCCTTGGTGGACGCTGCACTGCGGCCACGACCACCCCGGCGCTGCGCGCGGTACACGCTCACCGGCTGGCGCTTGACGTAGCCGGCGTGGGAGACGGTGACCACCACGTCTTCCGGCGCGATCAGGTCGAGGATGTCCAGGTCTTCTTCGCTGTGGCGGATTTCGGTACGACGCTCGTCGCCGAACTCGGCCTTGACGCTGATCAGCTCTTCGCGGATCACCTGCAGCAGGCGATCGGGATCTTCCAGGATGTGGATCAGCCCGGCGATCACTTCCAGCAGTTGCTTGTATTCCTCGGTCAGGCGGTCCTGCTCCAGCCCGGTCAGGCGGTGCAGGCGCATTTCCAGGATCTGGGTGGCCTGGATCTCGGTCAGCTGGTAGCCGCCTTCGATCAGGCCCACACCCTTGGGCAGGTCATCCGGACGCGAGGCTTCGGCACCGGCAGCGCCCAGCATCGAACCGACCAGGCCCGGCTCCCACAGGCGCGCGAGCATGCGCTCACGGGCTTCGGCGGGGTTCGGCGAGGTCTTGATCAGTTCGATCATCTCGTCGATGTTGGCCAGCGCGACGGTCAGGCCTTCCAGCACGTGGGCACGGGCGCGCGCCTTGCGCAGCTCGAACACGGTGCGGCGGGTGACCACTTCGCGACGGTGGCGGACGAACGCCTCCAGCATCTGCTTGAGGTTCATCAACTGCGGGCGGCCATCGACCAACGCCACCATGTTGATGCCGAACACCGATTCCATCTGGGTCTGCTGGTACAGGTTGTTCAGCACAACCTCGGCAGATTCACCGCGCTTGATCTCAATGTAGATGCGCATGCCGTCCTTGTCGGACTCATCGCGCAGCTCGCTGATGCCTTCGATCTTCTTTTCCTTGACCAGCTCGGCGATCTTTTCGATCAGACGCGCCTTGTTCACCTGGTAAGGAATTTCAGTGACGATGATCGATTCGCGGCCGTTGTCGGCCACTTCGATGTCCGCCTTGGCACGGATGCGCACGCGGCCACGGCCGGTGCGGTAGCCGGCGATGATACCGGCGGTGCCATTGATGATGCCGGCAGTCGGGAAGTCCGGGCCCGGGATGTACTCCATCAGGCCGTCGACATCGATTTCCGGGTTGTCGATCAGCGCGATGCAGGCGTTGATCGACTCGGTCAGGTTGTGCGGCGGGATGTTGGTGGCCATGCCCACCGCGATGCCGGCCGAACCGTTGACCAGCAGGTTCGGGAACCGGGTCGGCATGACCGTCGGCTCCAGTTCCTTCTCGTCGTAGTTGGGCTGGAAATCGACGGTTTCCTTGTCGATGTCCGCCATCAGCTCATGCGCAAGGCGCGACATGCGCGCCTCGGTGTATCGCATCGCCGCAGCGGAATCGCCGTCGACCGAACCGAAGTTACCCTGGCCATCGACCAGCATGTAACGCAGCGAGAACGGCTGCGCCAAGCGCACCAGCGTGTCGTACACCGACTGATCGCCATGCGGGTGGTACTTACCGATGACGTCACCGACGATACGCGCCGACTTGAAGTAGGGCTTGTTGCTGTGCGCGTTCAACTCGTTCATCGCGAACAGCACACGACGATGCACCGGCTTGAGGCCATCGCGCGCATCTGGCAGCGCGCGGCCCACGATCACGCTCATGGCGTAATCGAGGTAGCTCTTGCGCATCTCGTCTTCCAGGTTGACCTGGATGATTTCCTTGGCGGTTTCTGCCATTCGGGTTCCGTTGTCTGGTAGCGGTCCAGTCCGGCGCAGCCCTCTGCGGGAGGGGGTCGTGCCGGAACCTCGATTCAACCTGTGGATACTACCACAACAGGCCGTTCCCTGCCTCCATTTACGGGGATTTTACCGGCACAAATCAGGAACTTAGGGGGCTGCCGGCCAGCGGCCGGCACTACCGGGGGCGGAGCTCACGCTGCCCCCTCCCCTGTGCCTCAACCGCCGAAGGCGGCGCGCATGTTCCCGGCGGTCGGGTTCAGGATCACGCCACGCTCGGTCACGATGGCGTCGATCAGCTCACCCGGGGTCACGTCGAATACCGGGTTCCAGGCGGCGATGCCCTCGGCCACGGTGCGGGTGCCGCCCACGCCGTACAGCTCGCCCGGGTCACGCTGCTCGATCTCGATCTGGCTGCCATCCACGGTCTCCATGTCTACCGTGGAAGACGGGGCCACAACCATGAACTTCACCCCATGGTGGCGGGCGGCGATGGCCAGCTGGTAGGTGCCGATCTTGTTGGCGGTATCGCCATTGGCGCAGATGCGGTCGGCGCCGACGATCACCCATTGCACCGCGCCGGTCTTCATCAGGTGCGAAGCCGCCGAGTCGGCGATCAGCGTGGCGTCGATGCCATCCTGTTGCAGCTCCCACACGGTCAGGCGCGCGCCCTGCAGCCACGGCCGGGTCTCGCCAGCGAACACGCGGGCGATGCGATGCTGGGCCATGCCGGCGCGGATCACGCCCAGGGCGGTACCGAAGCCAGCGGTAGCCAGCGAGCCGGTGTTGCAATGGGTCAGCACGCCACTGCCCGCTTCGATCAGGCCCGCACCGAGCGCGCCCATGTGGCGGTTGGCGGCCAGGTCTTCCTCGGCGATGGCCTGCGCCTCCGCCTCCAGCAGCGCCTTCCAATCGGCACCGGCGGCACTCAGGCAACGACGCATGCGCGCCAACGCCCAGGCCAGGTTCACCGCCGTCGGGCGCGAAGCATTGAGCCGCTGCAGCGCAGGTTCCAGCTGCTGCAGGGCATGCGCGCCATCGGCAGCCTGCACGTCCCGCGCAGCCAGCACCACACCCCAGGCAGCGGCAATGCCGATCGCCGGCGCGCCGCGCACGGTCAGCGCATGGATCGATGCAGCAACCTCGTCGCTGTCATGGCAGACCACGTGTTCAACCACAAACGGCAGCTTGCGCTGGTCGAGCAGTTGCAGGGCTTCGCCGGTCCACAGGATCGGGCGGATGTGGTCGTAACGGGCGTAGTCGATGTCGGAGGCAGTGTTCATGAGCCCATTGTAGGGCCAGGCCCCGCGTGGTTGGAGCCTGCCCGGACTCAATTCACCGAGAATTCGGCACGGCAGCCGCCGTCCACCCAGATCCCGTTGCGGCTCCAGCCCCAGGTGCTGCCCTCTTCGCACGGCGTGCTGGACAGCTGCTGGGTAACGACCGCTCCAACGGAGATGCTGGCACCGCAGAAGCGGCGCTTCTTCGACTTCGATTCGCAGGTCAGACGCCGCGGCACGTCGACGAAACGACCCTCGTCGTCGGCCACTTCGAAATCGCCCTGGCAGCCACGCGTGGTCCAGACTTCATTGCGCTTGTAGCCCCAACCCTGCCCTTCCCGGCACGGAAGCACCGACAGCTGGCGCAGCAGGCGTACCGGGGCGCCATCGAGCCGCACCGGGCAGCTCTGCGGGCGACCGTTGGACTCACAGCGCACAACCCGGCGCACGAGGCGCTTGCCCTGGGTGCTGGCCGGTGCTGCCGCCCCCTGCGCACGGCGTGCGCGGAACTCGGCACGGCAACCAAGGGTGACCCACACACCACTGCGGTCGGTCCCCCACTCACTGCCGCGGATGCAGCTGTTGCTGGACAGCTGGCGGACCAGGTCGATGCCGTTGCTGACATCGATATCGCAGTGCACCCAGGCCATGTCACGCGATTCGCAGGTCACCACTTCGCCGCCATAGCCGGCCTGCTGGGCCAACGCCGACGACGGTGCGAACACCCCCCATATCGCGAGGGAGTACACCGGTGCAGCGACGACCGCGAACCACTTGACCAAAGGCTTCCCCACGAGACTGGATGAACTGCCATGCCAGTGTGAGGCACGTGGGATGATGAGAGCATCATCCTGCTTGCTGAATCAAGCGCGAAATCCGTCGATTCCGTTCAGCCTGAAGATTTCAGAAAGACCCGAAAAACTCAGGCGTGGGCAAAATCGTAGGCCAGCACATCGGCGATGCGCGGCGTGCGGTTCATCGCCATCAGCAGGCGATCGATGCCCACCGCCACGCCGGCACAGGCCGGCATCGACGGCAGCGCTGCCAGCAGTGCCTCATCCAGCGCCGGCTGCACCTGCCCGCGCTCATGCCGACGCTGCAGATCACGCTGGAAGCGCGCACGCTGCTCCTGCGCGTCATTCAGCTCGTGATAGCCGTTGGCCAGTTCCACCGCACCCAGGTACAGCTCGAAACGCTCGGCCAACGGCGGCGTGCCGGGGCGGATGCGCGCGAGCGCGGCCTGGCTGGCCGGCCAGTCATGGACCACCGTCATGACCGCGTCATCGAAGTGCGGTTGGATGTGGTGCGTCATCAGCAGGTCCAGCCAGTCGTCGCGGGTCAACCCGACCGGATCGATATGCACGTCGCCCAGTGCGGCACGCAGCGCGGCTTCGTCGGCATCGAACGGATCCACGCCTACATGCTGCTGGAACAGCTCGCGATAGCTCATCACGCGCAAGCGGGCACTGCGCCCGACCAGCGCCAACGCCTGCCCGACCAGCTCGGCGGTTTCCTGCACCAGCCGATGGTGATCCCAGCCGACCCGGTACCACTCCAGCATGGTGAATTCAGGATTGTGGCGACCACCCGCTTCGCCATTGCGGAATACGCGGCCCAGTTCATAGCAGTCGCCGACGCCCGCAGCGAGCAGGCGCTTGAGCGGATACTCCGGCGAGGTGCGCAACCAGCGGCGGCGGCCACCGGCATCGACATGCCCGGTGAAATCGGTGTGGAAGCTGTCGATGTTCGGCTCGGTATTGCCGGCCACCGACAGAATCGGCGTTTCCACCTCCAGCACCCCGCGCTCGGCGAAGAAGCGCCGCACCAGCGCATTGAGCCCGGCCCGCTGTTGCAGGTTATGCAGCAGCGCCGCGCTCACAGGATGCCTTCCGGACGTGGGTGATCAAGCGGCAGGGTCAGCAGGTCGCGGGTGTCATCGATGTAACCACTGGCCAGGTACAGGCGTCGGGCCAGTTCGTTGTGGTGGTTCACTTCCAGGCGCAGGCGGCTGACGCCACGACCGCGTGCGCGCTGTTCGCAGATCGCCAGGGCCTGTTTGCCGCGACCACGACCGCGCGCGCGATGGCTCAGGTACAGCTCGTCCAGCAGCATGAAGTGACCGCCCTGCTCCAGGCTGAAACCCATCGCGATCACCGCATAGCCGACCACCTCGCCGGCTTCGTCCAGCCACAGCAGTACTTCACCGTTGCGCGGGTCGGCCAGCAGTGCATCCACACCACGACGCACGCGTGCATCGTCGAACGCGATCTTGTCTTCGGCGTAGAACTCGCGCATCAACGCGATCAACAGTTCCTCATCGGCACGGGTGGCCAGGCGGAAATCCAGCGGGGCGGTCTGCATCGGTGTTCCTTTGTATTTCATGCCGGGCGCAGAAGCGCCCGACGGGGGCTTCATTCGTGTTCGGCGAGATAGGCCAGCAGGCGGTCTTCGTCCCACACCGGCACGCCCAGCGACTGCGCCTTGTCCAGCTTGGAGCCGGCCTCGGTACCGGCCACCACGAAGCTGGTCTTCTTCGAGACGCTGCCGGAAACCTTGGCACCCAACGCTTCCAGGCGCTCCTTGGCGGCATCGCGGGTGAGCTGGGCCAGGGTGCCGGTCAGCACCACGGTCTGCCCATCCAGCGGGCCAGCCACGATCTCCGCAAGCGCGGGGGCCTTGGCCAGAATCTGCCGCATCGCTTTCTCAGCAGCCAGCAGCATCGCGCCATGGCCCTCGGCATCGAGCCACTCGGCCAGTCCGCGTGCGGTGTCGTCGGGCAAGCCGGCGTTGACGAACTGGCCATGCTCGGCGTCGAGCACTGCCTGCGCGCTGGGCAACGCAGCGACCAGTTTTTCCGCACGCAGGCGGGTGATGCCGGGAATCTCCGATTCCACCAGCAACTGCGCCAGGTCCAGGCCCTCGCGCAGCTTGGCGCTGGGGGCATGTGCATCGCTGATGCGCACCTGGCCGACCTGCAACAGATCATCGATGGCCTGCTGGTTGCCCTGCTGTTCGAAGAAATGACCGAGCGAGCGGGCTACTTCGCCACCGATGTCCGGCACGCGCTTGAACAGCGGCCACGGCAGATGGCGGATCAACTCCAGATCACCAAACCACTGCGCCAGCGCCTTGGCAGTGCTTTCGCCGACGTGTTCGATGCCCAGTGCGAACAGCAGGCGTTCGAGCGTGGCAGCACGACTGGCGTCGATCGCCGCGATCAGGTTGTCAGCCCACTTGGTGGCGATCTTCTTCGTGTTCCATTCAAAGCTGGCCGGCTGCACCAGTGCCTGCGCGCGCCAGCCCGGATCGTTGCCGTCCAGCTTGAGCACGGCATTGAGCACCGCGCCGCTGCCTTCGGCAGGCAGATGCAGCTTCAGTGCGGCAGCCAATGCCGAAGGATCTTCGGCATCCAGCACCAGTTTCAGGTGCAGCAGCTGGTCACGGCTGAGCCGGTACAGATCGGCCACGCCCTTGACGATGCCGGCGTCGACCAGGGTCTCGATGTACTTGTCGCCGAGACCGTCGATGTCCATCGCGCGGCGCGAGGCGAAGTGCGCGATGGCTTCCTTGCGCTGCGCTGGGCAGGACAGCTCGCCCGAACAACGCCACGCCGCCGCTCCCTCCTCGCGCACGATCTCCGAGCCACACACCGGGCACTGCGTCGGCATCTGCCAAGGCGTGGCGCCCTGCGGACGGCGGTCGAGGATGACGCTGACCACTTCCGGGATCACGTCACCGGCACGGCGCACGATCACGCTGTCGCCGACGCGCACATCGAGGCGCGCGATCTGGTCGGCATTGTGCAGGGTGGCATTGGAGACGATCACACCGGCCACGGCCACCGGCGCCAAGCGCGCGACCGGCGTGGCGGCACCGGTGCGGCCGATCTGGATCTCGATCGCTTCCACGGTGGTGCTCTGTTCCTGCGCCGGGAACTTGTGTGCGATGGCCCAGCGCGGTGCGCGCGACACGAAGCCCATCGCCTGCTGCCCGGCGCGGTCGTCCAGCTTGTAGACCACGCCGTCGATATCGAACGGCAGGCCGTCACGGCGCTCGCCGATGTCACGGTAGTAGCCAAGCAGGCCATCGGTGCCATCCACCACCCTGCACAGCGCACTGACCGGGAAGCCCCAGCTGCCGAGCTGCGCCAGCGTGCCCGAATGGGTATCGGGAAGCTCACCACCCTGCACCTCGCCGGTGCCGTAGGCAAAGAAACTCAGTTTGCGCTGCGCGCTGATCTTCGGGTCGAGCTGGCGCAGCGAGCCGGCCGCAGCATTGCGCGGATTGGCCAGCACCTTGCCACCCTGCAGGCGCGCACGCTCGTTGTAGGCCTCGAAGTCGGCGCGGGCCATGTAGACCTCGCCGCGTACTTCCAGCACATCCGGCCAGTCCTTGCCGTGCAGGCGCTTGGGGATATCGCCGATCTCGCGCAGGTTGGCCGTCACGTCTTCGCCGGTGCTGCCATCACCGCGGGTCGCGCCCAGTACGAAATGCCCCTCTTCGTAGCGCAGGCTGATTGCCAGGCCGTCCATCTTCGGCTCGGCCGAGAACTGCAGGCTGCGGCGGCCCAGGCGCTCATCGATGCGACGCACGAAATCGGCCACTTCCTCATCGCTGAAAGCATTGGACAACGACAACATCGGCACCGCGTGGCGCACCTCGGCGAAACGGCCCGAGGGACGCGCTCCTACCTGCTGGGTCGGGCTGTCGGCACGGGCCAGTTCCGGATGCTCGCGCTCCAGCGCTTCCAGTTCGCGCACCATCCGGTCGTAGTCGACGTCGGGGATCTCCGGTGCATCCAGCTCGTGGTAGGCGCGGTTGGCCTGGGCGATCTGCCGGCGAAGGTCTTCGGCGCGTTCGGCGGGGCTGGGGCTCATCGGGATCCGGTGGTTCTGGGATGGCCGGGGATTCTACCGCGCCCGACCGTCAGGCCCTGTAACGCCCCCGCCTTTGTAGCGTCGAGCTTGCTCGACTGGTGCTCCCTCGCTCTGGCACGTGCCAACCACTCCCCCACCCTGATACGTGCCAACCACTCCCCAGCTCTGGTACGTGCCAACCACCCTCCCGCTCTGGTAGGTGCCAACCACCCTCCCGCTCTGGTAGGTGCCAACCTTGGTTGGCACATCTGCAGTCAAGCATGGTTCGACTCCACAAAAAGCAGCTTGCCGCCCATCCCCACCGGCGCTAGCGTGCGACGGTCGCCCTTCGGAATCCCACCCGTGACCCTGCCTGCCTCCCGTCGACGCTTCCTGCAACTGGCCGGTGCTGGCCTCGCCGTCGCCGGCACCGGCCTGCCGCAGCTCGGCCATGCCCAACCCGCGACAGCCGCCGCCCCAGCCCCTGCCGAAGGCGCCGTACTACTGAACTTCAACGAATGCCCGTACGGCCCCTCGCCCGCCGCCCAGCAGGCGGCGCGCGACAGCATCGCCAGCTGCGGCCGCTACCGTTTCGCACTGGCCGGTCAGGTGCGCGACGCCTTCATCGAACAGGCGCGCATCCCGGCTGATCACGTGCGGCTGTATCCGGGTTCCAGCGAGCCGCTGAACCGCGCCGCCGTGCTATGGACCGGCCCGCAGGCGGGGCTGGTAGTGGCCGACCCGACCTTCGAGACGCTGGGCGAGGTCGCCGCCGCACACGGTGCACACGTGCAGAAAGTGCCGCTGCGCGAGGACGGTGCACACGACCTGCGTGCGATGGTCGCCGCCGCACACGCACGCCCGACCGGGCTGCTGTATGTGTGCAACCCGAACAACCCGACCGGCTCGATCAGCCCACCGGATGAGCTCGCTTGGCTGCTGGCCCACAAGCCCGCTTCCACCCGCGTGCTGTTGGACGAGGCGTATCTGCAGTACAGCGAACAGCCGAGCCTGATCGCGCAGGTGGCGCAGCGCGATGACCTGATCGTGTTGCGCACGTTCTCCAAGCTATATGGCATGGCCGGCCTGCGCCTGGGCGTGGCGGCCGCACATCCCGACCGCCTGCGCGAACTGGCCAGCCTGGGCGACAACCCGCTGCCGGTGCCGGCGCTGGCGGCGGCACTGACCAGCCTGCGCGATCCGCAGTTGATTCCACAGCGCCGCCTGCAGAATGCCAAGGTGCGCCAGGCCACCATCGCATGGCTGGGCAAGCGTGGTTTCAGCTGCGTGCCGTCGGAAGCGAACTGCTTCGTGGTCGACGTGCAACGCGATGGCAGCGCGTTCGCCAAGGCGATGGCGGACAACGGCGTGGTGATCGGACGCAGCTGGCCGATCTGGCCACAGCGCGTGCGCGTGACCGTCGGCACCGAAGAAGAAATGGCCGCGTTCCGCCATGCGTTCGCGAAGGTGGCCGGCGTGCCGGCCTGATCCTGTTGGTGGGGGCGAACCTTGGTTCGCCCCATCCACGCATGGCGTGGATCTACTGTTGTGGGTGCCGACCTGGGCCCCTGTAGAGTCGAGCCATGCTCGACTGGGGCTTTCCCTACAAGCCTTACCGCACTCAAGCGATATCCAAGCTGCCTCGGCCAGCCAATGCTGAGGCATGCCCAGTCCACGTCTCCTGAGAGGCCGTTGGTCGCAACTGCGGAACGTCTACGCGATCACCACTGTCACTCACCAGCGCCATCGGCACTTTGATGATCCACACCAGGCCGCCGTCGTTGTAGCGGGCCTGCAGTGGATTCAGCAGGAGGGTCGATGCCTTAACCTCGCATGGGCGGTCATGCCAGATCATGTGCATTGGTTGATGCAACTGCGCTCAGGAACCCTTGCCGCGTCGGTCCAGATGATGAAATCCCGCTGCAGCCGACTCATAGGCATCGACGGGCCGCTCTGGCAGCGTGGTTACCATGATCACGCTGTGCGATGTGATGAGTCCCTGAGAAACCAAGCTCTGTACATCGCAGCGAATCCTGTGCGCGCCGGGCTGGCGGCACAGCTCGGCGATCATCCGTTTGCCTGGTGCCGGTGGTTCGATCGATCGCCCTAGAGGCGAGTCAGGGATGGCCGACCCTGTAGAGTCGAGCGATGCTCGACTGGGGCTTACCCTGGGATCCGCAAGTCGAGCATGGCTCGACTCTACAGAAAGGCAGTCGAGCATGGCTCGACTCCACAGTTGGGGGCTTACCAGCGCGGGGTCTTGGTCAGCGGCGGGGCCTGGTGCTGGCGATCGTAGGCGCGCAGCTCGTCACGGATGTGTGCGATGCGCTGGCGGCCCAGGGCATTGCGGCTGTCATCCAGCACCACGCCATCCAGCAGTTCAGCCATGCGCTGCACCGTCGGCAGCATCTTCTCCCAGGCGTCCAGCGCGGTCAGCGGCGCCGGCAGGGTCAGGAAGAAGGCGATGGCCGGGGTTTCCATGGCGCGGATGTTGGCCATGTCGAAGCTGCCCGGCTTCATGATGCTGGCCATCGAGAAAATCGGGCCGCGCTCGGGGTGGCCTTCCACCAGGCGGTGGAACACGTTCATGTGGCCGAACACCAAGCCAGTCTTCTCAGCCGCCACCACGATGTCTTCGCCACGCAGCTGCTCGCCGGCCCGGGCAGCCACGAACAAGGAGACGATCTTGTCGAAATCCTGGGTGGCGCGCTTGCCGAGATCACTGGCGCCCGGGTCGGTTTCGCCCAGACCAAGTTCGGCCTGCTCGCCTTCCGTGCCCATGCCCGGTTCGACGCGGCCATCGGCCACGGCGACGCCGTCTTCGCCCAGTACCGGCTCGCGGCGCTCGCCGCTGGTCGGTTCCGCGCCTTCCACGCGGCGCCCCTGGGGCTTCTTTTTCGGACGGCCAAACAGGAAGATCGCGGCGATCAACAGCAGGCCGGCGGCCAGGATGCCGATGCGCAACAGTGCCGTGTCGGACATTCGATAGGTTCTCCGGCTAGTTCATTCAGGTAACTAGGATGGCACGTCAGGCCGCGCCCGCCAATCGTGCGGCTTCTTCCAGGTCCACGCTGACCAGGCGGCTGACGCCCGGCTCGCGCATGGTCACGCCCGACAGCTGGTGCGCGGCCTCCATCGTCGCCTTGTTGTGGCTGACGAACAGGAACTGCACCTTCTCGCTCATTTCCTTGACCATGTTGGCCAGGCGGCCGACGTTGGCCTCGTCCAGCGGCGCGTCCACCTCGTCCAGCAGGCAGAACGGCGCGGGGTTCAGCTGGAAGATGGCGAACACCAGCGCTACCGCGGTCATTGCCTTTTCGCCACCGGACAGCAGCGAGATGCTGGACACGCGCTTGCCCGGCGGGCGCGCCATGATGGTCACGCCGGTGTCGAGCAGGTCTTCACCGGTCAGTTCCAGGTAGGCGTGTCCGCCACCGAACAGGCGCGGGTACAGAGCCTGCACGCCGGCATTCACGCGGTCGAAAGTGTCCTTGAAGCGGCCGCGGGTCTCGCGGTCGATCTTGCGGATGGCATCTTCCAGGGTCTCCAGCGCAGTGGTCAGGTCCACATGCTGCGCGTCCAGGTACTCCGAGCGCTGCGAGGCCTCGCCGTACTCGTGGATGGCCGCCAGGTTGACCGGCTCCAGCCGGCGCATGCGGCCGTCGATCTGGTGCACGGCCTGCTCCCAGTCGCCCAGGCGGGCTTCTTCGGGCAGCGCGTTGAGCACATCCTGCATCACGAAACCAGCCTTCTCCACCGCAGCCTGCAGCGTGTCGGCACTGAGCACCAGCGCCTGCTGGTCCAGCTTGCGCTGGGAAATACGCTCGCGCTGGGCCAGTGCCTGTTCGTCGCGTTGGTGGCGGGTCTGCTCGTAATTGCGCAGTTCGGCATCAATGCCGTCCAGCAGCGTACGCGCCTCGGTCAGCACACGGTCGGCACGCACGCGCTCTTCCAGCGCGTTCTGGTGCTCGGCCTGCAGCGATTCGACCGGCGAATCACCCTCATCGAGCTGCGAGTGCAGTTCGCCCAGGCGTGAATCGAGCTGGCCACGCTGGGTGCTCATGCGCTCCAGTGCCTGGCTCAACGAGGCGAGCTGTGCACGCTGCGATTCCAGGGTCAGGGCCAGCGAATGCGAACGCTCGCGCACCGCGCGTGCGGCTTCACGGGCCAGGTCGCGCGCGTCGGTCAGCTGGCGTCGTTCGCCTTCCAAGCCTTGCCGGGTCGATTCCAGATCGCCCATGCTGCTGACCGCGTTTTCCAACCGCGAACGCGCCTCGCGCACCTGTTCGTTGTTGGCATCCAGCGTTTCCAGCAGCTGCTTCAGCTCGCCCTCGATACGATCGATGCGCGTGCGCGCGGCTTCCACCTTGCCCTGCTGGCCCTGCAGCTGGCCGGCCAGCTCGGACACCGCACGGTGCGCCTGGTACAGCGCCCGTTGCGCATCTTCGCGCTGCTGTTCGGCGGCCCGCAGCTGCTCGCGGAAGCCGGACAGCTGTTCTTCCAGCTCGGCCTCGCGGTCCTGCAGCGCCTCGATCTGCTCACGCAGCTCGTTGATCTCGCGTTCGCGCAGCAGCGCGCCCTGCTGGGCCGCACCGGAGCGCGCGACGCGCAGCCAGCCCTGGCCCAGGCGCTCGCCACCCTGGGTGATGATCGAATCGCCTTCGGGCAGGCGGGCCTGCAACGTTTTCGCTTCGGCCAGATCGCTTGCAGCGTGCAGATGGGCCAGCAGGCGACGGATCGCCGCCGGGCCACGCACACGAGCGGCCAGCGAGGTAGGGGCAACCTTCAGATCTGCGTCGTCGCTGGCAACCAGCGCAATACGGCCATCGCCGAGCTCACCCAGTGCATCGACCAGGCTGGACGGATCGTCCACCAGCACGCCTTCGATCAATTGGCCAAGCGCGCTTTCCACCGCGTTTTCCCAGCCGGCGTCGACATCCAGCCGCTCGCCGACACGCGCGGCCGAATCCAGCCCACGTGCCTTCAGCCAGGCCACGGCGGCGCCCTGCTCCTGGCCAAGTGCAGCCTGCTGCAGAGTCTCCAGCGAGGCCAGCCGGCCACGCAGGCCGTTGACCTGCTTGTGCAGCTCGGCCAGCTCGTTCTGTCCGTTGCGCTGCTGTTCCTGCACTGCTGCCACGCCCTGCTTGCGCAGCTCGACGTCTTCACTCAACTCATCCAGCGCGGTCTTCTGCGTGTCGTGCTGCAGGTGCAGCTGCTCGAAGGCTTCTTCAAGCGCATCCACGTCCAGCCCCGCGCGTTCGGCCGCCAGCGCCTCGCGACGACGGTCGGCATCGAGGACCTGCTTGTCCAGGTAGTCCACGCGGGTACGCTCGACATCGCCGGCACGCGAGGCTTCGGAGCTCTGCGAGGTATGCTGCTCCCAGCGCTGCTGCCAGTGAGCCAAGCGCTCTTCCGCTTCGCGCAGGCTCTCCTGCTTGATCTCGTTTTCTTCCTGCAGCGCTTCCAGCTGCGGGGTCGCGGCGTCCACCGCCTCGCGCAGCACCATCAACCTGGCCTCATCGCCACTGATGTGCTGGCCGAGCTCGGACAGGGCCTGGCGGGTTTCATCACGCGCCTTGTGCAGGCGCTGCGACAGTTCGCGCTGATGCTGGATCTGCTGTTCGACACGGGCCAACGTGCTGCCGACCTGATAGACCGCGGCCTGCGCGGTATTCAACGCGTCAGCGGCCTCTTCGCGGCGCACGCGCGAGGTCTCGATGCGGGCCTCGGCGTCGCGCTGGTCGGCGATCAGCTGCTGCAGCCTGGTCTCTTCCTGCGACAGGCCTTCGCGCAACTTGGACAGGCGTCCATCCAGGCCACGGAACTCCAGCGCCTTCCACTCCGCGTCCTTGACCCGGCGTTCTTCCTGCAGCGCCTGGTACTGCTCGGCCTGCCGGGCCTGGCGCTTGAGGTGCTCCAGCTGCTTGCTGATCTCGTCACGCAGGTCGCCCAACCGGTCCAGGTTCTCGCGGGTGTGGCGGATGCGGGTCTCGGTTTCCTTGCGGCGCTCCTTGTACTTGGAGATGCCGGCGGCCTCTTCCAGGTACACGCGCAGGTCTTCCGGGCGCGCCTCGATGATCTGGCTGATCATGCCCTGCTCGATGATCGAGTAGCTGCGCGGGCCCAGGCCGGTGCCGAGGAACAGATCGGTGATGTCGCGGCGGCGGCACTTGGTGCCGTTGAGGTAATAGTTGCTGGTGCCGTCGCGGCTGACCGTGCGCTTGACCGAGATTTCGTTGAACGAGGCGTATTCGCCCGAGATCGTGTGGTCGGAGTTGTCGAAGATCAGCTCGACGGTGGCCTGCGAGACCGGCTTGCGGGCATTGGAACCGGAAAAGATCACGTCGGTCAGCGAGTCGCCGCGCAGGCGGCTGGCCGAACTCTCGCCCATGACCCAGCGCACGGCGTCGATGATGTTCGACTTGCCGCAGCCATTGGGCCCCACCACGCCGGTCATGTTGGTCGGCAGGTGCAGGGTGGTCGGATCGACGAACGACTTGAAGCCGGACAGCTTGATCGTGGAAAGACGCATAGGGTTTCCGGACTGGGGCCGGCAAGCGGCCTGCGTTTACCCTCCAAGTCATTGATCCGATTGGGATCGCTGGCCGTGGAACGGATGTGACGCCCTGAGTATACCGATGTGGCCGTGTTCTACGAATGGGCGTGGAACATTGCCTGGCCGGGGGCGCTGGTCGAGCGTCGCCCGGCGCCCCGGATCGGGCATTCGCCCAAAACAAAACGGGCACCCTCGCGGGCGCCCGTTCTGCGGTGATACCAGGCCTTGCGGCGTGGGATCAGGCCTTTTCGGCTTCGACCACAACCTTGACGGTGGTTTCAACGTCAGCGTGCAGGTGCACCAGGACGTCGTACTCACCGATGTTGCGGAAGGCGCCTTCGCCCAGGATGACTTCGCTCTTGTTCAGCTCGAGGCCGGCAGCGGTGAAGGCATCAGCGATTTCGCGGGCGCCGACCGAGCCGTACAGCTTGCCTTCGGTCGAAGCGTTGGCGGCGATGGTCACGCTCGCGCCTTCCAGCTTGGCCTTGCGGGCGTCAGCGTCGGCGTGGATGGCCTGGGCCTTGGCTTCGTAGTCGGCGCGCTTGGCTTCGAACTCGGCCTTGTTGCTCTCGGTGGCCGGAACGGCCTTGCCCTGCGGCACGAGGAAGTTACGGCCGTAGCCCGGCTTCACGTCGACCAGGTCGCCCAGGTTGCCGAGGTTGGTGACTTTCTGCAGAAGGATCAGCTGCATGGTATTGCTCCAGATGAGTTATTCGTTAGCGAGGCGATGGCCCCGCAACAAAGGCTGTCCGAATAGCTGGCACAGGGGAGCGGCACGTGGCCGCCCCGCCGGCATCAGATGTCGTGGTTGTCGGTGTACGGGATCAGGGCCAGGAAGCGAGCGCGCTTGACGGCGGTCGCCAGCTGACGCTGGTACTTCGACTTGGTACCGGTGACGCGGCTCGGCACGATCTTGCCGTTCTCGGTCAGGTACTGGCGCAGGGTGTTGAGATCCTTGTAATCGATCTCCTTGACACCTTCAGCGGTGAACTTGCAGAACTTGCGGCGACGGAAGAACTTGGACATGTCAGTGCTCCTTAGGCGGCCGAAGCGGCGTCGTCGCCGGCATCGTTGTCAGCGGCGGGGGTGGTTTCGCCTTCTTCGTCATCACGACGACGACGCTCACCACGCTCGGGCTTGTCGCCCTTCTCGTCCTTGCTCTTCATGATCAGCGACTGCTCGGTGTCAGCCTCGTCACGCTTGATGACCAGGTTGCGCAGCACGGCGTCGTTGAAGCGGAAGCTTTCGGTCAGCTCGTTCAGCACGGCCTGGTCGGCTTCGATGTTCAGCAGCACGTAGTGCGCCTTCACCAGGTTCTGGATCGGGTACGCCAGCTGGCGGCGGCCCCAGTCTTCCAGACGGTGGATGGTGCCGTTGCCGTTCTCGACCAGCGACTTGTAGCGCTCGATCATGGCCGGGACCTGCTCGCTCTGGTCCGGATGGACCATGAACACGATTTCGTAATGACGACTCATGTTTTTTCTACCTTTCGGATGTGGCCTTGCGGCCGGACAGCCCCCCGCCGTTGATACCGCGGTGGGGCAAGGATTCCCGCCAGAAAGGCAGGAAGCCGCGCATTATGGCGCAGATGGGGTGGCCGGGCAACCGGCGGATCACAGGGCAACCTGAACCGGGGACCAGCCTTCATGCCAGCCAAGGCTGGCCGCTACCGGAGCCCCGCACAGTCCACGAATCCGCCTGGATTCACCCCAGGTCGACGTGAAGGCGATGCTGGCCGCATTCCAGGCACTGGAACAGGCAGCCGACCATCATCCCGTCCCGGCTCAGGTGCGCCAGCACCCAGTCGGCGTCGCGTGGATTGACTGCCGCCACATCGGGCCGGACCTGATCGAGGATGGGCAGCAGATCTTCGCTGCCGGCGAAGCCGAGGAAGGCGCAAGGTCGTTCACAATGGCTCAGCCATACCGATTGCTGCCAGGACGAGTAGCCCGGGGTGCGCTCGCAGATCTCCAGCAGCAGCTCGCGGGCGATGGTCGGCGGCGGATCGGCCGGATCCGGGGATACCCCCTCGATATCGCTCCAGCCGGTGAATTCACCCTCGTAACTGGCCGCTGCCCTGCCATCGGCGATACACCAGGGGCACAGGTAATCGGGACGCAGAGGTGTGTAGAACGGCCCCCGGTAACGAAGCGTCCGCGACTGACCGCAGCAGTCACAGATCCCGTCGACCTCTTCGAAGGAGAGGGCGTAGGCCTTGGGGTGATAAATGAAAAGCGGTCGTTCCATCCGTGGATCCCGTCCCTGCCGACCAAGGTCGGCATCTACCAGAGCAGGTTCCGATAGCGTCGGACCACGCCCGGCGGACGCCAGAACCGGCCGTCAGGCCTTGTCGGCGTCGGTGGTGAAGCTTTCGCCGCAGCCACACTCGGCGGTGGCGTTGGGATTGCTGAACGTGAACGTTTCGCTCAGGCCGTGCTTGCCAAAGTCGATCACGGTGCCATCCACCAGCGCCAGGCTCTTGGCATCGACGTAGATCTTCACGCCATCCTGGTCGAACACGGTATCGCCCTCGCGCTCGTCGCGGGCCAGGTCGGTGATGTGACCCCAGCCCGAGCAGCCGGTCTTGGTCACGCCGAAACGCAGGCCCAGCGCGCCGGGGGTCTGGGCGACAAAGCGCTGCACGCGCTCGAAGGCAATGGGGGTCAGGCTGACGGCCATGGGGCTACTCCAGAGGTACGGGGACATTATAAGGAGCCGTTGCCGCGAAAAATGCCTCGCAAGCAGAACGCTGCAACCGGTAAACTCCCGTGTTCACAGATCGAGTCGATCAGCAGAGGATTCAAGTCATGACGGTGGTCAGCGTTGAACATGCGCTTGCCGGGAAGATCCCGGAAGGCGGCGAAGTCACGGTACGCGGATGGGTGCGCACGGTGCGCGGTTCAGCGAATCTGGCTTTCGTGAATGTGAGCGACGGCTCCTGCTTCGCCCCGATCCAGGTCGTGGCCGGTGACAGCCTGGCCAACTTCGACGAAATCAAGCGCCTGACCAGCGGCTGCTCGGTCATCGCCACCGGCACCCTGGTGAAGTCGCAGGGCAAGGGCCAGTCGTTCGAGATCCAGGCCAGCGCACTGGAAGTGGTCGGCTGGGTTGAAGACCCGCTCACCTATCCGATCCAGCCCAAGCCGATGTCGCCGGAGTTCCTGCGCGAAGTGGCGCACCTGCGCCCGCGCACCAACCTGTTCGGCGCGGTCACCCGCATCCGCAACTGCCTGGCCCAGGCCGTGCACCGTTTCTTCCACGAGAACGGCTTCAACTGGATCAGCACCCCGATCATCACCACCTCCGACGCCGAAGGCGCCGGCCAGATGTTCCGTGTGTCCACTCTGGACATGGTGAACCTGCCGCGTGACGAAAAGGGCGCGATCGACTTCAGCCGCGACTTCTTCGGCAAGGAAACCTTCCTGACCGTGTCCGGCCAGCTGAACGTCGAGGCCTACTGCCTGGCGCTGAGCAAGGTCTACACCTTCGGCCCGACCTTCCGCGCCGAGAACAGCCACACCACCCGCCACCTGGCGGAGTTCTGGATGATCGAGCCGGAAATCGCCTTCGCCGACCTGGCCGAAGACGCGCGCCTGGCCGAAGAGTTCCTGAAGTACCTGTTCCGCGCAGTGCTCGACGAGCGCGGCGACGACCTGGCCTTCATCGCCGAGCGCGTGGACAAGAACGCGATCACCAAGCTGGAAGACTTCATCAATGCGCCGTTCGAGCGCATCGACTACACCGATGCGGTCAGCCTGCTGCAGAAATCCGGCAAGAAGTTCGACTTCCCGGTGGAATGGGGCCTGGACCTGCAGACCGAGCACGAGCGCTGGCTGACCGAGGAACACGTCGGCCGCCCGGTGGTGGTGACCAACTACCCCGAGCACATCAAGGCCTTCTACATGCGCCTGAACGACGACGGCAAGACCGTCGCGGCGATGGACGTGCTGGCCCCGGGCATCGGCGAGATCATCGGCGGCAGCCAGCGCGAAGAGCGCCTGGACGTGCTGGACGCGCGCATGGCCCAGTTCGGCCTGGATCGTGAGCACTACAGCTGGTACCGCGATTTCCGCCGCTATGGTTCGGTGCCGCACGCCGGCTTCGGGCTCGGCTTCGAGCGCCTGGTGGTCTACGTCTGCGGGCTGTCCAACATCCGCGATGCGATCCCCTACCCGCGCGCCCCGGGCAGCGCGGACTTCTAAGCCACCCCACACGACCACGGAGGTACTGTCCCCATGACCCTGTTCTTCGCCCTCTGTTTCGTTGGCGTCGCAGTGGCCGGGTTCAGTGCCTTCGTGATCTTCTGGCCGCTGACCCTGGTGCACGTGCGCGATCGCCATCCGGCGCTTGCCGAGCGCTTCGGCAGTGGCGCCTTCCTCAAGCCCGACGCCCTGGGCTGGTTGCTGCGCCGCGATTACCGGCAGCAACCGGACCGATCGCTGTCCGGGCTGGCGACACCGGCCTGGGTATCGCTGCTGACCCTGCTGACCGGACTGGGCATGGCTGCCCTGCTCTGGTTGGCCTCGCTCTGGTAAGACACACATGAACGACATCTCCGCCGCGCGCGACAGCTGGTGGCTGGCCAGCCTCGGCAACACCCTGATCTGGGCACGCCTTCGCATCCGTGCCGCCGGCACCGCCGAAGTGCTCGACAGTGATGGCAATACGCTGAGCTATGACAGCGAAGACACCGCCCGTTCGCAGCTGTTCGACGCCGAGTTCGTCGAGTACGACGGCCTGGACGAGGAAGACGCGCTGGTGCGTGGCTTCTCGCTGCATGAAGTGCAGCCGCCGCACGCCGACAACGATGAGGGCCTGCGCGGCCGCATGGTGCAGTCCCTCGGGGCCCGCGCCTGAGACCACGCCATGTTCACCCCACGCGCCTTCGCCGAGACCGACCTGCTCTGGCTGGACCGCCTGCTGGCGCGTGATCCGTTCGTCACCGTGCTCACGACCGGCAGTGATGGTCTGCCGGAGCTGACCCGGATACCCGTGCTGTACCGGCGTGACGGCGACCAGATCGAACTGCGCGGCCACTGGGCCCGCGCCAATCCGCAGGCAGCGCAGAGCGGGCCGGCCAAAGTGCTGGTCGATGGCCCGCACGGCTATGTCTCGCCCAGCTGGTACCCGGACAAGGAACAGATGGCACGCGTGCCAACCTGGAACTACGCCGCCGCCGAACTGCGCGGCCAGCTGCATCACTTCGATGACGAGGACGCGCTGGCGGACCTCGTTGCAGGCATCAGCGACCATTTCGAGGCCAGCGTCGGCCAGGGTTGGCGGTTTGAACCGGCGCGCGACACGCATCGCCGCCAGCTGCGCGGCATCGTCGGTCTGCGCTTTGAAGTCCAGCAGGTGCAGTTGAAGATGAAGCTGAGCCAGAACCATCCCGAAGCCAACCAGCTGGCGGCGATCATCGGACTGGAACGGCTCGGCAATCCCCATTCCACCGAACTGGCGCAGTGGATGCGCCGGTATCGCGACGAAGCCGCCGCAGGCAGCTGAGCGCCCTGTTTCCCGCGACGACGCGACCAGAACGGCCGCGCCTTGCCCCCACCCGACGTCAGGGACCCCGAACATGAAAGACATCCACAAGCTGCTGCAGAACAACCGCGAATGGGCCGACCGGATCGAGAAGGAAGATCCGGACTTCTTCCATCAGCTGGCCAAGCAGCAGCATCCGGAATACCTGTGGATCGGCTGTTCCGATTCGCGCGTGCCGGCCAACCAGATCATCGGTATGGCCCCGGGCGAGGTGTTCGTGCATCGCAACGTGGCCAACGTGGTGGTGCATACCGACCTGAACTGCCTCAGCGTGATCCAGTACGCCGTGGACCAGCTGAAGGTGAAGCACATCCTGATCGTTGGCCATTACGGCTGCGGCGGCGTGCACGCCAGCCTGAACAACACGCGGGTGGGCCTGGCCGACAACTGGCTGCGCCATGTCGGTGACGTGGCACAGAAGCACGCCGCGATCATGGATGCGATCGAGGAGCCGGAGCTGAAGCATGCCCGCCTGTGCGAACTGAACGTGATCGAGCAGGTGGTCAACGCCTGCCGCTCGACGATCGTGCAGGACGCCTGGGCCCGCGGCCAGAAGCTGATGGTGCACGGCTGGGTGTACAGTCTGAAGGACGGCCGCGTGCGCGAAATGGGCATCGACGTGGGCGCACCTGAAGAACTGCAGCCGGCCTACGAGAAGGCCCTGTCCTACGTTCCGCGCCGCGGTCGGCGCGACTGACCCTCCCTTACGGACACCCCCATGCTTGCCTCCCCCATCAACCTGTTGGGCTGGATCGAGGAAAACCGGCATCTGTTGAAGCCGCCGGTGGGCAACAAGATGATCGACAACGGCGACTTCATCGTGATGGTGGTCGGCGGGCCGAACTCGCGCACCGACTACCACTACGACGAAGGCCCGGAGTGGTTCTACCAGCTCGAAGGCGAGATGGTGCTGAAGGTGCAGGAGGATGGCGCGGTGCGTGACATCCCGATCCGCGCCGGCGAGATCTTCCTGCTGCCGGCGAAGGTTCCGCACTCGCCGCGGCGCCCGCCCGGTGGCATCGGCCTGGTGGTCGAGCGCAAGCGCCTGCCGCACGAGATGGACGGCGTGATCTGGCATTGCGAACTTTGCAACCACAAGCTGCACGAAGAGTTCTTCCCGCTGCAGAACATCGAAACCGACCTGCCGAAGGTGTTCGCGCGTTACCACGCCAGCCTGGAGCTGCGTACCTGCAGCCAGTGCGGGCACGTGGACCCGCTGCCGGCGCCGGCGGCGGGCTGAACGTTCGCCGGGCATGGCCCGGCGCTACCGGGACGTGTGATCTCCGGGTAGCGCCGGGCCATGCCCGGCGAGCGCACCGCGCGGCATCACGCATGCCCCAGGCGCTACACTGGCGGTCCCGTTGCAGCCTGTTGCCCGACCATGTCCGACCTGCTCAGTCGCACCCACGCCATCGCCCTGGACGCCGCCGATCCGCTGCGCCCGCTGCGCAGTGAATTCCTGATTCCGCGCCATGGTGGCGGCGAGCAGACCTACTTCGTCGGCAACTCTCTGGGCCTGCAGCCGCGCGGCGCACAGGCCGCCGTGCAGGAAGTGATGAAGCAGTGGGGCGAGCTGGCCGTGGAAGGCCACTTCACCGGCCCCACGCAGTGGCTGTCCTATCACCGTCTGGTCAGCGCACAACTGGCCCGCGTGGTCGGCGCGCTGCCCAGCGAAGTGGTGGCGATGAACACGCTGAGCGTGAACCTGCACCTGATGATGGTCAGCTTCTACCGGCCAACCGCCGAGCGTCCGGTGATCCTGATGGAGGCCGGCGCGTTCCCGACCGACCGCCACGCCGTGGAAGCACAGATCCGCTTCCATGGTTTCGACCCGGCCGAGTGCCTGGTGGAAGTGCAGCCGGATGAAACCAACGGCACGATCTCGCTGACCGCGATCGAGCGCGCCATCGCCGAGCACGGTCCGCGCCTGGCGCTGGTGCTGTGGCCGGGCGTGCAATACCGCACCGGCCAGGCCTTCGATCTGGATGCGATCACCCGCGCCGCCCGCCTGCAGGGTTCGCGCATCGGCTTCGATCTCGCCCACTCGGTCGGCAACCTGCCACTGCGCCTGCATGACGTGGCCCCCGACTTCGCCGTGTGGTGCCACTACAAGTACCTCAACAGCGGCCCGGGTGCGGTGGCCGGCGCCTTCGTGCACGAACGCCACCATCGCGACAGCAGCCTGCCGCGCTTCGCCGGTTGGTGGGGGCACGAGGAATCCACCCGCTTCCAGATGGCGCCGCAGTTCACCCCGGCCATCGGCGCTGAAGGCTGGCAGCTGAGCAATCCGCCGATCCTCGGCCTGGCACCGCTGCGCGCCTCGCTGGACCTGTTTGAGCGCGCCGGCATGGAGGCGCTGCGCAGCAAGTCGCAGGGACTGACCGGCATGCTGGAAGCATTGGTGCGCGCGCGCCTGGCCAACGTGCTGGACATCATCACGCCGGCCGAACCGCAGCGCCGTGGTTGCCAGTTGTCACTGCGCGTCATCGGTGGCCGCGAGCGTGGCCGCGCCCTGTTCGAGCACCTGCGCGGCATTGGCGTGCTCGGCGACTGGCGCGAGCCCGACGTGATCCGTATTTCGCCCACCCCGCTCTACAACCGCTACCTGGACGTGCACCACTTCGTCGAGGAAGTGGAAGCCTGGGCCGGCCTCTAAGCCAGCCCTTCCCCTACTGCTGGACAGTTCGTTGATCGCACACGCATCCCGCTCGTTGAGCATTATCGGTGCCGGCCTCGCCGGGTCCCTGCTGGCCATCCTGCTGTCACGCCAGGGCTGGCGCATTACCCTGTACGAACGCCGCGGCGATCCGCGCGTGGCCGACTACGAGAGCGGCCGCTCGATCAACCTGGCGCTGGCCGAGCGTGGGCGCAACGCGCTGCGCCAGGCCGGCGTGGAAGACGAGGTGATGGCCCGCGCGGTGATGATGCGCGGGCGCATGGTGCACCCGCGCGAGGGCGAACCGCAGCTGCAGCACTACGGCCGTGACGACAGCGAAGTGATCTGGTCGATCCATCGCAGGGATCTGAACACCACGCTGCTGGAGCTGGCCGAGCAGGCCGGCGCCACCGTGCACTTCCACCGCCGCCTGCATACCGTCGATTTCGATGCGGGTTACGCACGCTTCATCGATGACCGTGACGACAGCCCTCACGACATCCGTTTCGACACCCTGATCGGCGCCGACGGGGCCGGCTCGTCGCTGCGTGCGGCGATGAACCGGCGCGCACCGCTGGGCGAGGACATCGCCTTCCTCGACCATTCCTACAAGGAGTTGGAGATTCCGCCGGCCGCCGACGGCAGCTTCCGCATCGAGCGCAACGCACTACACATCTGGCCGCGCGGCCACTACATGTGCATCGCCCTGCCCAACCACGAAGGCACCTTCACCGTCACTCTGTTCCTGCCCAACCAGGGTGATCCCAGCTTCGCCACGGTCAACACCGGTGCACAGGCCGAGGCGCTGTTCGCACGCGAATTCGCCGACACCCTGCCGCTGATCCCCGACCTGCGCGCCGACTGGGAACAACACCCGCCGGGCCTGCTTGGCACGCTCACGCTGGAGCGCTGGCATCAGCAGGGCCGTGCCGTACTGATCGGCGACGCCGCACATGCGATGGTGCCGTTCCACGGCCAGGGCATGAATTGCGCGTTCGAGGACTGTATTGCGCTGGCCCGTCACCTGACGGAGGCCGACGACCTGGAAGGCGCGTTCGCCGCGTTCGAGGCCGAGCGCAAACCGAATGCCCGGGCGATCCAGCAGATGGCATTGGAAAACTACCTGGAAATGCGTGACCGCGTGGCCGATCCCGCCTTCCTGCTGCAGCGCGAGCTGGAACAGGAGCTGCAACGGCGCTGGCCGACGCGCTTCGTGCCGCACTACACCATGGTCACCTTCCTGCACACACCCTACGCCGAGGCGCTGCGCCGCACCGACCTGCAACGCGGGATGCTGGTGGCGGCGACCACCGGCCACACCACATTGGACAACATCGACTGGGCCGCACTGGAAGCGCAGATCCACGCGCAGCTGCCGGTCCTGGAGGGCGCGCACTGATGGCCGACAGCTTCCTGTTCTACGACCTGGAAACCTTCGGCCAGGACCCGCGGCGCACGCGCATCTCGCAGTACGCCGCGATTCGTACCGACGCCGACCTCAACGAAATAGACACGCCGGTCAGCTTTTTCGTGCGCCCGGCCGATGATCTGCTGCCCTCGCCGATGGCCACGCTGGTGACCGGCATTACTCCGCAGCAGGCACTGGCCGAAGGCATCAGCGAAGCCGAAGCCTTCGACCGCATCAACGAGCAGCTGTCGCGGCCGGGCACCTGCGCGCTGGGCTACAACACCCTGCGCTTCGACGATGAGTTCGTCCGCTACGGCCTGTTCCGCAATTTCCACGACCCGTACGAACGCGAGTGGCGCAACGGCAATTCACGCTGGGACCTGCTGGACATGCTGCGGCTGATGCGCGCCATGCGCCCGGAGGGTATCCAGTGGCCGCTGCGCGAGGATGGCGCCACCTCGTTCAAGCTCGAACACCTGGCCGAAGCCAACAACGTGCGCGAAGGCGATGCGCACGAAGCGCTGTCCGACGTGCGCGCCACCATCGGCATGGCGCGGCTGTTCAAGCAGTCGCAGCCACGCCTGTGGGACTACGCCCTGAAGCTGCGCGACAAGCGCTTCGTCGGCAGCCTGCTGGACGTGGCCGCGATGAAGCCGGTACTGCACATTTCCATGCGCTACCCGGCCAGCCGCCTGTGCGCGGCACCGGTGCTGCCGCTGTCGATGCATCCCACCGTCAACAACCGGGTAATCGTGTTCGACCTGGACGGTGACATCGACGACCTGCTGGAACTTCCGGCCGAGGTGATCGCGCAGCGCCTGTACATGCGTGCCAGCGAACTGCCCGAGGGCGCGACGCGGGTGCCGCTGAAGGAAGTACAACTGAACAAGGTGCCGGCGCTGATCGCCTGGAACCACCTGCGTGCCGATGACCATGCGCGTCTCGGCCTGGACGTGGCCGCGATCGAGGCCAAGGCCGAGCGCCTGCGTGCGTTCGCCCCACAGCTGGCCGAGAAGGCACGACAGGTCTACAACCAGCCGCGCGTGGCCAGTGTGGCCGACGTCGATGCCTCGCTGTACGACGGCTTCCTGGGTGCCGGCGACAAGCCACTGCTGGCACTGGCGCGCACCACCGCGCCGGAGCAGCTGGCAGCGCTCGAAGGCCGTTTCCGCGACCCGCGGCTGCCGGAGCTGCTGTTCCGCTACCGTGCGCGCAACCATCCCGACAGCCTCGCACCGGATGAACGCCAGCGCTGGCAGGATTACCGCCGCCAGCGCCTGCTCGGAGACGGCGGCCTGGGCGAACTCAACCTGCCCCAGTACCAGCAGCAGCTGGATGCACTGGCTGCCGAAGCGCCCGATGACGCGCGGCGCCAGGATCTGCTGCAGTCACTGCGCGACTGGGGCCAGCATCTGCAGGAGACCCTGTGAGCACATATTTTTCGGATGCCAGCTTCAAGTTCCTGCGCAGCCTGGCGAGGCACAACGACAAGGCATGGTTCAACGATCATCGCCAGCAGTATGAAGACCACGTGCGGCAGCCGTTCCTGCGCCTGCTGGGCGACCTGCAGCCGGCACTGACCGAGGTCAGCGAGCACTTCCGCGCCGACACCCGCGGCGTCGGCGGTTCGCTGTTCCGCATCCATCGCGATGCGCGCTTTTCCAACGACAAGTCGCCGTACAAGACCTGGCAGGGTGCGCGCCTGTTCCATGAGCGCCGCCGCGAAGTGGCCGCGCCCTCGTTCTATGTGCACCTGCAGCCCGGCGAGAGCTTCGTGGGTGCTGGCCTGTGGCATCCAGAGCCGGAAACCCAGCGCCGCGTGCGCCACTTCATCCTCGACAACCCCGGCAGCTGGAAAGCCGCCGCGCATGCACCGGCGCTGCGCAAGCGCTTCGACTTCGAGGAAAGCGAGAAGCTGGTTCGGCCGCCGCGCGGCTTCCCGGCCGACTTCGAGTTCATCGACGACCTGAAGCACCGCAACTGGGTGATGTGGCGCTCGCTGGACGATGCCACGATGACCGGCCCGCGCCTGCTGTCCACGCTGGGCAAGGACCTGGCCGCGCTCGGCCCGTTCGTCGACTATCTGTGCGCGGCGCTGGACCTGGAATTCTAGGTCGCATCACCTGCCGTTCACCACTGGCTGCGGCAGTTGCGGCAGTCTGGGCGGCATGAAGAAGCTCAGCGCACTCGTGGTCCTGCTGGTCCTGGCACTGGCCGCCTGGTGGTTTGGCGGCCCGTACATGACCGTGCACGGCCTGTCCAAGGCCATCGAACAGCGTGACACCGCCCGATTGGAGCGCTACGTCGACTTCCCGCGGGTACGCAGCAGCGTGCGCGCCCAGCTCAACGACTACCTGGTGCGCCAGGCCGGTCCGGATGTGGCAGCCAGCCCCTTCGGCGCCCTGCTCTACGGGCTGGGCGACCAGCTGGGCGGTGCGGCGGTGGAGACGCTGGTAACTCCGACTGGCATCGGCGCGATGCTGCAGGGCCATGTGCTGTGGAAGCGTGGCCGCAATGAACTGCAGGGAGGCGATGCATTCGGTCCGACCGAACCGGCGCGGCCGCTGAAGCATGCCGAGCACCATTTCGAAGCACTGGACCGCTTCGTGATCGACGTTGATCGTGGCCCGGGCCAGCCGCCGCTGAAGGTGGTGCTGGAACCGCAGGGCCTGCGCTGGAAGGTGGTGGACCTGCAGCTGGGGATGTCGGCCACCCAATAACCGGTAGCCGCCCACCTTGGTGGGCGCCGTTCAACCGAGGTGCCAACCAAGGTTGGCAACTACCGGAAGCACGGGACTCTGGTAGATGCCCACCTTGGTGGGCGCCGATGCATGGCAGTGCCAACCAACGGTTGGCACCCACCCGGCATGGTTTCAGCCTTCGTTGGCGACGCCGTGCGGCACGTGGCCAGCCGCCACATGCTCGCGGGCACTGTCGATGTTGTGCTGCGAATCATCGAAGAAGATGTCGGCACCAAAAGCCTGCAGGAACGGGCCCTTGTGGCGGCCGCCGAGGAACAGGGCCTCGTCCAGGCGCACACCCCATTCGCGCAGGGTGCGGATCACCCGTTCGTGCGCAGGTGCCGAGCGCGCGGTCACCAGCGCGGTACGGATCGGCGCACTATCACCCGCCGGGAACACTTCCTGCAGCGTATGCAGGGCCGACAGGAAACCGCGGAACGGCCCGCCGCTGAGCGGCTCGCGCGCACGCTCCCGCTCATGGCGACCAAAGGCTTCCACGCCCTGCTCGCGCGAAATGCGCTCACTCTCGTCACCGAAGATCACCGCATCGCCATCGAAGGCGATGCGCAGCTGCCCGGCCGGCCGTGTGATATCGATCTGGTCGGCGGCCGCGGCTGCAGTTTCGCCCGGCGGTTTGGGCAGGATGGTGGCCGCAGCGATCCCATGGCGCAGCGCGCTGCGCACCGATTCCGGGTTGGCCGACAGGAACAGGTCGGTGCCGAACGGCTTCACGTACGGCCAGGTCGGCTCGCCGGCGGTGAACGTCGCACGGATGATGCCCAGGCCGTAGTGCTGGATCGAGTTGAAGATGCGCAGGCCGGTATCGGCCGAGTTGCGCGACAGCAGGATCACCTCGACCCGAGGGTTCTCGGGGCTGGCGCCCTGGTTCAGCGCCAGCAGCTTGCGCACCACCGGGAACGCCACGCCGGGACCGAGGATGTCGTCCTCGTGCTGGCGCTGGAACTCGGCATAGGCCGCCACGCCATCGCTCTCGAACAGCGCGTGGCTTTCCTCGAGGTCGAACAGGGCGCGCGAGGTCACCGCGACGGTCAGCAAACGGGGGGAGTTGTCGCCCATCGGTGGGGGTCCTTCAAAGCGATCGGCGGGGCCGGCGGCCTATTGTCCTCAAAAAACGAACTGTTCGCTCAGGATCCGGTCTTCCAGGTTGTGCTCCGGGTCGAACAGCAGGGTCACGCGCCGGTCCTTGGACTCGCGGATGGTGACTTCGACCACATCACGGGTCTCGTGCGAGTCGGCAGTGACGCTGACCGGGCGCTTGTACGGATCAAGCACGCGGAAGCGCACCTCGGTGTCGGCCTTGAGGATCGCCCCGCGCCAGCGCCGCGGCCGGTACGGGGCCAACGGCGTCAGCGCGATGGTATGCGAGCCCAGCGGCAGCACCGGGCCATGCGCCGAATAGTTGTAGGCGGTGCTGCCGGCCGGGGTGGCCACCAGTACACCGTCACCGATCAGCTCGGCCACGCGCTCCTGGCCGTTGAGATCGATGCCGATATGCGCTGCCTGCCGGGTCTGGCGCAGCAATGACACGTCGTTGTAGGCCAGCGAACCGGTGCTGGTGCCCGATTCGGTCAGCGCCACCATCTCCAACGGCCGCAGGTTGGCCGGCTCGGCACGGGCGATGCGCGCCTGCACGTCATCGTCGCCGCGGTACTGGTTCATCAGGAAGCCCACGGTACCCAGTTTCATGCCGAACACCGGCTTGCCCAGGTGACCATGCCGATGCAGGGTCTGCAGCATGAAGCCGTCGCCGCCCAGCGGGCACAGCACGTCGGCCTGCTCCGGCGCGTGGTCGCCATAGCGCGAAACCATCGCCGCGCGGGCCATCTGCGCGGGCTCGGTGGTGCTGGCCAGGAAAGCGATGCGGGGGGTGTCGCTCATCGGTGGATCCGGGTGGGTATGCCAACAAGAGCATACCCGGTAGTGCCGGCCGCTGGCCGGCAATCGCCCATGCGCGGAGATGCGGTTGCCGGCCAGCGGCCGGCACTACCCTTAAAAACAAAAAAACGGCCCCGCTTTCGCGGGGCCGTTCTGTCCAACGCACGCCGGGCATGGCCCGGCGCTACATCACTTACGCACCATGTGCAGCCAGTTGGCCCAGGCGCTGCACCGCGACCGAGACGGTCGGATAATCCAGGGTCTTCTGCTCAGCCAGTTCAGCCAGCATCGCCAGGGTGAAGCGCAGGCTGCTGTCGTCACGACCGATCCACGCGGCCACCTTGGCTTCAGCGGTGCTGCCCTTGGTGCCCAGTGCCTGGCCGGCCAGGCTGCGGTGGTGTGCTGCCAGTTCGTCGCGCAGCACGCCACGTGCCACCGCGTGCCAACGGCCATTGACCTCCAGCGCGTCGATCTGCTCGAACAGCCACGGCAGCTGCAGCGCGTCGCCCAGGCGGAAGTGGATCTTGGACACATCCACCGGCTTCAGCTTGCGGGTGCGGGCCAGTTCGATGATGTCGAACGCCGGCTCCAGGAAGTGCAGTTCGGCCAGCTGCTGCGCCAGCGCAGACGGCAGGCCCTTTTCCTTCCACTCGGCCACAAGGGCTTCATAGGTCGGACGCTGCGAATCCGGCAGCACACCCGAAGCAACGCGGATGTCGTTGAACGGACCCTGGTAGCGGTTGACCGCCTCGGTGATGCCCGGCATCGGGCCCGGGCGCGACAGCAGCCAGCGCACGAACGAACGCTGCAGCTTCCAGATCACTTCCAGCGCATCGATCTGCACCGACTCCGGCAGCGTGCCGTCGAGGGCGTCGATCTGTGCCCACAGCGCGCGCGCGTCCAGCGTTTCGCGGCTGATGGTGTAGGCCTTGGCGACCTCGGCGATGGAACGGCCGGTGTCTTCCTGCATGCGCATCAGGAAGGTGGCGCCCATGCGGTTGATGGTCTGGTTGGTCACGGCCGTGGCGATGATTTCGCGCTTCAGGCGGTGACGCTCCATCGCATCGGCGTACTTCTTCTGCAGCGGCGTCGGGAAGTAGCGCTGCAGTTCCTTGGACAGGTACGGATCTTCCGGGATGTCCGAATCCAGCAGCTGGGCAAACGCCACCAGCTTGGAATAGGACAGCAGCACCGACAGTTCCGGACGGGTCAGGCCCTGGCCGCGCGCCTTGCGCTGGGACAGCTCGGCATCGGACGGCAGGAATTCGATCTGGCGATCGAGCAGGCCCTGCTGTTCCAGGGTACGGATGAAGTGCTGCTTGGAACCCAGGCGCTTGACCGCCATCCGTTCCATCAGGCTCAGGGCCTGGTTCTGGCGGTAGTTGTCGTTGAGCACCAGCGCGGCCACTTCGTCGGTCATCGACGCCAGCAGCTTGTTGCGCTGTTCAACGGTCAGCTTCTTGGCCCGCACCACATCGTTGAGCAGGATCTTGATGTTGACTTCATGGTCGGAGGTATCCACACCGGCCGAATTGTCGATGAAGTCGGTGTTGAGCAGCACGCCGGCCTGGGCAGCTTCGATGCGGCCAAGCTGGGTCATGCCCAGGTTGCCGCCCTCGCCCACCACCTTGCAGCGCAGCTCACCACCGTTCACGCGCAGTGCGTTGTTGGCACGGTCGCCGACATCGCTGTGCTGCTCGCTGGCCGCCTTGACGTAGGTACCGATGCCGCCGTTCCACAGCAGGTCGACCGGCGCCTTCAGGATCGCGCTCATCAGATCGTTCGGCGACAGCGCCTTGACACTCTCGTCCAGGCCCAGCACGTCACGCACCTGCGGGGTGATCTCGATCGACTTCAGGCTGCGCGGGTACACGCCGCCGCCCTTGCTGATCAGCTTGGCATCGTAGTCTGCCCAACTCGAACGCGGCACGGTGAACAGGCGCTCACGCTCGACGAACGTGGTGGCCGCATCCGGGTTCGGGTCCAGGAAGATGTGGCGGTGGTCGAACGCAGCCAGCAGGCGGATGTGGCGCGACAGCAGCATGCCGTTGCCGAACACGTCGCCGGACATGTCGCCGACGCCGACCGCAGTGAAGTCCTGGCTCTGGCTGTCACGGCCCAGCGCACGGAAGTGGCGCTTGACCGACTCCCACGCACCGCGAGCGGTGATGCCCATGCCCTTGTGGTCGTAACCGACCGAACCACCGGAGGCGAAGGCATCGCCCATCCAGAAGCCGTGCGCGATGGCCAGGCCGTTGGCGATGTCGGAGAAGGTCGCGGTGCCCTTGTCGGCGGCCACCACCAGGTACGGATCGTCCATGTCATGACGGACCACATCCACCGGCGGCACGATCTTGTTGTTGACGATGTTGTCGGTGATGTCCAGCAGGCCCTGGATGAACAGCTTGTAGCAGGCCACACCGTTGGCGAAGATCGCATCGCGGTCGCCGTTCACCGGCGGCATCTTGGCGAAGAAGCCGCCCTTCGCGCCAACCGGTACGATGACGGTGTTCTTGACCATCTGCGCCTTGACCAGGCCCAGCACCTCGGTGCGGAAGTCTTCGCGACGATCCGACCAGCGCAGGCCACCACGGGCCACCGCACCAAAGCGCAGGTGGGTACCTTCCACGCGCGGGCCGTACACGAAGATTTCGCGGTACGGACGCGGCTTGGGCAGGTCCGGCACCAGCGCCGAATCGAACTTGAAGCTGATGACATGGCCGTGCTGGCCATTGGCATCGGTCTGGTAGTAGCTGGTGCGCAGGGTCGCATCGATCACGCCCATGAACGAGCGCAGGATGCGGTCCTCGTCCAGGCTCGACACGCGGTCCATCAGCTTCAGCAGCGCATCACGCGCGGCCTGCATCTGCGCATCGCGGTCACCCTTGCGGGCATCGACCACGGTCTTGAGCACCTTCAGCGTGGCCTCGTCACCTGCAGCCAGCACATCCAGGTGTGCCTTCAGCTGGGCCTGGCCGGCGGCGATGTCGTCCTTGCTTTCGTGGCCGGTGGCCGGATCGAAGCGGGCTTCGAACAGCTCCACCAGCAGGCGTGCCAGCAGCGGGTAACGGGTGAAGGTGCCTTCCACGTAGGCCTGCGAGAACGGCACGCCGGTCTGCAGCAGGTACTTGCAGTAGCCACGCAGCATGGCGACCTGGCGCCAGTGCAGGCCGGCAGCCAGCACCAGGCGGTTGAACGCATCGTTCTCGGCATCGCCGTGCCAGACGCGGGCGAAGGTCTCGCCGAAGGCTTCATCGACACTGGCGGCATCGATCGCACCGGCGGTCGATTCGACCTCGAAGTCCTGCACGTACACCGGCGCGTTGTCCACCGACAGGCGGTAAGGACGCTCGGCGATCACGCGCAGGCCCATGTTTTCCATCATCGGCAGCGCGTCCGACAGCGGGATGTCATCCAGCTGGCGATACAGTTTCAGGCGCAGGCCATCACCGGATTCACGCGGCACCGCCTGCAGGCTCAGGCGCAGGTCGTCCGGGCCGGTCAGAGCGTCGAGCTGGCTGACATCGTTGGCGGCAACAGCGGTGCTGTTGTCTTCGATGTAACCGGCCGGCAGCGCCTTGCCGATACGCGCAGCGATGCGCAGGCCTTCGGCTTCACCATGGCGGGTAACCAGCGCTTCGCGCAGATCGTCCTGCCAGTTGCGCAGCACCTGGGCCAGCTTCTGCTCCAGTTCGGCGGTATCGACGTCGAGCATCTCGCCCGGCTTCGGGCGCACGATCAGGTGCACCTGGGCCAGCGGCGATTCGCCCAGCACCACCGAGCTGTCCACGTACTCACCGTGCAGCGCTTCCTTCAGCATCGCTTCGATGCGCAGGCGCACGTCGGTGTTGAAACGCTCGCGCGGCAGGTAGACCAGCGCGGAAATGAAACGGCTGTACTTGTCACGGCGCAGGAACAGGCGGCTGCGCACGCGCTCCTGCAGGCCCAGCACGCCCATTGCGGTGCGGAACAGTTCGTCCTCGCTGGACTGGAACAGTTCTTCGCGCGGCAGGGTTTCCAGGATATGACGCAGCGCCTTGCCGCTGTGGCTCGAGCCGGCCAGGCCGGACTGCTTCATCACGTGTTCGTAGCGCTGGCGCACCAGCGGAATTTCCCACGGGCGACGGTTGTAGGCGCTGGAGGTGAACAGGCCGAGGAAGCGCTGCTCGCCGATGATCTTGCCCTTGGCGTCGAATTCCAGCACGCCGATATAGTCCATGTAACCGGCGCGGTGCACGCGCGAACGGGCATTGGTCTTGGTCAGGATCAGCGCGTCCTTCAGCCCGGACGTGGTGTTCAGGCCCTGCGCGGCGAGGGTCTTGACCGGACGTGCAGCGGACTTGTCCTTGCCGCGCATCAGGCCCAGGCCGGTGTCGTTCAGCGGCGCCAGCACGTCTTCCTTGCCCTGCTTCTCGACGCGGTACTCGCGGTAGCCGAAGAAGGTGAAGTGGTTGTCGGCGGCCCAGCGCAGGAATTCCTGCGCTTCCTTGCGCGAGGCATCGTCGACCGGCAGCTGGCGGCTGCCAAGGTCGTCGGCCAGCGCCAGCGCCTTGTCCTGCATCGGCTGCCAGTCGCGCACGATCGCACGCACTTCATCCAGCGCCTTGTTGATCGCCTGCTCGATGGCGGCCATGGCCTCGGCCGGCTGGCGGTCGATCTCCAGCAGCATCACCGATTCCAGCTGGCCGTCACCGACCTTGACCAGCTTGCCGGCCTTGTCGCGGGTGAAGCGCAGCACCGGGTGGCCCAGCACGTGGACGCCGACGCCCTGTTCGGCCAGCGACATGGTGACGGTGTCGACCAGGAACGGCATGTCGTCGTTGACGATCTGCAGCACGGTGTGCGGCGATTCCCAACCGTTGACCTTGGCAGTCGGATTGAACACGCGGACGTTGGCCTTGCCGGCCTTGCGGGCACGGGCGAACTCCAGCGTCTCAGCCGCGAGCGCGGCCCACTCTTCGGCGCTGTGGTGCGGGAACTCGTCCGCCTCCATGCGCTTGTAGAAATCAGTGGCGAAGGCCACTGCTTCGGCCTGTGCGGCCGCCGGGTAGCGCTTGCGCAAAGCCGTGTACACCGGCTCCAGGGAGAAACCAGCGGTCACTGCGACCTCCGACTCTGCTGGTTTGGTCTTGTTTTTCACGGTCTTGGCTGCGGTCTTTTGCGGTTTCATGGCAGAGCGGGGCGCTTGCTCAGTTGGGAAAATGAAATTGTAGCCCTACCGCACGAAAAGGCCTTGCTGCAGGACGGAATAAGTAGATTCGGGTTTGCTGCGGTTTAGACGCCTATTCAGTTCGCTCCGGTATGGAGTGATCAAGGCACGCAGCACTGCCGACAGGATCGGCAAAGCGTGTTACCGGAAGACACACGCGGCGACGACTGTGCGATTCCACAATCCTGAACTGGACGGTATAGTCCACCGCGTGAATCCGGCCTACCTCCCCGTTGCCCTCGACGCGCGCGATGAGCGCGTGTTCGACGCCGTGCGCGAACTGCTGGCCCAACAGGGCATGCAGATGAGCATGGACGCGGTGGCGCAGCACGCCGGATGCTCCAAGCAGACCCTGTATTCGCGCTACGGCAGCAAGCAGCAACTGCTGCGCCGGGTGATGCAGCGCCATGTCGGCCACGCCACCGGGGCCATGGTTCGTGCACTCCGCAGTGACGACCTGCGTGCCAGCCTGCTCCAGTTCGCCACCGACTTCCTGGAGCATTTCAACCAGCCGCACGTAGGACAGGCCTGTCGGCTGATTGCCGCCGACGCGTCCCAGTTTCCCGAAGAGGCGCGTACGCTGTACCGGCATGGTGCCGGCGCGTTGACGCTTCATCTTGCTGAATGGATTGAAACCGTTTGCAGGAGTGGTCAGCTCCGGCATGACGACCCGCACTTCATGGCCGAACTGCTGCTGAGCATGATCGCCGGTCAGGATTTCGACAAACAGCGCTTCCATACCCCCCATCGTGATGACGCGCAGCTGCGTCGGCGCTGGGCAGAGTTCTCCGTCGACAGCTTCCTGCGCGCCTTTGCGCCACAGCCGTCGCCGGCCCCGTCTACAAACCAACCCCGGAGTTCCTCCTGATGACCGCCCCACTCCGCACCCTTGCCCTGACGTGCGCCGTTGCTGTCGCGCTGGCTGCCTGCAAGAAGCCGGAACAGCAGATGCCCCCGCCGCCGGAGGTGGGCGTGATCGACGCCAAGCCGCAGACCTTGCCGCTGCAGCGTGAGCTGGTCGGCCGCCTGTCGCCGTTCCGCAGCGCCGACGTGCGTGCGCGCGTGCCGGGCGTGCTGCTCAAGCGCGTCTACCAGGAAGGCTCCCAGGTCAAGCAGGGCCAGACCCTGTTCCTGATCGATCCGGCCCCGTTGCGCGCCTCGCTCAATGCATCCGAGGCGCAGCTGGCCTCTGCCCGTGCAACCTACGCCAACGCCAAGGTCGCCGCCGACCGTGCGCGCTCGCTGGCCCCGCAGCAGTTCGTTTCCAAGTCCGACCTGGACAACGCCGAATCGGCCGAACGCACCGCGCTGGCCGCGGTCAAGCAGGCCGAAGCGGCAGTGACCTCTTCGCGCATCAACCTGGGCTACACCGAAGTGACCGCGCCGATCAGTGGCGTGGCCAACAAGCAGCAGGTCACCGAAGGCGCGCTGGTCGGCCAGGGCGATGTGACCCTGCTGACCACCGTCGACCAGCTCGACCCGCTGTACGTGAACTTCTCGCTGAGCGTGGATGAGCTGACCCAGCTGCGCGCGCAGCAGGCCAAGGGCGCGCTGGCGCTGTCGGGCGACGGCAAGGCCACGGTCAACGTCAAGCTGGCCGACGGCAGCACCTACAGCGAACCGGGCACCCTGGACTTCTCCTCGACCACGGTCGACCCGGCCACCGGCGCGGTGTCGCTGCGTGCGCAGCTGCCGAACCCGCAGCAGATCCTGCTGCCGGGTGCCTTCGTCAGCTTCCAGGCCAACCTGGGCGAACGCAACAACGCCTACCTGGTGCCGCAGCAGGCGCTGCTGCGCGACACCACCGGCGGTTACGTGATGGTGGTCGGCACCGACGGCAAGGTCGTGCGCAAGAACGTCAAGACCGATGGTGCGCAGAACGGCAGCTGGCTGGTCAGCGACGGCCTGGCCGCCGGTGACAAGGTGATCGTGGCCGGCGTGCAGAAGGTCAAGGAAGGCGCACCGGCGGTGGCCAAGCCGTGGACCCCGGGCCAGGATGCCAACGGCAAGCCTGCCGCTGGCGGCGCCGCTCCGGCGGGCGCAGCACCGGCCGCGGCCAAGGCGCCGGCCGATGCAGCCAAGCCCGAGCAGGCCGATGCGGCCAAGCCGGCCGCCACCGATTCGAACAAGCAGTAACGGGAACCTTCCGTCATGCCTAAATTTTTCATCGAACATCCAGTCTTCGCCTGGGTGGTTGCGATCCTGATCTCGCTCAGCGGCGTGATCGCGATCCTCAACCTCGGCGTCGAGTCCTATCCCAACATCGCCCCGCCGCAGGTGACCGTCTCGGCCACTTACCCGGGCGCCAGCGCGGATACCACCGAAAAATCGGTCACCCAGGTGATCGAGCAGCAGCTGACCGGCATCGATCACCTGCTGTACTTCAGCTCCTCGTCCGCCTCCAACGGCCGCGCCTCGATCACCCTCACCTTCGAGACCGGCACCGATCCGGACATCGCCCAGGTGCAGGTGCAGAACAAGGTGTCGCTGGCCACGCCACGCCTGCCTTCGGAAGTGACCCAGCAGGGCGTGGTGGTGGCCAAGGCCAACGCCGGCTTCCTGATGGTCATCGCACTGCGTTCCGATACCCCGACCATCAACCGTGACGCGCTGAACGACATCGTCGGTTCGCGCGTGCTCGACCAGGTCTCGCGTATCCCCGGCGTCGGCAGCACCCAGCAGTTCGGTTCCGAGTACGCCATGAACATCTGGCTCAACCCGGAAAAGATGCAGGGCTACGGCCTGTCGGCCAGCCAGGTGCTGGCCGCGGTACGCGCGCAGAACGTGCAGTTCGCTGCCGGCGCGCTGGGTTCGGACCCGTCGCCGGAAGGCCAGCACTTCACCGCGACCGTCTCGGCCGAGGGCCGCTTCAGCTCGCCGCAGGAGTTCGAGGACATCATCCTGCGGGCCAATCCTGACGGCTCGCGCGTGCTGCTGAAGGACATCGCCCGCGTCGCCTTCGGCGCCAACAACTACGGCTTCGATACCCAGTACAACGGCAAGCCGACCGGCGCCTTCGCGATCCAGCTGCTGCCGGGCGCCAACGCCCTGAACGTGGCCGATGCGGTGCGCGCCAAGATGGACGAGCTGCAGCCCAGCTTCCCGTCCGGCGTGACCTGGTTCTCGCCGTACGACAGCACCACCTTCGTCAAGATCTCGATCCAGGAAGTGGTCAAGACCCTGTTCGAAGCGGTCTTGCTGGTGTTCCTGGTGATGCTGATTTTCCTGCAGAACTTCCGCGCCACGCTGATCCCGACCCTGGTCATCCCGGTGGCCCTGCTCGGTACCTTCCTGGGCATGTGGATGATCGGCTTCACGATCAACCAGCTGACCCTGTTCGCGATGGTGCTGGCGATCGGCATCGTGGTCGATGACGCGATCGTGGTGATCGAGAACGTCGAGCGCATCATGACCGAGGAAGGCCTGGCGCCGAAGCCGGCCACGCAGAAGGCGATGACCCAGATCACCGGCGCGGTGGTGGCGATCACCGTGGTGCTGGCCGCGGTGTTCATCCCGTCGGCCCTGCAGGGCGGCGCCGCCGGTGAAATCTACAAGCAGTTCGCGCTGACCATCGCCATCTCGATGGCGTTCTCGGCATTCCTGGCGCTGGGCTTCACCCCGGCGCTGTGCGCGACGTTCCTCAAGCCGACGCACAACGACAACCCGAACATCATCTACCGCACCTTCAACAAGTACTACGACAAGATCAGCCACACCTATGTGGGCCACATCACCTCGGCGGTGCGCCACGCCCCGCGCTGGATGATCCTGTTCGTGGTGCTGACCGCGCTGTGCGGCTTCCTGTTCACCCGCATGCCGGGCAGCTTCCTGCCCGAAGAAGACCAGGGCTATGCGCTGGCGATCGTGCAGCTGCCGCCGGGTTCGACCAAGGGCCAGACCAACGAAGTGTTCGCGCAGATGCGTGGCGTGCTGGAAAAGCAGGATGGCTATGAAGGCATGCTGCAGGTGGCCGGCTTCAGCTTCGTCGGTTCCGGCGAGAACGTGGGCATGGGCTTCATCCGCCTGAAGCCGTGGGAGGAACGCAAGTTCACCGCGCCGGAGTTCATCCAGAACATGAACGGCGCGTTCTACGGCATCAAGGAAGCGCAGATCTTCGTGGTCAACCTGCCCACCGTGCAGGGTCTGGGCCAGTTCGGCGGCTTCGACATGTGGCTGCAGGACCGCAGCGGTGCCGGCTACGAACAGCTGACCCAGGCGCGCAACATCCTGCTCGGCCAGGCCGCGCAGAAGCCGGACCATCTGGTCGGCGTGCGCCCGAACGGCCTGGAAAACGCCCCGCAGCTGCAGCTGCATGTCGACCGTGTGCAGGCACAGTCGATGGGCATGTCGGTGTCGGACGTGTACAGCACCATCCAGCTGATGCTGGCCCCGGTGTACGTCAACGACTTCTTCTACGAAGGCCGCATCAAACGCGTGACCATGCAGGCCGATGGCCCGTACCGCACCGGCCAGGAGTCGCTGAAGAGCTTCTACAGCCCGTCCAGCCTGGTCAAGAACGCCGATGGCACCAACTCGATGATCCCGCTCAACACGGTGGTCAAGTCCGAGTGGGTCTCGGCACCACCGTCGCTGAGCCGCTACAACGGCTACTCGGCGATCAACATCGTCGGCTCGCAGGCCCCGGGCACCAGCTCGGGTGAAGCAATGCAGACCATGGAGGCAATCGTCGCCGACGACCTGCCGGCCGGCTTCGGCTATGACTGGTCGGGCATGTCCTACCAGGAAATCCTGGCCGGCAATGCCGCGACCCTGCTGCTGGTGCTGTCCATCGTGGTGGTGTTCCTGTGCCTGGCCGCGCTGTATGAAAGCTGGTCGATCCCGGTAGCGGTGCTGCTGGTGGTTCCGCTGGGCGTGCTCGGTGCACTGGCGCTGTCGATGATGCGTGGCCTGCCCAACGATCTGTTCTTCAAGATCGGCCTGATCACCGTGATCGGCCTGGCCGCGAAGAACGCGATCCTGATCGTCGAGTTCGCGGTGGAGCAGCGTGCCGCAGGCAAGAACCTGCGCGATGCGACCATCGAGGCCGCCCGCCTGCGCTTCCGCCCGATCCTGATGACCTCGTTCGCGTTCATCATGGGCGTGATCCCGATGGCGATCTCCAGTGGCGCCGGCGCCAACTCCCGCCACGCCATCGGCACCGGTGTGATCGGCGGCATGTTGTTCGCCACCCTGCTCGGCCTGCTGATGATCCCGGTGTTCTTCGTGGTCGTGCGCCGCATGCTGGGCGACAAGCTGGATGAACCCTCCAAGGAGTTCATGGAACGCCAGCGCGACGCGGAAACCGCACACCGCCCGGATCGTTGATCCGATGGTGAGCTGAAATGAAAAGGCCCCGGAGCGATCCGGGGCCTTTTTCCTTACGGCCTGGTAGATGCCAACCTTGGTTGGCGCTCTCCGATCCGTGCCAACCAAGGTTGGCAACTACCAGGGCGGTGTCTCAGCGCAGCCCGGTCTCGTTGCGGGCGATCACCAGGCGCTGGATCTCCGAGGTACCTTCGTAGATCTCGGTGATCTTGGCATCACGGAAGTAGCGCTCCAGCGGCATTTCCTTGGAGTAACCCATGCCGCCGTGGATCTGCACGGCCTGGTGGGTGATCCACATCGCCGCTTCCGAAGCGGTCAGCTTGGCAATGGCCGCTTCATTGCTGAAGCGCTTGCCCTGGCCCTTCACCCACGCCGCGCGCAGGGTCAGCAGCAGCGCTGCGTCCAGCTTGCACTTCATGTCGGCGATCTTGGCCTGGGTCATCTGGAAGGTGCCGATTGCGGCGCCGAATGCCTTGCGCTCCTTCACATACTCGATCGTCGCTTCATAGGCGGCGCGGGCGATGCCGATGGCCTGCGAAGCAATGCCGATGCGGCCAGCATCGAGCACGCCCATGGCGATCTTGAAGCCCTCGCCTTCCTGGCCCAGCACGTCTTCGGCCTGTGCCACGTAATCGTTGAACTCGATCTCGCAGGTGGCCGATGCGCGGATGCCCAGCTTCGGCTCGGTCTTGCCGCGGCCGAAGCCCGCCTTGTCGGTGTCGATCATGAACGCGGTAATGCCACGCGCGCCCTTGTCCGGCTCGCTCATCGCAAACAACACGATGTACTTGGCCACCGGGCCGGAGGTGATCCAGCTCTTCTTGCCGTTGATGACGAAGGAGCCGTCGGCCTGCTTGACCGCGCGGCAGCGCATGGCAGTGGCGTCAGACCCGGACTGCGGCTCGGTCAGCGCGAACGCGCCAATGGCCTCACCTTCGGCGATGGCACGCACGTACTTCTGCTTCTGCGCTTCATTGCCGTGGGTGAGGATGCCGTTGCAGAACAGCGAATTGTTGACCGACATGATGGTCGAGTGCGCAGCATCACCGGCGGCGACCTCCACCATCGCCAGCACGTACGCAATCGGGTCCATGCCCGCGCCGCCGTACTCGGCCGGCACTTCGATGCCCATCAGGCCGTTCTCGCCCAGCAGGCGGATGTTGTCCAACGGGAATTCGCCGGTGCGGTCATGGTGCTCCGCGCTGGGGGCGATCTTCTCCTGCGCGATGCGCCGCGCCACGTCCTGCAGCATCAACTGCTCTTCAGTAAAGCTGAAATCCACAACACCCTCCCGGGTACATGATGATGTGGGCCGCACACGGCGCGCCCAGGTGCCCAGATTGTAACGGGGCCGAGGGCTTCCGTACGCCAGCGACTTGACCGGGACAGGCAACCTCAGCGAATATATCTCTATATCGCGATAGGTAGATATTTATGGATCTGGAAGACTGGTCGACACGCCTGAAGGTGTTCGCCGATGCCACCCGCGTGCGCCTGCTGGCGCTGCTGGAGCAGGAGGAGCTGACCGTGGCCGAATTGTCGGCGATTACCCGGCTGGCGCAGCCGCGCGTGTCCACCCACCTGGCGCGCCTGAAGGAAGCCGGTCTGGTGCGCGACCGCCGTGCCGGCGTGTCGGCCTACTACCGCTTCGACGAGGCCCAGCTGGACCCGGCGCAGCGCGCATTGTGGCATGCATTGAGCAACGGAAGCGACGACCCGCTGCTGCGCCAGGATGCTGAACGGGTTGCCGCCGTGCTGGCCCACCGTGCCTCCGACCAGAACTGGGCCGACAGCGTGGCCGGCGACATGGAGCGGCACTACTCCCCGGGTCGTACCTGGGAAGCGCTTGCACGCACCGCGCTGCCGCTGCTGGAAACCGGTGACGTGCTCGATATCGCCTCCGGTGACGGCGTGCTGGCCGAACTGGTGGCCCCGCATGCCAAGCGCTACATCTGCATCGACACCAGTGCGCGCGTGGTTGCCGCCGCCAGCGAGCGCCTGCGCCGCCTGCCCAACGTGGAAGTGCGCGAAGGCGACATGCATGCCCTGCCGTTCAAGGACCGCAGCTTCGACCTGGTGGTGCTGATGCACGCGCTGACCTATGCCAGCAAGCCGGCGCAGGCAGTAACCGAAGCCGCGCGCGTGCTGCGCCCCGGCGGCCGCCTGCTGCTGTGCAGCCTGGCCCGGCACGAACACAAGGCCGCGGTGGAGGCCTACGGCCACGTCAACCTCGGTTTCAGCGACAAGGAACTGCGCAAGTTCGTCGACAAGGCCGGCCTGCAGGTGTCGAGCCTGGAGACCGTCACCCGCGAGAAGCGCCCGCCGCACTTCGAAGTGATTTCGCTGATCGCCAACAAGCCCTGAGCCCGAGACCGCCATGCCCGCCCTGCCCTGGTTGCATCCCGATCGTGCCAATGCCCTGCTCGATGCCCTGCGCGAGCGGATCCTGATCATCGATGGCGCGATGGGCACGATGATCCAGCGCCATGGGCTGCAGGAAGACGACTATCGTGGCGAGCGCTTCGCCGGTGGCTTCGACCATGCCCATGGCCCCGGCTGCGACCACGCAGCGCAGGAAGGCCATGACCTGAAGGGCAACAACGATCTGCTGCTGCTGACCCGGCCGCAGATCATCGCCGACATCCACACTGCGTACCTGGACGCTGGCGCGGATCTGGTCGAGACCAACACCTTCAACGCCACCTCGGTCAGCCAGGCCGACTACCACCTTGAACACCTGGTGTACGAGTTGAACAAGGCCGGGGCGGCAGTCGCACGCGCCTGCTGCGATGCCGTGGCCGCGACCACGCCGGGCAAGCCGCGCTTTGTCATCGGCGTGCTCGGGCCGACCAGCCGCACGGCCTCGATCAGCCCCGACGTGAACGATCCCGGCTTCCGCAACACCAGTTTCGACGAGCTGCGCGGCACCTATCGCGAAGCCATCGACGGCCTGATCGACGGTGGTGCAGACACCATCATGGTCGAGACCATCTTCGACACGCTCAATGCCAAGGCCGCCCTGTATGCCGTGGAGGAAGCCTTCGATGCACGTGGTGCGCGGCTGCCGGTAATGATCTCCGGCACCATCACCGATGCATCGGGACGCACCCTGTCCGGGCAGACCGCCGAGGCCTTCCATGCCTCATTGGCGCATGCGCGGCCGCTGTCGATCGGCCTGAACTGCGCGCTGGGCGCCGATGCGATGCGCCCGCATGTGGAAACCCTGTCACAGGTGTCGGACTGCCATGTCAGTGCGCATCCCAACGCAGGCCTGCCCAACGCGTTCGGCGAGTACGACGAAACGCCTGAAGAAATGGCCGCGACCCTGCGTGGCTTCGCCGAGGCTGGGCTGTTGAACCTGGTCGGTGGCTGCTGCGGCTCCACGCCCGACCACATCCGCGCGATCGCGCAGGCGGTGGCCGGTCTGCCGCCGCGAGCCCTGCCCGGCGCGCAGGAACAGGCTGCATGAACGTCGCCGCCACCGTCCCGCATTCTCCGCCCTATTGCTGTTGAGCCGCCGCCAACCATGACGCCTGTCCACCCTACCCGCCTGTCCGGCCTGGAACCTCTGGTCATCACCCCGGACCTGCTGTTCATCAACGTCGGTGAGCGCACCAACGTCACCGGCAGCGCGCAGTTCCGCAAGCTGGTCAAGGAAGGTCGCTACGAAGAGGCGGTGGACGTGGCCCGCCAGCAGGTGGCCAGCGGCGCGCAGATCCTCGACGTCAACATGGACGAGGGCCTGATCGATTCGGAAGCGGCGATGACCCGCTACCTCAACCTGATCATGTCCGAGCCGGACATCGCGCGCATTCCGGTGATGGTCGATTCCTCCAAGTGGAGCGTGATCGAGGCCGGCCTGAAGTGCCTGCAGGGCAAGAGCGTGGTCAACTCGATCTCGCTGAAGGAAGGCGAAGCGCTGTTCCGCGAGCATGCGCGCAAGGTGCTGCGCTATGGCGCGGCCGCGGTGGTGATGGCCTTCGACGAGGCGGGCCAGGCCGATACCTGCGCGCGCAAGGTCGAGATCTGCACCCGCGCCTACCGCCTACTGGTCGATGAGATCGGTTTCCCGCCGCAGGACATCATCTTCGACCCGAACATCTTCGCCGTCGCCACCGGCATCGAAGAGCACGACAACTATGCGGTGGACTTCATCGAAGCCACCCGCATCATCAAGCAGACCCTGCCGCACTGCCATGTATCCGGCGGCGTCTCCAACGTCTCGTTCTCGTTCCGTGGCAACGAGACCGTGCGCCAGGCGATCCACTCGGTGTTCCTGTATCACGCCATTGCTGCCGGCATGGACATGGGCATCGTCAACGCCGGCGCCATGCCGATCTACGACGAGCTGGAGCCGGAGCTGCGCGAGCGCGTCGAGGATGTGATCCTCAACCGCCGCAGCGACGCCACCGAGCGCCTGCTGGAGATTGCCGAGCGCTACAAGGGCAAGAAGGGCGCAGCGAAGACCGAGGACCTGGCCTGGCGCGAGAAGCCGGTCGCGCAGCGCCTGGCACATGCACTGGTGCACGGCCTGGACGCATGGGTCGAAGAAGACACCGAGCTGGCACGGCAGGCATCGAGCCGCCCGCTGGACGTGATCGAAGGCCCGTTGATGGATGGCATGAACGTGGTCGGCGACCTGTTCGGCGCCGGCAAGATGTTCCTGCCGCAGGTGGTGAAATCCGCGCGGGTGATGAAGAAGGCCGTGGCCTACCTGCTGCCTTACATCGAAGCTGAAAAGGCACGCAGCGGCGATACCGCCAAGAGCAACGGCCGCATCATCATGGCCACGGTGAAGGGCGATGTGCACGACATCGGCAAGAACATCGTCGGCGTGGTCCTGGCCTGCAACAACTTCGAGGTGATCGACCTTGGCGTGATGGTACCGGCGCAGAAGATCCTCGACGCCGCGCGCGAGCACAATGCGGACCTGATCGGCCTGTCCGGCCTGATCACGCCCTCGCTGGAGGAAATGAGCCACGTCGCCCGCGAGATGGAGCGCCAGGGCTTCGACCTGCCGCTGCTGATCGGCGGCGCGACCACCTCGCGCGCGCACACCGCGCTGAAGATCGACCCGCACTACAAGGCGCCCACGGTGTGGGTGAAGGATGCCTCGCGTGCGGTCGGCGTGGCCCAGTCGCTGATCTCGCGCGACCTGCGGGAGGCCTTCGTCGCCGCCAACGAAGCCGACTACGCCGAGATCCGCGCGCGCCACCGCAACCGCGGCGATGCCAAGCGTCTGGTCTCGCTGGAACACGCACGCGGACAGAAGTTCCAGGGCGACTGGGACAGCTATGTACCGCCGGCTCCGAATCAGCCCGGCCTGCACGTGTTCGACGACTACCCGCTGGCCGAACTGGTGCCCTACATCGACTGGACCCCGTTCTTCCAGGCCTGGGAACTGGCCGGCAAGTACCCCGCCATCCTCACTGACGAGATCGTCGGCACCCAGGCCAGCGATCTGTACAAGGATGCCCGCGCGATGCTCGAGCGCATCGTCGGCGAAAAATGGCTGACCGCCAAGGCCGTGTTCGGCCTGTGGCCGGCCAACAGCATCGGCGACGACGTGCGCGTGCAGCACCCCCAGGGCGAGACCACCCTGCACTTCCTGCGCCAGCAGGTGGACAAGCCCGCCGAGCGCCCGGACTTCTGCCTGGCCGACTTCATCGCACCGGCCGACAGTGGCCGCCAGGACTGGATCGGTGCATTCGCGGTCACCGCCGGGATCGGCATCGATGCACACGTGGCCCGGTTCGAGGCCGACCACGACGACTACAACGCGATCCTGCTGAAGGCCCTCGCCGATCGCTTCGCCGAAGCGCTGGCCGAGCGCCTGCACCAGCGCGTGCGTACCAAATTCTGGGGCTACGACCACGCCGAGACGCTGGACAACGAGGCGCTGATCGACGAGCAGTACAGCGGCATCCGCCCGGCTCCCGGCTATCCCGCCTGCCCTGAGCACAGCGAGAAGCGCCGCCTGTTCGACCTGCTGCAGGCAGAAGCCAACGCCGGCATGGAACTGACCGAAAGCTTCGCGATGCTTCCCACCGCAGCGGTATCCGGCTACTACTTCAGCCATCCGCAGAGCCAATACTTCGTGGTCGGCCGGCTCAGCCGCGAGCAGGTGGGCGACTACGCCCGGCGCAAAGGCGTGGATCGCGCCCAGGCCGAGCGCTGGCTGGCCTCCAACCTCGACTACGATCCCGAATGATCCGGTAGCGCCGGGCCATGCCCGGCGTCATCTCCTGTCCACCGGGCATGGCCCGGCGCTACCGTGCATTATTCTGCGATGACCGTTCCCGTTGCCCGTCTTTCCAGCTTCTACCTGTTCTACTACGCGGCGCTCGGTGCGTTCACTCCGTACTGGAGCCTGTTCCTGACCGCGCGCGGCATGAGCGTCACCGCCATCAGCGTGATGATGGGCCTGTGGTATGCCACCCGTGTGGTCGCTCCCAGCACCTGGACCACGCTGGCCGCGGCCTCGCCACGACCGATCCGCCTGCTGCGACTGGGGTGCGTGCTGGCCCTGATCAGTTTCACCGCCTTCCTGCTGCCGCTGCCACAGCCATGGATGTACCCGGCGATGGTGGTGTTCTGCTTCTTCTACAACGCGGTGATGCCGCAGTTCGAGTCGATCACCCTCACCCACCTCGGCAGCGACAGTCATCGCTACGGCCTGATCCGGGTCTGGGGCTCGCTCGGCTTCATCGCCATCGTGACCCTGTTCGGCTGGTTGATCGAGGGCGATGGCAGCGGCAACCGCGCCGCGCTGCTGCCGTGGATGATGCTGCCGTTGTTCGTGTTGATGGTGGCCTCGGCCTTCAGCAACCACTATGCACGTGACATCAGCAAGGCCGACGGCGATGCCACTGGTTTCTGGCAGATCGTGCGCCGGCCACCAGTGCTGGCGTTCTTCCTGGCCGCGTTCATGGAGCAGCTCTCGTTCGGACCGTACTACACGTTCTTCTCGGTCTACATGGACCACCACGGCTACCGCACCTCCACCCTCGGCCTGCTGTGGACCATCGGCGTGGTATTCGAGGTCGGCGTGTTCTTCACCATCGGCCGCTTCTTCCGCCGCTACGACGCCAGCTGGATGCTGCTGATCGCCCTGGTCAGCTCCTGCCTGCGCTGGGCGGTGACCGCGTTGTTCCCGCAGAACCTGCCGGTGATGCTGGTCGCGCAGAGCGCCCATGCGCTCGGCTTTGCCGCCTTCTTCGCGGCAGCGATGCAGATGCTGGCCACTTATTTCCCGGGCCGCCTCAACGGCCATGGCCAGGGCCTGCTGTATGGATTCTCGTCCGGCGTCGGCGGCGTGCTCGGCGCGCTCATCGCCGGCCAGCTGTGGAAGATCGACGACGGCCGCACCGCGTTCCTGGCCGGCAGTGCTTTCGCCCTGATAGGTGCCCTGCTGTGCTTCTTCGCGCTGAGCCTGCCGCTGATCCGCGCACGCCGCACCGGCAGCCGCGCCCAGCAATGAAAACGCCGGGCATTGCCCGGCGTTCCCATCAACCAACCGCACTCATTACCAGACCAGGTCGTCCGGCACCTGGAACTGCGGGTCGGCGTACGGATCTTCCTCGGCCGGCGCATTCGGATCGACCTTCAGCGCCACCGATGCGGCAAACACCGCCTCGGACTGCGCCAGCACTTCGGCGGTGACCAGCAGGTAGCGGCCATTGAGCTGGACCACGCCCAGTTCACCGGCATTGAGCGCAGTCAGCTGTTCGGCGGTCACGTAGATGCGCTTGATCTTGCCGCCGTACGGGAAGTGGCGGGCAATGTCGGCCTCCTCGGCATTCAGGCCCTTGTCCTTCAGCAGCTCTTCCAGCTTGGCCTTCGCCTCGCGGCGCACGCGCGCTTCTTCCTGCTTCAGGCGCTCGGCCTGGATGCGCTCTTCCTTTTCCTTCTGCGCACGGATGGCATAGGCCTTGGCCAGATCCATCTCTTCGGCACTGCGCGGCTTGCGCGGGCCCTGCTGGCCCTGGCCACGCGCCTGGCCGCCGGGCTTGCCGGCTCCAGCGTGGTGGCCATGGCCACGGCGCTCGCCGGGCTTGTGCTCGCCCTTGCCTGCGCCCTGCGGCTTTCCATTGCCATTGCCACCCTTGCCCTGCGGGCGGCCATCACGGCGGGGGCCATCATTCTTGCGCTCGGGCTTGGGCGCTGGCTTGAAGCCCAGGCCCATCAGCTGGTCGCGGAGGGTATCGCTCATAGAGTTCGGATCAGTAGTGCGGCGGCGGCGGTTCGCTCGCCGGATCGGAAGAATTCAGAGCGTTGCGGACCTTGCCCAGGTCTTCCAGCAGCACGCGCAGGATGCCGGCATTGCGGCTGCCTTCCATGCGCGCGTCGGCCAGTGCATCGCTCAGTTCGGCAAGCGCGTGTTCCTGGAAGGACACGCGCATTTCCAGCTCGACCAGGCGCGCTTCCAGCGCCTGCTCGCGTTCACTCGGCAGCTCAGACATGCAACGAACGCCCCCGGCCGATGCCGTAGTAGGCCAGGCCTGCAGCTTCCACCTCGGCCGGCTCGTACAGATTGCGGCCATCGAACACCGCCGCATCCTTCAGCTGCTCGCGCAGCTTCTGGAAATCGGGGCTGCGGAACTGCTTCCACTCGGTCACCACGACCAGCGCGTCGGCACCCTGCAGCGCTTCGTCGGCACTGCTGCAGAACACCAGGTCGTCACGCTCGCCGAAGATGCGCTGCGATTCGTGCATCGCTTCCGGGTCATACGCCCGCACCGTCGCACCACCTTCCCACAGCTGCGCCAGCAGGCGACGGCTGGAGGCTTCGCGCATGTCGTCGGTGTTCGGCTTGAAGGCCAGGCCCCACACCGCAAACGTCTTGCCGCGCACGCCTTCGTCCTCGCCCTTGTCATAGTGGCGCTGGATGAGGGCGAACAGATGGCCCTTCTGTGCATCGTTGACCGCTTCCACCGCGTTCAGCAGCTTCGGCTCGAGGCCGTACTGCTGCGCGGTGCGGGCCAGCGCCTGCACATCCTTGGGGAAGCACGAGCCGCCGTAGCCGGCACCCGGATAGATGAAGTGCCAGCCGATACGCGGGTCCGAACCGATGCCCTGGCGGACCTGCTCGACGTCGGCACCGACACGCTCGGCGATGTTGGCGATTTCGTTCATGAACGAAATCTTGGTCGCCAGCATCGCGTTGGCCGCGTACTTGGTCAGTTCGGCCGAACGTACGTCCATTTCCACCACGCGGTCGTGGTTGCGGTTGAACGGCGCATACAGGCGACGCATCACCGCCACCGATTCTTCGCTGGTCGCACCGATGATGATGCGGTCCGGGCGCATGCAGTCGGCAACCGCGTCGCCTTCCTTCAGGAACTCCGGATTGGACACCACATCGAAGGCGATGTCCGCGTTACGCGCAGCCAGCTCTTCGGCAATGGCCGCGCGCACCTTGTCGGCGGTACCCACCGGCACCGTCGACTTGTTGACCACCACGGTCGGCACACTCATGTACCGGCCAATGGTGCGGGCCACGGCCAGCACGTACTGCAGATCGGCGCTGCCATCCTCGTCCGGCGGCGTGCCGACGGCGATGAAAACGACCTGGCCGTGATCGATGGCAGCCTCAGCGTCGGTGGTGAATGCCAGCCGCAAGGCGGCATGGTTGGCCTTCACCATCGGCTCCAGGCCCGGCTCATAGATCGGGATGATGCCCTGGTTGAGGCCATCCACCTTGGCCTGGTCGATGTCGACGCAGACCACCTGATGGCCGACGTCGGCCAGGCAGGTGCCGGTCACCAGTCCAACGTAGCCGGTACCAAAAATCGCAACGCGCATGTCCGTGCAGGCTCCGTGGTCGCTTACGGCAGGACGCCCAGCAGCTCGACGTCGAAGGTCAGAGTTGCGTTCGGGCCGATCGGGCCGCCCGGGGTGCCGTTTTCGCCATAGGCCAGGTTGCCCGGGATCCAGAAGCGGTACTTCGAACCGACCGGCATCAGCGCGACGCCCTCGGTCCAGCCCTTGATCACCTGGTCCAGGCCGAACTCGGCCGGCTGGCGGCCGTAGGAACTGTCGAACACGGTGCCGTTGAGCAGCTTGCCTTCGTAGTTCACGCGCACCTTGCTGCTCGGCAGCGGACGCTCGCCACTACCCGGGCGGATCACCTGGTACTGCAGGCCCGAGGCAGTGGTCACCACGCCCGGCTGGGTCTTGTTCTTGGACATGAACGCATTGCCTTCCTCGCGGTTGGTCTGCGCGGCGGCGGCGGCCTTGGCCTGCATTTCGGCCTGCTTGGCGCCCATGAACGACTGGATGGTGGCGGTCGCGTCAGCTTCCGTCATCTTCGGCTGGCCCTTGCTCAGGCCGGTGCTGATCGCGTCAAACAGCGAGGCGACATCGATGTCGTCCTTCAGCTGTGCCAGCGACGGACCGACCGAATAGGAACCGATCATCTGCGCCACCTTGACGCGGTCCACCTTCGCCGGCTGCGAACCCGGCGCCACACCCGGCACCTGCTGGCCGCTGCGGGCCATCACCACCTGGCGCAGCGCGGCATCGGTGGCCTTGGCCTGTTCCTGGGTGATCTGCGGCTGCAGGCCTTCGAAGGAGCGCTCCACGGCGGTGCGCAGGGCAGCCACGTCGATTTCATCGGCAATCGGAGTGAACGACTTGGCCACGTCCAGGCCGATGGCGTAGCCGAGCTTCTGCTTGGGGGAATTCAAGGTTGCGGTCTCCTTGGCGGCTGCAGGGGCAGCCGGTTGTTGCGACAGAGCGACACCCGAAGTGCCCATTGCCAGAATCAGAACCGACGCCGCGGCGCCGCGCATTCCCATCTTCATTCGCTGCATTCCTGAAAGTGTCCGGGCGCCGACGTCGGCGCGAAAAGAGTCATTGTCGCACGCATGCCGTCGATGTCGAGGCATACATGCCGGATATCAATGCGTGGCGGCAGCGGCCAGCGCCTTGTCGATGGCGGCGGTGAGCTGTGCATCATCCGGCGTCACCTTGCTGGCGAACTGGGCGATGACCTTGCCATCGCGGCCGACCAGGTACTTGTGGAAGTTCCAGGCCGGGGCTACGCCGGTGGCTGCGCTCAGCCGCTGGTAAAGCGGCGTTGCCTGCGCCCCCACCACATGCACCTTCTCGAACATCGGGAACTTGACGCCGTAGGTCAGCGTGCAGAAATCCTGGATCTGCTTCTCGTCACCCGGCTCCTGGCCCTTGAAATCATTGGACGGGAAACCAAGCACGGCGAAGCCACGCCCCGCATAGCGCTTCTGCAGCGCTTCCAGCCCTTCGTACTGCGGGGTATAGCCGCACTTGCTGGCGGTGTTGACCACCAGCAGCACCTGCCCCTGGTAGCGCTGCTGCAGGTTGACCTGCTGCTTGCCGGCCAGCGGCCGGTAATCCAGGTCGAGCAGATCGGCAGCAAGGGCACTGCCGGAACCAGCAGCGCCGGCCACCATCAGGACCAGCAGGGACAGGCCGCGCAGGCGGCGCGAGGAAACAGTCGGCAGGGGCATCAGGAGCGGTCCGCGGTAGCCATTCAACAGGGGCCCGGCCAGCACCGGCCGGGGATCGGCCGAACTATAGCACCGGGCCTTTGCGGCCCAGATTGCGGCAGCCCGCCGCCACTTTGCGCGGCATGGCCTTTGGATGGAGCGTTCTTCAACCCCGGCGGAGTAATGACATGGTATGCACATCACTGAATGCAAGGTCGACCTGGGTTGCTCACCCGAATTATTTTATTTCCCTTCAAAATCAAAATCTTGAATGGATGTTTCAGCACCATGACCACCCCTGCCATCAGTTGGGGCCGGCAAGGACTTGCACGACGGCGTGCCGGTGTTATAGTTGCATACAACACCAGTCACCTGAGACAGGGGGAAGCCATGAACGTCCGGATACGTCGCAACCTCACCGCACCCGCGGCCGCTGCCGTTTCGACCCTGATCGTGCTGGCCTGGCTGGCCGCGCCAACCTCCCCCGCCTCAACCGACAGTGCGCAGGACGCGACCGCTTCACCGGCAGGCAATGCTGCCCCCTCCCCCTCCCCCCCGCGTCGGCTGCACAGCTCCCTGTCCATGCCGTACTTCTCGTTCGCCCAGCCGCTGACCCCACGGAGCTGAATATGAGCGACATCCAGTGGAGCGACGGTGCTCCCATCTACCGTCAGTTGAAGGAGCGCGTGATCGCCATGATGCTCGACGGAATCCTCAAGCCGGGCGATGCCCTGCCTTCGGTGCGCCAGGTGGCCGCCGACTACCAGCTCAACCCCATCACCGTTTCGCGCGCTTACCAGGAACTGGCCGACGAAGGCCTGGTCGAAAAGCGCCGCGGGCTGGGCATGTTCATGACCGAACAGGCGGCCACGCAGCTGCGCAGCAGCGAACGCGAACGCTTTCTCAATGAAGAATGGCCAGCGGTCCTGGAGCGCATCCAGCGCCTGGGCCTGAGCCTCGACGAATTGCTGCCCCAGGGGAAATTCTGATGAATGCCAGTCCCACTACTGCTGCATCCGGCGATGCCGTCATCACCGCCAAAGGCCTGCGCAAGGCCTACAAGACCACCGTCGCCCTCGACAATGCCAGCTTCAGCATTCCGAGCGGGCGCATCATCGGCCTGATCGGCCCCAACGGTGCCGGCAAGACCACTGCCCTGAAAGCCGTGCTCGGCCTGACCTCGGTGGAAGGCGAGCTGAGCGTGCTCGGCCGCGATCCGCGGCTGCATCGCGATGAGCTGATGAACGACATCTGCTTCATCGCCGATGTCGCCGTGCTGCCGCGCTGGCTGAAGGTCCGCGAGGCGATCGATTTCGTCGCCGGCGTCCATCCGCGCTTTGACCGCGCCCGCTGTGAGCGCTTCCTGGCCAACACCAAGCTGCAGCCGAAGCAGCGCGTGCGCGAACTGTCCAAGGGCATGATCGTGCAGCTGCACCTGGCGCTGGTGATGGCCATCGATGCCCGTATCCTGGTGCTGGACGAGCCCACCCTGGGCCTCGACATCCTGTACCGCAAGGAGTTCTACCAGCGCCTGCTGGAAGACTACTTCGATGAGCAGAAGACCATCATCGTCACCACCCACCAGGTGGAAGAGATCGAACACATCCTCAGCGACGTGATGTTCATCCGTGACGGCCGCATCGTGCTTGATGCGGAAATGGACGAGGTCGGACGGCGCTACACCGAGCTGCTGGTCAACGCCGATCAGCTGGATACCGCGCGCGCCCTGAAGCCGATCGACGAACGCAGCCTGACGTTCGGCAAGACCGTGATGCTGTTCGATGGCGTGCCGCGCTCCCAGCTTTCCACCCTTGGCGAGACCCGCAGCCCGGGCCTGGCCGACCTGTTCGTCGCCATCATGAAGGGGACCTACGCATGAATGCCGTCAACCACCCCGTCAGCCCACTGGGCACGCTGCGCTGGCTGCTCAAGCGCGAGTACTGGGAAAACCGCGGAGGATTCCTGTATGCCCCGCTGATCGCCGGCCTGATTTCGCTGGTGATGAGTACCGTCGGCATCGCCTTCGGCCTGTTCGCGCTGAATCGCGCCGCGCGCAACGGCGGATTCCATGTCGATGGCGAAAGCGTGAACGTCAACGGCCTGGACCTGGCACTGCTCACCCGCAACATCGACAGCAAGGACCTCACCGACCTCGGCAACGGCCTCGACCTGACCCTGGTGCTGAGCTCGGCATGGCCGTTCCTGGTGCTGGCCTTCGTGGTGTTCTTCTACTGCCTGGGCGCGCTGTACGACGACCGCCGCGACCGCAGCATCCTGTTCTGGAAGTCGCTGCCGCTGTCGGACACCCAGACAGTGTTGTCCAAGGTGATCAGTGCACTGGTGGTGGCACCGCTGATCGCGGTGATCGCCGGCATCATCACAATGTTCGGCTTCATGCTGATCATCAGCATCGTGGCCCTGATGCATGGTGGCAGCCCGATGACCCTGATCTGGGGTCCGGCCAGCCCGCTGACCCTGGCCGCCGGCCACCTGTCCTGGATTCCGGTCTATGCCCTGTGGGCACTGCCTACCGCAGGCTGGCTGCTGCTGTGCTCGGCCTGGGCCAAGAGCAAGCCGTTCCTGTGGGCGGTAATGCTGCCGCTGTTTGCCGGCGTCATCGTCAGCACCACCAAGATCATGCCGCTGTTCGGCCTGAGCACCGGCTGGTTCTGGCAGAACATCGTCGGCCGCCTGCTGCTGGGCGGCGTGCCGGGCATGGACCTGGTGTACCGCCTCAGCGCCGGTTCGCGGCGTGACCTGGATTCGGTGGTCAGCCTGATGTCCCCCGCTTCGCAGCTGAAGTCACTGGCGATGCCGGAACTGTGGATCGGTGCTGCCGTCGGTGCAGTGTTCATCTTCCTCGCCATCCGCCTGCGCAAGCGCGCCGGCGAGATCTGATTCCATCCACCCGGAGGCACCACCCATGCGTTCTTTGCTCGCCTGTTCCGCGTTGTTGCTGTTGCCGTTGTCGGCGCTGGCCGCCGATGCTCCGAACTGCAAGTTCACTGCCGCCCGCACGTTGAAGCTGGACGTGGCTGGTGCCAAGGCAGTGGTGTTCGAGGTCAACCAGCATGACCTGAAGGTCGTTGCCAGCGCCGGTGGCGGCCAGCTCGATGGTCGCGCCTGTGCCTCCAACCAGGAATGGCTGGACCAGCTGGTGCTGGGCCAGCGCAAGGTGGGCGACAAGCTGGTGGTCAGCCTGCGCCGCGAGGGCCGCATCAGCAGCATCAGCCTGGGCAACAGTTACGCCTGGCTGGATATCCGCGGCAGCGTGCCGGACAACCTGCCGCTGCAGGTCAAGGTCGGCTCGGGCGACGCCAGCATGGAAAACGCACAGTCGTTGAGCGTGGACGTCGGTTCCGGTGACGCCATCGCCCGCGGCACCCGGGGCAGCATCCATGCCGCGGTGGGTTCGGGCGACCTCGACATCGACGGTGGCAGCTCGCTGAACCTGCTGTCGCTCGGCTCGGGCGACGTTACGGCGCGCAACATCGGCGGCGATGTCATTACCGGCACGGTCGGCTCCGGTGACCTGAAGATCACCGACGTGCGTGGCAACGCGCGGCTGGACACCGTCGGCTCGGGCGACATCGAGTTCAAGCGCGTGCAGGGCAATGTCGAGGTGGGCGTGGTCGGCTCCGGCGGCGTCGATCTCACCGACATCGGCGGCAATGTGCACGTCCGCAGCCATGGCTCGGGCGACATCCAGGTCGATGGTGTGCGCGGCAGCCTCACCGTCGACCACAGCGGCAGCGGTGACGTCGGCCACCGCAATGTCAGCGGCAAGGTCACCCTGCCGCGCAACAAGTAACTCTCAGCCAACCGATCCCAGGGGAATACCATGAACCTGTTGCGCCTGCTGCCTGCCACCCTGTTGTGCCTGCCGCTGATCGCCTGTGGCGGCACCTCTTCCTCGCCTGACAAGACCGTCGGCAAGAGTGTTGCCGAGGCCACCAGCGGCGTCGGCGAGACCGTCAAGGACGCCATGAACGATGCCCGCAAAGACATCGCCCAGGGCAACATCAAGATCTCCGCCGACAAGCAGCCGCGTGCGGAGATCACGCCGGATGGCCGCCTGCTGATCGCGGGCAAGGAGATCGCCGCCAACGATATCCAGCGCCGTCATCTGCAGGACTACCGCGGCCACGTGGTCGCCATCGCGATGGACGGCATGGATGTCGGCCTGGCAGGCGCCAAACTGGGTGCCAGTGCTGCCGGCGAAGCGCTGAAGGGCATTTTCAGTGGCGACAGCGAAGGTGTCGAAAAGCGCATCAATGCCGAAGCCGAGAAGATCGAAGCCCAGGCCAAGCGCATCTGCGACCGCCTGCCCGCGATGCTGGCCAGCCAGCAGGCGCTGGCGCACGAACTGCCGGCATTCAAGCCCTACGCGACGATGGACCAGAGCGACGTGGACGACTGCGGCAAGGACACCGGCAAGGGCCACACCGTCAATCCCTGACTGCGGCAAATGAGCGCACCCGGCCGGCAGCGCGCAAGCGTTGCCGGCCGACGCTGCCTGCGCGGGCTTACAATGGCCGCCCCGGATGCACCCGATCAAACCGCCATGAAGAAACTGTTCCTGCTGCTGGCCGCCCTGCTCTGCCTGGGCCTGGTTGGCTGTGACAAGGATTACCGCAACCACCGCGCCGAGCGCGGCAAGCCCAAGATTTCCGTGAGCGAAGGCATGGTCACCGTGCGTCGCCCACCCGCGCCGAACATCATCATCCTCGCCGATGGCACGATGAAGATGGACGAAATCCAGATTCCGCTGGACGACGCGCAGAAGCAGATGCTGCAGACCATGTTCGGCAAGCTGCAGGTGTTGCGCCAGAACACCCTGGTGGCCGCACCGGCCGATCCCAACATGCAGCCGGTGAAGATCCAGCCGCCCGAAGGCATGGAAGTGATTCCGTCTGACCTGATCCAGCGTATCCCCGAGTTCAAGGACTACACCGACACCTTCGGCAACATCGTCGCTGACCGTCGCTGAAAAAAGAAACGCCGCCCGAGGGCGGCGTTTCTCATTGACCCGGTAGCGCCGGGCCACGCCCGGCGAGCGCAGCGCGCGGCCCTCCGGCGGTTCGCCGGGCATGGCCCGGCGCTACACAACCGGTAGATCAACCGCCCGCGCCACCACCACCGGCCTGGATGCCACCGGCGGTCAGCGCGGTCGGATCCAGCAGGCGGCGCAGCTCGGCTTCGGCCAGGCCACTGTCTTCCAGCGCCACGTCCAGCACCGGGCGCTGTTCCTTGTAGGCGCGCTTGGCAATCGCCGCGGCCTTCTCGTAGCCGATGATCGGGTTCAGTGCGGTGACCAGAATCGGGTTGCGTGCCAGCGCCTCGGCCACGCGGTCCTCGCGCACCTTCAGCCCGGCAATCGCGCTGTCGGCCAGCAGGGTGGACACATTGGCCAGCAGGCCGATGCCATCGAGCAGGTTCACCGCGATCAGCGGCAACGTGACATTGAGCTGGAAGTTGCCGGTCTGGCCGGCCACGGTAATGGCGGTGTGGTGGCCGATCACCTGTGCACAAGCCATCACCGTCGCTTCCGGAATGACCGGATTGACCTTGCCCGGCATGATCGAGCTGCCCGGCTGCAGGGCCGGCAGTTCAATCTCGCCCAGCCCAGCCAGCGGACCGGCGTTCATCCAGCGCAGGTCATTGGCGATCTTGATCAGTGCCACCGCCAGCGCATTGAGCTGGCCGGACAGTTCCACCGCATCGTCCTGCGCGGCCAGGCCTTCGAACTTGTTCTCGGCACTGTCGAACTTGAAACCGGTCTGCTGCTTCAGCGCCTTCGCCACCTGGGTACCGAAGCGCGGATCGGCGTTGATACCGGTGCCGATGGCGGTGCCGCCCAGCGGCAGGCGACGCACGCGCTTGAGGCTGTCTTCGATACGCTCCTGCGCCGACGCCAGCTGTGCCGACCACGCGCCGAACTCCTGCTCGAAGGTCAGCGGCATCGCATCCATCAGGTGGGTACGGCCGGTCTTGACCACCTTGCGCAGGCTGCGGCCCTTCTTGTCCAGGGTCTTGCGCAGGTGTACCAGCGCCGGCAGCAGCTGCTCATGGGTCGCCAGCACCGCCGACACGCGCAGCGCGGTCGGGATCACGTCGTTGGAGCTCTGCCCCTGGTTGACGTGGTCGTTGGGGTGCACGCTGGTCTTGCCCGCCTTGCCGGCACGGTTGGCCAGGGTGGCGATGACCTCATTGGCATTCATGTTCGACGACGTGCCCGAGCCGGTCTGGTAGACGTCGATCGGGAAATGCGCGTCCCATTCACCGGTGGCCACTTCGGCCGCGGCGGACTGGATGGCCTTGGCCACGTTCTTCGGCAGGTGGCCCAGCTCGGCGTTGACGCCGGCGGCGGCGCCCTTGACCAGGCCCAGCGCGCGGATGAAACCGCGCGGCATGCGCTGGCCCGACACCGGGAAATTCTGCACGGCACGCTGGGTCTGTGCGCCCCACAGGGCGTCCGCAGGCACCTGCAGCTCGCCCATGCTGTCGTGTTCGATTCTGAAACCCTTGCTTGCAGCTTTGCTCATTGCATCAACTCCGCACTACTTCAGTTGGGGAAAGGGAAGCGGCGGCTGGCAGGGTGTCGCTTCCCGGGCTGGCGGCTGCGCCAACGATACTCCCTTGCTGGTGACACGGGATGACGGGGACGGGCCAGATCGTTCCGTCCGCAGGGCCGTTTACACGGGTAGCGCCGGGCCATGCCCGGCGAGCGCGCAGCGCGGCGACCATCCGCCGGGCATGGCCCGGCGCTACCAAGCATGCGAAAGCCACGCGTCGTAGAATATGGCCCCCGCCGCTCGCCCCAGCCCTGCCGACATGTCCGATTCCGCCCTGCTCGCCCTGTCCCCGCTCGATGGCCGCTATGCCGGCAAGGTCGACGCCCTGCGCCCGATCTTCTCCGAGTACGGCCTGATCAAGGCCCGCGTCACGGTCGAGGTGGAATGGCTGCTGGCCCTGGCCGCCGAACCGGGCATCGTCGAGCTGGCACCGTTCTCCGACGCCGCCATCGCACGCCTGCGCGCCCTGGCCGCCAGCTTCAGCCCGGCCCAGGCCGCGCGCGTGAAGGAGATCGAGCGCACCACCAACCATGACGTCAAGGCGGTGGAGTACTTCATCAAGGAACAGCTGAAGGACGACGCCGAGCTGGCCCCGGCGCTGGAATTCGTGCATTTCGCCTGCACCAGCGAAGACATCAACAACCTCAGCTATGGCCTGATGCTGGAACAGGCCCGCCGCGAGGTGCTGCTGCCGACCCTGGACGGCATCGCCACCTCCCTGCGCAGCCTGGCCCACGCCCAGGCCGGCCAGCCGATGCTGTCGCGCACCCACGGCCAGACCGCCTCGCCGACCACCCTCGGCAAGGAGCTGGCCAACGTGGTCGCCCGCCTGGAACGCCAGCGCAAGCAGATTGCCGCGGTCGAACTGACCGGCAAGATCAATGGCGCGGTGGGCAACTACAACGCCCACATCGCCAGCTACCCGGACGTGGACTGGCCGGCCTTCGCCGAGCGCTTCGTGACCAGCCTGGGCCTGGTGTTCAACCCGTACACCACGCAGATCGAGCCGCACGACAACATCGCCGAAATCGGCGATGCCGCGCGCCGCGCCAACATCATCCTGATCGACCTGGCCCGCGACATCTGGGGTTACGTATCGCTGGGCTACTTCAAGCAGCGCCTGAAGGAAGGCGAAGTCGGTTCGTCGACGATGCCACACAAGGTCAACCCGATCGATTTCGAGAACGCCGAAGGCAACTTCGGCATCGCCAACGCGCTGTTCGAGCACTTCAGCGCCAAGCTGCCGATCAGCCGCTGGCAGCGTGACCTGACCGACTCCACCGTGCTGCGTGCACTGGGTACCGCGTTCGGCCACAGCCAGGTGGCGCTGGATTCGCTGGCCAAGGGCCTGGGCAAGCTGGAAGTGAACCCGCAGCGCCTGGATGCCGATCTGGATGCAGCCTGGGAAGTGCTGGCCGAGGCCGTGCAGACGGTGATGCGTCGCCACGGCCTGCCGAACCCGTACGAACAGCTGAAGGCGCTGACCCGCGGCCAGGGCATCACCGCCGAGTCGATGCGCGCGTTCGTGCAGGGGCTGGAGCTGCCGGCGGATGCGAAGCAGCGCCTGCTGGAGATGACCCCGGGCAGCTACACCGGTCTGGCCGAGTCGCTGGCGAAGAAGATTTAAGGGGTTTCCTTTGCGGCGGCGGCCGCGGGCGCTGCCTGCGGCAGGCAACAGCAACAGCAACAGCAACGACAACAACAACAGCAACGTCAAGAGCGGCTCTGGATTGCCGCTAGCTGGGCGGGTCGGGATGGGCCAGCGGGACACGCCGTAAACCCATCCCTGGGGGCTCGATGGCGCCATCCATGGCGCCAACGGTCCCGCTGGCCCATCCCGACCCACCTCTGACAGATTTCCGGTGACGGATCGAAGAGCGGTGGGTTGTCGGGACGGAATTTGAAAGAGGGACGCGGCTTCGCCGCGTCCCTCTTTCGTTTGTCCGATGGGGTCAGATCCCTTTTCCATTGGAAAAGGGATCTGACCCCACGAGCGCAGGAGCATGAGCAAGCGCAGCGCGCGACCCGCTTTTGCCTTGCTTTTCTTCTTCCATTCCGTGGCGGGCCGCGCAGGAAACTGTCAGGGGCCGGGCGGGTGGGCCATGCAGGGGCGTTGGCGCCATGGATGGCGCCATCGAGCTTACAAGGACGTACTTGCAGCGTCCCCTGCATGGCCCACCCGCCCGGCCAAGCGCGGCTTTTGCTTTCAGCGACCAACCCAACCACCCGCCACGAGGGGCTCCGCCGTTGGCCGGACACCCCGCGACAAACCCGCGCACGTGCGCAATCCCGGCGAACGTCGGACAATGGAGGCCTTGGCGGCCCGCCGCGCCGCCCCTCCCGCTTTCCGCTGCAAGGATTCCCCCATGGCCGCCCGCAAGTCCTCCGCCCCCCTCATCGAAGTCACCGCCCGCCCCGGCCAGCCGCTGGGCATGGCGCCGGCCACCTTCCTGCGCGATTTCTGGCAGAAGCGCCCGCTGCTGATCCGCAACGCCTTCCCGGATTTCCAGACCCCGGTGCAGCCGGAAGACCTGGCCGGCCTGGCCTGCGAAGAAGGCGTGCTGGCCCGCCTGATCGAGCATGACAAGACCCAGGATGGCTGGCGCGTACGCACCGGCCCGTTCCAGGAAGAGATCTTCCCCGCCCTCCCCGACCGCGACTGGACCCTGCTGGTGCAGGACGTGGACAAGTGGGACAAGGACGTGCGTGCGTTGATCGAGCACTTCAGCTTCCTGCCGCGCTGGCGCATGGATGACGTGATGATCAGCTTTGCCGCCACCGGTGGCTCGGTTGGTGCCCACGTCGACCAGTACGACGTGTTCCTGCTGCAGGCCCAGGGCCACCGCCGCTGGCAGATCGATGCCAGTGAATCGATCAAGGGCAAGCAGCCGCCGCTGGGCTTCCGCCCCGACGTGGAGCTGAAGCTGCTGAAGGTATTCAAGCCGACCCACGATTGGGTGCTGGCACCGGGCGACATGCTGTACCTGCCGCCGAACGTGCCGCACCACGGCGTCGCCGAAGACCCCTGCCTGACCTTCTCGTTCGGCATGCGCGCGCCAGCGTCGGCCGAGCTGATCAGCGACTACCTGGACACCCTCATCGCCGATGCCGACGAGAACATCCGCTACCAGGATGGCGACCTGAAGGTACCGGCCGACCCGAACGAAATCGACACGGTGGCGATGGCTCGGGTGATCACCGCGCTCAACGCCATCCGCATGAACGATCCGGACAAGCTGGGTGACTGGTTCGGCCGCTTCATCACCACCTACCGTGCCGCCGGCGAAGTGATGCCCCACCAGGCTGCTCCGGCCCCGGAGGAAGTGATCGAGGCGCTGGCCTCCGGCCTGCTGCTGCAGCGCCACCCGTGGGCACGCCTGGCCTGGCGCCGGGCCAAGCGTGGCGCCAGCCTGTATGTCAGCGGCCGGGACTTCGCGCTGCCGGTCAAGGACGCGCAGCGCCTGGCCGGTGCCGAACAGCTGGACGCCGCCGCTTACCGCGGCCTGTCCGACAAGGGCCGCGCTGCGGTCCAGCAGCTGCTGGTCGGCGGTGTGTTCCAGCTGATCGACCCGAACGAGATGTATGAGGCCGAAGACGAGGACGACGGTGAGGATGCCGTGGTGCTCGGCGAAGTCGTCGAAGGCCGTGACCGCGTGGATGCGATCGACGCTGACGCGGTGTCCGACGATGTCCACTCCGTGACCGTGCACGACGACGGCATCGAGGTTATCGTCAACTTCGAGGACGACGAGGAAGACGACAGCGGTGCTGGCCGCGCCTGAGTCGCCACCATGATCCGGGTCCAGCAGGTCAGTCACGCCGATGCCCACGTCGCCATCCACGAGGTACGCCAGCGCGTGTTCGTGCAGGAACAGGGCATCGCCGCCGAGCTGGAACGCGACGCGCTGGACCCGGTCAGCGCCCATGTGCTGGCGCTGGATGGCGACGGGCAGCCGGTCGGCACCGGCCGGCTGGCCCCGGACGGCCGCATCGGCCGCATGGCGGTGCTGGCCAGCCATCGCAGCCATGGGGTGGGCGAGGCTTTGCTGGAGGCGCTGGTCGAGGCCGGGCGGCGGCTCGGGCTGGCCGAGCTGCACCTGCACGCCCAGCTGCCCGCCCGCGATTTCTATGCCCGCCAGGGCTTCCTGCCCGAAGGCGAGGTGTTCGAGGAGGCCGGCATCGGTCACCAGCAGATGCGCCGCCGGCTGGACGCCGCCAGCGCCATCGACAGCCGCGCCGAGGCGCTGGCCATCACCACCGCCATCATCCATCGCGCCCGCCGCCAGCTGTGGCTGCACAGCCGCCAACTGGATCCGGGCCTGCTGGATGCGCCGCCGGTGCAGGCGGCCCTGCGTCGCTTCGCCACCGCCCGCCACGACAAGCAGCTGCGGGTGATCGTGCACGATGCGGCTGCGATCGCCTCGGCCGGAGCGCCACTGCTGGCGCTGGCCCAGCGTCTGCCCAGCGTGATCCAGTTCCGCGAGGTCACCGACCCGGTCGACCGTGGGCTGGCCTCGGCCTGCCTGCTCAACGATGCCGGCGACTTCTACTTTCGTCTGATCGGGCATCGGCTCGACGGCGAGGCCGGCATCGCGCTACCGGCACGTTCGCAGCCGTTCGAGCAGCAATTGCAGCGCATCTGGGACCGTTCACGCGATTGCAGTGAACTGCGCGCGCTCGGCATCTGAGCCAGCGCAGCTGACCCAACCTGTCTGGAAGCGGCACCGGGGGACGCGCGATGCCCTTGGTGGTGCCCCTTCGTGTCCGGTTGGGGGTACAATTTGGCTGTTTGAACGCGCCCGTGCATGGCTATTCATCTTCGTGCCGGGTCCTTCTGAAGCCATACCCCACAAAGCGAATCAGCACCCTCCATCGTGGACAATCAACTGAAGCAGTTTGCGCAATCTTCGCAACTCGCCGGCGGCAACGCCTCCTATGTCGAGGACCTGTACGAGCAGTACCTGGTCTCCCCGGATAGTGTCGATCCCAAATGGAAAACCTACTTCGACGGCTTCAAGGGCCGCGAAGCAGGTGACATTCCCCACTCGGCTGTCATCTCCCACATCGCGGACGCAGCCAAGGATGCGCTGAAAGCTGGCACCGGCACCGGTGCAGGCGACGAGCGTGAGCGCAATGTCGGTCGCCTGATCACCGCCTACCGTTCGCGCGGTCACCTGGACGCCCGCCTGGATCCGCTGGGCCTGGCTGCTCCGGTCAACACCCCGGACCTGGGCCTGCCGTTCCACAGCCTGTCCGATGGCGACCTCAACAGCGAGTTCAGCACCGGCGGCGTCGGCGGCCAGCCGCGCATGAAGCTGCGCGACCTGCTGGCACGCCTGAAGGCGACCTACACCGGCTCGATCGGTGCGGAGTTCATGCACATCTCCGAGGTCGAGCAGCGCCAGTGGATCTACAAGAAGCTGGAACTGGCCGGCGGCAACTACCAGCTGGACGCTGACACCCAGCGCCGCACGCTGGAGCGCCTGACCGCAGCCGAAGGCCTCGAGCGCTACCTGCACACCAAGTACGTCGGCCAGAAGCGTTTCTCGCTGGAAGGCGGCGACTCGCTGATCCCGATGATGGACACCATCATCCGCAGCGCCGGCAAGGATGGCGTCAAGGATGTGGTGGTCGGCATGGCCCACCGCGGCCGCCTGAACGTGCTGGTCAACACCCTCGGCAAGAACCCGCGCAAGCTGTTCGACGAATTCGAAGGCAAGTTCGAGCACGACGAGCACGCCTCGGCCGGTGACGTGAAGTACCACATGGGCTTCTCGGCCGACGTGGCCACCGACGGTGGCCCGGTGCACCTGGCGCTGGCGTTCAACCCGTCGCACCTGGAAATCGCCGACCCGGTCGTGGCCGGCTCGGTGCGTTCGCGCCAGGAACGCCGCAAGGACACCGCGCGCAAGCAGGTGATGCCGATCCTGATCCACGGCGACGCGGCCTTCTCCGGCCAGGGCGTGGTCATGGAGCTGTTCCAGATGTCGCAGGCCCGCGGCTTCGCCGTCGGCGGCACCGTGCACATCGTGGTCAACAACCAGGTCGGCTTCACCACCTCCAACCCGCTGGATACGCGCTCCACGCGCTATGCCACCGACGTGGCGAAGATGATCGCCGCCCCGGTGCTGCACGTGAACGGCGATGATCCGGAAGCGGTGGTGTTCGCTGCACAGCTGGCCTTCGAGTTCCGCCAGAAGTTCGCCAAGGACGTGGTCATCGACCTGATGTGCTACCGCCGTTGGGGCCACAACGAGGCCGACGAGCCGGCGATCACCCAGCCGCTGATGTACCAGGTGATCCGCAAGCACGCCACCACCCGCGAGATGTACGCCGAACAGCTGGAAAAGGCAGGCGTGATCGCCGCCGGCGCAGGCAAGGCGATGGTCGATGCGTACCGCGAGAAGCTGGATGCCGGTGAAGTGACCACCGAGCTGGCGAAGGTCGAGAAGACCCCGCCGAGCAGCCCGCTGTTCGTCGATTGGCCGAAGCTGCTGGAAGGCAAGCTGTCCGATCCGATCTCGACCAAGGTCGAGAAGAACAAGCTGGTCGAACTGGCCAAGCTGATCAACACCGTGCCGGAAGAAGTGCAGCTGCACTCACGCGTGTCCAAGGTCTACGACGACCGCCGCAAGATGGCCGCTGGCGAGATCCCGGGCGACTGGGGCTTTGCCGAGAACCTGGCCTACGCCACCCTGCTGGACGAAGGCAGTGCCCTGCGCCTGGTCGGCCAGGACGTCGGCCGCGGTACGTTCACCCACCGCCACGCGATCCTGCACGACCAGAAGACCGACAACTACTACCTGCCGCTGCGGCAGCTGGTGGATTCGCCGGAGAAGGCCACCATCATCGATTCGCTGCTCAGCGAAGAAGCGGTGATGGCCTACGAATACGGCTTCTCGACCACCGATCCGAACACCCTGTGCATCTGGGAAGGCCAGTTCGGCGACTTCGCCAACGGCGCCCAGGTGGTGATCGACCAGTTCATCGCCGCCGGTGAAGCCAAGTGGGGCCGCATTTCCGGCCTGACCCTGCTGCTGCCGCATGGCTATGAAGGGCAAGGTCCGGAACACAGCTCGGCGCGCCTGGAGCGCTTCCTGCAGCTGTGCGCGCTGGAGAACATGCTGGTGGTAGTGCCGTCGACCCCGGCGCAGGCCTTCCACATGCTGCGTCGCCAGCAGCACCTGACCACCCGCAAGCCGCTGGTGGTGATGTCGCCCAAGTCGCTGCTGCGCCACAAGCTGGCCGTGTCGACCCTGGACGAGCTGGCCAATGGCGAGTTCCAGCACCTGATCGGCGATGCCAATGCCGATGCCAAGAAGGTCAAGCGCGTGGTGCTGTGCTCGGGCAAGGTCTACTACGACCTGCTGGAAGACCAGACCAAGCGTGGCCAGGACGACGTGGCGATCATCCGCGTGGAGCAGCTGTATCCGTTCCCGCGTGCGCTGCTGGCTGCCGAACTGAAGAAGTACGGCAAGGCCACCGACGTGGTGTGGACGCAGGAAGAACCGCAGAACCAGGGTGCGTGGTACCAGATCCGCCACCACCTGCAGTTCTGCCTGGCCGATGGCCAGAACCTGCACTACGCCGGTCGCGCACGTTCGGCTTCGCCGGCTGCCGGTCACATGGCTGACCACGTCCGCGAACAGCAGCAGCTGGTCGCCGATGCACTGGTCAACCCGTTCAACGACTCGTTCGCTGAATAACTCTCCCCCTATTTAGAAGACAAACCAGGAAGCTCCCGCATGGCCACCGAAGTCAAAGCCCCGGTACTGCCCGAATCCGTCGCCGACGGCACCATCGCCACCTGGCACAAGAAGGTGGGCGACGCCGTCAAGCGCGACGAAAACCTGCTTGACCTGGAAACCGACAAGGTCGTTCTGGAAGTGCCGTCGCCGGTCGATGGTGTGATCAAGGAAATCAAGTTCGCCGAAGGCGCGACCGTGACCTCCAGCCAGGTCGTGGCGATCATCGAAGAAGGCGCCGTGGCCGCTGCTCCGGCGCCGGCCGCTGAAGCCGCTCCGGCTGCTGCCGCCGCTCCGGCCGCTGCTGCGCCCGCTGCCGCCGCTGCTCCGGCCCCGGCTGCCAAGTCGGCCGCTGACGCGCTGCCGCCGGGCGCCCGCTTCACTGCCATCACTGAAGGCGTGAATCCGGCTGACGTCGATGGCACCGGCCGTCGCGGCGCGGTGACCAAGGAAGACATCGTCAACTTCGCCCGCAACGGCGGCGCCGGCAAGGCCGGTGGCGCACGTCCGGAAGAACGCGTGCCGATGACCCGCATCCGCAAGCGCATCGCCGAGCGCCTGATGGAGTCGAAGAACTCCACCGCCATGCTGACCACCTTCAACGAAGTCGACCTGTCCAAGGTGTCGGCCGCGCGCAAGGAACTGCAGGACGAGTTCGTCAAGGCCCACGGCATCAAGCTGGGCTTCATGAGCTTCTTCGTGAAGGCCGCTGCCAACGCGCTGCAGCGCTTCCCGCTGGTCAACGCCTCGATCGACGGCGATGACATCATCTACCACGGCTACTCGGACATCTCGATCGCCGTGTCGACCGAGAAGGGCCTGGTCACGCCGGTGCTGCGCAACGTCGAGCGCATGTCGTTCGCCGACATCGAGCGCACCATCGCCGACTACGCCAAGAAGGCCCGTGACGGCAAGCTGAGCCTGGAAGAACTGCAGGGCGGCACCTTCACCGTGACCAACGGCGGCACCTTCGGTTCGCTGCTGTCGACCCCGATCATCAACCCGCCGCAGAGCGCCATCCTGGGCATGCATGCCATCAAGGAGCGTCCGATCGCCCAGAACGGCCAGGTCGTGATCGCGCCGATGATGTACCTGGCGATGTCCTACGATCACCGCATCATCGACGGCAAGGACTCGGTGCAGTTCCTGGTGGACATCAAGAACCAGCTGGAAAACCCGGGCCGCATGCTGTTCGGCCTGTAAGAAACCTCCCGCCCCTCCGCGCCTGCGCGGAGGGGTTCTGGTAATGCATCAAGGAATAATTCAATGGCTGAACAATTCGACGTCGTCGTCATCGGTGCCGGCCCGGCCGGTTACCACGCTGCCATCCGCGCCGCACAGCTGGGCCTGAAGACCGCCTGCATCGACGCAGCGCTGGGCAAGGACGGCAAGCCGGCCCTGGGCGGCACCTGCCTGCGCGTGGGCTGCATCCCGTCCAAGGCGCTGCTGGATTCCTCGCGCCAGTTCTGGAACATGGGCCACATCTTTGGCGACCATGGCATCAGCTTCAAGGATGCCAAGATGGACGTCGAAGCGATGGTTGGCCGCAAGGACAAGATCGTCAAGCAGTTCACCGGCGGCATCGCCATGCTGTTCAAGGCCAACAAGGTCGCCACCTACTACGGCTTCGGTGAACTGCAGCCGGGCAACGTGGTCAAGGTGAAGCAGCACGACGGCTCGGAAGTCGAGCTGAAGGGCACCAACGTCATCATTGCCGCCGGTTCGGATTCGATCGAACTGCCGTTCGCCAAGTTCGACGGCGATACCATCGTCGACAACGTCGGCGGCCTGGACTTCACCGAAGTGCCGAACCGCCTGGCAGTCATCGGCGCCGGCGTGATCGGCCTGGAACTGGGCAGCGTGTGGAAGCGCCTGGGCGCTGAAGTCACCATCCTCGAAGCACTGCCGGAATTCCTGGCCGTGGCCGACGCCGAAGTGGCCAAGACCGCTGCCAAGGAATTCAAGAAGCAGGGCCTGGACATCCGCCTCGGCGCCAAGGTCTCCAAGACCGAGATCACCGGCAAGGGCAAGAAGAAGGAAGTCGTTGTCACCTACACCGACAGCGAAGGCGAAAAGACCCTGACCGTGGACAAGCTGCTGGTGGCCGTTGGCCGTCGCGCCGCCACCAAGGGCCTGCTGGCCGAAGGCACCGGCGTCAAGATCAACGAGCGTGGCCAGATCGAAGTCGATGCGCATTGCCACACCGGCGTCAACGGCGTGTGGGCGGTCGGCGACTGCGTGCGCGGCCCGATGCTGGCACACAAGGGCTTCGAGGAAGGCATCGCGGTGGCTGAGCTGATCGCCGGCCTGCCGGGCCACGTCAACTTCGACACCATCCCGTGGGTCATCTACACCGAGCCGGAACTGGCATGGGTCGGCAAGACCGAAGCCCAGCTGAAGGCCGAAGGCATCCCGTACAAGGCCGGCAGCTTCCCGTTCGCCGCCAACGGCCGTGCCGTGGCGATGATCGAGCCCGCAGGCTTCGTGAAGATCCTGGCCCATGCCGAAACCGATCGCATCCTCGGCATGCACCTGGTCGGCGCCAACGTCTCCGAGCTGGTGCACGAAGGCGTGCTGACCATGGAGTTCAGCGGCTCGGCCGATGACCTGGCCCGCATCTGCCACGCCCACCCGTCGCTGTCGGAAGTGATCCACGACGCAGCGATGGCGGTCAGCAAGCGCGCCATCCACAAGGCGAACTGATCTGCATCCAGGTGGGTGCCGACCGTTGGTCGGCACACTCCAGCCAAGAAAAAACCCCGCCTCGGCGGGGTTTTTTCTTGGCGCTGATGATGTAGAGCCGAGCCCACGCTCGGCTATCCCGGGAGAAGAGCCGAGCATCGGCTCGGCGCTACACCTTTTCAGCCGGCTTCTTCGGCGGATCATCACAGATCCGGTGCTGGACCACGGTTTCACCCGCCTTCCATTCCTTCACTACCCGGCAGTGCTCCCTGGGTTTGACCGCGTTGGCCGCCGCTGCATCCGCCTCGTCGGCAGCGGCAGTCTGCTGGCGCTCCAGCCACACCGATGGCGGTGCTGGAGGTGAAGCCAGTGCCGGCCCCGCGAGCAGCGCCAGCGCGGCCAACAGCACCGCCCTCATGCGGCCACCGGACCGCCACCGAGCAGGCGCGCCGGCAGCATGAACAGCGCGCGCAGGAACGCGAACAGCGCCGAGAAGGTGATGCCGACCAGGCGGAACGGCAGGCTCAGCAGCCAGACGAACGGCCAGGCGATCAGGGCGAGGATCGCCAGCGGCCAGCACAGCACGAACAGCAGGCACCACACACCGAGCGCGAACAGGGTCTTCATCACGGTCTCCTTGTGGCGGCACCTTGCCGCCTGCGGACACCATGGCGCCCTGCCCCCGCCGCCCGCAAACGGTTTGCGACGAAACCGGGCTGGGGGCGATGAAACCGGTGGTGGGGAAACCGGAGATTCATGAGGTTGCCGGCCAGCGGCCGGCACTACCGCAGGGATTTACACCGGGACCGCGCCCGGACTGCCGTGGGTCACCTGGAAACGGGCCGCTGTACGCACCGCCGCATCCGCACGCAGCACGCTGTCGGCGAAGCGCAGCTCGGCGTCCACGGTCTGCCGGTTCAGCTGCAGCTTCCACCAGCCACGGCGGTCGCCGTCGAAATAGCGGATGTGCGGGTTCTGCGGTATCGACGGCCCGTAATACGGTCCATACGGTGTGTCGTCGCCGCCACTGCTGATCGCCGGGGCGATGAATTCGGTGGCCACGACCGACGCACTGGCCGCGTCAAAATCCAGCTTCAGATCGTTGACGAAGGTGGAATGCCAGTCGCCACCCAACACGATGGCATTACCCTGCCCGCCCGCCTGCATTGCCTGCAGCAACCGGATACGTGCGGCAGGATAGCCATCCCAGGCGTCATTCCAGAAGCGCTCGCGTGGCGTACCACCGTCCAGCCGCAGCTGCGCCATCAGCAACTGCTGCACCACCACGTTCCAGCGCGTGCCCTGCGCGGCCGCCATCGACTGCGCGAACCACGCCTCCTGGCCCGTGCCGAGCATGCTCATGCGCGGGTCCAGTGCAGCATCACAGCGTGGCGACTCGCCCACGCCACAGGGATTGGCCGGGCGGAACTGGCGGCAATCGAGCAGGGTCAGCTGTGCCAGATCGCCGTAGCGCAGCCGCCGGTGTACGCGCAGGCCACCATTGCCCGCCGGCGAGCTGCGCATCGGCAGGTGTTCGTAGAACGCGCGGTAGGCGGCGGCACGACGCACGATGAAGTCTTCGGTCGATACACCAGGCTTCTCCGGATGGATGCCGGAATAATCGTTCTGCACCTCGTGGTCATCCCAGATCACCGCGAACGCATGCGCGGCGTGCGCAGCCTGCAGATCCGGATCGAGCTTGTACAGCGCGTACTGGTCGCGGTAGCGCTCCAGGCTGACGGTCTCGCCGCTGAAGCGCTCGGCATCCAGTGCGCGCCCACGTGCGTTCTGCAGCGGGCTGTACTCGTACAGGTAGTCGCCAGCATGCAGCACCAGGTCGAGATCGCTCTGGGCGATATCGCGCAGCACCGGGTAGTAGCCGCTGTTCCAGGCCTGGCAGGTACACAGCGCCAACCGCAGCTGCTGCAGCTGCGTGTCCGGCAGCGGCGCGGTGCGGAAATGACCGACCGCGCTTTCCTCATCGCCATCGCAGGCGAAACGATAGTAGTAGTCACGGCCCGGGCGCAGGCCGCTGACTTCCACATGCACCGAATGGGCCAGCTCGGGCACCGCTGCAGCAACACCGCGCTGCACCAGCCGGCGCATGCCCGGATCTTCGGCCACGAACCAGCGCACCGCCACCGCCCGCGATGGCATGCCACCACCGTTGAGCGGGTCCGGGGCCAGCCGCGTCCACAGCACCGCGCCCTGCGGATCCGGATCGCCGGCGGCGACGCCGAGGGTGAACGGATCGCGCCCCAGCCGCGGCCGAGGGCCGGCCGTGGCCAGCCCCGGCATCGCCGCCAGCGCGATCGCCGCCCCCGTGCCCTGCCACGCCGTGCGCAGCAGGCGACGACGGCTTTCCGGATCGACAGGCCCGCGCATCAGAAATGCACGGTAGCGGTGGCCATCACCTGGCGCGGCGCGCCGACCTGCATGGTCGCCAGGCTGCGGGTCGGGTCAGCGGCGTAGGTGCCATTGGTGTTGATCGAGGACAGGTAGCGCTTGTCGGTCAGGTTGGTCAGGTTCAGCGCAACAGTCAGGTTCTGCGCCGGACCCAGCTTGCCGAAGTCATAGGCCACCGAAGCGTTCACCAGCCAGTAGCTCGGCACCGACACGTCATTGGTGTAGGTCACGTAGCGCTTGCCGACGTGGTTGGCGGCCAGGCGCATGTCCCACGGGCCCGGGGTCCAGGCCAGGGTGCTGGCGAACATCCATTCCGGGGTATCGACGGTCTTCTTGCCACGGGTCGGCACCACGGCGTTGTTCACATAGTCGTTGTCGTAGGTACTGTCATTCCAGGACAGCGCATTGGACCAGGTCAGGTCCTGCATCGGCTTCAGCTGCAAGGTTGCCTCGGCGCCACGGCTGGTCACCGAACCGACGTTGGAGAACAGCGCCGGGCAACCGAGGATGCCCACGCACTGCGCGATGGCCAGCAGGCGGTTGTCGAACTTGACGTCGTACACCGCCACCGAGGCTTCATAGCCGCGGCCGTAGCCACGCCAACCGAGCTCAATGGTGCGCGACTGTTCCGGCTTGAGGTTCTTTGCGCTGCTGTCGAAGGCGGCCTGCGGCACATTGAACGGACTGCCGACACCCAGTGCATAGGCGGCGATGTTCTTGGCGAACGAGCCGAAGATCTCATTGCCTTCGTTGAGCTTGAAGTTGAAGCCGGCCTGCGGCAGCAGCCCCTTCTTCGAGGTCAGGCTGCTGTTGTTGGCGTAGCTGCCCAGCGGCGTGCGCACGCTGGTACGGGTGTGCGGCGACTTCGCACCGATGTCGATGGTCAGGCGATCATCGAACAGGCGGAAGCGATCCTGCACGTAGAACTGGCGGGTGATGGTGGTATAGCGCTGGTGCCACACACGCTGGTCCGGATTGCGCAGGAAGAAGTCGTCGGTGATCGGGCCGTCGATGTAGTAGAAGTTGCGCTGCACGCTGTGGCCGTTGTCCTCGTACCACAGGCCGGCCTCCAGCTCGTGCCCGCCCACATTCCAGGTGAACGCCGAGGTCACGCCGGTGCGGTCGATCGCGTACTCGGTGGTGCGGATCGAGATCGGAATCTCGCGGCTGGTGCCCGGGTTGGACGGATTGGACGGGCTGAACCAGTGGCCCTGGCCGCGGTTGCTGTGGTTGTAGACATTGACCTTCAACCGCATCGATTCATTCAGGCCGAAATCGCCGGCAATGCTGGACAGGTCATCGTTGCGCAGGCCGTGGCCGGAGTAGTACGCATCCCACGGGCTGTTGACGCCGCCGCTGAATTTGCCGCGTGCGGCGGCGACCGCGCGATCCCAGTCCGGCGCGTAGTTGTCCCAGTCCCAGCCGAGGCGGTCGATCATCTCCAGCGACAGATCCTGGTAGTCGGCCTCGACGCGGCGCGACGCATTGAACAGCGCGGTGATCCTGCTGTCCACGCCGAAGTTGTAGGTGGCCTTGCCGTTGAACTGCTTCAGTTCCTGCGAGCCCTTGCCCTTCCACTTGTCGCCTTCGGAATAGACGCCTGACAGGTAGGCGGCAAAGCCTTGATGGTCGCCGGTATCCAGCCGCGCATAGCTGCGGCGCGCACTGTCGCTGCCGAAGCTCTGTGCCAGCACCACGCCGTACTCGGTGGACGGATCGATCGAATAGAACTGGAACACGCCGCCGAGGTTGCTGGTGGACGGCGTGCCCAGCGCACCGATGCCGGTGGAGACCTCGGCACCGCCCAGGTTCTCGCTGATCACCGCGCGGCTGATATGCAGGCCGTTGCTGTTGCCGTAGGCCATGTTGCCCAGCGGGATGCCATCGAGGGTGTAGCCAAGGCGGTTCTGGTTGAAGCCGCGCAGGCTGATGGTGGTCGACCATTCGTAGGCGCCGGTGGCATCGGCCGACTCAAAATGCACGCCCGGCTTGGTTGCCAGCAGCTTCAGCGGGTTGGCACCGGGCGGCAGCACCTTCATGTCCTCGGCAGTGACGCGCTGCACCTGGCGTGCTTCGCCGCGGCCGATCACCGAGACCGAATCGAGGGTGGTGGCCGACTGCACGTCGGCGGCGGGGGCGGTTTCAGCGGCAGCCAGAGACGGGAGCGAAGCACAGACCAGCAGGGCCAGCAGATTGCGGCGGAGCGGAGCGTGGGACGGCATGGAGGCGGATTCCTTGGGCGCGCTGGACGCCGAAGGGCGGCGTCAAAAGGGGAAAGCGGCGGCAGAATCCTAAAAGCGTCTCGTTACATGTCATTTACACGCCACATACGGAACGTTGATGTTCCGAATGGTGCTGGGGCCGGCCTGTGTCCGTGCCCCAAACGAACGTCCGTTACTCGAACGAACCGACCGAATCGTGGGCCAGGTTGTCGAAGCGGGTGTACTCGCCGAAGAACTTCAGCTTGCACGAGCCGGTCGGACCACCACGGTGCTTGCCGATGATGATCTCGGCCAGGCCCTTGTCCGGCGAATTTTCCTTGTTGTAGTAATCGTCGCGGTAGATGAACACGATCATGTCCGCGTCCTGCTCGATAGCGCCCGATTCGCGAAGGTCGGCCATCACCGGGCGCTTGTCGGTACGCGTTTCCAGCGAGCGGTTGAGCTGGGACAACGCGATCACCGGTACGTGCAGCTCCTTGGCCAGGCCCTTCAGCGAACGCGAGATTTCCGAGATTTCGGTCGCGCGGTTCTCGCTGTTGCCCGGCACGCTCATCAGCTGCAGGTAGTCGATCACGATCAGGCCAAGATCATGTTCACGCTTGAGGCGGCGGCACTTGGAACGCAGCACTTCCGGCGACACGCCCGGCGTGTCGTCGATGAAGATCTTGGTTTCCTTCAGCATCTTGATCGCGCTGGTGACGCGGCTCCAGTCCTCGTCTTCCAGCTGGCCGGTACGCAGGCGCTGCGCGTTGATGCGGCCGTTGGAGGAAATCAGGCGCATCGCCAGCTGCGAGGCCGACATTTCCATCGAGAACACCGCCACGCCCTTCTTCGACTTGATCGCCGCATACTCGGCGATGTTCAGCGCGAAGGTGGTCTTGCCCATGGCCGGGCGCGCAGCGAGGATGATCAGGTCGGTCGGCTGCAGGCCGGCGGTCATCGCGTCGAAGTCGTTGTAACCGGTCGGCAGGCCGGTAATGTTGCCGCCGTTCTCGAAGCGGTTGCGCAGTTCCTCGAAGGCATCCTTCAGCGCGCCAGGCATGGCCACGAAGTCGGTACGGCCGCGCGCGCCCTGCTCGGCGATGGCGAACACGCTCTTTTCCGCCGAGGCCAGCAGCTCGCTGCTGTCGCGGCCTTCAGGCTGGAAGCCATCGTTGACGATGTCGGTGCCGACCTGGATCAGCTGCCGCAGCACCGCCTTGTCACGCACGATTTCGGCGTAGGCCACGATGTTGGCCGCCGACGGCGTGGTGCTGGCCAGTTCGATCAGATAGGCACCATCGCCGACCAGCTCCAGCTTGCCCTGCGATTCGAACCACTCGCCCAGGGTCACCGCATCGAACGGACGTTCACGTTCGGACAGCTCGCGGATCGCGCGGTAGATCATCTGATGGTCGCGGCGATAGAAATCGCCCTCGGTCAGCTGGTCGTTGACCCGGTCATAGGCCTCCGGCGCCAGCATCAGCCCACCCAGCACCGCCTGCTCGGCTTCCACCGAATGCGGCGGCACACGCAACTGATCGATGCGCGACTCGTCGCGATCACGATCAAAGCCATCACCGCGCTCTCTGCGGTTGGAACGGAAGCCGGAACGGGCGGACATGCTGCGGTGTTTCCTACGAAAGTGGCCAGACGAGTGTAGGCATGCACCGACCCCGGCGACCATGGACAAGCCTGTGGATAAGCCGTGGAAAAACGGGGGATATCCGCCGGTGCCTGGCCAGACTGGCATGGGGGCGTCGCACTGCCTGCGATGAACGCCGTTGCGGCGCCCAAGCCGCGCATTATCGCAGATCAACGCCCGCCCAGCTGGACATGGGGTCGGATCCCTCTGCAAAGCAGAGGGCTCTGCCCCCTCGGTCTCAACCGCCCTTGGCGTGCACCGCGATCAGCGCCAGGAAGCGGTCCACGTAGCCCTGGAGGAATTTCTGCGTGCCCTCGTTGTGGACCGTGCCATCGGCATCGATCAGTCCGTCCTTGAAATGGATGAACGCCTCGGGCTGGCCGAGCACGTGCATGTCCAGGAACGCCAGGCTGTTGCGCAGGTGCTGCTGGGCCACGGCGGTACCGATCTGGCCGATGGAGGCGCCGATCACCGCCGCCGGCTTGCCAGCAAACGCGCTGTCGCCATACGGGCGGGAGCCGATGTCGATAGCGTTCTTCAGCACGCCCGGCACCGAGCGGTTGTATTCAGGGGTCACGAACAGCACGGCTGTGGCGGCGCGTACCTGGTCTTTCAGGCGCGTACCCTGCGCCGGATAGTGCGCATCGAAATCCTGGTCGTACAGCGGCAGATCGCCGATCTGCACGTACTGGAAGCGCGCGCGGTCGCCGGCGATCTTCTCCAGCGCATGGGCCAGCTTGCGGTTGCAGGAATCCTTGCGCAGGCTGCCAACGAACACGGCGATGGTGGGGACGGACATCGGGACAGACTCCTCACGGTGCGGGAGGCCCAGCCTAGTCGCCGGGCCCGTGCAGGCCGGTGAAGATTAGCCGCCGGTGACAGTGGCGCGCACCTGCCGCCAATGCGCCTGCCACGCCTGGAACATCAGCACGTTCCACAGGTGGGTATGCCACTTGCGCTGGCCGCCGAGGAACTGCTGCCACAGCGGCTGCACGGCCGCCGCCGACAGCACGCCCTCGCGCTCCAGCCGCGCCGGCTGCAACAGATCTTCGGCCCACGGCCGCAGGTCGCCCTTCAGCCAGTCGCTGACCGGCGCGCCGAAGCCACGCTTGGGCCGGTGCACCATCGACTGCGGCACGTAACGGCCCAGCACGCGCTTGAGCAGCACCTTGCTGGTGGTTTCACTGCGCTTGAAGCCCAGCGGCAATGACCAGGCGAACTCGGCCACGCGCCAGTCCAGCAGCGGCGCGCGCGCCTCCAGGCTGACCGCCATCGAGGTGCGATCGACCTTGCACAGCAGATCGTCTGGAAGGTAGGTCACATAATCGGCCAGCATCATCGCGTCGGCCGGGGTGCCTGCACCGTGCAGCGGGTCGGCCAGGTCGTAGAAACTGCCTGCCGCCTGCGCGCCCGGCACCGCAGCGGCCGGGTCACGCCAGCGCGAAATACGGTTGCGGTACACATCGCCAATGCCACGCGCGCCGGACTCGGCCAGCAGCGCGGCCAGGCCACCGGTACGCGAGGCCTCGCCCTGCTGCTGCGCGCGTGCGCCCATCCAGCGCCGCAGCGGGCCCGGCACACGGCCCAGCATCTGCCAGTTGCGCAGCGCACGCACATAGCGGGTGTAGCCGAAGAACAGCTCGTCGCCGCCGTCACCGGACAACGCCACGGTCACGCCCTGCCGTGCCAACCGGGCGACCAGCGCGGTCGGCACCTGCGAAGCATCGGCGAAGGGTTCATCGAACATCGACGGCAGCTGCGGAACCACCGCCAGCGCATCGGCGCCACTGACGTAGAGTTCGGTGTGATCACAGCCCAGATGCGCAGCCAGCTCCCTGGCCAACGGCGCCTCGTCGTGGCCGGAGCCGGTGAAGCCGATGCTGAAGCTGTGCACCGGCTGCCCGCTCTGTGCCTGCATGAGTGCCGCCACCAGCGAGGAATCGGTGCCGCCGGACAGGAACACGCCCACTGGCACATCGGCCACCATGCGCAGCGCAACTGCATCGCGCAGCAGCGCGTCCAGCTGTTCCTCGGCCTCTTCGATGCGGCCCTGGAACGGCGCGGCCAGCGCCGCCTGCATGCGAGCACGCGCATCCCAGTATGGGCGCTGCGCCTGCTCCGGGCGATGCGCGGCCGCACCCGCCGCTACGGCTTCGGCGTCCAGGCGCAGCACGCGGCCCGGCATCAATTTGTAGCAGCGCTGGTGGATGCTGTGCGGTGCCGGGATGTAGTCCAGCCGCAACAGCAGGGTCAGTGCGTCGCGGTCGATGTCGTTGTCGAAGGCCGGGTGCTGCCACAGCGCCTTCAGTTCCGAACCGAACACCAGGGTGTCGCCGGCCCAGCCGTAGTACAGCGGCTTCTTGCCGACGCGGTCGCGGGCCAGCCACAAGCACTGTTCCTGGCGGTCCCACAGGGCGATGGCAAACATGCCGTTACAGCGCTGCAGGGTGTCTTCGATACCCCACTGCAGGATCGACGCCAACAGCACTTCGGTATCCGAGTGGCCACGGAAGGTGTGGCCCAGCGGCTCCAGTTCGGCGCGCAGCGCGGCGAAGTTGTAGACCTCGCCGTTGTAGGCCATCACATAGCGGCCATCGGCCGAGGCCATCGGCTGATGGCCCAGCGGGGACAGGTCGAGGATGCTCAGGCGGCGGTGTGCCAGCGCGATGCCGGTACCGGCATCGACCCAGCTGCCACCATCATCCGGCCCGCGGTGGTGCAGCGCCTCGCCCATGGCCAGGACCTGCGCCTGCAGCACCTCGGCCGACGCCACCGGCGCCGGCAACAACATTCCCGCCAATCCACACATGCATCAGGGTTCCTGCGCCAGTTCAAGGGCGGCGCCAATCACTGCATTGTCGCTTGGAAGCCCGAACATTGCTGCCCCCGCCAGCGGCGTATAGGTATCGGCTCCACAGACCCGGCGCAGCGGCAGGTGGCCGAAGCCGGCCTCGACCAGTGCGGTGACCACGCCCTCGCCCACCCCGCCGCTGTGGCGGCCCTCGTCCAGCACCAGCACGCGCCGGGCGCTGGCGGCCTGTGCGGCGATGAAGCCGGTATCCAGCGGCACCAGCCAGCGCAGGTCGACCACCCGCACCTGCCAACCCAGCTGCTGCTCGATTGCCCGTACCGCACGCAGCGCCATCGGCACGCCGTTGCCATAGGTGTAGACCACCAGGTCGCCGGCGTCCGGCGCGTAGACCCGGCCCTCGCCCGGCACCAGCGCCTGGCCGGGCGCGGGGTAGTCGAACAGCCACTGGCCATCGCCCGGTTCGTGCAGGTCCTTGCTCATGTACAGCGCGATCGGCTCCAGGAATACCGCCACCCGGCCGTCCACCCGCGCCAGCGCGGCCAGCGTACGCAGCATCATCACCGCATCGTCGCCACGCGAGGGGCAGCCGACCACCAGGCCAGGAATGTCGCGCAGCGCGGTGATCGAATTGTCGTTGTGGAAGTGGCCGCCGAAGCCCTTCTGGTAGCCCAGCCCGGCCACGCGCACCAGCATCGGGTTGCGGTACTGGTCATTGGAGAAGAACTGCAGCGAACACGCTTCGCCGCGCAGCTGGTCGATGGCGTTGTGCAGGTAGGCCAGGTACTGGATTTCCGGGATCGGCAGCATGCCCATGTTGGCCAGGCCCTGCGCCATGCCCAGAATCATGGTTTCGTCCAGCAGGGTGTTGAACACCCGGCGCGGACCGAAGCGGCGCTGCAGGTCCTTGCTGACCGTGTAGACACCGCCCTTCTGCGCCACGTCCTCGCCGAACAGCAGGCTCTGCGGATACTTCGCCAGCAGCTCCTGCAGGCCGTGATTGATCTGGATGGCCAGATGCCGTGGCGGTTGCCGTTCCGGCAGGGCGTCGGCACCGCCATACAGCGCCTCGCGCGCGTCGACGGGCGGCCCTCGCTCGGCTTCAACCTGCACCGCTGCCGGCGTGTACGGAGCCAGCGGCGCCATCACTTCTTCCAATGACTGCAGCCGGGGTCGCCCTTCAGCCTCTGCAGCAGCGGCCATGCAGCGCGCGCGCATCGTCTCGTAGGCAACCTCGATCGCCGCCGCGTCCATCCAGCCTGATTCCAGCGCGATCTGCGCCGAGCGCAGCAGGGGATCCTGCGCCTCGGCCGCACACAGCTCCGGCAACGCCCGCCATTCCACTTCGAAGTCGGTACCGGCGTGGCCCATCAGGCGCGTGGTGCGCAGGTGCAGGAAGGTCGGCCGCCGCGTGCGCCGGCAGTGCTCCACTGCGGCCTGCACCTGGGCGTGGCCGACCGCCAGATCCAGGCCATCGGCGAAGAAATAGTCCAGCCCCGGCTGATGGCTGAAGCGCTCGGCGATCCACCCTTCGGGCGTCTTAACCGAGATGCCCAGGCCGTTGTCCTCGCAGACGAACAGGATCGGTGCCGGAAGCTTCTGGTAGGCCGACCACATTGCGGTATTGAACGCGGTCTGCGCGGTGGCATGGTTGGACGAAGCATCGCCGAACGAGCACAGCACGATGCTGTCGGCCGGGATCGGCAGCGGCTGGCCCAGCCGCTTGCCACTCTCGATGGCCAGCGCAGTACCCAGCGCCTTGGGCAGATGCGAGGCGATGGTCGAAGTCTGCGGCAGCACCCACAACGGCTTGCTGCCCCACACCTTGTGGCGCCCCCCGCTGGCCGGATCATCGGCACTGGCGGCGAACGACAGCGCAGCGTCGCGCAGCGGGTCGATGCCCGGAACCTGGCGCGAACGCTCGGCCATGAACGCGCCGGAGCGGTAGTGCAGGAACGCTGGATCGGTATGCCGGCAGGCGCGCGCCAACAACGCATTGCCCTCGTGGCCGGAGGAACCGATGGTGTAGAAGACCTTGTTCTGCACGCGCAGCACGCGCGCCATCAGGTCCAGCTGGCGACTGGCCAGCTGCGAATCGAACAGGTCGTCGAAGGCAGCGGCGGTGAGCGTGCTGCCCGGCAGGATCGGCGCGTCCGGGGCCGGTCGCGGGCGAGGAGTCCCGCGCCAGCCACGCACTGCATCCAGGAAATTGACATCGCACACTTCGGCGCGGTTGAGCACGCGCATGCGTGCGGGAATCGGATCTGGAACCACAGCGAACATCGAACACCCTCCGTGTCGTTGTTGCATTCCGCCGGGCATGGCCCGGCGCTACCCTGTGGGGGTCACCTTGGCGAGAGTCACGCGGCCTCGAATCGTGAGCGCACTTCGGCGGTCACTGCCGGCATCGGCAGAAAGCGCGGTTGCGCGCGCACGCGCTGCAGCCAGCCGCGCACCTCCGGGAAGAGATCCAGCGCGATGCCACCCTCGCCCGCCACATCGGTGTAGGCGAACAGGGCGATGTCGGCGATGCCGTATTCGCTGCCCGTGAACCACTGCGCCTGCCGCAGGTGCTGCTCCATCACCGCCAACGCGTTGGCGGCGCGCTCGTGCAGGCGCGGCAGTTCAGCGCGGCGCGGTGAATCCAGTGCGGTCCAGCCACGGATGAAGCGCGCCACTGCCACGCAGGGCTCGTGCGTGTACTGCTCGAAGAACATCCAGCTCAACGCCTGCGCACGCTCCCAGCCGTCGCTGGGCAGGTAAGGGGTACCTTCGGCCAGCCAGAACAGGATCGCATTGGATTCAGTCAGCACGCGCCCATCGTCGCGGACGATCAACGGCACCTTGGCGTTCGGATTCAGCGCGAGGAATTCAGCGGTGTGGGTCTGGCCATGGGCGCTGTCCACTTCCACCCAGCGGTAACGGCTGCCGAGCTGCTCCAGCAGCAGGCGGACCTTGTGGCAGTTACCCGAGACCGACATGCCATGCACCGTCAGCGGGATGCGCTCTTCCAGCATTGCCTGCTCCATCGAATCCGGCCGGCGGCCGGCTGCGGGCAGTCTGGCAAGCGCACCGGTGAATGCCAAGCGCGGGTGCAGCATGGCACCCTGGTAGTGCCGGCCGCTGGCCGGCAATCGCACGAATCCTGCCAAGAGGTTGCCGGCCAGCGGCCGGCACTACCGGGCAACGCTCAGCGTGCGCGCTGCCGCCACTGCTCGCGCGACTGCCCCCAGATCTGCATCGGCTTGTCGTTGTACGGCGGCGGCAGCTCACCCATGCGCAGCAGCGTGCTGCCCAGCTTGCGCGCGACCACGCGGGAGTTCTCGTTGTCCTCGGCGATGGTGTGGACCACCTCATCCCAACCCAGCGTGTCGAACGCCCAGTCGATCGCGGCCGTGGCAGCTTCCGGCGCATAGCCCTTGCCCCAGCTGGCGCGACGGATGCTCCAGCCGACCTCGGTGCCCGGCCAGTCCTGCGGCTGCCACGGTCCCATCCGGCCGACCCACTCGCCGCTGGACTTCTCGATCACGCTGAACATCGAGAAACCAAACAGCTGCCAGGCACCCGCAAGGCTGCAGAAGCCCCGCCACGCGACCGAGGGCGGCTGCACACCGCCGAGCGTGCGCATCACCTCTTCGTCGGCGCAGAAGGCCAGGTACGGCTCATAGTCGTCACGCTGCGGTGGACGCAGGATCAGGCGCTCGGTTTCCAGGCGCAGGTCGAAGATGCTCATGCCGATTCCATGTCGCAGTGATGGGAAGGCCCATGATGGTAGACCCACATCCGGCGCGGATGAACATCGGCGTCCCCAACGAAACGGGCCGGCATGTGCCGGCCCGTCAGGTACTGCGTGGTGCGGATGGATTACTGGCGGGTCGCGGCGGTAGCACCGGCGGCCGCGGTCTGCGTGACCAGCTGGCCATCGACCACCGGCAGGCGATCGCTGGCCGGCTTGTTGTCCAGGCGCACGGTCTTCTCTGCACCGTCATAGCGATAGGTCACGTTGTAACCCTTGACCACATCGTTGGTGCCCATGGCGATGCGGTTGCCCGGCTTGCTGGCCATGCGCATGGTGCCGGTGGTGCCGTCCTCGTTGCGGTAGGTCACGTTGTAGCCGGTGACGCGGCTCGACTCGGACGTTGCGGTCTCGGTGTGGCACTGGCGCTCGGTGCGGTTGACCACACGGCCACCCACATGGCGCTTGTCGATCTGGTTGCCGATGAAGCCACCGGCCACGGCGCCAGCCGCGGTCGCGGCCTTCTTGCCGTTGCCGCCACCGACCTGGTTGCCGAGCAGGCCACCGACCACGGCGCCGACCACGGTGCCACCGACGTTGCCATCACGCTCCGGCAGGCGCTCCTGCACCGTCACGTCCTGGCAGACTTCATGCGGGGTCTGTGTGGTGGAGGTCTCACGCACCGCATCGGTACCAATCACAGTGGCATAGGCCTTCTGCTTCTCAGTGATCGGGTCGACCTTCAGCACGTCGGCGTATTCCAGGCCGCGCGGCGCCGACGGGTCGAGCGTGTCAGCACGTGCGCCATCGTCAGCGGCGTTGCCGTCGACCAGGCGCGATTCACCATTGGGGGTTCCGGCGCTGATGGAATCGGGCGACGTGTCGCCGCTCTTCATGAAGGCGGCGGTGGCGATGCCACCGACCAGCAGCGCGCCCGCTGCGACCAGGACAGTTGTAGTTGTGCTTTTCATGACCTGCTCCTTGCGGACCGTCCGCAACGTTCTCGGGGCAGATTGCAGCATGCGCTGCCTGAACGGAATCTCCACATTTCCTGCTCATTCCCGTAACCCATTCAGCATCGGGAAATGCTGGGCCCGTGGTAGCGTTTGCATATTCCCCACGAGGACCCCGCGATGGCCAACCCGATGCTGCTGCCGGTACTGCAATGGGCGCGCCGGCTGCGCTACCCCACCCTGTTCAAGCTGACCGCCGGGTTGTTCGTGCTGACCCTGTTCGTTCCGGACCCGATTCCGTTCATTGATGAGCTGGTGCTGGGCTTCGGCACCCTGCTGCTGGCCAACTGGAAGAGCCGCAACACCTCCACGGCGCCTCCGTCGCTGGAACAGCGTTGAGCCTGCTGGTCGACAGCCACTGCCACCTGGACGCCAGCGAGTTCGACCGTGACCGCGCCGCCGTGGTCGAGCGTGCGCAGGCGGCTGGCGTGCACCAGCAGGTGGTGCCGGCGGTGACCGCGGCCAGCTGGCCGAAGCTGCGCGAGGTCTGCCAGCAGGCCCCGGGGTTGTACCCCGCTTATGGCCTGCATCCGATGTTCCTGGCCGAGCACCGGCCCGGGCACCTGCCCCAGCTGCGCGAATGGATCGAGCGCGAACGCCCCTGCGCGATCGGCGAATGCGGCCTGGATTTCTTTGTCGAAGGCCTGGATGCAGAGACGCAGCAGGCGTACTTCATCGGCCAGCTGGAACTTGCCCGTGAGTTCGAGCTGCCGGTGATCGTGCATGCGCGGCGCGCGGTGGATGCGGTGATCGCCGCGATCCGTCGCATCGGCGGCCTGCGCGGCGTGGTGCACAGCTTCTCCGGCAGCCCGGAGCAGGCTGCGCAGCTGCACAAGCAAGGCTTCCTGCTCGGCCTGGGCGGGCCGCTGACCTACGAGCGCGCGCAGCGCCTGCAGCGACTGGTGCGCGAAATGCCGCTGGAACAACTGCTGCTGGAGACCGACGCCCCGGACCAGCCCGACGCCGGCATCCGCGGCCAGCGCAACGAGCCGGCGCGGCTGGCAGTCATCGCCCGCCATGTGGCGGCGCTGCGCGGAAGGGACCTGGATGCGCTGGCGCAGGCCACGACGGAAAATGCTCGGCGGCTGTTCAACCTGCCCACCTGACCGGTAGCGCCGGGCCATGCCCGGCGGCATTGTGCTGGTCGCGCTGTTCGCTCGCCGGGCATGGCCCGGCGCTACCGATCACGCGTCGGCGTGATCCTCGACCGCTTCGGCCTTGACCTTCTTCGGCTCCAGCAGCATTTCCAACGCCTTGCCCACCGCCGCGAAGGCGAACGCGCCGGTGATGTGGGTCGCCGCGCCCAGGCCGGCACCGCAATCCAGCTTCAGTGCCGCATCGGCCCCCAGGTTCGGGCGGAGGCCACAGACACTGCCGTCGGCCTGCGGGTACTTCACGTTCTCCAGCGAGTACACCGCCGGCACGCCGAAGTAGCGCTTGGCGTTCTTCGGGAAGTTGAACTCGCTGCGCAGCTTCTTGCGGATCAGCGCCAGCATGGCGTCGTGCTCGGTGCGCGAGACATCGCGGATCCGCACCAGGGTCGGATCGGTGCGGCCACCGGCGGCGCCCACGGTCAGCAGCGGCAGCTTGCGGCGGCGGCACCAGGCGATCGTCTCGACCTTGACCCGGAAGCTGTCGCAGGCATCGATCACCAGATCGAAACCACGGTCCAGCAGCTCGGTCATGTTGGACACGGTCAGGAACGCCTGCACCGCTTCGACCTCGATCTCCGGATTGATCGCGCGGCAGCGCTCGGCCATCGCCTCGGCCTTGTTGCGCCCGTAGTTGCCTTCCATCGCCGGCAGCTGCCGGTTGGTGTTGGACACGCAGATGTCATCGGCATCGATCAGGGTCAGGTGGCCGACCGCCGAACGTGCCAGCGCCTCCACCACCCACGAGCCGACGCCGCCCATGCCCACCACCGCCACGCGGCTGCCCTGCAGGCGCTCGAGCGCGCCCACGCCATACAGCCGTTCGATGCCGGCAAAGCGTTGTTTGACCTGTTCGTTCATCGGGCTATTTTAACGTGCAGGCGCCGGTGCCTACAGCGCGCTGGCATCGAACCCACCGTTGCACCGGAGAGCCCGCCATGAACGCCAGCCCGCCCCGCCCCCCGTCCACTGCCTATCGATACCTGTTCGTGCTGTGCCTGGGCCTGCTGATCGGGCTGATTGCCACGGTGATGGTGGGCCGTGCCCTGCAGGCCCGCCGTGACCCGTTCCCGGACAGCCTCATGCAGGTGATGCAACGGCAGTCGCAGCTGCTGCAGCAGGCCCAGCAGCAGAACCGCTGCAGCCTGGCCGACAGCGTTCCGCGGCTGCAGGCCATACGCCTGTTGTCCAACGATCTGGACCTGGCCTTTCCCGGGCTGAAGGACAGTGCGCAGTTCCAGCAGCACGCCAGCCAGCTGCGCGGCAACCTCAACAGCGCGCTGGCTGCGCCGCCCAGCGACTGCACCACCTTGGCCAAAGTGGTGGAAACACTGCAGGCGGACTGCCGTGCCTGCCACCAGGACTTCCGCTGACGCGCATTCATCCTGCAGCCGGTCAGGGCACGCATGGTTGGCGCGTTGTTCACGTTCGAAAGGAGAGGATTCGTCCACCCTGCTGCATGACGCAGTACCACCCAACGCACCCGCCTTCACGGCCAGGAGACGCCCCATGAAGATCCAGCTCATCGCTGCCAGTGCCATCGCAACCCTCGCCCTGGCTGGCTGTGCCACCCCCGGCGGCTACGGTGGCGGCGGTTACAACAATGGCTACAACAACGGCGGCTACGGCAACAACGGGGGCTACAACCAGGGCCGTTGCGCCGACTGCGGCATCGTCACCCGCATCAACACCGTGCAGTCCGGCCGCACCGCGCCCAGCGCCACCGGCGCGATCCTCGGCGGCATCGTCGGCGCCGTGGCCGGCCACGAGATCTCCGACCATACCGGCGGCAGCCGTGGCAACAAGAACATCGCCGCCGCTGCAGGCGCGGTCGGTGGCGCCCTGGCCGGCAACCAGATCCAGAAGAACGTGACCAGCGACACCTACGACATCAGCGTGCGCATGGACGATGGCCGCACCATCGTGGTCAATCAGCGTGACCTCGGCGGCATCCGCGAGAACACCTATGTGCGCGTGGTCAACGGCAAGGTCATCCTGCGCTGATCCACGGCGGGCCTTGGCCAGGGAAAACCAGGCCAACGAAAAAGGCCCGCTTGCGCGGGCCTTTTTCATGCCGACTGGCGGCGGGTATTACACCGGCTGGACCTTGTCAGCCTGCAGGCCCTTCTGGCCCTGCACGACTTCAAAGCTCACAGCCTGGCCTTCCTTGAGGCTCTTGAAGCCCTGGGTCTCGATGGCACGGAAGTGCACGAACACGTCCTCGCCATTCTGCCGGCTGATGAAGCCGAAGCCCTTCGCATCATTGAACCACTTTACGGTACCGGTCTCGCGATCAGCCATCTCACTAACTCCCTTTGACTCTCTCTTGTTGTTGGAAACGCCTGTTGGGCGGCTGACAAGCAAGGGGGAAGCGAGGTGCATCGATGCAGCGGATCGGGAAGATCTTGCTTCATCAGGCCACGATCCACGGTGACCTTGCCAAGCTCAGCGACTGCAACTTAACCCGCCCAAAACGAAAAATCAACTGGCAAAATCTTTCACTGTCAACCCCAAAACGGCGACCATACGGGACAGCATGGGACTCTCATTCATCTTATATCTGCTAGCGGTCATTTTTGTCCTCGTCGGCATCGCCGGGATCATCCTGCCGGCCCTGCCCGGCATCCCGCTGGTGTTCATCGGACTGCTGCTGGCGGCCTGGGCCGACGGCTTCGCGCACGTCGGCTGGCCCACGCTGGTCGCGCTGGGCGTACTGACCCTGCTGTCGCTGCTGGCCGACGTGCTGGCCACCGTGGTCGGCGCGCAACGGGTCGGCGCCAGCCGCAAGGCGTTGTGGGGCACCTTCTTCGGCAGCATCGTCGGCCTGTTCTTCATGCCGATCGGCCTGTTCGCCGGGCCGTTGATCGGCGCCCTGCTGGGCGAGTACTGGCACACCCGCGAACTCGGCCGCTCAACCAAGGTCGGGCTGGCCACCTGGCTTGGCATCCTGCTCGGCCTGGCGCTGAAACTGGCCGTGGTGATCGCGATGCTGGGCCTGTTCGCCTTCGCCTGGTTCCTGTGAGCGCCTCCGTCTTCACGCCCTGCGCACGCCGTGGCCGTGCATAAACCGTGGGGGCTGGCCGTGATCCGGTGCAGCCGCCACACTGTGCGATCCCCGTATTCACCGAAGGGCCTGCTGGAATGACCCTCCCCCCGCTGCTTCCCCGCCTTGCGCCGTTGGCGCTGGCCCTGGCCAGTGCTCCGCTGGCCGCGCAGGAATTCGCGCCCGGCACCGACACCTCGCCGGCTGCCTGTGCCGCCATCACCACCGACGCGGCACGCCTGGCCTGCTATGACCGCCTGTTCGCACACACCCCGCAGGCTACCGCTGCGGCCGACGCCGCTGCCGAGGCGGCCGCGCAGGCCCGTCGCGAAGAGCGCCAGACTGCGCGTGTGAGCCAGGGCGAGGAGAAGCTGCGCGAACGTGTCAGCGACCTGTTCCGTCCGGCAACACCGGACAGCGCACTGGCCAACGCCGGCCGCGGTTCGCTGCTGGACAGCCGCTGGGAACTGGCCGAAGACTCCAAACTGGGCCCGTTCCAGCTGCGTGCGTACAAGCCGGTGTACCTGCTGCCCGCGTTCTGGACCAGCGACCGCAACACCACGCCGCATTCGCCGAACCCGGCCAACACGGTCACCACGCCGCAGGTGCTCGACAGTGCCGAGCTGAAGTTCCAGATCAGCTTCAAGACCAAGATCGCCGAGAACCTGTTCGGCGACAACGGCGACATCTGGGCCGGCTACACCCAGAGCTCGCGCTGGCAGGCCTACAACGGCGAGGATTCGCGCCCGTTCCGCGAAACCAACTACGAGCCGGAAGTGATGATGGTGTTCCGCAACGGCTACTCGATCGGTGGCTGGCGTGGGCGCATGACCGGCATCGCGCTGAATCACCAGTCCAACGGCCGTGCCGACCCACTGTCGCGCAGCTGGAACCGGGTGATGCTCAACATCGGCCTGGACCGCGAGAACTGGGCGCTGGTGCTGCGCCCGTGGTACCGCATTCCCGAGACCCGCAGCGACGACAACAATCCGGACATCGAGGACTACATGGGCCGCGGTGATGCGACCCTGACCTGGAACCGCAACGGCCACGAAGTCTCGTTGATGGCACGCCATTCGCTGCGTACCGGCAGCCGCTCACACGGTGCCCTGCAGCTGGATTACGGCTTCCCGATCAGCAACCTGCTGCGCGGCCACGTGCAGATCTTCGACGGCTACGGCGAAAGCCTGATCGACTACAACCACAAAGCCACCTACGTGGGCGTGGGCGTGTCGCTGCTGGAGTGGTTCTGATGGACGTGACGATCTGGCACAACCCGGCCTGCAGCAATTCGCGCGGCGCACTGAAGCTGATCCGCGATGCCGGCTTCGAGCCGGAGGTGATCGAGTACCTCGGCAATCCACCCGATGTGGCCACACTGCGCCAGGTGCTGGCCGAATCCGGCCTGGACGCGCAGGCGCTGGTGCGCAGCAAGGAAGCACAGTTCACCGAACTGGGCCTGGAAGATGCGGACGAGGCCACGCTGCTGGCCGCGATGGCCGCACACCCGCGCCTGATCAACCGCCCCGTGGTGCGCACGCCCAAGGGCACCCGGCTGTGCCGTCCACCGGAAACGGTGCTGGAGATCCTGTAACGGAAAAGGGGACGGAGGGGATTAAGTCGCTTGTGCACAAACGACTTAATCCCCTCCGTCCCCTTTTCTGGTTACCGCCAGTCGGTGATGCCCTCGCGGCGGTATACCTCGGCGAACGCCGGGCGCGCCTTCATCGACGTGGCATGCACCTTCAGCACCGGCCAGGTGTCGCTGGGCTTCGGCATGTTGCGCGACCAGCGCATCAGCATCACCAGCATGTAGTCGACCACGCAGGGCGTGGCACCCAGCAGATACGGTCCGTGCGCCTGCAGGTGCCTGGCCACATGCTGCCAGGCCGCCTCAAGGCGCTGACGGGCCATCTCGCGGCTCGCTTCGATATTTGCCTCACCTGCCATTTCGTGCGGATAGAACCAGGCCCGATAGGTCGGCTGCAGCGTATTGGCACACCAGAACATCCAGCGGTAGGCATCGGCGCGCTGCGGCGTGCCCAGTGCGGGCAGCAGGTTGGCCTCCGGATGGCGGTCAGCCAGATACAGTGCGATCGCCGCCGCTTCGGTCAGTACCAAGCCATCGATCAGCAGTGTCGGCACCACACCGGCCGGATTCAGCGCCAGGTACTCCGCCGACTTGTGCTCGCGCGCGTCGAAATCCAGCAGCACCAGTTCGTGCTCGATGCCCAGCTCGATCAGCAGCCAGTGCACCACCAGCGCGGCGGTACTGGTTGAACCATACAGCGTGGTGCTCATGCGGAAGATCCTGTGCAGGTGGATCAGCCGATTATGCGCCCACGCGCGCAATCGTCGCTCAGCCGCAGCTGCTCATGCAGGTATCGCGGCCTTCGCTACAGGACATGATCGGCGTGCGTATCGCGCAGTCGTGCGTCTTCAGTTCACAGGAACGGCGCAGCTCGGGGTTGGCAACGTCCTTGCAGCGTTTGTCCGGCGCCGGCACCACCTGCTGTTCGCAGCTGAAGTCATTGCTGCCGATACTGCCCCGCGCCATGCAGCTGCGATAGTCGGCCTGGCACTGCATGCGGCACTGCGAGGAGGCGGAGAAATCCGCACCTTCATAGGATGAGGTTGTACTGCAGCCGGCCAGGGCCAGCAGGGTCGCAACGGCGATGAATCGATGCAGGCCCATGAACACGTCCTGTGTGAGGTCGCGCCGAGCCTAGCAGAGCAGATGCTGCAGGTTCGTTAACCCTCACCACACAACAACGGCGCCACACGGGCGCCGTTGTCTGAAACGAAACGTGCGGAATTACTCCACCACCACCGGAATCTTGCCGATGCGGGCCTGCCATTCGCGCGGGCCGGTCTTGTGCACCGACTCGCCGGTGGAATCCACCGCCACGGTCACCGGCATGTCCTGCACGGTGAACTCATAGATCGCCTCCATGCCCAGGTCAGCGAAGCCGACCACCTTGGCCGCCTTGATCGCCTTGGACACCAGGTAGGCCGAACCGCCGACCGCCATCAGGTAGGCCGACTTGTTGTCACGGATCGCTTCGATCGCCGCCGGGCCGCGCTCGGCCTTGCCGACCATGCCCAGCAGGCCGGTCTGCTCCAGCACCTGGCGGGTGAACTTGTCCATGCGGGTCGCCGTGGTCGGACCGGCCGGGCCCACTACCTCGTCGCGCACCGGATCGACCGGGCCGACGTAGTAGATGAAGCGGCCCTTCAGATCGACCGGCAGTTCCTCGCCCTTGTTGAGCATGTCGACCATGCGCTTGTGCGCGGCGTCGCGACCGGTCAGCAGCTTGCCGTTGAGCAGCAGGGTCTGGCCCGGCTTCCAGCTGGCCACGTCCTCCGGGGTGATCGTGTCCAGGTCCACGCGGGTGCCCTTGGACGAATCGTAGGTCAGCTTCGGCCAGTCCTCCAGCGACGGCGGGTCCAGCATCACCGGGCCGCTGCCATCCAGGGTGAAGTGCGCATGGCGGGTGGCCGCGCAGTTAGGGATCATCGCCACCGGTAGGTTGGCCGCATGGGTCGGGTAGTCGTTGATCTTGATGTCGAGCACGGTGGTCAGGCCACCCAGGCCCTGCGCACCAATACCCAGCGCGTTGACCTTCTCGTACAGCTCCAGGCGCAGCTCTTCAATGCGGTTGGACGCACCACGGGCCTGCAGCTCGGTGATGTCGATCGGCTCCATCAGCGCTTCCTTGGCCAGCAGCATCGCCTTCTCGGCGGTGCCGCCGATGCCGATGCCGAGCATGCCCGGCGGGCACCAGCCGGCGCCCATGGTCGGCACGGTCTTCAGCACCCAGTCGACGATGGAGTCGGACGGGTTGAGCATGGCGAACTTGGTCTTGGCTTCCGAACCACCGCCCTTGGCGGCGACGATCACGTCGACAGTGTTGCCCGGCACCACCTTGACGTTGACCACGCCCGGGGTGTTGTCCTTGGTGTTGATGCGCTTGCCGGCCGGATCAGCCAGCACCGAGGCGCGCAGCTTGTTGTCCGGGTGCATGTAGGCGCGGCGCACGCCTTCATTGGCCATGTCTTCCACGCCCATGGTGGCGTCATCCCAACGCACGTCCATGCCGATTTCCAGGAACACGGTGACGATGCCGGTGTCCTGGCAGATCGGACGGTGGCCTTCGGCGCACATGCGCGAATTGATCAGGATCTGCGCCATCGCTTCCTTCGCTGCCGGCGACTCCTCGCGCTCGTAGGCGGCGGCAAGGTTCTTGATGTAGTCGACCGGGTGGTAGTACGAGATGTACTGCAGCGCGTCGGCGATGGACTGGATGAGGTCTTCCTGCTTGATCGATGTCACGACTTGCTCGCTTGCTGGAGGCTGGCGGGGTAATCCCCCATTTTACCCCCTCCCCGGCCGCGGGTAGAGTCGGTGGGGTCAGATCCCTTTCCCCTGGAAAGGGATCTGACCCCAATCCCGCTGAGATCCGGCCTGTAACCCTCTGTCACGCCGCGCCCCGCTGGCGCGTCCTTGCCCACATGAACGCCGAAACCGCTTTCCAGACCCACCGCCCGCGCCTGATGGCGCTGGCCTACCGCCTGCTCGGCAGCCGCGCCGACGCCGAAGACGTGGTCCAGGATGCCTGGCTGCGCTGGTCCAGGGCGGACCCGACCAGCGTCCGCGATCCCGAGGCGTGGCTGGTCACCACCACCACCCGGCTCGGCCTGGACCGGCTGCGCGCGGCCAAGCGCGAGCGCGTGCACTACGTCGGCCCATGGCTGGCCGAGCCGCTGGCGGTCAGCCTGGAGCCGGATCCGGCGCCCGGCCCGGCGCAGCTGCATGCGCTGGCCGACGACATCTCGGTCGCCTTCCTGACCCTGCTCGAACAGCTCGGCCCCGAGGAGCGCGCCGCCTTCCTGCTGAAGGAAGCCTTCGACCACGACTACCGCGAAATCGCCGAGCTGATCGGCCACAGCGAAGCCAACTGCCGCCAGCTGGTGCACCGTGCCCGGCAGCGCCTGCAGTCTGGGCGGCCACGCTTCAATGCCGATGCCAGCCAGCACCGGCAGCTGCTGGCACGCTTCATGGACGCCTCCCAACGCGGAGACAGCGAGGGGATCCAGGCCCTGCTGCACGCCAATGCGGTACTGGTTTCCGACGGCGGCGGCGTGGTTACCGCCGCGGTCCGCCCGCTGCTCGGCGCCGAACGCATCGGCCGCCTGTTCTGGGCCATCGCGCGCCGCGGTGCGGTGCATCCGGCGCAGCTGGGCTACGTCAACGGCGAGCCGGCGATCCTGCGCTTCATCGGTGATCGCCTGCACTCGGTCACCACCATCGAGGTGGTCGCTGGCCGCATCGCCAACGTGTACAGCGTGCTGAATCCGGAAAAGTTGCCGGGGGTTGTCACGCGCGGCGACACTGCGGCGTCCTGGTAGTGAAAGGCGGCCATCGTGGCCGCCGTGGAGCCGAAAATGTCCGACCACGCCTCTCCCCGCGTCCCTTACACCCGCCTGGCAGCCGAGGCCTTCAAGGGCCTGCTGGCCACCAGCCAGGCCGTACATGACAGCTCGATCGATCCGACCCTGATGGAACTGGTGTTCCTGCGCGTGTCGCAGCTCAACGGCTGCGGCTACTGCATGGACATGCATGCCACCACGCTGCGCAAGGGCGGCATCGAGCCGCGCAAGCTCGATACCCTGCCGGCCTGGCACGAAAGCCGCTTCTTCGATGCGCGCGAGCGTGCGGCACTGGGCTGGGCCGAGGCACTGACCCGCTTGACCGACGGTGCGCCGTCGCAGGCGGCGTTCGATGCGCTGGCGCCGCACTTCGATGAGAAGGGCATCAGCGACTTGAGCATGGGCATTGCGGTGATCAACGCCTGGAACCGGCTGGGCGCCGGGCTGCTGCCGCCGCTGCCGTAAAGGGAGGCAAGCCGGGCCAGGCAGGTTCTGCAGCTGTTGGTAGGTGTCGACCTTGGTCGACACGGTAGATCCACGCCATGCGTGGATGTGGTGGGTCGGATCCCTTCGCATTACGAAGGGCTCTGACCCGATCCGGGCAGATGAGGTCAGAGCCCTTTGCTCCACAAAGGGATCTGACCCCGGTGTCGGCCACACGGCTGCACTGACCCCATCTGCACGCGTCGGGCGCGCACAATACGCGCATGCCTGCTACCCCCACCGCCGGCGCTGCCGCCGCGAAGAAGCCCAGCCTGCGACAACGCTTCAAGGCGATGCGCAACCTGCCACCGTTCCTGCGCATGGTCTGGAAGACCAGCCCCACGCTCACCCTGGCCAGCCTTGGCCTGCGCCTGATCCGTGCGCTGCTGCCGGTGGCGATGCTCTACGTCGGCAAGCTGATCATCGACAGCGCCCTGCACCTGAGCCAGCACGACGCTGGCTTCCCGCCGCTAGGCGAGGCACTGTCCAGCGGCATACTGAATCCGCTGCTGGGCCTGCTGGCGCTGGAATTCGGCCTGGCCATCGCCTCGGATCTGCTCGGCCGGCTGGTCAGCTACGCCGATGCCCTGCTCTCGGAGCTGTTCGCCAACGTCACCAGCATCCGGCTGATGGAGCACGCTGCGACGCTGGATCTGGAGGATTTCGAAGACCCGGACCTGCAGGACAAGCTGGACCGAGCACGGCGCCAGACCATGGGCCGGATGAACCTGATGAGCCAGTTGTTCGGCCAGGTACAGGACGCGATCACCGTGGCCAGCCTCGCCATCGGCCTGCTGGTCTATGCGCCGTGGCTGATCCTGCTGCTGGTGCTGGCGCTGGTGCCGGCCTTCATCGGTGAATCGCACTTCAATGCGGCCGGCTACAGCCTCAACTTCCAGTGGACGCCGGAGCGCCGCCAGCTCGACTACCTGCGCCAGCTGGGTGCCAGCGTGGAAACGGCCAAGGAAGTGAAGATCTACAACCTGCATCGCTTCCTAGTGGAACGCTATCGCAGGTTGTCTGTAGCACTCTTCCAGGCCAACCGTGCACTGGCACGGCGGCGTGCGTTCTGGGGCACGCTGCTGGCTGCGCTGGGCACGCTGGGCTACTACACCGCGTACGCCTACATCGCGTGGCGCACGGTGCGCGGCGACTTCTCGATCGGTGACCTGACCTTCCTCGCCGGCAGCTTCCTGCGCCTGCGCCAGCTGCTGGAAGGCCTGCTGATCGGTTTCTCGCAGGTGGCCAGCCAGGCGCTGTACCTGGATGACCTGTTCTCGTTCTTCCAGATCCAGCCGGAAATCCATTCGCGCGAGGGCGCGGTACGCGTGCCGCAGCCGATCCGCCAGGGCTTCGTGTTCGAGAACGTCGGCTTCCGCTACCCCGACGCCGAACAGTGGGCGGTACGCCACCTCGATTTCCAGCTGCAGGCCGGCGAAGTGCTGGCCCTGGTCGGCGAGAACGGCGCCGGCAAGACCACCCTGGTCAAGCTGCTGGCGCGGCTGTACGAACCGGACGAGGGCCGCATCCTGCTCGATGGCCGCGATCTGCGCGACTACGACCTGGACGACCTGCGCGCCAACCTCGGGGTGATCTTCCAGGACTTCGTGCGCTACAACCTCAGCGCCGGCGAGAACATCGGCGTCGGCCAGGTCGAGGCGATGGACGATCAGGCACGCATCGCCGACGCCGCGCGGCGCGGCATGGCCGAGGAAGTGATCGACGACCTGCCCGGCGGCTACAACCAGCTGATTGGTCGCCGCTTCAAGCAGGGCGTGGACCTGTCCGGTGGCCAATGGCAGAAGATCGCCATCGCCCGTGCATGGATGCGCAATGCGCAGGTGATGATCCTGGATGAGCCAACGGCGGCGCTGGATGCGCGAAGTGAGTTCGAGGTGTTCCAGCGGTTCAGGGAACTGGCGGATAATCGCACCGCAGTGCTGATTTCCCACCGCTTTTCCTCGGTACGCATGGCTGATCGCATCCTGGTGCTGGCCGATGGCCGGATCGAGGCCAGCGGCACCCACGAGCAGCTGATGGCCGAGGGCGGTCGTTATGCCGAGCTGTTCGAGCTGCAGGCGGCCGGTTACCGCTGAGAACGCCTCTCGTTCCGCCTAATGAGAACCTGTCTCATTTGAGATAGAATCACCCCGACGACTTCCGATAGATACGCCCATGTCCTCCGCTTTTGGCGCCGAAACGGTGCTTGAGGTCCGTCATTGGACCGATGCCTACTTCAGCTTCACCCTCACCCGCGACAGCGGTTTCCGCTTCGAGAACGGCCAGTTCGTGATGATCGGCCTGGAAACCGAGGCGCGGCCGCTGCTGCGTGCGTATTCCATCGCCAGCGCCAACTGGGAAGAGCATCTGGAGTTCTTCAGCATCAAGGTGCAGGACGGCCCGTTGACCTCGCGCCTGCAGCACATCAAGCCGGGTGACAAGGTGCTGGTCGGCAAGAAGCCCACCGGCACCCTGCTGATCAGCGATCTGCACCCCGGCAAGAACCTGTATCTGCTGGGCACCGGCACCGGCATGGCGCCGTGGCTGTCGGTCATCAAGGACCCGGAAACCTACGAGCGCTTCGAGAAGGTGATCCTCTGCCACGGCGTGCGCTACGAGAAGGATCTGGCCTACCGCGACTATTTCGAGAAGGAACTGCGCGAGCATGAGTTCCTGGGCGAGATGATCGGCGACAAGCTGCTGTACTACCCGGCCGTCACCCGCGAGCCGTTCGCCAACCAGGGCCGCCTGACCCAGCTGATGGCAAGCGGCGAGATGCAGCGCACCCTCGGCCTGCCGGAGCTGAGCCCGGAGAACGACCGCGCGATGATCTGCGGCAGCCCGCAGATGCTGGCCGACCTGCGCAGCGTGCTCGATGCCCGTGGCTTCCAGGTCTCGCCGCGTATCGGCCAGCCGGGCCACTACGTGTTCGAGCGCGCGTTCGTCGAGAAGTAAGCAAAAAAGGGGACGGAGGGGATTAAGTCGTTTGTGCACAAACGACTTAATCCCCTCCGTCCCCTTTTTGGGTTCATCTCACAGCAGCGCTTCGATCTCGCCGCGCAGCTGCTCCGGCTTGGTGGTGGGCGCATGCCGCGACACCACCTGCCCCTGGCGGTCGACCAGGAACTTGCTGAAGTTCCATTTGATGCGGGCGATGCCCAGCAGCCCGCGCTTCTCGTGTGACAGCCATGCCCACAGCGGGTCGGCACCCTCGCCATTGACCTCGATCTTCTGCGACAGCGGGAAGCTGACCGGGTAATCGATCGAACAGAACTGGCGGATCTGTGCGGCATCACCGGGTTCCTGCGCGCCGAACTGGTTGCAGGGAAAGCCGATCACCACCAGGCCGCGATCACGATAGTCCTGCCACAGCTGTTCCAGCCCGGTGTATTGCGGGGTGAAGCCACAACGGCTGGCCACGTTGACCAGCAGCAGCGGACGGCCCTGGTACTGCGCCAACGCCTGCGGCTGGCCGTCGAGGTCGCGGAAGCTGAAGTCGTAGGCAGTGGTCATGGCAGCGGGCCGTGGGCGGTGAATGCATGGTACCTGCGCCCAGCCCCGGCAACATGCCTTTTGACACAAGTGCGGGCGCCGCGGGCCGGGTTACCCTCGGGCCCTTGTTTGCCTTACCGGAGTATCGACCTTGACCACCCGCCTTGCCCTTGCCGTGGCCATGACCCTCGGCCTTGCCCTGCCCGCCTATTCGGCCAGCGCCGCCGCCCCGGCCACCGCTGCCAATGCCCAGCAGGCCAATCCGTTCTTCGCCGACAGCCCGCTGCCGCTGCATTTCCCGCAGTTCGACAAGATCAAGGACAGCGACTTCGCCCCGGCCTTCGACGCCGGCATGGCGCAGCAGCTGAAGGAAGTGGAGGCGATTGCCAACAACAAGGCCAAGCCGACCTTCGACAACACCATCATCGCCCTGGAAAAGAGCGGTGACACCCTGGACCGCGCGACCACCGTGTTCTTCAGCCTGGTCGGCGCCGACACCAACGACACCCGCAAGAAGCTGCAGGCCGACTATTCGGCGAAGTTCGCCGCGCACAGCGATGCGATCGCGCTGAACGGCAAGCTGTTCGCGCGCATCCAGGCGCTGTATGACAGCCGCGCCACCCTGGGCCTGGACGCTGAAGGCGTGCGCTTGGTCGAAAAGTACTACGACAACTACGTGCGCGCCGGCGCCAAGCTGTCCGAGGCCGACAAGACCAAGCTGAAGGAAATGAACGCGGAGCTGGCCAACCTCGGCACCAAGTTCAGCCAGAACGTGCAGTCGGAAGTGAACGCTTCGGCGATCACCGTCAATGACGTCAAGGAACTGGACGGCCTGTCCAAGGAGCAGATCGCCGCCGCTGCCGAAGCTGCCAAGGCCCGTGGCCTGGACGGCAAGTACGTGATCACCCTGCTCAACACCACCGGCCAGCCGCCGCTGACCAACCTGGCCAACCGTGCTCTGCGCCAGAAGATCTACGAAGCGTCCACCACCCGCGGCAGCCGTGGCGGCGAGTTCGACAACACCGCGCTGGTCGCGCGCATCATGCAGCTGCGCGCCGACAAGGCCAAGCTGATGGGCTTCCCGAATTTCGCCGCCTACAACCTGACCAACCAGACCGCCAAGACCCCGGAAGCGGTCAACGCGATGCTGGGCAAGCTGGCCCCGGCCGCCGTGGCCAATGCCAAGCGCGAAGCCGCCGACCTGCAGGCGATGATCGACAAGGAACAGAAGGCCGCGCGCAAGCCGACCTTCCAGCTGGAACCGTGGGACTGGGCCTTCTACAGCGAGAAGGTGCGCCAGGCCAAGTACAACTTCGACGAGTCGCAGCTGAAGCCGTACTTCGAGATGAAGAACGTGCTGGAGAACGGCGTGTTCTACGCCGCCGGCCAGGAATTCGGCCTGACCTTCAAGCAGCGCACCGACCTGCCGGTCTACCACGATGACGTCACCGTCTACGACGTGTTCGACGCTGACGGCAGCCAGCTGGCGATCTTCATCTTCGACCCGTATGCACGCGCCTCCAAGCGCGGCGGTGCGTGGATGAACTCCTACGTCTCGCAGTCCAAGCTGACCGGCTTCAAGCCGGTGGTCGCCAACCACCTGAACATCCCGAAGCCGCCGGCCGGCCAGCCGACCCTGCTGACCTGGGACGAGGTGAACACCACCTTCCACGAGTTCGGCCACGCCCTGCACGGCATGTTCTCCAACGTGAAGTACCCGTACTTCTCGGGCACTTCGGTGCCGCGTGACTTCGTCGAGTTCCCCTCGCAGGTCAACGAGATGTGGTCGGATAATCCGGTCATCCTGAAGAACTACGCCAAGCACTACCAGAATGGTTCGGCGATGCCGCAGGCACTGCTGGACAAGGTGCTGGCCGCTGCCAAGTTCAACCAGGGCTTCGCCACCACCGAGTACCTGGGTGCGGCCATGCTTGATCAGCGCTGGCACCAGATCAGCGCCGACCAGGTGCCGGCCGCCAAGGACGTGATGGCCTTCGAGCGCGCCGCGCTGGAGAAGGACGGCATCTACTACGCGCCGGTCCCGCCCCGCTACAAGACCCCGTACTTCAGCCACATCATGGGCGGCTACTCGGCCGGCTACTACGCCTACATCTGGTCGGAAGTGCTCGACGCCAACACCCAGAAGTGGTTCAAGGACAACGGCGGCCTGAGCCGCAAGAACGGCGACCACTTCCGCGCCACCCTGCTGTCCAAGGGCGGCAGCGTGGATGCCATGCAGCTGTTCCGCGATTTCGCCGGCCACGAGCCGCAGATCGAACCGCTGCTGGAAAAGCGTGGCCTGACCGGCGCCGGCAACTGATCGCCCGCGCGGTAGCCTGAAACGAAAACCGCCCGGGAGACCGGGCGGTTTTTTGTTGGGGCATCCACGCATGGCGTGGATCTACTGGAGTGCGTCATGTGTGGATCGATGATGCCGGGGTTCGTGGCGCGAATGGATCGTGCCGACCAACGGTCGGCACCCACCAGTAGATCCACGCCATGCGTGGATGCTCTCCGGTCACCGCCGAAACAGTCGCTCCCACCACCGTCCTTTCGGCGTACCGGGCGTGGCAGCGGCAGTCGATGCGATATCCGGGTGCGCTGCCACGAACTCCGCCAGCTGTGCCGCCGCGGCCTCCGCATACAGCATCGCGCCATCCGGCGCGCAGTTCAGCAGATTGCTCAAGCTGGTCGATGCATTGAGATCCATCGGGTTCGGCTCGACCACCTCGCTGGCCTCCAGCAGTCCACAGCCCTTGGCGATGGCATCATCGACAACACGCCAGAAAACGACCAGGCGTCCATCGGAGAACAGCTCCTCCAGGCGCGCAGCCAGTGCGCTGTCCACTGCATGATCAGCGCGTAACTGCTTCAGCCGGGCATGCGTGATGAACACGCCACCACCATAGTTTTCACGTAGATGGTTGCTGGCGGCAGCATCCGCCCACTGCAACGGCACCAGTTGCCGCCAGTCCGCGAAGTAGCGGGCGACCACCGGATCGTCGATGAAAAACGAAAGGGCGCTCCCGCGGAGATAGTGATACCGCCGAAAGTGGCCGGCCACGATCGCCAGGTACAAAGCGTGCCCCTTCTCGAAAGGCACTTCTGCGCTGATCGAGCGAGCCTCCTGGATGCGCTCCTGCAGCTGCTCCATGTAGAACGGCTCGATCTGGAACCGCTGCTGCAGCTCGGCGACCAGCGCGCCATCCTCAAGCACACGGAAATAAATGTCACGGATCTCGGATTCCGCAATCGGATGATAGGTGATGTCCCAACCCATGCTGCGATGCCTTCAGTGAAGCGGTGATGCCGCTGGTCGACAAGTCTAGCGCCCACGTCACTCCAGCCAGGCACAGCGCCGACAACGCTCGCGCATGACGTCAAGCGATGTCGCTTCTTCCACGATCCGCACCATCGGTCGCGCAGGGCAGAAGTGCAGCCTCAACGCGGCGCCACGTACCCACCCGGCACGCCCTCCGGCGACAGCACCAGCTGCCACAGCTGCGCGTGCCGGCAACGGAAGGTGGCCATCGACCCGGCCAGGTAGAAGCGCCACATGCGGCGGAAATGCTCGTCGTAACGTTCGTCCAGCCGCGGCCACGCTGCTTCCACGTTGCGCCGCCAGGCCTGCAGGGTCAGGTCGTAGTCGGTGCCGAAGTTGTGCCAGTCCTCCAGCACGAAACGGCCTTCGAACGCCTTGGTGATCTGCACCGCCGATGGCAGCATCGAGTTGGGGAAGATGTATCGCGCGATCCAAGGATCGGTGCGATGCCGCGAAATGTTGGTGCCGATGCTGTGCAACAGCAGCAGGCCGCGTGACGACAGGCAGCGCCTGGCCACCTCGAAGAAGCTGGCGTAGTTCTTGTCGCCGACGTGCTCGAACATGCCGATCGAGAAAATCGCATCGAACGGCTCGTCCAGTTCACGGTAGTCCTGCAGGCGGATCTCGATCGGCAGGCCGGCGCATAGTTCGCGCGCGAACTCGGCCTGCTCCTGCGAAATGGTCACACCTACTCCGCTGACGCCGTAGCGCTCGGCGGCAAACTTCAGCGCTTCGCCCCAGCCGCAACCGATATCCAGCACACGCTGGCCCGGGCGCAGGCCCAGCTTGCGGCAGACCAGGTCGAGCTTGGCTTCCTGCGCAGCGTCGAGATCGCCGGCATTGCGCCAGTAGCCACAGCTGTAGACCAGGCGCTGGCCAAGCATGGCCTGGTAGAGATCGTTGCCGAGGTCGTAGTGGCGGCGACCCACCTCGTAGCTGCCCTGCCCCACCTGCAGGTTGAACAGGCGCGCCTTCAGTGCATCGGCCACTTCGCGCCAACCGTGCACCCGTTCGTCCAGGTGCGCCTGCATCAGGTGGACAAGGAAGTCGTCCAGGACGTTGGCATCCCACCAACCGTCCATGTAGCTCTCGCCGAGGCCAAGCGAGCCGTGCGCCATGACCCGCGCGAAGAAGCGCGGGTCATGCACCTGGATATCCTGTGGCTGGGTACCGCCGATGCGGACCCCGGCTTCCTGCAGCAGGCCGGCGACCCGCTCCTGCAACCCTGTATCCACGCCACCTCCTCGACTGCGGTCAACCGCGTGCGAACAGCTCCACGTAGTCCTTGGCCACGTGCGGCAACAGCACCGCCGCCGGTACATCGGCGGTCTGGGTGCCGTCCGAGTATGGACCCACCTGGTACGGCGGGAAAACAAAGCGCAGCGCGGTGATCTGCCCCTTGTCGTCGGTGAGCGGCTGGAACTGGCTGAAATTGTCGGCCTGCGGGCCGGTGCCGTCGGCAATCATGCGCGATGCGTTGCGCAGCGATTCCTGCAGCTGGGCCGGATCCATGTCCTCACCGCTGAGGCGGGTGGCCACGCGTTCGCGCAGCTGGTCGGCGACGAAGTCACTGATCGCCTTCCAGCCCTTGGCATCGGCCACCAGCTTTTCGGCGCTGAGCATCTGCTGGTGCTGCGGCAGCCACACGAAGCGCGCCACCAGCGGCTCACCGTGGGCGCCACCGGTATAACGGCTGCCATCGGCACTGACCACCACCAGCTGCGGGGTTTCCAGCAGCTTCTCGAAGCTCAGCGACAGCTCGTAGGGCATGGTCGGCTTGTCGTTGCCCAGCCCGTCCAGCGCCTGCTGCAGATCGCTGCGTGCATTGGTGGCGTAGCCTTGCAGCGCGCGCGCCAGGCCCGGGTAACGGTCGATGCCGGCCGGATAGCTGATGCCCACCACTTCGCGCTCGTTGTTCTCGATCACATCGCGCAGGTCCAGCGGCGCTTCCGCAGCCGGCGTTTCACCTGCCGCAGTGGCCTCGGCGGCAGGCGCCGCGTCGGTCGCCGCTGCCGGCTCGCTTTCACGCTGGCAACCGGCCAGCAACAGCACGCCCACCACGCCGGCCAGCACGCTGCCGTGCAGTGGCCGGTTGTTTCCAATCTTCATCGGGATCCCCTGTTCATGTTTGTACATCATCGCCTGCCATGGCTGAAGCGTGACCCGCTGGCGTTCAGCCAACGAGCAGGTCGTGATACTCCTCGTGCCGCTGCAGGAAGGCCTCGGCGTACGAACACGCCGGCACTACCTTGTACTTCTGTTCGCGGGCGAAACGCAGCGCGACGCGGGTCAACTCACCGGCAATGCCACGGCCGGCGATCGGCTCGGGGACTTCGGTGTGGGTGATGACCATGCGCCTGCGCTTGATCTGGTAGTCGAGCACCGCCAGCTGTCCTCGCACGCGGGCGGTGAAGCGGTGGCTGGCCAGATCATGTTCGACCTCGTAGGCCAGACCGGGGGGCGTGACCGAAGCCATGGAGCTGTCTCCTGCGACGACTGCGTGGATGGTGCGCAGCCGGGCGCCATGATCGCGTGAAGCCTGAACAGGGGCAAGTCCGATCCATTCACGTCAGTTCCCGACCCTCAAGCTGGAGGGCGGGCGGCCGCTATCGCATGTGGAGGGGTACGGCCAGGCTGGCACGACCCTTGCGACCGTTGACCATGCGCACCACCGTGGAGGCTCCCATGCACCCCAGCGATACCCATTCCGATACCGACCGTGCCCTGCTGGAGGGCCTGCTGCAACTGGCGGTGGAAGGGCAGACCGAAGACCAGGATTTCCAGCGCATCGGCGAGGAGGTATTCGCTCGCCTGCAGGACACCTACGGCCAGCAGACCCGCGCCTGAACAGGAGCGGGGGCCAACCCGGGGCCGGATCCAGCGGACCCGACCCCAGCCACCTTCAACCGCCGCCGAGGCGGAAAGTCGGGTTGGAGAGTTCGCGCAGGAAGTGGTTGAAGATGCTCGGCTGCATGGCCAGCATGAAGATCACGCCGAATGCCGCGCCGGCCAGGTGCGCACTGTGGTTGATGCGGTCGCCGCCACGCTTGTCCATCCAGATGCTGTAGCCGACGTAGAACGCGGCATACACGATGGCCGGTGCCGGGATGAAGAACACCAGGATGATCGACCACGGCTTGATCAGGATGAAGGCGAACAACACCGCCGACACCGCACCCGACGCACCCAGGCTCAGGTAGTTCGGGTTCTTCTGGTTCTTCAGGTAGCTGGGCAGGATCGAAACCACCAGCGCACCGATGTAGAACGCCGGGTAGGTCAGGTAGCTGCCGGTCAGCTGCACCATCACGCTCTCGATGAAGCCCCCGAAGAAGAACAGGGTGATCATGTTGAAGATCAGGTGCGACCAGTCGGCATGGATGAAGCCATAGGTCACCAGGCGGTCGTACTGGCGGTGGCGGTCCACTGCCGGCGGCCACAGGATCAGGCGGTCGGCCAGCTTGCGATTGTTGAACGCCATCCACGACAGGATGGCGGTGACGGCGATCAACAGCAGATTGACGGGGGTCATGTCAGGCTCAGGCGCTACGGTAGTTGTCGACCATACGATAGCGTTTTGCGTACCAACCGAAAGCCAACGCCGCGATGAAAGCGAAACCGGCGAAGAAGAACATCAGGAACGCCGCCTCGCTCAGCCCGGTTCCGGCAATCTGGTGGGTCACCGTGTCGTTGCGCACCGCGGCGTTGGACAGCAGTACCCACAGGTTGCCGATGGTGGTGGTCAGGTTCCAGAAGCTCATTACCACGCCCTTCATGGCCTGCGGCGCCTGGCTGTAGGCAAACTCCAGGCCGGTGGCCGAGACCAGCACCTCACCGAAGGTCAGCAGCGCATACGGCAGCATCTGCCAGAAGATCGACATCGCATTGCCGCCATCCATCACCACCTGGATGCCACCCACCACGATCCAGGCCAGGCCACTGAAGGCGATACCGGCGGTCATGCGGCGCAGCGCGGTCGGTTCGAAACCGAAGCGGCGCAGGGCCGGGTACAGCACCAGGTTGTTGAACGGAATCAGGATCATCACCAGCAGCGGGTTCAGCGCCTGCATCTGCGAGGCGGTGAACCAGCTCGGCATCTGCATCTGCTGGCCCTGCAGGACCCAGGTCGAGGCCTTCTGGTCGAACAGCGAGAAGAACGGCGTGGTCAGCGCGAAGATCACCAGCACACGCAGCACCGAACGCACGCCTTCCACGGCTTCGGCCGGATGCTGGCCGCGGGCGCGGTCCAGCTGCAGCCAGGTGCCGCCACCGATGCCAGCGAGGATGGCGACCAGCGCCAGGCACAGGCAGATCACAATGCCGAGCGAACCGACCAGGCCGAACGAGGCTGCCGCCAGCACCAGGCCGAGCACAGCGATCACCAGGCCCGGACGCCCCTGGCCGGCGACGCGCGCGGTCAACGCGGTGCGTACCACGTTGGCGAACGAATGCGGGTCCTTCGGCGGCAGCGGCACCAGCACGTAGCGCTTGCGGCCCAGCCAGAACACGAAGGTGGCAATGAACATCAGGATGCCCGGGATGCCGAACGCCCACTGCGGGCCCCAGTTCTTCAGCACCAGCGGGATCAGCAGCGAGGCGAACAGCGAGCCGAAGTTGATGATCCAGTAGAAGGCGTCGAAGACGATCTTGGCCAGGTGCTTGTTGCTCTGGTCGAACTGGTCGCCCATGAACGAGGCCACCAGCGGCTTGATGCCACCGGCACCGAGCGCGATCAGGCCCAGTCCGAGGAAGAAGCCCTCGCGGCTGTTCTCGAACAGCGCCAGGCACAGATGGCCGGCGCAGTAGACCAGGCTGAACCAGAGGATGGTGTGGTACTTGCCGAAGAACCTGTCGGCCAGCCAGCCACCGAGCAGCGGGAAGAAATACACGCCGATCATGAAGCTGTGCATGATGTCCTTGGCTTCACCGGCACGGCCTTCCGCAGTGATTTCCTGCAGCAGCAGCGAGGTGATCAGGAACTGCACCAGGATGTTGCGCATCCCGTAGAAACTGAACCGCTCGCAGGCCTCATTGCCGATGATGTACGGGATCTGGCGCGGCATCTTTCCCTGGCCGGCGATGGGGGCAACTGCGTCGTGGCTCATCCTGTAAGGCAATCCTGCAAAGCGAAAGGCGCAAGATTACCGGAAGCAGGGCTTGCGAAGCACGCTGCAGGGCTGCATGACAACGGTGCCAATCCATGGCAGGCAGCGACACTCCGTGTCGGAAGTCACGGCACCTGCACGACAAAAGCGTAAACTTATCGTTATGCGCCCCCTCGCCCCCGCCCGTCTCCTGCTCAGTTGCCTGGTGCTGCTGATGGCGTTGCAGGCACAGGCGCGGCCGCAGGCAACGGCCACCGCCAGCGAGAGCGAGCCCCGGCAACTCACCGTGGCCGCGCTGGAACTGCCCAGCCGCGATGACGCGCAATGGAAGTTGCGCCGTGAGCAGGTCGCACAGTTGCTGACCGATCTGCAGCCGGACGTGATCTCGGTGCAGCAGGTGCTGCAGCAGCAGGGCCGCAATCCGGCCTGCTGGCTGGCCAGCCGGCTGCGCTACAGCTGCGACTTCGTTACCGCCGATCCGCCCAGCCAGCCGTTGCGGCATGGCAACGCGATGCTGACCCGGCTGCCGGTCAGCGAGGATGGCGTGACCCTGCTGCACCCACCCGGCACCTTCAGCGCCGCCGGCATGATGCGGCTGAAGCTGGGCGAGGCACTGGTCAACATCTATGTGGCACGGCTGCGCCCGGACCCGGACGAGGCCACCGCCCGCCAGCATCAGACCAGCGACCTGATGACCTGGATCGGCGCCACCGCCGAGGGCATGCCCAGCCTGATCGCCGGCGATTTCTCCGCCAACACGGTGGAACTGGTGCGCAGTACGCCCGGCTTCCAGCCGGCCCGGCGCAATCCCGGCGGCCGCGCCGAGGCGCCTGCGGCCAGTGGCGGTGGCACCAGTGGCCATGGCCTGGATGTGCTGTTCCAGGTCAAGCATTTCGGCGGCATCCGCCAGCAGCCGATCCTGCTGCCAGCCGACGGCGACCTGCCCGGCCTGCGCCTGGGCGTGATGGCCACCCTGCGGCTGCAGGGTGATACGGCCAAGGCCGAATAGGTAGTGCCGGCCGCTGGCCGGCTCCTCGGGTACCACACGATTGCCGGCCAGCGGCCGGCACTACCGCATGACTCCTGCAACAGAAAAGGCCGGGGTCTCCCCCGGCCTTCTCAGTTCATCCCGTTACCGCGATCAGGCGATCGCTTTCTGGTAACGGCGCTCGACTTCGTTCCAGTCGATGACGTTGAAGAACGCGCCGATGTATTCCGGACGACGGTTCTGGTACTTCAGGTAGTACGCGTGTTCCCACACGTCCAGGCCGAGGATGGGGGTGTTGCCTTCCATCAGCGGGCTGTCCTGGTTGCCGGTGCTCTCGACCACGACCTTCTTGTCCGGGGTCACGCTCAGCCACGCCCAGCCGCTGCCGAAACGGGTCAGCGCCGCCTTGGTGAAGGCGTCCTTGAACTTGTCGAAGCCGCCCAGGTCCTTGTCGATGGCCTTGGCCACGTCGCCCACCGGGTTGCCGCCAGCATTCGGAGCCATCACGGTCCAGAACAGCGAGTGGTTGGCATGGCCGCCACCGTTGTTGCGCACCGGACCCTGCAGGTTCTCCGGCAGCGACTTGAGCTTCTTCACCAGTTCTTCGACCGGCAGGTCAGCGTACTCGGTGCCTTCCAGCGCCGCGTTGACGTTGTTGATGTAGGTCTGGTGATGCTTGGTGTGATGGATTTCCATCGTCGCAGCATCGATATGCGGTTCCAGCGCGTCGTAGGCGTAGGACAGCTTGGGCAGGGTATAGGCCATGATGCATCTCCTGATTGCGAGGGCACCCGACGGTGTCGGGCGTTGCGCGGTGAATGATGGGGACAGAGCGCCAGATTACCAAGGGGGATGTAAAGGAAATTGCGTCCTGCCGGTGAGCATGACGGCAATTGTTACGCAGCGGTGACGCATCGCCTTCCTCATGCACCGTGCAGCGCACAGGCGCTACAGTGCGTGCACCACCCTCGCCCGCCACTGCCCATGCGCAACCCCCGGCTGCTGATCACCGCCATCGCCCTGCTCGTGCTCGGCCTGGTCGTCAACCATTTCATGCAGCGGCCTCCGGCGCCGCAGTTCGCACCGGACCTGCAGAGCGCGCCCGCTGCACGCACAACGCCTGCACGCAGCAGCAATGACAGCGGCCTGCCGGCCTTCCTGCCCGCCGAGGCACGCCAGACCATTGCCCTGATCCAGCGCGGCGGTCCGTTCCCGCATCGCCAGGACGGCAGCACCTTCGGCAACCGCGAGCAGCGCCTGCCGCAGCGACCGCGCGGCTACTATCGTGAGTACACCGTCGATACCCCCGGCGCGCGCACCCGTGGCGCTCGTCGCATCGTCACCGGTGGCGATCCGCCGGAGGCGTGGTACTACACCGACGACCACTACGCATCGTTCCGCAGTTTCACCGTACCGGCCCCGGGAGCGCAGTAATGAGCCACGACGATTTCGGCCTCGGCCTGCACGACATCAACAATGCAGGCGTCTATGCCATCGACAGCGACGACATCAGCGCACTGGCTGCAGCGATGCGCGATGCCGGCCTGAAGGTGATCCGCATCGACCTGGATGGCGTGGCCGACAAGCGCACCCTGCTCGCCCGTCTGGCTGCGCAGCTGGATTTCCCGGCGGGATTCGGCGGCAACTGGGATGCGCTGTCGGACAATCTGCGCGACCTGCAGTGGCTGCCGGCCAACGGCTATGCGCTGTTCCTGGCCGATGTCGACGCATTCCGTGCGGCCACGCAGAAGGATTTCGATACCCTGCTGGACGTGATGGACGAAGCCAGCCGCGACTGGGTCGGCCGTGACGTACCGTTCTGGGTGTTCCTGTCGCAGAGCGCGTGAGGTCGATGCCCCGGTAGATGCCGACCTTGGTCGGCATGCGCTGATGCCTTGGTAGATGCCGACCTTGGTCGGCGTTTCTGTGCCAACCAAGGTTGGCACCTTCCAAAGCGCGAGCCGCCCAGCGTGCGGGGCGCGGCCCCCTGCCTAGCGGCTGCCGTTATCTTCTTGCAGCTCTTTCTTGAACGGGATGTCCGGCGGTGGTCGCGCCACGGCCGGCTGGTCCTGCATGTTCGGGTTGGTCAGCCCGCAGCCGCCGCCCGCCTGCAGGATCGAGATCACGCAGGAGATCTTCGAATTCGTACCCGGCAATGGAATCTCCATCGCCTTGATGCCCTTGCGCACCCATTCGGCCAGCAGCGATTCCTGCGGCACCCAGTACTTGTCGAACGAGGTGGGCGTGTAGTCGTAAGGCGGTCGCTTCAACCAGGTGCCCGATTGCGCGATGCGCTCCTTGCTCCAGCCATCGTTGGCGCCACCGGGCGCACCGCGCTCGGCACGACCCTCGCCTTCCTGGCCCGGCACGCGGACGCTGCCATCGGCATTGAAAAGGCCACTGCCCTTGCCGGCGGTGCTGGCCTGGCGGGCGCCATTGTCGGCGCCGTCATGGTTGCGGCTTGACGCGCCCCAGTCATCACCCTTGGCGGGCGTGGCCCAGTTGCCCGGATTGGGCGCCGGGCGCGCCCCAGCCTGAGCCGGGGTCGTGCTGGATGCAGCAGGCCGCGCAGTACTGCTGCTCGCCTGCGTCGCGCTGCCATTGGCTACCGGCGCGGGCGTTGCCGCGGGCGCATTCCCACTGGAAGACGATGGGGCCGCCGCCGGTGCCGAGGCTACTTCGCGCTCGCGCACCTGTACGTCACGACCCGCCGGCGCATGCACCGCCGGTTCACGACCGGCGACGGTTGCCATCCGCACCTGCGGATCGACCACCGCCTGCACTTCACGCTCGCGCACTTGCACGTCGCGCTGCGGCACGCGCACCTGCACGTCGGCCGTGCGCAGCGGCTGCGGCGCAACCGGCGCGTCGACCGTACTGACTTCGCGCTCCTGCACTTGGATCTCGCGCAACTGCGGCGATCGCACCGCAACCTCAGGCGCCTGCACCGTAGTGGGCGTCGGCGTTGCCTGCACTGGCTGCACGCTGCGCTCGTGCACCGTGGGCGTGGTATCGCGCGGCACGATGCTGACCTCGGTGCGCGGCACGCTGACCGGTGGCACCACGAAATCGGTGCTGGCCTGGGCCACTTCGGTAGCCTGCACCGGCGACGGCGGCGGCGCGGCAACCGGTGCGGGTTCGGCTTCGGCCGGCGGCGACGGCATGCTGGCTGTCGGTGCTGGAGCCGGTGCGGGTGCGGGCGACGACGCGGCCGCAGGACGCGGCTCAGGTGCAGTCGCCGTCCCTGCTTCCTGGCCGACGGCAACCTGGCCGGCCTGTGCCGCCGCAGCCGCCTCGGCACCCGGCTGATCGCCCCCGCCTTCCTGGCTCGCGCGACCCACGAACTCCACCTGCACACGCTCGCCTTCGGCACCTTCCTGCTCCGGCTCGGTGGTGCGGATCACGGCAACCCACAGCAACAGTACGAAGAACAGCAGGTGCAGCAGCGCACTGGCCAGTGCCGAGATCCAACGCATCCAGCGCTGGTCGCGCGGCGCCGCATCCCAGTCCTGCCAGAACAAGCGGCGCAGCGCCTGCCAGGGGGACAACGCAGGCAACCGGCCAGGCGGGCCAGGCAGCGGGCGCGGCAGCAGTACCGCAATGACATCGCGGGCGTGCAATGGTCGCGGCAGCGGGCCCAGCGAGCGCAGCCACAGCGCCCAGCCATACGGCAGGCGCGTGGTTTTTTCGAGGACGGCGCTTGGCTGCTGGCGCGCCAGCAGAAGATCGATGAGTTGCTCGGCCCGGGTCAGAGGCACGCGTCAGCGATCAGGCGGCGTTGCCGCGAGGAATATACGGCGCGTGGCCACTGTCGTGGTCGGTCGCGTCACGCACAGCGGTGACGCCCGGCACGCGGCCCATCAGGGTCTTCTCGATACCCTGCTTGAGGGTCACATCGGCCATGCCACAGCCCTGGCAACCACCACCGAAGCGCAGCAGCACCACGCCTTCAGCCGAGACTTCCTGCACCGCTACCTTGCCGCCATGCGACGCCAGCTGCGGGTTGATTTCGTTTTCCACCACCCAGTGCACGCGCTCCACCAGCGAGGCGGCATCACCGGGCGCTTCGCCCTTGATGCGCGGTGCCTTGATGGTCAGCTGCTGGGCGCCCGCGGTACCGGCGACGATGTCGATCTCGGCACCGTCAAGCCAACCCACGCTGGCTGCATCGACGTAGAGGGTGAAGCCATCGCAGTCCACCGCCCACTCGTCACCAAGCAGGTCGCTCGGCTCGGCGAACTCCAGCCGGGCATCGGCGCGCGGGGTACCGGGATCGACCGCGCTCAGGCGCACGCCCATGCCGGGCGCGCCCTCGCGTTCGATCAGCTTGCGGAAATGGGTCTGGGCAGTGTCGGAGATCTGGATCATCAGGCTATTCTAGCCAAGTAAGCGTCAGCCGCTCATTCGGTTTATACACCGTCCGGCGCATTGTTCAGTCAACACGAGGTGGAGATTCCCATGGCCGACCTGATTCCGCTGGCCCAGGCCCGTTGCGTGCCGCGCAAAGGCAGCGACCACAAGCTCGGCGAAGCCCGCCTGGCCGAACTGTTGCCGCAGGTTCCCGGCTGGGAGCTGAGCGAGGGAGGCCAGGCGCTGCTGCGCACCTTCCGCTTCAAGAACTACTACGCCACCATGGCCTTCGTGAACGCGCTGGCCTGGATTGCCCACCACGAGGACCATCACCCGGACCTGGGCGTGCACTACGACCGCGCGGTCGTGCGCTTTTCCACCCACGACGTGGGCGGCCTGAGCGAAAACGACTTCATCTGCGCGGCCAAGACTTCGGCCCTGACGGAGCAACTGCCATGAACGTACGCCTGCTGAGCCTGTCCCTGATCGCTGCGACCGGCCTGGCCGGTTGTGGCGCGTCCGAACCGGCGGCCCCGCCACCGCCGCCGCCGACCGAAGTGGCTGCGGTTAAGACGCCGCCGCCGCAGTACCCGCTGGAACTGGCCTGCATGGGCGTGGGGGGTACCAGCACCTTCAAGGTGACCATCGGCACCGACGGCAAGCCCAGCGAGGTCGCCCTGCTGACCGGCGCCGGCAACCCGCAGCTGGACGAACTGGCCAAGACCGCGGTACAGGGCTGGCAGTTCAACGCCGCCACCCGCAATGGCCAGCCGGTGCCCGCCACCATCCAGGTGCCGGTCAGCTTCAACCCGCCGCAGCCGAAGCCGGACCAGTGCTTCGCGGTCGAAGAACGCCTGCGCCGCGGCGGCTGATCGCCCGCACCCGACGAGGCCAGCCGACGCCCGCCTCGCCCTTGCCGCCCCGGCCCTGTCCGGGGCGGTTGTCTGTTGACCAGGATCGCGTCGGTACATGCTGCAGATTCCCCCCGAAAATGTCTGGATCGCGCTGGCGGTCACCCTCGCGGCCGGCCTCGCCACCGCCATCGGCAGCCTGCTGGTGCTGTTCTCGCGCCGACCCAATCCGCGCCTGCTGGCGTTCGGCCTGGCCTTCGCCGGCGGCGCGATGGTCTATGTGTCGCTGTCGGAGATCCTCAACAAGTCCATTGCGTCGTTCGCGCTGGCCTATGGCGAGCGCACCGGCTTCACCTACGGCACCCTGGCCTTCCTGCTGGGCGTGATCGTGATCGTGCTGATCGACCACTTCATCCCCAACCCGCATGACAGCCTGGACAAACAGGACCCGGCGTTCCGCGAGAACAGCCGCGAGTACCTGAAGCGTGTCGCCCTGCTGACCTCGATCGCGATCACCGCGCACAATTTCCCGGAAGGACTGGCAACGTTCTTCGCGACGCTGGAGAGCCCGTCGGTGGGCATGCCGCTGGCCTTCGCCATCGCCATCCACAACATTCCCGAGGGCATCGCCATTGCGGTGCCGGTGTACTTCGCCACCCAGAACAAGTTCTACGCGTTCAGTGCCAGCCTTCTGTCCGGCCTGGCCGAACCGGTGGGTGCGGCGCTTGGCTACTGGCTGCTGTCCGGATCACTGTCGCACGCCACCTTCGGCTGGGTGTTCGGGCTGATCGCCGGTGTGATGGTGTTCCTGGCGCTGGATGAGCTGCTGCCGGCGGCCAAGCGCTATGCCAAGGGCCACGAAACGGTGTATGGGCTGGTGGCAGGCATGGGCACGCTGGCGATCAGCCTGGTGCTGTTCAAGTGGTGAGCGGCCCCGCAAGCCGCATCCACGCATGGCGTGGATCTACCGGCCCCAGGTAGCGCCAGGCCATGCCTGACGGCAGTGACCGGCACCACCTTCAGCGAAGCCGGTCCAGCGCCTCGACCAGCTCATCGGCCAGCGGCGCGCTCAGCACGTAAGGGGTCTTGCCCGCGTCCAGCGCGAACTCCAGCGAGGCTGCGTGCAGGAACAGGCGTTTCAGCCCGATCTGCTCACGAAGCCGCTTGTTCACTGCCGGATCGCCGTATTTATCGTCACCGGCCACCGGATGCCCCAGATGCTGGGCGTGCACGCGGATCTGGTGGGTGCGACCGGTTTCGATGCGCACCTCGCAGTACGAATGACCACCGCGACGCTCCAGCACGCGGAAGTGGCTGATCGATTCCTTGCCGATCGCATTGACCTGCACATGGCGCTCGCCGCCCTGGCGCAGGCCCACGTGCAGCGGCGCATCGACGGTCATCACGCCGTCGGGCATGCGCCCGGCCAGCAGGGTCAGGTAGCGCTTGCGGATACCGGCACCATGGTCTTCACGCAGCAGTGCCTGCAGCTCGCTCAGTGCCGAGCGCTTCTTGGCCACGATCAGCAGGCCCGAGGTGTCGCGATCCAACCGATGGACCAGCTCCAGGGTCTGCCCCGGGCGCAGGGCGCGCAGGGTCTCGATGGCGCCGAAGCTGATGCCGCTGCCGCCGTGGCTGGCCACACCGGTTGGCTTGTTCAGGGCCAGCAGACGGGCATCCTCGAAGACGATGGCCTGCTCCAGGCGGCGCATGAACGCCTCCGGCGGACCGGCCTTGTCTCCTTCCTCAGTGAGACGAACCGGCGGCACGCGCACCTCGTCACCGGCCTCCAGCTTCCGCTCGGCCTTGGCGCGGCCGCCATTCACCCGCACCTGGCCGCTGCGCACCAGCTTGTAGACCAGGCTGCGCGGGGCGCCCTTCAGTTGGCCGAGCAGGAAATTGTCCAGGCGCTGGCCGGCGCGGTCGGCGGGAACGGTGATCATGCGCACGGAAGGCTTGTCGCCAGCGGGCTTGGTGGGGTCTTGGGCGGTCATCAGGCTGTTTATTCTGTTACACTCGGGGGGCGATATAAGGGATTGATTTCGTTGGAAGTTACTCAGGGCCAGAAGCCCAGCTTCCGACGAATCCGGCACAGTGCGCGACCACCGCCCGCGGGGCGGCCATGTTAGCGGCTCACCGGCCTTCCCGGCCATCGCCGGATGTCTGACACACAACCGTGCTGAACATGTCCCGCGTGGCGCTCCAGCCTGGCTGACAGCTGCCTGCGGCCTGTAACACCCCAAAACCCATAAGAGTGAAGCGCTCCCGCGGCCTGCCGTGGTGTCGTAGCGCTGGAAACCCAAGCCGCCCTCCCCGCGCTTGCGCGAATGGGCGGCGAACCGTGTCCAGAGGCGAAACCCCATGGCGTTCCGCGCGGTAGCCGCTTGCGAGGAACGCAACAATGAAGCGAATGCTGATCAACGCCACGCAGGCTGAAGAGCTGCGTGTTGCCATCGTGGATGGCCAGTCGTTGTATGACATCGACATCGAACAGCCGTCGAAGGAACAGAAGAAGTCCAACATCTACAAGGGCCGGATCTTCCGCATCGAGCCCTCGCTGGAAGCGGCCTTCGTTGAATACGGTGGCGGCCGCCATGGCTTCCTGCCGCTGAAGGAAATCTCCCGCGACTACTTCCAGGCCGGTGTCGACCACAACAAGGCCGGCATCCGCGAGCTGCTGAGGGAAGGCCAGGAAATCGTCGTCCAGGTGGACAAGGAAGAGCGTGGCAACAAGGGCGCTGCCCTGACCACGTTCATCTCCCTGGCCGGCCGCTACATGGTGCTGATGCCGAACTCGCCCAGCGCGGGCGGTGTCTCCCGTCGCATCGAAGGCGAAGACCGGGCCGCCCTGAAGGACGCCCTGGACAAGCTCAATATCCCCGACGACATGGGCGTGATCATCCGCACCGCCGGCGTCGGCCGCGATGCCGAAGAGCTGCAGTGGGATCTGGATTACCTGCTGAACGTCTGGCGCGCCATCGCCGAAGCGGCGCTGAGCAAGCCGGCCCCGTTCCTGATCTACCAGGAATCGCGCCTGATCGTGCGCGCCCTGCGTGACTACCTGCGTGCCGACATCGGCGAGATCCTGGTGGACACCGAGGAGATGTACGAGCACGCCAAGGAGTTCATGCAGCAGGTGATGCCGCAGACCCTGCGCAAGCTCAAGCATTACAAGGACGACATCCCGCTGTTCAACCGCTTCCAGATCGAATCGCAGATCGAGGGCGCCTACGAGCGCAACGTACGCCTGCCGTCGGGTGGTTCGATCGTGGTCGACCAGACCGAAGCGCTGACCGCCGTCGACGTGAACTCCTCGCGCGCCACCAAGGGCAGCGACATCGAGGACACCGCCTTCCAGACCAACCTGGAAGCGGCCGAGGAAGTGGCCCGCCAGCTGCGCCTGCGCGACCTGGGAGGCCTGGTGGTCATCGATTTCATCGACATGGCCTCCAACAAGCACCAGCGTGAGGTCGAGAACCGCCTCGCCAACGCGCTGAAGTACGACCGTGCACGCGTGCAGGTCGGCCGCATCTCGCGCTTCGGCCTGCTGGAAATGAGCCGCCAGCGCCTGCGCCCGAGCCTGGGCGAGTCGAGCCAGATCGTCTGCCCGCGTTGCGACGGCCACGGCCGCATGCGCAGCGTCGAGTCGCTGTCGCTGTCGATCATCCGCGTCGCCGAAGAGCACGCGATGAAGGAGAACACCGGGCAGGTGCTGGTGCAGGCCCCGGTGGAGATCGCCAATTACCTGTTGAACGAGAAGCGCAGCGCTCTGCGCGAGATCGAGCAGCGCCATGAGGCGCCGATCGTGATCGTCGCCGATGAGCAGCTGCACACCCCGCACTACGCCGTCACCCGCCTGCGCGACAACGAGCTGGGTGAGGAAAGTGGCAGGCCGAGTTACCAGCGCGGCACCCCGCGCAAGCTGCCGGTGCACGCGCTGACCAAGGGCCAGCTGAACATCCCGCCGCCGATGGTGACCCAGGTCAAGCACAACTCCCCCGCCCCGGTGCGTGAGGAAGTTGAGCCGGCTGCAGCCCCGGCTCCGGCACCAGTGGCCGCGGTCGCTCCGGCCGCAGCCGCCAGTGGTGGCGTCGTCGGCTGGCTGAAGCGCATCTTTGGCGGCGAGCCGGCACCGGCGCCCGCACCGGCTCCGGCCGCACGCCAGCCGCAACAGGACGGTGGCCGCCGTGACCGCAACAAGGATCGCAACAAGGACCGCAAGGACCGTCGCGATGACAGCCGCGGCAACGGCAATGCGCAGCAGCAGAAGGACGGCGGCAACCGCAAGGACCGCGGTGAGCAGCGCAAGGACGGCCGCCAGGGTGGCAACGGCGCCAATCCTGGCACTGGTAATGCCCTGCAGCAGCAGGGCAAGCAGAAGGATCAGCAGAAGGACGGCCAGCAGCAGCCGCAGCAGAACAAGCCGCGCAACGAACCGCAGGCCCAGAACCCGCAGCAGCAGCCGAAGCTGAAGCAACCCCGGCAGCCGCGTCCGCAGCAGGACGGCGACAAGCCGGCCGAGAAGCCGCAGCGCAACGCCGCCGAAGCCGCTGCTGAAGGAGCACCCGCGGCCGCTGCGGTGACCGCGACGGCGGTCGTCGCCAATACCGTGACCGCGCAGGAAGCCACTGCACCGGTTGCGCCGGTTGCCACTGCCGCACCGGTGGACGCCGCACCGGTGGTCGAGACCGCCATGGCCGCAGGCACCGAGGCTGAAGCCGCTGTCGTGACCGGTGAAGAGGCCACGGCCGAGGCCACGGGCGACCAGACTGGCGAAGGCGCGAGCCGTCGTCGTCGTGGCCGTCGTGGTGGCCGCCGTCGCCGCCGCGGTGGCGCCGAGAACGCGACCGGCAATGACGCCCTGGGCGACGACCAGGACGACGGTGACGAAGGCGATGACGCCGACGGCACCGAACCGAACGTCGGCAACACCAGCGAAGCCGCTCCGGTCGCCGTCAGCCAGCCGGTCCGTTCGCAGCCGGAGTTCGATTTCGACGACGAGGCCGAACCGGCCGCCGTCGAAGCAGAGAAGCCGGCCCGTGCCGCCGCAGCCGTCGTGGCCGCGCCGGTCGCGGTGGTAAGCAGCGCTGTGGTCGAAGCCGCCGTTCCGGCCGTCGCCGAGACCGCAGCCCCGGTTGAGACCATTGCCAAGCCCGAAACGGCGTCCTCGCCGGTGCAGACCAGCATGCTCGACGCCATCGACGCAGCCACCCCGGCACAGCCGGTCGTCGTTGCCGCCCCGGTGGCAGAAGTGAAGCCGGTCGTGGAAGACGTCGCTCCGGTGATCGAAGCGAAGCCGGTGGTGGTTGAAGCCGCTCCGGTGGTTGAGTCGAAGCCGGTGGTGGTTGAGGCGGCTCCGGTCGTGGAATCGAAGCCGGACGTTGTTGAAGCCGCCCCGGTGGTTGAAGCGAAGCCGGTCGCGGTTGAAGCTGCCCCGGCGGTTGAAGCGCCGCAGGTCGTCGAGACCGCGCCGATCGCTGAACAGCCGGTCGCTGCGGTAGTGGTGGAAGCCGCGCCGGTGGAAGCCGCTGCACCGGTCGCCGAGGCGGTGGTGACGCCGTCGATCGACCCGGTCGCCGATGGCCACGCCGATGCGGCCGCCCAGGCTGCTGAAGCCAAGACCGACGAAGAAGACGAAGAGGCTGCCAAGCGCACGCCGCCGGCAAACTGATCGATCTTTGATCGCGTGAAAACAAAACGGCGGGGATCGATGATCCCCGCCGTTTTTGTTTGTGCGTTGGGTAGAGGCCGACCCTGGTCGGCGCTGCTGGTTCGTGCCAACCAAGGTTGGCACCTACCGAAGTGTGTCTGCGTCAGGGGCTCGGTGCGAATTGCAGGCGGGTCCACACACCGTAGTGGTCCGAGGCCCAGCGGCCGCTGTCGTCGGGCTGGTCGAACAGGATCTTCGCCTCGCGCGCCACCATTTCATCCTGCTGGAAGAAGATGTGGTCGATCCGCGATGGCGCCTGGTAATAGTGGCGGTTGAGTGTACTGACCCCGGCCAGGTCGGTGTTGACATGCACGCTGCCGTAGCTGTCGCCATAGCGGCTGCGCAGTTCGCTCAGATCGCCGGCATCCACCAGCGCGTTGAAATCGCCTGCGATCACCACCGGTGCCGCAGCGGAAGTGGCCGTGATGAAGCGCAGCAGATCCTCCACCTGGGTGCGACGGATGCGTTGCCCGCTTTCATCGCTGCGCTCATTGAGATGGGTGGCATAGACGTTCACTGGCCTGCCATCGACGTCGATGCGCAGATGGGCGACGGTGCGGTAGTCATCCAGCGGCAGCAGCAGGTGATCGTTCCGGGCCAGCACCGGGCGCCGGGTCAGCAGCGCATTACCATAGCGCTTCGGGGCCCCGACCGGATCGGTGGAAACGAACAGATACGTGTAGCCGAGCTGGCTGGCCAACCACTGCGCCTGGTTGCGCAGGGTACGGCGCTGGATCACCTCCTGCAGGGCAATCGCATCGGGCTGCAGGCGCTTGAGTTCGGCAACGATGCTGCGCCGGCGGCTCGGCCAGTCCTCGCGATCATGATGCAGATTGAAGGTGACCATGCTCATGCCCGACGCATGGGCGGTATCGGCCGGCAACGTCGTTGCCGGCGTTGCCGCCGCCATCGCGAGGCCTGGCAGTGCCAACGCGACGGCCAGCCCAAGGGCACGCACGACCGTGCGCGCCCTCGTCCCCTGTTGCTTCATTGTTACTGTCCCTTGCGTTCGGCGCGGCGTACCGCGCTTGGCACTTCAATCTCGACCCGTGCCGGCAACTGGTGCACGTGCAGTTCCTTGTTGACCCACTCGGCCGTTTCGCCGTTGATGGTCGCCTCGCCCGGATCACCCGCGTATGGCCACGGCAGCACCACGCCGCCGACCGGCGGCACCAGGCCCGGTTGCACCTCCAGCACCAGCTGCTTGTCGCTGCGCTGCAGGCGATAGTTCAGCTGGCCCTGCGGCGTGCGCAGGCCCTGCACGGCAATGCCCTCGCCCTGCAGCCACGCGCTCGGCACGCCCGCGGCCAGCACCAGCGCGTCGTCCATGTCGCGGTGGTAAGCAAACATGTCCAGCGCCGAGCGCACGAAGTCCGAGGCCACCCAGGCATGCGGCAGGTCGCCGACGAAGAACGGCTTGCGCGGCGTACGCGAGACCACTTCGGCCCACTGGTTCCAGGCCTGCGGTGCGCGATCCTTGAAGAAGAACTCGGTGGCCTGCCAGGCACGGTCGCGCCAGCCCAGGCGCACGAACGCGGCCACGTTGCGCCACTCGTACGGGGTGTAGTCCTTCCACTCGCGCTTGCCGTCGCGACGGGCAACGAACTCGTTCCAGTAGCGTTCGAAGGTCGCCTCCAGCGCCTGCTGCGGCAACCTGCCCTGTTCGCCGCCCGGGGCCAGTGCGATGGTGGTCGACGTCGCGTCGAAGTCACCCAGCTCGGCCGAACCCGGGAGATAGTCGATGTTGTGCTGCTGCATCGCCGACAGCAGCGACGCCTGCAGGTCATCGCGGAACTGGTCGCGCGATTCGGCAATCTGCATCGCCTCAACCTTGCCCAGCTGGGTGGCCAGCTGCGCCGCATCCTTGTAGCCGCGCAGCGCCCAGAAGTTGTCCCAGTACGAGTGCATCGGCTTGGCCGAATAACCCTCGTGGCTGATCGACGCCGGCATCATCCCGTAGAAGGCAGGATTGCGCGCGCGGTTCTCCTCGGTGCGTTCGCTGGCGCGCAGCTGCTCCATGTAGCCGTAGGCGCCCTGCACATGCGGCCACATCAGCTCGGTGAAAGTACTGTCGCCGGTGTAGCGCCCGTACTCGGCGATGCTGTAGATCAGCTCGCCATGGCTGTCGTTCTCCGGCACCGGGTCGCTGCCGCGTGCATCGACGCAGCACGGCACCTTGCCGTTCTCGAACTGGTAGGGCGCGTACCAATTGATGTAGTCGCGCACCGCATCGCTGCGGCCCATGCGCAGCAGGCCTTCGGAAATCATCGCGCCGTCTCGGATCCAGCTGCGCGCATATGACCGCGTGCCCGGCTGCAGGCGCGGGCCAACACGCGAGATCAGCATGTGCGCGACTGCAGTACGCAGGGTATCGACCAACGCCTGGCCGGCGGCCGGCACCTGCAGCGACACCACGCCCAGTTTCTGTCGCCACTGTTCGGCCACCTGCGCCTGTGCCTTGGCCACGTCCAGGGCCTGCGGTGCCCAACCACCGGTCTGCGGCAGCACCACCGCCACTTCGCGGCTCTGGCCGGGCTCCAGCTTGATCGTGTACAGCAACGCTCCGGAGGCCATGCCGGTGCTGTCCTTCACCATCGTGGTGGCCGGATACTTCCCCTCCGCCAGATGCATCGCATCCAGCTTGCCGTCGAAGGTGCTGGCGAAGCGTGCGTCCGGCACCTGCAGCGGATAGATGCGCGGCTCGCCATTGATCCGCACCAGCTGCTCGCCGACATCCAGCGCATCGATACGGCTGAAGCCACCGACGGTGTTGAGGAACTGTGTCGGCGGGTTGACCTGCCAGGGACGGATCGCCAGCGCCAGGGTGTACTCGTGCGCGACCTTGTCCGGGTTGCTGAGACGATAGCGGCCGATCAGCTGCGCGCGCTCGGGAGTACCCTGCACGAAGCTGGTCACCGCCAGGCCGGCCTTCTCATGCACCCAGTCGACGTTGGCGATCGGCAGGTAGTGGTCCTGCAGCGATTGGGTGATGGCAACCTTGGACCAGTCCAGCAGCTTGCCATCGAGGCGGATGAACGGTTCGATGCTGAAGCTGCCCTTGGCCGGCTCCAGTGCGCCGTCCTCGCTGATCAGCGCCTGCTCCTGGCCGCCATCGAGGCCCAGCAGGGTCCAGTACGGCTGCTCGCCCACGTAGGCACGCGGCAGCGACCCGCGCGGCAGGTCGGCGGCCACCGAAGACAGGAATGCGTTCGGGGTCGCGGCGAAGGCCAACGGCTTGAGCGCGATATCACGGATGCCGTAGCGCCAGTTCGGGCCATCCTGCAGGTCGAAGCGCACGTAGCGTGCATCGGTATCCGGCAGCGCCAGCCAATCACGGCCACCGGCACCACTGGTCACCTCACGCACGGTGCGCCAGTCACGGCCATCCTCGGACGTGCGCACGGTGTAGCGGCGGGCCTCCAGGTTCGGCAACCAGTCGATCACCGCGCCACCGATCTCGCGGCTCTTGTGCAGGTCCAGGCTGATGGTCTGCTGCTTGACCCCGCCACTGATCCAGAAAGTATCGCTCCTGCCGTCGATCATGCGGTCCTGCAGCGCCATCGCGGTATCTGCGATCACCGACGGCACCAGCGCCGAATCATCCTGCGGCGGCAGGCCCTGCAGGGTCAGTTTGTCGAAGCACACCGTGCCGCGCCCACCGACCTTGCTGTAGAGGGTGAATTCCACCGCCGCGCTGCGCGACATCTCCTTCTCGGGCGACGGCCCCCAGGCCTTGTCGATCTGTCGGCGGCGGTACTCGACCGGTGTCCACGCCTTGGGGAACGCATAGCCGGGACGGTTGACCCACCAGACGTTGTCGCCGCTGGCGTCGATCAGCTTGAACTGCAGGTCGTTGCCCGGCGAGTCACCGCGCAGCTGGAAGCCGAAGCGATAGTTGACCGGGTATTCGATGTTCAGCGCGCGACGGATGCCGACATAGCCGGAAACCTTGTGGAAGTCGTAATCCAGGCACAGCGCGCGGCCACCGCCGGCACCGCTGACCGGCCGCAACGAACCGCTGACCTGGTCGGACAGCACCAGCTTCCAGGCACTGATGTCGTCGAAGTCGTCCAGCACCTTCGGTGCCGGCAGCGCCGGTGGTGCGGCGATCGCCAGGGAGGTCCACAACAGGCCCAGTCCAACGGCGATCGCTCGCTTCATCCTTTGACGCTCCCCAGCAACAGACCTTGGATGTAGTACCGCTGCAGCACCAGGAACAGTGCCAGCACCGGAACCACGGTGACCACCGCGCCAGCCATCATCATCTCCACGTCCATGATGTGCTCGCGCGAGAGGGTGGCCAGCGCCACCGGCAAAGTGTAGTGCTCCTGGTCGGTCAGCACGATCAACGGCCACATGAAATCGTTCCATGCACCCATGAAGGTGAAGATGGCCAGGGTCACCAGCACCGGCTTGAGCATCGGCAGCACGATCTGGAAGAAGATGCGCAGCTCCCCTGCCCCATCTATGCGCGCCGCTTCCAGCAGTTCGTCCGGGATCGAACGCGCGTACTGGCGGACCAGGAAGATGCCGAACACGCTGGCCAGCGCCGGCACGATCACGCCGCCGAAGCTGTTGACCAGGCCCAGCTGCTTCATCAGCAGGAACAGCGGCAGCATCGCCACCTGTGCCGGGATCACCAGTGCGGCCATCAACACCTGGAACAGGCGTTCGCGGCCGACGAAGTTCAGCTTGGCGAACGCATAGCCGGCCATGGTGTTGAGCAGCAGCGAGCCGAGGGTGATGCCCACCGACACCAGCAGGCTGTTGGCGAAGTTGCCGCCCATCCCGGTGCGCGCGAACAACTCATGGTAGTTGCGCGTGGTGATGCTGGACGGCAACAGCGGCGGTGGGAAGTGGGTGGCCTCGCCCTGCGGCATGAACGAAACCGAGAGCATCCACAGCAGCGGCGCCAGGCTGACCAGGGCCAGCACCAGCAACGCACCATTGATCAACCACGGGTACCAGCGCGACTGGCCGATTTCACGACTCATACCAACTGCCTCTTGCGGCCGAAACGCAGCATCACGGTGGTCACCGCCAGGATGATCAGGAACAGCAGGAACGCCACTGCAGAGGCGCGTCCCAGGTTCCACCACTTGAAGCCTTCCTCGAACATGAAATACAGCACGCTGACGGTGCTCTGCAGCGGGTCGCCACGGGTCATCACGTAGGGTTCGGCGAACAGCTGGAAGTAGCCCGAGACCGTGATCACGCCAACCACCAGCAGCACCGGGCCAAGCATCGGCAGGGTGATATGCAGGAACTGCTTCCAGCGCGAAGCGCCGTCGATGCGTGCGGCCTCGTACAGGTCATGCGGGATCGCCTGCAGGCCGGCCAGGAAGATCACCATGTTGTAGCCGAAGTTCTTCCACACTGCGAACAGCATGATGGTCGGCATCGCCCAGTTGGGATCACCCAGCCAGTCGATCGGGCTGATGCCCAGGTGGCCCAGGCCGTAGTTCACCAGGCCGTAGCTGGTATGGAACAGGTAGCGCCAGATCACCGCCACTGCCACCAGTGTGGTCACCACCGGCGCGAACAGCGCGGTGCGGAACAGCGCCTTGAAACGCGCGGCAGGTGCATTCAGCAGCATGGCTGCGCCGAGCGACACGCCGATCGACAACGGCACGCCGATCAACACGAAGTAGGTGGTGTTCCACAGCGACTTCCAGAACATCGGCGTCTGCAGCAGATCGATGTAGTTGCCGAGGCCGACGAAGCGCAGGTTGCTGCTGTCGGCCAAGGCATACAGGTCGAAATCGGTCACGCTCAGCGCCAGCGCCGAGGCGACCGGCAGGCCGAAGAACATGCCCAGCACGATCAGCGAGGGACCGGCGAAAACCCAGCCGGCAAGCGAGGTACGTTTCATTGCGCGCTCCCGGCGGCCACGGCACTGCTCGATTGCGGCGACGGCACGCGCTGCTGCAGGCGTTGTTGTTCATGCATCCAGCGGCGCTTGGCCAGCACCTTGTCCACGCGCTGGTCCAGCTCTTCCACGGCCTTGTCCTGCGCCAGGCCACCACGCACCACCTTCTCGGTGACGATGCGCATTTCCTGCACGATGCGCTCCCATTCAAGCACCTTCGGCGTCGGCTTGACCCGCTCCAGCTGGTCACGGAACGCAGCGGCCAGCGGATCGTTGGCCAGCGACGGCGCGTTCCAGGTACTGCGGCGCGGCGGCAGGTCGCCGATGATCGAATGGAAGCGCGCCTGGATTTCCGGTCGCGACAGGAACTCGATCAGCTTCCAGGAGGCTTCCTTCTGCTGCGACTTGCGGAAGATCACCAGGCTGGTGCCACCGGCGATGCCGGCGCCCGGGCCGTCCGGACCCGGCAGCGCGGCGGTGCCCCACTGCCCTTCCAGCTCCTTCGGCTGCAGCTTCTTGAACTCGCGGATATTCCAGGGGCCGGAAATGTAGAACACGTTGAAGCCACGGAAGAACTCGTCCCAGACGTTGGAGATCTGCGTCTCGGACATCTTCGGCGCCCAGCCCTGCTCGAACATGTTGGCGTAGAAGCCCAGTGTGCGACGGAAGCCGGGGCTGGAGAAATTGCCACGGGTGTCGTCGTCGCGCAGCAGCGGATCCGGCTGCTGCAGCGCCAGCGACAGTTGCTGCTCGAACTCGTTGATCGGCATCAGCACCGCATAGCGGTTCGGGCCCTGCATGCGCTTGATCGCCGCCATCTGCTCGTTCCACTCCTGCCAGGTGCGCGGCGGGTGGTCATAGCCGGCCTTGGCCAGCAGGTCCTTGCGGTAGTAGATCAGGCGGGTATCGACATACCACGGCACGCCGACCAGCTCGCCGTGGATCACGTTGGTATCCCAGATGCCCTGGAAGTAGTCCTTCGGGTCGACCACGGCCGAGCGCTGCACGAATGGCTGCAGCGGCGTCAGCGCGTCGAGTTCGGCGAACTCCGGCACCCAGGTGTTGCCGAGTTGGCACACGTCCGGCAGGCCGTCGGCGGCGAACGCGGTCAGCAGCTTCTCGTGCGCGGCCGTCCACGGGATGTTCTGCACATCCACCTTGATGCCAGGATTCTCGGCTTCAAACTCGTGGATCAGCTCGCTGACCACCTCGGCTTCGCGGCCCATTGCCCAGAAGCGCACGGTAGTGGTGCCCGGCTCGGTGCGGGCGCAGCCGGCCACGGCCAATACGGCCAGGGCAGGCAGCGCCCAGCGGCGCAGGCGGTCGATCCAGTTCGGCATCGGGTTACTTGCCCTGGCCTGTGGTGCGGTTGGCATTGTTCTTCTGTTCCTGCGCGGCAGCCGCGCGTGATTCGGCGATACCCACCGCGCGTGCCGCCGCGGCCTTTTCGTCTTTCTGCAGTTCCAGCGGCTGGAAGGAGCCTTCCGGTGCCAGCCAGCCACCACTGAACCCGGCCCGCTCCAGGCCCTTGCGGATGTACGGGTTCTTCTTCATCACTTCCCAGACAAAGTCATCGCGGTAGTTGGCGATCATGGTCAGGATCGGGCCCTGGTCGATGGCGATGTAGTCGCTGGCGACCCAGCCACGATCCGGCACCAGGCGACCGGTCTTGATCGGGATGTCGTAGTTGAAGCTAGGGTTGAACGAATCCAGGAAGCCGTAGCTGGAATAGATGTAATCGCCAAAGCGCTTGTGCATCTCCAGCGTGGCCGGGATCACCTGTTCCGGGGCGAACACCACCGAGGCGATCGCGGCGGTGGGGGCAATGGTGCCGTCATCGAAATTCTCGCGCAGGCCGGCGCCGCGCGAGGAGTAATGGCGGAACTGGCGCTGCTCGCCGCGGTAGTCCTGGGTGGTGTTCTGCGGTCCGTCACTGGCAGTCAGGCCCCACACGTTCTCGCCATATTCCTTCCACTGCATCGGGTTGGCGATGGCGTACTCGCGCTGGGCCAGCGCGGCCGAACGGCTGTTGAGGAAATAGGTGCTGCCGCGCTCGCGCATGTACGCGTCCTGGATGTCGCGGAAGTCGATCCAGACGTGGCTGTACTGGTGGCCGAACAGCGGGCCGAACGACAGGTATTCCTGGCCCTGGTACACGCCCCAGTCGTTGTCGTAGGTGCGTGTCCACACGGTCCACGCATCCGGGCTGACCGGGTGCGTTGGCGAACCCAGGGCGAGGATGTAGACCATCATCGCCTCGTTGTAGCCCATCCAGTCATGGTCGATGAAGCCACTCTCCGGGAACCAGCCCATCGAGATCAGCGGCGCACGCTGCTGCAGCCACGGCCAGTCGACCTTCTTGTACAGGGTGTCGGCGATCTGCCGGATTTCCTTCTCGCGCGGATCGTCGCCGTCGTAGTACGACTGTGCGAACAGCACGCCCATCATCAGCAGCGCGGTATCCACCGAGGACAGTTCAACCCAGCTGTCGTAACGACGGCCTTCCTGCATGTCCAGGAAGTGGTAGTAGAAACCCTTGTAGCCGGCCTTGCCGGTGCGCTGCGGGCCCATCGGCACATCGCGGAAGAACTTCAGCGTAGTCAGCGTGCGGTCGATGGCCTGGTTGCGGCTGACCCAGCCGTTCTCGATGCCGATCGGATAGGCGGTCAGCGCGAAGCCGACCGAGGCGATGCTGGCGAACGGCCGCGACGGATAGCGGTCCGGGGTCAGGCCGTTGATTTCATTGGTGGTGTCCCAGAAGAACTGGAAGGTACGGCGCTCGATGTCATCGAACAGCGGCGGCAGGACCGGCTTCATCGGCCGCGGCGGCGCGTCGGCCTCGATCAGGATCACCGGCGGCCGCGGCTTGGCAGGCTCCTGCTGGGCCGGCTGGCAGGCAGCAACGGCCAGGCTCAACGCCGCGGCGGACAACAGATGGCGTGCCTGCATGGCGCGGTTCCTCCGGTGGTCTGATCGATGGGAAAGCATACCGTCCAATGATCTGAAATCGTTTACAAGATTCGTTCTTAAAAAACCACGAAAAACGTGGTTTGACACCGCGATCATTGCCCACGCCGCTGCCCCCTGTCCGGCAGCGGCGTGGGCAATGGACCGGCGCGGGGCCGGCCATTGCCGTTTTTTCATCCTGCCGATGCCGCCGGCGAACCGGCGGCATCGGGGTATTGCTTCAGGCGGATCCGCTTAGAAGCGGAAGCCCACTTCCGCCTTGATCTGACGCGGCGTACCGATGATTTCGCCGGTCTCGTTGTAGCTGGCCTGCAGCTTGCCGTTGGTCTTGACGTAGTTGTAGGTGGAGAAGTTGTCGAAGTTGAACACGTTGATGATGTCGATACGCGCGTACAGCTCGGTATCGCCCGGCATCTTGAACGTCTTCGTCGCCTGCAGGTCAACCGAACGGTAGCCGAAGATCTTGCCACCCACCAGGAACTTGCCGGTGGCGTTGGGCACGGCCGCCTGCGGAGTCGGCAGGGTGTAGCCGCTGGCCTGCATCACCGGGTACCAGTCGTTGACGGCGGTCGGGGTTGCCAGGGTGATCTTGCCACCGAAAGTGATGCCCCAGAAGCCCGCGTACGAACCGGTCACCACCAGGCGGTGGCGCGGTGCGCCGTTGGAGCGGATGGTCGGATAGTCACCGATCAAACCGCGGTCAAACGCGTACTTCTCGTTGATGTCGCGGTTGTGGCGGGCGGTGGTCCAGGTGTAGGCAATCGAGGTGCCCCAGCCACTTTCCTTGGTGAACGGCTTCTGCGCCGACAGCAGGACCTGGGTGGCACGGGTCTTGATGCCCTGCTGGCCAATGATCAGGCTGCCGAAGCCCGGCACGTTGCAGCTCCACGCCTGGCTCAGGCCCGGGTCGCTGCCGCCGCACAGGCGCGGGTCATCGAAGAACTGGCCGGTCGGGTAACGGTTGCCCAGGGTGAAGGCGAAACCGTCGTAGCTCAGGGTACGTGCGATGGTCGCATCGGTCAGCCACTCGCCGATCCGGTTGCTCATACCCAGGCTGAACTGGTCCGAATACGGCGCCTTCAGCTTGTTGTTCAACAGATCGACTTCCAGACCGGCATTGCTGGTCGCACCGACCAGCGACTGCAGGTTGCCGATACCGTTGAGCAGGTTCGGGTTCCAGTCATAGCAGGCGGCCTGGCCGTTGATGCAGTTGCCGGTGGCCGGGTTGCGGAAGTAGATGGTCGGCTGCGGCAGGGCCAGCTTGGTGGTTTCCAGCTGCAGGTTGTCGAACAGGTCACGGTCGTAGGAACGGCCGGCGCCACCGTGGATCACATGCTGCTCGTCGGCATTGATGTCATACGAGAAGCCCAGGCGCGGCTGCCAGGCATCCTTGAATGCTTTGCGGTTATGACCGTTGCTGATGTAGTCGCTGATGTCCAGACCGCCCAGCGCCAACGAATCAGCGTAGGTCTGGCCGGCAGGCGCACGCGGATCCTGCGAATAGATGGCGTCGACCACCTGCTGCGGGGTTACGAAGTTCAGGTAGGTCGGGGTCTTTTCGTAGTCCCAGCGCAGGCCGATGTTCAGCTGCAGGTGGTCGTTGACCTGCCAGTCGTCCTGGATGAACACGCCGTACTGCTTGGACTTGGAACGGACTTCGCCGGACACTCCCGACACGCCGGTTACCGGCTTGACGAACTGCGCCTTGTACGGAATCGAATCCGGGAAGTCCGGATCGCCCAGGGAGTAGGTGAAGGTCGGGTTGATCTGTGCCGCATCGGAGGCGTACAGGTCGATCTGCTTGTACTTCACGCCCATCTTGATGGTGTGGTCGCCGGCCCACTGGATGCCATCCAGGGTCAGGTTGTCTTCGATCGACCAGCCCTTCTGGCCCTTCACCTGCGAATCCAGTGCCGAGGCGCCACCAATCTTCACCACGGTGCGGTCTTCGGGACCGTCCGGCGCGGTGTAGGTGATGCCGTTGGCCAGGGTCAGCGGGGTCGGGTTGTTGAACGAATCTTCGTGGGTGACCATCAATTCGTTGTAGTAGCGCTCACCGCTGTGGTTCCAGCGCAGGGCATAACGACGGTCGGTGTTGACCACTTCACGACCGGCCTGCGGCGAGGTCTGGCCACTGAACTGCGACTGGGTTTCGTCGCGGTCCTGGAAGGTCAGCTCGATGCGATCATTGTCGGTCGGCTCGAAGTCGATCTTGGCGAAGATCAGGTCCTGCTGGAACGGCTGGCTGGCCGGGCCAAGACCAGCGGCGCCGGCGGCCGGCAGCAGACCTGCAGCACCGGTGACCGCGCCATCAGGCGCGATGGTGACCGGCAGGTCGAAGCGCTTGGCTTCGTAGGTCACGAAGAAGTGGGCCTTGTCCTGGATGATCGGGCCACCCAGCGCGAAGCCGTATTCCTTCTCGGCCGAATCCTCCTTGCCCTTGTTGGGCTGGCGCTCGGCCGGGGTCATCGCGCGCATGCTGTCATTGGTGTAACGGTAGAACGCTTCACCCTTGAACTCGTTGGTACCGGACTTGGTCGCGGCGGTGACGGCAGCACTGGAGACCTGACCGTACTCGGCCTTGTAGTTGCCGCTGATGACCTTGTACTCGCCAATGGCCAGCTGCGGGAACGGATTGCCGGCGCTGCCGGACTGGCCCGCCACGCCGCCGCCCTTCACGTAGCTCTTCTGGCCCACGCCGTCGATGTAGACGTTGGTGCCGTCGGCATTGGTGGCACCGCCGCGCAGCGAGGTGTTGCCCTTGGCATCACGGGTGAAGATCAGGCCCGGCACCGCGTCGGCGAATTCCAGGAAGTTGCGCGAGACCTGCGGCGTGGTCTGGATCTGCTGCAGGCTGACGGTCTTGCCGACTTCGGACGTGCGCACTTCCTGCAGCAGGGTCGGCGCGACAACGTTGACGGTGTCCAGGTTGGTGGCCGCGGTCGAACCCGGGGTACTGCTGGCGGCACCGGCGAAGTTCAGGGTCGCGGTCGAGGCCACGGTGACGGTGACCTTCTGGGTCTGGCCATTGGCGACCACGTCGTAGGTGCCCGGGTCCAGGCCCATCAGCGAGTAGCTGCCATCGGCACGGACGGTGCCGCGACGGACGGTGCCGGTGGCCACGTTGGTGGCGGTGACTTCAGAACCGGCTTGGGCGCCGGATACCTGGCCGCGCAGGCTGGCATTGGCCGACTGCGCCATGACGTTCGGAGCGGCGGCCAGCATCAGGCAGCTGACCAGTGCGGTGCTCAGCAGCCGGCGCGCCGGCGTGCGGAAGGTGGTGTGCATCATCAACTCAATCTCCGGGTGGCGGTAACCGCTCGCGCGGTCCCTGCGATCAATCAAAAAAGAAGGAACGCCTCTGGCTTCAATGGCCCGATGGCGGAGTGGTGGAATCGCGAACTATCAAGCGGGGAACCAGGGTCTGCTTGTCCCCTGTCCCGTCCGTGGAGGTGCCGTCCATCAACTGCAGCAGGCGCGTCATGGCCCGGTCGCCGAGCTCGGCGATGCTGACCTGCATGGTGGTCAGCGACGGGTGGACGAAACGCGCCAGTGGAATGTCATCGAAACCCGCCAGGGCGACATCGGTCGGAACACGGACACCGGCCTGCGTGAATGCATACAGGCATCCCAGGGCCATCATGTCGTTGGCGGCGAACACGGCATCAGGCAGCGCTCCGGCTGCCAGCAACTCCTGACCGGCGCGATGGCCGGAAGCTTCGTCGAAATCACCGGGCAGCTCGATGCCCTCGGCGCCACCGCCAAAAGCCGCCAGCGCGTCACGGAAGCCGCGCAGGCGCTCGCGCGCGTCGAAGTTGAGATCCGGGCCAGAAATGAAAGCGATGCGACGGTGGCCGGCGTCAAGCAGATGGCGGGTCATCGCCATCGCACCGGCATGGTCGTCGATGCTCAGCACCGGGTGGTCCTGCCCGGGCAGATAGGTGTTGATCAACACCGTCGGCAACGACTGCGGCAGGTTGTCGGTCAGGAAACCGGGGCTCTCGGCATAGGGCGAGAGCACCAGCAGGCCGTCGACGCGGCCGCGCATGGCGCGCAGGGCCGCGCCCTGCTGCTCCTGGTCACCGTGGTAGCTGGACACCAGCAGGTGCTGGCGACGGCTACGGGCGACATTGTCGATGCCACGCATCAGTTCGGAGAAGAATTCGCCGTACAGATCAGGCAGTACCACGCCCACCGTATTGGTGCGGCGGCTGCTCAGGCTGCGGGCGGCGGCGTGCGGGGTGTAACGCAGCCGTGCGGCCACCTCCAGCACAAGCTGGCGGACCGGTTCGGCGACATTTTCATGCCCGTTGAGCGCGCGGGAAACCGTGGCCACGGAGACCCGGGCTTCGCGAGCGACATCTTTGATTGTGATAGCTGCCTTGTTCACGAAGCCGCCCTCCACGGCTTGGACCTACCAGCATTGGCGCGGAATGTAAGCGTTTCCATCTGGGCTTGTAAACAGTCCGTTAGGCGAATGTCCCGAAATGGACATGGAAATCTGTCTGCAGCGAGCCCCGCAGGGACCCGCCAGGACAGCGTGGGACAAGGGCTCAGCCCTGTTCTGACGGGGTCTGCGCGCGGATGGACAACGCGTGGATATCGGTCTCCATCATCGTCCCCAGCGCGGCGTACACCGCGCGATGCCGGGCCAGCGGGCCCAGTCCGGCGAAGCGTTCACTGACCACATGCACGTTGAAATGGCCGCGGCCATCGCGCGCACCGGCATGGCCTGCATGGCGATGGCTGTCGTCTTCGATCTCAAGCACGCTCGGCGCCAGCGCATGCTGCAGCGCATCACGCATTCGCGAGATCCGTTCCGCGTTCACGGCAACACCTTCCGGAACGGTCGCACCTGCACGCGGGTGTAGACGCCGGCGGCCACGTACGGGTCGGCGTCGGCCCAGGCCTGGGCCTGCAGCAGCGACTCGAACTGCGCGATCACCACCGAGCCGCTGAAACCGGCCGGGCCGGGGTCTTCACTGTCCACCGCCGGGCACGGCCCGGCCAACAGCAGGCGACCCTCGTCGCGCAGCGCGTGCAGGCGCGCCAGGTGTTCCGGCCGGGCCTGCAGCCGTTGTGCCAGGACATCCTGGCCGTCATACCCTTCAATCACATACCACACCGGCATTTCCTCGCTTGCGTTGTCGGTGCGCTGATTCTAGCCAATGCGGCCCTTGGCCCGGCCGCGGCTGGACACTGGCGCGGCAAAGGCTTACCCTAGACTCCATTGCGCGTGGCTGGATGCAGCAGCCCGTCGGTTTTTGCGGCCAACGCAGCCCCCGACGACCGTCCCGCTGTTTCAAAGGGGCCACGTAGACGACCTCCCCGTAGTCCCGTCGCTGCCGATTCCTGCGGCGCGTCCTGCTGTTTGATATGTGTGGAAGCGCGCCGAACCCGGCGTGCCTGGTGCCCTGGGGCTCCGTGGCGTTGGCCCGGTGAACCCGGTGCCGCGACTGGTCCGTTGCAATCCTGATGTCCATTAGATGACTTCCGAACTCGCGCTCGACGCGAACCCGCCAACCCGGCCGCCCGCCCCCCAGCAGCAGGAAATGCCGCTGGCCGTGGTGCATGGGCAACCGGTCCTGCAGATTCCGCAGGACCTGTACATCCCGCCGGATGCGCTGGAAGTCATCCTGGATGCCTTTGAAGGCCCGCTGGACCTGCTGCTGTACCTGATCCGCCGGCAGAACCTGGACGTGCTGGACATTCCCGTCGCCGAGATCACCCGGCAGTACGTGGAATACATCACCGTGATGCGCGAGCTCCGTTTCGAGCTGGCCGCCGAGTACCTGGTGATGGCCGCGATCCTGGCCGAGGTGAAGTCGCGCATGCTGCTGCCGCGCCCGGTCAGCGAGGAAGGCGATGAGGCCGACCCGCGTGCCGAGCTGGTACGCCGGCTGCAGGAGTACGAACGTTTCAAGCAGGCTGCCGAGGACATCGACGCCCTGCCCCGCCAGGACCGCGATACCAGCCTGGCCCATGCCTTCATGCCCGAACGGGCGACGGTGAAACTGCCGCCGCCGGTCGACCTGAAGGAAATGCTGATGGCCCTGCACGACGTGCTCAAGCGCGCCGAGCTGTTCACCGGTCACGCGATCAAACGCGAGGCGCTGAGTGTCCGGCAGCGCATGGGTGAAGTACTCGGCCGGCTTGAAGACGGCAAGTTCTACCGCTTTGAAGGGTTGTTCACCGCCGAAGAAGGCAAGCTGGGCGTGCTGGTCACGTTCCTGGCGGTGCTGGAACTGGCCAAGGAGCAGCTGCTGGACATCATCCAGGAAGAACCGCTGGCGCCGATCTACGTGAAGTCATTGGCCGCCGGCAACACCAACGCCCCGCTGCAGTTCAGCAGCGAGTTCGACGACAACGACGCCGCCAATGCCAACGAGTGAGCGCTGACTGCCGATGGATCAACCGCTGATCGACCGCATTGTCGAAGGTGCGCTGCTAGCCTCCAGCCAGCCGCTTACCCTGGCCCAGCTGAAGGACCTGTTCCCGGAAGAGGAACCGGCACCGCCGGGCAGCATCGAACGTGCGCTGGAACGCCTGCGCGACGCCTGCGCAGGCCGCGGCGTGGAACTGGTCGAGGTCGCCTCAGGCTTCCGCTACCAGGTCACCGGCGAAGTGCACGGCTGGATCAGCCGGCTGTGGACCGAACGCAAGACCCGCTACACCCGCGCCACTTTGGAAACCCTGGCGCTGATTGCCTACCGGCAGCCGATCACCCGCGGCGAGATCGAACAGGTGCGCGGCGTGGCGGTCAGCAGCAACATCATCCAGGCGCTGGAAGAACGCGAGTGGATCCGCGTGGTCGGGCACCGCGACGTGCCTGGCAAGCCGGCATTGTTCGGTACCACCAAGGGCTTCCTGGACTACTTCGGCCTGAAGCGACTGGATGAACTGCCGCCGCTGTCGGAACTGAAGGACCTGGGCGAACTGGAGCCGCAGCTGTCGCTGGACCGCGATGCGCCGCCCCGGGCTGGCGCCGAAGGCCCCGATGTTTCGGCCGGTGGTCACGATGACGCCGCCAATGATGACGCCGGCCTGGCCGGCAGTAGCACCCCCGATTCCGCCGATGCAGCCCCTGCCTCGGCCTCCGATGAGCAAGCACCTTCGCCCTTCGATGATGGGCATCCCGATTCCGCGCCGGGCGAGCGCGCGGTGCCAGTGAACGAACGCGAAGACAACGCCGTCGCGATGACGACCGTGGCTGTTGACCAAGCCGATTCCAAACCAGAGGCCGACCCCGAAACCGTCGGCCGGAGCAAAACTGATGAGTGACACCCCCCGCAAGCCCTCGTTGAACAAGCTTTCGCTCAAGCGCGAAGCCACCTCCGAGCAGTTCAAGCTGGAAGAACGCCTGCACAAGGTCCTGGCCCAGGCCGGCCTCGGCTCGCGCCGTGCGCTGGAACAGCGCATCGCCGAAGGCCTGGTCAAGGTCAACGGTGAAGTCGCGCAGACCGGCATGTCGGTCAAGAGCGGCGACAAGATCGAGCTGGACGGCCGTGGCTTCGTCGCCACCGCCCTGGCCGAGCCGTCGCGCGTGCTGGTCTACAACAAGCCGGAAGGCGAAGTGACCACCCGCGAAGACCCCGAAGGCCGCCCGACCGTGTTCGAGTCGCTGCCGCCGCTGAAGGGCGCGCGCTGGATCGCGGTCGGCCGCCTGGACATCAATACCACCGGCCTGCTGCTGGCCACCACCGACGGTGAGCTGGCCAACGCCATGATGCACCCGTCGTTCGAGGTCGAGCGCGAGTACGTGGTGCGCGTGCGTGCCCCGGAAGGCGAAGAGAAGGTCTCCGACGCCATCATCGACCGCCTCGGCCGCGGCGTCGCGCTGGAAGATGGCCCGGCCAAGTTCGACGAGATCGAACGCATTGGCGGCACCGATTCGCACGACTGGTTCCGTGTTGTGGTGAAGGAAGGCCGCAACCGCGAAGTGCGCCGCCTGTGGGAATCCCAGGGTTGCCAGGTCAGCCGCCTGAAGCGCACCCGCTACGGCAAGGTCACCCTGCCGCGCGAACTGGCCCGAGGCCATTCGGTGGAGCTGGGCAGCGCCCAGGTCGAAGCCCTGCGTGCGCAGCTGAAGCTGGAAGAAGGCGCGCCGTCGGCGCTGACCCTGCAGCCGGTGATCGGCCAGCGCCGCGCCGCCAAGACCACCGTGCGCGTGCGCGAAGGTGGCCGTGGCAATGCCTACGTCAACGGCCACAACACTGCCGACGAAGGTCGCGAGCTGCGTCGTTTCGACAATGTCCGCGAAGACCGCGGCCGTGGTCGTGGCGGCAAGGGCGGCGGCTTCAAGGGCGGCCTGACGGTCAGCGGCGAAGCGGCGGCCAAGCAGTCGCAGAAGCCGTTCAAGCAGCGCGCACAGAAGAACGATCGTTCGCTGCCGGAAGGCAACCCGGCGGCATTCCGTACCTGGTATGTGCCGGACGGTGTCAGCACCGGCCCGAGCGGCCACCGCAATGCCGGTCCGGGTGCTCGTGGCCCCGGCGCACGCGGTCCGGGTGCAGGCGGCCAGGGCCGTCCGTACGGCAAGCCGAAGGGTCCGGGCGCAGGCGCCGGCGGCCAGGGCCAGGGCCGTGGTGGTTTCGGTGGTGAAGGCCGTGGCGGCGCTGGCGGCCAGGGGCGTCCGACCGGTGCCGGCAACCGCTCGCAGGGCCAGGGCAACAAGCACCCGTACGGCCATCCGGGCAATGCCCCGAGCTTCCCGTCCGACCACGCCACCCCGGGCTTCAACCCGTATGGCAGCCCGAAGCCGGCGCAGGGCGCCCGTCCGGGCGGTCGCGGTCCGGGCGGTGGCAACAACCGTGGCCCGGGCGGTAACCGTGGTCCCGGTGGTCCGGGTGGCAACCGAGGCCCGGGCGGCCCCGGTGGCAACCGCGGTCCGGGCGGCCCGCGCCGCAGCGGCCCGCGCGGCGGCTGATCAGCGATCCGACTGAAATGAAAAACCCCAGCTCCGGCCGGGGTTTTTCTTTAAAAAGGGGACGGAGGGGATTAAGTCGTTTTTGCCACGGCGTGTGTCGAAGGGGCGAAAGCGACTTAATCCCCTCCGTCCCCTTTTGCGTGGCGCTGGAACGCGGCGGGTGTGGTGCCGGTCATGCTGCGGAAGAAGGCGATGAACGGGCTCTCGGCGGAGAAGCCGGTATCCTGCGCCACATGCGCGACGCGATGGCCGAGCAGCAGCAGCTCCATGGCCCGCATCAGGCGCCATTGCTGACGCCAGGCCTGGTAGCTCATGCCGGTATCGCGTTGCATCAACCGACCGACAGTACGCGCGCTCAGGTCCGTGCGCGCGGCCAGCTCCCCCAGTTCGGGCGGCAGCTGTTCGGCCAGCGGCAGACAACGTGCGATCCGCGGATCACGCGGCAGAGGCAGGTCCATCGGCGCCACCGGTGCAGCGACGATTTCCAGCACGCACAACGCCAGTTGATGGTGTGCGCGCGGCGACTGCCAGTCATGGTCGAACGGTGCCTGCGCGATCGGTTCCAGCAAGGCCTGCAGCAGCGGACCTACGCCGATGATGGCCGGCTGGCGGGGCAGCTGGGCCGACAGGGTGGCGTCGAAGTACAACGAACGGTAGTCGACCGCCTGGCGCATCTGCGCGCGATGGCGCAGCCCACCCGGAATCCACGCTGCGCGCGCGGGCGGCAGCAGGCTGACGCGATCACCATAGGTCAGGCGAGTACAGCCCTGCCGGGTGTACAGCAGCTGCGCGCGCGCATGCTGGTGCCAACCCGAATCGTGATCCGCCAATGAGGCCGCGATACCCAGCACCGGAGCGCCCCAGGCATCGGCGTCGAAGTGTGCATCCGGCTGCAACCAGGCCATGTCTTATTTCATGTATTCGATGACAGGATATACAGAGTGCGCCATTGCGGACGCGACCACAATGCGCGGCCCTGTTCCTGGAGCGCCCGCATGTCGCGCCGCCTGTTGCTGCTCACCATTGCACTGCTGATGTTTCCGCAGTTGGCACAGACCCTGTACAGCCCGGCCCTGGCCGATCTGGCCGAACGCTTCGCCCTGCCGCCGAGTGCCGCCAGCCAGGCCATGAGCCTGTACCTGTTCGGCTTCGCTGCAGGCGTGCTGCTGTGGGGGCGCCTGGCCGATCGTATCGGTCGTCGCCCTGCCCTTCTCTGTGGCCTCGGCGTTTTCGCAGCGGGCGCATTGGGCGGGCTGGTGGCTGGCAGCTTCGGCCAGGTGCTGCTGGCCCAGGCGTTGGCCGCAGTCGGCGCCGCCGCCGCTTCGGTGGTGACCCAGACCGTGCTGCGCGACCATCTGCAGGGGCCAGCGTTGGCCCAGGCATTCTCCTGGATCGGCATGGCCCTGGCCCTGAGCCCGGCCATCGGTCTTGCACTGGGCACGCTGCTGGTCGCCGCCAATGGCTATGTCGGCGTACAGTCCGGCCTGCTGCTGATAGCTGTCCTGCTGGCAGTCGCATGCCTGGCAGGCCTGCGCGAAAGCCGCCCTGCACATATCCCGCACACGCCCATGCTGCCGCTGCTGCGGGAACTGCTGCGCGATCGCTGGATCTGGTCACACGCGTTGCTGGTGATGGCCTTCAACGTGGCGATGTACAGCTGGTATGCACTCGGCCCCTTCGTGTTTGCACGCCTGCACTGGCCAGCCACCTGGTTCGGCGCCAGCGGCGCGGTGCTGGCATTGGGCTCGGCACTGGGCGCGTGGGGCAATGGCCGCCTGCTGCGTGCAGGCGTTGCCGCAACCACGCGCATCCGCATCGCCGCAGGCCTGGTTCTGACGGGAGGCCTGCTGGCCGCGCTGCTGCATGATCACCCTGCCCTGGTCGCGGCGATGGTGCCGGTGGTGACGGGCTTCGGCCTTGCCATTCCCAATGTGCTCGGCCAGGCCCTGCGCGGCTATCCGCATTGTCTCGGCAGCGCAGGCGCGCTCTTCGGCCTGCTCTACTACCTGTTGATCGGTGCGGCAATGGCGCTGGTCGGTGCAGTGCAGCTGCTGGCACCGACCCTCATCGTGTGTGGCCTGCTGGCCTTGTGGCTGCAGCGGCGGCGTCCCGCTGCAGCCTAGGAATTGCTGCAAAAGCAGCGCACTGTGCGCGACTTCCGGGAACGGCTTTGATTCCCTGGCTATCGTGCGCGCTCTCCCACACCAGGCAGATGCCCATGATCACCATTACCGCCGAACAGGCACGCGCCAACGCCGATGCCGCCAAGCGCCCGATCGAGCAGTTCTGCCGCGACCTCGACAACTCGATCCAGATCGGCTCGGAGAATGGCCGCCGCTATCTCGTGTTCGGCTTCAGCCAGGTGATGGCCAGCGAGCAGCTCGTCGAAGACGTGACCGCACAACTGCTCAAGAATGGTTTCGGTGTCGAACGGTTGTTGAGCGATTCCGAACAGCACTACATCCGCATCAGCTGGGGATCTGCCGAGCCGTCGCGCCTCAGCGCCGGCTGAGGGTGAACGCGGTGCCGTCCACGCCCAGGTCCCAGCCCTTGCCGGTACCGGACAGGGCCAGCGAGATGTCGCCCTTGGTCATCACCTGCGCGTTGCTGGACTTCACCGCACCGGCGTGCGCACCCACCGAGGCGTAAGTACCCAGTAGTTCGTTGACGCTGACCGCGCCGGTGAAGCTGCCACGCCCGTTGGTGATCTTCGACTTGCCCACGGTCAGGCCGCCGCCCTTCATCTGGATGCGCACCGGCATGCTGGCGCCGTTGCTGCAGGTGACCGTGCCATTGCCGGAGGCGGTCTTGTAGATCAGCGACCAGCCGGACAGGTTGTAGCGCAGCTGGCAATCGAGGTTGCCGGCGGCGTGCGCGGCCGGGGCCAGCGATGCGGCGGACAGGGCCAGCAGCAGGGCGAAGGACGTGTTCATGGCAGGACTTCCAGTTCGGTCGGACTGGCGGCGAATCTAGCAGCGCGCGCGTGCACGTTGAATGCAGGCGCGCGTGCTGGTGCGGCGGCGTTCAGGCCATCGCTCAGGCCTGCTCGTCCAGGTGGAAGGCATCGGCATCAAGCATCGCCGGGAAGCGCGCACGGTGTGCGGCCAGCGCCTCGGCCGAGATGGTGGTGGTGACCACCTGTTCGCGCTCGCGGATTTCCACCTGTGGCTGGCCGAGGAAGTCGATCACCGCGCTGTCACCGGCGTAATGCAGCTGGTTGCCATCGACGCCGACACGGTTCACCGCGGCAACGAAGCACAGATTCTCGATCGCACGTGCACGCAGCAGTGTCTTCCACGCATAGGCGCGTGCCGACGGCCAGTTGGCGACGAATATCTGCAGGTCGAAATCCAGCTGCTGTGGACGTTCAACGTTGTAGCGGTTGCGGCAGAACACCGGGAAACGCAGGTCGTAGCAGACCTGCGGATTGATCCGCCAGCCCTTCCATTCCACGCTCAGGCGCTCGCGACCGGCCGCATAGCGCTCGTGCTCGCCGCCATAGCGGAACAGGTGGCGCTTGTCGTAGTACTGCAGCTCGCCGTCGGGCGTGGCGAACAGCAGCCGGTTGTAGACGCCTTCGCCATCACGCAACTGAACGCTGCCGATCACCGCCGCGTTCAAGGCTCTGGCCTGTTCGCGCACCCAGGCCACGGTCGGACCATCCATGCCTTCGGCCTGGGCGATGGCGTCGTTGGAGAAGCCACTGGTGAAGGTCTCCGGCAGGATCACCAGGTCGGTGGTGCCCGCCAGCGGTGCCAGCAGCGCGCCGTAGTACTCACGGTTGCCCGCCGGGTCGTGCCAGCGGGTGTCGCCCTGGACGAGGGAAATGCGCAGGTCCTGCATGTTCAAGCCTCGCTCAGAGCAGGCGCAGGCGTTCGATCGCCGCGTCCATCGTTGCTTCATTCTTGGCGAAGCACAGGCGCACCAGGCGCTGGCCGGCCGGCGGATTTTCGTAGAACGGCGACAGCGGAATGGCAGTGACGCCCTTCTCGATGGTCAGCCACTTCACGAACTCATGGTCCGGCAGGTCGCTGATGGCCGAGTAGTCGACCAGCTGGAAATAGCCGCCCGGCACCGGCAGCGCCTTCAGCCGGGTGCTGGCCAGCTGCTCGCGGAAGCGGTCGCGCTTGGCCTGGTAGAACGCACCCAGCTCCAGGTGGTGTTCGGGCTCATCGCGGATCATCGCGGCGAAGCCGTACTGCGCCGGGCCGAAGCTGGTGAAGGTGTTGTACTGGTGCACCTTGCGGAACTCGGCGGTCAGCGCCGGCGGGGCGATCGCATAGCCGATCTTCCAGCCAGTGCAGTGGTAGGTCTTGCCGAAACTGGAGATGACGAACGCGCGTTCGCGCAGTTCCGGGTAGCGCAGCGCCGATTCATGGCGGCGGCCGTCATAGATGATGTGTTCGTACACCTCATCGGAGATCAGGTAGATCTGCGTGCCACGCAGCAGCTCGGCCAGCGCCTGCATGTCCTGCGCCGACAGCATCGCACCGGACGGATTGTGCGGGGTGTTGACGATCAGCATGCGGGTACGCGGGGTGATCGCCGCACGCACGCGGTCCCAGTCGACGGCGAAGGTCTGCGGATCCAGCGACACATGCACGGCCTTGGCGCCGGCCAGATCGATCGCCGGCTCATAGCAGTCATAGGCCGGGTCGAGCACGATCACTTCCTCGCCGGCACGCACCACGGCGTGGATGGCGTTGAAGATGGCCTCGGTACCGCCGCTGGTGACAGTGATCTCGCTGTCCGCATCCACCTGCGCGCCGTAGCAGTCCAGCGCTTTCTGCGCGATGGCCTGGCGCAGCGGCGCCACACCCGTCATCGGCGGGTACTGGTTCAGCCCGGCGGCCATCGCCCTGGCGGTCTCGTCGATCAGACGCTGCGGCGCCGAAAAGTCCGGGAAACCCTGGCCCAGGTTGACCGCGCCGTGTTCGGCAGCGAGCTGGGACATCACGGTGAAGATCGTGGTACCGACCTTGGGCAGCTTGGTGTTGGGTTGCATCGGCCTGGGGATATGGGGAGACAGGCCCCTGAGTTTACGCAATCCCTGCTTCGGTAGTGCCGGCCGCTGGCCGGCAATCCGGGACTATCTGCGACGCTTGGTCGCGCCTGCCGGCCAGCGGCCGGCACTACCGTATGCATTCACCGCTACAATTGCCGCCGCACTCCGGCATGAAGACCCTGCCCCTTGAACACCCCTGCATTGCTGGCCGCCAGCGGCCTGAGCTTCTCCCGCAATGACGAGCCGGTGTTCGGCCCGCTGGACTTCCATGTGGACGCCGGCGAGGCGCTGCTGGTGCAGGGCGGCAATGGTGCCGGCAAGACCACCCTGCTGCGCGTGCTGGCGGGCCTGGCCCGGCCTGGCGCCGGCCAGGTGCAGATCGATGGCAGGCCGGCCGGCAATGCCGACCGCGCGCGTTACGTCGCCTACCTCAGCCATCTGCCGGCCTTGAAACCGGACCTGGATACGCTGGAGAACCTGCATTTCCTGTGCGGCCTGCACGGTCGCCGCGCGCGGCAGATGCCGGGCAACGCGCTGGCCATCGTTGGCCTGGCCGGCTACGAGGACACCCTGGTGCGGCATCTGTCGGCCGGACAGAAGCGGCGTCTGGCACTGGCACGCATCTGGCTGTCGCCGGCGCCGTTGTGGCTGCTCGACGAACCCTATGCCAACCTCGACCTGGAGGGCATTACCCTGGTCAACCGGATGATTTCCGCGCATCTGCGTGCCGGCGGCGCTGCACTGGTCACTACCCACGGCGCCTATGCCGCACCGCCGGTGCGTACCCGCCAGCTCGACCTCGGCGGTGCCGCATGATCGCGCCGGGTACCGAACCGGGCCTGTGGCAGACCGCAGGTGCACTGCTCAAGCGCGACCTGCGCCTGCTCTGGCGCCGACGCGGCGATGCGCTGCAGCCGCTGCTGTTCGCGGTGCTGGTGGTGGTGCTGTTCGCGTTGGCCCAAGGGCGCGAGCCGCAACTGCTGTCCGCCACCGCTGGTGCGGTGCTGTGGCTGGCCGTGCTGCTGGCGGGCCAGCTGTCGCTGGATTCACTGTTCCGCTCCGATGCCGAAGACGGCTCGCTGGAACAATGGCTGCTGGCGCCAGTGCCGCTGGCCTGGCTGGTGCTGGTGCGCGTGCTGCTGCACTGGGCCACCACCGCCCTGCCGTTGATCGTGGTCAGCCCGCTGCTGGCCGAAATGCTGCATCTGCCGCATGACCAGTTGCCGATGTTGCTGGCATCGTTGCTGCTGGGAACACCGCTTCTGAGCCTGATCGGTGGCGTGGTCGCGGCACTGACCGTAGGCATCCGGCGCTCTGGTATTCTCGTGGCGTTGCTGTCGTTGCCGCTGTACGTGCCGGTGCTGGTGTTCGGTGCAGGCAGCCTGGCAGCGGCGGGACGCGGACAGGATCCGGTCGGTGCACTGCTGATGCTGGGCGCCGGCCTGCTGGTCGCGCTGGTGCTGGCGCCGTTGGCCACCGCTGCTGCAATACGTATTTCTCTGAGTTGACCGAGCTGAGAGCCAATCCACCCCTGCTGGATAGCCGCCACGCATGAATCCGATTGTCCGCTGGTTCCACCAACTCGGCTCGCCCCCCACGTTCGACCGATTCGCTGCCCGCTGGTCGCGGGTGTTCTACCTCGCTGCGGTGCCGGTGCTGCTGGTCGGCATGTGGCAGGCACTGCTGGTGGTGCCGCCGGAAGCCAAGCAGCTGGACAGCTTCCGCATCCTCTACATCCACGTGCCCAGTGCCTGGATGAGCCTGTTCGTATTCGCGCTGATGGCGCTGTATGCCGCCATCGCCCTGATCTGGCGGATCAAGGTCTGCGAGATCCTGGCCATGGCCTGCGCGCCGATGGGCGCCGGCTTCACCCTGATCACCCTGCTCACCGGCAGCATCTGGGGCAAGGGCACCTGGGGCACCTGGTGGGACTGGGACCCGCGCATGACCAGTGAACTGGTGCTGCTGTTCCTGTACCTGGGCGTGATCGGCCTCTACCACGCCATCGAGGACCGTCGCAGCGCCGCTCGCGCGGCTGGCCTGCTGGCCATCGTCGGTGTCAGCCTGCTGCCGGTGATCCGCTATTCGGTGGACTGGTGGGGCGGCCTGCACCAGCGCCAGTCGATCAACGTGTTCGGTGAATCGGCGATCAGCAGCGCGATGATCGCGCCGCTGTGGTGGATGGTGATCGGCACCAAGTTCTGGTTCGCCGGTTCGGTGCTGGCCAAGGCCCGCGCCGACAATCTCGACCGCGAGGCCGGCAAGGCCTGGGTCGGTGGCCGGGTCGATGCCGCACGCCCGGCCGGGGAGGCCCAGCCATGACCCATCTGCCTTACGTGATCGGCGCCTACGCCGCGTTCGTGCTGGTGCTCGGCGCCGATGCCATCGGTTCGTGGCTGCGCCTGCGAATGGCCCGTCGCCTGGCCCTGGCCCGGCAGCAGCGGCAGCAGACCCGCGCCGGCAAGCAGGAAGCCGCGTCGTCGTTGCCGACGGAGCTGGAACGATGACCCCGGTACAGCGTCGCCGCCTGGTCTGGGTGCTGTTGGCCCTGCTTGCGTCCGGCCTGGCCACCGCGCTGGTGGCGATGGCACTGGAGCGCAACATCGCCTACCTGTACACGCCCTCGGAGGTGCTGCGCGGGGATGTCGATGCGCAGTCGCGCTTCCGCCTGGGCGGCATGGTGGTGAAGGGCTCCTTCAACCGCCCGGTCGGTTCGCTGGAAGCACGTTTTGAAGTGACCGACGGCGATGCCCAGCTGGCGGTGACTACGTCGCGGATCCTGCCGGACATGTTTGCCGAAGGCACTGCCGTGGTTGCCAGCGGCCGCCTGCAGGACGGAATCTTCGTCGCCGATGAAGTCCTGGCCAAGCACGATGAAAAGTACGTGCCGAAGGAAGTGGCCGACAAGATGGGCGATGCCCATCGCAAGCATGATGTGCCGGTGACGGCACCCGAGGTGCGCTGAGTGCTGCCCGAACTGGGTCAGATCCTGCTGTTGTGTGCGCTGCTGGCCTCGCTGCTGCAGGCCGGCCTGCCGCTGGCCGGCGCGCAGCGCAACAACACGGCATGGATGGCGGTGGCACGACCGGCCGCATTCGCACAGCTGCTGCTGCTTGCCGGCGCCTTCGCGGTGCTCACCGCCGCGTTCGTGCAGCAGGACTTCTCGGTGCGCTATGTGGCCGAGAACTCCAATTCGCTGCTGCCGATGATCTACCGCTATTCGGCGGTCTGGGGCGCGCACGAGGGCTCGCTGCTGATGTGGGCGCTGGTGCTGGCGCTGTGGACCGGTGCGGTGGCGCTGTTCTCGCGGCACCTGCCAGCACCGGTACAAGCGCGCGTACTGGCGGTGATGGGTGTGGTCAGCGTTGGCTTCCTCGCCTTCCTGATCTTCACCTCCAATCCGTTCCTGCGCCTGAACCCGGCGCCGCTGGAGGGTCGTGACCTCAACCCGCTGCTGCAGGACCCCGGGCTGATCATCCACCCGCCGATGCTCTACATCGGTTACGTCGGCTTCGCGGTGCCGTTCGCGTTCGCGGTGGCCGCACTGCTGGAAGGACGCGTCGACGCCCGCTGGCTGCGCTGGACGCGGCCTTGGACCAACGTCGCCTGGGGTTTCCTGACGCTGGGGATCGCGCTGGGCAGCTGGTGGGCTTACTACGAGCTCGGCTGGGGCGGCTGGTGGTTCTGGGACCCGGTGGAGAATGCGAGCTTCATGCCGTGGCTGGTCGGTGCGGCGCTGATCCACTCGCAGGCCGTCACCGAGAAGCGCGGCACCTTCGGCAGCTGGACGTTGCTGCTGGCAATCGCCGCCTTCGCGCTGTCACTTCTGGGTACGTTCCTGGTGCGCTCCGGGGTACTCACCAGCGTGCATTCGTTCGCTGCCGATCCCTCGCGCGGCCTGTTCATTCTGGTGTTCCTGTCGGTGCTGGTCGGCGGCAGCCTGCTGCTGTATGCGCTGCGGGCGCCACGTCTATCGGTGAACGCCGACGATCCGCGCCGTGGCTTCACCGCGACATCGCGCGAAACCCTGCTGCTGGCCAACAACCTGCTGCTGGCCACTGCCTGCGCCATGGTCCTGCTCGGCACGCTGTACCCGCTGCTGGCCGATGCGCTGTCGCTGGGCAAGATCTCGGTCGGCCCGCCCTACTTCGGCAGCCTGTTCCTGTTGCTGATGGCGCCGATGATCCTGCTGCTACCGTTCGGCCCGCTGGTGAAGTGGCAGCGCGACCAGCCTTCGCGTGCATTCGCGTTGCTGGCACCGTGGCTGGGGCTGGCCATGTTGCTCGGCGCGCTGGCCTGGTGGCAGGCACCGCAGAATGGCTGGAAGGCTGGTCTCGGTGTCGCTGCAGCGGCCTGGGTCGGGTTGGGCACCGCCCGCTTCGTCTGGCAGCGCCTGCGCGGCAACGGCCGCTTCACCGCCGAAATGCTTGGCATGATCGTCGCCCATGCCGGCATTGCCGTGTTCCTCGCCGGTGCGCTGCTGGTGGAAGCACTCAACGTGCAGCGCGAAGTAGCGCTGGCACCCGGGCAACAGGTGGTGGTCGGCCGCCATGAAGTGCGCTTCGAAGGCGTGGACCATCGCGAAGGTCCGAATTTCATCGCCGACCGCGGCCATCTGCGCGTGTTCCGCAACGGCCGCGAACTGGCCCTGCTGCATCCGGAGAAGCGCCAGTACGCCAGTGGCGGCCAGGTGATGACCGAGGCCGGCATCGATGCACGCTTCGACGGCGATGTCTACGTGGCATTGGGCGAGCCACTGGGCAACAATGCATGGGCGGTACGGGTCCACATCAAGCCGTTCGTGCGCTGGATCTGGCTGGGCGCGCTGCTGATGGCCCTGGGCGGATTCATCACCGCCGCCGACCGCCGCTTCCGTCGTCCGTAGGAGTTCCCATGTCCGAGTCCCCCGCCCCGCGCCCCTCCCGCCCGCTGCCGCCGGTAGCCATCGTGATCGGCGTGCTGTTCTTCTTCGGCCTGCTCGGGCTGATGATCTACGGGGTGATGAAATCCGGCGACCCGCAGCGCGACGTGCTGCCGTCGGCCCTGATCGACAAGCCGGCGCCGGCGTTCGCGCTGCCGGTGCTGCACGACCCGGAAATGATCGTGCACAGCGATGAGCTGCGCGGCGCGCCCTACCTGCTGAACGTGTGGGGCAGCTGGTGCGCGGCCTGCCGCGAGGAACATCCGGTGTTGACCCGTTTCGCCGAGAGCAAGCGCGTACGCGTGATCGGCTACAACTGGAAGGACGAACCGACCGATGCCCTGCACTGGCTGGAGCAGCTGGGCAACCCGTTCATGGTCGTGCTCAGCGACATTGAAGGCCGCACCGCGATCGACTGGGGCGTGACCGCTGCACCGGAAACCTTCCTGGTCGATGGCAGCGGCATCGTGCGCTGGAAGTACAGCGGTGCGATGACCCAGCGCGTGGTCGACGAGAAGCTGATCCCGGCCCTGGAGAAGATCGAGAAGGCCCAGGGCAATGCCGGCAACACTCTGCATACGGCGCCCTGAACCGATGCGCTGGCTGCTGGCGCTGCTGCTCCTGATGCTGCCGTTGGCCGCGCTGGCCCAGCAGCCACTGCACGACCCGCAGCCGCTGCAGTTCCGCGATGGCGCCGAGGAACGCCGCTTCCACGACCTGGCTGCGCAGCTGCGCTGCGTGCAGTGCCAGAACCAGTCGCTGGCCGACTCGAACGCGCAGATCGCCCAGGACCTGCGCCGCGAGGTGCTGCAGTTGATGCAGCAGGGCCACGATGACGCACAGATCAAGCAGTTCCTGGTCGCCCGCTATGGCGAGTTCGTGCTCTACCAACCACCCCTGCAGCCGGGCACCTGGTTGTTGTGGGGCGGTCCGCTGCTGGTGCTCGGTGCCGGTGCGCTGGTGGTGGTGGGTATCGTCCGCCGCCGTGGCCGCTCGGTCGGCGCTGCACCAACCGGCAAAGCCGATGAGGGAGATGGCTGGTGAGCCACTGGTTGCCGCTGCTGGCAGGTGTGACCGCTGCATTGATGGCAATCCTGGTGCTGTGGCCGCTGCGCCGTCACGGCCGCCGCGGTTTCGCGCTGGCGGCACTGGCGCTGGGCGTAACGGGCGCCTGCCTGTACCTGCTGGTGGGAGACCCGCGTGCGGCGCAGGTGCAGCCTGCGCCGTCGGTGGCCACCCTGCGTGACGGCGTGCAGGCCCTGCAGGATGCGTTGCAGCGTGATCCGCAGCGCGCCGACGGCTGGGCGTTGCTGGGACGTTCGCAGGCCGAGCTGGGCAACACGCCGGCTGCGGCGGAGGCCTTCGCACGTGCCGCCGCCCTGGCCCCGGATGACCCCGGCGTGCTGGTGGAAGCGGCGCAGGCACGTGCGCAGGCCGATGCCGGCAAGCAGTTCGATGACACCGCGATGGCCTGGTTGCAGCAGGCTCGTGCGCTGGCGCCCGATGCAGAGCGCGCCAGCTGGCTGCTGGGCATCGCCCTGCGCCAGCGCGGAAAGAATGCCGAGGCTGCCGACGTCTGGAGCGGCCTGCTGCCACGGCTTGAGCCCGGCGCCGCGCAGGCGCTGCAGGCGCAGATCGCCATCGCCCGCGAAGCCGCCGGCCAGGCGCCCGATGCTGCCGCTGCGGCGCCACCGGCGCTACTGCAGGTGCGCGTGCAGCTGCCGGCGCTGAAGAACACCGAGTGGCCCGCCAGCACCCAGGTATTCGTGCTGGCCCGCGCCGTGGGTGGACCGCCGATGCCGGTGGCCGCACGCAAGCTGCCGCTGGCGGGCTTCCCGGCCACGGTCGGGCTGGGCGACGCAGACAGCCCGATGCCGACCGCACCGCTGTCGGCCCATCGCGAAGTGGAAGTGCTGGCGCGCATCTCGCGCAGCGGCAGTGCCAATCGCAGCGAGGATGACCTGCAGAGCACGCCGGTGAAGGTGAGCCTGCCGCATGAAGGCGTGGTTGAGTTGCGGTTCCCGTAGTGCCGGCCGCTGGCCGGCAACCACGCGGGCGCATCCAGATTCATGAGGTTGCCGGCCAGCGGCCGGCACTACCGGGTGCATCGCCGATGGAAACCAGCGTGTCGCCAGCTCCACATGCGGCCCCGCTAGAATGACTGCATGACCGAATTCATCCCGCCCGGCACCCGCTTCCACGCCCTGCCCTCGCCATTCCCGTTCAAGCGCGGCGGCGCCCTGCACGGTGCGCGCGTGGCCTACGAAACCTGGGGAACACTGGACGCCGATGCCGGCAACGCGATCCTGATCGTCACCGGCCTGTCGCCGGATGCGCATGCCGCCGCCAGCGACGCCAACCCGGCACCGGGCTGGTGGGATGCGATGGTCGGCCCCGGCAAGCCGATCGACACCAACCGCTGGTTCGCGGTGTGCGTGAACTCGCTGGGCAGCTGCAAGGGCTCGACCGGCCCGGCTTCGCTCAACCCGGCTACCGGCCAACCCTATCGCCTCGACTTCCCGGAGCTGTCGATCGAGGACGGCGCTCGCGCAGCCATCGAGGTGGTGCATGCGCTGGGCATCGAACAACTGGCCTGCGTGGTCGGCAATTCAATGGGCGGCATGACCGCGTTGGCCGTGCTGATGCTGCAGCCGGGCATCGCACGCAGCCACATCAACATTTCCGGCAGTGCACAGGCGTTGCCGTTCTCGATCGCGATCCGCTCGTTGCAGCGCGAGGCGATTCGCCTCGACCCGCGCTGGAACGGCGGCCACTACGATGACGATGCGTACCCGGAATCTGGGATGCGCATGGCGCGCAAGCTGGGCGTGATCACCTACCGCTCGGCGCTGGAATGGGATGGCCGCTTCGGCCGCGTGCGGCTGGATTCGGACCAGACCGACGACGACCCGTTCGGCCTGGAATTCCAGGTGGAAAGCTATCTGGAGGGCCACGCACGCCGATTCGTGCGCTTCTTCGATCCGAACTGCTATCTGTACCTGAGCCGCTCGATGGACTGGTTCGACCTGGCCGAGTATGCCGACGGCGATGTGCTGGCCGGGCTGGCGAAGATCCGGGTGGAGAAGGCGTTGGCGATCGGTGCCAACACCGACATCCTGTTCCCGGTGCAGCAGCAGCAGCAAGTAGCAGATGGCCTGCGCGCCGGCGGCGCCGATGCGCAGTTCATCGGCCTGGAATCACCACAGGGCCACGACGCCTTCCTGGTCGATTTCGAGCGCTTCGGCCCGGCCGTGCGCGGCTTCCTCGACACTCTCTAAGTGGCCTGGCGGCGTAACCTCGCGCTGGCCGCGTTCGGCGCGCTAGTTGCGCTGATGATCAGCGGCGTGCTGCCACTGTGGCTGGGCGGCTGGTGCCTGCTGGCCAGCGCAGTGTCGTTCGGCCTGTACGGCCACGACAAGCGCGCGGCGCAGCGCAAGCAATGGCGGATTCCCGAGCGCACCCTGCAACTGCTGGCCTTTGCCGGCGGTTGGCCCGGTGCGCTGCTCGGCCAGGCGCTGTTCCGCCACAAGCATCGCAAAGCCGAATTCCAGTGGGTGTTCTGGCTGTGCGTGCTGGCCAACGTGGCCTCGATCTCGGTGATGCTGCGCGAGTTTTCGCGGTAATCGTTCGAATGGGTAGTGCCGGCCGCTGGCCGGCAATTCCGTATCCGTATCAATTGCCATGAGGTTGCCGGCCAGCGGCCGGCACTACCATTCACGCTTCGCGGTTCAGAACCCCATCACGCAACCGATACTGCACATCGACCACGCCCTCGGGCAGGTCATCGTGGGTGATCATCAGCAGGCTGCGGCCGTCCAACAGGCTGGCCAGATCCTGCAGCAGCGCGCGCGCGGTATCCACGTCCAGGCCCTCGGTCGGTTCGTCCAGCAGCAGGATCGGCGCATTGCGCAGCAGCGCGCGCGCCAGTGCCAGGCGCCGTGCCTGACCGGCCGACATGGTCGCGCCGTTCTCGCCCACCCAGGTCTGCAGGCCACCATTGTGCTCGGCCCATTCGCCCAGGCGCACGCGACGCAGCACCGCCCAAAGCGCCGCGTCGCTGGCATTGGGATCGCCCAGGCGCAGGTTCTCGGCCACACTGCCGGCAAACACCGGGGCGTTCTGCGGCAACCAGGCCAGCTGCCGATGCCAGTCGGCCTGGGCGAAGTCGCGCAGGTCACGGCCACCGTAGGTCAACCGCCCCTGCTGCGGATCCCACAGCCGCAGCAGCAGGCTGGACAGTGTGGTCTTGCCACTGCCGCTGTCGCCGCGGATGGCGATGCGCTCACCCGGTGCCAGGGTCAGCTGCAGGCCGGACAGCACCGGACGCACCGCGCCTGGCCACTGGAAATGGATGTCATCCCAATGCACGCGCGCCGCTTGCGGTACCGGCTGCGGCGCCTGCGGGTCTTCCACCGTCGGCGGCTGCTCGACGATGGCCTGCAGCCGCGCAGCGGCGATGCGCCCGGACTGCAGCGACTGCCAGGCCAGGCCCATGCCGGCCCACAGTTCGATCATCGCCACGGTCAGGAACACCAGCCCAGCAGCCATTTCCGGCGCGATCCGCTGCTGCTCCGCTGCATGCAGGGCCAGTGCCAGCATCGCTACCAGGCCCAGCCCGGCAACCAGGCCGTGCAGGGAGGAGGCCGCGATCAGGCGCCAACGCCGGCGACGATCACGCGAGGCCAGCTGCTTGGCGGCCACCCGCACTTTCAGCTGCCATGCGGTGCTGGCATGCAGTGCGGCCAGATCACCCGCGCCTTCCAGTCCTTCGAACGCGGCGGTGCGCAGCGCAGCGCGATGTGCGGCGCGATCGGCCTCCTCATCGTCACGGCCACGCACGCCCAGCCACGGCACCCCGAAGCTGATCAGCACCGCCAGTACCGCCAGCAGCACAGCCGCCGAAGGCAGGATCACAGCGGCCGAAGCCACTCCCACCAGCGACAAGCCGCCCAAGGCCAACAGCGGGCCGATGGCGCGCACCAGCAGGCCATCCACCTCGCCGATGTCACCCAGCAGCCGTGCCAACAGCTCGCCGGTACGCGTCGCGCCCAACCGCGCCGGTGCCAGCGGCAGCGCGCGTCGGAAGAACCACACGCGCAGGTCACGGGCGATGCGCAGGGTCACGTCGTGCCCCACCAGCTTTTCGAAGTAGCGCGACGCGATGCGCGCCATGGTCAGCCCACGGATGCCCGCCGAGGGCGTGAAGAAATTGAAGCCCTGACCGAGGCCGGCGGCACCGGCCAGTGCTGCCGCGGTCAGGAAGCCGCCGGACAACCCCAGCAGGGCGGTGCCGGCCAACATCGTGGTCCACAGCAGCAGCACGGCCAGCAACAGGCGCGCGCGATGGCGCAGGAACACCGCACGCAGCGAATCCGGCGAACGGCTCATGCGCGCACCGCCTGTGCCGGTTCGACCAGCCGCCCTTCGGGCAGCAGCAGGCAACGATCGGCCCAGGCAATCACCGCTGGGCTATGGGTGGCGACCACCACGCTGCGCCCGCGCGCATAGGCGGCCAGGCTGCGCAGCAGCGCGGCTTCGGTGTCGGCATCAAGGAAGGCGGTGGGCTCATCCAGCAGCAGCACCTGTGGATCGCGCAGCAGCAACCGGGCCAGGCCGATGCGGCGTGCTTCACCACCGGACAGCCCGAAGCCGCGCTCACCGATCACGGTATCCAGCCCCCGCGGCAGGCGCTGTGCGAACTGCAGCACCTGCGCGGCTTCGGCCACCGCACGCAGGCGCGCGTCGCTGGCACCCGGATCGGCCAGCCGCAGGTTGTCGGCGATGCTGCCATGGAACAGGTAGGGCCGCTGGCTGGCATAGGCGACCTGCAGCCCCGGCCGCAGCTGCACCTTGCCCGCACGAGGTGGCAGCCAACCGGCCAGCGCTTCCAGCAACGTGCTCTTGCCACTGCCACTGGAGCCCACCAGCGCCAGCCGCTGGCCCGGCTCCAGTGTCACATCGAGGTCCTGCAGCACATCGTGCGGCGCACCCAATGGGCGAAGCACCAGCCCCTGTGCCTGCAGCGGCGCCATCGCCACTTCGGCCGGCTCCTGTGCCATCGGCGCCATTTCGTCATCGGCAAGAGCCGCTTCTTCCGGCAGCACCTGCAGAAGGCGCTCCACTTCAGCGGCTGCGGCCAGCGCATTGGCACGGTCGTGGTAGTGCGCTGCCAGCCGCCGCAGCGGCGCGTAGAACTCCGGCGCCAGCAGCAGGCAGAACAGGCCCGCACCCAACGTGGGCACCGTCGCATGCAACGACATCAGGCCCAGATAGCTCAGCCCCAGGTACAGCGCGACCATCGCCACGCTCACCGAGGCGAAGAATTCCAGCACGGTGGACGACAGGAAGGCGATGCGCAGTACCTTCATCGTGCGCACGCGCACGCCTTCTGCAGCCGCTTCGATACCGTCCAGCTCGGCCTCGCCGCGGCCGTACAGGCGCAGCAGGCCCAGGCCCTTGATGCGATCGGCGAAGTGCCCGCTCATCCGTGCCAGTTCACCCAGCTGCGCACGGCCGGCCGCTTCGGCACCCCAGCCCACCAGCATCATGAAGAACGGCACCAGCGGCGCGGTGAACAGCAGGATCAGCGCCACCACCCAGTCGACCCAGGCCACTGCGGCGAGGATCAGCAGCGGTACCACCACCACTTCGGTGCGCACCGGCAGGAAACCGCTGTAATAACTCTCAATCGCATCACCGTGATGCAGCATCAGCTCTCCGAGCTCGCCGGTGCGGCGCTGGCGCAGCCACAGCGGGCCGTGGCCCAGCAGCCGCGCGAACACGCGTTCGCGCAACGCCAGCCGTGCGGCGTCGGCTACATCACCCGCTGCGGCCTGGGTGGCGCTGCCCAGCAGCGTACGCACGATCAGGATCACGGCCAGCGTGGCCAGCACCGGCAGGCCCGAGGCCAGCGGTGCACGCTCGACGAGCACCTGCTGCACCAGCCAGGCGATGGCGGCGGCCTGGCCGATCAACAGCGCGCCGGACAGGCTGATGCACAACGAGGCCAACCGCTGGCGGCCACGCGCGGACCGCGCCAGATCGGCCAGCCACGCGCTGCGGACACGTCGCAACCGGGTCGATTCGTCATCGGAAACAGGGGCGTCAGCAGTCGGTTCGGCGGCGCTCAAGGGTCTTCACAGGCAACAGGGCATTGGCAGGCATTGTAGGCGCAGGCAACGGCCTCCCCCTGCGGCCGGCGGTCGCAGTCCTCGGTGGGTTGGCATACGATCCTCCTGAATACCCATTCATACATTGATCTGGATCAAGGCTGTTTGAAGTAGTCGGTCACATCATTCACCCCGTAGACCACCCTTCCCGCCACCTGCAACGGCACTATCCAACGAGGTAGCCAGGCCATGATTGATCAGACAGTCGTAGAACTGTCGCGGCTGCAATTCGCTCTGACCGCGATGTACCACTTCCTATTCGTCCCGCTCACGCTTGGCCTGTCCTTCATGGTGGCCATCATGGAGAGCGTGTACGTGATGACCCGCAAGCAGGTCTGGCGGCAGATGACCCTGTTCTGGGGTGCCCTGTTCGGCATCAACTTCGCCATCGGTGTGGCCACCGGCCTGGTGATGGAGTTCCAGTTCGGCATGAACTGGTCGTACTACAGCCATTACGTCGGTGACATCTTCGGTGCGCCGCTGGCCATCGAAGGCCTGATGGCGTTCTTCCTGGAAGCGACCTTCATCGGCCTGTTCTTCTTCGGCTGGAAGCGCCTGACTCCGGTCAAGCACCTCACCGTGACCTGGCTGATGGCGCTGGGCACCAACCTGTCGGCGGTGTGGATCCTGATCGCCAACGGCTGGATGCAGAACCCGACCGGTGCGGTGTTCAATCCGGAAACGATGCGCATGGAAGTGGTCGACTTCGCCGCGGTGCTGCTGAACCCGGTGGCCCAGGCCAAGTTCGTGCATACCGTCAGTGCCGGCTACGTGACCGGTGCGATCTTCGTGATGTCGATCAGCGCGCTGTACCTGCTGCGTGGCAAGTACAAGGACATGGCCCGCCGTTCGTTCGCGGTGGCCGCAGCCTTCGGCCTGCTGTCCTCGCTGTCGGTGGTGGTGCTGGGTGACGAAAGCGGTTATGCCGCCAGCGAACACCAGAAGATGAAGCTGGCCGCGATCGAAGCGATGTGGGAAACCGAGCGTGCGCCGGCCGACTTCACCGCCTTCGGCATTCCCAACCAGGACACCCATCAGAACGACTATGCGGTGAAGATCCCGTACCTGATGGGCCTGATCGCCACCCGCTCGCTGGACCAGCCGATTCCCGGCATCCTGGAGCTGGTGGAACGTGCCGAGCACCGCATCCGCGGCGGCCAGATCGCCTACGGCGCGCTGGAACGGGTGAAGAAGGACCGCAACGATCTTGAAGCACGCGAGATGTTCGATCGCCACTGGCAGGATCTCGGCCATGGCCTGCTGCTGAAGCGCTACCGCGAAGACATTCTCAACGCGACCCCGGAAGAGATCTCCAAGGCGGCGATGGACACCGTGCCGCGCGTGGCTCCGCTGTTCTGGACCTTCCGCATCATGGCGGGCCTGGGCTTCTACCTGATCGCCTTCTTCGCGTTGGCCTTCTACTTCTCGTGCCGCAACAACTTCCAGGACAAGCGCTGGTTCCTGCGGTTGGCGGTGTGGTCGCTGCCGGCACCGTGGATCGCGATCGAATGCGGTTGGTTCGTTGCCGAGTACGGCCGCCAGCCGTGGGCGGTGGACGGCGTGCTGCCGACCTTCTACGCCGCATCGGGTCTGGCACTGCATGAAATCCTGACCACGCTGGCGGTGTTCACCAGCTTGTACACGGTGCTGCTGATCATCGAGATCAAGCTGATGCTGAAGGCGATCCGCAAGGGTCCGGACGACATCCTGCCGACGCTGCAGGCCGATATCCGCCCTGTTTCCCCCAATGCAGTCGCCCCCGGCCAGGCCTGAGGCAGGAGAATCCAGATGGAATTCATTGCACTTGATTACACCACGCTCCGCGTGATCTGGTGGCTGCTGCTCGGCATCCTGCTGATCGGCTGGGCCGTGATGGATGGTTTCGACCTTGGCGTCGGCACCCTGTTGCCGTTCGTTGCAAAAACCGATGAAGAACGCCGACTGGTGATCAATACCGTCGGCCCGGTGTGGGAAGGCAACCAGGTGTGGCTGGTACTGGGCGGCGGTGCGATTTTCGCCGCATGGCCGCCGCTGTATGCGGTCAGCTTCTCCGGCTTCTACCTGGCGGTGTTTGCGATGCTGTTCGGGCTGATCCTGCGCCCGGTCGGCTTCAAGTACCGCAGCAAGCTGCCGTCCAAGCGCTGGCGCGACAACTGGGACCGCGTGCTGTTTGTCGGTGGCCTGCTGCCGGGCCTGATTGCCGGCGTCGCGGTGGGCAACGTGCTGCTGGGTGTGCCGTTCCACTTCGATGACACCCTGCGCGTGACCTACACCGGTTCGTTCTTCGGCCTGCTCACGCCGTTCGCGCTGATTGCCGGCCTGATCAGCGTCGCCATGCTGGTTTCGCATGGTGCGGCCATGCTGGTGATCAAGACCGACGGCCCGGTGGCCGAACGTGCCGCACGTTACGGCAGCGTCGCCGCCATCATCAGCTTCGTGCTGTTCGCCGTGGCCGGTGCCTGGGTGGCCTTCGGCCTGCCGGGTTACCAGATCACCTCGCAGGTGGTCACCGATGGCCCGACCAACCCGCTGCTGAAGACCGCCGAACTGGGCACGGCTGCCGGTGGCTGGCTGCGCAACTACAGCTCCATGCCGGCGACGCTTGTGTTCCCGGTGCTGGGCCTGCTGGGCGCACTGGCCAGCGCGGTGCTGCTGCGCGCACGTCGTGGCGGCCTGGCCTTCATCGCCTCGGGTGCATCCATCGCCGGCATCATCCTGACCGTCGGCTTTGCGATCTTCCCGTTCCTGCTGCCGTCCTCCAGCCAGCCCACCTCCAGCCTGACCGTCTGGGACAGCTCGTCCAGCCACCTCACGCTGTGGGTCATGCTGCTGGCCACGGCCATCTTCCTGCCGATCATCATCGCCTACACCACCTGGGTGTACCGCGTGTTGAAGGGCAAGACGACGGTCGAGGACATGGACGACAACCCCAACGCCTATTGATTGCCAGCGTGCCGACCCACGGTCGGCACCTGTCTTGCACAGAGGAGATTGAACATGTGGTATTTCGCCTGGATCCTCGGCGCCGGCCTCGCCTCGACGGTCGCCATCCTCAACGGCATGTGGTTTGAAGCCCGCGAGCAGAACCGTATCGAGAAAGAAAATCGTCGCTGAGCTGTAAAAAAGCCTTGCCGCCCTGGTCTTCACACGGTATCTTAGGCGGCTCCTTCGGGGTGTAGCTCAGTCTGGTAGAGCGCTACGTTCGGGACGTAGAGGTCGCAGGTTCGAATCCTGTCTCCCCGACCACTCAAGTGGTCGCATTGAAGCCTGGTGAAGTCGTCCAGGCTTTTTTGTTCCCTGAAGTGGCACTGCTTCGGCAGTGTGAAGAAAACAGCATCCACCCCTTGCCGCCATCGGGGTGAATCGCTAGAATAGGCGGCTCCCTTCGGGGTGTAGCTCAGTCTGGTAGAGCGCTACGTTCGGGACGTAGAGGTCGCAGGTTCGAATCCTGTCTCCCCGACCACTTCGGTGGTCACCAAGAAGCCTGGAAGACATCACTGTCCTCCGGGTTTTTTTGTGCCTGCGGCCCGGGACCGGACCGGCCGGCCGCAACGCCACTGGCCAGCCACGTACAATGGCCGCCTCCCCCACCTGCCGCTTCGGCGTAGACCGATGCCGGCGCTGCATGCCACCACGTCGGCGTGCGACACCTGCAAGGACCACCGATGAGCTCCTCCACTTCCGATTCGCCGTCGCTGCTGCACGGCCGCGTCCTCGCATTCGCCGCGATCCTGCTGGCCGCGATCAACCTGCGCACTGCGGTCACCTCGATCACGCCCCTGCTCGATGTGCTCGGCCAGCAGTTCGGTTTCGGCACCACCATGACCGGTGTGCTGGGCATGCTGCCCACCGCCTCGTTCGCGCTGTTCGGTGTAGCCACGCCGGCACTGGCGCGGCGCCTGGGCCTGGAGCGCACCACCCTGCTGGCCATGCTGATGGCCGCCGCCGGCCTGCTGCTGCGCTCCAGCGCCGGCAACGTCGGCACGCTGCTGCTGGGCTCGGTGATCGCACTGGCCGGCATGGGCATCGGCAACGTGGTGGTGCCGCCACTGGTGAAGCGTTACTTCGCCAACAAGGTCGGCACCATGAGCACGCTGTACATCAGTGTGCTGCAGCTGGGCACGATGATGCCGGCGCTGCTGGCGGTGCCGGTGGCCAATGCGGCCGGCTGGCGGGTGTCGCTGGGCATGTGGGCACTGCTGGCGCTGGCGGCGAGCCTGCCGTGGCTGCTGCTGGCGCGCCGTGCGCCAAAGCCGGCGCTGGACGCCAACGACCCGACCGCACAGCCGCATGGCAAGGTCTGGCGCACGTCGCTGGGCTGGAGCATGACGTTGATGTTCGGCATGACCTCGCTGATGACCTATTCGATGTTCACCTGGCTGCCGCGCATCGTGGTCGAAGCCGGTGGCACGCCCGCCTTCGGCGGGGTGATGGTGGCGGTGTTCTCGGCACTGGGCCTGCTGCCGTCGCTGGTCATCCCATCGATGGCGGTGCGCCTGCAGAACCCGTTCCCGCTGGTCCTGATCGGCTTCTTCTCGTTCGTGATCGCCTTCACCGGCCTGCTGCTGGCACCGATGAAGGCGCCATTGCTGTGGGCCTGCCTGCTCGGTGTCGGCCCGTCCACCTTCCCGCTGGCACTGACCCTGATCAACCTGCGCACGCGCACTCCGACCGGCTCGGCCGCGCTGTCCGGCTTCATGCAGGGTGTGGGCTACAGCTTCAGCTGCCTGGGGCCGTTCCTGGTCGGCTGGCTGCACACCGTCAGCGACGGCTGGACGATCCCATTCAGCTTCCTGTTCGGCTGCGCCACCCTGATGCTGTGCGCCTCGTGGGTGGCGTGCAAGCCGCGCAAGCTGGAAGACCTCTGGTAAGCCTCCACCGGGGCCGCCTGCCGGTCCCGTCTACCGCCGGTCAGTCTTCACGCGCATTTTGACGCCGGGCTGACAATTCCGGGCGGATAGTGCCCACGAATGCCCATCCTTGCCGCGTGCCGGCATCGGGCATGGGGGCGGCAACGCCGTCCAGGCCACCACTCGGTGTGCGGGGGACTCTCGTTTCAGACAAGACATTGCAGGTCGCTGTCCTGGTTCTACCCGTCCTGCTGGATGGGAATGCGCGAGGGAGTGACGCAGGCCACGGCCATCCCAAAATCTGGCATGTGATGTGCGTCACATTTTTCAGGTTGTCTGGTTCGGAAGCCAAGGGGGTCCCCAATGGTTGTCCACCGCCGGCTGGCGCTCTGCGTCGGCCTTGCCTGCTCCGCCCTGGCCTGGGCCAGCGGCGCTGCCCCGCCTGATCGCGAGGCGGCCCTGGCCGAGATCGGCCGCTACCGCGACCAGGCCCGCTGGCTGGACGCACTGGGCGCGATCGAGCGCGCCAGCCAGCAGCAGCCCAACGATGATCTGCTGTTCAAACTGCGTGTACTGACCCTGGGCGACATCGGCAATGCCTGGCGCGCGTGGGAGCTGTACCAGCAGCGCCCGCAGCTGTTCGATGCTGCACAGAAGCAACGCATCGAGGGCGACTACCTGGCCAAGCTGGTGGTCTGGAGCCTGGCCTACAGCAGCAGCGAGGACGCCCGCCTGGAAGAAGCCGAATCGACCCTGGCGCGCATGCAGCGCTACCTCGGCAGCGAAGGCACCCCACCCGAGCAGGCGCCGCTGCGCATCCGCATGGACCGGTTGATCCTGCTCAACCGGCTCGGCCGCCATGCGCAGGTGCGCGAGGAAGCACGGGCGCTGCAGGCCGAAGGTCATGCGCTACCCGACTACGTCCTGCCAGCGGTCGGTGATTCGTTGATGGGCACGCTGCATCCGCAGGAAGCCATCCCGGTGCTGCAGGCGGCCGTGGCCGGCGATCCCACGCGCGACGCCTCGCATTCGGAACTGGCCTATGCCTACCTGGAGAGCGAACAGCAGGAAAAGGCCATCGGCCTGCTGCAGGCGTGGCGCGACAAGGAACCGGCCTGGCGCTGGAGCAACGGCAAATCACCGTATGCAAACTGGTCACGCTACGAGGCCGACCTGAACCTGGCGATGGTGCGCGCCTACAGTGGCGACCTGCCGACCGCCCAGCACGAGCTTGAATTGATGGTTGATATCGCCCCCGGCAACGGTGGCCTGCAGAGCGCGCTGGGCAGCGTGTACATGATGCGCGGTTGGCCACGCATGGCCCTGCAGCGCCAGCAGATGGCGCATGCACTGGACCCGCGTGACATCGAGCCGCGGCTGGGTATGGAAGAGGCCTACGTCGCCCTGCAGCGCGATGACCTGGCGCGGCCACTGCATGACGACCTGCTCGCGCGCTATCCCACCCAGCCTGCCGTCGAACGCATGGACCAGGCCTGGCGTGCACATCGCGGCTGGCAGCTGAAGGCATGGACCGACATCGGCCGCAGCTCCGGCGGTGGCGGCACTTCGCCACTGGGCAACAACGACCGCCATTACGGTCTTGAAGTGGAGACACCGATCCTCGATGACCGCTGGCGGTTGTTTGCGCTCGCAGACCGGCGTTCGATCGACTTCCAGGACCAGCGCATCGATCCGCTGTGGCTGGGCGCCGGCGTGCGCTACCGCTTCGGCCGGCTGGATGCGGAGGCGGCGGTGCTGCGTGCCAACGACCACATCGGTGATACCGGCCTGCGTGCCAGCGTGGGCTGGCAGTTCAACGACTACTGGCATGCCGGACTGATTGCCGCACGCAATGATCCGGAGGCCTCGATGCAGGCGCGCGCTGCCGGCATCACCGCCGACAGCGTGAGTGCACAGGTGGACTACCGGCGCAGCGAACGCACCCACTGGATGTTCGGCGCCAGCCGCTTCCGCTACGACGACGGCAATCATCGCGAACTGTTCAGTACCCGCGTCGAGCAGCGGCTGCTGACCCGACCGCGCTGGCTGATCGATGGCCTTGCCAGTGCCTATACCAGCCGGGGCAGCCGCGACGATGCACCCTACTTCAACCCCAGTCGTGACCGCATGGTCGAGATCGGCCTGCGCATCGACCAGCAGCTGTGGCGGCACTATGAACGCCATTTCCGGCACCGGCTGACGGTCTCGCTGGGCGACTACTGGCAGGACGGCTTCGGCAGTGCACTGGTGCCGTCGGTGTCCTACCTGCACGAGTGGCAGATCGGCCAGGGCCGCGTGTTCGAGTATGGCGTGCGCTGGTCGCGGCCGGTCTACGACGGCCACCGCGAGCGTCACATCGGCTTCGAAGCCGCACTGCGCTGGGGAGACTGACATGACCCGCATCCTGCGACTGATCGTGCTCCTGCTGCTGGGCGTCACGCCACCCGCCCTCGCGCAGCAGGCCGTGCATCTCGACGCGGCCGACAACGGCCTGCTGATCCTCAGTTATCACGACATCCGCGACCAGGTCGCAGCCAAGGGCGACGCCGATACCTATGCGGTGAGCACGCAGAACTTCGCCGCACACCTGGACTGGCTGGGCGCGCATGGCTATCACCCGGTGTCGCTGTCGCAGCTGATCGCGGCCTCGCAGGGCCGCGCCACGCTGCCCCCGAAACCGGTACTGCTGACCTTCGATGATGGCCTGCGCAGCGTCTACGACAAGGCCTTCCCGCTGCTGCAGGCCTACCGCTATCCGGCCCTTGTAGCAGTGATCACCGACTACGTGGACATGGCGCCGGGCCGCACCATCGATTACGGCTACCGGCCGTTCGGCCGCGATGACTTCGTCACCTGGGCACAGCTGAAGCAGATGCACGACAGCGGCCTGATCGAGGTGGCCAGCCATACCGACGACCTGCACCATGGCGTGATCGCCAACCCACAGGGCAACTCCACCCCAGCGGTGGTCACTCGTGTCTATACGCCCGCGACCCACAGCTACGAGAGCGAAGCGCAGTACCAACAACGCCTGCGTACCGATCTCTCGCGCAGCGTGCAGCGCATCGAGCAGCACCTGGGCGTGCGCCCGCGCGCCATCGTCTGGCCGTATGCCGCGTACAACCAGCTGAGCAACGATATCGCCGAGCAGCTGGGAATGCCGGTCTCGTTCGACCTGGAAGGCCGCAGCACGCCGGTGGCCAGCGATCTGCACGGACTGGCGCGCTTCCTGGTCAGCGACAACCCGACCGTGGAGGGACTGGCCTACGAACTTCGCCGCGACGTCGCACTTGATGGCGTCCGCGCCCTGCAGGTCGACCTCGATGCTGTCTACGATCCCGATCCTGCACAGCAGGCGCGCAATCTGGATGCACTGATCGAGCGGGTCAAGCGGATCGCGCCGACCCACGTCTACCTGCAGGCCTTTGCCGACCCCGATGGCAACAACACCGCCGATGCCGTGTACTTCCCCAACCGGCACATGCCGATGCGCGCGGACCTGTTCAGCCGCGTCGCGTGGCAGCTGAAGTCACGTGCCGGAGTGAAGGTGTACGCGTGGCTGCCGGTGCTCGGTTTCGAGCTGCCCGATCCGGCGCAGCGACAGGCGCTGGCGATCCGCAATGGCGATGCCGATGGCATGTACCGGCTGGACTTCACCAACCCCCAGGCACGCCAGATCATGCTCGACATCTACGAGGATCTGGCGGTCAATTCCTACTTTGAAGGGCTGCTGTTCCATGATGACGGCTACCTGCGCGACACCGAGCTGCCCGCGCTGGGCGCAGGCAGCGATGGCAGCGCGCGTACGCAGGCGCTGATCGACTTCACCCTGGCCCTGCGCGACCGCGCACAGCGCTGGCGGCCGAAGCTGGCAACGGTGCGCAACCTGTACGCCGAGCCGGTGCTGCGCCCGCAGAGTGAAGCCTGGTTCGCGCAGCGCCTTGACCTGTTCAACAAGGCCTACGACCAGACCGCGCTGATGGCGATGCCGTGGATGGAAGGCAGCAGGCACCCGGAGCGCTGGCTGGACCAGCTGCTGGCCGATGTACGCAGGCACGATCCGCAGCTGCAGCACACGTTGTTCGAACTGCAGACTGTTGACTGGCGCAGCGGCCAGCCGATTCCGGCCGATCGCCTGCGTGCACAGATCCGCCAGCTGCAGGCGCAGGGCGTGCATCACTTCGCCTGGTACCCGGATGACTTCATCGCCGGCCAGCCCTCCACCCACGATGCCCGTGCGGCCATGTCCGCCGGCAACTTCCCGTACCCGGAGAAGTGACATGGACATGCATCCGTTGCTGCAGGTCCTGTTCCAGTTCGCCTTCTATTACCCGATGGTGATGGCGTTCTTCTGGATGTCCGGCGGGCTGTACTACTACTTCCGGCGCGAACGGCATTCGCGGCCGCGCAATGATCCACCGCTGATGATCGATCCACCGTTCGCCAGCCTGCTGATTCCCTGCCACAACGAATCGGAGAACCTGGACGACACGCTCGGCGCGGCACTGGCACAGCGCTATCCGGCCGACTACGAGGTGATCGCCATCGACGATGGCAGCAGCGACGACACCGGTGCCCGCCTGGATGCGCTGGCCGCGAAGCACCCGCGGCTGCGCGTGCTGCACCTGGACCGCAACCTGGGCAAGGCCAATGCACTGCGCATGGGCGCGCTGGCGGCACGCTCGGAATACCTGGTGTGCATCGACGGTGATGCGATGCTGGAGGAGCACGCGCTGCACTGGATGATCTGGCACCTGGTCAGCGGCAGCCGGGTCGGCGCGGTCACCGGCAACCCGCGCATCCGCAACCGCTCCACCCTGCTGGGCCGGCTGCAGGTGGCCGAGTTCTCCTCGATCATCGGCATGATCAAGCGCGCGCAGCGCGTGTACGGACGCATCTTCACCATCTCGGGGGTTATCGCCGGCTTCCGCCGCACCGCCCTGCACCAGGTGGGGTGGTGGTCGGATGACATGGTCACCGAGGACATCGACATCAGCTGGCGGCTGCAGCGTGCGCACTGGGACATCCGCTACGAGCCCAACGCGCTGTGCTTCATCCTGATGCCGGAAACGCTGAAGGGGCTGTGGCGGCAGCGTCTGCGCTGGGCCCAGGGTGGCGTGGAGGTGATGCTGCGCCACGCACGTTCGCTGCTGCACTGGAAGGAGCGGCGCATGTGGGGCGTACTGCTGGAGTACGTGCTGAGCGTGATCTGGGCCTACACCATGCTGTTCATCGTGGTGCTGTGGGCGTTGGGCAAGTTCATCGAAATGCCGCCGCAGCTGTACATCGCCAGCCTGCTGCCCCAGTGGCATGGCGTGATCCTGGCGCTGGTCTGCCTGCTGCAGTTCGCCAGCAGCCTGATCATCGACCGCCGTTACGAAACACAGATTGGACGCAACTACTTCTGGGTCATCTGGTACCCGATGGCGTACTGGCTGATCAGCCTTTCCACCACCCTGGTGGCACTGCCGAAGACACTGCTGCGCCGACGCAGCAAGCGCGCTACCTGGACCAGCCCTGACCGGGGAATCCGATGAGCACACAACACCCATCCAACCGCTTCGATTCACGGATGATCCGCAAGCCACACCACCAGCCTCGTTTCCAGCGCACTGCATGGGGCTTCGTCACCCTGGCGTTCTGGGGCTTCTACTTCTACCTGTGGGCCCCACTGGTCACCCTGGTGTCGTGGCTGGTCGGCGGCCAGCTGGCCTGGCAGCAGCTGTACGAACGACAAAGCCAGTTCGATCCGTATGTGCTGGTGGCGCTGCCGCTGATGCTGCTGTGCGCCAGCGTGCTGCTGATCGGTTGGGCCGAGTACAACCGCGCACGCTTCCGTGGCCACGAGCGGCGCCTGCCGCGGCCGCTGGCCAGCCTCAACGAGGTCGCCGCCGACCTGGGTGCCAGCACCGGCCTGGCCGAACGCCTGCTGGGCTGCAAAGCCGCCACCCTGCACATGGATGAGCATGCGCGGCCGATCGGCATCCGTCGCGAGGTGGTGTGATCCTGCGCTTCGCCGGGCATGGCCCGGCGCTACCTGATGGGCGGCGGTAGCGCCGGGCCATGCCCGGCGTCCGTCGCGCTCAGGTGCGGGTCTGCCCTTCCCCGCGCACGACAAATCGTTCGACGGTGAGCGCTTCCAGGCCCATCGGGCCGTAGGCATGCAGGCGCGTGGTGGAGATCCCGATCTCGCTGCCCAAGCCCAGCTGACCACCATCGGAGAAACGCGAGGACGCATTGACCATCACCACCGCAGAGCGCAGCGCAGTGACGAAGCGCTCGGCGTTGCCCGCGTCCTCGGTGGCGATTACTTCGGTATGGTCGGAAGTGTAAGCACGGATGTGCGCGATGGCCGCATCGAGGTCGTCGACCACGCGCACCGCCACCACCAGATCAAGGAACTCGGCGGCGTAGTCGTCTTCGGTGGCCAACGTGCTGCCCGGCAGCAGCGGCTGCGCCAATGCATCGGCGCGCAGCTGCACGCCGCGCTCGCCAAGCGCCTGTGCCACGCGCGGCAGGAATGTATCGGCCACGGCACGATGCACCAGCAGGGTCTCCAGCGAATTGCAGGCCGCCGGACGGCTGCACTTGCCATCCACCAGCAGGTCAATGGCCTTGCCGGGGTCGGCACTGGCGTCCACGAACAGATGGCACACGCCCTTGTAATGCTTGATCACCGGCACCCGCGCGTGCTCGGCGACGAAGCGGATCAGGCCTTCGCCGCCACGCGGAATGGCCAGGTCGATCAGCTCATGCAACTGCAGCAGTCCCAGCATCGCTTCGCGGCGCAGGTCGGTCAGCACGGTTACCGCAGCCGGCGGTACGCCGTTGGCCTTCAATGCACCGGCCAGTGCCTGGGCGATGGCGGTGTTGGAATGAATCGCTTCGGAGCCGCCACGTAGGACCACGCCGTTGCCGGCCTTCAGGCACAGCGCCGCGGCTTCGGCGGTCACGTTCGGACGTGCTTCGTAGATCATCGCGATCACGCCCAGCGGCACGCGCACCTTCTGCACACGGATGCCGTTAGGGCGCACGTCGTCGCGGGTCACCTGGCCGACCGGATCCGGCAATCCGGCCACTTCGCGCACGGCCTCGGCCATCGCGAACAGGCGCGCGGGGTCCAGTGCGAGGCGGTCGAGCATGGCACTGCCAACGCCCTTGTCGCGCGCGGCGGCGAGGTCACGCGCATTGCCGGCCAGGATCAGCCCGGCATTCACTTCCAGTGCCTGCGCCATTGCCAGCAGCAGCGTGCGGCGCGCCGCACTGTCGAGGCCGGCAACGATCTGGGCCGCGTCACGGCAGGCACGCGCCTGCGCTTCGATTTCGCTCATCGGGGAGTCCTTCAAACCGGTCATGGCAGCACCAGATCGTCGCGATGGACGACACTGCCACCGTAGTTGTAGCCCAGCACGGCCTCGATGTCGCGCGAATGGCGACCGGCGATCCGGCGCACATCATCGGCGGCGTACTGGCTGACACCGCGGGCGATGCAGACACGGCCCTGTGGTGCATTCCAGCACACCTGCACCATATCGCCACGCCGGAACGCGCCCTCCGCACCGGTGATGCCACCGGGCAGCAGCGAGGCGCCCTTCTCGCGCATGGCCTGTGCCGCACCGGCATCGATCACGATCGCGCCTTCGGTCAGCGGTGCATGCCGCAGCCAGTGCTTGCGGGCCGCCTCGCGGCTGCGCGCGGCGTGGATGCGAGTGCCGAACAGGCGGTCCTGCGCCAGTGCACGCACCACGTCGCTGCTGCGGCCGTTGAAAAGGTAGGTCTCGATGCCGAGACGACCCGCCTTGGCCGCCGCCTCAAGCTTGGTCCGCATGCCGCCGGTACCGGCGCGCGACCCTGCGCCGCCGGCCATCGCCAGCACCTCGTCACTCAGTTCCGGCACGTCGTGCAGTGGCCGCGCATCGGCCACGGTGCGCGGGTCCGCGCTGTACAGGCCGTCGATGTCGGTGGCAATGAACAGTGCATCGGCATCGACCAGCGCGGCCACGGTGGCGGCAAGGTTGTCGTTGTCGCCGAGCTTGAGTTCGTCCACCGACACGGTGTCGTTCTCGTTGACCACCGGCAACGCGCCCAGCCGCAGCAACTCATTGAGCGTGGCGCGTGCGTTGAGGTAGCGGCGGCGGTTGCGCAGGTCGTCGTGGGTCAGCAGCACCTGCGCCACGGGGCGCTCGAAGAAGCGCTGCCAGAGCCCGATCAGCTGGGCCTGACCGAGCGCGGCCAGGGCCTGCCGCGCCGCCATCGCCGCACCGGGTTCATCGGCCCGCGGCAGGATCGCGCGCCCCGCCGCAACCGCACCGGAGGAGACGATCACCACCTCGCGCCCGGCCAGGACGTTGGCGGAAACAAACTGGGCCAGGCCCAGCGCGTGGCGAGGTGACAGGCCGCCGCCATCGGCAGCCAGCAGGCTGCTACCGACCTTCAGCACCGCACGCCGCCACGGCGGCAGCGCTTGTTCGGGGAACGGCGAGGCGACGTGGGCAGCGTGCTGGATCATCGGTCAGGCTCTCAGCGGGTGTTCCATTCGTGCACGGTCAGCGCGGAGGCCTGCATCGTCACCAGCGGATCGGTGGCGACGATGGCCTGCGCCAGGCTGTCCACGTTGCACAGCACATAGGCGCCACCGCTGCCATCGGCAAAACCGCCGGTCAGCTGCAGCTTGCCCTGTGCCTGCAACGCATCGAGAAAGTCACGGTGCGGCTGCACGGCGGCGGCGTTGAAATCGGGCCGGCGCATGGCCAGCACCAGATAGACGGTGCCGGCCATCAGGACAGCGCCTGCCAGCGCGCGTGCAGTTCGTCCAGGCGCAGGTCGGCGGCCGAACCCGGCGATACGCGTGCGGCCAGGCTGCCTTCCGGGGTACGCCCCTGCCCTGCGCTGTCGGCACCGGCGGCAGCAGCCTTGTAGGCCTCGCGGAACGGCACACCGGCCACCGCCGCTTCCACCGCCACATCGGTGGCGTACATGCCCGAGTCGATTGCCGCGCGAACCTTGTCGTCGCGCCATTCCAGGTTGGCCAGCAGCGCCGGCAGCAGTTCCAGCGCCGACAGGCCGCGACCGAAGCCGTGGAAGATGGCGCCCTTGGACGACTGCAGGTCGCGGTGATAGCCCGACGGCAGCGACAGCAGCTGCTCGATCTCGGTACGCGCGGCGGCGACGCTGGCGTGGGTCGCGCGCATCAGCTCGATCACGTCCGGATTGCGCTTGTTGGGCATGATCGAACTGCCGGTGGTGTACTGCGCCGGCAGCGCGACGAAGCCGAACTCGGCGCTGGTGAACAGCGACAGGTCCCAGGCAATGCGGCGCAGGTCCAGCGTGGCGCCGCCCAGCGCTTCCAGCGCGGCCAGTTCGAACTTGCCGCGCGACAGCTGCGCGTAGATCGGCGAGATCTGCATGCGGGCGAAACCGAGCGCGGCCGTGGTGTGCTCACGGTCCAGCGGCAGGTTCACACCGTAGCCGGCAGCCGTGCCAAGCGGATTGGCGTCGACCAGCGCATGGGTGTCGCGCGCGCGGATGGCGTTGTCGATGAAGGCCTCGGCCCAGCCGGCCCACCACATGCCGGCCGAGGACACCACGGCACGCTGGATGTGCGTATAGCCGGGAATCGGCAGGTCTTTCTCGGCCTGTGCGCGGTCCAGCGCAACCTTGGCCACTTCGGCGCTGAGCTGGGCCACGCGCTGTAGCTTCTCCTTCAGCCACAGACGGGTGGCGACCAGGATCTGGTCGTTGCGGCTGCGGCCGGTGTGGATCTTGCGGCCGGCATCGCCGAGGCGTTCGGTCAAGCGTGCTTCGATTGCCGAGTGGCCATCTTCGTACTGCGTATCCAGCACGAAGCGGCCTGCGCGGAAGTCCTGCGCCAGCACGTCGAGCTCGCGCAGCAGGCCCGCCAGCTCATCGGCGCTGAGGATACCGATGTGCTGCAGGCCCTGTGCGTGCGCGGCGCTGGCGGCGATGTCGTGCAGGAAGAACTCGCGGTCGAGGATGACGTCGTCACCGGCGAGGAAGGTCTGGATCTTGGCGTCTACAGCGACACCGGGCTTCTGCCAAAGAAGGTCTGCCATGGGGGGCTCCGGAAGCGTGGTCAGTGCGGGATCGACGTCAGTTCGTCGATGCCCAGTGCGAGATTGAGGTTCTGCATGGCCTGGCTGGCCGCGCCCTTCAGCAGGTTGTCCAGGGTCGCCACCACCACCACCCGCTTGCCGCCCGGGGCCAGCGTGAAGCCACCGACCTGGGCACCGTGGCGGCCGGCAATGCGGCTGACCCACGGTGCTTCATCCACCACCTCGATCAGTGGTTCGCCGGCATAGGCCTGCTGGAATCGCTCGACGATCTGCTCGCGGGTCTGCACGCGATTCAGCCACAGATTGGCGGTCAGGGTGATGCCACGGAAATGCGGGGCCACGTGCGGCATGAACTCGACCGCCACGCCCATCTGCACCGACACCTCGCGCTCATGCACATGGTTGGTCAATGCATACGGCATCAGGTTGTCGGCCAGCAGTTCGACATTGTTCTTGTCCGAGGGCGTGGTGCCGGCACCGGAGTAACCGGACACGCCGAAGCACTGCGGCGGACCGGCCAGCAGGTCCAGCAGCGGGTGGATCGCCAGCTGCATCGCGGTGGCATAGCAGCCCGGATTGCTGATGTGCTTCTGGCCGTTGTAGCGACCGCGGGTCAGCTCCGGCAGGCCGTAGTACCACGCATTGTCGAAGCGGTAGTCGGCCGACAGGTCGACAATGACGGTGTCCGGCTTAGCCGCTTCCAGCGCGGCCACGAACGGAGCGGCCAGGCCGTTGGGCAGGGCCAGGATCACCGCGTCCACGCCCTTGGCCGCCACCGCGTCGGCGTCCAGGTTCTCGTACCGCAGTTCGCCCTGGAACTCGGGATGATGGTCAGCCAGGCGCTGGCCCGCGCGTTCGCGCGAGGACACGAAGGCCAGCTGCAGCCGCGGATGCGCTGCGACCAGCTTGATCAGCTCGGCGCCGGTATGGCCTCGGGCGCCGACGATGCCCAGGGTGAATATCGAATCGTTCATGCGTGGCTGTCCAGGCGGTGCTGCAGGTGGCGCTTCACGCCTTGCCATTCCGCGTTGATGATGGAGAAGATGACGGTGTCGCGCGGGGTGCCGTCGGGGTGGCGGCGGTGGTTGCGCAGCACGCCATCCTGCTTGGCGCCAATGCGCGCGATCGCGGTGCGCGAGGCAAAGTTGAACCAGCTGGTCTCGAACACCACGCTCAGGCACTCCAGCCGCTCGAACGCATGGCTCAGCAGCATCAGCTTGGTCTCGGTATTGACCCCGGTGCGCTGCGCCGACTCGCCATACCAGGTGTAGCCGATGCTCAGGCGCGGCACGTCCGCTTGCAGATCGTAGCAACGGGTGGTGCCGACAATCTGGTCGTTGGCATCGAACACCACGAACGGCAGCACCTTGCCTTCGGCCTGCGCCTGCAGCGCCGCCTGCACGTAGCCGGTCATGGTCTTCGCATCGGGCACCTGGGTGTACCAGAGCCTGGACAACGCGCCATCGCCGAGCGCGCCGCGCAGGCCATCGATATGCCCCATCTGCAGCGGCTCCAGCCGCGCATGGGTGCCCGCCAGCGTAGGGACTCTGGTCCAATCGGCATGGTTCATGTGTTCAGCCCTCCAGGCTCGGCGCACGCACGCCGCAATGGTCGACATAGGTCCTGATGCGGTCGATGCCATCGGCGCCGTACCAGAACACCTTCCAGTGGCCCTGCTTGTAGCAGCCATCGGATTCGGCGTAGTAGAAATGGTTGATCGGGTTGCCATTGCGCGAACGCCAGAACAGCTGCGGCGTCTCCTCGCGCATCACGTTCCAGACAGCGCGCCCCAGGCCTTCGCCCTGCGCATCATCAAGCACCGCGAACTTGTCCAGGTACACGCCCTCGGCTTCATCGGTAAGGATCACCGCCGTGCGGTAGTTCTCGCTGACGTAGGCGCGCAGCAGCGTGGTCTTCTGGAAGTAGTCCGGCACCAGGGTGCGGCCGAAGCTCGACTCGATCAGCTGCTTCAGGCGCGGCAGGTCCAGCTGCTCCCACGCGGTGGCGCGCAGCACCTTCTCACCCTTGCGCACCAGCGTGCCCGAGCCCTTGTGGGTGAACAGTTCCTTGGCCAGGTCGGCCGGACGGGTGATCGACACCGACGATTCCAGCGGCAGGCGATCGAGCAGATCCTTGATCTGTTCGATCTTCACCTTCATGCCGCCGTGGATCCACGGCTGCGCGATCAGGTGGTCGTACTCGGTGGACAGGTTGATCGAGTCGATCACGCTGCCCTGCTCGTCCAGCAGGCCGCCGGTGCCGGTCAGGAAGATGATCTTGTACGGCTGCAGCTCCTGCACCAGCTCGTTGGCAGCGAAGTCGGCGTTGACGTTGAGGATCTGGCCGCCAGCAGTCTCGCCCAGGCTGGTGATGACCGGAATCGAGCCGGCGCGCAGGCTGGCCTCGATCGGCGCGAGGTTGACCTTCTTCACCTCGCCAACCAGGCCGTAGGTGTCCACGTCCAGGTACTCGGCTTCGAACACGCCGCCGGTGATCGAAGTGGCGCGCGCGCCGTTCTGCTGCAGCGCTTCGACCAGGCGCAGATTGGACTGCTGGAACACCCGGCGCACGATCGCCAGCGCTTCCGGCGAGGTCACGCGCAGGCCGTTGACGGTCTGCTTCTCGATGCCGGCCGCGGACAGCTCGGCATCCAGCTGCGGGCCGGCGCCATGCAGCACGATCGGGGTCAGGCCGACTTCCTGCAGGAACGACAGCGACGAGGTCAGCGCGTCAAGGTCGTCGCGCAGGACGGCACCGCCGACCTTGACCACGGCGAAGCGCTTGGCGTCCAGCTGCGAGAATCGCTTGAGGTACTGGCTGATCTCCTTCGCGCTGGCCATGCTGGAAAGCAGGCGCACGATGGTCTGGCGGGTCTGGCGGTGGGGCTGGAGGGCAGGAGACATTTCGGTTTCGTCACAGGCGGCGGTCGCCGCGTTGCAGTTCCACCGTGCCGGAGCACGGCGGCGTTGTGGGGTCGATCAGGCGCCGGCAGCAATGATGCGGTGAACGGCGTCGGTGTAGCGCTGCAGCTGGTCCAGCGTTACGAACTCATCGGCGGTATGGGCCTGGGCGATGTCACCCGGGCCGAACACCAGCGTGGTGTAGCCACCGGCCGAGAACAGCGAGGCCTCGGTCCAGAAGTCCACCGCGTTGCCGATCGGCAGCTCAAGTGCGTCGGCCACGTCGCGCGCCAGCAGGCGGCGGTTCTCGGCCTCGGCGATGTCACCGGCCGGCAGGCTGGGGCCACGGAACGTCTCGGTGAACACAGCAGCTTCCGGTTCGGCGAAGCCGGCAAAGGTCACCAGCAGGCCATCAATGTCCATCGACGGCAGCGGGCGGAACCCGAACCGCACTTCGGCGGCCGGGGCAATCATGTTGGCCTTGATCCCGCCCTCGACACGGCCGATGTTGAAACGCAGCCCGGTGAGGCCGCCGAAGCGCGCCGAGGCCAGCGATTCCACATGGTCCAGCGCACGGTTGCCCCAGCGCATGGCCTGATGCAGCGCGCTGGCGGCCGCATCCTGCTTGCCCGAGGCATGCCCGGCGCGACCGGCGAACTGCATCAGCACCGAGCTGATGCCCCGGTGCGCCAGTACGGCTTCGCTCATGGTCGGCTCGGCCACCAGCACTGCTTCATACGGAATGCCACGGGCCAGGAACGCGGCGATGCAGCGTGGATCGTTGGCTTCCTCGTCGCTGGAGAACAGGAATGCAGCGTCTCCGTCGCTGGCATTGGCCGCGGCCACCAGTGCGGCGGCGGCGCCCTTGATGTCACACACGCCGAGGCCGACCACGCGGTCGTCCAGGCGGCGCATCACGTGCGGGTCGGCACTCCAGTGCGGCGAGTCCGGCACGGTATCCAGGTGCACGTTGAACAGGTACTTCGGCGTACCGCGCACCGCATACAGGCTGATCGCACCGGCACCGTGGTCGATCACCTCGACGTTGAACCCGGGCAGGTTCGCACGCAGGTAATCGAAGATGCCGCCGGTGGTGATCGCACGCGGCGGGTTGCGGGTGTCGAAGGACACCAGGGCCTGCAGATGCGAGATCGTCTGTTCAAGCATGAATCAAAGATCCTTCAGTACAACGTGTACCGGCTGGAGGAGAGCCCCCTTGATGTTCAAGGGGGCGCGCCAACGGCGCGGGGATTAGGTGGAATGCGCGGGAGACGCGCGCGCAATTCAATCGCTCAGCGATTGACTTGCGCGTATAGCGTCGAGCTCATGCCGAACAGCTTGATGAAGCCTTCGGCCTCCTCCACGCCCCAGTCGGCCGACTGCGCGTAGGTGGCGCCCTTGGTGTTGAGCAGGTGCGGCGACTTCACCGCCACTGCATCGACGCGGCCGCCACGGGTTTCCAGCACCACTTCACCGTTGACCTTGGCCTGCGAGGACTTCAGGAAGGCCTCGATGTCGGTCTTCAGCGGGTCGTGGTAGAAGCCTTCGTACACCAGCTCCACCCACTTGCGCGCCACGTCCGGCTTGAAGCGGTTCTGCTGCTTGGTCAGCACCGCATCTTCCAGCGCGCGGTGCGCGGCCAGCAGCGAAACCAGGCCAGGCGCTTCGAACACGATGCGGCCCTTCAGGCCGATCACGGTGTCACCGGTGTAGACGCCACGGCCGACGCCGTAGGGAGCGAACAGCTTGTTGAGCTGGGCCAGGATCTGCTCACCCGGCAACGCCTTGCCGTTCAGTTCGACGGCTTCGCCTTCAACGAACTTCAGGGTGACGGTCAACGCCTGCTCCGGCCATTCGCTGCGCGGTGCGCACCAGCCACGGGCGCCCTCGCCCGGCGCTTCCCAGCGATCGATCTCACCGCCGGACATGGTCAGGCCCAGCAGGTTCTCGTTGATGGTGTAGGCCTGCTGCTTGGCGCGCACGCCGAAACCGCGCTCTTCCAGGTACTTCTGCTCGTAGGCACGGGTCTGGGTGTGTTCCTTCTGGATCTCGCGGATCGGCGCGATGATCTGGTAGTCGCCCAGCGCCTTCACTGCCAGGTCGAAACGCACCTGGTCGTTGCCCATGCCGGTGCAGCCATGGGCGATGATGTTGGTGCCCAGTTCAGCGGCGCGCTTGAGCGCGGCATCGACGATCAGGTAGCGGTCGGAGACCAGCAGCGGGTACTGGCCCTGGTAGCCTTCGCCGGCCCACACGAACGGCTTGACGAAGCCGGCCCAGATGGCCGGGCCACCATCGACGGTGACGTGGCTGGCCACGCCCAGTTCGGCGGCGCGCTTTTCGATGAAATCGCGCTCTTCATCATCCACGCCGCCGGTGTCGGCGAACACGGTGTGCACGTTGTAGCCACGCTCCTGCAGGTACGGCACGCAGAAGCTGGTATCCAGGCCGCCGGAGAAGGCGAGAACGACGTCTTTGTTGCTCATGGGGGTAATGTCCAATCAGGTGGGGTAGCGCCGGGCCATGCCCGGCGGATTGTTTCAATGCTTGGGAATCAGCGCCCGGCAACAGCCGCCATGATCGCCTTCTGCACGTGCAGTCGGTTCTCGGCTTCGTTGATGGCGATGCACTGCGGCGAATCCATCACCGCGTCGGTGGCCTTGACGTTGCGGCGCAGCGGCAGGCAGTGGCTGAAGACACCGTTGTTGGTCAGCGCCATCTTCCGTTCGTCCACGATGAAGTGCTTGAACTGGTCGCGGATCGGCTTTTCCGGTTCCCAGTTGCCGAAGAACGGCAGCGCGCCCCAGCTCTTGGCGTAGACCACGTCGGCACCGGCGTAGGCGCTGTCGATGTCATGGCTGATCTTCAGCGAACCGCCGCTCTCGGCCACGTTCTGCTCGGCCCAGCCCATGTAGCGGTCGTCGAGGATGTAGTCGGCGGTCGGGCACAGCAGGGTCACATCCATGCCCATGCGGGTGGCGATGGTCAGCGCCGAGTTCGCCACCGCGGTGTTCAGCGGCTTCGGGTGGTAGGTCCAGGTCAGCACGTACTTCTTGCCACGCAGGTCCTGGGTGCCGAAGTGCTCCTGCAGCGCCATCACGTGGGCCAGTTCCTGGCATGGGTGGGTGATGGTCTCCATGTTGATGACCGGCACCGGCGAATACTTGGCGAAGCTGTTGAGGACGATGTCCTGGCGGTCGTAGGCCCAGTCGATGAACTTGGGGAACGCACGCACGGCGATGATGTCGCAGTAACGGCCCAGCACCTTGGCCACTTCAGCGATGTGCTCTTCGGTATCGCCGTCCATCACCGTGCCGAGGTTGAACTCGATCGGCCACGCATCCTTGCCCGGCTGCAGCACCACCGCGTGGGCGCCGAGCTGGAACGCGCCCAGTTCGAAGCTGGTGCGGGTGCGCATGGACGGATTGAAGAACACCAGCGCGATCGACTTGCCCTTGAGCTGGTCGCCGAGCTTGTTGCGCTTGAACAGCGCGGCCTGGGTCAGCAGCGCGTCGAGATCGCTGCGGCTCCAGTCCTGGGTGTTCAGGAAGTGCTTGGGGGACATCATCTTTCCTTGCGTGGCGGCGCCGAAGGTCGACGCGGTGGAAGGGAAACCAGGAACCAAAGGTGGTACGAAAAGGTTGCAGTTGCAGCTTTCATGACGCGGAAACGAAAAAACCCAGCCGGTGGGCTGGGTTTTTTTCGGACGAACAGCAAAAAGCTCCGGTTACCCAGCGAGGATGTGGGGTTCCGGTCGACGCGCACGCGAGGTCATGCCCGACGCCTGTCGGGCTGCGCTGCTGTCGTGCTGGAAGTCGGTGAGCTTCATGGCCGGGCATCTTTGCATGCGGCCGGGACCGGCGCAAGGGGCGTGGGTCGCGGAATCAGGGATTGCTGGCAGTGTTCTGTTCGGGACCGACCCATGGGGTGATCGAGACCCGGACCTTGAGCCGGTTGCCGGGATCTTCCGGCAGCCGCGAGCGGTACTTGGTGCCCTTGTAGACGTAGTCCACGTCGTAGGCGATGGGCCGGCGGAATTCACGTCCCACCGGCACGATGCGGCAGTCACGGGTCAGCATCGGCCCGTTGTTGGCCGGCGCCGGGGCCGGCGCGGGCGTCTCGACGGCGGTCTCCTCGGCCCCCTCTTCATCGCTGCGCTTGAACATCGAGCGCACCGAGTCCCAGAAGCGACCGATCCGGCCCTTGTCCTCGGCAGGCTCCTCACCGGTGACATTGACCGGCGCCAGGGTCCGGGTCGAGACCGGCTCGCAGTGTTCTTCGGTGCGGGTCGCACGCAGGGTCTGGAACACGGGTTCGACGTTCAGCACCTGCGCGTAGTCGAACTTCACGTTCTCCACGATCACCACCCGGTTGCGGGGCTCGGCCTCCTGCGCCTGGGCCACGGCGGGCAGCGCCGACAGGCAGGCCAGGGTCAGCAACGCGGTGGATTTCATTGGCGACGGGAGCAGGGACACGGCGATAGTGTAGGCAGTGGCGAGCGCAAGGGGCTGAACATTACCCGTCCGCGCCGCTCCTGCCCACCCCACCTTGGGCGGGCTTCAGGTCCACCGGTGGCAGCGCGTCGCCCCAAAGCGCCCCGACACGTTCTAAAATCACAGGCTTGTCCCCCAGTCACAGCCCCATGACCCTGCGCCTGCACAACAACCTGACTCGCCAGCTCGAACCGTTCACCCCGCTCGACCCGGCCTGTCCGACCCTGTATGTGTGCGGCCCGACGGTCTACAACTACGTGCACATCGGCAACGCCCGTGGCCCAGTGGTGTTCGGGGTGCTGGCCGACCTGCTGCGGCGGCGCTTCGGTGGCCTGCGCTACGCGCGCAACATCACCGACGTGGACGACAAGATCAACAACGCCGCGCGCGAACAGGGGGTGCCGATCAGCACCATCACCGATCGTTTCGCCGCCGCCTACCGTGAAGACATGGCCGCGCTGGGCGTGGCACCGCCGGACATCGAGCCGGAAGTGACCGCGCACATCCCGCAGATCATCACCATGATCGGGCAGCTGATCGCCAGCGGCCACGCTTACCCGGCCGAGGGCCACGTGCTGTTCGCGGTCAGCAGCTTCGAGGGCTATGGCAAGCTCTCGCGCCGCGATCCGGAGGAAATGCTGGCCGGCGCCCGCGTCGATGTCGCCCCCTACAAGCGCGACCCGGGTGATTTCGTGCTGTGGAAGCCGTCCAGCGATGACCTGCCCGGCTGGGAATCGCCGTGGGGCCGTGGCCGCCCGGGCTGGCACATCGAATGCTCGGCAATGGCCGCCGCCCACCTGGGCGAGACCATCGACATTCATGCCGGTGGCGTCGACCTGCAGTTCCCGCACCACGAAAACGAACTGGCCCAGAGCGAATGCGCGCATGGCGGCAGGATCTTCGCCCGCTTCTGGCTGCACAACGGCATGCTCAACTTCGGCGGCGCCAAGATGAGCAAGTCGGTCGGCAACATCGAGCGCGTGCACGATCTGGTTAGCCAGCACCCGCCGGAAGCGCTGCGCCTGGCCCTGCTGTCGGCCCACTACCGGCAGCCGCTGGAGTGGTCCGATGCGCTGATCGAACAGTCGGTGCGCACCCTGGACCGCCTGTACGGCACCCTGCGCGAGCTGGCGTCGGTCGTGGCGGTCGTGGCGATCCCGGCCACGGTCGAGGCGACCCTGGATGACGACCTGAACACCCCGCAGGCACTGGCCGAAGTGGCCCGCATCGCCGCCGACGCACGCCGCGCCACCGACCCCACCGAACAAGCGCGCCTGAAGGGCGAACTGCTCGGCGCCGGCCTGGCGCTGGGCCTGCTGCAGGCCGACCCGGCGCAGTGGTTCGGCACCGCCGCCAGCGATGACGGCGACGATGCGCGCATCCAGGGCCTGATCGACGCGCGCGCCGCCGCCAAGCAGGCACGCGACTTCGCCCGTTCCGACGCCATCCGCGACCAGCTGGCCGCCGAAGGCATCGTGCTGGAAGACACCCCGCAGGGCGCGCGCTGGTCGCGCAAGCGCGGCTGACCCACCCTGCCCCGTGGCCGGTCCGCCGGCCACGCCCCACCGTAGAGACTGTTGTGACCGACTCCCCGTTCCCGCTTGAACCCACCGCCGCCGAGGCCCAGACCGCCATCGCCGAGGAATTCGGCTTCTTCGGTGACTGGTCCGAGCGCTACCAGTACCTGATCGACCTCGGCCGCAAGCTGCCGGTGTTTCCGGAAGAATGGAAGACCGAAGAGCATCGCCTGCTCGGCTGCCAGTCGATGGTCTGGATCGTGCCGGAAGGCAACACGCAGTCGCTGCGCTTCCACGCCATCAGTGATTCGGCCATCGTCTCCGGCCTGATCTTCCTGGCCCTGCGCGTGTACTCCGGGCGCTCGGCGCAGGAGATCCTCGACACCGAGCCCAGCTACATCCAGGACATCGGCCTGGCCCGCCACCTGTCGCCGACCCGCAGCAACGGCGTGGCCGCGATGCTGGCCTTCATCCGTGAGACCGCGCAGGCGCAGCTGCAGCGCGAGCCCTCGTGAGCGAGCCTGCCACAGCCCAAGACACCGCGCTGGGCCTGCTGTCCCGGCCCGGTTTCGCCAGGCTGCTGGCCTACCGCATCTTCGCGATGCTGTCCTACCAGGTGGTCGCGGTCACCGTCGGCTGGCATATCTACGAAGTCACCCGCAATCCGTTCTCGCTGGGCCTGATCGGCCTGGCCGAAGTGTTGCCGTTCTTCTGCGTGGCGCCGTTCGCCGGCTACCTGGTCGACCACCTGCCGCGCCGCCGGTTGGGCATGGTCGCCTGTTCCGGGCTGATCGCCACTGCGCTGGTGCTGACCAGCGTGGCGATGGGCTGGCTGCCCGTTGACGGTGTGTGGCCGATCTATGCCGCCATTGCGCTGACCGGCATGGTCCGCGCCTTCCTGTCGCCGATCTACAACGCCCTGTTTGCCCGCGTACTGGCCCGCGACCAGTTCGCCCGTGGCGCCGGCCTGGGTGCGGTGGTGTTCCAGGCCGGCATGATCGCCGGCCCGGCACTGGGTGGCGTACTGGTCGGTTTCGCTGGCAAGGGCCTTTCCTATGCGGTGGCCACCCTGTTCGCGGCAGTCGCGATGGGCTGCCTGGCCACGCTGAAGGTGGAAGAGCCCGTGCATTCCGGCCCGGCTGCGCCGATCTTCAAGAGCATCGCCGAAGGCGCACGCTTCGTGGTCGGCAACCGGATCATGGTCGGTGCGATGGCGCTGGACATGTTCTCGGTGCTGCTGGGTGGCGTGGTGGCGATGCTGCCGGCATTTCTGCACGAGATCCTGCACCACGGTCCTGAAGGCCTGGGCATCCTGCGCGCGATGCCGGCGCTGGGTTCGGTCTGTGTCGGCCTGTGGCTGGCGCGCCACCCGCTGCACCGCAATGCCGGCCGCGTACTGCTGTTCGCAGTGGCGGGCTTCGGCCTGTGCGTGATCGGCTTCGGACTGTCCCAGCACTTCTGGCTGTCGGCGCTGATCCTGTTGTTCTACGGGGCGTTCGACGGCGTGTCGGTGGTGATCCGATCGACCATCCTGCAGCTGGCCACGCCGGAAGAGATGCGCGGACGGGTGTCGTCGATCAACGGCATTTTCATCAGTTCCTCCAACGAGCTCGGCGCGTTCTATGCCGGCACGATGGCCAAACTGCTGGGGCTGGTACCGGCGGTAGTGCTGGGCGGCTTCGCGGTGCTGAGTGTGGCTGGGATCACGGCGTGGAAGAACCCGACGCTGCGGAAATTGAATCTTCGCGACCTGCAGTGATCGCGGCGGCGCCGTGCTTTTCTGTAGAGTCGAGCCATGCTCGACTGGTGCCTCTGGAAAGCAGCCGAGCATGGCTCGACTCTACAGAAGAGCCTGCCGAGCATGGGCTCGGCGCTACAGGGGACAACCAGCCGCCCAACAAAAAACCCGGCCGAGGCCGGGTTTTTCGCATGACCATACAACGACCGGGAATCAGTCGCCCTGCTGCTTCTGCAGGTGCTCCCAACGCTCCTGGGCGTCGATGGTGCGCTCGGCGGTGAGGCGCGCTTCCAGGCGCTCCAGGCCGATTTCTTCACCGGTGTCCACGCAGTAACCGTAGTCGCCCGCTTCCAGGCGCTTCAGGGTGCTGTCGATTTTGCCGATCAGCTTGCGGTAGCGGTCACGGGTACGCAGTTCCAGCGAGTTCTCGGTCTCGCGGGTCGCACGCTCGGCTTCGTCGCCGATGTCACGCACTTCCTCGCGCAGGTTCTCGATGGTCTGCTTGGACTCTTCCACCAGGTCCGCACGCCAGTTCTGCAGGCGCTGGCGGAAGTATTCCTGCTGCAGCGGGCTCATGTATTCCTCTTCCGAGGACGGCTTGTAGCCAGCCGGCAGGATCGGGCGGCCAGTGGCCTCATCGGTCTTGTATTCGACCACCTTGTACTTGCTGCGCGGGGCCGGCGCGGCCGAGCGGGCGGCGACGGCCACGGCGACCTTGCCGACAGGACGCGGCACGGTCTTCGGGGCGGAATCGGATTTCACGGCGGTTTTGGCAGGCGATTTCGAAACGGGCACGGGATTCTTGGATTGCGGGGCGGTCGATGCTGCAGGAGCGGCGGCCGGGGCCGGCTTGGGAGCCGGTTGGGCTGCTGCCACTGCCGCGGTCTTGGCCGGGACAGACTTGGCCGGAGCCGGCTTCGCAGCTGGCTTCGGTGCGGACTTCACAACGGGGGCCGGAGTCGGCTTTACGACCGGCGCGGCGACATTCTTGGCAACTTTCTTTACAGCAGCAGGCTTGGCCGCAGCGACCTTCTTCGCTGCAGGCTTGGCGACCGGCTTGACCGCAGCCTTCTTCACCACTGCCTTCGGCGCTGGCTTGGCTGCTGCCTTCTTCGCCACCGGCTTGGCGGCGGCCTTCTTCACCGGCGCAGCCTTGCTGATGGCTTTCTTCAGCACCGGCGCCTTCTTGCCGGCAGCGGCAGGCTTGGCCTTGGCAGGCGCAGCGGCCTTCTTCGCCGCCGGCTTGGTTGCCTTCACCGGCGCTTTCTTTGCGGTGGCCTTCCTGGCCGCCGGTTGCGAGGACGCTGCCTTGGTCACCGGCTTGCTGGCCGGTTTCTTGGCAACGGGCTTTGCCGCCAACTTCTTCACAACAGGCTTGGCGGTTTTCTTGGCGGCCGTTACGGCCTTCTTTGCAGTTTTTTTAGCAGCCACGAAACGCTCTTCCTTGGATTCCCCGGGGCCCGGGAAAGCGGGCCTTTATAGCCTACCCGACCCGCAGCAGCAACCTCGGTGGCCCACTCCATTCAGTCCAGGAGACAACGGGCCCAAGGTGCGGTCCGACCAACACGGACCGCCCTGCGCGGTACGGAACCTGTCCGGCACCTGGAGGGTGCCGCGAGCGGTCGCAGGCCATTGGCGACATGCGACCAACGGCCCATCCTGCACAAATGCGGCCTTCATGCCAACTGGCATAAGATGACTGGGTGATCTCGCGCCTGCTCATCGCCCTGCTGCGCTTCTACAAGCGCTTCATCAGCCCCCTGCTGGGGCCGCGCTGCCGTTTCGTACCCAGTTGCTCTGAATACGCGATGGAAGCGATCTCGCGCCATGGCCCGCTGCGCGGCAGCTGGCTGGCGGCACGACGGCTGGGCCGCTGCCATCCGTTCCATCCTGGCGGCTTCGATCCAGTGCCCGAATCTCCCAACGCCCCCTCTTGCCGTTGCACAGGAAAACACTGACATGTCCTCCACGCTCATCACCAACGCCCGCCTGGTCAACGAAGGCCGCACCTTCGACGGCGACCTGCGCATCGAGAACGGCCGCATCGCGCAGATCGGTTCCGGGCTGGCGCCGCGCGACGGCGAGCAGGTGGTGGACGCGGCCGGGCGCTGGCTGCTGCCCGGCATGATCGACGACCAGGTGCACTTCCGCGAGCCAGGCCTGACCCACAAGGGCGACATCGCCAGCGAATCGGCGGCGGCCGTGGCCGGTGGCCTGACCAGCTTCATGGACATGCCCAATACCAATCCGCCTACGCTGGATTCGACCATCCTCGAAGCCAAGTATGAGCTTGCGCGCGGCCGTGCCTGGGCCAACTACGGCTTCTACCATGGCGCCAGCAATGACAACCTGGAGGCGATCCGCGCACTGGACCCGAAGAAGGCACCGGGCGTGAAGGTGTTCATGGGCGCCTCCACCGGCAACATGCTGGTGGACAACCCGGAAACGCTCGATGCGATCTTCCGGGAATGCCCGACCCCGATCATCACGCACTGCGAAGACACGCCGATGATCGATGCCAACCTGAAGGCCTTCCAGGAGAAGTACGGCGATGCGCTGACCCCGGACATGCACCCGGACATCCGTTCGCGCGAGGCCTGCATCAAGTCCACCCGCCTGGCAATGTCGCTGGCACGCAAGCACGGCACCCGCCTGCACGTGCTGCACATCTCCACCGCCGATGAGCTGGCGCTGTTCGAGAAGGGTCCGCTGATCCGCGCCGACGGCAGCCGCAAGCAGATCACCGCCGAGACCTGCGTGCACTTCCTGCATTTCGCGCGCCCGGATTACGCGACCAAGGGCAACCTGATCAAGTGCAACCCGGCGATCAAGGACGTGGCCGACCGCGAGGCGATCACCGCCGCGCTGGCCGATGACGTGCTGGACGTGCTGGCCACCGACCATGCGCCGCATACCTGGGAAGAGAAGCAGAAGCCGTACGCACAGGCGCCCTCGGGCCTGCCGCTGGTGCAGTACGCGCTGGTGGCCGCGCTGGAACGCGTGCACGAAGGCAAGCTGACCCGCGAACAGGTGGTGCAGAAGTTCGCCCATGCCCCGGCGCAGCTGTTCGACGTCGAGGAACGCGGCTTCCTGCGCGAAGGCTACTTCGCCGATCTGGTGCTGGTTGAGGACGTGCCGTTCACCGTCAAGCGCGAGGACGTGCTGTCCAAGTGCGGCTGGTCGCCGTTTGAAGGCACCACCTTCCGTTCGCGCATCGCCTCCACCTGGGTCAACGGCCAGCAGGTGTGGGACGGCAGCAAGCTGGTGGGCGAACCCGCCGGCCAGCGCATGACCTACGACCGCTGATGCGCTCCGCTCTCCTGATCGGGGCGCTGCTGGCGGCGCCCTTGTTTTCCGCACCTCCGGCGCAGGCACAGGATGGCATCGGCAGCCTGATCGACAGCCGCGTGGTGTTCCCGGCCAGCGCGTCGCAGGGCGCGCTGGTGATCGGCAAGGTACCCGCCGGCAGCCGCGTGCAGTACGCCGGCCGCCAGTTGCGGGTGAGCGGCTATGGCAGCGTGGTGTTCGGCATCGGCCGCGACGAGAAGGGTCCACTGCGTGTGCAGGTACAACGCCCCGATGGTGGCAGCGAGACCGCGACGATCACGGTGACACCGCGCGACTGGCCCACCGAACGTGTCAACGGCGTGCCGCCGAAGACGGTCAATCCGCCGCCGGCGATTGCCGAGCGGATCAAGCGCGAACAGGCGCAGGTGACCGCTGCACGCGCCCGTGACGACGACCGTACCGACTTCACCCAGACCTTCATCTGGCCGGTGGAGGGCCGCATCAGTGGCCGCTTCGGCAATGCCCGCGTCTACAACGGGCAGCCCGGTGCCGGTCATTCCGGCATGGACATCGCGGTGCCAACCGGCACTCCGGTGAAGGCCCCCGCCGCCGGCATCGTCACCTTTGCCGGCCCGGACCTGTACCTGACCGGCGGCACGTTGCTGCTTGACCACGGCTTCGGGGTCAGCTCCAACTTCCTGCACCTGTCACGCATCGACGTGAAGGTCGGCGACCGGGTGACCCAGGGCCAGGTGATCGCCGCTGTCGGCGCCACCGGCCGTGCCACCGGCCCGCACCTGCACTGGGGCATGAACTGGTTCGACACCCGTATCGATCCGCTGCTGGTGCTGGAACGGAAGTAACGCGCGACGAACGGCCGCCGGGCATGGCCCGGCGCTACCCGATTACCGCGCCCGGTAGCGCCGGGCCATGCCCGGCGAGCGCAGCGGCATCAGCCGCGCGCGGCCCACCACACGCGCAGCAGCGTGCGTACCGGCGTGGCTTCGATCGGCTTGCCTGCGGCCTGCGCGGCAACGCGTGCACGCGCCAGGCTGGACCACACGCGGCGCGGGCGCGGACCGGGCACGCGACTGCCCCACCCCTTCAACAGATACTGCGCCCAGCGCTGCGCGGCGGTGCTGGAATCCTCGTCCAGCAGGCTGCGCGGCACACCAGCCACGCCGGCGTCCTGCAGGCGCTGGGCCAGGGTCTGCAGCAGCACCGCACGGCCTGCGCCGGTGCGCGGCTTGTCGGCAAAAAGCGCCGCTTCCACGGCGGCTACGGCCTCGGCGTAGTTCGCCAGCGCACGCTCGGCGCCGGCCGCATCCAGCGCGACGGTACGCGCTTCAACCAGATCCGGAAGTGCTTCGGCCAATTGTGCCCACGGCGCACGCACCGGCTCCAGCAGACGGCCCAGCGGATGGCGCGAACGATGCGCGGCCCAGCTGCGCAGCTCCTCGCCCCACCACGCCAGCTTGGCGTCGGCCGGCAGCGGGTCGCCGCTGGTGTTGAGCATGTCGTCGAATTCCTGCAGCAGCGCAAACCACGCCACTGCGATATCGCGTTGCGGTTCGGCCACGAACGGGGCGGCCACCGACCATTCCGGCCAACGGCTGCGCCACTTGTCGAGGAAACTGTCCAGCGCGGTACTGCTCACTACGTGATTCCTTACGGCTGGGCCGGGGCTGCCGGCCGGGTCGGCCAGAGGCTGGCCAGTTGCAGAAGTTCGGCGTTCTCGACCAGCACGTCGGCCTGCCAGGCCAGCGGATCGTCGCTGTGCAGGCGATAGCCCCACAACGCCGCCACCGACGGCATGGCCGCGGCACGCGCGGCGATGATGTCGCGCTCGTCGTCACCCACGTACACGCAGTCTTCGGCGGCGATGCCGATGGCCTGCGCGGCGTGCAGCAACGGCAGCGGGAGCGGCTTGCGCTCGGCCAGGCTGTCACCGCCGACCAGCACCGCACAGCGCTGCTGCCAGCCGTACTGCGGCAGGATCAGCCGCGCCAGGTACTCGGGTTTGTTGGTGACGATGCCCCACACCGTACCGGCAGCGTCCAGCGCGGCGAGCATGCCCGCCACGCCGTCGAACAGCACCGCGTGCTGGCCGATCAGCGCTTCATAGCGCTGCAGGAACTCGGGAATCAGGGCATCGCGTTCAATGGCTTCCAGCTCAGGGAAGGCCACCGACACCATCGCGCGCGAGCCCTTGGACACTACCGGCCGCAGCAGCACTGGATCGACCGGCGCGCGACCACGCTCGGCCAGCATCGCATCAAGGGTGGCGACGAAGTCCGGTGCGCTGTCCAGCAGGGTGCCGTCCAGGTCGAACAGCACCGCGCGCGGGAACTGCACGGTGGTCATGCAGCCTTGACCGCGTAGGCCAGGTAGTTGATGTCGGTACGGCTGCTCAGGCGGGCATGGTTGCGCCACGGCTCGTAGGCCATGCCGCTGACATCCACCAGCTGCATATCGGCCTCGCGCAGCCAGCGCGCCAGCTCGGCCGGCTTGATGAATTCCTGGTAGTGATGGGTGCCCTTGGGCAGCAGCCGCGCCACGTACTCGGCGCCGACGATGGCCACGGCAAAAGCCGCAGCGGTGCGGTTGATGGTCGACAGGAACAGGTGACCGCCCGGCTTCAGCAGGCGCATGCAGGCCTCGATGATCGCGCCCGGATCCGGCACGTGCTCGAGCATCTCCATGCAGGTCACCACGTCGAAGCTGCCCGGCTGCTCGGCGGCCAGGTCCTCAGCAGCCTGTACCCGGTAATCGACCGTGGCACCGCTTTCCAGCGCGTGCAGGCGTGCGACCTTGACCAGTTCCGGTGCCAGGTCGATGGCGGTGACGTCGGCACCGGCCTGGGCCAGTGCTTCACTCAACAGACCACCACCACAACCGATGTCGAGCACGCGTGCGCCACGCAGCGGCACGCGGTCGGCCACGTACTGCAGGCGTACCGGGTTCAGCGCATGCAACGGCTTCTGCGGGCCGTCAGCGTCCCACCAGCGGTTGGCCAGTGCGGCGAACTTGTCCAGCTCGGCCTGATCGAAATTGGAGGATGCGTGGGGGGCAGTCATGGGGAGTCCTTGCAGCGCCGGGTTCAGGCGCGGATATGACGGATGCGCTCGCGCCACTGGCGCGCGTTGGCGATGATGCCCGGCAGGTCCATGCCGACCAGCTCGCGCTGCACCAGCTTCGGCTTGCCGGCAATCCAGACGTCGCTGACCTGCTGGCGGCCGGTGGCGTACACCAGCTGCGACAGCACGTTGTGCAGCGGCTGGGTTTCCAGCGCGGACAGATCAACGCAGACCAGGTCGGCCTGCTTGCCGACTTCGATCGAACCGATGCGGTCGCCGAAGCCCAGCGCACGGGCGCCACCGAGGGTGGACGCGCGCAGCGTGGTCGCCGCGTCCAGCGCGGTGGCATCGTCGGCCACGGCCTTGGCCAGGATCGCCGCGGTGCGGTTCTCGCTGAACATGTCCAGGTCGTTGTTGCTCGCACAGCCATCGGTGCCGATGGCCAGGTTCACGCCGGCGCGCTGCAGAGCGCAGGCCGGGCAGAAACCGGAGGCCAGCTTCAGGTTCGATTCCGGGCAGTGCACCACACTGACGCCACGCTCGGCGCACAGGTGGATTTCCGCATCGGTCAGCTGGGTCATGTGCACCGCGATCAGGCGGTCATTGACCAGGCCGAGCCGATCCAGCCGCGCCAGCGGGCGCTGGCCATGCAGCTTGATCGAATCGGTGATTTCCTGCGCGGTCTCGTGGGTGTGCAGGTGCACCTGCATGTCGAGCTGGTCGGACAGCATCCGCACCCGCTCGAAGTTGGCATCGTTGACCGTGTACGGCGCATGCGGGGCAAACGCGGTGCCGATCAGCGGATCGGTGCGCCACTGGTCATGCAGTTCACCGGCCTTGGCGAAGTACTCGTCATCGGTCCTGGCCCAGGCGGTGGGGAAATCGATGATGACCGCGCCAACCAGCGCGCGGAAACCGTGCTTCTTGTAGACCGCGGCCTGCACGTCGCCGAAGAAGTAGTTCTCGTTGGCGCAGGTGGTGCCGCCGCGCAGCATCTCGGCGATGGCCAGGGTGGTGCCGTCGGCAACGAACTCGGGGCCGATCACCGCCGCTTCCACCGGCCAGATGTGCTGCTGCAGCCAGGTCATCAGCGGCAGGTCGTCGGCGACGCCGCGCAGCAGGGTCATCGGATTGTGCGTGTGCGCGTTGACCAGGCCCGGCATCAGCGCGGCCTCGGGACGGCTGACCACCTGGGTGGCGCGGAAACGCGCACGGGCTTCGGCACGCGGCAGGATGGCCACGATCTCGCTGCCGCGAACGGCCACGGCATGGTCTTCCAGCACCACCGCATGCGGCTCGATCGGAACGACATAACCGGCTTCGATGAGCAGGTCGCAGGCTTCAGGGAGGTGCGGGCTATCGCTCATGCGGGCTCACTGGCTGGGGGGCGGTGGCCCACGATCCCCCGCGGGAGGATCGTGGTCGTGGCGCCGGGCGATACCCGGCGCCGTCCCGCAACCGTTGAGGTGGCGGGGTTGCCGGCCAGCGGCCGGCACTACACAAGGCGGGCCTGCGGCCCAGACCTTACTTCACGCGCGAGGAGTACTCGCCCGAGCGGGTGTCGACCTTGATGATTTCATCCTGGTTGACGAACAGCGGCACGCGGACCACTGCACCGGTTTCCAGGGTGGCCGGCTTACCGCCGCCGCCCGAGGTGTCGCCACGGACGCCCGGATCGGTCTCGGTGATCTTCAGTTCGACGAAGTTCGGCGGCTGCACGAAGATCGGCGAGCCGTTGAACAGGGTCACGATGCAGGACTCTTCACCCTTCAGCCACTTCTCGGCGCCGCCCATGCCGGCCTTGTCGGCCTGCACCTGCTCGAAGGTTTCCGGGTCCATGAAGTGCCAGTACTCGCCGTCGCTGTACATGTAATCCATGTTGGTATCGACCACATCGGCCACTTCCACGTCATCGGTCGCCTTCATGGTCATTTCGACCGTGCGGCCCGACTTGATGAAGCGATAGCGCACGCGGGTGAAGGCCTGGCCCTTGCCCGGCTTGATGAACTCGGTCTCGGAGATGACGGCCGGTTCATTGTTGACCAGGATCTTCATCCCGTTCTTGACATCGTTCATGCCCGCAGTGGCCATGCTCAAGCTCCTCAAATGGCGAAACCGCCGCGCGTGCGGCGAGCCGGATAGAATGGAAAGCCCACCGGAACCCCGGCGGGCAACTGTTTATGTGTCCATGATAACCGCAGGCCCCCTGTCCATGCAGCTTTCCGCCTTCCCCCGGACCCCGTCGCCAGGCGCGCCCGCACGCTGGCAGCAGCTCTGGCGCCAGGCGCTGCGCGACCCGCACGCCCTGCTGGCCCGGCTGCAGCTGGACCCGGCCGCGCTGGGTGTCTCGGACCAAGCCATGGCCCAGTTCGCGCTGCGCGTGCCGGAGGGCTTCGTGGCCCGCATGCGCAAGGGCGATGCCGCCGACCCGTTGCTGCGCCAGGTGTTGCCGATCGACGAGGAAATGCGTCCGGCACCCGGGTTCAGCTTCGACGCGGTGGGCGACGGCGCGGCAAAGAAGGCCACCGGCGTCATCCAGAAGTACCGCGGCCGTGCCCTGCTGGTGGTCACCGGCAGCTGTGCGATCAACTGCCGCTACTGCTTCCGCCGGCACTTCGACTACGGCGCGGAGAATGCCGCCAAGGGCGGCTGGCAGGAGGCGGTGGCGGCCATCGCGGCCGACCCGGACATCGACGAGGTGATCCTGTCCGGTGGCGATCCGCTGTCGCTGGCCACGCACAAGCTGGCCGAGCTGACCGACGCGCTGCGCCAGATCCCGCACATCCGGCGGCTGCGCATCCACACGCGGCTGCCGATCGTGCTGCCGGAGCGCGTGGACGAGGAACTGCTGGCCTGGCTGGGCGGCCTGCCCTGGCCGCTGGCGATCGTGGTCCACGCCAACCATGCCAATGAATTCGATGCCAGCGTGGACACCGCGATGGCACGCCTGCGCGGCATCGGTGCGCAGCTGCTGAACCAGGCGGTGCTGCTGCGCGGGGTCAACGACAGCGTGCAGGCCCTGCAGGACCTGAGCGAGCGCAGCTTTGCCGCCGGCGTGCTGCCCTACTACCTGCATCAGCTGGACCGGGTCGAGGGCGTGGCCCACTTCGAAGTGGATGACACCCAGGCCAAGGCGTTGATCGCCGGCCTGACCGCGCGCCTGTCCGGCTACCTGATCCCGAAGCTGGTGCGCGAACTGCCCGGCGACCCGAGCAAGCGCCCGCTCTGACCGTCAAAAAGGGGACGGAGGGGATTAAGTCGCAAATGCATTTGCGACTTAATCCCCTCCGTCCCCTTTTTTGTCAGAGGCCCGATTCAATCATCCGCACCACTTCGGTGGCGGTCACCGGGTGGCTCAGCCAGTAGCCTTGGCCGAGGTCGCAGCCACGCTGGGCCAGCAGCTCGAACTGCGCCTGCTGTTCGATGCCCTCGGCCACCACCGTGATGCCCAGCGCATGGGCCATGGCGATGATCGCCGTGGTCAGGGCCAGGTCGTCGGGGTCGCGCTGCATGTCGGCGACGAAACTCTTGTCGATCTTTACCCCGTCCACCGGCACCTGGCGCAGATGGCTGAGGCCGGAGAAGCCGGTGCCGAAATCGTCCAGCCAGACCTTCACACCGGTGCGGTGCAGCTTGTCCAGCAGCTGCGCGGCCACCATCTCATCGCCGATCACTGCCGTCTCGGTCAGCTCCAGATGCAGACGCGAGGCCGGCAGCCCGGACTCATGCAGGCACTGCGCCACCAGTGCCGGCAACTCACCGCCGCGCAGCTGCCGCGGCGATACATTGACCGATACGAACAGGTCATCGCCGCCCGCTCCGCGCGGCCACTGCGAGGCTTCCATGCAGGCCGCGCGCAGCACCTTCGGGCCGATGATCTCGATCAACCCGCTCTGCTCGGCCACTTCGATGAACACCGACGGCGGGATCGTGCCCAGGGTCGGGTGCTGCCAGCGCAGCAGCACTTCGACACCCACCATGCGGCGGTCGCGCATGCGGAAGATCGGCTGGTAGGCCAGGCGCAGCTCGCCTCGCTCCCAGGCACCGCGCAGCTCCTGCTCCATGTGCACGCGGCGCTCGACCGCATGGTCCATCGCGCGGCTGTAGTAGCGATAGCAGTTCTTGCCGGCCATCTTCGCCTGGTACATGGCGATGTCGCCGTTCTTCAGCAGCGTGGTCGCATCGGCCGCATCGTCGGGGAACAGGGTCACGCCGATCGAGGTGCCGAGGAACAGCTCCCTGCCCTGCACCACCAGCGGCTTGCCCAGCTCGCGCACCAGCACTTCGGCCAGCAACCGCGCGTTGGCAGCCACGTCACCGTCGCCGACCAGGATCACGAATTCGTCGCCACCGAACCGCGCCAGCAGCGTCTCATCGCCACCGGCATCGGTCACTGCGCGGCCGATGCGCTGTGCGAACTGCAGCAACGCCTCGTCGCCTGCCTCGTGGCCAAGGGTATCGTTGACCCGCTTGAAGTCGTCGATGTCGGCAAACAGCAGGCCCAGCCGATGGTTGGAGGCGCGCGCGGCCATCAACCGGTGATCCAGCGCCTCGCGGAACGCCAGCCGGTTGGTCAGCCCGGTCAACGCATCGGTATAGGCCATGCGCCGCACTTCGCGATCATGGCGGGCGATCGCATCACGCATGCTGGCAAAGCCGCGCACCAGCTCACCGACCTCGTCATCGCGACTGTTCTCGGCCAGCGGTGCCTGGTAGTCCCCGGCTTCGATACGGCGTGCCGCCGCAGCCAGGTCGCGGATCGGCGCCACCAGCGTGCGCTGCACGTAGAGGATCACCACCACGCCAATCACCACCAGCAGGCCCAGCATCAGCAGCAGCCAGCCCAGATGGCGGCTGCCGACCTGCTGCAGGCGCTCTCCGAGCGTGGCGTTGGCAGCCTGTTCGCGCTGCTGTACCTCGTCCAGCGCCATGCCGACGCGAACCCCACCGATACGCTGGTTGCCGACCATGATCGGCATTGCATTGTCGAGCACCTTCGGCGATTCCTGCACCACCAGCGCCCGTGCGGCCACAGCCCTGGGCGCCAGTGGGTCGGCCATGGGCTGCCCGAAGCCAGCGACCTCGACCGTACCGTCATGTACCAGCCGGCCATGGTCATCGAACACCAGCACGTAGCGCACCACCTGCTGGCGGGCGGTATTGCGCACCAGCGCGCCGACCTGGTCCAGGTCGCGGTAGTACAGCGGGTTGGCCAGCGCATCGGACAACTCGCGCGCCATCGCCTCGCCACGGCTGCGCACGCCGCGGTCGAACAATTCATGGATGACGCTGCCACTGAGGTTGCGCACCTCGCTCTGCATTGCCGTCTGCCGCCCAAGCAGTACCGCCAGGATCGCCACGACAACGATCATCGCCCCGCCCATCGCGAGCAGGAACCGGGCCTGCATTCCCGAGCCGAGCCACTTCATTCCACTTCCATCCGCACGCGCGTCAATCCTTGTTTCAATTCATCCAGCCGCTGCTGCGCATGCGCATCGACGCGGTGGAAACCGGAAGTGCCAAAAAACCGATGCAACGCCCCCTGCGCCCGCGGATCGCTGGCCGCCTCCAGCAGCACCTGCTGCAGGCGGTCACGCACCTTCGGATCGAGGTCGGCGCGCACCATCTCCACCGCACGCGGGTACGGCTCGGTGCGCAGCAGCTCGCGGAAATCGCGCCGGAACGCCGCCGGCACCCGCCGTTCGTCACTCCAGTCCACGCTGCTCACCGCCCCCACATCGGCCATGCCCTTGTGCACATAGGTGGCGATGTTCAATTCACTGCGTACGAACATGTAACCCACGCTGTCCCGGCCCGGCATGTCCCAGGCCCCGGCCAGGATCTGTGGCGACAGCCCGTCCTGCAGCAGGGTCATCACCGGCACCAGGTAGGCACTGGTGGAGGCGGTGTTCTGCAGGGCCAGGCGATGGCCGCGCAGATCCTGCACGCGCTGGATCGGGCTGTCGTTGCGCACGAAGAACACCGTCTGGTATTCGCGCACGCCATTGCGCTCGGTCAACAGCAGCGGACGAGCGCCGCTGCGCTGGCCCAGCGCCATGGCCGTGCCCGATGTTTCGGTGACCCAGTCGACCCGTCCCCGCCGCAGATAGCTGGCCATCTGCTGGGGATCACGCGCCATCAGGATCCTCCCCTCCTTGATGCCAACGTCGTGCATGCGCGCCACCACATAGTCCAGCAAGGGCTGCAGCTGCTCGTAATGAGCCTTGGGATCATCGCTGATCCGGCCCAGCACCAGCACCGGGTCCGTTGCTGCACGCACCGTCCCGGCCAGCAGGACCATGGCCAGGCTCAGCAGTCCCCCCTGCATTGCCTTTCGAAGACCCGACACAGGCTTCATCCCCCCTGGGTATCCGGACAGACTACCCGAAAAAATGAGAACGTCGTCAGCTGTCCTTGTTGCCCGCCTGGGCCAGCCGCGCCATGCGCTGGGTGTCGGCGAGGATGCCGCGCAACAGGCGCACTTCCTGCTCGCTCGGCTCGCTGCGCAGGAACAGGCGGCGCAGCTTGCGCATCGCCGATTCGGGCGCGCGGCCCTTGTGGAAATCGATCTCGTCCAGGGTGTCGCCGAGCTGGGCGAAGAAGCTCTCCATCTGCTCATGGCTGGCCACCGGTTCGCGGACGCCGGTCCCGGACTCAACCACCGGCTGTGCGCCAAGCAGCTGCATGCGGGTTTCATAGGCCAGGACCTGTACGGCCGCCGCCAGGTTGAGCGAGCTGAACTCCGGATCGGACGGGATGTGCACCGCCGCGTGGCACAGCTGCAGCTCTTCATTGGTCAACCCGGTGCGCTCGCGACCGAATACCAGCGCCACCTCGGCGCCTTCACCGGCTTTGGCCACCGCGCGGGCAGCGGCGTCGGCGGGCAGGTATTCCTCCAGCTGGACGCGGCGGGCACGGGCAGTGCAGCCCAGCACCAGGCGGCAGTCGGCCACGGCCTCGGCCAGGGTGGCCACCACCGGGGCGTCACCGAGTACGTCTTCGGCACCGGCCGAGCGGCGGAAGGCCTCCTCGTCCAATGGCTTTTCGGGCGCGACCAGCACCAGGCGGGCCAGGCCCATGGTCTTCAGGGCACGGGCGGCGGCGCCCATGTTGCCGGGGTGCTGGGTGCCGACCAGGACGAATCGGAGGCGGGTGGCGACGGGAAACTGGGACATGAACAGGGAAAATGTCGAGCTGGACGAAGACCAATGGTAAACTGTGCGGCCGGCCACTGCGCCGGACCCGCTCTTTTCCCCCGCCAGCCCTTCTCTTCTGCCTTTCCGGGAGCCCACGCCATGCAGAAACCCGCCGTAACCGTCATGGTCAAGGCCGCCCGCCTCGCCGGCAACGTCCTGTTGCGCAACATCAACAAGCTCGAGGCGCTGAATGTGGTGCAGAAGGGCCGGATGGACTACGCCAGCGAAGTGGACGCGGACGCGGAAAAGGTCATCGTCAAGGAACTCAAGCGCGCCTATCCCGAATACGGCATCTTCGGCGAAGAAGGTGGCGTGCAGGGCGAGCGTCGCCAGATGTGGGTCATCGACCCGCTCGATGGCACCAGCAATTACCTGCGCGGCGTGCCGCACTACTGCGTGTCGATCGCCCTGGTCGAGAACGGCGAGCCGACCGATGCAGTCATCTTCGATCCGCTGCGCAATGAACTGTTCACCGCCAGCCGTGGCGCTGGTGCCGTGCTGAACGACCGCCGCATCCGCGTTGCCGACCGCAAGGACCTGGAAGGCACCATGATCCACACCGGCTTCGCCCCGCGTGAGCGCGCCCGCGCCAGCGCCCAGCTGAAGTCGGTCGACACCCTGCTGGTCCAGGCCGAGGACATCCGCCGCACCGGTTCGGCCGCGCTGGACCTGGCCTACGTGGCCTGTGGCCGCGCCGATGCCTACTTCGAAGCCGGTGTGAAGGCGTGGGACATCGCCGCTGGCCTGCTGCTGGTCCGCGAGGCCGGTGGCAAGGTCTGCGACTTCAAGGGCGCGACCCTGGGCCGCATGGACAACCGCGGCCCGGACACCCACCAGATCGTGGCCGGCAACCTGAAGGTGGCCGAGTCGCTGCAGAAGGTGCTGGTGAACACTGGCTACGCGGCGGAGTTCGACGCGAAGTTCTGAGGTTCCGTGTAAAGCGGTTCATGGAGACGGCACCTGCGAAGGTGCCGTTTTTGTTTGCGCGCCCGCGCATAGGTAGCGCCGGGATCATTTCCGCGACCGCGGAGGGGTGTCACTTTCTTTGTGCGCAAAGAAAGTAACCAAAGAAACGCTCCGCCAGCCGCGAGCCGTCGCTACGCGCCGGTACCCTGCGCTTCTCGGCGAATCAGGGGACGGCGCCGAACTCGCTGCGCTCAAACACCGGCGCCTCTTCGCCCCTGATTCCCCTGCGATGCTCGGCTCGCTCAAGGCGGACTGGAAGGTCAAGATCAACAGCAACAGCATCCACGCGTGGCGTGGATCAACCGGGTGCGGCTGTGGCATTTGACCTTGGTTCCGCCTTGAGCGAGCCGAGCACCGCAGGTCCGGCGAGGGCGAAGAGGTGCGGGTGTCTGAGCGCAGCGAGTTCCCGCACCGTCCCTCGACGGACCGAGGAGCGCAGGGTACCGATGTGCAGCATCGGCTCGCGCCCCGGCGGCGTGTTTCTTTGGTTACTTTCTTTGCACGAGCAAAGAAAGTGACACCCCTCCGCGGTCGCGGAAACGACTCTCGCCGGGTCCTGCCCGGCGTCACCAATGCGTGGGCGCGCAAACAAAAACGCCCGGCGCGAGGCCAGGCGTTCCTGCACTACCGTGGAAGTACGGAGGCTTACGCCACCGTCGACGCCCGCAGCGCGGCGATGCGCTCTTCCAGCGGCGGGTGGCTCATGAACAGCTTCTTCGCCGTCGAACCGGCAATACCGAACGCCGCGATCTGGGTCGGCAACGTGCTCTGGCCGTGGTTGAGCTGGAGGCGCTCCAGCGCGGCGATCATCTTCTGGCGGCCGGCCAGCGAGGCACCACCGGCATCGGCGCGGAATTCGCGGTGGCGCGAGAACCACATCGAGATCATGGTGGCGAACAGGCCGAACACCATCTCCAGCACGAACACGATGATGAAGTAGGCGAAGCCACGGCCGCCGCCTTCGCGATTGCCCGACAGCGCGCTGTCGATGATGCCGCCGACCACGCGGGCCAGCACGATCACGAAGGTGTTCAGCACACCCTGCAACAGCGCCATGGTGATCATGTCACCGTTGGCGACGTGGGCGATCTCATGGCCCAGCACTGCTTCGGCCTCGTCTTCACTCATGTTGTGCAGCAGGCCGGTGGACACCGCCACCAGCGCATTGTTGCGGTTGGCACCGGTGGCGAAGGCATTGATCTCCGGGCCTTCGTACACGGCCACTTCAGGCATGCCGATGCCGGCGGCCTTGGCCTGACGCTCGACGGTGGCCAGCAGCCAACGCTCGGTCTGGTTGCGCGGCTCGGTGATGACCACCGCACCGGTGGAGCGCTTGGCCATCCACTTGGACAGCAGCAGCGAGATGAAGGAGCCACCGAAACCGAAGATACCGGCCATGACCAGCAGGCCGCTCATCGAACGCGAATCCACGCCCAAGAGTGACATCACGATGCTGGCCAGGATCAGCACCGCGAGGTTGGTCGCTAGAAAGAGGGCAATACGGGTGAACATGGGAAATTCCGGCTCGGAAGGGGTCGATATCGATCAATTTGCGGTGCGGTCAGCTTGAATTCAAGCGCCAACCTGACCGACGATTCAGCCAGCATGACCTCCCCCATTCCCTGCGGCCGCTTCGCACCCTCGCCCACCGGCCTGCTCCACCCCGGATCCCTGCTCGCCGCCTTCGGCAGCTGGCTGCTTGCCCGCCATCATGGCGGCCTGTGGCGGCTGCGCATCGAAGACGTCGATCCACCACGCACCGTGCCCGGTGCGGCGGAATCACAGCTGCAGGCGCTGGCCGCGTTCGGCCTGGTCCATGATGGCCCGATCCTCTGGCAGAGCGCCCGCAGCGAGGCCTACCAGGCCGCGCTGGATGTACTGCTCGCCAGCGACCAGGCCTTTGTCTGCCACTGCAGCCGCAGCGACCTTGCCGCCAGCGGCGGCATCCATCATCGCTGCGTCGCCCGGCAACCACGACCGGACCCAGCCGTCCGCTTCCGCGTGCCGCCCGGCAGCCTCGTGCACTTCGACGATGGCCTGCGCGGCCCGCAGCAGCAGGACGTGCAGGCCGAGGTCGGCGACTTCGTGCTGCGCCGTGCCGACGGCTGCTGGGCCTACCAGCTGGCGGTGGTGGTCGATGACGCCGCGCAGGGGGTGACCGAAGTGGTGCGCGGTGCCGACCTGCTCGATTCCACCGCGCGGCAGATCCTGCTGCAGCAGGCATTGGGGCTGGCGGTACCGCGCTACTGGCACCTGCCGCTGCTGCTCGATGCGCCGGGCCACAAGCTGTCCAAGTCCCTGGCGGCGCTGCCGGTGGACAGCGCACGCCCGCTGCCGGTGCTGCGCCAGCTCTGGCAGCTGCTCGGCCAGGCCCCTGAGGCGCTGGCGCAGGCACACGACCTGGACGCGCTGCTGGCCACCGCTCGACGGGCCTTTGACCCCGCCCAACTGCCGCGCACCGACATCCTGCTGCCGGGCGGCGCACTTTCCGCGCCGATGTTGCAGAATCCCCCTTCCCCCACCTGATTCCCGGACAGCATTCCATGACATCTCGCGTCGCACTGGTCACCGGCGGAACCGGCGGCATCGGTACCGCCATCTGCCAACGCCTGGCCGACCAGGGCCACCGGGTCGCCACCAATTACCGCGATGAAGCCAAGGCCCGGGCCTGGCTGCAGGCGATGACCGAACGCGGCTACAGCGTGTCGATCTTCCCGGGTGATGTCTCTGATCCAGACAGCGCCGAGGCGATGGTGCGCGCAGTCGAGGCCGAGCTCGGTCCGGTCGAGATCCTGGTCAACAACGCCGGCATCACCCGCGACACCACCTTCCACCGCATGCGTGCGGACCAGTGGCACGATGTGATCAACACCAACCTCAATTCGGTGTTCAACGTCACCCGCCCGGTCATCGAGGGCATGCGCCGCCGCGGCTGGGGCCGGGTCATCCAGATCAGCTCGATCAACGGCCTGAAGGGCCAGTATGGCCAGGCCAACTACGCAGCGGCCAAGGCCGGCATGCACGGCTTCACCATCTCGCTGGCCCGCGAGAATGCCGGCTTCGGCATCACCGTCAACACCATTTCTCCGGGCTATGTCGCCACCGACATGGTGATGGCAGTACCGGAGGAAGTGCGCGCCAAGATCATCGCCGACATCCCCACCGGGCGCCTGGGCAAGCCGGAGGAGATCGCCTACGGCGTGTCGTTCCTGGTGGCCGACGAGGCCTCATGGATCACCGGCAGCAATCTGGACATCAACGGCGGCCACCATATGGGCTGGTAAGGCGCGCACGGGCGGTTGCAGCGCGCGTTGCCGCCCCCTGCCGAGAGTCATGCTGCGCAGCACGCAAACCCTTGTTGCGCAACATGATCGTCGCCGAAAGCCAAGCCTGGCGGGGGCTGAGGCGGTTGCAACGGCTGCTGCACTGCGCCATGCTGCGCGTCTACTGTGACGAGTACCGCTTCATGGCTGCGACCCGCATCATCAAGAAGTATCCGAACCGCCGTCTCTACGACACCGAGATCTCCAGCTACATCACCATCGAGGACGTGCGCCAGCTGATCCTGGACGGTGAAGACTTCGAAGTCCGCGACGCCAAGAGCGGCGACGACCTCACGCGATCGGTCCTGCTGCAGATCATCGCCGACCAGGAACAGGACGGCGAACCGATGCTGTCCACCCAGCTGCTGAGTCAGCTGATCCGCTTCTACGGCGATTCCCTGCAGGGCTTCATGGGCAATTACCTGGAGCGCAGCATGCAGGTCTTCCTCGACCAGCAGCAGCAGTTCCGCCAGCAGATGGGCAACCTGCTGGGCCAGACCCCGTGGGCGATGATGAACCAGCTGACCGAGCGCAACCTGGAGCTGTGGCAGGAGTTCCAGCGCAACATGGGCACCGGTTTCGGCGGCCCGCGCCCGGGTGGTACCGGAACGGGTACCGGCACCAGCACGGGTAACAAGCCGAATGAACCCGGCACCGGTACGGGTACCGGCGGCAAGACGCGCCGCTGAGCCATTGCTCCGGCTGGAACGAAAACGGCGCGCCCCTGGCGCGCCGTTCTGTTTTGCAGTCCAGCCGCGAAACGTCAGCGTTTCGCCTTGCACCCCGTGCACACGCGCTCGACCTTGTAGCCCTTCGCCTTCAGCTTCTCGACCACGCCATCGTTGCCGAGCAGATGAAGCGTGCCGACCACGACCAGCGTACCGCCCTGCCCGGCCTGCAGGTACGGCAGCAGCTTGGGCACCCAGGCATCATTGCGACCGGTGTTGATGCGCTGGTACAGCTGCGGATACTGCTGGCGCATCTCCGCCGCCATTCTGTTCCAAAGCACGCGCTCATCGCCGCGCCGCCAGGCGTCGTGCAACTGGCGGGCCTGCTCATCACCCTTGCCGGCCTGGTCCAGCGCCTCGGACAGCATCTGACGCTGCTCCTGCACCGTCATGCCGTCGAGCATGCCGATCTGGGTATCGATATCTTCCAGGCCAGCGGTCTTGCGGCCAGTCTTCTGCGCGCGCTCCATGAAGTGGCGATCCAGGCCCAGCGCCGGGTCCAGCCCCATCTTCTGCATCTGCCCGACCGAAATGCTCAGACCGACAAACCACGGCTTCATGCCCTGCATCTGCGCCAACGGCAGCTTGTTCTCGGTGGCGAACACCTGCAGTTTCTGCCAGGTGGCGGCATCAAGATCACGCTTGAGTTCGCTGCCATCGGTGCGCACCGCGGCCTGCACCATGCGGCTGGCCAGCTGTGGCGACTGCATGTCTTCGGGCGACAGCTCGAACACCACCCGCTGCGACGCCTCGAAGGCCTGTTCCACATCGGGTGACAACGGATAGTCCTGCGGCTTCAGCAGGTGGAACGAACCGAGCAGGTACACGCGTGCATCGCCGGGGCCGGTTACCTTCCACAGCAGGGGTACCGGCGGCTTGGCGGTACCGGCAGCAGTATCGTCAGCCGCGGGTGCATTGCGCGCCAGCGCCAGCGGCGCGATCGCACAGGCCGCCAGCAGCAGCGTGGCGCGGAACAGCAATCTGATGGGCATTTCAGCCTTCTCCTTCAGGCAGGTGGTAGGCCTTCTCGCCCGCTTCCACGCGCAGGTCCAGCCGGTTTTCCGGTGGCGCCAACGGGCAGGTCGCATAGGCGGTGAACGCACACGGTGGGTTGTAGGCGTGATTGAAATCGATGCGTACCGTGCCGTCGGCGCCGGGCGCATCGGTGTCCAGGTAGCGGCCGGCCGGATAACTGCCACGGCCGCTGGTGCGGTCGGCGAAGATCAGGAACAGCGGCTGCCCGGGAGCACCGATCGCCTCCAACCGCCAGGCGCGTCCATCGCGCTCGAACTCGACCGCACCGGCATTCGGCATCTCGGTGGTCAGGCCGGTGATATCGACGATCGGCAAGGTCTTGCCCGGCGGATGCGCGATGAAGCGCGCCTGCATTTGCCAGTCCGGACCACCAGGCCAGTACTCCAGGCCGGCGAAATCGCGGCGTGCCGGTGCGTCGGCGTGCTTGACCCGCAGCGCATCGCGCGGGCCGCGACGGATGATGCCGAGCTGGCCCTTGCCACCATCGAAGGCCAGCAGGGTCGGCTGCGGATCCTTGTCGGTGTCGATGCGGATGCGGCCGCGCACCGGCTGGCCGTCATGGCTGATCTCGGCGCCCGCTTCCGGGGTGAACCACCATTGGCTGCCTTCGCGACGCAGCAGGCCCAGCTTGTCCGGCCCAACCGCCAGGCGGATGCCGTTGGTGGCGCCGCTGCCGACGAAATGCGATTTGTTCGGCAGCCAATGCAGGCCAACCAGTGCTGTCCAGCCATCGGGCCGGGTCAGGTCCTGGTAACGCGCCACGCGCCACTGCTGCTGCGCGGTGGCATAGGCTGGATCTTCAGCAACGGCCGGTGCCGGCGGCGTCGCCGGGCTGCAGGCCGCCAACAACAAGGCGGCCAGCAGGCCGCCCATTCCCCGATAACGCATCGATGCTCCCCTCAACGTCCGCGCAGGAACCAGCGGTCAATCTCCGCCAGCGAAAAACGGGCCCAGGTCGGTCGGCCGTGGTTGCACTGGCCGGACCGCTCGGTGATTTCCATGTCGCGCAGCAACGCGTTCATTTCCGGCACGGTCAACCGCCGGTTGGCACGCACCGCGCCGTGGCAGGCCATGGTCGACAGCAGCTCGTCACGTGCAGTTGCCACGCGGCGGCTCTGGCCGTGCTCACGCAGGTCGGTCAGCACGTCGCGCAGCAGGCCTTCCGGTTCGGCGTGGGCCAGCAGCGCCGGAATACTGCGTACATGCAGCGAGCCGGGGCCGGCGCGGGTCACTTCGAAGCCGAGTGCGGCCAATGTATCTGCCTCGCTCTCGGCGGTATCCGCCTCGCGCTCCCCCACCGCCAGCGTGATCGGCACCAGCATCGGCTGCGACTGCAGGCCGATGCCGTCGTGCGCGTTCTTCAGCCGCTCGTAGCCGATGCGTTCGTGCGCCGCATGCATGTCGACCACGATCAGGCCCTCAGCATTCTCGGCCAGAATATAGATGCCGTGCAGCTGCGCGATCGCATAGCCCAGCGGCGGCACGCCGGCGTCGGCGCTGGTCACCGGCAGCCCGTTCTCTGTCGGCATCGGCGGTAACGCCGCCCCGCGTTCTGCACCTGAGGGTGCGGCATACAGCGCAGCATAGGCAGCCGGAGCATCGGCAACCTGCAGCCCCAGTGGCTGTTGCGGGCGCCAGCCTGAGAATCCGCCACCACCACCACCGGAGCCAGCGCCGGGTGCGGGACCGCGCACCAGTCCGAAACCGGAGGCGCCCGCGGTTGATGCCACCGGTGCAGCGGCCGCATCCACCGGATGCACGGCGCCAGCACCGATCTCCTGCGCCGACATGCCGGCGCGGGTATCGGCCAGCGCATCCTTCAGCGTGCGGTAGACGAAGTCATGGACCAGCCGCGAATCACGGAAGCGCACTTCGTGCTTGGCCGGATGCACGTTGACGTCGACGCGGGTCGGATCCAGCTCCAGGAACAGCACGTAAGCCGGCTGGCGGCCGTGGTACAGCACATCGCCGTAGGCCATCTTCACCGCGTGGGCGACGCTGCGGTCGCGTACCGAACGGCCATTGACGTACAGGTACTGCTGGTCGGCACTGGCCCGCGAATAATGCGGCTGCGCGATCCAGCCGTGCAGGCGCAGCCCGGCACCGCTATGGTCCACGCGCACCGCCTGGTTGGCGAAGTCCTCGCCCAGTGTTTCAGCCAATCGCGTATCGGAGTACAGGTCGCCCGGCTTGTAACGGCGTGACGCCTTGCCGTTGTGCGACACGCGCAGTTCGACATCCGGCCGCGCCAGCGCCAGCGAACGCAGCCACTCTTCGATATGGCCCAGTTCGGTGCGCTCGGCGCGCAGGAACTTGCGTCGTGCCGGCACGTTGTAGAACAGCTCGCGCACTTCCACGGTGGTGCCCGGCGCATGCGCGCGCGGGGTCACTTCGCCGATCTTGCCGCCTTCGATCTGCAGCGCCGAGCCATGCTCGTCATGCGCGCGGCGCGAGGACAGGGTGAAGCGGCTGACCGAAGCGATCGACGGCAGCGCTTCACCGCGGAAGCCCAGCGTGGCCACCGATTCGAGATCGTCGAGGTCGGCGATCTTGCTGGTGGCGTGGCGTGACACCGCCAGCGGCAACTGCTCCGGCGCGATGCCGCTGCCGTTGTCGCGGATGCGGATCAGGCGCACGCCGCCCTCTTCCAGGTCGATATCGACGCGGCTGGCGCCTGCATCGATCGCGTTCTCGACCAGCTCCTTGACCACCGACGCAGGACGCTCGACCACTTCGCCGGCGGCGATCTGGTTGATCAGGATGTCCGGCAACGGCCGGATCGGGCGCGGACCGGGCGCGCTCATGGGATGGAATGGGCAGCAGACTTCATGGGTTGATGATAGCGGAGCAGCCCGTCGTCCGCCGGGCATGACCCGGCGCTACCGTAACCTATTGCGCGATCCCATCCGCCGGGCGTGGCCCGGCGCTACCGTAACCCGCTGCGCGGGTTACTTGCTGCCGCCAGCCATGGTGCCGGCGGCGTCGATCTCGGCCTGGGCGCGGGCCGCGTAGAGCGTGCCCGGCGGCGGCTGCCGGCTGAAGAAGGTGTGCACGCCATCGAGCACCGCACCGGCGATCTTGCGCTGGTAGGCCGGGTCGATCAGGCGGCGCTCTTCATCCGGATTGGAGATGAACGCGGTTTCCACCAGCATCGCCGGCATGTCCGAAGTACGCAGCACCGCGAAGTTGGCGCGCTCGATGTTCGGCTTGTGGTTGTTGCCGATCCGCTTCAGCCCGCCCAGCACGTGGCCGGCCGCGTCCTCGGACGCCTTCATGTAGCCGCTCTGGGCCAGGTCCAGCAGTACGTTGGCCAGGGTGCCTTCGGTCTGCTGCAGGCGCACGCCGCCAACCAGGTCGGCGGCATTTTCCTTGTCCGCCAGCCAGCGGGCGCGCTGCGAGGAGGCGCCCTTGGTCGACAGCACGTACACCGACGAACCGGTGGCCGAACGGTTCTCGGCAGCGTCGGCGTGGATCGAGATGAAGATGTCGGCCTTGTTCGCACGCGCCTTCTGCGCACGCATCGGCAGCGGAATGAACACGTCGCTGTCGCGGGTCAGGTAAGCCTTCAGGCCCGGCGTCGCGTTGACCTGGCGGGCCAGCTCACGCGCCACGGCCAGGGTGACGTCCTTCTCGCGCTTGCCGGTCGGGCCGATCGCGCCTGGATCCTGGCCGCCATGGCCCGGATCAATGGCCACCACCAGGTGGCGCATGCCAGCCTGCATGCGGATGCGCGAGGCATCGCTGGGCATGACCGGGCGCGGCGGCACAACCGTCGTCGATACCGGCGCGGGGGCCGTAGCCGGCGGATTGGTCACTATCGCAGCGGTGCGCTGGCCGGCAAGGATCGCGGCCGGCGAGGAAGAAGGCGTGCTGCTGGCGGTGGTGCCGGCGGCGGCGACCTGGGCCGGCGCGGTGGACGGTGCCGGCGTCGGCGTAGCCGGTGCGGCAGCGGCAGCGCTGGCCTGCTGCTGCACCTGCGCGGTCAGCAGCGCCGTGGCACGCGCGGCGTCTGAACGCGACTGCGCGCTTTCGGCCGGCGTCGGCGCCGGTGCGGCAACCGGTGCCTGCTGCGGCGGCACGGTCGGCGTCGCCGCCGGACGGCTGGCGGCCACGGCGGGGCCATCACCCGGCCATTCGATCACCAGCTTGGATTCATTGCCCTCGCGCTGCATCTGCGGGCGGAACGGCGCCACCGATTCAGCGAGGTCGAAAACGACACGGAAGGTACCCGGCACCGGCTGTCCGGTACGCACCGCCGTGACCACGCCCTGCGCAGCCGGCATCTTCAGGTTGCGAATGGCGCTGGAGTCCGGGAAATCGACCACCAGCCGGTTCGGTCCCGCCAGCGACAAGGTCTTGTAGCCGCCGCTGCCAACCAGCGAGATTTCGGCGCGGGTGCCGGTGGCGCCCGTGTTCAGCAGGACCTGGCGGACTTCGCCGGCCCACGCACTGACGCTCGCCAGACTCAGTCCGACGGCGGCACAGATGGCAATGAGACGGTTCCCCGGGCGCATGGCTCAGGATTCAATCACCGCGCTGAACGGAATGCAACACCTTTTTCCTTAATAATCCGTAACCTGCCGGTGTTTGTTCTCGTCAGCCGACAGAAATGGCCTGCAAGTCGCCCCCTTGGGGGAGCCGTTTCAGCCATTCATGTCCGACGTCGCTGGCTCCAGTGAGACGGACGCGACGCCCCTGCCCCTCGATCTCCAGCGCCACAACCAGGTCAGTCGGCGGCAGCGCGCCAGCGCCACGCTCGGGCCATTCCACCAGCCACAGCACTGCACTGCCCTCGTCCAGCCCGAGAAAATCGAGCTCGCCGGCCTGGCCGATCCGGTACAGGTCCAGATGCCAGGCCTCGCCACCGCTGGCCAGCGGATAGCGCTCGACCAGGGTGTAGGTCGGGCTGCGGATCGCCCCCTGCACGCCCAGTGCGCGCAGCAGTGCGCGGGCGGTGGTGGATTTGCCGGCGCCCAGGTCGCCGCGCAGTTCGACCAGCGCCTGCGGCGGTCGGGTGGCGGCCAGCCACTGCCCGAGCAGTTCGGTGGCATCGCTGTCGGCAAGGAAGAAATCGATCATCGAGAAAGTTCCGGGTTGGCCAGTCGCCGCAGCGGCGACAGCAGATCAGTAGGAAGCAGGCCGCGCGCACCGTCGGCGGCAGCGATATCGCCGGCGAGCGCATGCAGCAGCGCGCCAGTGGCGGCGGCGTCGAAGGCGCTCAGGCCCTGCGCGCGCAGGCTGGCGATGATGCCGGTCAGCAGGTCCCCCATGCCACCCACAGCCATGCCGGGATTGCCGGCGGCAATCAGCCGTGGCCCGTGTCCAGGGGCGGCCACGATGCTGCCGGCCCCTTTCAGCACCACCACCGCGTGGAAACGTTCGGCCAGTGCCTGTGCGCTGGTGAAGCGGTCGGCCTGGATGTCAGACGTGCTGCAGCCGAGCAGACGCGCAGCCTCGCCCGGGTGCGGCGTGAGAATGGCTTCGGGCAATGCGCGCGGGTCCTGCGCCAGCAGGTTCAGGGCATCGGCATCGATCACCAGCGGCTTGCCGCATGCCAGCACCCGCGCAAACAATGCACGTGCCCACTCGTCCTGGCCCAGCCCGGGCCCGATCGCCACCACCCTGGCCTTGTCCAGCAGCGCCGGCAGTGCGTCACCATCTTCCAGTGCATGGGTCATGGCCTCGGGCAGCCGAGCCAGCAACGGGCCAACGTGGTCGCGGCGGGTGCCGAGGCTGAGCAGGCCCGCGCCTGCCCGCAGCGCCGCTTCGGCGGCCATCGCGATGGCGCCGCCGCTGCCGTGGTTGCCGCCCACGCACAGCACATGGCCGGATTCACCCTTGTGGGTATTGGCACGGCGCGGCCGCAGCAGGGCCGGCAAGCGCGGCTGCGTCCAGTGCTCCGCCGCTGGCGCCACGCCCAGCCATGCCGCCGTTGGCAGTTGCAGCGGCGCCAGCTGCTTCTGTCCGCAATGATCCAGCGCGTCACCGGTATACAGGCCGCGATGCGCCACGATGAACTGCAGGGTCAGCGCGGCCCTGACCGCCACGCCGGGTACGGCGCCGCGGTCGGCATCGACGCCACTGGGGACGTCCAGCGCCAATACCGGTGCCACCTGCGCGTTGAGCGCGACAATCATGGCCTGCGCCGCGCCCTCCGGCGCGCGGTCGAAGCCCAGCCCGAACAGGCCATCGACCCAGATGTCGGCCTCGGGCAGCGTGCCGTCGAATGCGGTAACAGTGCCCCCCGCGCGGGCGAAGTCCGATGCCGCACGCCGCGCCAGTGCGGTCGACGGCAGCTTGCCCGGCAAGCTGATCACCTTCAGCGGCCGCCCGGCCTGCAGCGCATGGCTGGCCAGCACGTAGCCATCGCCGCCGTTGTTGCCCGCGCCGGCCACCACGCCGATCCGTTGCGCCTGCGGCCAGCGCTGCAGCAGGCACTGCCAGGCCGCCTGGCCGGCCTGCGCCATCAGGTCCCAGCCGCCATCGGCAGCCAGTGCCGAGGCCTGCGCATCGAGCGCACGCGCGGCAGCGGAATCGAACAGATCGGCAAGGTTGGCCATGCAGGGATTTTATACTGGTGCACATGTCCCCCGTCCCCGCCCCTGTCGATCCGGCCCAGGCCGTGCAGCGCATCCGTGAACTGGCCCGTGCGCATGGCTTCCAGCGCTGCGGCATTGCCGGCATCGAACTGGGCGAGGATGAAGCGCATCTGGCCGACTGGCTGGGCCAGGGCCTGTACGGCACGATGGACTGGATGGCGCGCCACGGCACCCTGCGCGCACGCCCGGCCGAGCTGCTGCCCGGCACCGTGCGGGTGATCTCGCTAGGCATGGATTACAGCCACAAGGACGACACCGAAGCCTGGGCAACCCTGGCCGATCCCGGCCGCGCCTACGTGGCCCGTTACGCGCTGGGCCGCGACTACCACAAGCTGATGCGCAACCGCCTGCAGAAGCTGGCCACGCAGATCAACGATGAAGTGGCACCGCTGGGCTACCGCGTGTTCGTCGATTCGGCACCGGTGCTGGAACGCGCACTGGCGCGCAACGCCGGGCTCGGCTGGATCGGCAAGCACACCTGCCTGATCGACCGCCACGGCGGCTCCTGGTTCTTCATCGGCGAGATCTACATCGATATCCCGCTGCCGATCGATGCAGCGGCCACAGCACACTGCGGTACCTGCACGCGCTGCATCGATGTCTGCCCGACCCAGGCCATCACCGGCCCGCAGCGGCTGGACGCGCGGCGCTGTATCTCCTACCTGACCATCGAACACGATGGCGCCATCCCCAAAGACATGCGGCCGCTGATCGGCAACCGCATCTACGGCTGCGATGACTGCCAGCTGGTCTGCCCTTGGAACAAGTTCGCCAAGCGCACCGACGAAGCCGACTTCCGTGCACGCAACAACCTCGATACCGCGCGACTGGACCAGCTGTTCGCCTGGGACGAAGCAGAATTCCTGCGCCGCACCGAAGGCAGCCCGATCCGCCGCAGCGGCCATGAACGCTGGCTGCGCAACATCGCCGTGGCGCTGGGCAACGCACCGGCCTCGGCCGAGGCGTTGGCCGCGTTGCATACCCGCGTCGATGATCCCTCGCCGCTGGTGCGTGAACACGTGCAGTGGGCACTGGCCCAGCACGGCGCCCGCTGACGTGCGATCCTGAGCCCCCGTTCCACCCGCCGCACGCCGTTCCCATGCAGCCACGCAACAACGACATCCTCACCCCCAGCCAACTCAACACCCTGGCCCGCGACCTGCTGGAAGGCAGCTTCCCGGCGATCTGGGTCGAGGCCGAACTGGGCAACGTGGCGCGGCCTTCCTCCGGGCACCTGTATTTCACCCTGAAGGACGCACGTGCGCAGCTGCGCGCGGCGATGTTCCGGATGAAGGCGCAGTACCTGAAGTTCGTGCCGCGCGAAGGCATGCGCGTGCTGGTGCGCGGCAAGGTGACGCTGTACGACGCCCGTGGCGAGTACCAGATGGTGCTGGACCACATGGAAGAAGCCGGCGAAGGCGCACTGCGCCGCGCCTTCGAGGAGTTGAAGGCACGGCTTGAAGCCGAAGGCCTGTTCGATCCGGCGCGCAAGCGCCCGATGCCGGCGCACGTGCGGCGCCTGGCGGTGATCACCTCACCCACTGGCGCTGCCGTGCGCGACGTGCTGAGCGTGCTCGGCCGCCGTTTCCCGCTGCTGGAAGTGGACCTGCTGCCGACCCTGGTCCAGGGCAACAGTGCCGCGGCGCAGATCACCCGCCTGCTGCAGGCCGCCGATGCCAGCGGCCGCTACGACGTGATCCTGCTGACCCGAGGTGGTGGATCGCTGGAAGACCTGTGGGCGTTCAACGATGAAGCGCTGGCCCGTGCGATCGCCGCCAGCCGCACCCCGGTGGTGTCGGCAGTGGGCCACGAAACCGACTTCAGCCTCAGCGATTTCGCCGCCGACCTGCGCGCACCCACGCCGTCGGTCGCCGCCGAGCTGCTGGTGCCGGACCAGCGCGAACTGGCGCTGCGCCTGCGCCGCAATGCCGCGCGCATGGTGCAGCTGCAACGGCATACGATGCAGCAGGCCATGCAGCGCGCCGACCGCGCCCTGCTGCGTCTGAACGCCCAGAGCCCGCAGGCCCGGCTGGACCTGCTGCGCCGCCGCCAGGTTGACCTGGGCCGGCGCCTGCACGCTGCCTTCAACCAGCAGCAGGAGCGCCGTGCTGCGCGCCTGCGGCATGCGGCTGCGATCCTGCGCGGGCACCATCCGCAGCGCCAGCTCGACGCGATGCAGCGCCGCCTGGCTGCCCTGCGCGGGCGCCCGCAGATTGCGATGCAGCGCCTGCTGGAACGCGATGCACTGCGCCTGCGCGGGCTGGCGCGTTCGCTGGAAGCGGTCAGCCCGCTGGCGACCGTGGCCCGTGGCTACAGCATCCTGACCCGCAGCGATGACGGCACACTGGTACGGCAGGTCGACCAGGTGCAGCCGGGTGACGCCCTGCAGGCTCGCGTCGGTGACGGCGTGATCGACGTGCAGGTCAAGTAAAGGGTTGTTCGGCAGGGCTGCGCCCTGCACCTGCTGAGGCTTCAAGCCAAGGCAACGTCAACGTCAAAATCGAGCATTCCGTGGGATGGCGGGGCGGTGTCGGAGTGCGGGGACGCTGCAAGTACGTCCCTGTAAGCTTGGCAGCCGCATCCATGCGGCTGACACCCCGCACTCAGACACCGCCCCACCTCTGACAGATTCCGAAGGCTGTTGGTAGGTGTCGACCTTGGTCGACACGGTAGATCCACGCATGCGTGGATGAATCTCCATCGGAATCAAATATTTCGATATCGGAACGATTTGAGCCGAGCATGGCTCGGCTCTACAGAAGAGCGAAGAAATCGCGAGAATCTGTCGAAGGCGGGGTGGGTCCGGTTGTGGGAGTGTCCGCGGCATGGATGCCGCGGCCAAGCCCCCATGGACGGGTTTACGGCGTCTCCCGCAACCGGACCCACACCGCCATCCCACGGAATGCACGCTGTTGCAGTTGCTGTTGCTGTTGCTCTGGCTTGTAGCAGGTGCAGGGCGCAGCCCTGCCGAACAACCCCCTACTTTGCCTGCTCGCAGAACTTCTGCCGGTACTCGAGCGCCTTCGGCATCAGCGCCTGCAGGTTCTGGATGCGGGTACCCGGGTTGGGATGGGTCGAGGAGAATTCCGGTGGTGCCTGGCCACCGCTGGCCTGGCCCATGCGCTGCCACAGCGGCACCGCCTCGCGTGGATCGAAGCAGGCCGCCGCCGCCAGCATCAGCCCCACCTCGTCAGCCTGGGTCTCGTGGCTGCGCGCGTAGGGCAGCAGGTAACCGTAGCCCATCGCCGACATCATCATCTGTTGCTGCTGCGCGTCCATGCCGCTGGCAGCGCCAGCCACCTGCCCGATCTGGGTCAGCTTCTGCTGGGCCATGCGCTGTGCACCGTGGCGCAGCAGCGCATGGGCGATTTCATGGCCCATCACCACTGCCATCGCATCGCGGGTGCGTGCCACCGGCACCAGGCCGGTGTAGACCGCCATCTTGCCGCCAGGCAGGCAGAACGCATTGGCCTGCTCGGACGGGATCACGTTCACTTCCCACTGGAAATCACGCGCGAAATGCGCCGGCTGCACGCCGTGCTCCTGCGCCAGCGCGGTCTCCACCACGTCCACCTTGGCGATCAGGCGCTGGGCGATGTCGCGCACGTCGCGTGCGATCGGCGCATTCGGGTCCATCGGCCGTTCCTGCGACAGGATCTGCTGGTAGGCCTGCAGCCCCAGTGCGGTCTCCTGGCGCGCATCCAGGCTGCTGTCGATCATCACCTTCTCGCCGGTGTAGGGGTCGACCGTGCGGTTGGAGAACCAGTAGAACGCGGCGTAGCCGGCGGCCAGCAGCAGCACCCACCACCGGATGTTGCCGAACAGGCCGCGTCGCTGCGGGCCCTGCTGCGAGCGGGAGAAGGGATCGTTGCTCATCGGGAGATCTTCCAGCAGCCCCGCCGGCTGGCGGGTACGGCGCAATCTTAGTGCGCCGATGCCCGTAGCGGGTGAAGCCGGACGCCGATCAGATGCCGCGCACCAGGCGGAAGCCGATGCGCGCGTTGGTGGTGTCCGAGTCCTGTGATTGCCGCCAGGCCGCGCGGGTCTGCTCGGGCGCGTTGGCCCAGTTGCCACCACGGATCACCCGTGCCCGGCAGCCCGGGTTGAACCAGGCCGCGCCATCGGAGGGCGCACGCCGGTAGCTGGCGTGCCAGCAATCGGCCACCCACTCGCTGAGGTTGCCGCCCATGTCGTGCAGGCCGTACGCATTGGCCCGGAAGCTGGCCACCGGTGCCGGCCCCCACCAGCCGTCGCCATAACCGACGAAGGCGTTGTGCCAGTGCCGCCCGGAGGGCGACACATCCTTGCTGCCGGTGAAGTTGCCACTGCCCGGCGGCGGTATGCCGGCATCGCCCCACGGATAGCGGCCACTGCTGCCGCCACGCAGCGCGTACTCGAACTCAGCCTCACTGGGCAACCGATAGCTGCGACCGGTCTGCTCGGACAACCAGACCGCATAGTTCTCGGCGTCCCGCACGCTGACATGCATCACCGGGGCATTGCCCATCGCGCGGCCACCGTCGTAATCCGAGCGCCAGTCCACGCCGCTGCGGCGGATGAAGTTGCCGCTACGTTCGTCATAGACCACCGAATGACCGCGACGGCTCGCACGTGGCCGCGCATTGGTCGCCTTCACGTAGCGCTCGAAATCGCCAACCGTGACCTCGGTGATCGCCATCGCGAAGCCACGATCGAAACGCACGTAATGCGAGGGCCGTTCGGAATCAGTGGAGCCCGGCTCCGCATCACCAGCGCCCATCTGGAAGCCACCATGCGGCACCACCACCATCTGCGGCCCGCGTCCGCCATCGCGCATGGCGTCGCTGAACACCTGGCCCGGGCGGAAGCTACCGTAGTGCGTGGCCAGGTCGATGCGCTCTCGCAGCTGGGCGACCACCGGGTCACCCGGCAGGGCGATGCGCAGGGCTTCGCCCAGCTTCTCGCGCGCCGGCTTCAAGCCCTGCGGCGTGGCCAGGTCCCGCAGGCCGTCGTCGCGCAGCTGCAGCAATACGGTCGCCCGGATCTGCTCGATGCGCTCGAATGCATCGGCAATGGTCGGCGACGAGTCGCGGACCTTGCTGGCCTCGGCCAACCAGCTGCCGGCACTGGCGAAATCACGCGCACGCGCGGCCTCCTCGGCACGCCGGATCAGCCCGCTCTCGGCCGCTGCCAGGCCCTGGTGCGCCCGGCTGTTTTGTTCATCCAGCGCCAGCGCCTCGCGGAAATTGCCGATCGCACCGTCGCCGTCCTCGCCAATCCGGTCGGCGCGCAGGTCCTCTTCGCCGGCACGGTTGTAGGCCACCACCCGCTGCGCGTTCTCCACCCGGCCCTGCAGCGCCCGCACGGTCTCGTCCTTGGGCGCCAGGGTCAGCAGCACCAGTGCCTGTCGGCTGGCCTCGGCCAGTGCTTCGCGCTGTTTCAGCGGCCGTACCAGCAGCGCATCGGTCTGCTGCTGCAGGCGCTGGCGCGCGCGCTGCAGGCCCAGTCGCGCCTGGCGGTCATCCGGGTCTTCTTCCTGGACAGCCAGCCACAGCGGGATGGCCGCGTCGGCGTCCTCGTACAGGCGGCCATCGGCGTACGCCTGCGTTGCGGCACGGCGCAACTGGGCCAGGCTGCGGCCCTGCCGGTCCACCCGTGGCGGCGTCCACTGCTGCACGTCCTCTGCGGCATCCTCGCCGGCGATGGTCACACTGCCCAGGGCCGGCTGCGGGCTGTCATCGGCGCCCTTGCCCGCACCTGGACGCAGGTCATCGGCTGCCGTCCGGTCCGCCGTCGCGGGGGGCGACGGCGTGCAACCGGCCAGGGCCACGGCCAGGGCGGTGCACAGCACGGACGACAGCGGAAAACGCAAGCGGGATCTCCTTCGGCACGGACGCGGACCGACGTTAGGCTATTCTCCCCTGCCTGAGCAAACCCGAGTAGTAGGCCCTGACCCGTGGCAACCTGGATCACCACCCCCACCGAGCTGGATGCGTACTTCCAGCAGCGCCCCTCCCGCATCGGCCTTGACACCGAATTCATTCGTGAGCGCACCTTCTGGCCGCAGCTGGCACTGGTGCAGATGGCGGTCGGCCAGGACATCCTGCTGATCGACCCGCTGATTCCCGGCATGACCGAGGCGCTGGCGCCGTGGCTGGCCGATGAATCGATCATCAAGGTGATGCACAGCGCCAGCGAAGACCTGGTCGCCTTCAAGTGGGCCTGCGGCGTGCTGCCACGACCGCTGTTCGACACCCAGATCGGCGCGTCGCTGGCCGGCATCGGCGGCGGCATGGGCTACCAGAAGCTGGTGGCGGAGATCACCGGCGTGGCATTGGCCAAGGGCGAGACCCGCTCGGACTGGATGCGCCGGCCGCTGTCGGAGTCGCAGCTGCAGTACGCCGCCGACGACGTCGAGCATCTGTTTGCGATGCATGACGCCATCGATGCCAAGCTGCAGGCGCTCGGCCGCCAGCAGTGGCTGCATGACGACGGCGAGCGCCTGCTGGCCAGCGTCGCCAATGACGAGGACCGCTGGCCGCACTTGTCGATGCGCTCGGCGCAGTTCCTTGATGCCGCCGCGCAGCACCGCCTGCTGCGCCTGCTGCGCTGGCGCGATGTGCAGGCACGCAGCAGCGACCGCCCGCGCAGCTGGATCCTGGACAACGAACTGGCGGCGACCCTGGCGCGTACGCCACCGGCCGACGCCGACGCGCTGGCCAAGCTGTTCGAGCAGTTCCCCAAGGCACCGCGCAAGCTCGCCGCTGCGGTGTGGCAGGCGCTGGACACACCGCTCGCCGACGAAGCCGAAGCGCCGCTGGCGCTGCCGGCCAACGACAGCAACAAGCAGGCGCTGAAGAAGCTGCAGGATGCGGTGGCCGAACGCAGCCGAGAGCTGGGCCTGCCCGATGGCATCCTTGCCTCGCGCAAGCACCTCGAAAGCTATCTGGAGCGTCGCCAATGGCCCGCCGCACTGGCCGGCTGGCGCCAGCAGGAACTGGAATCGCGGCTGCAGGCACTGCTGCCGGCACGTTGATGGCACAAGGCGCCGGACCACGCCGGCGCCGTGCACCTCAGGCCTGCAGGGGCCGTGCTAGGGTTTGCCGGTACTGACAAGGAGACGTCGATGCAGACCCTCAAGATCGCGACCGCCTGCGCACTGCTGCTAACCCCGTTGGTCCTGGCATGCGCTGGGCAGGCCGCACCGCTTTCCTATGCACAGGAAAAGGAGAACACAGCCAAGCTGGTGGACATCATTGACGGTGCCACCCGCGATGGTCTGGTTGCCGTGCTGGTGCCGGCCCCGTATGTCGTGCACAACGGTGGGCCAGGCGTCGGCTCTCCGGTCCCCGGCTTTCATCTGGGCAACCGCTCGACCGACCTGCCCGGGTTCTCGACGCGGGTGTCCTTCCAGCACAAGGACATTCCCTCCCAGGGCTATGTGCAGCTGTTCAACACCAACGAACTGGAAACCGGCCCGCAGCGGACGGTGTTGATGGACGTGTTCGAGGTGCATCTGATTCCGCCGGGCACCTATCTGCTGAACGGTGCGGAGAACTACCGCCTGAACACCCGCGTGGCCAAGCTGAAGCCGCTGGGGACCATGGACGAAGTATCGAAGGACATCGGCGCCACCCGCCTTGCCGACGTCGACTACCGTTTCTATTCCTGGAAGAAGGTCTGGGTACCACCGGGCGTCCTGACCGATCAGCACTCCCAGCAGGTCTGCATCTCGGTGCACGTGGCTTCTGGCAACTGCGTGGCATGGGGCACCCAGAACTACGAAACCTCGCGCCCGACCGAAGGCTACTGGGATGACAGGATCGTCCCTGAAGACATCCCTGCCGTACGCATCCAGGCGGTCATCGCCAAGGCCCACGCGCCACTGGCCTTCACTGCCCACGAAGGGCAGATCCTGCTCAGCCCCTTCATTGTTGCCGCCGACGGCGATATCGATTTCAACGCGAACGACTGCGCACCGGTCGACAAGCTGACGGGCTGCGCCCTGCGCCGCTTCAGGGTGCACTACCAACCCGCGCCGTTGGACGCTGCACGCAAGCACATCGCAATCACCTCGCGCGGCCTCAACGGCAAGCAGCGCGAGGTACTGGAGCGGATGGAGGCGATGCAGCTGCAGGTGCTGGGCCCCAGTGCGCCGTCCGATGCAGCGCTGGGCAAGGGCGTCAGCGCCACTCCTTGAGCACGGATGATGCCTGGCCAGCAACGAAAAACGGCGCTCGATGAGCGCCGTTTCCGTTACACGACGGGGTAAGGCTTACCAGTTCATGTTCAGCGAGACACCCACGGTGCGCGGCTCGTTGTAGACCGCAGCCATGTAGTTCTCGATCACACCCTTGAGGTTCTTCTCGTTGGTGATGTTGCGCGCGAACAGCGCCACTTCGTAGGCACCGTAGTTGCCGGAGTAGCCGATCTTCAGGCCGCCTTCGAAGTCACCCTTGGAGTTGAATTCCTTGCTGTCGTACAGCACGAAGCTGGTGTAACCCTGCTTGTTCCAGTCAGTGGAGACGAACATGGTGCCTGCGTCGCTGACCGGGAAGTCGTAGCGGGCGGCCAGGTTGACGTTGTACTTCGGCGCGTTCGGCAGCGGGTTGCCATCGATCTGCGCGAAGGTGTTGGCGCCGACCTTGATGGTCGGGTCGCCGACGGTGCAGACCACCTGGCCGTTGAGGCCGCAGACCTGCGCGTACACGCGCTTGTCCTTGATCTCGCTGTGCAGCAGGCTCAGGCCGGCGCTCAGGGTCAGGTTCGGGATCGGGCGCAGCTCCATGTCCGCTTCGAAGCCGTATGCCTTGGCCTTGTCGGCGTTGAACAGCACGCCGTTGCCGTCCGAATCGTTGCCGTTGAGCTGGATGTCGTTGACGGTGTAGGTGAACGCGGTGGCGTTCAGGCGCAGGCGGTTGTCCCACAGGCTGCTCTTCACGCCCGCTTCCCAGGACAGGATCGTCTCGGAATCGGCGGTGGTGAAATCGGCATTGAACACCGCCGAACGGCCCTGGATGGTCGGGCCGCGGAAGCCGCGTGCGACCTTGGCGTAGACGCTCACGTCCGGCGTGATCTGGTACATCGCGCTCAGATCCCAGCTCGGGGTGGTGTCGGACATCTTGACGTCGGTGCGGCCCTTGTAGGTGACCACGCCGGCAGCGGTGTCCGCGGTCTTCAGCAGGCGCGTGTGCTTCTCGTCCTTGGTCTGGCGCAGGCCAGCGGTGACGGTGAACTTGTCGGTGAACGCGTAGCTGAGCTGGCCGAAACCGGCCCACGAGGTGTTCTTGTTGCGCAGGCGCACCCAGTTGTTCGGGTTGCGTGCGGCACCGTTGAGGAACCAGGCGCGCTGGTAGAAATCGGTGGTGTCGCTGCCGTTGAAGTAGAACGCACCAGCTTGCCACTGCAGGGCGCTGTCGTCATGGCTGGCCAGGCGGAATTCCTGGGTCCACTGGTCCAGATCACGGATGCGGCCCATCGACTGGCCGTAACCGTTCGGCACGCCGTTGACCGGGAAGTTCACCGCAGCGCCGCCGTCGGTGTCGCCACGGCTGTAGCCGGAGGTGGTCTCGTAGGCGGTGATCGAGGTGAAGTCGATCGCGCCGAAGTCGTAACGCGCCTTCACCGAGCCGCCGTAGGTCTTGTACGCCTGCGGGTTGTTGCCGGCTTCGTCGTAGGCGACCTTGTCGCGCGGCACGTCGGTCTTGTTCGAGCCCTTGGTCAGCGCACCGCGCAGGAACAGGGTCGAGGTGCCTTCGTAGTCACGGGCGTGGGCCGAGGCCAGGATCGAGAACTGGTCGCTCGGGGTCAGCAGCAGCTGGGCGCGCACGTTGCGGTCATCGAAGCCGCCCATGGCGTTCTTCTTCGGGCTGACCGTGCCGTCGGCGCTCGGGCCCTTGTAGGTGTTGTCGACGTAGTCGTCGCGGTGCTGGTACAGGGCCGACACGCGGAACGAGGCGATGTCGTTGATCGGGCCGCCGAAGCCGCCGTCGATCGACACGCTGTTGTAGGTCGCATAGCTGGCGCTGACACGGCCGGTGTAGTCCTGGGTCGGCTTCAGCGTGTCGAACTTGATGATGCCGGCGGTGGTGTTGCGGCCGAACAACGAGCCCTGCGGGCCGCGCAGCACTTCCACCTGGTCCACGTCATAGACCGGGTTGGACTTCAGCACCACGTGCTCCAGCACCACATCGTCCTGGATGATCGACACTGGCTGCGAAGCACCCAGGTAGAAGTCGATGTTGCCCAGGCCGCGGATGTAGAAGCGCGGGAAAATGCGGCCGGTGGTGGTTTCCGCATACAGGCTCGGCACGCGGCCGGACAGCGCCAGCAGGGTGTCGTCGCCGCCAGCGGTGAAGTCGCGCATGCGCTCGCCCTGCACCACGCCGACCGAGACCGGCACTTCCTGCAGGTTCTGCTCACGGTGTTCGGCGGTCACGGTGATGGTGTCCAGCCCGGTCGGGGTCGGCGCACTGTCCTGCGCCGAGGCGCCGAAGCTGGCAGCCAGGGCCACGCCGGCACAGGCCAGCGCCAGCGGGTGGCGGCGGAAGGAAACGAAGGAAGACGACATACCCGACAGGCGGCGGGAATCGGTATGGGAGGGCATGGAATGCTCTGAGGAGGCGTCCGTGCGGCCTGCGCGAGCCGGGCGGCAAAAAGGAGGAAAACTGCGCAAGCCGTCATTATCCCCCAAATTGTTACGATTTCGTTGCGCGGCACCCAAACCCGGCGAAACAAGCGGTTTCGGCACAGTCACCCGGCACTTCGCGGGCCCAGCGCATTACCTGGGGTCAGATCCGTTTTCCTCAGGAAAAAGGATCTGACCCCGAATTGAGAGTCATCAATGCCACGTCGACCATCGCCAGCAGCCGCTCACGGCTGATGCCGTCACGGGCCTGCACCGAAATGCCGTGCAGCACGGTGGCAAAATGGTCGCCCAGCGCCTGCACCGCGACCCCGGCAGGAAGTTCGCCGGCGGCCTGCGCCTGCTGCAGGCGCGCGATGATCGCCGCGGTGCGCTGGCGGCGATGGCTGGCCAACCAGTCCCGTACGCCCTCGCCATCGGGCGACACGCTGCTGGCCGAGGACACCACCAGGCAGCCATGCGGTCGGCCACGGCGGGTGTAGGTCAGCACCGCATCGCGCAGCATGCTGCCAATCGCCTCGCGCAACGATGCCTGTTCCAGCGCGCGTGGCGCGAAACCGCCCTCGCCGTCCTCGTACAGCGCAACGGCTTCGCGGAACAACTGCTCCTTGCTGCCGAACGCGGCATAGATGCGCGCCGATGCAATGCCCAGCGCTTCCACCAGCGCTGACATCGAGGTGCCTTCATAGCCGTGCTGCCAGAACAGCAGCATCGCCTTGCGCAATGCCTGGTCCCTGTCGAATTCGCGCGGTCGCCCTGCCATCTGCCTGCCTGCCGTTCTGAGGCGCGCAGTGTAACGCGGGTGTTGACCGCATCGATGGTCGCGCCTATTCTTTGTTGATCGACCAACAATTGGAGCAGCACATGCAGACCCTCAAGGGCCCCAGCCTGCACCTGGCGCAGTTCGCCGGCGACCAGGCCCCGTTCAACTCGCTTGCCGGCATTGCCGCGTGGGCGGCCGGCCACGGTTTCAAGGCGCTGCAGATTCCGGCCTGGGATGCACGCCTGTTCGACCTGTCCACCGCCGCCGACAGCCAGGACTACTGCGACGACATCCGCGGCACGCTGGCCGAGCACGGCCTGCAGGTCAGCGAACTGACCACCCACATCCTCGGCCAGCTGGTGGCTGTGCATCCGGCCTACGATGAACTCTGCGACGGCTTCGCCCCCGAAGCGCTGCGTGGCAATCCGCAGGCGCGTACCGAGTGGGCACAGCAGCAGCTGCACCTGGCCGCCCGCGCGTCGCGCCGCTTGGGCCTGCAGGACATGGGCACCTTCTCCGGCTCGTTCGCCTGGCCCTACCTGTTCCCGTTCCCGCAGCGTCCGCCGGGCCTGATCGATGCAGCCTTCGATGAACTGGCACGTCGCTGGCGGCCGATCCTCGATACCTGCGAGGACAACGGCATCAACCTCTGCTACGAGATCCATCCCAGCGAAGACCTGCACGATGGCACCAGCTTCGAGCGCTTCTTCGAGCGTGTCGGCCAGCATGAACGCTGCCGCATCCTGTTCGATCCCAGCCACTTCGTGCTACAGCAGCTGGACTACCTGCAGTACCTGGACATCTACCACCCACTGATCCGCATGTTCCATGTCAAGGACGCGGAATTCCGCCCCAGCGGGCGCCAGGGCATCTACGGCGGTTACGCCGACTGGACCGAGCGGGCGGGCCGTTTCCGCTCGCTGGGCGATGGCCAGGTCGACTTCAAGTCGATCTTCTCCAAGCTGGCCCAGTACGACTACCAGGGTTGGGCAACGCTGGAATGGGAGTGCTGCCTGAAGGACCAGGAAGCCGGTGCACGCGAAGGCGCCGCCTTCATCCGCGACCACATCATTCCGGTCACCGACAAGATCTTCGACGACTTCGCCGGCGCGCCGATCAGCACCGCACAGATGCAGCAGATGCTCGGCATCGCCTGAGCCCCAACGGAGCAACCCCCATGAACACCCTTTCTTCCGCTGGCACTGCCGGCGACGATGCCCTGCGCCATCACTACCTGCGTATCGACGGCCAGCGCGTGCATTGCGTGTCGGCAGGCAGCGGCCAGCCCGTACTGCTGATCCCTGGCTGGCCGCAGACCTGGTATGCCTGGCGCCATGTGCTGCATGCGCTGGCAGCCGCCGGTTTCGAGGCCATCGCGGTCGATCCGCCTGGCATTGGAGAATCCGATCGCCCCGTGCATGGCTACGACACAGGCAGTGCCGCCGCAGTACTGCACCAGACCATGCAGGCGCTGGGTCACGAACGCTACCAGGTGGTCGGCCACGACATCGGCATGTGGATCGCCTATGCGCTGGCCAGCGACCAACCGCAGGCCGTGCAGCAGCTGGCCGTCACCGAAGCGGTCATCCCCGGGCTGGCGCCGGAGCCGGGCATCTTCGCTGCGCCGGCCGACAACATCTTCCTCTGGCACTTCATGTTCAACCAGGTGACCGACCTGCCGGAAGCACTGATCACCGGACGCGAGCGCGCCTATCTGGAATTCATGTTCGACCGCTGGTCATACCGCCGTGATGCTGTTGCCGCCGATACCTACATTGCCGCTTACAGTCGGCCCGGTGCACTGCGCGCCGGCTTCGCCTGGTACCGAGCGATTCCGGAAACGATCCGCCAGAACCAGCTGCGTGCGCAACGCCGCCTGGCCATGCCGGTGCTGGCGATCGGCGCCGAGCATGCCACCGCCGATGCACCGATGCTGACCCTGCAACCACACGCCGATGACCTGCGTGGCAGCATCGTGCCGGGCTGTGGCCACTTCATCATGGAGGAAGCACCGCAGGCGTTCCTGGAACAGCTGCTGCCGTTCCTGCTGGAGGCGCGTCATGCCGCTTGAACCCACACTGCAGCAGTTCGTCGATGCGGTCGCCGCACATCCGCTACCGGAGGACCTGCGCGAACTGCGCGCGATAAGCGAGACCGCGCTGCCGCAGCTGCAGGGTGCAGTGCAGCCGGTCGCACACGTGATCGAACACAGCGTGGTCGCACGTGACGGGCAGGCGCTGGAAGTGCGCCTGTATACCCCCGAAGGGCTGCCTGACGGACCGGCGCCGGCCCTGTTGTTCGCGCATGGCGGCGGCTGGTTCCAGTGTTCGCTGGCAGTCTATGACGGTCCCTGCCGCGCGATGGCCAATGCCAGTGGTTGCGTTGTGGTGGCGGTCGGCTACCGGCTGGCCCCGGAGCATCCGTTCCCGGTGCCGCTGCATGATGTCGCTGACGCCTGGCAGTGGCTGCAGATCAACGCCGCAGGCCTGGGCCTGGACCCGCAACGACTGGCGATCGGGGGCGACAGTGCCGGTGGCAATCTCGCTGCCGCCTGCTGCCTGCTGCTGCGTGATCTCGGCCTGCCGCAGCCGCGCCACCAGTTGCTGCTGTACCCCGCGCTGGATGCCGGCATGGGCAGCGATTCCTACCGCGAGTACGCCAGCGGCTACTACCTCAGCGCCGAACTGATGCAGCGCTGCTGGCAGGCTTATCTGGGTGACATGGATCCGCCGCCTGCACTCGCTTCGCCGGCCCACGCAACGGACCTGTCCGGCCTGGCACCGGCTTCCGTGCTCAGCTGCGAGCACGACCCGCTGCGTGATGAGGCCAAGCACTACGCGGCGCGCCTGCAGTCTGCGAACGTGGCGTGCACGCTGGAGCGGTTGCCCGGGATGATCCATGCCTGCATCCATCTGCATGGAATAGCGGCCTCCGCGGACGTGGCTGTACAGCGCGCGGGGGCCCGGCTGCGTCAGGCACTGGCCTGAACAGGTGGGCCAGTGGCGGGGCCTAACACCGCCACCCTGCCCTCCGCTTGGCAAGCCCCACAGGCAGCGCTACACTGAAAGCCTGCCGTGGGGCCATAGCTCAGCTGGGAGAGCGCGTCGTTCGCAATGACGAGGTCAGGAGTTCGATCCTCCTTGGCTCCACCACTATTCGGAAGAACCCGCAGATCCTGGTGATCTGCGGGTTTTTTCTTTCCTGCATCCCGGTTCAGGCCGGCTCCTCGCCGCCGTCCTTGCGGTGCGGGCTGCGCGAGTGCGCATCGCGCAGCTGTTGATCGCGCTGCCCCGGCCGCTGCTTGGCCACGTCGTCCTGCTTCCTGTCCTGGCGGCTTTCCTGCACGCCCTGCTTCGGGTCGCCGTGATCTTTATCGTGCTCGCTCATCGAAAACTCCCTCGTCGGCAGAGGCCGACGCTGCCTCCACGCTAGAGCGGATCGGGTAAGTCGCCAGTCAGTTCGGTGCGAACGCTGTGTGCAGCCCGCGGCTTGCAGCCATCGGCAAGGTACATCCAGAATCCGACGCACTATGCATATCGGGTGCACCATGCCCTCTTCTGCCCAGCACGCAGCACACGCCGTGCCGATGATCTTCGATGCGACCGACGGCAGCCTCCGGCTCGGCAATATGTCGGCCTTGATCTGCCCCACCCTCTCACTGGATGAAGCGCGCATCGCCTTTGCCACCTTGGCAAGTGGGGAGCGTGATGTCGGCACCGGCTATCGCTGGTTGAGCCTGCACCGGCTCAGCCTGGGCGGTGCGCCCGCTGGCATCAGCCTGTGCTTCCACGGGCAACAGCTCGACATGGTGACGATGGGCGTCAGTCTGCCTGGTGCGACGTTGGAAGACGGCTGGCCGACCCAGGTGGCGATCGACGCCGAGGTCGCCTTCATGCGCCGCACGCTGGGCGCGGCGTTGGGTCGCAAGCTGAGCGGCGGCCACGCCCGGTTCGACTGGGGCGAAGCCTGGGCCCGTTTCGATCCGAAAGGCTTCATGGCCAGCAGCGGCATTCGCTACTCACCACGCACGTAACCGCGCTCAGGTACGGGTGATCGACACGCCACCCTCCACGCGCATCGCGGTACCGGTGACGAAACTGCTTTCATCGCTGGCCAGGAACAGCGCCGCATTGGCGATTTCTTCCGGTTCGGCCAGGCGCTTGAGTGCGTGCAGCGAGCGCACGAAATCACGCGCATCGCCCGTAGGCGCCGCCTGCCGCCCCATCTCGGTATCGGTGCCACCGGGCAGCAGCACGTTGCTGCGCACGCCACGCGCCCCGTATTCGGCGGCGATCACCTGGCTCAGGCCGATCAGCCCGGCCTTGCTCGACGCATAGGCCGCCATGCCCGGGAAGCCCACGGTGTGGCCGACAAAGGTGCCGACAAACACCAGCGAGCCACCGCCGCGTGCCAGCAATGCCGGCAACTGCGCGCGTGCGGCATGGAAGGCCGCATCGAGATTGGTGGCCATCACCTCGCGCCAGGCATCCACCGGGAACTCCGCTGCCGGTACACCGGGGCCGAGCATGCCGGCATTGTTGAGCGCGATGTCCAGACCACCGAAGGACTGCTGGGCCAGATCGACCAGCGCCTGCGCCGTGCCCGGATCAGCCACATCCGCCGCATGCACCACCACCTCGCCACCAGCGGCGCGGATCTGTTCGGCCAGTCCCTGCAGCGGCTCCGGCCGCCGTGCGTTGAGCACCAGCTTTGCTCCTTCGGCAGCGAAGCGCAGCGCGCTGGCGCGACCGATGCCGGCACTGGCACCGGTGATGAGAGCGATCTTGTTGTTCAGGCGCATGGTCGTGGTACCGGTTGTGAAGTGGCCGCCACGATGCCGTGCCTTCGGCCCGCCAACACTCCGTTTCCGGGCCTCACAGATGAGTGCAGGAAACGGAGTTTCCGCAGCACCGGCACGTGCCAGAATCCGGCCATGGACAGTACCGCCACCACCCTCGATGCCCGCGTCGAACGGGTCTGCCGCCACCTGCAGACCAGCCTCGACGAACCCTCGCTGCAGGAACTGGCGGACATCGCCGGCTGCAGCCCGACCCGTCTGCATCGCCTGTTCAAGCAGGCCACCGGATTGACCCCCAAGCAGTACGCCGCCGCGCTGCGCGCCGACCGCCTGCGCACCGGGCTGGAACAACAGGAACGCATCACCGACGCCTTCCACGATGCTGGCTTCGGTTCCAGTGGACGCTTCTACGAGAACGCACCGAAGTTGCTGGGCATGACGCCCAAGCAATGGCGCGCAGGGGGGCGCGGCGAAGTCATCCACTTCGCGCTTGCCGAAAGTTCACTGGGCAGCGTGCTGGTGGCCAGCAGCGGGACCGGCGTGGTCGCGATCCTGCTCGGCGACGATCCGGAGACGCTGCTGCAGTCATTGCAGCAACGCTTTCGCCAGGCCGAACTGGTCGGCGCCGACCAGGGCTACGAGCAACTAGTGGCACAGGTCGTAGGCCTGGTCGAGGATCCTTCGCGAGGCGCCACGCTGCCGCTGGATATCCGCGGCACCGCCTTCCAGCAACGGGTGTGGCAGGCGCTGCAGCAGATTCCGCGCGGGCAGACCGCGTCGTATGCGGATGTTGCCGCGCGCATCGGCGCGCCGCGCTCGAGCCGTGCGGTGGCACGCGCATGCGCAAGCAACCCGCTCGCGGTGGCAGTCCCCTGCCACCGCGTGGTCCGCCGCGATGGCGACCTGTCCGGCTACGCCTGGGGCGTGGCCCGCAAGCGTGAACTGCTGCGCCGGGAAAAGGCAGCCAACGGCTGATGCAACCGGGTAGCTGCCGACCTTGGTCGGCACACCGCCAAGTCCTCAATCCAGCTTCACCACCAGCTTGCCGAAGTTGCGCCCCTGCAACAGCCCGAAGAACGCCTCCGGTGCATTCTCCAGCCCTTCCACCACATCCTCGCGGTACTGGATGCGGCCGTCGCGCAGCCACTGCGGCATCTCGCGTTCGAAGTCCGGCCACAGGTGGTTGAAGTCGTGCACGATGAAACCACGCACGGTCAGGCGCTGGCGCAGGATCTGGCTGAACAGTGCGGGCAACCGGTCCGGGCCGGGCTGCTCGACGCCCCGCTCGTTGTAGGTCGCGATGGTGCCGCACACCGGAATGCGGGCGAAGTCGTTGAGCAGCGGCAGCACTGCATCCAGCACATGCCCGCCCACGTTCTCGAAATACACGTCGATACCCCTGGGCACCGCCGCGCGCAGCTGCGCGGCGAAATCAGCGGCGCGATGATCCAGCGCCACGTCCACGCCCAGTGTCTGCAGATAGGCACGCTTGGCTTCGCCACCGGCGATGGCGACCACGCGCGCGCCCTGCAGCTTCGCCAGCTGCGCCACAGTCGCGCCGACCGGCCCGGTCGCGGCTGCCACCACCAGCGTCTCGCCCGGCTTCAGGCGGGCGATTTCATGCAGGCTGGAATAGGCGGTGAAACCGGGCATGCCATACACGCCCAGCGCCGTACTCAACGGCAGGCCGGCCGGATCCAGCCGACGCCCCAGCGCCTTGGCCGGCAGCACCGCGTGGGTCTGCCAGCCACCCGGCGCCAGCACCAGATCACCTGCGGCTACACCCTCGGCGTGGGACTGCAGCACCTCGGCCACGGTCTGCCCTTCCATCACCGCGCCCACCGCCACCGGCGCGGCATACGAGGGGCCCTCGTCCATGCGTCCACGCATGTACGGGTCCAGCGACAGATAACGGTTGCGCAGCAGCACTTCGCCCGGCCCGGGCGCCGGCAGCGTGGCCTGCTCCAGACGGAAATTGCCGGCGGTCGGTGCGCCCTGTGGACGCGAGGCGAGCACGATGCGGGAGGTGGTCGAGGAATCGGACATGGCCAGGTCTCTGCTGTTGCCAGCATCAGGAGAAAGGAGTGCCGACACTACGCCGCAGCGATCCCCGATGGCGGCCATGAAAACAGCGTTCCATTGCCCGGACCGGCGCGGGTCCGGCACGGCCCTTGCCCTTGCAGCATTGGCGCTTGCGGCGACCTGCTGATTTCCATCGCAGACGATGATCGGTTGACCATGCCCCGCCCCACGACGGAGGATCAAGCACTTGCGAGCGCGCAGACGGCAATGTGAAGAAATCTTGGCAAAACGCTTGCCGAAGGCAGCCGACCTCCGTAATATACGCGTCCTTGGCAGCGACCTCGCTGCAACGAAACATGTGGCCGAGTAGCTCAGTTGGTAGAGCAGGGGATTGAAAATCCCCGTGTCGGCGGTTCGATTCCGTCTTCGGCCACCACTTTCGAAGGCCTGCAGAAATGCGGGTCTTTTTTTTCCGGAAACCGGGTTTGATCACGGTTGCCGCACAATTTGGCCGAGTAGCTCAGTTGGTAGAGCAGGGGATTGAAAATCCCCGTGTCGGCGGTTCGATTCCGTCTTCGGCCACCATCTTCAGAGACCTGCAGAAATGCAGGTCTTTTTTTGTCTGCGATCTGCCATCCACGCAAGGCCTGGATCCATGCCAGGCCAGCGCCGCCTGGTTGACGAAACGTTTACACCACCGCGCGCCGTGCCACCTACGCTCCAGACTCCTGCTTGGAGCCGCCCATGCATCTTCGCCCCGCCCTGCTCGCCTGCCTGCTGCTGGCCGCCTCCCCGGTGATCGCCGCCGAACCGGTACGCGCAGTCGACACGCTGGACATCGATCGCTACGCAGGCCAGTGGCACGAGATCGCGCATCTTCCGGTGTCGTTCCAGAAGCAGTGCGTTGGCGAAATCACCGCCAACTACGGGCTGCGCCGCGATAGCCGCATCAGTGTCACCAATGCCTGCCGCAACGGCGACGGAGAACGCGTGGTTGCTGAAGGCGTGGCACGCCCGGTTGCCGGCCATCCCGGCCAACTGCAGGTGCGCTTCGTGCCGGACTGGCTGAGCTGGGTGCCACTGGTCTGGGCGGACTACTGGGTCCTGGCACTGGACCCGGACTATCAGTGGGCGTTGGTCGGTGAGCCGGACCGTAAGTACCTGTGGATCCTCTCGCGCCTGCCGGAAATGGATCGCGCCCGGTTCGAACAGTTGAAAGAGAAAGCCGAGACGATGGGCTACGACCTCGGCCCACTGCGCCTGATGGCTCCGATTCGCGACACGCCCGCCGACTGAACCGCGCCGCATCCGGCGCACCACGCGCGCGCCATCCGGCGCCGCGCACGCCCGGCCGCCATCTTCACGCGCTACCCTCTGCGACGGGTCGCCACAGGCGATCCAAACGACCATACGCCGTAGTATGCTTATCCAACGCACCCCTCCAGAGGACCTGCGCCCATGCTCCACCGTTTCCGTATCGCCTTGATCGTCCTGTGCACCCTCGCCCTTGTTGCCTGCAACAACGGCATCGTCAAGCGTGTTTCGGAACCGGCGGCCAGCCTGCAGCAACTGACCGTGCGCGCCGACGGCAACTGGACCGTAGCCCTGCGCCTGCAGAACTACAGCTCGATGCCGATGACCTTCGATGATGTCTCCCTGGCCCTGACCGTCGGCGACACCGAAGCCGGCACCCTGCAGGCCAAGCCCGGCATCTCCATCGGCGGCACCTCGGCCGACGTCATCAATGTCGACCTCGTGCCCAGCTCGGCCGCACGCCTGGTGGTGGCCGACGCACTGGCCGGCAATCGCACCCTCGCTTATGGCCTGAAGGGTTCGGTGGCGGCCACGCCGCAGGAAAAGAAGCAGCGCAGCTTCGACATCATCAGCCGCAGCACCCTCAACCAGGCCCCGGGCCTGCCCGGCGTGCTGCGCTGACTCCACTTTCCGCCGCGGCGCCTGCCGCCGCTCCCCCTGTCCCTGATCGAGACGTACCTGATGAGCAGCTACACCGCCCCGCTTTCCGACCTCCGTTTCGGCCTGCACGACGTGCTCAAGGTCGAACCCCTGTTCGCCCGCCTGGGCTTCACCGACGCCACCGCCGACGTGGTCGATGCCGTGCTGGAAGAAGCCGGCCGTTTCAGCGCCACCGTGCTGGCACCGCTCAACAGCGTCGGCGATGAGATCGGCTGCGTGCTCGACCAGGCCAGCGGCGAAGTGACCACCCCGCCCGGCTTCAAGCAGGCCTATGACCAGTTCGTGGACGGCGGCTGGACCGGCCTGACCGCCGCACCGGAGCTGGGCGGCCAGGGCCTGCCGCACACTCTGGGCGTGCCGCTCAACGAAATGATCAATGCCGCCAACCTCGCCTGGGGCAACTTCCCGCTGCTCTCGCACGGCGCCATCGAAGCCCTGAAGCAGCACGGCGAAGCGTGGCAGCACGAGGCCTTCCTGAAGCCACTGATCGAGGGCCGCTGGACCGGCACCATGTGCCTGACCGAACCGCATTGCGGCACCGACCTGGGCCTGCTCAAGACCAAGGCCGAGCCGAATGCCGACGGCAGCTATTCGATCACCGGCACCAAGATCTTCATCACCGCCGGCGAGCACGACCTGACCGGCAACATCGTGCACCTGGTGCTGGCCAAGCTGCCTGACGCGCCCCCGGGTGCGAAGGGCATCTCGCTGTTCGTCACCCCGAAATTCAAGGTCGACCGCGATGGCAATGTCGGCGAGCGCAACGCGCTGCGCTGCGGCTCGATCGAGCACAAGATGGGCATCAAGGGTTCGGTCACCTGCGTGATGAACTTCGATGGTGCGCAGGGCTACCTGGTCGGCCAGCCGCACAAGGGCCTGCAGGCCATGTTCACCATGATGAACACTGCGCGCCTGGGCGTCGGCCTGCAGGGTATCGGCCTGTCCGAGCGCGCCTACCAGAACGCGCTGAAATACAGCCGCGAGCGCCTGCAGTCGCGTTCGCTCAGCGGCGCCAAATTCCCGGACAAGCCGGCCGACCCGATCCTGGTGCACCCGGACGTGCGCCGCATGCTGCTGACGATCAAGTCGCTGGTCGAAGGCAGCCGTCTGCTGGCACTGCACGCGGCCACCCTGATCGACGTCGCCCACCACGCCGACGATGCCGCCGAGCGTGAGCGCGCCGACACCCTGGTGAGCTTCCTGACCCCGATCTCCAAGGCCTGCCAGACCGAATGGGGTATCGAGAACACCTACAACGCCCTGCAGTGCTTCGGCGGCCACGGCTACATCCGCGAACACGGCATGGAGCAGTTGGCCCGCGATGCGCGCATCACCACGCTGTATGAAGGCACCACCGGCATCCAGGCGCTGGACCTGATCGGCCGCAAGACCGCCTCCAGTCAGGGCGCCGGCCTGAAGCTGATGCTGGCCGAGATCGAGGCGTTCGCCAAGGCCAACGAGGGCAACGAAGCGCTGGCCGAGTTCATCGGCCCGCTGCGCGCCAAGGCCGCCGAATGGGGCAAGCTGACCATGGATGTGCTGCAGCGCTCGGCCGCCAATCCGGACGAACTCGGCGCGGCCAGCTACGACTACCTGTTCTATTCGGGTTACGTGGTGCTGGCCTACTGGTGGGCCCGCAGCGTGGCCGCCGCCGATGCCAGCGCGCATGGCGCCGCCTTCGCCCAGGGCAAGCGCGAGACCGCACGGTTCTACTTCGCCCGCGTGTTGCCGCGCACGCTCAGCCACGCCGCCGCGATCCAGGCCGGCGCCGCCCCGCTGATGGCGATGGACGACGAGCGCTTCGGCGCCTGAGCCGGGCGGCGCCCGGCACCCGCGGTAGTGCCGGCCGCTGGCCGGCAACCGCAACAGCAACAGCTGCATCCCGGTGGATGGCGGGACGGTATGGGCTGGCAGGACACGCCGTAAACCCATCCTTGGGGGCTCGATGGCGCCATCCATGGCGCCAACGGTCCTGCCAACCCACACCGCCCCGCCTCTGACAGTCCCCCGCGATCTGCCGTAGATCCACGCCACGCGTGGATGGAAACCACCGAAATCCATCTGGAGAAAAGCCCCCCCTTTGTTAAGGGGGGCGCACCGACAGGTGCGGGGGATAGGAGGAATGCGCGGACCTGAATCTTGCGATTTGGGTATCGCCCTCCAGGCGATACCCAAATCGCAATGATTCAGGTATAAGCTGTTCTCCCGATGGAGACAGACACTACACGCTTGGGTCTGATCGAAGCCGGAGCCCCGATTTCTGCTCCGGGCGCCGAAGCATCGCCCAACGCCACGACGCTGCATCGCCCCGGTTCGGTCCGGCTGCTCTCGCTTGATGCCCACGGACGCGTACTGGACTGGATCACCTGGCAGGATGCCGCCTGCCTCTACGCCCGCGAAGCGGTGGCCTGGACACTCGGCGACCCCTGCCTGCACATCCACGGCGGCATCAACCGCTTCAGCGGCCTGCAGAGCGGGATGGACCTGCACCCGATCATCGCCGCGCGTGGCCATGCCCGCTCCCGTGCGATCGACCCCACACCGAACCTGACCAACCCGGCCCTGTTCGCCCGCGACGCCCACCTGTGCATGTATTGCGGCCAGCAGTTCGGCCGCCCCACGCTCACCCGCGACCACGTCATGCCGCTGTCCAAGGGCGGCCTGGACTGCTGGGAAAACGTGGTCACCGCCTGCTTCCACTGCAACTCGCGCAAGAGCGACCGCACGCCCCAGCAGGCCGGCATGCCACTGCTGGCGGTGCCCTACCGGCCCAGCTGGATCGAGCACCTGATCCTGTCCAACCGCAACATCCTGGCCGACCAGATGGCCTTCCTGAAGGCGCAATTGCCCAAGCGGTCAAAACTGAGCACCTGAATCGCCGAAAATGCAACCCTCACCGTCCTGTCACGGACGGCGGCGTTTGCTTGCCCCACCCCCGTTTGAGGGCGAAAATGGGCGTTCAGAACAAGTGCGAACATGATGATCGACTCTGCCCGCTATCCCCGCCTCGCGCGCATCCAGACACCGGATGACCTGCGCACGTTCGACGAATCCGAATTGACGGCGGTCGCCGATGAACTGCGCGCCTACCTGATCGAATCGGTGGGCAAGAGCGGCGGCCACTTCGCCGCCGGCCTGGGCGTGATCGAACTCACCGTGGCCCTGCACTACCTGTACCAGACCCCGGTCGATCAGCTGGTCTGGGACGTCGGTCACCAGACCTATCCGCACAAGATCCTGACCGGTCGCCGCGACGAGATCCATACCGTCAAGCAGAAGGACGGCGTCGCGCCGTTCCCGAAGCGCGAGGAAAGCGAATACGATACCTTCGGCGTTGGCCACTCTTCGACCTCGATCTCGGCCGCGCTCGGCATGGCCATCGCCCGCCAGTCCGAAGGCGACGACCGCAAGGTCGTGGCGGTGATCGGTGACGGCGCGATGACCGCCGGCATGGCGTTCGAGGCGCTGATGCACGCCGGTGGCATGGAGCCCGAGCCGAACCTGCTGGTGATCCTCAACGACAACAACATGTCGATCTCCGAAGCGGTTGGCGGCCTGACCAAGATGCTGGGCCGCGCCACCGGCAGCCGCACGCTCAACGCACTGCGCGAAGGCGGCAAGAAGATCCTGGGCGACAAGAAGAACAATCCCGCGCGCTTCGTGAAGCGCTGGGAAGAACACTGGAAGGGCATGTTCGTGCCGTCCACGATGTTCGAGGAAATGGGCTTCCACTACACCGGCCCGATCGACGGCCATGACCTGCCGGCGCTGCTGTCCGCGCTGAAGACGCTGCGCGCCTCCAAGGGCCCGAAGCTGCTGCACGTGATGACCACCAAGGGCAAGGGCTACGAGCCGGCCGAAGGCGACCAGATCGGTTACCACGCGGTGGGCCCGTTCGATCCGGACAAGGGGCTGGTAGCCAAGGCCGGTGCCAAGAAGCCGACCTACACCGATGTATTCAGCGACTGGCTGTGCGATGCCGCCGCCGTCGAGCCGCACCTGTACGGCATCACCCCGGCGATGCGCGAAGGCTCCGGCCTGGTGCGTTTCAGCAAGGAATACCCGCAGCGCTATTTCGACGTGGCGATCGCCGAGCAGCACGCGGTTACCCTCGCCGCCGGCATGGCTACCCAGGGTGGCAAGCCGGTGGTGGCGATCTATTCCACCTTCCTGCAGCGCGCGTACGACCAGCTGGTGCACGACGTGGCGATCCAGGACCTGGACGTGCTGTTTGCGATCGATCGCGCCGGCGTGGTCGGCCCGGACGGCGCAACCCACGCCGGCAACCTCGACCTGAGCTTCCTGCGCTGCGTGCCGAACCTGGTGGTGATGGCACCGTCCAATGAAGCCGAGTGCCGGCAGATGCTCAGCACCGGCCTGCAGCACCCGGGCCCGGCCGCCGTGCGCTACCCGCGTGGTACCGGCACCGGCGTGGCCGCCGGCAGCGACCTGTCCACGCTGCCGATCGGCAAGGGCGAGCTGCGCCTGCAGGGCAGCCGTATTGCCCTGCTGGCCTTCGGCAGCACCGTCGCCGCGGCCGAACAGGTCGGCCGCGAACTGGGCCTGAGCGTGGTCAACATGCGCTTCATCAAGCCGCTTGACCGCGAGCTGGTGCTGGCTGTCGCCGCCGAGCACGAGGGCCTGGTGACGATCGAAGACAACGTGGTGGCCGGTGGTGCCGGTTCCGGTGTCGGCGAGCTGCTCAATGCCGAGGGCGTGCTGCGCCCGATCCTGCACCTGGGCCTGCCCGACAGCTACCAGCACCACGCCAGCCGCGAGGACCTGCTGGCTGAAGCCGGTATTGATGCCGCCGGCATCCGCGCGGCAGTGCTCAAGCGCTGGCCGCAACTGGCAACCGGCACCCCGCCGCTGAGCGCGGCCGGCTGAGGCCGGTCAGCACCACCCAGTGGATCCACGCCATGCGTGGATGGCGGAACCCCGAAAACGCGCCCCGGCCGTCAGCCGTAGCTGACCGCCTCCACGAAGGCACCACTGGCCTCCACGCGCACCGCCGCACGCTGCCCGGTATCGACAAAGTGCAGGCGTGCGAGGGTTTCGGCGAAATCGTAGGCACGGGCGCCATCGCGGAACTCGATAGGCTCCGGCCTGTCCGGGTGCAGCACGCGCCATTGGCGCTGTTCGCATTGCAGGCGGATCAACATGCGGCTCACTCCTTGAGGCAGCGTATCGACGTTGGCGTACGACCGAGCCGATACCGGCACGGACTGTCGTTGCAGATCAGGGACACCCGAGGGCGCCCTGATCGCAGAAGATACGTTGTTCAAAATGTGAGCTGTATCAGATTATTCTGATTTTCGAGGGGGACGCTCAGTTCACCTGGAACTGCGCCCGGCAGCCGTTGCTGACCCAGATGCCCCGACGGTCCCAACCCCAGGTCTGGCCTTCGATGCAGGCGCTGCGCGAATCCTGGCGGACCATGCGCACGCCACGGCGGATGCGGGCTTCGCAGTACTCCTGGCGGTGGCCGTTGGAATGACAGGTGACGACCTCGCCACCACCCCAACCGTTGCCGTTGCCCCAACCGCCCCCATTGCCCCAGCCACCACCGCGGCGGTATTCACCGACAAACTCGGCACGGCAGCCCTGGGTGACCCAGACCCCGTAGCGCGACTGCCCCCAGGTTTCGCCCTCGACGCACGGCGAACCCGACAACTGGCGGATCATCCGCGCCCGGCCTTCCAGGCGGCACTCATTGCTGCGGTTCTTGATCGACTCGCAGCGCACGATGCCGCTGCCTTCACGACCGCCATAGCGATCATCGTCATAACCGTAGCCATAGCTCTGTGCCTGTGCGCCACCGGCGGCTGCCAGCATCGGCAACAGGGTGCAGGCCAGGGTGCGCCAGGGGAGTGCCTTGCCCATCGATATCTCCAGATGAATACGATGGCGCAAGCATCAGTGATTCCCGACGCGGCGCACAGGGGGCGTGCAACGACGGTTCTTTCCCCATTCAAACAACCCAACCGTGGCTGACCGCGCCACCGTCGGCAGCGCGTCACCCGACGATGAGCGCGTCCACGGCATTTCCGAGCGCCTCAACCCGTACCCGGCTGGGCTGGCCGGTACGACGGTGGTGCTCCAGCGCCAGTGCGGCGGCGGCGTCGAACGCGTCGGCACCGCGCGCATAGCGGGCGGCATCATCCGCGTGCGGGTCCAGCACGGACCAGTGCTGGGTGTTGCATCGGACAGTAAAGACCATGGAAGGCTCCTGTGGGTTCGAAGATTCGTCGGCGGGTTCCGCCGCCAGTACCCCGTCAGGCTAGCCAGCGCCTCAGGAGAGGCCTATCAGATTTGTACGAAAATGCCTCGTCATTCGGTCGGCCACCCCCTGCCCTCACATCGCTGAGTCCGTTTACCGAATTCATTTCGTGATCCTTGTCACGGAGTCAGCACGGCTTCACACTACTGTCACCAACAGGGGCCCCCTCCACATGCGCACCTTCTTTTTCCAGCAGCGTTCAACGCTTCTGAAGTTCTACTTCGTGGCTTGCTATCTGGTGCTGATCGAGGAACTGATCCGCGCCGTCGTGTAGAGAGCGCTTGCTGAAGGGTTATTTGCGACAGACACTGTCGCTTTAGGCACGGAGCCGGCCCGATGAAAGCGTTTCTCCTGATTCCCCTCCTGATGCTCCTGACCGCCTGCGCGAGCCAGGACAAGGCAGCTGCGCGCGCTGACGCGGCAGCGGCTGCGCCGGCCACACCGATGGTCGGCGGTGACCGCGACGCCCACGGCTGCATCGGCTCGGCCGGCTACCAGTGGTGCGAACACAGCCAGCGCTGCGAGCGTCCGTGGGAACTGGCACAAGCCCAGGGCCTGGCCAATACCGCCGAGGCCATTGATGCGTACTGCGCGAAGCCGGCCAGCCCGGCACGAAAGTGAGGCGCGCACACCATGGCTGAGCTGAGCCCGCTACCCACCCTGGGCCCGGGTCGCTACCGCCACTTCAAGGGCGGCGAGTACGAAGTGCTCGATATCGTCCGCAGCAGCGAGACGCTGGAGCCACTGGTGCTGTATCGCGCGCTCTATGGCGAAGGTGGCCTGTGGGTGCGCCCGTACGCCATGTTCGTCGAACAGGTACCGGGCGAACACGGACCGCAGCCGCGTTTTGCCCGCATCGACGCATGACGGTTCCGCTGCCGGCCCTGGCCGGCAGCGCGGTACCGCCACGGGCCTGCGTTACAATCGTACCGTCCAGTCGGTTTCTTCCCGCCATGTCCGCATCCCCCTCCCGTTCGCGCCGCAAGGCGCCCGACAGCGTGCGCCAGTCATTGCTGCAGGCAACCATTGAAGTGATCGGCCGTCATGGCCTGGCCGCGCTGACCGTGCAGGACGTCGCGCAGGCCGCCGGTGTCAGCAAGGGTGCGCTGTTCCATCATTTCAGCAGCAAGCAGGCACTGGTGGATGAAGCCATCGGCGCACTTATTGGCGAATTCGAAGCACGCGTGCGCGCCCTGCTGCTGCAGAACGCACCTGGCCATGGCTGCTTCAGCCGTGCCTATGTGCAGGCCAACTTCGAGCACTTGCTGCAGCAGGAAGAAGACAACGACATCGGCCTGACCCTCGGCAATCTGATGGAACCGGCCCTACTGGCGCACTGGCGCACCTGGAAGCGCGCGATGCTGGCCGAATTCCCTGACGAAGCCAACGACGCACGGTTGTATGCCGCGCGCTGTGCCGCCGACGGCTACTGGGCCACCGCCTATGGCCGGCCGCTGGATGAAGAGGAGCGCCTCAACGCCCTGGCCATGGCCGAGCAGGCCCTGAAGCTGTGCGACCCGTTGTGAGCCGGAGCCTGTAATGAACCCCTACGCCTATCTCGCCGCTGCGATCGTGCTGGAAGTGATCGCCACCTCGCTGCTGAAGGCGTCCGATGGCATGAGCCGTCTGGCACCGACACTGGGCGCATTGGTCGGTTACGGCCTGTGCTTCTACCTGCTGTCAGTGACGATGAAGTCGATCCCGACCGGCATCGCCTATGCGATCTGGTCCGGTGTCGGCATCGTGCTGATCTCGCTGATCGGGCTGGTAGTCTTCAAGCAGCGCCTGGATGCACCGGCGCTGATCGGCATCGGGCTGATCTGTGCCGGCGTGCTGGTGATCAACCTTTTCTCGCACAGCAGCGCACACTGAGCACACTGCTGCGCGGTCAACGCTAGCTGACCTTCTTCGCTACGGTCATGCCGAGCAGGAACAGCACCACGGCGATGATGATGCCGGCCCAGAACAGGAACTTGGCGATGCCGACCGCGGCGCCAGCAATGCCGCCGAAGCCGAGCACGCCCGCAATGACGCCGATGATGGCGAAGATGATGGCCCACTTGATCATGTCAAACCTTTCCCCGTGGGGACTGCGTACTGGATGATCAGGCTAGGGCGTAGCCGATGCGGCAGTCGTGAACAGGCCGCGTGCACGGCGTGAATCAGCGCGGGCGGAAACGCAGAAGGGCCACCGCAAAGGCCAGGAACACGCTGCCCACCAGCCGCTCGAACCAGCGCCGCGCGAAGGGTTTGGCCAACCATCGGCGCAGGCCATGGCCACCGGCGGCATACATCACGTACCAGAACAACTCGCAGGCAGCGAAGGTGGCAACCAGCACGCTGTACTGCAGCGCCTGGCCACGCGACGGGTCGACGAACTGCGGCAGGAACGCCGCAGCGAACAGCAGCAGCTTGGGATTGCTCAGGCCCACCAGAAGGCCACCACGGAACACCTTCCACGCGCCCAGCGACGCCGCAATCGGCAGCGCGGCATCGACCGTCACCGGTGGTGCCGGCCGGCAACTGTCACGCCATGCCTTCAGGCCCAGCCAGGCCAGATAGGCCACGCCAAGATAGCGCAGCACCTCAAACAGCATCGGCGAGGAATGCAGCAGCGCACTCAGGCCTGCTGCGGAGGCCGCCAGCACCAGCAGCATCGCCAGCAGGCAGCCAGCCATCGCCGGCACGCTGCCGCGAAAGCCGAGCCCGACGCTGCGACCGAGGATATGCAGCATGTTCGGCCCCGGCGTACCACACAGAACGAACACCGTGGCGAGGAACCACCACCAGGTATGCAGGGCCATATCGGACATCCACTTCAGAAGATCCCACCAGCATAGAGTGCGCCGGCCTGGCGCGGCACACACAGCGCAGCATGGATGCGGTGGTTACAGAGGCAGGCTCAGGCCGCGAGCGCGTCGCGCCGTAACAGTACCTGGTCGATCAAGCCCCATTCGCATGCCTGCTCGGCACTCATGAAACGATCGCGGTCCAGGGTCTGCTCGACCTCCTCGACACTGCGTCCGCAATGCTGCGCATACAGCCGGGTGATGCGCTGCTTGGTGCGCTGCATTTCCTCGGCGTGGATGAAGATGTCCGACGCCTGGCCCTGCACCCCGCCCAGCGGCTGGTGCACATGCAGACTGGCATTGGCCAACGCCGCGCGGTGACCGGGCTCGCCGGCCATCAACAGGAACGAACCCATCGACCGCGCGGTGCCCATGCACAGCGTATGCACCGGGGCCGCGATGTATTGCATGGTGTCGTACATCGCCAGGCCGCTGGAGATCACCCCACCCGGCGAGTTGATGTACAGATGGATCGGCTTCTCCGGGTTTTCCGATTCCAGGAACAGCAGCTGCGCGCAGACCAGCGCCGACACAGTGTCATCGACTTCGCCGTTGAGAAAGATGATGCGCTCACGCAGGAGCCGCGAGTAGATGTCATAGGAGCGCTCACCGCGCTCGCTGCGTTCCACCACCATCGGTATCAGCTGCATTCTGTCCCGCATGTGCCTGCTCCCTGTAGCGTTCGATCCAGGCGCCGCCTCAGGCCGCGCGCATCATGGTGCGATGATCGTCGTTGGCGGCCAACGGCAGCAGCGCGCGCAGGTCGGTGAGCCGATGCACGATGGTCAGCACCGTCCCTCCACCGTCATCCGCGCGCAGCCGGAAACACACCAGGCTGTGCAGATGCGGGGGCTGCGCATCGCGCAGGTGGAACCCCAGCTCCCGCCCCTCCTCGCACAGGCAAGGCTGCGGATCGGCAAGATCGGCCGCCGGCAACCAGCGCTCACGCAGCGCCGGATCGAACAGTGCGCGCCAGACCCGTTCCGGTGGCGCTGGCAGCCACTGCTCCATCACCAACGCGGGAGCCGCTTCGTGCAGAACATCGTCCATCAGTCCATCTCCTTCAGCAGATCCTGCAAGGCATCCATCCGCGCGGGCCAGTAGGCCCGGTAGCGCTGCAGCCAGTTGCCGATGTGCGCCAGCCCGCGCGGATCGACCTCGTAGTGGACGAAGCGGCCCTGGCGCTGTTCGCTCACCAGCCCGGCATCGCGCAGCACCGCCAGGTGCTGGGACATCGCAGACTGACTGATCGCCATGCCCTCGCGCAGCGCGCTGGCATGCTGCCCGCCCCCGGCCAGCTTTTCGAAGATGTGGCGGCGGGTGGGGTCGGCCAGCGCCTTGAACAGAGCGTTCTCGATCATGACCAACACATTAGCAACTACTAATGTGTAGTGCAACTCCCGCATCGGCTGTGCTGCAATGACGGCTCCCCGGCATGGAGCTGTGCATGAAGACCCTTGGCCTGATCGGCGGCATGAGCTGGGAAAGCTCGGCTCAGTATTACCGGCTCATCAACGAGGACGTGCGGCAGCGCCTCGGTGGCGCACATTCGGCGCAGCTGCTGCTGTGGTCGGTGGACTTCGCCGACATCAAGCAGCTGCAGCATGAAGGCGACTGGAATGCGCTGGGCGACCATATGGCCGACGCTGCACGGCGCCTGCAGGCCGGTGGCGCCGATCTGCTGTTGATCTGCACCAACACCATGCACAAGCTGGCCGACCGCATCGAGGCGGTCTGCCCACTGCCGCTGCTGCATATCGCCGACCCCACCGCTCAGGCCATCGTGCAGTCGGGCATGCGCAGGGTGGGCCTGCTCGGCACCGCCTTCACCATGGAACAGGACTTCTACCGCGGCCGGCTGCAGGATCGCTTCGGCCTGGAGGTACTGGTCCCAGATGCCGATGATCGTCGCAGCGTGCACGACATCATCTACCAGGAACTGATCGCCGGCGTGGTCAGTGATCGCTCGCGACAGGTCTATGTCGACGTGATCGCACGCCTGGTCGAACGCGGTGCCGAAGCGATCATCCTCGGCTGCACCGAGATCATGCTGCTGGTGCGCGACGAGGACAGCGCAGTGCCGCTGTTCGACACCACCACCCTGCATGCGCGGGCCGCGGTGGACGCGGCACTGGCCTGATCCTGCCTGCGATGCAGCGCGGAATCAGTCCGCGCCCTGCACTTCCAGCGCGGTGATCAGCCACTCGACCACCGCCTGTGAATCGCACAGGAAGAAGATGGCATCGCCGGAGCGCGCCTCGGTAAGCAGGCGATAGACCGTGATCGCCACCGCTGACTGGTTGGCGATGAACACTTCCGGGCTGCGCGGCCCCTCGCTGTGGCCGGCAACCGCGTGCAGCGCCTTGCGTGCGGCCACGGTGGCAGCCGGGTCCGCGCTGCGGGTCAGTTCCGGCCCGCGCAGGCCCCAGGCAATGAACACATGCTTGCCCTTGAACGTGGTGTCCAGGACTCGCACCTCGGCGCCACCTGCGTCGGCCGAGCGATGAATGACGGTACTGCTGATCAACGCAACCCCCTGTGGTCGTCGTGGTCCGCGCATCGTCCTCCACGCGCCGGCCGCATGCCAGTGACAACAGCCACAGGCTGTGCCGACCGGCGTGGGAGACATGTAAGAGGGTGTAAACCGATGCGATCGGATGTGCAGCGATGATACGGGATGTAAGCCCCTGCATGGGCTCGTGCGCACTACTAAATCCCCACTGAGCCATCGCCGGAACGATCCGTTCCGGCAGCCCCGGCCTGGGCCATTCTTGCCGCCCGTTCCCCACCCGAGACTCCCCATGACCCATCGCCTGCTGCTGCCGATCGCCGGTACCGCCCTTGCCCTGTTGTTGGCCGCTACTGCCGTGGCCGCCCAGGACTACGACGCCGATCACATTCCCGTGCTGCGCTGCGAATCCCAGTTCAACAAGACCCAGCAGTGCCCGATCGAGGGCCGCATGCGCCTGGCAAAGCAGCTCTCGGTCACCCGCTGCGTCGAGGACAGGAACTGGGGCCAGAGCCGTCGCATGCTGTGGGTGACCGACGGCTGCCGCGCCGAGTTCGTCGCCGACGGCTATGGGCGCGGACGCTGGCCGGGCCGCGGCCGGAACCGTGACGATGATGGTGAGCGCCTGGTCTGCGAGTCCTACGAAAAGAAGGACAAGGAATGCCGTATCCGTGTGCGCCACGAGGTGCGCCTGGTCAAGCAGAAATCGGTAACGGCCTGCATCGAGGACCGCAACTGGGGCTGGGACCGCCGCGGTGTGTGGGTCAGCGACGGCTGCCGGGCCGAGTTCCGGGTGTATTGACTGCCGAACACGCTCTGGCTGCAACGAGTAGGCGTGCGTGCAAGGCGGAGCCGATAGACTATGGCCCGCATGGCAGGGAGCACGACATGGAACGATGGTATCTGGCGACACTGCTGGCGTTGATCCTGCATCAGATCGACGCTGCGTTCTGGCAGGAATGGGCCATGTTCCATGTCCCCGGTGGCATCCAGGGCTTCCTGCTGTTCAACCTGTTCGCTGTCGGCGCTGTGCTTTGGGGTTATCGCCAGATCCTGCTGGGCACATCCACGGCACGCGGCTATGCACTGGTGTGTGGCGCGCTCGGCATTGGCACGGCACTGGTCCACCTGGCGTTTGCCCTGCTCGGCCGCAATGAATTCGATCTGCCGCTGTCGATCGCCATCCTGCTCGCCTGCTTTATGTCGGGTGGCGGCCTGTTGCTGAAGCTGCGCCCGCGATGAACCGGACTTCCCACTTCCCACACCTGCGTGACGGCAGCATCCAGGACGCCAATGCCTTGATCGCGCTCGACAGCGTGGCGGCCATCGATCCAGGCCGGGCCCTGCAGATCGGCGACTGGCTGGCACGCGGCGGCGTGCAGGTTGCCGAGCAGAACGGCAGGGCCGTCGGCTACCTGGTCATTCATCACCACTTCTTCGGCGAAGCCTTCATCGAAATGCTGATGGTGGCGCACGCACAGCGCGGCCAAGGCATCGGTACCGCACTGCTGCGCCAGGCCATCGCACTGCATGGCCGGCGCAAACTGTTCACCTCGACCAATGCCTCCAACATCGGCATGCAGCGCCTGCTGGATGCCAGTGGCTTCATCGACAGCGGCATCGTGCACGGATTGGACGAAGGCGACCCGGAACTGATCTATCGCTTCGCAGGCGCATGAGCCGGACACATCGCACGCACAAAAAAGCCCACGCATCGCTGCGCAGGCTTCTTGATTCATCACAGTGGTCGGGACGGCCGGATTCGAACCGACGACCCTCTGCCCCCCAGGCAGATGCGCTACCAGGCTGCGCTACGCCCCGACTGATGCTGCGATGTGCCCGCCAGTGCGGCGGGCCGTGAAGTATAGCGGATTACAAGGGAAATGGGGTCAGCGACGCAGCAACTGCAGCACTTCTTCCAGCTCCATGCGCACCTGCTTGATGATCTGGTTGCTCAGCGCCGATTCCTCGCGGGCATCGGGGCCATCCAGACGCAGGCGTGCACCACCGATGGTGTAGCCCTGTTCGTACAGCAGGCTGCGGATCTGCCGCACCATCAGCACGTCGTGGCGCTGGTAGTAGCGGCGGTTGCCTCGGCGCTTGGCCGGCTCAAGGCTGGGAAACTCGGTTTCCCAGTAGCGCAGGACGTGCGGCTTGACGTCGCACAGCTCGCTGACCTCACCGATGGTGAAGTAGCGCTTGGCCGGGATCGGCGGTAGTTCGCGGTTACTGCCCGGATCCAGCATAAGCTTCCACCCTCTCCTTGAGCTTCTGGCCCGGACGGAAGGTGACCACCGTACGGGCGGAAATCGGAATTTCCTCGCCGGTCTTGGGGTTGCGACCCGGGCGCTGGTTCTTGCGCCGCAGATCGAAATTGCCGAAGCCCGACAGCTTCACCTGACGTCCCTGTTCCAATGCTTCACGCAGCACATCGAAAAACGCGTCGACGAATTCCTTGGCTTCCCGCTTGTTCAGACCGACTTCGTCGAACAGCTTTTCCGCCATCTCCGCCTTGGTCAATGCCATTGCCTGCTACCCCCGAGTGCTGCCCGCTCAGCCGCGGATCCGGGCGTGGTGTTCACGCTCGATGGCAGTGACCGCCTCGGCCACTACCGCATCCACGTCGCGGTCCGTCAGAGTGCGCGACTTGTCCTGCAAAATCAAGCCCATAGCGAGACTCTTGAATCCCGGCTCGACGCCCTGCCCGACATAGCGGTCGAACAGGTTCAGGTCGCGCAGCAGTGGACCGGCAGCCTGGCGGACAGTCGCCGCCAGCTCGGCCCAGGCCACCTGCTCAGGCACCAGGAACGCCAGGTCGCGGCGCACTGCGGGGAAGCGCGACAGCTCGCCGGCACGCGGCAGGCGGCGGGCGGACAGCGGCTCCAGGTCCAGTTCAAAGGCATAGACGTCGGCTTCGATGTCCATCGCCTTGGCCAGGCGCGGGTGGATCTGGCCGATCCAGCCGATCGCCACGCCGTCGCGGAACACCTCGGCCGAACGCGCCGGGTGACCGTAGGCACGGTCCGAGGGGCGGAACTCCAGGACCGCGCCACTGGCGGCGGCCAGCGATTCCAGGTCGCCCTTCAGGTCATGGAAATCGGCCTTGCGGGTCGGCAGGCCCCACTGCACCGCCTGCGCTTCACCGCAGACCGCAGCGGCCACGCGCGGGGTTTCCAACGGTGCCGGCTGGCCATCACCAACCTGCTGGGCGAACACGCGGCCGATCTCGAACAGGCGCACGCGACCCAGCTGGCGGGCTGCGTTGCGACCGAGCGTGGCGACCAGGCCCGGCAGCAGCGACGGACGCATCACCGCCAGTTCGGCCGACAGCGGGTTGGCCAGCGGCACCAGGTTGTCGCGCAGCTGCCACTGGGTCAGCAGCGCATCGTCGACGAAGGCGAAGTTGACGGTTTCCTGCTGGTCACGGGCGACCAGCTGGCGACGCACGCTCAGCGTGTCCAGCTGGGTCTCGCTCGGCATCGCCACGCGCGAGGCACCGCCCGGCAGCGTGGTCGGAATCTGCTCGTAGCCGTGGATGCGGGCCAACTCTTCGATCAGGTCTTCTTCGATGGCGATGTCGAAGCGGCGGCTCGGCGCCGTGACCTGCCAGCCGTCGGCGGTGGCAACCACGTCCATGCCCAGCGCGCGCAGGATGCGTTCGACTTCGGCATCTTCGATGGTGATGCCGAGCACGCGGGTGATGCGGGCGCGGCGCAGCACGATGGTTGCCGGCTGCGGCAAGTCAGCCTCACGCACGGCCTCGGTGACCGGCGCCGGGGTACCGCCGGCCAGGTCCAGCACCAGGCGGGTGGCGTACTCGATGGCGGTACGCGGCAGTGCCGGGTCGACACCGCGCTCGAAGCGGTGGCCGGCATCGGTGTGCAGGCCCAGCTTGCGGCCACGGCCCATGATCGCGGCCGGCGCGAAGTGCGCGGCCTCCAGGAACACAGCGGTGGTGGTATCGGTGACTCGAGTGTCGAAGCCGCCCATCAGGCCGGCCAGACCGACCGCACGATCGGCGTCGGTGATCACCAGGAAGCTGTCGTCCAGCGCAGCATCGCGGCCGTCCAGCAACTTCAGGGTCTCGCCGGCGCGCGAACGGCGCACGGCGATGCTGCCCTGCAGAGTACCGAGGTCATAGGCGTGCATCGGCTGGCCCAGCTCCAGCATCACGTACTGGGTGATGTCGACCAGCAGCGAGACCGGGCGCACACCACTGCGGCGCAGGCGCTCGGCCATCCACAGCGGCGTCTTGGCGGCGGCGTTGACGCCCTCGATGACACGACCGAGGTAGCGCGGCGCCTCAGCGCCGGCATCGAGCTGGATCGCCAGCTCTCGGCTGCCGACGGCGGGAATCGCCTCGGCGGTGAAATCCAGCACGTCGCTGCGGGTGGCTGCGGCGACGTCGTAGGCGATACCGCGCAGGCTGAAGCAGTCGGCGCGGTTCGGGGTCAGCTTGATCTCGATGCTGGCGTCCGGCAGGCCCAGGTACTCGACCAGGGTCTGGCCGACCGGGGCGTCGTCCGGCAGCTCCAGCAAGCCGGAGGCATCGTTGTCCAGGCCCAGCTCCTTGGCCGAGCACAGCATGCCATTGGACTCCACGCCGCGCAGCTTGGCCGGCTTGATCTTCAGCTCACCGATCTGCGCACCGACCATCGCCAACGGCGCGACCAGGCCCGGGCGTGCGTTCGGTGCACCGCAGACGATCTGCAGCAGCTCGCCCTGCCCGGCATCGACCCTGCACACCTGCAGGCGGTCGGCTTCCGGGTGGCGCACCGCTTCGACGATGCGTGCAACGACCACGTGATCAAGGCCTTCGCCCAGCGCGGTCACTTCTTCCACTTCCAGGCCGATGGCCGTCAGCACCGCGCTCAGTTCTTCGCGCGATGCAGTGGTCGGGACGTGGCTGCGCAGCCAGTTTTCGGAGAATTTCATGGTGTCACCCTGGTGGGCCCGGCGCATGCGCCTGGGCCTGCGTTGTTGAGTCCGCCGGGCATGGCCCGGCGCTACCTGGTGGTTTACGCGAACTGTTTCAGGAAGCGCACGTCGTTCTCGAAGAACGCGCGCAGGTCGTTGACGCCATAGCGCAGCATCGCGAAGCGCTCCACGCCCATGCCGAAGGCAAAGCCGGTGTAGCGCTCCGGATCGATGCCGACGTTACGCAGCACGTTCGGATGGACCATGCCGCAGCCGAGCACTTCCAGCCAGCGGGTGCTGCCATCGGGCTGCTGCCAGGCGATGTCCACTTCCGCGCCGGGTTCAACGAACGGGAAGTAGCTGGGGCGGAAACGCATTTCGAAATCGCGCTCGAAGAACGCGCGCACGAACTCGGCCAGCGTGCCCTTCAGGTCGGCGAAGGTCGAATGCTCATCGACCAGCAGGCCTTCCACCTGGTGGAACATCGGCGAATGGGTCTGGTCGCTGTCGCTGCGGTACACCTTGCCGGCGGCAATCATGCGCAGCGGCGGCGCGTGGTCGCCCATGTAGCGCACCTGCACACCGGAGGTGTGCGTGCGCAGCAGACGGCCGTCGCCGAAGTAGAAGGTGTCGTGCATGGCGCGCGCCGGGTGGTGCGGCGGGAAGTTCAGCGCCTCGAAGTTGTGCCAGTCATCCTCAATCTCCGGCCCTTCCGACAGCTCGTAGCCCAGCCGGCCGAAGATGCCGGTGATGCGCTCAAGGGTGCGGGTGATCGGATGCAGGCCAGCGCGCTCGGCGCTGCGGCCCGGCAGGGTGATGTCGATCGATTCGGCGGCCAGGCGCGCGTCCAGTGCGGCGTCTTCCAATACCGCCTTACGCTCGCCCAGCGCGTGACTCAGCGCGTCGCGGGCCTGGTTGATGGCTTCACCGGCAGCCTTGCGCTCGTCAGCCGGCAACGCGCCGAGCTGCTTGAGCTGCGAAGTGATGCTGCCGCTCTTGCCAAGCAGGGCCACGCGCAGCTGTTCCAGCACGTCGGGGCTCTGTGCGGCGGCCACATCGGCCAGCGCCTGGGTGGTGAGGGATTGGATGTCGCTCATGGGGGGCCGGAACTCCAGTCGATCTGCCATCGCGATGCGCGAAGGGCCGACCCCTGTCGCCACCGCCGTCCCCGCGCTGCCGCTGTGGCCACGCCGGGACCCAAAAAAGAATGGGGAAGGACTTGCGCCCTTCCCCATGCATTGCCTTGACCTGACACCGTTCCGAGGAACGGTTACGGCATCGGGAAGGACTTATGCCGCCAGCGCGCCCTTGGCCTTTTCGGCCAGTGCGGTAAAGCCGGCTGCGTCGTGCACGGCGATGTCAGCCAGGACCTTGCGATCCAGGGTGATGCCGGCCTTCAGCAGACCGTTCATGAAGCGGCTGTAGCTCAGGCCATTGATGCGGGCAGCCGCATTGATGCGGGTGATCCACAGCGAACGGAAGTTGCGCTTCTTCTGCTTACGGCCGATGTAGGCGTACTGCTGTGCCTTGATGACCGCCTGCTTGGCAACGCGGAAGACCTTGCGACGGGCGTTGTAATAGCCCTTGGCGAGATCCAGAATTTTCTTGTGGCGGCGACGCGCCTGTACGCCACGCTTAACTCGTGCCATTTTTCAGTTCCTCAGAGGTAAGGGAGCATGCGGTCCAGACGGCCGGCGTCTTCTGCACGGACATGGCCCGTCTGACGCAGATTACGCTTACGCTTGGTCGCTTTCTTCGTGAGGATGTGGCTACGGTTGGCGTGGCCGCACTTGTACTTGCCCGAGGCGGTCTTGCGGAAACGCTTGGCCGCTGCCCGGTTGGTCTTGATCTTGGGCATTGCAATGTCCTTGATGGGATATGACCCTGGTTTCTGACTGATCTGGCGGCGGCCTGGGCCGCTCTTTCCATCCTGCCATGATCGGCGTACGACCCGTCCTGGGTGGGTCGAGCCGGGCATGATACAGGCAAATCGGGACCATCACCAGCCCCTGCTGCCCTTTTCACGCCCGTCTTCACATCGCCGGCGGCCGTGCCGCCCGCACAAAGGCAAAGGACGCCAGCGGCGTCCTTTCACCTTTCCATTCAGCCGCCAGGCGCCCCGGAAGGCAGCCCGTCAGGCCTCAGGTCTTCTTCTTCGGCGCGATCATCATCACCATCTGACGCCCTTCCAGGCGCGGACGGGATTCAATGACGATGTCCTCGCCCAGATCGGTCTCGATCCGGTTGGCCATTTCGCGACCCAGTTCCTGGTGGCTCATTTCACGGCCACGGAAACGGATGTTGACCTTGATCTTGTCGCCTTCTTCAAGGAAACCGCGCATCTTGCGCAGCTTGATCTGGTAGTCGCCCTCGTCCGTGACCGGACGGAACTTCACTTCCTTGATCTCGACCTGCTTGGTCTTCTTCTTGGCCTCGCTGGCCTTCTTCTGCGCTTCGAACTTGAACTTGCCGAAGTCCATGATCTTGCAGACCGGCGGGTCGGCCTGCGGCTGGATCTCGACCAGGTCCAGGCCTTCATCTTCGGCCATGGACAACGCTTCGTCACGCGTCAACACGCCGATCATTTCTCCGTCGCTGCCGATCACGCGGACGCGCGGCACACGGATTTCCTGATTCTTGCGGTTCTGTTTGTTGTCAGGGGTACTGATATTGCGATCTCCCAAGGGTGTCGAACCCGGCCCGGGCGCCAATGCGCACGGGCCGGACCTTTGCTTACGCGCCCTCGGCCTGGAGCCGCTCGATGAAGGCCTGGAGGCTCATGCTGCCGAGATCTTCGCCAGAACGCGTACGCACCGCCACAGCGCCGTTTTCCTTCTCGCGGTCACCAATGACCAGCAGGTACGGCACGCGCTGCAGCGTGTGCTCGCGAATCTTATAGCCGATCTTCTCGTTACGCAAATCCGCGCTGACGCGGAAGCCTTGATCCGCAAGGGTTTTGGTCACGTCCGAGACGTATTCAGCCTGGGCGTCGGTGATATTGGCCACCACCACCTGGGTCGGAGCCAGCCAGGCCGGGAACTGGCCGGCATGGTGCTCGATCAGGATGCCCAGGAAGCGCTCCATCGAGCCGACGATGGCCCGGTGCAGCATGACCGGGTGCTTCTTCTGGCTGTTCTCGTCCACGTACTCGGCGCCGAGGCGGCCCGGCATCATGAAGTCGACCTGCATCGTGCCCAGCTGCCAGGTACGGCCGATGGCGTCCTTCAGGTGGTACTCGATCTTCGGGCCATAGAAAGCGCCCTCGCCCGGCAGCTCCTGCCACTCCACGCCGTTGCTGGACAGGGCCGAGCGCAGCGCGCCCTCGGCCTTGTCCCAGGTTGCGTCATCGCCCAGGCGCGATTCCGGGCGCAGCGCGATCTTGACCTGGATCTCATCGAAGCCGAAGTGCTGGTAAACCGCCAGCGCCTGCTGGTGGAACGCGGTCACTTCCGCCTCGACCTGGTTCTCGGTGCAGAACACGTGGCCGTCGTCCTGGGTGAAGCCACGCACGCGCAGGATGCCGTGCAGCGCGCCGGACGGCTCGTTGCGGTGGCAGGCACCGAACTCACCGTAACGGATCGGCAGATCGCGGTAGCTGTGCAGGCCCTGATTGAACACCTGCACGTGGCCGGGGCAGTTCATCGGCTTGAGCGCATAGGTACGCTTCTCCGATTCGGTGAAGAACATCGCGTCCTGGTAGTTGTCCCAGTGACCGGATTTCTGCCACAGGCTCACGTCCAGGATCTGCGGGCAGCGCACTTCGCCGTAGCCGGTCTTGCGGTAGACCTTGCGCATGTACTGCTCGACCACCTGCCACAGCGCCCAGCCCTTCGGGTGCCAGAACACCAGGCCCGGTGCCTCTTCCTGCAGGTGGAACAGGTCCTGCTGCTTGCCGATGCGGCGGTGATCGCGCATTTCCGCTTCTTCGATGCGCTTGATGTACGCCTCGAGCTGCTTCTTGTCGGCCCAGGCAGTGCCGTAGATGCGCTGCAGCTGTTCGTTCTGCGCGTCACCACGCCAGTAGGCACCAGAGATGCGGGTCAGCTTGAAGGCCTTCAGGAAGCGCGTGTTCGGCACGTGCGGGCCACGGCACATGTCCACGTACTCCTGGTGGTAGTACATGCCCATGGCCTGGATGTCGTCGGACATGTCCTCGATCAGGCGCAGCTTGTAGTCCTCGCCACGGGCCTTGAAGATCTCGATCACTTCGGCGCGCGGCGTCACCTTCTTGATGACGTCGTAGTCCTGGGCGATCAGCTCGCCCATGCGCTTCTCGATCGCCGCCATGTCTTCCGGGGTGAACGGGCGCTCGGAGTAGATGTCGTAGTAGAAGCCCTCGGCAATCACCGGGCCGATCACCATCTTCACGTCCGGGTACAGCTGCTTGACCGCATGGCCAACCAGATGGGCGCTGGAGTGGCGGATGATCTCCACGCCCTCCTCGTCCTTGGCAGTGATGATGCGCAGGCTGGCATCGTGGTCGATGACGTCGCTGGCATCGACCAGCACGCCATCGACCGAACCGGCGATGGTGGCCTTGGCCAGGCCGGCACCGATCGACTGGGCAACGTCCATGACGCTGACGGGGTTTTCGAATTCGCGGCGGCTGCCGTCGGGAAGAGTAATGTTGATCATCGCAGTGGCTTCGTGCGGGGCCCGCGCGGGCGGGCTGGAAAGCGGTTCCGGGCCAGCGCCCGGGCAATAAAAAAGCGCCGCGAGGGCGCCGGGAACTCGGGCCTTCGGGGGCAGGTCAACAGTGGGCGGTGGTAGTGCTCATGTCGCACGCTCGGCCGGCGCTGGGCGCGGGCCACCTTGTTCCAGTGAGGATTCAACAATGATTTTAAACCAGCGCACGGGAAAGCCCAAGGGCTACCGTACGGCCCGCTGAATGGGCTTCGCTGGCGGCGTCAAATTGCAATGATTACCATGTCGGCGCAGGTCGCCCCGTGCCAGCCTGCCCGCTTTCCCCCAGGACCCTGTGATGCGCCACCCGCTCCGACCGGCTCCCGCCGGCCCCGCCCGTGCCCCGCGTTCGCCAGCCTGCAGCCGCGCAGGTCGCGCGCAATGATCACCGTCGGCCTTTCCACGCTCGGCTTCTGCAGCCTGGGCATGCTGGCGGCGATGTTCTCGGCGCTGGCGTTCTATGCCGCCTCGCCGCACTGCCGCTGGCCGCGCCTGCGCCGTGCCGGCCGCCTCGGGCGGCAGATCGGCCTGGTCGCCGCCGCTGCCGCGCTGTGGCTGTGGATGGCCGAGCTCGGTTTTGCCGCCGGCCTGGTGGCGATGCTGTGCACCTGGATGCTGGCGGCGATGCTGCTGCCGGCACTGGCCGCCTGGCATCGCCCCGGCACGGAGTCGCCGTGATGTGGCCGCGCGCCTTCGCCGGCATCGTGGCCGGCTTCCTCCTGGCCGCCGCCGCGACCGGACTGGTGACCTGGTTGCCGCCCGGGCCATGGCAGAACGCGCTGGTGCCCAGCCTGATCACCTTCATCCCGCTGTGGATGCTGGCCGCCCTGTGGGCGTTCAGTTTCCGCAGCGCGCTGCGCGCCTGGCTGGTGCTGGCGGGCAGTGGCGCCGCCGGCTTCGCCGTGCTCGCGCTGCTGCGCCTCACCGGCGCGGTGCAATGAGACCCGCCGCATGAAGTTCAGTTCGCAGACCCTGCGCACATTCACCACCCTGCACACCTGGGTCGGCCTGGTCGCCGGCTTCGGCCTGTTCGTAGCCTTCTATGCCGGTGCACTGACCCTGTTCCACCACGACCTGCCGCTATGGCAGACCCCGGGTGCAGCCAGCGCATTGCCGGCCGGCCTGGACGACGCACAGTACCTGCTGGAAGACGTTCTGGCCGCGCATCCGGAGGCGCGCCGCCACATCGGCATGACCTTCCCCGGCACCGAACACCCGCAACCGCTGGCGTACTGGCAAGCCGACGACGGCAGCTGGCGCTACGCCTGGCCAGGGCAGATCGCCGGCAGCCCGACGCCGCCGCAGATCGGGCTGGCCGAACTGGTCAACGAACTGCATTACAGCCTCGGCCTGCCGGTGGCCGGCATCTACGTGATGGGCATCGTCAGCCTGCTGTATGGCATGGCCCTGCTCAGCGGCCTGGTGATCCACCTGCCGAAGCTGTTCGGTGACCTGTTCGCACTGCGCCCCGGCCGCAATCTCAAGCAGTTGTGGCAGGACGCGCACAACGTGATCGGCGTGCTCAGCCTGCCCTTCCACCTGATGTTTGCGGTGACCGGCGCCCTGCTCTGCCTGGTGTTCGTACAAATGGCCCTGCTCAATCCGTTGATCTACGACGGCAAGGCGCTGCAGGCGGTGCCGACGGCGATGGACACCGCGCCGGTGCGCGACGCCAGTGGCATTCCCGCGGCGCCGGGCAGCCTGCGCGTGCTGCATGCACGTGCGCTTGAAGTCGCCCGTGCACAAGGCGTGGCCAACTTCGAGCCGGCCTACCTGAAGCTGGCCAACGCCGGCGATGCCAATGCCACCATCGAGATCACCGGCGAATCCACCGGCACGCTCGGCCCACTTGGCGCGGTGGCGCTGGACGTGACCACCGGCAACGTTCTGGCCTCGCAGCTGCCAGGCCAGCGCGACGCCAACCACGCCACGCTCAGCGCCGCCTACGCGCTGCACTTCGGCGAATTCGGCAACGGCGTGGTGGTCTGGCTGTACTTCCTGCTCGGCCTCGGCGGTGCCTTCCTGTTCTACTCCGGCAACCTGTTGTGGATCGAGTCGCGGCGCAAGCGCCGCCAGCCGCAGCAGCCGCGTGCCGGTGTGAACATGGCGCGGGCCACGGTCGGCGTCTGCATCGGCCTCTGCGTAGCGATCTCGGTCGCCTTCGTCACCGCTTTGGTGCTGGAGCGGTGGGCACCGTCCGCGGTCGACCAGGGCATCCGCTGGGCCTGCTTCGGCAGCTGGGTGTTGTGCGCGTTGTGGGCGGCGCTGCGACGCCCGGCACAGGCCGCACGCGAGCTGCTGTGGGCCGCAGCGATCAGTACCGCGCTGGTGCCGGTCGTGCACGGCGCGCTCAATGGTGACTGGCTGTGGCGCGCGGCCGCACGCGGCCACTGGCCGCTGTTCTGGGTCGATGCGATCGCGCTGGCCATGGCCTTCGGCTTCGCCCGCCTGGCGGTGGCCAGCCAGCGCCGTGCCCGCCACGGCGATCCGAACAGCGTCTGGGCCGATTGAGCCAACGCCGGGCACGGCCCGGCGCTACCGAAGCGGTCAATCGCCGATGCGCGCCTTCTGCCAGGGGCCCAGCATGGCGTTGAGCAGGCTGGCCTGCTCGTCGTCGCCGGTCAGCTCCCACATGAACACCCCGGCCAGGCCCTGCTCACGGGCGAACTGCGCACGCAGCCCGATCGAACGCGGGTCTTCGTAGCTGATGAAGACCTTCTGCTCCGCGTTGTACAGCCAGGGGCTCTGCGCCTGCGGCTGCCAGTGCTTCGTCCAGCCGGGCTGGTCGAGATAGCGCGCCTTGATCACCCGCCAGTCACCGGCATCGGACGGGGCGCTGTAGGCCTGGTACAACCCGTCGGCAGCCTCGCCGGTGACCTTGAAGCCGCGTCCGTAGAACGGCACGCCCAGCACCAGCTTGTCGGCCGGTACGCCGTGCTCACGGTAGTACTGCACCGCGCCGGCCACGTTGTTCCAGCGCCGCAGTTCCGGCGCCAGCGGATCGGCTGGCACCTCATGCAGCGGCGCGTTGAAGGTCGACACCGCCGAGAAGCCGGTGCCCATGTCGTAGCTCATCAGGTTGATGAAATCGAACAGCCTGGCCAGCGCCGGCAGGTCGTAGCTCGCCGCGGGATCGTAGGGGCCGTCGGTCTGCAGGCGGCCGGCGGCCAGCGCAGCAGTCAGCAGCATCGGCTGGCCCGCCTTGCGGCCGCGCGCATCAAGGGCCACGCGGAAGGCCTGCGCAAGCCGGGTCAGGTTGGCGCGATCCTGCGGGCGGTGTGCCAGCTCCTTCGGCCCGCCACTGACCGGGAACTCCCAGTCGATGTCGACACCGTCGAAGCTTCCAGCATGGCGCTCGAAGAACAGCGCCATGCACGAGTCGACCAGGCGCTTGCGGCTGGCCTCGTTCAACGCTGCATCGGAGAATCCGCCGGCGCCCCAGCCACCGATCGAAATCAGCGTGCGCAGGTGCGGGTGCGCCTTTTTCAGCTCAGCCAGTGCAGCGAAATTCTTCGGCGCTTCCGCACCGATCGTGCAGCGCCCGTCCTCGATGGTGGAGAACGCATAGAACAGATGGGTCAGGCGCTCGGCCGGAATGCTCGACACCGGGTAGCGCTCGGCCGAACCACCGGGGTAGTAGGCACCGAAGATCGGCGGCTGCGCCGGCGCGGCGTGCGCGGCGATGGGCAAGGCACCGGCAATCAGCACGGCAAGAACGGCCACGGTCTGGCGGAACATGGGAACTCCCGGGTCAAAGGCGCAGCCACGTTAGCAAACAGAAGCGGCAGCGGCATGGATGTCCGCGCATGTCGTCCCGTGGACAGGCACCGGCCGTTGCAAGCTGCCATGGGCCTGGCCAACCCATGTCGAAAGCAGGTCGCTGCAAGACAACATGCGGCCTGCCTGGGCTATGGTGTCGCTGGATTTTTACCGGCACACGGACATGACCACAGACCACGACACAGATGGCGAACTGCTTGACGACGAGACCCTGGAAAAGCTGCAGGCTCTGGAGGCGCGCGCCTATGCGGCATTCGACGAGGGCGATCTGGTCGATGCAGCCGATCTGTTCGGCGAGCTGGTCGAACTGACCCCTTGCATCCCCCACCTGCACTACATGCGCGGATTGGCACACAAGTACCTGCGTGACTGGCCCGCTTCACTGCAGGACAACCTGCGCTCGGAACAGCTGCGCAACGAATTCGACGTCGCTACCGCGTGGAATGCCGGCATTGCCGCCACCGGCGCGGGTGACTGGGTGGAAGCACGCAGGCAGTGGAACCGATGCGGCATCGCCGTGCCGGGAGGTGAAGGCCCGATCGAAGGCAATTTCGGCGTCGCCTGTATACGCCTGAATCCGTGGTCAAGTGGCGAAACCGTCTACATGCGCCGGCTGGACCCGGTGCGTGCACGGGTAGAGAACGTGCCGTTGCCCGAGAGCGGATTCCGCTTCGGCGACATCGTGCTGCACGACGGTGCCTCCACTGGGCAACGCCTCTACGGTGAGCGCCAGGTACCGGTGTTCAATGCCATGCAACGCCTGCAGCAATCGGACATGGCCACCTATGCGGTATTCGTGCAATGCGATGCGGCCGAGGACATCACCGCGCTGCGGGCGCTGAGCCTGCCCGGCATCGGCCTGGTCGAGGACTGGACCCATTCGGTGCGCCACCTCTGCCTGCGCTGCAGCTATGGCACGCCGCACCAGGATGATGATGGCGACGCAGATGACGACGAAGGCTGGGTACGCGATCGCAACCTCGGTATTGCCGCACAAGGCCGGGCTGCGGTGGAGAAGTTGATGGCGGTGTGGACGGCGGCCGGCGCTGGCCGGGTGCTGGAGGCCATCGAACAGCGCGAGCACCCGTTGAGCGACCCGAAGCCAGGCCAGGTCTGGTGGCTGGGGGAAGAGGAAGAAAGCGCGTAAGTGCAAGGACCAACGGTCCTCACCCACAGGATTCCAGGCAAAGAAAAAGCGGGCCGAAGCCCGCTTTTTCATCTGCGAAAGCGTGAGGACCAACGGTCCTCACCCACCGCACAATCGGCAATGCCGATTATTCGGCGCTGGCGCCTTCGCCTTCTTCAACGGCCTTCATCGACAGGCGGATACGGCCCTGCTTGTCGACTTCCAGCACCTTGACCTTGACCACATCGCCTTCCTTCAGCACGTCGCCGACCTTCTCGACGCGGTCGCTGGAGATCTGCGACACGTGCACCAGGCCATCCTTGCCCGGCAGGATGGTGACGAACGCACCGAAGTCCATGATCTTGGCGACCTTGCCTTCGTAGATGCGGCCCGGCTCGACGTCCGAGGTGATCTGCTCGATGCGGGCCTTGGCGGCCTGCGCAGCGATGGCATTGACCGAAGCGATGACGATGGTGCCGTCATCCTGGATGTCGATCTGGGTGCCGGTTTCCTTGGTGATGGCCTGGATGGTCGAACCACCCTTGCCGATCACTTCGCGGATCTTGTCCGGGTGGATCTTGATGGTCAGCAGACGCGGCGCGTAGTCCGACAGCTCTTCGCGCGGAGCGGTCAGGCCGTGGGCCATTTCGCCCAGGATGTGCAGACGGCCAGCCTTGGCCTGCTGCAGTGCCTGCTTCATGATCTCTTCGGTGATGCCTTCGATCTTGATGTCCATCTGCAGGGCGGAGATGCCCTCAGCGGTACCGGCCACCTTGAAGTCCATGTCGCCCAGGTGATCTTCGTCACCCAGGATGTCGGACAGGACGACGAAGCGATCGCCTTCCTTGACCAGGCCCATGGCGATACCGGCAACCGGCGCCTTCACCGGCACGCCGGCGTCCATCAGGGCCAGCGACGAACCGCAGACCGAGGCCATCGACGAGGAACCGTTCGACTCGGTGATTTCCGAGACAACGCGGATGGTGTACGGGAACGACTCCAGCGACGGCATCACTGCCAGCACGCCGCGCTTGGCCAGACGGCCGTGACCGATCTCGCGACGCTTCGGGCCCATCATGCGGCCGGTCTCACCCACCGAGTACGGGGGGAAGTTGTAGTGGAACAGGAAGTTTTCCTTGTACTCACCGGAGACGGCATCGATGACCTGGCCATCACGGGCGGTGCCCAGGGTGATGGTCACGATGGCCTGGGTCTCACCACGGGTGAACAGCGAGGAACCGTGGGTACGCGGCAGCACGCTGGTCTTCACCGCGATCGGGCGGACGGTGTCCAGCGCACGGCCGTCGATGCGGACCTTGGTGTCCAGCACCGAGTTGCGCATGGTGCTGTATTCCAGCTCGCCGAATTCCTTCGACAGTTCGGCCGGGTTCCAACCTTCGGCGGCAACGCGGCCGGCCAGCGACTCGACCACGTCCTTCTTGATCGCCGAGATGGCGTCACGGCGCTGCAGCTTGTCACGCACCTGGAAGGCTTCGCCCAGGCGCGGGCCGACCGCTTCCTGCACGGCGCTGATCAGCGCGGTGTTCTTGGCCGGGGCTTCCCAGGTCGACGGCTTGGTGCCGGCTTCGACGGTCAGCTCGTTGATGGCGTTGATGACCTTCTGCATTTCGCGGTGACCGAAGGTCACGGCGCCCAGCATCACGTCTTCGGACAGCAGCGCGGCTTCGGATTCCACCATCAGCACGGCGTTGGCGGTACCGGCAACGACCAGCTCCAGCTGCGATTCCTTCAGCTCGGATACGGTCGGGTTGAGGATGTACTCACCGTCCTTGTAACCGACCTTGGCGGCAGCGATCGGGCCCTTGAACGGGGTACCGGCCAGCGACAGCGCGGCCGAAGCACCGATCAGCGCCGGGATGTCACCGTCGATCTCCGGGTTCAGCGACATCACCGTGGCGATGATCTGGACTTCGTTCTTGTAGTCTTCCGGGAACAGCGGACGGATCGGACGATCGATCAGGCGCGAGATCAGGGTTTCCTTCTCGGTCGCGCGGCCTTCGCGCTTGAAGAAGCCACCCGGGATGCGGCCACCGGCGTAGAACTTCTCCTGATAGTCGCAGGTCAGCGGGAAGAAGTCCTGGCCCTCACGCGCGCTCTTGGCGGCAACGGCGGAGACCAGCAGCACGGTGTCGTCGAACTTGACGATGACGGCGCCACCGGCCTGGCGGGCGATTTCGCCAGTCTCAAGCGTGACGGTGTGCTTGCCGTACTGGAAGGTTTTGGTGATTTTTGCCACGGATGGATGTCCTTGGGGATGCTGTCTGCGAATTGGACCGTCGGCGACCCTTGCCGCCAGCGGGTGACCGGATCGTTCCGGCCTGAATCGGGGATTGCGGTGCTACAAAACAAAACCGCGGCGCATCGCTGCGCCGCGGGGGATTCGTTGCTTAGCGACGCAGGCCAAGCTTCTCGATCAGGGCCTTGTAACGCTCGACGTCCTTCTTCTTCAGGTAGTCGAGCAGGCTGCGACGGCGGTTGACCATCTGCAGCAGGCCGCGGCGGCTGTGGTGGTCCTTCTTGTGGGTCTTGAAGTGGCCGGTCAGCAGTTCGATGCGGGCGGTCAGCAGTGCAACCTGGACTTCCGGGGAGCCGGTGTCAGCCGAGCTGCGCTTGTTGTCTTCAATGACCTTCTGGGTGTCGATCGACATTTCTTTTTTCTCAGTGATGCGTGGCCGGCAGGAACGCGCTTCGCGCACCGCCAGGCTCGCCGTGGACTACGAGGATGAAACCTGCGCAAGGCAGGCTGCCGGAAAACGGCCGCGAAATTGTAACGGGCAGGGGCCTCCGGGACAAGGTCCGGGGCTGAACCGACCTGCCCGGGTCAGAGGTTGAAACGACGCTGCGGCGCCAGCAGCCCGCTGTCATCGACCTGGCCCAGCCCCTGGACAACCGCGTCCGGACCAAACACGGCAACCAGCCCGCGTGGCCAGGACGGATCGCGCTGGCGCTGGCCGACACAGAAGCGGTGGACCTGGTCGGCATCCAGCTCGACCCGTGGGTATTCAGCCAGGCCGGCCGCCAGCGGCAGCAGCAGCGCGTCCATGCCGGCCTCATCGCCCGCCTCGACCATCGCCCGCAGCTGGTCCAGGGTGACCATGGCCGGCTGGTGGAAGGGCTCGACCCAGAGCCGGCGCAGCGCACTGATATGGGCACCGCAGCCCAGGCTTTCACCGAGGTCACGGGCCAGGCTGCGGATGTAGGTGCCCGAGCCGCAGGTCACGCGCAGGCGCAACTGCTCCGGCTGCTGCTCCAGCACCTCGATGGCATGGACCCGGACCTCGCGCTCGGGTGCCTCGATGGCATCCCCACGGCGGGCCTTCATATACAGCGGTTCACCGCCCTGCTTCAGCGCCGAATAGATCGGGGCACGCTGGCGGATGCTGCCGGTCAGCGGCGCCAGCGCGGCCTGCAGCGCCTCGGCACTGATCTGCGGCACCGGGCGCTGCAGCAGCACCTGGCCCTCAGCATCGTCGGTGTCGGTGGTCTGGCCGAGCACGATCTCGGCGTCATAAGCCTTGGCCGAGCCCAACAGCAGGCCGGCGATCTTGGTCGCCTCGCCGAAGCACAGCGGCAACAGGCCGGTGGCCAACGGATCGAGGCTGCCGGTGTGGCCGCCCTTCTCGGCACGGAACAGGCGGCGGGCCACCTGCAGTGCGGCGTTGGAGCTCATGCCGGCGGACTTGTCGAGCAGCAGGATGCCATCCAGGCGGCGGAACTGAATTCGGGTCATGACAGGTACGGGTAGCGCCGGGCCATGCCCGGCGAGCGCGCAGCGCGGTCTGCATCAGACATCACGTTGCCGGAATGCAACAACGCCGGGCATGCCCGGCGTCGCGCGGTTATTCGTCGTCGCCTTCGCGACGCTTCTCCGCGGCCAGCGTATCGGGCAGGTCGCGCAGGATGTTGTCGATATGCTCACCGCGATCGACCGAGTCGTCGTAGTGGAAATGCAGCTCCGGCACGTGGCGCAGCTTCATCGCCCGGGCCAGGTCCATGCGCAGGCGATAGCCCAGCTCCTTCAGGCCGGCGACGGCTTCGGCCGAACGCTCGGGCATCAGTGCGGTGACGAACACCTTGGCATGGGCCATGTCGCGGGTGATTTCCACGTCGGACACGCTCACCGAGGGCAACCCATGCTCGCGCACGGCGTTGTGCACCAGGGTGCCGAGTTCACGGCGCAGCTGGGCGGAGACACGGTCGGTTCGGTGGAAAGTCTTGGGCACGAGGGACTCTTGGTTCAGTTGTCGCCCGACCAACGGTCGGGCGCTACTCTTGATTCAATGGTCGCCCGACCAACGGTCGGGCGCTACTACATGGTACCCGACCGTTGGTCGGGTTCTACATCATGGTAGGGCCCGACCGTTGGTCGGGCCACTGCACAGCATTACAGGGTGCGCGGCACTTCAATACGCTCGAAGCACTCGATCTGGTCACCCGGCTTGACGTCGTTGTAGGCCTTCACCGCGATACCGCATTCGGTACCGTTGCGGACTTCCTCGACGTTTTCCTTGAAGCGGCGCAACGATTCCAGCTCGCCTTCGAAGATCACCACGCTGTCGCGCAGGACGCGGATCGGCTTGTTGCGCTTGACCACGCCCTCGATGACCATGCTGCCGGCCACGGCGCCCAGCTTGGAGCTGCGGAACACGTCACGGACCTCGGCGATACCGATGATCTCTTCGCGGATCTCGACGCCCAGCAGACCGGAGGCCACCTGCTTCACCTGATCGATCACGTCATAGATGATCGAGAAGTAACGCAGGTCCACGCCGTTGGATTCGATGATGCGGCGGGCCGAAGCATCCGCACGCACATTGAAGCCGATGACGGTGGCCTTCGAAGCGGCCGCCGAATTGGCGTCCGACTCGGTGATGCCGCCCACGCCGGAGTGGATCACGTTGATGCGGATGTCTTCGTTGGACAGCGCGACCAGTGCCTGGCTCAGTGCCTGCACCGAACCCTGCACGTCGGCCTTGATGACCAGGTTGAGGACCTGCTGGCCCTCGCCCTTGCCCAGGGTCGCCATGATGTCTTCCATGCGGCTGCCAGCGGTGGCGACCAGGCGCGATTCACGGCGCTTGGTTTCACGCTGCTGGGCAACGTCCTTGGCCAGGCGCTCGTCGTCGACGACGACGAAGTCGTCACCGGCTTCCGGCACGCCGGACAGGCCCAGGACCTGTACCGGGATGGACGGCCCGGCGAACTCCGGCTGCTTGCCGGTTTCGTCGAACAGGGCACGCACGCGGCCGTACTGGATGCCGCACACCAGGTAGTCGCCCTTCTTCAGGCGGCCCTGCTGCACCAGCACCGTCGCGACCGGGCCGCGGCCCTTGTCCAGCGAGGATTCGATGACCACACCATTGGCGCGACCTTCGTCGACCGCCTTCAGTTCCAGCAGTTCGGCCTGCACCGACACCGCGTCCAGCAGGTCGTCGATGCCCAGGCCGGTCTTGGCCGAGATCTCCACCATCTGGATGTCACCACCGAAGTCTTCGGCCACGACCTGCTCGGAGAGCAGTTCGTTCTTGACCCGCATCGGGTCGGCACCGGACTTGTCGATCTTGTTGATGGCCACGATCAGCGGCACACCCGCCGAACGGGCGTGCTGGATCGCTTCCTTGGTCTGCGGCATGACGCCGTCGTCGGCTGCAACCACCAGCACCACGATGTCGGTCAGCTTGGCACCGCGGGCACGCATCGAGGTGAACGCGGCGTGGCCCGGGGTATCCAGGAAGCTGATGACGCCCTTCGGCGTATCGACGTGGTAGGCACCGATGTGCTGGGTGATGCCGCCGGCTTCGCCGGTGGCGACCTTGGTACGGCGGATGTAATCCAGCAGCGAGGTCTTGCCGTGGTCGACGTGGCCCATGATGGTGACCACCGGCGGACGCTGCACGGCTTCGCCCTGGTTCTCGCCAGCGGAGGCGAGCAGTGCGTCTTCGGCATCGTTGTCGTTGGCACGGATGGCCTTGTGCCCCAGCTCTTCGGTGACCAGCGCGGCGGTGTCATGGTCGATGGACTGGGTGATGGTGGCCATCACGCCCATCTTGAACAGCGCCTTCACCACCTCGCCACCCTTCAGCGCGAGCTTCTGCGCCAGGTCGGCCACGGTGATGGTCTCGCCGATCGCCACTTCACGCACCACCGGCGCGGTCGGACGTTCGAAGGCGTGCGGACCAGCGTTGTTGCCACCACGCGACATGTCGCGACGGCCACCGCTCTGGTTGCGGCCACCCGGACGACCACGGTTGTTGCTGTTGTTGCTGTTGCCACGACGCGCACGGTCGGCAGCCGACAGATGCATCTGGCCGGCGAAACGGTCGCCCGGGCCACGCTCGTTGCGCGGCGCGCTGCGGTTGTTGCGGTCGTCGCTGCGCGGCGGCGGCGGCGGAGCACCACGCGGCGCAGCCGGGGCGGCAGCCGGGGCGCGCGGCGGGCGCGGCGCGGTTTCGTCGATCGGAGCGCGTACCTTGGGCTTGCTGGCAGCCAGCGCCTCGGCAGCCTTGGCAGCAGCCGCAGCCTCCTCGGCAGCCTTCTTCTCGGCTTCAGCACGCTCCTTGGCGGCAACCTCTTCCTCACGGGCACGGACGATGGCCTCGTCGCGCAGACGATCCTTCTCGGCCAGGGCCTGCTGTTCGGCAAGGTTGCGGGCACGCGACTCTTCCAGCTTGCGCAGGATGTCGGCGCGCTCTTCGTCCGGAGTCATGGCGCGAGCACCATCCTTGACGTAGGTACGCTTCTGGCGCACCTCGACATTCACGGTCGTCTTGCTACGACCGGAATTGACCGTCACTTCCTGCTGCTTCCGGCGGTTGAGCGTGATCTTCTTTGCAGACTGATCGGTCTCTTCCGGGGCCTGCTCGGGCTTGCCGTGCGAACGACGAAGGAAGCCCAGGAGCTTTACCTTCTCGGAGCTGGTCACGACCTGGTCGGGACCGCTGAACTTCATGCCGGCACCGGCCAGCTGTTCCAGCAGTTTTTCGACCGGCGTGTTGACCAGTTCGGCAAGCTTGCGGATGGTGGTTTGCTGCGACATTCGGATCCTATGATCTTGTGGGCGCCCCCCCGCATGTGGAGGTGGCGCGGATTCTACGCCCTGAGCGGCTCAGGGCCCTGTTCATTGCCGGCTCATTCGCCGCGTTCCAGTCGGGCGATCTCCTCGGCACGGGCGGCCAGGATCAGCGCAGCGGCGCGCGCCTGATCCAGTCCTTCGATGCCGAAGTCCATGACCTCGTCGGCGGCCAGGTCGGACAACTCCTCGCTGGTGCGCACGCCGTGGCCGGCCAGCGCATACGCGGTGGCTTCGTCCATGCCCTTCAGGGACAGCAGGTCCTGCGCCGGCTGGCCGTCTTCAAGGCCTTCCTCGACTGCCAGGGCCTCATTGAGCAGCGCATCGCGGGCACGAGCGCGCAGCTCTTCGACGATGTCTTCGTCGAAACCTTCCACGGCCAGCAGTTCGCCGACCGGTACATATGCGATTTCCTCGACGGTGCCGAAGCCTTCGCTGACCAGGATGCCGGCGATTTCCTCGTCCACTTCCAGCTTGTCCATGAACAGCTGGCGGGCCGAAGCCTGCTCGGCCTCCGACTTGGCGGTGACCTGGTCCTGGGTCATCACGTTGAGCTGCCAGCCGGTCAGGCGGCTGGCCAGGCGCACGTTCTGGCCGCCCTTGCCGATCGCCTGGGCCAGGCGGTCTTCGGCAACGGCCAGGTCCATCGAATGCTTGTCTTCATCGACGATGATCGACTGCACTTCGGCCGGCGCCATCGCATTGATGACGAAGTTGGCCGGGTTGTCGTTCCACAGCACGATGTCCACGCGCTCGCCATTGAGCTCGTTGGACACGGCCTGCACGCGCGAACCGCGCATGCCGATGCAGGCGCCGATCGGATCGGTGCGCTGGTCGTGGGCGAGCACGGCGATCTTGGCGCGGTCACCCGGATCACGGGCACAGGCCTTGATTTCCACCAGGCCCTGGCCGACTTCCGGCACTTCCAGCTTGAACAGCTCGATCATGAATTCCGGGGCGGCGCGGCTGATGAACAGCTGCGGGCCACGCGGCTCCGAGCGCACTTCGGCCAGGTAGCCGCGCACGCGGTCACCCGCGCGCAGCACGTCGCGCGGAATGCCCTTGTCCTTCGGAATGAAGCCTTCGGCGTTGCCGCCCAGGTCGACATAGATGTTGCCGCGCTCGGCGCGCTTGACCACACCGGTGATCAGCTCGCCAACGCGGTCCTTCCATGCATCCACGACCTGCTGGCGCTCGGCTTCGCGCACGCGCTGCACGATCACCTGCTTGGCAGCCTGGGCGGCGATGCGGCCGAAATCCGGGTTTTCGATCTGCTCTTCGATGTAGTCGCCGACATCCACGCCTTCGGCTTCGTCGACGGCATCCATCAGGCGGATCTGACGGTCCGGCGATTCCATGACCACGTCATCGGCCACCACTTCCCAGCGGCGGAAGGTTTCGTAGCTGCCATCCTTGTGGTCGATGACCACGCGGGTCAGCACTTCCTCGTCGGGATAGCGCTTCTTCGCTGCCGAGGCCAGGGCGGCCTCGATGGCATCGAAGATCACTTCACGCGGCACGCCCTTCTCGTTGGCGACTGCGTCGACTACCAGCAACAGTTCCTTGCTCATTGGCTCACTCCGCGCGCGGCTTCTTTGCCGCCGGCTCGTTGGAAGAAGAATTCGTTTTCGGCTTCGGACGCTTCGGTGCCGGACCGGTCGGCTTGCTCGGGGCGAGCCCCAGCGCGACCCAGTCGGGCATGATCCGTGCCTTGTCGATGTTGTCCGCCGACACGACCACTTCGGCCTTGTCGACGATGAAGGTGATGGCGCCTGCGGCTTCGTCGATCGCCTCGATGCGGCCCTGCAGGCGACGACGGTTGTCCTGCGGCAGCTTCAGCGTGACCTTGGCCGACTCGCCGAGGTGACGGCCGAACTGCTCCAGGTTGAACAGCGGACGATCGACACCCGGCGAAGACACTTCCAGCGTGTAGTTGCCGCTGATCGGGTCTTCGACGTCCATCTGTGCCGACACTTCGCGGCTGACCCGCTCGCAGTCGTCGACATTGATGATGCGCTCCGGCTGCTCAGCCAGCGGCACGTCGATGTAAAGGCGCAGGGTCGCACCGCCGGGGGCCGGCAGATACTCAACGCCCAGCAGCTCCAGGCCCAGCGACACAACGGTCGGGGCGAGCAGATTCGCGATGTCGGTTGCCTTGTCGCTCACAGCCTGCCTTGATCTCTTGGTTGGGTGCCGGCCTTGGCCGGCGTGGAAACATGACGCCCCGGAAACGACAAAGGGCCCGCTGGGCCCCTTTTCCGGAAAGACTCCGGTGACTGGATTCCGGTTGCAACCTGCATTGCCTGCCGGTTGCGGCCCTCCTTCCGGGTGTGGACTCCCGCTGGGAGGCCGCCTTCAGGGGTACTGCTAGGCCGCTGATGATAGCGACTGCACCGCGCTGGTGCAAGGCTTGGACCACCCTTGAACCTGCCGCTGCGCTCGCCGGGCATGGCCCGGCGCTACCGGCACGCCGCGCGGTGGTAGCGCCGGGCCATGCCCTGCGGATCGAGCGGAAGCGCAAAAGAAAAACGCCCTCGAAGCAGGACTTCGAAGGCGCATTCTTTACTTGGTAGCGGGGGCAGGATTTGAACCTGCGACCTTCGGGTTATGAGCCCGACGAGCTGCCAGACTGCTCCACCCCGCATCAGAAGCGGAATTATGAGGCATGGCTTCAAAACATGCAAGCTTTTCCTCATACATCAAACCGGTTGGCGCCGATATGAAGTTGGTAGCGGGGGCAGGATTTGAACCTGCGACCTTCGGGTTATGAGCCCGACGAGCTGCCAGACTGCTCCACCCCGCACCGGAAGTGTTTGAACTGCTGCCCCACTCTTTCGAGGAGGGCTACCGCAACGATGTTCTGGCTGAACCGCTGCAGTGACAACTCAGGCTGCGCATATTACACGAATCGCGCAGCTTTGTGTCAACTTTTATGCAATATGCGCAAATGCCTGCTGGCACCAGACCATGATCGGGTTCCAGGCCAGGCCCAGCGCCAGCAGCGCCAGTGCATTCACGCCCAGCACCAGGCCCAGCACGCGGTCGTTGCTGCGCGGCATGGCCTCGCCCACCGGCTCATCGAAGTACATGACCTTGATGACGCGCAGGTAGTAGAAGCAGCCGACCACGGCACACAGCACGCCCAGGATGGCCAGCCACAGCAGGCCACCGTTGATGGCTGCGCCCAGCACCGCCAGCTTGGTCCAGAAGCCCAGGAACGGCGGAATGCCAGCCAGCGACGCCATGATGCACAGCACCAGGCCGGCCATCCACGGGTTGCGGGCATTCAGACCCTTGAAGTCTTCGATGTTCTCGGCTTCGAAGCCGGCACGCGACAACGCGATGATCGCGCCGAAGGCCGCGGTCGACATGATCGCGTACGCCAGTGCATAGAACAGCGCGGCGGCATAGCCCTGCGAACCGCCACCGGCGATGCCCATCAGCAGGAAGCCGATGTGCGAGACCGTGGAGAACGCCAGCATGCGCTTGAGGTTGCTCTGCGCGATGGCCATCAGGTTGCCGATCACCAGCGAGACCGCGGCCAGGCCGGCAATCAGCAGCTGCAGCTCGGTCGACAGCGGGCCCACGCCCATCTCCAGCAGCCGGTAGGCCATGCCGAACGCGGCCAGCTTCGGTGCCGAGCTGATGAACAGCGCGATCGGTGCCGGGGCCCCCTGGTAGACGTCGGGCAGCCACATGTGGAACGGCGCGGCACCCAGCTTGAAGGCGACGCCGGCAATCATGAACACCGCACCGGTGATCAGCAGCACGCGCTCTTCCGAGTGCGGGATGGCCTCGCGGATGACGTCCAGGTGCAGGCTGCCGGTGGCGCCGTAGATCAGCGACATACCGTACAGCAGCAGGCCCGAGGCCAGCGAACCCAGCACGATGTACTTCATCGCCGCTTCCGAGGCCAGGCCGTTCTCACGGTTGCTGGCAACCAGCGCGTACGAGCACAGCGCCAGCAGTTCCAGGCCCAGGTAGACCATCAGCAGGCTGCCGGCCGAGACCAGGATCATCATGCCGGCGGTGCCGAACAGGATCAGCACCGGGATCTCGCCCTGGAACAGGTTGCGGTCACGCAGGTAGCGCCAGCCATAGACCAGGGTCAGGCCGCTGAGCAGCACGATCCCGGTCTTCATCACGTCCGCGGCGGTATCGCGCACGAACATGCCATGGAAGACCTCCCCCTGCCCGCCCACGCCGGTGGCCAGCATGAACAGCACCACGGCCAGCGCAGCGAGCGAGAACAGGTGGGTGACGAGCTTGTTCCGGTTGCTGACGAACAGGTCGAGGATCATCAGGGCGAAGGCGCTGCCGATCAGCACCAGCTCGGGGGCGAGCGGTGGCAGGTCAGCGGCGGTCAATGGCAGCAGCGGCGAGGTGGTCATCATCAAATCCTGGAATTACAGCAGCTTGCTGGATGCGATCTGCATCGCCAGCTTCGCGATCGAGGGCTCCATCAGGTCGGTCAGCGGCTTGGGGTAGATGCCCAGGGCCAGCACGCCGATGGCGAACACGCCCAGCACCAGCCATTCGCGGCCGTTGATGTCCTTCAGTTCGGCGACATGGCTGTTGGCCACTTCGCCGAAGAAGATGCGCTTGTACAGCCAAAGGGTGTAAGCGGCGCCGATGATCAGGGTGGTGGCCGCGCCCAGCGCGATCCACGGATTACGCTGGAAGGCCGCGAGGATGACCATGAACTCGCCGACGAAACCGCTGGTGCCCGGCAGGCCTGCGTTGGCCATGAAGAACAGCATGGCGAAGGTGGCAAACCAGGGCATCACGTTGACCACGCCGCCGTAATCGGCGATGCGGCGGCTGTGCATGCGGTCGTACAGCACGCCGACGCTGGAGAACATCGCGCCGGACACGAAGCCGTGCGAGATCATCTGCACCATCGCGCCCTGTAGGCCCAGACGGGCCGCATCGGCGTTGCCGGCTTCGCGCACCAGCCACAGGGCGATGAAGGTACCCAGGGTGACAAAGCCCATGTGCGCGATCGACGAATAGGCGATCAGCTTCTTCATGTCGTCCTGCACCAGCGCGACCAGGCCGACGTAGATCACCGCGATCAGCGACAGCGCGATCACCAGCCAGGCCCATTCCTGCGACGCGTCCGGGACGATCGGCAGGTTGAAGCGCAGGAAGCCGTAGCCACCGATCTTCAGGGCGATGGCAGCCAGGATCACCGAACCGGCGGTCGGCGCTTCCACGTGGGCGTCAGGCAGCCAGGTGTGGACCGGGAACATCGGCACCTTGACCGCGAAGGCGATCAGGAAGGCGAAGAAGATCCAGGTCTGTTCCTTGGCCGACAGCGGCAGCGCGTACAGGTCGGCCAGCTGGAAGCTGCCGCCCTTCATGTACAGGTAGATCAGCGCCACCAGCATCAGCACCGAGCCGAGGAAGGTGTACAGGAAGAACTTCAGCGCGGCGTAGATGCGGCGCGGGCCGCCCCAGACACCGATGATCAGGAACATCGGGATCAGCATCGCTTCGAAGAACACGTAGAACAGCATCGCGTCCGTTGCGGCGAAGATACCGACGGTGACACCTTCCAGAATCAGGAAGGCGGCCACGTACTGGTTGACGCGCTTGTCGATCGCGCTCCAGGCACCGATCAGGGCAAGCACGCTGACCAGTGTGGTCAGCAGGATCAGCGCCACGGCAATGCCGTCCACGCCCAGGTTGTAGCCGATCTTGTACGCCGGGATCCAGGCATGGGTCTCGACGAACTGCATGCCGTCGACACCCGCGTTGTAGCCGCTCAGCAGCGAGAGGCTCGCCACGAAGGTCAGCACGGCGACGCCCAGGGACGCCCAGCGGGCGGTCTGCGCATCACGGATCGCAAGGATCAGGGCACCACCGATGATCGGCAGCCAGATGAGGACACTGAGTAGAGGCCAGTTCGACACGTCTTCTTATTCCGTACAGGTCATCAACGCAGGTAATGCATCAGCACGCCCAGAAGGGCAATCAGGCCGATGATCATCGCGAAGGCGTAGTGATAGAGGAAACCGGATTGGGTACGACGCAGCACGCCGGCTGCAACGTCCACAACACGTGCCGAAAGATTGACCACGCCGTCGACGATGTTGCTGTCGATCCAGCGCGAGACCTTGCCCAGCTTGACACCGCCACCGGCAAAGCCATCGATCCACAGCTTGTCGAAGCCGTACTTGTTTTCCAGCACCGACACCAGCGGAGCAAAGGTCTTGCGCGCCTTGCCCGACAGGTCCGGCTTCCACAGGTAGAACAACGCGGCCAGCAGGAAGCCTGCCAGGGTCAGCCAGAACGGCGGCAGCATCATGCCGTGCAGGGCGAACGCGACCGGGCCATGGAACTCCTCACCGAGGAAGGCAACGGTGTTCTTGGCCGGATCGTAGAAGTCCACGACACCGGTGAAGAACGTCTGCGCCTGGCCCTTGATTGCCGCGTGAGCGTGATTACCCGCCCAGTCGGTACCGTGCAGCATCGGACCGATGCTGAAGAAACCGATGGCGATCGACGGGATGGCCAGCAGGATCAGCGGCAGGGTCACCACCCACGGGGTTTCGTGCGGCTCATGCGGACCGTGGCCATGGCCGTGGTCATCATGGGCATCGCCGTGGTGGGCATCAGCATGGTGGGCGTCGGCGGCGTGGTGATCGTCATGGCCATGGCCGTGATCATCGTGCGCGTCGCGGAAGCGTTCCTTGCCATGGAAGGTCAGGAACAGCAGGCGGAAGCTGTAGAAGCTGGTGATCAGAACGCCACCCAGCACGGCCCAGTAGCCATAGGTGGCCACCCAGCTGTTCTGCATGTGGGCGTGGATCTCGGCCGCCTCGATGATGGTGTCCTTCGAGTAGAAGCCGGAGAAGAACGGCGTACCGACCAGGGCCAGGGTACCGATCCACATGGTGACGAAGGTGATCGGCATGTACTTGCGCAGGCCGCCCATCTTGCGCATGTCCTGCTCGTGGTGCATCGCGATGATGACCGAACCGGCACCCAGGAACAGCAGCGCCTTGAAGAAGGCATGGGTCATCAGGTGGAACACGGCCGCCGAGTAAGCCGACACACCCAGTGCGACGGTCATGTAGCCCAGCTGGGACAGCGTGGAGTACGCGACGACACGCTTGATGTCGTTCTGCACGATGCCGATCAGGCCGGTGAAGAAGGCCGTGGTGGCACCGATGAACAGGATGAAGTTCAACGCGGTCTGCGACAGCTCGAACAGCGGCGACATGCGGGTGACCATGAAGATACCGGCGGTCACCATCGTCGCGGCGTGGATCAGTGCCGAGATCGGGGTCGGGCCTTCCATCGAGTCCGGCAGCCACACGTGCAGCGGAACCTGGGCCGACTTGCCCATCGCACCGATGAACAGGCAGATGCAGATGACGGTGGCGATCGACCAGATCACCGGCTCGTTCAGCAGCTGCATGCCGAACATGGTGCCGTCCCAGATCTGCAACTGGGCGCGCGGGTCGGCCAGCATGCCGGCCTGCGAGAACACCTGCGAGTAATCCAGGGTGCCGAACACCCACAGCACGCCGGCGATACCGAGCAGGAAGCCGAAGTCACCGACGCGGTTGACCAGGAACGCCTTCATGTTGGCGAAGATCGCGGTCGGGCGCTTGAACCAGAAGCCGATCAGCAGGTACGACACCAGGCCCACCGCTTCCCAGCCGAAGAACAGCTGCAGGAAGTTGTTGCTCATCACCAGGGTGAGCATCGAGAAGGTGAACAGCGAGATGTAGCTGAAGAACCGCTGGTAGCCCGGATCGTCCTGCATGTAGCCGATCGTGTAGATGTGGACCAGCAGCGACACGAAGGTCACCACCACCATCATCATCGCGGTCAGCTTGTCGACCATGAAGCCGACATGGGCCGAGTACTGGCCGACTTCGAAGAACGTGTAGATGTTCTGGTTGAACGGCTGCGCACCGCCCCACAGCAGCTGGTAGAGCGTGTACATCGACAGGCCGCAGGCCACCGCGACGCCGAGGATGGTGATGGTCTGCGCGCCGAAGCGCTTGACCTGGCGACCGAACAGGCCGGCGATGATGCTGCCGAACAGCGGTGCAAGCACCACTGCGATCAACAGACTCTTGGAGAGAGTGATTTCCATCTGTGGATCAGCCCTTCAACGAATCGACTTCGCCGACATTGATCGTGCGTCGGGTACGGAACAGGGTCACCAGGATCGCCAGGCCGATGGCGGCTTCCGCGGCGGCGACGGTCAGGATGAAGAACACGAACAGCTGGCCGGACGGATCGCCCAACTGACGCGAGAACGCGACGAAATTGACGTTCACCGACAACAGCATCAGCTCGATCGACATCAACAGGACGATGACGTTCTTCCGGTTGAGGAAGATGCCGGCCAGGCTGATGGCGAACAGCACCGCGCCAAGCGCAAGCATGTGGCCAAGGGTAATCACGGCTGGGTCTCCTCGCCGGTGGCCGGCTTGCTGTTGCTGTGCACGACCGGCGCTTCGGCGCCCATCTTGACCATGCGCAGGCGCTGGTCGGCCTTGACCATGGTCTGCTCACCCGGGTTCTGGCTCTTCACGCCGGTACGGCGACGCAGGGTCAGCATCACGGCGGCAACCACGGCCACGGTCAGGATGACTGCAGCGAACTCGAACGGCAGCAGGTACTCGGTGAACAGCGTACGCGCCAGCCAGGTGACGTTGGAGCTGTCGGCGGCGAGCGCAGCGGCGTTGTCGGCCGGGAACGGGGTGACCGCCCTGCCCTTCACGCCAATCAGGATCAGCATCTGCACCAGCATCGCCACAGCCACGATGAGGCCGACCGGCAGGTAGCGCACCCAACCCTCACGCAACTTGGTGGGATCGATGTCGAGCATCATCACCACGAACAGGAACAGCACCATCACCGCGCCGACATACACCAGCACCAGTGCCACGCCGAGGAACTCGGCGCCGACCAGCAGCCACACGCAGGCGATGGAGAAGAAGGTCAGCACCAGGCAGAGCACGGCGTGAACCGGGTTGCGCACGCTGATCACCGCACCGGCCGAAACCGTTGCCGCGATGGCGAACACCCAGAAAGCGATATTTACCCAATCCATCTCTCGACCTCAGCGGTAAGCGGCATCGGCGGCGCGACGCTCGGCGATCTCGGACTCGAGACGGTCGCCCAGGGCCAGCAGCTGCGGCTTGGTAACGATGTTTTCGCCACGATTCTCGAAGTGATACTCGAGGATGTGGGTTTCGACGATCGAGTCCACCGGGCAGCTTTCTTCGCAGAAGCCGCAGAAGATGCACTTGAACAGATCGATGTCATAGCGCGTGGTACGGCGGGTGCCGTCTTCGCGCTTGGCCGAGTCGATGGTGATGGCCAATGCAGGGCACACCGCTTCGCACAGCTTGCAGGCGATGCAGCGCTCTTCGCCGTTGGGGTAACGGCGCAGGGCGTGCAGGCCACGGAAGCGCGGCGACTGCGGGAACTTCTCCATCGGGTACATCATCGTGTACTTGGGCTTGAAGCTGTACTTCAGCGTCAGCCAAAGGCCGCCCAGCAGTTCGAGCAGCAGCAGGCTCTTGAAGTAATGGGTAATCCTGTTCATCACTTAGACGCCCTTTTGAATCACGCCGAAGAACACCATGACGGCGGTAACCGCGATCCACAGAATGGCCAGCGGGATGAAGACCTTCCAGCCCAGGCGCATGATCTGGTCATAGCGGAAGCGCGGGAAGCTGGCACGGAACCAGATGTAGGCACTGGCGAAGAAGAACACCTTGACGAACAGCCACGGTGCACCGCCCTTCCAGATCCAGTCGACCAGCGGCGAGATATCGCCCGGGTTGACCCAGCCCTGGATCGGGCTCAGCCAGCCGCCGAGGAAGAAGATCGAGATCAGGAAGCTGATCAGGATCATGTTGGCGTATTCGGCCAGGAAGAACAGCGCGAACGCACCGCCCGAGTATTCGACCATGTGACCGGCGACGATTTCCGATTCACCTTCCACCACGTCGAACGGCGCGCGGTTGGTTTCGGCAACGCCCGACACCCAGTAGATGACGAACAGCGGGAACAGCGGCAGCAGGAACCAGTCGAAGAAACCGGAATTGCCGGCCTGCGCCATCACGATGTTGCTCAGGTTCAGGCTGCCCGACGCGATCATCACGCCGACCAGAGCGAAGCCCATGGCGATTTCGTAGCTGATCATCTGCGCCGAGGCGCGCATCGCACCCAGGAACGCATACTTCGAGTTGGATGCCCAACCGGCCAGGATGATGCCGTAGATGCCCAGCGAGGTCATCGCCAGCAGGTACAGCAGGCCGGCGTTGGCGTTGGACAGCACGATCTGCGAATCGAAGGGGACCACCGACCAGGCCGCGAAGGCCGGAGCCAGGGTGATCAGCGGCGCCAGCAGGTAGATCGCCTTGTTGGCGCTGCTCGGCTGGACCACTTCCTTGAACAGCAGTTTGAAGACGTCGGCGAAGGCCTGGAAGATGCCCATGCCTACGTACATCGGGCCGTGGCGGACGTGCATCCAGCCGATCAGCTTGCGTTCCCAGACCACGTAGAAAGCCACCGAGACGATCACCGGAACGGTGATCACCAGGATCTTCAGGATGATCCAGATCAGCGCGCCGATGTCACCAAGGCCGAGCAGCCACTGGTGCAGCGGGTCGACCGCGTTCAACAGCAATTCGTTCATGCAGCCACCACCGTTACGCGAGCGGCACCCAGCGGCGCGGTCGCGCCGTGGCCCGATTCAATCCAGACCGAACCCGCAGCGACGCGGGCGTCGATCACCACCGGCAGGGTGGCCTTGCCGGCATCGGTGCCGACCTTGGCCATCTGCCCTTCCTGCAGCTGCAGGCGAGCGGCATCTTCAGCGTTCAGCACGATGCGCGGGGCGTTGTTGAGCGGATGCGACTGCAGCGCCGGGGCGCGACGGACCACCGCATCGGTGCGGTAGATCGCGGCGGTCGAAGCCACTTCCAGGCCTTCGCCAGCAACCACCGGCTGCGCCGAAGCGGCAACGGTGACCGACACCGGGGCCAGGCTGGCGCGCAGGCCGGCCAGGTCGGTGAAGTCGAAACCGGCTACCGCCAGCTCGCCGCCCAGGGCGCGCAGCACGCGCCAGCCCTCACGGGCCTCGCCCGGCAGCTTGCCGCCGGCACGGGCCGACTGCTCGCGACCATCGAGGTTGGTCAGGGTGGCGTCGATTTCCGGCAGCGCACCGATCGGCAGGATCACGTCGGCAACGTCGCGGGTGGAGACGCAGGCGAACTGGCTGAAGGCCACCACCTGGGCACCGACCAGCGCCTTGCGCGCGGCGGGAGCGTCGGCGAAGTCCAGACCCGGCTCCAGGCCGTACACCACGTAGGCCTGGCGCGGCTGCGCCAGCATTGCGGCGACGTCCTTGCCGGCCGGCAGCACGCCTGCGCGGGTCAGGCCAACGGCGTTGGCACCCTGCGGGATGCGGCACAGCTTGGCACCGGTCGCAGCGGCGAAGTCACGCGCGGCGGCGCGGATCGCGGCAGCCTGCGGGTGGTTTTCGGCGATGCCACCGACGATCAGCACGGTGTTGTTGCCGCCCTGCACCGCCGAACGCAGCTCGGCGTTGGCCAGCGCGTCGACGAACTTCGACGGCGCGACGATCTGCTTGCCGGCGATGCTGAAGGCGAAGTCGAAGTCCACCGGGTTGACGACGTGGATCTTCGCGCCGTTGGTGGTCTGCGCCTTGCGCAGGCGGGCGTGCAGCAACGGCAGCTCGTGGCGGATGTTGCTGCCCAGAACCACGATGCGGTCGGCGCCTTCGATCTCGGCCAGCGGCAGGCCGAACACTTCGGCGGTTGCAGCGTCGGAGAAATCGCGGTTGTTGACGCGGTGGTCGATGTTGCTCGAGCCCAGGCCCTTGGCCAGGCGGGCCAGCAGCGCGCCTTCCTCGTTCGAGGTCGACGGGTGCACCAGCACGCCCAGGTTGTCGCCCTGGTTGGCCTTGAGGATCTCGGCAGCGGCGGCCAGGCCTTCGGCCCAGCTCACTTCCTTCCATTCGCCATTGACCTTGCGCAGCGGCTTGACCGCACGGTCTTCGCTGTACAGGCCCTGGTGCGAGTAGCGGTCACGGTCGGACAGCCAGCACTCGTTCACCGCTTCGTTGTCGCGCGGCACGGTGCGCAGCACTTCGCCGCGACGCACGTGCAGGAACAGGTTCGAACCCATGGCGTCGTGGTAGCCCAGCGATTCGCGCGCGGTCAGCTCCCACGGGCGGGCGCGGAACTGGAACACCTTGTTGGTCAGTGCACCGACCGGGCAGACGTCGACGACGTTGCCGGACAGCTCGGTGGTCAGCGGCTTGCCGTCGAAGGTACCGATCTGCAGGTTCTCACCGCGGTACATGCCACCCAGTTCATAGGTACCGGCAACGTCGGCGGTGAAGCGGACGCAGCGGGTGCACTGGATGCAGCGGGTCATCTCGGTGGCGACCAGCGGGCCCATGTCCTCGTCCGGCACCACGCGCTTGCGCTCGTTGAAGCGGCTGACCGAACGGCCATAGCCCAGCGACACGTCCTGCAGCTCGCACTCGCCGCCCTGATCACAGATCGGGCAGTCCAGCGGGTGGTTGATGAGCAGGAACTCCATCACCGAGCGCTGGAACTTCAGTGCCTTCTCGCTGCGGGTGGCGACCTTCATGCCGTCCATCACAGGGGTGGCGCAGGCCGGCGCCGGCTTCGGCGACTTCTCCACGTCCACCAGGCACATGCGGCAGTTGGCAGCGATCGGCAGCTTCTCGTGGTAGCAGAAGCGCGGAATCGAAATGCCGGCCTTGTCGGCGGCCTGGATGATCATCGAACCCTTGGGCACGACCAGCGACTTGCCATCGATCTCGATGGTCACGTGATCCGGTGGCACGCTCGGGTTTACGGGTTGCGCGCTCATGCGGCGGCTGCCTCCACCTTCTTGCCGTCAACCATCGAATGACCGTTGACGATGTAGTACTCGAATTCGTCCCAGAACTGGCGCAGGAAGCCCTGGATGGGCCATGCAGCCGCTTCACCGAACGCACAGATGGTGTGGCCTTCGATCTGGCCGGCCACCGCCTTCAGCTGGTGCAGGTCTTCCATCGTGGCCTTGCCGGCGACGATGCGCTCCAGCACGCGGTGCATCCAGCCGGTACCTTCACGGCACGGGGTGCACTGGCCACAGGATTCCTTGTGGAAGAACTGGCTGATGCGGCAGGCGAACTTGACGCAGCAGACGCTGTCGTCAAGCACCACGATCGCACCCGAACCCAGGCCGGAGCCCAGCGCACGGATGGTGTCGTAGTCCATCGGCAGGTCCTTCAGCTCGGCCGCGGTCAGCACCGGCATCGACACGCCGCCCGGAATCGCGCCCTTCAGGGTGCGGCCCGGACGCAGGCCACCGGCCATCTGCAGCAGATCGTGGAACGTGGTGCCCAGCGGCACTTCGAAGTTGCCGCCGTTCTGCACGCAGCCGGATACCGAGAAGCACTTCGGACCGCCGTTGGCGGTCAGGCTCAGGCCCTTGAACCACTCCGGACCGTTGCGGATGATCGCCGGCACCGAACCATAGGTTTCGGTGTTGTTGATCGTCGACGGCTTGCCGTACAGGCCGAAGTTGGCCGGGAACGGCGGCTTGTAGCGCGGCTGGCCCTTCTTGCCTTCCAGCGATTCCATCAGCGCGGTTTCTTCGCCGCAGATGTACGCGCCGGCGCCCAGCGCACCGTAGATGTCGATGTCCACGCCCGAGCCCATCACGTTCTTGCCCAGCCAGCCGTTCGCATAGGCGTCGGCCAGGGCCTGCTCGAAGTGCTCGAACGGCTCGTGGTGGAACTCACCGCGCAGGTAGTTGTAACCCACGGTCGAACCGGTGGCGTAGCAGGCGATCGCCATGCCTTCCACCACCGAATGCGGGTTGTAGCGCAGGATGTCGCGGTCCTTGCAGGTGCCCGGCTCGGATTCATCCGAGTTGCAGAGGATGTACTTCTGCATGTTGCCCTTGGGCATGAAGGACCACTTCAGGCCGGTCGGGAAGCCTGCGCCACCGCGGCCGCGCAGGCCCGAGGCCTTGACCATCTCGATGACCTGCTCCGGCGGGATCTTCTCTTCGAGGATCTTGCGCAGGGCGGCATAGCCACCAGTCTTCAGGTAGCTTTCGTACGACCACGGGGTGTCGTAATGCAGGGTGGTGTAGACCACCTGGTGCGGCAGCGGCGCGGGGCCGACCGGACCCTTGGATTCGTGGTGATGTGCCATGCCCTTACTCCAGCCCGTCCAGCAGCTCGTCGACCTTTTCCAGGGTCAGACGCTCATGGTAGTGACCGTTGATGACCATCATCGGTGCGCCACCGCAGCCAGCGAGGCACTCTTCCTCGCGCTTGAGGTAGACGCGGCCGTCCGCGGTCGATTCACCGTGCTTGATACCCAGCTTCTTCTCGCAATGGCGGACGATGTCCTCGGCGCCATTGAGCCAGCAGCTGATGTTGGTGCAGATGGCCACGTTGTTGCGGCCCACCTTCTCTGTCTCGAACATCGAGTAGAAGCTGGCGACCTCGTAGGCCCACACCGGCGGCAGGTCGAGATACTTGGCCACGCCGGCGATCAGCTCGTCGGTCAACCAGCCCTCGTTCTGCTCCTGGGCCGCGTGCAGGCCCTGCAGCACGGCAGAGCGCTTGCGGTCCGGCGGGAACTTGGACAGCCAGTGATCGATGTGAGCGCGGGTCTTGTCGCTCAGCACCACCATCGGGTCGACGTCGCGCGCCGCCTCGAAATTACCTGTCGCCTTCATCGGCCGACCTCAGCGAAATGCATAACGTGGGAGTGCAGGAACTGCGGCGCCGGCTTGCGCCGGCTGCCTGCAGCGGGCGTTGGCGTGGCGGACGGCATTACCGGTCAACCTCGCCGAACACCAGATCGTAGGTACCGATCATCGCCACCACGTCGGCCAGCATGTGGCCGCGCACGATCGAATCGATCGAGGACAGGTGGGCGAAGCCCGGCGCGCGAAGGTGCACGCGGAACGGCTTGTTGGCGCCATCGGAGACCAGGTAGCAGCCGAACTCGCCCTTCGGCGCTTCAACGGCGGCGTAGGTTTCACCGGCAGGCACGCAATAGCCTTCGCTGAACAGCTTGAAGTGGTGGATCAGCGCTTCCATGTCGTCCTTCATGTCCTCGCGCTTGGGCGGAGCGACCTTGAAGTTCTTGACCATGACCAGGCCGGGGTTGGCCTTCAGCCATGCCACGCACTGCTTGATGATGCGGTTGGATTCGCGCATTTCGGCGATGCGGACCAGGTAACGGTCGTAGCAGTCGCCTTCCTTGCCCAGCGGGATGTCGAAATCGACGGCATCGTACTTGGCGTACGGACGCTTCTTGCGCAGGTCCCAGGCAATGCCCGAGCCACGCAGCATCACGCCGGTCATGCCCCACTGGTGGGCCAGTTCCGGGGTCACCACGCCGATTCCGACGGTACGCTGCTTCCAGATACGGTTGTCGGTCAGCAGGGTCTCGTACTCGTCGACACGACCCGGGAATTCGTTGGTGAAGTTCTCCAGGAAGTCCAGCAGCGAACCTTCGCGCGCGGCGTTGAGGTTCTTCAGGGCCTTGCCCTTGTGCCAGCGCGATTCCTTGTACTTCGGCATGTGGTCCGGCAGGTCGCGGTAGACACCGCCCGGACGGTAGTACGCCGCGTGCATGCGCGCGCCGGAGACCGCTTCATAGCAGTCCATCAGCTCTTCGCGCTCGCGGAAGGCGTACAGCATCACCGCCATCGCACCCAGATCGAGGGCGTTGGAACCCAGCCACATCAGGTGGTTGAGGATGCGGGTGATTTCATCGAACAGGGTGCGGATGTACTGCGCACGCTCCGGCGCCTCGATGCCCATCAGGGTCTCGATCGAGCGCACGTAGGCGTGCTCGTTGCACATCATCGACACGTAATCCAGGCGATCCATGTAGCCGATCGACTGGTTGAAGGGCTTGGACTCGGCCAGCTTTTCGGTACCACGGTGCAGCAGACCCACGTGCGGGTCGGCGCGCATGATGGTTTCGCCGTCCATTTCCAGGATCAGGCGCAACACACCGTGAGCGGCCGGATGCTGCGGGCCGAAGTTCATGGTGTAGTTGCGGATTTCCTGCCGGCTCTCGGCCGGGCTGCTGGCGAATGCTTCGCCGGCCTGGTGTACGTGGCTCACTTCACTGCCTCCTGCGCGCGCTCACCTTCTGCGGTCTGCAGGCGGGCGTCGTCGCGGATCACGCGCGGCACGCCGACACGCGGCTCCACCGAGGTGACCGGTTCGTAGATCACGCGCTTCTTTTCTTCGTCGTAGCGGACTTCGACATTGCCGATCAGCGGGAAGTCCTTGCGGAACGGATGACCGACGAAACCGTAGTCGGTCAGGATCCGGCGCAGGTCCGGGTGGCCTTCGAAGATCACGCCGTACAGGTCGAACGCTTCGCGCTCGAACCAGTTCAGGCCCGGCCAGATGCCGGTCAGCGAGGACACCACCGGCAGCGCTTCGTCAGGGGCGAAGCAGCGCAGGTGCATCATCAGGTTGTGCTGGTACGAACGCAGCTGGGCGACCACGGCGAACCGCTGGGTCGGCATGTGCTGCGGGCGGGCGCCGTCGGCACCGTTTTCCTCGGTGGGGAACTCGCCCCACGCGAAACGGCCCTGGGCCTTGCCTTCGACACCACGGCTGAAGCCCTGCGAGGACACATCGGCGGTGTCCCACTCGTCGGAGCCATAACCGAGATAGTCGACGCCGCAGAGATCCACGGCCTGTTCGAAACCAAACTCGTCACGCAGCGCCAGGGCGGTGGCGTGCCACTCGGCGGCAGGCACTTCCAGCGTCACTTCGCCGCGGGGTTCGACCACGATGACCTTCGCACCTGCGAAACGTGCGGAGAGTCGGTCGATGAAGGATGCTTGCTCTGCCATGGGGGCTTGGCGCGCTCTTGTCAGGTGAAGGGGTCAGCGGGCGATGGTCTGTGTACGCCAGATCTTCTTCTGCAGCTGCAGGATCCCGTACACCAGCGCCTCGGCGGTCGGCGGGCAGCCTGGGACATAGACGTCCACCGGCACCACGCGATCACAGCCGCGCACCACAGAATAGGAATAGTGGTAGTAACCACCGCCGTTGGCGCAGCTGCCCATCGAGATGACCCACTTCGGGTCCGGCATCTGGTCATAGACCTTGCGCAGCGCCGGGGCCATCTTGTTGACCAGGGTACCGGCCACGATCATCACGTCGGACTGACGCGGCGACGGGCGGAACACCACGCCGTAGCGGTCAAGGTCCAGGCGCGCGGCACCGGCATGCATCATCTCGACCGCACAGCAGGCCAGGCCGAAGGTCATCGGCCACATCGAGCCGGTACGCGCCCAGTTCAGCAGTGCGTCGACGCTGGTGGTGACGAAGCCCTTTTCCAGCAGCGGGTTGTCGCCTTCCGGCCGCAGGATGTCATCAACCCGGCCTTCCGGCGTCGGATTGTTCATGAGGCCATCGAGAGTCTGAATCACTCCCATTCCAGCGCTCCCTTCTTCCAGACGTAAATGAAACCGAGGAACAGCATGCCGACAAACAGGCCCATGGTGATGAGCGAACGCGCGCCCAGCTCCATGAAGACCTGGGTCCACGGCACGATGAAGATGATTTCCAGGTCGAAGACGATGAACTGGATCGCGATCAGGTAGTAGCGCACGTCGAACTTCATGCGCGCGTCTTCGAAGGCTTCGAAGCCGCACTCGTACGGCGACAGCTTTTCCAGATCGGGGCGGCGGGGACCGAGGAATCGGCCAACCAGCATCAGCGTAATGCCGATACCGGTGGCAACGATCAGAAACAGCAGAGACGGCAAATATTCGGCCAGCACAGCGATTCTCTCTTGCCTCTGCCGCTGCGCCTGCAGGCGCTTTGGCATGGGGGAGTGGACGGAAATCTGCCTGGCGCCTTGCGCGCCAGACGAACCCGCTTTACTTACAAATGGTGCCCAAGAGGGGACTCGAACCCCTACGACCTAAGTCGCTACCACCTCAAGGTAGTGCGTCTACCAATTCCGCCACCTGGGCAAACGATCACATCAGACTATCTTCCCGATGCGCCGCGTATTGTAACCGGCTTCAGTGTTTCTGGGAGCCTTCCGAAGCCTTTTCTTCACCAGAAACCGAAGATTCCGCCTGAGCCGGCACAGTTGCGGCCGGAACCGGGGCGGCCGGGACCGCATCGGCCTTCGGAACGGCCGGCAATTCGCCCGCAGGGGCCGCCGGAGCGGTCACCGCCGGGGCGGACATCAGGCCCAGATCCTGCTCGGCCGCCGGGCGGGTGCCGTGACCGGCATACCAGGCCATGAAGAGGCTGATGCCGAAGAACACGACTGCCAGCCACTTGGTCGACTTGGACAGGAAGTTCGAAGCGCCGCGCGCACCGAACACCGTACCCGAGGCACCGGCGCCAAAGCCCGAACCCGCCGCCGCACCCGAACCACGCTGCATCAGGATCAGCGCGATCATGGCCACAGCGACCAGCACGTAGACGACATTGAGGATCAACATCAGCATTGAAAACCGCCCTCGGACAATACTTCTAGGATTAGTTCGCGGCCGCCGCCCGTGCGATGGCCAGGAAGTCCGCGGCCACCAGGGAGGCGCCACCGACCAGCCCACCATCGACATCCGGCTGCGCGAACAGTTCCCCGGCATTGTCGGGCTTCACGCTACCGCCGTAAACAATGGGCAGTGAATCAGCAATTCTAGCATCGATACGCGCGACTTCGCCACGAATGAACGCGTGCACCTGCTGTGCCTGCTCCTTGGTCGCGGTGCGGCCGGTACCGATGGCCCAGACCGGCTCGTAGGCAACCACGGCCTTGGCGAAACCGGCCGCACCGACCAGCTCCAGCACCGGCGCCAGCTGGCTGGCGATGACCACATTGGTCTGCCCGGCCTCGCGCTGCTCCAGGGTCTCGCCCACGCACAGCACCGGCACCAGGCCGGCATGCTGGGCGGCGGCGAACTTGCGGGCGACCAGCTCGCTGCTTTCATGATGGTACTGGCGGCGCTCGGAATGACCGACCAGGCCGTAGCGGGCACCGACCTCGACCAGCATCGCCGCGCAGACCTCGCCGGTATAGGCCCCCTTCTCGTTGCTGCTCACGTCCTGCGCGCCAAAAGCAAGGCCGGTGTCGCCGAAGTCCTCGACCAGCTCCCCCAGGTACGGCAGCGGCGGCAGGATCACCACGTCCACCCCCTCCAGCGGCAGCCCGGCGGCCACCTGCCCCAGCAGTTCATTGGCGAATTGACGGCTGCCATGCAGCTTCCAGTTTCCGGCGACGATCTTGCGGCGCATGAGCGGGTGGCTCCTGTGTGAAATCAGCCGGTCATGATACCCGCTGCGGCAAAAATTCGTTTCTTTGTAAGCGGTTACATGGAGTTTCAGCCAACGGCGCAGCCCCTCGTGGCGGGGGTTGGGTTGGTCGCGGAGAGCCCGGTTGGATTTGGGGCTTGGCCGGGCGGGTGGGACTGCGCAGGGGTCGCTGCAAGTCCCCCTCCGGGGCCCGGCCCAGCCGCTGGCGGCTGTGCGTTCGGGCGCTTGCGAAGCAGTGCTTCGCAAGCAAAGCGCCCTCACCCATGTAAGCTCGGTCGCCGCTTGCTCGTGTGCGCTGTCCTGCGCACACGGCAAGACCGGGGTTGGGCGTCCTGCCCAACCCGCCCGAGGCATGCCTCGGGCCCATGCGGCTCACGCCCCTGCGCAGCCCCACCCGCCCGGCCTCTGACACATTCCGGCGGTTCCGCCCGCCACGGAAAGAAAAAGAAGAGCAAGAGCAAAGGCAAAAGCTGCATTCCGGTTGCTGCCGGTTGCCCCCCCTACCCCACTTCGATCTGACAGATGTGTCGACCAAGGTCGACACCTACCAGGAGCCACCCGCACCCACCGTCACCGGGAATCTGTCGAAGGCAGGGAGGTGTCGGATGGCGGGGTGTCCGCGGCATGGATGCCGCGGCCAAGCCCCCAGGGATGGGTTTACGGCGTCCCCGCCATCCGACACCGCCCCGCCTCCCCACGCAGAAACCCAGAGCCGCTTTTGGCTTTGGCTTTGGCCTTTGGCCTCTGCGGGTGCAGGGCGCAGCCCTGCCGAACACCCTCCGCTGCGCTCGCCGGGCATGGCCCGGCGCTACCCGTAATGAAAAAGCCGCCTTTCGGCGGCTTCTTCATTACTTCAGCTTGATCTCGCGCAGGCGTTCTTCAAGGAAGCCGTGGGCGGTGATCGCTTCCGGGTACCGGCTCGGATTGTCCGGGGTGATGCACGACGGCAGCACGTCGATCAGGAAGTCCGGGTTCGGGTGCAGGAAGAACGGCACCGAGTAACGCGGCTGGCGCGCCAGCTCACCCGGGGGGTTGACCACGCGGTGAATGGTCGACGGATACACATGGTTGGTCAGGCGCTGCAGCATGTCGCCGATGTTGACCACGATGGTGTCCGCGTCCGAGGTGAACGGCACCCACTCGCCATCGTGCGACTGCACTTCGAGGCCGGCGGCGCTGGCGCCGACCAGCAGGGTGATGAAGTTGATGTCGCCATGAGCGCCCGCACGCACGTTCGGGATATCGTCGGTGGTGATCGGCGGGTAATGGATCGGACGCAGGATCGAGTTGCCGAAGTTGGTCTTGTCGGCAAAGAAATTCTCCGGCAAGCCGATGTGCAGGGCCAGCGCCGAAAGCACGCGCGAACCCAGGTTATCCAGCGCCTGGTACAGGCCGTAGCCACGCTCACGGAAGCCCTCGACCTCGGTCGGCCACAGGTTCGGCGCCATCACGTCGCGGTACTTGGAGTCGTCGGCGATCTCGCGGCCGATGTGCCAGAACTCCTTCAGGTCGAAGTGCTTGGAACCCTTGGCGGTTTCAACACCGAACGGGGTGTAGCCGCGGGCGCCGCCGCTGCCGGCCACGTGGTACTTGCGCTTGACCTCATCCGGCAGGGCGAAGAAGGCCTTGAAGGCACCGTAGGCCGCGTCGATGTCGGCCTGCGGGATGCCGTGGTTGCGGATGCCCGCGAATCCCCATTGGCGGTAGGCCGCGCCCAGCTCGGCCACGAAGGCTTCGCGGTCGCTGTCGAAACGGGTGATGTCGAGGGTGGGGATCTGGCTCACAGCGGTTCCTGGCTTGTCGTTGGGTCTGGAGGGGCCTGCGCATTCATGCCCCGCCTGAACATTGTGACAGATCGCCCGGCGAACGCGACTCGATACACTCGATACAAGGAAACAAACCGATACAATGCGCGGCCCGCGCGTATTTAACGATTCCGTCACGTTGGTGTCGCGCGCGGCCCGCCCACCTGAACACGTCCGCACGATGCCCACTGCTCCAGCCAAAACCACCCGCCCTGTAGACACCGCCCGCCGCTGGCGTGGGCTGGCCTGGTGGTCGCTGTTCGTCACCGGCAATGCGATCCTGGCGGCAGTCATCACGCTCGGCAACGTGCCGCTACGCGGGAATCCCGGCGGAGGCCAGGGCCTGGCCTACCTTGCGATCGCCCTGCCCGGCCATCTGCTGGCCTTCGGCGCCCTCGCCGGCCTGCTGCCACTGCTGCTGGGCCTGTGGACGCGCAGTGCACGCACGTTGAGCATCAGCGCAGTGCTGCTGCAGGGCCTGTGGCTGTGCCTGCTGCTGGTCGATGCCAAGGTATTCACGCTGTATCGCTTCCACCTCAATGCCATGGTGGTGAACATGGTATTCGGGGGAGCACTGCAGGACCAGGTCGCATTGTCCTGGAAGACCTGGCTGCAGATCGGCCTGTTGGTGTCGGCGATCTTTACCGCTGAGGGCCTGCTGGCCTGGGCGTGCTGGAAGCTGCTGCCAGCGGCGCCGCGTCGGCGCCGGGTGCTGCAGGCCTGGGCGGTGGTCGTCCTGCTGATGGCCGGCGGCCAGGTCGCCACTGCCTACTACGATGCACGTGGCGACCGTGACGTGATCGCCCAGTGGAATTACCTGCCCTGGGCCCAGCCCATCACGGCCAAGAGCTTCATGCGCAGGCTGGGCGTGGTCAGCGAACCGCAGGTTGGGCTGCCCGATCCGCGCCATGCCCAGTTGCTGTATCCGCTGCAGCCGTTGCGCTGCCAGAATCCGCACCGCCCCAACGTGCTGATGGTGGTGCTGGAATCGCTGCGCCACGATGCACTGACGGCGGAGGTCATGCCGAATACCTCGGCGCTGGCTCAGTCCGCGCGCGTGTATGACCGCCACTTCAGCACCGGCAACGCCACCCGTTACGGTCTGTTCGGCCTGTTGTACGGCCTCCCTGGTGGTTACTGGCAGAGCATGCTGGACGAGCAGCGCGGCTCGCAGTTGTTCCAGGTGCTGGGGCAGCAGGGCTACGACCTGCACCTGTATGGCAGCGCGCCGCTGTACAGCCCCGAATTCGACCGCACCGCGTTCGCCGACGTACGCAACCAACTGCATCAGGGGCCCTCCGAGCTGGGTTCGGAGGGACGCGACCGTGCCATCGTCGCCTCGCTGCAGCAGGACATCCGCACCAGCCAGGCCGCGCACAAGCCGTGGTTCGGCTTCGTATTCCTCGATTCCACCCACGCGCCGTACCACATGCCTGCCGGGTACCCGGCTCTGGCCACGCCAATGGCCGGCGAAATCGACTTCCTCAAGTTCGGCCCCGAGCATGACCCGACCCCCGAGCTGAACCGCTACCGCACCGCCGTGCACTACGCCGACAGCCTGGTGGGCACGTTGCTGGACGACTTGCGCGCACAGGGCCTGGATCAGGACACCATCGTGCTGGTCACCGGCGACCACGCCGAGGAATTCAACGACCTCGCACTGAATTACTGGGGCCACAACGGCAACTTCTCGGATTACCAGTTGCAGGTGCCGTTCGTGCTGCACTGGCCGGGCCGGGGCAGCGCGCGCGAATCCCGCACCAGTTCGCATGAGGACTGGGTCCCGACGTTGATGCGCCACGCGCTGGGCTGCGAGAACGCGCTGACCGACTTCAGCACCGGCCAGGATCTGTTGGCCGAGCCCAGCGGCGAACGTGCACTGGTGGTGGAAAGCTGGTCGCAACGCGCTGTCCGCCATGGCAACGCCATCTATGTGTTCGACAAGTTCGGCAACGCAACCGCTCTGGATCTGCAGTACCGCGCGCTGCCGCAGCAGGCCCCGGATGCCACCGCCGTCCGTACCGCATGGGAAGCGCTGACCCGCTTCCGCAACCGCTGACCACAGAGGATGGTTTCCATGAAACGCCCGCTGCGCATCCTGCATACCGAGGCCGCCAAGGGCATGGGTGGGCAGGAAATCTACATCTTCCGCCACATGCAGGTGATGCGTGCGCGCGGCCATGAGGTATCCCTGCTGTGTCAGCCCGATGCACGCCTGGCCCAGCTGGCACGTGATGATGGATTCACCGTACACACCCTGCGCATGGGTGGCCTGGCCCGACTGCTGCGTGGCATCTGGTCGGTATCACGACTGGTGCGCCGCGAGCGCTACGACGTGGTCAATACCACCAGCCGCCGCGATGCACTGATCGCCGCCGCCGGCGCACGCCTGGGTGGAACCCCGCTCGTGGTGCGCTCGCGCCATCTGATGAGCCCGGTCAACTCGCTGCTGACGTATACCAGGCTTCCCCACCGGATCATCACCGTCAGCGACTTCGTCAAGCGGTTGCTGGTCGACCGCGGCATCGCTGCCGAGCATATTGGCATCGTGCCGCCGATGGCGACGCCGCCACGCTGGGACGCCTCCGAGCAGAGCGATCCCTGGACGAGACTGCAGGAGACCCGCGCGCACGTGCGTGCTGAACTCGGTTTCGCCGAGCATGACATCGTGATTGGCTGCGTGGCCGTGCTGCGCGAACCCAAGGGCCATGCCGAACTGCTGCGCGCCATTGCGCCTTTGTGCAAGGCCAACCCCGATCTGCACCTGGCCGTGGTCGGAGACGGAGAGCCAGTAATGGGCCGGCTGCTGGCCCTGCGCAGCGAACTCGGCCTGGAGCAGCAGGTGCATCTGCTCGGCTTCCGCAGCGAGGCTCATCGACTGATGGCGGGCTTCGACATCTTCGCCCTGGCGACCCACAAGGAAGCTTCGGGAACAGTTTTCCTGGAAGCCGCGCAGGCAGCACTGCCAATCGTCTCGCACCGCGTTGGCGGCGTGCCTGAAATGCTGGTGGAAGGCAGCAATGCCATCCTCACCCGGCTGGGCGATGAAGCGGCCCTCACCGGCGCGTTGCGGTTGCTGGTGGAGGATCAGGAGCGTCGACGACAGATGGGCCGTGCCGGCTGGGACTGGATCCGCACCACCTCGCGCTTCAGCACGGCCGGTCATGGCGAGGCGACCGAGAATTATTACCTGCAATGGTTGAAGGAGCTGGGTCATGGCTAACGCCCGAACCGTACCGGTGCTGATGCACCACCATGTCAGCAACTCACCTGGCATGATCACCGTATCCCCGGAGAACTTCGAGAGCCAGATCGCGTGGCTTGCACGTACCGGCTGGACGTCATTGACGCTGGACCAGTACGCCGGCTTCCTCGCCGGCAAACCGGTACCGCGCAAGTCGATCGTGATCACGTTCGACGACGGCTATCTGGACAACTGGGTCTATGCCCATCCGATCCTGCAGAAGTACGGCATGCATGCGGTGGTATTCGTGGTCACCGGCTGGATGCATGAAGGTCCGGCGCGCCCGCACGCAGGCATCGAAGGCGCCCAGCTGCCGGCTACGCCGGAGCATCGTGCCTGCGAAGACCTGATCTACAAGCAGGGCCGCAGCGACGAAGTGATGATGCGCTGGAGCGAAGCACGCGCCGCGATCGAGGCCGGCACGTTCGAGGTCCACTGCCATACCCACAGCCACACCCGCTGGCTGAAGCGTGATGATCTGGATCGCGCACAACGCCGGGAAGGCATCAGTGGCGATCTGGCGATGGCCAAGCAAACGCTGCTCGAGAAGCTCGGCGAGGTCTCCGACACGCTGTGCTGGCCTTATGGCGACTTCGACGATGACTACATCGAGGTGGCGCGCGAACAGGGCTTCCGCTATCTGCACACCACCCATCCATTTGGCCGCAACGTGGTTGGTGGAGATCCAGAGCGCATCTACCGCTTTGCGATCCGCAACCGCCCGGCCAGCTGGCTGCGCAAGCGCATCGCCTGGAGTTACAACCCGCTGATTGCACCGATCTTCAACAGTTTCAAGGCGCGGCAGAAGAAGATGGTGCCGGGCCCGTAAACGGCGGTTCCATCCCGGTGTTCATCAGCACCCGATTCTCGAATGGATTCCAAGGAACAGTGAAGGCAATGAACATTCTGGTGACCGGCGGCGCTGGCTACATCGGCTCACATGCATGCGTCGAGCTGCAGCAGCAGGGGCATCGCGTGGTCATCGTGGATTCGCTGTGCAACAGCGACGCCAGCGTCGTCGAGCGTATCGGACAGATCACCGGTACGGCGCCGGTGTTCGTGCAGACGGACATCCGTGATCGACCGCGTATGGCCACCCTGATGCGGCAGCATGCGATCGATGCTGTGCTGCATTTTGCGGCGCTCAAATCCGTGGGCGAATCGCAGAAGGTGCCCCTGCAGTACTTCGACAGCAACATCAGCGGCACCATTGCCCTGCTCGGTGCAATGCAGGATTCGGGGGTGGCGTTGCTGGTCTTCAGCTCCTCCGCCACTGTGTACGGCAACCAGGAGCACTGCCCGGTGGCCGAATCCGCTTCAACCTGTGCAATGACGCCCTATGGGCGTACCAAGCTGGTGGTGGAGCAGCTGCTTGCCGACCTGATCGCCACGGGCCCGGACCTGCACGTGGCGACGCTTCGCTACTTCAACCCGGTCGGCGCCCATGACACTGCATTGATCGGCGAGCTGCCGCACGGCACGCCGAGCAACCTGATGCCCTACATCGCGCAGGTTGCCGCCGGGCTGCTGCCGGAAGTCCAGGTCTTCGGTGATGACTATCCGACCCACGACGGCACCGGTGTACGCGACTACATCCACGTCCAGGATGTAGCCAACGCCCATGTACTGGCCCTGCAGTTCCTGCGCGACGAACGGCGCAGCATCACACTCAACCTCGGTACCGGCCAGGGTCACAGCGTGCTGGAGCTGATCCAGGCCTTCGAGCACACCACCGGAATTCGGATTCCGTTCCGCATCGTTCCGCGACGCAATGGTGACATCGCCGTCAGCTTCGCCGACGCCTCGCTGGCACTGCGCGAGCTGGGCTGGAAGGCCCGGCACACGTTGGCCGATATGTGTCGTGACACATGGAAGTGGCAGAGAGAAATGCCGGCCCAAGCGCCAACGACATCCCGATGAACGAACCGCTGTGCCTGCCTGCGCCGTGACGCAGGCAGGTACCACCGGTCAAAAGAGACGCCTGGGCCCGCTCTGCACGATCTCACCGCGGGTATTGCCGCTACTCGTCACGGGAGGCCGGCCGCGCATTGCCCGGATCGCTTGGACGCTACATCCGCGGGTGATCCCAATACGCGCACTTCGGCTCCTATCGAGGTTCCAGGTTACCCCGTCACCAGACTCAGGCGGCGGCTTCGCGCACCGCGGCAGACAGGCGATCGAGCGTCTCCTGCATCAGTGTCGCGTCATCGGCCTCGACCGTGACCCGCACCACCGGTTCGGTACCGGACGGACGCAGGAACGCACGACCACGACCGGCCACCGCATGCTGCGCGTCGGCAAGCGCGGACTGCACACTTTCAGCCTGCACCGTGGCCTTGGCCGAGACATTGCCCAGCCGCACGTTGACCGTCTTCTGCGGCACCCGCACCAGCCCCTTCAGCGCCTGGCGCAGGGTCTGGCCGTTGTTGCGCAGCGCTACCAGCACCTGCAGGGCACTGACGATGCCATCGCCGGTGGTGGCCCGATCCAGGCACAGCAGGTGCCCCGACGCTTCACCGCCGAGCACGCCACCACCTTCGGTCAGCGCCTGGTGCACGTAGCGGTCACCGACGTTGCTGCGCAGGAACGGAATCTGCAGATCGGCGAAGGCCTTCTCCACACCGTAGTTGCTCATCAGCGTACCGACCACCGGACCGCGCAGGCGACCTTCGTCCTTCCACGCACGCGCCAGGATGTACAGCAGATCATCACCGTCGACTGGATTGCCCTGGTCGTCGGCCATCAGCACGCGGTCGCCATCGCCATCGAAGGCGATGCCGAGATCGGCGCGGGTCTCGCGGACCTTGGCTGCCAGGTTGTCGATGTGGGTGGAACCGACGCCGGCGTTGATGTTGACGCCGTTGGGTTCAGCACCGATACCGATCACTTCCGCACCCAGCTCACGGAACAGCAGCGGTGCGATCTGGTAGGTGGCCCCATGCGCACAGTCCAGGACCAGGCGCACGCCACGCAGGTCGAATGCACGCGGCACGCTGGCCTTGCAGAATTCGATGTAGCGGCCAACCGCCTCACGTGCGCGCGAGGCCTTGCCCAGCTTCTCCGATTCAGCAGTGGTGAACGGCACATCCAGTGCCGCTTCCAGCGCCAGTTCGGTGGCATCGTCGAGCTTCTCGCCCTGGGCGGAGAAGAACTTGATGCCGTTGTCGTAGTGCGGATTGTGCGAAGCACTGATGACGATGCCGGCATCCACGCCCAGCGTGCGGGTCAGGAAGGCCACGGCCGGGGTCGGCATCGGGCCCAGCAACTGCACGTCTGCGCCGGCAGCGACCAGTCCGGCCTCCAGCGCCGCTTCGAACATGTAGCCGGAAATGCGGGTGTCCTTGCCGATGATCACGATCGGCCGGCGCCCATCCTGGCCACGCTGGGCCACCAGCACCCGGCCCAGGGCGTTGCCCAGACGCAACACGAAGTCGGCCGAGATCACGCCCTGGCCGACCCGCCCACGGATGCCATCAGTACCGAAGTACTTGCGGCCTCCCATCAGGCCACCTCCGGCGCCGGCTGACGGCCCAGCATCGCCAGCAGGTCGGCGAGACGGTCACGCATTTCACGGCGGTCGCAGATCTGGTCGATGGCGCCGTGCTCGAGCAGGAACTCCGAACGCTGGAAGCCTTCCGGCAGCTTTTCACGCACGGTCTGTTCGATCACGCGCGGGCCGGCGAAACCGATCAGTGCCTGCGGCTCGGCGATGTTGATATCGCCCAGCATCGCAAACGATGCCGACACGCCACCGGTGGTCGGGTGGGTCAGCACCGAAATGAACGGCAGGCCGGCTTCACGCAGCTTGCCCAGCGCCGCCGAGGTCTTGGCCATCTGCATCAGCGAGAACAGGCCTTCCTGCATACGCGCCCCGCCACTCTGCGAGAAGCACACATAAGGAGCGCCGATCTCGACTGCGGTTTCGGCAGCCAGCGAGAAACGCTCACCCACCACCGAACCCATCGAGCCGCCCATGAAGGCGAAGTCGAACGACGAGGCCACCAGCGCACGGCCCTTGAGCAGGCCGCGCATGGCGATCAGCGCGTCGTACTCACCGGTGTTCTTCTGCGCGATCTTGATGCGCTCGCTGTACTTCTTCTGGTCCTTGAACTTGAGCAGGTCGGTCGGGCCCAGGCGCGCAGCGATCTCGGTGGTGCTGTCGGCGTCGAACAACGTCGCCAGGCGCGCACGTGCACGGATCGCCATGTGGTGGCCGCACTTCGGGCAGACCTCCAGGTTCTCTTCCAGTTCCGGCCGGTACAACGCGCTGCCGCAGTTGCTGCACTTTTCCCACAGGCCCTCGGGGACACTGCGCTTCTTGCTGGGGGTGTTGTCGGTGCGGATGCCGGACGGCATCAACTTGCTGAGCCAACTCATGCGGGAGGACACTTCCGTTCAGGGCGGCCCAAGGGCCGCAAAGGCGGACAGTCTAGCTCCGCTTTCCCTGCCCGTGCACCCCCTGTGCGACCGGCGGAAGGCCGGAAAAAACCATGCTGGGACGTACGTTTAGCGCGGCAACGCCGTGCGGGTAGCGCCGGGCCATGCCCGGCGGATACCCTTGCGCCCCGCACCGCCGGGCATGGCCCGGCGCTACCGCTACTGGTCCAGCGCCTGCCGCAGCGGGGCCAGGAAGGCAGCGGCACGCTGCGCGGCCTGTTCTACCGAGCCCGCCTCAGCCAGGGCAGCGACCAGCGCGCTGCCGACCACCACGCCATCGGCCTGGCGGGCCATGGCCGCGGCACTGGCTGCATCCTTGATGCCGAAGCCTGCCACCACCGGCACCGTGGCGCGCGCGCGGAGGGCCTGCAGCCGAGCGCTTGCGGCATCGCTGTCCAGTCGCTCGGAGGCACCGGTGACGCCGGCGAAGCTGACGTAGTAAAGGTAACCACGCGCCAATGCCAACAGCTTGTCGGCACGTGCCTCGCTGGTGGTCGGCGAGGCCAGCAGCACCAGCGCCAGGCCGGCTGCATCGAAGGCCTGCTGCGCCTCACCGGCTTCTTCCGGCGGCAGGTCGACCAGCAGCACGCCATCGACGCCAGCGTCCACGGCGGCGCTGGCAAATGCTGCGTAGCCATGGATCTCCACCGGGTTCAGGTAGCCCATCAGTACCACCGGGGTCTGCGCGTCGCGCTCGCGGAACTGCGCCACCGCCTGCAGCACGTAACGGCTGCCAGCACCGCGTGCCAGCGCGCGCTCGGAGCTGCGCTGGATGGTTGGGCCGTCGGCCATCGGGTCGGAGAACGGCACGCCCAGCTCAATCACATCGGCACCGGCGCCGACCAGTGCATGCATCACCGGCACGGTCGCCTCCAGCGAGGGATCGCCGGCGGTGATGAAAGGGATCAGCGCCTTGCGCTGCTGCGCGCGCAGGCGCTGGAAACAGGCATCGAGTCGGGAAACAGGCATCTCAGGCACATCCTTCAATCAGTTCAATCGCATCGCTGGTCCCCCAGTACATCTGGATGACCCTCCCTTCAAACAGTTCCACGCGGATGCCAAGGGCCGAGCCCGGGTCCTGCCAGGTCAGGTATTCGCCCTGCTCGCCATCGTAGGCATGCGGGCTGGACACAGGCGGCTTCGGAAACCGGGCAACCGCCTGGGCACGGGTCATGCCGACACGCAGGCCGAACGGGCCCGGCTGCTGGGTCGGCGCCCCGCTCTCCGGATCCAGGCCGAGGTCGAAGCGGACCACACGATCTTCGTCGGTCATCATCGACACGCCGGGCGGCAGCCCCTTGCCGTCGTAGTACTCGCAGCTTCCGCCAATGGCCTCGACCGCCCCTTGTGCCGTCCACGGCCCGAATGCCTTCAGATCGGTCATGTGCTGCCCGATCAGCACCTCGCCGGCATGGTCCAGCGCCACCGAGACCACCGCCGGCGCGTCATCGCTGTTGGTCTCTTCCGTGGAGGGCGGATCGTCGATCGGCGTGCGCGCCATCGGGTCGAGGTCATCATTGGCCGCCGGTTGCTGCACCGGTTGCGTGGTGGCCTTGGCCGCCGGTGCCAGCACCGGCGGTTCCGGCGGCTGGCATGCCGCCAGGCCCAAGGCCAGCAGAAGCACACCGCTGCTTCGCAGCCGCGCGCTCACAGCACCAGGCCTTCGCGCGCGGCGATGGTATGCACGTCCTTGTCGCCACGGCCGGACAGATTGCACAGCACGATCTGGTCACGCGGTCGCTCACGCGCCAGCTTCATCGCCTGCGCCAGCGCGTGGCTGGATTCCAGCGCCGGCAGGATGCCCTCGGTGTGCGCCAGCAGATGGAAGGCCTGCAGGGCCTCCTCATCGGTGATGCCGAGGTAACGCGCGCGGCCGCTGTCGGCCAGGAACGCGTGCTCCGGGCCGACGCCCGGGTAGTCCAGGCCGGCCGACACCGAATGAGTCTCGATGATCTGGCCATCGTCATCGCACAGCACGTAGGTGCGGTTGCCATGCAGTACGCCCGGGCGACCGGCAGCAATCGAGGCCGCATGGCGGCCGGTATGGATGCCATCACCGGCGGCTTCGGCACCGACGATCTCGACCTGACGATCGTTGAGGAAGGCATGGAACAGGCCGATCGCATTGCTGCCGCCGCCAACGCAGGCGGTGATCGCATCGGGCAGGCGACCGTATTCGGCCAGCATCTGCTCACGCGCTTCGCGGCCGACGATGGCGTTGAAGTCACGCACCATGCGCGGGTACGGATCCGGGCCGGCCACCGTACCGATGATGTAGAAGGTGTCCTGCACGTTGGTCACCCAGTCGCGCATCGCTTCGTTGAGCGCGTCCTTCAGGGTGGCCGAGCCGGAGGTGACCGGCACCACCGTCGCGCCCAGCAGCTTCATGCGGTAGACGTTGATCTTCTGCCGCTCGATGTCGGTGGCGCCCATGTACACCACGCATTCCAGGCCCAGGCGTGCGGCGACGGTGGCACTGGCCACGCCATGCTGGCCGGCGCCTGTCTCGGCGATGATGCGCTTCTTGCCCATCCGCGCGGCCAGCAGGGCCTGGCCGATGGTGTTGTTGATCTTATGCGCGCCGGTGTGGTTCAGGTCCTCGCGCTTGAGCAGGATCTGCGCACCGCCGACATGGTCGCTCAGGCGCTGGGCGTGGTAGATCGGGCTCGGCCGGCCCACGTAATGGGCCAGGTCGCGGTCATAGGCCAGCTGGAATTCGGGGTCCTGGCGGGCCTGGTCATAGGCCTGCGCCAGTTCCTGCAGCGGGCCGACCAGGGTTTCGGCGACGAAGCTGCCGCCGTAGCGGCCGAAGTGGCCCTGGGCATCCGGGAAGGCGTGGTAGTCGGCAATGGGGGAGGCAGACATGGAAGCGACCGCTGGTTCGAGACAGGTGGATACTCTAGCGCACGGGTCGTGACCGGAAAATGGATATTATCTGGCGCATATCGTCAGGAAATCTCACATGAACCGCTCCCTGCTGCCGCCCCTCAATGCGCTGCGTGCGTTCGAAGCCACTGCCCGGCTTGGCGGCGTTGGGCGCGCCGCACAGGACCTGCATGTCACCCACGGCGCGGTCAGCCGGCAGCTGAAGCTGCTCGAGGACCATCTGGGCCTGGCCCTGTTCCAGCGGGCCGGTCGTGGCCTGCGCCTGACCGCCGCGGGCACTCGCCTGCAGGCTGCGTGCAGTGACGCCTTCACTGGCATCGAGGATTGCGTGCGCGAGCTGCGACGGCCGGCAGCTTCTCCGGCGCTGGTGCTGGGTTGCAGTGGCAGCGTGCTCGCGCGCTGGATGATCCCGCGCCTGCCCACGCTGCAGGCCGCCCTGCCCGGCGTGCGCCTGCAATGGTCGGCGCTGGACGGCAGCTTCACCGATGCGCAGGCGGCACTGGATGCGGTGCTGCTGCTTGCGCAGGGACCGTGGCCACGCGGTTGGCAGGTGCGCGAACTGGCACCGGAACGGGTCGGCGTGGTGGTGGCCCCCTCGCATCCTGCGGCACTGCGCCTGCGCCACGTGCCGCCGTCTGCACTACTGCAGGAGACACTGCTGCACACCAGCTCACGGCCACAAGCGTGGCCAGCCTGGGCGCAGGCGCATGGTCTGGAGACGTCCAGACTGCAGCTGGGCACCGCCTTCGAGCACCTGTACTACCTGCTTGAGGCGGCCGTAGCCGGGCTGGGCCCTGCGATCGCGCCCGAGCCGTTGGTCGCGGAGGATCTGGCGGCGGGCCGGCTGGTCGCGCCGTGGGGGTTTGCCGCCACCGGTGGCTTCTGGGTGCTGGCGCGACCGGATGGCCCGGCCGATGCGCGCGTGGATGCGCTGGCCGACTGGCTGGGTCAGCAACTTCGTTGACAACGAGAAAGGGGACGGAGGAAATCAAGTCGTATGTGGCGTATACGACTTAATCCCCTCCGTCCCCTTTTTCCACTTCAGGGTGCGGTGGGAGCGGCCAGCCGCTGCTGCAGGTCCTCGCGCAGGCGCGACAGCTCCACTTCCGCCTGCTGCCGCTGCTGCATCCCCTCACGATGGATGCTGCGTACTTCTTCCACTGTCGCGATCAGCTGATCATGCACATGGCGCAGCGTGGCCACGTCGATCACCCCACGCTGGTTGCTGCGTGCGGTATCCACCGAGGCCTGGCGCAACAGGTCGGCATTGCGGCGCATCAGTTCGTTGGTCGCATCGTCGATGGCGTTGGCCAGCTCGGCGGCATTCTTCTGCTCGCCCAGCGACAACTGGATCGCGAACTGGCGCTTCCACGAGGGGATGGTGATGTCGCGGACGGTGTTGAATTTCTCGATCAGCTGCAGTGCGTTGGCCTGGATCAGGCGGATCATCGGCAACGATTGGTCGGCCGCGTGCTGCATCAGCTGCAGGTCGGACACGCGCTTCTCGATCAGGCGGATCGCATTGTCGATCTCACTCTGGCGAATACGTTGCTGCGGATCTTCGCTGCCCTGCCCCAGCAACTGCTCGGACTGCAGCTGGGCCAGGCGCTGCTTGCCGGCGGCGGCATACAGTCCCAGCGCATGACGTTCTTCGCGGACGATGTCGTGCATGCGGTCGAAATCAGTGACCCGCTTGCCCATCAGCGCCTGCTGCGCGCCGACGTCGCCGAGCAGCTGCTCGATCTGCGCATTGGTATCGCTGAACTTCTGCACCAGCTCGCCCTTGGACGAACGCAGGCGATCGATCAGGCCACCGATCAGCGGCACTTTCGAGCGCTGGGAGAAGCCATCAAGTTTCAGTTCACGGGCGATGCGCACTACTTCACCCAGCTTTTCGCCGTTGGCATCCAGGTCACGATTGCGCACCTGATCCAACAGCTGACTGGAGAACGCCGTGGTCCGGGCAGCCGCCTCGCGCCCGAACACCTGCAGGTTGCCTGGGCGCAGGTCCTCCAGTTCGCGGCCGATCTCGGCGATGCGCGGCAGGTCGTCGCGCACCAGGCCCAGGGCCTTCAGGGTGCTGTCGTCAATCTCGGCGGCGGTCGTCGTGGCAGGCACGAGGGTTCCGGGGGTCTGGCTGTCCTGGGTCATCGGGCGGTGTCCTTGCAGTGGAAAAGCGGCAGCGGCGGCCGGCTCAGCGCAGTCTAGCCTGAGCGGCAGCCACTTCGTCATGGATCTGTACCTGCAGCGCAGCCGCCGTCGCCACCTGTGCCGACTGCGCCTGGAGCTGTCGGTTCAACGTGGCCTGTCGCCACGCCGGCAGCAGCACATCGTGGATGCGTGCGAACCGTTCCAGCAACGCCTCGTCCTGGGCCTGCAGCAACCGCCACTGCCCGGCGTCGATACGGTGCAGCGCGGCCAACCGCTGCAGGTGGTCGATGCGCGAGGCCAATGCCGCCTGTGCACCGACAGGCAGCTGTGGCAGCAGCGCGCCTGCATGCTCGCCCCAGGCCTGCAGGGCCAGCGCCGCAGCATCCGCGTCGATGATCGCTTCACGCCGCTGCTCGCCCTGCACGCGCACTGCCTGCGCCTGTTCCCGGGCCTGCAGCGCCAACACGCCCAGCTGCGCCTGCAACGCCTGCGCTTCGGCCTGGCGGACAACGTCGCGGCCCAGCAGGCGCCCCCACCAGCCTTCGCGTCGGCGCAGGGCGCGCGGGTCGGTTGCCTGCAACGCCAATGCGATACGCGCCAGCGCATCGACCAGGCCCTGCCCTGCCGTCTGTGCCTCGGCGGCGTGATGCACGCCGATCGCCTGCAGCAATGGTGCACCGTAGCTCGACAGCGTTGCGATGTCCGCCGATGGCGGCAGCACGGGCGCAGGCAGGGGGCGTGACGCGGTCATGGCAGCGGAGGCGGCCGCGGCATATCGCCGTCGGTGGTTTCCGGTGGCAATGACTCACCATAGAAGTGGCGCATCAAGGCTTCATCGAGCGCACGCTCTTCCGGTGTGGCAGCACGCCGCACGCGCGGACGCGGGCGCACGTCGGCCGTGGCCACGCCGGATGCCAGCTGCTGCCGCGCCCAGCCGGCAAACGCCGCCAATGTCTGCGAAACCTGCGCCTGCTGTTCCTGCGAGGCAACCAGCAACTGCAGCAGCGGGGCCAGCCCGGCCTGCAGGTCCTCGGCCAACGGCGTTGCAACAGGCGCTGGCGTTGCCAACACCGGCTGGCGGGCCTGCTGCGCCTGCGCCAACTGCTGCAGCGCCGCCAGCAATGCCGGCCAAGGCGCCGGCTCTGGCGCTGCGACAACCTCGGGCACCGGCGGCGGCAGCTGCAGGGCACTGGCAATGTCGGCAAGCTGGGCCACGACACGGCCGCCAACATCACCGTCGCCCGCGCCCATCGCCTTGTTGCGCAGGAAATCGCGCTTGATCTGCGCCCAGCGCTGGGCCTGTTCCGCGCTCAGTACATCACGCAGTTCCGCCAGCTTGAGCAGGTTCTCTTCGGCACCGGTGGTCAGCAGCTGCGCTTCGCCCAGGTAGTGGTCGGAAATCAGCTGCTGCAGCTCGTCCTCGTTCATCACCGGCGAGATCTTCTCGGCCAGCTTGTTCATGTTGCGGTAGCTGCCCTGCAGGCGGAACGGTGGTTCGGTGCGGTAGCGGTCGTCCTGCGCGGCACTCACGATGTATTGCTGGTTGACCCGGTACACCACGTCGCGCACGCGCAGCATGCGCTGCAGGGTGGCGGTGATCTCGTTGATCTCGGCACTGCTGTAGGCGTGACTGAGGCCATTGGTGGAGACGTCCTTGCCCATCGCCCGGTCGACCAGCAGGTACAGATCGGACATCTCCCGCGTGGCCAGTGGTGCCAGCACCGGGTTGGAGGTCAGGCTGTTCTCGATGTAGCTGAGGGTAAATGCCGCTTCCATGCCGCCGAGCACATCGCCAAGGTTGTAGATGTCGGCGCGGTTGGCCAGCATGTCCGGAATCTTGAACACTTCACCGGACTCGGTGTACGGATTGCCGGCCATCACCACGCAGAATTTCTTGCCGCGCATGTCGTAGGTACGTGTCTTCCCGCGCCACACGCCTTCGATGCGACGGGTGCCATCGCACAGCGAAATGAATTTCTGCAGGAACTCTGGATGGGTGTGCTGGATGTCGTCGACATACAGCATGGTGTTGTTGCCCATCTCCAGCGCCAGGTTGAGCTTCTGCAGCTCCTGCCGCGAGGTGGCATCAGGGGCCTGTTCCGGATCCAGCGAACGCACCTCATGGCCTAGCGCCGGGCCATTGATCTTCATGAAAACCAGGCCGAGGCGATGCGCGACGTACTCCATCAGCGTGGTTTTGCCGTAGCCCGGCGGCGAGATCATCATCAGCAGGCCCATCAGGTCACTGCGCTTGTTCTCGCCGACAGTACCCATCTGCTTGGCCAGGTTGTCGCCGATCACGCCGAGATAGACATCGTTGATCAGCTTGTTGCGCACGAACGAGGACAACGGCCGCGCCTTGAACTCGGACAGGCGCAGGGTCTCACGCTCGCGGCCGATGATGCCCTGGCGCACGGCCTGGTAGGCATGGAAGGCGGGCACGAACTTGCGCAGATGCTGCTGCAGGCGTGCCAGGAAATCATCCAGCGACAACGCAAGCGTGCCATTGCCGATGCGCGCGTGCTCGCCGAGAAGTCCGTTGACCTCCACCCGCAACGCGGCGTCGCTGGCGCGGGTGCGCAGCTGTCGCTGCACCAGCAGCAGTGCCGCCGCCTCATCGACATAGCCGGCGTGCATGGCGTACGCCGGAGTACCCGCCAGTGCACGCAGCCACTGCCCGGCCAACGCCCAGCGCGTAGCCAATGGATCCTGGCTGCGTTGCAGCGCGCGCTCGACCACCTCGCGTTGCCCGGCCTGCTCCAGCTGCTGTGCAAGCCCCTCCAGCAAAGCCAACGCGTGGCGGCTGCTGTTGAACACCGGATCGCCGCCAGCCAGCTCCTCGCCGAGGTAGGCCGCTGACGCATCGGCAGCAGCGGCATCGAACGGCAACGCGTGGGAGTGCGCGTAGGCCACAATCGCCTCGGCCATCTCCGCCCGCAATGCCTGCCGCCCTTCATCGGAACCAAACAGGCGTGCCAGCGCTTCGGCACCGGCCTGGCGCGCCGGCCACTGCGCCACGCCCTCACTGCGTTGCTCGGCCGCCCAGAACAGCAGCGCCAGCGCGCGCACCTGCGGCGCGTGTCTCAGGCTGCCCGCGGCCTGCTGCAATGGCAGCAGCGCGCGCAGGATCAGCGCGGCATCGTGATCATGGATGCCACGCTCGTAGCCTGCGCGGTAGCGCGGCGCGGCAAATCCACGCACACGCTGGTCCAGCAGTTCGGGGTTGGCAACCTCGTGCTGCAGCGTGGCCAGATCGAGGCCGTCGCGACCTTCCTGCGCGGCCAGCAACAGGCACCCGGCCAGATACTCGCCGCGATACAACGTGGCCGATTCAGAATCCAGGGTCACCGGCCAGAACGGCTTCAGTGCATCAAGCTCCGGATCGTGCAGGGTCTCCAGGAAGTCGGTACCGGTCAGGTGAATGGCCAGAGTGTCACCGCGCGGCAACAGGGTCAGATCCAGTGCCTGGGTGTTGACACTGAATCGATGCCGTGGCCCCAGCCGCACCACATTGCCACCGGCTTCGTACAGATCACTGCGATCACGCAGCTGGCGCACGGCCTGGTCGCGTACGCCCTTCAGGCGCGCCTCGATATCGTCAGCCTTGACGTTGTCGTGCAGGGCACGCAGGCGCTCGGCCAGTTCACGCAGTTTGAGGATCAACGGATCGCCGGCAAAGAAGGCATTGAGCTCATCGGCGGTGGCGAAGCGCTCCGTTCGCTTGGCCAGGCCGTCAAGGATGCGGTTGGCCGCATCCAGAACCGAGCGCGCCTTGCGCTGGCGGTCATCAAGCAGCGCCTGCTTGTGCGTATCGAAGGCCTCGACCAGCTCCTCGCGCTTGCTGAGAATGTCGCCGAGGAACTGTTCGTGCTCACCGAACTGGCTTTCCAGCTCCTCCAGCTGTACCAGCAGGCGCGACAGCTGTTCGTCGGCACGCTCCGGGTCCGTGGCCAGGGCCAGCGCACTGGTGATCGACTGCGAGAACAGCGCGAACTGCGCGGCGAACTGTGCCACGGCCTCGGCTGAACCGAGCGACCTGCGGCGTTGATCAGCACGCGCGCGGGCCTGGTTGAGGCGGCCATACAGCACGGAGATCGACTCGACCACGCGGGTACGGGCGGTAGCGTCGTCCACCTTCAAGCCGGCCATCAGCTCGGACAGCATGTCCAGGTCGGTGGCCATGCCGCGCAGTCCATCCAGCTGCTCATCCAGCTGGCGCGCACTCTGTGCCTGCTGCGCCGCTTCATCCAGGACCTGCAGGCGCTCGACCAGCGGTGCCAGTGCAGCTTCGCCGGCGAGGAAGCCACCGGTGGCGGCACCCACATGGTCCTGCGCATCCACCAGCTCGGCCGTCATTGCGTCGATGCGAACGGTGTCGATGTAACGCAGCTCGCGGATGGTCAGCAACCGTCCGCGCAGTGCGGTGACCGCATTGAGCGCCTCGACGAACGCCTGCACCTCGTTCCAGTTCTGCGGCTGCAAACGGCCCAGCAGGGCCTTGTGCGCAGCCTCCGCCTCGACCATCGCCTGCGACGACTGCTGGCGGATCGACTGCACTTTCTCGTATTCGTCCAGAACCGATTCGCCGGTGGCGCTGATCTGTCGCAGCAGCGTCTCGGCACCATCGCAGGCCTGGTCACCCAGCCAGTGGTGGGCATCGAACAGGCGCCGGGTATCGGCCACCAGGCGCTGGTAGCGCTGTACCGACACATCCTGGCCATCAATCTCGCGCGCGAGGTTGAACAGGTTGGAGATGCCGCGCACCAGTTCGGCGTTGCCGATGCGGCCCATGAAGGTATTGCCGGATGGGCGGCTGGCAGCGAACTCGTCGCTGCTGAACGGGGTCTGCCAGACCTGCATCGGATGGATGCGGGTCGGTTCGTTGCCTTCTGCATGGAACAGCACCATGCGCCCGTCCTGCAGGAAGGCGTAGCCATGGCCGAACACCGGATTCTGCAGCACGCGCTGGATGGTGTTGTAGACAAACAGTGCGGAGCGACCGCCTTCACGCTCGTAGAAGATGTAGAGCACATCTTCGCCATTGGGGGAGCGGATGCTTCGCTTGAACTGCATGCCGGCCATCGAGGCGTCGAACGCCTTGTGCTCGCCGCCCTGCAGGTAATACCCACCCGGGAAGATCACGCCATGGTCTTCAGGCAGCTGCACGCAGGCCTGCACGATTGCATCGTTGCGCACGATGTCGCCGGTCAGCGTGTTGTAGATCAGGCCGCGCCACTCCGTCTCGCGGTACGGCAGCACCTTCAACAACACCAGCGAGCCGACCCGGGCGAACTCGAACTGGGCGTCATCCAGCGACTGCGTGCTGTCTTCCACCGGTTCGCTGTAGATGCCCTGCCCGGTCTCGGTGTTGTTCTCGACCTTGATCGTAAGGTCACCACCGGTGGTCTCGACGAACAGGGTGTCGAGGATGTTCAGGTGCGAATGGCGGCCACTGACCGCAAGGTCGCGGGTGGCCTTGGTCCATTCGAAATCAAATGGTGGCGGTAGCGCGATGTCACGCTCACCGCGTGCGTCCAGATAGGTCAGTTCTCCATCGCGCGACAGCGCCCAGCGGAACACGCGCACATCGCTGCTGCGCTCGCCGATCTGGAACGAAGCCAGCAGCTTGTCACCGACCACGATCAGCTGCAGCAGGCGTGCATGTTTGTAGTAGGCGTAAAGCTCGTTGAAGTCGTGCACGAAACCCGGCTGATCGAGGAAGCTGCCCTTCAGCTCCAGCGCGGCGACGTCGTAGCCGTCACTGCCCTGCACCAGGCGGTACAGGCCGAACACATCCTCGATGCGGGTCTGGGTCTTCAGCCCGATGAACACGTTGTAGCCGAACAGCAGGCGGTCCGGTCCAACCTGGACGATGTCGCGGCCGACACAGTTGTTCTCGCTGCGGATGCGGAAGCGCCCGGCCACTTCCAGGCGGCTGTCGCCGAACTCGGCCAGGCGCTGGCGGTTCAGTGTTTCAGCCAGGGTCTGCAGGCGCTGGCCCTGTTCGGCCAGGCGGCGGCGCAGGACTTCATAGGCACCGCCCTGGGCGACGGCCTGGTCGACGGTGCTGCCGCCGGCCTCCGGCGCGGTGGTTTCGGCGGACGGGTGGGTTTCAGACATCAGCAGGCTTCCAGCTCACGGGCGAATGGCCGCATGTGCGGCCGGCACGGGCGGGCGATGGCCAGACCGGCCATCGCCCGGTGCATCAACGGGCGCTGTCGAGCACGGTGGCCGACACGGTCGGCACCGCTTCGGCGTCCTCGGCGATCTGCCGCGGTGCCGGTTCGGCCACGGACACGCCCAGGTAGCGCTGCATCAGTTCCTGCACGATCGGGCTCTTGCCAGCGAAGCCTTCGATCGACTTGCCCAGCGAGACGGCCTTGACCAGGTTCTCGAACATGCCGCCATCGCCACCCACCAGATCGATGTCGGCGTTGCGCAGCGCACTGGCGATGACGTTGGCATTCTCGCGCGACACTTCCTTGCCTGCTTCGATCGAGGCCAGCGCCTGCTTCAGGCTGTTGTCCAGCATCATGCGGAACTCTTCGTGGCCGCGCGCCTGGTCGCTCAGCGAGGCGATGGCCTCGAACTTGCGCACCAGGCCTTCGGCCTCGGCCAGCAGCTTCTTCTGCACCACGCCCGCTTCGGCGTTGCCCAGCGATTCGGTGGCGGTGGCACGGGCCAGGCCCATCTTCTCTTCACCCTGGGCCTGCGCCTGCAGGGTCTCGGCCAGCACGCGGGCTTCATTGCTGCCCTGCTTCAGGCTGGCTTCGGCCTTGGCTTCGATCACGCGGGCCTCGGCAATGCCGACCTTCTCGATGGCCAGCGCCGATGCTTCACGCACCTGCGCTTCGGCCAGGCCCGGTGCGGCCTGTTCGGCACGATAGGCGTCGGCCAGCAGGCGCTTGGCTTCGGCCTGCTTGCCGGCGGCCTCGTGCTCGGCCTGGGCCAGCGTGGTGAGTTCCACCGCGCGGTGCTTGGAGGCGGTTTCACGCGCCTGTGCTTCTTTCACTTCGCGCACCAGTGATTCCTGCGCCTTGGCTTCGGCTTCGAGGATCAGCACCTGCTTCTGGCGGTCGGCCTCGGAGACCTCGCGCACTTCCTTGATGCGCTCTTCTTCCTGCGCCACGGTCTTGTCGATGGAGATGCGTTCGCGGGTGATGTTGGCCACATCCATCTTGCCCTGCTCGACCACCTTGTCGCGCTCCACGCCCTGCAGCTGCACTTCGCGGTCGGTGGTGACCTGCTCCAGCTGGCGCGCACGCTCCACACGCTCGGCCTCGATGGCCACCGCGCGCTGGCGGTTCTGCTCGGCCACTTCCACTTCGCGCAGACGGTTCTGGTCGCGGATGTCGATCAGCTGCTGGGCTTCGATGCGTGCATTCTCCGACAGCTGGCGCTGTTCTTCCTGGACCTTGGCGGTCTCGGCCTCCTCGCGCGCGCGGATCGTCTCGATCTCGCGCTTCTGGCGCGCCTCGGCTTCGGCCTGCTGGCGTTCCAGCGCCAGCAGCGCTTCGCGGGCTTCCACGTTCTTCTTGGTGATGGCGAGCTTCTCGTTCTGCTCCAGCTCGTTGGTCACCACGTTCTGTGCGGCGGTCAGCTCGGTGATCTTGCGGATGCCCTGCGCGTCGAGGATGTTGAACTGGTCCAGCAACGACTTCGGGGTCTGCTCCAGGTAATCGATCGCCACGTCTTCCAGCACGTAGCCGTTCAGATCGTTGCCGATCACCGCGATGATCTCGTCGCGGAACTCCTGGCGTTTCTCGAACAGCTCGGTGAAGTCGAACTTCTTGCCAACCGTCTTCAGCGCTTCGGAGAACTTGGCGTTGAACAGCTCATCGACGGCATGCTTGTCCGACGCACGGTCGGCACCGATGGCCTTGGCCACGCGCAGCACGTCGGCCTGGGTCTCGTTGACCCGCAGGTAGAAAGCCACGGCGATATCGGCGCGCATGTTGTCGCGGCAGATCAGGCCTTCCTTGCCACGACGGTCGATCTGCAGGGTGATCAGGCTGATCCGCATCAGCTCGGCGCGGTACAGCACCGGGATGATCAGCGCACCGGTGAAGTGCACCTTCGGCGTGGAGCTCATGTCGTTGACGATCAGGGCCACGCCCTGGTCGACCTTGCGGTAGAAGGCCTTGAACAGGCCGGCCACGCCCAGCAGCAGGACCAGCAGGCCGCCGGCGACGGCCAGGATCGGTAAGAGGGACGCCAACGTCATTGATGATTCTCCTTGTTGCCCGGAAGCAGGTTGTCCTGGAAATCGAGGGCGATCGCATCAGCGCGGACCACCCGGTAATAGTGTTGTTCGGCCATGTGCTCGACCAGCACGATGCGCTCGCCACGCTGCAGTTCGATGTCGCTGCGGATCTGCAGCACCAGCCCGGCGCCGCCATCATCGACATTGGCATGACCGCTGCGTGCGTCCGCCTTCGGCGATGCGACCACGCCGATCCGACCCAGCAGCGATGCCTGCGGCACCGGCCGCAGGCGCAGCAGGAAGCGACGGACCGGGCGCAGGATCAGCGCGGTGAGCGGTACCGCAGGCAGCGGTGCCAGCATCGCCACGAGCGTACCCAGGCCCCAGCGCAGCAGGTCCGGCAGCGGCAGCAGTACGAACAGATGGATGAAATAGGTGATGAGCCAGCCGAACAGGCCCAGCAGGGTGACCACCACCATGATCGGGACACCGCCCAGCCCCCAACGCGCCAGCACGGCCGACAGGCCACTGAGGTCGGTCCCGGCCTCGAGTGCGCCATCGGCGCCGAGATCGCCGAAACCGTCATCGACCAGGCCGAACGCCGCAACCGCCCAATACATCACCGACACCATCAGCAGAATGCTGTACGGCAGAGTCGGGTAACCGAGCACGACGGTGAGAAACTCCTGCATCGCTTGCCTTCCTGGGCTGTGGGCGGCGGCCGCCCGTTCGGGGCGCACAGTACACGCCCCGTCGATCCCGCGCCGGCCTTCATGGCTGGCGCGCCTGGGTCCATCCTATGTGAAGAATGCGTGCAGGCTCAAATCTGCGTGCAGATCGCCGTGAATGGTGACGCCATTCACTCGAGAACCGTGCAATCCGCGCGGCGCACTTCCTCGACGAAGGTGCGCATCCTGTAACCGTCCTTGATGCCCGGTTCCAGCTCGATGCCGCTGGAGACGTCCACACCCCATGGCAAGGTAGCCAGCACGGCGTCGTAGACGTTTTCCGGGTTCAGGCCGCCGGCGAGCAGGAACGGACGGTGCAGTCCGGTCGGGACGCGGCTCCAGTCGAAGGCCACGCCGGTACCGCCACCGCCGCCCAGCGCATGGCTGTCGAACAGGAAGCCAGCCGCACTGGGGTAGCGCAGCTGCAGGGTACGGGCGTTGACCTCTTCCCGCCCCCCCATCGCGATCGCCTTCAGGTACGGCATGTTGAAACTGCGGCAGAAGCTCTCGTCTTCTTCGCCATGGAACTGCAGCAGGGTCGGCCGCACCGTGCGCAGCACCTCACGCACCTCTTCCTTGCTGTTGTTGCGGAACAGCGCCACCACGTCGACCATCGGCGCGATCGCCTGGCGCATCGCGCGCGCTTCGGCCGGAGCGACCCGGCGACTGCTTTCACGGGCAAAGATGAAACCCACTGCGTCCACGCCCAGCTCACCGGCCAGGCGGACGTCGCCAGCCCGGGTCATGCCACAGAACTTGATGCGCGTGCGGTAGTAGGAGCGGCTCATAGCGTGACCTCGGCGGGCAGATGCCAGTTGTCGGGGTACAGGGGCCCAAGGAACACCAGGCCCTGCGGCGGTGCGGTGGGACCGGCTACGGTGCGGTCGCGCCCGGCCAGCAGTTCAGCGATCCATTCCACCGGTTTCTCGCCGCTGCCCACCAGGATCAACGAACCGACAATATTGCGGACCATGTGATGAAGGAATGCATTGCCCTGTACTGAGACCTCGATCACCTCGCCGTGGCGGCTGACCTGCAGCGACTGCAGTTCACGCCGTGCATGCAGCGCCTGGCACTGCACGGAGCGGAATGCATTGAAGTCGTTCTCGCCGAGCAGGGCCTGCCCGGCGATGTGCATGCGTGTTTCGTCCAGCGCACGCCGCTCCCAGCTCAGGGTCTGCCGCTCCAGCGCCGGCCGCACCTCGCGGTTGAGCAGTCGGTAGCGGTAGCGGCGCGCGCGCGCCGAGAAGCGGGCATGGAAATCGTCAGCGACCGGAACGCACCAGCGCACCGCGATCGAACGCGGCAGACGGGTGGTGGTGCCCAGCATCCAGGCGCGCGGATCGCGCACCACGTCGGTATCGAAATGCACGACCTGGCATTGGCCGTGCACACCGGCATCGGTACGACCGGCACAGACCACCTGCAGCGGCGTGTCCGCCACCGACGACAGGGCCTGTTCAAGACTGGCCTGCACGCTGGGACCACCCTCGCCCAGGTTCTGCCAGCCCCTGAAATCGCTGCCGTCGTACTCGACGCCAAGCGCGTAACGCATGTGCTACCTCGAAGTTGCGGAGGGGGTGACGCTCAGGCCGGGTCGCGCTCGGACCAGACCGCCAGTTCGTTGCCACCGGGCTCGACGAACTGGAAGCGGCTACCGCCGGGAAAAGAGAACACCGGGCGCACGATCGCGCCGCCGGCATCACGCACGGCCGCTTCGACCGGCGCCAGCTGATCGGCATACAGCACCAGCAGCGGTGCGCCACCGTCCGTGGCCCGCTGTGGCTGGCCGCGGAAGAAACCGCCCTGCAGGCGGCCGTCGTCGAAGGCGGTGTAATCGCTGCCGTAGTCGACGAATGACCAGCCAAACACTTTCTCGAAGAATGCACGGCTGGCCGCCGGATCGCTGGAAGCGAATTCAACGTAATCGATGCGGCGCTCGCGGCTCATGGCACAGTCCTTGTCGGCAGGTTCGGTCACGGCAGGCGGGCCAGCAGTTCCCGGGCCTGTGCCTGGCTGTGCAGGTCGCCGCCTTCGGCGACTTCCAGCAGCAGGGTACGCGCAGTCTGTGCGTCACCCAGGTCAAGATAGGCGATGGCCAGCTCCAGGCGCTCCTGGCCGGCACGCGGCGACCAGCCAGCATCGCCGACGGACGCAGCCTCCGTCGGCCCGACATCATCAGGGTGCGCGTTGTCGATGCGGTCATGGTGGACGGGGTCGACCACGGCCTCGACCTCATGCGACTCTGCCGGCAGGTCAAATACGCCACGGAACTGCGGCTGTTGTTCGGCGTGCAGCGCATAGTCCGGCACACCGACGTCGGCAGCGGCGTCCTGTACCACCGGTTCGTCAGGGTGCTGTTCGACGACAAGCCCATCGTCACGTCCGGACATCGGCTCGTCCCAGCGCGGCTGCTCGGTCACTGCCGCAGGCAGCTCCACCACATCCTCGGCGCGCAGCGTCCCGGCCTGCCAATCGGCCTGCACTGCGTGATCGGCCGTCGGCTCGGCATGCGCCGGGTCCTGCGTTTCGGTTTCGGTGGCCCAGGCTGGCATCGCCGGCTCCTGGCGGCCGCCTTCGGCAACCACCGACGACCATGAAGACTGCTCGGCCAGGGCATCCAGCGCGGCTCCGGCCGGGACTGCGGCGGCAAGCCCGGCGGCATCGTCTTCTTCACGCAATGGAGGCAACGGCGACGGCTTGCGACGGCGCAGCAGCCAGGTCGCAGCGGCGGCCAGCAGCAACACCGGCAGCCCCAGCCAGTACCACGGTGTTGCCGCGTCGCGGGCGCCCGGGGCCTGCGCGAGGCGTTGCTGCGCGGCGGCCAGATCGTTGTCCTTCATGGCGATCAGCGACTGCTGCTGTTGCTTCAGCGCTTCCAGGTCGGCCACGCGTTGCTTCAGCTCGCCGATCTCGGCATCGCGGGTGGCGATGTCCTCACGCGCCTGGCGCAGTTGTTCGTTGCCCAGCATGTCACCCTCACTGCCGGCAGCGGTGCCGGTGGTTGTGCCCGCATGCGCGGCGTCGGACGCCAGCGCCGGAGCGATCTCAAGTCGTGCCCCGTTGGCCGCAGCCGGGGAGGAATCGGTGGCCGCGTCCACCTTGGCGACCGGGGCGACCGTGCCCGCCGGTTGCGGCACGGTACGCGCCTGCCGCCATTGCGCCGCGTGCTCGCGCACCAGCGCAGCGGCCTCGGCGGCATCGACGGCTGCCAGCGCATCACTACCCGGCATGCGCAGCACCGCGCCCTGCTTGAGCAGGTTCACGTTGCCCCGGATGAAGGCTTCGGGATTGGCGCGCAGCAGGGCGATCATCGCGCGGTCGCGGCTGATCTGGTTGCCACGGGCAACCGCACCGGCGATCTGCGACAGGGTCTGTCCACGCTGCACGGTGACGCTGCCATCGGCTGACGGCACGGAAACCGGCGTGGCCGCTGTACGTGGGCGCGCCGGCACCGGCGCAGCGGTGGATGCATGCACGGGCGCGGGCACGCTTGCCGTTTCGGCTGCCGCAGGCTCAGGCGCCACGTCACGGGTGATGGTGTTGGACAGGGTGCCTGCAGGAGCAACGATCTCCGGTTCGGCCACGGCCAGCGCACTGGGGGGTGCATCGACCAGCGCCGAGTACTCGCGCACCAGCCGGCCCTGGCCCCAGTCGGCCTCGATCAGGAAGCTCAGCGACGGGGTCTCGACCGGTGCCTGCGAGGTCACCCGCACCACCGCTCTGCCCTGTGCATTGCGGGTCAGTTCGAACTGCAGCTCGCTGACCAGCCCGGTCGGCCGTTGCAGGCCTACGCGTTCGAAGGTGACCGGTGAGGCCAGCGCCACGCGCAGGTTTTCCAGCTCGGACGGGTCGGCCGAGACCACCGGGATTTCTGCCAGCAGCGGCTGGCCCGGCTTGGACAGGACACGGATGTCACCCAAGCCCAGGGCAAGCGCCGAACTGCTGGCCAGGGCCAGCAGCGCGGCGGAAAGATAGCTGAGCGGGCGCTTTGCGCCCTTGGCCCGTTTATTCATGGGCGACACTATAAAGCGTGCGGACCGGGGTCCGCACCCACCGGAAAGACCCTTGAGGTAGTGCCGGCCGCTGGCCGGCAATCCCTTCAGCCGGTGGATCAGGGCAATGCCGGCCAGCGGCCGGCACTACCGACAAGCAGTCGAGCATGGCTCGACTCTACATAACCGGAGATCAGCGCTGCTCGGCGGCGACCAGCTCGGCCAGCTGCACGGCGTTCAGTGCCGCGCCCTTGCGCACGTTGTCCGACACGATCCACAGGTTCAGGCCGCGCGGGTGCGACAGGTCCTCGCGGATGCGGCCGACGTACACCGCGTCGGTGCCCGACGCATGCGTGACCGGGGTCGGGTAGCCGCCAGCCTCATGGCGATCCACCACTTCGATGCCCGGCGACTGCTCCAGCAGCGCGCGCGCTTCGGCGACGGTCACCTTGTCGCGGGTCTCGATCGCCACCGACTCGGAGTGGCCGTAGAACACTGGCACACGCACTGCAGTCGGATTCACCAGGATGCTGTCGTCACCGAGGATCTTGCGGGTCTCCCAGATCAGCTTCATCTCTTCCTTGGTGAAGCCGTTGTCCTGGAAGTCGTCGATGTGCGGGATCAGGTTGAAGGCGATCTGCACCGGGAAGCGCTGCGGATCGATTTCCTGGAAGCTCAGCAGCTGGCCGGTCTGCTTGCCCAGTTCCTCGGTGGCCGAACGGCCACCGCCGGACACCGACTGGTAGGTGGAGACGTTGATGCGCTCGATGCCGTACTTGCGGTGCAGCGGTGCCAACGCCACCAGCATCTGCATGGTCGAGCAGTTCGGGTTGGCGATGATGCCGCGCGGACGGTTGGCGACCTGCTCCGGGTTGACCTCGGACACCACCAGCGGCACGTCATCGTCGTAGCGGAAGGCCGAGGAGTTGTCGATCACCACCGCACCGGCGGCGGCGAACTTCGGAGCGTATTCCTTGGACACGCTGCCGCCGGCCGAGAACAGCGCGATCTCGACGCCGCTCGGATCGAAGGTGGCCAGGTCCTGGACCTTGACCTTCTGGCCATTGAACTCGATCTCGCCGCCGGCCGAACGCTCGGAGGCCAGGACGCTCAGGGTGCCGACCGGGAAATCACGCTCGGCCAGGATCGACAACATGGTCTCGCCGACGGCACCGGTGGCACCGACGACGGCGACGTGAAAACTGCGCTGTGCATTGCTCATGGGGGAAACTCTCACGAAAACAGGGATGGGGGAAAATCACGCACGACAGCTGGGTTCGGGGAACCTCCTCAAGCGGCACGCACGGAGGCTCCCTATCGTTTCCCGGTTTTTTTGCCCAGGGTCACGCGCGCGGCCATTGCCGCGTCAGCGTTGATCGCGCTTGGCATGCGCGATGGGGCGCCGTCCAGGCCAAGCCCGGCAAGCAGATTATCCACCGCCAGCTGTACCATCGCCGTGCGCGTGGCCAGCGAGGCACTGCCGATATGCGGGGTCAGCACCACGTTGCTCAGCGCCAGCAGTTCCGGACGCACCGTCGGCTCGCCTTCGTACACATCCAGGCCGGCCGCGGCGAGGCGGCCGTTGGCCAGTGCGTCGACCAGTGCCAGTTCGTCGACGATGCCGCCGCGGGCGATGTTCACCAGCGTGGCCGTCGGCTTCATCTTCGCCAGTGCAGCTGCATCGATGATGTGATGCGAGGACGGCGAATACGGCAGCACCGTGATCAGGTGATCGGCCTGCGCCAGCAGCGTATCCAGATCCACATACGAAGCGCCGACAGCGGCCTCGGTGTCGGCCGGCAGGCGCGAACGGTTGTGGTAAAGCACTTTCATGCCAAAACCGTGCGCACCGCGGCGGGCGATCCCCTGGCCGATGCGGCCCATGCCCAGGATGCCCAGCGTGCTGCCATGGATGTCGGCGCCGAGCATGGTCTGGAACGACCACTGCTGCCACTGGCCCTCGCGCAGCCAGCGCTCGGACTCGGTGATGCGGCGCGCGGTGGCCATCAGCAGTGCGAAGCCGAGATCGGCGGTGGTTTCGGTCAGGACGTCCGGCGTGTTGCTGGCCAGGATGCCGGCCGCACTGAGCGCGTCGACATCCAGGTTGTTGTAGCCGACACCGACATTGGCGATCACCTGCAGCTGCGCGGCATCGGCCAGCTGGGCCGCGCCGATGCGCTCGTTGAGGGTGATGATCGCGCCGTCGGCGCTGGCCAGTTGTTCGGCGATCTGGTCCGGCGACCAGGCGGTGACGGTGTCGGTGCTGCGCAGCTGCACGCGATCGCGCAGCGGCGCGATGGCCGCGTCGATCAGCGGCTGGCTCACCCACACGGTCGGCCGCGTGTCAGCCATCGAGCTGACCAGGAATACGCGGCGTGATGGTGCCGACGTCGCCGCACTGCGCACGGTGGCGCAGGGCCTGGTCCATCAGCACCATCGCCACCATCGCCTCGGCGATCGGCGTGGCGCGGATGCCAACACAGGGATCATGGCGACCGGTGGTGACCACCTCAACCACGTTGCCGGATGTATCCAGCGACGGGCCGGGCAGACGCAGGCTGGAGGTCGGCTTGAGCACGATCGAGGCGACCACCGGCTGGCCGGTGGAAATGCCGCCGAGGATGCCGCCGGCGTGGTTGCTGGCGAAACCCTGCGGGGTCAGCAGGTCACGGTGTTCGGTGCCCTTCTGCACGGCGCTGGCGAAACCGTCGCCGATCTCCACGCCCTTGACCGCGTTGATGCTCATCAACGCAGCGGCCAGGTCGCCATCGAGCTTGCCATAGATCGGCTCGCCCCAGCCGGGCGGCACGTTGTCGGCGACCACGTCCACGCACGCGCCGACCGAATCACCGGACTTGCGCAACGCATCCATGTACGCCTCCAGCTCCGGCACCTGCGCGGCGTGCGGCCAGAAGAACGGGTTGTCTTCCACCGCCGACCAGTCGAAACCGGCCGGGGTGATCTCGCCCAGCTGCGACAGGTAGCCGCGCACGGTGACGCCGAAGCGCTCGGCCAGCCACTTCTTGGCGACCACGCCGGCGGCCACGCGCATGGTGGTCTCGCGTGCCGAAGACCGGCCGCCGCCACGCGGGTCACGGATGCCGTACTTGTGCCAGTAGCTGTAGTCGGCATGGCCCGGGCGGAACTGCTGGCCGATATTGGCGTAATCCTTGCTGCGCTGGTCGGTGTTGCGGATCAGCAGCGCGATCGGAGTGCCAGTGGTCAGGCCCTCGTACACGCCGGACAGGATCTCGACCTCATCGGCCTCGCGGCGCGCCGAGGTGTGCCGGCTCTTGCCGGTGGCGCGGCGCTGCAGGTCGTGGGCGAATTCGGCCGCGTCCAGCGCCAGCCCCGGCGGGCAGCCATCGATCACGCAGCCGATGGCCGGCCCGTGCGATTCGCCGAACGTGGTGACGGTGAACAGCTTGCCGAACGAATTGGAGCTCACGGGCGCTGCGCCGCCAGTTCGGTGATGCGCGCGCTGTGGGCGATCAGCTCACGGCATTCGACCGCGAAGATGCCCATCTGGCCGACCTTGAACTCGATCCAGGCGAAGTCGACTTCCGGCAGCAGCTTGATCAGATGCTGTTCGGACTCGCCTACTTCACAGATCAGCAGGCCGTCTTCGCTCAGGTGCAGCGGCGCGTCGCGCAGGATCTTCAGCACCAGGTCCAGGCCGTCGTCGCCGGCACGCAGGCCCATGTCCGGCTCGTAGGAGTACTCCTGCGGCAGCGCATCGGTCTCGTCGTTGGTGACGTACGGCGGGTTGGTGACGATCAGGTCGTAGTGGCGGCCGGTCAGGCCGTTGAACAGGTCCGACTTGAGCAGGGTGACGTTGTGCGCCTGCAGGCGCTCCTTGTTCTCGGTGGCCAGCGACAGCGCGTCATCGCTGAGGTCCACGCCATCCACTTCCCAGTTCGGGTAGTAGTGACCCATGGCGATGGCGATGCAGCCCGAACCGGTGCACAGGTCCAGCGCGCGGCTGACATCGCGGCCGGCCAGCCACGGCTCGAAGCCGCATTCGATCAGTTCGGCGATCGGCGAGCGCGGCACCAGGGCGCGCGTATCGCTCTTGAAGCTCAGACCGGCGAACCAGGCTTCACCGGTCAGATAGGCGGCCGGCATGCGCTCGTCGATACGGCGCTGGAACAGTTCCAGCACGCGCACCTTCTCTTCCTGCAGCAGGCGCGCCTGGCCGTAGGCCGGGCCCAGATCGTGCGGCAGGTGCAGGCTGTGCAGCACCAGCTGGGTCGCTTCATCCAGCGCGTTGTCGTAGCTGTGGCCGAAGGTCAGCCCGGCAGCGTTGAAACGGCTGGTGCCGTAGCGGATCAGATCGATGATCGTGTGGAGTTCGGCGGCCGTTTCAGCGGTCATGGCGGTACTGCGGGCAAAGTGGCCCCCGATTATAGGGGCTGGCGCCCGTGGCGGCATCCGTTGCGGCGGAAACGATCGGGCCACAGCCGGTATGATGGAACCCACTTCGCGCGGGGGCTCCCATGTTCAATCGCAACGCCGGCATCATCCTGCTGATCGCCCTGGCGGCGGGTCTCGGCCTGCTGGCAGCCCAGCAGGTGTTCGCGCCGAAGCCGCCGGCCAATGCCCCGGCCACCGAAGCGATCACCCTGTACCCGCAGGCACGCGAACTTCCGGACTTCAACCTGGCCCAGTCCGACGGCACCCGCCTGATCCCGGGCGAACTGAAGGGTCACTGGACTCTGGTGTTCCTGGGCTTCACCTTCTGCCCCGACGTCTGCCCGACCACCCTGGCCGAGCTGGCCGGCGCGCAGAACCAGTGGGAAGCCCTGCCCGACAGCCTGCGCCCGCGCGTGCTGTTCATCTCGGTCGACCCGGACCGTGACAGCGCCACCCGCCTCGGCGAGTACGTGCACGGCTTCCACAAGGACACCCTGGCCGCCACCGCCGACGTTCCCTCGCTGGAGCGCTTCGCCACCTCGCTGGGCTTCGTGTTCCAGAAGGTGCCGGGCAAGCATTTCGACGAGAACCCCGAGGATTACACCGTCGAGCATTCGGCCAGCCTGGCCGTGCTCGACCCGCAGGGCCGCCTTGCCGGCCTGGTGCGGCCCCCGTTCAACGCGCCGGCCATTGCCCGCGACCTGCAGAAGCTGACCGAGAAAACCGCCCCATGAGCCTCACCACCGCCCTGACGTACGCCCTGCCCCACCGCCTGCTGTCCTCGATGGCGCGTTCGCTGGCGTACTCGGACGATCCGCGCGTGTCGCGCTGGCTGATCGACACGGTCACCCGCAAGTTCAACGTCAACCTGGACGAAGCGGCCAACCCGGACCCGCGCAGCTATGCGACCTTCAACCAGTTCTTCACCCGTGCGCTGAAGCCGGGCGCGCGCGTGGCCGATGCCGATCCGCGCAGCCTGGTGATGCCGGCCGACGGCCGCATCAGCCAGCTTGGCAGGATCGAGGCAGGCCGCATCTTCCAGGCCAAGGGCCAGTCGTTCACCGCCGCCGAACTGCTTGGCAGTGACGAGGATGCCAAGCCGTACAACGACGGCCTGTACGCCACCGTGTACCTGTCGCCGCGCGATTACCATCGCGTGCACATGCCGTGGACCGGCACCCTGCGCGAAACCGTGCACGTGCCCGGCCGCCTGTTCAGCGTCGGCCCGGCCGCCGTCAACGGCGTGCCGCGCCTGTTCGCGCGCAACGAACGCCTGGTCTGCCATTTCGACACCAGCTTCGGCCCGATGGTCAGCGTGATGGTCGGTGCGCTGCTGGTGTCCGGCGTGGAAACCGTGTGGAGCGGCGAAGAAATTCCGGCCTACGGTGACCGCATCACCCGCAAGGATTACCGCGGCCAGGGCATCCAGCTGGAGCGCTTCGCCGAGATGGCGCGCTTCAACTACGGTTCGACCGTGATCGTGCTGCTGCCGCCGGGCGTGGCCGAATTCGCCCCGCAGCTGGGTGCCGAAAGCCCGGTGCAGCTGGGCCAGGCGCTGGCGAAGCTGCGCTGACAAAAAGGGGACGGAGGGGATTAAGTCGTTTATGCATAAACGACTTAATCCCCTCCGTCCCCTTTTTCCACAACGGAATGCCGGCCAGCGGCCGGCACTACCGTACGCGCGCTACTGCAGGGCCGGGGCGGGGCCGACGTCCATGCCGTCGTAGTCTTCCACGCCCTTCTCCGCGGCCAGCGCCGCGAACGCCTGGTTGCGGCGGTCCAGCGAGGCTTCGTCGTGGATCTCCACGCGCTCCACGTGCAGCACGTGGAACGGCGCACCGCCTTCTTCCGGCTCCTGCTCGAACAGTTCGACGAAGCTGTAGCCCTGCGCCTGCAGATGATCCGCCAGTGCCTGCAGCGGCTCGGCGCTGGAATGGACGAAGAAATACCCCCACAACAACGGGCCGTTGATGTCCCAGTCGGTGTTTTCGCGGAGGTTGGCGAACAGGTTGCGGGTGTCTTCGAGGTCCATGCGGGTTCCAGGGGTCGTGGGGGATTACTTGTCGCAGCCCTGCAGCTTCAGCGTCTGGCCGTGGCGCAGGCTGTAGGCCGGGGCTTTCAGGCCGTTGGCGCGGGCCAGGGTCGGCACATCGCACTGGAATTTCGCGGCGATGGCGCCGAGGGTTTCGCCCTTGCCCACCTTGTGGCTGCGCACCGGCTTCGGCCGCGCAGCCGGACGTGGCGTGGCCACCGGCGCCACCGGTGTGGTCGGCACGCTGGTGGATGCGGCCGCATCAGCCACCGGCACCACGCCGCCCACGGCCACGCTGCCGGTGTAGCTGGCAGCGGTCGGGCGCACGATCGCGGCATTCAGATCGGCGGTGATCAGGGTGCGGGCGAGGTCGGCACGCGGGCCGCTGACGCAGTTGCGCTGGTACAGGCCGGCAATGCGGGTAGTGGCGTTGATCAGCGTGCCGGCCGGAATCCAGCCATCAGCTTCATAGCGCGGGTTGAGATTGCGCAGCGCGCGCATGTAGCCATCGCGGGTGCCATGGCTGCCCAGGCAGATGGTCAGTTCATAGATCGTGGTGGATCGCGCCAGGCGGATGGTGGCCGGCTGCGCGCTGATCTTCGGGAACTCCACGCCGTACTGCTGCGGGTGCAGGAAGATCCACGCCGCGGCGATCACCATCGGCACGTAGTCCTTGGTTTCGCCGGGAAACTGGTTGTAGACGCTGTCCACCCAGAAGCTCTGCCCCGGGTACTGCTTGTAGACGCGCGCTGCGCGGCCTTCGCCGCCGTTGTAGCCAGCCAGCGACAGTTCAACGTTGTTGTTGAGCTCGCGCATGCGCTCGTTGAGGTAGGTGGCACTGGCTTCTGCAGCACTGCGTGCATCGAAGCGGGTGTCGAAACCGGTGCCATCCGGGCCCAGGCCGAAGCGGCGGCCAGTGGCCGGCATGAACTGCATCAGGCCGGCGGCACCGGCACGCGAAGATGCGTGTACGCGACCATTGGATTCCTTGGCCATGATGCCGAACAGCAATGCCTCGGGCAGGCCGCGCTTTTCCCACTCCGGCCACATCACCGCGCGCAGGTTCTGGTAGTTCTCGTAGGTGGTCATCAGCGCCGGGCGCATGTCGGTCAGCCAGCGGCGGATACCGGCCTGTACCGCCGGGTTGTACTCCACCATGCTGTCGAAGGCGTGCCGCTTGTCGTTCAGCAGCGCAGCGGCGCGGGCCGCCTCGGGCACGTCGGCGGTGAGCGGGCCGATATGGTCGGGGTCGGCTTCCAGGCGGTCGCCACCTTCATCGGCCACGTCATCGCTGGCAGCCGCATCGGCATCATGCTTGAGCAGGCGCTTGTAGCTGGCCAGCAGGGTGCCCATCTGGCAGCCCTTCTGCTTCACGCAGTCGTTGAGGACATCTTCCATGTCCTCCAGCGCAGCATCGGCCTCGTTGCTGCCCTTGGGGTCGGCATTGGCGACCAGCAGCAGGGCATCGCTGTAGCGCTTCTCGGCGGCGGTCATGCGCTGCTGCAGCGCATCCACCTTCACCTTGTCCCGGGCCGAGACCCGCTGTGCATGGGCATCGGGTGCCAGGGAAACCAGGCCGGCCAAGGCCAGCAGCGGCCAACCGCGGGAAATCAGGACAGGAACGGGCATTGATGGCACTGTGTGCGAAACAGGCAGGCAGAGTAGCGGCGCCGCCAAGGTCCGGGCAAGCGGACCTTCGGACCGTCACCGCCGGCGGTTAACATTGGGCTATTCACCACAAGGGCTGGACCATGGATCCGATTCTGCTCGGCAAAGGCATCACCGACGATGTTGCCGTCACCCTGCTGCCGAAACTGGGCAACCGTCACGGCCTGGTGGCCGGCGCCACCGGTACCGGCAAGACCGTGACCCTGATGACCCTGGCCGAGGGCTTCTCGCGGCTGGGCGTGCCCGTGTTCCTGGCCGATGTGAAGGGCGATGTGTCCGGCCTGGCCGTGCCCGGCACCGGCGCCGAGAACCTGCTCGCGCGCGCCGCCGAGATCGGCGTGGCCGATTATGCGCCGGCCGCAAGCCCGGCCATTTTCTGGGACCTGTACGGCAAACTCGGCCACCCGGTGCGCACCACGGTCAGCGAAATGGGCCCGACCCTGCTGTCGCGCATCCTCGAGTTGAACGACACCCAGGCCGGCGTGCTCGACATCGTGTTCAAGCTGGCCGACGACCGTGGCCTGCTGCTGCTGGACATGGACGATCTGCGCGCCCTGCTCGGCCTGGTTGCCGAGGAACGCAAGGACATCTCCACCGAGTACGGCCTGGTCAGCGCACAGTCGATCGCTGCCATCCAGCGTTCGGTGCTGCGCCTGGCGCAGGACGGCGGCGAGAACTTCTTCGGCGAACCCGCGCTGGAACTGGCCGACATCATGCGGGTCAATCACGACGGCCGCGGTGTGATCGGCATCCTGGCCGCCGACCAGCTGGTGCTCAAGCCCAAGCTGTATTCCACTTTCCTGCTGTGGCTGCTGTCGGAGCTGTTCGAGCAGTTGCCGGAAGTGGGCGACCTGGACAAGCCGAAGCTGGTCTTCATCTTCGACGAGGCACACCTCCTGTTCGACGATGCACCCGCCTCGCTGGTGCAGCGCATCGAGCAGGTGGTGCGGTTGATCCGCTCCAAGGGCGTGGGCGTGTACTTCTGCTCGCAGTTCCCGGACGACGTGCCGGGCAACATCCTCGGCCAGCTGGGCAACCGCGTGCAGCATGCACTGCGCGCGTTCACCCCGCGCGACCAGAAGGCGGTCAAGACCGCCGCCGAAACCTTCGTGCCCAATCCGAAACTGGATGTGGTGAAGGTACTGAGCCAGCTCGGCACCGGCGAAGCGCTGGTTTCCACGCTGCAGGACAAGGGCGTGCCGATGCCGGTACAGCAGACGATGATCGCACCGCCGCGCTGCCGGATGGGGCCGATCACCGAGGCCGAGCGCGCCCAGGTGCGTGCCGGCAGCCCGGTCGGTACCCGTTACGACGCGGCGATCAACCGCGAATCGGCTGCCGAACTGCTGGCACAACGTGCGCAGAAGGCGGTTGAGAAAGCAGAGGCCCCCGCTGCCCGCAGCCGTGAGCAGGACGAGGCGCAGGAAGGTGGTTTCGGCCAGTCGATCAAGGACGCGATCTTCGGCACCAAGCGCCGCCAGGGCATGATCGAGACCATGGCCAAGCAGACCACGCGCACCGTCGGCACCAAGCTGGGCAACCAGATCGTGCGCGGCATCCTGGGTGGCATTTTCGGCGGCAAACGCTAGCTGCCCCTGCTGGGGTCAGAGCCCTTTCCTGCGGAAAGGGATCCGACCCCACGCCCCCCACCGCTCCCCTGAAAAGAAATCGCACCACATGTCGCGTTGGCGTCCCCCTGCAGAAAAGAGCACCGCACTGATCACCGCCTCCGGCCATGCACGGCTGAAGGCTGAACTGGATGAGCTATGGCGTGTGCGGCGCCCCGAAGTGGTGAAAGCACTGGCTGCGGCGGCTGCGGAAGGCGACCGTTCGGAAAACGCTGAGTACACCTACCGCAAGAAGCAGTTGGGCGAGATCGACCGCCGCGTGCGCTACCTGACCAAGCGGCTGGAGTCGCTGCGCGTGGTCGATACCACGCCTACCGACCCGCAGGCGGTGTTCTTCGGTGCCTGGGTGGAACTGGAGAACGTGGACAGCGGGCAGACCAGCCGCTACCGCATCGTCGGCCCGGATGAGACCGATGCGGGATTGGGCTGGATCAGCATCGACTCACCGCTGGCACGGGCACTGCTGAAGAAACGGCTGGATGATGAATTCTCAGTGGAGCTGCCGAGCGGGCCGCACACCTTTGCGGTGATCGGGGTGGAATACGAGCCCCTGTAGAGTCGACTGTCAGTCGACTATCGCGCGCAGCGCGGGGTTTTCGCGGTGCTGCAGGAAGAGCAGTCGACTAACAGTCGACTCTACCGCCAGGCAATGGCGGCGGGTACTGGCGGCCGGCACGCAGCGGGCGGAAGTAGCCGGTATCTGCGTAGAAGGCTGCATCCTGCACCTCGTACCAGCCCGGAATACCAGCCAGCGGCAGGGGCCGCAGTTGCAAGGGATCCGTCAGTACCCCGCCCTCGTTGATGGCCCTCGCGACGGCATCGACACACTCCGCATCGGCATCGCCGTGCACCACCACGCACTTGCCCACCAGCCGGCGCCCGGGCAGCAGCGCCTGCTCCATCAATGCATGGCCGAATACCGCAGCGATGGCGATGTCACCGCTTTGCCAGTACGCCGGTTCGAACAACGCGCGCCAGTCATGCGCATCCCACCCGGCCAGCAATGTCTCATCGCGCATACGCACGATCACGCCGGTCTCGTCGAACTGGGTCAGCGCGGCCTGCGCGCGGTTGCGCTGGCCTGGCGGCATGGACTCGATATGCAGGCACTGCCGCGCATTGAGTGCGTGTTTGAGTTGCCGATGGCGTGCCCACACCAGCGCATTGAACAGGTCGTGCCAGTTGTCGGCGCGGGTGGCGATGCGCCCCTGTGCGATGCGGGCTTCGTAGTGCAGGCCGTCGGCCAGCAGCGTGGCATCCTGCTCGACCAGGCGCAGTCCCGACAGCCCCAGCCGCGCATCCAGATCGGCAATGGCAGGCCACTCGCGGCCAGCCAGCAGGTCATGGAAGTCCTTCAACCCGGCAAACAGCGGGTGCTCGAAAACAGTAGCGTCGACCGCCGCACGCGGCGGCGGCATGAAGCGGCGCAGGCCGCCCGCTGTGGCAGCGGCCTGCGCGAAGGTCACAGCACCTTGAGGTCGAGTGCCGGGCGGGCCGCAGCCGGCAACGCATCGCCGTACAGATCGTGGTCGTCACTCTCGGTGATTTCCACGTCGACGAACTCACCGACGCGCAACGCCACCTGGTCGGCATTCTGGATGTGCACCAGGCCATCGATCTCCGGGGCATCGGCCTTGGAACGGGCCACCGCGATATCGCCTTCGATGGCGTCGACCAGGCACTGCTGCACGGTGCCAATTTTGGCTTCCAGGCGTGCGGCGGAAATCTGCGCCTGCTTCTCCATGAAACGGGCCAAGCGCTCCTGCTTCACCTCTTCCGGCACCGCATCGGGCAGGTCGTTGGCGGTGGCACCCTCGACCGGCGAATAGGCGAACGCGCCGACGCGGTCCAGCTGCGCTTCGTCCAGGAACGACAGCAGCTCCTCGAACTCGGCCTCGGTCTCGCCGGGGAAGCCAACGATGAAGGTCGAACGCACGGTGATGTCCGGGGCGATACGGCGCCAGTTCTGCACGCGCTCCAGGGTTTTCTCGACCGCACCGGGGCGCTTCATCAGGCGCAGGATGCGCGGGCTGGCGTGCTGGAACGGAATGTCCAGGTACGGCAGGATGCGGTTCTCGGCCATCAGCGGTACCACCTCGTCCACGTGCGGGTACGGGTAGACGTAGTGCATGCGCACCCACGCATCCAGCTCGGACAGGCCTTCGCACAATGCCTTCAGACGGGTCTGGTAGGCCTTGTCGCGCCACATCTTCTCGGCGTACTTCACGTCCACGCCATAGGCCGAGGTGTCCTGCGACACCACCAGCAACTCACGCACGCCGCCTCGCACCAGGCGCTCGGCTTCACGCAGCACCTCATCGACCGGGCGCGAGACCAGCTTGCCGCGCATCGATGGAATGATGCAGAAGCTGCACTTGTGATTGCAGCCTTCGGAAATCTTCAGGTAGGCGTAGTGGCGCGGGGTCAGCTTGATGCCGTAGTCAGGCACCAGATCCACGAACGGGTCGTGCTTGGGCGGCAGCGCTTCGTGCACCGCCTCCATCACGCTCTGGTAGTCCTGCGGGCCGGACACCGCCAGCACGTTCGGGTAGGCCTCGCGGATCTGTTCCGGGCGCTTGCCCAGGCAGCCGGTGACGATGACCTTGCCGTTCTGGTTCATCGCCTCGCCGATCGCGTCCAGCGACTCGGTCACCGCCGAATCGATGAAGCCACAGGTGTTGACCACCACCACGTCGGCCGAATCGTAGGACGGGACGATGTCGTATCCCTCGGACCGCAACTGGGTGAGGATGCGCTCGGAATCGACAAGGGCCTTCGGGCAGCCAAGGCTGACGAAGCCGACTTTGGGGTTCAGCTGGGACATGGAATCGCGGGACTCTGGGGGCCTGGGCCCCTGCCGGCATGGCAGGGGGACCTGGGGGCCGGGGCCTGAAAGGGCGCCAGTATACCGGGGTTGGCGGCCGCGCTCTGAACCCCCAGCCGCCTGATCGGGCACAGCCGCTGACACCGCGCTAACCCGCGCAGCATCGACAATGCAGCCCTGTTCCCCGCAACGAGGTAGAAACGATGGCCGAGTGGATCACCCTGGATACGCATCACGGCCCGGTACGCGCCTGGCAGGCCCTGCCCGAGGGCACCCCGCGCGGCGGGCTGGTGGTGGTGCAGGAAATCTTCGGCGCCAACCCGCACATCCGGGGCGTGGCCGAGCGCTTTGCCGCCGAAGGCTATGCGGTGCTGGCGCCGTCGTTCTTCGACCTGGTCGATGGCACCGATGCCGATCCGGACGCCCTGCCCTACGACGCCGACGGCGTGAAGCAGGGCCTGGAACGGGTGACCGCACTGGGCATGGAGAAGGCATTGGAGGTGGTCCGTGCCGCAGCGACCCGGCTGGCTCCCTACGGCAAAGTCGGCACGATCGGTTACTGCTGGGGCGGCAGTGTCGCCCTGCTGTCCGCGCTGCGCCTGGGACTGCCGTCGGTCAGCTACTACGGTGCGCGCAACGTCCAGTTCCTGGATGAGACGCCAAAGGCCCCGGTGATCTTCCACTTCGGCGCCCAGGACAAGAGCATCCCGCCGGAAGCCATCCAGGCCCATCGCCAGAAGCTGCCGCAGATGGCCACCTACGTCTATCCGGCCGATCACGCCTTCAACCGGGAGGTCGGACATGCGTATGATCCAGACAGCGCCACCCTGGCGCTGCAACGCACCCTGGACTTCTTCTCGGAGCATCTTGGATGAGCGATTTCGAACTCGATTCACGCCTGGCCACCGATAGCGTGCTGGTGGCGGAAGGACCGTTGTCGCAAGTGCGGCTGATGAACGACGAACGATTCCCCTGGCTGGTGCTGGTACCGCGCCTGGCCGGGGTGACCGAGTGGATCGAGCTGGACGGCGAGCAGCAGGACAAGCTGCGCACCGAGCTCAACCGCGCCTGCAAGGCCCTGCACGGTTCCGACGGGGTGGAGAAGATCAACATCGGCGCGCTGGGCAACATCGTGCGCCAGCTGCACTTCCACGTGATCGGCCGCCATGACGGCGATCCGGCCTGGCCGGGACCGGTCTGGGGCAGCGGCCCGGCGCACCGCTACGAGCCGGCCGCGCTGGACCAGCATGTCGCCTACTGGAAGGAACGGCTAGGATATCCGGCCCAGTCCTGAGCCGTTGCCGACCGATGCGATTCAACCTCGTTGCCGCCGTCCTGCTGATCCTGATCGGGCTGTTCATGCTCGCCAGCAACCTGGGCTGGACCCACCTGAACCTGTCCAAGCTGCTGCTGACCTGGTGGCCGGTGGCGCTGGTCGGCGTCGGCATCGCGATGCTGTTCGGTCGCGGCAAGTAAGGTAGCGCCGGGCCAAGCCCGGCGAGCGCAGCGCGCGGCCCCACAAACGGAAACGCCGGGCATGGCCCGGCGCTACCGATACGCGTTGACGCAGGCAGTCAGGTACGCGGCAGGGTCACGCCGGTCTGGCCCTGGTACTTGCCACCGCGATCGCGGTACGACGTCTCGCAGACGTCATCGGCTGCGGCCTGGAAGAACAGCATCTGCGCCACGCCTTCGTTGGCGTAGATGCGCGCCGGCAGCGGCGTGGTGTTGCTGAATTCCAGGGTCACGTGACCTTCCCATTCCGGCTCCAGCGGCGTCACGTTGACGATGATGCCGCAGCGCGCGTAGGTGCTCTTGCCCAGGCACACCACCAGGGTGTCGCGCGGAATGCGGAAGTACTCGACGGTACGCGCCAGCGCGAAGCTGTTCGGCGGAATGATGCACTCGTCACCGACGATGTCGACGAAGCTGCCCGGATCGAAGTGCTTTGGGTCGACGATCGTCGAGTTGATGTTGGTGAATACCTTGAACTCGCGCGAGCAGCGCACGTCATAGCCATAGCTGGAGGTGCCGTAGCTGACGATGCGTTCGCCGTTGGCCTGCTTGACCTGCCCAGCCTCGAACGGCTCGATCATGCCGTGCTGCTCGGACATGCGGCGGATCCAACGGTCACTCTTGATGCTCATGCTCTGTCCTGGGGAATACGGGGGGCGCGAGGATTCTAGCAGGGGCCCGGGCATCGCCGCCGGCCCCTGCCCCAGCGCTTACAGCAGCGACGACAGGATCGGGATCGAGGCGCGCGGGCGCTTGCCCACTTCCTCGATCAGGCGCTGCGCAGCATGGCGATAGGCCTGCGCCGGCGCCGAATCCGGCTGGGCCACGGTGATCGGGGTGCCTGCATCGCCCTGCTCACGGATGCCGATCTGCAGCGGCAGCGAGCCCAGCAGCGGCACGCCGTACTGCGCGGCCATGCGCTCGCCGCCACCCTCGCCGAACAGGTGCTCGACGTGCCCGCAGCTGCTGCAGGTATGCACCGCCATGTTCTCGACGATGCCCAGCACCGGCACCTCCACCTTCTCGAACATCTTCAGTGCCTTCTTCGCATCCAGCGTGGCGATGTCCTGCGGCGTGGTGACGATCACCGCGCCGGCCAGCGGAATTTTCTGGGTCAGGGTCAACTGGATGTCACCGGTACCCGGCGGCAGGTCGATCAGCAGGAAGTCCAGATCGTCCCACAGGGTATCGTTGAACAGCTGGGTCATCGCCGAGGTGGCCATCGGACCGCGCCAGATCATCGGCGTGTCCTCTTCGATCAGGTAGCCGATCGACATGGTGTCCACGCCGAATGCGCGCAGTGGCTCAATGCTTTTGTTGTCGGGGCTTTCCGGGCGACCGGACAGGCCCAGCATGGCCGGCACGCTAGGGCCGTAGATGTCCGCATCGAGCACGCCGACGCGCGCGCCCAACTGCTGCAGGGCCACTGCAAGATTGACTGCAGTGGTCGACTTGCCAACCCCCCCCTTGCCCGAGCCGACCGCGATCACGTTGCGGATGCGGGCATGCGGCGTCAATCCCTTCTGGACCTGGCTGGCATGGGGACGGCGAGGAGAACTGTTCACAACGGGCACCGGCAGATCAGGAGTGAGAACCCAACATCATACAAGCTGGACCTAACCTGACTGAAATTCAGGATTGCTACAGATTCGTGCACAGATTGTTAAGTTCATGTTACGTTCGTAGAGCACTGTTTTGGGCTGCGGGGCTGGCTTTCCAGCGCGCACGATGGCGCATGCGCAGTGCCGTTTTTGTTATTTGCTCTTTATTGGAACTACATGAACTACGTAAGCAACACCGCACGTCGCAACACGCTCGCCGTCGCCCTGATTTCCGCCCTGATGGCCGCCGCCCCGGCAATGGCCCAGGACAAGGCGACCAACCTGGACAAGATCACCGTCACCGGTTCGCTGATCCCGCAGACCCAGGTTGAAACCCAGACCCCGGTGATGTCCATCACCGCCGAAGACATCCAGACCCGCGGCTTCAGCAGTGTTGCTGAAGTGCTGCAGCAGTCGTCGCTGACCACCGGCGGCCTGCAGGGCGGCCAGACCTCGGGTTCATTCACCCAGGGCGCCGAAGCCGCCGGCATGTTCGGCCTGAATCCGGGCTACACCAAGTACCTGATCAACGGCCGCCCGATGCTCTCGTATCCGGCGCTGTACAACGGCAGCGAAACCTTCAACAACATCAGCGGCATTCCGATCGACATCGTCGAGCGCATCGAAGTGCTGCCGGGCGGCCAGTCCTCGCTGTACGGCTCGGACGCGATCGCCGGCGTGGTCAACATCATCCTGAAGGAGCGCATGGACGGCGGCACGATGACCGTCCGTGGTGGCACCTACACCGAAGGTGGCGGCAGCAACATCCGCTTCAGCGCCGCCAAGGGCTTCAACGCGTTTGACGACCGCTTCCACGCGCTGGTCAACGTGCAGATCGAAAACGGCAGCCCGATCTGGGGCTACCAGCGTGACATCACCAAGCAGACCAACCCGGTCGGCTACACCGCCCAGGTGCCGTCGAACGACTTCGCCGTCATCACCAACGCTGACAACAAGCTGTTGATGATGGACCCGACCCGCTGCGCCAATGTCGCGGGCCTGTACGACGGCACCACCGTGGTCGGCCAGCGCCCGTCGGGCGAATCCTGCGGCTCGGTGTACAGCGCCGGCTACAAGACCCTGAAGAACGGCAAGAACAGCGGCCAGTTCTACTCGTCGATGACCTTCGACGTGAACGACAACTTCCAGCTGTTCGCCGACGTGCTGTACAGCAAGGAAAAGACCGAGTTCACCTCCGGCTCCAGCGCCCTGTGGTGGGGCACCAAGTCGGTCATGGGCGGTTTCTACGACCAGGGCCTGGGCAAGGTCGTGAACCTGCAGCGCGCCTTCGCGCCGGAAGAAATCGGTACGGGCGACTACAACAACATCCTGAACTCAGATGAGAGCCGCGCCTACCAGGTCACCCTGGGCGGCAAGGGCATGGTCGGCGATTGGGATTACAGCGCCAGCTTCACCCGCGGCGAGTACCGCCTGGACCAGAACCGCTTCGTGCGCTGGAAGGACAAGATCGAAGACTTCTTCGGCCAGACCGTGCTGGGCCCGCGCCTGGGCACCTACACCGACCCGAAGGATCCGACCGCCCAGTTCGGCATCTACAGCCCGAACTACGCTGCCTTCTACTCGCCGATCACCCCGGACCAGTTTGCCAGCTTCACCGGCTACGGCACCCACCGCAGCAAGACCTGGCAGAACCTGGGTCGCGTGCAGGTGACCAACGGTTCGCTGTTCAGCCTGCCGGGCGGTGACGCTGGCCTGGCCGTTGTGCTGGAAGGTGGCAGCGAAGGCTGGGACTATTCGCCGGATCAGGCGTTCGTCGACGGCAACGTGTGGGGCACCACTGCCGTCGCCGGCGCCGGTCACCGCAGCAACTATGCGGTCACCAGCGAACTGCGCATGCCGCTGCACGACAAGCTGACTGTCAGCGCGTCGGGCCGCTATGACGCCTTCAAGATCGCCGACAAGACCGTCGACAAGGCCACCTACAGCATTGGCCTGGAATTCCGTCCGATCGAGAGCCTGCTGCTTCGCGGCAAGTACGGTACCGCCTTCCGCGCACCGACCCTGTCCGATGCCTTCCAGGGCATGAGCGGCTCGTACGCCTCCAGCCAGAACGACTACTACCGCTGCAGCCAGCTGGGCTACGGCCTGCGTGACGAGGCCTGCTCCTTCTACAAGGGCACCTCGGTGTACAGCGAAAAGTCCGGCAACCCGGACCTGAAGCCGATCACCGCCGATGTGTGGAGCGCAGGCGTGGTGTGGGCCCCGGTCAGCAACTTCTCGCTGTCGGCCGACTACTACAACTGGAAGATCAAGAACGAGGTCAAGACCCTCAGCAGCGACCAGCTGCTGCTGGCCGAATACCAGTGCCGCAACGGCCTGCCGAACAACACCTCGGCCAGCTGCGGGAACGTGACCGACTGGGTGTCCCGCGATGCCGGCGGCAACCTGACCCGCGTGTACACGCCGAAGCTCAACGTTGCCAGCCAGAACCTGGAAGCGGTGACCGTGGCGGCCAAGTACCAGCAGGATATCGGCCGCTTCGGCTCGCTGATGTTCTCCGGCAACTACACCAACATGCTGAAGCGTGAAGTTCAGCCGATGCCGGGTGCCGCCAAGCTCGACCTGCTGAGCGATCCGTACAACATGTGGTACTACGACAACTTCGCCAAGGTTCGCGGCGATCTGTCGGTGGCCTGGAACATCGCCAAGTTCACCACCACTGTGTACGCCAACTACGTCGGCAGCACCCCGAACTACCTGGCCTACACCGGCCGCAGCTACGGCTATGTCCACTCTTCCGGCGCCAAGGCCGGCAAGTGGGGTTCGTACACCACGTACAACCTGAGCATGAACTACCAGGCGCAGGACGATCTGGTCCTGTCGCTGATGGTCAACAACGTGTTCAACAAGCTGCCGGAAGGCCAGCGCTACAACTACCCGGGCAACGAATCGACCCCGTTCAACGATGGCTTCTACAGCGTCTACGGCCGCCAGATCTCGGCCCAGGTCAAGTACAACTTCTGATCCCGTCGTTTTCCGGACCTTGTGTCTGGACCAGGCCCCGCTTCGGCGGGGCTTTTTTTTTGGGGGCGGAGCGGTCACCCAAGTGACTACTCGTCCGAATTCAGCATTCAGACACATTGGAGCGATCGCAAAAAACTCATTAAAATTCAATGAGATGAAACCCAAAAGCGGAAAAAAAAGCGGAAGCGGACAGCATTTCCGCAACAATTTGATGACTCCTCAATGAACGTTTGACAGCATCGGTTAATGTCGTGTTAATCTCGAGTTACCGGCTTGTGAAGCCGGTGCAGACCGGGGGCAGCACGCTGCCGACACCGGGTCAGGGGCACACGGAGACGCCCGCAAGGCAATGTCCCCGGTGTACGACGCAATCATTGGATTCAAGGGGATTTCAGATGATCAATCGCAAGTCGCTCGGCAGGCATCCGCTGAGCTTTGCCCTCGCTTCGGCCGTGCTGCTCGTCGCAGCCGCTCCAGCGCTCGCCCAGGACGCGGGTTCCACGCAGACGGCCGAGGAGGCCGCCAAGTCGAAGGCCACCAACCTGGACACGGTGACCGTTACCGGCTCGCGCATCAGCCGCGACGTGTTCAACTCGGTATCCCCGGTCCAGGTCGTGACGCGTGAGGAAACCACGCTGGCCGGCTTCAACTCGACCACCGCTGCACTGCAGAGCACTGCCGTAACGGCCGGCTCCTCGCAGATCAACAACGCCTACGGCGGCTACGTCACCGATGGCGGCCCAGGTGCCAACACCGTTGGCCTGCGCGGCCTGGGGCCCACCCGCACCCTGATTCTGCTCAACGGCCGCCGCGTCGCTCCGGCAGGCTCACGTGGTTCGGTTGGCTCGGCCGATCTGAACGTGCTGCCGAACTCGATTGTCGACCGCATTGAAATCCTGAAGGATGGTGCGTCTTCGATCTACGGCTCCGACGCGGTTGCCGGCGTGATCAACATCATCACCAAGAAGAAGGTAGACGGTGTCACCTTCGAGGCCCAGCACAACGCCACTGATGGCGGCGGTGGCGACGAGCGTCGCTACTCGATCATCTTCGGCTCCACCGGCGCACGCTCACACTTCTCCGGTTCGTACGAGTACTACACCCGCAACGAGCTGACCCTGGGCGACCGTGACTGGACCCGTTGCGCCACGGACAACTACCGTGATCAGTCCAAGGGCGACTATTTTGGCAGCGGCGACTACATCGATCCGCTGACCGGCAAGTCCAAGTGCTACTCGCTGGACGCAGGCGGCGTCACCATCAACACCATTGGCACCAACACCCGTGCAGGTGTTCCCGCCCAAGGTGGCAGTGGTACCCGCTTCAACCGCTGGCGTCCGAATGCCGCAGTCACTACCGGCCTGGCCGGCTACGAAGGCGTCGACCTGAACACCCGCGACACCTATGACCCGGCGATGCTGAACAAGTCGCTGATCTCGCCGGCGAAGACCCACACCCTGTACTTCCAAGGCGGCTTCGATCTGGAAGCTCTGGGTGACGCCGAGCTCTACTACGAGTTCCTGGGCAACAAGCGCAAGTCGAGCCAGACCGGCTACCGCCAGCTCTCGCTGGACTACGCAGTCGGCAGCCCGCTGATCCCGGCCAACCTGCGCGACAGCGTGGCTGGCCTGCCCACCGAGACCACCGGCGGCAAGAATCTGGGCGTGCGAGCCTTCATCGGCGCTGGCAACGACCAAAGCAAGCAGAACATCGACTTCTTCCGCTTCAACGCGGGCCTGCGCGGCCGCCTCGGCTCGGAATGGAACTATGACTTCAATGTCATGCACTCGCGCAGCGATGCCGATTACACCTTCCAGAGCTTCATCACCGACCGCCTGACGCAGAGCCTGGACGTCGTCTCCAACGGTGCGGGCGGCTTCGTCTGCCGCGACCAGTCCAACGGCTGCGTGGCGGCACCGGCACTGAACACCAACACCATTGGTGGCAAGCTGCCGCAGGATTGGAAGGACTTCGTGTTCATTCCGGTCACCGGCAACACGCTGTACAAGGAAACGACGGTCAACTTCAACGTCAACGGCCCGCTTTTTGACATGCCCTACGGCTCGGCCGGCGGTGCGTTCGGTGTGGAGTACCGCAAGGCCCGCATCGACGACAGTCCGTCGATCTACTCGACCAACAGCCAGCTGTACAGCCTGACCTCTTCGACGCCGACCCGCGGCAGCGACTCGGTCTTCGAGGCCTATGGCGAACTGGAACTGCCGCTGCTGGCCGGCGTTACCGCTGCCGAAGAGCTGACGGTCAACCTGTCTGGCCGTTACACCGACTACAAGTCCTACGGTTCCGACCAGACCTACAAGATCGGCGGCCTGTGGACTCCGGTGAAGTGGGTGTCGTTCCGCGCATCCTATGGCACCTCCTATCGCGCCCCGGCGCTGTTTGAGCAGTTCCTGGGTGCAACCTCCGGATTCCTGAACAGCTCCAGTGACCCCTGCAACGAGTACGGCCTGCGTCAGCCGTCCTCGCTGCGCTACCAGAACTGCGCCTCGCTGGGCCTGGATCCGGCCTTCCAGCAGTTGCAGAGCGTCACGGTCATCACCCAGGGTGGCGCCGAGTCCGGCCTGAAGGCTGAAACCTCGAAGGCAAAGACCTTCGGCATGGTGCTGCAGCCGGACTTCGGCAGCAACTTCGGCAACCTCTCCTTCGCCGTTGACTATTTCGACATCAAGGTTGAAAACGGCGTGCAGGATGCCGGTGGCGCCGCCATCCTCAGCAACTGCTATGCAAGCTCCACTGCCGACTTCACCGCCAAGAATGGTGTGTGCCGCTTGGTCAACCGCGATCCGGCAACCAACCGCCTCGTGGTCACCAACGGCTTCATCAACCTGTCGACGGAAAAGGTGCGCGGCATCGATTTCACTGCACGTTACGTGCGTGACATCGGCCCGGGCGAGTTCCGCAGCACCCTGCAGTACACGCACTACTATGAGCAGACCACCGGTCTGTTCCCGTCAGATCCAGAAGTCGACTACAACGGCATGATCCGCAACCCGGCCAACACCGCGTCGCTGGATCTCAACTACAAGTGGAAGAACTGGCGCGTCCGCTACGGCATCGACTGGGTCGACAAGATGGACAGCTATGCCTACTACGAGCAGCGCAACCCGGGTCTGTTCGACCCCGCGACCTCGGAGTACAAGCTGTACACACCGAACTACTTCCTGCAGGCCCTCTCGCTGCAGTACGAAGCAGACAAATGGTCGGTCACCGGTGGCGTGCGCAACCTCGCCAACCGCAAGCCGCCGACCATTTCCCAGGGTGTCTACAACACGGTGGGCAATGCACCGCTGTACAGTGGCTATGACTACTTCGGTCGCAGCTACTTCGTGAACATCACCAAGTCGTTCTGATAATGCTGGAGACAACCGCCGCCCCTCGGGGCGGCGGTTGCCGTTTGGGCCCAGCTCAACGAGCCCGCAACCACACGAACATCGTGAGAACCCGCATGAAGCACTTCTTACTGCTCGCGGCCCTGGCCGCGGTCACACCGCTGCAAGTCAACGCCAAACCGGCCGTTCCCAGCATCGAACAACTGGCTGCATTCCCAGCCGTTTCCAGCCTTTCCATTTCTCCAGACGGCAGCCAGATCGCCGGCCTGCAGGCCAACGGCGAAGAGCGTGTCATCCTTGTATGGAAAACAGACGCTCTTGATGCCAAGCCGACCGTCATCGGTGCGGGCCGCATGAAGTTCCAGAGCGTGAGCTTCATCAAGAATGGCCTGCTGGCCGTCACCCTGTGGCAGCCTTACGATCTGCGTACCGACCGGGTCAACAAGACCTTCATCAGCAAGTTCTTCATCACCGATACCGAAGGCAAGCAGTGGAAGGAACCGATCACCCCGCCACGCGCCAGCAGCCGTAGCGAGGAGTTGGAACAGGCCCTGTCCAATGCGACGGTGCTGGATGTGCTGCCCAACGACCCCGACCACATCCTGGTGATCAGCGGCTCTGGCAGCAACTCCGGCGACGTCTACAAGATCAATGTTCGCAACTTCAGCTCACAGCGCATCCAGAAGACTGAAGAACGCGTAGCTGGCTATGTCACCGATCTGAACAGCGAGCTGCGTGCGCGTCTTCGCCAGGACGTCGACGGCAAGGGCGCCTATGTCGCCACCGAGTTCCGTACCACCGCCAGCGGCGCCTGGGAAGAACACTTCCGTTCCTACGTGAAGAACCGTGACGTCAACCAGGTGATCGGCTTTGCCGATGATCCGAACATCGCCTTCGTGCTCAGCAATGTTGGCCGCGACAAGGCCATCGTCTACGAGTACGACATCGCCGCGCGCAAGCAGAAGGAAGTGCTTTACGAGCACAAGCTGTTCAATGCCAGTTCGATGAGCATCAACCGCTACCGTAACGGTGCGGTTCCGTTCGGCGAGATCCTCGGCATCCGCTATGCGGGCCCGCGCGGTGATGACCTTCAGTGGACGTCACCGCGGATGAAGGCGCTGGACCAAGGCCTTCGCCAGGCCCTGGGCATCCAGCAGCAACCGCTGGAAATGGTCGACACCGCCAGCGGACAGCGCTTCACCACAAACTACGACACAGGCCGCAGCTACCAGTTGGTCGACTACACCCCGGATCTGTCCACGGTGCTGGTGGCCACGTCGGGCCCGTCCAACCCGCCCGAGTACCACCTGCTGCGCAACGGCAAGCTGACTCTGCTGGCCAAGACCTATCCGGACATCCAACCTGCGGCCCTTGGCGAGACGAAGCTGGTCTACTACAAGGCCCGCGACGGCCTGGACATCCCGGCCTTCCTCACCACCCCCAGCACCGAGCTGTGTGGCGCCGGTCCCTGGAAGGCGGTCGTGCACCCGCATGGTGGCCCCTGGGCCCGCGATGGCATGGACTTCGACGGCTCGATGTGGGTACCGCTGATGGCATCGCGCTGCATGGCCGTACTGCGCCCGCAGTTCCGCGGCTCGGCTGACTGGGGCCGCAAGCTGTGGATGGCCGGTGATGCCGAATGGGGCCAGAAGATGCAGGACGACAAGGACGATGGCGCGCAGTGGATGATCGATCAGAAGATCGCCCTGCCCGGCCACATCGCCATGTTCGGCTTCTCCTATGGCGGCTATTCGGCGTTTGCTGCCTCGGTTCGCCCGAGCGGCCTGTACAAGTGCGCGATTGCCGGTGCCGGCGTCTCGGACATCAAGAAGATCTGGTCGCGCTTCTATACCAACCCATTCTTCCGCCAGGCACAGGCACCGACCGTGGCCGGCCTGAACCCGCTGGACAAGGCCGGTGAAATGAAGATCCCGTTGATGGTCTACCACGGTGACCGCGATCGCACGGTCCCCATCGAGCAATCGGAGTGGTTCGTGAACAAGGCCAAGGGCTCGGGCCAGCCGGTCGAGTTCCACGCCATCGCCGACTATGCGCATGGGCCGGCCTGGACCCGCGCGATCATGGGCGACCAGCTCAGGTTGATCGACGACTATCTTGGCAAGGGCTGCGGCGGCGGCGGTCTGTAACCAGAACAATGTCCATGCAAGGGCGCCCGACCGGGCGCCCTTGCACGTTCTGGCCCTTGCGCCCGGCCATGACCTTCGACACCCTTGCAGGACAGGCCGGCGGCGTATCGTTCGGCCCACGGCCGTCCCCGCGGCCCTTCCCTGACTCACTCGGCCTGGAGGCCATTCAAGTGACCCGTACTCCCAAGATCGTGCTGCTGACCCTGGCCGTTTCGGCCGCGCTGGTCGGCTGCGGCAAGAACGAAACCCCGGCCAAGGACGCCACCGCCTCCACGCCGGCCACCACCGAAGCCACCAACTACACGCTGGACGAAAGCAAGCTGCCGGCCTACAACGCCTTCCAGCCGAGCGATCTGGACACCACCAAGGATGCCTGCGGCGCCTTCGGCGACTACGTCAACAGCAAGTGGCTGGCCGCCAATGAAATCCCGGGCGACCGCACCAGCTGGGGCGCCTTCACCATCCTCGACGAGCGTTCGGTCGCCGTGCAGCACCAGCTGGCTGAACAGGTGGCGCAGGTCAAGAACCCGAACCATATCGAGAAGATCGTCGGCGACCTGTGGGCCACCGGCATGGACGAAGCCAAGATCAATGCGCAGGGCATCGAGCCGCTGAAGGCCGACCTGACCGCGATCGACGGCCTGCAGGACAAGGCAGCCATCGCCAACTACCTGCGCACCAGCGCCGCCAAGGGTGACAACATCCTGTTCGGCTTCGGCGCCGAAGCCGACTTCAAGAACTCGGCCGTGAACATGGCCTACGCCAGCCAGGGCGGCCTGGGCCTGCCGGACACCACCTACTACACCGATGCCAAGAACGCGGACAAGCTGAAGGCCTACCAGGCGCACGTCGCCAAGGTGCTGGAACTGTCCGGCGTCGCCGCGGCCGACGCCGCCAAGCAGGCCGAAGAAGTGGTCAAGTTCGAAACCCGCCTGGCCAAGGCCTCCAAGTCGCGCGTCGAGCTGTCGCGCAACGTCGAGCTGTTCTACAACCCGGTCACCCTGGCAGACGCCGACAAGCTGACCCCGAACTTCAGCTGGACCGAGTTCTTCAAGTCGCAGGGCGTGGCTGCGCCGGAGAAGTTCTCGCTGGCCATGCCGGCCTTCCATGAAGAAGTGAGCAAGGCACTGGGCGACGCCGATCCGGCGGTGTGGCGCGCCTACCTGCGCTTCCACACCGTGGACAGCGCTTCGCCGTACCTGGCCGACGCGTTCGTGCAGGAGAACTACGAGTTCTACGGCAAGACCCTCAATGGCCAGAAAGAACAGAAGCCGCGCTGGAAGCGCGTGCTGGGCACCATCGAAAACGATGCCGGCGAAGCCTTCGGCCAGCTGTACGTGAAGGTGGCCTTCTCGCCGGAAGCCAAGGCGAAGATGGAAGAGCTGGTGAAGAACCTGGCGGCTTCGCTGAAGGAACGCATCCAGGGCCTGAGCTGGATGAGCGAGGAAACCAAGACCAAGGCCATCGCCAAGTGGGAAACCTTCACCCCGAAGATCGGTTACCCGGACAAGTGGCGTGACTGGGCGGGCCTGCAGACCCAGCGCGACAGCTTCCTGGGCAATGTGCGCGCCGCCAGCGAGTTCAACTACAAGTTCAACCTGTCCAAGATCGGCAAGCCGGTGGACAAGACCGAGTGGGGCATGACCCCGCAGACGGTCAATGCCTACTACAACCCGCTGCAGAACGAGATCGTGTTCCCGGCCGCCATCCTGCAGCCGCCGTTCTTCGATCCGAAGGCCGACGACGCGCTGAACTACGGCGGCATCGGTGCGGTGATCGGCCATGAAATGACCCACGGCTACGACGACCAGGGTGCGCGCTTCGGGCCGACCGGCAACATGGAAGACTGGTGGACCCCGGCCGACAAGAAGAACTTCGAAGGCCTGACCGGCAAGCTGGTCAAGCAGTTCGACCAGTACAAGGTCGACGGCCAGGCGGTGAACGGCCACCTGACCCTGGGTGAGAACATCGCCGATCTGGGCGGCCTTGCCACCGCCTACGACGCCCTGCAGAAGGCCACCGCCGGCAAGGAAGATGCGAAGGTCGACGGTTTCACCCGCGACCAGCGCTTCTTCTTCAACTGGGCCACCGTGTGGCGCACCAAGTACACCCCGGAAAACGCCAAGGTCCGCCTGGCCACCGATCCGCACGCCCCGGCGCAGTTCCGCGCCATGGGTGCGCCGTCGAACCTGCCGACCTTCGCCGCTGCGTTCCAGTGCAAGGCCGGTTCGCCGATGGTCCGCGCCGGCGAACAGCAGGTGGTGATCTGGTAAGCCCTGGCTGATGCCAAGGTAGACCTGCAGAGGCCCGGGAATTCCCGGGCCTTTGCTTTTGGCGGCGCATTGCATGTCATCCACGAATGGCCTGGATCTACTGATGCCGGTGCCCCGCGAACACGGCGTGACGCCTGCATGCCGCGTCGATGCACGGCTTGCTATAGTGCGCGCGCCCTCAATCCATCACGGATTCGTTCCACATGCCCAATTTCCGTCCGCTTGCCATCGCCCTGGGCATCAGCCTGGCGACCCTGGTCCCGACCCACGATGCCTTCGCCGCCAAGAAAAAGGCCGCGCGCGCCCCGGCTGTCAGCGCCCAGTGCAGCGACTTCTATGACGCCACCAATGCAGGCTGGCTGAAGGCCAACCCGGTGCCACAGACCGGCGCCATCACCGCACTGGGCCAGCTGGTCGACCGCAGCCGCCAGCAGCAGCGCGAACTGCTCGACGCGGCGATGAAGTCGCCGCAGGGCAACGTGCAGAAGCTGCTGGGTGATTTCTGGGCCAGTGGCCTGGACGAAGCGGCCGTGGAAGCAGACGGCTCCAACCCGATCGCACCGCTGTTGACCCGCATCAACGCCATCAAGAAGGCCAAGGATGTGCCGGCCTCGATCGCCGCACTGCACCAGGTCGGCATCCCGGTGGCATTCAACTTCGGCCCGGACGTCGACCTGAAAGCACTGGACCGCCACATCGGCTACTTCATGCAGGGCGGCATGGGCCTGCCGGATCCGGCGTTCTATACCCGCACCGACGCCGACACCGTGGCCCTGATGGGGCGCTACCGCAACTACGTCAAGCAGATCCTGGCGCTGACCGGTACCCCGGCCGCCAAGCTGGATGCCGAGTCGCAGGCGGTGATCGCACTGGAAACCGAACTGGCACGCAATGCGCAGTCGCTGGCCGGCATCAACAACCCGTTCAACAACTACGCACCGATCTCCACCAAGGAGCTCAACAGCCGCTACCGCAACCTGCAGCTGGACGCCTTCCTGAAGGCACAGGGCGTGGATGACGACCTGGTCTCGCTGGCCGACCCGGGCCTGTTCAAGCAGCTCGACGGCATGGTCACCAAGCTCAAGCCGGACCAGTGGAAGGCTTACCTGCGCTGGCGCGTGGGCGACTCGATGGCGCCGTACCTGTCCAAGGCCTACCGCGACGCCGAGTTCGAATTCCGCGGCCGCGTGCTGCGTGGCGAGACCCTGCCGCCGCAGCGTTGGGAAGACGTGCTCGATGCGATCAACGTGGCCGCTGGCCCGATGGTCGGTCGCGAGTACGCCGCGCGTTACCTGTCGGCCGAAGACCGTCGCCAGGCGGCGTGGATCGTCGACAAGGTGCGCGAAGTGCAGATCGAAGCGGTCAAGAACAGCAGCTGGATGAGCGCCGAGGCCAAGACCGAAGCACAGGCCAAGCTGGCCGCGCTGAAGATCGAGATCGGCACCCCGCTGCGCGACCTCGACTACAGCGTGCAGCCGATGGGCCGTGGCTCGTTCGGCGGCAACATGCTGATTGCTTCGACCTGGCGCCATCGCGAGGAAATGAAGCGCATCGGCAAGGGCAACGCCGACCGCCGCTGGGACGTGCTGCCGCAGCAGCCGTCGCTGGCCTACGACCTGGCACAGAACCGCCTGATCGTCACCGCCGCGATCCTGCAGGGCCCGGTGTTCAACGCCAAGGCCGACGCCGCCGACAAGTTCGGCAGCTTCGGTGGCCTGGTCGGCCACGAGCTGACCCGCGCGATCGATGCAAAGGGCGCTCTGGTCGACGCCAAGGGTGAACTGCGCAGCTGGTGGACTCCGGCCGACAAGACCGCCTGGACCCTGCTCGGCAACCGCGTGGCCGCGCAGTACGGCAGCTATGATTTCCCGGGCGTGAAGGGTGCCAAGGTCAACGGCACGCTCACCCAGGAAGAGAACCTGGCCGACATCGCCGGCCTGGAGCTGGCCTGGGCGGCTTATCTCGCACAGGAGCCGAAGGCCAAGCAGGCACAGCAGCAGGGCTTCTTCCGCGCCTGGTCGGCGCTGTGGGCACAGCAGCTGTCGCCGAACGAAGCCGTGCGTCGCCTGACCGCCGACATCCGTGCACCGGGCCTGTGGCGCAGCAACGGCACGCTGGCCAACCTGCCGGCGTTCGGTGCCACCTTCAGCTGCAAGGCCGGCCAGCCGATGCAGCGCAGCGAGGCCGAGCAGATCAAGGTCTGGCGCTGATCAATAGGCAACAGCAGTAGCGGGAAGGGGCGCCCCCAGGGCGCCCTTTTCTTTGCTTGCTGCCCTGGGAGAAAAAAAGGACCCCGGCATTGCCGGGGTCCAATTCACATCTCATGGAGAGGTAGATCAGAAGCTGCGATCAGAAGTCATAGGACGCACTGATCCGGACCGAACGCGGTGCACTGAAGTAGGTGCCCATACCGTAGGTGTTGGAGACCGTGTACGGACCATCCTCATAGACCGCGTCGGTCTGCACCGCACGGCGCTGGTTCAGCACGTTGAACACATCAAGGCCGATGGCCAGCTTGTGGTCGGCAAACGCCGGACGGTACATCACGCCCAGATCCACGCGCGTGGTCCACGGCTGGCGGCCAGCATCACCCGGGCGCGACGGCGAGCCAGCACAATAGTGGTAGGCCGCGCCATAACGCTCCGGATCGCTTTCGTTGGTGCCGTAGTAGCCGAGGCAGCTCTTGGGCATGCCGGACATGATGCGCAGCGTTGCCGAAGCGGACCACTCGTCGTTGAACATGTACGCGCCGTAGCCCTTCAGCTGGTGACGACGATCATTGGCCAGGTAACCACCGGCATACTCCATCAGCGTGCCGGCATCCCAGTCCTGGGTCTTGGAAACGTCGTCTTGGCCGATGTCCGATTTCACCTGGCCTTCGGTGTTGCCGAAGCTGCGCGACCAGGTGTAGTCCAGGCGGCCATACCACTTGTTGCTCAACGGGTGCTCGATGAACAGGTCAATCGCGACGTAGTCACGCTTGGCCTTCTTGTTGCCGAAGCCCCAGTCACTGGAACTCATGCGTACCGGGGTGTAGCCCGAACCATCGGCGTGCTTGACCATGATGGTATTGGTCTTGCCCGGGTTGAAGATCACGCACCCCGGAATTTCCATGTTGCTGCTATCCACACCCATTGCATCGAGCTTGTCGACGATGCGATCGGATGCACACGTATCATCGATAGCCGACTGCAACCGGCGGTAGGTGAACTTAGCACCTGAGTTCCAGCTTTCACCCAGGGTCTTCTCGAAGCCCAGGATCAGCTCATCCTGGTACTGCGATTTCAGGTCGGTCGGCGCCACCGACAGCGGGTCCGGCGTCTGGCCGTACTCGTCGTTGGAGGAAACCGGACCCGGGCCAAGTGCGGTCAGGCCGGTCGGCACGCCATTGGCATCGATACCACTGTACGCGAAGTACTCGCGGGTGTAGGTGGACGCCGAAGCACCACGGATGGCGACACTGTTGGGCAGTGCCAGATAGTAGCGGCCCAGGTTGGCGAATACCTTCAGCGACGAGTCGCCGAACACATCCCAGCTCGCGCCCAGGCGCGGGGCCCACTGGTCACCGCTTTCCACGTAGGCGACGGCCGCACTGTTGTAATTGGTGAACTTGTCGTTGCGCACACCGATGGTCAGCAGCCAGTTCGGGGTGACCTGCCAGCGGTCTTCCACGTAATAGGCTTTCTGCTTCACCGACATGCTGGTGGTGGTGGAGAAGATGTACTTCTGCACGAAGTAGCCGTCACCGGGCGGCGGGGTGATGTCGAAGCCCGGGCTGGGCGACTCGCCCGGCTCCACACGGCCATAGATCCAGGCATAACCAGGACCGGTCATCGACTGCCCTTCGTTGTGCCCCTGGTAGTACATGTTGTCGATACCGGCAGTCAGCTCGTGATCGCCAAGGCGATACTGCAGATCGATCCGGAGGCCGCGCGTCTTGCTGCCGGCGTCGTCGGCCTTCTGGTAGAGCTCCGGCTGGTCATTGCGGATGGGGCGACCACCCGTGATGGACGGATCCTGGGTACCCGGGCTGCTCAGATAGGGATTGAGGGAGTTGGCCGGATTGGACTCCAGATTGCTCTGCTTGCTGCGACCCCAGACTGCACTCAGGGTCAGATCGTTGGTCAGGTAGCCGGTGTACTTGAAGATGTCGTAGTCGTCCTTGACCTTCGTGGTGTTCGGGAAGGTTCCGGTGCGATCACCCTCGCTCAGGTCGTCGTAATCGAACGAACGGTAGTAGCCCCCGTCACGGTCGGTATTCTGCACACGGGTGTATTCCAGCGTATTGCTGTCGTTGATGTTCCAGTCGATCTTGCCGTAGAACTTCGGCGAATCGATGGTGTAGTGGTTGCGGACCTGCTGCGAGGCAGCCTCACTGTTGGTCGACACACCCTCAACGCGATCCTTCTCCGCAGCCAGGTGGATGAACAAGCGATCTTCGATCAACGGGCCACTGGCATAGCCGCTGTAGGTGGTACGGGTCGCCACATCATCCTTGCGGTAGCGGTACAGCTTGCCGGCCAGCGCGTCATCCGTATAGGAATAGCGGTCGGGCAGCTGGCGGTTCGGATACATCACAGTAGCGGCCGACGCGGCCAGCGAGTCCGGCGACCAGGTCGTCTGCACGCCGAAGTGCCATTCATTGGTGCCGCGCTTGCCGAGCTGGTTGATGACGCCACCGGTGGATCGGCCATAGCTGGCGCTGTAGCCACCCATGTAGGTTTCCTGCTGGTCGATCGAGCCGTACGGCAGGCTGACGCCGCCCAGGTTGTTGAGCGGGTTGGACGCATTGAAACCGTTGAGGTAGTACGCATTCTCCGTGACGCTGGAGCCGCCGAATGACAGTACCGAACGCGAGCCGTTGGTGAAGGCGCCACTGCCCTGGACCACGCCTGGCGCCAACAACGCGATCGCTTCGGCGCTGCGGCCCAGCGGCAATACATCCAGTTGCTCGGAGGTGACCACCGACTTGGACACCGTATTGCTGACGTCGATCTTCGGTACATTGGCAGCGACTACGTTCACCGTACCCAGCGTGGTGGCTCCGGACGCGCCGCCGCCAAACGACACTTCAGTACCGCCACCCACCCTCAGCAACACGTTCTCGCGGCGCTCGACGGTCTGGCCATCGCGCTGCTGGGTAATCGTGTACTTGCCTACCGGCAACGAGCCGAGGTTGTAGCGGCCATTGCTGTCGACGGTCGCCGAGCGCGTCAGGCCGGAGTCGCTCTGCACGACAATGGTGGCGCCGGCGGGGGCGTTGCCGAACAGCGAGCCGGTGGTGCTCTGCGCAGCAGCGGCGCCGATGAATGAGGTCAGAACGACTGCGAGGGCGGTGCGCTTCAACCGTGCGACGTTGGTGCGGCTGGTCATGAAGTTTCCTTGATTCAGTGAGATCAGGCGTCTGTGGCAATTGCGCTGCAGCGAGGCGAAGGCTTCACGACAGCTGAACCCGATCTTAATTTCATCAATCAAACATATGCAATGGCAGATGAACGAACGTAACCATTTGATCCTGAAAGACAAATTTCGACACAATAGTGAAAATTTCTCATATTTCATTTACCTTTCAGTCACTTGCGGTCACTTCTGTCCTATTTGACTCGCCCGCACGCGCCCTGTGTCAGGAGATGCCGGATTAACGGTAGACGTGTTATCGCTGGTACTTCACCCGCTGCGGAGCGCCGCTCATGGCACACAAGAACACGATCTGTGTCTGGTACGACAACGGCGCGCTCGAGGCCGCCACCTTCTACTCCGGCCTCCTGCCCGACAGCGCGGTGACCGCCGTGCATCACGCCCCGGGCGACTACCCGGACGGCAAGGAAGGCAACGTGCTGACCGTCGAATTCACCGTCTGCGGCATCCCCTGCGTCGGCCTCAACGGCGGCACCGCGTTCACGCACAGCGAAGCGTTCTCCTTCCAGATCCAGACCGAGGACCAGGCCGAGACCGACCGCCTGTGGAATGCGATCGTCGGCAACGGCGGACAGGAGAGCCAATGTGGCTGGTGCAAGGACCGTTGGGGCATCTCCTGGCAGATCAGCCCACGCATGCTGATCGAAGCGGTGACCAGCCAGGACAAGGCACTGGCCAAGCGCGCCTTCAACGCAATGATGCCGATGAAGAAGATCGACATCGCCACCATCGAAGCGGCAATCAAAAAAGGGGACGGAGGGGATTAAGTCGTTTCCCCCCATGCCCTGTGCTCAGATGCAGATTGCGACTTAATCCCCTCCGTCCCCTTTTTCCGAGGTGCTGATGACCTGGGATGCGATCGTCGTTGGTGGTGGCCACAACGGCCTGGTCTGCGCGGCCTATCTGGCGCGCGGCGGAAAGAAGGTGCTGGTGCTGGAACGTCGTGGCGTACTCGGCGGCGCGGCAGTCACCGAGGAATTCCATCCCGGCTTCCGCAATTCGGTGGCGTCATACACGGTCTCGCTGCTGCAGCCGCAGGTGATCGATGACCTGCAGCTGCATGCACATGGGCTGCGCATCGTCGCGCGTCCCGCTAACAACTTCCTGCCGTTGCCTGATGACCGCTACCTGCTGTCGGCACCAGGCCGCACCCAGGCCGAAGTAGCGAAGTTCTCCGAACGGGATGCGCAGCGCTTGCCAGCGTACGATGCGCGCCTGGAGGTCTTCGCCGACGTACTGCGCGCATGGGCCCTGCGTGCGCCACCGGACCTGGGTGTGACGGGCGGTTGGCGTGCCCTGCCCGCCCTGTGGCAGATGGGCCGCCTCGGTCGTGAACTGGCAACGCTGGATGCCTCGCTGCGGCAGGAACTGCTGGACCTGTTCACGCTCTCGGCCGCGGAGTACCTGGATCGCTGGTTCGAGAGCGAGCCGATCAAGGCGTTGTTCGGTTTCGATGGCATCGTCGGCAACTACGCCAGTCCATACACGCCCGGCAGCGCCTACGTGCTGCTGCACCACGTATTCGGCCAGTGCAATGGCGTGAAGGGTGCGTGGGGCCACGCGATCGGCGGCATGGGCGCGATCAGCCAGGCGATTGCGGCCTCGGCACGCGAGGCCGGTGCGCAGCTTCGCGTGGATGCAGGTGTGCGGCGCGTGCTGGTCGAACAAGGCCGCGCGGTGGGCGTGGAACTGAGCAACGGCGAAATCCTGCGTGCACGCGTGGTGATCGCCAACGTCAATCCGAAGCTGCTGTACGAGCAGCTTCTGGAGCCGGCGCAGTTACCCGCGGCTACGCGCGAGCGGATGGTGAACTGGCGCTGCGGTTCGGGCACCTTCCGGATGAACGTGGCGCTGTCACGGTTGCCGGACTTCCGTGCCCTGCCCGGCCCGGGCGAGCATCTCAGTGCGGGCATCATCATGGCACCGAGTCTGGATTACATGGACCGCGCATGGCTGGACGCGCGCCGCGAGGGCTGGTCGCGCGAGCCGATCGTGGAGATGTTGATTCCGAGCACGCTGGACGATTCGCTGGCGCCGCCCAGCCATCATGTGGCCAGCCTGTTCTGCCAGCACGTGGCGCCGGTGTTGCCCGACGGGCGTCACTGGGATGATCACCGCGAGACTGTGGCCACCTGATGATCGCCACCGTCGAACGGTATGCGCCCGGCTTCGCTGACAGCGTGCTCGGTCGACAGGTACTGTCACCGCTGGATCTGGAACGCACCTTCGGCCTGATCGGCGGCGACATTTTCCACGGCGCGCTCAGTGCCAACCAGTTGTTCTCGGCACGGCCGATGGTCGGCCAGGCCGGTTATCGCGGTGCTCTGCCGGGACTGTACCTGTGCGGCTCGGGAACCCATCCCGGTGGGGGTGTTACCGGCGCACCGGGGCACAATGCCGCGCAGGTGGTATTGCAGGACCTGTAGAGCCGCGCCATCGTGGAGGCGCGAGTACCCCGTCGCCTGCATGAATCTGCTGTTGGTAGGTGCCAACCTTGGTTGGCACGAGGCAGCAGAAGCGATTGCCAACCAAGGTTGGCACCTACCGGGCAATGCGTGCCGACCAACGGTCGGCACCTACCGCGTCAAATGATCCCGTTCAAAGCGTGCCAACCAAGGTTGGCACCTACCCGCGTGAAGCGAGGCGCATCGCGCCTCACTTCACGCTGCGCAGATGGTTCGGGCGCTTCGGTGGGCCAGGCGGGCGACGCTTGTTGAACGGCGGCTGCCCGCGCCAGTAGCGGATCAGCAACCAGCCGAACAGCATGCCGCCGAGGTGCGCGAAGTGGGCCACGCCCGGCTGCCAGCCGGTCATGCCCAGCACCAGTTCGCCCACGCCGAAGAGGATCACGAAGGTGCGTGCCTTCATCGGAATCGGGGGGAACAGCAGCATCACCCGCTGGTTCGGGAACAGCATGCCGTAGGCCAGCAGCAGGCCGAACACGCCACCGGAGGCACCCAGCACCGTGGCCGGGTTTTCCAGCAGCGTACCCACCAGCAGCTGGCAGACGCCGGCACCGGCCACGCACACCAGGTAATAGAGCAGGAAGCGCTTCTCGCCCCAGGTCTGTTCCAGTGGCGCGCCAAACATGAAAACCGCCAGCATGTTGAAGAACAGGTGGCCGAAACTGCCATGCAGGAAGCCATAGGTCAGCAGCTGCCACGGCTGGAAGTTGCCGCCCGGCGAGAACGCATCGAAGCCCTGCTGCAACGGTTGCAGCATGAACGGTTCGAAGGTCTGCATGCCGAGCAGGAACGGCTGCTGCAGCAGGAACAGGATCGCGTTGGCGATCAGCAGGGCCTTGGTAACGGTAGGCAGTCGCGGGAACATGGGAGCACCGGCATGGAACGGCCTCCATCATAGCCGCAGCACCGTGTCTTGTTGGCGACCGGCAGGCGTAGCCTGTTCAGTCGCCAGCGGTGCTCAGCCCGGGCCCCACACGGCCGCATCCAGCGCTGCCGCCGGATCGGTCGCGGGTATCCGCACCCGGCCATTCTCGACCACCACGCCCTCGGCACGCAGCCGCTGCGACTGCTCGCGCCAGCCGGCCGAACCCTCTTCCATGGCAATGCGCCCGTCCGAGCGCAGCACGCGGTGCCAGGGCAGGTCTGGATCGTCGTTCTGGCCGAGGATGCGTGCGGTCAACCGCGCGCGCCCGGGCAGGCCGGCACGCATCGCCACCTGGCCGTAGCCCATCACCTTGCCAGGCGGAATCGCACGGATCACCGCCAGGATGCGCGCACGCGCCTGCTCCGGCGTCAGTGCCGCAGGCGGGTCACCAGCAGTACGCCGATCAGTACCAGCACGGTGCCGGCGATCTGTGCCGGCCCCATCGGTTCGTCGAGCAGCCATAGGCTCATCACGATGGTGGAAACAGGGCCCAGCATACCGACCTGCGCGGCCAGCGACGAACCCACGCGCTGCACCGCCAGCATGATCGCCAGCACCGGCAGTACGGTACACACGGTGGCGTTGACCAGCGACAGCCACTGCACCGGGGCCGGTGCCTGCCACAGCAGCGGCAGCGGATGGGTGATGGCGAAGTGCAGCAGCACCAGCACGCTGGCCACGCAACTGGCATAGGCAGTCAAACGCACCGCGCCGATGCGCGCGACCACCTGGCCGCTGCCGAACAGGTACAGCGCGTAGCTGAGCGCACTGCCCAGCACCAGCAGGCTGCCGAGGATGATCTGCCCGCCCTCACGCTGCAGGTCGTGGCCGAAGGCGATCAGCACGCCAAGGTAGCTCAGCAGCAGCGCGGCGACCTGCCAGCGGCCCGGCCGCTGCCGTGCCAGCAGCACGTTGATCAGCAGCACCAGCGTCGGGTTCAAGTACAGGATCAATCGTTCCAGGGTCACGCTGATGTACTGCAGCCCCTGGAAGTCGAGCAGGCTGGACAGGTAGTAGCCGGTGAAGCCCAGCCACAGCACGCGTGCACGGTCGCGCCAGGACAGCGGTGCGGCACGGCGCGCGGCCCACACCGCCATCAATGCGAACAGCGGCAGTGCCATCAGCATGCGCAGGGCAAGCAAGGTGGTGGCGTCAACGCCGTGGCGCAGGCCAAGCTTGACGATGATCGCTTTGCCGGATGCGGCAATGGCGCCGATCGCGGCCAGACCAATGCCACCCAGCGCGATGCGCGGGGAAGCGGTGGCGATACGGGAAGCAGGGTTGGACATCAGGACGACGGCGGGCCGCGCGGAGCGGCTGGGGAAAGCGTGGGGGCGGCCATTGTCGCATGGAGGCGGCTACCGCCTTCTGTAGAGTCGAGCCATGCTCGACTGCTTTCGCACGGCAGTCGAGCATGGCTCGACTCTACAATCGCAGGTCAGCGCATCAGCACCACTTCCTCGGCCGAGGTCGGGTGGATCGCCACGGTGTCGTCGAACTGGGCCTTGGTCGCGCCCATCTTCACCGCCACCGCGAAGCCCTGCAGGATCTCATCCGCGGCCTCGCCCAGCAGATGGATGCCGACCACGCGTTCTTCCGGGCCGGCGCAGACCATCTTGAACAGGCTGCGCTGGGTGCCATTGGCCAGCGCCTGCAGCATCGGGCGGAAACGGCTGTGGTAAACGCTCACCTGGTCGAAGCCTGCGCGTGCGTCTTCTTCGCTCATGCCCACCGCGCCCAGCGGCGGGTGCGAGAACACCACGCTGGCCACGTTCTCGTAATCCATCTTCGACTGCGGGCGGCCACCGAACAGGCGGTCCATCAGCCGCCGCGATGCGGCCACCGCCACCGGGGTCAGGCCAACCTTGCCGGCGATGTCACCCACCGCGTGCACGCTCGGCACGCTGGTGGTCTGCCATTCGTCCACCTGCACCTGCTGGTGTTCGCCAATGCCGATGCCGAGCGCTTCCAGGCCCAGATCACGGCTGTTGCCGCGACGCCCGGTGGCAAAGAACACCGCATCGAACACGTTGTCGAGCGGACCGTCATGGCCGAACGCACGCACCCGTTCGCCATCGCGCTGCAGTTCGCGCAGGCGGTAGTTGAAATGGATGCGCACGCCCTGCTGTTTCAGGTTCTCGGCCAACTGATCGGTCAGCTCGTAGTCGAAGCGCTCCAGCAATCGCTTGCCGCGCACCAGCAGGCTCACGCGGCTGCCCAGCGCCTGCAGCAGGCCGGCCAGTTCCACCGCGATGTAACCACCCCCGATGATCGCGACCTCGGCAGGTGCCGCGCGCAGATCGAAGAAATCGTCGGAGACCAGGCCCAGTTCGGCACCCGGAATGTCGGGCCGCAACGGGTGCGCACCGGTGGCGATCAGGATGTGCTCGGCGCTGTAGCGCACACCGTCGCTGCAGGCCACGGTGTGCGCATCCAGCAGATGGCCACGCGCCGGAATACGCACCACGCCGGTCTCATCCAGGCGTTTGTGGTAGCTGGTGTGAATGTTGCTGATGTAGGCCTGGCGATGGATCACCAGTTCCTTCCAGGAAAGCGCCGGGCGCGCTTTTACATCGAAGCCCATCGCACTGGCCAGGCCGATGCGCTCGTGCAGGTCGGCTGCCAGCCACATCGCCTTCTTCGGCACGCAGCCGACATTGACGCAGGTCCCGCCCAGTTCGCCCGGCTCCAGCATCGCCACACGCTTGCCGTGCTGTGCGGCGCGGATCGCGCCAGCCAGGCCGGCGGAGCCGCCGCCAAGGACGATCAGGTCGTAATCATAGGGTGCAGTGCTCATCGGAATCGCTCGGGTCGGTAGGGGGCAGGATCGATCGCGGGTGGACGGTCGCAGACAGGATCGGCGATCAGCCGGCCGGTGCCGGCACTCATGCTGATATCGAGCATGGCACGGCCCACTGCAGGCCAGACGTGAACTGACGCCACCGATGACCTGCGGCAGCTGCGCAGATGGCGGCGGCGATCACGGTCAACGGCGTGTGTGGCAGGCATCGATCAGCCCTGCCCGGCATCGCGTCGCATCGCCGGCCATTGCCGGTAGGTCATCGCTCGCCACAGCCATTCCATCGGACCAAAACGGAACCGACGTAACCAGAGATGGCTGATCACCACCTGGCTGGCGAACAGCAGCAATGCCGACAGCAGCTGCACGCTGCGAGGCATCACCTCGAACCATCCCAGGCCGTAGTGATAGAACAGGAGCGTGCAGACCAGCGACTGCGCCAGGTAATGGGTCAGCGCCATGCGCCCGACCGGTGCCAGCCAACCCAGCTGCGTGCGCCAGCGCACGATCCACGCCAGGTAGCCCAGGCACATCAGCAGACCGCCGACCGTCACCAGTGCCATCGCGGCTGTCACCGGCAGGTCGTAGGCACCCGGCACCAGGTACGGCTTCCAGGCAACGCCCAGTACCGTGACCAGCAGGCCCAGCGGCAGCGCAATCCAGCGCAGCACCGCGTACAGCCGCGGGAAGCGCTCCGGCGCCGCCAGCGCACCGCTGCCGGCGAACCAGCTGCCGATCAGGAACATGCCCAGCACTTCGGGGCCGGTGATCAGCAGCGCACCCATCGACGTGCCGAACTCGCTCAACCGCTGCACGTTGGCCTGCATCCAGCTGCCGTGCCCGTACACCTGCCGCTGCAGATTGATGCTCTGCTGCGCCTCAGCCAGCATTTTCTGCACATCCTCGGCCGAGGCCATCGATACCATCGCGCCGACCAGCAGCATCATCGCCACACCGCCCAGATAGAGCATCACGCCCATCCATGGCAGCCAGCTGCGCGGCGCCTCGCGGCAGGCCAGCAACGGCAGCGACACCAATGCGTACATCACCAGGATGTCGCCGGACCAGACCAGCAGCGCATGGCACAGGCCGATCAACAGCAGTCCGGCGCTGCGGCGCAGGTAGAACGGAGTGAACCCACGCCCGGCCACTTCAGCGCGCCGTGACATCACCGCGAAGCCGGCGCCGAACAGCAGCGAGAACAGAGTGAAGAACTTGCCCTGCACGAACACGTAGACGAAGGCATCGGCCCAGTAGTCGATGCCCTGCCAATGCGTGTCGATGCCGGTGAAAGCCAGGTCCAGCGGGCCGCTGAAGGCCTCGATGTTCATCAGCAGGATGCCCAGCAGCGCGGCACCGCGCAGCATGTCCAGCACCGCGATGCGTTCGCCGGAAGCCACCGGCTGCAGGGAAGGAGAAGCGGCGTTCACGGGGGATCCGTCGGGCAGGTCCGCCATTATGCCGCCGGCCTGCGCGCCATGGATGGCCGCGCCGTGTTCCACAAACGCAACGGCCCGCCGTAGCGGGCCGTTGCAGCCATCACGATCGCGCTGCGATCAGTGCTGGTGACCACCGTCGCCGTGGACGTGGCCGTGGTCGAGCTCTTCCTTGCCGGCTTCGCGCACGTCGACGATCTCGACGTCGAAATGCAGGTCCTTGCCGGCCATCGGGTGGTTCAGGTCAACGTCGACCACGCTCATGCCGACCTTCTGCACGGTCACCGCACGCGGGCCGAAGTTGGTCTGCAGCACAACCTGCTGGCCCGGGACCAGCTTGGTGTTGCCGAAGTGCTTCTTCGGCACGCGCTGGGACAGGCCGTCACGGCGCTCGCCGTAGGCGTCGGCCGCCTTGACGTCGACATTGAAGGTTGCGCCGGCTTCCTTGTCCATCATGGCGTTTTCCAGGCCCGGGATGATGTTGCCGTGGCCGATCAGGATCGCCAGCGGCTCGCCGCGGTCCTTGGACGATTCGATCGGCTCCTGGCCGGCTTCGGAAACGGTGTAGTGGAAGCGGACAACGCGGTCTTTTTCGATCTTCATGCGCAACTCTGTATGGATCTGCCGGAGGCAGGCGGGTTGGGGCGGGTTGTCGCCCGGCGGGGACGCCGCCATCATGACGGCCAATCCAAGGTGGCGCATTATCCGGAGATCATGCAGATCACGCCAGTTTCGTCCGGCCCGCGCCGGCTCCTCGCCCCGGCCCTGCTGCTGGCCCTGCCCCTGTTGATGACCGCTTGTGGCGGCGGCAAGGCCACGCGCCCGGCCCCACCACCGCCCTCGGCGAACTGGCCGAAGACGGTGCCGGACAATCCCGAGGCCGCCAACTCGGTGCTGATGCGCGCCATCAGCCTGGTCGGCACGCCTTACCGCTATGGCGGCAACACGCCTGATTCGGGCTTCGACTGCAGCGGACTGGTCGCCTACGTCTATCGCGAGATGCTGGACCTGAAGCTGCCGCGGACCTCGCGCGACCTGGCCGCGGTACAGGGCCCGAAGATCGATCCGCAGCGCCTGGCCACGGGTGACCTGGTGTTCTTCGGCAGCCGCGGCAGCGTCACCCATGTCGGCATTTATGTAGGTGAAGGACGCTTCGTGCACGCACCGAGCACCGGCGGTACGGTTCGTCTCGATTCGCTCAGCGGGCCCTACTGGAAAGACCACTACACCGGCGCGAAACGTGTTCTTCGCTAAACTGAACAGGCGATATGTTCAAAACTGTGACGTCCATCACCGTCAAAATAACGATTTTATAACGGAATTTTTAACTTTTAGAGGCGTTCGCAGGGCATGATGCCCCATCGTTTTTTCCTGTGACCGACGCGTGACGACTGAAGACCAGACGTGCCAAGGCCAGACCGCCGCATTTTCGCGTAGTGCCCGCCCTCTGCTGATGGGCCTGGCGCTGTGTCTGACCAGCCTTCCGGCCTGGTCGCAGACTGTTCCCTCCCGCTCCGATGTGACCCCGGCCCCCGCGGCCGAGAGCACCGCCCGCCCGGCCGCCAAGGCCGAGGCTGCCGCTCCTCAGCGCAGCCGCGTCGATGCCGCCGCCAGTGCCACGCTGGCCGCCCTGCTGCCGCACCTGGCCGCCAATGACACCATTCCGCTGATGGACCGTTCGGCCGTGGTGGCCGGCGACCTCAGCCGCCTGCTCGCCAACTACGACACCAGCAGCGCCGCCAATGGCAGCGTTGTCGGCACCGCCGCCGACAACGGCAAGGTGCAGTCGCTGCTGCGCCGCGCGATGACCCTGCTGGGCACCCCGTACCGTTGGGGTGGCAGCAACCCGGACAGCGGTTTCGACTGCAGCGGTCTGGTCGGCTACGTGTTCCGCTCGGCCCTGGGCATCGAGCTGCCGCGCGTATCGCGCGAGATGGCCCACGATGACAACGCCGAACTGATCAACGACCGCACCGCGCTGGCCGCTGGTGACCTGGTGTTCTTCGGCCGCAAGGGCCGCGTCGACCACGTCGGCATCTACGTCGGTGATGGCCGCTTCCTGCACGCCCCGAGCTCCGGCAAGGATGTGCGCGTGGATACCCTGCTCAGTGGCTACTGGGGCAACAAGTTCATGCAGGCCCGCCGGGTCGATCTCTGATCTGACCTCGCTGGCGCCACGGCGCCGCCTGAGAGACAAGAAGCCGCTGCCCTGCAGCGGCTTTTTTGTTGGGCCCGCAATGACGGGTAGGCAGATGCCGGTCGACCCTCTGTCAGATGGGTGCCGACCTTGGTCGGCACTGCCTTCATCCACGCTTGGCGTGGATCTACCGGGGGCCGCCTTGGTCGGCAACGCGTCCGCCATCCCCCCCAAACGAAAGGCCCGCCGGTCAGGGCGGGCCTTTCATCTCAACGCAACCTCAGGCGCGTGGCGGTGTTGGATCAGGATCGTCCACACCCACATTGCTGGACGGGTTGTCATACACCGCCTGGTCGAGCAGCCCGGTTTCCTTGGCCACGATCACCGGCACCAGCATCTGGCCCGTCACATTGGTCATCGTGCGCATCATGTCGAGGATGCGGTCGATGGCATACAGGTAGCCGATGGTCTCCAGCGGCAGGTTGGCTGCGCTCAGCACCACCGTGGCCATGATCACTGCCGTGCCGGGTACACCGGCGGTGCCGAAGCTGCCCAGCACCGAGGCGATCAGCACCACCACGTACTGTTCCGGGGTCAGCGGCACACCGCTGTACTGCGCGATGAACACCGCGCACAGCGCTGGGTAGATCGCGCCGCAGCCATCCATCTTGATGCTGGCTCCCAGCGGTACCGCGAACGAACCGTAGTCCTTGTTCACGCCCAGGTTGTGGGTGATCGAACGCAGCGCCACTGGCATCGCAGCGAAGCTGGACGAACTGACGAAGGCCACCTGCATGCCCGGCGCCGCCCCACGGAAGAACTTCAGCGGGTTCAGGCCGTGCGCCAGCAGCAGTGCACTGTAGACCACCACGATGTGCAGCGCGCAGGCCACGTACAGCGCCAGCACGAAATGACCCAGTGGCAGCAGCTTCTCGAAGCCATAGCTGCCGACCAGGCCGGCGATCAGGCCGAAGGTACCGATCGGGGTGACTTCCAGCACGAAGCGGGTCACCTGGATCATGATGTCGCTCATCTGCCCGACCAGCTTGCGCGCCTCGGTCACCTTCTCGCCCAGCTTGACGATGGCAAAGCCGACCAGGCCGGCGAAGAAGATCACCGGCAGGATCGAGCCGCGACCGGCAGCCAGCACGGTCTCACCGGCCGCATTGACCTTGGTGCCGATGCCGGACAGCGCATAGAAGACATTGGCCGGCACCACGTCCAGCAGTACCTGCACCACGCTGGGCACTTCGCGCGGCACGTAGTTGCTGGCCATCGACAGCTGCAGGCCACCGGCGCCGGGCTGCAGCACGGTACCCACGCCCAGGCCGACGCAGACCGCCAGCGCGGCGGTGATCACGAACCACAGGAAGGTGCGGCCACTGAGTGCGGCGACCGACTTCTGGCCGTGCAGCGACGAGATCGCGTTGATGACCGCGAAGAACACCAGCGGCACCGCGATCATCTTGATCAGGGTGACGTACAGCTCGCCCAGCGGGCCGAACCAGGTTTCAGCAGCCGGGCCGAGCGCCCAGCCGGCCAGCGCGCCAAGCACGAAGCCACCGACCACGCGCTGCCAGAATGGAATCCGCAGCCAGGCAGAGACCAGCTTCATAGGCAATCCAGAGGGGAAGGAAGGGATGCTGGCACGATAGCCCAAGGCGGCCCGCAGAACGACCGCCGGGCGGGCAAATCAGTGTGTCATCGGCGTGCCTTGCGAGGGCGGGCATAATGAACGTCCCGTTACAGTTTGTGAGATCCCAGCGTCCATGCGCCGTTCCGTCTCCCTGTTGGCCGCCTGCGCCACCACCCTGCTGCTGGGCGCCTGCGCCAGCACCACCCCCGCGTCCGCCCCGGCCGGCCTGAAGGTCGCCGTCGATCCTGTCGCCCATCCGGCCGGCGAGACCCCGCAGTGGTGGTACCGCAGCGGCGCCGCCCAGGCGGCAGCCAACGGCGCGATGTCCGGCAAGGCCAAAAACGTCATCCTGTTCCTCGGCGACGGCATGAGCCTGACCACCGTAGCCGCCTCGCGCATCTACGAAGGCCAGCAGAAGGGCGGCTCGGGCGAGGAGAACCTGCTGTCCTGGGAGCGCTTCCCGGCCACGGCCTTCAGCAAGACCTACAACACCGATTCGCAGACCCCGGATTCGGCCGGCACCATGACCGCCATCACCACCGGCGTGAAGACCCACATGGGCGCGATCGGCGTCAGCGCCGGCACCCGCACCGACTGCGCCGACAGCCTGTCCAAGGGACTGCTGACCTGGCTGCAGCTGGCCGACAGCGCCGGCCTGGCCACCGGCGTGGTGTCCACCGCGCGCCTGACCCATGCCACTCCGGCCGCCACCTACGCGCACTCGCCCGAGCGCAACTGGGAAAACGACACCGACCTGACCGAAGCGGCCAAGGCGGCCGGCTGCAAGGACATCGCCCAGCAGCTGCTGTCGACCTCGCGCTATGGCCGTGGCCCGCTGGTCGCCCTTGGCGGTGGCCGTGGTGAGTTCACCACCGTGGAAGAGCGCGATCCGGAATACGACGACAAGGTCGGCCAGCGCCTGGATGGCCGCAGCCTTGTGCAGGAATGGCAGCAGGCGCACCCGCAGGGTGCCTACGTGTGGAACAGCAAGCAGCTGGCCGCCGCCGCCAACGCGCCGGCCATCCTTGGCCTGTTCGAGCCGGACCACATGCGCTACGAGTACGAGCGCCCGCAGGATCCGGGCGGTGAGCCGAGCCTGGCCGAACTGACGGCGGCAGCCATCAAGAACCTGGCCAAGCACCAGGAAGGCTACGTGCTGATGATCGAAGGCGCGCGCATCGACCACGCCAACCACAGCGGCAACGCCTACCGGGCGCTGACCGAGACCGTGGCGCTGTCCGACGCCGTGCGCGTGGCCAACGAACTGACTTCGGCCGATGACACCCTGATCATTGTCACCGCCGACCACTCGCACACCCTGAGCTTCGTCGGCTACCCGGCGCGCGGCAACCCGATCCTGGGCAAGGTGAAGGACAAGGGCGGCGAAGACGGCGCCGGCAAGCTGGACTACGCGCTGGACGGCACCGGCCAGCCCTACACCACGCTGAGCTACGCCAACGGCCCGGGCCACACCGGCAGCAGCAACCAGCAGCCGGCTGGCACCAAACGCTATCCGCACAATCCCAGCACGTTCGAGCCGGCCAATGGCCGCCCGAACCTGCGCGAGGTCGATACCGAGCACCCCGATTACATGCAGGAAGCGCTGGTACCGATGAAGTCCGAATCGCACGGTGGCGAGGACGTCGGCATCTGGGCCCGCGGCCCCGGCAGCAAGGCGATCCGCGGCACGCTGGAACAGAACGCGATCTACCACATGATCGTGCAGGCCACCCCGGCCCTGCGCGAGCGCCTGTGCCAGGCCGGCACCTGCGATGACAAGGGCGTGCCGGTGCAGTTGCCGGCGCCGACCGTCTTCGAGCGCAAGGCCGAGGCCAAGTGATGATGTGGCCGGCACGCCCTGCCCCCTCCAGCGGCCGCCTCGCGCGGTCGCTGGTCCTGCTCGGCGTGCTGGCCAGCGGCAGCGCGCTGGCGCAGGAACCGGCCTGCAAGGTCATGACCGAAGAGCATGGTCTCTGGATGCTGCCGGGCTGCGAGGTCGCCAACGGCCGGCCGCAGATCAGCCGGGACATCCTGGCGCAACTGCCGTACGACGATCATGGCCTGGCCGTGGTGTACGCAGGCGAAGGCTTCCACTACGTCAACCGCAAGGGTCGCAGCCTGCCGGTGATCACCTGGGACAACGGCCCGGAGACACCGCAGGAAGGCCTGTTGCGCGGGCGCGTTGGCAATCGCGTGGCCTACTTCGATCTGAAGTTCCAGCAGACGGTACCAGGCACTTTCGATTTTGCGTGGCCATTCCAGGATGGCGTGGCTGAAGTCTGCAATGGCTGCCGTCGTGGCACGCCGGATGGCGATGGCCACACGCCGATGGAAGGCGGCGACTGGTTCCGCATCGACCGCAAGGGTCGTCGAGTGAAGTAGGTTTTCGGCAGGGCTGCGCCCTGCACCTGCAGACGCAACGGCAACAGCCGAAGCAACAGCGTGCATTCCGTGGGATGGCGGGGCACTGTGGGTTTGCGGGGACGGCGCAAGTACGTCCATGTAGCCTTGATCGCCGCATCCATGCGGCTCACACCCCGCAAACCCACAGTGCCCCGCCTTCGACAGTTTTCCGGCGGCCGGTAGATCCACGCCATGCGTGGATCAGATCTGTCAGATATCGAATTGAATCCGGGGTCAGATCCGTTTTCCTGCGGAAAACGGATCTGACCCCATCAGCATGCCCAACAGATCGCAGGACACTGTCGAAGGCGGGGTGGGTCCGGTTGCGGGGGCGTGAGCCGCATGGGCCCGAGGCATGCCTCGGGCGGGTTGGGCAGGACGCCCAACCCCGGTCTTGCCGTGTGCGCAGGACTGCGCACACAAGCAAGCGGCGACCGAGCTTACATGGACGTACTTGCAGCGTCCCCCGCAACCGGACCCACCCCGCCTACCCTCAGGAAACCCGCTTCTACTGTTGCTTCGGCCGTTGCCGTCGCTTGCGCGTCTGCGGGTGCAGGGCGCAGCCCTGCCGACCAACCCTATACTTGCCGCCGTGAGTGAATTCCCTGCCCTTGTTCCGCTGGATGCGCCCGTGCTGGTGGGCTACAGCGGCGGTGTCGACTCGACCGTGCTGCTGCACTGGCTGTGGCGCTGCGCACAGGCCTCCGGTACCCCGCTGCGCGCGGTGCACATCCACCATGGCCTGCAAGCTGCAGCTGACGAGTGGGTACTGCACTGCCAACAACAGTGCATAGCACTGGGCATCGAACTGGCCGTGCACCGCGTACAGGTCGAAAGCGATACAGGCCTGGGACCCGAAGGTGCGGCACGGCAGGCACGACGGGCGGCGTTCGCGGCCGAACTGCGCGAGGGCGAAACGCTGGCGCTGGCGCAGCACCAGGACGATCAGGCCGAAACGTTCCTGCTGCGCGCCTTGCGTGGCTCCGGCATCGACGGCCTTGCGGCGATGTCAGCCGATAGCCTGCTCGACGGTCACCGTCTGTGGCGACCACTGCTGCAGGTGCCCCGCAGCACCCTGCTCGACCATGCCCGCCAGCACGCACTGCGCTGGATCGAGGACCCCAGCAATGGCGATGACCACGCCGATCGCAATTTCCTGCGCCTGCAGGTGCTGCCGCTGCTGCGCCAGCGCTGGCCACATGCGGCCGCTGCATTGGCGGGCAGCGCGTTGCATTACAGGCAGACGCGGGACCTGCTGGATGAAGAAGACGCCGAACTGATCACGCATCTGGAAGTGGCACCGCGCGTGCTGTCGCTGCAGCTGCTGCGCCAGGTCTCGCCGGGCCGCGCCGCGCGCGTGCTGCGTGCCTGGGTGGTAGGCCACGGTGCCGCGCCGCTTCCGGCCACGGTGCTGCAGCAGGCACTGGACGAACTGCTGCCGGCCGATAACGATCGCCAGGCACGCGTGCGCTGGCGCGATCACGCGATCCAGCAATGGCGCGACCATGCCTACCTGCTGCCCGCGCAGCTTCCCGTGCTGCCGAACGACTGGCAGGCCGAATGGGACGGGCGAGCACCGCTGCCCCTGCCCGACGGTGGCCAGCTGCGCCTGCAGGGCATCGCTGCCTTCGAACGCCCGCTGCAGGTCCGTGCACGCGTGGGCGGCGAGCGCATCCAGCTTCCGGGTCGCCAGCATTCGCATGCGCTGAAGGACTGCCTGCAACGCGAACATCTTGCGCCGTGGCGACGCGCGCAGCTGCCGTTGATCTTCGATGGCCCGCAGTTGCTGGCCGCCGCCGACGTGGTCATCGGCGCATCGCTGCAGGCCTGGTTGCAGGCCCACGACGCGCAGCTGCAGTGGCGGCCGGGCGGTTGGTGAATTGACCCCCGCGCGCGGCCCGTCCACACTTGCCGCATGGCCAAGAAGTCCCCCGAAAACGCCTCCCCAGTCGCCCAGTTCGAGCAGTCGCTCGAATCGCTGGAGCAGCTGGTGGAGCAGATGGAAACCGGCGAGCTGAGCCTGGAAGCTTCGCTCAGTGCTTACGAACGCGGCGTGGGCCTGTACCGCCAGTGCCAGCAGGCGCTGGAGCAGGCTGAACTGCGCGTGCGCCTGCTCAGCGACCCCGCCCAGCCGGAAGCCGCCGAACCTTTCGACCCGCCCAGCCATGACGGCTGAGGCATTGTTCGCGCGCTGGCGCGACCGTATCGAAAGCCAGCTCGACGCCGCCCTGCCCTCGCCGGCCGAGGCGCCACAGCGCCTGCACCAGGCCATGCGCTATTCGGTACTCGGCGGCGGCAAGCGCATGCGCCCGCTGCTGGTGTATGCCAGCGGCCAGCTGTTCGGCGCGCAGCCGGAAAGCCTGGACGCGGCGGCGATGGCGGTCGAACTGATCCACGCCTATTCGTTGGTGCATGACGACCTGCCGGCCATGGACGACGACGCCCTGCGCCGCGGCAAGCCGACCACCCACATCGCCTTCGACGAAGCCACCGCGATCCTCGCCGGCGATGCGCTGCAGACTCGTGCCTTTGGTCTGCTGGCCGATGCACCGCTGCCGGCAACGCTGCGCGTGGCCTGCCTGCAGACTCTGGCGCATGCCTCCGGTGCCTCCGGCATGTGCGGCGGCCAGGCGCTGGATATCGATGCCACCGGCCAGCAGCAGACGTTGGCGGCACTGACCCGCATGCACGCACTGAAGACCGGCGCGCTGATCCGTGCAGCGGTGCGCATGGGCGCGCTGTGCGGCCAGGCCCACGAACCACAGCTCGCCCAGCTCGACAGCTTCGCCGATGCGCTCGGCCTGGCTTTCCAGGTGCGTGACGACATCCTTGATGTTGAAGCCAGTTCCGAGCAGCTGGGCAAGACCGCCGGCAAGGACCAGGCGCAGGACAAGAGTACCTTCCCCGCCCTGCTCGGCATGGACAGTGCGAAGGCGCAGCTGCGCGAACTCGCGGCCCGCATGCAGTCCACTCTGGCCGGATACGGCGATGAGGCCGACGCGCTGCGTGCGCTGGCGACGCTGGCGGTGGAGCGCGATCACTGATCGCTGGCGGTGATGCTGCCGCTGCGCGCTCGCCGGGCATGGCCCGGCGCTACCGCCAAGCAAAAACGCCCGGCAGTGCCGGGCGTTTTCGTTTCAGCATGAAGCCGGTCTTACTTGATCAGGCGCAGGGTGAACGGGTAGCGGTACGCTTCACCGTTGTTGGCCTTGACCGCTGCAATGATGCAGAACACCAGGTTGATGATGCCGACGATCGGGGCCAGGATGCCGCCGATGATCACGATCATCAGGATGATGCTGATGACCATGGCGATGGTCACGGTGATCTGGAAGTTCAGGGCTTCCTTGGCCTGGTCGGTGACGAACGACTTGGCAGCATCGTCCTTGTTGATCAGCCAGATGATCAACGCGCCGATGAAGCCGGTGAAGATGCCCAGCAGGTGGGCAGCCAGGGCCATGGTGCGCTGGTCGGCCGGCACATCGGTGGTGACCGGCGGCGGCGGGACGTTATCGAATTCGCTCACGACAAAACTCCTTTTCATTGGGTGGTCTTGACCCACCAGCACCAAGCTGGTTGCGTCAGGCGGGCATAGCTTACGCCATCGACGCCATCAATCATTACCGGCGATGGTCATCCGCCCCAACAGGATCGAGCCGGTGCGGATGTGCGAGCGCGGGTCGACGTCGCTGCCGACCGCTTCGATCGAACGGAACATCTCGCGCAGGTTGCCAGCAATGGTGATGCCGTCCACCGGGAACTGGATCTCGCCGTTCTCGACACGGAAGCCGCCAGCCCCCCGCGAGTAGTCGCCGGTCACCCCGTTCACCCCCTGCCCCATCAGCTCGGTCACCAGCAGGCCGTCGCCCATCTGCCGGGCAATCTCCTGCAGGGAACCGGCGTTGGCGGCCAGCTGCAGGTTGTGCACGCCGCCGGCATTGGCGGTGGTCTGCAGGCCCAGCTTGCGCGCCGAGTAGCTGCCCAGCACATAACGCTGCAGCACGCCGTCGCGGACCAGAGCCGAGGCACGGGTAGCCACACCATCACCGTCGAAGGCGGCCGAGCGCAGGCCACGGCGCAGGTGCGGCAGTTCCTCGATCTGCATCCAGTCCGGGAACAGCTGCTGGCCGACGCTGTCCAGCAGGAAGCTGGCCTGGCGGTACAGCGCACCGCCGGACACGGCAGAGAGCAGATGGCCGACCAGGCTGCGCGCCACTTCCGGGGCGAACAGCACCGGCATGCTGCCGGTGGAAAGCGACCGTGGCTGCAGGCGGGCGACGGTGCGTTCGGCGGCACGGCGTCCGACCAGGCCCACATCCTCCAGATCTTCACGGGCCAGCGCACCGGTGTACCAGCCGTCGCGCTGCATGCCATCACCCTGGCCAGCGATCAGCGCACATCCGATCGAATGGTGGGTGCCGCGCTCACGGCCGATGAACCCATGCGAATTGGCATACACCGACAGGCTCTGCATGCTCGACACCGAGGCGCCGTCGGAATTGCGGATCTGCGCGTCAGCATCGCGGCCGGCGGTTTCACAGGCCAGGGCCAGGTCCACGGCCTCATCGGCCTGCAGCGCCCACGGATGCCAGGCATCCAGATCCGGGAAGTCGGTGGCCATCAGCACAGCCTCGGCCAGCCCGGCGGCCGGGTCGTCCTCGGTATGCCGGGCAATCGCGCAGGCCTGCTCGACGGTGGCCGCCAGGCTGGCCTCGTTCAGGTCGCCGGTGCTGGCACTGCCCTTACGCTGGCCGAAATAGACGGTCACGGCGATACCGCGGTCACGCGTGGACTGCACGGTCTCCACGTCACCGAGGCGCACATTGACCTCCAGGCCACGGTCCTCGCTGCAACTGACCTCGGCCTGGCTGGCGCCGAGCGCGCGGGCACGGTCGAGCAGCTGCTGGGAGAGGTCGGCCAGCCGTTCCAGCCGGGCCGGGCTGTCGTCACCGACGGCGACTTCAGGGGCGATCACGTTCAATGCTTTATCCTGTACAGGTTGGGCCCGGCATCACGCCGGGCGACTTTTTTTGAAATCAGGTATGGACGATGCGCGGACGCGACGAAGAAACCGGTGAATTCCATGACAAGAGCCGCAGCCAGAACCGGCGCGACGCGCTCGACGTTCTGGCCCTGGGCGAGAAGCTGGTGTCGCTGACCCCGGCCCAGCTGGCGCGCCTGCCGGTTCCGGAAGACCTGCTGCCGCACATCGCCGAGTGCAAGCGGATCACCGCCCACATCGCCCACAAGCGCCAGCTGGCGTTCCTGGCCAAACACATGCGCCGCGAAGAAGATGCCACCCTGGATGCGATCCGCGATGCGCTGGATGCCAACAGTGAGACCGGCCGCCGCGAAGTGGCGATGATGCACCGTGCCGAAGACTGGCGCGAACGCCTGCTTGCCGAGGGCGACAAGGCGCTGGCCGCCCTGCTCGATGACTACCCGCAGGCCGACCGCCAGCAGCTGCGCACGCTGGTACGCAACGCCCAGGCCGAAAAGGCCAAGAACAAGCCGCCGCGCGCCTACCGCGAGATCTTCCAGGTGCTGCGTACGCTGATGCTGCCGGCCGCGCTGGGCCTGAAGGCCAGCGACGACGAGGTCGAGGCCGACGACACGGCCGACGCCAGCGACGAGGACTGAGTCCCCGCCGGGCCTGGCGGTGGCGCTGGCCATCGCCCGGCTCAGGCCTGGGTACCGCCGACGGTGATGCCTTCGATCAGCAACGACGGCTGGCCGACGCCCACCGGCACGCTCTGGCCGTCCTTGCCACAGATGCCCACACCCTCGTCGAGGGCCAGGTCGTTGCCGACCATGCGCACCTTCTGCATGGTTTCCGGGCCGTTGCCGATCAGGGTCGCGCCCTTCACCGGCGCGGTGATCCGGCCATCCTCGATCAGGTAGGCCTCGGTGGCCGAGAACACGTACTTGCCGCTGGTGATATCGACCTGGCCGCCGCCGAAGTTCACCGCGTACAGGCCCTTCTTCACCGAACGGATCATCTCCTGCGGATCGTGCTGGCCGGCACGCATGTAGGTATTGGTCATGCGCGGCATGGTCAGGTGCGCGAACGATTCGCGGCGACCGTTGCCGGTCGGCGCCATGCCCATCAGCCGTGCGTTGAGGCTGTCCTGCATGTAGCCGACCAGGATGCCGTCCTCGATCAGCGTGGTGCACTGGGTCGGGTGGCCTTCATCGTCGATGTTCAACGAGCCACGGCGGCCATCCAGCGTGCCGTCGTCGACGATGGTCACGCCCGGGGCGGCCACGCGCTCGCCGATGCGACCGGCGTAGACGCTGGTGCCCTTGCGGTTGAAGTCACCTTCCAGACCGTGGCCGACCGCTTCGTGCAGCAGCACGCCGGGCCAACCTGGGCCGAGCACCACCGGCATCACACCGGCCGGCGCCGGCACCGCGTCCAGGTTCACCAGCGCCTGGCGCAGTGCCTCGCGGGCGAACGCTTCCGGACGTCCCTCGGCGAACAGTTCTTCATAACCATAGCGGCCACCGCCACCGGCATAGCCCGATTCACGGCGGCCGTTCTGCTCGACGATCACCTGCACGTTCAGGCGCACCAGCGGGCGCACGTCTGCGCCCAGCACACCGTCGCTGCGGGCGATCAGCACCGTATCGACACCGCCGGACAGGCTGACCATCACCTGCTTCACGCGCGGGTCGGCGGCACGCAGGTAGCCGTCCAGGCGCTTGAGTACCTCGACCTTGGCTTCATTGCCGATGCCGTCGATCGGGTCCAGCGCCGGGTACAGCGCGCGCGCGTTGCCGCGCAGCAGCGAACGCCCGGACTGGGCACCGCCTTCACGCGAGATAGCACGCGCCGACTGCGCCGCCGCCAGCAGCGCGTCGGCATGGATGTCATCGGAGTAGGCGAAGCCGGTCTTCTCCCCGGCAATCGCACGCACGCCCACGCCCTGCTCGATGGAATGGGCACCGTCCTTGACGATGCCGTCCTCCACGCTCCAGCTCTCGCGGCGGGCGTGCTGGAAGTAGAGGTCGCCGAAGTCGACACCGGGGCCGAGCAACTGGCCGAAGGTGCGCTCCAGGCCAGCGGTATCCAGGCCACCGGGGCGCAACAGGCGGTCTTGGGCAAGCGTCAGGGCGGTATCAGTCATGGTCTCGATCTGGGGATGCGGGGGCGCTCAGGCAAGCCCCGTGAACAGGAGGGCCACGCTCAGCGCGAGCGCGGCAGGTCGGTGACGGTCGGCGGAATGGCCGGTGCCGGCTTCGGCGCGGGCGGCGGAGTCTTGTCGCGGCTGCGCTCGATCACTTCCACTTTCGGCTCCTTCCATGGACCGGTCACCTTGTACGTGCGGGCGCCGATTTCGCCCAGTGGCTTGGACAATACCGCATTGGTGGCGGCACCGAGCGCAGCGCCCACCGGCCCGCCGGCCACCGCACCGACCACGGTCAGCAGGTTGCCGGCACGCGGGTTGACGTCGATGGTCTGGTCGAACTGCTGGTTGCGGAGGTCGGCCTGGCCGCGAATGGTGATGTTCGCCGCGGGGCCCTCGATCAACACCTTGTCGGTACGTGCCATGCCCTGGCCGAACTGCATGCTGCCGTCGATCTGGTTGAACGCGAAGCCCTTGGAGAAGAAGTCGCGGAAATCGAACATCAGGCGCCGCGGCAACTGGGTGACACTGAGCAGGCCCAGCACGCGGCCGGCACCCGGCTCCAGCTCCAGCAGCTGGCCATTGCGTGCATGCAGATCGAGGGTGCCCTGCAGGTTGCCCAGCTGGAAGTCTGACGGACCGCCGCTCCATGACGCCTGCAACTGCGCCCGGCCCGAGCCGCCGCGCAGCTGGCCGCCGTAGTCGAGGTTCTGCATGAGTCCACCGAGGTCTTCGCTGCGCACCTGCGCGGTCAGTTCAGTGCGCGCGCCACCACTGCGGCCCAGCCAACGGCCGCTGATGTCGATTTCCTGGTCCGGCGCGCGGAAGCGCAGCTCATCCACGTTCAGTCCGTTGCCCAGCGGTCGCGTACGCAGCACCGTCTGGCCGAGCACGACCTTGCCGAACTTGAGGTCGGCGATGTCCAGCGCGAACGGCGGCAGCTTGGCCGGGTCCATGTCATTGGCACCGGCCTGTACCCGCGCCGGCGCGGCAGCACCGGGGGACGGCGGCAGCGACTGCCAGTGCACGCGGTCGAGCTGGCCACTGATGGTGCCGCCCTCGGCGTTGGGTACCGTCAAACGGCCTGCCAGCGTAGGTCCATCCAGGCGCACGTCCAGTGCCTGCGGGCCGGGCTGCAGCTGCAGCCGGGTCTGTTCGAAGACGCCGCCGATCAGCATCAGCTTGCCGACCTGCACATCCACCGCACGCAGCGGCATTGCATCATCGTCGTCACCACCGCGGGCCAGGCTGATCCACTCCAGCGCATCCAGGGTCGGGCTGCGACCGTTGACGGTCAGCCCGCTCGGCGGGGGCTCCCGGTCAACATGATCGCTGCCCAGGGTGACCTGCACGCCGGTGCGGTTGTTGTGGCTGCGCGCGGCCAGGGCCAGACGCTGGCCGAAGGCCACGTCGATACGGCCGGCGCCCATCGGCAGCTGCGCAGCCACCGTGGTCGCCAGCGGCTCGCCGGCGGGCTTGTCCAGCGGTGCCGGCAGGTCAAGACGGGTGCCGACCAGGTCCGAGCTCAGCCGCAGTTCGCTGGGCGGGGCCGGTGCACCAGGCGCGACCTTCGGCAGGTTGACCGCGATGGTCCACGGCGAGACACCGCTGATGTAGGGCTTGAGCCAGGCCATCTCCGGCGCGCGGTCGATCAGCACGCCGGCGTCGAGGTTGGCCGATAGCTGCGATTCAAAAGCCAGTTTGCTGTCGTGCACATAGCTGCCGGCCCGCAGGCTCAGGCGACCGTCCTGACCGAGATGGCGCACCGCCAGTTCCTCGGCGCCGAAACCACCGTTGCCGTAGCGCGCCTGCCCCTGCATGTTGTCGAAGGTCAACTGGAAGCGCTTGTCGACCAGCTTCACTCCCGCCAGATCTACCGTGCCCTGCAGGTGGCCGCCACCTTCATCGTGATGCAGCGGCTGCAGCAGGTCGAAGGTCACATGCGCCGGACCCGCTGCGGTCAGGTTGTCCAGGGTGTCGCCATAATCCTTGTGCAGCGGGCTCTGCCGCAGCATCGCCAGCAGCTTGCCTGCCTCGCTCTGCGTGTCGGCGCGCACATACAGCGGCTGCTGGCCGAAGTCGGGAATACCCGCCTCGAATTTCTGCACCGCCACGCCGGCCAGGTCACCGCGCCCGCGCATGTCGAAGCCCGGCCCGATGAAGGCGATATCGGCGTCAACCTGGCGCATCAGCGGCCAGTCGTGCTGGAAGCGGATGTCGCCGTTGGTGATGTGGCCAGTGGCTTCAAAGCGACCGTCGTTGTTATCGAACGGCCAGTCGTCCAGGTCACCACTGACCAGACCGATACCGCCACGCACCTGGCCACCGGCCAGCGCCATGTCCAGCCAGTCGGTGGCGCCCTTGCTCATCCTGGAGTGGATCCAGAAGCGCTTGGCCGCGGTCATCGGCACATCGTCCAGCTTGGCGGCCAACTGCAGCCACGGCCGGGTGCCGTCACCCTGGAACCAGACCCCGCCACGCACGTCAGCGGCGTAATCGGTGCCTTCCACGCGCATCGCCGCGGTGCCGATACGCCAGCCGCCGCCCTCGTCACGCCAACCCACCACCTGGCCGGCCAGATGCAGGTCGTGGCGCACGCCAAAGCCGGTCGGCCAGTCGAACTGCAACTGGCGCTGCGGCTGCAGCTGCAGGCTGAAGCCATTGGCATCGCCCTCGAAGCGTCCGCCAAGGCCACGTAGGCCAGGCGAATGACCGACGCTGGCAAAGCCCAGCGACTGCAGCTCGCCCTCTGCCCACAACGGGCCATCGCGCTCGCCGGACAGCTGCAGCTCTGCGACATCCAGCTGCGGTTTGGACAGGAACAGCCAGCGGCGCAGCCCGGGGTCAAGGCGGTCACTCAGCGCCAGTGCGCGCAGCGCGGTGCCGGCCTGTACTTCACCGGAGCTCATCCGCAGCTGCTTGCCGACCTGCAGCTGCAGGCCATCGAGCTGCTGCTCGCCCTCTTCCGTTTTCAAGCGCAGGCGCGGTACCTGCAGTGCCCAGCCATCGGCCTGGCGTTGCCAGCGCAGGCGTGCCTGCAGGCGCTGCAGCTGCAGCTGCGGTGCAGCCAGCTCCGGCATCGGCGCGCCGTCGATGCGTACGTCGCGCAGGTCCGAATCGGTGGTCAACGCCACCGGCGCGAAATCACGCAGGGTCAGCCACAGGTTCAGTTCGCCCTTGCCCTCGCGCAGGCGAACGCCGCCGGCCGCCAGCAGTGGCGACCAGGCATGGAAATCGACCGGGTCGGCACCCAGCCAGGCCTGGCCGTTGCCGCCTGCGCGGTCCACGTCCAGTACCGCGGCCAGCGGCAGCGCATCGGTCTGGGCCCAGGCCCGCACGCCCACCCGCAGGCGCTCGCCGTTGACGCGCAGGCGCAGGTCGATGCGTGGCAGCGTGGTGTCGATGCCGAGGCCAGGGGCATGCACGCCCAGACGGCCACCGATCACCTGCAGCTCGCCCAACCGGCGCAGTGCGTCCAATGGGTCGCCACCGCTGTCGGATCGGGGCAGGCCGCGTACCGACCAGCGCCCGTCCTCACCCTGCTGCAGGTCCAGCGCCAGCCCGCGCAGGCGCAGCTCGGTCAGCGAGCGGCCCGGAAGCAGGCCGCTGTACAGCGATACCAGTACTTCGGCCTCGCCGATGGCCAGGCCCTGCCCTGCGCCGATGCGCAGGCCCTTCAGCTGCAGCAGCGGACCACGCCGGGTCCAGGCGGTCTGCAGCTGATCGAAACGGACCGGCTGGCCGGCACGCTCGCTCAGCCACGCAGCAATCTTTTCAGGATGGCGCTCGGCCAGTGGCAGCAGCTGGCTGAGCGTTCCCACCAGCAGTGCAAGCCCGACCAGGCCAACCGCGCAGGCGGCGATGAAATGACGGCGGATCCTTCGCAGTCGCAGGCGCGGCGGCGCGCTCATCGGCCACCGGAAGAAGACAGTCGGCCTGGATCAGAGCAGCACAACATCGAACTGCTCCTGCAGGTACTGCTCGTCCGCCTGGAAGCGGATGCTCTTGCCGAGGAACTCCTCAAGCTCGGCCACCGCCGAAGACTCCTCGTCGGTGATGCGCGCGACCACCTTGGTCGAGGCAATCACCAGCAGGCGCGCGGCATCGAACTGGCGCACCGCTCGGGTGATCTCGCGGAAGATCTCGTAGGTCACCGTTTCGGTGGTCTTGATGGTGCCGCGGCCACTGCACTGCGGGCAGGTTTCCGACAGCTGCCGCTCCAGGCTTTCCACCGTGCGCTTGCGGGTCATCTCCACCAGGCCCAGCGGCGAGAAGTCGTACACCGTGGTCTTGGCATGGTCGCGCGCCAGCGCCTTTTCCAGCGTGCGCAGCACCTGGCGGCGATGCTCGGCATCGTCCATGTCGATGAAGTCGATGATGATGATGCCGCCGAGGTTGCGCAGCCGCAGCTGCCTGGCCACCGCCTGCGCGGCCTCCAGGTTGGTACGGAACACCGTCTCTTCCAGGTTGCGCTGGCCAAGGAACGAGCCGGTGTTGACGTCGATGGTGGTCATCGCCTCGGTCTGGTCGATCACCAGGTAGCCGCCGGACTTCAACGGCACCTGCTTGTCCAGCGCGCGGCCGATCTCGTCCTCCACCCCGAACATGTCGAAGATCGGACGATCACCGCCGTACAGCTCGATCTTCTCGGCCAGCACCGGCATGTACTTGGCCACGAAGGCCTGCAGCTGGGCGAAGGTCTCCTTGGAGTCCACCTTCACCTTGTCCACATCCTTGCGGATCAGGTCGCGCACCGAACGCAGCGGCAGGCTCAGGTCTTCATAGATGTTGCTGCACGAGGCCGCTTCACGGCCACGACGCTCGACCACGTTCCAGACCCGCGACAGGTAGGCGACGTCCTCGGCGATGGCCTCGGCCGGCTGGCCCTCGGCATTGGTACGCACGATGTAGCCGTAGCCGCCATGCTGGGCCGACAGCTCGGTCACCAGCGTCTTCAGCCGCGCACGCTCGCCTTCATCCTCGATGCGCGCCGACACCCCCACCACCTTGGACTGCGGCAGCAGCACCATGTAACGCGAGGGAATGCTGATCTGGGTGGTCAGGCGCGCGCCCTTGGTCCCGATCGGATCCTTCACCACCTGCACCACGATGTCCTGGCCGTCGCGCAGCAGTTCGACGATCGGCACGCTGGACGGCGGTGGCAGCGTGGTGTTTTCGGTGTCGGCGCTGGCCACCGGCGCCGGCCGTACCACGTCGTTGGCGTGCAGGAACGCGGCGCGCTCCAGCCCGACCTCGACGAAGGCCGCCTGCATGCCCGGCATGACCCGCTGCACCTTGCCCTTGTAGATGTTGCCGACCACACCCCGGCGCCAACCGCGCTCGATGTGCAGTTCCTGCAGCATGCCGTTCTCGATCACCGCGACCCGGGTTTCGCGCGGGGTCACATTGACCAGGATTTCCTCAGACATCGGCAGCCTCCCTGGCGGCATCAGCAGTTGTGGCCGGCACGCCGCAGCGCGACAGCAGACGATCGGTATGCAGCAGTGGCAGCCCCATGACACCGGAGTAGCTGCCGGAAAGATGTTCGATCCAGCGCTCGGCACCGCCCTGGATGGCGTAGGCGCCGGCCTTGTCCAGCGGCTCGCCGGTGGCCACGTAGTCGGCGATGTCGGCGCTGTCGATCGGGGCAAAGGTCACCTCGGAAACGACCAGCTCGCTGTCCAGGCCTTCCGCGCCGACCACCACCACGGCGGTCATCACCTGGTGGGTACGCCCGGCAAGCCGCGCCAGCATCGCCCGCGCGTCGGTAGCATCGGCCGGCTTGCCGAACACCTCGCCGTCCAGCACCACCTCGGTGTCCGAGCCGAGCACCCGCGCCTGCGGGTCATCGGCCAGCACCCGGGCCAGGCCGGCACGTGCCTTGTCGGCTGCGACCCGGCAGACATACTGTTCGGCGCTTTCAGCGGGCGCGCGCTGCTCGACGACCTCCAGGTCCAGGGCCTGGAAGGGGCGTCCGAGTCGGGCCAGCAGCTGGTTGCGTCGGGGGGAGCGGGAAGCAAGATAGAGCATCGGCACAGCATAACCTGAGGCCGCCACCTGAATCGTCGGCAACCCCTCGCGGTACGCTTCCAACCCCGAACAGGCTCACAGCGCGTTCATCGCTACGACACCACCCTCACCGCACAACAAGGAGATCCCATGCGCCTGACCGCCACCCCGCTGCTGCTCGCCCTGTCCCTCGCCCTTGGAACCTCGATGACCGCCCATGCTGCCCCGTCGTCGCCGTCGATCGCCGCCCCGGCCGAAGGCACCCTGCTGAACATCTCGTCCAACGCCGAAGCCACCCGCGTGCCGGACGTGGCCACCTTGTCGGCCGGCGTGGTCACCCAGGCCGCCGATGGCAACAGCGCGATGCGCCAGAACGCCCAGCAGATGGATAAGGTGCTGGCCGCGATCAAGGCGGCCGGCATTGCCGAGCGTGACGTGCAGACCAGCGGCGTCAGCCTCAACCCGCAGTACCGCTATGCCGACAACGAGGCGCCGAAGATCACCGGCTACCAGGCCAGCAACACGGTCAGCCTGAAGGTCCGCGACATCGCCAAGCTCGGCAAGGTGCTGGACGCACTGGCCGCGCAGGGCGCCAACCAGATCAACGGCCCCAGCTTCGAGATCGACCAGCCGGAACCGGTCTATGACGAAGCCCGCCTGGCTGCACTGAAGAAGGCCCAGGCCCGCGCCCAGACCTATGCCAAGTCGCTGGGCCTGCAGGTCCGTCGCATCGTCAGCATTTCCGAGAACGCCGGCGGCGGCTACCGCCCGATGCCGATGATGCGGGCAATGTCGGCCGGCGCCGCAATGGACAAGGCCACCCCGGTCGCGCCGGGCGAGTCGACCGTCTCGGTCAACCTGGATGTGGTGTTCGAACTGGGTCGCTGATCCCGTTAGTCATTGCCGACAAAGGCGGATCCCGCAGGGGATCCGCCTTTTTTCATGCCCGCGGCCGGCACTGGCTGAAGGCCAGCCCAACGATCGCCCCCCTGCCTCTAGGCAGTAGCCGCCGCGCCGCGCTACTGATGCACTGCCAGCCGCGTGCGGCAACCCCGTCATCGGCCCTGGTGCGTTGAGGACTTCGTCACTGGCATGGAGGTGGACCATGGTTCGTACGTATCCCGTTGCATCCCCGCACTTCGACCCCGCCCGCGTTGCCGCCTGGAGCGCGGCCATCGCCCTGCATCTGATCGCGCTGCTGATGTTGCTGATCCCGGCGACCTACCAGGCCGTCACCGCACTGCCCCGCGACAACACCACGGTGCGCCTGATCCCGAAGGAACAGCCCAGACCACCGGAGCCGCCCAAGCTGCCCACTGACCCGGAACAGGTACAGGTCAAGGCCGAACCACGGCAGCAGACCGTGCCCACGCCATTGCCCGCCCCCACCGCCACCGTCGAGGAGGCACAGGGCATCGTCCTGCCTGCTGCTGATCCTGCGCCGGTGCAGGCGGCCCCTAGCATCGATAGCTCGACGCCGCTGGCCGGTGCCCAACTGCAGTATCGCAGCGCCCCGCCGCCGACCTACCCGGTTCCGGCGCTGCGCAACCACGAGCAGGGCACGGTGCTGCTGCGGGTGGAAGTGGACAACAGCGGTCAACCGGTGGTGGTCAGCATCGAGCGCAGCAGCGGTTCGCGCAGCCTGGACCAGGCCGCACGCCAGCAGGTACTGAAGCACTGGCGCTTCGAACCCGCCCAGCGTGAAGGCGTGGCAGTGCCGGCCATCGGCCTGGTGCCGGTGCAGTTCTCGCTGCCGGACTGAGCCTCTCCGAGCGCCGGCCCGGCACGCGCCGGGTCGGCCTGGAAGGTCGAAATGCCAGATTCAGCAAAGTCCGTCCTTAAGCGTTACGGATTAAGCAAAATTTCACGACTTCGTCACCCGTTGGAAACCTAGATTGGCCCGTCCCGGAACCTTCCGGAGACAGCCCTCAACGCTAAGGTTTTCCAGTTAGGAGAGAAGCTGTGAAACACCCGATCCAACGGCCCGCCAGCCGCCGCCGCTGCACCCTGGCATCGTCCATCACCCATATCCTTACCGGCGGCACCCTGCTGCTGGTTGGCGCCGTGGCTTCCACCTCCGCCTTCGCGCAGGAAAAGGCCACCAACCTGGACCGGATCACGGTCACCGGCTCGAACATTCCGCGCACCAACACCGAAACACCGTCCCCGGTGCAGGTGGTGACCCGCCAGGAAATCGACCGTACCGGCAAGACCACGGTTGCTGAATACCTGCAGACATTGACTGCCGATGGTTCCGGCTCCATTCCCAAGACCTTCGGCAACGGCTTCGCCGGCGGTGGCGCCGGCATTTCGTTGCGTGGTCTGGGCGCGGGTTCGACCCTTGTCCTGCTGAATGGCCGCCGCATGGCCACCTATGGCCTGGCCGATGACGGCCAGAAGGTCTTCACCGACCTGAGCACCATCCCGCTCGACGCCGTTGAACGCGTCGAAGTGCTGAAGGACGGCGCCTCGGCGATCTATGGCTCCGACGCCATCGCCGGCGTGGTCAACATCATCCTGCGCAGCGATTTCCAGGGTGCGATCCTTCGCGGCTCCTACGGCGTTTCCGGCGACGGCGATGGCGACGCGAAGAAGGCGACCCTGACCGCCGGTACCGGCGACCTCGCCACCGATGGCTGGAATGCATTCTTCAGCCTGGATGTGGCAAAGACCGATGCGATCAAGATCAGCGACCGCAAGAACCGCAAGTGGATCGGCACCGGTGATACCCGCCCGTGGGGTTATGGCAACAACGCCCAGTTCCTGGGTGGTGCCTTCCTCAGCGGCAAGACCCGCGGCGTGTTGGTCCGAACGGTTCGGTGTATGACGATCGCAATGTAACCAAGGAAAACCCCGCCTTCCTGGTCGCACTGCCGGGCTGTGCTGGCCTGACCACGATTCCGGGCCAGACCGAAGCCTCGGCACAGGCGCAGGGCTGCCTGTGGGATCCGAACCAGCTGTATCGCGACCTGACCCCCGAAGAGAAGTACATCAACGTGTTCGGTCGCGCCAGCTTCGCCTTTGGTGAAGGGGGTGAGATCTACACCGAAATCGGCTACTCGAAGAAGGAAACGACCTTCAGCAATACACCTTCCGGCGTATCCGGCAGCTGGGGTTTCCCAGAGGGTCCCGTCAACGGCAACAGCGGCCCGGGCGCGGTCGTGCTCGGCCCCAACCACCCGGACAATCCGATCCCGGGCCAGGCCTCGCGCCTGCGCTATTCGGCATGGGATGTCGGTCCGCGCGTGACCAACAACACCAACGAGTTCACTCGCTTCCTGGTCGGCGTCAAGGGCAACTGGGGTGACTGGAGCTACGACACCGCATACCTGCACTCCGGCACCGACCTGGTCAACAAGCGCACCGGTTTCCTCAACTACGACAACGTACGTTGCGCACTGGCCAACCCGAACTGCGCCGGTGGTGTTTGGCGCATCGGTGACAACGCGGGCATGAACTCGCAGGCGTTGTACGACTTCATCTCGCCGGATATCAGCGCCCGCGCCAAGTCGAGCCTGGACATGTTCGACTTCACCGTGTCGCGCAGCCTGATGGACCTCAAGGGCGGCCCGCTGGGCCTGGCACTGGGTACTGAATGGCGCAAGACCAGCAACAGCCTGACCCCGCAGACCTACACCGACAAGGGCCAGATCATTGGCCTGGGCTATTCGGCCTATGACGGCACGCAGAACGTGTACGCCGGCTACGTCGAACTGTCGGCCCCCGTACTGGAAAGCCTGGAACTGTCCGGTGCTGTGCGCTACGACAAGTATGAAAGCGGCGAAGGCAAGGCCACGCCGAAGATCGGCATCAAGTGGACCCCGGCCGACTGGATCGCACTGCGCGGCAGCTATGCCGAAGGCTTCCGTGCACCGAACCCGGCCGAGAACGGCGATGGCGGCCTGGCAGCGTTCTCCAATGCATCCGATCCGGTGCGCTGCCCGGGCGGCAACCCGGCACCGGGTGCCACTGGGGATGACTGCGGTGCCCTGCCGGTCGCCATCATCACCCGACCGAACAAGGACCTGAAGCCGGAAGAGTCGAAGAGCTACTCGGTGGGTATCGTCCTGCAGCCGACGTCCACGACTTCGCTGACCATCGATGCCTGGCAGATCAAGCGCACCAACGAAATCGCCCAGGGCAGCACCGCCGAAGCAATTGCTGCCGGCAACGTACTGCGTGACACCAACCTGCTCAATGGCGTACCCGGCACCGGCAGCATCCTGGCGGTCAACACGCAGTACATCAACGCCGCATCGACCCGGGTACGGGGTATCGATACCGATATCCGCCAGACCTTCGACATCGGTCCGGGTCAGCTGGAGATGGATCTGCAGTGGAGCCATGTGCTCAAGTTCGAGCGCACCGATGCCGACGTGACGGTTGACTACGCGGGTACTCACGGCAACTGCGACGTGACCAACTGCATCGGCACGCCGAAGGACCGCATCAACTTCGGCACCACCTGGCGGCAGGGCCCGTGGAGCGTCAGCGGTGTCGCCAACTACATCTCGAAGATGGACAACAAGGACTTCCGTGGTCCGGACGGCTCGTATCTGTTCGCGTATGCGGACGGCACCGACGTCAAGAAGATCTCCTCGTTCACCACGTTCGACCTGTCGGGCCGCTGGAACATCACTGACGCGTTCGAGTTGAATGCCTCGGTGCAGAACGTGTTCGATCGGATTGCGCCGCTGGATCCGTCCACCTACGGCGGCGTGAACTACAACCCGTTGCACTTCAGCGGTGCCATCGGTCGTTACTTCACCGTCGGTGCCAAGTACACCTTCAAGTAATACAGGCACCATCCGTCAACGCAGTACCTTCGAAGGCCCGGGCATCTGCCCGGGCCTTCGTCGTTCTGCCCCTTGCAGGCATGTTCACAAGCACATGGCTACCGTGTGCACGCGGCATCACCGCCGCAGGGGATTTCCATGGCCGCGACATCGCAACGCCTGGGCCTGCCCGCGTTGATCGCACTGGTGGTCGGCTCGATGGTGGGCGCGGGAATATTTTCATTGCCGCAGAACGTGGCACGCAGCGCCGGCCCGGCCGCTGCGCTGATCGGCTGGGCGCTGAGCGGCGCCGGCATGCTGATGCTGGCCTTCGTGTTCCAGGCCCTGGCCAACCGCCGTCCGGACCTGGACACCGGCATCTATGCCTATGCGCGCGAAGGTTTCGGCAACTACATCGGTTTTTCCGCAGCGTGGGGCTACTGGGTCGCTTCGGTACTGGGCAATGCCAGCTTCTTCGTACTGATCTTCAGCGGGCTTGGCCACTTCATGCCCGTCTTCGGTGAAGGCAATACCCCCGCCGCAGTGGCGGCCTCGTCGCTGCTGCTGTGGGCCGTACACCTGCTGGTGCTGCGCGGCCTGCGTACTGCCGCCATCGTCAACGGACTGGTGACGGTGGCCAAGCTGTTGCCGATCGCACTGTTCCTGGTGCTTGCTGCCGGTGCGTTCCGTCTCGACGTGTTCCGTGCCGATTTCTTCGGCACGCCTGCACTCGGCGATCTCGGCCAGCAGCTGCGCGGCATGATGCTGGTCACCGTCTGGGTGTTCATCGGCATCGAAGGCGCCAGCATCTACTCACGTCGCGCCGCCCGCCGCGCCGATGTCGGCCGCGCTACGGTGATCGGCTTCGTGGGTGTGTGGCTGCTGCTGGTGCTGGTCAGCCTGCTGTCGATGGGCGTGCTGTCACAGGCGGAACTGGCAGGCCTGCCCAATCCTTCGATGGCCTATGTGCTGCGCGCCATCGTCGGCGAATGGGGCGCGACGGTGATCATCGTCGGCTCGATCATTTCCGTGCTGGGTGCGCTGCTGGCCTGGGTGCTGCTGTGCGCCGAAGTGCTGTACGCCGCCGCAGGCGATGGCACGATGCCCGCATTCCTCGGCCGCGAAAACGCGCGCGGTGTGCCGGCCAATGCACTCTGGTTGAGCAACGGGCTGATCCAGTTGTTCCTGCTGCTGGTGCTGGTCAATTCCGGCAGCTACACCGGACTGGTGCTGCTGGCCGCATCGATGAGCCTGGTGCCATATTTCCTGTCCACCGCGTTCGGTGTGCAGCTGGCCTGGCGCGGTCACGCCTACGCCGGTGAGCCGGGTGTGCGCTGGCGCGATTTCGCGGTTGCGCTGCTGGCCAGCGCGTATGCACTGTGGCTGGTATATGCCGGCGGCCTCGACAACCTGCTGCTGTCGGTGCTGCTGTATGTGCCGGGCGTGGTGCTGTTCGCGCTGACCCGGCACCAGCGCGGCGATCAGGTATTCACGCGCTGGGAATGGGTGCTGTTCGCTGCGATCCTGGTTGTGGCGGTTGCTACGCTGGCGGCGTTCTGGCGAGGAGCACTGACACTGTAGAGCCGAGCCCGCGCTCGGCTGCTGCTGGGTAGAGTCGAGCTTGCTCGACGCTACGAAGCAGAGCGGCTCCATATGGTTCGACTCTACAAGACCCTGGGCAGCATGCCGATATCGCGCATCCAGCGTTCGGCCAGATGCGGCCACTCCGCCACCGGCGCGTCCTTCACACGCAGGCCGAAGGCATGGCCGCCACGCGCAAACAGATGCATTTCCACCGGTACGCCCGCGCCGATCAGCGCACGGTAATAGGTCAATGATTCGCGCACGTCATCGGTTGGGTCATCGGTCGCCTGCACGATGAAGGTCGGCGGCACCGCATCATCCACGACAATGTCGCCGGCCAGCGACAGCCCGTGCTTCGCACCGGTCCACAGATGCCCGGAGTACATCACCATCGCGAAATCCGGGCGGCTCGGCTGCGCATCTGCGGCATCGACCGCAACGTAGCTGCGCGCGTCATGCGTGCTCAATCCAGCCACCACGTGGCCACCGGCGGAAAAGCCGATGACCCCCACCCGCTTCGGATCAATCTTCCAGCGCTCTGCCTGCGCACGCAGCAGGCCCATCGCACGCTGTGCATCCTGCAGCGCCATCGGCACCGCTGGAATGTCCCGGCAGTTGCAGTCGCTATCCCAGTTCGGCCCCGATGCCGGCACACGGTACTTCAGCAGCGCGCAGGTGATGCCCTGGCCGGTCAACCAGTCGCAGATCTCGCTGCCTTCCAGATCCATCGCCAACACACGGTAGCCTCCGCCGGGCACCACCAACACCGCCGTCCCGTTGCCACCACCCTTGGCGGGAAACACAGTCAGCGTCGGCACGGCCACGTTCGCAGCATCGCCCAGCGTTCGCCGCTGGCTTTCGAGATGGTATCCCTGAGCTCTTCGGGCCCTTTCAGTTTCGGTGGTGCCGTTACCTTGCCCGCCGGCCACAGCGGCATCTCGGTGCTGCCCGGTGGTGGCTGCCAGGTCGGCGTTACCGCCATCGCCGCGCAGGGCGACAATGCAAGCAGCACTGCAATGGCAATGACAGACGCACGCATATCCGACTTCCCTATGGATGAAGAAGGATTGTAGGGCCGGACAATCGACGCAAAAAAAAACCTGCATCTCGCGATGCAGGTTTCTCAAGGTGGCGCCCGAAGTTGGACTCGAACCAACGACCCCCTGATTAACAGTCAAGTGCTCTAACCGGCTGAGCTATTCGGGCAGACGACTAGTATAACCACTCTTCACGCGCGATGGTAGGGGTGATTTGCCAACATCGCCGCAGCGCGATACAGCTGTTCGGCCACCACCAGCCGTACCAGCATGTGTGGCAGGGTCAGCGGGCCGATCGACCACTTCTCATCGGCCAGCGCCGAGACCTCCGGCGAATGTCCTTCCGGCCCACCGATCAGGAATGCGAGATCCCTGCCCTGCCCGCGCCAATGTTCCAAGCGCTGTGCAAGCTGCTCGGAACTGAGCTGGCGACCCGGTACATCCAGCGCCACCACGTAGGCATTCTTCGGCAGCGCAGCGATCACCCGCTTGCCTTCATCCTCGGTGGCGCGGCGCGGATCACGGCCCTTGCCACGCAGGCCCGGCTCGATTTCCACCAGTTCGAAGGGCAGCCAGTGCGAAAGACGCTTCTGGTACTCGGCGAAACCCTGCGCGACCCAGCTGGGTGCGCGTTCGCCGGTAGCGATCAGTCGGGCTTTCATCAACGGTCCTCCAAAACGTCGACGGCGCCATCGGCGCCGTCGAAGGGGTGCATCAACGTGTGGCTCAGGCCACTTCGTCGTCGTCGCGGGACGGCGGCTGGTCGCCGACGGTCCACAGGCGCTCGAGCGCATAGAACTCGCGCACGCGCGGCAGCATCACGTGGACGATCACGTCGCCCAGGTCCACCAGCACCCACTCGGCCTCGCGCTCGCCTTCCACACCCAGCGGCATGACATCGATCTTCTTGGCAAAACGCACGACTTCATCGGCAATCGACTTGACGTGGCGGGTCGACGTACCCGACACGACCACCATGTAGTCGGCAACGCTGGAGCGGCCACGCACGTCGATCTCGACCGGGTCCTTGGCCTTCAGGTCTTCAGTGGCTTGGCGGACGCTGGCCAGCAGTTCCGGCACGGACGGCGGCGGGCTGGGCAGATCGACCTTGATGGTCTGGGGCTGGGTCTGGTTGCTCAAAGTGGATCGACTCGATAAACGTAGGGGCGATTATACGGGGATGCTGCGGCCGCGCCATTCACGGCGTGGCCGGGCGGTACAGGCCGTGTGCAGCGACATAGTCGGCCACGGCCGGTGGCAACAGCGCCCGCCAGGGGCCGGAGCCGGCAATCTGCGCACGCACGGCACTGGCCGATTCCGCGCGCAGGGGGTGGTGCAGGCGCAGGATACGCCCGGCCGGGCTGGCAAACAGGGCCTGCTCGCTGTCGGTCCAGCGCCCCTCCAGTGCCCGGCCCAGCTCGCCGTCCACCGAAGCCTGCAACGGGCTGCCGGGGCGCTCTGCCACCACGAAATGGGCCAACCCGAACAGGGCTTCCCACTCGTGCCAGCTGGGCAGGCCAAGCAGGCTGTCGGCCCCCACCAGCCAGGCGAGCGGTCTGCTGGGACCGAGTTCCCCGCGCAGGTCGCGCAGGGTATCGACGGTATAGGACGGGCGGCCGGGAAAGCGCGCAGCGCGATCCAGTTCGCGGCGGTCCAACAGCAGGCCCGGCTCGTCGCCAATGGCCAGCGACAGCATGGTGCAGCGCTGTTCGGCGGTGGCACCGGGCAGCGCACGGTGTGGCGGGTCGGCAGCGGGCAGCATGCGCACCGCCACCTGCAGTTCGTCTCGCGCGGCGCGTGCGATCGCCAGGTGGCCGAGGTGCACCGGATCAAAGGTGCCCCCGTAATAGATCCGCAGGCTCATTGACTCAGGCCCGCGCCAGCAGGCGCACGGCACGCGGTTCGGCCACGGCCACCAGCAGGCGCTCCAGCGCCAGCCAGCCATCGCCGTCGGCGCGGCCCTTGGCGATGCGGTCGACCAGCCCGGCCTCCGCCACGAAGCGTTCCCAGCGCTTGCCTTCCGGGTGCCGCTGCAGCGCGCGCTTGTACGGCGCCTGCCGCGACTCCCATATGCCACGGGACTTCATTTCGGCGGCCAGGTTGCCGCCACGCGCCTGCACCCGTGCCAGGCCGGCACCGGCCAGCAGTTCACGGATCACGATCGGCATCAGTGCAGCCACGGCTTCGCCTTCACCACGCAGGCCGGCCAGCATGCGCAGCACCGCCGGCGCCTGCCCGGAGAAGGTGGCTTCCACCAGCCGGAACACGTCGTAGCGGGCCGCATCGGCCACCAGCGACTCCATCCGTTCCACATCCAGCGGCTGGCCATCGGCCAGCAGCGCCAGTTTGTCGATTTCCTGCACGGCAGCCAGCAGGTTGCCTTCCACCCGTTCGGCCAGCCGCTGCACCGCGGCCGGATCGGCGCGCAGGCCTTTGCCACGCAGGCGGCGCTCGATCCAGTCCGGCAGTTCGTGCGGCTTGATCGCCCACGCCACCGACAGCACGCCGATGCGGTTGACCGCCTCGGCCCACTTGCCCTGATGGGCCTTGCTCCATTCGTTGGCGGTGATCATCAGCACCACGTCCGGCGCCGGGTTGGCACAGAACTGGCTGATCACCTCCGCCCCGTCCTTGCCCGGCTTGCCGCTGGGCAGGCGCACCTCGACCAGGCGGCGGGCGCTGAACAGGCTGGGCGCGTTGAACGTTGCGTCAAGCTGGTTCCAGTCGAAATCGCGACCGTCCGCGTCGAACACCTCGCGCTCGCCGATGCCGGCGGCACGTGCACGCGCGCGGACGGCATCCGCCGCCTCCAGTACGCGCAGGGTTTCCGGCCCGGCAATCAGATAGACCGGCGCCAGCGGGGTGTCAGCGCCCTGGCTGGCCAGCTGCTCCGGACGCAGTTCCATCGTCGCGGCTCAGTGCTTCACTGCAGGGGCCGGAGCGGCCGGGACCGCATCCTCGACCGGCGGGGTCTTCGGTGCAGACAGGCTGCCACCCTTCTCGATCTCGGCGCGGACCACGCTGTCGATGCGGCGGATGATCGAAGCGGACATTTCCCGGCGCAGCTCGGTGGCCAGGATTTCGCGTTCGGTGGTGGTACCGGTGGCGTCGGTCGGCGGCGACACGTAGTCGCGCGACAGCTCGATCACCTGCTGCGGCACCAGATCGCTGCCATCCTCGCGGCGGAAGATGAAGATCACCGCATAGCGCAGGCTGTATTCCTGTGCACGGCCCTGCGAGTCGATGGCAATCGGCAGATCGCCCCAGCGTTCGGACAGCACCTGCAACTGGGTGCTGGGCTCCTTGCTGTCCTCATCGGCCAGCCTGGCGCCGGACGCCAGCAGGTTGCGGTTGAGCAGCTTGACCAGTTCGCTGTACGGCGCAGTGGAAACCACCTTCACCGGTGCCGTATCGGTCGGCAGCATCAGCTTGTTGCGCAGATGGAAACCGCAGCCGGCAAGGCCGAGGGCAAGAACGAGGGCAAGCAGGATTCGGGTCATGGAGACAGTCTGGCGGAGCCGGGCGATCACGGCAACACACAGCCTGCCCGAAGCCGCGTGAATGCAGGGCCATCAAGTGCCTGGCCCTGCACCGGAAAGAGCACCGGCCCCCCGTGGGCGGCCGGTACGGGAAGCATCAGGCGACGACGATGTTCACGATCTTGCCCGGGACAATGATGATCTTGCGCACCGTCAGGCCTTCCATGAACTTGGCCGCGTTGGGCTCGGCCAGCGCCAACGCCTCGACCTGTTCGCGCGGGGCGTCGGCCGCCACCTCGATGGTGCCACGCAGCTTGCCGTTGACCTGCACGGCCAGGGTCAGCGCATCGCGCACCAGCGCGGCGGCGTCGGCCTGCGGGAATGGCTGGTCTTCCAGCAGCGTCTCGCCGTGGCCCAGCACCTGCCACAGCGTGTGGCTGGCGTGCGGGGTAATCGGGTTGAGCAGCAGTACGATGGCCTGCAGCGCTTCCTGGCGTACCGCACGGCCCTGGTCGCTGCCATCGTCGAACTTGGCCAGCGCGTTCATCAGCTCCATCACTGCAGCGATGGCGGTGTTGAAGCTGTGACGGCGGCCGTAGTCGTCGCCGACCTTGCCGATGGTTTCATGGGTCTTGCGGCGCAGCGCCTTCTGGCTGGCATCCAGCACGGCCACGTCCAGCGCCGGTGCGGCACCGTCGGCAGCGTGCTTCTGTACCTGCGCCCACAAGCGACGCAGGAATCGGGCCATGCCATCCACGCCCGCTTCGTTCCACTCCAGCGACTGTTCCGGCGGCGCAGCGAACATCGAGAACAGGCGCACGGTGTCGGCGCCGTACTTGCCGACCATCGCCTGCGGGTCCACGCCGTTGTTCTTCGACTTGGACATCTTCTCGGTGCCACCGACCACCACCGGCTGGCCGTCGGCGATCAGGGTGGCACCGGTGATGCGGCCGCGCTCGTCACGCTGCACGTCCACATCGGCCGGGTTGATCCAGTCCCTGGAACCATCCGGGTTCGGGCGGTAATAGGTTTCGGCGATCACCATGCCCTGGCACAGCAGGTTGCGTGCCGGTTCATTGCTGTCCACCATCCGCGCGTCGCGCAGCAGCTTGTGGTAGAAGCGGAAATACATCAGGTGCAGGATCGCGTGCTCGATGCCGCCGATGTACTGGTCGACCGGCAGCCAGTAGTTGCCGCGCTTGTCCACCGCATCGCGCGCACCCGGCGAGGTGTAACGGGCGTAGTACCAGCTCGACTCCATGAAGGTGTCGAAGGTATCGGTCTCGCGCTCGGCCGCGCCGCCGCACTCCGGGCAGGTGGTCTTGCGCCATTCGGGATCGGTCTTGATCGGCGAGCCGGTACCGGCGAACGCCACATCCTCCGGCAGCACCACCGGCAGCTGTTCTTCCGGCACCGGCACCGCACCGCACTTGGCGCAGTAGATCACCGGAATCGGGCAGCCCCAGTAGCGCTGGCGGCTCACGCCCCAGTCGCGCAGGCGGTAGTTGACGCGACGCTGGCCCTGCGCCTTGCGCTCGAAACGCTCGGCCAGGGCTTCGAAGGCGCCCTGGAAGTCCAGGCCGTCGAACTCGGCTGAGTTCACCAGCTCGAAGGCACGGCTCTTGTCGCTGTACCAGTCCTGCCAGCGGGTGGCGTCCCAGCTGCGCTCTTCTTCGCTGCGCGGATCCTTCAGCGCGATGACCTGCACGATCGGCAGGCCATACTTGTTGGCCACTTCGTTGTCACGCTGGTCATGGCCGGGAACGGCCATCACCGCACCGGTGCCGTAACCCATCAGCACAAAGTTGGCGACCCACACCGGCACCTGCTCGCCGGTGACCGGATGGATGGCGCGCAGGCCGGTATCCATGCCGCGCTTTTCCTGGGTTTCCAGCTCGGCCTCGGACACGCCGCCCTGCTTCAGGTCGGCCAGCAGTGCCGCCAGTTCAGGGTTGTTCTTCGCTGCGTGCAGCGCCAGCGGATGCTCGGCGGCGATCGACACGAAGGTCACGCCCATCACGGTGTCCGGACGGGTGGTGAACACGCGCAGCGGATCCAGCACGCCACCGTCGACATCACGCACGTCGAACTGGATTTCCAGGCCCTCGGAACGGCCGATCCAGTTGCGCTGCATGGTCTTGACCGATTCCGGCCAGCCGTCCAGCTCGTCCAGGCCGTCCAGCAGCTCCTGGGCGTAGTCGGTGATGCGCAGGAACCACTGCGGGATCTCGCGCTTCTCGACCAGCGCACCGGAGCGCCAGCCGCGGCCATCAATGACCTGCTCGTTGGCCAGCACGGTCTGGTCGACCGGGTCCCAGTTCACCACCGCGTTGCGGCGGTAGGCCAGGCCCTTGCGCATCAGGCGGGTGAACATGCGCTGCTCGTGGACGTAGTAATCCGGGCGGCAGGTGGCGAATTCGCGCGACCAGTCGATGGCGTAGCCCAGCGACTTCAGCTGGGTCCGCATGTGGTCGATGTTCTTGTAGGTCCACGCCGCCGGCGCGGTCTTGTTCTTGATCGCAGCGTTTTCCGCCGGCAGGCCGAATGCGTCCCAGCCCATTGGCTGCAGCACGTTATGGCCGGTCATGCGCTTGTAGCGGCTGATCACGTCGCCGATCGTGTAGTTGCGCACATGGCCCATGTGCAGCGCGCCGGACGGGTACGGAAGCATCGACAGGCAGTAGTACTTCGGCTTGTCCGAGGCTTCATCGACCTCGAAGGCACGGGTGGCATCCCAGTACTGCTGGGCGGCGGATTCAACCTGCTGCGGATCGTAAACGTTGGGTTCGACGCTGGTCATGTAACACGCGGTTGCGGCGGCAAAGCGGTACAGCGTACCGCAGTGCGGCAAATGGCTCCAATCCCGCCCGCCCGATGCAGGCGCCGGCAGCGCCCGGAACCTGTCTCAGCGTGGCCGCGACAGCGGCAGGGCCAGCGCCAGCCAGACCGCCCAGCAGGCAAAAGCGACCCGCTGCGCCAGTGGTGCCGGCAGTACGCCCTGCAGGGCGAAGGCGGCCAGCGCCGCCAGCACGCCGCAGGCAACCGCCACCCCGCCCAACGCGCGGCCGTGCGTCTGGCGCAGCTGGGAGATGCCCAGCAACAGGGTGCCGGCGACGAAGCCCAGCACCCAGACCATCCAGGCGCTGGCGTGCAGCTGGCTGGCCGGCCCGTGCAGATCGTCCACGTCCAGCGGCAGCAGGCCCATCGCGACGAAGGCCAGCCCGGCCAGCAGCAGCATCTGGCTGCCGACCCGCGGCGCCCAACCGGCCGTGGCCGGCAGGCGCCGGCGCAGGCACTCAGCCACCACCACCGCCAGCAGGCCCGGCAGCACGAGGCCCAACAGGCTGAAGGCCAGCGCGTGCGGCACGCCCTGCGCCCCCAGCAACGCCACCGGGTGGCGTGCCTGCGCGTAGCCGTCCAGGCCGGCGCCGAAGCCCAGCACCGCCACTACGAACAACAGCGCGGCAGCCAGACCGGACAGGCGCAGCAACGGTGACAGGGGCGACATGCAGGCTCCGGGAACGACGTTTATGGGAAAGCCGCATTGTCAGGTATTTGCCGCAACCCGGGTTGAGACCGGCATCGATCGTCACCATAGAATCGGTCTCCAGACGCCAAACGATGCCTCCCCCATGACCGAGACGACCTACGTATTCGACGCCACCACTGCGACTTTCGAGGCCGAAGTCCTGCAGAAGTCGCTGCAGACCCCGGTGCTGGTGGACTTCTGGGCGACCTGGTGCGGGCCGTGCAAGACCCTGGGGCCGATGCTGGAAAAGCTGGCCGCTGAGTACAACGGCGCCTTCGAGCTGGCCAAGGTCGATGTCGACGCCGAACAGCAGATCGCCGCCGCTTTCCAGATCCGCTCGGTGCCCACCGTGTTCCTGGTCAAGGGCGGCCAACTGGTGGATGGCTTCCCCGGCGCCATTCCCGAAGGCCAGCTGCGTGAGTTCCTGGCCCAGCACGGCGTGGTGCCGGCCGACGTTGGCAACACCATCACCGAGGACGAAGCGCCGCTGGACCCGCAGGCACAGGTGGACGTGCTGCGTGCGCAGATCGCCGCCGAGCCGGACAAGGACGAGCTGAGGTTGGACCTGGCCCTGGCCCTGCTGCAGATCGGCGGCGTGGACGAAGCCGCCACGCTGATCGATGGCCTGCCGGCCAACCTGGCCACCGACGACCGCGCCGTGCGTGGCCGCGCCCGCCTGGCCTTCGCCGCTGCGCTGAAGGATGCCCCGGCCGCCGAAGTGCTCGAAGCGCGTATCGCCGCCGACGGCAAGGACCTCAAGGCCCGCCACCTGCGTGGTGTGCAGCTGCTGCTTGGTGGCCACGACGAGGCCGCGCTGGAACAGTTCCTGGAAATGCTGCGGATCGATCGCAGTTTCGAGGAAGGGCTGCCGCGCAAAGCGCTGATCGACGCCTTCAATGTGATCTCCGACGAGGACCTGGTCGGGCGGTACCGGCGCCGGATGGCGTCCCTGCTGTTCTGAACGGGAGCCCGCTTCGTTCAGAATCCCTGCACTGAACGCGGGCAATAATGCGCGGGATGGCGGCCGTACGGTCGCCACGATCCGTTCGGGGGGATGAGGTCGGGGCCATGGGGTCTTGCAGCTGCGCCCCCGCATTGCCGGGATTGCCAACTGTGACCTTCGTCCGCTCGCTGTCGTTTGCCATGCGCTTCCAGGGTGCGCTGCTCTGCGCCCTCCTCCTGCTGCCGGCCATGGCCGCAGCCCAGGACTGGAACTACCGGGTCCGCCCCGGCGATACCCTGTGGGACCTGGGTGGCGTGTACCTGAAGCCTTCGGTGCGCTGGCAGCAGCTGCAGCAGCACAACCGCATCGACAACCCCTACCAGCTGCCGCCCGGCCAGCTGCTGCGTTTCCCGATCAGCTGGCTGCGCACCGAACCGGCGCCGGCCCGCGTGCTGTCGGTGCGAGGCAAGGTCGAGCTGTCCGGCGCCGATGGCAGGGCTACACGCGCCATTCTGGCTGGCGAGCAGCTGCACATCGGTGACACCATCGAGACCGAAGGCGATTCCAGCGTCACCCTCGAATTCGCCGACGCCTCGCGCCTGCAGTTGCGCGAATATTCCCGCCTGCGCCTGGATCAGCTCAGCCGCTACGGCCACACCGGCATGGTCGATACCCGCCTGCGCCTGCAACAGGGCCGTGCCAGCAACCGCGTGACGCCGGCCCGCGGCCCTGCATCGCGATACATCATTGACGCACCCACCGCTACCAGCAGCGTGCGCGGCACTGTGTTCCGGGTCAGTGCCGGCGACACCCACCATGTTGCCGCCACTGAAGTCCTGCAGGGCAAGGTACAGGTCGGCAACAACCATGGCCGGCAGCTGGTCAAGCCCGGCCAGGCCAGCCGCAGCAGCAGCGCCAACAGCGCGCCCGATGCGGTCTCCGCCCTGCTGCCGGCGCCGCAGCTGCGCAATGACGAGCTGCGCCTGGCGCCGCTGCCGACCCGGCTGGCCTGGGAGCCGGTCGACGGCGCCGCGCAGTACCGCATTGAAGTGGTGCAGGCGGCGACACCGGAGATCCTGCTGTTCGCCGCCACCACCACCGACACCCGCCTGTCGATCGGCGACCTGCCACCTGGCCAGCTGCGCATCCTGCTGCGCGCCGTCGATGCCCAGGGCGTGGAAGGCCTCGATGCCAGTGCCGACTTCGAACTCAGCGACCAGCCGCCACCGCCGTTGACGGTCGCACCGCTGCACGGCCAGACGATCAACAGTGACCGCCCGCGTTTCCGCTGGAGCCAGGCCCCCGGCGCACACAGCAGCGTGCTGCAGATCGCCGCCGAACCGACCTTCCAGCAGCCGTTGCAGGAACAGACCACTCAGAGCACCGACCTGCGCCTGGCACAGCCACTGCCGCCGGGCCAGTACTTCTGGCGGGTGGCTTCGCGCGATGGCAACGAGCACCAGGGCCGCTACGGCCAGGCACTGCCGCTGCAACTGAGCAATGAACCGGTCGACCCCGCCCTGCAACCACCCGAAGCCGCGCATGGTGAGCTGACCCTGCGCTGGCAGGCCGGTAGCGAGGGCCAGCGCTACCGGGTGCAGGTGGATCGCCATGGCGACTTCAAGGCGCCGCTCGTCGACGAAACCGTGACCGAGCCGCAGGTCAGCTTCAAGCGGCCGTGGAGCGGCACCCTGCACGTGCGCGTGCAGTACATCGACGACGACGGCCACGCTGGCGAGTATTCCCCTGCCCAGCAGATCAAGCTGCCCTGCCGCCTGTGCTACGGCGCCGGTGGTGGCGCCCTGCTGCTGTGGTTGTTGTTGTGAGGCGGTCGCCGCTTCCATGGTCGAAGCGGATCGTGCTGGCACTGCTGGCAGGGATACTGACGATCGTGGCCAGCCATGGCCAATGGTTGTGGCGGCAGGACGAAGCCGCCTACGACGCGATGGTCGGCAACTGGGACTATCGCCCTGATCCCAGCGTGCTGATCGTGGCCATCGACGAGGGCAGCCTGCAGCGCATCGGCCAGTGGCCGTGGCCGCGCTCGATCCACGCACGGTTGCTAGATCGCCTGACCGATGCCGGTGCCGAGCGCGTGGCGCTGGACCTGATGCTGTCCGAACCTGACCGCCGCGACAGCCGCCAGGATGAACAGCTGGCGGCGGCCATCCGGCGCAACGGCCGGGTGGTGCTGCCGGTCCTGGCGGCGCCCGCAGCCGGCGATCGCATGGCCGAGGAAATGCTGCCGATTCCACGGATCGCAGCCAGCGCGGCGGCGATCGGCCATACCGACGTCGAAGTGGATGGCGATGGCGTTGCCCGCGGCGTGTACCTGCACGCAGGCATCGGCCGTGCGCACTGGCCTGCACTCGGGCTGGCCCTGGCCGATCTGCCGCCAGGCGCAGTACGTGGGCTGCCCGATCCGGATCCGGGCGTGAACTCGCCCTACCAATGGCGGCGCGACGACTACGTGCGGGTGCGCTATGCCGGCCCGCCCGAACGCCTGCCCCAGGTTTCCTACGCCGACGTGCTCGATGGCCACGTGGACATGGCCATGCTGCACGGCCGTCGCATCGTGGTGGGCATGACCGCCAGCGGCGTCGCGCCGCGGCTGCTGACCCCGACCACCCGCGAATTCTGGATGAGTGGCAGCGAGTACCAGGCCAACATCGCTTCGATGCTGCTGCAGCACAAGCAGATCGACCTGCTGCCCCGCCTCTGGCAGCACGCCATCAGCGGCGTGCTGGTGGCACTGTGCGTGCTCCTGCTCGGCCTGCGCCTGCCGTGGCTGGCCGCGCTGTGCTCGCTGCCGCTGGCGCCGCTGCTGAGCTGGCTGCTGCTGCGCGCCTGCGACCTATGGTGGGCCCCGGCCAGCGCCATGCTGGGCATTACCCTGGTGCTGCTGGCCTGGGCGACCTGGCGGATTTCGGCCTGGCACCGCCAGGCCAACCGCGATGCGCTGACCGGCCTCGGCAACCGCCTGCGCTTCGAGCAGTCGCTGCAGCAGGAATGCGATGCCGCGCGGCGCAGTGGCAAGCCTCTGAGCCTGGCGCTGATCGACGTCGACCATTTCAAGCGCCACAACGACCGCCACGGCCATCAGGTCGGCGACCGCGTGCTGCGCGATGTCGCGCGCCTGATCGGTGCGCATGCACGGCGCCCGCGCGACATGGCCGCACGCTATGGCGGCGACGAATTCGCGCTGGTGCTGCCGGATACGCCAGCCGAAGGCGCGCGCCTGGTGATCGAAGACCTGATCGCCTGCGTGCGGGCGTTGCCGGCGCCCGGTGAAAGCAGCGACGCCGACGCCGGCGTCACCCTCACCATCGGCGTGTTCACCCGCGTGCCGGACGGCGAACTGCAACCGCACGACTTCGTCGAAGGTGCCGATACCGCCCTGTACCAGGCCAAGGCCAACGGCCGCGACGGTTATGTGATCGACAGTGCGTCCTGAACACCGGCCCGGGCTACAACATACGCATGCGAATGGTTAAACTGTAAACCTCGCCCCGCGCCCCCCGGACCCGCATGAACGCCCGCCTGTTCCGCTTCGGCATCAACCTCTGGCCGCCGTTCCTGTTCACCGGCATCCACGTCACCCGGGTCTCGCCGGACTACCGGCAGATCGACGTCGAACTGCGCATGCGGCCCTGGAACCGCAACTACGTCGGCACGCATTTCGGCGGCAGCCTGTTTGCGATGACCGATCCGTTCTGGATGCTTGGCCTGCTGCACATCCTCGGCCGCGACTACTACGTGTGGGACCGCGCCGGTGCGATCGATTTCCTCAAGCCCGGCCGCGGCACCGTACGTACGTCGTTCCGCATCGATGACGCACTGCTGGACGAACTGCGCGCCGAAGCGGCCAACGGCGACAAAGTGCTGCGCTGGTTCAGCAACGACGTGGTCGATGAAAGCGGCGAAGTGGTCGCACAGGTGCGCAAGCAGGTCTACCTGCGGCTGAAACCACACGCACGCTGATCGGCAGCATCGGCGCTATTCTCTGCCTCCCCGCCATGGAGGCTCCGATGCGCCCGTTCGCCCTTGCTGCACTGCTGACCCCACTATCCTTCGCCGCCCACGCACTGGATGTGCCACCGGTGCAGTACCCGATGCTGCCGGCGCAGGCGGCCGATGCGGCCGACTTCGTGCCCAAGGGCTGGACGCTGGAAACCCGACTGGAAGGTGACCTCGACCAGGATGGTCGCGCCGACCTGGTGCTGGTGTTGCGCCAGCAGGATCCGCGCAACGTCATCGAGCACGATGGCTTCGGTCCCTCTCCGTATGACAGCAATCCGCGCATCCTCGCCATCGCCTGGTCGCGCCCGTCCGGCTACGTGCTCGCGGCGCAGGACCACAGGCTGATTCCGCGCCCGGAAAGTCCCGTGCTCAGCGATCCGCTCGAAGACGGCGGGGTCAGCATCCAGCGCGGCACGCTGAGGGTGGCGTTGTTTTCGTTCGCCAGCGCAGGCAGCTGGTCGATGGGCACGACCGCGTTCACCTTCCGCTGGCAGAACGGCGCCTTCGCCCTCATCGGCTATGACCGCGATTCGGTGATGCGCAACTCCGGGCAGACCGAGTCGTTGAGCGTCAACTTTTCCACCGGCAAGGTGAAACAGGTTGAAGGCAGCATCGAGACCGATACCGACAGTGTGCGCTGGAAACCGCTGCGCAGCAGCCGGCGCTGGACGCTTGAAACGGTCGGCGATGGCTGGGGATTCGATCCGTTGGCCGGCGGCGGCTGAGCCGTCCCTCAGTCGCGTGCGGCGGCTGAAGGCGCACCTGCGCTCAGTGGTACCGACAGCCAGGCGCTTTCATCATTGCTGCGCGGCGGCGAACGGCGAGGCACCTGCAGGCGGCTGCCATCGGCCGACAGCTGCGGCACGCGCACCGGCGAGCGGAACTGCGCGGGCAACCGCTGCAGCGCCTCCGTCGGGTCTTCTGCCTGCTGCCGCAGCCAGCGCTGCGCCCCCAGCAGGCGCAGCATCGCCGCAGCATCCTGGGTCCGGGACGAATACGCGGGATAGACCGGCGCCGCAATGTCGGTCAATACGCACCCCATGACGTTGGACAGGCAACCGAAATCCCGCTGCGGCGGCGCCTGCACCGGCAACGGTCGATCTGCTTCCAGCGCCGCCTTGGCGGTGGCGCCACAGGCCCAGCCGAGATTGCCGGCCACGCGTGCCAAGGTGCTGCTGCGGTCCAGCACCAGTACGCCGCCGAATTCGCTCGCCGAGGTTTCAATCGCTGCCCGGCTCATTGCGTACTCACCCTGCATCGCGCGGCACAGGCTCTGTTCGTCGGCCAGCATCGGCTGCATCGCCTGCTCGCACTCGACCGGCAAGGGATGGTCGGGGGGCAGTTCTGCCAGCATGTCGGCCAGCAGCTGGGCGTTGGCCTGGACCAGGTTGGCACCGATGATGCTTTCGACCAGGTAACTGCCCCCGGGTACCAGCCGACGGCCCAGCTGCAGGCCACGGCAACTGCCGCGCAACGCACCCTCGACGTCGCCCTGCACATAGGCCAGCGCGCGGGCGCTGGTGGCGTCCACCACCAGGCCATAGGTCGGCAACGGGACGAGAATGCCCTCGCCCTTCGGCAGGAACGGCGACACGAAGTGGTCCGCTTCAGCCAGTTGGTCCAAGCGTGTGTGCAACTGCTGGTGCCCGGCATGGGCGTCCACGAAGCGTTGCGGATCGGCGCGCACCTGGGCCAGGCAGTCCCTGGCGGTCGGCCCGCAACTGGCACCCGGCCGTGAGTGCAGCTCGGCGTGGCTGGCCGCCAGATGGGTCTGGCCAACGCCGCCGCCCCTCGGGTCGGCCGCCCAGCGCCGCGCGTCCTCGGCCAGCGCCTGCTCGCGCTGGCGGGCATCCAGCCCGTCAAACGGAAGCGTCCACAGCAGCGCATAGCCATTGCGCCCGGCCGCTGGCAGGCGTGCCTCCAGTCGATGCTGCGCCTGCACCCTCGATTCGGGCACGGGCCACATGCGCGAGGCGCACCACACCACGATCGCCAGCACCAGCAGGCCACCCAGGGTCCAGCCCAGTCCGCGCAGAATCTTCAACACAGCTTCCCTTCCATGTGCCGTTGCCGCAGTTGATCGCCCAGCGTAATCGACCGGCAGTGACCGCTACAATGCGCGCATGTCGCTCGAAGCCCCCGCCCTGGTCCCCCGCCCCTCCCTGCAGCGCCTGTTCCTGACCGGCCTGCTGACCCTGCTGCCGATCTGGCTGACCTGGGTCGTGGTCAAATTCGTGTTCGTGCTGCTGTCGGGCATTTCCAGCCCGCTGGTAGTGCCGTTGTCCGAGCAGATCGCGACAAACTTCCCGCATTACCTCGGCTGGGTCCGTGCCGAGTGGATCCAGGACACCATCGCCCTGCTCGCCACCCTGCTGGTGATCCTGGCGGTGGGCGTGGCCAGCCGCCGCGTGCTCGGCCAGCGCCTGCTGCGCTGGGTCGGCGCGGTCATCAAGCGCATTCCACTGGCCAGCATCATCTACGACAGCGCCAAGAAGCTGCTGGACATGCTGCAGACCGAGCCGGGCAGCACCCAGCGCGTGGTGCTGATCGACTTCCCGCACCGCGACATGAAGTCGGTCGGCCTGGTGACCCGGGTCATCAAGGAACACGGCACCGATCGTGAGCTGGCCGCGGTGTATGTGCCGACCACGCCGAACCCGACCTCGGGCTATCTGGAGATCGTGCCGGTCGAGCTGCTGACCCCCACCGACTGGACCGTGGACCAGGCGATGAGCTTCATCATCTCCGGCGGCGCGGTTGCCCCGCCCACCGTGCCGTTCACCCGTGCCGGCGATCGCGCCGAATGACCGCGGCGCCGATCGAGCGCCCGCTGCAGGACCGTGCGGTCCTGCTGTTCATCGTGCTGGCCGCGTTCTTCTGCGGCAACGCGGTGCTGGCCGAGCTGATCGGGGTGAAGATCTTCGCCCTCGAAGACACGCTCGGCATCGATCCGCTGAACTGGAACCTGTTCGGCCAGACCGGCTCGCTCAGCTTCACCGCAGGCACTCTGTTGTGGCCGGTGGTGTTCATCATGACCGACACCATCAACGAGTTCTTCGGCAAGCGCGGCGTGCGCTTCATCTCGTGGCTGGCGGTGGTGCTGATCGGCTACGGTTTCCTGTTCGCCTTCGCAGCGATCTCGCTGGCACCGGCCAGCTGGTGGGTCACGTCGATGAACGGCCACGGCGTGCCCGACTACCAGGCTGCATTCGCGGCGGTGTTCGGCCAGGGCATGTGGACCATTGCCGGTTCGCTGGTGGCGTTCCTGCTTGGCCAGCTGATCGATGTGGCGGTGTTCCACCGCATCCGCCAGGCCACCGGCGAGCGCCATGTGTGGCTGCGTGCGACCGGCTCGACCGCAATCTCGCAGGTGGTGGACAGCTTCGTGGTGATCTGGATCGCCTTCGTGCTCGGCCCGCAGCACTGGCCGACCTCGTTATTCCTGGCGGTCAGCAGTGTCAACTACGTCTACAAGATGGGCTTTGCAATCGCGCTGATTCCCTTGCTGTACCTGATGCGGCGCGCGATCACCCGCTACCTGGGCAGCGAACGTGCCGCCGCATTGCGTGCCGCCGCCGCGGCTGACTGAAGCCCCAGCGCCGGCAAGCTGACTGCGCCTTCACGCTGGCCGTACGCGGTCGGATCGTGCAAGCTCCACGGTCTGTGTTCCACGGAAGCTTCTTGATGCCGCATCCCACCCGCGTCCTGGCCGCCGCCATCGCCGCGTTGTTCCTGTTCAGTGCCGTTCCGTCGGCCGAAGCAGCGAAGAAGAAGGCCAGCCGTCCTGCCGCCGCGCAGACCCGCCAGGCCGCCAAGCCCAAGGCCAGGCCCACCCGCGCCACCGCGCCGGCCCGTGGCAGTTCGGCGCGTCGCGCTGCGGCACGTCCGGTCGCACCGGCCCGCGCCGTGCCCAAGCAGGTGCAGCTGGAGCGCCTTTACGACGAATACTGGGATGCCTCGATGCGGTTGAATCCGCTGCAGGCCACCTTCCAGGGCGAAACCCGCTACAACGACCAGCTGCCCAACATCCTGTCCCCCACCTGGCGCCAGCAGTCGCACGACTTCACTACCGAATGGCTGGGCAAGGTCGAGAAACTGGGCAATGACGGCCTGCAGGGCCAGGACCTGCTCAGCTACGAGATCTTCGTGCGCGATGCGCGCGCCTCGCTGGCCGCCGAGCGTTACCCGAGCTGGATGATGCCGATCAGCCAGTACTACAACGTCGGCAGCATCATGGCGATCCTCGGTTCCGGTGCCGGCGCACAGCCGTTCAATACCGTGCAGGACTACGACACCTGGTCGCGCCGCTCGCTGGGCATTCCCGAGCTGTTCGACCAGGCCATCGACAACATGCGGCAGGGCGTGAAAGCCGGTGTTGTGCAGCCGCGCGACCTGATGGAGAAGGTTATCCCGCAGTTGGATGCAGTGATCAAGCCGACCGCTGAGGAGAGCATCTTCTGGTCGCCGATCCGCACCATGCCGAACACCATCGCGGCCGAGGACAAGGCGCGTATCAGTGCCGAGTACAAGCGCATGATCGAACTGCGCATCATGCCGGCCTACCGTGCCCTGCGCGGCTTCATCGCCACCGAATACCTGCCGGCCACCCGCGCCAGCAGCGGGCTGGGCGCACTGCCCGATGGCCAGGCCTGGTATGCCAACCTGATCGTGCAGACCACCGCCAGCGACCAGACCGCCACGCAGCTGCATGCACTGGGCGAACAGCGCGTGCAGGAGCTGCAGGCACAGATCGCCACGGTGATGAAGGACGCCAAGCTGCGCGGCACGCCGTCCAAGCTGCTGCGCAGCATGCGCAACGACCGCCAGTTCCAGTACGGCGACGCCAATGCGTTGATCAACCGCTACCGCCAGGTGCAGCAGCAGGTCAACGCGCGCCTGCCGCAGGTGCTGGATACCCTGCCCAAGTCCACGCTGGAAATACGCGCGGTGGAGCCCGAGCGTGCACTCACCTCCGCTGCGGCGGCCTACCAGCCGTCGCCGGCCGGGCAGCCGGGCCTGCTGTACGTCAACACCCGCGACCTGCCCAGCCGCAAGCGCTGGAGCGTGCCGGTGCAGTACCTGCATGAAGCCATTCCCGGCCACCACGTACAGCTGGGCCTGCAGCAGGAACTGGCCAAGCTGCCGCGCTTCCGCCGCCTGGGCGGCGACCTTGCCTTCGTCGAAGGCTGGGGCCTGTACGCGGAAACCCTGGGCGAGGATCTCGGCATCTACACCGACCCTTATGACCGCATCGGTTATCTGTACTCGCGCCTGCTGCGCGCCGCGCGCGTGGTGGCCGACACCGGCGTGAACGCGCAGGGTTGGAGCAAGCAACAGGCCGTGGCCTATCTGCAGAAGACCGTGGACATTAGCAGCGATGATGCCAACGCCGAAGTCGAGCGGATCATGGCCCAGCCTGGCCAGGCGCTGTCCAACGTGGCCGGCCTGACCACCATCGTGGCCCTGCGCGACAAGGCCAAGGCACGGCAGGGCGCAGCCTTCGACCTGCGACGCTTCCACGCCGAACTGCTGAAGGACGGCTCGATGCCATTGGACGTACTGAGCCGCAAGATGGAACGCTGGATGGCGCAGCCGGCCAGCACCACGCCCACGCCTTCGCCCTGAGTCCGGAGCCGCCATGCGCCCTGCCGTCGTCCTGTTCGCCGCCGTGCTGGGCCTGCTGCCTCTGGCGGGCGCCGCCGCACCGGTGCTGACCCCACCGGATACGGGCATCGACGGCCTGATGCAGGCCTACGACGGCCAGGTGCCCGGCGCCGCCGTGCTGGTGCTGCACGACGGCAAACCGGTGTTCCGCCGCGGCTATGGTCTGGCGGTGGTGGAAGACCGCACCGCAGTCACTCCGGCCAGCAACTTCCGGCTGGCCTCGGTCAGCAAGCAGTTCACCGCCGCCGCGGTGCTGCTGCTGGTGGAGGATGGCCGGCTGGGGCTCGACCAGCCTGCCCGGTGTTGGCTGCCGGAGCTGCCCCCGGTGGCGGCGGACATCACGATCCGCCAACTGCTCTCGCACACCAGTGGTCTGCTCGATTACGAAGACCTGATGGACCCGGCCGACACCCGCCAGGTGCACGATGCCGATGTACTGGCCCTGCTGTCGCGCGCGGACCGCTTGAACTTCGCACCCGGCACGCAATACCGCTACAGCAACAGCGGCTACGCGCTGCTGGCGCTGATCGTCGGCCGCGCCTCCGGCCAGGATTTCGCGGGCTTCCTGCAGCAGCGGATCTTCCGCCCGCTGGGCATGGCCCATACCGTGGCCCACCAGGACGGCGTCGATGTGGTGGCGCAGCGTGCCTACGGCTACAGCGAGATGGACGGCCACTGGCAGCGCGCCGACCAGAGCACCACCAGCGCCGTGCTGGGTGATGGCGGCATCTATTCCTCGCTGGACGACCTCGCCCGCTGGGATGCCGCGCTGTATGACGACCGCCTGCTGTCGAAGGACTCGCGCCGCGCGATGTTCAGCCCGGCCACGTCGACGCCCGAAGCCGACGTGCCGCACTACGGCTTCGGCTGGCGCCTGAACGGGCCGGTGCAGTGGCACAGCGGCGAGAGCATCGGTTTCCGCAACGTGATCGTGCGCCATCCAGAAAAGCACCTGACCGTGATCGTGCTGAGCAACCGCAACGACCCCGAACCCTATCCGCTGGCGCAGCAGATTGCCCAGCGCTGGCTGGACACCCTGCAATGAGCGATGACGCCTGCGCCCTGCTGGGCATCCACCACGCCGCACTGATCTGCAGCGACTACGCGCGCTCGAAAGACTTCTACGTGCGCATCCTCGGCCTGCAGGTGCTGGCCGAAAACCACCGTCCCGCGCGCGACTCCTGGAAGCTGGACCTGGCACTGCCCGACGGCAGCCAGCTGGAACTGTTCTCCTTCCCCTCGCCCCCGCCGCGCCCCAGCCGGCCCGAAGCCCAGGGCCTGCGCCACCTCGCATTCCGCGTCGCCATGCTGGAACCCTTCATCCAGCGCCTGGCCGCGCATGGCATAGCCTGCGAACCGATCCGCGTGGACGAATACACCGGCCGCCGGTTCACCTTCTTCGCCGACCCCGACGACCTGCCATTGGAGTTGTACGAAATCGGTTGAGCCGGTGCCTCGGGGTCAGATCCCTTTTCCATCGGAAAAGGGATCTGACCCCGTCATCGAAGCACCGGTAACGCCAGCCGGTACCCACAGATCGCTGAGAACTGTCGAAGGCGGGGTGGGTCCGGTTGCGGGGGTGTCCGCGGCATGGATGCCGCGGCCAAGCCCCCAGGGACGGGTTTACGGCGTCCCCCGCAACCGGACCCACCCCGCCATCCCACGGAATGCACGCTGTTGCTTCGGCTGTTGCTTCTGAGGTTGCCGGCCAGCGGCCGGCACTACCGCGGGTGCAGGGCGCAGCCCGGCCGAAGCCCCCTTCCCCATACCCCGCCGAATGGGTATACAGTCGACCCATACCGGCACCGTGCCGGAATGAACCCTGGGAGGGGACCATGCGCAAGACCTTCAAGACCCTGCTGCTGGCGCTGCCACTGTGCCTGGCCGCGCTCTCGGCGCAGGCCGCCGACAGCGCTGCCGGCCGCTGGAAGACCATCGACGACAAGACCGGCAAGGTGAAGTCGATCGTCGAGATCACCCAGGCCGCCAATGGCACGCTGACCGGCAAGGTGGTCGACATCCTGCACTCGGACAAGGGGCCGAACCCGGTCTGCGACGGCTGTGAAGGTGCCAACAAGAACAAGCCGGTGAAGGGCATGACCATCCTCTGGAACCTGAAGGCCGACGGCGCCAACAAGTGGTCCGGCGGCACCATCCTCGACCCGGCCAACGGCAAGACTTACAAGTCGAAGATGGAACTGCAAACCGGCGGCACCAAGCTGGACGTAGCCGGCTGCATCGCCTTCATCTGCCGTACCCAGACCTGGGTGCGCGAGTAAACGGCGCGGCCCGCGCAGAACCCCCGTGACCCGGCCCCGGCCGGGTCACCTCGTTGCGGGCGTGCGATACTCTGCGGTTCCCCTCGGATTCCACCCCGCGACCATGACCCGTACCGCGCTCGTCACCACCGCCCTGCCCTACGCCAACGGCCCGCTGCACCTGGGCCACCTGGTCGGCTACATCCAGGCCGACATCTGGGTGCGTGCGCGGCGAATGAGCGGCGGCAAGGCCTGGTTCGTCTGCGCCGACGACACCCACGGCACGCCGATCATGCTGGCCGCGGAAAAGGCCGGGGTCACGCCGGAAACCTTCATCGCCAACATCCAGGCCAGTCACGAACGTGACTTCGCCGCCTTCGGCGTGGCCTTCGACCACTACGACTCGACCAATTCGGCAGCCAACAAGGCGCTGACCGAGCAGTTCTACCTGAAGCTGGAAGCGGCCGGACACATCAGCCGCCGTTCGGTGGCGCAGTTCTACGACCCCGCCAAGGGCATGTTCCTGCCCGACCGCTACGTCAAGGGCATCTGCCCGAACTGCGGCAGCGCCGACCAGTACGGCGACAACTGCGAAGTCTGTGGCGCCACCTATGCGCCGACCGACCTGAAGGAGCCGCGCTCGGTCGTCTCCGGCGCCACGCCGGAAATGCGCGATTCGGAGCATTTCTTCTTCGAGGTCGGCCACTTCGATGGCTTCCTGCGCGACTGGCTGGCCGGCGATGTCGCCCTGCCGGGCGTGAAGGCCAAGTTGGGTGAGTGGCTCAATGCCGAAGGTGGCCTGCGCGCCTGGGACATCTCGCGCGATGCACCCTACTTCGGCTTCGAGATTCCCGGCCAGCCGGGCAAGTACTTCTACGTCTGGCTGGACGCGCCGATCGGCTACCTGTCCAGCTTCCAGACCCTGTGCAGCAGGATCGGCGAAGACTTCGAGGCGCACCTGCGCGCCGGCACCAGCACCGAGCTGCACCACTTCCTCGGCAAGGACATCGTCAACTTCCACGGCCTGTTCTGGCCGGCGGTGCTGCATGGCACCGGCCACCGCGCACCGACCCGCCTGCACGTCAACGGCTACCTGACCGTGGACGGTGCCAAGATGAGCAAATCGCGCGGCACCTTCGTGATGGCGCGTACGTTCCTCGATGCCGGCCTGGAACCGGAAGCGCTGCGTTATTACTTCGCGGCGAAGTCTGGTGGCGGCGTCGACGACCTCGACCTGAACCTGGGTGACTTCATCGCGCGCGTCAATGCGGATCTGGTCGGCAAGTTCGTCAACCTCGCCAGCCGCTGTGCCGGTTTCATCAGCAAGCGCTTCGACGGCCTGCTGGCTGCGCAGCTGCCCGACGCGGCCCAGTACCAGCGCTTCGTCGATGGCCTGGCACCGATCCGAGAAGCCTACGAGCGCAACGACCCGGCCGCCGCCATCCGCCTGACCATGACCCTGGCCGATGAAGCCAACCGCTACATCGATGATGTGAAGCCATGGGTGATCGCCAAGCAGGAAGGCGCCGACGCGCAGCTGCAGGCCGTGTGCAGCCAGGGCCTGAACCTGTTCCGCGTGCTGGTCACCGCACTGAAGCCGGTGCTCCCCGCCACCGCCGCACAGGCCGAAGCCTTCCTGGCCGCACCGGTGAACGACTGGACCGAACTGGCGCAGCCGCTGCTGGGCCATCGCATCACCGATTACACCCCGCTGTTCACCCGTATCGACCCGAAGAAGATTGACGCCATGATCGACGCCTCCAAGGACACCCTGCAGACCACCGCCGCTGCAGCCCCCACCGCCAAGAACGAAGCTGCCAAGCCCGCCGCGCCGGCCGCCGCCAAAACCGAAGCGAACAACGCCGATGCACCGGCCACGATCGGCATCGATGACTTCGCCAAGCTCGATCTGCGCATCGGCAAGGTGCTGGTGTGCGAGTTCGTGGAAGGCTCGGACAAGCTGCTGCGCTTCGAACTGGACGCGGGCGAACTGGGCAAGCGCCAGATCTTCTCCGGCATCCGCGGCAGCTATGGCGAGCCGGAAAAGCTGGTCGGCCGCAGCGTGGTGTTCATCGCCAACCTGGCCCCGCGCAAGATGCGCTTCGGCCTGAGCGAAGGCATGATCCTGTCGGCCGGTTTCGACGGCGGCGCGCTGGCGCTGCTGGACGCCGACAGCGGCGCACAGCCGGGCATGCCGGTCCGCTGATGCCTGCAGCGGGCGTGGCCACCGCCGCGCCCGCCGGCAGCACCGGCCACCGGAAGCAACGCGATGGGAGGCAACGGAATGGAACTGGCGCTGTTCGACTTCGACCACACCGTGACCACCTGCGATACCTATGGCCGCTTCCTGCGCCGCGTCGCCACGGCCGAACAGCTGGCACAGGCATGGTGGAAGATCGGCCCGTGGCTGGCTGCGTACAAGCTGAAGCTGATCTCGGCAGAACGCATCCGCGCACGCGTCACCCGCCTGGCCTTCAGCGACCGCCACAGCGATGACATCACTACGCTAGCAGCCGGTTTCTCGCGTGATGTGCTGCCCGACGTGGTGCGGCCTGAGATGCTGGAGCAGATCCGCTGGCACAAGGAACAGCAGCACACGGTGGTGATCGTGTCCGGTTCGCTGGACCTGTACCTGAAGCCGTGGTGCGAGCAGTTGGGCCTGCAGTTGATCTGCAACCGGCTGGAAAGCCAGGACGGCCGCCTGACCGGCCGTTATGCGGGCGGCGACTGTGGCCCGCGCAAGGTCGAGCATATCCGCCGCCAGTTCGATCTGTCGCGTTACGTGCGCATCCACGCCTACGGCGACAGTTCCGAAGACAAACCGATGCTGGCGCTGGCGCACGAGCGCTGGTTCCGTGGCAAACCCCTGAAGTAACCCCAACGCGCAGCCTTCGCCACGCATGAGCCTGATCCCGCCCCTGACCGAACGCCTGGACCGCTTGCTGCCGCAGACCCAATGCGGGCAATGCGGCTACGACGGCTGTCGCCCGTATGCGCAGGCAATGGCTCGTGGCGAAGCGAACGTGGACCGCTGCCCACCCGGTGGCGACGCAGGCGCACGGGCGTTGGCACAGGTGCTGGGCGTGCCTGCGGTTGCGTTCGACCGCGCGCGCGGCGAACACAAGGCGCCGCAGGTGGCATTGATCGTGGAAGCCGACTGCATCGGCTGCACCAAGTGCATCCAGGCCTGTCCGGTGGATGCCATTGTCGGCGGTGCCAAGTACATGCACACGGTGATCGCCGATCTGTGCACCGGCTGTGAGCTGTGCATCCCGCCGTGTCCGGTGGACTGCATCGAGATGGTGCCAACGTAGCCACCAGACCAACCGGCAGTGGAGCGGCGGGGTAGAGTCGACTGTCAGTCGACTGCTCGTCGTTCCGGCGGCGCAAAACCCCGCGCTGCGCGCGATAGTCGACTAACAGTCGACTCTACCCTCCGCTGGTGGGACCTGACCTTGCCTGCCGTTACGGCACCGCCGCCGTCACCACGATTTCAACCTTCCACTCGGCGTGGGCCAGCTTGGCTTCGAACGTTGCGCGGGCCGGGGTCGCGCCCTCGACCACCCACTCGTCCCACGCCTTGTTCATGCCATCGAAATCGGCGATGTCGGCGAGGAAGACTTCCGCACGCAGCACGTGCTGGCGATCACTGGCCACCAGCGCCAGCAGCTTGTCGATCTCGGCCAGCACCTGCCGGGTCTGTCCGGTGATGTCCTGGCTGGTGTCTTCGGGAATCTGGCCTGAGAGATAGGCGACCTTGTTGTACACGGTCATTTCGGACATGCGCGGTCCGACGTCGTAACGCTCCATCATGGGCGTGGCTCCTGCGGGTGATCAGGCCTGCATTGTCCTCCAAACCGACCAACGGTGGGTGCATGGACGCCCTGTACGCAATGCCACTACCGGCCTCCGACAGTTCTGCTGGTCAAATGCCCGCGACAGGCGCACGATGCGCCACGCCCGCGTTGACACCGCCCTCGCCCCTGCTGCCGCACCCTTGCGCCGATGACCGCCCCCTCCGATTCCATCGCTCCCCCTTCCACGCCCACCTGGAAGCGGGTCGCCACCATCGTCATCCCGCTGCTGATCCTGGCACTGGCCCTGCATGGCCTGGCCGGTGAATTCGACGAGCATGGCTACCGTGCCATCCGCCAGGCCTTCCGCCAGCTCAGCGGCACCCAGATCGCGCTTACCGTGGTACTCGGCCTGGCCAGCTATGCCTGCCTGATCGGCTTCGACGCCATCGGTCTGCGCCGCAGCGGCATCCGCGTGCATCCAGCGCGCATCGGCATCACCGCTTTCCTCGCGCATACCCTCGGCCAGACCGTGGGCTTTGCCGCGCTGACCGGCGGCGCGGTACGCCTGCGCGGCTACCGCAGCGCCGGCCTCGACCTGGCGCAGATCGGGCAGGTGGTGCTGATGAGCACGCTCGGTTTCGTGTTCGGTGCGTGGCTGTTGATCAGCGTGGCGCTGTGCATGGAGCCGGCAGCCGCGGCATTGGCTTTGCCGTTGAATCCAGACGCGGTGCGCGTGGTCGGCGTGGCCACCCTGCTCGCATTTGTGGGCACCGTGCTGCTGGTCGGCCGCGAGGGACGGCAGTTCAGCGTGTTCGGCCATGCACTGTGGTTGCCCGACCGCCGCACCATGCTGGGTGTCACCGTACTCAGCGTCATCGAGCTGGTGCTGGCCAGTGCTGCGTTCTATGTGCTGCTGCCCGACTCCACGCCCACCGGCCTGCCCGGCTTCGTCGGCCTGTACCTGGTGGCGGTGCTGGCCGGCCTGGTCTCGACCGTGCCGGCGGGCCTGGGCGTGTTCGAGTGGAGCCTGCTGAAGCTGCTGCCGCAGGTAGCCCCGGCAGCGGTGCTGGCCGCAGCGCTGATCTACCGCGTCACCTACTACGTGCTGCCGCTGCTGCTGGCCACCCTGCTTGCCCTTGCGCCCGCGCTGCGGCAACCACTGCAGGCCAGTGCCGGAGCAACCCGTGCCGGCTGGAACGCGCTGCGCCCGTGGCTGCCGCAGATCATCGCGCTGGCCGTGTTCAGCATCGGCGCCGCGCTGGTCATCGATGGCACGCTGCCAACGCCACGCCGCCATCTGGTCGGCGCTTCGCTGCCGATCCTGGAAACCTCGCACCTGATCGGCAGTCTCAGCGGTGTCGCCCTGCTGCTGATCGGACAGGGTCTGGCGAGGCGCAGCCATGCCGCGTGGATGCTGGCGATGGCGGTGTGCGTGATCACCCCGCTGCCGTTGTGGCTGCGCGGTGGCCAACTGCTGATCGCCGTTTCTGCGCTGCTGGTGGCGATGGCGCTGTGGGCCGCACGCCGCGAGTTCTACCGCCAGGGTGCACTGCTCGATGAAGCCTGGTCATGGCCATGGCTGCGCAACCTCGGCCTGGTGCTGGTGGCGGTCACCTGGCTGCTGTTCTTCACCTACAGCCACGTCGAGTACCAGAACGAGCTGTGGTGGCAGTTCGCGGTGTCGGGCAATGCACCGCGCGCACTGCGTGCGTTGCTGGTGGTCGCGATCGCGCTGGTGATGTTCGGCCTGGCGCGATTGCTGCACAGCACGCGCAGCCCACTGCGACCCGCCGACGAGGCTACGTTGCAGTCACTGGCACCCGTGCTGGCTGGCGCCACTGATACCCAGGCCTGCCTGGTGCTGACTGCCGACAAGGCAGTGCTGCGCGATGAGGCCAAGCAAGGCTTTGTGATGATGCAGCGCTATGGCGGTTCGCTGATCGCCATGGGCGATCCGGTCGGTCCACCGGATGTGGCGCGCGCCTTGATCTGGCGCTTCCGCGAGGAAGCCGACCGGCTCGGGCTGCGGCCGGTGTTCTACCAAGTCGGTGAAACCTATTGGCAGACCTATCTCGACCTCGGCCTGGGCCTGCTCAAGCTGGGCGAAGAAGCGATGGTACCGCTGCATGATTTCGGGCTGGAGGGACGCGAGCGTGCCGACCTGCGCCAGGCCTGGAACCGCGGCAAGCGCAGCGGCCTGTCCTTCCGCGTGGCATCGGTGGAAGAGATCCCAAGCCTGCTGCCGCGCCTGCACGCGATCTCCAACGCATGGCTGGAAGACAAGGCCGGCGACGAGAAGGGCTTCTCGCTCGGCAGTTACGACCCGGATTACCTGGTGCGCTTCCCGGTGGCACTGGTCGAGGCCGAGGGCCAGATCGTGGCGTTCGCCAACCTGTGGCAGGCACCGGCCGGTGCCGAGCTGTCGGTGGACCTGATGCGCCACGTCAACGAGGCTCCGAAGGGCACGATGGACTTCCTCTTCATCGAGCTGTTCCTGTGGGGCCGCGCACAGGGCTATGCGCGTTTCTCGCTGGGCATGGCGCCGTTGTCCGGGCTGGCCCAGCATCGACTGGCCGGGCGCTGGAACCGGCTGGCCGGCCTGCTGGCACGGCACGGCGAGCGCTTCTACGGGTTCAGTGGCCTGCGCCGCTTCAAGTCCAAGTTCGACCCGCAATGGCGGCCGCGTTATCTGGCCGCCCCCGGTGGCATGCACCTGCCGGCCGCGCTGCTCGATGCCACGCGGCTGATCTCGCTGGATCCGCGGCGGAATTGAGCGCACCGGTGCCGCCGGGCATGGCCCGGCGCTACCAGGTCAACGGCACACCCTGGCATCGTCACCAGGCCGATGCAGCACGCGGGTAGCGCCGGGCCATGCCCGGCGGATTGCCGCAGGTCATGCGCCGCCCTTGAGAATCACTTCGGCGAGGCGGTCATAATCGCCACCGAAATGGTGATCGCCGGGCAGCTTCACTTTCTTCACGCCGTCATTGGCCGGCAGATCCGGGCACAGCGCATCTTCGTCCTTGTCGCCATACACGCACATGGTCTTTGCTGCCGGCAGCCTGGCCACTTCCGGTGCGATCGGCAGGCCGTCGCCACCTCCGCCCAGCCAGTTGCTGACGTGGAATTCGAAGTCGGCCTTCTTTCCTACCGACAGCAGCACGATACGATCCAGTGAGTCGCGCGTACCGGCATCGAGCTGGTTGATGGTGGCCGGCAGTACATCGGCGCCCTGCGAGAAGCCGATCAGCATCACCTTGCTGCGATGCCACTGGGTGCGGTAGTGGTCGATGATCTTCTGCAGGTCACCGGCAAAGCCCTTCGGCGTGCGCTCGCTCCAGAAGTAGCGCAGCGAATCAATGCCGACCACTGCCACGCCCTGCTCGTTGAGCGCAGACGCCACGTCCTTGTCCAGGCCGGCCCAACCGCCGTCACCGGAGACGAACACTGCCAGCGTGTCACCGTTGCCGGAGGCCGGCACTTCCACCACCGGCAGCCCCTTCAGCACGGCTGGTGGCGGGGCCAGGCTGATGCCCGCCTGTGCGCCGATCACCCGCGCCGCAGCCACCAGCCCGGGTGATGCATCACCACGCGTGGTGCGCTTGAACTCGCGCGCCATCGCGACCTGCTGCACGAACGCGCTGGCCTGGCCGACCTTGCAGCCGCGGTCACCGGCCGCGCTCAGCCACGGGAAATTCAGTTCGGCCGGTTGCAGCGCGTTGTGCTTGACCCCATCGCCGCAGACCATGCGCTGATGGTTGTGGCCGGGGCAGAAGCCGGTGGTCAGCAGGCCGGCGAACACCTGGGTGTCGGCCTGGGCCGCCAGCGTGTAGGCCATCTCGGCACCTTCGCCATCACCGCCGACCAGCGGCAGGTGGTAGCCGGGCAGATGCAGGGAGGCCTGCAGCCAGCGCGAGAAATTCTCCACGTCGCCGGAGCCGAACGAACAGGTCGGATCACCTTCGCGCTTGAGCACCCCGCGCAGGTGCGCGATGTCCACCGCCGCGACCAGCGCGCCGTCTGCCCGCAGGGCCTCGATCGGCAGGCGGCTGGTGTCGCCACCGGCGGCGGGCTCATGGAACCAGATCACCACACGCTGCGGCGTGCCGGCCGGCATGTGCACCGGGATCTGCTCGAAGCGCCCATGACTGAACTGCTGTGTGGTGACCGCCGCTGTCGCCGGCAGTGCAGCCAGCGCCAGTACCACTCCCATTGCCCTGCCCAGCCCTGCATGCTTCATGTCGCAACCCCGGTGGAATGCGCACACGATACGCCGCTGCCACGTGCACGGCATGTACCGGCGCAGTCCGTTGGGGATTCAGTCGGCTGCGGCCTGGCGGCTGCGGCGGTACAGCGCCAGGGCCAGGTACAGCAGCCAGCCCACGATCACCGCGATCACCACCTTCTGCCCCAGCCCGCGCGGCGGCCCGGCGCGCCACAGCACATGCAGCCACAGCAGCACGAAAGCCAGCCACGCCCAGCCCCAGAGCAGGCCGGCAGCGGTCTTCCAGCCCGGTTCGCGGCGCAGGTACCAGGCCTGCAGCAGCATGCCGACGCTGGCACACAGGAACGCGGTGTTGGCCGCCAGCCCATGGATGAACGGTGCCAGCAGCGGTGTTGCCTCGGGCAACCAGCTGTCGCCGATGGCGACCGTGGCCAGGCCCAGCGCCGACACCGTGAACAACAACGGCGCCGCCGAACTGCGTCGTGGGCCGACGCTGCCGCGATACAGCGCGATGCCCAGCACGGCGATCGCCAACGCCAGCAGGCAGTACGCACTCCGCAGCAGCAGCCCCCACGGTCCGTGCAGGTAGAGGCTGAGCGTTGCCCGCACCCAGTCCAGGTCGGTGCGTGCGAACTGGGTCCACAACGCTGTGGCCACGAACAGCAGCAATGCCACCATCGCCAGCAGCGCCGCAGGCCGCATGCGGCTCATGGCGTTGCCTCCGGATGCCGCGTCTTCCATTCGGCCAGCGCCTTGCGATAGCGCTGCAGCTCGTCGGCATACAGGTCGAGTACGCACAGCGGGCAGCCACTGCCACAGCATTCGTTGGGACCGGGCTCTTCCGGCGGCACGGGGCGGGGATCGGGATCAGGGACGGACACGGTGGCAAACGGCAATCGGTGGAAACAGGCCCCAGTGTAACGGGCCGGCTCAGGCGCCCAACTGGCGGCGCAGGTTTTCGCGAGCCGCGGCGTCCAGGCGCTGGTGGAAGAATTCGCCGAGGAAGATCCGCGGCGCGCGCAGCAGGCCCTGCAGGAATCGACGCCGGCCGGCACGATACAGGAAGCCCGGCACCACGCCCTTGTACTCCTCGGCCACACCGCGGTCGTAGGCCGTGAACACCGGTTCCGGCGCGGCCAGGATCGCCATGTCGCAGTCCAGGAACAAGGCCGCCTCGGCGTCGACATCGTCCGGCCCCAGCGCGCCATGGCGTGCGGTCAGCAGGATCAGCTGCTCCACCCGGGCGGCATCGACACCGGCCAGTTCCGGCGCCTGCGCGATGGCCTGCACCGCCAGCTGTGCCGAACGTGCCTCGTTGTCCTTGCGCCCGGCCTGGTAGACCGCATCGTGGTAGAGCACGGCCAGATAGACCTCGGCCGGTTGCTGCCAGCCCGGGCCCTCGGCTACCTCCTGGCAGTGCTGCAGCACCGCGCGCACATGGCCGAAGTGGTGGTAGGCCCGTGGCGGCGTTGCATAGCTGTCCTGCAGCGCCTGCCACTGCGCCGGTGCAAGCGTCAGCGGAGAGAAGTCCATGCCCGGATCATCATGCCTGGACCGACGCCGGGCAAGCTGGCGGTTTTTTCACCACACGCTCACGACGCTGGCCGGGCGCGGCCTGGAGGCGGTTGTCCACAGCTTTGTCGAGCGCTGGTCCACACCGCTTGTGGATGGATGGCGCTGCCGACCAACGGTGACGCCGACGCCCCCGTCGCAGGCCTACACTCGTCTCAGGCGGGAGCGCCCGCCGCTGCCGGGAGTCGTCATGTACCGTCCTGCCGCCCGCCTTCTCGCACTGGTCCTGGCCGTTTCCGTATCAGCACCTGCCCTTGCCCAAGGTCACGCCGGAACCGACGCACCGGGCAGCCCCCGCATCGCTTCCAGCACCAGCATTCCCTCGCCCGATCAGGTCTTCGCGATTCCCCCGGAAATGCGCGCGATGCTGCAGAAGCAGGTGATCGATCGCAGTTCTTCGCGCGAGCAACGCCTGCAGGCGCTGGTGGAGATGATCTTCGACCGCCAGGGCCTGGACCTGCAGTACGACGCCAACGCGACCTACACCGTGGATGAAGTCTGGCAGCAGCGCCGTGCCAACTGCCTGGCCTTCACCCTGATGTTCGTTGCGCTGGCACGCGAGGCCGGCATCCAGGCACGTGTGCAGGAAGTCGGCCAGGTGGTGTCCTGGTACCAGGACCAGGAAAACGGCGTGGTCTACAGCGTTGGTCATGTCAATGCAGGTGTCGAGATGTCCGGGCGCTACGGCACGGTCGACCTGGACCGCAATGTGCTTTACGACCGGCACGGTCCGCAGCCGGTCAGCAAAGCGCGTGCATTGGCGCACTTCTACAACAACCGGGGCGCAGAGCAGATGGCCGAAGGTGATCTCGCCGGGGCGCGAGCCTTCTTTGACGCCTCGGTGGCACAGGACCGCGCGTTTCCTTCGGTCTGGAACAATCTCGGCGTACTGGACAACCGCGAGGGTGATATCGACGCCGCGAAGCGGGCGCTGGACAAGGCCCTGCAACTGGACGGCCGCCAGGACGCCGCACTGAACAACGCCAGTGCGCTGTACCGCAGGCTGGGGCTGGTCGCGCAGGCCGAGGCGTTGGAACGACGGCTGAAGTCGGTGCAACGCGAGGACCCCTTCGCGCAGTACATGCTGGGCACGCAAGCCGAGCGTGCCGGAAAGCTGGAGGAGGCGATCCGCTATTACCGGCAGGCAGTACGCCTGTACGACACCGCGCACCAGTTCCACTTCGGGCTGGCGCGGGCGTACTTCCTGACCGGCCAGTTCAAGCGCGCGGACCGTGAACTGACCCGCGCACAACTGCTGGGCGGTGCGCCGGAACAGGCGCGTTACCAGGCCAAGCTGGACAGCCTGGCCCGTTGGCGCGCGCAGCAGCAGGCCCGGCGCTGAACGCCGGTCAGGCCTTCTTGAGGAAGCAGGTCTTCAGCACCAGGCCCTTGATCTTGTCCGAGTTGCCTTCGATGTGCTCGGCATCGTCCTCGACCAGGCGGATGTTGCGGATCACAGTGCCCTGCTTGAGCGGGATCGAGGAGCCCTTCACCTTCAGGTCCTTGATCACGGTGACGGTGTCGCCGGCCTGCAGGGTGTTGCCGTTGCTGTCACGCACGACCAGGGTCGAACCGGAACCTTCATCGGCGGTCCACTCGAAGCCACAGTCGGCGCAGATCCACAGCGCGCCATCGGCATAGGTGTTTTCCAGGGTGCACTGCGGGCAGGCGGGAACAGAAGACATCGGCAAGTACCTCGAAATGAATCAACAGCCGCCATTGTAACCGTCCGGCCCTTTTCCCCATTTCCACAGGTGGTGCGTGGGGGCGCCCCGGCCCTGTCCGGCCGGGGAAGACGCAGGAACTTGCAGTCGGCCGCGAACTGCAGCAGAGTGCGCGGCCCCTGATCGTCCCCGGAACTCCCCATGCGCCTCGGCATCGACTTCGGTACCAGCAACTCCGCCGCCGCCATCGTGCATGAGGGGAAACTGCTGCCGATCCGCTTCGGTGACGCCGAGCAGTTCCGCACCAGCGTGTACTTCCCCGGCGTGGTCCCCGACCCGGACGACTTCCAGCTCGACGACGGCCAGGAACACCAGCTGCAGCAGATGATCGACAGCGCCGCGCGCGCGGCCCGCGCCGCCGGCCAGGAACGCACGCCGCAGGCGCTGCGCCGGGAAGCCCTGCGCGCGTTGCGCCGCGAGTGGATGGAAGCCCGTGCCGGCCAGGAACGCAGTGCCAGCGACCTGCTGCAGAACGCGGTCTACGGCGATGAGGCACTGGAAGCGTACTTCGAGGAACACGAGGGCAACCTGGTGCAGAGCCCGAAGTCGATGCTCGGCTACAACCTGCACCCGCGCGCCAGGCAGACCATCACCGGCATCGCCGCGCATATCCTCGAACACATCCGCCTGACCGCCGGCGCCCAGCTCGGCCGTCCGCTGCGTGCCGCCCTGCTCGGCCGCCCGGTGCAGTTCCGCAGCTCGATCGGCGCTGCAGGCAACGACCAGGCGCTGGACATCCTGCGCGAGGCCGCCGCCCAGGCCGGCTTCGACCAGATCGATTTCCTTGAAGAACCCGCCGCTGCGGCCATGCATTACCACGCCGAAAGCCGCGAGCGGCATCAGGCCGTGATCGTCGACATCGGCGGCGGTACCACTGACATTGCACATGCCGAAGTCGGCGGCGACGACGCACCGCGCATCCACCGCGCCTGGGGTATCGCCCGCGGCGGTACCGACATCGACCTGGCGCTGAGCCTGTCCAGCTACATGCCGCTGTTCGGCCGCGGCATCACCCGCGTGCCCACCCACCACTACGTGGAGGCGGCCACCGTGCAGGACATGACCCGGCAGCGTGATTTCCGCCAGCACAGCTACGACCACGTTGACGCCCCCTGGGGTGCACGCCTGCAGGCCCTGCAGGACACCGGCAACACCGCGCGCCTGTACCGCGATGTCGAACGCGCCAAGATCGCCCTCAGCGCCGCCAGTGAACACCGCAGCACGCTGGATTACATCGCCCGCGACCTGCATGCCGACAGCAGCGCCGATGGCCTGGCCGCCGCCGCGCATGGCTACCTGGAGCAGATCCGGGAACTGCTGGCCCAGGTCCGCAATGACATTGGCGGCGACCCGGATGCGGTGTTCCTGACCGGCGGCATGTCCCGCGCCGGCTACCTCCGCAAGGCAGTGGCCGAGGCCTTCCCGGGTGCCGACATGGTCCATGGCGAGCCCTCGCTGGGCGTGGTCCAGGGCTTGGCGCTGGCGGCAGCCAGCCGGGATTAACAAAACGTTACGCGGTCTGCGCTACCCTTGGCCGGCTAGAAAACCGCTGCACCGTCCACTGGCCTCGCCGGTGTGTGTACCCATGGTGCAGCCTGGCCCGCCCAGCGGGTCTGGCGACCATGCCCTCTGGCTCGATCATGGTCCGCGGACTACCCGAGCCGCCATCGAGACCCGCTTTGGGCACCCGCCAGGCCCCTGTGGCCGTACAACCTGACGCTGAACCAGCACCCATCGACTGCCGCCGTTGTGACGCGGTCTGTTGCCGGTTGCCGGTCCTGCTGCAGCCCGGCGACCACGTGCCCGGCCAGTTCCTGTCACGCGACACCCACGGCCGTGCCGTGATGGCGCGCAACGAGGAAGGCTGGTGTGCGGCAATCGATCCGTATCACCTGCGCTGCACGATCTATTCGCAGCGCCCGGCGATCTGCCGCCAGTTCTCGATGGGCGGCGACGACTGCCGCCGCGAGCGGCAGGACTACCTGCGCCAGGCCGAGTCCTGCGCGCTTTCCTCCCCTTCCACCTGACAGGAGCCACCATGCCCCGCAAGGCAAAGACCCCCGCGAAGGCCAGCAACAGCATCCGCAGTGAACGCAAGGGCGCATCCGCCAGCACCGTGGTCAGCAGCGACTCGATCGCTTCGGACCTGGCCGCGTTCCGCAAGAGCGGTGGCAAGATCGAAGTTCTCGGTACCACCTGGGCGCTGAAGAAAGCCAGCTGACCCTCCCCCGACCGCGGCGGCGCTGCCGCCGCGGCCTGCCGGACCGCGCTCAGCGGTCCAGGCGTACCCGTACGCTGCCCGAATGCGATTCGATGCGGATGTCACCGTCACCGCCGCCCAGTCGTGTGTCCAGTCGGCTGCCCGGCCCATAACGCGGCCGCTCGACGTCACCGGCGTCACTGTTGATCGAACCACTGAAGCTGTTCACCGACAGCTGTGCCGACACAGTGCGCGGCAAGCGCAGGTTGACCGATGCACTCACCGACTCGACATTGATGCGGCCACCCGGTGCCAGTCCGGTCGCCGCCAGGTCAATGCCACCGGATACCGTCTCCACCGCCAGCCGCTGGATGCGTCCAGCATCGACATCGACCCGGCCCGATACGGTCTGCGCACCGATATCACCTGACACTCCCCCGCCCGCCTCGATGCGGCCACTGACCGTGTTCACGTCCAGCTGGGGCGTCTGCAGGCGCGCAGTGACATCGCCGCTGACCGTGTTGAGCTTGCTGTCACCACTGCGGCCGGAGGCGACGAGGTTGCCGCTGACCGAGTCGGCCTGCAGGCGGCGCACATCGATGCCGCTGATGTCCTGGTTGGCACTGATGGTGCTCAACCGCAGTTCGACCGCACGAGGCACGTTCAATACCAGCGTGGCGCCGCCATTGTTGTTGCGGTTCGGATACTCGATCTCCCAGCGCACGCGGTTGGCACTCTTCTCCTGCCGCAGCTGCAGGCCATCGCTGAGCGTGCCGGTCAGCTGTACATCGTTGCGGTCCCAGCCGCGCACGGTCACCTTGCCAGCCACGTTGCTCAGCTCGATGCGGCCGCCGGAGGCCACATTGTGGCGCTCATTGATCTGGGTATCGGCCAGCGCCACGGCCGGCACCAGCAACAGGGCCACGCAGCAGGAAATCAAGGGTCGGATCATGGGGGTTCTCCTTCAGGTCGTCAGGCCAGCAGCGGCGGCTTGTGCCGCCTGCCGGGTCAGTTCCAGCCGCAGCGAATAGGTCCGCTTCAGCTGGCCAAGCAGGTGCGGGGCGCGCGGATCCTGCGCCATCGCCGCACGGATCTGGGCCGCACTTTCATCAAGTTCGAGCAGTGCCGGCTGCCACTCCGCCGCACGCCCATCGGGCAACGAGGCTACGGCCTGCCGGTACTGCTCGGTCATTGCCGCCGCCTGCAACTGCAGCGGAGACAACGGCGGTGCATCCGGTGGTGCATGCCGCCACGGCGCCACCGCGTACAGCGCAAGACTGGCGGCCAGTGCAGCACCCACCGGCAACCACCAGCGGCGACGTGGGCGCAGCGGCAGGGCCACCACGTTGTCCGCCGGCGCGGAGTCCGCGGGCGCTTCGCGCGGCGGCAGCTGCGCCGACAGGCGTGCCCAGCCATCGGTGGGTACGCTGCGTTCGGCCGGCAACGCGCGCAGGCGTGCCAGCAGATCGTGGTCGGAATCGTGGTCGTGTGTACTCATGTCATGTCTCCCAGCCGTGCGCGCAACAAGCCGCGCGCACGATGCAACTGTGCCTTGGAACTGCCGACGGCCATCTGCAACTGCTCGGCGATTTCCTGGTGTTTCCAGCCTTCGATGTCGTGCAGTACCAGTACTGCACGTGCCCGTGGTGGCAGCGTCGACAGCGCCCGTTCGAGGTCGCGTTCGGTGCCGGCGCAGCGGTCGTGCACCGCCAGTTCCTGCAACCCTCCGTCCACTTCGTCGAGGCTGTCGTGATCCTGCCCGGCAGCACGCCCACGCAGTTCCATCAGCGCGGCGTTGACGCCCAGGCGATGCAGCCAGGTCGACAGGCTGCTCTCGAAACGGAACCCCGGCAGCGCCTTCCACGCCTGCAGGAACGCTTCCTGCAATGCGTCTTCTGCACGTGCCTGCTGGCCGCCGCACAGCCGCCACAACACGGCGAACACGCGCGGTGCATGGCGCCGGTACAGCAGTTCATAGGCAGCGGTGTCGCCAGCGGCCGCCGCCCGCACCAGAGCGGGTTCGTCGACGGCGTCGTTGGCGGCAGGCGGCGCGGGCATGGTGGTGTCGAGCATATCGCTTGGATGCGGCGACCCTGCAAAAGGTTTAAGGCGGTCGACCGCCAACGTGATGCAACCTTTTCGGCGGCTGCTGCATCCATGGTAGGTCTTTCATGAAAATGCCGTCCGGGAGCCCTGCCATGTCCAGCCCATCCTGCGCCGCCCTGCTGGTGATCGCCGCCTGCGTCGTGCTGCAGGCACTGGGCCTGTCACTGCAGCTGCGTCCCGACAACGGCCGCGCCTGCCTGCAGCAGCATCGCCAGGAACTGGTCTGCCTGGCCTGGACACCCACGGTCGAATCGCCGGCACGCGCCGGGTAACATCAGGGGTTGTTACCGCCACCTGTTTTCGTCCCATGATGTTGTCGCTGAAGGATCACCTGCCGCCCTGGACCCACCCGTGGCTGCATGACGTGGGTATCGCCGTGAAGATCCTGCTGACCCTGCTCGCCGCCTGGCTGGTCAGGGTGCTGGCACGGCGCCTGATCCGCCGCTTCGCCGAGCACTACACACTGCCGCCGGAGATGGCGATGGGCGCGCGCCGGATCAGCAGCTTCGTGGTCTATTTCAGCGCGCTGCTTTACATCCTCAGCCTGCTGGGCGCGTCACCTTCGGTGCTGTGGACTGCGTTCACCGGTTTCGCCGCCGTGGGCGCGGTGGCCTTCTTCGCGGCCTGGAGCGTGCTGTCCAACATTTTCTGCACGCTGCTGATCTTCACCACCCGCCCGTTCCGCCTGCACGATTACATCGAAGTACTGGAGAACGGTGAGAAGCCGGGCCTGAAGGGCCGGGTGATCGACGTGAACCTGATCTACACCACGCTGCAGGAAACCGGCGACGGCCACGAGGGCACGGTGCTGCAGCTGCCGAACAACCTGTTCTTCCAGCGCACGGTGCGCCGCTGGCGTGACCCGGCGCAGGCCCCTGGCGGCATCCAGGGCGACGGCTGAGGGTGGTTTTCGGCAGGGCTGCGCCCTGCACCCGCTACGAGCTGGAGCAACAGCACCAGCAACAGCCGAAGCAACGCCAAAAGCTGGCTTCCTGTGGGATGGCGGGGTGAGTCCGGTGGCGGGAGACGCCGTAAACCCGTCCATGGGGGCTTGGCCGCGGCATCCATGCCGCGGACACTCCCGCCACCGGACCCACCCCGCCTTCGACAGATTTCCGCGATCTGCCGGAACGGCACGGGGTCGGATCCCGTTGCTACGCAACGGGCTCTGATCCCAATTTGACTATCGATATCTGACAGATTTCATCCATGCATGGCGTGGATCTACCAGATCGCGGGAATCTGTCAGAGGTGGGGCGGTGTCGGAGTGCGGGGTGTCCGCGGCATGGATGCCGCGGCCAAGCCCCCATGGACGGGTTCACGGCGTCCCCGCACTCCGACACCGCCCCGCCATCCCACGTAATGCCCGCTTTTGACGTTGAAGTTGACGTTGCTTCGGCAGGTGCAGGGCTGCAAGCCCTGCCGAACAACCTTTACCTCAACTGGCTGTCCTTGCTGCCACGGCGGTTGTAGCCGGCATGCGCCTGCTCTTCGTCGTCATGCACCTGCTGGCACGCCACGCACAGCCGCGCACCCGGCACGGCCTGACGCCGCGCCAACGGGATCGGCGCGTCGCATTCCTCACAATGTTCCAGACCAGGACCCTCGCGCAGCTGGCGCCGCGCGCGGGCGATCGCATCGTCGACGGTGGCGTCGATCTGGTCCTGGACCGCGCCGTCTCCCGCCCAACCGGTGGCCATGGCCATCCTCCGCAGGTGTGTCGCCTGATATGGGGACGATACACCGCAGAGTGAACGGTAGCGCCGGGCAATGACCGGCGGGCCTTCAGCAAGCTGAGCAGAAGGCAGACGGGCCGGATCAGGCCGATTGCGGCTTAATCCCCTCCGTCCCCTTTTTTGCTTACCAGACCAGGTCGTCCGGCACCTGGAACTGGGCGTAGTAGGCGTCGTCTTCGGCGTTGCCGGTGGAGATCTCGGCGGTCGAGCCTGGCTGGCCGTGGTCGACGATGATCGCTTCCGGGGCACGTTCGCGCACCTTTTCGGCGGCAGCGCGCGGCAGCAACGCGTAGCTCTCGCCGTGGGCGACGATGACCAGCACGCCCACCGACAGCGCCTTGCGCAGCTTGGGGTCGATCAGCAGGGTGCGGATCGCCGCGCCATCGCTGAAACGGTACTCGTCGTCGCCCTTGTGGGGCACGGCATGGGCGCTGATGATCTGCTTGGCCTGGGCCTTCTGTTCAGCCTGCTTGGCCTGGGCGTTGCGCTCGGCGGCCAGCGCGCGGTCGCGCTCGATCTTCTCCGCGCGGGTACGTTCAGCCTCACGCTGGACCTCGGCCGAGGTCGATTCGGCCTTGCCCTGGCGGGCCTTGGCCTGCGCGCTGGCGGCAGCGCTGGCCTGCGACTTCTTGGCCAGGCCGGCCTTGAGCAATTGTTCCTGCAGCGCGTTGGGCTTTGCCATGGTCGATGCGTACCGCGTGTAATCTGGAGGCCCCATTCTACCGACGCCCCGCCGCCCCTGCATGGCAGTCCTGAAGTACCTCACCGGCTACCCCGAACCCCTGGTCGCCCAGGTCAGCGAACTGCTGGCGCAGGGCAAGCTCGGCCCCTGGCTGCAGCAGCGCTACCCCGACCCGCATGAAGTGCGCAGCGACCGCCAGCTGTACGACTACACGCAGGATATGAAGGACCGCTACCTGCGCAAATCGGTGCCGCTCAACAAGGTCTGCTACGACAATACGCTGGAAGTCATCAAGCACGCACTGGGCACCCACACCGCCATTTCCCGCGTACATGGTGGCCGCCTCAAGGCCAGTCGTGAAATCCGCATCGCCACCGTGTTCCGGCAGGCGCCGGCCGCGTTCCTGCGCATGATCGTGGTGCACGAGCTGGCGCACCTGAAGGAGGCCGACCACAACAAGGCCTTCTACCAGCTGTGCCAGCACATGGAGCCGGATTACCTGCAGCTGGAGTTCGATACCCGCCTGTACCTGACCGAGCTGGCCAACCGTGGCCAGCGCTGAACCGGCGTTGCGGCTACACTGCGCGCCCCCTGCCTGACCTTTCCGCCATGGAACCGACCCGTCTCGACAAACGCCTGTCCGCCCTGCTCGGCATCCCGCGCGGTGAAGCCCGGCGCTACATCGAAGGCGGCTGGGTCAGCGTCAATGGCGAGGTGGTCGAGCAGCCGCAACGCCCGGTCGACGAGAGTGCGGTGATCGTGGTGGCCGAACAGGCCAGCGATGACAAGGCCGAGCGGGTCACCATGCTGCTGCACAAGCCCGCTGGCGTCGCGGCCGAAGCGCTGTGTGCGTTGATCAGCAGCGACAGCCGCAGCGAACTTGATGCCAGCGGCACCCGCCCGTTGCAGCGCCATTTCCATGGACTGCAGCTGGCTGCCGCGCTTCCGGCCAGCGACAGCGGCCTGGTGGTGGTCAGCCAGGACCCGGCGACGCTCGCCCACCTGCAGCGTAATCTCGGCCGCACCGAGCAGGAATACCTGATCGAAGTGGCTGAAGGCGGACCCGAACGCGGTCCCTGGTTGATGGCGCGGCTGCAGCACGAATCCGGCGGAGCCAAGGTCAGCTGGCAGAGCGAGCAGCGCCTGCGCTTCGCTGGCAAAGGCCTGACCGCCAAGGGCCTGCGCGTGGCGGTCGGCGCCGCGGGGCTGCAGGTTGCCGCAGTGCGCCGCCTGCGCATCGGCCGCGTGGCGCTGGGGCCGCTGCCGCCGGGGCAGTGGCGCTACCTCGGCAGCGACGAGCGGTTCTGACCCCGTCCAGGGTCAGAGCCCTTCCCTGCGACAAGGGGTCTGACCTTTCAACCCTCGGGGTCGGATCCCTTTCCGCGGGAAAGGGCTCTGACCCCATCCACGCATGGCGTGGATCTACGGCGACAGGTCTGTTGGCTTTCATCCACGCATGACGTGGCTCTACCATCGGGGCATGAGCCTGCCCAAGCCCCTGTGGCGACGCCTGCTGCGCGTCACTGCGATCATCATCGCCATCCTGTTGCTGCTGGTCCTGTCCGGCCTGCTGCTGGCCGACCACCTCACCCCGCAGGCGCGTGGCGCGCCCTCGCAGGTGCTGCCACTGCAGCCGGCGCAGACCCGTATCGACCAGCAGATCGTGCCGCTGCAGGCAGCCCATCCCGGGCAATCCGGCGTGGCCTTCCTCAGCGATGGCATGGACGCCTTCGCCGCGCGCGCGATGATCACCTCGCATGCGGGACGCAGCCTCGACCTGCAGTACTACATCTGGCACGACGACCTGATCGGCCATCTGATGGCCAAGGCGCTGTACGACGCCGCCGAGCGCGGCGTGCGCGTGCGGATCCTGCTTGACGACATGAACGCCAAGGACAAGGACGCGTTGATGATGGCGCTCGATGCACACCCGAACATCGAGCTTCGCCTTTACAACCCGTTCCGCAACCGCACGGGCATCGCACGCATGCTGGAGCTGGTGCAACGCGCCTTCAGCGTGAACCACCGCATGCACAACAAGAGCTGGATCGCCGATGGCCGCATCGCGATCGTCGGTGGTCGCAACATCGGCGAGGAATATTTCAGCGCGCGCGACGACGTGAACTTCCAGGACCTGGACCTGGTGGTAGCGGGGCCGGCAGTGCAGCAGGCCAACCAGATCTTCGACGACTACTGGAACAGCAGCGCGGCCATCCCGATTTCCGCGCTGGCGTCATACAACGATGAACAGCTGCGGCAGCTGGTACGGCAGTCGGACCTGGATGCGATGCATGCCAAGGCGCAACCCTATCTGCAGCGCGTGGCCGACTCCCGCCGCCTGCAGCGGCCCAGCCCTGAGCCACTGCACTGGAGCGCGAACGTACGCATCGCTTCCGATCCGCCGATGAAGCACCGCGACGATGATCGCCATGCCTGGCTGGTCAGCACGCTCAGTGACGAGCTGCGCAGCACTCGCCGCAGTGCCTTGCTGATCTCGCCGTATTTCGTGCCTGGCGTGGAAGGCGTGGAGGGATTGGCGGCAATGGCCGCGCGCGGCGCGCAGGTCGGCGTGGTCACCAACTCACTGGCCGCCAACGACGTGGCGGCGGTACACGGCGGCTACATGGGCTATCGCGTGCCGTTGCTGAAGGCCGGCGTGCAGCTGTACGAGCTGAAGGCACACGGCCAGCTGGATGCCAGCCTGTTCGGCAGCAGCGGCGCCAGCCTGCACACCAAGGCGTTCGTGGTCGATGACCGCCGGGGCTTCGTCGGCTCGTTCAACCTCGACCCGCGCTCGGCCTATCTCAATACCGAAATGGGCGTGCTGTTCGATGATCCGGTGCTGGGGGCGCAGCTGCGCGATGAATACCTGCGCCTGGCCGGCCCGGAGCACAGCTGGTGGCTGGCGCTGGGGCGCGATAATGACCTGCGCTGGCTGCAACGGCAGCCGCCACCGCACTGGGTGGAAGCCGAACCCGGTGCCAGCCTCGGCAAGCGCTGGACCGCGCGGGTGATCAGCTGGCTGCCGGTGGAATCGCAGCTGTAGCGCTCAAGGTGCCGTTCCGGCCTCGTCCTGTGCGGCGTCATCCCGCGTCTCCACGCTGCGCCCATGCAGGCGCCGCCAGATCCAGCGCAGCGCATGCGGCGGTGCCGACGGCAGTTGTTCAAGCAGGGCCAGCATGCGGCCCTGGCTGGCATGGCCATGCCGGCACAACAGGCTGGCCGCAGCCGCCGCGCTGGCCAGGCGGAGACTGTCGGCCAGTGGTCCGTCCGCCTCCGGCGCCAGCGCTTGGTGCACCGGCTCAGGCAGTTCCCATGCCGCTGCCACGCGCTGTGCCAACGGCAGCGACCACTGCTGCAGCAGCTGCAGGGCCAGCGCCGGCTCCACAGCTTCTCCGCGTGCCTGGGCTTCCTGCAGCAGCTGGCGCATCACCAGCGCCGCGCCCAGGCCCTGCACCAGACCCAGCCACTGTGCAGCGAAGGCATCACCGAAGGTGACCGTGCGCGCGTGGTCGGCGGCCGCGCGCGAAGCCAGCAGCGCGTGCTCCCAGATGATCGTGCTGAACTGCGGGAACGCATCGCACTGCATCTGCATCACCGGCTGTACCAGCACCGCACTGATGATCTGCCGCACGCCTTCGGTACCGACCAGGGTCACCGCCCGCTGCAGGCTTTCCACCGGTCGCTCGTGCACTTTATAGGCCGGGCTGTTGGCGATGCGCAGCAAATTGCCGGTCAGCACCGGGTCCTGGCCGATGATCGCGGCCATTACCCGTGCCGAGGCGGCATCGTCGTTCACGGTCTGGATCAGCTGCGGCAGCAGTTGCGGACGGCGTGGCAGCTGCCGGGTGGCCCAGTCGCGGTCCTGCAGCGCGCGTGCCACCGCTTCCCCCAACGCCGGATCCTGTACCGGCGCCGGCTCACCGGCCAGCCGCGGGTACAACGCCAACGCGTGCAGGCCGCGCTGCAGATGTGCGGCAATCTCCGCAGACGGCAGGGCTTCACCCTGCAGGCTGGCCGCTGCAGCCGCCACGGCCTGTCGCGATGCCGCTGCAAGGCGGGACGGTGCAGCCCCGGTCGAGCGCGCCAGCCAGCCGCGCAGCGATCGCCACCAGGCCGGCGTCATCGCCGCCCGCCTTGTCGTTGTGGTGCCCGTGCCGTCACTGACTGCCCTGCCTCTTCACACGAATCCGGCGACCCGCCGTCGTCGCAGCATCGGCCGCACTTTCATCTTCTTTAACCGGAAGGCTGCCGATGTCGACGGCACCGGCCGGGGGAATGGACTAGAATGGCGCCGCGCGACCCGTCCCCCTGCACCGACGACGTCGCTTTTTTTGTTTTGGGACCCTACCGTTCACTGGCCGTTCGCTGCAGTTCGCCGCTGTTCGCGCCATCGGAGACGCCATGCTATTCGAAACCCTCGCCACCACCGGCCACGAACAGGTGGTGTTCTGCCACAACCACGACGCCGGCCTGCAGGCGATCATCGCCATCCACAACACCACCCTGGGCCCGGCCCTGGGCGGCGTGCGCATGCGTCCCTACGCCAGCACCGACGAGGCACTGGCTGACGTGCTGCGGCTGAGCCGGACGATGACCTACAAGAATGCGCTGGCCGGCCTCAACGTGGGTGGCGGCAAGGCCGTGATCATCGGCGACCCGAAGGTGGACAAGACAGAAGTTCTGTTCCGTGCCTTCGGCCGCTATGTCGATTCGCTCGGTGGGCGCTACATCACTGCCGAGGACGTCGGCACCGACGTCAACGACATGGAGAACATCTACCTGGAGAGCCAGTTCGTGACCGGCGTGCACCAGGTCCATGGCGGCTCCGGCGATCCGGCGCCCTTCACCGCCTACGGTGCGCTGCAGGCGCTGATGGCGGCGATGCGCTTCAAGTTCGGCCATGAGGAAGTGGGCAAGACCAGCATCGCGGTGCAGGGCCTGGGCCACATCGGCATGGAACTGGTGAAGCTGCTTCGCGATCGCGGTGCCAAGCTGTATGTCACCGATCTGGACAGCGCGCTGGTTGATCGCGCGGTCAGCGATTTCGGCGCCGAAGCAGTCAAGCCGGACGAGATCCACGAGGTGAACGCCGATGTGTTCGCACCGTGCGCCCTGGAAGGTGCGATCAATGCCGACACCCTGCCGCGGATCAAGGCGAAGATCATCTGTGGCACCGCCAACAACCAGCTGTCGAGCCTGGAGATCGGCGACGAGCTGCATGCGCGCGGCATCCTGTATGCGCCGGACTATGCGGTCAACGCCGGCGGCGTGATGAACGTGTCGCTGGAGATCGATGGCTACAACCGCGAACGCGCGATGCGCCTGATCCGCAGCATCTACCACAACCTCACCCGCATCTTCGAACTGTCGCAGCGCGAGAACATCGCGCCGCAGCGGGCGGCCGACCGCATCGCCGAGAGCCGCATCCTGTCGATCGGCAAGCTGAAGATGCCGCTGGGCCGCAGCACCCCGCGTCTGGGCAACCTGCGCGGCGGCTGAGCCTGCCGTGGTCGCGCCGGGCCTGACCCGGCGCGACCCGTCCTTCAGAAGCCGGTGCTGTAGCGCAATGCTGCCTGCCGCGCGCCTTCGCCACCGATGCGCTGGTCGAAGCCCAGGCTCAGACGGCCATTGCGGCCCCACCACGATTCCAGCGCCACACCGAACAGCGCACTGCCGCGTGGCGCATCCCAGCCGGCCAGCGGCGCCCAGGCATCGACGCCGACGAAACTGGCCTGCCAGTCCGCGTCGCGTGCATCCAAGCGCTGTTGCCATTCGGCATGACCACGCACGGTCCAGCGTCCCCACCCACGTTCACCACGCAGGCCGGCCAGCACCTGACTGCGTTGCACACGGTTGGCATCACCGCGCAGGCCGAAGCCGAACCCGCCCAATTCGTTGAACGCATCGGTATCGACGCGGGTGCTGCTGGCCCCCAGATACGGCGTCAACGATGCCCCTGCGCGACCGAAGCGATAACCGCCTTCGACGCTGGCACTGCTGAAACGGCCACCGTAGCGTGCAGACACGCCATACGCGCCAGCGCCCAGCAGCAGCTGGCGGTCCAGCGCGCGGGTGAACTGACCGCTGCCGAACTGGGCCAGTGCATAACCACGCCCAAGGTTCCAGCCGGCATACAGCTGCGCCTGTGCCTGCCGGTCGCGGCCACGATCACCACCGAAGCTGCTGCCACCGTTGCTGCGGGTCTCGCCGAAGGCCACGCCCATCAATCCGTTGCTGCCCAGCGGCAGATCCTGGCCCGCCATCCAGCCGTGGCTGTCGGCGGTGTTGCCGGCGAAGCTGCCCTGCCCGGCCTCGCCCAGCGCGCTCTGCCAGGTGCCGCGCAGCCGCGGTGCAGCCTGCACGCGATCGAAGCGCTCGGCGATCGCGCGCCGCGACATGTCGATGCTGTCGAAGGTGGCCGACTCGGCCCTCGCGTGCGCTTGCCCGGACAGGCTCTGCAGGCTGGCGGCCAAACCTTCGCTGCCGCCGCCGGTCCTCTGCAGCGCACCGGCCGCCGTGCCAAACGCCGATCCCTGCAGGCCAGCATTGCGGTCGAGTGCAGCGAACGCCCCTTCCAGGCGCTGCGCCGCAGCCTGCGCAGAGACACCCAGGCCAGTGGCCGCTGCACTCACGCTCACCTGTGTCAGGTTCAACCAGGCGTTGTTGCTGTCATAGCCATAGCTGCTCTGCAGCAGGCTGACACCGTCCAGGCCGCTTGATGTCGCCGGGGTGCTGAAAGTGCCGCTCAGGCTGCCCACCGCATGGATCAGATCCTGGCGGGCACCGTTCTGCGGCACGTAGCCGGTGACAACGCCGTGCACGCGCACTCCGCCGTCGATCTTCGCATTGCCGGTGACCTGCAGGGCCTTGGCACCGAGTGCGATCATCAGCTGCGCGCCGGCTTGCTGGGTATAGTCACCCTCGATGGTGCCAGTGGTGTTGCCGGTGGTCAGGAACACGCTGCTGCCATTGATCACATTGCCGATCACGCGGGGCGTGCCGCCATTGAACTGCAGGCCGGTCGAATCCGGATCGGACTGGCCGAGGATGGTCACGTTGGAACGGATCACGCCACCGTTCTGCAGCGACAGGATGCCGCGTTCGATGCGGGTGGCACCGGTGTAGCTGTTGTTGCCGGCCAGCACCAGGGTGCCCCCGCCCTGCTTGACCAGCCCGCCGCTGCCGACGATATCGTTGCTCCACAGCGAACCGGTCGAGGCAACATCCACATTGGCTACAACGTCACCCCAGTCGAAGCGACCTGGGCCCTTGATCGCACGACCGATGTCGAGCAGGCCGTAGCCGAACACCGCATCCACGCCGGGCGCGCCGATGTCCTTGGCGGTGCCTAGCAGGGTCTGCCGCACCAGGTTGTTGTCGAAGTACGGGTAGCGCTGCCAGACCAGGGCGGCCGCGCCGGAAATCAATGGCGCCGCGAACGAGGTGCCGTAGTTCCAGTAGTAGCTGCCGCCATTGGCATCGGGATAGACCGCGCTGCCCGGTGCCGCCAGGCAGTAGCGCGCTGCCTGGCCGCAGGCGTTGGCGTAGCTGGCACGTGCGCCGGGCGTGTACGGATCGACCGCGGTCGCCACCAGCCAGCCGCGCTCCAGATCGGCCGCAGGCAGTGAGCCGGCCACGCCCTTCTGGCTGGGCAGGGCGGCCAGGCTGCTCGGTTCGCTGCGGCCATCATTGCCGGCAGCGAACACCACCAGGCCACCGTGGCTGATCACGAACGGCCGGTACTCGGCAGCGACCTGCGCGGTGGTCGGCAGGTCGGTCCAGTACAGGCCGCCCCATGAGTTGTTCATCACCTTCACGTTGTAGCTGATCAGGTCCTGGTGGACCTGGGCCACGCCCAGCGGGCCGCTGAAGGCATTGCCCTGGCCACTGCCGTCATCGGTCGGCGGCTTGTCGGAAATGATCCGTGCCGAGACGATCTGCGCACCCGGCGCGATGCCGCCCGGCCAGGAGCCCACCGCTGCGCCGGCGGCCAGGCTGGCCACCGCGGTGCCATGGCCGACCACGTCGTCAACGCCCAGATTGTTCCTGGCCGGATCGATGTAGTTGAAGTTGGCCAGCACCCGTCCATTCAGGGCCACCGCATTGCGCTGCACGCCCGAGTCAACGATACCGATGCGCACACCCTGCCCCGTCAGTCCGGTGGCCTGTGCGGCACGCGCGTTGGTGACTGCCAGATGCGCATCAAACGTCGGCTCCTGCGGTTTGGCCGGCGGTGGCGTAGTGGGTGGGGGTGGCGTCGGCGGCGTGGGCGTGGCCGGCGGCGGATCGACGCGCACGTTGCTGCCGCCCCCACCGCCGCCACAGGCCGTCAGCGCCATCGCCAGCGCAGTTGCCAGGACAGACCTCACCATCGTCGTGCGTTCCATCGATTCCTTCCCATGAACGTTGGCCTGCCTTCATCCTGGCAGGCATGCGGCGGCGCCCAGCGGCCGCCCTCCCCGACCCTCTATACTTGGGCCGACCCCCACGCAGTCTGCCGGGAAACCGCGGCGCTTCCAACGGCCCCCGGTCTCCTTTCCGAACATTGCTTACGCATCAACGAGATTGCCATGTCCAACATCGTCATCGCCGCCGCCAAGCGCACCGCCATCGGCTCCTTCCTCGGCCAGTTCACCGGCGTGCCGACACCCACCCTCGGCGCGGCCGCCATCGCCGCCGCCCTGGAACAATCGGGTGTCCCGGCCAGCGACGTTTCCGAAGTCCTGATGGGCTGCGTGCTGCCGGCCAACCTCGGCCAGGCGCCCGCCCGCCAGGCCGCGATCGCTGCCGGCATCCCGCTGTCGGTCGGTGCCACCACCCTCAACAAGGTGTGCGGCTCGGGCATGAAGACCATCATGCTCGGCCATGACCTGATCAAGGCCGGCTCGGCCCGCATCGTGGTCGCCGGCGGCATGGAGTCGATGTCCAATGCGCCGCACATGCTGCCGAACTCGCGCACGGGCAACCGCTTCGGCAACTTCCAGGCAGTCGACCACATGGCCCACGATGGGCTGGTCAACGCCTACGACGGCAAGGCGATGGGTGAGTTCGCCGAGTGCGCCGTGGACAAGTACCAGTTCAGCCGCGAAGAGCAGGACGCCTACGCCATCGAATCGGTCAAGCGCGCGCAGGCCGCACAGGCCAACGGCGCGTTCGCCGATGAAATCGTCGCGGTGAAGGTCGCCACCCGCAAGGGCGAGGTCGAGGTCGCCACCGACGAGCAGCCGGGCCGCTCGGACATCGCCAAGATCCCGACCCTGCGCCCGGCCTTCAAGAAGGACGGCAGCGTGACCGCCGCCAGTTCCTCCAGCATCTCCGACGGCGCTGCTGCAGTGGTCCTGCTGACCGAGGAAGATGCAGCCGCACGCGGCATCACCCCGCTGGCGCGCATCGTCGGCCACGCGACCCATTCGCAGGAACCGGAGTGGTTCACCACCGCCCCGATCGGCGCGCTGCACACGCTGCTGGACAAGACCGGCTGGTCGCTGGACCAGGTCGACCTGTTCGAAATCAACGAGGCTTTTGCCGTGGTCGCAATGGCGCCGATGCGCGAACTGGGCATCCCGCACGACAAGCTCAACGTGAATGGCGGTGCCTGCGCTTTGGGCCATCCGATCGGTGCCTCCGGTGCACGCCTGGTGGTGACCCTGGTCAACGCCCTGCGCACGCGCGGTGGCAAGCGCGGCATTGCCACCCTGTGCATCGGCGGCGGCGAAGCAACCGCAATCGCCATCGAATTGATTTAAAAAGATTTAACGATGATTTCGCAAAAATGAATGCGGGATCGCTTGACACCCAATCTTGGCTTGTCATCATGTTGTCGGCGCGCAGCATGCGCGTTGCCTAATTCTAACGACGAGGATTTACACAATGAGCATCAACAAGCTGCTGGTCGCGATGTCCCTGGCTCTGGCCCTGGCCGCCTGCTCGAAGCAGGAAGCTGCCCAGGACGCCGCTGCTTCGGCCAACGAAGCCGCCACCGAAGCCCAGGCTGCTGCCGACCAGGCCGCCGCTGCTGGCGCCCAGACCGCCGACGCTGCCCAGCAGGCCGCTGACACCGCCGCCACCGCTGCTGACGCTTCGGTTGACGCTGCTGCCCAGGCTGGCGCTGCTGCCACCGACGCCGCTGCCGGCGCCGCTGCTGACGCTGCCAAGGCTGCTGAAGGCACCGCTGAGAAGGCCAAGGACGCTGCTGAAGAAGCCAAGAAGTAATAACTTCTTTCTTCACGCTGTTCTGGAAAAGCCGCTGGTTCGCCAGCGGCTTTTTCTTTTCCCGAATGCGCGCGACTGAGCCGCTGCATCGCGACCCCGTCTTCACAACGGCATGAATAGGCTGGCGTCCCCATCCATTGCAGTACCGGAGACCGCCATGAAAATTCGTCCGATCACCACCACCCTGCTGGCCGCCTCCCTGCTGCTGGCCCTGGCCGCCTGCAAGGGCCCGGAAGCCGAACAGGCCAAGCAGGATGCACAGCAGGCCGCCGACAGCGCTGGCGCTGCCGCCCGCGACGCCGTCGACAAGGCTGCGGCTGCCACCCGCGAAGCCGCCGACAAGACCGCCGCCGCCTCCGAGCAGGCCGCCGCCGATACCCAGCAGGCGCTGGACAAGGCAGCAGACGCTACCGCCAACGCTGCCGACAAGGCCAAGGACGCTGCAACCGACGCCGCCGCACACGCCAGCGACGCCACCGCCAACGCCGCGCAGAAGGTTGCCGACAAGGCCCGCGATGTCGCCAACGACGCGAAGAGCAACGCGGCCAAGGAAGAAGCCAAGCACTAACTGTTCGTTCGCCGGGCATGGCCCGGCGCTACCGGCCAGCCGAGCATCGGCTCGGCTCCACAGGAAAAGCCGCGGCACTGCCGCGGCTTTTCTGCTTTTCGCTTTTTCTGTTGATTCCGTGGTGTGCCGCCCACGGAAATTGTCCCGGCCGCGCGGGTGGGTTGCGCAGGGGCGTGAGCCGCATGGATGCGGCGACCGAGCTTACATGGACGTACTTGCAGCGCCCCCTGCGCAACCCACCCGCGCGGCCCGCTCACGACGCAGACTCCGCGCCGCCCACCACGAGGGGCTCCGCCGTTGGCCGCCTCCTACGGCAGCGCGCGCGCCAGCATCGCCGACAGATCCAGCCCCACCGGCAGCGTCCCGAATGCCAGCCCATGCTCTCCTTCCAACCGGCTGCGCACGAACGCCTCCGCCATCGGGCTGTGCGCACGCAGCAGCAATGCCGCCTGCAGCAGCAGCGCAGTGCGCTCGCAGAACAGCCGCGCCTGCGACTCGTCCGGCGGCGCCGCCGCTGCCCAGCGCTGCAATGCCGCTGCATAGTGCGCATCCCGGTCGGCCACCGACGCCAGTTCCGTGCGCAGTGCCTCCAGCGCCTCCGGCTCACGCGCCAGCGCGCGCAGTACGTCCAGGCACTGGATGTTGCCGCTGCCCTCCCAGATCGAATTCAACGGTGCCTGCCGGTACAAGCGCGGCAGCATCGACTCTTCCACATAGCCCGCGCCACCCAGGCATTCCTGCGCCTCGTTGACGAAGCCCGCCGCACGCTTGCAGACCCAGTACTTGCCCAGCGCCGTACCCACCCGCGCCAGCGCCGCCTCTTTGGCGTCCACACCGGCACGGTCCACTGCACGCGCGATGCGCATCGACAGCACCGTGGCCGCCTCCGACTCCAGCGCCAGGTCGGCCAGCACGTTGGCCATCAGCGGGTGCTCCACCAGCATCTTGCCGAACGTGCGCCGATGGCGTGCATGGTGCAGCGCCTGCGCCAAGGCCATGCGCATCTCCGCCGCCGCGCCGAGCATGCAGTCCAGGCGGGTCATCATCACCATGCCGATGATGGTGGCCACGCCGCGCCCCTCCTCGCCCACGCGCCATGCCTGCGCACCGCAGAACTCGACCTCGCTGGACGCGTTGGCCCAGTCACCGAGCTTGTCCTTCAGCCGCATCAGCCGGAACGCATTGCGGTCGCCATCGGCCAGCCGGCGCGGCATCAGCAGGCAGGTCAATCCCCCCGGTGCCTGTGCCAGCACCAGAAAGCCATCGCACATCGGTGCCGAAAAGAACCACTTGTGGCCAACCAGCCGGTAACGCTCGCCATCAATCGGTTCGGCCCGCGTGCTGTTGGCACGGACATCCGAACCGCCCTGCTTCTCGGTCATGCCCATGCCGAGGGTAATGCCGGCCTTGTCCGTTGCCGGTACATCGCGCGGGTCGTAGACCGGCGCGGCAGCCTTGCGCGCCCACTCGGCCAGGTGCGGCTGCGACTGCAGCACCGCCACCGCTGCGTGGGTCATGGTCAGTGGGCAACTGGTGCCGGCCTCGGCCTGGTGGTGCAGGTAGCTCAGCGCCGCCCGCGCGACATGTGCGCCGGGCTGTGGCTCGTGCCAGGACAATCCAGCAACGCCGTGCGACTTCGCCGTACCCATCAGCTGGTGATAGGCCGGATGGAACTCCACCGTATCGATGCGGTGGCCCTGCGCATCGTGCGTGCGCAGGCGCGGGCGATCGCGGTTGGCATCGAAGCCGAGCCGGTACAGCTCATCACCGGCCAGCGCGCCGTACACCGCCAACCGCGGCGCGAAGCTGCCGGCGCCTTCGCGTTGCACCGCCTCCATCAACGCCACATCATCGGTCCACAGCTGGCGGCCGGCAAACGGGGGTGGCTGGTTGAGCACCACATGGGTTTCGAAGGGCGCATTGCTGCTGAAGCTCGGTCCACTCATCCGGTCCATCCTGGCGGCAAGAAGTGTGCGTCCCGATTGTGCCGCATCGCCCGCCAAGCCCGCGTTCAGGCCGATTCTCACCCCGTGCACGAAGCGCGCGCCACAGTGATCGCATGGCAGGCAACGACGATCTGGTGGTACTGCGCCCAGAAGGGCTGTACTGCGCCGCGGGTGATTTCCATATCGATCCCTGGCGGCCGGTGCCGCGCGCGGTCATCACCCATGGCCATGGCGACCACGCCCGCCCGGGCATGGGCGAATACCACTGCAGCAAAGGCAGCCTGCCGATCCTGCGCTGGCGGCTCGGTGATGTGCCGGTGCAGGCGCATGCCGAAGGTCTGCCCTTCCAGCTCGGCCGGGTGCAGGTGTCGCTGCATCCGGCCGGCCATGTACTCGGTTCGTCGCAGGTGCGCATCGATGACGGCGAGCAGGTCTGGGTAGCCTCCGGCGATTACAAGCGCCAGCCTGATCCCACCTGCACGCCGTTCGAAGTGGTGCCCTGCGATACCTTCATCACCGAGGCCACCTTTGCCTTGCCGATCTACCGCTGGCCGGACACCCCCGCAGTCGCTGCAGAGATCGTCGCCTGGCGCCGCGAATGCGAGCAGCGCGGCGAGGCCGCGATCCTGCTCTGCTATGCCCTGGGCAAGGCGCAGCGGGTGCTGGCTGAACTGCTGCCGCTGGATGATCGCCCGGCCTGGCTGCACGGCGCCATAGCCAATGGCGTGGCGGTCTACCGGCAGGCCGGCGTACCGATGCTGGAGACGCTCGCCGTGGCCGAACAGGGCCGCCAGCCGGACGCGGCGGGCCAGTTGATCCTCGCCCCACCCTCGGCCGCGGGCACACCATGGATGCGCCGCTTCGGCCGCCACCAGCTGGGTTTCGCCTCGGGCTGGATGCAACTGCGCGGCAACCGCCGCCGCCGCAATGTCGATCGCGGTTTCGTCATTTCCGACCACGCCGATTGGCCCGCACTGCTGCAGACCATCGAACAGACCGGCGCGCAGCGGGTAATCGCCACCCACGGCAATACCGATGCATTGATCCCCTACCTGCGCGAGCGCGGCGTGGCTGCCGAAGCCTTCCGTACCGATTTCGGGAGTGAGGAATGAAGGCCTTCGCCGTGCTCTACCAGCGCCTGGACCGCAGCACCGCGACACTGGACAAGCGTGCGGCGCTGGTCGACTACTTCCGCCACGCGCGTGCGCATGATGCGGCGTGGGCGCTGTACCTGCTCAGCGGCGGCAAAGTGGGCGGTGCACGCCGGAAGATCGCCGCCAGTGGCGAACTGCGCGCCTGGATTGCCGAAGAATCAGCGCTGCCACCGTGGCTGGTCGAAGACAGCTATGCCCAGGTCGGAGACCTGGCCGAGACACTGACCCTGCTGCTGGATGATCCAGCGCAGCCTTCGCTCGACCGGCCATTGGCCGAATGGATCGAACAGCACCTGCTGGCCGTGGCCAACCAGCCCGAACCGGTACGCCGCGAGGCGGTGGTCTCGGGCTGGCAGCAGCTGTGCAGCCGCGAACGCCTGGTGTTCAACAAACTGCTGACCGGCGCCCTGCGCGTGGGTGTTTCGCAGCGTCTGGTGCAGCAGGCGCTGGCCGAATGGTCCGGCCTGGACATCGCGCGCATCGCCCAGCGCATGCTCGGCGACTGGGTGCCCTCACCCGGGCTGCTGGGCCAGCTGTTGTCGCCGGACGAGCTGCCACTGGACCGGCAACAGCCCTACCCGTTCTTCCTCGCCTCGCCACTGGAAGGCGCTCCCGGCGATCGCCTCGGTCCCGTCGACGACTGGCTGCTGGAATGGAAATGGGATGGCATCCGCCTGCAACTGCTGCGCCGGCGTGGCGAAGTGGCACTGTGGTCACGCGGCGAGGAACGCCTGGACGGCCGCTTCCCCGAGATCGAACAGGCGGCGATGGGCCTCCCCGATGGCTGCGTGCTGGACGGCGAGCTGCTGGCCTGGGATGAGGCCACCGGCCTGCCGCGCGCCTTCACCGCGCTGCAGACCCGCATCCAACGGCGCAAGCCCGGTGCGGCGACGTTGCGCAACACACCGGTACGGGTGCTGGCCTACGACCTGCTTGAACAAGAGGGCGCGGATCTGCGCGGACTGCCGTTGCAGCAACGGCGCATACGCCTCGCCGAAGTCATCGGCGCACTGGGCGACACGCGTATCCAGCTCTCGCCCGAAGTTCCCGCCGATGACTGGTCGCAGGCTGCAGCACTGCGGGAAGCAGCACGCGAGCGTGGTGTCGAAGGATTGATGGTGAAGCGGCGCGCATCGGCTTACCAGTCCGGACGACGACGTGGCGACTGGTGGAAATGGAAAGTCGATCCACTCACCATCGATGCCGTGCTGTTGTACGCGCAGGCGGGACACGGGCGGCGCAGCACGCTGTACACCGACTACACTTTCGGGATCTGGGACGGCGACACGCTGGTGCCAGTAGCCAAGGCTTACTCGGGTCTGGACGACAAGGAGATCCTTGCCCTCGATCGCTGGATCCGCGCCAACACGCGTGAGCGCTTCGGGCCTGTACGCAGCGTGCGCGCCGAACAGGTATTCGAACTCGGATTCGAAGCGGTCAACCGCAGCAGCCGGCACAAGTCCGGCATCGCCGTGCGTTTTCCGCGCATCCTGCGCTGGCGGCACGACAAACCGGCCAGTGAGGCCGACCAGCTGGCCACCCTGCAGGCGCTGGCACGATGACCCGCAGCGAGGCGCTGCGCCGGCTGGAAGACTGGTTCGCGGCGCGAGGCTGGCGCTCACTGCCGTTCCAGCGCGCGATGTGGCGGCATTACCTGGCAGGAGAATCCGGCCTGCTGCACACACCCACCGGCAGCGGCAAGACACTGGCGATGTTCGGCGGCCCCTTGCTGCAGGCGATGATCGATCCGCCGCCGCTCCGCCGCGCCAGTTCAGTGCGTCCGCTGCAGGTGCTGTGGGTCACGCCCTTGCGCGCATTGGCCAGCGATACTGCACGTGCACTGCAGACCGTGGTCGATGGACTGGGACTGGGCTGGCGCGTCGGGCTGCGCAGTGGCGACGCCAGCAGCCACGAACGCCGACAGGCACGCGAGGGCCGTGTCGATGTGCTGGTGACTACGCCGGAATCATTGGCGCTGCTGCTGAGCTATCCGGATACGCTGCCGCGCATGCGCCAGCTGCGCTGCGTGGTGGTGGACGAATGGCACGAACTGCTGGGCAACAAGCGCGGCGTGCTGCTGCAGTTGAACCTGGCGGTGCTGCGCGGCGCCGCCCCCGCGCTGCAGCTGTGGGGGCTGTCGGCCACGCTGGGCAATCTTGCCCAGGCGCGCGACGTGCTGCTGCCCGACCGTCCGGACGCACCGACCGTGCAAGGCGTCCGCCCGCGCCCGATCACGGTACGCAGCCTGCTGCCCGAACCGGGCGAACGTTTTCCGTGGGCGGGGCATCTTGGCCTTGCACAGCTGCCGCGTGTGCTGGACGCGCTGATGCAGGCGCGCAGCAGCCTGTTGTTCACCAACACCCGCGCGCAGGCCGAACTGTGGCACCAGGCGTTGGCCGCGGTCTGGCCGGAAGACCCGCAAACGCTGGCGCTGCACCACGGCTCGCTGGATCCGGCGCTGCGCCAGCAGGTGGAGGACGGCCTGCGTGCAGGCGCCCTGCGCTGCGTCGTCGCCACATCCAGCCTCGACCTGGGCGTGGATTTTCCGGAGGTCGAACAGGTGCTGCAGCTGGGCAGCCCGAAGGGCGTGGCACGCCTGCGGCAACGCGCAGGCCGCGCGCGCCATCGTCCCGGTACCAGCGGCGCTGTCCTGTGCATTCCCAGCCACGCGCTGGAACTGGCCGAGTACGCGGCCGTGCGCCGCGCGTTGCGTGAAGGCGTGGTCGAAGCACGGCGACCGCCGACGCTGTCGCTGGATGTACTGGCCCAGCATGCGGTCAGCCGCGCGCTCGCCGGCGGCTTCGACAGCGATGCGTTGCTGGCGCAGGTACGACGCACCCATGCCTTCGCCGCACTTGCTGATGATCAGTGGCAGGCGGTGCTGACATTCATCGTGCAGGGCGGCCAGGCGTTGGCCCAGTACCCCGATTTCCACAAGGTGGTGCAGGACGCCGATGGCCACTACCGCATGCATGATCGCCGCCAGGCGCTGCGCCACCGGTTGTCGATCGGCACCATCAGCAGCGATGGCAGCGTTCGCGTGCAGTTCCTGCGCGGCGGAGGCCTGGGCGCGGTGGAGGAACAGTTCGCCAGCCGTCTGCGCCGCGGTGATCGTTTCCAGTTCGCGGGCCGCCTGCTTGAGCTGGTGCAGCTGCGCGACATGACCGCCTTCGTGCGGCTGGCGCGCGGAGCTGGCGACGGCGTTGTGCCGCGCTGGCAGGGTGGCCAACTGCCGTTGTCGATGGCGCTCGGGCACGAACTGGAAGCGGTCCTGTCAGGGGCCGACGCGAGTGCCGAATCACGCTGGCTGGCACCGCTGCTGGCACTGCAGGAGCAGCTGTCCGCACTTCCGGGGCAGGACCGCCTGCTGGTGGAGGAGGTGCGGCGCCGTGAGGGCCAGTTCCTGTTCGTGTTTCCGTTTGCCGGCCGTCACGTTCACGAGGCACTGGCCGCACTGCTGGCGTTGCGCCTCACGCGCCGGCAGCGCAACAGCATCGGCTATGCGGTGAACGACCACGGCCTGGTGCTGGCACCGGCACAGGCGGTCGATCTGGACGCGCAGCAGTGGCTGGCCCTGTTCACCACCGATCAACTGCTCGATGACCTGCGTGCAGCGGTGAACCTCGGTGAGCTGGCGCGTCGGCAGTTCCGCGGCATCGCGCGCGTGGCCGGCCTGCTGGTGCCGAGCCTGCCAGGCGGCATGCCGCGTTCGCTGCGCCAGTTGCAGGCCTCGGCGGGCCTGCTGTACGACGTGTTGCGCGAGCACGATCCCGACCATCTGCTGCTGGCATTGGCCGAACACGAAGTGCTGCACGACAGCCTGGACCTTCCCGGACTGCAGCAGGTACTGGCGAAGATCGGCACAAAGTCCCTTTCGGTGCAGCGCCCTTCATCACTCACGCCTTTGGGGTTCCCGCTGTGGGCCGAGCGGCTGCGCGGGCAGTTCAGCAACGAAGACTGGCGGACCCGCGTGCAGCGCGCCGCACACCAGCTGGAGCGTCGCCATGGCCGATGAACTGCCACTGCTGCTGGCCGGCGAGCCGATGATTATTGCCGGCACGCGCGCACTGTACTGGCCGGCGCGGCAGGCGCTGCTGATCGCCGACCTGCACCTGGGCAAGGCTGATGTGTTCCGCCGCGCGGGGATCGCGCTGCCGAGCGGCGGCACTTCGGAAGACCTGCAGCGACTGCAGGTGTTGCTGGACGAGCATGCCTGTCGCGAACTGTGGATTCTCGGCGACATCCTGCATGGGCCAGCGCATCGCGCAGCGTGGTACCAGCAGTGGCTGGGCTGGCGCGAACGGAATGCCAGGCTGGACGTTCATGTGCTGCGCGGCAATCACGACCGTCAGCTGCCGCATGCCCAACTGCAGGTGCAGATCCACGAGGAAGCGCGACTGCCGCCATTCCTGCTCCGCCATGAACCAACACCGGATGCGGCGTTGCACGTGATCGCGGGGCATCTGCATCCGCAGGTTGCATTGCCTTCGCTGCGCCGCCGCTTTCCCGCCTTCTGGCTGCGCGAGCGGATCACGGTCCTGCCCGCGTTCTCCGCGTTCACCGCTGGCATCGTTCCTGCACCGGCACGCGGCGAGCGCATGCTGGCCTGCGTGGAAGGCAGCCTGGTGCAACTGCCAGCGCCATGACTCAGGCCGGGCGGATGTCCAGCTCCGGCATCACGCGGAAATCCGGCGTGTCATCGTCACGCCGCCGCGGCAGTGCCCGGATCGCCGCAAGCATCTCCTGCGCACAGGCGCGGATACGCGCGTGATGCTCCTGCGATGCGTGGCTGATCAGGCTGCCGACATGGAACTCGAACACGTCCTCCAGTACGTCGGGCTGGTCCTCGTGCAGCATCTGCAGCAGACCGCGCAGCTTGCAGATTTCCGATTCCAGCTCTTCGACCGCGAACAACATGGCGTCCTCCTCTTCAACATCGGGCGGCACATCCGGGCCGCAACAGGCTGCAACGGCAGGACCGCCCGGGCCACGCGCGATGTTGATCACGGAAAGGAAAACGGGCGACGCGACGTTTGCGTGCTCCCTTCTTGTCGCATATCCGCAGTGAGGCAACCGTTAATTCACGTGACGACGCGGCTTCACGCGAGTGCTTTTGCCGTGCTGATGCGGCGTGGCTCGGCAACATCGGCCAGTGCATCGATGAAGGCGGGATCGAGTGCCAGCGAACCGAACCAGCCGTGCTGGGTGCCGCTGAGCACACGCAGCATGTGCCCACGGCCCCCGGGCAGGCGCCCCATCGGTCCCAGCAGCACGTCGCGGGCCTTCGCCCACACATCACGATCGGATTGGAACAGCGGCGTCAGCCAGCGGCTCCAGCGCTGGTATACGGCCACGTGCGCACGCCGCTGCGCCTGGTAGGCCTGCAGCGCGATCGCACCGCCGCCATGCGCGCGCAGCGCATCACGCAGCGCCAGGGCATCCAGCAGCGCCATGTTCACGCCCTGCCCCAGTTGCGGGCTCATCGCATGCGCGGCGTCACCGGCCAGCACCATCCGGCCGTGATGCCAGCGCGTCATCACCGCATCGCGATAGACCGCGCGCGCCAGCTGTCCGGCGCCCTGCAGATGCGCGAAGCGCGCACTGGCCTGCGGCCACAGCGTGTGCAGTTCATCCAGCCAGGGGGCCATGCCATCGGCCTGCCAGCGTTCGAAGTCGGCGCGTGGCAGGCTCCAGAAAAAGCTCAGCCGCGGCGTGTCGTCGCCCGGACGAGTACCCACCGGCAGCAGCCCGATCATCTTGCGCGCAGCCACATAGCGCTGGCGCAGCTCCTGTAGATGCGGCCAATCTTCGGCCGGCAACAGGCACCACAGCGCGCCCCACGGATACACACGGTCCAGCCCGGCGCCCCCCTCGATGGTGCCGCGCAGCGAAGACGCTGCGCCATCGGCAGCGATGACCAGATCGAACGGGCCGTGCTGGCGCCCTTCGCTGTCGCGCAGGCGGCCATGCTCGGCATCCGCCTCGACGATGGTCGTTCCGGCATGCAACTGGCCCGCGCCAGCGCGGGCTTCGTCCAGCAGCGAGAACAATGCCCCGCGCTGCATCCCCAGGCCATGCAGGCGCGCATCCAGGCCGTCGTAACGCATGTCCATCACCGCACGCTCGCAGGGCGTATCGCCATACAGGCGATGTACCGGTGCGGCATGCGCACGCACGGCCTCGAGCAGGCCCATCTGCCACAGCACCTGCAGGCCGCTGGGCTGCAGCAGGAAGCCGGCCCCGACCGGCCCGGGCGTGGGCACACGCTCGAAGATCTCCACCTCGTGGCCGTCACGGGTGAGCAGGATGGCCAATGCCTGGCCAGCGGTGCCGTAACCAATCACGGCGATGCGCAGTCGTTCCGTCATGCCCGCATTGTGCCCGAGCCGGGCCGATGGCGAACGGGTCGCAGGCGGCAATGCAAAAAAAAACCCCGCCGAAGCGGGGTTTTCAACGCACTGTCGAGTGGATCACTCGGCCGGCGTGATGTTCGAAGCCTGGGCACCCTTCGGGCCCTGGGTCACGTCATAGGTGACACGCTGGCCTTCCTGCAGGCTGCGGAAGCCCTTGGAGTTGATGGCGGAGAAGTGCGCGAACACGTCGGCGCTGCCATCCTCCGGCGAGATGAAGCCAAATCCCTTGGCGTCGTTGAACCACTTGACGGTACCGTTCGGCATGGTGATGCGAGACCTTATGCAATGAATGGGTGGTGTACGCTGAACCCGCGCACAAGCTGAGTATGCAAAGCTTGCTCAGCGAAGACAATCACCCCCGTGCCAATTCGCCCACCAGTTCCGGAAGTCCGTTGCTGGCCGCCTGCACGTTGGCCAGCACTTCGGCCATCGTGATCTCCTCGCCGTCCCCACAGCCGGCAGCCCAGTTGGCGATGATCGCCAGGCAGGCGTAATCAAGCCCCAGCTCCCGTGCCAGCGCGGCTTCCGGCATACCGGTCATGCCCACCAGGTCGCAGCCATCGCGGCGCATGCGGGCGATTTCGGCGATGGTTTCCAGGCGCGGGCCCTGCGTTGCGCCGTAGCAGCCACCGTCATGGACCGTGACACCGGTCACTTTGGCCGCGGCCAGGATCTTGCTGCGCAGCATCGGCGTGTACGGATGGCCGAAATCGACGTGGAGCACGTCGCTGCCCTCTTCTTCACAGAGGGTGCTGATGCGGCCCCAGGTGTAGTCGATGATCTGGTCCGGGCAGGCCAGCACGCGCGGACCGAAGTCGTCGCCGATGCCACCCATCGTGTTCAACGCAAGCACCCGCCGCGCACCGATCTGCTGCAATGCGGCCAGGTTGGCGCGATAGTTGATCTTGTGCGGCGGCAGCGAATGGCCTTCACCGTGGCGAGCCAGGAAGGCCACCCGATGGCCCAGCAATGTCCCTACGCGCACCGGACCGGACGGCTTGCCGAAGCGCGTATCAACCTCGTGGGTCTGCACATCATCCAGCTTGGCCAGGTTGTAGACACCGGTACCGCCGATCACGGCCAGGGCGATCTGTTGCATTCGAAGCACTCCATGAAAAGACGAACGCCGGCACCCGAGGATGCCGGCGGTGGAAGAAGACACGCCGCGGGCGGCTGTGCCGTTATTCCTTCATCGCGTAGATGGCCGGCACGCAGCGCAGGGTTTCGTTGACGTCCATGCCGAAGCCGAACACGTAGCGGTCCGGCAGTTCGATGCCGGCGTAGTCGGCAACCACGTCCGGCAGCGCGCGGTCGTGCTGCTTCACGGTCATCGCGGCGATGCGCACGTCGGTCGCGCCCTGCTCCAGGCACCAGGTACGCACGCCCTGCAGGGTGTAGCCTTCGTCGAGGATGTCGTCGACCAGCAGCACGCGGCGGCCGAACAGCGAGGTGGCTGGCTTGTGCTTCCAGACCAGGTCGCCGCCGGTGGTTTCACCGCGGTAACGGGTGGCGTGCAGGTAATCGAACTGCACGTCCTGGCCGCGCGCGCCCAGTTCCAGCGCCAGCTGGCCGGCGAACGGCAGCGCGCCGTGCATGATGGACAGGAACAGCGGCACCTCGCCCTTGTAATCGCGCGCGATGGCGTCGGCGATACCAGCGATGGCCTTGTCGATGGTGGGGCGGTCGACCAGCAGGTCAGCCTGGGCCAGGGCCTGGGAAATGGTGAGGTTGGGCATCAGACGGTTCTTCCAAGGGTTTCAAGCAAATGGGATTGGGTGTCGCCATGGCGGGCATCGGCCAACAGGCCGTCCCAACCAAGCGCGCCGCGACCGAGCAGGCCCAGCAGCGCAGCAGTATTGAGGGAGCGTCCCTGCACCGCGTGCAGGGCTTCATCGACCAGTTCGGGGTGGCAGACCAGCACCACGTCGCAGCCGGCATCCAGGTGCGCGTGCACGCGTGCCGGCACACCGCCGGCACTGTGCGAAGCAGCCATGCCGATGTCGTCGGAGAACACCACGCCGCGGAAGCCGAGCTCGCCACGCAGGATGTCCCGGATCCAGCGCGGGGAATAGCCGGCCGGCTCAGGCGCAACCTGCGGATAGACCACGTGCGCCATCATCACCGCGTCGGCACCGGCGGCGATGCCGGCCTGGAACGGCACCAGATCCTGCGCGCGCAGCTCATCGAGCGCACGCGGATCGATCGCGGTATCCACGTGGGTATCTTCCAGCACGGTGCCGTGACCGGGGAAATGCTTGAGCGTGGCCGCCATGCCGACCGCGTGCATGCCGCGCACGTAGGCGGCAGTGAACGCGGCAACCACCTGCGGGTCTTCACTGAAGGCACGGTTGCCGATGGCGCGGTTGCCACGACCGAGATCGACCACCGGCGCAAAACTCAGGTCCAGGCCGCTGGCCCGCACTTCACTGGCCATCAGCCAGGCGTGCTGCTCGGCCAGGGCCAGCGCCTGCTGCGGGTCGGTGGCGTACAGCGCACCGATGTCCTGCAGCGGCGGCAGCTCGCTGTAGCCTTCGCGGAAACGCTGCACACGGCCGCCTTCCTGGTCCACGCAGATCAGCTGCGGGCGCGGGGCGGCGGCACGGATCGCCGCGCTCAGATCGGTCACCTGCTGGCGCGAGGCGAAGTTGCGCTTGAACAGCACCACTCCGGCCACGGCATCGTGCTGCAACCAGTCACGCTCCTGGGCAGTCAGTTCGGTGCCGGCAACGCCGATCAGCAGCATGGTCGATCTCCACAACACGCGCCCGCATGGCGCAGTGCCGCATTGTCGCAGAACCGGCCGACAGGCGCAGTGGTCAGAAAAAGGGGACGGAGGGGATTAAGCCGCAATCGGCCCCTACGGGCTGGATACGTCTTAATTCCCTCCGTCCCCTTTTCGGATCCGGTCAGACCTTGCAGCCGTCCGGGCCGCAGGCCTCGTCTCCGTCAGCCGAAGCTGCCGGAGCGCCCTGTTCGGCAGCGATCTGGCGCAGCGCGTTGGCGAAGGCCTCCGGCGGCTGCGCCCCGGAAATGGCCCACTTTCCATCGATGACGAAGGTCGGCACCGAGGAAATGCCCAGCGCATGGGCCTGCGCCAGCTTGGCTTCGACCTCGGCCAGGCCGCGGTCGGAGGCCAGCATCTGCGCGATTTCACCCGCGTCGAGGCCGCCAGCCACGCCGGCCTTGATCAGCACCGAGGGGTCCGCCAGGTTCTGGCCATGCTCGAAGTGGGCGCGGAACAGCGCTTCGCCGACCGCATCCTGCACGCCGTGCTGGCCGGCCAGCCACAGCACCCGGTGCGCCGGCAGCGTGGTCACCCGCACCTGGCCCTGGCCGAAGTCCATCGGCAGGCCTTCTGCACGCGCAGTGGTCTGGGTCTGGCCGAGGATCTGCTCGGTCCGCTCGACGCCACCGAACTTGCGCACGTAGGCCTCGCGCAGCGGAACCGGGGTGGCGTCCGCGTCCGGATCCAGCTGGAACGGCTGCCAATGGATGTCGAGTTCAGGCGCGTCCGCGCCCAGCAACTGCACACCCTGCTGGAAACGATGCTTGCCAATCCAGCACCAGGGGCAGACCACGTCGGAGTAGATGTCGATTCTCATCCCCTCCACATGGGGGCCGACACCTTCGATAAAAGGGGACGGAGGGGATTAAGTCGCTTTCCGCACAGATGGGGTAAAGGCGACTTAATCCCCTCCGTCCCCTTTTTCTGGATTCACCACTGTGAATAGGGGTGGTTGGCGAGCGCGACGTTGTAGTAGCGGGCGTCGTCGGTGACTTCGGTACCAACCCAGTCCGGCAGGTCGATAGCCTGGTCAGCGCTGTCCAGCTCAACCTCAGCCACCACCAGGCCGGCGTTGTCGCCGAGGAACTCGTCCACTTCCCAGGTCAGGCCGGCGTACTCGACCAGATGGCGGCGCTTGTCGATCAGGCCACCCACGCACAGCGCCAGCAGTGCGCGGGCATCGTCCACCGGGATCGGATAGTCGAACTCCTGGCGGGTGTGGCCGATGGTGCGCGACTTCAGGTTCAGCGCGGCATGGTCGCCTTCGATGCGCACGCGCACCGAGGCGTTCTGGGTGCCGCGGTCGAGCGCGCCCAGGTCGTTGATGTAGCCCTGCGCCATCGGGATCACCCGGTGCGCGGCAGTGCGCCAGCCATCACTGCTGACGAGGAATTTGCGTTCGATTTCGATGCCCATCGCACCATTATGCGCGATGGGCATGACAGCCGATCAGCGCTTCTCGAACACCGCGATGCTTTCCACGTGCGCGGTATGCGGGAACATGTCCATGGCGCCGGCGCTGACCAGGGTGAAGCCCTGTTCGTTGACCAGGTAGCCGGCATCGCGTGCCAGCGAGCCCGGGTGGCAGCTGACATAGACGATGCGCTTGAACTGCTTCAGCGGCAGCTGCTGCAGCACTTCGATCGCGCCCGAACGCGGCGGGTCCAGCAACAGCTTGTCGAAGCCCTGGCGCATCCACGCCGTGCTGCGCTGGTCCTGGGTCAGATCGGCGCTGAAGAACTGGGCATTGGCCAGGCCGTTGCGTTCGGCATTCTCTCGGGCGCGGGCGACAAGGCCGGCATCGCCTTCCACACCCACCACTTCGCGCACACGGCGGGCCAGCGGCAGGGTGAAATTGCCCAGGCCGCAGAACAGGTCCAGCACGCGCTCGTCCTCACCCGGCTCCAGCAGATCCAGGGCATGGGCGATCATCTTCTCGTTGAGCTTGGCGTTGACCTGGATGAAGTCCAGCGGACGGAACGCCAGCTCCACGTCCCACGGCGCAAGCCGGAACGACAGCGGCACGCCCTGCCCGTCCAGCGGCTGCACGGTATCCACGCCACCGGACTGCAGGTAGATCACGAAGCCATGCTGCTGGCCGAAGGTGGCCCAGGCGGCACGATCGGCATCGCTCAGGGGCTGCTGGTGGCGCACGGTCAGGACCACGGCCTGGTCACCGGCGATGAATTCGATCTGCGGGATGTCGCGCTTGCCATCAAGCGACTCGATGAAGGTCGACAACGCCTCGACCTTGGTGCCGATTTCCGGGATCACGGTCAGGCACTGGCTGAGATCGGCCACGAATCGCGGGTCCTGTTCACGGAAACCGACCAGGGTCTTGTCCTTCTTCTCGACCCGGCGCACCGAGAAGCGGCCCTTGCGGCGGTAGCCCCAGCTCTCACCGACCAGCGGCGCCAGCACAGTGCCCGGCTTCACGTGGCCGATGCGCTCCAGGTTGTCCATCAGCACGCGCTGCTTGGCGACGATCTGCTGCTCTTCGTCCAGATGCTGCAGCACGCAGCCGGCGCAGGTGCCGAAGTGCGGGCACTTCGGGGTTACGCGCTGCGGCGAGGCCTGCAGCACTTCCACCGTGCGCGCCTCGTCGAAATGGCGGCTGCGGGCGGTCTGTTCAGCCAGGACCACCTCGCCCGGCAGGGCGCCGCTGACGAAAGTGATCTTGCCGCCTTCGCCTTCACGGCGGGCAACGCCGCGACCATCATGGCTGAGGTCGAGGATTTCGGTCTGGAACGGGGTACGGTCGATGCGGGAACGGGATCGGGCCACGTGGCGACAGGCTGCGGGCAAAAATGGGCGCGTATTGTCGCAGATCCTGACCGGCAGGGTCCGGACCCGCTTGCGCCCGCCGCCGCCGTGCTTGATGATTACAGCAGCTGACATGGAGGCAGCCCTGATGCAGATGACCCCGCGGGCCAGCCGGCCCCGCTTCCTGCTTGTCGAGGACGACATCATCAGCCGCGGTTTTTTCAAAGCGGCGTTGGAAACGTTACCGGCGGACGTGGACACCGCAGACTCGTTGGCCAGTGCCCTGGCCAGCGCCGAGCCCGGCGCGCATGATCTGTGGCTGATCGACGTCAACCTGCCTGACGGCAACGGTGCGCAGTTGTTGCGCGAACTGCGCCGTTCACACCCCGATACGCCGGCGTTGGCGCATACCGCCGACGGTGATACCTCCATTCATGCCCGCCTGCGCGAGGCCGGGTTCAGCGACACCCTGGTCAAGCCACTGGGCCGCGACCAGTTGCTGAAGGCCGTGCGCCGCGCCCTGGTCAACAGCCCCGCCGGGATCGTCATGGCACAGGTGCCGGCGGCGGTCGAGCTGCAGGTCCAGGACTGGGATGAGACGGCGGCGCTGGCCGCGCTCAATGGCCAGCGCAACCATTTGATCGCCCTGCGCGAGTTGTTCCTGGCCGAATTGCCGGGCGTGCGCGATGCGGTCGAGCAGGCGGTGGACCAGCACGACGAGCGCCAGCTGCGCAGCCAGTTGCACCGGTTGCAGGCCAGCTGCGGGTTCGTGGGCGCGGCACGTCTGGCCCGTGCGGTGCGCCAGTTGCATCATGCGCCGGAGTCCGGGCAGGCCCAGGCGGGGTTCCGCGACGCGGTGGCTGCCCTGCTGCATTGAGGGGTGTTCGGCAGGGCTGCGCCCTGCACCTGCAGAGGCTTTCAAGCCGGAGCAACACCAAGGGCCAGAGCCAGATCGGCTCTGGCTTTCTGCTTGTTGGGCGGGGCGGTGTGGATTGGCAGGACACGCCGTAAACCCGTCCCTGGGGGCTCGATGGCGCCATCCATGGCGCCAACGGTCCTGCCAACCCACATCGCCCCACCCCCGACAGATTCCCGGTGACGGCTGGTAGATCCACGCCATGCGTGGATGAATCCCTGTCAGATATCGAAATTCAAACTGGGGTCGGATCCGTTTTCCTTCGGAAAACGGATCCGACCCCGTCGGCATGTCCAACAGCTCGCGAGAAACTGTCGAAGGCGGGGTGGGTCCGGTTGCGGGAGTGTCCGCGGCATGGATGCCGCGGCCAAGCCCCCATGGATGGGTTTACGGCGTCTCCCGCAACCGGACCCACCCCGCCTACCCACGGATAGCCAGCTTTTGCAATTGACGTTGACGTTGATTCGGCAGGTGCAGGGCTGCAAGCCCTGCCGAACACCCCTCAACGCCTGGGCGCGAGCTGCTCGAGCATTTCCCAGGACTTCAGTCCCCGCGGCCCGAGGTGATGGGCCAGCACCCGCCGCATCGGCAGGCGCAGGCTGGCCAGGTCGGCGGCATCGGGCTCTTCATCGGCGGCCAGCGCCAGCAGCGCCGAGCCGGTCGCGGCTGCGCGGCGTTCGCCAGCGCGCTCGCTGAGCAGGCGCTGCGCGCCCTCCTGTGGGTCCAGTTCGTAGCGCGCGGCCGGGTCGATCGGCTGACCGTCGCTGGCACTGTCCAGCTCAAAACCCAGGCCCAGCGAGGTCAGCAGCTCGCGTTCGAACCGGCGCAGGGTCCAGGCCAGGCCCGCCCCCACTCCCAGTCGCGCACGCGCTTCGCCGTAGGCCAGGTACAGCTCCGGCAGCGGGTCCTGGCGCGGGGCCAGGCGCAGGGTCAGTTCACTCAGGTAGAAGCCGGCCAGCATCGCCTGACCAACCAGACGCGGTGCCGCGTCCAGCGCCTCGGCGCCACGCAGCTGGGCCAGCTCACCGCGCTGCAATGCGCTGAAGCGGATCCACTGCAGTGGCTGCAGGGCGGCGCGCAGCACCTGGCCCTTGGCAGTGGACACGCCGCGCGCGAGCACGCCGATGCGGCCATGCTGCGCGCTCAATACCTCGACCAGCAGGCTGGTCTCACGGTAGGCCCGTGCATGCAGCACGAAGCCGGTGTCGTCCTCGATCAGCATCGAAGCGACCGTTCCGGGTTACTCGTAACCGAAGGCCTTCAGTGCGGCCTCGTCGTCGGACCAGCCTTCACGCACGCGTACCCAGGTTTCCAGGAACACCTTGGCCCCGAACAGACGCTCCATCTGCAGGCGGGACTTGGCCCCGATCTCCTTCAGGCGGGTACCACCCTTGCCGATCACGATAGCCTTCTGGCCCTCGCGCTCGACCCAGATCACCGCACCGATGCGCAGCAGGTTGCCATCTTCGGTGAAGCGTTCGATTTCCACGGTGGTGGCATACGGCAGCTCTTCGCCCAACTGGCGCATCAGCTGTTCACGCACCAGTTCGCCGGCCAGGAAGCGCTGGCTGCGGTCGGTGATCTCGTCTTCGCCGAACATCGGCGGCGCTTCCGGCAGCAGTGCCAGCACGTCGCGCACCAGCGCTTCCAGACCGTTGCGCTTCTGCGCCGAGATCGGATGCACGGAGGAGAAGTCGCGGCCGGCGGTGACTTCCTGCAGGAACGGCAGCAGCGCGCCCTTGTCCTTCAGTCGATCGATCTTGTTGACCACCAGCACCACCGGGATGCCGGCGTCACGCAGCACGTTGAACGCCAGGCTGTCTTCTTCGTCCCAACGACCCGCTTCGATCACCAGCAGGCCGGCGTCGACGCCTTCCAGCGATCCGCGCGCGGCGCGGTTCATCACCCGGTTCATCGCCCGCTTCTGCACCTTGTGCAGGCCGGGGGTGTCGACCAGCACCAGCTGGCCTTCCGGATAGGTGGCGATGCCCAGCAGGCGATGGCGCGTGGTCTGCGGACGGTTGGATACGATGCTGACCTTGGCGCCGACCAGGGCATTGGTCAGGGTCGACTTGCCCACGTTCGGGCGGCCGATGACGGCCACGCTGCCGCAATGATGGGGAGTTTGTTCGCTCACTTGGAATCCAGTTGTTCTAGGACGGCCGCAGCCGCCTGTTGTTCGGCAAGCCGCCGCGAGGCGCCTTCGCCCTCGGTGCTGGCGGCCGGGTCGGCTACGATGCAGCGTACCCGGAAGTGTTTGGCATGGTCGTCACCGGATTCTGACACCAGTTCATACTGCGGCAACGCCTTCTGTCGGGCCTGCAGCCATTCCTGCAGGCGGGTCTTGGGGTCCTTCTCGGGCCGGCCGGAGGCCGGCAATGCCTCGATCGAAGCGCTGAACCAGGGCAGTACCACCGCCCGGCAGGCCTCGAAGCCGGCATCCAGGTAGATCGCGGCCACCACGGCTTCCACCGCATCGGCCAGGATCGAGTCGCGACGATGACCGCCGGACTTCATTTCGCCCGGGCCCAGGGTCAGCCGTTCGCCCAGTTCCAGGGTGCGCCCGATCACCGCCAGCGCGCCTTCACGCACCAGCTCGGCACGGGCACGGGTCATCGCGCCTTCGTCAGCCTTGGGCCAGCGCCGGTACAACGCCTCGGCCGCCATCATGTTGACGATGCTGTCGCCGAGGAACTCCAGGCGCTCGTTGTGCGGCGCACCGGCACTGCGATGCGTCAGCGCCTGCTTGAGCAGGGCCGGGTCGCTGAAGGCATGACCGATCAGGTCGCCACGTTGGATGAATTTACTGGGCACCGCTTCGTGTCAGGTCCTGGGAAGAATCGAATTTGCCAACCACATCGAGGTTGCCGACCAGCGGCCGGCGCACTTCGTAGTTGACCTTGAGGGTCCAGCCATTGTCGCGGCGATCAAACTTGACGTTGGCCGGCTTCACGTTGTCCGAGTAGTTGATGTACAGGCGCTTGAAGAACAGGTCCTGGATCCGCGACGGCTCCATGCTGCCCACGCCCGGCTCGTTGGCCAGGCTCTTCATCGCCGAGCGCACCGCGTAGTACTCCTGGTACATCGGGAACAGCTTCATGCCGATGTAGAGGAAGAAACCAACCACGATCAGGACCGCCAGGAACGAGGTCAGGGTCATGCCACGCTGCGTGTTCATCGTCTTCATTGCGCTCTCCCCAGATACGCGTTGGATGTAAAAATACTCAGTTGATGCCTGATCAGTTGATGCTCGAGCCGATCCGCGACGGCTCGAAGCCATCCTTGCAGAACCAGCCCTGGCAGTTGAGCCAGATCAGGAACGCCTTGCCGCGCAGGTTCTCTTCCGGCAGCAGGCCCCAGAAACGACCATCGTCGCTGTTGTCGCGGTTGTCGCCCATCACCAGGTACTTGCCGGCGGGCACGGTCCACTGGCCCTGGCCGCGCGGATAGTCGGTCTCCAGCACGGTATGGGTACGGCCCGGGAGGTGCTCGACCAGCAGGTTGGCACCTTCGCCCTGGCCCTTGTGGCCGGCGTAGATACCCTTGTTGTCGTACTTCAGCGGCTCGCCGTTGAGGATCACGCCGTCGCCTTCGAAGACCACGGTGTCGCCCGGCACGCCGATCACGCGCTTGATGAAGTTCTCGCCCTTGGCCGGATCCTGGTCGCTATGGCCCGGGAAGTGGAACACCACCACGTCACCGCGCGACGGTTCACCGACCGGCACGAACTTGGTGTTGCTGATCGGCAGGCGCAGGCCATAGGAGAACTTGTTGACCAGGATGAAGTCGCCGATCAGCAGGTTCGGCATCATCGAGCTGGACGGAATCTTGTACGGCTCGGCGATGAAGCTGCGCACGATCAGCACGATCGCCAGCACCGGGAAGAACGCACGCGAGTAGTCCACCAGCACCGGCTCGGAATCGAGCAGGCCTGCGCGCTGGGCGCGGCGCTTGGCGAGGTACAGCTTGTCCGCGAGCAGGATCAGGCCCGAGGACAGGGTCAGCACGACCAGGAGGATCTCAAACAGTTTCATTCAGGGTCCTTTGCAACGTCACCAGACGACCGGCCCCGCAGGGCCGGTGCGGGCTTACTTGTTGTCCATCTGCAGCACGGCCAGGAACGCTTCCTGCGGGATCTCCACACGGCCGACCTGCTTCATGCGCTTCTTGCCTTCCTTCTGCTTTTCCAGAAGCTTCTTCTTGCGCGAAACGTCGCCACCATAGCACTTGGCCAGCACGTTCTTGCGCATGGCCTTGACCGTGGTACGGGCGATGATCTGCGAGCCGACGGCAGCCTGGATGGCCACGTCGAACTGCTGGCGCGGGATCAGGTCCTTCATCTTGTCGCACAGCTCGCGGCCGCGGCGATCGGCGTGACTGCGGTGCACGATCAGCGACAGCGCATCGACCTTGTCACCGTTGATCAGTACGTCGACGCGCACGAACGGGCCGGCATCGAAGCGCACGAAGTGGTAGTCCAGCGACGCATAGCCACGGCTGACCGACTTCAGCTTGTCGAAGAAGTCCAGCACCACTTCGGCCATCGGCAGCTCATAGCTGATCTGCACCTGGCTGCCCAGGTAGTTGATGCCGATCTGGCTGCCACGCTTTTCTTCGCACAGCTTGATGATGTTGCCGATGTACTCCTCGGGGGTGAGCACGTTGGCACGGATGATCGGCTCGCGGATCTCCTCGACATGGTTCACCGGCGGCAGCTTGGCCGGGTTGTCCATGTTGATGATGGTGCCGTCGGTCTTCAGTACCTCGTACACCACCGTCGGCGCGGTGCTGATCAGGTCCAGGTTGTATTCGCGTTCCAGGCGCTCCTGCACGATCTCCATGTGCAGCATGCCGAGGAAGCCGCAGCGGAAACCGAAGCCCATTGCTTCGGAGCTTTCCGGCTCGAAGCGCAGCGCAGCATCGTTCAGGCGCAGCTTGTCCAGCGCTTCGCGCAGGTCCGGGTAGTCTTCGGCATCGACCGGGAACAGGCCGGCGAACACGCGCGGCTGCATTTCCTGGAAGCCCGGCAGCGGTTTCGGCGCCGGGTCGGCAGCCAGGGTGAGGGTGTCGCCGACCGGCGCACCGTGCACGTCCTTGATGCTGGCGGTGACCCAACCCACTTCACCGGCGCGCAGCGCCGGCAGCACCTTGCGCTTCGGGGTGAACACGCCGACGTTGTCGACCTGGTGGTTGCGGCCGGTGGACATCACCTGCAGCTTGTCACCGGCCTTGATCTCACCCTGCATCACGCGCACCAGCGAGACCACGCCCAGGTAATTGTCGAACCAGGAGTCGATGATCAGCGCCTGCAGCTTGTCGGTGTCACGCGGCTTCGGCGGCGGAATGCGGTGCACGATGGCTTCCAGCACGTCCTGCACGTTCAGGCCGGTCTTGGCGCTGACCGGCACGGCGTCGGCGGCATCGATGCCGATCACGGCCTCGATCTCGGCCTTGGCGCGCTCGATGTCGGCGGTGGGCAGGTCGATCTTGTTGATCACCGGCACCACTTCCAGGCCCTGCTCGACAGCGGTGTAGCAGTTGGCCACCGACTGCGCTTCCACGCCCTGGGCGGCGTCGACCACCAGCAGCGCGCCTTCGCAGGCGGCCAGCGAGCGGCTGACTTCATAGGAGAAGTCGACGTGGCCCGGGGTGTCGATGAAGTTCAGATGGTAGGTCTGCCCGTCCTTGGCCAGGTACGGCAGCGACACCGACTGCGCCTTGATGGTGATGCCGCGCTCGCGCTCGATCGGGTTGGAGTCGAGCACCTGCGCTTCCATCTCGCGGGCCTGGAGGCCGCCGCAGAGCTGGATGATGCGGTCGGCCAGCGTGGACTTGCCGTGGTCGACGTGGGCGATGATGGAGAAGTTGCGGATGTTCCGCATCGAATCAGAAGACATAGGTGGCGGCGGCGCGCGGCGTCGTCAGGGTAACGGTCGATTATCGCACGCCCGGGGCCCTGCCGCGAAAACGGCCTCATCGGGCCGGGGCCGGAATGGCCGAAGCCCCGCCAGGGCGGGGCTTCGGGGGAGCAGAGGTGGCCGCCAGGGCGGCCCCGCCAGGCCTTACTGGCCGGCCTTGACCGCCACGAAGGCACTGTTGCCGTTGCCGGTACGTACCAGCAGCATCACCACATCGTCCTTCTTGTAGCTGGACAGCGCGCGGTTCAGGGCATCCACGCTGCCGACCGTGGTACGGCCGACCTGCAGGATCACCATGCCCGGCGACAGGCCCGCGTCACGTGCCGCCTGGCCCTTGACCCCGGTGATGCGCACACCTTCGTTGCCGTCCAGGCCGAACTGCTTGCGCTGCGGCGCAGTCAGATCACTGACATCCAGGCCAAGCAGTGCATTGGCACCCGCCTGCGGCGCCGCATCGGGCTTGGGTCCTGCGGCCGTGCGGGCATTGCCCTGGCCGTCTTCGCTCAGCGCGGTCAGCGTGGCGCTCAGGTCACGCGGCTTGCCGTCGCGGATCACGCCCAGCGTGACCCGGCTGCCCGGCGCCATCGCACCGATCAGCGGCGGCAGGTCCGACCAGCTGTTGACCGGGCTGCCATTGACCGAGCGCACCACGTCACCGATCTGCACGCCGGCCTTTTCCGCCGCGCTGCCGGCCACGATCTGGTTGACCAGCGCGCCACGGCTGTCCGGCAGGCCCAGGCCCTGCGCCTTCAGCGCATCGATCGGCTCGACCACCGCGCCCAGCTGGCCACGGGTGACCTTGCCACTCTTCTTGATCTGCTCGACCGCGCTCATCGCCAGGTCGATCGGAATCGCGAAGCTGATGCCCATGTAACCGCCCGAGGCGGAGAAGATCTGCGAGTTGATACCGACCACTTCGCCGCGGGTGTTCAGCAGCGGGCCGCCGGAGTTGCCCTGGTTGATCGCCACGTCGGTCTGGATGAACGGCACGTAGCGCTGATCAGCGCCACCGGTGCTGCGGCCCAGCGCGCTGACGATGCCGGCGGTGACCGAGTGGTCCAGGCCGAACGGCGAGCCGATCGCGACAACCCACTGGCCCGGCTTCAGGGTATTGGAATCGCCCACCCGCACGGTCGGCAGGTTCTTGCCGTCGATCTTCAGCAGGGCCACGTCGTACTGCTGGTCACTGCCCACCACCTTGGCGTTGAATTCGCGGCTGTCACCCAGCTTGACCTTCACCTCGCTGGCGTCAGCCACCACGTGGTAGTTGGTCAGCACGTAGCCGTCGGGCGAAATGATGAAGCCCGAGCCCATGCCGCGGCCCTTGATGCTGGGGCCACCGTCCTGCCCGCCCGGCCCCTGCCCCGGCATCGGGAAGTCAGGCCCGAAGAAGCGACGGAAGAATTCCGGCATGTCATCGTCGCCGCCCATCGGGCCACGCGAGGCCTGGCGGTTGTTGCGCACGATGGTGGTGTCGACGTTGACCACGCCCGGCCCGACCTGTTCGACCAGATGGGTGAAATCGGGCAGGCCGCTGACCAGCGGCTGCGCCGGCGCGCGCGGGGCTGCTGCAGCGGCGGCCTGGGGCTGGGCGGCAGGCGGCGCTGGCTGGGCACAGGCCACCAGCGGCAGGGTCAGGGCGAACAGGCCAATGGCCTGCGTGCGGAGTCGGGGAGTCATCGGACGGCAACCTCCGGGTCGGATGGAAAGAGGAATACGGGCCCCGCCGACGGCGGGGCGTGAAAGCGCCCGGCTCAGTCGCGCGGGCGCGGCGGCACCGGCAGGTCATCCTGCAGGCGCGGCTCGAACGGGTAGAACGCGGCACCACCGGCGTGGGCCGGGAAGCTGGCATTGAGCGCGCCACCGGCGGCGGGCGCCAGGCTGGAGCGCGGCCACGGTCGCGCCTGCAGGCCACCGACCTCACCGAACGGCAGGTTGCGGCTGGCGTTGGCCGGCACGCTCGGGGTCAACGGCGCCTGCGCGGCAGCCACGGCACGCTGCGGTACATCGTCACGCTGCGCGGCACGCGCGGCCTGCTGGCTGCGGGTCGCACTGGCACGGCGGGTGTCCTGGCGGCGGCCGGCAGCGGCCATCGCCACCGCCGGCGCAGCAGCCACCGCCATCGCTGCGGTATCCACCGAGGCTTCGGTGACCGGAGCCGGGGTGCCCGGTGCCGGCGCCAGCTCGGCCTGACTGGCGATCACCTGCGGCGCCAGCGGCTCGCCCGGCGTGGCCTCCTGCAGCTTCTCGCCGCCCATGAAAAGGGCCACTGCCGCCACCGAGGCGGCCAGTGCAGCACCACCGCCCCAGGCCCGCCAGCCGCTACGCCGCACCTGACGGCGCGGCTCGGCCTGTGGTGCGGGTTCGGCAGCAATGGCGGCGGTCACAGCGGCACCGAAGCCGACAGGCGCCAGCAGCGAGGCCTGGCCGCGCATCACGTCGCCGAGCAGCTGCCAGCGTTCCTGGCAGCCTGCCAGTTCGGGGTCATGTTCCATGCGGCGCAGCAGGAAGCGCGCTTCATCTGCGCCCAGCTCGCCATCGACCAGCGCCGACAGCTGCTCGCGGTGGCGCTGGTCCAGGCGCTGCCCGGCAGGGGATTGATGGTTCTGCGATTCGTTGAACGGATTACTGGTCATACGCGGCTCTTCTCACGGGTGGCGCTGCCGATGTCCAACAGCGGCCGGAGTTCGGTGTCGATCGCCTCGCGCGCCCGGAAGATCCGTGAACGCACGGTGCCGATCGGGCACCCCATTTTCTGCGCGATTTCGTCGTAACTCAGGCCTTCCACCTCGCGCAGGGTGATCGCCAGCCGGAGTTCTTCCGGCAGCGCGTTGACGGCCTTCATCACCGTCTGTTCCAGCTCCTGGCGCATCAACTCGCGTTCGGGCGTGTCGGTGTCGCGCAGGCGCGTCCCGCTGTCGAACTGTTCAGCATCGCCGATGTCGATGTCATCGGTCGGCGGGCGGCGATTGTGTGAAGCCAGGTAGTTTTTGGCGGTATTCACGGCGATTCGATGCAACCAGGTTGAGAACTGGGCATCGCCACGGAAACTTCCGATCGCGCGGTAGGCACGGATGAAAGTGTCCTGGGCGACGTCCTGACATTCGCTCCAGTCGGCGATGTAGCGACCGACCAGGGCCACGACCCGATGCTGGTACTTGCGCACCAGGACATCGAAGGCGGCACTCTCGCCGTGCTGCACGCGCCGGACCAATTCCAGATCCAGCTCCTGAGGTGTATCAACATCGGCCATGAGGGGCCGCACTCCTGTCAGCCCAACCGACGTCGGGCAATGAGACTGCCAATCCCGGGAAAAGTTCAGTCGCCGATCACCTGGCGCCGCACCAGCTTTTAACCACCGTTCCGTTAGCGTCCCGGTTCCAGGCTCTGGATCCGGGGGCTCCACCCCCTGCTATTGGGATTTGACGCGGGGGAAACAACCTCTGGATCATAGCCGCTTCTCCATACACAACCGGATGGAACGTCCATGCTCTCAGGCTTCGATGGTCTCCGCTTCAGCCACTGGCTCCCCGAGATCCGCGACGACGGCGTGGTGGTCCTCTCCCTGGATCGTCAGGACAGCAGCGTCAACGCAATGTCGCAGGACGTGCTGCTGGAACTGGGCGACCTGCTTGAGCGCATCGCCATGGACCCGCCCAAGGGCGTGGTGATCCAGTCCCTGAAGAAGGCCGGCTTCATCGCCGGTGCCGACCTGAAGGAATTCCAGGAATTCGACCGCCGCGGCACCGTGAACGATGCCATCCGCCGTGGCCAGTCCACCTACCAGAAGCTGGCCGAGCTGCCCTGCCCGACCGTGGCGGCGATCCATGGCCACTGCCTGGGCGGCGGCACCGAGCTGGCGCTGGCCTGCCGCTACCGTGTGGCTTCGAATGACAGTTCGACCCGCATCGGCCTGCCGGAAACCCAGCTGGGCATTTTCCCGGGCTGGGGCGGCAGCGCGCGCCTGCCGCAGCTGGTGGGCGCACCGGCGGCGATGGACATGATGCTGACAGGCCGCACCCTGTCAGCCTCGGCTGCACGTGGCATCGGCCTGGTCGACAAGGTGGTGGCACCGGCGGTGGTGCTCGACACGGCCGTAGCGCTGGCGCTGTCCGGCACCACCCGCCCGTTCAAGCAGCGCGCGACGGCATGGGCGACCAACACCTGGCTGGCACGCACGCTGCTGGCGCCGCAGATGGTCAAGCAGGTGGCACGCAAGGCGAAGAAGGACCAGTACCCCGCGCCGTATGCGCTGATCAGCACCTGGCAGCGCAGCGGTGGCAAGCCGGTGCAGGCACGCCTGGATGCCGAACGTCGCGCCGTGGTGAAACTGGCCAGCACCCCCACCGCGCGCAACCTGATCCGCATCTTCTTCCTTACCGAGCGCCTGAAGGGCCTGGGTGGTGGTGATTCGGGCATCCGCCACGTGCACGTGGTCGGTGCCGGCGTGATGGGCGGCGATATTGCTGCATGGGCCGCCTACAAGGGCTTCGAGGTCACACTGCAGGACCGCGAGCAGCGCTTCATCGACCCGGCCATGGAACGCGCCCAAGCGCTGTTCGCCAAGAAAGTGCGCGACGAAAGCAAGCGTCCGGCGGTGGCCGCGCGCCTGCGGGCCGACCTGGAAGGCAACGGCGTGGCTGAAGCTGACCTGGTGATCGAAGCCATCATCGAGAACCCGGAAGCCAAGCGTGCGCTGTACCAGACGCTGGAACCGAAGATGAAGCAGGACGCACTGCTGACCACCAATACTTCGTCGATTCCGCTGCTGGAACTGCGCGACCACATCCAGCGCCCGGCGCAGTTCGCCGGCCTGCACTACTTCAACCCGGTGGCGCAGATGCCGCTGGTGGAAATCATCCATCACGACGGCATGGCGCCTGAAACCGAGCGTCGACTGGCCGCGTTCTGCAAGGCACTGGGCAAGTTCCCCGTGCCGGTGGCCGGCAGCCCGGGCTTCCTGGTCAACCGCGTGCTGTTCCCGTACATGCTGGAAGCCGCCACCGCCTATGCCGAAGGCATCCCGGGCCCGGTGATCGACAAGGCCGCTGTGAAGTTCGGCATGCCGATGGGCCCGATCGAACTGATCGACACGGTGGGCCTGGACGTGGCCGCTGGCGTTGGCCGCGAACTGGCACCGTTCCTCGGCCTGCAGATTCCGGCCGCGCTGCAGACGGTGGAACCGGACAAGCGCGGCAAGAAGGATGGCCAGGGCATCTATACCTGGGAAAACGGCCGTGCGAAGAAGCCGGACGTGGCCAGCGATTACCAGGCACCGGCCGATCTGGAAGACCGCCTGATCCTGCCGCTGTTGAACGAGGCAGTGGCCTGCCTGCACGAAGGCGTGGTGGCGGATGCGGACCTGCTGGATGCCGGCGTGATCTTCGGCACTGGCTTCGCACCGTTCCGTGGCGGCCCGATCCAGCACATTCGCGCGGTGGGTGCCGATGCAATCGTGGAGCGGCTGAAGGCACTGCAGCAGCGCCACGGCGATCGTTTCGCCCCGCGCCCGGGCTGGGACAACCCCGTCCTGCGCGAACCGGTGGTGTGAGTTGATCGGCCGGGCCTACGGCCCGGCACCCGCAGAGGCAACGTCAAGTTCCACAGCAGAAGCCAGAGCCAAAGCGGCTCTGGCTTTTCTGTTTGTTGGGCGGGGCGGTGTCGGGTTGCGGGGACGCCGTAAACCCGTCCCTGGGGGCTTGGCCGCGGCATCCATGCCGCGGACACCCCGCAACCCGACACCGCCCCACCCCTGACAGTTTCCCGATGACGGTCGGTGAACTGCGATTCTGGTGGGAATCGCTACGAACTGGTGGGTGGCTACCTTGGTTGCCACAAGGAGCGAAGCGACCGGCGTTTGATTTTGATTTTCTTTTTTCTTCTCCGTGGCTGGACAGCACACGGAAACTGTCAGAGGCCGGGCGGGTGGGTGGCGCAGGACCGTTGGCGCCATGGATGGCGCCATCGAGCCCCCATGGACGGGTTTACGGCGTGTCCTGCGCCACCCACCCGCCCGGCCAAGCGCGGCTTCTGCTTTTGCTTCTGCTTCTGCTTTTGCTTCTGCTTTTGCCTTCAGCGACCAACCCACAGCCACGAGGGGCTGCGCCGTTGGTGGGAACCCCAGTCGAGCAAGCTCGACTCTACGGAACAGGCTGTTACCCATACGGGGCATGTGCCCGTCACAGCTGCATGCGATGCTGCCCACCTGATCCCTGCCAGCGAGAACGCCCGCATGACCACCATCATCGCCCCGCGCGTGCACGACATCGGCGGACTCGAAGTCCGTCGCGCCGTCCCCACCCTGCAGGCGCGCAGCATCGGCTCGTTCGTGTTCGTCGACCAGATGGGCCCGGCACTCATGCATCCCGGCACCGCCATCGACGTGCGCCCGCATCCGCATATCGGCCTGGCCACCGTCACCTACCTGTGGTCGGGCGCGATCGGCCACCGCGACACGCTGGGTTCGGACCAGGTGATCCGCCCCGGTGACGTCAACTGGATGACCGCTGGCCGCGGCATCGCCCATTCCGAACGCACGCCGCAACCAGACCGCGATCACGACAACCCGATCCACGGCATGCAGACCTGGGTCGCACTGCCGAAGTCGCATGAGGAAATCGAGCCGGCGTTCTACCACCATGCCGCGGCCACCCTGCCCGAGCAGCGCCGCAATGGTGTCTGGCTGCGGGTGATCGCCGGCCGCGCCTATGGCGAGGAATCGCCGGTGAAGGTGTTCGCCGACACCCTCAACGTAGCGATCGACCTCGACCCGGATGCGGAGATCGATATCGACAATGGCCACCGCGAGCGCGCGCTGTACATCCTCGAGGGCGAGGCGCAGCTGGACGGCGTTGACATCCCCGCCCAGCACCTGGTGATCCCCGAAGCCGGTGCGACAGGCCGCCTGCGTGCGAAGACGCCGGTGAAGGCGATGTTGTTCGGTGGCGAGCCACTGGATGGCCCACGTCACCTGTGGTGGAACTTCGTCTCCAGCTCGAAGGAGCGTATCGAGCAGGCCAAGCACGACTGGGAAGCCGGCCGCTTCGGCACCATTCCGGGCGACGACAAGGAATTCATCCCGCTGCCGCAGTACTGAACATCGCGTGTTGCACACATCCGAAGGTGTATCCCTGCACCCGGCGTTGACACTACAGTCACCCGCTGATCATTGAAATGTGACATAAATCACACTTTCGACCGTCAAAGGAGTGCAACACATGAGCATGGGTAAACGCTTGTCCGCCGAGTTCCTCGGCACGTTCTGGCTGGTTCTGGGTGGCTGTGGCAGTGCGGTGCTGGCCGCCAAGTTCGGTGGCGACGGCAATCCGCTGGGTATCGGTTTCCTCGGCGTTGCGCTGGCCTTCGGCCTGACCGTGGTGACCGGCGCCTATGCGTTCGGCCATATCTCCGGCGCGCACTTCAATCCGGCGGTCAGTGTCGGCCTGTGGGCCGGCGGTCGTTTCCCGACCAAGGACCTGATCCCGTACATCATCGCCCAGGTTGCCGGCGGCCTGCTGGCCGGCTTCATCCTGCTGCAGATCGCATCGGGCGCCAGCGGCTTCGCCATTGATGGCAGCCAGGCCGGTGCATTCGCCAGCAACGGCTACGGCGCGCTGTCCCCCGGCGGCTACAGCGTGGCCGCGGCCTTCCTGTGCGAAGTGGTGCTGACCGCCGTGTTCCTGATCGTGATCATGGGCGCCACCCACGGCAAGGCACCGGCCGGGTTCGCCCCGCTGGCGATCGGCCTGTCGCTGACCCTGATCCACCTGATCAGCATCCCGGTCACCAACACCTCGGTGAACCCGGCCCGTTCCACGGCGGTGGCCTTCTTCGCCGGCAGCGGCGCGGTCAGCCAGCTGTGGCTGTTCTGGGTCGCCCCGCTGCTGGGCGGCGCGATCGGCGGCATCATCTACAAGTGGCTCGGCAACGACCGCTGAGGCCTGTGCGGACCATTGCGGCCGACCATCGGCCGCAATGGTTACGCGTGTAACCGCGATTTGTGCGATCGCTCACGTTCCGTTAAGGTTGAGTTGACCGTCCGTGCACATGCCGGCCGGGGCGGCATCCGGGGATGGGATGCCAAGGCTGCCGGTCCATCCGGCGGAGCCAACGACACACCACCTTGGGGGATGCATGAAGTTCGCGCCTGTAGTGTTGTCGAGCCTGCTGTTCGCTGCGGCCCACGCCGCCGCACAGGCTCCCACCGAATGCCCTTCGCTGCCTGCCAGCAGTGGCCTGCAATGGCAGCAGCTGGCGCAGACCGATTTCCTGGTCTGCCGCGCCAGCACTGGCGATGGTCGTGAAGTGTTGAGCCTGATGCTCAGCGCACGTGACCCGTCCATTCCCCTGAACCGCTCGCTGCGCCAGGAAAAGGGCAGCTTCGGCGGTGAATCACTCTACTGGTACCAGCCGGACCTCGGTGGCCAGCAGCCGCCGGGCTATGCCGAGCGCCGCATCAGTGTGGTCAAGCTCGACAAAGGACGTTACGCGCAGATTTCGCTGTATCCGGACAGCCCTCAGGAACTGGGCTCGCTGCAGCAGCTGGCGCAAGGCATGAGCCTGACCCCGTCGGCCGTGGCCGCGGGGCGCTGAAGGTGACGGGGATGACTGCCTGGCAGCATCCCCGCCGCATCGAACGCGCTGGACATCCGCCGGGCATGGCCCGGCGCTACCGGTTTCTTTCGCCGGGCATCGCCCGGCGCGCGCCCTCAGAACTTGCCTTCCTGGAAATCGACGAAGGCCTGCATCAGTTCCTGCCGCGTGTTCATCACGAACGGGCCGTGCCGCATCACCGGCTCGCGCAGCGGACGGCCGGCCACCAGGATCAACCGCGCACCTTCGCTGCCGGCCGAGATGTGCAACTGCTCGCCACCGCCCAGCACCGCCAGTTCCTGGCGTGCAACGTCGCGCGCGGCGTCCTGCTCACCCACGGTCATCGCACCTTCGAACACATAGGCAAAGGCGTTGTGGCCTTCCGGCAGCGCGTAGGTCCAGGCTCGATCCGGTGCCAGCGTGATATCGAGGTAGAGCGGATCAGTGGCCGGCTGCACGATCGGGCCGTGGGTGCCGTCCACGCTGCCGGCAATCACTTTCACTTCCACGCCGGTTTCCGGCTTCACCACCGGAATGCGCTCCGGCGCGAATTCCTGGTACTTCGGGTCGGTCATCTTCTCCTTCGCCGGCAGGTTTACCCACAGCTGGAAACCGCGCATCTGCCCGCTTTCCTGCTCGGGCATCTCCGAATGCACCAGGCCGCGGCCGGCGGTCATCCACTGCACGCTGCCCGGGGTCAGCAGGCCTTCGTCGCCGTGGTTGTCGCGGTGCCGCATGCGCCCGTCGAGCATGTAGGTGACCGTCTCGAAACCGCGGTGCGGGTGTTCCGGGAAGCCGGCGATGTAGTCCTCGGCGCGGTCGGTGCCGAATTCATCGAGCAGCAGGAACGGATCCAGGTCGGGCAGCGTCGGACCACCGATGACGCGGGTCAGGCGCACACCGGCACCGTCGGAGGTGGGCATGCCACGGATGGTACGCAGCACGCGGGCCGGTTCGGGAAGGCTCATGGCGACTCCTGTTGGATGGATGCCAGTGAAGATGGACGCCACATGGCCGTACGCCAATGGATGGCACCGCAACCGATTGTTCCATCCCTGATGTTCGCTGCACGTCAGCGCCCCCTGCGTACGACCAAAGTACTAACGCTGATTCGTCCTGTGCCAATTGACCCTGTCGAGGGCACGCGGGACTCTTTGTCTGTCTTTCCGGGAGAGAGCACCTCATGAAAGGGTTTTCCAAAATAGGCTGGGCGGCCCTCGCCCTGCTTGGCGCATTCTGTCTGGGCACCGTGGCCCTGCGCCGCGGTGAACACATCAACGCACTATGGATCGTGGTGGCAGCGGTTTCGCTGTACCTGGTCGCCTACCGCTTCTACAGCCTGTTCATCGCCAACAAGGTGATGCAGCTCGATCCGACCCGGGCCACTCCGGCGGTGATCAACAACGATGGCCTGGACTACGTCCCGACCAACAAGCACGTGCTGTTCGGCCACCACTTCGCCGCCATTGCCGGTGCCGGTCCGCTGGTCGGCCCGGTCCTGGCCGCGCAGATGGGCTACCTGCCCGGCCTGCTGTGGCTGGTGGTGGGCGTGGTATTGGCCGGCGCGGTACAGGACTTCATGGTCCTGTTCCTGTCCAGCCGCCGCAACGGCCGCTCGCTGGGTGACCTGGTCCGCGAAGAGATGGGCCAGGTGCCGGGCACCATCGCGTTGTTCGGTGCGTTCCTGATCATGATCATCATCCTGGCGGTGCTGGCGATGGTGGTGGTCAAGGCACTGGCGGAAAGTCCGTGGGGCATGTTCACGGTGATCGCAACAATGCCGATCGCCATCCTGATGGGCGTGTACATGCGCTACATCCGCCCCGGCAAGATCGGCGAGATCTCGGTGGTCGGCCTGATCCTGCTGCTGGCAGCAATCTGGTTCGGCGGCAAGGTAGCGGCTGACCCGACCTGGGGCCCGGCGTTCACCTTCACAGGTACCCAGATCACCTGGATGCTGATCGGCTACGGTTTCGTCGCCTCGGTGCTGCCGGTGTGGCTGCTGCTGGCCCCGCGCGACTACCTGTCGACCTTCCTCAAGATCGGCACCATCATCGCGCTGGCCATCGGCATCCTGGTGGTGATGCCGGAACTGAAGATGCCGGCACTGACCCAGTTCGCCGCCAGCGGCGACGGCCCGGTGTGGAAGGGCGGCATGTTCCCGTTCCTGTTCATCACCATCGCCTGCGGTGCGGTCTCCGGCTTCCATGCGCTGATTTCCTCCGGCACCACACCGAAGCTGCTGGCCAATGAAGCGCACATGCGCTACATCGGCTACGGCGGCATGCTGATGGAATCGTTCGTGGCGGTGATGGCACTGGTGGCCGCATCGATCATCGATCCGGGCATCTACTTCGCGATGAACAGCCCCGCCGCCGTGATCGGTGCCGATGCGGCCTCGGCCGCGCACTACATCACCAACACCTGGGGCTTCACCATCACCCCCGAGCAGCTGACCGCGACCGCGGCGGCCATTGGTGAACCCACCATCCTGCATCGTGCAGGTGGCGCGCCAACACTGGCGGTAGGCATCGCGCAGATCCTGCACGAAGCGATTCCCAGTGGCAGCGACGCGATGATGGCGTTCTGGTACCACTTCGCCATCCTGTTCGAAGCACTGTTCATCCTGACCGCCGTGGACGCGGGCACCCGCGCTGGACGCTTCATGCTGCAGGATCTGCTCGGCAACTTCGTGCCAGCGCTGAAGAAGACCGAGTCGTGGACCGCCAACATCATCGGCACCGCCGGCTGCGTGGCGCTGTGGGGCTACCTGCTGTACACCGGCGTGGTCGATCCGTTCGGCGGCATCCAGACCTTGTGGCCGCTGTTCGGCATCTCCAACCAGATGCTGGCCGGCATCGCGTTGATGCTGGGCACGGTGGTGCTGTTCAAGATGAAGCGTGACCGCTATGCGTGGGTCACTGCCGTACCCGCCGTGTGGCTGCTGATCTGCACCACCTATGCCGGCTTCATCAAGATCTTCGACAGCAACCCGGCACAGGGCTTCCTGGCGCAGGCACACAAGTTCCAGGCCGCGCTTGCCAGCGATACCATCACCGCGCCGGCCAAGTCGGTGGCGCAGATGAAGCAGATCGTGGTCAACGCCTACGTCAACACCAGCCTGACCGCGCTGTTCCTGCTGGTGGTCGGTGCGGTGCTGGTGTATTCGATCAAGACCATCCTCGCGGCTCGCCGCAATCCGCAGCGCAGTGACCGCGAAACCCCGTACGTGGCACTGAAGCCGCATGAAATGGTGGATCTGTGATGAGCACCCAACTGGTTCCCGTCGGCCAGTACCAGGCACACCGCCGCATCTGGCGGCGCCTGGTGCAGACCGCACGCCTGTGCTGTGGCATTCCTGATTACGACAACTACGTCCGGCACATGCTGGAAAAGCATCCGGACCAGCAGCCGATGGACTACAAGACGTTCTTCCGCGAGCGTCAGGAAGCGCGTTACGGTGGCCGTAACGGTGGCCGCTGCTGTTGAGGTGTGAGGTGGGTGCCGGGCTTGCAGCCCGGCGCCCGCAGAGGCAACGGCAACGGCAACGGCCGAAGCATCAGCTCTGGTTTTCCGTGGATTTGGCGGGGTGGTGTCGGATGGCGGGGACGCCGCCATCCGACACCACCCCACCTTCGACAGATTTCCGGTGACGGCAGGAAGCATCAGGGGTCAGATCCGTTTCCTCTAGGAAACGGATCTGACCCTTCTTTGTTCATGGATACCCATGAACTGCATCCGCGCACGGCGTGGTTCTACCCGGTGGCAGGCAAAAAGAAAGCCGAGCGTGGGCACGGCTCTACACGGGAACAGCGGGTTCACGGCAATTGCCGTGAACCCGCAACATGTTCGTCAGGTCAGAACTCAGGCACCGGCCATCCACTTCAGGATCAGGCCGGTGACATAGGCCAGCCCCGTGCCTGTGGCATAGCCGACCGTACCCAGCAGCACGCCCACCGGCGCCAGCGTCGGATGGAAGGCCGCTGCCACCACCGGCGCAGATGCCGCCGCACCGATGTTGCCCTGCGAACCAATCGCGAAGAAGAACAGCGGTGCGCGCAGCAGCTTGGCCACCACCCACAGCACCAGCACGTGGGTCGCCATCCAGATCGCACCGAGCAGGAACAGCCACGGCCGATCCAGCAGCGACAGCAGGTTCATCTGCATGCCGATGCAGGCGATCAGGAAGTACAGGAACACCGTGCCCAGTCGCGAAGCACCGGCGGCTTCCAGGCGGCGGGCGCGGGTGAAGCTGAGCGTCAGGCCCATCGCGGTGGACAGCAGGATCACCCACACGAACTGACTGTCCAGGCTGAACTGGCTGGCCCAGCTGACGTTGGCCTTGAACCAGCCCGACAGCGGCGCGGCGATCGCATGCGCAAGGCCGACACCTCCCAAAGCCACACCGACAATCACCATCAGGTCGGTCATGCTGGGAATGCGTGCGTTCTGCGCCTCGTAGGCACTGATGCGTGCCTTCATTTCGTCGATGGCACGGGTGTCGGCACCGTTGCGGGTGTCGATCTGCTGCGCGCGGTTGGCCATGAACAGCAGGATGGCCATCCACAGGCTGGCGCAGGCCACATCGACCACGGCGAACTGGCCGAAGGTGGTGGCATCGGTGCCGAACACTTCGCGCATGGCGACCATGTTGGCGCCGCCACCGATCCAGCTGCCGGCCAGTGCGGCCATGCCGGCCCAGGTGTCACCGGCCACCGTTTCCGGATGGATCAGCTTCATCAGCTGGAACGAGACGATGGCGCCCAGCATGATGCCGGCGGTGCCGGCGCAGAACACGATCAGCAGCTTGGGACCAAGCTTGGCGATGCCCTTCAGGTCGATCGACAGGGTCAGCAGGACCAGCGCGGCAGGCAGCAGCACATCACGCGCGACCGGGTTGTACAACGACGTGTTGTGGCCATCGATGACACCGGCGGTGTTGTAGATGGCCGGAACGAAGTAACACAAGAGCAGTGCCGGCACCCAGGCGAAGATCTTCTTCAGCAGGGGCGTCGGACCACTGGCAGCCCAGAAGATCAGGGCCAGGGTGGCGGCAATCAGGCCCAGTCCAACGATGTCGTTGCTGATCAGGGCAGTAGCGGGTTCGGTCGGCATGGGATCCTCTGTCGATCGAAAGAGCGGAAAAAAAAGCGCCGCATAGAGCGGCGCAGGGTGAGATTAACATTGTCTTCACGCCGGGTCATGCTGCAGTGCCGACCACGCCCACATTCCCTCAGGGAGCCCACTCATGCAGCTTGGCGCCTTTTCGGTCAGCCTCTCGGTGAAGGATCTCGCGGTTTCCCGCAGCTTCTACGAGGCCCTCGGCTTTTCGGTCACCGGCGGTGACCCGGCGCAGAACTGGCTGGTGATGCGCAGCAACGGCACGGTGATCGGGCTGTTCCAGGGCATGTTCGAAGGCAATCTGCTGACCTTCAACCCCGGCTAGGACCAGCACAAGCAGGAACTGCCCCGCTTCCAGGATGTGCGTGAGCTGCAGGCAGAGCTGGATGCCAAGGGCATCGAACTGGCGGTCCGCACCGATCCCGATGGCCAGGGTACGGGCTATCTGCAACTGGCCGATCCCGACGGCAACGTGATCCTGATCGACCAGCATGTGGCCCGCCCCACGGGCACCTAGCGTTGCAGGGTTGCCGGCCAGCGACCGGCACTACCGCGATGTGGGACGCGAGGCGCTGAAGTCCAGGCTCGCCCGCGTGCCACGCGGTTCGCAGGGTTGCAGCTGCAGGGTCCAGCCCAGGTGTTCGCACAGCCGCGCGATCAGGTCCAGGCCGATGCCGCCGCGGTCGGCTCGCTCGCCCCGCGCCATCCGCGCATGGATCGCCGCGATCTCCTCGGGGCTCATGCCATGACCGGGATCCTGCAGAGTCAGCACCGCCGACGAACTCAGCCGTAGCTCAATATGGCCACGCCCACTGTTCTCGATGGCATTGCGCAGCAGGTTGCCGATCGCCGCCTGCACCACCGCCAGCGGCGCAACGATGTCCACCGGTGCCGCCTGGATACCGATGCTCAGGTCCTTGTCCCCAAGCAGGTGGCGATGGTCGTCGACGATCTCCGGCAGCAACTGGTCCAGCGCGATGCGTTCGGCACGCGAGGCCAGGCGATCGGGGTCGCGGGCCAGTACCAGCAGCAGCTCGATCAGCTGTTCCACGCCCTGTGCGGTGCGCAACACGCGCTGGATCTGCTGGCGCGCACGTTCGGGCAGGCCCGGCTGCTCCAGCGCCAGCTCGGCGGCACCGGTCATCACCGCGATCGGCGTGCGCAGTTCATGGCTGGCGGTGCTGATGAAGACCCGCTCGCGTTCGACGAACTGCTCGTTGCGATCCAGGTAGTCGTTCAGGGCATCGGCAATCGTGTGCAGCTCGGAGCTGCCACGCGGATCAACATCGATGCGCTGGCCCTGCGCCCCCGGCCGCAACGTGGCAATGTGCTGGGCCAGCAGGCTCAGCGGGCGCACCATCCGCTCCATGCCGAACGAGGCCATCAGCACGGTAACGAAGATCATGATCACGCCGGCCAGCATCACCCAGCGGGTCGCGAACTGCTCCAGGTCGTGGAAGTCGGAGATATCCAGCGCCAGCGCCACCCGTCCCATCGACTGGGTCTCGCGCACCATCACCGCCATCTCGCGGCCCTTCACCATCACCCCGTCATGCAGTCCGGGATGCAGGGTGCGCAGGCTGTCGGGCAGGTTGATCGCATCGAAGCGGTAGAGGCTGAGCGTGTCCGAATCCTGCCAGCGGTAATGCGGCTCGTGTTCGACATGCTCGACGATGCTGTCCAGCTCGGAATTGAGCAGCGCGCGCCAGGCCGCGTGCTCGGCATGCTCATGCACGTAGTTGCCAACGCTGAACACCGCCAGTGACAGCAGCGCCAGGTACCCCAGCAACCACCACAGCACGCGCCGGTACAGCGGGCCGGGCTTACGCACCTTCATCAGGATCCTTGCCGGCGTCGCTGCCGGTGGTCACGGCCAACCGATAACCAACCCGCGGCAGGGTATGGATCAGCTTTTCGCCAAACGGCCCATCGACGCTGCGGCGCAGCTCGTAGACATGCGAGCGCAGCAGGTCGCCGTCCGGCGGCTCGTCGCCCCACAGGGCAAATTCCAGCTGCTGGCGGGTGACCGCACCGGGACTGGCCCGCATCAGCACCTCCAGCAACTTGCGGCAGGCCGGATACAGGTGCAGCACCTGGCCCTCTCGCTGGGCCTCCAGGGTCGCCAGGTCCAGCACCAGGTCGCCGACCTGCAGCCGCTTGCGCGGGTTGCGCCCCTGCGCGCGCAGCAGCAGGGCCTCCAGCCGCACCTCCAACTCGGGCAGCGCGAACGGCTTGGTCAGGTAATCATCGGCTCCAGCGCGGAAGCCTGCGATCTTGTCCGGCAGCTCATCGCGCGCGGTCAGCATGATCACCGGCACCTCCGACGCGTGCTCGGCGCGCAGCCGGCGCAGCACCTCGGGGCCCTCCATGCGCGGCAGCATCCAGTCCAGGATCACCGCATCGTAGGGGTGGCTGCCGGCCAGATGCAGGCCGGTGATGCCATCCGGAGCCACGTCGAGCACGTGCCCGCGCGACTCGAAATAGTCGAACAGGTTGGCCACCAGCTGGCGGTTGTCCTCGATCACCAACAGACGCATGCACGAAACATCCACGGAAGTTCGTAGCATGGTAGCGCTGCTCATGTCGGAATGCGGTCACCCTGTCCCGTTCTGACGCTTTTTCCACCTTCGTCACCTCAGAGTGGCTGTTTTGCTCCCGGAGCCTGCCGTGCCCGTAGCCTTGCCCCGCCAATGGCGCCTGCCCCTGTTGTGGCTGCTGATCATCGCTGCGCTGGCAGCGGGTATCGGCCTCCGGCAGCCACAACCGCCGGACGAGCCGCGATTCGTGCTGGCAGCCAGGACCATGGTCGAGAGCGGGCAGTGGCTGCTGCCGCACCGTGGCAGCGAGCTGTACGCGGAGAAGCCGCCGGTGTTCATGTGGCTGCAGGCGGCCGCCTACGAAATTGTCGGCAGCTGGCAGTGGTCGTTCCTGTTGCCCTCATTGCTGGGTGCCCTGCTCAGTCTGTGGCTGGTGTCGGATCTGGCGCGGCGGCTGTGGTCGCCCCGGCATGCGATGTACGCGCTGGCAGCGCTGTTCTGCACCCTGCAGTTCGGGCTGATGGCCAAGCGCGCGCAGATCGACATGGTGCTGGTGGGCATGACTACCGTGGCCCTGTGGGGGCTGATGCGTCATCTGTGTGAACGTCGCAACCTTCCCGCACTGTGGCTGGCCGGTTTTGCTGCCGGGTTGGGTACCGTGACCAAGGGCGTCGGCTTCCTGCCGCTGCTGATGGTGCTGCCCTGGTTCGGCTGGTGGCTGTTCCAGCGCCGTCGCGGGTACACCGTGGACGGCCCGCATCCTGCCACCCTGCTGTGGCTGATTCCCGCGTTCCTGCTGGGCGTGGGCGTGTGGCTGGCGCCGCTGGGCTGGGCCCTGCTGCATTCACCCAGCGCCGAACTGCAGGCCTACGCACATGAGCTGTTGTTCAAGCAGACCGGCACCCGCTACGCCAATGCATGGCACCACCGGCAGCCGGTCTGGTACTACCTGCAGGTGATCCTCACACTATGGCTGCCCGGCAGCCTGCTGCTGCCGATGCTGTTCAAGCCCTGGTGGCGCCGCCTGCGTCGTGGCGACCGTCGCCAGTGGCTGTTGCTGGGCTGGGCCGTACTGGTGCTGGTGTTCTTCAGCGCCAGCCCGGGCAAGCGCGAGGTGTACCTGTTGCCGATGCTGCCGGCGCTGGCCCTGGCCGTCGCGCCGCTGCTGCCGGGCCTGCTGCGTCGGCTGTGCGTACGCCGCTACCTGTTCGGCTACAGCATGGTGCTGATGCTGGCCACCGGCGTACTCGGCGTGATGTTGATGACCGAGCATCCCTGGGCGGTGGCCCAGTTGGAACGCCGTGCAATGCCGGACACCCTGCTGCCGGTGCTCGGTGATGGCCTGCTGACCTTCGCCATCGCCCTGGCCACGCTGATCGTGTGGTTGCGGATACGTCGTGCTGCAACGCTGGTACTGCTCACCCACGGCATGCTGTGGATGCTCTACGGCCTGGTGCTGATTCCAGCGCTGGATCCCTACGCCTCGGCCTCGGCGCTGATGCGCAGGGTTGGCGCGCGGATCGGCCCGGACGCCGAACTGGCCCTGGTCGCCTGGCGCGAACAGAACCTGTTGCAGGCCGACCGCCCGGTGCGCGAGTTCGGCTTCAAGCGACCGTGGGCAGAGCAGTGGCACGACGCCGGCCCATGGCTGGCTCAGGCGCCTGAGAAACGTTGGCTGTTGGTACTGGACGATGCGATGAGCCCCTGCGTGGACCCGGCCAAAGTGATTGATATCGGTGTTGCCAATCGCAATCGTTGGCAACTGCTTCCCGCTACCGCGTGGGACGCGGAATGCCATGCCGAACGCACCGGGTCGACTGCCGAAGAAGACTGAACGTAGGCGCGTGCCGGGCAAGCATTAACCCGGCACGAACGAGCGTCCGACCCTTCTCCGACATCCAGGTGACGAGCATGACCGCGGATTCCCGAACCGCCCCTTCCCCACATGCCCGTCCAGCCCATTGATTCGGTAGCACCGCTTGCGACATCGCCACTGGCGTCAAAATTTGCCGTAACTCACCTCTGGCTGCCTGTTGCAATCGGTCTGCCCGTGTTTACGCTGCTGATGGGTTTCGGCGGCGACCAGTGGGTGGCCGATCATCTGTTCCGCCTCGAAGGCGGCCATTGGGCACTGCAGGACGCATGGGTCACCCGCACACTGGTGCACAAAGCCGGCAAATGGCTGAGCACGGCAGCAGCCCTTGTGGCGATTCTGCTGTGCTTCCACCACTGGCGTAAGGGTCGCGATCGCACCCTGCGGTGGGCGCTGCTTTATGTCGTAATTGCCATGGCGCTGGGCACCGGTGTGATCTCTCTGCTGAAATCACTGGTGCCGATGGAATGCCCCTGGGACCTGCTGCGTTATGGCGGCAACCAGCCCTTCATCGGGCTGCTCACCGTGCGCCCAAGCGGCATGTCGCCCCAGGCCTGCTTCCCCGCTGGCCACGCCAGCGCCGGCTACGCCTGGCTGTGCCTGTACTTCTTCGCGCTGTTGTGGCGTCCTGCCTGGCGCTGGGCCGGACTGTGGATCGGCCTCGGCGCCGGGCTGGTATTCGGCATCGGCCAGCAACTGCGCGGCGCCCATTTCCTTTCCCATGACATCGCCACTGCAATGATCTGCTGGCTGCTTTCGCTGGGCCTGTACCTGATCGTCAAACGCGTCCTGATCCGCCATCAGCTGGACCGTCCCAACCGCCAGGAGGCGAACGCATGAGTGCATCGGTCCAACGCCCCGCCCGCCTCCCTGCATTGGCGGGTCTTCTGCGCTGGCGTCCGCAGCTGTCCACCGAAGCATTGATCACGCTGACCAGCCTGTTCTTCGCGGTGGCCGGCAACGGCCTGTTCTGGCACAGCGCGATGGCCAGCCATCCGGGCAGCCTGCGCTACGCGCTTTCGTTGCTGCTGTTGCTGCTGGGCGCGCACGGCCTGCTGCTGGGCATCCTGGTCTGGCGCTGGAACGCCAAGGTGGTGATCAGCGTGCTGCTGCTGGTGACCGCGTTCGCTGCGCATTACATGAGCCGTTACCACATCTATCTGGATGCGGACATGCTGCGCAATGTGCTGGCGACCGATCCCAAGGAAAGCCGCGAGCTGATGACCGTGTCGCTGCTGTGGCCGCTATTGCTGCTGGCAGTGCTGCCGATGGTGGTGCTGTGGCGCGTGCAGCTGCGCCGCCGCAGCTGGGGCCACAGCCTGTTGTGGCGCATCGGCTTCCTGGTGGTGGCGGCGGTGACCGCACTCGGCGGTGCGCTGATTTCGTTCCAGGATGTTTCGGCACTGATGCGCAACCAGCGCGAAGTGCGTTACCTGGCCACCCCGGCCAATGTGCTGCTGGGCCTGCCGCGTGCACTGCGTGGCGACAACCCGGTGCAGCGCGCACCGAAGCTGCCGATCGGCACCGACGCCAAGGCCACCCCACGCGCCCCGGCCAGCAAGCCGCGGCTGCTGGTGATCGTCATGGGCGAGACCGTGCGCGCGCAGAACTGGGGCCTCAACGGCGGCCGCAACACCACCCCGGAACTGGCCCAGGCCAGCGTGGTCAATTTCCCCGACATGCATTCGTGCGGCACCAGCACCGAGGTTTCACTGCCGTGCCTGTTCTCGCCGTGGGGCCGCCACGACTACGACGAGAAGAAGATCCGCGCGCACCAGTCGCTGCTGCACGTACTGAACCGCGCCGGCATCGCCCCGTTGTGGCGTGACAACCAGTCCGGCTGCAAGGGCGTGTGCGAGGGCCTGGATTTCCAGTCGCTGTCCGACGCGACCACCCCGGGCCTGTGCGCCGATGGCCGCTGCATGGACGAGATCCTGTTGCAGGACCTGGCCACCCAGGTACGTACGAAACCGGGTGACCGGGTGGTGGTGCTGCATCAGCTGGGCAACCATGGCCCGGCCTACTTCGAGCGCTACCCACCTGCGTTCCGACGCTTCACCCCGACCTGCGACACCCGTGACATCGGCCGCTGCTCGCGCGAAGAAATCACCAACAGCTACGACAACGCCGTGCTGTACACCGATCACTTCCTGACCAAGACCATCGGCACGCTGCAGGGCATGCAGGAATACGACACGGCGATGATCTACCTGTCCGACCACGGCGAGTCGCTGGGCGAGAAGGGTCTGTTCCTGCACGGCGTGCCTTACGCCATCGCCCCGGCCGAGCAGACCCGGGTGCCGATGACGATGTGGTTCTCGCAGGGCTTCGCCAGCAGCCGCGGATTGAACCTGCAGTGCCTGCGTGCACGATCGGCAGCGTATACCGACCACGACAACCTGTTCCCGTCGGTGCTGGGCCTGATGCAGGTGAAGACATCGCTGTACGAGCGCGATCGCGACGTGTTCGCCAACTGCGAGGGTTGAGGGTTGTTCGGCAGGGCTTGCAGCCCTGCACCTGCAGAGGCAACCGCAACCGCAACGGCCGAAGCAACAGCAACAGCGTGCATTCCTTGGGATGGCGGGGTGGGTCCGGTGGCGGGAGACGCCGTAAACCCATCCCTGGGGGCTTGGCCGCGGCATCCATGCCGCGGACACTCCCGCCACCGGACCCACCCCGCCTTCGACAGTTTTCCGCGACCTGATGAAACGACCTTGGGGTCAGATCCGTTTTCCTCCGGAAAACGGATCTGACCCCATTTTGATTGTCGATACCTGACAGATGTGTCGACCAAGGTCGACACCCACCAACAGCCGCAGCGATCTGTCAGAGGTGGGGCGGTGTGGGCTTGCAGGACCGTTGGCGCCATGGATGGCGCCATCGAGCCCCCATGGATGGGTTTACGGCGTGTCCTGCAAGCCCACACCGCCCCGCCATCCAACGGAATCCCCGCTTTTGAAGTTGACGTTGCCGTTGCTTGAAGGCCTCTGCGGGTGCCGGGCGCCGCCCGGCCGACTTCCGCCACTTGCGGTGGCGGCGACTGCCCACTAGCCTTCGGCCGTCGTTCACCACCCAAGGATCGCCCGTGAAACACCGTCATCTCCTGCTGGCCTCGGCAATCGCCGCCGCCACGCTGGCCCTGGCCGCCTGCAAGAAGGAAGCTGCGCCAGGCACCGATACCGCCAGCAGCAGCGCCCCGGCCGGCGAAACCGCCGACCAGTTCGTGGCCCGCATCAATGCCGAATTCAAGGCCGCCTACCCGGAGATGACCTCGGCGCAATGGCTGTCCTCCACCTACATCAACAGTGATTCGGAACGCATCGCGGCCAAGGCCAACGAGCGCTCGCTGACCCAGCTCAACAGCTGGATCGAACAGGCCGCCAAGTTCGATGGCAAGCCGATGAGCGAGGACAGCAAGCGCGCGATCCACCTGCTGAAGCTGATGTCCTCGATGCCGGCACCGCGTGACCCGGCCAAGCTGGCCGAGCTGACCCAGATCGCCACCCGCATGGAAGGCAGCTACGGCGCCGGCAAGTACTGCACCGATGCCAACGATCCGAACTCCTGCCGCCAGCTGGGCGAACTGGAACAGGTGCTGGCGCGCAGCCGCGATTACGACAAGCAGCTCGACGCATGGCAGGGCTGGCACAGCACCACCAAGAGCATGCGCGGCGACTACCAGAAGTTCGTCGGCCTGGTGAACGAAGGCGCCAAGGGCATGGGCTTCACCGATGCCGGGCAGATGTGGCGCAGCGGCTACGACATGCCGCCGGAGCAGATCGGCCCGGAAACCGACCGCCTGTGGGAGCAGGTCAAGCCGATGTACGAGCAGCTGCACTGCTATGCACGCGGCAAGCTGGACAAAACCTACGGCAAGGACAAGGCCGAAGTGGGCAACGGCCTGATCGCCGCGCACCTGCTGGGCAACATGTGGCAGCAGGACTGGTCGAACCTGTGGGACCAGCTGGAACCGTACCCGGGTGCCGGCAGCCTGGACATCACCGCTGCGCTTGAAAAGCAGTACCAGACCAATCTGAGCGCGGCGCTGGCCAAGGCCGGAAAGGATGCCAACGTAGCGGCGCAGTACAAGGCGCAGCGCGAGGCCGAACTGCGCACCGCCAAGCAGATGACCGAGCGCGCGCAGGACTTCTACGTGTCGCTGGGCATGCCATCGCTGCCGCAGTCCTACTGGGAAAAAACCCAGTTCATCAAGCCCGACGACCGCGACGTGGTCTGCCACGCCAGTGCCTGGGACATGAACATGGAAGGCGATGTGCGCACCAAGATGTGCATCAAGCCGAACGAAGAGAACTTCACCACCATCTACCACGAGCTGGGCCACATCTATTACGACCTGGCCTACAACCCGCTGCCGCCGCTGTTCCAGGGCGGTGCCAACGATGGCTTCCATGAAGCAATCGGTGACACCATCGTGCTAGCGATGACGCCCAAGTACCTCAGCTCGATCGGCCTGGTCGATGCGCCGACCGAAAGCCGCGAGGCGGTCATCAACAACCAGATGCGCATGGCGCTGTCGGGCGTGTCGTTCCTGCCGTTCGGGCTGATGATCGACCGCTGGCGCTGGGGCGTGTTCGATGGCTCCATCACCGCCGACAACTACAACAAGGCCTGGTGGGACCTGAAGGCCAAGTACCAGGGCGTGGCCCCGGCAAGCACCCGCGGCGAGGAGTTCTTCGATCCAGGCGCGAAGTACCACGTGCCGGGCAACACCCCGTACACCCGCTACTTCCTGGCGCGCATCCTGCAGTTCCAGTTCTACAAGGGCCTGTGCGATGCCTCCGGCTACAAGGGCCCGCTGCATGAGTGCACCTTCTACGGCAACAAGGAAGCCGGCCAGAAGTACTGGGCGATGCTGAGCAAGGGCGCCAGCCAGCCGTGGCAGGCCACACTGAAGGAGCTGACCGGTACCGACAAGCTCGATGCCGGCCCGATGATCGAGTACTTCAGCCCGGTCAACGAATGGCTGAAACAGCAGAACGAAGGCCAGATGTGCGGCTGGCAGGCCAACGCGGCCCCGGCGGCGAAATGAAAAAAGGGGCGGATCCGCGAGGATCCGCCCCTTTCTGGTAGTGCCGGCCGCTGACCGGCAATCGCGCGATGAAGACCCAACGGGCAGCCGGCCAGCGGCCGGCTCTACCGAAATGCCTGTCAGCTGTTCTTCTTCGCGGCCATCGCGGCGGCCAGCTCGGCCTTGAACTCCTCGAAGGTCTGGCCCTTCTCCTTCGCTTCGGCCTGCGCAGCATCACGCAGTGCATCCGAGTACACCAGGCGCACCGGCGTGCCGTTGCGTTCGTGCAGTTCACCGGCCTGCATGATCAGGGCCAGCACCTGGGCAGCACTCTCGCTCTGGCCGGCGATGCGGCCATCCATGCCCAGCACCCATTCACCATCACGTCGCACGACACCGGCCAGCAGGGTGCGCTGCGCATCGCGCAGTTCGGCATGCGGCTCCACCGGCGAGGCCTGCGCGGCTGCCTTGTTGGCGGCCTGCTTTTCCTGGCGACGGCGCTGGTCGCGGCGGATCTTGGAGCTGGTGGACATGGTGCGGTACCGCTGCGAGGGGGGCGCAAGGATAACGCACCCCGCCCACAGCACCGCTTCACGCCCCCGCTCAGTCCAGCACTTTGCCGTGCCGCCAGTAGCCCATGAAGGTGATGGCGCGGCGGTCCAGTCCGCAGTCACGCACCAGATGGCGGCGGATCGCCATCACCGCACCCGCCTCGCCGGCCACCCAGGCATACAGCGGTCCGGCCACGCTGGCATCGGCCTGCTCCCAGAGGATCTGCGCATCGACGTCGATCTCGTCCAAAGCATCACCATCGGCCACGCTCGAGGTCGCTGCCAGCCGTTCCTGGACCGCCTGCAACAGCGGCTGGCCATAGGCGGCCTGCCCACGCGGCAACCACACCAGCTCGGCCGTGCCCGGCGCTTTCAACGGCACCGCATCGCCGGCCTGGGCCACTTCCAGCAATGCCAGCGTGCGCGGCGGATCAGGCATGGCCGCCAGTTCTTCGAGGATGCCCGCCACCGCAGGCAACGCCGTCTCATCGGCCACCAGCAGTACCTGGCCGACACCGGCCGGCGGCTTCCATTCCCAACCTTCACTGCTGTCGGCACAGTCGGCATCGGGAGCCAGCAGCACCACGCGGTCGCCCGGTCGTGCATGCATGGCCCAGCGCGAAGCGGGTCCGGTCACGCCGTGGATGACGAAATCGACGTCGACCTCGCCCTGCTCGGCGCGCAGCTGGCGGATGGTGTAGGTGCGCATCGGCGGCCGCAGCTCATCAGGCAGGGCCCGGTAGCGCGGATACCAGTCCTTGCCGCTGGGCACCTGTGGCACCTCCTGGCCGGGCAAGGGGAAGAACACCTTGATCCGCTGGTCCGGGCCTTCGGTCTTCATCCGCGCCACGTCGGCACCGGTGAACACCATGCGGTCCAGGGAAGGGGAAAGAACGCGGCGCTCCTTCAGCGCCACCTCGAACAGGCGGTAGGTCTGCTGCGCAGCCATGGGGGTACCTCATGCGACGACATCGGATTGGCTGGCTGTCGTGCATCCACGCACCGGCTGGCTGGAATGCCCAGCCTAGTCCGGTTGTCCGCGGCTGCAAGGATGTGCCGGCATCGCCGCCTGCCCTACCCCTGCGTGCTGCTCAATGGCCCGTGCAGGCTGCCTGCGCCGCGCGCTCGCGCTGGTGTTCCCAGTACCAGAACACGAAGCCGGCGCCGAAGAACGCGGCCTGGCCCAGTGCCAGGTGCAGCGGGCTGGCGCTGAGCAGCGGCGACACCACGCCGGCCACCACGGTGCTGATCATCAGCTGCACGAAGGCCTGCAGCGAGGACGCCAGGCCACGCTGGTGCGGATACATGTCCAGCACCGCCAGCGCCAGGATCGGGAAGATCAGCGCCATGCCCATGCCGCCCAGGAAGATCGGCATCACCGCCCACGGCAGTGCGAACTGTGGCGCCAGGCCGACGTAGCCGATGTTCAGCAGCACCGACAACGCACACAGGCCGAAACCGATGGCGACCTGTCGCGTGGGGCTGCTGTGCCCGGCCATGCGCCCGGACAGGAACGAGCCGGTGGTCATGCCGCCGATGGTGGGAATGAACAGCCAGGCGAAACCGCCCTCGCCCAGGTGCAGGTGCTGCATCACGAACACCGGCGCCGAGGAGATGTACAGGAACACGCCACCGAAGCCGATGCTGCCGGCCAACGCCAGGCGCAGGAAACGCGGATTGAAGCCGATGCGAACGTAGTCGCGCAGCAGCACGCGCGGTGACAACGGCACGCGCGCCTCGACCGGATGGGTTTCCGGCAGGTAGCGTGCAGTGGCCGCCAGCAGCACCAGCGCGAACACCACCAGGAACCAGAAGATCAACGGCCAGCCAGCGCCGCTGAGCAGGATCCAGCCACCGATGATCGGGGCGATCGCCGGGGCGATGCCGAACAGCATCGACACCTGGCTCATCAGCCGCTGTGCGTCATGGCCGTGGTACAGGTCGCGGATCACCGCTCGGCCGACGATCATGCCGACACCTGCCGACAAGCCCTGCAGTGCGCGGAAGCCTAGCAGCGTGGTCAGGTCAGTGGACAGCGCACAGCCGACTGAGGCGCCGACGAATATCACCAGGCCGCCGAGGATCACCCGCTTGCGGCCCCAGGCATCGGACAGCGGGCCATGGGCCAGGCTCATCAGGCCGTAGAACAGCAGGTACACGCTGATGGTCTGCTGCACCGCCACTTCGTCCACCGCCAGGCGCTGGGCCAGCTGCGGGAACGCCGGGAAGATGGTGTCGATCGAGAACGGACCGAACATGGCCAGGCCAGCAAGCAGCAGGGCCATGCGGCGGGTGGAAGGAGCAACAGCGGCGGTCATGGAGAGGCGTCCGGCAGGGCCATGCGCGGCACGCACGGCGGGCGCCAGTCCCCTGAAACAGGGACAGCGCCAGATGAATTCGGGTATCCGCCCATCATAGGTGGGGATTGCGCCCCGCGCCATGCACGGATGCACAAAACGCACGGCCGGGCCATCGGCCATTCAGGCGCAGCGGCGCCTCCCGGGAGCGGCCGGCCGGCGCGCAACGGGCTATAATCGGCGGGCAACACGGTGGGAGAAGCGGAACACCGCTGCCGAAGGCGCAACGCCCGTAATCGCTCAGGCCCGATACCACCCGTAACAGAACTCTGGAGAGACCGGTTCGATCCGGCGCCGAAGGGGCACGAAGCTGCGGTCCGCCGCGCTTTTAAACTCTCAGGCAAAAGGACAGAGGGGCGCCCCGCAGACCGCCGACCGGCGGCTTGTGCCCGTGCGTGTGCCCTTTCCTGACGGATCCTTCGCCATGTCCCAGAACACCCCTTCCCTGCGTGAGCTCGAGCATCATTCGGCCTTCGTCGAGCGCCACATCGGCCCCAACGATGCCGAGATCGCACAGATGCTCGGCGTCATCGGCCACGCCTCGCTGGATGCGATGACCGATGCCATCGTGCCGGCCAAGATCAAGTCGCCGGCACCGCTGGCGCTGCCGGAGTCGATCACCGAAGTGCAGGCGCTGGCGAAGATCCGCGCGATCGCCGACAAGAACACCGTACTGCGCAGCTTCATCGGCCAGGGCTACTACGGTACCCACACGCCGAACGTGATCCTGCGCAACATCCTGGAAAACCCGGCCTGGTACACCGCCTACACCCCGTACCAGGCGGAAATCTCGCAGGGCCGCATGGAAGCGCTGATCAACTTCCAGACCCTGTGCGCCGACCTCACCGGCATGGAAATCGCCAACGCCTCGCTGCTGGACGAAGCGACCGCCGCCGCCGAAGCGATGACCCTGGCCAAGCGTTCGGCCAAGTCGAAGTCGGACACCTTCTTCGTGCACGACGCCGTGCACCCGCAGACGCTGGAACTGCTGCGCACCCGCGCCGAACCGATGGGCATCGTGCTGCGCGTGGGTACGCCGGCCGAAGCGCTGGAAGCGGACAGCTTCGGCCTGCTGCTGCAGTACCCGGATACCTTCGGCCAGGTGGGCGATTACAAGGCGCTGGTCGATGCCGTGCACGCACGCGGCGGCCTGGTGGCGGTGGCCACCGACCTGCTGGCGCTGACCCTGCTGGCTGCCCCCGGCGAATGGGGCGCGGACATCGTGGTCGGCAACAGCCAGCGTTTCGGCGTGCCGTTCGGCTTCGGTGGCCCACATGCGGCGTTCATGGCCTGCCGCGATGCCTACAAGCGTTCGATGCCGGGCCGCCTGATCGGTGTGTCGATCGACGCACAGGGCAACCCGGCCTACCGCCTGACCCTGCAGACCCGCGAGCAGCACATCCGTCGCGAGAAGGCCACCTCCAACATCTGCACCGCGCAGGTGCTGCTGGCGGTGATGGCCTCGATGTATGCCGTCTACCACGGCCCGGAAGGCCTGACCCGCATCGCCCGCCGCACCCACCGCCTGGCCTCGATCCTGGCTGCGGCACTGCGCAAGGCCGGCGTGCAGGTCGGTGGTGACTTCTTCGACACCCTGCATGTCACCGGCGTGCACGCCGAAGAGATCCACGCCAAGGCCCGTGCCGCCGGTTACAACCTGCGCGCGATCGACAGCGACTCGGTCGGTATCAGCCTGGACGAAACCACCACCCGCGCCGACATCGTCGCCGTGGCTTCGGTGTTCGGTGCTTTGCTGGATGTGGACGCACTGGATGCCAGCACTGCCGACGCACTGCCGGCCGGCCTGCTGCGCCAGTCTGAATTCCTGACCCATCCGGTGTTCAACACCCACCACAGCGAGCACGAACTGCTGCGCTACCTGCGTTCGCTGGCCGACAAGGACCTGGCGATGGACCGCACGATGATCCCGCTGGGCTCGTGCACGATGAAGCTCAATGCCACCGCCGAGATGATCCCGGTGACCTGGCCGGAGTTCTCGCAGATCCATCCGCTGGTGCCGGCCGACCAGGCGCTGGGCTACAAGGAACTGATCGACTCGCTGGAAGCGATGCTGGTGGAATGCACCGGCTACGACGCGGTGAGCCTGCAGCCGAACTCCGGCGCGCAGGGCGAGTACGCCGGCCTGCTGGCGATCCGTGCCTACCACCGCTCGCGCGGCGAAGACCATCGTGACATCTGCCTGATCCCGGATTCGGCGCACGGCACCAACCCGGCATCGGCACAGATGTGCGGCATGAAGGTGGTGGTGACCAAGACCGATGCCAACGGCAACGTCGACGTCGAGGACATCCGCCTCAACGCCGAGAAGTACAGCGACCGCCTGGCCGCGATCATGATGACCTACCCGTCCACGCACGGCGTGTTCGAGGAAGAGGTGGTGGAGATCTGCGAGATCATCCACAAGCACGGCGGCCAGGTGTACACCGACGGTGCCAACATGAACGCCCTGGTCGGCGTGGCCAAGCCGGGCAAGTGGGGTTCGGACGTTTCCCACCTGAACCTGCACAAGACCTTCTGCATCCCGCACGGCGGCGGCGGCCCGGGCGTTGGCCCGTGTGCGGTCAAGGAGCACCTGGCGCCGTTCCTGCCGGGCAAGCTGGGCGACCACGGCCCGGTCGGTATGGTCAGCGCAGCCAGCTTCGGCAGCGCGTCGATCCTGCCGATCAGCTGGATGTACATCGCGATGATGGGCACCGAAGGCCTGCGCAAGGCCACCCAGGTCGCCCAGCTCAACGCCAACTACATCGCCAAGCGCCTGGCTCCGCACTTCAAGACCCTGTACACCGGCCGCAACGGCCTGGTCGCACACGAGTGCATCCTGGACGTGCGCCCGCTGGAGAAGACCAGCGGCATCGGCGCCGAGGACGTGGCTAAGCGCCTGATCGACTTCGGCTTCCATGCCCCGACCCTGAGCTTCCCGGTGGCCGGCACGCTGATGGTCGAGCCGACCGAGAGCGAGTCGCTGCATGAGCTGGACCGCTTCATCGACGCGATGATCCAGATCCGCGAAGAGATCACCGCGATCGAAGACGGCCGCCTGGACCGCGAGGACAACCCGCTGAAGAACGCGCCGCATACCGCGACCGCGGTGACCGCCAGCGAGTGGACCCACGCCTACCCGCGCGAACTGGCTGCGTTCCCGCTGCCGAGCCTGAAGCTGCAGAAGTACTGGCCGCCGGTGGCGCGCGTCGACAACGTGTACGGCGACAAGAACGTGATGTGCGCCTGCATCCCGGTCGATGCCTACAAGGATGACGAAGTCGAGGCGTAAGCCATCGCGGCATCGGAAATGAGAACGGCCCGCGCAAGCGGGCCGTTTTTGTTTTCCGGTAGCGCCGGGCCATGCCCGGCGAGCGCAGCGGCAGAACGCTTCACGGATCCGGCATCTGCCCCAGGCTCAACTGCCACGACACCCCGAAGCGGTCCTGCACCCAGCCATAGCGATTGCTGAAGTCATAGTCGCCCACCGGCATCAACCAGTGGCCCCCCTCGCCCAGCACCCGCGCGGCACGCTCGAACTGCTCGGCGCCCGAACACTCCACGAACAGCGAGATCGACGGCGAGAATGTGAAATCGTGCACATCCAGGCTGTCAAAGCACAGGTAATGGGTGCCGCCGAGCAGGAAGATGGCCTGGCGCACCTGCCCCGGCACGCCGGCACCGGCGCCGTCCGGATGGCGCTGCATTGCCAGCAGGCGGAAATCGGCGAAGGCTTCGGCGTACAGGGCCAGGGCGGCCTCGGCCTGGCCGGTGAACATCAGGAAGGGGCGACTGCGCAGCATGCGGTACTCCTGGTCGACGGGCTGGTGACGGCCCACACGATCAGGATGGCATGCCGCATGTGCGCAGGGTGTATCGGTAGCGCCGGGCCATGCCCGGCGACATCAATCACGCCTCGCGCATGCGCCGTGCGATGGCGCTGCTGGCGGCGATCGTGGCAGTCAGCGCCACCATCGACAGGAACTGCAGGCGCGTATGCGCTTCGCTCAGCAGCAGGCCGAAGATCAGTGCCAGGATCGCCAGCGCACAGACGGTCAGCCACGGGAATCCGGCCATGCGGAACGGCAGGCGGGTACCCAGTCGGTCGGCACGGCGGCGCAGCACCAGCTGCGAAACCAGCGACAGCGTCCACACCAGCAGACAGGTGGAACCGACGATGTTCAGCAGCACCGGCAGCACCCGATCCGGGAACAGCAGTTCCATCACCGTGGCGGCAAAGCCGAACAGCACGCTGGCCAGCACGGCGATCACCGGTACCTGGCGCGGGTCGGTCCAGCCCAACACGGCCGGGGCTTCGCGGCGCTGCGCCAGCGAGTACATCATGCGCGAGGCGCCGTAGAGGTTGGCATTGAGCGCCGACAACAGCGCGATCACCGCGATCAGGGTGATGGCCGTACCCGCGCCCGGAATGCGGGCGATATCCAGCACCGCAGCGAACGGCGACTTCAGCGCCTCGCTGGTCCACGGCACCACGGCGATGATCACGCTCAGCGAGCCGATGTAGAACACCAGGATGCGCCAGGCCACGGTACGAATGGCACGGGCAATGCTGCGCTCCGGATCTTCGGTCTCGGCCGCCGCAACGGCCACGATCTCGGTGCCACCGAAGGCAAAAACGACAACCAGCAACGCCGCACCGATCCCGGCCAGGCCCTTCGGGGCGAAGCCACCGTGTTCGGTGAAGTTGCTCAGGCCCGGCGAGGTCACCTGCGGCAGCCACCCCATCAGCAGCGCCACGCCGATGGCGATGAAGGCCAGGATCGCCGCCACCTTGAGGATGGCGAACCAGAATTCGAACTCGCCGAAGTTCTTCACTCCCAGCAGGTTGATCGCGGTGAAGAACAGCATGAAGGCCAACGCCGCCATCGGCACCGGTATCACCGGCCAGACCGAGGCCAGCAGCCCGGCCGCGCCGACGGCTTCGGCGGCGATCACGATCACCAGCTGCACCCACCACAGCCAGCCCACGGTGGCGCCGGCGGTAGCGCCCATGGCGTCGGCTGCATATACCGAGAACGCACCACTGGTTGGTTTGGCCGCCGCCATCTCGCCTAGTGCGTTCATCACGATGATCACCAGCGCACCAGCGACCAGATACGACACCAGCACCGCCGGGCCGGCCGCCTGCACACCTACGCCCGAGCCGAGGAACAGGCCGGCGCCGATGGCGCTGCCCAGGCCCATCATGATCAGCTGGCGGGGCTTGAGCGAATGTCCGAGGCGGGACGGCGAAGCGGTCGGAATCGAGTTGGGCATCGGCAGGGCTGGCGGCGGGCTACAGGGGCGACACCTTACCCTGTCCCATGCCCGCGGGGATAGGCACAGCGCAGCAGGCGGCTCAGGCCAGTGCGGGCTCGCCGACGCTGCCACCAATACGGGCGCGGTAGGCACGCGGCGAGAAACCGGTTTCAGCCTTGAACTTGCGGGTGAAGGCACTCTGGTCGCTGAAACCGCAGGCCTGGCCGATGCAGGCGATGCTGTCGTCGCCGTGCAGCAGGTGCATGGCCATCTGGATCCGCAGCCGGGTCAGCACCTGCTGCGGGGTCATCTGGAACACCTTGCGGAAGCTGCGCTCCAACTTGGACAGCGAGAAACCGGTGATGTCCAGCAGGGTCTGCATGCGCACGTTTTCGGCGTAGTGCGCGTTGAGATGGGCCAGCGCCAGCCGCAGCTGCTCGTACTGCGTGCCCAGGCTGTCCTTCTGGCCAAGGTCGCGGGAAATGCCGATCAGGCCCTCGATCGCCCCGTCGACCACCAGCGGGCGCTTGCAGGTCAGGCACCAGCCCGGTTCGCGGTTGGCGAACAGGTGCAGCTCCATCAGGTTCTCGATCACCTCGCCGGACAGCACACGGGCGTCCTGGTCGACGTAGTCCGCACTGAGGCCGGTCGGGTAGATCTCAGCCGCGGTGCGCCCGATCACGTCCTTGCGCGCGCGCAGGCCCAGCCGCCGCAGCATGGTCTGGTTGACGTGGGTGTAACGCCCCTGCCGGTCCTTGATGAAGAACAGCACATCCGGGATGGCGTCGAACAGGGCTTCGATGTCGGCGGGCTCGACTCGCATGCGGCAAGCATAGCCGAGGCACCTTGCCGGTGCGATCACCCTTGCGGGACTTGCGCTTAACGCTGCCAGGACCACCGTGGGGGCCAGCCCCCACTGGAGACACGGCCATGCCCCGCGGTGACAAGTCCGCCTATACCGAAAAGCAGAAGCGCCAGGCCGAGCACATCGAGGAGAGCGAGCGCGAACGCGGTGCCAGCGAGGGGACGGCCGAGCGCATAGCATGGGCGACCGTGAACAAGCAGGATGGCGGTGGCAAGCGCAGCGGCAGTGGGCGCAAGGCGGCGAAGAAGGCAGCGGCCAAGAGGGCTGCGCGCTCCCGCGCAGCCGATAACGCGTCTTGAGTTTGAGCCCGCAACCAAAATTGTCGCAATAGGCCGTCCATTGCCATCAGACAGCATTGAAACGCGGCTCTTGAAGCAATCCTGCCTGGATGCTTTCTGGATCTTTGGACCAATAAATCACCACGCATGGGCTCCTACGTGATATTCCCTCTTTCCACTTCAATGGAAAGGAAGCATCCTTGTCTCTCAGGAAACATGCGCTGGCTGTCAGTGCGCTCACCCTTGTCCTCGCTGCGTGTGGCAGCGCCAAGGATCCCAGCAAGAGCAACTTCAGCAAGGCCATCCAGACCTACTTGGATACGAACAAGGGACTGTGCGCAGCAGTTCCTGCTCGCGAGATTCCCTTCACCTTGGCTGACGACGACCGACTGGGAGAACAGAACCGCAAGCGGGCCGCAGCTTTGGTCGATGCCGGACTGCTCATTCGCCGTGACACCGAGGTCAAATCAATGTTTGGGACCTCGATGCGACCCGCAGGTGAGTACCAGATCACCGACACAGGCAAGAAGTTCCTTGTCGCCAATGCTGCCGATACAGTGGCTGCGCAGGACGCATTCTGCACGGGCAGGTTCGCAATGGTTGGAGTGGATACCTTCACCGAGCCCAGCGACATGATGGGAGTAAAACTGTCCCAGGTGAACTTCCGGTACAAGGTTGACGGGGCGGACAGCTGGGCAAAGTCAGAAGCGGTGAAGGCCAGCTACCGGAACTTTGCCGAGCAGGTGGAAGGCGATATCCCAGGCAAGGCAACACTCGTTCTGACGAACGACGGTTGGATGCACGAACGCCTTTTCAAGCGCTGATCCGTGTGCGACCGGCACTGGCTCAGATGCCAGTGCCAGCCTCTTCCACTCAGGCTGCGCGACGCGTCACGGCGGAAGCTGCTGCGCCTTCCACCTTGAACACCGACACCGACGTGGTCAGTGCATGCGCCTGTTCTTCCAGTGCGCGGCTGGCGGCAGTGGCTTCTTCCACCAGCGCGGCGTTCTGCTGGGTCACCTGGTCCATCTGCACCACCACCTGGTTGACCTGCTCGATACCGGCGGCCTGTTCCTTGCTGGCCGCAGCGATATCGCTCATCAGCTGGGTCGTGCGCGAACTTGCCTGTGCCACGCGCGCGATCGCGGCTTCGGATTCAACGGTCACTGCCAGGCCACTCTTCACCTTGGCAGCGGCGTCTTCGATCAGTTCCTTGATCTCCTTGGCGGCGACACCGGCACGCTGTGCGAGCGTGCGCACTTCGCTGGCAACCACGGCAAAACCACGGCCCTGCTCGCCTGCACGCGCGGCTTCCACTGCAGCATTCAGCGCCAGGATGTTGGTCTGGAACGCGATGCCGTCGATCACCGTGGAGATTTCCGAGATGCGTGCCGAGGACTGGTCGATCTCGCCCATCACCGATGCCATCTGCGCCATCGCCTGCTCGGTCTCGCGTACGGCGGCACCGGCGGCATGCGCTTCACTGTCGGCCTGACGCGCCAGCTCGGCGTTCTGGCGCACGGTGGAGGTCAGTTCCTCCATCGATGCAGCAGCCTCTTCCAGATTGGCTGCCTGCTGCTCGGTGCGGCGCGACAGGTCGTTGTTGCCGGCGGCCAATTCCTGCGCCGCGTTGTTGATGCTGTCGGCAGCCACCTGGATGCCCTGCACGATGCCGGTCAGCTGTGCGGTGGTGGTGTTGGCATCGTCGCGCATGCGCGCGAACACTCCGTCGTACTCGCCGTCCATGCGTGCGGTCAGGTCGCCGTGCGAGATCGCGCGCAGCACGTCGGAGACATCGGCGATGCTGGCCTGCGAACTGGCCATCATGCCGTTGAGATGTTCGACCATCGCCTTGAACTGATACTGGAACGCAGCGGCGTCGCCACGCATGCTGAAATCACCGGCGCGCGCGGCGCGAGCCAGCTCATCGATCTGCGCGTTGATCACCATCAGGCTCTGCTTCACTGCGGCCAGTGTACGGGTCAGCGTGCCCTTCTCGCCCGGGTAATCCGGCAGGTCGCGGCTGAGGTCGCCGATGGCGTAGCGCTGCATCACCTCGGCCATCAGCAGCTCCACCTGCACGTGCGATTCGACCAGACTGTTGGTGGCCTGCACCATGCGGCCGAAGTCACCGGGGAAGGCGCTGGCGTCCATGCGATAGCGGATCGCACCGGCCTCGTGCTGCTCGGCCATCTGCAGCTGTGCGCCGATCGCCGCCTGCACGCTCTGGCGCACGCTGGCCATGGCTTCACCCAGCTGAGTCAGTTCATCGCGGCCACCAAGGCGGAACTCCTGGTCCAGCTGTCCCTTGGACAGACGCTCGGCCAGGTTCACCGCGCGGGCCAGCGGACCGGTCAAGCTGCGGCCGATCATCACCGAGGCACCGATGCCCACCAACAGCGCGACGCCGCCCAGCACCAGCAGCTGCAGCAGGCTGCGCTCGCCCAGGCGGATTGCCTCGGCGGCGGCATCACGGCTTTCCTTCTCCTCAAAGTCCACGCCATCGGACAGCGCCTTGTTCCAGCCATTGGCCGCTTCCTGCACCGGGCCCAGGGTCAGCGCCACGGCGCCCGGGTAGTCACCCTGCTCCATCAGTTCGCTGGTCTGCTTGTTGAGCGGGCGCGCAATGGCACGCTTGGCGGCGATGGTTTCGGCAATGGCCTTGCCGTCGGCGTCGCTGGGCAGCGCCTGGTAGGCGGTCCAGCTGGCCTCGTAGCGCTTCACCAGATCAGCGATGCGCTGCTCGTCGTGGCCACGGTCTTCACCCTGGCGGATCAGCATCTCGCGGCGCACCACCATCATCTGGTTATTGGCATCGAGCATCTGCGACAACAGGCGCACCTTGGCCACGCTGACGTCGACCACCTGCTGCATCGCGCGCTTCTGCACGACACTGGCGGTGGCGCCGGTGGCCACCACGGCGGCAACCAGCAGCAGCAACAGGCCAAAGCCCAGCCCAAGACGCCAGGCAACCCTGACGTTCCTCAAGTAGTTCATGGGGGTATCCAAAACGGGGGGATGTGCCCTTATCGGCGGCCCGGCAGGCAATCTTGATCGCCGTCCGTCGACGGCGTCGGCCACCGTTCACCTTGGTGAGCCCCCGGCGCAGCAGCACCTGCGCGCTGGACACAGCTGCAATACCCATGGCTACTCATGCGGGCATCAGATCCCTTTCACGGTGGCTCGGCGGCTGCTGCGGGCAAGGTGGTGGCGTGACCTGCTGGAGATCCCAATGCCCTTGCTCGTGTCCCGATCCACCCTGCTCGCTCTCTCGCTGCTGGCGTCGCCAGCCTTCGCGCAGGCGCCGCCGCCCGAACTACCCGCCCCCATTGCCGAGAAAGCCGGGCCGGATGTGGCCCCGCGCTCCGCCCTGCACGCCCAGGTGCTGCTGGATCGCGCGAATTTCTCCCCTGGCCAGATCGATGGCGAAGTGGGCAGCAACCAGCGACGCGCGGTGTCGGGTTTTCAGGCGGCGCATGGGCTGACCGTAACCGGTGAACTGGATGACGCTACCTGGAAAGCTCTGCAGGCCGATACGATCGCGCCGCTGGTCAGCTACACGCTGACTGCTGAGGATGTCGCCGGCCCGTTCCAGCCCATACCGAAAGGACCCGCCGCCCAGGCCAAGCTCAAATCGCTGGGCTACGGCAGTGTGGAAGAAGCCCTGGGCGAACGTTTCCACTCCTCCCCTGAGCTGCTGAAGGCGCTCAATCCGGGCATAGATCTGGCCAAGGCAGGCAGCCGCATCCAGGTACCCAACATCGCCCCGGCGTCATTGCCGAAGGCGGCGAAGATCGTGGTCGACAAATCCGACTCCACGCTGCAGTTGCTCGATGCGCAGGGCAAGGTGATTGCACAGGTGCCGGTGTCGTCCGGCAGCCAGCACGACCCGTTGCCGATCGGCGAATGGAAGATTCTGGGCATGTACCGGGATCCGCCGTTCCACTACAACCCGAAGCTGTTCTGGGATGCCCGCAAGGGCGAAAAGAAGGCCACCCTGCCACCGGGTCCGAACAATCCGGTCGGGCGGGTCTGGATCGATCTGTCCAAGCCGCATTACGGCCTGCATGGCACGCCCGAACCCGGCCATGTGGGCAAGACCGAATCGCATGGCTGCGTGCGCATGACCAACTGGGATGCGCTGCGCGTGGCCGATGCCGTGGATACCTCGGTACCCGTGGTGATGCAGGAGTGAGCCGATGCGCCTTTCGCAACTGATCGTGCTTGGCGTTCTGCTGGGGCTGGGTGCAGGCTGGTGGCTGCACCGCGATGCGGGTGATCCAGTACCCGCCCCGCTGCCGGAAGCGCAGCCGGCAGTGACTGCGGCGCCGGCGAAGGAATCTGTAGCGCCACCCGCAACCGCCCCTGCCGCCAGGGTCGCGCCGTCAGTCGCGCAGGCTGCGGATGCGCCGTCTGGTCTGCTGCTGCCGGTGCAGGGCATCCTGACCTCCCAGCTGCGCGATACGTTCACCGATGCACGCAGCGAAGGCCGCGTGCACGATGCCATCGACATCATGGCCGATACCGGTACGCCGGTGCTGGCGGTGGCCGATGGAACGGTGGAAAAACTGTTCGACAGCGAGCGCGGCGGCTTGACGATCTACCAGTTCGAGCCCAGCGGGCGCTGGTGCTACTACTACGCGCATCTGCAGCGCTACGCCGATGGCCTGGCGGAGAAGCAGGTGATCAAGCGCGGAGAGGTGATCGGTTACGTGGGCAGCACAGGCAATGCCAGTGACGATGCGCCGCACCTGCACTTTGAGGTGCACGTGCTGGGCCCGGAAAAGCAGTGGTGGAAGGGCGAATCGATCAATCCGTATTCGCTACTGAAATCGGCTGCTTCGATGCCCGACGCTGCCAGCGCCGCAAGGTGATGGTGAATGCCACCAGGGCAGCGCCCGGAATCAGAAGGAACAACGCGGCCACCTTCCAGAAGAAGAACGGCCACAGCCACACGTAGTCCAGGTCGGTCAGCTTCAATACGTCCATCGGTGGCAGCAGTTCCACCGAGGCCACGCGCCCCGCCAGCGCGGGCTCGACCTCCAGAACGGTCACCCGCAGCCACGAACGCCCGCGCGGCAGCGCATCCCCCCGGCCATAGCCGAAGTACGAGGCGGCAAATCCAGCAGGCTCAACCGATTCGAGCGCGCGGGTGATGCCGGAACCCGGCACGCCCGAACGCGTTTCGGCGCGGAAGTCGGCCTGATCTGTCGGGGTTTCCGCGAGCAGGCGCACCTCAGGATCGATCGTCGTGGCAGTACCGTCATCCGCGTAACGCAGGCGCAGCCGCAATTGGTCATCAATGAAGCGGTAGACCGTGACCTCAGCCGTCGCACCCGGGCTCAGCACCAGAGGCAGCACCTGCGTGCGTGAGGCAATGTGGTTGGCGATCGCGCCCAGCACCAGCACCGCGCAGGCAAGCGTCCACAGGCTCCACAGCACCCACAGGGTGATCCGCACCACCGTTACGCCCTTCACGCTGACATCCAGGTCATCACGTCACCTCCCTGCTGGCCGTGCCGACACAGTAACGAAAAAGCCCCGCTTTCGCGGGGCTCTTCCTGTCACCTACGCCGGGCAGCGCCCGGCGCTACCTCAGGCGAACGGATCCTGCAGGACCATGGTGTGGTCGCGGTCCGGGCCGGTGGAGACGATGCTGATCGGGCAACCGGCCAGCTCTTCCAGCGAACGCAGGTAGGCACGTGCGGCCGGCGGCAGGTCGTCCCAGTTGGTGATGCCGTGGGTGTTCTCGGTCCAGCCCGGGAACTCCAGGTACACGGGGGTGCACTCTTCCCAGCCCTGCGCGTCCAGCGGCGCGTACTCGGTGCGCTTGCCGTTGTATTCGTAGGCGATGCAGACCTTCAGCTTTTCCATGCCATCCAGCACGTCCAGCTTGGTGATGCACAGGCCGCTGATGCCATTGATGGCCACGGCGCGCTTCAGCGCAACGATGTCCATCCAGCCGCAACGACGCGGACGGCCGGTCGAGGCACCGTACTCGGCACCGCGGTCACGGATGCCCTGGCCGATTTCGTCGTCCAGCTCGGTCGGGAACGGACCACCGCCCACGCGGGTGGCGTAGGCCTTGGCGATGCCCAGCACGTAGTCGATCGAATCTGCGCCCACGCCGGCACCAGCCAGCGCACCACCCACGGTGGTGTTGGAGCTGGTGACGTACGGGTAGGTGCCGTGGTCGATGTCCAGCAGCGCACCCTGCGCGCCTTCGAACAGCACGCGCTTACCCTGCTTGCGCAGGTCGTGCAGGATGCCGGCCACGTCGGACTTCATCGGCTGCACGTACTCGCCGAAGGCCAGTGCTTCATCGAAGGTCTTCTGGAAATCGACGGCGTCGGTCTTCAGGTAATTGGTGAGCACGAAGTTGTGGTAGTCCAGCGCGGTGCGCAGGAGCTCTTCCAGCTGCTTCGGGTAGTGCAGGTCGGCGATGCGGATGCCGCGGCGCGCCACCTTGTCTTCGTAGGCCGGGCCGATGCCGCGACCGGTGGTGCCGATCGCCTTGCCACCGGCAGCGCGTTCGCGCGCCTGGTCCAGGGCGATGTGGTACGGCATGATCAGCGGCGCGGCCGGGGAGATCTTCAGGCGCGAACGCACTTCCACGCCGGAGGTTTCCAGCTCGGCGATTTCCTTCTGCAGTGCGGCCGGCGAGATCACCACGCCGTTGCCGATCAGGCACAGCGCGTCATCACGCAGGATGCCCGACGGGATCAGGTGCAGGACGGTCTTCTTACCGTTGATGACCAGGGTGTGGCCGGCATTGTGGCCGCCCTGGAAGCGCACGACGGCGCCGATTTCCTCAGTGAGCAGATCGACGATCTTGCCCTTGCCTTCATCGCCCCACTGGGCACCCAACACTACGACAGACTGACCCATGACGGGCTCCTCGATTTTGTAGCGGCCATCGGGGCCGCGGACGGGTAAACCGTGGCGGGGCTGGCCAGCACCTGGATGGCGGCTCCAAACGGGGAGCAGCCGGCGATGGAAGGCCCAGACACAGAAAAAGCCGAACGGGGAGGCCCGTCCGGCTTTTGTGCATTATCCGGGTTTCCGGGGGCCGGTGCCACCTTTCCGACAGGCGGCTTCACCGGCCGGTCAGGCGCCCCGCCCGGTGGTGCCGGCCGCTGGCCGGCAATGCCAACCAAGGTTGGCATCTACCAGAGCCGGGCCACGCATGTGCCGGCCAGTCAGACGCCTCCCGGTAGTGCCGGCCGCTGGCCGGCACTACCCTTTCAATGACGCGCCCACCACAGCAGGCTCAGGCCGGCCAGCAGCACCAGCCCGCCGAAGCTGCGCAGGGCCGGGCTGGGCAGGTCCAGCAGGCGCTCGGCCATGCGCTTCCAGGCGAACGGAGCGACGAACAGGAACAGGCCTTCCAGCACCGCCACCAGGCAGACGGCGGCGAACAGATCTTTCATGGGGGACTCCGGAAAAAGCACGGGGCCCGGCATCTGGCCGGGCCCCGCGGGGTACTGCCCTGCGACCTCAGCGGTCGTTCTTCAGGTACTGCAGGAACGGGTCGTTCTTGTCGAGCACGATCACGCCGTTGCCGTCGGTCATGGAGCCACGGTAGGCCTCCAGGCTGCGGTAGAACGCATAGAACGACGGATCGGCCGAGCCGGCCTTGCCGTAGATGCGCGCCGCATCGGCATCGCCTTCACCGCGCAGGCGCTGCGCATCACGCTCAGCTTCAGCGATCAGCACGGTGCTGTCACGGTCGGCCTGGGCGCGGATGGTCAGCGACTGCTCCTCGCCCTCCGCGCGCAGCTTGGCGGCTTCCTGCTTGCGCTGGGCGCGCATGCGCTCGTACACGTCGTTGATCACCTGGCTGTCGGTCGGCAGGTCCACCTGCTTGATGCGCAGGTCGATCATCTGCATGCCCAGCCCGGCCACGGCCTCGTTGATCCCCTTCAGCTGCTCGGCGATCAGCTCGCTGCGGTCGCCGGAGACCAGCTGCTGCAGGGTGCGCGAGTTGATCTGGTTGCGCAGCGAGTCGGTGATGATCGGGGCCAGGCGGGCGTTGGCCACGCGCGGATCGCCACCGGTGGCACGGAAGTAGTCACCCACGTTGGAGATGTAGCCGATGGCGAAGAAGTCGACGCTGACGTCCTTCTGCTCGGCGGTGAAGTAGCGCGCCGGGGCGGTGTCGAGCACCTGGAAGCGGCGGTCGAAGACCTTCACCGTTTCCACCACCGGCACCTTGAAGTGCAGGCCCGGCTTGATGTCCGAACGCACCACCTTGCCCAGGTTCAGGACCATGGCGGTCTGGTCCTCACGGACCACGTACACCGAGCCGAGCAGGCCCAGCACCACCGCCACGATCACGGCGATCCAGATAGGACTCTTCATCGGCTGCCCTCCTCACGGCCGCTCGGTCGCCCGGTCGGGCGGCCCACCGGCCGGCCCGGATCACGGGAAGCTTCCACCGCTGCACCCGGCAGCGACGGCATCACCACCTCCGGATTGGTCACCCCCGGCGGGGCCGAGGTAGTGGGACGGGTATCGCCGGTCATCGGCACATAGATCAGCTGGCGGCCATCGCCACCGATCACCTTGCGGTTCTCGCTCAACACCTGCTGCACGGTCTCCAGCCACAGGCGCTTGCGGGTCACTTCCGGGGCGTCCTTGTACTGGGCCTGCAGCAGGCTGAAGCGCTGCGCGTCACCCTCGGCCTTGGACACCACGGCCTGCTTGTAGCCTTCGGCAGTGGTACGGGCACGCGAGGCCTGGCCTCGGGCTTCCGGCACGACCTTGGCGGCATAGGCCTGGGCTTCGTTGATCAGGCGTTCCTTGACCTGCTGGGCACCGTTGACCTCGTCGAAGGCCGGCTTCACTTCCTCCGGCGGACGGGCGTCCTGCAGGGTCAGGCCGGTCACGGTCAGGCCGGTCTTGAACGCCTTCAGCAGCGCCTGCAGGCGCTCCTCGGCGGCCACGGCCAGCGGGCCACGGTTGTTCAGTACCGCGTTGAGGTCGGCACGGCCGACTTCCTCGCGCACCGCGCTCTGCGCCGACTGCTCCAGCACCTGGTTGGCATCAACCGTGCCGAACAGGTACTGCTGCGGGTCGTCGATGCGGTACTGGACGTTCAGCGAGACGTTGACGATGTTCTCGTCGCGGGTCAGCACCGGCACCTGGATCGAGAACGTCTTGATCTCGGTGGCGTTGACCTTGGTGACCGATTCGATCGGCCACGGCAACTTGAAGTTCGGACCTGGGGTGAGGATGCGCGAGAACTGGCCGAAGCGCAGCACCACGCCACGCTGTTGTTCGCCGATCAGCTGGAAGCTGGAGAACAGCACCAGCAACACCACCGCTGCCGCCACCCAACGCAGGATGCCACCGTCGAACAGATCCTTCAGCGGCCCGGGCAGTCCGCCCCAGCCACCGCCATTGCCACCGCCGCGCGTGCCGAAAGGCCCACGTCGCTTGTCCTCGGGGCCTTGTCCGCCCTTGTTGCCGCCGGGTGTATTCCAGGCCATGCACGCTCCATCAAGATTTGGGCTGCGGCGCGGGCCCTTCCCGCAACGCCAGCCGTGAAACCATTACCGATCATACAAGATGGGGCGGACCGGCAGGATTGAAAGGGGCTCGACGGGGTAAGGTGGCGTTTTCCTCGAAGTCAGGCAGCGCCGATGGCCCCCACCACCCCGTTTACCGCCTTCCGCATCGAAAATGACGATGCCGGTTACCGCGCCGGCCTGGCCCAGATCACTGTCGACGACCTCAACCCCGGCCAGGTGCTGATCCGCGCCCAGTGGTCTTCGGTCAACTACAAGGACGCGCTGGCGGGCACCGGCAAGGGCAGGATCCTGCGCCGTTTCCCGCTGGTCGGCGGGATCGATGTGGCCGGCACCGTGGTGGCATCCACCGACCCGGCCTGGCGTGAAGGCGATGCGGTACTGGCCACCGGCTGCGGCCTCAGCGAAACCCGGGATGGGGGCTACAGCCAGTACGTGCGGCTGGAATCGAGCGCGGTGATCGCACAGCCGGCCGGGCTGAGCTCGCGCGAGGCGATGGTGCTGGGCACCGCCGGCTTCACGGCAGCGTTGGCCCTGCTGCGCCTGCAGGACAACCGGCAGACCCCGGAGCTCGGCCCGCTGGCAGTCACCGGCGCCAGCGGCGGTGTGGGCGCGCTGGCGCTGTCCATCTTCAGCCGTGCCGGCTACACGGTGCACGCGGTCAGTGGCAAGCCTGAGCAGTCGGACTTCCTGCGCGGCATCGGCGCCGCCGAGGTGCTGCCACGCTCGGCGTTGGCCGATACCGGCCCACTGCAGTCGGCCCGCTTCGGCGGGGGCCTCGACAATGCCGGAGGCGACATGCTGGCCAGCCTGCTGGCGCAGACCGTGCCCTATGGCAGCGTGGTCAGCGCCGGCCTCGCGGCGAGCCCGAAACTGGACATGACGGTGATGCCGTTCATCCTGCGCGGCGTGTCACTGCTGGGCGTGTCCTCGGCCAACGCACCGCGCGGGCTGCGCGAAGCAGTGTGGGCGCGGCTGGGCAATGAGTGGAAGCCGCAACACCTGGACCGCATCTGTACCGCCGAAGTCGGCCTGGACGGCCTGCCGGCGGTGTTCGAGCGGATGCTGGCCGGCGGTTCGCTGGGCCGCACCGTGGTGCGGATCGACTGAACGTTGCAGGCAGGCGACGGACGGCAGATGCGGCCCTCCCACCGGTAATGAGCCCGCACTACACTGCGGGCATTACATGGGGAACAACATGGCACGCATTCTGATCGTCGACGACTCACCGTCGCAGCTGTTGGGGATACAGCGCATCGTCGAGAAGCTCGGGCACCAGATCCTGACCGCCACCGATGGCGCCGCCGGGGTCGAAACCGCCAAGGCCGAGCTGCCCGACCTGGTCCTGATGGACGTGGTGATGCCCAACCTCAATGGCTTCCAGGCCACCCGCACGCTTGCCCGCGACGAGGCGACCCGGCACATCCCGGTGATCCTGGTGACCACCAAGGACCAGGACACCGACCGCATGTGGGGCATGCGCCAGGGCGCCAAGGCCTACATCACCAAGCCGTTCTCGGAAGACGAGCTGTCCGAGGTGCTGGAGCGGGTTTTCGCCGGGCAGGGCTGAGACACGCGCGGTAGTGCCGGCCGCTGGCCGGCAACCACGCATCACCGTCCCGGGCAATGAAGTTGCCGGCCAGCGGCCGGCACTACCTTCAAATGGTCTCGCCGAACGCCTTGGCCAGATTGCGGTAGGCCTTCTTCTGCGCCTCGTCGGTCGCGGCCGGGGCCACGATCTCGATTTCAACAATCTGGTCGCCATCCGGGCTGCCTGGCAGCCCACGGCCACGCAGGCGCAGCTTGCGGCCGGCATCGGAATCGGCCGGAATCTTCAATTCCACCGCTCCACCCAGGGTCGGCACGCTGATGCTCGTACCCAGCGCGGCCTGCCACGGCGTGACCGGCAGCGTGTAGAGGATGTTGCGGCCATCGACCTCGAACTGCGGGTGGGCGGCGTATTCCACTTCCAGCAGCAGGTTACCGCCATGGTTGCCCTGCCCGGCCAGCCGGATCACCTGGCCCGGGCGGATACCCTTGGGCACGCGTACATCCAGCTGCTTGCCGTTGACCGTGATGCGCAGGCTGTCGCCGCTGTAGGCCGCTTCCAGCGGCACCGACAGCTTGGCGCGGGTATCACGATTGGGCGCATGGCCCTGGCTGCTGAAACCCGGCCCCGGACCGGCACCGCCACGCTGGCGCGCGAACAGGCTCTCGAAGAAGTCACTGAAGCCGCCATTGGGGCCGCCACCGCCGAACACTTCCTCGAAGTTGAAGCCACCGGCACCACCGTAGTTCGGCGGTACGTTGAATTCCTCGCCCGGGCGATAGCCCTGTGCGCGCAGCTGGTCGTAGGCCGCGCGCTTCTCCGGGTCACGCAGCGCCTCGTAGGCCTCGTTGACCGCCTTGAACTTGTCTTCGGCCCCGGCCTCCTTGCTGACGTCCGGGTGGTACTTGCGTGCCAGCCGGCGGTAGGCGGTCTTGATTTCCGCCTCGCCCGCGCTCGGTTCCACCCCCAGGGTGGCGTAGTAATCCTTGAATTCCATCCAGCTACCTCGATCTGCTTCGGCCGCGCCGGTGGCGCCGCCCCGGGTTCATTCTACGCGCCGGCGATGCTACGCCGCCCCTCGTGCGGCCCCGGTGAGGCCGACTGATCCTGCGCAATGCGGCTGCCATCCCCATGCGCCACGCTGTGGCTGGAAGCCCCTGCCGCAAAGCCTGAAGATGGGGCCTGCACACGGGTTTTCCAATGTCTTGACGCCCCTGTCCCATCCGGCCCACTAGCCTGCCCCAGCAAGGAGTTCCCCATGACCATCCATGTCGGCGACCGCATTCCGGAAGTGACCCTCAAGCGCATCCGCGAGGGCATCGAAACGCTCGATACGCATTCGCTGTTCGACGCGCGCAAGGTGGTGCTGTTCGCCGTGCCCGGCGCGTTCACCCCGACCTGCTCGGCGCGCCACCTGCCCGGCTACGTCGAAAAGTTCGAGGCGTTCCGTCAGCGCGGTATCGACGTCTACTGCGTGGCAGTCAACGACCCGTTCGTGATGAAGGCTTGGGCGGCCGAACAGGACGTGCCCGCCGGCCTGATGATGCTGTCCGACGGCAACGCCGAACTGACCCGCGCGCTCGGCCTGGAACTCGATGCCAGCGCCTCGGGCATGGGCATCCGTTCGCGCCGCTTTGCCCTGTACGTGGTCGACGGCGTGGTGCGCGCGGCCTGGATCGAGCAGCCCGGCCAGTTCGAGGTGTCTTCGGCCGAGTACGTGCTGGAGCATCTGCCAACCTGATCTTTCACCGCAAGAGGAAACGGCCAGCCATGTCCACCAAGCCAGCCAAAGCCGCAAAGCCTGCCGCAAAGGTGCCCGGCATCAGTGACCGCAAGACCCTGCGCGAACGCGCGCGGCGCAACATCGAAGACGGGGCGATCACCGACAGCTACAGCGCCGACCGCAAGGTCGTGATCAAGCTGCTCAACGATGCACTGGCCACCGAGTACGTATGCGTGCTGCGCTACTACCGGCACTACTTCATGGCCAAGGGCATGTTGGCCGACGCGGTGAAAGCCGAATTCCTCGAGCATGCACAGCAGGAACAGGCGCACGCCGGCAAGCTGGCCGAGCGCATCGTCCAGCTCGGCGGCGAGCCGGACTTCAACCCCGACACGCTGACCGCGCGCTCGCATGCCGAGTACAAGGAAGGCAGCGACCTGCGCGACATGGTCCGCGAGAATCTGGTGGCCGAACGCATCGCCATCGACAGCTACCGCGAGATGATCAACTTCATCGGCGACCGCGATACCACCACCAAGCGCGTCCTTGAAGAGATCCTCGCGCAGGAAGAGGAACACGCCGACGAATTCGCCGACCTGCTGGATGGGTGGATCGGGGAATGATCCGGTAGATGCCCACCTTGGTGGGCGCTTCGCCGCGTGCCAACCAAGGTTGGCACCTACCAGAGCACAAAGGTGTTGTTGGCGCTGGACCGAGTGCCGACCAAGGTCGGCATCTACCTGAGAACGTTGAACCGCACCTGCGTCCACGCGCCATCGGCCGCCAGCGCGGTCAAAGTGTGTGCGCCCGGATCGGCGAACTCGCGCTGCATCAACTGCGCGCCGTGGGTCTGTGCGATCCAGCGTCCATCCAGCAACCAGTCCACTGCCTGCTCGCTGCCCAGCGCGCGCAGTTGCAGGCGCACGCCATGTTCGGCATTGGGTGCGCGCGCCAGGGTAGCGCCGTTGTTGAGACCGTCGATGTGCAGCGCCACGCTGGCATCGCGTCCGTCTTCGCGGCAATCCGGTGACAGCGCTGGCAACTGCGAGGCCTCGCGCGTGGCCTTGGGTAACCATGGCGACAACAGCGCCGGCCAGCGCGCGATCTCACGCGCGACTTCCTCATGCGGCAAACGGCAATCAGCAGATACACGCAGACCGGTCCGCGCATCGGCCAGGTAACGCTGCCGGCCCGGCTGCCAGCGCCGCGCCTCGCGCTCGGGGAAGGTCGGTGGTGCTGCGCCGTCCAGCAGGTAGGCCGACATCCGCCGCTGGCACAGTGCCGCGGGCAGCCCCTCGGCACGTTCGCCGGTCGGCCAGCAGATGTCTTCCTGGCTGACACTGGCCGGCATCGGCGCAGCAGCGGAATCGCCACGCTGGCGCGGCAGGCTGTCGACCACTTCGAACATCAGCGGCAGTGCAGTGACCGCGCCGTACTGGCCCGGCAACGGCGTGCCGTCCGGTCGGCCCACCCACACGCCTACCGTGTAGTGGCGGGTGCTGCCAATCGCCCACGCATCGCGATAGCCATAGCTGGTGCCGGTCTTCCAGGCTACGCGCGGGCGACCGCCTACATCGAAGGTGCCAGCGCTGTAGCCTGGACGCGGGTTCGATTCCAGCATTTCGCGCACGATCCAGCTTGCGCCCGGCGAGGCCAGGCGCCGCTCGATCATCGGTTCGTCATCGGTGTAGCGCACACGTCCGGCAATGCCGTTGCGGTTGAGCGCCGCGAACGCGCCGACCAGATCTTCCAGCCGCGCACCGGTGCCGCCCAGAATCAAAGACAGGTTGGGCGTGCTGCCCGGCGGGAAGCGCAGCTGGATGCCGGAGTGCGAAAGCCGTGCAGCAAAGCGCGCGGCCCCGACCCGCTGCAGCAGGTCCACCGAGGGCACGTTGAGCGACAGGCGCAACGCACTGCACGCGCCGATCGGCCCATTGAAGGCCATGTCGAAGTTGCCGGGGCGGTAGCTGCCGAAACTCTGTGGCGCATCGACCAGCAGGCTTTCCGAATGGATCAGGCCATCGTCCAGCGCCATCGCATACAGGAACGGCTTGAGCGTGGAGCCCGGCGACCGCCAGGCCTGCACCATGTCGACGTGGCCGAGCCGCTGGCGGTCACCAAAGGACAACGTACCGACGTAGGCACGCGCCTGCAGGGTCTGGTTGTCGACCACCAGCAAGGCCGCCGAAGTACGCTCGGGCAGCGTCGAGAAATAGCTGGCCACGCGCTCTTCCAGCGTGCGCTGCAGGCCGATGTCGATGCTGCTCTGGATGCGCGCCTGTCCTGGATGCGCCGAATGCAGTCGCTGCGCAAGCAATGCGGCATGCAGCGGCGGCCGCAGCGAGCGCGCCACCACGTTCTCGATACGCGCGTCCTGCACTTCTTCCGGCGTCCACGCGCCCAGTTCGGCCATGCGTGACAGCACCTTGTCGCGCGCTTTCTGCGCGGCTTCCGGGTGGCGGTCTGGGCGCAGCCGGCTCGGTGCCTGTGGCAATACCGCCAGCAAGGCGGCCTCGGCATGTGACAGCTGCGCCGCCGGCTTGCCCAGATAGGCCCAGCTGGCCGCTTCCACGCCCTCGATGGTGCCACCGTAGGGCGCGCGCTCCAGATACAGGGCCAGGATCTGCTGCTTGCTCAGATGCACTTCCAGCTGCACCGCGCGCAGCATCTGCTTGAGCTTTCCCCAGGGCGTGCGCGTATGCGGGTCGAGGATGCGCGCGACCTGCATGGTCAGGGTCGAGCCGCCGGAAACGATGCGACCACCGCGCAGCAGCTGGCCGCTGGCACGCAGGATGGCCAGCGGGTTGATACCCGGATGGCGCCAGAACCAGCGGTCTTCGTAGGTCAGCAGCGCCTGCAGGTACAGCGGCGAGACGCTGTCGATCGATGCCGGATAGCGCCACACGCCCTCGGCATCGGCGAACGCACGCAGCGGCGTACCGTCGGCAGCGACCACCAGGGTGCTGGTATCGCGCTGCTTCGGCAGCGGCGGCGGGAAGGCGAAATCCAGCACCAGCAGCAGCGCCAGCGTGGCGGCCGTGCCCCAGCGCAGCCACGGCCACAGCGGCCGCAACCGGCGGCGCAGGGCCGCCAGCCGGATCGACATCGTCTTCTTCATTGCAGCGTGCCGGATTGGAGCTTGCCAGCGGGACGGGCCGCGCCGTCGCGGCCCGTCCGCGCGGTCACGGCTGTACCACCGTGATCGTGGTCGGGTTGCTACGGCCGACGCCACGCAGCTGCGGCCGGTACATGTCCTCCACCAGCGGCGGCGGCACCGAGTAGGTACCCGGGGTCACCGCACGCACCAGATAGAACACGTTGGCCTTGCTGCCACGCGAGAGCTTCAGCGCAGCCACATAGCGGTCGTCGCGGAACTCCTCGTGCTTGGTATCGGCGGCTTCACCACGATCGCTGATGGTGATGCCATCGACCACCACGTCGGCCCACTGCTTCGCATCGCCCAGGTTGAAGTTCTCGATCTCCAGGCCCGCCGGCAGCAGATCGGTCAGCAGTGCATCGGGCATCGTGGTGTCGGCGGTAACGGTGACGCGCACGATCAGTGCTTCGCCTTCCTTCAGCGGACGCGGCGACCACGGCTTGCCATCGGTGCCGTAGTAGCTGCGCTCAATGCCCAGCACACTGTTGTCCGGTGCCGGCGCGCTGCGCGGGATGCCGGCCACGTCGATGCTGGCGAACATCGGCGGCTGGCCCTGCGGGGTGAAGCGCACGCCGCTGGCCAGCTCACTGGCGCTGAAGTTGCGGCCGAACAGCTTTCGCTCGCCGATGGCTTCGGTGTTGCCACCGATCACCAGTTCACCGGCCACCAGTGCCTTCTGGTTGGCGGCCAGGGCCTTGCCAAGACGGGCGATGGCCACCTGCTCCTGCGTACTCAGCCACATCCAGCCGGCATTGCGGCGCGCATCCAGGCCACGGCCGAGATCCACCGCACGCGCGTCCCACGCGGGCTTGGCCAGCTTGTTTTCGTGGGTCAGCGCGATCATCAGCGCGTCATCACGGATCGCACTGCCGTAGTCGCCGAAGTACGACGGGCGTTCGCTGCTGGACTTGGCGAAGGCCGCGGCCAGCGCGGCCTGACCGCGCTTGGCATCGCCCTGCAGCGACAGCGCCACGCCCAGATGGACCAGCGACAGGCCGCCGACCGCCTTGCTGCGCTCGTTGTCGTACAGCGTGCGCAGGGTACCCAGCGGCGCACGGTTGACCCGGGCCAGCACGTAGCCCGAATACGCCTGGTTGGCGAACTTCAGCTTTTCGCGGTCGTCCTGGCCGTAGAACTGGTTGCCACCGGACAACAGATCCTCGCTGAGACGGTTCAGTGCCTTCTGCAGCACGTTGTCGGGCACCGCGAAGCCGGCATCCTTGGCATCGAGCAGGAACTCGGTGATGTACGGGGTCAGCCACGGGTTCACATAGCCGTCGTCCCCCCACATCGAGAAGTTGCCATTGGCCACCTGCATCGACGCCAGGCGGCCGAATGCGCCTTCCATGCGCTCGCGGCGGGTCTTGGCATCCAGCCCGTCGGCACCGAGCATCGACGACGTCGCCTGGTCCAGGATCAACGCAGCGTAGCCCTTGCTGGTGGTCTGCTCGGCACAGCCATACGGGTAGTTCAGCGCGCCCTGCAGCGCGCTGGCGAACGGAATCGGCGGCAGCGGGCTGACCAGCAGGCGGGCATTCACCGACTCGGACATCAAGCCATCGGTCAGGCTGTTATCGAGGCTGACCGCCGCCAGCGGATCCAGCGTGCGCACCTGCGAACGCAGCACCTGCGGCCACGCCGCACGCACCGGCAGCTCGTAGCGGCGATCGGCCTTGAAGCCGTTGCCGTCCACCCGCACCCGCACCTTGGCCACGCTGTGGCCCTCACGTGCCGACAGCGGGAAGCTCAGCGTGGTCTTGGCATCGGCATTCAACTGCACGCTGCGGCTGCCCTCGGCCAGGTTCAGCGGGCCCTCGGTGTCCACCTTCACGTTGAACTGCCCCGGCTTGCCGGTGAAGTTCTGCACGTCCAGGGTCACCGTGCTGCGGTCGCCCGGGGCCAGCACGCGCGGCATGCTGGCTTCGGCCAGGATCGGAGCGCGCACCACGGTTTCCACATCGCGCTTGCCATACTGGTCATCGCTGTAGACCAGCGCCGACACCCGCAGGGTGCCGTTGAAGTCCGGCACCTTCAGGCGGATGCGGGCGATGCCCTTGGCATCGAGCTGCACCGGGCCGGAGAACAGGTCCACGGTCTGCACGCGCGCGGTCGGGCGCTTGGCCTGCGGCAATGCCTGCAGCGCCATGTCGCCACCGAACTTCAGCTTGCCGGCACCGCCATCGAAGCTCTCGATCACCCGGCTGTAGATGTCGTAGGCATCGATGCCGAGGCGACGCTGGGCGAAGAAGTGCGCACCGGCATCGGGCACCGGGAAGCGGGTGATGTTGAGGATGCCCACGTCCACCGCCGAGACGGTGACGTGCGCCATCTTGCCGGCCAGCTGCGGTGCACTGACCGTCACCGGCAGGTCCTGCTCCGGGCGCATCTGCTTGGGCGCAGCCAGGCCGACGGCCACGGTGCGGCCCTTGCGATCCATCGGCACATGCACCACGCCCACGGCACGCGCCGGGGTGATCTTGCTCGGCGCGCTGCCGCCGCGGAACACCAGTGCGGTGATGTAGACGTCGTGGCGCTCCCAATCGGCGGTGACCGGAATCTTGAAGGTCGAACCCGGCTTGGGGTCGATGTCCTGCACGTACAGCATGCGGTCGGTCTCGACCATCAGGATGCCCTTGCCGGCATGCGGCGGGGTCACCGTCACCTCCAGCGTGTCACCGGCCTTGTACCCGGTCTTGTCCAGGCCCAGCTTGACCTTGTCCGGGCGCGCGTCCAGGCCGCGGTTGTCATCGCCCCAGCTCCAGCCGGCACGGAACGGGTAGCGGCTGGTCAGGCCGGTGGACGGATCGAACACGTCCACCCGGTACTCGCCCCACTCCACCGGGAAATCGAAGGCGACCGCGCTGCTGCCGGCGTCGACGGTGCGCGTTTCCTTGTTCTCGAAGCGGCGGGTGAAATCGTAGTCCCAGCGGTTGTCGTTGAAGGTCCAGTGGTAGTCGCGCAGCTCGCGCACCAGGGTGATCTTCAGGCCCTTGGCCGGCTGCGGCTTGCCGGCAGCATCCACGCGCATCAGCTCGAAGCGTGCATTGCCGTTGGAGTCGGCGCCATCCTCGGGGTTGAACAGCGGGCGCACGCCGACCAGCGCGTTGGCCGGCCACATCACCCGCTTCAGGGTACGGGTTACGGTACGGCCACCGGTTTCATACAGGCTGCCGGACAGCACCACGGCGATCGGTGCCTTGGCCTTGGCGGCCTCTTCCGGCAATGCCACATCCTCACGCAGCTGGCCGTTGCCCGGCAGCGTGGTGTCGATCACGTCCTTGGCTTCGCGCGGCAGCTGCAGGGTCGGGTCACCGAAGAAGTAGCCCGGCAGGCCTTCGACCGGCTGCTGCTCGGCGGCCACCGCCATGCGCGCAGTGAAACGGTTGCCGTCGGCCGGCGCACCGTACAGGTAGGCACCATTGGCCTGCAGACGCAGGTCCTCGCCCGGCTTCAGCGTCTTCTGCGCGCTGTCCAGGTCCAGCTTCATGCGCTCGGGCAGGAACTCCTCGATGCGCAGGGTCATGCCCTGGATCGCTTCCTTGCTCGCCGGGTCGGTGCGGAATTCGACCTGCCAGCGCCCGGTCGGCGCCTCGGCGGGGATCACCTGCTCGAAGTTGATGTAGCCCTGCTCGCCCGGCTGCAGGCGGGTCTCGCGGAAGGTCTTGCCGTCGGGCTGCTTCAGGCGCAGGAAAACCGGCTGTGCCTTGACCGGCTTGCCATCGTTGTCGCGCAGCAGGGCGGACAGGCGCACGGTCTCGCCCGGGCGGTACAGGTCACGGCCGGACCAGGCGTAAACGTCGAACCAGGCATTGTCACGACCGGCCACGGCAAATTCGCTCAGGTCCAGCGCCGGCTGGTTGAACGGCAGGAAGCTGGTGTCCTTGCCCGTGCTGGCGACCAGCACGTGGGTGGCATCCAGCGTGTAGTTCAGCAGCGCATTGCCGTTGCCGTCGGTGCTGCCCTTCAGCACCACCTCGCCCTTGGCGTCCAGCACGCGCAGGTCGATGCCCTTCAGCGGCGCACCGTCCTTGAGGCCGGCGGTGTGCACGAACAGCTTGTCCTTGTAGGCGCGGGTATGCAGGCCGATGTCGCTGACCGAGAAGAACGCGGTATCGAACTCGCCTTCATAGTCGCCGGTGCGCTTGAGCAGGGCAAAGTACAGGCCCGGTTCCTGCAGTTCCTTGATGTCCTGGGTCGGCAGGTAGGTCAGCACCCGCTCGTTCTTCTTGCCACCAAGGATGAAGCGGTTGACGTAGACCGGCTCGGCCAGCTTGTTGATCGGGCTGCGCTCGTAGTCACTGCTCAGCTCCCAGCTGCCGCGGCGGCCACCGCGCTGGTACTGGCTGAAGAAAGTCGGCAGGTCCTTCTCGCGCACGCGCAGGAATTCAACATCAACCTCGGGCACGTTCACCGAGACCACCGGCAGGCCACGGCTGTCCTTGGCCGGCAGAACGCTGCCCTGCGAGGCGAAACCGACCACCGGCTTCAGCTCGCCGCTGAACACCTTCTGCTTCAGTTCCTTGCCCAGGCGGCTGCCATCGGCGGCCAGCAGGTCCGGCGAGACCACCAGGCTGAACTCCTTGCCAGCCTCGACGAACGGGTAACGCAGGGTCAGGCCGTCATCGGACAGCGTCCAGCTGCTGTCGTCGGTGCCGACCTTCTCTTCGAAGCGCACCAGCTTGTCGAAATCCTGGGTGCCGACCAGCGGGCGCGAGAACTCCAGCGCCAGCGACAGGCCTTCATTCTTCTGGTCCGGGTAAGCGCGCAGCAGGGTGAATTCCTTCACCTGCTCGGCCTTGGTGGTGATGGCCTCACCGCTGCTCTTGGGCAGCTGCCCGCTGTCGTTGCGGCAGCCGGCCAGGCCCAGCAACAGGCCTCCTGCCAGTACCGCCGCCGCCCATCCCCACCGCTTCCGCCGTGCCGGACCGCTCATGTCGTCACTCCTTGATCGAGGTGGCCATTATAGGCAGGCCGCGTCAAGGTGTTGACGCGAATTCGGCAGGAATGCATCGGAACGGTCGCACCGGGCCGCGCCCGGCTGGATCGGATCCGTGCCGACCAAGGCGGTCCCGATAGCCGCCAACCTTGGTTGGCGTTGGGCCCGTGCCAACCAAGGTTGGCACCCACCAAAGCGTTGCTACCCCGGCAGGTACAGGTCCACGTAATCGGTCACCGGCATCGCCGCCAGCGCCACCGGGTCCAGCGATGCCGCCAGGATGCGCTGCTGCTGGGCGGTCGGGAAGCGATGGGCCAGGTGCCGGCGGAACTTGTCCTTCAGCAGCGGAATGCCTTCCTCGCGGCGCCGGGCATGGCCGAGCGGGTACTCCACCAGCACCTCCGGCAGTTCGCTGCCATCGTTGAAGCGCACGCTGAGGCCGTTGGCGATGCTGCGCTTGTCCGGGTCCAGGTAGTCGGCGCTGAGCTGCGGATCCTCGTGGCAGGCCATCTTTGCGCGCAATGCGTCGATGCGCGGATCGGCGGCGACGTCGTCCTCATAGTCCTCGGCCACCAGCCGCCCATGCAGCAGCGCGATGGCGATCATGTACTGCACGCAGTGGTCGCGGTCGGCCGGATTGTGCAGCGGGCCCTGCTTGTCGATGATGCGGATGCAAGCGTCCTGGGTCCGGATCGCGATGTGTTCGATGTCCTCGGCGCGCCGCCCGGCCACGCGCAATTGCTGGTGCAGCGTAATCGCTGCCTCCACTGCGGTCTGGCCGTGGAACTCGGCCGGGTAGCTGATCTTGAACAGCACGTTCTCCATCACATAGCTGCCCAGCGGTCTCTCCAGCGTCAATGCCTGGCCATGCATGGACACTGCCTCGAAGCCCCAGGTCGGTGCACTGAGCACGCTCGGATAGCCCATTTCACCCGTTGCCGCGATCAGCGCCAGGCGCACGCCACGGCTGGTGGCATCGCCGGCGGCCCAGCTCTTGCGCGAGCCGGTGTTGGGCGCGTGCCGGTAGGTCCGCAGCGCCTGGCCATCGACCCAGGCCAGCGACACTGCATTGAGCATGCGTTCGCGATCAAGCCCGAGCAGCTGCGCTACCACGGCGGTGGTCGCCACCTTGACCAGCACCACATGGTCCAGCCCGACCCGGTTGAACGAATTCTTCAGCGCCAACACGCCCTGGATCTCATGCGCCTTGATCATCGCCAGCAGCACGTCCTGCACGGTCGGCGGCGGGCGGCGCAGGGCCTGCGCATTGCGTCCCAGCCAATCGCAGACGGCGAGGATGCCGCCGAGGTTGTCCGACGGGTGGCCCCATTCGGCGGCCAGCCATGTGTCGTTGAAATCCAGCCAGCGCACCATCGCGCCCAGGTTGAAGGCGGCCTGCACCGGGTCCAGCACGTAGTGCGTGCCCGGTACGCGCGCGCCGTTGACCACGCTGATGCCCGGCACCAGAGGACCGAGCAGCTTGCTGCAGGCCGGGAAGGACAGCGCTTCCAAACCGCAGCCCAGCGTGTCGAGCAGGCAGTGGTGCGCGGTCTGGAACGCCAGGGGTGAGTCGATGCGCGCGTCGCGCACGTAGTCGACGATGTCCACCAGCAGCGCATCCCACGCTGCACGCTCGTTGGATGGGGTGTGGTTATCGGACATCGTCGATCTCCTCTTCAGAAAAGCAGGTCAGGCCGCGCCTCCCGGTAGTCGCCAACCTTGGTTGGCGCTGGACATTGCCCGGGCGGTGCCAATGCCATGCCAACCAAGGTTGGCATCTACCGAAGCGTGTGATGCCAGCGCCGACCTGCTGGTTACTCGGCCGGCACCCGCACCTTGCCTTCCATCAGCACGCGGGCGCTGCGGCTCATGATGGCCTTGGTCACCGTCCACTGGCCGTCAACGAGACCGGCCTGCGCGCCCACGCGCAGCGTGCCGGAGGGGTGGCCGAAGGTCACCGCCTCGCGCTCGCCACCACCGGCCGCACGATTGACCAGAGTGCCCGGAATCGCCGCGGCAGTGCCGATCGCCACGGCGGCGGTGCCCATCATCGCGTGGTGCAGCTTGCCCATCGACAGTGCGCGCGCATGCAGGTCGATGGCCGAGGACGGAATGGCCTTGCCGCTGGATGACACATAGTCCTGCGCCGGCGCCACGAAGGCGACCTTCGGCGTGTGCTGGCGGGTTGCCGCATCTTCCAGGTTCTTGATCAGACCCATGCGCAGCGCGCCATGCGCGCGGATGGTCTCGAACTTCTGCAGTGCGGCCTTGTCCTCATTGATCGCCGGCTGCAGCTCGGTGCCGGTGTAGCCCAGGTCGGCGGCGTTGAGGAAGATGGTCGGGATGCCCGCGGTGATCATGGTCACCTCGAAGCTGCCCACGCCGGGAACATCGAGGGTGTCGACCAGGTTACCGGTCGGGAACATCGCGCCCGCATCACCGTCATCGGACGGATCGATGAATTCCAGTTGGATCTCGGCCGCCGGGAAGGTCACGCCGTCCAGTTCGAAATCGCCGATCTCCTGCACTTCGCCATCGCGCATCGGCACGTGCGCGATGATGGTCTTGCCGATGTTGGCCTGCCAGATGCGCACGGTGCACAGGCCATCGCGCGGCACCCGGGCCGGATCGATCAGACCATTGGCAATCGCGAACGGACCCACCGCAGTGCTGAGGTTGCCGCAGTTGCCGCTCCAGTCGACGAAGGCGGTGTCGATCGACACCTGGCCATACAGGTAGTCCACGTCGTGGTCAGGCACCGAAGCGGTGGAAATGATCACGCACTTGCTGGTGCTGGAGGTGGCGCCGCCCATGCCATCGGTCTGCTTGCCATACGGATCGGGCGAGCCGATCACGCGCATCAGCAGCGCATCGCGTGCGGCGCCCGGCACCTGCGCGGCATCGGGCAGGTCCTGCAGGCGGAAGAACACGCCCTTGCTGGTGCCGCCGCGCATGTAGGTGGCGGGAATTCGGAGTTGCGGAAGAAAATTCATCGTCGGATCCAAGCGTTTGGATTTCAGGAAATGTCTTGCATCAGTGCGTCAAGGCCACGATCAACGCACCACACCCGCATGACGTCCACGCGGTCCGGCAGATCGAGGTAGTAGACGAGATAGCGTTCAAAGCCCGGAACCTGCATGAAGCGCAAGAGTGCCGGCAACTGTGCGGCGAGGTCGGCATGGCGGACGGAACCTGACGCAGGGAACATCGCAATACGTTGAAGCGTGGCCTTCAGCTCGGCGAGAAAGCGCTGACCCAGTGCCAGCCCTCCCTGTCGTGCGTACCACAGCGCGGCGTCGGCTGCGTCTGTCTCGGCCCGGGGCCTCCATTCAATCGCCTTCACGCTCCATCCTTTCGGTCAGTTCGCGACGCATCCGCTCGAATGTGGCCGCAGTCACCGGAACGGCAGGCCCAGAAGCCAGCCCCTCGGCAATCAACTGCTTGAGCAGCTCTTCAGCCTTGCTGCGCTGACGCTGGCGGATCAGGTCACGCACGTAGTCCGACGTACTGGAGTAGCCGCCTTCGCGCACTTCCTCGTCCACGAACTGCTTGAGCGGATCGGTCAGCGAAATGTTCATGGTGGCCATGAAACTCTCCTTTGGCAGTTTTTGCCAAGTCAGTGTGCGCCCTGCCCTGGTGTCGGACAAGCCCGCCCCCGGCCTCCGGGGGCAGGCATTCAGTCCGGCATCACGCCACCTTGGCGCCTTCCAGGAAGTCCTGGGCGAAGCGCTGCAGCACGCCGCCGGCTTCGTAGATCGCCACTTCCTCGTCGCTGTCCAGGCGGCAGGTGACCGGCACGATCACGTCCTGGCCGTCGCGGCGGTGGATGACCAGGGTCAGGTCAGCGCGCGGGGTGCGCTCGCCGATCACGTCGAAGGTCTCGGTGCCATCGATGCCCAGGGTCAGGCGGGTGGTGCCCGGCTTGAACTCCAGCGGCAGCACGCCCATGCCGATCAGGTTGGTGCGGTGAATCCGCTCGAAGCCTTCGGCCACGATCGCTTCCACGCCGGCCAGGCGCACGCCCTTGGCGGCCCAGTCGCGCGAGCTGCCCTGGCCGTAGTCGGCACCGGCGATGATGATCAGCGGCTGCTTGCGCTCCATGTAGGTCTCGATCGCTTCCCACATGCGCATCACCTTGCCTTCCGGCTCCACGCGCGCCAGCGAACCCTGCCTCACGCTGCCGTCGTCGTTGCGCACCATCTCGTTGAACAGCTTCGGGTTGGCAAAGGTGGCGCGCTGCGCGGTCAGGTGGTCACCGCGGTGGGTCGCGTAGGAATTGAAGTCCTCTTCCGGCAGGCCCATCTTCGCCAGGTATTCGCCAGCGGCACTCGAAGCCATGATCGCGTTGGACGGCGACAGGTGGTCGGTGGTGATGTTGTCCGGCAGCACGGCGAGCGCGCGCATGCCAGCCAGCGTACGCTCACCGGCCAGTGCACCCTCCCAGTACGGCGGACGACGGATGTAGGTGCTCTGCGGGCGCCAGTCGTACAGCGGGCTGACTGCGGCGCCATGCTCCACGCGCACGTTGAACATCGGGTTGTAGACCTTGCGGAACTGCTCGGGCTTCACTGAGGCCTTCACCACCGCGTCGATCTCGGCGTCGGTTGGCCAGATGTCCTTCAGGCGCACCTGGTTGCCGTCGGCGTCCACGCCCAGCACGTCCTTCTCGATATCGAAGCGCACGGTACCAGCGATGGCGTAGGCGATCACCAGTGGCGGCGAGGCCAGGAAGGCCTGCTTGGCGTACGGGTGGATGCGGCCATCGAAGTTGCGGTTGCCCGACAGCACGGCCGTGGCGTACAGGTCACGGTCGATGATCTCCTGCTGGATCTTCGGGTCCAGCGCACCGCTCATGCCGTTGCAGGTAGTGCAGGCGAAGGCGACGATGCCGAAGCCGAGCTGTTCCAGGTCCGGCAGCAGGCCGGATTCTTCCAGATACAACTGCACGGCCTTGGAACCCGGCGCCAACGAGGACTTCACCCACGGCTTGCGCTGCAGGCCGCGCGCGTTGGCGTTGCGCGCCAGCAGTGCGGCGGCGATCACGTTACGCGGGTTGGAGGTGTTGGTGCAGCTGGTGATGGCGGCGATGATCACTGCGCCATCCGGCATCAGGCCCTGCGCCTGTTCGGCTTTGCCCGCTTCCAGCTTGGCCGCATCAGCAATGCCGCGCTCGGCCAGTTCGGCCACCGGCAGGCGACGGTGCGGATTGCTCGGCCCGGCCATGTTGCGCACCACGGTCGATAGATCGAAGCGCAGCACGCGCTCGTACTGCGCGTTGGCCAGATCATCGGCCCACAGCCCGGTGGTGCGGGCATAGTTCTCCACCAGCGCCACCTGCGATTCCTCGCGCCCGGTCAGGCGCAGGTACTCGGTGGTCTGCGCATCGATGTAGAACATCGCCGCAGTGGCGCCGTACTCCGGGCACATATTGGAGATGGTGGCGCGGTCACCGATGGTCAGTGCCGCGGCACCCTCGCCGAAGAATTCAAGCCACGCACCGACCACGCGTTCCTTGCGCAGGAACTCGGTCAGGGCCAGCACCACATCGGTGGCGGTGATGCCCGGCTGAGGGCGGCCACTCAGTTCGACACCGACGGTGTCGGGCAGGCGCATCCAGGACGCGCGGCCCAGCATCACGTTCTCCGCTTCCAGGCCGCCCACACCAATCGCGATCACGCCCAGCGCATCCACGTGCGGGGTGTGGCTGTCGGTGCCCACGCAGGTATCCGGGAAGGCCACCCCGTTCTGCACGTAGATCACCGGCGACATCTTCTCCAGGTTGATCTGGTGCATGATGCCGTTGCCCGGCGGAATCACGTCCACGTTCTCGAAGGCCAGCTTGGTCCAGTCGATGAAGTGGAAACGGTCTTCGTTGCGGCGATCCTCGATGGCGCGGTTCTTCTCGAACGCCTGCGGATCGTAACCACCGCATTCCACCGCCAGCGAGTGATCGACGATCAGCTGCACCGGCACCACCGGATTGACCTTAGCCGGATCACCACCCTTGTCGGCGATCGCATCACGCAGGCCAGCCAGGTCGACCAACGCGGTTTGGCCGAGGATGTCATGGCACACCACGCGCGCGGGGAACCAGGGGAAATCCAGGTCGCGACGGCGCTCGATCAGCTGCTTCAGCGAATCGGTCAGCGTGGCCGGATCACAACGACGCACCAGGTTTTCGGCCAGCACGCGCGACACGTACGGCAGCGTGGCATAGGCGCCCGGCTGGATCGCATCGACAGCGGCACGCGCGTCGAAATAATCCAGCGAGCTGCCGGGGAGGTTCTTGCGGTAATCGGTATTCATGGGCTGGCGGAGTGCTTGAGGCGGGCCGGGTGCCGGCGGTGCGGCGGCGAAAGCATCCGGCCGGCACGCGGCCGGCCGGATGGGTACAGCAGGTGGATCAGACGCGCTTGTCGATGGCGACGAAGTCGCGGTCTTCCGGACCGATGTAGTTGGCGCTCGGGCGGATGATCTTGCCGTCGATGCGCTGCTCGACGATGTGCGCGCTCCAGCCGGCGGTGCGGGCGATCACGAACAGGGGGGTGAACATCGCGGTCGGCACGCCCATCATGTGGTAGCTGACGGCGCTGAACCAGTCCAGGTTCGGGAACATCTTCTTGATGTCCCACATGACCGTTTCCAGGCGCTCGGCAATGTCGTACATCTTCAGGCTGGACTGCTCTTCGGACAGCTCGCGGGCCACGTCCTTGATCACCTTGTTGCGCGGATCGGACACGGTGTAGACCGGGTGGCCGAAACCAATCACCACTTCCTTGCGCTCCACGCGGGCCTTGATGTCTTCCTCGGCCTCGTCGGGATTGTCGTAGCGCTTCTGCACCTCGAAGGCCACTTCATTGGCACCGCCATGCTTGGGACCGCGCAGCGCACCGATGCCACCGCAGATCGCGCTGTACATGTCGCTGCCGGTGCCGGCGATGACGCGGCAGGCGAAGGTGGAGGCATTGAATTCGTGCTCGGCGTACAGGATCAGCGAGGTGTGCATCGCCTTCACCCACGAATCCTGCGGCTTCTCGCCATGCAGCAGGTGCAGGAAGTGACCTCCGATCGAGTCATCGTCGGTTTCCACGTCGATGGCACGGCCGTTGTGGCTCCAGTGGTACCAGTACAGCAGCATCGAGCCGAGGCAGGCCATCAGCTTGTCGGCGATGTCGCGCGCGCCCGGATGGTTGTGGTCGTCCTTTTCCGGCGACACGCAGCCGAGCACGGACACGCCAGTGCGCATCACGTCCATCGGGTGCGCCGACGGCGGCAGTTCTTCCAGCGCCGCCTTCACCGCGGCCGGAATGCCACGCAGCGACTTCAGCTTGGCCTTGTACGAAACCAGCTCGGCGCGGGTCGGCAGCTTGCCGTGCACCAGCAGGTAGGCGATTTCCTCGAACTCGCTGGTGTTGGCCAGGTCCAGGATGTCGTAGCCACGGTAGTGCAGATCGTTGCCGCTGCGGCCCACGCTGCACAGCGCAGTGTTGCCGGCAGCAGTGCCGGACAGGGCGACGGACTTCTTCGGCTTGAAGGTCGGGGTTGCGGTCGTATCGTTCATGTTTTCCCTCCGAAAACTGATGGTGCAGGGTACTGCTTATTTCTTGGCGGCGAACAGTGCATCGAGCTGCTGCTCGAAGGCGTGGTAGCCGATGCGGTCATACAGCTCTTCGCGCGTCTGCATGCTCTCCACCACATTGCGCTGATGGCCATCGCGGCGCACCGCCTGGTAGACATTTTCGGCGGCCTTGTTGGCCGCACGGAACGCTGACAGCGGGAACAGCTGGATGGCCACGCCGGCCGAGGCCAGTTCATCGCGGCTGAACAGCGGGGTGGCACCGAATTCGGTGATGTTGGCCAGCACCGGCACCTTCACCGCATCGACGAAGCGGCGGTAGGTATCCAGGTCATAGGCAGCCTCGGCGAAGATGCCATCGGCACCGGCTTCGACACAGGCGATGGCGCGCTCGATGGCCTTGTCCACGCCGTCCACCTGGATGGCATCGGTGCGTGCGATCAGGAAAAAGTCCGGATCGGTCTTGGCATCGGCGGCGGCCTTCACGCGGTCGACCATTTCACCCTGCGAGACGATCTCCTTGCCCGGACGGTGGCCGCAGCGCTTGGCGCCAACCTGATCTTCGATATGGCAGGCCGCGGCGCCGGCCTTGATCAGCGACTTCACGGTGCGCGCGATGTTGAACGCGCTCGGGCCGAAACCGGTATCGATGTCGACCATCAGCGGCAGGTCGCAGACATCGGTGATGCGCCGCACGTCGATCAGCACGTCTTCCAGGGTGTTGATACCCAGGTCCGGCAGGCCCAGCGAACCAGCGGCAACGCCGCCGCCGGACAGGTAGATGGCACGGAAGCCAGCGCGCTTGGCCAGCAGCGCATGGTTGGCGTTGATCGCGCCGATCACCTGCAGCGGCGATTCGGCAGCCAGCGCCTCACGGAAGCGGGCACCGGCGGAGAATGGGGCGGAAGCGGTCATGCGGCAATCCAGGTTGAAGAACGGGAAGGTAGGCGCAAGCACCATGCCAAGCTGCAAGCGGTTGATTTCACGGGGATGACCGGCACGCAACTGTGAAACAAATGAAACATTGAAACGGATGTATCATGAAACACCCCACCCGAACCCGCCGCCATGTACCTGCCCCGATCACCCCTGCGCCACGCCGATACCGACCCCGGCCGCCCGGTGATCTGGACCGTCAGCGTCTCGCGGCTGACCGGCCTGCTCGGCGACGTCATTCCCGAGTTCGACCGCCGCGCACGCATCGAGCAGATCAACCTCGGCTTCGAGGAAGCGGTGGACGTGATCGGGCAGCGCCTGCGTCGCGAGCACTGCGATGTGGTGATCGCCGGCGGCTCCAATGCGGCGTGGCTGCGTGGTCGGCTGGAGCTGCCGCTGGTGCCGATCCAGGCCAACGGCTTCGACCTGATGGAAGCACTGGCGCGCGCGCGACGCATCGCTCCGCGCATCGGCCTGGTCACCCACGCCAGCGATGTACCAGTGTTCAGCAACTTCCAGCAGAGTTTCGGCCTGGATATCGAACATCGCCGCTTCGTCACCCGCGAGGACGCACGAGACTGCATCGCCGACCTGCGCGCCAACGGCATCGAGGTGATCGTCGGCACCGGCATGGCCATCGACCATGCAGAACAGGCCGGTCTGCCCGGGGTGCTGCTGTATTCGGCCGACTCGGTGCGGCAGGCGTTCGAACATGCGCTGGAACTGACCCAGACCCTGGCACGTTCCGGCAGCAACCGCCCTGCCCCGCGCCGGCGCCCGGCAGCGCGTGCCGATGCGCATGAACTACTCGGCGACAGCGACGCGATGGCGCAGGTGCGCGCGCAGATCGCGCTCTACGCCCCACATGACAGCACCGTGCTGGTCAGCGGCGAAACCGGCACCGGCAAGGAACTGGTGGCGCGCCAGCTGCACGCCGCCAGCGGTCGTCGCGGACGCTTCGTGGCACTGAACTGCGGCGCGATCAGCGAATCGCTGCTGGAAGCGGAGCTGTTCGGCTACAGCGATGGCGCCTTCACCGGCGCGCGGCGTGGTGGCCGTGTTGGCCTGGTCGAGGCGGCAGATGGCGGCACCCTGTTCCTGGACGAAATCGGCGAACTGCCGCTACCGCTGCAGACCCGACTGCTGCGGGTGCTGGAGGAACGCGAAGTGCTGCGCGTCGGCGCCACCGAACCCACGCCCGTGGATCTGCGCGTCGTCGCTGCCACGCTGCAGTCACTGGAACAACGTGCCGCCGCCGGAAGTTTCCGCCGTGATCTGTATTACCGCCTGGCCGCGCTGCGTATCGCGCTGCCTTCGCTGCGTGCGCGGCACAGCGATATCCCGCTGTTGGCGCAGCACTTCTTCCGCCAGCTGCGTGGCATCGATGCGCCACTGGATGAGGACGCACTGGCGGTACTGACCGCCGCCGAGTGGCCCGGCAACGTGCGCGAACTGCGCAACCTGGTCGATCGCCTGCGCATCCACTGGCAGCCGGGTGAAGGGCTGATCGATGCCGCGCGACTGTTGCGGCTTGCACCTGAGCTGGTGAATGAGGGCACTGCAGCCTTGCCGGTGGAAAGCAACGGCAAGCGCCCGCCGCGTGCGCAGCTGGAAGCGCTGTTGCAGGAACACCGCAATGACCGCGAGGGGATGGCGCAGGCGCTGGGCGTCTCACGCACCACGCTGTGGCGCTGGCTGCGCGCGGAAGGCCTGTAGAGCCGAGCCCATGCTCGGCTGATCTTCCCGCAGAAGCAGCCGAGCATGGGCTCGGCTCTACAGGGTGCGTGCCGTCAGCGTGACCAACGCGCCTCTATCGCAAACCGGCCACTCCCCACCGCCGCAATCCAAAGCAGCAGCACCCCAAGCGGCACTTCGCTGAGGTAGAAGAACCAGCTCAACCAATCCGGCACGCTCAGCCCGGCCGGAATGCGTGCGATGCCATCGGTCAATGCGGCCACCGCGCAGATGCCCGCCAGCAGCAATGCCGAAGGGCGACTGAGCAGCCCCAGCACCAGCAGTCCACCGGCAATCCATTCAATCACACCCAGCACCGGCGCACTGAATACCGGGAACGGAATCCCCGCATCGACCAACGTATGCACCATGCGCTCGCGCCCGGCGTCGGTGAACACCTTGTTCCAGCCGGAGACGCAGAACATCACACCGGCGACGATGCGGGCAAGCAGCAGCAGGTAAGCCTCCACGCCACGACGCGGTGATGGCACGGCAAACAGGCAACGCCAGGAGGGCATGGCAACTCCACAGATTGAAGGCTTCGATTGGAGTGTGCCCGCCAGCTACCTGCTCATACATGAAGCTGACCAGTCCACTCGCAAAAAGCGTGGACTTCTGTAGAGCCGAGCCCGCGCTCAGCTGATGCTCTCGAAGGAGCAGCCGAGCGTGGGCTCGGCTCTACAACAGGCCTCCAACAACCAGCAGGCGTTGCATCGGGCAGCCTTACGGATACAGCAGGCGCTTGCTCCAGCGCCCTTCAGCCCCGGCCTCATAGCACCAGCGCTCATGCAGGCGGAATTGCGCGCCGTACCAGAACTCGATGCGGTCGGGCACCACGCGCAGGCCGCTCCAGCCATCCGGGCGCGGCACGTCCTTGCCTTCGAAGCGGGCTTCGATCTCGGCCACGCGTGCGTCGAATTCCTCGCGCGTCGACAGCGTCTTCGACTGCTGCGAGGCCCAGGCGCCGACCTGGCTCAAGCGCGGGCGGCTGGCGAAGTAGGCATCAGCCTCGGCATCAGCGACCTGCTCGACACGGCCTTCGATGCGCACCTGGATGCCGGCCTCGCGCAGGCTGCGCCACAGGAACAGCAGTGCGGCCTGCGGATTGGCCTGAAGTTCCTGGCCCTTGTGGCTGTCCAGATGGGTGTAGAAGACAAAGCCACGCTCGTCGAAGGCCTTCAGCAGCACGGTACGCGCCGAGGGACGGCCCTGCGTATCGGCGGTGGCCACGGTCATCGCATTCGGCTCGACCTCGCGGCTCTGCTTGGCCTCCTCGAACAGGCCGGCAAACGTGGACAGGGCTTCGGCGTACAGGTCGCTCATGATTGCGTTCTTCTCACACGGATTGGGCTATTGTGGCTGCATGGTCGCTGCTGCGTATATGCCCCAGGTGAAAGGATTCCCCGAAACATTGGCCGAACAGGCGCTGGACGATGCGCTGGCCAGCGATGCAGCAGTTCCAGTATTGGCGATCAGCGGTCTGCAGGGGAGCGGCAAATCGACGCTGGCCGCGCAGGTGGTGGCGCGCGCCCAGGCACGTGGCCTGAACGCGGCCACGCTGTCGATCGATGATGTCTACCTGACCCGCGCACAGCGCCAACGGCTGGCCCGCCAGGTGCACCCATTGCTGATCACCCGCGGCCCGCCCGGCACCCACGACCTGCCGCTGGCCCACGCCGTACTGGACGCGGTGGCCGCACGCCAGCCCTTCGCGATGCCGCGCTTCGACAAGCTCGCCGACGAGCGCCTGCCCGAGGCTCAGTGGCCGCAGCTGCAGCAGCCATTGGACCTGCTGGTGTTCGAAGGCTGGTTCCTCGGCACACCGGCGCAGGATGACAACGCACTGGACAGCCCGTTGAACGCGCTGGAACGCGAGGCCGACGCCGATGGTCGTTGGCGCCGCTGGTGCAACCAGGCACTGGCCCGCGACTACCCGGCGTTGTGGCAGCGCTGCGACCGCCTGTGGTTCCTGCAGCCGCCGGATTTTTCGGTGGTGCCGCGCTGGCGCTGGCAGCAGGAGCAGAACCTGCAGGCGGCGCAGCCGGGCCGGCACGGCATGAGCCGGCCGCAGCTGGAGCGCTTCGTGCAGTATTACGAGCGGGTCAGCCGGCAGGCACTGCATGCCCTGCCCGGCCTGGCCGACCACGTGGTGGTGCTGGACGGCCAGCGCCAGGTGCAGGCGGTGCGCTGAGGGCGCCTATTCCACCAGGAACGTCACCCGCAGATTGACCCGCCATTCGGTGATTTCGCCGTTGCCATCGGTCACCACCTTGGTTTCGTTGATCCAGGCGCCCTGGATGCCCTTGACCGTCCCGGATACCTTCTTCAAGCCACTGCGCACGGCATCCTCCACGCTCTTGGGCGAGGACGCATTGATTTCGATGACCTTGGCGACCGTCATGACTGCTGCTCCGTCAGGCGCGGGAGAGCCCCGCAGTAACGCCCAGCCTGACGTGAAGAACGTAAAGGCCAAGGCACGGAGGTGTTAGGATCAGAGGGCATGAATCCTGCTCCGAACCTGATCCTGATCGGCCCGATGGGCGCCGGTAAAACCTGCATCGGCCGCCGCCTGGCCGAGCGCTTCACGCTGGACTTCGTCGATGTCGACCAGGCCATCGTCGATGCCGCCGGCGCCAGCATCCCGACCATCTTCGAGCACTCGGGCGAAACCGGCTTCCGCAGCCATGAGCGTGAGGCGCTTGCTCGCGTACTGGAAGGCCGTGGCCAGCTGGTCTCCACCGGTGGCGGCGCCGTACTGGATCCGGACAACCGTGCACTGATCGCCCGGCGCGGCTTCGTGGTCTACCTCCGGGTCAGCGTGGCCGAACAGCTGGAGCGCCTGGCCCGCGACAAGGGCCGGCCGCTGCTGCAGCGCCCTGACCGCGAGCAGGTGCTGCACGATCTGGCCGCACACCGCGACCCGCTGTACCGCGAGCTGGCCGACCTCATCCTCGATACCGACCCGTACACCGCTGCCGATGCGACCGCCCAGCTGGTGGTCAAGCTGGCCACGCAATGGCAGCGCCAGGACCTGACCGCATGACTTCCCCCGCCCTGTTGCAGGTCGCCGTTGGCGGCGACCGCCCCTACTCCATCACCATCGGCGCTGGCGCGCAGGCCGACGGCACCGCGCTGGCCTCGCATGTGCGCGGCCGCCACGTGCTTTTGCTCAGCGACAGCGAAGTGGCTCCGCGCTACCTGGCCGCCGTGAAGCAGACGCTGCTGGCCGCACGCCCCGACCTGATCGTCGGCGAGCACGTGCTGGCCGCCGGCGAAGCCTCCAAGACCCTGGCCGAATTCGGCCGCACGATCGAAGCGCTGGCCGCGCTCGGCGCCACCCGAGATGCCTGCGTGTTCGCCCTCGGCGGCGGCGTGGTTGGTGACCTCGCCGGATTCGCCGCCGCCTGCTGGATGCGCGGCGTGGACTGCGTGCAACTGCCGACCACCCTGCTGGCGATGGTCGATTCGTCGGTGGGCGGCAAGACCGCGGTCGACATTCCAGCCGGCAAGAACCTGGTCGGCGCGTTCCATCCCCCCCGCGCGGTGATCGCCGATACCCTCGTGCTGGCCACCCTGCCGTCGCGCGAACTGCGCGCTGGCCTGGCCGAAGTGGTGAAGTACGGTGCACTGGGCGACGCGGTGTTCTTCGAATGGCTGCAGCAGCACGCCGATGCGCTGCTGGCCGGCGAGGATGCAGTGCTGGCCGAGGCCATCGCGCGCAGCTGCCGGCACAAGGCCGCCATCGTCGAGCGCGATCCGTTCGAGAAAGGCGAGCGCGCCCTTCTCAACCTTGGCCACACCTTCGGCCACGCCATCGAGACCGAACAGGGCTACTCCGCTCCCGGCCGCGATGCACTGAACCATGGCGAGGCGGTGGCGGTGGGCATGGTGCTGGCGGCGAAGCTGTCCACCGACCTGGGCCTGGCAGACGACGCCGACCGTGCGCGCCTGCAGATGCTGCTGGAACGCCTCGGCCTGCCGGTGGCGATCCCGGCCGGACTGGACCCGCAGGCCCTGCTCGGCCGCATGCGGCTGGACAAGAAGAACGTGGCCGGCCGCCTGCGCCTGGTGCTGTGGCGCGGCATCGGCCGTGCTGAAGTGGTGCCGGACGTGGACGAGGCGGCGGTGCTGAAGGTGCTGGGCGCGGCCTGACCGTTTCCGTGTTCGCCGGGCATGGCCCGGCGCTACCGGGGAGGTTTCATGAAGTTGCCGGCCAACGGCCGGCACGACCGCGTTGCGGCCGGGGTCACCCTGGCCCCGCTACAATCGGCGCCATGCACGTTTACCTGCAACATCCCGACGCCGGTGCGCAGGCACCGCGCTTCCTGCGCCTGATCCTGCAGCCGGACCTGTTCGGCGGCTGGGAGCTGCTGCGCGAGAGCGGTCGCGCCGGTGGTCGCTCGCAGCTGCGGCGCGAGCTGTTCCTGCAGGCCGACGAAGCCCGCCATGCCTTCGAGAAGGCCCGCGATGCCGAACTGCATCGCGGCTTCCAGATTCTTCCGCACGGCGACTGACGCCGCTGCCAACTTTCGCCCAAGGAATGCCCATCGTGACCAGCCCTCTCCGCAACGATCGCCTGCTGCGCGCCCTGCGCCGCGAACCGGTGGACTGCACCCCCGTCTGGCTGATGCGCCAGGCCGGCCGCTACCTGCCGGAGTACCGCGCGACCCGGGCCAAGGCCGGCAGCTTCCTGGCCATGGCCAAGAACCCGGAGATCGCCTGCGAAGTCACCCTGCAGCCGCTGCGCCGCTTCCCGCTGGACGCTGCGATCCTGTTCTCGGACATCCTCACCATTCCCGATGCGATGGGCCTGGAGCTGTACTTCGTCGAAGGCGAAGGCCCGAAGTTCCGCTACCCGGTGCGTGATGAAGCCGCCATCGCCAAGCTGGCGGTCCCGGACATGGAACAGGACCTGGGCTACGTGATGGACGCGGTGCGCCTGATCCGCCGTGAGCTGGACGGCCAGGTGCCGCTGATCGGTTTCTCCGGCAGCCCGTGGACGCTGGCCTGCTACATGGTGGAAGGCGGCGGCAGCAAGGACTTCGCGCGGATCAAGGCGATGGCACTGAACCATCCGCAGGCCCTGCACCACCTGCTGGAGGTCACCACCGAGGCGGTCATCGCCTACCTTGGCGCGCAGCGCGCGGCCGGTGCACAGGCACTACAGGTGTTCGACACCTGGGGTGGCGTGCTGTCGCCGTCGATGTACCGCGAGTTCTCGCTGCGCTACCTGCAGCGCATCGCCGAGGGCCTGGATCGCGGCGAAGGCAACGAGCGCACGCCGCTGATCCTGTTCGGCAAGGGCACCGGCCTGCACCTGGAGGCGCTGTCGCAGACCGGTGCCGATGCACTCGGCCTGGACTGGACGCTGGACCTGGACGAAGCGATGCGCCGCACCGGTGGTCGCGTCGCCCTGCAGGGCAACCTCGACCCGACCACGCTGTACGCCTCGCCGGATGCGATCGCCGCCGCAGCAGCACGCGTGCTCGACACCTATGCCGCCGGCAATGGCGGCTCGCGCGAGGGCCATGTGTTCAACCTCGGCCACGGCATGTCGCCGGACATGGACCCGGCGCACGTGCAGGTGCTGGTCGACGCGGTGCACGCCCACAGCCAGCGCTGAGCATTGCGCATGCGGTTGCGGCGCGATGTTGATCGCGCCGTGACCCGCAGTGCGCGATCATGGCGTCCCCCACGCTGCACCGGCCACACCCCATGTCCACATCGCCATCGACCTACACCCGCCAGCGCCCCCTGCTGTGGCTGGTTTCGTTGGCGATCTTCATGCAGATGCTGGACTCGACCATCGTCAACACGGCCTTGCCGGCGATGGCGGCCAGCCTGGGCGAAAGCCCGCTGCAGATGCAGTCGGTGGTGTTCAGCTATGCGCTGGCGGTAGCCACCTTCATTCCCGCTTCCGGATGGATCGCCGACCGCTACGGCACCCGACGCACCTTCCTGGTGGCGATCATCCTGTTCACCCTCGGCTCGCTGGCCTGCGCGCTGGCCCAGCACCTGCACCAGCTGGTCGGTGCGCGCGTGCTGCAGGGTATCGGCGGTGCGATGCTGCTGCCGGTCGGCCGCCTGGCAGTGATGCGTTCGGTACCACGCGAGGATTTCCTGCGCGCGATGAGCTTCATCGCCATCCCGGCCCTGGTCGGCCCGTTGATCGGCCCCACGTTGGGTGGCTGGCTGGTCGAGATCGCATCGTGGCACTGGGTGTTCCTGATCAACCTGCCGATCGGCGTGATCGGTTTCATCGCTGCGATGAAGATCATGCCCGACCACTACGCCAGCCATCGCACCCGATTCGACCTGCGCGGCTACATCATGCTGGCCTTTGCGATGGTGGTGCTGTCGCTGGCGCTGGATGGCATCTCCGGGCTCGGTACGCCACACGCACTGGTGATGCTGATGACCGTGGCCGGCCTGGCGGCGCTGGTGGGTTACTGGCTGCACGCCGCCAACTCGACCGCGCCGTTGTTCTCGCTGGCGCTGTTCCGCGTGCCCAGCTACCGCATCGGCATCCTTGGCAACCTGTTCTCGCGTATCGGCAGCAGCGCCATGCCGATGCTGATCCCGTTGCTGCTGCAGGTCGGCCTCGGCCTCGGCCCGATGAACGCCGGCCTGATGATGGTGCCGGTGGCGGCGGCCGGCATGGTGTCGAAGAAGCTGGCGGTGAAGCTGGTCGAGCGCTACGGCTACCGCCGCGTGCTGATGGTCAACACCGTGCTGGTGGGCCTGGCGATGGCCAGCTTCATCCTGATGACGCCCGGCCAGCATCTGGCCTGGCGCCTGCTGCAGCTGGCCTTCTTCGGCGCGGTCAATTCGCTGCAGTTCACCGTGATGAACACCGTGACCCTGCGTGATCTGGACCGCGAATTCGCCAGTTCCGGCAACAGCCTGCTGTCGATGGTGATGATGCTCGCAGCCGGTTTCGGTGCCGCGGCGGCGGGTAGCCTGCTGGCCGCGTTCGGCAATCACCTGGACAGCGACAGTGCGACGTCGGCGCTGCACGCCACCTTCCTGTGCGTGGGTGCGATCACCCTGACCTCGACGATGATCTTCTGGCAGCTGCCGGACACCAAGCCCGAACCGCGGCAGGTCGAGCACGTCGCAGAGTGAGGGGTTCGGCAGGGTTGCACCCTGCACCCGCTAGAAGCCGCAGCAACAGCAAAAACCGGCTCTGTGAATGCTGTGCGCTGGGCGGTGCGGTGTGGGGCTTCAGGACACGCCGTAAACCCATCCTTGGGGGCTCGATGGCGCCATCCATGGCGCCAACGGTCCTGCAGCCCCACACCGCCCCACCCCCGACAGTTTCCCGGTGACGGTAAGTAGATCCACGCCATGCGTGGATGAAACTTCATCGAAATCGAATATTTCGATATCGGAAAGATCTGAGCCGAGCATGGCTCGGCTCTACAGAAAGCAACTGTCGGCACCTCGCGAGAATCTGTCGAAGGCGGGGTGGGTTCGGTTGCGGGGGCGTGAGCCGCATGGATGCGGCGACCGAGCTTACATGGATGTACTTGCAGCGTCCCCCGCAACCGGACCCACCCCGCCATCGCATGGAATGCACGCTTTTGACGTTGACGTTGATCCGGCGGGTGCAGGGCCGCAGGCCCTGCCGAACCCTCTACCGTCCCATGATCCTGGCAATCGCTTCCACCAGCAGCTCCCCGGTCACCGGCTTGCGCAGGAAGCCACCGATACCGGCCGCTTCCACCTGCTGCTGCAGGTCCGGGTCGGTACGCGCGGTCACCGCCAGCAGCGGCAGCATGTAGCCCTGGTTGCGCAGGTGCTGGGCCAGCTCGAAACCACTCAGTCCCGGCAGGTCCAGGTCCAGCAGGCCGACGTCGAAGTCACCGGCACTGATCTCGCGCAACGCCGCCAGCGCGTGGCCGGCATGTACCACGTCATGCCCACGCGCGCTCAACAGTCCGCGCACCACGTCGGCCACGGTGGCGTCGTCCTCCACCAGCAGCACCCGCAACGGCGGCATGTTCGCCGCTTCTTCGCGGTGCGCTTCGCCAGCGGCTTCGGCATCGGCGTCGACCACCAGCGGCAACGGCAGGGTCACGCCGAAACAGGTGCCCCGGCCCAGCTGGCTCTCGACCTGGATCCGGCCCTGCATGGCCTGCGCCAGCTCGCGGCAGATCGCCAGGCCCAGGCCGCTGCCGCCGTACTGCGCGGCGGTGCGCGCACCGTCGGCCTGCTCGAAGCGGCGGAACAGGCGTTGCTGTTGCTCCTGGCTGATGCCAGGACCGGTATCGCGCACCTCGAAGTGCAGCGCGCGCAGTTCACCATCGCTGCGCGCGTGCAGGGTGATGGTGCCGCGGCTGGTGAACTTCACCGCGTTCGACAGCAGGTTGAGCAGGATCTGGCGGACCCGCATCGCATCACCGGTCGCCTGCAGCCCCGGTGGCAACTGGTTGTCCAGGGTGAAGCGCAGGCCCTTCTGCGCGGCCAGCGGCCCCATCAACGCGGCCAGATCCTGCAGCAGGCGACTCAACGCGAACGGCTTGGACTGCAGTTCCAATCTGCCCGATTCGATCCGCGCCAGGTCCAGCGCATCATTGACCAGATGCAGCAGGTGTTCACCGGCGTGGCGGATCGACTGCGTGTAGCCGCGCTGCTGCGGATCCAGCGGCGAGGCCAGCAGCAGTTCGCTCATGCCCAGCACACCGGTCATCGGCGTGCGGATCTCATGGCCGAGGTTGGCCAGGAAACGGGTCTTGGCGGCGGAGGCCTGTTCGGCCAGCTCCTGCTTGTGCAGCGCCAGCTGGTAGGCATGGCGACGCTGCAGGCGGCGGCGATACAGCCAGGCGAACCAGCTGGTCAGCAGCAGTGCGATCGACGCCAGCACCAGCAACCCGGACAGGCTGCGCCACCACGGCGGCTGCACGCGGAACTCCAGGCTCTGCACCCGCGACCAGACATGGTCGGCCGAGCGCGCCTGCACTTCCAGGCGATAGCTGCCCGGTGGCAGCCGCGAGAACAGGCGCTCACCGGCCGGCCCCACTTCAACCCAATCCGGGTCGTAGCCGGCCAGCCGGTAGCGATAGGTGTTGGAGGCCGAATCCGCAAACGACAGCAGGCGCGCGACGATGCGCAGGTCGCGGTCGCCATCGGCGATCTGCAACGGCGTGTCGTGAGTGAGGTCCAGCACCTGCTCGTTGCGGCGCACCTCGACACGCTCGATCACCAACGGTGCACGCCGCACCGACGGCCGCACTTGTTCCGGGTCGAACACCACCACGCCGGCCGGCGTGCCCGCCACCAGGTGACCGTCGCCCGAGGTCGTCAGTGTGTGCTCGCGGAACTCCTGGCTGGGGAGGCCGTCGTGCACGCCATACAGACGCACGCTCTGGCCATCGGCACCCACCCGCACCAGCCCGCGTGCGCTGGTTGCCCAGGCCACGCCCTGCGCGTCGACCACCAGGCCAGAGGCGGAGATCGCCGGATAGCCCTGCTCGGCACCGATCACAGCCTGCCGTTCCAGGCGCCCCTGGCTCCAGCGATAACGCGACAGACGCCCGTCTTCGGACAGCCAGACCTGGCCATCGCGGCCCACGTGCAGTGCGTGGATCGCCGTGGCCGGTGCACCGGGCACCGGCTGGAATCGTTCGCTCTCCGGCAACCACTGCAGCAGGCCACGGCTGCTGGCCAGCCAGATGTGGTCCTGCGGGCCGCATTCCACGTCGAGGTTGAGTTGCCCCTGCTGCAATCCACGCTGGCCATTGTCGAGCTGCCGGCGCAGGCGCCCATCCAGATCACGCTGCTGCAGGCCGGCCGGCAGCATCAGCCAGAGGCTGTCGCCATCGCAGGTCATCATCGATTCGATGACCCCTTCCATGGTCGCGTCGGCGCCAGCGTCACGGCCCCACCGGCGCAGGTCGCGACGCTTGGGGTCGTAGCGCATCAGCGCGTCGGTCGAGCCGATCCAGACCTGGCCACGCCGGTCCTCGCGCACCGAGGTCAGCCAGTACATGCCATTGACCCAGGTGCGGTGCTGCTCGATCCTGCCGGTCTTCGGGTCGAAACGGTCCAGCGCGCCGTGGCTGCCCACCGTCCAGATGCCGCCATTGCTGGAGGGACTGGTCCCGAGCACGAAAGCATTGCGCAGCGAACTGGCATCGTCCTCCAGCCGCGACAGCACCGAGAACTGCCACCAGCGCGGCAGCAGGTGCCACAGGCCTGCATTGGTGCTGGCCAGCCAGATGCCGCCTTCGCGGTCCTCGTAGGCGCCGGTCCAGTTCGGCCGTACCGGGCCGCGCGCAACCGCGCTGTACAGCGGAACGGTCTGGTACTGGCCGCCCACGGCCCGGCCCAGGCCACTGCGGGTATCCAGCCAATGCCCGCCCTGCTCGTCGCGCAGCATCATGCCGAGCACCTGTTCGCCCTGCGGCAGCTTCCACGGCAACGTTTCGAAACGACCATCGGGACGACGCACGGTGGCGCCGGCCATCGTGCTGATCCACAGGCTGCCATCGGGTTCGCTGGTCAGGCCGTTGATCAGCAGGCTGGGAATCACGTCGGCGCCGATGCGCTCGAAATCGGTGCCGGTCCAGCGCGCCACGCCATGCTTGGTACCAACCCACAGGCTGCCATCGGCCAGCGTGACCAGGTACGGCACCGATGCAGCAGGCAGGCTGCGCGGATTGTTCGCCTCCGGCAGGAAGCGCTGCAGGCGGTCCTGGCTGTCCAGACGGTACAGGCCGCCTTCGTGGGTACCGAACCAGATCGAGCCGTCAGGCGTGGTTGCCAGGCTCCAGATGGTGTTGGTGCCCATCAGCGGCTGGCTGCTGCGGTCGTAGAAATGCAGTTGCCGGCGGTCGGCCGACATCCGCACCAGGCCGGCGTTCTCGGTACCGATCCAGAGTTGGTTGCGCGCATCCACCAGCACCGTCCAGATGCGGTTGTCGCGCAGCCCGTCTTCCGAGCGCCAGATCCGGTAGTTGCGGCCGTCGTAGCGGGCCAGACCGTCGTTGGTGGCGATCCACAGGTAGCCGTAGCGGTCCTCGGCCATGCGGTTGACGGTATTGGATGGCAGGCCATCGAACACGGTGACCTGGCGCGGGCTCGGCGGCACCGGCTGCGCCGCAGCAGGCGACAGGCAGCACAGGAGGACCAGCAGCAGCATCGCCGCCCGCAGATACACCACCGATTGCCTCCTCACGCTGCTTCTGATGGATTCCCGCGCTGCGGGCGTCGGCATGGTAAACCGAAAGTCACGCCGTTCGCGTCCGGCACCGACGCTTTCAATGTGGGACCTGTCGTTTTGCGCGAGCCTGGGCAATCGCGGTCACCAGCAGGTCGCCGGTGACCGGCTTGCGCAGGAAACCATCGAAACCGGCCGCAAGCACCTGGCTTTCGGCATAGGCGTCGGAGCGTGCGGTAACCGCCACCAGCGGTAGTTCATAGCCCATGGTGCGCAGCTGGCGGGCGATCGCGGTTCCATCCAGGGCAGGCAGGTCGAGGTCGAGCAGGCCGACATCGAAGCCATCAGTAGCGATCTCGGACAAGGCTCCCAGCCCGTGCAGCACATGCACCACCTCGTGGCCACGGCCACGCAGCAGGCCAGCGATGACCTCGGCCACGGTGGCATCGTCTTCGACCAGCAGGATGCGCAAGGGCGGCAGTACCGGCATCGCCGGAGAGTCGCCCTGCGCGTTGGCCGCCTGCCGGGTCCACGGCAACGGCAGGCGCACCTGGAAGCGCGCGCCCTTGCCCGGCTGGCTGTCCACTTCGATGCGCCCGCCCATCGCCACCGCCAGTTCCTGGCAGATCGCCAGGCCCAGGCCGCTGCCACCATAGCGCGACGCCGTGCGCGGCCCCTCGGCCTGCTCGAAGCGATGGAACAAGCGCTCCTGCTGCTCGGCATTGATGCCCGGGCCACTGTCGTGCACCTCGAAGCAGAGGCCAGCACCGTTGTCATCCAGGCGCACGGCCAGGCCAACGTGGCCACGTTCGGTGAACTTGATCGCATTGCCCAGCAGGTTGAGCAGGATCTGGCGCACGCGCATCTCATCACCGCTGACGCTGATCGGCCCGGGCGGATCGTCGCCCCGCTGGAAAGCCAGCTGACGCTGCCGTGCCATCGGCTGCATCAGCGCCTGCACCTGGTCGAGCAGGCCGGCCAGGTCGAACGGACGCAGGTCCAGCTCCAGCCGCCCAGCCTCGATGCGGGCCAGGTCCAGCGCGTCGTTGACCAGCCGCAACAGGTGGCTGCCCGCCTGCTGGATCGAGCCGGCGTAACTGCGCTGCACCGGGTCCAGCGGCGTGGCCAGCAACAGCTCGCTCATGCCCAGCACGCCCGTCATCGGCGTGCGCACTTCGTGGCCCAGCGTGGCCAGGAAACGGCTCTTGGCCTGCGACGCCTGCTCGGCCAACTGCTGCTTGTGCACGGTCAGCTGCCACTGCTGGCGGCGACGCAGGCGCGCCCGGATCGACCACACCAGGGTCACCAGCAACAACGAACCAAGCAGGATGTAACCGAAGATCGCCATGCCGCTGCGCCACCACGGCGGCAGCACCTTCACCTGCAGCCGCTGTGACGGTGTCCATGCGCCGCTGGCGGTCGCCGCCTGCACTTCAATGACATAGCTGCCGGTGGGCAACCGCGAGAGCGTACGCTGGCCGTCGCCGCCCTGCTCGACCCAGTTCTGGTCGTAGCCGCGCACCCGGAAGCGATAGCGGTTGCCCTGCGGGTTGGCATAGGACAGCAACCGTGCATCGATCTGCAGATCACGATCATCCGGCCCCAGCAGCAGGGTGCCGGTGTTAGGCAGCGGCTGCCAGCCGCGGGCGTCGTCACGGCGCACGCGTACCTCGGCAATCACCAACGACGAAGGCGGCAGCACCGCGTCGACCGAGTTCACATCGAATGCGACCAGGCCGGTCTGGCTCACCGCCAGCACACGACCATCGGCATTCACCGCCGGTGGCCGGCTGGTGAACTCGGCATCGGACAGGCCATCGCGTTCATTGAACTGCTGCAGGCGCCGCGCCTTCGGATCCCAGCGCAGCAGCCCGCGCGGCGTGGTCGCCCACAGGCGGCCGTCATCGGCCAGCGCCAGCCCGCCCATGCTTACCGCGGGCACACCGGCACCGCCATCAACGCGCTGGATCAGGCGCAGGCTCATGCCATCCCACTGGTAGCGCTCGAGCGCGCCCTGCCGGGCCAGCCACAGCTGTTGCGGATCAATCCACACCAGGTCGTAGATGAGCCCGCGCGATACACCCGGTACTGCTTCGAATCGTCCCGCGTGCTCACGCCAGAGGCCCATGTCGCCCATCACCCAGGCCTGGCCATGGGCGTCGAAACGGATCTGCTCGATCGGTGAATCGGCGGTGCCGCGGATGTCATCCAGCGGGAAACTGCGCAGCAGCCGGCCGTCGGCGCTGCGCTGCTGCAGGCCCAGGTTCATCACCGACAGCCAGACCGTGCCATCCGGCGCCTGCCGCATCAGATCGATGCGCTGGCGCAGGTCGGCGCCGCCATCGATGCGCCAGTCGTGCAGCGCACGGGTGGCCGGATCGTACACGCTGATGCGGCCCGCGCGGCCCAGCCACAGGCCCCCGTCCGGTCGCGGCAGCACCGACCACACCGCCCCGCTGCCGATCTCGCGATCGCTGGCCAGCAGGCGCAGCGTGCCCTGAGCATCCAACTGGTACACGCCATGCGCTGAGCCGACGTAGTAATTCCGGCCATCACTGGCTGCACTCAGCAGGTACTGGCTGTCCAGCGGCTTGCCGTCAAGCTGGTTCCAGATCGAAAACCGGCGCCAGTCCGGCGGCAGGTAGGCCAGGCCCTGGGTCAGCAGCGCCACCCACAGTCCCCCTTCATGGTCCTGCAGCAGATCAAGCACACCGCTTTGCGCGGTCAGGAAGCCGCTGCCACGGTCCCCCTCGAGCCGGCGCAGCGTGCCGGCATCGCCGCGCAGCAGGCCATCGGACGTACCGGCCCAGTAGCCGCCCTGGCGATCGGCCAGCACCAGTGCCGAACGCAGGCTGGCGCTGTCGGCCCAGCGCGGACGACTGACCCGGTCCTGCGCATCGATGCGGTACAGGCCCTCGTTCTGGCTGCCGACCCAGATCGAGCCGTCAGGGTCCCGGCTCAGCCGCAGCACGCTCAGCGTACCCAGCTCGCGTGGGGCCACCGCCTCGAAGCTGCTGCCGTTCCAGCGCGCCAACCCCGCTTCGGTGCCGATCCACAGACGGCCCTTTGCATCGACCAGGCTGCTGAAGATGGTATTGCTGGGCAGTCCACCGGGATGCCCCGGATCATGCTGGAAGAAGCGCAGGCTGCCGTCCTCGCCGAAACGGCAGACACCATGGCCGCTGGTGCCGATCCAGAGGGCGTCCTCGGCATAGGCCAGGGTCCAGAACTGGCTCATGCACGGGCCGTTGACCGTGTCGAAGGTCTTGAAGCGCTCGCGATCGGCATCCAGGCGCGCCACGCCCTTGCCGTTGATACCCACCCATACGCGATCCAGCGGATCGACCAGCAGGGTCTCGATCTCGTTGCCGGGCAGCGAGCCCGGCTGATCCGGATCGTGCTCCCAGACCCTCAGGCCGCCCCCGTCGTAGCGCACCAGGCCGCCGTCGGTAGCCGCCCAGATATGCCCCTGGCGATCCTCTGCCAGGGCCAGCACCATGCGCGACGGCAAGCCTTCGGCGGCACCAAAGCGGCGCAGGCGTGGTGTTTCCGCCATGTCCAAGGTGGCAGCTGCCACGGCAAACGCCATCAGCAGCAGCCCCGTACCCGCGATGCCTTGGCACCACAGGCGCCAGCCGCTCGTCATCCTGAACCCCCTGTCCTGTCCCGATTGTCACACAGGGCCAGGTCCATCGCTGCAACAGCCTGTTTCCAGAGGCAATACCACCACGAACTGTTGCAGCCGTGCACGCAACGTTGGCAGGGGGCTATGCGTATGATCGCAGCGTCCCCCTTCCGGAGCCCGCCATCGATGCGTCCCTGCCTGGCCCTGCTGCCGATGCTGCTCGCCACCGCGCCCGCCTGGGCGGACGCAGACACCTATCGCCTCGACCCAGTGCATACGCGGGTGCTGTTCGCCATCGACCACGCCGGCTATTCGCAGGCGATGGGGACGGTCTCCGGCAGTGAGGGCCGCCTGCAGTTCGATCCCGACAACTGGCGCGAGGCTACGCTCGACGTCGAAGTCCCCGTGTCGCGATTGGACCTTGGCGATGCCAAGTGGAACCAGGCCACGCTGGCCCGCAGCCTGCTCGATGGCGAGCGCTTCCCGAGCGCGCGCTTCGTCTCCACCCGGGTTGAACCGATCGATGCCAAGCGCGCCCACGTGATCGGCACCCTGACCCTGCGCGGGGTCAGCCAGGAGGTCACGCTGGACGTGACCCTCAACGCCATCAAGCGCTACCCGCTGCCCCCGTTCCGACGCACCGCCGGTTTTTCCGCCAGCACCACGCTGAGCCGGCGTGCGTTCGGCATCACCGCCTGGCCGGGCGTCATCGGTGATGCAGTACAGCTGAGGATCGAGGCTGAAGCCACCCTCGACCGCAGCGACGCCCCGGGAACTCCCGCTCCCGTTCCGCACTCCGACCCCAAGACGGCCCCCTAGAGGACCTTTCATGACCGCCAAGAACACCCCCGCCGCCTGGGGGAGTGTCAGCCAGATCCTGCATTGGTTGATCGCACTGCTGATCCTCGCCCTGGGCGTGGTCGGCCTGACCATGGGCGAGCTGCCCAAGACCCCCAAGTACTTCTGGGTCTACACCGCGCACAAGTCGATCGGCATCACCGTATTGGCGCTGGTGCTGTTCCGCCTCGGCTGGCGTGTGTATGCCGGTGCGCCCAAGCCGGTGCCGGGCGTGCCCAGCTGGCAGGAACGCATCGCCAGTGCCACCCACGTGCTGCTCTACGTGCTGATGTTCGCCATCCCGCTGTCGGGCTGGCTGTACGACTCGGCCAGCGGCCTGCGTCCGTTCCGCTGGTTCGGCCTGGTTGACGTGCCGAAGCTGAGTGGCCCGGACCCGCAGGTCGTCGCGGTGTCCCATGCCATCCACGAATACGGCTTCTGGCTGTTGATCGCGGTGGTGCTGGCCCATGCCGGCGCTGCCTTCTACCACCACCTGTTCCAGCGCGATGCAACGTTGTCCCGCATGTTGCCGCGCGGCTGGCTCGCCTCCCCTCAGAAGGACTGATCGATGAACCTGAAACTGACCACTCCGGCCGCCGTGGCCGCCGCCCTTGCCGGCATGCTGGCCACCGCCCCGGTGCTCGCCGCCGACTACGCGCAGGCGCCCGGCGCCGGCTCGATCCTGGTGTTCGCCACCAAGTACGACGGCGAAGTGTTCACCGGCAGCTTCCCTGGCTTCGCCACCAAGCTCAGCTTCGACCCGGCCAATCCGGCCGCCGGTTCGCTGGACGTGGTGATCCCGCTGGCCGGCGCCAAGAGTGGCAACAGTGATCGCGACTCGACCCTGCAGACCGCTGACTTCTTCAACGTCGGCAAGTTCGCCACCGCACGCTACACCGCCAAGGGCTTCCGCGCGGTGGGCAACGACCAGTTCGCCGCCGACGGCACACTGGAACTGCGCGGCGTCAGCAAGCCGGTCACCCTCACCTTCACCTGGAAGCCCGGCACCCAGCCGGTGCTGACCGGCAAGGCCACGGTCAAGCGCCTCGACTTCGGCGTTGGCGGCGGCGACTGGGCCGACACCAAGACCATTCCGGACGAAACCGCGATCAGCACGATCGTGAAGTTCGACGCGAAATAAGACGGGTGTGCCGCCGGGCATGGCCCGGCGCTACCGCAGAACGGTGACACAGGGTAGCGCCGGGCCATGCCCGGCGGATTCAACCCGCAGCCAGCCAGGCCTGAACCGTGGCCGCGTCGAACGGCCAGTCCAGCTCGCGGTCAGCGCCCTCGTCACGCAGCACCGGCACCCGCGCGCCGTAGCGCGATTCCAGCGCCGGCTGGTCATCCAGGAATACCGATTCGAACTCCGGCGCCCGCGCTTTGGCCAGTTCGGCCAGGGCCATGTCGCACAGGTGGCAGTCGTCACGCTGGAACAGAGTCAACACCGGCAGGGTCCCCTTGGTGGAAATGCTGCGCCGCAGCCATTGAAGTGCGGCGTGAACCGCTAGAATAGCGGTCTCTTCCGGTACCCGCAGTACGGCAACCATGGCTGTCAGCACGTTCGACGTTTTCAAGATCGGCATTGGCCCGAGCTCCTCGCACACCGTCGGGCCGATGAAGGCCGCCGAGCGATTCATCCACCGCTGGCTGCTCGACCCGGGCCGCCTGCACGAGGTCGCGCGCATCCGTGCCGACGTCTACGGATCGCTGGCGCTGACCGGCCGCGGCCATGGTACCGACAAGGCGATCCTGCTCGGCCTGGAAGGGCAGCGGCCGAACCTGATCGACCCGGACATCATCCCGGCGACGCTGGAGCGCATCCGCAGCAGCAAGCGCATCCAGCTGATGGGCCAGCACGAGATCGCCTTCGACGAGAAGCGCGACCTCGGCATGAACAAGCGCCAGAAGCTGCCCTACCACACCAACGGCATGCGCTTCACCGCGTACAACGCCGACGACGAAGTGCTCGCCACCCGCGATTACTACTCGGTCGGCGGTGGCTTCGTGGTCAACCAGGACGACGCGGCTGATGACCGCATCGTGCCCGACGAAACCCCGCTGCCTTACCCGTTCAAGAGCGGCGACGAGCTGCTGGCGCAGACCGCGCGCAGCGGCCTGAGCATCGCCCAGCTGATGTTCGAGAACGAGAAGTGCTGGCGCAGCGAAGACGAGATCCGCGCCAACCTGCGCGAGATCTGGAGCGCGATGCAGTCGTGCGTCAGCCGCGGGATCCGCGAAGAAGGCGTGCTGCCGGGTGGCTTGAAGGTGGGCCGTCGTGCACCGGCGCTGTACCGCGAGCTGTCGTCGAAGCCGGAAGCGGCGATGCGCGATCCGCTGACCACGCTGGACTGGGTCAATCTGTATGCGCTGGCGGTGAACGAGGAAAACGCGGCCGGTGGCCGCGTAGTGACCGCACCGACCAACGGTGCAGCCGGCGTACTGCCTGCGGTGCTGCATTACTTCGACCGTTTCTGCCCGGGCGCGAACGAGCAGCGCGTGTTCGACTTCCTGTTGACCTCGGCGGCGATCGGCATCCTGTACAAGGAAAACGCCTCGATCTCCGGCGCCGAAGTCGGCTGCCAGGGCGAAGTGGGCGTAGCCTGTTCGATGGCGGCCGGTGGCCTGGTGGCGGCGCTGGGTGGCAACCCCAGCCAGATCGAGAATGCTGCGGAAATCGGCATGGAGCACAACCTCGGCCTGACCTGCGACCCAATCGGCGGCCTGGTGCAGATTCCGTGCATCGAGCGCAACGCGATGGGTGCGGTGAAGGCGATCAATGCCTCGCGCATGGCGATGCGTGGCGACGGCAAGCACAAGGTGTCACTGGACAAGGTGATCAAGACCATGCGCGATACCGGCCGCGACATGCAGGACAAGTACAAGGAAACCAGCCGCGGTGGCCTGGCGGTGAACGTCATCGAGTGCTGAGCTCGACCGGGCTCGGCGCGATGGCGCCGGGCCACAGGTAGAGTCAACTGTTAGTCGACTATCGCGCGCAGCGCGGGTTTTTCGCGGTCTGATCGAAGAGCAGTCGACTGCCAGTCGACTCTACCCCGTTGTCCCTGGCCGGTCGGACGACACCATCACCGCGTTCCGGTTAGGCTCGGGGCTCCCTCGCCCCGGATTACCCCATGCGCGTGATCGCCACTGCCCTGCTTGCCTGCCTGTCGTTGCCGGCCCTGGCCGCGCCCACTTACGGGCCGCGGCTGGAGGGTTTCGACTACGGCTATCCAGTCAAGACGTTCGCGCTGGAATCACAGCGGCAGCCTGTGGAGATGGCCTATCTGGATGTCCTGCCCAAGCGCCGCGCCATCGGTGTGGTGGTACTGCTGCACGGCAAGAATTTCTGCGCAGCCACCTGGCAACAGACCATCGCGCCGCTGCTGAACGCCGGTTACCGGGTCATCGCGCCCGACCAGGTGGGCTTCTGCAAGTCCAGCAAGCCCGAGCGCTACCAGTACTCGTTCGCGCAGCTGGCGGCCAACACCCATGCGCTGCTGCAGCAGTTGCAACTGGAGGACATGCCGGTGCATCTGGTCGGCCATTCGATGGGCGGCATGCTGGCGGTGCGCTATGCGCTGATGTACCCGCAGGACCTGCGCAGTCTGTCACTGGTCAACCCGATCGGACTGGAAGACTGGAAGGCGCTGGGCGTGCCATGGCGCAGCGTGGATACGTGGTACGCCGGCGAAATGAAAACCAGCTACGACAGCATCCGCCGCTACCAGCTGGACGTGTACTACGACAGCCAATGGAAGCCGGTTTATGAAACCTGGGCGAGGATGCAGTCGGGCATGTACGAAGGCCCCGGCAAGCAGGCCGTCGCGTGGAGCCAGGCCCTGGCCTCGGACATGGTGTTCAACCAGCCGGTGGTCTACGAGCTGAAGAACCTGCAGGTGCCGACCACGCTGTTCATCGGCCAGAAGGACCGCACCGCGATCGGCCGTGACCTGGCGCCGCCGGAACTGAAGGCAACGCTGGGCAACTATCCGGTGCTGGGCAAGGCAGCGGCGGCGGCGATTCCCGGTGCGACGCTGGTCGAGTTCGCCGAGCTGGGCCATTCGCCGCAGGTGCAGGACCCGAAGCAGTTCAATGCGGCGTTGTTGAAGGCGTTGGAGTCGCGTTGAGATTGCGGGTCCGCCGGGCATGGCCCGGCGCTACCTGCGAGCGGGGTTGGTAGCGCCGGGCCATGCCCGGCGAGCGCAGCAGCAGGGACGTCAACCCACGATCCGCAGCACGTCATCCAGCAGCGCGGCCGCAGTGACTTCCGCGCCCGCGCCCGGCCCCTGGATCAACAACGGCTGGCGCTGATAGCGATCGCTGTGGATCGCTACCCGGTTGTCGGTGCCCGCGCCCTGTGCCAGCGGATGATCGGCCGGCAGCTCGCGCAGGCCTACCTGCGCACCGTTGCCATCAACGCGACCGACAAAACGCAACACACGCCCGTTGTCGCGTGCCTGCTGCCAGCGCGCCTGCAGCGGCGCATCCAGCTGTTCCAGCGCAGCCACCGCATCCTCCAGCGGCAACGCTGCCAGTGTTTCCGGCACCAGCGAATCCACCTGCACCTGCGAAGCATCCAGCGCCAGCCCGCTGCTGCGGGCCAGGATCAGCAGCTTGCGGCGCACATCCTCGCCGGACAGGTCCAGGCGTGGGTCGGGTTCGGTGTAGCCCGCCGCCAGCGCTTCGCGCACCGCCGCCGAGAACGGCGCTTGGCCGTCATAGCGATGGAACAGCCAGGCCAGCGAACCGGACAGCACGCCCTCGATGGCGTGGATGTGGTCGCCACCGGCTACCAGCGCGCGCAGGCTGCTCAGCAACGGCAGGCCCGCGCCCACCGTGGCGCTGTCGCCGTAGCGCGCACCGCTGTCGGCACAGCTCTCTGCAATGGCCTGTGCGCGTGCCAGCTGCGCGCCACGACCCAGCTTGTTGGCAGTCACCACGTGCACACCGCGTGCCAGCCACTGCACGTGACGCGCGGCGACGTCTTCACTGGCGGTCGCATCGACAACCACGTCGCCACGCTCCAGCCCTTCGGCACTGGCCCATGGCGGCGAGTTCTGGCCATCACGCGGCGCACGCCGCGCCAGTTCCAGCGGCAGCGCCAGATCACGATCGATCGCCAGCGCGGTGCGCGAATTGGCCAGCCACTGCACGCTGGGCAGCTCAAGCCCGCGCGCCTGCAATGCCTGGTAGCGCTGCACGAAGGCCGAACCAACCGTGCCCGTGCCGAGCAGCGCCAGGCGCCCCGCGCCCAGCGCAGGAATGTCAGCGGCGAGTGCGCTCATGCATCCACCACCTGTTTGCGGCGCGCAGCCGCATCGATCACGGCTTCGGCGCGCTGCAGCGCTGCGCCGAGATCCGCCAGCAGGTCACGCTCGGCCTCGATGCCGACCGACAGGCGCAGCAGGCCTTCGCTGATGCCGGCGGCCGCGCGCGCTTCGGCGGTCATCGCCGCATGGGTCATGGTGGCCGGATGCGCGATCAGGCTTTCGACGCCACCCAGCGATTCGGCCAGGGTGAAGCAACGCAGGCCGTCGACGAAGGCGCGCACAGCGGCATGCGGATCGTCACCGGCACAGCCTGCCAGTTCGAACGACAGCATCGCGCCGAAGCCACTCTGCTGGCGAGCGGCGATGGCATGGCCCGGATGATCTGCCAGGCCCGGGTAGTAGACCGCGCCGACCGCCGGATGCTGATCCAGCAGGGCCACGATCGAGGCGGTGTTCTCCTGGTGCACGCGCAGGCGCGCATCCAGCGTGCGCAGGCCACGCAGGGTCAGGAAAGCATCGAACGGCGAACCGGTCAGGCCCAGCGCATTGCCCCACCACACCAGCTGCTCATGCAGTGCCGGATCACGCGCGATCACCGCACCGCCGACCACATCACTGTGGCCGTTGATGTACTTGGTGGTCGAATGCAGCACCAGGTCCGCGCCGAACGACAGCGGTTGTTGCAGCGCCGGCGACAGGAAGGTGTTGTCGACCACCACCAGCGCACCAGCCTTGTGTGCCGCCTCGATGACGAAGCGCAGGTCGGTGATGCGCAGCAGCGGGTTGGACGGCGTTTCCACCAGCACCAGCTTCGGCTGGGTGGCCAATGCCTGCGCCAGCGCGCGCGGATCGGTCAGATCGGCGGTGACCAGCTCAAAGTGGCCCTTCTTCGCCAGCGCATTGAACAGGCGCCAGCTGCCGCCGTAGGCATCGTGCGGCACCACCAGGGTGTCGCCAGGCTGCAGCAGCGCGTTCAGCACCAGGTTGATCGCGCCCATGCCGGTGGCGGTAATGACGCCGCCGGCGCCGCCCTCCAGTTCCGCCAGCGCCTCGCCCAGAAGGTCACGGGTCGGGTTGCCACTGCGCGTGTAGTCGTACTGGCGCTTGTTGCCGAAGCCTTCAAAGCTGAAGTTCGACGACAGCACGATCGGCGGCGTGACCGCTCCATGCGCGGTGTCACGATCGATGCCGGCGCGGACGGCGGCGGTGGTGCGACTACAGGACGGCTCGTTGGCGTGCAGGCTCATGCGGACTCTCCAGAAGTGCGGAAGGCGGTGGCGAGGATCGCGTCGATGCGATCGGTTTCTTTGAGGAAGGCGTCGTGGCCGTAGGGCGAGCGCAGCACGCGCAGGCTGCCGCGCGGGCCCAGCCCTTCGACCAGGCCGACCAGATCGGCCAGCGGCACCAGGCGGTCGCCCTCCACGGCCACCACCACGGTCGGTGGCAGGATCGCGGTCGGATCAACGCGGTGCAGGTCGATCGATTCGGACAGGCGCAGGCAGGCGGTCACCGGCGTGCGCGCGACGTACTGCGCGCCGGCCGCATCGAGATAGTCTTCGGCAGCCACACGCACGCGGCCATTGATGACTTCCGGCGCGGCATCGAAGCGCTCGCCGAATTCTTCCGGCGTACGGTAGCTGAGCATTGCGAACTGCCGCGCCAGGGCAAGGCCGTGGTCTTCACCGCACTGCAGCTGGCCGAGCGCGACGGCGCGGCGCTGCAGCGCACGCCAGGCGGCGGCATACGGATGCGGGCGATGTGCACCGCTGGCCAGCACCAGCTGGCGCACTCGCGCGCGATGACGGATCGCGAACTGCTGGCCGACCAGCGCGCCATAGGAATAGCCAACGAACGCCTTCAGCGCGCGGATGCCGAGATGGTCCAGCAGCAGCGCCAGTGCATCGGCCTGGTCGGCGGTATCGATCGGCACATCCAGTGCACCGTCGGCACCGATGAAATCGAAGGCCAGTACACGCAGCTGCTGTGGATCCAGCGCGCGCCCGCTGCCGACCAGATCTTCGGCCCAGCCCTTCTCGCTGAACTGTGCATTGGACGCCACGTGGCGATGGGCGGAAATGCCACCGGCCAGCACCACCACCTGCGCATTGGCCGGGCCGACCCACTCATAGCGCAGGCGCACCGGGCTGGAGCCGGCGTGACGCATCGACAGCACCGCGGCGAACTCACCGCGCTCGGCATGCACGCGGTCCTCGACCGGCACGCTGACGGGGACAAAGGGTTCGGGGCGAATGGCGGTACTGGCGGCGAAGCTCATGGCGGGATCCGGTTGGGGAATCGGCCATCGAGCCTTCGCGGGGCCCGCGTTCGAGATGCACGTGCGGTGCATGGTTCGAACCATCTTTCGGTGGACGCCACGGTCCCCGCAGGATTTGGCACCTACGCAGTCGCTTGCGCGCCTGCGGGCTGCCCCGGCTTCAAAGGGCCTGTCCCTCTGCCGGTCTCGATGGTGGAGCTACGATGCCAGCCTCTTTCGGGACTGTCAATCCTTTCATGCGGATAAAGCGATGAATATTTTCAGCCCAGCTGTGCGAAGGCGGTCGCGGTCGTCCCGTTCAGGATCGGCTACAGTCCCGGCGGCCCCTACCCGCTGGAACCGCTGATGCCGCGCCTGCCCCTGACCTGCCTGTTGTTGTCCCTGCTGGCAAGCGCGACGGCAAGCGCCGGCGACTGGCGCCAGGGGTGGGGACTGGTGCCCAAGTCCGCCCCGGCCGCTCCGCCCCCCCGTGGCGAGACCGCCCAGAGCGCCGCGCCGATGGCCCAGCTGCGCCTGCAGCCGATCGGCCAGCAGTGGCAGGCCCGGATCGACAATGCCCTGGCCGGGCCACTGCAGGTCGAGCTGCGCGCCGCGCCCGGACACCCTGTCGAGGGCCTGCCGGTACAGTCGCTTATCCAGGGCGACAGCAGCCTGGTCGTCGGCCACCTGCCCGCGCCGGTCAACGGCCGCACCTTGGACCTGCGCCTGCGGTCGGTTCCGGGCAACCCGGCCGCGCAGGCCGAGGATGTGGCCTACCGCCTGCCGTTCGATGACGCCCGTCCGCGCGTGGACCAGGCACCACAGGGCCGTTTCAGCCATGATGACGAGGAGAACCGCGACGCGGTCGACTTCGCACTGCCGGAGGGCACGCTGGTGCTGGCCGCGCGCGAGGGCACGGTGATGCAGATCCAGGACGGCTTCCATGGCAACGGCCTGGATCGTGAACGCGATGGTGCCCGCGCAAACTTCATCCGCGTGCTGCACAGCGACGGCAGCATGGCCCTGTACGGCCATCTGCAGGCCGGTGGTATGCGTGTGCGCCGTGGCCAGGCAGTGGGCATCGGACAGCCGATCGGCCTGTCCGGCAACAGTGGCTTCAGCAGCGCGCCGCACCTGCACTTCGTGGTGCAGGTCAACCGCGGCATGGGCCTGCGCTCGGTGCCGGCACGCATCTTCGCCGAGCAGGGCCAGCTGCAGTTCGCCCGCCAGGGCGAGGCCGGCGGCGGCACCGGGCGCTGACCGGCCCCGGCCGGTATAATCGGGCGCTTATCTCTTTGAAAAGCGCCCCGGGCGGGCGCCACTGCCATGTCCGAAGTCGCCAACGAAGCGTCGCGTCGCCGCACCTTCGCCATCATCTCCCACCCTGACGCAGGCAAGACCACGCTGACCGAAAAGCTGCTGCTGTTCGGCGGCGCGATCCAGATGGCCGGTTCGGTCAAGGGCCGCAAGGCCGCCCGCCACGCCACCTCCGACTGGATGGCGCTGGAAAAGGAACGCGGCATCTCCGTCACCTCCTCGGTGATGCAGTTCCCGTACGAGGGCAAGATCGTCAACCTGCTCGACACCCCCGGCCACGCCGACTTCGGCGAGGACACCTACCGCGTGCTGACCGCGGTGGACTCGGCGCTGATGGTGATCGACGTGGCCAAGGGCGTGGAAGAGCGCACCATCAAGCTGATGGAAGTGTGCCGCCTGCGCGACACCCCGATCATGACCTTCATCAACAAGCTCGACCGCGAGGGCAAGGACCCGATCGAGCTGCTGGATGAAGTGGAGACCGTACTGGGCATCCAGTGCGCACCGGTGACCTGGCCAATCGGCATGGGCCAGCGCCTGAAGGGCGTGGTCCACCTGCTGACCGGCGAGGTGCATCTGTACGAACCGGGCCGCAACTTCACCCGCCAGGACTCCACCATCTTCCCGTCCATCGATGCGCCCGGCCTGGCCGAGAAGATCGGTGCACAGATGCTGGCCGAGCTGCGCGACGAGCTGGATCTGGTGCAGGGCGCCAGCCATCCGTTCGACCTCGACGCTTACCGTGCCGGCAAGCAGACCCCGGTGTTTTTCGGCTCGGGCGTGAACAACTTCGGCGTGCAGCCGCTGCTGGACTTCTTCGTCGAGCATGCACCACCGCCGCAGGCGCGCACCACCACCGGCCGGGTGATCGCCCCGGAAGAGAACAAGCTGACCGGCTTCGTGTTCAAGATCCAGGCCAACATGGACCCGCAGCACCGTGACCGCGTGGCGTTCATGCGCATCTGCTCGGGCCGTTTCAGCGCCGGCATGAAGACCTTCCACGTGCGCACCGGCAAGGACATGAAGCTGGCCAACGCGCTGACCTTCATGGCCAGCGACCGCGAGATCGCCGCCGAGGCGTGGCCCGGCGATGTGATCGGCATCCACAACCACGGCACCATCTCGATCGGCGATACCTTCACCGAAGGCGAAGCGGTCACCTTCACCGGCATCCCCAACTTCGCCCCGGAACTGTTCCGCCGCGCCCGCCTGCGTGATCCGCTGAAGCTCAAGCAGCTGCAGAAGGGCCTGGCCCAGCTGTCCGAGGAAGGCGCGACCCAGTTCTTCCGCCCGTTGACCAGCAACGACCTCATCCTCGGCGCCGTCGGCGTGCTGCAGTTCGACGTGGCCGCCTACCGCCTGAAGGACGAATATGGCGTGGAAGCCACCTTCGAGCAGGTCAGCGTCAGCACCGCACGCTGGGTCCACTGCGGCAACGAGAAGAAGCTGGAAGAGTTCCGCGAGAAGAACGCGCTGAACCTGGCGCTGGATGCTGCCGGCCATCTGGTCTACCTGGCACCGACCCGGGTCAACCTGCAGCTGGCCCAGGAACGCTCGCCCGACGTGCGTTTCTCGGCCACTCGCGAAGCGGCGCATACCGTTTCGGTCGGCTGAGCCGTGGGGTCGGATCCCTTTCCGCAAGGAAAGGGCTCTGACCCCAGCAGTCGCGGGCGATTCATCCCCCGCAACGCTGGGATTCACCCACCATACGGTGACGGGCGTGCACGCACCGGCCATCGCGGCGATGATAGGGGCACGCGGGTCCCCCTCCCCGTGACCGATGCCCATGCCCATGTCCACGACGTCCATTGCTTCGATCCGTGAAGAAATCGCCAGCGCCTTGACCCACGGGTTGGGCGCGGTATTCGCCCTGGCCGCCAGTGCGGTGTTGATCACCCTGGCCGCGATCTACGGTGACGGCTGGCAGCTGGCCAGTGCGATCGTGTTCGGTATCGCCCTGTTGCTGCTGTATACCGCCTCCACGCTGTACCACGCCATCCAGCATCCGGTCGCCAAGGGCCGCCTGAAGGTCTTCGACCATTGCGCGATCTACGTGTTGATCGCCGGCACCTATACGCCATTCACCCTGATCGGCCTGCGCGGCCCCTGGGGCTGGGGCCTGTTCACCGCGATCTGGGCGCTTGCGCTGGGCGGCGTGGTGTTCAAGCTGTTCTACACCGGCCGCTTCAAGGTGCTCTCAACCGTGATCTACATCGCCATGGGCTGGTTGGTAGTGGTGGCGATCAAGCCGATGTGGGCTTCGATCGACGGCGGCACCCTGGCCTGGCTGTTCGGTGGCGGCCTGTCGTACACGCTGGGCACGTATTTCTATCACCGTGAATCGATCCCCTATTCGCATGCGATCTGGCACCTGTTCGTGATCGGCGGCAGCGTCTGCCACTTCGTCGCAGTCACCATGCAGGTGCTGTAAGCGCGCACGCGCGCGGCTTGTGCACACCACGCACATGGACGCTTCGCGCCCCCTCCACGATCAGGGGGCAACCATGGCAGCGTGAATGCTGCCCCCTCCCCTGCCGCGCCACGCGCATCCCGCTGGCGTTTCCGCCGCCCAGGCCCGCGCGGCCAGCGCGGGTTGGCCGTGCTGGTCTTCCTGCTGGCCGCGATCCTGCTGCTGATCGCTCTGTGGGACTGGAACTGGTTCAAGGGCCCGGTCGAGCGCGCCGTGCAGGCGCGCACCGGCCGTGCGCTGCACATCGGCCATCTGGATGTCGACCTTGGCCGCACCAGCACGGTCCGCGCCGATGCGATCACCTTCGCCAATGCAAGCTGGTCGAAGCAGCCGGAGATGGCCACGGCCGACCGCATCGAGATCGATGTGCGGGTGTGGCCCCTGCTGCGCGGCAGCGTGCAACTGCCCGAGGTGCGCCTGACCCGGCCGGACGTGCTGCTGGAAACTGCGCCGCGCAAGGATGAACCAGGCAACTGGGATTTCCTCGGGGACCGCTCCGGCGGGACCAGCCCGCAGCTCAAGCGCCTGCGCATCGATGACGGGCGCCTGCAGTTCCTCGACGCTCTGGGCCGCACCGACATCCGTGTGGATGTGCGCAGCGGCCAGCCGAAGCAGGCCGACGCCGCACCACCGCTGCTGGTACAGGGCAAGGGTCGCTGGCGGGGCAACCCGTTCACCCTGCGCGGCGGCACCGAATCTCCACTGCAGCTGACCGACAGTGATCATCCGTTCCGCATCCACCTCGATGGCCGCGCCGGCGCCACCCATGCGGTGGCCACCGGTACGCTGACCAATCCCTTCCAGCTGCGCATGTTCGACCTGCAGTTCGCGCTCAGCGGCCAGGATCTTGCCGATCTCTATCCGCTGCTGGGTATCGCCATCCCACCGTCGCCCCCCTATGCCCTGGACGGCCGTCTCAAGCGCGACCACAACGTCTGGCGCTATGAGCAGTTCACCGGCAAGGTCGGCGACAGCGACCTCGGCGGCAACCTGCAGTTCGAGGTGGGCGGCGCACGGCCGCGGCTGACCGCCACACTGGAATCCAAGCGCCTGGACTTCGACGACCTGGCCGGATTCGTCGGTGCACCACCGAAGACCGGCGGCGGCGAAACCGCGAACGCGCAGCAGAAGGCCGAGGCCGCACGCGTTGCGGCCAGCGCGCGGGTGCTGCCGGATACCCCGTACAACCTGGGCAAGCTGCGCGCAATGGATGCCGACGTGCGCTGGAAGGCCCACCGCATCAATGCGCCGTCACTGCCGCTGGATGACATGGATGCGCACCTGTTGCTGGATGATGGCGTGCTGCGGCTGGACCCGCTGAACTTCGGCGTGGCCGGCGGCGATATCCGCAGCACCATCCGCATGGACGCACGCCAGCCGCAGATCGCCACCGCACTGAAGGCCAGCGTGCGCGGTGTACAGCTGGGCCAACTGTTCCCGGATGCCAAGCTGGCCGAGCAGGCCAAGGGCGGCATCGGCGGTAATGTGGACCTGAGCGGCCACGGCAACTCGATCGCCGCAATGCTCGGCAGCAGCAGTGGCAAGGTCGGCCTGGCGATGGGTCGCGGCCATGTCGGCAACCTGGTGATGGAACTAGCGGGCCTGGACATCACCGAATCGTTGAAATTCCTGGTGACCGGCGACAAGCAGATCCCCCTGCGCTGCGCCTTCGCCGACTTCGGCGTGCGCGACGGCCTGATGACCAGCGAGGCGCTGGCGGTGGACACCACCGATACGATCCTCATCGGCGAAGGCACAGTCAGCCTGCGCGACGAGAGCCTGGACCTGCTCCTGAAGCCGCGCCCGAAGGACAAGAGCATCCTGGTACTCCGCTCGCCGCTGCACATCTCCGGCACGTTCAAGGACCCGTCATTCCGCCCGGACTTCAAGGCGTTGGGCATCCGGGGAGCCGTGGCCCTGGCACTGGGCAGCATCGCCCCACCGGCGGCGTTGCTGGCGACCATCGAACTGGGGCCAGGGAAGGATGCCGACTGCGGGGGGCAGTATGCGAAGTAGAAGCGTTGTTCGCGGCGCCTCGTTTTTCCGCGCGTAGAGCCGGAGCAAGGCGACAGGCAGGACACGCCGTAAATACGTCCCTGTAGGCTCGGTCGGCGCATCCATGCGCCTCACGGTCCTGCCTGCCGCCTTGCTCCGGCTCCGGACAGTTTCCAGCGCGCGGAACGAGAGCGGAAATTCAAAGTCAAAAGAAAAAAGCAAAGTCAAAAACTGTTGCCAACCAAGGTTGGCAGCTACCGAAGGCGAGCCACCGCGCATGTATGCACCGCGCTCGCAGGAACGTGTCCAGGGGCGGAGGGCATGGCCGTGCAGGACCGTTGGCGCCATGGATGGCGCCATCGAGCCCCCAGGGAGGGGTTTACGGCGTGTCCTGCACGGCCATGCCCTCCGCCTCCCCGACGTATCAGGAAGGCGCTGCTTTGGCTTTGGCTTTGAGCTTCGAAAAGCGGGCCGGCGGGCCGCAGGCCCGCCAGCGAACTCCTCACCCCGCCACAATGTACTGCTGCAGTTGATCCAGCTCCCGCCGCTGCGCATCGATCACCGACTTCACCAGGTCGCCGATGGAGATCACTCCCAGCACCTGTGCGCCCTCCACCACCGGCAGGTGGCGGATGCGGTAGTCGGTCACCAGCTGCAGGCAGTGTTCCACCTGCTCGCCCGGCGACACCGTCACCACCTGCGCCGTCATGATCTCCGCCACCGCCGTATCGCGCGACGAACGATCGCGCAGCACGATCTTGCGCGCGTAATCGCGCTCGGACAGGATGCCGACCAGCCGCGGCCCGTCCATCACCAGCACCGCACCAATGCCCTTTTCCGCCATCAACCGGATCGCGTCGATCACCGCCGCATCCGGCGCGACCGCATGTACTTCAGGAGACTTGCCGTCCAACAGTTGCCGTACCGTGGTCATCCGCCTGCCCTCCAAGGGTGGGTTGCAGGGCCGAGTCTGCCACGGCGGATGCTAGCCACGCGTCAACCAGGTACAACGGCCGCTGCTTGGACTCCTCGTACAGCCGGCCCAGGTACTCACCGATCAAGCCAAGTGCGATCAGCTGCACGCCGCCCAGGAACAGGATCACCGCCATCATCGTCGGCCAGCCGGCAACCCGGTCGCCGTACAGGGCCGCCTTGGCGATCACCCAGACACCGAACACGAAGGCCACCGCCGCCGTCGCCAGGCCCATGTAGGTCGCCGCGCGCAGCGGGACGGTCGAGAACCCGGTGATGCCCTCCAGGGCGAAATTCCACAGCCGCCACAGACTGAACTTGCTGGATCCGGCCACGCGCGCATGGCGGTGATAGGGCACCGCGATCCGCTTGAATCCGACCCAGCTGAAAAGGCCCTTCATGAAGCGGTGGCGCTCACGCATTTCGCGCAGTGCACTCAACGCGCGCGCCGAGAGCAGGCGGAAATCGCCGGTATCGGCGGGGATCGGTGTGCGCGACAGGCGCCCGATCACCCGGTAGAACATCGCGGCAGTAGCGCGCTTGACCCATGCCTCGCCATCGCGGGCCATGCGCGTGCCGTAGACGTTGTCATGGCCTTCGCGCCAACGCGCGACAAACTCCGGCACCAGTTCCGGCGGGTCCTGGCCATCGGCGTCAAGGATCATCGCCGCGCCGTCGCGCACCAGATCCAGGCCGGCGGTCAGCGCTGCTTCCTTGCCGAAGTTACGCGACAGCTTCAGGGCGGAGACCCGTACATCGGACTGGGCCAGGCCGGCAATCACCTCCCAGGTGCCGTCATGGCTGCCATCGTCCACATAGAGGATGTGGCCCTCGATGTCGGGCATGCCGTCGAGCACGGCGCACAACCGCGGATGCAGCAGCGGCAGTGCCAGGGCCTCGTTGTAGGCAGCGATGACGAAAGTAAGCCGTTCGCGGGTCATGCCCGGATTGTACGTCGCCGGCAGGCGCACGGCCTGCCGACCGGGCCGCCTGGGCCTCACTCCTCCGACAGGTACGCCGCCCCACCCAGCTGCCGCGCCTGGCGCTGGATCCACGCCGCGCGCCGCTGCACATACGGCCCCGGCGCCGCTGCGTTGTAGCGCCGCGGTGCCGGCAGCACCGCCGCCAACCGCGCACTCTCGGCCGGGCTCAGCCGCGCCGCATCCTTGCCCCAGAATTTCTTCGCCGCCGCCTGCGCGCCGTACACACCATCACCGAACTCGGCGATGTTGGCGTACATCTCCAGGATCCGCTCCTTCGGCCACAGCGCCTCGATCAGCACCGTGTACCAGACCTCCAGGCCCTTGCGGATCCAGCTGCGGCCCTGCCAGAGGAACAGGTTCTTGGCCACCTGCTGGCTGATCGTGCTGGCCCCCCGCAGGCGTCCGCCCTTGGCATTGTGGTCGCGGGCCTTCTCGATGGCCTGCAGATCGAAGCCACTGTGCTCGGGAAAGCGCTGGTCCTCGGCCGCCACCAGCGAAATCGGCAGGCTCGGCGCCATCTGCTCCATATCCCGCCATTGGTAGTGCAGGCGATAGGACCAGTCACCCTCGCCCAGCGCCTCGCCATAGCGCCACAGCATGACCGTGGACAGCGGCGGGTCGATGAAGCGCAACACCAGCACCTGCAGGCAGCTGAAGGCGGCCAGCAGCACGGGCAGCCACAGCAGGCGCTTCCAGTGCCAGCGACGACGGCGTGGCGGAGCCGCAACCGCCTCTACCTTGTGCTGCTCTCCTGCTGCCCCCATTACTGGTGCATCCTTCTTCTGTCTGGTTGTCGGCACATTATCCGGCAACCGCCCCTGTTTACGCGCGATGTGAGCCGATGACCGCCAACCCCGATTCCCTGATCCGCTTCCTGCTCCCCGACGCTGGTGTCCGCGGCGTCCATGTGCGCCTGCAGGCGACCTGGCAGGAGATCCTGTCCCACGCCCAGTACCCGGATACTGCCGCTGAGCTGCTCGGTGAAGCCTGCGTGGCCTCGGCACTGTTCACCGGCCACACCAAGATCGATGGCCGCCTGTCGATCCAGCTGCGCAGCAGCACTGCACTGCGCACCCTGTTCGCCGAATGCACCGCGGCCGGCACCCTGCGCGGCATTGCCCAGCTCAGTGAAGGCGCCGATGCACCGCGCGACCTGTCCAATCTCGGCGACGATGCCCTGCTCGCCATCACCATCGAGAACCCGGGGCTGGACCCGCGCGAGCCGCAGCGCTACCAGAGCCTGGTCGGGCTGACCGCGCCGGAACTGGACGAGGCCTTCGAGGACTACTTCCGCCAATCCGAGCAGCTGCCAACCCGCCTGCTGCTGGTCGCCGACCGCGACGGCGCCGCCGGCCTGCTGCTGCAGAAGCTGCCCGGCGACGAGGGCGACGAGGATGGCTGGGCACGCGCCAGCGCGCTGTTCGAGACCCTGGGCAAGGCCGAACTGCTGGGCACCCCGGCCGAGCAGCTGCTGCACCGGCTGTTCCACGAGGAGCAGCCGGCGCTGCTGGGCGAAAAGCCGCTGTCCTTCGCCTGTTCCTGCTCCCGTGATCGGGTGGCCTCGATGCTGCAGTCGCTGGGCGAGGACGAGGCCCGTGCTGCCGCCGAAGCCAGCGGCGCGGTCGAGGTCCGTTGCGAATTCTGCGGGCGGGAGTATCACTTTCCGTTGACGGAGTTCGGCATACTGTTCCACGGTGCCGAGGGGACTGTGCCGGCGCCTGAACGGCTTCAGTAAACGGCTTGTCTTGCATCTGGGGGGATCAAGGCTTGTTAAGAATTCATAAACACCCTAGGATCAAGTTCCCGTATCCGCGGGAACTTCCGTTGTCCGTCCCTGTCTGAACTGGTCCGATGCGTACCTTCCTGCGTCTACCGCTGGCCCTGCTGATCGCCCTTGGCGCGATCACGGGCGTGCACGCGCAGAGCAAGGACACCCGCACCGTGCTGCCGGTGTGGAACAAGGGCAGCGGCAAGGTCGAGGCCCTGCTGTATCTGGAACCGACCGGCGAACAGGCGGCCGGCGCGCGCTGGCACTTCGGCCGCAACTCGCTGGATGCAGCCTTCGGGCTGTCGTCCGGCGACTCGCTGGGCCTGCTCTGCAACAGCAGCGGAACCAGCATGAGCGGACTGGCCAGCCATTGCATGCTGGCCAGCCTCGGCGATGACGATGACCTCAACAGCCGCCGCTTCACCGGCACCGCTGCGCTGAACCGTGGCAACAGCCGCCTGGGCATCACCGCCGGTACCGGCCGTGAAACCCTGCCGGCCTGGTTGTCCGGGCCGAACAAGACACCTTCGTTGCGTGCCGAGCAGAACGACCTGACCGTATTCGCGCAGAAGAACATCGGCCGCGAAGGTTTCGTCTCCATCGCCGGCACCTACGCCAAGGCGCGGCTGGTGCCACTGGCCGATGCCTCACCGGCCATCGTCGATCGCTGGGACAGCAAAAGCCTGAGCATCGGTGCCGGCTATGGCAACTTCACCGGCAGCATCATCGGCCGCGTCATTGACGTACCCGGCAAGCCAGGCAAGTGGGAAGGACTGGGTATCGGCCTGACCTGGCGCACCCCGTGGTCCGGCCAGCTCACCGTCGGCGCCGAGAATGTGATCAGCCGCGGCAAGAACCCGTTCTCGCCCCGCAACGAGAGCAACGACGACGGCACCGTGCCGTACGTGCGCTACGAGCAGGACCTGTAAGCCCCCTGCCTGATCGCAGCGTCAACGCTGCGATGCTCTTCTCTTCTACCTCCCTGGTGACACAACGTCACCTGCCTGCGGCTGCGTGCATGGCGACGTGCACTGGGCCGTTCCGCCCGGTGCCGGCCGGCGAACCCACCCCATGAAAAAGGCCACGCCCCTTTCGGGGCGCGGCCATGTCACACGTACGGATTACGCTGCAATCAGAAGCGCTGCGTGTACTTCATGTACAGGAAGCGACCGATGTCGAAGCCACCGTAGTAGGAGACGTTGGCGTTCGGCTGGCTGTACATGGTCGGGCCCACGCGGCCGAACACGTTGTTGGCACCCACCGCCACGGTCGCGTTCCACGGCGCGCTCCAGCGCAGCTGGACGTCGTTGAACACCGTTGCGCCACGCTGGTTGGTCGCGCTGCCCACGGCCACGCCCTGGTTGTTCGGCGAGGCGTAGTTCGGCAGGTTGCACTCTTCCGGGAACGTCACAGCACTCAGGCACGACTCCTTCATGCCCGAGAAGTAACGGACGGTCCAGCTGGCGCCGAAGTCACCCATTTCCCAACCCAGGTTCAGGTTCGAACGCACGCGGAACGCGCCGCCCGCCCAGCCCACGCCGGTGCGGGGGTTCGGGTGGGTGACCGGGTTCTTGGTGGTGACCAGGTCATCACGCGAGGTGTAGGTGCTGGTCCACTGCGCGCTGAAGTTACCGAAGCGATCGGTCGGCAGGCGGTAGCTGACGTCCAGATCGAAGCCTTCCACCTCGCGGTAGCCGGCGTTGATGCCGGTGCGGTTGAGGTTGTTGACGATGCCGGTCACCGGGTCGCGCGTGAAGGCCGAGCAGCGCGACGCGATGTCGTTGAGGTAGCAATCGTTGAGGATCAGGTTGGCCGTGTCGGCGATGATGGTGTTCTCGACACGGATTTCCCACCAGTCCAGCGACATGTTGAAGTTCTGGATGAAGCCCGGGCTCCACACCACGCCCAGCGTCTTGGACGTCGAGGTTTCCGGAGTCAGCTGGTCGTTCGAACCCGAAACGAAGGCCAACGGCGTCTGCGACGACGCAGCGGTGGTCGGGGTGAAGCCCTGCTGCTGCTGGCGGAAGTTAGCGACATTGACGCCAGCCGGCAGTGCGGCGGCGCAACGGGCACGCACCGCAGCATTGGTACGCGCAGCGCCATAGACCGAATCGCACGGATCGGTGTAGAAGTCGAACGACTGCGAACCACCGCTGTACAGGTCGGCGATGGTCGGGGCACGGAAGCCCTCGGCCCAGGTACCGCGGATCAGCACTGAATCGACCGGCTTCCATTTGAAGCCGAACTTGCTGTTCAGCGTGGTGCCGAAGGTGTCGTAGTCCGAATGACGGGTGGCCGCGTTGAGGCTCAGCTCGCGGGCGCCCGGCAGATCGGCCAGGATCGGTATGTTGAACTCGGCATAGACTTCGTCAACCTTGTAGCCACCACCGGTCGGGAAGTTGGCCAGGCCGGAAGTGTTGCCCGACTGCACCAGCGCATCCGGGCTGAAGCTGCCCGTTTCCTTGCGGTGTTCGATACCGACGGCGAAGCCCAGATCGCCCGCAGGCAGGGTGAACAGGCTGCCGGCCAGGTTGGCGGTCACGACCTTGGTGGTGGTCTCGGCGGTGGAGTGAGCCGCCGGGAACAGCAGCTTCTGCAGCGCATCATTGCCGGTCAATGCGCCATTGGCACCGTTGCTCGGAATGCCGGCACGCAGGAACGGGTTGTACGGCACGCACTGGTTCAGCGGAATCGGACTGGCGGCGGTACCGCACTGCGCCACGCCGCTGCTGTTGATGAAGGACGGGCCCACCGCCGCACGCAGCGCGGTCAGGTTGAGGTCACCGGTGCTGGTCTGGACCAGCTTGTTGTTGTTGTACAGGTAGCCGACATCCCAGTCGAACAGACGGTCAGCGAACTCGAAGCTGCCTTCCAGGCCACCACTGAAGCGGAACGTGGTCAGTTCGGCGCGGGTGTTGCGCGGCACTTCCAGGGTACGACGCCACCAGTTGCTGATTTCGGTGCCCAGCGGGTTGAACGCGCTGGTGGCCGACATCGGCGAAGTGAAGGCCAGCGCCTGGTACGGGTAGCCGGCGATCTGACGGTTCGAATCGCGGTAGCTGTACAGCATGTTGGTGCGCAGGCGCACATTGTCGGTCAGGTCATAGATACCATCGACGAACACCGCGCGGCGTTCCTGCGGGGTACGCAGGTCGGTCTGCAGGTTGGTATTGGTCTTGTCCTTGGTGACCAAGCTGTTGACGTTCTGCGCGACGTAGTCGGCCTTGTTGTTCGGGTTGCCACCCTCACGCAGGATCACGCGCACTTCGCGGTTGGGATTGCCCGCACTGGCAGCCGGATAGGTGACGCCCGGCAGGCCATCGGCCGGACGGCTGACGAAGCCACCGAATTCACCGACGGTGGTCCAGCCGAAGTCCGGGTGGTTGGCGCTGCGCGGGAAGGCACCGTACGGACGATCCGCCGCCCGCACCTTGTCTTCCTTGGCGTACTCGGCACCGATGGTCAGCGAACCGCGCTCACCCTTCACGCCCATGGTGAAGTCCATGGTGCGGGTGGCACCGTCGCCCTCACTGTACTGGCCGTAGTAGACGCTGCCGGTGGCGCCTTCGAAGTTGGTACGGGTGATGATGTTGATGACGCCGGCGATAGCATCGGAACCGTAGATCGACGAAGCGCCATCCTTCAGCACTTCAATGCGCTCGATGGCCGACACCGGCACGGTCGAGATGTCCTGCAGGCCACCGGTGGTGATGCCCAGGCGCTTGCCGTTGAGCAGCACCAGGGTACGGGTGGCACCGAGATCACGCAGGCTGATGTAGGTACCGCCCACGGCTTCGCCCGAGGACAGCGGCTGGGCACGGCTGATCGGCGGCGAACCGACGGCGCTGATGTTCTGCAGGATGTCGGCGACCGACGAGAAGCCCTGCTTCTCGATATCCGCGCGGTTGAGGGTCAGGACGGGCTGGGCGGTTTCGACGTCGACGGTACGGATGCGCGAACCGGTGACTTCGATGCGGTCCAGATTGGTCGCTTGCTGGGCGAGGGCCGTGCCGGTGCCGGCCACGGATGCGGCGCTGGCCGCCAACGCAACGCACACAGCATCGCGCAGCTTGTTGCTGTTCAACTTCATGGGCTCTCTCTCCATGGATCTTGGGTTGTGTGCTGAGTCCAGCCGGCGTGCCAGAAAAGGAGGCACAAAAACGACTGGTGACCCGATAGTAGCCACACTTGATCTGGAATTAAAGAGTCGTTAAGAAAACGCCCAAATCGCGTGAAATCGGTCTCACTGCGACATACGTTGGCGCATTGAGGCCGTCCTGCTTGACGCTTCCAGCCTCAGCAGGACGCCCCCTTGCCCATTCAGCTGGGGATGAGCGTGTCGATCAGATGCTCGACGTAGGCCTCGAAATCTTCGCGGGCCTGCTTGGGTTGCTGCAGCTGCAGCGACAGCTGCAGGAAGCCTACATAGGCCGCGTAGGCCAGGCGCGCGCGATGGCGTGCATCGGTCGAGCTGAGCCCGGCCTGGCGGAACGAGGCGATCAGGTAATCCAGGCGGCGCTGCGAGACGCGGTCGATCACCGGACGCACCATCGGGTGGTCCAGCGCCTTCAGCAGTTCGCTGTAGATGATGTGCGGCTGCACCTCATGGGCGACCATCTGGAACAGCTGGCGCAGGCGCACCCGGGGATCGGGCACGTCTTCGAGACTGCCGAACACCTGTTCCTGTTCGAACAGCTCCCAACGCTCCAGCGCGGCCTGCAGCAACGCATCACGCGAGGGGAAATGCCAGTAGAAACTGCCCTTGGTCACGCCCAGGCGCCGCGCCAACGGTTCCACCGCGACGGCACCCACGCCTTGTTCAGCAATCAGATCGAGGGCCGCCTGGGCCCAGTCTTCGGCACTCAGGCGGCTGTTGCGGCCGGCGCGCGGTTCGCCGGCGGAAGCGTCAGGTTGATTCATGGGCTGATTTAACCATACGCCGGGGTTCGTTGCAGTACGCGAATGCGGCCGAATCCGTCGCAGAGCAGTCCGGATGGCCTTCCGCATCGCACCATACGATGCAGTATTGACTTCCTTCCGAAGCAATCCATACTAGCAAGTATGGTTACGTCCCCGACTCCCGCTGCGTTCCATGACCTGCGCCTGGAAGCGGCCCATGGCACCCGTCTGGCCGCCACCGCCAGTGACCACGGCCGTCGAGGCCGTGTGCTGTTCGCACATGGCTTCGGCCAGACCCGGCATGCCTGGAATGCGACCGCCGGCGCACTGTCTGCAGCTGGCCTGCAGACCCTGGCCTACGATGCCCGCGGCCATGGCGATTCGGACTGGAATGCCGCCGACCTGCCCTATCACGGCGAACAGTTCGCCGATGACCTGATCGTGCTGGCCGGCGAGCAACCGCGCCCACCGGTGCTGGTTGCAGCATCGATGGGCGGCCTGTTCGGCCTGCTCGCCGAATCGCGCTGGCCGGGCCTGTTCTCGGCGATGGTGCTGGTCGACATCACCCCGCGCTGGGATACCGCTGGGGTCGAACGCATCCTGGCCTTCATGACCGCTCACCCCGATGGCTTCGCGTCGCTGGCCCAGGCCGCCGACGTGATCTCGGCCTACATGCCGCACCGCCCGCGCAAATCCGAACAGTCGCTGCGCGCCCTGCTGCGCGAGGACGACCACGGCCGCTGGCGCTGGCACTGGGACCCGCGCCTGGTGGCCGAACTGGCCCGCGACAGCGAGCAGCACCAGGACGCGCTGGCTGAAGCCGCGCGCCAGGTGAAGTGCCCGTTGCTGCTGGTCAGCGGCGGTCGCAGCGATCTGGTCACGCCACAGACCGTGGCCGAATTCCTGGCGTTGGCGCCGCACGCGCGCCATGTACAGCTGCCGCAGGCCACGCATATGGTTGCCGGCGACGACAACAACGCCTTTACCGCTACTGTGTTGGACTATCTGGACGTGTTGCCCGCAGCGGATGCTGCGGCTTCGTCCGCCACAAACGAGCACGTCACCGGAGCACGCTCATGAGCATCGTTCTTCCCTTCCTCGCCCTGCTGCTGGCAGGCGCGTTCGTCGCCTACCACCGCATGCGGCTGGTTACCTGGACGCTGATCAGCGTGGCCCTGCTGGTCGCCTGCTGGTTCGTGCCCTACGTCAACCAGACCGCCACGATCGTTGCCGCCGCCGTGCTGGCGGTGATCGCCGTGCCGCTGCTGCTGCCGTTCATCCGCAAGCCGCTGCTGACCGGCCCGATGATGAAGGTGTTCCGCAAGGTGCTGCCGCCGCTGTCGCAGACCGAGCGCATCGCGCTGGAAACCGGCTCGGTCGGTTTCGAAGGCGAGCTGTTCACCGGTGACCCGGACTGGAACATCCTGCTGAACTACCCCAAGCCGCAGCTGACCGCGGAAGAGCAGGCCTTCCTCGATGGCCCGGTCGAAGAGCTGTGCAAGATGGTCAACGACTGGGAAATCACCCACGTCCATGCCGACCTGCCGCCGGAACTGTGGGCCTTCATCAAGAAGAACAAGTTCTTCGGCATGATCATTCCGAAGGAATACGGCGGCCTCGGCTTCTCCGCGCTGGCCCACCACAAGGTGATCCAGAAGCTGGCCTCGGTGTCCTCGGTGGTCAGCTCCACCGTCGGCGTGCCGAACTCGCTGGGCCCGGGCGAACTGCTGGTGCATTACGGCACCCAGGAGCAGAAGGACCAGTACCTGCCGCGCCTGGCCGATGGCCGCGAAGTGCCCTGCTTCGGCCTGACCGGCCCGTTCGCCGGCTCCGACGCCACCTCCATTCCGGACTACGGCATCGTCTGCAAGGGCGAGTGGAACGGCGAGCAGGTGCTCGGCGTCAAGCTGACCTTCGACAAGCGTTACATCACCCTGGCCCCGGTCGCGTCGCTGATCGGCCTGGCCTTCCGCATGTACGACCCGGATGGCCTGATCGGTGAAACCCGCGACATCGGCATCACCCTGGGCCTGTTGCCGCGTGATACCGCCGGCGTTGAAATCGGTCGCCGCCACTTCCCGCTGAACTCGACCTTCCAGAACGGCCCGATCCGCGGCAAGGACGTGTTCATTCCGCTGACCCAGCTGATCGGTGGCGCTGCCATGGCCGGCAAGGGCTGGAACATGCTCAACGAGTGCCTGGCCGTGGGTCGCTCGATCACCCTGCCGTCCACCGCCAGTGGCGGTGCCAAGGCCGGTGCCGCCGTGACCGGCGCCTATGCGCGCATCCGCAAGCAGTTCGGCCTGTCGGTCGGCCGCTTCGAGGGCGTGGAAGAAGCACTGGCCCGCATTGGCGGCAAGGCGTACAAGATCAGTGCGCTGTCGCAGGCCACCGCAGCTGCGGTGGACCGCGGCGACGTGCCGTCGGTGCCGTCCGCCATTGCCAAGTACCACTGCACCAACATGAGCCGTGAAGTGATCTCGGACATGATGGACGTGATCGGCGGCAAGGGCATCATCCTCGGCCCGCGCAACTTCGCCGGGCGCAGCTGGCAGGCCGCGCCGATCGCGATCACCGTGGAAGGCGCCAACATCATGACCCGCAGCCTGCTGATCTTCGGCCAGGGTGCGATCCTCTGCCACCCGTGGGTGCTGAAGGAAATGAAGGCCGCGCAGGATCCGGACATCCGTGCCGGCCTGCAGGACTTCGACCGCAGCCTGTTCGGCCACATCCGCTTCGGCATCTCCAATGCCGTGCGTTCGTTCTGGTTCGGCCTGACCGGCGCGCGCTTCGGCGCTGCCCCGGGCGATGCCTACACCCGCCGCTACTTCCGCAAGCTGGACCGCTACTCGGCCAACCTGGCGCTGATGGCTGACATCTCGATGATGACCCTCGGCGGCAAGCTGAAGTTCAAGGAGTCGCTGTCCGGCCGCCTGGGCGACGTGCTGAGCCATGTCTACATGACCAGCGCCATGCTCAAGCGCTACCACGACGAAGGCGCACCGCAGGCCGACCAGCCGCTGCTGGCCTGGGCCTTCCATGACAGCGTGCACAAGATCGAGGAATCGCTGTCGGCGGCCCTGCGCAACTTCCCGATCCGACCGATCGGCTGGCTGATGTGGGCACTGATCTTCCCGCTGGGCCGTCGCGCCGAGGCACCGGGCGATCGCCTGAGCCGCCGCGTGGCCGCCCTGCTGATGGCTCCGAACGAAGCGCGTGACCGTCTGGCCAGCGGCGTGTTCCTGACCCCCTGCGAGAACAACCCGGGTGGCCGCATCAACAGCTACCTGAGCAAGGCGATCATGGCCGAGCCGGTGGAGCGCAAGTTCCTGAAGGCGCTGAAGAGCAAGGGCATCGAAGCGCTGGACTTCAACAGCCAGCTGGACGAAGCCGTGGCCGAGAGCGTGATCACCCAGGACGAGCGCAGCCTGCTGGAAGAACTGCGCACGCTGACCCTGGACACCATCACCGTGGACGATTTCGACACCCACGAACTGCGCGCGGCCAGCTACTACGACCGCCAGCACAAGGACCCGCACTCGCAGGCAGCCTGATCGCCCGCGACATGTGTTGCCTTCGACGGCGGGCTTCGGCCCGCCGTTGTTTCATCTGCCGACCGGAATTCCAACCATGTCCACGCCCCTGCTGTCCCTCTACCAGCGTCTTCAGCGCTGGCCTGCCGGCAACTGGCTGTTCTCCCGCGCGGTGTGCTTCAAGGCACCCTACTTCGCCAGCATTGCGCCACGCATAACCCGTCTGGAGCACGGCCGCTGCGAAGGCACGCTGGCCGACCGCCGCAAGGTGCGCAACCACATCGGCACGGTGCACGCGATCGCGATGTGCAACCTGGCCGAGCTGACCGCCGGGTTGATGGTCGATGCCTCGCTGCCGAAGGGCATGCGCTGGATCCCGAAGGGCATGCAGGTGCAGTACCTGGCGAAGGCGCGTGGCACGCTGCGGGCGCTGGCGTTGCCGGCGCAGCCGATTGTCGTCGCGGCCGAGGGCTATGCGCTGCCGGTGACGGTGAGCGTGCGCGACCGTGCGGGCACCGAGGTGTTCAGCGCGGTGATCGACATGTGGCTGTCGCCGGCGAAGTAGTGTTCCCGCGAACGGCACAGCCCCTCGTGGGTGGACGGTTGGTCGCGGAAAGCTTTGGTTTGGCTGGGGGCGGTGGGTTCGCGGGGGACGCCGTGAACCCGTCCATGGGGGCTTGGCCGCGGCATCCATGCCGCGGACACCCCCGCGGACCCACCGCCCCCAGCCTCTGACAGATCTCTGCGGCGTCCACCCACGGAAGAGAAAAAGAAGAGCAAAAGCAAAAGCGGCCCACCGGCCGCTTTTTTCATGCGCGCAGAACCCACGAGCGCAGCGACCCGCTGTTGCTCTTGATCTTCTTTTTCTTCTCCGTGGGCTGGCCGCGCACGGAAACTGTCAGGGGTGGGGCGGGTGGGCCGTGCAGGGGCGTTGGCGCCATGGATGGCGCCATCGAGCTTACATGGGTGAAGGCGCTTTGCTTGCGAAGCACTGCTTCGCAAGCGCCTGAACGCACAGCCGCCAGCGGCTGGGCCGGGCCCCGGAGGGGGACTTGCAGCGTCCCCTGCACGGCCCACCCGCCCCACCAATCACATGAACAGCTCTACGCGACCACCCCACGAGGGGCTGCGCCGTTGGCTGGAAACTACGCCAGCGCGCGAAACACCAACGCCAGAATCGCCGGTACGGCCTGGATCATGAAAATGCGCCGGCTCACGCTGTACGCGCCATAGCACCCCGCCACCACCACGCAGGCCAGCGAGAACGTCACCAGCACCGGCTGATCGATCACCAGCCCCACCACGATGCCCGCCGCCAGGAAGCCGTTGTACAGGCCCTGGTTGGCCGCCAGCACACGCGTGGCCTGCGCCTTCTCCGGCGTATTGCGGAACGTCTTCAGGCCCAGCGGACGGGTCCACAGGAACATCTCCAGCACCAGGAAATAGGCGTGCAGCAATGCGACCAGCAGGGTCAGGGCAAGTGCGATCCAGTACATGGGCGGTTCCTTGGATAGATGGATGGGGTGATGGGGTCAGAGCCCTCTCCGTGGGAGAGGGATCCGACCCCGCGCGTCTCAGCGGTCGCGCGGCAGCTTCTTTTCTTCGCGCAGCACGCCGAATGCGGCGGCGGTCATGCACGCGGCAACCAACACGCCACCGATGAACACCACATGGGAACCCAGCAGCGACAGCCCCTTGTGCACCCAGGTGAAGCTCAGGTCCGCTCCGCGGTAAACCACAGTGTCGATGGCCGCGCCGGCCTTGTAGCGCCACTGGCGGTCCACACGGGTGTAGATGGTCTCGCGGGCAGGCTTGGCCAGCGCGAATTCGCTGGCACGGGTCATCACCTGCACCACTGCCACCATCAGCGGCATCGGCGAGGCGGCCAGTACCGAGAAACCGATCAGGATCGCAAAGCCCGGGATCAGCAGCGCCGGGGCGATACCGTGACGTGACAGCAGCCAGCGGGTCAGGCCGAGCTGCATCAACAGGGCCAGTGCGTTCACCGCCAGGTCGATGCGCGAGAAAAACGCCGTGCTCGCTGCCGGGTCACTGAAGGCCGCGCGCACGATGCTGGCCTGCTGGTTGTACAACAACGTGCCCACGCCCACGCCGAACACCACCATCACCGCGAGCCAGCGCAGCAGCGGCTCGCGCACGATCAGCTTCAGGCCATCGAGCACGCTGCCGCCCATCGGCTTCTCGCCCGACACCAGCTGCTGTTCGCGTTCGCGCAGCACCGCCCAGTGCCGCAGCCGCCAGATGCAGAACAGGCACACAAGCAGGAACCCGGCCGAAACCAGCATCAGGTTGGCAATGCCCACACGCTGCACCAGCACGCTGGTGATGAGCGGGCCGAGGAAGGCGCCAACGGTACCGGCCGCACCGATGTAGCCGTAGTACGCACGCGCCTGCGCATTGGAGAACACATCGGCCATGAAGCTCCAGAACACCGCCACCGCAAACAGGTTGAACACCATCACCCAGAGGAAGAAGGCCATGCCGCGCCCTGGCACGCCGGTATCGAACAGTGCGTAGAAGCCCAGCAGGGTGACGATGAAGAAGCCATACACCGCCGGCAGGAACACCCGTCGCGGGAAGCGGCTGACCAGCCAGCCGTAAACCGGCTGCAGCACCAGCATGATCACGAACACGCAGGAGAACAGGAACTGCAGGACGAAGTCCTTCAGCGCAATGCCATGACCGGCGAACCAGGCGATCAGCATCGGCGGGAACACGGTTTCCAGATCGGCCGAGGCGGCCATCGCCTCGCGCACCGGGCGCAGCACGTAGTAGCCGCTGAGCAGGCAGAAAAAATACAGGAACGACCACCACAGGGCCGGCGACTCACGCAGCCCGGTGAACAGCCCTCGCAGCGGGCCGGAACCGGCCGCGCTCACGCGGCTCCCCTCGCCTGCGAAAGGCGGTTGGACAGCGGCATGGCAGGCTCCGGCGGCGGTGAAGCGCGTACGTTAGCCAATGCACTGCAACATCGCCAGCACGGGGCACGCCGAAGGCTGCAACGCAGTGTCACGGACCGGTCCGGGCGACACGTTCCGATACATGCTTTCGAGGTGTCAAAATTCCAACTTTTTCAACGAGATGCGCATTCATCTTCGCTTTGTTTGTGCACAAGGGAAAAGCGGCGCTAGAATCGCCATCAGCAGTCGCGCACGGGTCCAACCGATGAAAAAGAACAGCCTGCGTCGTCCGATCCGTTCGGCGGCCACCGGTTTGCTGGGCATGTTGATGCCCGTTGCCTTGTCCACCACCGCGCAGACCCCGCCGCCATTGCCGCCGATGCCGACCAACATCGAGTCCGCTGGCGGCGCTGCTGTCGCCCACACCCAGCCGGCGGCCTACCGTACCGGCCTGGTGCCGCAGGTGCAGCTGCCAGCGGCCGGCTTCAACGTCGCCAACATCGAATCGATGGCGCAACAGCTGACCTATGGCGAGCGCGTGCCGGGCATGGCCGTGGCGATCGTGCAGGGTGGCCGTGTGCTCAGCGCACGCGGCTATGGCGTCACCGACGTCAACAACCCGCTGCCGGTTGATGCCCACACCGTGTTCCGCCTGGCGTCGCTGTCCAAGGCCTTCGCCGGCACCATGGCCGGCCTGCTGGTCAACGACGGCACCCTGCGCTGGGACAGCAAGGTCACCGACTATGTGCCGGGCTTCCGCCTCAACTCGCCGGAAGCGACCGACCGCCTGACCGTGGCCGACGTGCTCAGCCACCGTGTCGGCCTGCCCTACAACGCCTACGACCGCGACATCGAAGGCAACGCTGAGTACTACTCGCTGACCCAGAAGCTGGCCAACACCGGCCTGAAGTGCCTGCCGGGCGACTGCTACGCCTACCAGAACGTGGCCTTCAGCCTGATCGGCGACGTGGTCTATGCCGCCTCGGGCAGCTTCTACGAGCAGTCGGTCGAGCGCCGCATCTTCAAGCCGCTGGGCATGAACGATGCCAGCCTCGGCCTGGCCGGCATCCAGGCCAGCTCGCGCTGGGCGCGCCCGCACGTGCGCAGCCGCAACGGCTGGGTGTCACTGACACCGAAGCCGACCTATTACCGCGTCGCCCCGGCTGCCGGCGTCAACGCCAGCGCCAGCGATATGGCGCAGTGGCTGCTGGCCCACACCGGCCACCGTCCGGACGTGCTACCGGCGCCGCTGCTGGCGACCCTGCATTCCAGCCTGATCAACACCCCGGGCGAGATGCGTTCGGGCTGGCGCCGCGAGCGCCTGCACTCGGCCGGTTACGCGCTGGGCTGGCGCACCTTCGACTACGCCGGCCACGACGTGGTGTTCCATGCCGGTGCCGTGCAGGGCTATCGCGGCCTGGTCGCGCTGGTGCCGGAACGCGATCTCGGCATCGCCATCATGTGGAACGGCGAAAGCGGCCTGCCCAGCGGCCTGTTGCCGACCGTGCTCGATTCCGCGCTCGGCCTGCCGACGCAGCGCTGGCTGGACGTGGACACCGACTTCGGCAGCGACAACCTGATGGCCGAAGGCGCGAGCCCTGCGCAGCAGGACAAGCGCAAGGGCAAGGGCGCTTCCAGCAACCGTGCCGTGGCCTCGCCGCGCTGATCTGGCGGACTCGACGGTGAGTACGAAGGGCGGCCTGCGGGTCGCCCTTTTTGTTGGCTCGACTCTACAGATGCGAAGGGCAGTCGAGCATGGCTCGACTCTACAAACGCCGGGCTAATGCGCGAAGTAGTGCATGCCGCCGTCCACCGGAATCACCGCGCCGGTGATGTACCCGGCCAGCGGCGAGGCCAGAAAGGCCACCAGCGGCGCCACCTCCTCCGGATCACCAAAACGCCCGATCGGAATGTTGCGTTCGATGAACTCACGCCGGCTTTCCTCGGTGGGATGCAGGCGGTCCCGGATCTGCGCGCTGTTGATCCGTCCCGGCGCGATTGCATTGACCGTGATGCCCTGTGTGGCCAGCGCCGACGACAGCCCTTTGCTCCACAGATGCAACGCCGCCTTCGCCGCCGTGGCAGCGTTCACCGCGCGCGGCTCCATCGAACCGCTGAGGTTGATCACCCGCCCCCAGCCCTGCGCCTGCATCGCCGGCAGCAGTGCCTGGGTCAGGCGGCGTGCTGCAGAGAAGTTCAAGGCCATGGCTTCCTCCCAGACATCGTCGCCCGCATCCACCGTGGTCGGCCGCCCTCCTCCAGCCGCGTTGACCAGGATGTCCACGCGCTGCAGCGCCGCCAGCGAGGCATCGGCGATGCGGCGCACATCATCGGCATCGGTGACATCACCGAGCACGATGACCGGCGCGGGCGCGCCACCGCTTTCGATTTCCGCCGCCAGCGCCTGCAGCGGCTCCGCGCGCCGTGCACTGATCACAACACGCACACCCTGCGCCGCCAGCAACCTGGCGACACCGGCACCGATGCCACTGCCTGCACCGGTGACCAGCGCGGTGCGTCCTTCGAGGTTCAAGTCCATGGTGTTCTCCTGTGAGCATGGCCGGCACATCCGGCCCGTGCAGCGCATGCTCTTTGATCACCACTGATTGATAAACTCCGCGCAGGTTTCAGCATTCAACACCCGGGGTGTCAGATGAACCTGCTGGAGAGCATGCAGGTCTACGTGCTGATCGTGGACAGGGGCAGCCTCAGTGCTGCAGCAACGGCGATGGATATCTCCGCGACGATGGCCGGCAAGCACCTGCGTGCGCTGGAAGCACGCCTGGGCATGCAGCTGCTCAGCCGCACCACCCGGCGCCAGCACATGACCCCCTTCGGCGAGAACTACTACGCGCGCTGCAAGGAGATCCTGCGCCTGGTGGACGAGACCGATGCGCAGGCCCAGCATCAGCAGCTGGCACCCGCAGGAACGCTGCGCATCAGCGCCCCGGTAATCTTCGGTACCCATGCACTGGTGCCGGCGCTGGCCGAGTACATGGCCCGCTACCCGGACGTCCGTGTCGAGGCGACGCTGACCGACCGCGTGGTCGACCTGACCGAGGAAGGCTTCGAAGCAGCGCTGCGCATCGGCACGCTGGCCGGCAGCAGCGAGCTGGTGGCACGCGCACTCACCCCGTATCGCCTGATGATGTGCGCCTCGCCGGCCTACCTCGCACGCCACGGCACCCCGGATACCTTGCCGGCGCTCGCCTCGCATCAATGCCTGTCCTTCGAACCCAGCGCGCTCGCGCAGTGGCTGCAGGCCGGCGCTGGCGAGCTCGACCGAACGCCCGATGGCCGGCTGCAGATCAACAACGGCGAAGCACTGCGTTCGGCCGCACTGCATGGGCTGGGCATCGTGCTGCAATCGACCCTGCTGCTGGCTGCGGATGTCGACGCCGGGCGCCTGGTGCAGCTGTTCCCCGAGCACGGTCAGGCCGGTCGGCCGATGCACGTGGTCTACGCCCACGACCGCTACCGCTCAACCCGCCTGCGCAGCTTCCTCGACTTCCTGGTGGAGCGTTTTCCGCCCTTGCCGACCGCGTTCGCAACCGACATCCGAGCATAAAAAAACCCCCTCCCTGCTGGGCAACAGGGAAGGGGTTTCAGGATGCGGCTATCGGGAAGTACTTAGATCAGCGGCGCCGGGGTTGCCGGCAGAGCGACCGGAGCAGCCTTCTTCTTGCGGGCGGCCGGCTTGCGCTTGGCAACCTTCTTCGCTGCCTTCTTCGGGGCAGCCTTCTTGGTGGCCTTCTTCGCGGTCTTCTTCACTGCCTTCTTGGCGGTCTTCTTTACCGCCTTCTTTGCAGTCTTCTTTACGGCCTTCTTGGCAGTCTTCTTTACTGCCTTCTTGGCGACCTTCTTGGCCGGCTTGCGGGCAGTGACCTTCTTGGCAGTCTTCTTGGTGGCCTTCTTGGCTACCTTCTTGACGGCCTTCTTCGCGGTCTTCTTGACGGCCTTCTTGGCAGTGGACTTCTTGGCTACCTTCTTTGCCGCCTTCTTCACTGCCTTCTTCGCAGTGGTCTTCTTGGCGACCTTCTTCGCAGCCTTCTTCACTGCCTTCTTGGCGGTCGCCTTCTTCGCGACCTTCTTCACTGCCTTCTTGGCAGCGGCCTTCTTAGCGACCTTCTTCACCGCTTTCTTGGCGGCGGGCTTCTTCTTCGCAGCTTTCTTGGTTGCCATGGGATGGCTCCTCGTCAGTGATAGGGAGTTGAAACGCCCAGGTGGATCAAACCCGCGGATGCTGCGTGCGGGGACCGCCGGCGCGTCAGGCGCGCCGTTACGGATGCGGCAATGCCCGCCTCGATCGGCGGAGCGGGCATCGGAACGGGAGGTACCTTGCATTTCTCCGGGGGAAGCGGGGCCATGTCCACCGTCATCAGGGTCGCGGTGGTCTTGAAGGGGCTGCTTCGCATCGGACGATTGATTCTGCGCACTCGGTTGGGCAGGCAAGGTCTGCTGAGGCGAAACCTAATCACGGTTTTTTTTACTGTCAACAACCCCCGCGAAAAATTTTCACATCCGCGCCGTCCGCGGTGGCGCCTGCACGGTCGCTGCGGCCCGCCTGCAGCGACCGCCAAAGTGCCGTGCACGCACGTTGCCTGCGACAACGCAAACGCAATCGTTGAACAAAAAACACTTGAAATAGGCACTCTGCGCAGAAGCGTGCATGTTCGTCGCCACAGCACACATGCATCGTCAGTGACCTTCGACGCTGCCGCCAACGCCAGCACAACGGCGCCGCAACAGGGGATCAAAAGTTTTCACATCCGGGCGCGCCAACGCGGGGTGGAAACGCGGAATTGCGCAAAACTGCGCATGCCCTTCCATGCCGTTCGTCTACCCTCTGATGCCGTGCTGAGGGCATGCAGCGAACCCGTCGTCATGAGCCAGGCACGGTCGCCAAAACAAAAACGGCCACCCGAAGGTGGCCGTGTCCGAACCCGGAAGCGACGACTCAGTGGTCTTCGTCTTCCAGTGCTTCGGCGTACGCGTCCGGATCCAGCAGCTCGTTGAGCTCTTCGGCGTTGGACAGTTCGACCACGTACATCCAGCCGTCGCCGTAGGCATCTTCGTTGATGGTTTCCGGCTTGTCCGACAGCGCCGAGTTGACCTCGACGATGGTGCCGCTGACCGGGCTGTAGACGTCGGAGGCGGCCTTCACCGACTCGACGACTGCGATCTGCTCGTTGGCCTTGGCGGTCGCGCCGACTTCGGGCAGCTCGACGTAGACCAGGTCACCCAGCAGGCCCTGGGCGTGGTCGGAAATACCGACGGTCACGCGGCCATTGCCTTCGACACGGGCCCACTCATGGGACTTGAGGAACTTGAGGTCGCCGGGGATCTCGCTCATGGGACTGCTCCAGAGATATGCAGGGGTGGAAAAAACGGGGCTAGTGTAACCAACCGGCCGCCACTGCTGTCAGTGACGACCGGCATGTTTGGATCAGGCGTCGCCAAGCACGCCGGGCTGGGCCTGGCCTTCGCGCACGAACGGGAACTTGACCACGCGCACCGGCACCTGCCGGCCACGGATGTCGACAGTGACCTGGCCCAGTTCGCCGGCCGGAACACGGGCGAAGGCGATGCCCTTGGCCAGAGTCGGAGAGAAGGTGCCGGACAGGATCTCGCCCTGGCCACCGGCGGTGGTCACCGCCTGGCCATGACGCAGCACACCCTTCTCGTCCATCACCAGGCCGATCATCTGGCGTGCGTTGCCAGCGGCCTTCTGTGCTTCCAGCTCGTCGCGGCCAATGAAGTCGCGGCCCTCGTCCAGCGACACGGTCCAGGCCAGCGCCGCTTCGTACGGGCTGATTGCTTCGTCCATGTCCTGGCCATACAGGTTCATGCCGGCTTCCAGGCGCAGGGTGTCGCGTGCGCCGAGGCCGGCCGGCTTCACGCCCGCCGCCAGCAGGCGATTCCAGAACGCGACCACGGCGTCCTGCGGCAGCAGGATCTCGAAACCATCTTCACCGGTGTAGCCGGTGCGGGCGACGAACAGCTCGATGCCATCGTCGGACTGCGCCTGCAGCGCGGCGAAGCGGCCCAGCTTGGTCAGCGCTGCACGGTCGGCTTCGCGGGCCAGGCCGATGACGATGTCGCGCGCCTGCGGGCCCTGCACGGCGAGGATGGCCAGGTCCGGGCGCTGCTCGACGGTGACGCCGAACGGCGCAGCCTGCTCGCGCAGCCAGGCCAGGTCCTTCTCGCGGGTGGAGGCATTGACCACCATGCGGAAGAAATCGTCGCCCAGGTAGTAGACGATCAGGTCGTCGATGACGCCGCCGCGCGGATTCAGCATGCACGAGTACAGGGCCTTGCCGGTCACCTTCAGCTTGTCCACGGAGTTGGCCAGCAGGCGGCGCAGGAACGGCTTGACCTGGTCACCGCGCAGGTCGACCACGGTCATGTGGCTGACGTCGAACACACCGGACTCGCGACGCACCAGGTGGTGTTCGTCCAGCTGCGAGCCGTAGTGGATGGGCATGTCCCAACCCCCGAAATCGACCATCTTGGCGCCAAGGGCGCGGTGGGTATCGTTGAGCAGCGTCTTCTGGGTCATGACCGGGTCCGGCAGCAGAGGAAACAAGAATCCCCATTATCCCAGATCGGTCGCCCGCAGGTGTGCCGCAGCGCAGCGCCGGAGCTGTAGAGCCGAGCCCATGCTCGGCTGCTCTTCGTGTGGAAGCCGAGCGTGGGCTCGGCTCTACAGGGGGCGGCCTGCGGCCTCGACCACCAGCACCGTGCCCTGCACGCTGAGCACCTTCACCCACGCGCCTGCAGGCAGTTCCGGACCAGTCACCTGCCAGGACGCGTCGTCGATGCTGACCCGCCCATGGCCATCAACGATCCCCTGCTGCAGTGCCACCACCCGGCCGATCAGTTGTTCCGTGCGGCGGTTGAGCAGCGGCGCATCGCTGGGCCGGGCGCGGGGCCGCCCCCAGCGCCGGTAGCATTGGATCGAGACAACGCTCAACAGCACGAAGGCAACCACCTGCCACAGCAGCGGGATATCGCCGAACACCGCCACCAGCACGAACACCGCCGCCGCGCCGATGCCGATCCACAGCATGAACGCCCCCGGTGCCAGCGCCTCGGCCGCGAACAGCAGCAGTGCCAGGGCGCCCCAGCCTACGACTTCCCAGCGCATGTCAGCCTCCGATCGGTGGTGGCCGCTTGCTGGCGGCCTTGCTGTCCTGGTCGGCCAGCGCCTGCTTGGCCAGCTCAGCCACGCCGGCAATCGAACCGATCACCCCGCTGGCCTCCATCGGCATCAGCACCAGCTTCTGGTTCGGCGAACTGGCCAGTTCCTTGAAGGCTTCCACATACTTCTGGGCGACGAAGTAATTGATCGCCTGCACGTCACCCTCGGCAATCGCCACCGACACCACCCTGGTCGCCATGGCCTCGGCCTCGGCCAGGCGCTCGCGGGCCTCGGCATCGCGGAACGCCGCTTCACGGCGGCCTTCGGCCTCCAGCACCGTGGCCTGCTTCTCGCCTTCGGCGCGCAGGATCTCCGACTGCCGTGAACCCTCTGCCTCAAGGATCTGCGCGCGCTTCTCGCGCTCGGCCTTCATCTGCCGCGCCATCGCATCCAGCAGGTCGCGCGGCGGCTGGATGTCGCGGATCTCGATGCGGTTGACCTTCACGCCCCACGGGTTGGTGGCATGGTCGACCACGCTCAGCAGCTGCGCATTGATCACTTCGCGCTGGCTCAGTGATTCATCCAGGTCCATCGAACCGATCACGGTCCGGATGTTGGTCTGTACCAGGGCGATCATCGCCACTTCCAGATTGGCCACTTCATAGGCGGCCTTGGCCGCATCGAGTACCTGGAAGAACACCACGCCATCCACGCGCACGGCGGCGTTGTCCTTGGTGATCACTTCCTGGCTGGGCACATCCAGCACCTGCTCCATCATGTTCACCTTGCGGCCCACCCCATAGACGATCGGGATCAGGAAGTGCAGGCCGGGCGTCATGGTGTGCGTGTAGCGCCCGAAGCGCTCGACGGTCCATTCATACCCCTGCGGCACCATCCGCACCGCCTTGAACAGGATCACCACGGCCACGAAGGCCAGTACCACGGTGAAGAACATGGTCGGGAACATCGCGCTTTCCTTATCTATGACGTCCAGGCCCCAGCATAGCGCGTGGGGGCGGCGGGCACAGCGAAGCTACCAGGGCACCCGCCCGCGCAGGATGTCGACGAACATCACCCAGTCGCCCATGAATGAATACAGCGGATGCCGGAAAGTGGCCGGGCGGTTCTTCTCGAAGAAGAAATGACCGAACCAGGCGAACCCGTAACCGCAGAACAGAGCGCCGATCAGGAGCAGCGGCTGGCCGCGCAGGATCGCGGCAGCGACCAGCAGCAGCACCCCGCAACTGCCGATGAAATGCAGCCGGCGCGACACCGGGTGGCGGTGCTCGTCCAGATAGAACGGATAGAACTCACGGAAGCTGGCGAAACGGGACATGCGCATGCTCCGGGGGCCGTGGTCACCGTCATCATGCGCCTTTCTGGGAGGGAAAGCGGCTTGGACGGCGTGGCCGATTCTGACAAGGCAGTGCATGATCCGGTGGCGCTGCCTTTGTAGAGTCGAGCCATGCTCGACTGGCCCTCTCAGTTGCAGTCGAGCATGGCTCGACTCTACATAGGATCAGAAGCAGTCGAGCATGACTCGCCTCTACACCGAAGGCGCGCGCGGGCCGAACATGATCACCGCCATCCCGGCCAGGCAAAGTGCGGCACCGAGCAGGTCCCAGCGGCTGGGGCGGATGCCATCGACCAGCCACAGCCAGAACAGCGCGGTGCCGATATAGACGCCACCGTAAGCGGCATAGACGCGGCCACTGGCGGTTGGATGCAGGGTCAGCAGCCACGCGAACAGGGCCAGACTGGCTGCCGCCGGCAGCAGCAACCAGATGCTGCCACCCTTGCGCAGCCACAACCACGGCAGGTAGCAGCCAACGATTTCGGCCAGCGCGGTCAGCAGGAACAGCGCAAGCGTCTTCACGCCTTCTCCGCCGCCTTGGCGTGCTGCCACAGCGCTTCCTGCGCATCCAGGTCCAGCGCGGACAGCGCTACCCCCTGCACTTCGGCCTGTGCTTCCATCGCGCGGAAGCGGCGTTCGAACTTGTGGTTGGCGCCACGCAGCGCAGCACCCAGGTCGATGTCGGCGTGGCGGGCCAGGTTGGCGCAGACGAACAGCAGGTCGCCCAGTTCTTCCTGCAGGCGCGCCTTGTTGCCGGCAATGTCGCCGCGCTCGAACTCTTCGCGCAGTTCCTGCAGTTCCTCAGCTGCCTTGTCCAGCACCGGCAGCGGGCCCGGCCAGTCGAAACCGACCTTGGCCGCGCGCGACTGCAGCTTCACTGCCCGCTGCCATTCCGGCAGGCCGCGCGAGATGCCGGCCAGCGCGGAAGTGTCCTGCTCGCCTTTGGCCACACGCTCGGCGCGCTTGATCGCATCCCAGTTGCGCGTCACCCCGTCGGCGTCATCGACGCTGACATCGGCGAACACGTGCGGGTGGCGGCGCTGCATCTTGTCGCTGATCGCGCGCGCGACCTCGGCGAAGGCGAAGGCGCCCTGCTCCTCGGCCATGCGCGCATGGAACACCACCTGCAGCAGCAGGTCGCCCAGCTCATCGCAGAGATCATCGAGGTCGCCCCGATCGATGGCATCGGCCACCTCGTAGGCTTCCTCGATGGTGTACGGGGCGATGGTCGCGAAGTTCTGCTCCAGGTCCCAGGGGCAGCCACCCTGCGGATCGCGCAGGCGCGCCATGATCGACAGCAGGCGTTCCAGTTCGTTGCTGGCGGCACTGCCGGTGGTGGGGGTGTCGTGCGCGCTCATGCAGTCTCCAGGGTCAATCGGACAACCAGTCGCGCCAGGGCAGGCTGGTGTCACCAAGGGCAATGAAATCACCGTTCAACAGGGTCTCGCGGCGGTTGTAGCGGAACGGCTTGCCGGTCGCCGCCGACAGCACCGCGCCACCGGCGGCGTGCAGCACGCACTGGCCGGCGGCGGTGTCCCATTCGGAGGTCGGGCCCAGCCGGGGATAGACATCCAGCCCGCCTTCGGCGATCCGGCAGAACTTCAGCGATGAGCCCTGCGCGATGGTTTCGATGCGGCCCATCCGCGCCAGCAGCGCTTCGGTTTCCGGCGAGCGGTGCGAGCGGCTGGCGGCGACCCGCAGTGGTGCGGTGGCCGGCGTACGGGTACGCAGCACGGTGTCGTGCAGGCCCTGGCGACGGTATGCCAGCTCACCGCGCATGGCATGCCAGACGATGCCGGTGACCGGCGCCAGCACCACGCCGAAGGCCGGTGCGCCCTGGTAGATCAATGCAATGTTGACGCTGAACTCGCCGTTGCGCTTGATGAACTCGCGGGTGCCGTCCAGCGGGTCGACCAGCCAGTAGGCGCCCCAATGACGGCGTTGCTCCCACGTGACCTGGGCCGACTCCTCGGACAGGATCGGCAGATCCGGGGTCAGCTGCTGCAGGCCCTGCTCGATGACCTGGTTGGCGGCCAGGTCGGCGGCGGTGACCGGGCTGTTGTCGTCCTTGAGCTGCACGTCGAAGCCATCGGCATACACCTGCATGATGGCCTGTCCGGCTTCCTGGGCGATGGCGATGGCGGTCTCGCGCAGGTCCGTGGTCAATTTGATCATCGCGTTCCCTGCAGCCACTGCCGGGCGATGAACAGCGCCGCCAGCGAGCGTCCCTCGGAGAAGTCCTCGCGCAGCATCAGCTGGTCCAGCTCGGCCAGCTTCCACGGCACCACTTCCAGTTCTTCCGGCTCATCGCCGGCCAGCTTTTCCGGGTACAGGTCGCGCGCCACCACCAGCCACGACTGATGGCTCATGTAAGTTGGGGCCAGGGTCATTGCGCGCAGCACGTCGACCCGGCGTGCACCGTAGCCGGCCTCTTCCTTCAGCTCGCGGTCGGCCGCCTGTTCGGGGGTCTCGCCGGCGTCGATCCGGCCCTTGACCAGGCCCAGCTCGTAGCGGTGCATGCCAGCAGCGTATTCACGTACCAGCAGCACGGTCTCTTCATCGAGCATCGGCACCACCACCACCGCGCCGTGGCCCCGGCTGACCAGGCGCTCGAAGCGGCGGCGTTCACCATTGGAGAACTCCAGGTCCAGGTGCTGGCGCTGGAAGGGACCGTTCTCTTCATCGGTGATCCGATGGATGATCGGCAAGCGACGGCCGCCACGGTCATCGTTCATGCGGAATCTCCGCGGCGGCCGGCGCCTGCGCCGGGGCCGATAGAATGTGCAGGCAGCAACATGTTCATGAGCCCGAAATGCTAGCAGACCCAACCCCCTCCCCGCTGGTCGAGCACTGGCGGCAACGCGACCTGAAGGTGCTGTGGCACCCGTGCACGCAGATGCGCGAGCATCCACACACCCTGCCACTGGTCCCGATCGCACGCGGCCAGGGTGCCTGGCTGTTCGACCACGACGGCAACCGCTACCTGGACGCGGTCAGCAGCTGGTGGACCAACCTGTTCGGCCATGCCGAGCCGCGCATCGGCGGTGCCATCGCCGCCCAGGCCGGGCAGCTGGAACAGGTGATGCTGGCCGGCTTCGGCCACGAGCCGGCGATCACCCTGGCTGAACGCCTGCTGGCGCTGGCACCACGCCAGCCCGGCCGCGAACCGCTGGCCAAGGTGTTCTATGCCGACAACGGTTCAGCCGGCGTGGAAGTGGCGCTGAAGATGGCGTTCCAGTATTTCCAGAACCGCGGAGAGCCGCGCCGCACGCGCTTCATCGCTCTCGAGAACGGCTACCACGGCGAGACCCTGGGCGCGCTGGCACTGGGCGACATCCCGCTGTACCGCCGCGTCTATGCGCCACTGCTGGCCGAAGGCCTGTTCGCGCCCTCGCCCGATGCCTATCTGGCCGAACCAGGCCAGAGCGCCGCCGATCGCGCGCGGCAGGCCGCTGATGGCCTGGCCACGCTGTTCGACCAGCACCCGGGCGAGATCTGCGCGGTGATCCTGGAACCGCGCCTGCAGTGCGCCGGCGGCATGCGGATGCACGACCCGGTGTACCTGCAGCGCGTGCGCGAACTGTGCGATGCGCACGGTGCATTCATGATCGCCGACGAGATCGCCGCAGGCTTTGGCCGCACCGGCACCCTGTTCGCCTGCGAGCAGGCCGGGGTGATGCCGGACCTGATGTGCCTGTCCAAGGGCCTGACCGGCGGTTTCCTGCCACTGGCCGCCGTGCTCGCCACGCAGGCGCTGTACGACGCGTTCCTCGACGACTCGCGCGAGCGGGCGTTCCTGCATTCGCACAGTTACACCGGCAACCCGCTGGCCTGTGCGGCCGCGTTGGCGACGCTGGACATCTTCCGCGACGACGATGTGATTGCCCGCAACCGCGGCATCGCCTCGGTGATGGGCACGCTGGCGGCACCGTTCAGCGACCATCCGCACGTGGCCGACGTGCGCCAGGCCGGCATGGTGGTGGCCTTCGAGCTGTCGCGCGATGGCAACAAGCGCACACCGTTCGACCCGGCCATGCGGCTGGGCCTGCACGCCTACAAGGCCGCGCTCAAACGCGGCGTGGTACTGCGCCCGCTGGGCGATGTGCTGTATTGGATGCCACCGTACTGCGTGGACGATGAACAACTGGAGCTGCTGGCACACACCACGCTGGCGGCCATTGACGAGGCGATTGCATGCGCGTGACCCGCTGCCCCATCGACCTGGCGCTGCACAGCGGCCAGACCGTGACCCTGCCGGAAGAGACCGCCAACCACCTGGTACGGGTGATGCGCCTGCGCGAGGGCGATACCTGTGTGCTGTTCAATGGCGATGGCCACGACTACAGCGCGACGCTGACCGTGGCCGGCAAGCGCGAAGTGCAGGTGCGCATCGACGCCGTGCAGGCCATCGACACCGAATCGCCGCTGGCGATCACCCTGCTGCAGGGCATCGCCCGCGGCGAGAAGATGGACCTGATCCTGCAGAAGGCCACCGAGCTGGGCGTGGCGGCGATCGTTCCGGTCAACGCCGAGCGCACCGAGGTGAAGCTCGATGCAGCACGCGCGGAGAAGCGCGTGGCGCACTGGAACAACGTGGTGACCTCAGCCTGTGGCCAGTCCGGGCGCGCGCGCATTCCGCAGGTGGGCCCGCCGCTGTCGCTTGCGCAGGCGGCAGCGGCGCTGCCGGTGGATACGCTGCGGTTGACCCTGGATCCGCAGGGTGCGCACCGGCTGTCGACGCTGGACGCCGCGCCTGGCGGGGGCATCGTGATTGCAATCGGTCCGGAAGGGGGGTGGTCGCCACGCGACCGTGATCAACTGGCGGCCGCGGGCTTCCAGGGCCTGCAGCTGGGGCCGCGCATTCTGCGCACGGAAACGGCCGGCCTGGCCGCGATTGCAGCACTGCAGGCGCGGTTGGGGGATCTGGGGTAAGGCCCGATTTCTGGTAGTGCCGGCCGCTGGCCGGCATCCACGGAATCATGCGGTTGCCGGCCAGCGGCCGGCACTACCAGGAATTCAAAATGCCCGGCGGATGTCCGATCAGGCCGCCAGCGAATCCAGGGCGGCTTCCAGCGCGTCCAGGTTCGGCAGCAGTGCGCTCTGCTCGCCCAGCAACACACGCATGTGCACGATGTCCGGCAGGGTTTCCTCCGAGGCGTCGGCCAGCAGGCCATCGCGCGGCACCGAAATCAGCTGCGGGAAGTTCTGCGTCAGCAGGGCGTAGTACGGGCGTTGCGCGTTGCCGCTGAGGGCCTTCAGCACCACCACCTTGTTGTGGCCGCCCACGGCTTCTTCGCCCAGTCCCGAAAGACGTGCGAACGACACCAGCGGCACCTGCCAGCCGTGCCAACCGATCTCGCCCACCAGCCAGCGCGGCGCATCGGAGACCGGCTGCACCGGCACACGCGACATCATTTCAGCCACGGTGGCATTGGGCAGCAATACGCGCGCGTTGCCTGCCTGGATCAGGACGCCGCGGATCTCGTCATTGCTGGCGTAGCTCATGGTGCCTCTCCGTTGTCGTCATCCACGCCCCAGCGTGCGGCAATCGCCTGCGCCAGTTCCTGCGGTTCGCCCGCGACCATACCGGCGGCAACCACAGCGGTGGCTGCGGCGGGGTCATAGCAGCCCTCGCCCACCTGCCCGGCCACCCAGGCGCCGGCGGCAGCCAGGTCCAGCGCCGGGCCGACGTGGTCCAGGTCGGCGCCGCTGAGCAGCACCAGCGCCGTGTGTTCCGCCGGCAGCGCGGCAATCGAGATGCCCTGTGCGTCGCTGATGAAATGCAGGCCATCACCGGCCGCCTGCACGCCGATGTCATCGGCCAGCACGTGCACTTCACCGGGCGTGGCGCGCTGGCCGGCTTCAGCCAGCTGCACCGGCAACGGCGACACCCGTGCCATCTGCTTGACCAGGTTGCCGTAACGACCACCATCCAGCCGCATGTGCACCAGCACCGGCACGGCCAGCGACGCCGGCAGTGCGCCGAGCAGGCGCCGCAGCGCATCCGGGCCACCGATGCCGGCCAGCACCAGCAGCGATCCGGCGCGCGCGCCGACCGGCGCGGCAGCGTCCAGATCGACCAGGCTCAGGTGATCGGTATCGAACGAGGGCGGTGCCGCTTCGACCGCAGCGATGTTGGCAGCAGCGGCCGGTGCATCCGCCACGTCATCGACCAGCGACCACGCCGTGTGGTCGAAGGAGACCAGCGGTGCGGCAGTGGCAGGCTCGGCCATCGCTGGCGGCAACGACGGCGCCTGCAGCGATTCGGGGACGATCGGCTGCAGCGCGGCCAGTGCCTGCTCCAGCGCGATCGGCTCGTGCAGGTGCGCGGGGGGCGAGTACAGGCTGTCGGCCGGGACGTCGTCGGCCCAGCTCAGCGCCTGTTCCAGGTGCGGCTGCAGTGCTTCTTCGCGTGGCGCGGGCGGCGGTGCCGGATGGCCCGGTTCCAGCTGCAGGCTGGGTTCTTCCTCGGCACCGGGCGGCAGCACCTGCTGGTGGCCGTGCAGCTTGGCGGCCAGATGGCGGCCCCAGCGCTGCACTTCCCAACCATCACGGCGTGCGGCCAGTTCGGCCTCGTCGAACACCAGGGTCAGGCCAGGTGCGGACAGCACAGTGTCCAGCCGTTCCAGCGCGTCCTCGATGGCCGCCTCCAGGGCGATCACCACGAACTGCGGTCGCGCCTGCTGCAGGACCTGCGGCTCCAGGCTGTTGGGGTCTTCTTCCAGCACCAGCTGCACATCGGCGTGCGACAACGCCTCACGCAGGCGCTCGCGCGCGGCGCCGGGGCGGGCCAACAGGGCAACGGCCGGGGCCGGATGGGCTTCACTCACGGACACGGGCGATCCCCAGCAGGTCGTACACGTTACGCATCAGGTCCAGTTCCTGGTACGGCTTGCCCAGGTAACGCTGGACACCGATCTCGAAGGCGCGCTGGCGGTGCTTGTCGCCGCTGCGCGAGGTGATCATCACGATCGGCACGTCCCTGTAGCGCGGGTCGGCACGCATCGCGGTGGCCAGCTCGTAGCCATCCATGCGCGGCATCTCGATATCCAGCAGCATCAGGTCGGGTACGCGCTCTTCCAGCCGCTCCAGCGCTTCCACGCCATCGCGGGCGACGCTGACCTCGAAGTTGTGGCGCTCGAGGATGCGGCCGGTGACCTTGCGCATGGTCAGCGAGTCGTCGACCACCATCACCAGCGGCACCTGGCGCTCCTGCCGTGGTGCATTGGCCAGTACCGGCAGCGTCGGATTGGCGAGGAAGCGGCGCACCAGCGGCGCCACGTCCAGGATCACCACCACGCGGCCATCGCCGGTGATGGTGGCACCGTAGATACCCGGCACCGAGGCGATCTGCAGGCCGACCGGCTTGACCACGATTTCGCGGTTGCCCAGTACCTGGTCGATCGCCACGGCGGCGCGCAGGTCGCCGGCGCGGACCAGCAGCAGCGGCACCTGGTCCTGGCCATCGGCACGCGCCGGGGCCTGTCCGACCAGGCTGCCGAGGTCGTACAGCGGGTAGTCTTCGCCGCTGTAGCGGTAGCTGCTGTCGGCGGCTTCAAAACGCTCGCGCGACAGGCGGCCGATACCACTGACCGAGGCGACCGGCACCGCGAAGGTGGTTTCGCCGATCTGCACGAACACCGCCTGGGTGACCGCCAGTGTCTGCGGCAGGCGCAGCGTGAAGCGCACGCCCTGACCACGCACCGACTGGATGTCGACCGAGCCGCCCAGCTGGCGCACTTCGTTGCGCACCACGTCCATGCCCACGCCGCGGCCGGCCAACTGGCTGACCTGATCGGCAGTGGTGAAACCGGAGGCGAAGATCAGGTTGTCCAGCTCCTGCTCGCTCGGCTGCGCATCGGCAGCCAGCAGGCCACGGTCGAGAGCGCGGCGGCGGATCGCTTCGCGATCCAGGCCAGCGCCGTCGTCGGCCACGTCCAGCACGATTTCCGAGCCTTCGCGGTGCAGGCGGATGGCGATCTCGCCCTCCTCCGGCTTGCCGGCGGCACGGCGCTGCTCCGGCGCTTCCAGGCCATGGGCCACGGAATTGCGCAGCATGTGTTCCAGCGGCGCGACCATGCGGTCGAGCACGTTGCGGTCGAGTTCGCCGTGGGTACCTTCCAGGGTCAGGTGGACCTGCTTGCCGGTGTCCATGCCGGCCTGGCGGACCACGCGGCGCAGGCGCGGCACCAGGCCATCGAACGGCACCATGCGCGCGCGCATCAGGCCGTCCTGCAGTTCCGAGCTGACGCGCGACTGCTGCTGCAGCAGCGAATCGTACTGGCGTGACAGATCATCGAGCACGCCCTGCAGGCCGCCAAGGTCAGCCGCCGATTCGTTCAGCGCACGGCTGAGCTGCTGCAGGGTGGAGAAGCGATCCAGCTCCAGCGGGTCGAACTTCTGATCGGCCTGGTCCTGCTCACGCTGGTAGCGGGCGACGATCTGCGCCTCGGTTTCCAGATCGAGGCGGCGCAGCTGATCGCGCAGTCGCGCGTTGGTACGTTCCAGCTCACCCATGGCGCCACGGAAGGCACCCAGCTGCTGCTCCAGCCGCGAGCGGTAGATCGCCACTTCACCGGCATGGTTGACCAGGCGGTCGAGCAGATCCGCGCGCACGCGTACCTGTTCCTGTTGCGGGCGCGCCAGCGCGTCTTCATCGACCACGCCTTCGGCCGGCAACGGCTCCGACAGCGGCGCATCAGCCAGTGCGGTGACCGGAGCTGCGATCGTTGCCGATGCGGCTTCGACCATGCTGGCGGCATTGGCCGCAGCGGCAGCCGCGGCGATATCGGTGGTGGTGCGGACCTCGAAGGCCTCGACCAGATCCTGTGCAGGTTCCACCACACGGTGGGCACCGGTGCGGGTCAGCAGCTGGTGCAGGCGGTCGAAACCACGCTCCAGCAGCTGCACGTCGCGGCGTTCGATCTCGGTGCGGCCGGCGGCGACAGCTTCCAGCAGCGATTCGATGCTGTGGCCAAGATCGCCGATGGCATTGATGCCGGCCATGCGTGCACCACCCTTGAGGGTATGCAGGTCGCGCTGCAGGCCGGACAGCGCCTCGCGATCCTGTGGCGCATCGCGCAGTTCGCTGATCAGGCCATCGCAGTGGTCGAGCAGGTCCTTGCCTTCCTCGACGAAGATGTCGACCAGCTCGCGGTCGTACACGCTGAAGTCGAGTGTGTCTGCACTGTCTTCGGTTTCTTCTTCGGCTGCTGCGGCCGGCATCGCGTCGATGACCAGGGAGCTGGCTTCGGCTTCGGCGACTTCGGCATGCACCGTCCCTTGACCTGGTGCGTCTTCGAGTTCGAAGAAGCGCACCGGCTCATCAGTAGCCTGCGGTGCTTCCGCAGCGATCTCCTCATTCACCGTCGCCGGGGACGGCTGATCGGCGCTCTCTCCTTCACCGACCGCCGCCTCCCCGCCGACGTCCGCATCCTCGGCAAAGGCTTCCGCCTCGCCCGGCGCGAGTTCGCTGGCCTGCAGGCCGAGTACGGGCCAATGCCCGTCGTCGGCCAGGGTCTGCTCTTCGTCGATCACGTGCAGGCCGGCCTCGAGCGCGGCTGCCAGCGTGACCGGTTCTGCAAAACCCGGCGCAGCCATTTCATCCTGCAGGCTCGACAGCTCGCTGTCGAGTGGCAGTGCAGCAGGTGTGTCGAGGAAGCTGTCTTCAACGACATCGGCGTCATCGGACAACGTCGCATTCAGGTTGATTGCGTCAGCTTCGCCGAACGTCGCTGCCTCATCAGCATCACGGTCATCCACCGGCAATGCGCTGGCATCCAGGTACGGCGACAGATCATCGGCCACGGTGAGATCGGCGGCGTCGGCCAGCGACGATGCGGGCTCCGCGTCCGCGTCCTCCGTGGCAGGGATTGCCGCGATCGCGTCCACCTGGACCGATTCAAGTGCGTCCGGGGCGATCACGGCGGGCTCGCCTTCGCCCGGCACCGACGGCCATCCCGCATCGAAGTAGCGCGAAAGATCATCGCTGGCGGTCAGCTCGGCAACGTCCAGCCCACTGTCGGCGGTGGCGAGGGCCGCTGCCACGTCCACCTCGGCCGGAATCGGTTCCAGCACCTGCTCGGACGGGGCTTCGAGAGCTGCCGGCACTTCGGCATCGTCCTCTGCGTCCAGCGCCAGGTCTTCGTCTTCATCTTCCAGCCCGACCATCGGCCAGCGCGCTTCCGGCAGTTCGCCGGCGAGCGCCTGCAAACGCTGCACCAGCGCGTCCTGCGGTGCGATGCGTGGCTGTTCGGCCTGCAGCGCGTCCATGGTCGCAGTGATCGCCTGCGCGGTCGCATCCAGTGCGGCCAGGCCTTCTTCACCCGGCACCACGTCAGCGGCCAGTGCACGCTTGATGTAGGACTCGGCGCCCCCGGTGACGGCGGTGATCTCCGGCACTTCGGTCATCGCGAAGGCACCGTTCATGGTGTGCACCGCGCGCAGCAGTGCATCGCTGACCGGCTGCGGTGCCTGCTGCGCCGAGCGCAGCCAGTCCTGCAGGGTCGCCTGGTGGACTTCCACCTCGGCCTCGAGGATCTCGCGCAGCACGCTGTCGATGTTGGCCGGCGTACCGGTTGCTTCAACCACCGTACCAGCGTCGCCCTGCACCGATGCCACCGCTTCGGCCTCAAGGATGCGGCTGATCTCGTCTTCGCCTTCGGCCGCAGACGGCGGCACTGCCGGTGCGGCAGCGACCGGCAACGGTACGTAGAACGTTTCCTCGCCGGCGCCAACGCGGTCGGCGATGGCCTGCATCGCCTGCAGGTCGACGCTGATGCGCTGGCCATCGCGCAGCGCGGCGTTCAGCTGCGGCAACGCGGCGTGGGCGTTGTCGACCATCGCCAGCACCGCCGGCGAGGCCGCGCGGCTGCCATCCAGCACGCGGTTGAGCATGCATTCGATCTTCCACGCGAACTCACCCAGGGTGCGCGCACCGACCAGGCGGCCACTGCCCTTGAGGGTGTGGAAGATGCGCCGGATCGGCCGCAGCCGGTCCATGTTGTCCAACTGCATGCGCCATGCCGGCAGCAGCGTGCCGAGGTTGGCCAGTTCGTCGTCGAACTCTTCCAGGAACACCTCGCGGATGTCCTCGTCGATGTTCTCCGCGTCGTCATCGAAGCCGGCCTCGAAGCCGGCGTCGGCAGCGACCACGACCGGCGTTTCCGCAGCGGCGGGAGTGGCTGCCGCCTGCGGATTGAAATCGGCGGCCGCCGCGCTCAGTTCGGCGAAGAACTGCGCATCGGCTTCGCTGAAATCGATGGGCGCGATGGTGTCGATATCAATCACCGATACCGCCGGCGCCGGTGCATCGGAGGCCGGCGTCAGCACCTCGGCCATCGGCGCGGGCACGTCCTCCGGCACATCCGCCGGAACGGCGTCGACTTCGGCAACCACGGGGCTTTCGTTCACCAGCACGGGCGCGGCGGTATCGACGATCTCCAGCGACGGCAGCAGGCCGGCATCGTCGTCCAGCGACAAGGTCTCCATCGCGTGCAGCGACAGCACGTCGTCGGCGTTGTCCAGCGCATCGGCATCGAAGCGGAACACCACATCATCGTCCGGCAGTGCGCCAGCCTCATGCTCGGCTGCAACCGGATCGAACACCGGCGCGGCATCGAAGCCGGTGTCGATCGATACCGCAACATCGCCAGCGTCATCATCGGTCAGCGTGGTGGCATCCGCCAGGTCATGCGACGGCGCCCCGGACAGCGCCCACTGCGGCGCAGCGAACTGTCCGGCATCGGCCTGTTCGAAGCCGACCGGATCGAAGCTGGCGAAGGTCGGGCTGCGTTCGTCATCGGCGACCGCCAGCGGATCGGCGTCCGGATGGAACGGCGCCAGGTCCCACTGCGGAACCTCGGGTGCCGGTGCACTGGAGGCCGCGAACACCAGCGGCGCATCCTCCCCGTCATGAAGTGACAAGGGCGTCGCGCCGGCGCTGCCGGCATTGACCGCAGCAGTGACTGCCGCGGAGCCCAGCGCACCAAACATCAGGCTGTTGTCGGCAACCTCTGGCGGCGCCACCGGCGGTGGATCGAAGGTGAAGTCCGGCAGCGGCACCGGTACGGTGCCAGCGGCGGGTGCGACGGGCTGCACCGCGATCTCGACAGGTTCCGGCTGCAGCGGCCCGGTCTCCACCGCGACCGGCTCGCGCTCGACCAGCAGCGATGCGAACACCACCGGCTCGGCGGCGGCAGGCATCGCCGCATTGCGGTCCGGCAGCGGCCAGTAGCGCAGCGCTTCCAGGCTGCTGCGGGTGATCTCGAGAATGTCCTCGCGGCCGGGGCGACGGTCGCGCAGCGCCTCCAGGTAATACTCGAGGCTGGCCATGGCATCGGCCAGGGTATCCAGCTGGCGGCCACTGGGCACGCGCTGGCGGCCGACCAGTTCGGCTTCGATGTATTGCTGCACACCGCGCAGATAGTCGGCAGCGGTGCCCAGGTCGAGCATGCGCAGCGCGCCGGAGACATCGCCCAGCAGGCGCGGCACATCCTGCAGCTCGGCATGGTTCCAGCTGGTTTCAATGAAAGCGACGAAATGCTCACGGGCCGCCGCGAAGTTGGCGATGGCTTCATGCGCCAGCACTTCCACGGTGCGCCGGTTCTCGACCGCGCTCGGATCGTCCTCGCCACTGCCACCGGCGCCCAGATGGGCCACCTGGTCGTCCAGCGAGGCATCCACGTACAGCAGTGCGCCGGCGATATCCAGCAGCAGGTTCTCATCGATCTGCTGGCGGCCTTCGACCACGCCACGCAGCGCATCGCGCTGCTGCACGACCACGCCGCGGGCCACGCCCAGGCCCATCATGCCCAGCGTATCTGCCACGGCGCCAAGTTCGTTGGCCTGGGTCTGCAGCTGCTCCGGTGCGCCGCCGGTGCGCAGGTGCAGGTCCAGCGCATCCTTGATGCGCAGCAGTTCTTCCTTCACCGCGCTGCCCACGGTATCCAGCAGCTCGCGGTTGCGCCCGCTCAGGCTGCCACGGGCATGGTCCAGCTCGGCCTCGGTGGCACTGACGCTGTCCGGCGCGAACGCCAGCAGCACGCTGTCATGCACGCCTTCTTCGCCTCGCGCGGCACGGATCTCGTTGAGCAGCGGCATCAGCACGATCGGAATATCGCGATGACCGTTCTGCAGGCGCTCCAAGTAATCGGGCAGCAGCACGCTGCCGCGCATCAGGGTTGCACAGGCCTCATCGCGATCGGCCACACGGCCGGCACCGATGGCGTTGGACAGCTGTTCCAGCTCCTCGGCCACCATCGCCGGGGCATACAGCTCGACCATGCGCAGGGTGCCCTGCACCTGGTGCAGGTAGCCGGCGCAGATGCGCATGCGGCTGGCATCGCTGGGATCTTCCGCGTAGTACTCGACCTCGTTGCGCACCTGGCGCAGGGTCTCGTCCAGCTCGGGCTTGACCCAGCCCAGCGCTGCGTGGCTCATCGCATCGCGCAGACTGCTCATGGACGCGCTCCGTTCGCCGCCGCGCGGTGGCCGCGCGAGTTCTGGCGTGGGAAATGGAAATGCTTCATCGACTGGTTCCTTGCTCGCCGCCCTGTCCGCGTCACGCCGGCAGCTTGAAGTCGGCGACCGAACGACGCAGGTCGGCCGCCAGCTGCGCGAGGTGGCCGATCGATTCGGCGGTCTGCCCGGCACCCTGCGAGGTCTGGCCGGTGATCTGCCGGATCACGCCCATGGTGCGGGTGATGTCCGAGGCCGCAGCGGACTGCTGCTGGGCAGCGATGGAGATGTTCTTGATGAGGTTGTTCAGGGCGTTGGACACGCGCTCGATCTCGGTCAGGGCGGTACCGGCGTCTTCGGCCAGGCGCGCACCGGACACCACTTCGGCAGTGGTCTGCTCCATCGAGGTGACCGCTTCGTTGGTATCGGCCTGGATCGCCTGCACCAGGTTTTCGATGCGTCGGGTCGCCCCCGAGGTGCGTTCTGCCAGGCGCTGCACTTCGTCGGCCACCACGGCAAAACCGCGGCCGGCCTCACCGGCCGAAGCTGCCTGCACCGCCGCGTTCAACGCCAGAATGTTGGTCTGTTCGGAAATGTCGTTGATCAGTTCCACGATCGAGCCGATTTCCTGCGACGATTCACCCAGGCGTTTGATGCGCTTGGAGGTTTCCTGGATCTGGTCGCGGATCTGGTCCATGCCCTGGATGGTCTCGCGGACCACGCCGGCACCCTCGGCGGCGATGACCACCGAACGCTGTGCCACGTCGGCCGATTCGGCCGAGTTGCGCGACACCTGCTCGATGCTCGCCGCGATTTCGCCGATGCGGTCCGAGGCCGAGGTGATCTGGTTGGCCTGGTGGCCTGCCGCCTCTGCCAGCTGCATGGCGGTAGCCTGGGTTTCCTGGGTGGACAGCGCGACCTTGGCCGAGGTGTCGTTGATGGTGGTTACCAGGTGGCGCAGCTCGTCAACCGCGTAATTGATTGCGTCGGCGATGGCGCCGGTCATGTCCTCGGTCACCGAGGCCTTCACGGTCAGGTCGCCCTCACCCAGCGAGGAAATTTCGTCCAGCAGCCGCATGATCGCCTGCTGGTTGCGGCTGTTGAACTCCACCTGGGTCTGGTAGCGCAGCTCCTGCTCGCGCGAGCGGCTGCGCACGTTGGTGGAGACGAAGCCGATGATCGCGATCAGCGACAGCGCACCGGACACCACACCAATCCAGAAATTCGGGAACAGGCGGGTATCGGACACCGAACCGAACGAGGAGAACGCTTCGAACAGCTTGCGGCTGTCGTCCAGCATGTGCGCCGAACCCTGGCCCAGCGCGGTGGCGGCGGACTGTGCGGCGAACAGCTGGCGCGAGCTGGCCAGGATCGCGTCGGCGTCCTGCTTCATCGCTTCCCACTTCTGCTGCGACTGCTCCAGCGCAGCGACGGCGGCGGCACCGCGCACGGCGGTGATGCCCAGTTCCTCGTTGCCATTGCGCAGGCCATCGAGCACCTGCGAGAACACGGTGATGTCACGTGCCAGCGCATCACCGGCAGTGGCCGCACCACTGCCACCGGCACGCATTTCGGTCACGCGACGGGCCATCGAACCGGCCACCACGACCTGTTGCAGCGCGCTGTACACCTGCGCCGACGGCGCGCCGGAGGCGGACATCGCACGCACCAGTTCATTCAGCTGGGCCTGCAGGCCCGGCACCGCGCCGCTGAAGTTGTTGGCGTTGCCAGCCAGGGCCAGCACCGCCGGCTCACTGGCGACCAGCTGGCCGGCCTGCTTGCCCAGCGGCGCCCACGTTTCACCCAGCGTGGAGATCGCGCCGGACACACCCGGCTCCTTGCCGTAGCGCCCCTGCAGGGTCGATACGTTCTGTTCGATCGCGTTGCGGGTGGCCTTGAAGGCGGTGAACGCCTGCGCGTTGCCACCCACCGCGTCACGGCCCTGGTTGGCCAGCTGCTGCGACAGCACCTGCAGGTCGGCGGCCTTGGAGCCGGCATCGGCCAGGCGGCTGCCCTGCCAGGTGGCGACGCCGGTGTTGACGCCGAACAGGATCATCGATGCCAGCAGCAGGAACAGCCAGAGGTTGCTGCCGCCCAGCCGCAGCTTGCCGGTCTTGGTGGCGCCCGAAGCAGTACTCATCGTTCAACCTCGTTCTTCAATGCAGGGGGCAATGCCCGGCCTCAGGCCGCGGCTTGCCGGAATTCAGGGGTGCGCGACAGCAGCGAGAGCGAGAACACGCCCCAGTCCTGGCCGTCGGCATGAAAGGCGCGGTCGACAAAATGGCCATAACGCCCATCGGCCAGTGCACCGGCCTCGATCTGCTGGGCCAGTTCGAAGCTGCGCTGGCCGAACAGTTCATCGATGGTCAGCGCGACGTCGCCGCCGGCCTGGCGCATGATCAGCACACGCTGGCCTTCCTGCTGCACGGTGCGCGTGCCTTCCAGGAAGTACTTCAGGTCGACCACCGGGAACAGGTTGCCGCGCAGGTTGCCCACGCCCAGCAGCCACGGTTGTGCGCACGGCACCGGCGTCACCGGCGGCATCGGTACGATTTCCACCACTTCGCGGAAATCGGACACCAGCCGGCGCTGGCCGACGCGATAGCCGACGCCACGCCACAGGTCCTGGGCGAACTGCCGTTCGGGCAGCTGCACCGCATGGGCCAGGCTGCGCCGTTCGTAGGCTTCAAGAATGTCGAAGGGCGAGCGCATCAGGCCACCAGTTCGTTGATCCGCGCGATCAGTTCATCCTCGCGCGGCGGCTTGACGATGTAATCGGCCGCGCCCTGGCGCAGGCCCCAGGCCTTGTCGGTTTCCATCGCCTTGGTGCTGACGATGATCACCGGGATGTGCTTGATCGCCGCATCACGGGCCATCGCGCGGGTCGCCTGGAAACCGCTCATGCCGGGTAGCACCACGTCCATCAGCACCAGCTGCGGCGATTGGTCGCGGACCAGCTGCAGGCCATCCTCGGCGTTGTCCGCTTCCAGCACCTCGTGGCCGGCACGGCGCAGCCACTGGGTGAACACCGCGCGGTCGGTCGGTGAATCCTCGATCAGAACGATACGAGCCATTGTGCCTTTCCCCCCTGGTCAGGCGTTGACGTATGTGCGGATGGCACCCAGCAGTTCTTCACGCGTGAAAGGCTTCGTCAGGTACTGCTCCGAGCCGACGATGCGTCCCCGCGCCTTGTCGAACAGGCCATCCTTGGACGAGAGCATGATGACCGGGGTCGCCTTGAACAGCTGGTTGCCCTTGATCAGCGCACAGGTCTGGTACCCGTCCAGGCGCGGCATCATGATGTCGACGAAGATGATCTGCGGTTGCTGGTCTGCGATCTTCGCAAGCGCTTCGAAGCCGTCGGTGGCGGTGACCACCTCGCAGCCTTCGCGCTTGAGCAGCGTTTCCGCAGTCCTGCGGATGGTCTTCGAATCATCGATGACCATCACCCGGAGTCCTGCGAGTTCCCCGCCCGCAGTCGTGTTTTCAGTCATTGCCTATCCCCAAGCGCACGGCCCGATCTCTGGCGGGGGCCGCTACGAAAGCGTATCTATATCGCACTTTCCGCGCCCGCTTCAAGGCCGCCCCATGGCGCGGGGCATGGCGCCCTCCTGAACGTGACGGGTTTCGCAATGACTGCGCGGGCGCCGGGCGGACGCAACGTTGCAGTACGGCGGGGAGGCGCGCGACCGGCGTTGCCGCTACCATCAACGCCTTGCCAGACAGGTGCGCCCATGCCGTTGAACGTCATCGTGGTGATGGATCCCATCGCCCACATCAAGATCGCCAAGGACACCACCTTCGCCATGCTGCTGGAAGCCCAGCGCCGCGGCCATGCCCTGCACTACGTGCGACCGGGCGGGCTGGCCCTGGAAGGCGGCGTGGCGGTGGCCCAGACCGCGCCGCTGCAGGTGCGCGACGACCCGGCTGGCTGGTATGAGCTGGGCGCGTTCAGCCGCACCGAATTCGGTCCCGGCCAGATCGTACTGATGCGCAAGGACCCGCCGGTCGACGCCGAGTACATCTACGACACCCAGGTGCTGGACGTGGCTGCGGCGGCCGGTGCCTGCGTGGTCAACAACCCGCAGGGGCTGCGCGACTACAACGAGAAGCTGGCCGCCCTGCTGTTCCCGCAGTGCTGCCCGCCGACCCTGGTCAGCCGCGACGCCAAGGCGCTGAAGGCCTTCGCGCTGGAACACGGCCAGGCCGTGCTGAAGCCGCTGGATGGCATGGGCGGCCGCTCGATCTTCCGCAGCGGCCAGGGCGATCCGAACCTGAATGTGATCCTGGAAACGCTGACCGACGGCGGCCACAGGATGGCGCTGGCACAGAAATTCATCCCGGACATCACCGTCGGCGACAAGCGCATCCTGCTGGTCGATGGTGAGCCGGTCGATTACTGCCTGGCGCGCATCCCGCAGGGCGATGAATTCCGCGGCAACCTCGCCGCCGGCGGTCGCGGCGAAGGCCGCCCGCTGAGCGAGCGCGACCGCTGGATCGCCGCCCAGGTCGGGCCGGAGATGAAGCGTCGTGGCATGCGTTTCGTCGGCCTGGACGTGATCGGTGATTACCTGACCGAGGTCAACGTGACCAGCCCAACCTGCGTGCGCGAACTCGACGCACAGTACGGCCTGAACATCGCTGGCACCCTGTTCGACGCGCTCGAGGCCGGCCTGCGCTGATGCCCCCCGCACCTGCCGTCCTGCCCCCGCCGCCGCGCGAAGCGCAACGGCTGGGGGCGACCATCGCGCTGTCGGTCCTGGTCCACGCCCTGCTGATCCTGGGCGTGGGCTTTGCCGTGAAGGGCGATGCGCCGCTGGTGCCGACGCTGGAAGTGATCTTCAGCCAGACCCGCACCGCACTGACGCCCAAGCAGGCCGATTTCCTGGCCGCGGCCAGCCAGGAGGGCGGCGGCGAGCACGACCGCGCACAGCGCCCGCGCGACAACCAGGCCGGCATCGTGCCGCAGGCCCAGTCCGGGCTGAGCCCGGTGCCGCAACAGCAGCAATCGGCCGCGCCCGTGCCACCGCCGCAGGCGCGGGTGGTCAGCAGCCGCAATGGCGAGGACACAGTGGTGCAGGCGCAATCGCGCCCCACCCCGCTGGAGCCGACGCCGGATGCGCCGATGACCGCGCGCGAACAGCGTGATGCGGAAATGGCGCGCCTGGCAGCGGAAGTGCACCTGCGTTCTGCGCAGTACGCCAAGCGCCCGAACCGAAAATTCGTCTCCGCCAGTACGCACGAATATGCCTATGCCAATTACCTTCGCGCGTGGGTCGACCGCGCCGAGCAGGTGGGCAACCTGAACTATCCGGACGAGGCGCGGCAGCGCCGTCTCGGCGGCCAGGTGGTGATCAGCGTGGGCGTGCGCCGCGATGGCAGCGTGGAAAGCAGCCGCATCCTGCGTTCGAGCGGGACGCCGTTGCTGGACGAAGCTGCGCTGCGGGTGGTGCAGCTGGCACAGCCGTTCCCGCCGCTGCCGAAGACCGAAGACGAGATCGATATCCTGCAGGTCACGCGTACGTGGGTGTTCCTGCCGGGCGGCGCCCTGCGCGACGATCGGTAGGGGTTTGTTGCCCGGGCCTGCGGCCCGGGACCCGCAGAGGCAACGGCCACAGCCGAAGCAACAGCAGAAGCGGCGGCAGAGATGCCGCCCCACCTCTGACAGATCGCGGCGCATTTTTGCTATTGGTAGGTGTCGACCTTGGTCGACACACATCCACGCCACGCGTGGATGCGAGCGAAGCGACCCGCTTTTGACTTTGATTTTCTTTTTTGATTTTCCGTGCCGGACGCACACGGAAACTGTCAGAGGCGGGGCGGGGTGGGTTCGCGGGGGTGTCCGCGGCATGGATGCCGCGGCCAAGCCCCCAGGGACGGGTTCACGGCGTCCCCCGCGAGCCCACCCCGCCCGGCCCAGCGCGGCTTCTGCTCTTGCCTTCAGCAACCACCCCCGCCACGAGGGGCTCAGCCGTTGGCCTTCGCCTTCGCCTCGCGCGCGGCCTGCTGCTCGACCAGGGTCAATGCCACGTTGTCGCGCAGGTACGCCGGCTCCACCTTCTCCGGCGCAATGGCTTCGCCACGTGCGAAGGCTGGCACCGCCAGCGTCAGCAGATCCGACGCGCGCGGCAGTGCAGTGGCATCGAATCCGCGCAGGCCAGCACCGAGCTGCGCCACCAGTGCGCCCTCGGCCGCACCGAAACCGGTGCCGACGCCGTAGGCAGCCAGCCCTTCCGGCAACGCCACCACAGCAGGTGCGCACACGCGTTCGGCATCGCGTGCCACCGGCAGGCCGTCCACGCGCTCAAAGCGCGCGACGTACAACTCACCCATGCGCGCGTCGATTGCCGAAACTATCTGGTTTTCTTCGACCGGCGCGCGCAGCGCCAGTACCTGCAGCGTCGAGACCGGCAGCAGCGGGCGGTCCAGCGCCAGCGCGATACCCTGCGCAATGGCGATCGCCAGACGCACGCCGGTGAACGCACCGGGGCCACGGCTGAGCGCGATGCCGTCCAGTTGGCGGCGGCTGATGCCGGCTTCGGCCAGCAGCGCCTCGGCCCATGGCAGGCTCAGTTCGGCATGCCGGCGCGGGGCGATCTCGAAACGTTCCAGCACCTGCCCATCCACATGCAGGGCAACGGAACAGGCTTCGGTGGCGGTTTCAAAGGCGAGCAGTTTCATCGGATCAGGTCAGAACAGGGGGAACGTGGCGCCGGGTGCCGGTTGCGGGCCCGCCGCAACAGCGGACGGAGCAGCAGCATCGGCCACGGGTGCCCATTGTGGCGTAAAGAAGGCCTGCACATCGGCCAGGCTGCGGGTACGCCGGAACGGCGGCAGCGAATCGAGGAAGACCCGGCCATAGCCCCGATTGAGCAGGCGCGGGTCGCACAGCACCAGTACGCCACGATCGCTCTCACTGCGGATCAGGCGGCCGACGCCCTGCTTCAGCGCGATCACGGCCTGAGGCAACTGCTCGTCGCGGAACGGGTTGCCCCCCTGGCTGCGGATCGCCTCCAACCGCGCCTCGTACACCGGGTCATCCGGCGCCGCGAACGGCAGCTTGTCGATCATCACCACGCTCAGCGCTTCGCCGACCACGTCCACACCCTCGCGGAAGCTGGCCGAGCCGAGCAGCACGCCGTTGCCGGATTCGCGGAAGCGCTGCAGCAGCGTCGCGCGTGGCGCCTCGCCCTGCACGAACAACGGCCATGGCCCGTCGCGCAATGCCTCGGCCGCCTCACGCAGGGCGCGATGCGAAGCAAACAGCAGGAATGCCCTGCCCTGCGACGCCTGCAACACCGGCCGCAGGCTCTGGATCAGTGCGGTACCGAAACCGCGCGCGGCGGGATCGGGCAGGCCCTCGGGCATGTAGCACAGCGCCTGCTCAGGCCAGTTGAACGGACTCGGCTGCACCAGCGTGTGCGGATCGTCCAGGCCCAGGCGGGTGGCGATGTGATCGAAACCACCGCCCACGGTCAGCGTTGCCGAAGTGAAGATCCACGCGGCACGGCTGCGCTCGCGATGCTCACGCAACGGACCGGACACATCCATCGGCGTGCGCTGGCAACGGAAACCACGCGGCGTAAGCTCGTACCAGAGCACATCGGCCGCACTGTTCGCTTCCGACGGATCGGTGTCGAAATCGAGAGTGGGTTCGTCATCGCCCAGCCAGCGGCTGAGCCGCGAGACCGCCTCGCGCGCCCGCGCATGGCAGGCATCCAGGCCGGCCGCCGCTTCGCGCAGCGGCTGCAGTGCCTGCTCCAGCATCACCAGGCCCGCCATCACCGTATCGAAGCCGTCACGTACCTGCGGCATCGCCAACGCACGCCACTGCGTGCCACGCGACGGCAGCCCTTCCATCGCCGATCGCAACGCCAGCAGCGCCTGCTGCAGCTGATCGACCGGCTCCTGCAGGGCCGACTGTGCGCCACCCACGCCACGTGCTTCGGCCAGGCAGTCGCGTCCCAGCTCCTGCCACGGGCGCATGCCGAAGCCTTCGCCAAAAAACTGCGCGGCCAATTCGGGCAGCTGATGCGCCTCGTCGATGACGAAGGCCTGTGCACCGGGCAACAGCTCACCGAAGCCGTCCTGCTTCAGCGCCAGATCGGCCAGCAGCAGGTGATGGTTGACCACCACCACATCGGCGGCCTGCGCGCGTTGCCGCGCGCGCACCACGAAGCAGTCATCCCAGAACGGGCAATCGGTGCCCAGGCAGTTGTCGACAGTGGAAGTGACCATCGGCAGCAATGGGGAGTCGTCGGCCAACCCGTCGAACTCGGCGATGTCACCGAACTCCGAGCGACCGGACCAGGCCAGGATCCGCTGGAACTGCGCTGCCTGTTCGGGGCTGGAAAAACGCGGCTCTCCACGCGCCTGCTGCAGGCGGTAGCGGCACAGGTAATTCGCACGCCCCTTCAGCAGCGCACTGCGCAGGCCGACCCCGAGCGCCTGGCGCACGCGCGGCAGATCGCGGTGGTAGAGCTGGTCCTGCAGCGCACGGGTGCCGGTGGAGATGATGGTACGCAGCCCGGACAGCAGCACCGGCACCAGATAGGCGAAGGTCTTGCCGGTGCCGGTACCGGCTTCGGCCAGCAACAGATCACGCTGCTGCAACGCGTCGGCGATCGCTTCGGTCAGGCGCAGCTGTGCGGGACGCGGGACGAAGGCATCCAGGTGCGAGGCGAGCGCGCCGCCGTCGCTGAGGGCTTCGCGGCTGGCATGGACAAGGTCGGACATCAGAGGGAAAGGATACCCGGCCGGGCGCTGCCCGGCACCCGTTTCAAGCCAGAGCACCAGCAACAGCAACAGCGGTGTTCATGGCTCTGGGTTGTACTGGGGACTGGCAGGGGACTGTGGGTTTGCGGGGACGCCGTAAACCCACCCCGCCCGGCCCAGCGCGGCTTTTGCTTCTGGCTTCAGCGATCAACCCACAGCCACGAGGGGCTGCGCCGTTGGCCGGAAACTCAGTACCGCTTGATCCCCGGCACGGTGCAGCCTTCCAGCTGCGCATGCGCGGACACCGCGTTCTCCTTCTCGCCGCGCGCCAGACGCGACTGCTCGATCGTCGCCCAGTGCCGGCGGCACAGCGGGCCGGTCTTCGAGCCCAGATCAACGGCCTTGCGCGCGAACGTCTCCGCCTGTGCCCATTGGCCCTGCAACAGCGCCAGCTCGGCACGCTCCTGCAACACCGCCGGGTCACCGGCCACGATCTCCAGCGCATGGTCCAAACTGCTGGATGCGCCGGCCAGGTCGTTGGCCTGGCGCTGGGCCTGCGCGGCCAGGCGCAGGTCTTCCACCTGCGAATCACGCAGCGGCTGCACCGACAGTTCCTTGTCGTCCGGGCCTGCTGCGGCGTCGACTGCGGCCAAGCGCTGCGCCGGCGTCGTGGTATCCACCGGCTTGACCACCGGCGGCGGGCTGCTCACGCAAGCGGCCAAGGCCAGGCTGAGGCCGGTCAGGGCCAGGGGCTGCAGCAGGGATCGCATGTTCATCGGCATCATCGGCTCGGGGGAGGAGTAGCGGCGGCGGGCGCCGCGGCAGGTTCAGCTGGCGGCTCGGGCTTGCGGTCCAGGCCGAACCAGCTGCGCCAGCCTCCGCCCTCACCTTCGTCCCCACCCTGCCCACCCGGCGACAGCGCTGGCGCACACGGCGCATAGGCCGGTGCATAACCCACTACGAACGGGAAGCGACGCGCGCCCGGGCAACCATCGTCGGTAGTGTTCATGCCGGTGGCGGCCACCGACTGCCAGTCCAGGCCCTTGTTACTGACCCGCAGCGGGGCACTCGGCAGGCGCTGGAAGATGCCCGACCACACCCGCATCGCACCGGTGGCACCGTACAGGCCGGCCTGCTCGTTCTGGTCGTTGCCCATCCAGATCACCGCCAGGTGGTCACCGGTGTACCCGGCGTACCAACTGTCGCGACCATCGTTGGTGGTACCGGTCTTGCCCGCCGGCTGCAGGCGGCCGAGGCCATCGGCGTTCAGGCGCTGCGCGGTGCCGCTGGCGACCACCTGCTGCAGGCCGACGCTGATCAGATTGGCGGCGATCGAGTCACCTTCCTGCGCCGGCGCCGGGGTCTTGTCGTAGCGCTTGAGCAGCTTGCCCTGCGGATCGAGCACGCCACGCACCGCGTGCAACGGTTGGATCTCGCCACCCGACGCCAGGAACTGGTACAGCTGCGCCATCGCGTAGGGGCTCTGGTCGGTCGAACCGAGGATCACCGCCGGGTTCGCCTCGGCCTTGATCCCGGCCAGCACGTGGATCAGCTGGGTCACGCGCTCGGGACCGACCTGCATGCCAACGCGCACCGTGGCCTGGTTGTACGAATGGGCCAGCGCATCGATCAGGCGCACCGTGCCATGGCTGCGGTTGTCCGCATTGCCGGGGTTCCAGTTGCGGCCACGGCCGAGCTGCACGGTCACCGGCGAATCGTCGACCCAGCTGGCCAGCGAGTAGCGGTCCGGCTGTGCCAGCGCCAGCAGGTACACGAACGGCTTGAGCAGCGAGCCGACCGGGCGCTGTGCCTCGATGGCGCGGTTGAAGCCGACTTCGGAGACCTCGCGGCTGCCGATCACCGCCAGCACGTCGCCGTTGTGCACATCGGTCAGCACCATGCCGGCCTGCAGCTCGGGCCGGCGCTTGCTCTCCAGCGACTTGATGGTGCGGGTGACCGCACCTTCGGCATAGGCCTGGGCGGACGGCGACATGCCGCTCATCACGCTCAGGCCCGCGCCCTGCAGTGCCGATTCCGGATAGTCATGGCCAAGCTGGCGACGGACCAGATCGACGTAGGCCGGGAAGCGGTTGGCAGCGACCAGGCCCGGGGTCTTGGGCACGCCGAGCGGCGCCTTGAGGGCGCGCTGGTACTCGGCATCGTCGATCAGGGTTGCCTCGTGCAGCTTGCCCAGCACGAAGTTGCGGCGATCCAGCGCGCGTTCCGGGTTGCGACGCGGATCGTAGAAGGAGGGGCCCTTGACCAGGCCGATCAGCAACGCGATCTGCTCGGTTTCCAGCGACGACAGGTCGCGGCCGAACCAGAATTCGGCACCGGAGGACATGCCGTGGATGGCCTGGCTGCCGCGCTGGCCCAGGTACACCTGGTTGAGGTAGGCCTCGAAGATGGTGCGCTTGTCGTAGCGCGCTTCCATGATCAGCGCGTAGAGCACTTCGTTGAATTTGCGGGTAACCGTCTGCTCCTTGCCGATGCCGAGCAGGCCGCTGCGGGCCAGCTGCTGGGTCAGGGTGGAGGCACCCTGGCGGCTCTGGCCGCCGGAGCGGATGGTCACCCACACCGCGCGCGCGATGCCCGACAGGTCGATGCCGTGATGGCGGTTGAAGTCCTTGTCCTCCACCGCCTGCAGGCCGGTCACCAGCAGGTCAGGTGCCTCATCCATGCGGATCAGGCGGCGCTCTTCCTGCTTCTGCCCGTACAGGGTGGCGATACGCGCCGGATCCAGCCGCGCGGCCTTCAGTGCCTTGCGACTGCCAGCGTCACGCAGCGAGGCGATGCTTCCATCGGCCAGCGACAGCTCGACACGACGCGCGGCGACCACGCCATCCACGTCGTTGTAGCCACGGCTGGAGATGACGAAACGGCCGCCGTTCACGGCGTAGGTCGCCGGCTCCTTGCCCTGCCCGTCATCGCGGTAGGCGGAGGCGGCCAGCTCGGTCTTCAGGGTGGACGCGTCCATCGCCTTGCCGGGCGTGAGCACCAGCGGGCGTGCATAGACCCGCGTCGGGATCTGCCAGCGCAGTTCGCCGAAGCGCTGGGTCACCTGCTGGTTCAGGTACAGCGTATAGGGAATCAGGAAACCCAATCCCAACGCGACCGCTGCCATGCTCCAGGTGATCAGGCGGCGCCGCCACAGGGGGCCGTTGTCCTGCTGGTCGTCGTCGTCGAAATCGTCGATGTCGTCGGAATCGTAGCGTCGGGGCACGGGAATGCTGGAAGGTAGGGTCTGGCGAGTCTAACGCAGGCACTGCGGTGGCTGGCAGGCGGTGGCCCGCGGTTTCACTGCAGTTCAAGCAGCACGAGGCTTCCGCCAACCGGTTCCGGCCCCCGCCAACGCCGCCCATACACCCTTCCAGCCGGCTCCGGCCAGGCAGACGTTGGCCAGCCTTGCGATCAAGCGCGGCGCGTCATGGCCGATCCAGCGCAGGCTGACATCTGCCCGCCGATACAACTGCAGCCGTGACCAGGCCATGCGCCAGGCCAGCGCGTGAAGGCCCTGGTAGTGTTCGGGTGCCACCACCACACCGCGCTGCCGCAGCAGGTCCGCCAGGGCGAGCAGGCGCCCGGCCGTACGCTGGCGGGCCTGCGCGTCGAACAGATCAAGATGACGCAGGCGCTGCAGGAAACCGCGCCGGCTTGCGCCGATCTGGTTGTTGCCGTGCTGCCGGTAATCGATGGTTGGCTCGGCCAGCATGTCCAGCCCTCCACGCAACGACGCATTGACTGCCAGCCACTCGTCATGGCTCCAACCGGGCGGCACCGGCAACGCGCTGGTCAGCAGGGTGCGACGCACTGCACAGGTGGCCCCGGTGATGAAATTGCGCAACAGGATCGCGTCAATGGCCTGGCCCGAGCGCTCCAGTTCCACTTCGGCCGGATGTACCACCAACACCTCCAGCAGTTGCTGGCCCAGCGGCGCTCCCTCTGCGTCCACCAGCCGCGCATCGCTGTGCAGCAGCAACAAGCCCGGATCGGCGCTGAAGCGCTGGGCATAGGTGCGGACCCGCCCCGCATGCCAGACATCATCCTGGTCGCACAGGAACAGGATGTCGGCCTGGCAGCGTTGCAGCGCATCGGAGAAATTGCGTACATAGCCAAGATTGCGCGTGTGCTGGACAATCTCGACCCGGACCCCCAGAGCCTGCGCACGAGGCACGAAAGCCTGAAGCAGCTCCAGTGTCTGGTCGCTGGAGCCGTCATCACCAATCACGACTTCGTGCACCCGCGGGTCCTGGCTGAGGATGCTGTCCAGCTGCGCCTGCAGGTAGCGAGCCCCGTTGTAGGTGCACAGCGCGACACCAATGCGCTCGGCAGGGGCCGATCGGGATGGCGCGTCAGGCATCGAACGTACTCGCGGAAAACCAAGGCCGGGGGATGGTAGCAGAGCCCTCCAGCAGATGGATTCAGGCCCCGGCTAACTGTTGCCGGGATGCGCCGCGATCCGCTGCAGGGCCTGGGTGGCACTCATCGGTTGCCACGTGCCTGCATCGGGCTGGAACGGCCGCGGATGTACGCCCAGCAGCGCCTGCAGTGGTCCGTTGTCCGCAATCAGGTCCTGCTGCAGACGCGACACCGGACCGCGCGCGCGCGGCAGCACCGCCGCCAGCCCGCGCAGTGCACCCGCCGGCAACGGCAGCGCCAACGTCGGCTGCACCAGACTGGCATGTACGCGGCGGAACATCGCATGGTATGGCAGGCGCTCACCGCCCCCGATCTCCAGCACCCGCGCCGACGCCGCGCCGGTGGTGATGGCGGCCAGTACGGCACGCGCAATATCGTCGGCGTGTACCGGCTGGCGCAGGCCATCCGCCAGCGGAATCGGGAACACGCGCAGGCGCAGGGCACGCTGCACGATCGGGGTGATGCTGCGATCGATGCCCGCGCCATAGATCAGCGTCGGTCGCAGGATCGTCCACTCCATGCCCAGCCGTTCAGCCTGCTCGATCAGGCCACGCTCGCCCCGCTGCAGCATCGCCACCACACCCTGTTCGTCGGCCTGGGCCGAGCCCTGCTTGCTCAGCACGCTCATCGAACTGGTCGCGATGACCCGTCGAGCCGGTGCCGAGGCCTGCCGCGACAGCCAGTGCGCCAATCCTTCCAACGGACCGAAGCTTGCGATGGCCTGCCAGGACGGAGATGGCACGCTGTCCAGCGCGGCAGCCAGATCACCGCACAGCCACTGCACGCCGTCCTGCGCAGGTTGTGGCTGCCGGCTCACCGCCTGGACCTGGCCATGCGCCTGCAGCAGGCGCGGCAACAGGAACCGGCCGATCTGGCTGGTCGCTCCGGAAACAAGGACGGTCATCGGACATCCGTGAGGCGTGGTTGGCAGGGCCGCTACTATAACGGCCACGGCAGCAACACCGGGCTCAGGGTGAAGACGTTGCGATGTCGCGCAGGCGCTGCTGCAGTTGAAGATACTCTGCGCTGGAAGCACCGACACCGAGTTCTGCCGCGTGCTGCAATGCGCGTTCGGCAAATGCGATATCACCATTGCCCAAGCGTTCGCTGCCAATCGCCAACCAACGTTGCGCCAGACGCAGACGCGCAGCAGGCAGCCCCGCTGCAGTCGGCGACAGCGTCTGCCAGGCCTGCAGGCAAGCCCCTGCAGCCTGTACCCGGTTCTGTCGCAGATTGTCGTCGAAGCAACGACGGCTGGCCGGCAGCAGGCGCGCGGCAGCCGCTTTCACCCGGGCATCGCGCGGTGCCAGTGATTGCGCCTCACGCAACGCATCAAACGCACTGTGGCCCGGCGGACTGATCCACTGACCGGCGCGCTCGGCGCGTTCGATCCTGCGCAGATGATCGCGCAGTTGCCGTTCACGCTGCGCATTGCTGACGCTTGGCAGCTGCAATGCCTGCTGTGCCTGTTGCGCACGCTGCAGGCGCTGCGCCAGTTGCTGCTGCGCAGCGGGCGACGCCCCCAGTTCCTGCGCCAACGCCGCGTCACGCTGTGCGGCCTCGAACTGGAAGTCGTCGGCCTGTTTCTGGCTGCGTGCCAGCACCGCCTGCAACGACTGCTCGCGGCCGCGCTGGGCGTTGGGATCGTCGGGGGCTACGGCCAGCACGGCCAGGAACCCGTTTCCTGCAACGTCCAACTGCTGCCGCTGCAAAGCGCGCTGTGCCTGCCGCAAGCGCTGGTCCACCGCCTGTGCCAACGCTTCCTGGCTCGCCGGCAGATCGGCATGGCCTGCATCGAACTGGCGTGCGCGCTGCACGATGCCAGCGGCCGCGGCCAGCTCACCGCGCCCGGCCAGTGTGCGCGCATGCTGCAACAGATCGCTCAGTGCATCCTCGCGCCCTTCCAGCGCCGGCAGATTGTCCGGCTGCAATGACAGGATGCGTTGGAACAGTGGCAGCGCACTGCTGTCGCCATCATCCAGGCGGCCGGCGGCAAAGGCATTGCGGGCCTGTGCCAGCAGCGCGCCGATACCGGCTCCGGCGCTGCGACGTGCCTGCAGCTGGCGCGCCACGGCATCGCCTTCAGCCTGTGGCACCAGCAGCTCACGGGCCAACGCCAGCGCCTGCGCGCTTCCGTTCAGGTCATTGACCTGCAGCTTGTCCCGGGCCTGCTGCAGCGCTGCGGCGCCTGTACGGGCCAAGCCCTGGCGCGCCTGCGGGCGGTCGCCATCCAGTGCCAGCACGGCCTGGTAGCGTTCGCGCGCACCACTGCCATCGTCCGCACTCAATCGACCCGCCGCCAATGCGCGATCACCTTCAGCCAGCAGCTGCTCGATCTGCGGCTCGTCCCAGAACCAGTCTGCCAGCGGCTTGCGCAGCAACACCAGCAGCACGAACACCGCAAGCGCGGCGACCAGCGACCAGCGCCAGACCCGGCGTGCATGGCGCGCCTGCAGCCACCACCAACGGCCTTCGCGGCGGACGCGGTCCAGCGCAGGATGATCAGCGCCATGCGGGCGATGCGGGGGCTCGCGTTCCATGCGTGCAGGGTAGCCGGGGCAGCGTGAAGCCTAGCCGAGGCGACGCGCCTCGCTCACGCCCGGCAGCGCGTCCAGCTTGCCCAGCAGGTTGGACAGCTGGCCGTAATCGCTGACCTTCAGCCGCAGCCGCAGATGGGCGCGGCCACTGTTGCGCACGTTGTCGCTGTGAATGTCGAGCACGTAGGCGTCTTCCTGGGCGATCAGATTGGTGATGTCCTTCAGCAACCAGCGGCGATCGACCGCATCGACCACCACGTCCACTTCGTAGCCGCCGCCGGCCTGCCCCCATTCCACCGGCAGGATGCGCTGCGGGCTGGTGGCGGCCAGCCGGGCCAGCGCGACACAGTCTGCACGATGCACGGTGACACCGCGGCTACGGGTCAGGTAGCCGACAATCGGTTCGCCGGCCACCGGCTGGCAGCAACGTGCCAGCTGCACCAGCAGGTTGCCCACGCCCTGCACGGTGAACTTGGATTTACCCAGGTTCTCGCGGCGCGCGGTCGGCCGCGGCAGCGTCGGCGCGGGTGCCGGCTGGTTGGCCGCACGCTCCGCTTCCAGCAGCGCACGGCTGACCTGGTTCGGGCCGGTGTCGCCCAGCGCCACCTGGATGTACAGGTCATCGACGCTGTCGGCATGGAATTTCTTCGCCGCCACCGCCAGGTCCGAATGCTGCAGGCCCAGCCGCTTCAATTCGCGCTCCAGCAGCTCGCGGCCGGCCTGCACGTTGCGCGCACGGTCCAGCTTGTGGAACCAGCTGCGCACCTTCTCGCGCGAACGGTTGCTGGCCAGGAAACCCAGGGCCGGCATCAGCCAGTCGCGGCGCGGATCAGCCTCCTTGCCGGTCAGGATTTCGACGCGGTCGCCGCTGCGCAGGCGGTAGGTCAGCGGCACGATGCGGCCGTTGACCTTGGCGCCACGGCAACGGTGCCCCACCATCGTGTGCACCTGATAGGCGAAATCGAGCGGCGTGGCGCCCTGCGGCAGGTCCAGCACCTCGTCCTTCGGGCTCAGTGCATAGACACGGTCTTCGGTCAGCTCGGCATCAAGCGCGCCGGCCAGCTCGTTGCCCTGCCCCTCCTGCGCCTGTTCCAGCAGCTGGCGCATCCAGGTGATCTTGCGGTCGAAGGACTTTTCCGCACCCTTGCCGCCTTCCTTGTACTTCCAGTGCGCGGCTACGCCCAATTCGGCCTGCGAGTGCATCTCGTGGGTACGGATCTGCACTTCGATGGTGCGGCCTTCCGGCCCGACCACGGCGGTATGCAGCGAACGGTAGTCGTTGGCCTTGGGCCGGGCGATGTAGTCATCGAATTCGCTGGGCACCGGCGCCCACAGTGCATGCACCACGCCCAGCGCGGCGTAGCAGGCGGCGACATCGTCGACCATGACGCGCACCGCACGGATGTCGTACAGCTGGTCGAACGCCAGCCGCTTCTTCTGCATCTTCCGCCAGATGCTGTAGATGTGCTTCGGGCGGCCACTGACCTCGGCCCTGATGCCCTGCGCGACCAGCTCGCGCGACAGCACCTTCTTGACGTTCTCGACGTAACGCTCGCGCGCGATGCGGGTTTCGTCCACCTCACGGGCGATGCGCCGGTAGGTCTCCGGCTCCAGGTGGCGGAACGCCAGATCTTCCAACTCCCATTTCAGCTGCCAGATGCCCAGGCGGTTGGCCAATGGCGCATGGATGTCGCGGGTCAGCTGCGCCAGCGCTCGGCGCTGTTCGTCGTCCAGCTTGTCGGCGGCACGCATCCGCGCCAGCTGCCGGGCCAGCAGGATCGGTACAACCCGCAGGTCGCGGATGATCGCCAGCAGCAGCCGACGCAGGCCTTCACTGTTGCGCCCTGCTTCACGGCCGGCATGCAGCGCCCACACCGGATCGGCGGCATCCTGGCCATCCAGCAGGCCGATCACGGCCGCCCTGTGGTTGCCCAGCGGCAGCTGCTCCAGGCTGGCGCGCAGGCCCGGCAGGTCGAACAGCAGGGCTGCGGCCACCGCGCCTTCGTCGGCAGAGAGCATCGCCAGTGCGTCGAGGGTGTCACCCAGCACCGACCAGCTGGCGCGCATCTGGTGGTCGCACTCGGGCGCTTCCCAATGCTCGCGCAGGGCCTGGCGCAGCGGAGCGGGCAGCACCGCTGCCGAGGGACGGTTCAACAAGGCATCCAGGCCGGGGACGGAAGCGCGGTTCACAGCATCGAGCAGGCAAGACAGAGGCCTCTACACTAGCGCCGGCGCCGTTCAGGGACAATCACTGCGGCCACCATCACCCGGCATGAAGACATGCCGCTACACTCGCGGGCAAACCCAGGAGAGTCCCGACATGTCCTCGATCGTCCCGCGTTTCCGCCTACGGCTGCTGGCCGGTGCCGCGCTGTTGCTGTCCCTGTCGGCGCCCGCGCTGGCCCAGCGCGTGGTGGAAGGCGACCTGCAGCAGCAGATGTCACCGGCCGAATTCAAGTCGGCTGGCCTGGACAAGCTCAGTGCCCAGGAATTGGCCGCGCTCAACCGCTGGCTGCAGGGCAAAGTCGAAGCGGCCACCACCCAGGCGGTGGCCGCGGTACGCGAGGAAGCCCGTGAACAGGGCCGCCAGGAAGTGATCGTGAAGAACCGCGGCTTCTTCGATTTCGGCAGCAGCGAACCGATTACCGGTGCCCTGCAGGGTGAGTTCCGGGGCTTCGGCAAGGGGCGCGTCTACGTGCTGGACAATGGCCAGGAATGGGAACAGACCGACACCACCAGCGTGGTCGGCGTGCGCAAGCAGTCGCCCAAGGTCAGCATCAAACCCGGTGTGATGGGCGTGTGGTACATGAAGGTGGAAGGCGTGAACAGCCAGCCGAAGGTGCGCCGCTCCAAGTAACGGTGTGAGGGAAGCCGCCGGGCATGGCCCGGCGCTACCGCATCACAGCTGGCGCAGCGCGGTCACCCGCTGCGCCAGTTTCTTTGCAGAGATGCCGGTGCGTGCACCCAGCTCCTGCGCGAACAGCGACACCCTCAGCTCTTCCAGATCCCAGCGTAGCGCCTGCCATTGCGGCCGCTCACGCAGGCCCTGCTGCTCACCCACCTGCAGCGCCTCCAGGAACGGATGCAGTTCCAGCATGCGCGCCTGGTCACGCGGCGGGTCGCGCTTGGCGCGCTCGGTGCGCAGGATCATCGCCTTCAGGTAGCGCGGATACTGCGCCAGCGCGTCGGCCGGCGTATCGCGCAGGAAGCCGGGGTGGATCAGCCCGACCAGCTGCGCCTCCATGTCATCCAGATTGCCGCGCGCCCAACCCATCAGCGGCGCTTCCAGCATCGGCTTCAGTTCCGCCACCAGGGCCAGGATCGCCTCGGCCAGCTTCAGCCGCTGCATGGCCTCGCCAAACAGCGCCTTGGCCGCTTGCTCGCGGCGTTGCTCGAACGCCTGCGCATCGCGGATCTCGCCCAGGCCATCGGCCAGCACCGCGTTCAATGCGGCGTCGACCAGGTCACCCCGCAGGCGCTCCTGGGTTTCGATCGAGGCGTACAGCAGGCCGGTCTTGGCCGCCACCGGCAACTGCTTGCGCGCCTGCTTGATCTTCTCGCCAAGGCCGATTTCCAACAGTCGGCGCACGCCAAGCGGATGTGCTTCTTCGGCCTGCTGGCGGTCCGCGAAGATGCGCAGGGCTACGCTGTCGCCCTCGTCCAGCAGCGCCGGGTAGGCAGGAACACCCGCCTCGCCAGGCACCTGCAGCGGAATCGGCGTGGCCGGGAACGTACGCAGGCCGTCGGCGGCCATCTCGCGCCCCGCGCGCGCGGCGAAGGCATCGCCGGCTCGGCCACCGAACGTTGCACGCAGCGCGTCCAGATCGCGCGAGGTCGCAAGTACCTTGCCGTTCTCGTCGCGCAGGCGCAGGTTCATGTGCAGGTGCGCTTCGATCGAATCCGGCTCGAAGTCGGTGGCTGCCACCTTGGCGCCGGTCGCGCGCGACAGGAAGCGCGCCAGCTCGCCGGTGATGGCGTCGGCGCCGGGCTGCGGGAATGCCTCGAAGAATGCACGCGCGAAGTCCGGCGCAGGCACATAGTTGCGGCGCATCGCCTTGGGCAGGCTGCGGATCAACGCGGCCGCCTTGTCGGCAACGAAGCCCGGTGCCAGCCAGCCCAGCTGCACGGCGTCCAGCGCGTTGAGCAGGTGCAGCGGCACCTCCAGGGTCACCCCGTCATCGTCGGTGCCTGGCTCGAAGCGGTAGTGCAGCGGCAAGCGCGCCTGGCCCAGCGCCAGGTACTTCGGATAACGCTCCTGTTCGCTACCCTCACCCGGCAACAGATCGACCAGCGACCAGTGCAGGGTCTTGCGCTGTTCCGGTGCCAGCCCCTTCCACCAGGTTTCCAGCCCCGCGGCCGAATGGATCTGCGGCGGCACCCGGTCCAGGTACCAGCGCGCCTGCCAGTCCTCGTCGGCGACGATACCGGCGCGGCGCAGCTTGGCTTCTTCCTCGCGGGCGATCTCCAGCACCTTCTGGTTGTCGGCCACGAAGCTGGCGCGTGTAGTGATCTCGCCGGTCACCAACGCCTGGCGCACGAAGATGTCATGCGCTTCGCCGGGGTTGATGCGGCCGTAGTGCACTGGCTTTTTCGGCGCCAGCACCAGCCCGAACAGACTGATCTGCTCGGAGGCCAGCACCTGGCCCTGCGCGCGTGACCAGTGTGGATCGAAATGCTTGCGCAGCAGCAGGTGCGGCAGTTCGGCGATCACCCAGTCCGGTTCGATCGCGGCCAGGGTCATGCCCCAGACCTTCTGCGTATCCAGCAGGTTGGCCACCAGCAGCCACGGCGGCGGCCGCTTGGACAGCGTCGAGCCGGGGAATGGCAGGAAGCGGCGCTGGCGTGGCGCCTGGAAATCACCTTTCTCGGTGCGGTGGCCGATCTGCGTCGGCAGGCCCGCCACCAGCGCCCGATGCAGGGTCTGGTAGGCGGTAGCACGCACGCGCTCGCTGAAACCGCCGCCAACCGGCGCCTGTTCCTTCTGCGCGCGCACGGCCACCGGTGCCGGCGCCGCCTCGGCCCTGCCTTCGCGGGCCAGGCGCGCCGCACGGTGAAGCTGGCCACGGGTGGCCTTCACTGCCGCCGCATCGTCGCGCGCAGCGGCCGGCGCACTGCTGCCCGCCAGCAACGGCGCCATCGAGGCCTCGTTGGCTTCTTCCTTCCAGCCCAGTTCCTCGCACAGCAGACGCAGTTGCCGATGCAGCTCGCGCCACTCGCGCATGCGCAGGAAGCCGAGGAAATGACGGCCACACCAGTCGCGCAACTTGGATTGGGTCAGGTCTTCGTGGGCCTGCCGGTAGGCATCCCACAGGCGCAGCACACCTACAAACTCGGAGCGCCCATCGGCAAACTGCGCGTGCGCGCTGTCAGCCGCGCCGCGCGCTTCGGGCGGGCGTTCGCGCGGGTCCTGGATGCCCAGGAACGAGGCGATCACCAGCATCGGCCGCAGGCAGCCGGCGGCCTGCGCGGCCACCAGCATGCGTGCCAACTTCACGTCCACCGGCAGGCGCGACATCTGCTTGCCGATCGCGGTCAGGTGACGCTCGCTGTCGATCGCGCCCAGTTCGGTCAGATGCTGCCAGCCATCGGCCACGGCACGTTCGTCGGGGGCCTCCAGGAACGGGAAGTCCTCGATGCGGCCCAGGCCAAGCTGCAGCATGCGCAGGATCACCCCGGCCAGGCTGGAGCGCCGGATTTCCGGATCGGTGAATTCCGACCGTGCCTGGAAGTCGGCTTCGGCGTACAGGCGATAGCAGATACCCTCGGCCACACGGCCGCAGCGGCCCTTGCGCTGATTGGCGCTGGCCTGCGAGATGGGCTCGATGTGCAGGCGGTCGAGCTTGTTGCGCGGACTGTAGCGCTTGACGCGGGCAAAGCCCGGATCGACCACGTAGCGGATGCGCGGCACCGTCAGCGAGGTTTCCGCCACATTCGTGGCCAGCACGATGCGGCGGTTCGGGCCGGGGTTGAACACCCGGTCCTGGTCCTGGTTGGACAGGCGCGCGTACAGCGGCAGCACCTCGGTATTGCGGTACTTGCGCCGTTCCAGCGACTGGTGCGCATCGCGGATCTCGCGCTCGCCCGGCAGGAAGATCAGCACGTCGCCGCGCGAATCCAGACGGGTGATCTCGTCGATGGCCGACACGATGGCGTCGTTGACGGTGCGCTCGCCCTCCTGCTCGCCCTCGCCTTCCAGCGCGCGGTAGCGCACCTCCACCGGATAGGTGCGGCCTTCGACGCTGATCACCGGCGCATTGTCGAAATGCTGGGCAAAGCGTTCGGTGTCGATGGTGGCCGAGGTCACGATCAGCTTCAGGTCCGGGCGCTTGCGCAGCAGCTGCTTCAGGTAGCCCAGCAGGAAGTCGATGTTGAGGCTGCGTTCGTGCGCCTCGTCGACAATGATCGTGTCGTAGTTCGACAACCAGCGGTCACTGGCGATCTCCGCCAGCAGGATGCCGTCGGTCATGAACTTGATGCGGCTGTCTTCGCTGACCTTGTCGTTGAAGCGCACCTGGTAGCCGACCAGCTGGCCCAGTTCGCTCTGCAGTTCCTGCGCCACGCGGCTGGCCACCGCACGTGCGGCAATCCGTCGCGGCTGGGTGCAGCCGATCATGCCGGCCTGGCCACGGCCTGCGGCCAGGCACAGTTTCGGCAGCTGGGTGGTCTTGCCCGAGCCGGTTTCACCGGCGATCACCACGACCTGGTGGTCGCGGATCAGCCCGATGATGGCGTCGGCTTCACGCGCAATCGGCAGCTGCGGGTCCAGAGTAATGGACGGCTGCTGTTGCGCCCGTGCCTGCCGGCGCTGCACCGATACCTGCAAGGCCTGCTCGAAGGTGGCGGCCAACGCCGCATCCTGTGGCTTGGCCTGGCAACGCGAGAGCATTCCCAGCAATCGTCCACGGTCGCGGCTCATGGCACCGTCGATGGCGGCACGCTGTTGGCGCTGGCGGGACTGCGGCATTTTGTCGATAGCGTTCATCAATCGGTTCGTTCAAAACTTTGAAAGCGACCAGTCATCACGACCGGTTTATTGTGAAGGCCAACGATTCCACAAGGAGGAACCCCATGGCGAAGACCAAGAGCACGACCAAGCCCAAGACCGGCAAGCAGAAGCTTGCAGCGGCGGCACCGTCGGCACCGAACATCGATATCGGGATCACCCAGGGCGACCGCAAGAAGATTGCCGACGGTCTGTCGCGCTTCCAGGCCGATGCGTTCACGCTCTACCTGAAGACGCACAACTTCCACTGGAATGTGACCGGGTCGATGTTCAACTCGCTGCACACCATGTTCGAGACGCAGTACACCGAGCAGTGGGCGGCACTGGACGATGTGGCCGAGCGCATCCGCGCACTGGGCTTCAATGCCCCGGGCTCCTACCGGGAATTCGCTGCGCTGACCTCGATCGCCGAGGAGCCGGGCCTGACCGACAGTGCGGACTGGCGTGAAATGGTACGCCAGTTGGTGGTCGCCAACGAAGCGGTCTGCCGTACGGCACGTGAAGTGCTGGAGGTGGCGGCCAAGGGTGACGACGCCCCGACCGAGGATCTGATGACCCAGCGCCTGCAGACCCACGAAAAGTACGCCTGGATGCTGCGCTCGCTGCTGCAGTAAGGGTTGGGGGTGTTCGGCAGGGCTTGCAGCCCTGCACCTGCCGAGGCAACGTCAAGTTCAACGTCAACGTCAAAAGCGGGTTTCCTGAGGGTTGGCGGGGTGGGTCCGGTTGAGGGGGACGCCGTAAACCCGTCCATGGGGGCTTGGTCGCGGCATCCATGCCGCTCACACCCCCTCAACCGGACCCACCCCGCCTTCGACAGTTTTCCGCGATCTGCTGACAAAGCTTGGGGTCAGATCCGTTTTCCGCAGGAAAACGGATCTGACCCCATTTCGTTTGTCGATATCTGACAGATTCCATCCACGCAACGCGTGGATGGCCCCACCGTCACCAGGAATCTGTCGGGGGTGGGGCAGTGTGGGCTTGCAGGACCGTTGGCGCCATGGATGGCGCCATCGAGCCCCCATGGACGGGTTTACGGCGTGTCCTGCAAGCCCACACCGCCCCACCCAACCCACAGACAAGCCAGAGCCGGCTGTTGCCTTTGACGTTGCTCTGGCTTGTAGCAGGTGCAGGGCGCAGCCCTGCCGCCGCCTCCGGGAGGTAAACTAGCCGGATGGCTTCCCGTCCCGCGCACGACCTGCTCCAACGCGTCTTTGGTTACGACGATTTCCGTGGTCCCCAGCAGGACATCGTGGAGCATGTGGCTGCCGGTCACGATGCCCTGGTGCTGATGCCCACCGGCGGCGGCAAGTCGCTGTGCTACCAGGTCCCGGCCCTGCTGCGTGACGGATGTGGCATCGTCATCTCGCCGTTGATCGCCTTGATGCAGGATCAGGTCGAAGCCCTGCGCCAGCTCGGCGTGCGTGCCGAGTACCTGAATTCCACCCTGGATGCCGAGACCGCCGGCCGCGTCGAGCGCGAACTGCTCGCCGGCGAGCTGGACATGCTCTATGTCGCTCCCGAGCGCCTGCTGACCGGTCGCTTCCTGTCGCTGCTGTCGCGCAGCCGCATCGCCCTGTTCGCCATCGACGAAGCGCACTGCGTGTCGCAGTGGGGCCACGACTTCCGCCCGGAATACCGCCAGCTGACCGTGCTGCACGAGCGCTGGCCGGAGATTCCGCGGATCGCGCTGACCGCGACTGCCGATCCGCCAACCCAGCGCGAGATCGCCGAGCGGCTGGACCTGCAGGAAGCACGCCACTTCGTCAGCTCCTTCGACCGCCCCAACATCCGCTACACCGTGGTGCAGAAGGACAACGCCCGCAAGCAGCTGACCGACTTCCTGCGTGGCCACCGTGGCGAGGCGGGCATCGTCTACTGCATGTCGCGGCGCAAGGTCGAAGAGACCGCCGAATTCCTCAACGGCCAGGGCTTCAACGCCCTGCCCTACCATGCCGGCCTGCCGTCGGAGGTGCGCGCCAACAACCAGCGCCGCTTCCTGCGCGAGGATGGCATCGTGATGTGCGCCACCATCGCCTTCGGCATGGGCATCGACAAGCCGGACGTGCGTTTCGTCGCACATACCGACCTGCCCAAGTCGATGGAAGGCTACTACCAGGAAACCGGCCGCGCCGGCCGCGATGGCGAGGCCGCCGAGGCCTGGCTGTGCTACGGCCTGGGCGATGTGGTGCTGCTCAAGCAGATGATCGAGCAGTCCGAAGCCGGCGAAGAGCGCAAGCAGCTGGAGCGGTCCAAGCTGGACCACCTGCTGGGCTACTGCGAGTCGATGCAGTGCCGCCGCCAGGTGCTGCTGGCCGGCTTCGGCGAAACCTATCCCCAGCCCTGCGGCAACTGCGACAACTGCCTGACGCCGCCGGCCTCGTGGGACGCAACCATTCCGGCGCAGAAGGCGCTGAGCTGCGTCTACCGCAGTGGCCAGCGTTTCGGCGTCGGCCACCTGATCGATGTCCTGCGCGGCAGCGAGAACGAGAAGGTGAAGCAGCAGGGCCACGACAAGCTCAGCACCTATGCGATCGGCCGTGACCTGGATGCACGCACCTGGCGCAGCGTGTTCCGCCAACTGGTCGCCGCCAGCCTGCTGGAAGTGGACAGCGAGGGCCACGGTGGCCTGCGCCTGACCGATGCCAGCCGCGACGTGCTGACCGGCCGCCGCCAGATCAGCATGCGCCGCGATCCGGCCAGCAGTACCAGCGGCCGCGAGCGCAGCGCACAGCGCACCGGGCTGTCGGTGCTGCCGCAGGATCTGGCCCTGTTCAACGCCCTGCGCGGCCTGCGCGCCGAGCTGGCGCGCGAGCAGAACGTGCCGGCCTTCGTGATCTTCCACGACAGCACCCTGCGCAACATCGCCGAACAGCGCCCGACCAGCCTGGATGAACTGGCCAGGGTCGGCGGCATCGGTGGCACCAAACTGAGCCGCTATGGCCCGCGCTTGGTGGAGATCGTGCGCGAGGAAGGTTGACCGCCACGCGTTGCTGCTCGGTAGCGCCGGGCCATGCGCGGCGAGCGCGAAGCGCGGCTGATCCACGGGCCGCCGGGCATGGCCCGGCGCTACCCCTGCGCTGGTGCCCTTGTAGAGCCGAGCCCACGCTCGGCTGCTTCTGCGGGGACGACAGCCGAGGATGGGCTCGGCTCTACATTGGTGCAGCTCCAACCTTGAACCGGCCATTCAGCCGGAAGTGCATCCGCAGCCAGTTGCAGCTAGATTAGCGTCATGTCCCTGGCCTCGACCCTGCTCCGTGTCGTGCTCATGCTCAGCCTGTTGCTCAACGGGCTGAACGCGGCCATGGCCAGCGGTCACGAGGAAATGGGCCGGATGGCGCATGCCGTGGCCATTGCCGCCGACGGCGGTGACCCTGACTGCCACCATCACGCGGGCATGCAGGCCGACGAGGCCCCGCAGGCCAAGGCCCCCGCCCACGACGCTCATTGCCAGATCAAGGACTGCGTGCGCAGCTGTGCCCAGCACCCGCTGCTGGTAGTGCTGCCGTTGCCGGTCATGGCCGGCCCGGCATTGTCGCTGGCCCCGCAGCCGATGCCGGCCAATGGCCGCCCGGCGCCGCCGCTGCCGCCGATCTCGCGTCCTCCCATCGGCTGATTCCACACGCATCGTGCGCCCTGCGCACCGCAGCCGGCCGCCTGCCGGCGTCTTTACGTGTCTGGAGTCACCACCATGAATACCCGCATTCCCCCCGGCCCGGGCGCTGTGCCCATGCCGTCGCGCCGCCTGTTCGTACAGGGCCTCGCCGCAGGTGGCGTGGTTGCCGGCATCGCCGCTGTCGGCGTGCCGCAGCGCGCGCTTGCTGCTGCCAGTGCCGCCCCCCGCCTGGCCGGCGCCCCTGCCGTGCTCAGCGATACCCGCGTTGAACTGGCCATCGGCGAATCCCTGGCCAACTTCACCGGCCGCACCCGCCCGGCGATCACCGTCAACGGCTCGCTGCCCGCGCCGATCCTGCGCTGGCGCGAAGGCCAGACCGTGGACCTGTTCGTGCGCAATACGCTGGAACGCCACCCGACCTCGATCCACTGGCACGGCATCCTGCTGCCGGCGAACATGGATGGCGTGCCCGGCCTGAGCTTCAACGGCATCGGCCCCGGCGAGACCTACCATTACCACTTCGAGCTGAAGCAGTCGGGCACCTACTGGTACCACAGCCACTCCATGTTCCAGGAGCAGGCCGGCCTGTACGGCGCGCTGATCATCGACCCGGCCGAACCGGCGCCGTACCGTCATGATCGCGAGCACGTGATCATGCTCTCGGACTGGACCGACTTGGACCCGGGCGCGCTGTTCCGGCGCATGAAGAAGCTGGCGGCCTACGACAACTACTACATGCGCACGCTGCCGGATTTCCTGCGCGACGTGAAGCGCGATGGCTGGTCGGCGGCGCTGTCCGACCGTGGCATGTGGGGGCGGATGCGGATGACCCCGACCGACCTGTCCGACGTCAACGCCAACACCTACACCTACCTGATGAACGGCACCGCCCCGGCCGGCAACTGGACCGGTCTGTTCCGCAGTGGCGAGAAGGTGCTGCTGCGCTTCATCAATGGCGGGTCGATGACCTACTTCGACGTACGCATTCCTGGTTTGAAGATGACCGTGGTCGCCGCTGACGGCCAGTACATCCACCCGGTCAGCATCGATGAATTCCGCATCGCCCCGGCCGAGACCTACGACGTGCTGGTTGAACCGAGCGGCCAGGATGCCTACACGATCTTCTGCCAGGACATGGGCCGCACCGGCTACGCCGCCGGCACGCTGGCGGTTCACCACGGCCTGCAGGCGCCGATTCCCGAGCGCGACCCACGCGTGCTGCTGACCATGGCCGACATGGGCCATGGCATGGGCGGTGGCGGTCACGACATGGCCGCGATGAAGGGCATGGAAGGTGGCTGCGGCGCCAGCATGGGCCACGGCGCGCATGGCGGCGGCGATTCCGCCAGCAAGGCACCGAAGCACCCGGCCAGCGAACGCAACAACCCACTGGTGGACATGCAGAGTTCGGCCAGCGAACCCAAGCTGGATGACCCTGGCATCGGCCTGCGCGACAACGGCCGCCAGGTGCTGACCTACGGCGCGATGCGCAGCCTGTTCGAGGATCCAGATGGCCGCGAACCGAGCCGCGAGATCGAACTGCATCTGACCGGCCACATGGAGAAGTTCTCCTGGTCGTTCGATGGCATTCCCTTCGCCAGTGCCGAACCACTTCGACTGAACTACGGCGAGCGCATGCGCATCGTGCTGGTCAACGACACCATGATGCAGCACCCGATCCACCTGCATGGTGTGTGGAGTGATCTGGAAAACGCGCAGGGCGAGTTCCAGCTGCGCAAGCACACCATCGACATGCCACCGGGCACCCGCCGCAGCTACCGTGTGCGCGCCGATGCACTCGGCCGCTGGGCCTATCACTGCCATCTGCTGTACCACATGGAAGCGGGCATGATGCGCGAAGTGAGGATCGAAGAATGAGCCGCTCACTCCTTTCTCCCAGCCTGCTGGCCCTGGGCCTGGCGGCGGCGCTGCCGGTGTTCGCGCAGTCGCATGCCGGCCATGACATGGCCGCGATGAACGCGCCCGCGAAAACCGCGAAGTCGCCGGTCGAACCGGTCGATCATTCGAAGATGGATCATTCAAAGATGGATGCCGGTGCGATGGATCATGCCGGCATGGACCATTCCAAGATGGACCATGGCGCGATGCAGCCCACGTCGACGGACCAGGTCACGATGGACCATTCCAAGATGGACCACGCGGCCATGGGCCACGGTGCGCCCGCCCCCACCGAACCGCGCGAACCCATTCCGGTGCCGACCGATGCCGACCGTGCCGCCGCATTCCCGCCGATCGCCCATGGTGCGATGGAGCACGCACCGGAGATCAACAGCCTGCTGCTAATCGACCGTCTTGAACACTGGGATGGCAAGAGCAGCAACGGCCAGGCCTGGGAGGCCACCGGTTGGATCGGCGGCAACATCAACCGCCTGTGGCTGCGCACCGATGGCGAGCGTAGTCGTGGCCGCACCGAATCATCGTCGCTGGAAGCGCTGTATGGCCGCAGCGTGTCGCCCTGGTGGGACGTGCTGGTCGGCGTGCGCCAGGATTTCCGCCCCGCCGATTCACGCACCTGGGCGGCGATCGGCATCCAGGGTCTGGCGCCGTACAAGTTCGAGAGCTCAGCCACGTTGTACATGGGCTCCGGTGGCCAGGTACTGGCCAAGGCCGAGGTCGAGTACGACGTGCTGCTGACCAACCGCCTGATCCTGCAGCCGCTGCTGGAAGCCACCGTCGCGGCCAAGGACGAGAAGGAGTACGGCATCGGCCGTGGCCTGAACAAGGTCGAAGCCGGGCTGCGCCTGCGCTATGAGTTCAGCCGCCGCTTCGCGCCCTACATCGGCATCAGCCACGAACGCACGTTTGGCGACACCGCCGACTACGCCGGTGACCACGCGCGCGACACGCGCTGGGTGGCCGGCGTGCGCATGTGGTTCTGAGCAGCGTTACGTGAGCAGTGGCCGGCCCCGGCAGCCGCCGGGGCCGGCTACACTGCGCCACGTTCCAATGCAGGCTCCACCATGTCGCTGCTGATCCGCCGCGCCACCCTCGCCGACGCCGACGCGCTGTCGGTGATCGCCATCGCCACCTACACCGAAACCTGGGGCGATTCGTACCCGCCGCAGGATCTGCACGATTTCCTGCAGGCGCACTACGGCATCGCACCGCAGCGGGCCGAACTGTCCGATCCGCGCAGTGCGGTCTGGTTGCTGATGGACGGTGACTCGGTAGTCGGCTATCTCGCCGCCGGTGCCAACACCCTGCCGCATGCGGATGCGCGCGAGGGCGACATCGAACTGAAGCGGTTCTACATCCTGGCCGCACACCAGAACGGCGGCCATGGTGCACGCATGATGGACGCGTTCATGGCCTGGCTGGACCAGCCACACCGCCGCACCCTGTGGGTGGGCGTGTGGGAGGAGAATTTCGGCGCGCAGCGCTTCTACTCGCGTTATGGCTGCAGCAAGGTTGGCGAGTACGACTTCATCGTCGGCGACAGCCGCGACCGTGAATTCATCCTGCGCCGCCCGTGATCACGCGCCTTTTGTGGAGTCGAGCGCAGCTCGACTCCACAAGTTAGAAATCGAACAGCTCGGAGAGGAAGCTCTCCTTCTTCTTTTTCTTGTAACCGTGGCCGTGCTGTTGGCCGCGATTGTCCTCGTAGCGCTGGCCCAAGTGGCGGGTATCACGGTGCATCACCGGTGGCGGCGTGTTCATCGGCTGTGCCTGCACCGGCGCGGGTGGGGGCACGGCAGCACCGGATCCAGCACGTTCGATGATCTTGTCCAGCTCACCACGATCCAGCCACACGCCTCGGCAGCCGGGGCAGTAGTCGATCTCGATGCCATGGCGCTCGGCCATCTGCAGGGTCTGGGTCTTGCACACGGGGCACAGCATCGGCATTGCTCCTGTCGGTCTGACCTCGACTGTACCTGCGCGGTGATGACTGTGCGGCAACGCATGACCGATGGCACAGGGACTTCCGACGCGTGCCGGTATTGCCGAAGGGCCCGACACTGCAGGCTTGTTCCGCAGGGAGTGCGTACATGACAATTCTGTCCCGCTTGCCCTCCGCCACACGCCTGTTGCTGGTCCTGCTGGGCGTTGGCCTGGGCCTGAACCTGCGCGATATCGCCGCAGCCGCGGGCACTCCGATTCCTGCCCTGCCCATGCCCTACGGCGGCAGCCTGCTGGACAACGCACTGGCAATCCTGGTTGCGCTGCTGCTGGCTACGCTGCTGCGCCCCCGCAGCATGGGCCTGCTGACCAGCCTCGGACTGCGTGGAAACGGCTGGGGCGGTCCGCTGTGGGTGCTGCTGGCCAGCCTCCCCTGCTGGCTGGGACTGGCGCTGCTCGGTACTCCGAACACGGCGCTGACCGCGCTGGATGCCACGATGCTGACCGTGCTGTTCCCGCTGGCCGAGGAAGTGCTGTTCCGCGGCCTCGGCTTCGTGCTGCTGGTGAAGCTCGTGCGCGGCCCGTGGCCGCTGCTCGCGCTGCCGCAGGCGCTGCTGTTCGGCATGGTGCACTGGCTGGGCTTCGGTGGGTTCGACGGTGGCGGCATCGCGCTGTTCATCGGTGCGGTCATCGCATTCGGCGGCTTCATCTTCGCCTGGCTCGACCGCCTCGACGGTGACACCCTGTGGTGCGGCCTGGTGCTGCACGTTTCGATGAACCTGGCCTGGAACGTGTTCAGTCTGGATGACGCTGTTGCGCTGGGCTGGCAGGCCACCAGCCTGCGCATCGGCACGACCCTGCTGGCGGTTGCGGTACTGGCCTGGCACGTGCGCCGCCAGCGCCGCAACCGGGTGTAACGCCCACTTAGCTTGCCGTGCACGCCGGGATCACCCCCGGCTTGCGCATACTTGCGCGCCTTCCGCTCCCCCTGTTGTCCGGAGTTGCCGCGTCATGTTGCTGTCCAAGCGTTTTGTGGAACCGCGCGTCCTGCTGATCGAGGACGCCGAGGAAACCCAGGAACTCAGTCGTCTCGCCCTGGAAAGCCAGGCCTGCCAGGTCACCGCTGTCAGCAGCGCCGAGGCCGCACTGGGCCTGCTCAACGCCGGCGAACCGTTCGACCTGCTGTTCACCGACGTCTGCCTGGGCGGCATCAGCGGCATCGAAACCGCCAACCGCGTGCGCGAGCACCTGCCGCAGCTGCCGATCCTGGTCACCTCCGGCATGGACCAGCACCGCGTGCTGCCGCAGCTGCGCGCCGGCATCCACTTCCTGCCCAAGCCGTACAGCATGAGCGAACTGCTCGATGCCATCCGCCTGTGTTTCCGCCATGCGGCGGATGCCACGTTGATGCCGCCGCCGCAGGCCAGCGCGGCCTGAGGCAATCATCCACGCATGGCGTGGATGCGACCGGCCATCAATCGCCGGTGTACGGCCCATCGCCCGGCATCACCTCCAGCAGTGCACGAGTGATCACCCGCGGGTAGACCGTGAGATGGTCCTCGCCGTCAATCACCACGTTGTCCACCTGCAGCTTGCGGCCACTGCGCTGCAACTGGGTGGTGAAGTCCGCGGTCTGCCGCAGCATGTCGTTGCCGGTTGAATAGCGCGGCCCTGGCTTGTCCGTCTCGTAGCTTCCTACCGACAGCAGCACGCGCGTAGGCTGCGAGGGAATCACGGCGGCATCCTGCATGCGCGGCAGCAGAAGCTGGTCGAACCACAACGAAGGACTGGACAGGATGTAGGTACTGAACAGGTCCGGCTGGGTGGTCAGCACGTAGGTACCGAACAGCGCGCCATAGGAATGACCGGCGAACACGCGCCGGGCCGGATCGGTGCGGTAGCGCGCATCGATCATCGGCAGCACCTGTGCGGCCAGGAAATCGCGGTAGTGTGCGGCGCCGCCGTAGGTGACGTCATCGCTGTAATAGCCCTCGGCGGTACGCGCCGGATTGCTGGGCGTGTAGTCGCGCGAGCGACTCTGCTTCGAGGTCAGGCCTTCCTGTGGTGGCAGCCCAACCAGGATGAAATTCTCGATGTTGACGCCCTGCTGCCCCACCAGATTGCGCACGCTGCGCACCAGCGGGAAGCTGTACAGCGCATCGGTCACGTACAGCACCGGGTAGTGCTTCTCAGGGTGCGCGGCATAGTCGGCCGGCAGCGCCACCCATATCGGGTAATCGCGGCCCACAGGATCGTGCACGCGCAATGCTTCGGTATCCGGCAGCACCACGCCCGGCGCAGCGGTGGCCGCGCTTTCCTTCGCTTCATTCTGCGCTGCCGGTGGCGCCACCGACATCGCGCAGCCACTCACGACCAGGCAGGCCGCCACACTCCATCCACGCACACGCTGCATCTACACGCTCCCGTTGCGGGCGGCGCACCCGGGTGGCGCCGCTACCGCATCCTCACACGTCGTGCGATGCAGTGCCACGCCGGGTCAGGGCGAGGCCGGCGGCGGCGCCGGAAACAGCGTGCGCAGCGCCTGCAGGGCGGCCGGGTGATAGATCGTGGCGTGGGTTTCCTCCGGCAGCGGCAGGTACTTCACCAGCGGTGACGGCGAGGCCTGCTGCAGCAACGCGGCCAGTCGTGCAGTGGATGCGGCCAGTTCCGGCTGTCCGCTGCTGGCCAGGAACACACGGGGCTGCGCGCGCGTCACAGCCGGCAGCTGCTTGGCCGCAGCGGCCAGCATCGTGCCCCGATTCCACCACAGGCTGGGGTCCAGCGCGATGTAGCTGTTGAACAGTGTCGGTTCCTGCAGCAGCGTCTCGATCACGAACAGGCCGGCCAGCGATTCACCGATCAGCGCGCGCTCGTCGGTGGTCGGGTAGCGCTGGCGCACCTGCGGCATCAATTCATCGCGCAGGAAACGGCGGTAGGCCGCCGATCCACCGATGCGCGGCGCGATCTTCTGGTCCTGCGGGTCGTTGCTGGGGCCGGTCATGTCGCGACGGCGTTCGGTGTTTTCGATGCCCACCAGCAGGAACGGTCGCATGCTGCCGTTGCCGCTCAGCACCTGCACCAGCCCGGCCACATGCAGGAAGTCCTCGGCGATGCCGCCATCGGCCATGTACAGCACTGGCAACGGTGCCTTCGGGTCCAGGCCCCAGGGTTGCGGGCGGTAAACATTGATGCGGCGGGTCTCGCCCAGCGCCTTCGATTCGATGGTGAAGGTCTCGCCGATGACCAGTGAGGTTGCCGGCGCAGCCTGCGTGGTCGTTGCCCGTTCGGCGGCCATCAACGGGGAGACGGAGACAGCGGACAGCAGAAGCGACAGCACGATCAAGCGCATGGGGCGGCCCATCTAGAGAAAGTGCCGAGCATAGCGTCAGGGCCTCGAGCCGGGTGGGTCGCACTGCAATGCGATGGATTCACGTGAAGGCACATCCCTGCCGAATGCTCGATTCTGGTCCATGCCTGCTGGAACCATGATGATCCCGCCGAACGACGACGGACCGGGATGGCGCTATGCTCGAACCTGGCAGCCCCAGCCGCCCTAGCCGACCACTACAAGGAGGTTTCGATGTTGAGTGCATTGATTGCTGTTGCCCTTGCTGCAGGCTCACCGCAACCCACAGGGAGCCAATCCACATCTGCGTCGTATGCGGACTGCCTGCTGGGTCATATCCAGCCGGGGTTATCCGATCACGCAGTGCAACTGGTGCAACAGGCCTGTGCGTCGAAGTATCCGGAAAGCTTCGTCGCATCGATGGAACTGGAGCGCAGGATGAGTGCACAGCGCCTGGCCGCCTTCGAGGCGGAACGCGTCGCGATCGAGCGCTCTGCGAATGCGGCAGCAACGGCCGCACAGGAAGCTGCCGACGCAGCATCCGCAACGGCAAAAGGAGCGCGGACGAAGTAGGAGCCCGACGCTGGAAGCAACAAAAAAGGCACCGCTGAGCGGTGCCTTCCTGAATGACCTGGGTCATTGAGTGCAATGGTGGGCCGTGAAGGATTCGAACCTTCGACCAAAAGATTAAAAGTCTTCTGCTCTACCGACTGAGCTAACGGCCCATTGCACTGCCCCGGCCTTTCGGCGGGGTGGGCATTCTACCCTACTTTGCCGGGCGGGGTGAAACCCCGGCGTGTCGAGGTTGCCGGCCAGCGGCCGGCACTACCCGATCTGGTGAGCCCGCTTAAACCTTCCGGGCCTCCGTCGCATCCCATCTGTGATCCTTCCCCGGAGCCACGGATGCGCCTGCCCTTCTGCCTCATTGCCGCCCTGCTGCTGCCCTGTGCAGCACTGGCCGCCCCGCCCCAGGTCGTCACTGAAGATATCGGCCGCTTCTGGGCCACCTATGACGCGGTGCGCGCCGAGCCTGATGCCGAGCGCCAGGTGGCGCTGGTCCAGCAGCACTACATCGATCCGGGCAGCCCCGGTCTGCACGCGCTGATGCAGGTCCGCAACTACACCGCCCGCGAGTACGCCGAAGCGATGCGCTCCTGGCCGCGCTTCTGGAACTCGGTACGACCACTTACCGCCAACGCGCAGCAGGCCAGCGCTACGCTGGAACGGGATCTTTCCGACTTCCGGGCGCTCTACCCGGCTTTGCGCCCGGCCACCATCACCTATGCGGTAGGCGTGCTGCGTACCGGCGGCACCACGCTGGGCGACAAGGTGCTGATCGGTGCGGAGATGGCGTTGGGCGATGAGCGCGTGGACGTGAGCGAGCTGCCGGAGCCGATGCGCAGCCGCCTGCGGATCTTCTACGACAGTCGGCCCGGTGCGAACAACGCGCAGAACAACCTGCACGAATACGTGCACACCCAGCAACGCGAGACCACCGGCAGCCTGGCCCAGTACGCGGTGCGCGAGGGTGTTGCCGAGTATGTGGCGGAGCGCATCAGCGGACGCCGGCCGGCGTTGCCGCTGTACACCTACGGGCCCGCGCACGAAGCGGAAATCCGCACGCGCTTCATTGCTGAGATGGACGGTGATGACCTGGACAACTGGCTGTACAACAGCGCCCGCAATCCGTTCGGGGTGAGTGATCTGGGTTACTACGCCGGCTACCGCATCGCGCAGGAGTACATGCGGCAGCAGGCCGATGAGAAGGCGGGCATCGCGCGGATGATCGAGCTGGACTATGCCGATCCGAAGGCGGTGCGTGCCTTCATCGAGGCGTCGGGGTGGTTGCGGGAGCGATAGCGCCGAGTCGTGCCCGGCGAGTCAGGCAGTGCGAACCAACGGTTCGCACCCACCAGAGTCAGACCTTCCCGGTAGCGTCGGGCCGTGCCCGGCGAAGAGCGTGCGAACCAACGGTTCGCACCCACCATGCCATGGGCCGTCAGGCGTACAGCGTCGGGTCGGCTACGCCGGCCTCGGTGAAGCCCTGCGCGCGCAGGCGGCAGGCGTCGCAATGGCCGCAGGCGGCGCCGTTGGCGTCGGCGTTGTAGCAGGACACGGTCAGGCCGAAGTCCACGCCCAGGCGCACGCCTTCACTGACGATCTGGCCCTTGCTGAGGAACTGCAGCGGTGCATGTACCTTGATGCCCGCGCCCTCCACGCCCGACTTGGTAGCAAGGTTGGCCAGCGCCTGGAACGCGGCCACGAACTCGGGGCGGCAGTCCGGGTAACCGGAGTAGTCCACGGCGTTGACGCCGCAGAAGATGTCGTTGGCGCCGAGCACTTCGGCCCAGCCCAGGGCCAGCGACAGCATGATGGTGTTGCGTGCCGGCACGTAGGTGACCGGAATACCGGCACCGCCGGCCTCGGGCACGTCGATGTCGTCGGTCAGCGCCGAGCCACCAATGCTGCGCAGGTCCACGTCCACGGTCTTGTGCGCGACCACGCCCTGGGCCTTGGCCACGCGGGCGGCGGCGTCCAGTTCAGAGGTGTGGCGCTGGCCGTAACGCACGCTCAGGGCATGCACGGCAAAGCCCTGTTCCTGGGCCATGGCAATGACGGCGGCTGAATCCATGCCGCCGGAGAGAAGCACGACTGCCTTCTTCATGGGTCAATCTTCCGGTTTGGGGGAAAAGCCAGCACGCTGTCCCGCGCCGGAGTTACATCAGGGAACGCTGCGTGGGCTCATCGGCCCGGCTCGTCGTTCCACAGGATTTTATGCAACTGCATCTGGAAGCGCACCGGCAGCCGGTCTTCGACGATCCAGTCGGCCAGCTGGCGCGCAGTGATCTCGCCTTTGCTCGGCGAAAAGAACACGGTGCAACGCTTCACCAGGTCGTGCTCGGCCAGCATGGCCTTGGCCCAGTCGTAATCCTCACGGTTGCAGATGACGAACTTGATCTGGTCGCGCGCGGTCAGCAGCGGCAGGTTTTCCAGGCGGTTGCGGGCGGATTCGGCCGAACCGGGCGTCTTGATGTCGACCACGCGCGACACGCGCGGGTCCACTGCGCTGACGTCCAGTGCGCCGGAGGTTTCCAGCGAGACGTCCATGCCGGCATCGCACAGCTTCTGCAGCAGCACCAGGCAGCGTTTCTGCGCCAGCGGCTCGCCGCCAGTAACGCAGACGTGGCGCACGCCCTGGGCCAGCACCTCGGCCACGATGTCGTCGATGTCCCACCAGGTGCCGCCATGGAAGGCATAGGCGGTGTCGCAGTACTGGCAACGCAGCGGGCAGCCGGTCAGGCGCACGAACACGGTCGGCCAGCCGGCGGTATCGGCTTCGCCCTGCAGCGAGGTGAAGATCTCGGTGATCTTCAGGCGTGGCAGGGGCGACTGCACGATCTCACTGGGCGTGGCGGCGGCGCTGGACGAGGTAACGGCGGTCATGGCGGGGACTTCTTGGTGGGACACGTGGCGGGTGGGCTACCGTGGCCGGTAACGAAAGCAGCCGAGCATGGCTCGGCTCTACAACTGCAGCCGGTCGGGTGTGGCCCAGCCGGTAATGCAAGCCGCCGGGCATGGCCCGGCGCTACCGGATCCGGGCGGGTTTGCCGGTCCGGAAACGAAAGCAGCCGAGCGTGGGCTCGGCTCTACAGGGCACCCATTGTACGCCCGGTCAGCGGATCAGCGGATCTGCTTGCCGAGGCGGATCGACTGCAGGCGGTCCTGCGCGGTGCGCGCGGCGTCCGAGCCGGGGTACTGCGCCACGACGGTCTCCAGCGTCTGCTGGGCCTGGTCGACCTTGCCCTCGCCATACTGCGAGAGGCCAACCTTGAGCAGGCCGCCTGCGGCCTTGTCGTGGGTCGGATAGCGCGAGAGCAGTTCACGGAACTGGGTCTCCGCCATCGGGAAATTGCGGGTGGCGTAGTAGCTCTCGCCCAGCCAGTACAGCGCGTTCGGCGCGTAGACGCCGTTCGGGTACAGCTGCAGGAAGCTCAGGAACAGCTGCGCCGAATCATCGTACTTGCCGGCCTTCAGCGAATCGAAGGCGACGTTGTAGGAGGTGCGCTCGTCGCCGGTGGCGGCAAGGCTGCCGGCATCACCATGGACGGAAGGCGGCCGCTCGGAAGTGGCCGCCGCTGCGGGTTTTGCCGGGGCCGGGGCGGCCTTCGGCGCGCTCGCCGGAACGGGCGGCAGGGCCGGGGCGGCATTGCCCCCTTCCAACCGGTTCAGGCGGCTGTCCAGATCCAGGTACTGGTCCTGGGCGGACTGCTTGAGCTGGGCGTTGTCGTGCTGCAACTGCTCGATCGAGGCCTGCAGGCTGGTCACCTGCTGCCGCAGCTGGTTGATCTGGTTCAACAGGTCCTGGTTGGCACTGTTGTTGTACATCTGCTGCTCGATCGCGCCGACACGGTCGGCCAGACTCTGTCGCTGTGCATGCGCCGGTGCGGCAGCCACGAGGGCTGCCGCAACGACCAGCATCAGTTTGATGCCAATGCGCATGGATTACTGCGCGGTGTAGACGATTTCGACGCGACGGTTCTGCGACCAGCAGGACTCGTTCGACTCGGTGCAGACCGGACGCTCTTCACCGTAGGACACGACGGTCAGCTGCGAAGCCGAACCACCGTTGGCCTGCAGCGCCGAGTTGACGCCGTTGCCACGACGCTCGCCCAGGGCCTGGTTGTACGCGCGCGAACCGCGCTCGTCGGTGTGGCCCTGCAGGGTGATGCGCGAGGACGGACGGTCACGCAGGTACTTGGCGTGGCAAGCCATGATGGCCTGGAATTCCGGCTTCACGTCTTCCTTGTCCAGGTCGAAGTAGACAACGCGCTGGCGCAGGCAGGCATCGGTGTCCAGGTCGCCCGGGCCGTACAGGCCGGAGGTGGACGGACCGGTCGGGGTGGTGGTCGAGGTGCCGGTATCGACCGGAGCCTGCGGCTCTTCCTTGACCTTCTTCGAGCAACCGGCCAGGACGGCCACAGACAGCAGGGAAACAAGCAGAACGCGGGTGGACTTGTTCATGGCGATACCTTTGTGGCTCCTAGGCCGATGAGGGGATCAAGACAGCGAAAATATTAACACTCTTTTAGCGCTGGGTACGGTATGGGGACCATGCCGGTTCGCGCACATCTCCGTCAGCCAGAACCAACCGCTGGCGCACGCGCGCATCGGCGGAAACGGCGTACAGCACACCACGGCCACCCTCGCGGGCGGCGTACAACACCATGCTTGCGTTGGGCGCAAAGCTCGGAGACTCATCCAGCGAACCGGGGGACAGCGTGCTCCAGCGGGGCGAACCCAGCGAGCTGTCCATCATCGCGATCTTGTAGCTGTTGCCGGAGCCCTGGGCGACTGCGATCTTCTTGCCATCGTAGGACACCGAAGGCTTGGCGTTGTAGTTGCCCTGGAAGGTCACGCGCTCGGCGCTGCCGCCGCCCGCACCCACCTTGTAGACCTGCGGACGGCCACCGCGGTCGGAAGTGAAGTACACCGCGCTGCCGTCCGGCGCCCAGGTCGGCTCGGTGTCGATGGCGAAGTGGTTGGTCAGCTGGGCCAGCTGCTTGCTGCCCAGATCCATCACGTAGATTTCCGGGTTGCCCGAACGCGACAGGGTCAGGGCCAGCTTGCGGCCATCCGGCGAGAACGCCGGGGCGCTGTTGATGCCACGGAAGCTGGTGACCAGCTCACGCGCGCCAGTGCCGATGTTCTGGATGTAGATCGCCGAGTTGCCACGTTCGAAGCTGACATAGGCCAGCTTGCTGCCATCCGGGCTCCACGACGGCGACAGCAGCGGCTCGGCCGAACGCACGATGGTCTGCGGATTGAAGCCATCGGAGTCAGCCACCATCAGCGCATAGCGCATGGCATCGCCCTTGCCGCTGGCGGTCACGTAGGCGATGCGGGTCCAGAAGGCGCCGCGCACACCGGTGATCTTCTCGTAGATGGCGTCGGCCATCTGGTGGGCGACGTCCCGCATGGCATTGCCACGGGCGGTCATCGCCAGGCCCAGCAGGCGCTCGCCCTTGGGCACGTCGAACAGCTCGTACTCGACGCGGTAGGCGCCGGCACCGGCGTCGAGCACGCGCCCGACCACGATGTAGTTCTGCTTCAGCGCGCGCCAGGTGGCGAACTGGATGTCGCCGCCGCGCACCGGCTTCTCGACGATCTGCGCTTCCGGCAGCGTGCGGAACTGGCCCGAACGCTCAAGGTCGGCACGGACCACGCCGGCGACGTCGGTCTGCGGTGCGGCCGAAGACCCCTGGTAGGGCATCGGCACGACGGTGATCGGCAGCGCGGAGGCATTGCCGCCGATGATGTCGATATCCAGCCCCTTCTGCTGCGCAACGGCAGCAAAGGGCAGCAACAGGGCCGCAAACACGGCAAGCCAGCGAGGCATCTTTTTCATGGAGCGCTCAATAGGGGGAAACCGGAACGAGGGATAGCAAAGCGGAAGTGAACCGCTTCGCAATCATGAACCAAGGGTACGTGAATTCCGGGTCAGTTCCAGCCCGTCCTCTCACGCACCGTTAACGTCGTGGCTAACATCGCACCGCCTGCCCCGGTCACACCGCCCCACTGGGTGGTGTTCGACAGCAGCCCACAGCCTGCCCGGTCGAAACCGAGCGCACCAGAGGCAAGAGCGACAGCCGTGGGCGCGGGCGGCCTGATGACCGCCCTGCCCCGCCCGATCAATCCTGTGCGGTAAAGGTCAGATTGAGCGTGCGGTTGAACACCGACTCGAAGCCCCGGTACGGCAGCGGCTGGGCGTTGAGCACGGCGGCCTCGATCGAGCGCTTGCCAGCCTCGTCATAGGGGCAATTTGCACCGACCTTGGCCTGCAGCACCTGTCCACCCGGGATCTGGGTGATGGTCACCTGGCACCTCTGCCCCAGCGGTACGCTGTCCGGGCGGGTCCAGGTATCGCGTACCTTGGCCTGGATCGCCGCAGCGTACTTGGCAGTCAGATCATCGCTGTTGCCACCACCACCGCCAGCCGGCTGTGCCGCACTGCTGGCACCGGCGGCGGCGCTGCCGGCGGCATTGCGTGCGGCAGCGACCTGGCGCAGCTTCTGCTCGGCCAGCTTGGCTTCCTTCTCTGCCTGCTCGCGGCGGGCGCGGATCTCGGCGATCTTCTTCTGCTTTTCGGCCTCGGCCTTGTCAGCCGCCACGCGCTCCTGCTCGGCCTGCTTCTTCTTATCGTCCGCTTCCTGCTGCTTGGCCAGGCGCAGCTTCTGCTCCGCTTCTTCCTGGCGCTTGCGTTCGGTCAGGTCGATCTGCTCCTGGCGGCGCTTGGCTTCCTGTTCCTGCTTGGCCTTCTCCTGCGAGATGGCCAGTGCGCTCACGGCGTCCTGATCCTTGGTATCGGGCTGCGCAACACGCTCCTGTGCCTGTTGCTGCTGCGGCGTCGGCGCGTCCTGTGGGCGCGGCTCGGGAATCGGCTGCGGCGGCGGAATGGTGTCTTCCGGCACCGGGATCGGCTCGGCGACCGGCGGCGGCAGGTCTTCCAGCTTCTCCGACTGGCGCAGCGCCTGGCGCGCGGCAGCGGCCTCGGACGAGGACAGCGCCAGGCTGGCCTCGACCGACGGATCGCCGGCGGCAGCGTCGGTGTTGCGCTGGGGCGACCACAGCCAGGCGCCGATGAAGATCAGCGCGACCAGCAGGTGCACCAGCACGGCCAGGGCCAGGGGCAGGCCCCAGCCGGGTTCGCGCTGATGCGGGGGTGGCAGGGCGTCAGCGTGCATCGGTGGCCAGGCCTACCTTGTCTACCTTGGCGCGCTTGATCACATCCATCGCGGCAATGACCTTTTCATAGGCCACGGCACGGTCGGCGGCGACGATCACGCGCACGCCCTTGTCCTGGGCGGCGATGCCGGCCAGGTGGCCTTCCAGTTCCTCGGCCGACACGGCGGTCGGCTCCTTGGCGTCAGGCAGCTTCAGGCTGAGCTGGCCGTCCTGGCGCACCGAGACGATCACCGGGTCCTGCTTGCTCTCCAGCGCCTTGGCGTTGGAGTTGGGCAGGTCGACATCAAAACTCAGGGTGAGCAGCGGCGCGGTGACCATGAAGATGATCAGCAGCACCAGCATGACGTCGATATAGGGAACGACGTTGATTTCCGATTTCAGCTTGCGGCGCTTGCGGCGACCGATGGCAGCGGACATGGCATGGACTCCCGGGTCAGGCGCTTACTCGTCGCCAGCGCTCTGGCGCTGCAGGATCGAGCTGAACTCATCGGCGAAGGTCTCGAACCGCACCGACATGCGCTCCACGCGGGTGGTGAAGCGGTTGTAGGCCCACACCGCCGGAATCGCCACGAACAGGCCGATGGCGGTGGCGAACAGCGCTTCGGAAATACCCGGGGCAACCGCGGCGATACCCGCCTGTGCACCGCTGCTGATCATGTCGTGCATGGTCACCATGATGCCGAACACGGTGCCGACCAGGCCCACGTAGGGAGCGGTCGAGCCGATGTTGGCCAGCAGTTCAAGGTTGCGTTCGAGCTGGTCGACTTCGCGGGTGTAGGTGGTGCGCATGGCACGCTGCGCGCCTTCCAGCTGTGCACGGCCGTCCAGCCGGCGCTTGTCGCGCAGGCGGCTGTATTCGCGGAAACCGGCTTCGAAGATCGCTTCCAGGCCGCCGACATTGCGGCTGCGGTCGGTGGCCGAGCTGTACAGCTTGCCCAGGTCCGCACCGGACCAGAAGCGGTTCTCGAACTCGTCGGCTTCGCGGGTGGCCTGCTTGAAGATGCGGGCCTTGCGGAAAATGATCACCCAGCTGACGAACGAGCCGACCAGCAGCGCCAGCACGATGATCTTCACCGGCAGGCTGGCCTTGGCCATCAGTTCGAGGTAGTTGATGCCGCCGCCGGTGGTGGCCTGGGCAAGGGTCTGTGTCGCGGCGTTGCTGACGTCGGCCGGCAATGCCTCGGTGACCGTGGCCTGCAGGGCCAGGAGCGTTGCGATCATCCGTTGTTCCTCAATGTTCGGATTCGGGGTGGAGGTGGGGTTTCAGCACGGCAAGGACGGCTTCGTCCATGCCACGCGGGCGAAAACTGGCCGCTTCCAGTGCGGCGATGCGGACCTGGGCCGACAGCAGTAGTTCGCCGTCGCGCAGGATCTGCTGGTCGAAGGCCATGCTGGCCTTCTTCAGCTGGACCAGCGTGGCGCTCACCTGCAGGGTGTCATCCAGCCGTGCCGGCTTGATGAAATCCATCTGCATCGAACGCACCGCGAAGACCATCCCGTGCTCGGCACGCATGCGCTCCTGGCCATAGCCCAGCGCACGCATCCATTCGGTCCGGGCCCGTTCCATGAAGGCCACGTAGCGGGCGTGGTAGACCACGCCACCTGCGTCGGTATCTTCCCAGTAAATGCGTGTCGGCCAACTGAATCGGGGCTCAACCGACATCGGGAACCTCGGCGAACAGGTCCTGCGGCGGGTTCTTGGGCTTCAGGCCCATGTGCCGGTAGGCCTTGTGGGTGGCCATGCGGCCACGCGCGGTGCGCACCAGGAAGCCCTGCTGGATCAGGTACGGCTCGACCACGTCTTCCAGCGTGCCGCGCTCTTCAGACAGCGCCGCAGCAAGCGATTCGATGCCGACCGGGCCGCCATCGAAGTAGTCGACCATGGTCTTGAGCAGGCGACGATCGAGCTCGTCGAAGCCTTCCGGGTCGACCTTGAGCATCTTCATCGCAGCCTGGGCCACGGCCTCGTCGATGTGGCCGCCGGCCTTCACCTGCGCATAGTCACGCACGCGGCGCAGCAGGCGGTTGGCGATACGCGGGGTGCCACGCGCGCGACGCGCGATCTCCCCTGCCCCATCGGCGGTGCAGTCGATGGCCAGGATCGCAGCCGAACGGCGCACGATCCGGGTCAGCTCCTCGACGCTGTAGAACTCCAGGCGCTGGACGATGCCGAAGCGGTCGCGCAGCGGCGCTGTCAGCAGGCCGGCACGGGTGGTGGCACCGATCAGGGTGAACGGCGGCAGGTCGATCTTGATCGAGCGGGCGGCGGGGCCCTCGCCGATCATGATGTCGATCTGGAAATCTTCCATCGCCGGGTACAGCACTTCCTCGACCACCGGCGACAGGCGGTGGATTTCGTCGATGAACAGCACATCGTGCGGCTGCAGGTTGGTCAGCAGCGCGGCCAGGTCGCCGGCCTTTTCGATCACCGGGCCGGAGGTCACCCGCAGGGCCACGCCCAGTTCGTTGGCGATGACATGGCTGAGCGTGGTCTTGCCCAGGCCGGGCGGCCCGAAGATCAGCACGTGGTCCAGCGCGTCGCCACGCCCCTTGGCCGCCTGGATGTAGATCTCCATCTGCTCGCGCACCGGCACCTGGCCGAGGTAGTCGGCAAGGCGCTTGGGGCGGATGCTGGCGTCGGCGGCGTCATCCTCGCGGGTGGCGCCGGCGCCGATGATGCGGTCGTCGGTCATGCCGTGATTATGCGGTAAATGGGCGCATTCCGGGGCCGGAAGCACGGTAGTGCCGGCCGCTGGCCGGCAACCCCATGAACGCCGGCGGCATTACGGGATGCCGGCCAGCGGCCGGCACTACCAGACCTCAGATCTCCACCTGGGCGCCCAGTTCCACCAATCTGTTGCCCGGGATCCGGAAGAAGCCCGTCGCCGGGGCGGCGTTGCGATGCATCAGCGCGAACAGCTTGTCGCGCCAGATCGGCATGCCGCGGTTGGCGGTGGCGACGATGGTTTCGCGGCTGGCGAAGAAGGTGGTGTCCATCGGGTCGAAGTAGATGCCGCCGTGGTCGCACGAACGCATCAGCGCCAGCGGTACGTCCGGAGTCTCCATGAAGCCGAAGCGCACGTAGACCCGGTAGAACTCGTCGCCCACCGATTCGATCTTCAGCCGCTGCCCCTCCGGCGCATACGGTACCGGCAGGGTCACCACGTGCAGGAACACGTTGCGCTCGTGCAGCACCTTGTTGTGCTTGAGGTTGTGCATCAGCGCGTGTGGGGCCACGGTCGGGTCGGCGGTGAGGAACACCGCGGTGCCCGGCACGCGTACCGGCGGTGCCAGCATCAGGCCCGGCAGGAAGGTATCGATGCGGATACCGTCCTTGCGGATTTCATCGCGCAGCAGTTCGCGGCCACGACGCCAGGTACGCATCATGGTGAACAGGAAGATGCCCAGCACCACCGGGAACCAGGCGCCCTGCAGCAGCTTGGCGCCGTTGGCGATGACGAAGCCGAGGTCGATGACGAAGAACACCACGCAAAGCGGCAGGATCCAGTTGCGGGCCTTGGGCCACAGCGAACGCGCGACCAGGGCCAGCAGCAGGGTATCGATCAGCATCGTGGCCGACACCGAGATGCCGTAGGCCACGGCCAGGTTGGACGAGCTGCGGAAGGCCAGCACCAGGCCGATCACCATCACTGCGATACCCCAGTTGATGCCTGGGATGTAGATCTGGCCGATGGTGTCGTGCGAGGTGTGCTTGATGCGCATGCGCGGGATGTAGCCCAGCTGCATGGCCTGGCGCGAGACCGAGAACGCGCCGGTGATGACCGACTGCGAGGCAATCACCGCTGCCATCGTGGCCAGGATGATCATCGGGTACAGCGCCCACGACGGCACCGCTTCGAAGAACGGGTTCTTCACTGCCTCGGGGTGGTTGAGCACCAGCGCACCCTGCCCCAGGTAGTTCAGTACCAGGCACGGCAGCACGAAGAAGTACCAGGCGTGGCGGATCGGCTTGGCACCGAAGTGGCCCATGTCGGCGTACAGCGCCTCGCCACCGGTCACTGCCAGCACCACCGCACCCAGGATGAAGATGCTGTGCCAGCCATGTTCCATGAAGAAACGGATTGCCCACCACGGGTTGAACGCCTTCAGCACTTCCGGTGCGTCGACGATGTTGTAGATGCCGATCGCGGCCAGTGAAATGAACCAGATCGAGGTGATCGGCCCGAACAGCTTGCCGATCTTCGCGGTACCGAAGCGCTGTACCGCGAACACGGCCAGCAGCACCACCACGGTGATCGGCACGATGAAGGCATGCAGCCCCGGCGCAGCGACCTCCAGGCCTTCGACCGCACCCAGCACCGATATCGCCGGCGTGATCACGCCATCGCCGAAGAACAGCGAGGCACCGAAAATGCCGAGGATGCCGACCACATAGGCCGAACGCGACCCATTGCGCAGCGTGCGCTGGGTCAGCGCCATCAGCGCCATGATGCCGCCTTCGCCGTCATTGTCGGCGCGCATGATGATGGTCACGTACTTCAGGGTGACCACGATGTTCAGGGCCCAGAACGCCAGCGACAGCACGCCCAGCACGGTGTCATGGTCGCTGGTGAGCCCGTAGTGCGGCGAGAACGCCTCCTTCAGGGTGTACAGCGGGCTGGTGCCGATATCGCCGAAGACCACGCCGATCGCACCGATGATCAGCGCCAGGCCTCCGGCTGGAGGGGCGTGACCGTGGCCGCCGGGGGCGGCTGCGTGCGGGGTTTGACTGCTGGACATGGGACTCCTGGCGGGGCTCAGGCGGTTCGTTGGAGGAAAGGAAAGCGGGTCAGCGCAGCGCCGACTGCAGCGCCTTGCGGATCACGGTGGCCACTTCATCACCTTCATTGAAGGCTTCGCGGGCCATCCGCGCCGCTTCAGCCGGCTTGTAACCCAGCTGCTGCAGGGCCACGGTGGCATCGGAAAGCGGATCAGCCGGGGCCGGGCCACTGCCGGTCGGCAGCGCGCCACCGGCACCGAACTGGGCAGCGCGGTCGCGCAGCTCAAGCACCATGCGCTCGGCGGTCTTCTTGCCGATGCCGGGGATGCGGGTCAGCGCGGTGATGTCGCCAGCCTGGACCATGCGCGCGAACTCCTCGACGGTGACACCGGACAGCACGGCCAGCGCGATCTTCGCGCCGATGCCGCTGACCTTCTGCACGTCGCGGAACAGGCGCCGCTCGCCCTCGCGCAGGAAGCCGTACAGCGAGACGCTGTCTTCCTTCTGCGAGTAATGGGTGTACAGGGTGACCTCGCGGCCGAGTTCGGGCAGGTCGTAGAAGGTGCTCATCGGCGCCTCCAGCTCGTAGCCCACTCCGTTCACGTCCACCACCAGCCACGGCGGCGCCTTGTAGGCGACGATGCCGCGCAGTCGACCGATCATTGCGTGCAGCTCCTCATTTGCGGCCCCACGCCTGGCGGGCACTGAGCCCCAGGCGGTTGGCCGTTGCCCTTACGTGGGCATGGGTGATGGCCACCGCCAACGCGTCGGCCGCGTCGGCCTGCAGCTTGGTTTTCAGGTTGAGCATGAGCCCGACCATGTGTTGAACCTGTTGCTTTTCGGCGCCGCCGCGCCCGACCACCGCCAGCTTGATCTCGCTGGCGGCATATTCGTGCACCGGCAGGTCGCGCAACACCACGGCCGAAATCGCCGCGCCACGGGCCTGGCCCAGCTTCAGCGCCGAATCGGGGTTGCGTGCCATGAACACGCGTTCGATGGCCACTTCCTGCGGTTCGTACTCACGGCAGAGGTCGGCCAGGCCCAGCACCAGCAGCTTCATCCGCTGCGGGAAGTCATCAGCGCCCAGCAGCACCAGCGGTTGGTGATGCACATGGCTCACCCGGCCGGTGGCATCGACATCGATGATGCCGACCCCGGTCCGCTGCGAACCCGGGTCGATGCCAAGAATGCGGGTCATGCGGCACACACGCGGCTGCCGAAGGCCCGGGACGGACGCTGGCAGCGGCAATGGCAGGAAACGGCTGGGGTCATCATGGTGCGCATTGTCCGCTCACCGGCCGCCAAAGGCGACCGGTGATGCGTCCGTTCAGGCGTACGCGTCCGCGCCGAGATCGGCGTTGGAGTACACATCCTGTACGTCGTCGAGGTCTTCCAGCATGTCCAGCAGCTTCTTGACCTGCAGGACGATGTCGCCTTCGACCTTGATGTCGTTGTCGGCCCGGAAGGTCAGTTCCGCATGATCCGGCGTGCGTCCGGCCGCTGCCATCGCTTCCTTGACCGCGTGGTAGCTGTCGGCGGCGGTGAGCACGTCGATCGCGCCATCTTCGGGATAGACCACGATGTCGTCCGCACCGGCCTCGATGGCCGCTTCGGAAATGGCGTCCTCATCGGCACCTGCGGCGAAATGCAGCACGCCCACGCGCTTGAACATGAAGCTCACCGAGCCTTCGGTGCCCATGTTGCCGCCGCACTTGCTGAACGCATGGCGGACATCGGCCACCGTGCGCACGCGGTTGTCGGTCAGGCAGTCGACGATGACCGCCACGCCACCCGGGGCATAGCCCTCGTAGCGGATTTCCTCGTACTCGACACCTTCCAGCTCGCCGGTGGCCTTCTTGATGGCGCGCTCGATCACGTCCTTGGACATGTTCGCGGTCAGGCCCTTGTCCATCGCCACGCGCAGCCGCGGGTTGTTGTTGGGGTCGCCTCCACCGCCGCGCGCGGCAACGCCGATCTCACGGATGATCTTGGTGAAAATCTTGCCGCGCTTCGCGTCAGACGCGTTTTTGCGGTTTTCGATGGAGGGGCCTCTACCCATGGGTCTTTCCGTACGTGCGTTGATGGATAAGGCCGCGGATTCTACCTGATCGGGCCCCGTGACCGTGTCGAGGCCGGCCAGATGCCGCCGGGCATGGCCCGGCGAAGAGCGTGCGAACCAACGTTTCGCGCCCACCAATGGAGGACGTTCGCGCCCACCGACTTACGCGGCGGCGGCGTCGCGACCGTGCTGGAACTGGCCGTGACGGAGGAAATGCGCGGTCTGCCGGGCTGCATCCGGCGACACCACCAGGCCGCTGTGGCTGGTACGCACCACGCAGTGGTCAGCCAGCCCCGGCAGCCGGGTCTCGGCCAGCGCCACGGTACCGTCGGAGGCATCGTCAATGGCGCCGAGCAGGCTACCCAGCCCGTGCGGGACCGAACCAGCGATCAGGCCGACCTCGGCTTTGCCCTGCCAGTCCGGCAGGCCGTCCAGCAGCAGATCGCTGCTGCGGCCCAGGGCCAGGCCCCAGCCATGTTCGGACAGCGAACGCGCCGTACCACTGCCGCGCAGCGGTGACCCCAGGCAGACCACGCGTTGCACCGGCAGCTGCGGATTGCGACGCAATGCCTCCAGCGCCAGCAGTCCGCCCAGGCTATGGCCGACCAGCGACAGCGGGCCGGCATCGGCCAGCCGCTCCAGCAGCTGCGGCACGGCCACGTCCGGGCCGCCGAACACCGAGGAGTAACCAAACGCATGCACCTGGAAGCCACGCGCGCGCAGGCGCCAGGCCAGCGGCCCGACCCAGGCGCGGGCGTTCCAGATGCCATGCAGCAGTAATACGGGGGGAGTCATGCAAACAGCCTGGCAGTCAGCGGGGCAGGAACGTACGGTGATTGGACACGCGCGCGCAGCAAGCGGCGGTGAACGTCAGGCCTCGCGCGGTGCGCGGCGCAGGATGAATTCAAGATCGTTCGTGTCGCCGACCGGGAACAGGTACTCGCCGACCTTCTCGAAACCATAACGGGCGTAGAAGCGCTGCGCACCAAAGTTTTCCGACCACACGCCCAGCCACAGCGTGCGCGGGCCCGGCTGTTCCAGCCAGGCCAATGCGGTTTCCAGCAGCCGGCTGCCCCAGCCGCAGCTCTGCTGCGTCTTGATCAGGTACAGCCGCTTGAGTTCGCCGTCACCAGGCTTCACCTCGGGATGCGGCAGGCCACAGGGGCCGGCGGCGGCATGGCCGACCGCCTCCCCATCCAGTTCCAGCAGCCACACCGCGTAATCGGGGTGGGCCAGGATCGTGCGCTGGCGCTCGACCGTATAGGACTCATCCAGGAACGCCTGCAGGTCCTGCGGCGGATAAAGATGTCCGAAGGTTTCGGTGAACGTGCGGGCGGCCAGCGCCGACAGGGTCGGCGCGTCGTCCACAGTAGCGCGGCGGATCGAATACATGGGTCGAGTTGACGTCAGGACAACGGTTCGGGTCAAGCCCGTTCCGCCGCTGCCTTCTCGTCTTCTTCCTCTTCCTCTTCGTATTCCTCGTCGTCCTCTTCTTCCTCGCCGTCTTCCTCTTCTTCGCCTTCCTCGTCCTCGTCGTACTCTTCCTCTTCGTCGTCCTCGTAATCCTCGACGCCGAAGTCTTCACCATCCCAACGGCCTTCGCCGTCGGCGACGAAGGTCAGGGCCATCGCCGCCGGGTTGGTACCGACACGGACCAGCCAACCACCGAACACGCGTGCACGCTCGGTGACCAGGGTGGCCTCGGAGCCTTCATTGCCCAGCTTTTCCCACTCCAGCGAAAACGCAAACTCGGTCATTGCCTGGATCTCCTGATCAGTTGGTCTTGGGGCGAACCTGGATGTGTACTTCGGCCAGCTGCACGTCGACGATCGGCGACGGCGCGTCGGTCATCAGATCCTGTGCACCAGTGGTCTTCGGGAACGGGATGACGTCGCGGATCGACTCGGTGCCGGCCATCAGCGCGGCGATGCGGTCGATACCGAAGGCGATGCCACCGTGCGGCGGCGCGCCGTAGTTCAGCGCGTCGAGCAGGAAGCCGAACTTGGCGCGGGCCTCTTCGGCGCCGATGCCCAGCAGTTCAAACACCGCGCTCTGCATGTCCGGACGGTGGATACGGATCGAGCCGCCGCCGATTTCATTGCCGTTGAGCACCATGTCGTAGCCGCGCGAAACGGCGGTACGGGCATTGGCACGCAGGTCGGCGATGTCGTCCACCGCCGGTGCGGTAAAGGGGTGATGCAGGGCGACGTAACGCTGCGCTTCGTCGTCCCACTCGAACATCGGGAAGTCGGTGACCCACAACGGGGCCCAGCCGTCGGCGACCAGGCCGAAGTCCTTGCCGGCCTTCAGGCGCAGCGCGCCCATGAAGTCGGAGACCTTGTTGTAGCCACCAGCACCGAAGAACACGATGTCGCCATTGCCGGCACCGACGTGCGCGACCAGGGCGGCGAAGGATTCCTCGCTGAAGAACTTCTGGATCGGCGAGCTGACTTCGCCGTTGTCGGCGATCTTGATGTAGGCCAGGCCCTTGGCGCCGTACTTGGCAGCATGCGCTGCATACTCGTCGATCTGCTTGCGGCTGAGCGACGCACCGCCCGGAATACGCAGCGCGGCCACGCGGCCGTCGGCATCGTTGGCCGGGCCGGTGAACACCGGGAACTCACTGTTCTTGACCAGCTCGGCCACGTCCACCAGCTCCAGCGCGATGCGCAGGTCCGGCTTGTCCGAACCGTAGCGACGCATCGCCTCGGCCCAGGTCATGCGCGGGAAGCTGGCATCCAGCTCGACGTTGACCACTTCCTTGAAGATGCCGCGGATCATGTCCTCGACGAAATCCTGCACGTCACGCTCGCGGACGAAGGCGAACTCCATGTCCAGCTGGGTGAACTCCAGCTGGCGGTCGGCACGCAGGGCCTCGTCGCGGAAGCAGCGCGCGATCTGGTAGTAGCGGTCGAAGCCGGCCACCATCAGGATCTGCTTGAACAGCTGCGGGCTCTGCGGCAGGGCGTAGAACTCGCCCGGGTGCATGCGCGCCGGCACCAGGAAGTCACGCGCGCCTTCCGGGGTGGCCTTGGTCAGGATCGGGGTCTCGATGTCCTGGAAGCCCTTCTCATCCAGGTGGCGGCGCAGGGCCTGCACCAGCTTGATGCGGGTGCGCTGCATGCGCTGCATTTCCGGACGGCGCAGGTCCAGGTAACGGTACTTCAGGCGGGTTTCCTCGCCCGGGTTCTCGTGGGCGTGGAACGGCAGCGGCGCGGCCTTGTTCAGCACGGTGATGGCAGTGGCGATCACTTCCACCTTGCCGGTACGCATCTTGTCGTTGACCGCGTGGCGGGCGCGCACCACGCCTTCCACCTGCAGCACGTCCTCGTAGCCCAGCGACGCGGCCACGGCGAACACTTCGGCGTTGTCGACCTCCACCGTCACCTGCACGATGCCTTCATGATCTCGAAGATCGATGAAGCAGACGCCGCCCTGGTTACGGGCCACGTCGGTCCAGCCGGCGAGGGTGACAGTCTGGCCAATCAGGGTCTCATCGACCAGGCCGCAGAAGTGGGTACGCATGGGGGGAAGCTCCGCTGGAGAACGCCGGCGCCCGATGGGGGCCGGAAAGCCTCGTATTCTGCGGCCGAGGCCCCGGCCGGGGCAAATCCTGCCAGTCACATCGGCTTGATCGCCCCCCTCCCTATAGTCGGGCACCTGCCACCGTATGGGATGCCGCCATGAAACCGCTGTCCCTGGCCAGCCTGGCCGTGACCCTCACCCTGGGTGCACTGGGCACCCTCGCCCTGCCCGCCCCGCCAGCCGCTGCGCAGAACGGCGTCATCCGCTGCGAAAGCCAGAGCAACCGCGAACGGGTCTGCAACACCGGCTGGCGCGGAGCGCAGCTGGTCCGCCAGCTGTCCGGCAGCCCCTGCGAGGAGGGACGCAGCTGGGGCAGCCGCAATGGCAGCATCTGGGTCACCAACGGCTGCCGCGCCGAGTTCGTCGAGGCTCGCGGCGGCTGGGGCGGTGGCAACGGGGGTGGCTGGGGCGGCAACAACGGCCGACCGGGCGAAACGATCCGCTGCGAAAGCCAGAACAACCGCGAGCGCAGCTGCCAGGTCGGCTGGCGCAATGCCCGCCTGGTCCGCCAACTGTCCGGCAGCCCCTGTGATGAAGGCCGCACCTGGGGCGTGCGCAATGGCGCGATCTGGGTCAGCGGCGGCTGCCGCGCCGAGTTCGCCGAGGCCCGCGGCTGGGGCGGCGGTGGCGGCGGCGGCTGGGGTGGCGGCGGTGATCGCAACTACTCCATCACCTGCAGCAGCAACAACAACCGCTCGCAGACCTGCGACTGGGATGAGCGCCAGGGTCGGCCGGTGCTGCAGCAGCAACTGTCCGGCAGCGCCTGCCAGGAAGGCCGCAGCTGGGGTTACTCGCGTGGCCAGGTGTGGGTAAGCAACGGTTGCCGGGCGAGATTCGGCACGCGTTGAGTGCAGGGTCGGATTCCTGGCCGACGGCCAGGGCGCTGACCCTTGGTTTCAGCGTCGGGGTCGGAGCCCTCCGCAGGAGGGATCCGACCCTGGGTCACGGTGCCGGTGGCGTGTCGTCGCCCCACGGCGCTGGCGGCAGGTCCACCGGCTTGCTCAGATCGAACTGCACGCGGAAGCGACGGCCGTCGGGCCGGGTCAGCTCGTAGACGAAGGTCTGATCGGGATCGATCTCCATCGCCCAGGTGTTGTGGGTCGACGCCAGCATGTCGGCACGGCGGAACATCGCCACCGAATCCGTATCGGCCGGGAACTGCTGGCGCTCGGCGGTCCCCGGCGGCGTGCTGTCGCCGCCATACAGCGTGATCGCATCGGGGCTGCCGTCTGCATGACGATGATCGTGCTTCAGCCGCAGGCCGCTCGCGGTACGGGTCAGCACCCAGGTGCGCGAGTGGTCATCGCCGACATGGAACGGGATACGCAGCTCATGCGCCGGGTCGGCACAACCGCGAACGTGCATGACCAGGCGCTGGCCCGCGAACGGGTCCTTGCCGGTGGGTGCCGGGGTGTCCTCCACCACCTTGCCCGCGTAGGCCTGGCCGCAATGTGCGGCCACGGCGGCCATGAAGGCGTCGGCCGGTGCGGTCGCCAGATCATGGGCGACCGTGTCGGAGCGCTGCGTACACGCAGCGAGGCTGAGCAGGAGGGCGGAGGCGGTGACGGCGGCGGGCAGTTTCATACCCCAACCCTAACGGCCATGGCCGGTGGGCGCAAACCGCGCACGCTCTCCGATCAACGTTCAGCCGTCTGCGCCACCGGCAACGTTTCGGTGGCGGCCACCGGTGCCGCCTCGCCCTCGCCCGCCGGCTCCTGTTCAACCGGATCGACATCGAACGGCGTGCGGAACACCAGCGACGGCAGCAGCGTGGTCAGTGCCGCATACAGCAGCAGCGCACCGAACAGTACCGCCGGAATCTGGAAGCGCTCGCGCATGATCGCCGCCAGCACCAGGGTGAAGATCAGCGTCGGGGCCAATGCCAGCGAGACCCGCAGGCTGCTGCGGAAGCTCTCGCCGAACATCACCCGGCGCTGCAGCCAGACCACGCCGATGCGCAGCGGCAGCACCACCAGGGTGATCACGATGCCCAGCCCCAGCGCCTCGAAGCTGAGTGCTTCGCTGGGCACCTTGGTGCCGGCGTTGAAGAAGTAGAACGGCACGAAGAACGAGGCGAACAGGCGCAGCGCGTGCAGGTTCTCGTGCGAAGCCAGCAGTGGCATGCGCTGGTGCAGCAGGCGGGCGACCAGACCGGCGATGAACGCGCCGACCAGGTAATACACGCCCAGCAGGTAGGTGATGTAGGCGGCGACCATGCCGACCATCACCAGCAGCGAGAACTCCGAGCCCGGCGCGTGCGGTGCCACCCAGCGCCCCAACGCAATGAACAGCAGCGGCAGGCCGATCATCATCGCCAGCAGGGCCAGGCTGGACAGCGCCATATGCCCCGGATCGCCGGCCTGCAGCACGATGAACAACGCGGCCAGCGCCAGCAGTTCACCGGCAATGGCCTTGCTGGTGACCCAGAACCGCTCGTCCTCGCTCAGGCCAAGCCGCGACAGCGAATCCATGATGAAACCGGTGGAGGGGGTCAGCAGCGCCAGCGCCAGCAGGCCGGCGGCCTGCCACGGCAGCCCCGCGTAGCGCCAGGCCAGCCAGCCGACCCCGAACAGGGTCGCACTGCGGATCACAAGGTGCGCCAGCAGCGGCCACATGCCCCGGCGCAGCGCCTGCAGGTCCACTTCCAGGCCGGCAAACAGGAACAACGAGGAAATGCCCAGCGTGGCCAGCAGGCCGATCACTGCGTCGTGTGCCTGGTCGCCCAGCCAGAGCATGCCGATGATGCCGAACAGCAGACAGGTCAGCGGCGCCGGCAGGCTGAAACGCTGCAGCGCGCGCGGGATCACCAGCAACGCGAAGATCAGCAGCAGGTAGATCAGCTCATGGCTCATGGGGGACATCCATGTGGTTCGAAGGCGCGCAGGATGCGCGCGCCCGACCGATCCGGCAAGCGACTTTTGAATGACCCCGGTTACCTCAACCGATCAGGCGATCGGCGATCCGCCCGACCTGCGCCAGCACCGTGGCACGTTGTTCATAGCTGATCGCACCCGCCTGCAGATAGGCGATCAGCACCCACGGTGCGCCACCGGCCACTGGCCACAGCACGCCGATATCGTTGCGCGCGTCTTCGCCATTGCTGCCGGTCTTGTCGCCGACCCGCCAGCGCTTGCCCAGGCCCGCGCGCAGGCAGGCATCGCCGGTTTCGTTGTCGATCAGCCAGTCGGCCAACTGCTGCCGCGAGGCCGGTTGCAGCACTTCGCCCAGCACCACCCGTTGCAGGGTCGCGGCCATCGCTGCGGGCGTGGTGGTATCGCGCGGGTCATCCTTGGCAAAGCTGTTCAGCTCAGGCTCGAGCCGATCGCTGCGGCTGAGCGCATCGCCACTGGCGCGCAGGAAGGCGGTCACCGCGGGCGGGCCACCGACCACGCCGAACAGCAGATTGGCGGCGGTGTTGTCGCTGGTGATGATCGTGGCACGGCACAGATCGCGCACGGTCATGTCCTTGCCGGCGTGGCGACGTGTGACCGGCGCATGCGAGAGAAGATCGGCATCGCGAACCGGCACGCGCATGTCGAGCAACGCGGGCCTGCGCTCGGCCTGGCTGAGCACGGTGGCGGCCAGCACGCTCTTGAACGTGCTGCACATCGGGAAACGCTCGTCCTGGCGATGACCGATGCGGCGGCCGCTCGCAGTGTCCAACAGGGTCACGCCGAGGCGGCCGGCACAGGCCTGTTCCAGTGCGGCGAAGTCGGTGGCGGCGGTGAGGGCGGCATTGGTCGGTGCACTGGCGGCGGTCTTGCCCGCCGCACGGGCCAGCAACGGCAGGGCAAGCGAGGAAGCCACGGCGGCACCACTGAACTGCAGGAATCGGCGACGGGCGAGCATGCGGGGTTCTCCTGGGGGACCGTTCGATTATTGAAGCCTCGCACGCAGGCGACCAGCGCGAAAAATCAGCGGGAGGCATTAGATGGATTAATAGCTGTCGCAATCAACCCCTTAATTCTCCTGAACTGGGCGCGAGGCAGGTAGGATCAGTCATCACCCTGGCTCACGACTCCCCCGATGCTGCACCCGACCCTGCCGCTGAACGCCCTGCGTGCCTTCGAGGCGGCCGCACGCCACCAGAACTTCACCCGCGCCGCGCTGGAGCTGTGTGTCAGCCAGGCCGCACTCAGCCACCAGATCCGCGGCCTGGAAGACCGCCTCGGCATCCGTCTGTTCCATCGCCTGCCGCGCGGCGTGGCGCTCACCGAGGAGGGCGCGGCACTGTATCCGGTGCTCAACGAATCATTCGAGCGCATCTCGGCCAGCATCGCGCGCTACACCGGTGGCCCGGCCCGTGAAGTACTGACGTTGGGCGTGGTCGGCACCTTCGCCACCGGTTGGCTGCTGCCACGGCTGGCCGCGTTCGAGGCCGCGCATCCGGATATCGAGCTGCGACTGCAGACCCACAACAACCGCATCGATCTGGCCGGCGAGGGCCTGGACCTGGCGATCCGTTTCGGCGACGGCGACTGGCAGGGCCAGGCCTGCACGGCGATCCTCGATGCGCCGTTCGCACCGCTGTGCGCGCCGGCATTGGCGCGACGGCTGAAACAGCCACGCGACCTGGGCACGCTGCCGCTGCTGCGCTCCTACCGCAGCGACGAATGGCCGCGTTGGCTGCAGGCGGCAGGAGTGAGTGGCGTGGAAGCCCGTGGGCCGGTGTTCGATTCGTCGTTGACGGTGGCGATGGCCGCGGTCGGTGGTGCCGGCGTGGCGCTGCTGCCGCTGCGCATGTTCGAGCAGGAACTGGCTGAAGGCCGGTTGCTGCAGCCATTCAGCACCACGCTGGAACTGGGCCGCTATTGGCTGACCCGGCTGCGCTCGCGTGCCGAGCGCGAGCCAGCGAAGCGGTTCCGCGAGTGGTTGCAGGCGCAGGGATGAAACACGCGCGCCGTGGGTAGCGCCGGGCCATGCCCGGCGAGCGCAGCGGATGGAAAAAGCCCGCCGGGCATGGCCCGGCGCTACCGATGGAATCAGGACTCCAGCAGTTCCATCCACGCTGCCTCAGCTTTTTCCAGCTGCGCGGCGGTGGTTTCGCGGTCACGGCCGATCACCGCCATGCGGGTGGCATCGGCGTAGTTGGCCGGGTCGGCCAGCTGCCGGTCCAGCTCGGCCAGGGCGCCTTCCAGCTCGGCCACCTTGGATTCGGCCGCGGCCAGCTTGTGCGGATTCACCGGCTTCTTCTGCACCACCTGCGCCACCGGCGCGGTCTTGACCACCACCGGCTCTTCCACCTGTTCCATGCGCGCCTTGGTGCCCTGCGCCTGCGGACGGGTCCGCAGCCAGGCGGCGTAGGCGTCGAGGTCGCCGTCGAACGGTTCGACCACGCCATCGGCCACGCGCCAGAAGGTGTCACAGACCAGGCCGATCAGATGGCGGTCATGCGACACCATCACGATCGCGCCGTCGAAATCGGCCAGTGCCTCAGCCAGTGCTTCGCGCATTTCCAGGTCAAGGTGGTTGGTCGGTTCGTCCAGCAGCAGCACGTTCGGCTGCTGCCAGGCGATCAGCGCCAGCGCCAGGCGCGCGCGCTCACCGCCGGAGAAGCCATCGACCGGCTCGAACGCGCGGTCGCCCGGGAAGTTCCACTTGCCGAGGAAATCGCGGAACGACTGGTTCGGTGCGTCCGGGGCGATCTCGCGGAAATGCTCCATCGGCGACTGGCCTTCGTGCAGCGACTCCACCGTGTGCTGGGCGAAGTAGCCGATCTTCAGGTCCGGGTGCGCCATGCGCTCGCCGACGATCGGTGCCAGTTCACCCACCAGGGTCTTCACCAGGGTGGTCTTACCGGCACCGTTGGGGCCGAGCAGGCCGATACGCTGGCCCGCTTCCAGGCCGAAGCCGACGTTGTGCAGGATCACCGCGTCCTTGCCGTAGCCGGCCTCGACGTGGTTCAGGCGGATCAGCGAGAACGGCAGCTTGGCCGGCGGCGCAAACTCGATGCGGAACTCGCGCTCGGCGCGCACCGCTTCGGTGCCGGCCAGCTTGGCCAGGCGCTTCATGCGGCTCTGCGCCTGCGCGGCCTTGCTGGCCTGCGCCTTGAAGCGGTCGATGAAGCTCTGCAGGTGGGCGCGCTCGGCCTGTTCCTTCTCGTGCGCGATCTGCTGCTGGCGCAGCTGTTCGGCGCGCTGGCGCTCGAAATCGGTGTAGCCGCCCGGGTAGAGCTTGGCGCCGCCACCGTGCAGGTGCAGGGTGTGGGTGGCCACGTTGTCGAGGAACTCGCGGTCATGCGAGATCAGCAGCAGGGTGCCCGGATACTTCAGCAGCCACTGCTCCAGCCAGTACACCGCGTCCAGATCCAGGTGGTTGGTCGGTTCGTCCAGCAGCAGCAGGTCGCTGGGCATCATCAGCGCGCGGGCCAGATTCAGGCGCACGCGCCAGCCGCCGGAGAACGAGGACACCGCGCGGTGGTGGGTCTCTGCCGGGAAACCGAGGCCGTGCAGCAGCTTGCCGGCGCGCGCTTCGGCGTCGTAGGCATTGAGCTCGGCCATCTTCGTGTGCGCCTCGGCCACCGCTTCCCAGTCTTCGCGGGCGGTGGCCTCGGCCTCGGCGGCCAGCACGGCGGCCACTTCGGTATCACCGCCCAGCACGAAGCTCAGCGCCGGGTCCGGCAGCGACGGGGTTTCCTGGGCAACGCTGGCGATGCGCACCTTGCCGGGCAGGTCGACGTCGCCCTTGTCCGCCTCCAGCTCACCCTTCACTGCCGCGAACAGGCTGGACTTGCCGGCACCGTTGCGGCCGACCACACCCACCCGGTAACCGGCATGCAGGGTCAGGTCGACATTGGACAACAGCAGCCGCTCGCCGCGGCGCAAGGCGAAATTACGAAGGGAGATCATCGGGGGAGGGGTCCATATAACCGAATGGAATGTGCTGGTGAGCACTGTTCCTGCGACGCAATTCTAACGTTAACGAATACTTGACGGGCCCCGGGATGCGCAGCGGCCGACGTTCCTCTCTCCCACGTTCTCGCCGCGCGCCTCCCGGGTCCCCTCCCCCGTCAGTGCCGATCCGGGCTAAATGGTTGCTGCTGCAACGTTTTTTCTGATGACCGGCATTTGACAGGCGCTGAATATCCCGTTAATTCCTGTATTGCGCACCGCAACAACCGCCGTCCGCCTCACCCCCGTGATGTCGATTCCGGTGCCGCCCCCGCCAACCGGAGCCCCATCCCGATGACCCGCAAGACCAGCCTGATCGCCGCCGCCGTCGCTGTCGCACTCGGTGGTTCTCCGTTCGTTGCCGCTGCCCAGCAGGCCGGCACCGCAGCCAATACCCTGGACACGGTGATCGTCACCGGTACCCGCGTGGCCGACCGCACGGTGGCCGAGTCGCAGTCGCCGATCGACATCATCACCCCCGAAGCCCTGCAGTCCACCGGCACCAGCGAGCTGGCCACCGCGCTGTCGCGCGCCCTGCCCTCGCTGAACTTCCCGCGCCCTGCCCTGACCGATGGCACCAGCGGCGTGCGCCCGGCGCAGCTGCGCGGCCTGTCGCCGGACCAGGTGCTGGTGCTGGTCGACGGCAAGCGCCGCCACACCTCGGCGATGATCAACGTCAACGGCAGCATCGGCCGTGGCTCGTCGGCCGTGGACATCAATGCGATCCCGATCGCCGCCATCGAGCGCGTGGAAGTGCTGCGTGACGGTGCGTCGGCGCAGTACGGCTCGGACGCCATCGCCGGCGTCATCAACATCGTGCTCAAGGGCAGCGGCAGTGGCGGCAGCCTGGCGGTGGACTACGGCCAGTACTCCGCTGGTGACGGCAACAAGTACCAGCTCTCCGGCGATACCGGCGTCGAGTTCGGCAACGGCCGTGGCCGCGTGCACGTGGCCGGCCAGATCAGCCAGCAGGACGAAAGCAACCGCGCCGGCCCGTATCGCGGCAGCACCCCGAACACCGGCAACTACCCGAGCATCGGCCAGAAGACCTTCATCGTCGGCGACCCGCGCGTGGACGCCACCGCCGCCTCGGTCAACGCCAGCTTCGATTTCAGCGACCACGTGACCGGCTATGCCAGCGCGCTGCTCAGCAACCGCGACATCACCTCGTTCGCGTTCTACCGCTCGCGCAACCATCTGAACCAGACCGCGCTGCTGGCGCAGACCTATCCGGACGGCTTCGTGCCGGAGATCAACCAGTACTCCAAGGACCGCTCGCTGGTGGCCGGGGTCAAGGGCAACACCGACAGCGGCTGGACCTGGGACCTGAGCCTGAACCACGGCGAGAACACCCTCGACTTCCACACCCGCAACAGCATCAACTACAGCCTGGGTGCGACCAGCCCGCGCTCGTTCTACGACGGCACGCTGAAGTACCAGCAGGACATCTTCAACGCCGATCTGACCAAGTCGCTGGACTGGGGCCTGGCCTACCCGGTCACGCTGTCCTTCGGCGGTGAGTACCGCAAGGAAAAGTGGGACCAGAAGCCGGGCGAACTGAACTCTTACACCGGCAGCGGCGCACAGGGCTTCGGTGGCTTCACCCCCACCAATGAAGTGCATGCCGACCGCCACAACTACGCGGTCTATGCGGGCCTGGAAGCGGACCTGACCGAGAAGTTCTCGGCCGGCATCACCGGCCGCTACGAGGACTACTCGGACTTCGGCGACCGCTTCTCCGGCAAGCTGTCGGCACGCTACGCGTTCACCGACAAGGTCGCGCTGCGTGCCACCGCCTCCAGCGGCTTCCGTGCACCGTCGCTGGCGCAGCAGGGCTACCAGGCGGTGACCAGCCAGTTCACCAACGGCGTGTTCGTCGAGCGCGGCACCTTCCCCACCACCAGCCAGGCCGCGCAGGCGCTGGGCGCTTCGCCGCTGAAGGCCGAGACCTCCACCTCCTACAGCCTGGGCCTGGTGCTGCAGCCGGTCGACCGCCTGTACATCACCGTCGACGCCTACCAGATCGACATCGATGACCGCATCGCATTGTCGTCCAGCATCACCACCAACGCCGCCACCAGCGCGCTGCTGGGCACCCTGGGCCTGCCGCAGGTGACCGCGTTCTCGTACTTCACCAATGGCCTGGATACGCGTACCCGTGGCGTCGACTTCGTCTCCAGCTACACGGTGCCGTTCAGCGCCAGCAGCCTGGAACTGACCGCTGCGTACAGCTACAACGACACTGAAGTGCGCCGCGTCGGCGGCACCCCGGCGGTGTTCGGCACGCTGGGCCTGAACCAGTCGCTGATCGGCCGCGATGAAATCGGCCGCATCGAGGACAGCTACCCGCGCGACAAGGCGATCCTGAGCGGCACCTGGCGTTCGGATCACTGGGAGCTGGGCCTGGCGGCGACCCGCTACGGCAAGTTCACCGTGCGCAACTCGGCCACCGCGCTGCGCGACCAGACCTACGGCGACGCCTGGGTGGTGGATGCCTCGGCCAGCTACAAGCCGAGCAGCAACTGGACCCTGACCGTGGGCGCCGACAACCTGCTGGACAAGTACCCGGACCGCACCGAAGACCTGCAGAACTCCACCTTCGGCATGTTGCCGTACAGCAACTACTCGCCGTTCGGCTTCAACGGCGCGTATGTGTATGGCCGGGTCAAGTACACCTGGTAAGCGCTGGCAGGCGGCTCTCTGGTAGTGCCGGCCGCTGGCCGGCAACTCCCTGGTGGGGTCAGATCCCTTTTCCTGCGGGAAAAGGGTTCTGACCCCATTCGCATTTAAGGTTTGCCGTATCTGGCGTCATCGGTGAAAATCGGGATACCCCCGTTTTTCTGCGAGAGCCGATGCACCATGACACCGACCTGATCAACATCGTTGCCGTTGGCCTGGGGCTCGCCTTCATCTTTGGCGCGCTGGCCAACAAGCTGCGTTTGTCTCCGCTGGTCGGTTACCTGGTTGCTGGCATCTGTGTAGGTCCGTTCACCCCCGGCTTCGTCGCCGACCAGGCATTGGCCAACCAGCTGGCCGAACTGGGGGTGATGCTGCTGATGTTCGGCGTCGGCCTGCACTTCTCGCTGAAGGACCTGATGGCGGTCAAGGCCATCGCCATTCCCGGTGCGATCGGCCAGATCCTGGTCGCCACCCTGCTCGGCTGGGGCTTGGCAGCCTTGATGGGTTGGCCAGTCATCCACGGCATCGTGTTCGGTTTCGCGCTGGCCACCGCCAGTACCGTGGTGCTGCTGCGGGCGATGGAAGAGCGTCGCCTGCTGGAAACCCAGCGCGGCAAGATCGCGGTCGGCTGGCTGATCGTGGAAGACCTGGCCTGCGTGCTGGCACTGGTGATGATGCCGGTGATGGCCGGCGTGTTCGGTCCCGATGCGGCCAACGAGCAGCACACCCTCGGCAGCGTGCTGGCCAGCATCGGCTGGACCTTCGTGCAGCTGGGCCTGTTCGTGGCGGTGATGCTGGTGGTCGGCCGCCGGGTCATTCCATGGATCCTCGAACGCATTGCCGGTACCGGTTCGCGCGAGCTGTTCACGCTGTCGGTGCTGGCAATCGCGCTGGGCGTGGCATTCGGCTCGGCGATGCTGTTCGGCGTGTCCTTCGCGTTGGGCGCGTTCTTCGCCGGCATGCTGCTCAACGAATCCGAACTGAGCCACAAGGCGGCCAGCGATTCGCTGCCGCTGCGCGATGCGTTCGCGGTGCTGTTCTTCGTCTCGGTGGGCATGCTGTTCAACCCCAGCATCCTGATCGAGCACCCGTGGCAGGTGCTGGCCACCGCCGCGATCATCATGTTCGGCAAGTCCGCCGCCGCGTTCTTCATCGTGCGTGCGTTCGGCCATCCGACCGGTACCGCACTGACCATCTCGGCCAGCCTGGCGCAGATCGGTGAGTTCGCCTTCATCATCGCCGGCCTCGGCGTGACCCTGAAGATCCTGCCGCCCACCGGGCAGGCTTTGGTGCTGGCTGGCGCGCTGATCTCGATCATGCTCAACCCGCTGGTGTTCGGCCTGCTCGACCGCTGGCTGCTGAAGCACCAGGAAACCACGCCGGCCGCGGTGGAAACCGAGTTGCCGCCCGGGCCGTCTCTGGACCTGCACGACCACGCCATTGTCATCGGCTACGGTCGCGTCGGCAGTGCGCTGGCGCAGGTGCTGCGCGACCGCGGCGTGCCGGTGATGATCATCGACGACAACAAGGAGCATGTCGCCGAAGCGCATGCGGCCGGACTGCCCGGCATCCGCGGCAGTGCCGCCTCGGACAAGGTGCTGGCCGAAGCCCATCCCGAGCGCGCCAAGATCGCCGTGCTGGCAATCCCACAGCCGTTGGAAGCCGGCGAGACCCTGGCCAAACTGCGTGCGCTGAACCCGAATCTGACCCTGCTGGCGCGAGCACACAGCGATGCCGAGGTGAAGCACCTGCTGGAGCACGGTGCCGATGGCACGGTGATGGCCGAGCGCGAGCTGGCCTATTCGCTGGCCGAGATGGTGATGGCCACGCCGCCGTATCGCAACCTGGGCCAGCACAGCATTCCTGTGGTGTGAGAGTTCTGCGGCAGGGCTGCGCCCTGCACCCGCCGAAACAACGGCAACGGCAAAAGCTGGCATTCCGTGGGATGGCGCGGTGGGTCCGGTTGCAGGGGACGCCGTGAATCCCCAGGCCGTCCCAGCCGCTGGCGGCTGTGCGTTCGGGCGCTTGCGAAGCAGTGCTTCGCAAGCAAAGCTCCCTCACCCATGGAGGCTCGGTCGCGCCATCCATGGCGCTCACGCCCCTGCAACCGGACCCACCCCGCCTTCGACAATTTCCTACTGCTGTTGGTAGGTGTCGACCTTGGTCGACACGGCGGCGCATGCGGTCAGATCCGTTCTCCGCAGGAAAACGGATCTGACCCCGGAAACAAAAAAATCCCCGGTCGACCCGCATCGACCGGGGATCTGGATCGCCACGTTGCCATTGCCTTGGAGAGGCAGTTCCACCGTAGCGCATTGGGTGACCGATGGTGATCGCCTGTGGCGATGACGACCAAGCGCGTGGCTATCAGGCGCCGGCCAGGGCCTGCTCTAGGTCGGCACGCAGGTCGCCGATGTGCTCGATGCCGATCGACAGCCGCACGGTGTCTTCGCTGACACCGGCCTTGGCCAGCTCGGCGGCGTCCAGCTGGCGGTGGGTGGTCGAGGCGGGATGGGTGGCCAGTGACTTCGCATCACCCAGGTTGACCAGCCGGGTGAACAGCTTCAACGCATCCAGGAAACGTGCACCTGCCTCGCGCCCGCCAGGCAGGCCGAAGGTCAGCACGCCCGAGCCACGCCCGCCCAGGTAGCGTTGAGCGGCGGCATGCTCGGGGTCGTCGGCCAGCCCGGCGTAGCGCACCCAGGCCACCTTTGCGTGCGACTTCAGGAACTGTGCAACCGCCAGCGCGTTGGCGTTGATGCGCTCCATGCGCAGGGCCAGGGTTTCGATGCCCTGCAGGATCAGGAACGCATTGAACGGCGACAGCGCCGCGCCGGTATTGCGCAGTGGCACCACCCGCGCGCGGCCGATGTACGCGGCCGGCCCCAGCGCTTCGGTATAGACCACGCCGTGGTAGCTCGGGTCGGGCTGGTTGAGGCGAGCGAAGCGCTTGGGCTGAGCGGCCCAGTCAAAGCGCCCCGAGTCGATGATCGCACCGCCCAGGCTGGTGCCGTGGCCGCCCAGGTACTTGGTCAGCGAATGCACCACGATGTCGGCGCCATGCTCGAACGGGCGCAACAGGAACGGCGTGGCCACCGTGTTGTCGACGATCAGCGGCACGCCGGCGGCATGCGCGACCTCGGCGATGGCGGCGATGTCGGTGACGTTGCCGCGAGGGTTGCCGATCGACTCGACGAACACCCCCTTGGTGCGTTCATCGATCAGCGCGGCGAACGCGGATGGATCGGCCGGATCGGCGAAGCGGGTCTGGATGCCGTACTGCGGCAACGTATGCGCCAGCAGATTGAGGCTGCCGCCATACAACGCGCTGGAGGCGACGATGTTGTCGCCGGCCTCGGCGATGGTCTGGATGGCGTAGGTGATCGCCGCCTGCCCCGAAGCCAGCCCCAGCGCACCGATGCCGCCTTCCAACGCCGCCACGCGCTGCTCCAGCACATCGGTGGTGGGATTCATGATGCGCGTGTAGATGTTGCCTGCCACCTTCAGGTCGAACAGGTCGGCACCATGCTGGGTGTCATCGAAGGCGTATGCCACGGTCTGGTAGATCGGCACCGCCACCGCGCGGGTGGTCGGATCGGGACGATAGCCGCCATGCACGGCCAGGGTTTCCAGTTGCCACTGCGGGTCGCTCATTGCACCAGGCTCCATCCGGGGAAACGGCCACGATAGGCCAGCCGGCAGTGACCGCTGAGAGCCACTGGCGATGACGCCCGTACCGGCGGTTATCAGGTTGGCCGCGATTCAGGCAGCCGTCATGGGCCGTTGCTAGGCTTCGCCGCCGGGCGCTCCTGCCCGGGCACGGAGGCCCAAGCGCATGCAGTCATCCCCCTGGACACCCGCCGCAAGCGGCTCGCCGACCCCGGTGCTGCTGGTGGAGGACGATCGCCGCCTGGCCGAACTGGTCAGCGACTACCTGCACGAACATGGCTTCGCGGTGCAGCACGTCGCCCGCGGCGACCTGGCCGGCGCCGCCTGCCGCCAGCACGCACCGGAACTGGTGGTGCTGGACCTGATGCTGCCGGGCCTCGGCGGCATCGACGTGTGCCGGCAGATCCGCAGCTTCTCCGACGTGCCGATCCTGATGCTGACCGCCTGCGAGGACGACATCGAGCAGGTGCTCGGCCTGGAGTCCGGCGCCGACGACTACGTGCACAAGCCGGTCGAACCGCGCCTGCTGCTGGCCCGCCTGCGCGCCCTGCTGCGCCGCCGCCACGGCAGCGGCAGCACCGGCTCGCCCTGCCGGCTGATGCACGGCGGGCTGCTGATCGACCGCATGCAGCGCGACGTGCACCTGCACGGCGTGGCGGTGGAACTGGGTACCACCGAATTCGAGATCCTGTGGCTGCTGGCCAGCCAACCGGGACAGATCCTCTCACGCGACCAGATCCTGCAGGCGGTGCGTGGCATCGGCTTCGATGGCCTGGACCGCAGCGTCGATGTCAGCATCGGCAAGCTGCGCCGCAAGCTGGGCGACGACGCGCGCGAACCTCGACGGATCAAGACCGTGTGGGGCCGGGGTTACCAGTTCAATCCCTCGGCCTGGTCGGCGTGAAGCGCCTGTTCCTGTGGCTGTGGTTCGTCACCGGTGCCTGTTTCCTGGTTTCGGTGTACTTCCTCAATCACATCCTGGATGGCATCTACACGCCCGTGCAGGACCGCGTGTTCGTGCAGCAGGTGCGCGGGCAGGTGTACGCCCTGCGCAGTGGCCTGGCCGGCCTGGATGCAGAACAGCAGCGTGAGCGCCTGCAGCAGTGGCAGCCGCACTACGGCATCGCCCTGACCCTGCTCGACAAGCCTCCCTCGCTCGACCCGCAGGAACAGGTGGCGGTGCGGGCCGATGGCTTCATCGTGCGCGACCTCTACCAGCAGCTACTGCTGCCCATCGACGGCGTTGACGGCCGCTGGCTGCACCTGCGCCTGCCCGGTGCGGTGTCGATGACAACGTACATGACCATCGCTGCCTACCTCGGCATCCTGCTGCTGGTCGGCGCCAGCCTGTATGCCTGGGTACGCCTGCTCTGGCGCGATCTGGAGGCACTGCGCATGCATGCCGATCGCATCGGTGCCGGCGACCTGCAGGCGCGCGCGCAGGTGTCGCCACGCTCGCAGATCCGGGTCATTGTCGATCATTCCAACCGCATGGCCGCGCGCGTGGCTGAGCTTGTGCAGCGCCAGCGTGACCTCACGCATGCCATCTCGCATGAACTGCGCACGCCGATCGCACGCGTGGCCTTCGGCCTGGACCTGATGCGGGACAGCGACGATCCGGCACGACGCGCGCGCTTGGCGCAGGGGCTTCACGGTGACCTGGCCGAGCTCAACGGACTGGTCAGCGAACTGCTGGCCTACGAGCGCCTGGAACATCCCAACGAAGCCGAGCCCCTGCAGCGCATCGAAGCCAATGACTGGTTGCATGCCTGCCTGGCCGATGCGCGCCGCGATGCCGAACGCGCCGGCCTGGTACTGCGCGTGCAACCCAGCGCACTGCCACGGGTGGACGCCGAACCGCGCCTGCTGCAGCTGGCACTGAGCAACCTGGTCGGCAACGCGCTGCGCCATGCGCGTTCGCAGGTGGAGGTTTCGCTGGTAGGCGTCGGCGGCCGTGCCTGCCTGCGCGTGGATGACGACGGCCAAGGCATCGCCGAAGCCGACCGCGAGAAGGTGACGCGCCCGTTCACCCGCCTGGACGACAGCCGCAGCCGCGATACCGGTGGCTTCGGACTGGGCCTGGCCATCGTCAGCCGCATCGCGGCGCGCCATGGCGGGGAACTGCACATCAGCCGCGCCACGATGGGCGGCGCACGCGTCGAAATGCACTGGCCGCTGGCTGCCAGCTGAACGCCCACGGGCGCGATTACAGTTGATTACAACTCCCGCACAACTGCGGAGGGATCGGTCGCCGGCATATCGCCACGCTGGCGACCCTGCAGCACTCGCCGGATGCGCGCGCTGCTTTCCTCCCATTGTCGAGAGATTCCATGTCCCAGCTTCGCCGTACTCCGTCCCTGCTCTGCCTGGCCCTGCTGCCGCTGTTTGCCGCACCGATCGCCCACGCCAAGGATGACCACTGGACCTTCGAAGTCGCCGCCGGTGCCGGCGCGACCCCGCGCTACAGCGGTAGCAAGGAGTACCAGGCGTCGCCCATGCTGTCCTTCGATGCCAAGTCGCCTGGTGGCTGGTTTCTGGGCACCAGCGGTGTCGGCTGGGGTACGGCCATCGGTGAACACACTCACCTGCGCGCCTACATCGGTGCCAGCGGCAGCCGCCGCGAAAAGGACTCCCCCCTCGGCGGTTCGGACTTCCTGCGCGGCATGGGTGATATCCGTACCCGTCCCCTGGTCGGCCTCTCGGCTGGCTATACGCTGGGAGAAGCCGTGCTGAGCGGCAGCTGGCAGTTCACCCGCAAAGATGAAGACAAGGGCGACAACGGCCTGGCCACCCAGCAGATGCAGCTGAGCCTGTCGATGCCGCTGTTCGATTTCGCCGGCGGCGTGGTCAGTGGCAGTGTCGCCACCGAATACGGCAATCGCGGCTACATGCAGACCTGGTACGGCGTGAGTCCGGAACAGGCGGCGCGTACTGGATTTGCCCAGCACAAGCCGAAAGCCGGCCTGGTCAGTGCCGGGCTTGGCCTGAAGTGGAGCCACCGCGTGGGTCGCAACGGCAACTGGTACATCTCGGCGGAAGGCACGCGCCTGCTCGGCGATGCGGCCGACAGCCCGATCGTGCAGAAGCCGAACCAGTTCGGTTTGATGAGCGGGTACACGCACCGCTTCTGAGGCGACGCCGGGCATGGCCCGGCGTTCCTGGCAGGACACGGGGTGCTGCGGTAATGCAGCGCCCCGTGTGGATCACGCCTTGGCGAACACCAGGTGGCCGCCGTCGTTGCCGACTTCGATGGTATCGCCGTTGACGAAAGCGCCGGAAAGGATCTTCTGCGCCAGCGGATTCTCCAGCTGGGCCTGGATCGCACGCTTCAACGGGCGCGCACCATACACCGGATCGAAGCCGACGTTGCCGAGCAGGTCGAACGCCGCATCGGACACCACCAGCTTCAGCCCGCGCTCGGCCAGCCGCTTCTCCAGGCCACGCATCTGGATGCGCGCGATCTGCTTGATCTGCTGCTTGTCCAGCGGGTGGAACACCACGATGTCGTCCAGGCGGTTGATGAACTCCGGGCGGAAGTGCGCCTGCACCACGCCCATTACCGCCGCCTTCATCTGCGTGTAGGCCTCCGGGCTGTCATCAGCGCTCATGTCCTGGATCTGGTGCGAGCCCAGGTTCGAGGTCATCACGATGACGGTGTTGCGGAAGTCCACGGTGCGGCCCTGGCCATCGGTCAGGCGGCCATCGTCCAGCACCTGCAGCAGGATGTTGAACACATCCGGATGCGCCTTCTCCACTTCGTCCAGCAGGATCAACGAATACGGACGGCGACGCACGGCCTCGGTCAGGTAGCCACCCTCTTCGTAACCGACGTAGCCCGGGGGCGCACCGATCAGGCGGGCGACGCTGTGCTTCTCCATGAACTCGCTCATGTCGATGCGGATCATCGCGTCGGCACTGTCGAACAGGAACTCGGCCAGCGACTTGCACAGCTCGGTCTTGCCGACGCCGGTCGGGCCGAGGAACAGGAACGAACCGGCCGGGCGATTCGGATCGGACAGGCCCGCACGCGAACGGCGCACGGCATCGGAGACGACCTTGATCGCTTCCTCCTGGCCGACCACGCGGTTGTGCAGCACCTCTTCCATCCGCAGCAGCTTGTCGCGCTCACCTTCGAGCATCTTGTTGACCGGAATGCCGGTCCAGCGCGAGACAACCTCGGCGATCTCCTCGTCGGTGACCCGGTCCTGCACCAGCTTGAAGTCCTTGTGCTCGGCTTCCTGCGCGGCGGCCAACTGCTTTTCCAGCTGCGGCAGCAGGCCGTACTGGATCTCGCTCATGCGCGCGAAATCCTGGCGACGCTGCGCGGATTCCAGCTCCAGCTTGGCCTGCTCGACCTGCTCCTTGATCTTGGTTGCACCCTGCAGCGCGGCCTTCTCCGACTTCCAGATTTCATTGAGGTCGGAGAACTCGCGCTCCAATCCATCGATGTCGTTTTCCAGATCGGCCAGGCGCTGCCGCGAGGCCTCGTCCTTTTCCTTCTTCAGCATCTCGCGCTGGATCTTCAGCTGGATCACCCGGCGTTCCAGGCGGTCCAGCTCCTCCGGCTTGGAGTCGATTTCCATGCGCAGGCGCGAGGCCGCCTCGTCCATCAGATCGATGGCCTTGTCCGGCAGCTGGCGGTCGGTGATGTATCGGTTGGACAGCGTCGCAGCGGCGACGATGGCCGGGTCGGTGATCTCCACACCGTGGTGCACCGCGTACTTTTCCTTCAGCCCGCGCAGGATCGCGATGGTGTCTTCCACCGACGGTTCGCCCACGAAGACCTTCTGGAAGCGGCGCTCCAGCGCGGCGTCCTTTTCGATGTACTTGCGGTACTCATCCAGCGTGGTGGCGCCCACGCAGTGCAGCTCGCCGCGTGCCAACGCCGGCTTCAGCATGTTGCCGGCATCCATCGCGCCGTCGGCCTTGCCGGCGCCGACCATGGTGTGCAGCTCATCGATGAACAGGATGATCTGCCCTTCGCTCTTGGCCAGGTCGTTGAGCACGCCCTTCAACCGCTCCTCGAACTCACCGCGGAACTTGGCACCGGCAATCAGCGCGCCCATGTCCAGCGACAGCACACGCTTGCCGCGCAGGCCCTCGGGCACTTCGTCGTTGATGATGCGCTGGGCCAGGCCTTCGACGATCGCGGTCTTGCCAACGCCAGGTTCGCCGATCAGCACCGGATTGTTCTTGGTCCGGCGCTGCAGTACCTGGATGGTGCGACGGATTTCCTCGTCACGGCCGATCACCGGATCGAGCTTGCCGCTCTCGGCACGTGCGGTCAGGTCGATGGTGTACTTCTCCAGCGCTTGGCGCTGCTCTTCGGCATTTTCCGACTGCACGTTCTCGCCGCCGCGCAGCTTGTCGATGGCGGCCTGCAAGCGGGTCTTGTCGGCACCGGCGGCGCGCAGCGCCATGCCCAGCGTGCCGCTGTCGTCCAGCGCGGCCAGCACGAACCACTCGCTGGCAATGAAGGCATCGCCGTTCTGCTGGGCCAGCTTGTCGGTCTGGTTGAGCAGGCGCCCGAGGTCATTGCCCATCGAAACGTTGCCGGCCTGACCGGACACCTTCGGCAGTGCATCCAGCGCCTCGGTCAGGCGCTCGCGCAGCACCGGGACGTTGACCCCGGCCTGGGCCAGCAACGGGCGCGTGCTGCCGCCCTGCTGGTCCAGCAGTGCGCTGAACAGGTGAACCGGTTCGATGATGCTGTTGTCGCGGCCCACGGCCAGCGACTGTGCGTCTGCCAGCGCCTGCTGGAAACGCGAGGTGAGCTTGTCCATCCGCATTGCGAATCCTCATCGGTCATCAGGGCCGGCCCGCGCCGGCGATGCTGGAAAGATGCGGTTGCCCCACCCGGTTTCAAGGGTGGCTGCGACTGCACCCCGAGGCCAGTCAGCCTGCGGCCAGCATGCCGGAGCGGGTGTGGTCGGCGCGTTGATCCCGATCAGTTTCGCCCGCTGGATGGGCTCAGCGGGTGATCGCAGTACGGATCGCCCGCAGCTGCTGCTTGATGGCCCTTGCCTGCGCCACATCCATGCGCAGCAGGGCCTTCTGCCCGATCGAGCGTGACTGCAGGGTGGCGTCGACGAAGCGGTAGCGGCCACGCTCATCGCGTTCCACCAACGGCGGCTGGGCCGGCTCCGGGGTGTCCAGCAGGTGGTCGATCACCGCCACCAGACGGTCGTTGAAGTAGCCGTCGGGCCGGCCAAGATCGACATAGGCCTGCTGGATCAGCGGATAGAAGCGCTTGTAGGCGCTGGCGGTCGCCGCCGGATCCAGCGCGGTGAAGGCCTGCACGTAGGGTGCATAGCGCGCCGCGTTGCTGGCGGCGATCCGCTCGCCGCCCTCACCGGGCTCGACCTGCAGGCTGCCTGGCAGCGGCCGCGCGGCCAGCGCGGTGGGTGGCACGCTGGGCTTGTCCAGGTTGTCGACCTGGGTGACCAGGCGCTGGATCAGATGGTCGCGCAACAGCAGGGTCAGTGGCCCTTCGCCCTGGAACAGCTGGCTCAGTGCGCCCCAGGCCGCGGCATCGCTGTCAGCCAGTTTCGGCAGCGCTGGATCAGCGGCCGCCTCTGTCTCCAGCGGGTGCCTGATCGGTGGCGGTGCCGGGGCCGGTTGCTCGGCCGTCATTGGCTGTGGAGGTGCAGCGCTGCTGGCGGGAGTGGATTGCACCGGCACCGAAACGCCGTCCGCCAGGCTCTTCAGCTGATCGCGGAACAACCACCCGCCCGCACCGCCGATCACCACCACGCCCAGCACCCAGGGCCATACCGCCTTTCCACTCTGCATGATGCAGCACCTCGTTTTCACACGCATGGAGAAGGTGTGACCCCCCGTGTCTGCGAGGGTTCCCCCTTCGTTCGGCTGCGGTTTGGGTTGGGCAGGACATGCAGCCATGCTCACGCCTGCTTTGCACGCCGCGCGCGAGGCTGTTGCTCTTGTCGTGTGGAGACGTTGCCATGCAATACGCGCTGTACTACTGGACCGGCATCCAGGGCCGCGGTGAATTCGTACGGCTGGCGCTGGAAGATGCCGGCGCCGACTACGTCGACATGGCGCGGGTACACGGCGATGCAGTGATGCAACCTTTCCTTGATGGGAAAAGCGAGGGGACGCAGCCATTCGCACCGCCGTTCCTGAAGGCCGGCCGCCAGGTCATCGCACAGGTCGCGGCGATCCTGGATTTCCTTGGCCCGACATTGGACCTGGTGCCACAGGCGGCCTCGCGGCGGATGCAGGCGCTGCAGTTGCAGCTGACCATCGCCGATCTGGTGGCCGAGGTGCATGACACCCACCATCCGATCGCCGTATCGAAGTACTACGAAGACCAGAAGAGCGAAGCCAAGGCACGCGCAGCCTCTCTGCGCAGCGAACGGCTGCCGAAGTTTCTCGGCTACTTCGAGCAGGTGCTGGCCGCCAATGGCGGCCGCCATACGCTGCGCGAGCATTCCTACGTGGATCTGTCGCTGTTTCAGCTGCTGAGCGGGCTGGATTACATGTTCCCACGCCGCATGCAGGCACTGGAACCGACCCTGCCCCTGCTGCGTGCGCTGCAGGAGCGGGTAGCCAAGCGCCCCAACATCGCCGCCTACCTGGCCTCGGAACGACGGTTGCCGTTCAACACCAACGGCATTTTCCGCCACTACCCGGAGCTGGATGGACAGGGGTAGTGCCGGCCGCTGGCCGGCATCTGCACACTGCGTCCGAGGTCCATGAGGATGCCGGCCAGCGGCCGGCACTACCCTGGGGTCAGCTGTTTTCACCCAGCGGCTTCACCGCCTGCTTCTGCAGCGACAGCAGGCCCAGCAGCACTGCCAGTGCCACGTAGGCGCCGGCGAACTGCCAGCTGATGATACGTGCCAGCCCTTCCAGCTCCCAAGGCAGGTAGATGCCACCACGCGGGTCCACCGAGTGGATCAGGCCGAACAGGGTCAGCACCGCGGCCACCAGCAGGAAACCGCAGGCCCGGCGCAGGCGGCCATCGACCATTGCCGCCACCGCCGAGATCCACAGCATCGAGGTGATGATGAAGCCATTGCCGAGGGTGAAGATCACCGCCAGTTCCGGCAGGCCGTGGCCGTCGAGCTTGGTCAGCAGCTGCGGCAGCTGGTCCGGCGCGATCCAGCCCGGCGCCTTGATCGCCAGCAGATAGGCCACCGACGGCAGGAAACCGAACACCATCGCACCGGTGTGGTGGCGCGGCGTGGCCTGGAACGCCTGGGTGGTGATGTCGATGGCCACGTACACGATGATCGGTGCCAGCACCGCCAGCGGCAGCCACTGCACCAGCCCGGAGATGATGCCGAGCATGCCGCCGATGCCGACGAACAGGCCGGTCAGCAGCGTGTAGCCGCTGCGAGCGCCCATGTGCTTGTAGGCCGGCTGGCCGATGTACGGCGTGGTCTGCGCGACGCCGCCACAGACACCGGCCACCAGCGTGGCCACCGCCTCCACCAGCAGGATGTCGCGGGTGCGATAATCATCGCCGGCTGCGCGTGCGCTTTCGGACACGTTGATGCCACCGACCACCATCAGCAGGCCGAACGGCAGCAGCAGCGGCAGGTAGGTCATCGCGGTAGGCAGGCCCTCGAGGAAGCCCAGCGTCGGCAGCGGCAGCACCACCTGCGGCGGCACCCACTCCGGCACGTGGAAGCCCGGTGCGCCCAGCCCGGCCAGGCCAAGGCCGTAATACAGCACGGTGCCGAACACGAAGGCCAACAGCACGCCCGGGCCACGCACCGGCAGCTTGCCCTTGGCGATCAGCACGTACAGCAGCAGGCCCAGCGTGGTGAAGCCGACCAGCGGCGAGCGCAGCGTTTCCAGCAACGGCAGCAGGCCCATCAGCACCAGCGCGATGCCGGCGATGGAGCCCAGCAGCGCGGCCCGCGGCAGCGCGCGGGTGACCGCTTCGCCGAAGAACGACAGCACGAACTTGAGCACGCCCATGATGACCAGCGCGGCCATGCCCAGCTGCCAGGTCGCGATACCCGCAGCATGCGGGTCCATGCCCTGCTGCTTGAAGGCGATGAAGGCCGGACCGAGCACCAGCAACGCCATGCCGATGCTGGTCGGTGCATCCAGGCCGAGCGGCATGGCGGTGACATCATCGCGGCCGGTACGCGCGGCCAGCCGGCGTGCCATCAGGGTGTACAGCAGGTTGCCGACCAGCACGCCGAAGGCGGTGCCGGGGAACATGCGGCCGAACACTACGTCGGCGGGGAACTGGAAGATCCCGACCAGTGCCATGGCGATGAAGCCGAGGATGGAGAGGTTGTCGACGACCAGGCCGAAGAAGCCGTTGAAGTCGCCGGCGACGAACCAGCGACGCGGTACGGCGGAAGCGGGAGCGGACATGGAAGGGGCGGTGGGGGTGGGGACCGCCGATGGTAGGCCCAGCGGGGCCGGTGCGCCAATTCCGTCGTGGAATGATGGGTTCCAGCCAACGGCGGAGCCCCTCGTGGCTGGGGGTTGGTCGCGGACAGCGGGTTTATCGGAATGGGCCGTGCGGGGTGGGCTGCGCAGGACACGCCGTGAACCCGTCCCCGGGGGCTCGATGGCGCCATCCATGGCGCCAACGGTCCTGCGCAGCCCACCCCGCACAGCCCCTGACAGTTTCCTGCGCGTGCCAGCCACGGAAGAGAATCAAAAGATCAGAAGCAAAGGCAGGCGCTCGTTGTAGAGCCGAGCCCATGCTCGGCTGCTGTACGCGAAGCCTCTCAGCCGAGCATGGCTCGGCTCTACAGAAGATCATTTCGATCATTCCTGCGTTATCCACGCATGGCGTGGATCTACCGTGTCGACCAAGGTCGACACCTACCAACAGCAGCGATGATCTGTCGAAGGCGGGGTGGGTCCGGTTGCGGGGGTGTCCGCGGCATGGGCCCGAGGCATGCCTCGGGCGGGTTGGGCAGGACGCCCAACCCCGGTCTTGCCGTGTGCGCAGGACAGCGCACACGAGCAAGCCGCGGCCAAGCCCCCAAGGACGGGTTTACGGCGTCCCCCGCAACCGGACCCACCCCGCCATCCCACAGGAAGCCAGCTTTTGCTGTTGCTTTTGAGGTTGCCGGCCAGCGGCCGGCACTACCGTTTCGGCCGGTGCAGGGCGCAGCCCTGCATCGACCAACCCCCTACTTCTTCAGGAAGTTGTCCACCAGCAGATGCTTCACGTCGTCGAAGCGGCCGTTCAACACCGCCTTGGCGGCATACAGCGCCGTACCGGCCACCTGCTTGGCCTCGATCTGCGGCGGCATCACCAGCTCGGCGCGGCTGGTGTGCACATCCAGCAGCGCCGGGCCGCGTTGGGCCAGGAAGTCCTGCACCGCTTCCTCCAGATCCTCGCTGCGGGTCACGGTGCGGCCGTGGAAGCCGATCACCTCGGCCAGGCGGCCGAAGTCCGGGTTCTTCAGGTCGGTGTAGTTATCCAGCAGGCCTTCCACCTTCTGCTCCAGCTCGACGAAATTCAGCGAGCCGTTGTTGAACACCACCACCTTGATCGGCAGATTCTCCTGCACAGCGGTCAGCAGATCGCCCAGCAGCATCGCCAGGCCACCGTCGCCGGACAACGAGATCACTTGCCGCCCCGGGAACGCCTTCTGCAGGCCCAGTGCCTGTGGCATCGCATTGGCCATCGTGCCGTGCAGCAGGCTGGTCAGCGTGCGGCGGCGGCCGTTGACGCGGATGTGGCGCAACACCCACACCATCGGCGAGCCTCCGTCGGCGGTGAACAGTGCATCATCGGTGGCGTACTTCGACAGCAGCGCGGTCAGGTGCTGCGGATGGATCAGCTCGCCCTCACCGGGCTGCTCTTCCTTCTCGCGCTTCTTCAGTGCCTTGTCACGGCGCTCGATGCACTCGTCCAGGAAACTGCTGTCCTCGCGCGGCAGCAGCATCGGCAGCAAGGCGTCCAGCGTCGGCGCGATATCACCGACCACGCCAAGGTTCACCGGATGGCGGCGACCGAGGTGGCTGCCATCGCGGTCGACCTGGATGATCGTGGCCTTGTCCGGGTAGAACTGGCCCCAGGCGAAGTCGGCGCCGAGCAGCAGAAGCGTGTCGCACTCCATCAGTGTGTGGAAGCCGGATTCGATGCCGAAGATGCCGGTCATGCCCATGTTGTACGGGTTGTCCGGCTCGACGAAGTCCTTGGCGCGTGAGGTGTGCGCGACAGGCGCCTGCAACCTGCGCGCAATTTCCAACAACTGGGCGTGCGCGCCCTGGCAACCGGCGCCGGCATAGATGCCGATGCGCTTGCCCTGCCCCAGCAGCTCGGCGATGTGCTGCAGCTCGGTGTCGGACGGACGTAGCACCGGCTGGGTGTAGTGCACCGAGAACGGCACATCGTGCTTCACCTCGGCCTCGCTGATGTCAGCCGGCAGGATCACTACGGCGACGCCGCGACGGCTGATCGCGGCCTGGCAGGCCAGCGCCACCACGCGTCGCGCCTGTTCGGCACTGTGCACCTGCTCGCAGAACACCGTGCAGCTGCCATACACCGCCTTGAAATCCACTTCCTGCGGGAACTCCATGCCCAGCTCGCTGGTGACGATCTGGCTGGCGATCAGCACCATCGGCGCCCGGTTGCGGTTGCTTTCGAAGATACCGTTGATGAAGTGCAGGCCACCGGGCCCACAGGAACCGGCGCAGGCGGTCAGTTCGCCACTTACCAGCGAATCGGCACCGGCGGCAAAGGCCGCCACTTCCTCATGGCGTACGTGCACCCAAGCGATCTCGCTGCCATGCATCGCATCGGTCACATGGTTGAGCGTATCGCCCACGATGCCGTAGCAACGGCGGACACCAGCCTGCTGCAGGGTGTCCACCACGATTTCGGCCACGCGCTTGCTCATCGGATACATCCTCGAACGGGGGAACGTTCGAGGCTAGACCTGATGAAGTGATGCTTCCGCAAAAAAAGGGGACGGAGGGAATTAAGTCGTTTGTGCCGTTAACGACTTAATTCCCTCCGTCCCCTTTTCTTAATCGTTGACGTTGATCCAACCTTCCACCGCGCCCTGCTTCGGGTTGCGGTAGCGCAGCTTCATCCAGCCATCCTGTTCATCCAGCATCTCCACACGGTCGCCCTGCACCAGATAACGCTTGGTGCTGGATGCACCGGGCCGGTCGAACAGGAACAGGCGCGCCGCCAGCACAGAGGCCTGCTGGCCACGCAGCGGTCCGTCGGCGGGTGCACCCAGGCCATCGGCGATGGCGCTCTCCAGCACACGACCAGTGGGATCATAGGTGCGCCAGACTGCCAACGGGCCCTGCTCGTCGGTCTGTTCCCATTGCAGCGCGGCGTTCAGCGTGTCGCCCAGCATCAGCACGCTCTCGCTGCGGTAGAGATAAAGCTTCGCACCTGCAAACCGGTACTGGTCGGCGTACCACATCGGGCCGCTGCGGCAGCTGCTGGTCAGGGTGCGGCTCAGACGATCGACAGTCAGCCCCATCAGGTCACCGCAGCTGTCCTTGCCGTGGGTGTCGGCCTGCAGCGCGCGGAACCCGGCACTGGACGGATCGAAGCGGTACACCGTCACCGCTTCGTTGACCATGCCCACCGAGGCGCGCGCGACCAATTCCGGGTAGCCATCGAAATCGACGTCCTCCAGGCCCCATCGCGAATTGCCGTCCGCATCCGCCGCGCCTTCCAGCGTCTGGCGCTTGCCCGACGGCGACAGCTGCACGGTGATGCTGCCATCCTGCTGGGGATCGGCGTGTGCCTGCACGTGAGCGGCGACCTGGAACCGTAGCGTTTCGCCGTCGCCCTCATTCGCCTCCGCCGTCTGCAGCCACAGGCCTGCCAGCAGCAGGCCCAGCACATAGTCCCTGTGTTTCATCGTCTATCCCTGTGGCGCCACGATGGCCCCTTCAGGTCAGAACGATACCTCGACCGGCTGCCGCGACCACAGCACCGACTGATGCTTGGTCTGCTGCTTCCACGCCAGGCGGATCGCTTCAATGTCAGCACGGCGCTGCGGGGTGTCCTCGTGCAGCACCACCAGCACCTTGGTGCGCAGGCGGTTGGGCGCGGCATCACCGCGGAACAGCCATTGGCCATAGGCATCGAACACGGTCAGGCCATCCGGGAAGTGCGGGGTCACTTCCTTGTCCAGGAAAGCGCGCCACTGCGTCTCGCTGATGGTGTCGGCCTGCGGACGGTTGCCGGCGCCCTGCTCTTCACCCACGCCGAAGTACAGCTCGCTGCGCACCCAGCCGTGGCCGGCGGAGGGGCGGGCGGCATCGCCCTTCAGTTCGGCGGTGGTGGCCGTGGCATAGGCGCTGGGCGCCTGCGAGGACAGGCTGGCGCAGCCACTGGTGGCCAGCAGCACGGCGAAGACGAGGCCAAGGTGTTTCATCGGTACAGCTCCGGGGAAGGGGGACAAGGCGAGCCGGCAGCGTACAGCGCCACCGGTCCGGCGTGCTGATGCCAACGGGGCATCAACTCATGCCGGACCGGCAGGGGCTTGCATCGGCACCGGCCATCACGCGAAGATAATATATCGCTTCATCCGGATGGATGTAAGTGAAACTATCTCCCCCCTTCCCCGTCGTCGTTGTTGCTGGAGCCCCCATGTCCATCCGCCTGCCCGCGTCGCCGCTCGGCCTCGCCATCGCCCTCGCGCTTTCCTCCACCGCCGTCCCGGCTCTGGCCCAGGACGCTACCAACCTCGACACCGTGATCGTCACCGGCACCCGTGCCGCCGACCGCACCGTGCTCGAATCCACCTCGCCGGTGGATGTGCTCACCGCCGAGGACATCCGCAAGGCCGGCGTGGTCAACGGTGAGCTGGGCAGTGCGCTGCAGGCGCTGCTGCCGTCGTTCAACTTCCCGCGCCAGTCCAACTCCGGCGGCGCCGACCACGTGCGCGCCGCACAGCTGCGTGGCCTGTCGCCGGACCAGGTGCTGGTGCTGATCAATGGCAAGCGCCGCCACCACACCGCGCTGGTCAACACCGACAGCAAGATCGGCAAGGGCACCACGCCGGTCGACTTCAATTCGATCCCGGTCAGCGCGATCAAGCGCATCGAAGTGCTGCGCGACGGCGCCGGTGCGCTGTACGGCTCGGACGCCGTGGCCGGCGTGATCAACGTGATCCTCGACAACGGCGGCGACGGTGGCGAGATCGAGGCCAGCTACGGTGCCAACCACACCGACCTCAAGCCGATCGGCCGCACCCTCACCGACGGCCAGACCGGCAACATCAGCGCCAAGGTCGGCACCTCGCTGGGCGAGGACGGCGGCTTCCTGCGCGTCGGCCTGGAGTACAAGCACCGCAACGGCACCAACCGTGCCGGCTTCGACCAGATCCCGCCGTGGGACCAGACCCCGGGCAACCTCGCGCTGCAGGGCAAGCGCAACTACGTGCTGGGCGATGGCAAGAGCAAGGACATCAACCTGTGGCTGAACACCGAAATTCCGGTGGGCCAGACCTCGACGTTCTACGCGTTCGGCACCTTCAACCAGCGTGATACCGAAGGCGCGAACTACTTCCGCTATCCCGATGGCGATGCCAACTGGAAGCAGGTCTATCCGAACGGTTACCGGCCGATCTCCGAAGGCGAGAACCGAGACGTGCAGGCCGTGGCCGGCGTGCGCGGCCAGTGGGGTGAGTGGAGCTACGACGGCAGCCTGGATTACGGCCAGAACGACTTCACCTACCGCCTGCGTGATTCGCTCAACGCGTCGCTGGGCCCAACCAGCCCGACCCGCTTCAAGACCGCTGACTACAAGTACGCACAGACTGTGGGCAACCTCGATCTGAGCCGCGTGTTCACCCAGAGCGACAGCATCAGCCACACCCTGGGCCTGGGCGTGGAAGCGCGCCATGAGCGCTACCAGACCCGCCCGGGTGACCCGGCCAGCTACGCCGCAGGCCCCTACACCGATCGCCCGACCGGCTCGCAGGCCGGTGGCGGCCTGACCCCGCAGGATGCGGCCCGCCTGTCGCGCGATGTCGCCAGCGCCTACGCCAGCCTGTCCAGCCAGTTCGGCGAGAAGTTCTCCACCGATCTGGCCGCGCGCTACGAGCACAACGACGATTTCGGCGGTGAACTGACCGGCAAGCTCGGCCTGCGCTATAAATTCACCCCGGCGTTCGCGCTGCGTGGCGCCATCTCCAACAACTTCCGTGCGCCGTCACTGGCGCAGATCGGCTACGAATCCACCTCCACCGGCTACAACGCCGGCGGCCAGCTTGTGCAGGGCCGCCTGTTGTCGGTCAACAATCCGATCGCACGTGGCCTGGGTGCGCAGAATCTGAAGCCGGAAAAGTCGATCAACACCTCGCTGGGCTTCACCAGCCGCATCGGTGAGCACTTCGACCTGTCGCTGGACTTCTTCCAGATTGACATCGACGACCGCATCGCGCTGTCGGAAAGCATCACCGGCGCTGCACTGACCGACTACGTGGCGGCCAACTACGGGGTCACCGGCCTTCAGAGCGCCAGTTTCTTCGTCAACGCCGCCGATACCCGCACCCGCGGTGCCGAGCTGGTGAGCAACTGGCGGCAATCGCTGGGCGATGGCCAGCTGCTGCTGACCGGCACCTACGCGTACACCAAGACCACACTGAAGAACGTGCTGGCCACGCCGGCACAACTGCGTGCACTGAATCCGGACTACGTGCTGTTCGGTATCGAAGAGACCAATACCCTCACCGATGCCACGCCGCGCACCCGTGGCAGCTTCTCGGCCGCCTGGAGCAACGACCACTGGTCGCTGAGCACCCGCGTGAACCGCTATGGCAGCGCCACCCGCGTGTTCAACTTCGGTGACGGCTACATCCCGCGCCAGACCTACCAGGCCGAATGGCAGCTGGATGCCGAAGTCGAGTACCGCATCACCCCGCAGTGGAGCGTGGCCATCGGTGGCCAGAACCTGACCGACAACTACCCGGATCGATCCAACAGCGATATCCACTACTTCGGCAACCTGCCGTACGACGTACTGTCGCCGATCGGCAGCAACGGCGCGTATTACTACGGCCGCGTCCGCTATACGTTCTGATCGCATTGGGTGTGATTGCCTTGGGTGGGTGCGGACCGTTGGTCCGCACTGTCTGCGTTCCATGCAGGCTGCCCTTCGTGCCGACCAACGGTCGGCACCCACCGGAGGTGAACGCTCTGGGCGGGTGCGGACCGTTGGTCCGCACTGTCTGCGTTCCATGCAGGCTGCCCTTCGTGCCGACCAACGGTCGGCACCCACCGGAGGTGATCGCTCTGGGTGGGTGCGGACCGTTGGTCCGCACTGTCTGCGTTCCATGCAGGCTGCCCTTCGTGCCGACCAACGGTCGGCACCCACCGGAGTGATCGCTCTGGGTGGGTGCGGACCGTTGGTCCGCACTGTCTGCGTTCCATGCAGGCTGCCCTTCGTGCCGACCAACGGTCGGCACCCACCGGAGGTGATCGCTCTGGGCGGGTGCGGACCGTTGGTCCGCACGACACGGTAGTGCCGGCCGCTGGCCGGCAACCGCAGGGTGCATCCATGGACCATGACGTTGCCGGCCAGCGGCCGGCACTACCAGATCCGTAGCCTGCCCTCGACCCCACGTACACGCCCGCGCTGGCAAGCTGGGCGTCATGGCTGAACCGCTCCCCCTGCGTCCGCCACCTCCATTGCTGGACGATGCCTGCGCGTTGTTCCTCGATGTTGATGGCACCCTGATCGAATTCGCTGCACGCCCGGATGCCGTGCAGCTGCTGCCCGATGTGCGCGAAGCCATCGGCCGCATCAGCGACCGCCTGGAAGGTGCCGTGGCACTGGTCAGTGGCCGCCCGCTCGAGCAACTGGACCAGTTGTTCGCTCCGCTGCAGCTTCCCGCCGCCGGCCTGCATGGCCACGAACTGCGTGGCGAGGATGGTCGCGTGCTGCGCGACACGCATGATGACGACACCGCCGACTGGCTGCATGCGCTGCACCAGCAGGCAATGCGTTTCGCACATGGGCACCCCGGCGTGCTGGTGGAGGACAAGGGCGTCGGCCTGGCCCTGCACTGGCGCGGCGCACCGAACGCAGCGGCCGATGTGCGCGCCTTTGCCAACCGCCACCTGCGCGGTCGCAGCAGCCATCGCCTGCAACCCGGCGACCATGTGGTCGAGTTCGTGCCGGTCGGCTCCGACAAGGGGCGCGCGGTGCGACGGATGATGCAGTACCTGCCGTTCCGTGGCCGCCTGCCCGTGTTCATGGGGGACGACCTCACCGATGAGTTCGGCTTTGACGCCGCCAATGGCCAGCATGGCTGGAGTGTGCTGGTGGGTGAACGCGAACCCAGCGCGGCGGTGTTCGCACTGCCCGACATACGCAGCGTGCACGCCTGGCTGCGTGAGAATGCCTATTGACCCGGCCAACCCCCACGGCCGCAACCGAGATGTAGCACGTGATGACCCAACCCGATCTTGATCTGGGCGTGGTCGGCAACGGCAGCTTCGGCGCCCTGGTCGACAAACATGCCCGCGTTGTCTGGAGCTGCCTGCCCACCTTCGACGGCGACCCCACCTTCTGTGCCCTGCTCGGCCCCAACCAGCAGACCGGCGGCGACTTCGCCATCGAGCTGGAGGATTTCAGCAGCAGCGAGCAGGAATACCTGACCAACACCGCGATCCTGCGCACCGTGCTGCACGACAGCCACGGCGGCTCGCTGGAAATTCTCGACTTCGCTCCGCGCTGGCGCCAGAACGATCGCTTCTACCGCCCGGTGAGCCTGATCCGCCAGGTGCGTCCACTGGCGGGCAGCCCGCGCATCACCGTACGCGCGCGGCCGCTGGCCGACTGGGGCGCACGCGTACCCGAGTCCACCTGGGGCAGCAACCACGTGCGCTGGATCCTGCCCGAACACGTACTGCGGCTGACCACCGACGTGCCGGTGCGCCTGGTGCGCGACGGCCTGCCCTTCGTGCTCAACCATCCGGTCCACCTGATCCTGGGCGTGGACGAATCGCTCGACCGCTCGATCAGCGGCTACGTGCAGGACGCCTTCCAGCGCACCCGCGACTACTGGCGCGAATGGGTGCGCTACCTGTCCATTCCGCTGGAATGGCAGGACGCGGTGATCCGCAGTGCGATCACCCTCAAGCTGTGCCAGTACGAGGACAGCGGCGCGATCATCGCGGCGATGACCACCTCCATTCCCGAAGCGCCCGGCAGCGTGCGCAACTGGGACTACCGTTACTGCTGGCTGCGCGATGCCGCGTTCGTGGTGCGTGCGCTGAACCGCCTCGGCGCGACGCGCACGATGGAACAGTTCCTCGGCTACATCTTCAACCTGGCCAGCAACGACGGCACCCTGCAGCCGCTGTATGGCATCGGCTTCGAAGCCAAGCTGGACGAGGACGAAGTGCCCAGCCTGTCCGGTTACCGCGGCATGGGGCCGGTGCGCCGCGGCAACCTGGCCTGGGTGCAGCGCCAGCACGATGTCTATGGCAGCGTGGTACTGGCCTCCACCCAGCTGTTCTTCGATCGTCGCCTGCAGGATCCCGGTGACGCGCACACCTTCGCGCGGCTGGAACCACTCGGCGAACAGGCCTTCGCCCTGCATGACGTACCGGATGCCGGCCTGTGGGAGTTCCGCGGCCGCACCGAAGTGCACACCTACACCAGCGCGATGTGCTGGGCCGCCTGCGACCGCCTGTGCAAGATCGCCGTGCGCCTGAAGCGCGATGACCGCGCACGCTACTGGCGCGAGCGCGCCGACACCATCCACGCCCGCATCATGGCTGAGGCCTGGAGCGAAGAACGGGGCCACTTCACCGATACTTTCGGTGGTCACCGCCTGGATGCGTCGTTGCTGTTGCTGGCCGACATCGGCTTCATCGACGCGATGGACGCCCGCTTCGTCGCCACCGTCGAGGCCATCGGCCGTGACCTCAAGCATGGCAACTCGCTGTACCGCTATGTCGCCCCGGATGACTTCGGTGAACCGGAAACCAGCTTCACCATCTGCACGTTCTGGTACATCGACGCGCTGGCCGCGATTGGCCGCATGGAAGAAGCGCGCGAGATGTTCGAGCTGCTGTTGAAGCAGCGCAATCATCTGGGCCTGCTGTCGGAGGACCTGGCCTTCGACAGCGGCGAGGCCTGGGGCAATTTCCCGCAGACCTATTCGCACGTCGGCCTGATCACCGCCGCGATGCGCCTGTCGCGGTCGTGGCAGGAGGCATCGTGAGTCGTCTTGTGGTGGTTTCAAACCGCGTGGCCGTGCCGGGCGAGAACCGCGCCGGTGGCCTGGCGGTGGGCCTGCTGGCCGCGTTGAAGGAACGCGGCGGCATGTGGTTCGGCTGGAGTGGCAAGAGCGTGCGTGATGGCAGTGGCACGCTGCACCGGCAGAAGGACGGCGACATCGAGTTCGTCACCCTGGACCTGAGCAAGCGCGAGGTCGATGGCTACTACAACGGCTTCGCCAACCGCACGCTGTGGCCGCTGCTGCATTTCCGCCTGGACCTGGTCGATTACGATCGCGGCACCCGCGAGACCTACCACAAGGTCAACGCGCTGTTCGCCGACAAGCTCGCACCGCTGCTGCGCGAGGACGACATCGTCTGGATCCACGACTACCACCTGATTCCGCTGGGCGCGATGCTGCGCGAACGGGGCATCGGCTGCCGCATCGGTTTCTTCCTGCACATCCCGATGCCCTCGGCCGACCTGCTGCAGGCGATGCCGGACCATCTGCGGTTGTTCTCGGCGCTGTATGCCTACGATCTGGTCGGCTTCCAGACCCAGCGTGACGCCGACCGTTTCCAGACCTACCTGCGCCTGTTCGGTGGCGGCAAGGTACTCGAGAACGGCGAACTGGAAGCACCGGGGGGACGCCGCTTCCGCGCGGCCGCCTTCCCGATCGGCATCGATACCGAACTGATCGCCCGCCAGGCTGGCACCGCCGCCACCAAGGCGGCGGTGAAGAACCTGCGCGGCAGCCTGCGCGACCGCCAGCTGGCGATCGGCGTGGACCGCCTGGACTATTCCAAGGGCCTGCCCGAACGCTTCCTCGGCTTCGAGCGTTACCTGGAACGGCATCCGGACCAGCACGGCTCGCTGACCTACCTGCAGATCGCCCCGGTCTCGCGTGGCGATGTCACCGAGTACCGCCAGCTGCGCAGCCAGCTGGAACAGATCGCCGGGCACATCAATGGCGGCCACGCCGCACCCGACTGGACCCCGCTGCGCTACGTCAACCAGAACTTCACCCATGCCACGTTGACCGGCTTCTACCGCGCTGCGGCGGTGGGCCTGGTGACGCCGCTGCGCGATGGCATGAACCTGGTGGCCAAGGAGTACGTGGCCTCGCAGGATCCGGAAGATCCCGGCGTACTGGTGCTGTCGCTGCTGGCCGGTGCCGCCGACGAACTCAAGCAGGCGTTGCTGGTGAACCCGCATGACCTGGACGGCGTCGCCGATGCCATCGCCACCGCAGCAACGATGTCACTGCACCGGCGCAAGGAGCGCTGGCACGCAATGATGGAGCACCTGCGCACCTACGACATCAATCATTGGCGCCGCAGCTACCTGGACGCGCTGGAAGGCTGAGGGAAAAAGGGGACGGAGGGGATTAAGTCGTTTGTGCACAAACGACTTAATCCCCTCCGTCCCCTTTTTTCTTCAATCCAGGAACCGCGCGGCCTGCTCCGGTGCCGGCAGATAGCAGGCGTCATGCCGCCCGAACCAGCGATAGCGGTTGCGGGCCAGCGCGCGGTACGCCGCGTCGCGCCAACTGCGCGGCAGCACGCGCAATGCACCGGTCAGGCGCCAGCCACCGCCCATTCCTGACAGCACGCGCAGGATCGCATCGGTATCGGTCCAGGCGCCCTGTTCGTCCAGCAACAGGAACGACATCGGGTCCTGCGGGTCCAACCCGTGCGAACGCAGCAGCGCACTGCCCCGCTCGCCCTGCATTGCCGCGAAGCGATAGCGTTCCTTGCGATCAAAGCGCAGCAGGAAGCGCACCCAGCGGTTGCACAGTGCGCAGACACCATCGAACACGATCACCGCGCCGCCCGCTTCGGTGGCGGCTTCACTGCGGTTCGAGCCAGCCTTCATAGCGGATCAGGGCTCCTGCCCAGGGCAAGGTCACATCGACCAGGAAAGTGTAGCGCTGGTCATCCCAGGCCTCGCGGCAACGTACGCCACCAAACCAGCGCGTCGGCAGCGGCAGCAGGCCAAATGCCCAGACCCGCCGCACCGACCAGTCGATGCCACCGTCGCGGGCCTGCAGGTCGAATTCAAAACGCACCGCACCCAACTGCTCGCGCAGATACCCTTCGTGCACCCACAGCCTCGATACCATCGGCCAGCGGCCGAAGCGTCGTGCCCAGCGTTCCCCCTGCCCGTATGCGCTGAACGCCACCTCGGTCGGCAACGCCTCGCCATCCCTTGGCAGCCGCGCCAACGCAGCCAGCAGCGGCACCAGCCAGTGCCGCCCCCTCACGATGCGCGCCTGCCCCGCGTAGCGGCAGGGCAGCGGCGCGGCATGCAGTGCCTGCACCGGTGTGGCCAGGGTGGCGAAGGCCGGCCCCAGCACGCGCGCGAACAGCGGCACGCTCAGGGCGCGATCCAGGCCAGGGTTGCCATGCGTCCGGTACGACGGTCGCGCCGGTGCGAATACAGGTCCGGATCGGCCATGGTCGACACCGTGCCGCCGTGAATCTGCGCCGGGTCCATCCCCGCCGCCTGCAGGCGCTGACGGGCCAGGACGAACAGGTCCACCTTCCAGTGCCCAGCTCGGGTTGCCACGAAGGCGGCCTCGGCAGCCGGATCGTGACCGACGAAGGCGTGATAGACCTCCTCGCCGATCTCGTAGTCGGCCGGTCCGGCCGCCGGGCCCAGCCACGCGCGCAGCTGCGCCGGCGGGGTCTGCATGGCGGCCACGGTGGCCTCCAGCATGCCGTCGGCCAACCCACGCCAACCGGCGTGCGCAGCGCCCACCTCGCTGCCATCGACGGCGGCGAACACCACCGGCAGGCAGTCAGCGGTCAGGATCGCCAGCACCACACCCGGCACCGAGGTCACCGCTGCGTCGGCGACCGGTTCGCTGGCACCGGCCACCGGCGGCGCGTTGAAGCGCAGTACGGTGCTGCTGTGCACCTGGCGCAGCCAATGCGGTGCCGACGGCAGCGCCAGCCCCTGCTGCAGCAGCTGGCGGTTGTGTTCGACGTTGGCCGGGGTGTCACCATCGGCCGCGTGGCGGTTGCCCAGGTTGAACTGCGCGAACGGCGCCGGCGAGATGCCGGCACCATGCCGCCGCGTGGTCAGCGCGTGGACGCCCGCAGGCGCCGGCCAGTCCGCCTGCAGCAACGGCAGCGCGGCAGCCATCACCAGCGGTCCCGCTCGCGTGCGGCGAAGGCGTCGCTGTCTTCGCGCAGCACCTTCAGCAGGTGCAGCATGTCGGCCGGCACCGGCGCGGTGTTGCGCACCGTCTCACCGGTGATCGGGTGCACGAACTCCAGCGTCTCGGCATGCAGCGCCTGGCGCTTGAAGCCGCGCAGCGCGGCCACCAGCTCGTCACTGGCGCCCTTGGGCAGCTTCAGCGCGCCGCCATACAGCGGATCGCCCACGATCGGGTGACGGATGTGCGCCATGTGCACGCGGATCTGGTGGGTACGACCGGTTTCCAAACGGCATTCCAGTGCGGTATGTGCACGGAAGCGCTCGCGCAGGCGGTAATGGGTCACCGCTTCCTTGCCATCCTCGCGCACGCCCATCTTCAGGCGGTCGCGCGGGTGGCGGTCGATCGGCGCATCGGCAGTGCCGCCGGCCACCAGTGCGCCCATCACGATGGCCAGGTACTGGCGGTGCACGTCGCGTGCGGCCAGCTGCTCGACCAGCGCGGTCTGCGCCTCCAGGGTCTTGGCCACCACCATCACGCCGCTGGTGTCTTTGTCCAGGCGATGCACGATGCCGGCGCGCGGCAGCACCGCCACCGACGGGTCGCGGAACAGCAGGGCGTTGACCAGGGTACCGCTGTGGTTTCCGGCGCCGGGGTGCACCACCAGGCCGACCGGCTTGTTGATCACCAGCAGGTACTCGTCCTCGAACAGCACGTCCAGCGGGATGTCCTCCGGCTGGGCGTCGGTCTGGGTTTCCAGCACCACGGTGAGGGTGACCACCTCGCCGCCGCGCAGCGGATCGCGCGGGCGGGCCTGGGCGCCGTCCAGCAGGACATCGCCGTTCTTGATCCACTCGGTCAGGCGCGAACGCGAGTATTCGGGGAACAATTCGGCCACGACCGCGTCGAAACGGCGGCCGGCAGAGGTGTCGGGGACGATGGCCTGGCGGGCCGATTCAGAGGGTTGTTCAGACATGGCAGGGGGCATTCTTTGAAATTTTGGGGTCCCGGCGGCCGGTTTCAGTCGCTGGACAGGACACTAGGCTATCATCGACCCTTCGTATTCCAGCCGCGTCCCGCCTCGACCTCATGATCCGACGCTCCGTCATGCTCTCTGCGCCCGTCCGCCTCACCGCCCTGTTGCTGGTGCTGGTCATCGCTGCCACCGGCTGCCACCGTGGTGCCAAGAAGGGCGATCGCCCCGATGAAGGGACGCCGGTCGAACAGTTGTACGAGAAGAGCCACAAGCTGATGCAGGGTGGCAACTGGAGCGGTGCTGAGTCCAGCTTCCGCCGCCTGGTGGCCCAGTATCCGTACGGCCCGTACACCGAACAGGCGATGATCGAAACCGCCTATGCCCAGTACAAGGCCGGCAAGCACGATGACGCGGTGTCCAGCATCGACCGCTTCATCCGTACCTATCCGACCCACCGCAACATCGCCTACCTGTACTACCTGCGCGGCCTGGCCAACTCCAACCGCAGTACGGTTTTCCTGCGCCGCGTATGGTCGCTGGATGCAAGCCGCCGCGACCTGTCCACGCCGCACCAGGCGTACTCGGACTTCAACATCGTGGTCGACCGCTACCCGAACAGCCGCTACGCCGCCGATGCGCGCCAGCGCATGCTGGAACTGCGTGACGTGTTCGCCCAGCATGAGCTGGACAACGCCCTGTACTACATGCGCCGTGGCGCCTGGGTCTCGGCCGCGGGCCGCGCCAACTACCTGCTGGAAACCTACCCGCAGAGCGCCTTCCAGTACGACGCCGTCGCCGTCCTGGCTGATTCCTACACCCACCTGGGCAACAAGACCCTGGCCGACGACGCCCGCCGCGTCCTGCAGCTGAACCAGCCGGACCACCCGTGGCTGGAAGGCAAGTGGCCGAAGTACCCGTGGATGATCCGCAAGCTGAACCCGTTCGCCGGCGAGAAGTCCGCCAGCACCGGCCAGCGCAACGCGCGACTGGAAAAGAAGTAAGAAAGGGCCCCGCAAGGGGCCCTTTCCTTTTGTAGAGTCGAGCCATGCTCGACTGCTCTCCCAGCCCGCCTCCCCGCACCGGGACCGGCATCTAGGAATTCTCCGAATCCCCGGTGGATGCGACGCCGGTCCCAATCGGCGCGGGCAAGGCCCTCCACACTGCGGCGCAACGGCCATCCCGGCCGGCAAGGAGCGCCCCATGTCCCGACCGTCCCGCCATTTGCGGCCGCTGCCCGCCCTGATCGCCTGTGCCGTGCTGGCGCTGGCCGCTGGCCCGCTGGGCGCCAGCCCGGCCGCACCCGGCGACCTGCTCTCTGCGGCGCCGTACCGCGCCAGCTGGGTGCCGTCCAAGGCCGCCCAGGCCTACAAGCTGCACTACCGCACCCCAGACCACCGTGGCCAGTTGGCCGCAGGCACCGGCCTGCTGTACCTGCCGGCCGGCGCGGCTCCGGTCGGTGGCTGGCCGGTGGTGTCGTGGGCACACGGCACCCAGGGCATCGCCGATCGCTGCGCCCCCTCCGTGTCCGGCCCCTACCAGCCTGAACGCGACGGGCGTTTCCTCGACCTGTTCCTGGCACAGGGCTATGCCGTGGTCGCCGCCGACTACCAGGGCCTCGGCAGCCCCGGTGACCACGCCTATCTGCACGTACGCACCGCCGCACGCAACGCCATCGATCTGGTCAAGGCCAGCCATCAGTACCTCGGCCGCACCACGCTGTCGCCGCGCTGGGTGTCGGTCGGCCATTCGCAGGGCGGTGCCGCCGCGCTTGCTGCCGGCCACATCGCAGATGCTTACGGCGGACCATCACTGCGGTACCGCGGCAGCTTCACCACCGGCACGCCCACCGCCGTCGAACTGACCGCACTGGTGATGAAACCGGACAACCGCACTGCCAATCCCGGCGCGCTCAACGCCTATCACGCCTATCTGCTGGATGGCCTGCTGCAGGTCGCCCCGCAGATCGACCGTGTGCTCAGCGATGAGGGGCGTACACGGGTCGCGCTGGCGCGCAGGCAATGCCTGGGCGAACTGGCCGCCACGCTGGAAGGCGCCGATACCGGCGCGATGTTCACCGCACCGCTGACCGACGTGGCGGGCATCTGGACGTTGCTGCACGACTACCTGGGCGTGCCGCGCCGCGGTTTCAGCCAGCCGCTGATGCTGGGCCATGGCAGCGAGGACCGCGACGTACCGTACCTGACCACCCTGCTGTATGCCGCGGGGCTGGCCCTGCGTGGAGAGCCCGTGGCATTCCGGCGCTATCCGGTCGACCACCGCGGCACGCTGGATGCGGCGGCAGCCGATGGGCTGGCGTTCGTGCGTGCGCGGTTGGGGGACAGCCCGTTCGACGAAGCCACCGAAACCGCTGGCTTCGAACAGCTGCTCGACCAGGCCCGGTAGATCCACGCCGTGCGCGGATACGCGGTGTACGGGGTTGCCGGCCAGCGGCCGGCACTACCAGATAGCGCCGGGCCATGCCCGGCGGCCTGCCTCAGCCCTTGTAGCCGTTGCTGATCGGGTAACGGCGCTCACGGCCGAACGCACGCCGCGAGACCTTCGGCCCCGGTGCGGCCTGGTGCCGCTTCCACTCACTGATGCGCACCAGGCGCAGCACGCGGTCGACCACGGCCGCGTCGTAACCGGCCGCAACGATCTCCGTGCGCGACTGCTCCTGGTCGATGTAGCGGTACAGGATGCCGTCCAGCACGTCATAGGCCGGCAGCGAATCCTGGTCCAGCTGGTTCTCGCGCAGCTCGGCCGACGGCGGGCGGCTGATCACTGCCGGCGGGATCACCGGCGCACCGCCCACGGTGTTGCGCCACTTCGACAGGCCGAACACCTCGGTCTTGTACAGGTCCTTCAGCGGCGCGTAGCCACCGCACATGTCGCCGTAGATCGTGGCGTAACCCACCGCATACTCGCTCTTGTTGCCGGTGGTCAGCAGCAGTCCGCCGAACTTGTTGGCCAGCGCCATCAGGATCACGCCACGGCTGCGCGACTGCAGGTTTTCCTCGGTCACGTCCGGGGTGGTGCCTTCGAACATCGGCGCCAGCGATTCCATCAGGCCCTTGAATGCTGGCTCGATCGACACCGCTTCCAGCTTCACGCCCAGCGCCTGGCACTGTTCGGCGGCCAGGTCGTTGGACAGGCCAGCGGTATAGCGCGACGGCAGGCGCACCGCGGTGACGTTTTCGGCACCCATCGCGTCCACGGCCATCGCCAGCACGATCGCCGAGTCGATGCCACCGGACAGGCCCAGCCACACCTTCCTGAAGCCGTTCTTGCGGCAGTAGTCCTGGATGCCCCGGGTCACTGCGCGCCACGCCAGCGCGTCCATGCTCTCGTCGCCATCGTCCATCCACACGTGCGGCAGGAAGCGGCGGGTTTCACCGTCGTACTCCACCACCAGCCACTGGTCGACGAAGGCCGCCGCGGCCGGGTGCACGGTACCGTCGCCATCGGCCACCACCGAGGCACCATCGAATACCAGCGCATCCTGGCCACCGACCACGTTGAGATAGGCGATCGCCGCCCCGCTCTCGCGGGTACGTGCAGCCAGCACGGCGTCGCGCTGGGCATGCTTGCCGCGCTCGTAGGGCGAAGCATTCGGCACCACCACCAGCTGCGCACCTTCGCGCACGGTGTCGGCCAGCGGCTCGGCGAACCACAGGTCCTCGCAGATCAGCAGGCCCACCGGAATGCCGTTGACCTCGAACACGCAGCTGCCGCCGTCCGGGTCGACATCGAAGTAGCGACGCTCGTCGAACACCGCGTAGTTGGGCAGCTCGCGCTTGCGGTAGGTCTGCTCGACCAGGCCGTCGCGCAGCACGCTGGCGGCGTTGTAGACCACCGCACCGGCCGCCTGCGGCCAGCCGACCACGGCGGTGATGCCACGGCAGGCAGTCGCGATGCGGGTCATCGCCTGCTCGCATTCGTACAGGAAACCGGGGCGCAGCAGCAGGTCCTCCGGCGGATAACCGCTCACCGCCAGCTCGGGGAACATCACCAGCTCGGCGCCGTACTCGTCGCGCGCCTGGCCGATCATCTCGATGATGCGCTCGGTGTTGCCGGCGACATCGCCGACCGGGAAGTCGAACTGCGCCATCGCGATGCGGATCGAAGCCATGGGAATCCAGCCTGTGGTTGCAATGCGCTCATTGTAGCGCTGCGCGTTCGCCGGGCATGGCCCGGCGCTACCGTGTAGATCCGGCCAGGTAGCGCCGGGCCATGCCCGGCGGATGTTCGCCCGAAGCCAGACGCAGAAAGGCCGCCCGGAGGCGGCCCTTCTGTTTCAAGCAGCCGGCCAGCGGCCGGCTCTACAGAATCGTCTGCCAGAGGCAGTCGATCTTATTTCACCAGCTTGGCGATGGCAGCACCCAGGTCGCCCGGCGAGCGGACGGTGACAACACCAGCGGCTTCCATGGCAGCGAACTTGCCTTCAGCAGTGCCCTTGCCGCCCGAGGCGATCGCACCGGCGTGGCCCATGCGCTTGCCGGCCGGAGCCGACGCACCGGCGATGAAACCGACAACCGGCTTCTTCACGAACTGCTTGATGTACTCGGCGCCGGCTTCTTCGGCGTCACCGCCGATTTCGCCAACCATGATGATGCCTTCGGTCTGCGGGTCTTCGTTGAACAGCTTCAGGCAGTCGACGAAGTTCAGGCCGTTGATCGGGTCACCACCGATGCCGATGCAGGTGGACTGGCCCAGGCCGACTTCGGTGGTCTGCTTGACCGCTTCATAGGTCAGGGTGCCCGAACGCGACACGATGCCGATCTTGCCCGGCTTGTGGATGTGGCCCGGCATGATGCCGATCTTGCACTCACCCGGGGTGATGACGCCCGGGCAGTTCGGCCCGATCAGCACGGTGTCCGGATGCGAACGGGTCAGCACGTTCTTGACGCGCAGCATGTCCAGCACCGGGATGCCTTCGGTGATGCAGACGATGACCTTGATGCCGGCAGCAGCGGCTTCCAGGATCGCGTCAGCCGCGTACGGCGGCGGCACGTAGATGACCGAAGCGTTGGCGCCGGTGCTCTGCACGGCGTCGGCAACGGTGTTGAAGACCGGCAGGTCGATGTGGGTGGTGCCACCCTTGCCCGGGGTCACGCCGCCAACAACCTGGGTGCCGTACTCGATCATCTGAGTGGCGTGGAAGGTGCCCTGCTGGCCGGTGAAGCCCTGCACGATCACCTTGGTGTTCTTGTTAATCAAAACAGACATGGGAATTCCTTGGTGTCGAATCAGGCAGCGTTCTTGACAGCTTCAACGATCTTCTTGGCGCCATCGTTGATGTTGTCAGCCGGGATGATGGCCATGCCGCTGTCACGCAGCAGCTGCTTGCCTTCTTCCACGTTGGTGCCTTCCAGGCGCACCACGACCGGAACCTTGACGCCCACTTCCTTCACGGCGGCGATGATGCCTTCGGCAATCATGTCGCAGCGGACGATGCCGCCGAAGATGTTGACGAAGATGCCTTCGACCTTGTCCGAGGACAGGATCAGCTTGAAGGCTTCGATGACGCGCTGCTTGTTGGCACCGCCGCCCACGTCCAGGAAGTTCGCCGGCTCGCCGCCGTTGAGCTTGATGACGTCCATGGTGGCCATGGCCAGGCCTGCGCCGTTGACCATGCAGCCGATGTTGCCGTCCATGGTGACGTAGTTGATGTCCAGCTCCGAAGCGATCACTTCGGTCGGATCTTCCTGGGTCTTGTCGCGCATGGCGACCAGGGCCTTCTGGCGGAACGCGGCGTTGTCGTCGCTGTCGAACTTGCCGTCCAGCGCGTACAGGTTGCCGTCGTCCAGGATGGCCAGCGGGTTGATTTCAACCAGCGCCAGGTCCTTTTCGTTGAACAGGCGGTACAGGTTCACCATGATGCTGGCGAACTGGCCGGCCTGCTTGGCGGTCAGGCCCAGCTTGAAGCCGAAATCACGGCCGTGGTAACCCTGCACGCCTTCGACGAAGTCGACGTTCAGCGAGTGGATCAGCTCCGGGGTTTCAGCAGCGACCTGCTCGATCTCCACGCCGCCTTCCGAAGAGGCGATGTAGGTGATGGTCTTGGTGCCACGGTCAACCAGCACCGACAGGTACAGTTCCTTGACGATCTCGCCAGCGGTGGTCACCAGCACCAGGTTGACCGGCAGTTCAACGCCAGCGGTCTGGTAGGTGGCCATCTTGGTGCCGAGCATCTTGGCCGCAGCGGCCTTCACGTCGTCGGTGGTCTTGCAGAACTTGACGCCGCCAGCCTTGCCGCGGCCGCCAGCGTGGATCTGCGCCTTGACCATCCAGGGGCCCTGGCCCAGGGAGTTGGCAGCGGCAACCGCTTCGTCCGGGGTCGCAGCGACCTTGCCGGCCGGGACCGGGATGCCGTACTCGGCAAGCAGTTGTTTTGACTGGTATTCGTGGAAATTCATGCGTCACCGTGGGAATAGGAACGACCGCACGCAATTCCTCAGGGCCCCGGCGGGGCGCCGGCATGGACCGCGGCGGGCCCACTATTGTGGCCGAGCCGGCGCCGGGGCGCAAAGAAGTCTGTACAAAACGCCAGACCCGGCCAGATTTCCACCATCATTCAGGCAGTTGCGCCCCGCCCGACGCTGGCCACCGGTATCCACAGCGGGCCAAATGCGCGATCCGGGTGACTCCGGCGGCGTCCTGTCGGGGGCCCTATACTGGTCGTATCGAGCAGACTCGACGCCACATCGACGCGACGTGCCGGCCGGCTTCAGGGGACGCCAGGCAGGCCCGCCGCAGATTCCAGACCCAGGCAGCCAGAAGGGGAGTTCCGGCGTGTCACCCAGTGCTTCATTGATCGACCGCATCGAATCGATTCCGCGGCGTGAGCTGTACTTCTTCGCGCTGTACCGGGTGCTGATCGCCGCGGTCATCGCCGGCCTGCTGTACAGCCCGTTGTCGGCCATGGTCGGCGAAGCCCATCACCCGCGACTGGCCGATACCGTCGCGGCCATCTACCTGCTGCTGTCGCTGCTGGCCCTGGCCATCGGCCGCAACGAACGCTGGCTGCGCCCGATCGTGGTCAGCGGCGTACTGGTGGACATCGTCGCCGCCACCCTGCTGTCGCATGCCCTGCCCGGCGCCAGCGCCGGCATCTCGATGTCGCTGTTGTTCAACATCGCCGCCGCCGCCACGCTGCTGCCACTGAGCTGGGGCCTGGGCCTGGCGATCGCCGCCAGCGTGGCCACCGGTACCGAATACCTCTGGAAAGTACTGGAAGGCGGCGACCCCACCCGCACCCTGGCCGAACTGGCGATGTTCGCCACCAGCTACCTCGCGCTGGCCTTCATCAGCTTCCAGGTGGGCAACCGCGCGCGCCGCAACCAGCAGCTGGCCAACCAGCGCGGCGATGAAGTAGCCAACCTGTTCCAGATCAACGAACTGATCATCCGCCGCATGCGTACCGGCGTGCTGGTGGTGGATGCCGACAGTCGCATCACCCTGGCCAACGAAGCCGCCTCGATGCTGCTGGGCGACAGCGATGGCAATGGCGAAAGCGGGCGCCTGGACCTGACCAGCGCCGCGCCGGAACTGGCCCGCCGCCTGCAGCGCTGGCGTAACGGCTGGGCGCAGGACGAACTGCCGCTGCAGCTCAACCCCGACCAGCCCGAGGTACAACCGCGCTTTGCCCGCCTGCTGGCCGGCAGCGAACTGGCGCTGGTGTTCCTGGATGACTCCAGCGTGGTCTCGCGCCGCGCCGAATCGCTCACCCTGTCGGCGATGGGGCGCTTCTCGGCCAGCCTGGCGCACGAGATCCGCAACCCGCTGGCGGCGATCAACTACGCCGTGCAGTTGCTGGAGGAAGGCACCGGCTTCAACGAAAGCGACCGCCGCCTGCTGCAGATCATCCGCCAGCAGTGCCAGCGCACCAACGGCATCGTCGAGAGCGTGCTGGGCCTGGCCCGGCGCGAGCGCGCCACCCCCGAGAACGTGGACCTGGCCGCGTTCGTGCGCCGCTTCGTGCTGGAGTACAAGCAGGGGCAGACGCTGGAGACCGACAGCATCGAGCCGATCATCAACGACAGTTCGGTGATGGCCCAGGTCGATGCGAAGCATCTCTACCAGGTGCTGACCGTGCTGGTGCACAACGCCCTGAAGTACGGCCGCATCGGCCAGCAGCCTGCACGCGTGCGGCTGCGCGTGGCGCAGCACGAGCGCAGCGCGGTGATCGACGTGATGGACCGTGGCCCGGGTATTCCAGAGAGCGTGGCCGCGCAGCTGTTCCGTCCGTTCTTCACCACCTCCGAGCATGGCACCGGCCTGGGCCTGTACATCGCCCGCGAACTGTGCCGGGCCAACCAGGCACGGCTGGATTACATTCCGGTGCCGGCCGGCGGCTCCTGCTTCCGCCTGGTGCTGCCCGGCCCGCACACGCTGTTGCCCACCTGATTCCGATTCTGTGCGTCAAACATTTGTCGCTTCCAGCCCCCTCGTTTATCTTTCACGCCCATGAACGAAACCCGCAGCGCCCTCGTCGTCGACGATGAACGCGACATCCGCGAACTGCTGGTACTGACCCTCGGCCGCATGGGGCTGCGTATCAGTACCGCCGCCAACCTGGCCGAAGCGCGCGAGCTGCTGGCCAGCAATCCGTACGACCTGTGCATCACCGACATGCGGCTGCCCGATGGCAACGGCATCGAGCTGGTCAGCGAGATCGCCCAGCACTACCCGCGCACGCCGGTGGCGATGATCACCGCCTTCGGCAGCATGGACCTGGCCGTGGAAGCACTGAAGGCCGGTGCCTTCGACTTCGTCAGCAAGCCGGTGGATATCGCCGTCCTGCGTGGTCTGGTCAAGCATGCACTGGAACTCAACAACGCCGAACGCCCGCAGCCCGGGCCGAACGCCGAACAGGGCGCACGCCTGCTGGGCGCTTCGCCGGCCATGGACGTGCTGCGCACCACCATCGGCAAGGTCGCGCGCAGCCAGGCGCCGGTCTACATCCTGGGTGAGTCCGGCGTTGGCAAGGAACTGGTCGCACGCACCATCCACGCCCAGGGCGCGCGCGCGGCCGGACCGTTCATTCCGGTCAACTGCGGCGCCATTCCCGGCGAGCTGATGGAAAGCGAGTTCTTCGGCCATCGCAAGGGCAGCTTCAGCGGCGCCCATGCCGACAAGCCCGGCCTGTTCCAGGCCGCACACGGCGGCACCCTGTTCCTGGACGAAGTGGCCGAGCTGCCGCTGCAGATGCAGGTGAAACTGCTGCGCGCGATCCAGGAGAAGTCGGTGCGGCCGGTCGGTGCAGCCAACGAAGAACCGGTGGACGTGCGCATCCTCTCTGCCACCCACCGCGATCTGGCCGAACTGGTCGAGGACGGGCGTTTCCGCCACGACCTCTACTACCGCATCAACGTGATCGAACTGAGGGTGCCGCCGCTGCGCGAGCGCCGCCAGGACCTGCCGGAGCTGGCCGCGGCAGTGCTGGCACGACTGGCCCGCAGCCACGGCCGCGCCACCCCGCTGCTGGCGCCGTCGGCGCTGGAGGCACTGGCCCAGTACGCCTTCCCCGGCAACGTGCGCGAACTGGAGAACATTCTGGAACGGGCGCTGGCGCTGGCCGAGGAAGACTGCATCGGTGCAGACGACCTGCGCCTGCCGCAGCATGCTCCGCGCGTCCCCGGCGGTGCCGCTCCTGTCGAAGCCGTGGCCGACCTGCAGCCTGGCAGCGCGGCCCTGCCCTCGTACATCGAGCAGCTCGAGCGCAGCGCCATCCAGCGCGCGCTGGAAGAGAACCGTTGGAACAAGACCCGTACCGCCGCGCAGCTGGGCATCACCTTCCGTGCGCTGCGCTACAAGCTGAAGAAGCTGGGGATGGAGTAAGGACCGGGTCGGATCCCTTTCCGCAGGAAAGGGCTCTGACCCGATGCGCGGCACCCCATCCACGCATGTCGTGGATCCACCTACCAACGTGGTAGGGCCGGCCGCTGGCCGGCAACCTCACACATCCCGGATCCACGCATGGCGTGGATCTACTGTCGGGCCGAGCCCATGCTCGGCTGCTGTTCGGGCATTAAGCCGAGCATGGCTCGGCTCTACAGAAAGCCGCGCGGCATCAATCCTTGGTCACGCGATTGATCTCGGCCAGGCTGGTCACGCCTGCCGCCGCCTTCTTCAATGCCGACTGCCGCAGGTCATTCACCCCGATCTGCTGCGCTGCTTCCGCAATCTGCAGCGCGTTGCCGCCAGCCAGCACGATGGTGGCGATCTCATCAGTCATCGGCATCACCTGGTAGATACCGGTACGGCCCTTGTAGCCCTCGGTGCACTCATCGCAGCCCACCGCTTCATACAGCTCGATGCCCGCGTCCAGCTGCGCCTGGGTAAAGCCCTCGGCCAGCAGCGCATGCTCCGGCAGGGTCGAGCGCCGCTTGCAGTTGCCGCACAGGCGGCGTGCCAGGCGCTGGGCGATCACCAGCGTCACCGAGCTGGTGATGTTGTACGGCGCGATGCCCATGTTCATCAAGCGCGCGATGGTCTGCGGCGCGTCGTTGGTATGCAGCGTGGACAGCACCATGTGGCCGGTCTGCGCCGCCTTGATCGCGATCTCGGCCGTCTCCAGGTCGCGGATTTCGCCAACCATGATGATGTCCGGGTCCTGGCGCAGGAACGAGCGCAGCGCCGCAGCAAAGGTCATGCCGCGCTTGTTGTTCTGCTGCACCTGGTTGACGCCGGGCAGGCGGATTTCCACCGGGTCTTCGGCGGTGGAGATGTTGCGCGTCTCGTCGTTGAGGATGCCCAGCGCGGTATACAGCGACACGGTCTTGCCCGAGCCGGTCGGGCCGGTCACCAGCACCATGCCGTACGGCTTGTGGATGGCATCCTGGAACAGCTTCTGCTGGTCCGGCTCGTAGCCCAGCTTGTCGATGCCCAGCTTGGCCGCGCTGCCATCGAGGATACGCAGTACCACCTTCTCGCCGAACAGGGTCGGCAGCGTGCTGACGCGGAAGTCGATCTGCTTGCTCTTGGACAGGTTGAGCTTGATGCGTCCGTCCTGCGGCACGCGCTTTTCGGCGATATCCAGCTGCGCCATCACCTTCAGGCGCGCGGCGATGCGCTGGTTCAACTTCACCGGCGCGCGCGCGACCATCTTCAGCAGGCCGTCGATGCGCAGGCGCACACGGTAATCGTCTTCGTAGGGCTCGAAATGGATGTCCGATGCGCCCTTGCGGATCGCATCGACCAGCACCTTGTTGACGAACTTCACCACCGGGGTGTCGTCGCCCTTGGCGTCGATGCCGGAATCGCCGCTGCTGGCGCCGAGATCTTCGTCACCGGCTGCGACATCCAGGTTTCCCATGCCCTCGTCATCGCCCCCCAGCGCATCGCCCAGGGTGTCATGACTGGCGTGCCACTGCTCCAGCGTGCGGCGGATCTGGTCCTCGTCGACCAGGATCGGCTCCACCACCAGATTGGTGTGGAACTTGATTTCGTCCAGCGAGTGGGTCGGGTTGCTGGTGCCGACAAACAGCTTGCCACCCCGTTTGAACAACGGCAGCACGTTGTGCTTGCGCAGCAGCTCCTCGCTGACCAGGCTCATCGCATTCTGGCTGGCATCGAAGGTGGACACGTCAAACAGCGGCATGCCGAACTCGACCGCATTGGCGGCCGCCAGTTGGGCCGCACCAACCACCTTGTTCTGCGCGAACCAGGTTGGCAGCGGCTGCCGGGCGGCAGCGGCCTTGGCCATGGCATCGCGGGCGGAAGCCTCGTCCAGCGCACCATCCTGGACCAGGCGACGGGCCAGGCCGGTGATGCCGACGAGATTGGCGGTGGTTACGGCGTTCATATGGATCCTTGGCTCATCATGGGTCAGGCAGTGCGGCGCGCCTTCCAGGGGCACCGCACAGGGCAGTAGAACCTGCCGCGACCCGATGGCCGACGACGACGCCAATCCTTCAGCATGACTGCCTCGCCTGGCACTCCCAGCCCGGCAGGCACGATCCTGACTCCCCCGGGGATGATAGCCCCGTCAACGGCCCGCCAACATCCCTTCGGATCACATGTTTCCACATCGCTTTCATCCTCAGAGTGCCTCCAGGCCACATCACAATGGGGACGTGACCCCGCCTTTCCTCCCCAACCCCATTCATGCACCGCAGCGGAGTACCATTGCACCGGGGAAAATGGGGATACATTTTGAATCAGCTCAGCATCATCCTGCCGGCCAAGAATGAAGCCGAAGGCCTTCTTCGTACGCTGCCGGCACTTCGTTTGCAGTACCCACATGCAGAGATCATCGTAGTCGACGACGGCTCCACCGATGACACCGCAAATATTGCGCGGGAACAAGGTGTGCAGGTGCTTTCCAGCCCTTATTCGATGGGCAACGGCGCTTCGATCAAGCGTGGCGCGCGCGCAGCCAGCGGAGACATTCTCGTGTTCATGGACGCCGATGGGCAGCATGACCCGGCCCACATCCGGGCATTGCTGGACAAGCTGGCCGAGGGCTACGACATGGTCGTCGGCGCTCGTGACAGCAGCGGCCAAGCCAACGTCCACCGCGGCCTCGCCAATCGGTTCTACAACTGGCTGGCCAGCCACATGACAGGCTTCAAAGTAATGGACCTCACTTCCGGCTTCCGTGCGGTACGCGCCGGACGCTTCCGCGAGTTCCTGCACCTGCTGCCCAACGGGTTCAGCTATCCAACGACCAGCACCATGGCATTCTTCCGAAGCGCCTATCCTGTTGCCTATGTGCCAATCCCTGTTGCAAAGCGTGTGGGCAATGGCAGCCACATTCGCCCGATCAAGGATGGAATCCGCTTCCTGCTGATCATCTTCAAGATTGCGACCTTGTACTCGCCCTTGAAGCTATTCGCGCCGGTGGCGCTGGCCTTCTTCATGCTGGGCTTGGGCTACTACGGGTATACATTCGCGACCATGCATCGCTTCACAAACATGAGCACGCTACTGTTCAGCGCATCGGTGATCATCTTCCTTATCGGCCTGGTATCGGAGCAGATCACCGGTCTTACCTACCTCGCATCACGGAAGGACTCACCCCAGTGACCGGGGGGGCCGTGCAGACTGCCCCCCTTCCAGGGCTACTGGTTGTGGCGTCTACCTATCCGCGTTGGGAAGGAGACCCCGAGCCTGGGTTCGTGCACGCCCTGAGCCAGCATCTGACTGTTGATTTCCGGGTCACTGTGCTTTGCCCCCATGCTCCCGGGGCGGCCACCCACGAGCAACTCGACGGTGTACAGGTCATCCGCTATCGCTACGCGCCGGAAGCCATGGAACAACTCGTCAATGGTGGCGGCATCACTTCCAACTTGCGCCGCCGTCCCTGGACGCTGGCACTGTTGCCCACCTTCCTGATGGGGCAGTGGTGGGCCATGCAACGCGAACTGCGGCGCCATCGCCACGAAGTGCTGCATGTACACTGGATCATCCCGCAGGGGCTGACAAGTGCGCTGCTGCCAAGGCGCCTCCGGCCTCCGATGCTGATGACCTCCCATGGCGGGGATCTCTTCTCTCTGAAGGGACGGCTTTTCTCAGCCATCAAGCGATTTTCCCTAGCCCGCGCGCAAGCGGCCAGCGTCGTCAGTCGGGCGATGGTGGCGCCCTTTCGCACTTTGGCGGCAGACCTTCCCTTGGCAGTTTCGCCAATGGGCGTGGATCTTCGACATCGCTTCGTACCATCCCCGCTGAAACGGGCACGTAACGAACTACTGTTCGTCGGGAGACTGGTCGAGAAGAAGGGCTTGGCGTATCTGATTGATGCCTTGCCAGTGGTTCTGGCTCGTCATCCCCAGGTATCGCTCACCGTCATCGGACATGGACCGGAACTCCCAGCACGAGAAGCCCAGGTGGCGGCGCTAGGTCTGCAGCAGCACGTTCGCTTCGTCGGCCCTGTGGCGCAAAGCGCGCTTCCCGCCTACTACCAACGTGCAACCACGCTCGTAGCTCCCTTCATTGAGGCCCGCAACGGAGATCAGGAAGGGCTTGGGCTGGTTACCGTGGAAGCGCTCGGTTGTGGCTGTCCGGTCGTCACCACAGATGTGCCTGCAGTGCGTGATGCGTTTCCAGCCGGCCCACCCCGCTACCTGGCCCGCCAGCGATCTTCAGATGCGCTTGCGACCGTACTAATCGAGTTGCTGGACGCACCAGAACAGGCGCAGGCCTGGGCGCACGCGCAACGGCCTGCACTGGTAGCCCGCTTCGACCATGCACAGGTCGCTGCGGACTATGCGAAGCAACTACGCGCCATCATGGAGTTGCCGGATGTCCGCTAGGTTGCCGCGCTTTGGCAACCTGGCCAGAACCTCGATCCTGGTGATGTTCTGGCAGGGCGTGAGGATGTCATGCCTGGCCGCATGGATCATCCTTGGCGCACGCGTATTGGGAGCGACCAACTACGGCCTGTTCTCCGGCACGGTTGGCACTGCCTCGGCTCTCGCCGGCTTGGTTGGGCTCGGCGGCGGCATGCTGATGTATCAGTACAGCATTGCCGACCACACGCAGTTTCCCCGCTACTGGAAGCAGAGCCTTCTACTCTGCGCCGTGAGCGCAGTCCCGCTTTCCCTGACATTCTCGCTATTGGCCGCAGGCCTAATGCCGTGGCCCGCACTCAGCCTTGTCGCGCTTTCGGAAATCATTGCATTCCCTATCGTCACCAATGCCGCATTTGCCTTCTCAGCCAATGACCGCCTGGGCTGGGCGGCTGCCCTTCCCGCATTGAACGCAGCCATGAGGCTTGCGGCGATCTGCATCTTCGGCCTTCTACCGGTCGACCACGATCTGACGGTCTATCTAATGCTACATCTGGCATCTTCGGCATGCAGCGCGGTGCTGGCCCTGATACTGGTACGGAGAATATTGCGCCCCGGCCCAGCGAACATGCAGATCGGACGCAGTGATTTGGCGCATGGCACGGGACACGCCGCAGCATGGAGCTCCGCCGTTGCCGTTACCACCTTGGACAAATCGTTCGTCCTGCATGCAGGTGGAAGCGAGATAGCCGGTTTGTACGCTGCGTGCTATCGCATCGCGGCGGTGATTGCCATGCCACTAGATGCAATGGTCATGTCCGCGATGCCGCGCCTGTTCCGGGCGCAACGAGTATCCCCCCAGTATCGACACCTGATAGTTGCGATGATCCTGGCCGCGACAGGGTATGGAATATTGGGGAGCCTCGTGCTGTGGTGTGCCGCCGGCGTCTTGCCTTCGCTGCTCGGCATGGAGTTCTCTGCCGCAATTCCGGGCCTGCAATGGATGGGCCTGTTCATTATTGGTTACAGCCTGCGCCAGATCGCCTGTCATATCCTGATTGGACGCGGCATGAAAATGTACCGGTTCGTCATCGAGGCTCTCGGGCTGGTAATAATGGCTTTGATCGCTGCAACCTGGATTCCTGCACACGGCCTGCTGGGAGCGGTCTGGATGATCATCCTCGCCGAAACACTGATGGCAGCGGCCGCATGGTCAACGGTAATTTTCAGTTCTGGTCCTGAAGTCGCTCACTTGCCGAGTTGAATATCTCCAGATACGCCGCACAGGCTACGTCGATGGAGAACGCTTTGCTCCGTTCGCGGAGAGTTTCAACCGCCACCCGCAGCTTCCCATCCAGCACATTCCGCATGGCATGGGCCAATGCATGGGCGTCCCCCACTGGCACCAATTGACCAAACTGGCCGCCTCCCAGGACTTCCGAAGGACCGTGTGGGCAATCGGTAGCAATCACCTGCACTCCGCAGCTCATGGCCTCGACCAGGACATTGCCAAACCCTTCGTAGTCTGATGGCAGCACCAGCGCTGTGCTTCGGGCCATCCAGGGAAGCGCATCCTCCACCCGCCCCGGCAGCGCGCAGTCACCCTGAATGCTGCTCCCCTCGATCCACTGGGCCACGCGCACACCTTCTGGCCCTTGCCCCAATATGAGCAAACGAGCCAGATGCGTGGCTCGCACTAGCTGAAATGCCTCCCAAAGAAGATCGAGGCGTTTCTCCGATGAAAGGCGCCCTGCATAGATAAAAACTGGCACATCATCATCCGGGAAGGGCCACGCCCGCGATATGAGATTTGCCTGCATCTCATCCATACGGACCAACGGATTGTGGATCACTCGTATGCTGGAATAAGGAATGTTCAGCTCAGACGCCATATCTGCCGCCAACGCGGCAGAAACAGCAACCAGCCCCTGGGATCGCGTCAGCGTGACCCGCATCGCCCAGCGAATCAACTCCAGTTTGACTCTGACGAACCCACGAGCCCGCCGTCTTGGCCCTGACAGGGAAAGATGCTGAGCCACAACGACTGCCGTCGAGGGATAAAGAATGCGGCGCCAGAAGGTGATCCATACCGCAATGTCGTTGGAGGTGGTGACCACGACGTCTGGCCGCTCTCGCCGGATGCGCCAAGGCAATCCAAGGAGCATCTGCCAAGCCCCGCGCGGAGCGATGAACGTTACTTCACTGTTATCACCCGGCCCATTCAGATCGCGCCCAGCAATGATGCTCACCGGACACGCTCTCTCCTTGAAGCCACGGGCGAGGTTCAACTGCACACGCTCCAGTCCCCCGGCTTCCCAGCGACTGGCCAGCAGCCAGATCATGCAACCTCCAAGGCTCGAACCGGCCCTGCGAAGCAGATCACATCCTGATAGTCCCGCAGATCCTGAACATCGATCCGAACCAGCCGCCGTCTCGTCTCCAGGCGATAGAAGCGATAGCCCAATGGTAATAGTAGCTCCAGAATCTGCCGACTATGGTACCCAGCCGCCAGGCTGGAGCGCTCCTGTACTTCCACTGCAATTACCGGCAGGAAGCGTCGTAGCGTTTCGATGCCACCTTGCAGGCAGGGCAACTCACCACCTTCAATGTCGACCTTCAAAAAATCCAACCGCGACAGGCCAATACGCCGTGCGAGTTCGTCCAACGTTGTGATGTCGACGATTCCAATTCGATTGTCGACGCCCTCGGTTCCATGCAGGCTTCCCAGTCCTTGATGAACTTCATTCACATCATGCTGCCCGCAGGACGCATAGATCGCCTGCCGGCCAATTTCTCCCGCCAGGCCCTGCTGATGGACATGCACTACCCCCTGTAGCCCATTGCGCCTTACATTCAATCGCAATTCCTCGGCAATCCCGGCTATCGGCTCCAGTGCGACGACATGGCCCGCACTGCCCACTCGATTCGCACAGACCAGACTAATCTCCCCGATATTGGCTCCCACATCGACCACGGTCATGCCCTGCTCAAGTAGATGGTCGAGGAGGGAGACGAGGCGAAGGTTGTAGTAGCCCATCCAGAACATGCGACGCTGCATATGTTCGGCCAGATCGAGGGTCATCATGAACCGGCCATCGAAGTCGCGTATGGTCTGCCGCCCCTGGGCGTGACGGAAGAGGCGGCGCAGCATGCTCTGCGCCCAGCCCGGCCGCTCCCCAAGGCGCAGATGATTACCCACCTGTCTTAGCGCTGTTGCAACTCCCATGCCCCCACCCCGTAGGTGACTTTCCACCTTCAACTGGCCCATGATGATGCACTACCCATCTGATTTTCCATACAGGTCCGTCCATGCATGTCCTCATGCTCTGCAAGCGGCAGTACACCGGACGCGACCTTATCGACGATCGCTATGGCCGCCTCTGGGAGATTCCGGAAGCACTTGCACGCCGTGGGCATACCGTCAGCGGAATTGCACTGAGCTATCGGCACCGAGATTCCGGAAATTTTTTATCTGCGGCAGGGGTTCGATGGCGTTCCATCAACGCTCTTTCACTCGAGACGATGCAGTTGAAGCGTGCAATCAGACGACTTCACCAGCAGCATCCTGTCGACGTACTCCTGACAAGCTCCGATGCGCCATGCACCGTGCTCGGCGCAAGCTTGGCGAAGCACATCCATACTCCTCATGCTGCAGATCTCTACGACAATTACGAATCTTTCGGACTAAGCCGAATCCCAGGCCTGCGCGCCGCGTTTCGTCGCGCATGTGCAAGCTCAATGGCAATCAGCGCAGTAACACATGCCCTGGCTGACCATGTGAAATCCACCCTTTCAACACCTGTTCCAGTTCATGTCATTGGGAACGGGGTTCGCCGGGATCTGTTTCATCCGATCGACAGACGTACCAGCAGGGAGATGCTTGGTCTTCCCGTGAAGGCTCGTCTGATTGGCTGTGCCGGCGCCCTCGACCAAAGCAGGGGCATTGAAGACCTATTCCGGGCATTCCACGCACTTTCGGAGCGCCACCCCGACATCCACCTCGTCATTGCCGGCCCCAGGGATGCCACCCTTCACCGCTACCCGCATCCCAGGATCATCGATTTCGGCGTCATCGGCTGGAAGCAGGCTCCCTTGTTGATCAATTCACTCGATGTATCGGTCGTCTGCAATCGCAATTCCGCGTTTGGGCGTTTCTGCTACCCATTGAAACTGGCGGAATCGATTGCCTGCGGTACGCCGATCGTCGCCTCAGATGTTGGCGATACGCGACGGATCGGCGGAGACGCAATACGCGCATACACCCCCGGCAACATCGATGAACTCGTAGAAGCAATCGATCTTCAGCTTCGAATGCCGCTTTCCAACACCGACCTGAGAGCCCTCGAATGGGAAGAACGAGCCATTCAGATGGAAGCGCTTCTTGTAGAGGCTACACGCCCAAATCACCTCTGAACTCTGGTTCAAGACCCCGGGACCGGACTGTCGTCTAGCGACAGGATGTGGGCACATACCTGGCGTCCAACCCTCCACAAGACCAGTTCACCGAGCCGTTGGTATCGCTTGCGGTCAGAACCAGTGTCTGTCCAGCGACCTTTGCGCTGGCCGAGGACGCAAAGGCCACCGCGATCGATCCGGTGCTGTCAACCGTCACCGATCGGACGAATTTCCCGGATACCGACCCTGGAGGGGCCATTCCTGCGGCACGGTTGTCAGCAGGAAACTGCCCATGGTCGGAGTAATAGGTGGCTATTGCCTCCTTGGCCCCGGTTGACAACGAAAGCCCCTCAGCTACCTGCCCTCGAGCGACATAGTCCTGATAGGCCGGCAGCGCGATTGCCGCCAGGATGGCGATGATAGCAACCACGATCATGAGTTCGATCAAGGAAAATCCACGCTGATGCATCTGCTACTCCCCTGTTGTTTGTTGGCTCGTCGCCAGCCAATGCTCCAGGCCCTCAATGTCCCGGTCATATGCGTGGCGATGATTGACGGCTCGCAGGATCCCCAATCCTTGCCTAGCCTCACTGACCTGAAGCAAGTTCGATGCCAATCCCATCCTCAACAGCCACAGCCGACATCCCAGGTCTTTCGGTGAGATTTGCACGGCCTCACGAATGAGCCTCATCGCTAGAGCCGGGTCCCTCATTACGTTGAAGGCGTAGTTCGAGAACACCACCCGGACCCTCGACGAGCGGGGATTCTCTGCAGTTGCGGTCGACAACAGAGCAAACAGCACCTGCTCTTCGGCTGGCCTGCACCCCCCCTCAACCCGGCATGCGACGATCGCTTCAAGCGCCCCGACTTCCTGTGGTCCCAATGACCGCCTAGATATCTTTCGCTCAAGTGCACCCCATATCTCCGGGGGCTGCGCCCGCCCTTGATGCGACTTGAGAATGATCAGTGCCTGCTCGGGAAGTGGCGAACTGCCGGGCAATGAGGCCGCATGCATGAACTCCTTCTCAGCCAGGGCCCAGGCCGGGGAAGCAGGATCGGCAGGGGCAGATGCAAGCAGTGCTCGTCCAAGTTCGTAACCGGCCCGCGAAGAATCAGGATTACGGTTGGACAACGTGAGAGCAAGACGCATCGGATCTGCCCACGTCTGCACCTGGATCCACCCCATGGCCGCAACAAAAAGTAGCAGGACTCCCCCTACCGTACGGCGTGCCTCAACGGTCCACCTCTGCATCAGCGCCGCAAGTGGTTGCACCAGAGCAAGAGCGACACCCGCGATTGCCAGGTAATTCCGATGTTCGAAAGCCAACTCCAGCGGCACAACGTTACTGGTCAGCAAATGGCTGGCAAAGAACCATCCGATGCCAAGTGCCGTCAGGGGCCAGCGCCTGCGCAGTCCCCAGGCCGCTGTCAACAGCGCGACCAGCGCCAGCATCGGGACAATGAAAAGAGTTGAACGCCAGGATGGCGGGACCTGCGCATTGTCGTAATAGAACTTCAACGACTCAGGCCAAGGAAGCATGATCTGCTGAAGGTAGTTCAACAGAATCGCCGGCTGCGAATATAACCGGCCCGCCAAGCTGAAATCACGTGCGGAGTAGCGCTCCGGCACCAGAGCACCAGGCAGAATCACTGCAAAGTACAGCAGCGCCGCCCCTGTGGCCCCAAAGGCATACAGAAGGGACAGTGCACGGGCACGCGTTCCATCCGGATTCCGGAATTTGAGGAGAAACACCTCAATCAGCAGTGTGTAAACCGGAATCAGTATCGCGGTCTCTTTGAAGGCAAGGCCAATCCCGGCTCCCACTACAGCACCGCACCACCAGAACAACGCTGCCCGGGAACACGGAACGCTGCTGCGCGCCTTGAGATAACAGAGAAGTGCGACCAGGACACCCGTCGCTCCTCCCATCTCCATGCGTTGCACAACGTAGAGAACGGTAGACACCTGCAATGGATGAACCATCCATGCGGTGGCGACCATGAAGGCCGTCAAGCGCACCTGTGACGACGACATGCTGAGCACTCGCCCGATCAGCCCGGACGCCAGAGCAAATACCAGCACTGAATTCAGGAGGTGCAGAGCCAAGCCCGTCACCTTCATCGGCCATGGCGCCAAGCCGGTAAAGTAGTAGTTGAGGCCGAAACTGAGCAGTGCCAATGGGCGGCCCACGTCGCCCGTGACCCCGTTACCCATGACCTGCGCGATGGAAGTAAAGTCCAGCGAGGTCAGGCGCCAGTCCGGATCGTCTACCAGATTGGGAAAGTCATCAAAGATGAATCCCCCATTCAAGCCATTCCAATAGACGCCCACTCCCAGCAACGCCAGCAGGACAAGACCCGCCAGGGGCAGCAGTCGCTGCGCAGGCACACTTCGCATCGAATAGAACTCCCCTTGCCCCAAAAAAGAAAGGGCCGCAGAGCGGCCCTTTCCCGATACCGCTATGCCGTTTGCGCGATTAGCGGCAGGACGACGGACGGTACTTGGCGTCGATGGTACCGGAGCTCTTGCAATCCCAGGTGATCGAGCCGCCCGCATCAGCCGGAGTCAGCACGAAGGTCTTGCCTGCAACCTTGGAGCTAACCGAACCCGAGCCCTTCATCATTGCGGTAATTGCACCACCGGTGCCAACAGTCACGCTGGTCACATACTTGCCGCTGATCGACGAGGCGCCAGCCAGGCCAGCCAAGGCATTGGTGGTCGGGAAGGCGCCCTTGTCGGCGTAGTACTCGGTAACAGCGGTCTTGGCGCCCGAGCTCAGGGTCATCGCTTCGGAAACCTGCGAGCGCGCCACATAGTCCTGGTAAGCCGGCAGCGCAATGGCAGCCAGGATGGCGATGATCGCAACAACGATCATCAGTTCGATAAGGGTGAAGCCCTTCTGGTTCTTCATTTGGTACATCCCCAAGATAAGTGGTGGTTGATTTCAGAAGTCAGGATCGGTCTGACCAGTGGCCAGCTGAGCGGGTCCTGCCCCCTGCGGGTGGATCAACGCAGGTTGCGTGCCAACCCCGGCACGCCTCCCCCTGGATTTCCCCGCGCCCATGATGGCAGCTATTTCACGGATGGGAACCCTCCGGATGCGAATCTGCGATGGACGCGGCAATGTGACGCAGTACGTCACCTTTGGTCGGCACCCGGCACGAATTCGCATCATGGGCCCCTTGGCAACTGCCCATACGGGCATGAACCCGCTACCATCGGCGACTAGACGCCCGCCTGGGGATGGCGGGTCTTGGGGAGCCGATATGTCTGTCAGTCGCAGTGCGATCAAGAAGGAGCCAGTGGCGCGCAGCACCACGGACCTGCAGCCGTTTGTCTGGGTGGGGACCGACAAGCGGGGTGTGAAGATGAAAGGGGAGCAGGCCGCGAAAAACGCGAACCTGCTGCGGGCCGAGCTGCGCCGCCAAGGCATCACCCCGGGCACGGTTAAGCCAAAGCCCAAGCCACTGTTCGGAGCAGCCGGCAGCAAGGTTTCGCCGAAGGACATTGCTTTCTTCAGCCGTCAGATGGCGACGATGATGAAGTCCGGTGTGCCGATCGTCTCAGCGCTGGACATCATCGCCAGCGGGCACAAGAACCCACGCATGAAGAAGATGGTGGACGGCATCCGCATCGATATCGAGGGCGGATCATCCCTTCATGAGGCAATCAGCAAGTATCCGGTGCAGTTCGACGAGCTCTATCGCAACCTGGTGCGTGCGGGTGAAGGCGCCGGTGTATTGGAGACGGTGCTTGATACCGTGGCCAACTACAAAGAGAACATCGAAGCCCTGAAGGGCAAGATCAAAAAGGCTCTGTTTTACCCTGCAATGGTCATTGCGGTGGCGCTCTTGGTCAGCTCGATCCTGCTGATCTGGGTGGTTCCGCAGTTTGAAGACGTTTTCAGGGGATTTGGCGCCGATTTGCCTGCATTTACTCAGATGATCGTAGCCGCATCCCGGTTCATGGTCTCTTGGTGGTGGCTGATTGCGATTGTAGTCATCGGCAGCATCGTCGGTTTCACCATGGCCTACAAACGCTCGCCAAAAATGCAGCATGGGATGGATCGCTTGATCCTGAAGGTGCCAGTCATTGGCCAGATCATGCATAACAGCTCGATTGCCCGCTTTGCCCGCACGACCGCGGTGACTTTCAAGGCTGGCGTGCCGCTGGTGGAGGCCTTGGGCATTGTTGCAGGCGCTACTGGTAATACGGTTTACGAGCATGCCGTATTGCGCATGCGCGATGACGTCTCGGTCGGTTACCCGGTCAACATGGCCATGAAGCAGACCGCCCTGTTCCCACACATGGTCATCCAGATGACCGGCATCGGTGAAGAGGCGGGCGCCCTGGACGCCATGCTGTTCAAGGTGGCCGAGTACTATGAGCTGGAGGTCAACAATGCCGTTGACGCCCTGAGCAGCCTGCTCGAGCCGATGATCATGGTGTTCATTGGTATCATCGTCGGTGGCCTGGTCATTGGCATGTACCTACCCATCTTCAAATTGGCATCGGTGGTCTGACACATACATGGCATTTCTCGACCAGCATCCCGGCCTCGGCTACCCCGCCGCGGCCGCCCTGGGACTGCTGCTGGGCAGTTTCCTCAACGTCGTCATCCTGCGCCTGCCCAAGCGGCTGGAGTGGCAGTGGAAGCGCGATGCGCGCGAAGTCCTGGAGGAACCGGACTTCTATGAACCCCCCCCACCGGGGATCGTGGTGGAGCCGTCGCACTGCCCGCACTGCAAGCACAAGCTGAGCTGGTACGAGAACATCCCGCTGTTCAGCTGGATCATCCAGGGCGGCAAGTGCCGCCACTGCAAGGCGCCGATCTCGCTGCAGTACCCGCTGGTGGAGGCGCTGACCTCGGTGCTGGTGCTGGCCTGCGTCTGGCAGTTCGGCTTCGGCTGGCAGGGCTTCGGCGCCATCGTACTGACCTGCTTCCTGATCGCCCTGTCCGGCATCGACCTGCGCACGCAGTTGTTACCCGACCAGTTGACCCTGCCGCTGATGTGGCTGGGGCTGATAGGCAGCATCGACAACCTGTACATGCCGGCCAAGCCCGCCCTGGTGGGTGCCGCGGTGGGTTACCTGTCGCTGTGGACGGTGTGGTGGCTGTTCAAGCAGCTGACCGGCAAGGAAGGCATGGGCCATGGCGATTTCAAGCTGCTGGCCGCATTGGGCGCCTGGTGCGGGTTGAAGGGCATCCTGCCGATCATCCTGCTGTCGTCGGTGCTGGGCGCCATCATCGGCTCGATCTGGCTGTACAGCCGGGGCCGTGACCGTGCCACACCGATCCCGTTCGGCCCCTATCTGGCCATCGCCGGCTGGCTGTACTTCATGTGGGGCGCTCCCGTGGTGGAGCAGTACCTGGTGTTGAGCGGACTGCGCTGAGGGGAATCCCCATGAGCCGCTATGTGGTGGGCCTGACCGGCGGCATCGCCTCCGGCAAGAGTGAAGTGACCCGGCGCTTCGAGGCGCAGGGGATCGTGGTGGCCGACGCCGATCTGGCCGCACGGGCCGTGGTGGCCGCTGGCAGCCCGGCGCTGGCCCGCATCGCCGAGCATTTCGGCGCCGAGATGCTGCTGGCCGATGGCGGCCTGGACCGGGCCCGGCTGCGCGCCCACGTGTTTGCAAACCCGGCCGAGCGGACGGCGCTGGAGGCCATCACCCACCCGGCCATCCGCCTGCTGATGCAACAGCAGTGCGAGCAGGCCGAGAGCCCCTATGCGATTGCTGCCATTCCGCTGCTGACCGAGGTGGGTGGGCGAAAAGCCTACCCCTGGCTGGACCGGGTGTTGCTGGTGGATGCGCCGGAAGCCGTCCAGCACGCCCGGCTGATGCAGCGCGATGGAATTGATGCCGCACTGGCTGACAGCATGATTGCTGCGCAGGCCAGCCGCGCGCAGCGCTTGGCGCTGGCCGACGATGTGGTGGTCAATGACGGGCAGCCGGAGGACCTGCAGGTGCAGGTGGAACGGCTGCATGCGCGGTATCTGGAGTTGGCTGGGGGTTGAGGCCTGGTTGCCGGCCAGCGGCCGGCACTACCGGAGTGCATCCACGCATGGCGTGGATCTACTGATTGGGCATCCATGCGCGAAGTGGATCTACTGTAGAGCCGAGCCCATGCTCGGCTCCGGGAGCCCAAGGCAGCCGAGCATGGGCTCGGCTCTACAACGGCGGCACCTACCGCTTACAACGGCTTCGGCGAGAACGTCAGGGTGGCGATCACGCCGCGTTCGCCGCCGGGGCGCACGCTCACCTGCCAGCCGTACAGATCGCACAGGCGGCTGACGATCGACAGGCCGATACCTCCGCCCTGCGAGTGGCCGGCATGGGTGCCGCGGTAGCCACGCTGGAACAGCTTGGCCGCGTCTTCCTCACTCAGGCCCGGGCCACTGTCGGTCACCGACACCGAATTGGTGCCGACGAACACGCGTACTTCGCCATCCTGCGAGTACTTCACCGCATTGCCGATCAGGTTGCCCAGCGCCACCGACAAGGCGGCTTCGGGTGCGTCGATGACCAGGTTGCGCTCGCCTTCCAGCAGCAGCTCCAGCGGCTTGCCGCCCAACTGCGCGCGATGCGCGTCCAGCAGCTGCTCGGCCACGCGGGCCACGTTGCTGGTGCCCTGCCCGCGCTCGTTGCGCGACAGCAGCAGCAGCGCGCCGATCAGGTCGCTGCACTGCTGTTCGGCGCGCTGGATGCGCTGCAGGCGCTGCAGTACCTTCTCGTCCAGGCCGGGCCGGGTCAGCAGCAGTTCGGTAGCGCCACGGATCACCGCCAGCGGCGTGCGCAGTTCGTGGCTAACGTCGGCGTTGAACTCACGGTCGCGCTGCACCACTTCGGTCAGCCGCGAGGAATAGTCGTCCAGCGCCTGTGCCAGCTGCCCCACTTCGTCGTCGGGGAAGCGTGGCGCCAGGGGTTCCGGGTCACTGGTGCCGCCGCGATAGGCACGCAGCCGCGCGGCCAGGTCCGACACCGGCTTCATCACCTTCGACGCCGACCACCAGCCCAGCACCAGCGACAGCACACTGAACACCAGCACCGACAGCACCAGCGCGCGGTTGAGCTGCTTGCCACCGCGCACGCTGTCGGTCATGTCATAGGCGAGGAAGAACCAGGCGTCAGGCGTCTTGCGTACCGCCAGCTTGTAGGAATACGCCTCGCCGTGCTCATCACCGCTGACGCTGTGGATGCCATCGGAGAAGCCCGCCCATTGCGCGCGCTCTTCGCGCACCCGGTCGAATTTGTCCTTGGAGTACGCGTACGCCTTGATCTGCAGCACGGGGGCATCCGGGTTGTGGCCCGGATGTTCGTAATAGCGCCGCGCGTACTCGTCGATGTTGCGGTTCATCAATTCTTCCACCAGCTGGTTTTCCACGCGAAGGCGGGCCCAGTTGGTGGCGAACGCGAACAGTGTTGTCAGGCAGAAGCCCAACAACACGAACGACACGATGATGCGGCTGCGCAGGCGCCGCCGATACGGCGTACGCCGGCGCTCCCCCTTGGCTGCCACGGAATCAGGCTTCCGGGGTGGCGATGCGGTATCCGATGCCATGGCGGGTCTGGATCAGCGGTACTTCAAACGGCTTGTCGACCACCGCACGCAGGCCATGGATATGCACGCGCAGCGAATCGGAGTCGGGCAGTTCCTCGCCCCACACGCGGGTTTCCAGCTCCTGGCGGGTCACCACGGCCGGGGCCGCTTCCATCAGCGCCTGCAGGATCTTCAGCGCGGTCGGGTTGAGCTGCAGCAGCTTGCCCTGGCGGCGGACTTCCAGCGTATCCAGGTTGTATTCCAGGTCGCCGGTTTCCAGCACGCGGGTCTGCACGCCCTTGCCGCGACGCGACAGGGCGTTCAGACGCACTTCCACTTCCTGCAGCGCGAACGGCTTGATCAGGTAGTCGTCGGCACCGGAATCGAAACCCGCCAGCTTGTTGTCCAGCGAATCGCGGGCGGTCAGCATCAGTACCGGGGTCTGCTTGCGCGCTTCATTGCGCAGCTTGCGGCACACTTCGATGCCGTCCATGCCTGGCAGGTTGAGATCCAGCACGATCGCGTCGAACTCGTGCACCACGGCCAGATGCAGGCCGGTGACCCCGTCAGCGGCGAAGTCCACCGTATGCCCGCGGTCCTCCAGGTAGTCGCCCAGGTTGGCCGCAATGTCGCTGTTGTCTTCGATTACCAGGATTCTCACTGTCACCTCTAATTGACTGTTCTGCCGGCGCGCATGACCTGGCCCATGTCCTGCTGTGCCCGTTCTTTCTGCCGGGCGCGTTCGGCAACGGTCATGCACTGCGTGGTGGTTCGGTTGGAACCAATGGGCTTTTCACGTTGGCATATTAGACGACTATCTTCACGCGCCTGTGTCAAAACTGTGTTCACGACCTGCTGATCGTTGAAGACCTGGGTTTGTACCGGTTCAGGCATGGCCTCACGCGTGGGGTACTGCTCGACCGCACCGCGCATGCGCCCCAACGCCTCGCTGACGCGGGCACGCTCATCCTGCTTCAGTTCCGAATAGGTCTCGCCATCCTTGAGCTCCACCTCGATACGCGCGATCTGCTGCTGCAGCGGCTGCCCGGGCACGAAGATTTCCTTGCCCTTGGATGCCGATGCGGTACTGGCCAAGGCGAGTCCCGACACCAGGACGGCCGTCATCAAAGCCTGTTTCATGGCAAACAAATCCTTGTCTGTAGTGAATCCCGACTCTATTCGCACCGCCTTCACGCCAGCAAGTGCCAATCGGCCGGGTGGAAAGGGCCTTATCGCGAGCTGGCTGGATTGAAATTGTTGAAGGTGCGCTGGTCATTCAGAAGCGCCTTGCCCTTCTCTTCGATCCGGCGGCGCTCGGCCACGGTCAGGCAGCGGCTCTTGGGCATGTTGCTGCCGGTGCTGCGGGTGTGCTGGCAGATCTGCCGGCTGTCCTCGTGGGCGCGGGTGAGCAGGGTGTTGATCCGCTCCTGGTCATTGAAGACTTCGCCCTGCACCGGTGCCGGCAGCTCCTGCAGGCTCTGGTGGTCACCCATCCGCGCGGTGATGCGGGCCAACGCCTCCCGCACCTGGACGCGATCGTCGGCGGAGATTTCGCTGTAATCGCCATCGTCCAGGGCCTTTTCGACCCGGCGCACCTGTTCGGCCACCGGCGACTGCCGGTCCATCTGTACCACCGATTTTTCCGGCTTGGCCGCAGCGGCCCCGGCCAGACCCAGCAACAACGCGATCATCGTGATGCGGTACATCGCCAGCCTCCGATCCATCCAGGAACGATGGGCGCACTGTACGGCCGTCACGCGGCCTCCACAAGGGGCCTTCGGCAGGCATAAAAAAGACCCAGGCGGTGCCCCCGCCTGGGTCTGAAGTTGTATCCCGATACCGATCCTGCTGAGAGGCAGAGCTGCGGTTCGCTGAAGGCTACGCCCGCCCCGATTAAAGGCGTGTTAAAGCCGGCCTCATTTGCTCATGAGAATCACAACCAACTGAAATATCAAGGTTTTCTCAGCTTCTCGACGTGTTCGATGATCCGCGTGGCCACGTCCACTCCGCAGGCGGCCTCGATCCCTTCCAGCCCGGGCGTCGAATTGATTTCCAGCACCAGCGGCCCGCGTGCGGAGCGGATCAGGTCCACCCCGCACACCGACAGGCCCAGTGCCTTGGCCGAGCGCACCGCCACCTGCTGCTCGGCGCGGCTGGCCTTGGCCGCCACGGCGGTCCCCCCCGCATGCAGGTTGGAACGGAAGTCGCCTTCCGGCGCCTGCCGCTGCATCGAGGCCACCACCTGGTCGCCCACCACGAAGCAGCGCAGGTCGGCGCCCTTGGCCTCGCCAATGAACTCCTGCATCAGGAAGTTGGCGTACAGCCCACGCAGGGCCTCGACGATGCCGCGCGAGGCGCTGGCCTTCTCGGTGAGGATCACGCCACGGCCCTGGGTACCCTCGTTGAGCTTCACCACGTGCGGCGGCGGGCCGAGCATGGACAGCAGGTCGACGGTGTCGTCGGGGTTGTCACCGAACACGGTGACCGGCATGTCGATGCCCTTGGCCGCCAGCAGTTGGTGCGCGCGCAGCTTGTCGCGCGAACGCAGGATCGCATCGGACGGATTGGGGGTACGCGCGCCCATCAGCTCGAACTGGCGCAGCACGGCGGTGCCATAGCGGGTGATCGAGGCGCCGATGCGCGGGATGACCATGTCCACGCCGGTCATCGGCCGGCCCTTGTAGTGCATCGAGAAGCCATCGGCGGCGATGCGCATGTAGCAGCGCAGCGGGTCGAGGATGCGTACGGTGTGGCCGCGCGCGCGCGCCGCCTCGACCAGCCGGCGGGTGGAATACAGGGTGCTGTTGCGGGACAGGATGGCGAGCTTCATCGCAGCGGGATCGGACGGCAGGCGCGCAGCATAGCGCGGGCGTGTGGCGGGTGGATGATGCCGTGCGGCGTGGCTTGGCCGGCAGCAGCCGGCACACTGCGCGGACCTGTTCAGTGCGCATGGAGCGGCCGATGACGATCACCGTGTTTCCGCGATTTTCCGAAGTGGACGTGCTTGGCCACGTCACCAACACCGCCCTGCCCGTCTGGTTCGAGGAGGGTCGCCAGGAGATCTTCCGCCACTTCAGCCAGGAGGCCAGCATGCGTGACCTGACGCTGATCCTGCGCCGCTACGAGATCGACTTCCTGCAGCAGATCCAGGCCGGCCATGAGGTGCGCATCGAGACCCGCATCGAGGCCATCGGCCGCTCCTCGCTGTCGATCGTGCAGCAGGCGTTCCAGTTCGAGGCCCTGGTGGCCAGCGGGCGCTGCGTGATGGTGCATTTCGACTACACAGCCAACGCCTCACGCGCCATTGATGCGGAGCAGCGTCGGGCGTTGTCGGGGCTATTTACCGAGGAGTATGCGCAGCTGATGCAAGCGGAAGGCACATGAGTCATCCGGAAATCCGATCATCCGCACTCAGTACTGCCCGCAGCCCATTTCTTCAGCTTTTCCATCGCTTTCCCGGCCTGCATCCACGACGCATGCCGGAACCTCCTTGTTTGATTCGAAGCGGCCTAACCTGTGACTGACGGCCGCTGGTCCGCGCGGGGCAGGCGCAGCGAGAAGCGTCCATCGCAGACACGCACGGCCAGTCCGGTTTCCCGCCACTCCACCGGCAGTGCCAGTGCCGTGTGTGGCGTGGGGATGCGTGTGATCGCCTCGAACGTCCAGTGTTCCTCATAGGCTTCGCAGCGAAGCCTACCGTCATCACCGACCTCGATCACATCGATCCAGGCACCACTCCGGGCCTTGCCGCTGCCGCCCATCGCACGGCGGCCGATGGCCTGCCAACGCCCCTGCCAGTGGACGAGCCACACACCCTCGATGGGACGCAGATCCCCATCAAGTACGCTACCCGCCACCACCACGCATCGCCCTGACGGGCTGGCGATGACCGTCTCCAGATCGCAGGCGTGACGGTCACTGGCCTCGCCATCAAGGCAGAGGGCGTACGGGCAGACGCGGGTGAACAGGGTCGGATGCGCGGTCAGGCGCAGGTCGTCGGGAAGCAGCGGGATGGCCTGCAGAACCCGGCCATCAGGCAGGACATGTCGCAATGCCTGCGGCAACCCGGCGGCCAGTGCCGGGTGTTCCTGTTCCAGCCATAGACCCCGACAGGGGCGCAGCGTGGTCACTCGACTGGGAAGATCGCGCAGCCACATCGCGGCTTCTGCATCTCCGCCAAGCTGCCGGCGCTCGTGCAGTTCCTGCCAGAACAGGCTGGGAACAATCGTCAGCAGGTGCATCACCCTCTTGTCCGCTTCGTCGTAAACGATCACGGCCTCGCTGCGATCAATGTAGCCACTGGCTACGCGCAGCGCGCTTCCTGCCAGCGCCTGCCACTCACCGCTGGCATCGTGGCTGCCGCTGGTCGATACGCCTTCAACGATGGCGCCATCGCGCAGCATCTGGGTGCTGTAGGCAGGCCCGCCCATACCCAGCTCGCCCCAGTCCAGCAGCACATCGTGCGTGGGCGGCCAAATGGCAAAGGGCAGCGTCGCCCGCGAGCGCAGCTGTGCGCCGCCTACGGCATCGCCAACCAGATCGAAGCGCTGCAGCACGCCGCCCAGGGCAAGGCATGCGGCCAGGCCAACGACCACGCCCAAGGGCGACCACCAGGCCACGCAGATGGCCACCCAGGCCAGGAACGGCAGCCATTGGGTGTATCGGCGGAGGGTGATGCGATCAACAATCATGCGGGTGTGGTGGCTGCCACTTCGCACCAGAACGCTGATTCAAGCGCCCGGCACTCCAGGCATTCCGCCGAATCGATTCTCTTCCTCGCTTCCCGGAAGGAGCATGAGAGGAAAGAGAACGAACACACCCAACGGAATGAATGCGATCACCACGTACCAGCCGGACTCGTCGATATCGTGCAATCGCCGAACGGCCAGGGCCAGCATCGGCGGGAGGAGGACGATGACGGCAAACATCGCCACTGCCAGTCCTGCGCCCTGCAGATGCTGGGACATTTCCCCATCGTAGAGATCGGTACCGATCAGCCAGGAGCTGGCATTCATCAGAATGTAGCCCAACCCCGCCACGAACCCGGCAAGCAGGGAATACGACCAGAATTCTGTCCGGTTGGATCGCCCTGAAAAATCAAGGCATCGCCTGATGGGCATAAGTGCAGCGATCATTCTCGCTCCGGGCAGCGGACGATGGGGACCAAAAGTTAACGATCTTTTAGCATCCCCAAGCCGAGCACCGACTGAATCTTCCCGCGCGACACAGCCTGGGAGACAGCGGGCGTTGCAAGAGAGGATTTCCCGCGCAAACCCCGCACCAAGGCCAGTACGGACATGGCCACTCGGTTCACACATGCCTATGAGATGAGCGGTTCGGATATTGCCGAGCGTCAGCCTTGCGCTGACCGCTGGAGACATGGAGCGGGCGATGGGAATCGAACCCACGTCAGTAGCTTGGGAAGCTCGTATGCAATCCCAATATTTCAATGACTTACTATCGATTCCCGCTCCGCAATGTGGCTAGTGGAAGGTTGATTTTTACCGAGAGAAACGCGGCATCCATAGCGATTGCGGAGCGCTCGCGGTCGGCTCAGACACCGCGGTGCATCTGCTGCAGCCCTGCCCTCACCCACGCCTTGCGGGCGTCCTTCGGGCGAGGCTTGGTCTCCTTCGGCGGTCGGCGCGGTTCCAGCGCTTCCTTAATCCGCTCGATCTCCTTCGCTCCGGCCTCGGCCAAGCGCCGTGCCTGTTGCTGCTGCTCGCTGGTTGGCGGCAGCCCTGGCAGTGGCGGCGGCGGCTGGATGGGCGTCGTATCGGTCAGCCGGGCGACGGCCTCACGAAGGGGCAGATCGGGATACAGCCTAGCCGCGCACCAGCGCTCGCCGTAACGCTTTGCCTGCCGGACGTTGGCGGCCCGTACTTCCTTCACGTCCCAGAACTTCTTACCTTCCATCCATAGCCGGACCCCAGGACCGCCATCGGGCGTGACGCTGGCCGTCTCGCGGCCGCGTTGTACCAGAGCGCCCAGCGCTCACCGGTCTGGACCCAGCCAGAGGGAATTGGGGCGGTGCGGAAGCCATGGGAAGAACGCATGGCCGGAAGCATTCGACCGGCCGTCGCAGATCCTGCGAACGCGGCGGCGACCTGGCTGAATCGTTCGAGGAAGGAGTTGTTAAGAGCTGCATCGGCGATTTGACGAAATCGTCAATTCGCCCGAATTGCAGGGTCGAGCCTGACTCGACTCTGTGCCGGCGCGGCGCTGCTCAAGTGCCCCGTGCTGAGCTGCCTGCGGCCCCGGATCCAGCAAGGCCAGGATGCCAGCGAATGCTCGGCGACCTTCAGATCCATGCACTACGCTCAATACATTCCGCACTGATGCCTTCGCCAATTTCAGCAAAGAGTTGTGCCCAGCAAGAGAGTACAAGTCGGAAGGCCGGTCAGTTCACGTTTCATTCAACTTGCGACCAGCCTATGACTCCAGGAAGGAATCGACATGCGCTTCAAACTTGTACAGGTAATTCTCGGAATTTCGCTATCCACTAGTGCGCTCTCTGCCCACGCAATCCAGTCAATCACTTGTGATGACTGCACTATCACAAAACGTCAAACGCAGTCGCGAGCCAAGGGCAACGGAGACTATTACTTCTGGGATTTCAAGAATCGACGCGTGTACCACATGAACGTGTCGGGCGGCGGTGATGTCCCTCTTCGTGTAGCGGCTGCTCCAAGTCGCACTAAGGTGGGAGAAATCATGCTGACCGGCGATGAACAGGCAATGGTCAACGCTGGCTTCCAACTTTACGATATGAATGGCGGATCGCCGACAGTTCAGGTCGAGCTTCCCGTTTATGACCGACCAGTTGCATTCAATTCATCGGGTATTGCTATCGCGGCTTCTTCAGCGCAGCTGTCGGCGGTCGCCAACGAGCCAGGGACGTCTCCCATGAACGCCATGGACGCGGTGACAACGCCAGCCTTGCGAGAGGAGGCGATTGCAAAGACTTTGTCTTACAACAACCTCGGCCCGTTCACTTTCGTAAGGGAAACTCTGCGCGTAGTCATCTCAGGCTTCTCCCAGGCAGTCAACATCACGAAGCTTCCGACACCATTTAGCATCGTAAACAAGATCCCCTTCCCCGACGGATCTTTCATTACGGTCAGATATACCTACCAAGATCATGACTACAGGTACATACCAGGATCTGGCCGAGACGCCGCAGGTAACGTTATTCCTGACACTCAGAAGGACGTGGTAAGTCCGGATCAAGGCTACCAAGCGTACGTCTATCCCACCAGCGCCTTTGCGATGGGAGCGGGTGATGACATGCTCAAGCATCTCACCAATTTGGGCGTCCGATGGATCGGCTCCAACTCCCCCCCCGTGAATGTTGGCTTCAGGATCGGCTGCTCATACACACCGACAGGTGCACAATGCCAAGCAAATTACCTAACCCCGTAGAAGGCGGAACAGAGAGCCACATCCACGGTAATGGCATCCTTTTCCGAGCATTTCTGATTCTGACGGTTAGTGCCGGCATGTGGATGATGGCCGGATTATTGATCGGCAGGGGGGCTCAGGGCGCTCTGGTTTGGCCCTATATTATTCCGTCTCTCGTTGGCATCGCGCTCATCGTTGCCTATCGAGCGAGAGTGCGCAATGCAACTTGGTTCACCAACAAGCCGAGAACGCTGTTCTTACTCACCCTGTCTTGGATTGCCTGCGCAATTGGGATCTTCCTGTCAGTGGTTCCGTCCTGACTTGTCGGCCCCGCCGCTTCCACTGCGGCGGGGCCCTACGTGCGCATAACAGAGCCAGAATATTAGAAGGCGAGCGCCTGCATCCCAGGGCCTAGCTGCAGCTCCGCCTTCTCCGGCCAGTCGAAGGTCTCCGGCTGCGGCAGCAGCACACGCACCTGATCCCACGTCTCGATCCCTGCCGGCGGCGCCAGCACCAGCTGCTCCAACTGCTGGTTCACGGCATCGCGCCAAGCCACCATCGCACGCGCCTCCAGCCGATACCGGCTCACGCTACTGTTGTAGTAGCTGGCGCACGATTCGATGCTGTCATAGCCACGGGCCACGGCCTCGCCACGCATCCATGCAAACGCTTGGTCACGGATGGCCCGGAAGTGCTCCGGCGAGTACGGCGTGTAGGCCGGACCGATTGGCATGGCCGTGTTGCCCTCTTTCAACCACAGCTGGTACTGGTCCCACAACCAGGTGCCCTCGGCGATCCACGATTGGCGTTCGGGGCAGTAGACGACGGTCGGATCTGAAGTCAGTTGGTACATGTTCAAATCTCCGCATCCGCAAAACAGTAGCTCGCAACGGCCGAAGTGGCGCGACCGTCCATGCTGAACCATGTGGTGGAGCCACGCACATTCAATGTCGCCGGAGCGATCGATCTGAGATCGAAGTCGCCATTGATAATCGCGTTGTCTCCGATCATCCGGGCACCGAGAGCATCAACCCGCAGGTCCAGGGCGGCAGCGCCGAACTGCTGGCGTTGCGTACGCCCTGGGTGGTGGTGGACACGAGCTGGCGGAGCAGCTGGTTCTGCTCGGCCAGCAGAGCGTTGCTCTGCTGTACGGCGGCGGTGGTTTGCGTCTGGGCGTCGTTGTTCACGACCAGGTCGAACACGGCCCGGCTGAAGTTGTCCGGCAGCGCCTCGATGGCATCCGCCAGCGCCCCCATGCTGGTGCCGTCCTGCTGGTTGAGGTCGCCGACCTTCATGCCGTCGATCAGGCCCGTCACCTGGCCATAGAGGCTGTTGTAGTCCTGGCCGCTGGCGTAGAGGTTCCGACCAAAGCCCAGCGCTGCCTGTGCGGCTGCCTGCGCGGCGCTGGTGTCCCCGCCGGACACCGCCCGCTCCAGTTCCTTCATCGCCTCGCCCAGCTTCTCCTGGTCCGTCAGCGGCGAAAGATCGCTGATCGACAGGCCGTACTGCATGGCCTTCTTGTCCTTGTCGATCTGCGCCTGCAGCTTGCCCATGTTGGTGGCACGTAGCGCCTCGATCTTGGCCAGGTCCTCCGCGCGGGCGCCGGACAAGCCAAGCGCCTTGGCGCAGTCGTTGGCCGACTTCACCTGCTGGCGATACGTGCGCTCGATCGATAACGCCTGCGACTGGTACTGCGTCAGGTTGGCCGTCATCAGCTGCGTGCTCACGTCGGCCATGAGGTTGGCGTAGCTTCCCAGCAGACCGGTCACCTTCTGCACCTGCGTGGCCAGATCCGTGCCAGCCACACCGGCCAGGTCCTGGAAGTAGTCCACCGCCTTGCTGACCTTGTCGACCTCCAGCCCGTTGAGGGCTCGCCCCAGCTCGTCGGCATTGCGCACGGCCAACGCGATGGACGCACTGAGCGCGGTGAACACGTCCGCCGACTCGAAGTAGCCGTCGAGCTGGCCACCGAAAGGCATCACCGATCTACCCAATCCATGCGAGGGTATTCGGCGCAACAAGGAAGCCGGCCGCGACGTGTACGTGGACGATGACGCTTTCAGGGCCGTCTATTCACACGCCGACGCAGCTCTGCGCGACGCCATGGACTTGGCGTATCTGACCGGCCAGCGCGTCGGCGACGTGTGGTCCATGGACGTGCGCCAGGTCACAGCGCGCGGCCTCATCATCCAGCAGTCGAAGACCAGCAACCGAGTCACCATGGAGATCACAGGCGAGCTGGCTGCGCGGCTCGAACGCATTGCAAAGCGTAAGGGGGAGAAGTGCCCGAACGGGCGAGAGAAGGTCTACAGCACGCGGCTGATCGTAGACGACGACGGCCTAGCCCTGGGGCGCGCGGCCCTGCGCTACCGGTTCGACAAGGCACGGGAGACAGCGGGTATTGCAAAGGGGGAGTTCCAGTTCCGAGATCTCCGCGCCAAGGCGGGTACGGACAAGGCCGATTCGGCAAAGGACATTCGCGAGGCGCAGCACCAACTGGGGCATTCATCGGTCACCACGACCGAGATCTACGTGCGAATAAAGAGGTGGTCCAAGGCCACTCCGACGCGGTGAATTGCGGAGCAGTCTGGATATTGCGGAGCGCCTGAGATGGCGCGAACCGTTGGGAGACATGGAGCGGGCGATGGGAATCGAACCCACGTCAGTAGCTTGGGAAGCTACAGCTCTACCATTGAGCTACGCCCGCATTGCGGGTGAAAGTCTATGCGGAGCGGCCGGTATTGCGCAATGGTGGCCTCTGCATCAGCGACGGGGTCAGAACCCTTTCCTTGCGGAAAGGGATCCGACCCCGCTCTGGATCAGAAGCTGCCGCTGACGGTGGCGAAGATCGAGGCATCACGGGCGCGCTTCTGCGCAGCCGTGGTGCTCAGGCCAACGTTGCCCTGCAGGCCGAACAGGTCCATACGCGCACCCAGCACGGCGGTGGCGTAGTTCTTGTCGAAGTCCAGGCCCGGCACGCGGTAGCTGCCCAGCTCCGGCAGCGTCTGCAGCCAGGCGCTGGCCTGCTTGGTGTCCTCGAACTCGTGGTCGTAGGTCACCTGCACGTACGGCTTGACGGTGCCGCCATCGAAGCGGGCCTGCCAGCCGATACGACCGACGGTGGAGTCGACGTTCTGGCGGTCGTAACCCAGGGCGGTGGCCAGCGTGCCCGCAGCGGCGCTTTCGCTGTAACCGTCGATCTTGACCTTCTGCCAGATCACCGCAGCGACCGGACCATGACGGAAGCCACCTTCGGTGCCGAACTCGTAACCGGCGTTCAGTGCGGCGGTCAGGTTGCTGCCATCCGGGGAACCACCGTGTTCGCGGGTGGCCGGGCCCAGCTGGACCTTGCGGTTCACGTCATACGACAACCAGGTGTAGCTGACCTGGCCGTTGACCCAGACGCGGTCGCCGTACCATGCCGCGAACAGGCCGGCGGTGGTGTCCTTCTGGGTGAAGTCACCACGGCTGTTGCCGAAGTCGGCATTCAGGCGGCCGAAACCGGCGAAGCCGCCGACCACCACGCCGTTGCGTGCCCAGTCGATACCGAACAGGCCGGCCGGAGCGAGGCCGTCATACAGGTCTGCGTGGTCATAGCGCTGCAGGTCGCCACGCACGCCACCCCACCACGACAGGCCATCGGCCGGACGGGCACCGAGGTGATTGCTGACCTGATCGGCACGCGAGCGGCCAACCGTCTGTGCCGAGTGGCTCAGCACCTGCTGCAGGCGCGGCGCTTCCAGCACCGAAACCGCGTACTGGCCCAGCAGCTGGTGACCAGTAACGGTGGGATGCACGCCATCGGCGAACAGATAGGTCTGGTACGCATCCGGGCTGACATAGGTCGTCGGGTTGCAGCCGATGATGCTGCCCGTGGTGTTGGCCGGGTCGATCTTGCAGGCGGTGCCGGTGACATTGGTGAACCCGTACATGCCCGGGTTCGCGGTCACTTCGCGCAGGATGCTGAAGGTGTCGAGCGGAATGAACTCGATGCCGGCCTGCTTCAGGCCGCCATACAGGGCCTTGTTGTAGCCGACCGACATGGCGGTGGCAGCCGCCGCGTTGGGGCCGCGGAACTGCGGGGTGATGCCCACGTCCGGCAGGTTCGGCACCAGCACGTACTGGGCGCCAGCCTGCTTGAGGGCGCCGACCAGCGCGATCTGATCGGTGACCGCTGCGCCGATGATGCCCTGCACCTGGGCCGGCGGCGCGCCCGCACCAGCAGCGCCGGCGGCGGCGAACAGGTCGTTGGCGCCACCCCATACGGTGTACAGGGCATTGCGGTCGGCCTTGCCGCCGTTCGCGGCCAGGTAGCGGGCCGCCTGCGACTTCAGCGACGGAATCGGGCCGAGGCCACCGCTGCCTTCAACCGACACGCGGGCACCGCCGACGGCGTAGTTGTCGCCGTTCTGGCCGTTGCCGTTGGGGTCCTTGTTGAGGCCATAGTAGTTGGCCACCTGCTGCGACCACACCCAGCCCGGGTTGGTGGTGAACTGGCCGGAGAGCCCCTGGGTGGCCCGCGGCAGCAACGGGCGGAAGTAACCGGCGTCGGTCAGGCTGTCACCGAAGAACACGGCCTTCGAGTACGGGTTTTCGCCTGCCATGGCCGGAAGCGCGGCCAGCGCGATCGCAGCCGCCATCAGGGAGCGGATCGGGTGTTTGCTGAGCTGCATGTAGAAACTCCTGTGGGGAAGATAGGTAGGAATCCGGCGCACGTACGCCGGCGCACGGTGAATGGTTTCACCGCACCGCCTTTTGCTCACGCTGCGCCGCCGCATGGATTGTCGCCTGAACGCCTGACAGTGCGCTGTGCCAGCGTTGGCGCCCGGAGGAAGTTGCAAGCATTCCGATCCTGGCAGGCCATCAGCGACAATGGACGGATGAACATCCAGCTCAATGGCGAACCGCGTACCCTGCCCGCTTCGGCGACCCTTCACGACCTGCTCGAGGCCGAGCAGCTGCTGCAGCGCCGGGTGGCGGTGGAGGTCAACGGCGAGATTGTCAGCCGCAGCCGCCATGGCGAACATGCGCTGGCCGAAGGCGACGTAGTGGAGATCGTGCACGCGCTGGGCGGCGGTTGAAGCGACCGCGCTGCGCGCTCGCCGGGCATGGCCCGGCGCTACCACGCGCGCACCTCCTCGGTAGCGCCGGGCCGTGCCCGGCGGTGCAATCACGTGACCCCATCTTCAGGCGGATAAGCGATAATCGCGCCATGAACGTTCAAGTCTCCCCCGATTCGCTGGTGATCGCCGGCAAGACCTATGGCTCGCGGCTGCTGACCGGCACCGGCAAGTTCAAGGATCTGGAAGAAACCCGCCTGGCCACCGAGGCTGCAGGCGCCCAGATCGTCACCGTGGCCATCCGCCGCACCAACATCGGGCAGAACCCGGGCGAGCCGAACCTGCTGGACGTGCTGCCGCCGGATCGCTACACCATCCTGCCCAACACCGCCGGCTGCTACACCGCCGAGGATGCAGTGCGCACCTGCCGCCTGGCCCGCGAGCTGCTGGACGGCCACAACCTGACCAAGCTGGAAGTGCTGGGCGACCAGAAGTCGCTGTACCCGGACGTGGTACAGACCCTCAAGGCCGCCGAACAGCTGGTCAAGGACGGTTTCGAGGTGATGGTCTACACCTCCGACGACCCGATCCTGGCCAAGCGCCTGGAAGAGATCGGCTGCGCTGCGGTGATGCCGCTGGCCGCGCCGATCGGTTCGGGCCTGGGCATCCAGAACAAGTACAACCTGCTGCAGATCATCGAAGACGCCAAGGTGCCGATCATCGTCGACGCCGGCGTCGGCACCGCCTCGGATGCGGCGATCGCGATGGAGCTGGGCTGTGATGGCGTGCTGATGAACACCGCCATTGCCGGTGCGCGCCACCCGGTGCTGATGGCCAGCGCCATGCGCAAGGCGGTCGAGGCCGGGCGCGAGGCGTTCTTGGCCGGGCGCATTCCGCGCAAGCGCTACGCCAGTGCGTCGTCCCCGATCGATGGGTTGATCGGCTGATGACCAATCCTTTCGACAGTGCCGGTTCCAAGGCCCCGCCCAAGCCCTTCACCGTCAGTGAAGGCCGCCGCGAAGTGCGCAGCTTCGTGCTGCGCCAGGGCCGCTTCACCCCCGCCCAGCAGCGCGCGTTCGACGAACGCTGGCCACGCTTCGGCATCGACTACAACGGCCAGCCGCGTGACCTGGACGCGACCTTCGGCCGCCCCGCGCACAAAGTGCTGGAGATCGGTTTCGGCAATGGCGCGGCCATGCGCTTTGCCGCCCAACACGATCCGTCGCGCGACTACATCGGCATCGAAGTGCACGCCCCCGGCGTGGGCCGCCTGCTGAACGCGCTGGCCGACGACAACGCCGATCACGTGCGCCTGTACCACCACGATGCGGTGGAAGTGCTGCAGAACGAGATCGCCGATGGCGCGCTGGATGAAGTGCGCATCTACTTCCCGGATCCGTGGCACAAGAAGCGCCACAACAAGCGCCGCCTGCTGCAGCCGGCGTTCGCCGAACTGATCGTGCGCAAGCTGCGCCCGGGCGGCCGCCTGCACTGCGCCACCGACTGGGAAGACTACGCCGAGCAGATGTGGGACGTGCTCGACGCCACCGCCGGCCTGGTCAACCGCGCCGGCCCGCGTGGCAGCGTGCCTCGCCCCGACTGGCGGCCGCAGACCCACTTCGAGACCCGCGGCCAGAAGCTCGGCCATGGCGTCTGGGACCTGTTGTACGACCGCACCTGATGATCGCCTGAGGACGCTGCGCCCCACATGGATACCGCGCTGACGCTGACCACTGACATGAAGCTCGTGCTCGGGCTGGTCGGCTTCACGATGGCGATGTTCCTGTTCGAGCGCATCCGCGCCGACGTGGTTGCGCTGGTGGTGCTGGTGGTACTGGGCGTGACCGGCCTGATCGCGCCAGAGGAGATCTTCGGCGGTTTCTCCGGTAACGCGGTGATGAGCATCATCGCCACCACCATCCTCGGCGCCGGCTTGGACCGCACCGGGGCGCTGAACCGGCTGGCCGCCTGGCTGCTGCGCCGTGGCCATGGCGTCGAGCAACGGCTGCTGATGATGACCACGGCCATCGCCGGCCTGAACTCGTCCTTCATGCAGAACCCGTCCGTGATGGCGCTGTACCTGCCGGTGGCCTCGCGGCTGGCGGCGCGCACGGGCCTGACCATGCAGCGGCTGCTGCTGCCGATTTCGGCGGCGATCGTGATGGGTGGCGCGCTGACCATGGTCGGCAACTCGCCACTGATCCTGCTGAACGATCTGCTGGCCTCGGCCAACAACAACCTGCCCTCGGGCCTGGCCACCATCGAACCACTGCGCATGTTCGCGCCGCTGCCGATCGGCGTGGCGCTGCTGATCGCTTCGCTGCTGTACTTCCGCTACTACGGCGACCGCAAGCTGGTGGAAGAGGAAAGCCTGGTCAACGACGGGGTCACTCCGGCGCGCACCGAAAGCTACTTCGCCAAGACCTACGGCATCGAAGGCGATGTGTTCGAGCTGGTGGTCAGTGCCGAAAGCCCGCTGGTCGGCATGACCCTGGGCGAGGCCGAGAACCTGCACGATGCACCGCTGCTGCTGGCGCTGAAAACCGGCAACGACACCCGCCTGGCGCCGCCGGCGGAAATGCGCATCTGGGTGGGCAGCGTGCTCGGCGCGATGGGCCCGCGCGAGCAGATCAACGACTTCGCGCAGAACCAGTTCCTGCGCATGTCTTCGCGGCTGAAGCATCTCGGCGACCTGTTCAACCCGAGCCGCGCCGGTATTTCCGAGGCGGTGGTGCCGCCAACCTCGAACGTGATCGGCAAGAGCGCGGCCGACCTGCGCCTGCGCAAGGAGCGCGGCATCAGCCTGCTGGCGATCAACCGCGACAAGCAGGTGATCCGCGAGGACGTGCGCGACGTGCAGCTGCGCGCCGGCGACATGCTGGTCTTCCACAGCATCTGGACCGACCTGGCACAGGCGGCCAGGAGCCGCGACTTCGTGGTGGTGACCGACTACCCGACAGGCGAGCAGCGACCGCACAAGTTCAAGATCGCGATGGCGATCTTCGCCTTGACCATCCTGATCGCGCTGACCAGCAAGCTGCCGGTGGCACTGACCCTGATGACCGGCGTAGCCGGCATGCTGCTGACCGGCGTGCTGCGCATGGACGAGGCCTACGCCTCGATCAACTGGAAAACGGTGTTCATGATGGCCGGGCTGATCCCGCTCGGCTGGGCGATGGATTCCAGTGGCGCGGCGGCGTGGGTGGCCGGCCATACCATCGACAAGCTGCCCACTGGCATCCCGGTATGGGTGCTGGAAGTGGCGTTGGCACTGCTGACCACGGCGTTCTCGCTGGTGATCAGCCATGTAGGCGCGACCATCGTGATGGTGCCCATTGCGGTGAACCTGGCACTGGCGGCGGGCGGCAATCCGACGGCGTTCGCGCTGATCGTGGCGCTGTCGGCGTCCAACAATCTGATGACGGCGTCGAACCCGGTGATTTCGATGATCACCGGCCCGGCCAACTACACCCCACGCGAGATGTGGCGGGTCGGCGGACCGTTGTCGCTGATCTACACCTGCGTGGTGGTGCTGATGATCAACCTGATGTTCTGAGGTTGGGGTTTGTTGGCAGGGCTGCGCCCTGCACCTGCAGAGGCAACGGCAACGGCCGAAGCAACAGCAACAGCGGGCTATCCGTGGGATGGCGGGGTGGGTCCGGTTGCGGGGGACGCTGCAAGTACGTCCCTGTAAGCTCGGTCGCCGCATCCATGCGGCTCACGCCCCCGCAACCGGACCCACCCCGCCTTCGACAGATTTCTGCGATCTGTCGGAACGGCGTCGTGCACCGCTGGCGTCGTGCACCGCTTTGGTAGGTGTCGACCTTGGTCGACACAGTAGATCCACGCCATGCGTGGATGCTCGTGGATGCCTTTGTAGAGTCGAGCCATGCTCGACTGCTTCTGGCCTGATGGGGTCAGAGCCGCTTTCCTGCGGAAAACGGATCCGACCTCTGGCCTGGACTCAGGCCAGATAAACCTGCCCGTCGCGCACGTCCACCGGCACCGCACGCAGGCGGTCGCCCTTGCAGGGACCGGCGATGCAGTCGCCGCTGTCCAGCGCGAACGAGGCGCCGTGGGCGGCGCACACCAAGTGGCCTTCGCGGCTCTTCAGGAACTGGCCCGGCGCCCAGTCCAAGCGGCGGCCGGCATGCGGGCAGATGTTCAGGAATGCCCGCACCTGCGCACCGTCGCGGTACAACACCAGCGACTCGGCATCGCCATCGACCACCGCCTCGACCTCGGCAAACGCGCCATCGGCAATGGCATCAAGGGCGATCAGGGCAGCAGCGGCAGTCATGGCGAAGGCTCGGACAGTAAACGCGCATTGTCGCACGCCCACTCAGGTGACTGGCTGCAACATGAACACAAGTCATTGATTCGTAATAAGCACAGGCTATATTTAACGAGTTTTTCACTCAATGACAGTGGCACCTCCCGATACTCTGGTTTCGCTGATCCCAGCCTATCGAGCCGCCATGTTCAATCGCGCATCCGCCTTCAACCAGTTCCGCACCCTGTTCGCGCCGCGCAAGCCGCGTCACCCGCTGGTGCGCGTTGCCGTGGGCCTGCTCGGCCTGGCGATCCTGGCCGCGATGGTGTTCATCGGCGTGTTCGTCGGTGCGGCGATGATCCTGGTCGGCCTGGCTTGGAAGCTGCTGGCTTCGCGCAAGCCGGGCACTGCCCGTCCGCTCGACCCGAACGTGGTCGAGGGCGAGTTCCGCGTGGTGCGCAAGCCGGTGCTGCCGGCCTCGCGTTGATCCACGCCCTACGCGCCCGCTGACGGCGGGCGCCATGCGTTCTAGACTGCGGGCACGCCCTTCCTGGATGCCCGCATGTCCGATGTCTCCGATGTGATCCCTGCCGTAGCCCTGCCGCGTGTGCCGGTGGTGGGTGGTGGCAGCTTCCCCGTGCACCGTATCTACTGCGTCGGCCGCAATTTCGCCGACCATGCCCGCGAAATGGGCGCAGCGGTGCCGGCGGCCGACGACCGCGGCCGTCCGATGTTCTTCAGCAAGCCGGCCGATGCGATCGTGGTCGGACACGACGATGCCATCCCCTATCCCCCGGCAACCGCCAACCTGCACCACGAAGTGGAGCTGGTGGTGGCGATCGGCCGTGATGCGCCAGCCGGCGAACTGGCCGTGGCCGATGCCGACGCGCTGGTCTACGGCTATGCGGTGGGACTGGATCTGACCCGTCGCGACCTGCAGGCCGCCGCCAAGGACAAGGGCCATCCGTGGGATGCGGCCAAGGGCTTCGATGCCTCGGCGCCGATCAGCGAGATCGTGCATGCCGCTGAAGTGGGCGACCTGGCAGCGCTCAACCTGTCGCTGGAGGTCAATGGCGAGGTGCGCCAGCAGGCCCTGCTCGACCAGATGATCTGGAACGTGCCGGAGATCCTGCATGAGCTGTCCAAGCTGTGGCAGCTGCGTGCCGGCGACCTGGTGTTCATGGGTACCCCGTCCGGGGTGGCCGCGCTGAAGCCCGGCGACCGCTTCAGTGCCCGATTGGAAAACGTGGCCGAGCGCCACGGCGTGATCGCCGGCTGACATCACCTGCGCTACCCTGCGCGCTGTCCACTTCCCCCACCGGAGAAAAACAACAATGGGAATGCTCACCGAGTTCAAGGAATTCGCGATGCGCGGCAACGTCATCGACCTCGCCGTCGGCGTGGTGATCGGCGCGGCCTTCGGCAAGATCGTGACCGCGCTGGTCGAGAAGATCATCATGCCGCCGCTGGGCATGCTGATCGGCAAGGTGGATTTCTCGCAGTTGGCGTGGACGTTGTCACCGGCCAGCATCGGTGCCGACGGCAAGGAAATCCCGGCCGTGGTGATCGGCTACGGCGACTTCATCAATACGCTGATCCAGTTCGTGATCGTAGCCTTCGCCATCTTCCTGGTGATCAAGGTGATCAACCGCCTGTCGCGCAAGCAGGAAGCCGCCCCGGCCGCCCCGGCCGAGGAAGTGGTGCTGCTGCGCGAGATCCGCGACAGCCTGAAGAAATAAGGTGGTAGCGCCGGGCCATGCCCGGCGGGACGCCATCTTGCCGCTGCGCTCGCCGGGCATGGCCCGGCGCTACCGCAGAAGCCTGTGAAAGCCCCGCCCCGGCGGGGCTTTCGCTTTGCCGGACGTGGCGGAAAACAGCGTTCGCGGCAGCCATGACCTCCCGCCCATGCGCCGGGCTGAACGACTGTTAAGCTCCAAGGCTTGGTCCCTTCCCGGAGCTGTCCATGCGTCGCCGCGTCCTTGCCATCGCATCCTCCCTCGCCCTGCTGGCCGCCCCGGCCTTCGCGGCGCCGCACACCACCACCCTGCCCCCGGCGTCGCTGTCCACCGCTGCGCAGCTGCGCGACCAGGCGCTGGCTGACGACACCGGCTGGAAGGTGGTTGAATCGCTCACCACCGAAATCGGCCCGCGCATCGCCGGCAGCGAAGCCGACGCCCGCGCCGTGGCCTGGGCCGAAGCCAAGTTCAAGTCGCTCGGCTTCGACAAGGTCTGGAAGGAACCGGTGACGTTCCCGAAGTGGGAGCGCCGCAGTGAACACGCCGCGGTGACCGGCAAGAACCCGCAGCCGCTGCAGATCACGGCGCTGGGCGGCAGCCCGGGCGGCACCGTTGAAGCCGAAGTGGTCCGCTTCGCCGACCTGGCCGCACTGCAGGCCGCACCGGCCGGTTCGCTGAAGGGCAAGATCGCGTTCGTTGATTACCAGATGCTGCCGTTCCGCGATGGCCGCGACTACGGCCGTGGCGGCGCGATCCGCAGCAAGGGCCCTTCCGAAGCAATCCGCAAGGGCGCGGTCGGTTTCCTGATGCGCTCGGCCGGTACTGACTCGCACCGCGTGCCGCACACCGGCATCACCCGCTTCGACGACGGCCTGACCCCGGTGCCGTCTGCAGCACTGTCGGTGCCCGACGCCGATCAGCTGGCCCGCCTGCTGGCCCGCGGCGCGACAACGGTGAAGGTCGCGCTGGACTGCGGTTGGGACGGCACCGCCACCTCGTACAACGTGATCGGCGAGATCACTGGCCGCAGCCTGCCCAAGGAAGTGGTGGTGATCGGTGGTCACCTGGATTCCTGGGACCTGGGCACCGGCGCAGTGGATGACGGTGCCGGCGTGGGCATCACCATGGCCGCTGGCCATCTGATCGGCCAGCTCAAGCAGGCGCCGAAGCGCACCATCCGCGTGATCGCCTTCGCCAACGAAGAACAGGGCCTGTATGGCGGCAAGGCTTACGCCGAGGCGCATGCCAAGGATGTGGCCCTGCACCAGCTGGCCGCCGAGAGCGACTTCGGTGCCGGCCGCATCTACGCCTTCAACACCGGTTCGCCGAACCCGGAAGGCTCGCGCGAAGCGACGAAACAGATTGCCGAAGTGATGAAGCCGCTGGGCATCGAGTACCAGGCCGACAAGGGTGGTCCGGGCCCGGACGTCGGCCCGTTGGCCGCCAAGGGCGGCGCGTGGGCATGGCTGGCGCAGGACGGCTCGGACTACTTCCACCTGCACCACACCGCCGACGACACGCTGGACAAGATCGACCCGAAGGCGCTGGCGCAGAACGTGGCCGCGTACACCGTGTTCGCGTATCTGGCCGCGGAAGCCGATGGCAGTTTCGGCAGCGAAGCCAAGGCGACCACGCCGCCGAACGAATGATGCGCCAGCGCCGGGCCATGCCTGGCGAGCGCAGCGGGAAGATCGGTGCGAACCAAGGTTCGCACCCACCGGGTAATGGCGCACCCACCGGGCGATGGTGTGGGTCAGAGCCCTCGCCGTGGCGAGGGATCTGACCCGATCCTGTCAGCCCTCCCACACGCTGGTGTTGCGCACACCCAGCAGCTTCGGATTGAACAGCGGATCCTTGCCCGCCTGGCGATGCTGTTCGTAGTCGCGCAGCGCCGCCAGCGCCGGCTTCTGCAGCAGCAGGATGGCGATGATGTTCAACCAGCTCATCAGGCCGACGCCGATGTCGCCCAGCGACCACGCGATCGTCGCACTGTTCACCGCCGAGTAGCCGGTCGCGGCCAGGAACAGCAGCTGGAACCCGCCCATCACCCACGGCGCGGGACGATCACGGCACAGGTAGCTGATATTGGTCTCGGCCATGTAGTACAGCGCCAGAATGGTGGTGAACGCGAACGGCAGGATCGCCAGCGCCACGAACGAACGGCCGAAGCCAGGCAGCGCGGACTCCACCGCGTGCTGCACGAAGCGCGGCCCGGCCTCGACGCCAGGCAGATTGCCCAGCAGCAGGCGCGCCTCATCCGGAATGCCGTTCACTGCCGGGTCGTAGACGTTGTACAGGCCCGTGGACAGGATCAGGAACGCGGTAGCACTGCACACCACCATCGTGTCGATGTAGACCGAGAATGACTGCACCAGGCCCTGCTTGACCGGATGCGAGACCTCGGCGGCGGCGGCTGGATGCGCACCGCTGCCCATGCCGGCCTCGTTGGACAGCACACCACGGCGCACGCCCCACTGGATGGCGGTGCCGATCATTGCACCGAACGCTGCATCCACACCGAATGCGCTGCGCAGCACCAGCATGATCACCTCCGGCACTTTCTCTGCATTGAGCACCATCACCAGCGCGGCCACCAGCAGATACGCCACCGCCATCAACGGCACCACCCATTCGGCCACCCGTGCGATGCGGCGCACGCCGCCGATCAGGATCGCCCCCAGCACCACCAGCAGCACCGCCGTGGTGGTCATCACCGGCACGTCCCAGGCTTCGTTCACCGCGCTGGTGATCGCATTGGACTGGGTACCGGCCAGCATCGCACCGGCCAGCACGGTGACCAGCGCAAACAGCACTGCATACCAGCGCTGGCCCAGGCCTTTTTCGATGTAGTACGCGGGGCCACCGCGGTACTGGCCCTTGGCATCGCGGTCCTTGTAGATCTGTGCCAGCGTGGATTCGATGAAGGCGCTGGAGGCGCCGAGGAAGGCGACGATCCACATCCAGAAGATCGCGCCCGGGCCACCAAAGGCGATGGCCATGGCGACGCCGGCGATGTTGCCGACGCCGACGCGGCTGGACAACGACAGCGACAGGGCCTGGAACGGTGACACACCGGCTTCGGAGCGCTCGTGCCGGAACATCAGGCGCAGCATCTCCGGCAGCGCGCGCAACTGGATGAAGCGGGTACGCACGCTGAAGTACAGGCCGGCGAGCAGGCACAGCACCACCAGGTACGGGCTCCAGACGATGCCGAGGATGGTGTTGACGATGGATTCGATGTTCATCACCTGCCCCTCAGAAGAACATGCCCAGGGCGACCTGGGGGCTGATGATGCGGCCGGTGTTGCGCCCGGCCACGGTGAATTCGACGCCGGCGATCAGGCCCAGCGACGGGCTGAAGTGATACTCCACTGCCGGCGCCAGGCTGACGTTGCGGCTGGCCGGACGGTGCTCTTCAATCCGTTCGATCGCACCACTGCCGTTGCGTGCGAAGCCGCTCAGGCGCTGGCCGGTCTCGCGGCTGGCGGCCATTTCCATCACGCCCACCCAGCGCGAATTGAAGCTGTACTCGGCGCCTACCGACAGGCCCAGTACCGAGCCGCGCGAAATGTGCCCCTGGAAGCTGTCATCGGTGCCGTACACGCTGGTGCCGGAAATGGCGGTGCGCGACGGTGCCGGCCCGGCGCTGAGCTGGGCGCGCCAGCGCACGGGGCGGTCATTGCCCAGCCACACCACCTGCTGCACGCCCAGCGCCGCGGTGGTGCGCTGTACGCCGTCGCCCTGTGCATCCAGCGGATTGCCGGTGATGCGATCGTGGCTGCCGGTGCTGAAACGCTGCACCAGCGCGACCGAGATGGCCGGACGGGTGCCATCGGCATTCGGCGCCTGCAGCAGGTACTGCAGGCGTGCGGTGGTGTCACCGGCGCGGAAGCCGCTGCTGCGCGCACTGCCGGATTCGGAGCGCGAGGCGCTGAGATTGACCTGGCCCATCACCCGGTCACTGAAGCCATAGATGATCGGCACCACCGTGGCCCAGGCGCCACTGTGCTCGGCACTGCGGCGACGATCACCGTTGTTGTCGTAGTGGTCGCGGCTGTCGACCCGCACCAGATAGGGCTCGATGTACCAGTTGCCCTGCGGCAGGCCGGCGGGATTGGGAGTGATCAGCGGTCCGGTGAAATTGACGCCATCGAGACTGCGTTCCGCGGCCTGTAGCGATGGTGCGGCAAGCGCAGCGAGTGCCAGCACCAGGCAAGTGTGACGTGTGCGGCGTTGGATTCGATGCATGGAACCACTCCTGTACGACGTTGGAAGGAACTCCACCGTGCGGCGCGGGAAACGGCCCAGCAATGAGACAAATACTAAAATCGCTTGCGTACCCATCAAGCGTGTTTGAAGCAACGTAAGCTGACGCAGATGACCCAGTTTGCTGCGCGTGCATCGTTTGCGGCCTTGCGCCGCGCAAAAGAAAACCCGGCCGCGAGGGCCGGGTCAGGAGATCAACACAGCATCAGCACGACAGGATCAGCCGTGGCGGCGGCTCGCCCACTGCGCCAGCAACACGGCCGTGGCCGAGGCCACGTTCAGGCTCTCCACCGCGCCGCTGCCGGGAATCGAGACCTGCAGGTCGCATTCGCTGGCAAGGCTGCGGTCCATGCCTTCGCCTTCGGCACCCATCACGTAGGCCAGTCGTGCCGGCAGCGATGCGCGGAACACGTCCTCACCGCCCTCGACCAGTGTCGCGGCCAGCCCGAAACCGGCCGCTCGCAGCTGTGCCATGGCCTGTGCGTTGTCCGGCAACTGCACCAGCGGTACCGATTCGGCGCCACCTTCGGCCACGCGCGCAGCGGCACCAGACAGCGCCAGCGTGCTGCCGGCCGGCAGCAGCAGCGCCTTGACACCGAAGTGCGCGGCCGAGCGCAGGATTGCGCCGAAGTTGTGGGGATTGCCGACACCGTCCAGCCACAACGCCAGCGCCGGGCCTTCGCCCAGATCCTCCAGCCACTGCGCCAGCGGTACGACGGGCGCACGCAGCACGTCGGCCACCAGGCCTTCGTGATGGGTGGTGGCAGCCAGCTTGTTGAGGTCGCCCTCCTCCACCACGCGGTAGCCGACGCGGTTGGCCACGCACCACTTCAGCACCGGCTGCATGCGCGGAATCAGCGATTCCACCAGGTACAGCTTGCGCAGTGCCTGCGGGCGCTTGTCGAACAGGGCCTGCACGGCGTTCCAGCCGTACAGGCGCAGTTCGTCGTTGCCACGCCCCGGCGGTGGCGGGGTGCCGCCCTCACGCGGCGGCAGCGGGGTGGCCCGCGGCGGTCGCGACGACGGACGGCGGGCATTCTTCCAGGGATCATTCACTACGGGACAACTCCAGCTTGCGTTGACGCCAGAAATCGGCGTTCTTGATGCCCAGGGCATCGGGGTCGAAAATCGGATCCAGGCCCAGCTTCTTCTGCCGCTCGTAATCGCGCAGGGCCAGCATGGCCGGCTTCTGGATGATGAGGATGGCGATGATGTTCAGCCAGGCCATCAGGCCCACGCCGATGTCACCCAGCGCCCAGGCCAGGGTCGCATTATGGAACGCGCCGAACACCACCATGGCGATGATGCCCAGGCGCAGGCACAGCACGGTCAGCGGGCGCTTCTTGTTGTGGTTGACGTAGGTCAGGTTGGTTTCGGCCATGTAGTAATAGGCCATGATCGTGGTGAAGGCGAAGAAGAAGATCGCGATCGACACGAACGCCGAGCCCCAGCCCGGCAGCACGGCTTCAACACCGGCCTGCGCATAGCCCGCGCCTTCCGGAATACCGGCCAGGCCCTGGAAGATCGGCGCGGCACCCGGCACCGGCGAGTACACGTTGTAGGTGCCGCTGGCCAGGATCAGGAAGGCGGTGGCGGTGCACACCATCATGGTGTCGAAGTAGATGGCGAACGCCTGCACGTAGCCCTGCTTGGCCGGGTGCGAGACCTCGGATGCGGCGGCCGCGTGCGGGCCCGAGCCCTGGCCGGCCTCGTTGGCGTAGATGCCGCGCTTGATGCCCCACTCCACCGCCAGGCCCATCATCGCGCCGAATGCCGCATGGGTACCGAAAGCGCTCTTGAAGATGATGCCGAACATTTCCGGCACGCGGTCGTAGTTGATGATCATGATGACGATGGCGGTCAGGATGAACGCCGCCGCCATGAACGGCACCACCACTTCGGCGAAGTTGGCGATGCGCTTGACGCCGCCGAAGATCACCACGCCCAGCAGCAGGCCCACCACCAGTCCGATACCCAGCTTCAACGCCTGCGCCGATTCCATGCCAAAGACCTGACCATCAAGCGGGCCGCACAGCGCGGTGCCACGGCAGGCGTTGATGACGCTGTCGGCGATGGCATTGGCCTGCACGCCCGGCATCAGGAAACCGGCGGCGATGATCGTGGCGATGGCGAAGGCCATGGCATACCACTTCAGGCCCATCGCTTTTTCAATGTAGTAGGCCGGGCCACCGCGGTAGCGGCCTTCGGCGTCCTTGGTCTTGTAGATCTGCGCCAGGGTGCATTCCACGTACGAGGTGGACGCACCGAGGAAGCCCATCACCCACATCCAGAAGATGGCACCGGGGCCGCCGAAGGCGATGGCCGTGGCCACGCCGGCGATGTTGCCGATGCCCATGCGCCCGGCCATCGACATGGCCAGCGCCTGGAAGGAAGACACGCCGGCGTCGGACTTCTCACCTTTGACGGTAAGGCGGCACATCTCGACGAAGCCGCGGATCTGCATGAAGCGGGTGCGCAGGCTGAAGAACAGGCCGGCGGCCAGGCACATGAAGATCAGCGCCTTGCTCCAGATGATGCTGTTGATGAAATGTACGGTAGCTTCCACGCGCGCTCTCTCCAGTCGGCGGGTTGTGAGGACGTCCCGTCGGCTGGAAGGGACCGGTCGATTCTCCCTGATCGAAGGCCGCTGCGGTAGCGGCAGAAGGAATCCGCCGGGCATGGCCCGGCGCTACCGGCAATGACCGTGGCCCCCACGGTAGCGCCGGGCCATGCCCGGCGGCCTTTCAGGGCAGCTGCGTGCGCACCCGGGCGAAGCGGCGCAGGTCGTGCAGCACGCCGCGCTTGTAGACCGCGCAGCGGTCCACGCCCTCTTCCTGGAAGCCGTTCTTTTCCAGCACACGGGCCGAGCCGAGGTTGAAGTCGACCACCCCGGCCTGCAGCCTGAACAGGCGTAGTTCGTCCATCACCCACGGTGCGAACAGTCCGACCACGCGGGTCATCAGGCCCTGGCCCCAGTACGCGTGGCCCAGCCAGTAGCCCAGCTCCGCCATGTGCCCGCGCTCGGCATGGCCCTGCTGGGCCCCGACGCTGCCGCAGGCCTGGCCGTCGATCTCGATGGCCAGGTTGAGCGTGCCCGGCGCCAGCACGCGGCCAGCCAGGAAGGCCTCGCCATCCTCGCGCGTGTACGGGTACGGGAAACGATCGCGCAGGCCCCGCGATACCTCGGCGTCGTTGGCATGGCGCAGCAGCGATTCGAGGTCTTCATTGCGCCAGGGACGCAGGAGGAAGCCGTCGCCCTGCAGGTGTGGGGTCAGAGCCCTTTCCTCTTGGGAAAGGGATCCGACCCCGCTGGCGGTCAGGTCAGGCATGCCCACCCACCGACGGCGACTCCGCCTCCTGCTTCTCCAGCTCGCGCTTCACCGCTTCCGGCGAGCGCGTGTACGGCGCCAGCCGCGCGTAGAACGCCGGCACCACGAACAGCGACAGGAAGGTCGAGAGGGTCACGCCGAAGATGATCACGATGCCGATGGTGCCACGGCTGGCCGAACCGGGGCCACCGGCCACCACCAGCGGGACCGCACCGACCACGGTGGCGATCGAGGTCATCAGGATCGGGCGCAGGCGCACCATCGCCGATTCGATGATCGCCTCGCGCACGGTTCTCCCGTCGTCGCGCAGCTGGTTGGCGAATTCGACAATCAGGATGCCGTTCTTCGCCGCCAGGCCGACCAGCATGACGATACCAATCTGGCTGAACAGGTTCACCGTGCCACCGCTGACCCACAGGCCGACCAGCGCACCGAGCACGCCCAGCGGCACGGTCAGCATGATGGTGAGCGGGTGGATGAAGCTCTCGAACTGTGCGGCCAGCACCAGGTACACCACCAGCAGCGCCATGGCGAAGGTCAGCAGCACCGCGCCGCCGGCACTCTGGTATTCGCGCGATTCGCCCTTCCAGTTCACCTGCGCGTACTGCGGCAGCTCTTCGCGCGTGACCTGCTGCGCCCAGGCAATCGCCTCGCCCAGCGGATAGCCCGGCGCAAGGCCAGCATTGATGGTGATCGAGCGCAGGCGGTTGAAGCGGTTCAGGGTGCCGGCCTCGGCCACTTCGCTGAGCGTGACCAGGTTGGACAGCGGCACCAGCTCGCCGGAGGTGGCGCGCACACGGATCGCGGCGAGGTCGGCCGGGCTGGCGCGGCCATCGCGACCGGCCTGGACCAGCACGTCGTACTCCTCGCCGTTGTCGACGAAGGTGGTGACGCGGCGCGAGCCCATCATCGTTTCCAGCGCCGAACCGATCGCGGTGACCGGCACGCCCAGATCGGCCGCACGCTGGCGGTCGATGTTGACCCGCATCTGCGGCCGGGTTTCCTTGTAGTCCGAGTCCGGGCCGACCAGGCCGGGGTTGTCGGCCATGCGCAGCAGGATGCGGTCGCGCCACTGCGCGATCTCGGCGTATTCCGGGCCGCCCAGCACGATCTGGAACGGCTGGCCGCCACTGCGCACCAGGCCACCGCCCACCTGCGTGCGTACGCGCACGCCGCGGATGGTGTCCAGTTCCTTCTGCAGCTCATTGGCCACTTCCGGCGTGCCTTCGCTGCGCTGGCGCCACGGCTGCAGGAACACGCTGACGCGGCCGGTATGCATTTCCTCGCTGGCGCCCCAGCCGCCCGGCACGCGCGGGTTGGCGCGCACGATCGGTTTGTCGGCGCCCACATGCGGGGCCAGCATCGCTTCCACCTGCTGCACCTGCTGCACGGTGTAGTCGTAGCCGGCGCCTTCCGGGCCGTCGATCATGATCTGGAACGAGCCACGGTCTTCGGCCGGTGCCAGCTCCGACGGCAGCAACTTGAGCAGGCCCCAGCTGGCGGCCAGCGCGGCCACCATCACCAGCAGGTAGATCCAGGTGCGATCGACATGGTGGTCGAGCACCCGCCCATAGGCACCGGCCAGGCGCTCCAGGTTGCGGTTGATGAAGCCATGCAGGCCACGCGGCGCCTGCCCGGTATGCGGCTTGAGCAGCTTGGAGGCCATCATCGGCGTCAGCGTCAGCGCCACGAACGCGGACAACGCCACTGCTGCGGCCAGCGCCACTGCCAGTTCGCGGAACAGCCGTCCCGTGTTGCCCTCCAGGAAACCCACCGGCAGGAACACCGCCACCAGCACGGCCGTGGTCGCGATCACCGCAAACGCCACCTGCGCGGTACCGCGTTTGGACGCCACCAGCGGCGGTTCACCCAGGTCGATGCGGCGCTGCACGTTCTCCACCACCACGATCGCGTCGTCCACCACCAGGCCGATGCACAACACCAGGGCAAGCAGGGTCAGCAGGTTGATCGAGAAGTCGAACGCATACAGCGCGATGAACGCGGCGACCAGGCACACCGGCACCGTTACTGCCGGGATCAGTGCAGCGCGGAAGCTGCCGAGGAACAGCCAGATCACTGCCAGCACCAGGATCATCGCCTCCACCAGCGTGGCGTAGACGCGGTCCACTGCGGCTTCGATGAAGGTGGTGTTGTCGAAGGCAACGAAAATCTGCGTGCCCTTGGGCAGCGTCAGCGCGACCCGCTCGGCTTCAGCGCGCGCGGTGCGTGCCACGTCCAGCGAGTTGGCGGTGGAGGTCTTGACGATGCCCAGGCCGATGCCCGGTTCACCGTTGCTGCGGTAGTAGGCGCGACGCTCGGCCGAAGCCAGCTCGATCTTCGCCACGTCGCCCATGCGCACCACGTAGCCGTCGCGGCCCTTGCCCAGCGGGATGGTCGCGAAGTCTTCGGGCTTGATGTAGTTGCGCTCCACGCGCAGGGTGAAATCGCGGTCGGTCGATTCGATGCGACCGGCCGGCAGCTCCACGTTCTCGTTGCGCAGCGCGGTTTCCACATCGCCGGTGGTCAGCCCGCGCGCCGCCAGCTGATCGCGGTCCAACCAGATGCGCATCGCATAGCGCTGGCGGCCACCGATGCGGACCTGGGCCACGCCATCGAGGCTGGAGAAACGATCGACCACATAGCGGTCGGCGTAGTCGCTCAGCTCCAGCGTGTCCATGGTCGAGGAGACCATGTTGAACCAGATGATCGGGTCGGCATCGCTTTCGACCTTGGCGATTTCCGGCGGACGTGCTTCTTCCGGCATGCGGTCGGCAACGCGGCTGACCGCATCACGCACGTCGTTGGCCGCGGCCTCGATATCGCGGTTGGAGGTGAATTCGATGCTGACCTGAGAGCGGCCGTTGGTGCTGCGCGCGTTGATCGTATCGATGCCTTCGATGCCGGCCAGTGCGTCTTCCAGCACCTGGGTGATGCGGCTTTCGATGACCGCCGCCGAGGCACCGGTGTAGTCGACCGACACCGAGACGATGGGCGGATCGATGGCTGGCAGTTCGCGCAGGGTCAGGCGGGTGAAGGACATCACGCCCAGCACCAGCAGCAGCAGGCTCATCACCACGGCGAACACCGGCCGCTGGATGGAGGTGTCGGACAGCTTCATCCGCCGTGGCCCTCGGCCGCGACCGGCACCGGTGCATCAGCCGGTTTGGCACCCGTGGCCGGTGCCGCGTCCTTGGCGGCTACCTTCAGGCCCGGGCGCAGCTTGCCGGTGCCATCGACCACGATGCGCTGGCCCGCTTCCAGGCCCTGCCTGATCTCGACCACGCCGGCACGACGCGCGCCGGTGACCACGTCCACGCGCTCGACACTGTCGTCGCTCTTGATGCGGTACACGAAGGTATCGCGGCCGACCTGCACCACCGCGATTTCCGGCACCACCAGCGCCGGCCGTTCGGGATGGAACAGGCGCACGTCCAGCAGCATGCCCGGACGCAGTGCGTGGTCGCTGTTGGCGAAGTCGGCGCGCACGGTCACTGCACGGGTCGCCGGATCGATGCGCGCATCGATGGTGCTGACCACGCCTTCGAAGGTGCGGCCTGGCCAGGCCACGCTGGACGCACTGACCTTGTCGCCGACGCCGAGCGCGGCCAGTTCCACTTCCGGCACCTGGAAATCGATGTGCATGTGCTCGATGTCGTCGAGCGTGGCGATCACCGTGGTCGGCGTCAGCAGCGTGCCCGGGCTGACCTGGCGGATGCCGAGCACGCCGGCAAACGGCGCACGCACACGACGGTCACCGATGTCCGACTGCATCTGTGCCACGCGCGCTTCGGCGGCATCGCGGATCGACTTCTGCGTATCCAGCGTGGCACTGGACACCAGCCGCTGCGTGGCCAGCTCGCGCTGGCGCTTGTACAGCTGGTCGGCCTCGTGGAAGGTGGCCTGCGCCTGCACCAGCGCGGCCTCCTGGGCCTGCCCGCGCAAGGTCACGATCGGCGCACCGGCGGCGATATGCTGGCCGCTCTCGAAGTGCACCTTCTCGACGATTTCGCTGACCTTGGCGGTGACACTGATCGATTCGCGCGCTTTGGCCGTGCCCAGCGCCTGCAGGGTGTCGCTCCACTGCGTGGGCTGCACGACCTGCGCGGTGACCGGCACTGCTTCGCCCTGCCGACCTGCGGCAGCCTCCTGTTTGCCTGCGCACCCGGCCAGCACGGCCAGGCTGAGGCCGAAGGCCAGGGTCGAAGCGATACGAGCCAACATGAACGGTCCTGATTGATCCACGGCCGCCGAGTGTAGGCAAGGGCCTGCATAAGCGATATGTGCCAAGCGTTTACCGGCGTGGAACCGGCACCGCGATAGCGCCTTCAACCGGTTCCGTGCAAGGCTGACGCTGGCAGTGTCGGCATGTGTCGGGGTGTATCCAGCGACCCATTGCCGACGTTGCCATCGTAGAGTCGAAGCTGCCCGACTGAGGGCGTCGGGCGGGGACGGATCCTGGCGGGGATCCGGCCCCGTTTTTTTGCCCGGCGCATGACGGTAGCGCCGGGCCATGCCGGTGACCCCGCGGTAGCGCCGGGCCATGCCCGGCGGATCAATACCGGTAGTTCACCTTCATCCACACGCTGCGGCCCGGCTCATTGATGCGTACCGGGTCGGCCGGGAAGCCGAAGTCGGCGCTGCCGGCCAGGTTCAGGTGCTCGCTGTAGGCACGGTCGAACAGGTTGTCGACACCCGCGCTGAGCTGCAGTTGCGAGCTGAAGCGGTAGGCGGTGTTGAGCGCAAAGGTGGCGAAGCCGGCGCTCGGTCCCAGGTCCTGCGCGACCACGTTGCCCTGGCCGTTTGCGACACGGTGCTGGTGGGTCACCGCACGCAGCAGGGCACCAGCAGTCCAGCGCTGGCCTTCCCAGTTCGCACTCAGGCGCGCTTCCAGCGGCGGCATCTGCGGCAACGGTCGCTGCTGGTCGCGGTTCTCGCCCCAGGCATAGGCCAGCGTGCCGCCCAGCTTCCACTGTTCGGCCAGCGCTACTTCCACGCCCGCCTCGGCACCGGCAATGCGGGCATCGACGTTGCGGGCCTGGCTCATGCCCATCATCCCGCTGCCGTGGTAGGTGAACAGGATGTAGTCCTGGATCTGCCCGGCGTACGCCGAGACCCAGGCCTGCACGCGCGGACTCTTGTATTGCATGCCCACATCAAGCTGGGTGGTGCGCTCAGGCTGCACGCCGGTGAACGCGTTCACCGTGCCGGCCGGTCCCTGGTTGGGCGAGAACAGCTCCCAGTAGTCGGGCATGCGCTCGCTGTGGCCGAGGCCGGCGTACCAGGTCAGGCCGTCGGCCAGATCCTGCTCGTAGCGCAGGAAACCACTGCCCAGCCATTCCTTGCGCTGCAGGCCAGCGGTCGGGTTCGGCCGGTTGCCCATCATCCCACGCACCGACTGCCGCTCATCGCGGACGCTCGCGCGATCGATGCGCAGCCCACTGATCCAGCGCTGGTCGGTGCCGGCGCCGAGGGTCAACTCGGTGAACACGCCATAGCGGCGGAAGTTGGCATCGGTCTCCCAGGCTGCCTGCCGATACGTGTCGCGGCCCATGCCCATGCGGCCACGATGACGGCTGTCCTCGCCATCCACACCGGCCACCAGCTGCACATCCTGCCAGCGCCACTCGGAACTGACCCGCCCGCCCTGGGTGCGGCGGTCCACGTTCGAGGCCATCGGCATCGGCATCATGCTGTGCGGGTTCGGCGTGCGCAGCGTGTAGTTGTCCATCACGTGATCGGCCTCGTTGTAGTACACATTGGCCTGCAGCGTGTCCCACGCACCCGGCAGGTTGCGCTTCTCGAAGCGCGCCGCGTAGCTGGTGCGCTCGAACGCGGCACCGTCCATGCCACGGCCCGCGTAGCGCGCGATCGCATCACCGGCACCCGCGGAGATTTCCAGCAGCGTGTCGGCATCCGGCGTCCAGCCGATGGCCACGTCGCCGTTCCACTTGCGCCACTTCGACGGCACCACGTCGCCATTGCCGTCCTTGTAGTCATCGGCTTCGGAACGGTTGCCGCTTGCACGCACGTAACCGGTCGGATTGCCCAGGGTCAGGTCCAGCACCTGGTCGTTGCGGTTGCGCGAACCGACCAGCGCACTGGCATCGGCACGCAGGCCCGGTTCCTCGAAGCGCGGCGTATCGCGCTCGAAACGCACGGTGCCGGCCGACGCGCCCGCGCCCCAGCGCACGCTCTGCGGGCCCTTGATGATGGTCAGCCGGTCGAAGCTTTCCGGCGCGATGTAGGACAGCGGATTGTCCATGCGCGACGGGCAGGCACCGATCAGGTTGCCATCGTTGCTGAGGATGTTCAGGCGCGAACCGAACATGCCGCGCAGCACCGGGTCGCCGTTGGTGCCGCCGTTGCGGATGGCGGAGAAGCCGGGGACGGTTTTCAGGTAATCAGCACCGTCGCTGGCGGGCACCGGCTGCCGCGGCAGGCGCGGATCGGTCACCCAGTGCAGCGGCGAGGACGGTGCAGCGGCGGTCACCACCATGGTGTCGAGGGTGCGCGCCTCTTCGGCGGGCGCGGCGTGGGCCAGTGACGCGGTCACGGCCAGGCCAAGGGCAACCGGCAGGCGCGCGCAGGCGCCCGCGGGGCGGGAAGTCATTTTCATCGGAACAGCTCCAAAGTACGCACGCGCGCACGGCGCCCGGTCAGGCGTCGTGCGGCAGATTCGATAGGGACATCAGCGAACGATGGAGAAGCGCGGCGGCCCACGCGCGGCATGTGCCGGCCACCGCAGTGCCGGCAGCACCTGCTGCGACCATGGGAACGCCAGCTGCGGCCGCCACAACAGCGGCAACAGCAGCACCAGCACGGCCAGCCACGGCAGCAGGCGCATGGCCAGCACGCAGTATTCGCAGGCTTCGCCATGCATGGCGTGGGGGTCGGCCGGACGGCTGGGCGCTGCCGGCGCGGCGCCGTGTTGATCGTGCCCAGGCATGGCCATGTCGTGCATGTCATGGCCCATGGCGGCGTGGTCCATGCCTGCCATCGCGGCATGCTCCATCGGCTGCGCCTGCAGCGCGCGGCTGACCAGTGGCGCAAGCACCATCAACAGCGTCGCCAGGACGGCGAGCTGGAGCAGAAGGCGCTGCGGGCGGGACAGGCGGGTCACCCCGCTAGTGTAGAGCCGGGTCCAGGGTTACCCGTGCGACGAACCGTCGCAGGAGGGGGTTTATCGGCAGGGCTGCGCCCTGCACCCGCTGCGAGCTGGAGCAACAGCAACAGCAACAGCCGAAGCAGAAGCGGAATTCCTGTGGGTAGGCGGGGTGGGTCCGGTTGCGGGAGACGCCGTAAACCCGTCCCTGGGGGCTTGGCCGCGGCATCCATGCCGCGGACACTCCCGCAACCGGACCCACCCCGCCTTCGACAGTTTTCCGCGATCTGTCGGAACGACTCTCGGGGTCAGATCCGTTTTCCTTCGGAAAACGGATCTGACCCCAGATGTATTTCGATATCTGACAGCTTTCATCCACGCATGGCGTGGATCTACCGTGTCGACCAAGGTCGACACCTACCAATAGCCGCCAGGATCTGTCAGAGGTGGGGCGGTGTGGGCAGGCAGGACCGTTGGCGCCATGGATGGCGCCATCGAGCCCCCATGGATGGGTTTACGGCGTGTCCTGCCTGCCCACACCGCCCCGCCATCCCACAGGAAACCCGCATTTGATGTTGCTGTTGCTTCTGAGGTTGCCGGCCAGCGGCCGGCACTACCGCGGGTGCAGGGCGGCACGCCCTGCTCGACCAACCTCACACTGTGATGGTCTGGGTCAGTGACTCCCACGTCGGTAGTACCGGCCACGCCGCCGCCTGGTTGCCATCCAGCACCCTGCGCAGGTCGCGCGGATCGATCTGCGGCGCCAGCACGTGCACAAGCTCCAGCGCGTAGTCGCGCAGCACGCGGTCGCGCGGCAGCACCGCCCAGGCGATGCACTCGGCAATCGGTGCCGGCGCCGGCCATGCCTTCAAGTCCTCGTCGTTGGAACTGACCGCCATCTCGGCCAGCAGACCCACGCCCAGACCGGTGCGCACATAGGTCTTGATCAGATCGGCATCCAGCGCGGTCAGCGCCAGATCCGGCACCAGGCCGTTGGCGGCAAAGGCACGCTGCAGCGATGAATTCGGGCGGGTCGAGGATTCGTAGCTGATCAGCGGCTGCCGGGCCAGCGCGGCCAGGTCCGGGGTGCGGCCTGCGCGGTCCAGCGGGTGGCCCTTGGGCACCACCACCAGGCGCCGCCAGCGGAACAGCGGCACCGCAATGCCATCGGTAGGCTCGCTGCCAGCGGTGCTGATGATCGCAATGTCGGCATCGCCCTGGTTCAAGCGATCCAGTGCATCGGCTTCACCGGCCTGCTGCAGATGCACGCTCACCTGCGGATACGCCTGCTTGATCGCTGCCACCGCCGGCGGCAGCACGAAGCGCGCCTGGGTGTGGGTGGTGGTCAGGATCAGCTGGCCCTGGCTCTCGCGGCGCTGGTTGGCCGCGTAGGTGCGGATGTTGTTGGCCTCGGCCAGCACCGAGCGGGCGCGGGCGATGACCTCGGTGCCGGCCGGGGTGACCGACTCCAGGCTGCGGCCCTTGCGCACGAACAGCAGGAAACCCAGCTCGTCCTCCAGCTGCTTGAGCTGCTTGGACAGGCCGGGCTGGGTGGCATGCACGCGCGAGGCGGCGAGCGTGATGTTCAGCTCGGCGTCGGCGATGGCAACCAGATAGCGCAGCTGGGTCAGCGTCATGGCAGGCGGGCGATGTGGGGGCGGAGGTCCACTCTAGGGTCAATTGCCGTCACCAGCTTATAACCAAAGGTTGTTTAAGAAAGGTATCTGGTCATTTCCGGGCGTCATATGCCGGCGCTACGGTCAGCCGGCAGCCGCTGGCCTCAACAGCCAGCCCTCCCCCTTCGCCCGCCGCAGCCCGGCGCGGCCCCTCTCCGGAGCGCTTCCATGGCCCTGTACGACTCCATCCTCGACACCGTCGGCAACACCCCCATCGTCAGGCTGCAGCGCCTGGCGCCCCCGCAGGTCAGCGTCTACGCCAAGGTCGAGTCGTTCAACCCGGGCGGTTCGGTGAAGGATCGCCTGGCGCTGGCGATCATCCTCGACGCCGAAGCGCGTGGCCTGCTCAAGCCGGGCGACACCATCGTCGAGGCCACCTCGGGCAACACCGGCGTGGCACTGGCGATGGTCGCCGCCGCGCGCGGCTACAAGTTCGTGGCGACCATGGTCGAAACCTTCTCGGTGGAACGGCGAAAGCTGATGCGCGCGTATGGCGCCAAGGTGATCCTGACCCCGGCCGCCGAGCGCGGCAGCGGCATGGTACGCAAGGCCGCCGAACTGGCCGAGCAGCACGGCTGGTTCCTGGCCAGCCAGTTCGCCAACCCGGCCAACCCGGCCTACCACCGCAACACCACCGCCGCCGAGATCCTGCGCGACTTCGCCGGCAAGCGACTGGACTACTTCGTCAGTGGCTGGGGCACTGGCGGCACGCTCACCGGCGTGGGCGAAGTACTGAAGGTCGCGCGCCCGCAGACGCGCATCATCGCCACCGAACCGGCCGGCGCCGCGCTGCTGAAGGGCGATGACTGGAAGCCGCACAAGATCCAGGGCTGGACCCCGGACTTCGTGCCGGACGTGCTCAACCGCGATGTGGTGGATGAACTGGTGACGGTGGAAGATGACCGCGCGATCGCCACCGCCCGCCGCCTGGCGGCGGAGGAAGGCATCTTCGTCGGCATCTCCGCTGGCGCCACTGTTGCCAGCGCACTGGATGTGGCCGCGCGCGCCGAACCGGGCTCGGTGATCCTGGCGATGCTGCCGGACACCGGTGAACGCTACTTCTCCACGCCGCTGTTCGCCGATGTGAATGAAGGTTCCGACGACGACTGGTTGGCCGGCCTGCCGTGAGCCCAGGGTCGAATCCCGTTTTCGTTCAAGGTAGCGCCGGGCCATGCCCGGCGTTGCTGTTTCCGGCATTCGCTTCGTCCACCATCCGCCGGGCATGGCCCGGCGCTACCGTTTCGCCACCTCCCCCTTTCTGCTTCAGCCTGCGTGAAGGCGCCGCCAGCCATCGTGCGTGAAGGCCGCCGGATCGCAGCGCGTGAGACGGTCATGACGCAGTATCAATGCCCTGTCCCCTACCTTGGGAACAGCCGGCGCAGATGCTGCGCGGAACACCTCACAGGCAGGAGACGGACGCATGAAGATCGAAGTTTGGCAGGGCGACATCACGACCCTGGCGGTGGATGCGATCGTCAACGCGGCCAATGAAACACTGCTCGGTGGTGGCGGTGTCGACGGTGCGATCCATCGCGCTGCTGGCCCAGCGCTGCTGGCCGAATGCGAGCAGCTGCCGGAACTGCGCCCCGGTGTGCGCTGCCCGACCGGCGAAGTGCGTGCCACCGACGCCCATGCGTTGCCGGCGCGGCATGTGCTGCATACGGTCGGCCCGGTGTGGCACGACGGTCAACGCGACGAACCGGCGCTGCTGGCCAACTGCTACTGGAAGTCCCTGCAGCTGGCAGAATCGCTGGGCGTGACATCGATCGCTTTCCCCGCGATCAGCTGCGGCGTGTACGGCTACCCGCTGTACCAGGCCGCGCAGATCGCAGTGACCGAAACGCTGGCATGGCAGCGCAGCCATGCACAACCGATGCGCATCGTGCTGGTGGCGTTCAATACCGCTACCGCCAAGGCGTACCAGCAGGCACTGACCGCTGCCGGCCAGAACGCGGACAACGAGCCACGCAGCTCGATGCTGCCACCATTGGGCGATACCGGATTTGCAGCCGCGCATTGAACGGCTGAAGGGGTTGGAACAGAAAAGGCCGGGCAATGCCCGGCCTTTTCTGTTGCGGCCTTGAGGTCATCCACGCTGCGCTTGGATCACCTCAACGGCTGGCAGCTTCCACCGCAGCAGCGGCATCATCGGCCACTGCGGCAGCAGCGTCTGCAGCCGCGCGCGCGGCTGAGGCTGCGGCACCGTCGGCGCTGGCACCCTCCACCTGCACGCGCACTTCCACCATGCCCGCGCCATTGTTCAGGCTGGACACGTCAATGGTGTAGTGACCGGCCGGCAAGGTCTCCTCCAGGCGCGCATTGGTACCGTTGCCACCGTCGTCGTCGGTCAGCTCGACATCACCGCCGACCACGCGCAGCACGGTGTCGACCTGGCTGGAGATCGCATCCAGGCGCACGTCGGCCGGGCGATCCAGGGTCAGCAGGAAACGACGGCGGCCATCGTTGTCGAGCATGGTGTACACGCTGCCCGACTTCGGCAGGGCGGTGCCATCGCGTTCAACCAGATTGCCCGGCAGTTCGATGCGATTGGCGGACAGGGTAAACATGCCATTGACACCGTCGCCCAGACCGCGCGCGGTCAAGGTGTACTTGCCCGGCTTCAGCGACAGGGTCAGGCGCGAGTTGGTGCTGTCGTTGCCATCATCGTTTTCGGCCTCAACGCCCTGGCCCGACAGCTTCAGCACCGGGTCGAACACATCCGACACCAGGCGGATCTCGTACAGGCCAGCCTTGTCCACCTGCAGGGTGTAGTCCTGCGAGCTGCCGGCCAGCATGTCGGCGATCTCACCGCTGCCCAACAGCGGCTTGCCGTCATACGGCTTCAGCTTCTCGGCGCGCAGGCGATACGGACCGAAGGCGCTCGGGCCATCGGCGTTGACCGCCACCTGGTAGGTGCCGCCACCGTTGGCACGGAAGGCCAGCGAGACGTCGCCTTCGCGTTCGTAGCCGGTATTGCTGGTGGATACCAGGCTGCCGTTGTTGAACACGGCGATCGAACCGGTCAGTGCACCGGTCAGCTTCAGGCCGACCAGGTCCTTGTCTTCCAGCTTGATCTGGTACAGCTGGTGGTGGCTGCCGTCGTTGAAGTTGATGCCGCTGCGCGAGGTGATTTCGCCGGACACCGGTTTGTCGAAATCGAGCGACGCGGCCTTGCCTGCGTCACCACCGCCACCGATGCGGTTGCAACCGCCGGCGATCAGGACCGTGGCAACGGCCACTGTGATTGCTGCCAAACGCATGTTTTTTCTCCTTGGCCTTCCATGTATGTCCCGCACACCGGCCCGGTGCGTGGGGGCGGAAACGATACCCGCAAAAGCAAACGCCGGCGTGATGCCGGCGTTGCCCTGTTCATCCTGCGATGGGACGGATCAACCGTTCCACTTGCCCAGCGCGGCCAGGCCATTGTCCTTGGCGCGCTCGTACACGGTCTTCTGGGCAGCAGCGTAGTTGCCCTTCATGTCCTTGGCCCACAGCTTCAGCGCAGCCTGCTGCATCGCGCGGCCGTAGGAGAAGCTCAGCGGCCACGGCAGGTTGCCCATCTGGTTCATGGCGTTGAGGTGAGCGGTGGACTGCTCGTCGCTCTGGCCGCCGGACAGGAACACCACACCCGGCAGGATCGCCGGCACGGTGCTCTTCAGGCACATCACGGTCGACTCGGCCACTTCCTCGACGTCGGCCTGCTCATCGCAGTTCTTGCCGGAGATGACCATCGAGGCCTTCAGGATGGTGCCTTCCAGCAGCACGTTCTGCTGGTACAGCGCATCGAACAGCGAACGCAGGGTCGCTTCGGTGACTTCGTAGCAGGTCTCGATGTCGTGGTCGCCGTCCATGATCACTTCCGGCTCGACCATCGGCACCAGGCCGCATTCCTGGCACAGCGCTGCGTAGCGGGCCAGCGCGTGGGCGTTGGACTCGATGCAGGTGCCCGACGGAATGCTCTCGCCGATGTTGATCACCGCACGCCACTTGGCGAAGCGCGCGCCCAGCTTGTAGTACTCCTGCAGGCGCTCGCGCAGGCCGTCCAGGCCTTCGGTCACCAGCTCGCCCGGGCAGCCGGCCAGCGGGTGCGCACCCTTGTCCACCTTGATGCCCGGAATCATGCCGTGGTCGGCCATGTACTTGGCGAACGGCACGCCGTCCTTGGTCGACTGACGGATGGTTTCGTCGTACAGGATGGCGCCGGAAATATGCTCGTTGAGCTTGGGCGTGGTCAGCAGCAGTTCGCGGTAGGCACGACGGTTCTCCTCGGTGTTCTCGATACCGACGCCGGCGAAACGCTTGGCGATGGTAGCGGTGGATTCGTCGATCGCGATGATGCCCTTGCCCGGGGCAACCATGGCCTGGGCGGTTTCAGCCAGCTGTTCGATGCTCATGTACTTCCTGTGGCGGGTGCGGGAAAAACGTAAGTATAGCCCCGCTACCCGTTGCCTCGCCGTAGAGGCCAGGCTGGAAACGATTCCAATGTCCGCACTGGACAAGGGATGTCCTGTGGCATGGGGTCAGAGCCCCTTCGGGGATCTGACCCGGGGTCGGATCCGCAACGCGGCTCGGACCCCAGGCCAACAATACTTACAGGTCGCCCAGACCGCTGGCGCGGCCGTCTTCGCCCACTTCCAGCAGGCGCAGGGTGTTGGTCGCACCCAGGGTTTCCATGTGCTCGCCGCTGGTGAACACCACGCGGTCGCCGGCCTGCAGCAGATCGGCTTCAACCAGCAGGCGGATGCTGCCGCGCGCGGCTTCGCGCGGGGTCAGGCCACGGCTGTCGAAGTTGATCGGATACACGTCGCGCATCAGCGCCATCTGCCGGCGGGCGCCGTCATGGCGGGTGACCGCGAACACCGGCGCCTTGGCGCGGAAACGCGACAGGTAGCGGGCGGTGCCACCGGATTCGGTCATCGCCACGATCGCGCGCACGCCCACGTGCTGCGACAGGAACATGGTGGCCATGGCAATGGCCTGGTCGGCACGTTCCAGGTTGCGCGGCGAGGCGTTGAAGTCGGTCTCGGTCTGGAACTGGCGCTCGGCACCCAGGCAGATCCGCGCCATCGCTTCCACGGCCTTGACCGGGTAGGCACCGGCAGCAGTTTCGGCCGACAGCATGACCGCATCGGTGCCGTCGATGACCGAGTTGGCCACGTCCAGCACTTCGGCGCGGGTCGGGATCGGGCTTTCGACCATCGACTGCAGCATCTGCGTAGCGGTGATGACCACCTTGTTCTGCGCCAGCGAGGCCTTGATGATCTTCTTCTGCAGGCCCGGCAGTTCGGCATCGCCGATTTCCACGCCGAGGTCACCGCGCGCAACCATCACCACGTCACTGGCCTCGACGATCTCTTCGAGGTTTTCGATGGCCTCGGTGCGCTCGATCTTCGACACCAGCGCGGCGTAGCAGCCGTGCGATTCAGCGATCTCGCGCGCGTCATTCATGTCCTGCGCATTGCGGCAGAACGACACGGCGATGAAGTCGACGCCGATCTTGGCGACGATGCCGATCAGTTCCTTGTCGCGCTCGGTCAGCGCGCCCAGCGACAGGCCACCGCCCTGCTTGTTCAGCCCCTTGCGGTCAGACAGCGCGCCGTCGTTGAGCACGGTGTTGATGATGCGCTCGCCTTCCACTTCGACCACCTGCAGCTGCATCAGGCCATCGTCGAGCAGCAGGACATCACCCGGGCCGACGTCCTGCGGCAGGCCGAGGTAGCTCACGCCGACCTGGGTCGCATCACCGGGGCCGGCATTGGTGCTGGCGATCAGGTCGAAACGGTCGCCCGCCTTCAACTGCACCTTGCCTTCGGCGAAGCGCTCGATGCGGATCTTCGGGCCCGGCAGGTCGGCCAGGATGCCCACTTCCACGCCGACGCGGGCCGCAGCCGCACGCACTTCGGCGGCGCGCTTGGCCTGGCCGGACGGATCACCGTGGCTGAAGTTCAGCCGCACCACGTTGACGCCGGCGCGGAACAGATCCTCCAGCACGCCCGGCGGATCAGTGGCCGGGCCGAGGGTGGCAAGGATCTTGGTGCGACGCTGACGCTCGAACATGGTGAATGGGCCTCTCCCGATAAAGAACGGAAATTAGCACATCCTTCACGCCGCATGTATACGGTTACAGCCTTGCGCTGCCTGACTTCGCGGGTCATCGAACGGACATCGGCCGGACATACGCTGGCGCAGGGTCGTGGTAGCGCTGGGCCATGCCCGGCGGGTGCTGGGCAAAGCCGCCGGGCATGGCCCGGCGCTACCGATCAAAGGCGCATCACGCCAGCAGCGTTTCCAGCTGCGCCGGTTCGCGTGCCAGTTGCCCGGCGCCGGCCTCGGTCAGCTCCTGCTCGCCACCGAAGCCCCACAGCACACCGATGCTGCGCAGGCCGTGGTGACGCGCGCCTTCGATGTCCATGCGGCGGTCGCCGATCATCCAGCAGTGCGCCGGCTGCACCTGCAGCCGGCGCAGCGCTTCACCGACCAGTTCCGGCTTGTGGCTGCGCGAGCCATCCAGGGTCGAGCCGACGATCTCCTCGAACAGCCCGCCGAACGGCAGGTGGGCAAGGATGCGGCGCGCATGCGGCTCGTTCTTGGCGGTGACCACCGCCAGGCGGTGACCACGACCGTGCAGCGTGCGCAGCGTGTCTTCCACCTGCGGATACACCGTGTGCTCGCGCCAGCCTTCGGCATCGAAACGTTCACGGTAGTAGCCGACGGCCTGTTCCACCCGCGCCGGTTCGACGAACAGCGGCGCGAAGGTGGTCCGCAACGACGGACCGATCCAGCCCAGCAGGGTGTCCTGCGGCGGCACCGGATGGTCCATCTTCTGCAGCGCGTAGGCGATGCAGGCGGTGATGCCCACCTGCGAATCGATCAGCGTGCCGTCGAGGTCGAAGAACAGCACATCCCTGCCGTGGTCGGCATTCATGCGCCGCGCGCGTCGAGTGCGGCCACCGCCGGCAGGGTCTTGCCTTCCAGGAACTCCAGGAACGCACCACCGCCGGTGGAGATGTAGCTGACCTGCGCGGCGATATCGAACTTGTCGACCGCAGCCAGGGTGTCGCCACCGCCGGCGATGGAGAACGCGTTGGAGCTGGCGATGGCGCGCGCCAGCGCTTCGGTGCCCTTGCTGAAGGCCTCGAACTCGAACACGCCGACCGGACCGTTCCAGACCACGGTGCCGGCGTTTTCGATCAGCTGCGCGTACTGCGCGGCGGTCTGCGGGCCGATGTCCAGGATCAGGTCGTCTTCGGCGACGGCATCGACCGCCTTCACTTCAGCCACGGCATCGGGCAGGAACTGCTTGGCGGTGACCACGTCGACCGGCAGCGGGATGTCCGCGCCACGGGCCTTGGCATCGGCGACGATCTTCTTCGCGGTGTCCAGCAGGTCCGGCTCATACAGCGACTTGCCGACGTTGTAGCCAGCGGCGGCGATGAAGGTATTGGCGATGCCGCCACCGACGATCAGCTGGTCGACCTTGCCAACCAGGCTGGCAAGCAGTTCCAGCTTGGTGCTGACCTTGCTGCCGGCGACGATCGCCAGCAGCGGCTTGGCCGGGGCATCCAGCGCCTGGGCCAGCGCATCCAGCTCGGCCATCAGCAGCGGGCCACCGGCCGCGACCGGTGCGAAGCGGATGACGCCGTGGGTGGAGGCCTGGGCGCGGTGCGCAGTACCGAAGGCATCCATCACGAACACGTCGCACAGCGCGGCGTACTTCTTCGACAGGGCTTCATCGTCCTTGCCCTCGCCGACATTCATGCGGCAGTTTTCCAGCAGCACCAGCTGCCCCGGCTGCACGTCGACGCCGTCGACCCAGTCGCGCACCAGCGGAACCTCGCGGCCGAGCAGCTCGGACAGGCGCTGGGCCACCGGCGCCAGCGAATCGGCTTCGCTCCACACGCCTTCCTTCGGGCGCCCCAGGTGCGAGGTGACCATCACCGCCGCGCCCTGCTCCAGCGCGCGCTTGAGCGTCGGCAGCGAAGCGGTGATGCGCTGTTCGGAGGTGATGCGGCCATTCTCGATCGGCACGTTCAGATCCTGGCGGATCAGCACGCGCTTGCCGGAGAGGTCGAGGTCGGTCATGCGGACGATGGACATGGGCAACTCTTTGGCTCAGGGACGGGATGCCGGGCTACGGCAGACGGCCATTGTATCGGGTGCGGGTGGTGGGAGGGCCGATGCCTGCGGCAGGCAGAAGCGCAGGGCGACAGCAACGGCAACAGCAACAGCAACGGCCGAAGCCAAAGCGCTGGCGCTTCGTGGTGCTGTGGATGGGCCGGGGTGGTGTGGGCTGGCAGGGGACGCCGTAAACCCATCCATGGGGGCTTGGTCGCGGCATCCATGCCGCTCACCCCCCTGCCAGCCCACACCACCCCGGCCTCGACAGGTTCATGTGGCGGAGCGGATGGCAAAAGCAGAAGCGGTTTCTGATGTCGGTTGGAAAATGAAGGGGTCAGATCCGTTTTCCTGCGGAAAACGGATCTGACCCCGATGGCATCGTTGTTCTGTGGAGCCGAGCGTGGGCTCGGCTGGATCTATCGCGAACAGCAGCCGAGCGTCGGCTCGGCTCTACAAGAAGCGCGCAGCCAAGCTGCTTTGCTTTTGCTCTTCTTTTTTCTCTTCCATGGGTGGACGCACACGGAAACTGTCAGAGGTCGGGCGGGTGGGCTGGGCAGGGGTATCCGCGCCATGGATGGCGCGGCTAAGCCTCCAGGGACGGATTCACGGCGTCCCCTGCCCAGCCCACCCGCCCGGCCAAGCGCGGCTTTTCGCTCTACGCGACCAACCGCCCACCCACGAGGGGCTGCGCCGTTCGCCGGAACCTACGCCGAAGGCGCAGGCTTCTGCCGAAGCAGGCTGACCGCCAGGCCGCCCACCACCAGCACGCCCAACCCCAACAACGCCCACAGCAGCCACGCCTTCCAATCGCGCTGCGGCTTCAGCGCCGCGTCGCCGGCCAGCGGTTCCGGGCTGCCTTCCAGGCGCGCCAGCGTCGGCTGCCAGGAGGGGTCATTGCGCTGCCGCAGTTCCTCGATCAGCACCCCCACCGGTGCCTCCGCCCGGCGTGCGGTCGAACTGCCTACCGCCAACGCATACGGTGCCGCGCCCTGGCTCAGGAACACCAGCACTTCCGGCTGATAGCCCAGGCGCAGGGTCGGCGCCGTCGCCGTTTCAGCCGGGTTCGCCACCAGCTTCCAGTAACGGTCGCGGTGGATGCCGCCCAGCGGTTGCGCGGCAGACTGCTGGCGCTGGCCCTGGGCGCCCTGCTGCAGCTGGTAGGCAATCCACGGTGCGCTGCGGCGCTGCCATTCCGCGCTCTCGTCATCGCGGCTGAACAACGTCCACTGCACCAGGCTGTTGTCGGTGCTGGCCACGTCGGCGCGCGCCACCGGGAAGCGGCCGTCCAGCTCGAAGGTGTACTCGCCCTTGCCCTTCGACGTCGGCTCCAGCGACAGCCATTCCCACGGCAGCGTGGCCGGTGCAGGCGGCAGCTCGGCCAGCACACTGCGCAGGGTCGGCAGGCGTGCTTCGCCCTGTGCCAACACGCGCACGTAGCGAGCGCTGCTATCCACCTGCAGCCGGCGCTGCAACAGGCGCTTGCCGGCGCGCTGCAGGTCCACCAGCGGCACGTCCCGCGCGATCGGGCGCCAGTTCTGCAGATCGTCGCTGGCGTCCAGCTGCACCTGTGCCTGCAGCGGCTGGCCGCTGTCGGCCCAGTCCAGCACCAGCGCTGCCAACGGCTGCTGGCCAAGCACGCTGGCGTCGATCAGCCAACCGCCCTGCCCGTTCGTCACCGCGCCGCCGCCCACACGCGCTTCAACCCGGCGCACGCGGCCGTCGGTATCGCGTTCGGTCAGCAGCTGCAGGTCATTGCGCTGCGCTTCGGCCAGCGGCGGCAGCACGAACCATGGCAGCTCGCGCTGCACCGGCGGCTGTGCCAACGGCTGGTCCGGTGCCAGCAGCGCCGATGGCAGCGATTGGCCCGCCGCGTTGAACACCTGCAGATCGCCCAGGTCGGCGGCACCGGCACGGCGGTAGATCGCCGGTTCCAGCACGACGCGATACGCGCCGGACTGCACACTGGACAACGTCAACGGCCATTGTTCGGCGTACTGGGTGCGGTACTCGGCGGCCTGTGCCGCGACGGCGGCCAGCATGCCGAACATCACCGGCAGCAGCGCCCTGCTCCACTTCCTCATTGTTTTTCCTCCACGGACGGCGCCGCGCTGGGCGGTGCCGGTGCCAGATACCCCACGACCGTGCACAGCAGGCCGTAGGCGATGAACGATGCGATGCCGAGCAGGTTGCCCAGGTGCTGGCGATCGATGAGTACCAGCTTGGCCAGCACCACGCCCATCAGCACGGCACCCACCATCCACAACACGCGCTGGCCGCGACGCGAGCCCCATACCCAGGCGATCACGCCAAGCACGCTCCACAGCACGGTCAAGCTGGTCTGGGCCAGGCTGAAGCGCATCATCGAGGCACTCCAGGAGAGGCCGCCCCACTGGTGCACGCCATGCAGCACCAGGCTGGTCAGCGCAATGAAGGCCGCCAGCGCCAGCACGGGCAGGCGGACCTTCAGCAGTGCCTGCGGCGCCTGATCGCTGTACAGCCAGCGCGCCAGCAACAGCAGGCTCAGCCACTGCCCGATCTCGGCCGGGTTCAATACCGGCAGCCACAGCAGTGGCGCGGCATCACCCGGCAGCAGCTGGCCGAACAACCAGCCGATCGACAGCAGGCCGAACAGCACGCACTGCAGCGGCAGGCGCACGCTGTCGAAGGCCACGCCCAGCGGCCAGCGCAGGACGTTCCAGCGCCACAGCGACAGCGCCGCCATCAGCAGCCACGGCAGCGTGACCAGCAGGGTCGTCCAGCCCTGCGCCAAGTTGGCCTCGCCACCGCCCCACAGGGCCAGCAGCGAAAGCAGCGACGGCCACAGCAGCCACCACAGGAACTGCGCGATGCGTGCCACGGTGTCGCCGCCCTGGCGCAGGCACAGCAGCGTGCGCACACCCAGTACCGCGAACACCGCCCAGGCCAGCGCACCGTAGCCGGCGAACGGTTGCTGGTGCGCATCGCTCTGCATCAACGCCAGCGGGAAGCCCAGCGCCAGCATCGCCAGTGCGGTCACGCCCAGCGCGCGCGCTGGCTGGCGACGCTGCATTTCCGCGGCCAACCATGCGGTAACCGCGGCCAGCACCAGCAGTGCATCCACTTCGATGCGGTAGGGGAAGAACCGGGTGATCTCGTGCACCAGGCCACCCAGCCACCACAGCAGTCCCCACAGGTAGTAGACCAGCGCGATCTCGTGACGCTCTCTGCGCTGGTAACTCCACGCCGACGCGAAGCCGGCCACGGCCAGCAGCAGCGCACCAATCGCCGTCGGGTTGAGCAGGAAACGCAGGTCCTCATGCCAGTGATCGCCACCGGCAACGAAGGCGAACGCGGCACCCATCTGCAGCAATGCACCGGACACCTGCGGCAGCCAGCGCTTCTGGCGCAGCCCCAGCCAAGCCAGGCCGGCACCTTCCAGTGCGAACACCGCACCGGTGGCACGCGCCGACAGCGCCAACGGCACCGCCAGCGTGGCGAAGCCCACCGCCAGCACCGCATGCGACTGCGCCAGCACGGTGTACGACGCACGCGCGATCAGCGCCCGCGCCAGCACCGCGTAGATCGCAGCCAGGCCCAGTGCACACAGTGCCAGCGTCATCGGCTGCTCATGCAACATGCCGGCCTGCAGCGAGAACGCGACAAGCGGCGTGCCGAACACCAGGCTGCCGTCGACCAGATCGCGCCGACCTGCCGGCTGACGGCGTGCATACAGCAGCGGGATCAACAGGTAGAAGGCGAAGAACAGCAACAGGAACGGCTCGGTGCTGCTGAACTTGTCCGGCGCGTACTGCAGCACGCCCCAGAACGTACCGATGCCGAACGTAAAAGCGAAGCCGAGCAGGTTCAGCGCACGCCATGGGCGGAACCAGGCGATGGCGAAGATGCCTGCGTTGAGCACCGCGTAATAGCTGAACAACCCCACGTGGTTGCCGCTGCCGGTGGACAGCCACAACGGCGCCATGAAGCCGGCGAGGATGCCCAGCACCGCCAGCGTGCGCGAGTTCTGTACCACCGCCAGCACGCACAGCCCGGCTACCAGTGCGATCGAACTGGCAAAGGCAAAGCCTGGGTTGAGCAGTTCAAAGCGTTTGAACGCGGCGAAGATGGTCAGCAGCAGCACGCCGATGGCACCGCCCTGCAGGGCCAGCGCAAACAGGCGCCGACGTTCGCGCTGGTGCCAGCCGAAGGCCAGCAGGCCCAGTGCACCCACGGTGACGCCGGCCAGGCGCAGTTCGATCGGCAGCACCAGCCAGCCCTGGTCGCTGACGTACTTCAGCAGTGCGGCGACACCGGCCAGCAGCACCAGCATGCCGATCTTGACCGGCACGTTGCCTTCGGTGAACCAGCGTTTGACCGCACCGACGCCACGCTCGATGAAATTCGGCAGCGCCGGCTCGGCCGGCAACGGCGGCTGTACCGGTGACGGTGGCACCGGAGGCGGCGTGAGCGGTCGCGGCGCGGGCACTTCGGCCGAGGCCTGTTCGCGCAGCGGCGGCGGTGGTGGCAGCGGCGGGGTGGCCAGCACCGGCCGCAGGAACGGCGGATCGGCACTGGTGGAAGCCGCGGCGGCAGGCCGTGCAGGCGCGGCCTCGGTGGTGGTTGAGGCCGCTGCGCGGGGGGCCGGCGCGCCGTCCAGGGCGCTCTCCAGCGCGGCGACGCGACGGCGCAGGCCGGCAATCATCACCAGTGCCACCACCAGCAGCAGCGGGATGGCCAGCAGGACCAGTACGACCAGGGCTATCAGTGCTTCCATTGCGTGCTTCCATTGCGATCCCGCGCCCCAGCGGCAGCGGTCGACCGGCCCATGCTACGACAGTGCCGGCCCCATAAACGACGAACCCCGGCCAGGCCGGGGTCCGCGTGCGATCTTTGCCGGCCTTACTTGGCGGCGACGACCTTGGCCATTTCCAGGCACTTGTTCGAGTAGCCCCACTCGTTGTCGTACCAGGTCACCAGCTTGACGAAGGTGCCGTCCAGCGCGATACCGGCTTCGGCGTCGAACACCGAGGTGCAGGTTTCGCCGCGGAAATCGGTGGCCACGACCTTGTCTTCGGTGTAGCCCAGGATGCCCTTCAGCGGGCCTTCGCTCTGTGCCTTCACTTCAGCGCAGATCTCGGCGTAGGTGGCTTCCTTTTCCAGCTCGACGGTCAGATCGACCACCGACACGTCCGAGGTCGGGACGCGGAAGCTCATGCCGGTCAGCTTCTTGTTCAGTTCCGGGATGACCACGCCGACGGCCTTGGCCGCACCGGTGGACGACGGAATGATGTTCTCCAGGATGCCGCGGCCGCCGCGCCAGTCCTTGTTGGACGGGCCATCGACGGTCTTCTGGGTGGCGGTGGCCGCATGCACGGTGGTCATCAGGCCGCGCTTGATGCCCCACTTGTCATTGATGACCTTGGCCAGCGGCGCCAGGCAGTTGGTGGTGCACGAGGCGTTGGAGACGATCGCCTGGCCGGCGTAGGTCTTGTCGTTCACACCGTAGACGAACATCGGGGTGTCGTCCTTCGACGGCGCCGACATGATCACCTTCTTCGCGCCCGCGTCGATGTGCTTCTGCGCGGTTTCCTTGGTCAGGAACAGGCCGGTGGACTCGATCACCACGTCCACGTCCACGTCGTTCCACTTCAGGTTGGCCGGGTCGCGTTCCTGGGTCAGGCGGATCTTCTTGCCGTTGACCAGCAGGTCGTTGCCCTGCACCGCCACATCGGCCTTGAAGCGGCCGTGCACGGAGTCGTACTTGAGCATGTAGGCCAGGTAATCCGGCTCCAGCAGATCGTTGATGGCCACGATTTCGATGTCGTCGCCGAAGTTCAGCACCGCCGAGCGCAGGACGTTACGCCCGATGCGACCGAAACCGTTGATACCAACCTTGATTGCCATGTTCTCAAGCTCCTGCGGCCGCGTCGGGTGCGGCGGGATGGATAGGGCCCACAAGTCTAGCAAACCGGGCATGGCCACCGTGGGCCAGCCCCTGCCGGCAGCGGGCTGGCGGACAGGATTTGATCCGGATCAAAGCGTTAGCGCGACGTGAGGCCGAGACTGGCCGCATCCACCCAGCAACGAGATCACCCCCATGCGCAAGACCTCCCCCCTGATCGTGGCCAGCCTGGCCGCCGCCCTGTCCCTCGCCGCCGCCCCGGCCATGGCCCAGTCCAAGGGCGACTGGACCGTTTCGGCCGGTATCCACCAGGTGGCACCGAAGTCGAACAACGGCTGGCTGGCCAACGGCACCCTGAAGGTCGATGTCGACAACGACGTCAAGCCGACCATTACCGGTGAATACTTCATCGCCGACAATCTGGGCATCGAAGTGCTGGCCGCGCTGCCGTTCAAGCACGACATCAACATCAACGGGCTCGGCCGCGTGGGCAGCACCAAGCAGCTGCCGCCGGTGGTGACCCTGCAGTACCACTTCAACAGCAAGGGCAAGGTGTCGCCGTTCATCGGTGCGGGCGTGAACTACACGACCTTCTTCAGCGAAGACACCACCGGTGCGCTGAAGGACAGCCGCCTGAAGCTGCAGGATTCGTGGGGCCTGGCCGCGCATGCGGGCGTGGACTTCGCGATCGGCGAGAAGGGCGCGCTGCGCGTGGACATGCGCTGGATCGACATCGACAGCAAGGTGAAGCTGGATGGCGAGAAGATCGGCACGGTCAACATCGATCCGCTGGTCTACGGCGCTTCGTACGTCTTCAAGTTCTAAGCGGTGTGTTGAGTGCGGGGGCTTCGCCCCCGCTCCCCCGCTACATGCAAAACCCTCGCAGCATGTTGCCCCGGTGATTGCCGGGGCTTTTTTGTTCCTGGAACTGAAGCGGTTTCGGAGCTGGGGCGAGGCGGGGAGCAGAACCGGGACACGCCGTTAACCCATCCATGGGGGCTCGATGGCGCCATCCATGGCGCCAACGGTCCCGGCTCTGCTCCCCGCCTCGCCCCTTCCCATCTCTGCGCGCGTGCCAGCTCAAGCAAAGGCAAGAACAGAACCCGTGCATCCGAGGCGCAATGATTGCCTGTAATTGCAGGAGGCCGATTTTGATCCTGCATTTGTTTTTGATGTTGCCTTTGACGTTTGCATCCGCCTTCGCGGCCATGTTGGATGGGGGCTGCAGGGGCAGGCGCTGCGGGACCGTCCGCGGCATGGGCCCGAGGCATGCCTCGGGCGGGTTGGGCAGGACGCCCAACCCCGGTCTTGCCGTGTGCGCAGGACAGCGCACACGAGCGAGCCGCGGCCGAGCTTACAGGGACGTACTTGCAGCGTGTCCCGCAGCGCCTGCCCCTGCAGCCAGCCCCAAGCAGACAGGAACGCGCCGCTCTTCAATCCACCTACCCCCGCTAGAATGTGCACATGAAAGCCCTGCACTCCTTCTTCCTCGCCGCCGCCCTGGCGCCGGCCCTGCTGTCCGTCTCCGCCCCTGCCCATGCCTGGGGCGCGCAAGGCCACCGCCTTGTCGCCGAAGTCGCTGACGCCCGCCTCAACCCCACCACCCGCGCCGAAGTGGACCGCCTGCTGGCCACCGAACCGGACGCCACGCTGGCCAGCATCGCGCCGTGGGCCGATCAGCTGCGTGCCAAGGATCCGGGCCTGGGCCGTCGCTCGGCCGGCTGGCACTACGTCAACATCGCCGAAGACAACTGCCATTACGAAGCACCGAAGCACTGCAAGAACGGCAACTGCATCGTCGAAGCCCTGAAGGCGCAGAGCACCATCCTCGGCGACCGCAGCCTGACCGACGGCGAGCGCCTGCAGGCGCTGAAGTTCGTCGTGCACCTGGTCGGCGACATCCATCAGCCGATGCACGCTGGCTACGCCCACGACAAGGGCGGCAACGATTTCCAGCTGCAGTTCGGCAACCGCGGTACCAACCTGCACTCGCTGTGGGACAGCGGCATGCTCAACACCCGCAAGCTGGACGACGCCGGCTATCTGCCGCTGCTGCAGAGCCAGCGCGCGCCGAAGCTGGCGCGCCAGTCCAACCCCCAACGTGACCCGCAGACGTGGGCCGAGGCCAGCTGCCGCATTTCCATGCAAGCTGGCGTTTATCCGGCCACGCGTAAAATCGGTGATGAATACACCGAGCGCTACCGGCCGCTGGCCGAAGCGCAGCTGCGACTGGCCGGTGAGAACCTGGCGCAGTTGCTGAACCGCGTGCTGGGCACGCGCTGAGGAGCGTTCCAATGTCAGTCCAGGTGCAGTCGTTCTTCCACCGTGACAGCAATACCTTCAGCTATCTGGTCAGTGATCCGGCCAGCGGCGAAGCGGCGCTGATCGACCCGGTCCTGGACTACGACCCGGATACCGACGCCAGCAGTGAAGCGCCGCTGCATGCCGCGTTGCAGGCCATCGAACAACAGGGCCTGCAGCTGCGCTGGCTGCTGGAGACACACGCTCACGCCGACCACGTATCGGGTGGGCGCCGGCTCAAGCAACGCTTCCCGCAGGCCACGCTGGCCATCGGCGAAGGCATCCGTGCGGTGCAGGCCACCTTCGCGCCGCGCTACGGCCTGCAGCTTCCTGCGGCGGATGAAATCTTCGATCACCTGTTCGGCGATGGCGAAACCTTCGCTCTTGGCGAACTGCGCTGCCAGGTGATCGCCGTGCCCGGCCATACCAGCGACAGCATCGCCTACCTGATCGACGATGCGCTGTTCACCGGTGACTCGCTGTTCATGCCCGACGGCGGTACCGCCCGCTGCGATTTCCCGGGTGGCGATGCCGCGCAGCTGTACCGTTCAATCCAGCGCCTGCTGGCGCTGCCCGATGCGACCCGCGTGTTCGTCTGCCACGACTACGGTCCGGGTGGTCGTGCATTCGCCAACGAAACCACCATCGGCGAACAGCGCGCACACAACATCCACGTGCATGACGGCGTGGCCGAGGCGGAATTCGTCAGCGTGCGCCAAGCACGCGATGCGACGCTGGAAGAACCCAAGCTGATGCAGCCCGCGGTGAAGGCCAACATCCAGGGCGGGGCCTGATCCACGCCGCTGCGCTCGCCGGGCATGGCCCGGCGCTACCCCGGTCATCGCAAGCGGTCATTTTCCCTGCGTGCGCACCACGTGCTGGCCCTTCACGATCTCAAAGGTAAAGGCGTACTGCAGGGTGACCGCCACCGGCTCGATGCGCTCGGCGCCGCGACAGTCGCCGCGGTCGGCAGGCACCTTGCCAGCCGCAAAGTGGCAGACCGCTGCGGACGAGTACTTCCACATGGCCACCGCTTCCTGTGCGGCCTGCAGAAGGGGCGCATTCTCGCGTGCGGCACCTGCCGCGCACCCGGAGCGATCAGTCAAGGGCAGGCTGCGCTCGACTGCGCCATTGGCATCGACCACCACCTGCAGGCAGATGGTGGTGGGCGCCAGTTCCGCGCGCGGGTCACGATCGCCCACTTCCGGGTCCGGTGCCGCGTACAACTGCGGCATCCGGTAGCCCTCGCTCGCGCCCAGCGAGTAGGTCTGCAGCTGCCCACTGCCGCCACCGGTCTGCGGCTGCAGGCGCTGATGGCCGACATTCTCGCTGCGGGTATCAACGGTGGTCAGGCGATCCTGGGTCGCGCACCCTGCCAACAGCGCCGCCATCATCAACAGCGGCACGGACTTCACTGGGAGTCCTCGGTGTTGTCCATGGCATAGGTGATCGGAATCTTCACAGCCCCTGCAACCGGCTTTCCGTTCTTCATCGCCGGACGATAGGTCCAGCTCCGCGCGGCGGCGATCGACACCGCATCGAACACACCCGGATTGGTTGCGCTGAGTACCTGGACGTCAGTCGGATGGCCTTTGGCATCCACGTCCACGCGCAGGTTCACCACGCCCACCTGGCGCTGTTCGATGGCGGACTTCGGATAGGACGGTGGCGGCATCTTGTCGACCTGGATCGGACGGTCCAGCCCCGCCTTGGCCGCATCTTCTTCAGCATGTTCGAACGGCTCGACGCTGATCGACGGCACGCCCGTCGCGCCACCCTGGCTGGCCCACGCCACCGCTCCCATTCCCAGGCACAACCCGACCACCAGCACCTGCCCCGACACCCACGGCAATGCCTTCCGCTTGGATTGCTTCAACATGGCGATACGCTCCTTCAACACGGGTTGGCTGCGCCAATGGCAGACCGCGGGCGCAACCGGATGGACCAGCTGCGCCTTCAGCAGCGTGCTGGCGTAGAGACCGCGCAGCGCAGGCTGCGGGGCAATGGTGCGGGCATCGCAGGCCAGCTCCTGGTCACGCAGGAATCGGCGGGCGGCCCACGGCAGAAGCGGATGGAACCAGAACACCGCGCGTGCCATCAGCAGCGCCCCATTAGCCCAATGATCGCCATTGCGACGGTGGCTGCGCTCGTGCTGCAGGATCAGGCCCTGCTCCTGTGCGGTGAACTGCTGGTCGAAGTCCGGGCCTACCACGATGCGCGGACGCCACAGGCCGACCAGCGCGGGCAGCCCGGGATCAGCGCTGGCCTGCCAGCTGCCATCGGCGCGTGCACACAGTTGGCCCATGCCACGTTCAAAGCGCCGCTGCGCACGTAGATCGCGTAGCAGACAAAGGACCGCCCCCAGCGTCCATGCCAGCAGCAACAGCCCGGCCCACGGCAACGACTGCCCTGCCATGCCTTCGACGGCGCCGGGTACCACTTTCAGCGGCAGCGTTGGCATATGCTCCAGAAGCGCCACCTGCGGCAGCGGCAGCAGCAACGATGCCCCCAGCAACGGCAGCAGCCACCAGCTGCGGTAGGCCAACGCCGCGCCCCCCAGGCGCACCAGCAAGGGACGCAGCACCGCCAGCACGACCACACCCACTGCCAGCCACAGGCTGGCTTGCCACAGTCCATCGAGCAGCTCAGTCATGGTCCAGCTCCTGGATCAGCTTCTTCAGTTCGGCGATGTCCTGCGCACTCAACTGGCCGCGTTCGCTGAAGTGCGCGACCAGCGGTGCCACCCGCCCTTCGAAGACGCGGCCGATGAAGTCCTGGCTCTGCGCCTCCACCCACGCCTGGCGCTGCAGCAGCGGCCGGTACAGGTAGCGCCGGCCATCGCGCTCGGCGGCGATCGCGCCCTTGGTCAGCAGGCGGTTGAGCAGGGTCTTGATGGTCGGCTCGGCCCAGTCGCGGTGAGCCAGCGCGGCCACCACTTCGTCGGCGCTACGCGGTGCCTGCTGCCACAGCACCTCCATCACAACGGCTTCGGCTTCGCTGATCGGGGTCATGATTTACATCCGTAATCGACAACACGATTACGCGCGTAATCGAATCGCCTGTCAAGCCCCTCGACTCCAGGTTCATCGCACCTGCGCCAGCATCGATACCTCCCGCCCCAGGCCCCGGATGAAAGCGCTGCCCAAGAAGGATTTCCCGGTCGAGCAGGCGCGCCGCTTCCTCGAACCCGGCCCGATCGTGCTGCTCAGCACCGCCTGGCGTGGCCAGCGCAACCTGATGACGATGGGCTGGCACATGGTGATGGGCTTCTCGCCTTCGCTGGTCGCCACCTACCTGTGGAACGCGAACCACAGCCACGCGCTGGCCCGTGGCAGCGGCGAGTGCGTGATCAACGTGCCCGGCGTGGAGCTGCTCGATACCGTGGTGGACATCGGCAACTGCAGCGGCCGCGAGGTCGACAAGTTCGCCCACTTCGGGCTCGATGCACAGCCCGCGTGCGAGGTCGGTGCACCTCTGGTCGGGCAATGTCATTCGTGCTTCGAATGCCGTCTCTACGACGATAGCCAAGTGGAATCGAGCAACCTGTTCATCTGGGAAATCGTGCGCGCCCATGTTGCACCACGCCCAAAGCTGCCGCGCACGGTGCATTACCGGGGCGATGGGCAGTTCATGGTGTCTGGCGCCGAAGTCTCGCGTCGACGGCGGTTCAAGCCCGACATGCTGTAATGCCCGCACTCCCCCACACGCAGGACCACCGCGCATGACCGAACACCTCACCGACCTGGACGCCGCCGTCGACTGGTTGTTTGCGCGCGTGGACGGGCCGCTGCGGATCGGGGCACCGCTGGCACTGGGCAAGCCGCATCGGCTGCTCAATGCCCTTTACGCACGCGTCGAGCACGATCCGTCGCGGCCGCTGCAGCTGTATACCGCGCTCTCGCTGAACCCGCCGAAGGCACGCGGCAATGGCCTGGAAGCGCGCTTCATGGCACCGTTCGCGCAGCGCCATTTCGGCGACGATTTCCCGCGCCTGGCCTATGCCGATGCGATCGCCCGCGATGCGCTGCCGGCACATGTGCAGGTGGAAGAGTTCTACATGCAGTCCGGCGCCCTGCTCGGTTCGCGGCAGGCGCAATCCAGCTATACCAGCCTGAACTACACCCACGCTGCCGATGCCGTGGCTCAACGCGCGCCGCAGGTGATCGTGCAGAAGGTCGCAATGCGACCGGACGACCGGCGGCTCTCGCTGTCGTGCAACAACGACATTACCCAGGACACGCTGGATGCGATCGCCGCGCGAGGCCTGCCGCGCCCGCTGCTGGTCGCCGAGATCGATCCGCAGCTACCCTACCTGGGTGGCTCGGCCACGGTCGATGTGTCGTTCTTCGATCTGGTGATCACCCCACCGCCGCCGTACCCGGCGCTGTTCGGCCTGCCGCGGCAGCCGGTCGGTGATGCCGACTACGCCATTGGCCTGTATGCCAGCACGCTGGTGCGCGACGGCGGCACCCTGCAGATCGGCATCGGCACGCTGGCCGACGCGCTCAGCCATGCGCTGGTGCTTCGCCACACCGACAACGCGCGCTACCGCCGCGTGCTGCATGCGCTGGATCCGCAGCTGGCCAGCCACCCGCTGGTGCAGGAAATCGGCGGACTGGAACCGTTCGAAGTCGGCCTGTACGGCTGCAGCGAAATGCTCAACGAGGGCTTCCGCCGCCTGGTGCAGACCGGCGTGATCAAGCGCAAGGTGCACGACGACCTGGCGCTGATGCAACGCATCGAAAACGGCAGCACCCTGTCCATCGACCACGCCACCCTGGCCGCCGAAGGTGAGTACCTGCACGGTGCGTTCTACCTGGGTTCGCCGGAGTTCTACGAATGGTTGCGCACGCTGCCGGAAGACGAGTGCCGCGCGATCGGCATGCGCCGCATCAGCGAGATCAACCAGCTGTACGGTGGCAACGAGACACTGGAACGCCTGCAGCGCCGGCACGCGCGCTTCTTCAACTCCTGCATGATGGCCACCGCGCTGGGTGCGGCGGTGTCGGATGCGCTGGACGATGGCCGTGTGGTGTCCGGCGTGGGCGGCCAGTACAACTTCGTGGCGATGGCACATGCGCTGCCGGAAGCGCGCAGCGTGCTGATGTTCCGCGCCGCGCGCGATGATAAAGGCCATCGCGAATCCAACGTGCGCTGGAACTACGGGCACACCACCATCCCACGCCACCTTCGCGACATCTACCTCAACGAGTACGGCATCGCCGATCTGCGCGGCTTGACCGACGAGGATTGCGTGCACGCGATGGCTGCGATCACCGAGGCGCCATTCCAGTCCGGGCTGCTGCAGCAGGCACACGCCGCGCGCAAGCTGCTGGCGGCCAAGCAACCGGATCCCGAGCGCCAGCAACGCAACACACCGCAGGCATTGACGGCGGCGCTGGCAGCGTTCCGCGCCGATGGCACGCTGCCGGACTATCCGCTGGGCAGCGACTTCAACGAGATCGAGCAGGTGCTGGTGAAGGCGCTGGGCTGGCTGAAGGCCAACACGCAGACCCGTGGCGACAAGCTGCGCACGGTCTGGGCGGCGCTGCGGCAACCGGCCGGTGATGGCGATGCGGTGTACCTGCAGCGCATGGGCCTGCAGGCACCGAAGGATTTCGCCGAACGCCTGGACGCGCGACTGCTGCGCCTGGCGCTGGCGCGTACCGCCTGAGAAAAGTTTCCGGTAGCGCCGGGCCATGCCCGGCGAGCATCTGATCCGCCGGGCATGGCCCGGCGCTACCCAATAGAGAAAGGCCGGCTTGCGCCGGCCTTTCCTTCATCTCACTGCCGGGCTGCTTACAGCGCCTTGGCGGCTTCCACCACGTGGGCGGTGGTGATGCCGAAGTGCTTGTACAGCTGGTCGGCCGGGGCCGAAGCGCCGAAGGTGTCGATACCGATCACCGCACCGTCCAGGCCGACGAACTGGCGCCAGAAACCGGTGACGCCGGCTTCCACGGCCACGCGCTTGCGCACGGCGTTCGGCAGCACCGATTCACGGTAGGCCGCATCCTGGCGCAGGAACACGTCGGTGGACGGCATCGAGACCACGCGGGTCTTGAGGCCAGCCGCGTCCAGCTGGGCCTTGGCTTCAGTCGCCAGCGAAACTTCCGAACCGGTGGCGATCAGGATAACGTCCGGGGTACCAGCAGCATCGGCCAGCACGTAACCACCGCGCTCGATCTGGGCGATCTGCTCGGCGTCGCGCGGCTGGTGCGGCAGGTTCTGGCGGCTGAACACCAGGCAGCTCGGACCATCCTGACGGGTGATCGCAGCCTTCCAGCTCACCGCCGACTCGACCGCATCGCACGGACGCCACACGTCGTTGTTCGGGATGTAACGCAGCGAAGCCAGGTGCTCCACCGGCTGGTGGGTCGGGCCGTCTTCGCCCAGGCCGATCGAGTCGTGGGTGTAAACGTGGATGGCGTGTGCCGGGATCAGCGCGCTCATGCGCACGCCGTTGCGGGCGTAGTCGCTGAACACCAGGAAGGTGGCGTCGAACGGAATGAAACCACCGTGCAGGGCCAGGCCGTTGGCGATGGCGGTCATGCCGAACTCGCGCACGCCGTAGTACACGTAGTTGGCGTTGGCGTCGTCGCTGGCGACCGACTTGCTGCCCTTCCACAGGGTCAGGTTGGAGTGCGCCAGATCAGCCGAGCCACCGACGATTTCCGGCAGCAGCGGCGCGTAGGCTTCGATGGCCAGCTGCGAGGCCTTGCGCGAGGCGATCGTCGGGCCTTCAGCGGCCACCTGGGCGATGTACGCATCGGCCTTGGCAACGAAGTCGGCCGGCAGGTCGCCGTGCGAACGGCGGGTCAGTTCGGCCGCTTCGGCCGGGTACTGCGCGGCGTACTTGTCGAACTGCTGTTCCCATTCGGCCTGGCGCAGGGTGCCGGCACCATTGGCGCGCCAGCCGTCGTAGATCGCCTGCGGGATCTCGAACGGGCCGTATTCCCAGCCCAGCTGCTTGCGGGTGGCTTCCAGCTCGTCCTTGCCCAGCGGTGCGCCGTGGCTGGATTCCTTGCCCGCCTTGTTCGGCGAACCAAAACCAATGGTGGTGCGGCAGCAGATCAGGGTCGGCTTGTCGCTCTGCGACAGCGCGGCCTCGATGCCGGCCTTGATGCTTTCCGGGTCGTGGCCATCGACATCGCGGACCACGTTCCAGCCATAGGCCTCGAAACGCTCCGGGGTGTTGTCGGTGAACCAACCCTCGACGTTGCCGTCGATGGAGATGTGGTTGTTGTCCCAGAAGCAGACCAGCTTGTGCAGGCCCCAGGTGCCGGCCAGCGAAGCGGCTTCATGCGACACGCCTTCCATCAGGCAGCCATCGCCCATGAACACCCAGGTACGGTGGTCGACCACTTCCAGCTCCGGGCGGTTGAAGCGCTGTGCCAGCAGCTTCTCGGCCAGGGCGAAGCCCACGGCATTGGCGAAACCCTGGCCCAGCGGGCCGGTGGTGGTTTCCACGCCCGGGGTCTCGTGGCGTTCCGGGTGACCGGCGGTGTGGCTGCCCAGCTGGCGGAACAGCTTCAGCTGCTCGATCGGCAGGTCGTAACCGCTCAGGTGCAGCAGCGCGTACTGCAGCATCGAACCGTGGCCGTTGGACAGCACGAAACGGTCGCGGTTGAACCAGTGCGGGTTGCTCGGGTTATGGCGGAGATAGTCGTTCCAGAGGACTTCGGCAATGTCGGCCATGCCCATGGGCATGCCGGGGTGGCCGGACTTTGCGGTTTCAACCGCATCGGCGGCAAGGAAGCGGATGGCGTTGGCCAACTGGCGACGGGTAGGCTGCGTCATGGTTCTGTCGGAATCGGGAGGCGGCCGCGGACGTGCGGGCGGCCTATTGTCCCATAGTCGCCGGGCGGGGGGTCAGTTCACCTTGCCCGGTAGTGCCGGCCGCTGGCCGGCAGTTGCGCAGAATTCAATGAAGATCATGAAGTTGCCGGCCAGCGGCCGGCACTACCCGCCCCCGGAGTTCGGGGGCTGCGCCATAGGCGCCGGGGTGTGGAGGCCGGTAAGGGGGGCCCGCGATTCGCATCGCGAAACGTGGGAGCGGCAGCGCGCATGCGATGACGCGTACCCGGCCAGCGGCCGGCACTACCGCCCCCGGAGTCCGGGGGACGGGAATCCGGACTCAGTCCTTGTGCGGGGTCAGCGCCGGGCCGTCGTGGCCTTCACCCTTGGCCACCAGGGTGGTCAGGGCCAGGTCACCGGTGACGTTCAGCGCGGTACGGCACATGTCCAGGAAGTGGTTCACGCCCAGGATCAGGCCGATGCCCAGCGGGTTCACGCCCACCATCGCGCAGATCATCGCCACCACCGGCAGCGAGCCGGACGGTACGCCGGCGGTACCGATGCCACCGAGGATGCAGACCGCCATCACCATGATCTGCTGGCCGATGCTCAGATCCACGCCGAAGAACTGGGCCAGGAAGATCACCGTCACGCCCTCGAACAACGCGGTGCCGTTCTGGTTGGCGGTGGCACCCACGGTCAGCACGAAGCGCGAAACCCGCTGCGGCAGGCCCATCTGGTCGGCCACGCGCAGCGCGGTCGGCAGGGTGGCATTACTGGACGCGGTGGAGAACGCCATCACTGTCGCCTCCTGGGTATCGCGGAAGAACGACAGCGGCGAACGGCCGGACAGCCACACGGCCGTACCGTAGGTCACCACCATGTGCAGGCCCAGTGCCAGCACCACCACGCCCACGTAGGCGCCCAGGCGGATGATCAGCTCGAAGCCGAACAGTGCGGCCAGGTTGAACATGAAGCAGGCCACCGCGTACGGCGCCAGGCGGATGACCAGGTTGATCAGGGTCATCGAGATTTCGAACACGCCTTCGATGGCGCGGCGCAGCGGGGCGACCTTCTCGTTGTCGGTCAGCACCATGCCGATGCCGAACATCAGCGCGAAGAACATCAGCGACAGGATCGCGCCGTTGTCAGACGCGGCCTGCAGCACGTTGCTCGGCACGATCGACAGCAGCATGTCCATGCCCTTCGGCGTGCCATGGATGCCAGCAACGATCTCCTTGCTGCGCTCGGCGTTCTCCGACAGCATCATTGCCGCGACCTGCGGGTCGACGCCCACGCCCGGCTTGAGCAGATTGACCAGCACCAGGCCGATGCCGACGGCGATGCCGGACAGCAGCACGGTATAGGCCAGGGTCTTCCAGCCGATGCGGCCGAGGGCGCGGATATCGCCCATCTCCGACACGCCCATGATCAGCGCCGAGAAGATCAGCGGCACGATCAGCATGAAGATCAGGTTGAGGAACAGGCCCGAAGCCGGGGTGGTGATGTAGTCCATTACCCACTTGGCACCGGCCTGCAGACCATCGACGCTGCCACCCAGGGCGTGCACGATCAGTCCCAGGACCAGGCCGATCGCGAAGCCGATGCCCATCTTCCAATGCAGGGGCAACTTCTTCTTGTCGGCAGCAGCTGCTGTCATACGCGGGTTTCCTCGAAAAATGAATGCACTCTAACAAAGCGCGCAAGCGGCGCCGGTTCAGGTTCGCCGTGGCGGATACAGCGGCGCCAGACCAGTGTCAGCGGTGCCCGCAGCCGCCGACCAGTGCGGTCCGTCACGGAAGGCCTCGCGCAGGCGCGCACGCAGCGACGCCAAGTCGCCCTGCCCACCCCAGCGCGCCTGCTGCAGGTCCTGCAGCACCTGTCGCTGTCCGGGGTCAGCCAGGCGGTCGATGACCTGCTCGATACGTTCGACACCGGCCATCGCACACAGCTGCGCTTCGACCTGCTCAAAACCTTCGCCATCCAGCACACGGCGCAGTTCGGCTAGACCGGCACGTCCGCTCGCCACAACCGGCGCAGCCGAGCGACCCGCCACCGGCGCCGCCGCACGCGGGCGACGGCCACGTTGCCAACCCCACAGCAGGGTCAGCAGCCACAGCAACGCCAGGCCGATGGCCGCTCCCATCCACGGCCATGGCCGTTCGGACAGGCCACTGGCGCGCGGATCGGTCGCCGCGATACGGCTGTCCTGGCCATCGGCACCGGGCAGCGCCGCATCGGTGTCGATCGGCGGCAAGGGTGCCGGCGGCGCGTTGCTTGCGCCGTTGCCCGCTGCAACGGCCAGCGTCAGGTCTGGCAGGCGCGCTTCCTGTGCCTTGCCGCTGCGAACATCCCACCATGGCAGCTGCGGCCCCGGCACCACCAGCGAACCGGGCTGGCGCGGCACGATCGAATAGCGGCGGGTGATCTTCAGCCGCGGCGTACTGCCGTTGAAGGTCTCCTCATACTGCGCAGGCTCGGCGAAGACCTGCGCGTTGCTGCCGACCTCGGGCACCGGCAGATCAGTGAACTGCGCGCGGGTCGCGCCTTCGGCAATCGCCTCGACCACGATGTTGGCGGCTTCCCCGCTGCGCGCACTGGTCGGCGCGCTGGTGTAGCGCAGTTGCAGGCTCTGCAGCGGCAGCCACGGCTGCAGTGCCTGCGCCGGCTGTGCCTGCACCTGCAGGGTGCGGTCGACGCCGGTGGCATTCATGCGGCCATCGCCGCCGCCAAAGAAATCATCGAAGAACCCACCGGCACTACGCCCGTTGAAGCGTGCACCGGCCAGCCGCAGTGCACCGCTGCGCTCGGGGATCAGCAGGAAGCGGCGCTCGACCACGTTGTAACGGCGGCCATTGACCTGGCGCACGTCGGTGCGGTCGTCGCCCACGCGCTGCAACGACGCGCCGGCCGGTGTATCCAGCACCAGTTCGCCGGACGCCAGCTGCGAGGCGAAGTACAGCCGCACCACCACGCCTACGCTCTGCTGCACGTACGGCGTCTGATCATCGACAACGGTTTCGATGAAGGCCATCGCGTTGCTGTCCGGACCGGCGACGGTGGCGGCGTCCACCTGCAGGGTCAGCGGCGCGGTCCGCGTGCTGCCCACCTGCAGGCCGGGAATGACCAGCGCACCACTGCGACGCGGCGTCAGCGCCACACCGTACAGATTGCGCTGCTGCATGGCGCCGTTGCTCCACTCCACCTGGCGGCTGCTGGTCTGCCCACTGAGGTCGAAGTCGGTACGCAACGGGTTGAAGTCGGGTGCGCCCTGGTCACTCTCGACGTTGAGGGTGACCGTATCGCCCATCGCAACACGGTCGCGGTCGAGCCAGGCGCGCGGCTGCGCCCACGCCAGCAGCGGCAGCCACAGCAGCAGTGCCGCCAGTACCTGCAGCGGCCAGCGCCCATGCATGTTCGTCGCCCGCGTCATCGCCCTTCCCTCTTCCTGCGTTCGTTTTCCAGCTGGAACTTGGCCCGCAGCAACGCGCCCGGATCATCCGGCACACGCCGCATCCACGCCTCCACCGCCTGCTGCTCCTCGCGCTGGCGTGGCGTGGCGCCATCGCTGCCTGGTACCGGCTTGCCGTCCTTGTCGGCCTGACCCTCGCGCGCCTGCTGCATCGCCTGCTGCATGCGCTGGCGCTGCTGTTCATCGGCCTGCGCCTGCGCCTTGGCGTCTTCCACCTGTGGTGGTGCCTGCTGGCCGTCGCGGCCACGCTCGCCGGGCTGCGGGTTCGACTGCGTTTTGTCGTCGCCCGGCTTGGGCTGGCCCTGCTGGCCAGACTGCGGCTGGCCCTGGCCGGAATCCTTCTGGCCCTGCTGCGGCTGCTGGCCCTGCGGATTCTGCTGGCCCTGACCATTCTGCGGTTGTTTCTGCTGCCCGTTCTGCGGCGGCTTCTGCTGATCCTGGCCCTGGCCACCGGATGACTTGCGCTTGCGCGCGGCATCGACCACCGCACGGTTGGCCACCGCGTCGGCCATGCCCGGATGCAGCGCCAATGCGCGATCGTAGGCAGCAATGGCTTCGTCGTAGTTGCCCTGGCGTGCCAGTGCGTTGGCCAGGTTGTACCAACCGGCATCGTTGTCGATGCCCTCGAACTGCTTGCGCGCACTGGCGAAGTCGCCATTGCGGTATGCCTGCACGCCGTCGGCCAGGCGCTGATGCTGCAGCTGGTCGCTGCGCTTCCACAGTGTGCCCTGCACCGGCTGCGGCGCAGCGGCCGACGGCGCCTGCGCCTGCACCTCGCCCATCCATGGCAGCAGGCCCACTGCCAGTACGGCAGCCAGCAATGCGCGGCGACGGAACGCCAACAGCGCCAGCAGCATCAGGGGCGGCAGCAGCCAGAAACCTTCATCGCGCCATTGCCTGCCCTCGCCCGGTCGCTCCGCCGTCGTGCCCTCACGCACATCGAGCACGCCCAACGCACGCAGATCGCTGTCATCGGCGGCAATGCGCGCATAGCGTCCGCCGCCGGCCGTGGCCACCGCGCGCAGGCTGGCTTCATCCAGTGCGGCCTGGCGGATCTGCCCGCTGCCATCGCGATAGGCCGCACCGGCTGGCGTACCCAGCCCCAGCACCGACACCTGCAGGCCCAGGCTGCGTGCCTGTGCTGCGGCCAATCCGGCTTCGCCGTCGGCCTGGTCGGTCACCAGCAGGATCTGCCCGCGCAATGCACCGATCTGCCGCATCAGCCGGGTCGCCCAGTCGATGCCACGGTCGGCGCGCTGGCCGTCGCGCGGCATCACTTCAGGTGACAGCGCATCCAGATACAGCGCGACATTGCTGCCGTCATCGGTCAGCGGCGCGACGGTGTAGGCATCGTCGGCGTACACCACCAGACCGACCTGCCCGCCCTGGCGCGCGCGCAGCAGCTCACCTACCTTTGCACGCACCTGCAGCAGGCGCGAGGGCGGCAGGTCGGTGGCGGTGATCCGGCTGGACAGGTCCAGCACCACCAGCAACGGTGCGCTGGCCTGGAACATCGGTTGCGCCTGCTGGCGCCAGCTTGGCCCGGCCATCGCCAGCGATGCCAGCGTCCAGCCCAGCAGCAGCGCCCACGGCAGGCGCGCACGACGGCGCGTGCCAGCCGCCAGCAGATGCGGCAGCAGGTGCGCATCCACCGCCTGCCGCCACACATTGCTGCGCCGCTGCCGGTACAACGCCACCGCGATGATCAGCGGCAGCGCCAGCAACGCCCACAGCCATTCCGGGCGCAGGAAGTGCAGCGCGTTCCAGTCGGGAAGATTCGAAACCAACGCGATCATCGGCGACGCTCCGGCCACAGCCAGGCCAATGCGCCCAGCAACAAGGCCAGCCCCAGCGCCCATGCGTAGCGTTCCTCGCGCGGGCGCAGGCTCGGACCCTTCGCCGCGATCGGCTCCAGCCGGTCCAGCTCGGCATAGATGCCGGCCAGCTGTGCGGTGTCACGTGCGCGGAAGAACTGGCCGCCGGTCATGTTGGCGATCTTCTTCAACGTCGCTTCGTCGACCGGGTCCTGGTCGGCAGAGATCGGAATACCAAACAGGCGCATGCTGCCGTCACCGCCAAAGGCCACGGTGTGGATGCGTACGCCTTCGGCGCGCGCCACCTCGGCCGCACGCAACGGTTCCAGCACGCCGGCATTGCTCACGCCATCGGTCAGCAGGATCAGCACGCGCTGGCCCTCGGGTTGGCTGCGCAGCCGCTTCACCGCCAGGCCGATGGCATCGCCAATGGCCGTCTCGCGGCCGGCCAGGCCGACCACGCTGTCGCGCAGCTGATCGCGCACGCTGGCCAGGTCGGCGGTCAGTGGCGTCAGCGTGTAAGCACGGTCACCGAACACCAGCAGGCCGATGCGATCCCCGGCACGACGATCAAGAAAATCGGCCAGCACGGCCTTGGCTGCGGTGAGGCGATCAACCGCCTGCCCGCCCAGCACCATGTCGCCCTCGCCCATGCTGCCGGACACGTCCATCGCCAGCATCATCTGCCGGCCTTCCTGCGGCGGCGTGATCGCCTCACCCAATTGCTGCGGACGCGCCAGCGCCACGCACAGCGCGCACCAGCCCAGCCACAGCAGCAGCGTGCGCAGCCACGACACATCGACGCGGCCGCCACCGGCCAGCGCTTCCAGTTCGGTGGCCGCATACGGCACGCGCAGCGCAGCGCCCGGATCGGCACGGCGTTTCCACCAATGCATCAACAACGGCAGCGGCAGCGCCAGCAGGGCCAGCGGCCATGCCAGCTGCAGGTCCGGCCACGGCCAGTAACTCGCCAGCACGTTCATCGGCGGCGCTCCAGCAGCAGCGCCAGGTAGCGCTCGCGCGCCCAGCGGCGTACTGCGGCCACCTCGTTGACGTCCACGCGTGGGCGATAGGCACCTTCGGCCAACAGGCTACGGCGTGCTTCCGGCAATGTGCCCTGCGGATCCACGCGCTGCCACCAGGCCTCATCGCGCAGCGACTCGCTGCCCGGACGCGCATGGCGGGCGGCACGACGCAGCAGTCCCGCAATGGCCGCCAGTTCCGCAACGGCGTCGTGGCTGGCAGCCAACTCCTGGTCGAACAGCTGCAACCAGCGCTGGTGACGACGGCGGCGGCGCCACCACAGCACAGCCACCACCAGCAGCACCAGCAGCAACACGCCACCGATCATCAGGTAGCCCGGTGCCGGCGGCCACCAGGATGGTGGCGGCGGCAGCTGCACATCACGCAGCGGCAGATTGGCGCTCATGCCGGCACCTCGGTCGGCGACGGTGCCAGCCAGGCATCGCTGGGCGCGTCGGTGGACAGCACCTGCACGTCGACACGGCGCGCACCGAGCTGACGCCGCAGCTCCTGCAGCGGTTCAACGAAATGCGCCTGCCAATGGGCCTGCACCTCGCTGCGGCGCAGGTCGAGGCCAATGCGCTGCTGCAGGGTCTGGAACTGCAGCGCGGCCGACGGCGGCTGCAGTTCCAGCGGATCGACCAGCAGCACCAGGCTGAGGTCGTGATGCTGGGCCAGCGCGCTCCAGCGTGCCGGCGGAATGCGGATGGCCTGCTGCGGATCGGCCAGCACCAGCATGCGCGCACCCGGGCGCAGCACGCGGCCGGCGTGGTCCAGCGCGCGCTCCAGGCCCAGATCATCGGCAGGCGGCTGCGCATACCAGCGGGTCAGTGCGTCGAGCACGCGCAGCACGCCGCGCGGACCGCCTGCGGGGGCAATCGGTGGTTCACGGTCGCTGCCACGCAAGGCGCCGATGCGATCGCCACGGCGCTGCGCCGACCACGCGGCGACGGCGCCGGCGCGTGCGGCCTGCACCGACTTGAAGCGCACGCGGGTGCCGAAGTACAGCGACGGTGAAGTATCGGCCACGATCAGGCTGACCCGCTCGCGCTCGGCCTGGAACAACTTGGTATGGGCACGACCGGTCCGTGCGGTCACCCGCCAGTCGATATGGCGTGCATCGTCGCCGGCCACGTACTCGCGCGACTCGGCATATTCCATGCCGCGCCCACGCAGCGGCGACGGCGCCTGCCCGGCATTGCCGGCACGGCCACGGCGCGGCGGTGGCGGACGCTGCGCCAGCCGCCGCAGTGCCACCAGTTCGGCCAGCTGTGGGCGCAGCCCGTCACCGTCACTGACGCTGGGTACGTGTTCCAGGGATCGATCGGTCATGCGCAGGCTCAGGGTGCCGGCACCCGGGCCAGCAGTTCCTGCACCAGGCGCTCGCCATCCCAACCCTCGGCGGTGGCTTCGTAGCTGGGCAGCACGCGATGGCGCAGCACGTCGGCAGCGACCGCGCGCACGTCATCGGGGGTGACGAAGTCGCGATCCGCCAGCCAGGCGCGTGCGCGCGCACAACGCTCCAGCGCGATCGAGCCGCGCGGGCTGGCGCCCCAGGCGATGCGGCGGCCGAGGCCGGCGTCATAGCGCGACGGGTCACGCGAGGCCAGCACCAGCTCGATCAGGTAGCGCTCCAGCGCCGGCGCCATGTGCAGGTCCAGCACTTCGCGGCGGGCATCGAACACATCCTGCATCGGCATCTTTTCCGGTACCGGTGCCGACTCGCCCAACGCACCACGGGCGCGCTCGCGGGCCAGGCGCAGGATTTCCGATTCGGCCGCCTGGTCCGGGTAACCAATGCGCACGTGCATCAGGAAGCGATCCAGCTGTGCTTCCGGCAGCGGGAAGGTGCCTTCCTGCTCGATCGGGTTCTGCGTGGCCATCACCAGGAACAGTGGCGGCAACGCGTAGGTGTGGCGGCCCACGGTGACCTGGCGCTCGCCCATCGCTTCCAGCAGCGCTGACTGCACCTTTGCCGGGGCGCGGTTGATTTCGTCGGCCAGCAGGATCGGGTGGAAAATCGGGCCGGGCACGAATTCGAAGCGGCCTTCCTGCGGGCGCCAGATCTCGGTGCCGGTCAGGTCGGCCGGCAACAGGTCCGGGGTGAACTGCACGCGTGCGAAGTCGGCTTCCAGGCGCGCGGCCAGCGCGCGGATGGCGGTGGTCTTGGCCAGGCCGGGGGCACCTTCCACCAGCAGGTGGCCGTCGGCCAGCAGGGCGATCAGCAGGCGTTCGACCAGCGCGGCCTGGCCCACGATCTCGGCCGACAATGCGTCGCGCAGCTGGCTGAAAGCGGCATGCAGGCGGGAGGTAGCCGGCGCGGGCGGCGGCGAAACGGTTTCGGGCATCGGCGGTGGCAGGTTCATGGGGGCCTTTGACCGGCGCAGGACGGCACGGGTTCCCGACATCATCGCAGGGTGCCCTGCGATTGGCATCAAGAACGGCTGAACAGCATCCACGCATGACCTGGATCTACCGGGCCGTAGGCGTGGAAGGGGGCCCAAACGAAGAAGGGCCGCACAGGGCGGCCCTCTTCGTGTTGCGGGGTGCGATGGCTCAGTTCTGCTTGGCCACGCGCAGCACCTTCGGGGTCACGAACACCAGCAGTTCGGCCTTGTCCTTGTTGCGGCCACGCTTCTTGAACAGGTTGCCGAGGAACGGCACGTCGCCCAGGAACGGCACCTTGCTGATGCTGCTGCGGTCGGTGAACTCGTACACGCCACCGATGACCACGGTCTGGCCGTCCTCGACCAGCACCGCGGTGTTGACCTCACGGCGGTTGATCGACGGCACGGTGCCGTAACCGTCCAGCTGGATGAGCTGGTCCACTTCGTCCTTCTTCACCTGCATGTTGAGGAACACGCGGTTGTCGTTGGTGATGGTCGGCGTGACCTTCAGTTCCAGCACCACTTCCTTGAACTGCACGTTCGGCGTTGCAACGCCACCGGTGCCGCCACCACTGATGGTGACATAGCCGATTTCCTTGCCCTGCTTGATCGTTGCCTCGCGCTGGTTGGTGGTGACCACACGCGGGTTGGAGATCACTTCGCCACGCGACTCTTCCTGCATGGCCGAAAGCTCCACATCCAGCAGGTAGCCGGCGTTGAGGATCGACAGGGCCAGCGAACCCGGATTGCTGGCCGTAGCAACCGGCAGGCTCCAGTTCAGGCCGCGGGTGATGGTCGAGCCCGTCGCCACCGGCGGCGGACCGACGCGGCCGCCGGCAATCCAGTCACGCTCGGCCTTGGCATTGTCCTGCGCCGTCTTGACCTGCGATTCGCGGGTCAGGCGATTGGCTTCCAGATTGCCACTGAAGTAGACGTTGTCACGGCTGCCACTGATGCCGAACTTCGCACCCAGCTCGCGGGCGAAGGTGTCGGTCGCAATGACGATACGGCTTTCGATCAGCACCTGGTCGACCGGGCGGTCGATCACGTTGATCAGCTCGCGCATGCGCGCGATCTTCTTCGGAATGTCGCTGATCATCAGCGTGTTGGTGCGCTCGTCGGCCACGATGCGGCCGCGACCGGACAGGAAGCCACTGTCCTCCTGCGAGGATGAGCCACCACCGCCGCCGCCAGCGCCACCACCGCCACCGCCACCGATGCCCTTGGCTTCAGTCAGTGCTTTGAAGATCTGGGTGGCGCTGTGGTAGTTGATCTGGACGTAATCGGTGACCAGGTCCTCGCGGTTCTCGATGGCGATGCGCGCGTCTTCCTTCTCCTGCTCGAACTTGGCCAGTTCGGCCTGCGGAGCGACCCATATCACGCTGCCGTCGCGACGCTTGTCCAGGCCCTTGGCGCGCAGCACGATGTCCAGCGCCTGGTCCCATGGCACATTCACCAGGCGCAGGGTCACGTTGCCCTGCACCGAGTCGGAGGCCACCACGTTGAGGTTGGACTCTTCGGCAATCAACTGCAGCACGGTGCGCACCGGCACGTCCTGGAAGTTGAAGGTCACCGGCTTGCCGGTGAAGCCGCGCTGCGGCAATGCCTTGGCTGCCTGGGTGACGCTGCCGGCAGTGACCGCGCCTACAGCGGCCGGGGCCTGCCGCGGGCTGATCTCGACCACGTACTCGTTGCCGCTCTGGTAGGCGAGCGATTCGACCGCACCGCCGGTGCTCAGCACCAGCTGGGTACCGGCACCGGACGGCTTGGCGTCGATGCGCTGCACCGGCGTGGCGAAGTCGACGACATTCATCGGCTTCTGCAGGTTGGCCGGCAGACGGGCATTGCCGACGTCCACGACCACGCTGTTGCCCTGTGTACGCAGGTCCGGGATCGCGCCCTGGCCGTCGAACTGGACGATCAGGCGCCCGGCGCCATCATCGCCCCGCTTGAAATCGATCTTGGCCACCGACAGGCCGGCCGGTGCTGCAGCCGGTGCCACGGTGGTGCCCACCGGCTTTTCCGCCGGTGCGGCAGCCAGCGCCGGAGCGCAGGCCAGCATCAGCGCGACTCCCAGCGCGCTGACACGGTTCAAGGTAGAGCGCCGGACGGGACGCAGCCCCTTGGCTTGGTGAAAGGTCATCGTGCTATCCCCAGTAAACGATCATTGATCTTCAAGCGAGAGCGTTGCCGGCCGTTCCAGCCAGCCACCCGCGCCATCCGGCACCAGTTCGATCAGCTCCACGCGGTCCTCGAAGACCGCGGTGGCCCGTCCGTCGCTCTGCCCCAGGTAACCGCCCGGGCGCACCCGGTAGGTCACCTTGTCCGGTCCCATCACCAGCGCGACAGTGCCTGCGCCGGTGCCGATGGTGCCGACCATGTCCAGTGCGTCCAGCGGGAAGCCTTCCAGCGGCTCCTTGCGCCGGTTCGGATCCGGCCGCAACCCACCGCTCCCCTGCGGATTGGTCCAGGCATCGGTGAACGGATCACGCATGCCCTGCGCGGAGTATTCGAAGGTCTCGAACTGCTGCATCACCGGCAGCGGCTCCAGTGGCTGCGCCGGTCGTGCACGCTCACCCTCCACCCACTTTTCCAGGTTCGGTGCATCGCCGGGCGTGCTGGTCACGCCACGGCCGCACGCAGCCAGCAACAGCACTGCAGCAGCCATTCCACAACGTGCGAAGAAGGAACGGATCACTTCTTGTCCTCCTTGCCGGCTTCAGCCTTCTGCTGTTCCTGCACCTCGGTCTCGTCCAGGTAGCGATAGGTCTTGACCGTGCCGGACAGTTCCAGCGCACCACTGCGGACGTTGCCGCCGGTCTTGTCCTTGGGCTTGAGGTTGATGTCGTGCATGGTCAGGATCACCACCCGCGGCAGCGAGGCGACGCCACTGACGAACGCGCCGAACTGGTGGTAACTACCCACCATGCGCAGCTTGATCGGCTTCTCGGCGTAGAACTCCTTCACCTGCTCCTGCTCCGGCTCGAACAGCTCGTTGGTCAGGCCGCTGGACAGCGCAGTCTGCGAGATGTCGATGATCAGGTCCGGCATTTCGGTCTTGCTGGGCAGCTGCCGCAGCATCTGCTGCAGCACCTGTTCCATCTGTGCCAGCTGCTGCTTCAGCGGCGCCAGGTTCACCGCGCGTTCCTGCTGCTTGGTGAACTCGGTGCGCAGCTCGACTTCCTTCGATTCCAGGCCGGCCAGTTCCTCGCGCTTGCCGCTGATCAGCAGCATCCACGCCACGAACATGATCACCAGCGCCAGCAGCGAGCAGAAGACGATCTTGGCCTTCTGCGGCCAGTTGCCGATGTCGTTGAAATCAAGGTTCTTCAGATCGATCTTCTGGCTCATGCGCGGTCCCCCTGCAGCGGGGCATGGAAGGCCTGCGGCGGCTGCGCCAGGCGGCTGCCCTCAGGCTTCGGGGCGGGCTTGGCAGCCGGCTGGTTCGGCGCGGCCGGTGGATTGGCCGGTACTGCTGCAGGTGCCGCCGGAGCCGCCGGAGCCGCCGCTGGCTGGCCTGCGGCCGGTGCCGCCGGAGCCGCCGGAGCCGCCGCTGGCTGGCCTGCGGCCGGTGCCGCCGGCGTGGCAGCATCCGGACCCGCGGCAAGCGGAGCCACGGGTGCCGGCGCTGCCGGCGCAACCGTGCCGTCTGCGTTCAGGCCCGGCGTCGCCGCCACCTCTTCACTCTGTGCCGGCAGCTTCACCTTGACCACGAACACGTACGGCAGCGCCTTCATGTCCGCAACCGGACCCGCCTTGCCGTCCTTGTCCTTCTCCGGATCACGCGCCTCGATGATCGACAGCTCCGGGTTGGTCATCCAGCCGGAGGTATCCAGGTTGCGCATGTAGGCCGAAACACGGGCATTGGACTGGGTACGGCCTTCCAGGGTCAGTACATCGCCTTCCTGCTTCAGCGCGGTCAGTACCACGCCGTCAGGAATGGTGCGCACCAGCGCATCGAACAGGTGGACCATCTGCGAGCGCTTGGCCTGCAGTTCCTCGATCACCTTCTTGCGGGCCAGCAGGCGTTCCTTCTGGGCGTCGAGGCGGTCGATCTCCTTGTTCTGTTCCTTGACCTTCTCGATCTCGGCTTCCAGATAGGCGTTGCGGTCCATCTGGCCGCTCACCTGGCGGTCGTAGTAGAACCAGATCACCAGCGACAGCAGCAGGCCACCGATCGCGGCCATGCCCAGCATTGCGTAGAACTCGCGCTGGCGTTGCTTGCGCCGCTCGGCGCGCCAGGGCAATAGATTGATGCGCGCCATCAGTCGAAGCTCCTCAGCGCCAGACCGGTGGCGATCATCAGCGCGGGGGCATCCTGGGCCAGCGCATGTGCGTTCACCTTCGGGCCCAGGGTCATCTGTGCCAGCGGGTTGGCGATCACGGTCGGCACGCCCAGCTGCTCTTCGACCATTTCCGGCAGGCCACCGAGCACGGCGCAGCCACCGGCCAGCACAATGTGATCGACGCGGTTGAATTCACTGCCCGCATAGAAGAACTGCAGCAGGCGGCTGATCTGCTGGACCGTGGCTTCCTTGAACGGCTCCAGCACTTCCATCTCGTAGCTTTCCGGCAGCCCGCCCTGGCGCTTGGCCAGGCCCGCTTCCTCGTAGCTCAGGCCGTAGCGGCGCATGATCTCGTCGGTCAGCTGCTTGCCACCGAACACCTGTTCGCGGCTGTACAGGCTGCGGCCACCGCGCAGGACATTGAGGGTGGTCATGGTGGCGCCGATGTCGACCAGCGCGACCACGCCCTCGATGGACACCGGCAGCTCGCTGGCGACCAGGGCATAGGCGTTCTCGACCGCGAAGGCCTCCACGTCCATCACCTTGGCCTGCAGGCCACCCAGTTCCAGCGCGGACTGGCGCAGTTCCACGTTTTCCGAACGCGACGCGGCCAGCAGCACCTGGACCATCTCCGGGTTGTTCGGGATCGCCCCGATCACCTCGAAGTCCAGGTTCACTTCCTCGATCGGGTACGGAATGTAGTTGACCGCTTCCAGCTCGATCTGGGCTTCCATGTCGTTCTCGTCGAGCTCGGCCGGCATTGGGATCACCTTGGTGATCACCGCCGACCCAGCGACGGCGGCAGCGGCCAGCTTGGCCTTGCTCCCCGAGCGGTTCATCGCGCGGCGGATGGCCTCACCCACGGCCTCCACTTCCACGATGTTCTTCTCCACCACCGCATTCGGCGGAAGAGGTTCCACAGCGTAATGTTCCACACGAAAACGATTGCCACTGCGGGACAGCTGCAAAAGCTTTACCGCAGTCGAACTGATGTCGACGCCTACAAGCGGCGACTGACTTTTTGGGATGAGCCCCACGGTTTCTCCCCTGCCGACGGGCACTTGGACGCAAGACCTGCGCCCGAGCATTAATAACGTATTCTTAGCAAATGGCAACGGCCCTGCTGTGAAGTCCCTCACGGATTCACCATGCAGCCCCTGACTGTTCCCTTTGCGCTCCCCGGCGACGACCCCAGCCGCCACCTTGCGTAATCTATACTCTGCGACCACGAAATTCGCAATCGGAATCTGAACCCGATGACTCGACTCCGCCGCTGGCTGCGCTGGATCTTCCTGATTGTCCTGGTCCTGGCGCTGATCGGCGCGGCCGCCGTAGGCGGTCTGTACTATGCCGTTTCCTCCAAGCTTCCCGACGTGCAGACCCTGCGCGACGTGGAAATGCAGGAGCCGATGTACGTCTACGCTGCCGACGGCAAGCTGATGGCGGTGTTCGGCGAGACCCGGCGCACCCCGATCACCATGAAGGACGTGCCCGAGCGCCTGAAGCAGGCGTTCCTGGCTACCGAGGATGCCCGCTTCTACGAGCATGGCGGCGTCGACTACATGGGTATCGGCCGTGCCGTATGGCTGCTGGCCACCACCAGCGACAAGCGCGTGCCCGGTGGCTCCACCATCACCCAGCAGGTCGCCCGCCAGTTCTTCCTCAGCTCCGAGTACAGCTACACCCGCAAGCTGGCCGAGATCCTGCTGGCGCGGAAGATCGAGTCCGAGCTGAGCAAGGACGAAATCTTCGAGCTGTACCTGAACAAGAGTTTCTTCGGCAACCGTGCCTACGGCGTGGCCGCCGCCGCCGAGTTCTACTACGGCAAGAAACTGAACGAGCTGGACCTGGACGAGATGGCCTCGCTGGCCGGCATCCCCAAGTTCCCGTCTTCGGGCAACCCGATCTCCAACCCGGAACGTGCCCGCCAGCGCCGCGACAACTACGTGCTGCAGCGCATGGCCGACCTGAAGTTCGTCAGCCAGGCCGAGGCCGACGCGGCCAAGGCCGTGCCGATGCACGCCACCGCGCATGAGCCGCCGGTGCAGGTCGATGCCCCGTACGTGGCCGAGCTGGTGCGCCAGGAAATGATCGCCCGCTTCGGCGGCGATGTGGTCAACAAGGGTTACCACGTCACCACCACCATTGACGCCACCCTGCAGACCGCCGCCAACCAGTCGGTGCGCGACGGCCTGCTGCTGTACGACCACCGCCACGGCTGGCACGGCGTTGAGAAGCAGGTCCAGGTGGGCGCCGGCGAAGACGCCGCGGCCCTGGCCGAGCACCTGCGCGGCATGTTCGGCCAGGCCGGCCTGCTGCCGGCCATCGTTGCCAGCACCGGCGCCGATGGCAGCGCCACTGTGGTGCTGGCCAACCGCAGCGAGATCGTGCTGCCGGCCGGCGCCGCCAAGTGGACCAACAAGACCCCGGGCAAGCTGGTGCAGCGTGGCGACATCGTGCGCGTGCGCACCGGCGCCAAGGAAGGTGAGTGGCTGCTGGACCAGCTGCCGCGCGGCCAGTCCGCCCTGGTTTCGCTGGATGCCCACAGCGGCGCGCTGAAGGCACTGGTCGGTGGCTTCAGCTTCTCGGGCAACAAGTTCAACCGCGCCACCCAGGCCCGTCGACAGCCGGGGTCGAGCTTCAAGCCGTTCGTCTACGCCGCCGCCTTCGACAAGGGTTACAACCCGGCCTCGATCGTGCTCGACGCCCCGGTCGTGTTCCGCGACCGCCGCGGCAAGACCTGGGCCCCGCAGAACGACGGTGGCGGCTTCCGCGGCCCGATGCGCCTGCGTGAGGCGCTGGTGCAGTCGCGCAACCTGGTCTCGGTGCGCCTGCTCGATGGCATGGGCGTGGACTACGCGCGCAAGTACATCAGCGAGTTTGGTTTCGCCGAATCGGAACTGCCGCCGAACCTGTCGATGTCGCTGGGTACCGCCTCGCTAACCCCGTTGTCGGTGGCCCGCGGCTACGCCGTGTTCGCCAACGGCGGCTCGCGCGTGGACACCTGGCTGATCGACCAGGTGAACGACCGCGACGGCAACCTGGTGTTCAAGGAAAACCCGGCGATGGCCTGCCGCGACTGTGCCGGCAGCAGCGGCCAGCCGGTCAACCAGGTGGTGGACGGCTTCAACTTCGGCGCTCCGGCCCCGAAGGTGGACCCGGCTGCTGCGGCCAAGGCCGAAGCCAAGACCGAAACCCCGGCCGCGCCGGTCAACCCCGATGCCCGCACCGCCCCGCGCGCGATCGACGCCCGCACCGCCTACCAGCTGGTGTCGATGATGCGCGACGTGGTCCAGCGCGGTACCGGTGCCCAGGCCAAGGTGCTCGGCCGCGAGGACGTGGGCGGCAAGACCGGCTCCACCAACGACCACCGCGACGCCTGGTTTTCCGGCTTCGGCGGCCCGTACGTGACCACCGTGTGGGTGGGCCGCGACGATTTCCGCTCGCTGGGTTACCGCGAATACGGTGGCAAGGCCGCCCTGCCGATCTGGATCGACTACATGCGCACCGCGCTGAAGGACACCCCGATCGCGCAGAACGAGCCGCCCAGCGGCATGGTCCAGGCCACCCTCAACGGTGCGACCGAGTGGGTGAAGGTGGAAGACATGGACCGCCTGACCGACTACGACCTGAACCTCAATACCCCGCAGGCCGACGCCGCCGCGTTCGATATCTTCTGAGGAAGGGTTTGGTGGGTGCCAACCGCGGGTTGGCACCGATGCGCCCCTGGTAGCTGCCAACCTTGGTTGGCGCCCCGTGCCGACCAAGGTCGGCACCTACCGAAGCGTTGGTGGGTGCCAACCGTGGGTTGGCATCGATGCTGCCCCTGGTAGCCGCCAACCTTGGTTGGCGCCTCGTGCCGACCAAGGTCGGCACCTACCAAAGCGTTGGTGGGTCAGCGGCACGGTCTTGCCGGGTAGCGCCGGGCCATGCCCGGCGAGCGCAGCGGCATCTCCGCGAAATACCCACGCAGATGTCACATCCGTGCGCTAGTCTGTAGCCAGGTCGCAACAGGGAGTCATCGCATGCATCGCGCCCGTCAGCATGCTGCCAGCCAGACCCGCGAGCGGCGCCACCGCCTCGCCCACGAAGCCGCCCGCCTGATGGCCGAAGGCGGCATCCGCGACTACCACCAGGCCAAGTTGAAGGCCGCCAGCCGGCTCGGCATCCACGACGATGCCTCCCTGCCCCGCAACACCGAGATCGAAGACGCCCTGCGCGAGTACCAGCGGCTGTTTTCCGGGCCCCAGCATGGCAACGAACTGCAGCGCCGCCGCGAAGCCGCCATGCGCGCACTGGAGTTCCTGCACGGCTTCGCCCCTCGCCTGGCTGGCCCGGTGCTGGATGGCACCGCCGACGCCAACAGCCCCGTGCAGCTGCACCTGCACAGTGACGACCCGGAAGCCGTGCACCGCTTCCTGGACGAACACGGCATCCCCGCCGAATCGCGGACGCGCCGTTTGCGCATGGACCGCGAGCGCTGCCTGGACGTGCCGGTGTGGGTGTTCAGTGCCGAAGAGCTGACCTTCGACCTGGCGGTGCTGCCGTATGACGCCCTGCGTCAGGCACCGCTGTCGCCGGTGGATGAGAAGCCGATGCGGCGTGCGTCTGTGGCGCAGTTGCGGCAGGTGCTGGCTGAGGCGGAGATCACCGCGTATATCGGCGGGTGACGGTAGCGCCGGTATTGGTAGGTGCGGACCGTTGGTCCGCACTGTGCTTCAGAGATCCGGACACCTGACCAAAGAGCAGCCGAGCGTGGGCTCGGCTCTACAGGGAGCGCGGTCCCCGCCTTTGGTGGGTGCGGACCATTGGTCCGCACGGTGTTTCAGACATCCGGATACCTGACCGAAGAGCAGCCGAGCGTGGGCTCGGCTCTACAGGGGGCCGGTTGCGGTGTTACAACGGCGTTCCGTTTCGAGGCTCCGGCGTCGAACCCGTCATCCACTTCGGCAACCACGACACCGGTGCGCGCCGTGGGTACTCCGCCATCATCCGGGCATGCATTCTCTGCAGATCGTTCAGCAGCCACGTCTGGTGATAGATGTCGTCGAACGAGTCCGACCAGCCACTCTTCACCCGCTGGCGCTCGCTGTCTTCCAGATTGGGCAGCAGATCCAGCGGCTCGTCCAGAATCGCCTGCAGTGCCCGGTTGACGCCCGCGTTCTCCTCCGCCGCCTCGCGTAGGAACGCAATGCGCTCCTGCACGCGCTCGCAGCGGTAAGGCACGCATCCATCGGTCGCGTCGATGTACTCGGCGATATCCGTCAGCAGGCTGGCCTTCAACCGCCAGACGGCCTCACCGTCCAGCACCTGCCGCACCCGCATCGTGCGCACCGTGCTGGCCCGGATCTCCTCCGGCGTAGTGAACGCCTTGCCGGGCGTGGTACCGCCATGGCGCACCAGCACGATGCGGTGGATGGCCTCGTTGGTGATGCCCTCCACCCGCAGCGCAGCCGCCTGCGGATGCATGCGCGGCGGCGGCGCGCTGGTGAACCGCCAGTAGTACCAGAGCAGCGCCACCACCCCCATGAGGCACAGCGCGCTGGCCAGCATCCAGGCATCCAGATGCCGGGTGTAGTAGCGATACCGTGCGCGCCACACGTAGAAGCTGCGGTAGCTCATGAACCAGCTTACCCATCGATACATCGCCATCTCCTGGGCGAGGACCCCGGCGCGACGGGGTGGATTACGCGCGTCACGCCGGGGCTCCATGGCTTACCAGCCGATACCTACACCCACGCCCATGCTGCGCTCACCGCTGTTGGTGAACGCCCCATTGAGGCTGAAGGTAGCTGAGCCCTTTTCGTTGAGCACGCGCTGGTAGCCCACCGCCATGGCCGACTCGCCTTCGGCGTAGCCGACGCCCGCACCGAGACGGTTGTAGGTGGCCAGGCCGGCGGTGTTCATCGCCATCGCCGTCTGCGCACTGCTCATCGCCGCCATGCGGTTGAAGCGCTTGTCCATCTTGTCCAGGCGGCGCTCGACGTTGCTGATCGCCCCATCGGTGTACTCGTTGGCGCGGGCCAGCATCTTCTCCAGCTCGGCGGTGTCGACCTGCGGCTTCGGCGAGTCGTCCTTGTTGGCCTTCGGCTGCGGTGCGGGCTTGTCGCCCTCGCCTACCGAGGCGACCTGCTGGGAATCCTTGCCATCCGGTACCACAGGAGTCTCCTCGGCCTGCGGCTTCGGCACCGAGGACGACGCCAGGGCACGCGGTGCCGGGGCGTCGTCGATGCGCTGCTCGAGACCGTCCATGCGGACGTTGAGCTGCTGCTGCATCGAATGCAGCTGGCCACCGTTGACCGCATCACGACTGCCCGCCGCGATCAGGCCGTTGGCCACGTTGGAGATGACCATGCCGTTGGCGCCGGCGAGGGTGAGCTGGTTGACGCCGTCGGCGCGGACCGAGGGAGTGTCCTGGAAGACGGAGCGGAGCTGGGTTTCAACCTTGTCCACGCGCGAGGTGTTGGTGACGACCGCACCATCCAGCGCCTGCAGTGCGCCATTCAAGGTGGACTGTGTCTGGCCCTGGACGTTGAAGCGCGGGCCGACGATCTTGCCGTTGGCATCGACTTCACCGCCGAGCGCGGAGAGCGCACCGCGCAGCTGGCCGACGGTGGCGGCGTTGTGGTTGGCGGTGCCGTTGGCGATGTTTACGAGACGGCGTCCAACACCCTCACTACCAAATGAGGCCGTACCACTCTCAGTAGCCACCGCACCAGCTCCCAATGCGAGGGACCCATCCGCCCCCTTGAGGACAATTGCACTTTCACCAATGGCCATGCCGTTGCGCTCCCACACCTGCGCACCAGCGCCCACGGCGAAGCCACCCCTCGATTCTTCGGAGACCCAAGACCCACGTCCAAGAGCAACCGAATTCACTCCCAGCGCTGCGGCGTAGGACCCGATTGCAGTTCCACCGTCAATTCCTGCTCGCGCAGAATCACCAATCGCCACTCCGAGGAAGCCAGCGGACGCGTCTTCACTGAGCTCATCCGTATTGATCTTGAAGAAGCGGTTCTGGTATTCCATCCGAGATACCCGATCATTAACACCAAACAGCTGACGGCCGGTAACGACGTCTCGACTATCTGCCGAAATGGAGCCATCAGCCACACCAGTCAAACGCGCACCACCGTAGTCGATGACGCTCGCATCCAACCCACGCATTGCCTGCTGCCCCATCTCCCGCTCCTTGCGCATCGCCTCCAGATCATTCCGATTCTGCGAGATCTTCTGCTCTGCGGCGTAGAGCTGGTTGCCCGTTACGGCATCACGGCTTCCTGGCGCCACCCGGCCATCGGCAAGATTGGTCAGCACCATGCCGTTCACGCCATTCAGCGCGATCTGGCTCGTGCCATCAGCGCGGGCCGAAGGTGAATCCTGGAAGATCGAATTGAGCTGACCTTCCACCTTGTCCGCGCGACGGCCGGCGGTGATGACGGCACCATCGAGTGCCATCAGTGCATCCTCGACGGTATTCTGCGCTCCGCCCTGCACCGTGTAGGTCGGGGCGATGATGTTTCCATTGCCGTTCATGCCTGCGCCGCCCCCGAGGGTGGCGAGGGAATCCTTGAGCTGGGAGACAGTGGTAGCGTTGTGGCCAGCTGTACCGCGCGCGATGTTTACAAGGCGGCGCTGAATGCCTGCATTCCCAAATGACGCAACACCTTCTTCATTCGCCTGAGAGCTGCTTCCAAGTGCCAGCGAGCCGTGAGCCCCGCTTTCAACTCTTGCACCAGCACCGATCGCGACGCCACGACTCGCGCCGCCAGTGGCTCCGCCAACTTCTGCGCCTGCTCCCATTGCGAATCCATTCTCGGAGCCAGCAGAGACAGTTGCCCCTCGACCAATCGCAGTGGAGTTCCTGCCCATCGCTTCAGCAAGAGTACCCACCGCGGTTCCTCCCTCCAGGCCAGTCTTTGCTGAATTTCCGACCGCAACGCCTGCCACACCGGCTGCTGCGCGCTCACTGATGGGCGCTGAGCCTATACTCACAAACTGCGCGACACCCTCAAGCTCTGAGACGCGTGAATTGGTTGAATGCAGCTGCTTACCAGACACAGCCTCGGCACTACTTGCGCTCAAGAGCCCATCTGCAACACCACTGATCTTCCGTTCGGCATTGGCACTATTGCGTACATCCAACGTCGTACCGCTGTTCTTCTCGCCCAGACGCACATTGCCAGACGCAGATGCCTGCGCCACCAGCCCGCCCAGCGCCGCTGTCTCGGCCAGCGCCTTGGTCGCATCCCCCTTCGCCACGGCAGCTTCCGTGCCCGCAGACCTGGCAATGCCCTCCACCGCCGCCACCTTGTCATTGGTGGCATTGAGCTGCCTGCCGTTGACGGCCTCATAGCTGCTGGCGCCGACTACACCATCGGCCACGCCGCTCACCTTCCTATTCGCATTCACACTGTTGCGAACATCCAGCACGGCGCCGCTGTTCTTCCCGCCAACACGAACGTTGCCGTTGACAGCGACTTGACCGACAAGGCCATTCAGCACTCCGGTGTCGGCCAGCGCCTTGTCCGCACTGACCTTCGCTGCGCTGGCGGTCGTCTGTGCCGAATTCACGTTCGCGTTGGTTTCATGGAGCTGCTTGCCGGTCACGGCCTCGTTGCTGGTCGCGCTGATGGCGCCGTCGGCGACGCCCACGATCCCGCGATTTGCATTGGCGCTGTTGCGCACATCCAGCTGCGTGCCACTGTTCTTCTGACCCAGACGAACACTGCCATTGGCAGCGGTCTGGTTGACCAGGCCACCCAGCACCACCGTCTCGGCCAGTGCCTTGCCCGACTCCACCTTTGCGGTATTGGCAGTGGTGGTCGCGCCGTCTGCTGCTGTCTGGGCCTTGGTGACCGCCTGGTTGGTGGCATGAAGCTGGTTGCCAGTGATGGCGTCGGTGCTGCCGGCCCCCACTACGCCATCGGCGATGTACTGGATCTTCCGCTTCCTGCTGGCGCTGCCCACCGATACCGAATTGGCCGAGGCGGTCACTGCACCTGCACCCAGCGCAACGGCATTCTCATGTGAGGCCTGAGCGCGGTCACCCAGCGCCACGGAGCTGGTGTTCGTAGCCTTGGCCAGATTGCCCAGTGCGCTGGCGAATTGCGCCGTCGCCTCACTGCCACGCCCCAGTGCGGTGGCCTGGCTGGCGCCTGCCTTGCTCAGATAGCCAACCGCCGTAGCGTGCTCTGCCTCGGCCTTGGCGTCGCCGCCTACGGCAATAGAGAAGTTGCCGCTTGCGTTTGCACGGAAGCCGGTGGCAACGGCGCCGTTGGCGCTACGGGTTCCGGCGCCGACAGAGACGCCCGCGTTCTGGTTCGCCACCTTGTTGCCGTCCGCATCTACACCAGCGCGCGCGTCGTCGCCCAGTGCCACGCTGCGACCGTTGTACGCTTTGGCATTGTTGCCGAGTGCTGTACTGATGCCGAAGCTGCCGTTCTCCGCGGTGGCACCTTTGCCCAAAGCCAAGGTCGTTGCATCGATTCGGTTCGTGGCGGCCTGAACAAGGGCACGTACCGCTGAAACGTCCACTTTCGCAGCATCTGCAGTCTTCTCGACGACACCCAGCTTGGTATTGGTGGCATGAAGCTGCTTGCCCGACACGGCCTCAGTGCTTGTCGTACTCAGTGTGGCATCCGCGACACCGGTGATCTTACGATTGGCGCTCGCGCTGTTGCGGACATCCAGCACCGTGCCACTGTTGCTGCCGCCCAGGCGGACATTCCCAGACGTGGAGGTTTGACTCAACAGCCCACTCAGCGTGTTCACCTTGCTCAGCGCACTGTCGGCATTGGTTTTGGCCGTATTGGCCGTAGTCTGGGCCCCACTTGCAGCTGAATATGCCGAGTCCGCCCGACCACGTGCGGCACTCACTGCCTGATTCGTGTCGTGCAGCTGACCACCGGTGACCGCATCTGCGCTACCGGAGGACACACCACCCGGTGCAACGTTTACGATCCGCCGCTTCGTGCTACTACTACCCACTGAAACAGTATTGCCAGCACTAGCTACTGAGTTGGCGCCAATGGCCACCGAATTTGACGAAGTTGCAGACGCCCCACTCCCGATTGCGACAGTGTTCTCTCCTTGCGCTTTTGAGCCGTTCCCCACCGCTGTAGCGCCGATGTAATCGGCAAATGCATTGGTTCCGACAGCGAGGTTATGCCCTCCCTTGCTTCCCGTTCTTGCCCTGAACCCAATAGCAATGCTATCCACGTCATGGGTCTGAGCGTTATAGCCAAACGCAACGCTATTGCGCTTCTTGATAGTGGCGCCTTGCCCGAAGGCAAATGAATCACTCCCTTGTATCAGAGCCCCCGCTCCGATCGCCAACGAATTCTCAGCCGCCAAGTCAATTTCCGCATACCCCGGTGTTAGACGCGGATTCCAATGTCCTGCGAACGGAAGGCAGCGCCGAAGATCAGCGCCGTCCGAAGACGAACAACCGACATCATAACCAGCTCTCGCGTTCCCAGTAGCGCCTGCGATCGCCAGGAGAGCCAATAGAGCCGCCCTTCGATGATCAATCAGGGAACCCGCTCTCTTACCCCTAACGGTGGCCGATTCGCTTGCCACGACCCAGCATTGCTTAGCGTGATTCCAGATACGACGATAGATTTTGTTCATGGTCTTTCCTTAACAGGTCAAGGGAAATGAAGCCCCGCGCGTGCACGGGGCGATAGAAGGTCAGGCGCTCGGCGCCAGGGTCGTTACGTGATCGCGATAGCCGTCGTTCGACAGGCGGTACTGCAACTGCAGGGTGTTGCCGGGCTGGAGCTGGAACGGCAGGGTCAGCGCAGCGTCGGGGTAGAGGCTTTTCGACAGCTCACGCGGCGTACATACGCCACCGGCGCTGCACTCGGCAGCACCGGTAATGCCTACACGCAACGTGCCGGTGTTGCGCAGGGTGTTGCCCTGCAGTTGCAGATCCACGCGGCCCTTGGCAGGCACGACGTTCACCAGCGCGCCCCAGATCAGGCTGACGCCGACGTTGGCCTGCGCCGCCTGCTCGTCGCCCTCCAGGATCGTGCCGTCGGGGCCATTCACGCCCTCGAAGTAGATGCGATAGGCCGCCTCTTTTTCGACGGTCTGCAGCGGAATCACCCGGATCAGGCGATTGCTACCGCCACTGAGTGCGAACTTGCCGGGGGTGATGGCAATCGCTGCATCGGCGGCTTCCACTTCGATCTCTTCCTCCCCCACCTGCGCCGGGTTGTTGATGCGCAGCAGCCGCGCCTGCACGTACTGTGGCTGGGTGGACTGCGAGTACACGCGGATCTTCGTGCCGTGCTTGGCGTCCACCGCGGCACGCATCGGATGAATGGACAGATTGGCCTGTGCCGGTGGGGCCAGCAGTGCACTCAACGGCAACAGGCAGAACAGCAGCTTCTTCATGATGAGCCTCCGTGGGGATCAGGGTTTGGCGGTCGGGACGCGCAGCTCTACCGTCAGCTCGCCGTCGTAGAGACCGGGACGTTTGCTGGCGATGGGAGTGGGCGGTGTTTCCAGCGTCAGCGGCGTGGGCACGCAGTACACGGGTTGGCTGATGCCCGGCAGCAGCACCATGCGTAGTTGCGCGCTGTCGATGCCACGCAGCAGCTGTTCCTCGCCGTGCTTCATGGCCAGCAGATTGCCGCCGTAGTTCAGGCCGACCTGGTAGTCGAGGCGCTGGGTGTCGTCGCTGCCGCCGTCCTGATGCCAGACCGCGAAGTCGCGCCCCGGCGGTGGCCGCGGCCCGCTGTCGCGCACGGTGACGCCGAGGAATTCGCTCTGCGAACCCACGCCGTCGTAGAGACACATATCCACGTCCTTGCGCCCGGCGACGACCTTGCGGATGGGGTCGTAGCGCAGGTCCATGTTGACCAGGGGTGCAACGCCGTCGAAGCCGGGGAAGTAGATCGAGATGGCGTCGTAGTCGGTGACTGTGAAGTCGAAGTTGAAGGTGGCTGTGGCGACCGGTGCGGCGGCTGGTTCGGCCTTGATGTTCAGGCGCATCGTGGCCCTCCAGTGGCCTGCGACGAGCCTCGCAAGCTCAGACGCCGGAACCGTCATAGCCGCACCTGTACCGATCGGTTCATCCGCTCCACATCGGTACCAGTAGGTTGCGTTCAGCTTGCGCTGCTCACCGTCCCAGTAATCGAAACCACAGCGATAGCCCGACATAGCCCGCTGCAGGCTTCCCAATGCCCGAATCTCCGCATGCAGCCCCGTCCGCAGCTCTACAAGGCGCAATGCGATCTCAGTTGTTCCTGTAGATATCGCCGGAGTTCCTTCCGTCGGACACCGTCCAAACTCAGGGTCAGAAGCAGACCCACAAACCACATGGATCTGCCCGTACTTCATCGCCAGGTCGTGACTGAACCCCAACACCGTCCGCGGCGCCCACAGCTCCACATCACCCGGCACGGCCGAGCGATCCCAGGTCATCACGATGTCCCTGCTCTGATCCCTCGGATGCGTTTCCGGCGGCCACTGCGCCCACGCCCTCGGCGCCAGCACCGCCAGCGCACACACCAGCATCAACACCAACAACACACGCCGGTTCATTGCGTTCCTCCTGCAGCAGCGGTCTGGGGCGTGGCGGCAATCAAGGCGCGTTCCTGCAGCAGGCGGGTCACCCGGGCCTGCTGGCGGATCTCGGCCGGCAGCTGGGCCACGGCCAGCGGCTCGCAGTGCACGGCGCCCACCAGCAGCACCACCTGGCGGCGCTCGCGCACCTGCAGCGGGCAGTGCAGCAGGCGGTCGTCCTGCAGCAGGTACAGCGTTGTCTCGCGACGCGGGAAGTCGGCAACGAAGCCGCCGTTGGCGCTGGTGCCGGGCACCGGCGCGTTGAGGATGCGGGCGCCACCCAGCGGCGCTCCGGCAAGATCCTTGGCGTTGCCGATGAAGGTGTAGGTCACCTCGATCGGCACCGGCATGCGCATCAGCCGCCCGGGGCTGAGGAACATCGGCCGTGCGCCACCCACGCCGCTCACGCGGATGGCGGCGATGCTGTCCAGCGTGCTGGCGTCCTGTACTTCGGCACGGTGCGACTGGTACGACGACAACGGCAGCAACCGGCGCTCGCCAATCTGCAGGCGTTGACGGCGCAGGCCGCCCACCTGCAGTTCGGCCGCCACGCCACGCAGGTCGACATCGTCGGTGTCGGCCACCTGCACGGCCAAGCCGGCATCGGCACCGTTGCTGCCGCTCCAGTAGAAGCCGCGCTTGCCCAGTGCAAAGCCGGAGCTGTGCATGCCGCTGTAGGCGGTCTCGCTGCGGCCGCGCTGCTGGTAGTGCGCCAGCGTGGCGCCGCTCTGACCCAGGCTGTTCTGCAGCTGGCCGCTGAGCGTGGCGCTGTAGCGGTCACTGTTGTTGGCGCGCAGTTCGGCCGACAGCTCGCGGTACTGCGCATCGACTTCCTGGCGCAGGCTGTGGCCAACGCTGTAGTTGATGTCCGGGCGCTGGTGCTGCGGCTGCCGCACGTCCACGCTATACCGGCGCTGGCCGCTGCCGGCGGTGCCGCGCAGCAGGCGGGTCAGGCTCAGGTTGAAGTAGATGCCGAGGTCGCGCTGATCGCTGCCGCGCAGGCTGTCGCTGGCACGCTGCTGCCACACACCCACGCGGGTGGAGACACTGAAATCCTGCCAGCGATGGCTGCGGCTGAAGCTGGCCTGCCAGGTGCGGCTGAGCTGCGGCTCGCGGCGCGGTTGCCACGGCGGTGGCGGTGGCAGCAACGGGTCCAGTCCGGCCAGCGGATCGTCTTCCGCACCCGGCAGGATGCGTCCCGCGCGCCAGGTCTGGCGCCGCGTGTAGCCCACATAGGCACTGCCACCGGCCAGCGGCAGCGCCATCGAGGCACTGAGCGAATTGGTGCAGCCCAACTGGTCGCGGGCGTCGGCTTCGAACTGGCAGGCCTTGCCGCGCATGCGCTGCTGGTAGATATTCCAGGACGCGGTGCGGCGGTACGACAGCTGGTGCTGCTGGCCGGTGCTGCCATCGTTGCCGCGCATGCCGCCGAAGCTGGCGCGCAGTTCCTGGGTGGCATACAGGCGGCGCAGGTCCACGCGCAGCTCGCCATAGCGGAAGCCGCCGAGGTCGGCGGCGCCGGCCACCATCGCCACGTCGCGGCCCAGCGGCACGCGCATGCCGGCCACGGCCACGCGTTCGCCATCGAAGCGATCACTGCGGCGCTCGTTGCGCTTGCCGCCCTGCACGAACCACTGCCACTGGCTGTTGGTCCAGTCGCCGCCCTTGTCGAACGGCGCGTCTTCGCTGCGCACCAGCACGCCGTCTTCGTAGATGCGCAGGGTGATGGTGTAGTTGCCGAACGGGAAGTTACGGGTGTCGATCTGGTTGATGCCGGCCTGCAGGTAGGAGGTCTGCAGCAGGCGCGTGCCGTCGTAGGCATCCACGCGTGCGTCGCGCGCCAGCAGCACGGTCAGCGGCGTGGCCTGCACGGCGGCATCGGCGTCCACATAGGCCTGGGTGGTGCCCACGCGCAGGCCCTGCAGGCGATCCAGCGGCAGCATGCTGAAACTGAAGGTGCCGCCCTGCGGACTGGACAGGTTGCGGCGGTCCATGCGCCCGGCCTGCAGGTAATGCGCCTGCCCCAGGTCATGGCGGTAGTAGACGTTGTCGAACTGGAACGCGCTGTCACTGCCGCGGCTGCGGTAGCGCTGCTGGTTGAAGTTCCATTCGGCGGAGACATGCCCGCGATCGAACAAGCCCAGCACGCCGGTGCCACGCGCGGACAGCGTCTGGTAATCGCGGCTGCCACTCACATTGATCACCTGCTGGTGCAGGAAGGCGTTCTCGGCGTTGGCGCTGACGGTGTGGAAGCGTTCGGCAGCCGGCTTGCCCGGAATCCACTGGCGGGCGACGAACAGGCGCACCGCGCCCTCGCCTTCGTCGTACAGCGCGCGCACGGCGGCGGGGTCGTCCGGTGGATCGAGATAGCCGCAGCCGGCAGTAGCGCCACCGAAGCGGCAGGCCAGATGGCTGTTGCGCGGCATCGGCTGGGACAACGCGGGCAGCAGCGCGGCCTGCGCCTCGACGGGCAGATCCAGCGCCTGCAGCACGCCTGCCGGATCTTCCAGCTGCACGTGTTCAAGGGTCACGCGCACCGGCGACAGCCCGGCCGAGCGGCCGAACAGTTGGATGTCGAGTTGTTCGGTCTGGCCTTCGACCAGATCCTCGAAGCCGGGCGGGACGCCGCGCGCCGCCGCCAGCGGCGTTGCCAGCACCAGGGCGAGCGCGACCGCCAGCCGGGTGATGGCGGGGGCGTGTGGGGTCATGAGGGTACCGCTGGAGAAGCGGCCGGCCCGAGTCAGGGGCCGGCACAGGAACCGCGTTGAATCAGGGCTTCTGGTTCAGCACGATGTTGACGACGCCCGAGTAGCGACCCTGGGTGGTCAGCGGTGCCGGAGCGGTCTGCGCGATGACCAGCGGCATCGAGATCGACGCGCCCGGGGTCGAGCCGGCACCGGTGAACAGATCGGCCGCAGCGTATTCAATCGGGGTCAGGCCCAGATCGCGACCGTTGAGGCTGACCTTCATCGGCACGGTGACCGTACCGTCACCGTTGGCCAGCACGAACGCACCACCGATCTTGGCTTCGATATCGGCGGTGTCATCGTTGGAGTGGATGCGCACGTGCTGGGTGTCCGGAATCAGGCCACGCAGCGGATCGTGGGTCAGGGTGACGGCGTCCGGCAATGCGCTGCCGTCGTCGCGCAGCAGGGCCAGGGTCGGGTCGACGTCGGCATAGACGGTGATCTTGGTTTCCACGGCGTGCGCGGACAGCGAAGCCGTGGCCAGCGCTGCAGCGAGCGCGGCCTTCTTGAGAATGGCGTGCATGGGTTGTCTCTCTCGGACAAGGGGGAATGAGAAAGCCCCCCTCCCCAAAGGAGAAAGGGAGGGAGGCGCCGCCCGCAGAGGTGGTTGCGGGCGACGGAGAGAATGTTAGGAACCCATTGTCCTGCCGGCCATTCAAGCATTCCTAAAACGTTGAGCGTTAAGAAGAATCTTTGAATGAGTTCAACGTTCCAGGCTTATGCAATTTCCCTCATTCGGTAAATGCAAAAAATCTCATTGCTTCGCCTTTGTAGAGTCGAGCCATGCTCGACTGCTGTTCGCGCTATGCGTGCGAGTCGAGCATGGCTCGACTCTACAGTGGTTCATCCACGCATGGCGTGGATCTACAGACAAGGTTATGCAACTTCCCTCACGCGTTGAATACAACAAACCCCATTGCCTCGCCTTTGTAGAGTCGAGCCATGCTCGACTGCTGTTCGCGCTGTGCGCGCGAGCCTCAGCCTGCGGGCACCACGGTCACGCGATCAACATCGATGTCGGTCGGCTTGAACCGATGCGTGTCGACCTCGCCATGCGGTTCCACCACCGTACCCATCCGATGGCCTCCGTCGGCAGATCGTCGTCGATCTCCTATTCGATCAAGGCGATGACAACAGGAAGGACTCCATTGCCTCCACCAGTACCAACGGTGTCTCATTCATCGGGTAGTGTCCTGCATCCTCCAGAACCTGCAGCGTGGCCTGCCGGTAGCGGCGCAGATAGGTGCGCTCCATCAGTGATCGGTTGAAGGTCGGATCGTGCCCGCCTATCAGCACCTTCAACCGGTGCTCGCCAACGATCTCGTCGCTGAAATCGGTATCTGCCCACGCGGGAAGATAGGCAGCAAACGCGTCAGGCGCGGAGTGCTGCATTGAATAGCGGGCCTTCCAATCCAGCCAGGCTGCAGGCAGTCTGCCGCCAGTACTGCGATCGATGATGGCCCTTCGGCTGGCCACGCTGCCGGCAGCACTCTCCAGAAGTCCTCGCGTGGATGCGTCATAGGCAATGCCACCACAGGGGACGGGTGCGATGGCCAGCATGGAGCGCACCCGCTGGGGCGCGAGCACGGCGATGCGCTCGATGGCCATGCCTCCCATGGAATGCCCCGCCACACTGAATGTCGCCAGTCGAAGTGCATCGGCGAGCGAGAGTGCGTCACGGGCGATTTCGTCGATGCTGTACTGCCCCGCCACATCGCGCATGCCGCCGTAGCCACGGCAGTCCATGAAGATGTAGCTGAAGTGGTCGCGTGACAGCCATGGCTCGATCGGTTCGAACGCGTGTGCGTCGCCGAACCAGCCATGCAGGACCAGGACGGAGTGAGGCCCCTGCCCCACGCGATGAAAGGTATTGGCCATGAAGCATTGCCGCAGTGAGGAGGAGTGTTGATGCTAGGCAGCGCAGGCCCGGCCCACCGTCGATGACAGGTCAACCGCTATAGAATCCGGGCCATGCGCAATTCACTGCTCGATCCCTACGAAGACCTGCCGCGCGATGTCGTGGTCACCTCGAACGACTATGCAGCGTCGTCCACCTTTCCCCGCCATGCCCATCGACGCGGGCAGTTCGCGTTCGCCGCGCGCGGCACCATCAGCGTGACGACACCGCAGGGGCACTGGCTGGTGCCGCCACGGCGCGCCTGCTGGGTACCGGCCGGACTGGCCCACGAGATGACGATGCGCGGGCCGGTGACGATGCTCAACGCATTCCTTTCCACCGACGCGGCCGCCGCGGTGGCGATGCCGGCACAGTGCCACGTATATGCCGTTTCGCCGTTGCTGCGGCAGCTGCTGGAAGGCGCAGTGGACCTGCCCGCGCTGTATGACGAGGACGGGCGTGCGGGCAAGCTGATGCAGTTGCTGGTGGCGGAGATCGGGTCGATGCCGATGCTTTCCCTGCATGCGCCGTTGCCTGCCGATGCACGCCTGGCGCGCGTCTGCCGGGCACTGTTTGATGCGCCCTCGCTCGCCATCGGGCTTGATGAGGTGGCTGCGGATGCAGGCATGAGCCGACGCACGTTCACGCGGACGTTCCGCGCGGACACCGGAGTGAGTTTTGCCGAGTGGCGGCAGCAGGTGTGCCTGCTGGCAGCCATCGAACGGCTGGGTCAGGGGCAGGCGGTGACACGCGTGGCACTGGACTTGGGGTATGCGAGTCCCAGCGCGTTTTCCGCCGCGTTCCGGCGCGAACTGGGGTGTTCGCCGAGCCGGTATTCAGAGGTGTAGTGCCGGGCAGGTGTTTGGTTGCCGTGCGGACCAACGGTCCGCACCCACCACCCGTCGACGGTCCGCAGCCACCCTCCGCCGAACGCGATCGGGGCAAAAAAAACGCCCCGCGGATGCGGGGCGTTCTCGGCACAACCTACGCGGGGCGATCAGCCCTGGTAGTCGCGCACGTCGCTGCCGGTGTAGACCTGGCGCGGACGGCCGATCTTCATTTCCGGGTCAACCTGCTGTTCCAGCCAATGCGAGACCCAGCCGGAAGTACGGCCCAGAGCGAACATGACGGTGAACATTTCGGTCGGGATCTGCAGCGCCTTGTAGATGATGCCACTGTAGAAATCGACGTTCGGGTACAGCTTGCGGGCGACGAAGTACTCGTCCTGCAGCGCGGCCTGTTCCAGCTTCACGGCCACGTCCAGCAGCGGATCCTGCACGCCCAGCTGCTTGAGCACCTTGCCGGTCATCTCGCCGATGACCTTGGCGCGCGGGTCGAAGTTCTTGTAGACGCGGTGGCCGAAGCCCATCAGGCGGAAGCCGGAGGTCTTGTCCTTGGCCTTGAGCACAGCGGACTCGACATTGTCGGCAGTGCCGATCTCTTCCAGCATCTTCAGCACGGCTTCGTTGGCACCGCCGTGGGCCGGACCCCACAGCGCGGTGACGCCAGCGGCGACCGACGCGTACGGGTTGGCACCGGTCGAACCGACCAGGCGCACGGTCGAGGTCGAGGCGTTCTGCTCGTGGTCGGCGTGCAGGATGAACAGCAGGTCCAGCGCCTTGACCACGTCCGGGTTCAGATCGTACTGGCCATCAGCCGACTCGAAGGTCTGCTTCAGGAAGCGGCTGACGTAGTCCAGCGAGGTGTCCGGCTTGTTGGCCGGCAGGCCCTTGCCGTGGCGGTAGATCAGCGCCGACAGGGTCGGCACCTTGGCGATCAGGCGCACAGCGGCCTGGCGGCGCTGTTCGGCGTCGGACAGGTCCAGCGAGGCGTGGTAGATGCCCGACAGCTGCGCGATGGCGGCGGTCAGGATGGCCATCGGATGAGCATCCTTGGCGAAGCTGCCGATCAGGGTGTTAATCGACGGATCGACGTTGGCTTCAGCCGCCAGCTCGTCGGTGAAGGCCTTCAGCTGTTCGGCGCTCGGGCGCTCGCCGTTGATCAGCAGGTAGGCCACTTCGACGTAGCTCGACTTTTCCGACAACTGTTCGATCGGGTAGCCGCGGTACAGCAGCACGCCCTTGTCGCCGTCGATGTAGGTGATGGCGGACTTGCAGCTGGCCGTCGCGGTGAAACCGGAATCGTAGGTGAAGTACCCCGTTTCCTTGGTCAGCTTCGCGATGTCGACGCAGTCGTTGCCAAGGGTGGGTTTGATGACGGGCAGAACGACCGACTTATCGCCGGCGTTGAGCGTGACCTGATCAAGATCGGACACTGTGTGCGCTCCTTCATGGGAAGGCGCCTGCCCAAGCGCATTGGTCAGGCACGTGAATGACGTCCTCGGCCTGTGCCGGGGATCACGCCATTATCGCACAGCAGCATTTGCCCGGCGCTAGACAGAAGTCGTATACGACAGGCGGCCAGACGCCGGCCGTTGAGCGGCCCGGATCGGCAAAAGCGTTGTCATCCGAACGCAGTGTTCCGTCCATCCAAACGCCCGTTGGGTAGGCGTTGGGGAAAAACAAACGGCCGCGCAGAGCGCGGCCGTCGGTTCGAAGCTGGATCGACAGATCAGCGCGCGTAGCGCTTCTGGAACTTGTCGATGCGGCCCGAGGTATCGATGACCTTGTGCTTGCCCGTGTAGAACGGGTGCGAAGCAGAGGAAATTTCAACCTTCACCAGCGGGTAGTCGTTGCCGTCTTCCCACTTGATGGTTTCCTTCGTGCTCATGGTCGAGCGGGTCAGGATCTTGAAATCGGAGGTGACGTCATGGAAGACGACGTCGCGGTAGTTCGGATGGATATCGGCCTTCATGGGCTCACACCGTAAATGGGCTGGTGGTCAAGAGCGGCATTATAAGCACCGGTTGCCCCTCGGGGCAACCGGTTGCCGGCATCCGGCTCAGGCGGCGCCCAAGGCCTGGCGTACCAGGGCCTCGAAACGGGCCTGATCGTAGGCCATCAGCAGATCGCAGTTGTCCGGCTGGCCGGTCTGGCGGTTCCAGTCGACGATGGTGGCGCCGCGGCTGAACGTACCGTTCAGCTCCACGTTCAGCGGCCGCGACTCGACCTGCAGCTGCCCTTCCGGGTTCAGCGCCCAGGCCATGGCCAGTGCATCGGCGGTGTACCAGCGGCCACCCTTGCTGTCTTCGGACAGGCCACGGGTCTTGCGCGAGATCAGCTCGTAGAAGCGGGCGCGGTCAGAATCGGCCTGCAGCCATTTTTCGGCGTCCTGCAGCGGCAGGCCGTGGGCGACGGTGGCCTCCCAGTCCGACACCAGCAGGTGCTTGAACGAGGTGAACACCACGTGTGCCGCTTCCGGATCGAAGGCGATGTTGAATTCGGCGGCCGGGGTGATGTTGCCGTGGCAGGTGACCGCGCCGCCCATCACCACGATGCGCTTGATGCGCTCGGGCAGGGTCGGGTCCAGCTTCAGTGCCAGTGCCAGGTTGGTCAGCGGGCCAAGCATCACCAGCATCAGTTCGCCGGCGTGCTCGTGCGACAGGCGCAGGATGGCCAGCGCCGCGTGTTCGGCGTCGGCCTGGCGGCTCGGCGGTGGCAGATCAACGTCGCCGTAGCCGTCACGGCCATGCACGTGGGCGGCGTCGACGGAGGGATGAAGCAGCGGATCCGGGCTGCCGGCGAACACCGGCACGTCGGTGCGGCCGACGATGTCGCAGAGCTTGAGGGCGTTGCGGACGGTGTACTGCAGGCCGACATTGCCGGCGGCGATGGTCAGGGCGACCACGTCATGCCGTTCATCGGCAAAGGCCATCAGCAGGGCCAGGGCGTCGTCCACACCGGGGTCGGTGTCGATCAACAGGGGGATCTTGTGGGTCATCGTTGCCGTCTTCAGATCGGCAACGAAGTGTGGACCGGGATGATGACCGTTGCAAGTACGGGAGGTTGGGGTTCGGCAGGGCTGCGCCCTGCACCTGCAGAGGCCGGAGCAACGGCAAAAGCTGGTTTCCTGGGGATGGCGGGGTGGGTCCGGTTGCGGGGGACGCTGCAAGTACGTCCATGTAAGCTCGGTCGCCGCATCCATGCGGCTCACGCCCCCGCAACCGGACCCACCCCGCCTTTGACAGATTTCGCGACCTGTCGGAACGGCGTTCTGCTCTGGTAGGTGTCGACCTTGGCCGACACATCCACGCAATGCGTGGAGGAACATGTAAATGATCGAATCGGCTCTCTGTAGAGTCGAGCCACGCTCGACTCACGCGCGCAGCGCGAAAAGCGGCCGAGCGTGGGCTCGGCTCTACAGGGGGGGCGCGAAGGGCCGCCGGGCATGGCCCGGCACTACCGGTTCTTCGTGCGCTCCGTGCGCTTACGCCGAGGCGTAACGCACGGCGGTGCCGATCCAGCGTTGCACCACGCGATCGGCCAGCGCGGGTTGCTGGTCCAGCAGGCGCTCTGCCAGCTCATGCACGCCGGGCAACAGGCCGGCGTCGCGCGCAAGATCAGCGATGCGGAAACCGGCCAGGCCGGTCTGGCGGGTGCCGAGTAGTTCGCCGGGGCCGCGCAGTTCCAGATCCTTCTCGGCGATGACGAAGCCATCGTTGGTTTCGCGCATGGTCTGCAAACGCTCGCGCGCCATCTGCGAAAGCGGCGCCTGGTACAACAGCACGCAGCGCGAGACCGCCGAACCACGACCCACGCGGCCGCGCAGCTGGTGCAGCTGCGCCAGGCCGAGGCGCTCGGCGTTCTCGATCACCATCAGCGAGGCATTCGGTACGTCCACGCCCACTTCAATCACGGTGGTGGCCACCAGCAGGTCGATCTCGCCGGCCTTGAACGCCACCATCGTTGCCAGCTTTTCCGCCGCCTTCAGCCGGCCATGCACCAGCCCGACGCGCACACCCGGCAGCAGCGCCTGCAGCGATTCGTAGGTGGCCTGCGCCGGGGTGGCATCCAACTCTTCGCTTTCTTCAATGAGCGTGCACACCCAGTACACCTGTCGCCCTTCCTGGCAGGCCAGCGCGATGCGTTCGATCAGTTCCGGGCGGCGATCATTGTTCAATGCAACCGTCTGCACCGGCGTGCGGCCCGGTGGCAACTCATCGATGGCCGAGACATCCAGGTCCGCATACTCGGACATCGCCAGCGTGCGTGGAATCGGCGTGGCGGTCATCACCAGCTGGTGCGGCACGCTGTTGCCGCCCGCGCCCTTGTCGCGCAGCGCCAATCGCTGGTGCACGCCGAAGCGGTGCTGCTCGTCGACGATGGCCAGGGCCAGGTCCTGGAACACCACCGCCTCCTGCATCAGCGCGTGGGTGCCGACCACGACCTGCGCTTCGCCGTTGGCGACCTGCTCCATCACCTTGGCGCGCGCCTTGCCGGTAACCTTGCCGGCCAGCCAGGCGATGCGCACGCCGAGCGGCTCCAGCCAGCCGCGCAGGTTGTTGAGATGCTGCTCAGCCAGCAGTTCGGTAGGGGCAGCCAGTGCGACCTGCTTGCCCTGCTCCACCGCCAGCATCGCCGCCAGTGCGGCAACCACGGTCTTGCCGGAGCCGACGTCGCCCTGCACCAGCCGCAGCATCGGGCTGGGGCGGGCGAGATCTTCGCGGATCTGCTTGAACACACGCGCCTGTGCGCCGGTCAGCGCGAACGGCAGCTGCTTCAGCAGTGCCTTGGCCAGCTTGCCGGGACCGGCCAGCGGCGGCGCGTGGTGTGCCTGCAAGGCGATCCGCTGGCGACGCAGGCTGAGGTGGTGGGCCAGCAGCTCTTCCATTGCCAGCCGGCGCTGCGCCGGATGGGTGCCTGCGGCCAGCGCGGCCAGGTCGGCATCCGGCGGCGGCCGGTGCACGGTCAGCAGGGCGCTGCGCAGTGACGGCAGGCCGAGTCCATCCAGCCAGCCACTGGGCAGCAGTTCCAGCGTGCTTTCCTCGGGCAGGCGATCCAGCGCCTGGCCGATCAGCTTGCGCATGGTCATCGGGCCGACGCCTTCGACGGTGGGATACACCGGGTCGAGGCGGTCGCCGAGTTCGGGATCGTCGTTGCGGCCCAGCACCTGGTAGCTGGGGTGGACGATTTCCAGGCCGAGGTGGCCGGGTTTGGGCGTGCCGAAGCAGCGCAGCCGGTTGCCGACCGCGAACTGTCCGACCTGCTGCTGGCGGAAGTGGAAGAAGCGCAGCACCAGGGTGCCCTGCCCTTCGTCTTCCACCGCCACTTTCAGCATCGGCCGGTAGCGCATGCCGCGCTCGACCGCGACCACCCGCCCTTCCACCTGCGCCGGCACGCCGTTGCGCAGGTCTTCGATGCGGGTCAGCCGGGTCCGGTCTTCATAGCGCAGCGGCAGATGAAGCCAGAGATCCTGCAGGGTGGCCAGGCCACGCGCCTGCAGTTTGGCGGCCACGGCCGGACCGACGCCGGCGAGCATCGCAAGCGATGCTTCGCCGGACGGTGACAGGACCGGGGTGACCGCCGCCTTGCGTGCCACGTGGCGGTCAGTCGATGACCATCACCGCGTCGACCTCGAAGTTGGCGCCCTTCGGCAGGCCGGAGACTTCGATGGTGGAACGGGCCGGGAACGGGGCCTGGAAGTAGTCCTGCATGACGGCGTTGACCTTGGCGAACTCGCCCAGGTCGGTCAGGTACAGGCCAAGGCGCACGACCTTGTCCAGCGAGCCGCCGGCGGCTTCGGCAACCGCCTTGAGGTTGTCGAACGCACGACGGGCCTGGGCTTCGACGTCACCGGCGCCGACGATGTCACCGGTGGCCGGGTCGAGCGGAATCTGGCCGGAGAAATACACGGTGTTGCCGGCGCGCACGGCCTGCGAGTACGGGCCGATGGCGGCCGGGGCCTTTTCGGTGTTGATGATCTGGCGGGACATGGGTCGCTCCGGTGCTTTTGGGGGAAAACAGAGCGGTGATTGTACCGGGTGGGGGCGCATCCACGCATGGCGTGGATCTACCGCGCCGCTTCGGTAGTGCCGGCCGCTGGCCGGCAACTCCATGAACGTTTGCCGACATCGCGAGGTTGCCGGCCAGCGGCCGGCACTACCGGGAACATCCACGCATGGCATGGATCTACTGCAATGCAACCGGTAGCGACGGGCCATTCCCGGCGAGCGCGCAATCATCCACGCATTTGTGTGGACCTGCAGCGGGATTCAATGGGGTCAGAGCCCTCTCCGTTGGAGAGGGATCCGACCCCGGGTTCGTGTTACTGGCGGCGCACGGCCTGCACGACCGACAATCGGCGCAGGCGGCGCATCACTTCGGCCAGGTGGTTGCGGTCGCGCACCTGGATGTTGAACGCCAGCACGGCGGCGTTGAAGTCGCGGTCCAGGTAATCCACGCGCTCGATGTTGGAATGGCTCTGCGCGATGGCCGCGGCCAGCTGCGCCAGCACGCCGGTGCCGTTCTCCACTTCCACCACCAGCGAGGTGTCGTAGTCGCCGGAAACGGTGGTGTCCCAGCCGATCGGCACCCAGCGCTCGGGCGACTTGCGCAGCTCGGCCAGGTTCGGGCAGTCCATGCGGTGCACCACGATGCCCTTGCCGGCGGTGTGGTAGCCCATGATCTCGTCGCCGGGAATCGGCTGGCAGCAGCCGGCGAAGGTGACCACGCCGCGCTCGCTGCCGTTGATCAGGATCTTTTCCTGCGAGTGGTGGCGCGAATGCGGGCCGCCACGCAGTTCGGCGTAGGCCATCAGCGCCTGTGCCGCCTGGGTCGGCATCCAGTTGCCCAGCGCGACCTCGGCCAGCAGCGCCTCCAGACGCGGGAAGCGGTGCTCGGCCAGGAACGCATCCAGGCGTCCCTTCGGCAGCCGCTCCAGCGAGGAATCCATCGCTTCCAGCGCGCGGTCGAGCATGCGATGCCCCAGCTGCACGGCGTCTTCGTGCTCCAGCTGCTTGAGCTGGTGGCGGATGGCGGTGCGCGCCTTGCTGGTGACCACGAATTCCAGCCACTGCGGTTTCGGCGTGGCCGAGCGCGCGGTGATGATCTCCACCGACTGGCCCGACACCAGCTTGGTCCGCAACGGCACCAGCTTCTTGTCCACGCGCGAAGCGACCGCCATGTTGCCGACGTCGGTGTGCACGGCATAGGCGAAATCGAGCGCGGTGGAGTTGCGCGGCAGCGCCAGGATCTTGCCCTTTGGGGTGAACAGGTAGACCTCGTCCGGGAACAGGTCGACCTTGACGTTGTCGAGGAACTCCAGCGACGAACCGGCAGCACGCTGCGAGTCGATCAGTTCAACGATCCAGGCATGCGCGCGGCTCTGTGCGCTGTTGGGCGAATCACCACCGAACTTGTAGGTCCAGTGCGCGGCCACGCCGCGTTCGGCGATCAGGTCCATCTCCTCGGTACGGATCTGCACTTCGATCGGCGAGCCATACGGCCCGAACAGCACCGTGTGCAGCGACTGGTAGCCGTTGGCCTTGGGAATGGCGATGAAGTCGCGGAAGCGCCCATCCAGCGGCTTGAAGGTAGCGTGCACCGAACCCAGCGCGTGGTAGCAGCTGGGCACGCTGCGCACGACCAGGCGGAAACCGAACACATCCATCACCTGGTCGAAGGATTTGTTCTCTTCGTGCATCTTGTTGTAGATGCTCCACGGCGTCTTGATGCGGCTGACCAGGCGGTGCTCGATGCCCTCCTTGGCCAGGCGCTGCGACAACTGCACTTCCACCTGCGCCAGCGCCTCGCGGCGCACCACCGGCTGGCTGCGGATGTGCTTTTCCAGGATGGCATGGCGCCACGGATACAGCGCCTTGAACCCGAGGTTCTGCAGTTCGCTCTTGACCAGGCTCATGCCCAGGCGCTGGGCGATGGGCGCGTAGATCTCCAGCGTCTCGCGGGCGATGCGGCCACGTGCCTCGCGGCTCTGCGCGCCCAGCGTGCGCATGTTGTGCAGGCGGTCTGCCAGCTTGATCATGATCACGCGCAGGTCGCGCGACATCGCCAGCAGCATCTTGCGGAAGCTCTCGGCGGCAGCCTCCTGGCGGTCGCGGAACTTCAGCTTGTCCAGCTTGGTCACGCCGTCGACCAGCTCGGCCACGGCCTCACCGAACTCGGCCGACAGCGCCTCACGGGTCAGCGGGGTGTCTTCAATGGTGTCGTGCAGGATCGCGGCGATCAGCGCCTCCACGTCCAGGCCCAGCTCGGCCAGCACCTGGGCCACGGCCACCGGATGGGTGATATAGGGCTCGCCCGACTTGCGCGTCTGCCCAGCATGCGCGGCGGCGCCGACTTCCCAGGCGCGGCGCAGCAGCGGCAGCTGCTCGGGCGGCAGGTAGTGGGCGGCGCGTTCAAGCTGGAGGACGTAGTCGGGTACGGCGGCAGCGGGGACTGCGGCGACCTTGGCAGTGGGGCCTGGGTTCATGCCCGAAGCCTATGCCAGTGCGCCGTTTACGGCAAATCCTGAATGCGAAACAGCCCGCACGGGGCGGGCTGTTCGGCGTATCCAGCAATGACCTTGATCGATGCGATCAATCGTCGTTCTTGGACATGTCTTCGTCGGCGACCACTTCGGCGGCGGCCCACTCCAGCGCTTCGCGCTCGGCGCGCTCACGCTCGGCCTTCTCGACTTCGTCGATCAGCGCGTTGTCGATCTTGCGGGCGGCGATTTCGCGCAGTGCCAGCACGGTCGGCTTGTCCTCGGTCTCGCTGTTGTCCAGCGTGGCCTGCACGCCGTTGGCGAGCTGGCGGGCACGCTTGGAAGCCATCATGACCAGTTCGAAACGGTTGTTAACGACTTCCAGGCAATCTTCTACGGTGATGCGGGCCATACGGGCTCCCGGCGACCGGTCGGCCGCTCAGTCGAATGAGGGAAAGGGGACGGAGTGTACTGGCAGGGGCTGGACAAAATCAAGCCAACCCCCACCCGATTCTTTTGGAATCAGTCAGTTGCGCCCGGATCAGGGGTCAGCAGCGCCTGGATCAGGCCGGCGTGGCGGACCTTCTGGGCCTCCCGGCGCAGGCGGCTGGCGGTGAAGATGGCACACAGCTCGTCCACGGCGGTGTCGAACACCTCGTTGACGATGACGTAGTCGAACTCGTTGAAGTGCAGCATCTCGTCACGGGCGGCACCCAGGCGCTGGGCGATGACCGCCTCACTGTCCTGCCCGCGCTTGCGCATGCGGTCCTGCAGGGCCTGCTTGGACGGCGGCAGGATGAACACGGTGACCGTGCCCGGCACCAGCTGGCGTACCTGCTGCGCCCCCTGCCAGTCGATCTCCAGCAGCACGTCCTGGCCGGCAGCGAGCTGCGGTTCCACCGACTGGCGGGCGGTGCCCTTCCAGTCGCCGTGCACCCAGGCATGCTCGAAGAAGTCGCCGGCGGCGATCATCTGCTCGAACTTCTCGGCACTGACGAAGTGGTAGTGCTTGCCGTTCACTTCACCCGGGCGCATGGCGCGCGAAGTGAAGGAGATCGACAGGGCGATCTGCGGATCACGCGCCAGGGTGGCATTGACGATGCTGCTCTTGCCGGCACCGGAGGGGGCGGCAACGATGTACAGCGTGCCGCGCGCAACGGCGTCCGACGGCTTCGACGGGGCGCTCATGCGCGGAACCCAACTGGTTGATTTCGCAAAATTTTTCCTCAGTGTTCCAGATCCGGCGCGGAGGATCGCGCCAGGACGGCGGGGGCTGCGCGGAACATCCTGGAACCAGGCCCGGCAGACGGCTCCCCGGGGTGCGGGCACGCAACTTTAGCAGAGGCGCCCCTTTCCGCGCCCGGCCAGCGGGCTGCCGGGCCTTGTGCCACATGGGCGTGCGGGGGCCTGTGCTATAACCGGGCCGTACCCACCGACAGCCCGGAGGCCTGCGCCTCCTCGCCATCCCAGGAGAACGGCATGCCCTCGATGAGCCGCCGCCAGTTCCTGAAAGTGACCGGGACAACCCTGGTCGGCTCCAGTCTGGCATTGATGGGCTTCGCGCCCGGCATCGCGCTCGCGGAGGTCAGGCAGTACAAGCTGACCCGCGCGACCGAGACCCGCAACACCTGTACATACTGTTCGGTGGCCTGCGGCATCCTGATGTACAGCCTCGGCGATGGCGCCAAGAACGCCGAGCCGAGCATCTTCCATATCGAGGGCGACCCGGACCATCCGGTCAACCGAGGCACGCTGTGCCCGAAGGGTGCCGGACTGGCCGACATCATCCACAGCAAGTCGCGCCTGCTCTACCCCGAGTACCGCGCGCCGGGCTCGAACGAGTGGAAGCGGCTGAGCTGGGACGATGCGCTGGACCGCATCGCGCGGCTGATGAAGGAAGACCGCGATGCCAACTTCGTGCAGCAGAACGAAGCCGGGCAGACGGTCAACCGCTGGCTGACCACCGGCATGCTGGCCGCCTCGGCCACCAGCAATGAAACCGCGGTGCTGACCCACAAGGTCGTGCGCTCCCTTGGCATGTTGGCATTCGACAACCAGGCACGTGTCTGACACGGCCCGACGGTGGCAGGTCTTGCCCCGACGCTAGGCCGTGGTGCGATGACGAATCACTGGGTCGACATCAAGAATGCCGACCTGGTGCTGATCATGGGTGGCAATGCCGCCGAGGCGCATCCGTGCGGGTTCAAATGGGTGACCGAGGCCAAGGCCCACAACAAGGCCCGGCTGATCGTGGTCGATCCGCGTTTCAACCGCTCGGCCGCGGTGGCCGACGTGTACGCGCCGATCCGCACCGGCACCGACATCGTGTTCCTGGGCGGCCTGATCAACTACCTGTTGACCGAGGACCGCATCCAGCACGAGTACGTGCTGAACTACACCGACATGTCGTTCCTGGTGAAGGACGAATTCGCCTTCAAGGACGGCCTGTATTCGGGCTACAACGAAGAGAAGCGCAGCTACGACCGTTCCAGCTGGGACTACGTGTATGGCGATGATGGCTTCGTGCGCAGCGACCCGACGCTGAAGGACCCACGCTGCGTCTACACCCTGCTCAAGCAGCACTACGCGCGCTACACCGTGGAGATGGTCGAACGCATCTGCGGCACGCCGGCCGACAGCATCCGCCAGGTCTGGGACATGATCGCGTCCACCGCCGGCAAGGACAAGGCGATGACCATCCTGTACGCGCTGGGCTGGACGCAGCACTCGGTGGGTGCGCAGAACGTGCGCGCCGGCACCATGGTGCAGCTGCTGCTGGGCAACATCGGCGTGGCCGGCGGTGGCATGAACGCGCTGCGCGGGCATTCCAACATCCAGGGCCTGACCGACATCGGCCTGATGTCCGACCTGCTGCCCGGCTACCTGACCCTGCCGAAGCAGGACGAGCAGGACTACGACGCCTACATCGCCAAGCGCACGCAGAAGCCGCTGCGCGCCAACCAGATGTCGTTCTGGCAGAACTACCCGAAGTTCCACGTCAGCCTGATGAAGTCGTGGTGGGGCGACGCCGCCACTGCGGACAACAACTGGTGCTTCGACCATCTGCCCAAGCTCGACAAACCGTACGACATGCTGCAGGCGTACGAGCTGATGAACGAAGGCAAGATCCACGGCTACATCTGCCAGGGCTTCAACCCGCTGGCCTCGGCGCCGAACAAGGGCAAGCTGATCAGTGCGTTCTCCAAGCTGAAGTTCATGGTCAGCATGGACCCGCTGGAAACCGAGACCATCGCGTTCTGGCAGAACCACGGCGCACTGAACGACGTCGACCCGGGCACGATCCAGACCGAAGTGTTCCGCCTGCCGACCACCTCGTTCGCCGAGGAAAACGGCGCGGTGGTGAATTCCTCGCGCTGGCTGCAGTGGCACTGGAAGGGGGCCAATCCGCCGGGCGAAGCGCGCAGCGACATCGAGATCATGTCCGAGCTGTTCCATCGCATCAAAGCGATGTACGAAAAGGACGGTGGTGCGTGGTGGGATTCGGTGCGCGACCTGGCCTGGAAGTATTCCAACCCGGAACTGCCGACGCCGGAAGAACTGGCGATGGAGTACAACGGCAAGGCACTGGTGGACGTGTTCGATCCGAAGGACCCGACCAAGCTGGTGCGCAAGGCCGGCGAGCAGCTGGCCGCATTTGGCGACCTGCGCGACGACGGCAGCACCGCCTCCGGCTGCTGGATCTACATCGGTGCCTGGGGCCCGACCGGCAACATGATGGCGCGGCGTGACAACAGCGACCCCACCGGCATCGGCAACACGCTGGGCTGGGCTTGGGCGTGGCCGGCCAATCGCCGCGTGATGTACAACCGCGCCTCGTGCGACGTGGCCGGCCAGCCGTTCGACCCGCGCCGCACGCTGCTGGCATGGAATGGGAAAAACTGGGGCAGCGTGGACGTGCCGGACTTCAAGGCCGACGAAGATCCCGCAGGCGGGATGGGGCCGTTCATCATGAACCCGGAAGGCATCGCCCGCTTCTTCGCCAAGGCCGGCATGGCCGAGGGGCCGTTCCCGGAGCACTACGAACCGTTCGATACGCCGCTGCGCAGCAACCCGCTCAGCCCCGGCCAGGCACTGACGCTGAACAACCCGGCGGCCCGCGTGTTCGCCAGCGATCGCGCACAGATCGGTTCGCCGGATGAGTTCCCGCATGTAGCCACCACTTACCGGCTGACCGAGCATTTCCACTTCTGGACCAAGCACGGCAAGCTCAACGCCATCATCCAGCCCGAGCAGTTCGTCGAGATCGGCGCGGCCCTGGCCGACGAGCTGGGCATCAACAACGGCAGCCGTGTGCGGGTCAGTTCCAAGCGCGGCCACATCGAAGCGGTGGCGATGGTGACCAAGCGCATCAAGGCCCTGCAGATTGATGGCAAAACCGTGCACCAGGTGGGCGTGCCGATCCACTGGGGCTTCCTCGGTGCGGCCAAGCCCGGATACATCGCCAATACGCTGACCAACGCCATCGGTGACGGCAATTCGCAGACGCCGGAGTCGAAGTGCATCCTGGTCAAGGTCGAGAAGGTGTAGGAGACACGCCATGTCACTGCAATCCCTGGATATCATCCGCCGCTCGGCCACCACCACGCCCTCGCCGGAGGCACGTGGTGCGCATACCGGCCAGGTCGCCAAGCTGATCGATGTGAGCAAGTGCATCGGCTGCAAGGCCTGCCAGGTCGCCTGCATGGAGTGGAACGACCTGCGCGACGAGGTCGGCAGCTGCGTTGGCAGCTACGACAACCCGCCCGACCTGAGCGACCAGTCGTGGACGGTGATGAAGTTCCGCGAGTACGAGGACGAGAAGGGCAAGCTGGAGTGGCTGATCCGCAAGGAAGGCTGCATGCATTGCGCCGACCCGGGATGCCTGAAGGCCTGCCCGTCGCCGGGTGCGATCATCCAGTACGCCAACGGTATCGTCGACTTCCAGGAAGAGAACTGCATCGGCTGCGGCTACTGCGTGACCGGCTGCCCGTTCGACGTGCCGCGCATTTCCAAGAAGGACCACAAGGCCTACAAGTGCACGCTGTGTTCGGACCGGGTGGCGGTGGGCCAGGAACCGGCCTGCGTGAAGACCTGCCCGACCGGTGCGATCACCTTCGGCAGCAAGCAGGCGATGACCGAGCATGCCGCCGGGCGCGTGGAAGACCTGAAATCCCGTGGCTACGAGAACGCTGGTCTGTACGACCCGCAGGGCGTGGGTGGCACCCATGTGATGTATGTGCTGCAGCACGTGAACAAGCCCGAGCTGTACGCCGACCTGCCCAAGGACCCGCGCATCAGCCCGATGGTGGAAGTGTGGAAGGGCGTCGCCAAACCGCTGGGCGTGCTGGCGATTGCCGCCACCGCCTTCGCCGGCTTCCTGCATTACATCGGCATCGGCCGCAACACGGTGAACGATGAGGAAGAGGAGGAGGCCGAGCACGAGGCGAAGAAGATCGAAGAGGAGCAGCGGCCATGAAGTACGCCCCGCACCCGCGGCAGATCGTGCGCTACCGCGCGCCGACCCGCATCAACCACTGGATCGTGGCGATCTGCTTCGTGCTGACGGCGCTGTCCGGGCTGGCCCTGTTCCACCCTGCCCTGTTCCCGCTGACCCAGCTGTTCGGCGGGGGGCCGTGGACGCGCATCCTGCACCCGTTCATCGGCCTGGTGATGGTGGTGGGCTTCGCCTTGCTGGCGTTCCGCATGTGGCGCGACAACCTGCCGACCGCCGACGATGGCAAGTGGATGCGCGGCATGCGCGATGTGCTGCGCAACGAGGACGAGAAACTGCCGCCGGTAGGCCGCTTCAATGCCGGCCAGAAGCTGCTGTTCTGGGCCATCATCGGTTGCCTGTCGGCGTTGCTGCTGACCGGCTTCGTGATCTGGCGGCAGTACTTCAGCCACTTCTTCCCGATCGGGGTGATCCGCTTCTCGGTGCTTGCCCATGCGCTGTTCGGCTGGGTGCTGATCTGCGCGATCGTGGTGCACATCTACGCGGCGATCTGGATCAAGGGTTCGGTGCGGGCGATGACCCAGGGCAAGGTGACCTATGGGTGGGCGTACAAGCACCACCGGCAGTGGTTCCGGGACATCCTGCGCGGACGGCGGGGAGAGGGTTGACGGCAGGGCCTGCGGCCCTGCACCCGCAAAATCAACGTCAACGTCAACGGCAAAAGCGGGTTTCCTGGGGATGGCGGAGTGGGTCCGGTTGCGGGGGACGCTGCAAGTACGTCCATGTAAGCTCGGTCGCCGCATCCATGCGGCTCACGCCCCCGCAACCGGACCCACCCCGCCTTCGACAGTTTCCTGCGATCTGTCGGGACGGCGTTCTGCGTTGCTCTTGGTGGGTGTCGACCTTGGTCGACACGATGAACACGGCAGCAACCGATGGGGTCAGATCCGTTTTCCAGAGGAAAACGGATCTGACCCCAACCTTTCAAATGGCCGGCAGCACGCTGGACGCCAGCGCCGACAACGGCGAGGATGGAGGCTGGTTCTTCCGGCTGGCCCTGCATGGCGCAACGCATCCTTGAACCCGGTGAAATCGAGACGCTGGCCTCGCGCGATGTTCCGCGCATCATCCTGCCCGATGCTGCGTCCCTGTTCTCCGATCGCGCAGCACGCCTGCGCAGCCTGGCCGCGCACAGTGCCATCGGCGGTTACCTGCAGTTGCTGGCGGCGTTGGCCGAAGCGCAGCAGGCGCTGCTGGATGAATTGACGCCGCAGCAACGTGAAGCGCTGCAGGTACAGGCGCGCGCGCAGCAGTCGAGCGCTGCGGCCGGCGCCGGCATGCCGCTGCGTCCCGCCAACACCCTGCAGCTCGACGACCGCTGGCGCGGATGGTTGCGCACGCTGTGCCAACACTGTGCCGATGAAGCCGGCCTGCCGGCGGAAACCCGCCAGGAACTGCAACGCGTTGCCGCTGCCGATGACGCGTGGCTGGATGCGCAGGCGCACGCGGTGCTGGAGCGGGACGACGCGCCGTCGCTGGATGCGGTGGCTGCGCTGCTGGTGATGACGGCGCTGCAGGTGTACTGGGTGGTATTGGCCGAGAGCTTCCGCCCGGCCGATCTGAAGCCGCTGGCCGATGCACCCGGGCTGTGCCCGCTGTGCGGCACCCTGCCGGTGGTAAGCGTGGTGCAGGCACGCCCACCCTATGCGTCCTATCGCTACCTGTCGTGCGCGTTGTGCGCCTGCCAGTGGCACTACGTGCGCGTGCAGTGCAGCCAATGCGGCACCGCCGGCAAGGACATCGCCTACCGTGCACTGGCCGATGTGGATGGCGACGCCGGCCACGCCGTGCGCGAAAGCGCAGTGCGCGCCGAGACCTGCGACCACTGCCACAGTTACCGCAAGATCCTGTACCTGGAAAAAGACCCGATGCTGGAACCGGTGGCCGACGATCTGGGCACCCTCGCACTGGACCTGCTGCTGGGCGAGGAAGGCTACGCGCGTGCCAGCCAGAACCCGCTGCTGTGGCAGGCCGACGGCGACTGACCGATGCCACGCACGCCTCCTGCTCCGGCATCCGCCGCTGCCCTGCCCTCGCTGGATCGGCTGCTGCGACAGCCGGCATTGTCCGAACTGATTGAAGGCCACGGCCGCAGCCGTATCACCCAGCTGCTGCGTTCGCACCTGCAGCAGCTACGCGATCGGATCAGCAGCGGGCAGTTGTCCGCCGAGCAACTGCAACAGGCGGTGGACGGCCCGGCGCTGGTCGCCGCACTCAACGCAGCGTTCACCGCCGATGCACGCTTGGACCTGCAGCCGATGTACAACCTGACCGGCACCGTACTGCACACCAATCTGGGCCGCGCCCTGCTGCCCGAGGCTGCGGTACGGGCGGTGACCCGCGCGATGACCGCACCGGTCGATCTGGAATTCGACATCGGCCGTGGCCGCCGCGGCGACCGCGATGCGCGGGTGCAGGCGCTGGTCTGCGAATTGACCGGCGCCGAAGCCGCTACCGTGGTCAACAACAATGCGGCAGCGGTCCTGCTGCTGCTCAACAGCCTGGCCAACCGCCGCGACGTGGTGGTGTCGCGCGGCGAACTGGTGGAGATCGGCGGTGCCTTCCGCATTCCCGATGTGATGCGCAGCGCCGGCGCGCGGCTGCTGGAAGTGGGTACCACCAACCGCACCCATCCGGCCGACTTCGCCAACGCCATCGGTGCGCGCACCGCGCTGCTGATGGAGGTGCACGCCAGCAACTACGCGATCTCCGGTTTCACCGCCAAGGTCGAGACCGCGAAGATGGCGACGATCGCGCACGAGCATGGCCTGCCGCTGGTGGTGGACCTGGGCAGCGGCAGCCTGTGTGATCTGGCCCTGTTCGGCCTGCCGCACGAGCCGACCGTACAGGAAACGCTGGCGGCCGGTGCCGACCTGGTTTCGTTCAGCGGTGACAAGCTGCTGGGCGGACCGCAGGCCGGCATCATCGCCGGTCGCGCCGACCTGATTGCACGGATCAACCGCAACCCGCTGAAGCGGGCGCTGCGCATGGACAAGATGGGGCTGGCCGCGCTGGAAGCGGTGCTGGCCCTGTACCGCGAACCGGAGCTGCTGGCGCACAGGCTGCCGACCCTGCGCACCCTGTCGCGCACGCAGGACGACATCGATGCGCAGGCACAGCGCCTGCTGCGGCCGATGCAAGACGGGTTGGCATCGGAGTACGGCCTTGAACGCGCGGCGATGCACAGCCAGATCGGCAGCGGTGCGCAACCGCAGGTACAGCTGGCCAGTGCCGGACTGCGCATCACCAGTACACGCCGAGGCGGACTGGATCGCCTGGCCAAGCGCCTGCGCCAGCTGCCACGGCCGATACTGGGCCGCATCGCCGATGACGCATTGTGGCTGGACCTGCGCTGTCTCGAGCCTGCGGACGAAGCCGACTTCCTCGCGCAATGGAGCACGCTGCAGGCATGATCGTCGGCACCGCCGGGCATATCGACCATGGCAAAACCAGCCTGGTGCGGGCACTGACCGGCATCGAGACCGACCGCCTGCAGGAAGAGCGCACGCGCGGTATATCGATCGAACTGGGCTACGCCTATGTCGCCGTTGAAGCCGCCGCCGGAGAAGGACCCGCTGCCACGTTGGGCTTCGTCGATGTGCCCGGCCACGAGCGCTTCGTACACACCATGGTGGCCGGAGCCACCGGCATCGACGTCGCGTTGCTGGTGATCGCCGCCGACGACGGTGTGATGCCGCAGACCCGCGAGCATCTGGCGATCCTGCAGCTGCTGGGCGTAGACCGTGCCGCGGTGGCGCTGACCAAGATCGACCGCGTGGATGTCGCACGCCTCGCCCGGATCGAAATCGAGATCGCTGCACTGTTGGCCGGCACGCCACTGCAGGACGCCCCCGTGTTCGCCTGTAACAGCACGTCACCTGAAGACACAGGTGTCAGCGCACTGCGTGCCCGCCTGCACGCGTGGGCTGCGGACGATGCCAGCACGCGCCAGGCCGAACTGCGCAGCGAACTGTTCCGCATGCCGGTGGACCGCGTGTTCTCGCTGGCCGGCCACGGCACGCTGGTGACCGGCGCAGTGCATGGCGGCGTGGCTACTGTTGGCGAACATCTGCAGCTGATGCCGGCCGCCACCGACGTTCGCGTGCGCAGCATCCACGCGCAGAACCAGGCCAGCGAACAGGCGTTGGCGGGGCAGCGCTGCGCGCTGAACCTGGCCGCCATCGCCCGCGACGACATCACGCGCGGTGACTGGATCGCCGACCCACGTGCGCTGCTGGCCACCACCCGCGTCGACGTGCGCCTGCGGCTTTCCGCGCGGGAAGCCCCCCTGCGCGACTGGGCGCCACTGCATATCCACTGGGGAACGATGCACCGGCAGGCCCACGTGGTGCTGCTGGAGGACCATGACCACGGCGATGGTCAGCTCGTGCAGCTGGTGTTCGATGCACCGGTCTGCGCGATGTGCGGTGACCGCTTCATTGCCCGCGATTCGGCCGCGACCCGTACCCTGGGCGGGGGTGTCGTGCTCGATCCGGATCCTCCGCAGCGGCGTCGGCGCAGCCTGGCTCGCCTTGCTTTGCTGGGTGCACTGGAGCAACTGGCGGCCGGAGCAGGGGTTGGCCCGCTGCTGCGGCAGGCCCCTTCCGGCATCCCCCTCGGCGCTCTGCAGCGCTACTGCCGGCGCGCCGCCGACCGGATCGACCTGCCCGACGACGCGCGCCGCATCGCCACCCGCGAAGGCACGGTGATCATCCTTACCTCGCACTGGCAGGCATTGCGCGAGCAGGTGATCGCCTCGCTGCGCGGCTGGCATGAACGACGCCCGGACGAACCCGGCGTCGACGGTGGCCGCCTGCAGCGCAGCACCCTGCCTGCGTTGGCAACCAGCCTGTGGAACGCCCTGCTGCAGGACCTGCTCGACGATGGCAGCGTGCAGCGCGCGGGCACATGGTGGCGCTTGCCCGGCCACGATCACGCACCGCCGGAACGCGAACGCCTGCTGCTCGAACGCGTGCTGCCGCAACTGCACGCGGGCGGTTTCGACCCGCCGTGGGTACGTACCCTGGGGGCCGACATCGGCCTGGCCGAGGATGAGCTCCGCGCGGTCCTGCGCCGCGCTGCCGCGCGCGGCGAACTGTTCCAGGTGGTGCCCGACCTGTTCTATGCACCGGCCCGCATCGCCGAGCTGGCCGCGATCGTCGCGCAGCTGTCACAGGCCAGCGGCACGGTGGATGCGGCGGCGTTCCGCGATGCCATCGGGCTGGGCCGCAAACGCAGCATCCAGATCTTGGAGTTCTTCAATCGCGTTGGCTACACTCGACGCGTCGGTGACCAGCATCGGCCGCGCGGCGACCTGCAGTGGAACGCAGCCCGCGACTGAGCCCACCGGCATCGCGGTACTTTCGGAAGGCATGCGCATCCGGGCATGCGGCTGGGCTTCAAACCCAGTAGGGGGCGTCGATCGTTCCCTGGTAGGTTCGACTCCTGCTGCCTTCCGCCATTCGTGTTTCCGCAGGAGATGTCGGCATGGCCACGCACGCGCAGTCCCCCGCTCCTTCAACGGCCGATGCCCCGCAACGACTGACGTCTCTCGCGCATGGCGGCGGCTGCGGCTGCAAGATCGCGCCGGGTGTGCTGACCGAACTGCTGCGCGGGGTTCCGGCACTTCCCGCACCGGTCGAACTGCTAGTCGGCCGCGAGACCAGCGACGACGCCGCGGTGTACCGCCTCGATGACCACCAGGCGATCGTCGCCACCACCGATTTTTTCATGCCGATCGTCGACGACCCGTTCGACTTCGGCCGCATCGCTGCCACCAATGCCTTGTCGGATCTGTACGCGATGGGCGCGCGCCCGCTGTTCGCACTGGCCATCGTCGGCATGCCGATCAATACCCTGCCGCAGGACACGATCCGCGGCATCCTGCAGGGCGGCGAACGCGCCTGCGCCAATGCCGGCATCGTGGTGGCCGGCGGCCACAGCATCGATTCGGTGGAACCCATCTACGGCCTGGCTGCCATTGGTGTGCTCGATCCGCAACGGCTCAAGCGCAATGCCGATGCCCGCGCCGATGACGTGCTGGTGCTGGGCAAGCCATTGGGGGTGGGCGTGTATTCGTCAGCACTGAAAAAAGAAGTACTGGATGCCGAGGGCTACCGGCAAATGGTCGAGTCGACCACACGCCTGAACAGCGTGGGCATGCCCCTTGCCGCGCTGGACGGCGTGCACGCGATGACCGACGTCACCGGTTTCGGCCTGCTCGGCCACCTGCTGGAAGTGTGCCGCGCCAGTGGCGTGGCCGCCGAGGTGGACAGCGCGCAGATCCCGTTGCTGCCGCAGACGCTGGACCTGCTGCAACGCGGCTGCGTGACCGGCGCCTCCAACCGCAACTGGGCCTCGTATGGCGCCGAGGTGCGTTTCGCCGAGGGCACGGCGGCGCACTGGCAGCCACTGCTGACCGACCCGCAGACCAGTGGTGGCCTGCTGGTGTCCTGCGCCCCGGAGGCGGTGGATGCGGTACTGGCCTGCTTCCACGACGCCGGGTTCGGCCAGGCGGCCGTGGTGGGGCGCTTGAGCGAGGGAGCGCCGGGCGTCAGCGTGGTTTGAGATGTTCTTGCCTCGGGCGCGCGTCTCCCGTCGATGAGATCCGCAGCCATGGCGGCGGCACCACTTCATCGGCTTGCTCAGATAACGTGCCACTGAGAGCAATCTCATCACTATTAAAGCATGCTTTAATAGTGGCCGGGATTCTTAAAGATCCCTTTAACAACGCCTCGCCAGGAGCGCAAATGCCCAGGACCACCGGCACTTATACCACCACCGATTCGGGTGGCGAGCTTGTCAAGGCCTTCGTGCCCCATCCATTGCCGCCCACGATGCCGCCCCTTGACCCTGCTTGCTACATGGCCAATGCGGCAGCCGAGGCGGCGCTGGGACGGCTCTCCGCCATGTCAGGTTTGGTCGCTTCTGCTGAATGGCTGATCTACAGCTCCATCCGCAAGGAGGCCTTGTTGACCTCCCAGATGGAAGGCACTCAGGCGACACTGACGGATCTGCTGGATCAAGAATCCGGAATCGACGTGGCTAGTACCACAGACGTTAGCGACGTGACGAATTACCTGCAAGCGTTCGCGTATGTGCGAGACCAGCTGAAGCACGATCGGGGCCTGCCGATCTCAACGCGCCTGCTGTGCGAAGCACATAGCATCCTTTTGAACAGTGCGCGCGGCGAGCAGAAGCTACCTGGTGAAGTGCGCCGCTCCCAGAACTGGATCGCAGGTACCCGGCCAGGCAATGCTCTTTACGTCCCCCCGCCTCACATGGAAGTCGGACGGTTGCTGGGTGAGATGGAGCACTATATCCACGAGACTACGACAGACCTTCCTCCTCTGGTCCGCATTGCCTTGATCCATGCGCAGTTCGAAACGAGCCACCCGTTCCTTGATGGCAATGGGCGCATAGGCCGCTTGCTGATTGCAGCATTGCTGGAAGACTGGAAGCTGCTGCCGGAGCCACTGCTCTATGTCTCTGGCGAACTCAAGAAACATCAAGCCGAGTACTACCGGCTCCTGTCGGCCATCCGCGCCGATGGCGACTGGGAGAGTTGGATCCGCTTCTTCCTCGACTGCACGACCGAAGCCGCCGAGAACGCCCAAAGAAACATCATCGACATCGCCTCACTCATCGCAGCCGACCGGAGAAAGGTCATGGCTGCGAAAGACGGCACGGTGCAGGCGATCCGCTTGTTCGAAATGCTGCCTACGATACCGCGCTTCACCATTACATTTGCAGCTGAAAGGCTGGGGGTGACATTTCCCACCGCCAGTGCGGCTGTCAAAGTCCTGCAAAGCGTTGACGTCCTTGTCGGTACCGAGAATCAGAAACGGAACCAGCAGTTCAGCTACAAGCAATACACCGAACTGCTGCAGCGCTAGGGAGGTAGGCGCAGCCCGCGCATCGAAGTGAAGACGTTGAATCGCCCCCTAATGCGTACCCAGGCGGATCAACGATCCCCCATCACACGCTCGTCCCAACCGCCAGGGCACGCATCTTCGATGGCCTGACGGCACGCCCGGCCACGCACTCTCACTCGATGTTCTGCACCTGTTCGCGGATCTGGTCGATCAGCACCTTCAGCTCCACCGCCGCATTGGACGTACGGCTGTCCACCGACTTGGAGCCCAGCGTGTTGGCTTCGCGGTTGAACTCCTGCAGCAGGAAGTCCAGGCGGCGGCCGACCGGCTCGCGCTGCTTGAGCACGCGGCGGATCTCGACGATGTGGCTGCCGAGGCGATCCAGTTCCTCATCCACATCCAGCTTCTGCAGCCACAGCACCAACTCCTGCTCGGCGCGGCCGGGGTCGACCGGATGCGGCAGGTCAGCCAGGCGGGCGGCCAGCTTGGCGCGCTGGCCGTCGCGAATGGCCGGAATCAGCGTGCGCACTTCGGTGGCGATGCGTTCGATGCCGTCCACGCGCTCGCTGATGGCAGCGGACAACTTGCCGCCTTCACGTTCACGGGCTTCGACGAAACCGTCCAGCACCTGGTCCAGCAGCGCAAGGGCCTCGGCCTGCAGCGCGGCAGCATCGGTGGCCTCGCCGCGGGTGACGCCCGGCAGCTGCAGCAGATCGGTGAAGCTGACCTGCAGGTTGGGGAAATCGGAGGTCAGGCGGTGCGCCAGGCGACCCAGCTGGCCCAGCAGGGCCTCGTCCACCTGCAGGTTGGCGGCGGCTTCCGGCGCGCGCAGGCGCATCACCAGATCCAGCTTGCCACGGCTCAGGCGCGCGGCAATGCGCTCGCGCAGCTGCGGTTCCAATGCCCGCAGTTCATCGGGCAGGCGCGTGCCGACCTCCAGGAAGCGGTGGTTGACCGAGCGCAGCTCGCAGCCCAGCGTGCCCCACGGGGTGACCCGCTCGCCGCCGGCATAGGCGGTCATGCTTCGAATCATGGAATGTGTCCGGTGCGTGCAAAGGGGGAATGGTACCCTAGCGCCCTCACCAGAGCCCCTTGCCCGCCCCGTGAAGGCCGCGGGCGTGGCGGCGTACTCCCTCGACATTACGGAACCCGCACCATGTCCGATTCCCGCCCCAGCGGCCGCCAGCCCGACCAGCTCCGTCCGGTCGTCATCCAACGCGGCTTCACCCGCCACGCCGAAGGTTCGGTGCTGGTCTGCTTCGGTGAAACCCGTGTGCTGTGCACCGCCAGCGTCGAGAACCGCGTGCCGGGCTTCCTGCGTGGCAAGGGCGAGGGCTGGGTGACCGCCGAGTACGGCATGCTGCCGCGTGCCACCCACACCCGCAGCGACCGCGAAGCCGCACGCGGCAAGCAGGGCGGTCGCACCCTGGAGATCCAGCGCCTGATCGGCCGCAGCCTGCGTGCCTGCGTGGACCGCAATGCACTGGGCGAGCGCACCATCACCCTCGACTGCGACGTGCTGCAGGCCGACGGTGGCACCCGCACCGCTGCCATCACCGGCGCCTACGTGGCCCTGGTCGATGCGGTGAACGTGCTGATGAAGCGTGGCGACATCAAGCGCAACCCGATCCTGGGCGCCGTGGCAGCGGTGTCGGTGGGCGTCTACCGCGGCACCCCGGTGCTGGACCTGGACTACGCCGAAGACAGCGACTGCGACACCGACATGAACGTGGTGATGAACGACGGCGGTGGCTTCATCGAACTGCAGGGCACCGCCGAAGGCCATGCCTTCCGTCGCGACGAACTGGACGCGCTGCTGGGCCTGGCCGAAAAGGGCGTGCGCGAGCTGCTGGACGCGCAGCAGGCAGCGCTGTCGGCATGAACCGGCGCCTTGCCCTGACCACGCTGGTGGTGGCCGACTACGACGAAGCCATTGCCTGGTACACCGGCAAGCTGGGCTTCGCGCTGCTGGATGACATCGACCAGGGCCACAAGCGCTGGGTGGTGGTCGGCCCGACCGACGGCAGCGCCGCCGCACTGCTGCTGGCACGCGCCAGCGACGACGAGCAGCGCAGCCGCATCGGCAACCAGACCGGTGGCCGCGTCGCCTTCTTCCTCAACACCGACGACTTCCACCGCGACCACGCAGCGATGCTGGCCGCCGGGGTCGAGTTCCTGGAAGCGCCGCGCGAAGAACCCTATGCAACGGTGGCGGTGTTCCGCGACCTGTACGGCAACACCTGGGACCTGCTGGAGCCCCGTCAATGAAGCAACTGGTACTGGCCAGCCACAACGCTGGCAAGCTGGTGGAAATGCAGGAGATCCTCGCCGATCTGCCGCTGCAGATCACCTCGGCCGCCGAGCTGGGCCTGGGCGACGTGGAAGAGACCGGCCTGACCTTCGTCGAGAACGCGCTGCTGAAGGCGCGCGCGGCCTGCGAAGCGACCGGGCTGCCGGCGCTGGCCGATGACTCGGGCCTGATCGTCGATGCCCTCGGCGGTGCACCAGGCCTGTACAGCGCGCGCTATGCCGGCCATCCGACCAACGCTGCGGCCAACAACGCCAAGCTGCTGGAGGCGATGGCCGATGTACCCGATGGCCAGCGCGACGCCCGCTTCTATGCGGTGATCGTGCTGCTGCGCCACGCCACCGACCCGCAACCGCTGATCTGCGAAGGTCGCTGGGAGGGGCAGATCATCCGCGAACTGCGTGGAACGAATGGTTTCGGCTACAACCCGGTGTTCCTGGATACCACCCACGGCCTGACCGCCGCGGAGATGGAGCCGGCACTGAAGAACGCCATCAGCCACCGTGCCCTCGCCCTGCAACAGCTCAAGCAGCAGCTGGCGACGCTGTACTGACGCCACCCGATCGAACCAGGGAAGCCGGCCAGCGGCCGGCACTACCGAAGAAGCCCATGCCGCACGCCCACGACCACTGCAACCACCTGCCCGGCGAAGCCTGCTCCGCTGACCACGACAGCCCGCCGCGACTGGTGCCACCGCCGCTGTCGCTGTACGTGCACCTGCCGTGGTGCGTGCGCAAATGCCCGTACTGCGATTTCAATTCGCACCAGGCCAAGGGCGAGCTGCCGTTCGATGCCTACATCGATGCGCTGCTGCGCGACCTCGACCAGGACCTGCCGCTGGTCTGGGGCCGGGTGGTGCACAGCGTGTTCTTCGGTGGTGGTACGCCCAGCCTGTTCCCGCCGGAAGCGATCGACCGCTTCCTGCAGCAGGCCAGCGCACGCCTGCGCTTCGCGCCCAATGCCGAAATCACCCTGGAAACCAACCCGGGCACCGCCGAACACGGCCGCTTCGACCGCTATCGCGCAGCCGGCGTGAACCGCCTCAGCTTCGGCATCCAGAGTTTCGACGATGCGATGCTCAAGCGCCTGGGCCGCATCCACGACAGTGGCGAGGCCGAGCGCGCGGTGAAAATGGCGCAGGACGCGGGCTATGACAACTTCAACATCGACCTGATGTACGCACTGCCGGAACAGACCCTGGCCGGTGCCGAGGCTGATCTGGAACGCGCGTTCGCGCTGCAGCCGGCGCACATCTCGCACTACCAGCTGACCCTGGAACCGAACACGGTGTTCTTCGCGCGGCCGCCGCAGGGCATTCCCGATGAAGACAACGCCTGGGACATGCAGGAGCACTGCCAGGCGCTCCTGGCGCAGGCCGGTTTCGGCCAGTACGAAGTCAGTGCCTACGCCCGCCCCGGCCGGCAGAGCGCGCACAACCTGAACTACTGGCGCTTTGGCGACTATCTCGGCATCGGTGCCGGCGCGCACGGCAAGATCAGCTCCGGTGCAGAGGAACACGTGCTGCGGCGTTGGAAACTGAAGCATCCGCAGGCCTACCTGGACAGCGCTGGCACGCCAGCCTCGTTCGGCGGTGACGAGGTGATCGCGCCCGAGCGCCTGCCGTTCGAGTACATGCTGAATCTGCTGCGCCTGCATGAAGGCTTTGGCCTGCGCGATTTCGAGTCGCGCACCGGGCTGCCGCGCAACGTGCTTGATGCGCCGCTGGCCGAGGCCGTGCAGCGCGGTTGGCTGGACGTGACGGATGGCCATGTGCAGCCGACCGAGCTGGGCCGTCGTTTCACCAACGATGTGGTGAGCCTGTTCCTGGAGGAATGATCCCTTCCGCCGTAACGGGTAGTGCCGGCCGCTGGCCGGCAATCCGATAAAGACAGAGTTGCCGGCCAGCGGCCGGCACTACCGTTCATCCACCGGGCATGGCCCGGCGAACAAGGTGCACATTCACCCTAAAGTAGCGCCGACAGCGGCCGACACGGTAGATTCACCAGATCGATCCGCGGGAATCCGGGTACCGCCTGCCGATGTCAGCTGTCTTTTCCATCACTCCTGCCGACAAGAACCGCCTGGCCGCCAGCGACCTGCCACCGCGGGTGCGCGAACTGCTGGGCGCGTTGATCGGCCTGTGCCGGCAAACGCTGGCCGCGCCGCTGATCCTGACCGTCGAAGCGCTGGAGCAGACCCTGCTGCACGACGCCGACCGCGCGCGCAATCCGCAGCAGCAGTCCGAACTGATGGCCCAGCGCGGCCAGCTGCACACCTTCTCCGGTCACTTCGCCGACCGCATGCTTGATGCCGTTGCCGAAGCACTGGCACGCCTGCGCGAGCCGGCTGCCGCCGCCACGAGCAGCACGGCTCCACCACCGCTGCCCGGCATGCTGGGGCTGTCGCTGGTGGCCGAGCATGACGTCGACCGCGACCTGCTGCTGACCGAGATGGTGCGGCGGGAAACCCTGCGCTCGACCAACACGCTGAACCTGCTGGGCCAACGACTGGGCGTGCTTGCCGCAGCGCCGGCTTTCGAAGCCGACACACTGCCACTGGCGCCGCAGGCGCTGTGCGCGATGGTGCGCAGACTGGCCGAACAGGATGCGCTGGGCGCCGAGGTGCAGCTGGCGCTGTACCGCAGCTTTGAACGGCAGGTGCTGGAGCGGCTGGGTGATGTACTTGACCGCGCCAATGCACTGCTGGCCCAGCACGGCGTGCTGCCGGGGCTGGTCTACACCCCCTATCTGGCGCGTTCCTCGAGCACGCGGCGGATCATCACCCAGTCGGTGGGTGGCGGCCGCACCACGCAGCCCGCAAAACGCGCCGCTGCGCCACTGACCGGCTGGAACGGTTCTGCCCCCTCGGGCTCCTGGTCGAGCCTGGTGCAGGACGCCTTCAACGAGGGCGGCGCTGCCGGCCCCGCCACCACGCCTGGATTGACCACGTCCACCGGCAGCGCACTGCATGAGCTGTTGCAGCAGGCACGCCATGCCAGCGCCGCACCCGCGGACAGCGGCGCCGTACCCAGCGCTGCGGTGGACGCCATACTCGCGCGCCTGCAGGCCCAGTCCAGTGCCGCCACCGGCGTGGCCGACCTGCAGGCCGCCGTCGTCGCCCAGCTGCGCAGCGAGCACGGCGCGCAGGCCCAGCTCGGCAGCCACGACCGCGACAACCTCGACCTGCTGCGCCTGTTGATGCAGCAGGTGCAACAGCAACAGCGCCCCGACCCGGTGCCCGCCGCATTGCTGGCGCGCCTGCAGGTACCGCTGGCGCGGGCTGCGATGGCCGACCCGGGCTTCTTCGTACGCGACGAACATCCCGCGCGCGAGCTGCTCAACCAGATCGCCGAGGTCGGCGCCAACTGGCTGGGCGACGATGATGTCGACCCGCAGCTGCTGCAGCGCATGGCGCAGAGCGTGCAGGGCCTGCTCGGCCAGGATGCACGCGCGCCGGAAGCCTTCGCCGCTGCCAATGAAGATGTGCAGCAGCACCAGCGTGCCGCCGCGCATCGTGCCGAACTGGCCGAACGCCGTCACGTGGAAGCTGCACGCGGCAAGGAACGGCTGGAACTGGCCCGGCGCCAGGCCAGCGCCCGCATCGATCAGTGCTGCGATGCGCAGGAGCCACCGCGCTTCGTGCAGACCCTGTTGCGCCAGGCCTGGGCCGATGCCCTGACCCTGACCCGGCTTCGCCATGGCGACGACTCACCACAGTGGCAGGAGCGCCTGCAGCAGACCGAGCGCATCGCAGCGGTGACCGCACAGCCGGTAGATACCGCTGTCGGCACCGATACGGTGCTGGCCGCCGAGGTCGAAGCAGCCTTGCTGCAGGTTGGCTACCACGCCGAGGAAGCCGCTGCCGTCGCCCGCCGCCTGGCCACGCCCGGTGGCGAGGATGACAGCACCTCGCGTACCGAACTCAGCGCCCGCCTGAAGGCACGCGCGCGCCTGGGTGAACATGCCGGCACGACCGCCGGTACCGCTGCCGACGCACCGCGCAGCGATTCCGAAGAAGCGGCGTACCAGCTACTGTCGACGCTGCCGTTCGGCAGCTGGTTCGACATCGACAACGACGACGGCACCCTTCGCCGCCAGCGACTGTCCTGGTACAGCCTGCTGACTGGCCACGCGTTGCTGGTCAACGCACGCGGGCAGAAGATCGCCGATACCGACCTGGATACGTTGGCCCGGCAGATCAGCGCTGGCCATGCGCAACTGGTCACCGAGGACAAGGGCCGGCTGGTCGACCGCGCCTGGCAGGCCAGCCTTGGCGCATTGCGCACACTGGCCGGTGATCGCACGCAGGAGACCCACGCATGAAACCCGTCCCGCCGCAGGACACGCGCCGCGCACCGCGCCGCCAGGTCTCGGACCTGGTGCCGGTCACCGACCAGATGCGCGAATGCGTGGTCGGCCGCCTCGGCAATGTCTCCGAGACCGGCATGCTGATGCTGGCCAGCGCCCCGCTGCGCGAAGATGCGCTGTACCAGCTGCGCTTCCCGCTGCCGATGGGTGATGGCCGCCAGGAAGCGATCGATGTCGGCGTGCATCTGCTGTGGAGCGAGCCGGCGCACGTACCTGGACAGAGCTGGACCGGCTTCCGCTTCCTGACCCTGTCACGTGAACATCGGCAGCTGCTGCGCCAGTGGGTGGGCGAGGACAGCGACGAGGGACCGCTTTCGACGGCCTGAGTGCCGGTTCCGGCACAGCGGTTTTTCGCGGTATGCGGCAGAATCTAGGGCCGTTTTCCGTGTCGAGCCACCGCAATGATCCAGCAAGACCCCGGCGCCCTGTATTCCGACCACCTGGCCGTGCTGTGCCGACGCGCCGAACAGGCACTGGCCCGCGGCGGCTTCGACCATCTGGTGGTGCCCAGCGGTACCCTGCACTACCAGGTGTTCGACGACCGCGACTACCCGTACGCGGTGAACCCGCAGTTCAAGGCCTGGCTGCCGCTGACCCGCGTGCCCAACAGCTGGATCGTATTCACCCCCGGCAAGCGCCCGGCCGTTATCTTCCACCAGCCGTTCGATTACTGGCACGTGGTACCGGACGCACCCAGCGGCTGGTGGGTGGAGCACTTCGACATCCACATCATCCGCAAGCCCGAAGAGGCGCTGGCGCTGCTGCCGGCCGATCCGTCGCGCTGCGCGATCCTCGGCGAGCCGCAGAGCGCGCTGGGCAGTTATGTGCCGAACAACCCGGCACCGGTGGTGAACTACCTGGAATGGCACCGCGGCAGCAAGACGCCGTATGAAATCGCGTTGATGCGCCAGGCGCAGGTGCTGGGCGTGCGCGGCCATCGCGCCGCCGAGGCCGCATTCCGCAACGGCGCCGACGAGTTCAGCATCCACATGGCGTACTGCCAGGCCGTGGGCCAGGATGCCACCGAGCTGCCGTACGGCAACATCGTGGCGCTGAACGAACACGCCGCCGTGCTGCATTACACCGAGCTGGGCCGCAAGGCGCCGCAGCCGCTGCGCAGCTTCCTGATCGATGCCGGCGCCAGCGCGTACGGCTACGCCAGCGACATCACCCGTACCTACGCCGCGCACGGTCACGATGAATTCGCGGCGATGATCGCTGCCGTCGATGCCGCGCAGCAGCAGATGTGCGCGGCGGTGCGCCCGGGCTTCGACTACAAGCAGCTGCACGTGGACGCGCACCTTTCGCTGATGGGCGTACTGAAGGACTTCGGCGTGATCAAGGTGTCGCCGCAGACCGCACTGGAGACCGGCGTCAGCGCCGCGTTCTTCCCGCACGGCATCGGCCATCTGATCGGCCTGCAGGTGCACGACGTGGCCGGCTTCGCGGCCAGCGACGAAGGTGGCCGCATCGAGCGCCCGGCCGGCCATCCGTACCTGCGCCTGACCCGCGTGCTGGAACCGGGCATGGTGGTGACCATCGAACCCGGCCTGTACTTCATCGACATGCTGTTGAATGAAGTGAAGGACGCCGGTCATGGCGATGCGATCAACTGGGACCGCGTGGACTTCTTCCGTCCGTATGGCGGCATCCGCATCGAAGACGAAGTGCTGTGCACCGAGGGCGAAGCGGACAACCTGACGCGGCCGGTGTTTGCGGCGGCGAACGGCTGAGCCCCTCGTGGTTGGTCGCTGAAATCAGAAGCCGCGCTTGGCCGGGCGGGGTGGGTTTGCAGGACACGCCGTAAACCCATCCATGGGGGCTCGATGGCGCCATCCATGGCGCCAACGGTCCTGCAAACCCACCCCACCCGGCCTTTGACAGTTTCCTGCCGCGTCCAACCACGGAAAAGAAAAAAGAAAAGCAGAAGCGGGTCGCTCGCTGCGCTCGCTCTGTGTCGACCAAGGTCGACACCTACCAACAGCCGCGCGTTCCAACGGCCGCAGTCGCCAGTAGATCCACGCCATGCGTGGAGGATTCATTCGATATCTGACAGATGTGCCGACCAACGGTCGGCACCCACCAACAGCCGCGTGAACCTGTCGAAGGCGGGGCACGGTGGGTTTACGGGGTGTGAACCGCATGGATGCGGCGACCAAGCCTCCAGGGATGGATTCACGGCGTCCCCGCAAACCCACAGTGCCCCGCCATCCCACGGATAGCCCGCTTTGGCCTTGGCTTTGGCTGTTGCCTCTGCGGGTGCAGGGCTGCAAGCCCTGCCGAAACCCCTTACCCCGCCATCACCGCTTCGATCTCGTCAGCGCTGCGCGCCAGGCCCTCGGTCAGCACGCGATGGCCGTCATCGGTGATCAGCACATCATCCTCGGTGCGGATGCCGATACCGCGCCAGCGCGGTTCCACCGTCGTATCGTCCACGCCGATGTACAGCCCCGGCTCGATGGTGAACGCCATGCCCGGCTCCAGCAGGCGCGAATCGCCGGCCAGGCGGTAGTCGCCCACGTCGTGCACGTCCATGCCGATCCAGTGCCCGGTCTTGTGCCGGTAGAAGCGCTGGTACAGGCCCTCGGACAGGTTCTTTTCCAGCGTGCCCTTCAACAGGCCCAGCCGCAGCAGGCCTTCGGTCAGGGTCTGCACCGCCGCCAGGTGACCCAACTCGTAAGCCACGCCCGGTTTGGCCTGGGCCAGTGCCGCGGCCTGTGCATCGCCGACCAGGTCGTGCAGCGCGCGCTGTTCGGCACTGAAACGGCCGTTCACCGGGAACGTGCGGGTGATGTCGCTGGCATAGCCACGGTACTCGGCACCGGCATCGATCAGCACCAGCTCGCCGTCACGCGAACGTGCGTTGTTGTCGCGGTAATGCAGGATGCAACCGTTGCGGCCGGCACCGACAATGCTGCAGTACGCCGGCACCGCATCGCTGGCACGGAACACCCGCTCCAGTTCGGCCTGCAGTTCGTACTCGTGGATGCCCGCCTTCGCCGCCTTCATCGCCGCCAGATGTGCGCGCACGCTGATCTGCGCGGCGTGGTGCATCAGCGCCACTTCCGAACCGGACTTGAACAGGCGCTGCTCATGCAGCAGATGGCCCAGCTCCAGGAACTCATGTGGCGGCTGCGCACCGTGGCGCACCTGCGAACGAACGCGGTTGACCCAGCCGATCAGCTTCAGGTCGAAGTCGGCATCGCGGCCGAAGTGGTAATAGACGCGCGAACGCCCTTCCAGCAGGCCCGGCAGGATCTCGTCCAGATCATCGATCGGATAGGCATCGTCCATGCCGTACTGCGCCACCGCGCCTTCCTGGCCGGCACGCCCACCGTCCCAGGCTTCGCGCTCGGCGTCGCGCTCACGGCAGAACAGGATGGCCTCGCCGTGGCGGCGGCCCGGGATCAACACCAGCACCGCTTCCGGCTCCGGGAAGCCGCTCAGGTACTGGAAGTCCGAATCCTGCCGGAACGGGTAATGGGTATCGAGGCTGCGCACCTTCTCGGCGGCGGCGGGAAGCACCAGGATCGCATCCTCGCCGGCCATGTCCATCAGCTGGCGGCGCCGACGCTTGTATTCGCCGGCCGCGATGCCGGTGCGCTGCTTGATGTCCATCAGTTCAGGCGCTGCCGATGGCGCGAGGCCAGCACCACGTCACCGTGCAGCAGCAGTACCGCCACGCGGATGAATTCCTCGATCTCGGACAGGGCTTCGTCATCGTCATCGCCACCGGCCTCGAAATCCTCGCTGGAGGCACGCGCCAGGCTGGCCATGTCGGTCAGCGCTTCTTCGCCCTCTTCGGACAGGGTCGGGCGGCGGCCGCCGCTGCCCAGGCCGAAGCCGCCCAGGAAGGAACGGGTCCAGCTGAACATGGCATCAGCCTGCGCGGACACGTCGTCGCCATCGGTCAGCAGCAGTTCGAAGGCGAAATCGCGGTCTTCCAGTTGCTTGATGGTGACCTGCAGCAGCTGCCCCAGCACGCTGTCGGCGGCCACCGGCGGCAGGTTGTCGTCGGCCAGCACACGCGCCGGCCAATCATTGCCGGGGGCACCGCCGGCGGCCAGCCAGCCGCACAGTGCGCCGTGCAGCTCGGCAGCGGTGGCGCCCAGGCCCAGTTCCTGGCTGGCGCGGGTAACGTCGTCGACGGAGGGAAGTTCGGTCATCGTGCGGCTCGTTCGGATAAGGAAACCAGGAGCGCGCACGCGCGCGCCCGTGAGACCGCCTAGTGTAGCAACCCGACGGCCTCCTCCCCGTGGCCGCCGGGCCTTGCTGCGACAGCGCTTGACCGCCCTTGCCCCGCTTGCCTATCGTGCCCGCATGGAACCCGCCGATCCCCTTGCCCAGCTGCAGGACTTCGCCGCCCGCGTGGAAGCGTTGCTTGAACGCAACCAGCGGCTGGCCGAGGAGAACCGCAGCCTGCGCCATCAGCAGGAACAACTGGTGGCCGAGCGCTCCACGCTGCTGGCCAAGAACGAACAGGCGCGCTCGCGGGTGGAAGCAATGATCAGCCGGCTCAAATCCCTGGAGCAGCACACATGAGCGCCGAACCGGTCAGTGTCCGCATCCTCGATCGTGAATACACCGTGGGTGTCGGCGGCGATGAACGCGACAGCCTGATGGCCGCCGCGCGCCTGCTCGATGCACGCATGCGCGAGATCCGCGGCAGCAACCGCATGGCCGCGGTGGACCGCATTGCGGTGCTGGCCGCGTTGAACCTGGCCCACGAACTGCAGCTGCTGCGCGACGAAAACGCCCGCCAGGCGGTGGCGCTGCAGCAGACGCTGGCCGACCTGAACCGACGTCTGGACCGCGCGATCGACGGCACCCCATAGAAAAAGGGGACGGAGGGGATTAAGGCGCATTCGCCCCTTCTGTGCTGGAAACGTCTTAATCCCCTCCGTCCCCTTTTCTCATATCTGAATTGGCACGGACTGTTGCCGACGAACGGCCTATCCAGATCCTGCGTGCTGGCTATAATGGCCACGCGTTCTCTGCGGTACTCGACGGCATGTGCAAACATTCGCCTTGTCCCTTAAGAACGACACCGGGAGCGCGACAGCGCCGGGAGTGCAGGTCCGCCTTGTAGCGGGAAGCCCGATGGTTCTCCAGCGTTCCCACTTGAGCCCCCGGGTTCAAGGTCGTTTCGCATGCATCGACATTGCGGAGAATGCAATATTCCAGCAAGGGCGGCGTCTTCGGGCGTCGCCCTTGTTCTTTCCGGCACAATGACGGCTGATCCTTGCCGCACGCTGCCATGACCGACCCGCGCCAGGCCCTGCGCCACGACCTGCGGCAACGCCGCCGCGACCTTTCCGCCGCTGAGCGCATTGCCGCCGCCGAATCCCTCGCCGATGCCCTGCTGGCCCTGCCGTTCGCCCCGCGCGAAGGCGCCGTGGCCGGCTACTGGGCGCTGGATGGCGAAATCGCCCTGCACCGGTGGCAGTTGCAGTTACCCGACACACTGACCTACTGCCTGCCGATTCTGGCCGGCGACACGCTGCGCTTCGCGCCATGGCGGCCCGGGCAAGCATTGACCAGCAACCGTTACGGCATCCCCGAGCCGGATGTGGCCGTGGAAGACACCCTGGAACCGGCGCAGATGGCGCTGGTGGTGACCCCGCTGGTGGGCTTCGACACACAGTGCCGGCGGCTGGGCATGGGGGGCGGCTGGTATGATCGCAGCTTCGCCTTCCGCCACGACCGGCCGGCGCCGCCCTGGCTGGTCGGCGCTGCGTTCGCGGTGCAGCAGGTCGAGTCCTTGCCGGTGGCGTCGTGGGACGTGCCGGTGGATGCGATCTGCACCGAAGACGGCCCCCTGTTCCCCTCCGCTGCCCCCGTGAACGCATGACCGCCCGCAAGCGCTACTGGCTGATGAAGTCCGAACCGGACGCCTTCTCCATCGATGACCTGGCCAAGGTCAAGGTCGAACCCTGGAACGGGGTGCGCAACTATCAGGCGCGCAACTTCATGCGCGATGGCATGCAGGTGGGCGACGGCATCCTGTTCTACCACTCCAATACCAAGGTGCCGGGCATCGTCGGCCTGGCCACGGTGGCCAGCCCAGCCTACCCGGACGACACCCAGTTCGACCCCAAATCCGACTACCACGACCCCAAGAGCACGCGCGAAAACCCGCGCTGGATGCTGGTGGACGTGGCCTTCGACCGCAAGCTCAAGCAGGTGATCGCGCTGGACGAGATCAAGCTGCACGCCGAAGAGCTCGGCGAAGGCTTCCCGCTGGTTGCCAAGGGCAACCGCCTGTCGGTGTTCCCGGTGACCGCCGCGCAGTGGAAGCTGCTGCTGTCGCTGGAAAAGAAATCCTGATTCCCTGCCTGAGAGTTCTCCCATGTCCGAAGCCAAGCGCCTGGCCGCCGAGAAAGCCATCGAGTACGTTGAAGACGGCATGATCGTCGGTGTCGGCACCGGTTCCACCGTGGCCTATTTCATCGATGCCCTGGCCCGCATCCAGCACCGCATCAAGGGCGCCGTGTCCAGCTCCGAACAGAGCACCGCGCGCCTGAAGCAGCACGGCATCGAGGTGATCGAGCTGAACCACAGCGGCAACCTGTCGCTGTACGTGGACGGCGCCGATGAGTGCGATGCCAACAAGTGCCTGATCAAGGGTGGCGGCGCCGCACTGACCCGCGAGAAGATCATCGCCGAGGCCAGCGAGCGCTTCATCTGCATCGTCGACCCGAGCAAGCAGGTGCCGGTGCTGGGCAAATTCCCGCTGCCGGTGGAAGTGATCCCGATGGCGCGCAGCCTGGTCGCCCGCCAGATCCGCGACATGACCGGCGGCCAGCCGACCTGGCGCGAAGGCGTGGTGACCGACAACGGCAACCAGATCCTGGACATCCACAACCTGCAGATCACCGACCCGGAAAAGCTGGAGCGCGAGCTCAACCAGCTGCCGGGTGTGGTCTGCGTCGGCCTGTTCGCGCGCCGTCGCGCCGACGTGGTGATCGTCGGTGGCGAGCCGCCGGTCGTGCTCTGACCTTTGCAAGGATCCTGACGATGTCGCTGTTGCGTTCGCTGCTGATGCTTCCGCTGCTGGCCCTGGCCGGCTGTGCCACCGATGCGGCCCGCCACTGGGTCGAGCTGGATGGCGCCCGCTACCAGGTGGAGCTGGCCACCAACGATGAAACCCGCGCGCGCGGGTTGATGTTCCGCGACCAGATGGCCGCCGATCACGGCATGCTGTTCATCCACGACCGCGAGGAAATGCAGGCGTACTGGATGAAGAACACCAAGCTTGCGCTGGACATCCTGTACTTCGACAGCCAGCGCAAGCTGGTCAGCCAGCAGCGCGATGTGCCGCCGTGCTCGGCCGGCGACATGTGCCCGCCCTACCCCAGCGGTGGACCGGCGCGCTATGTGCTGGAGCTCAACGCCGGCCAGGCCGAGAAGCTCAAGCTGAAGGACGGCACCGAGCTGACCTTCGGCCCGGGCATCGAAAAGTAAACGATGCGGCCGGCCAGCGGCCGGCAACCCTGCAGGGGTCAGATCCCTTTCGCACGCGAAAGGGATCTGACCCCTGACTTTTTCACGCGACACCGCTTGAAACCGCCTGCAATTGCCGCCAGTCTGTGGTCATGCAGGACCGGATCTCACTCCCCGACTGGGATGCACTGGCCGACCTCGAAGACGAGGCGCTGCCACTGTTGCCGACCGCGCTGCTGATCGCGCGCGATGAATACCCCGATCTGCAGCCGTCCACGTACGACGCGCTGATCCAGAGCCACGTCGACCACCTCCGCTCGGAAGTGGACAGCATCGATAACAGCCCGCTGAAGATGGCGGCAATCAACCGCCACCTGTTCGACGAGCTGGGCTACAGCGGCGACCACGACGAGTACTACGACCCGCGCAACAGCTACCTCAACCAGGTATTCGAGCGCCGCCTGGGCAACCCGATCTCGCTGGCACTGGTGCAGATGGAAGTCGCGCGCCGGCTGGGAATCCCGCTCGACGGCGTGTCCTTCCCCGGCCACTTCCTGGTGCGCCTGCCGGTGGACGACGGCGTGCTGGTGATGGACCCGTTCAATGGCGGCCGCCCGCTGGACGTGGACGAACTGCGCGAGCGGGCCAAGTCACACCTGGGCGGGCAGATGCCCGACGACCAGGTGCTGGCGCAGATCCTCGACCCGGCCCCTGCGCGCGCAATCCTGATGCGGATGCTGCGCAACCTGCACGGCGTGTATGCCGAAGCGGGCGAATGGGACCGCGCTGCACGCAGTGCCGACCGCCTGCTGAAACTGGCCCCGGAGCAGGACGACGCCCTGCGCGACCGTGGCCTGGCCTACCTGCAGCTGGAGTATCTGGCCGGTGCCCGCCATGACCTGGGGCAGTACCTGAAGCGCAATCCCGAGGCCAGCGATGCGCAGTGGCTGCGCGAGAAGCTGATCGACCTGGGTGGACCGGTGCCGCGGCTGCATTGAGGATGTCGGTGTGTGGACCAACGGTCCACACCCACCGGATGGGCCGGGTGGCCCACCAATCAATCGACCTCGACCATCTCGAAATCGGCTTTGGTCACGCCGCAATCCGGGCAGGTCCAGGTCTCGGGAATGTCTTCCCAGCGCGTCCCCGGCGCGATGCCCTCCTCCGGCAAGCCTTCCGCTTCGCTGTAAAGGAAGCCGCAGACCACGCACATCCAGGTGCGCAAGGTGGTGGGGGTGGCATCGCTCATCGGATAATCAGGGCTGGATTCACGGGCCGCCATTGTCCCATCGCGGTCCACTCACCGGTAGCCATCGATGACTTCTGCTTCCCCGGCGCCCCGCGGCGTCTACCTGATCACCCCGGACGAGCCCGATACCGCGCGCCTGCTGGACCGCACCGCGCCGCTGCTGGCCGCCGGCGCCACCTGGCTGCAGTACCGCAACAAGACCGCCAGTGACGCGCTGCGGCGCGAGCAGGCCACCGCCCTGCAGGCGCTGTGCGCGGAACACGGCGTGCCGCTGATCGTCAACGACGACCCGGCGCTGGCCAAGGCGGTCGGCGCCGCCGGCGTGCATCTGGGCGGCACCGATGGCGACATCCCCAGCGCGCGCGCCCTGCTCGGCGCGGATGCCATCATCGGCGCGTCCTGCTACGACCAGCTGGCCAATGCCGAACAGGCCGTGGCCGCCGGCGCCAGCTACGTGGCCTTCGGCGCATTCTTCCCGACCACCACCAAGATCACCACCAGCCGCGCCCATACCGACCTGCTGCGGCAAAGCGCCGCACTCGGCGTGCCGCGGGTGGCGATCGGCGGCCTGACGCCGGACAATGTCGGTCCCATCATCGACGCCGGCGCCGATCTGGTCGCCGTGGTCAGCAGCGTGTTCGCCGCCGAAGACCCGGTGGCGACCCAGCGCGCCTACCTCGCCCAGTTCGCGTAATGCCCAGGAAAGCCCCATGAACCACGACCACTCCCACGCCCTGTTCTCCCGCGCCCAGCAGCTGCTGCCGGGCGGCGTCAATTCGCCGGTGCGCGCGTTCAAGTCGGTCGGCGGCGAGCCGTTCTTCGTCGAGCGCGCCGACGGTGCCTACCTGTACGACGTCGACGGCAATCGCTACATCGACTACGTCGGCTCCTGGGGCCCGATGATCGTCGGCCACAACCACACGGCGGTGCGCCAGGCGGTGAAGAAGGCGATCGACAATGGCCTGTCCTTCGGCGCGCCGTGCGCAGCCGAAGTGACCATGGCCGAGACCATCACCCGCCTGGTGCCGTCGTGCGAGATGGTGCGCATGGTCAACTCCGGTACCGAGGCCACGCTGTCGGCGATCCGCCTGGCGCGCGGCGCCACCGGCCGCAACCGCATCGTCAAGTTCGAAGGCTGCTACCACGGCCACGGCGACTCGTTCCTGGTCAAGGCCGGCAGCGGCATGCTGACCCTGGGCGTGCCGACCTCACCGGGCGTGCCGGCCGGCCTGAGCGAACTGACCCTGACCCTGCCCTACAACGACTTCGAAGCGGCCACTGCACTGTTCGAGCAGCAGGGCGATGACATCGCCGGCCTGATCATCGAACCGGTGGTCGGCAACGCCAACTGCATCCCGCCGCGCGACGGCTACCTGCAGCACCTGCGCGAACTGTGCACGAAGCACGGCGCGCTGCTGATCTTCGACGAAGTGATGACCGGCTTCCGTGTCGCCCTCGGCGGTGCGCAGGCGCACTACGGCATCACCCCGGACCTGACCACCTTCGGCAAGATCATCGGCGGCGGCATGCCGGTGGGCGCCTACGGCGGTCGTCGCGAGCTGATGCAGCAGATCGCCCCGGCCGGCCCGATCTACCAGGCCGGTACGCTGAGCGGCAACCCGGTGGCGATGGCCGCCGGCCTGGCGATGCTGGAACTGATCCAGCAGCCGGGTTTCCACGACGATCTGGCCGAGCGCACCGCGCGCCTGTGTGCCGGCCTGGAAACGGCCGCCGCCGACGCCGGCGTGGCCGTGACCACCACCTGTGTGGGTGCGATGTTCGGGCTGTTCTTCACCAGTGAAAAAGTGGAGACCTATGCGCAGGCAACCGCCTGTGACATTCCGGCGTTCAACCGTTTCTTCCACGCGATGCTGGACCAGGGCGTGTTCCTCGCACCGTCGGCGTACGAAGCCGGCTTCCTGTCCAGCGCGCACGACGATGCGGTGATCGAAGCGACGCTGGTCGCAGCACGCGTGGCGTTCAAGGCCGCCAAGGGCTGAGCCCGCTCTGCACGAAAAAGGGGACGGAGGGGATTAAGTCGTTTGTGCACAAACGACTTAATCCCCTCCGTCCCCTTTTTTCAACCGAAGACGAACTTGCCCTTCATCATCGCGAAGTGGCCGGGGAACGAGCAGAAGAAGGTGTAATCCCCACCCTTCTGCAGCCCCTGGGTAGAGAAGCGCACGCGCGTGGTTTCGCCGCCGCCGATCACCTTGGTGTGCGCCAGCACGCGCTTGTCAGCCTTCGGCAGGTAGCTGTCGGCCAGGGTCATGCGCATGCCGGCCATCGCCACCGGCTGGTAATCCGCGCTGCGGGTCAGCACCCAGTTGTGGCCCATCGCGGTAGCGGCCAGCTTGCCGGTGTGGCGCAGGGTCAGGTCGACGGCGGTGCAGTCGGCGGCCACCTTGATCTCGCGGCTGCTGAAGCTCATCTGGTCGGTGCTGTCGATACTCACCGCACACACCCGCGCCATCGCCGACGGCGCCAGCATCAGCGCGCCCAGTCCCACTGCCACCATCCAAGCCTTCATCGTTGCGTCTCCTGCGGATTCAAGCGCCATTCTAGGCAGGCGCCTGCGGCCCCGTCTGCGACTGTCTGTCGCATGGCTGGTCCAGGGTTTCCCGCGTGATCATTGCAATGGCATGCTCGGCCAATGCGGATCGACCTGTTGCTGCTGGATGTGGATGGCGTGCTGGTGCAGTACCAGCGCGCGCAGCGCGTGCTGCACCTGGCGCGGGCGCTGGATGTCGCGCCGGAAACCGTGCAGGCCGCGCTGTACGACAGCGGGCTGGAAGCCCAGCACGACTGCGGCGCACTGGATGGCCCCACCTATCTGGCGCGCCTGGGCCAACAGTTGGGCCGCACCGTTGATGTGCACACCTGGATCGCTGCGCGACAGGCCGCCAGCCAGCCACAGCCCGCCGTGCTGCAGCGGCTGCAGGTGCTGCAGCTGCCACTGGCGGTGCTGACCAACAATGGCGAGCTGATGGAGCAGGCCTTGCCCACGCTGCTGCCGGAACTGTTCCCGGCACTGCAGGACCGCGTGTTCTGCAGCGCCGATTTCGGCCTGCGCAAACCCGAGCCAGCGGTGTTCCTGCGTACGCTCGATGTACTGGGCGTCGCGCCTTCGCACACGCTGTTCGTCGATGACCTGTTCGCCAACGTGCGCGGCGCACGCGCCGCCGGCCTGCACGCGGAAACCGTGCGCGATGGCAAGGGTTTGGGCAAGGTGTTGAAGCGCTATCGGATCGGATGACCCGCTGTAGAGCAGAGCCCATGCTCGGCTGCAATTGCCTGACATCACGATGAGCCGAGCATGGCCTCGGCTCTACAGGGATTCCGCGGCAGCCGGGTCAGAGCCCTCTCCGCAGGAGAGGGGTCCGACCTCAGCAGATTCAGCGCGCGGCGATGAACGCGGCAATCGCCGCGCGCAGGCGCTTGAGGCCTTCGGCCACTTCTTCGTCGGTGATGTTCAGCGACGGCACGAAGCGCAGCACGTCCGGGCCGGCCTGCAGGGTCAGCAGGCCCTGCTCGGCAGCGTGGTCGAGAATCGCACCGGCCTGGCCGGCGAAGTCCTTGCTCAGCACCGCGCCCAGCATCAGGCCACGGCCACGCACGTCGCTGAACACACCGAACTCGTCGTTGATGCGGGCGAAGCCATCCCGCAGCGCCTTCGACTGACGGCTGACGTTGGCGGCGATCTCCGCCGAGGCCAGCTTGCGCAGCGCCACGCGCGCGACGGCGGCCGCCAGCGGGTTGCCACCGAAGGTGGTGCCGTGCGCGCCGAACTGCATGGTCTCAGCCACCTTCGGGCCGGCCAGCATCGCGCCGATCGGGAAGCCGCCGCCGAGCGCCTTGGCCAGGGTGACCATGTCCGGCACCACATCGTCCTGCCAGTGCGCGAACAGGGTACCGGTGCGGCCCATGCCGGCCTGGATTTCATCCAGCACCAGCAGTGCGTTGTGCTGGTCGCACAATTCGCGCACGCGCTTGAGGAAACCGGACTTGGCCGGCATCACGCCGCCCTCGCCCTGGATCGGCTCCAGCATCACCGCCGCCACGTCGCCGGCGGCCATCGCGGTTTCCAGCTGCACCTCATCGTTGAAATCGATGTAGCGGAAGCCACCGGGCAGCGGCTCGTAGCCTTCCTGGTACTTCGGCTGGGCAGTCGCGGTCACCGCGCCCATGGTGCGGCCGTGGAAGCTGCCGCGGAAGGTGATGATGACGCGCTTGTCGGCCGGGCGGCCCTGGCTGGAGGCCCACTTGCGGACCATCTTGATCGCCACTTCGTTGGCTTCGGCGCCGGAATTGCACAGGAACACGCGCTCGGCGAAACGGCTGGCCTTGACCAGCTCCTCGGCCAGGTGCAGCGGCGGTGCGCTGTAGAACACGTTGCTGGTGTGCCAGAGCTTGCCGGCCTGCTCGACCAGCGCGGCGACCAGGTCCGGATCGTTGTGGCCCAGGCCGCACACGGCGATGCCCGCGGCCAGGTCGATGAACTCACGGCCCTGGCTGTCCCACACGCGGGCGCCCTGGCCTCGCTCCAGTACCACCTGGCGGGGCTTGTAGACCGGCAGGTAGTAGTGCGAAAGGGAGATCAGCGGATCGGTAGCGGCGGTCATGGCAGTCGGCAGGGTTCAGGAATCCCCATTCTCGCGCCGGAACCCCTGCGGCACAATGCGCCCATGCGACCGTTTTCCGCCCCCCAGCTGAACCCCGCCACCGAAACCGGCTGGCGCCGTCGGTGGTTCGACATCATCTACCGCCACGACTCGCGGCCCTCGCGCAATTTCGACCTGATCCTGGTGGTGGCGATCGTCGCCAGCATCCTGGTGGTGATGATCGACAGCGTGCAGCACCTGCATGCCGAATGGTCCACCGGCCTGTACATCCTGGAATGGGCCTTCACGATTATCTTCACCGCCGAGTACCTGCTGCGGCTGGCGGTGGTCAAGCGCCCGCTGCGTTACGCGGTGAGCATCTGGGGCATCATCGACCTGCTGTCGATCCTGCCCGCCTACCTGTCGATGTTCATCCCCGGCGCACAGAGCCTGCTGGTGGTGCGCGCGCTGCGCATCCTGCGCGTATTCCGCATCCTCAAGCTGACCCGCTACATCGAGGAAAGCGGCGTGCTGATGACGTCGCTGTGGCGCAGCCGGCGCAAGGTACTGGTGTTCCTGTTCACGGTGATCACCATCACCATCATCGCCGGCGCGCTGATGTACGTGATCGAGGGCCCCGAACACGGCTTCACCAACATCCCGGCCAGCATGTACTGGGCGGTGGTGACCATGGCCACGGTCGGCTTCGGCGACATCGTGCCGCAGACTGTGCTTGGCCGCTTCGTCACCTCGGTGCTGATCCTGATCGGCTACAGCATCATCGCCGTACCCACCGGCATCTACACCGCCGAACTGGCCAGCACCATGCGCGAAGCCGAGCTGGCTGCGCGCCGTGATGCACGTGGCTGCCCGGAGTGTGGCCTGGAAGGCCACGAACCGGATGCACGGCACTGCCGCAAGTGCGGCGGCCAACTGCCGGATGCGTTCAACCATTGAGGCAGATGCCGGCCAGCGGCCGGCACTACCTCTCGGCGGTTACGCATGGATGCGTGTGCCGTTGCTCACCGCATGCGGTTGCTGGTGGTCACCAGATCATTGTATGCGGCGAGGATCGTTGACTGCGCTCCTTCCGGGTCGGTGGTGAGCCAACTGCCCGACGCCTTCCGCTCTGCCGCCAGCGCTTCGGCGGTGATCGGCTTGTGCTGCTCCAGGCGCTCGACGCCACGTCCCGCAGTACGCACCAGCTTGTCCGCCGAACGCTGCACGTGGCCCCACATCGGGTCGTCCTTGCCGACACCGCCGTTCTGGATTTCCGTCACCAGTGTCTGATAGTCAGCCAGCTGCACGCGCAGCGCCGCAACATCCGGTGCGTCGTCCTGGAACGCCGTGGCCAGTAGCTTGCCGTCGCCCAGCAGGCGAAGGTGGTAGTAGGCCAGCGAGCGCCCTTCGCTCTCCTCGATCTGCTTCAGCTGCGCGGCACGGCGATCGTTCTCGTTCTTTTCCAGCGCCACATCCATCGCTTCGCTGGCCTTGAAGAAATCAGCATAGGCCTGCATCAGCGGGGCATGCTGGCTGCGCATCCCTTCACCGCCATCACGACGATAATCCTCGCGGGTGAAGTAACCATCGGCGCGCTCGACCAGGGTGTTCAATGCCTGGAAGGCCTGCTGATAGTCACGCGCGGGGCCATCCATCGGCAAGGCCGGGGTCTTCGCCAGCGCGTCGGTCAGTGGCTGGCCGCAGTACTCGACGCGGTGCGACAGCACCTTCCCGGGCGAACGCGGTTGCGCTTCCTTGCCGGTCAGGCCGGCTTCAGGGTCCTTCATCCAGCTGGTGTAGGTCTGGAAACCCTCGTGAATGGGTTGTTCAACGCCGTTGTAGCACTCGATGTAGGCGTTCACCTTCTCCAGGCTGGGGTCGGCCAGCGACAACCCTGCCGGTTTGTTGCAGCCGCTCAGGCCAGCCACAGCGCCGATCAGCAGCAGCGGCACGATACGCAGACAGGAAGTCATCATGGTCTCTCGCATGGGTGCTGGCGCGCCGGTCACTGGCGGTTGCTCTGGAAAACGAGCGTGTTGTATTCCTGCATGAGCTTGCTGGCAGAGCCACGCGGCGCCATCGACGGCGAATCAAGCATGCGTCGTTCGAAATCGGTGTAAGGCTTTTTCTCGCTGACGCGCTGCAGCCGCTCCTTGCCTTCGCGCCGGAAATTCTCGGCCCCACGCTCGAAGCCTTCCCAGTCCGACTTGCCCGGTTCCTGGTCGGCAACCTTGGCGTGCGCTTCATCGGAAATGCGGTTGAAGGCATCCAGGCGTTCGCGGGCCTTGGCCTGATCGAAATCATCCTCGCTCATCAGATCCATGATGGCCTTGGCTTCCAGCATCATCGCCAGACGGTAGTACTCGCGCGTGCGCCCCTCGGCCTGTTCCAGCGCCTTGAGCTGCTCGCGCTGGGCGGCGTCGTTCTGGCGCTCCAGCTCGGCATTGAACGTTTCGCTGGCAGCTACGAAATCCTTGAAGGCGGCCATCAAGGGCGCGTGCAGCTGCTTGCCCTTGGCGAACTGGTCGTCTTCGTAGTCCTGGCGATCGTAGTAGTCATGCGCGTCCTTGCTGACCGGCACCAGCGCCTTCAGCGCCTGCTGGTAGTGACCTGCAGCCGCATCGAGTTCGGCCAGCGCAGGCTTGGCAGCGATCGCCTCGGTCACCGGGGCGTCGCACTGCTTCATGTCGTAGTCGCTGAACTCGAACGGGCCGTACACGTGCGTCTCGCGTCCGGTCGGGCCAGCGTCGACATCCTTGATCCAGCGCGTGTAGGACTGGATGCTGCCGCGGGTTTTCGAATCCAGCGCGTTGAAGCAGCTGATGTAGGCGTTGAGCTTGGCGGTCAACTGCTGCTGCGTGTCGGACGGGGCCGCGCTGGCGTCTGCCGTGCCGGAGGCAGCGGCGCCGCCCGCAACTGCGGGTGCCTTGCCACCGCAGGCGGTCAGGATCAACGACAGCGAAGCGGCCAGCGCCGCGACGGAAAGAGTGCGTGACATGTGCTCACATCCCTGTTGAAAACGATTACAGCCACGCATTCTAGCGCAGCAGGCCGAAGGTCGCAGCCCTCGGCCTCTTCCGGCGACGCGCGATCAATCCAGGAACAGATCCGGCAACAATGGACGCGACGGATCCACCGCGTAACCCGAAAGATCGGTGACACCAGCCTGCGCCAGCACTTCATCGTCGATCAGGAACTGGCCGTGGAAACCGGCCGCCTCACGCACCAGCACCGCATGCGCGGCGTCGGCCATGATCTGCGGCGTGCGGCAGCCGGCCGCGTCCACGCCGGGAATCATGTTGATCGCATCGGTGGCGATCACCGTGCGCGGCCACAGCGCATTCACCGCCACGCCCTGCGGACCGAACTCCGCGGCCAAGCCCAGAGTGACAAAGCTCATGCCCATCTTCGCCAGCGTGTAGCCGGTGTGCGGTGCCCACCACTTTGGGTCCAGGCTCGGCGGCGGTGCGAGGGTGAGGATGTGCGGATTCGGTGCCTGCAGCAGGTACGGCAGGCAGGCCTGCGCGCAGAGGAAACTGCCGCGCGAATTGACCTGCTGCATCAGGTCGAAACGCTTCATCGGCGTATCCAGCGTGCCGCGCAGCCAGATCGCGCTGGCGTTGTTGATCAGGATGTCGATGCCACCGAAGGTGTCGACCGTGGCCGCAACTGCCGCGTTGACCTGATCTTCCTCGCGGATGTCGCACTTCAGCGCCAGGCCCTGGCCGCCGGCGGCGGTCACCGCTTCGGCAGCGGTGTGGATGGTGCCCGGCAGCTTCGGGTTCGGCACCGACGACTTGGCCGCAATGGCCACATTGGCGCCGTCGCGCGCAGCGCGCAGTGCGATGGCCAAGCCGATGCCGCGCGAGGCACCGGTGATGAAAAGCGTTTTGCCCTGCAGACTGCCCACGTTCCACACTCCAGCGTATGCAATGAGTCGCTAGTATGCCGCGCCGACGCGGAGTTCACCCGGCCTTGACGATACTCGGGCCTCCAGACAACGCACGAGGTCCATGCTATGCGCCGTTCCCGCCTGTTGCTGCCTGCCCTGGGGCTTGCCCTGCTGACTGCCTGCCAGGGCCGTTCGCCGGAACCCGGCAAGGAGCCGCCCGCCGGTGACGCGCCCAGTGCGGAGAAGGCCGCCGCCGACGGCAAGATGCGCTGGAGCGAGGCGGTGGTCTGGGATGGCGATCTCAACGCCTGCCGCCAGGGCGAGAATGCGGCCACCCGGGATTGCCTGCGCGATGCGATGCGCGCCGGTGGCGCCAGCGCCGATGCCATCACCGCCGCTGAGCAGTTGTCCAGCGGCGGCGAGCTGGCCTATGTGACCGCCTGGCACGAGAACGAAGGACTTGGCATTGCCACGGTCGAGTATCCGTTCCGCGCCAACACCAATGAAGGCACGCGACTGGTCGATGCCGGTGGCAAGCGCATCGACGTGGATGCGGTGCAGCTGGACGACACGCTGCGTGCCGACCCCACTGTGCAGGAACTGCTGAAGGCCAACCCACAGGCCACGCCGTTCGCACCGGCGCAGTCGGCCGGCGCTTCGCCATTGGATAACGGCGGCATCCGCCTGCTGTACCGCACGCCGCTGCGCGACTGCCACGCCTGCCCGGATGTGGGGCAGTTGCAGATCGCCTACGACTTCGACGCCAAGCGTAACTTCATCGGCCAGCAGGTGGTGCCGGCAACGCCGTAAGCAGGTGGCACCGGGCCATGCCCGGCGGACACAACGCTCAATGCCGCCGGGCATGGCCCTGCGCTACCGATAGGCGCGTACCTGCTTCTGCAGCAGGTGCGGCACGATCAATCGATGTACCGGCGCCACCGGCAGCATGTAGACCCGGCCGAACGCGTTATGGGTATGCACCACGGTGGCCACTTCCAGCACGTCACCCTGCCACTGCAGGGCCAGCTGCACGCGCAGATGGCGGTCGTCGTCTTCCAGCACGATGGCATCGTCGCCCAGCGACTGCAGGGTGAAGATGCCCAGCCGCTGGCCGGGCCGAGGATCCTCAACAACCTGCACCGCACGCAACGACCCCAGATGCTTCATGCCGAGCAGGCGCATGCCGTGGTTGCGCAGCGTCATCAGCCCGTCGAACCAGCCGGGAATGGTCGCCGACATATCGCGGTACGCCTGCAGCGCGGTGCGCCCGTCGCGCCGGGTCGTGGCCTGGCAGGCGTGCACGAAGTCGGCGCCGGGCAGCTGCGCACGCAGCACGTTGCCCGCACCCGGCGGGCCGCTCACCACCTGCGCACGGCTCACGGCTTCGGCCCCTGCCCTTCGTTGTCTTCCCAATGCAGGATGCGGCGGGTGACGAAGCGGTAGACCGGCTTGCCGGTGGCGAACCACAGCTCGCGCACCCACGAGGTGCGCTTGAGCACACGCTTTTCCACCGGGGTGAGCGACTCGCGGCAGTACATGCGCTTGTGCTTGAGCAGGTGGCGCAGGTCCTCGCGGGCCAGCAGCCGCATCCAGCGCGAGCGCGGGTTGCCGATCACCGCCAGCTGGAAGTCGATCAGCGCCGGCCGACCATCCTCGGTGACCAGCCAGTTGGCTTCCTTGGCCAGGTCGTTGTGGGCGACACCGTTGCGATGCAGCTGCTGCAGCAGGCGACGCGCCGAGCGGAACCAGGCCAGGTCACCGCGCGGCGGGCGCTGGTACATGGCGTCGCCGGCCATGAAACTGCGGTCCAGGTGACGGCCATTCCAGGCCAGCAGCTGCGGCACATCGGCCATGCCGTGGATGTGCTGCAGCGCGCGTGCCTCGCGGCGGGCCAGCCACCAGGCTGGCAGCCGCAGCCACATCGGTGTGGCGCCCAGATCACGGCGCACGAACGGGCCATCGGGCCCTTTCACAAGAAGGATCTGGCCGAAGCTGTCGGCCTTCAAAGCATGCGGTGGAGCGTCTGGCGTATGCGGCATGGGCCCATTCTAGGCGATGGCGCCGGTTGCAAACGGTCACGAAGCGGCTGGGAACCAGTCACCTTCACGCCCCTATAATCGGGCAATGGACTCTTCATGGATCGACGCCACGCTCGCGTGGATTGCCGCTCACCCCGTGTTGGCGGGTGCCGTTATCTTCCTCATCGCCTTCTGCGATGCGGTCATCATTCTTGGCGCCATCGTGCCGGCGCTGCCGTTGCTGTTCGCGGTGGGCGTGTTCATCGGCCTGGGCCAGATCTCCGGGCCGTACGCGGTTGCGGCTGCAGCCCTGGGCGCCTTTGCCGGCGACGGCATCAGCTACTGGATCGGCCGCCGTTGGGGTGACCGACTGCGCGGCGTCTGGCCGTTCAGCCGCTACCCGCAGCTGCTCGACCGCGGTGAGAACCTGTTCCGCCGCAATGCGTTCAAGAGCATCCTGATCGCACGCTACGTCGGCGCGATCCGCCCGTTCGTGCCCGCCATTGCCGGCATGATGAAGATGCCAGCCAGCCGTTACGTGCAGGCCAGCGGCATCGCCAGCATCTCCTGGGCGGTGCTGTTCCTGGCGCCAGGCTGGATCCTCGGCGAAGCCTACGACGCAGTCGCGGCGGTGGCCGGGCGTCTGGTGGTGGTGGTCGGCCTGCTGGCGGTGATCCTCAGCCTGGTCTGGGCCATCGTGCTGTACGGCTACCGCTGGTCGGCCGCGCGCATGGACAACTGGCTGGCGCGCCTGCTGGACTGGTCCAACCGTCATCCGACGCTGGGCCGCTACACCGTTGGCGTGCTGGACCCGAAGCGCCGCGAGTCGGTGCCGCTGGCGATGCTGGCACTGATGCTGCTGGTGCTGGGCTGGGGCTGGTTCGCGCTGCTGACCGTGGTAGTTGCGCATGGGGAGCCGCTGGCAATCGATCTGCTGGTGCACCAGGCCATGCTGGCACTGCGCAACCCGCTGGCCGACTACCCGATGGCCGCGCTGGCTTCGCTGGGGGCGTGGCAGGTACTGCTGCCGGCCACCGCTGCGGCGATGGGCTACCTGATCTGGCGCCGGCGCTGGATGGCGGCCGCGCACTGGCTGGCCGCCCTCGCCTTCGGCCTGGCGCTGACCATGCTGCTGGGCGCCACCGTGGATGTGGTGCGCCCGATCGATGCCAGCAGCGGCTTCGGCTTCCCGTCGGTGTCGGTGACCATGGCCACCATCACCTTCGGCTTCTTCGCGGTGCTGATCGCCCGCGAGATGCCCGGCCGCACCCGCGTCTGGCCCTACCTGGTGTCGGGCATCGTGGTCAGCCTGATCGGCTTCTCGCGCCTGTACCTGGGCGCGCATTGGCTGAGCGATGTGATCGGCGGCATGCTGTTCGGCACGTTCTGGCTGCTGGTGCTGGGCATCGCCTACCGCCGCCGCTTCAACCGCTCGTTCTGGGTCAAGCCGGTGGCTTGGCTGTTCTACGGCGTGTTCGCGGTAGCGGCGATGTGGTACGCGCCGCGCCACATTCCGGTGAAGCTGGAACGCTTCGAGCCGACCCTGCCGGCACCGCAGGCGATGGATGCGCAAGCCTGGTGGCAGCACGACTGGGCCACGCTGCCGGCGCGCCGCAACGAGTTCGACGACGACCAGCGCTGGCCGCTGGACGTGCAGGTAGCCGGGCCGCTGGCACCGCTGCAGGCTCAGCTGGAAGCGCGCGGCTGGAAGCGGCAGGAACAGGCTGGCTGGCAGCAGGCGCTGCTGATGCTGGACAAGAACACCGGTGCAGATGAACTGCCGGTGTTGCCGGCAACGCTGGACACCCGCGTGGAAGCACTGCTGATGGTGCGCCAGGGCGCGAAGCCGGATGAGCGCTATGTGCTGCGCCTGTGGCCCGCACCCGCGCAGTTGCAGCCGGGCAACACGCCGCTGTGGCTGGGCAGTGCACAGACCCTGCGCTACGAGCGCCACTTCGAATGGATCGGCATGTGGCACCCGTTGCGTGGTGTCGACCCGGCCTTGAATGCAGTGAAGGACGCCGTGCAGGACCTGCCGCAGCGCGAAGACGTGCACAGCGAAACCGGATTGCCGGTGCTGCGGTTGAAGACCACGCCGTGATGGCGCCGCCGGGCATGGCCCGGCGCTACCGCCGCGCTCTGGTAGATGCCAACCTTGGTTGGCGTTTTCCGGTTACGGCATCCAGCCCAGCAATTGCTGCAACCGCTGGTGCGGGTCGTCCATCTGCAGCAGCTGCAGGCGCTGCTGCTCGCTCAGCGGCAGCAGTTCGGCCAACCGCCAGCCGACCCAGCTGGCCTGGTCCAGCAGTGCCGGGCTGGCGGGCGCATAGGCCTCGCCCGCCTGTTCGATGATGTGCCCCAGCACCGTGGCCAGCAGCGCATGCTGCGGCTTCAATTCGTCATCGGGATCTTCCTCGCACCAGTGCACGTCGGCCACCACCAGGCCGTTGTCGCGCACGCGGGTGCGCTCGACATGGAAGCGGCGGGTGCCACGCAGGCGCAGTTGCAGCACGCCATCGGCGCCGACATCGAAGTCTTCGATGCGTACCTGCACGCCATACGCTGCCGGTGTCGCCGGTGCCCCCACTTCCTGGCCATCGAGGATCAGGCAGACACCAAAACCTTCGCCGCTGCGGCCGCTGTCGCGGACCAGATCCAGATAGCGGCGCTCGAACACACGCAGGCCCACCGCTGCACCCGGCACCAGCGTGGTGTGCAGCGGAAACAGCGGCAGCGAATCGTCGGCGCTCATCGGGCCTGCAAGGCGGCGAGGAAGCGACGCGGCGCGCCGTCGAAGCCACCGTTGGACATGAACACCACGTGGTCACCGCTGCGCACGCTGGACTGCAGCTGCGCCAGCAGTGCGTCTGTATCCGGCACCGCATGCGCTTCACCACGCACGGCGGCGATCACTGCCGCCGCGTCCCACGCGAGCTCAGGGCGGTGCAGGAACACCACTTCGTCGGCCAGCGCCAGCGACGGGGCCAGCGCCTGCGCATGCGCGCCCAACCGCATCGAATTGCTGCGCGGCTCCATCGCGACCACGATGCGCGCATCGCCGACCTTGGCACGCAGGCCTTCCAGCGTGGTGGCGATCGCGGTCGGGTGATGGGCGAAATCGTCGTAGACGGTGATGCCATCGTGGCTGCCGATCACCTCCATGCGGCGCTTGACGCTGCGGAAGTGCGCCAGCGCCGGGATCACCTCGGCCGGGGCCACGCCCACCGCATGCGCGGCAGCCAGTGCGGCCAGGCCGTTGAGCACGTTGTGGCGGCCCAGCAACGACCACTGCACGTCACCCAGCGCCTGCCCGCGATGGTGCACGCGGAACGCGCTGCCATCGGCGGCCAGCAGTTCGGCGTGCCACTCCAGCGAGGGATCGAAACCAAAGCGCTCCACCGGGGTCCAGCAGCCCATGGCCAGTACTTCGGCCAGGTGCGGGTCCTCGCCGTTGACGATCAAGCGGCCGCGAGCCGGCACCGTGCGCACAAGGTGGTGGAACTGGCGCTGGATCGCAGCCACGTCCGGGAAGATGTCGGCGTGGTCGTATTCGAGGTTGTTGAGGATGGCCACCAACGGCCGGTAGTGCACGAACTTGCTGCGCTTGTCGAAGAAGGCGGTGTCGTATTCATCGGCCTCGACCACGAACTCGCGGCCCTGGCCCAGCCGGGCTGAAACGCCGAAGTCCTCAGCTACGCCGCCGATCAGGAAACCCGGCGAGCGCCCAGCGCTTTCCAGCAGCCAGGTGAGGATGGTGGTGGTGGTGGTCTTGCCGTGGGTGCCGGCCACAGCCAGGGTATCGCGCCCCGGCAGGACCTGCTCGGACAGCCACTGCGCCCCGGAGATGTAGCGCTGGCCGGCGTCGAGCACGGCCTCCACGGCCGGGTTGCCGCGCGACAGCGCGTTGCCGATCACCACGTCGTCGGTGCCGGCCGGCACGCTGTCGGCGCGGTAGCCCTGGTCCAGGGTGATGCCCAGCTGCTCGAGCTGGGTCGACATCGGCGGGTAGATGGCCTGGTCGCTGCCGCTGACCGTATGGCCCAGTTCCCGCGCCAGGGCGGCCACGCCGCCCATGAAGGTGCCGGCGATTGCAAGGATATGTACGCTGCTCATGACCGAGGATTGTGACTGATGACGGCTGTATAGGGCCAATGTCCGACCGGGGGTAAGACAAGTCCTACACAGGATGTGAGAAAACTCCAATCTTCTGTCAGGGAAATCCCGATAGCGATGTTCTGTGAACCCGGACACAATTCGAACTGCCAGCCGCAGTACCCGAACCGGTCCTACTCCCCAAGAGGCCATCCCCAAGGGAGCTCATGCTGCGGGGCCCTGAGCAAGCCCTCTGCTGGCGCCTATGAAACGACACAGGCCTGATCCTCGCGGACCAGGCCTGTGTTTTTTGCGCCCGGGGGCCGGCAAGACGCCGGCCCGGCCGGTTCAACCCTTGATCGCCGCCAGGATGCGGGCTTCGATCTCGTCCAGCTCACCGACGCCGTCGACGCGGGCCAGAGTGCCACGGGCGGCATAGAAGTCGACCACCGGGGCGGTCTGGTCGTTGTAGACCTGCAGGCGCTGACGCACCGCTTCCGGACTGTCATCGGCGCGGCCCTGCTCCTTGGCACGACCGGCGATGCGGTCGACCAGCAGCTCGGTGGCCACGTCCAGCTGCACCACCGCGTCCAGCGGCTGGCCGATCTTGGCCAGCAGGCCGTCCATCGCATTGGCCTGGGCCACATTGCGCGGGTAGCCATCCAGGATGAAGCCCTTGGCGACATCGGCCTGGGTCAGGCGCGACTCCAGCATGCCCAGCAGGATGTCGTCCGAGACCAGGTTGCCGGCGTCCATGACGGCCTTGGCCTGCTTGCCCAGCTCGGAGCCGGCAGCGATTTCCGCGCGCAGCATGTCACCGGTCGAAATGTGGGCGATACCCAGCTTTTCCTTCAGGCGCGTCGCCTGTGTCCCCTTGCCCGAACCGGGCGGTCCCAACAGAACCAATCGCATTGACCTGACTCCAACGTGTTGAAAATTAAGAAGGTTCGCGTCCCGGACGGTCCGGTATCGCTGCACCGCAATAGCGCCACTTTACCGCATACGGGTAATGTCCCTGCAATGTCCCCTCCCCCGAGCAGGTAGAAGCATGCGCAACGGTACTCTCCTTTATGCCCAGTCCGGCGGTGTCACCGCGGTCATCAATGCCACTGCAGCAGCGGTGATCGAGCAGGCCCGCGCCAAGGGCATCAAGGTACTGGCCGCCCGCAACGGCATCCTCGGCGCGCTGCGCGAGGAGCTGATCGACACCAGCAAGGAGAGTGCTGCGGCCATCCGCGCCCTCGCCCACACCCCGGGCGGCGCCTTCGGTTCGTGCCGGGTCAAGCTGAAATCGCTGGATGCCGACCGCGCCCGCTACGACCGCCTGCTGCAGGTGCTGCAGGCCCACGATGTGCGCTGGTTCCTCTACAACGGCGGCAACGACTCGGCCGATACCGCGCTGAAGGTCTCGCAGCTGGCCAAGGCCTCCGGCTATGACCTGACCTGCATCGGTGTACCCAAGACCATCGACAACGACCTGGCGGTGACCGATACCTGCCCGGGCTTCGGCTCGGCGGCCAAATACACCGCCGTGTCGGTGCGCGAGGCGGCGCTGGACGTGGCGGCGATGGCAGAGACCTCCACCCGCGTCTTCATCTACGAGGCGATGGGTCGACATGCCGGTTGGCTGGCGGCGGCCGCCGGCCTGGCCGGCAATGGCGATGACGAGGCCCCGCACATCATCCTGCTACCCGAACGCGCCTATGACGAAGCGGTGTTCCTGGCCAAGGTCAAGGCGGTGGTGGAACGCGTCGGCTACTGCGTGGTGGTGGCCTCGGAAGGCATCGCCACCGCCGATGGCCGCTTCGTCGCCGACGCCGGTGGCGGCAAGGACTCGTTCGGCCACTCGCAGCTGGGCGGCGTGGCCGCGCATCTGGCCGGCCGGGTCAAGGACCAACTGGGCCTGAAGGTGCATTGGGCCCTGCCCGATTACCTGCAGCGCTCGGCCCGCCACCTGGCCAGCAAGACCGACTGGGAGCAGGCGCAGGCAGTGGGTAAGGCCGCGGTGCAGCTGGCACTGAAGGGCCAGAACGGCGTGATGCCGGTGATCGTGCGCAGCAGCGATGCGCCCTACCGCTGGAAGATCGAAGCGGCACCGCTGTCGAAGATCGCAAACCACGAGAAGAAGATGCCCGCCGGCTTCATCCGCCGCGATGGCTTCGGCATCACCGCCAAGGCACGCGCCTACCTGTCACCGCTGATCAAGGGCGAAGCCCCGCTGCCGTACGGCACCGACGGCCTGCCGAAGTACGTGACGCTGAAGAACGTGGCCGTGAAGCAGAAGCTGCCGGCCTTCGAGGGCTGAGCCGAAAAAGGGGACGGAGGGGATTAAGTCGTATACGCCCCTCTGTGCTGAGCCCTGTGCGGAGCGCAGGGCACATTGCGGCGGCCGCCGAAGCACCCCACAATCGGGCTCCGGCCCGGGGCAAAGGGGCCGCCGCAAGCCAGATTCGACGCTGCCCGGCCTTCAAGGCCCGGGCCTGTGCTGCCATTTCACAAGGACTGTAACCATGAAGCACCCGATCCTGATCGCCGCGCTGCTGTGCGGCGCTGCCGCGCCGGCCTTCGCTGCGACCTGCGAAAGCAACTTCCAGAAGAAGGGCAATCCCTTCGTCGGCACGACCTTCACTTCATCGGTCACCCACCCGGACCTGACCGTGGCCAGTGCCATCGGCCAGATGCGGGTGATCGCCAAGAACGCCAACATGGATGTCCTCAGCGAGGACGTGGAAGGCGGCTCGATGCTGATCGAAGAACCGGAAACCATGGCCCACAAGCCGATTCCGATGATCATCAGTGCCACCTCCGAAGGCGGCCAGGGCACCGTCGGCATGGTGGTGAAGGTCAACAAGGGCGCCATTGCCTCGGCCGATGGCGTGCGCGAAGAAATGTGCAAGCTGCTCAACCAGATCAAGCCGGGCAAGGCTGGCGAACAGGCAGCCAAGGCCACTCCGCAGGCGTCGGTGGTAACGATTGCCGCCGACCGCTTCGGCTTCCAGCTGCGCAACCAGAACAAGGACAACCCGGCCGCGGTCGAGCCGCGCTACAAGGGCAAGACCTACGCCATCACCGGTCGCATCACCTCCGTGCTGCGCAGTGGCGGCACCTACAACACCAGCTTCGACCTGCCCAGCGATGGCAGCATCGACTTTGAGCGCGTGGCCATTTCCTGCTCGTTCGCAGCCAACCAGGCCGCGTATGCGCTGGCCCTGCGCCCGCGCGAGAAGGTGACGCTGACCGGCGTGGTCGACAGCTACGACCAGATTGGTCGTGTGTTGTGGCTGAAGGACTGCCGCGGCAACTGATCGCTGCCAGCATGGGAAAAGGCCCGGGTGCGCAGGCGCCCGGGCCTTTTCGTTTCCACAGCGGTTCACACCTGGCGCACGTGCATCGCAGGATGATGGATGCCCCGCATGGAGATCATCATGGCACTGCGTGTTGTGCGATTGGGCACCCCTCGCGCCCCCGGTGAAGGCCTGCGCATCGGCACCGTTCGGCGCCCACCGCGCGGCGTGCCACGCAGCGAATTCGCGAAACAGGACTGGTACGACGTCTGGTTCCCGACCCTGTCACCCAGCGCGGAGCTGGTGAAGCAGGCCCATGAAGCGAAGACCACCGCCGACTGGAATGCCTTCTTCCGCCACTACAAGGCCGAGATGAAGGCACCCGATGCCGCGCATGCGCTGGATCTGCTGGCCGCGATGTCGCAGCACAGCGACATCAGCGTGGGCTGCTACTGCGAGGATGAGACGCACTGCCACCGTACGGTATTGCGCGAGCTGCTGGTCGCGCGCGGGGCGACGCTGGCGGAGTGATGATTGCAGGGTTGCCGGCCAGCGGCCGGCACTACCGGTGGATGACCGCGTGGGTACACCGCCCGCGCAATTTCAATTGCAGGCCTTGCCTTCCATCTGCAGCTGCGCGGCGAACATCGTCACCTGCGGGATCTTGCCGGCAGCGGCCTGCTTCTTGGCCTCTTCCAGATAGATGCGCGACTGGCCCTGCCCATCCAATGCCTGGGTATTGTTCACTGGCAGGCGCCACACCCGCACTACTGCCTGCTGCGCCGGGCACGCGGCATTGGGTACGCGGATCACATCGTTGAGCTTCCAGCCCTTGTCCACACTCGGCTGCGCCTTGGCATAGTCGACGAAGCGTGCGCGCGGCTGGCACTGCTCGCTGGTCCGCACCGGTGCGAAGCGATACGGCTCGGCCGCCTGGCCGGTGAATGCACCTTCCAGTCGCGCACAGGCCTCGGGGATCTGCCGCAGCGTGTGCACTGCGCCCACCGCCTGTGGGGCACCCACGGCACGCTGCAGCTCGGGGGTTTCCACGGCGAGTGCCGGTACGGCCGGGACCAGGGCGGCAAGCATCAACAGGGACAGGCGCATGCGGGATCTCCTTCAGGACTGTGCGCAGGCTTGCAGAGGCAGGCTTAACGGGGCGCAAAGACGCATCCATCGAGCAGCCACTGCGCTCGCCGGGCATGGCCCGGCGCTACCATCCGGGCGCAGGTGCACGCATACTGCGGGCACCAGGGAATGCTGAACACCGCCATACGTCGGACGACCACCAAGGTCGGTACGGGTTGGTTCCAGGCTGCAGCCCGTCGTCCCCCTCGTGGTGCAGTTCATCGCCACTGGATGCTTGTCCATCCATTCTGCGGAGGGGTCTAATGCTGGAACGTCACGGGCTGTCACTGGCGCTGGGCTGCGCCATTCTCGCGATCCTGTTCGGAATCGTCTCGGCGCGCTGGATCCTGCGCCAACCCACCGGCAATGAACGCATGGTCGCGATCGCCACCGCGATCCAGGAAGGTGCGCGTGCCTACCTCAACCGCCAGTACCTGACCATCGGCGTCGCCGGCGTGGTGCTGTTCGTGCTGGTCGGCATCTTCCTCAGCTGGTACACCGCAGTCGGCTTCGCCATCGGCGCGGTGCTGTCCGGTGCCGCCGGCTACATCGGCATGAACGTCTCGGTACGCGCCAACGTGCGCACCGCCGAAGCTGCCCGCCACGGCATCAGCGCGGCGATGGACGTCGCCTTCCGCGGCGGTGCGATCACCGGCATGCTGGTGGTCGGCCTCGGCCTGCTGGGCGTGGCCGGCTACTACGCACTGCTGCTGCGCATGGGCCTGCCGATGGAACAAGCGCTGCATGCCCTGGTGGGCCTTGCCTTCGGCTCCTCGCTGATCTCGATCTTCGCGCGGTTGGGCGGCGGCATCTTCACCAAGGGCGCGGACGTAGGTGCCGACCTGGTCGGCAAGGTCGAAGCCGGGATTCCCGAGGATGACCCGCGCAACCCGGCGGTGATCGCCGACAACGTCGGTGACAACGTCGGCGACTGCGCCGGCATGGCTGCCGACCTGTTCGAGACCTATGCGGTCACCGTGATCGCCACCATGCTGCTGGGCAGCCTGATGCTGACCGAAGCCGGTGCCAATGCCGTGCTGTACCCGCTGGTACTCGGCGGCGTATCGATCATCGCCTCGATCATCGGTGCGCTGTTCGTCAAGGTGAAGCCGGGCGGTTCCATCATGGGCGCGCTGTACAAGGGCGTGATCGTGTCCGGCGTGCTGGCGGCCATCGCGTTCTACCCGATCACCACCGGGTTGATGAGTGACAACGTGCACGGGCCGATGGCGCTGTATGGCTGCGCATTGATCGGGCTGGTGCTGACCGGCCTGATCGTGTGGATCACCGAGTACTACACCGGCACCCAGTACAAGCCGGTGCAGCACGTGGCACAGGCGTCGACCACCGGCCACGGCACCAACATCATCGCCGGCCTCGGGATCTCGATGAAGTCCACCGCACTGCCCGTGATCGCGGTGTGCGCAGCCATCTGGGGTGCGTTCGCGCTGGGTGGCCTGTACGGCATCGCCATCGCCGCCACCGCGATGCTGTCGATGGCCGGCATGATCGTCGCCCTCGATGCTTACGGGCCGATCACCGACAACGCCGGTGGCATCGCCGAGATGGCTGAACTGCCCTCGGAAATCCGCGACATCACCGATCCGCTGGATGCGGTGGGCAACACCACCAAGGCGGTGACCAAGGGCTATGCAATCGGTTCAGCGGCACTGGCCGCGCTGGTGCTGTTCGCCGACTACACCCATAACCTGCAGGCGGCCAATCCCGGTCAGGAGTTCCGCTTCGACCTCAGCGACCACACGGTGATCATCGGCCTGCTGATCGGCGGCCTGATTCCTTATCTGTTCGGTGCGATGGCGATGGAAGCGGTCGGCCGCGCCGCCGGTGCGGTGGTAGAAGAAGTGCGCCGCCAGTTCCGCGAGATCCCCGGCATCATGCAGGGCACCGGCAAGCCGCAGTACGACCGTGCGGTGGACATGCTGACCCGCTCGGCCATCCGCGAAATGATCGTGCCCTCGCTGCTGCCGGTGGCGGTGCCGGTGGTGGTCGGCCTGCTGCTGGGGCCGCGCGCACTGGGCGGCCTGCTGATCGGCACGATCGTGACCGGCCTGTTCGTGGCCATTTCGATGACCACCGGCGGCGGCGCCTGGGACAACGCCAAGAAGTACATCGAAGACGGCCACTTCGGCGGCAAGGGCAGCGAGGCGCACAAGGCGGCAGTGACCGGCGATACCGTCGGCGATCCCTACAAGGACACCGCCGGTCCGGCGATCAATCCGCTGATCAAGATCATCAACATCGTGGCGCTGCTGCTGGTGCCGCTGCTGTAGATCCACGCCATGCGTGGATGAGATGCCCGATGGGGTCAGAGCCCTTTCCTGCGGAAAGGGATCCGACCCCGATGGCGATCACCGCCCGCGCAGGAAGAACGACACCGGCACCATCACTTCCACCGGGTCGCCGGCCACTTCGGCCGGCGGCGCCGGTACCGGGCTGGCCCGCTGCACGGTGTCCAGCGTCTCCTGGTCGAGCAGCGCGAAGCCACTGCTGCGGCCCAGTTTCAACCCCGAGACCGCGCCATCGCGGGCAACCGCAAAGCGCACGTAGACCACACCCTGCTGGCGCATCCGCTCGGCCTGGCGCGGATAGCGGCGGTGTTTCTGCAGGTGCCCGAGCAGGCGTCCTTCCCAGGTCGCCTCGGCACGACTGCGCTCACCCGCCGTGGTCTGCGGTGCGGTGTAGCGTGTAGCCGCGTCAGCCGCCACCTGCGGCGGTGCGCTGGTCTGCGCGACGTTGGCGTCAGCGGTGTCCGGCGACGGCGTCGGCTCCGGTGTACGCGGCGGTGGCAGCTCACCCTGCGGCTGCATCGGCGCCTTCGGTTGCTCGCGCAGGGCCGGCTTCGGCGCCTGCCGCTGCTGTTGCTGCTGCAGCGGCCCGGTGGCGACCTCGCGCGGCGGCACCGGCGGCGCCTGCGCCATCGGCGCCAGTTCCAGCATCAGCGCCGCAGGCGGAACCGCAGCCGTCAGCGCCGGCGCACGGGCCGCCCACCAGCAGGCCGCGCCGATCAACAGCGCATGCACCAGCAGTACGATCGCCAGGCTGGTCGCCCAGCGCCGCAGTCCACTCATCGTGCGCCCTGCTCCAGGCCGACCAGCGCCACCTTCAGGTAACCGGCCGCTCGCAGCGCATCCAGCGTGGCCATCAGTTCGCCATAGGGCACGCGGGTATCGGCACGCAGGAAGATGCGCTGCGTGGTATCACTGTGAGTGGCCGCCTGCAATGCAGCCGCCAGCCCGTCGCGCGCTACGGCCTGTTCGCCAACGCGCAGCGACAGATCTGCCTGCACGGTCACGTACACCGGTGCCTGTTCCGGCGGCGTGGCACTGGCATTGCTGGCCGGCAGCTGCACCGGCACCGACACGGTGGCCAGCGGTGCGGCCACCATGAAGATGATCAGCAGCACCAGCATCACGTCGATGAAAGGCGTGACATTGATCTCATGCGCTTCTTCCGGCGCATCGTCACGGTCGGACGCGGTCCTGATCGCCATCGTCGCGCCTCAGTGCACCGCACGCAGCGGCGCGGCTGCGGTACGCGGAACGGCACGATCGAGATCGCGTGAGACCAGTTGCTGCACGGCCGCCGACAGATCGCCGAGCAGCCCACACAGGCCAGCCAGCACGCGGCTGAAATGGTTGTAGACCAGCACTGCGGGAATCGCTGCGACCAGGCCCAGCGCGGTCGCCAGCAGGGCCTCGGCGATGCCGGGGGCGACCACCGCCAGGTTGGTGGTGTTGCTGTGGGCGATGCCGATGAAACTGTTCATGATGCCCCACACCGTGCCGAACAGGCCAACGAACGGCGCCACCGCGCCGATGCTGGCCAGCACGCCGATGCCGCGCCGCTGCACGCGCGCAGTTTCCAGTTCGATACGGCCCAGGCGCGAGGCAACGCGTTCCTTGGTGCCATCGCGGCTGTCCAGCTCCTGAGACAGGCGCAGCTCGGTTCGCGCCGCGTCCAGCATGGCGAGTGCGGTGCCCTGCTGCACACTGGCGTCGGCGCTTTCGCTGGGCAGGCTCGGCGCCTGCAGCAGCAGCGCACGCGCTGCGCGCAGCTGCCGTGCCTGGCGGGCCAGTTCCCAGCCCTTGGCCAGCAGCACGGTCCAGGTGGCCAGCGACGCCAGCGCTAGCGCGATCATCACGGTCTTCACCACCACGTCGGCGGCCAGATACATGCCCCAGGGCGTCAGTGCAGGGGCAGCCACGGGGGCCAGGTCAGCAGGCAACATCGTCTCGTTTTCCATCAGCATCAGGGGTCGCAGCACGGCGGCGTGCCGAGCGCGGATCATTGGCGTCGTCCACTTCCACGACCGGGTTGGGCTCCAGCCGCGGTGCGGGCCGACTGAGCACGTAGCCGGCACTGACCGCGAAGAACAGGCCCACGCCCAGCAGCAGCCGCCAGGACGGGTGCGCGCCCCAGCAGAACAGCGCGAAGCCCACCGCCATGCCGGCGCTGGCAAACGCCTTGCCCTTGCGCGACACCGCGCCCTGCTCGCGCCACAGCCGAAGTGACGGGCCGTAGCGCGGGTGCGCCAGCAGGCGTTGCTCGAACTTTGGCGAACTGCGCGCGAAGCAGCCCACGGCCAGGATCAGGAAGATGGTGGTCGGCATCACCGGCAGCAGCGCGCCGATCACCCCGAGCCCGACCATCACCCAGCCCAGCGCGAACCAGAGCCAGCGCATCAGCGTTGCGCCGATAGGCGGGAGGCGTGCATCAGGCGAATTCCACTTCAACGTGGCCGTGCACGCTGCGGAAGGCGGCATCGGCGGCGTCGATCACCTGCTGCTCCTGCTCGGCGCTCAGCGGCACCGCATCCAGCGCAGCGGTGAACTCACGCCAGTGGCGCGCCGCGCCATCCGGGTGCGCGGCCAGGTGACGGGCGCCGAAATCGCGGTCCAGGCCGAGCTTGGCGGCCATCTTGTACAGCACGGTGCCGCCCAGGTTGGACCCTTCGGCCACATACAGCCACCCCAATGCGGCGGGTAGCTCCAGATCGGACGGCAACGCCGCGATGTCGGCTCCCGGCAGGGTCTGCTCCAGATCCTGCAGATCGCGTGCCACCTGTGTAAGGCGGCGGCGCTCACCGAGGTCGGGCAGCAGTGCGTCCAGCGCAGGGTTGGCATACAGCGCATCGATGCTGCGGTGGAAGCGGTACTGCACGCGCAGGAAACGGGCGAAGTTGCCGCGGTCGGCGAAGATGTCGCCGGCCATGATGCGTTTGTCCAACGCGCCGTGGCTGTCGCGGGTGGCGGCCTTGAGCCGCAGGCTGCGGCTGTCTTCAGGGGCGATGTGTGCGTTCATGGGGGAATGCCAAGGGGGTCGTCCTGCTGTAGACGTTCGCCACGGGGCTTTCCCCAAGCCCATGTGCACCGATAATGGGCCATTCCCTTCTTCCACCCGGAACCGATGATGATCACCACCGAACCGCGCATGACCAACCTGTTCCTGCAGCTGGGCCTGGACGCCAGCGCCGAGGGGATTGCCCGCTTCATCCGCGAGCACCAGCTGGCCACCGATGTGGAAGTGGCCGAGGCCGCCTACTGGAACGATGCCCAGCGCCAGTTCCTGTCCGAATCGCTGCAGGCCGACGCAGCGTGGAGCACTGTGGTGGATGAGCTGAACGAGTCGCTGCACGAAGATGCAGTGAAGGCGGCGACCGGGCTGTAACTGCCTGGAGGAAGGCGCCGGGCATGGCCCGGCGCTACCGTTGTCTCCCGATGGGGTCAGAGCCCTTTCCGCAGGAAAGGGATCCGACCCCACCACTCATCCGCAGCCGATCAATACTTCCAGGTCAATGCCAGCCGCGCGGTGCGACCTGGGGCCGGCATCACGCCCAGCGCCAGCGGATCCAGGTAGTAGCGGTCGGTGACGTTGTCCACGCCCGCTTCCACCGACAGCTGGTCGTTGAAGCTCCAGCTGGCGAACAGGTCGACCAGGGTGGTTGGCCGGTACAACTGCTGGATCGCCGACAGGCCCACGTTCCAGTCCTTGTCCAGCTTGCTGATCGGGCCGGCGTTGTGGACCACGCGGGTACCGAAGGTCAGGCGCTCGTCGAACAGGCGTGAGCCCAGGGTCAAGTTGACCATGTAGCGCGGCGGGTTCTGGGTATTGGTGTACGAGCCCTCGAAGCCGCCGTCCACGCAGTTCGGCGTGTTGGCCAGCTCATCGTTCCTGCGCTGTGCCCCATAGGCACGGCGCTCGGCGGCGATGTCCAGTGCACAGGTCTTGGCCTTGAAGTAGTAGTGCGCGGACAGATCAGCAAATACCTTGCCGCTGTCATAGCTGGACTGGAACTCCATGCCCGAGACCTTGAACTGGTCGACGTTGCGGATCAGGCCGGCCGACAGCGTGCGGTAGTCGCGGGTGATCAGGTCATCGATGCGGGTATCGAAGTAGGCCAGCTTCAGTGCCAGGCGGTCGCCGGCAGTGAACAGGTCGTAGCGGATGGTACTGGCGCCGATTTCCCAGCTGCGCGCGCGCTCCGGCTTCAGCTCGCCCACCGGTTTGGCGGCAGTGAACAGGCCCAGCGTGGTCTCGAACAGGCTCGGCAGCTTGGTGCCTTCGGCGTACTTCACGTAGACCATGGTGTCTTCGCTGAAGCGGTAGGCCACGCTGGCGGTCGGTGAGAACGCGGTGTCGCGGCGACGAATCGGCTGCGACCAGCTCCAGCTGACCGGCACCTCCAGGTCCTGCGCCTTGCCGGCGTCGTAGAAGTTCCAGCCACCGATGTCGCCCACCGTACCCTTCTTGTACGGTGAGGCCAGCAGCGATTCCTGGGTGAAGTTGCCGTTGGCATCCGGATACCAGTTCAGCAGCGCGATGCGCTTGGCCCGCCACGACGGCAACGCCGGGTTGCCGTTGAGCAGTTCGGTGTAGCGGTACTGGCCCTGCACCTCATAGGCATCGGGCGTGGCCAGGCGGTTGCGGTCATGCACATCCACGCGGTTCCAGCGGCCGCCGGCCAGCAGTTCCCAATGCTCATCGGGCTGCCACTTCAGCGAGGCCACGGCACTGTATTCCTTGCGCTCGGCGTTGCGCAGGAAACGGTTGTTGATCAGATCGTCGTGCATGACCGGCCCCGAACTGCCCGGCGCGATGTCTTCGTCGCTGTAGGACAGGCCATAGTCGAGGGTGAACGCGCCGGCACGAGTGTCGAACTTCGAGGTATTGCTGGCATCCAGGCCGAAGCGCTTCTGTCGCAGCGGGTTGCGGTACGCATCCTTGTAGCCGGGGTCGCCACTGAAGCTGGGCGCGTCGTACCACTCGGTGCGGCGATCGAAGTACCACGGGGTGATGCCGGTCAGGCTGTTGTACATCACGCTGTCGGTGTCGGTGTACGCGGCATTGACGCGCAGGTCGACCAGCTCGCTGTCCGGGTTGAAGCGATAGCGCAGGGTGTAGCTGTCCATGTCGACGTGGCCCGGATCCCATTGCGGAATGCGGTCGCGATCGACGCGGATGATCTGCGAGGCCATGATCTCGCCGGCGGTGCCCTCGTAGCGGCGGTAGCCCGCTTCCAGCATCTGTGCATCGTCGATGCGCCAGGTGCCCTTGAGCAGCGCCGACTTCGAGCGCGCCGAGGTATTGAAGACCTCGGTACGCGGCGGATTCAGCGGTGCCAGCGTGCGCCGGGTCTGCGGGAAATCGTCGTAGCCGTGCTTGCCGGAGAAGTAGTTTCCATTGTCACGGTAGGCATAGGCGGCCACGAGATCGAAACGATCCCAATGACCGGCCGCGGCCACGTTGAAGAACTGGCTGCCGGTGGCGCTGCGATCGTTGCGCGGCGCGGCACTGTAGGAAGGCAGGTTGTTGGCGCTGTTGTTGGCCAGGCCGCCACGCACGCGCACGCCGAAGTCCCGCCCTTCGCGCAGCACGTCACCGATCTTCAGCGTCTCCATCTCGACCACGCCGCCGATGCCACCGGAGGCATTGGCCTGCAGACTCGGGCCCTTGGTGATGGTCAGGCTGGAGATCAGGTCCGGGTCGAGGTAGGTGCGCTGCGACTGGCCGGCATAACCACGGTAGGTATCCATGCTGGACTGGCCACCGTCGATGATCACCGGCACGCGGCCCTGGCCCTGGATGCCACGGATGTTGACGTCAAAGCCGTTGCCCACGCGCGGATCACCGGCGGTGACGCCAGCCACGCCCTTGACGATGTCGCCGTTGGACGTACCGCGGAATCGCTCCAGGTGGGTGCGGTTGAGCGTGGTGGTGGAGCCGACGCTGCGATAGCCGTCGAGCAGGCGCGCCTCGTCGCTGGTTGCGCCACTGTCGACGCGGTCGCCGGCCACGCTCAGCGTGTCGGTGACGATCACGCCGCTGTCGGCCTGCACGGGAGTTGCCGATTCCAGGGTGACCGCATCGGTGCCGACCCGGCGCACCGCCAGGCCACTGCCCTGCAGCAGGCGAGCCAGGGCCTCATCGGAAGACAGGTTACCGCTGACCGCGTGCGAGCTCACGCCCTGGGCCAGCGTGGCCGGATACACCACCTGCACACCGGACTGGCGCATGTAGCTGCGCAGCGCTTCATCAAGCGGCTGCGCGGGAATGTCGAAACGCTGCAGGGCCGCATGGCCGCTGGCAGCACTCTGCGCCAGTACGGACGATGGTGCGGCGCAGGCGAGGCCGACAGCCAGCAACGCGATGCACAGGCGGGACGGGCGCAGCACGCGGCCCGGACGATGGGAGTCGAACATGGGGGAACCTGTCAGGTAATCGGAGCCGCAGGCGCGGCGTCATCCGCGGCGGGCGCGGACACGGCGACGTACGTGGCGGCGGCGGGTACGTTCGCGGGGTAAGACGGATGGGGTGGCGACAACCCCAAGAGGGAATTGCAGTTGAAGGTGTATCTCAGGTTGTCGCGGCGGCTGCCGACCGTTGGTCGGCACACGGGCAATGGCGGGGATCTACGGGTGGACGATGGCGACCCCGAACGGCAGACGGGTAACCTGCAAACCTGCCGTTGCCGCCAGCGCGTCCAGCGCCTGCTCCGGGCGATCGATGCGCAGCGCTGCACTGACCGCCGGCAACCGCGACAGATCACCGTGCACGAAGGTCGGGCCAGCACGATAGCGCCCTACCCCTCGCACCGCGTCGGCGACGCTGGCCTGCTCCAGCAGCAGCTCGCCCTGCCGCCAGGCGCCGACACTGTCAGCCGCCACGTCATCGAGCCGCGTCACGCCACTGCGCTCGCCATAGACCGCACGCTGCCCCACCTGCAGGTACGTCCAGCCACCGTCGGCCGGGCTGGCCACACGCACCCTGCCCTGCCCGACCTGGGTTTCCACCCGGTCATCGCCGCGCGCAACGGTGAACGCGGTGGAGATGTCCTCGACCACACCATTGCCGGCACGCACGCTGAAACGCCGCTGCGCGTCTGGACTGACCTCGAACCAGACGCGGCCCCGCAGCAACTCGACCTGGCGCGCATTCGCATCGAAGTGCACGGCGATCGCGCTGTCGGCATCCAGCACCGCGCGACTGCCATCAGGCAGCTGCACGTTCTGTACGACATGCGTGCTGCGATGGTCGGCCTGCGCACGCAGCCAGGCTTCCGGCCACACCACCAGCATCGCCAGCGCCGCAGCGGCGGCCATCGCCCACCGCAGGCGCTGCGGCCGGCGCCGCGCGATCGTCGCGGCCTGCGACGGACGCGGCCCTGCGCTGCGCCACAGCACACGCTCGTGCTCGAAGGCACGGCGATGCCCCGGCAGTGCCAGCCAGCACTCGAAGTCGTGCATGCGCGCATCACTGATATCGCCAGACGCCAGCCACACGATCCAGCCCCGGGCCTGTTCGGCCAGGGCATCATCGTTGGCGGCGGGCAGCGTGTTCGGCGGGCTCATGGGCTGGCAGAGAGGCGCATTCAAGCGCGGGCGAAGGAACTAGACCGCATGCACGGTCCAGTAATCAAGACGTTTCAGCGAAGGCCTGCCCCAAGCCGGGTCGATCATCGACCGCTGCGCGCCCAGGCCAGGCGTTGCAGCGCGGAGCGCACGTGGTTTTCGACAGTGGTCACCGACACGCCGAGGCGGCGTGCGATCGCGGCCTGGGTCAGGCCCTGCAGGCGGTTGAGGCGGAAAATGGTGCGGGTCGGCTCCGGCAGGTGGCCGGCGGCATCCAGCACCCGCTGCAGTTCGTCCTGTGCCATCGCCTGTTCTTCGGTCGAGATCACCTCGTCCGGCCCCCACAGGTAATGGTCGGCGAGCAGGCGGTTGCGGCGGGTCGATTCACGGCCATGGTCGGTGGCCAGGTTGGCGGCCAGCCGGTACAGATAGGCCCGCGGGTTGTCGATGGCCTGGCTGTCGTCGACCCCACGCGCCTTGAACCAGACCGCCTGGATCACGTCCTCGGCACCATTGTCTCCGCCGAGGATGCGCTGCACCCGGCGCAGCAGTGCCGGCCGCTCGCGGATCAGCAGTTCGGTGAGGGTGGCGGCATTGGAGGACATGCGCGGGGCCGGGAGGACAGACGGAAGGCGCCGCGCATGCTACTCCGTTAATGCGAATCAGTCACGTTCTCATCAATAGACGCATTCGGTCAGGCCGTCATAGGCGCTCTGCGACGTGCCCGGCAGTGGGTCGTGCAGTGGATTGCGGGCCGCCAGCGCGGCATGGAAGGCCTCCACCCCGGTGCCCGGCATCAGCGGCAGGCGGCACAGCCAGGTCGGCTGCCGTGCCGTAATCGCGCCATCGTTGCGGGAAATCTCCAGATCGCTGGCGGCAAATGCCCACAGACACTCATGGACGGTGCCACGCACCGCATCCACCGAGCAGCGCAGGCGCAGAGCGCGGATATCGCTGTACTCGCCCTCGCAGAAGGTGTCGCCACAGATGGCGTCGAAACCATGCTGCAACCGGCCTTCCAAGGCGAAGAAGCGGTCCCAGTTGGCCTCCTGGTGCGGGTAGTCGATCAGATCGACATAGGGAAACGCCTGTACCGGCGGCGCCATCAGCAGCGCGCAGGTCAGGCCGATCGGCAGGGCAGACATTTTCATGCGGGAGCTCCTCGGGAACAGGGTTCCAGCCTGCACCCGGCGTCCCGATGCCCCCATCGGGCAACACCTCCAGCAAGGGTGGGCCACTGCCGTGCCGTGCTGTCGGCCGCGCCCCCTGCACAGCGCCCGGCAAAGGCATAAAATGGGGGGCTATCCGTCTATATCCCCCACCTGGAGCACGACCATGGGTCTGGAACTCGTCTCGCCCGGCAAGAACCCGCCGGAAGAAATCAACGTCATCATCGAGATCCCGAAGGACTCGGAGCCGGTGAAGTACGAAGTGGACAAGGAAACCGGCGCGATCTTCGTCGACCGCATCCTGTCCACCCCGATGCGCTACCCCTGCAACTACGGCTACGTGCCGAGCACCCTGTGTGGCGACGGCGATCCGGCCGACGTGCTGGTGGTGCTGCCGCTGCCGCTGGTTCCGGGCTCGGTGGTGCGCTGCCGTCCGGTCGGCGTGCTGAAGATGAGCGATGAGGCAGGCAGCGACGAGAAGATCCTGGCCGTGCCGGTCACCAAGGTGTTCGGCGGCTACGCCCACGTGGAAGACATCGAGCAGGTGTCCAGCCACTGGCTGGAGCGCATCGGCCACTTCTTCGAGCACTACAAGGACCTGGAGAAGGGCAAGTGGGTCAAGCTCGACGGTTGGGGTGGCGCCGCTGAGGCCAAGCAGATCCTGGTCGAGGCGCATCAGCGCCATCTCGACAGCAAGGCCTGAGCCTGAACCGGATCGCTCCGGCGCAGGCCGTCGGAGCGATGCGGGTCACGTTTCATGACTGCGGCGCATCACCTTTGTCGCCGTATTAGGTAAATTGCGTCACTTCACACGTCGTCGACATCCATCGTCGAGACAGCCAGGGGAATGTGTCGTGCGTATTCTGCTTGTTGGGGATGCAGCCAGCCTGCCGGCCGAGCTGACCGAATTCATTGCCGATCTTGGGGAAGACTGGCAGCCGCTGACCGCTATCGATGGCCAGACCGCGATGACCGCGGTGGCTACGCAGGGCGTGGATGCGGTGATCGTCTGTCCGCAGCTGCCGGACCTCAATGCAACCACGTTGCTCGGCCAGATCCGGACGCTGCGCCCGGAAACCATCCGCATCGCACTGGTGGATGCACAGCATGGCAACCGCCCGCCACCGGCGCGCCTGATCGGTGTCGCCCATCGTTTCCTGCCGTTGCCACTGGCGCCGGAAGTGCTGTTGGAAGCACTGACCAGCCTGGAAGAACTACGCGAGGTGCTGGACAGCCCTCGTCTGCGTGATGCCATCGGCCGCATCGAGAAACTGCCGTCGCCGCCGCACCTGTACCTGAGCCTGACCCAGGCGCTGGAGCATGACGACGACGCCGACAGCGCCGACGTGGCCAAGCTTGTGGCGGCCGATCCGGCCATTGCCGCGAAGGTGCTGCAGCTGTCGAACTCGGCGTTCTTCAGCCAGGGGCGCACCATTGCCGACCTGCGTACGGCGGTGACACGCCTTGGCCTGTCGACGCTGCGCGACCTGGTACTGGCCAGTGAAGTGTTCTCGGCACCGACGTTGTCCACGGCCGAACGCAACTCGCTGCAGCAACGTGCCCTGCTCGCCTCGCGGCTGGCCGCACGCCTGCTGCCCGAATCCAGCGCCGAACTGGGCGCGACCGCCGCCCTGCTGGCCGACATCGGCCTGCTGCTGCCCGGCGTGCGCAACGAGCGCAGCGAACCGTCGCTGGCCGGTGATACCCGCCCAGGCCACGCCGAAGCCGGCGCCTACCTGCTGGGCCTGTGGGGACTGCCGATGCCGATCATCGAAGCGGTGGCGTTCCACCTGCAGCCGCAGCGTGCGAACACGCGCAGCTTCTGGGTGACCGGCGCCGTGCACGTGGCCCTGGCGCTGGTCAATGGCGATCCGGTGGACGAGGACTACCTGCAGCGCGCGGGCGTGCTCAACAAACTGCCGCAGTGGCGCGAGCATGCCAACAGCCTGATGGGGCTCACGCCCAGCGAAGCCTGATCACACCGGCAATGCATGCGATGAAGGCGCGCCCGCAGTGACGCGCCTTCGTTGCATCAGGGCTGCGCGCAGTGGTCGTACACGCAGCGCTCGAACAGGAACTGGCAGTACGCCGCATCCTCACCGGCCTTGATGCAGTTGCTGCGCACCTCCGCGCAATAGCGGCCATTGGCACACACCAGCGGACCGGCCGACACACTGCCGGCCAGGCTCAGGACGGCGAGAACCGCCGCAGCGAACATCCGTGGCATCGCGTTCTTCATTTCGCGCTCTCCTTGGTCCGGAATGGACCTCTGTGAACGTACCAGCGGTCCAGTTGCGACAAGCGTGACCTCTGTCGCTGAACCGCCCGATTCAGAGTTTCCCGACCCGGCCCTGCCAAACGCAAAGAGGGCGGGCCTTGCGGCCCGCCCTCCTCGTATTGCCTTCAGGCTTCGATGGATCAGAAGCGCTGGTTGTACTGGATGAACAGGAAGCGGTCGTAATCCAGCATCGGGTCCAGCTGCACGGCGCTGGCGTTGGTCACCGCGTAGGTGATCGGCGGGGTCTTGCCGAACACGTTGCGGGCACCGACGGTCACGCTGCCGTTCCACGGAGCCTGCCAGGTGGCCGAGATGTCGTGATAGACGATCGCACCCTTCTTGTTGGCACCCAGGCCGCCGGTCCAGCCACCGTTCTCGGTGTAGTAATCCGGCTGGTTGCACTCCAGGCCATTTTCCTGGTCGTAGCAGAAGTCGCGGAAGCCGCCGTAGTAACGCATGGTCCAGGTGGCCGACAGGTCGCCCTTGGTCCAGGTGGTTGCCAGGGTGCCGCGGACACGCGGGTAGTTCCAGTAGCCTGCGTAGTCATCCCATGCAGCGCCCTTGGTGGCCTGCTGACGGAAGCTGGTCAGGTAGTTGGTGTCCAGGTTGAACGACAGGGTACCGAAGCTGTATTCCGGCATACGGTAGCGGACGCCGAAGTTGTAGCCTTCGGTTTCCAGCGAACCCAGGTTGGCATTGCCGCGGCTCAGGCCGGTGACCTGCTGGCCATTGGCAACGTCGCCACGGCTGTACTGGTCACAGAAGGCCTGCACACCGTTCTGGTAGCACTGGTTCAGCACGTAGTTCGCCGACAGCGCGGTGATCACGTTGTCCACGGTGATCTTGTACCAGTCCAGCGAGACGTTCAGGCCGCTGACGAAGCTCGGGCTCCACACCAGGCCCGCGGTGCGGGTCTTGCTGGTTTCCGGCTGCAGCTTGTCGTTGCCCACGCCCGAGTTGAACGGGTTGTTGCCCTGGGTGTCACGGGCACTGATCGGACGACCAGCAGCGTCGGTCTGACGGAAGTCGGACGCCAGGCCTTCAGCACCGCAACGGGCGGCAACGGCCGGGTTGCTGCGCTGGCCGAACACGGCATCACACGGATCGGTGAACTTGTCGAAGGTCTGCGAACCACCGCCGAAGGTGTCGTCCAGGGTCGGGGCACGGAAGCCCTCGCCGTAGGTCGCACGCACCAGCAGGTCGTCGATCGGCTTCCAGGTCACGCTGAACTTGCTGTTGACCGTGTTGCCGAACTTGTCGTAGTCCGAGTAGCGGCTGGCGATATCCAGCGACAGCTCCTTGGCACCCGGCAGGTCACGCAGCAGCGGCACCATCAGTTCCAGGTAGAACTCGTTGGTCTTGTACTTGCCTTCGGTCGGCTGGGCGGCCAGCTCGGTGGTGTAACCCGAGGAGGACAGCGCGTCCGGGTGGTCGTAGCCCGACACTTCACGATGCTCGTAACCGGCAGCGAAGGCGAACTCGCCCGCATTGCCCGGCATGTCGAACAGCGAACCGGTGATGTTGGCGAAGTACTGCTTGCTCTTGCTCTGGCCGGTCGAGTTCAGCAGGGTGTTGATGTACTTCAGCGCATCCGGGGTCGCGGCGCTGGCGCCGCCCAGCAGGTCGAACGGGACGCAGCTGCCCGGGCTGGTGCCCAGCGCGATCGGGTTGGCAGCGGTGCCGCACTGGGCGACGCCGTTGGCGTTGATGAACGACGGGCCGAGGGCGTTCTTCAGTGCCAGCAGGTTGATGTTGCCCGAGCTGGTCTGGGTCACATCGAACTGGTTGTAGTTGATGCCCACATCCCAGTCGAACGGACGGTTGTTGAAGTCGAAGTTGCCTTCCAGGGCCGCGTCGAAGTGCAGCGACTTGACGTTGTTCTGGGTGATGCGCGGCAGTTCGAAGATACGACGGCCCCAGCCACCGATGTCAACGCCGGCGCCCGGGTTGGCCCAGTTGCCCAGCGGGTTGTAGATGCTGTCCTTGCTGATCGCCACCGGGAACTGCGGCTGCGAGGTGCCGGTCAGCGGGTAGCCGGCGATCTGGCGCTTGGAGTCACGCTCGGAGTACATCGCCGTCGACTTCAGACGCAGGTTGTCGTTGATGTCGTAGCTGGCCGAGGTGAACATGGTCTTCGACTCAGCGCCCTGGTTCAGCATCATCTGCTGCGAGGCGTTGTAGTAGTCGTCCAGACCAATCAGGTGGTAGTTGTTGAAGTTGTTCGACGGCTGGCCAACGCCGACCGGGGTGTCCCACGAACCGGTGTGGTTGACCACCCAGGTGTTCGGGACCCACTTGCCAGCCTTGTTGTATTCACCAGCACCGGCGGTGCCTTCGGCACGCGGATCGGTGAAGCGGCCCCACGGGCCCGCCGGGCTCAGACCGTCTTCCTTGTGGCCCTGGCCATAGGAGTACTGGGTCAGGCCACGATCCTTGGCCCACACCGGATCTTCCTTGATGTAGTTCGCGCCGAACACGATCGAGGAGCGCTCGCCGGTGGCACCCAGGGTCAGGCTGTACTGGGTCTTGGAACCGTCGCCGTGGCTGTTCTGGCCGTAATAGGCACTGGCCTCGGCGCCGTCGAAGTTCTTGCGCAGGATGATGTTGACCACGCCGGAGATGGCGTCGGAACCGTAGATCGCCGAGGCGCCGTCCTTCAGGACTTCAATGCGCTCGATCAGCGAGGTCGGGATGGTCGACATGTCGGTGAAGCCGGCCAGGCTGGTGCTCCAGCGCTTGCCGTTGACCAGCACCAGCGTGCGCTGCTCACCCAGGTTGTACAGGCTGACGTACTGGCCGCCCTGTTCCGGGTTGGACGCCAGCACGGCCGCCTTGCTGAAGGTCTGGGTGCCTGCCACGGACAGGTTCTGCAGCAGGTCGCCGACGCTGACCAGGCCCGAACGCTGAATGTCCTCATGGCTTACGGTGAGGACCGGCTGGGAGGTTTCCACATCCACCGAGCGGATGCGGGAGCCGGTGACTTCCAGGCGATCAAGGGTGGTGGGGGCACTGGCTTCCTGGGCGGAAGCAAATGCCGGGGCAAGCGCCAGTGCGATGCCGGCGGGCAGCAGGCCCAACCGCACAGCAGGGGTGCGAACGTTCATCAATCTCTCCAAGGTACGTGTTAGTAGCGTGTTAAAACGCTTCAGCACGTTACGATTGCGTTGCGACGCTGTATTTGCGCGACCCAACCGGAGACTTTGCAGAATGTGGCGGGAGCAAGCCGTCGTTTTCCCTGAAGCGGGAGGCCGACTGGCCGTAGCGGGCCCGGAAGGCACGCGCGAAACTGCAGCAGTTGTCGAATCCGCTCGCCGCGGCGACTTCTCCCACCATCATGTCGGTATCGCGCAGCAGGTCGGCTGCCCGCTCCAGGCGCAACCGCGCCGAAAGCGATTGGGGGCTCTCTTCGTACAGGCTCTGGAACGTCTTGGAGAGGTACCAGCTGGAGAAATTGGTCAGCTCGGCCAGCTCGCCGATGCGCACCACCCGGTGACTGTTGCCTTCCAGATACAGGCGGGCGCGCTGCATGCGGCCAAAGACCTGGCGTTTGCGGCTGCGTGACCGGCCCGGGCAGCGCTGCACATTGTCGGCCAGCCCACGCTGCAGGCCCGCCAGATGCAGCAGCAATGGGCGCAGCGCCTGTGCCGGCATGCCGCTGGCCAAGGCATCGCGCCAGAGGCGCAGGGCAACCCGGGCGTCGCCGCGGCTCATGCGACCACGGCCCGCATACAGGCCGCAGTCGGCCATCTCGGACAGTACACGCAGCGCTTCGGCGTTCAGGTTCAGGCCAACGCACAGGCTGCTGCGTCCTGCCTGGACCAGCGGACGCGACTCCTTCTCGAAGGCGATCCACTCCCCGTGGCGCAGGCGGAAGCGTCCTTCCTTGGCCTCGACCCAGGAATTGCCCCGGACCTGAAGCCAGACCGTGAAGCTGGTGCCTGCAGTCTGCAGGCTGCCCAGCCGGGCCACGCCCATGCAGGTCGGCGCAACATCGTCGAGGGCCTTGTCGAGGGAAACGGTTTGGCCGCGATCGGCCAGCGAGAGTTGACGCATGGGGCACCACGGGTTTGCCTGATACAGGCCTCCGTTTTGCCTAATCAGGCGTCACGCCGTCAGGAAAATCCGCCGAGATCGCCACGAATTCGCGGCGAGAGCCCCACGAAGAAATCACGAAGAAATATTCTTCTTCAGTATCAACGAGTTGAGGAATGCCGGGAACAGCGTCGGGGCGGGCTTGGGCAGCTGCATTACGCCGATGTCGGCGCCATCACTGATCGCCAGGGCGACGAACAGATCGCGTCCATCGGCACTGGCACTGATGCCGTTGCCCGCACTGAGGCGCTGTCGATCCAGGCAGCGTTCGGGCGCTTCCTTGCCGGCCTGGATATGGACCAGAGTGGTACCGCACTCGGCAGAGGTACCGAGATAGCCAATGCCACCCGCGCCAGCCACGGTCCAGGTCCGATAGCGCCACCGGCTGGGCCGGTCTTCACTGACCTGCTGCACGCTGGCCGGGGACAGCGACGCGTCCACCGACCACAAGCCACCGGACGCCAGCCGGGTGAACAACACCCGGCCGCCACCGCGATCGAAACGGGCCTGGGAGACGCCATCAATGCTGGCCAACCGGCGCCAGGGGGTCACGCTGCGATCAAACAGGCTCAACCGGGTGCGCTGCTCGGCATCGCGCTCGACCACCAGCAGCTGTCCGGGGGTCGCCCCATACAGCGCCTGCAATGGCTGTTCGACCGGAACCGGCAGCGGCTGCAGGCGTTCGTCACGCGGTGCGATTTCGTAGACCACGGTGCGCCCGTGCTCGTCACGACCGACCACCAGCAACTGGCGGCTGTCAGCCGACCAGTCCGGCGCCTGCCGGCCTTCCGGCCGCAACCCCTCGATCGGCCGCAGCGAATCCGGCCGCTGCATGTCGGCCCACCACAAGGCGAAACTGCCGGAGCGGTCGGAGGTGAAGACCAGCTGGCGGCCATCGGGCGCTGCCATCGGCTGACCGTCACGCCCACTGGAGGCGAACAGGCGTTCGGCGCCCCCGCCTGCCATCGGCATCCTGAACACACCGAACTGTGCACGGCGATGGACGAAAGCCAACACGTCACCATGGCGTGACACCGTCGGCCATTGCGCGTCATCAAGGCCGGCATCACGCAGCGTACGCCGCTCGACATCCAGGTAGTACAGGCGCACCTCGCTGTCGACGCGGCGGCCGAACACGATGCTGCGCCCGTCGCCCAGCCAGGCCCAGCCGCGCTGCTCGGCGGACTCGTTGGTCAGTTGTTCCAGCGCACCGCCGCCTGCTGGCATCCGCCAGAGGTCGCCCATCTGCGGGTTGCGGACAAACACCAGCCACTTGCCGTCGGGCGAGTAACGCGGCGCGTAGTCGAAATCATCCTGGTCAACCTCATACGCCAGCGCGCGCCATTGCCCGCTGGCCAGGTCGAGCACGCGGATACCACGATGGGCGTAGCGGCCCACCATGCTGCCGAAGACCAGGCCACGGCCATCGGGGGTCCAGTCGAAACTCAGCAGCTCGGTTCCGTCGCAGCGCGTGGCCTGGCGCACGACGCCTCCGGTCGCGCTGGCGATCAATACCTGGCACCCCCCATCGGCACTGAAACGGGCAAAAGCGATCTCGCGCCCATCCGGCGACCAGCTCGGGAAACGGTCACTGGCACCCTTGGGTGGCAGCGCCAGCTGCCTGGCCGGGGCATTACCGGACGTCTGCACCTTGATGGCGCCGCCGCCGGCACCGTCCTCGTTGGCGCCTTCATAGGCAACCTGCGAGCCATCCGGCGAAAGCGTGGGATACGTCTCAAAACCACTGGTCGCAGTGATCAAGCGATAGGGGCGCTGCGGGCTGCCGATCACCCGCACACCGTTCTCGACCGCCGCATCCACTGGCGAACTCGTTTCCGGTCCGCGGCGCAACAGCAGCGTGGCCATGACCACCAGCGCGGCCAGCATCAGCACACCCAGCACCCACAGCAGTTGCCGGCGCAACTGCCGCCATCCACTGCGCCGTGAAGGAGCCGGCAACACCGTCGCCGTCGGAATCGCACTGGCACCTGCCAGCGCGGGCATCACCTCAGGGACCGCATCAACCTCCACGACAGGCGCCACGTCATCCAGCACCAGCACCGGCACCAACAGGCGATAGCCGCTCTTGGCGATGGTCTCGATGTAGGCCTGGCCATTGTCGTCGTCATTGGCGAACACCTTGCGTAGCTGGGTGACCGCCTGGGTCAGCACGTCATTGGTGGGCAGCGTATCGGGCCAGACTTCTGCAAACAGCTCTTCACGGGTCACGACCCGCCCCGGCTGGCGCATCAGCACCCGCAGCACGCCCAGCGCCTTCGGCGTCAACCGGAGAGGTCGACGTGCGCCTTCGACCTCGACCTCTCGCGAGGACAAGGTGATGACGCAGTCGCCAACCTGGATACGGTCGGCCTCGACGGGCAGGAATTCGCTGCTGTTCATCTTCCGCTATACAGTAGGGACGGGGTCTGGGCAGGGTTCACCAGCAATACCGCCCCTACCGTCCCTGGACAGGGCCATCGAAAAGCCAGATTCCGCACAAAGCATCGGCGCATACCGCAAAAACAATATCGCCCCCGGATATTAGCCTAAGCCGGTTACCCCGCCTATGACGGGGTCGACACTCAGGCTCTCTCTCGCCGACGCATTCACATAATCTGCTTCACTATTCGCGCCCTCTTGGGCGCGAAATTTTTATCTGGCGTTCATTTTCACATGCGCCGAAGCATGGTCAGACCGACCAATCTCGATACGACAAGCGCCACGTACATAACGCCTGCGAACTGCTCAAGCATCACCAGTGCCCGCGCTTGCGGGTGCAGCGGCACCACGTCGCTCAAACCCACTCCGGACAACAAGCTGAAGCTCAGATAAAGAAGCTCCATCCACGTCCGCTGCGCGCCACCGCCAGTGCCCTGGAAACTGCCCGGATACCACTGCTGGCAGACCGCGAAGGTGAATGCGAAGGCCCAGGCCAGCAGTGTGAAGGTTGCTCCAGCAGCAAACAGTTCATCGCGGGTGACTTTATGGTCCTGCAGCATGTAGGCGATCAGGGCCCCCGCCGTATAGAAATACAGCAGGCTTTCCAGCAACTGCGCAGTGGTCAACAGGGCAGTACGGTCCAGCAGTGCGCCGGCCAGCGAGAACACCACCGAGGGAATGGCCAGCAGCAGCGCCAGCCAGGTGCCCAGCGGGCTGCGCTGGACCACCCACAGCGCCAGGCCGAGTACCGCCATGCCGAACATGCCCAAGGCCGCGCGCCCCCCAGCAGTGTCATCCAGCGCCGGATACAGGACTACCGCCAGCAGTTGCGCGCCCAGCAGCCATGCAGACGGATGGCGGCGGGCGATGGCCAGCCAGCGGGTGGTCACGGCAACGGGCATGGCGTCCTTTTCCCCTGGGCGATGCGGCGAGGATAGCCGGGATGGATGTGAGGCTCCGGTAGCGCCGGGCCATGCCCGGCGGCTGTCCTGAACCCCCACGTCGCCGGGCATGGCCCGGCGCTACCTGGGCGGGATCAGCCCTGGTGATAGACCTCGGCACCGGCGGCACGGAATGCCTCCGACCTTTCCTTCATGCCCGACTCGGCGTACTCGCGCACGTCCTGGGTGATCTTCATCGAACAGAAGTGCGGACCGCACATCGAACAGAAGTGGGCCAGCTTGTGCGCGTCCTTGGGCAGTGTCTCGTCGTGGAACTCCTTGGCCTTCTCAGGATCCAGGCCAAGGTGGAACTGGTCTTCCCACCGGAACTCGAAACGCGCCTTGCTCAGCGCGTTGTCGCGCACCTGCGCGCCCGGATGGCCCTTGGCCAGATCGGCCGCATGCGCGGCGATGCGATAGGCCATGATGCCGTCGCGCACGTCCTGGCGGTTGGGCAGGCCCAGATGCTCCTTCGGCGTGACATAGCAGAGCATGGCGGTGCCGAACCAGCCGATCATCGCCGCGCCGATCGCGCTGGTGATGTGGTCGTAGCCGGGTGCGATATCGGTGGTCAGCGGGCCCAGCGTATAGAACGGCGCTTCACCACACTCGCGCAGCTGCTTGTCCATGTTCTCCTTGATCAGCTGCATCGGCACATGGCCGGGGCCTTCGATCATGGTCTGCACGTCGTGCCTCCAGGCGATCTTCGTCAGTTCGCCCAGTGTCTCCAGCTCACCGAACTGCGCGGCGTCGTTGGCATCGGCGATGCAGCCCGGGCGCAGCCCATCACCCAGCGAGAAGGTCACGTCGTAGGCCTTCATGATTTCGCAGATGTCTTCGAAGTGGGTGTAGAGGAAGTTCTCCTTGTGGTGCGCCAGGCACCACTTGGCCATGATCGAGCCGCCGCGGCTGACGATGCCGGTGACCCGCTTGGCGGTGAGCGGCACGTAGCGCAGCAGCACGCCGGCGTGGATGGTGAAGTAGTCCACGCCCTGCTCGGCCTGCTCGATCAGGGTGTCGCGGAAGATCTCCCAGGTCAGTGCTTCGGCGCGGCCGTCGACTTTCTCCAGCGCCTGGTAGATCGGCACGGTACCGATCGCCACCGGCGAGTTGCGGATGATCCACTCGCGGGTCTCGTGGATGTGCTTGCCGGTGGACAGGTCCATCACCGTGTCGCCGCCCCAGCGGATCGCCCACACCAGCTTCTCCACCTCTTCGGCAATGCCGGAGGACACCGCGCTGTTGCCGATGTTGGCGTTGATCTTGGTCAGGAAGTTACGGCCGATGATCATCGGCTCACTTTCCGGATGGTTGATGTTGTTGGGCAGCACCGCACGGCCGCGCGCGATTTCATCGCGCACGAACTCCGGCGTGATGATCTTCTGGATCGAAGCGCCGAACGCCTCGCCCGGATGCTGCTGCAACAGGCCGGCATCGCGGATCGCTTCCAGCCGCTGGTTCTCGCGGATCGCGACGAATTCCATTTCCGGGGTGATGATGCCGCGGCGCGCGTAATGCATCTGGGTGACGTTGGCACCTGCGCGCGCACGGCGCGGCAGGCTGCGCGCGGGGAAGCGCACCGCATCGAGCTTCGGGTCATGCTCGCGATCGCGACCGAACGAAGAACTCAGTCCTTCCAGCCGCTCGGTATCACCGCGTTCTTCCACCCAGCCGCGACGCAGTGCCGGCAAACCAGCGGACAGATCGATGCGCACCTCCGGGTCGGTGTACGGGCCCGACGTGTCGTAAACGGTCACCGGTGCATTCTCTTCTCCGCCGAACAAGGTCGGCGTGCGGGTCAGCGCGATCTCGCGCATCGGCACCTGCAGATCCGGGCGTGAACCGGGCACGTGGATCTTGCGCGAACCGGGAATGGGCCGGGTCACGGATTCAGAGAGTTGCTGGGCCTGTTGCTGCAGGGCGGAGAGCTGTGCGTTCATCGGGCATCGTCCAGGAAGGTCAGGGACGAAGCGGCGGCGCACTGCGGCCGCATCCGGACGGTCCTTGGGCGGAGTCCGGGCATGGCTGCACTGCAAAGCTTCCCTACGCCGGTATGAGCCGGATCAGGTTCCAAGGGACTGTCTCAACCGTGGCCACATGGCCGCGGTACCCCCGCTTCTTGCCGTGCATTAAAGCATAGAACGCACTGCAGCTCATGGCCGTTCATCCATGCATGGCGTGGCGCTGCTCCATCGGCATTAACAGAACCGTGACATCGCATTCAGTAACGTGCACGCGCATCGTGCCGCTGCGGCCGATGTTTCCTTTGCCGCCTTCGCGGCTCCTGCCCGGTTCGTGCTGCATGCCGCCGGCCCCCTCGCAGCAAGCTCTGCTCGCTCCCCTCAATCCCTTGATCGGAGAAGCTCCTTCATGGTGTTTCGCGTTTCCATCGCACTCGTTCTGCTGCTGGTGCTGCTGGCTGGCTTCGCGCCCGGCCCGTTCAATACCGTCGTTCAGTCGGTACTCGCCGATGTCATCCGCAGTGTCGGCTGGCTCTATCTTCTGGTCGTGTTCCTGGCGCTGACTTTCCTGATGTACCTGGCATTCGGTCGCTTCGGCAACCTGCGCATCGGCGGTGAAGATGCCGAGCCGGAGTTCTCGCGCGCCAGCTGGATGTCGATGCTGTTCGCCGCCGGCATGGGCATCGGCCTGGTGTTCTGGGGCGCCGCCGAGCCGATTTCCCACTTCACCAAGCCTCCGGAAGGCCTTGCACCGCAGAGCATGGACGCGGCGCGGGCTTCGATGCGCTATGCGTTCTTCCATTGGGGCCTGCATCCATGGGCAATCTACGCGCTGATCGGCCTGGCGATGGCCTGGTTCCAGTTCAACCGCAATGGCCGTGGACTGGTCAGTGACATGCTGCAACCGATCATCGGCCGCCACCATCGTGGCTGGATCGGACGCGTGGTCAACATCGCCGCGGTCGTGGCCACCGCGATTGGCGTTGCCACCACGCTGGGCTTCGGCACCATCCAGATCGCTGCCGGCATGGAACGCGTGTTCGGCCTGCACGCGGGTGTGCCACTGCAGCTGACCATCATCGCCATCGCGTTCGTGCTGTACATGGCCTCCACCGCCAGCGGTGTCGAGCGCGGGGTGAAGTGGCTGTCCAACTTCAACCTTGCGCTGGCCGCGCTTCTTGCGGCCACCGTACTGGTGCTGGGCCCGACCGGATTCATCTTCGATACGTTCACCACCACTCTGGGGTCGTACCTCAACCAACTGGTGACGATGAGCCTGCGCATGTCGCCGTTCTCGGGCAGCACATGGGTAGCGGACTGGACCATCTTCTACTGGGCGTGGTGGATTTCCTGGGCGCCGTTCGTCGGCTCGTTCATCGCGCGCATCTCGCGTGGGCGCAGCGTCCGCGAGTTCGTCATCGGCGTCGTGCTGGCACCGACGGTGCTGGGCTTCTTCTGGTTCGCGGTGTTTGGTGGTACTGCACTGTGGGCGCAGATCTTCGGCCACGCCGACCTGGTGCAGGCGCTGGGCAACGGCTATGAGACGGTGCTGTTCACCCTGTTTGACAGCATGCCGCTGCCCTTGCTGCTTTCCTGCATCGCACTGGTGCTGCTGATGATCTTCTTCGTGACATCAGCCGATTCAGCGGTGCTGGTGCTGGCCAGCATGTCCACTGACGAGGCAGGCGATCCTCCGTTGAAGCGCAAGCTGGCCTGGGGCATCGCGGTGGCATTGATCGCAGCCGCATTGCTGCTCGCCGGTGGCCTGGATGCGCTGCAGGGCATGATCACGATTGCGGCGTTGCCATTCGCGCTGCTGATGGTGCTGGTGATGGTGTCGCTGTACCGGGTACTGGACCAGGAGTACACCCGCGAGCGGCGGCAGGCGCAGCGCCAGCGGCACATGATCGACGCATGGATCGCGCGCGAGATGGCGGCGCAGGAAGAGACCCAGGCGGAGGCTGCGCGCGCGCACGATCAGGATTGAGGGAGTTTTGCAGCCTGCGGCTGCACCGCTTTTCTTTCAAGCAAGAGCAAGTTCAAAACCCAGAGCAGCTCTGGGCTTCTACTGGTTGGGCGGGTCGGTGTGGGTGGGCAGGACACGCCGTAAACCCGTCCATGGGGGCTCGATGGCGCCATCCATGGCGCCAACGGTCCTGCCCACCCACACCGCCCCACCCCCGACAGGTTACGTGTGACGGTTGGTCCATCCACGGCATGCGTGGATGAGGTGTATCGGAAAACAGGAAGGGGTCGGATCCGTTTTCCTCCGGAAAACGGATCCGACCCCAACCCGCAGCGCGCAGCTGTTGCTGTTGCCTTTGCTTTTGATCTTCTTTTTTCTTTTCCTGCGGTGACGGGCACGGAAACTGTCAGGGGCCGGGCGGGTGGGCTGGGCGGGGGTGTCCGCGGCATGGATGCCGCGGCCAAGCCTCCAGGGACGGATTCACGGCGTCCCCCGACCAGCCCACCCGCCCGGCCCAATCACATGATCCCGCTTCCACGAACCATCACCGCAGAGGGGGCTCAGCCCGGTGGCCGGAAAACCTCAGTACCCCGCCGCCTGCCCATCCTTGCGGCTCTCCGAAGCACCGTAGTAAACCCCGGTCTCGGGATCACGCATGATCGCCTGGTACCCGCCGTAGGGCCCGTCGGCGAACACGATGCGATGCCCCTTGCGCATCAACGCACGCACCGTCTCATACGGGAACCCGGTCTCCAGATTCACTTCGCCGCCATCGGTCATCGCCGTGGCCTGTCCGGTCGGTTCGGTCGAGCCTTCATGCTGGATGCGCGGTGCGTCACCGGCTTCCTGCAGGTTCATCCCGAAGTCCACCAGGTTCATCACGATCTGTGCGTGGCCCTGCGGCTGCATCGCGCCGCCCATCACGCCGAAGCTGGCATACGGCTTGCCACCCTTGGTGATGAACGCCGGGATGATCGTCTGGAACGGGCGCTTGCCCGGTGCGTAGCCATTGGGATGGTTCTTCTGCAGCACGAACATCTCGCCACGATCCTGCAGGATGAAGCCCAGCCCCGGCGGCGCCATGCCGCTGCCCATGCCGCGGTAGTTGGACTGGATCAGCGAGACCATCATGCCGTCGGCGTCGGCCACGGTCATGTAGATGGTGTCGCCCTCCTCCAGCTGCTTCGGCGTGCCCGGCTGCACTTCCTTCAGCGCCTTGTCCATCGAGATCAGCGCGCGGCGCTGTGCGGCGTAGTCCTTGGAAATCAGCTTCTGCACGGGCGCCGGCTGGAACGCCATGTCGGCATAGAAGCGCGCGCGGTCGGCGAAGGCCAGCTTCTTCGCTTCAACGAACAGGTGCACATGCTCGGGTGAACCGAACGGGATTTTCGAGAAGTCGTAGCCTTCCAGCACATTGAGGATCTGCAGCGCGGCAATGCCCTGGCTGTTCGGCGGCAGCTCCCACACGTCGTAGCCACGGTAGTTGCTGCTGACCGGTTCGACCCATTCACCGTGGTGGTCGGCCATGTCCTGGTAGCTCAGGTAGCCACCGTTGGCCTTGAAGTAGTCGCCGATGGTGCGGGCGATGTCTCCCTTGTAGAAGGCATTGCGGCCACCGTCGGCGATTTTCTGCAGGGTGCTGGCCAGGTTCGGGTTCTTCCACATCTCACCCTTGCGCGGGGCGTGGCCATTGATCGTGAACTGCTCCTTGAAGCCCGGATACTGCGACAGCTTGGGCACCGAGCGGTCCCAGTAGTAGGCGATCACTTCAGCCACTGGGTGACCGTCGCGGGCGTAGCCGATGGCCGGTGCCAGGTTGTCGGCCATCGGCTTGCGGCCGAAACGGTCGTGCAGGGCGAACCAGCCGTCGACCGCACCAGGCACCGACACCGGCAGCGGGCCCGTGGCGGGAATCTCCTTCAGGCCACGGCGCTGGAACTCGGCCAGGGTCAGCGACTTCGGCGAGCGGCCCGAGCCGTTGTAGCCGTAAAGCTTCTGCGTCTTCGGGTCCCAGACGATGGCAAACAGATCGCCGCCGATGCCGTTGCCGGTCGGCTCCATCAGGCCGAGTGCGGCGTTGGCGGCGATCGCCGCGTCCACCGCCGAGCCACCGCCCTTCATCACATCCAGCGCGATCTGGGTGGCCAGCGGCTGCGAAGTGGCGGCCATGGCATGCGGGGCGATCACCTCCGAGCGGGTGGCGAAACTATGGCCGGTGATGCGATCGGCGGCGAAGGACAGCGCGGGCACGGCAGCCAGCACGGCGGCAGCGAGCAGGGAACGGGCAAGGCGTCGGGACACGGTCGGGTTCCGGTGGAAGGGTGATGCCCCGATCTTCGCCGCTGCGGCCTTCATGCGGTATCGGGCAGAGGTCATGGACCAGGCGGGTGATCCGCCGGGCATGGCCCGGCGCTACCCGCACAGCACCCGGTAGCGCCGGGCCATGCCCGGCGAGCGAAGCGGCAGAGACGCCCCCATTGCCGCGCAAAAACCACAACGAAAAGAGTGAATTCGGGTTCACCGAAACACTTTCAGCGGCAACCATCCTTGTGCTGCAAGCGATTGCGCTGGATGCAGCGGCAACCGATGGAAATTCCATCGCAAGGGTTGACATCGCCGAAACGGCTGTGTTTCTCTCGATCACATGTTGCATCACAACACGCCACCGCGAACCCACATTGAAGCCGCCGACATCGGCGCCGCCTCGCTGCGTTCGATTCTTGTGCTCGTACTTATTACCCAACCAACAGGTGCGGGACGAGCCAGCGTGTAAGCAACAAACACACCGGAACTCATCAAAAACCCGCACCCGCCCCGGTGCGGGTTTTTTCATTTCAGGACCTGGTTTCAGACGCAACCACCATGAACAACGCCACCTTCAAAACCAGGACCAGCACCACCACGACGCCTCGTGGTGGCTGTGCCTGTGCGATGCGCGGCGCCTCCTCCACCGCTTTCCCCTGACCGGCCGGCACGTCGCCTCGACGACCGGCCGTTCTTTTTCTTCCCACCGCAAGGAACCTCCCCCATGAGCACCAACGACCTGCCCCAGACCAAGATCGCTGTCATCGGCTACGGCAGCCAGGGCCGCGCGCACGCGCTGAACCTGCGTGAATCCGGCTTCGATGTGGTGGTAGGCCTGCGTCCGGGCGGCCCCACCGAGGTCAAGGCGCAGGCCGACGGCTTCACCGTGAAAGCACCGGCCGATGCGGTGAAGGATGCCGACCTGGTCGCCGTGCTGACCCCGGACATGGTGCAGAAGAAGCTCTACGACGATGTGCTGGCACCGAACATGAAGCAGGGTGCGGTGCTGCTGTTCGCGCACGGACTGAATGTGCATTTCGACATGATCAAGCCGCGCGAGGACCTGGACGTGGTGCTGGTCGCGCCCAAGGGCCCCGGTGCACTGGTGCGCCGCGAGTACGAAATCGGTCGTGGCGTGCCGTGCATCTGGGCGGTCTACCAGGACAAGAGCGGCAAGGCCGCCGAGTATGCCCTGGCCTATGCCGGTGGCCTGGGCGGCGCCCGCGCCAACCTGATCCAGACCACCTTCAAGGAAGAGACCGAGACCGATCTGTTCGGCGAACAGGCGGTGCTGTGCGGCGGTGCCTCGGCGCTGGTGCAGGCCGGTTTCGAGACGCTGGTGGAAGCCGGTTACCAGCCGGAAATCGCCTATTACGAAGTGCTGCACGAACTGAAGCTGATCGTCGACCTGTTCTATGAAGGTGGCATCTCGCGCATGTTGGAGTTCATCTCCGAGACTGCGCAGTACGGCGACTACGTCAGTGGCCCGCGGGTGATCGACGCTGGTACCAAGGAGCGCATGAAGGAGGTCCTGAAGGACATCCAGGACGGCACCTTCACCAAGAACTGGGTAGCCGAATACGAAGCGGGCCTGCCGAACTACAACAAGTTCAAGCAGGCCGACCTGGAGCACCCGATCGAGAAGGTAGGCAAGGAACTGCGCGCCAAGATGGTCTGGTTGCAAGGACAGGCCGCGTAACCACGCGGCCTCCCCCACCCGCTTTGCAAGGTTCCCCCATGAACTCTTCCACACACCGCAGCGCGCCAGCCAACGGCGCGCGCTGGCTGACCCAGGCGCTGGAAGCCGAAGGCGTCCGTACGCTGTTCGGTTATCCCGGCGGTACCATCATGCCGTTCTACGACGCGCTGGTGGATTCGTCGCTGAAGCACATCCTGGTACGTCATGAGCAGGGCGCAGCGCTGGCTGCCAACGGCTTCGCCCGCGCCAGCAACCAGGTCGGCGTCTGCGTGGCCACTTCCGGCCCGGGCGCCTCCAACCTGGTCACCGGCATCGCCGACGCGATGCTGGATTCGGTGCCGATGGTCTGCATCACCGGCCAGGTCGCCACCCCGTTGCTGGGCACCGATGCCTTCCAGGAGCTGGATGTGTTCGGCCTGACCCTGCCGATCGTCAAGCACAGCTGGCTGGTGCGCAGCGTCGACGACCTGCCGCGCGTGGTCGCCGATGCCTTCCGCATCGCCCGCGAGGGCCGTCCCGGCCCGGTGCTGATCGACCTGCCCAAGGACGTGCAGCTGGCCGATGCCAGTCATCTACCGGTGCACGTGCCGAGCAGCGTCGAACCGCCGCCGGCCCCCGCTGAAGCAGCCATCGCCGAAGCCATCGCCGCACTGGCGGCGGCCGAAAAGCCGGTGGTCTACGCCGGTGGTGGCATCGCGCTGGGCGATGCGGTGCAGGACCTGCGTGACTTCGTCGAGGCCAGCGCCATCCCCACCGTGATGACCCTGCGCGGACTGGGCGCGCTGCCGGCCAACCACCCGCACTCGCTGGGCATGCTGGGCATGCACGGCACCCGCGCGGCCAACATGGCGGTGCAGGAAAGTGACCTGCTGCTGGTGCTGGGTGCGCGCTTCGATGATCGTGCCACCGGCAAGCTGGCTGAGTTCGCACCGTTCGCCCGCGTCGTCCACATCGACGCCGACGCCTACGAGATCTCCAAGCTGCGCAGCGCCGATGTCGCCGTGCCCGGCAATGTCGGCCATGCCATCCGCGCCCTGCGTGCGGCCTTCCCCTCCCCCAAGGCCCATCAGGACGCGTGGCGCAAGCGATGCGCGCAGCACCGCGAACGTTTCGCCGCACGCTACGACGCGCCGGGCCAGCACATCTACGCACCGGCCCTGCTGAAGCGCCTGAGTGAGCTGGCACCGGCCGATGCGGTGATCGCCTGCGATGTCGGCCAGCACCAGATGTGGGTCGCCCAGCACTGCCGTTTCAACCACCCGCGCAATCATCTGACCAGTGGCGCGCTGGGCACCATGGGCTTCGGCCTGCCGGCCGCGATGGGTGCGCAGTTCGCCTGCCCCGATCGCACCGTGGTGCTGGTCTCCGGCGACGGCAGCTTCATGATGAACGTGCAGGAGCTGGCCACCATCGCGCGTTGCCGCCTGCCGGTGAAAATCGTGCTGCTGGACAACAGTTCGCTGGGCATGGTGCGGCAGTGGCAGGAGCTGTTCTTCGCCGAGCGTTACAGCGAGATCGACCTGTCCGACAACCCGGACTTCGTGGCACTGGCCAAGGTATTTGGCATCGCCGCGACCCGCATCGATGCACGCGACGACGTCGAAGGTGGGCTGGCCGCGCTGCTGGCCGAACCGGGCCCGGCGCTGCTGCACGTGGCCATTGATGCACGCGCCAATGTGTGGCCGCTGGTGCCGCCGAACACTGCCAACAGCACGATGCTGGAAAGCAACCCCGCCCATGCCCGCCAGGAGATCCCCAATGCAATACCGGCTTGACCTGGTGCTGCACCCCGCCGAAGGCGCGCTGCTGCGCGTGATCGGCATGGCCGAGCGTCGCGGCTTCGCGCCGTGCGCGATCAGCGGTGCGCCGGTGGCCGCCGATGATGGTCGCTGGCACCTGCAGCTGGTGGTGGATGGCCAGCGCCCGGCGGAAACGCTGTGCCGGCAGATGGAAAAGATCTACGACTGCGTATCGGTGCAGATGACCGCACTGGAAGGAGTATCCGCATGAACACCCGTACCGTTTCCAACACGGTGCCGGTACGGAGGCGTCTTCTTCGCCGCCCGTGCCCGTGCGCGGTGGTCGCCTGCCCCCCGCTGGTGGTCCATGCCGGCCGCTGACACCAACCAGGAAAGCGATGTCGGCGACGTAAGTGTCGCCGACGTACTGGCAGCGCAGGCCCGCCTGCGCCGCTTCCTGCCGCCCACCCCGCTGCACCATGCCGAGCGCTTCGGCACCTGGCTGAAGCTGGAAAACCTGCAACGCACCGGTTCCTACAAGGTACGCGGTGCATTGAATGCGCTGCTGGCCGGGCGCGAGCGCGGCGACACCCGGCCGGTGATCTGCGCCTCGGCCGGCAACCATGCCCAGGGCGTAGCCTGGGCCGCCTACCGCCTGGACGTGCCTGCCATCACCGTGATGCCGCACGGCGCGCCGGCCACCAAGATCGCCGGCGTCGCCCACTGGGGCGCGACCGTGCGCCAGCATGGCAACAGCTATGACGAGGCCTACGCGTTCGCGGTTGAACTGGCGCAGCGCCACGGCTACCGCTTCCTGTCCGCGTTCGACGACGCCGACGTGATCGCCGGCCAGGGCACCGTCGGCATCGAGCTGGCCGCGCATGCGCCGGACGTGGTGATCGTGCCGATCGGCGGCGGCGGCCTGGCCTCCGGCGTCGCGTTGGCACTGAAATCGCAGGGCGTCCGCGTGGTGGGCGCGCAGGTGGAAGGCGTCGATTCGATGGCCCGCGCGATCCGCGGCGACGTGCGCGAGATCGCCCCCGTTGCCTCTCTGGCCGACGGCGTGCGGGTGAAGATCCCCGGCTTCCTGACCCGCCGCCTGTGCACTTCGCTGCTGGACGACGTGGTGATCGTGCGCGAGGCCGAGCTGCGGGAGACCCTGGTCCGCCTGGCACTGGAAGAACACATCATCGCCGAAGGCGCCGGCGCACTGGCACTGGCGGCCGGTCGACGCGTTGCCGGCCGCCGCAAATGCGCGGTGGTCTCCGGCGGCAACATCGATGCCGGTGTCCTGGCCGGCCTGCTCACCGACATCCGCCCTCGCCCACCGCGCAAACCGCGGCGACGGCGCAGCGAATCCCCACGCTCGCCCAGCAAGGCCAGCGCCACCGCCTCCCCCACCTCTTCCCCTTCCCCCCTGCAAGCCGTCACGCCCGCTGTCGAGGAGATTTCCCTGTGACCACCATCGAACGAATTACCACCCCGCGCATCCGCATCTTCGACACCACCCTGCGTGACGGCGAGCAGTCCCCCGGCTGCAGCATGAGCCCGCCGCAGAAGCTGGTGATGGCGCGTGCGCTGGACGAACTGGGCGTGGACATCATCGAGACCGGCTTCCCGGCCAGCTCGCAGTCCGACCGCGATGCGATGGCCCTGATCGGTCGCGAGCTGCGCCGCCCGAGCCTGAGCCTGGCGGTGCTGTCGCGCTGCCTGCAGGCCGACATCGAAACCTCCGCACGTGCGCTGGAGGCCGCTGCCAACCCGCGCCTGCACGTGTTCCTGTCGACCAGCCCGCTGCACCGCGAGCACAAGCTGCGGATGACCCGCGAGCAGGTACTGGAGTCGGTACGCAAGCACGTATCGCTGGCCCGGTCCTATATCGACGATGTCGAGTTCTCGGCCGAGGATGCCACCCGCACCGAGCTGGACTACCTGATCGAAGTTTCGCGCACGGCGATCTCCGCCGGCGCCACCACCATCAACCTGCCCGATACCGTGGGCTTCACCACGCCGGAAGAGATCCGCGCGATGTTCCAGCAGGTGATTGCCGGCGTGGCCGATGTGCCGAACGCGGCCAACGTGATCTTCAGCGCGCACTGCCACAACGACCTGGGCCTGGCCGTAGCCAACTCGCTGGCCGCCATCGAAGGTGGCGCCCGCCAGGTCGAATGCACCGTCAACGGCATCGGCGAGCGCGCCGGCAACTGCTCGCTGGAAGAGATCGCGATGGTGCTGAAGGTGCGCCAGGCCTTCTACGAGCAGGACAGTTCGATCAACACCCCGCGCATCGTCGGCACCTCGCAGCTGCTGCAGCGCCTGGTCGGCATGCCGGTACAGCGCAACAAGGCGATTGTCGGTGCCAATGCCTTCGCCCACGAATCGGGCATCCACCAGCACGGCATGCTGCGCCATCGCGGCACCTACGAAATCATGCGTCCGGAAGACGTGGGCTGGGAGGACTCGCAGATGGTGCTGGGCCGCCACAGTGGCCGCGCCGCCGTCGAAGCACGCCTGCGTGCACTGGGCTTCTGGCTGGAAGAGGACGAGCTGAAGCTGGTATTCGAGCAGTTCAAGGGCCTGTGCGAACAGCAGCGCGTTGTCACCGATGCCGACCTGCAGACGCTGATGCAGGGTGGCTCGAATGCGCAGGGCTATCGCCTGGCCTCGATGACCATCAGCGACGTCGGCAGCCGCGCCAACGCGCTGGTTGAGCTGTCCGACCCGGACGGCAACCGCGTGGCCGAGACCGCGCAGGGCGACGGTCCGGTCGATGCGCTGTTCGGCGCGCTGTCGGCTGCCACCGGCGTGCAGCTGATGCTGGACAGCTACCACGTGCACAGCGTCGGCATCGGCGCCGACGCGCGCGGCGAAGCCAATCTGAGCGTGCGTCACGAAGGCGTGGAGTACGACGGCACCGGCACCAGCAAGGACATCATCGAAGCCTCCGCGCTGGCCTGGCTGGATGTGGCCAACCGCCTGCTGCGCCAGCGCCAGGCAAACGCTGCCAGCACCACTGAAGCACCCGCCCCCGCTACTGCCTGAGGAACCTGAGATGAGCGCCTTCGACACCACGGCACTGCCCGCAGGGCAGCACTGGAACGCCCAGGACTATGCAATCGACGCCGGCTTCGTGCCGCTGCTCGGCGGCGCGGTATCGCGCCTGCTCGACCCGCGCGCCGGTGAACGCATCCTCGACCTGGGCTGTGGCGACGGCGTGCTCAGCACTGAGTTGGCGCTCAGCGGTGCGCGCATCCACGGTGTCGATGCTTCGCCGGAGCTGGTGATCGCCGCACGTGCACGCGGCGTCGATGCGCAGGTGATGGACGGCCACGCGCTGTCGTTCGACAGTGAGTTCGATGCGGTTTTCAGCAACGCGGCACTGCATTGGATGAGCAATCCCGACCGGGTGATGGAAGGCGTCCGCCGCGCACTGCGCCCGGGCGGCCGCTTCGTTGCCGAGTTCGGCGGCCATGGCAACGTGGCCACGATCATTGCCGCGGTGCAGGCCGCACGCGTGGCCCATGGCCACGGCGCCAGCGCATTCCAGTGGTACTTCCCTACTGCCGACGCCTACGCCGACCGCCTGCGCCAGCATGGCTTCCAGGTGCAGCTGATCGAATGCACGCCGCGCCCGACCGCGCTGCCCACCGGTGTGGCCGGCTGGCTGCGGGTGTTCGCCGCACCACTGCTGGACGACCTGACGACGGAGGCACGCGCCACCGTGCGCGAGGCCGCCACCGCATTGCTGGGCGAGCTGCCGCGCAACGCCGCCGGCCAGCCGCTGGCCGACTACGTGCGGCTGCGGGTACTTGCCCGCCGCCGCTGACATGATCCATTCGTTATCTTTTCCGATGTCCGCAACTTCGTACTCCTGCCAGGCAAACGCATGACTTCCGCACCCCGCACCCTGTACGACAAACTGTGGGACGCCCACGTGGTGGTTCCCGAAACCGACAGCGCGCCTGCCGTGCTGTATATCGACCTGCACCTGATCCATGAAGTGACCTCGCCGCAGGCGTTCACCGAGCTGCGCGAGCGCGGCCTGGCGCCGCGTCGACCGGATCGCACCAAGGCGACGATGGACCACTCCACCCCGACCCTGCCTGCCGGTGCCGACGGCAAGCTGCCCTATGCCAGTGCCGCCTCCGAAGCCCAGGTCGCCACGCTCGCACGCAACTGCGCCGAACATGGCATCGAACTGTTCGACATGGCCTCGGACAATCGCGGCATCGTCCACGTGATCGCCCCTGAGCAGGGTTTCACCCAGCCGGGCATGACCATCGTCTGTGGTGACAGCCACACCTCCACCCACGGTGCATTCGGTTCGCTGGCCTTCGGCATCGGCACCAGTGAAGTCGGCCACGTACTGGCCACCCAGTGCCTGCTGCAGCGCAAGGCGAAGACCCTGGCGATCAGCGTCGATGGCGCTCTGGCACCCGGCGTTGGTGCCAAGGACGTGGTCCTGCACATCATCGGCGTGATCGGCGTCAACGGCGGCACCGGCCACGTGATCGAATTCCGTGGCAGCACCATCGAAGCGATGGACATGGAACAGCGCATGACCCTGTGCAACATGTCGATCGAGGCGGGCGCGCGCGCCGGCATGGTCGCGCCGGACCAGGTGACGTTCGATTTCGTCGCCGCCACTCCGCGCGGCCCCAAGGGCGCCGACTTCGATGCCGCCGTCGCGCGCTGGCAGCAGCTGCGCAGCGATGAAGGCGCACGCTTCGACAGCGAAGTGCACATCGACGCCGCCGATATCCGCCCGACGCTGACCTGGGGCACCCATCCCGGCACCGCCATTGCGGTGGATACGCCGATTCCGGCGGCCAACGATGCGGCCGCACAGAAGGGCCTGGACTACATGCACTTCGAGGCCGGCAAGGCGCTGGCCGGCACGCCGGTGGACGTGGTGTTCGTCGGCTCGTGCACCAACGGCCGCCTGAGCGACATGCGTGAAGTGGCGCAGGTGCTGCGTGGTCGTCGCGTCGCTGAGCGCGTGCGCATGCTGGTGGTGCCGGGCTCGGAGATCGTCAAGCGCGAGGCCGAGGCCGAAGGCATTCACGAGATCGTGCGTGCCGCCGGTGCCGAATGGCGCGAACCGGGCTGCTCGATGTGCATCGCCATGAACGGTGATCTGGTCGCCCCCGGCCAACTGGCCGTGAGCACCAGCAACCGCAACTTCGAAGGCCGCCAGGGGCCCGGTTCACGCACGCTGCTGGCTTCGCCGATGAGTGCGGCGTGGGCCGCGGTGAACGGGCACGTTGCCGATACCCGCGAACTGTTCGCGCAGGAGGTGGCCTGATGACCGGTTTCCGTACCCTGACCTCGTCCAGCGTGGTGCTGGCGCAGACCAACATCGACACCGACCAGATCATTCCGGCGCGGTTCCTGTCCACCACCGAGCGCGCCGGCCTCGGCCGCAACGCGTTCAATGACTGGCGCTGGCAGGCCGACGGTTCCCCGGTGGCCGACTTCGCCTTCAACCAGCCACACAACGCCGGCCGCAGCATCCTGCTGGCGGGCCGCAACTTCGGCTGCGGTTCCTCGCGCGAGCATGCACCATGGGCGCTGACCGACCTCGGCCTGCGTGCCATTGTCAGCAGCGAGATCGCCGACATTTTCCGTGGCAACTCGCTGAAGAACGGTCTGCTGCCGATCGTGCTGGACGAGGCCGACGTGCAGGCGCTGATGCAGCGCCCGGACGATGAACTGACCATCGACGTCGCCGCGCGCGAGCTGCGCACGCCTGACGGTCGCGTCTATTCCTTCCCGCTGGATGGCTTCTCGCAGACCTGCCTGCTGGAAGGCGTCGACCAGTTGGGGTATCTGTTGGGCCGTGTCCCTGAAATCGAACGTTACGAGAGTGAGCATGCACGCTGAGATCGTTGTACTCCCCGGTGATGGCATCGGCCCGGAAGTGGCCGCCGCTGCGGTTGCCGTCCTGAACGCCGTCGCCGAACGCTTCAACCACAGCTTCACCTTCAGCGAGCACGACATCGGTGGCATCGCCATCGATCGCCATGGCGAGCCGCTGCCGGCCGCCACCCTCACCGCCTGCCAGGCTGCCAACGCGGTGCTGCTGGGCGCGGTGGGTGGCCCGAAGTGGTCCGATCCGAATGCCAAGGTGCGCCCGGAACAGGGCCTGCTGGCGATCCGCAAGGCGCTGGGCCTGTACGCCAACCTGCGCCCGGTGCGCACTCATGAAGCCGCGCTGCACGCCTCGCCGATCAAGGCCGAGCTGCTGCAGGGCGTGGACTTCGTGGTGGTGCGCGAACTGACCGGCGGCATCTACTTCGGCGACAAGACACGCGACGCCGACAGTGCCAGCGACCTGTGCCGCTACACCGTGGCCGAGATCGAGCGCGTGCTGCGCAGTGCGTTCCGCCTGGCGCAGCAGCGCCGCGGCAAGGTCACCTCGGTGGACAAAGCCAACGTGCTGGAAACCTCGCGCCTGTGGCGTGACGTGGCTGCACGCATCGGCCGCGAGGAGTTCCCGGACGTTGCCCTGGAGCACCAGCTGGTCGATTCGATGGCGATGCACCTGCTGGCAAAGCCGCGCGAGTACGACGTGATCGTGACCGAGAACATGTTCGGCGACATCCTCACCGACGAAGCCTCGATGCTGGCCGGCTCGCTGGGCCTGCTGCCGTCGGCCTCGCTGGGCGAGCCCGGTGCGGTCGGCATCTACGAGCCGATCCATGGTTCGGCGCCGGACATCGCCGGCAAGGGCATCGCCAATCCCTACGCAACGATCTTCAGTGCAGCGATGCTGCTGCGCCATTCGCTGGGGCTGGAAGCAGAAGCCGCCGCGGTGGAAGCGGCCGTGCATGCGGTGCTGGACGATGGCGTGTTCACCGCAGACCTGACCGCGAAGGGTTCGGCCGTGAGCACCAAGCAGGCGACCGACGCGGTACTGACCAAGCTGGCATGAGCCACGCGGGTGCCGGAGCATATCCGGCACCCATTGCCTGTCCGTCGGTAACGCCGAGCCCTACCCGGCCTGCTGCGGGCTGCCCAGCAAGAGATCAACTCAGCGCGAAGGACCGCGCTCGTAGTCGCTGGCGCAACCGGCAACAACGCGGCCTTCGTCGGTGCGCATCACGATGTGTTGCGGGATCCAACTACCACCGCTGAAAGCAACCGGTGGCAACAAGCGCCGCCAGGCATCCTTGCCCACCGCGTGCGAGGTATCCATGCCGGCCTGGGCAAGCACTGGCGCCACCGCAGTGCCATCGAGATCCGCGCCAAAGAAACCACCGAACGCCAGCGCGATCGTGTGCGTGGAAACGCCGTACGCTTGGACGGGCGTCTGCAAACCGATCAGCAGCAGATGCAGCTCTTCATCGTCGACGGTGTAGTTCACCTCGTTGACCGAACGGACATCCTGCGGCCATTCGAACTGCGGCTGTTCGGAAAGCCGCTGCCAGAACGCCTGCAACCGGCGCATGCTGCCTTCGTCGGCGCGGCAGTGAATGGCATCCTGCAGGTCCTGGACGTCAACAGCCGGCACCTGACGTACGGCTGCCTTGCCATCTTTCGTGAAAGGTTTGCAGCCCAGTCGGTAGCTGTCGCGCGCGCTGCGTACGATGATCGATGTGGTGGGCGTCGACCATATCTCGAACGGCTCGTGCAGCGTGCTCGACTGCAGCTGCAGCCCGTATGCAGCGACGATGCGCTCGCGCTGCGCAGGGTCCAGCGCAACCGAGAACCCGAACCTGTCGGCGAACAGCTGCGGCGCGTCCAGGCCATGGGCGGTCACCGACTGCGGCGGCGTGACGACGGTCATCCGATGATCGTCATCCTCGTCCGTCTGCTCGAATCGCCAGTCGCGCAGATAATGCGGTCGTTCGGAAGCGTCGGCATAGCGAGCCTCGCGCAAGCGGTTGACGACGGCCTGCTGGACCTCCGCACTCGCGCTGCACTCAAGTACGTCCTGTAGATCGAGCCGGAACCGCAAGGCATCGTCATCTGTCGGTTGCGCATCGGCAACACCGCTGCTGGCAACCAGCAGCAGCGCCGAGGCACAGGTCGTGCGGAAGAACATGGCAGGCACTCCGGCCTTGGAACTGCGGCTATTGTGCCCGTGGACGCCCTGATTCTGTCCACTTGAGACAGGAAAAAACGTTGCCAACCTGTCGATGGTTGGGGACCAACAGTAGATCCATGCCATGCGTGGATGAGCGTATTGGAAGCCAGCACACACCATGCGCGGCGTGGATCTACTGCACGAACTGAACAGCATTACGCGCATGGCGCAGCGCTTCTCTACTTTGTGGTGTACCCACCATTGACCAGGATGGTCTGCCCGGTCATCCACCAGCCATCGGTGACCAGGAAGCGGATCCACGGCACGATGTCGGCGATGTCGGTCAGGCCGGTACGGGTGAAAGGCGACAGCGCCGCCGCGGTCTTGTGGTACGCCTGCGCATCGGCACTCTCGGCCGGATAGAAGAACGGCGTGTCCATCGGACCGGGGCCGATCGCCGTCACCGAGATACCGCGCTCACCGAATTCCTTCGACGCCGCACGGGTGAAATGCTCCACTGGCGCCTTGGTGCCGGCATAACTGGAATAGAACGGCGTGAACGCGCCCAGCAACGAGGTGACCAGGGTGCAGATGCGACCGCCGTCATTGACGTTTCGACCGGCTTCCTTGAGGAAGAAGAACGCGGACTTCGCATTGACCGCGCTCATCTCGTCGTACTCGGCTTCGCTGATCTCCAGCATCGGCTTCTTCAGCACTTTGCCGACGGTATTGATGGCGATGTCCGGCCGGCCGACTGCAGCCACGGCATCGGCGAACAAGCGCTCCATCGCTGCGGCCGAAGTCAGGTCGCCCTGCAGCGCCACCGCCTTGCTGCCAGCGGCCTGCACGGCGGCGACCGTTGCTTCCGCATCAGCCTGGGTGGCGGCACTGTTGTAGTGGATGACGATGGCCTTGGCGCCCTGGCTGGCAAAGTCGCGGGCCAGCAGCCCGCCCAGGTTCTTGGCACCGCCAGCGATCAGCACGGTCTTGCCCTTGAGGGAATGGTCAGTCATGGCTTGGTCTCGGGGAGGGGCTGCCCGGGATGGCAACCTGCCCTGATGACGATATCGTGCAGAAAATCCGGATAAAGCCCGCTACATTGACTTAACTTTCCAGAGTCAGCGAACAATGGACCGGATCGACCGCTTCCGTATCTTCACCCGGGTGGTGGAGAGCGCCAGCTTCACCCGCGCCGCCAACCAGCTCGGCCTGCCCCGCTCCACGGTATCGGCGGCCATCGCCGAACTGGAGCAGCGGCTCGGCACCCGCCTGCTGCAGCGATCGACCCGTCGGGTGTCCACCACCCATGATGGGGACGTGTTCCATGCCCGCTGCCTGCGCCTGATCGCCGAGGTTGAAGACGCCGAATCGCTGTTCCGCCAGGATGACGCGCAACCGATTGGCCTGCTGAAGATCGACGTGCCCAGCCGCATCGGCCGACGCATCATCGCCCCTGCCCTGCCGGATTTCTTTGCGCGCTACCCGCAGGTGGAACTGGACCTGGGCATGACCGATCGCGCGGTGAACCTGATCGAAGACGGCTGCGATGCCGTGCTGCGGGTTGGCCACCTGGGTGACTCCAGCCTGGTGGCACGCACGCTGGGCCAGCTCGACTTCGTCAACGTTGCTGCGCCCAGTTACCTGCGTGAGCACGGAGTGCCGCAGCATCCCGCGGATCTGCCGCAGCACCGCGCGGTGAACTATGCCTCACCAACAACGGCGCGGGTGGAACCGTGGGAATGGCAGGACGGCAGCCAGCTGCGCACGCAGCCGATGCCCGGCTGGGTACGGGTGAACAGCGCCGAGGCGTCGATTGCCTGTTGCGTGGCGGGGCTGGGGCTGCTGCAGATCCCGCGTTACGACGTGCAGGCGGAACTGCACGCCGGCGCACTGGTGGAAGTGATGCCGCAGTACGTGGCGCAACCGTTGCCGGTGACGTTGCTGCAACCGCATCGGCAGCATCGTGCGCAACGCGTGCAGGTGTTCATCGAATGGCTGCTGCCATTGCTGCGCACCGACCTGCAGCTGCAGTAGATCCACGCCATGCGTGGATGCTTCTGTAGAGTCGAGCCATGCTCGACTCATCCCATCATCGCGCGAAGAGCAGCCGAGCATGGCTCGGCTCTACAGAAAGCAGATCCCGCGAGCAGATCAATCCACGCCATGCGTGGATGTGCACATCGTGGATGGGGTCAGAGCCCTTTCCCAGCTGGAAAGGGATCCGACCCCGGCCGAAGAACCCGGGGCATCACGCCCCGGATTCGTCCGGCTTGACCCGGAACCATGCCGCGTACAACGCCGGCAGGAACACCAGGGTCAGCACGGTGCCCACGATCAGGCCACCCATGATCGAGATCGCCATCGAGCCATAGAACGCACTGCGCGACAGCGGAATCATCGCCAGCACGGCCGCCAGCGCAGTCAGCACGATCGGGCGGAAACGGCGCACCGTGGCATCGATGATCGAATGCCAGCGGTCATGCCCGGCATCGATATCCTGCTGGATCTGGTCGATCAGGATCACCGAGTTGCGCATGATCATGCCCGCCAGCGCGATCGTGCCCAGCAGCGCCACGAAGCCGAACGGCGCGCGGAACAGCAGCAGGAACAACGTCGCGCCAATGATGCCCAGTGGTGCGGTCACCAGCACCATCGCCGCACGCGAGAAACTACGCAGCTGCAGCATCAGCAGCGTGGCCACCACGATCAGGAACAACGGCATGCCGGCCTTGATCGAGTTCTGCCCACGGGCCGAATCCTCCACCGAGCCACCGGTTTCCAGCAGGTAGCCACTGGGCAGTTCGGCACGGATGCCGTCCAGCGTCGGTACGATCTGCTGCACCACGTCCAGCGCCTGCATGCCATCGCTGATGTCGGCACGCACGGTCACCGTCGGCAGGCGGTTGCGGTGCCAGATGATGCCGTCCTCGAAGGCGTATTCCAGCCGCGCGACCTGCGACAGCGTCACTGCCGTGCCACTGCTGGTGGGCATTGCCAGGCTGCCGATCAGGTCCAGCTGCGCGCGCTCGTTGTCCGGCCCACGCAGCAGCATCTCGATCTGGCGGTTGCCTTCGCGATAGGTGCTCACGCTCATGCCAGACAACGAACTGCTGAGGAACTGGCTGACCTGCGCGCTGCTGACGCCCAGCGCGCGTGCACGGTCCTGGTCGATCACCAGCCGCACCACTTTGCTCGGCTCGCTCCAGTCCAGATTGACGTTCATCACGTGCGGGTTCTCCCGCACCTTGGCCTCGACCTGGCGCGCGATCGCCTGCACCTGTGCGATGTGCTCGCCGGATACGCGCATCTGTACCGGGTAGCCGACCGGCGGGCCGTTCTCAAGCCGGGTCACGCGCATCTGCACGTCCGGGAACTGCTTGATCACGTCCTTCAGCATCCAGTCGCGGGTCGCCTCGCGGGCCTTGGCGTCTTCGGTGAGCACCACGAACTGGGCGAAGTTGGTCGCCGGCAGCTGCTGGTCCAGCGGCAGGTAGAAGCGCGGCGAACCGGTGCCGACGTAGGCCACGTAGTTGCTGATGCCCTCGCGCTGCTTCAGCAGCTTTTCCAGCTTGCTGGCCTGCGCCTGGGTGGCGGCCAGCGATGCGCCTTCGGCCAGTTCGATGTCCACCATCAGCTCAGGGCGGGTGGAATCGGGGAAGAACTGCTGCGGCACGAAGCGGAACAGCATCAGCGAGCCGATGAACAGCGCGATGGTCGCACCGATCACCCACCAGCGATGGCGCAGGCAGGTATCCAGGAAACCCCGGAAGCGGGTGTAGAACGGCCGCTGGTACGGATCATGGTCATGCGCATGCTCCTTCGGCGCGATCCAGCGCAAGAGCGCCGGGTGGCGGTCAGCCCACTGCAGGCGCTTGGCACGCCAGCGACCGGCCAGGCTGTCGGGCTTGGGCAGCTGCGGATTGAACAGGTCCGGCAGCATCTTGTCGCCCAGGTACGGAATGAACAGCACCGCTGCGATCCAGGACACTACCAGGGCGATGGTCACCACCTGGAACAGCGAACGGGTGTACTCACCGGTGCTCGAGGCCGCCGTTGCGATGGGCAGGAAGCCGGCCGCGGTGATCAGAGTGCCGGTCAGCATCGGGAAGGCCGTAGATTCCCAGGCAAAACTGGCCGCACGCAGGCGGTCGTAGCCCTGCTCCATCTTGGTGGCCATCATTTCCACCGCGATGATCGCATCGTCCACCAGCAGGCCCAGCGCCAGCACCAGCGCGCCCAGCGAGATCTTGTGCAGGCCGATGTCGAAGTAGTGCATGACGAAGAAGGTCATCGCCAGCACCAGTGGAATGGTCACGCCCACCACCAGACCGGTGCGCAGGCCCAGCGAGAAGAAGCTGACCAGCAGCACGATCACCACTGCTTCGGTCAGCACCTGCACGAACTCACCCACCGACTCTTCCACTGCGTGTGGCTGGTCGGACACCTTGCGCAGCTGCATGCCGGCCGGCAGGGTCTTCTGCAGGCGCTCGAACTCGGCATCCAGGGTGACGCCGAGCTTCAGGATGTCGCCGCCCTCCTTCATCGCCACCGCCAGGCCGATCGCATCCTGGCCCATGAAGCGCATCTTCGGCGAGGCAGGATCGGCAAAGCCACGCTTCACCTCGGCGATGTCGCCCAGGTGCAAGGTCCGTTCGCCCGCCTGGATCGGGAATTTGCGGATGTCTTCAATCGAATCGAACTGGCCGGTCACGCGCAGCTGCACGCGGTCGGTCGGGGTCTCGAAGAAGCTGGTGGCAGTCACCGCGTTCTGGTCGGCCAACGCCTGCTGCACCTGCTGCAGCGACACGCCCAGCGTGGCCAGCTTGGTGTTGGACAGTTCGATCCAGACTTTCTCGTCCTGCAGGCCGATCAGGTCGATCTTGCCGACGTCAGGCACGCGCTGCAGTTCCAGCTGGATACGGTCGGCGTAATCGCGCATCACCGCGTAATCGAAGCCTTCGCCGGTCAGCGCATAGATGTTGCCGAAGGTATCGCCGAACTCATCGTTGTAGAACGGCCCGACGATCTCGCGCGGCAGCGTCGCCTTGATGTCACCCACGCGCTTGCGCACCTGGTACCAGAGGTCGGGAATCTGCTTGGAACGCAGGCTGTCGCGGGCCATGAAGATCACCTGCGACTCGCCCGGGCGCGAGTACGAGCGGATGAACTCGTACTCGCCGGTGTTCATCAGCGCCTTCTCGATCGGCTCGGTCACCTGCCGCGAGACCTGCTCGGCGGTGGCGCCAGGCCACATCGTGCGTACCACCATCGCCTTGAAGGTGAAGGGTGGATCTTCAGACTGGCCCAGGTGCTTGTAGGACCAGGCGCCGATGACGGCGAAGGCCAGCATCGCAAACAGCACCAGCGGGCGATTGCCCAGCGCCCATTCGGAGAGGTTGAAGCGGCGCACGGATCAGTGCCCCTTGCCTGCGGCCGGCGCAGCGGCCGGCGTGGCCGCCGGTGCCAGCACCGGACGATTCTGGCGGTCGACCGGCGTCACCACCTGGCCTTCGCGCAGCAGATGGCCACCGGCAGCCACCACCCAGTCACCCGCGGCCACGCCGGACAGCACCGGCACCGCCTGCGCACCATAGGCACCGACCGTCACCGGGGTGGCCTTCAACGCACCATTGGACGGATTGACCACCCACACGCTGGCCTTGCCATCACTGCCGCGCAGCACCGAGCCGAGCGGCAGCTGCAGGGTACCATTGCGGCCAGCGGCGGCGAACACCCGCGCGCTCTGGCCCAGTTCCACTTCGCTCAAGGCTTCCGGCGCCAGGCTGACCCGCGTGGCATAGGTGCGTGCCTGCGCATCGGCGGCCGGCGCGATCTCGCGCAGGGTGCCCGGCAGCAGCTGGCCCGGGCGGTTCCACAGTTCCACCTGCACCGGCTGCCCGACCTTGTAATCACGGATGTTGCTTTCCGGCAGCGCGATCAGCACTTCGCGGCCACCATCTGCGGCCAGGGTGAACACCGTCTGCCCGGCACTGACCACCTGCCCGGCTTCGGCCTGGCGGCTGGCGATCACGCCGTCGGCCGGCGCGCGCAGCTGCGCGTACTCGGCCTGGTTGCGGGCCACCGCCAGGTTGGCGCGGGCGGCATTGGCCTGGCCCTGCGCGGCCTTGAACGCAGCGGTCTGCTGGTCCAGCGCCGAGCGGCTGACCAGCTGGTCCTCGGCCAGCTTGGCGTAGCGCTTCTGGTCATCGCGGGCGCGTACCAGGTCGGCTTCCGCCGCCGCCAGCTGCGCCTGCGAGGCGGCTGCCTGCGAGGCGTAGTCGGCCACGTCCAGCTCGGCCAGCAGCTGGCCCTTCTTCACGCGTTGCCCAGCGTCGACATGACGCTTGATCAGGTTGCCGCCGACCCGGAACGACAGCGGGCTCTCCTGGCGGGCGCGTACCTCGCCGGGGTAGGCCGCCGGCGCCTGTCCGTCCTGCGTGGTGGGATGTACCACCAGCACCGGAATGGCCGCCACCGGCTCGGCGGCCTGCCTGCCACAAGCCGCCACTACCACCGCCAGCACGCCAACACCCAACCAACGCATGTTCTTCATGAGGTACAAGACCTGAAAAGGGGATCCGGGGGAACGCGCCGGCAACATACTGTTGCGACACGGACATTAGTGAACCAGTCGGTATAGTATAAATATCGAACCGCTTGGTCTAGTATTGTCGTGATGAGTTCTCCCACTTCCCGCAAGCCGTCGGCCAAGCCCGCTGCCAAGGCCGCCGGACCCGGGCGCCCCAAGGACCTCGGCAAGCGCGCGGCGATCCTTGAAGCAGCCAAGGCACTGTTCATCGAACAGGGCTATACCGGCGTGAGCATGGACACCATCGCCGCTCAGGCCGGCGTCTCGAAGCTGACCGTGTACAGCCACTTCGGCGACAAGGAGACCCTGTTCTCCGAGGCCGTGCAGTCAAAATGCATTGAAATGCTGCCTGACGCGCTGTTCGTGGCCGACGCGGACGGACCGTTGCGCGACCAGCTGATCGGCATCGGCCTGGCCTTCTTCGAGTTGATCACCTCCGACGCGGCGATCTCCATCCAGCGCATGATGATGGCGCCGGAAACCGATGAGCGCCTGCGCGAGCTGTTCTGGCAGGCCGGCCCGGAGCGCACCTGCGAGGCCCTGGCCGACTTCCTGCGCGCGCGCGGCGCGCGCGGCGAACTGGACATCCCCGACTATTACCTGGCTGGCCAGCAGTTCCTGACCCTGGTCAAGGGCGAAGTGCACATGCATATGATGTGCGGCATGCCACTGTCACCGGTGGAATGCGACCCTCTCACCCACGTGACCGCCAGCATCGACTTCTTCCTGCGCGCCTACGCGCCAAGAGGGCCCGGGACGGCCGGATAACCAAAACTGAACGAACCGGAGGTCGCGATGACTTCCGGCACTGCGACCCCGGCCACCCGGCAGCTGATGCTCTGGGCGCGCCGCCGGCCTCCGGCACCGGTAAAATGGCCGGCCCACTGCGCTGGATTTGAACCTCATGACGATTGATTACGCCCACGCCCGCGAACTGATGGTGGAACAGCAGATCCGTCCCTGGGACGTGCTGGACATCAAGGTGCTCGACGTCCTGGCCCGCCTGCCGCGCGAGGCCTTCGTCGCCGACGCGCACCGGGCGCTGGCCTACGCCGATGTTGAACTGCCGATCGGCCATGGCCAGAAGATGATGAAGCCGGTCATCGAGGGCCGTACCCTGCAGGCACTGGACCTGCAGCCGGGTGACGAAGTGCTGGAAATCGGCACCGGCAGCGGCTTCCTGTCGGCCTGCATCGGCGCGCTGGCGCGCGACGTGCTGAGCCTGGAGATCGACCCGGAGCTGGCTGCCGCCGCACGTGCGCGCCTGGATGCTTCCGGCCTGGGCACCAACGTCCGCGTGGAAGTGGCCGACGCCCTGGCCTGGCAGACCGAACGCCGCTTTGACGTGATCTGTGTCACTGGTGCCGTCGACGTGGTGCCGTCACAGTTCGCATCGTGGCTGCGTCCAGGTGGTCGCCTGTTCGTGATCCATGGCCGTTCGCCGGCAATGGAGGCCCTGCTGGTCAAGGCCGACGGCAGCAGCGAGTCCCTGTTCGAGACCGATATCGATTACCTGCGCGGTGCCGCCCCGGCACCCCAGTTCCACCTCTGAGTCCAAGGAAGCCGCAATGATCCGCCGATCCCTCGCTGTTGCGCTGGCCACTGCCCTGCTGCCGTTGTCCGCCCATGCCGCCGACCTGCTGCAGGTCTATGAAATGGCGCGCAACGGCGATCCGCAGCTGTCCGCCGCCGAATCGACCCGGCTGGTCGACAAGGAAGGCGCCGTGCAGGCACGTGCCGCCCTGCTGCCGCAGCTCACCGGCCAGGCCCAGCTGACCCGTTCGCGTTCGGAGGCCAATGCCGATGCCAACTCCGGCACGGTCTCCAGCAGGCGCCGCAATTACACGGTCGAGGGCAGCCAGACGCTGTTCAACTGGACCCAGATCAACAACCTGCGTTCGCAGCGCGAACTGAGCAAGGCGGCGGATTTCACCCTGGATTCGGCCAACGACAGCCTGATCGTGCGCACCTCGGCGGCCTACTTCAACGTGCTGGTGGCGATCGAATCGCTGAACGCCGCGCAGACCAATGAAGCGGCCGCGAAGAAGCAGTTCGACTTCGCCGACAAGCGCCTGGAAGTGGGCCTGGCGCCGATCACCGACGTGCACGAAGCACGTGCCCAGTACGACCAGGCACGTGCCAACAGCATCGTTGCGCAGAACACCCTGGCCGATAACTACCAGGCGCTGACCGAACTGACCGGCCAGCCGGTGGTAAACCTGCGCGGCCTGCCGGCGGACTTCCGCCCGGAAGTGCCGGCCAACCGCGGCAACATCGATGAGCTGGTGCACCAGGCCACCACCGGGAATCCGGCACTGAAGGCACAGGAACTGAAGGTCAGCGCTGCCGAGGCCGGCGTGCAGGCCGCACGTGGTGGCCACTACCCGACCCTGTCGCTGGGCGGCAGCTGGGGCAAGAGCGCGACCTGGGGTGACAGCACCGGTGCAGGCTCGTTGTCGCCGGATGCACGCACCAACAGCATCGGGCTGACCCTGAGCGTGCCGATCTTCGCCGGTGGTGCCACCCAGTCCGGCGTGCGCCAGGCGCTGGCCCAGCGCGACATCGCCCAGGACGGCTACGAGCAGCAGAAGCGCGCCCTGGACCGCAACACCCGCAATGCCTACCAGACCCTGGTGCAGGGCATCAGCGAAGTGGAAGCCCGCCGCCTGGCGGTGGTCTCGGCGCAGAGCGCGTACGACGCGTCGCAGGTCGGCCTGGAAGTCGGTACCCGTACCGTGCTGGACGTGATCCAGAACCAGCGCATCCTGTTCTCGGCGCAGCTGGACTATGCGCAGGCCCGCTACACCTTCCTGCAGAACCGCCTGCTGCTGAGCCAGTCGCTGGGCGCGCTGGACGTGGCCGAGCTGCAGGACGTCAACCGTCTGCTGACCCAGGACGCAGGCAACCCGGCAACGACCACGAACTGAGTCGTCGTCCTGCCGGCAACGAAGAAGCCACCCACGAGGGTGGCTTTTTTGTGGACGCCGCATGCGCACGCAATCACGCATGACGCAGAACTACCGCGCATCAGCCGGGCCATGCGCGCAGCTGCAGCACCGCCGACAGCAGGCACAGTGCCGCCGCCAAGGGCGCCAGCACCGGCATCGTCAACGACCATCGTGAGCCGTGCGACACCTCCACGCATTCCCGCGTGCGCAGTGCCCCAAGGCACAGCGCTGCCGTCACCAGCAGGGCGGCCGGGCCAGGCAGCACCGGCAGCCACCCCATCGGCACGCATAGCGCCAACAAGGCCGAGAGCAGAACAACGACCACGGTCGCCAGCGTTTTCCTGGGCCCATGCTTCTCTTTGCATGCCACGGACCACATCCCCATTGCCAGATGTGCGGCCAGCAACACCAGCACCAGTAGCAGCGCCGCCAATCCGGCCATGCCGGCCAAAGGCAGCAGCGGCAGCAGCCACTGCAGTTCCGGATGGCCTTGCAGTGCCACCGACAACGGACGCGGGCTGGCCAGCGCCGGGAATGCGACCAGCCCCGCCTGCAGCGCAGCCAGCAGGATCAACAGCAGCATGGCCAGCAACACCATCGCTGCCAGCACCCTGGATTGCTGCGATACCGTTCGCAGGCGCAGGCCGGGAAAGCCCAGCGCCAGCCCTGCGCTGGCAAACACGCCCAGCAACGACACGCTCGCGGCAAGTACGCCGCCCAGCCCGAAGTGATAGGGCGCGGTTGCCTCTGGCAACCACGGAATCCAATGGGCGTAGTCCACATGCCGCGCCGCCAGCGCCAGCAGCAGCACGCCGATACCGATCTTCACCGTCAGCAGTGCGCAGACCAGCAGTGCGGCACGCCGCGGCGGCAACACCGCGAACATTCCCAACAGCAGCAGGCCTGCTGCCGCCAGCAACGGGCCCGGCAGCCAGCTGTCCGCGCTGATGCCGCGGCTGGCCAGCACCGCATGTAGATGCAGGGCAGCGGACTGCGCGACGCCTGCTGCCGTCGCCACCAGTTCCAGCAGCAGTACGGCGCCCAGCAAGCCGGCGAGGCCCCTGCCCCAGCTTGCAACCAGCAGCCCGTGCAGGCCATCCACGCCTGGCCATTGCTGGCGCACGACCTGCACGCAGCACAGCACCAGTCCGGCAGCCAACGCGGCCAGCAGCAGACTGAGCACGATGGCTGGACCGGCCTGGACAGCGGTGTACTGGCCGACCCGCGCCACCACATTTCCTCCCAGCAGCAGCGTCAGCGCAACCACCGCCAGATGTTCCTTCCCGGGATGCAGTCCGCCGACGCCATCCCTGCTGCTGCCGCCATCCATCGCAAGTCCTCTTGATATGCGCCCACATGCGGGCGACCGCAGGCTGGCAGCCCACGCCAAGAGGCGGTATCAGATTCCGTGCGATCTATGCCGCGATGTGATCGCAGGCACGCTGCCTTCTACGCAAACGGTCCGGCGACGACAGGAATCTGGCCGCTAAGCAGAATTGATGCAGTCGTTCGCGACAGCGAGACCGCGGGCGTAGGCACAACCCTAGCGACGAGGCGGCGGCAGGTGCGGCGCAACCAGCGCCAGCGTGCGCTGCAATGCGCCGCGACCGTTGCTGACCAACGTGCACCCTGCACGCGCCATGTCTTCGCGCGCCTGCGCGCTGTCGAGCAGATGCAGCAGCAGATCACCGACCGCCTGCACGTCCTCGCCGATCAGCAACGCACCGGCCTCGCGCATGCGTCGCGAGATCTCGGCGAAGTTGTGCAGGTGCGGACCGGTTACCGCTGCGGTGCCCATCGCCGCTGGTTCCAGCAGGTTGTGGCCGCCGATCGGCTGCAGGCTGCCGCCGACGAACGCGACCTGTGCGCAGGCATAGAACGGCATCAGCTCGCCCAGGGTGTCGATGACGAACACATCGGTATCGGCATCGGGCCACTGCTTCGCGCGACGGGTCGCCACGTTCCAGCCCTGTTCGCGCGCCAGCGCCTCCACCTTCGGGAAGCGCTCGGGATGCCGTGGCGCCCACAGCAGCAACAGGCCGGGGTGCTGCTGGCGCAGGCGTCGGTGCAGGTCGATCACCGCCTGTTCTTCGCCGTCATGGGTGCTGGCCGCGATCCACACCGGGCGCCCGGCCGCAACCCGCGCATGGAACTGTTCGACAAAGCCCTGTACGTCCGGCGTGGCGATATCGAACTTCAGATTGCCCAGCGCCTGCACCTGTTCCGGCACGGCACCCAGCTGCACGAAGCGCTCGGCATCGTCCTGCGACTGTGCGGCAACGCAGGTGACGGTGCGCAGCGCGCGGCGGATCAGTGCGGCCAGCAAGCGGTAGCCTCGCAACGAGCGCGCGGACAGGCGGGCATTGAGGATATAGACCGGGATGCGACGGTCGCGGCAGCCGAACAGCATGTTCGGCCACAGCTCGGTTTCCAGGATCAGTGCCAGGCTGGGCTGGAAATGGCCGAGGAAGCGGTTGACGCTGCCCGGTACGTCGTACGGCAGGTAGACGTGGTCCAGCGCGTCTCCCCACAGTGCGCGCACGCGCTCCGAACCGGTCGGGGTGATGGTGGTGATGACCCAGCGGATGTCCGGGCGCTGCTGGCGCAGGGCGTTCACCAACGGGGCGGCAGCGTTGACCTCGCCCACCGAGACTGCGTGCAGCCAGACCCTCGGCTGGCCGGTCGGCTGCGGATACGAGGCATAACGCTCGTCCCAGCGCCGGAAGTATTCACGGACCCGGAAACCGCGCCAGACCAGGTGGTACACGGTGATCGGCAGCAGGATGTAGAGCACGGCCGAGTACAGGCCGCGCAGGATCCATTCGACAGGGTCTTTACGCATGCGGCAAGGATACGGGAGCCCCCCGGGAAAGACACGCAGCCGGGTTGGTAGAATGGCGCCATGTCCGATGCCACCACCGCCGTCCGCCCGTCGCTGCGCGATCCCCGCAACTGGCCGATGTTCGCCGCCATGCTCGGCGCCTTCGCCATCGCCCGCCTGCCGTGGATGCTGCAGCGTGCGCTGGGCCGTGGCGTCGGCTGGATCAGCTGGCGCCTGCTCGGCAGCCGCCGCCGCGCCGCCGAAGTCAACCTCAAACTGTGCTTCCCGGAAAAGGACGAGGCCTGGCGACAGCGCCTGGTCCGCGACAGCTTCGACGCACTGGGCGTGGGCGTACTCGAGTGCATCCGCGCCTGGTGGGGCAGCATCGACCGCATCCGCCCGCAGGTGCAGATCGAGGGTCTGGAACATCTGCGGCAGATGCAGGCCGAGGGCCGTGGCGTGCTGCTGGTCTCCGGCCACTTCATGACGCTGGAGATGTGCGGCCGCCTGCTGTGCGACTACGTTGACCTGTCGGGCATGTACCGCAAGCACAAGAATCCGGTATACGAGTGGGCGGTGAAGTTCGGTCGCCTGCGCTATGCCAAGGCGATGTACGCCAACGAGGACATCCGCGCCACGGTGCGCCACCTGAAGAAGGGCGGCTTCCTCTGGTACGCGCCGGACCAGGACATGCGCGGCAAGGACACCGTGTTCGTGCCGTTCTTCGGCCATACCGCATCCACCATTACCGCCACCCACCAGCTGGCACGGATGACCGGCTGTGCGGTGATCCCGTATTTCCACCGCCGCGAAGGCGGGAAGTACTTCCTGAAGATCGGCGCGCCGCTGGAGAATTTTCCCAGCGAGGATGTGGAAGCCGATACCACGCGGGTCAACCAGGCCATCGAAGCGATGGTGCGCGAAGCCCCCGACCAGTACCTGTGGATCCATCGGCGGTTCAAGCGCCAGCCTGGCGGGCGGAGCGATTTCTACAAATAACCGGATGCCGTGGAAGGGCCGGCGTGCTCATGGTAGTCGCCAACCTTGGTTGGCGCCGATGAACCGAGGCCGGTCCCGAAGAGCCAACCAAGGTTGGCAACTACTGCATCGGCGGAGATTCATCCGATTCGCGGGCCAGCAGGCTGCCGGCGAACAATGCGGCCAACAACACGGTCAGTCCACCCCAGAACGCGGAATAGAACGCGAGGTGGGTGTTGAGCGGAAACACCGTGACCGCCAGCGCCAGCATTGCCGGGCGCGCTCGCTCGCGGGCGGCGGTGGGCGCGAAGCGCCACGCACGCCAGGCCTGGGCGACCGCGGCCAACCACAGCAGCAGGCCGAGAACGCCGGTTTCAGCAAGGATTTCCAGCACGATCTGGTGGGCATGCAAGGCCGGAGCATTGCCCCACACCGCAGGGCCCTCCTCAGCCACGCAGTCCGGATAGGCATCGCGGAAGCCACGCGCGCCGACTCCGTTGATCGGATGCGCCTCGATCATGCAGGCGGCGGCTTCCCAGATCCTTGCACGCCCGGACAGCGCTTCGTCGACGCCACGCTCGCCTCCATCCCAGGCCATCGCGGTACGCGCGAAGCGTTCGCGAAGCTGTGGCACGCTGGCGGTCAGCGCGCCCGCTCCGAGAACCGCGAGCAGCGCGAGCAAAGCCAACCGCTTCCAGCCGAACTGGCGCACGCCGCTGTAGGCCAGCACCAGCGCGAAAGTGATCCATGACGCGCGAGAGCCGGCCAGCAGCAGCACGCTGCCCAGCGCCGCCGCTGCCAACACCCAGCCCAGGTTACCGAAGCGGCGCGCTACCGGCAGCAACAGGAACGGCGACAGGCTGGCCAGCACCTGGCCGAACTTCAGGTTGCACGGACCCAGTGCGCCACTGAGGCGGTCAGCCAGCGCGGCCTCGTCGGCCGGACACAACGCGTGGCCGCTCACGGCCAGCTTCAGGTGTTCCAGCGACCAGAACCACGGGCTGGTGCCGGCGGCTGCCTGCACCAGCGCATCCAGCGTCCAGGCAGCGGTGATCAGCGCCAGCCCGCCGAAGGTCAGCCGTCGCCGCTCCGGCGTGGCCACGGCAATCGCCACCAGCCACATGAAGGGCAAATAGCGCAGGCCGGCGGCGGCCTTGGTCCACGACGCCCCCGGATCGATGGCATCGAACGCGGAAAACGCCTGCGGCAGCCAATAGCCGAGGAACAGGATCGAGGTCAGCGCCCACGCCGCCGTGCTCAACAGGTGCGGGCGGCGCTGCAGCCGACGCATGACCATGCGCGCGGCAGCATAGAGCGCGCCAAGTCCGAGCACGGTTTCGGCGATGCCCGGCAACGGCCACATCGCCACGTACGCCAGCACCCACCAGGGCGCCCAGCGCCCGGCGCGGTCGTCGCGCACGATGACGGCAGGATCAGCCAGCGAGGTCGGCATAGAGGCGGAGGGTATCGCGCTGCATGGCCTGCAGGGTAAACGGGATGCGGGTCGGCAAGGACGGCGGCTGCGCCAGCAGGGCCAGCGCGCGTTCACCCAGTGCGCGCGCATCACCGAGCGGCACCGCGCCGCTGGGCTGCAGCTGACGCAGCAGTTCGCCGACGCCGCCATGGTCCCAGCCCAGTACCGCGCGACCGACCGACAACGCCTCGACCACGGTGCGGCCGAATGCTTCGGGCTTGTCCGACAGCTGCAGCACCAGGTCGCTGGCGGCATAGGCCTGGGCGATGCGCGCGGTCGGCGTGCTGATCTGCACCGCGTCGGCGATGCCCAGCGCCGCCGCCTGCCTGCGCAGATCAGCCACGTAGGCTTCGCGGCCGGGTTCGTCGGTGCCCAGCATCCACAGCTGCGCTGCCACACCGGTGGCGCGCACGTCAGCCAGCAGCTGCAGCGCGTGTGCGTGGCCCTTCAGGCGGGTGCCCCGCCCCGGCAGCAGCAGCAGCGGCCCTTCAACCTGGGCCAGCCACGGGTAATCCGCGGCCAGCGCCAGCCGCGGACGGCGATCAGCACGCGCCACGCGCGGGAACTGGCCGACATCGACGCCGCGCGGAATCACCTGCAGCCTCGCTTCGGGAACCGTCGGATAGTGCCGATGCACATAGTCGCGCACAGTGTTGGACACGCAGATCACGCGTTCACCGCTGGTCATCACCGCGCTGTAGCGACTGGGCGAATTCAGGCCGTGCACGGTAGTCACCCAGTGCGGGCGCTGCGCGGCAGGCATGGCACGGATCGCGTACAGGCCCAGCCAGGCCGGCAACCGCGAACGGGCATGCACGATATCCGCACCGACCTCGGTGAACAGGCGACGCAGGGTCGGCAGGTGACGCAGGGTCAGCAGCGACTTGCGGCCGATATCGAGGGTGAGATGCTCGGCACCACTATCGAGCAGCGGCTGTACCAGGCGACCGCCAGCGGACACCACCAGCGCGCGATGGCCGGCAGCCACCAGCGCCGCAGCAATTTCAAGGGTCGAGCGCTCGACACCGCCGGAGTGCAGCGCCGGCAGCAACTGCACCACGGTCAATCGGCGCATCGATCGAAGGCCTGCTTAGTCGGCCAGCACGAACACGGAGCCGCAGTACGCGCACTTCGCTTCGCCGTTGGGCTCGTCTTCGATCGGCAGGTACACGCGCGGATGCGAGTTCCACAGCGCCATTTCCGGCGTCGGGCAGCTCAGCGGCAGATCGCTGCGGTGCACGGTGTAGCGCTTTTCGGCGTTGGCGGGCGCGGTGGCGGTATGGCTCATGGCGGATGTCGATGAACGGGTTGCGAGGCCTGCGATTCTAGCATCCGGGCTGCCCTGACATTGCGCCGCAACAGGTCTTTGCGCGTACCGGGCCGATTCCCTGCGGCCTTGCATGCCGCCTCGGGACGGGGTGCCGGTGGAAATTCCCGACCGATCCTGCAGGTTCATGCCGAAAATCGGCCGACAGCGATATTTCCCGCATTTGGATCGAACTAAATGGCACTTGTCAGGCCGCGATGGCTGTTGCAGGATCGGGCCAGGTCGTAACCCGACCTGCTCAATCCGACCCGATCGCATGGCCCGCCCCCACCGGACCAGCATCGCCTCTACCACTGCCAGCCTGGCGGGCGGAGCGATGCTGCCTGTGGTGTCTGCCGATGCGGGTTCTGCCTGCCGCCTGCCCCTCCGGGAGACCCTTGCATGACCCTGTCCGATCCGCGCCGCGCCCTGCTTCCGCTCGCCCTGGCCCTGGCCTGTGCGACCACTGCGATGCCGGTGCTGGCACAGGGGCTGCAGACCTCGTTCGAGCCCGGTGAGCCAGCTCCGACCCAGACCGCGGGCGCACTGCAGGTCACGATCGGCAACGGCCCTGCAGCGCCCTACACCGCCAAGCGCAACGCCGGCTACAGCGGCCTGCATGCACTGCGCTACAGCAGCGCTGGCGGTAACGCGCGGCGCGAACTGTTCAAGACAGACCTGGCCATCGAGGCCGATACCACGCTGTCGTGGTTGGTGCTGCCGGAAATCGTCGGCAAGGACAGCGTGGCCTCGACCTATGTCTCGCTGGACCTGCTGCTGGACGATGGCAGCAGGGTTTCGGCCGGCACTGCCCGCGACCAGCATGGCGTGGCCATCAGCGCGCGCGCGCAGGGCGATTCGAAGACGCTGTATCCGCAGCAGTGGGCGCGCAAAGCGGTACGCCTGGGCGACGTGGCCGCGCTGAAGGGCCGCCGCGTGGTGGCGATCGAACTGGAAGTGGCCAGTGCCGACGGCGCACCGGTATCCGGCTGGATCGACGATGTGCGCCTCGACGCGCAGCCACACCAGCGACCGCAGCGCGTCTCCGACTGGGTGCTGACCACCCGTGGCACCCAGGCCAACGGCACCTTCTCGCGCGGCAACAATTTCCCGGCCACCGCTGTGCCGCACGGATTCAACTTCTGGACCCCGGTGACCGATGCCGGTGCGCTGAACTGGCTGTACCGCTGGAACGAACAGAACGACGCACAGAACCGGCCGCAGCTGCAGGCGCTTGCGCTGAGCCACCAGCCCAGCCCGTGGATGGGCGACCGCCAGACCTTCCAGGTGATGCCCTCGGCCAGTCGTGGTGTGCCGGAGGCAGACCGCCGCAAGCGCGCACTGTCGTTCGATCGCAGCCATGAAAGCGCGCGCCCGTATCGCTACGACGTGCGCTTCGACAATGGCATCGCGGCCTCGATCGCACCGACCGACCATGCCGCAGTGTTCCGCTTCGACTTCCCCGCAGACGGCAACGCCAACCTGCTGTTCGACAACGTCGATGCACGTGGCGGCCTGACCCTGGACGCTGCGACGCAGACGCTGTCCGGCTACACCGATACCCGCAGCGGCCTGTCCAACGGCGCCAGCCGCATGTACGTGGTGGCCAGCTTCGACAAGCCTTGGCGCAGCAGCGGCCGTCTCGATACAGGCCGCCCCACCGGCTACATCACGTTCGACACCGGCAGCGAGCGCCGGGTGACCATGCGCATCGCCACCTCGCTGATGTCGGTGGAACAGGCGCGGCACAACCTCGCACTGGAAATCGCCACCACCGACACGCTGGAAAGCGTGGCCGGTCGCGCCCAGGATGCATGGGACGCCCGCCTGGCCCGCTTCGATATCGGCAATGCCAGCGACGACCAGAAGACCACGCTGTATTCCAGCCTGTACCGTCTCTACCTGTACCCCAACTCCGGCCACGAGAACGTGGGCAGCGCGGCGGCGCCGGACTGGCGCTACGCCAACCAGGCCAGCGCCAGTGACGACAACACCGACGGCAGCGCGACCCGCAGCTTTGCCGCCGTGCGCGATGGCAAGGTGTTCGTCAACAACGGCTTCTGGGACACCTTCCGCACCACCTGGCCGGCCTATGCGCTGTTCACTCCGGAGGATGCCGGGCAGCTGGTGCAGGGTTTCATCGAGCAGTACCGTGCCGGCGGCTGGATCGCACGCTGGTCGTCGCCGGGCTACGCCGATCTGATGGTCGGCACCAGCTCGGACGTGGCGTTTGCAGATGCGTGGCTGAAAGGCATCGGTGGCTTTGACCCGGCCGAGGCCTATGCCGCCGCACTGAAGAACGCCACGGTGGTACCGCCGGACCGCCATGTCGGCCGCAAGGGCATGGAGCGCTCGACCTTCCGTGGCTACGCCAGCGCTGACGTGCATGAAGGCATGTCGTGGACGATGGAAGGTGCGCTCAACGATTTCGGCATCGCCAACATGGCCGAGGCCCTGGCCAAGCGCGCCACCACGCCCGCCGCACGCGAGCGCTACAGCACCGAGGCCGACTACTTCCGTCACCGCGCCGCCAGCTACGCGACGATGTTCGACCCGGCCGCAGGCTTCTTCCAGGGCCGCAGGGCCGATGGCCGCTGGCGGGTGGACGCCAAGCACTACGACCCGCGCGTGTGGGGCCACGATTACACCGAATCCAATGGCTGGACGTTCGCCTTCACCGCCGCACACGACGGCGAAGGCCTGGCCGCGCTGTACGGTGGCCGCGACAGGCTGGCCGCCAAGCTGGACACCTTCTTCGCCACGCCGGAAACCGCCGACGCGGCGTTCGCCGGCTCCTACGGCGGCACCATCCATGAAATGACCGAAGCACGCGATGTGCGCATGGGCATGTACGCGCACAGCAACCAGCCGGCGCATCACATCCCGTGGATGTACCTGTATGCCGGGCAGCCGTGGAAGACCCAGCAGCACGTGCGCGAGATCCTGTCGCGGCTGTATGTCGGCAGCGAGATCGGCCAGGGTTATCCGGGAGACGAGGACAACGGCGAGACCTCGGCATGGTATGTGCTGGCGTCGCTGGGCCTGTACCCGCTGCGCATGGGCGCGCCGGAGTACGTGATCGGCTCGCCGGCGTTCCAGCATGCGCGGGTGGAACTGCAGGGCGGCGCGGTGCTGACCGTGAACGCGGCCAACAACTCGCGCGAGAACGTCTACGTGCAGTCGCTGAAGATCAACGGCACGCCGTGGACGAAGACCTGGGTGCCGCACGAAGTGATCGCCAAGGGCGCGACCCTGGACTTCGTGATGGGCCCGCAGCCGTCGCGCTGGGGCAGTGGCGTGGACGATGTTCCGCGCTCGTTGACCGCGCGTGGCCAGCGCCCGCAGCTGCTGCACGACCTGCTCGGCAGCGGTACGAAAGCAACGCTGGCCGATGGCCGCGCCCTGCCCGCACTGGTCGATGACGATGCCACCACCACGGTGGGCCTGGGCGGTGGCGCAACCATCGCGCTGAGCGGCCTGACCGACGGCACCCCGACGATGTACACGTTGACCAGTGGCGACGGCAGCATCCGTGGCGGCGAATGGGCACTGGAGGCACGCAACGGCAATGGCGGCTGGACCGTGCTCGACCAGCGTAGTGGTGAGGACTTCGCGTCCGCCCGCCAGACCCGTCCGTTCCGCATCGCCAAGCCTGGCCGCTACAGCGAGTATCGCCTGCGCCTGCTGGCACCGGGTCGGCTGCCGTTGGCGGAGATCGAACTGTTGGCAGCCAGCACCGTACAATGAGTCCTATGCGCTACCGTCTGCTGCCTCTGGCCCTTGTTGCCCTGTCCTTCTCCAGCTTCGGCCAGACCCAGGCGTTCGATACGCAGCTGACCCGCGATGGCGTGACGCTGAACTACCAGGACGCCCGTGGCGCCCTGGCCGCGCCGCAGCGCAAGCGGGTGATCGATACGTTCTTCTTCGCCTATCTGCGCGAACGCGCGGACTTCCATCCGGCGGCGCCGTCGATGGTGCGCATCGTGATCGATCCGGCCTACACCGGCATCGCCTTCGTTGGCGACAAGGAACAGGCGGCGACGATCACCATCAATCCGGGTTGGCTGGCGCAACACCCGAACGACATCGACCTGGTTACCCATGAGGCGATGCACATCGTGCAGGGGTATCCCGGCTACGGCGATGCACGGGTACCGGGCTGGCTGGTGGAAGGCATCGCCGACTACGCCCGCGACCGCTATGGCATGGATAACGCCGCCGCCGGCTGGGCATTGCCGGTCAAGGTCGAGAAGGGGCAGAACGTCGACAGCGGCTACCGGGTCACCGGCGCCTTCCTGAAGTGGGCCGAGACCGAGCATCCGGGCCTGGTACTGGCGCTGGACAAGGCCCTGCGCGATGGTCGCTACACGCCTGCGCTGTGGCAGAAGCAGACCGGCAAGGCGTTGCCGGCACTGTGGGCGCAGTACGCCAAGCCGCGTTCGGATGCGCCGCCGGCGCCAGCACGCCGCGGCAAGCGCTGACGGGTAGCGCCGGGCCATGCCCGGCGGAATGCAGAGCGCCGCGCTGCGCGCTCGCCGGGCATGGCCCGGCGCTACCACATCGCTGCCTCAGCGCGACCGCACGAAGCCGGCGTACAGCGCGAACAGCTGCCGGAAATAACGACGCGTCACTCGATTGCGCATGGCACCCTCGCCGATGGAAAGTTGGTCGGGCCCAGGGCAGGAAGGCCGGTCCGGTCCCTTCCCGCGGCCGGGCCACGTGGGCGTATTGGGCCGCAAAGGCGTTGCAGGGACATGACCGGGCGGCGTAGCGCGTGTGGCACAGGCCGGCGGGCGGTAGAGCCGGCCGCTGGCCGGCTGCAGTGGCGGTGGACATGATTGCGGTTGCCGGCCAGCGGCAGGCACTACCCGTTTCCGCTTTGCGGAAACAGAAACGCGCCCCGCGGGGCGCGTTTCTGCAGCTGTCGCTGGAAAGAAGGCTTACGCCTTCTTTTCCGCTTCCAGCTGCTTGCGGATCTGCGCATCCACCGCGGCAATCGCGGTCATGTTCAGGATCCGGCGCGAGGTCGCGCTGGTGGTCAGGATGTGCACCGGCTTGTTCACGCCCATCAGGATCGGGCCGATCGCCACGCCGTCGGTGAACACGCGCACCAGGTTGTAGGCGATGTTGGCCGCTTCCAGGTTCGGCAGCACGAACAGGTTGGCACGGCCCTGCAGGGTCGAACCCGGCAGCAGTTTCTGGCGCAGCGCTTCATCCCATGCGGTGTCGCCCTGCATCTCGCCATCCACGTTCAGACGCGGGTTGCGCTTGAGCAGCAGCTCGCGCACCTGGCGCATCTTCAGCGCATCCTTCGAGTCGTGGCTGCCGAAGTTGGAGTGCGACAGCAGCGCCACCTTCGGTTCCACGCCGAACAGCTTCATGCGGTAGGCGGCCTGCAGGGTCGCTTCGCACAGCTGCTCGGCGGTCGGATCTTCCTGCACGTGCGTATCGACGAAGAAGAACACGCCCTGCTGGTTGATCACACCGGTCATCGCCGAGGTCGAGGTGACCTTCGATTCCAGCGGCAGCACGCTGCGCACGTAACCCAGCTTCTTGTGGAAACGCCCGACGATGCCGGTCAGCATCGCATCGGCTTCACCACGGGCCACCATCACCGCCGCGATCAGGGTCGGACGCGAACGCATCAGGTTCTTCGCCGCGGCGACGGTCACGCCACGACGGCCGGTCAGGCCGTGGTAGTACTGCCAGTATTCGTTGAAGCGCGGGTCGTCATTGATGTTGGTGACTTCAATGTTCTCGCCGATCTTCAGGCGCAGGCCGAGGCGCTCGATGCGCGACTCGATCACTTCCGGGCGACCGATCAGGATCGGATGCGCCAGGCCGTCGTCGACCACGTTCTGCACCGCCTGCAGCACCACTTCCTCTTCGCCTTCGGCGTAGACCACGCGCTGCTTGTCACTGCGTGCGCGATCGTAGACCGGCTTCATCATCAGGCTGGTGCGATAGACGAACTGGGCCAGCTTGTCGCGGTAGGCGCCCATGTCGGCGATCGGACGGGCGGCCACGCCCGAATCCATCGCAGCCTGCGCCACCGCAGCCGACAGCTCCACCAGCAGGCGGCGGTCGAACGGGCGCGGAATCAGGTATTCGCGGCCGAAGCTCGGGGTCTCGCCGCCATAGGCCGAACCCATGTCGGTGGCCGCACGACGCGCCAGCGCGGCGATCGCGCGCACGCAGGCGATCTTCATTTCCTCGTTGATCGCGGTCGCGCCCACGTCCAGCGCACCACGGAACAGGTACGGGAAGCACAGCACGTTGTTGACCTGGTTCGGGTAGTCCGAACGGCCGGTGCCGATGATCGCGTCCGGGCGCGCCGCGCGCGCCAGCTCCGGCATGATTTCCGGGGTCGGGTTGGCCAGCGCGAAGATCACCGGGTCCGGCGCCATCGTCTTGACCATCTCGGCAGTCAGGATGCCCGGCGCCGACAGGCCCAGGAAGATATCCGCACCGTCGACGATCTCGGCCAGGCTGCGCTTGTCGGTATCGCGCGCATAGCGCTGCTTTTCCGGGTCCAGATCGGTACGGCCGGTGTGGATCACGCCCTCGCGGTCGAAGGCCAGGATGTTTTCCGGCTTCAGGCCCAGCTGTACCAGCATGTTCACGCAGGAAATGCCGGCCGCGCCCATGCCCGTGGTCGCCAGCTTCACTTCCTCGATCTTCTTGCCGGTGATCGCCATGGCGTTGAGCACCGCCGCACCGACGATGATCGCGGTGCCGTGCTGGTCGTCATGGAACACCGGGATCTTCATGCGCTCGCGCAGCTTGCGCTCGACAATGAAGCACTCCGGTGCCTTGATGTCTTCCAGATTGATGCCGCCGAAGGTCGGTTCCAGCGAGGCGATGATGTCGACCAGCTTGTCCGGGTCGGTTTCATCCACTTCGATGTCGAACACATCGATGCCGGCGAACTTCTGGAACAGCACACCCTTGCCTTCCATCACCGGCTTGCCGGCCAGCGCGCCGATGTTGCCCAGGCCCAGCACCGCGGTGCCGTTGGAGATCACCGCCACCAGGTTGCCACGGGCGGTCAGCTCGCTGGCCTGCTGCGGGTCGGCCTTGATCGCTTCACAGGCGTACGCCACGCCCGGCGAATACGCCAGCGACAGGTCGCGCTGGGTCAGCATGGGCTTGGTAGCGGAAACCTTGATCTTTCCCGGCGGGGACATCCGGTGGTAATCGAGGGCGGCCTGTTTGAAATCTTCGTTGGACATCGATGTGGGTTACATGAATGGGCAGAAGGGACAGGGGATGATACCCCCGTTGGAGCGTCTGGACCTGTCGCTATCCTGTCGCAGGCATGCTGCGACCGCACAATTCCGTGCCGTATGCGACGGTACCGCGACACCAGCTTCGGTGCGTCCCATGACAGCCATGGGACGCCTTGAAACGCCGCGGGGCCGTACCACTGTCGTGATCGGCCCCGCGGTACCACACACCTGGATCAGCCCCTGGCCGGCAGCGCCTCGGGCACGGCATCGATCAGCGGCGGCAGTTCGCTTTCGCGGCCATCCAGCGCCAGCTTCAGGCGGTTGCGGTCCAGCGCCCCCTCCCAGCGCGAGACCACCACGGTGGCCACGGCATTGCCGATGAAGTTGGTCAGCGAGCGGCATTCGCTCATGAAGCGGTCCACGCCCAGGATCAGCGCCATGCCGGCCACCGGCACCTCCGGCACCACGGCCAGGGTGGCGGCCAGGGTGATGAAGCCGGCGCCGGTGACGCCGGCCGCGCCCTTGGAGCTGAGCATGGCGACCAGCAGCAGGGCAATCTGATGGCCCAGGGTCAGTTCGGTGTTGGTGGCCTGGGCGATGAACAGCGCGGCCAGGGTCATGTAGATGTTGGTGCCGTCCAGGTTGAACGAGTAGCCGGTCGGGACCACCAGGCCCACCACCGACTTGCTGCAGCCGGCGCGTTCCATCTTCTCCATCAGCGACGGCAGCGCCGACTCCGACGAGGAGGTGCCCAGCACCAGCAGCAGTTCGGCCTTCAGGTAGCGCGCCAGCTTGAACACCGAGAAGCCGCACAGGCGGCAGACCAGGCCCAGGATGACCGCCACGAACAGGAAGGCGGTGAGGTAGAACGAACCCACCAGCCAGGCCAGGTTGATCAGCGAGCCAACGCCGTACTTGCCGATGGTGAAGGCGATTGCGCCGAAGGCACCGATCGGCGCGGCCTTCATCAGGATGTGGACCAGCTTGAACACCGGGGCGACCAGCGCCTCCAGGAAGTTCACGATCGGCTTGCCCTTCTCGCCCACCGATGCCAGCGCGATGCCGAACAGCACGGCCACGAACAGCACCTGCAGGATGTTGCCATCGACGAACGCGCTGAGCAGCGTCTTCGGGATGATGTCCATCAGGAAGCCGACCAGGGTCAGGTCATGCGACTTCTCGACGTAGCTGTGCACCGCGGTCTGGTCCAGCTCGGCCGGGTTGATGTTCATGCCGGCGCCGGGCTGCACCACGTGCGCCACGATCATGCCGACGATCAGCGCCAGCGTGGAGAAGAACAGGAAGTACGCCATCGCCTTGGCGAATACGCGGCCCACCGTGCGCAGGTGGGTCATGCCGGCGATGCCGGTGACGATGGTCAGGAAGATCACCGGTGCGATGATCATCTTCACCAGGTTGATGAAGGCATCGCCGAGCGGCTTCATCTTCTCGCCGATCAACGGTTCGTAGTGGCCGAGGATGGCGCCCAGGACGATCGCCACGATCACCTGGAAGTACAGCTGGCGATAGATCGGCAACGGCTTTGCAGGCACCAGTGCTGCGGTCGGGATGTGCATGGCGGACTCCGGAAGGGGCGTTTTCAGGCACGTACGGCCCCGGGACTGCACGGGAACCGTTACCGTGGAAACTGACCGCAGGCCCTGTGCAGCACGCGCAGGGGGTGCGACCAATGGACGCCTTTGTACGCGCCGGGCACGCTGGCGCAGATAACCTATTGGTACTAGCCCCCCGGTTCAGGTGGCCGCGATGCCTACACTGGCGCCGCACCGCCCGATCACGGGGAGGCCGGTGGCCCGAGCTGAACGGCCGGGCGCGTCATTGCGAAAGTTCCGGCCCTTGCGGCCGTTGTTGTCCTGTCCACACGCAATCTGAGAGAGCCGCACCCAACATGCGCCCGATTCCCACCTTGCTGGCCCTGTCGCTGGCCGCGCTTCCCGCCTTCGCTTCGGCTGCCGATTTCGACAACTGGCCGACCAAGTACGCCTTCGGCGACGGCACCGAGCTGGCCGCTACCGCCAACATCGCCTACGACTACAACGATTTCTCCTCGGGCAGTGGCCTTGAGGACGACGACGCCGTGCGCCGCAAGGAGTTCGGTGCGACGCTGAAGAAGAAGGGCGTCTACGACGCGATGGTCTATTACGACTTCCAGTCCGATACCTGGCTGGACGTGTTCGTGCGCTTCGAAAGCAAGGCCTTCTTCGGCCGCGACATCGGCCGCTTCCGCTTCGGCTACATGAAGACCCCGGTCGGCCTGGACGCGAACACGTCCTCGCGCGCCGGCAGCTTCCTGGAAACCGCGCTGCCGGTGCAGGCCTTCTACGCTGGCCGCCGCACGGGTGTGGAATGGGTGCTTGAGCGCCCGCAGTACCTGCTGCAGGCCGGCGCCTATGGCGGCAAGGACCTGCAGGGTGACAACCCGGGCACCACCCAGGCCGTGCGTGCGGTGTGGACCCCGGTGAAGGCGCCGGGTGACGTGATCCACCTGGGCCTGGCCTACTCGCAGGAAAATCCGCGCGGTTACAGCGATGGCCGCGACGTGCACCACGAGGCCAGCGCGCGCCTGCGCGCACGTCCGGAAGCAGGCCTGACCGACATCCGCTATGTCGATTCCGGCGCGCTGGTCACCGCCGACCAGATCCGCCGCACCGGCCTGGAAGGCATCTGGATCCGCGGCCCGTTCTCGCTGCAGGCCGAAGCCCTGCGCGCCACGGTCACCCGCAATGACGGCAAGCCCGACTACACCGGCAGCGGCCAGTACGCGATGGCCAGCTGGGTGCTGACCGGCGAATCGCGCCCGTACAACGCCGGTGCGGTGGCCAACATCAAGCCGGCCCACGACTACGGCGCAGTGGAACTGGTGGCCCGCTACAGCCGCCTCGACCTCGACGATGGCAGCATCCTCGGCGGCCGCCAGCACGACCTCACTCTGGGTGCGAACTGGTACCTGACCAGCCACTTCAAGTTCCAGGCCAACTACGTCAAGGTCGACGCCAGCCGTCGCGGCGTGCACAGCACGCCGGAGATCTTCGAACTGCGCGCGCAGATGCACTTCTGACCCCTTCCACGTCAGATCCCGGCGGGCGTGCACGCCACGCCCGCCGGCCCTGCGTAGACTGCCGCCATGTACTGGCTCAGCCGCCACCGGATGCTGTTGCTGACCATCGCGGTGATGGTCGGCGGCACCGTGCTGTGTGCGGTCGCCGCCGGCCACTACGCCTGGCGGCGCGCCCTCGGCGAGGAAAGCAGCCAGGTACAACGCCAGCTGCAGTTGTATGGCCAGGGCCTGCAGCAGCGCATCGACCGCTTCGGCACCTTGCCGCAGGTACTGGCACTGGATCCGGATCTGCTGCACGCGCTGCGCGTACCGCCCTCGCCCACCGAACGGCAGCGGCTGAACCTCAAGCTGCAACGCGCCAATGAAGTCACCCGTGCCTCGACCCTGACCCTGGTCGGCCACGATGGCGTGGCGGTGGCGGCGAGCAACTGGGACCAGCCGACCACCAACGTCGGTGAGAACTACAGCTATCGTCCCTATTACCGCCAGGCGCTGGCCCAGGGCCGCGGCCGCTTCTACGGCATCGGCATGACCACCGGTGTGCCCGGCTACTACCTGTCGCAGGCCATCGAGGAAGACGGTAAGCGGCTCGGCGTGGTGGTGATCAAGGTCGAGCTGTCGGCACTGGAGCAGGAGTGGCTGAGCAGCCCTGACGTGGTGCTGGCCAGTGACGACCACGACGTGGTGTTCCTGGCCAACCGTGACAGCTGGCGCTACCGCCTGCTGCGACCGCTGGGCGCCGATGAGCGCCGCGAGATGCTGGACGCCCGCCAGTACGCCGATCGCACCCTGCAGCCACTGCGCGCACGTACCGAGGATGTACTGGCCGATGGCGGCCGCATGGTGCGCCTGCTGGATCCGGCATTGCCGCAGCCGATGCTGTGGCAGAGCCTTGCGCTGCGGGCCGAAGACTGGAACCTGCACCTGCTGCACGACGCCAGTGCCGCCACCGCCGCCGGCCGTGCGGCCGCGCTTACCGGAGGTGCCGCATGGCTGGCGCTGGGCTTCCTGGTGCTGTTCATACAGCAGCGCCGGCGCCTGGCCAAGCATCGCCTGCGCAGCCGCCGCGAGCTGGAAACCCTGCTCAAGCAGCATGCACAGGAACTGCGCACCGCACAGGATGGCCTGCTGCAGGCCGCCACCGATGCCGACAGCGGCCTCAGCCGCAGCCTCGAACACCTGCCGCAGGGCGTGGTGGTGATCGACCGGGACCTGCGTCTGGTCGCATGGAATTCGCGCTACCTGGAACTGTTCCGTTTCCCGCTGGACCTGGTGCGCGTGGGGCGGCCCATCGAGGAACTGTTCCGCTTCAACGCACGCCGTGGCCTGCTCGGTCCCGGCCCGGTCGACGAGGCCATCGAGCGTCGCCTCAACCACCTGCGCAGCGGCCGTCCACACATGCGCGAAAGTGAGAAGGACGACGGTACGGTGCTGGAAATCCGCGGCAACCCGCTGCCCGACGGCGGTTTCGTCACCAGCTACGCCGACATCACCAGCTACAAGAATGCTGCACGCGAACTGCGCTCGCTGGCCGATGCACTGGAACACCGCATCGCCGAACGTACCCACGACCTGGACGAAGCACGCCGCGAGGCCGAACAGGCCAACCGCTACAAGACCCGCTTCGTCGCCTCGGCGGTGCACGACCTGCTGCAACCGCTGAATGCCGCGCGCATGTTCGTCTCGGTGCTGCGCGGCAAGCTGAGCGACCCGGCGCAGCAGCAGACCAGCGACCATATCGATGCCGCGTTGGCGGCGCAGGACGCGATCCTCAACAGCCTGCTGGACATCGCGCGGCTGGAATCGGGCAGCCTGCCGACGCGTGTACAGGCCTTCCGGCTGGGACCGCTGCTGCAGACGCTGGCACGCGAATTCGGCATCGCCGCGCAGTCGCGCGGCCTGGTGGTCGACTGGGTAGATACTGATGCCGTAGTGGTCAGCGATGAGGCACTGCTGCGCCGCATCCTGCAGAACTTCCTGTCCAATGCGCTGCGCTACAGCGAGCGCGGCCGCGTGCTGCTGGGCTGCCGTCGCCGCGAAGGGCTGCTGTGGATCGAAGTGCACGACCAGGGCCCTGGCATTCCCGATGCGCTGCAGGGCGAGATCTTCGAGGAATTCCGCCGCCTGCATGATGGCCAGCAACGCGGTGCCGGCCTCGGCCTGGCGATCGTCGACCGCATCGGCCGCCTGCTCGGCCATCCGATCCGGTTGCGCTCGCAGCTGGGCCAGGGCAGCGTGTTCGCCGTGGGCGTGCCATTCGGCGAGGCCAGCGCGATTCCAGCCACTGCACCACCACCGGTGCTGGTGCAGGAGCCTGCTGCGGACAATCCCCTGCGAGGGCGCCGGGTGTGGGTGATCGACGACGATCCGCACGTGTGCGCGGCCAGCCGCGCGCTGCTGGAGCGCTGGGGCTGCGAGGTGCTGCTGGCCGATGGCCCGCAGGCAGCGCTGCAGTTGGCCACGACGGCAACCGTGCCGGAGCTGGTGCTGCTGGATGTGCGCATGGGTGACCACCACGGCCCGGTGCTGTACGAGACATTGGCAGAGCTGTGGCGGGCCCGCCCGCCGGTGGTGCTGGTCACTGCCGAGCGCGATGCGGGATTGCGTGAGATGGCTGCCGAGCGTGGCTGGGGAATGATGGCCAAGCCGGTGAAACCGCCGGCGCTGCGGGCGCTGATGAGTCAGTTGCTGATCCGGCATCGCGGGTGATTCCAGCCAACGGCGCAGCCCCTCGTGGGTGGAGGCGTAACGCGGTTCATGGGTGAGGCCGGGTAGATGGGCTGCGCAGGGGTCGCTGCAAGTACGTCCCTGTAAGCTCGGTCGCCGCATCCATGCGGCTCACGCCCCTGCGCAGCCCATCTACCCGACCACGGACAAGTTCCGTGCGCGTCCACCCACGGAGAAGAAAAAGAAGATCAAAAGCGGATCGCGCGCTGCGCTTGCTCGTGTAAAGCCGAACCCATGCTCGGCTCTTGTGTCTTGGATCGTGCCCTGATCAGGCACAATCCCCCGGTGACCCGGGAGGCTCCGATGACGCTGCCTCGGCTCTTAAGCCTTCGAGCTTGCAAAGTAGATTCAGCGCGTCGGCGGCCTGACACCGCCATGGAACTTGAACGGTATCTTAGGCCCGCCATCGGGTGAGAGCCTGTACTCACAAGGGCAAGTCTGGCGGCTTCCGATCACGATCGTAAGTTCAAGCTGGAGCGAAATCATGCAATTTATCGGCATCGACGCAGCCAAGGCGACTTTTGACATCGCCCTGCCTCTATCTCACGGCAAGTATCGAACCAAGGCCAAACTCCCCAATACGCCAAAGGGTTTTGATGAGCTTCTGGCCTGGCGCGCCAAACATGCGCCGAACGCGGCGGTAGGTATGGAGGCTACAGGCATCTATCACGAGGCCTTGGCTCAAGCACTGGTGGAAGCGGGGGTAGTGGTTCATGTGGCCAATCCCGCCCGAGTAAAGGCGTTTGGGCAGGCGGAGGGGATGCGGACCAAGACTGACCGCAGCGACGCCAAGCTGATTGCCCGGTTTTTTGAGGCACAACGCTCGGAAAAGCTGTATCCCTACGTTCCACCGACGCCCTCGGAGGTGAAGCTGCGCGCCTTGGTACGGCGTCGAGATGACCTCCAGGAAATGCTGCAGATGGAGCACAACCGCCTGGACGTTGCCGATATCTCGGTCCAGCAAGGGATCAAGGATGTGATCCGGACGTTGGAAGAGCAGATCAAGCAGGTCCAGAAGGCGATTGAGGACCATATCGATAACGATCCGGACCTGCGCCGGCGTCATCAACTGCTTACCAGCATCCCCGGTGTAGGCAACACCAGCAGTGCCCAGCTGTTGGCCATGCTGGGGGATCTAAGCAAATACAGCGACGTGCGCCAGGTGGTTGCCCACGCGGGCCTGAATCCGGCCCAGCGTCAATCAGGAAACTACGAAGGCAAATGCCGGATATCACGCGTCGGCGACGCCAATTTCCGCAAAAAGCTGTACATGCCGGCGCTGACCGGGAAGACCCACAACCCCACACTGAAGTCCTTTGCAGACCGGCTCAGCGCGAAAGGCAAGCCCTTCAAGGTCGTCATGTGCGCAGTGATGCGCAAGCTCATCCATCTGATTTGGGGCGTACTGAGAAGTGGCCGACCCTTTGAGCCTGACGTCGCCCTTGCCTAGGCGAGGGCGACACGGTATCTACAAAAGGCGGCCTGACAGCCTGCTTTTGCTTTTGATCTTTTTTCTTCTCCGTGGGTGGCAGGCCACCGAAATCTGTCAGAGGCCGGTCGGGTTGGGTGCGCGGGGGTGTCAGCCGCATGGATGCGGCTGCCAAGCCTCCAGGGACGGATTCACGGCGTCCCCCGCGCACCCGACCCGACCGGCCCACTCGCGGCTTCTGCTTTCAGCGACCAACCCAAACCCACCCACGAGGGGCTGCGCCGTTGGCTGGAAACTACAACCCGATGCCGGCGTCGCCTTCCGGCTCCAGCGCCTTCACCAGCACTGCGGCCTGTGTGCGGCTGTGGCATTCGAGCTTCTTCAGGATCGCGGTGACATGCACCTTCACCGTGTTTTCCGCCAGCCCCAGCGTGTAGGCGATCTGTTTGTTGAGCAGCCCGTCGGCCAGGCACAGCAGCACGCGGAACTGCTGCGGGGTCAGCTGGGCCAGGCGGCTGGCCAGCAGCGCGTCGGCCTCGGAGCGTTCGGCAGCCATCGCCGGGAACCACAGTCCGCCGTCCAGCACCGCCCGCACGGCCTCACCGATGGTCTCGGCCGGGGCCGACTTCGGGATGAAACCAGCCGCACCGAACTGCTGCGCGCGGCGGATCACACGGGGGTGATCGTTGGACGAGAGGATCACCACCGGGATGTCCGGATGCGAGCCGCGCACGTGCAGCAGCGCGGAAAAGCCGTGCGCGCCGGGCATGGTCAGGTCGAGCAGCACCAGGTCCACGTCCTGATGCGCATCCAGTGCCTCGGCCAACGCGTCGGCACTGGCGACCTCACGCACCTGCGCCAGCGGCAGGCTCTGCCGCAATGACTGCACCACCGCCGAACGCAGCAGCGGGCGGTCATCGGCGATCAGGATGGTGTATTCGCTCATGGGGCAAGTTTGGCATGTCACCAAAGGGAATGCCTTCTTCATTTGCTTCGCCGGCCAGTCGATGCCCCAGAAAGGGCTGCCGCGACTGCTGTGTAGACTCTCTGTAATTAAGAAAATGCGGCATCAACCAGATCGTCAGATACAGGACACCGATCAGTAGGGCTGTTCCAACTTTGCCATACGTACTGCGCATCACCTCGTACAGATCCTCACGCAGGGTTGAAGGAACGCTACCAATGCGCTGAAGATCCAACAATCGCTGCGCCGACCGGACGTCAATCCGCATCCGAGGGTAGTCACCTCTCTCCAGAACCTCTTTTCGATTTACCACAGCCGATCCCCGCTGGACCTCGGAGTACTTCAGGTCCGCTGCCCTGCAGGCAAATCCCGCCAGCGCAGCATTACGTGGAGCCAGGCATTCATCGATCAGGTCCAGCAACTCCGCATATTGAATCGCGTCATAGTCCTGGCTAGCCGCTTTGGCTCGATAGTCACTTCGCTCCAATTGATACGAGATCAGATGATTGATTAGCAAAAGGTACAGGCCGACCATAACCACCGAGGAGCCTATAACTAGAAGGACTCGCCTTACCGCCGTTGTACGGGCCCAGTGAATGCTACGCATGACCCCTGAGCCAATCATTTCCACGTCTTCGAAGTTGTCCTTCAGCCTTCCCAATGATCATTCCTCACACGACTGGAAACAGGATATCGGCGGGAATGGCACCTAGGTTTAGCGCCCTGCCGGCTCCACGCTGCTGCGCCAGGCATCGAGGAACTGGCGGCGCTTGAGCGCGTCCAGGTACACCAGCAGGCCGGGGCCGAGCTGGATCGGGCGGCGGCTGCGGCCGGGTGCATTCGCGCTGCGTGCATTGCCGGTCACGATCGGCATCAGCCGCGCCTCGCGCGACAGCACCTGCTGGCCGCGTGGCGACAGCAGGTAATCGAGGAAGCGCCGCGCTTCTTCCGGGTGCGGGCCGGTACGCGGAATCACCGCGGTACGCAGCACCACCAGCGTGTAATCCTCGGGCTCGACAATGGCCAGCGGTGCGCCGGCATCGACACGTGCCTGCGCGTAGGAGCCGAGCACGTTGTAGACCAGCGACAGCTGGCCGCTGGCCACCTGGTCCAGCAGCACGCCGGTACGTTCCTCGCGCACAACGTCGTTGTCACCGAGCGCGCCCAGCAACGCACCGGCGATGCTGCCACGCTGCGCGTCCTGGGTCGCCAGCAGGTACCCGACGCTGCTGCGCTCGATGTCATAGGTGCCGACCTTTCCGCGCAGCGGCGCGCCCTCCGCGCGTAGCCGGTCCAACAGCTGGCGGCGCGTATGCGGCACCTTCCCCACCGGCAGCGCGCGGGTGTTGTAGACCATCACCACCGGCTCGTAGCTGATCCCGAACGCCTCGTTGCGCCACTGCGCCCAGGCCGGCAGCGCGGCGGTCTGCGCCGAACGGTGCGGCAGTGCATGGCCATCGTTGACCAGCTTGGTCTGCAGGTCCATGCCGCTGGAGATCAGCAGGTCCGGCGACGCAGGTCCAGCGCGGTCATGCAGGTAACGCGCGTACAGGTCCTGGGTGATGATGTCCTCGTACACCACTTCGGTGCCGGGGTGCAGGCGCTGGTAGTCAGCGATGACCACCGCGAACACTTCGATGTCGGTAGTGCCGTGGATGCGCAGCTGCGCAGCAGCGTTTCCCTGCGCGGGGAAACGGCGCACGTCGCCCGGCGCGGCCAGTACCGGCACGGCCAGCAGCAGGGCAACAGCGGCGGCGAACAGGCGGATCATGAACTGCTCCGGGGCAGGCGGATGGTAGCGATCAAGCCGCCCTGCGGACGGTTGCTGAGGTCGATGCGGCCGCCATGGCTGTCGACCACGCGCTTGACGATGGCCAGCCCCAGGCCGGCGCCGCCGGACGGTGCGCCTTCGCCACGGGCAAAACGTTCGAAGACGCGCTCTGCGTCTGCTGCGGCAATGCCGGCGCCATGGTCGGCAATGGTCAGCACCGCCTGCCCGCCTTCCACCGTCAGTGCGATCTGCAAGGGACCATCGCCACCGTACTTCAGCGCGTTGTCGACCAGGTTCTTGATCGCCTCGCGCAGCAACAGCGCATCGCCATGCACCTGCACCGGCTCGGCGGTCATCGCCAGCTGCACACGCGGCGCCGGGCCGGCTTGCGGCAGCGCTTCATGCAGGGCCTGGTGCACGGTCTCGGCCAGGTCCACCGTGGCGAAGCGCTGCAGGTGCGAACGATGGATCACGCTGGCGTCGCTGAGCAGCTGGTTGAGCAGCCGGCTCATATGGGTGGCATTGCGCTCGATCGCCTGCAGGCTGCGGCGCATGTCTTCCGGATCGTCGTCGTCCAACGCCAGCTGCGCCTGTGCACGCAACGCGGCCAGCGGCGTGCGCATCTGGTGCGCGGCCTCGGCCATGAACGCACGCAGTGTCTCGTTGCTGCTGGACAGGCGCTCCATGAAGCGGTTCAAGGCGGCCACCATCTGGTCCATCTCACGCGGCACGCGCGCATCCAGCGGTTTCAGGTCGGACGGCTCGCGGCGCGACAGCTCGCGTTCCACCCGCACCAGCGGCCGGAACGCGCGGTGCACGCCAAACGCCACCAGCGCCAGCAGCAGCCCCGACAGCACGCCGATGGCCAGCAATGCGCGATTGACCAGGTCCTGCGCCACGGCTTCGCGGGCGCGCCGGGTCTGGCCGACCTGGACCTGCACCTCGCCCTGCGCCGAGGCGGCCGCGAAACTGCGGCCGACCACCACGAACCGCACGGTCTCGCCGCTGTAGGCGGCATCGAACAACTGCGGTTGCGTGCCGGGCCGGCGCGGCGGCGCCGGCAGGTCGCCGTAGCCGGTGATCAGGTTGCCGCGGCTGTCGGCGACCCGATAGAACACGCGGTCCTCCGGCGCCATCGCCAGCAGGTCCAGCGCCGCATAAGGCAGGTCGACCTGCCATTGGCCATCAACCAGCGCCACCGAGTCGGCGATGGACAGCGCCGAGGACAGCAGCAGGTGGTCGTAGGAACGATTGGCGGCGCGTTGGCCATAGTCACGCGCGGCGAACAGCAGGGCCACCGCGAACACCGCCAGCAATGCACCGAGATACAGCAGCAACGTGCGCCGCAGCGAGCCTGGTGCGGCGTTCGCGGCGCGCGCGTCAGCCATCGGCGTCGGCGTCGGTGCTGCCGTCACTGGCTTCCAGCAGGTAGCCGACACCGCGCACCGTAGTGATGCGCAACGGCGCAGCAGCCAGTTTTTTTCTCAGGCGACCGATGTACAGCTCGATCGCATTCGGGCCGGCCTCGTCATCGAAGCCGAACAGGCCATTGCCGATTTCGTCCTTGCCAACCACCTGGCCGAGGCGGCCGACCAGAATCTCCAGCAACCGGTACTCGCGGTTGGGCAGTTCGATCGGTTCGCCATCGAGGCTGACGCGGTGCGCGGCATTGTCGAACTGGAACCCGCCGATCTGCACCACCTCACTGGCCTGGCCACGCGCGCGCCGCAGCAGCACGCGGCAACGCGCTTCAAACTCGCGAAAATCGAATGGCTTGCCCAGGTAATCGTCGGCACCGACATCCAGCGCCTGCACCCGATCTTCGATGCCATCGCGCGCGGTCAGCATCAGCACCGGCGTGCTGTCGCCGCGCTCGCGCATGCCGGAAAGCACGCGCAGGCCATCCAGCTTGGGCAGCCCGATATCCAGCACCACCAGGTCGAAGCTCTGGTAGCGCAGCACGCTGGCAGCGGCCAGGCCATCGGCCTGCCAGTCCACGGCGTGCCCACTGCGGCGCATGCGGCGGATGATGGCATCGGCCAGATCCGGATTGTCTTCGACCAGCAGCAGGCGCATGGGCACGGGGGTGGGAGGGGAAACGAATGCTACCGCATGACGCCGGGGCCGCCCGCCGGTCATGGACCGGCGCTACCGGGATACACCGCATGGGTAGCGCCGGGCCGTGCCCGGCGGTCTTTTACGCTGCACCGCACAATCCGTTGACAGGACGATGACAGCTTGCCCGACCCAGACTGCGGCCGCGCACCGTCCGGTGCCCACGATTGCCGCGCGCCTGGCGTGCACCTGGGAGGGTTTGTGGAATTCACGTTTGCCTGGCGGCGTCCTGCCGCCATGATGGCTTTGGCTGCCCTGTCGGCGCCGGCCTTTGCCGCCGAAGACGACCGTCCGGTCACCGCCAGCCTGGGCGGCCGTCTGCACCTGGACTTCGCCACCTTCGACAACGACAACCGCGGCACGCCGAACAAGGACGATACCGAGATCCGCCGCGCCTGGCTGGACGTGTCCGGCAAGTTCTTCGTGGTCGACTACAAGCTGGAAGCCGACTTCTCCGGCGATCGCGTCGAGGCCAAGGACGTGTACCTGGCACGCAGCTTCGGCAAGGCCGGCAAGCTGACCGTCGGCCAGTTCAAGCAGTATTTCTCGCTGGATGACCGCACCAGCTCCAACTACGGCAGCTTCCTGGAGCGCGGCAACGCCGGCACCACGCTGGCGCCGCTGTACCGCCTGGGTGCGTCGTGGCAGGCCAATCCGGGTGACTTCACCTGGGCGGCCAGCATCTACAGCCTGGAAAGCATCGATGCCTGGCAGGTGAAGGGCCGCGCCGCCGGTGGCCGCGTCACCTGGGCCCCCTCGCCCAGCGAGGGCGACGTGCTGCACCTGGGCCTGTCGCTGGCCCGCGAGGCCTACGACAACCCCGGCGCCAACGGCACCCCGGGCCTGAGCATCCGCCCGCGTCCGGCCGGCCATCTCTCTGATGAAAGCCGCCTGACCCTGGTCAACTTCTCCGCCGGCCGCGATACCGACGTCAACAAGTGGTCGCTGGAATACGCGCAGGTGCGCGGCCCGCTGTCATGGCAGGGCGAATTCAGTGGCGCCACCTTCGATGACGGTGCCCAGCGCGGTGACGTGATGGCCGCCTACGGCATGCTCAGCTGGTTCGTCACCGGCGAGAGCCGCGCCTACGACCGCAAGACCGGCCGCTTCGCGCGGGTGAAGGATATCCGCCACAAGGCCGGTGCCTTCGAAGTGGCATTGCGCTACGACCAGATGTGGGGCGCGCAGCACCTCGACGGTGCGCCGGACCTGCGCCGCGGCAGCACCGAAGCCTGGACGCTGGGTGGCAACTGGTACCTGCGCGACAACCTGCGCTTCATGCTCAACGTGATCGAAAGCCGCAACCGCGACCGCCTGGCCGGGGTCACGGTGGACCGCACGCGTGCGGTCACCGGCCGCCTGCAGTACGACTTCTAAGCCCGACATTCCGGGCATGCCGCCCGGGCCCCTTCCACTCCCCCACGTCCTGTTTTCGCAAGGAGTCCGCAGATGATGCTGAGCATCCTCGGCTTTGGCATGGTCATTACGTTCATGTACTTGATCATGAGCAAACGCCTGTCGCCGCTCGTCGCCCTGATCACCATCCCCATCCTGTTCGCGCTGATCGGCGGCTTCGGCGCCGGCCTCGACGAGATGATGCTGGAGGGCATCAAGAAGATCGCGCCGACCGGCGTGATGCTGATGTTCGCCATCCTCTACTTCGGCGTGATGATCGATGCGGGCCTGTTCGATCCGCTGGTGCGGATCATCCTGCGCTTCGTGAAGGGCGATCCGATGAAGATCGTGCTCGGCACCGCGGTGCTGGCGATGCTGATCTCGCTCGATGGTGATGGCTCGACCACCTACATGATCACCGTCTCGGCGATGCTGCCGCTGTACCAGCGGCTGGGCATGAACGCGCTGAACATGACCTGCGTGACCATCCTTGCCGGCGGCGTGATGAACCTGACGCCGTGGGGCGGCCCGACCGCCCGCGCGGCCACCGCGCTGCACGTGGACCCGGCCGATGTGTTCGTGCCGCTGATCCCGTCGATGGTGATCGCCTGCGCCGGCGTGCTGCTGCTGGCCTGGTACCTGGGCCTGAAGGAACGCCGCCGGCTGGGTGTGGTGACCCTGCCCAAGGGTGGCAGCTGGATGGACAACAGCGTTTCCGATGACAGCAATGCGCTGCCGACGGTGGAAGACGCCGAGGACATCAAGCGTCCGAAGCTGCTGTGGGTGAACCTGGCCCTGACCGTGGCGCTGATGACCGCGCTGATCATCGGCATCCTGCCGATGCCGGTACTGTTCATGGTCGGCTTCGCCATCGCCCTGGTGATCAACTACCCGAACCTGGCCGAGCAGCGTCGCCGCGTGGTCAACCACGCCGGCAACGTGCTGTCGGTGGTATCGCTGATCTTCGCCGCAGGCATCTTCACCGGCATCCTCAACAACACCGGCATGGTCGAGGCAATGTCGCACAGCTTCCTGGCGGTGATCCCGGAATCGTGGGGCCCGTACCTGGCGGTGATCACGGCGGTGGCGTCGATGCCGTTCACCTTCTTCATGTCCAACGACGCGTTCTACTTCGGCGTGCTGCCGATCCTGTCCGAGGCCGCCAGCAACTACGGCATCACCCCGGTGGAAATGGCGCGCGCCTCGCTGGCCGGCCAGCCGGTGCACCTGCTCAGCCCGCTGGTGCCGTCCACCTACCTGCTGGTAGGCCTGGCCAAAGTCGAATTCGCCGACCACCAGAAGTTCACCCTGAAGTGGGCCATCGCCATCTCGATGCTGCTGATGATCGGCAGCCTGCTGTTCGGCCTGTACCCGCTCGCTGCCTGACCCTCTACCAAGGAGCCTTCTGCAATGACGCTTCGAATCGCTTACGTCACCAGCGGCATGGGCAGTGTCGGCACTGCCATCTGCCAGAGCCTGGCCCGTGCCGGCCACACTGTGGTTGCTGGCTGTGCACCGAACTCGCCGCGCAAGGCCAACTGGCTGCGCGAGCAGCGCGAACAGGGCTTCGACTTCATCGCCTCCGAAGGCAACGCCACCGACTGGGCCTCGACCAGCGCCGCGTTCGCCAAGGTCCGCGCTGAAGTCGGCGAGGTCGACGTGCTGGTCAACAATTCCGGTGGCAGCCGCGACCTGCTGTTCCGGCAGATGACGGTGGAGGACTGGAATGCGGTGATCGTCTCCAACCTCAACTCGCTGTTCAACCTGACCAAGCAGGTCGTCGACGGCATGGCCACGCGGGGTTGGGGCCGCATCATCAACATCGGCTCGGTCAGCGCCCACAAGGGCCAGATCGGCCAGGTGAACTACGCCACCGCCAAGGCCGCGATGCACGGCTTCAGCCGTGCACTGGCCGCCGAAGTGGCCTCGCGTGGTGTCACCGTCAACACCTTGTCGCCGGGCTATATCGCCAGCCAGGCCATCAGCAGTTTCCCGCCGGACGTGCTGGACCGGCTGGCCGCCTCGGTGCCGGTGCGGCGCCTGGGCCGTCCGGAGGAAGTGGCCGGCCTGTGTGCGTGGCTGGCCTCGGATGAAGCCTCGTACGTGACCGGCGCCGATTATCCGGTCAACGGTGGCCTGTACATGGGCTAAGCCCTCGTCCACGCAGTACGTGGACCGCCTCCCCCACGGAGTGCGCGGGGCCGGTGAACCTTCGCTTGCGAGGGTGATCCGGCCCCTTTTTTCTACCTGTACCCGGTGCGTGCTATACCGACAGCATCCGCGTACCGGGAGTTCGCCCATGCAGCACCTGTGGTGGGGAAGCCTTGCGATCGTGCTGCCTGCACTGTGTGCGGCCGCCGCACCCGACCAGTTGCCGATGGCTGACGACGTGCAGGCTGATCGTCTGCTCGAACTGACCCTCAGCTGGGGCAAACCGTTGCCCCGCGCGGCGCAACTGGAAGACCTTCGCGCCATGCTGCCGGCGACAGCGGCCGTCATCGAAACACCTTATGCATTGCCGGGCATCACGCTGCCACCGGTGGCCCTGTCGCCACCGCTCCAGATCACCGGCGGCGTGGTCCTGCTGCAGGCCGATCACCAGCACGTGCACTCCGTGCGCCTGGATGTCGGGGGCGCCTGCGTTACGCGTCGGCAGATCGTCCAGCGCCAGATCGCGCCAGCGCTCGTGCTTCCTCCTTCAGGCCATGCCCCCGAACAGGCATTGACGCTGAGCTACCCGTCCCCGGACCGATGGATGAGCTACCTCTTCCCCGGATTGCATCACGCGTGCGTCGCGCAGGTGATCCTCAAACCGGCAGATGCACCGCCGCCGTGACAGGAATGTTGCAGGACACGCACCACTGCCCTGCACTGTTCGTTGGTTTTTCGTAAAGAAGGTTTCATGTTCCGTTCGCATAGTGGCCATGCGCCGCGCATCCGTGCCGGTGACCACCCCCAATGCAACGGACCACCATGCAGACCCGACACCTGACGATCGCCGTGACGATCGCGCTCTCCGCCGCCGCCAGCGCCCATGCCGCCTCTGCCGCCGATACCGGCGCCAGCACCGATGCCGCGCTGAGCGCACAGACGTTGGATACTGTCTCCGTGATCGGCCAGGGCGAGACCCGCCAGGTACAGCGCATCACCACGGTGGACAAGCAGGTACTGCCGCCGGGCACGAGCGGCCAGAAGATTCTCGACCGCCTGCCAGGTGTGTCGGTGCAGTCCAACGATGCCTTCGGTGCCAACGAGGAGTCGCAGACCATCAGCCTGCGCGGCTTCGACAAGAGTCGCCTCGGCTACACGCTGGACGGCATCCCGCTGGGTGACAACAGCTACGGCAACTACAACGGCCTGAGCATCGCCCGTGCACTGATCGCCGAGAACCTGGCCGGCGCCGAGCTGTCGCAGGGCATCGGCTCGCTGGGTGTGGCCTCGACCAGCAACCTGGGCGGCACCATCCAGTACTTCTCGATGGACCCCTCCACCGAGTTCGGCGGTCGCGCCAGCGTCACCGTTGGCGACAACAGCCAGCGCCGTGGCTACCTGCGCGTGGATACCGGCGACATCAACGGCTTCTCGGCCTATGTGTCCGGCGTGCACCAGGACCAGGACATGTGGGCCGCGCCGTACCAGAACCAGACCACCCGCCAGTTCAACGCAAAGGCGGTGTGGAACGTCGGCGACCATCGTTTCGGTGCATTCGTCGCGACATCGCGTGCCAGCCAGGCCAACTACGCTTACCTGTCCAAGGACATGCTGGCGCGCGGCCTGGGCTATGACTGGAACATCTACGCGCCGGACTGGGACCGCGCAGTGGCTGCCGCGTACTGCGCGCCGGGCACGCTGGACCGCAGCAAGTGCAAGTTCAGCGGTGGCGTCAACAGCATCGACGATGCGTACTACCAGAGCCGTGCACTGCGTGACGACAACCTGTACTCGATCGATGCCGACCTGCGTCTGGGCGAGCAGGGCCGCCTGAAGCTGCTGGCCTACCACCACGACAACCGTGGCCAGGGCCACTGGTGGGCACCGGGCCAGCCGTCCTACCCCGGCACCGACAAGATGCTGCCGATCTCGATCCGCAGCACCAACTACACGATCAACCGCGACGGCCTGACCGCCGCGCTGTCGTGGACGGTGGGCATCCACGAACTGGAAGCCGGCCTGTGGTACGAGCAGAACGACCATAACGTCTCGCGCAACTTCTACTACATCAGCGGTCCGTTCCTGGACGACCTGTACTTGAAGAACCCGGACCGCCTGCTGTTCAACCAGGACTTCGACATCCGCACGCGCCAGTTCTACGTGCAGGACCGCATGCGCTTCCTGGACCAGCGCCTGACCGTGGACGTGGGCATCAAGAGCCCGAACACCCGCATGCGCGCCACCGCCAACCCGGGCGTGGAAACCAGCATCGCCTCAGGCACGCTGACTGCCAAGGAATCGGTGCTGCCGCAGCTGGGCCTGGGCTTCAAGCTCAACGCCAACAACGAGCTGTTCGCCTCGTATGCCGAAAACATCGCTGCCTTCGTCGGCGGTGGCAGCGGCGGCCCGCTGCAGGTGTCGCCGGAATCGTTCGCGGCCAGCGCCGGCCTGGAGCCGGAGAAGTCGAAGAGCCTGGAAGCCGGTTTCCGTACTTTCGGTGAGAAGTACCAGGCGTCGATCGCGGCCTACAACGTGAAGTTCGACAACCGCCTGCTGTCGCTGAACCCGTGCTCGAGCATCGAAGTCGGCACGCGTCCGGAGTGCGTGACCCGCTTCATCAACGTCGGTTCGGTGAAGAGCCACGGCGCGGAGCTGACCTTCATCCTCAAGCCGATCGACGGCCTGCAGTGGTACAACGCGCTGTCCTGGAACAAGACCACCTACGAGGACGACTACCTGTCCGGCGGCGCGGTGGTGCCGGTGGCCGGCAAGATCACCGTGGATACGCCGCAGCACATGGCGTCCAGTGAGATCAGCTGGAACCGCGATGGCTTCTTCGCCAGCCTGCGTGCCAAGTACACCGGCAAGCGTTACTACACCTACACCAACGACCAGTCAGTGCCTGGCGTGACCACCTTCGACGCCGGTGCGGGCTACGACTTCGGCCCGGGCCTGGGCCTGCGCAATGTGCGGGTGTCGTTGAACGCGACCAACCTGACCAACAAGCGCTACGCCGGCCAGCTGAGCTCGTTCGCACCGACCGATCCGAAGGGCACGCGCTATGCGATCCATGCGAGTGCGCCGCGGCAGCTGTTCATGACGGTGGCGGCGGAGTTCTAAATCGAAAGCGGGCGCTGCGGCGCGTTGATTGTTCCTGCATGGCGTGGGTAGGCAGGCCCATGCAGGACACGCCGTAAACCCATCCATGGGGGCTCGATCGGCGCATCCATGCGCCTCACGGTCCTGCATGGGCCTGCCTACCCACGCTGGACAGTTCCCCGCGCCGGCGCGGAGGCAATTGAAAGCAAGAGCAAAAGCAAAAGCAAAGAGCCGGGCACTGCCCGGCTCTTTGCTTTTCAAGCTCTTCAAACACAATCCCTCTGGTGGATTGCTGGCCGTCTCGCAGGAAATTGTCTGGAGCGGGGGGCTTGCGCTGGCCAGGACCGTCCACGGCATGGATGCCGTGGCCGAGCCTTATCTGATCGGAATCTGGCAGCGTAGGCGTCGAGAGCCGGCGTGGGCCGCCGTGCGAGCCTAGATCTCGACGATCCGTAACCAGGATCGCGACGATCGCCATGTAGCTTGGCGCCCACGCCGGAATCTCCCTTGATCCGCCCGAACAGTTGCTGGAGCGACCACTCGAAGCGATAAGACTGGGCAAGCGGGGGAGCTCTCGACCCTTCCAGACTATACGGAGTCAGGTGATGAACGGGATCGGGATTGATGTCAGCAAGCGTCAGCTGGATATCGGTACGACGGACGGAGAAACCCTGCAGGTCGGCAACAACCGCTCCGGGTTTTCTGAACTGGATGTTTGGCTGAAGAAGCGTCCGACCAGCCAGATCGTGCTTGAAGCCACAGGTGGCTATGAGCAGCCTGTGCTGGATTTCCTGCACAAGGCCGGTCATCCGGTGGTCCGTGCCAATGCCTTGCGCGCCCGGAAACTGGCTCAGGGTCTGGGTCAGATTGCCAAAACCGACCGTTTGGATGCCTACGCGTTGGCGCAGATGGCCGCCCTGGTGAAGCTGCCTCCCTATCAGCCGCTGCAGTCTTGGCAGCAGAAGATGCGGGAGTTCGTTCGGGCACGTCGGCAGGCGATGGACGCCCTGACCATCGCGCGGCAGCAGCAGGAAATGGTGCTTGATCGTGAACTGCGCCGACTACTGCAAGGCAACATCACCCGCCTACAAACGTTGGTTGAGCGTCTGGGCAAGCAGATCGTCGAGCAGGTTGGTCAGCAGCCTCAACTGAAGATGCTGAAGTCGATGAAGGGCGTAGGGCCTGTGCTGCAGGCAGTTCTAGCCAGCTATCTGCCAGAGCTTGGCAGGATCACTGGCAAGCGCATCGCCAGCCTGGTCGGGGTAGCCCCGATGTCCCACGACAGCGGCACGATGAGAGGAAAACGAAGCATCCACGGTGGAAGAGCCGAAATCCGGCAAGTGCTCTACATGGCGGCAATGTCGGCCATGCGGCATGAACCTCGGCTGCGCGATTTTTACCAGTCGCTACGAGCCCGCGGCAAGGAAGGCAAGGTGGCCATCGTGGCAGTGATGCGGAAGATGCTGGTCATCCTCAACGCCCGTGTGCGCGACGCTGAAAGCGGGCTAGTCCCCGCCTGAGGCGAGCCAGGGCGAAAGACCAAAGGCTGCCGGCCAGCGGCCGGCACTACCGTGCCCGTTTACCTGACGGGCCTGAGACTCTCCAGCAACACAGTTGCTACAGGGACGTACTTGCGGCGTGTCCTGGCCAGCGCAAGCCCCCCGCTCTCTCCGATATCAATCAAGACGCCACAAGCCGCCAACGCATTTCATTCCGGCGCCAGCTGGTCCATCCGTATCCGGTTGGCGAACAGCGAGAACGCCAGCATGCCGGCCAGGCCGTTCGCCCGGCTCACCCAGTGCGGCAGCCAACGCGGTGGCTTCAATACACCGGACTCGAACAACGGCGCGAACGCAATCGCGTCGGTCAGGCTCATCTTGCCGGCAAACAACCAGCGGCAGACCTGCAACCGGTCCTCGGCCAGCATGTGGCGGAAGAACGTGTGCACCGACACCAGGCCGCGCAGGTACACCGTGTCCTTGGTGAACGCCAGGCCGCCACTCGGCGGTACCCCACGGAACACGCGCTGCGCCGAAGCGAAACTTTCTTCAGCGTTCTGCCCGGCATCGCAGAAATAGCGGAACACTTCGATGAAATCGGCGCCTTCGCGTGCCATGGCAATCGCTTCAGTACGCAGGCTGATGCGTTTCAGGCGCTCGATGTCGATGCTGCCGGTGATCTGCTCGGCGAAGGTGGCCAGCCCTTCCTGGGTGGCCGTCACCCGCGGCGAGGACAGTGCCAGGCTCGGCAGCACCGGCTGCTCGCGGCCGTTCAGGGCGGTCAGCGAATGCACCAATGCTTCATGGTGGAACAGCTGTGCGCGGTCGTAGGCGCTGAAGCGTGCACTGGTGCGCAGGCGGATGCGGGTCGGGCCGGCGGCGGCCTTGGACACCAGCTCCGGGTCCAGCTGCACCTGGATGATGCGCGATTCAAAGAACGCGTCCAGATCGTTCTGCAGCTGCAGTTGCAGGGCGATGGCCGAGACCGGCACCTGTTCTTCCGGCGCCAGCAGTTCGTGGTCCAGTTCGGCGGCGATCTGGATGAAGTGGCGTGCAGCCTCACGCGTACTTGGGCCATTTCCCGGCAGCGGCTGCTCGGGCGCACCGAAAAGCTGCACCGAGCAACGGTCGACGGCGGCGGTGCCCAGTCCTTCCAGCAGCTGCGCAGCCAGATCCCAGCTCTGCGCTGACTGCCGCACGTAGTGACCCAGTGGATGGCTGTCGTCGCAGTCGGCGGCAATCGCGGCCAGCGCACGACGTTCCTCGCTGAAATCCAGCTTCGGGTAGTCCACCTTCGGCAGTACCGGCTGGCCGCGTGCCACGCTGGCCAGGAACGGTGCCTGCAGCGTCGCCGGCCAGCTGGTCAGGCCCAGCAGGCGGATGCCTCCCACGGCCTCGACCAGGCGCGCATCGAGCGCTGCATGGTGGGCCACGTCACGGTCCAGCGTCGCAGTCGGTTCCATGCGCGGACTATAGCGCCCTGCCCGCACGTTGGTAGGTGCAATGGATCGGGTAGCTGCCAACCTTGGTTGGCATCCGCCGAAGGCGGGCTTCGGATACATCCGTGCCAACCAAGGTTGGCACCTACCAGGAGCGGGCAGTTGGCATCCACCCGAAGCAGGCAGAGGCGGGTTTCATTGCAGGGGTCAGAGCCCATTGCGGTGCAATGGGATCCGACCCCGCGATACCGATCAGCGCCTGCGCGGCTTGCCGGCCGGGCGGAACTGCTGGCCCTTGCCCTTCTTGCCGCCACGTTCCTGCGCGGTTTCGGCCTGGCGGACCGCCAGCTTGGCGGCGGCGGCGGCCACTTCTTCCTTCAGCTTGAAGTAGTTCAGCAGCCGGCTCTCTTCAATCTCGCCAGCCTCGATCGCTGCACGCACGGCACAGCCCGGCTCCTGCTGGTGCTTGCAGTCGTTGAAACGGCACTGTGCGGCCAGCGCTTCGATGTCCGCGAACCCACCCTCGGACAGCGTTTCTTCGCCGGTCGGCTTCAGCTCGCGCATGCCCGGGGTGTCGATCAGGCAGGCGCCGGTCGGCAGCGGCATCAGCGCGCGGTGCGTGGTGGTGTGGCGTCCGCGCGAATCGTTGGCGCGCACCGCGCTGGTCTTCATCCGCTGCTCGCCCAGCAGGGTGTTGGTCAGCGTGGACTTGCCGGCACCGGAGGAACCGACCAGCACCACCGTGCGGCCCGGGCCCAGCCACGGCTGCAGCACCGCCACGCTGTCGGCATCCAGGCCGTTGATCGCATGCAGCGCGATGCCCTGCATCTCCAGCTCTTCCAGCACCGCCAGCGCATCCTCGCTGTACTCGGTCTGGTCGGCCTTGGTCAGCACCACCACCGGTTCTGCACCGCCACCACCGACCAGCAGCAGGTAGCGTTCGATGCGGCGCGGATTGAAGTCGGCATCCAGGCCACAGACGATGAACACCGTATCGATGTTGGCGGCGATCACCTGCTGGTGGTAATGCTCGCCGGCCGCACCGCGCTTGATCGCGGTACGCCGCGGCAGCAGGGCGACGATGCGGATGCCATCGAGCAGCACCCAGTCACCCACCGCTGGCCGTTCATGGCTGGGGAAGCGCGGGCGCTGCCATTCCGGCAGCGACTCGGCCTTGATCGACGCATCCGGGCCATCGGCCACCACGTAGTGGGTGCGGTGCTGTTCGATCACCCTTGCCGGGCGGGCCTGCGGATGTGCGGCCATCGCGGCCTGCCAGTCGGCCTGCTGCGCCGGGCCCGGCCAGGGCCAGCCAATGGTCTGCAGGGCGATGAAATCGGGGGTCTGGGTCATCGCCGCCATTCTACCTGTGCCGGCGCCCTGCCAGCCCAGCAATGACGGGCCCGGAGCCCTTGCCATGCATTGCAGCAATTCCGGTAGGATGGAAGCCCCATGCCTTTTGACGGCCCAGCTCCCATGTCCACCAACTCGCCCAAGCCCCTGGTCATCCGCGAGCGCCTCTCCGAAGTGCGCTACGAAATCCGCGGAGAACTGGCACGGCGAGCGCGGGAGCTGGAAGCGCAGGGCCGCAAGCTGATCAAGCTCAACATCGGCAACCCCGGTGCGTTCGGCTTCCGTGCACCGGAACACCTTCAGCGCGCCATCGCCGATGACATGGGCCGCACCGACCCCTATACCCACCAGCAGGGCCTGCCGGTGGCGCGCGAAGCCATCGCCGCCTACTACGCCCGTCGCGGTGCGCCCGATGCACATCCGGACCGCGTGTTCGTCGGCAACGGCGTCAGCGAGCTGATCGACCTGTCGCTGCGGGCGTTGCTCAATCCGGGCGACGAGGTGCTGGTGCCCTCGCCGGACTACCCGCTGTGGTCGGCCTCGACCATCCTCAACGACGGCCGCCCGGTGTACTACCGCTGCGCCGCCGAGAACGGCTTCCAGCCGGACCCGAGCGAGATCGAGACGCTGGTGTCCTCGCGCACCCGCGCCATCGTGCTGATCAACCCGAACAATCCCAGCGGCGCCAGCTACCCGCGCGAGCTGCTGGAACGCGTGGTCGAGATCGCGCGCCGCCACAACCTGCTGCTGCTGGTCGACGAGATCTACGACCAGATCCTGTACGACGACGCGGTGTTCCAGCCGGTCGCGCCGCTGGCCGGCGACCACCCGTGCCTGACCTTCAGTGGCTTGAGCAAGGTGCACCGCGCCTGCGGCTGGCGCGTGGGCTGGGCCCACCTCAGCGGCGACGATGCGCGCTTGGGTGACTTCCGCGCCGCACTGGACCTGCTCGGTGCGCTGCGCCTGTGCGCCAACGTGCCGGGCCAGTACGCCATCGATGCCGCGGTGAATGGCCCGGACACCATATCCGAGCTGTGCACCCCGGGTGGCCGCCTGTATGAAACCCGCCGCGCGGTGATCGAAGCCTGCGAAGCCAGCGAGCACCTGTCGCTGGTCGCCCCGGCCGGTGCGCTCTATGCGTTCCCGGCCGTGGTCGGCGCCGCCGCCAAGGGCTTCGACGACCACAATTTCGCGCTGGACCTGATGAACAACGAAGGCGTGCTGGTGGTGCCTGGCTCCAGTTTCAACGTGCCCTACCGCCATCATTTCCGCGTGACCCTGCTGCCGGAAGCCTCGGTGATGCGCGATGTGTTCGCGCGCATCGACCGCGTGCTGGCCCGCCGTGCCGAGGACGCGACCAAGGTCGTGCCACTGAAGCCACGCCGCTCGGTCGCCTGAGCCGTGGCGCTGTCCTACCTGGCGCTGGGCGATTCGTACACGATCGGTGAAGCGGTGGCGGTCGAAGGCCGCTGGCCGCACCAGCTGGCCGCCGCCCTGCGCGCGCAGGGCGTGGACCTGGCCGAGCCACAGACCATCGCCACCACCGGCTGGACCACCGATGAGCTCGACGCCGGCATCGACGCAGCCGCGCCGCAGGGCCCGTTCGATTTCGTCAGCCTGCTGATCGGCGTCAACAACCAGTACCGCGGCCGACCGCTGGACGAATACCGCGTCCAGTTCCAGGCGCTGCTGCAACGTGCGATCGGCTTTGCCGGTGGTCTCCCCGAGCGTGTATTGGTGCTGTCCTTCCCCGACTGGGGCGCAACCCCGTTCGGCGCCGGTAGTGGCCGTGACCTGGCCGCGATCGAGATCGAGACCGACGAGTTCAACGCGGCCGCCGAGGTGATCAGCACCCGGCTGGGCGTGGCCTTCGTCGATATCACCGATATCAGCCGCGCGCAGGGCGAAGACCCGACGATGATTGCCGAGGACGGCCTGCATCCTTCGGCGCGGATGTACGCGCTGTGGAGCGCGCGCGCCCTGCCGGTGGTGGCGCACCTGCTTGGCGGCACGGACTGAGGCGATGGACGGCACGCCACGGAACGGCCCGCCCCTGCCCTGCACGCCCCTGACCGCCCCGCAGGCCCGCGCGATCGCCGAGGCGTTCCGCCCAGCACAGGCCTGGGGCAGCCGCCGCGACTACTACTACACCCGCGGCAAGCTCGGCAGCGACCCGTTGTACGACGGCGTGCTGCAGCATCTGCCTGACGACGGGCAGCCGCTGCTGGACCTCGGTTGCGGGCTGGGCCTGTTCGCCCATGTGCTGCGCCAGCGCGGCGGCAGCCAGCGCTATCTGGGGGTGGACGTGGATGCCGGCAAGATCACCCGCGCGCAACGCGCCGCCGCCCACCTGCACGATGTGCACTTCGACTGCCTGGATGTACAGGCGCCGCTGCCGGCGCAGGCCGGGCACGTCCTGCTGCTGGATGTGCTTCAGTACCTGGATGCGGGCCCACAGCAGGCCCTGCTGCGCGCGGCCAGCGCGCAGGTGGCCCACGGCGGCTGCCTGCTGCTGCGTACACCGCTGGCCACCGGCGATGGCCGCGACCGCACCACGCGGGTGGCGGACAGGCTGGCCTGGCTGGTCGGCTGGATGGGCACGCGACCGCGCCACTATCCGGATCCGCAGGTGCTGCAGGCGACATTGATCGAGGCCGGATTGCAGGTGACGTCGCCCCGGCCGCTGCACGGGCGTACCCCCTTCAACAGCTGGCTGCTGGTCGCCAAACGCCCTGCGTTGTAGAGCCGAGCCCATGCTCGGCTGCCCTGCGACGTCTTCCGGTGCTGCGCACCGCCGCCCGAGCATCGGCTCGGGCGCTACAGGATGATCGCCAGCCCTTGTAGAGCCGAGCCCATGCTCGGCTCCCTCAAGCGACCAGAACCCGCGGTTACAGGGTCGGCAGCTGCGCCTTCAACCCACGCTCATCCAGCGCCTGCAGCACGCGCTCGATGATCTCCAGGTTGTGGCCGTGCGCAGCACCTTCATGCAGCAGCACGATGGCACCCGGGCGCAGGTCAGGCAGCAGCCGTGCCAGCACGCCGTCCGGCGTGCAGCCGACCCCGTCGAAGCCGCGCGCGCTCCAGCCCACCCGGACCAGCCCCAATCGCTGCAGCACCGGCGCCACGAACGGATTGGTCATGCCCACCACCGAGCGGTACCAGCGCACCGGCTGGCCACCCAGCGCCTGCAATGCGTGCTGGCAGCCCTCGATCTCGGCGCGCATTGCGGCCGGGCCCAGCCGCCAGAAGCGCGCCTGCGGGTGGCTGTGGCTGTGATTGCCGAGGTCGTGGCCACGTCGCAGGATCTCGGTCACCAGTTCCGGCTGCGCCAGCGCTCGTTCCCCCACCAGGAAGAAGGTTGCACGTGCCTGGTGGCGGTCCAGCAGGTCAAGCACGGCACGGGTTTCCGGGCCAGGACCGTCATCAATGGTGAGCCAGACCGTGTTGCCAGCATCCGGAACCCGGCTCAGCACCGGCGCATAGAAGCGGCTGTTGGGCAGGAACACCGGCACCATGAACAGCGCATGGCTGGCCACCATCAGCGGCAGGCCCCAATACCAACCGGCCAGCCCCCATACCAGGATCACGACCAGCTGCGACGCCACCAGCCAAGGCAGCCAGCGCCAGGGGCGGGCCGGGATGCGATGCAATGTTCCTGTGTTGCTCATCCCCCATGATGCCATGGGGGTTAGAATTGGCGATTCGAATTCCCGGAACCCCGACGTCCATGTCCCTCGATCCCGCCCTGCGTTCGCGCATCGAAACCATCCTCAACGACAACCGCGTCGTGCTGTTCATGAAGGGCCAGCCGTCGATGCCGCAGTGTGGTTTCTCGGCCAAGGCCGTGGGCGCCCTGCAGGACCTCGGCGTCGAGTTCGCCCATGTCAACGTGCTGGCCGACCAGGAAATCCGTGAGGGCATCAAGGCCTATGGCGACTGGCCGACGATCCCGCAGCTGTACATCGACGGCGAACTGGTCGGCGGCAGCGACATCGTGCTGCAGATGGCCGCCAGTGGCGAGCTGAGCAGCGTGCTCGGCCTGGCCGCACCGGACCGCACCCCGCCGAGCATCACCGTCACTCCGGCCGCCGTGGAAATGCTCAAGGGCGCGTTGGCCGACGCCCCGGGCGCCGCCCTGCAGCTGAGCATCGACGCCGGCTTCCAGCCGAACTTCCAGCTGGCCCCGCACGACGAAGGCGCGATCGCCGCCGAGTCCAACGGCCTGCGCGTGCAGTTCGACCTGGCCAGCGCCCGTCGCGCCAATGGCATCACCATCGACTGGGTGGACGACATCCGCGGCAAGGGCCTGGCGATCGACAACCCGAACGCGCCCAAGCCGGTACAGGAAATCAGCGTGCGTGATGCCGACGACCTGGTGCGTGCCGGCAACATCACCCTGGTGGACGTGCGCCCGGCCGACGAGCGCGCCATCGCCGCGGTCGGCGTGCCGTTCAAGAGCTTCGACGGCAACGGCCGCGCCGAGCTGGAAGCCCTGCCCAAGGACACTGCGCTGGCCTTCATGTGCCACCACGGCGGCCGCAGCGCGCAGGCCGCCGAGCAGTTCCGCGCCCTGGGCTTCACCAAGGTGTTCAACGTCACCGGCGGCATCAACGCCTGGTCGGAAGACGTGGACAACGGCGTGCCGAAGTACTGATCGGCACTGAAAAAGGGGACGGAGGGGATTAAGTCGTTTGTGCCTCAAACGACTTAATCCCCTCCGTCCCCTTTTTCTTAGCCGGCGAACCCGCCTTCGGCCAGGTAATCCAGTTCTTCCGGCGTGGGGATGCGGCCCAGCACGGCGTTGCGATGCGGGAAGCGACCGAAGCGGCGGATGATGTCGCGGTGCAGTTCGGCGTACTGCAGGTATTCCTTGTCACCCAGCACGTCGAACATCGCCACCGAGCGGTCCTGGTCCAGCGGATCCTCGGAGTGCTCGAACGGCAGGTAGATGAAGGCGCGCAGCTTGGGCACCAGCTGCAGGTCCAGGCCTTCCTCGATGGCACGCATGGCGTAATGCCGCGCCAGGCCGTCGGTCGCATAGGAATGCGCGGTACCACGGAAGCAGTTGCGCGGGAACTGGTCCAGCAGCAGCATCAGGGCCAGCGCCCCTTCGGCACTGCCCAACCAATGCTCGCGCCCGCGCGAAGCCGCTGCGAAATGCTCATCCAGAAACAACTGGCGGAACTGCGCGTCGAACGCGTCGTCGCGGGCGAACCACTTCGCAGGGCCCGCCTCCTTCCAGAATTCCACCACTTGCGCGGCAACGTCCATTACCTACTCCCAGGCCCGGACGCCCCGCGTCCGGCCTTCATCATCATTCGTCGAAGCGCAGGTGGCGGACCGACTTGCCGTTGCGCCGGATAAGCTTAAGCGCCTCGATGCCGATCTGGATATGGTTTTCCACGAACTGGGAGCTGACCTTGGCATCGGAGGCCTCGGTCTTGACCCCGTCCGGGATCATCGGCTGGTCCGAAACCAGCAGCAGCGCGCCGCTGGGGATGTGGTTGGCGAAGCCGGCGGCGAACACCGTAGCCGTTTCCATGTCGATGGCCATGCAGCGCATTGCCCGCAGCCGCTCCTTGAAGGCCTCGTCGTGCTCCCAGACCCGGCGGTTGGTGGTGTAGACGGTGCCGGTCCAGTAATCGTGGCCGAGGTCGCGGATCATGGTCGAAACCGCACGCTGCAGCGCGAAGGCCGGCAGCGCCGGTACTTCCGGTGGCAGGTAGTCGCCCGAGGTGCCCTCGCCGCGGATCGCCGCGATCGGGAGCACCAGGTCGCCCAGCTGGTTCTTGCGCTTGAGGCCGCCGCACTTGCCCAGGAACAACACCGCCTTGGGCATCACCGCCGACAGCAGGTCCATGATGATCGCGGCATTGGGACTGCCCATGCCGAAGTTGATCATGGTGATGCCATCGATGGTGGCACTGGCCATCGGCCGGTCCAGGCCGATGACCGGCGCACCGGTCAGCTCCGAGAACGTATGCAGGTAGCCGCCGAAGTTGGTCAGCAGGATGTGCTGGCCGAACTGGTCCAGCGGTACGCCGGTATAGCGCGGCAGCCAGTTGTCGACGATTTCCTGCTTGCTCTTCATGGACGGTCCGGTACGGCGGGGGACCGGCTATTTTCGGCCAGCCGGGCGATGCCGTCGAGCAGCCGCACGCCACCATGTGAAGAAGGTCACTTGGCAAGCACGCCACCGCCCGGCTAGCGTCGGCGGCTTGGACTACGCCGCGAGGGGAACTGCATGGCATCGACGTTGTTGCGCGCCGGGGTGGCACTGGCGCTGCTTTCATTGAGCACGGCACCGGCAGTGGGCGCCTCGCGCTTCGTCGCCGATCCCTATCCCAGCACCTACCAGGCGCATCCCGATGCGCCAGTGCTGATCCAGAACGCTACCGTGCTGACTGGCACCGGCCAGCGGCTGGACAACGCCGACGTGCTGCTGCGCGATGGTCGCATCGTCGCGGTCGGCCGCCAGCTGCAGGCCGACCCCGGCATCACCCGCATCGACGCGCAGGGCAAGTGGGTGACCCCGGGCCTGATCGACGTGCACTCGCATCTGGGCGTGTACCCCAGCCCCGGTGTTGGCGCGCACAGCGACGGCAACGAGATGACCGCACCGGTCACCGCCAATGTCTGGGCCGAACACTCGGTGTGGCCGCAGGACCCGGGCTTCGCCACCGCGCTGGCCGGCGGCGTGACCAGCATGCAGGTGCTGCCGGGCTCGGCCAACCTGGTGGGGGGCCGCGGCGTGACCCTCAAGAACGTACCCGCGGTGACCTACCAGGCGATGAAGTTCCCCGGTGCGCCCTGGGGCCTGAAAATGGCCTGCGGTGAGAATCCCAAGCGGGTCTACGGCGAAGGCAAGGGTGTGACCCCGGCCACGCGCATGGGCAACGTGGCCGGCTATCGCGCGGCCTTCATCGATGCCGCCGACTACATCGCCAAGAACAAGCCGAAGCCGGCCAAGCGCAAGGGCTGGTTCGGCAGCGACAAGGGCGACAGCGCCGGTGATGCCGGCGGCAAGCGCGATCTCAAGCTGGACACCCTGGCCGGTGCGATCGAAGGCGACATCCGCGTGCACATCCACTGCTACCGCGCCGACGAGATGGCCACCATGCTCGACCTGGCCAAGGAGTTCGGCTTCAAGGTCGCTGCGTTCCACCATGGCGTGGAGGCCTACAAGCTGGCCGACCGGCTGGCCGCCGACGGCGTCTGCGGCGCGTTGTGGGCCGACTGGTGGGGCTTCAAGATGGAAGCCTTCGACGGTATCCCGGAGAACATCGCGCTGGTCGACCGCCCGAAGAACAGCTGCGCCATCGTCCACTCCGATTCACCCGAGGGCATCCAGCGCCTGAACCAGGAAGCCGCCAAGGTGATGGCCTCCGCGCGACGCGCACGCATGCCGGAGATCACGCCCGAACATGCCATCACCTGGATGACCGCCAACGCCGCCAAGGCGCTGGGCATCGAAGGCCAGACCGGCACCCTGGAGGCCGGCAAGATGGCCGACGTGGTGGTGTGGAATGGCAATCCCTTCAGTTCGTATGCACTGGCCGAACAGGTCTTCGTCGATGGACGGCGCCTGTACGACCGCAGCACGCCGCAAGCGACGCCGCGTTCCGATTTCCAGCTTGGCCAGGAGGTGCGCTGATGGGCGTGTTGAACAAGCGTCGCCGGGCATGGCCCGGCGCTACCTTGGTTGCGCTGTTGTTGATGACAACCGCAGCCTCGGCGCAGGACCTGCTGGTGCGCAACGCGACCGTGCATACGGCCAGCACGCGTGGCAGCCTGCAGAACGCCGATGTGCTGGTGCAGGGCGGCATCATCCGCGCGGTGGGCAACGGCCTGTCGGCGCCGGCCGGCGCCACCGTGGTCGAGGCCAGTGGCCGTCCCCTGACACCGGCACTGTTCGGTGGCATCACCGAGACTGGCATCGAAGAAGTTTCCGGTGAATCGAGCACGGTGGACAGTTCTCTGAAGATCGGCGAGCAACCGCTGCGGCCGGAATTCGAGGTCACCCTCGCCTACAACCCGGCTTCAGTGCTGATTCCGGTAACGCGGCTGGAAGGCATCGGCTTCACTGCATTGGGGGCAGCCACCGGCGGTGGCTTCGTGGCCGGCCAGGGCGGTGTGATGCGACTCGATGGCAGCATCGACCCGATCGGCCCGCGTGCCCTGTTCCTGCGCATCGGCGCGGCAGCCTCCGAACTGACCGGGCATTCGCGCGCCGCGCAATGGATGCTGTTGCAGCAGATGATCGACGAAGCACGCGGACAGGTGGCCGCGGACTCGCCGCACGCGCTGCTGACGCCAGCCGGACGCCGCACGCTCAGTCGCTACCTGGCCGGCCAGGGCCGCATCGTGGTGGAAGTGGACCGTGCCGCCGACATCCGCCAGCTGCTGCGCTGGGCCGCCCGCGAGAAAGTGAAGATTGCCATCGCCGGCGCCAGCGAAGCCTGGCAGGTGGCCCCGGAACTGGCCGCTGCGCACGTGCCGGTGTTCGTCGACGTGCTGGCCAATCTGCCCGCCAGCTTCGACCAGATCGGTGCCACCCTGGAAAACGCTGCGCGCCTGCAGCGTGCCGGCGTAGCGGTCTCCTTCGTGCAGCGCGGCGACGCCACCCACAACGCGCGCAAGATGCGCCAGCTGGCCGGCAACGCGGTGGCCAACGGCCTGCCGTGGGCCGATGGCCTGGCCGGGCTGACCCGGGTGCCTGCACAGGCGTTCGGGGTGGCCGACCAGATCGGCAGCATCGAGCCCGGCAAGCGCGCCGACCTGGTGCTGTGGGAAGGCGATCCGCTGGACGTGGCGCACTATGCCGAGCAGGTCTGGCTGGGCGGCCGTGCGATGCCGATGCGCTCACGGCAGACCGAACTGCGTGACCGCTACCTGCAGCGCAACGCGCAGCCCTGACCGCACACGAGGACACACCGATGGCGACACTGCGCTGGTACTTCGACTTCATCTCTCCGTACTCCTACCTGCACTGGCAGAAGCTGAAGCAGCTGCCGCAGTTCGCGCAGATCCAGACCGTGCCGATCGCCTTCGGTGCGGTGCTGCATCACCTTGGCAATCTCGGTCCGGCGGAGATTCCGGCCAAGCGGCGCTTCATCTACCGCCAGCTGCTGTGGACCGCGCAGGCCGAGGGCACGCCGCTGCGCTTCCCACCGGGCCATCCGTTCAACCCGTTGTCCGCCCTGCGCCTGTGCCTGGCCGCCGGTGCCAGCACGCAGGCGGTGGACGCGCTGTTCGACTGGATCTGGCGCGACGGCAATGCCGCCGACAGCGCCGAGGCGCTGCGCGAGCCCGGCGCCCGGCTGGGCATCGATGATGTCGCCACGGCCATCGCCGAACCGGCGGTCAAGGAGCAGTTGCGGCGCAATACCGAAGCCGCGATCAGCGCCGGCGTGTTCGGTGTGCCGACCCTGGCCATCGACGGGGAGCTGTTCTGGGGCAACGACGCCCACCCGCTGATGGCGGCGGTGCTGGCCGATCCGGGCCTGCTGCGGCAGCCCGAATGGCAGCGACTGGCCACCCTGCCGGTGGCGGTGCAGCGCAGTCGCTGAACAGGGCGTGGCGCGTTTCCCTCGCGCGCCTGCCTGGGATTTGAGATAGATTTCACGTTTCCGAACCTACAACCGCCCTGGAGGGGGAGCCGCGGATGCGCATCGGAATCGTCGTCGACTCGGCCTGCGACCTGCCGCAGGCCTTCATTGCCGAACACAACATCGTGCTGCTGCCGATCACCGTACGCATCGGCGAAGCGGTGCTGGCCGATCATCGCGATGAGCAGGCCACGCTGAGCTTCCTGCACGCGCACGTTGCCGAACACGGTGCTGAAGCGGAAACCATTGCCTTCAGCGTCAACCAGATCCGCGACCTGTTCCTGCAGCAGCTGGTGATCGATTACGACCACGTGTTCTGCATGACCATCACCAAGACCCGCAGCCCGATCCACGACAACGCGCTGCAGGCCAGTTTCGCCATCCTCAACGACTACAAGCCGGTGCGGCAGGCAGCGGGCTACAACTCGCCGTTCGCGCTGCGCGTGCTCGACACCCAGAACCTGTTCGCCGCGCAGGCAGTGACCGCGGTGGAAGCGGTGCGCCTGCGCGACAGCAACGCCAGCGTGCAGCAGATCCGCGAGCGGCTGGAAGAACTGGCCGGCAACGTACACGGCTACATGGTCACCCGCGACCTGTACTACATGCGTGCGCGCGCACGGCACAAGGGCGATCGCAGCGTCGGCCTGCTCAGCGCCGCACTGGGCAGTGCGCTGGACATCAAGCCGGTGCTGCACGGTTACCGCGGCGAGACCGGGCCGGTGGCCAAGATCAAGGGCTTCGACAACGCCGTGCAGAAGCTGTTCGCGGTGGTTGGCCAGCGCGTGCGCGCCGGGCTGATGACACCGACGGTGTGCGTCAGCTACGGCGGTGAGCTGGACGAGCTGCGCACCCTGCCCGGCTATGCACAGCTGAAAGAGGTCTGCGCCACCCATGGCGTGACCGTGTACGAATCGGTGATGAGCCTGACCGGCATGGTCAATGTCGGCAAGGGCGCGGTCACCGTGGGCTTCGCCGATGGGCCGCATCGGTTCGAGTGAGGCCCCAACGCGGCGCGGATCTGCACATCGATTCCACCGCGGTTGTGCCAGTCTTCCCGCACTTCAAGGAGAACTCCATGCCTGCGCAGTACCACATCAGCCTGCCCGACCCGTCCAAGGCCCGCGGCAATGACCCTGACCTGTCCTTCCATTCGCAGGGCGCCGCCGGTTTCGCCGAAGAGCTGCAGGATGCGCTGCGCAATGGCAGCCTGTTCGAGCGCTGGAAGGCCAAGCAGCCTGACCCGGACGCGGTGGAACCGCAGTGGGGCGTGACCGATCCGGATGCCACCGTGACCGGCGAGCAGAAGGACCTGCGCATCAACCTGGTGGCCACCACCCGCATCGACAGTGACGTGTTCAAGCAGCGCCTGCGCCTGCTGGCCGGCAGCCATTGGGAGCTGCGCGACGTACGTTGAGGCAACCGCCCGCCGGGCATGGCCCGGCGCTACCGCCCGCACGTCGTGATCGGCCCGGCGCCGATGGGCGTGCTCTGGTAGATGCCAACCTTGGTTGGCGCTTGCACAAACGGCTGCCAACCAAGGTTGGCAACTACCAAGCCGCAGGGCATGGCCCGGCGCTACCGACACGATGGATAGCGCCGGGCCATGCCCGGCGTTTCCATTTCCCTACCAGCCACCGCCCAGCGCGCGGTACAGCTCCACCCGCGCGATCGCAGCCGTGGCCTGGCTGTTGGCCAGTGCAGCCTGGTTGTCCAGCGCGATGCGCTGGGTGGTCAGCACATCCAGCATGTCGACCACGCCAGCCTGGTACTGCCGGCGCGCCGCGCCCAGTGCGCTCTCGCTCTCTTCCACCGCCACATGCAGCTGCACCGTGCGCTGCTGCTCGGCGGCATAGCCATCGATGGCGTCGTCCACTTCATGCCAGGCCTGCAGCACGGTACGGCGGAACTGCAGCGCCGACTGTTGCTGCTGCAGCCTGCTCAGCGCGAGGTTGGCCTTCAGCCGCCCGCCCTGGAAGATCGGTACGCTGATCGACGGGCCGATGCTGAAGCGGTGCGCGTTCCAGCCATCCAAATCATCCAGCTGCTTGGCCTGGAACCCAGCGTCGCCATTCAAGGTGATGCGCGGCAGGAAACTGGCCTTGGCCACGCCGATGCCGGCCGTTGCCGCGTGCAGTGCCGCTTCGGCACGACGGATGTCCGGGCGACGCTCGGCCAGTTCACTGGGCAACCCCACCACTACGGCCGGCAACGCCGGCCAGTCACGGCGTGCATCCTGCAGCTGCGCGTCCAGCGCCTGCGGCGGCTGCGCCAGCAGGAACGCCAGCGCATTGCGCAGCTGCGATTCACGATGCCGCAGCGGCGCGATGCGTGCCTGCAGCGATGCCACCTGCGCGGACGCGCTGGACACCTGCAGCGTGCTGGCCACGCCCTGTTGCTGGCGTGCCTCGGTCAGGCGCTTCATGTCGAGAGCGATGCTGAGGTTGTCCTCGGTGATCGCCAGCAGCTGCCGCGTCGCGCGCAGCTGCAGGTAATCACGCGCGGTTTCCGCCAGCAGCGCGATGCGCACCGCGTGTGCATCCTCCTCGGCCATCTGCACGCGTGCGTCGGCCGCTTCCACCTGGCGGCGCACACGCCCCCACAGGTCCAGTTCCCAGCTCAGGCCGATGCCGGCCTGGAACAGCCCGTAGTCATCACGGCCGCCGTTGCCGGACGGATCATTCAGGCCCACCTCGCTGTTGCGTGCACGCACGCCACTGGCGCTCGCGCTGACGCTGGGCAGGCGATCGGCGGCGGTGATGCCACGTGCGGCGCGGCTCTGCTGCACGCGGTTGGCGGCCAGCTGCAGGTCCAGGTTGGCCGCGAGCACCTGGCCGGCAAGCTGCGCCAGCAGTGGATCGTCGAAGCCGGCCCACCAGGCCGCGTCCTGGTCGATGGCGTTGCCGGCGACCGCCTCACCCTGCCAGTGGCTGGGCAGTTCCGCCTGCGGGCGTACGAAGTCCGGACCCATCGTGCAGGCAGCCAGGGCCGTGCACAGGCTGGCCGCAACGAAGGTGCGGAACAGGGTGACTGCGCTCATGCACCCTCCCCGCTCTTGTGGCCCGGACTGTGCTGCACGCTCTGCGCGCGGGCGCGGCTGCCCAGGTCAACACTGGCTTCCACCGACATGCCGGCACGCAGCTGGTCCAGCAGTGGCTGGCCCGGTTCCAGCACGATCTTCACCGGAATGCGCTGCACCACCTTGGTGAAGTTGCCGGTGGCGTTTTCCGGTGCGACGGCGGCGAAGGTGACGCCGGTGGCCGGTGCGATGCTGTCGATGTGCCCGCGCAGTGGCTTGCCCGGGAACACGTCCACCTTCAGCTCGACCTGCTGGCCGGCCTGCATGCGGGTCATCTGCGTTTCCTGGAAGTTGGCGACCACGAAGGCGCGCTTCAGCGGTACCACCGCAGCCACCGGCGTACCAGGTGTCAGGTAGGCGCCCACGCGCACGGCGCGGCGGCCGACCATGCCGTCGATCGGCGCGCGCAGCACGGTGTGCGACAGATCCAGTTCGGCGCGCGCCTGCGCCGCTTCTGCACGCTGTACCGCCGCCTGCGCGGCCTGCACGCCAGCGCTGAGGATGTCGGTGCGCTGGCGTGCGGTCGACAGTGCGGCCTGGCCCTGCAGCAGATGCGCACTGGCCACGGCCTGCTTCGACTGCGCCTGCTGGGCGTTCTGCACGGTGCCGGCGCCATCACGGGCCAGTTCGCGGTAACGCTGCTGGTCGGCGCTGGCCAGGGTCAGTTCGGAACGGCTGACATCGACACTGGCCCTGGCCTGTTCAATCAGCGAGTCCTGCTGGGCCAGTGCGGCCTGCGCGTTGGCCAGCTGTGCGCGGGCATTGGCGAGGTCGGCACGGGCCGCCTGCAGGGCCACCTGGTAGTCGCGGTCGTCGATGCGGGCAAGCACGTCGCCCGCCTTCACCGACTGGTTGTCCTCTACTTCCACGGCACTGACGAAGCCGGGAATCTTCGGCGCAACCAGCGTGTAGTCGGCAACGACATAGGCATTGTTGGTGGTCTGGTGACCGCCGTCGCGCAGCAGCAGCCAGGCACCGATGGCCAGGGCCAGCACGCCCAGGCCCAGGCCGGTATTGAGAGTGGTTCGATTGATCGTCATGAGGGGGTTCCTGCGAAAGGTTCAGGCCACGGCACGTGGCGGATGGATGCGGGTGGGCATCCAGGCAATGAGGGGAATGAAGGCCAGCGCCACCAGCGCGACCAGCCAGTACAGGTCGGCCGAGGTCAGCGCCTGCACCTGCGCATGCAGGCGCGCCCCCAGCTGCGGGCCCTCGGCCAGCCACGGCTGCTCGCCAAGGCGGTCGACCAGCACGGTGGAATGGAAATGACGGCGGCCCTGGGCGACGGCATCCAGCACGCCGCTGGCGAGCACGGCAGCAAAGCCCTTGACCGTGTTGAACCACGCCGAGGCGAACGGACCGTCCTGCGGTGCCAGCCCGCCAGTGGCCAGCATCAGCAGCGGCAACACCGCCATCGGCTGGGCGAATACCTGCAGCAGCTGTACCCACAGGAAGTTGTCGCGGATCCAGGCCACATCCAGATGCGAGCCCAGCCAGCAGGCCAAGGCCAGCATCGCCAGGCCGGTGGCCTGCACCCAGCGGCAATCCACTGCACGGATGTTCAGCAACGCCGCCACCAACGGCAGTGCGATCGCTTGTGGCAGCGCCACCCACAGCAGCATCGGTGCGGTCTGCAATGGCCGGTAGCCCTGAACGCTGGCCAGGAAACCGGAGGGAATCGAGATCACCGCCAGCAGCACGAACAGCACGCCGCCCAGGGTCACCAGCGAGTAGCTGAGGTTGCGGTTGGCCAGCAGCTGCAGCTTGAAGAATGGCAGCGGGTGGAACCATTCATTGATCATGAACAGCACCATCAGGCCGGCGCCGCCACCGATCATCAGGGTGATCATCGGCGAGTCGAACCAGTTCAGGCGCGGGCCCTGCACCAGGCCCAGCACCAGCAGCACCAGCGCCGGCAGGCCCAGCGCCAGGCCCACGCCATCGAACTGGGCAAAACGCTCCAGCCGCAGCGGGTCCTGTGGCAGGCCCCAGCTGACCATCGCCATGGCGGCCAGGCAGTACGGCACGATCTGCCAGAACGCCCAGTGCCAGCCCACCTGCTCGACCCAGAACGCGGCCAGCGGCGTGCCCATGCTCGGGCCGAAGGTGGCGGTCAACGCGTAACCCGCCAGGCCATACAGCTTGATGCCCGGCGGCAGGAAGCGCAGTGCCACGCTCATCAGCAGCGGCGGCAGCGCACCACCACACAGCCCCTGCAGCGCGCGCAGCAGCAGGAACACCTGCAGGTTCGGGGCAAGCGGGCAGAGCACGCCCAGCACCATGAAGCCACCAATCATCACCAGCGCGAAGCGGCGCAGCGAGAAGGTGGCGGCACACCACGGGGCGAAGGCCATCGCGCTGACCGACATCGCGCTGTAGAGGGCGACGATCCAGCTGCCGTCGTCGACGCTGAAACCCATCGCACCGCGGATGTCAGCCAGGGCGACCTTGGTGATGTTCTCGTTGAAGCCCGACACCAGCACCGCCAGCAGCACGCCACACAGGCCGACCAGAACGCGGCGGTCGAGCCCGGGGGCGGCGGCAGGACGGGGCGCTGCAGCGGCCGGGACAGCGGCGGCCGGCGTACTCATCGCCGGGCACCGATCCGTGCAGTGCACGGCATATTGGGGGTCATTGGAATGCGCTCAGTGAAACTCCGGGGAGCGCAGTCTAGGGAGACGGTACCCTGCGAAAAATGGCGCGGCCGGCATCCCAGGCGTGCGTCCGGCGCACGCCTGCCGCCAATCAGTGGCGAGCCGCCTCGACCGAATCGCACATGCTCTTGATCGCCCGCCGCAGCCACTGGTGGGCCGGATCGTTGTCCATCCGCGGGTGCCAGGCCTGCACCAGCGCAACGGTACGCACCGGTACCGGCAACGGGAACATGCGCAGCGGCAGGCCCATGTGGGCGATGCGGTCGAGCATCACACTCGGCATCTGCGGCAGCACCAGGTCCGAATCGGCAGCGGCGAAGATCGCACCATGGAAGGTGGGAATCACCACCGCCACCCGCCGCTGCAGGCCCAGCGCTGCCAGCTCCTCGTCGATCGGTCCGTGCGCCAGGCCGCGCCGGGACACCGCGATGTGATCGCAGGCAGCGAAACGTTCGGCGCTGATATCGCCATCGAACAAGGGATGGTCGGCGCGCGCCGCACCCAGCAGCGAGGTGGTGAACAGGTGCTGCACCTTGGTTTCCGGGCTGTGCTTGCCAGCGGTGCTGATGTACAGGTCGATCCGCCCCTGCACCATCGCATCATCATCGGTATCGCCCTCGGGTACGAAGCGCAGCATGCAGCCCGGTGCCTGCTGGCGGAACACCTCGCGCAGCCGCCCACCGTAGCTGCCGATGAACACATCGTTGGCGCGCACGCTGAAGGTCCGTTCCAGGGTTGCCATGTCCACTTCACGGCCGGCATTGAACACGCGGTGCGCCTGCTCGATGACGTCGCGGACCTGCTCGCGCAGTTCCAGCGCGCGCGGGGTGGGGGCCAGGCCGCGGCCGGCGCGCACCAGCACCGGGTCGCCAAGCGCGGTCCGGATCCGGCCGAGGGTACGGCTCATCGCCGGCGCGCTCAGGTTCATCCGCCGCGCGGCGGCGGCCACGCTGCATTCGTCGATCAGCACGTCCAGTGCCAACAACAGGTTCAGGTCCGGCAGGGGCATGACAGTCTCCAGTAAATCAGATGACTCTACGACACTCGTTACCGGCATGGAGTGCGTTTGACGCATTCATTGACTGCCGCGCACGGCATGGGTGCGCGCGGTGACATCGGCGACCATCCCCGTCCTGCAAAGGAGACATCCATGTTCACTACCCTGCTGGTCGCCCTCGACGGTGGCCCCCAGCACGCACGCGTGCTGGACCTGGCCGCCGCCATTGCCGGCCCCCGCAGCCGCCTGCACCTGCTGTGCGTGCTCGACCCCGAATTCGCGCTGGCGGCCGATGCCAGCGACGCCGACCGCATCGAGTACCCGGAAGCCGCCCGCCAGCGCTCGCGGGCCGAAGCGGTGCTGGCCGAAGCCCTGGCCGAGCTGCGCGAGCGCGGCGTCGACGCCATCGCGCAGATTCCCTCGGGTGACCCGGGCGAAGTGATCAGCGAGCAGGCCCGGCGCCTGAAGTGCGATCTGATCGTCATCGGCCACCGCCACCTGTCCCGCCTGGAACGCCTGTTCGAACCCTCGATCGGGCAATGGACCATCGACCACGCGCCCTGTCCCGTGCTGGTGGAAACCCGCGACCCACAACCCTAGCAACCATGGCCTCCCGTTCCCCGTTGTTTCCCACCCGCGTCAACTACCGCGCCTTCGGCCGCCAGTTCGGCCGCGGCGAACAGGCACTGCTGGCGGCGATACGCCAGCTGCACGATCCTGATCAACAGGCCGATGGACTCGCCCAGCTGAGCAGCCTCGGTATTGATCCCGAAGGCTGCGACGCGTTCGTCGGCCTGCTGCCGCTGCTGGCCACGCCTGCCGCTCCGATCGATCTGCTGCCGGCCGGCTCTCCGTTCATTGCCGCCAGCGAACTGGACCTGCTGGTCTGCCTCCTGCGCATCGCACAATGGCGGCATGCCCGCCCGCGCGAAGATGACACGCTGGCACCGCTGCGCCAGCAGCTGGCGCGCTGTGCGATGGCCGTGCAGGCGGCAAACCTGCCGTTGCGCCAGCGCTCGTTGTCACCGGTCGGGCTGAGGTTGCTCGATCCCACTGGCTGGTTGCGGCAGCGCTGACCCGGCCGCGCCGCCCGTGCGCAATCACGCACGGGGACCGGGCACCCGGCGCGCTCAGCAATCCATCCTGCCGTGCGCACTGCCTTCGTCGTCGAGCACGTGCGCATGCAGGATCACCTGGTTGCGACCGGCACGCTTGGCGGCGTACAGGCCGGCATCGGCATCCGCCAGCAACTGATCGGCGCTGGCCAGAGCCGGCGGGTGCAGGTAGCCCACGCCGATGCTGATACTGACCGACCCTTCGGGCAGTGGCAGCGCCGCCACCGCCTCACGCAGGCGCTCGGCCAGCGCCAGCACGCCCGACAGCGGGCTTCCGGGCACGATCACCGCAAATTCCTCGCCGCCGTAACGGGCAACACTGTCACCGGCACGGCCGGCACTGATCTTCAGGACCGTGGCCACGGCCTGCAGGCAGCGGTCCCCGGCCGGATGTCCGTGGCGGTCGTTGAAGACCTTGAAATGGTCGATGTCCAGCAACAGCAGCCCCAGCTCGCTGCCGCTGCGCCGCGCACGGTTCCATTCCGCCAGCAGCAGTGCATCGAACTCGCGCCGGTTGGCCACACCAGTCAGGCCATCCTGCCGAGCGAGCTGGTCCAGCGATGCCTGCCGTTCCATCAGGTCCACCTGCAGCAGGATGCTGCGCACGCCGAAGCCCAGCGTTGCCACCACGAAGCCAGTGACCGCCAGCGGCCGCGCATGGTCGACCACCAGGGTACCGACCACCAGCAGCAGCAATGGCAGGATCATCGGCCCCGCCGCCTGCACCGTTCTGCCCAGCCTCGGGTGCATCACGAACGTCGGCGCAGGCGCCTGGCTCATCGCCAGCAACGCCAGCAGCAGGAACGGCAGGTCGATCAGCAGATCGTTGTAGGCACCGAAGGACTGTTCCGAGGTGTAGTGGTTGATGTAGTACGCCACCATCAGGTAGCCCACCGCGTAGATCGCCAGCGCGCGGAAGAAGTTGCGCCGCTCCGGAACGTCGCCCACCAGCCAGCGCACCACCGCAAACCCGGCAATGCACAGATTCTGGATATCGAACATGCGCTGCATGTTGGACAACGCGTGGTCGTCGATGTCGACGCGCGCGGCGAACGACTGCGCATGCACGAAGAACAGCACGCCCAGCAATGCCGCCATCGCCGCGTCGATCAGGCTGATGCTCAGCCGCTCGCGGCGTGCACGGGCCAGGATGAACACCAGCGGCACGCCGTACAGCACATACAGGAACAGGCTGGCCTGCGGCGTGACATCGGCACGGCCGGCACCGAGCGCATCGATCATGTTGACGGCCATGCCACCCGCCCAGAGCAGCAGCGCCAGGGCGGTGGCGCGCCAGCCGAGCGCGGCACGGTCGCGGCGCGCCCGCCACAGGCAGGCCGCCGCCGCCAGCAACGGGGCGCCCGTGAGGAACCCGAAGGAACCCGCACCGGCCGGACCCGGCCACAGGGCCACGACCAGGCCGTGGCACAGCACATACAGCAGCGCCAGCACTACCGGCATGCATCCCCCGATCCGCAAGGCCGTATGGGCGCACGATAGCCCCGCCCGCGCCACGGCCACGTGATCCAATACGGCAATACGACACTTCGCGTGCCCCGCCATGGGAGTGCCGGCCGCTGGCCGGCAATCCCGGGGAATCACAGGGCTGCAGGTTGCCGGCCAGCGGCCGGCACTACCGGAAAGCCGTCAGCCGTGCAGGGCGCGGGCGTGGTGGGCGATGTGCTCGCCGATGAAACTGGCGATGAAGTAGTAGCTGTGGTCGTAGCCCGGCTGCAGGCGCAGGGTCAGCGGATGGCCGGCGGCATCACAGGCCTGCTGCAGGCGCTGCGGTTGCAGCTGGGTCTGCAGGAATTCATCCGCCTCGCCCTGGTCGACCAGCAACGGCAGGCGCTCAGTGGCCACCGCGACCAGTTCGCTGGCATCCCACTGCGCCCAGTCCGCCGGGTTGTCGCCCAGGTAGGCGTGGAAGGCCTTCTGCCCCCACGGCACGTGGCTGGGCGCAACGATCGGCGAGAACGCCGACACGCTGCGGTAGCGCCCCGGGTTGCGCAGCGCGATCACCAGCGCACCGTGACCGCCCATCGAGTGGCCGCTGATGCCGCGCGCATCGGTGACCGGGAAATTCGCCTCGATCAGTGCCGGCAGTTCCTGCGCCACGTAGTCGTGCATGCGGTAGTGCTTCGCCCACGGTGCACGCGTGGCATTGAGGTAGAACCCCGCCCCCTTGCCCAGGTCATAGCCCTCGGCATCGGCCACGTCATCGCCGCGTGGGCTGGTATCGGGCGCGACGATGATCACGCCATGCTCGGCCGCGTAGCGCTGCGCGCCCGCCTTGGTGATGACGTTCTGCTCGGTGCAGGTCAGCCCGCTCAGCCAGTAAAGCACCGGCAGTTTCTGCGTTTCCGCCTGCGGCGGCAGGTACACGGCGAACTGCATGTCGCAGCCCAGCGTGGTGGAATGATGCCGGTAGACGTCCTGCCAGCCGCCGAAACAGGCGCGGTGTTCAATGCGTTCCATGGTGCTCTCCTGCGCGGCGCGTCAGCGCACGCGTGCTTCTGGTAGATGCCGACCTTGGTCGGCTTATCCACGCGCGGCGTGGATGCCTTTGTTGATCCGTTCATCCAGCTGCGCCAGCAGGCGCAGCAACGATTCGACGCCAGGCTGGCCATCAAGATTGCGCCAGGCCGCCACGGCCACATCGCTGCGCGGCGGCCACTGTCCGGCTGCGCGCGCCTCATGAAGGCGCGGCAGGAATACCTGCGCAAGCCACTGCTCGAACGGCATGCCATCGTCGCTGCCGAAGGCCGAGGTCACCGCACGCGGTGGCCCCACCTCCCCCACTACCCAGCCCAGCGCACGCAACGCCTGCTCGATCGGAGCCACCAGGGCCGCGCGCGGGTCTTCCGCACGCGGCTGGCGCACAGCATCCAGCCAGCCCATGACGCGGCTCAGTAGTGGACCACCGAACGGATCGACTTGCCTTCGTGCATCAGGTCGAACGCTTCGTTGATCTTGTCTAGGTTCATGGTGTGGGTGACGAACGGTGCCAATTCGATATCGCCCTTCATCGCGTCCTCCACCATGCCCGGCAACTGGCTGCGGCCCTTCACGCCGCCGAAGGCAGTGCCCATCCACTTGCGCCCGGTCACCAGCTGGAACGGACGGGTGGAGATCTCCTGGCCGGAACCGGCCACGCCGATCACCACGCTCTGGCCCCAGCCACGGTGCGCGCATTCCAGCGCCGCGCGCATCACGTTGACGTTGCCGATGCACTCGAAGCTGTGGTCCACGCCCCAGGTGGTCATCTCGACGATGACCTGCTGGATCGGCTTGTCGTAGTCCTTCGGGTTGATGCAGTCGGTGGCGCCGAATTCGCGGGCCAGCTCGAACTTGGACGGGTTGGTGTCCACCGCGATGATGCGGCCGGCCTTGGCCTGGCGCGCACCCTGGATCACTGCCAGGCCGATGCCACCCAGGCCGAACACCGCCACGCTGTCGCCTTCCTGCACCTTGGCGGTGTTGTGCACCGCGCCGATGCCGGTGGTGACGCCACAACCGAGCAGGCAGACGTGCTCCGGGTTCGCGTCCGGATTGATCTTCGCCAGCGAGACTTCGGCCACCACGGTGTACTCGCTGAAGGTCGAGCAACCCATGTAGTGGTACAGCGGCTCGCCGTTGTAGCTGAAGCGGCTGGTGCCGTCGGGCATCACGCCCTTGCCCTGGGTGGCACGTACCGACACGCACAGGTTGGTCTTGCCGCTCTTGCAGAACAGGCACTCGCCGCACTCGGCGGTGTACAGCGGAATGACGTGGTCGCCCGGCTTGACGCTGGTCACGCCCTCGCCCACTTCCACCACGATGCCGGCACCTTCATGGCCGAGCACCGCCGGGAACAGGCCTTCCGGATCATCGCCGGACAGGGTGAATGCATCGGTGTGGCAGACACCGGTATGGGTGATCCTGACCAGCACTTCGCCCGCCTTCGGCGGGGCGACGTCGATCTCGACGATCTGCAGCGGCTGGCCGGGACCAAAGGCGACGGCGGCACGGGACTTCATGGTGGACTCTCCAGACATAGGGAAAACGGGATGCACGGCGCGGTGATGCGCCATCGCTTACTTCAGGTACGAGCGGATCAACGCGCTCATGTCGCGCACGCGTTCGGCGCGCTGTTCATCGGAGGCCGCGGGTTGGCCGAACTCCTCGCGCAGATGGGCCTCCATCACTTCGGACATCAGGCCGTTGACCGCACCACGGATGGCGGCGATCTGCTGCAGCACCGGCCCGCAGTCGGCACCGGCTTCCAGCGCGCGGTCCAGCGCATCGCACTGGCCGCGGATGCGGCGCACGCGGGCCAGGACCTTCTTCTTCTCTTCGGGGGAGTGCGGCATGGCGTGCCACCTGGAAACTATACTGGGGGATAGTATACACGCCCTTCCAAACGAGCCCCTCCCCTGCCAGCCCGCGTGCCTGACAACAGGCGTCGCTTAAAGTGAATGAATCGTAAATAGATTCAAATGTTACTTTTTCGTGGCATAGGGTGTCGATTTCGATCCCACGTTAACCCTCCAGTCACATTGGCGTGACCGAGGAGAGATCATGCATCGACCGTTGTTCGTCCGCAGCCCCTTGTCCGTTGCCCTGGGTTCTGCACTGCTGCTGGCCGCCGCTTCGCCAGCCATTGCACAGCAGGCCGCCGCGCAGGAAGAGAAGGCCAATGCCGCCAGCGGCGCCAAAACGCCCGTACAACTGGACCGGATCACGGTCACCGGTTCGCGCATCTACCGCGCAGGCTTCGACACGCTGGAACCGGCGGCGGTGGTCAGCCGCGAATCGATCGAGAACTACGGCGATACCAACCTCATCGATGCGGTGACCCGGATTCCCGGCGTCAGCGCGGGCGTCAGTTCGCGGGGCGACCAGGCCGGCTTCGGTGCCGGCGTCAACTTCGCCAGCAAGTTCGGCCTCGGCAGCAATCGCCTGCTGACCCTGGTCAACGGACGCCGCTTCGTGACCTCCACCCCGCCCACCATCTTTGGTGCCGGCGGCGGCTCCGGCATCCAGGTCGACATGAACGCCATTCCCAGCGTCATGGTGCAACGCATTGAAAGCCTGAGCGTGGGCGGTGCCCCCACCTATGGCTCGGACGCAATCTCCGGCGTCAACAACATCATCCTGCGCGACAAGTTCGATGGCGCCGAAGTCGAGCTCGGCTACGGCAGGACCAGCAAGAACGACAACGAGCGCTACTCCTGGTCGGCCATCTTCGGTACCGACTTCGCTGATGGGCGCGGCCACATCGTGGTGGCCGCCGAGCTGGACAACGCCGACGGCGTGAACGCGCTGCAACGTGATTTCTACCGCCAGGGTTACAGCCTGCAGGCTAACCCGACCGCCGCCAACGCCCGTAACTTCCAGCCTTGGCGCCAGCCGGGCAATGACGGTCGCATCGACGGCAGCATTCCGTTCAACACCGGGCCGGCCGACGGCATTCCCGACCAGGTCTGGATCCGCAACCGGCGCATTGCCAGCATGACCTTCGGTGGCCTGGTGATGCCGGCCACCGGCAGCTACACGCGCAACGGCCTGGGTGACATCCTTGGCTTCGGCCCGAACAAAGACAAACTGTGGCAGTTCAACAACGAGGGCAAGCTGGTCGAGTTCAACCCGGGCATCAGCTACGCGGGCGGCAATGCTTCCGGCGGTGACGGCCTGAACCTGTTCGAGACGGTGCCGTTGATCGCCGACCTCGAACGACGCTCGGTGTTCTCCACCGGCAGCTTCGACTTCACCGACAATGTGCGCGGCTTCTTCGAGCTTTCGCGATACGAAGCGACCGCCCGCGAAACCCTGGATCAGAATGTCTACAACGCCGTCTCCTTCGGCAATGCGCGCCTGGACGGTGGCGGTACAGCCAGCGGCGCGCTGACCTTCAGTGCCAGCAATCCGTTCCTCAGTGCGGAAACCCGCAAGATCCTCGCCGACAACGGTATCACCTCGTTCCGGCTGTCGCGTTCTTCGCGCGACCTGTCGATGAACAACGCCAGCACCGAAACCCGCCTGACCCGTGCGGTGCTTGGCCTGAGCGGTGCGTTCAATGTTGGACAACGCAACTTCAACTGGGAAGCCAGCGTCACCCACGGCCGTGGTGACTTCGACTACCTCGGCACCGGCCTGATCCAGCAGAACTTCATCAATGCGATCAATGTGACCACCGATGCCAGCGGCCGCATCATATGCGATGCCACCCGCCCAGGCACCACGGCCGATGCGAACTGCCGCCCGCTGAACCTGTTCGGCGAAAACCAGGCATCGCGCGAAGCCCTGGACTATGTCTCCACCCGAACCGTGGCCAAGGCGCAGACCCGTCAGACCGTGATCAACACTTCGCTGTCCGGCGGTCTGTTCGATCTTCCCGGTGGTGAGCTTTCCGTTGCAGCCGGCTTCGAACACCGCCGCGAAGAAGGCTCCTTCACCCCCAGCGAGTACCAGCGCCTGGGCCAGGGCCGCTCGGTGCCGACCCAGGCGGCCGAGGGCAAGTACCACACCAACGAAGTGTTCGCCGAAGTGCTGGCGCCACTGTTCAATCCCGACTGGGACCTCCCGGGCCTGCATCGCCTGGACCTGACCGCCAAGTTCCGCCGCGTCGACAATTCCGTCGCCGGCGCGTTCAATGCGTTCACCTACGGCATCCAGTACGAACCGATCGCCGGCCTGCAGCTGCGCGGCAACAAGACCCAGTCACTGCGCGCGCCCTCCATCGCCGAGCTCTACACCACACAACAGCCGGCCTACTACAACATCCCGGAAGTGTGCTCGCTGGACAACATCAGCGGCGGCTCCAATCCGGCGGTGCGTCGCCGCAACTGCCAGGCGTTCTTCGCCGCTTACCCGGGCGCCGATCCGAACACCTTCCGCCAGCAGCCGACCAACACGCTGGGTTCGACCAACGGCAGCACCCGTCTGCAGAACGAAACGGCGAAGTCGTGGACGGCCGGCATCGTGTTCGCACCCGAGTGGATCCCCGGCCTGCGCGTCGCTGCCGACTGGTACGACATCAAGATCAGCAACGTGATCACCTCGCTGAGCGCCAACGACATCATCACCGGTTGCTTCGACAACGCCGACTTCAATGCCGCCAACGTGCCCAATGCCAACCGCTTCTGCGGCCTGGTGACGCGTGATCCGAACACCGGCGTGGCCACCGACATCAAGACCGAGTATGGCAACGGCCCGGTGCTGATGTTCCGCGGCTGGACTGCCGAAGTCGGCTACCGCTGGGACCTGTCGCGCTTCGGCGTGCTGGACCTGGACTTCTACGGCTACATGCCGAAGAACCGTGGCCAGGCCGCGAACCGGGACGTGCCGTTCGTCGAACAGGCGGGCAGCTTCAACGAGCCCAAGCGCCAGTTCCGCTGGACCGCACAGCACCGCATCGGCAACTGGAACTACGGCGTGGCCTCCAACTACACCAGCCGCGCCCAGTACACCATGACCGATACCCCGGAAAGCCGTCAGTACTTCTATCGAGACAGCTGGACCACCTGGGACGCCAACGTCACCTACCGCATCACCGATGCCGCTCGCGTGACGTTGTCGGTGATCAACGTAGGCGACGACATCGGGCCGTTCCCGTATGTGCTGGATTCACTGGGCCGTCGCTACATGGCCAGCCTGCGCTACAACTTCAAGTAGTCCAGGCGCAGCGGTTCCACAGGCGGGGCCCGGTTTCCGGGCCCCGCTCAATCGAACAATCCCTCACCCGCCAGCCGGGTCAGCTCATCCACCACATAGCGCACCTTGGGCCGCAGGTGGCGCGTCGGTGGCCACAGCGCATGGATGTCGATGTGCCGCTGCATGTGCTCGTCCAGCACCGATTGCAGCGCGCCGGAGTCCATATGGCGACGCACCAGTGAAACCGGCATCTGGCAGATACCGAGCCCGGCGATGGCCGCTTCGATCACCGCGTCGCCATCATTGAGTTGATAGGGCGCACTGGGAATGAACGTGCCCTCGTCCTCCTCGCTGCCGATCCGCCACCAGATCGGTTGCCCGTGGCGGAAGCCGACGATGCTGCGGTGCTGCGCCAGTTCCTCCACCGCGCGCGGCACGCCATGCGCCTGCAGGTACGCCGGCGATGCGCAGGTGACCAGGCGCTGGCGCCCCAACCGGCGCGCGACCAGGTGCTCTGCCTGGTGCAGGCCCCCAAAACGGATCAGCAGGTCGATGCCCTCTTCGACCGGATCTACGAAGTGATCGGTGAAGGTCAACGTCAACTGCAGGTCCGGGTACTGCCGGCACAACCGCAGCAGCACCGGCAGCACCACCAGCCGCCCGAACGAGGACGGCATGTCGATGCGCAGCCGCCCGCTGGGCAGGCCGGCCGACCCCAGGCAGGCCTCGGCCGCGGAGATTTCTTCCAGCGCGGCCGCACAGGAGGCGTAGTACGCCTCGCCATCGGTGGTCAGTGCGATGCGCCGCGTAGTGCGATGGAACAGGCGCACCCCCAGCCGCGCTTCCAGCCGGGCGATGGCCTTGCCCACCGCCGAGCGCGAGATGCCCAGCGCGTCTGCCGCCTCGGTGAAGCTGCCCGAGCGTGCGGTAGTGACGAACGTGACCAGGCCATTCAAGGATTCCAGAGGCAGCATCGCTCTCACTCCATTGGGGACAAATAGTCCCGAACCAAGGGAGATCGAAGCGCTTTATGCGCTCGCATGTCAACTCCATCCTGTGTGCATCGCGCCGCTGGCGCCTCCCCCGCACCGAGATGACCGACATGACCGCCGCCCTCTTCCGCCCCTTCAACCTGTCAGGAACCGCTCTGCGCAACCGCATCGCGATGGCCCCGATGACCCGCGCCCGCAACCCCGGCGTCGTAGCCAACGAACTGACCGCGCAGTACTACCGGCAGCGTGCCAGCGCCGGCCTGATCATCAGTGAAGGCACGCCGGTCTCGCCGCAGGGCCAGGGCTACATCGACGTGCCGGGCATCTGGTCGGCCGAACAGGTGGCCGGCTGGAAGCTCGTCACCGAGGCGGTGCATGTCGCGCAGGGCACGATCTTCGCCCAGCTCTGGCACGTCGGCCGCATGTCGCATGCCTCGCTGCAGCCCGGGGGTGGGCAACCGGTCAGCGCCGGTACCCGCCCGGTCGCCAGCGCACCGAAGAACACCTCGTTCGTGTATCTGGACGATGGCAGCCGTGGCCATGCTGATCCCACCCCGGCGCGTGCGCTGGCCACCGAAGAGATCCCGGGCATCATTGCCGACTTCGCACGGGGCGCCGATAACGCGATCGCCGCCGGCTTCGACGGTATCGAACTGCATGCGGCCAACGGCTACCTGTTCGAACAGTTCCTCAACCCGCTCATCAACCAGCGCGAGGACCGCTTCGGTGGCTCGCTGCCCAACCGCGCACGGCTGATCCTGGAGACCGTCGACGCGATGGCCCAGCGCATCGGCGCCCACCGCATCGGCGTGCGCCTGGCACCGAACAACCTCACCTTCGACATGCCGTTCTACCCCGACAACGAAGCCACCTATCTGTACCTGGCCGAGGAACTGGGCAAGCGCGGCCTGGCCTATGTGCACCTCAATGACAACCTGCAGGGCGGCCAGTCAGTGCTGGGCGACGCCTTCCTTCAGCAGTTCAAGCAGGCCTACGCTGGCACGTTGATCCTGGCCGGCGGCATGACCCGCGAGCGTGCCCTGCAACTGGTCGAGGCCGGCATCATCGACCTGGCGGCGTTTGGTCAACCGTTCATCGCCAACCCGGATCTGGTCGAGCGCCTGCAACGCGATGTTGCACTCGCCACGCCCGACCGCAACACCTATTACGGTGGTGGCGAAGCAGGCTACCTCGATTACCCGCGCGCACAGTAGATCCATGCTGCGTGGATGCGGCCGTACCCGCACGGCGGGCGTACACTGCCCGCCCGGATTCGCTGGATGCGCCCATGGATACGCCCACCGCATCATTCATCGTCAATCTCGACGTTCCCGATCTTGCAGTGGCTGAAGGCTTCTACACCGAAGCCTTCGGCCTACGGATCGGCCGCCGCCTCGGCCCGGGCGCCGTGGAACTGCTCGGTGGACCAACGCCGTTGTACCTGCTGCAGAACGAGGCCGGCAGCGCCGCCACCGAGGACGGCGACGTGCGCGATTACGAGCGCCATTGGACGCCGCTGCACCTGGACTGGGTGGTGGATGACATCGAGACCGCACTGGCGCGTGCGGTTTCCGCGGGAGCGACACTCGAGCAGTCCGTGCGCGAGCGACGCTGGGGGCGCATCGCCGTGCTGGCCGATCCGTTCGGCCACGGCTTCTGCCTGATCCAGTTCAGTGGCGAAGGCTACGACGCGCTGGTCGAATGACCGATGCGCCTCTCACCACGGCAACGGCACCGCCTCGCCGTTGGCGCGCTCGCCGTAGTACAGCGATGGCAGCAGACGCGAGAGGAAACTGAACTCGGTGTAGCAGTGCTTGAGCAGGCCCAGGCCAACCGCATCGCTGGCATCATGCTGCGGATCGGTGCTGTCCAGGCCAAGCACGAAGCGGCTGCGCAGCACGCAGCCGAACGGCGTATCGCGTGCCACATGCAGCATCTGCCCGTCACAGGGATCACCGTGCGCATCCAGTCGCACGTGATCACCGAAGCCGATGCGCGCGGCGATCACCGCCGATACATCGCCTGCATCCAGTGCCGCCTGCAGGCGCTCTGGCACCAGCAGCGTGTGCGGGTCATGGAACTTCAAACGCGCCGCCACCGGCGGAATGTCGGCCAGCGATTCCACCGCATGGATGCTGGCGCCGTGGTAGCTGCGTCCGCGCTGCCAGGCCTCGTCCCAGCCGCGGTGCTCGACATGGTCGACCGGATGCCACCAGCGGATGTGCTGGGTGGTCTCGAAGAAGGTGAACCACCAGTCCAGCATGCGGCCCTTGCAACCGTGCAGGTCAGTGCGCACCGCCACCAGCAAGGTGCCGTCTTCGCGGCGCTGGATGCCGGTTTCCAGATGCATCGGCGCCGGGTCGAGCAGATCGTGGTGGTCCAGCCAGGCGCGGGCGTTCACAGCGGTATCCATCGGCGTCTCCTTTGGGTTGGGAGCTTCGACAATACGGAAACGCTATTCGTTTCGCAATTACGCGTATGCGGTAAGATGGGCGCAATGAACAGCACCACCCTGCCCGAGCCCTCAACGCCGACCCGCCGCCGCGGCCGTCCAGCGCGACCAGAAGCCGAGGTCCGCCATGCGGTGCTGCAGGCCACCCTGGAACTGCTGCTGGTCCAGGGGTACGAGGCCACCACCATCGAGGCCGTAGCGGCGCACGCCGGGGTGGCGAAGAAGACTGTGTACCGCCATGCCAGCAACCGCGAAGCGCTGGTCGGGCTGGCGGTGCGCGAGTGGACGGACGGCTTCGCGCCGCAGCTGCAGCGGGACGCGCACGACAGTGACGAGGTACTGCCGCTGCTGCAGGTCATCCTGCAGGCAGTGTGTGCACAGGCGCTTTCGCCGCAGGCGGTGCAGGTGTTCCGCCTGCTGGCGACCGACTTTCCCGGCAAGGACGCGCTGCTGCAGGCCTACCTGGACAACGGCATCGAGCGCTGCCGGGCGCTGCTGGCCGACTGGCTGGCGCGGCAGCAGCAACGTGGGCTGCTGCGCGAGGGAGATGCCGCGTGCATGGCACGGCTGATCCTGGCGATGGCGGTGGCCGAGCCACTACGCGAACGTGTGATCGGCGTGGTGGCCGAGGATGCGCCGGTAGAGGTGCATCTGCGTGAGTGCATGGCGTTGTTGGCGCCGGTGTTGCAGGCGCCGTAGCAGAACCCATCCGCGCATGGCCGATACTGGTGGGTGCCGACCGTTGGCCGGCACTGCATCAGCTACTGCAACTCACTCCCGCAACATATCCACGAACGCGCGCAACGCTGCCGGCATCTGCCGCTGCTTCGGGTAGTACAGCGCGAAACCGGCGAACGGTTCGCTCCAGTCTTCCAGCACCGCCACCATCTGCCCGGAGTCGATGTACGGCCGCGCGGTATCTTCCAGCACATAGGCCAGGCCGATGCCATCGAGCACGGCACTGACCACGGTGCCCTGCTCGCCCAGGGTCAGCCGCCCCGGCACATCGATCTCCAGCGCCTGCCCCTCGCGCTCGAACTGCCACTTGTACAGATGGCCGCTGGCGAAGCGGAAGCGGATGCATTCATGCGCGGCCAGATCGCGCGGGTGCCGGGGCGCGGGGTGTCGCCGCAGGTAGTCCGGCGCGCCGACGATCAGACCACGCAGTGGTGGCCCCATCGGCACCGCCACCATGTCCTCGGGCACGAACTCGTGCAGGCGCACGCCGGCGTCGTAGCCTTCGGCGACGATGTCGACCAGGCCGTCGTTTTCGGTCAGCTCCACCCGAATGTCCGGATGCGCGTGCAGGAAGCGCGCCAGCCGCGGTCCCAGCTGGGTCGGTACCGCCGCGCGGGTGGCGTTGATGCGCAGCAGTCCCGCCGGTGCGGCACGGAACTGGTTCATCTCCTCCAGCGCGTCATGCACCTGGCCCAGCGCCGGCTGCAGGCGCTCCAGCAGGCGCTGGCCGGCCTCGGTCAGGGCCACGCTGCGGGTGGTGCGGTGGAACAGCCCCACGCCCAGCCGCTCTTCCAGCGCGCGGATCGCATAGCTCACCGCCGAAGTCGACAGGGCCAGCTCGGCGCCGGCGCGGCGGAAGCTTCGGTGACGGGCAACCGCCGCGAACGCGGCCAGGTGCGAGAGATTGTCAGTGGCCATGATTGTGCAGTCTGCCTTGATGAATCATGCCGATATCCGGGCTTCTTACCCCGGGTTACGCCGCGTATTGTAAAACGCCTTTCGACAAACCCGCCAAGGATTCCCCATGTCCCTCGCCCGTGGTTACGCCGCCCATACCCATACCGACCCGCTGGTGCCGTTCGAATTCGAGCGCCGCGCCGTCGGCCCGAACGACGTGCGCATCGAGATCCTCTACAGCGGCATCTGCCATTCGGACCTGCACCAGGCCCGTGACGACTGGGGTGGTTCGATCTACCCGATGGTGCCGGGCCACGAGATCATCGGCCGGGTCACCGAAGTCGGCAGCGAGGTCACCCGTTTCAAGGTGGGCGACCACGCCGGCGTCGGCTGCATGGTCGATTCCTGCCGCCATTGCGATGCCTGCGAACACGACCTGGAACAGTACTGCGCCGAAGGCGCGACCTGGACCTACAACGGCCGCGAGCGCGCGGACGGTGCGCCGACCTACGGTGGCTATTCCGACCACGTGGTGGTCGAGCAGCGCTTCGTGGTGAAGGTGTCCGACACCCTTGACCTGAAGGCGGCCGCGCCGCTGCTGTGCGCCGGCATTACCACCTGGTCGCCGCTGCGTCACTGGAAGGTCGGCCCGGGCCAGAAGGTCGGCGTAATCGGCCTCGGTGGCCTCGGCCACATGGGCGTGAAGTTCGCCAAGGCGCTCGGCGCGCACGTGGTGATGATCACCACCACGCCGGAAAAGGGTGCCGATGCCAAGCGCCTGGGCGCCGATGAAGTACTGGTCTCGCGCGATGCCGCGCAGATGAAGGCACACGCCGGCAGCTTCGACTTCCTGCTCAACACCATCCCGGTCGGCCATGACACCAATCCGTACATGGGCCTGCTCAAGCGCGAAGCCACCATGTGCCTGGTCGGCGTGTTGACCGAACTGGACCCGCCGCTGACCGGTGGAAGCGTGATCTTCGGCCGCAAGCACCTGACCGGTTCGGCAATCGGCGGCATGGCCGAAACCCAGGAAATGATGGACTTCTGTGCCGAGCACGGCATCGTCAGCGACGTCGAAGTGATCGACATGAAGGACGTCAACGAAGCCTGGGAGCGCATGGCGAAGAACGATGTGCGCTATCGCTTCGTGATCGACATGGCGACGATGAAGAACGCCGCCTGATCGATCGGCGACTGTGAACGAAGAACCCCGGCACTGCCGGGGTTTCTTGTTTGCGTTGCACGGCCCGTCCGCCGGGCCATGCCCGGCGAGCGAAGCGGTTGCCTGCCTCCTTGGGCATGACGAAGGTCAAGGCCCCCGCCACACGCGGGGCGCAGACTCACTGCATGGCCCGCCTACCCTCCCCTGCGATGCTGATGCGTGCACCGCATCGGCTGCTGTTCTTCATCGGTGCCAGCAACCTGTTGCTGGCGATGCTGTGGTGGACGCTGTGGCTGGGTGCGCTGCGTGGCCTGTGGACGCCACAGCCACCATCGCTGCCACCAGCCTGGCTGCACGCGCTGCTGATGCAGTACCTGGTGCTGCCCAGTTTCATCTTCGGCTTCCTGCTTACCGTGTTTCCGCGCTGGATGAACCAGCCCGAGCTGCCGCGCAGCCGCTATGCACCGGTGGGGCTCGGCCTGTTCGGCGGGCAGGCGCTGCTGATTGCCGCCGCCTGCGGATGGACACCCGGGCTCTGGCCCGGCCTGCTGCTGGCACTGGCCGGCTGGAGCGCCGGATTGATCGTGCTCGGCCACGTACTCAAGGCCGCCGGCCCCAACCGTAACTGGCATGCACGTGCCTGCTTCGCGGCGTTGCTGCTCGGCTGGCTGGGCCTGCTCGCGTTCATGGCCGTAGCCTGCGGCCGTGCCACGCTGATGCCTGTGCATGTGGCGTTGGGAACGTTTGGTTTGTTGCTGCCGATCTATCTCACCGTCGCCCACCGCATGATTCCGTTCTTCGCCAACAACGTGGTGACCGGCTACGTGCCGTGGCGGCCGCTGCGCTGGCTGGCCGTGATGTGGGCGCTGATGCTGTTGCGCCTGTTGTTGATGATCCTGCAGGCCGAGGCCTGGCTATGGCTGGCCGACGCACCGCTGTTGGCGCTGTCGATCCAGGCGCTGTGGCACTGGTGGCCGCGCGGGCCGATGCCCGGCCTGCTTGCCGCGCTGTTCCTGGCGCTGGCGTGGCTGCCGATCAGCTTCGCGTTGTATCTGCTGCAGGACATCGGCCAGATGCTGGGCCATCCGCAACTGCTCGGCCGCGCGCCGCTGCATGCCCTCGCCGTGGGCCTGTTCGGCAGCCTGCTGGTGGCGATGGTGACCCGGGTCACCCAGGGCCATTCCGGCCGACCGCTGGTGATGCCGGCAGTGGCCTGGTTTGCGTTCGTCGCGCTGCAGGCGGTGGCGATCATGCGCATCGCTGCCGAACTGATGCCCGACGCCTATGCGTGGCATTTCGCCGCAGCCATCGGCTGGTTGCTGGCCTTGGCACCGTGGGTGGCGCGGCTGGGCTGGATCTATCTGAGCCCGCGGCGGGATGGCAAGCCGGGCTGACATCACCGCCGGGCATGGCACCATGGTGGGCATGTCCGATATCCCGCTCGATCCCACCGCAATCACCACCTTCGCCGATGGCGACCCTGAGGAGAATCCCTGGGTTCTCGGCGCGCCGCAGCCGGAAGCGCTGCAGGTGGTGCCCTGGTCCACGCTGTGGGCCGACCAGTTCGAGCAGCAGCGCACGCAGCTGCAGGCGACACTCGGCAACACCGCGCTGGGCATTGAACATGTCGGCTCCACCGCGGTGCCGGGCCTGCCGGCCAAACCGGTACTGGACATCGACCTGCTGGTTGCCGATCCCGCCGACGAAGCGGCCTGGCTGCCAGCGCTGCAGGCACTGGGCTACGTGCTGACCATCCGCGAACCCTCGTGGTACCAGCACCGCATGCTGCGACTGGACGTGCCGCGCGTGAACCTGCACGTGTTCGCACCTGGTTGCGCCGAGCACCTCCGCCACTGCTTGTTCCGCGATTGGCTGCGCAGCCATGAAGATGACCGCAGGCGCTATGCACAGGCCAAGCAGGCAGCACTGCAGGGCAATGCCAACGTGCAGGCCTACAACCGCAGCAAGCAGGATGTGGTTCGCGGCATCTACGCGCGCCTGTTCGCAGCGCGCGGGTGGTGACGCAACGGCAGGTGCCGGCCCCGGTTGGCACCCGCCGGAACAGTGTCAGTACGCGAACTCGCGGAACACCGGATCGACGTCGCCGTGCCAGCGGCCATGGAACAGCGCCAGCTTGCGTTCGGCCGGGGTCAGGCCGGACTCGACGATCTCCTGCAGCACGTCCAGAAACTTGCTCTCGTCCTGGCCGTCGGCATTGCGCGCCGCGCGGCGCTTGAGGCCTTCCACGGAAATCTTCACCGCCTCGCGGGCCAGGTCACGCACGCTGCCATTGCGGAACGGCAGGTTCATCGCATGCTTCGGCACGCCGTCACGCAGCGCATGACGCTCGGCCAGGGTGAAGTCACGCACCAGGTCCCAGGCGGCATCCAGAGCGGTGTCGTCGTACAGCAGGCCGACCCAGAACGCCGGCAGCGCGCACAGGCGGCTCCACGGGCCACCATCGGCGCCGCGCATTTCCAGGTACTTCTTCAGGCGCACTTCCGGGAACGCGGTGGTCATATGGTCCGACCAGTCGCGCATGGTCGGCAGCGCGCCCGGCAGCACCGGCAGCTTGGCCTGCATGAAATCGCGGAAGCTCTGCCCGCTGGCGTCGTGGTAGATGCCATCGCGGTAGGAGAAATACATCGGCACGTCGAGCAGGTAATCGACATAGCGCTCGTAACCGAAGCCATCCTCGAACACGAAGTCGAGCATGCCGGTGCGGTCGGCGTCGGTGTCGGTCCAGATGTGCGAGCGGTAGCTCAGGTAGCCGTTGGGCTTGCCTTCGGTGAACGGCGAATCGGCGAACAGCGCGGTGGCGATCGGCTGCAGCGCCAGCGACACGCGGAACTTCTTCACCATGTCCGCTTCGGTGGCGTAATCCAGGTTCACCTGCACCGTGCAGGTGCGGGTCATCATGTCCAGGCCCAGCGAGCCGACCTTGGGCATGTACGAACGCATGATCTTGTAGCGGCCCTTCGGCATCCACGGCATCTCGTCGCGCTTCCACTTCGGCTGGAAGCCCATACCGAGGAAGCCCAGCTGCAGTTCACCGGCCACCTGCGCCACCTCGTTGAGGTGGGTGCCGGTTTCCACGCAGGTCTGGTGGATGGTCTCCAGCGCCGCGCCGGACAGTTCCAGCTGGCCGGCCGGTTCCAGCGTCACCGAGGCGCCATCGCGCAGCAGGGCGATGGTATTGCCGTTCTCCTGCACAGGTGCCCAGCCGAACCGCACCAGGCCATTGAGCAGCGCTTCGATCCCGCGCTCGCCTTCGAAGGTCGGTGGACGCAGGTCATCCAGGCGGAACCCGAACTTCTCGTGCTCGGTACCGATGCGCCACTGCGCGCGGGGCTTCTCGCCGGAGGCGATCTCCGCCACCAGCTGCGAGCGGTCGGTAATGGGCGTATCGGCGACGTGGCTGGGGCTCGACAAGGGGAGGACTCGCTGGACAGTGGCAGGGGATGTGGGGCTGGGAGCCTTGCATCGCAAGGGCGCACTATAGCGTGGCGGCCCGTTGCGTCATGCGACGGTGACGGGTTTCAGCATCCTACCGACGCCCTCTTGACCCTCGTACACTCGAAGCCATGAGCCGCCATTCACGACACCCTGAGCTGCACCGCGCCGACCGTGTCGGCTGGCTGCGTGCCGCCGTGCTGGGGGCAAACGACGGCATCGTATCAGTGGCCGGCCTGGTCGTCGGCGTGGCCGCCAGCGGCGCTTCGGCCAGCACGATCCTCGCCACCGGCATAGCCGGCACCGTAGCGGGTGCGATGTCGATGGCTGCCGGTGAGTATGTCTCCGTGCAGACCCAGGCCGACACCGAAAACGCCGACCTGGCCATGGAGAAGCGTGAACTGCACGAAGACCCGCACAGCGAGCTGGAAGAGCTGGCGGCGATCTACCGTCACCGCGGACTGGAACCGGCGCTTGCGCGGCAGGTTGCCGAGCAGCTTACCGCCCACGATGCACTGGGCGCTCACGCCCGCGACGAGCTGGGCATCACCGAAGAACTGCGCGCACGCCCGCTGCAGGCGGCGATGGCCTCGGCCGGCGCCTTCACCTGCGGCGCCGCGCTGCCGGTGCTGACCGCGCTGCTGGCACCGGCCAACAAGGTGGCGATGATGACCACGGCCAGCACCCTGCTCGGCCTGTGCCTGACCGGCGCAATGGCCGCCCGGGCCGGCGGTGCTTCGCCTGCACGCGGTGCGATCCGGGTAATGTTCTGGGGCGCGCTGGCAATGGCCGCCGCTGCCGGTGTCGGCAGACTGCTGGGAGCCCACGTGTCATGACCGCGATGCTGCCACCGGCCGTCGCCCTGCTGGCGGAGATGGCCAGCCTGGCCGGCTGCGACCGCGCCGAAGGCTATGCCTGCATCACTGCGCGCCGCGAACACGGCGCCAGTTCGGTGGAAATCCCACAGCCGCAGTTCGCAATCCTGCTGGAAGGCCGCAAGCAGGTACGCACCGCGCACCAGTCGCTGGACTTCATCCCCGGCGACATCCTGCTGCTGACCCAGCGCTGCCGCATCGATGTGGTCAACACACCCGACCCGGGGACCGGCCGCTACCTCAGTGCCATCGTACCGCTGTGTGCCGAAGTACTGGCCGCGGCGCGCACGCTGTGGAGCGAAGCGCTGCCCAGCGCCGGCCCGGTGATGGGGCGGTTGCCATTGACCGAGCATGGCGCGGTGCTGCGACAGTGGCGGCAATCGCTGCAGGACGGCCGTTACAGCGACGCACGGCTGGCCCTGGCCTCGCTGGTACTGACCCTGTGCCGGCAGGGCCATGGCAACCTGCTGCTGCCGCAGGCACCGAGCCTGGGTGAACAGATCCGCGATCGCATCGCCGCCGAACCGGCCCGCGACTGGCAATCACGCGATGTGGAAGAGCAGTTCGCGCTGAGCGGCGCGACCCTGCGCCGTCGGCTGGCGGCCGAGCGCACCAGCCTGCGGCAGTTGTTGACCGAGGCGCGGCTGGCACATGGAATGACGTTGCTGTACACGACGGATCTGCCGCTGAAGACCGTGGCCGCACGCGCGGGCTACCGGTCTGCGGCGAGCTTCAGCAAGCGCTTCGCCGAGCAGTACGGGCTGGCTCCTACAGACATTTGAGGGTGTTCGGCAGGGCTGCGCCCTGCACCCGCAGAGGCAACGGCAACGGCCGAAGCAACAGCAACAGCATGCATTCCGTGGGATAGGGGGGCGGTATCGGAGTGCGGGGACGCCGCAAGTACGTCCCTGTAGGCTTGGCAGCCGCATCCATGCGGCTGACACCCCGCACTCCGATACCGCCCCACCTTCGACAGGTTCACTCGGCTGTTGGTAGGTGTCGACCTTGGTCGACACATCTGTCAGATATCGAATGAAATTCTGGGGTCATATCCGTTTTCCTGCGGAAAACGGATATGACCCCCAAGAGCATTTCCAACAGATCGCAGAAAACTGTCGAAGGCGGGGTGGGTCCGGTTGCGGGAGTGTCCGCGGCATGGATGCCGCGGCCAAGCCCCCATGGACGGGTTTACGGCGTCTCCCGCAACCGGACCCACCCCGCCATCCCACGGATAGCCCGCTGTTGCTTCGGCCGTTGCTGTTGCTTCGGCCGTTGCTGTTGCTTCGGTCGTTGCCGTTGCCTCTGCGGGTGCAGGGCGCAGCCCTGCAGACACCCCTTCCATGAGCATTCCGCGTAGTGGTTTGAGCGCCGCGCACACACCGGCCACGGCACGCTATGCAGCAACGGAATTGCCCGTCATCCACCGAGAACCGCCATGACCCTGCGTCCCCTGCCGCTGCACCACGCCCTGCTGTTGGCCCTGTCATCCCTGCCACTGGCCGCGCTGGCCGAAACCACGTCGCCTGCCCCCACCCAGCAGGTCCCAGGCGTCTACCACCAGCGCGTCGGGGCGCTGCAGGTCACCGCCCTGTTCGATGGCGTGGTCGCGCTGGGTCGGCAGGAAGTGGTGGACGTGCCGCCGACGCTGGTCAGCCGCTTGCTGGAAGGCCGTTACGTGCCCGAAGACAAGAAAGGCCTGCAGACCGCGATCAACGCTTTCCTGGTGCGCCAGGGCAATCACCTGACCCTGGTCGATACCGGTACCGCACAGTGCTTCGGCCCCGGACTGGGCCAGGTGCTGGGCAATCTGCGTGCTTCCGGCGTCGACCCGGCCGAGGTGGATGACGTGCTGCTGACCCATGCCCATCCGGATCACCTGTGTGGCGTACTCGACGCGCAGGGCAAGCCGGCCTACCCGAACGCCACGGTGTGGCTGTCCAAGGCCGATGCCGGTTACTGGCTCAACCCGGCCAGCGAGGCCAGTGCACCGCAAGGCGTACGCTTCGCCTTCCCACTGGCACGCAACGCGGTGGCGCCGTACCAGGCCAGCGGCCACCTGCGCACGTTCAGCCCCGGCGATGCCCTGCCCGGTGGCGCGGTGGCGATGGATACCCATGGCCATACCCCGGGCCATGTCTCCTACCGGTTCGACAGCCTGGGCCAGTCGCTACTGGTGTGGGGCGATGTGCTGCACTTCCACGCGGTGCAGTTCGCGCACCCGGAGGCCGCGTTCGAGGCCGATTCGGACCGCAAGGCGGCCATCGCCAGCCGCCGCAGCCTGCTGCAGCAGGCCACCGCCAACGGCTGGTGGGTGGCAGGTGCGCACCTGCCGTTCCCCGGCCTGGGCCATGTGCGTGGCGAGGGCAAGGCCTATGCGTGGGTGCCGGCGGAGTATTCGCCGTTGAAATGAGGTGCCACCGGGCCTGGTGGCGTTGCCGGCCAGCGGCCGGCACTACCGGGCATCAGAGCGGTAGCGCCCGGCCGCCAGCCGGGCGACCGAAAATGCCTTATTCCAGCCCCAACCAGCCGCCGATGATGCCGCGGGCTTCGTCCACACCGGTGCGGGCGGCGCCGGAGAACACCTGCACGCTGACCGTATCACCGAAGGAGGAGTGCAGTTCCTTGCGCACCTTCTGCAGGGTCTGCATCTGCTGGCTGCGGCTCAGCTTGTCGGCCTTGGTCAGCAACGCATGCGCCGGCAGGCCACGCTGCACGGCATAGGCCAGCATCTGCCGGTCGTAGTCCTTCAGCGGGTGGCGGATATCCATCACCACCACCAGGCCCCTCAGCGCATTGCGGGTGCGGAAGTAGCGGTCGATGAAGGCCTGCCAGTGCGCCTGCAGGTCCAGCGGCACCTTGGCGTAGCCGTAACCGGGCAGATCGACCAGATGGGCTTCCGGGGTCACCTGGAAGAACACCAGCTGCTGGGTGCGGCCAGGGGTCTTGGAGACACGGGCCAGGCTGTTCTGCCGGGTCAATGCGTTGAGGGCACTGGACTTGCCGGCGTTGGAGCGGCCCGCAAAGGCCACTTCGGCCCCCTCATCGGGCGGCAGCTGCCCCATGTTGTGGGCAGAGAGGTGGTATTGGGCGCGTTCGATGAGCAATGACATGTGCATAGGATCGCATGTTGCGGCACCGCGCGCCCGGCCCAGGGCCCTCCGCCGGGAAAATGCTGCACTGCTGCGTTGACCGTGCGCGGAAACGGCGTTGATAATCCGGGCGATGCCGTGGCTGCCGCCCGGCCCGGTCCATACGGAGCTTTAGCATGCGCCACGCTCGCGTTCTTGCCGTATCCGCCCTTGCCACTGCCGTAGTCGTTGCCGCCGCTGCGTTCGCGCAGACCACGTTGACCCCGCTGCCCGACAACGGGCCGATCAACACCGCCTCGCTGGAGGTCGATTTCAGCAAGACCCACTGGGGCGATGCCAAGGCCGGCCAGACCAAGGCCTCGGCCTGCGCGGCCTGCCATGGCGCCGACGGCAACTCCACGGTGGAGATGTACCCGTCCATCGCCGGCCAGAGCGAACGCTACGTGGCCCAGCAGATGGCCCTGATCGCCAACGGCCAGCGCAGTTCCGGTGCGGCGGTGGCGATGGTGCCGTTCGTGCAGAACCTCACCCCGCAGGACATGCGCGACATCGGCGCGTTCTTCGCCACGCAGAAAGCCACCGCCGGCATCGCCGACGACACGGCGGTTACCGAAGGCCCCTACAAGGGCATGAAGTTCTACGAGATCGGCCAGCAGCTGTACCGCGGCGGCGACGCCAAGCGTGGCCTGCCGGCCTGCATGGCCTGCCACGGCCCCAGCGGCGCTGGCAATCCGGGCCCGGCCTACCCGCATATCGGTGGCCAGCACGCCAGCTATGTCGCGCGGCGCCTGCAGGAATACCAGGCCGGGCAGACCCACGAAACCGACAAGGCGCACTTCCAGATCATGGCCACGGTCGCGCAGAAGCTGAGCGAGCAGGAGGTGCAGGCGCTGTCCAGCTACCTGCAGGGCCTGCACAACAAGGCCGATGACGTGGCTGCCGCGCCTGTACCGGCACAACCGGTCGCCGCCCCCTGACCACCATTGGTCGGCCCGGGCCGCCACCACGGCCTGCGCCTGCGGTATGTTTCCTTCACGCCGGCGACCGCGCCGGCGTTGCTTTTTTCAACGGAGATGCGTGTCGATGAGGTTGATTTCCCGCCTGCTGTTGTCTTTGCTGGTGCTGCTGCCGCTGGTAGCCTGCGCCGCCACCCCCGCCAATGCCCCGCTGGTTGAAGGCAAGGATTACGAGCGCATCGCCCAGCCGGGCCCGTTCCAGCCGCTGGCCGGCAAGATCGAGGTGGTCGAAGTCTTTGGCTACACCTGCCCACACTGCGCCCATTTCGAGCCGCAGCTGGAAGCCTGGGCGGCCAAGCTGCCGGCCGACGTGCGCTTCACCCCGGTCCCGGCCGCATTCGGTGGCGCCTGGGATGCCTGGGCGCTGGCCTACTACGCCGCCGACCAGGTAGGCGTGGCCAAGCGCAGCCACGCGGCCGTGTTCAAGGCCCTGCATCAGGATGGCTCGCTGCCGATGCAGAACGTCTCGGCCGATGAGCTCGCCAACTTCTACAAGGCCTATGGCGTGACCCCGGACCGCTACATCCAGGCCCTGCGCAGCGATGCGGTGCAGAAGAAGGTCGACGCGGCCCGCGCCTTCGCCCAGCGCACCAAGATTCCGGGCACCCCGGCGATCATCATCAACGGCCAGTACCTGGTGCGTGGCAACAGTTTCGACGACCAGCTGCGCATCGCCTCGGCGCTGATCGCCCAGGCCCGCGCCGCCCGCGGCCGCTGAACCAATACACACCATCGACACGGCGCTGTCGCCGCCGCATGTCATCATTTCCCTCTGGCCGGCACTGGTTGCCGGCCCCACCTATCCAGATGCTGGAGACGTTTCCATGAAGATCCGTTACGCCCTCGCACTCGCAGCGCTGCTGCCGATCCTGGCCGCCTGCAAGGCCGACGATGGCAGCACCAACACCACCGCCGCCCCGGCTGAGCCGACCGCCGCTCCGGCCACCACCGAGCCGGCTGCGCCTGCCGCTGGCGCCGAAGGCGCCGCCCCGGCCGCTGCCGAAGGCGAGAAGGCCGCGGCTGAAGCCGCCCCTGCCGCTGCACCGGCCCCGACCACCACCGCACTGACCGGCCCGGCCCCGGTGGAAGGCGCCGACTACCAGGTGATCCCGAACGGCCAGCCGTTCCAGCCGGCCGCCGGCAAGATCGAAGTGACCGAAATCTTCGGCTACGTCTGCCCGGCCTGCGCCGCGTTCCAGCCGCTGGTCGGCCCGTGGAAGGCCGGCCTGCCGAGCGACGTGAACTTCGTCTACGTGCCGGCCATGTTCGGCGGCACCTGGGATGACTACGCCCGTGCCTTCTACGCCGCGCAGACCCTGGCCGTGCAGGAAAAGACCCACGAGGCGCTGTACGCCGCCATCCACTCGCAGAAGACCCTGAAGGGCGAGCGCGGCCGTGACTCGGTGGACGACATCGCCAAGTTCTACGGCGCCTACGGCGTGGATCCGAAGCAGTTCGCCGCCACCATGGGCAGCTTCGCGGTGAATGCCAAGACCAACTCGGCCAAGCAGTTCGCCCAGCGCAGCCAGATCAGCGGCACCCCGTCGATCATCGTCAACGGCAAGTACCTGGTGAAGGGCAAGAGCTTCCCGGACATGCTGCGCATCGCCGACCACCTGATCGCCCGCGAGCGCGGCGCGGCCCAGGCTCACTGATCCAAGAGAAGCTGTTCCCGGCCGTGACTTCCCCCCACACACGGACCCTGCGCTTGCTGACGGCCAACATCCAGGCCGGCTCAAGTACCCGCCGCTACAGTGACTATGTGACCCGCAGCTGGTCACATGCGCTGCCGGCGGGTCGCAAGCGCAGCAGTCTTGACGCGATCGCCACCTTGGCGCGCGAACACGACATCGTCGGCCTGCAGGAGGCCGACCCGGGCAGCCTGCGCTCGGGCTTCACCAACCAGACCCACTACCTGGCCCAGCGCGCCGGCTTCAACTACTGGAGCCACCAGCCGAACCGGCGCATGGGCGGGGTCGCCTCCAGCGCCAATGGCCTGCTGAGCAAACTGGAACCGGTGGAAGTACAGGACCACGCCCTGCCCGGCCGTATCGGCGGGCGCGGCGTACTGCTGGCCAAGTTCGGGGATGGCGAGGATGGCCTGGCGGTGGCGGTGGCCCATCTGTCGCTGGGGGCGGGTTCGCGGATGTCGCAGCTGGGCTTCATCGCCGAGCTGCTGTCCGACCACCCCAATGCCGTACTGATGGGCGACTTCAACTGCCTGGCCGAACGCCCGGAAATGCAGGTGCTGTACCAGAAGACCCGGCTGCAGCCACCCGGCTGCATCGTGCCGACCTTCCCCAGCTGGCGCCCCGACCGCGCCATCGACCACATCCTGGTCAGCAGCGGACTGCAGACCCGCACCGTGGAAGCCGTACCGGCGGCGTTCTCCGATCACCTCGCGCTGGCGATGGCGATCGACGTACCGGCCAACGCCCTGCGCTGACGCGCTGCCGCTGCGCTCGCCGGGCATGGCCCGGCGCTACCGACCCTGGTAGGGGCCAACCTTGGTTGGCGCGCCGCTCTGGTGGGTGCGGACCACTGCCCTGGTGGGTGCCAACCTTGGTTGGCACGCTGCCCTGGTGGGTGCGGACCGTTGGTCCGCACGCTCTCCGCCGGGCATGGCCCGGCGCTATCCCGCCTGCACCACCGGCACCTTCAGCCGCCGCGCGGTCATCGTGCTGCCCACCGAGGCCAGCACCGTGCAGCCGATCGCCAGCCACTGCAGCCCATGCAGGTGCTCGTGCAGCAGCAGCATCGCCCACAGCGCGGCCACCGCCGGCTCCATGCTGATCAGGATGCCGAAGGTCTCCTTCGGCAGGCGCTTGAGCGCCATCATCTCCAGCGACATCGGGATCGCGCTGGACACCAACGCCACCAGCAGGCCAGCAGCCAGGATCTTCGGATCAAGCAGCGCGGCACCAGCATGCACCACGCCCACCGGTACCACCACCAGCGACGCGGCCAGCAGGCCCAGCGACACCGAATGCCCGGCGTGCAGGTGGCCGGCACGCTTGCCGAACACGATGTACAGGCCCCAGCACGCCGCCGCACCCATGGCATACAGCACGCCTGCCGGATCCAGCGCCGGGCCGCCACCGATCGGCAACAGCAACAGCAGCCCCACCGCCGCGCAGCCCACCCACAGGAAGTCGATCGGTCGTCGTGATGACAGCATCGCCACCGTCAGCGGGCCGGTGAACTCGATGGCCACCGCGATGCCGAAGGGGATCGTGCGCAGGGCCATGTAGAACAGCAGGTTCATCAGGCCCAGGGTGAGCCCGTAGCGCAGGATGGTGATCGCATCCACGCGGCTGGTCTTCCAGCGCCACGGCCGCCAGAACAGCAGCAGCAACAGCGCCGAGAAGCCCACCCGCAGTGCGCTGGTGCCCTGCGCGCCGATCAGCGGGAACAGGTGTTTGGCGTAAGACGTGCCGATGGCCAGCGAAGTAACCGAACCCAGCACTGCCAGCGCCGGCAACATCGGCGCGAATCGTGAAGTCTGCATGCGCAAAGTCTATTGCGCCGGCGCCGAGCACTTGGCTCAATTGACAGCCCGTTCGTGCAACTTCTGCTCGCCATGGCCACCGCCCCCGTGCTCGACAGCTTCGACCGCGCCATCCTCGACCTGCTACAGCGGGACAACACCCTACCGCAACGCGAAATCGCCGAGGCCGTGCACCTGTCCACTCCAGCGGTGCAGCGCCGGATCAAGCGCCTGCAGGACAGCGGTGTGATCGCGGCCAATGTGGCCGTGGTCGCTGCGGCGAAGGTCGGACGACCGCTGACCATCATCGTCGAGGTGCGCGTGGTCAGCGAGCAGCGCGAACGCGTGGCGCCGTTCAAGCGTCGCGTGCAGGACGACCCGGCCGTGCAGCAGTGCTATTCGATCACCGGTGACGGCGATTTCCTGCTGCTGCTTTCGGCGGCGTCGATGGAAGAATACGAAGCGATTACCGAGCGCTTGTTCGGCGGCGACGACAATATCGAGCGCTTCCGCACCTCGGTGGCACTGGGCACGTTGAAGCGGAGTTTCGAGGTTCCGCTGGTACCGGTTCTGTAGAGCCGAGCCAGACTCGACTGCCTTTTGACCGCAAAGCTGAAGCAGTCGAGCATGGCTCGACTCTACACTCCGAAACCATGAGTACCCCCCCCTCTCCTGCCCACCGCCTGCGCCGCTGGCTGCTGCGCGGCCTGTGGCTGGCCATTGCCGTTGTTGCCGCGATGGCGCTGTGGAACAGCCCGTGGGCGGCCACGCCGCGAATGCTCTGGTCGCTGACACGGATGCCGGCTGCCACCGAACTGCCGGTGCCGGTGGAGGGTGTACGCCCCCGGCAGATTGCCGACACCTTCGGCGCGCCGCGAGGCCGTGACCGCTCCCACGCCGGTATCGACATCTTCGCCAAGCGCGGCACGCCGGTGCGCAGCGTCACTGCCGGCGTCATCGCGGATGTCAGCGAACGCGGCCTCGGTGGCCGCCAGGTCTGGGTGATCGGGCCCGGGCGCGAGCGCTACTACTACGCGCATCTGGAAGACTGGGCAGAGGGCCTGGCGCGCGGCCAGGTGGTCCAGGCCGGTGACCTTCTAGGCCACGTCGGCGACAGCGGCAACGCCAAGGGCACGCCGCCGCACCTGCACTGGGGCATCTACGGCACGAACGGCCCCCGCGACCCGTTGCCGCTGCTGCGCTGACCGCCATTGCGCCCCCGCGGATCGATCCGTTCATGATTTGTAAATAGGAATTGTTCGTATTACCATTTCTTTCGTTTCCGGTGGTGCCAGGACGGCCTGCCCGCCCTTCCCCTACCCGTAGCGCCTCGCCTTCTGGATGCCGGCCGAACGCGCGTGCTCGTCCAGGATCCCCCATGAACCGTCCCGCCTTCCGTACCCTGCAGCCGCAGCGGCTGTCCATTGCCGTGTTCGCTGCTCTCTGCTCCGTGGCCCCGACCGCCTTCGCCGACACCACCGCCGACCCGACCACGCTCGACAAGGTGGTGGTCAAGGGCGAACGCGCCGAAGGCTACTCGGTACGCCGCACCTCGGCTGGCACCCGCTTCGATCTGGCACCGCGTGAGATCCCGCAGTCGGTCAGCATCATCAGCCACCAGCGCATCGAAGATCAGAAGCTGGACGACATCATCGACGTGCTGGCCAACACCACCGGCGTGACCAGCACCCAGTCCGACAGCGAGCGCACCGAGTTCTATGCGCGCGGCTTCTACATCGATGCCTACCAGTTCGACGGCCTGCCGACGCAGATGGTGCAGAACTGGAGCTACGGCGATTCCGGCCTGGACCTGGCGCTGTATGACCGCGTGGAGGTGGTTCGCGGCGCCACCGGCCTGCTCAGCGGCGCCGGCAATCCATCCGCATCGGTGAACCTGATCCGCAAGCACGCCGACAGCGCCGAACTGGCCGGCAGTGTGTCGATGAACGTCGGCAGCTGGGGCCGCACCCGCACCACCGTCGACGTGGGCAGCGCGCTCAATGCCAGCGGCACCGTCCGTGGCCGCGTGATCGGCAGCTATCTGGATACCGATTCGCAGGTCGACCGCTACAACCAGCGCAAGAGGCTGGGCTATGCCGTCATCGATGCCGACCTCACTCCGGACACGCAGCTGAGCGTGGGCTACGACTACCAGCACAAGAAGGCCACCGCACCAACCTGGGGCGGCTTCCCCATGTGGTTCTCCGATGGCACCCCCACCAACTATCCGACCTCGTTCAATCCGTCGCCGGACTGGACCTTCTGGGACACCACCAGCAAGCGCGCGTTCGCCACCCTGCAGCACGCCTTCGGCAACGGCTGGAAGTTCAAGATCGGCGCGACCCATGACCGGACCGATGCCGACGACAAGCTGTTCTACCCGTTCTACGGCGGCGGCTTCAACAAGACCACCGGAGCCGGCGTACTGCCGATGGCCGGCTACTACAAGACCCACCGCAAGGTGGACGGCGTCGATGGTTACGTCGACGGTCCGTTCCAGCTGCTTGGCCGCGAGCACCAGTTCATGGCGGGCCTGAGCTACAACAAGCGCGAGTACGTGAACACCGGCGATTTCCAGTCGGCCTGGGCGCCGCTGGACAACTACCTCAGCTGGACCGGGAGTTTCCCGGAACCGAACTGGGCGGCAACGCTGCCGACGCAGAGCCAGGGCACCATCAAGCAGAAGGCCGCCTACGCCGCCACGCGCCTGTCGTTGGCCGATCCGCTCAAGCTGATCCTCGGCGCGCGCTACACCGACTGGAGCCTTGACGGCACCGAAGGTGCAACCATCAGCCGCTTCAGCCACAAGGTGACCACGCCCTATGCCGGCCTGGTGTTCGACATCAATGACACCTGGTCGACCTACGCCAGCTACACCGAGATCTTCCAGCCGCAGACCTATCGCAACCAGCAGGGCCGCTACCTCGATCCGGTGGACGGCAAAAGCTACGAAGTGGGCGTCAAGGGCGCATGGTTCGACAACCGCCTGAACGCCTCGCTGGCGGTGTTCCGTATCGAGCAGGACAATGTCGCCCAGCAGACCGGTGGCTTCGTCGATGGTTCGGCCAACGAGTACGCCTACGTTGCCGCGCGCGGCACGGTCAGCCGCGGCGTGGAGTTCGAACTGAACGGTGAACTGGCACCGGGCTGGAATGCCACCTTCGGCGCCTCCCGCTACGTGGCCAAGGACATCAATGGCAACGACATCAACACCCAGCTGCCGCAGACCGCGATCAAGGCCTACACCAGCTACACCCCGCAGTCGCTGGACGCGCTGACCTTCGGCGGCGGCGTGAACTGGCAGAACGGCATCTACTACACCGACCCGGTGTACGGCCGCTTCAACCAGGATGCCTACGCCTTGGTCGGCGCCTTCGTGCGCTACCGCATCGCGCCGCAGTTCAGCGTGCAGGCCAACCTCAACAACCTGCTGGACAAGAAGTACTACGCGCAGATCTACGGCTACGGCGGCTATGGCGAGGGCCGCAACGGCTCGCTGACGTTCACCTGGTCGTTCTGATCCAACCGGGTTCTGTAGAGTCGAGCCATGCTCGACTCGATCACACGGGGTAGTCGAGCACGGCTCGACGCCACAACGGGGGCGCTCAGCGCCCCCGTTGTGGCGCTGCCCTTGCAGGTGTAGCGTCGCGCAGACGGATACCTCGCGCCTTCCCCCTCAAGGACGACCGGCCATGAGCACCCGCACGAAACTCGGTCTCTCGCTCGTGGCCCTGTTCTCTTCGCTGCCGCTGATGGTCGCTACAGGCAATGGCTACTTCATCCTGCTTCTGCTGATCGGCCTGCCCGCAGCGATCCTGTTCTGGTTCGATCTGGGCCGTGAACTGCGCGCCATCCCCACTCCCAGCCGAACCCAGCGCACGCTTGGCTTGGCGATGGGCGTTCCACAGGTGCTTTTCGGGCTGTTGTGCGCGGGTATCGGCATGGTCCTGGTGATCTGGATCCTGTACAACCTGCTGGTCCAAACGCTGCCACAGTTCCGCATTCCCTCACTGCCCGCCTTCGCGGTCGGGCCGATGATGATCGTGGTCGGATTGGGATGGGCGCGCACCGCCTTCCGCCGAGCAACCCTTGAGCAGGATGGCTTCGAACAGGATGACCCGGAACAGGACATTCCGGATTGATCACCCTTGTAGAGTCGAGCCATGCTCGACTCCATCACACAGGACAATCGAGCATGGCTCGACCGTGCAACGGCGCCGGGCAGAGCCCGGCGCCGCTCTCACATCAGAAACGCAGGTCCGCGCGCAGATACCAGTAGCGGCCACGCGGGATGTCATAGGTCGAAGCGTCGTAGCCGTTCAACGAGCACGACAGGCAGATCGGCGGATCCTTGTCGAACACGTTGTTCAGGCCAGCGGTCAGCTGCAGCCCCTTCATCCAGTCGATCTTGTAGCCCACCTGCATGTCGTGGAAGGTGGTGGCCGAGAGCGTATTGGTACCGGCGGCCTGGTTGCTGCACACCGGGAACGCAGCGGCATCTCCACAGTTCTCGGTCAGCTCGGAGATGTGGCGCACCGTCCAGTTGGCGCTCCAGCGGTCCAGCGTCCAGCCGATGCTGGCATTGCTGGTCCATTCCGGAATCGAGCTGTCGGCCACTTCCACGCCCGGCTTCTGCGGCTGCTTCTGGCCAGCCGCGCCGGTGGCCTCATAGCGGCCGACGAAGGTGTTCTTCCAGCCCAGCTTGAACTGGCCGATGGACGACTGCGGCAACGTCCAGAACAGATCCACGTCCCAGCCGTCGGTCTTGATGGAACCGAGGTTGGTCAGGCGATTGTTGAAGCTGCTGACCGCACCGGTATTGGCACGGGTGATGCCCTCGCAGTAAATCGGGTCCAACGTATCCACGCACAGGTCCAGCTGGGTCTGTGCGTTGATTGCCTGGATCGCACCGTCGATGGCATGACGGTAGAAGGTCACTTCCACGTCGAAGCGTTCCGACCACGAGGTGTTGTTGCCGAACCACGGGCTCCAGACGAAGCCGGCACTGAAGCTGCGCGAACGCTCCGGGTCCAGCTCGCGGTTGCCGCCGGTGGTCACCGAGATCTGCGAGTTGGCCTGCTGGAAGCCGGCCGGCACGCCCAGCGCAGCGCAGTTGGCCGCACTGCCGCGCGGCGGCGTACCGCCCAGGCCCACCGAGCATGGATCGAACAGCTGCAGGTCGGCACGCGCCGCCGAGCCATACAGTTCGCCGATCGACGGCGCGCGGAAGCCTTCCGCATAGGTCGTGCGCAGCACGAAGTCGTCGGTCACCTGCCAGCGCAGGCCGTACTTGGGCGTGAACTCGCCGCCAAAAGTGGAATAGTCCGAATAGCGCCCGGCCAGGCTCAGGTCCAGCTTCTTGCCGAACGAGGAGTCGGCGAAGATCGGTACGCTCAGTTCCAGGTAAGCCTCGTTGACGTCATACGAACCCGAGGTCGGCTGCGATGGCACGCCGTTGTAATGGCCGGCCACGGTCAATGGATCCGGCTGGTACGAACCCTCGTACTTGCGGTACTCGAAACCGGTGGCGAACGACACTGGGCCGGCCGGCAGCGAGAACAGTTCGCTGGACAGGTTGGCGGTGAACAGGCTCAGTTCGTTCTGGCTGCGGTCACGCACCACCGGCTGGATCCACTTCAGCATGTCCGGCGTGATCGAACCGACGCCGCCGAAGATGTTCAGCGGCACGCACCCCGGCGTCGCCGCACAGATAGCAGGATCGCCCAGCGCCATGTTGACGTTGTAGATGTTGTAGCTGCCGTAGTTGGTCTGTTCGGCCTTGTTCTTGCTGTACATGCCGTTGACGTCCCAGTACCAGCTGCGATCAGCGGCATGGAAGTCACCGACCAGACCGGTGGCGAAGTACGTGGTATCCACCTTCTGCTCGAACACGCGCGCACCGCCTTCCACCGGGCGGCGACCGATCAGTGCCATGTTGCCCGAGGACACCAGATCGAAGCCGAACGGGTTGTACGGATTCAAGCGCGAGACCACGATGTTGTCGGCCAGCGGATTGCCGGTGGCGCCATCAGGACCGAAGAACAGTGGCTCCGGCCCGGCCTGATTGGTCGACTCGCGGCGGTTGCCCAGTGCCTTGACGTACCACTGCACGTTGTCGGTGATGTCGAAGCGGAACTGACCGAACAGGCCCTTCCGTTCCGACGGTGTCAGCACCATGTTGTATTCGGCGAAATTGAAGCGGTCGGCACTGGTGAAGCAGTGGTAGTCATCGCTGCGATTGCAGCCAGCACTACCGTCATAGCGCGGATTGCTGGCGCCGGTGTTCGGCACGATGTCCTGCACCGCTCCCGTGTTGGGATCGGTGAAGCGGAAGCGCCCCTGCGGAATGCCGCCGCTGCCGAATGCCAGGCCGGTGCCCGGAATCGGGAAGCGCGACTGCTCGCGATCCTTGGCGAACACCGGGTCCTGCTTGGTCCAGCTGGCGCCGAGGAACAGGCTGTAGCGGTCACCGCTCTTGCCCCAGGCCAGGTCAACGCCCTTCTGCGTGCCGTCGCCCTTGCTGTACTCACCGTAGTTCAAGGTCACCTGGCCACCGTCGAAATCGCGGCGGGTGATGATGTTGACTACGCCGGCGATGGCGTCGGAACCGTACAGCGATGAAGCGCCATCTTCCAGCACTTCGATGCGTTCGACGATGGCCAGCGGAATGGTATTGAGGTCGGTGGCCGAGCCCACGCCGGACGCGGACGACTCATTGACCCAACGGATGCCATCGACCAGCACGAGTACGCGCTTGGCACCGAGGTGGCGCAGATCGACCTGCGCCGAGCCGGCGCCTACACCGCTGCCATCGGGCGGGAAGCCGAAGTTGCCGGACGAATTGAACTTGGCATTGAGCGCCGAACCAGAGCCGGTGAGCTGCTGCAGCACTTCGCCGATCGAGGTCAGGCCGGTGCGTTCGATGTCGCCGCGGGTCAGGGTCTGGATCGGTACCTGGCCTTCGACTTCAGCGCGCTTGATGCGGGTACCGGTCACTTCCACCGCATCGAGGTTGGTGGTGGATTGTGCAGCGGCACCCAGTGGTGCCAGGGCCGTCACGCACAGCGCGACGGCAACCGCCAACGGGCGGTGATGCAGGTGAATCATTCGCTCTCTCTCCAAAGGAATGTCGGGACATGGACTGCCGCGCTCCCCCCTGCATGGCGGCAGCGTCTCCTTTGTAAACAAGTGGTAAAAGTCGCGGCGTGATGATCGACACTCTTTCACGCGGATTTGACGCATTTAGCGGCGGATTACGTCAGATAGCTGCAGGTTATGACCGGGCGATACTGTTCACAACAGGCAGCCTTGATGCCGGCTGCGACAGCGCGCGCCGACAGCTGCCGCATTCATGGAAAAGGTCTTTGCCGGACCGTTTCAGGAATAGTTTGAAATTCCTTCTTTCAGAAGGCGCCGCTAATCGATCCAGCGCAGACTCGCACCTCCAGCCATTCGCGGGAGGGTCGATCATGAAAGCGGTGAGTGCGGTGCTGGGTGTCACGACGGTGATGACGCTGCTTCTTTCCCCGGCAGGTGAATCGAGAGCAGGCGGCCTGATCGAGTGCAACAACTGCCCCTCTCCCAGCGATGCGGCCTTGGCCTCGGGAGAAGGATTGACGGTTGTGGTGGATTTCGAAAGAGCCGAGCTGACTGCTTTCGACGTTGAACATGAGCCCAAGGCCAAAAAGTGGCGAGCACATCCAACCCCTGTTCCAGCGCAGATTGAAACGGCCTTTCTGCGGATTCTGGATGCGACGCTGTCAGCAGGGGAAGCGCCGCTCATGCAGCAATCACCGCATGAGCGGCAGTGAGACAACGCCCTATCGCACGAACGCGATGCGCTCCACGCCAGTGGTTTCGGCCGCAGCCAATATCCGGGCCATGCCTTCGTACTCGGCCGCCGGATCGGTGGCGATGCGCAGCTCCGGCAGGTTGCCGGCATGCTCGCCCGCCTGCACCTGCAGGCGCGCCTGCAGATCGCCGATGGCCATTGGCTGGCCATTCCAGCTGAGCTGGTTGGACGCATCCAGGCGCAGCTCGATCGGCGGTGGCGGTTCGGGACGGTCGACCACGCGATCGGTGGCCTGCGGCAACTGCACGGCAATCGGCCGAGCCACGATCGGCGCGGTCACGATGAAGATGATCAACAGCACCAGCATCACATCCACCAGTGGCGTGACATTGATCTCCGCCAGCGGGCCGCTTCTTCCTGCGCTACTGAACGCCATGTGCCGCTCCCTGCAGCCGGGCCGTTCGCCCAAGCCCGACACTACGTCGCCCGCAGACCCGCGAGGCAGTGCCCGCAGCATGAGCATTCAGCTGCCGTTGCCGGCCCACCGCGTGCACGCGATGCGAACCTGAATTCAGCCACTGCCCGCTATGCTGGTCGCCATGACCCGACGCTCTTCAACTGCCCTGTCCCTGCTGCCCTTGGCCACCACGCTGCTGATCGGCTGCGCCAATGCCCAGTCCCTCGACGCCCAGAACGCGCAGCTGAAGGCCGCGATCGCTGCCGCCGAACGCGGCCAGTTCGATCCCGGCCAAGCCGCCGCACTCAGCCGCCATCCGGCATACGGCTGGCTGGAGTACGCCAACCTGCGCCGCAACATCGACACCGTCGATACCGCGCAGGCGCAGGCCTTCCTCAAGCGCTATGACGGCCAAGCCGTGGCCAATACCTTCCGCAGTGTGTGGCTGCCCTCGGTCGCACGCCGCCAGGATTGGCCGACCCTGCTGGCCAACTGGACGCCCACCGACAACGCCGGCCTGCGCTGTGCGCAGCTGACCGCACGCCAGGTGACAGGCAAGGTCGATCCACAGTGGATCAGTGAAGCGCAGGACCTGTGGCGCAAGAACGGCAAGTCGCTGCCGGACGGCTGTGATGCCGTTTTCGCCGTGCTGCAGGCGCAGGGTGGTCTGAGCGACGCTCTGCGCTGGGAACGCATCGATGCCGCCGCCGACGCGCAACAGCCGGCCGTGATGCGCAGCGCCGCACGCGGCCTGCCCGCCACCGACCTGGCACTGGCCAGCAATTACGCTGCTTTTGTCGACAAGCCCAATGCCAGCGCGTTGAACTGGCCGCGCAACGAGCGCAGCCGGCGCATCGCTACCGACGGCTTGGCCAAGCTGGCCAAGGCCGACCCCGGCGCCACCGAACAGCAACTGCCGCAGTACGCCCAGGCGCTGGGCCTGAGTGCCGAGCAACGCGGCCAGGTGCTGTACCAGATCGCGCTGTGGACGGTGGCCTCCTACCTGCCCGATTCGGCGCGCCGCCTCAACGCGGTACCCGAATCGGCGTACGACGAACGCCTGCACGAATGGCGCGTGCGCGAAGCGATGTCGCGCGGTGACTGGCCGGCGGCGCTGACCGCGATCCGCAAGATGGCCAGCAAGCAGCGCAGTGATCCGCGCTGGCGCTACTTCGAAGGGCGCATGCTGGAGAAGACCGGCCAGGCGCAGCAGGCGCAGGCGCTGTTCCGCGAAGCTGCTCGCGCACCAACCTTCCACGGTTTCCTCGCGGCCGACAAGCTGCAGCAGGGATACACGCTGTGCCCCTGGAAGCCGAACGACAGCGCGCAGGCACAAGCCACGATCGCACGCGATCCGGCCATCCAGCGCGCGATGGCGCTGTACCAGATCGACCGCGCCGGCTGGGCCGTGGCCGAGTGGAACAGCGCGCTGTCGCGCTTCGATGACACCCAGCGCCGCCTTGCCGTGCGCGTGGCGCAGGACAACGGCTGGTTCGACCGCGCCGTGTTCGCACTCGGCAAGCAGCCGCAGGAACAGCGCCTGTACGACCTGCGTTTCCCGCTGCACCACGACGCCACCATCCGCCGCGAATCGGCACGCAACGCGATCGATCCGGCCTGGGTGGCGGCGGAGATCCGCGCCGAGAGCACCTTCACCCCGCGTGCGCGCTCGCCTGCCAATGCCATGGGCCTGATGCAGGTGCTGCCGGCCACCGGTGCCGGCGTGGCCAAGTCGATCGGCCTGACCGGCTACGGCGGTGCCGACAGCCTGTATGACCCGGACACCAACATCGCCATCGGTACCGCCTACCTGCGCCAGTTGATGAACAAGTACGACGGCCTGCCCTACGTGACCATCGCCGCCTACAACGCCGGCCCGACCCCGACCGCGCGTTGGCAGAGCCAGCGCCCGGGTTACGACCCCGACCTGTGGATCGAGACCATCAGCTACAAGGAAACCCGCGAGTATGTGGCACGCGTGCTGGCCTTCAGCGTGATCTACGACTGGCGCCTCAATGGCGATGCATTGCCGCTGAGCGACCGCCTGATGGGCCGCCTGGTGGACAAGCGCAAGAGCTTCAGCTGCGCCGCCAACGCTGACCAGGGCGGCGACTGATTGCAACACGGTCGTGCCGGCCGCTGGCCGGCATCCGCCATTGCCCAAGAGTTGCCGGCCAGCGGCCGGCACTACCCGACATCCATTTCCCGGGGAGGGGAAACGATGAGCCTGCTGGTCTGGATCGGGATGTTCACCGCCTGGAGCCTGTTTGCCACCTGGGTACTACGCTGGGGTGGCGCGGCCTGGATGGAAGGCTGGAAGTCGCTGGCCTTCGTCGACAGCTGGGGCAGCCTGTGGGACGAAGCGCAGATCAAGCTGTACTTCCTCTGCCTGTGGATCGTCTACGGCCTGTGGTTCGTGGCCGGCCTGTTCGTGCCGGAGTGGCGCGGCCTGCCGTGATGCCGCTGCGTCGGTAGTGCCGGCCGCTGGCCGGCAACCGCTATTTGCCCAGGGGTTGCCGGCCAGCGGCCGGCACTACCGATGCTCATGCTCCTACCATGCGATCATCCCCCCATGAAGATCTATCTTGTCGGCGGCGCCGTACGCGACCGCCTGCTGCAACGCCCTGCCGGTGACCGTGACTGGGTGGTGGTCGGTGCCACGCCCGCGCAGATGGAAGTGCAGGGCTTTACTGCGGTGGGCCGCGATTTCCCGGTGTTCCTGCACCCGAAGACCGGCGAGGAGTACGCGCTGGCACGCACCGAGCGCAAATCCGGCCGCGGCTATCGCGGCTTCGTGGTCGACGCCGATCCGGCGGTGACGCTGGAAGAAGACCTGCAGCGCCGCGACTTCACCATCAACGCGATTGCCTGCGACGAAGACACCGGCACGCTGGTCGACCCCTATGGCGGCGTGCGCGATATTGAACAGCGCGTGCTGCGCCACGTCGGTCCTGCGTTCGTGGAAGATCCGCTGCGCGTGCTGCGCGCGGCGCGCTTCATGGCGCGCTTCGCGCCACTGGGCTTCACGGTCGCGCCGGAGACAATGGACCTGATGCGCAATGTTGCTGCCAGCGGCGAGCTGGATGCGCTGGTGCCCGAGCGCGTCTGGCAGGAGCTGCGCAAGGCGCTGGTCAGCGCACAGCCCTCGGCCTTCCTGCGCACGCTGCACGACGCGCATGCACTGGGCCCGATCCTGCCCGAACTGGAAGCGCTGTATGGCGTACCGCAGCGTGCCGAATTCCACCCGGAAGTCGACACCGGCATCCACCAGGAAATGGTCAGCGACATGGCCGCGAAGCTGGCACCGGGCGACGACCTGGTCGGCTTCGCCGCGCTGACCCACGATCTTGGCAAGGGCCTGACTCCGCCGGAAGAATGGCCGCGCCACATCATGCACGAGCAGCGTGGCATCAAGCCGTTGAAGGAACTGTGCGCACGGCTGAGGGTTCCCACCGAGCACCAGCAGCTGGCCGAGGCCGTCTGTCGCGAGCATTTGAACGTGCACCGCATCGACGAACTGCGCGACGCCACCGTGCTGGAGCTGTTGGGACGATGCGATGCGCTGCGCCGACCGGAGCGCGTGGCCCGCATCGCGCTGTGCTGCGAAGCCGACAAGCGCGGTCGGCTTGGATTCGAGGACAGCGACTACCCGCAGGGCGAGACGCTCAAGCGCCTGCATCAGGCGGCGCTGTCAGTGCAGGCACGGGATCTGGATACGACGCACCTTAAGGGTCCCGCCATCGGCGAAGCGCTGGCCAAGGCACGGGTGAAAGCCATCGCCGCCGCCCGTTGATCCGCAGCGGCTGCGCGCACTGCCATGGGTAGTGCCGGCCGCTGGCCGGCACTCAGACAACCCCTGTATTCAGTGCGCCATGCCGCGGGTGATCGCCGCCGCACGCTGCTTCAGCTGGGCCACGGCATCGGGAATCATCTCCATGCCCACGTCCAGGCCCGGGTTCAGCACCAGGCCGACGCCGTCGCCGATACCGGCCAGCAGCGCGTGCACCGCGATCGGCATTGCATGAGCAAACTGCGGCAGCTGCTCATGCCATAGGCCAGCACGCTCGGGCGCGGTGAACACCGCGAACATCGCCTCGCCGCTCTCGCTGGTCAGCACCAGCGGCGAGATGCTCTCATCCCAGGCACCGTCTTCGCCGATGGCCTTGTCCAGCAACACGAACGCCGTCGAGGTCAGCAGGCCATCGAGGAACTGCGACGCGGTCAGCGTGCCGTCCTGGGCCTGCAGCAGGCGCACCTCGAGGTCGTTGAGGGGTTCGAACGGGGTGTCGTGGTCCATGGTCGGTTCCGGTACGTGATTGCAGGACAGACTTTAACAGCCCCGGCCCTCAACCGATGAACCCGTGCCGCCACAGCCAGCCCGAGAGGGCCAGACCGACCACCACCACCAGCATCAGTGGCAGGCCGAAGCGATGCCGCCACGGGATCGGTACCCCGCCCAGCTGCTGGTCCATGGTGTCGGTGTCCAGCACCCAGCCGTACCCGCACCGGCTGCAGGCCAGCTCGTAACGGCGCTGGTAGGTGAAACCGAACAGCAGGTCGATGCGCGCCATCCTGTAGCGCAGCTGGGGCGCGAACTCGGTTTCCGTCTGGCAACGCAGGCAGTGATGGGCTTCGGTTGGGCCGACGGTCACCACCCGTTCGTGCTGGCCGATCAGGATCATCGATCAGCTGCCCTGGCAGGCGGGTTGGGCCAGCAGCCAGGCTTGGGCGGCGGCAAGGGTGGCCGGTCCGCTGGGGGTAGCCTGATCCGGCTGCATCCTGCCACCGTCGCCCTGGCCGTTACGGTCGGTCATGACGTTGTGGGTCAACAGCAAGGTGGTACCGTCCACCAGCGTCGTCGGTCGATTGCCGGTAGAAAAGCCCGCGCTCGGCTGGCCGAAACTACGACTCCCTGGTTGCCCTCGAAACGCGAGTGCCACTGCTTCGCCGGAGCTGGCAGTGCCTGCCCCCATCACCACCGCCACCGGTGCCGTGCCCACACGCAGCCGATACGCGCCCTGTCGTGAACGCAGCATCGATGCATTGCCTTGCACGACTTCACCTTCCGCCTGCCGCCACCACAGCAATCCATTGGCACTACGGAAAGCGCCGATCAACGCCCCCTGCGTATCCGGTGTTCCATGCAGCAATGGCAACAAACCAAACAACATCGGCCACATGTTGCCGCCACCATTGCTGCTTACATCCACTACCCAGCCGCACCGCGTGCCGTCATCCAGGCCAGCGATACGCTCCTGCAACGCCAGCGCGTAGACCTTGCGTGCTTCATAACGTTCCGGTTCGCTGCGCTGCTGGTCTTCCACGAAGGGGCTCACCCGCAGCACGCCGATGCGGGGATTGGCGTGCCTGGGCGCAGCGAGGGCGGTCGCCTGACCGGCATTCAAGCGCTGGGCACGTTCGGAGCGCTGACGCTGCTCGCTGGGCGAAAACCAGCGGCCGTGGCCTCCGCTGCTACGTGCGGCGGTCTCATCCAGAACACGGCGCTGTTGCGCGCGGTCATCGCCTGCGGCGGTCAGGCGCGCGCGCACGTCATTCCAATCTACGCGGTCGCGGTACAGGGACTGGGTTTCCAGCAGCTGCAGCATCTGTTCACGTGCTTCGGGCGAGGGCAACTCCACCGTTTCCTCTGCGACTGCGACAGAAGATGAAAGCAACAGCGTGGCAAGCAGGGGGGCGCGCACGCTCATGAGATCCAGCATCGACGACTCCTTGTCATGTATCGAAGTCGCAGGATAGCCGGGGCGGGACCGATCTCGCCACGCGCCAGTGTGCTGTAGAGCCGAGCCCATGCTCGGGTTGGGGGGATTGCGACTGAAGCAGCCGAGCATGGCTCGGCTCTACAGATGTCCCCGACCGGCAGGGTTCGTGTCGACCAAGGTCGACACCTACCAGAGCAGGTTCATGGCGTCGGCGGAATAGGTGCCGACCAAGGTCGGCACCTACCAGAGCGCGGGGAGGCGCCGCCGGGCGTGGCCCGGCGCTACCAGTCCGCGCGCAGGCCGATGTTGCCTTCGATGATGCGGCGCTTCTCGTTGCGGTCGCCGCCCAGTTCGCGCGCGTAATCGGCCACGGCATAGGCGCTGATGGTGCGGTTGAAGCGCCCGACCACGCCTACACCGGCTTCCAGCGAACGCGAGCGCTGCGAATTGATGATCACGTCATCATCGAAGCGGATGCGATCCTCACCGGAACGGCCATGCCAGTAGTTGAGCTTGAAATACGGCTGCCAGCCGTTGTCGGCCAACTGGTAATCGCCGGCCAGGCGCAGGCCAACACGACCGGTCCAGGCATTGTCATTGTCGAAGCGCACGCTCGATACATCATCACGCCGGTCATCCAGCGAGGTGCGTTGCCAGATCACCTGTACCTGCGGTTCCAGCCACCATGCGGACTGACCGAAGTGCAGCAACGGCTTGCCCGCTTCCACCGACACGCTGGTGCCATCGCCCTTGATCCCGAAGCCGAGCCCACGCGATGAGCGAGCGCGCCCGTCGTAGCGGCTCTGCATCGCCACCGCATCGATGTAGCCACCACTGCTGTCGGTGAACGTCCAGTACAGGCCCACGTGTTTGTCATCCAGGCGGTTCTGCCCCACCTGTACGTTCTCCCAGCCCAGCGCCAGGCCGGTGGTCTTGCCCTGCGCGCGGGTGCGGCCGACGAACACGCCGATCTGATTGCGATGGCTGTCATTGGCCGCGGCCCACACATCGAGGCCTGCCTGCAGGCCCATCACATCGCCATCAAAGCCCGGCTGCGCATCACCCTTCCAGTGGATCTCGCTGCTCTGCCCCACCAGACGGCCCCAGGCAGTGCGGAATGCGCCCTGGTTGTACAGCAGGCGTTGTTCGCCTTGCCGCTCGTGGAACGTGCCGAGGCTGGCCAGCGAGGTCTCGCGCAGCAGCGGCGGCACCACGGCATAGGTGGCGGTCTCCACGCGGTACAGCGGTACCACTGTGCCCTCGGCGGGGCGTGCACCCGGCGTCGGCGGCGTCCCGATACCCGGCAGGCTGCCACCCGCAACCGGCACGTCCGGCACCGCCGGATCGCTGGGCGGGGCGACAGGCGCCGGTTCAGGCGGTGGCGGTGGTGGCGCGGTCTCGCCGGCGGTCAGATCGGGATCAGTGGCACCCTCGGGTGGCGGTGGCGGCGCAGGGGTAATGGGTGGCGGCGGTGCCACCGGGGGTGTCGGTGGCGGTGGCGTGGTGTTGACACCGATTCCGTTGGGCGCCGGTGCCGGCCCGGCCACCACGGTCGAGCGCAGGTACCAGTTCTCGCCGCTGCCGGAACTGACACCGCCCTTGAACAGGAAATACTCATAGGCACCAGCAGCCACTGGCGCGAACAGCGAGAAAGCACCGGGTGAGGTCGTCGCACCATTCAGGGCCTGCACCACCAGGATGCCGTCGGCCAGCGTGGCCGCTCCACTGCCTCCAGCATTGAGGACACCGATGCCCGTCGTGCCAGTGGCGGTACCGCCATCGATCACCAGTCGATCACTGGTGGAATTATCCGCCCCCAACACCGTACGCAGGTACAGCCCGCCACCGTCACCGCGGTAGTTGCCGCGGACGGTAAATACATCACCGGCGCCGGTACCTGTCAGATCGATGCGCCCGGCATTGACCATCTCCACCAGTGCGCCACTGTTGAACGGACGGACGGCATGGCCGCCACTGCCCGCGTAGACAGTGCTGGTGTCATCCACCGTGAGCGTGCCGGTGCCGGTTCCGCTGTCACCCAGCACCAGATCGCCATCGAAGGTCAGCTCGGTGCTGTTGGCCAGACTGATCGTCTCCCAGTTCTGGAAGCGCCCCACGCCAGCGGTTTTGACGTTGTTGAAGTTGAGCTGATCGATGCCGCTGCCACCGTCGAACAGCGGCACCGCACCAAGGTTGGCGTGATTGAGGCTGCCGAGATTGGCCACGTCATTGTCCGGGCCCATGTCGATCGCGCCGTAGACGATGCCGCCACCTCTCCAGTTGAAGATGTCGTTGCCGGTGCTGAGCAGTACCTGGCCGCGCACGGTGCCATCGGTGATGGTCACGCTGTCGGCACCACCACTGACACTGATATTGCCGCCGATGTAGGCCGTACCCGAGATGATGATGGTGTCGGTGTCGAAGCCGGTGACCACGTTGCCCTCAACGATGCCGCCGGACTGATCCCACAGATTCTTGTCCAGCTTCATGTTGACGCGGCCGACGCGGCCAGCGGTCATCCAGGCCTGGTCGCCATCCTCGAACGCACCGATGATGCGGCCACCGCTCATGCGGAAGGTATCGATGTTGTCGCCCTGCTGCAGCGCGCCGATCGTGCCGCCACTCATGACGAAATCATCGCGGCCGCTGCCCTGCACCACCACACCGGTGACGGTGCCGCCGGTGACGGTCACCTGGTCATCACCGGTGCCCTGGTCGACGCTGTCGATCGTACCGTCGCTGAGCTGCAGCACATCGTTGCCATCACCCTGCAGGACACCTCCGGCGATGCTGCCGGCCTGCATCTCGAGGCGATCGTTGCCGGCATCGAACTGCACGCCTGTGCGGCCACTGATGGTTCCGCGGTTGATCAACACGCTGTTACCGCCACCGACGAACTGCAGGGCGATGGTGTTGCCGGTGCTGATGCTGCCAAGGTTCTCGACGCGGCTGCCGCCCCCAAGCTGCACGGCCACACCGCCCACTGAACTGATCGCGCCCTGGTTTGACAGCAGGTGCCCGCCGGCACCGACCAGCGCGATGGCCGATCCACCACCATTCTGCTGCAACTGGGCACCATTGGCGACGTTGACGGTGATTCCGGCCACGCCACTGGCAGTGATGGGAACGGTCTGCGGATTCGGTGCGTTGGCATCACAGGTGACCGTCTGGCCGGCGGTCGGTGCCGGGTTGTTGCAGCCCGCCCAGGCGACGCTGGCGGTCGTCAGAAGCAGGGACGGAACGGCGAGGGCCTGCAACACGGAAACAGCAAGGCGGCGCGGGCGGAACGCACGCGGAACGGCACGGGACATGGGGCACTCCTGGTCGGGAAATCAGGAATTGCGTATGTGCGGCACTGCGCTTGCAGTCTGCCGTGTGGTGAACCGTTTGGCAGGTGAACTTTCGTGCGGGAAATCACAGTTCAGATGTGAAATCGCCCGCCCCTCACGCCGATGTGATGTGGCTGAAATCGTTCATTCTTTCGGCATTCGGTAATCGCGTGCAAAGCATCCACGCATGGCGTGGATCTACTGATCCATCGCGCCCTGCCCGATTGATCCACGCCACGTGCAATGAAGCGCATCGCCAGTAGTTCCACGCCATGCGTGGATTAGGCGCCATCAGATCTTCAGATAGATCTTCCGCCGGTCCAGCCACCACGCCACGCCCCACCACAGTGCGACGAACACCAGCGCCTGCAGCATCGACGCCAGCTCCAGCGTCTGCGGCATCGCGGTGGCCAACTGCTGCCAGATCCAGCCCCAGGCGCCGGTGGCCATCAACACCACCGACATCACCGATGCCCCGAGATACGCGGTGATCGCATTGACCCCGAAGCGCCGGCCGAGTGCCGGCCAGCCCTTCTGGTCAATCAGTACGTAGCCCAGCCACAGCGCCAGCGCCGCAAGGCCGCCGGTCCACAGCACGTAGCTGGGCGTCCACAGCTGCTTGTTCAACGGCAGTACCACGGCCAGCAGCAAGCCCAGCACGGCAGCAACCGCGCCCAGCCCAGCCAACGCAGCAGTGCGCCGGTTGCGCAGCAGGCCACCCGCCAGCAGGCCAAGCACCGTGCTGGCCAACGCGCCCAGCGTGCTCAGCAGCCCTTCCGGGTCATGGCCGAGCCCGGTATCGGCGTGCCATTGATAGATCCACGGTGCGAACAGCGCGGTATCCAGACGACTGGCCGGATTGGTCCACGGCGCAAGGTCACCGATGCCGAGCAGCAGTACGGTGTACCCCACCAACAGCACGATCAGCGCACCGACCTGCACGCGCGGCAGCGCATACACCGCGAGCACGCCCACCAGCGCCGCGCATACCGCGATCCGCTGCAGTACGCCCCATATGCGGAAGTGATGGGTATCCAGCGCCCACCAGATCAGCAGGTGCAGCAGCGCACCGGCCACCAGGATGCGCAGTGCGCGCTCCAGAACGCCGCGCGCCAGCGCGGGTCGTAAGGCCACGTCCAGCGCGCGTGGCGCCACGCTGAACGCCATCGACACGCCGACCAGGAACAGGAAGAACGGGAACACCAGGTCGGTGGGCGTGCAGCCGTGCCATTCCGAATGACGCAGCGGCGCGAACACCGCACTCCAATCACCCGGGTTGTTGACCAGCAGCATTGCCGCCACGGTGATGCCGCGCAGGGCATCGATCGAGCCCAGCCGGCGTGGCGGCGAACTGTTCATCAGGCGGCCTCGTACTGTCCGGCAATCCAGGTGCCACGTACCCGCAGGGCATCGTCCAGCAGCACCAGGTCGGCCTGGTAGCCCTCGGCGATATGACCCAGGCGATCGTCAACGTTGAGGAACTGCGCCGGATAGGTCGAGGCCATGCGCGCGGCTTCGGCCAGCGGCTGGCCGAGGAGCTGCACGGTGTTGCGCACGGCAGTGGCCATGTCCAGCGCCGAACCGGCCAGCGAACCGGCCGCATTGCGCACCACGCCATCGATGGCGGTGATGGTTTCGCCGTACAGCACGTAACTGGGATCGTCGGCACCGACCGGCGGCATCGCATCGGTGACCAGCAGCAGGCGGCCGCGCGGCTTGGCCGCCAGCGCCACGCGCAGGCTGGCCGGATGCACATGCACACCATCAACGATGATGCCGATCCAGCTGTCGCGGTCTTCCAGCGCAGCGCCGACCGCGCCGGGCTCACGGCCCTGCAACGGCGACATCGCGTTGTACAGGTGGGTGAAGCCGCGCACGCCGGCATCCAGGCCGGCGCGGATCTCTTCATAGGTGCCTGCGGTGTGGCCGGCGGCAACGATCACGCCGCGCTCGACCAGCGCGCGAATGGTCTCCAGCGGCACGCGTTCCGGTGCCAGCGTCAGCAGGGTCACGCCGTTGTCCAGCGATGCGGCCAGCGCGATCTCTGCTTCGTCGGGCAAGCGGAACTTGCTGGCATCGTGCGTGCCCTTGCGGGCCGGCGCGATGTACGGTCCTTCCAGATGGATGCCGATCACCCCTGGTACACCCTGCGCGATCGCCTCGCGCATCGCATCGATGGCTTCACGCATCACGCCCACGTCATCGCTGATCAGCGTCGGCAGCATCGCGGTGGTACCGAAGCGGCGGTGCGCCTGCGCGATGGTCCGCAGCGACGCCACGTCCGGCGTGTTGTTGAACAGCGCGCCGCCGCCACCATTGACCTGCACATCGATGAAGCCAGGCAGCAGCCAGCCACCGCCCAGATCAACCTGCTCGGCGGCCTGGCCCAGCTGCGGCGCTGCATCGGGCAGCAACGCGCTGATGCGGCCGTGCTCGATCACCACCGCCAGATCATCGCGGAATTCGTCGCCGGCAAGGACGCGGGCATTGCGCAGGACCGTTGCCATCACACCGTCTCCGTGACCTTGTTCAGGTGCGGCGGCAAGTCCGGGTTGAAGCCACGACGCAGCGCCAGCGCGTTGATCGCGCGGTAGAAGCTCTGCACGGTCAGCAGCGGTGCGCACAGCGGATGCGGCGCGGCCGCTACCGGCAGGTTGCCACCGGCACCGGCCATCCACACCTGTGCACCGCGCGCGGTGAATTCCTCGACGACGGCACGGGTGCCGGCGCCGGTTTCATCCGGCTGGGCAAAGGCCAGCACCGGGAAACCGCGGTCGACCAGCGCCATCGGGCCATGCTTCACTTCAGCCGAGCTGTAGGCTTCGGCATGCAGGCTGCAGGTTTCCTTGAACTTCAGTGCGGCTTCCTGCGCCGCGCCCAGGCCCAGGCCACGGCCGAGCACGAACAGGTTGGTCGCCTCGACCAGGCCCTCGGTCACCGGCGTCCAGTCGCACTGCCAGGCCTCGCGCATCGCATCCGGCAGCAGATCCAGCGCATTACGCAGGCTGCTGTCCTGCTTCCAGTACGCGGCCAGCTGCAGCAATGCGGCCAGCGAAGCCAGGTAGCTCTTGGTCGCCGCCACACTCTTCTCGGCACCGGCATGCAGCGGAATGACCGTATCGGCCAGCTGCGCCAGCGGCGAATCCTCGACGTTGACCAGTGCGATCACGCGCGCGCCGGCGGCCTTGGCAGCTTCCGCGTTGCGCAGCAGGTCCGGGCTCTTGCCCGACTGCGAGATGACGATGAACAGCGCGCCACGCAGCTGCAGCGGTGCGGCATAGACCGAACCCACCGACGGCGAAGCCGATGCGACCACCAGGCCCAGCTGGGTTTCCAGCAGGTACTTGCCATAGGTGGCGGCATGGTCGGAGCTGCCGCGTGCGCAGGTGACCACGAACGGCGGCGGCGCGGCGCGCAGGCTGGCAGCCAGGGTTTCCATGGTGGCGTGGTTGCGCGAGAACTGGCGCGCGACCACGTCGGCCGCTTCAGCGGCTTCGGCGAACATCAGGGTGGACGTGGGGTCTGACAGCGACATGGCAGGCTCAGGCAGGATCGGAAGGAAGGGGGCGTGCGCCGGCCGGGCGCATTGGCGCGGTCGAACCGCGCACCACCAGCTGCGGCACGAAGCCCTGGTTGTGCAGCGGTGCCGGCGCGTCGTCGTAGGCGTCGCTGCGCAGCTGTGCGATCAGCAGGCGCGCGGCATGGCGGGCGATGTCTTCGGTGGCCTGCTTGGCGGTGGTCAGCGGCGGCCACGACTGGCGCGAGAACGGGCTGTCCTCGAAACCGGCAATCGACAGGTCGTAGGGCACGTTCATGCCGGCCGACTTCGCGGCGGCCAGCACGCCGGCGGCGATTTCGTCGTTGGAACCGAAGATGGCCGTGGGCGGTTCGCGCAGCGCCAGCAGGCGGCGCGCACCACGGAAACCATCGTCGAAGGTGTAGTCGCCCTGCACCACCAGGTGCTTGTCCACGGTCATGCCGTAGTCCTTCAGCGCAGCTTCGTAACCGGCGTAGCGCTCACCCGAGGAACGGTGCGAGATGCCGCCCCAGAGGAAGCCGATGCGCTGGTGGCCCAGCTGGATCAGGTGCTCGGTGATCTCATAGGCGGCCTCGCGGTCGTCCACGAACACGCAGGCGCCGTCGGCCGGGTCTTCGGTGGCCGCGATGATCCGCACCAGTTTGATGCCGCGCGCGGTCAGCGCCTGGATCAGGTCACGACGCTCGGACATCGGCGCGGTCAGTACCAGACCGGCCAGGCGCGAACGCTGCACCCAATCGGCCAGCTCGTCGGCCAGCAGCGGCGAGCTGGAATCGCAGGGATGGATCTGCAGGCCGAAACCGGTCTCGCGGCACGCGGCCAGCACGCCGTTCTGCACGCCGATGATGTGGTACGGGTTCGGGTTGTCGTAGACCAGCCCGATCACGAAGGTGGTGCCACTGCGCAGGTTGCGCGCCGACGGATCGGGCTCGTAGTCCAGCTCGGCGATGGCACGCAGTACCCGCGCGCGGGTGGCCTGCATCACCGAAGGTTCGTTGTTGATCACCCGCGAGACCGTCTTCAACGAGACCTTGGCCTTCTCCGCAACGTCCTTGATGGTCGCTCTGCGCATCGGTTTCCCCTGGGGTTGGCTGCCGTCCATCATCGCCGATCAGACCTTGTCCTGCGGCAGGCCGGCGCGATGGCCGATCACCGAATAGAACAGGATGTACAGGTAGCAGGGCACCATCAGCAGCACGAACACCAGCTGGAAGTCGATGTGCTGCTTGAGCACGGCGAACAGCTGCGGAATGATCGCGCCACCGGCAATGCCCATCACCAGCAGCGCCGAGCCGGTCTCGGTGAAACGGCCCAGGCCGCGAATCGCCAGCGGGAAGATTGCCGGCCACATCATGGCGTTGGCGAAGCCCAGCAGGGCCACGAAGGCCACCGACACATAACCGTGGGTGGCCCAGGCACCGAGGCAGAACACCACGCCCAGCACCGCCGAAATGGTCAGGTAGCGCGACTGCGACACGACCTTGGGGATCAGCAGCAGGCCGACCACGTAGCCCACCAGCATCGCGCCGAGGGTGAGCGAGGTGAACATCTTGGTCTGGTCCAGCGGCAGGTCGAAACCATGGCCGTAGGTGCCGATCGCATCACCGGCCATCACCTCAACGCCCACGTAGACGAACAGGCACAGTACGCCCAGCCACAGGTGCGGGAACTGGAAGATGCTGCGGCGCTCGGCGGCACCGGCAGCCACCGGCGTGGCGTTGGCCTCGGAGGACTTGATTTCCGGCAGCGGCGAGAACAGCACGGCCACCGCCAGCACCACCAGCAGGCCGGCCATGGCCAGGTACGGCGCGTGGATCTTGGCGGCGAATTCGTTGAGCAGCTGCGCCTTGGTGGCTTCGTCCGCAGCGGCCACCGTGGCCGACAGGTCACCGATGCCATGCAGCACCACGGTACCGATCAACACCGGAGCGAGCATGCCGGCGATCTTGTTGCAGATGCCCATCAGCGCGATGCGCCGCGCCGCGGTCTCGATCGGGCCGAGGATGGAGATGTAGGGATTGATCGCGGTCTGCAGCAGGGCCAGGCCACTGCCGATCACGAACAGGCCGCCGAGCGCACCCGGGTACCAGCGCTGGGTGGCGAATTCACCGAACAACGCGGCACCACCGGCCATCACCAGCAGGCTCAGGCTCAGGCCCTTCTTCATGCCGGTACGGCGCAGGATCCACGACGCCGGCAGGGCTAGGAAGAAGTAGGACAGGTAGAACACCATCAGCACCAGGAAGGCGCCGACCTCGCTGAGTTCGAAGGCCAACTTGACGAAGGTGATCAGCGGGCCGTTGAGCCAGGTGAAGAAGCCGATCAGGAAGAACAACACGCCAACGATGGCGATGGAGGTGGCCACGTTCGGGCGCGCGCTTGCAGCGGGGACGGCGGACATCAGGAGGGCTCCTGCGGCGACGGCCGCAGAACGCGGCGTCGGAGAGTGGCTGGGAACAACGTTGTCACATTCTTTCGATGGACAGCTGCGGTTTGTCAACTTCCACGCACGCCTCCGCAAACCTCGTGCTGCACTGCGCAACCCCTCAACAGCGACCCGCGCTGAATGCGCACCAGCCCTTGAGCCCCATGCTGCAACGGTTCCCGCGTGAAAGCAGCACTCACGCCATGTAAACGTTTACTGCATGTCGCATTCGTTGCGACGCAGCAACGAAAGTGTCACGAACTCGTTGACATCGTTGTCAACGCGGTTACAGACTCCGCCCCAATCGCCGCCCCCGATCCTGGGTCCGGCCCCACCTGCTGCAGGAGCCCGCGTGACCGCCAGCCACCCCGCCCCGGCCCATGTCCTGTCCCGAGTCGCGCCCTCGTTCCTGGCCGCCGACGTCGGTGGCACCCATGTGCGCGTTGCCCGGGTCCAGGCCAGCGGTGACGCTGCCCATCCGGTGCAGGTGCTGGAGTACCGCAAGTACCGCAACGCCGACCATGCCGGCCTCAGCGCGATCCTGTCCGACTTCCTCGGCGAAGGCTCGCGGCCCACGCACTGCGTGGTCGCCAGCGCCGGCTATGCCCGCGAGGATGGCACGGTGATCACTGCCAACCTGCCATGGCCGCTGTCGGCGCGCCAGGTGGAGGCCGACGTCGGCCTGCAGCGGGTCTACATCGTCAACGACTTCGAAGCCGTGGCCTACGCCGCCGCGCAGGTTGACGCCAGTGGCGTGCTGCACCTGTGCGGGCCGGACACCGCCGCCCGAGGCCCGACCCTGGTGGTCGGCCCCGGCACGGGTCTGGGTGCCGCGCTGTGGATTCCCACCGCGCACGGACCGGTTGTGCTGCCCACCGAAGCCGGCCAGCCCACCCTGGCGGCCAGCACCGAACTGGAAATGGCCATCGTCCGCCACATGCAGCGCGACCGCGCGCACGTGTCGATCGAACATGCGATCTCCGGCCCGGGCCTGATGAACCTGTACCGCGCGGTGTGTGCGCTGCAGGACCAGGCGCCGACCCTGGCCAGCCCCGACGCGGTCACAGCCGCGGCCATGGCCGATACCGATGCGCACGCGCGCCAGGCGCTGGATGTGTTCTGCGGCCTGCTCGGCAGCACCATCGGCGACATGGCCCTGTTCTACGGCGCCCATGGCGGCGTCTACCTGGCCGGCGGCATCCTGCCGCAGATCCGCGAATACCTGCGCGGCAGCACTTTCGTCGAACGCTACCTGCAGAAGGGGCCGATGGGCGAAGCGCTGGCACGCATCCCGGTGAAGGTGGTCGAACACGGCCAGCTGGGCGTGGTCGGCGCTGCCAGCTGGTACCTGCAGCAGCAGTCCGCCGCCTGACACCGCAACAGGCTTCAACGCAATCGCAGCACGCAGTACGTGGCACGCCAACGCACGGGACTTCGCCGCCGCCCCGCGCATGTCATCGCAACCGTAATCGAACACCGCCGCCGGCATCCATTCGAGTGATGAGGAGAGACATCATGAACACCCGCAAGACCCTGCTTTCGGCCGCCATCGTCAGCTGCATCGCCTTCAGTGCGCATGCGCAGCAAGCCGCCCAGAACGCCACCGACCTGGACACCGTGCAGGTCACCGGTATCCGTGGTTCGATGGAAAAGTCGCTGGACACCAAGCGCGAATCCAATGCGCGCGTGGAAGTGGTCACTGCCGAGGACGTGGGCAAGCTGCCCGCGCACAACGTCGCCGACACCCTGCAGCGCCTGCCCGGCGTCAACATCAGCTCGTCCAGCGCCGATGAAGGCGGCTTCGACGAAGCCGACCGTGTCAGCCTGCGTGGTACCAGCCCGAGCCTGACCCAGACCCTGATCAACGGCCACACCGTCGGTTCGGCCGACTGGTTCGTGCTCAGCCAGGGCAACAACGTCGGCCGCAGCGTCAGCTACTCGCTGCTGCCGTCGGAACTGGTGCGCTCGGTGGAAGTGAACAAGTCCTCGCAGGCCAAGCTGCAGGACGGCGGCACCACCGGTACCGTCAACATCCTCACCCGCAAGCCGCTGGAATTCTCCAAGCAGTTCACTGCGGAAGGCTCGATCGGCATGGTGCGTTCGGACCAGGCCAAGTCGAATGACCCGCAGCTGTCGGCGCTGTTCAACTACAAGAATGACGAAGGCAACTTCGGCGTGATGGTGCAGGCCTTCAGCCAGAAGCGCGAACTGCGCCGCGAAGCGCAGGAAGTGCCGGGCGGCTTCTTCCAGATCGATCCCAACGGCACCGTTGCCAAGTCCAACCCGGACCTGGCGGGCGTGTACGCGCCGGGCCTGCTCGGCTCGACCCTGTTCGAACAGACCCGCGAGCGCAAGGGCGGCCTGGTCTCGCTGCAGTTCAAGCCGTTGGACAACCTGACCCTGGGCCTGGAAGGTTTCAGCTCGGAACTGAAGGCCAACAACTACAACCGCAACTTCATGCTGTGGGGCGGCCGCATCCTCAACGACCGCACTGTTGAAGATGCCAACGGCAACAAGACTCTGATCCCCGGCCAGGCACCGAATCCGGGTTACGTGGTCAAGGATGGCGTGCTGACCAATGCCACTTTTGCCGGCCAGGCCGATCGCGATTACGCGGTCTACGACATGATCTACCGCGAGTCGAAGGCCAAGACCAACTACATCACCTTCGATGCCGACTGGCAGATCAACGACAACCTGGGCATGAAGTTCCAGGCCGGCAACACCAAGGGCACTGGCGATACGCCGCGCCAGTACATCGCCGAGGTCAACCTGGCCCGCGGTGGCGGTGCCAACTGGTCGACCCACGGCAACGGCTCGCCGATCGACTGGAACGTTGGTGGCAACATCAGCCCGGGCGGGGTGACCGATTTCGGTACCTGGGGCAACCAGCAGGTCACCGCGATCGACAAGGAGAAGTGGGCCACGGTCGACTTCAACCAGTACTTCAGCAATGCCGGCGTCCTCAACTCGCTCGACTTCGGTGCCCGTTTCGGCGACCACAAGCGTGAAGCGAAGTCGCCGGAAGGCGCAACCCCCGGCGCAATCTGGAATGCCCTGAAGAACGGCGCGACCGCCAACTTCCCGGGTGGCTTCGCCAACGGCATCGGTGGCAGCTTCCCGCGCGACCTGTGGTACTTCACGCCGGGCGCGTTGAAGGATGCGGTGACCAACAACTCCACCTGGCTGTCCGGCAATGACGGTCCGACCGGCCGCCACAATTACGGCGCCGAGTGGAAGGTGTCGGAGAAGAACTTCGCCGCCTACGTGCAGGCCAACCTCAGCGGCGACCGCTGGAGCGGCAATGTCGGCCTGCGCTACGTCAACATCAAGCAGGACATCGACACCTACGCCGCAGCCACCGGTTCGACCGTGCCGGACGTGAGCAGCCTGTTCGGTGCCTGGACCCGCCAGGCCTTCGACAACAAGCACAACCGCGTGCTGCCCAGCGCCAACCTGAAGTTCGACCTGCGCGATGACCTGGTGCTGCGCTTCGCTGCGTCGCAGACCCAGACCCTGCCCGACTTCTCGGCGCTGGGCGCCTCGTCCTACGGTTCGGACCTGAACCGGACCGGCGGCGGCGGCAACCCGAAGCTGAAGCCGGTGGTGTCGACCAACTTCGACGCCAACCTGGAGTGGTACTTCATGCCGCGCGGCATGCTGTCGGTCGGTGCCTACTCCATGCGCCTGAAGGACTACGTGGCCTTCAGCACCGAGAAGGAAATGCTGTTCAGCGAGCTGACCAACCGCCTCGAGGAATACAACATTTCGCGGCCGAGGAACGCCGACGGCAAGGTACGCGGCATCGAAGTGGCCTATGAGCAGCCGATCGGCGAGTACTTCGGCGTCAATGCCAACTACACCTACGCCGATGGCAGCACCGAACATACCTGGGCCGACGGCAGCGACAACCTGCTGGGCACTTCGAAGAACACCTACAACGTGGGTGCCTACTTCGAGAACGACACCTTCGGTGCACGCCTCAGCTACACCCGCCGTTCGTCGTTCCTGATCGGCCTGTCCGGTGCCAACCCGTACTACCAGGATGACTTCGGCACGCTGTCGGCATCGCTGAGCTACAAGGCCACCGACTGGCTGAGCATCAGCCTGGATGGCCTGAACCTCAACAACCCGACCTACAAGTACTACCAGACCGCGGCCATCCCGACCTCGTTCTACAGCAACGGTCGCCAGTACTACCTCAACTTCCGCTTCAAGTACTGATCCAGCGGCGGCAACATCGCCGAGTCGTGCACGCACGCCGGGCCTGGGTCATTCCGGGCCCGGCGTTTTTCATGTATAGCGTTCATCGCACCGTTCCAAGGAGTCGTTCCGATGGTCAAGCCTTCCCGCGCCCGGATGCGCAGCGCAGTGCTGCTGGGCAGCCTGCTCGCTCTGCTGCCGGCACTGCCGGCACTCGCCGCCGATCCCACGCCTGCCGCTGAAGCACCCGGCCCGCAGCTGCGCGCCGGCAGCCTGATGCTGATTCCCGCCCCCAGCAATGTGCAGGCCGGCCAGGGCAGCGGCATCACCGTTCGCGCCGATACCGTGCTGCAGGCCGAAGGCGAAGTCGCGCAGCGCGTCGCCGCCCAGTTCGCCGACCTGCTGGCCCGCAGTGGTGGCCCGCGCCTGGTCCTGGCCAAGGGCAAGGCTGCAGCCAAGACCGGCAGCATCCGCTTCCAGATCGTGCCCACCTTCCGCGACAGCGGCGAAAGCTACACGCTGGAGAGCACCGCGCAGGGCGTGGTGATCCAGGCCGGCAACGAGACAGGTCTTTTCTACGGCGCGACCACCCTGGCCCAGCTCGCCACCGGCGGCAGCAACGGCGTGCTGCCGGCAGTGCAGATCCAGGACGCGCCGCGCTTCAGCTGGCGCGGCTTCATGCTCGACTCGGCGCGGCATTTCCAGAGCCTGGACGAGATCAAGCGCGTGCTCGATGCAATGGCCGCGCACAAGCTCAATACCTTCCATTGGCATCTCACCGATGACCAGGGCTGGCGCATGGAGATCAAGCGCTACCCGAAGCTGACCGAAGTGGGCAGCTGCCGCCTGCCGGCCGGCGACGGTGGCATCGATCCGGTCAGTGGCCAGGAACATCCGTACTGCGGCTTCTACACGCAGGAGCAGATCCGCGAGGTGATCGCCTACGCCGCCAAACTGCATATCCAGGTGATTCCGGAAATCGACGTGCCCGGCCATGCGACCGCTGCGATCGCCGCTTATCCCGAACTGGGCACCATCGATACACCACTGAAGCCGCTCAGCGAATGGGGCGTGTTCCCCAACCTGTTCAACGTCGAAGACAGCACGGTGACCTTCCTCGAGAACGTGCTGGAAGAAGTGATCGAACTGTTCCCCGCCAAGTACGTGCACGTGGGTGGCGACGAGGCGGTCAAGGACCAGTGGGAAGCTTCGAAGCAGGTGCAGCAGCGCATGCATGCGCTGGGCATCAAGGATGAAATGGCCATGCAGAGCCACATCATCAAGCGCCTGGAGACGTTCCTGGAGGAGCACGACCGGCGCCTGATCGGCTGGGACGAGATCCTCGAAGGCGGGCTGCCGCCGCAGGCCACGGTGATGTCATGGCAGGGCACCGAAGGTGGTCTGGCTGCAGCCAGTGCCGGCCATGACGTGATCATGTCGCCGGTCGGCTACCTGTACCTGGACTACCTGCAGACCGCCTCGCCGAACGAGCCGCCGGGTCGTCCGACCCAGGTCAACCTCGGCAAACTCTACAACTTCGAACCGGTACCGACCGAGCTGGCGGCCGACAAGCGCGGGCACATCCTCGGCCTGCAGGCCAACATGTTCACCGAGCACACGCGCAGCTATGCGCGCCTGCAGCACAACCTGTTCCCGCGCCTGGCCGCTGTGGCCGAGACCGGTTGGAGCACGCCGGAGCGTCGTGATTTCCGCGATTTCCTCGCACGCCTGCCGGCACAGCTGCAGCGCTACCGTGCCTGGGGCCTGGCCTACGCGCAGACCCCGTTCGAAGTGGGCGTGGACTACACCGACAGCCGCGCGGCCAACACGGTGACTCTGTCGCTGGCCAACCCGCTGGGCTATGAAGTGCGCTACAGCACCGACGGACAGCCAGTGACCGCGCAGTCGCCGCTGTACCAGCAGCCGCTGACCACGCAGCTGCCCGCCAACGTGCAGGCCGCCGCGTTCTACCAGGGCCAGATTCTGGCCGCGAGGCCGACGGTCGCGGACTTCAGCGCACAATCGCTGCTCAGCCGCCGCAGCGATGAACTGCTCAGCTGCGTGGGCAAGAAGGGGTTGGTGCTGCGCCTGGAAGACGATGGCCCGCGCGAAGGCAACCGTGCGGTATTCAACGTCGACATCTTCCAGCCGTGCTGGCGCTGGCCGCAGGCGCAGCTGGACGGCATCGGCAGCGTGGAAGTGCGTGCCGGCCGCATTCCGTACTACTTCCAGCTGGCCCACGACGAGCCCAAGCGCCGCTTCGAGAAGGCCAAGCGTGCGCACGGCGAGATGCAGGTGCGTCGCGGAGACTGCAGCGGCAGGGTGCTGGCCGAAGTCCCATTGCCGGCCAAGCCGGATGCCGATGGCTTCGTGACCCTGCGCGCCACGCTGCCGAAGGGGACCCAGGGCAGCGCTGACCTGTGCATCAACTTCACCGGCGATACGCGCCCGGCGATGTGGGTGCTGGATGAGGTCACGCTGGGGAAGTAACGGCAGGTCTGTCCTGGTGGGTGCCGACCTTGGTCGGCACCTCAGGCAGTTCATCCACGCGCGGCGTGGATCTACTGAAATCCCATCCACGCGCGGCGTGGATCTACTGAAATTCCATCCAGGCGCGGCGTGGATCTACTGTAGAGCCGAGCCCATGCTCGGCTGCTTTTCAACCGGAAAGCCGAGCATGGGCTCGGCTCTACAGCACGCCTTTACCCGCGCCAGCGCAGCAGCAGGTCGCGCAGCGGGGTCAGCGCGGTGACCATACCGGCCAACACGCCGATCGTATTGGCGATGGCATCCATCGGGTCGGCCATGCGATTGCTGGTCAGCGCGCCCTGCGCGAACTCGATACCGATGCCCATCAGTACCAGGCCCACGCCCACCCACAGCAGCGGGCGGCCGCGACGGAACAGCTGCACCGCGCTGCCGGCGAGGATGAAATAGGCGAGGAAGTGCTCGCCCTTGTCGCTGTTTTCCGGCAGCGGAATCGGCGGCGGCGGGATCAGGCAGACCACGATCACCAACAGCACCGCCAGCGCCCACAGCACGGCCCACAGGCGCGGCCGCTGCAGCGGCTTGATCACTGGCAACGCGTGGCTCACAGGCGCCAGCTCAGGTCACCCAGCTCGAACGCCGGCTCGAAATCGACGTCGCGCTGCAGGCCGATGGCCTGGAAGCGCTCGCCCATCTCGGTCGGCAGGGTCAGCTTCTTCACCTGGTCACGCAGCTGGATGCGCCCCACTTCATCGGTGCGTTCCTCGGCCAGCAGCAGCACCTGGTCCAGGCCGTTGCCAAGCAGGAAACTGGCCTGGCTGCAGTAACCGGCCAGCTCGAAACCGGCGTGCATGCCGGCCTCGGCCATCGCGGTGAAATCCACCGACGCCGTGATGTCCTGCAGGCCCGGCCAGCGGTAGATCTCGTTGTGCACGTGCTGGCGATAGAACGCGCGCACGGTGCCGTCATCGCGATCTTCCATGTAGAACTCGCCACGGTTGTAGCCGTAGTCGACGAACAGCATCGCGCCACGCTGCAGGCCACCGGCCACCGCCTGCAGCCAGTACGGCAGCTGCGGCAGCACTTCGGAGCGGTAGCCCTCGGCAAAAGGCTTTTCCAGGTAGCGTTCAAGATGGCGCACCGCACCGTTGAGCAGGACGTCGGCCGGCTGCGCACCGCGGATGAAGTTGCCATCGCCATCGAGCTCGACGGTTTCCTCGTAGACCTCGCCGTCCCTGATCAGGAAGCGTGGGGTCGGCAGCGCGTCGATCACCTCGTTGGCGAACACCACGCCCTCCCAATCCTCTTCAAACGGGCGGTCGACCCAGTCCACGCGCGCGGCCAGCTCCGCCGGCAGGTTCTGCTGCAGGCGCTGCTGCTGGCGCTCGCGCAGGTCCGCACTGGGTTCGAGGATGGCGTAGCGCGCCGGCAGTGCGTCCAGCTCGGCCAGGCGCAGCAGCACCGCTTCGGCGAAGGCGCCGGTGCCGCCGCCCAGCTCCAGCATGCGCGCCTGAGCGCCCAACTGGGCGAACACCGGGGCCAGCGCATTGGCCACGCTGCCGGCGAACAGGCTGCCGAGCTCGGGCGCGGTGGTGAAATCGCCGCTGCCGCCGAACTTGCTGGCGCCGGCGCTGTAATAGCCCCAGCCGGGGGCATACAGGCACAGCTCCATGAACCGCGAGAACGGCATCGCCCCGCCCTGCGCAAGGATTTCAGCGCGCAGGGCGGCGGCCAGCTGGTCGCTGTGGGCCAGGGCATCGGCTTCGGGCAGAGGGAACGTGGGCTGCATGGCGTCTTCGAATGCGGTGACAATGGTGCACAGGATAGCCGAGCCTTGGAGGACCCTCGATGAGCGACACCACCCCCGTGGTCCTGATCACCGGCAGCGCGCGCCGGATCGGTGCGGCCATTGCCCGCCAGTTCCATGCCTGTGGCTGGTCGGTGGTGCTGCATGCCAACACCTCCAGCGCCGAGCTGCAGCAGGCCGCGTTCGATTTCGACAACGTGCGCCCCGGCAGCGTGCTGGCGCTGCAGGCCGACCTGCGTGACGCCGATGCCCTGACCGATCTGGTGGAACAGGCCGTGACCCACTTCGGCCGCCTGGATGCGCTGGTCAACAACGCCTCCAACTTCTTCCCTACCCCGCTGGGCCAGGTCACCGCCGAGGCGATGGACGAGCTGTATGCAGTCAACGCACGGGCACCACTGCTGCTGTCACAGGCGGCAGCTCCGTACCTGCGCCGCCAGCACGGCTGCATCGTCAACCTGACCGACCTGCACGGCACCGACCCCATGCGCGACCACATCGCCTACACGATGGCCAAGGCCGCGCTGGAGATGGCCACCCGCTCGCTGGCGCTGGAACTGGCGCCGAAGGTGCGGGTCAACGCAGTGGCCCCCGGCGCGATCCTGTGGCCGGAACAGGGCAAGGACGATTTCGCCCGCGAGGCGCTGCTGGCGCGCACGCCGCTGGCGCGGATCGGCACCGTGGAAGAGATCGCCGAGGCGGTGTACTGGCTGGTGGCCGATGCCAGCTTCGTCACCGGCCATACCCTGCGCGTGGATGGCGGGCGTACGGTCAGCTGACGATCCGCCGGGCATGGCCCGGCGCTACCGGGTCACGTAGATCCGTAGCGCCGGGCCATGCCCGGCGAGCCCAGCGGCCATCATTCGAGGTCCACGACCTCGAACGCTTCGCCAAACTGCCTGTGCGCACGCCACAGCGTGGCCAGGTCCTGGCCGCTGACCGGGTCGATGAAGTCCGGCGCAATGTCGGCCAGCGGCTTCAGTACGAAGGCGTGCTTCAGCTCCGGACGCGGGATGCGCAGGTGGCCAGGGCCCTCCACCACCAGGTCGCCGTAGAACACCACATCGATGTCCAGGGTCCGGTCGGAGAAGCGCGGGCCACTGCGGTCACGCCCGTGCGCGTCTTCCAGCGCATGCAGCCAGTCGTCCAGTTCCTGCAGCGGCAGCTCGGTCTCGATCGCCACCGCATTGTTGAGGAAGGCCGGGCCATCGAAGCCGACCGCAGCGGTACGGTAGGCGGGTGACACCTGCAGCGCGCCGAAGCGCTCGCGCAGGGCCGTCACCGCGGCGTGGAGGTAGCGGCGGGGCTGGACGTTGCTGCCCAGGCTCAGGAGCACGGTGGTCATGCGGTTCAGGTGACGGCACTTGGGGGGCGTGGACATGCCGTCGTCACGGCGGCCTGCCTACAATCCGGGACGCACATGATAGGGCACCGACATGACCTATTGCGTTGGAATCGAGGTGGACGAGGGCCTGGTCTTCGCCGCCGACACCCGGACCAATGCCTCGCTGGACGATGTGCGCGTGCACCGCAAGCTGCACGTGTTCGATTACCCCGGCCAGGCAGCCTACGTACTGATGGCGGCTGGCAACCTGGCCACCACCCAGCTGCTGGTGTCGCGCCTGGTCCGCGACGCCGACGAGCGGCGTACGCCCAACCTGCGTGACATGGCCCACCTGTTCGAGGCCGCAGCCTACGTTGGCCAGTTGCTGGTCGACAGCCAGGTCAAGACCGAGCACAGCGAGCACGGCCATGACGGGGTCAACACCCAGGCCACGCTGATCTTCGGCGGCCAGGTTGCCGGTGAACGCCCAGGGTTGTACATGGTCTACCCGTTGGGCAACGCCATCGCCGCCTCGCCGGAGACGCCCTACCTGCAGATCGGCGAATCCAAGTACGGCAAGCCGATCCTCGACCGCATCCTCAGCCCGGCAACACGTCTGGAAGATGCCGCACGCACGGCCATCGTCTCGCTGGACTCCACCATCCGCTCCAACCTGTCGGTGGGCCTGCCGATCGACCTGGCGCTGCTGCGCGATGGCGAACTGCGCATCGGCCAGCAGCTGCGGCTGGGTGCGGATTCAGCGCTGTATGCCGACATCCACCAGAACTGGTCGCGACGGCTGGAGCAGGCGGTGGACAGCCTGCCGCGGTTTCCGTGGGAAACCACGGATCGCCCGGTCTGACCTGCCGCCGGGCATGGCCCGGCGCTACCCACAACCTTCGGTAGCGCCGGGCCATGCCCGGCGAGGCGCAGTCAGCCCAGCGCTTCGGCCACCGCGCGGAACACCTGCTGCATCTGCAGCGGCTTGCGCAGCACGTGCACTTCCACGCCAGCGGGGAATGCATCGGCCGATACATCCACCGTTGCGTCTTCCAGCACCAGCGCCGGGCCGCGATAGCCCAGTACAGCCATCTCGCCCAGCAGCTGGCTGGCCGGCAGCAGCTTGGAACCGGCGTCGGCGATCACCAGTGCCGGCAACGCCTCCTGCTGCATCCAGCGCAGCGCCGCCGGACCATCGGATGCCAACTGCAGCTGATAGCCCTGGCTGGACAGCGCATTACCGAGCAGCGACAGGCGGGTGGCTTCGCCATCGACCACCAGGATCGACTGGCCACTGCCCAGCGCCACCAGCTGCTCGATCGGCTCGCTGCCATCAATGGCCTCGTGCATCGGCAGTCGCAGTTCAAAACACGTTCCCTGCCCCGGCTGGCTGCTGACGTGGATGCTGCCGCCGGCACCTTCAACGATGCGCTTGCAGGAAATCAGGCCCAGGCCGGTGCCATCGGCCTTGGTGGTGAAGAACGGGTTGAACAGGTGCGAGAGCGTGTCCGCATCCATGCCGATGCCCTCATCGACCACACGGATCTGCATCCAGTCCACGCCATCGCGCTGGCCGGCATGGCTGGCGGTCAGGCTCAGCCGGCCACCGTTGGGCATCGCCTGGATCGCGTTGAGCGCCAGATTCAACATCACCTGCTGCAACTCGGTGTAATTGGCATCGACCACCAGGCCCTGGTCCTGCACCTGCAGTTCCAGACGCACGGCATCGGGCACGTTGCTGCGCAACAGCAGTGCCACCGCATCGAACAGGCCATCGATCTCGATGCGTTCACTCGGCTTGCGCGAGCCACGCACGAACGACAGCATGGATTCGGCCATCTCGTGGCCACGACGGCCGCACTCGGCGATGACATCGGCCAGGTGGTGCAGCTGTGGATCGTCGGTACGGGCCTTCAGTAGGTCCGGCATGATCAGCAGCGGCTGCAGGATGTTGCGCAGGTCATGGCTGAGGCCGGCGGCGAGCAGCGACAGGCTCTCCAGCCGCTGCGCGCGCATCAGCTCGGTTTCCACGCGTGCGCGTTCAACCGCACTGCGCGCCTCGCGGATCGCGCGCGCCACCGCCGACGGCAGGCGCGCCGGCAGGTGCTTGATGATGTAGTCGTTGGCACCCTTCTGCAGCGCCGCCACCGCGTTCTCCTCACCCATGGTGCCGGAGACGAAGATGAAGGGCACTTCCGGTGAGGTCTCGCGCACGATGCGCAGTGCATCGTCACCGGAGAATCCCGGCATGCTCAGGTCGGACAGCACGATGTCCGGCACGAACGCAGCCAGCGCCTGGCGCAGCTCGACCTCGCTCTCGACACGCTCGAAACGGGCTTCCAGGCCCGCATCGAGCATCTGTTCGGACATCAGCTCGGCATCTTCCGGGGAATCTTCCACCAGCAGGATGCGCAGCGCCCCCAGGGCGGGACCGGTCAGGGGCATGGGCTCACTCGAGTTCCGGTGCCTGGTTGATCAACGCCCAGAACTTGCCCAGGGTCTGCACCGCGCCAAAGAACTGGTCCACGTCCACCGGCTTGACCACGTAGGCGTTCACGCCCATGTCCCAGCTGCGGGCGAGGTCGCTTTCCTCGCGCGAGGACGACAGGATCACCACCGGCAGGCGCTTGAGTTCTTCGTGCTCGCGGATCTGCCGCAGCACTTCCAGGCCATCCATGCGCGGCATCTTGATGTCCAGCAGCAACACCGCCGGCAGGCCTTCCTCACGGTTGGCGAAGGCGCCGCGGCGCAGCAGGTAATCCATCACTTCCACGCCGTCTTCGACGTGCACGATGGGATTGGCCAGACGCGCCTCTTCCAGAGCGTCGATTGCCATTTCGGCATCGGCCGGGCTGTCTTCGGCGAGAAGGATGGTGCGCAGAGTCGTCATGCAGAGGGACCTTGTTTGTCCGCGTCGATCGCGGGAGGCAGGTAGAAGTGGAAGGTGGCGCCGACGTCAGGCTCGGCTTCTGCCCAGATACGGCCGCCATGGCGGGTCAGCACGCGGCGCACGCTGGCCAGGCCGATGCCGGTACCCGGGTAGTCGCTGGCCTTGTGCAGGCGCTGGAACACACCGAACAGTTTGGCGGCGTACGCCATGTCAAAGCCTGCACCATTGTCGCTGACCGTGAACTGATGGCCACCGTCGGGCTGCAGCTGGTAGTCAACGCGGATCTTTGCCGGCTCGCGGTTGCCCGAGTACTTCACCGCGTTGCCGAGCAGGTTCAGCCAGACCTGGCGGATCATGTTTTCATCGCCGACCACGATCGGCAGCGGTGCGATGCTCCACTCCACCTGATGCGCATGGCCGCTGTTTTCGGCCTCGGCCTGCAGGTTGGAATCGAGCATGGCACGGGTATCGGCCACCAGCGACTGCATGTCCACCGCCTGCTGGCGCATCGCCACGCGCCCCAGGCGCGAGTAGACCAGCAGGTCGTCGATCAGGGCTGCCATGCGCCGCGCCGAACTGGAGATCACTTCAAGGTAATGGCGGCTCTTGTCGTCGGCCTGTTCACCCAGATGGCGCGACAGCTTGTCGGAGAAACCGGCAACATGGCGCAGCGGCGCACGCAGGTCATGCGAGACCGAATAGCTGAACGCCTCCAGTTCGCGATTGACCTCAGATACCTGTGCCACCTTGCCTTCCAGCTGGCGGTTCAGCTCTTCCACGCGCAGCTGCACGGCCCGCTGCACGGTAACGTCACTGACGGTCATCAGCACCACTTCGTCATCGGTATCGGGCAGTGGCATGCGCCGGGCGTTGAGCAGCATGTAGCGCACCATGCCATCGGCGGCGCGCTGTTCGTGCTCGAAGTCCCACAGTTCGCGGCCACGCAGCAGCACATCGGACAGGCGCTGGCGCATGACCGGATCCCGCCAGGCGCCATCACCGACCGATTCCAGCAGCAGGCCATCGGCCCGCTCATCCTGCAACCCGTACAGCTCAGCGAATGCAGGATTGTGCAGCTGTACGCGCAACTCACGATCCAGCAGCACGATCGGCTCACGCACGGTCTGCAGTACCGACGCAGCGCGCGCGGCCGAGCGCTGCGATTGCCGTTCGGCGTGCAGGCGGCGGCCGATCTGACGCTGCAACAACCACAGCACCAGGCCCAGCAGGGCCAGCTGCACCACCAGCGAGCTCCAGGAAACAAACTCGGTCTGCCTGCGCTGGCGTGCGGCCTGCTCGGCGCGAAGTGCCAGCAACTTTTCCTCGCTGGCCTGCAGTTCCTCAACCAGGCCACGGATCGGGTAACGCGTGCTCAGGTCCTGCACCAGTTCGCGCTGGTCGCTGTTCGGTTCGGACTTGGCCAGTTCGCGCGCCACCGCCAGGCGCCCGTCCAGCATCGACTCGATGCGGCCAATGCGGATCAGCTGTTCGGGATTATCGCGGGTCATGCGGCCGAGCTGGGCCAGGCGGCCCGGTATTTCATTCGCTTTGGCCATGCGTTCACGCAGGCCCGGTGCGTCCACACCCTTGGACAGCGTCAGCGCAGCCGATTCGACATCGCGGACATCGGCCTGCAGCTGTTGCAGGGCCACGCCCACGGCCTGGGTGTGGTTGACCCAGGCCATCGCTTGTTCGTTGTCCTGCTGCAGTTTGCGCAGGGTCAACCACGGCACCACGATGATCGCGGCAGCCGCCAGCGCCAGGGCCGGCAATCGCCAGCGATCCCAGACGTCGTCACTGAAAACCTGCGCCATAGTTCCTCGTCAGCACGGCCGCGGAGCATAGGCCGATACCGGCCCGGCTGCGGCGGAACGGGCAATATAGCGCAGGCGGTCACAACTCTGGAGTTTCCAGCCGGGTTGGCTGAACGGGTTCGGAATCCGGTGCTGTAGAGCCGAGCATGGGCTCGGCTCTACATAGCAGCGGGCGCCCCACGCGGGGCGCCCACCGGGTTCAGCGCTTGGCGGCCGCGCTGACCTTCAATGCGGCGGCATCGACGCGGGTCACGCCCTTGATGCCCTTGGCGGTGGTGACCGCCTTGTCTTTCTCGGCCTGGGTGGCCACGGCACCGCTCAGGCTGACCACGCCATTCACCGTTTCCACCTTGATTTCGGTGCCCGGGACGTTGCTGCTGGCCAGCAGGTCGGCCTTCACCTTGGTGGTGATCCAGCTGTCGGTCACCGGCTCGTTGGAATCATGGCGGTCGGCGTGGGTGGCCGGATGGGTGCTGGTCGGCGGGCTCTTCGCGGCCGGATCCTTGGCGAATGCAGCCGAGGAGGACAGCGCCAGGCCCAGCGTCAGGGCGGAAGCGATCAGCGTGCGGGTGGTATTGCTCATCGTGTCGTACTCCTTCGGGATGTGCTGCCAGTCTGGACACACCGGCGTAGAGCAGGCGTGGCGTTACGGTCATGCCGCCGTGAATCGAAGCGTTTCCAACGGCAACGGTTCAGTTTTGGCCTGCCATGCCCCGTCGTTTACCCTGCCCTTCCCCACTGCCGGAGCTCTGCCATGCGCCCCGACCTGCAACTGGCCCTGATCGGCTACGGCCTCGCCGGCCGTGTCTTCCATGCGCCACTGATCCAGCACACGCCCGGCCTGGTGCTGCACAGCATCGTCAGTTCGCAGCGCGACACCCTGTTGCGCGCGTTCAGCGACGTGCACGTGCGTGCCACGCCGCAGGAAGTGTTCGACGATCCTGCAGTGGATGCGGTAGTGATTGCCACACCGAACGAACAGCACGCGCCGCTGGCCATCGCGGCGTTGGCCGCGGGCAAGCACGTGCTGGTCGACAAGCCGTTCGCGCTGGATGTCGCTGAAGCCGAAGCGGTGCTGGCTGCGGCACGTGATGCCGGACGCATCGCCACCGTGTTCCAGAACCGGCGCTTCGATGCCGATTTCCTCACCCTGCAGGCGCTGCTGGCCGAAGGTACGCTCGGCGACGTGGCCGAGTGCCATGCGCACTTCGACCGCTACCGGCCACAGGTGCGCGAGCGCTGGCGCGAGCAGGATGGCCCCGGCAGTGGCCTGTGGTACGACCTCGGCCCGCACCTGCTGGACCAGATGCTGGAGCTGTTCGGCTGGCCACAGTCGATCGATGCCGATCTGGCCGTGCAGCGCGAAGGTGGCAGCGGCATCGATTACTTCCACGCGGTGCTGCACTACCCGCGGCATCGCGCGATCGTGCATGCCGGTTCGCTGGTTGCGGCGCAGACACCACACTTCAGCGTGCATGGCAGCAAAGCCAGTTGGATCAAGCACGGCCTGGACGTGCAGGAAGCGCAGCTGCGGCGTGGGGTTGCGCCGGGGGCGCCAGGCTGGGGCATCGATCCGCGGCATGGTGAGCTGGTGCACTGCGATGCGGAGGACAACGTACAGCGCAGTACCGTCGACAACCTGCCCGGTGACTACCGGCGGCTGTATGCGCAGTTCGCTGCGGCGATGCACGGTGACGGCGAAGCGACGGTCAGTCCGATGCAGGCGCTGCAGCTGATGCGGTTGCTGCAGGCGGGGATGGACAGCGCGCGCGAAGGGCGGCGGGTTCAGTTGGGGTGACCGGCAGGGCTGCGCCCTGCACCTGCCGAATCAACGGCAACGGCAACGTCAAAAGCGGGCATTCCGTGGGATGGCGGGGTGGGTCCGGTTGCGGGGGACGCCGTGAATCCGTCCATGGAGGCTCGGTCGCCGCATCCATGCGGCTCACGCCCCCGCAACCGGACCCACCCCGCCTTCGACAGTTTCAAGCCGCTGTTGGTAGGTGTCGACCTTGGTCGACACATCGACGTGGAAACCATCGGAGACGGCTTTTGTAGAGTCGAGCCATGCTCGACTGGCTTCATGGGGTCGGACCCCTTCGGCAACGCCGAAGGGGTCCGACCCCACCGCGGTGCTTACGATTTCTTGATGGCGTGGCCGCCGAACTCGTTGCGCATCGCCGACAGCAGGCGGTCGGTGAACGAATTCGATTCGCGCGAGCGCAGGCGTTCCAGCAGCGACAGGGTGATCACCGGTGCCGGTACATCCAGTGCGATCGCTTCGGCAACCGTCCAGCGGCCTTCGCCGGAGTCTTCCACGTACGGTGCAATGCCATCCAACGACGGATTGCGCTTTAGGGCTTCGGTGCTCAGGTCCAGCAGCCACGAGCGCACCACGCTGCCGTGGCGCCACACCTCGGCCACCTGGGCCAGGTCCAGCTCCATTTCCTGCTTGCGCTCCATCAGTGCGAAGCCTTCGGCGTAGGCCTGCATCATTCCGTACTCGATGCCGTTGTGGACCATCTTGGTGAAGTGGCCGGCGCCAGACGGGCCGACACGCGCCCAGCCGCGATCCTCGGCCGGGGCCAGGGTGCGCAGCAGCGGCGCGATCTGCTCGACCACCGAGGCCTCGCCACCGACCATCAGGCTGTAGCCTTCCTGCAGGCCCCACACGCCACCGCTGGTGCCGCAGTCGACATAGCCCAGGTCGTCCTCGGCCAGCGCCTTCGCGCGGCGGATCGAGTCCTGGTAGTTGGAGTTGCCGCCATCAATGACGATGTCACCCTCGGCCAGGTGCGGGGTCAGCTGGCCCAGGGTCTGGTCGACGGTTTCGCCGGCCGGCACCATCAGCCACACCACGCGCGGCACCGGCAGCGCGGCAACTGCGGCGGCCAGCGAATCAACCACCTCCAGGCCGGCCTCGGCGGCGCGCTGTCGGGCGCCTTCGCCCGGGTCGTAGCCGACCACGCGGTGGCCGCCGCGATGCAGGCGCTGGGCCATGTTGGCGCCCATGCGGCCGAGGCCGATCATTGCAATATCCATTGTTTCACCTTCAGTTGGGGTCTAGGGTCAGGCTGCCTGGCCTGCCGGTAGCCGCGCAGTGGCGCAGCTGCGCCTCGCGCCAACGCCGGTAGAGCGTGGTATGCAGATTGTGCACCGCCAGGTCGATCGAAAACGGCGTTCGCGGGTTGCGATCGAGCAGGCGGGCGATGTGGTAGCCGATGGGACGTATACCGCGTGGATGCACATAGATCACGAACTGCTGGTAGAACGGATCGTCCAGCAGCTGGTCCATGCGTGCCAGCGTGGCGTGGTAGCGCGGTTCCAGCCGTGCACGAAGGTCCGGGTCGCGCTCGAACAACAGACGCTCGAAGTAGCGCCGGCCGACGCGCGGAATGCGCTGGGCCAGCGTCCAAAGTTCAACATTGCGCTGGTCGTACCAGGCCAGGCCGCCATGCTCAGCCAGTGCCTGCGCGGCGCCCTCGCCCACCTCGACCACGACGAAGTTCTCGGCCTGGTTGCTCAGGTCATCCAGCGTGCCCTTGTCGTACACGTGCTCGATGAAACCGGGCACGCCGACGAAGGCCTGCCGTCCCATCGCCGAGGTGCGCACCGCCTTGCCATCAGCGAAGAAATCACCCGCGTGGGCACCGAGCAGGATGCTGTCGGTCTCGTGCAGGGCGAGGAAGGTGCCGATCGACAGTTCATCTGCTGCGAACTCAGTATCGAACGCGGCATCACCATAAAGCTCTCGTTGCGTGGCCAGCTGCGCGACCTGGCGGCCGACCCCGCATTCGGCACGCACGGCACCGCCGTAGAAGGCCTGCAGTGCATGGCTGTTGCCCGCCTCGGGAACATAGCCGCGGCCGAAACTGCGCGTGCGCTGCCAGCCTTGGGCGCGTGGGCCCTGCAGGCCGAAGCCGATCCAGCCCAGCTGCGGGCCGGAAAATCGGAAGCGGGTATTGGCCTGCAATGCCGAGGTCGCACGTTGTGTGGCTGCGCCCAGCTGGAACGCATAGGCACAGACCGTGGCCGGATCATCCAGCAGCCGCTGCAGCAAGGCCTGGCGCGTTGCAGCGGGCATGTCTGCCGGCCAGCGCACGCGCAGATCGCCGGCGGCCTGCGCCTCGGCCAGCGACGCGCGCGTACACACCGCGCCGCCGTGCTCCTGCGGCGTACTGAGCGCGACTTCATCGAAACGCCAGCCCAGCCGCTGCAGCAGCCCCTGCGTGCAGTCGGCGGCTGTGGCCGCCATGCCCAGCACAGGCGCAAGCATCAGGGCCGCGCCCATCAACCCGCCGTGCACGTTCAGCCCTGGTCCGTGCGGGCCGGTGCGGGCTCGGGAGCTGCAGCGGGTGGTGGCGGCGGCAACGGCGATGGCGTGCCCGCAGCCGCCGGCAGGTACTGTTGCAGGCGCTGGAAGAAGCGGCGATAGAACTCGGCATCGGTGACCGTGCTGCTGGCCACTTTCACCAGCGAGTCGTCATTGCTGCCGAACGGCAGCGACACCGAGCCCAGCGCACCGACACCAACACTGGCCGAGGTTGGGCTCTTCTTCAACGCATAGCGGTCCTGCACCGCGCTGACGAACACCAACGCCTGGCTGCCGCGTGGCGCGCAGGAGATGCGCAGCACCAGCTGTTCGTGGTCATCCTCGCGCGGCTGGAAGTTCTTGTTGCCTTCCACCTGCGTATCGTCGGAACGGGCGATTGCATAGCCTTGGCTGAGCAGGGTGCGCCGCGCCGCTTCGCAGGCATCAGCCGGCCGACCATCGACCGTGCGCGAGAAGGTATCGCCGGAATCAAAGGATTCGCGCAGCACGGTGCTGTCGGCGGCACGACCACCGCAGGCCGACAGGACCAGAGCGCTGGCGAGGGCTACGGCAGCACTGGAAAAACGAGAGGCCCGCATGGGTACTCCTGCGAGGACAGTACCGCCAAGGGTAGTCCCGCGCCCGTGTGCAGCAGGTCGAAAGTGCGCCCGCCAGCCCCCGTCGTTGCAGCCTGTTCATGCGCCGGTAGCGCCGGGCCATGCCCGGCGGAAGCGCGCGATCCACTTCGCTCGCCGGGCACGGCCCGGCGCTACCGTGAACGAGGTCCCCAGACAGAAAGGGGCCGGCAATGCCGGCCCCTCGGCTATCACATGCCGTCGCCGGCTCAGTCCGCCCAGCGACCAGCGCCGGTGGACTGCGGCAGCACCTGCGCCGACAGCGGGCGGTCATTGGCCAGCAGGTTCACCGCATCGGCCAGGATCGAGGCCGACTCGCGCAGCAGCGGATCCGGACGCTTCTCGGCAGCCTTCTCGCGGGCGGCATCCTTCACGATGTCGCGCTCGTTGCCAGTCAGGCCGTCGTCGTTGCTGTCATCGGCCAGCGGGTCCAGGGCCAGGCCCAGTTCCTTGCGCATCGCCTGGCGCTCCTTGCGCTGGGTGTCCTGGCGCTCACGCTCGGCGCGGCGGGTGGCCTCGTTGAGCGAGATGTACTTCTTCGCGGCCTCGGTGCGGAACTGCTGCACGTCCTCGTTCCACCACTGGAATTCCTTGTCGGCGGCAATGCGCGCGTCATGGCGGGTTTCCAGCTTCGGCAGCAGCGGCGCGAAGTTGCCGTACTGGGTGTGCGGCACGGCAGCAATGCGGGTCCACGGCAGGGCGTTGTCGTAGGTGCTCTCGCCGAATTCGGTGGCATCGACGCTGGCCGGGAACGCCAGGTCGGGCACCACACCCTTGTGCTGGGTGCTGCTGCCGCTGATGCGGAAGAACTGGGCGATGGTCAGCTTGACCTGGCCGAAGCGCTGGGTTTCGCCACTCGGCCAACGGTCGAGATCGACGATGTTCTGCACGGTGCCCTTGCCGAAGCTGGTTTCACCGATCACCAGGCCACGACCGTAGTCCTGGATGGCGCCGGCGAAAATCTCGGAGGCCGAGGCCGAGCCACGGTTGATCAACACCGCCAGCGGACCGTCCCAGGCCACGCCCTGGTTGCGGTCACTGTTGACGGTGATGCGGCCACCGGATTCACGCACCTGCACCACCGGGCCCTGCTCGATGAACAGACCGGTCAGTTCAATTGCTTCGTCCAGCGAACCACCGCCGTTGTTGCGCAGGTCCAGTACCACGCCGTCCAGCTTGTCGTTCTTGAAGCCGGCCAGCAGCTTGGCCACGTCACGGGTCGCCGAAGCGTAGTCGGCGGCGTTGCGACGACGACCTTCGAAGTCCTGGTAGAAGGTCGGCAGCTTGATCACGCCGACCTTGCGTGCCGGCTCGCCGTTGGCAGCCGGGATGCTCATGGTCTCGCCCTTGGCGGCCTGTTCGGCCAGGCGCACCTTCTGCCGGGTCAGCACCAGGGTGTGATGCTTGCCGTCGGCACCTTCGGCCGCCGGAATGAATTCCAGCTTGACCTCGGTGTCCTTGGCGCCGCGGATCTTGGCCACGACATCGTCGATGCGCCAGCCGATCACGTCCTCGATCAGGCCGGACTTGCCCTGGCCGACGCCAACGATGCGGTCACCCGGCTTCAGCGTGCCGTCCACCGCCGCCGGACCACCGGCGATGATCTCGCGAATCACCACCACGTCGTCCTGGCGCTGCAGCTGCGCGCCAATGCCTTCCAGCGACAGCGACATCGCCTGGTTGAAGTTCTCGGCGGTGCGCGGGGTGAAGTAGTCGGTATGCGGATCGACCGCGCTGGTGTACGAATTCATGAAGAACTGGAAGACGTCTTCGCCCTTCAGTTCGTTGACCGATTTCTGCAGCGTCGCATAGCGCTTGTCCAGCGTCTTGCGGATGTCGTCGGGCTTCTTGCCGGCCAACTTCAGGCGCAGCCAATCGTTCTTGACCGACTTGCGCCACAGCTCGTCCAGTTCGGCGCTGCTGGCCGCCCACGGCACCTTCTTGCGGTCGTATTCGAAGCGCTCGTCGGCGGTGAAGTCCGGTTCCTGCTTGAGCAGCTTGCGCGCATAGGCCACGCGTTCGCCGACCCGCTGCTTGTACACGGCGAATACCTGGAACGCCGGCTCCAGCTCGCCGCCACGTATGGCCGAAGAAATGTTGGCTTCGAACGGCGCGAAGCGCGCCACGTCGGCCTGGGTGAAGTACTGCTTGCCGCCGTCCAGCGTTTCCAGATAGCGCTTGAACACGTCCTTGGAGGTGGCCTCGTCCAGCGCGCGCGGGCGGTAGGCATAACGACTGTCGGACAACAGGCCGTACACCAGCTTGGAGGTGGTCACCTGATCGGCGGTGGCCGCAGCAGGCAATGCGGGCGAGTCGGCCTTGGCCGCCAACGCCAGCGGCGCGACCAGCGCCAGGGCCATCAGGAATGCGGGGGCTTTGAATTTCATTGACGTGCTCGAAGGCGCCTTGCCAAGGGGGAGACTGCGGGGTGTTCAGACACCGCGACAGTGCCGAAAGTTGCCGGGTTTGTCATCCGGCCGCGTTCGGTGGAAAACCAGCCTAGCGGGGCCGGTGTAGCAAATTGTGAATGCAGGCGAAGGCGTGCGGACCAACGGTCCGCACCCACCACCAACGGTGGGCGCGCCCATCGGTAGCGGTGGGCCACCGATCGGTAGCGCCGGGCCATGCCCGGCGGCTCTTTCCCGCTGCGCTCGCCGGGCATGGCCCGGCGCTACCGATCAGGAGACGCCGGCGCCCTTGGCCTGCACGTCGGCGTGGTACGACGAGCGCACCATCGGGCCGGAGGCCACGTGGCTGAAGCCCAGCTCGTAGCCGTAGTCTTCCAGCGCCTTGTAGTCCTCGGGGGTCCAGTACTTCAGCACCGGGTGGTGGTGCGCGGTCGGCTGCAGGTACTGGCCGATGGTGATCATGTCCACGTCGTGCGCGCGCAGGTCGCGCATGGTGGCCTTGATCTGTTCGAACTCTTCGCCCAGGCCCAGCATGATGCCGCTCTTGGTCGGCACCTCCGGGTGCTGCGCCTTGAAGTTCTTCAGCAGGTTCAGCGACCACTGGTAGTCCGCGCCCGGGCGTACGTTGCGGTACAGGTCCGGCACGGTCTCGATGTTGTGGTTGAACACATCCGGCGGGTTCTGCGCCAGGATCTCCAGCGCGCGCTCCATGCGGCCCTTGCCACGGAAATCCGGGGTCAGCACTTCGATGCGGGTGCCCGGCGACTTCTCGCGGATGGCGCTGATGCAGTCGACGAAGTGCTGGGCACCGCCGTCGCGCAGGTCATCGCGGTCGACGCTGGTCACCACCACGTACTTCAGGCCCATGTCGGCCACGGTCTGGCCGAGGCTGGCCGGTTCGTTGGCATCCGGCGGCTTCGGGCGGCCATGGGCGACGTCGCAGAACGAGCAGCGACGGGTGCAGACTTCGCCGAGGATCATGAACGTTGCCGTGCCGTGGCCGAAGCACTCGTGGATGTTCGGGCAACTGGCTTCCTCGCACACCGTCACCAGGCGGTTCTCGCGCAGCTTGGCCTTCAGGTTCTGCACCGCATTGCCCGAGGGAATGCGCACGCGGATCCACGACGGCTTGCGCAGCACCGGCGCGTCGGCGAACTGCACCGGCGAGCGGTTGATCTTGTCACCGCCCAGCTGCTTGACTCCGGCCTGCAACGGCGCGGCGGACGGAGAATCGCCCTGCACGATCTGCAGGGGAATGGAACGGGCGGTGGATTCAGTCATGGCAGTTCCGGGTGGCGGTCAGGCGGCCGCAGAAAAATCAGGCAGTTCGGGCGTGTGCTGCAGCAGCAGGCCGAACTGGCGGGCCAGGTGGTCCAGCAGCACCGGCTTGACGGCATCCATCCCGGAGGGGCCACCCAAGTCTACCACCGAGGTCACCTGCAACCCCTGATAGCCACAGGGGTTGATACGGTGGAAGGGTTCCAGGTCCATGGCCACGTTGAAGGCCAGGCCATGGAAGGTGCAGCCACGGCGCACGCGGATGCCGAGCGCGGCGATCTTGGCGTTACCGACATAGACGCCGGGGGCGCCCTCGCGGCGCTCAGCGCCGATGTTCCATTCGGCGAGCGTGTCGATGATCGCCTGTTCGATGCGGCACACGTAGTCGCGCACGCCGATGCCCAGCCGCGGCAGGCGCAGCAGCGGGTAGACCACGATCTGGCCGGGGCCGTGGTAGGTCACCTGGCCACCACGATCCACGTGCAGCACCGGGATCTCACCGGGCGCCAGCACGTGCTCATCCTTGCCAGCCTGGCCGAGAGTGAACACCGGATCGTGCTCGACCACCCACAGCTCGTCGGCATCGGCGTCGCTGCGCTGGTCGGTGAAGCGCTGCATGGCACGCCACACCGGCTCATAGGGCTGGCGACCGAGATCACGGACCACCGCCGGGCGCGGCGCGCGGTGTTCCGGGGCGGCTTCGGCCGGGCAGCTGTCGGCTACAGCGTCCACTTCACTTCCGGGTGGTCGCGCAGTGCCTGGTGCGCCAGATCGTACTGTTCGCGGCTCTCGGCCTTGAACACCATGCGCACAGACACGTACTTGCCGTTGGTCGAATGCTTCCAGCTGATGCGTTCATTGACCACATCGATACCGGCAGCCAGCAGCAGGCGGGGAAGCTCATGTTCCAGGCCGCGGTTGGCCGGGCCCATCGCGCTGAGCTCGAACTGGCCGGGGAACTGGAAGCCGTGGTCGGGGTTGTCGGACTTGATTTCCATGCCCCCATTATCGGGCCGCAAGGCAACAAACCCAAGAGTATTCATCGAAGTCAGCAGACCCACCAATGAGTCGCTGCGTTGCACCTGAACAGGCGTTCAGCATTGGCCATTGCCCGCGCAGGCGCCGCAGGGCAGTACAGGATTGTCTTCACGAGACAATGTCGTTTTCGGAACAGACAAGTGATTCGAACGCGCTCGTTCCATCACGCCCGCACGAGTACCGTGTCGCGGCAGATAACGACAGACAGAAAAAACCTCCTCATGAGCCCCCCTTCCCAACGCCGCCTCACGGCCCTCGGGCTGTCCGGCCTGCTGGCCGCTGCCCTCCCCCTTGCCGCCCAGGCGGCCGAACAATGTGGCCCGGACGCGATGCGCGACCACCCGCCGCAGATCAATTTCCGCGTCGACAACGACCTGTTCGGTGGCCGCCACCAGGACCAGGGCTATACCAACGGTGCGCTGTTGACCCTGGTCTCGCCCAACCTGGTCGATTACACCGATGACCCGTGCCTGCCGCGCATGGCGCGCTGGGTGAACCAGTACCTGGAAGGACTGCATCCGGGCAAGTTCGAACAGCAGAACATGATCTTCAGCATCGGCCAGGGCATTTTCACCCCGACTGATTTCAGCCGCAGGGACCTGATCGAGGACGACCGCCCTTACGCCGGCGTACTGATCGCAAACTTCGGTTTCAATGCGCGCAGCGGCGACCGTCTGCAGACCACCCAGCTGACGCTGGGCGTGGTCGGCCCGTGGGCACAGGGCAAGCAGGTGCAGAATGCGGTGCACGAAGTACTGGGCGACGAGAAATTCAAGGGCTGGGACAACCAGCTGCACAACGAACCGCTGTTCATGCTGACCCATGAGCGCATGCGCCGCTGGCCGGGCGATGCCAGCATCAATGCCGACGGTTGGGGTTGGGACGCGATCAGCCACTACGGCGGGTCGATCGGCAACCTGGAAACCAAGGCCAACCTCGGCGGTGAAGTGCGCTTCGGCTGGAAGCTGCCGGACGACTTCGGCAGCACGCCGCTGCGCCCGGCCGGTGAGAATACTGCGCCGACCCGCAGCGGCCGTCCCAATGGCTGGTCCTGGCACCTGTTCGCGACCTCGGACGCTGCCTGGGTGATCCGCGACATCACGCTGGATGGCAACACGTTCCGCAGCAGTCACAGCGTGGACAAGCGTCATGTGGTGGCCTACGGCGGCTACGGCGTGGCCGTGATGTACGGACGCTGGAAGTTCGCCGCAGCGCGCTATCACAGCACGCGCGAGTTCAACGGCCAGCGCGAGGCGCCCGTGTTCGGCAGCTTCACCATCAGCCGCTCGCTGTAAGTAGGTGCCGACCGTTGGTCGGCACACCGGGGCCGGCATATCCGGATGGGTTCATGAGGAACCGGCCAGCGGCCGGCACTACCCACATCCGGCAGGATTCATGCGCAAGCGGCATCCCGAAACGGAAAAGGCCGGCATTTGCCGGCCTTTTCCTTCACCACGCCGGGGCGTGGATCATTCCGATTCCCACCACATCCAGAAGCTGTCCCACAGGCGCTTGAAGAAGCCGGCCTGTTCGACGGCAGCCACCGCCACCAGCGGCGCTTCGGCCACCAGCTTGCCATCCAGCATCACCTTCACGGTGCCGATCTGCTGGCCGGCGGTGAACGGCGCTTCCAGCGTCTTGGGCACGTCGATGCTCGGCTTCAGGTCGTTGTAGCGACCGCGCGGCACGCTCACCAGCATCGGCTGGGCCACGCCCAGCTGCACCTTGTCGGTGGTGCCCTTCCAGACCTTGTGCTCGGCCACGGCCTTGCCCGGCTCGTACAGGCGATGGGTCTCGAAGAAGCGGAAGCCCCAGTTCAACAGGGCCAGGCTGTCATCGGCACGCTGCTTTTCCGACTGGCCGCCCAGCACCACGGCCACCAGGCGCTGGTCACCACGCTGGGCAGAACTCATCAGGCAGTAACCGGCTTCCGAGGTGTGGCCGGTCTTGATGCCGTCCACGCTGCCATCGCGCCACAGCAGCAGGTTGCGGTTCGGCTGCTTGATGTTGCCGACCTGGAATTCCTTGATCTTGTTGTACGCGTAGGTTTCCGGGTAATCGCGCACCATCGCGCGGCCCAGCAGTGCCAGATCGTAGGCGCTGCTGTGGTGGCCCGGGGCGGTCAGGCCATGGGCATTCACGAAGTGCGAATTCTTCATGCCGATCTTGGCCGCGTAGCTGTTCATCAGCGAAGCAAAAGCTTCTTCGCTGCCTGCCACGTGCTCGGCCAGGGCGATCGCGGCGTCGTTGCCGGACTGGATCGCCATGCCCTTTTCCATGTCTTCCAGGCGTGCAGTCTGGTTGACCGGGAAGCCGCTGTAGCTGCCATCGGTACCCGCGCCACCTTCGCGCCAGGCGCGCTCGCTCATCATCACCTGGTCGTCCGGACGGACCTTGCCGTTCTTGACCTCGGCGGCGATCACGTAGGACGTCATCACCTTGGTGATGCTGGCCGGGGCCAGCTGTTCGTTGATGTTTTCACCAGCCAGCACCTGGCCGGTGGCGTAATCCATCAGCACCCAGGCTTTGGACACGCTGGGCGCGGGTGCCGGCGGGGTGGCGACGGTGGCCGGGGCAGCAGCGGCGGCGGCAGGCGTCGGCGTGGCCGGGGTCGGCAGCGGCGTCTGGGCGGAGGCCAGGCCCACCACCAGGGTGGCGGCCAGGGCGGTGGCGGCGGAACGGAAATTCATTGGACAGCAGGCTCCAGGGGACGGCCGGGAATGGAGGGTGGAACGTAACGGCCATTGTAAGGCCGGGGGAGCATGGGCCGGCAGCACCGGCCCGGGCGGATCAATCCTTGACGATCTGCGGCGAACCCAGGCCCAGACCGGCGATACGGCCGGCAAGTTCCGCGGCACTGGCATGGTCGCTGGCGGGAACGCGCAGGCGGAACAGGGTGCGGCCACCGGCGGCGATGTCGCTGATGGTCGCGCCGACGATACCGGCGGCGTTGAGCTGGCCCATCGCGCGGTTGGCATTGTCGCGGCTGGAGAAACTGGCGACCTGCACCATCACCGCGCCCACTACCTGCTGCGACAGGCTGGGTGCCGCTGGCGTGGTGCGGACCGGCGCCGGCGCAACAGCGCGCGGCGTGGTGCTGGCAGCGACCGCCTGTGCCGGCGCGGTGCCGCGCACCGGCGGCGCACTCGGCGGCAGGCTGCTGACCGCCACGTCCGGCACGGTGCTGGCCACGCCCTGGGTGGTGGCCGGCTGGCCACGCGCCGGCATGCCATCGGCAGGCAGGCCCTTGACCAGGCGATCGATGTCGCTGTCGGCGGCGGCACGTGCGGCCGGTACCGGCCGCGCACTGGCCACCGCAGTTGCCGCAGCGGCCGCTTCCGCAGCACGACGTTCGCGACGCGACGGTTTCTGCGCCATCAGGTTGCTTTCGCCCGGCTGCAGCGCGCGCACTTCGACGTTGCCGGTGCCGCGCTGGGTGATGCCCAGGCGCACGGCGGCGGCATAACTGAGATCGACCACGCGACCATCATGGAACGGACCACGATCGTTGACGCGCACGATCACCGATTCGCCGTTGTCCAGGTTGGTCACTCGGGCGAAGCTGGGCAGCGGCAGCGTCTTGTGCGCGGCGGTGAACTGGTACATGTCGTAGACCTCGCGGTTGGAGGTCAGGCGGCCATGGAACTTGGCACCGTAGTACGACGCGGTACCGCGTTCGACATAGTTGCGGGTATCGTCGAGCACCTTGTAGGACTTGCCCAGCACCACGTACGGGGTCTTGTTGCCGATCGCCGAGCGATCTTCCGCGGTCACTTCCGGCTCGGGGATGCAGGCCACGTTGGGAATGTAGTCCGGCGTGCTGTCACGCACGCCCGGCTTGTACAGGCCGCCGGCAGTGTAGTTGCCGCGGGTATTGAGGTCTTCCTTGGCGGCCGCATACGGCGAGCCCTCCGGGCAATGCGCCGGGCGTGAGCCACGGCCCTGCACCAGCGTACCGCCGGACTTGCCGCCATGGCCGGCCGTGGCCGGCTTCTTCGGCGCGCTGCTGCAGGCAGCCAGCGCGAGGACGATCAAGCCTGGGACCAGCCATCTGATGTTCATGCCGGGGGCAGCTCCTGTCCGGCGATGGCCTGGGACAACTGGAACACGGCCATCGCATACATCTTCGAGAGGTTGTAGCGGGTGATCGCATAGTAGTTCTGGAAGCCCAGCCAGTACTGCTTGCCGGTGCTGCCTTCCAGGGTGATCGGGGTGGCGGTGGCACCCGGCTGCACCGGTGCATTCGGCTGGTAGCCGCGCTGCGCCAGATCGGCCAGCGACCAGGTGGGCATCCACTCGGTCGGGTTGAATTCCTCGCGCCCAGCGGCCAGCGTTGCGGGCACGGCGACCTGGCCGCCACGCACCCAGCCGCCCTTCTTCACGAAGTAATTGGCGATGGACGAGAACACGTCGTCATAGCTGGTGAACAGGTCGCGGCGGCCATCACCGTTTCCGTCCACGGCGTAATCCAGATAGCTGGACGGCATGAACTGGCCCATGCCCATCGCGCCGGCATAGCTGCCCTTGAGCGTGGTGATGTCCAGTTTCTCTTCGCGGCCCAGTTCGAACAGTTTGGCCAGTTCATCGCGGAAGAACAGTTCGCGGCGCACTTCGCGCTCCAGCTTGGCCGGATCACCACTGCGCGGGTAATAGAACGCCAGCGTGTACAGCGCATCGAGCACGCGATGGTTGCCGGCATTCTTTCCGTAGCTGGTTTCCACGCCGATGATTGCCACGATCACTTCGGCCGGCACCCCGGTGCGCTGCTGCACGCGATCCAGTTCGGCACGGTGCTGGGCCAGGAACGCGCGGCCGCCATCGATGCGCGCCTTGCTGATGAACATCGGCCGATATTCGTTCCACGGCTTGACCCGTTCGGCCGGGCGCGACATGGCGGCGATGATCGGCTGGCGCACCTGAGCCTGGTCGAGCACGTTGCTGATCTGCTCCGGTTTCAGGCCATAGCGCTTGGCGGTATCGGCAACGAAGCGGGCACGCGCGACCTCGAACGGGACCGGGGTGAGGTCGACCGGCGGCGCGGTAGCAGCGGCGGCCTCAGGCGCGGCCTCGGCCGGGCCATGGGCCTTGGCGGCAGGCTGGCGCGGCGTACTGCTGGCCTGGGGCGAAGACGGTGGGGACTTCGGCTGGGTCGCGCAGGCGACCAGGCCGAGGGTGAGCATGCAGGCCAGAGTGCGTCGAATCATCGTCGCAGGTTAGCAGGTCATGGATGAATTAAAACCCCTAACACCATGAATCACAACGATTTGCATGCGAGCAGCGGGAAATGTGAAGGCCTCGTGATCCCGTTTCCCCATTCAGATAGAGGTTGCCGGTTGCGTCCCCATCCCCGCAGACGCAACCGGCGACCGGATCCGGTCGGTACCTGCGCGGCTGCCGCTCCCCAGTGGCAGTACCCCGCGCTCCCTGTACCCGTTGGACCAGTACTGCTTTCCCGCCCGACGCCCCCTCGCGCTGCAACGATTGACGGCGCGCCGTGCCGAACGGGCCGTCATTGTGCAGGCCGATTACGACAAGTCCATTGATCAGGATCAACGCGCTGTAAAAGTGTGAACCAGCTAACGCTTTTTACGGACTTTGGTCGTCGGGCGTGCTGTCGTGCATCGTGGTGAGAACGCTTCCACAACGAGCGTTGCGCAGAGTCAGGAAGTTTCCGGCCAACGGCGCGGCCCCTCGTGTGTGGTCGCGAAAAGCGGCTCATGTAATTGGGGCGGGCGCGGTGGGTTCGCGGGACACGCCGTAAACCCGTCCCTGGGGGCTCGATGGCGCCATCCATGGCGCCAACGGTCCCGCGAACCCACCGCGCCCGCCCCCTGACAGTTTCCGTGCGCGTCCACCCACGGAGAAGAAAGAGAAGATCAAAAGCAAAAGCGGCCTGGCGGGGCGCTTCATTGCCTTGTGTGGAGCCGAAGGCAGCGGCAGGAGCCGCTGCCAACGTCGCCCACGGCGACGGCCCGAAGGGTGCCGGTCAGGACGACCGGCATAGCCATGCTCGGTTCACGAGCAAGCGCAGCGCCGCGACCCGCTTTTGATCTTCTCTTTCTTCTCCGTGGGTGGCAGACCGCCAAAATCTGTCAGAGGCCGGTCGGGTTGGGTACGCGGGGGTGTCAGCCGCATGGATGCGGCTGCCAAGCCTCCAGGGACGGATTCACGGCGTCCCCCGCGTACCCAACCCGACCGGCCCACCCGCGGCTTCTGCTTTCCGCGACCACCCAGACACCACCCACGAGGGGCTGCGCCGTTCGCTGGAAACCCTATCCCCCGTGCACGGGCCGGTGCCCACGTACCGCCATCACCAGGCCGATGCCGGCCAGCAGCGAGACCGCTGATGTCCCGCCATAACTGATCAACGGCATCGGAATGCCCACCACCGGCAGCAGGCCGGAAATCATTCCACCGTTCACCAGCACGTAGACGAAGAACGCCAGCCCCAGGCTGCCGGCCAACAACCGTGCATGGGTGTCGCGCGCCTGCACCGCGATCCACAGGCAGCGCCCGACCACAAATAGATAGAGTGCGAACACTGTCGCCACGCCGATCCAACCGAACTCCTCGGCGAGCACTGAAAATGCGAAGTCGGTCGTGTACTCGGGCAGGAAATCCAGTGTGGCCTGGGTGCCCTGCCCCCAGCCGCGCCCCTGCCAGCCACCCGAACCGATCGCGATGCGCGACTGCAGGATGTTCCAGCCGGTGCCGAGCGGGTCCGCCGTCGGGTCGAGGAAGGTCAGCACGCGATCCTTCTGGTACTGCCGCAGCAGTCCGAACCACGCCAGCGGCGCGGCCACCGCCAGCCCCGCCACACCCGCCGCCACCCAGCCCCAATGCAAGCCGGCCAGCAATAACGCGAATACGCCGCTGGCGGTCACCAGCGTGGCGGTGCCGAGGTTGGGCTGCATCAGGATCAGAACCGCTGGCACGCCAATCAGCACCGCGGCGGTGAGTACCGTGCGTGGCGAGGGCGGCAACGGCTGCCGATGCAGGTACCAGGCCATCATCAACGGCAGGCTGAGCTTGAGCAGTTCGGACGGCTGCAGATAGAACACGCCCAGGTTGAGCCAGCGCTGCCCGTACTTGCCGGTGCCAATCACATATACCGCCATCAGCGGCAGCATCGACAGCGCGTACAGCGCCGGCGTCCATGCGCGCAGGCGCAGCAGCGAGACCCGCGACAGCAACCACATCGCCACCAGGCCACCGGCAAAGCGCGCCGCCTGCCCCGTTACCGGACCGGACACGCTGTGCAGCACTGCCAGGCCGGCGGCCATCAGGATCAACAGCGCGATCAGCAACGGCAGATCGATCGTGCGCATCGCCTCACGGCAGCCGCCAAGCATTCGTTTCCATTCCACGCGGGCCACGGTAGCAACGCGCCCTTGCGTGAAGCTGTCAGGCTGCTTCTGTATTTGTAGAGTCGAGCCATGCTCGACTGCCTTTCGTACAGTGTATGCAGGCCCTGAGCCGAGCATGGCTCGGCTCTACAGAAATCAGAAGCGGTCGAGCAAGCTCGACTCTACGGGAAGGCGAAGGCAGGTAGCGCCGGGCCATGCCCGGCGGCGGCTCGCGAAGCGCGCAGCCGGTGTTACCCGTAGCCGCCGTGTACCGGATTGTGGCTGCGTACCGCCATCACCAAGCCGAAGCCGGCCAGCAGCGAAACCGCCGACGTACCGCCGTAGCTGATCAGCGGCATCGGCACGCCCACCACCGGCAGCAGTCCGGAAATCATCCCGCCGTTGACCAGCACGTAGACGAAGAACGCCAGCCCGGTGGCACCGGCCAGCAGCCGCGAATAGGAATCGCGCGACTGGCTGGCGATCCACAGGCAGCGACCGATCACCACCAGGTACAGCGCCAGCACGGTGGCCACGCCGATCCAGCCGAATTCCTCGCTCAGTACCGAGAACGCGAAGTCGGTGGTCTGCTCGGGAATGAAGTTCAGGTGCGACTGCGAGCCCTCGCCCCAGCCCTTGCCATCGAAGCCGCCAGAACCGATCGCGATCTTCGACTGGATGATGTTCCAGCCAGCACCCAGCGCATCCATCTCCGGGTCCAGGAACATCATGATGCGGTCCTTCTGGTAGGGCCGCAGCAGCCAGAACCAGGCCACCGGTGCGACCGCGGCCACACCACCCACACCCAGGCCAACCCACCACCACGGCAAGCCGGCCAGCAGCAGCACGAACACGCCGCTGGCAGCGATCAGCACGCCGGTGCCGAAGTCGGGCTGCAGCATCACCAGGCCGGTCGGCACACCTATGATGACCAGGGACACGAGCACGGTATTGAAGCGCGGCGGCAGCGGCATCTTGTGCAGGTACCAGGCCACCATCATCGGCAGGCTGACCTTCAGCAGTTCGGCCGGCTGCAGATAGAAGAATTTCAGGTCCAGCCACTGCCGACCGTACTTGCCTGTGCCAAGCACGAACACTGCCAGCAGCGGAATCATCGAGATCGCATAGATCATCGGCGTGGCCGAGCGGATACGCAGTATCGGTACCCGCGAGATGCCCCACAGCGCGGCCATGCCCACCGCGAAACGCGCGCCCTGGGCCATCACCAGGCTGTCGCCGCCCGCGCTCTTGAGTGTCGCCAGACCGATCACCATCAACGCGCCCAGCGCCAGGCACAACACCCAGTCCAGCGTGCTGAAGAAGCGGCGCAGCATGTCGCCGGCCCAGCGCAGGAATACTTTCATCGCGCGGGCTCCGCGGCGGTCGGGCGTGGTGTGACCGGCAGTGCGGCGGCAGCCGGCGTACCCGGCTGTGGTGCAGGTACCGGCTCCGGCGCAGGCACGCCGACCAGCACCTGGTGTTCACCCACCTGTGCGGCGGCGAGGTCGCCCGCCTGGCGCGCGCCCACATCTTCGTTGTCGAATGCGGTCGCACCGATGGCAGTGGTGCCACGTTCGCTGTCCAGCGGCTGCATGCCTTCAGGCATCTTGCCCAGCAGATAGGCATCAAACACCTTGCGGGCGATTGGTGCGGCCGCCGCACCGCCGTAACCACCACCTTCCACCGCGATCGCCAGCGCGATCACCGGCTGATCGACCGGCGCGAAACCGACAAACAGCGCGCGGTGGCGCAGGTGCATCGGCAGGCTCTTCGGGTTCACTGCGGCGGTGCCCTTGCGGCTGACGACCTGCGCGGTACCGGTCTTGCCTGCCATCGTATAGGGTGCGCCGGCCGCCATCCGCGCAGCGCTGCCGCCGGGCAGCATGGTGGCCATCATGCCTTCGCGCACCGCCTGCAGATTGTTCGGGTTCGGGCTGACCGGCTTGCTCTCGCCCGGGTCGGTGGCCATCCAGTCATGGTCGAAACCTGCACGTTGCTGGATCACCAGGTGCGGCGTGCGCAGCTGCCCGTTGGCCAGCCCACTGACACCCCGTGCCAGCTGCAACGGAGTGACCTTCCAGTCGCCCTGGCCGATGCTGATGTTGACCGTGTCGCCGGGGTACCACGCTTCCTTGCGGCTCTTCCGCTTGTACGCCGGAGACGGCAGGATGCCCCCGATCTCGCCGGTCAGGTCGATGCCGGTCGGCTGGCCGAAGCCGTAGTACTCCATGTAATGGTCGAAGCGCTCGATGCCCAGGTCCAGCGCCAGCTTGTAGTAGTAGGTGTTGACCGACTGCGCGATGGACTTGCGCAGGTCGGTCCAGCCATGGCCGCCGCGGTGCGAGTCACCCCAGCCACGCGAGGTGCCGGGCAGGTAGAACATGCCGGTGGACAGCACTTTGTCTTCGGGCCGGCGCACGCCCGAATCGAGGCCGGCCAGGCCGATCAGCGGCTTCAGGGTAGAACCGGGAGCGACGCCACCCAGCACCAGGCGGTTGAACTGAGGCCGTGATGGGTTGTCGTTCAGCGCCTTGAAGTCGGCATGGGAAATACCGTTGACGAACAGGTTGGGGTCGTAGGACGGCAGGCTGACCATTGCCAGCACCTCTCCGGTGCGCGGGTCCATCGCCACGGCCGAGCCTTCCTGTTCGCCGAAGGCGGCCACCATTGCGCGCTGCAGGTCGGCATCGATCGACAACCGCAGGTCGGCGCCGGACTGCGCGGCGACGCGGCCGATGGTACGGATCGCACGGCCCTGTACGTTGGTCTCGACCTGTTCGTAGCCGACCTTGCCGCGCAGCTGCTGCTCGTAATAGCGCTCCAACCCGGACTTGCCGATGTGGGTCAGGGCTGCATTGCCCTCGCCGAGGATTTCCAGATCCTTTTCATCGACGCGGCCGACGTAGCCGATGATGTGCGCGAACAGGTCACCGTACGGGTAGCGCCGGGTCAGATAGGGTTCCAGCTCGACGCCGGGGAAACGCCAGCGATCGACCGCGAAGCGCGCCATCTCCTCGTCGCTCATGCGCAGCTTCAGCGTGACCGGCAGGAACTTGCGGCGCGCCTTGCGCGACTTGTCGAATGCTTCCAGCTCTTCCGGGCTGATGCTGATGATCTTCGCCAGCCCTTCCAGGGTGGCATCCATGTCCTTGACCTTGTCCGGGGTCACGTCCAGGCGGAAGGCCGGCACGTTCTCGGCCAGCAGGCGGCCGTTGCGGTCGTAGATCATGCCGCGCCCGGGCACTACCGGCCGTGGCTTGATGCGGTTGGCTTCCGAGCGGGTGGCGTAGACGTCGTGGTCCAGCACCTGCAGCTTGAAGTACCAGCCGCCCAGGCCCAGCAGGCAGACCAGCACGCCAAGGAAACCCAGCGCCGCGCGGCGGCGGAACTGCTCGGCTTCGGCGTGCGGGTTCTTGACCTGGCGGCGCGGAATCATGGCTCAGCGCCCGCGCTTGCCGAAACGCACCGCGTCCAGCAGCACGAACACCAGCGGCCACAGGCCCATGCCCAGCAGCGGCGCCCACCAGTACGACCACGGCAGGGTCGGCTCATCCACCACGATGTGGACCAGCGCGCTGACGATGCGGTCGTTGAACAGCAGGCCGCCAATGGCGAGCATCTGCTGCGACATCGGGAAGAAGCGGATGCGGGCGCGGAAGCGCTGGAGGATGAAGGCCAGCATCACCAGCCGCAGCGCCTGTTCTCCCAGCACGCCGCCGTACAGCAGATCGGCGATGACGCCACTGGCGAAGGCGATGCCCAGGCCGACGCGCTCGGGCGCTTCGATCACCCAGTACGCCAGCACCAGCGCCAGCCAGTACGGACGCAGCGGCTGCAGCAGCGCCGGCAACGGCAGCAGGCCCAGCAGCAGGGCCACTACCAGGCTGGCCGGCAGCACCCAGGGGTTGTCGCGCAGGCGGCTCATCGCTGGGCCTCCGGCGTGGTCGGTTGCCGGCCAGCGGCCGGCACTACCGGAGCGCTGGCTGGAGTGGAGCCCCCTTGTTGTTCAAGGGGGCGCGCCGCAGGCGCGGGGTTAAGGAAAGATGCGGGGGCAGCATTCCTCGTCGCAGACGGGGATTGCTGCCGGCCAGCGGCCGGCACTACCGTGGAGCTGGCTGGAGATGCCGGGGCCACCGTCGGCGACGCGGACGGAGCCGGTGACCGGCCCACAGTCGGTGCAGGCGTTGCAGGTGCGGGTGCCGGCGTGGTGGTGGCCGGTGCGGTTGCCGCCGGCACAGTTCCGCCCGCCGCCGGGCCACCCGGGGCGGTCTCTTCCAGCTGCAGGCGCAGTTCCGGCGGAATGCGGATCGCCGCACCCGGGCGCAGCAGCAGCACGTCGCGGCCACGGTCGAGCTGTGCCGCCGGCTTCAGTTCGCCGACCAGGAAGGCATGGGTGTCGTCCGGGCGCAGGCCGGTGATGGTGCCGACCGGGAAGCCTGCCGGGAAACGGCCGCCGAGGCCGGAGGTGACGATCTCGTCGCCCACTTCCACGCCGGCGCTGAGCGGGATGTCGCGCAGTTCCAGCTTGTCACCGCGGCCATAGACGATCAGGCGAACGCCGTTGCGGGCCACGGTGACCGGTACCGCATGGTCGGGGTCGGTCAGCAGCAGCACCGTTGAGGTGCTGCCGGTGACGCTGATCACCTGGCCCATCAGGCCCCCGACATCGATCACGGCCTGGCCGACGTGCACGCCTTCGCGGCTGCCCGCATCCAGCACCAGGCGCTGCTTCACCGGGTCCAGGTCGATGTCCAGGATCGGCGCCAGCTGCACGTCCAGGCCACTGCGCTCGGCTACGTTCAGCAGCTCGCGCAGCTGGGCGTTGTCCAGCGCGGCGGTCTGCAACCGGGTCAGGCGGGCGTTGGCCAGCAGCAGCTGGTTGCGCAGTTCGCGGTTCTCGGTCACCAACTGGCTGTGGCTGGCTGCAGAGTCCTTGACCTGGTTGCCGAGCTTGCCGGGCAGGCCGGCCAGTGCCCACACCGGCTGCACCAGACTGTTGGCCTGCCCGCGCAGGCGCGCCAGCCAGCCGGCCTGGTCGTCAAGCACGATCAGGGTGATGGCCAGCGCGAGGTAAGCCAGCAGCCGCAGCGGGCTGGCGGCATCACCGGATCGGGAAGCGACGGGAGGTCCGGCGTAGGGCGGCACGGCAACGATTCAACTGGCAGAAGGCGGAGGGGAAACACGCGGACGCCCCGCCGGTGCCGACCCACCATCATGGCGGGCCGCACCCCGGTGGGGCGCTGCGGGCGCAGGCAGCCGGGACGGCTTACTCCGGCGCAAAGAACTCGTTGCCGTGCATGTCGACCAGCTCCAGTGCACGGCCACCACCGCGGGCCACGCAGGTCAGCGGGTCATCGGCCACCTGCACGTGCAGGCCGGTTTCCTCGGAGATCAGGCGGTCCAGGTCACGCAGCAGGGCGCCACCACCGGTCAGCACGATGCCGCGCTCGGCGACGTCGGCGCACAGTTCCGGCGGGGTCTGCTCCAGCGCCAGCTTGACCGCGCTGACGATGCCCGAAAGCGGTTCGTGCAGGGCTTCGAGCACTTCGTTGGAGCTGATCTTGATCATCTTCGGCACGCCCTCGGCGAGGTTGCGGCCGGAGATTTCCATCTCGATCACTTCCGCCTGCGGGTAGGCGCAGCCCAGTTCGACCTTGATGCGCTCGGCGGTGGCTTCACCGATCAGCATGCCGTGGTTGCGGCGCACGTAGTTGGTGATCGACTCGTCGAAGCGGTCGCCGCCGATACGGACCGAGGCCGAGTAGACGATGCCGTTGAGCGAGATCACCGCCACTTCGGTGGTGCCGCCGCCGATGTCGATGACCATCGAGCCACGGGCTTCGGTGACCGGCATGCCGGCGCCGATCGCGGCGGCCATCGGCTCTTCGATCAGGAACACGTCACGGGCGCCGGCTTCCTCGGCCGATTCCTTGATCGCGCGGCGCTCGACCTGGGTCGAGCCGGCCGGCACGCAGACCAGCACGCGCGGGCTCGGGCGCAGCACGCGCGACTTGTGCACCTTCTTGATGAAGTGCTTGAGCATCGCCTCGGTATAGGTGAAGTCGGCGATGACGCCGTCCTTCATCGGGCGGATGGTGGTGATGTGGCCCGGGGTACGGCCCAGCATCTGCTTGGCCTCGGCGCCGACGGCTGCCACCGAGCGTGTACCACCGATGGCGCGATCCTGACGCACTGCGACCACCGACGGCTCGTTCAGCACGATCCCCTGCCCGCGCACGTAGATGAGGGTGTTGGCCGTGCCCAGGTCGATGGACAGGTCGTTGGAGAACATGCCACGGAGTTTCTTGAACATCTGAGGAAGGAGTCCTGAGGGGTGTCGTGCCCGCCGCGGGATGGCGAAAAAATGGGCAGAAATCGAGGCCGACAAGCCTAGCAACCCGCCTGCCGCCGAGCAAGGAAAAAACTAGCTGAACCCGCGCCTTGACAGGCTTTCGGCCCGATCGGGCATCACCCGGTTCTGGCCCTGAGCGGCACCAGCGGGTAACCTTTGCGCCGTCGGGCGCCCAAGGGCGCCGTTTGCTTGCCTGCTGAACCGGGCCGGCCCACCCCAAAATTCACCGCATAGGCTTACATCGATGTCCGCTCTGATCTGTGGTTCTCTTGCCTTCGACACCATCATGGTGTTCCCGGACCAGTTCAAGAATCACATCCTGCCGGACAAGGTGCACATCCTGAACGTGTCCTTCCTGGTGCCGCGCATGCGCCGCGAGTTCGGTGGCTGCGCCGGCAACATCGCCTACAACCTGCACCTGCTGGGCGGCCAGCCGATCCCGATGGGCACCGTCGGTTCGGACTTCGGCCCGTACCGCGAGTATTTCGAAGGCCTGGGCATCGACCTGACCCGCGTGCGCGTGATCGATGAGCTGTTCACCCCGCAGGCGTTCATCACCACCGACCATGACAACAACCAGATCACCGCCTTCCATCCAGGCGCGATGATGCGTTCCTACGAGAACCACGTGCGTGGCGTGCCCGGCGTGACCCTCGGCCTGGTCGGCCCGGACGGTCGCGAAGGCATGATCCAGAACGCGCAGGAATTCCACGAAGACGGCATCCCGTTCATCTTCGACCCGGGCCAGGCCATGCCGCTGTTCAACGGACCGGAGCTGCGCGCCTTCATCGACCAGGCCGACTACGTGGTGGTCAACGACTACGAGTCGAACCTGCTGCAGGAACGCACCGGTTGGGACGAGAAGGAGATCGTCAGCCGGGTCAAGGCCTACATCACCACCCGTGGCCCGAAGGGCGCGGTCATCCACACCCCGGAAAAGAGCTACGACATCCCGCCGGCGCACGAGCGCCGCGTGGTCGACCCGACCGGTTGTGGCGACGCCTTCCGCGCCGGCCTGATCTACGGCATCCAGAAGGGCTACGACTGGCTGACCATCGGCCGCATGGGCAACCTGATGGGCGCGCTGAAGGTGGAGCACCCGGGCACCCAGAACCAGCGTTTCACCTTCGAAGAGTTCAACGAGCAGTTCAAGCAGCAGTTCGGTTACGCGTTGAACGCGTAAGCGAATTGCCCGCGCGACAGCGGAGATTCCGGTAGCGCCGGGCCATGCCCGGCGGCTTTCCAATCAGATATTGCCGGACGTCGCCCGCGCTGTGCGCTCGCCGGGCATGGCCCGGCGCTACCTTCCGGCTCAGGGCTTGGCTTTCTCCGGCAACCGGTACAGCTCTTTCTCGTAAGCCAGCGTGCCCCACATGGCATAGGCATGTGCGCGCCGTGCCAGCTCCGGCCGCAGTGGGTGTGGCTGCAGCTGATCGGTCGCCGGGTCGTAGCGGAATCCCTGCGCCGGCTTGTCCGGCTGCAGGATGGCGACGTCGTTGCCCTCCATCCATGCCAGGTTGCGGTCGTACTGCATCAGCGCGCGGCCCGGTTGCAGCCGCCGCATGTCGGTCAGGTCCTGGCCCACCAGCGGCGTGGGGTCGGCGATGCCCAGCAGCGACAGCAGCGTCGGCGCCAGATCGATCTGGCTGACGATGCGGGTATCCCGCCGCGGTTCGATGCCGCCGCCAAGGATCAAGCCCGGGATATGGAAGTTGGCGATGGGCACCATGTCCTTGCCGAACACGCGCGAGTCATGGTCGGCCACCACCAGGAACACGGTGTTTTCCCAGTACGGTGAGGCCATCGCCTTGCGGAAGAATTCTCCCAGCGCGTGATCGGCGTACTTGGCTGCATTGTCGCGGGTCTGCTTGGGCTGCTCGTACAGTTCGATGCGGCCGTCCGGGAACTCGAACGGATCATGGTTGCTGGAGGTGAACACCAGGCCGAAGAACGGCTTGCCCTGCGCATTCAACTGCTGGAACTGCTCATCGGCGCGGTTGAACAGATCCTCGTCCGATGCCCCCCATGATCCGACGAACGTCGGCGTGCGGTAGTCCTTGCGATCCACGATGCGGGTGAAGCCATTGGCGAGGAAGAACTCGCGCATGTTGTCGAAGTGACTTTCGCCGCCGTAGTAGAAGCCGGTGTCGTAGCCATGCCGGCCCAGTACATCGGCCAGGGTGAAGAAGCGTTGGCGGCTGGCCGGCAACTTGACTACCGATTCGGCCGGGGTCGGCGGGAAGCCGGTCAGCACCGCTTCGATCCCGCGCACCGAACGCGTACCGGTGGCATACAGCCGCTCGAACGCCCAGCCCTGCTTGCTCAGGCGGTCGTAATGCGGCGACAGCGGCCTCCCGCCAAGGCTGCCGATGAACTGTGCACCGAGGCTTTCTTCCAGCACGATCACCAGGTTGCGCGGCTTGCCCTGGTGCAGCGGTGGACGCAATGCCAGGCTCGGCAGCGCCTCGGACACGTACGCCGTGGCAGGCAGGCCACTGGTCGCGTGCAGCTCGTCGACCACCTGCGCCAGCGGCAGCTCGCCATAGATGCGCGAGGTCTCGCTGCGGGCGGCCAGCTGGCGCGCCGCATAGCCGACGGTGTACAGCGAGTTGAGTGGCAGCACGTTGACGGTGGGGTCGGTGGAGAACGCCACCAGCGCCGGATTCAACGGCCGATGGCCGAGGCTCGAACGCACACCCATCGCCGCCAGCAGCAGCACCAGCACCGCCAGCGGCAATCGCCACAGCCACCCGGCTTCGGCCACGGCCGCCGGGCGGGTTTCCACCCAGCGACGCGAGCCACGCAACAGCGCCCAGCACAGCACGATCACGGCGACCACTTCGATCACCACCGCCAGCAGATGCCCCCGCAGCAGCGTCATTCCGACTTCTTCGGGGTAGATCAGATACTCAAGGAACAAGCGATTGGGCCGCAGGCCGTACTCGGCCATGAAGCTTGGCGTGGCCAGTTCCATGAACACCAGCAGCACGCTTGCCACGATCAGCCACCCGCGCAGGACATGCCTCCAGGCGCGGCCCAACCGTCCTTCGACCGGCAACAGCAGCGACAGCACTGCCGGGATGCCAAAGAGCAGGCACAGCGTGGACACGTCCACACGCAGTCCCTGCAGGAAAATCGTGGACCAACCGTCGGCAGCACTGACCCGCGCGGCATGCCACAGCGCCAGCCCCAGCCGCGACAGCGACAGGGCCACCAGGCCAAACAGGAAGAAGGCGGCGATCGGACACAGACGCCGGTACAACGACAGCAGCACAGCTCGAGGCATGAAAGGAATCCTGGAATGGAACAACGGAGACCCTCGCCGCGTCCCTGGCAGCGGGCTACATCGACCAACGTGTTACCTGACACCATCGCCAGCGCCCGATCAGGCCACGACAGTCGTCGGCAGCGGTTCCCCAACCGCCCCCGGCCTCAGCTCCGGCCGGGCATCCCGCCAGACACAGTCCAGCGCAGTGATCGCGCACAATACACTGTGATGACCGTCTACTTCGACGGCTTTCGACATCTGAACCCTTTCCCCCTGCCCGCCATGGCGCGCAGAGGGCGCCCCCTAGCGCTGCCAGTGCTCCAGCACCGCCGCACAATCGGCCAGGTGCCAGCAGGCCATGTCCGGCCACGGGTTGTCCGGGGCATTGACCAGCAGGGTGCGCGTGCCCGCGGCGCGGCCGCATTCCAGGTCGAAGCGGTAATCGCCCACCATCACCACCTGCGCCGGATCCACCTGCCAGCGCTGCAGGAAGTACTGCAGGCCGTCCGGCGAGGGCTTGGGCTCGGCTTCGTCGCGGCCGATGATGTCCTCTTCGGCAAACACATCGCCCAGCCCGATCGCCTGCAGCGTGACCTGGGCCAGGTTGCGCACGTTGCGGGTGAGGATGCCCAGCCGGCAACCGGCGCCCTGCAGCGCACGCACCAGCGCCACCGCGCCCGTCGCCGGCACGGAGGCCGCGGCCAGTTCACGCTCGTGGGCCAGCAGCCAGGCATGCTTGGCACTGGCCTCTGCAGCGGGCAGAGCAGCCAGGTGGGTGAGGATGTCGTCCCGCGCCGGAATCGCCAGTTCGCGCTTGATCCGCGCGAAATCATGCATCGCCACGGTCAACGTGCCATCCATGTCGAACACCCAGTGCCGGATTGCCGACAACGCCGGTACTGCCCTGGCGTCCACCACGGGTACCGCCAGGGTCATCGCCACCACGCCGGCATGCGGCTGGCGTCGATGCCACCGGTCTCGAACACCGCAGTACGGGTGCCACCGGCCTTGACCGGGAACTCGATGCTGATCGACTTGCCCTTGGCTGCCAGCTTCCACAGCGCTTTCTGGTCAGTGATGAACAGGGCGATGGCTTCATCGGTCTTCGGCCGCCAGGCGGCCATGGAAATCGGCTTGCCGTCGTCCACGGTCACCTTCACCGTGCACTGCGGGCAACGGAAATCGCCGGCCTGCAGCACCAGGTAGGCATGCCGCTTCCACTCCGGATGATCGCGGAACACCAACTGCACCGGCTTGGCACCGCTGCCATCCACGTCCACCCGTTCCTTGCTGTAAATCTGTGCCGAGACCTGGTTGCCCTTGCTGCCGACCGGGATCTGGTTGTACTGCCACAGCCCCTGCATGCGGCGCAGGTCGCGCGCGGCATCGCCCTTGGCCTTTACTTCGTCGAAGCCAGCCGCGATGCGTTCGGCGGCGGCGGTGTCCTTGTACTGGTCCAGCAGCGAGGCACCATGTAGGCGCGCACGCTCCCAGTCCTGCGCGGCCACGGCCATGTCGTACTGCTTGGCCACGTCCTCGGCCTTGGCTTCCTTCTGTGCCTGCACGGCGGCCGCGGCGGCTTCCTGCGCCTTGCGCTCTTCCTCGGGGTTGCTGCAGGCAGCCAGAGCCAGGGTGCAGGCGGTGAGCAGGATCAGTCGTTTCATGGCGGAGGTCCTTCGTGTTTTCGCATTTCTGTAGAGTCGAGCCATGCTCGACTGGCGCTTCAACAGCAGTCGAGCATGGCTCGACTCTACAAAAAAAGCGCCGGGGGTTGCCCGGCGCTTCTGCTTACTTGGCTTCAGCCTTGGACAGCATGTCCTGCACCGAGCCGGTGGTGATCGGGTGGTAACCCGGCTTGGCCTTCTCGAAGGCCTGCTTGGCCAGCTCCAGACCCTTCGGGGTCTTCACCAGTTCGGCGTAGATCGGCAGGATCAGCTTGCGACGGCCGACGCGCTCGATGAATGCTGCGGCGCCTTCATTGGCCTGCTCGTAGCCGCTGCGGATCGCCAGCGGATACCAGCGCATGGCGATCTCGCCATTCGGGGTACCGGTGAAGTGGAACGCCTTGTCCAGCGTGGCCAGCTTGTCCAGCGGCTGGGTCGCGCCCAGGCCGTCGATGAAGCGCACCCATTCCTGCGTGCTCCAGTCGGCGATGACCTGGCTGCTCGGCACGGTGCCGGCGCTGGCAAAGGCGATGCCTGCGGTATCGACGCTGCTGAAGTTGCGCGACTGCGCCTTGGCCGCGAACGCCGGGATGCCCGGCTCGTCCAGCCACGCCTTCAGTTCGGCATCGGTCACTGCCGACGGATTCTTCGGCAGCAGGTTCTTCTTCAGATACTCCACGAACTGGTCGGTGTTCGCGCTCTGGAAGGCGTGGTCATCGAACCAGCCACGCAGGAACGGATCGAAGGTCTCGCGGCCGAAGCGCTGTTCCAGGAACTCCAGGAACCACGAACCCTTGACGTAGGCGACCTGGCTCAGGGCTTCGTCAGGGTCACGCTCGTTCAGCGGCGGCAGCGCCAGCGCCTGGTCGGCCGGGCTCATGTCCTTCACTTCGGCCAGCAGATCGGTCTGGTCGATCTGCTTCTCCATCTCGGCCATCTCCTTGCCGTACAGGGCTTCGGTGATGCGGCCCTGGACGTAGGTGGTGAAGCCTTCATTGAGCCAGATGTCCTTCCAGCTGGCGTTGGTCACCAGGTTGCCCGACCAGCTGTGCGCCAGTTCGTGGGCCACCAGCGAGACCAGCGACTTGTCGCCGACGATCACGGTCGGGGTGGCGAAGGTCAGGCGCGGGTTCTCCATGCCGCCGAACGGGAACGACGGCGGCAGCACCAGCATGTCGTAGCGGCCCCAGCGGTATTCGCCGTACAGCTTCTCGGCGGCACCGATCATCTTCTCGGTGTCTTCGAATTCCTTGGCGGCCTTGTTGACCATGGTCGGCTCGGCCCAGACGCCGGAGCGGCCGGAGATCGGCTCGAACACCAGGTCACCGGCAGCGATGGCCAGCAGGTAGGACGGAATCGGCTGCGGCATCTTGAAGGTGTAGTCACCGTCACGCGCGGCCTTCGGATCGTTGTCAGCGCTCATCAGCACCATCACGTCCGGGCGCGAGACCACGTGCGCGCTGTAGGTGAAGCGCACGCTCGGGGTGTCCTGCAGCGGCACCCAGGAACGGGCGTGGATGGCCTGCGACTGGCTGAACATGAAGGGCAGCTTCTTGCCCTCGGTCATCGACGGCGCCAGCCACTGCAGGCCCGAGGCGGTCGGTGCGGTGTGGTAGGTCACTTCCACCTTGGCCGGCTGCGCCGGGGTCTCGATGGTCAGCTTGCTGCCGAACACCTTGTCGACCGGGGCGAGCACGAACTGCAGCGGGCTGCGCGCGCCATCGGCGGCGATCGCCTCGACCTTGGACACGCTCAGCTCGCGGGTGTCGAGCACCAGCTGCTTGGCGTCCTTCTGTTTCCACTCCAGGGTGTAAGTGGCGGTGCCGCCGATCTGCTTCTGGTCGAAGTCCAGCTTCAGGTCCAGCGCGATGTCCTTGATGACGACCTTGTCCGGCTCGGCATAGGAGCTTTCGTCGTGGCTGCGGTTTTCGGCGTTCACGGGAGCGGCGGGGGCCTTTTCGGCAGTCGGGGCGGCGGCGGGCGCGGCCGCCTCCTGGGAGCAGCCGGCGGCCAGGGCCACGGCCAGCGGAAGGAGCATCAGCGGATTACGCATGAATCGGGACCGTTACGGGGATCAGACCCCCAATGGTACCTCCCTCCGGCCCCGCAGGCGTTGCGCGGTGCGGGGTAATGGCGGGCGGGGCCGCCTGCTCGCCGGGCATGGCCCGGCGCTACCGGGGGTGCCGGGACGTTGCGTGGTAGCGCCGGGCCATGCCCGGCGACCTTCAAGGCTTAAAGCTTGTAGCCGGAATGGATCGAGACGATGCCGCCGGTCAGGTTCTTGTAGTGGCAACGCTCGAAACCGGCCTGCCCCATCATCGCCTTCAGCTCTTCCTGCGGCGGGTGCTTGCGGATGCTCTCGGCCAGGTACTGGTAGCTGTCCGAATCGTTGGCGAACAGCTTGCCCAGCTTCGGCAGGATCTTGAACGAATGGAAGTCGTAGATCGGCTTGAACCAGTCGGCGGTGACTTCGGAGAACTCCAGCACGCGGGCCTGGCCGCCGACCTTCAGCACGCGGTACATCTCGCGCAGGCCGGCGTCCTTGTCGGTCACGTTGCGCAGGCCAAAGGCAATGGTCACCAGGTCGAAGCTGTTGTCCGGGAACGGCAGGGCTTCGGCGTTGCACTGCACGTAGTCCAGGCCGAGCACCAGGCCGCGGTTGGTCAGGCGGTCGCGGCCGACCGACAGCATGCCGGCGTTGATGTCGCCCAGCACCACCGAACCTTCGACGCCGACGCGCTCTTTCAGCAGCGCGGCGATGTCACCGGTGCCGCCGGCCAGATCGAGCACGCGGTCACCCGGCTTCACCTGCGCAGTGGCGACGTAGTAGCGCTTCCACGCCCGGTGCACGCCCATGCTCATCAGGTCGTTCATCAGGTCGTAGTTGCGCGCGACCGACGTGAACACCTGGCCGACCAGCTTCTGCTTGTCCTTGGCGGCGACGTCGCGGAACCCGAAATGGGTGGTACCGGATTTGTAGGGGGATTCGCTCATGCCCCGATTATCGCACCGCCGGGGGCCATCGGCACCCCCTGCCCGTATCATGGCGGGCCATGACTTACCGGAGCCCCGCATGATCACCACGCCCGACTACCAGGCCCTGCTGCAGACCGCCATCGCCGAAGCCCGCCAGGGCCTGGCCGAGGGTGGCGTGCCGATCGGCGCGGCGCTGTACCACAACGACGGCCGTCTGCTTGGCTGCGGCCACAACCGCCGCGTGCAGGAAAGCGACCCGTCAGTGCATGGCGAGACCGATGCCTTCCGCAAGGCCGGCCGCCAGCGCCGTTACCAGGACACCATCATGGTCACCACCCTGGCGCCGTGCTGGTACTGCTCGGGCCTGGTGCGCCAGTTCAACATCGGCACCGTGGTGGTCGGCGAATCGCGCACCTTCCAGGGCGGCATCGACTGGCTGCGCGAAAACGGCGTCAAGGTGATCGACCTGGACAGCCAGGAATGCGTGGACCTGCTGGGCGGCTTCATTGCGCAGCACCCGGAGATCTGGAACGAAGACATCGGTGAATGAACACCGCGCAGCCTCCTGTTGAACCCGCTTAATGAACGCTTCAGTGCCGGCACATCCTTGTGCCGGCAGCGTTTGCGGCAATCGCCGTGAACCGGTGCACAGTCAGTTGCCCTGCATGCACACGCGCCGGTAACACCCCAGCCCGCCATCGCACCTAGGGTGGAATGACCGGGGCCCCTTTCCCCGGCGGAGCCAGCCATGTGCGCGCTCGCCCTACGCTCCACGCCCGACCCGGCCCTTGCCGGCATCCGCGACCGATTGACGCAGCAGTTCGCGCTGCATCGACGCACCGCGCCGTTCTGGACCGCTTACCAGGGATTGCAGCAGGAAGTGATCCACGCCCACCCGCGTGATCATGTCCGGCTGTGCAACGCCATGGCCGACATCGCCGAAGACCTCGGTGCAGTGACCCACGCGCAGCTGCTCGATGGCAACACCGGCTGCACGCCGCGCTGACGCGGCATGCACCGGCGCATACGCCACACTGCGATGAACCCCCACTCCCGTCCACCTCAACCGATTGGATCGACATGCACGCTGAAGTTCCCACCATTCCCCCGGTCATCAATGTCGATGCCGAGCTTGATCACTGGCGCCGCCAGCATGCCGACGGCGCACTACCGCACAACTCGTTCGGTTCGTACGTGCCGTGGATCAAGTTCGCCTGCGATTCGCTGATCACCCAGCCGCGCGCAAGCAATGCCCAGCGCGACGAGATGTTCCAGACCCAGTACGCGCTGCAGATCATGCCGCGGCTGAGCGAGTCCCAGGCCCGCGAGTTCGTCGACCGCTGCTGGCAGCATGTCTACCAGACCAGCCCGGTGCGGCTGCAGGACGCTCCGCGCCTGCGCGCCTGAGCCGATCCACGGCTGCACGGCCCCTGCACGGGCCACTGCCGATCATCCTCGTCATCTGAGTAGGACGACGACGATGAAAGCAAGAAACCTGTTCAATACGATCGCCAAGAAGGCTGCGGCCGCCACCGGTTCGCCGTGGACCTTCCTGGCTGCGGTGATGATCGTGGTGATATGGGGCATCAGCGGGCCCGTGTTTGGATTCAACGACACCTGGCAGCTGGTGATCAACACCGGCACCACGATCATCACCTTCCTGATGGTGTTCCTGATCCAGCACACGCAGAACGCCGATACCGCGGCGATGCAGATCAAGCTGGACGAACTGATCCGGGCGACGGCCGAAGCCAACAACGAGCTTCTGGACCTGGAGGAATTGGACGAAGAGCGCCTGGAGGAGATCCGCGCCGAATACGAGCAGATGGCGCGCGAGGCCGGTGACGCACTGGCGCGCGTACGCGCCTGCCATGCAGCGCGGCGCGACGATGAAGCGGTGTAGCAGGTCCTGAAATGACAATGCCGGCCAGCGGCCGGCACTACCATCGATCATCAAGGTAGAGCCGGCCGCTGGCCGGCTGTCCTTCAGCTGCGTTCGTGCCAGCCGCCGCCCAGCACCTTGTACAGGGTGATGCGGTTGGACTGCTGGGCCAGCTGCGCCTGCAGCTGCGTCTGCTGCGCGTTGTAGGCGGTACGACGCGCGTCGAGCAGGGTCACGAAGCTGTCCAGGCCAGCGTCATAGCGTGCCTGCGACAGGCGGTTGGCCTGCTCGGCAGCCTCGACCAGGCGCTGCTGCGAAGCGACCTGTTCATCCAGGCTGACATTCAGCGCCAGTGCGTCGGCGGTCTCGCGGAAGCCCACCTGGATCGCTTTCTCGTACTGCGCCAGCGCAATGTCACGATCGGCATTGGCGATGGCCAGGTTCGCGCGCAGCTTGCCGCCCTGGAAGATCGGCAGCGTGATCTTCGGCAGGAAGCTCCATACACGGGTGCCACTGTCGAACAGGTTGGACAGTTCGTTCGAACCGCTGCCGATGCTGCCGGTCAGCGAGATGCTCGGGAAGAACGCCGCGCGCGCCGCACCGATGCTGGCGTTGGCGGCCAGCAGCTGATGCTCGGCGGACATGATGTCCGGGCGTTGCAGCAGCACGTCGCTGGGCAGCCCGGCCGGCGGCGGCGCCAGTGCCAGCAGGCTCGGCGCGACAGCGTCGGGCAGCAGCGCCGGGTCGAGCTGGCCACCGGCCAGCAGCGCCAGCGCGTTGCGGTCCTGGGCCAGCTGGCCACGCAGGCGCGCGGCATCGGTGCGTGCGGTTTCGACCAGGGTGCGGGTCTGGGTCAGCTCCAGTGCCGAACTGCCACCGCGTTCGTGGCGGGCCTCGGCCAGGCGCAGCGAATCCTCGTAGGTCTTCAGCGTCGCTTCGGCGATCTTCAACCGCTGCGCGTCCGCCCCGTAGGTCAACCACGCGGTGGCGGTCTCGGCCACCAGGCTCAGCTGCGCGTTGCGACGGTTCGCAGCCACGGCGAAGTACTGCTGCAGGGCGGCCTCGCTGAGATTGCGCACGCGACCGAACAGGTCCAGCTCGAACTCGGCTACGCCAACACCGGCAGTGAACTGCTCGGTGACGCCAGCGTCCGTACCACGGCGATCCATCTGGCCGGTAACGGCCACGCCCGGCACGCGATCAGCGCGCTGCACGCGGTACTGGCCACGCGCACGTTCAACATTGAGCACCGCCACACGCAGGTCGCGGTTGTTCTGCAGGGACTGGTCGATCACCTGCTGCAGGCGCGCATCGGTGAAGAAGTCGCGCCAGCCGACGGCGGCGACGTCAGCCACCTGGCCCTGCGCGGCCTCGGCCGGCCACTGCGCCGGAATGGCAGGCGCAACGGCGGTGTCCTTCGGCACCAGGGTGGAGCAGCCGGCGAGCGCGAGCACGGCGGCAATGGAAAGAAACAGGGATGCACTTTTCATGGGAATGACTTCCATCGGTACTGCCGGATGGCAGGAGGTAGTGCCGGCCGCTGGCCGGCAACCTCGTTGGATTCACATCACGCGAGCAGTAGGTGCCGGCCAGCGGCCGGCACTACCGTTTCAGGTCACGTCGTGGACTTGCGCTTGAACACGCGCTGCACCACGACGAAGAACAGCGGCACGAAGAACACGCCGAGCACGGTGCCGACGACCATGCCGCCGAGCACGCCGGTGCCGATCGCCTGCTTGGCGCCGGAACCGGCACCGGTGGAGATCGCCAGCGGCAACACGCCCATGCCGAAGGCCAGCGAGGTCATGATGATCGGACGCAGGCGGTCACGGACCGCATGCATCGTCGCTTCGATCAGCCCCGCGCCCTTCTCCAGATGCTCCTTGGCGAATTCGACGATCAGGATCGCGTTCTTGCTGGTCAGGCCCACCGTGGTCAGCATCGCCACCTGGAAGTAGATGTCGCGCTCCATGCCGCGGAAGGTATTGGCCAGCACTGCACCGAGGATGCCCAGCGGCGCCACCAGCAGCACCGAAGTCGGCACGCTCCAGCTTTCATACAGGGCGGCAAGGCACAGGAACACGATCATCAGCGACAGCGTGTACAGCAGCGGCGTCTGCGAACCGGCCTGGCGTTCCTGGTAGGACATCGCCGTCCACTCGACACCGAAGCCCTGCGGCAGCTGCTTGGCCAGCTGTTCGATCTCGGCCATCGCATCACCCGAGGCCACGCCCGGCGCCGGCTCACCCTGGATCTCGGTGGCCGACACGCCGTTGTAGCGCTCCAGGCGCGGCGAACCGTAGTCCCAGCGCTTGCTGGCGAAGGCGCTGAACGGAACCATCTCGCCCTTGTCGTTCTTCACCGACCAGAGATCAAAGTCCTCCGGCACCATGCGGAACGCCTGGTCGGCCTGCACGAACACGCGCTTGACGCGGCCGCGATCGACGAAGTCATCGATGTACGAGCTGCCCCACGCGGTGGCCAGGGTGGTGTTGATCTGGTCGATCGACAGCCCCAGCGACGTCGCCTTGGCCACATCGATATCGATGCGGAACTGCGGCGTGTCTTCCTGGCCGTTCGGACGCACGTTGGCCAGCTTGCTGCTCTGGGCGGCCAGGCCCAGCAGCTGGTTGCGCGCCGCCACCAGGGCTTCATGGCCCTGGCCGCTGTTGTCCTTCAGGAAGAAGGTGTAACCCGAGGCGGTGCCCAGTTCTGGAATGGCCGGCGGCGGGAAGGCGAAGATGAAGGCATCCTTGATCTGGCCCAGTGCTGCCATCGCGCGGCCGGTGATCGGCATCACGCCGTTGTCGGCATCACGGTCCTTCCAGTCCTTCAGCTTGACGAAGGCCATGCCCGCGTTCTGGCCCATGCCGGCGAAGCTGAAGCCCTGCACCGAGAACACCGACTCGACCGCGTCCTTCTCGTTTTCCATGAAGTGCTTTTCAAGCGCGGCGATCGACTCCAGCGTGCGCTCCTGGGTGGCACCGACCGGTGCCTGCACCAGCGCCATCAGCACGCCCTGGTCTTCATTGGGCAGGAACGAGCTGGGCAGGCGCACGAACAGCACGCCCATCAGCAGGAACAGTGCGGCGACGATGCCCATGAACCGCCACGGGCGATGCAGGATGCCGCGCACGCCACGCTGGTAGCTCTCGCTGGTGCGGTCGAAGCCACGGTTGAAGCCATTGAAGAAGCGGCCCGACCAGCCCTTGTGTGCAACGTGGTGCTCGCCCTTCTTCAGCGGCTTGAGCATGGTGGCGCACAGTGCCGGGGTCAGCACGATCGCGACCAGCACGGACAATGCCATCGCCGAAACGATCGTGGCCGAGAACTGCCGGTAGATCACACCGGTGGAGCCGCTCATGAAGGCCATCGGCACGAACACCGCCGACAACACCAGACCGATACCCACCAGTGCGCCGGTGATCTGGCCCATCGACTTGCGGGTGGCCTCCAGCGGCGATAGTCCTTCTTCGGACATGATGCGCTCGACGTTCTCCACCACCACGATGGCATCGTCCACCAGCAGGCCAATGGCCAGCACCATCGCGAACATGGTCAGCATGTTCACCGAGAAGCCCAGCACCGACAGCACGCCGAAGGTACCCAGCAGCACCACCGGCACGGCGATGGTCGGGATCAGGGTGGCGCGGAAGTTCTGCAGGAACAGGTACATCACCACGAACACCAGCACGATCGCTTCAAGCAGGGTCTGCACCACGCCCTTGATCGACACGCGCACGAACGGAGTGGTGTCGTACGGGATCTCGGCCTTCAGGCCGGCCGGGAAGAAACCTTCCAGTTCCTTCAGGGTTGCATCGACACCGGCAGCGGTATCCAGCGCGTTGGCGCCGGTGGCCAGGGTAACGGCCAGGCCGCTGGCCGGCTGGCCGTTGTAGCGGGTGACGAAATCGTAGGACTCGGCGCCCAGCTCGACGCGGGCGACATCGCCCAGGCGCAGTTCGGCACCGTCCTGCGCGCCGCGCACGATGATGTTGCGGAACTGTTCCGGGGTCTGCAGGCGCGACTGCGCATTGATGGTGGCGTTGAGCTGCTGGCCCTTCACCGACGGCGCACCGCCCAGCTGGCCAATGGCCACCTGCGCGTTCTGGGCCTTGATCGCGGCAGTCACTTCCGGCACCGACAGGCCATAGGTATGCAGCTTGTTCGGGTCCAGCCAGATGCGCATGGCGTACTTGCCACCGAAGACCTGGATGTTGCCCACGCCCGGCACGCGGCTCAGACGGTCAACGACGTTGGAACCGACGTAGTCGGCGATGTCGTTGGCATCCATGCTGCCGTCTTCGGACACGAAGGCGATGACGTTCAGGAAGCCCGAGCTGGACTTGGCCACGTTGATGCCCTGCCGCTGCACTTCCTGCGGCAGCAGCGGCATGGCCAGCTGCAGCTTGTTCTGCACCTGCACCTGGGCGATGTCCGGGTTGGTTCCGCTCTCGAAGGTCAGGGTGATGGTGGCCTGGCCATTGGACGAGCTGTTGGAGGAGAAGTAGATCAGGCCATCCAGGCCCTTCATGTTCTGCTCGATGATCTGCGTCACCGAGTCTTCGACCACCTTGGCCGAAGCACCCGGATAGCTGGCGCTGATTTCCACCGCCGGCGGTGCGACGTTGGGGTACATCGAGATCGGCAGCTTGAACAGGGCCAGGCCGCCGGCGAGCATGATGATGATCGCGATGACCCACGCGAAGATGGGTCGATCGATGAAGAAACGTGCCATGGGGTTCTCCGCTTACTTCGCGCCTGCGGCCGCAGCTGCAGGTTGGGCGGCAGCCGGCTTGGCCGGAGCGGCACCCTGTTCGGTGACGTTCACGGGCATGCCCGGGCCGATCTTCTGCAGGCCTTCGACGATGACCTTGTCGCCGGCCTTCAGGCCGTCCTCGACCAGCCATTTGTCGCCAACCGTGCGGCTGACCTTGACCGGGCGCGCTTCGACCTTGTTGTCCTTGCCGACCACCATGGCGCTGGTGTCGCCCTTCGGATCACGGGCGATGCCCTGCATCGGCACCAGCACCGCATCACTGCGCACGCCGCCGCCGATCACGGCGCGCACGTACATGCCGGGCATCAGCAGGCCATCGGGATTGTCGACCTTGACCCGCAGCCCGAAGCTGCCGGTGGCCGGATCGACGCTGACTTCGGAGAACTCCAGCGTGCCCTTGTGGGCGAATTCGCTGCCGTCTTCCATCAGGATGCTGACCGGGGTCTGCTGGTTGTCCTGCAGGCGGCCGGCGGCCAGTTCGCGGCGCAGCTGCAGCAGCTCGGCCGAGGACTGGGTGAGGTCGACGTAGATCGGGTCCAGCTGCTGCACGGTGGCCAGCGCGGTGGCCTGGCCGGCGCTGACCAGCGCGCCCTGGGTGACGCTGGACTTGCCGATGCGGCCGCTGATCGGCGCGGTGATGCGCGCGTAGCCGAGGGTGACGTTGGCCGCATCCAGCGATGCCTTGGCGGCACCGACGTCTGCTTCGGCCTGCTTCTGCGCAGCCACGGCGTTTTCCAGATCCTGCTGGCTGACCGCGTCGACCTTGGCCAGCTCGGTGATGCGCTTGGCGCTCAGGCGGGCGGCATTGGCAGTGGCTTCGGCACGGGCCAGCTGCGCGCGGGCGCTGTTGGCCTGGGCGCGATAGCTGGCGTCCTCGATCTGGTACAGCGGCTCGCCGGCCTTGACCATTCCGCCTTCGGTGAACAAGCGCTTGGCGACGATGCCATTGACCTGCGGGCGCACTTCGGCGACCAGGAACGCATTGGTACGACCCGGCAGTTCGCGGGTCAGGCCCACGGTTTCGGACTTCAGCGTTACCACGGTGACATCGCCCGGGCCCTGCTCGGGGGCCTGGGGTTGGCCGCCACAGGCAGCCACGGTCGCGGCGATCGCCAGCGACAGTGCAAAGGGTCGGATTCGGCTCAGCAACATGACGGAAAGGCTCTTGAAGGAAAGGGTCTCAGCCAGCGCTGATACGGCGGACCCTCCACCAGAACTAGTGAAGACCGTGCGAACAGCGCCCACCCGATGCGGCGTGGGGGCCGGACTGGCCTGCCACGCACACGACGGCAATGATGGGAACGAAATATACATACATGCGTGTTTGTTTGTAAACAGGTACAATTCAGCCACGTTTCACCCGCACTCGTACCTACCCATGGCCCGCAAGACCAAAGAGGACACCCAGGCAACCCGGGAAGGCATCCTTGACGCCGCCGAAGCCTGCTTCCATGAACACGGCGTGGCCCGTACCACGCTGGAGATGATCGGTGCCCGTGCCGGCTATACCCGTGGCGCGGTCTACTGGCACTTCAAGAACAAGAGCGAGGTGCTGACCGCGATCGTCGAGCGCGTGCACCTGCCTTTCATGCAGGAACTGGAGCGCACCTCCACCGACCAGCGCGACACCCCGGTGCACGACCTGCGCGCGGTGATGATCCATTCGTTCATCGAGCTGTCCGAGGACGAGCGCCTGCGCAAGACCATGGAGATCATGCTGCGCAGCGATGCCTCCGCCGATACCAAGGTACTGACCGAACTGCAGCAGGCTGGCTTCCGCGATGCGCTGGACCGGATGGAGCGCGCCCTGCGCCGTGCGCAGGACCTGGGCCAGCTGCGCGAAGGTGCCGACCCGAAGATCGCCGCACGCATGCTGCATGCCACGGTACTGGGCGTGCTGCACGGGGCGATGGTCGAACCGGACCTGATGGACCTCAAGCGCGATGGCATGCTGGCACTGGACATGACCCTGGCCGCCTACGTGAAGGAAGGCGTGTTCGTGCCGGGCACGGTGCCCGAACCCCTGCCGGAAGCGTGAGCGGCGTTGCTGCCGCCACTACGGCCCCCATCTGAGGACGGCCCCATGATCCTGGACAATGTGGTGTGGGGTTTCATCGGTTGCGGCAGCGTCACCGAGAAGAAGAGCGGCCCCGCTCTGGCCGGCACGCCCGGCTCACGGGTGGCCGCGGTGATGCGCCGCAATGCGGCACTGGCCGAAGACTACGCACGGCGCCATGCGATTCCCTGCTGGTACACGGAGGCCGATGCGCTCATCGCCGATCCGGAAGTGAACGCGGTGTACGTCGCAACGCCACCCTCGACGCACATGCAGTACGCGTTGCAGGCGATTGCCGCGGGCAAGCCGGTCTACATCGAGAAGCCGATGGCCATGGACCATGACCAGTGCCAACGCATCATGGAGGCCAGCGCACGCAGCAGCGTGCCGGTGTTCGTGGCCTATTACCGCCGCGCCCTGCCCCGCTTCGAGAAGGTGAAGCAGCTGCTGGACAGCGGCGCGATCGGTGAACCGCGCAGCGTGCGCGCCACCCTGCATCGACCGCATTCGGCGAACGCTGCGTCGCCGGACTTCTGGCGGACCAATCCAGCAATCTCCGGCGGCGGCCTGTTCGTTGATCTGGGCTCGCACACCCTGGACCTGCTCGATCATCTGCTCGGGCCTTTGACCGATGTGCGTGGCCTGGCCAGTTCGCAGGCAGGCGCGTATGCCGCCGAGGACAGCGTCTCGATGTGCTTCCGTGCCGGTCGCGGGGTGCATGGCATCGCGCAGTGGAGTTTCTGCGCGTTCCGCCGCCAGGATGAGGTCGAGATCACCGGCGACCAAGGTCAGCTGCGCTTTGCCACCTTCGAGGATGTTCCGGTAGTGCTGGAGACCGGGGCCGGCGTGCAGGCGTTCGACATCCCGAACCCGCCGTCGATCCAGCAGCCGTTGATCGCCACTCTGGTGGATGAGCTGCGCGGCAACGGCCACTCGCCGTCGAACGGCGCCAGCGCCGCCCGTACCAATGCGGTGATGGACCAGGTGCTGCAGGCCTACCGAACGCAACGGTAGCGCCGGGTTGACCGCGCCCAGGTAGCGACGGGCCATGCCCGGCGAGCACGCAGCGCGACCTGCGTCGGGTAACACCAACATCGGGCCGAACAGCCGCCGGGCATGGCCCGGCGCTACCGGAAGCCCAACGAAAAGGCCGCCTTGCGGCGGCCTTCTGTGTTGCAGCGGCCGGGGTCAGAGCCCTCGCCACGGCGAGGGATCCGACCCCATCGGATAGCGGCCTTCTGCGTTACAGGATGTAGCGGCTCAGGTCCGGATCCTGCACCAGCTCGCCCAGGTGCGTATCGACGTAGGCGCTGTCGATCACCAGGGTCTCGCCATCACGGTCCGGCGCTTCGTAGCTGAGCGAATCCAGCAGCCGCTCCAGCACGGTGTGCAGGCGGCGGGCACCGATGTTCTCCTGGCGTTCGTTCACCTGGAAAGCGATCTCGGCCAGGCGATCGATGGCATCGGCGGTGAAACTGACCTTGACGCCCTCGGTGGCCAGCAGCGCTTCGTACTGCTTGGTCAGCGCGGCCTTCGGCTCGGTCAGGATGCGCACGAAGTCGTTCTTGCTCAGCGCACCCAGCTCGACGCGGATCGGGAAACGACCCTGCAGCTCGGGAATCAGGTCGCTGGGCTTGGCCAGATGGAATGCGCCGGAGGCAATGAACAGGATGTGGTCGGTCTTGATCGTGCCGTACTTGGTGGACACGTTGGAACCTTCCACCAGTGGCAGCAGGTCGCGCTGCACGCCTTCGCGCGAGACGTCGCCACCACCCACGTTGTCACCACGCTTGGCGACCTTGTCGATCTCGTCGATGAAGACGATGCCGTGCTGCTCGCAGGCTTCGATCGCCGCGGTACGGATGTCGTCCTCGTTGACCAGCTTGCCGGCTTCTTCTTCGATCAGCAGCGGACGCGCGGCCTTGATGGCCAGCGTGCGCTTGTGCGCCTTGGCGCCGCCGCCGAGGTTGGCGAACATCGACTTCAGCTGCTGGCCCATTTCCTCCATGCCCGGCGGGGTCATGATGTCCATGCTGACGTTGGCGGCCAGGTCCAGCTCGATCTCGCGATCGTCCAACTCGCCATTGCGCAGCATCTTGCGGAACTTGATGCGGGTCTCGTTGTCCTGTGCCGACGGCTCGTTGCGCGCCACTTCCGGATCGAAACCGATGCCGCCACTACGACGCGGCAGCAGCGCATCGAGGATGCGGTCTTCGGCGCGTTCTTCGGCCTGGGTACGCACGCGCACCTTGGCCTGTTCGCGGTAAAGCTTCACTGCGGTATCGGCCAGGTCACGGATGATCTGCTCGACGTCCTTGCCGACGTAGCCGACTTCGGTGAAGCGGGTTGCTTCGACCTTGACGAACGGCGCGTTGGCCAGCGTGGCCAGGCGGCGTGCGATCTCGGTCTTGCCGACGCCGGTCGGGCCGATCATCAGGATGTTCTTCGGCATCACTTCATTGCGCAGCTCAGGCACCAGCTGCATGCGGCGCCAGCGGTTGCGCAGGGCGATGGCCACCGCACGCTTGGCGTCGTGCTGGCCCACGATATGCCGGTCCAGCTCCTGCACGATCTCGCGCGGGGTCATGGTGGCGGAGGAAACTTCGATCTTCGACATGGATGTGCTCACGAATTCGTTGTCTACGATGCCGGAACCGAACGGCCCCGGACGGTAGCGCCGGGCCATGCCCGGCGAATCTGGAATGTCTGTGACGGGTTCCCCGTCACAACTCCTCGACCACCACGTTGCGGTTGGTATAGATGCAGATGTCGCCGGCAATGCCGATCGCTTCACTGGCGATGGTGCGCGCATCCAGTTCGGTGTGCGCCATCAGCGCGCGGGCGGCCGACAGTGCATAGGAACCACCGGAACCGATGGCGATGATGCCGTCCTCCGGCTCGATCACATCACCGGTGCCGCTGATGATCAGCGAGGTTTCCTTGTCGGCCACCGCCAGCAGGGCTTCGAGCTTGCCCAGACGGCGCTCGGTGCGCCAATCCTTGGCCAGCTCGACCGCAGCGCGCTGCAGCTGGCCGTGCTTTTCCAGCTTGGCCTCGAACAGCTCGAACAGGGTGAAGGCATCGGCGGCGGCACCGGCGAAGCCGGCCAGCACCTGGCCGTCACGGCCAAGGCGGCGCACCTTGCGCGCATTGCCCTTCATCACGGTGTGGCCCAGCGTGACCTGGCCGTCGCCGGCAATGGCCACATGCTCGCCGCGACGGACGCAGACGATGGTGGTGGCGTGGAAAACGTTGGGATTCTGACTGGGGTCCATGCGGCCTCCGATAGCTGTTCACGGGAGATGGGGACAGCGCCGGGTGCGATCAAGCCTGTGCGGATGGCTGCCGTTCAGCGCTTGGCCGCGCCCCATCGACAGGAGGGCGCCTTTCTGACGAGCGCATCGCAATGCGCGCGGATCCCACCGCCCGAACGTGGAACACCTGCCGTTCAGCGTTTTGCCTGCGACGGCCGATCCGGATTCGGCTCGATGCCCCAGGCGATGTACCAGTCCTCGCCCTGCGTCTCGATCGGATGCTGGGTGCGGCCGGAACCATTGCCGCAGGCCAGCGCATCAGCCGCGCAGTAGCGGTCGCAGCCCCAGCAGATGCGCTCGGGGTGTTTGGGGTGCAGCGGGATGGGCTTCGCCATGGCAGGCGGTTTCCTCGTGGCCTGCGGCCACGGTGCGCCGGTTGCGCCCGCCCTGCCCTGATCCAGATCAAGGGCGGTCTATTCCGGTAGCGCCGGGCCGTGCCCGGCGAGCACGCAGCGCGGACCGCGTCGCATGCACGGGAAATGGATCACACAGCCGCCGGGCATGGCCCGGCGCTACCCCTCCTTGTCGTCCTTGCTGCGGCGCTTGGCGCGTGGATGCGCGGCGTCGTAGACCTTGGCCAGGTGCTGGAAATCAAGGTGGGTATAGATCTGGGTGGTGGCGATGTCGGCGTGGCCGAGCAGCTCCTGCACGCCGCGCAGGTCGCCGGAGGATTCCAGGATATGGCTGGCGAAACTGTGCCGCAGCATGTGCGGATGCACGTGCTTGAACAGGCCCTGGCGCTGCGCCAGCTGGCGGATGCGGATCTGTACCGCGCGTTGGCTGATCGGCCCGTTGCGGCCGGGAAACACCGGCATTGCCGGGCCACCACCACTTTCCGCACGCCATGCCTGCAGCGCTTCGCGCGCCGGCCGGCCGAACGGCACCCGGCGCTGGCGATTGCCCTTGCCCATCACGTTGACCAGGCCGCTGGCAAAATCCAGGTCGCGCCAGGTCAACGCACACACTTCGCTCAGGCGCAGGCCGGAGGAATAGAACAGTTCCAGCAACGCACGATCACGACGGCCGAGTTCACCCTCGGGCTCCAGTTCAACCAGCTGCACGGCTTCATCGGCATCGAGCACCTGCGGCAGCCGGCGTGGCGCGCGTGGCGCCTTCAGCGTCGCCGCCGGATTGACCTCGATACGGCCGTGCTTGAGCAGCCAGGCATAGAAGCTGCGGCAGGCGGACAAGCGGCGCTGCAGGCTCTTGGCCGACAGTCCGCGGCGGTGTTCGTCGGCAACGAACTGGCGCAGCGTTTCGGCATCGAGTGCTTCCACCGCCATGCCACGCGGCTCGGCCCACACCGACAGCGCGTCCAGGTCACGGCGGTAGGCATCGAGCGTATGCGCCGACATCCGCCGCTCCACCTGCAGGTGCTGCAGGAAGGCCTGTACCGCGCTCATCGTCGTGCCCTGCTCAGCCCGGGAAGCGCTTCAGGCCGGTGACCAGCGCATCGCCCATCATGCGCAGGAACAGCGTGCCCATGCCCGGGTAGAAGCGGTTCGGGTCATGACTGCCGACCGCGATCAGGCCTACGCCCGGCAGTGGCAGCAATGCGGTGGTCTGCACTTCTTCGCTGCGTACGCCATACAGCACGGCGTTCTTTTCCGGCTGCAGGCGGCCACAGATCGGCTCGCCGTCCTTCAGGCAATCGCGGAACGGACCGAGCTGCGCATCATCGGCGGCGATCACCTGCAGCCAGTCGGCCTGTTCCAGTCCTGCCACCGGCGTGTGCACCACCAACCGCACCAGGTCGCCGGCGAAGTCTTCCTGCAGCGAGGCGGCCATCGCACGCAGGGTGTCGGCGGCGTTGTCCTGCTTCATCAGCGCCAGGGTCAGCTGGTGCGTACGCACCGCCAGACGCTCGTTGACCTGTGCGGTTGCGCCCAGATCGGCCAAGCGTCGCGCCAGCTCGCGGTTCTTCTCGCGCAGCACTTCCAGCTGGTAGCTGGCCAGCGACGCGGTCGGGCCGTCATCGCGGGGCACCACCAGGGTCAGGGCCAGGTCCGGGAACTGCTTGAGGAAGCCGGGATGACGCCGCAACCAGGCAGCAACTTCGTGGGCCCCGAGCTTGTCGACGGTTTCGGTCATGCGATCCACTCCCCTTCGAAGACGAATGCGGTCGGGCCGGCCATTACCACCGGCTGGCCATCGCCCGGCCACTGGATGCGGAGGTCACCACCGGGCAGGCTGATGCGCGCATCGCGCTGCAGGCGGCCACGCTGCATCAGGGTCACCGCAGCGGCACAGGCACCGCTGCCGCAGGCCAGGGTTTCGCCAACGCCGCGCTCGAACACGCGCAGGCGTGCATGCGCGGGGTTCATCACCTGGGCGAAGCCCACGTTCACCGAACGCGGGAACGACGCATGCTGCTGCAGCAGCGAACCGACGCGCTCGACCGGTGCGGCATCGATCAGGCCGACTTCAATCACCGCGTGCGGATTGCCCATCGACACGGCGGCAAAACGCACGGTCTCGCCCTGCAGCGGCAGCAGGTATTCCTCGCGCGGATGGGCGAAACCCACCAACGGCACGTTGGCCGGCTCGAACGCGGGCACACCCATGGTCACCGCGTAGTGGCCATCGCCCAGCACCTTCACTTGGTGGCTGGCCAGCGGGCTGTCGATGACGAACGCATCGCCCTGTGCACTGCCCTCGCGCACCAGCCAGGCGGCGATGCAGCGCGCGCCGTTGCCACACTGTTCGGAATTGGAACCATCGGCATTCCAGATCCGGTACGAAGCCACCGAGCCTTCCGCACGCGGCGCTTCGATGGTCAGGATCTGATCGCAGCCGACACCGGTGTGGCGATCGGCCAGGCGCGCGGCCAGCTCGGGCGTAGGTGGCACGGTGCCGTCACGCAGGTCGATCACTACGAAATCATTGCCTGCGCCATGCATCTTGCTGAAGCGCAGGGCCTTGGAACCGGCCTTACTCATTCCCGCTGCCCACCTTCTTCGCGGGCGCAGGCGCCGGCTGGGTCGTCGGCGCGGCCGGGTCCACGGTCGTGGCCGGGGTGCCGGTGCCCTGGGTCTCCGCCGGAGTCGCCTCGTTGGCGGGCTCGGCAACCGGTTCGACCAGTTCTTCCACCGGCACCGGCTTCTGCGGCAGTACCAGCGGGCCCTTGTTGCCGCAGGCGGCGAGGAGCAGCAGCGAAGCCGCTGCCAGCGGAATCAGGATGGCGTTTCGATGGGGGATCTTCATGCCCCGAGTATAGCCATTGGCGGCTGAGCGGTTGGTGCAGGGTGCCGTGCCGCGCATCCGCCGGGCATGGCCCGGCGCTACCGCAACCGGGCCCGCTGGTAGCGCCGGGTCATGCCCGGCGAGGGACGCTATTCGGGTGGTGGCAGCGGCCGGGTCCACAACCAGATCGCCACCACGGTCATGCTGCCGATCGAGAACCACTTCACCCAGGCGATCGGCACGCACCACAGCATGATGCCGGCGCACACCGCCATGGTGATCGTGGCCATCCACTTGCCATAGCGGCTGACCGCGCCATGCGCCTGCCAGTTGGCGATGGCCGGGCCGAAGCGCGGATGTTGCAGCAACCAGTTGTGCAGGCGCTCGGAACCACGCGAGGCAGCCCAGGCCGAGATCAGGATGAATACGGTGGTCGGCAGGCCTGGCACGAAGATGCCGACGATGCCGGTGCCGAGGCTGACGTACGCCAGCAGCCACCAGGCCCAGCGGAAACGTACCGGCCGGACCGGCGCGGACGATGCTTTGGCAACAGGTGGGTCGGGCTGGCTCATCGCACAAGGATACCCAGAGCGGTGGCGGCGGCGATATCACCGCCGCCACCGTGCGTCATTCCGCCGCAGCGGCGCCGGCCGGGCCCTGGATACCCAGCTGCTGCAGCACGAAAGCGTATGACTCGGACAGCTCACGGTAGCGCTGGAAGCGCCCCGACTTGCCACCGTGACCGGCTTCCATGTTGGTGCGGAACAGGATCGGAAGATGGCCGGTGTTGTCGTCACGCAGCTTGGCCACCCACTTGGCCGGCTCCCAGTACTGCACCTGCGAATCCCACAGGCCGGTGCCCACGAACAGCGCCGGGTAGGCCTGCTTCTTCACGTTGTCATAGGGCGAGTAGGACAGCATGTAGTCGTAGTACGGCTTCTGCTCCGGGTTGCCCCACTCGTCGTACTCGTTGGTGGTCAGCGGAATGGTCGGGTCGAGCATGGTGGTGACCACGTCGACGAACGGCACCTGCGCCACCATCACCCGGTAGTCCTGCGGCGCCTGGTTGGCCACCGCGCCCATCAGCAGGCCTCCGGCACTGCCACCGGAGGCGGCCACGCGATCTTTCGCCGCCCAACCCTGTGCCACCAGGCCACGGGTGACGTCGATGAAATCGTTGAAGGTGTTCTGCTTGTGCAGCAGCTTGCCGGTCTCGTACCAGTCACGGCCCATTTCCTGGCCGCCGCGGATATGCGCAATGGCATACACCACGCCGCGATCGAGCAGGCTCACCGCGGTCTGGTTGAAGTACGGGTCCATCGACATGCCGTAGCTGCCGTAGGCGTACTGGAACAGCGCGCCCTTGCCATCCTTCTGGTAGCCCTTGCGGTAGACCAGCGACACCGGCACCTTGACCCCGTCACGTGCGGTGATCCACACACGGTCGGTTTCGTACTTCGATACGTCATAGCCGATCACCGGCTGCTGCTTCAGCTGACGGCGCTCGCCTGTGGCAGTGTTCAGCTCGAACACCGTGGTCGGGGTGGTCATCGAGGTGTAGACGTAACGAAGCCACGGTGTATCGGCCTCGGTGTTGTCGCCCAGGCCCATGGAATACGCCGGCTCATCAGCCTTCACGTAATCGCTGCGGCCATCCTTGAACAGCAGGCGGATGCGCTCCAGGCCTTCGGAACGTTCGGCGATGGCGGTGTAGGTATCGAACAGTTCGAAGCCTTCGATGAACACCGCGGCGTCGTGCGCGATCCAGTCCTGCCACTGCGAACGCGAGGTCGCATCGGTGGGCGCGGTGACCAGCTTGAAGTTCTTCGCACCGTCGTTGGTGCGGATCACCCAGCGGCCATCGTAGTGGTCGGCGTCATACTCGACATCGCGCTGGCGCGGCGCAAGCACGGTGAAGGTGGTCGGATCACCGGCCGGTGCGTAGCGCTCTTCCGAGGACACGGTGCTGTGCACGCCGATGGTGATGAAGCGGTCGTCGCGGGTGCGGCCGAGGCCCATGTAGAAACTGTCGTCCTTCTCTTCGTAGACGACGGTGTCGGCGCTGGCCGGGGTGCCCAGCACGTGCTTCTTCACGCGCACGGTCAACAGCGTTTCCGGATCATTTTCGACGTACAGCACGGTGCGGTTGTCGTCGGCCCAGACCAGATCACCGGAGCTGCCGCTGATCACATCGGGCAGCACCTGGCCGGTGCGCAGGTCCTTGAAGCGAATGGTGTACTGGCGGCGGCCGACGTCATCATCGGCCCAGGCCAACAGCTGGTTGTCCTGGCTGACCTCCATCGAGCCGACACTGAAGTAACCCTTGCCGGCGGCCAGTGCATTGACGTCGAGCAGGATCTCTTCGGGCGCTTCCATCGCACCCTTGCGGCGCGCATGGATGGGGTAGTCCTGGCCGGTCTCGTAGCGGCTGTAGTACCAGTAGCCGCGCTCACGCGCCGGCACGCTGGAATCGTCCTGCTTGATGCGGCCGACGATCTCCTTGTACAGGGAGTCTTCCAGTGGCTTCAGCGGTGCCAGCAGCTGGTCGGCATAGGCATTCTCGGCCTGCAGGTAGGCCAGCATGTCCTTGTTCTCGCGCTTGTCGTCGCGCAGCCAGTAATAGTCGTCGTTGCGGGTCGCGCCGAACGGCGCCTTGACCACGTGCGGATGCTTGGCGGCATCCGGCGGAACGGGCGGAGTGGCTGCGGTAGCGGTGGTGGTCATCAGGCTGGCAAGCAACAGGCAGAGGGTGGATTTCATGAGATAAGGCTCCTGGTGCATCAATGCAATGGTCTTCGACGGGGTCAGATCCCTTTTCCCGAAAAGGGATCTGACCCCAATACCGGCAATGCGGCAACCCTGCGGATCGTCATGGGTCGCGCGCGGCCCTCCTCCGGGCCAGAGCCCTTTTGCACGCAAAAGGGATCCGACCCCGGCACGCGGCGTACCATGGCGGCATGAGTACCCTGCCCCACACGCCGGGCTACAGCCGGCGCAGCCATGAAATCGCCCCGTTCCACGTGATGTCCCTGCTGGCCCGCGCACAGGCGCTGGAACAGGCCGGCCATGATGTGATCCACCTGGAGATCGGCGAACCGGACTTCACCACCGCCGAACCGGTCGTACGCGCCGGCCAGGCCGCACTGGCCGCCGGCCACACCCGCTATACCGCCGCGCGCGGCCTGCCGGCCCTGCGCCAGGCGATCAGCGGCTTCTATCGCAGCCACTATGGGCTGGACATCGATCCCGAACGCATCCTGGTCACGCCCGGCGGTTCCGGGGCGCTGCTGCTGGCCAGCAGCCTGCTGGTCGATCCCGGCCGCCACTGGCTGCTGGCCGACCCCGGCTACCCCTGCAACCGCCACTTCCTGCGCCTGGTGGAAGGCGGCGCGCAGCTGGTGCCGGTCGGCCCGGACACCGCCTACCAGCTCACTCCATCGCTGGTGGAACAGCACTGGAATGCCGACAGTGTCGGCGCGCTGGTGGCCTCACCCGCCAACCCGACCGGCACCGTACTCTCCGCCGACGAACTGGCGGCGCTGTCGAAGGCCCTGCAGGCGCGTGGCGGCCATCTGGTAGTGGACGAGATCTACCACGGCCTGACCTACGGCCTGGATGCGCCCAGCGTGCTGCAGGTGGATGACAACGCGTTCGTGTTGAACAGCTTCTCCAAGTATTTCGGCATGACCGGTTGGCGACTGGGCTGGCTGGTGGCGCCGCCGGCGGCGGTGCCCGATCTGGAGAAGCTGGCGCAGAACCTGTACATCAGCGCGTCCAGCATCGCCCAGCACGCTGCGCTGGCCTGCTTCAGCGCGGAATCGATGGCGATCTTCGAGCAGCGCCGGCAGGCCTTCCAGCAGCGCCGCGACTTCCTGCTGCCGGCCCTGCGCGAGCTCGGCTTCCGCATCGACGTGGAGCCGCAGGGCGCGTTCTACCTGTACGCCGACGTCAGTGCATTCACCGATGACGCGCAGGCGTTCTGCAACCACTTCCTGGAAACCGAGCACGTGGCGTTCACCCCGGGCCTGGATTTCGGCTTCCACCGTGCCAACCAGCATGTGCGGCTGGCCTACACCCAGGAAGTGCCGCGGTTGCAGGAAGCGGTGGCGCGGATTGCGCGCGGGTTGAAACGATTCCGGTAGCGCCGGGCCATGCCCGGCGGCATATTGCCGCGCTCCGCGCTCGCCGGGCATGGCTCGGCGCTACCGTTCAACGAACGCCCAAAGAAAAACGCCGCCCGAAGGCGGCGTTTTTCATTCCATCACTTACCGCCCAACCGCTCCCACAGGAAGCTGTAGGCCAGCGCCGACATGTGCGCTGCCTGCGCATTGTTGGCCGCACCGCCGTGGCCACCTTCGATGTTCTCGTAGTAGGTCACGTCCTTGCCGGCGTCGATCATCTTCGCTGCCATCTTGCGGGCGTGGCCCGGGTGCACGCGATCATCGCGGGTGGAGGTGGTGAACAGCACCGGCGGGTAGGTCTTCTTCGCGTCGAACAGATGGTACGGCGAGAAGGTCTTGATGAACTCCCAGTCGCTGGTGTCCGGGTTGCCGTACTCGGCCATCCACGAGGCACCCGCCAGCAGGTGGCTGTAGCGCTTCATGTCCAGCAGCGGTACCTGCACCACCACCGCACCGAACAGCTCCGGGTACTGGGTCAGCATGTTGCCGGTGAGCAGGCCACCGTTGCTGCCACCCTGCACACCCAGGTGCTTGGCCGAGGTGATCTTGCGGGTGACCAGGTCCTGCGCCACGGCGGCCATGTCTTCATAAGCCTTGTGACGGTTCTGCTTCAGCGCCGCCTGGTGCCAGCGCGGGCCGTACTCGCCACCGCCACGGATGTTGGCGACCACGTACACGCCGCCCTTCTCCAGCCAGGCGCGGCCCATGCCACCGGAGTAGTTCGGGGTCAGCGAGATCTCGAAGCCACCGTAGCCGTACAGCAGGGTCGGGTTGGAACCGTCCAGCTTCATCGCCTTGTCGTGCACCACGAAGTACGGCACGCGGGTGCCATCCTTGCTGGTAGCGAAGTGCTGTTCGATCACCTTGTCCTTGGCATCGAAGAAGGCCGGCATGGTCTTGAGCACTTCCGGTGCCTTGCCGATCTCGGCCAGTGCCAGCGTGGTCGGGGTCAGGTAGTCGGTGGCGGTCAACCACACCGCATCACTGTCGTTGCTGTCCACTGCTGCCACGCCGAGGGTACCGAACGCCGGTGCACCGACGAACGCGCTCTTCTGCCAGCCCTTCGCGCCCGGAGTCAACACCGACAAGCGGTTCTTGACGTCGTCCAGCACGTTCAGTACCAGGTGGTTCCGGGTCCACGAAGCGCTGGCCAGCGAAGTGGTCGCGGTCGGAGTGAACAGCACCTCGAAATCGCGTTTGCCGGCCAGGAAGTCATCCAGCTTGGTCGCCAGCAGCGAACCGGAGGCATAAGTCTTGCCGCCCACGGTCCAAGCGTCACGCAGCTCCAGGGTCAGCCATTGCTTGTGCAGGCCCTTCTCGGCCGAGTTCGGCGCGTCGATCTTGGTCAGCGTGCCGTCGTCGCTGCGCAGGTAGATCTCGTTGTTGTAGAAGGCCAGCGTGCGGCTGACCAGGTTGCGCTCGAAGCCCGGGGTGTCATCGTGCATCGCCGCGATGTACATGTCTTCCGGCTTGCCTTCGTACACCACGCTGGCCGAAGCCATCGGCGTGCCGCGCTTCCACAGCTTGGCCACGCGCGGGTAGCCGGAGGTGGTCATCGAGCCGGCACCGAAGTCGGTGTAGACGAACACGGTGTCGCGATCGATCCAGTTCAGGCCGCCCTTCGATTCCGGACGGAAGAAGCCGTCCTTGATCCAGGACTTGTTGGACAGGTCGAACTCACGGGTGACATCGGCATCGGCGCCGCCGCGCGACAGCGCGATCAGGCAGCGGCTGTAGTCCGGGCGCAGGCAGTCGGCACCGTGCCAGACCCAGTTCTCACCCTCGGCCTTGTTCAACGCGTCCAGGTCGAGCACGGTTTCCCACAGCGGCGAGGCCTTGCGGTATTCGGCCAGCGTGGTGCGCCGCCACAGGCCGCGCTCGTGCTGCTTGTCCTTCCAGAAGTTGTAGTAGTAGTCGCCGATCTTCTGCACGCCGGGGATCTTGGCGTCGGAGTCGAGCACCTCGCGGATGCTGGTTTCCATCTGCTTGAAGGCAGGGGTCTGTGCCAGGCGCCCTTCGGACTTGGCGTTCTGTTCCTTGACCCAGGACAGCGGCTTGTCGCCGGTCACGTCCTCCAGCCAGGCGTAGCGATCGGTTTCTTCAGCGGCCACGGCGGTCCCCACCGAGGCAGCGGTCATCATGCCGGCCAGCAGGCAGGCGGAAGCGAGTCGTGACATTGCAGCTCCAGGCAGTCATAAGCCCAGGAACGCTAGCACGGAACATCGCGGCCGCCCCCGTGTCGAAGGTCAGGCCGTGGCCGTCGAGCCGCGCCGGCCTCGAGGCGTCCCGCCGCTGCGACGTCGCGCCTGTCCACCGGTACGACGTGCCAGCCGCAGCCACGACAGGCGTGGCAACGGGAAGCGCAGCAGTGCCCACCAGGCCACCAGCGGCATGCCTACCAGCCACATCGGCAGCCAGCCCAGCCAGGCGCTGCTGCCGCGCGCGGCCGGCCAGACCAGTACCAGCGCCAGGCCGGCCAGGGCCAACTGCTGCACGCTGCGCAGCAGGCGCGGGTCGGCACGCTCGAGGATGACGCGTTCAGTTGCAGGGCGACGGACGGAACGTGCGTTCATGGGGCTTCTCCGGTAGACAATGCAACACAGCTTGGGCAAGCCCCTTCTCACAGGTTGCGACACCATTGACGGATCGCGTGCACACAGTCGACCATGCGCGTGCAAGCCCACTGGAGCACGCTCCCGCATGACCTCGATCCGCCCGCTCTGCGCCGTGCTGCTGGCCCTGTCCCTGGCGGGCCCCGCCATGGCCACCAGTGAGCCGCCGTCGCCCCGTGCCAGCGCAGCGCGCGCTTCCGCCCTGGACGAACCGATCGACCTGAAGCGTTTCATGGGCACCTGGTACGTGATCGGCCGCGTGCCGAACTTCATCGAACGCGGCCATGTCGCCAGCGTCAACCAGTACGAATTGCGCGACGAACACAAGGTCGGCATCACCTACCGCTACCGCGATGGCTTCGGCGAACCCCTGCAGGAAGTCCGCGCCCGTGCCAGCGTCGACCCGGACAGCGGCAACCACGGCTGGCGCACCTGGTTCTATCGCGTGGTGCCTACCCATTCGCGCGTGCTGGAAGTCGCCCAGGACTACTCATGGGCGCTGATCGGCTACCCGGGCCGCGAGATGGCCTGGATCTTCTCGCGTACGCCGGACATGGACAAAGCCCTGTACAAGGAGCTGGCCGAGCGCCTGCGTGACGAGTACGGGGTGAACACCGACAAGCTCAAGCGCGTGCCGCAGCATCCCGAGCAGGTCGGCAAGCTGGGCTACGAAGTGCCGAACGAGCGTTGAGATGGCGCCGCTGGGCATGGCCCGGCGCTACCTGCCACATGACCCTTCCGGTAGCGCCGGGCCATGCCCGGCGGATTCACCGATTATTTGCGGCTGTAATGCGTGACCAGGCGGTCGCCGAGCATCTGCAGCAGCTGCACCAGCACCAACAGCACCACCACGGTGACCAGGGCCACGTCGGTACGGTTGCGCTGGTAGCCTTCGCGCAGCGCCAGGTCGCCCAGGCCGCCCGAACCGATCGCGCCGCCCATGGCGGTGAAGCCGACCAGGGCGACGGTGGTGACCGTGGCGGCGGCAATCAGGCCCGGCCGCGCTTCGGGCAGCAGTACCCGGCTGACCAGTTGCCAGGTGGTGGCGCCCATCGACTGTGCTGCCTCGACCACGCCGCGGTCTACTTCACGCAGCGCGGTCTCGACCAGCCGCGCATAGAACGGTGCCGCACCGATGACCAGTGCGGGCAGCGTGCCGAGCACACCGATCGACTGGCCCATCAGCCACAGCGACACCGGGATCAGCACCACCATCAGGATGATGAACGGTACCGAGCGCAGCAAGTTCACCACCAACGCCAGCACGCCGTAGGCAAAGGGCCGGCGCTTCAGCTGCGGCGCCCCGAACACATACAACAACACGCCCATCGGCAACCCAATGGCCAGAGTCAGCGGCAGAGAACCGGCCATCATCAGCAGCGTCTCGATGGTCGCCTTGCCGATATCCACCCATTTGTCCGCATCCAGGTGGCGGAAGAAACCTTCAGCAGTGGCGGCGATCATCGACGCAGTTCCTCAACGTGCACGCCGGCGGCCACGAATGCGGCCTGCGCGGCGGACTGGTCACCGCCCACCAGGGCGACCACCAGCTGGCCATACGGGGTGTCCTTGATCCGGTCGATACGGCCGGACAGGATGTTGTAATCGACCCCGGTCTGGCGCGCGACGCTGCCGAGCAGGGGTTCATAGGTGTCGCCGCCGAGGAAGGTCAGACGCACGATGCGACCGCCGACGACGTCGAAATCGCGGTGCAGCGCGCCTTCATCCACATGCTCCGATTCGCTGACGAAACGGCGCGTGGTCGGGTGCTGCGGATGCAGGAACACCCGGGTGACCGGCCCGGTCTCGACCATCTGACCGGCATCAAGCACGGCCACGCGATCGCAGACACGGCGGATCACGTCCATCTCGTGGGTGATCAGCACGATGGTGAGGCCCAGCTCTCGGTTGATCTTCGACAGCAGTGACAACACCGAAGCGGTGGTCTGCGGGTCGAGCGCACTGGTCGCCTCGTCGCACAGCAGGATCTGCGGGCGGGTCGCCAGCGCACGGGCGATACCGACGCGCTGCTTCTGGCCACCGGACAACTGAGCCGGGTATTTCTGCGCATGCGCTTCCAGGCCGACGGTCTGCAGCAGCTCGGCCACGCGCGCGTCGATCTCCGCCTTCGGCGTACCGGCCAGTTCCAGCGGGAAGGCGACGTTGCCCGCCACCGTGCGCGAAGACAGCAGGTTGAAGTGCTGGAAGATCATGCCGATGCGCCTGCGCAGCGCGCGCAGGCCGTCCGGGTCCAGCGCGGTGACATCCTCGCCGCCGATCAACAGCCGTCCACCGCTGGGCTCTTCCAGGCGGTTGATCATGCGGATCAGGGTCGACTTGCCGGCACCGGAATGGCCAATGATGCCGAACACCTCACCGGCCTCGATGGTCAGGTCCAGCGGTTGCAGCGCGCTGACCTCGCGGCCGGCAACGGCATAGGATTTGTGCAGGCGCTGGAACTCGATCACGGGCGTGACTCACCGGCTGGGTGGCGGAAGGGGGCGTGCAGCCTACCAGCGTGGGGGCTTGCGCGCCCGCGCCATGGGCCAGAATGTTATTCCTTTTGGTTCTAAGGCGTAATTGCCGGCGATGACGTTGGGGTCAGAGCCCCTGCGGGGATCCGACCCCGGGGTCGGATCCCCGCAGGGGCTCTGACCCCATTCCCCGGCCCAACGGACTCAGGGATGATCCAGCGGCTTCGGCGGCTCCTGTCGGTTCACCCGCTCGCGATGCAGCAGGTAAAGGCCGGAGGCGACAATGATCGCCGCTCCCACCCAGGTATAGCCATCCGGCAGCTGGCCCCAGAAGGCCAGATCCCAGCCGATCACCCAGACCAGGCCGCTGTACTCCAGCGGCGCGATCATCGAGGCCTCGCCCAGCTGGAACGCCTTGGTCAGGGCAATCTGGCCCAGCGCCCCAGCCAGTCCCATGCCGGCGATCAGCGGCGCATGCGCCAGCTGCAGTGGCACCCAGCCCGGAATCGCCAGTAAGCCGGCGCCGATGGCCATGATCACCAGGAACCAGACCACCATCGACTGCGAGGTATCGGTGCGGGTGAGCAGGCTGACCGTGATCGCCGCCACGGCATACGCGGTGGCCGCGGCCAGCACCATCAGACCCGGCACCGAAATGAAGCCGTCCACGCCCGGCCGCAGCACCACCAGCACGCCGACCAGGCCGATGCCGATGGCCACCCAGCGCCGCGGGCCAACCCGCTCACCCAGCAACGGCACCGACAGCGCGGCGATCAGCAGTGGGGCAACGAAATAGATGGTGTAGGCGGTGGACAGCGGCAGGTCACGCAGGGCGAACACGAAGCAGCCGATCATCGCCATGCCCAGCCCACCACGCAGCAGGTGCAGGCCCCAGCGGCGCGGGATCAGCGAGCGCGGGCCGGCGCTGACCAGCACCCAGACCAGCACGAACGGCAGCGAGGCCGCGCCACGCAGGAAGGTCACTTCCAGAGTCGGATAGCTGGCCGACAGCTGTTTCATGCCAGCATCCATCAGCGAGAAACAGGCGACCGCCGCAACCATCCAGGTCACCGCGCGCGAGGGAGAGCGTTGCAGGTTCATGGCCCATTATCGCCCGCCCGTTGCTCTTATGTAGCGCCGAGCCATGCTCGGCGGCTTTGTGTAGAGCATTCGAGCATGGCTCGACCCTACAAAACGGGCATGCAGCCGGCGCGATAGAATGGCCGCCACTGAATTCTGCGGAGCCTCGCCCATGCCTTCCTTCGACGTCGTGTCCGAAGTCGACACCCACGAGCTGACCAACGCCATCGACCAGGCCAACCGCGAGCTCGCCACCCGCTTCGATTTCAAGGGTGTGGATGCCAAGTTCGAGCGCGAGGGCGATGTGATCAACCAGACTGCGCCGACCGAGTTCCAGCTCAAGCAGATGAACGACATCCTGCGCGCGCGCCTGGCCGCGCGCGGCATCGACGTGCTCAGCCTGGAATTCGGCGATATCGAAACCAACCTGGCGCAGGCCCGGCAGAAGATCACCGTCAAGCAGGGCATCGAGCAGAAGATCGCCAAGAAGATCGCTGCGGCACTGAAGGATGCCAAGCTGAAGGTGGAAAGCCAGATCAACGGCGACAAGCTGCGCGTGCAGGGCAAGAAGCGCGACGACCTGCAGGACGCCATCGCGGTGCTGAAGGCCGGCAAGTTCGAGCTGCCGCTGCAGTTCAACAACTTCCGCGATTGATGGATTTCGCCGGGCTGGGCCCGGCGCTACCGGGTGGCGCGCGACTGATGACCCGGCGCGCCCCGGGCTGCAACGGTAGCGCCGGGCCATGCCCGGCGGACTGCGCGATCAATCGCGCAGCAGCTTGTACAGCGTGGTGCGCGAGATACCCAGCTGGCGTGCGGCCAGGCTGAGATTGCCGTCTGTGGCCTGTGCCGCACGGCGTGCCGCCTCGCGCTGCTGGTCACGCAGCAGCAGCGCCCCCGGGTTTGTCGGCGCACTCCGCTGCGCGCCGCGCCGCAATGCACCTCGCGGTGCCTGCAGATGCTGCAGGTAGACCGCACTGCCCTCGCCCAGCCGGACCCGATGCGGCGCACCTGGTTGCAGCAGGCGACGTCGTTGCGCCGCACTGGCACCGGCAAACAGCACCTCCAGGCTCAGCAACGGCAGCAGCCCGCGCCGTGGCAGACCCAACAGGCGCCTTGCAACGCGGTTGGCCGCGCGCAGCTGGCCGTCCTCCTGCACCGCCAGCAGCCCCTGCAGCGGTGACACCAGCCAGCGTGGATCATGCTGCACGGCCAGCAGGTGCACGTCGGTGAGGGCATGGAACAGGCGGTTCTCGCTGGCCAGCGCGGCCTGCCGGAAATAGCCCTGCAGCAAGGACGGATCGCGCTCGCCCAGGCCGGTGATGTCGATCACCCCGAAGATCTTGCCGTCGAGATCGTGCAGCGGCTCGCTCAGGCAGAACACCGGGGCGAAACGCTGCAGGTAGTGCTCGTTGCCACGCACCAGCGCCGGCAGGTCGTCGGCCAGGCTGACCGCCGGTGCCGTGGTGCCGATTTCGCTCTCGCCCAGCCGCCGCCCAACCTGGATCGGCCTTAACAGTGGCGCGTCTTCCAGGCCGTGCGCCTGCTGCGCGACCACCATGCCGTCGCGGTTGGCGCAGAACATCGTCCAGCCCCGTCCGCCGAACGCGGCCCAGAGTTGTTCCAGCTCCGGCTGCACGCAACGCGCCAGGCGTCGGTCATCGGGATGGGACAAATGGCGGCCATCGCCCAGCAGCGGCCGGTAGTCCGGCTCCTGCCCCGGCCGCAGGCCGGCCGCACGCGAGCGCTGCCAGGACTGCTGCAACGGCAAGGGCAGCACGCCCAGTGACTGTGCATCGCCCTCGGCGAAGGCCGCCCGGGCGGCCACCAACTGCTGTTGTCCCAGTGCGGAAGCCATCATGGATGCAGAGTACACCCGCGCTCGCCATGCCCGCGTTACGCCACGGCAACGGAACGTTTCCGCCAGGAACTCATGCCCCAATCAAACACGGGGGGTCAGAGCCGTTTTCCTCTGGAAATCGGATCCGACCCCATCGCATGTCCAACAGTTCGCGGAGACCTGTCCAAGGCCGGGTGCCGGGCGCAACCGTGCACCCCACCCTGACCTTACGCCGCGATTCGCAGGATCGGCTTCAGCGTAATACCCCGGGTGCTGTCTTCGGCGGCCTGGTTGATCTGTTCCAGCGGATAGAACTTCACCAGCTTGTCGAACGGGAAACGGCCCTGCTGGAACAGTGTCACCAGCTGCGGAATGAACACCTGCGGCACGCTGTCGCCCTCGACGATGCCGCGGATGCTGCGACCGCCGAGCAGCAGGTTGTTCACATCGAAGCTGGCGGTGGTGCCCAGCTTCGGCGCACCGACCACGCCCATCATGCCAAGCCCGCCGAGCGCTTCGATGCCGGCGGAGAGCACTTCCGGGCGACCGGTCGATTCCAGCGCAAAATCAGCGCCGCCGCCGGTGATCGCACGCACGGCCTCGACCACATCGGTCTCGCGGCTGTTGATCACGTGGGTGGCCCCCAGTTCCAGCGCCAACTCCAGGCGCGACGGCACCACATCGATGGCGATGATGGTGGTGGCGCCAGCCACCTTGGCCGCCATCACCGCGCTCAGGCCGACTGCACCGGCACCGTAACTGGCGAAGCTGCTGCCGGACCGCACCTGCAGCGAGTTGAGCACCGCACCCGCGCCGGTCTGGATGCCGCAGCCCAACGGACCGAGCAGTTCCAGCGGTGCATCGTCCGGCACCTTGATCGCATTGATCTCGCGTGCAAGTGCGTAGGTGGCGAACGAGGACTGTGCGAAGAAGTGGTCGTGCAGCGACTGGCCCTGCGCATCGGTGATCGCGGTATGGCCGTGGCCATCGTCGCCACCGAAGTTGAGCGCAAAGAAGTCACGGCAATACGCGCCGTGGCCACCGCGGCAGGGATTGCAGTGACCACAGGCACCGTAGGTCAGCACCACATGATCTCCGGCCTTCAGTTCCTTGACGTTGGGCCCGACCGCTTCAACGATGCCGGCACCTTCGTGGCCAAGTACCGCCGGCAACGGCACCGGGTAGTACTGGTCGCGCACGATCAGGTCGGTATGGCACAGGCCCGTGGCCACCACCTTCACCAGCACCTCGTCGTCCTGCGGGCCGCGCAGCGTGGCCTGCTCGATGACGAAAGGCTGTTCCTTGCCGCGCACCACGGCGGCGGTGATCTCACGGGTTGCAGTGTCGATGTTCATACGTGGATCCTCCTGGATCAGATCGGGTAGGCGGGCGCTTCGCCCTTGACGGTCAGCCACTGCCACTGGGTGAATTCTTCGCCGTTGGCCGGGCCACCGATGCTGGTGCCGTTGCCGGACGCACCCACGCCACCAAAGGGATTGATCACTTCGTCGTTCACGGTCTGATCGTTGATGTGCAGCAGGCCGGTGCGCAGGCGTTCGCCGATCTTCAGCGCGCGGCCGACATTGCTGGAGATGATCGCCATCGACAGTCCGTACTCGCTGTCGTTTGCCAGGCGCACGGCTTCGTTGTCATCGTCGAACGGCACCACCACCGCTACCGGTGCGAAGATTTCTTCGTTGAATGCCGGATTGTCGGCCGCGACGTTGCCAAGCACGGTCGGTGCAAAGAACAGGTCCCGGTGCGTACCGCCCGCTTCCAGCGTGGCGCCGGCCTGTACCGCCTGCTCGACCACGCGCAAGGCGTGGTCGCGCTGGCCGGCGTTGATCAGCGGGCCTATTGCTACGTCCTCGCGTGCAGGATCGCCCACCTTGAGCGCGTTGGCCTTGGCCACCAGCTTCTGCAGGAACGCGCCGTGGATCTTCCGGTGCACCAGCACGCGGCCGGTCGCCATGCAGATCTGGCCCTGGTGCAGGTAGACGCCCCACGCGGTGTTGGCCACTGCCAGATCGAGGTCGGCATCGTCCAGAATGATCAGCGAGTTCTTCCCACCCAGTTCCAGCGAGACCTTCTTCAGGTGCTTGCCCGCGGCCTCGCCCACCTTGCGCCCGGCCGCCGTGGAGCCAGTGAACTGGATCATCGCCACGTTCGGATCGCTGGTCAGTGCAGCACCGGCCGCACCGTCACCCGGCAGCATGTGCAGCACGCCCGCCGGCAGGCCGGCCTGCTCGAACAAGCGCGCGATCACCGCGCCACCACACACCGCCGTGCGCGGATCGGGCTTGAGTACCACGGCATTGCCGAGTGCAATCGCCGGGGCCACCGCGCGCATCGCCAGGTACAGCGGGAAATTGAACGGCGAAATGATCCCCACCACGCCCAGCGGCCGGCGCCGTGCCAGGTTCAGCCGGCCCGGTTCGGAGGGCAGGATCTCGCCGACGCTGCGCGACGGCAGTGCGGCGGCTTCATGCAGCGCCTTGATCGTCACCTTGGCCTCGAAGCCGGCCTTGAGGCGGGTCGAGCCGCTTTCGCGGACCAACCAGTCGATGAGGGTGTCGATGTTCTCCTCGGCCAGCCGCGCAGCCTTGCGCAGCACCTCGGCGCGCTGTTCATAGGGTGCGGCGGCCCACGCCTGTTGTGCCTGCGCAGCGGTAGCCGCCGAACGCGCCACCTGCGCCGGGTCCGCCAGACCGATCTCACCGAGCGACTGACCGGTAGCCGGTTCGATCACCGGCTGCCGCTGCACAGCGGCCTGCCAGTGCCCATCGAAGAAGGCGCCGGCCCAGAGGGCGTCCGGCAGCCACGGGGAAGGTGCAGTCATGTGGAGTCCTCCTGTGTCGTGCGTCCATTCCACGCCCGTAGGCCGTGACGGGCAATCGGCCATCCGCCGGTAGCCTGCAAGGGATTGAATCAACGGGGATTTACAGCATCGCCACTGTCCAGTTCCTGCACAGTGAACAGCGCGGCAGCGGCACACTGCCTACAATGTCCGCCCCGCCAGCCGACGTGCCCGCCATGACCGATACCTCCCTGCCCACCGATGACCCGATCGCCGCCACCCGCCTGTGGCTGGAGCGCATCGTCATCGGCCTGAACCTGTGCCCGTTCGCCAAAGCGGTGTACGTGAAGGACCAGGTGCGCATCGTGCTCAGCGACGCCACCACGCCCGAGGCGCTGGTGGAACAGCTGGCCGAGGAGCTGGTGCTGTTGCGCGATACCCCGGCCGAGCAGATCGACACCACCCTGATCGTGCATCCGCAGGTGCTGACCGACTTCCTCGACTACAACGACTTCCTCGACAACGCCGACGCAGCGATCGAGGCACTGGACCTGCAGGGCATCCTGCAGGTGGCCAGCTTCCATCCGGACTATCAGTTCGATGGCGTGGCCGCTGACGACGCCAGCAACTACACCAACCGCGCGCCCTTCCCTACCCTGCACCTGCTGCGCGAAGACAGCGTGGCACGCGCGGTGGAGGTCTATCCGGATCCGGACGTGATCGTCGAACGCAACATCCAGACCCTGGACCGCATCGGCGTGGAAGGCTGGCACCGTCGCCTGCGCGGTGACGACCTGTCGTGAGCACGGTACCGCCGATTGCCGCATGGCCGGCCGCGCCGCTGTCGGGCAAGGTAGTGCTGGTCACCGGCGGTGCCAACGGCATCGGCCGCGGTATTGCCCAGGCCGTGCTCGGTGCCGGTGGCCGCGTGCTGATCGGCGACCTGGACACCGAGGCCGGCGAAGCGTGCCTGGCGGAATGGCAGCGTGGCGACGATGCCGCGTTCCAACCGTTGGACATCACAGATGAAGCCAGCGTGCGCGCTTTCATCGCCGTGGCCCTGCAGCATTTCGGTCGCATCGATGGGCTGGTCAACAACGCTGGCATCGCCGGCCCGCACGGTACGTTGCTGCAGGACATGGACTGGGACGAATGGCAGCGCCGCCTTTCGTCGCTGCATGGTGCGTTCCTGTGCAGCAAGCATGCGCTGCCGGCACTGTCGGCGAATGCTGCCGGCACAATCATCAACATCGCCTCGACCCGCGCGTGGCAATCCGAATCACATAGCGAAGCCTATGCCGCAGCCAAGGGTGGACTGGTCGCCTTCACCCACGCGCTGGCGATCAGCAGCGGGCCGGCGGTGCGGGTGAACAGCATCAGCCCCGGCTGGATCGGCACCTCTGACTGGCAGGCGCCCTCACGCCGACACGCGCCGCAGTACTCGGCCGAAGACCATGCACAGCATCCAGTGGGGCGTGTTGGACGCCCCGGGGACATCGGCGCCCTGGCGGTGTACCTGCTGTCGTCGTTGTCCGGTTTCACTACTGGCCAGGACTTCGTCGTGGACGGCGGCATGACCCGGAAGATGATCTACGCCGAATAGAAAAAGGGGACGGAGGGGATTAAGTCGTTTGTGCACAAACGACTTAATCCCCTCCGTCCCCTTTTTTGCGCTTACGCCATGCCCGAATGGCGCAGCAGCGCGTCGATCTGCGGTGCGCGGCCACGGAAGGCCTTGAAGTTCTCCGCCGCCGGGCGGCTGCCACCACGCGACAGGATCTCATCGCGGAAGCGCGCGCCGGTTTCAGCCAGCGCCTGCGGCTCCTCCTCGAACGCCGCATAGGCATCGGCGCTCAGCACCTCGGCCCACTTGTAGCTGTAGTAACCGGCTCCGTAGCCGCCGGCGAAGATGTGGCTGAACTGATGCGGGAAGCGGTTCCAGACCGGCGGGTGGTTCACCGCCACTTCCGCGCGCACACGATCGAGCAGTGCCAGAACGCTGTCCTGCGCCGGCTCGAACTGGCTGTGCAGCAGCATGTCGAACAGGCCGAACTCCAGCTGGCGAACGGTCGCCATGCCGCTATGGAAATTGCGCGCGGCCAGCATGCGCTCGTACAGCGCGCGCGGCAGCGGCTCACCCGTTTCCACATGCGCGGTCATGCCCTGCAGGTGGTCCCATTCCCAGCAGAAGTTCTCCATGAACTGGCTGGGCAGCTCCACCGCGTCCCATTCCACGCCGTTGATGCCAGCCACACCCAGTTCGCCGATGCGGGTCAGCAGCTGATGCAGGCCGTGGCCCATTTCATGGAACAGGGTGGTCACTTCGTTGTGGCTGAAGGTGGCCGGCTTGCCATTGGCACCACGGCCGAAGTTGCACACCAGGTAGACCAGCGGCGTCTGTACGCTGCCGTCGGCACGCTCGCGACGGTTGCGGCAATCATCCATCCACGCGCCACCGCGCTTGCCTTCGCGCGCGTACAGATCCAGGTAGAACTGGCCCACCAGCGCGCCCTGCGCATCGACCAGGCGGAAGAAGCGCACATCCTCGTGCCAGACCGGCGCGCTGTCTTCCTGTACGCGCAGGCCGTACAGCTGTTCGATCACCGAGAACAGGCCGCCCAGCACCTTGGGCTCGGTGAAGTACTGCTTCACTTCCTGCTCGGAATAGCTGTAGCGCGCCTGCTTGAGGCGGTCGGCGGCGAATGCCAGGTCCCAGGCCTGCAGGCTGTCGATGCCGAGCTGTTCGCGTGCGAACTGCTCCAGTTCGGCGCGGTCCTTGGCCGCGAACGGCTTGGCGCGTGTAGCCAGGTCACGCAGGAAACCAAGCACCTCGGCCGGGTCCTGCGCCATCTTGGTCGCTACCGAATAATCACCATACGAGCCGAAACCGAGCAGCGCGGCCAGTTCAGCGCGCAGGGCCAGGATCCGGTCGATGTTGCCGCTGTTGTCCAATGCATCGTCGCCGAACTCGGACGCACGCTGCGCGCTGGCGCGATACAGGATCTCGCGCAGATCGCGATCTTCAGCCCAGGTCTGCACCGGCTGGTAGCACGGCATCTGCAGAGTCAGTTTCCAGCCGGTCTTGCCGTCTTTCTCTGCTGCGGCATGCGCGGCGGCCTTCACGTCAGCGGGTACGCCGGCCAGACGGTTTTCATCCTCGACGATCAGCGACCACGCATCGGTGGCGTCGAGCACGTTCTGCGAGAACTTCGCCGACAGCGCCGACAGCTCTTCCTTGATCGCGGCGAAACGCTGCTGCGCCTCGGGTGCCAGCTCAGCGCCACCCAGGCGGAAATCGCGCAGCGTGTTGTCCAGCACCTTGCGCTGGGCCTCGTCAAAGTGCGCCGCCTCGGCGCTGGCAGCCAGGGTCTGGTACTGCCGGTACAACGCCAGGTTCTGGCCCAGCGCACTGGCGAAACGGGTCACCCGTGGCAGGTTGCTGTTGTAGGCCTCGCGCAGTTCCGGGGTGTTGACCACGCCCTGCAGGTGGCCGACCAGGCCCCAGGCACGCCACAGGCGCTCGGTGGCATCGTCCAGCGGGGCAACGAAGGTCTCCCAGCGCACCGGCTGCACCTGCTCGGCCGTGCTGACGGCGGCTTCGGCCTCGGCCAGCAGCACGTCCAGCGCCGGCGCCACGTGCTCGGGGCGGATCGCCTCGAAGCGCGGCAGGCCGGAAAAATCGAGCAGGGGGTTGGCAACGGTCACGGCAGATCTCCAGGGTACGGGCCCGACAGGCGGGCAGCACGGTAGATATGGCGCTGCCGGGCGTGGCTGACAAGGGGGCGCCGCCCGGTATTCACGTCGGCCTTACGGTCGCGGTTCGAAGCTCTGGCTGCGGGGGAGTCCGCAGCAGTAGGTACCCAACGAGGCCCCACATGGAAGGTCTGGCTGCAGTTGCATCCGCCTCATCGGCGCGGTCGCTGGCGTTGTCCGCCAGCGCGGCCGAGCTGTCCTGGATCGCCGCGCTGTGCGATGCCGGCGACGACGCCCCGCGCCACCTGCAACAGCTGCAGGCCGTGCTGCAGCAGGGTGGCACCTTCAACGATGCCCAGGAGTGGTACCCGTTCGAGGTGATCGAACGCGGCGCCAGCCAGCTGCGGCTGGGCCATGAGCGCGAGTTCGTGATCTGCGTGCTGCTGTGGCTGCAGGCACTGGCCCAGGGCCGGGCCAGCGGCCTGGACCCAAGCCTGCACCTGGATGATCGCGCGATGGACATCGAGGCATTGCCCGATGCGCTGCGCGATGCAGTGCTGGATGCGTTCACCGCAGCGGGGTACTGATCGGGGTGCGACACACCGCCGCGCTCGCCGGGCATGGCCCGGCGCTACCCTTTCAGCACGATCGGTAGCGCCGGGCCATGCCCGGCGGAAATGCCGACCGGCTACAGTGCTTCCAAGCTGCACCACGGCAGTTGCGGCAGGCCCTGCCCGGCTACCGCAGCAGCCAGCTGCGCGTCGGCCCCCTGCACATCGATACCCTGCCGTGCATACCACGCCGGGTCGTAGTAGCTCTGCGCATAGCGCTCGCCGCTGTCGCACAGGATGCTGACGATGCTGCCCTGGTGGCCGGCCTCGCGCATCCACTGCGCGGCCTGCAGCACGCCGATGAAATTGGTACCGGTGGAGCCACCCACGCGTCGACCGAGCTGGCGACTGACATGGCGCATCGCGGCCAGGCTCAGTGCATCGGGCACCTTCACCATCGCATCCACACTGGTCGGAATGAAGCTCGGTTCCACCCGCGGCCGGCCGATGCCTTCCACGCGCGAACCGCCGCTGCAGGTCAGGCCACGCCAGTCCTGCTGGCCGGCCACGGCAGCCTGATAGCCATCGAAGAACACCGACACTTCCGGGTCCGCGCAGAGGATGCGGGTGTCATGCCGGCGGTAGCTGACATAGCGGCCCAGCGTGGCCGCGGTACCGCCGGTGCCGGGGCTGCACACGATCCACTCCGGAACCGGGCTGGGCTCTTCGGCCATCTGCTTGAAGATGGATTCGGCGATGTTGTTGTTGGCGCGCCAGTCGGTGGCACGCTCGGCGTAGGTGAACTGGTCCATGAAGTGGCCGCCGGTGTCGCGGGCGAGCTTTTCCGAATCACAGTTGAGGTCACAGGCACGCTCGACCAGATGGCAGCGGCCACCATGGAACTCGATCGCGGCAATCTTCTCCGGCGAGGTCGTGGCCGGAATCACCGCGATGAATGGCAGGCCCAGCAGGCGCGCGAAATAGGCTTCGGACACCGCGGTCGAGCCGCTGGATGCCTCGATCACCGGCCGCCCCTCGCGCAACCAGCCGTTGGTCAACGCATACAGGAACAGCGAGCGGGCCAGCCGGTGCTTGAGGCTGCCGGTGGGATGGCTCGATTCATCCTTCAGGTACACATCGATGCCATCGAACCCGGGCAGCGCCAACGGGATCAGGTGGGTATCGGCGGAACGGTTGAAATCGGCTTCGATCTTGCGGATGGCGGCGGCCACCCATTCACGCTGCGACATGGCGGGCAATGGTCATCAGGACGGAACGGTGCGATCCAGCCATTGTACGTCGCGGTGCCGTCAGGTGGCGGCCGGTAGAATAAGCACATCCGGCCGGCAACGGCCCTGTCTGAAGGACCTCCCCCATGACCATTCCCGCCCTGCGCGATGTCCCCGGCGTCGCCGCCCAGGCTCCGGCCGAAACCACCGGCTTCGTGTTCAACCACACCATGCTGCGGGTGAAGGACATCACCGCCTCGCTGGACTTCTACACGCGCGTGCTGGGCTACCAGCTGATCGACAAGCGCGACTTCGCCGAAGCCCAGTTCAGCCTGTACTTCCTGGCCTACGTACCGGCCGGCGCCGTGGTACCCGAGGATGACGACGCCCGCCGCGTGTGGATGGCCGGCCTGCCGGGCGTGCTGGAGCTGACCCACAACCACGGTACCGAGAGCCAGGACGGCGCGGTCTACCACGACGGCAACAGCGACCCGCGCGGCTTCGGCCACATCTGCGTGTCGGTGCCGGACATCGAGGCCGCCTGCCAGCGCTTCGAGGATCTGGGCGTGACCTTCCAGAAGCGCCTGACCGACGGTCGCATGAAGAACCTGGCCTTCATCAAGGACCCGGACGGCTACTGGGTCGAGATCATCGCCAACTGATAAAAAGGGGACGGAGGGGATTAAGTCGTTTCTGGCACTATTAGCCGGAAGCGACTTAATCCCCTCCGTCCCCTTTTTTGCGAGGTTGGTATGGAAACGATGGAACTGCACCGCGGGCGACTGATCGACCACATCCAGCTGGTCGTACGCGACCTGGCCGCCAGCCGGCGCTTCTACCAGGCGGTGTTCGATACGATCGGCATCCCGATCGCCGGCGAAGGCGATGATTACTTCTGGGCCGACGAGCTGTTCATTTCCAGCGCCAGCAGCGAAGCCGCCGCCGGCCAGCTGACCGGCCGCCACCACCTGGCGTTCCAGGCGCGCGACAGCGCCACCGTCGATGCCTTCCACACGGCGGCCATCGCCGCCGGAGGCAAGGACAACGGCGCACCCGGCGAGCGCCCTTACCATCCCGGCTACTACGGCGCCTTTGTGCTCGATCCGGATGGCAACAACATCGAAGTGGTCTATCACGGTCCGGCGAACTACAGCGCCGATTCGGTGAAGGTCACTTTCTGATATCACCAAAGCCGTGAACGAAGAAGCCGGGCAATGCCCGGCTTCTCTGCATCCAAGGGTCCAGCCCTCAGTGGGCGGCCATGTAGATGTCCTGCAGCACGGCCTTTTCCAGTTCCAGCTCACCCAGCAGGTTCTTCACGATGTCGCCCAGGCTGAGGATGCCCACCAGCAGGGTACCTTCGGTGACCATCAGATGACGGCGCCGCGAGTACGTCATCAACGACATGGCCTGCTTCAGGGTGGCCTCCGGCGCAATGCCTTCCAGACCGGTGGACGGCAGGCTGGAGATCACCCGTCGGCCGGCCTGCGGGCCGTCGTCGGCCAGGGTACGCACGATGTCCTTCTCGGAAATGATGCCAACCGGGGCATCGTCCTTCGTCACCACCAGCGCAGCGATCTTGTTCGCGCTCATCTTGTGGGCGGCGGCACCGATGGTGTCTTCGGCGTCGATGGTGATGACAGCTTCTTTCTTGGATTGCAGGAGTTCGCGGACGTTCATTCTTGTTTCCTGGTGCAGGTCACTAAGTCAAAAAGTGTGCTCTTCCGATGCGCCCCCTCCCCGGGAACAGACCTTTCAGTGCACGTCTGGCGCACCCGGCTGCCGCTTGGAATGGATCGGCAGACATCGTGCTGCAACGCGAACGAGGTGGGTTCAACGGCTCAACCCGACCCTCGGTCAAAGTGATTCTACGACTGCGACCATCGGTCACTACCGGCATCGATAGGACAGTTCATCGTGGGAACCAACTGACGATCCAGAGAATGGCACCGCGGCTGAAACCGCCGCTGAATACAGGCGATGTCGCGCATTAAAGATTGATTGCCGGCTGCCGACAGCGGACAGAACACCCGGCGGCTGTCCCACTTGGCACGCCCCCCCGGCGCAAACGAAAGGGGCCCACGTGGGGCCCCTTCGCATGCAGCATCCAATGGACCCGACGGGGTTATTCCACCGTCACGCTCTTGGCCAGGTTGCGCGGCTTGTCCACGTCGGTGCCACGCGCCAGTGCGGTGTGATATGCCAGCAGCTGCACCGGGATGGTGTGCACGATCGGGCTGAGCACGCCGGCATGGCGCGGCGTGCGGATCACATGCACGCCCTCGGACTCGTTGAAGTTGCTGTCCTGGTCGGCAAACACAAACAGTTCGCCGCCACGGGCGCGCACTTCCTGCATGTTCGACTTCACCTTTTCCAGCAGGCTGTCGTTGGGCGCGATCACCACCACCGGCATGTCCTCGTCCACCAGCGCCAGCGGGCCATGCTTCAGCTCACCCGCCGGATAGGCCTCGGCGTGGATATAGGAGATTTCCTTGAGCTTGAGCGCGCCTTCCAGCGCGATCGGGTAATGCAGGCCACGGCCCAGGAACAGCGCACTGCTCTTGCGCGCGAAACGCTCGGCCCAGGCAGCGATCTGCGGCTCCATGTTCAGCGCGTGCTGCACGCTGCCCGGCAGGAAGCGCAACTGCTCCAGGTAGTCCGCTTCCTGCGCCGCGTCGATGCGGCCATGCAGCTTGCCCAGCACTACGGTCAGCTGGAACAGCGCGGCCAGCTGGGTGGTGAAGGCCTTGGTCGAGGCCACGCCGATCTCGGCGCCGGCGCGGGTGTAGCAGACCAGTTCGCTGGCGCGCGGGATCGCACTCTCCGGCACGTTGCAGATCGACAGCGTGTGCTTGTGGCCCAGCGACTTGGCGTACTTCAGCGCCTCCATCGTATCCAGCGTTTCGCCGGACTGGGAAATGGTGACGATCAGGTGCTTCGGGTTCGCATAGGCGGCGCGGTAGCGGTACTCGCTGGCAATCTCCACGCTGCACGGCAGGCCGGCAATGGCTTCGATCCAGTAACGCGCGGTCAGGCCGGCGTAGTAGCTGGTGCCGCAGGCGATGATCTGCACGCCTTCGATGCCCGACAGCACGGCCTCGGCATTCTTGCCGAACAGCTCGGCCGGGAAACCACCGGCGTCGATTGCCGCCTCGATGGTATCGCCCAGTGCGCGCGGCTGTTCGTGGATTTCCTTCTGCATGAAGTGGCGGTACGGGCCCAGCTCCAGCGACGCCAGCGACACGTCGGACAGGTGCACGTCACGCTCGACCGGCTGGTCATGCTCATCGAAGATGCGCACGCCGTCGCGGCGGATTTCGGCGGTGTCGCCCTCTTCCAGGAAGATCACCTTGCGGGTGGCCGACAGCACCGCCGAAACGTCGGACGCGACGAAGTTCTCACCCTCGCCCAGACCGATCAGCAGCGGGCAGCCCATCCGCGCGCACACGAAGCGTTCCGGCTCGGCGCGGCTGACCACGGCTAGCGCGTAGGCGCCGGTCAGTTCCTTCACGGTGCGCTGCAGCGCCACCAGCAGGTCATCGCCATCCTTCAGGTGATGGTGGATCAGGTGCGCGATGACTTCGGTATCGGTCTGCGATTCGAAGCTGTAGCCCAGCGCACGCAGCTTCTCGCGCTGCTCCTCGTGGTTCTCGATGATGCCGTTGTGGACCAGCGCCACGCCGTGGCTGATGTGCGGATGCGCATTGGCCTCGGTGACACCGCCATGGGTCGCCCAGCGGGTGTGGCCGATGCCCAGCACTGCATTGAAGCCCTCGGCCTCGGCCGCAGTGGCCATTTCCGAAACGCGACCGGTGCGGCGCACGCGGCGTACATCCCGGTGCTCACCCTGGTCGATCACCGCTATACCGGAGGAATCGTAACCACGGTACTCAAGCCGCTTCAGGCCTTCGATCAGCACCGGCACTACGTCGCGATCAGCGATCGCACCTACGATTCCACACATGTCAGGCGTTTCCTTGAAGACGATCGGCGCATTCTAGCCTGCGCGTCCAGCGTCGCCCTCCTGTCCGCTTAATGAAAGTGTCCGGAAAGGTGTCCGCGGACACGCGGACACTTTTCGCACCCATCCAAACCATTGAACTGAAAGGAAATAAAGTTGGCATGCATCGTGCTTGTATCGGGTACCACCCAGGCACCACCGACAGGCACGCATCGATGATCCGCGACACCTCCGCACAGGACCAGATCGTTTCCTCCGCCCCGGCAGGCACCACCCGCGCCTCCTGGCAGCGCTACCGCTGGCCGGCGCTGGGCGCCATCGCACTGCTGGCCGGCATTGGCTGGGCGGTACATGCCTGGTCCAATGCCAGCCGCTCCTTCGACAGCAGCCGCGTGCGCATCGCCGAAGTGAAGCGTGGCGACCTGGTCCGCGACATTGCTGCCGACGGCCGCGTGATCGCCGCCAACAGCCCGATCCTGTATGCCATCTCGGCCGGTACCGTGGACCTGAAGGTGGTCGCCGGCGACGTGGTCAAGAAGGGCCAGGAACTGGCAGTCATCGACAGCCCGGAACTGCGCAGCAAGCTGGCCCAGGAACAGGCCACCCTGGCCGGCCTGGAGGCGGAGTCGAGCCGCGCCGCACTGGACGCCACCCTGGCCCGCGCCAAGTCGCGCAAGGAAACCGATCAGGCCACCATTGAACGGCAGGCCGCCGACCGTGATCTGCAGCGCTACCAGCGCGGCTATGACGGCGGCGCGGTGCCGCAGATCGACCTGGCCAAGGCCAAGGACTCGCTGAAGAAGGCCGACATCACCCTGGCCAACGCCACCACCGATGCACACCTGCAGAGCCAGGGCGCGGACCTGGACGCCCGCAACAAGCGTCTGCTGGCCGATCGCCAGAAGGCCGTGGTGGCCGAGGTGCAGCGCCAGGTCGATGCGCTGACCCTGCGCGCACCGTTCGACGGCCAGGTCGGCCAGGTGCAGGCCATCCAGTCCACCAACCTGGCCGCCAACGCGCCGGTGCTGGGCGTGGTCGACCTGTCCAAGTTCGAAGTCGAGATCAAGGTGCCGGAGAGCTTCGCCCGCGACCTGGCGATCGGCATGCCGGCGCAGCTGACCGGCGGCAACGGCAAGCCGTTCCCGGGCGAGATCAGCGCGGTGTCGCCGGAAGTGGTCAACGGCGAGGTCAATGCCCGCGTGCGCTTCGCCAGCGCGCAGCCGGAAGGCCTGCGCCAGAGCCAGCGGATGTCGGTGCGCGTGCTGCTCGATACCCGCAAGGACGTGCTGAAGGTCGAGCGCGGCCCGTTCGTCGAACAGGGCAACGGCATCGCCTACGTGATGGATGGCCGCACCGCAGTGCGCCGCCCGGTGGAACTGGGCGTCAGCAGCCTGGGCGAAGTGGAAATCAAGTCGGGCGTGCAGCCGGGCGACCGCATCGTGGTCTCCGGCAGCGACCTGTTCAAGGACGCCGAACGCGTCTCCGTCAACTGATACCTGATACCTGAATCCTGGAGAGAGGACACCCCATGTACATGCTCGAAATGCGTTCGGTCGCCAAAGTCTTCCGCACCGAACAGGTGGAAACCCACGCACTGCGCTCACTGGAACTGCAGGTCAAGGAAGGCGAGTTCGTCGCCGTCACCGGCCCGTCCGGCTCCGGCAAGACCACCTTCCTCAACATCGCCGGCCTGCTGGAAACCTTCACCAGCGGCACCTACATGCTCGACGGCCAGGATGTGAGCAAGCTCGGCGACGATGCGCGCAGCCGCCTGCGCAACCAGAAGATCGGCTTCATCTTCCAGGGCTTCAACCTGATCCCCGACCTGAACCTGTTCGACAACGTCGACGTGCCGCTGCGCTATCGGAAGATGAGTGCCAACGAGCGCCGCGAGCGCATCGAGAAGGCACTGAGCCAGGTCGGCCTCGGCTCGCGCATGAAGCACTACCCGAACGAATTGTCCGGCGGCCAGCAGCAGCGCGCGGCCATCGCCCGTGCACTGGCCGGCAGCCCGCGCCTGCTGCTGGCCGACGAACCGACCGGCAACCTGGACACGCAGATGGCTCGCGGCGTGATGGAACTGCTGGAGGAGATCAACGCTGCCGGCACCACCATCGTGATGGTCACGCACGATCCGGAACTGGCCGCACGCGCGCAGCGCAACGTGCACATCGTCGACGGCCAGGTGACCGACCTGGTGCGGGAGCCGGTGCTGGCCACCCCCCCGCGCCACATCGTCGCCGTCAACGAGTGAGGGCCCGACCATGTTCGCCTACTACGCCCGATTGGCGGTGCGCAGCTTCCGCCGCAACAAGATACTGACCGCGCTGATGGTGGTTGCCATCGCGCTGGGCATCGGCGCCTCGATGACCACCCTGACCGTGTTCCATGTGCTGTCGGGCGACCCGATTCCCGGCAAGAGCGACCGCCTGTTCTATGTCCAGCTGGATGCGGCGACCGGTGCCTATGTCGCTGGCGAGGAACCGGAAACCCAACTGACCCGATTCGATGGTGAAGCGCTGCTGCGCGAAGCCAAGGGTGAACGCCAAGCGCTGATGAGCGGCGGCGGCGGCACCATCGAACCCGACAGCAGCACCCTCAAGCCCTTCAGCATTGATACCCGCTGGACGTCGGCCGACTTCTTCCCGATGTTCGAAGTGCCGATGCAGTACGGCCGCCCGTGGAGCCGCGAGGACGACGAAGCCAGGGCGCGCGTGGTGGTCATCTCCAAGGCGCTCAACGACAAGCTGTTCCAGGGCGCCAACAGCGTGGGCCGCGATCTGCGCATGGAAGGCCAGAGCTACCGCATCGTCGGTGTGATGAAGGAGTGGAGTCCCGAGCCGCACTTCTACGACCTGACCACCGGCAGCTACGGCAAGGACGAAGACCTGCTGCTGCCGATCTCCACCTCCTTCGACCTCAAGCTGGGCAACAACGGCAACATGAACTGCTTCGGCGAAAACCCCGACGGCAACAGCTACTCGCTCAATGCACCGTGCGCCTGGCTGCAGTACTGGGTGGAACTGGACCCGGCCAAGGCCGCCGACTATCGCCGCTACCTGGAAAACTACTCGACCCAGCAGCGAGAAGCCGGCCGTTTCAAGCACCCGCCGAACGTGCGCCTGCGCACGGTGATGGAATGGCTGGACTTCAACGGTGCGGTGCCCAGCGACGTGCGTCTGCAGCTGTGGCTGGCCCTGGGCTTCCTTGGCGTCTGCCTGGTCAACACGGTGGGCCTGCTGCTGGCCAAGTTCCTGCGCCGCAGCGGTGAGATCGGTGTGCGCCGTGCCCTCGGTGCCAGTCGTGGCCAGATCTTCCTGCAGTGCCTGGTGGAAGCCGGCGCGGTCGGCGTGGTCGGTGGCCTGCTTGGCATCGGACTGGCCCTGCTCGGCCTGTTCGCGGTGCGCCAGCAACCGGTGGAGTACGCCAAGCTGGCCCATCTGGACGGCAACATGCTGCTGCTCGCACTGGGCCTGACCCTGTTCGCCAGCCTCGCCGCCGGATTCCTGCCCGCCTGGCGCGCCATGCAGGTCACTCCGGCCATCCAGCTCAAGTCGCAGTAAGTACGAGAACGAGGACTCCCATGGACATCCGCCCCATCCTCAGCACCCTGCGCCGGCACAAGACCGCGGCCGCCCTGATCGTGCTGGAAGTCGCGCTGACCTGCGCCATCGTCTGCAACGCGCTGTTCCTGGTCAGCCAGCGCGTCGACAAGATCAGCATGCCCAGTGGCATCGCCGAGAACGAACTGGTGATGCTGCGGGTCAGCGGCATCGGCGAGCAGACCAACGCCATGGCCCGCACCCGCGAAGACCTGGCCTCGCTGCGCGCCATTCCCGGCGTCACCAGCGCCACCATCATCAACCAGGTTCCGTTCCGCAATGGGTCCTCCAGCAGCAGCATCTCGCGTGTGCTCGACCAGGAGCGCCCGACCACGAATGCCTCGATGTACACCCTGTCCGAAGGTGGATTGGGAACCATGGGCATCAACCTGATCGCGGGTCGTGACTTCCTGCCCAGCGAGTACAAGGACATGAAGGAGGCGACCAAGGGCGGCGCCAAGGAACAGGCGATTCCGGTGATCTTCACCCAGGCCACGGCCGCCAAGATGGAACCCAACGGCAGCGCGCTGAACAAGACCTACTACATGGGCAAGCAGCCCCTGAATGTGGTCGGCATCGTCGACACCCTCAGCACGCCCAATGGGTGGAGTGACAACTGGACCAACTCGATGCTGCTGCCGCTGCGCCGCAGCTTCGATGAAGGTGGCACCTATGTGCTGCGCACCGACCCTGCGCGCCGCGAGGAAGTGCTCAACGCCGGCGCCACTGCACTGGAGCGCAATGATCCCAACAGGCTGATGCGCGACAAGCTGACCTATGAAGACCAGCGCAAGGACTTCTTCAAGAACGACCGCGCGATGGTTGGCCTCCTGATCACGGTCAGCATCTCGTTGCTGGTGGTCACTGCACTGGGCATCATCGGCTTGGCCAGCTTCTGGGTGCAGCAGCGCAGCAAGCAGATCGGCATCCGCCGCGCACTGGGCGCCACCCGTGGGCAGATTCTGCGCTACTTCCAGACCGAGAACTTCCTGCTGGCCACGCTGGGCATCGTGCTGGGCATGCTCGCCGCCTATGCGATCAACCTTGCACTGATGAACATGTACGAGCTGCCACGCATGCCGCTGTACTACCTGCCGCTGGGCGCGCTGCTGCTGTGGGTGCTGGGCCAGATCGCGGTGTTCGGGCCGGCCCGGCGTGCTGCAGCCGTCCCGCCGGCGGTCGCCACCCGGGGCGCGTGAGATGCGCGCCCGCTGGATGCTGCTGGTGATGCTCCTGCCGCTGCCGGCTCTGGCTGGCGGTGGCAACTCGCAGACGCTGGAATGGCGCCAGGATGATGCACGGCTGGCACTGCGCTCGACCGAGGGCCAGGTGCATGTGGACGCCGCCAGCCCAGAGGCCCGCTTCGGCGTGCGCAGCGGCGATCGCATCCTGCGCGTGGACGACACTGCGGTGCGCCGGGTCGAGCACCTTGCCGGCGCCCTGCGCCACGCCACCGGCCCCACCGTCTATCTGTTGCTGCGCCGCGACAGGCGCGAAATGACAGTCCCGGTGAATGCGGCTGCCTGGCGCCTGGCGCTGGTCGCTCCGCCTCCACCGGCACCACCCCCTCCGCCAGCGCGGCGCTGACCCCGCCTGCCCCTGCGGCCACGGGTTTGGCTATGCTTGATGGGTGGCGCCGGGCTCTCCCGGTGCGTGGACACGATCGGCTCCATCGGCGCCGCCCATCCCTTTCTGCAGAACCGCTTGATGCCTTCGATCCTGATCATCGACGACAACGCCAGTGTAGGCACCGCACTGGATGTGCTGTTCTCCCTGCACGACATCGACACCCTGCAGGCGCAGAGCCCGACCGAGGGGCTGGCGCTGCTGGAATCGCAGGCGGTCGACCTGGTCATCCAGGACATGAACTTCAGCGAGGACACAACCTCCGGGGAAGAAGGTGAGGCCTTGTTCGCGCAGATCCGCGCACGCCATCCGGACCTGCCGGTGATCCTGCTCACCGCCTGGACCCACCTGAGCAGCGCGGTGGACCTGGTCAAGGCCGGTGCCGCCGACTACCTGGCCAAGCCGTGGGACGACCGCAAGCTGCTGACCACCGTCAACAACCTGCTGGAACTGTCCGAGGCGCGTCGCGAACTGGACCGGCGCCGCAGCCGTGAACTGCGTCAGCGCAATGCGCTGGAAGAGAAGTACGACCTGTGCGGCGCGGTCTTTGCCGATCCGGCCAGCGAGCGCGTCATTGCCCTGGCCTGCCAGGTCGCGCGCTCGGAACTGCCGGTGCTGATCACCGGCCCCAATGGTGCGGGCAAGGAAAAGATCGCGCAGATCATCCAGGCCAATTCGCTGGTGGCCAAAGGACCGTTCATCACGGTCAACTGCGGTGCGCTGCCGTCGGAACTGATCGAGGCCGAACTGTTCGGTGCCGAGGCCGGTGCCTACACCGGCGCCAACAAGGCACGCGAAGGCAAGTTCGAAGCCGCCGATGGTGGCACCCTGTTCCTGGATGAGATCGGCAACCTGTCGCTGGGCGGGCAGATGAAACTGCTGCGCGTGCTCGAAACCGGCCGCTTCGAGCGGCTGGGCTCCAACCGCGAACGCCAGGTCAAGGTACGCGTGGTCAGTGCGACCAACGCCGACCTGCCAGCGATGATCCGCGAGGGCAGCTTCCGCGAAGACCTCTATTACCGCCTCAATACGGTGGAACTGGTGCTGCCGCCGCTGGCCGAGCGCGCGGGCGACATCGTGCCGCTGGCCGAGCGCTTCCTGACCGCTGGCAAGCCGCTGTCCAGTGCTGCCACCGCTGCCCTGCAGCGGCACCCCTGGCCGGGCAACGTGCGCGAGCTGCGCAACGTGATCCAGCGCGCCGAACTGCTGGCCACCGGCAACCGCATCGAAGTAGCTGATCTCAACCTGCCGCGTGCAGCCGCCGCTCCGCGCCCGGCGCCCAGCGTGGGCAATGATCCCGACCGCGCGCGCATCGAAGACGTACTGGCGCGCAACCACGGCGTCATCGCGCAGGCCGCCGCCGAACTCGGCCTGAGCCGGCAGGCGCTGTACCGGCGGATGGATCGCCACGGCATCCCACGCGAATGAAACGGCGCTCGTTCACCTTCCGCCTGTTCCTGCGCCTGCTGCCGGTGCTGGCGCTGGCCGCCGCCTTGCCATGGCTGCTGGCGTACTGGATGGACCATGGCTGGGTGGTTACCACGGTGTCGGCGCTGGTCCTGCTGTCGCTGATGTGGTGGACCCTGCGTCGCGCCACCGCGCCGGTACGTTCGCTGATGCGCGCCCTGTCCGGCACCACCAGCAGCTACCGCGATGGCGAGTACAACTTCGGCGTGTACTGGCCCGGCAACGATGAACTGGGTGACCTGGTAGAAGCCCACCGCGAGCTGGGTGATGTGCTGCGCGCGCAGCGACAGGGCCTGGTGCAGCGCGAGCTGCTGCTGGACACCATGGTGCAGAACACGCCGGTGGCAATGCTGCTGATCGCTTCCGGTGGCGATGGCATCGCCCGCGTGGTGTTTTCCAACCTGGCCGCGCGCAAGCTGCTGCACGGCGGCTGGAAGCTGGAAGGCCAGCGCCTGGAAGAGGTGCTGGAACAGGTGCCGGTGGAGCTGCGCGATGCCATCGCCCGTGGCGGCGACAGCCTGTTCGCAGTACACGCCGAGGGAGAGGATGGTGATGAGGACGACGAGCAGGTCTACCACCTGTCGCGGCGCGCCTTCCAGCTCAACGGCCGACCGCATGACCTGCTGCTGGTGCGTCTGCTGACCGCCGAGCTGCGGCGCCAGGAAGTGCAGACCTGGAAGAAGGTGATCCGGGTGATCAGCCACGAGCTCAACAACTCGCTGGCGCCGATCGCATCGCTGGCCCATTCCGGCGGTGTGCTGGTGCAGCGCGAACGCTTTGATCGGCTGCCGGAGATCTTCACCACCATCGAAGACCGTGCGCGCCACCTGGAAGGTTTCATCCGCGGCTATGCGCGCTTTGCCAAGCTGCCGCAACCGCAGTTGCAGACCGTGCACTGGGCACCGTTCCTGTCCAGCATGCGCCAACAGATTCCGTTCGGCATGGAGCACGAGCCGGACGAGGAACTGAGCAGCCGCATCGACATCGCACAGTTCGGGCAGGCGCTGTTGAACCTGCTGAAGAACGCACATGAAGCCTGCGCCGAGGCTGATCCGCCGAACGACGATGTGCAGGTGCAGCTGACGCGGTTGCCGCAGTGGCTGCGCCTGGACGTACTCGACCGTGGCAAGGGCATGAACGAGCAGGTGCTGCAGAACGCGTTGATGCCGTTCTATTCGACCAAGCGCAACGGCACCGGATTGGGCCTGGCCTTGACCCGCGAGATCGTGGAAGCGCATGGCGGCCGGGTATCACTGCAGAATCGCGGCGATGGCGGGTTGTGCGTGTCGATCCTGTTGCCGGTGGGTTGAGCGGGAAGATCCACGCCATGCGCGGATGTGCCGACCAAGGCCGGCAGCTACCAGACGCGCCGCATCACCACCCGCAGGTTCATCGGGAACCCCAGCGCGGCCTCTTCGGCCATCACCGCGCGCAGGCCATCGTTCCACTCCGCCTGCGGCACTACCGCGAACCCTTCGCTGGCATAGAAGGCCGCATTCCACGGCACGTCGGACAGCGTGGTCAGCACCGCGGCTGCGTAGCCCCCGCCCCTCGCCTGCGCCATTGCGTGGCGCAGCAATGCACGGCCGTGGCCACGCCGCGCGTGCGTGGGATCCACGTCCATCTGCAGCACATGGAACTCACCGCACAGTTCGCCGGCCAGCAGGTAACCCGCAACGCCACCATCAGCTGCATCGACCACCCACAACTGACCGCGCTGCAAGCCCTCCTGCAGGGTCTGCAGGTCCAGCCCATGGCCGGCGAACACCGTGTAGGCCGGATGACCTTTCAGCAGTTCGCCGGCACGTTGCTCAATGGCAGGCAGCGCACCGAGCTCTTCGGCGCGCGCTGCACGTGGCTCAGGACTTCTTGAGCGGGCGCTTCCAGCCATCGATGGTTTCCTGTCGTGCACGTGCCAGGGTCAGCTTGCCATCCGGGGCGTCGCGGGTGATGACCGAACCGGCGGCAATCGTCGCGCTGTCGCCAATGGTCACCGGTGCTACCAGCGAACTGTTGGAACCGATGAAAGCGTTGTCGCCGATGGTGGTGGTCGACTTGTTGACGCCGTCGTAGTTGCAGGTGATGGTGCCGGCACCAATGTTCACCTTGCTGCCGATCACCGCGTCGCCCAGGTAGGTCAGGTGGTTGGCCTTGCTGCCCACTCCCAGGGTGACCTTCTTGGTCTCGACGAAGTTGCCCACGTGCACGCCGTCGGCCAGCACGGTACCGGGGCGCAGGCGGGCGAACGGCCCTACCTGCGCAGCACCTTCGGTGATCACGCCTTCCAGGTCGCAGTGCGCACGCACTTCGGTGCCCGGGCCGAGATTGACGTCCTTCAGCCGGTTGAACGGTCCAATGGTCACGCCATCGCCCAGCACGATGTTGCCCTCGAGCACGACGTCAACATCGATCAGCACGTCGTTGCCGACACTGACAGTACCGCGGATGTCCAGGCGCGCCGGATCACGCACGCGCGCACCCTGCGCGCACAAAGCGCGCACGGCGCGGCGCTGCCAGGCGCGCTCCAGCTGCGACAGCTGCCAGGGATCGTTTGCACCTTCGGCTTCCTGTGCATCAGCCACCAGCGCCATCTCGGCCGGGGTGTACTCATGCGCGGCGAAGGCGAACACGTCGGTGAGGTAGTACTCGCCCTGTGCATTGCTGTTCGACAGCTGCGACAGCCAACGGCGCAGCGCGGTGGATTCGGCGGCGATGATGCCGGTATTGATCGTGCGTACGCGCAGCTGGTCGTCGTTGGCGTCCTTCTGCTCGACGATCGAGCCGACCTTGCCCTCGGCGTCGCGCAGCACGCGGCCATATCCGGTCGGATCATCCATCTCGGCCACCAGCACGGCCAGCCGACCGGGCTGCGCCAACAGGTCACGCAGGGTCTGTGCGCGGATCAGCGGCACGTCGCCGTACAGCACCAGCACCTGTGCGGCATCGGGCACCTGCGGCATCGCCTGGGCGACCGCATGGCCGGTGCCCAGCTGCTGCGCCTGCTCGGCCCACTGCAGGTCGGGCTGGCCGGCGAAGTGCTGGCGCACCGCTTCACCACCATGGCCATAGACCACATGGATCGCCGCCGGTTCCAGTTCGCGGGCGGCCGCGATCACGTGCGCCAGCATCGGCTGGCCGGCGATCGGCTGCAGCACCTTCGGCAGCACCGATTTCATGCGCTTGCCGGCGCCGGCGGCGAGGATGATGACGTGCAGGGGTTGGGTCATGGGAGCGGCAATCCGTGGTTCGTTGCCCGTGATTCTAGAGCGTAGGCCGTTAACATGGATGTCCTCCTGCCTTCACCACGCCCATGACCCTCGTCCGCCAGGGAAGCACCTACCTCGTCATCGGGCTCATGCAGCTGCTGGTTGACTGGCTGGTGTTCGTTGTCACCACCGCGCTGGGGTTGCCGATAGTACCGGCCAACGTCGCCGGACGCCTGGCCGGGATGCTGCTGGGCTTCTGGCTCAACGGCCGTTACACCTTTGCCGAGGCAGGCACGCACAAACTGGGCTGGAGGCGCTTCGCGCGCTTCTTCGGGCTGTGGCTGCTGTTGACCGTGGCCAGCACACTGCTGGTAAGCCTGGTCGACCACACACTGGGCCTGCAGTACACCTGGCTGGCCAAGCCACTGGTGGAAGGCGGGCTGGCCGGCGCGTCCTTCCTGCTGATGCGCTACGTGGTGTATCGCTGACGCGGCGCAGGGATCGGGATCGGTAGAGTCGACTGTCAGTCGACTGCTCTTCCATCAGACCGCGAAAATCCCGCGCTGCGCGCGATAGTCGACTGACAGTCGACTCTACCCAGTCGGCCCTGCCCCACCAGCCAAACAAAAACGCCGGCGCAGGGCCGGCGTTCTCGTGGATGCAGCGCGAGAAACCTCAGTGCTTGAGGGTCTTGCGCAGGCGCTCCAGCGCCTGCAGCTGGACAACAGCTTCAGCCAGCTTCTGCTGGGCTTCGGCCACTTCCATCGCTTCGCCGCGATTGGCCAGGATGCGCTCGGCTTCTTCCTTGGCCTTGCGGACCGAGGCTTCGTCGATGTCCTGTGCGCGGATCGCGGTGTCGGCCAGCACGGTCACGACCTGCGGCTGCACTTCCAGGATGCCGCCGGAAATGGCGAAATCCAGCTGCTCGCCGTTCGGCGTGGTCACCACCACCTTGCCCGGCTTCAGGCGGGTGATCAGCGGCGCGTGCTTGGGCGCGATGCCCAGTTCGCCCAGCTCACCGGTGGCCACGACCAGGGTCGCTTCACCACGGAAGATTTCCTGCTCGGCGCTGACGATGTCGCAACGGATGGTGCTCATGGAACTCTCTTCGCTAGGGGGCGGGTGTTACCAACCGCAGGGGTTTCCGCAGCGGTGGGCGCAGGCCCACCCCGTGTCACGGATGGGACAGGCCGAAGCCTGTCCCCGCCGCATCAGGCCTTCTCGGCCATCTTCTTGGCCTTCTCGACCGCTTCTTCGATGCTGCCGACCATGTAGAACGCCTGCTCCGGCAGGTGGTCGTACTCGCCATCGACGATGGCCTTGAAGCCACGGATGGTGTCCTTCAGCGACACGTACTTGCCCGGCGAGCCGGTGAACACTTCGGCCACGTGGAACGGCTGGCTGAAGAAGCGTTCGATCTTGCGTGCGCGCGACACGGCCTGCTTGTCTTCTTCGGACAGTTCGTCCATGCCCAGGATGGCGATGATGTCCTTCAGTTCCTTGTACTTCTGCAGGGTCTGCTGGACGCGCTGGGCGGTGTCGTAGTGCTCGTGGCCGATGACCAGCGGGTCCATCTGGCGGCTGGTGGAATCCAGCGGGTCGACTGCCGGGTAGATACCCAGCGAGGCGATCGAACGCGACAGGGTCACGGTCGAATCCAGGTGGGCGAAGGTGGTCGCCGGCGACGGATCGGTCAAGTCATCCGCGGGAACGTAGACGGCCTGGATCGAGGTGATCGAACCGTTCTTGGTCGAGGTGATGCGCTCCTGCAGGACGCCCATTTCCTCGGCCAGGGTCGGCTGGTAACCCACTGCCGACGGCATGCGGCCCAGCAGTGCCGACACTTCGGTACCGGCCAGGGTGTAGCGGTAGATGTTGTCGACGAACAGCAGCACGTCCTTGCCCTTGCCGTTCTCGTCCTTCTCGTCGCGGAAGTACTCGGCCATGGTCAGGCCGGTCAGCGCAACGCGCAGACGGTTGCCCGGCGGCTCGTTCATCTGGCCGTACACCATCGCGACCTTGTCCAGGACGTTGGAGTCCTTCATCTCGTGGTAGAAGTCGTTGCCCTCACGGGTACGCTCACCCACGCCGGCGAACACGGACAGACCGCTGTGCGCCTTGGCGATGTTGTTGATCAGTTCCATCATGTTGACGGTCTTGCCGACGCCGGCGCCGCCGAACAGGCCGACCTTGCCGCCCTTGGCGAACGGGCACATCAGGTCGATGACCTTGATGCCGGTTTCCAGCAGCTCGGTGGCCGGGGACTGGTCTTCGTACGACGGCGCGTCGCGGTGGATTTCCCAGCTGTCGCTGGCGGCCACCGGGCCGGCTTCGTCGATCGGACGGCCAAGCACGTCCATGATGCGGCCCAGGGTACCGGCGCCGACCGGCACCGAGATGCCACGGCCGGTGTTGACCGCAACCAGGTTGCGCTTCAGGCCATCGGTGGAACCCAGCGCGATGCAACGGACCACGCCGTCGCCCAGCTGCTGCTGGACTTCAAGGGTGATCTCGGTGTTTTCCACCTTCAGTGCGTCATACACCTTCGGCACCGACTCACGCGGGAATTCGACGTCGACGACGGCGCCGATGATCTGAACGATCTTGCCCTGACTCATTGCTGCATCCTCTAAATGTGTGCTTTGAACGAACGCGGTCAGACTGCTGCCGCGCCGCCGACGATTTCGGAAATTTCCTGGGTGATCGCTGCCTGGCGCGCCTTGTTGTAGACGAGCTGCAGATCGCCGATCAGCTTGTTGGCGTTGTCGCTGGCCGACTTCATCGCGACCATGCGTGCGGCATGTTCGGACGCGACGTTCTCCAGCAGCGCCTGGTACACCAGCGATTCGATGTAACGCGTCATCACGTGCTCGAGCACGGTCGCGGCATCGGGTTCGTACAGGTAGTCCCAGTCGTGATGGGCGACCTGCTTCTCGGCGGCCGGCAACGGCAACAGCTGATCGAAGCTGGCCTTCTGCGTCATCGTATTGATGAAGCGGTTGTAGACCAGGTACACGCGATCGATCTTGCCTTCGGTGAAGGCATCGAGCATGACCTTGATCACGCCGATCAGCGATTCCAGCTTCGGCACGTCACCGATGTGGGTCACGCTGCCGACCATGTTGACCTTGACCCGGCGGAAGAAGGTCGACGCCTTCTGGCCGATCGTCACCATGTCCACTTCGGCACCCTTGTCCTGCCAGGCCTTGGCTTCACCCAGGAGCTTGCGGAACAGGTTGTTGTTGAGGCCGCCAGCCAGGCCGCGATCGGAAGAGATCACGATGAAACCGACCCGCTTGACCTGCTCGCGCTCGACCAGGAACGGATGCTGGTAGTCGGTACTGGCCTGCGCCAGGTGGCCGATCACCTGCTTCATCGCCTGCGCGTACGGACGCGAGGTCTTCATCCGATCCTGCGCCTTGCGGATCTTGGAGGCCGAGACCATTTCCAGGGCGCGCGTCACCTTGCGGGTGTTCTGCACGCTCTTGATCTTGGTTTTGATTTCGCGTCCGCTTGCCATCTTTGATTCCCGTAGAGCGGGGCTCTGCCCCACTGCATTCAACGGTGTGGCGGGGCCAGGCCCCGCCACACGTTCGTCTTACCAGCTGCCGGTGGTCTTGAACTCGGCGATGCCCTTCTTGAAGGCACCTTCGATGTCGTTGTCCCAACCGCCGGTGGCGTTGACCTTGTTGATCAGCTCGCCCTGGGTGTTGGCGAAGTGGGCGTGCAGGCCTTCTTCGAACGCCAGCAGCTTGTTGACCGGCACGTCGTCGAGGTAGCCCTCGTTGACGGCGTAGATCGACAGCGCCTGGTTGGCGATCGACATCGGCGCGTACTGCTTCTGCTTCATCAGCTCGGTGACGCGCTGGCCACGCTCCAGCTGCTTGCGGGTCGCTTCGTCCAGGTCCGAGGCGAACTGCGCGAACGCAGCCAGCTCACGGTACTGGGCCAGCGAGATGCGGATGCCGCCCGACAGCTTCTTGATGATCTTGGTCTGGGCCGAGCCACCGACGCGCGACACCGAGATACCGGCGTTCACGGCCGGGCGGATGCCGGCGTTGAACAGGTCGGTTTCCAGGAAGATCTGGCCGTCGGTGATCGAGATCACGTTGGTCGGAACGAACGCGGAAACGTCGCCCGCCTGGGTTTCGATGATCGGCAGCGCGGTCAGCGAACCGGTCTTGCCGGTGACCTTGCCTTCGGTGAACTTCTCGACGTACTCCTCGGACACGCGGGCAGCGCGCTCGAGCAGACGGGAGTGCAGGTAGAACACGTCACCCGGGTAGGCTTCACGGCCCGGCGGGCGCTTCAGCAGCAGCGAGATCTGGCGGTAGGCAACGGCCTGCTTGGACAGATCGTCGTACACGATCAGCGCGTCTTCGCCGCGGTCCATGAAGTACTCACCCATGGTGCAGCCCGAGTAGGCGCTGATGTACTGCATGGCAGCCGATTCGGAAGCAGTGGCGGCAACCACGACGGTGTGTGCCAGCGCGCCGTTCTCTTCAAGCTTGCGCACGATGTTGGCGATGGTCGAAGCCTTCTGGCCGATCGCAACGTACACGCACTTGATGCCGGTGCCCTTCTGGTTGATCACCGCATCGATGGCCATCGCGGTCTTGCCGGTCTGGCGGTCGCCGATGATCAGCTCACGCTGGCCACGGCCGATCGGGATCATCGAGTCGACCGACTTGTAACCGGTCTGCACCGGCTGGTCGACCGACTTGCGCCAGATCACGCCCGGTGCAACGCGCTCCACCGGAGCGGTCAGGTCGGTACCCAGCGGGCCCTTGCCATCGATCGGCTCGCCCAGGGCATTGACGACGCGGCCCAGCAGTTCCGGACCAACCGGCACTTCCAGGATGCGGCCGGTGGTCTTGGCAACGTCGCCTTCGCGCAGGTGCTCGTAGCCGCCCAGGACCACGGCGCCGACCGAGTCGCGCTCCAGGTTCAGGGCCAGGGCGAAGCTGTTGTTCGGCAGTTCGATCATTTCGCCCTGCATCACGTCGGCCAGACCGAAGATGCGCACGATGCCGTCGGACACGCTGGTCACGGTGCCTTCGTTGCGCGATTCCGCGGCCAGCTTGACCTTCTCGATGCGGTTCTTGATCAGTTCGCTGATTTCGGAGGGGTTGAGCGTGGTTGCCATCGTCAAGTCCTAGTGCCGGCAGCGGGGCCGGACGTTAAATGAATTCAGTTAGCGAGCGCGGTCTGCAGACGGGCCAGCTTGCCCTTCAGCGAACCATCGATGACCACGTCACCGGCGTCGATCACGGCGCCACCGATCAGCGAGGCGTCGACCGCGGTGGTCACTTCGACCTCGCGGTTGAAGCGCTTGCGCAGCGCGGTCTTGATCGCGTCCAGTTCACCGGCCGAGAGTTCGGCGGCAGAGGTCACGTTGGCCTTGACCACGTGCTCGGCATCGGCGCGCAGGGCGTCGAACATGCCGGAGATTTCCGGCAGCAGCGGCAGACGATGCGATTCGGCCAGGATGGCCAGGAAGCGCGAGTAGGTCTCGCCGTGGGTCACCGGCGCCAGCAGGGCGACGGCGTCGTCACGGCCCAGCTCCGGGTTGGCGAGCAGGGCCGCCACGCGCGGGTCGGCGGCGACGTGGGCGGAGAACGCGAGGGCGTCCGACCACGGCGCGAACGCGCCTTCGTCGCGCGCGGTCGCGAACGCGGCGCGGGCGTACGGGCGGGCAAGCGTGAGGGCCTGGCTCATACTTAGATCTCCGAGGCCAGCTCGTCGAGCAGCGCCTTGTGGGCGTTGGCGTCGATTTCGCGCTTGAGCAGCTTTTCGGCACCGGTCACGGCCAGCGCGGACACCTGCTTGCGCAGATCTTCACGGGCACGATTGGCGGCGGCGTCGATCTCAGCCTGGGCCAGATCCTTCTGACGGGTGGCTTCGGTGATCGCTTCGGTACGGGCAGCATCAACGATCTGGTTGGCACGCGCGTGGGCCTGATCGATGATCTCGTTGGCCTTGGTGCGGGCTTCCTTCAGCGCTTCGTTGACCTTCTCCTGCGCCTGGGCCAGATCTTTCTGGCTGCGGTCGGCAGCAGCGAGGCCTTCAGCAATCTTCTGCTGGCGCTCTTCGATCGCGTTCATCAGCGGCGGCCAGATCTTGGTCGCGATGATCCAGATGAGACCAGCGAAGGCGAGCGCCTGCGCAAGAAGGGTGAAATTGATATTCATGGTTAGCTCGATCGCTGGTTTCGGGGTGGACGCGCCGCCGAAGCGGCGCATCCGGCCTTCATCCGAAACCGGGTGCATCAGCACCCGGTCGTCTCAAACCGCTGTATCAGCCGGCCAGAGCCTTGGTGACGGCGCCAGCAAAGGCAGCCGACAGCGGGTTGGCGAAGGCCAGCAGCAGGCCGACGGCGACCGAGATGATGAACGCGGCGTCGATCAGGCCAGCGGTGATGAACATGCGCACCTGCAGGACCGGGATCAGTTCCGGCTGGCGGGCGGCCGACTCCAGGAACTTACCAGCCATGATGGCCAGACCCAGACCGGCGCCCAGCGCGGCCAGGCCGATCATGATGCCGACGGCAAGGGCGGTGGAGCTCTGAATCTGCGCGAAGTTGGTCAGGACGGCGAAGTACATGGTTATCTCCAGGAACTTAAGTTGCTAAGGGTGATGAAACGGATGAAGGTTGAAACGCGTTGAAGCTTGAAACTCAGTGAGCGTCTTCCGACAGGCTCAGGTACACGATCGACAGCATCATGAAGATGAAGGCCTGCAGCGGGATCACCAGCAGGTGGAACAGCATCCAGCCGAGGCCGAACGCACCACCGGCAATGGCACCGAAGAAACCGGCACCACCCAGCACCCAGATCAGCAGGAACACGATTTCGCCGCCGAACATGTTGCCGAACAGTCGCATCGCCAGAGAAATCGGCTTGCTCAGCCACTCGACGATGTTGAGGATCAGGTTGAACGGCATCATCCACTTGCCGAACGGCGCCGTCAGGAATTCCTTGATGAAGCCGAGCAGGCCCTTGGACTTCAGCGCGAAGAACAGCATCAGGAAGAACACGCTGAAGGCCATGCCCAGGGTGGCATTGACGTCAGCGGTCGGCACCGGCTTCCAGTAGTGGACGCCCGCCCATTCCAGCGGCTTGGCGATGAAATCGGCCGGGATCATCTTCAGCAGATTCATCATCAGGATCCAGAAGAAGATCGTGATGGCGATCGGCGTCACCAGCTTGCTCTTGCCGTGGTAGGTGTCCTTGGCCTGGCGGTCGACGAACTCCAGGCAGATCTCGACGAAAGCCTGCCACTTGCCCGGCACGCCGGCGGTGGCCTTGCGGGTTCCCAGCCAGAACGCGACAACAATCACCAGGCCCATCAGGACCGCGGTGAGGAAGGTGTCGACGTGGATGTGCCAGAACATACCCTCACCCTTGCCGACCGGCGCGGTCAGGTTGTGCAGGTGATGCTGGATGTAGCTGGTAGGGGTTAGAGCCTCGCCCGCCATGTGTCCGGAACCTTAGTTAATTGAATTCTGTCAACGCCTGGCCATGGCCAGGACCTGGAACATCAGACCGACGGCGATACCGGCCAACAGCGCCAATGCAGGCAGCTTGAAGACCAGGAACCCCACCAGCAGGACGCCGAATACCACCACCCACTTGGCGACGATCGCAATGATCAGGCGAGCCATCGCCGATCCTGCGGCCAGTGCCCCACCGCCCAGTGCCATCCGTGCCGCAACCCAGCCACCGGCCGAAATGGCCACACCGGACGCCAGCGCGCCGAGGGCATACTTCGGACCAACCAGCAGGAAGGCCAGGGCCAGGACAGCCACTGCGGCCAGCGGGTAGACCGCGGCGCGCAGCATCAGTCGCCGACCCGCATCAACGGAGTTCAGCACAGGACGTCCCGCGTGGTTGCAAGTGGAAGGCTGAGGCGACTACAGCAAGGGGGGCCTCATCGAGCCGCCAAATTATAGCAATGGGACAATTTGCGAGACAACCGCTGCCTGTTCATCCCGGGAAGCCGCAAGTTGCGGTAGCGCTTACATTTTTGCGTGCCACCCGGGGGACAATGACGTCCGCGCGATGTTGCAGCGCAGCATTGAACTTTGGTCGCAGGCCACGGAACTTTCGCCGCAGCGTGCCGGTCCGATCTTTCGACCTGCCTGCAGCAACCTCGTCGACGCTTCGCCCCGCAGGTCCCACGATGGCCCCGAAGCCCCGCTCCGGGGCCATCTTTTTTGCATCGTCGCGACAGCGCTGAACCGTGCACATGCCGTGGACCATACGTTCACGGATGGTGGACGGCGCCGTCCGGCACAGTGGTCTTCATTCTGATGAACCACTGCAAGGACTCTTCGATGCGCCCCGTACCCACCCTGCTCGCCCTTTCTCTGCTCGCCGCCGGCGCTTCGTTCGCCACAGCCGCCCACGCCGCTGAAGGCGATGACCGCTTCGCCCTGCGCCTGGGTGCGATGAACATCGACTCGGACAACACCCTTCGCGGCAAGACCAACGTCGCCGGCCAGGACATCGGTTTCTCCGAGGACTTCAAGCTGGGGGGCAAGGAATGGGAGCCGCGCATCGACGGCATGTTCCGCATCAGCAACCGCCAGCGCCTGCTGTTCAACTACTTCAAGTACGACAAGGACCGCCGCGAGACCCTTGGCCAGGACATTTCCTTCGGTGACGTCAACGTGCCGTCCGGCAGCTTCGTCAAGGGCGAGCTGAAGTACCAGGTCGCCAGCCTGGTCTATGACTACTCGGTGGTGGACACCGATACCTTCGACCTCGGCCTGCAGCTGGGTGCCGAGTACGCCAAGGTCAGCAGCAAGGCCTACGCCGATCTGGGTACCGTCTATGAGGGACAGTTCCTCAACGAGAAGACCGACGGCGTCGCTCCGGTGGTTGGTGCGCGCCTGAGCTTCACGCCGTCGGAGAAGTGGATGATCACGCTGCAGGGCCAGTACCTCAACACCCGCTGGGGCAGCTTCGATGACTACAAGGGCGACTTGAGCCGCGCCAACGCCATCGTCGATTACCGCTTCACGAAGAACTTCGGTGTGTTCGCTGGCTACGACTGGTTCAAGCTCGACGCGGACAAGAAGGGCAGCGACGGCACCATCGGCCTGAAGCAGGAGTTCAAGGGCCCTGTGGCCGGCGTCAGCTTCGTGTTCTGATCCCCCGCCCCTTCCACGGCACTCTCTCTCCTGGCGCGGCCTCCGGAACATCGGGGCCGCGCTTTTTCTTTGCATCGTCGAGCAGAGAAGTAGGTTGGTCGAGCGCTGGGGGGAGAGGGGCTTGCGTGCGAATGTCCCCCGGCGCCGGCCTGCGGCCGTCACCTCCTCCTTTACTTCGCACGCAAGCCCCTCTCCCCCCGCGTGTCAGGCATCCACGCGGCCTTTGCAGTGGCAGTGGCTCTACTTTCCGCAAGCCGAGCCGCTGCGCGGGTGGCAGGCATTTCGACAAAGTAAAGGAGGAGGCGACCGCCGCAGGCGGGCGACGGGGGACATTTGTCGAAATGCCTGCCACCCGCGCAGTGGCCCGGACCCTCGCGATGACAACAGCCGAAGACCTCCCCGCAGCCAACAAAAAAGTGCCGGTGTCAAGTCTTTCGCGCAAATCAAGAAGGACTTGAAACCGTATATGGGACAGTAGGTTAGCTCCTTTCGGGGCCGCTTAGAAGAAGAGCGGCGTTGTCGGCTAGGAGCGACATAGGAGCGTTGGGAGAGAAAGCCGCATCGCACTGTGTAGTGCTGGATTGCCGAGGAACGGCGGGCCTGTCGCATCATCATAGCCCAACAGGCTCGGCGGCATCCAGAATGAAGAACGCGCAGCCTGGGCTGCGCGTTCGATGGATGCCGTTGAATAGCATGCGGTGCAATCATGGCGGCTTCGGTGGTGTGCTGCGGGTCGCCGTGCCCTTCCTGAATCCTCGATCCCCCGCCATGAACGCTTCCAGCATATGCGGGATCAGCGTCGCCGCATCAACGGCCTCGCCATACGCCTGCGCGTGTAGCGCGGCGTAGCGGTCGAGGTCGGCTTTCAAGCTGGTCGGGCAAACGAAAGTCAGCTTGGTGCTCTCGGTCTTCGGCAGCGGGCCGAGCCGCAGCTTCTTGGTCGTGCTCATCGTGAAGTCCCCCGGTTGAAGAACAGCGGCTGGTACCGCCGCAGCACCAGATCCCGGTTGACGATGATGCGAACCGGCAGGCCCGGCCGTTGCGTTAAGGTCGGCTGGATGTTGAGGTTGCGCCGGGTCATCTCCTGGCCGACCTGATTGATGCTGTCCTGCGCGCTGTCGCGCCCAGCGATGATGACGCGATCACCATCCTGCCGGTTCTCCGGCGCGGCCAGCTCGGCACCGACGCCCAGCAGCGTGGTGAGTGCCGCACCGGCAAAGATGCGGCCCCAGTGGTAGTCCACATCGTCCTCCAGCCCGGCATAGCCGGCTGGGTCGGTGCCGGCCAGGTTGTCGAGCGTGAGCGAAGACGTGTCCGGCAGGATGATCCGGTTCCAGACGACTTGAACGCGGCTCTGCCCGTAGCTGACCTGGCTGTTGTATTTGCCCAGGATGCGCGAACCCTGCGGAATCAGCAGGAAGCGCCCGGAGGCTGTGTCATAGACCGGCTCCGTCACCGTGGCGATCACGTCGCCGGGCAAGTCCGACTTAATCCCCGTCACCAAGGCACCTGCGACCACCGTTCCGGCCATGACCTGATACGGCGAAGTTGGCAGGGTCAGATTGCCGGAATTACGGGTTTCAGTGGAGCCACCTTTCAAGAAAGCCTCTTTATGGTCTTGCCGGTTTTGCACCGCTGTCGGGTCAGCAGGCTGGGCCGCCGTGGAGACCGGCCCGGCCGCCAGCGGGTCAAACACCGCATTGGCGGCGAAGCCCGGCGCAGCGGCCACCTGTGTCTGCGCCACCGGCGCCGCATTCTGCCCTCCCGAGCGGAAGAACACGGACGAGGCCGCGGCCGCTTCGGCTTCTTTGCGCAGAGCATCGTTCGGGTCGTGGCCGGGGGCCGCGTAGGCGGCCGTCGCCGGCTGCTGCGACTTCACGATGGCCGGGCCAAGATCGCCCGGCAGCGGCGGCCCCAGTTCGGGAACGGCAGGCGGCAACGCCGGCGGCAGCTTGGAGTAGTCCGTCGGCAGCGCATCCAGTCCTTCAGACTTCGAGACACGATCGACGTTGTAAAGCTCGGTCTGCTCGCCCGCACCGCGCCGCTGAGGTTGCAGCGACCACATCACCGCGCCGAGCACGGCCACCGCCAGGACGCCGGCGAGGATGGCCAGCGTGCGCCGATTCAGGCGCGTGACCGGGCGCGGCTGGGCGCGAAGCGCGACCGCCTCGGGAGCGATCTTGCCCGCCGCCTGCGGCGCGGCAAGGTCGGGAGTGTCATCCTGGCTCATGGTCAGTTCCTCCGCGCAACGCCATCGGTGCGCTCGATCCGCACCACGTCGCCGCCGTCGCCGCCCAGCCGCAGTTCGGCCGCGCCGAACAGGCGATCCACGACGTAGTACGGCGCGCGGAAACGGTAGTTCACCAATTGCCCGTCGCCCTGCGCGCCGATGACAAACAGCGGCGGCAACTCGCCCTGGGCGATGCCCGCCGGAAACTGGATATAGACCTTCTCTCCATCATCGAAGGCGCGTAGCGGCTTCCACGGCGGGTTGCTGCCCGATACCGCGTAGCGGAAGCGGATCTTGTCCAGCGACAGGCCCGTATCGACAGGCGTTGTCGCCTGCGCAGCCTGCGCCTGGCGCTGCAACGCGAGCATCCGGTCTTTCGGGTAGTCCCAGGATACCGACGCCATCCATGCCTTCTCGGTCGAGGTCAGCTCCAGCAGGTAGGTGCGCCGACTGGTGGTGATGACGAGATTGGTTTTCAGGCCGGAACGGATGGGCTTGACCAGCACATTGACGCGCAGATCGGCCCCGCCGCCGCTGGACGTGTCGCCCACGATCCAGCGCACGGTATCGCCGGCGGCGACCGTCACCAGTTCCTCGCCCGGTTGAAGCGAAACCACCGTCACGCGCCCCGGCGACGCATAGACCTGATAAAGCGCGCCATCGGTGAACGGCCACACCTGAATCGCGTTGACGTAGCCCTCACGGGTAGGCGCGATACGCGCTTCTGCATTGGCACGGGAAACGCGCACCTTTTCGTCGGCCGGCTCCGGCGCAACGGGGGCCTCATCGAGTTCCGGCAGCGGCTTCAACTGCGCCGGCAGCGCCAGCGGTTCAGGGACGGCGACGACTTCGACGGGCTTGGGCGGTTCGGGCAATGGCTGGGCCAGCACCGGCTCGTCGAGCGAGATGGACGGCGGCGGCTTGCCCTGCGAGGCGCAGCCCGCGAGGGCCAGCAGCGTCAAAGGAAAAACGTAAAGGCAGAAACGAAGTTTCATGGTTTGGCTCCTTCGGAAGAATCCAGTTCGCGGCTCCATGACAGGCCGTTGACGTAGATACCCAATGGGTTCTTGCGCAAGCGCTGTTCAGTACGCGGGGTTTGCAGGACGGTCGAAAGCACGGCGTTCCAGCGTTCGGTGCCGGCGGGCGCACCGTTGACATAGCGCTGCTCTGTCCAGCGCACGTTGAAAGACGTGTCGCTGGCGCGAACCACGCTGGTGATTTGCACCGTTACCGATTCCTTGCCGATGCGGGCGAATGGGTCATTGGTGCGGGCGTAGTCGTTGAGCACCGCCGCGCCCTTGTCGGTGGTGTAGTCGTAGGCATCGAGCCAGTTCTGCCGCACCACGATGGGGTCGATGGACAGCGAGCGAACCAGCGTCACGAAGCGCGCCAGGTGGTGCGCGATCTGCGCGTCGCCGGGCCGATACGGCGTAGCGGCCTTACCTACAGCGCGCACCTGCCCGGCCTGATCGACCTCGATGACATAGGGCGTCACGATGGACTGCGCCGAGCGCCACACCAGGCCGCCGGCCATCAACAGCGCGAGCACTAGGCAGCCGAAGGCCATCAGGCGCCAATTCTTCGCCTGCACGCGGGCGGAGCCGATACGGTCGTCCCACACCTGGGCGGCGGCTTGATACGGGGTGGCAGGCTGCGGCGTATCGGCGTAGCGCACCTGCGGTCGTTTGAATCGCATGGGTGTTCTCCTTGAAGGTTAGGTATCGGAATCCCGCAGGCTCGGGCCTTGCCCGGAGCCGCCGCCGTCGCCCCCGCGCAGCGTGTGGGCGGCAGTGGTCGCGGCATGGGTAGCCTGCTGGCGGCGGTGCATCCGCTTGGCCCAGGCCGGTTGCTCTTGCTTCTGCGAGCCTGCGGTGCCGTCTGCGGTCTGGCCGCGGCCAGCACCGTCGCTGCCGGCTTCTGTGCCGTTCCAGCCAGCGCGGAAGGAGTCGGCCACCTTCTGCCCAACAGCGGAAGCACCAGAGGTGACGCTGCGGCCTGCGGCTTGTGCGCCGGTCTTGGCGACATTGCCGAGGCCAGCCGCCGCGCCCTTGGCACCGCCGCCGGCCGCAGCGGAACCGGCCTGGAACGCCGATCGGGCACTGCCGGCCGCCGAAGTCGCGGCACGCGCGCCGGCACCGGCCAGCTTTGCGGCCGCCGGGGCCATTCGTGCCCCAGCCATGACGGCGCCGCCCACTCCCGTTGCGGCGGCTCCGATGGCAACGCCGGTGCCGACAGCCCCGACCGCAGCACCAGCCATCGCGCCCGCACCAAGCTGTGGCGCACCGGACACCAGGCCGGTGGCGATACCGGGGCCGAAAATGCCCAGCGCCAGCAGCGCGAGCGAGGCCAGCATCACGACCAGCGCGTGGTCGATTGATGGTTCGTCGGGATGTACCTGGAACTCGGCAAACAGCCCGGAACCAATGCCGACGATGACGGCCAGCACCAAGACCTTGATGCCTGACGACACCACGTTGCCTAGCACCTTTTCCGCGAGGAACGAGGTCTTGTTCCAGAGTGCAAACGGGATCAAGACGAAGCCGGCGAGCGTAGTCAGTTTGAACTCGATCAGCGTGATGAAAAGCTGTACGGCCAGCACGAAGAAGCAGAGGATCACCACCAGCCAGGCGATGAACAGAACCACGATAGGGTCGATGTTCACGAACACCTCGGGGAACCCAGCCATGTCCCCGATCTGTTCCAGAATCGGCGCGGCTGCGTCGATGCCGGTCTTCGCCAGCCGGCCCGGCTGAAGAAAGTTCTCCATCGTGATGGCCGAGCCGGTAGCGGTGATTCCCAAGCCGGCGAACGAGCGGAACACGATGCTCGCCAGCCAGTTGAAGTTGCCGATGATGTAGGCGAACGCGCCGACATAGAGCACCTTGCGCAGCAGCTTGGCGATCACGTCGTCGCCCTGGCCGGTGGCGTGGCTCATGGCCCAATACAGGCCAGCGATCGTCATGTCGATGACGATGAGCGTGGCGGTGAGAAATGCCACTTCGCCCTGCAATAAGCCGAAGCCCGAGTCGATGTAGCGCGAGAACGTATCGAGGAAACGGTCGATGATGGTCACGTCGTTCATGGCGAATCCTCGGGCGGAGTGAGCGGAACGGCGCCCTCTGGCAATTCATCTGCGGGCGTATCGAAGCTCGGCGGAATCGGCGGGAGTTCAGCCAGCGAGTTGTATTCATCCGGCCCGGTATGGCCGGCGAAGAAGCGCCGCCGGAAGGCTTCGGCGGCGGCGCGGCAGGCATCCTCGCCCATGGCCTGCCGGTCGACCGCGCATTGCCCGCGCAACGCCTTGAGCCGCACCGGATCTGCGGCCAGGGCGTCGGCCAGGTTCTCGGCCGGCTGCTGGCCGCACGCGGTCAGCAGCACGGCCAGCAGGACGGAAGCGCATCGCATGGCCGCCTCCGGTCAGTTGTTGTAGAAGTTGACGGACTGCGGCGTGTACGGCGTGCCGGTGCCGAGGAAGCGCCGCCGCACTTCGCGGGCGCGCTCCATAGCCGCCGCTTGCCGCGCCAGTTCCAGCGAAGCGGCCCGGTCTTGCGTGATCTGGAGCTGCTGCGCCTGGATCGACTGCTTGGCCTGCAAAGCCAGGAGCTGGTTCGTCGCCTGCATCGCTTGCAGCGCGCCGGTGGCCGACTGGCTCTGGCTCACGAGGTCGGCCAGCGCGCTTTCGTCTTGGGCGAGGTTCTGCGACACCTGCGCCTGCATCCGCATCGCGGTGTGCAGGCCGTTCAAGGTGTTCTGCCAGCGTTCGCGGGCATCCTGTGCCATGCGGTCGCCGCTGATGGTGGAGGCGTACTGTTCCGGGTACAGGCGGGCGAACGTGGCATCCATGCTCTGCACGTCGTAGGCCAAGCCGCGCGCCTCGGCGATCAGGCGCTCGGTGGTGGCGAGCGTCGAGCGCAGGCGGTTGACGATGTTGAAGTCGAGATTTGCCAGGTTCCTGGCCTGGTTCATCAACATCTGCGCCTCGTTCTGGAGCTGGTTGATCTGGTTGTTGATCTGTTCCAGCGTGCGCACGGCGGTCAGCGTGTTCTGCACGAAGTTGGACGGGTCGAACACCGTCAGCGCGGATGCGGGCTGCACGGCCAACAGCGATACCGACAGCACAGCAGCGAGTGAGACAGAGAGCAAACGGGGCTTGGTCATCATGGCGAAACCTCCAGCGGTTGAGAAGCGAGAAAGGAAGCTGCCGCCGGAGCGGACGGCAGCAGGTCGGCGGCCCAGCCGAGGCCGCGATGGCGCAGCCACGCGCCGGCGAAGCCGGGAGCGCCGGCCTGCGTCAGCACGCGGTCAATGTCGCGTTGGTCTTGAGGGGTGGATGCGCTCGCGAATGCGAGCGCGACAGGCCCCAGGTCGAGGTCGAACAGGCGATTGCCGAGGCGCGACTGGTAGTAGTAATCGCGCTTGGGCTGGGCGGTCGCCACGATCTCAATCTGGCGGCTGCTCAAGCCGAAGCCTTCGTAGATCGTGCGAATCTGCGGCTCGGTGGCCTGCGGGTTAGGTAAGAAGATCCTGCTCGCGCAGCTTTCGATGATGGCTGGCGCGATGGTCGAGTCCTTGATGTCGGCCAGCGACTGCGTGGCGAAGATGACGCTGACGTTCTTTTTTCTGAGCGTCTTGAGCCATTGCCGGATGCGGGCCGCGAAGGACGGCTCATTGAGGAACAGCCACGCTTCATCGAGGATCAACAGCGTGGGCGCGCCGTCGAAACGTTCGTCGAAGCGGGCGAACAGGTAGCGCAGCACCGCTTGCACGGCGGCCGGGCTGTGCATCAGTTCTTCCATCTCGAAGCCCTGCACGTCGGCCATGCCCAGCCGGTCGTGGTCAGCGTCCAGCAGCTTGCCGTGTGCGCCGCCCAGCACATAGGGCGCGAGCGCTTGGCGCAGCGCGTTAAACTGCAATAACACCGACAAGCCGGTCATGGTGCGCTGCTCCACCGGCGCACCGGCAAGGCTTCTCAGCGCCGACCAGATGGCAGCCTTCTCGTCCGGGCCGACCGTCACGCCTTCGTGCAGCAGCCGGCCCTCCACCCATTCGGCGGCCCAGGTGCGGTAGCCCTCGTGGGCAATTCGCGCGAGTGGCTGGAAGGCGATGCCGCCATCGGCGCCGAGGTCATAGTGCTCACCGCCAAGGCCGAAGATGGTGGCGCGCATCGAGCGGCCCATGTCGAAGGCGAAGATCCGCGAGCCGAAGTAGCGCCGGAACTGCATGGCCAAGATGGCGAGCAGCACCGACTTGCCCATGCCGGTCGGCCCGGCGACAAGGGTGTGCCCCACGTCGCCGATGTGCGTCACCAGCCGGAACGGCGTCGCGCCATCGGTGCGGGTGACGATCAGCGGCGGGCCATCGAGGTGTTCGTTCTTCTCCGGCCCAGCCCATACCGCTGACATCGGCATCATGTGCGCCAGGTTCAGCGTCGAAACGATGGGCTGACGCACGTTCGCGTATGCGTTGCCGGGGACGGACGACAGCCAGGCATCGACTGCGTTGAGGGTTTCGGGGATGGTCACGAAACCCCGGCCCTGGATGACGCGCTCCACCATGCGCAGCTTCTCGTCGGCCACGGCCGGGTCGGCGTCGAGCACCGTCACCGTGGCGGTGAGGTAGCCGAAGGCGACTTGATCGCTGCCCAGCTCCTGCAAGGCGGCATCGGCGTCGGCGGCCTTGTTGCTGGCATCGGTATCGACCAGCGGGCTTTCCTGCTGAAAGATCGTTTCGCGCAGCAGCGCGATGACGTTCTTGCGCTTGGCGAACCATTGGCGCCGCAAGCGCCCCAATTCCCGTTCCGCCTCGGCTTTGTCCAGGCACAGGAAGCGCGTACTCCAGCGATACGCAAAGCCCAGGCGGTTGAGGTCGTCCAAGATCCCCGGCCAGGTCGAGGTCGGGAAGCCTCGTACCGACACCACGCGCAGGTGCTGATCGCCCAGCATGGGCGCCAGGCCGCCGACCAGCGCGGCATCGGCAAGCAGTGCGTCGATATGGAACGGCACGTCGGGCACGCCGACGCGATAGCGCCGGGTGGAGACTGTGGCATGCAGGTAGGTCAGCGTCTGGCTATCGTCCAGCCAGGCAATCTCCGGCATCACACCATCGAGCAGGTCGAACACGCGATCGGTCTCTGCCACGAAGGAATCAAGCCGACCACGCCAGTCCACACCCTCAGTGGGCCGGTTCTCGTACAGCATCCCAGCCGCACGGGCGCGAGACTCTTGCGGCGGTAGGTGTTGCAACGTGAAGTGATAGACGCTCTCGAAATGGCCATCCGACTCCTCGAACGCCGCGCGTCGCTCCTCATCCACCAGCCAGGACAGTGGTTCGGGAAAGGAGGATTGCGGATAGCTCGATGCCCGCATCCGCTCGGCCTCGATATAGAAGGCCCAGCCAGACCCGGTACGGCGAAGCGCGTTGTTCTGCCGCGCCGACGTGGCAATCAGCTCGCCCTGTGTCGCACTGTCCAAGTCGGGGCCGCGAAACTGGAACGTGCGTTGAAACGAACCATCTTTGTTCAGCACAACGCCCGGCGCGACCAGCCCGGCCCAGGGCAGCCAGTCGGCAAGCAAGGCCGGGCGCTGACGATATTCGGCAAGGTTCAGCATGGCGTCCTCCCCTCACACGTCCAGAAGCGGGCGGTGTTTGATATGCCGCGCGAAGACCTGCATGAACTGCGGATCGACGCGCGCACCCCATACGGCCAGCGAGTGGCCGACGATCCAGAGCACCACGCCGGGAATCCACAGTTGCAGGCCCAGCCCGACGGCGGCGGCCAGCGTGCCGTTGGCAATTGCCACGGTGCGCGGCGCGCCGCCCAGCAGGATTGGCTCGGTCAGCGAGCGATGCAGCGGCACCTCGAAGCCTGGAAGGTCGCTGGCCGTACTCATACGACGGCCCCGCCGGAGAACGAGAAGAACGACAGGAAGAACGAGGAAGCGGCGAACGCGATGCTCAACCCGAACACGATCTGGATCAGCTTGCGAAAGCCGCCGCTGGTGTCGCCGAAGGCCAGCGCCAGGCCCGTGGCGATGATGATGATGACCGCGACGATGCGTGCCACCGGCCCCTGGATCGACTCCAGAATCGACTGCAAGGGCCCCTCCCACGGCATCGAGGAACCGGCGGCTTGCGCCGTTCCGGCCAGCAACAGCAGCAGCGCGGCCAGCAGCAGCCCCTGCCTCGCAGGGCGGGTGAGGCTGCGCAGCCGCGCCAGGCCGGACAGGCGAGGAAGCGGATTTACGGAAAAGCGGAAAGAATCAACGTGCGTCATGGCAGTTCTCCAAGTTGGTTGGGGGACGGGAATGTGCAGCGGCGTCGGCTGCGAGAGGAACCGGCGTCAGCTCGGGAAACGGCGTTTCCAGTGCGTCCGCCAGGCGATAGCCGGTGCCGTCGAAGCCGACGACACGGGCGATGGTTTCGACGTGGCGCTTGCGGCCGCGTCCGGCGATGTTGATGACGACGTTGACCGCCTCGGCGATCAGCGCCCGCGGCGGATTCACAGCGACTTCGAGAATCAACTGTTCGAGGCGCAGCAACGCGCCCAGCGCGGAGCCGGCATGGATGGTCGCAATGCCGCCGGGGTGGCCGGTGCCCCACACTTTGATGAGGTCGAGGGCTTCGCCGCCGCGCACCTCGCCGACGATCACGCGGTCAGGCCGCAGGCGCATCGTGGCCCGCACCAGCTCGGTCATGGTGACGACGCCGGCGCGGGTGCGCAGCGGCACATGGTCGCGGGCCGCGCATTGCAGCTCGATGGTGTCTTCGAGCACCAGCACGCGGTCGCCTGTGGCGGCGATCTCGGCCAGCAGCGCGTTCGCCAGCGTGGTCTTGCCGGTGCTGGTGCCGCCGGCGATTAGGATGTTCTGCCGCTCGCGCACGGCGCGGCGCAGGAACTCGGCCTGCCCGGCGGTCAGGATGCCGTCGGCCACGTAGCGATCCAGGCCGATGATGCTCACGGCCCGCTTGCGTAGCGCGAAGGCTGGCCCCGGGGCGGCCGGAGGCAGGATGCCCTCGAAACGCTCGCCGGTTTCCGGCAACTCGGCGGTCAAGAGCGGCTGGCCGCGATGCACCTCCGCGCCGACATGCGCGGCGACCAGGCGGATGATGCGTTCACCATCGGCCTCGGGCATCTCCACGCCCAGCGGCGAGCGACCCGACGACAGCCGATCCACCCACAGGGTGCGATCGGGGTTGAGCATGATTTCCACCACATCCGGGTCTTCGAGCGCAGCGGCGATCAGCGGCCCCATTGCAGTGCGCAGCATCTGGATGCGGCGATCCTGGGACGCTGCTGCGGATGAGCGAGGTTCGGGCTGGATCTGTGGAACGGCACTCATGACGCACGCTCCGCAGTTCGTTCATGGGCGGAGGCCATCGCTGCTGCGTCATCCATCTGCATCGGATCGGGGTGCAGTTCCTCCACCACGTCGCGCACCAGACTGCGGCCACGCAGAAGGTGGCGACCCAACTGTTCGACGAACTGCTCGAAGCGCACCTTGCCCTGGGCGCGTGCCGCATCCTGATGGGCTTCGGGCACCGGCGTGCTGACGGTCAGGAAGTAGCGGATGAACAGCGCCAGCGTTTCGATCTGGATGTTCTGGTCGCGCTCCAGGCGTTCGGTCTGCCGCGACAGTCGATCCAACCGCTTGGCAATGGCGGCCTCGCGCTGGTCGCCAGCATCGGGCGACAGCCAGGACGCCAAGGCCGCTGCGACGATGGACGACTTGGACACGCCTTTCTTGGCGGCCAGTTCGTCCAGGCGCTGGGCGTGCTCGGGCTGGATGAAAAGATTGAGGCGGTATTGGCTCATAGGTCGATTCCGTCGTTGGGGTCGAGGGAAGCCAGCCGGGCCGTGCGCTGCATGGCCGGGTCGAGCTGGCCGGGAAGCGGCAGCGCCAGGTCGTCGTCATCGAGCAGCGCCAGGTCGTTCGCATGTGCGTCCGGCTCGGGGTCGTAGGCGACGGTTTCGGAGAGTTCGGGCTGGCGGCGTGGGCCGCCGTCATCGGTGCCGCCCAGGCCATCGGCGGATGCCGAGGCCGGCGCCGCAGGTACGGCCGGGATCGCCAAGCCGCTCCAGTCGTCGGGGCGGGCTGGCGGCGCGTCGGCGTACCTCCCGGCTACGAGCGCGGGCGGTGGCAGGACGCGATTCTTGAAATTGGCGTCGGCGTAGTAGCGCAGCTTCTTCGCGCGGATCGGGGCGACGCTGGACACCATGACCACGGCGTCATCAGGTGGAAGCTGCATCACCTCGCCGGGCGTCAACAGCGGCCGTGCAGTTTCCTGACGCGACACCATCAGGTGCCCCAGCCACGGAGCGAGCCGGTGGCCGGCGTAGTTGCGCTGCGCGCGAAGCTCGGTGGCGGTGCCGAGGGTTTCTGAAATCCTTTTCGCCGTCCTTTCGTCGTTGGTGGCGAAAGTCACCCGGACATGGCAGTTGTCGAGGATGGAATGGTTCTGCCCATACGCCTTGTCGATCTGGTTCAGGCTTTGAGCGATGAGAAAGCTGCGGATGCCGTACCCGGCCATGAAGGCAAGCGCGGACTCGAAAAAATCGAGGCGGCCCAGCGCCGGAAACTCGTCCAGCATCAGCAGCAGCTTGTGCCGGCGCGCGATGCCATCGCTGCCGTCGAGCGATTCGGTCAGCCGCCGCCCGATCTGGTTCAAGATGAGCCGGATCAGCGGCTTGGTGCGGCTTATGTCGGAGGGCGGCACCACCAGATAGAGCGATACCGGGTGCTCGGCGGAAATCAGGTCGGCGATGCGCCAATCGCAGCGCGATGTGACTTCGGCCACGGTCGGGTCGCGGTACAGGCCGAGAAACGACATGGCGGTGGAGAGCACGCCCGATCGCTCGTTGTCCGACTTGTTAAGCACTTCGCGGGCAGCGGATGCGACAACCGGGTGAGGCGCATCGCCCAGGTGCTTCGTCGTCATCATCCGGTGCAGCGTCAGCTCGAACGGACACGCCGGGTCGCTGAGGAAGTTGGCGACGCCGCGCAGCGTCTTGTCCTCGCCTGCGTACAGCACATGCAGGATGGCGCCGACCAACAGCGCGTGACTGGTCTTTTCCCAATGGTTCCGGCGTTCGAGTGCGCCATCGGGATCGACAAGAATGTCGGCCACGTTCTGCACGTCGCGCACTTCGTGCGCGCCGCGCCTCACTTCCAGCAGCGGGTTGTAGGCTGCCGACTGCGCATCCGTGGGGTTGAACAGGAGGCAGTGGCTAAACCGCGAACGCCAGCCTGCGGTGAGCGTCCAGTTCTCGCCTTTGATGTCGTGAACGACGACGGATGCGGGCCAACTCAACAAGGTGGGAACGACCAGGCCCACACCCTTGCCCGAGCGCGTTGGTGCGAAGGTCAGGACGTGTTCCGGGCCTTCATGGCGGAGGTACTGGCCGCGATGCAGCCCGAGGAAAACCCCGTCGGGCTGGATCAGCCCAGCTTTGCGTATGTCTTCCGCATCGGCCCAGCGTGCCGAACCGTAGGTGGTGACAAGGCGCGCTTGCCGCGAGCGCCACACCGACATGGCGATGGCGACCACCACGGCCACCAGACCACTTCCACCCGCGATGGCCCCGCCGATATCGAAGACGTGCGGCGCGTAGGCATCAAAGAAGAACCACCACTCGAACAGCCGCCAAGGGTGATAGACCGGGGTTCCAAAGAAGTCGAACCATGGCGAGCCAAGGCGTAGTTGATAGCCCAGGGCGGCGGCTGTCCATTGCGTTGCACCCCACACGCCGGCGATCACGATGCCGAATACGGCGGCGATCTGCCCGAACAGTACGCCCTGAGCTTGCATTGACTGGCCTCCGATTTCCCTGCACTGATTCCTCGTTCAAAAGCGGCACAGGAACGTGCCGCATAGAGCGAGGATCGGTGCCGCGTGGGTGCCCGTCAAAGACCGTTTTGAGCACAACGGTCGAGGGAAAAGAAAGAATGAGCGGCGGGGCGAGTCGAAGACAAACGCCGCAAACTAAAGCACCCTATGGCGCATTTGGAGTTTCCAAGAGGTTGCCCAGAAAAAAATTCTCGCTGGGTCTCGCTCCCCTCATGAGCAGAATCTAGATATCATGGGAAAGAATTATTTATTGAAATCTGGATAAGAATGAAAGATATCAAGAGCATGGATCTCAACTTACTCAAGGCGCTGGACGTATTGTTGGACGAACGCAACGTGACACGGGCGGCAGCACGTCTTGGACTAACCCAACCGGCCTTGAGCGGCATGCTTGCGCGGCTGCGTGAAAGCTTCGGCGACCCGCTGTTCGCGCGTGCGCAGCGGGGCATCGTTCCGACGCAGCGGGCGCTAGACATAGGGATATCTGTCAAACAGGTGCTAGCGGAAATCGACGCGCTGCTCCAGCCACCTTCTTTCGACCCGGCCACCGCACAACTGACCTTCTCCATCGCCGCGACGGACTATGCGCTGCGTGCCATTGCTGTCCCATTTCTATCGGCACTCAAACAGCACGCACCGCGCGTTCGAGTCTCATTAGTGCCAGTCGAGAGCGGACTGCTACAGAACCAGCTTGAGCGCGGTCAAATCGATCTAGCCCTCCTGACGCCAGAGATCACTCCGCCAAATCTGCATGCCCGAGAGCTATTCAAGGAGCACTACGTGTGTGTCCTGCGGGAAGACCATCCAGCGGCTATGGGGCGCAAGCTGACAGTTAAGCAGTTCTGTGCTCTCGACCATGCGCTTGTTTCCTACGATGGTGGAGGTTTCCGCGGCGTCACCGACGATGCGCTAGAACAGTTGGGCAAACAACGAAGCGTCACACTGTCGGTCAAGAGCTTTCTGATCTTGCCAGACATCCTGCGTGCCAGTGACATGGTCGCGATCTTGCCGAGCCGCTTGGTCGCCGGTATGGACAAGCTGGCTATCTCCCTGCCGCCGATGAAGATACCGGGGTTCACCAAGACGGCTGCTTGGCACGAACGCACCCATCACGATCCAGCACATCGCTGGATACGAGCACTGCTGTTCACTTCCTGTGCTAACAACAAGTAGGCAAGATGGCTCTCATCGTCATGCTCAGCACAACTCTGCCTCGCACTACAAATATGCAATCAGCCGGCTCAATTGGAGACGGACCCTTTCGTAGCACCGCTGCGAGATAGCCTTGTCGGCGGATGGCAGAACCTAGACGCTGATATCAAATTATATGATTTCAAAAATAAAAAATTAGGATTTCACTTATTTCACAGGGAGGCTCATGATTGCTCTATGACCACTTGAATGACGCAGCCACCCCTGTTGCGTCATTGACATTTTGTGAAGGAGCTTCGATATGAGCAAGCAACAGAACGCCATCCTCTGGCCCGAAGGCTACACGCCGGGCTTTACTGAGAATTTCGCCTCTAATGAGATCATCGCCGCCGGCTTGAGCGCGGCCGACGTATGGCCGCTACTCGTCACACCATCGCTGTGGCCAAGCTACTACGCCAACTCGGCTAACGTGCGCTTTCATGGCGGCAAAGGCCCGGTACTGGCCGACGGCGATCGATTTTATTTCGAGACCTTCGGCTTCCCGGTAGAGGGGCAGTGCAACGAGTACGTGGCACCTGCGGATGGGCAACCCGGCCGCGTGGCCTGGCACGGCTGGTCCGGCGAGGAAGGCACAGATACGCGCCTGGATGTGCATCACGCCTGGCTGGTCGAGAACCTGGACGGCGGGCGCGTGCGCATCCTCACGCAGGAAACGCAGAAGGGCAAGCCGGCCGAGGAGCTGCACAACGCCAAACCCAACCCGATGATCAACGGCCATCAGGACTGGCTCGACAGCTTGGTCGAGACAGCGCGCAAAGCCAAGCAGGCGTAATGGTCGCTGGCCGCTTGATCCCAAGCGTCTGAACTGAGAAAACCATGATGGGAACTCCCCTCGAGATTCTGCTGGTTTTGACTTCGCAGGCAACGATGGGCGACGACCCGCGCCTGACCGGCGTGTGGTTCGAGGAACAGTCCACCCCGTACTACGCCTTGGTCGATGCAGGTGCCAATGTGGATATTGCGTCAATCGCCGGCGGCGAGATTCCGGTGGATCCTCATTCCATAGCGAGCGAAGGCATGAACCCGCCGAGCGTGGAATGCTTCCTCGATGACAAGGTGTCGATGGACAAGCTCGAAGGCTCGCTGAAGATCGACAGCATCGCCCCGGAAGGGGGTGCGGTGATGTTCCTGCCCGGCGGCCATGGCACCATGTGGGACTTACCCGGAGCGGGGCGCTCGTCAATCTGCTGTCGGGCGCTTGGGCTGACGGCAGGGTGGTCGCGGCGGCCTGCCACGGCCGAGCCGGACTGGTTAATGTCAAGGAAGCGAATGGCCAGCCGCTGGTTGCCGGCCGTCGCGTCAGCCCCTTTGCCAAACGCATGAGCCGCGAGACTGGGCTACCTGTGGCAGTGAGTTGGGGCATCGACGATCCGCGAATGGCCGAGCACGTGATCGCTGGCAGGTAGATGGGTTTGGTGATTCTTGGCCGCGCCATGCTAGCCAACCCACACTCTTTCTCCACCTTTGCAGGAGCTGAAGGTGGAGCACCCGGAATGGCTGCTCCACCGCCTTACGCGCACTGGCTCGAACTCTCCCGAGGCTGCGGCAAGCTCACCACATATAACGACTAGGAGGAGGTGACCGTGCGAGTTCCCAGAACCCGATCCAGTCTGTGTCGCAGGGTGTCCCAGTGACTACGCTATCAAAGGAGCTAGTACTCAACTCGATAACTTGAGCGTGATAACGCCCAGGATGATCAGCGCCACGCCAAGGTATCGCATCAGGGAGGTTGGGTCGCCATAGAAATGAATTCCGACTAAGAACGTTCCCGCCGCTCCGATACCCGTCCACACCGCATAAGCAGTCCCAATCGGTATCTGACGCTGAGCAAGCCATAGGAAGGCGCCGCTAATTGTCATGAAAGAGACGGCTACTGCGACCCCACTCCAACGCGATGTTGGCTCTTGCGCCATTTTCAGCCCGACCGGCCATCCGATTTCAAACAATCCAGCCAAAACAAGATAGATCCAGCCCATTGCAATTCTCCTTCAAGTTTTTCATATCCGGCATACATACTCCAGCGTGACCACCAGCTTAGAACTTCGGCGGCTCTTTAGGTGTGGTGTAGGGCACATCGCCATCTTCGTAAAAGCGCTTTCGCGTAGCCTCGGCAACCCGGTTACATAGTTGGTCGCCCAGCATAGGACGATCCAACTTGCATTGCTGGCGCAACTTTTTCAGCCGCTCAGGATTGAGCGCTAATTCATCGACCGTCGGAAGGTTGCCTTTATCTGGTTTCCCGGATGGGCTGCAGGCTGCCAGTGTCGAGGAAAGCAATATGAGAGCAATCTTCTTCATGGTTAAGTTTCCTTGGGAGATTGTGTGATGGTTTACCGCCGACTTTTGGCGTCTGGAGATTTGATCGAATGAACGCGTTCCATGAAGCGAGTCAGTATTTCTGACGGCTCGCTGGCCGGTCGTAGCAGATAGGTCGTGAGCATGGGCGAACCTCCAGTCAGCGGCCGTGCGACCACACCCTGTTCCCTGCTGGCAGTAATATGCGCACCTCCTGTGAGGCCTAGTGCAAGTCCCGCCGAAACCAGGACCATCATTAGATCGCTGGAAGTCACGCGTTCGGCAATTAGAGGCTCAATGTCCACGCGACGTAGCACCCGTTCAACTTGCCGAGCATGGCCCTCACACGCCACCGCGTCGCAGAGCACCAGCGGATACCGCAACAGCTCTTCCAGGGGAATCTGTTTGTGGGATAGCAAGGGGTGCCGTGCGGGCACAGCTACCATCAGAGGGTCACTCCACACCGGCACGGCGATGATGCCTTCGCCGACTTCATCCGATTGAGCGAAGCCGAGATCGTACAGTTCGCCACACAATCCCTTGATTTGCTGTGACAAAGGCACTTCGAAGAAGCGAACTTCCACTTCCGGCTCTTCCTGCCGGCAGAGCGCCAACAACGCAGGCAGGCGCGATGGCGTGATTCCATCAGACAATGCAAAACGTAGCTGGCAATGAAAGCCATTGGCTGCGGCGTTCACACTGTCGCGCGCCTGCTGCAAAGCTGCGAAGACACGGGGTACGCTCTCAAAGAAGAGTCTGCCTGCACGAGTCAAGCGGGTGCTCCGAGTGGTTCTCGCAAATAGCGCTACGCCCAACTCCTCTTCAAGCTCTTTGATGGCGCGCGACAGCGGCGATGTCTCGATGTGGAGGCGCTCTGCGGCTCGGGCAAAGTGCAGTTCCTCTGCCACCGCTAGAAAGTAGCGCAGATGCCGAATTTCCATGTTCGCATTCCTCCTCACTTAGGCCTCACCACCTTCGCCTTGCGCCACGCTATCTAGCCTTCGCAAGCTGCTCCAGCAAGCTTCCCCGATCAAACAGGTGGGCCGGATAGTGCTTTTGCCAGCACACCCCATTGCACGGCTGTCTCGGCCCGCGTGCGGATCAGCGAAGCCTGCGCTGACATCACCCCCGCCTCAGCCTCGGCCACCACCGTGGCGTCCACTTGTCCCGCCTCAAACAGACGGCGGCTGCGATCGAGCTGACGCTCCGCGACTGCGACCCCCTCGGTCTGATGCTCCAGTGCGGCGTGCTGCGTATGCCAACCGAGGTATGCGTTCTCTACGTCCTGCAATGCACTCAACAAAGTGCGCTCGAACTCCGCGCGCGCAGCTCGGCTGCGCGCCTCTCCGGTCTCGATGCCGGCACGGATCGCGCCACCATCGAAGATCGGCAACGAAACCCCGGCCCCAAGTGAAAAAATGTTGCCGGTAATGCGCGTCCCCGCACTCTCAACGCGCTGCCGTCCGCCGCTCAGGTCCAACACCAGCTTAGGGAAGCGTTCGCCTTCGGCTGCGTTCCAGCGCGCGGTTTCGGCTGCGAACTTCGCTTCGGCGGCGCGCACGTCGGGCCGCTCACTCAGCAGGTCCGCAGGTATGCGTGTCGGTGTCCAATTGGGGGCGGCGAGTGAAGCAAGAGTCGGAGAAGCTGCAGACGCTCCGGGCGTTTGTCCCGCTAGTACATCAAGTGCATGCGTCGCCTCGCCGCGCGCACGCCGAAGTTGCTCTTGCTCCACACGCAGTGCGACGACGCCGGAGCGGGTTCGCTCGATGTCGAAGCCGGTAGCTTGTCCGGCCTCGAACTTCCGTTGTGTCAGCAAGACGAGTCGCTCGGCGGATGCCAGCCGCGCCGTGGCGAGCGCTTCGAGTTCACTGGCTTGGCGCTGCTGCACAGCCGCCGACACTGTTTCAAACGCGACCTGCCAACGCGTGGCAACCCACGCTTGTTCGGCTGCCACCGCATCCAGGCGCGCACCTTCTGCTGCCTGCGAAAGCCGCCCCGACAGGTCTGCCTCCCACGATGCAGACAACGTGGCGCGGCCATCATTGCCGATCGCAACGTTCTCTGAATAGTCGCGTCCTCGAGTTGCCTGCGTGCCCGCGGACAACGAGGGGAGCAGGGAGGCCCGTGCTCGCCGCGTGGCGGCCGAGGCCTCGTCGACGCGCGCGCGCGCAATCGACAGTTCGGTGTTGCGCTCCAGCGCCGCCCGGACTAGGACATTGAGCTGTGGATCGCCGTAGGCCGTCCACCAGTCGACGGGAAGAGTACGGCGGGATGATTTGTCCAGGATGCCTTCACCTCCCTCTTCATTTGAGAAATGGGCCGGTACATCCAGGCGAGGCGGATCGGCAGAGTGCGGAGCATGGCTGCAAGCCGCAAGAAGCATTAGCGGCGAAATCATGGCCATGAGGCGATAGCGTTCAAGAATTTGAGACATGGCAGGTCCTTGCATTCCGAAAAAGTCTTGACGGACTGTTTTACGCCTTCTACTATACCGTCTGGACTGTATATGACTCAAGCTTTTTTTGGAGCACGACCATGCCGCCTCGCGCGAAAACAAAGTTGCCCCCCCCGTCCACCGCCCATAGCAGCACCGATGCGCAGCCCGTTCTCCAGCAAGGAGCCCAGCTAACTCGCGAGCGCATCCTGCAGGCCGCTCGCGAACTGGTGCTGGAGGAAGGCGCCAGTCGTCTGACGCTGGACGCCGTCGTCGTGCGGGCCGGGTTGAGCAAAGGGGCGTTTCTCTATCATTTCAAGACCAAACGCGATTTGTTCGTGACACTGATCGACGAGATGATCCGGGCGTTCGACGCGGTACAAGCCAATCACGAGCGCAGGTTTGCCGGAGACCCGGACCCCTGGCTGTCGAGCCAGGTGGAAGCGATACCCGACGACGAGATGCAGAAGATGGGCGCAGCGCTGCTCGCGGCAGCTGCGGAAGATCCAACACTTCTCGACCCACTGCGCGAGTGGTATCGCGTGCAGTACGAACGCGTGCGTCGATCCCCGCGTGGCACCGAGACCGCGGCACTCATCATGCTGGCATTGGATGGCGCCCTGTTCGCCGATCTCCTGGGTCTGCCGATACTCGCACCCGCAGAGCGGCGGCATTTCTTTCGGGCGCTCCAGGATCTCGCCTCGGGCCATCTCGAACTGATCCCTGCGAAAGGACACCCATGAGTCGCGTCCGTAGAGCTTTCATGACCGCGTGCGCACTGCGCTCCTTGACGGTTGCTTGCACACTATTCATTTCGACCCTGGTCTCAGGGTGCGGAAACTCGCAATCCACCGTATCCGAGCCTCCGCGCGCAGTGAAGCTCGCCGCCGCGCAGTCGGATCTTCCGCATAGCTCCCGCATCGAATTGACTGGCTCGGCGCGAGCAACCGAGCGCAGCATCCTAGGATTTGAAACAGGAGGACGGATCGCCAAGTTGAACGTCGACGTGGGTGAACGGTTCGCCCGCGGTCAAGTCATGGCAGAACTTGATGCGGAACCTGACCGGCTTCGCGTGACGCAAGCGCAAGCATCCCTGGCGGCCGCCGAAGCCGGCCTGATGGATCGACGTGTACAGACAGATCAACAGCGCCGGTTGCTCGAAAGCGAAGTCATCTCCCCTGCTGCGTTCGAGAGCGCCAAGGCGCAGCTAGCGGTCGCAGAGGGCCAAGCGCGCACTGCCAAGGCAGCGCTTGGCCTGGCCGAACGAGCACAACGTGGCACGATGATCGTCGCTCCTTTCGATGGTGTCGTGGCGGAAAAGCTGGCTTTGGCGTTCACCGACATTGCTGCTGGTGCGCCGGTATTTCAGGTCGACGGTGTGCGCAGTGGCACTGAGATCATCGCGAACGCGTCTACTACACAGGCACCTCACATAGATGTCGGCCAACGCGCAGAACTGTTCTGGAGCGGAGCCGAACAACCAATCCGAGCGGTGGTACGTCGTGTCGGTCTGCGCGCCGAAAATGGCTCGCTCCTACCCGTGGTGCTAGTGCCTGAAGATAACGCGCAAGCGCGCGCACTTCGGCCAGGTATTCCCGTACAGGTCGTGCTCGACGCACCTGCGGCGACCTCCAAGACCTCTCGGCCCGAGACTGTATCCGTCCCTTATGCCTCGCTGGTGCTCGGCACGAAGCCGGGTGAGGCTTCCGTCTTCGTCTACACCCCTGCAGATAAGAAGGTGCACCGTCGCGCGGTGCGCTTCACGCCGGCACAGGAAGGAGACAGCGCGCGCGTCCTCGCTGGACTTAAGCCCGGCGAGACGGTGGTTGCCGCCGGAGGCGGATGGCTCACCGATGGACAGCCAGTGACACCACTGGAAGCCACCACTCAATTGACCAAGCGCTAACGCGATCCACCAGGTTACTTCATCATGAAGATCACCGAGATGGCGCTGCGCGCCAGTCGACTTACCTACTTTGTAGCGCTTATCATTTTCGTCGCCGGCATCGCGACCTTCCTGAATTTTCCTTCTCAGGAGGAGCCGACTGTCACGGTCCGCGATGCGATGGTCACGGCGTTGAACCCGGGGCTGCCCGCCGAACGCGTTGAGCAACTCATTGCCCGGCCGATCGAGGAGCGCTTGCGCGAACTGGCAGAGGTCAAGCGCGTGACGAGCACCGTGCGCGCAGGCAGCGCCATGATCCAGGTCACGATCTGGGACCGCTACACCGACTTGGCACCGATCTGGCAGCGCGTCCGGGCCAAGGTCGCCGATTCGAAGGATGCCTTACCACAGGGCACGATGGGGCCTTTCGTCGACGAAGACTTCGGCCGCGTCGCGGTTGCCTCGATTGCGGTCACTGCACCAGGTTACTCCATGAGCGAGATGCGCGTCGCGCTCAAGCAGATGCGCGACCGCCTGTACACCGTGCCTGGTATTGAGCGCATCACTTTCTACGGCCTGCAGGAAGAGCGCGTCTATCTCGAGTTCGATCGGCCTAGGCTTGCGCGATTGGAGCTGACACCACAGGGGGTGATCGACCAACTCGTCAAACAGAACGTCGTCGCTTCGGGTGGACAAATTGTCGTCGGCGGCATCAATGCAACCTTGGCGGTCAGTGGCGAAGTGAGTGACGCTCCCTCCCTGCGAGCAATGCCGATCGCGCTGCCGCGACCGCAAAGTAGTACGGCGCCCATGCCGACGATCGCATTGGGTGAACTGGCGCAGGTGAGTGTGCGGCCAGCCGATCCGCCGGAGTCTGCCGCCATCTACAAAGGCCAGCCCGCGGTCGTCATGGCGGTTTCGATGGCCTCTGGTCAAAACGTGGAGCAGTTCGGAAAAGCGCTCAAAGCACGGGTTGCAGACCAGGAGAAGCTGCTGCCGGCGGGTTTCGATCTGTCATACGTCACTTTCCAGGCCGATGTCGTCAAGCACGAGATGGGCAAAATGAACCACGTCATGATGGAGACGATCATCGTCGTCCTCGGTGTCGTCGTGCTATTCCTCGGTTGGCGAACCGGGATCATCGTGGGCATGATCGTGCCGTTGACGATCCTCAGTGCACTCATCGTCATGCGCGCGATGAACATCGAGCTTCAGAACGTCTCGATGGGCGCCATCATCATTGCGCTCGGCTTGTTGGTGGACAACGGCATTGTGATTGCCGAAGACATCGAACGCCGCCTAGCCGGTGGCGAAGATCGTAAGCATGCCTGCCTCGAGGCGGGCCGCACGCTCGCCATTCCGCTGCTCACGTCCTCGCTCGTGATCGTGATCGTGTTCTCGCCGTTCTTTTTTGGCCAGAACGCCACGAGCGAGTATCTGCACAATCTCGTGGTCGTGCTGGCACTGACGTTGTTCGCATCGTGGCTGCTGTGCCTGACTGTCACGCCCCTGTTGTGCTACCACTTCGCCAAACCCCACCACAAGCAGGAGCATGGCGACGCGTATGACACCCGCTTCTACCGTGGCTACCGGCGCGTACTGGAGTGGGTTCTCCACCATAAGGCGGTCTATGTAGCGTCGATGATCGCGGCGCTTGCCATTGCGCTGTATGGCTTCACCACCCTGCCTTACGATTTCATGCCCAAGTCCGACCGGCTTCAGTTCCAGATTCCGGTGCAGCTCGCCCCAGGTACGGATTCGCGCGAAACGCTCGCACGCGTGAAGCAGATCAGTAGTTGGCTGGGCGACAAGAACATCAATCCAGAAGTCTCCGATCACATCGGCTACGTCGCCGATGGTGGACCTCGCTTCATCCTTAGCCTGAATCCACCGCTGCCGGCATCGAACATCGCGTACTTCGTTGTCACACTGAAGCCGAAGAGCGACATCGACGCTGTCCTCGCCCGAACCCGCAGCTACTTTGCGCACGCACATGGCGACGTGCGCGCCGAGCCCAAGCGCTTCTCGCTCGGTGCGACCGAATCAGGGACCGCCATCTATCGTGTCAGCGGTCCGGATGAGGAGGTATTGTTGGAGGCTGCGTCCAAAATCGAAGCAGCACTGCGCAAGCTGCCCGGAACCATCAACGTCAAGAACGATTGGGATACGCGCATTGGCCGCATCGACGTAAAGGTTGACCAGGACCGCGCGCGTCGGGCGGGCGTAACGACTGAAGACATCGCTGGCGGGCTGGATGTCCGCTACAGCGGCCGATCGATCTCGGTGATTCGCGACGGTGACACCTCCGTTCCGATCGTCCTGCGCAGCATCGTAAGCGAGCGTCGCAGCACGGCAGACGTAGGCGCGACGCTCATCTATCCCAGCAACGGCGGTCCGGCGGTGACGCTGGCCCAGGTCGCAGACGTATCGCTCGCGAGCGAGCCATCGGTCATCCAACGGCGCAATCTCATCCGCACGATCACCGTGCAAGGACAGAACACCTCCTACACCGCCCAGGAGATCGTCAACCGCCTGGTGCCTAGCGTCGCTGCCTTGGACCTGCCCGCGGGCTACTCGGTCGAACTTGGCGGCGAGATCGAGGAAGCTGCCGAATCGAACGCCGCGCTGTCGACCTACATGCCCCTCGCATTTCTGGCGATGCTGATGCTGTTCGTATGGCAGTTCAATTCCTTCCGCAAGCTCGGTGTGATCCTCGCGACGATCCCTTTCACGCTTATCGGCGTGGTATTGGCTCTGAAGCTAACCGGCACACCTTTCAGCTTCATGGCGACCTTCGGCGTACTGGCCTTGTTCGGGATCATTGTCAACAACGCCGTGCTGTTGCTGGAACGCATCGACCAGGGCTTAGCGGAAGGCCTGCCGCGCCATGAAGCCTTGGTTGGGGCCGCGATACAACGACTTCGTCCAATCGTGATGACCAAGGTCACCTGCATTTCGGGACTGGTGCCACTCATGCTCTTCTCCGGACCGTTATGGACAGGGATGGCGATCGCGATGATCGGTGGGCTGGCGCTCGGAACGCTGGTGACGTTGGGCTTGATTCCGTTGCTTTACGAAGTCCTGTTTGGAATCAAGCGAATTGGGCCGTGGAGCCTGAGTGCCGCCACCGCGCATGGAGATCGCTCATGAGTCTCTTGCGGACCGCCTCGTGCTGCGCATTCTCAGAATTCGTATGTACCCACGCTTCATCCGTATGTCTCGCTAGGCTTATGCGATTCAGCATCCATCCGCTGATCTGGAAATCCTGGTCGATTGTCATTGCCGCAGGGGTTCTAGGAGCGGGCTATCCATTGGGCCTGCGGGCCATCACGGCGGGCGGTCCGACGCGCTGGGTCGGCCTCTGTGTGGCAGTGACGTGCATGGCGGCCAGCGGCGCACTTTTGTGGCTCGCGCTCAAGCGGATTCCGATCAGCGCGGCCTCTGCAGCCTGGGCAGGAATCGGGCTACTTGGAAACTTGGGTATCGGCGCCCTCTTGCTAGGCGATCTCGCATCAGTGACGCGCTGGTCTGGCACCGCCCTCATCGCAGCAGGCATTGCCTGTCTTAGTTTCGTTTGATCAAGGAGACCCATTATGAAGAGCAAAACTGCATTGATCCGCGGCGGCATTTTTTTTTGCGTAGCAGCCGCGCTCTCTGGATGCGCGACCAACAGCATGACGCGCTCCGGATTTCTCGGCGACTACGAGAAGTTATCGCCGACACGATACGAGAACGTACTGATGTACCGCGCAGCGGGATTCGAGCCCAAGCGTTATGCCGCTGTCGTGGTGGAAGATGCGCAGATCAAGACCGCCTCGGGTCGCATCGATGGGCTCGATGACGCGCAGCAGCGTGAAGTGCTAGACCATGTGACGAGCGAACTGAAACGCCAGGAAGGCAAAAGTCCCGCCACCCCAGGTGGCACGGGACAGGTTCGGGTGCGTGTAGCGGTCACCGAACTGCAGACACCGAATCGGGCAGTCAATGCAATGACGACCCTGCTGGTTGGACCCGTGACGACGGGCGGTGCCAGCCTAGAGTTCGAAGCAGTCGATGTAAGTACGGGACGACGCGTTGCTGCCGCCAGTTGCTTCGAGCGCGGCAACGTCATTAAAGAGTTCGCCGGTTCGTACACATTGCTGGGTCATGCCAAAGCGGCGATCACGAACTGCATCGAGCGCATCGACAGCGCTTGGCGGGACACGCAGCCATGAGCAACGCTTCACAGGCTTGGCTCCGGCAGGATGCCATGGTCGGCGGTGATCACAAATGGCTGGCGGGTGGCGACTGGACGATAGAGCACTACGCCAGTCTGGCAAAATCCGTGTCCGCCGCCCGCATCAGCCATGCCGAGGGGTACGCCACTCCCTTGCTCGACTGGACGCAAGTCCAGAGACTGGACACCGCCGGCGCGGCTCTGCTGGTGGAAATTCTCGGGCCAGACTCGATACTCGACCGGCCGGAGGCAGCTCCAAATCTGTCCCCGGATCGCCTCGCCCTAATGAAAGCGCTTGCCGCCGCTGCTACCGCTCAGCAGAAGACGGACAAAGCAGCGGTGAGCGGGAATCCTCTGCTCCGCGGTCTGGGACGCATAGGCCTGACCGTGGAACAGGGCTGTCGTGCGTGTCTTGGTCTGGCCGGGTTCGTGGGTCAGATCATCGAAACATGGAGCCGTACCGTTCGTCACCCGCGTCGCTGGCGCACGACCTCGGTGATCGCTCAAATCCAGCGGTCAGCGGTGGACGCCATTCCCATCGTGGCGCTACTGAGCTTCATGGTAGGAATGGTGGTGGCGTTCCTGGGCGCAACGGTGCTGGCCAACTTCGGTGCGAGCATCTTCTCGGTGCATCTGGTCGCCTTCTCGTTCATGCGCGAGTTCGGAGTGCTGCTCCCGGCCATATTGATTGCAGGCCGTACCGCAAGCGCGTATACCGCCCAAATCGGTTCGATGAAGGCAAATGAAGAGATCGATGCGCTTCGCTCCAACGCGCTCGACCCCATCGAGTTGCTGGTGCTGCCACGCGTGCTGGCGCTTCTTGTGTCCTTGCCACTGCTCACATTAGTAGGCATCTTGGCTGGCATTGTGGGCGGCGCCACTGTATGCGCACTGAGCTTGGAGATTCCTCCTGCACAGTTCCTTGCCATCGTGCAGGAAAAAATCGAGGTGCGCCATTTTCTTGTCGGAATGAGCAAGTCCCCGCTCTTCGCGGTGATGATCGCCGCTATCGGCTGCCATGAAGGGTTCAAGGTCGCCGGTAGCGCTGAGTCGGTAGGCGACCACACGACTTCTAGTGTTGTGCAATCAATCTTCATGGTGATCCTGATCGATGCCATCGCTGCACTGTTCTTCATGGAGATGGGCTGGTGAGCGCGGTGAAGGAAGACACCGACAACGGTGTGCGACACGCTATTGAAGTGCGCGGCCTAGACAACAGGTTTGGAACCCAGCAGGTCCATCAGGACCTGGACCTGGACGTGCGACGCGGGGAAATCCTTGGCGTGGTGGGAGGATCAGGCACCGGGAAATCCGTGCTCTTGCGTAGCATCGTCGGGCTGCAGAAGCCGCATTCGGGCGTGGTCCGTATCGGGGGGCGCGACCTACTGCGAGCCCAATGGCTTGCACGCGCGCGTATGGAGCGAAGGTTCGGCATTCTGTTCCAGAAGGGCGCGTTGTATTCATCGCTGACCGTCTTGGAGAACGTCGCTCTTCCTTTAATCGAGCATGTCGGTCTGGCGCGGCCTCTTGCCGAGCGTTTGGCAAGAAGCAAGCTGGGCTTGGTGGGGTTGCCTGCCGGAGCGGGAGACAAATATCCGGCCTCGTTGTCCGGAGGCATGGTGAAACGAGCAGCACTGGCGAGAGCCTTGGCGCTTGATGCGAACATCCTGTTTCTTGACGAACCCACCGCAGGACTGGATCCAATCGGGGCTGCATCTTTCGACCAATTGATTCTGACCCTGCGCAATGCACTGGGTCTCACGGTGTTTCTGGTAACCCACGACCTCGATACGCTGTACACCATATGCGACCGTGTCGCGGTCCTGGCGAACCAGAAGGTACTCATCAACGACGGCATCGAGGCAGTCGAGCGATTCAAGCACCCGTGGATACAGGAATACTTTCACGGCCCCCGTGGCCGTGCGGCCGCACAGGCCACTGGTGCTTCCAGCCAAGAGACGCAGCCATGAAACCCTTCCGCATCTGCATCATTCTTCCGTCGCGCACGCATTGGGCTGGGCGCACGCAATATTTACACTCTGAAAACGAGGTGGTCTGATCATGGAGCCACGTGCCCATCATGTATTCATTGGTCTGTTCGTCGTGCTGCTCGGTGCGATTGGTATCGGCTTCGCGCTCTGGCTCAGCGACACACGTTCCGACCACGATTACCAGTATTACCGGATCATGTTCGATGAGCCAGTGACCGGGCTTACGCCCGGCAGCCAGGTTCAGTACAGCGGAATCACGATTGGCGAAGTCGTTGCACTTTCTCTTTCGCCGCCTGACCCAAGGCGGGCGATAGCGCGCGTGCGTATCAATGCCACCATCCCGGTCCGGCAGGATACCCGCGCTGAATTGGTCATCACGGGAATTACCGGCAACGCGGTGATCGAGTTGAGCGACGGTGGGCCAAACGTGCCATTGCTGGATCGGAAAGAGGACGAGGAACCGTTGATCCTCGCGCCACGTTCGGCGATGGCATCCCTGGTCTCCGGCGAGGGTAACAGCATGACGACACTCAACGGCATCTTGCTGCGCACGCAGGAGTTACTGTCGAAGGAGAATTTGGCTCTTGTGCACCGCAGTCTAGTGAATCTCGAACAGACTACGGGCGCGGTCGCTGACCAGAGGGCCGAGATCGCGACGTTAATCAGCAATCTGACCGAAGCAAGCAGAGAATCGACAGCTGCCGTGCGCCAAGCAAATAGCACTCTTCGCGATGCCAACCTGCTACTAAATAACGATGGTAAGCAAATCATGGTGAACACGCGTGATGCAACGGCATCCCTCGAACGCGCCGCTTTCAGGGTTGAGACGCTACTGCAAAACAATCAGGAATCGCTGAACCAAGGCATGGCCGCCACAGGCCCTGCCATGCACGAACTCCAGCAGGCGCTGGCCAATCTAAACACCGTGCTGCGCCGACTGGATCGCAATCCGGCGCAATACCTGCTCGGTGGAGAGAACATTGAGGAAACCAAGCCGTGAACACTTCCGCCAGGATGATTCCCGTCGCTGCCGCGACTATGACGCTAGTACTCGGCTTGTCCGCGTGCAGTGTGCTTCCCAAAACAGCTCCAATGGTCACCTACAAACTGCCCGACTATCACATCGCCCAGGCGGAGAGTACGCCACGCGCCGTTCCTGGACCTGGGGCGCTGCGCGTCTACGCCCCTGAGAGTAGTCGCGTCCTGGATTCGGAGCGGCTTTTCATTGCGCAGCCCGATGGTCGCTTGTCGGCTTGGCAAGGAGTGCGTTGGGCCGACCCCGCACCGGTGCTGCTACGCGACCGAATCGTCGAAGCCTTCATGCGCGATGGGCGGTCGACTTCGGTGATTACCGATAGCACGCCAATGAGCGCCGATATGGAGTTGCGCAGTACGCTACGGGCGTTCCAGCTCGAATACCGCGGCACTGAAGCGATCGCCGCGGTTCGGGTTCGGCTCGATGTGCAACTGGTCGATCCGGCCAAACGGACTGCTATTGCCAGTAGACGCTTCGAAGCAATCCAAGCTACAGGCAGCAAGCGAGAGGCAGATGTGGTGAGCGCGTTCGGTGTCGCGACGGACGTGTTGGCCGGGCAGATCGTTGAATGGGCAGTTCAGGTCGGGGCAGCGCGTTTGCGAGTTGCACCGGAATCGGCAAGCAACCATGCACCCACAGCGTCGGCGATAAGCACAGACTAGTCGCCTTAACGGAGCACAGAAGCTAGGGCCAGAACGCTGCTCGACACCTTAACTCGGTACGACAGCCTACGGCCCCTATCCAATCCCAGGACCTCGTTGCCGTCCAACCTCCCATGACACACCGCCGCCGCGTACAGTCGCGGCGATCTGCTGCCCCAGTCGTGGCTCGATTATCGGCCGCCAAGGCACCAGACTGAACCCCATGCCGTCATCGAGCAGCGCATAGCGACCGCTGGCGAGAATGACCGAGCGCCGGTAGATGCCGGCTACGCGCTGCCCGTCTGTGACGTGCCGATGCTCCAACCCACTATCGGCGGCAATGTGCTGGGCGGCCTGCGCCAGCTCCCGATTGCGCAGCGTTTCCAGCAGATTCCGGGAGAGAATCACCCGCTGCCCACGCCGCTGGGCCAGCCCCTGTTCTTCGAGGAAGTCGGCGCGCTGCTGCAAGGCTTGCTTGGCATCGCCACCAAAGCCCAGGTCGCCCAATCCCCGGCCGCCGCCGATCAGTTGCTGGTCGAGCCAGGTGGCGCCGATCACGCGGGCCTGCCGCTCGATCGGCAGGTGAGATTTCAGGTCCACGGCCACGCCGCCCAGTCGCTGCGCATCGTACTGGCGCCCACGCTCGGATAGGTCGTCCGGCACTTTCCATAGCCCTTCCGCCACGCGCTCCACGATGCCGGCCCGGCGCAGGGCTTCCAGCCGTCGGACGTGGGCCGCGACGACTTCCTGCGGGTCGCGGCCGGGCTTGGCTCGGCCTTGCTCGATCGCCAGGTGATGATCGGTACGGTACAGGCCATCGCTCGCCAGTGCGGCGATGTTCTTGTCCGCCGCCCGTACCTCGGCGGAACCACGCACCTCCACCACCGCGCCGGTGGGGTAGCTCGCCAGTTCGTCGCGGGCGTTCAAAGCGACGTAGTGGGCCTTGCCGTCCACGCCGTCGATGACCAGATAGCCGCGGTCGTGCAGCTCGTCGGCCAGCCCCTTGGCGGCCACGCGGCCGACGAGGGTACGGCCGTCGTCGGCCGGCTCGAATACCGCCAGCTCGCGCGGCTGGCCGCTCATGGCGCGCTGCATGGTGCGGATGATGTCGCCACGCTCGCCCAGGGCACGCAGGGTCTTCTCAGCGTCGGCATGGATGGCCCAGGTGCTGGGCTGCACCTCGTCGGCCAGGCCGAGCCGCTGCAAGCGTTGCAGCCGGCCGATCAGTAGCAGGCGCTGGCGTTGCAACGTCGGTTCGTTGAAGCGTTCGATCCGCACCCGGTCATCCTCGCCGACCTCGCGCTGCAACGTGCGGTCGAGGCTCGTCCACCGCTCTTGCTTCACCTCGCGCTGCCAGGTCTGCTGGATCTCCAGTTCGGTGCGCGGCCCCAGCCATTCCGTCGCCAGCTCGGCGGCGCGATGGCGGAAGCCGTGGGCGATGTAGTCGCCCGCGATGACGAGGTCTCTGCCGGTATCGTCGCGTCCGCGCACGATCAGGTGCGTGTGCGGGTTGTCGGTGTTCCAGTGATCGACCGCCACCCAATCCAGCCGCGTTCCCAGGTCGGCCTCCATGCGGTTCATCAGGTGCCGGGTGTAGGTGCGCAGGTCGTCCAGCTCGGCTCCGTCTTCCGGGGAAACAATGAAACGGAAATGGTGTCGGTCGTCCTGGCAGCGTTCCTTGAAGGCATCGAGGTCGGCATGGTCGGTCTGCGGCCCGTAGGCACGGCCCGGCTCGCCGTCCCGGCCGGCACCGTCGCGCTCGATGTAGCGCAGGTGCTTGGCGAGCGACTGCGGGCTGGCGTTGCGCTGGTTGACCAGCAGCGTCTTGACGGTCACGCGCCGTGACATGGGTGTCAGCTTTGCACCTGCGAAGCGCGCTGCCGTATGGCCGCGCCCAAGCCGTGAGCCGGGCCGCTGGCCCGCGTGCTGGCCGCTCCCGCCAGCGACAGGACGGCGCACCGCCGACTTGCCGCCGCTGGCTTTGCCAGCCCGCTTGAGCACCTTGGAAACGAAGCTCTGGCCCTGGCCTTTGCCTCGGTTCTTCGGCGCGCCAGGGCGCACCCGGAAATCGTCGTCGCGGCGGTCGGTCATGGCAGCGCCCCTGGCAAGCTCCGGCGTCTCCGGGCGTGCGAAGCACGCGGACATGCCTGCATTGGCGCGGGCCTCGCGCCCCACGCGGCACGGCGGCAAAGCCGCTCCGTGCCGCGCCACCCCCATGTGCAGACAGGCCTTCGACGCGGCCCGGTGCCGCGTCCTTTTGTCTTGCCTTCCGCCTTTGCCCCTCGCTCCCGCTCCGGGCATCGGCGGCCCGGCGGCGCTGCTGCACCAGCAGCCAGCCCGCCGGCGAACACGCCAATGGCCGCAGGCCAGGCGCGTTCGAGGCAAGACGCCTGCACGTTGGACGGCTGCGCCGAAGGCAGCGCGAAGTGCGGTGCGAATGCACCCGCACTGCACGTGCGATGACAAGGCGACGAACAGTAGAACGACATGCCCGATGGCACGATGAGAGGCGCGGCAAAGTGCAGCGAATCGGCGGCCATCATGGACGTGTCTCCAGCCAGATCGGATGCGCAACGCCGATCGCGGTGGATGCACTGACCGGCCCGAAATAGCGGCTGTCGAACGACGCTGGGTTGGTCACGCTCAAGAGGAACAGTTCGCCCGGTTCGAGACGGCGGCAAAGCTGCAAGGATGGCAGCGGTCGGCCCTGCCGGTCGGCAGGCAGGGCGGCGGCCACCGGCACGCCGTCGATGCGAACCTGGCCGGCGACGATGCAGACGTGTTGTGGCGCGACTGCGCCCACACGTTTGAGCAGCGGAACGCGGGTCGGTAGGTAACTGCGCTGCGCAGCCAGCATGGCGGCCCTGTCGGGCAGCGGCACCAGCACGATGCTGTCCACGGACAGCGGACGTGGCCGCGAGGCGGTGCGCGGGTCGAACGGTTCGATGCGATACCAACCGACCGCCACGCTGTCGGACGGGTTGTAGGCCATTCGCGGCAGGGGCTGCACGAACGCAGCCCAGGCCAGCGCAGCGAGGCCGACGGTGGCGAAGCCTGCCAGCACGAGGCGAGTGCGCAGGCGCGAGCGAGGATGCGGCACGGGGCCGGTCGTGGAAATCGTGGTCATGGCAATGCCCTCCCTGCCAGCCAGGCGGCGTGCCGTTCTGTGGTGTATGTGGGTAACGCCGAGCGCGCTGCGAGCCGGTTCGCGAGCGTGCGCCAGTACGCGGGCGATGTGTCTGCGGCTGCGATGCCCAGCGCCTCGATGTCGTCGATGCGTTCCAGCACGGCGCGAACGTTGGCATCGCCTTCGGCGTGCAACAGCAGACGCGCGCCCGGCTGCACGCCGGGGATGCGTTGCACGGCGTCCAGCGGCGTGGCGGTCTGCATCACCATGAGCTGCCAGCGGATCGTGCCGTAGTCGTTGGCCTGCCAACGGATGCGGCACAGAACCGCGTTCGGCAGGAACACGGCGCAGCGCCGCCAGCGGTCGAGCTGGAGCGTGCGCGCCGGTTCGCCGAAGCGCAGGTAGAGCTTGAAGCGGGGTTCGATGTAGGTCAGCGCCACGCGCGTCAGCGGCACGTTGCCGGCCTGGCCGGCGAGTGTCGAAGGCGCCGGCGGCGGTGCAGCCGTGGGCGCACTTGCTTTGGGGGTGTGGGCGGTCGAAGCGGATGCGTTCACGGCGTGCCCTCCGGGGGAAACTCCCGCTCCAGCAGGCTGCGCAGCAGTTCGGCTACGGTCACGCCTCGCGTGAAGGCCGACACCTTGATGCGCGCCCGCATGGCGGGCGTGATGTCAAGCGTCAGTCGAGCGGTGTAGAGGTCGCCTTTCTGCAAGGCATCTGCGTCGCCCTGGCGAATCCACGCTTCGGCGTGCGGATTCGCTGGGGGACGTACACCGATGCCGACGCGCTTGCTGCGTGGTGATGGCTTTCCAGTCATGTCGGCCACCGCAGCAGTTCGTCGGTGAGCGCGGCGATCTCGCGGGCAGCGGCGCTGTCGGGCGCGGTTTCGCGGGCGAGCCGGCCAGCGGCTACGCTGTCGGCAAAGACGATGCGCTGGTGGATCTCCGAGCGCAGCGCGGGCAGCGGCTGTTCGGCCAGCGATTGCCGTGCCTCCCTGCCGATGATGGTGGTGCTGACGCGCCGGTTGATGACGAAGGCCGCGCGTAGCGCTGGCCGGAACACCTGTGCTTCGCGGATCAGTGCGACCATCTCGGCAGAAGCCCATACGTCGTAGGGGCTGGGCTGCACGGGGATCAGCACGCGCTCGGCCGCCAGCAGCGCGGAGCGCGCGAGGGCGGCGATGCGCGGCGGGCCGTCGATGATGATGTGATCGGCCCGCCTGGCGAGTTCTGGCGCTTCCTGATGCAGCGTTTCGCGGGCAAGGCCCACGGCGCTGAACAGACGGGGCAGGCCCTGCTGGCTACGCCGCTGCGTCCAGTCGAGCGATGACCCCTGCGGGTCGGCATCCAGCAGGATGACATGCAGGCCGCGCATCGCCAGTTCGCCGGCGATGTGCGTGGCGAGCGTGGTCTTGCCGACGCCGCCTTTCTGGTTGAGAAACGCGAAGATCATGGCGCGGCCCTCCGAGCTGGAAAGCCGGCCTGGGCGTGCCATTTCGTGGTTGTCCACCGAAACGGCGCGCTTCTACTAAAAGTTATGTATTTCTTGTTAGGTAAGTTAGAGGGAACGCAAACCCGCGCCGTTGTTGGCTTTCCGGCGTTTTCGTACTCCTGATAGCACGAGGGTCGTACTCCTGATAGCACGATACCCGGTACTCCTGATAGCACGAGGCCGTCCACAGGTTCTCCCGCAGTTATCCCCGTGCCGCGTGCGGCACGGGCCGGAAGGTCAGCAGCTCGGTGTTGTCGTCCGGCATCCGCTCGATGCCGAGGACGTAGCCGGGCAACGACTGCCGCGCCACCAGGGCGCGCACGTCGTAGGCGAAGTCCGAGAAGCGGGCCGCGCTGCCGGATTTGCGGTACAGGTGTCGGAAGTCGAATTGCCAGCCGTGCTCCTGCCGCCCGCCATGCTTGCGCACCAGGCGGTACAGCCAGCGTTCGATACCGCCTTTCAAGCGGAAATAGGCCGGGTCGATGGTCAGCACCAGGGCGGCGTCGAGCACGCCGGCATAGAACCAGTCCGGCAAGATCAGCTCGATGCCCAGCGGGGTGCCGCTGGCGTCGGCGAGTTCCTTCCACTCGTTGATCCACGAGAAGCGATGCAAGCGCCTTCCCGTGGTTTCGCGGATGGACGTGGCCACCGTGGTCGATTGCAGCCGGTCGAGGGCGGCCTTCAGGCGCTGGTAGTCGTTGAGGGACGTGCCGCGCCCGATGAAGCGCAAAATCTCGTAAGGCGTGGCGCGTATCCAGCGCGACGGGCGCAGGCCCGCGTCGCGCGCCTCCACGATCTGCGAGGCGGCCCATATCAGCACGTCGGCATCCCATATCGTTGCGATGCCGTGCTCCTGCGTGCCTTCCACGCGAATGGTGACGTTCCCGCTGCGGAAGTCGATCGGCGCCGTGCGCCGCGACTTGGCAAGCGAGAAGAACGGAAAGGCCATCAAGTCCTGGGAATCGCGTGGCGCCATGTCGCCCGGCAGCGCTCGGAACAGATCGAGCTGTTCGCGCTGCGGCAAGGCTTGCCCTGGCGGGCTGGACATGGCGAAGGCCACCCACGCGCCGACGATCAGCGGCCATCACGGTAGTCGCCCGCGTGGCGCTCGGCGTATTCGGGATCGGACGTGGCCTCGTAGCTGCGCTGGTCGGCCCAGGCATCGAGGTCGGACACCGCGTACATGACGCGGCGGCCGAACTTGCGGAACTTGGGGCCGCCGCCGATCACCCGCTGCTTCTCCAGCGTGCGCGGCGACAGCCGCAGGTAGTCGGCGGCTTCGTCGTTTGTCAGGTAGCGTTGAGGCTGCGAGGTCGCAGTGACGGCAGCGGCGGCAGGCCGCGAGGGAGCAGGTCGCATGGGATGTACCTCCATCAAGCCCGGCCACACCACGCGGCCGGATAGAGGCACTCTCAAGAAAGCAAGGCTTCTTGCTAAGGGACGATTCGCACGGGTCGAGAAACGTCCCCCCTAATGCGACGGGAACATTGGAAGCTGCGCTAGTCGGCGGTAGCCGCCGTGCATCAGCTCATCGCCGCGGCGTACCAGCCGCCGCACGCGGGCACGCAATGCACTGTCTTTGTGCCAGTCGGCCGCGACGGCATCCGCGCCGAACAGACCTTCGGCCACTTCGCGCAAAGAGGCTCCCGCGAGGGTCGCGTCGAGCGCTTGCAAGGTATGCAGTTCCAGCAGCGCGGCGGGCGTGGGGCGAGAGCGGGCTGTTGCCACAGGCGCGGCCACGGTTGCGGCAGATAGCGCATCCAGCTTCGCAGCGAGCGTGCGGTAGCGCGCACAGGGCGTGGCGCAGGCGCGTGTGGCGTAGAGATAGGCCGAGCCATCTTCTAGGTCGGGTGCGAGTGCGAGCCGAACGCAGCAGCCTGGCCAATGCGATACAAGCACCAGGCGCTTGCCGTCGTGGGTCAGTTGCTTGCGCCCAGGAATGCGCCAGAACTCGAAGGTATGCGCATCGGGTGGTGGGTCGGCGTCGGGGTATAGCTGCACCACGCCGTCGTGATCGGGGAACCAAGCAGGATGTGCATCGCGCGCATCCAGGCCGGGATCTTCCAGCAGGCGCAGGCCCCAGGCCTGCGCCGCATCTGGCTTGCGACGCCGGCGTAGCCAGTCGCGCCGGTAGCTTGCATTCCTGCGCAAATACTCCCAAGCCAGCGCTGGGCCATCGAGGTGCAGCGTGTAGAGATACGCGGCCGTGGGATACCAGTGTTGGCTGCTGCGGTCAGTCATGGCGAAACCTCCCTGTTTCTGGGAACGTCGCCACAATTCCGCTGTGCGGGAGCTATCGAATCGCCATCAAGTGGTCATCAAACTCGGGTTACGCTTTAACTGCTGGTGTCAAGACAGATTCGCTCCAGTGCATTGCCGAAATCGTCTAAATGCGACGACTGCACCGCCCGGAAATGGGGTGCAGCATTGAACACCGTGCCGAATCTCGCGCCTGGCATCATGACTGTTTTGGTCAGGAGCGCACCACCCTGGTGCAAGCATGCGGATCAAGACTTGCCAGGTCTTGGCTAAGACCGAAATAGTCACAATGCGATACTTTTTGCCTGGTCGCGCTGGAATGCGTCAATCGGTGATCGAACCGTTTTCCTGAGCCAGTCGAACGTATTCCGACAGCGGCCGCGTCGGCTGGAAGTACCGATCTCGTATCACGGGCTGCTTGAGCGGCCCGACGATGGACGCCAGATCGGACAGCTTCACCGTCGCCAGGGCAGGCATCCCGATCCCGAGGTCGATCAGGCCGTAGGCCGTATCGCCATCGGTCGGATCGAGCGCGGCCAATAGCCAGGTCGCATGTGCGTCCGGTGTGAACAGGCGCACCACGGGCAGCGGGTCACATTCCTGGCCTGCGGCGCGGGTGAGGCCGTGGGCCAGTAGGTGCACCCGGTCTTCCTCGGTGACAAGCGTGGTCAAGGCCGCGCCCCTTCCACGAACACACGCAATCGCCGAGGCGCATCTGTGCCTGCGGACGGATGCACGTATGCGCAAGCGCACGAAGCCGCAAAAGCGGAGAGGCACGAAGGCGTATTGGTGGAAGTCAGGAAAGACACGGACGCGGTTCCCTGGGTCTGAGGAAATCCGCAGATGCGGATCTCCGTAAAAGCACGGAAAAGGAAAACATCACCACCAAATGAACACTATAGATTGTAGTCCTATAGGGCGCAATGGGCTGTCATCTTGGTTTTTTGGGGAAACCATAGGTGGCAGCGAAGAACTCATTGGCAGCGGCGATTCGGACGGTAAGGAAGGCGCGTGGTTTGAGCCAGGAAGCGTTCTCCAACGTGTCCAGTCGCACCTACATGAGCACGCTGGAGCGCGACCTGAAAAGCCCAACCATCCAGAAGCTGGCCGATCTGTGCGAGGTCATGGAAGTGCATCCGCTCACGCTGCTCACATTGGCTTATGCCGGTGACAGCACCCGCGAAGCTGATGAATTGCTGGCACAGGTGCGCCAGGAACTCAGGGCGATATTGGAAGAGCCCGACACGCCGTAGCGCGTTGGCGTGTGGTACTGAATTGCAGCAAGCGGAGCGCGCAGCGCCGCAGGCGCGAAGGCGTGAGGGATTGAAGCCGGATGGCCGTGACGGCTTGCCGGCACGGGGCGAAGCCCGAAAGCCCGGCGGCGCTTACAGCGCCGACACGCCACACACCGCTCGTTGACACGGATTGCGAGCCACAAGGCACGCATGCAGGCCCGCGGTGACGGGCGTATCCAGCACGCGGCAGCAGCAGAAATCCTGCGCGTGCGGTGCTGCGATCAGCAGCATCGCGCCCCGCCGCAGTGGGCGGGACGCGGTAAGCGGCTGTCAGGCCGCCTTCGGCTTGTTGCGCGACCAGATCAGGTCGTGCGTGCCGTCCTCGTTCTCGATCAGGCGGGCATAGACCGTCGCCGGGAACGAAGGGTCGTCGATGGATACGGACAGGTATTCCCGCCCGGCCTCGCTGGTCTTCTTCCACGCTGCGCCGACTTCGTGGCCAGCCGCTTGCAGGTGGAAGTCGGGGGCGTTCTCGGTGTCGCCCTTGTCGTTGGGAACCAGCTTGACCTTGACGTTGAGCGTCAGGGTGCGAAGCGTGCCGGTGAAGCCGTCTTTCTCTGCGGTGAAGGTGCCGATGTTAGCCATGATGTTTCTCCTTTCGGGTTGAACAAGGTCGCGCCAGTGCGTCCTTGTTGTGATCCGGCCGGCGGGGGATGGGCTGGTCGCACCGCGCAGCGGTCGCAACAACGTGGAGAACCTGGAAGCGAAAAGAATTTGTCCCGCGAGGAATGCGCGCAGCGCAGGGGAAATTGTTTTCGCTGCAAGGTTGCGGCCATGAAGCCCAAGGCGCAGCCGCGCCACCGCCAGGATTCACAACAAGACAAGGACGCACAGGCCGCCCGCTCCCGAATGGAGACGTGGCCAACTCGGCATCCCCGCGTGACGGCTGCACCGGCTTGCGCCCTGACGCGGGCCAGGTCAATGCCCCGACGACAAGGCCAGAGCGCCCCTGCCGCAGCTCACGGCCACATACTGAGGCGTGGTGTGGAAGCTCCATAGAAGCGAGGCTGGGCGGCGTGTCGGTGAACCGTCTTTCGTGACGTACAGACAACGAACCGCCAGCGTCGGGGACGGCACGCTTTCGTGCAACCTGCCGCAGCAAGCCGGGGCGTAGCCACACCAGCCCCGCCCATTGCGGCGGGGCTCGGTCGAATCGTTGGCGGCGCGATGCGCCGCCACACTTGCTGGCTTCGTGGATTTCGCGCACGAGCGCCCTTGTGCGTGGCCCCATCGCCGCCGACCGAAGGCGGCGATGGGGCTTTTTTTTAGCAGTGAAACCGGGCGCGGCCACCGCCGCGCCCGGAGTTTTCGACCACCGGCCCCAAGGCGGCACGGCTTGGGGCCGGTGCGGCTCGTTATTTCTTGGTTTCGATGATCCACCACACGGCGCGCGGCAAGGCGCGGCCCGTGAGGGGATGCAGATCGGTCAGGTCGGCGCGGGCCGTCCAGCCACGCGGCGGACGGTAGCCGCGCACGTCGCCGTCGCCGTGCCAGCGGCGGGCGCGCACCGTGCCGGAGGCATAGGTCGCAGCCATACGGGGGCGGTTTGCGGGTTGGTGGGTCATGGCAGGCATCCTCAATATGAAGCGCCCCGGCCGGAACCGGGGCGCTATCTACGGTGCGAAGTCACGCGGCCAAAGCCTCGGCCTGCGGCTGGACATCCGCCACGGCGGCCGCTTCTTCCTGTGCTTCGGCTTCGCCATCCGCCGGCGCGTCCTGCCCGGCCTGCTGCGGGCCTTCGGTGCGGAAGATGGCGGGCATCCAGCCGGTGCCAGCGGCGAGCCGTTCGGCTTCGCTGGCAATGTCGCCCTTCTTCAACTTCGCCAGTCGGGTGACGTGCGAGGGCGCGAACCCGCCAACGGCTTCCAGAATCGCGGCCTTCGGCACATGCCGGAAGTAACCCTCATTGGTGGGCTGCCACCACGCGGCCATATCCAGCCCCACGGCCTGCGCCAGTTCCGCGCCGGGCTGGTGCGGCGTGGCGCGAGGCGTCACCACGTCCACCGTGGAAGCTAAGCACACGGCCAGCAGCCGCACCAGTTCATCCTGTGATTTCGCCAGCAGCGCGGCGAACAGTTCGGCGCTGTCCTCCGGCAAGGTTTCGCCTGCCACCTGTTGCAGTTCGCGCAGCGCCACGGCGGCGGGTGATTCCGGCCAGTCCGGGGCCATGCCTTCCAGCCGGTCTTGCACCGTGAGGCGCACGCCCAGCGGCAGGTCGTGGCCGTAGTGGCTTTCCTGCAAGACGGTCTGCACCATGCCATGCACCACGGCGGCCAGCGCGGCTTGCGGATGCCGGGCCACTTCGATTTGCAGCGCGGCGGTACGGTGCGCGCTCAACCGCTGCGCCAGTCGGTCGGACATGGTGGCGGTCTTGGGCTGCTCGTCGTCCTCGCCTTCGTCCTCGTTTGCGGCTTCGCCTTCGCTGCCGAAACCCTGCCGCAGTCGTTCCAGCGTGCGCAGCGCCTTGGCTTCGGCTTCGCGCAGCAGCCCGCGATGAATCGCGGCCTGCCCGTCGCGGTCGATGGTGACGATGGCACCGGCTGCGGCCTTCACATTGGCCGCATAGTCCAGCAAGCCTTCTTCCAGCGCCTGCAACTGCTCGCCCAGGCGTTCGCCTTCTTCCTGCAAGGCATCGGCCTTTTCTTCGTCTTCGTCGTCCAGCGCGGCATCCACGGCTTCGGCCAGTTCGTGCAGCTTGGTTTGCAGCTTCTCGATGCGCTGCGCGTCGCGCTTGTTCGGACTGCGGCGTTCCCTTGGCGCACGCTGGAAGGCTTGCAGATCGGCATGGGTCATGCCCGGCGTGGCATCCACCCACGCCCAGCCCTCGGCCTGCACCTTGGCGGCGATACCTGCCAGCTTGTCCTGCGCCAGCCGTTCCAGCAGTGCGGCATCGGTCAGATACACGCCTTTGTCGCCCTCCGCGAACAGGTCGCGGCGGATGCCACCGCCTTCCTGCTCGTAGCCGTCCAGCCCGACAAAGCGCACCAGCGGATGCCGGTAGGCGTCGATTTCGCGTTCGGTCAGACGGTCGCGCAGGTTGTGCGGGCTGCGCTGCCATGTCGGCGCATCGTAGAACGCGGCTTCCTGCGCGGCGTGGTCGTCGGTGATGGCAAGGGCCATCAACTGGTCAAGGCTCACGGCCTCGGCGCGATAGTCGGCCAGCAGGCGCGGCGAGACGTTGGCGAGTTTCAAGCGGCGCTGCACCACCAGCGGCGTGACGGAAAAATCCGCTGCGATATCCTCGATGCTGCGGCCTTCGGCCACCAGCGCGGCGAACGCCTCGAACTGGTCGGCGGGGTGCATGGCTTCGCGCTGCACGTTCTCGGTCAGGCTGGCCGTGCGTGCGGTGCCATCGGCCACCTGCAGGCAAGGCACCTCCCATTCCTTGCTGATGCGGTGCTTCTTCGCCAGCAGCTTCAACGCTGCGAGGCGACGGCCACCGGCCACGACTTCGTAATGCTCGCCGTCGGCGGCGGCAATCACGATGAGGTTTTGCAGCAGGCCGACACGCTGGATGCTGGCGGCGAGTTCGGGAATGGACATGCGCGGGGTCTTGCGCACGTTGCGGCCAGTGGGGCGCGACACCAGCCGCGACAGCGGAACCAGAATCAGGTTCTTGGTCGGGTCAGCGGCTTCCAGCGGGATAGCGGCGGCGGTGTTGATGGCGCGGGCTTCGGTTTGGGTAACGGCGTTCATGGTGATAACTCCTATCGGTTCAGGAATGCAGCAGCGAAGAAAGCGACAAGGGCTGCTGCCTGCCCCTGCCGCGTGGGGATTCAGGCTTTCAACTGGCGCATGCCATCGGCCAGCAGCCAGAGGGCGCGATTCAGTCGGATGTTTTGGTCGATGCCCTGCACCGGGCGGGTTTGCTGTCGGCGCCCGTTGGCGCTGCGGCCACGCAGCCCGCCTTGGGTCAGGTTTTCTTGGGTGCGGTTGAACACGCTCCACAGGTCGGGGCGGCGGTCGTCGAAGCGGCGCGGCATCAGGATTTGCGATTCCGTGATGGGCGCGGGCTTGTCGGGGTCGTCGTACTTGAGGGCGAGCGCGGCGCGGGCGAACACTTCGGATTCGCCATCGTCCAAGGTGATGCCGCGCATGGCATCGCGCGATTCCTTCACCCGATCGAAACCGCTCAAGACTTCGTAAGCGCCCTCAATGACCAGACCGGCCACGTCGCCTTTATGGGGCACTCGCACATCGGCCACGGTGTTGCCGCAAACAAGGCCATTGCTGCACACGAACCGGAACATTCCGGCCAGCATCTGATAGCTGCTGGTGCCGTCGTGCGAGTTCAGCAGCACGATTTCGTTGGCCTCCGCGCCGTTGATCTGGCTGGCATGGCGCAAGCGAATCATGTGTTTGGTGTGCTCGCGCTTGCCTTCGTCGCGCACGCGGGTTTGCGTCACCATGAAAGGCTGGAAGCCTTCTTTGCGAAGCTCGGTCAGCACGGCGGCGGTGGGGATATAGGCGTACCGCTGCGAACGGCTCTCGTGCGGGGCATCCGCGAAGATGGACGGGGCCACGCGGTGAATCTGGTCGTCGGACAGCGGGTAATCGCTGCGCAGCGAGGGGGAGCGGAAAGCGAAACGGGATGCGAGTTGCATGGTCTTTCTCCTGACAAAAGAGGTTTGCTGTTCACACCGCACACCGGATTTCTAGATTCGGAGCCCAGCCTTTCGGCTGTTTGGTGCGGTCGGCACGAGGAACCCGGTTGGCCCTGTTGCCACCGTCTTTCCTGAGTTCATCGCCCGCGGCCAAAGGAGCGCGCGGACGGGGGCCGTCAAGGAGCCAAGCGCAGGGTGGGTGCGGCCCGCAGGCGCAGCCGAGGACACGGCCCTGCGCGCCTTGACGGCACACGGGCGCGGGCTACGGTCGCGGGTAAGGTGATGAAGTCAGGGGAGACGGCTGGACAAGGCAACGGCCATCCCTTTGTGCTGACCGCACGCAAGCGAAGCGCGCAGGCCCGAAGCTGGAAGCCGGGCCGTAGGCGTCAGCGATGCGGAAGGCTGGCGAAGCCAGTCCCGCCAGGGATGAGCGACTAGCGAACCTGGAGCAGCGCGATCCGCGAAGCGGAGACGCAAGAGGACTCTTCGTTTACCATTTGTTTCGCAAGCTAATGATGGGAAAGCAAGAACACGGAGATCTAGAGATGATTGTCTGCATCAACCGCCTCAAACAGTTCGGAATCTTCAGCGACTTCAATGGAACGAAGATCCAAAAGTTCGGCCGGTACAACCTGGTCTATGGTTGGAATGGAACAGGCAAGTCAACGTTATCGAATCTATTCTCTTGCTTTGAGCTTCGCTCGATGGTTCCCCGCTTCAGCACGGGCCAATTTTCAGTAGTTCTGGAGGATGGCTCAACGATCACGGAATCCACACTCCACTCATCCCAATTGAATATTCATGTTTTCAATCAACGCTTCGTGCATGAGAACATTGATTGGGACAAATCCGTAAAGAGCATCCTTCTTATTGCGAAAGAGAAGATTGATGACTTGCAGAAGCTGGAGAAGCTGAAGAGCGAGCTTCAGTCGAAAAAGAAGGCTCACGACGACAAGCAAAGCGATATCAAGAAGCAGCGTGAGGCATTAGAGAAGTTCCTGACCAATGCTGCCAAGAAAATGAAGCTTGGACTTCAGGCGATTGATACGAGCGACAGTTATTACTTGAATTACGACCGCCGCAAGCTCTCCAACTTCATACAGAATAACGGCGAGACAATTATCAAGGCGGAGTCGGTTCTTCCAGATGAGAGGGTTATCGACCTTACGAATGCCGCCAAGCCAGATCAGCTTCCAAGCATTGCTTTCGCCTCAACGGCCATTGAGCCGGACTACTTTAAGAAAGCGGCGGGCCGCATCAGAGATTTGATTGGGACTACGGCGGTCAATCAAGCAATCCAGCGGCTTACCGATAACCCGGACATCCGCGAATGGGTTCAAGCAGGCTTGGAAATCCATAAAAACCACGACTCGCAATCCTGCGAGTTCTGCGGCTCTCCGTTCGCCCAGCTTCGTGCCGAGGCGCTTGCTGCCCACTTCAGCAAGGAGTTCACGGAGTTTCAGAGCCGACTTCAGAATGCGGCGACATGGATTGAATCTCAAGGCGCTCCAGCTAATCAGTTTCCCGCATCGACCGAGTTTTATAAAGAACTATCGGCCGAGGCAGAAAAGCTTCAAAAGGACTACGCAACTGCTGCTGAAAAGATCGACCAGCAAATGGACGCCTGGCGGGAAGCCCTGAAGGCCAAGATCACAGACCCTGGGAAGACAGACATTCAGATCTCGGATGTGGTTGAAGACGATGTCACCAATTTCAATGACATCCTGAAGTCGATTGTTGCTCTCGTTGGAAAGCACAACAATAAGACTTCAAATTTCAAATCTGAGACCTCAAAAAGCAAGGTGGCACTGGAGCTTCACTTTGCTGCGGCTGAGGTGCAAGAGTTTGACTATGCTGGAAGTGAGAAGAAGTGCAATGACCTTGAGTCAGAAGCAAAGAACGACCATAAGGAAATTGAAAAAATTAGTCTAGAGGTCGGAGCCATAGAAGCGGCGCTCTCGAATGAAACGGTCGGGGCAAAGGAGTTCAATGACATCCTGCATCGCTTCATTGGCCGCTCTGAGCTTTGCCTGAACTTCAATCAGAAGAAGAAAGGCTATGAGATCATCAGAAACGGGGTTGGTGAGCACGATGGGAATTTGAGCGAAGGTGAGAAGACTGCGATTGCATTTGTCTATTTCATCACGAAGCTCAAAGAAAATGGAAATAACATCAAGGATACGATCGTCGTCGTTGACGATCCGGTCTCAAGCTTTGATTCTAATCACTTGTTTCACGCCTACTCGTTTTTGAGAACGCAATGCACTGAAGCCAAGCAACTTTTTGTGCTGACTCACAACTTCACTTACTTTAAGCTAGTGAGAGACTGGTTCACTGGCACCAATAGGAATCGAGTCAAAAAAGGCAACGCCGAGAATTGCTTCTTTTATCGCCTGGATGCGCCACCTGGCTCCCCTCGTCACTCCCTACTTGTGGATGCCGACGACTCACTCAAGAACTACGGTTCCGAGTACCACTATATCTTCAAGAAGCTTTACGAATATAGGGCGCACACGACACTCAATCGAGATGAGGCGTTCTTGACCGCCAACCTCGCCCGAAAGCTTGTTGAATCGTTTTTTACCTTCAAATATCCAAGGCGGCGAAGCGACATTAGTCAATTGATGGAGGCTGGCCTAAAAGATTGCACCATCACGACACCAGAGCTTAAAGAAAAAATCTACCGCTTTATCAATAAGTATTCACATAGCGACGTTATTGAGATAACAGAGGAATCCGCAGAAAACTTGGCAGGCGAAAGCCACAGCGTCATCGGGAACATCTTCCAGTGGCTGGAAGAGGTGGACAAGAAACATTACGACGAGATGATTCAGGTTGCGACGGCCTGAGCATCAGGCCGCGAGGGCCATAGCTATGCCACCAGGCGCAGCAAAAAGGGGCCGAAGCCCCTTGGGCTAGATCAGCCCATGCTCGGCGAACGATGCCGTTTCGTTGCCCGCAACGATGATGTGATCGAGCACGCGCACGTCCACCAGACCCAACGCTTCCTTGAGCCGCTGGGTCAGCGCCCGGTCAGCCGCGCTCGGCTCGGGGTTTCCGCTCGGATGGTTGTGCGAAACGACGACCGCCGCCGCATTGAGCCGCAGCGCCTCCTTGACCACTTCGCGCGGATACACCGACGCACCGTCAATAGTGCCGTGGAACATCTCCCTGTATTCGATCAGACGATGGCGCGTATCCATGAACAGCACTACGAACACCTCATGCTCGAAGCTGGCCAACTTTGTACGCAAGTATTCCTTGACCGCCGCCGGCGAAGTGAACTCTGCTCCGCGCTGCATTTTCCGGTCAATGACCTGGCGCGCAGCTTCCAGAATGTCGTCGGCCGATGCCGGTAGATAGCGCCCGTGCGCGTCGCGCACCAGCAGACAGGAATCGAACGAGGGAAAGGACAGTTGCGACATGATCGTGCTCCGGTTGCTCGGGCGGAATTGCCCGGAACCGGCGGCAGCACGGCGCAGCGCAAGCAGTCAGGGGTCGCAGACGGCCGCCAGGACGCAAGCGCGCATGGCGCGCGCCGCCCTTGACGGCGAGAACGCCGTGATACGGTGAAGGGAACAGCAAGACCGCCCACACCCGCCCACTGCACAGAGTCGATTTTTGGCAAGCGGAGCGCGCAGGCCCGGATCAACGAGCCGGGACGGAGGCGTCAGTGATGGAAGCCCGACAGGGGCGAGACTCGCGCAGCGAAGCTCGATGCGCAGCACGACAGCGCGACGGCGGCACGCCGGGACGCCCGACTGCTTGGGACAGGACTACTCGTTGTCCGTCTTGCGCTGCTCGATTTGCAACTGCGCCCGTTGCGTTGCCTGTTGCAGCCGCTCCACCAGCACGCCCCTCGGCGGCAAGGCGGTCAGATACTCGGCAACGTGGATGCCGGACTTGTCCAGCTCCAGCAATTCGATCTGCTCGCGCTTCTTGCCGGTGCAAAGGATGATCCCGAGCGGCGAGGCTTCCTCCGGCTCCCGTTCGTGCTTGTCTAGCCACCGAAGGTAAAGCTCCATCTGCCCTTTGTAGGCCGCCTTGAAGTCACCTACCTTCAACTCCACCGCAACCAGCCGCCGCAGCTTGCGGTTGTAGAACAGAAGGTCAAGGTGGAAATCCTCGTCGTCGATCGGAATGCGCTTCTGCCGGGCGACGAATGAGAAGCCCGCGCCCAGCTCCAGCAGGAAGGACTCCATTTCACGGATGATCGCCGCTTCCAAGTCGCCTTCCTGCCAAGTGTCCCGCAGGCCCAGGAAGTCGAGGATGTACGGGTCGCGCATGACCAGGGCCGGCGACATGCGCTGCGCATCGCGCAGGGTCGCCAACTCCTGCGCTATGGTTTCTTCCGGCTTTTGGGAAAGCGCCGTGCGCTCGTACAGCATCGAGTCGATACGCTCGCGCAGCGTCCGCACGCTCCAGCGTTGGGTGCTGGCCATCTGTGCGTAGTAGTCCCGCTGGAGCGGGTCTTTCAGCGGCATCAGGGCGATGAAGTGCGTCCAGCTCAATTCTCGTATCAGTGATACGAGAATTCGCTCGTCGGGGAAGGTGGCGGCGAACTGCACCATGCGGCGCAAGTTCTGCTCTGCAAAGCTGCTGCCGTACTCCTCCACCAACTGCGCAGCCAAGGTGGGCAGAACTTCCTTGCCGTAGGCGCCCCGGCGCCTGTCCAAGACCTGCGTGTGGATGCGTTGGCCGATGCGCCAGTAGAGCATCGTAAGCTCGCTATTCACCGTCGAGGCGGCGCGCTTGCGCGCCGCCTCGATCAGTGCCCGAATGTCGCCCAGCAGCGCCGCGGGCGCTGCGAGCGATGCTGCTGATGGCCGGCGCCCGTTCATGCCACCGCCTCCGCAAGCTGCCGCGCGCCCGTGATGGCTTGGCGGCGGCTGGCCACCAGCTCGGCCGCCTCGCGCACCGGCTTGTCCTCGGTGTGGACGTAGTGCATGAACATCGCCACGGTCTTGTGGCCCGTCAGCTTCATTCCCACTTTGGTCGGCACACCGGAATTGGCAATGTCGGTGGTCGAGCGATGACGGATGCCGTGCGTGCCTACGTGCGGCACGCTGGCGGCCTTGAGCGTCCGGCACCAGCCGCCATAGTGCTCGCCAAAGGTCAGGTGCTTGGCCGGGTCGTTCGGCGACGGCAGGACGTAAGGGCAGCCTTCCAGACGCGGCGCCGTCGAAAGCAGCCGATAGGCTTCCTCGCTCATGGGCTTGGAAATGCCGCCAACCTTGCTGTCGGGCCACACCACGCGCCGGTTCTCGAAGTCCAGCCAGCTCCATTCGAGCGGGCAGATTTCGGAGCGCCGCGCCGCAAACTCGAATTGCAGCCGGATCGCCAACGGGATGACGTAGTTCTCCAGCCCCTCCGCCTCCAGTTTCTCCAACTGGCGGAAGATCCGCACCATTTCCTCGTCCACGATGAGCCGGGTTTCCTTGCCCGGCGGGTACATCGGGACGTGGCGGCACGGATTCGTACCGTCCGGGCGGAAGCCCCAGACTTCGGCCAAGTTGAACATCTTGCGCAGCACGCCGAAGGTCTTGTTGGCCTCGGTCGGCTTGTAGGCCAGCTTTTCCATGAGCCCCGCAATGTCGGGCCGCTTCACGTCATGCACCTTCTTGCGGCCCAGCAGCGGGATGATGTTGCGGTCGATGACGCCCTGGTAGCCGTCCTGCGTGCTGACCTTGTTGCGCTTCTTGGAGTAGTCCTCCATGAACTTTTTGCACAACTCGGCCATCGTGGGCGCCTTGCGCGCCTCGGCCTTGGCACCGCCGGGATCACCACCCCGGCGAACCTCGGCCAGCCAGTCCTGCGCTTTGACCCGCGCCTGTTCGACGGTTAGCTCCCCGTAGAGTCCCAGCGAGGGCTTGCGGGGCTGGCCAGAGTTCGTGCGGTACTGGAGCATGAACACCCGGCGTCCCGTCGGGGTAATCTTGCAAAGGAAGCCGGGCACGACGGTATCCCGTAGTTCGATGTCCTTCGCCTGGGGTTGCGCCGACTCTACGGCGGTCTTGGTGAGCTTGATCTTTGCCATGATGACTCCTTGGAACGACCCGGATTCCAGGAGCCAGATAGGAGCGGCGCGAGGGAGAACCGGGTCAAGTTTCAGAAAGCACCGGCATATGATGGACGCGCGTAAGCTATTGATAAACCTGTTGTATCGGGCTACGTCGCAGTCCAGCGAACTACCGGGCTGGAGTCATCGTGAAACAAAAAAACCCCGGCAGAGGCCGGGGCTTTTCGTTCGGAACGGCGCGGGCGCCTTACTTCTTCTTCGGCATGTACAGATCGGTGATCGTGCCGTCGTAGATTTCCGAGGCCATCGCCACCGATTCGCTCAGCGTCGGGTGGGCATGGATGGTGTGGCCGATGTCTTCGGCTTCGGCACCCATCTCGATGGCCAAGCCGATTTCGGCCAGCAGGTCACCGGCATGCACGCCAACGATGGCACCACCGATGATGCGGTGGGACTCTTCGTCGAAGATCAGCTTGGTAAAGCCCTCGGTGCGGCCGATGCCGATAGCGCGGCCGCTGGCGGCCCACGGGAACTTGGCCACGCCGACCTTCAGGCCCTTGGCCTTGGCTTCGGTCTCGGTCACGCCGACCCAGGCGATTTCCGGGTTGGTGTAGGCCACCGACGGGATCACGCGGGCCACCCATTCCTTCTTGTGGCCGGCAGCCACTTCGGCGGCCAGCTTGCCCTCGTGCGTGGCCTTGTGGGCCAGCATCGGGTTGCCGACGATATCGCCGATGGCAAAGATATGCGGCACGTTGGTGCGCATCTGGCGATCCACCGGGATGAAGCCACGGTCGGTGACCTGCACGCCGGCCTTCTCGGCATCGATCTTCTTGCCGTTCGGCGAGCGGCCAACAGCCACCAGCACGCGGTCGAAGGTGCCCTGCGCCAGCGCGGGCGACTGGCCTTCCTCGGCGGCTTCGAAGGTCACGGTGATGCCCTTGGCATCGGCGCTGACGCCGGAGGCCTTGGTCTTCAGGTGCACGTCGATGCCCTGCTTCTTCAGGCGGTCAGCCAGCGGCTTGACCAGGTCCTTGTCGGCGCCCGGCATCAGCTGGTCCATGAACTCGACCACGGTGACCTTGCTGCCCAGCGCGCCATACACGGTGGCCATTTCCAGGCCGATGATGCCGCCGCCGACAACCAGCAGCGAACCCGGCACTTCGGCCAGTTCCAGCGCGTCGGTGGAATCCATCACGCGCTTGTCGTCCCACGGGAAGTTCGGCAGCTTCACTGCCTGCGAACCGGCGGCGATGATGCACTTCTGGAAGCGCAGCAGCTGGGTGCTGCCGTCAGCCGCGGTGATTTCCAGCTCGTTGGCAGAGACAAACTTGCCGACGCCCTGCACGCTGCGGACCTTGCGCTGCTTGGCCATGCCGGCCAGGCCCTTGGTCAGCTGGTTGACGACCTTTTCCTTGTACTGGCGCAGCTTGTCCAGGGTGATGGTCGGCTTGCCGAACTCGACACCGAAATCACCGGCGTGGGCCACTTCGTCGATGACCGCTGCAGCGTGCAGCAGCGCCTTGGACGGAATGCAGCCCACGTTGAGGCAGACGCCGCCGAGGCTGGCGTAGCGCTCGACCAGCACCGTATCCAGGCCGACGTCGGCGGCGCGGAAGGCAGCGGTGTAGCCGCCCGGGCCGGAGCCCAGCACGACCATTTCGCATTCGATGTCGGCCTGCTTGCCGCTGGACAGCGCCGGCTTCGGCGCAGCAGGTTCAGCCGGGGCGCGGTGCGACGGGGTCACCGGCGGCTTGCTGGCCGGAGCGGCCGCTGCCGGGGCCGGCGCGGCGGCCTTGGCCGGGGCTTCGGCGGCACCTTCGGCGTCCAGCACCACGACCACGGCGCCTTCGGACAGGGTGTCGCCCAGCTTGACCTTGATTTCCTTGACCACGCCGGTGGCCGAGGACGGCACTTCCAGGGTGGCCTTGTCCGACTCCAGGGTCACCAGACCCTGATCCTTCTTCACCGTGTCGCCGACGGCGACCAACACTTCGATCACCGGCACATCACTGTAATCGCCGATGTCGGGAACCTTGACTTCAATCGTGGCCATGGTGGGTTTTCCTCGTGCCCGCCCGGCGGCGCCGGCGGGCTGTGTCACTGCATCTGTTCACGCGGCCGCGCAGGGGCGGCGGCCGCACGGTGGGGGCGAAGCGGTGCCTTACAGCAGCACGCGGCGCATGTCGGCCAGTACCTGCGACAGGTACGTGGTGAAGCGTGCGGCCAGGGCGCCGTCGATGACGCGGTGGTCGTAGCTCAGCGACAGCGGCAGCATCAGCTTCGGTGCGAATTCCTTGCCGTTCCAGACCGGCTGGATGGACGACTTGGAGACGCCGAGGATGGCCACTTCCGGTGCATTGACGATCGGGGTGAACGCGGTGCCGCCGATGCCGCCCAGCGAGCTGATCGAGAAGCAGCCGCCGCTCATGTCGGCCGGGCCCAGCTTGCCGTCGCGCGCCTTCTTGGCCAGTTCGCCGGTTTCCTGCGCGATCTGCACCACGCCCTTCTTGTCCACGTCGCGGATGACCGGCACGACCAGACCGTTCGGGGTGTCGGCGGCGAAGCCGATGTTGAAGTACTTCTTCAGGGTCAGGTTCTCGCCGCTGGCATCGAGCGAGGCGTTGAACTCCGGGAACTTCTTCAGCGCCGCGGCACTGGCCTTGATCAGGAAGGCGAGCATGGTCAGCTTGATGCCGGCCTTCTCGTTTTCCTTGTTCAGCGCCACGCGCAGGCCTTCCAGGTCGGTGATGTCGGCCTGTTCGAACTGGGTGACGTGCGGGATCATCGCCCAGTTGCGGGCCAGGTTCGCGCCGGAAATCTTCTTGATGCGCGACAACGGCTGCACTTCAACGTCGCCGAACTTGCTGAAGTCGACCTTCGGCCACGGCAGCAGGTTCAGGCCACCCCCGGCAGCGACAGCAGCACCGCCGGCAGCCGGCACGCCGCCGCTGAGTGCGGCCTTGACGAACTTCTGCACGTCACCCTTGGTGATGCGGCCACCCTTCTCAGTGCCGTTGATCTGCAGCAGGTCCACGCCCAGTTCGCGGGCGAACACACGCACCGCCGGGGTGGCATACGGCACCTTGGCCGGCAGCACGCCATCGGCGTTGAACTGCACCGGCGGGCTGGTCGGGGTACCGGCCGAGGCGATCTCGCGGGCCGCCAGCTTGTCCGGCTGCGCCGGCACAGCGACCGGCTCGACCTTGGTGGCGGTCTCGGCGGCAGCCGGAGCGGCAGCAGCGGCTGCCTTGGTCGGCGCCGGCACGGCAGCGCCCTCGGCCTCGATGATGGCGACCACATTGCCCTGCGACAGATTGTCGCCGACCTTGACCTTCAGTTCCTTGACCACGCCAGCCACCGACGACGGCACTTCCATGGTGGCCTTGTCGCTTTCCAGCGTGACCAGGCCCTGGTCCTTCTTGACCGTGTCGCCGACGGCGACCAGCACTTCAATGACCGGAATGCCGGAATAGTCGCCGATATCCGGCACCAGCGCTTCAACCGCACCACCGCTGGCAGCCGGAGCGGCCGGCGCAGCTGCGGCCGGGGCCGGCGTGCTCTGGGTGGCAGCGGCCGGCGCTGCGGCCTTGGCCGGTGCCGGGGCGGCAGCAGCCGGCTTGGCAGCCTCGCCTTCAGCCACTTCGATCAGCGCCACGACCTTGCCCTCGGACAGGGTGTCACCGACCTTGACCTTGATCTCCTTGACCACGCCGGCCACGGCCGACGGCACTTCCATGGTCGCCTTGTCGCTTTCCAGCGTCACCAGGCCCTGGTCCTTCTTGACCGTGTCGCCGACGGCGACAAGCACCTCGATTACCGGGATATCGCTGTAGTCACCGATATCGGGGACAAGTGCTTCCTTGATTTCGGCCATGGGGATAACTCCGGCAATCTGGTGTAGGGAAACGTCTATTGTGCGGCCAGCGGGGGCCAGCGCCAACCGTTACAGGTGTTTTCAGTACGCACGCAGCCGGGACACGCTGTTGCCCATGGGTTGCGGCTGCATCCAGTCGGTAGCGTATTGTCCGGACGATGTCCGCTTCATGTCGCCAGTGCGTCGGCCACCGGCTGCCAGGCCAGGCGCAGGCGCGGCAACGACCACGCGGCATTGGCCGGGCTGGTGGATGGCAGCGCCAGCAGCGTCGGCGGGGCTTCCAGGCGGGGCAACACCCAGCGCTGGAATGCCTGCAGCGACGCACCACCGTTGCAGCCGATCAGCTCCAGCTCAGGAAGCGAAGCGATCAGTGCCGGCAGCGCATTGGGCACTTCCGTGCCGCGCACGATATCCGCATCCAGGCTGCCGCGCCGCTCGCACTGGCCGATCACATCCCACAGGCCGACCTTTGCCGCCGCCAGGGCCTGCAGCCGTTGTGGGTAGGCCAGTCCTGCGTCAAAGCCGCAGATATCGGCCAGCAGCGGCCAGAAACGATTGCGTGGATGGGCGTAGTAGCGCTGCTCCTGCAATGACGCAACGCCGGGCATCGAGCCCAGCAGCAGCACCCTGCAATCCGCCTTCACCTGCGCTTGCAGGCCGATGCACAACGTTGCTTCGCTCACATCTTCTCCAACTGCATGAATGCCACTGATGGTCGGAAAGCCCATGAAAACAGGCTTTCCGCTCCAGTCGCTGAACAAGGAAAACTATTTTTTAACGCGCGTCGGATTCGATTCATGTTGGGGCGACTACGGTGTGCTCGCCCCGCAACCGGGGGCCCAAAACAAGAAACATTAGGAGATACCCCCATGCGCTCCATCCGTATCCTGAGTCTCGCCCTGCTGACCTCCGCCGCATTCGCGCCGGCCGCTTTCGCCCAGGACAGCAGCACCACCGATACCGCTTCGGGCAAGCATTTTGCCGTGGTTGGCGGCGTCGCGCTGCTGCAGCCGAAGAACGATCCGATCGACGGCATCAAGAAGGTCGATGGCGGCCCGGCGCCGACCGTCAGCTTCAGCTACTACATCAACGACAACTGGGCCGTTGAACTGTGGGGCGCCGCCGACAAGTTCGACCACAAGGTGAAGGGCCCGAACAACGCCCGCCTGGGCAACGTCGAGCAGCAGCCGGTCGCACTGAGCGGTCAGTACCACTTCGGCCAGGCCGACAACGTGTTCCGTCCGTTCGTGGGCGTGGGCTACTACCAGTCCAGCTTCAGCAATGAAACGCTGGCTGACGGCAGCAGCTCCGACATCCGCCTCAAGGATGCGAAGGGCGTGATCGGCACCATCGGCGTGGACATGAACATCAATTCCACCTGGTTCGCCCGTGCCGACGCCCGCTACATGCGCTCGCGCCCGGACGTGAAGGTCGGCGGCGAGAAGATCGGCGAAGCCAAGATGGATCCGTGGACCGTCGGCTTCGGCATCGGCGCCCGCTTCTGATCCAGGCAGTAACTGCTTCATTGATGTAACGCGACGGGCCCTGCGGGGCCCGTCGTCGTTTCCGTCACCCGCGTTCTGTAGAGTCGACTGTCAGTCGACTGCTTTTTCGATAGCCGAGCATGGCTCGGCTCTACAAGAGCAGTCGACTGACAGTCGACTCTACATACACACAGGATGCGGAGGCGCGATGCACGACGTCGACCTGCTGGTGATCGGTGGTGGCATCAACGGTGCCGGCATCGCCCGTGATGCCAGCGGTCGTGGCCTGCGCGTGCTGCTGTGCGAGCAGCACGACCTCGCTGCGCATACCTCCAGCGCCAGCAGCAAGCTGATCCACGGTGGCCTGCGCTACCTGGAACAGCGCGAGTTCGGCTTGGTACGCAAGGCCTTGGGCGAACGCGAGGTTGTTCGCCGACAGGCTCCTTACCTGGTCCGGCCACTGCGTTTCGTGCTGCCCTGGGAACCGCACCTGCGCCCACGCTGGCTGCTGCGCATGGGCTTGTGGCTGTACGACCACCTGGGGCCGCGCAGCCCGGCCTTCCCCGCATCGGGCGCACTGGATCTGCATCAGGACCCGCTGGGCGCACAGCTCTCGCCATCGCTGCGACAGGCGTTCAGCTATGCCGACGCACAGGTCGATGATGCGCGCCTGGTCGTCCTCAATGCGCTGGATGCCGCGCAACGCGGTGCACAGGTACGGGTCCACAGCCGCTGCGTCGACCTGCGCGCCGAACAAGGCCGCTGGCACGTGACGCTGGAAACAGCCGACGGCCAGCAGCAGGCGGTGATCGCCCGTGCCGTGGTCAATGCCGCCGGTCCGTGGGCAGGCGGCCTGTTGGATCGGATGCAGCCGCGCAGCGCCGGCCCTGCCCTGCGCCTGGTGCAGGGCAGCCACATCGTGCTGCGCCGCGCCTGGCCTGACGACAGTGCCTGCCTGCTGCAGCAGCCCGATGGCCGCGTAGTGTTCCTGCTGCCGTTCGCCCACGACCACCTGCTGGTGGGTACCACCGACACCGACTACCGCGGCGACCCGGCGCGCTGCAACGTGCTGCCTTCCGAGGTCGCCTACCTGTGCGAGGCGGCCAACCGCTATCTGCGCGAACCGATCAGCGCGGCAGATGTGGTCTGGCAGTTCGCCGGCGTGCGTCCGCTGCTGGCCGACCCCGACCCGCGCGCGGCGAAGCTGAGCCGCGACTACCGCCTGCAGCTGCAGGTGGATCCGGCACCGGCTTTGCACATACTGGGAGGGAAACTGACAACCTACCGGGTGCTGGCCGAGGAAGCGCTGGAGCTGCTGCGCCCTGCCCTGTCACAGATGGGAGCGGCATGGACCGCAACGGGAGAACCGCTACCGGGCAGTGACTGGGGTGACGCCGGGCAGGCATGCTCGCGACTGATCGCTTTGGCGCCGTGGTTGCCAGCGGACATCGCGCGGCGCTGGGCCGAAGCCTACGGCAGCCGCAGCGTGGCGTTGCTGGAGGGTGCGCAGAGCATGGCCGATCTGGGCGAGGCATTCGGTGCTGGCCTGCATGCACGCGAAGTGGCGTTCCTGCGCGAGCATGAGTGGGCGCATAGCGCCGAGGATGTCCTGTGGCGGCGGAGCAAGCTGGGCCTGCGGCTGGATGCCGCGCAGGCGGCGCGGCTGCAGGCGTGGATGACGCAACGGTAGCGCCGGGCCATGCCCGGCGGATCACGGTGACGCCGGGCATGGCCCGGCGCTACCGATGCATTAGGATTTCCCAATCGCTACCGGAGACGCTGCATGACGCCCCGCTACGTGCTGGCCATCGACCAGGGCACCACCAGTTCGCGCGCGATCCTGTTCGACCGTGCCGGCGACATCGTCGGCAGCGCGCAGCGCGAGTTCGCGCAGATCTTCCCGCAGCCGGGCTGGGTCGAACATGACCCGCGCGAGATCCTCACCAGCGTCTATGCCACGCTGACCGAACTGCTCAGCCGCGGGCAGATCGACCCGCGCCACATCGCCGCACTGGGCATCACCAACCAGCGCGAAACCACCGTGGTCTGGGACCGCGCGACCGGCCAGCCGATCCACAACGCCATCGTCTGGCAGTCGCGGCAGAGCCACGCCATCTGCGAACGGCTGAAGTCCGAAGGACATGAGGCGCTGGTCCGTGAGCGCACCGGCCTGCTGATCGATGCCTATTTCTCCGCCACCAAAGTGCGGTGGATCCTCGACCACGTAGAGGGCGCGCAGCAGCGTGCCGAGCGCGGCGAGCTGCTGTTCGGCACCATCGACAGCTGGCTGGTCTGGAACCTGAGCGGTGGCCAGGCGCACGTGACCGACTACAGCAATGCCGCGCGCACCCTGCTGTTCAACATCCACACGCTGGACTGGGACGACGACCTGCTGGCGCTTCTGGACATCCCGCGCGCGATGCTGCCGCAGGTACGCGACTCCAGTTCGGTGTACGCGCACACCCGGCCGCAGTTCTTCTTCGACCATCCGATTCCGATCGCCGGCATCGCCGGTGACCAGCAGGCGGCGCTGTTCGGCCAGGCCTGCTTCCAGCCGGGCATGGTCAAGAATACCTATGGCACCGGCTGCTTCATGCTGATGCACACCGGCGCGCAGGCGGTACGCTCGCGCAATGGCCTGCTGACCACCATCGCCTGGGGCCTGGACGGGCGCGTGGAGTACGCGTTGGAGGGGTCGATCTTCGTCGCCGGTTCCGTGGTGCAGTGGCTGCGCGATGGACTGCGCATGATCGAGCGCGCCGGCGACAGCCAGGCGCTGGCCGTGCAGGTGCCCGACAGTGGTGGCGTGTACCTGGTGCCGGCGTTTGTCGGCCTGGGTGCACCCTACTGGCGCAGTGACGTACGCGGGGCGATGTTCGGCCTGACCCGTGGCACCCACAAGGCCCACTTCGTGCGCGCGGCACTGGAGGCGATGGCCTACCAGACCCGCGACGTGCTTGATGCGATGCAGTCCGATGCCGGCATCGCGCTGACCGAACTGCGCGCCGACGGCGGTGCGATCGGCAACGACTTCCTGGCCGGGTTCCAGGCCGACATCCTCGGCGTACCGCTGCTGCGGCCGCGGCTGACCGAAACAACCGCCCTGGGTGCGGCCTATCTGGCCGGGCTGGCGGTGGGGTTCTGGACCAGCCGCGAACAGATCGCCGCGCAGTGGGGGCTGGACCGGCGCTTCGAGCCGCAGATGGAAGTGGCCCGGCGCGAGAAACTGTATGCGGGATGGCAGCAGGCCGTGGCGGCCACCCTCGCCTTCCACGTGGATTGAGGGCGGTAGCGCCGGGCCATGCCCGGCGAACACCCATTCCGCCGGGCATGGCCCGGCGCTACCCCAACATCAGAACGCCGGCAGCACCGCGCCCTTGTACTTGGACTCGATGAATGCCTTCACCTGCGGGCTGGTCAGGGCCTTGGCCAGCTTCTGCACGCGGGCGTCGTCCTTGTTGTCCGGGCGTGCGACCAGGAAGTTCACGTACGGCGAATCCTTGCTCTCGATCGCCAGTGCATCCTTGGTCGGGTTGAGGCCGGCATCCAGCGCGTAGTTGGTGTTGATCAGGGCCAGGTCGACCTGGTCCAGCACGCGCGGCAGCATCGCCGAATCCAGCTCACGGAACTTCAGCTTCTTCGGGTTGGCGGTGATGTCGCGCTGGGTCGACAGTGCGTTGGCCGGGTCCTTCAGCTCGATCACACCAGCCTTGTGCAGCAGGATCAGCGCGCGGCTGTTGTTGCTCGGGTCGTTCGGGATCACCACGTCGGCGCCTTCGCGCAGCTCGGCCAGCGACTTGATCTTGCGCGAGTACGCGCCGAACGGCTCGATGTGCACGCCGATCACCTTCACCAGATCGCTCTTGCGATCGCGGTTGTAGGCATCCAGGTACGGCTCGGTCTGGAAGTAGTTGGCATCCACCTGCTTCTGCACCAGCTGGTCGTTGGGCTGCACGTAGTCATTGAACACGCGCACGTCCAGGTCCACGCCTTCCTGCTTGAGGATCGGCTTGACCACCTCAAGGATCTCGGCGTGCGGCACGGCCGTGGCGGCCACCACCAGCTTCTGCGAAGGCTCGCCGGACTTGCCGCAGGCGGTCAGGGCCAAGGCAGCGGCGAGCAGGGGCAGCAACAGGGTCTTCTTCATGGGCAAAAGGGTTCTCGGGGGGAGGGTCAGGAGTTGTCGTAGTTGCTCAGGGCAAGCTCAAGCAGCGCCTTGGCCTGCTCGCGCAGCATCACCGGTTCGACGATCTCGGCATCCGAGCCGTAGTGCAGCACGTCCATCAGCAGTTCGCGGGAGACGCTGTACGGTACCTTCAGCTCATAGCGGCCGTCGGCCAGGAAACGGCCCTGCTGCTTGGAGTGCCAGTGTTCGTCGGCCACCCAGCGAGCGGCCTTGGCGCTGAACAGGATGGTCGCCCAGCCCTTCGGTGCACCGGAGAAGATGCCGTAGCTGGCGCCGAGCTGTTCGTCGAGCTCGCTGTCGGCAACGTCGCGGGCGGTGTTGTCGACTACCCGCGCCTTGTGGATGCGGTCCACGGCGAAGCTGCGCAGGGCCTCGCGGTCGTGGTCCCAGGCATCCAGGTACCAGTTGTCGCGATAGTGGGTCAGGCGCTGCGGCGAAACGGTGCGCTTGGTCGGCTCGTCGGTAGAGCGTGCGCGGTACTCGAACGCCAGCTGGCGGCGCTCCAGCACGGCCGAGGCCACGCTGCGGAAGCTGCCCTCGTCGAACTTGCGGCCACGGTGCGGGATCACCCGCACACGGTCCACCGGCCAGTTGGAGACGCCGGCCTGGGCCGCCAGCAGGCTCTCGATGCGCTGTTGCAGCGGTGCCAGCACCGAGGACAGCACGCCGCCGCCGGTCCGTGCCAGCAGGTGCTGCGAGGCCAGCAGGGCGTGCAGCTCCTCCGAGCTCAGCCACAGGCCGGGCAGCTCGAAGCGGTCACTCTCGTCGGCCTGGTAACGGAAGCCGGCCTCGCCGTCGCCCTCGATCGGTGCCATCAGCGCATCGCGCAGGAAGGCCAGATCGCGGTAGACGGTGGCACGGGAACAACCGAGCTTGTCCTGCAGGGTCGCCACCGTCACCGGATAGCGCGCGGACTTGAGCAGACGATGCAGGGCGGTGATGCGTTCGTATCGGTCCATACCCCCGATTATGTCCGAGTCGCGGGTCTTGTGTGGGACGTTTGGGCTATCGTGGGCGCCCCGCCCCATGGAACACCCGATGCGCCGGTTGCCTGCCCTGCCCCTGCTGGCCTGCCTGCTGCTGGCCGCCTGCGATCGCGCACCGGCTCCGGCCGGCACTGAAGCCGCCGTCCCAGCCGCCGTCCCTGCCTCCGATCCGGCGCAGGCCGTGCTGGCGGCCAGCCAGCGCTTCGCCGCCCTGCGCAGCTTCCATGCCGAACTGGAGGTTCTGGGCGCGCCGCAGCCGGTACGCAGCGCCATGGACTTCGTTGCCCCCGACCGATTCCGGCTGCAGACCGCGGCCGGGCCGCAGACGATCATCGGCGACACCATGTTCCTGCAGGCCGACGGCGGGGTCCGCCAGGTCCCGACCCCGCCGGGCCTGCTCGAGCAATGGCGCAACCCGCTGCCGGCCGATGCCCTGCCCGCCGACCTGCAGGCCGAAGACCTCGGCGGCCAGTCGCTGGATGGAGTCGAAACCCGTCACTACCGGTTGCGCGGCACCCAGCCCGGCGAACGCCTGGAGTACTGGGTGGACGCACAGGGCCTGCCACGGCAGATCGTACGCAGCGGCAGCAGCAACGGCCGCAGTTTCCAGCTGCGCCTGCGCTATTCGCGCTTCAACGACCCGGCATTGCGCGTCGATCTACCCTGAATGGGCGGTGGCAGGAACGTTTCCTGAAGCGGGTTTTGGATCGATTCGGACCGCCATCACGCTTCCAGTATCATCACCGGCTGTCAACCGCTTCGGAGAAGCCCCGATGTCCCTGCGTGTGTCCCTGCTGATCCCCCTGCTGCTGTGCGCGCCGCTTGCGTATGCGCAGGATGCCTCCGAACTGGCGGCGATGTCTTCGCCGTGGAGCGGCAGCGGCGGCGAGCTCGGCTTCGCCTCGGCACGCGGCAACAGCAGCACCGAGAGCTTCAACGGCCGCCTGCGCCTGCGCTATACCGACGGCGACTGGGTGCACAGCATGGACCTGGCTGGCCTGCGTTCCAGCTCCAAGGTGACCGAGACCCGCGACGACGGCTCCACCAGCCGCCGCAACAACACCACCGCCAACCGCTACACCGGCAGTGCCGGCAGTGCGCTGCAGCTGGGCGAGCACCGCCAGCTGACCGCGACGGTGCGTACCGAGCGTGACGACTTCGCCACCTACGACCGCCAGAGTTCGTTCGGTCTGGGTTACGGCACCCGCCTGTGGAACACCGAGCGCTTCTCGTTCGACGCGCAGATCGGCCCTGGTGTGCGCCGCACCCACAGCACCGAGGACGACCGCACCCGCACCGGCATGATCGGCCGCGGCCTGTTCGACATGAAGTACTCGCTGACCGACAACACCGACCTGGTCAACACCCTGCTGGTCGAATCGGGTTCGTACAACACCTTCGGCCAGAACGACTTCGGCGTCTCGGTGAGCATGAACGAACATCTGGCGCTGAAGGCCGGCTGGCAGGCGCGTTACAACAGCGACGTAGCCGCAGACAAGCGCAAGACCGATACGCTGACCACGATGAACGTGGTCTACAAGTTCAAATAAGAAACGGGCGCCAAAGGCGCCCGTTCTTCTTTCGGTAGTGCCGGCCGCTGGCCGGCAACTGCATTCAATCGGGGCACGAGGTTGCCGGCCAGCGGCCGGCACTACCTGCGATGCCTCAGACGTTCAGCAGTTCGCCGGCACCGGCATCCAGCAGCATCTTCGCCACGCGCTGGCCCAGTACTTCCGGGTCACTGGCCGGGCCGACGGCCTCGGCGCGCACCGCGCGGCCATCACTGGCACTGCCCACCAGTCCCTGCAGGTGCAGATCCTGCCCCTGCCACTGCGCGATCGCCGCCACCGGCACGTGGCAGCTGCCATGCAACGCACGGTTCATCGCCCGCTCGGCTTCGACGCAGGCACGGGTCGCCGCGTCATCCAGGCCGGCGAACAGCGCCATCAAGCGCGCATTGCTGCCATCACATTCCACCGCAACCGCGCCCTGTGCCGGCGCCGGCAGCCACTGCGGCGGTTGCAGGCGGGCAACGATGCGCTCGCCCAGCCCCAGCCGTTCCAGCCCGGCCACGGCCAGCACGATGGCGTCGTAGCCGCCGTTGTCGAGCTTGGCCAGGCGGGTGTTGACGTTGCCACGCAGGTCCAGCAGCTGCAGGTCCGGTCGCAGCGCGCGCAGCTGCGCCTGCCGACGCAGCGACGATGTGCCAACCCGCGCACCGATCGGCAGCGCATCCAGCGAGGCGTACAGGTTGGAAACGAAGCCATCGGCCGGATCGTGGCGGGTCAGCATCGCCGGCAGCGCGAAGGGTTCGTCCAGCTCCATCGGCACGTCCTTCAGCGAATGCACGGCGCAGTCGGCCTCGCCACGCAGCATCGCCAGCTCCAGCTCCTTCAGGAACAGGCCCTTGCCACCGATGGCGGCCAGCGAACGATCGAGCACCTCGTCACCGCGGGTGCTCATCGGCACCAGTTCCACATGCAGGCCGGGGTGGGCCTGGCGCAGGCGATCGGCGACGTGTTCGCTCTGCCAGAGGGCGAGCGGGCTCTTGCGGGTGGCGATGCGGACGGTTTCCATCCGGTCATTATCGCGCCTTCGGCGCGGATACGGCCAACGGCGGAGCCCCTCGTGGATGACCGTCGTGAAAGCAACAGCCGCGCTTGGCCGGGTGGGTGGGTCGCGCAGGGGACGCTGCAAGTACGTCCTTGTAAGCTCGTAGGCGCCATCCATGGCGCCTGCGCCCCTGCGCAACCCACCCACCCGGCCCCTGACAGTTTCCGTGTGCGCCAGCCACGGAAGATCAAAAAAAAGAGCAGAAGCAGAAGCAACTGCCGACGGCTTCCGGGGTCAGATCCCTTTTCCGCAGGAAAAGGGATCTGACCCCTCTTCCCAAGCCGATAACAACAATGCTTTTGCTGTCCGATGCAGTGGAGAACGAGAGGGTGGGGCCGGGGTGGGGTTGCGGGACCGTTGGCGCCATGGATGGCGCCATCGAGCCCCCATGGATGGGTTTACGGCGTGTCCCGCCACCCCACCCCGGCCCGACCCAGCACGTAAGAACAACGAGCCGACCAACCTGCTGTTGATGTTGATGTTGCTGTTGATGTTGATGTTGCTTCAGACGTTGCTCGTCAGCAGTCGCGGCCGCAGGCCGCGCGGAACCTACAAATGCCGCAGTTCTTGCTTCAGCGTCGCCACGCAGCGGCGGCTGACTTCCAGCGGTTGCTTGCCATGCCGCAGCACCGCCTGCACCTGCCCACCCGTGCCACGGCGCAGCTCGACCAGTTCGTGGCGCGCCACCAGGCAGTTGCGATGGATGCGGATGAAGCGGCTGGCGAACTCTTCTTCCAGCGACTTCAACGACTCCTCGATCAGGTCCTCGCCGCGCGCGTGGTGCACCACCACGTACTTCTCTTCGGCCTGCAGGTAATGGATGTCGTCCAGCGGAATCAAGCGCAGGCTGCCGCGCAGGCGCGCGCACAGCATGCTGCGGGCCTGCTGCCCGCGGTGGTCCTGCGGCTGGCCATCACGGCCGGCCAGGAACGTGCGTGCACGTGCGATCGCTGCCGCCAACCGCTCGGCACGAACCGGCTTCATCAGGTAATCAATCGCGGCCGCCTCGAACGCCGACAGCGCATGCGCATCGTAAGCAGTGCAGAACACCACCGCCGGGCGCGGCTCGAAGCTGGCCAGGTGGCGGGCGGCTTCCAGGCCATCCAGCCCGGGCATCGCGATATCCAGCAGGACCAGGTCCGGCTGCAGTTCCGCGCACGCGTGCAGGGCCTGCTCGCCGTTGCCGGCCTCGGCCACCACATCCACGCCGTCCTGCGCTGCCAGCAGGCTGCGCAGGCGCTCGCGTGCCAGCGGTTCGTCATCGGCGATGACTACCCTCACGGTCGTCCCCTCACTGGATCGGCACTGTCACCTGGCAGGCATAGTAGCCCTCGCTCCAGCCGGCCGTCATCCGCGCGGTGCTGCCGAAGCGCCAGGCAAGGCGATGGCCGATGCTGTGCTGGGCATGACCCGCGCCCCGCGCCAGGGCCAGTCCCGGGGCCTGCGGGTCGGGCGCCGGATTGCGCACACGGATCTGCAGCTCATTGCCCTCGCGGACGAGCTGCAGTTCGATGGTGCCGCCCTCGGGCAGGCGCGAGATGCCGTGCAGCACGGCATTCTCCACCAGCGGCTGCAGTACCAGCCTCGGCAATGGCAGGTCCCAGGGCAGCGGCTCGTCGCGCTGCCAGTGCACCTGCAGGCGTTCGCCCAGGCGCAGCGATTCAATCGACAGGTAGCGCTCGGCCAGCTCACATTCGTCGCGCAGGGTGGAATCGCCTTCGCCCGCACCCAAGGCTGCGCGGAACAGATCGGACAGGTCGAGCACCGCGCGCTCGGCCACTTCCGGGTCGCGATGCAGCAGGCTGGCGATCAGGTTCATGCTGTTGAACAGGAAATGCGGGCGGATCCGTGCCTGCAGCGCATCGGCCTGCGCGCGCGCGTTGGCCTGCACCTGTGCGGCCCAGCGATCACTCACATAGAAGTAGCGCAGGGCCAGCGCGGTAATCAGTGCGGTGGTTGCGGCACTGCCGAGGGTGAAGCGCCAGAAGCTGATGCCGCTGGCGAAGTTGTCCCCCAGCACCGCATACAGGGCGTGGACGATGCCGGCACAGACCACCGCGATCAGCGCCGCCAACGCAATCGCCGCGACCGCGCCCAGCATCTGCGGCAGCTTCGACAGCGCCTGCCGCAGCAGGCACAGGCTGGCGGTTACCGCCAGCGCCAGCCACAGCGCGAAGCCACTGGCCGACAGCAGTTCGCCAAAGGTCCAGTGGCGGCTGCCGTCGGGCGCCAGGGCCAGCACCACCACCACCAGCTCGGCCAAGCCGAGCATCGCCGCCAGCCGTGGCAGGCGGCACAGTTCCGGCATCCACGGCGGTGTGCTGGCCGGAGGCATGGCTCAGGCGGCGCCCAGGCGTTCCTGCAGCCAGTCACCCAGCGCCTGGATTTCTTCGGCGCAGACCTGGTGGGCCATCGGGTAGCTATGCCATTCCACCACCAGGCCCAGCGACTGCAGTGCCTGCGCGCTGTGCGCAGCCACTGCCTGCGGAATCACCGGATCGGCGCTGCCGTGGGCCATGAACACCGGCACCTGCACGGCACCTTCAATACGCTTGGCGGTCTCGGCTTCGGGCAGGTAGGTGGAGAGCGCGATCAGGCCGGCCAGCGGCGCGGTACGTGACAGCGCGGCGGTGAGGATGACGGCACCGCCCTGCGAGAAACCGGCCAGGAAGATCTTCTCCGGTGCGATGCCGCGTTCGATCTCACGGGCGATCAGCGCATCGAGCTGCAGCACCGATTCCTGCACGCCGGTCATGTCGGCACGCGATCGGAAATCCATGCCGACGATGTCGTACCAGCCGCGCATCGGCACGCCGTTGTTGATCGTGATCGGCCGCACCGGTGCATGCGGGAACACGAAACGCAGCGCCGGCCAGTGCGGGCGTACCAGTTCCGGCACGATCGGCGCGAAGTCATGGCCATCGGCACCAAGGCCATGCAGCCAGATCACCGACCACTGCGGCGAAGCGCCGGTTTCCTGTTCCACCGATTGCAGCATGATGCGGCTCCTCCAAGTTCGAGCCGCATTATGCCGCTGCCGCGGGGCGATCAGTACAGCGGCGGTTGCTCGGCCGCTTCCCGGCGCAACTGGGCAGCGCGCACCAGTACCGGCGGCGGGATGTTCTCTTCGGGGATGTCGAGCAGGCCGAGGCGATGCAGGAAGGCACCCGGGCCACGCGAGGACGTAAGTGCCACCACCGGAATGGCCAGCACCATGCCGATCACCACCGGTGCCATCCACGCCGCCAGCGACGGCGACACCGCCCACGCCAGCACGCCCATGAAGGCACCGAACACGCCCAGGCCACCGTAGCCGCGGATCAGCGCCATCCAGGATATGCCGCCGTCGTCGCGCTGCTGGGCGTCCCAGCCCGAATCGCGACCGGACAGCACTTCGGCCACGCCACGCGACTGCACGTACATCACCACCGGCGCCATCAGTGCGGCCAACACGGTCTCCACCAGCATCGACACGAATGCACGGATCGCGCCGCCGCAGCCGCGCCGGTCGACCGGGTCCAGCAGCATCGCCAGGTACCCCAGCACCTTGGGCATCAGCAGCACCGCCATGGTCGCGGCGAACAGGCGTACCACCTGTTCCTCGTCCTGGGCGCGCCAGTACACGCTGGGCGACAGGTGCAGCAGGGCGTTGAAGTCGATGCCCTCCTGGAACAACGGGATGGCGATGCCGATCAGCATCAGCATCGCCCACATCGGCGCGGTGAAGTAATGGCCGATGCCGATCAGCATGTGCACGCGGCTGATCCAGTGCAGGCCGCGGCTGCCCACCACCTTGCCGTGCTGCAGGTTGCCCTGGCACCAGCGGCGGTCGCGCACCAGCATGTCGGTCAGGGTCGGCGGACCTTCCTCATAGCTGCCGCCCAGGTACGGCACCATGTGCGCAGCCCAGCCACCCCGACGCATCAGCGCCGCTTCGACGAAGTCGTGGCTGAGCACATGGCCCCCGAACGGCTTGCGTCCCGGCAGCGCCGGCAGGCCGGCCTGATCGGCGAAGGCGCGCGTGCGGATGATCGCGTTGTGGCCCCAGTAGTTGCTCTCGGCGCCGTGCCACCAGGCCACGCCGCGGGCGATCACCGGACCGTACACGCGGCCGCCGAACTGCTGCATGCGGGCAAACAGGGTGCGGCCACCGATCACCGAGGGCAGGGTCTGGATCAGGCCAACGTCGGCGTTGTGTTCCATGCCGGCCACCAGGCGCACGATGCTGTCGCCGGTCATCAGGCTGTCGGCATCCAGGATCAGCATCTGCGGGTAGGCGCCGCCAAAGCGGCGCACCCAGTCGGCGATGTTGCCGGCCTTGCGCGCGCCGTTGTCACTGCGGCGACGATAGAACAGCCGCCGCTGGCCGTCGGGCACGCGCTCACGCAGCTCGGCGAACACCTGCTCCTCGGCCCGTGCAATGTCCTCGCGGCGGGTATCGCTGAGCACGAAGAAGTCGAAACGTTCCAGCTGCCCGGTGGCCGCCACCGATTCGTAGATCGCCTGCAGGCCGGCCAGCAGCCGGCGCGGATCTTCGTTGTAGGTCGGCATCAGCAGCGCGGTGCGGCTGTGCACGGTCGGCAGCGGTTTGTCCGGGTCGATGCCGAGGCGGTAGCCACGGTCGAACACGGCGGTCAGGAAGCCGGCCACGGCGCTGGCGAAGGACAGCGCGATCCAGGCGAACAGGCCTACGAACAGCACCAGCAGGCACGCTTCCAGCACGCTGATGCCGTTGCCCGACAACACCCGCCACATCATGCGCGTGGCCACGGTGGTCATCACCGCGGTGCCGCCGAGGATGTACAGCCGGCGCAGGCCGATCATGCGCGGCGAGGTGCGATGCCTGCGGACTTTCAGCTCGCCTTCGCGCAGGGTCTGCTCGGGCATCTGCAGCGGCGATTCAGCAGGCAGCAGCGCCCAGCCGGCGTCAAGCCGGGGCGTATCCGCTTCCGCGTGGATGGTCTGCACCCCCATCGCCGCCTACTCCGCGCAGTCGGCACGGCCGGCCATCCCGGCCGGGCTGCATGCACGAAGGTTCCCGGCGCGCCTTCCCGGCGCCCGCACTTGTCCTGGCTGTGCCGGCCTGTGGCCGCACAGTCGATGTCTGTCACTACCGGAACCCACACGATCTCCAACGGGGCGGAATCGAAAATGCGGCGCCAGTCTAGGGCGCTGGATGTAAGCCGCGCGCGAAGGTGTACGCCGGGATTTACCCCCATTCAGCAAACAGCAGGCGATCTCCGGGCGGGACAGCCGGATGTCGCTTGATCGCCCCAGGTACTGGATCGTAACAAACGCGAACGGTTATCATTTCATTAACCAGGCAGGTCACCGTCCTCACACGGTCGAGACCCACCCAGCTGCGCCGGTCCAATCCGCGCGCCCAACGACCCATGGAAGGGGGCTGCCTGCTGTCTGCGTGCGCCTGCTGCTTCCACCGGGTCTCCCTCCTCCGATGGAAGCCGTCATGTCCCTGTCGTCCCACCTCCGTAGCGCGCGCCTGTCGCGTACCCGCCTGGCCACTGCCCTGTCTGCCGCCTGCCTGCTAGCCCTGCCCGGCCTGGCCGCCGCCGAAGCCAGCGCCGATGCCTCCACCAAGGACCTGGATACCGTGGTGGTCACCGCCTCGGGCAACCAGCAATGGATCAAGGATGCCCCGGCCAGCATCAGCGTGATCAGCCGCGAGGACATCGCGCGCCAGCCGGTGCATGACCTGGCCACCCTGCTCAGCCGCGTTCCGGGCGTGACCGGTGGCCTCAGCGCCGTTGGCGAGCAGTCCAAGATCAAGCTGCGCGGCATGCCGTCCAACTACACGCTGGTGCTGGTGGACGGCAAGCGGATGGGCAGTTCGGCCTCGACCAACTATCGCCCCGATCTGGGCCGCCAGGATCTGAACTGGATCTCGCCCGACCAGATCGAGCGCATCGAAGTGGTCCGCGGGCCGATGTCGTCGCTGTACGGCTCCGACGCCATGGGCGGCGTGATCAACATCATCACCCGCCGCATCGGCGACGAATGGAACGGCAGCGCCACCCACAGCTACACCCGCCCGGGTGACGGCAAGCGCGGCGACACCCAGCAGATCGGCGCGACCTTCTCCGGCCCGCTCGGCGAGCGTTTCGGCCTGCGCATCGGTGCAAACAGCATGCGCCGCGATTCGGACCAGTCCAATGGCGGCGTCTACGGCAATGCCTATGCCGGCGAGAAGGACCGCAATGTCGACGCACTGCTGCAGTGGAAGCTCAGCGACGCGCAGGAACTGTCGCTGGAAGCCGGCCACGGCGTGCAGCAGTCCTTCATCGATGCCTCGCTGGAAAAGCAGGACGAAGGCGCCTGGGGTGCCAGTGAACTCAAGCGCAGTTCGCTGGCGCTCAACCACGATGGCAAGTGGAGCTTCGGCAACTCGAAGATCAGCGCGTACTGGACCGAGTACAAGAATGACATCGGCGCCACCGGCCGCTCCGAGGCGACCGACACGATCATCGAAGGCAGCCTGACCACACCGTTCACCCTGGGCGTTGAACACCAGTTCGCCGTGGGTGGCCAGTGGAAGCGCCAGGAACTGACCAACACCGATACCATCGGCCGCGCGCCGATCGACTACGCCGGCAACGCGGTCAACGGCTCCGACCTGCAGGTGGATACCTGGGCGCTGTTCGTCGAGGACGAGCTGAAGCTGCACCGCACGCTGGCCCTGACCCTGGGCGCGCGCCTGGACCACCATGAGAAGTTCGGCGGCCACGTCAGCCCACGTGCGTACCTGGTCTGGCATCCGGCCGAACAGTGGACGATCCGCGGTGGCGTCTCCAAGGGCTTCCGTGCGCCCAGCCTGACCGAGAACTCGCCCAGCGCTGCCACCCAGTCCGGCGGCCGTGGCTGCACCTCGCTGATCCCGCTGGGCTATACCCGCGGCGGCTGCTACATGGCCGGCAACCCGGACCTGGATCCGGAAACCAGCACCAACCGCGAGATCGGCATCAGCTTCGACAACGACCTGGTCGATGCCGGCCTGACCTACTTCCATACTGACTTCAGGAACAAGATCGAATACGCACCGCTGGGCAAGTTCAACGGCATCTGGTGGACGCGCATGAGCAACGTGCAGCGCGCGCGTACCAGCGGCATGGAAGGCAACCTGAACTTCCGCTTCGGCGAGCACTGGCGCTGGCGCACCTCGGCGACCTGGATGAAGGAAGCCAAGAACCTGACCACCGGCAGGAACCTGATCGATACCCCGGAGTTCTCGGGCTACTCGTCGCTGGACTGGACGCCCAACACGACGTTCTCCAGCAGCCTGTCGGCGCAGTACACCGGCAAGCAGACCGGCACGGCGACGACCTTCCTCAAGGCCTACACCCTGTATGACCTGACCGCCGCCTGGAACGTCAACGAGGTACTGACCCTGCGTGGTGGCGTCAGCAACCTGGCCGACAAGAAGCTGTACGCGGAGGGCTCCACCGACTACTTCGTGGCCGGGCGCAGCTACTTCCTGAGCATGACCGCGCGCTTCTGACCGGCGACGCGCGCCGCGATCGCGCTGGCGGCTGGCCAGCGCGATCGGCGGTGTTGCGGGTTACTCGCTTTCCAGCGCGGCCGGTGCCGCGTTCTGCGTGGCCGCCGTGCGCGCACGGTCCATTGCCACCGCCAGTTGCTGGCGTGCGAGCAGTTGTTGTGCCTGCACCACTTCAGGTGTCGGCAGGAGCACCGGTCCCGGTGCGTTTTCCGGTGTAGCAGGTGTGGTCATGCAACCTCCATGGACATCCCGCCGATGCCCGGATCCAGCTGGGGCGGCGGCGGAACTGCGCACCCTATCCTAAAAACAAGGCGGGTGGGTGACGGTGCGGCGCCCCGCCGCAGGCCCATACATGCCGGACGCGTCACATTTTTGACGGCCAAGGGTAGTTTCCTGAACCGGCGGCCTCGTATCATGTAATCGTTTTCCTACAAGGACGTAATCGTCAATGAACGCAGTCGACCTCACCCGCTTCAGCCCGAAGTGGCAGTTCCGCTTCAACTTCTTCCAGCGGCACGGCGCTCCCAAAGAGCCGGGATTCAAGCAGGCCTGGAAGGCGCTCTCCTTCGGCGACCGCCTGAAGATCAACATCAATTTCTTCGCGTTCTTCTTCGGCTTCATCTACCTGCTCATCCTGGGCATGTGGCGCAAGGCGCTGGTGGTGATCGGCATCGGCATCGTGCTGGGCATCGTCTCCCTGTTCCTGCCGGACGTCGTCGCGCGTCCACTGTTCATTGCCATGAACTTCCTGGTCGCCGCCAGCACCAACTACAGCTACTACCTGGAGCAGGTGAAGGGCAAAGCCAGCTGGAACCCCTTCGAAGGCATGTTCTGAGCGATTGCGGTTGCCGGACCCGGTTCCGGCATGCCAGCAAGCTGAAACAAGGACGCCCGGCCTTTGCCGGGCGTCCTCATTTGTGCGGGCTGTGGCTCAGGCCGCGTAGCGTGCCACGGCTACCGGCTCGGCCTGCAGACGGAAGCGCGATACTGCCACCGCCAGCTGTTCGGCCTGCTCTTCCATCGCGCGTGCAGCAGCACTGGCTTCCTCCACCAGCGCAGCGTTCTGCTGGGTGGTCTCGTCCATCTGCACTACGGTCTGGTTGACCTGCTCGATGCCCGCCGACTGCTCGCGTGACGCCGCCGAGATCTCGGCCATGATCTCGTTCACTCGACCGACCTGGCCGACGATTTCCTGCATGGTGCGGCCCGCACCGTGCACCAGCTGCGCACCGGCACCGACCTGTGCCACCGAGACGTCGATCAGCTCCTTGATCTCCTTGGCCGCGCCTGCCGAGCGCTGGGCCAACGCACGCACTTCGCTGGCGACCACGGCGAAGCCACGGCCCTGCTCACCGGCGCGCGCCGCTTCCACTGCCGCGTTCAGTGCCAGGATATTGGTCTGGAACGCGATGCCATCGATCACCGAAATGATCTCGGCAATGCGCTGCGAGGAGGCCTCGATCTGTTCCATGGTCTGCACCACCTGGCTGACCACCTGCCCACCCTCACTGGCGACACCTGCTGCGGAGCCGGCCAGGGTGTTGGCCTGAAGCGCGTGGTCGGCATTTTGGCGCACGGTGGAGGTCAGTTCTTCCATCGAAGCGGCGGTTTCTTCCAGGTTGGCGGCCTGCTGCTCGGTGCGACGCGACAGGTCACTGTTGCCGGCGGCAATCTCACCGGCGGCCAGGCGGATGCTGGCGGCCGACTGCTGGATCTGGCCGACGATCCGGGTCAGCTGCTGCACGGTACTGTTGGCATCGTCGCGCATCACTGCGAACACGCCGTGGAAGTCGCCCTGCATGCGCGCGCTGAGGTCACCAGCGGCGATCGCGCGCAGCAGCGTCGACAGCTCGGCCAGGTTGTGGTCGCTGACCTCCATCATGGTGTTGAGGGTTTCGACCATGCGGCGGAAATCGTGGTCGAAGCGCAGGGCGTCGCCGCGCACCGCGAAGTCACCGGCAGCGGCTGCAGCAGCCAGCTGCTGGATCTGATCGTTGATCGCCGCCAGATTGCTCTTGGTGGTGGCCATCGCGGCGCTGAACACTGACTTCTCGCCCGGCAATGCTTCCATGTCCACGCTGAGGTCGCCCACTGCGTAGCGCTGCATCACCTCGACCAGGCGCTGGGTGACCGCATTGCTGGAGGCCACCAGCTGGTTGCTGTCGGCCACCATGCGGCCGTACTCGCCCGGGAACGCAGAAGCGTCCATGCGGTAGCTGAGCTCGCCGGCATCGTGGCGACGCGCCATTTCGGACTGCGCGGCCATCACCGACTGCAGCTGGCCGCGCATGCCCTGCATCGCCTCCAGCAGGCGCCCCACTTCGTCATTGCTGCGCGTGGGCAGCGCACTGTCCAGCTTGCCGGCGGCGACGTCAGAGGCCACGCGCACCGCTTCGGCCAGCGGGCGGATCGCCAACCGGCGCAGCAGGACGTAGACACCTGCGCTAAGGGTCAATGCGGCCACCACACCGACCAGCAGGGTCAGCCACAGCAGCTGGCGCGCCTCTGCCACGATCACCGCATGCGGCATCACCACGCCCAGCGCGAAGCGCTGCGGGGCATCGCCCACGCGCAGCGGCACGTACACACGCACGTTGCCGGCCGCGTCCGGGGTGAAAGCTTCGAAGCGACGGTCGGCGGCGATGTCGGCCAGCATGCTGCGGGTCAGTGCATCGCTGCGCGGCTTGCCGATTTCAGCGGCATTGGCCGAGGCCAGCACCACGCCATGGGGTGAGAGCAGCTCGACGCGGCCGGCGCCCATCGGCGTCAGCGTGGCGAGGTGCTTCTGCAGCGCGGCCAGCGAGAAGTCGACGGTAAACACGCCGAGGAACGTACCGTTTTCGACGATCGGCGTGCTCAGCGTGCTCATCAGCACCTGCTGGCCGCCGATGTCATAGGCATAAGGCTCGCTCACCTTCGCCAGCTTGTCGCGGCTGGGCACCATGTACCAGTCGCCGGAGCCGCTGGCGGTCTCGGTGTAGTCGGTCATCGTCGACTGCTGCGGCTTGCCATCGTGCCAGGCCCAGTAGCTCATGTAACGACCGGTGGCATCGTGCGCCTCGGTGTCGACGAATTCGGCATCCTTGCCATCAAACGCATCGGCTTCCCACATGGTGCTCTTGCCCAGCCATTCAGGATGGGTACGCAGCTGTTCGCCGAGCACGGCGGCCAGGCTGGCGCGGTCGGGCGCGTCACCACGCGCACGCTGGGCCAGCACGGCCTCGACCATGGCATCGTTGCTGGCGAAAGCCGTGCCAAGGTCGGCCGCGACCTGGCGTGCCTCGGCGGTGGCTTCGCTGGCCATGGTCTGGCGCGAGGCATTGACCAGGCTGGCGCTGGCCTGGCGATAGATCAGGAACGCGGTCAGGCCGAAGCACAGCAGCGCGATCACGGCGGTGCCGAGCATCAGCTTGTGGGCGATGCTGCCCGGGCGGCGGGCGGCGACGGAGCGGGAAGAAGGCATGGAAGGATCCGCAAGGCAGTTCAGGACGACCGGCACCGCGAGGGCACCGCGCAGGCGCGCGATCCATCGCGCAGGCCACCGGTCGCCGGGCCGGACCCAGCGCAGGAAGCGCACCGGGTTAGCGGCCGCCCGCCAACGAGGTTGAGGTGGCCCGCCCGCACATTCCTGAACGCACTCAGGAACAGCTCAGCAAGCTGTCAGCTGCCGCCTCACTCGGCCACGCGGTCCTTGATCCACTGCGCCCTCGGCAACACCTCGATGCTGCCGACGGCATACTGCTGCAGCACGTCATCGGGGCCGAAGCGCGGTTGCCAGCCCAGCAGGCTGCGGATGCGGGCGCTGTCGTAGACGCGGTCGATGCTCAGCGGCAACGGCCAGCCGCGGCGTTCGAACTCGGCCAGCAACTGCGGCGCACGCCGGGCCAGCACCCTGCGCGGTTGGGTCGCCAGCTCAAGGCAATCCTCGCGCAGGAACGGTGTGGGTGCGCAGGCAATGTAGCGCGCGAAGGCAGCGCCCTCATCGTGCAGCAGCGCGGCATGCGCACTGGCGACATCCCGTGCGTCGATGCCGCGATGCAGGCGGAACATCGCCATACGCTCGGGCGGCTCCGGAAAGCAGCGACCCATGCGCAGTACACGCACACTGAAGTCCGCGCTCGCCGCCGCTTCGGCCAGCGCCTCAGCCTGCAGCTTGCTGCGGTGGTAGATGGTGCGTGGCAGCGGCTCGGTGTCTTCATCGATCCAGCGGCACCCACCAGCCACCACCGCATGGCCGTACAGCGCGGTGGTACTGGTCAGCACGAAGCGACGGGCACCGGCCTCCCGGGCCGCCGCCAACAGGTGCCGGGTCGCATCCACGTTGATCTGCTGGAACACTGCATCCGGCACCAGGCCCACGTGCGGCGCATGCAGGGCGGCGGTGTGGATCACCGCGTCGACACCCTGCACCGCGCGTACGACCGCCTGATGATCGGTGACATCGGCGATGATGCGCGTCGTTGCGAACGGGCTGCGATCCAGCCCCACCACTTCATGGGCAGCGGCCAGGGCGCCGAAGATCGCACGCCCGATCCGCCCGGAACTGCCGGTCAACAGAATCTTCATTGAGTCCATTCACTCGAAGCGCCCGGGAACTACCGGGATGTTTCGATTCTAGGCACGCCGCATGTCGTCTGCGATAGGGCACGGTTGCAATTGTGCGTTCATCTTGACGATGTCGACGTGGCCAGCAACTGCCGTGCGACGAACAGTGGATCGTCTCCGCCGGCGACATCAGGCGTGACCCCGGCGCGTTCCCAGTTGCCGCCGGTACGGAGATTGATTGGTTGCCGGTCCGGAATGCTGATCTGATAGCCATCCGGCAGCAGCACAGGATCATCGAACATATGTGCGGCACCGCCACTGCGGCTGCCAACAATGCGCGCGCGACCCAGCGCCTGCAACGAATAGGCGACGTATTCGGCAGCCGAGCCGGTACGGCGGTCGATCAGTACCACCAGCGGCTTCAGGTACGCCGGCAGGCTCGCCGGTGGCAACGGCACCGGCGTACGTCGGCCACGCTGATCCAGTGCCTGCACCTGGGTGATGTTCGCCTCCAGCAAGGTACGCACCAGCAGGTCGGCGCTGCCGTCATCACCACCGCCGTTCTGGCGCAGGTCCAGCACCAGGCCATCGGTGTCGGCCAGCAGGGTGAAGGCAGCCTCCAGCTTCGGACGGGCCAGATCGAGCGGATAGAAGGTACTCAGCCGCAGGTAACCGATATTGCCCTCCAGCACCTTCACCTCGCGCACGCCGGCACCGTTGGCGCGGGCGTCGGCGCGCCAGGCCATCAGCCAGTCGTCCTGTCCGGCGTGGGCATCCACCCGCTCGACGTGGAAATGGCCATCGAATACGTCCAGGTCCTGGTTCAGGCGCGCGCTGAAGGCCTTCGGATCCGCACAGGTATCGGCGTAGCGCTGTTCGTTCGACCAACCACGCAGGGCATCGGCGATGCGGGCACCTTCCACCGCGTCCAGGTACTGCGCCTGTATCGCCGTGGCCGCCGCCTGCAGCACCGCATCCTGTGCCGGGCAGGAGGCTGCAAGCAGTGCGCCAAGCATCCACGAAACCGCCATGCCCCACCCCGCATTGATGATATGTAAGTGCTTATATATCATCGCGACCATGGATCTCCAACATGCCACCCTGGGCACCCTGCTGCGTGCCCTGCTCGATCAGCTTGACCCGGCCGTCGAGCAGGCCTATCGCGATCTGCAACTGGACTACCGACCCCGCTACACCCCGGTACTGCGCACGCTGGTGGCGCAGGGGCCCTGCCGGATCAAGGACCTGGCACTGGCCTGCGGGCTCAGCCATTCCGCACTCAGCCAGACGGTTTCAGCGATGGTGCGCGACGGCTGGCTGCACTCCGCCGTTGGCGAAGACAGCCGCGAGCGCATCCTGCAGCTGAGCCCGCATGCACTGCAGGCGCTGCCGGCGCTGCAGGCGCAGTGGCAGGCGACGGCGCGCGCGGCACGCAGCCTGGACATCGATCTCGGGCAGTCGTTGGAGCAGGTGCTCCGCGACACACTGCAAGCGCTTGAGCAGCGGCCCTTCGCGCAGCGCCTGCGCGATGGGCGCGTGCGCTGACGCGCTTACTGCTCCGCCGCCATCTCGATCTCACTGAGGAAGGTCCAGCTGCCATTGGCCCACCGAAGCTCCAGCGTGCGGCACTGCGCGGCCAGCGGCGCAGCGTTGCCCAGCACGTATTCCTCTTCGGTCGAACCGCTCAGCCCGGCCTGGGTGAATGGCGCCGACAGCATGCCGATCTTCACGGCGGCGGCGCCCGGCTCGGCACACATCACCTCCACGGCTGTCGGCGTGACGATGCCCCACCCCGGGCGGGTCATCGTATGCAGGCCGATCCAGTCCACCCGCCGGCGCTGGCCAAGATCGATGGTGATGGCGACGTTGCCATGCACGCCCACCCAGCCGGCATCCATCGGATTGCGCGGGTCGCCAACCCGGCGATCGAACAGCTCGTGGCCTGTGCTGTCGGGATAGTTCGCATCCGGCGCCACGCTGTAGCTGTAGGTGGTATGCACCGGATCGACGACGTATGAGGCACCCAGGCCGTACAACCCGCGGTAAGTGTTCATCATCCGTGGCGCTTCGGCATGGCCCTGGCCAGGGCCAACCACCTCGGACATGTGGAACTGGCTGAGCCAGGCAACGCGCTTGCCAGCCGAACGTGCACTCCACAACTGCTGGTTGATGCGCTGCACCGAGGCAGACCGGTAGGCGCCGGACAGCCCGTTGCCGGTATCCAGGAACAACGGACTGCCATGGTTGAACAGTTCGATGTCAGCCCACAGACCGCTGGCACCCAGCGCCGCCGACAGCGCCTGGTAATACGCCTCGGTGGAATGTCCCGGACGATCCCACTGGAACAACCTGGCATGCGAGGCCGCACCGATGCCGTCCTGCCATATCTGCACGTCCACGCCGGTGGCCGTGCGGAACTTCGCCGCAGCGCTGGCCACATTGGCCGGATCGATGCTGGATGACGCCAGGTAGGGCGCGACCATCACTGGCCTGGATGGCGTACTGGCTTTGAGGGCAGCAACGATCGCGCGGTAGAAGGACGCGCGGTCGGCAGGTACCTGTGCAGGCTCATCGGTGATGTACCAACCCGCGAAGGCCGGATGCGAACCGTACTGCTGGCCCAGCTGGGCCAGCGACTGCGCTGCATCCTGCGCCACCGCCGTCGCGTTCTGGCCCTGCCAGAAGGTGGCGCATTGCCCCGAGCTGTAGGTGGTGCCGACCACGACCTCCATGCCGCGCGCCGCCGCAGCATCGAGCACTGTGCCGAGTTTGCCGGGGAATCCAGCGATCCATTCGAAATCCTGCGCGCCGCTGGCGCATCCCACGCCAGCGCGCGTGGCACGGGTCTGGCCGAGGATGATCGTGTCGTTGCCCAGGTCCTGCAGCTCGTCCAGGAACAGCGGCAACTGCGCGGCCGGCAGCTGCTCATCGCTGGCCGAATAGCCAACGTGGACGAAGCTGCCGGTCAAAAGGTTACTGCCTGCATGGGCCGGCGCGGCACATGCGAGCAATACGATCAATCCAATCCTGTTCATTCTGTACGTCCCTGTCGTGGCCAAGTGAGTGGCGTCGTTGCCCATCCTAGCAACAGCGGCCGGCACCCCGCCGCGATCACCGGCACGGCTGCGCAATCGCCTACTTCCGCTGCGCCCGCGGCAGCGCGCGCCCAACGCCATTTCAAGCGGTTGATTCATTCAGCTGCGTGATCGAGCCTGCGCGCACCTTCCCCTTGGAGTTCCTCTCATGCGCACGCCACCGGCACCACTGAGCCTGGACGAACGCAACCGCCGCTGGGCCCTGGCCCGCGACATCATGGCCAGTGAGCAGCTCGATGCGCTGGTCGTGCATGGCGATCGGGAAGCCGCCGCCCCCGCCGGCTTTTCCCCGGACTGCTATTTCACCAACGATCGCCCAGGCTCGATCGTGGTATTCGTCGGCGACGAGCCGCCACGGGTATTCACCTTCGCCTCGTTGATGATCGCCGACCACCTCCAGGCCGGCCTGCGCGGCGACCTGCAATGGATCGCGCCCGAGCAGCTGTGGGTAGGAAAGTCCGGTCAGGAAGTCGGCCGCTGGCTGCAGCACTGTGGCCTGCACAACGCCCGTATCGGCGTGCTCGGGCTGGAACCATACCCGCCGTTCTACTTCGATGGTGCCATGCCTGCCCGCACCCTGCAGGGCATGCAGGCCGCAGTACCGGCGGCGCAGTTCGTACCGGTCTACCGTGCGTTCTTCCAGCGCGCCTCGGTGAAGAGCCAGGAAGAACTGGCACTGATCGCTCATGCTGCCTGGATCGGCGAATCCATGAGCGAGGCACTACGCGCCACCGCCCGCCCGGGGGCCTCCGAAGCCGAGCTGGTCGCCGCAGTCACCGCCACCTGCTTCGCGCTGGGCGGCTACACCGCCGAAGTACTGCTTGGCTCCGGGCCCGAGTATGTCGGCTGGGGGCCGCCCGCCTGGCAGTACCGTGCACAGGCGCCGCGCGTGCTGCGCGATGGCGACCTGGTGCTGTCGGAGATCTTCGCGCTGTATGGGCTGATGGAAACGCAGCATCAGGCTGCCGTCGCGATCGGCGAAGTACACGATGACATCCATCGCGCCGCTTCCGTGGCACGGACCAGCTATGAAGCCGGCCTGTCCACACTGCGTGTGGGCAACACCTTCGGCGATGTCGTCGATGCGATGGAAGCACCGCTGCTGGAAGCAGGAGGCTGGCATGTGCACCCGCTGGTCCACAGCCTCAATCCCTACGGGCCCGTTGGCTTCGGCCGTGCGCCAGGCATCGAGGTGTTGCCGGAGGCCGCGCGCTATGCGCACATCACGCCACTGCCGACGGTGGGGCGCGAGCTCCCGTTGCAGGCCGGCATGTGCTTCGCCTTCGAACCCAACTGCGCGTTCGGCCGGCACATGGCCAACATCGGCGGCACGGTCATCGTCGGCGAGCACGCCGGCGTAGCCCTCAACGACAACTCCACCTGGTTGATGCAGGCCGATGCCTGAGTTCATCGCGCACCTGCAGACACCGGCGCGACGGCGGGCGGCTGAGACACGCAGCGAACAGACCCGGACCCGGTTGCTGCAGGCTGGACTGCAGTTGTTCAGTGCACTGGGAGTGGAAGGCGTGCGCACCCGTCAACTGGTGGATATTGCAGGCTGCAGCCAATCCGCCATTCCCTACCACTTCGGCGGCAAGCTGGAACTGTATGCCGCCGTACTCAGGCGCGCCGCACAGGCCATCGCTGAACAGCTGCCGCTGCCCGCGGTACCACCCGCCGGTCCACGCCAGGCCGCACAGCAGCTGCAGCGGCTGATGCGGGCATTCGTGCACGCGCTGCTGGCTGCACCCGATGCAAGTGCGCGGACCCTGTTGCTGGCCCGCGAGCAGATCCAGCCGACGGCCGCGTTCGCCCGTGTCCACCATGAGCTGTTCGGGCCTCTGCATGCGGCATTGGCCGAATGCGTCGCTCATCTTCGAGGCGCCGATGCATCCAGCATGGAGACGGTGCTGCGTACCCACGCACTGCTCGGCCAGGCGATCGTCTTTGCTGTCTCGCACGGCGCCCTGCAGGCGCGGCTTGGAGAAACGGCAGCGGCAGCCGACGTGGAGACAATTGCAGCCATCGTCGGCGGTATGGCTCTGGCCGCAGCCCGGGCGGCGCCAGCCTGAATGGCCATCGCCGTCAACCGGATGCGCAGGCCAGGTGAAGGTGGCCTCGAGAATGGCGACCTGGACTTAGCGTGCCATGCCCAAGGATGGGCACCGTCGCCGACTGCGGCGACGCCCACGCAACGGGAGACGTCACATGGCTGACCAGCAACACGGCACCTCCAGTCGGGGTTTCGCCTCGATGGACCAGGGCAAGCAGCGTGAGATCGCTGCCAAGGGTGGACGCGCTGCGCATGCGTCCGGCAACGCACATGAGTTCAGTCCCGCTGAAGCGCGCGTCGCAGGTCGCAAAGGCGGCGAAGCGATCAGCCGTGATCGACAGCACATGGCTGCGATCGGTCGCGAAGGCGGGCATGCGCGCCACGCCAATACGCGGCAGCAGCAGCAAAGCGAGTCCACGACAACGGCAGATGACCCGAAGCGTCAGCAAGGATGAGTAGCCCGTAGTCAGGCCTGCAACCGCCGCCGATGCAGGCCGATGGCCGCCAGCAGCGCCATGGCACCCGCCACGGCCATCGCCCAGCCGAAGCCACTGGCCATCGCGCTGCGGTACCAGGCCAGTATCTGCGGCGTGGACACCATCGAGGTGGGCCGCAGGATCAGCGCGCGCGCCTGCTCGGCTACCCCTGACTGCCCTGCGGCTCGCGCGGAGCTGGCGAACTGCTGCACCGCGCGCACACTCATCAGGCTGCCCAGCAAAGCGATTCCCAGGCTCATGCCAGCTTGGCGCAATGCGTTCATCGTGGCCGAGGCAATACCCGCGCGCTCGGGCGGTACGCTGGCCATGACCGCCATGCCGGTGGCCGGCACCGCCAGGCCCATTCCAACCCCAAGCAGCATCAGCAGCGCATTGGCGCGCCCCTGCGACGTATCCGGTTCGAACGTCGTCATCGCCAACAGCGCCACCCCGGTCAGGACATAGCCCAACACCAGTGCGGTGGCCAGGCCGATATGGGTGACCAGCCGGCCGAACAGCAGCGACACCGCGCCCATCAGCAGGAACTGCGGGACCAGCTGCGTCCCCGCCAGCACCGCCTCATGGCCCTGTGCCTGCTGGAAGAACAGCGAGAGGAAGAACAGGCTGGCATAGGCGGTGAAGCCCAGCACGAACGAAGCCAGGTTGAGCATGCCGAAGCGCCGGCTGGCGAACAGGTCCAAGGGCAGCAGAGGGCGCGCCACACGACGTTCGACGACGCCAAACGCCATCAGCCCGGCAATGGCGATACCCAGGGCCAGCAGTGTCCCTGGCACCATCAGTCCGTGTTCGCCGATCGCGATCAGGCCGTAGCTGAGCGCGCCCAGGGCAACGATGCTGAGCATCTGCCCGGCCGGATCCAGTGCAGCGTGCTGCGGATGCCGCCGTTCTGGAATGGCCCAGGCCCCCAGCACGAGCGCCAGCAGGCCCAGCGGCAGGTTGATCAGGAAGATGCTCGGCCAACCGGCACGCTGCACCAGCACGCCACCGAGCATGGGTCCCAGTACCAGGGCCAGCGCACTGAACGCCGACCAGCCACCGATCGCGCGCGCGCGCTGGCGCGGATCAGGAAATGCATGACTGAGGATCGGCATCGCGCTGGGAATCAACAGCGCACCCGCGACGCCCTGCACCGCGCGCCCGACCACCAGCATCGACAGGCTGCCGGCGCAGGCGCAGAGCAACGAGCCCAGGGTGAAGGTCGCCACGCTGAGCAGCCACATCCGCCGATGGCCATAGCGGTCACCGAGCGGACCGGCCGACAGCATCAGCGCTGACAGCGCGATCGCATAGGCGTTGATCACCCACTGCAGGCCGGCCATGTCGGTCCGCAATGCCAGCTGCAGGGTCGGCAGGGCGACGTTGACGATGCTGATGTCCAGCGAGGCGAGGAACGTGCCGAGATAGGCCGCCAGCACCAGGGCCGGCCGTTGGAAGCGATGCATGTACGGATCCCGCGGAGGATGTGCGCGCATCGTAGCCACTGACTGACCGTCGGTCAATGACTGACGGTCAGTCGCCTGCACAGGGCAGCTAGAATGGTGGCCGCCGCACCCGGATCACGCCCACCATGCAGACCCCAGCTGTCGCCAGGCCCCGCACCAAGCCCGCCGAAACCCGCCAGGAAGAACTGATGGACGCCGCGCAGGCGCTGTTCCTGTCGCAGGGCGTGGAAGCAACCACCATCAGCGACATCGTCGCTGCCGCCGACGTGGCCAAGGGCACCTTCTACACCTACTTCGCCTCGCGCACCGAAATCCTGCAGGCGCTGGCGCAGCGCTATACGCGGCAGTTCATGGAGGAGGTCGACCTGGCCGTGCAGCAGCAGCCCGCCAATGATGGCGTGGCGCGCCTGCGTGCCTGGATCCGCGCCAACATCGAGCTCTACGTGCGTACCCACGCGCTGCATGATGTGGTGTTCGCCAACCACCACCATCACCAGCGCGGCAATGCCGAACGCAATGCGATCCAGCTGCAGCTGCGGGAGATCCTCGAAGCGGGCATCACCAACGGCCTGTGGCAGTTGCCGGCACCGCAGGTCACCGCATCGTTGATCTATGCCGGCGTGCACGGCGCCACCGACGACCTGATCGCTGCACCGGCACCGGATGCCGATGCCTTCATCGCCGCCGTGCAGGCCGATTGCCTGCGCATGGTCGGCGTGCAACCGACCGGTGCCAAACGGCGCTGACGGACTTTCTGCCGCTCAGGTGTGGGCGAGGATGTTCAACAACCGCCCGAACGGGTCGCGGACGAAGAAGCGGCGCACGCCCCAGGGTTCATCGGCGGGGCCGTACTCCAGCGCAATGCCGGCCGCGTGCATGCGATCCAGCACCTCCTGCAGGTTGTCCACTTCGATCGACAGGTCCGGCACCGGGGTTCCGGCGCCGCCTTCGCTGGCGAAGCTGACCTGTGCCAGCGCACTGCCCTGGCCGCCATGGGTGATGATCCAGCCGTGGTCCATCAGCACCGGCATCCCAAGCAACTCGCCATAGAAAGCGGCCGCGCGCGATGGATCGGGCGTGGCAATGTTTGCGACGACGCGTTTGACGGCCATGACACGCTTCCGTTGGAAAGGACGCGTCGAGACTGCCCGACCTTGCACCCAAACAGAAGAGCCCCGTCGGTGACGGGGCCCCACGCACGGCTCAAACGGCGCGACTCACACGCCCATGCACAGGTCGACCACGCAGGTGTTGTACGCCTGCTGGCATTCACCGGCGTCGGCACCACTGGCCAGGCACATCTGATACGCCCGCCAGCACGGCTTGTCGCAGGGCTCGACCGGTCCTGCCACCGCCACCGAACCGGTACATGCCAGCGCGAACACCGCTACTGCGATCATTTTCCTGAAAGCACGCATCGACATCACTCCTTGATAAGCCTGGTGAGCCCAGGCCGGCTCACGGTAGCGAGGCGGCCGAGAGATGGAGTGAACGCTCACGTCACGAAACATTAATCTGTTCATTAAATTTCCTTCACATCACTGGGGGTGATCGTCGCACTGCGGGGTTAACGGCCTTGTTGTCCGTCAATCAAGGAAGTTGTCTGATGAATCACCCGCTGTATGGCCGTTCGTCCCACTCCCGTTCCCCGCGCAGCCGCTTGGCGCTGGCAGTTGCCAGTTGCCTGTTGTTGGCTGCTGCCACGCCCGCCACCGCCAGCGCATCACTCGACACCTGGCAGCAACAGCGCCAGTTGCAGGCAGCTTGGGCGCAACCGGCCACTTCGGCGATCCCTTCCTCAACGGCTCAGTTTCCGGTTGCAGCACCCACAGCGGCAACCAGCACCACGGCGACCCTCGGCAATCCGGGCGACCCGGCCAGTTGGCGCACGGACGAATTCAACGCCGACTGGGGTTTGGCTGCGACCAACGCCGACCATGCCTATGCGCGTGGCCTGACCGGTACCGGCATCCGCCTGGGCGTTTTCGACAGTGGCACAGGCCTGGACCACCCGGAGTTCGCCGGCAAGAACCATCGCAGCCTGCCTCTGGCCGATGTGCTTGCCGATGGCAGCCTGTGCGACCGCGAGGTACTCGACGGCCCGGATGCCTGCTTCACCAGCGACGGCAACCAGGTTGCTATCGATTACACCCTGATTGATCCGGCCTACAGAGACCTGCTCAATCGAAACGGCTACTTCGAGGGTCCGGGCTACAACGTGCACGGCACCCATGTATCCGGAACCATCGCCGCCAACCGCGATGGCAATGGAATGCACGGCGTCGCGTTCGGCGCTGACCTCACCGTAGCCCGCCTGTTTGCCAACAGCGTGAACTACCTGACCGTCGTCGAGCGGGATGGCGGACTGTACCTGGACAGTAAGTCGGTTGCCGCGCTGGGAGCCTCCGATTCGATCTTCCCGCAGCTGTACGCACAGCTCAACGAACAGCACGTACGCGCAGTCAACCATAGTTGGGGCCTGACCAACGAACCGGACACCGCCGAGAAACTCGACTTCTATCTGTCGCATCCGGATCTTGCGGACAGCCTCGGCGCGATAGCAGAAGGCTCACGTGCCCGCGGCCTGATCCAGGTATGGGCTGCGGGAAACACCGACTCGGTCAATCCCTCACCAGAGCAGGCACCGATAGCAGGCATGTATGCATCGATGCCACGCGCCTTCACTGACATCGAGCCGTACTGGTTGGCCGTAGTCAACGTCAACCAGGCCCTGGAGCTGAGCAATCGCTCGATGCGCTGCGGCCTGGCCGCAAACTGGTGCCTGGCCGCGCCGGGTTCGAACATCAATTCGACCGTCTATGGCGAAGACTCGGTCATTGATGCCATCCCCCGCGAGGACAATGGCAATGTGATCCTCGAGGTCTCCGGTCAGGCCCCAACTTATGCCTACGGGAACCTGAGCGGCACCTCCATGGCGGCACCCCATGTAACCGGCGCGCTGGGCCTGCTGTTCGAGCGCTTCCCCTATCTGGACAGCGCGCAGGTCCGCGACGTGCTGTTGACCACCGCGCGCGATCTTGGCGCACCAGGCATCGATGAGATCTATGGCTGGGGCCTGATGGACCTGCGCAAGGCCATCGAAGGCTACGGCTCGCTGCGCGTGGATACCAACGTGGTGATGAACCAGAAGGCCGGTGGCCTGAAGGTGTGGGAAGGCGACGCCTGGGATGACTGGACCAACGACATCGGCGGCGCTGGCAAGCTGACCAAGTCCGGCATCGGCTGGCTGCGCCTGAGTGGCGACAACAGCTTCAACGGCGCGGTGCTGCAGGACGGCACGTTGGAATTGAACGGCACCAACACACTCACGTCAGCGGTCGAGGTCCAGGGTGGCCAGTTCCTGCTCAACGGTTCGCTGGTTTCCACCGCCTTGAACACCACTGGAGGCGTGAGCACGGTCAGCAGCAGCGGCCTGCTGAAGGACAGCAACCTGACCGTCGATGGCGGCGTGGTGTCCTTCAACGGCACGCAGACCGGCGGCACCACCACGGTCGGTTCGAACGGCCTGTTGAAGGGCATCGGCACACTGGGCAACACCCGTGTGGACGGCATCATCGCGCCCGGCAATTCGATCGGCACGCTGACCATCAACGGCAACTACGTGCAGGGTGCAACCGGCGTCTATGCCGCCGAACTTGCCCCGGGCGGCCGCAGTGACCAGTTGCACGTAACCGGCACCGCCACTCTCGGCGGTACCCTGGTCGCACTGCCGGAGCCGGGTACCTACTACCTCGGCGAGCAGTTCAATTTCATCCGCGCCGACGGCGGTGTCAGCGGCCAGTTCGCGAAAACCGATTTCAGCGCGTTCTCGCCGTTCCTGCAGTTCAGCCTGGCCTACGGTGCCAATGGCACCCGCATCGACGTGGCACGCGGCGCCTCTCTGGCCAGTGCTGCTGCCACGCCGAACCAACGCGCAGTGGCCACCAGCGCCGATGGACTGGCGATCAACCAGGGCCTGCCCAAGCCGCTGACCCAACTGTTCCCGCAACAGGTAGGTGGCGTGCTCGACGGTCTCAGCGGCGAACTGCATCCGGCCACGGCACTGGCCCTGGTCGAGGGCAGCCGCTACGTGCGTGATGCCGCGCTGTCGCGCCGTGCCGGTACCACCGCGCCAGGTGCCGACGCGGGCGATGCCACCGGCGCCTGGGTGCAGGCACTCGGCGGCAACAGCAAGCTGGATGGCAACAGCAACACCGCCCGCACCGAAGCCAACAGCAACGGCCTGTTGATCGGCATCGACCGCGAGTTCTCCGGCTGGCAGGTCGGCGTGCTGGCCGGTACCGGCCGTACCGACGTGAAGCAGCAGGAGCGTCGTGCCAAGTCGAAGATCGACAACACACACTTCGGCGCCTACGCCAGCCACAACTGGGGCGGCTTCGGCCTGCGCGGCGGTGTGGCCTGGAGCAAGCACGAGGTGAAGAGCACGCGCGACGTGACGTTCGCTGGCTTCAGCGACAGCCTGAGCGCACGCTACGACGCCCGCACCCGCCAGGCCTTCATCGAAGCCGGTTACCGCTTCGGTGGTCCGGAAGCCGGGCTGGAACCGTACCTGCAGGTTGCGCGCGTGGAAGTGGACCTCAAGCGCATCAACGAACGCGGTGGTGCGGCCGCCCTGCAGGGCAAGGTGGACGACACCGCAACCACGATCGCTACCGCTGGCCTGCGCTTCGACAAGGGCCTGAAGGCCTCGTTCCAGCAGGACAGCTGGCTGCACCTGCGCGGTGGCGTGGGCTATCGTCGCGCCTCTGGCGACCGCAGCCAGGTGGCCAACCTGGCTTTCGCCAACAGCAGCAGCACCTTCGCGGTCGAGGGCGCACCAATTGCCGACAACGCCGTGGTGGCCGAGCTGGGCCTGTCGGCATGGCTGACCCCGCGGCAGCAGTTGGAGCTGGGTTACAGCGGCCAGTTCGGCAGTGAAAGCCGCGACCATGGTGCCAATGCACGCTGGTCGGTCCGCTTCTAGTTCAAGGCACGTGTTCTCTTGATGGATTGGGGCGGCCTTGCGGCCGCCCCTTTTTTGTCCGCCGCCGGCCGCTATGCGCCACGTGGCAGGCAGCTTGCGGCCAGCAGGCTGGCCAGCGGCAACAGCAGCCCATAGGCCACCAGCGGCCACACCGTGTCTCCCGGCAGCAGCACGGTGGCCAACGTCCCCACGCCGGCAACGATCACGCTCTGCAGGGCGTAGTAGAGCGCCACCGCCATCCCCGAGGCATCGGCGAAATCACGCAATGCACCGTTGGCAGCCACCGATACCACCATCACCAGGCCCACTGCGATGCCCCACATCGGCAGCACCACGCTGGCGAACGACGGTGGCGACAGCGTCGCCAGCGCCATCAACAGCGCGCCGCCGATCATCACCCACAGCCCACGCAGGAAGGTCCCGCGCACCTGCCAGCGGGCGATGAAGCGCTTCGCCAGCCGCGCGCTGAGAATCATCACCAGCGCCACCGTTGCGAACGCCAGACTGAAGGACAGCGGCGAGTACTGCATGCGTCCGACCAGGATGCGCGGGGCGATCGAGAAGAACACGAAGAAGGTGCCCATGCCCGCACTGAACCCCAGCGTGTACACCCAGAAGCTGGCGCTGCGGAGGATGCGCTGCAGCACCGGGCCTGGCGCGTCGCTGCGCGGCGAGCGGGTCTCCTGCCAATGGCGTTGCGCGCGCAGGCCGGCGATCAGGCCGAGCACGCCCAGCAATGCGAAGATTGCACGCCAGCCGAATGCGCCTGCCACCAACGCACCAAGGATCGGACCGAGCGCGGGCACGAAGGCCAGCATCGAGGCAAACAGCCCATACAGCGAAGCACCCTCCGGCGTATCGGCATAGACATCACGCACGGTGGCGAAGGTCGCCACCAGCGCCGCCGATGCACCGATCGCCTGCACGGTACGCCAGGCCAGGAACGCCGCACCGCTGCTGGACGCCGCCAGCGCCAACGACGCGGCGGTGAACAGCAACGCCCCCAGCAACAGCACCGGCCGTCGCCCGATGCGGTCGGACAGTGGGCCGAACACCAACTGGCCCACGCCGAGCGCCAGCAGGTAGGCACTGAGCGTCAGTTGCACCAGCACCGGCGAGGTGCCCAGCGCGCGTGGCATTGCAGGAACCACAGGCAGGTAGATATCCATGGCCAGCGAGGCCAGGAGATCGAAGGGGGCCATCAGCGCGATGGCCGACGGCAGGGAATGGGCCCAACGTGGGGCCTGTCGATTGAACATGGGGAGCCTCCGCCCAGAGTGAATCCGGCGGTGATCCATCCACTTCGCGTGCATCGCAGGGATGATCACCGCAACAACGTCTGCATCGTTGTTGCGGCTCAGCGAACTGTCTGCGGACCGTTCCCGTTGTTCATGGCGCCATCGAATACCTGTACAGGTGGCGCAAGTGTAGCAACCACCGGCAAGCGGCCGCAGCGGTCAGCCCAGCGGCAGCATGTCGATGCGCCTGCATGGCGTCTGTTTCACCTGTTCGATCAGGCGCCGCACCACCGACGAGGTCTCGGCCTGGCGGTACTGCACGGCAATGGTCGAAACGATGGTCGGCCCGGCCAGCGGCAGATAGACCATGCCCGGCAGCACCAGCGTGCGTTGCAGCACCGATGGCACGATCGCCACCGAACCGACACCGACGGAAACCTCGGCCAGCACCGCTGCCAGATGGCCGGGCTGCGAACGGATGCGTGGAATGAAGCCGCCCCGTCGCGCGACCTCCATCGCGCCGGCCGGCTGTTCCGGCATCACGAACCCTTCCCTGGCCAGCGCCGCCGGTTGCACCGGACTCCGCGCCTGCGCCAGCGGATGGGTTTCCGGCAAGGCCACGCAGAACTGGTCCTCGACCAGGGTGTGTTCACCGAAACTGTCGGGCACATCCATCGGCGGCCGGCAGAACACCACGTCCACCCGGCCTTGCTGCAGCAGCTCCGGCAGCACGCCCATCGGCCATTCGCTCACCTGCAGGTCAACGCCGGGATAGCGGTCGCGGAACCGGCTCAGCTGGTCCTGCAGCGCGCCGGCATACAACGCCGAGCCCACATAACCGATCTCGATCTTGCCGATCTCGCCGCGGCCAGCCCGCCGGCCCACGGTTTCGGCCTGCTCGAACCGGCGCAGCACGTCACGTGCTTCGGCCAGGAACACCTCGCCGGCCGAGGTCAGCGCCGCCTCCCGACGTCCGCGCTCGAACAGGCGGGTCCCGAGCCGGCGCTCGATGTCCTGGATCTGCACGCTCAGGGTCGGCGTGGCGATCCCCAGGCGCAGCGCTGCACGACCGAAGTGCAACTCCTCGGCCAAGGTGACGAAGTACTCCAGGTGACGGCGTTCCATGGGCGGCGCTTTGTTAGGCAAAACCTAACGTACTGGGAAAACACCGAGAATGAAACAAACACCGATCGCTGCTGGAATGCCTGTCCTCTCCCTCTTGCGAGCGACCGGTGCCGCCCTCCCCCACCCCTTCCCCCGTGCCACGCAGGCTGCCCGACCGGGTCCTGCTGGTGGCCTCGCTGGGCTGCACGATGACCGTGCTCGAGACCAATGCAGTGGCGGTAGCCCTGCCCGGCATCGCGCGTGACCTGCATGCCGGGTTCGCGGATATCGAGTGGGTGATCAGCGCCTACATCCTGTCATTCACTTCGCTGCTGCTGCCGGCCGGTGCCATCGCCGACCGTTGCGGCCGCCGCCGCGTGCTGCTGATCGGCATCACCGTGTTCGCCCTCACCTCTTTGCTGTGCGCGTTGGCGCCGACCGCAGCATCGCTCTACCTCGCACGGGCGCTGCAGGGCGTGGGTGCCGCATTCCTGCTGGCGCCGTCGCTGTCGATCATCGGCCACACCTTCCACGAGGGGGCCGCCAAGGACAACGCGTGGGCATTCTGGGGCACGGCGATGGGCATGATGATGGTGCTCTCGCCGTTGATCGGTGGCGCGCTTTCCACACTGTGGGGCTGGCGCGCGGTGTTCATCGCAATCCTGCCGTTCCTCGCCCTGCTCGGCTACGGCGCGCTGCGCTGGATACCGGAATCCTCCGACAGCGTGCTCCGCCCGCTCGACCCGCCCGGCATCGCCACCTTCAGCCTGGCGATCTTCGGCATCGTGCTGTTCCTGGTGGAAGGCCTGGCGCAGGGCTGGGGCGCTGCAACGGCGTTGACCGGGCTGGCCCTGGCCTTCGTCATGGCGACCGCCTTCGTCATCGTTGAGCGGGCACGGCCGCATCCCATGGTGGATCTCGGACTGCTGGCCAGCCCGCGCTTTGTCGGCGCGCTCATCGCCATGGTCGGCTACTCGGTAAGCGCCCAGGTGATGGCCTCGATGCTGCCGCAGTATCTGCAGAATGGCATGGGGCTGGGCGCGTTGGCCGCCGGTGTCGGCATGCTGCCGTTTGCTGCGGCGATGCTGCTGTTCCCTGCGATCGGCCGGCGGCTGGGCCGCCACCTGACGAGCCCAGCCGTGCTGGCCATCGGCCTGTCGATCACCGCCGCCGGCAACGCCGTGGCCGGCCTCGCCGCGTGGCAGCAACGGCCATGGCTGGCATTGCTCGCGATGGTTGTGATCGGTGCCGGTGGCGGCATCCTCAATGGCGAGACCTCCAAGGCCATCATTGGTGCGGCACCGCGCGACCGCGCCGGCATGGCCTCCGGCATCAGCGCCACCACGCGCTTCGTCGGCATCCTGCTGGGCTTCACCATCCTTTCCAGCGCACTGAGCCTGGGCATCCGCGAGGCGTTGGCCGCGGCGGTGCCACCCGACGACGTGCGGCCGATGGCCGATGCGATCGCCACCGGTACATTCGCCGGCACTCACACCGCGACGTTCGCACAGGCGATCTACAGCCACGGGTTCGCCAGCGCCCTGTGGACCTCGGCCATCGCCGCAACGCTGGCCAGCCTGGCGGTGGCACTGCTGGGACGCCCACAGCAGAGCCCCGCAGCACGCGCCTCTGCTTCACGCCGGGAGCCACACACATGCGACTGAACCTTCCACTGATCCTGCTTCTGATCGCACTGCCGGCCACCGATGCGCTGGCGGTGCCAGCCCCGCCCCTCGGTACACCGCCGCGCGATGCACTGCTCAAGCAGATCGACATGGGCATGGCCAATGCCGTGGCGTGGGAATACGCGTTCAATGCCGTTGCGTCCTGCGATGTCGCTCGGCTGGACCACGCGCTGCGCGAGCTGCATGGCAACCACCCCGTGCAGATCCAACCGATGCTGGACGCCGGCTACACCGCAACCTATCGCTCGGCCGAGCCCTATCCCCGCCTGCAGGACCGGCTGGCAGCACTGCGCGATGCCGAAATCACCTGCATGGCCATTGCCAACAGTCGCAGCCATGCCAGCGTCGTCGACAGCGCCGCTGCGCTGCTGGCGTACATCGCCGATCAGCCGCTGTAGCGACGCGATCGATGTCCAGCGGTGTACGCAACAGGAGCCTTTCCCCACGTGCAGCACGCGGCCATGATTTCCGCCGCCGCTACCGCCTGACCTGCGCAGCACTGGTCGCGATGGGCGGCCTGCTGCTGGCACGCGCGGCCGATGTACAGATCATCCACCATCGTTTCTACCTGCGGCAAGCCGAAGCGCGGATGCTTCGGCACCATCCCCTGCGTGCCCATCGCGGCACGCTCTACGATCGCCATGGCACCGTCATCGCCGGGTCAGCGCCGGTGGCTTCGCTGTGGATCGACCCCAGGGAATTCTTCGATGCATCCGGGGCGGTCGAAGCACTGGCAACGGCACTGGACGCTGATGCCACCGCGCTGGCCCGCCTGCTCGCGCGCGACCGAAAGCGGCGCTTCGTCTACCTGCCCGGCTTCCGCCGGGGTGATCCAACGAGCTTCGAAGCTCTGCTCGCCAGGGCTCCCGCCGGAGTGCACCTGCAGCGGGAGTTCAAGCGCTTTTACCCGCAGTCGGATCTGTTCGCGCAGGTCATCGGCATCACCGATATCGAAGGCCGTGGTGTGGAAGGACTGGAACGGATGTTCGAGGCGCGATTGGCGGGCCGGGCGGGCTACCGCGACGTCATCATCGACCGCAAGGGCCGCCCGGTGGAGCTGCGCGACCGCGGCCGTCCTGCGCGCGCCGGCGAGGACATCGTGTTGTCGCTCGACAGCCGCATGCAGTACACCCTCCATGCAGGCCTGGGGCCGGCGGCCCAACGCCACGGCGCTGCGGCCGCCAGCGTGGTCGTGCTGGAAGTCGGTAGTGGCCAGGTCCTGGCGATGGTCAACTGGCCCACGTACAACAGCAACAATCCCGGCGCGGGGCCGATCGACGCCCACCGCAACCGCGCCGTCACCGATGTATTCGAGCCCGGCAGCACGGTGAAGCCATTCACGGTGGCTGCGGCGCTCGATGCCGGCGTGATCACCACAACCAGCACGTTCAACACCCACCCCGGCTGGATCCGCAACGGACGCTTCACCACTCGCGACTACCGGGACCTGGGTGTACTGGATACCACCGAGGTACTGAAAAAAAGTTCAAACGTCGGCATTTCGTTGATCTCACGTCGCCTCAGCAGCGACCAGCTTCACGACATGTTCGCGGCCTTGGGGGCCGGGCACCCGACCGGTAGCGGCTTTCCCGGAGAGCGCAGCGGTACGCTGGCCGATACGCACGCCTGGAGCGGCACCAGCAAGCAGACCATGGCCTATGGCTACGGCCTGTCGATGACCACGCTGCAGCTGGCCAATGCCTACGCCACACTGGCCAACCACGGCATGCGCGTACAACCAACGTTCGAGCTCGGGCCCTCACCGGTCCGCACACGGGCGATGCCTGCACATGTTGCCGAGCAGGTACTGTCGATGTTGGCAACCACCTCTGGGCCGGGCGGCACTGCGACCCGTGCGCGCATCATCGGCTACCCGATCGCGGGGAAAACCGGCACCGCGCGCAAGGCCAGTGCCGGCGGCTATGCACGCCGCTACACATCGCTGTTCGCCGGCCTCGTTCCCGCAGACCATCCGCGCTATGCGGTCGCCGTGGTTGTTGACGATCCGGATGCGCGGCTGGGGGGCTATGGCGGCGGCACCGTCGCTGCACCGATCTTCAGCGAGCTGATCGGCCGCGTGCTGCATTTGACGGACATCGCACCTGAAACGCGGGATTGAGCCGCCTGCTGCAAAGATGGCCGGAGCGGCAATGCCGCCCCGGCCGTGACGGCCCCGGGGAGAAGGCCGCCAGTGAGCGTCAGGCCACCTTCATGGCGTGCTTGCGGGCGCGCATGACGTTGTGGCATTCCTGCACTTCCGGAAGTAGCTGGGTCACTTCCTGGCGCACGGCCGGCGGCAGCTCGTTGTCCTTCAGCACGTCCTTGAACGCGCCAAGCAGGCGATCTTCGGATTCTTCCAGTTCGGCCACATAGCCGTAATTGGTGTCGCCAAACGCGGCACGCACCTTGCCGTAGAACTGCTGCATCGAACCGACCATGGTGCCGTGCTCGGCCGGCTTGCCGCCGCTGGCAGCAACCGAGCTGCTCAACGCCGAGACGATACGACCCTTGACGCCGGCGATGCGGGTGAACAATGCCGACAGCTCGGCATCCTTCACCTTGGTCGCGGCTTCTTCATAGAACGACTTGCCGTCGCGGGCGATCTCGATCAGGTCGTTGAGGCGATGTTCAATGGTGGACTGGGTGCTCATGGAGTCGCTCCTGTGTGCTCGAAAGTCTGTGGGGAATGGCAGCGCGATTGCGTTGCCTTCGACCCCACTGTGGCGGGTGTGCCGTGGCTGTCGGGTGAGTACGGATTGATGTGCACATCACCACATTCAACGCGCGCTGACTTCTTCATGCGCAGGCTCATTTCCATTCACGGTGAATGAGCGAATCGACGTCGATTCACCAGGGCGCGATGATGATGATCAACGCGACCAGCAGCACGATCGCCAGTACAAGCAGCAGTACATGCCTCTGCCGCCAACTGGGTTTTGGCTTTCCAGGGGTATTCACTACGCGTCTCCTTCGATCTGCAAAAGGTGCGCAGACACACTGATGCAAAGCAGCATGTGGACGCGTAGAGATTTCGTGCAGGGCCCGTGCATGAATGCAGGATCCCGCGCGCGACGATAACGCGTCCATAACGTAATCAGGATGTAAACGGAGTGTTAGGTTCCTTCCGATTCCGCACAGCGGAGTTTCAGATCGGTTTCCACGCAGCCATGCACGAAACCCATTCAACTGGATTTGGAGAGAGCCAAATGCATTACAAGTACACCCTGCTTTCACTGGCAGTGGGCACCGCCCTGGCGGCCACCTGGTCGCCGGCCGCACATGCCCAGGATGGCAGCGAGAAAACACCGAAGAACCTCGATCGCATCCAGGTCACCGGCTCGGCCATCCGCAGCGTCGACATCGAGACGCAGCAGCCCATCATCGCCATCACCCGCGCGATGATCGAACAGCAGGGCTTCACCACCATTGCCGACCTGCTGCAGAACCTCACCTCCACTGGCGCCCCGACCATTTCGCGTGCGCGCGCACTGGCTTCCGGCGAGAACGTCGGTGGCTACTACGTGAACATCCGCAACCTGGGCGCCACCCGCTCGCTGGTACTGGTCAACGGCAAGCGCCTGGGCGCCACCACCGGCGGCTACCAGGATCTCAGCCAGATCCCGATGAGCGCGGTAGAGCGCATCGACGTACTGAAGGACGGCGCCTCTGCGCTGTACGGCTCGGATGCGATCGCCGGCGTGGTCAACATCATCACCCGCAAGAACTACGAAGGCCTGGAAGTGTCCATGCAGCATGGACAGTTCAGCCAGGGCGACGGCAAGGACAGCACCTTCTCGCTGGTCACCGGTGCACGTGGTGAACGCGGCGGTTACACGCTCGCGCTGGAGTACCAGAAGTCGGACCCGGTGTTTGCCCGCGACCGTGAGTTCTCCCGGTACGGTGGTGCTGGCCCCAACTACCCCGGCGCGGACTGGAGCAACATCAGCCAGAACGGTTCGTGGTGCGATCCGGCCCTGTACAAGTGCAACACCGGTGATGCGGTGTTCAAGACGCTCAATCGTGGCGGCAACCCGAAGAACCCGAACGACTACCATCCGATCACGCCGGCCGAGTTCGCCAACGGCAGCGAGCAGATGCACCTGCAGACCGGCATCGAGCGTCGCTCGCTGTTCCTCAGCACGGACTACGCGCTGACCGAGCAGATCAAGTTCACTGCCGATATCGGCTACAACGAACGCACCACCGACCAGCAGATTGCAGGTTACCCGTACCAGTCGACCAAGTTCGGTACGCCGCTGGATGCGGCCAGCGTGTTCAATCCCATCGACCACAGCATCGCGTTCAATCGCCGCCTGTGGGAGGTGCCTCGCACCACCGAAAGCAAGCTGAAGTCCCTGCGCGTCGCGCCCAGCCTGTCCGGCTACTTCGAGCTGGGAAGCAAGGCGTACGACTGGGAAGTCGGCGCGCTGTTCAACCGCAATGAAGTTACTAAAACGGGCCGTGGCGACATGAGCCTGATCGCTTCCCGGCAGGCGTTGGGGCCCTCCTACCTCGACGCCAATGGTGTGGCCCGCTGTGGTACGGCGGCATCGCCGGTCTCGGGCTGCCTGGCTTGGAATCCTCTGCTGCCGTTCGGGGTCGCGGGGGCTGGCTCTCTCTCCGATCCCGAGCTGCAGCGCTTCCTGTTCCCGACGTTCAACGATACCGGCATCACCAAGACCCGCAGCTACTTCGCCAACATCTCAGGACCGGTGATCGAACTTCCCGCCGGCGACCTGTCCGTCGCCCTGGGCTACCAGTACCGCAAGGAAGAGGGCCGCTTCGTGCCCGACGCCTTCGCGCAGTCGCGGCAGAGCACGGCGCTGGGTGCCTCCACCACCGCCGGTGATTACAGCCTCAACGAGTTCTTCGCCGAAGTAAACGTGCCGGTGCTGCGTGACCTGCCGTTCGCCAGGGAGCTGACCGTGAACCTGGCCACGCGCTATTCCGACTACAGCAACTTCGGCAGCACCACCAATTCCAAAGCCAGCTTCGCCTGGCGCCCGATCGAAGAGCTGATGATCCGCGGTACCTTCGCCGAAGGCTTCCGCGCACCGAGCATCTCCGATCTGTACGGCGGCCTGGGCACCAGCTTCGAGACGTATGTCGATCCCTGCGGTACCGGCGCCACCAACAGTGTCAACGGCAATGCCGCCTGCAACGCGGCGGGCGTACCGCTGGGCTACCAGCAGCTGAACCAGAGCCTGAAGCCCTGTGCCAGCTATCCCTGTGCCACCCCCGACGAGTTCACCACCGGCTCCAATCCGAAGCTGCGCCCGGAGGAGTCCAAGAGCAAGACGGTGGGCGTGGTCTGGAGCCCGCGCTGGGTCGATGGCCTGGACATCAACCTCGACTGGTACAGCTACAAGATCACCAACATGATCATCCAGGACAGCGTCGACCGCATCCTGCGTGACTGCTACGTGCTGGGTAATGCCTCGCGCTGCGGAAGCGTAAAGCGCGCCGGTGATGGCCACATCACCAGCATGTTCTACGGCCTCGCCAACCTGGGCTCGATGGAGACCGAAGGCTGGGATCTGGGCATCCGCTATCGCCTGCCCGAGTTCTCCTTTGGCCGGTTCACCATCGACCTGCAGAACAGCTACGTCTCCAAGTACGACGAGCAGAACCAGAACTCGGCTGGCGACACGATCATGATGGGCCGGATCGGCCAGCCGGGCATTTCCCGACTGCGCTCGAACCTGGGCGTGAATTGGCAGCTCGGCAACTTCAGCACCCAGTACACCGTGCGCTACTTCTCCGGCATGGTTGAAAACTGCGTGCCGAACCGGCCCTGCACCCTGCCCGACCGCTACGCTTACGGCGAGCCGGATGCGCTGCGCAAGGTGGGTTCGAACACCTTCCACGACATCCAGGTCAGCTACAAGCTGCCGTGGGATGGCACGGTGGCCTTGGGCTCGAACAACGTATTCAACCACCAGGGCCCGATCATGTTCTCCAAGCCCTCCAGCTCGTTCCCCTACTACGGCGGCTTCGACATCGGCCGCACCGTGTACGTGAAGTACTCGCAGCGCTTCTGATCGACAGGTACGTGCTCGTGGCCGGCGGAGGGGGAGTCCGCCGGCCACGATGCACACAACCTCCACTCGATCTCCATCGTTCTTCGACGGAATCTCCAAGGTTCCCGGCAACACTGATGTCATGACGGCATGGGAGCAGGACCGCATGGATCGCCACGCGCCTCGACACTGCACGCCCGTCTCCAGGTTCACCACTGAACGCGACGGTGTGGCCCGGTCCCGATCCTCCGGACGTGCCGCCGCAAGGGAAGTACGAGATGACGACGGCAGTTCGCACTGGCCTGACCGACCTGGTCACTGACGCGCAGCGGTACCTGCGCAGGATTCTCCCCGGGCTCGCCTCTGCGGTGCACCCGCTTGCCTCATCACATGCCATTCCACGCGCGATGTCCTCGCGCTACCACCTTGCCGAGCTGATGCTGTATGGGGAAACCCCTGCGATGCTTGCCGTGGCCCGCGAGCCCAGCGAGTCCAGCAGCCGCGTCATCCAGGACGTCCGCTGCCTGCGCGCTGCGGCAAATGCACTGGTCCTGTATGTCTCTCCCTATCTCACCCCGACCCAGCGGCGGTTCCTGGTGGAGGCCCATATCGACTTCGTGGTTCCGCATGCCCAGCTGTTCGCGCCCAGCCTGGCCATTGAGTTCCGCGACGCGCCCGATCACGAGAAGAAGGCCATCTCGCTGCTGCCCTCGGCACAGGCCGTGTTGATCCACGCGTTGTTGTCGGGGCAGCCGCGATGGTGGTCTCCCCGCGAGATCAGTGCGGCCGCCGGCTACACCTCCATGACAGCATCGCGCCTCTCTGCCGAACTGGTCGAACGCGGCCTGGTCGAACGCTCCACCGGTGGCCGCGAGCGCTTCCTGAAGCTGGCCGGCAACCGCGACGAGGTCTGGGCCCGGGCACAGCCATTCCTGCGTTCACCGGTGCTGAAAGAGGTGGATGTCTGTTGGGAACAGACCGCCGATGTGCTCCGCGGTGCCGGCCATCCGGCACCCGTGGCCGGTACCGATGCCCTCCTTGCCGATCCCACGCAGGCGGCCAGCACCACCCGTGCCCTGCACATCGAAACCTGGAGGGTACTGGGCGCACTGCCGGCGCCGGGGCCCACCTGCGCACAGAATGCCCGGTTGCAGATCTGGGCATATCCGCCCGCGTTCACCAGCATCGACGATGCGGTTGACCCGTTGTCGCTGTATCTCAGCCTGCAGGGCAAACGAGGCCACGATGTGGATGCGCTGGAGTTGCGGGTGCAGCAGGCGCTGTGCGGATCGGTGCACGTTGCGTGATCACGGCGCTACGCCTGCGCCGCCGCGCGCTTGGCAGCGTACTCAGCGAACACCACGCCGGACACCGCCAGCAGGCCACCGCCCAGTACCCAACCACTGAGCGATTCGCCCAGCAGCATCACCGCCAACGCTGCGGTGACGATCGGCACCAAATTGAAGAAGCCGGAAACACGCGCTGCGCCCAGCCGGGAAAGGCCGGTCATCCAGGTAAGCGGCGCGAGAATGGATGCACAGACCGCCGCGAAGCCGATACAGCCGACCGCCGTCAGGTTGTCCACCCCGGTCCCGATCAGCAGCTGCAACGGTAGCAGGATCAGCGACGCCGCCGTGGCCTGCAGGAACAGTGACTCCAGCACCGACAGCGGGATCTTCCAGCGTTGCATCAGCACGTTGTAGGCGGCGAAGGCCAACGCGCCGACCAGCATGATCGCATCACCGCGGTTCAGGCCCTGCGTAGCCAACCGCGCCAGGTCGCCCTGGGACACCACCGCAACCACGCCGATGCTGGAGATCACCGCTCCGAGGATGGAGGTGCCACGTACCGGATGGCCCATGAACACGCGTGACAGCGCCAACGCGATCAGCGGGATCAGGGCCTGGATCACCCCCATGTTGGTAGCCGAGGTGAAGTGTGCCGCGTAGTAGGCCAGGCACTGGTACATCACGCCGCCCAGGCACCCCAGCACCAGGAAGCGGCCGAGGTTTGCACGTACGGTCGGCAGATTCTGGCGCAGGCGTGGCAGGGCAAACGGCAGCAGCAGGATGGCGGCCACCAGCCAGCGGAAGAAGCCGATGTCGATCGGGCCCACTGAACCGGAGGCAAGCTTGGTGACGATGGTGTTCGCGCCCCATAGCAGGCACGCAAGGATCGGGAAGAGATAGTTCAAGACGGCAGCTGTACGCAGGGGAATGGCCAGCGTACGCTTGGCGCATATCGAGGACATCCCGAAAATGCGCCATTCCGCCTCTCGCTTGCGGCAACCGCTTGAGCCGATCCCCACCTTCAGCCAGCTGCCCGGCCCGATCTACTTCCGGCAGGGCGCAATGGAGCCCACCAACTGGGGCACGCACAGTCATCCGTGGGGACAGTTCAACTTCGTCGCACAGGGCGTCATGGAGATGAAGATCGATGGTGAGTGGATGGTATCTCCGCCCCATTACGCCATCTGGATTCCACCCGGCATGGCCCACTACTCACGCAACCGGTCGGCACTGGCCTATCGTTCGGCCTACCTTTCACCCGCGTTGTCACGCAGGTTGCCCGTGCGTTGCCATGCGTTGGAGGTGAGTCCATTGCTGCGTGAGCTGCTGCACGAACTGGCGCAACAGGGCGTGACTGATCCGAAGACACCCGCGCAGAAGCGCATGGCCGCGGTGGTGATCGATCAGATCGTCAATGCCGCGGTGCTGCCCAGCTTCCTGCCGGTCGCCAGCAGTGATGTGCTGAAGCAGGTGATGGTGCATGTGGAGAAGCACCTGAGCGCCGCCGAATCGGTGGCCGATATTGCGCGCCGGCACCACATGAGTGTGCGCAAGCTGGAGCGCCTGGCACGCAGTGAACTGGGCATGTCGCTTGGCGACTGGCGTGGGCGGGTGAAGTTCGTGCGCGCCACCGAGGCGCTGTGCACGCGCCGACCGATCAGCCGGATCGCCGAAGAGCTGGGCTATTCAGGAGTCAGTGCGTTTGCAGAAATGTTCAAGCGGCACGCGCAGTGCACGCCGGATCAGTACCGGAAGCTGCATCGGGTTGGGTGAGGGCTCGAATCGGGCGATGTCGATTTCCCGCCCCGTCGTTCGTCGGAACAGGAAAGGCAGGCCCTTCGACCTGCAGGAGTGCCACGATGTGCCCGATCCTCACCGCCTTCGCCACTTCCCCGGACCGCGGCCAGGGCCTGGCCCGTGACATGCGCGTGCGCTGGGCGCTGGAGGAGCTGGGCGTGCCCTACGACGTGCAGCTGCTCGGCTTTGCCGAGCTGAAGCAGCCCGCGCACCTGGCCCGCAACCCCTTCGGGCAGATCCCCACCTGGCAGGACGGCGGCCAGATCCTTTTCGAATCCGGCGCGATCGCCCTGCACCTGGCTGAGCAGCATCCCGGTCTGTTGCCGACCGATCCGGATGCGCGCATGCGCGCGATCATGTGGGTGTTCGCTGCATTGAATACGGTGGAGCCGCCCATCGTCGAGCGCTCGATGGCCTGGGTGCTGGAGCGCGAACAGCCCTGGTATGCACAGCGCCTGCCGATGCTCGATGAGCGTGTGCGTATGCGGCTGGCGCAGCTGTCGGCGTGGCTGGGCAAAGCCCTGTGGCTTGACGACGACTTCAGCGTGGGCGACCTGATGATGGTCTCGGTGCTGCTGCGCCTGAAGAGCAGCGGCCTGCTCGACGAATACCCGCAGGTGGTGGCCTATGTGGGCTGTGCAACGCAGCGCCCCGCCTACCAGCGTGCGTTCGCTGCGCAGCTGGCGGTGTTCCAGAACGCCTGACGCTACGCCCGTGGGCAGCCCTCAGTGCAGACTGCGCCGGCATGCGGCCTGCACCAGCATCAGCTGCGCCACCAGGATCAGCATCGCGCAACCTGACAGCAGCCACGGGTCGATATACCACTGCGCGTTGAAGCTGAAATCTCCGGCGGAAATGCGCTTCCAGCCGTTGAAGTGCTGCATCGCCGCGACCACGAACGCGAAGCCCCCTGCGGTGTACGACAACCAGGGCACGATGAGACCGCCCGGTCGCGCGAACAGCATCAGCATGCCCAGCACGCCGATGACCGTGCGCTGCACGCGGCAGTACGGGCAGACATAGGCCATCCCAGTCCATTCCACCGCCCAGGCCAGCAGGCTGACCAGCACGGCCGCGCCTGCGGCTGTGTACAGGACTTTCGGCGTGATCGTCATGCCACCCTCGTGTGCCATCCCGTGCTCCTTGGTTGAAAGACCCGGGCAGGGTAGCAGTGCCGCAGCCTCATCCCTTCTTGATGACGGTCCGCTTGCCGATGGTGCTGGTCTTGCCAGCGGTCGGCCTGGCCAAGCCAGGAATCAGGAAATCGGTGGCCTTGTGGCCCATCGACACCTTGGACGCCAACCAGCGCGGCATGCGCCCGCGACCGGTCCAGGTCAGGCGCTTGTATTCCGGGTCGCGATACTTGGGCGCGACTTTGCCGGATTTACGGCGGGCGGATTTGCGGGCGGGCGCAGGTGTTTCCGAGGCTTCGCCACCGAAGAGTTCTTCGAGGGTGTAACCGGCTTCGGCCGCGGCGGCCTTCAACATCCGCCGTACCGCACTGGCCGGACGGCGGCTGGAAATCAGCTGTTTCCGCTGTTCAGCGGCAACCACCAAGGCGCCCAGCTCCCGAAGGCTGAGCGATTCAATATCAATCGTCATGGGAGAAAGGTCTCCTGCGGACGGCCAGCTGTCAAGGCGTTGCCCTTGGCGTAGACACGGGCTTCACTGCCGGTGGGCTCCGATCGCCTTCGCCGGCCATCTCCGAGGACACCGACGTGAGCCACTCATCCCATTCGCTCGCTTACCTGCTTGCACGCATCCTGCTGATGGCGCTGTTCCTCATCTCCGGCCTGGGCAAGCTCGGTGATCTCAGCGGCACCCAGGGCTACATGGAAGCGATGGGCGTGCCCGGCATCCTGCTCTGGCCCACCATCGCCTTCGAGATCGGCAGCGGACTGTGCATCCTGTTCGGCTTCCAGACCCGGCTGGTGTCGATCGTGCTGGTGGGTTTCAGCCTGGTCACCGCTTTCATCTTCCATCACAACTTCGCCGACCAGACCCAACAGATCATGTTCCTGAAGAACCTGGGGCTGGCCGGTGGCTTCCTGCTGCTGGCCTGCACCGGGGCCGGGCGGTACAGCATTGATGGCAAGGGGCGGCGCGGGTAAGCGCCGATCGGCGACCCGCACGTGCTAGCGCCGAAGTTCAGCCTCCGGCGCCAATGTGTGGATCACCTTGCCCTGCGCATCGAGGAACTCGATCGCGCCGTAGCCTTCCGCAGTGACAGTCAGCCGCAGTCGCGTGCGGTCTGCCTTGTCGTTCAAGGCAATGGCCGGCGTGCCGTCAGGCCCGACCACCAGACCGATGCGGGTCGGTGCTTGCACCCCAGGAATCAGCTTGTTGCCCAATGCAGGCTCACGGATCAGTTTCGGCGCCTGGTTGATCGAAAAACTCACCGCACCATCGGGTGATACCCGCCAGCCGATCGCATCCATCGCCGGATGGTCCAGCGCAAGCACCGCCATGCCGCCGTCGACATCGGCGGTGCCGAAGCCACCGCGTTCGCTGCCTTGGTCGTCGTACAGCACCATGCCGGCCACATTGAAGGCGCGCTTGTACTGCAGGCCATCGATGATCGGTGCCGGTGTCTTTCCGGACAGCGTCATGCGGATCACCCCCGTGTCATCGACGATATCGATGCGCCGTGCGGTGATGCGCTCGTGGTCCGGTGTTTGCACGCGCGTCTGTGGTGCCTTGTCGACGATCAGGCGCTGCAGGGTTTCAACGGAAGGGCGCTTGGGAGATTCGGAAGGCTCTGCAGCGGCAGGCAATGCAGCGACGGCGGTCAGGGCGACGAACATGCGGGCACTGGGTTTCATGCGGGCTCCTGAACGTGCGGATCGGTGGAAGCCGCATCATGCCACCCTTGCAGCGCCCTCTCATGAGGGAGGCGGAGTTTCCGGCAGCTGAAACCCCTGTGCCAGGGCGAATGCACGTGACGCGCGCCAGTACGCCTCAGGCGGCCTCTGCAGTTCGGGCCGGCTCCAGTAGTCATTGATGTGCAGCACGCTCATCACGTCGACCCATGCAGCGCGCGCATCGTGAACGCACATGCGCCAGCGATGATGCGGCGGAAAGTACGCGTAGTACTCAAGCGCCTGCCGCTGTGCCTGCTCTTCGTCAATCCCTGCCTGATGGATCAACGTCCACGCATGCATATGGCGCGCGTGCGCAAGCGCACCGAGATACTCATCCTCATCCAGCAAGGGAATCGGCTCGCCGCGCGCCAGGCACAGCGCGTCCGATTCGGTGTCGTACTCCAGCGACGGCTGCAACAGTTCCGGGTTCTGGTGCCAGTACCCTTCGCCCAGCACATGCAGCATCGCCCAATGCCAGGGCTCGTCGTGGAAGAGCAGTTCGTGCTCGTATTCGTGGCCGGCGGTCTGGTCGGGATAACGTTCGCGTGCCTGTTCGATTGCCAGCGCTTCGGGAATCTGGCCGTAGCGCACCAGGCACCAGGCGAACAGATGCCGGCTGTCTTCGATTTCAGTGGTGAAGTCTTCCACCGGGGCGCGGGTGTCGGGCATGTTCGATCCTTGCGTGTGGATCAGATGTTGCCTTGAAGGCAGTGCGCGCGGGGAAGAGGAGACCAGCAGCCGATCATGCACGCTGAATTGGTGGGCCCACCAGGATTCGAACCTGGAACCAAGGGATTATGAGTCCCCTGCTCTAACCGTTGAGCTATAGGCCCGGCGCAGCGTCACAGTGTAGTGGAGCCTGCGCTCAACCGGCTACCCGCCGGCGCCAAGACACACTGAAAAACCCTCAGCCATCGCTGCGCAACGCCACGCGCCTAGGCTTGCGCAACAGCTGGCTCACCCAAACCGCTCGCCCATCTCCCGCACCCGCTCGGCGTTCGCCCCCGCCAATGACCGCATTGCTGGCGACTGGATCCGCCCGTCAACAGCCACACACTGCCAGAATGCTTCAGCCACCGGTGCCGCCCAGCGCAGATGCTGCAGATCACCACTGCCCAGCGGCGCGACCGGCGACAGCGGCTCGTCCGCGCGCAACACGCCCAGCTTTGACGGCGCCAGCGACATCGGCAGCATGTCGTAGACCGGCGCCAATGGCAGCGGGCCGCGATCAATGAAGTGGAAGGCGATGTTGCCGTGGTGCATGTCGCTGTTGCCGATCAGCCGCCCGAACGCGTGGCGTCGGCCCATCGCCTGCACGGTGTCGGCCGTCAGCCAGCCTTGATCACGCAGTTCGGCGCCTGCAACCGGCCACGCTGGGGTGACCTCGCCGGTGAACGCTGACGATAGCGACAGCAGCGAGACCAGGCCTCGCCGCCCCAGCAGATCGGGCGTGCGGTCGAAGCGCTCGATTTCCAGGAAGGTGTGCGTGGGCGACTGCAGCAGTTCGCTGGACGCCGCGGCTTGTCCGGACTCGCGCAGGGCCTCAAGCGCCAGATGTTCGCAGACCAGCAGATCGCTCCAACGCTGGGCGGCGGCGCCTTCATCGGGTTGCGCGAACTTGACCAGGACCGAGCGGCGCCTGCCGTAGGCCTCTACGGTGGCGGTGAACTTGGGTTGCTCGCCACCCGGCGAGGAGCCCACGTCCTCTCCGTCCAGCGCAGCACGCGCACGCTCGCGATAATGTGCAAGACGATCGTCGGCCGCAACCCGATCGATCGGCACCTGCAACGTCTCCATCGCCGCCTCCACGGCGGCGGTACCGAGCAGCAGATCGCCCGCTTCAGTCCCGCCAGCGGTTACCAGGACCATCAACACATCGTCCGGTTGCCAGCTCTTGAGGTCCTTCGGCAGGCCGAGCGCCTGCGCACGGCCATGGGCGAAGCTGCGACCAAGAAAGCCCTGCGGTCGCAGGTCATCCAGGTACCACGGCAAGTCAGGAAAGAAGGCGGCAACGTCACCTTCGGGCGCGCGTCGCAGGTTCGGACAGTCAGGCCCGGCATCGACGTGGAAGCCGCCTCCTACCAGCGCAATTACCCGCCCCAGCTCCTCCAGCGTCGCATCTTCGCGCAGCCGGTACAGCGGCCATTCGCTGCCGACCCGGGTGGGCCGCCGCAGCGCATAGGCGGTTGCCCGGGTGCTGCCCATGCGCACCACCTGCGGGCCACTGGCGGCCACCAGCCGGCTGAGCGCCATCCGGTCCACCCCCAGACGCTCGGCCAGCGCCGCGGCAGGTAGCGGCTGGCCGGGGGCCAGCTGAGCGATCAGATCCGGTACCTGTGGGCGTTGAGCGCGTGGCATGTGCATTACGTAATACGAAATTTGTTACGTAATTAGCATCAAAAAAGCGGGACTGCAAGCGCGGCCGTGCACCTATGAGCTTGAAAATAATGGGCATATTCACGAAGAGCCAGCTTCGACGCGGGCCTTTGTTACATTATTTGTTACGTAATTATAAGTCTCAGCCAAGCAAAGGCTCGGCTTTACAGGGATGTGGTGGGCAAAGAAAAACCCCGCCGAAGCGGGGTTTCTCTCAAGGCTTCAACAGTCGCTGGAAATCAGTCGATATCCAGGAAGCTGCGCAGCTGCTCCGAGCGGCTCGGGTGACGCAGCTTGCGCAGGGCCTTCGCTTCGATCTGGCGGATGCGCTCGCGGGTCACGTCGAACTGCTTGCCGACTTCCTCGAGGGTGTGGTCGGTGTTCATGTCGATGCCGAAGCGCATGCGCAGCACCTTGGCTTCACGCGGGGTGAGGCCGGCCAGCACGTCGCGCACGGTTTCAGACAGATTGATGTTGGTGGTGTTCTCGATCGGGGACTCCACGTTGGTGTCCTCGATGAAGTCGCCCAGATGGGAATCCTCGTCGTCGCCGATCGGGGTTTCCATCGAGATCGGCTCCTTGGCGATCTTCATCACCTTGCGGATCTTGTCTTCCGGCATGTCCATTTCCTTGGCCAGCTCCTCCGGCGTAGCCTCGCGGCCGTACTGCTGGAGCATCTGGCGGGAAATGCGGTTCAACTTGTTGATCGTTTCGATCATGTGCACCGGGATACGGATGGTGCGCGCCTGATCGGCGATCGAACGGGTGATGGCCTGGCGGATCCACCAGGTCGCATACGTGGAGAACTTGTAGCCACGACGGTATTCGAACTTGTCCACCGCCTTCATCAGGCCGATGTTGCCTTCCTGGATCAGGTCGAGGAACTGCAGGCCGCGGTTGGTGTACTTCTTGGCGATCGAGATCACCAGGCGCAGGTTGGCCTCGACCATTTCCTTCTTGGCCTTGCGCGCCTTGGCTTCGCCGTAGGCCATGGCACGGCTGAGTTCCTTCAGATCGTCCAGGTCCAGCTGGGTCAGCTTCTCGATGTCGATCGTCGCCTGCTGTTCGGCGATGATCTGGTCCTTCACTTCGCGCAGGGCCGAAGACCACTTCTGCTTGCGCTTCAGTGCGTCTTCCACCCACTCCAGGTTGGTCTGGTTGCCTTCCCAGGAGCGGATGAAGTCCTTGCGCGGCATGCGTGCGGTGACGGTCGCCAGGTTCAGCACGCGGCGCTCATGGGCCTTGATGCCGGCCATGGTGTCGCGCAGCTGCTTGGTCAGCACGTCGGTCAGCGGCAGCGGCAGCTTCAGAGTGACGAACACCGCCGACATCTCCTCGCGGAGCTTCAGCAGGCTCTTCTTGTCGCCCTTGGCCACAGCCTTCTTGAACGCATTGAAGGCATCGCTCAGCGCCTGCATGCGCGCGGCGACTTCCTCCGGGTCCGGACCGGTCGGTGCGGCTTCTTCATCGCCGCCGTCGACATCATCGTCCTCTTCCTCTTCCTCGTCAGCGTCGGCGTCGTCACCGTCATCGGAGGCAGCGGGCGCGGCCGGGGCGGCCACTTCTTCAGCCAGGTCGTTGAAGCCGACGATCACTTCGGCCAGGCGCTTCTTGCCTTCCTTGTGGGCTTCGTAATCGTTCAACAGCGATTCGACCGACACCGGGAACTGGCCCAGTGCGGCCTGCACCTGCGAAAGGCCTTCCTCGATGCGCTTGGCGATGGCGATTTCGCCTTCGCGGGTCAGCAGCTCGACGGTGCCCATTTCGCGCATGTACATGCGCACCGGGTCGGTGGTACGGCCACCTTCGGTGTCGAGTGCGCTCAGCGCGGCGGCAGCTTCTTCGGCCGCGGTGTCATCGACTTCGCGGTTACCGGTGTTGCCGTCATTGAGAAGCAGGGTTTCCACATCCGGCGCAACTTCATGGACATCAATGCCCATGCCGTTGATCATGCCGATGATGTCTTCGATCTGTTCCGGGTCGACCATATCGTCCGGCAGATGGTCATTGACTTCGGCGTAGGTCAGGTAGCCCTGTTCCAGGCCCTTGCTGATCAGTTGCTTGATTTCGGATTGGGCAGGACGTTCGTTGGCCATGTAGTGCTCGCGCCACCGGCTAGGGAGAAATAGGGAACGTAGCATTATACCAGCCCGGGGCCCCGCCTGCCGGGCGGTGGTCCCGCAGGCTCAGGGCCTGAGAAGGAAGGTCACGGGACCGTCATTGACCAGGCTGACGACCATATGGGCACCAAATCGGCCCGTTTCCACCCCCGGCGCGTGATTTTCACGACAGATCTCGACAAATCGATTGAACCCCTGTTCAGCCTCTGCCGGCGGAGCGGCGCTGGTGAAACTCGGGCGCATGCCCGAACGGGTATCTGCGGCCAGGGTGAACTGACTGACCAGCAGCAGCCCGCCACCGGTGTCGCGCAATGATCTGTTCATCTTTCCGGCCTCGTCGGCGAACACCCGATAGCCCAGCAGGCGCTCGGCCATCCGCTGCAGCTGGGCCTCGGTATCGCCCGGCTCCATCCCCACCAGCGCCAGCAGGCCGGGGCCGATCTGCCCCACCACTTCATCATCCACATGGACGGCGGCCTGGCTGGCACGTTGGATCAGGACGAGCATCTGCGGGCTTCCAATGAACGGGCGGGCCACGATAGCAGCGCCCTTGGCTAAACTGGCACCGATGAATCCGCAACGCAAAGCCCGGCTGGTCTACCGCGCCACCACCCTGTTCGCCCGCCTGCCCTGGCCACTGCTGCGGGGATTCGCGCGCGCCCTGGCGTGGGCGTGGATCAATCTCAACGCCCGCGAGAGCCGCGTCACCCGGCGCAACCTGGAACTGGCCTATCCGGAACTGGACCGCACCGCGCGCGACCAGCTGCACCGCGAGCTGCTGCGCTCCACCGCCCTGCAGGCCATCGAGACCCTGCGCCTGTGGAGCCAGGAACCCGCCGACAACCTGCGCCTGCACCTGAAACAGCGCCATGGCGAGGCCCTGTACGACGCAGCGCTGGCCAGTGGCAAGGGCGTGATCGTGGCCGCGCCGCACTTCGGCAACTGGGAGCTGCTGAACCAGTGGCTGGCCTCGCGCGGGCAGATCGCCATCGTCTACAAGCCGCCGGAGGACGAGGCCAGCGACGCCTTCCTGCAGATCGTTCGCGGCGGCCAGAACGTGCAGCAGGTGCGCGCCGAAGGCCCGGCCGTGCGCCAGCTGTTCAAGGTACTCAAGGACGGCGGTGCCACCGGCATCCTGCCCGACCAGCAGCCCAAGGCCGGCGATGGCGTGTTCGTGCCGTTCTTCGGTGTGCAGGCACTGACCATGACCCTGGTCAACCGCCTGGCCGAGCGCACCGGGGCCACCGTGCTGTACGGCTGGTGCGAGCGGATCGGCCCGGACATGGAATTCGCCCTGCACATCGAGCCGACCGACCCGGCCGTGGCCGACCCGGACCCGCAGGTGGCCGCCACCGCGCTCAACGCCGGCATCGAGCGGATCGCCCGCCGGGACCCGGCGCAGTACCAGTGGACCTACAAGCGCTATACCCTGCGACCACCGGGCAGCGACGAGGAAGACCCGTATGCGACCGAAGAGCATCCGCACTGAAAGCAGCTCCCGCCGGCCTGCGACAGACCGCCGCAGCACGTTGAATACGACGCTGGCGCCCCCATAGAGACACCGATGTCTGCCTCCCCCGGTCCTGCCATGTCTGCTTCTTCCCTGTTCGGCGATCCGGCCGCGATCCGCTGCGAGCGCGCGGTGGCCGAACTGCGTGCCGGTCGCCCGGTCCTGCTCCACGATGGCCAGGGCCAGCGCCTGGCGGTAATCGCCTTGGACAGCGCCACGGCCAGCAGCTTCGCCGCCTTCGCCAGTGCCGCCCGCGAGCGGCATTACCTGTTCCTGACCGCCACCCGCGCCCGCGTGCTTGGCGTGGAGGCCCCGCAAGGTGCGCGCCTGCCGCTGGCCGGTGTTGCCTTCGACGCCCTGCCCTCGTTGGGCTACCTGCGCGAGCCGGGCCCGATGCCGGACGGCTGGAGCGCCGGTGACGCCTTCGATGCCGGCGCTGTTGAACTGGCCCGGCTTGGCCTGCTGCTGCCGGCGATGGTGGCGGTGCGCCTGGACGCCGATGACCGCACCTTCGATGGCGCGGCCGAAGTCGCGCTGTGCGACCTGGCTGAAGGCGCGGCGCATGCCGCCCACGATTACGAACTGGTGGCACGTTCACCGGTGCCGCTGCGCGACGTCGGCATGACCACCTTCGCGGTGTTCCGCGGCGGCGTGGCCCAGCGCGACCAGGTGGCGATCATCGTCGGCGAACCGGACCTGTCAGCCGTGGTCCCGGTGCGGGTGCATTCCTCTTGCCTGACCGGCGACCTGTTCGGTTCACTCAAGTGCGACTGCGGCGACCAGCTGCGGCGTGGCCTGCGCAAGCTGAAGGAACTGGGCGGCGGCGTGCTGCTGTACCTGGACCAGGAAGGCCGTGGCACCGGCATCGCCGCGAAGATGCGTGCTTACGGCTACCAGCACGACGGCCTGGACACCATCGACGCCGATGCACAGCTGGGCTTTGGTGCCGACGAACGCCGCTACGGCAGCGCGGTGGCAATGCTGCGGGGCCTGGGCATCGCGCGCGTGGCCCTGCTCAGCAACAACCCGACCAAGGCGCAGCGCCTGCGCAACGCCGGCATCGAGGTGCTGGACTGTATCCCGGTCACCGGCGAGATCACCGCCGAGAACGAACACTACCTGCGTACCAAGGCCGATCGTGCCGGCCACATGCTGGATGTCGACGCGCTGATCCAGGCTGCCCAGTAATACGGCCGACCTGCTACCGTCTGCGCGATGCGGCCGTCGCCGCCATCGCCTGCCCTGCTGCCTGACGGAGCCCGCGTGACCGAAGCCTCGATACCTGCACTGCTCACCTCTGACTGGCAGGCGCTGCCAGCACGCGCCGCGCGCCTGGCAGCACTGGAAGGCGCGTTCGGCGGCCTGTTCGTGCCAGGCCTTCCGCTCGCAGCGGCCTGGTGGTTCTTCGATCTGCCCGCCGGCCTGTGGGGCGCTGCGGCCGGGCTGCTGGTGGGCATCGTGTTCGGCGCCTGGCTCGGCCGCCGGCGCCTGACCCGCACCCGCTGGCGCCTGGATGCGCAGGGACTGGGCCTGCGCCGCGATCTGATGTGGCAGCTGGAAACGCGCATTCCCATTTCGCGCGTACAGCACCTGGACCTGCGCCGTGGTCCGCTGGAGCGCCGTGCCGGGTTGGCCACGCTGATCGTGCACACCGCCGGCACCCGCATGAGCGCGGTCACGGTGAGCGGCCTGGACGAGGCCGATGCCGAGCGCCTGCGCGACACCCTCTCGCACCAGCTCGACCAGGACGCCGACGCCCTGTGAGCCAGCCGCCCCCCCTGCCCGCGTCGCTGCCCAACGGTGGCGAGGATCATCGCCTGCACCCGTGGTCGTGGCTGTTCGTGCTGCTGATGCAGCTGCGCCACTACTTCCTGCCGCTGGTGGCGCTGCTGGTGTTCGGCCAGCGCGGTGACCGCGATCCGATGTGGGCCCAGCTCATTCCGCTGTCGGCGATTGCCGTGCTGGTGCTGGTGTCGGTGCTGCAGTACCTCAGCTACCGCTACCGCATCGGCAGCGATGCGATCACCGTGCGCAGCGGCCTGCTCGCGCGCAACCGGCGCGAGATTCCGTTCGCCCGCATTCACAACGTGGAAGTGCGGCAGAACCCGCTGCACCGCCTGTTCGGCGTGGCCGAGCTGCGCCTGGAATCGGCCGGCGGCGTGCGTCCGGAAGCGGAGATGCGGGTACTGAAGCTGGACCAGGCACTGGCCTTGGAACGGCTGGTGCGCCAACGCGGGCAGGCGCCACAGGCTGACGACATGGCCACATCAGGGCAGGTGGCCGACGCTGACAGCGAACACGTGTTGCTGCGCCTGTCGAGCTGGGACGTGGTGCGCATGGGGCTGCTCTCCAACCGCGGTTGGGCGCTGGCGATCGCCGCGTTCGGCGTGCTGTTCCAGACCGTGCCGCGGCCGGTGATGGACGACGCCCTCCAGCGCGGCGGCCGCGAGGCCTTCGGCTATGCCAGCCACCTGCACCCCGGCGTGGCCGGCGCCTTCCTGCTGCTGGCCGCGGCCTTGCTGCTGGGGTGGCTGGCACTGCGTGCGCTGTCGGTGGTGCTGACCCTGCTGCGCTACCACGGCTTCACCCTCAGTGAGCAGGAGCGCCGCCTGACCGTATCGGCCGGCCTGCTCAGCCGCACCCGCAGCAGCGTGGCGCGGCGCCGCATCCAGGCCTGGACACTGCGCGAAAGCACCCTGCATCGCTGGTTCGGCCTGCGCCAGCTGCGCATCGACAGCGCCGCTGGCGGGCCCTCGCGCGATGAGGACCGCGCCCTGCGCGAACTGGCGCCGCTGGCGTCCCGTACGCGTTGCGAGCAGCTGGTGCAGCACCTGCTGCCGCAGCTGCAGTGGCCGCCGCTGCAGTGGCAGGCCATTCCGCAGCGTGGCTGGTGGCGGTTGTGCCTGGGCGCGCTGCTGGTGGTGCCCCTGCTGGCCGTGGCCGGGTACTGGCGCTGGGGGCCCTGGGGCCTGGTAGTGCTGGCCTGGCTGCCGGTGGCACTGCTGGTCGCGCACCGGCAGATGGCGCGCATGGGCTGGTACCTGGACGATCATTACGTCGCGGTGCGCGGCGGCTGGTGGAAGCGCTGGTGGCGCTGGGCCGAACTGGACAAGGTGCAGGGCCTGCGCCTGCAGCGTTCGCCGCTGGACAAGCTGCTGGGCACCAGCAGCCTGCAACTGGACACCGCCGGTGCGCATGGCGACGTGGCGCTGACCCTGCACCACCTGCCGCGCGCGCAGGCGCAGCAGGTGATGGAGCAGTTGGCTGCGGCGCTGGCACGGCGCAAGCTGCGCTGGTAAGCACTACAGGTAGTGCCGGCCGCTGGCCGGCAACTGCAGACATTTCCCGGGTTGCCGGCCAGCGGCCGGCACTACCTCAACGCTGCGACGGGCCCCAATACCCCAGGTCCTTGCGGATCTGCAGATCGCGCAGCCAGGTGCCGAACGGCTTGCGCCGCAGCGCGCCCATTTCGCCGGACAGGAAATCCTCGGTAGCGGTGATCACCCGCTCGCTGGACAGGCCATCGCGATACGGGTGGATGGCATCGGCGTAGCGCACGATCTCCGCCTGCAGCGCGGCGTCCGGATGCAGCGCGCGCTGCAGCATTGCCGGCAGCTGCGCCGCATCGTCGAAGTCAATCATGTGCGGTTTGGGCACGCGGTTGCGGAAGGTCACCACCGGCTTGTGCTGGACGATGAACTCCGAAACGATCGACGAGGTATCCGACACCAGCACATCGGCAGCACGCTGCGCGGCCATCACCTGCTCAGGCTCGATGAAACGGGCATTGGCACCGGCCAGCGCGCGGTAGCGCTCGAACAGCTCCGGCGGGCACTTCGGGTGCAGGGTCAGCAGCCAGTAGCGCTCACCGGCGGCGATGTCGGCGGCAATGTGAGCATGCAGGTGCGGGGCCGCGCTGAGCCGCTCGGTGAAGGTCGAACCGAACAGGATCACCGGGCGCTCGCCCGCCGGCGCGCGCAGCGCAGCGCTCTCGCCGCCATCGTCGCGGAACAGCGGGTCCAGCTTCGGCCAACCGGTCTCTGCTACCGCGAAATGGCCCTGCAGGGCGGCGATCTCGCGGAACGGCGCGGTGGTGGCCGGGCCCTGGGTGCAGTACAGGTCAAACATGCCGCGCACCCGGAAGTGGCCGCGCGCACTGTCCCGCTTCTCCACATTGAACCCATGGAACAGCTGCACCTTGGCCCCCGAAAGGAAGGTCGGCACCCAGTTGGCGGCGCTGAATACCGCCCGCGGGCGCATCGCCAGGGCCTGCTTCAAGCCGACGTTCGGCACGCCCGGCAGGGCACCGCCCGCGGCGCCGCCTTCGAACCAGGCTGCCACCTCCTGCCCGGAGGCGTGCAAGGCCTGCGCCAACGGGGCGAGAATAGGCAGCGCATAACGCTCCGTCGCAAACAACAGGTACCCGGCCATCATGTCCTCCACGACCGCTCCCACCGAACGGCCTCGCATCTCGGCCTGCATTATCGCGTTCAACGAGGCCGGGCGCATCGGCGACTGCCTGGCCTCGCTGTCCTTCTGCGATGAGATCGTGGTGGTGGACTCGTATTCCAGCGACGCCACCGTGGCCATCGCCGAGGCCGCCGGCGCCCGCGTGCTGCAGCGCACGTTCGAGGGCTTCCGCAGCCAGAAGGCGTTCTGCGTCGAGCAGGCCAGCCACGACTGGGTGCTGTGCCTGGATGCCGACGAACGCATCAGCCCGGAACTGCGTGCGGCCATCGAACAGGCCCGTGACGGTGGCTTCAGCGGCCATACCGGCTATCGCTTCGCCCGCCTGTCGGAATACTTCGGCAGGTTCCTGCGCCATGGCAACGCCTACCCGGACCGGGTAATGCGCCTGTTCGACCGCCGCCAGGGCGGCTGGCGCGGCAAGCGCGAGATCCACGAGGCGGCCAGCGTCGACGGCAGCGTCGCTACCCTGCAGGGCGACCTGATCCACTACCCCTACCGCTCATTGCAGCAGCAGCTGGCCAAGACCGAGAAGTACGCGCGGATGATGGCCGAGCACGAATTCGCGCGCGGCAAGCGGGCCACCTTGAGCAAGCTGGTGCTGGCGCCGGCCTGGCGGTTCTGGCGCGGCTTCCTGTTCCGCGGCGGCTTCCGCGACGGCTGGCATGGCCTGGTCTACGCCTATGTTCGCGCCAATTACGTGCGACAGAAGACCATCATGCTGTGGATGCTGGGCAACGGTCAGGCGGTGGCCGACCCCGTGGTCCGTCCGGACCGGCCCTGAGCCGGCTGTGTCACACTGCCCGCGCGTTGCCTGAAGATTCCCCCATGAAAATCCTGTACACCAACTTCCACTATGGCGACGGTGGCGGCCACACCACGTACATCGTGTCGCTTGCGCGTGCCCTGCATGGCCAGCACACGCTCCACGTCGCCGCGCCCGCCGACAGCCGCCTGCTGCGTACCGTTGCCGAGGAAGGCATCGCCACCGCCGTGCCGATGGCCTTCGGCAGCGGCCTGCCAACCCTGCCGCAGCAGCTGGCCGAACAGCGCGCGCTGCGCCGGCGGGTCCGCGACGAAGGCATCGATCTGGTCCACGTCAACGGCGCGCGCGATCATCGCTTCGTGATGCAGGGCCTGCTCGGCATGCGTCGCCCGCCGATCGTGCTGACCAAGCACAACAGCAAGCCCACCAATACGCTGGGCAATGCCTTCCGTGCGCGCTGGGCCACCGACCGCGTGATCGCGGTGTCAGCCGACACCAAACGCCTGCTGGAACAGGGGCCGTACCGGCGCTGCCCGATCGACGTGGTCCGCAACGGTGTCGATCTGGAGCGCTACTCGCCGCTGCCCGCCGGAAGCGGCCACGCACTTCGCCAGCAATGGACGCGGGACCCGCTGGCGCTGGTGCTGGTCAGCAACGCCGGTACCGACGACTACAAAGGCTGGATCGACCTGGCTCAGGCCATCGTCCTGCTCCCCGACGCGGTCCGGCCCCATGTGCACATGGCGGTTGCCGGCCATCTGCCCAGCGCACAGCAGCGCGAACAGGTGCAGGCCCTGGGTGAGGTCGCCGCGCAGGTGCACTTCACCGGCCTGCTGGGTGATACCCGCGCGCTGATCGCCGCCGGTGATGCTGGCTTCGTGCTGTCCAACGACATCGAGACGATTTCCTTCGCCTGCCGCGAGATGATGGCCAGCGGCAAGCCGATGCTGGTCAGTGACTACGCCGGCCTGCCGGAGAACATCGAGCAGGGCGTGGACGGCTGGGTCGTACCCACCCGCGATGTCGCTGCGATCGCAGCGCAGGTGCAGGCAATGTACGAACAGCGGCACGCCCTGCCGACGATGGGCATGGCCGCGCGTCGCCATGCGCAGGCCGAATTCGGCCTGCAGACCTTCGCCGAGGCCACATTGGCCAGCTACGAGGCGGTGCTGGCGGCGTCCTGAGTTCCACTGCGCGGTTCGGACAGGGCCAGCAGCAGGGCCACCCAGGCGGCGTAGAACGAGGCGGTGCGCATGTCACGCAGCATCATCTCGGTGACGCCGAAGACGGCAAACGCCACGCAGATGCTCAGGCCCGCCGCAGCATGCAACCGCGATCGTTCATCACCACGCCACAGGCGTGGCAGGAACACCAGGGCGGGCGCCAGGTACACCAGCACCAGGCCCAGCCCACCCAGCACACCGTAGGTGGCCAGGAAGTACAGCAGGTCGTTGTGGGTCTCGCCGAAGTCACGCGCGACCATCGCCGAGACCTTGCCCTCGGCGGCCAGCCGCTCCAGCTCCCTGCGGAAACGATCGCCGCCACCGACACCGAACACGGGCTGCTCGCGGATCATGTAACCCGCCGCGGTCCACAGCTGCAGGCGGATGCAGACCGAGGTGTCGGCCAGATGGTCGGCACTGCAGTCGCCATACTCGTTGACACCGGCATCGATGCGATCACGCAGCGCGCCATCATGGGTGGCCATGACCCCCACGCCGGCCGCCAGCACCAGGCCCAGCAGGATCTTCATGCGGCCCAGCCGACGGCCCATCACCAGCAGCCCGATCAGCAGGAAGCAGGGAATCGCCAGCAGGCCGCCACGGGTCTGGGTCCACAGGAATGCGATCAGGCCGAGGATACCGGTAAGCAGCTTCAGCGTTGCCTCGATCCTGGTGAAACGGGTCACCGGCAGGCCCAGCGACAACAGGCTCAGCACACCGAACAGCAGGGTCAGATCGCCGTAGGTCACCGCGTTGAACTGCTGGGTCGCAGGCCGCACGCCGGTTTCCAGCGCCAGCCAGCCGATGATCGCCGCTGCCGACCACACCGCCGGCAAGGTTCCCAGCAAAGCGCGGGAGAGAATCGCGCGCGGCACCCGCAATGCAGCGAACAGGATCATCAGCATCGACAGCAGCCGCGCCGCCTTCTCCACTTCCGAGCCCTTCCAGATGCCGTGAACCGCCAGGCTGGTCAACACGCCGATCAACATCACCGCCATGCCCGCAGCCATCCAGCCATAACGCCTGGCTGAGCCGGGCAGCAGGGCCGGCGATGCCGAAGGCGTCAACAGCAGGATGATCGACAACAGGATCGCCAGGTAGAAGCCGGCGCTGCCGCCCTCCATGGTGATCATCAACAGCGTCGGCAACGCACCCAGCACCAAGGTGTAGGCGCCAGCCAGAAGGCCGGTGGTGCGGGTGTTGGGCGGGGAAAGCGGGATCACGTGATGCGGTCGGCGGGTCGGTAGCGGAAAACCGGCACGGTGCCGGGAGCGGTGCCCATTCTAGGCCAGAGCGCCCTGCCGGTTGCCGCATTCCCGCCCTGTTTATGCTTCATTCGTTCAGTCCTCATCGGGCGGGCCCTGCAGGCGATACTCACGCGCCAGCTCCGCCCTCGTCGGCGTGCACGAGCCAACCACCGCCCCGGCGGGGACCAGCCACCAGCGGCGACGATTGGAGATACCGGCCACCGCGGCCCGCGAACGGTCGACGCACCCCTGCAGCGCGTCTTCATTCACCAGCAGCCAGCGACGATGCGGCGCCAGTCGCTGCCAGCGCACGGCGGCCTGCAACTGCGCGTGCCAGCGGTCCTCGAAGCCGAAGGTCGCCGCCGGGCGATCGGCCATCAGCAGATTCTGCTCCTTCCAGGCCACCAGCCCCAGTTGCGCCTCCGGACCGATGCGCACACCGACCTCGCGCATCAGACCGCGCGCGGAGCTTGAATCGTTCAGCAGCGGGTAGCCGATCAGGCTGTACAGCACCCAAGCCACGGTCAGGGTCGAAACCAGAGCGAGATGGGCACGACGTCGCCCGAACACCCACACGCTCAGTGCCGCCCAGATCCCCATCGCCAGCACCGCCCATGCCAGCGCATCGGTGGTACCGGTCAGCAGCCCGCGATCCAGGGCCAGGCGCAGCTCGTAGCCCGGCCCGCCCAGCAGCGCCAGCGCCCCGACCAGCGCCAGGCCTGCCGCCAACAACACGGTGAACACGCCAAGCACGGCCTGCACATCGCGCCGTCTCAGCAGCCCGGGCAGCAACGGCGCCAGCGCCAGGCAGAACATCGGCAATGCCGGCAGGATGTAGACATCGCGCTTGCCATGGGGAATCGAGAAGAACAGCACGACCAGCAACCACCAGGCCAGCGGCAGCAGGTAACGTGGATCACGCCGCCGCAGGCGCCGGCGCCAGGCGGGAATCGCCCATGGCAGCGCCAGGAATGCCGGGATCCACATCGACGGCATCACACCGAAGAAGTACCACCATGGCTGGTGATGGTCCCAGGACTGCGTGTAGCGACGCGCCGTCTGCCGGAACAGGATGTCGTCAATGTAGGCACGGTACTCGTCCGAGCCGGTGCCCAGCCCGGCCAGCAGCATCGGCACCAGCCACAACGACACCGCCAGCAGGAAGGCCAGCGGCGCCAGCCAGAAGCGCCCATCGCGCGCGTGCAGGGACACACGGGGCCAATGCAGGGCCGAGGCAATGGCGGCCGGCACGATCATCAGCAACGCCAACACACCCACGCCCTTGGTGATCACCCCGATGCCGGCGAAGAACCAGCCCAGCCACCACCAGCGCCAGGCCGGGCCCAGCAGCAGGTGGCGCAGCAGGCCATAGTTGGCCAGGGTGATGAACAGCATCACCAGCGGATCGATCTGCGCCTTCTTCGCCTGGAAGGTGAAGTGCAGTGCGAACAGCAGGGCCCAGCCCGCGTACAGCCCGACCTGCCGCGTCCACAGGCGGCGGCCGAGATCGACCACGCACCACAGCGTGCCCAGCGCGGCCAGCAGCGAAGGCAGCAGGAACGCCACCCGCCAGTGGCCGACCAGGCCGTACAGCGTGGCCTGCCACCACATCAGCATCGGCGGCTTGTCCGCGTACAGTTCGGTGCCGCGATGCGGGAACAACCAGTCACCACTGTCGACCATCTGCCTGGCCACCAGCGCGAAACGTGGCTCATCCGATGGCCACGGATCACGGAGGCCCAGGCCAGCCCCCAGCACCAGCAGGGCCATCACCACCAACAACCACGTCTGGCGCGACGCGTGGGTTTTCAGCATGGGACTCGAAACGGCAGCGGGGGTCAGGCTGTTTTTAGCAGACGCGCGTAGAAGAAACCGTCAGCGTCGTTTTCACCCGGCAGCCGCTGGCGTGCAACCCCTTCGCAATCCACGCCGAACGCGTCGCCGAGCGGCTGCGCCACGGCATCCGGATGCCACTTCAGGAACGCGCGCACCTGATCGATGTTCTCGGCGCGCAGGATCGAACAGGTGGCATACAGCAGCACGCCGCCCGGGCGCAGCATCGACCAGCAGGCTTCCAGCAAGCGCGCCTGCACGCCGACCAGCGCGTCGATGTCCTCGGCACGGCGGTGGAACATCACATCCGGCTGGCGGCGGATCACGCCGGTGGCCGAGCACGGCGCATCCAGCAGGATCGCGTCGAACGGCACGCCATCCCACCATGAACCGGGATCACTGGCATCTGCGGCCAGGGTCTGTACGTGCTCACCCACGCCGGTGCGGATGTAGGTATCGCGTGCGCGCGCCAGGCGGCGGGCATCGATATCCAGTGCCAGCAGGCGCAGGCTCGGATCGCGTTCAAGCAGATGCGCGGACTTGCCGCCGGGTGCCGCGCAGGCATCCAGCACGCGCGCACCAGACGCCGGCGCCAGGGCATCGGCCGCGCATTGCGCCGACAGGTCCTGCACCGACAACGCGCCTTCGGCGAACCCCGGCAGCTGGTTCACCGCAACGGGAACCGCCAGCCGCAACGCATCTGTACTGAGCGTACTTGCTTCGGCAGCGATGCCGGCTTCGGCCAGCGCTGCCAGTGCCTTGTCACGGCCGCCCTGCTGGCGGTTGGCGCGCAGCCACAGGGGCGCCGGTTGCAGGCTGGCGCTGAAGATCGCGTCGGCCTGTGCCGGCCAATCGCGTTCCACCGCATCGGCCAACCATTCCGGGAAGGCGTCGCGTGCGGGCTGCTCCGGGAAACCCTCGCGCTGTGCGCGGCGCAGGATTGCGTTGACCAGGCCGGCCTGGCGCTCGCGGCCCAGCGCGCGCGCGGCATCGACCGTGGCCGACAGTGCCGCATGCGCAGGCAGCTCCAGCACGTCCAGCTGGGCGAACCCGACCATCAGCAGCGTGCGCAGGTCGGCATCGCGGGCCGACAGCGGCTTCTGCATCCAGCCCTGCAGGGCAGCGTCATAGGTGCTGCGACGGCGCAGGACCGCGAAACACAGCGCTTCCAGCAGTGCGCGGTCGCGGCTGTCAGCCAGCTTGGGCAGCGCCCAGGCCAGTTCGGCCTTCAGCGAACGGCCACGGGTGAACACCTGTGCCAGCACGCGTGCGGCCAGCATGCGCGTGGCCGCGCCCGGCGCCGCCTTGGCGACGGAGAAATCGTTCTGCTTCGACACCGCTTATGCCCCCACGCGCAGGTCGCGGCGGGCGTTGAGGTAGTCGGCGGCGGTGATCGCCTTGCCACCCTCACGCTGCAGCACGCGCAGGCGCAGCGCGCCCTGGCCGCAGGCGATGTCGATACCGTCGCGGCTGGCCGCCAGCACCGTGCCCGGCGCCTGGCCATGGGCCAGATCCAGCGCCACTGCGCCATGGATGCGCACGCGTTCGCCAGCCAGGCTCGCCTCGGCGATCGGCCACGGGTTGAACGCGCGCACGGTGCGCGCCAGCGCGCCGGCATCCAGTACCCAGTCCAGCCGGGCCTCGGCCTTGTCCAGCTTGTGCGCGTAGGTCACGCCCTGCTCCGGCTGCGGCCGCGCGACCGGCTTGATGCCCGCGCGCAGCAGGCCCAGGCCATCAGACAGCACCTGCGCGCCGAGTTCGGCCAGCTTGTCGTGCAGCTGCCCACCGGTATCGGTGGTGGCGATCGGGAGCTCCTGGTGCAGCAGCACCGGGCCGGTATCCAGGCCAGCCTCCATCTGCATCAGGCACACGCCGGTCTTCGTATCGCCGGCCTGGATCGCACGCTGGATCGGCGCGGCACCGCGCCAGCGCGGCAGCAGCGAGGCATGCACGTTCCAGCAGCCATGGGTCGGAATGGCCAGCACCGCCTTGGGCAGGATCAGGCCGTAGGCCACCACCACCATCAGATCCGGTTGCAGGTCGCGCAGCTGCTGCTGGGCGGCCTCGTCCTTCAACGACTCGGGCTGGTAGACCGGAATGCCACGGGCCACGGCTTCAAGCTTGACCGGCGACGGCGCCAGGCCACGGCCACGGCCGGCGGGGCGATCAGGCTGGGTGTAGACAGCGACGACCTCGTGATGGCGCGCGGCCGCGCGCAGCGACGACACCGCGAATTCCGGCGTACCGGCAAAGACAATCCTCATGGCTACCCCACTTGCAGGATGGATTCGTGCAGGAAAGAAAAACGGCGCCGTCGGCCGGCGCCGTACAGCCCGCGCGTGCCGCGCAGGCACGGGCCACCCCAAGGGCGGCCCGGATTGGCGATCACGCCACGTGCTTGCGCTGCTTGGCCAGCTTCTTGCGCACCATCTCGCGCTTGAGCGGCGACAGATAGTCGATGAACAGCTTGCCGTCCAGGTGGTCCATCTCGTGCTGGATGCAGGTGGCCAGCACTTCGCCGGCCTCCAGCTCCTGCTGCTGGCCATCACGGTCCAGGTACTTCACGGTGATGGTGTCGGCGCGGGTCACGTCGGCGAAGATGCCCGGCACCGACAGGCAGCCTTCCTGGTACACCCGGCCCCCGTCCTTGGCGACGATTTCCGGGTTGATGAACACATGCGGTTCATTCTTTTCTTCACTGACATCGATGACCATGAAGCGCTTGTGCACGTCCACCTGGGTGGCGGCCAGGCCGATGCCCGGTGCGTCGTACATGGTCTGGAACATGTTGTCGACCAGTTCCTGGAAGGCCGGCGTGGTGACTTCGGCAGCGTCGATCAACGCAGCCTTGGTACGCAGGCGCGGATCGGGGAACTCGAGAATGGGGAGAAGAGCCATGGCAGTTTCCGGATTGGGGGCCGGCACGCCGGCATACGTCGCAGATTCTAGCTGCAACGCTTGCCTTGCGCCCCGGTTTCTGGACTATAGTGCGCGGACCTGTTGGGGAATCAGGGCTTCACACCTATGTTGCTTCGTTTTCGTACGGTCGTCGCCGCGGCGATGCTGACCGTGGCTGCCTATGCTACCGCCGTGGAAGTGAATGGCGGGCACCCGGACACCTATGTGGTCCGAAAAGGGGATACGTTGTGGGATATCGCCGCACGTTTCCTGCAGAAGCCGTGGCTGTGGCCGGAGATCTGGCAGGCCAATCCGCAGATCGCCAATCCGCACCTGATCTATCCCGGTGACGTGCTCAGCCTGGCCTATCTGGACCGGGTGACCGTGGCAGCCCAGCCCGGCCCGCGCCAGGAGGCTCCGATCGACGCCATTCCGCTGGCCCAGGTCGAGCCGTTCCTGAAGCAGCTGAGCGTGGTCGACAGCATCGAGCAGCTGCCCCAGGTGGTCAGCCTGGAAGACAGCCGCCTGCGCGTTTCCGGCGGCGATACCGCCTACGTGCGGCTGGCTGACGCCCAGCTGGGCCAGCGCTGGGCCGTGGTCCGCCCGACGGTACGCTATGCACAGCCCAAGCCGACCGAGGACCTGTCTGCCAATGGCGACGTCACCCCGGGCAGCGGCAACCTGTGGAAAGCCTACAGCGCACCGAACGCGCGTCGCGGCGTGCTCGGCTACGAGCTGGCCCAGCTTGCCACCGGCACCATCACCCGGGTTGCCGACGGCAAGGTCGAGGCCTCCACCCTGGTGCTGGACAAGAACGTGGGCGGCCGCGAAGTGCGTGTCGGCGACCGACTGGTCCCGATCGAGGCGAAACCGTACGACCTGCAGTTCGTGCCGCATGTACCGGCTGCGGGTGTCGAAGGCGTCGATGTGCGCGTGCTGGCTGTCACCGACATGTTCACCGCCGGGGGCCCGCGCGACGTGATCGCGATTTCGGCCGGTCGTGCCCAGGGCGTGGACAACGGCACGGTGTTCTCGCTGTGGCGGCCGGGCCGCCATGTGGCGCACCGCATGAAGTACCCGACCTCGTCACGCATGGACGACTCGCTCAGCAGCGGCGCCGGCCGGGTCTCGCTGCCAGACGAATATGCTGCGCACGCGATGGTGTTCCGTACCTTCGACAACGTCAGCTACGCGCTGGTGATGCAGGGTGTGAAGCCGGTGCGCGTGGGTTACAACGCCCTGCACCCGGACGCGAAGTAACCAGTCCCGGGTTGCCCGGCCACTGCAGGTAGTGCCGGCCGCTGGCCGGCAGACACCTCCGGCAAAGTCTGACAGCCACATGCGAAGGCGCCCTAGGGCGCCTTTGTTGTATGCACTCGATAGTGGGGGGATGACCAACCAAGCTGACGAGGCGCTGCTGCGCCTGTTGATGGCAGGCGGCGCGCTGGCGCCACGGCGGGCCCTGCTGCAGGCCGCAGGCAGCGCGGAGATTGCGATCGCGCAGGGCGCCGCGAACTGGCGCGCGCACGGCTGCACGCCGGAACAGTGCGCGGCACTGGAGCGCCCCGATACGCGGACCTGGGCGACGGGCCTGCGCTGGCTGCAGGGCGACAGCCAGCATCTGCTGGCCTTCAGCGATCCGGCCTTTCCTCCGTCCCTGCTGGACGTCCCCAACCCGCCGCTGGCACTGTTCGTGGCCGGCGACCCCAGCCTGGCCTGGCGCCCGTCGGTGGCGCTGGTCGGCAGCCGCTCGCCGACACCGGGCGGACGCGCGCTGGCAGCCCGGTTTGCCGGCTGCTTCGTCGAAGCCGGGCTGGCGGTGACCAGCGGGCTGGCCGCGGGTATCGACGCCGCCGCCCACCTGGCCGCGCTGGAGGCCGGCGGTTGCACCGTGGCAGTGATCGGCACCGGCCCCGACCGGGCCTACCCGGACAGCCATGCCCGGCTGCAGGCGCGGATCGCCGCCGAAGGCGCGGTGCTCAGCGAGTACCTGCCAGGCACACCGGCTCGTCCAGGCCACTTCCCTGCGCGCAACCGGCTGGTGGCCGGGCTGGCGCTGGCCACGGTGGTGGTCGAAGCAGCGCAACGCTCCGGCGCACTGATCACGGCCCGCCTGGCCGCCGAGGCCGGACGCGAGGTCTGCGCCCTGCCCGGCTCGGTGCTCAACCCACGCGCGGCGGGTTGCCACCGCCTCATCCGTGAAGGTGCCGCGCTGGTCGAGCGCCCCGAGGAAGTGCTGGAGCTGCTGGCCCCGGCCCTGCGCCAACAGCTGCCGGGCTTGCAATCGCGGCTGGCCACCCCCACTGAACAGGCACCGCCGGCGCTCCTGCCGGCGCGCTGGGCCGACGACCCTGACTACCAGTGCTTGTGGCGGGCCCTGGACCACAACCCAAGCGGTATGGATTCACTGATCACGCGCTGTGGATTGACGGCGTCACAGGTGTCCTCCATGCTGCTGGCCATGGAACTGGCGGGAATCGTGGTGTGCGTACACGGCCGCTACTGTCGAACTCCCTAGTTTCTTCACCTCCACAGCGTCGCGCGACGCAGGCCGAGGGGCAATGAAAGAGAGCATCCTGGACGTACTGCTGTACCTGTTTGAACACTATTTCAGCGAAGATGCGGACCTGATCCGTGACCGCGATTCGCTGCAGAACGGCCTGATCCAGGCCGGTTTCAGCCCAACCGAGATCAACAAGGCGTTCGACTGGCTCGACGCCCTGGCCGCGCAGCGGCCGAGCGTGGCCCAGGCGAGGATCGATGGCCCCGTGCGCGTCTATCACGGTCCCGAGCTGGACAAGCTGGACGTGGAATGCCGTGGTTTCCTGCTGTACCTGGAACAGCACGGCATCCTCGACGCCGACCAGCGCGAGCTGGTGCTGGACCGGGCCATGGCCCTGGACCAGGACGAACTGGACCTGGATGACCTGAAATGGGTCGTGCTGATGGTGCTGTTCAACCAGCCCGGTTCCGAAGCGGCCTATGCCTGGATGGAAACGCAGATGTTCATGGACGAGCCAGAACCCCTGCACTGACCGTACACTTGGGGGCATAGCGCATTCAGGAGCGTCCCCGTGAGCGAGTGGTTCCACGCAGAAGGCAACCGGCAGCAAGGCCCGCTGCCGGCGGAACAGTTGGTCGAGTTGTTCCGCAACAACCAGATCTCCCTGGACACCCTGGTCTGGCGCGACGGGCTGCCGCAATGGCAGCCGTTGCGCACGGTCGTCGACGAACTCGGCCTGATCGTACCGGCACTGGATGTCGCTGCGGCCGCCGCCGAACCCGAGCCGGAAGCGGAGGCGACAGCGCCGCCTCCGCCGCAGCCGCCCGTGCTGCCGCCGTCCACACCCTATGCCACCAGCACGGCGACGACGGCCCTGCCGCCTCCGAAAAAGAAACTCTCCGGCTGCGCGCTCACCGCCATCATCGGCGGCGGCCTGCTGCTGGTCCTTGTGCCGATCATTGCGATCCTTGCCGCGATCGCCCTGCCGGCCTACAACGACTACACCCTGCGTGCCAAGGTCGCTGGCGCGGTGACCGTGCTGCAACCGCTGAAGGACCAGGTCCAGCATTTCGCCGATGACGAAGGTCGTTGCCCGGGCGCCAACGACGCCGGCTTCCCGGCACCTGGCGACTTCGCCCATGCCGGCCTGTCGGCGGTGAACATCGGCCGCTTCAACAACGGCCATTGCGGTATCGAAGCCACCCTGGCCGTGCCCGGCAAGAGCATCGACGGCGACCTGCTGTGGCTGGAATACGACCGCGACAGCGGCCGCTGGGAATGCACCGGCGAAAGCGACGACAAGTACCTGCCGCCGTCGTGCCGCGGTTGAGCCGCACGCACGCCAGCCCCTCCAAGGACGACCCAACAGGGAACATGCAATGACTGAGTGGTATTACGCCGAAGGACAGCAACGCCAGGGCCCTCTGCCGGTCCAGGAGATCCGCCAGCGCTTCCAGCGCGGCCAACTGAACCTGGAAACCCTGGTCTGGCATGAAGGCATGGCGCAGTGGGCTGCGCTGCGCCAGGTGGTCGACGAGCTCGGACTGCAGACGCTGGCCGATGCCAGCACTGCCACCGGCAGTGGCGGTTTCGACCTGCGCGGCGACTATGCCGCCATCGACAACGGCACCGCGCCGCTGCCCGGCACCGGCGCCATCAGCAGCTCGCCGTACAACGCGCCGGCCGCCGCCGGTACCGCCGGCCATGTACAGCCAGTGATGGGCGGCGAAGTGATCTACGCCGGTTTCTGGAAGCGCGTAGCGGCCTACATGATCGACTACTTCGTGCTGGTCATCCCGGGCAGCATCATCGGTGCCATCCTCGGCGTGGTCCTCGGCGCCAGCATGGGTGCGGTCGGCAGTGGCGAATCGTCCATCGAAATCGTCGCGCAGCTGGCCAGTGCGTTGATCAACCTCGGCATCGGCATGGCCTACTACACCTGGTTCCATGCCTCGCGGGGCGGTGCCACACTGGGCAAGATGGCGGTCGGCATCAAGGTCGTGCGCGGCAACGGCGAGCGCCTGACCAAGGCCCGCGCCTTCGGTCGCTACTGGGCCATGCTGCTGAGCAGCTTCACCCTCGGCATCGGCTTCCTGATGGCAGCGTTCACCGAGCGCAAGCAGGGCCTGCACGACATGATCTGCGACACCCTGGTGGTCGACCGCTGGGCCTATACCGACCAGCCGCAGCTGCAGCGTCGGGAACTGGGCACGGTCACCATCCTGGTCCTGGTCCTGACCGCCCTGCTGTCGCTGGCGGGCCTGGTCCTGCTGGTGGCAGCGGTCGGCTTCATCGCCAAGATGGCCTCATGAACGACCATCCTCACGCCTCGCTGCTTGACATGGGCTGGCCGGGCGTGATTCCTCTAATAAGGTGAAACCTGAACGCCCGGCACACTACCGGGCGTTCAGTTTATGGATTTGCCCGTGGCCGCTTCACTAATGCGGCCGTTTGCTCCACCCTAGCGGCCCCTTCCCCCGGTCCGCCCACAGACCTTTCCTGACATGCCCAAGCACCTGCTCATCGTCGAATCGCCGGCCAAGGCCAAGACGATCAACAAATACCTCGGCAAGGACTACACCGTCCTGGCCTCGTATGGGCATGTGCGTGACCTGATTCCGAAGGAAGGCGCAGTCGACCCGGACAACGGGTTCGCCATGCACTACGACGTGATCGACAAGAACGAAAAGCATGTCGATGCGATCGCCAAGGCCGCCAAGAGCGCCGACGACATCCTGCTGGCGACCGACCCGGATCGCGAGGGTGAGGCGATCAGCTGGCACATCGCCGAGATCCTGAAGGAACGCGGGCTGGTCAAGGACAAGCCGATGCAGCGCGTGGTCTTCACCGAGATCACCCCGCGCGCCATCAAGGAAGCGATCAGCCAGCCGCGCGCGATCGCCAGCGACCTGGTCGATGCCCAGCAGGCGCGCCGCGCGCTGGATTACCTGGTCGGTTTCAACCTGTCGCCGGTGCTGTGGCGCAAGGTACAGCGCGGTTTGTCCGCCGGCCGCGTGCAGAGCCCGGCGCTGCGCATGATCGTCGAGCGCGAGGAGGAGATCGAAGCCTTCATCGCCCGCGAGTACTGGTCGATCGCCGCCGAGTGCGCGCATCCCTCGCAGCACTTCAACGCCAAGCTGATCAAGCTGGACGGGCAGAAGTTCGAGCAGTTCACCGTCACCGATGGCGACACCGCCGAGGCGGCCCGCCTGCGCATCCAGCAGGCCGCGCAGGGTGCGCTGCACGTCACCGACGTGGCCAGCAAGGAGCGCAAGCGTCGCCCGGCACCGCCGTTCACCACCTCCACGCTGCAGCAGGAAGCCTCGCGCAAGCTCGGCTTCACCACCCGCAAGACCATGCAGGTGGCGCAGAAGCTGTACGAAGGCGTGGCCATCGGTGACGAAGGCACCGTCGGCCTGATCTCGTACATGCGTACCGACTCGGTGAACCTGTCGCAGGATGCACTGACCGAGATCCGCGACGTGATCGCCCGTGACTACGGCATCGCCTCGCTGCCGGATCAGCCCAACACCTACCAGACCAAGTCGAAGAACGCCCAGGAAGCGCACGAAGCGGTGCGCCCGACCTCGGCACTGCGCACCCCTGCGCAGGTCGCGCGCTACCTGACCGATGACGAGCGCAAGCTGTACGAACTGATCTGGAAGCGTGCGGTGGCCTGCCAGATGATCCCGGCCACGCTCAACACCGTCAGCGTCGATCTGTCGGCCGGCAGCGAGCACGTGTTCCGCGCCAGCGGCACCACCGTGGTGGTGCCCGGCTTCCTGGCCGTGTACGAAGAAGGCAAGGACAACAAGAGCGCCGAGGACGAGGACGAAGGCCGCAAGCTGCCGGCGATGAAGCCCGGCGACCGCGTGCCGCTGGAGCGCATCCTGGCCGACCAGCACTTCACCCAGCCGCCGCCGCGCTTCACCGAAGCGGCGCTGGTGAAGGCGCTGGAAGAGTACGGCATCGGTCGTCCCTCGACCTACGCTTCGATCATCCAGACCCTGCTGTTCCGCAAGTACGTGGAAATGGAAGGCCGCAGCTTCCGCCCGTCCGATGTCGGCCGCGCGGTATCCAAGTTCCTGTCCAGCCACTTCACCCAGTACGTCGACTACGACTTCACCGCCAAGCTCGAGGACGAGCTCGATGCCGTCTCGCGTGGCGAGGAAGAGTGGATTCCGCTGATGTCGCGCTTCTGGGGACCGTTCAAGGAACTGGTCGAAGACAAGAAGGAATCGGTCGACCGCGCCGAGGCCAGCGGCGCACGCGAACTGGGCACCGACCCGAAGACCGGCAAGCCGGTCAGCGTGCGCCTGGGCCGTTTCGGGCCGTACGCGGCCATCGGCAGCACCGCCGAGGACGCCGAGGAGAAGCCCAAGTTCGCCTCGCTTCGTCCGGGCCAGTCGATGCACACCATCACCCTGGAAGACGCGCTGGAGCTGTTCCTGATGCCGCGCGCACTGGGTGAGGACAAGGGCGAAGACGTCAGCGTCGGCATCGGTCGTTTCGGCCCGTTCGCCAAGCGCGGCAGCACCTATGCCTCGCTGAAGAAGGAAGATGACCCGTACACCATTGACCTGGCCCGCGCCGTGTTCCTGATCGAAGAGAAGGAAGAGATCGCGCGCAACCGGATCATCAAGGAGTTCGAGGGCAGCGACATCCAGGTGCTGAACGGCCGCTTCGGCCCGTACATCAGCGACGGCAGGATGAACGGCAAGATCCCCAAGGATCGCGAACCGGCGTCGCTGACCCTGACCGAAGTACAGCAGCTGATGGAAGAAACCGGCAAGCCGGTGCGCAAGGGCTTCGGCAAGAAGGCCGCGGCCAAGAAGGCACCTGCGAAGAAGGCAGCGGTGAAGAAGGAGGCGGCACCGAAGAAGGCCGCCGCCAAGAAGGCCCCCGCCAAGAAAGCGGTGAAGAAGGCTGCTGCGAAGAAGGCGCCGGCCAAGAAGGCCGTCAAGAAGGCCGCGAAGTAGATCCACGCCCTGCGTGGATGAGGGATAGTGCCGGCCGCTGGCCGGCAACCCCCAGAAGCATCAGATGCCGGCCAGCGGCCGGCACTACCAGGGTGCCTGGTTCCACCCTATCTGCACGCAGCGGGGGGATAATGAAGGCCCACGCCGGGCCGGTCGCCGCCATGAAAGAACTCACCCTGGACTCCGCTGTCGCCTCGCTCCGCGCAGGCGGCGTGATTGCCTATCCGACCGAAGCGGTCTGGGGCCTGGGCTGCGATCCCTCGCACGAAGCCGCCGTGCACATGGTGCTGCGGCTGAAGCAGCGCCCGATCGAGAAAGGCATGATCCTGGTCGCCGCCGAGCTGGCGCAGCTGGAAGGCTGGGTGCGCCTGCAGGCATTGCCCGATGCCCGCCAGCGCGCGGTGCTGGCCAGCTGGCCCGGCGCCAACACCTGGATCCTGCCTGCCGGCCCACGCGCCCAACCGTGGATTACCGGCGAGCACAGCGGCATTGCCGTGCGCATCAGTGCCCACCCGCTGGTGGCCGCGCTATGCCGCGCCTGGGGTGGCCCGCTGGTGTCCACCAGCGCCAACCTGGCCGGCGAGCCACCGGCACGCAGCCGCGAGGAGCTCGACCCACGCCTGCTGCGCCTGCTCGACGGCATCCTCGATGGCGAGACCGGCGGCCTGGCCCAGCCGACGCCGATCCGCGACGCGCTCAGCGGCAACGTGCTGCGCTCCTGAGCCGGCGATTGCACAGCCACCGACAATCGCGCACCCTGCCGCCATGAACCTGCTGCGAGCCACCTTGGGCCTGTGCCTGCTGCTGCCTTGGACCGCGCCGGCCGCCGAGGACGTGCGCGTATACCGCTGCGTGGCCAGCAACGGTGCCGTGGCGCTGCAGGACACGCCCTGCAACAGCGGCCGCCAGGAAGTGCGCGACCTTCAGCGTCCGCGCGATCCTGCGCCGCGTGTGGTGCGCAGTGACGCCACGCCATTGCCGCCCAGCGAAACCCCGGTCATCCGCGAGCGCGAAGTACGCCACGTCTACATCCAGCCGCCGCAGCCGATGTACGAGTGCGTGGCCGAGGATGGCCGGCGCTATACCAGCGACAACAACGACGGCAATCCGCGCTGGGTCCCGTTGTGGACCAGTGTCTGGCTGCCGCATGGGCATCGTGGCCCGGCCTATCCCGGACCGCGCCCGGCCTTCGGTACACCGGTCGGGACCCCCATCGGTGAAGGCGCGGGTTATCGTCCGCCCTCGGTGGGCATGGGGGTACAGGTTCCGGCCGGCAGCGTCCTGGTGCGCGACAGCTGCCATGCGCTGCCACCGCAGGAAGTCTGCGCGCGCCTGCGTGACCGCCGCTGGGAACTGGACCGCCGCTACAACAGCGCGCTGCAGAGCGAGCGTACGGCCATCAGCAACGAACAGCGCGGCATCGACGCACGCGTGTCGCGCGACTGCCGGCGCTGAGCGCCAACCACCCTCGCAGCCTGTACGCTGTGTGCATGAAAAGAGTGATCTGGCTGGCCCTGGTGCTGCTGCCCGGCAGCGCACTGGCCGAAGAAGGCGTGATCTACCGTTGCACTTCCGGCAGCAGTGACGTCCCTACCCTGCAACGCACCCCCTGCCCCGCCGGCAGCAAACAGCAGGTGCTGCGCGTGCCCGATCCGTCCAGCACGCAACCGGCGGCGGTTGCAGCGTCCCCTGCACCTGCACCGGCCCTCATCGAAGCGCCCACGCTCGCAGCGTCCGACCCCATCGCGGCGCCTGAGGCCACAGCAGCCCCGCGGCGCGCCGACGAAGGGCGCACGATCATGGAAGCGGGCATGGTCGAACGCGAAGGCGGCGACCTGATTCTCGACAGCGCCACCTTGCGCCGCGATGCTGATGCCCAGGCCGCCAAGGACGCGTCATCCAAACCACCACCGCCATCGATCTTCCAGTGCAACGACAACCAGGGAAGTGGCTACCTGCATGAGTATGAGGCTTCACCCGGGCGTTGCGAACTGTTGACGGTGCAGGGTCTTGGCGGCGTCACGCCGGTGAATGCGGCCAGCTGCGAAGTGGTACGCGACCGCTGCGAGGAACTGCCTGAAGCGCAGCGTTGCGGTGGCTGGCAGCAGCGCTTCCGCGATGCGCGAGGCCGCGAGCGTTTCGCCGCACCGGAGAACCGCGACGGTGCACGCAGCGAGCGCGAGCGGCTGCAGGGCGTGCTGGAGGCCAGCAACTGTCCTGTGCCGGGGTGACGGCCACCCGGTAGTGCCGGCCGCTGGCCGGCAACTGCAATCATCTGAAGATCCTGCGGTTGCCGGCCAGCGGCCGGCACTACCACCTCATGATCAGAACCCGTAGCGCAGGAAACCACCATCCACCGCGATGCACTCGCCGGTGACATAGCTGGCGGCCGGCAGGCACAGGAAGCCCACGGCCGCAGCCACTTCCTCCGGCTCCCCGATGCGGCGCATCGGCGTACGGTTGATCACTTCCTCGTAGTAATCCGGGTCCGACAGCGGGCCGGACGTACGCCGCGTGCGGATGTACCAAGGCGCCACCGCATTGACCCGGATGCCATCCTCGGCCCACTCGACGGCCAGGTTGCGGGTCATCTGGTGCATCGCCGCCTTGCTCATGCCGTAGACCACGCCGCTGCGCACATGGGTCAGGCCGGACACGCTGCCGACGTTGACGATGGATGACGAGGCATGGCGTGCCAGCAGCGGGTGCGCGTAGCGCGACAGTTCGAACGCAGAGAACAGGTTGGTCTCGAAGATGTTGCGCCACTCGTCCTCGGAATACTCGGTAGCCGCTTTGCTGATGTTGCCGCCGGCGTTGTTGACCAGGATGTGCAGGCCATCGCTATGGTCTTCCACCCAGTCCAGGATCTGCCGGCGGTCTTCGTCATCGGAAACATCGGCAGCCAGCGCGTGCACCTGCATCTGCGGATACACATCCAGCAGCTCGTCGCGCGCGGTCTCCAGCATGTCAATATCGCGCCCGACGATCATCAGGTCGGCACCGAAGCCAGCCAGTTCATGCGCGATCGCAAGGCCGATGCCGGCGCTGGCGCCGGTGATCAGGGCGGTCTGGCCGTCCAGGCGCCACCGTTGCTGGGTCATGTGTCCTCCGGGGCCGCGCCCGCTGTGTTTCGATGCGGCAAGGATACGCGCTCACGGCAGCTCCCTGCCCGGAATGCGACACTGCACGCACGCCCACTGCGGAGAGCCGCCATGCGCATCCTGATCGTGTCCACGTCCCTGCTGGCCGCCGTGCTGCTGGCGGCGTGCCAACGGCCGCCGACGCCCAACCCGGAGAAGCCACCGGCTCCGCAGGCAATAACCCGTGCGATGCATGAGCCGCTGGACCGCGCCAAGAGCGCGCATAAGGCCGTGGAGGATGCTGCAGCACGCGAGCAGAAGGCCGAGGCCGACGCGACGCAATGACCTGTGGGGTCAGAGCCCTTTGCGGAGCAAAGGGATCCGACCCCATGAACGAGAACGCCCGGCCAGGGCCGGGCGTACTCAGTAGATCCACACCATGCGTGGATGGCTTCCGATCAGAACCCGCAGAAGCAGTACGCCAGTGCCTTCACCGGCGCACCGTTGCCCTTGTCGCGGGCCGCGTTCTCGACGAAGCGCAGCTGCGTATCCACTTCCGGCATCGCACGCGCCAGCATCATCCGCGCCATGCCCGAGTCGGACAGCATCCAGGCACCGGCACGGCTGCCAGCGAAGCCGCTGACGAACTGCGCGAACGGCGTTGCCGCCTTCTCGATGTAACGTACGCGATAGGCATCGGCCTTGCCCAGCTTGGCACGGCTGGCGGCATCGGCCACCGCATCCTTCAGGCCACCGAAGGCGTCGACCAGGCCACGTTCCTTGGCCTGCGCACCGCTCCACACGCGGCCACGGGCCACTTCGTCGACCGCCTCGACCGGCTTCTTGCGGGCGTCGGCAACGCGACCGGTGAAGTCGGCGTAACCCTTGTTGATCACCGACTGGATGACCTGGCCCACCGCCGGGTCCATCGGGCGGGTGACGTCGAAGGCACCGGCGAAGCGGGTCGTGCCGACGCCGTCGGTGTGCACGCCGATCTTGTCCAGCGCGCGGCTGAAGTTCGGCACCATGCCGAAGATGCCGATCGAACCGGTGATGGTCGACGGATCGGCGTAGATGCGGTCGGCATTCATGCTGATCCAGTAACCACCGGAGGCGGCCAGGTCGCCCATCGACACCACCACCGGCTTGCCGGCAGCCTGCAGGGCCACCACTTCGCGACGGATCTGCTCGGAGGCGAACACCTCACCACCCGGCGAATTGACGCGCAGCACCACGGACTTCACGTTCTCATCGTCACGCGCGGCACGCAGCAGTGCCGAGGTCGACTCGCCACCGATGCGGCCGGCCGGCAGGTCGCCACCGCTGATCTCGCCGGCGGCCACCACCACCGCCACCTGCGGACGCGAGTCCACCGGGTTGCGGCGCGCATCGAGCTGGCCCAGGTAGCTGCCGAAGTCGACGTTGCGGAAACCACCGTCGGCATCGTCGTCAGCCACGCCGCGCTCGATCATCAGATCCTCGAACTCCTCGCGGGTCTTCAGCGAGGTCACCAGCTTCTGCTGCAGGGCGAACTTGGCCAGGTCGCCACCGGCGGCGGAGATGCCTTCCGGCAGCGTGTCGATGCCGGCGGCCAGCTGTGCCGGATCCAGGCGGCGGGCCTTGGCGATGTCGCCCAGGTAGCGCTGCCACACGTCGTTCATCCAGAACAGATCGGCTTCCTTGGATGCCGGCGAAGCGGCGTCGAGCACGTACGGCTCGGCGGCGGACTTGTACTCGCCCACCTTGAACAGGTGCACGTCCACGCCCAGCTTGTCCTGCAGGCCGGTGCGGAAGTACTGGCGGTAGCGGCCCAGGCCCTCGAGCACCACCGACCCCATCGGGTCCAGGTAGACCTCATCGGCCTGCGCGGCCAGCAGGTACTGCGCCTGGCCCATGCTCTCGCTGTAAGCCACCAGCTGCTTGCCGGATGCACGCAGGTCCTGCAGCGCAGCGGCCACTTCACGCAGCGACGCGAAGCCCGACGGCTGCAGCTTGTCCAGCTCCAGCACCACGCGCTCGATCTTCTTGTCTTCCTTGGCCGACTCGATCACCCGCAGCAGGTCACGCAGCTGGATCTCTTCGGCACCGTTGTCGCCCACCGCTTTGGCCAGTGCGCGGCTGACCGGGTCAGCGCTGAACTGCTCGACCAGGCGGCCTTCCGGCGCGATCACCAGGGTGGTGCGGTCCTGCAGCGATTTGCTGGCACCGGCACCCATGCCGGCGGCGATGACGAACATCACCAGCAGCAGGAACAGCAGGCCGAAGAACACCAGGTTGAGGATCAACCGGCGGGTGAAATTCATGACGTCCCACAGCCCGATGAAGAAACTGGCGACGGGGTTGCGACGCGCCGGGGGCAGCGGGGGCACGGGTTGATTCATGGAACGCTCCGGGAGGCTTCTTGCCGTAGTGCCAGCATAGCCGGTGCCGCGTGATGCGGCATCGGACACAAGTCAGGGGATCGCCCGCCACGGGTCGCCGGGGCGGGCGGGACGGATCAGGACAGGCTGGACTGGCCGATGCGCAGGCTGCTGCGGCGCAGGCGCCAGCCCATCAGGATCGCCGCCGCGGTGAGACCGACGATCAGGCCGATCCACATGCCCTGCGGGCCCATGCCCAGCCCCAGGCCAAGCCCGGCGCCGAGCGGCATGCCCAGACCCCAGTACGCGAACATGGCGATGAACATCGGCACGCGGGTGTCCTTCAGGCCGCGCAGCGCACCCGCCGACAGCACCTGGATGCCATCCGGGAACTGGAAGGTAGCCGCGTACAGCAGCAGGGTCGAAGCCAGCCCGGCCACTGCCAGGTCGTTGGTGTAGACACCGACGATGGCGTCATGGCCGAACAGCAGCACCGCCGCCGACAGGGTCTGCGTACCCATGATGATCGCGTAGCCGGCCCAGGCCGCACGGCGTACGCCGAAGCCATCGCCACGGCCGACCGCATGGCCGACACGCACGGTGGTGGCCTCGGCCACGCCCATCGGGATCATGAAGCACAGCTGCGCGACGTTGATCGCGATCTGGTGTGCGGCCGCTTCATTGGCACCCAGACGGCCGATCAGCAGCGCGGTGACGATGAACAGACCACCTTCCATCAGCACGGTGATGCCGATCGGCAGGCCGGTGCGCAGCAGGTCCCAGATCGCCGGCCAGCGCGGCCCTTCGAAGTGCGAGAACAGCTGCAGGTGGGCGAAGCGCTTGGTGAACCACAGGTAGGTGGCGAAGGCGATCGCCTGCAGCCACATCATCACCGCCGAGGCGATGCCGAGGCCTTCGGCACCCATTTCCGGGAAGCCGAGCTTGCCGTTGGCCAGCACGTAACCCATTGGTGCCAGCACCAGCAGGCCGCCGAAGCCGATCAGCATGGTCGGCAGGGTCCAGTGCATGCCCTCGCTGAGGTAGCGCATGCAGAAGTACAGGGTCAGTGCCGGGCCACCCCAGCGCACCGCATGCAGGAACGCGGTCGCCCCCGGCACGATGTCCGGCGCGATGCCGAACGCAGGCAGCAACGGCGGCACTACGGTGAGGAAGGTGAACATGATCAGGCCCAGGCCCAGCGCCAACCACAGCGCCTGGCGGAACAGCGGGCCGATCTCGCGTTCACGGCCAGCGCCATGCAGCTGCGACACCGAGGCGGTGAGCGAGATCAGGGTACCGATCGGGATCAACATCGGCAGCCACAAGAGCGCCGTGCCGATGGTCACCGCGGCCAGGGTCGCTGTGGCGTGGTGGCCGGCAATGACGTTGTCGACGAAGGAGATCAGACCGGTGGAGACATGCCCGAGCACAAGCGGCAGGGCGAGCAGACCGGTGGCGCCGACTTCCTTGCTGAAGCGCGGCGTGGAGGTTGCAGTAGACATAAGGTGCTTGACGCGAACTGCGGTTGCGCGCGAAGGGCACAGGCACCGGGTTGCGGCCGGTCATCTTACGCGCGCAGCGCGCGCATTCCCATGACATGGCGTGAATGCTGGGTTCCGGCAGGCCCCGGCATCACGCGTTGCGATCGCGTTACGAACAGAAAAAGGGGACGGAGGGAATTAAGTCGTTTCAAGCCCGACTGTGCCGAATACGACTTAATCCCCTCCGTCCCTTTTCTTTCTACTGCCCAGCCTGGCGCTTGAGCCAGGTGTCGCGCTCGGCGGTTGGCACGGCGAGGAAGGCGCTGCGCACCGCGTCGCGTTCCTGCGGCGGCGTGCGCTGCGCGACCAGGGTCAGCTGGGCCAGCTGCGCCGGGCTGAGCTGGCGCAGCACGGCCAGCGCGGCCTCGCGCTGTTCCGGCGGCACGAAGCCAAACAGACCATGCAGCTTGGGGAATTCCAGGCCCAGCTGCGGGCCCAGCCGCCAGCCTTCGCGGAATGCCTGGTCCTGCGCCTGGAACTGCTGGCGCAGGCGCTGCTGCTGATCGGCCGGCAGCGCACTGAAACGCGCCGCAGCCTGGCGGATACGCTCACGCTCACCTTCCGGCAACGCCCGCCACGCCGCGTAGTCGGCACGGCGCTGGCGCTGCTGCTGGGCATCCAGGTGGGCAAACGTCGACGGTGCCGCGGCGGGCGTCGGCGCCACCGTCGGAATCCCAGGCGACGGCGGTGGCAGCGGCACGTTGACGGTCTGCGGCGTGGCCGACAGCGACAGCGGCAGGGCCAGCAGCAGGCTGGCGAACACGGTCTTATTCATCGGCAGCAGCGGTTTCCAGCGTGGCGCTGGCCGGCTCCGGCCGGCTCGGCTTGGATTGCGATTCGTCCACCGGCAGCGGGCCGCCAGCGGCCGTCCACGCATACAGGTCGGCATCGGCCACCAGCGGATAGTCGCGGTCGGCCAACATCGTGGCGTCGTCGGCAGCCTGGGCCGGGGGCGCATCCGGCGCGGCGTTGACCTTGCTCGGCGGCAGCGCCTCCACCGTGACCGGACCGGCATCGCCCACCACGCCTTCCGGCAGCGGTGCATCGCTACCCAGCGCACGGCCCTGCCAATGGCGCCAGCCCAGCGCGGCGGCCAGCAGCACCGACACGGTCAGCAACAGGATCAGCGGACCGCGCCAGCGCGGCTTGGCGTTCGCACGGCGGCGCTTTCCATTGGTGGCGGCACGCTCGTCCCGCTGCGGTGCGCGCCAGCTGGAGGCCGGAGTTTCATTGTTGGCGGCCGGTGCGGCCGGTTGTTGCAGCTGCTGCAGGCGCTTGGCCGGCAGGTCGCGGATGCGCAGCTGTACCTGCTCGGCCAGCTGCCGCCAGGCCGAGGCATCGGGCTGGCCGTGGGCATCGCGCGGACAGGCATCGGCCAGCAACTGCTGGTAACCGGCCTCGTCCTGGTCGAGCACGCGCATGGCAATGCCCTCCTCCAGGCTGCCGCCCACCCGCAGCAACAGCGCCAGCCGCGGCAGCGGCCCCATCTCACCCAGCGCGGCCAACGGTGGCGCCCACTGTCCGCCCAGCGGTTCGCGCAGCGCCTGACGCTGGCCCAGCAGGGTCCAGAAGCGGGTCGGCCACTGCGCCATCGGCAGGTCGCTGGCGACGGCGGCAAAGGCGCGCATCACCGCCACCAGGGTCTGTTCGGCACGGGCGGCTTCGCCGCACTGCAGTTCAGCCACCACCAGGGCACGGCGTTCGACGCCACGCAGGAACGCCGACAGCGCGCCGGCCGCGGTCGAGGAAACAGGGGCGGGCACAGCCGTCATCGGTCACTCCAAAGGTCTGCCGGCATGATAGCGGCAGGCCATCGACGCCCGGCAGGACTTGCGCCCGCAGGTACTTCGTGCTGCAGGTTGTGCACAGCACCACGGCCCTCGCACGGGAAACTGCGGCATCCAGCTGAATTCACTCTGTTTCAGCAATGTTTCACACTTAAGTTATTGATTTTGATTGCTTTTGAAGTGTGGCGATTTTTTGACCAACCCAAGCGTGAGGCCGTCGCCATCGGCCTCCTGCGCGCCCGCCGACCGTTAACGCACAGTCTTATCCACAGAACATGTGGATAAGACTGAATCTCCAATGGACACCGATATTTAGGTGACATTTATGATTCAACGGGCGTCGCCCGGTCGCCCTCGCGCCTGCCATCCGCGTGCGCATGGCCCGTTACACTGCCCCGATGCTTTCACCGATTCCGACCCTGCAGGTCGCCCTGCCCGTCCCGTTGCCCCGCCTGTTCGACTACCTGTCGCCGGAGGGCGAGGCCCCCGCGGTGGCGGTCGGCTGCCGCCTGAGGGTGCCATTCGGCAACCGCGAGCTGGTCGGCGTGGTGGCCGGCCACGGCCAGACCGACGACGGCCAGGGCCTGCGCCAGGCGCTGGCCTGGTGCGACCCGCAGCCGCTGCTGCAGGGCGAGCTGTGGCAGAGCCTGCAATGGCTGGCGCGCTATACCCACGCGCCGCTGGGCGAGGTGCTGAGCACCGCCCTGCCCGGCCCGCTGCGCCATGGTGAAGCCCTGCCCGACACCCACCACTGGGGCTGGCAGCTGACCGCCGAAGGACGCCTGCAGCGCGGCAAGCTGCGCGCTGGCAGCCGCCCGCGGCAACTGGCCGAACTGCTGGCCGAGGCCACCGTGGACGAAGACGTGCTGGGTGAACGCATGCAGGACTGGCGCACCGTCGCGCGCAGCCTGGCCAAGCGTGAGCTGGCCGAGCGCGTCGCCCTGAGTGTGGCCCCGCAGCACGCGCAACCGCTGCCCGGCCCCACCCTCAACCCGGACCAGGCCGAAGCCGTGGCCGCGATCAACGCCGTCGAGGGTTTCCAGCCGTTCCTGCTGGATGGCGTGACCGGCAGCGGCAAGACCGAGGTCTACCTGCGGGCGATCATCCATTGCCTGGCACAGGGCAGGCAGGCGCTGGTGCTGGTGCCGGAAATCGGCCTGACCCCGCAGACCCTGGCACGCTTCCGCGGCCGCCTCGGCATCGCCGTGCATGCGTTGCATTCGGGCTTGAACGACAACGAGCGCGCACGCGTCTGGGCGGCCGCCTCACGTGGTGAAGCACGGGTCATCGTCGGCACCCGCTCGGCAGTGTTCACGCCGCTGCCGCAGGCCGGTCTGTTGATCGTCGACGAGGAACACGACGGCAGCTACAAGCAGCAGGATGGCATCCGCTACCACGCGCGCGATTTCGCTCTGGTGCGGGCCAAGGCATTGGGCATCCCGGTGCTGCTGGGCAGCGCCACGCCGTCGCTGGAAACCCTGCACAACGCCTATGCCGGGCGCTACACCCACCTGCGCCTGAAGCAGCGTGCCGGCGATGCGCGGCCACCGCGCGTGCGCATCCTGGATGTACGCAAGCGGCCGCTGCATGACGGTCTGTCGGCCGACGTACTGGCCGGCATCGGCGAACACCTGCAGCGTGGCCAGCAGGTGCTGGTGTTCAAGAACCGCCGTGGCTACGCGCCGGTGCTGCTGTGCCACGACTGCGGCTGGACCGCGCCCTGCAACCGCTGCGATGCACCGATGACCGTGCATGGCGGCGGCCGTCGCCTGCAGTGCCATCACTGCGGTGCGCGGCAACCGGCACCGCTGGCCTGCCCGGCCTGCGGCAGCCTGGCGCTGCAGCCGCAGGGTATCGGCACCGAACGCCTGGAAGAGCACCTCACCGCGGCCTTCGCCGATTTCCCGGTGGTGCGCATCGACCGCGGCACCACCTCGCGACGCGACGCGCTGGAACAGCAGCTGGCGAAACTGGGTGACCAGCCCGGCATCCTGGTCGGCACGCAGATCCTGGCCAAGGGCCACGATCTACCCAAGCTCACCTTGGTCGTGGTGGTGGGCATCGACGAAGGGCTGTTCTCGGCTGACTTCCGTGCCAGTGAAAAACTGGCGCAGCAGTTGATCCAGGTGGCCGGACGCGCGGGACGCGCGCGTGATCCCGGCGAAGTCTGGCTGCAGACCCACCATCCCGGGCATCCGTTGCTGGAAACGCTGGTGAGCGGCGGCTACCACCCGTTCGCGCAGGCCGAGTTGAACCAGCGCGAAGCGGCCGGATTCCCCCCGTTCGCGCACCTGGCGTTGATGCGTGCCGAAGCCCAGCAGGTCGAGCATGCCAATGCCTTCCTGCTGGCCGCGCGGCAGTTGTTGGGTGAACAGAACGCGGTCGAGGCCTACGGGCCGATGCCGGCGCCGATGCCGCGGCGTGCCGGCTACCAGCGCACCCAGCTGCTGCTTTCGGCGCTGCAGCGGCCGCCGTTGCATGGGGTGCTTTCGCAGTTGGTGCCGCAGCTGTACGCGCTGCCGGAAGCACGCAAGGTGCGCTGGTCGCTGGATGTGGATCCGACGGACCTGTATTAAGGGCACGCGCAGAACCCGCCGGGGGGGCCGACCCCGATGGCCTGGGGTCGGATCCCTTTTCGCAGAAAAGGGCTCTGACCCCGAACGCCTTCGCTTACGTCAGCGGCGACATCACGCCGCGCTGGTAGGCCGGCCGCTCGCGCAGGCGGGCGTACCAGTCGGCCAGGTGTGGCAGTTCCGGGCGCTGGATCGGCAGTTCGAACCAGGCATAGATCAGCGAGCCCAGCGGGATGTCACCCATCGCGAACGTCTCGCCCGACAGCCACGGCTGTTTGGCCAACGTGGCGTCGGCCATCGCCAGGTAGTCGCCGGCGCGCACGATGGCGGCATTGATCCGCGCTTCGTCGCGGTCAGCCGGGGCGGTGCGCATGATGCCCCAGATCAGGTCACTGTAGATCGGCGCCATCCGCGAAGTGCTCCAGTCCATCCACTTCTCGGCCTGGGCGCGTTCCATCGGGTCCTCGGCGTACAGCGTGCCCAGCGCGTAACGCGCGCTCAGGTAGCGCACGATGGCGTTCGATTCCCACAGCGGCAGGCCATGGTCCTCGATCACCGGCACCAGGCTGTTGGGATTCATCGCCTGGTACTCCGGTGTCTGCGTGCCGCCATGGCTGCCACCGACTTCGATGGATTCATACGGCAGGCCGATCTCCTCGGCACACCACAGCACCTTGCGGACGTTGCTGGAATTGCGACGGCCCCAGATCTTCAACATGCGGGTTTTCCTTGCTGGCAATGCGAGCGGCAACGATACGCCTGATCGGAGTGGGTATGTGGGTGGCGGATGTGGAATCGGGCATCTGGGGCTTGCCGGCCAGCGGCCGGCACTACCGGTTCTTCTTTGGCCAGCAGCCGGAGCTACCTGTTCTTTTTCGGCAGCGCGCGCACGTAGGAGGACTTGCCGTCCTTCTTCAGCTCGAACAGGCCAATCGCTGCCAGCAGGTCACTGAGCTTGCCGTAGCCATAGTTGCGCGGGTCGAACGAGGCCTGGTTGCCGATCTGGCTGCCGACCGGGCCCAGGTGCGACCAGCCATCCTCGCCCTCGGCCGAGGACACCGCACGCCGCAGCATCTTCACCAGCCGCGTATCGCTGCGCATTTCCGCGCCGCTCTTGCGCGGTCGGGCATCGTCATTGGCCACCGGTTCGTTCGGTGCCTGCTCGTTCGATGATTGCTCGACGTCCTGCACGCTGGCATGGGTCTGGCCCAGCGCTTCCAGATAGGTGAACTTCGAGCAGGCGTTGACGAACGGTTCCGGCGTTTTCTTTTCACCGAAGCCATAGACCTTCACGCCATCGGTCAGCAGGCGCATCACCATCGGGGTGAAATCGGCATCGCTGGACACAATGGCAAAACCATCGAGGTTGCGCGCGTACAACAGGTCCATGGCATCGATCACCATCGCCATGTCCGAGGCGTTCTTGCCCTTGCTGTAGGCGAACTGCTGGATCGGGCGGATCGCGTACTCGTGCAGCACCGCCTCCCATCCCTTCAACCGTGGGCTCTTCCAGTTGCCATAGGCGCGGCGCACGTTGGCCACGCCGTAGCGGGCGACTTCAGCCAGGACCTCGTCGATCTTCGAGGCCGGCGCGTTGTCGGCATCGATCAACAGGGCGATGCGCTTTTCCGGTTCGCTCATGGATTCCTCGCGGGCGGTTGCCTGAACCCGAGTATCGCCGATCCGCGCGGGCGCTGACGTGACAACCGCCTGCCGTGCGAAGATGCCAAGCGCTTCCCCCATGCCCCCACTGGAGTGAGTCGATGAGTCGCGAGCGCGTTCCCCACCTGGTTGTTGTCGGCGGCGGTTTTGCCGGTCTCTGGGCCACCCGTGCCCTGGCCCGCGAGCGCATACGCATCACCCTGGTCGACCGCCGCAACCACCATCTGTTCCAGCCGCTGCTCTACCAGGTGGCCACCGCCGGCCTGTCCGCCCCGGATATCGCCGCACCGCTGCGCCACATCCTTGGCCACCAGCGCAATGTGGAAGTGCGCCTCGGCGAAGTGGTCACCATCGACAAGCAGGCCCGGCAGATCCGCATGGCCGATGGCAGCACGCTGGACTACGACACTCTGCTGCTGGCCACGGGTGCCACCCACGCCTACTTCGGCAACGACCAGTGGGCCGATGATGCCCCCGGCCTGAAGACGCTGGACGATGCCATCGCGCTGCGCCGCAAGCTGCTGCTGGCGTTCGAACGTGCCGAGGCCGAACCGGACCCGGCGAAGAAGGCCGCGTGGCTGAGCTTCGCCGTGGTCGGCGGCGGCCCCACCGGTGTCGAACTGGCCGGCACCCTGGCCGAAATCGCGCGGCATACGCTGCGCAACGAGTTCCGCCATATCGATCCGGCCAGCGCCAAGGTGCGGCTGGTCGAAGCCGGCCCGCGCGTGTTGTCTTCGTTCCCGGAAGTGCTTTCGCTGAAGGCACGGCGGCAGCTGGAAAAGCTGGGCGTGGAAGTGTTGACCGGTACCCCGGTGAGCGACATCGACAGCCAGGGTTTCAAGCTCGGTGATCAGTTCGTGCCGGCCCGCACCGTGGTCTGGGCCGCCGGCGTGGCCGCTTCACCGCTGGCGCGCACACTGGACGTGCCGCTGGACCGCGCCGGACGCGTGCAGGTGCAACCCGACCTCACCCTGCCTGACCACCCGGAACTGTTCGTGGCCGGCGATCTGGCCGCGCTGAACCAGGCCAACGGCAAGCCGGTGCCTGGCGTGGCACCCGCCGCCAAGCAGATGGGCAAGTACGTGGCCGAGGTGATCCGCGCGCGCCTGCACGGCAAGGCCGCACCGGGGCCGTTCAAGTACGCCGACTTCGGCAACCTGGCCACCATCGGCCGCATGGCCGCGATCGTGCACCTGGGCAGGCTGCAACTCTCGGGCGTCCTCGCCTGGTGGTTCTGGCTGGCCGCACACGTGTTCTTCCTGATCGGTTTCCGCAACCGCGTCGTGGTGCTGCTGAACTGGGCGGTGGCGTACTGGAGCTACCAGCGCAGCGCGCGCATCATCTTCGGTGACGACCAGGAAGACCGGCGACCCCGACGGTAGTGCCGGCCGCTGGCCGGCTGCTGCGCGGTCGGATCCCTTTCCGCAGGAAAGGGCTCTGACTCCGTCAACATCATCCACGCATGGCGTGGATCTACCGGTTCATCGGGCCGCCCGGCACCCGCTGTTTCGACCAGGTGCGGCAGAAATCCTCCTTCCTCGCGGTGTCGGCAATCTGCGTGCTACTCCAATGCCGGGTGATCCAGATTGTCAGTGCGGTACTGCTGAGATGCCAGCGCAGCATGTCGTGCCTTGGCTGCCGCATCAGGTGGCGGCGTGCAACCCAGAACGCTTCGCGCTCGACATCAGTCGCCTTCTTCAACGCCTCAGGATCGAAGAACCGCGTCGTGAAGCTCCATGGATTCATCGGCTGGAATCCCGTGCGCTGCTCACTGCTGCATGCAGCCACACCACTGGGCGCACGGTCTGCCGGCTGCGGCCGGCCTTCCACCAGCGCCAGCCCGAGCAGGTACAGCAGGCCAGGCAGCAGCGCGATACCGGCGACCAGTACGACGACGGAGATCCATGCTTTGCCGGCGGCACGCATCGCTCTACAGCGCCTTCGGCTTCGGATACCACAGTGCGTTGACGATGACCCAGCGCTGGTCGAAGCGCCCCATGTGGAAGTAGTCGACGAACCACGGGGTTTCCAGCCGCACCGAGGCCGCGTTGCCGGTCACGTCCAGCACCGTGCAGCGGCGGTTCCATTGATCCTTCGGGGTCTTCAGCGCGCCCTGCTTCGTCAACGAGACCAGCTCTTCCTTCGACATGCGGCGCAGGCCCAGTCGTTCGTCGGGTGTATCGCCGAGGACCGCGCGCTTGGCCAGGTCCGGGTGCAGGGAGCGGGCGACGCGTTGCGGGTCGGCCTCCAGCTGGCCGTCGACGTAATCGTGGCAGGTGGCTTCGATGGCCGCGATCGTGGCCGGGTCGGCGGCGGGGCTTGTCGCACCAGCAACAGCGAGCAACATGGCAAGCGTGGACATCCTGGTCTCCAAGGCTGGGGCGGGATGATCATGGCATGGGCGGCGTACTTACCCACGCGTGGCGCGGATCTATTGCATCAGGCCCATTTCGTCGACGCCCAGCTGCATGTACATGAACGCGGCCGCTTCGTCGGTCATCGGCTGGCCCTTCGGGAAACTGTCGAGCCAGGCGGTGATGCGCGCATGCCGATGCTTCAGTGCATCGGCCATCGCGCGCTTTTCCGCGTCGGTGGCACGTTCCTGCATCTCGTCGCGCAGCAGGTCATCGCCGATGCCCCATTTTTCGGCCAGCGGAATCAGGTCGACCAGATCGGGCGGCACCCGGTCACGGCGCAGGTGGATGGGGTCAGCAGTGGCCGGGCCACGCTGCGCGGCCAGCTCTGCGGCGGTTCCGATCTGCCCGTGCTGCAGTGGCGGCGAGGTCGGCGCCTGGGCGCAGGCCGGCAAGGTCATGCAGGTGGTGAACAGCAGCATCCAGCAGGTCTTCATCGGACCAATCCTATGTCCATGGCTGTGGCGATCATGGCATGGGCGGCGTCTCCATCCACGCAAGGCGTGGATCTACAGGACCGGTGCCTGCAGCCAGGCCAGTTTGCGTTCGCGCGGCTGCTGCTTGAGCTGCCATTCGGCGCGCGAGGCGGCGGCCCGGTCCGGGTACTCGCGCACGGCCAGTACGCGCAGCGGCGGCCGCGCCCGGGTGTAACGCGCACCCTTCCCGGCCTGGTGGGCAGCGAAACGCGCGTCCACGTCGGTGCTGATGCCGGCGTAATAGCTGCCATCGCGGCATTCGAGCAGGTACAGGAACCACGGGCGCAGGGACGAGGCCATGGCCGGATTATGCCGTGTTGCACTGCAGCGGATATACTGGCGCCCGAATGCAGGAGAGAGGCGCCGCGCTGGCGCCCGCCGAAGGCGCAGGCTCCCATGATCGCTCAGGCCGGTGGGCTGGAATCCCACCAACCATGCATTCGACTCGCCGAGCTGGAGAGAGGTCACCGGGCATGCCCGGCACGATCCGCCGAAGGGGCACGCGGCCCATGCCGCTGAACTCTCAGGCAAAAGGACAGCGGGAGCGGCACCGGTCATCGTCATCCCGTCATTGCGCAGGCAGTGGCGGTACACGCGCATGGCCGGCCCCACCGCGCCCGGAGCCTGTCCCATGCTGCTGTCCATCATCTACCTGATCGCCATTTCCGCCGAAGCCATGACCGGCGCGCTGTCCGCCGGCCGCCGCCGCATGGACCTGTTCGGTGTGATCATGATCGCCTGCGTTACCGCCCTCGGCGGCGGATCACTGCGCGACATCCTGCTCGGTCACTATCCGCTGGGCTGGGTGAAGCATCCCGAGTACCTGGGCTTCACCGTGTGTGCGGCGCTGATCGCCACCTGGGTCGCACGCTGGATGCACCACTTCCGACGCACCTTCCTGGTGCTCGATGGACTGGGCCTGATCGCCTTCACCCTGATCGGCTGTTCGATCGCACGTGAGGCCGGCCATGCCATGCCGATCGTGCTGATTGCCGGCATGCTGACCGGCGCCTTCGGCGGCGTGCTGCGCGACATCCTCTGCAACGAGGTGCCGCTGATCTTCCAGAAGGAGCTGTACGCGATCATCGCGCTGCTGACCGGCGCGGCCTACCTGTTGCTGCTGCACTGGGGTGTGGCCGACGCTACCGCGATCCTGTGCTGCCTGGGCGGCGGCTTCGCGCTGCGCCTGCTGGCGATCCATTACCGCTGGGAAATGCCGAAGTTCGTGTACCACGACGAAGTGCATTGATTGTTTGACGGTAGTGCCGGCCGCTGGCCGGCAACACGGCACACGCCCTCAGATTCCAGCAGGTTGCCGGCCAGCGGCCGGCACTACCGAATGCGTTGCATGACCATGGTCATGCGGCATTGACCGGGGTGATTGGCTACCATTGTCGCCCCGTCGCTGCTGCGACGGCATCCAGCCACGCCGCGCCCGCGGCCCCGCCAGACACTCCCTCCCCGCTGCCCGTGATGCCGTGAACGCACCGACGGGCCCGCATGTCCCTGCGCGCGCAGGGCGCAGGATGCCCCATGTCTGTCGCCGAAAATTCCCGTTTCCGTCGTGCCCGCCTGTTGTGGGCGGTGCTGGCCATTGCCCTCGCCGCCCTTCTGGCGTGGTGGCTGTGGCCCCGGAATGGCGCCGGCAGCAGCGACGATGCGCCGGGCAAGACGGTGCCGGTACGCGTGGCGCGTGCCAGCGCCGAGCCGCTGGTGCTGCGCCTGAAGGCGGTCGGTACGGTCACCCCGCTGCACAGCGTGGTGGTACGCAGCCGCGTGGATGGCGAACTGCTGCGGCTGCATTTCCAGGAAGGCCAGCAGGTGAAGGCCGGCGATCTGCTGGCGCAGATCGACCCGCGCCCGTATGAAGTGAAGCTGGCACAGGCCCAGGGTACCCAGCAGCAGAATCTGGCCGAGCTGGAGAACGCCGAACGCCAGCTGCAGCGCTACCGCGAACTGCAGAAGCAGAACTACGTGTCCGGGCAGGAATTGAGCGACCAGCAGAGCAAGGTGCGCCAGCTGCAGGGCCGCCGCCTCAGCGATCAGGCGTCTGTTGACGAGGCACGCCTGCAGCTGCAGTACACCCGCATTACCGCACCGGTCAGTGGCCGCGTCGGCTTGCGCCGGCTGGATGTGGGCAACCTGGTGCGTGCCAGCGATGCCGAAGGCTTGGTGACGCTGGCACAGACCGCACCGATCAGCGTGCTGTTCACCGTGCCCGAACCCGAGCTGCCGGCGCTGCTCGATGCCGTGCAGGCGCAACCGGCACTGGCGGTGGAAACCTGGGACCGCGAAGAACGCCGGCAGCTGGCCCGCGGCTCGCTGTCCAGCGTCGACAACCGCATCGATACCACCACCGGCACGTTGAAACTGCGTGCGCACTTCGACAACCACGATCTGGCGCTGTTCCCCAACCAGTTCGTCAACGTCCGCCTGCAGCTGGGCGAGCAGCCCGCGCTGCTGATTCCCGATGCCGCCGTGCAGTTCGGCAGCCAGGGCAACTACGTGCATATCGTCGACAAGGACAGCAAGGCACAACGCCGCACCGTGGTGCTCGGTCCGGCCGATGATGGACGCGTGGCCGTGCGCTCCGGGCTGGCCGCAGGGGACAAGGTGGTGATCGAAGGCATCGACGGGCTGGAAGACGGCACGGCGGTGGAGATCATCACCGAGGAGGCCGCGACCAAGGCCGGCGCATGAACCTCTCGCGCTCGTTCATCCTGCGCCCGGTCGCAACGACTCTCCTGATGGTGGCGCTGCTGCTGTCCGGCGTGCTGGCCTATCGCCTGCTGCCGGTGGCGGCGCTGCCGCAGGTCGATTACCCGATCATCCAGATCACCACGCTGTATCCGGGGGCCAGCCCCGAACTGACCACACGCACCATCACCGCACCGCTGGAGCGCCAGCTCGGCCAGATTCCCGGCCTGAAACAACTGTCGTCGACCAGTTCCGGTGGCGCCTCGGTCATTACCCTGCAGTTCGGGCTGGAGGTGTCGCTGGGTGTGGCCGAGCAGGACGTGCAGGCCGCCATCAACGCGGCGGGCAGCTTCCTGCCCGGGGACCTGCCGGTGCCGCCGGTGTACCGCAAGGTCAACCCGGCCGACACCCCCATCCTGACCTTGGCGGTGACCTCGCAAGGCCTGTCGCTGCCGCAGGTGCACGATCTGGTGGATACGCGCATCGCCCAGCGCCTGGCGCAGTTGCCCGGCGTCGGCCTGGTCAGCCTGGCCGGTGGCCAGCGCCCGGCGGTGCGCATCCAGGTCAATCCAGCGGCGCTGGCCGCCAACAACCTGGGCATGGACCACATCCGCACCGCCATCGCCGCCGCCAACGTCAACCTGCCCAAGGGCAGTTTCGATGGCCCGATCCGCGCGGTGATGCTCGATGCCAACGATCAGATGCGCAGCGTGGATGAGTACCGTGCCCTGATACTGGCCTGGCGCGACGGCGCGCCGCTGCGGCTGGGCGATGTAGCCACCATTACCGATGGCGCCGAGAACCGCCAGTTGGCTGCGTGGAGCGGTACCACGCCGGCAGTGCTGGTGAACATCCAGCGCCAGCCCGGCGCCAACGTGATCGCCGTGGTCGAGCAGGTGCGTACGCTGCTGCCGCAGCTGCAGGCCACGCTGCCCGCCGGCGTGCAGATGAATGTACTGAGCGACCGCACCGAATCGATCCGCGCGTCGGTGCGCGGCGTGCAGAAAGAACTGGTACTGGCCATCGGCCTGGTGGTGCTGGTCACCTGGGTGTTCCTGCGCAATCTGCCGGCCACACTGATTCCCAGCGTTGCAGTGCCGCTGTCGCTGGTCGGCACCTTCGCGGTGATGCTGCTGGCCGGCTATTCGCTCAACAACCTCACGCTGATGGCGCTGACCATCGCCACCGGCTTCGTGGTGGACGATGCCATCGTGATGCTGGAGAACATCGCCCGCCATCTGGAGGAAGGCGAAAGCCCCCGCGATGCAGCGCTGAAAGGCGCAGCCGAGATCGGCTTCACCCTGGTGTCGCTGACTGTTTCGCTGATCGCGGTGCTGATCCCGCTGCTGTTCATGGCCGACCTGGTGGGTGCACTGTTCCATGAGTTCGCAGTGACACTGGCTGTAGCCATCGGCATTTCGCTGGTGGTCTCGCTGACGCTGACGCCGATGCTATGCGCGCGGTTCCTGAAGCCGCACGCGAAGACTGCACATGCGCCCGATGTCTTCGACCGCGTCATCGGCCTCTACGACCGCCAGCTGCGCTGGGTGCTGCAGCGCCAGCCGCTGATGTTGCTGGCCACCGTTGCCACCCTCGCACTGACCGTGGCGCTGTACTTCGCCGTGCCCAAGGGTTTCTTCCCGGTGCAGGATGCCGGCCTGGTGCAGGGCATCAGCGAAGCGCCGCAGGCGATCTCGTTCCAGGCCATGCGCGAGCGCCAGCAGGCGCTGGCGGCGGCCATCGAAGCCGACGAGGCGGTGGCCAGCGTCTCGTCCTACATCGGCGTGGACGGCAACAATGCCACGCTCAATACCGGCCGCCTGCTGATCGAGCTGAAACCGCACGGCGACCGCGATGGCGCCGCCGTGGTGATGGCGCGCCTGCAACAGCGCGTGTCGAAGATCCCCGGCATCACCCTGTACCTGCAGCCGGTACAGGAGCTGGGCATCGAGGACCGCATCAGCCGCACCCAGTACCAGTTCACCCTGACCACGCCGGATCTTGAAACACTGGAACGCTGGACCCCGAAGCTGCTGCAGGCGCTACGCCAGCAACCTGCACTGCGCGATGTCGCCAGCGATCTGCAGATGCAGGGCCGGCAGGCGCGCGTGGCGATCGACCGCGATGCGGCGGCGCGCCTGGGCGTGAGCGTGGAAGCAGTAGCCGATGCGCTGTACGACGCCTATGGGCAGCGCCAGATTTCGACCATCTTCACCCAGGCCAGCCAGTACCGGGTGGTGCTGGAGGCCGATCCTTCACGACAGCCCGGGCCGGAGGCGATCACGGGCCTGCGTGTGCGCAGCAGCAGTGGGCAGACCGTGCCGCTGGGTGCGGTGGCGCGGGTAGAGGTGGGTCCGTCCGCACTGCTACGCAATCACGTGGGCCAGTTCCCGGCGGCCACGCTGTCGTTCAACCTTGCCCCGGGCGCTTCGCTGGGCGAAGCGGTGGAGGCTGTGCACGCCGCGCGCGCACAGGTGAACCTGCCGCAGAGCATCGAACTTCGCCTGCAGGGTGCCGCAGCGGCCTTCAGCAGCTCGCTGTCGTCCACACTGTGGCTGATCCTGGCTGCGGTGGTGGTGATGTACATCGTGCTGGGCGTGCTCTACGAGAGCTTCATCCACCCCATCACCATCCTCTCCACCCTGCCCTCGGCCACCGTCGGTGCGCTGGCGGCACTGTGGGTAAGCGGACGCAGCCTGGACCTGATCGCGGTGATCGGCATCGTGCTGCTGATCGGCCTGGTGAAGAAGAACGCGATCATGATGATCGACTTCGCGCTGGACGCGCAGCGCACACGCGGCATGTCACCGCGCGAGGCGATCCATCAGGCCGCGCTGCTGCGTTTCCGGCCGATCCTGATGACCACGCTGGCCGCGCTGTTCGGCGCAGTGCCGCTGATGCTGGCCAGTGGTTCCGGCGCGGAGCTGCGGCAACCACTCGGCTGGGTGATGGTGGGCGGGCTGCTGGTCAGCCAGGTACTGACCCTGTTCACCACGCCGGTGATCTACCTGGCCTTTGATCGCCTGCAGCGTGGCCGTGCGACGTCCCCGGTGGCCGTTGACGAGGCGCGCGCGTGACCCCCATCGCGCGCCTGGCGCAGGCCTGCGTGCAGCGCCCGGTAGCGACGATCCTGCTGGCGGTGGCGCTGGTGCTGGCCGGCCTGCTGGCATTGCGCCTGTTGCCGGTGGCGCCGCTGCCACAGGTCGATTACCCGGCCATTGAAGTCAGTGCCAGCCTGCCCGGCGCCTCGCCCGAGTCGATGGCAGCCACCGTCGCCACGCCGCTGGAGCGCGCACTGGGCAGCCTGCCCGGCATCTCACGCATCGACTCGGCCAGCACCCAGGGCCAGACCCAGATCGAACTGAAGTTCGTACTCGGCCGCGACATCGATGAGGCAGCGCGTGAAGTGCAGGCCGCCATCAATCTTGCACGCGGGCAGTTGCCCAGTGGCATGCCCGGCATGCCGCAGTACCGCAAGGTCAATCCCTCACAGGCACCGATCCTGGCGCTGGCACTGACCTCGGACACGCGTTCGCCAGGCCAGCTGTATGACCTGGCCTCCACCGTGCTGGCGCAGAAGCTGTCGCAGGTGCCGGGCGTGGGCGAAGTGCAGGTGGGCGGCAGCGCCTTGCCCGCCGTGCGTGTATCGCTGGACCCGAATGCACTGAACCATGCAGGCCTGGCGCTGGAGGACGTGGCCCAGGCCATCGGCCGCGCCAACGCCATGCGCCCGCTGGGTGCCGTGGGCGATGACCGCCAGCAGTGGCAGCTGGAAGCGCCGCTGCAGCTGCGCCAGGCCGCGCAGTACCGCGAACTGGCATTGAAGGTCAGCGACGACCGCACGCTGCGGCTGGGCGATGTCGCCGCCGTTGCCGATGGCGTGGAAGACCGTTACGCCAGCGGCTTCCACAACGAACGCCCCGCCGTGCTGCTGATCGTCAGCCGCCAACCCGGCGCCAACATCATCGCCACCGTTGATGCCATCCAGGCGCAGCTACCGCAACTGCATGCGCTGTTGCCCTCCAGCGTGGACATGCGGCTGGTGATGGACCGCTCGCCGGTGATCCGCGCCACCCTGCACGAAGCAGAGCTCACGCTGGTGCTGGCGATCGTGCTGGTGGTGCTGGTGGTGCTCGGCTTCCTCGGCCACTGGCGTGCAGCGTTGGTGCCCAGCGTGGCGATTCCGGTGGTGCTGTTCGGCACGCTGGCGCTGATAGCGCTGATGGGCTTCTCACTCAATACGCTTTCATTGATGGCGCTGATCGTCGCCGCCGTGCTGGTGGTGGACGATGCCATCGTGGTGCTGGAGAACATCGCCCGCCATCGCGAACTGGGCGCCGACCGCTGGCAGGCGGCAGTACGGGGTGCATCGGAAGTCGGTGCCACGCTGCTGTCGATGAACGTTGCACTGGCCGTGGTGTTCGTCTCCATCCTGTTCCTGGACGACTTCGTCGAACGCCTGTTCCGCGAATTCTCGTTGACCCTGGTGGCGGCCATGACGGTCTCCGTGCTGGTCGCGCTGAGCCTGGTGCCGATGCTGTGTGCACGATTGTTCGTGGATGCCGCGCAGCAACCCTCGCGCTGGCAGCGGGGCAGCAATGCGCTATTCGAACGTGTGCGCAGCGCCTACCTGCGCACGCTTCAGGCCAGCCTGCGCCGGCTGCGCTGGCCGTTGCTGGCCTTCGTTGCAGTCATCGCGCTTAACACGTGGCTGTTCCAGCAGGTGCCCAAGGGCATCGTGCCCAAGCAGGACACCGCGCAGCTGCGCGGCTTCGCGCGCGGCGATGACGGCCTGTCCTTCCAGGCCATGCAACCGAAGATCGATGCGTACAGGAAGCTGTTGCTGTCCGATCCGGCCATCGAGGACATCATCGGCTACATCGGTGGCAGCAACGGGGTCAACAACGCCTTCATCATGATCAAGATGAAGCCGCTGGCCGAGCGCAAGGTGTCCAGCCAGCAGGTGATCGACCGCCTGCGCGCGCGGCTGCCCAAGCTGCCCGGCGGCAATCTCTATCTGTGGGTGGACCAGGACATCCGCCTGGAGGGCGCAGGCAGCAGTGGCAAGTACGAGTTCCAGCTGCTGTCGGCCGATACCGCGCCGCTGCGCGAATGGGCGCCAAAGGTGGCGGCCGCGCTGCGTGGCCTGCCCGAACTGGTGGACGTGGAAGCACAGGGCGAAGCAGGCATGCGCCAGGTGATGCTGGACATCGACCGCGAAGCAGCCGCGCGCCACGGCGTCGACCTGCGCACGGTGGCCAACATGCTCAACAACTCCTTCAGCCAGCGCCAGGTCGCCACGCTGTACGACAGCCTCAACCAGTACCGCGTGGTGATGGAGCTGGACCCGAAGCACACCCAGGACCCGGGCACGCTGTCACGACTGCAGGTGATCGATGGCAACGGCCAGCGCATTCCGCTGTCGAGCATCGCCAGCTGGCGCTATGGCATGGCACCGGACCGGGTGTACCACAGCGAGCAGTTCGCCTCGATCTGGATCGAGTTCGCGCTGGCACCCGGGGTGGGCCTGGAACAGGCCACGCAGGCGATCGATGGTGCGATGTCGAAACTGATGCTGCCACGTTCGGTACAGGGAAAACTGTCCGGCGAAGCCGGCGGCCTGGAGCAGCTGCGCTCGCGCCAGCTGTGGCTGGTGCTGGGCGCCACGCTGGCGGTCTACCTGGTGCTGGGCATCCTCTACGAGAGCTTCCTGCAGCCGCTGGTGATCCTGTCCACGCTGCCCTCGGCCGGCATCGGCGCACTGCTGGCGCTGTGGCTGTTCGGCAACGAACTGAACCTGATCGCGTTGCTGGGGTTGTTCCTGCTGGTGGGCGTGGTGATGAAGAACACCATCCTGCTGGTGGACTTCGCGCTGGCCGGCGAGCGGCGCGGGCTGAGCGCGCAGGATTCAGTGATGGAAGCCGCGCGGTTGCGCCTGCGGCCGATCCTGATGACCTCGCTGGCGGCGCTGCTGGGCACGCTGCCGCTGATGCTGGCCAACGGCGAAGGCTGGGAACTCCGGCAACCGCTGGGGATCGCCATTGTGGGCGGGTTGCTGGTCAGCCAGTGGCTGACGCTGTACACCACCCCGGCGATGTATCTGGCGTTGGCGAGGCTGCGCGCGAAAAAGGCCATGTAGCGTCAATCGAGCATGGCTCGACGCTACAAAAGCCGGCATCACCACCCCGGCGATGTACCTGGCGCTGTCGCTCATGCGCAGCGCCAGGCGCATCGCCGGTGCGGACGGGCCGGTCTCCAACTCCGACCGGCCCTGATCGCGGCCGCACCCCCGCAGGCGCTGGCCGCCATCCACACACGTGCCGCACTCAGGCGGCTTCGGACACCTTTACGTCGCGACGGGCGCGCGCGGCCGCAGCCAGTCGCTCCAGCACCGTCACGGTGGTGTCCCAGTCGATGCAGCCATCGGTGATGCTCTGCCCATAGACCAGCGGCTGGCCTTCCACCAGTTCCTGGCGGCCACCGACCAGATGGCTCTCGATCATCACGCCAACGATGCGCTGTTCACCGTCTTCCAGCTGAACGGCGATGTCGTCGATCACCTTCGGCTGGTTCTCCGGGTTCTTCAGGCTGTTGGCATGGCTGGCGTCGATCATCAGACGCGTCGGCAGCTTGGACTTGGCCAGCACCTGGCAAGCCTCGGCAACGCTGCCCGCGTCGTAGTTCGGCTGCTTGCCGCCGCGCAGGATCACATGGCAATCCGGGTTGCCGGTGGTCGACACGATGGCGGTGCCACCCTGCTTGGTGACCGACAGGAAGTGATGCGGGTTGGACGCCGCACCCACGGCATCGGCCGCAATCTTCACGTTGCCATCGGTGCCGTTCTTGAAGCCGACCGGGCACGACAGCCCCGAGGCCAGCTCGCGATGCACCTGGCTTTCGGTGGTGCGTGCGCCGATCGCGCCCCATGCCACCAGGTCGGCGATGTACTGCGGCGAGATCACGTCAAGGAACTCGACACCGGCAGGCAGGCCAAGCTTGTTGATGTCGCGCAGCAGGCCGCGGGCGATGCGCAGGCCCTTGTCGATCTTGAAGCTGCCGTCCAGGTCCGGATCGTTGATCAAGCCCTTCCAGCCCACCGTGGTGCGCGGCTTCTCGAAGTACACGCGCATGACGATTTCCAGTTCGCCGGCCAGTGCGTCGCGCAGCGGCTTCAGGCGCTGGGCGTATTCAATGGCAGCGTTCGGGTCATGGATCGAGCACGGGCCCACCACCACTGCCAGGCGGTCGTCGCGGCCGTGCAGGATCTGGTGCAGGGCCGCGCGCGAGGCGCTGACGGTGTCGGAGGCTTCATCGTCACAGGGCAGCATCGCCAGCAGCTGGGCAGGCGGTGTCAGCGGTTCGATGGTGCGGATACGCAGGTCGTCGGTGTGCGGGGGCATTGCAGGAGATCTCCGGAACGTTGGGGGTCCCCAGCGTGGCGGCATGAAAAAAGCCGCCAGGTTCGCTGGCGGCTTTCGGGAATGCGTCTGAAGCTTTCTTCAGGGTGAGCGCAGTCCTTCCTCCGCCAGTGGCTTCGGAAAGTAATACCAGTAAAAGCTGGTGGGGGCTGCGTTCATGGGATCTATTGATAGCACAGCTTTTGCGCAGTGCAAAATGTTTCATCCGCAACTGGGGATGCGGTTCAGCGATGGGCCCGCCTGGGACGACTACGCGGCGGAACGCATGCAAAGTCGCTCATCTGCCATGCACTTCCACGTCCAGCAGCAGGCCTTCATGGATGTCCGCCCAGCGCTCCAGCACGCGGTCCAGCTCCTGCCTGGCTTCGTCCAGCTGCTCGGGGTTGAGCAGGGAGCGCGCGGTGTAGAGATCGGAGACCAGCTGCCGCAGGGTCGCTTCCGGAATGGCCACCGACGGCCCCTCCTGCCCCGGCAACTGCAACGCCGGGCTGTCACCAAGAGGGCCGAACAGCGTGACCTGGAGCTTGCTCTGCATGATCAACTTCCCTGCGGACGGACATGGGCAATGCACTGTTTACCGTGTCTGGGTGACAGGCGCATGTGCCATCCATGCCGTGGGCTGGGCTATGCGAGCGCTCTTCGCGCCGCTACAACGCAGCCAGATCAGCCAGATGCTGGGCCATGTCGTCCACCGCGCCCACCGCCTGGGTGGTGGTGAAGTAGTCGTGCCAGCCGGTGGCGGCGATGCCCGCCACCAGCGCGTCGGTCTCCTCGCGGCTGGCGCAGCACCAGACTGCATAGAACTGCTCACCACTGCCGTGCGGTACGCCCGTGGCAATGCGGCCCATCGCCAGCGGCGTGATGCGGGCTGGATCGAACTGCTGCATACCGGCGCCGATGCGGGCGAAGAAGGCATTCCGCTGCTCGGGCGGGAGTGTGGTCCAGGCAGGTGTGGCGGTATAGAGCTCAATGAAGGTGTGGGACATGAGGTTCTTCCTTGAGGTTTACGAGGTTGCGGGGTTGCGGGGTTGCCGGCCAGCGGCCGGCACTACCGGAACGAGCGCAGTGCGCGCTTGCGGATGTAGGCGTTGGCGGCGCTGTCGTGTTCGCGCTGCCAGCGTGTGCAGAGATCACGCAGCCACTGTGGCTGCGTCTTGCCAGCATCGTTGAGCCAGTTGCCAACCGAATCCTGCACATAGCGTTCGGGATCGTCGGCGAGTGCTTCCAGCACCGGCAACGCATGTTCCGGATGCTGCTTGAACAGCGCGATATGCGTGGCCCAGACGCCACGCGGGCGCAGCGCCTCGCAGGCAAAGCGACGCAGGTACGGCGATGCGTCCAGCGTCCACGGCTGGAGGTGCTCAAGCGCCTGCATCGGCGCAGCAACGATGTCGGCACGCAATGCCAGCCACGCCCATTCGCGCACGCCGAAGTGCGGGTCATCGGCCAGCGGTCGCATCGCCTGCAGCTTCGTTGCCAGCGTTGTAGAGGCATCGCTGCCGATCAGATAGCAGGCCCAGCCACGCACGGTGTCGGAGCTGTGAGCCTGCCAGAGCGCAGGCGCGCCCTGCCCCGCCCCGCGCAGCAGCTGTGCGGCCAAATCCATGCGCTGGGTGATGCCCTTGTCCGCAGCGTCGCGCATGCGTTGCAGCACCTCCGGTGCAAGCGCGGGGGCTACCACCTGCAGCAGCGCAGCGAAGTCCACTGCAAGGCACTCGGCCAGATGGGTCGTCGCGACGCTGCCACTGTTGAGCGCACACAGGCGCTCTGCGGCGATGGCACCGCTCATGCCGCAGTCTGACGCCCGGCGTCGGTGTGCTGCCAGACCTTGTGCAGCAACTGCGAAAGCTGCCGCTGTTCACTCGCCTCCAGGCCATTGAACAGTCCACCGATCCATTGCGTGTGCTGGTCGAACAATGACTCGGCCAGGCGCGCGCCCTTTGCGGTCAGCACGATCTGCAGGCGGCGACCATCCTCGGCATCGCTGCGACGCTGCAGCAGGCCTTCGCGCTGCAGGCCATCGAGCAGGCCGCTGATGGTGGCGCGGGTGACGCCTGCACGCTCGGCAAGTTCATGCGGCGGCAGCGTGCCACCGGCACCGTGCAGCAGGAACAGCACGATGAAGCGCCCCTCGCTGAGACCCTGTGGCGCCAGACGTGTGGCGCAGTCGCGATCGATCGACGATGACAGCGACAGCAGCTGGAAGCACAGGTGCAGCTGCGCGACGTTGGCATGGCCTCGTCGCTGTGCCTCGTCCAGCAAGGCATGGTGCTTGGCTTCGATCATCATTCATATCCATATACTTAGGCGCCTAATTATAAATCAGGAAGATGATGTCCAGTCAATCGACATGCGATGTCAGGAGGCCGATCCCAGCACCAGGCGTGCGATCAATCCCCCTCCGTCACGCTGCAGCAGCTGCAGTTCACCCGCATGCCGTCGTGCCACGTTGGCGGCGACGGCCAGACCGAGGCCGGTCCCGCCGGTGGCACGACTGCGCGAGCTTTCGCTGCGCTGGAAGGGTTGCAGCAGGCGCACGCGATCGGCCTCGGCGATGCCCGGTCCGCGATCCATCACGTCCAGCTGCACGCGATTACCTACCATGGCAACCCGCAGGTGCACGGCACCGGCATAGCGAGCGGCGTTGTCGATGAGGTTGTCGATGGCCCGCCGCAGCAGGAGCGCATCCCCCTGCCACGGCAGCACGTCCGGTCCCTCTGCAGAGATATCGACACCGCGCAGCAAGGCGCTCTGCACGCATTCCTCCAGCAACGCGGCCACGTCCAGTGCTCGCAACTCCAGCGGTTGCAGCTCCCCGCGCGCGTAATCGAGCACCTGCTCGATCATCGTGTCCATGCGCTCGATGTCGGCCACCATCCGCGCTGCCTGTGGCGGCGGTGCAAACTCCGCACGCAGGCGCAGGCCGGTCAGCGGCGTGCGCAGGTCGTGCGCCACGGCCGCCAGCATGCGGGTCATGTCCTGCGCCTGGTCGCGCAGGCGCTCACGACCGCTGCTGATCGCTGCGGCCAGCACCTGCACCTCGCGTGGGCCATCGTCCGGCAGCGGCGTCCCGTCCTGCAGGTCAACCCGCGCACTGGCTTCGGCCAGCCGGCGCAGGGGCCGTCCGATGCGGAGCGACGCCCAGGCCGCCAGCGGTGCCAACAGCACCGTGCCGGCCAACAGTGCAAGCAGAACCTGACCGCGCCAGGCCGCCAGATCACTGTGATCGCTGCCGACCACCTGCCAGCGATCATCGGCCTGGCGCACACCCAGCTCGAACGGCGGCCACTGCATGGCGGTCAGCAGGGCAGCCTGTGACGTCAGCACCCCGGCACGCCCTGAAGCATCCAGCACCGTGCCGCCCTCGATGACCTGCACATCGGGGGCCTTGCCCTGCCCGGTCCAGACCAGGCGCACGTGATCCACCGGTACACCCAGCTGCAAGGCGGCCAGCTCCGTCAGCCAATCGCTGCTGCGGCCTTCCGGTGCCGAACTGACGACGGATAGATGCAGCCCCAGCGGCGCCGCCGCCTGTTCCCCCCGCAGCACCTGCAGGGCCTGGTCCAGGCGCATCGGCGGCGGCGCCGGTCGTGGCATCCAGCCCACCACCGCGACGCTGACCAGGGTGGCCAGCAGCAGGCTGGTGAGGGCCAGCATCGCGATCCAGCGCGCAGTGGACCAACGGGCACTCACAGCACCTGGACCTCGGCATCGAAGCGATAGCCCTCGCCACGCAATGTCTGTACCAGGGCTTCAGCGCCGGGCGCGGCCTGCCCCAGCTTGCGACGCAGGCGGCTGATTGCCAGGTCGATGGCACGATCCACGCTGTCGCTCGGCTCGCTGCGGCTCAGCTGCAGCAGCTGCTCGCGCGCCAACACCCGCCCTGGACGTTCGGCCAGCACCAGCAGAAGAGAGAACTCACCACGGCTCAGTACCAGCTCCGCTCCATCCGGTGCGATCAGGCGGCGCTGTTCGGGCAGCAGCCGCCAGCCGGCGAAGCGCAGCTCACTCGCCACCTGGGTGCGCAGCTTGTCCTGCCGACGCAGCAGCGCACGCACCCTTGCCAGCAGCTCACGCGGATCGAACGGCTTGGCCAGGTAATCATCCGCGCCCATTTCCAGACCGATCACCCGGTCCGGGGCACTGCCCATCGCCGACAGCATCAGGATCGGGATGGCCCGTGCCTGCAGCCGGCGGCAGACCGACAGGCCATCCTCGCCGGGCATCATCCAGTCGAGGATGATCACGTCCGGACGTTCGGCCTGCAGCAGCATATCCAACGCCATGGCACCGGCCGCCACGCGCACCTGGTAGCCATGCAGCAGCAGGCAGTCGGCGATGGCGTCTCGGATGCTGGCGTCGTCATCGACGACGATGACCCGGGCGGGAGCGTTCATGTGCTCAGTATCAGCCAGCTGTGTATCAGGACGGTATCAACGCCGATATTCCCGCGATACGCCCGTGCCCGCCAATGGTCTCTCCACCCTCACTGCGGAGACATCCCGTGCGCCTCACCCTGCTTCCCCTGCTTGCTGCCTCGCTGCCTGCGCTGGCGGCCGATGCTCCCGAACACGTACTGCCGATGTGGATGCAGGGGGGGCATCCAGCCGTGGCTGTCTCGCTGGACGGGCGTGCCGAACCACTGCGTTTCGTGGTCGACAGTGCGGCCGGTGCAACCCTGGTGGATGACCGTGTGGCCCGGCGCTATGGCCTGGAAGACACCGATGCGGCGGTTTCGCATGCCCAGGGTGCCAGCGCAAACGCGGCCGCGCTGCGGAGGATGCGCGCCACGTCCTGGCGGCTGGGCAGCTGGCAGCTGCAGGCCAGCGGCACGCAGGCCGACCTGTCCTCGTTGGCGAAGGATGATGAAGCGGCCATTGATGGCCTGGTCGGCAACGACCTGACCGGGCGCTGGGACACGCGTTGGGACTTCGGCCGTGGCGAGCTTGCCTTGTGGACGCCGGGGCGTCTCGCGCTGGATGGAAACGGCTGCCAGGCCAATGCCCTGCCCGATCGCAGTGCCGGCCTGCGCCAGTTCGGCTTCATCACGCTGGCGCTGGGCGAGACCGGTGTGGAAGCCATCGCCGTGGTCGATACCGGCGCGGCGCAGACCGTGCTCAATGCCGAAGCCGCCCGTGCGCTGGGCGTGCGCACCGACGGCAGCGACATCCGCGTGCGGGTACGAGAGAAGGGCACCGAGGGCCTGGGCGGCGGGAAGCAGGCCACCTGGCTGTACACCCTGCCGAGCATGACCAGCGCTGGCTGGCGGCATCCACCGATGGAAGTCCGGATCAGTGAACTGCCCGTGTTCAAGGCGATCGGCCTCGAGACACGACCCGCGCTGATTCTCGGCGCCGACGCCATGCAGGGTGGACAGGTGGACATCAGCGCCGGGGCGTCACGCATCTGCCTGCGCCGGCCGGACCGCTGAGCGCCGGCCGACGCCATTCCTACTGTGCTACCAGTCCATCACCCGCGGCGCCGGCCCCGGGTGCGACGGGAACAATGGCAGCACCTCTTCGGCCAGTTCCTGCAGCACCTCATCTGCGGGCCGCTCGGCGAACTGGATGCCCAGCGCGGCGTGGTTGACGCCTGCCCGCTGCCAGGCCTGCAGCAGGTCGATCAGGCCCTTGCGGCCGGTGCGCAGAGTATAGCCCCCCTGCAGCGGCGTGCGTGGATGATCCGGGTCATCCACCAGGTCGATCCATTCGTTGGTCACGTGCGGGCGGAAGCCGCCGTCCGGGATCAGCGCGCGCCACGCGCGGATCTTCGCGGCCAGCCGTTGCGGACCGGCATCGTCATGGGTGGCCTCGGGATAGGTCAACCAGCCATCGGCATGCTGGCCGATCCACTCCAGCGGCTGGCGTGCGCCACCGGTGACAACCAGCGGAATGCGGCCACTGACCGTGGGCGGCAGCAACTGCACGCCCTGCTCGGCCCAGGCATGCGTCATCCGCCCGTCCGCGCCCGGCTGCAGCCAACGCCGCATCTCACCCATCGCGCTGGCGAAGCGCTCACCGCGCGCCGCGTGCTCCAGTCCGTAGGCGGGAAACTCCAGCGGACGATCACCGGAAGCAACGCCCATCACCAGGCGCCCACCGGACAGCTGATCGATCGACGCTGCGGCCTTGGCCAGATCGATCGGGTGGCGCAGCGGCAACACCACGCTGCCGGTGGCCAGCGCTACGCGCTGCGTGCGCGCCGCCAGCCATGCAAGGTAAGTGAACGGGTCGAACAGCTGCCCCGCATCTCCGAACATCGGGTCGTACAGCGGCACATCACGCACCCACACCGCAGCAAAGCCGTGGCGGTCGATGTCCTCCACCAGCCGCGCCTGGCCCTGCAGCACGGCCATGTCACCCTGATAGAAGCGCAATGGCAGGTAGATGCCCAGGGTCAGTGCATCGGCGCGGAACATGCGCTGGTAGCCCGGGTGCGTGGCAAAGGCCGGGGCCGACGCACCCGGCATCACGATGGCGTCGTTCATGAGCGTCGTCTCCTTACGGGCCGGTGGCCGGTTCGGGCAGCTGCACGCCGCGCTGTACCGCAGGGCGTGCGGCAACGCGCGCGTACCACGCGCTCAGATGGCGATGCTGCGAGATATCGATATCGATGATGTGGGCGATATGCAGCCAGCCGAAGTGGGCGATGTCGGCGATCGAGTACTGGTCACCGGCCAGCCACTCGCGCCCGTGCAGGCGCTGGTCGAGCACGGCGAACAGATCGTCGCTCAACCTTCGATAGCGTTCGATTGCGGCCATGTCGGGCCGTTGTGCGAAGTACTCGAAGTGCACGCGCTGGCCGAGGATCGGGCCGACGCTGGCGGCATGGAACATCAACCAGGTCAATGCCTGCCAGCGTGCAGACGGCTCGGAAGGCAACAACGCGTTGCCCTGCTCAGCCAGGTACATCAGGATCGCCGCGGATTCGAAAATGACGATGCCACGCGCGCGATCCTCCAGCACCGGGATGCGGCCATGCGGATTGAGCCGCAGGAATTCGGGATGTCGGTGCTCGCCTTCGTCGATGCGGACGTGATGCAGGCGATACGGCAGGCCCAGTTCTTCCAGCGCGATGGTGGCCTTGAAGCCATTGGGCGAGCTGTCGGTGTACAGGTGCAGCGAAGGTTCGTTCATGGGGTTCCTGGACGGCAGGGAGCGACGGCACGCGCCAGCCTTCGATGCACGAGGGCCGACGATGCGGAAACAGGCGCTGCAGCAGCCGTGCAGGCAGTCTAGGAAAAGCCGGCGTGGCGTGGAAACGATGTCTTCTGCACGGGGAGTTGAGCCTGGCTCAACTTGCGAGGCAGGTGCGCGACAGCCTGCGCCACGGCCGATATGCTGTCGCCGCGCGGTGGATGCCGGCGAAGCAACGGGAGAATGGAATGGGTGCGGTCTTGCCGCTGCTGGGCCTGCGGGCCTTTGTTGAAACCGGCCGCCACGGCAGCCTGACCGCTGCCGCCGAAGCGATGGGTGTGACACCCGGCGCAATCAGCCAGCAGCTGCGGCAGCTGCAGGAACGCCTGGGCGTGAACCTGTTCGATCGCACCCGTCATGGCGTGGTGCTCAGCGCGGCGGGCGCGCGCGTGTACCCGGAACTGCTGCTGGCTTTCGAGCAGATCGCACAGAGCCTGCAGACACTCGAACGCTGGGAAACGCGGCGCACGCTGCGTATCAGCGCCGCACCCAGTTTCGCCGCGCAATGGCTGGCGCCACGCCTGGGCGAATTCAGCGCGCTGCAACCGCAGGTGGACGTGCAGCTCGATGCCAGCCCGGCGCTGGCCGACCTGCGCCGCGATGGCGTGGACATCGCGATCCGCCACGGGCTGGGGCGCTACCCCGGCCTGCATGCCGAGCATCTGCTGGCGCCGGTGCTGCTGCCAGTGGCCAGCCCTGCGCTGCTTTCCAGCGCCCCCGCCGTGGGCACCGTGCAGGATTGCCTGCAGCTGCCGCTGCTGCAGGATGCCGATCGCAGCGACTGGCGACTGTGGTTCCAGGCACTGGGTCTGGCAACCGATGATCGACTTGAGCGCGGCCCTGCTTTTGACGACGACCTGTTGCTGATCCGTGCGGCGGTGGCCGGGCAAGGCATCGCGCTGGTACGCGACATCCATGCGGCCGAAGAACTGGCCAATGGGCACCTGCAGGTGGTGATCGACCAGCCATGGCCGCAGGCCTTCGCCTACTACGCAGTGACGCGCGCCGATGCAGATGGCAATCCGGCGCTGCCTGCCTTCCTGGCGTGGTTGCGCGCAGCGCTGCAGGGCCACTAGATCCACGCCATGCGTGGATGATTCCCCCGCTTACCGCGCCTGCTCGAAGAACATCAGGTACACCAGCCGGCCGTTGTCCGGACGGTCACCGAATGCCGGACCGGCGGTGTGCCAGAACCAGGGCCGCAGCAGCACCAGGCGGTTGAAGCGCATCGGGATGCGCATCGTCATCTCCCACTGGCTGTCGTGGCTGCTGTCGCGCTCGATGATGTCGCGGTGCATGTCGCCGCCACTGGCATAGCCCAACGCGGCCAGCTCGCTGGCGTCCAGGGCCATCCGTTCGGTGTTGGTGCGGCGATGACGGAAGAACTCGGTGCCGCCCTCGCAGTGCTCTGGTGCGCTCAGGTAGAGAATGCCGGACCAGTGCGAGTGATCGGTGTGCACTTTCGCGCGGCCGACATCCCCGGCCAGGGTCAGACGGAATTTGCCATGCGACTGCAGTGGGTTGACCGGTCGCAACGGTTCATTGACCAGCCGCGACGCAGCTTCGGACAGGCCGTCCAGCTCCAGCCGCTCCAGTGAGTTGCGACCGGGGAATGCACCTTCCTGCGCCGGGTAGGTCAGGCCCAGTGCCGCCTGGCGCAGCCCCTGCGCATCGGCCGGGGAGAGGAAGTCGTCAACGACAATGAACGAGGTAGGCATGGTCACCGAGCGTAGCGATGCGCTGCCGTGGCGGCAACCTGGCAACGAAAAACCCCGCCTTGCGGCGGGGTTCTTCAGTGCAGCAGGGAAGCGTGCCGACCAGGGTCGGCAGCTACCGGTGCAGGCGCGGACCTTAGAAGTCCATGCCGCCCATGCCACCCATGCCGCCCATGCCACCGGCGCCACCCATGGCCGGCTCGTCCTTCTTCGGAGCTTCGGCAACCATGGCTTCGGTGGTGATCATCAGGCCAGCGATCGAAGCTGCGTTCTGCAGCGCCGAACGGGTCACCTTGGTCGGGTCCAGGATGCCGAACTGCAGCATGTCACCGAACTCGCCGGTGGCGGCGTTGTAGCCGAAGCTGCCGGTGCCTTCCTTGACCTTGTTGACGATGACCGACGGCTCTTCGCCGGCGTTGGCGACGATCTCGCGCAGCGGGGCTTCCATCGCGCGCAGGGCGATCTGGATGCCGTGGTTCTGGTCTTCGTTGGCACCCTTCAGACCAGCCAGCGCGGAGACCGCACGGACCAGGGCAACGCCGCCGCCCGGGACCACGCCTTCTTCAACGGCTGCACGGGTGGCGTGCAGGGCGTCGTCGACGCGGTCCTTCTTTTCCTTCATTTCGATTTCGGTCGAGGCACCGACCTTGATCACGGCAACGCCGCCGGCCAGCTTGGCCACGCGTTCCTGCAGCTTCTCGCGGTCGTAATCCGAGGAGGTGTCCTGGATCTGGGTCTTGATCTGCGCAACGCGCGAATCGACCGCAGCCTTGTCACCCACGCCATCGATGATGGTGGTGTTTTCCTTGGAGACCTGCACCTTCTTGGCGCGGCCGAGATCCTTGATGGTGGCCTTTTCCAGCGACAGGCCCACTTCTTCGGAGATCACGGTGCCGCCGGTCAGCACGGCCATGTCTTCCAGCATCGCCTTGCGACGGTCGCCGAAGCCCGGAGCCTTGACGGCCACGACCTTGACGATGCCACGGATGGTGTTGACCACCAGGGTCGCCAGCGCTTCGCCTTCGACTTCTTCAGCGACGATCAGCAGCGGCTTGCCGGCCTTGGCGACGCCTTCCAGCACCGGCAGCAGGTCACGGACGTTGGAGATCTTCTTGTCGTGCAGCAGGATGAACGGGTCATCCAGATCAGCGGTCTGCGACTGCTGGTTGTTGATGAAGTACGGGGACAGGTAGCCGCGGTCGAACTGCATGCCCTTGACCACGTCCAGCTCGTTGTCCAGGCCCGAGCCCTCTTCAACGGTGATCACGCCTTCCTTGCCGACTTCCTTCATCGCGTCAGCGATGATCTGGCCGATCGACTCGTCCGAGTTGGCCGAGATGGTGCCGACCTGGGCGATCGCCTTGTCGTCAGCGGTCGGCTTGGAGATGCTCTTCAGCTCGTTGACGGCGGCCACGACGGCCTTGTCGATACCGCGCTTGAGGTCCATCGGGTTCATGCCGGCGGCAACAGCCTTGGCACCTTCGCGGATCAGGGCCTGGGCCAGCACGGTGGCGGTGGTGGTGCCGTCGCCAGCGTCGTCGTTGGTGCGGGAAGCAACTTCCTTCACCATCTGCGCGCCCATGTTCTCGAACTTGTCAGCCAGTTCGATTTCCTTGGCGACGGAGACGCCGTCCTTGGTGATGGTCGGAGCGCCGAAGCTCTTTTCCAGCACGACGTTGCGGCCCTTCGGGCCCAGGGTGGCCTTGACGGCATTGGCGAGAACGTTGACGCCGCGCACCATGCGCGAACGGGCGTCTTCACCGAAACGAATATCCTTGGCAGCCATTGCGATTACCTCGATGTTTGCGCCGGGCCGGGCCCGGCGACGAAAAGGGATGTCTTACAGAAAAGCAGGTCGCGCCGAGGCTCAGCCGATGACGGCGAGCACGTCGTCTTCGCGCAGGACCTTGTACTCGACGCCTTCGCTCTTGTACGAGCTGCCGGCGTACTGGCCGTAGATGACCTTGTCACCAACCTTCAGGGACGGCGCACGCACGCTGCCGTTGTCCAGCGGCTTGCCCGGGCCCACGGCCACGACTTCACCCTTGGTGGACTTTTCCTTGGCCGAATCCGGAATGACGATGCCACCGGCGGAGATTTCGTCGGCTTCGATCGGCTTGACCACAACGCGGTCGTGCAGCGGCTTGATGCTCATGAGAGACCTCTTAAGTTATTGATTGGTCTAAAAAAGTCCGGCGATGTTAGCAGTCACACCAGGCGAGTGCCAGCAACGCGCGTGAAAAAGCCCGACAAGTCGGGAGCACGACAGAGATGGAGACCTCCACAGGCCTTTCAAGGGCCGATCCCGAAATTTTTCTCCGGGCCCGGAAACCTCCTTCCCTGCGTGGACGCCTGTATAGGGATGCAGCGCCGCAAGCCAAGGGGGGAATAGGTGACATTTGGTGACCAATGTCCCACTGTCAGATATCTGACGTTCATTTACGACAAAGTGTCACTGGATCGGCCTTAGGCTCGGCCGCGCATTCCCAATCACAAGGAGTAGTCGATGCGATTGCTGTCCCCGCTTGCCGCTGCCTGCCTGCTTGCACTGGCCGCCGCGCCGGCCCAGGCCGAGGTCTTCATCAACGAACTGCACTACGACGACAGCACCGCCGCCGGCGACGTCGGCGAAGCGATCGAGGTCGTGGCCACAGCCGGTGAGGATCTGTCCGGCTACCGCCTGTACCTCTACAACGGCAGCAATCCGTCGGCGGCCGTGGTCTACGCCAACAACCCCGTGCCTGCCGGTACCGCTGCAGGCTGCGGCAGCGCCAGCATCGCCGTGGTCACCTACCCGACCAACGGCCTGCAGAACGGCCCGAACGATGGCATTGCCCTGGTCGACGCCAGCGGCAAGGTGGTCCAGTTCCTCAGCTACGAGGGCGCCATCACCGCGTCCGGCGGCCCCGCGGCCGGCATGACCAGCCAGAACATTCCGGTGGCCGAGACCAACAGCACGGCCCCGGGCACCTCGCTGCAGCTGACCGGCAGTGGCAGCCAGTACGCCCACTTCACCTGGGCCGAGTCGGCCAGGCAGACCTTCGGCAGCTGCAACAACGGCCAGACCTTCAGCGGTGGCGGCACCCCGGGCCCGAACACGCCGCCGTCGGTGTCCACCACCACCCCGGCCCAGGGCAGCAGCACCTTCCCCGCCGCCGCCGACCTGGAAGTGGTGTTCAGCGAGACCGTGAACCTGGCCAGCGGCGCGTTCGCCCTGAGCTGCGGCACTTCCGGCAGCGTGCCGCTGACCTTCCCGTCCAGCGGCCGCAGCGTGAAGCTGTCCACCAACACTGCACTGGTGGCCGGTGAAGCCTGCCGCTTCGACATCCGCGCCGCGCGCATCACCGACCTGCAGGGCGCACACCCGGCCGCCGACAGCCGCATCGCCTTCACCGTGGCCAGCACCGGTGGCAATCCGGACCCGGGCAACCCGGGCGTGCCGGCCGGTTACTACTCCAAGGTCAACACCAGCAGCCCCAGCCAGCTGCGCTGCTCGCTGCACGCCACCATCAAGGGCCACACCGCCTACCCGTACAGCGGCTCGGGCACCAGCACCTGGACCATCCTGGAGATCGCCGACGAGGATCCGAACAACAGCGGCAGGATCCTGGATGCGTACCGCAACCGCAGCTACGCCAAGGTGACCGATCGCGCCGGCAGCGGCGGCGGCCTGAAGTACAACCGTGAGCATACCTGGCCGAACTCGCTGGGCTTTGCCAGCACCACCGGCGACAAGGGCCTGCCGTACGCCCCGTACACCGACACCCACATGCTGTACCTGACTGACGCACAGTGGAACGCCGACCGCGGCAACAAGCCGTTCGGCAAGTGCGACGCCAACTGCGGCGAGCGTGCCACCGAGGCCAACAACGGCCAGGGCGGCGGCAGCGGTGGCTATCCGGGCAACTCGAACTGGGTACGCACCCCGGACGGCAACGGCGGCACCTTTGAAGTATGGGGTGCACGCAAGGGCGACATGGCGCGTGCGGTGCTGTACATGGCCATCCGCTACGAAGGCGGCAAGGATGCGGCCACCGGCCAGTCCGAGCCGGACCTGGAGCTGACCGACGACCGCAGCAAGATCGTCAAGACCAGCAGCTCGCCGGCCTACATGGGCCTGCTGTCGACGCTGATCGACTGGCACCTGGCCGACCCGCCGAGTGCTGCGGAACGCGCCCGCAACGACGTGGTCTACAGCTTCCAGGGCAACCGCAACCCGTTCATCGACCACCCCGAGTGGGCCACCCCGGCCCTGTTCACCTCGGCCAAGCCGGCCACCTGCCAGCTGGCCAACTGACCGCGCAACGCAGCGGTCCACTGCCGCCGCCGGGCCCTGACCCGGCGGCGGCCCTATACTCGACGGTCATGTCGACCGTCGATCCCGTCCTGCTGCTGTTGACCACCTGCCCGGACCGGGCCAGTGCCGAGCGCATCGCGCACGCGCTGGTTGGCGAGCGCCTGGCCGCGTGCGTCACACGACTGGAGGGCGCGCAGTCGACCTACCGCTGGCAGGGCGAAGTCACCACCGACACCGAACTGCAGCTGCTGGTGAAGACCACCGCGAGCCGCGTCGATGACGCAATCGCCCGGATCGTCGAACTGCATCCGTATGAACTCCCGGAGTGCATCGCGGTCGAAACCCGGGCCGGCCTGCCGGCGTATCTGGACTGGATCCGGGCACAGACCCGGGAGGACACTGATTGAAGACTTTGTTTGCGCGTGGCGCCGCCCTGTGCGCCCTGTTGTGGCTCTCGCTGCCGGCCTTCGCGCTGGATGAGAAGGACCTGCTGCCGGTGGACCAGGCGTTCGCGCTGACCGCGACCGCCCCCGAACGCGGCCAGGTGCAGCTGCAGTTCAAGATCGCGCCGGGCTACTACCTGTATCGCCACCGCACCAGCGTCAAGGCCGACCCGGCCTTCAACGCCGGCGCGCTGCAGATGCCCAAGGGCGACAAGCACCACGACGATTTCTTCGGCGAGGTTGAAACCTATCGCGAGCGGCTGCAGGCCACCCTGCCCGGCGCACCGACCGATGCAGCCGGCACCATCAGCCTGGAAGTGCGTTACCAGGGCTGCGCCGACGCCGGTGTCTGCTATCCGCCGCAGAAGCGCGTGGTGCAGGTCACCCTGCCCGGCGGCGGTGCACAGGCGGCGGCCCCGGCCGCACGCCCCGGTGCGGCCAGCCCGTTCAACAACCCGCTGGCCGGTGCCGGCAACAGCGGCGGCCTGCGCCTGCCGGGTGCAGCCAGCAACAGCCAGGCGCTGCCACTGCCGTCGGAGCAGGCATTCGGCTTCGATGCCATTGCCAGCGATGGCAACACCCTGCTGCTGCGCTTCAGCCCGGCGCCGGGCTACTACCTGTATCGCGACCGCACCTCGCTGAAACTCGAAGGCAGCGCCGGCGTGCTGGCCGACAAGCCGCGATGGCCGGCCGCACAGTCGCATCGCGACGAGCACTTCGGCGATGTCTCGGTGTACTTCAACCAGGTGGAGGTGCCGCTGCCGCTGCGCCGTTCTGTCGCCGACGCGGTCGACAGCACCCTGGTAGTGACCTTCCAGGGTTGCCAGACCGATGGCATCTGCTACCCGCCGATGACGCGCCGGGTGAAGCTGTCGATCCCGGCCGGCAGGATCAACGCCAGCGCCGACCAAGCGCCGCCGCGCAGCGAGGTGATCAGCCCGTTGCCGACCGCTACCAATGCTCCGCGCGAGGCTGCCAATGGCGCGCCGCTGCGCCTGCTGCCGACCGTGCCCAATACGGATGCAACGGCCCCGGTCGCAGCAGGTGACGGCGCTGCCAGCAGTGAATTCGCCGCCGATGCACAGGGTGACAACGCACTGCGCACGCGCCCGCCGGCGACCACGCCGAACCCGGACCGCTCGTTCCTGTGGGTCCTGCTGCTGGCCCTGGCCGGCGGCCTAGTGCTGAACCTGATGCCGTGTGTGCTGCCGATCCTGTCGCTGAAGGTGCTCGGCCTGGCACAGAGCGGTGAAAGCCCGCAGCGCGCGCGCAGCCATGCGCTCTGGTACACGCTGGGCGTGCTGGTCGCGTTCGCGGTGATCGGTGCGTTGATGGTCGGCCTGCGCGCGATCGGCAACGCGGTCGGCATCGGCTTCCAGCTGCAGCACCCGGGCGTGGTGGCCGCACTGGCCTACGTCATGTTCGCAGTGGGCCTGAGCCTGTCCGGGGTGTTCACCCTCGGCGGTGGCCTCGGCAACCTCGGCCAGTCGCTGGCCAGCCGCAGCGGCCCGGCCGGAGACTTCTTCACCGGTGCGCTGGCCTGCGTGGTCGGCAGCGCCTGCGTCGGCCCGTTCATGGGCGGCGCGGTGGCCTATGCATTCATCGCAACGCCGCTGCAGGCGATGACTGTGTTCCTGTTCCTCGGCCTCGGCCTGGCCCTGCCGTTCCTGCTGATCGGCTTCGTGCCGGCGCTGGCACGCCGCCTGCCCAAGCCGGGCCCGTGGATGGAAACGCTCAAGCACGTGCTGGCTTTCCCGATGTATGCCACCGCGCTGTGGCTGCTGTGGGTGCTGGGCAAGCAGCGCGGCGTGGACGGCATGTCGCTGGTGCTGGGTGGCCTGCTGCTGTTCGCTTTCGGCCTGTGGCTGTTCGAACGCAACCGTTGGACCGGCCCGCGTGCCGTTGCCCTGCTGGGCGTGCTGCTGGCCATCGCCGCACTGGTGCCGGCCTGGGGCGTCACCCAGTTGGCGCCGCCAGCGCGCGCCGCACAGGCGGCCACCGACAACGTGGTCGAGTACTCGCCGCAGCTGCTGGACCGCCTGCGCGCCGACAAGCGCGTGGTGTTCGTCAACATGACCGCCGACTGGTGCGTGAGCTGCAAGGCCAACGAGCGCGCGGTGCTGTCGCGGCCGGAGTTCAAGGAACTGCTCAAGCGCACCAATGCGGTGTACATGCGCGGTGACTACACCAATGTCGATCCGCAGATCACCACCTTCCTGGAAGAGCACAAGGCCGTGGGCGTGCCGCTGTACGTGGTGTATGGCCCCGGCGCGCCGCCGACCGTGCTGCCGACCCTGCTGACCCAGGCGGTGGTCGAGGAAGCGCTGCTGCGCACCGCACGATGAAATGGCAACGGCCAGCGCTGCTGTGGACAGCGGTGCTGGCCGCCGGCCTCGGCCTGTGGGCCGGGTACCGGCTGGCACCAACGCCGACTGCACCTGCCGCAGCGCCGGTCGCTTCCCCTGCCGCCCCCGCGACGCCTGCGCTGCAGGTGGGTGACCCACTGCCTGTTCTGACGCTGCCGGATCTCGAGGGCCGACCGCTCGACCTGCACCAGCACTTCGCCGGTCGCCCGCTGCTGATCAATGTCTGGGCCAGCTGGTGCGCCCCCTGCGTGGAAGAGATGCCGGAGCTGGCACGCTTTGCCCATACCCAGGGCAGCGAAGGCGTGCAGGTGCTGGGCCTGGCATTGGATACGCCGGAAGACGTGCGCCGCTTCCTGCAGCAGGTACCGGTGGACTACCCGATCGTGATCGAGACCCCGGGCCCGCGCGACGCCAGCGTGCAGCTGGGCAATACGCAGGGACTGCTGCCCTACAGCGTGCTGTTCGATGCGCAGGGGCGATTGCAGAAGGCGAAGCTGGGACCGTTCGCCCACGGCGAGATCGACAGCTGGGTGAAGTGAGGGTTCGGCAGGGTTGCACCCTGCACCTGCCGAGGCCACAGCAACAGCCAAAGCGGCCCTGCAGTGCTGAGAATTGGGCGGGGCGGTGTGAGGCTGCAGGACACGCCGTAAACCCGTCCATGGGGGCTCGATGGCGCCATCCATGGCGCCAACGGTCCTGCAGCCCCACACCGCCCCACCCCCGACAGATTCCCGGTGCTTTTCGGTAGGTGTCGACCTTGGTCGACACATCCGTCAGATATCGAATGAAATTCTGGGGTCAGATCCCCAAGAGCATTTCCAACAGATCGCGGAAATCTGTCGAAGGCGGGGTGGGTCCGGTTGTGGGGGCGTGAGCCGCATGGGCCCGAGGCATGCCTCGGGCGGGTTGGGCAGGACGCCCAACCCCGGTCTTGTCGTGTGCGCAGGACAGCGCACACGAGCAAGCGGCGACCGAGCTTACATGGACGTACTTGCAGCGGCCCCCGCAACCGGCCCCACCCCGGCCTCCCCCAGGAAACCCGCTTCTGCTTCGGCTGTTGCACTTGCCGTGGCTTGAAGGCCTCTGCAGGTGCCGGGCGCCGCCCGGCCGATACCCCCCTGCTTGACCACAGCCGGAGCGCCACGGAGAATTCCGCGACTAATTCTCATTTGCTGTTGCGCAGGATGCGGGCGGCAGCCTTCCAGGCCCTCCTCCTTCGATGTTCAAGAACGTCCTGTTCCAACTGCACTGGCTGCTGGGCATCACCGCTGGTGCCGTACTGGCCGTGATGGGCCTCAGCGGCGCCGTGCTGTCCTTCGAGGACGAACTGCTGCGTGCCGCCAATCCCGGCTTCGCCGCGATCGCCGAGCACCATGCCGATGGCCAGCCACCGCTGGCGTTGAGCGAGCTGATGCCTTTGCTCCAGGCCGGCAGTGAGCGTCCCCTGCAGCGCCTGCGGATCGACGCCACCGGCCAGCGGCCCTCGGTGGCGCGGTTTGCCGGAGGCAAGGAACACTGGGTGTACTTCGATCCGTACAGCGGTGAGCGCTTCAGTGCCCTGCGCGGTCAGGCCTTCTTCGACTTCATCGAAGACCTGCATCGGCACCTCGCTGCCGGCGAGCGGGGCAAATGGATCACCGGCAGCTGTGCGATCGCGCTACTGTTCTTCACCCTCTCCGGTCTCTACCTGCGCTGGCCCCGGCGCTGGTGGCACTGGCGCAGCTGGTTGGCGGTGGAGTGGAAGCGCAGCGGCCGTGGCTTCCTGTGGAGCCTGCACTCGGTGGTCGGCACCTGGGTGCTGCTGATCTACCTGATGAGTGCGTTGACCGGCCTGTGGTGGTCGTTCGACTGGTACCGCAGTGCCGCCAACACGCTGCTGGGCGTGACTCCGGCTGCGAAGCTCAAGGTTGCCGCCGACGCGGCACTGGACCTGGATCGCATCGAGGCCACGCTGTATGCATTACCGGGCGCGCGCAACGGGTACATCGACCTGCGCCTGCCGGAGAAGCCCGGGCAACCGCTCAATGTGCGCGTGATGGCCGGTGATCCGGCGCAGCGCGGCGGCCACCACGATCGCGCACATGACCTGCTGCAGCTGGACCCGGCCAGCGGTGCGATCCTCGATGCCCGCCCGTATGCAGGCCAGGGCGCCGGTGGACAGCTGGCCACCAGCGTGTTCGCGCTGCACTCGGGCAGCTACTTCGGCGTGCCCGGGCGCGTGGTGGTGATGCTCAGCAGCCTGGGCATGAGCCTGTTCTTCATCACCGGCTGGATGCTCTACCTGGACCGCCGCCGCAGCCAACGCACCGCGCGTGGGCTTCGCCAGTCGCTGCCGGTAACCACTGGCGATGGCAGCAACACACCCTGGCTTGTGGCGCACGCCAGCCAGAGCGGGCTGGGCGAGCAGCTGGCCTGGCGCGCAGCCGCGCAGCTGCAGGCCGCCGGGCACACGGTGCAGGTGTTGCCATTGGCTCGCGTTGACGCCACGCAGCTGGGGCGTACTGCGCATGCCCTGCTCGTGCTGAGCACTTTCGGCGACGGCGAACCACCGGATGCGGCGCGACGCGCTTCGCGGCTGCTGCTCGCACAGCGCGTGGACCTGTCGGGCCTGCAGTTCGGCCTGCTCGCATTGGGTGATCGCCAGTACCCGCACTACTGCGGTTTCGGCCGCCAGGTCGATGCCTGGCTGATCGGCAACGGCGCGCGCCCGCTGTTCGAGCGCATCGATGTCGATGCCGCCTCGGTACCGTCCCTGCGCCAGTGGCAGCAGCAGCTGGGCGCGTTGACCGGCATCACCACCGATGACAGCGTGCTGCCGGCTGCCACGCAGATGCATGACTGGCGCCTGCTCAGCCGCGACCGTCTCAATCCTGGCAGTATCGGTGGCGCGATCTGGCGTATCCGTCTTGCCGCGCCCACCGAGGTGCAGTGGCAGGCCGGTGACATTCTGCATCTCGCACCCCGCCACCATGCAGGGCACGCCAGTGCGGTGCTGAAGGCGCATGGGCTGGATCCACTGCAACCGCTGCTGGTGGAGGGCAACCCGCGCACGCTGTTGGCCCTGGCCAGCGAGCGCGAGCTGCCCGATGCGGACGCCGCGCTGGCGGTGCAGGATGCCTGCTTGTGGCTGCGCGGACTGCCGTTGCTGCCGGGCCGCGAGTATTCGATCGCCTCGTGCACCGATGACGGCGCAGTGGAACTGGTGGTGCGCCTGGTACATGACGCAGCCGGTCGTGCCGGACTGGGTTCGGGGTGGCTGTCACTGCATGCACCGATCGGCGCCAGCATCATCGCCCGCGTGCACCGCAATCCCGGATTCCATCGCGTGCCGGGCGCGCCGATGCTGCTGATCGGCAACGGCACCGGCATCGCTGGCCTGCGCAGCCTGTTGCGCGAAGCCTCGCATGCCGGCGAGCACGGGCATTGGCTGCTGTTTGGCGAACGCCAGCGCGCGCATGACTTCCTGTTTTCCGAGGAAATCGAGGCCTGGCAGGCCGATGGCCATCTGTCGCGGGTGGACCTGGCGTTCTCGCGCGATGGCGACGGTGGCTACGTGCAGGACCGACTGCACGCCGCAGCCGATGCGCTGCGCGACTGGATGCAACGTGGCGCGGTGATCCATGTCTGCGGTTCGCTGCAGGGCATGGCCGAAGGCGTGGACCAGGTACTGCGCGCTGCGCTGGGTGATGAGGCAGTGGAGACGCTGTTGGAAAGCGGGCGCTACCGGCGCGACGTGTATTGAGCCATCTCGCCGGGCATGGCCCGGCGCTACCGTTTCAATCTGCCTCGGGTAGCGCCGGGCCATGCCCGGCGACCGCGGTCATGCCGCGCGCGCTGTCTGCCGCACCGGCTGCAGCTGGAACGCCCCCACCGCCTCGGCCAAGGCATGCACCTGCGCCTGCATCTGTGCGGTCGAAGCGCCGGCCTCTTCCACCAGGCTGGCGTTGCGCTGGGTGCTGGCCTCCATCTGCACGATGGTCTGGTTCACCTGCGCGATGCCGGCATGCTGGTCCTGCGACGCGTTGCGGATGCCGGCCAGCAGGTCAGCCAGCTGCTGCACGCTGCCGACAATCTCGCCCATCGTGGTGCCAGCCTGTTCAGCCTGCTGGTTGCCTTGCCCGACACGCGCCACCGAATCCTCGATCAGCCCCTTGATCTGCTTGGCCGCCTCGGCGCTGCGCTGTGCCAGCAGGCGCACTTCGGCGGCCACTACAGCGAAGCTGCGACCCTGCTCTCCGGCGCGCGCCGCTTCCACCGCCGCATTGAGCGCAAGGATATTGGTCTGGAAGGCGATGCCATCGATCAACTGGGTGATGTCACCGATGCGTCGCGAGGCTTCGCTGATGCCGTGCATGGTCGCCACCACCTGGCCGACGGCCTCACCACCTCGTCGTGCCACCGTCGCTGCGCCCTGCACCAGTGCATCGGCGCGGCCTGCGGCGTCGGCGTTGCGGCCGACCGTGTCGGTCAGCTCATGCATCGACGCTGCGGTCTCTTCAAGGTTGGCCGCCTGCTGCTCGGTGCGCTGTGACAGATCGTGGTGACCGGCAACAATCTCGCCAACACCCGTATCCAGACTGGACGTAGCCTGCTGGATGCGGGTGACAATGCGGCCCAGCTGCGCCACGGTGGCATTGGCATCGTCGCGCATGCGTGCGAACACGCCCTGCAGATCGCCCTCCATGCGCACGCTGAGGTCACCGCGTGCCAGCGCGGCCAGCAATGCCTGCAGATCGCCGAGGTTGGTTTCGAAGGTCGCCAGAAGCCGGTTGATGCTGGTCGACAGCGTACGCACGAAGCCTTGCTTGCCGTCCAGCGCGATGCGCCCGTGCAGGTCACCATGTGCAGCGGCATCGACCAGTGCCGCGACCTCGGTTTCCAGCAGGGTTTCCAGCGCCCGGCTGCGCCATTCCACCGCAACACCGAGGAAATGGCCCTCGTCGATGATGGCGTTGGCGATCAACTGGTAGCGCACGCCGGCGTGGCCGATCTCGCGCTCCTCGCGCTGGCGCACGCCGGCCAGGCTGGCCAACGCCGGATGCAGGCGCACCGCATCGCTGCCCACCAGCTCCTCGGCCTGCAGATCCAGCAGCTGCAGCAGCGCAGGGTTGGCATAAGCCACCTGGCCTTCGGCATCGACCACCATCAGGCCGGTCTGTGCGCTGTCCAATGCCTGTCGCACGCGGGTATTGCCGCGCGCTACCGCACGCTCGGTTTCGATACGCGCGCGCAGGCGCTGCTGCATGTCGACCAGGCGCTGGGCCAGCTGGCCGATTTCATCGTTGGCGTTGTAGACGCGCAGTGTGGTGTCCAAGCGGTCGTCGGCAATGTCGCTGGCGAAGCGCAGGGTGTCCTGGATCGGCTGGCGTACCGCGCGCAGCACCAGTACCAGACTGGTGATCAGCACACCGGCAACCAGCAGCAGGGTCAGTGCGAACAGCACGCTCATGGTGCGTGCCCCGGACTGCTGGCGCGCCTGTGCCTTTCCCAGCGCGGCGACCTGGGCCTGCTGGAAGGCGGCCAGCGCCGGTGCGACGCTGGCCGCAGTGTCCAGCAGCGACTGCGCTTCCACATCCAGGCCGACGCGGGCCGCGGTGTAGCCCAGCAGCGCGACCTGATAGTTGTCCATGCCGGTGCGCACGGCTTCCTGCACATCGGTGGGCAGGCCCACCAGTGCGAGGTCGAACGGCAGCTTCTCCTCGCTGGCACGGTCGGCATGCACGGAATCGCCATCAAGCAGCAGCAGTGCTTCCTGTCGGCGCATCTTCTGCAGGGACAGCGCCAACGACGGCCGCTGCAGCGCATCCACCTGCGCCTGCAGGGTGTCAGCGGCCTGCTGCAGCTGCGCAGCGAGGCCGGCATCGCCACGACCCATCTCATCGACGCGCTCGAACAGGGCGGCCACACCCTGCGAGAAGGCGCCGGCGGCTTCGGTCAGCGCCTGCAGCGCCTTGCGCCGTCCGGCATCCATCGGTATCGCGCGCAGCGCCTGCAGATCGGCCTGCAGCGCCTTCTGCGTCGCCAGCAACTGCGCGCGGTCGGCATCGTCGAAACTGCGTGCATACTGAGTCTGCAGACGACGCGCCTCGGCCACCCGCGTGGCAAGGCTCGCGGCCAGATCGCTGCCGTGCTGGTAGCTGGCCTGGCTGTGCGCTGCCTGCGTGCTGGCATGGCCGGTCCAGGCGTAGACGGCGGCGATCGCGATCAGGCCCAGGCCACAGACCCACAGGGTCGCCTTGAGCTTGTTGGCCACGCTGAGCCGGTGCGGCTGCAGCCACAGCAGCAGGCCGGGGGACGCCGAGCGCAACGCGGCAAGCCGCATGCGCAGGGACCGGAGGTGGGGAACAACGGCCGACATGACAGACTCCAGGCGGAAGGACGCACCTATATCGGCTGGATATGGAGCAACTTTAGGGCTTTTTTGGTTCAGTCCCACCGATTGCTGGCGGACGCGGCCTTTGTACCCGGCATAGGCGACGGGGGGATGACACCCGCGCAGTGCTTGACCTCAACCCCGGTTGGGGGAGCACAGTGGACCTCCCTCCCCCGACTGGTGCCCGCATGACGACGCTCGATGTCACCCGCTACCTGCAGCGGCTTCAGCTGGATGCGCCACCGCCGTTGACACTGGCCGGCCTGACCCTGCTGCAGCAGCGCCACAACGCACTGCTGCCGTTCGAGACCCTCAGCTGCCTGCTGCGCGATGCCGTGCCGATCGACCTGGACAGCGTGCAGCGCAAGCTGCTGGACGAACGCCGCGGCGGCTATTGCTTCGAGTTGAATGGCGGCCTGCTGGCGCTGCTGCAAGCGCTGGGCTTCGATGCGCGGCCACTGAGCGCGCGCGTGCTGCTGGCGGCAAAGGACGGCGAGCTGACGGCGCGCACCCACCTGCTGCTGCGCGTGCAGGTGGAGGGGGATGACTGGCTGGTGGACGCCGGCTTCGGCAGCCTGACCCCGACCATACCTCTGCGCCTGCACGATGCGCAGCCACAGGCCACACCGCACGAGCGCTATCTGCTGCAGCGGCTGCCCAACGACGGAGATTTCGTGCTCTCTGCCGAATCCAACGAGGGCTGGCGGGCGATGTATCGCTTCGACCTGCAGGCGCCGGCGCCGATCGACAACGTGGTGGGCAACTGGTACGTGTGCACCCATCCGGATTCGAGCTTCCCCGGCCAGCTGCGCGCGTCGCTGACCGGACCGGACTGGCGCCGCACCATCGGTAGCGGCAACTACACCGAATACCGGCCCGGGCAGGCACCGGACAAGCGTCCGCTGCATGATGTTGGCGACGTGCGCGAGGTGTTGCAGCAGCGCTTTAGCATGCAGCTGCCGGACGACCCGCGGCTGGACCCGGCGATCAACGATTGGTTGCAGCGCTCGCGTGCCGCGACGCTGTAGAGCCGAGCCTACGCTCGGCTGAGGCCTTTTCGCGATTGCCAACAGCAGCCGAGCATAGGCTCGGCTCTACAGAATCCTGTGCGCCTGCAACGCAATGCGGTTGCCTTCGCTGTCGCGGATCTCGGCCACGCGCCAGTCGCCGGCATCGGCGGGGCCGAAACGTAGTTCGGCTCCAGCCTGCAATGCTCGCTCGAGGCTGGCATCAAGGTCATCGACCCCGATGTAGATGCGCGCGCCCTGTTCTGACGGCCGGTAGTCCGCCCCCTGCACCAGCGCCATGCTGGCCCCTGCCGCTTCATCGGCGAATGGCAGGTAGGCCATCCGGCAATCGTGCAGCAGGATCGGTTCGTCCACCTGCACCTGCAACCACTGCTGGTAGAAGGTGATGGCACGGGCCAGGTCACTGGACGGGATCTCGACATGCAGGATCGGGTTCATCCGCGCAGGATAACCGGACGCTGACATCGCCTGCGCAGCAGCACTGGCATGCTGGACGCCCCCCTGTTCCGCGGAGCCCTGCATGTCCCTGGCCGATCATCGAAGCACACTGGCACCGCAGGGTTTCCTGCGCGTGGCGATCAACCTGGGCAATCCGGTGCTGGCGCAGGGCGATGCACGCTCACCGCGCGGCCCCTCGCTGGAACTGGCCACAGCGTTGGCGCAGCGGATCGGCGTGCAGGCACGTTTCACCTGCCACGACGCAGCGGCGTCGGTAGTCGCCGCAGCAACCGAAGATGCCTGGGACCTGGCCTTCCTGGCCATTGATCCGGCGCGGGCCGACCGCATCGCCTTCAGTGCCCCATACGTGGAGATCGAAGGCACCTACCTGGTGCGCGAGGACAGCCCTGCGCAACAGGTGGCCGACCTGGACCGCGACGGCCTGCGCATCGCGGTGGGGCGTGGTGCGGCCTACGACCTGTTCCTCAGCCGCGAGCTGCGCCACGCCATGATCGAGCGAGCGGACACTTCGGCGGCCGCCATCACCCTGTTCGATCAGCAGCGTCTGGATGCCGCCGCCGGTGTACGCCAACCGCTGCAAGCATGGGTGCAGATGCATCCCGACCACCGCGTGCTGGCCGACCGTTTCACCGCGATCCAGCAGGCGGTGGCGGCGCCAGCCTCACGCCCCGCCGACGCGCTGCAGGCGTTGTTCGAGGAGGTGGAAGCGATCAAGGCAGGCCCATTGCTGGCTGAAGCATTCGCCCGCGCCGGACAGGCGGTCACGCTGGTGCGATGACTGTAGAGCACAAGCAGTCGAACATGGCTCGACGCTACAAATGCGCGTCTGCCATGTGCCGCACGTGCTCGGCGGCCTGCGCATGCAACCAGTCGCGGAAGGCGAGAAAACCACGATGACTGGCAGAGCGCTGCGGGTACACCAGCCAGTGCGGCCAGGCGGTCTTCAGGCGCTGGCTGGACAGCGCGACCAGCTGGCCGGAGTCGAGCAGCAAGCGCGCCCGGGTCACACGTCCCAGCGCCACGCCCACGCCATCCAGTGCGGCGCGATGATGCGCTTCCGAATCATCCAGCACCGCTACGAAGCGCGGCGGTGGGCTCTGCCCGCTCAAGGCGAACCACGCGCCCCACGCGCCGTCGGGATCACCCAGCAGTGGCCACTGGGTCAGCGGCACACGGTCGATACCGCCCATGCGTTCGATCAGCGCCGGGCTGGCCATCGGCAGCAGCCACTCGTCAAACAAGGGCTCCACCACCAGCCCCGGCCAGTGCCCGCTGCCCAGCCGCAACGCCGCATCGAACTGCCGCTGCCGCTCGAAATCGATCAGGCGTTCACTCGACTGCAGGTTGATCTCGATCTGCGGGTGCGCAGCGACGAAATGTCCCAGCCGCGGCACCAGCCACGCCGAGGCCATGGATGGCACCGCGCTGATCGTCAGCACGTGCTCGGCACGCGCCGCATAGGGCTGGAAGGCGTCATTGATCGCATCCAGATGCGGACCGACCTGGTCGAGCAGGCGCTGCCCTTCCAGGGTGAGGGTGACGCCACGTGGCTGGCGGATCAGCAGCGGCTGCCCGAGTCGCTCCTCCAGCTGGCGCATCTGGTGGCTGAGTGCGCTGACGGTCAGGTTCATCGACGCCGCGGCACGCGACAGGTTGCCCAGCCGGGCGGCAGCCACGAAACCCTGCAGGGCATGGAGGGGTGGGCGGGACATCAGGCTTGAATTCCTCTCAAGGCAAGCTTGCGGAAATGTCGCTTTTTGCCCGCCCATGCTGCCCGTATCGTGCAATCCACTCAAGTGGAGGTACGCACATGAACATCTTCAGCGGCCTGTTGTTCCTGCATGGCCACGTGACCAACGCCGAGCTGGCGCGGCAGCTGGCCTGCCCACCCCCGTCCCCCAGCACCACCCCCGGTAGTGCCGGCCGCTGGCCGGCAACCTCGTCGACCGGGAAACCTGCAGCTGCCAGCCAGCGGCCGGCGCACCCCTAGCGCTGCAGCGCTTCCTGCACCGCCGCAGCCACGTCGGTGTTGTCGATGTAACTGCCGTCATTCCAGCGCACATGCTGGCGGTAGCCCGCATCGACACCACGCACGCGCTTGCCCAGCAGTTCCGCACCTGCGCCCTTGGCCCAGAGCGGCACCAGTGCATTGGAGTGGTTGCCGGTGGGCCGGAAGCTCATTCCTGGCATGTGCCCGCGGCCGTTGTTGCGCACCGGTTCGAAGGCCACGCTCTGTGCATCCGGGCCCATCGGCATGCTGTTGTCGTGGTCGGTGGTGACGATCAGCAGGGTGTGTTCCCAGCCACCGTTGCGTTCGATCCACTCGATCACTGCCGTCACCGCGTCGTTGAACTCTACGGTTTCTTCGATCAGCCGGCCGTTCTGCGGCTGGTCGCTGCACTGCCCGTAATGCCATTCGGTGCCACAGGCGCTGGTGTGCGCGGCCCAGTCGGTAGCGCCACCTTCAACCATCAGGAACAGGCCCTTGGATGAACGCTGCTGCAGGAACCGCAACGCACCGCGGGTCATGCTCGCAAGATCCGGCACGCTGTCGATCTTCCTCACACCGGAAGGCGTGGTCGCATCCTTGCCCACCACCTGCAGCTGCCGCGCCTGCTGCAGCGTGTTGGCCACGCGCGGCACGCCGATCAGCGGCCGGTCAGCCGGCAGCCGTCCCTGCGCCAGTGCAGCGAATTCCTCCTTGCTGCGGATCAGGCGCCACGGTCCCGCCGGATTGCCGCCAATGGAGGTGCCGGCTTGCAGCTGCTGCCAATCCTGCTGCGACACCCATTCCCACGGGTTCGCGCAGCCCTCGGCCTTCGCCGCACCCGCATCCCCGCCGCAGGCACGGCCATCAACGCTGTAGCCGGGACCACCGGTGCCCATCACCAGGTCCATGTGGCCCTGCGCCAGCATCTGATGGGCGATGGCGTGGTAGTTGTTGCGCGACTCGTTCTGCGCAGCGAACGCGGCCGGCGTGGCATGTGCGAACGGCACCGAGGTGACCACGCCGGTGGCCATGCCCAGGCGCTTGGCACGCAGCGTGTTGAACTCGACCGCGTTGCCGTCATTGTTGTAGTTGATGGCGTTGTTGTAGGTCTTGATGCCCGAGGACAACGCCGTGCCCGCCGCTGCACTGTCGGTGGCGACCGCGGCCAAGTAGTGGTAGCCGGAGAACGGCAGGTCCTGCGCCGGCACCGGGGAGTCATCCCACGCTTTGGCCGCGTCGTAGCCCAGGGTCTGTGCGTTGTCGCGGGTCGGCTGGCTGCTGGCGTTCAACGGGAAGGTCGCCACCGCCAGGCGCTGCGGAAAGTCCGCATACGGTGCGCCTTCGCGGCTGCCGTACTGCCAGTAGGCCGCCGCATCCCAGGTACCCCAGCCGGCACCGTCATTGATCATCACGATCACGTTGTGCGGGCGGGCTTCGGCAGGGGGAACAGCATCGGCGCGCAGATTCGGCTGGCAGCCGCTCAGGGTGGCCAGTACGGCCAGGATCGACGGGCACAGCCAACGTCGCGCAACGGGTCGGGTCATGGTCTCCTGCAGACGGATCAGCGACGGATCGCGCCGCTTTTGTAACGTTATAGCATTGCTATGTTGCAGGAGTATGCGGGTGCCACCGCGGCAGCGCCCAAGGGGCCGGACCCGCCGTCGGATCCGGCCGACGGCCTCAGGATGCCGTGTCCTGCGGCAACGTCAGCGAGCTGCCATCAACGAACACCACGGCTTCCGGCGTCCATACCACCGTGTACTTGCTCTCGTCCAGGCTGGCCAGCTTGCGGTCATTGCTCTTGGTCTGCGCGAAGCGCACCGAACGGCTGCCCTGCCAGATCACGCTCTGGCCGGCCGGAATGGTCACGTCATTGGTGATGGCGAATCCGGAAATTTCCTCGCCGAACAAGTCGCGTACCGACACATAGCCCTTCACGCCGGCGATGTCCTTGCCGGTGTTGTTCTGATACCCGAAATCCACGACCAGCAGTTCGTCAGTGGTGATGCCGTGCGAACGCTGCACTTCGATGTCCTTGGACACCACGGTGACGGTGACCGCCTCGCGCAGCGGCTTCATCGCGGCTTCGCGACGCGCTTCAAGTTCCGCCTTCAACGCGGCCTGGCGCGCTTCCTCGGCCTTGCGCTCTTCGATGAAGCGGCGCTGCTCTTCCACGGCCTTGCCCAGCGTCATGCCCGCTGGAATACCCTGGCCTTCCTTGCCGCCGAACACACCGGCCATCTTCGAGGTCAGGGTCACACGCACGATGTAGGCGGCGGCCAACTGCTGTTCTTCAGGGGTGAGCTTCTCCAGCTCGGGCTTGATCGTGGCCAACTGGTCCACGTCCTGCGGAATCACCGTGTTCTTCGGGTTGGCGCATGCCACCAGCATCAGGCAGGCCAGGCCGGTGACGATCAGACGCTTCTTCATGGATGTCCCTTCGCTACTGAAAAATCGGGCTTTCCGGCCCGGCGGAGGCGCAACGTTACCGTACTTGCTGGCACATTCGTACGGGTCGACGCACAGGCAAGATTCATGCCGGAAGCCGATCCACACACCCGTGATCCGCTATCCTCGTGCGGCGTTCCCGTACAGCCCTCCCGACATGCCAGCACCGCCGACCGCGCTCTCCTCCATCACCATCGAAGCCAGTACCTTCGAGGTGATCCATCAGGACAACGCCGGGGTCGCACGGCAGCCGGCGTCGCTGACCAAGCTGATGACCGCCTACGCAGCGTATGCGTGCCTCGAAGAAGGGGGTCGCACGTGGGACGAGGCGGTCACCATTGCCGCCGATGACGTGCACGCGGTGGCCGATGATGAAACGCGGATGGGCCTGGTGCCCGGCGAAAAGGTCAGCCTGGCACGCTTGCTGGAGGGGTTGATGATCGTCTCCGGCAATGATGCGGCGCTGGCCATCGCGCGCCATCTGGATGGATCACAGTCTGCATTCCTGGACCGCATGAACCGGCACGCACGCCAGCTCGGCCTGCGCAGCACCTGGTTCGCCAGCGTCTCCGGCATCACCACGCCGCACCATGCGTCCAGTGCGCGCGACATGGCAGTGCTGGCGGCCTGCCTGCTGAACGATCATCCGCAGATACTGTCGATCACCGCGCAGCGCGCGTTCGCGCACGGCAGCTTCAACCGCAACAACCAGAACGCGTTGCTTGGCGAAGACGGCGTGGATGGATTGAAGACCGGTTACACCCAGGCCGCAGGCTTCTGCCTGGCCGCCACCGCATGCCGGGCAGTGCCGGGGCGGGACCAGCCGGTACGCCTGATTACCGTGGTGTTGGGGTCTGGAAGCCGCGACGCACGCGACGCACTGGTGCGCGATTAGTTGGCGGCAGGATTCGCCGCGCTGGCCGACGGCTGACCGCTCGCGCGGCTCAGCGCCGCTTGACCGTCGCCACGATCAGCCGCTGAAGCTCGGCCTCGGCACCGGCCTTGTCCAGCGCGCCGGCAGCCACGCCCTCTGAAAGAGTTTCAGCCGCACCGAGAATCGCCCAGCGTCCCGCTACCGGTACGCTGCCATCGGCGGCGAACGGGCCCAGCCAGGCGTCGCAGTTGTCAATGAAGTCCTGCTGGTAACGCCGCCGCACCTCGTGCAGTTCCGGTGCGCCGACCAGCGCTGCAAGGATGCCCTGCACTTCACTGCCCTGGCTGAGGATGCAGTCGATGTAGCCCGAGGCGATGGCCGCCGCACGATCGGTGAGTTGCGCCCTGGCGCGGCCGATGCGCTCGTTGAACACCACCGTCTGCCGGCCGTCGTAGTCGTCATAGAGCGCGGCCAGCAGACCATTGCGGGTCACGAAGTGATCGTAGGCCACCGGCTTGGTCACGCCTGCGGTCTCGGCCAGCCGCCCCAGCGTCAGCGCGTCGGTACCTTCGTCGCCAACCAGCGCCCAGGCCACATCCAGCAACTGGCGGGCGCGTTGCTCGCGGGTCAATCGGCGGCGCGTGGGAGCGGCGTTGGCAGGCATCGGCGGAACACAGCGATCAGTGCATCGGAGTGCCGATTTTACGGCCGATCTCCCCTGCCGACTGCAGGTGCGCTTCGGCCGCACCAGAATCGGCGTCCAGCAGCAGGTCAGACGACAGCACGCGCGCGCCGCAGTAGTCGAAGATGCCCATGTCGATCTGCGCCTTCATCGCCGCGTCGTAGCCGCGCCGTTCGATCATGTCCGCGCCCGCGCCGCCGATGCCGACCAGGTGCACGCGCAACCGCTGCAGCTTCTTCTGTACCTTACCGTCGGCACCGTCCTGGTAGGCCCAGCCCTGGGTGAACACACGATCGATCCATCCCTTCAGCAGCGCGGGGAATGACCACCAGTACAGCGGGTAGACCAGTACCAGTGTGTCGGTGGCGTCCAGCCGCGCCTGCTCGGAGGCGACGTCGGCCGGAACTGCGCCGGTGCCACGGAACAGCGCCTGGTCCTGTGGGTTGAAGCGTGGATCGAAACCTTCGGCCATCAGGTCGGCGTGGGTCACGGTGTTGGCGGCATCCGCCGCGGTGATGGCTTCGCCGATGCGCTTGGCGATGGCATGGGTCAACGAGCCGGATTCAGGATGGGCGGTAACGATGAGGCTGTGCATGGGGGATGTCCGGAATTCACTAACTACCAATAGTAAGTAGTGGCGGCCGGGATACCAGCGCCATGCGTGGGACGCTGTTTCCGCATCCGCCGTATAGTGCGGCGCTTCCCCCAGAGACAGCCGAGAATGGATCGACGCCTGCTTCTCCCTCTGCTGGCCCTGCTGCTGTCGGTCGTGCTGCCATCGGCCTTCGCAGGCGAACTCAGCCCCAGTGATTCAAAGGCATTGCGTCAGGACGTGCAGGCGATGCTGGATGCGTTCGGCCGCGGCGATGCGGAGCTGATCATCGCGCGCACCCACCCCAGCCTGAAGCAGCTGGCCGGCGGCGATGACGCCTATGCACGGATGACCCGCGATACCGTGAAGGAACTGCGCAAGTCGGTCACCGTCATCAGCGACGAAGCCGGCATGCCCGGCCGCACCTACGCCGCTGGCGACGAAGAGGTCAGCTTCGTGCCACGCCAGTCACTGTTGCGCGTGCGCGAGTCGCCGATACGCAGCACCTCGTTCATGGTCGCTGTACGCCGCGTGGGAACTGCGGACTGGCGTTATCTCGATGGCACCGCGCTGCTGGACAACCCCGGGCTGCTGCGGCAACTGCTGCCGGCGCTGGAGCCGGAAGTGTCCATGCCCAAGGGCGGGATGGAGGCGCTGTAGTCACGGCCTCATCCGTCCACGCATGGCGTGAATCTACTGCCAGTCAGTTCACCTGGGCCTGCACCGGGGTGCCGTCAGCGGCGGAACAACGCGTTCAACGCCGCGCCCGAGGCCGCCTGCTGCAGGCCATCGAAGCGGCCGTCCTGCACGATCGGCTGGGTGGCCTGCATCAAGCCACCCCACGCCGCACGCGCCAGCGCACCGCCGAGGCTGACCCGGCGCACGCCAAGTGCGGCGATGTCCTGCAGGCTCAGCGGCGTCGGCCCACCGACCAGCAGGTTCACCGGCTTCGAGCCCGCAGCGGCGACCACCGTACTGATCTGTTCGCGCGTACTGATGCCTGGTGCATACAGCACATCGGCACCCGCTTCGGCATAGGCGCGCAGCCGCTGCAGTGTGTCCTGCAGATCGGGCACGCCGACGAAGAAGTTCTCCGCCCGGCCGACCAGCAGCACCTCGCCGCCGGCACGGTCGATGGCCGCGCGCGCTGCACGCAGGCGCTGGACCGCCTCGTCGATCGGCCTCAACGGCGCATCGGCCACGCCACTGGCGTCCTCGATCGACAACGCGGCGACGCCGGTATCGATTGCCGCCGCCACGGCCTCCTCCACCGCGCGCGGTGTGGCGCCAAAGCCATCACCGAAATCGGCGTTCAACGGCAATGGCGTCGCCGCCACCATCAGCCGCAGATGTTCCAGCGTGGCCTGCAGCGAAACCGCGCCGTCCGACCGCCCCTCGCTCCAGGCACAGCCGGCGCTGGTCGTGGCCAGCGCCTGGAAGCCCTGCCGCTGCAGGTAGCGGGCGCTGCCCACATCCCACGGATTGGGCAGCACGAAACAACCCTGTGCATGCAGTTGGCGGAAGGTCGCGCGCTTGCGCCGGGTGTCGGCATCGGGCGAGGTCATGACGGGCTCCAGGGCGGCAGACCTGCACCCTAGCCCGCCGATCGGCCGCGCTCAATGACATCGCGGGTGAACGGGCATGAGGTGATGCTGCCTGCTTATTGGACGCTGCCGAGGCAGGTGCCTGAGCGTGCTTGCCTGCCCCCGCCGCACGCTGCCATGGAGCCCTTCATGCACCCGGACCCACAGACTTCCGCTACCGACGCCTTGTTCGATGCCGACGACGACGCCCAGTGGGCCGACCTGCTCTCGCCCACGCGCCGGCGGCTGATCGCCTCGGCCGGGCTGGCCGCCGGTGGCCTGGCCAGCGCTACCGCTGCCGCCGCGCCGCCGCGCGCCGAGGCCGCTGTGAACACGACCGAGCCGGGCCGCCCCGGTTTCCGCGCCCTTGTTCCGCCCGCGCCCCAGGGCCGCAGCCCCTGGGGCGAGGCCACGGCCAGCGAGCCGACGCCGCGTCCGGCCAGCGTGCGCCCCGGCGAGGCCACCCTGCCGGCCACCCCGCGTGCCTACACCGACATCAAGAGCTATCACGCGCATATCTACTTCGATGAAGACAGTTTCGAGAAAGCCGCACTGCTGCGACGCTGGGCCGCCGAACGCTTCCCGGTGGAGCTGGGCAACTGGAACCTGGAGCCGCGCGGCCCGCACGTCACGCCCTCGTTCTACTTCGGCTTCACCAACGACCTGCTGCCGGTACTGGTGCCGTGGCTGCAGCTCAACAGCCTGGGCCTGACGATCCTGATCCATCCCAATACTGGCGATGGCCGCGCTGACCACCTCCATTACGCGTTGTGGGTGAACCGCGCACAGCCGGTGAACGCCTACAACTGGCCGGCGCCGAAGCCGGGCGAGCAGGAGCCGCTGGAAGAAGTGTTTCCGAACGTGGTGCCGACGGTGCCGCTGGAGACGTGAGGGGTGCCAGATGGCTCAGTGATGGGCGCGTAGCTTGATGCACACGGAACTCCCACATCCACGCATGGCGTGGATCTACGGCATCACAGCCCATCGCAGCGTCAGCCATCGCCCACCCTGACGCCATCGTCGGTCTACGTGCACGCATCCCCCGCCTGCACGGCGTTCAGCGCGCCTTGATCCAGCGCCCGCCATACGGCCACAAGCCCTTCGGCAGATTTCAAACGTTAGATTGAAACGCGCCAAACTTCGCCGAACTGGACAGCATCCGCCGGTTCCGCCAGACTGCCGCCCTTTCCCGTCTTCCGGATCCCATGGCGAAGCTGCTGGTCCTGCACGGCCCCAACCTCAACCTGCTCGGCACCCGCGAGCCGGAGGTCTACGGCCACACCACGCTGGCCGACATCGACCAGGCGCTGGCCGCCCAGGCGTCCACTGCCGGGCACGCGGTGGAGAGCCTGCAGTCCAACGCCGAGCACGTCCTGGTGGACCGCGTGCAGGCCGCGCGCAATGACGGAACCGCTTTCATCCTGATCAATCCGGCCGCCTTCACCCACACCTCGGTGGCCCTGCGCGATGCGCTGGCAGCGGTGGCGGTGCCGTTCATCGAGATCCACCTGTCCAACCCGCATACCCGCGAACCGTTCCGCCAGCACAGCTACTTCAGTGACAAGGCCGTGGGCGTGGTCTGTGGCTTCGGTGCCGACAGCTATCGCTATGCGATGGATGCAGCGCTGGCACGCGTGCGGGTGGCCGGCGCGTGATGATGCTGCCGCGCGTGCTTGCCAGCGTCGTGCTGTGGGCCGGCATCTGCGGCGCGGCCACGGCGTTCGACCGCAAGGACGAAGGCATCGACTGTGCGCACCCGACCACCACGATGGAGAGCGACCTGTGCGCCTCGGACGTAGCGGCGGCTGCAGACGCTGAACTCAATACCGTGTACGCCCAGGCGCGCCAGCAGCTGCGCACGCCGGACCACGGTGGCAGCTGCAGCTACTGCGGCGAGGCCGAACAGCAGCTGGTGCTGGCCCAGCGTGCCTGGATGCAGCTGCGCGACCACGACTGCAACGCCGTCTATGCACTCAATTCCGATGGCACGGCGCGCAACGGCGCACAGATGCGCTGCCTGACCACCCTCGCGCGCGACCGTACGCGGCAGCTGCGCGAGTTCTACGAACTGCTTTGACCCGAGCGCGACGCGCTTCCCACCACACTGACATCAAGAGCAAAGAGGCCACCATGGATCTCCGCAAAATCAAGAAGCTGATCGACCTGCTGGAAGAGTCGAACCTGGCCGAAATCGAAATCAAGGAAGGCGAAGAGTCGGTGCGCCTGTCGCGTGCCCCGGTGGCCGGCTATGCCGCACCTATGCCGGCACCGGTGTATGCCGCCCCGGCCGCCCCCGCACCGCAGGCGATGCCGATGCAGTCGCCGACCGAAGCCTCCACCGGCGGCACCGCCAAGCCGGGCCCGGCGCTGCCGGAAGGCCACGTGCTGCGCTCGCCGATGGTCGGCACCTTCTATGCCTCGGCCGCCCCGGACAAGCCGGCCTTCGTCAGCGTTGGCCAGCAGGTCAAGGAAGGCGAAACCCTGGCCATCATCGAAGCGATGAAGATGTTCAACCCGATCGAGGCCGACAAGTCCGGCACCATCGTCGCCATCCTCGGCGAGAACGGCCAGCCGGTGGAGTTCGACCAGCCGCTGTTCGTGATCGGCTGAGGGGCACGCCATGCTCGACAAAGTCGTCATTGCCAACCGAGGGGAAATCGCGCTGCGCATCCTGCGCGCGTGCCATACCCTGGGCATCCGCACGGTGGCCGTGCATTCCACGGTCGACCGCAACCTCAAGCACGTGGCCATGGCCGACGAGTCGGTCTGCATCGGCCCGGCGCCGTCGCCGCAGAGCTACCTCAACATCCCGGCGCTGATCGCCGCGGCTGAAGTCACCGACGCCCAGGCCATCCACCCGGGCTACGGCTTCCTGTCGGAGAACGCCGACTTCGCCGAGCGCGTGGAAGAGTCAGGCTTCATCTTCATCGGCCCCAAGGCGGACACCATCCGCATGATGGGCGACAAGGTCGAAGCCATCCGCGCAATGAAGTCCGCCGGCGTGCCGTGCGTGCCCGGCTCGGGCGGCCCGCTGGGCGATGACATCGTCGCCAACACCAAGATCGCCCGTGAGATCGGCTACCCGGTCATCATCAAGGCGGCCGGTGGCGGTGGTGGCCGCGGCATGCGCGTGGTGCACGCCGAAGCCTCGCTGAAGACCTCCATCGAAACCACCAAGAGCGAGGCCAAGGCCGCGTTCGGCAATGGTGAGGTCTACATGGAGAAGTTCCTGGAGAACCCGCGCCACGTGGAGATCCAGGTGCTGGCCGACGGCCAGGGCAATGCCATCCACCTGGGTGAGCGCGACTGCTCGATGCAGCGCCGCCACCAGAAGGTGGTGGAAGAAGCACCGGCGCCGGGTATCAGCGCCGAACAGCGCGAGCAGATCGGCAAGGTGTGTACCGAGGCCTGCGTGCGCATCGGCTACCGCGGCGCCGGCACGTTCGAGTTCCTGTACGAGGACGGCCGCTTCTACTTCATCGAAATGAACACCCGCATCCAGGTGGAGCATCCGGTCACCGAAATGGTCACCGGCATCGACCTGGTGGCTGAGCAGCTGAAGATCGCCGCCGGCCAGAAGCTGTCGATCAAGCAGAGCGACGTGGTGCTGACCGGCCATGCCATCGAGTGCCGCATCAACGCCGAAGATGCTGAAACCTTCGTGCCGAGCCCGGGCACCATCACCGGCTTCCATCCGCCGGGCGGCCCCGGCGTGCGCGTGGACACCCACATCTACAGTGGCTACCGCGTGCCGTCGAACTACGACTCGATGATCGGCAAGCTGATCGTGCACGGCCCGGACCGCGAGACCGCCATCGCCCGCATGCGGGTGGCACTGAGCGAAATGGTGGTGGACGGCATCAAGACCAACATCGCGCTGCAGCAGCGGATCATGCGCGACAAGGGCTTCCAGGCCGGTGGGCAGAACATCCACTACCTGGAAAAGCGCCTTGCCGAACGCAAGAACAAGCCGATCGCGTTGACCTGATCGGCGCCAGGTGCTGGACATGAAAAGGGCGGGGATATCCCCGCCCTTTTCTGTTTCTCTTCCGGTAGCGCCGGGGCCATGCCCGGCGAAATGGCAACGAAGCGCGAGGCCGCCGGGCATGGCCCGGCGCTACCTTCAGTGCGCGTCGGCCGCCGTCGCCGGAATCTGCGATTTCGCCAACGGGCGGACACCATTGGGCGAGGTCGGGTCGACGATCACCATGGTCTCGGTCGAGCCGTCGGGCCACACCACCTGGAAGGTGCTGCCGGCCGGCAGCGAGGCGAACGGCATGCCGCTCTGCGCGCGATACACCGCTGCGACCTGGCTGGCGCCCGCGCGGCGCACGTCTTCCTGCGCCTTCACCGTGGTCAGCTCCACCTTTGATAGATGCCGGTAACGATCTTCATAGGTGTCGATCATCAACAGGCCAACCGCACCGGCCGAATAGGCCACGAACAGCGCCACCCAGAACCAGAATTTGGCCCCATGCAGGAATCGACGGTAATTCATTGCCCGTCCCTCTTTCCAACCAATCGCTTGATCCATTGCCTCATCTTCCCCGCACCTTGCCGCGAAACCGCAGCGTCATACACGAAATCCCGGAAATCCTGCGTTCCATCCTGCGAACAGATCCCTCCGTTCGCACAAAAGCTGTTGACCAGCACGCTGTCTGCTCCACACGGTAGACCGAGTTCGCAGGCCGCAAGCCGCCATGCCAGTTCACTGAGCTGTTCGCCGGCCACCAGGCCGTTCAGCGCGCGATCGCCCGAGGCGCGCACGCCCATGCCCGGCGCGATGGCCATGAATGCCTCCGGATCGCGCGAAGTGCGCACCCGCTCGACCAGGTCGCGGCGGTACTCGGGGCTGTCCTGCAGCGGCTCGCCTTCGGCGAACAATGCTGCCTCGGCCGCAAGGTTGCCCTGCACAGCCGCCTTGCGGCGCTCGGCCAGCACCAGCGGCGGCCCCAGCTTGTCGCCGGGCACGAAGCCACCGCAGCGCTGCGCGACACGTTCGCGTGCCTGCACCATCGCCGGCGCGGCGGTCAGCCCCGATCCGGCCAGCACGTTGTTGTCCAGGCGGTAGCCGCCCGGGTCGACCGCATACTGTGCGCAGTAGTCATAGACCCTGCTGAGCATCCAGCGCGCCTCGTGGTTGCCTTCATCGGCCTGCACGCGCAGGCGCTGCGCGTAGGCATACAGATCGGTGGCATCTTCGATATCGGCACGGAGATCCAGTGGCAGGCCTGAAGGCAGCGCGTTGCCGCGCTCGAAGGCCGCCAGCCGGCGCGCCAGTGCTTCCGGCATCACCTGCAACGCTGCTGCGCTGCCATCGGCGACCGCGACGCCCGGCAGGTCTGCCTCCACCGTGGACGGCGCCACATGGCCGCTGGCCCGATACCCGGCCACGCCCAGCACGGCCACCGCCGGCAGCACGAGCAACCAGGTTTTCAGGGTCGGAGCAAAGGCCATTGGCGGCGGTGGAGCATCACGGCGCACAGGAAAGCACGGAGTTTAGCAAGGCCCAGCAGGCCTGTCTGAACCGGCGTCGTTCATCCCAGGTCGGCATCTCAGGCAATACGGAGACGCCCCGATGGTCTAGCATGGCCCCCTTTCCCGCGATTGCCCCCACTGCCATGCCGTTCCTGGAACTGACCCTGCGCTGCACCGAAGCGACCCAGCCCCGCTATGAAAACGCGCTGGAGGACGTCGGCGCACTGGCCGTGACCCTGCTTGATGCCGAGGCCGATACCAGCAACGAGCAGGCCATTCTCGAGCCGGGCGTGGGCGAAACGCCTCTGTGGGACACCCTGGTGCTGAGCGCGTTGTTCCCCGCCGACAGCAATGCGCTGTTGCTGCTGGCTGCACTGGAAGCGTTCGATCCGGAACTGGACTGGAGCGGCGGCAGCTTCCGCGCGGTCGAGGACGAGGACTGGGAACGCGCCTGGCTGGACCAGTTCCAGCCGATGGATTTCGGCAGCCGGACCTGGATCGTGCCATGGAACCATGAACTTCCGGAGGCCGCGCAGGCCGCCGATGCCGCCGTGGTGCGACTGGATCCGGGCCTGGCGTTCGGTTCGGGCACCCACCCGACCACCGCGCTGTGCCTGCGCTGGCTGGACCAGTTGGCCGTGGATGGCCTGCTGCAGGGCCAGCGCGTGCTCGACTTCGGCTGTGGCTCGGGCATCCTCGCGCTGGCCGCACTGAAGCTGGGCGCGGCTGAGGCGATCGGCGTCGACAACGACCCGCAGGCACTGGTGGCGACCGCCGACAACGCCGAGCGCAATGGCGAACAGGCACGCATGCACGTGTACCTGCCACAGGACGAACCCGTCGCGACCTATCCGGTCGTGGTCGCCAACATTCTTGCGTCGGCGCTGGATGCGCTGGCCGAACTGCTGGCCGCGCGCGTCGCTGCCGGCGGTCGCATCGCCCTGTCGGGCATCCTGCACGGCCAGGAAGGCGAACTGCTGCAGCGCTATGCGCCGTGGTTCGACGACCTGCAGGCGACCCAGGATGGCGACTGGATGCGCATCACCGGCGTGCGCCGCGCCTGATCGTGGTTGAATGACCGCTGGATCCGAGCCCGCGCCCTGAGCATGTCCGAGCCGAACCCACCGCGCCGTCCGCTGGCCACCTTCCTGCGTCCCACGTCGGAAGGTAATGCCGCGCCTGCGACCGAAGCGCACACGCCGGACGCAGCCGCGCCGGTGCCCATTGCTGCAGCACCGGCTGAATCTATCGACCCTGTATCGCAACAGGCAGCGATGAAGCACCACCACGATGACACTGTCATTGCCGATGAGGCAGTGCGCATCGAGCCCGTACCGGCCGCGGTACAGGCAACCGCCGTTGCCAGCGACGCGCCCAGCTTCCTCGGTGCCGCACGCGCGCGCAGGCTGCCGACGCCGCGCTGGCACTGGCTGCTGGTCGCCGGGCTGGCCCTGCTGCTGGTCCTGCAAAGCGTGCTTGCCGATCGCGCGCGACTGGCCGCCGACGCCGGCAATCGTGCGTGGCTCGGGGCGCTGTGTGGCGTCCTGCGCTGCACCCTGCCCGCCTGGCATGAACCGACCGCGTTCACCATGACCAGCCGCGAGATCCGGCCGCTGCCCAACCAGGCGGGTGTCCTGCAGGTGCAGGCCAGCATCCGCAACGATGCACGCTGGGCGCAGGCCTGGCCGGCACTGCGCCTGTCGCTGTCCGATGCGGATGGCCGGGTGATCGGCAGCGCAGTGTTCACGCCGGCGCAGTATCTGGGTGAAGACCCCGGTGCCGCCCTGCTGGAACCGGGACAGAGCGCGCGTATTGCCTTCCGTGTACAGGAGCCGGCTGCATCCACCGTCGCATTCACCTTCGACTTCCTGTGACCAGGATGGACACGACTGGCCGTGGCAGGTCGGGCACGCTCGCGCTAGACTGACCGCCACCACCTCGTCCGGCCGCGCGCTCCGCGCGCACGGGCCAACCGAATCGGGAACCCCCTTGAACGCTGTCCTTTCTCGTCCTGACAACAGTCGTGGCGCTGCCCGGCCACCGCTGCGTGAACATGTCGCCCAGTCCGTGCGCCGTTACCTGCGTGACCTTGATGGCTGCGACGCGGACGATGTCTACGAGATCGTGCTGCGCGAGATGGAGATCCCGCTGTTCGTGGAAGTGCTCAACCACTGCGAAGGCAACCAGAGCCGGGCTGCAGCGATGCTGGGCATCCACCGCGCCACCCTGCGCAAGAAGCTGAAGGAATACGGCATCAGCGCGTAAGCGCGCACGAGGGTCGTGCCGGCCGCTGGCCGGCAACCCCATGAACGATGGCAGGATGTTGCAGTTGCCGGCCAGCGGCCGGCACTACCGGTAGATCCACGTCATGCGTGGATGACGGCCCAGCGGCATCAACCGCCGCCGCCCGCCTTCCAGTAGTACCGCACCACGTGGAAGAACACCGGCGCCGCGAAGCACACTGAATCCAGCCGGTCGAGCATGCCACCATGGCCCTCGATCATGTGGCCCCAGTCCTTGATGCCACGGTCGCGCTTGATTGCCGACATCACCAGGCCGCCCCAGAATCCCATCAGGTTGATCAGCAGCGACAGGCCGAACGCCTGCAGCGGCGTGAACGGGGTGATCCACCACAGCGCCGCGCCCAGCGCGCTGGCACTCAGCACGCCGCCCACGAAGCCCTCCACCGTCTTCGACGGCGACAGTTTCGGTGCAATCAGGCGCCTGCCCAGCAGCTTGCCCCAGATGTACTGCAGCACGTCCGAGGACTGCACCACGATCACCAGGAAGGCGAACAGCAGCACGTTGCGCGCCGGGTCGTAACCGGGCACACGCAGGTTCAGCAGCAACGGCACGTGCGAAATGCAGAACACGCAGATCATCAGGCCCCACTGCACCTTGGAGGTACGTTCCAGGTAGTGGGTGGTGTCGCCGCCGATGGTGGCCAGGATCGGCAGGAACAGGAACGCGTAGACCGGGATCAGCAGCGTGTACATGCCGTACCAGTCGATCCACACCAGGTAGTACTGCCACGGCAGCACGATGTAGAAGGCGGCAAGCAACGCGTAATAGTCACCTGACCGCGTGGGTGCCAGGGTAATGAACTCGCGCAGTGCGAACAGCGAGATGATCGCGAACAGCACGATCACCCCGGCACGCCCGAAGAACAGCGCCAGCCCGACCACGATCGCCATCACCCACCACGCGCGGATACGCGAGACCAGGTTGGCGATCACCGCGCTGGGCGCGCCGCGCTGGCGCCACCGCAATGTCTCGGCCACCAGCGTGGCCAACACCAGCACCGCACCGACGCCAGCGAACAGCAGACTGGTTTGCTGGCCGACGCTCTGCGTAGCCAGGTCACCAGACACATCGATCAGGAAGCTCATGCCCTGCCCCCGTTCGGCGCCAGGTCCAGCAGCGCCTGCCTGCTGCGTGCCAGGAAGGCGGCCTTGTCCTCATCGGCCCGCAGCCGTAGCGGCGTACCGAAGGTGGCCGTACACAGCAATGGCAGCGGCAGGAAACGGCCCTTGGGCATCACCCGCTTCAGGTTGTCGATCCACACCGGTACGAACTCCAGCTCCGGCCGTTGCCGTGCCAGGTGATAGATGCCGCTCTTGAACGGCAGCAGCGGCTCGTCGCCGATGTTGCGCGTACCTTCTGGAAACAGGATCAACGAACAGCCCTCGTCCACCGCATCACGCAGTACCTGCAGCGGATCCTGATGGCGGTTGCCCGCCTCGCGTTCCACCAGTACGCCATTGAACACCGCATCGATCAGGTACCTGCGCAGGCCATCGCGCTGCCAGTACTCGGCGGCAGCCACCGGCCGCACCTGCCGCCGCAGTGCCGGCGGCATCGACGACCAGATCAGCACGAAGTCGCCGTGGCTGGCATGGTTGCCGTAGTACACGCGATGCTCGCTGGACGGCGCACAGCCGACCCACAGCGCGCGTGCACCGGTCACCACATGGATGGCCGCACTGCAGGCCCGGGCGATCAACTCAGCAAACATCATCGTCTCCCCTCAGGTCTGCGGCCACAGCACGGCCAGCAGCAGCGCGGCAAACTGCAGCAGCGTTGCCGCGAACTGGCGTACCAGCAGACGGCGCATGCCCATCCAGCGTGCGTCCCAGCCGCGTAGCGGCGCCTGCGCGTCCAGCCTGCGCAGGCCGGCCGTGTGCAGCGCCTGATCCACCCGTTGCGCGGCCTGCTCACCCTGCAGCGCTTCCTGCTGCAACAGCCGCAACAGGCTGGCATCGAGCTGCACACGCACCGCGTAGTACGCCTGCAGTACGCCGGCAACCACACTCAGCAACAGCAGGCCGGCAGCGACCATCGCCAGCCCAGGCTCGATGCCCAACAGCAGAAGCGCCACCAGCAGCAGGCCCAGCGACAATGCCGCAGGCAGGCGTCCCTGGCGCAGCAGCAGGTGCATCATCGGCAGATCGGGTCCGGCACTCATGCTGTTCTCTCCTGCGTGGCGGCGGCCGCGATTGCCTGCAGATGAACCTCGTGCAGCACGATGGACGGCCGCACCGCGCGCACCATCGCCACGGCATCGACCACGTTGCACGCACGACCACTGCGCAGCAACCAGGTCGCCACGCTGGCCGCACTGCGCGAATAACCCAACGCACAGCAGACCAGCACCGGCCCGTGCGTGCGCAGGCGCTCGATGGCATCGGCAGCGTCGCGCAGCTGCGCGGGGGTCGCCACCACCAGGTCCAGCATCGGCACGCCGGCATACGCTGCACCCGGCGCGCAGCAGGAAAGCTCGGCACAGGTATCGACCACGCCCCGCAGCGGCGCCGGCAGCGCGGTACACGGCAGGCGTCCCAGCCAGACCTCATCGGTCACCTGGACCGGCTGCGGCGCGCGTCGCGTCCACAGCCGTGAATTGATCCAGGCGGCGGCAAGATACGGCGCCAGCAACCAGCGCGCAGCCATCGTCAGCCGGCCATCGCTGCGCTTCTGGAAAACGGCCGTGCCCAGCCCCGCAAAGGCCAGCGCGACCAGCAACAGTGACACTACCGGCCACAACAGCCAGAGCGCGGCACCGCGCAGCATCACCACCGGCACCAGCAGCAGGCCGGCGCCAATCGCGTAGAGCGCTGCCAATCGCCAACGCCGGGGGTCGCGAGCGGTCTGCCAGGCGCGCAGCGGCGGCGTGCCCTGCTCCGGCCACAGCCACACGCACAGCCAGCCGGCCAGCAGCCCGGTGGGAATATCGATGAAGTGATGCTGGAAGGTGGTCAGCACCGAGATGCCGATCAGCAGTGCCCAGACGTGCAGCACCCCGCGCCAGGCGCCATGCAGGTACTGCGCGAACTTCACCCACAGCACGATCAGCAGCACGATGTGCAGCGAGGGCGCCTGGTTGAACGGCTTGTCAAAGCCCAGCAGCACATCGAACAACCAGCCGAACACACCATCGATCTCGGGCCGCTGGAAGCTGAAGCGCAGCGGCCACAGCAGGAAGCAGGCCACGGCGATCAGCTGCGCACTGAGCAGGCGCAGCGCATGCCGGTCCAGTTCCAGCCGGCGCCTGCACAGGAAGAACGAGACCGCATAGAACAGGTCGATCGACCAGTACGGCACGATCGTCCACGGCACGAACGGAATCTGCGTTTCCCAGCCGAACGCCATCACCGGCAGTTCGGCATGGCGCCCGGCCATCCAGTTGGCAAAACCATAGCTGGCGAAGAAGAACGGCCCCAGCAGGGCCAGCCACAGCAGGGCGCGTCGCCAGGGACGCGCCTCGCTGGCCAGTGGGGTCGCTGCCAGCGTCGCCATCACGCGATCCGGCGCGCCAGCGACACGGTGAAGATGCCGAAGTCGTCGATGCGCTGTGCAACCTTCTGGAAGCCGGCCAGGCGCACCAGCTCATCCATCTCGTGCTGGGTGCGACGGCGCATCACCCATGCCACGCCATCGCGATGGCTGGTCAGCGCGCGCGCGATGAACTCCAGCTGCGGATGCCACGGCTGGCCGGTGTAGGCCAGGTAGCCGCCGACCGGCACCGTCGCGGCAATCCCCTGCAGCGATCGCAGCACCGCATCGTTGTCCGGGAACAATTCATACAGCCCCGAAACCACCGCCAGCGTGGGTGCGGGGTCCACGGTCGCCAGCTGCGCGGGATCGAACGCATCGCCCTGTTCGAAGCGGGCAATGTCGGTCGCGCCGAGGCGCTCGATCAGCGCCTTGCCCTGGGTCACGTTCAGATCGCTGAAATCGCGCAGCACGATGCGGTCCGCACGCTGCTCGCCCGTTCCCAGCGCTTCCAGCACATAGCGGCCATGGCCGGCGGCCACGTCCAGCACGCGTACCGGCGCGCCCTGCCCGCGCAGGCGCTGGGCGGCATCGCGCAGCAGCTCCTGCAGGTGCTTGCCACGCACGCGGATGCCGCGCCAGCCGATCGCATCCAGGTAGTTGCGGTCGACCATGCGCCCCAGCGGGCCCTTGCCGCGCGCTTCGTCGCGGTAGATGTAGTCGAGCGTGCTGCCCGAATCGAAACCGGTCTCCAGGCCCAGCGCGATGCCTTCAGACAGCGTGCCACCGAAGCGCAGGCCACCACGCACCACACGCCAGCGCAGGTCGGCCAGGCTGTTGCGCTCTGGCGGCCAGGCCAGGATCTCCGATTCCTCGAAGGTCGGCCCATGCCGATGCGCATCACGCCGTGACAGTTCGCGCAGCGGCTCGGCAAAGCGCGCCTGGATGAAGCTGCGGATGCGCGCCAGTGCCGGCGCGCGATCACGTTCGCCCAGCGTGTCATGGAAGAAGCCCGGTAGGTGCACGCGCTCCTTGATCGGGCTGGACAGGCGCTCGTAGAAGCGGTCCTGCTGGCCACGGTGCACCACGAAATCCGAGCCGGAGACCAGCAGCTGCACCGGCACGCTGATCGCCTGCGCATCGGACACGATGCGGTCGGCCGCCTCGTACAGGCCCAGCAGCACACGCACCGAGATCGGCCGGGTGATCAGCGGATCGGTGCGGTAGCTTTCCACCCGTGCCGGATCGTGCGTGAGCCACTGCGGCTTGACGTAGCTGTTGACGAAGAAGTTGCCGCGCAGCTTCTGCATCAGCGTCAGCCCAGCACGAGCGAACGGCACGTACAGCTTCACCTTGAACGCCGGCGATGCCATCACCAGCGCACGCAGGCGCGGTGCGTAATCGTGCACCCAGGTCGCGGCGACCACCGCACCCACGCTCTGCGCGATCACCACGATGTCCTCCACCGCGATGCCGTGCTCAGCGCCGATGTGGGCAATGAAGCTGTCCAGATCACGCACCAGCGCCGGGAAGCCCGGTGCATCGCCACGCGCGCCGGGCGAACGGCCATTACCGCGTGCATCCCAGGCGAAGAAGGCGGTGTCGGGCAGATCCAGCTCATCGACCAGGTGGGTGACCCGCCCGGAGTGCTCGTGGCCGCGGTGCAGCAGCACGATGGCCTTGGTGGCCGGCGTTGCAGTGGTGCCCGCCCAGTACCGGTAGAACAGCGGTACCTGGTCGAAGCTGTGGAATTCCCGTTCCTGCGCCTGACGCATGCAATCTCCTGATTGTCTTCTTGTATCTGCTTGATTAGTTCGGCGAAACCGCCGCTTCCCGCAGTCCGCGACGGACGCGATTGATCATCGTCAGCACGCACAGCACCGCCATGGCCGCGGCCACGCCAGTGACCGTCATCGCGCCAACCCACTCAAACGCCAGCAGCAGGCCCAGCACGCCGATGACGAACGCGCGGTCGCTCTTGCCCATCGGGCCGTCATAGCGGCGGTTGGCACCGACCATCAGCCCCAGCACGCCGGCGTACTCGCTCAGGGCCGCCGTCCAGGCCAGCAGCCACAGCGCTTCCGGGCGCACGCCCGGCACGCTGAGCAGGCTCAGGTACAGCGCCGCGTCGGCGATAACGTCACACAGCTCGTTCAGATAGGCGCCCAGCCGCGACTGCTGGCCGAACTCGCGGGCCAGCATGCCATCCACGGCGTTGAGTGCCATGCGCAGGAGCATCCACAGCGGCAGCAGCAGGTACAGCAGGGGCTGGGCCGGCGCGCAGCACCACACGGCGGCAGCCACCAGCAGCGAGACCACGGCGGCGGCCACGGTCACCGTATTGGCGGTGATCCCCATGCGGTACAAACCGCGTACGGCTGGACGCAACAGGTCCTGGAAACGTCCTTTCAATGCATAGATCGACATGATCCGTACCCGCTGATCCTTGGCAGTGCGGGCACAGCCTACCCCATCAAATACGGGTACCGGCAAGTTCCGCCGGGCCCAGCCAGTCCTGCCATGGCAGCTGCGGATCGATATGGCAGCGCGACCAGACCGCGTCATGGCTGCGCTGCATGGCATTGCGCACCGCCTGCACGGCCCGCTCCCGCGCCCCAACATCGGCGAACCCCGCCTGCAGCGCCAGCAGCCGGTACACACCGCCGGGCGAGCGCTGGAAGTGGATGATGCCGCCGGCAGGCAGCACGATGGCGCCCTCATCCAGGTCATCGGCGTACAGATACAGCTCGAACGGGTCCAGCCAGCACTGCGCGTGCATTGCCTGCAGCAGTTCGGCCACGCCCGGCGCGCGCCGGTAGGGCGCGATGGCATCGCCATACCAGCACTTGTTGTCGTCCAGGTAGACCTTGAACTCCAGCCGCCGCCAGCGCCGGCGTTCACGGCGCTGCACGTCCCAGGACAGGATCTCAGCCTGCTCACCCCAGCGCTCGGCGGCTTCAGCCTGCAGCGTCGGTACATCGGCCGAGCCGCACCAGCCCGCGACCTGGCCACAACGCGCGTGGCGCACATAGCGGGCCAGGAACAGCAGCGCCCCTTCGGCATCGAGGGCGGCCTGCAGGCGCTTGGCGACGGTCATGGGACGGCATCCTGCACACGGGGACAGGCGGCACCGTGCCGTGCCCGGCGGTGGCTGACAAGCCCGCGAATCGTGCCCATCACGGTCAAGCCGGCCTTGAACGCGGCGAATCTGCTCCTGCGGCACCCGCCACCGGCCCCCACCGCCTACAATATCGGCCCCGCTCCGCTGCCGATTCTGTCCCATGACTGCTGATCTGTTGCCCGTCCGCCGGGCCCTCCTCTCCGTTTCCGACAAGACCGGTCTGGTCGAGCTGGCCACTGCGCTGGCGGCACGCGGCGTGGAGCTGCTGTCCACCGGCGGCACCGCCAAGGCGATCCGCGATGCGGGCCTGGCCGTGAAGGACGTGGCCGACGTCACCGGCTTCCCGGAAATGATGGACGGCCGGGTCAAGACTCTGCACCCGATGGTGCATGGCGGCCTGCTGGGCCGTTCGGGCCTGGATGATGCGGTCATGGCCGAGCACGGCATCGGTGCCATCGACCTGCTGGTGCTGAACCTGTACCCGTTCGAGTCGGTCACCGCCAAGGCCGACTGCAGCCTGGCCGACGCGGTCGAGAACATCGACATCGGCGGCCCGGCCATGCTGCGTTCGGCGGCCAAGAACTTCGCCCGCGTGGCAGTGGCCACCGACCCATCGCAGTACGCCGAACTGCTGGCCTCGCTGGAGGCCAACAACGGCCAGCTGACGGCCGCCACCCGCTTCGCGTTCTCGGTGGCCGCGTTCAACCGCGTCGCCCAGTACGACGCCGCGATCAGCAACTACCTGTCGGCCGTCACCGCCACCGACGACGCCGTGCCGGTGCGTGCCGAGTACCCGGCGCAGATGAATTCCACCTTCGTGAAGGTGATGGACCTGCGCTACGGCGAAAATCCGCACCAGAGCGGCGCGTTCTACCGCGACCTGTACCCGGTGCCGGGCACGCTGGCCACCTTCCAGCAGCTGCAGGGCAAGGAGCTGAGCTACAACAACCTGGCCGATGCCGATGCGGCGTGGGAATGCGTGCGCCAGTTCGACGCGCCGGCCTGTGTCATCGTCAAGCACGCCAACCCGTGCGGCGTGGCCGTCGGTGCCGGCAACGGCGATGCCTATGAGCTGGCCTACGCCACCGACCCCACCAGTGCCTTCGGCGGCATCATCGCCTTCAACAAGCCGCTGGATGCAGCTACCGCCAAGGTGATCCTGGACCGCCAGTTCGTCGAAGTGCTGATCGCCCCGGACTACGAGCCGGCCGCGCTGGAATACGCGCAGAAGAAGGCCAACGTGCGCGTGCTGCGCATCCCGCACGGCGACGGCCTGAACAACTTCGACAACAAGCGCGTGGGTTCCGGCCTGCTGCTGCAGTCCTCGGACAACCGCGGCATGACCCGCGACGAACTGAAGGTGGTCAGCAAGCTGGCGCCGACCGACAAGCAGTTCACCGATCTGCTGTTTGCCTGGAAGGTCGCCAAGTTCGTGAAGTCCAACGCGATCGTCTATGCCAAGGACAACCGCACCATCGGTGTCGGCGCCGGCCAGATGAGCCGCGTGTATTCGGCCCGCATCGCCGGCATCAAGGCAGCCGACGCGAACCTGGTGGTGGAAGGTTCGGTGATGGCCTCCGATGCGTTCTTCCCGTTCCGCGACGGCATCGATGCCGCGGCTGCTGCCGGCATCAAGGCGGTGATCCAGCCGGGCGGTTCGATGCGCGATGCCGAAGTGATCGCCGCCGCCGACGAACATGGCCTAGCCATGGTGTTCACCGGCGTGCGCCACTTCCGCCATTGATCCTGGAGCGACACGGATGTCCACAGTTTCGATGAAATCGCTGGCCGCCCTCGCCCTCGCGGGTGCGGCCATGCTGGCCGGCTGCAAGCCTGCTGCCGAGCCCGGCGCGGGCCCGAAGGCAGATGCGCCGGCGGCGGCCCCCGCCTCACCGGCGCAGCATGTCAGCCGCACCGCACGACTGCAGGCTTTCCTGGTCCAGCGCTACGGCAGCAACGCCACGCTCTCCGCTGAATGGCGCGGCCGCTGGACCGACGATGGCGACACCCATGCGGTGGACTGGCAGGTCTGCGCGGAACAACCGGTGGTGAGCGGGGACAGCTGGCGGCAGTTGTTGGCCGTGTGCGGTGCGCTGGTTGATGGCGCGCATATCGACCCGGGAACCATCGAGTTCTTCGTGCTGCGCCCCAAAGGCGATGGCTTCGAGGTGACCAGCGAACTGACCGGCGGGCGCTTCGGCAGCGGCGGCCAGCCCGGCACCGCCAGCGTCATTCGCGCCGGCAGCGACTTCTATGGTTTCCGCGTCGAGGACGGCTGGTTCGGGCAGGGTTTCTCGCTGCTCTCGCAGTCGCTGATCCTGCCGGGCCCGAACGGCCTGGTTGCCAGTGGCAGCGTGCGCAGCCATATCGACAATGATGCCCAGTACGAGTGCGACGCCAGCACCGACCCCGACACGGCCAACGACTGCCGCACCCGCCGTTTCAGCATCGATTTCGCACTGCGTTTCGACGACAGCGACCGCAGCGCGCGGGTCTGGCCGCTGCTGATCGAAGAAACCGGCACCACCTGCGGTGGCAAGCAGGTCCGGCAGGAACACCGCTTCACCCTGGACCCGAAGACCTGGGCCTATTCCTTCCCCGAAGCGCTGCGACGCGAAGGCTGCGAGTGAGGTAATCGACCAGCATGAATAGCTTCCTCGGCGAACTGATCCTCTACCGCACCGACGACGGTCGGACGGAGGTCCACCTGCGCGCTGCGGAGGGGACGGTGTGGATGACCCAGGGCGAGATGGCCGAACTGTTTGATACGACCAAACAGAACATCAGCCTGCATGTGCGGAGAATCCTGGAGGAAGGCGAGCTTGCCGCCGATTCAGTTGTCAAGTTTGACTTGACTACTGCTGCCGATGGCAAGCGATACAGGACGCAGCTTTATCGACTTGAACTGATCCTGGCAGTCGGATTCCGGGTGCGGTCACCACGCGGTCGCCAGTTCCGACGCTGGGCAGGCTCAGCACTGGCCGAGTACCTGCTCAAGGGCTTCCTGCTCAACGATGAAAGGCTGAAGGATGCCGAGCGCGCTGACTACTTCAAGGAACTGCTGCGTCGCATCCGCGATATCCGCAGCTCCGAGAAGCGCTTCTACCAGACGCTGCGCGACCTGTTCAAAGCTACCAGCAGCGACTATGACGGTACGGCACAGACGGCCAAAGCGTTCTTCGCCACGATCCAGAACAAGCTTGTCTACGCTGTCACCGGTCGCACCGCCGCGCAGTTGATCGTCGAACGTGCCGATCCGGACTCGGCGACCCTCGGCCTGACCCACTGGAGTGGTGACCGCATCAGGAAGTCCGATGCCTTGGTCTCCAAGAACTATCTGGCGCAACCAGAGCTGGAACAACTCAACCGCTTGGTAACCATGTTCCTGGATTTCGCCGAGGACCGCGCCGAGCGTCGCGTCGAGATGCGGATGTCGGACTGGATTGCTCAGACGGATCGGTTCCTGGACTTCAATGAGCGCGCAATTCTGGAGGGCGCGGGGCAGGTCTCGCACCAACAGATGGCGACAGTCATTGCCGAGCGCTACCGCCAGTTCGACGAACAGCGCCGCAGTGGTGACCGAATCGTGTCCGAGCAGGAAGTAGATGAGGATCTCCGCCAGCTCGAAGCAGAAGCAAAAGCACTCATCGCTGCAGCACCGAAGCGCGAGGATTGAGCAGTACCCCTCCCCCACCACCGTTTTCCTTCCTGATTCCCAGTTCGGATACTTCCCAAATGAAGAAGATTCTTGTCATCGGCTCTGGCGGCCGCGAACACGCCCTGGCATGGAAGCTGGCCCAGTCCTCCCGTGTCACCGAAGTGATCGTGGCGCCCGGCAACGCCGGCACCGCCAGCGAAGACAAGTGCCGCAACGCGGCAGTGAAGGTGACCGATATCGACGGCCTCCTGGCGTTGGCGCAGGCCGAAGGCGTAGCGCTGACCGTGGTCGGCCCGGAAGTGCCGCTGGTGGCCGGCGTGGTCGACCGCTTCCGCGCTGCCGGCCTGCGCATCTTCGGGCCGACGGCTGCCGCCGCGCAGCTGGAAGGCAGCAAGGCCTACGCCAAGGACTTCCTGGCCCGCCACAACATCCCCACCGCGTTCTACGCCGTGCATACCGAGGTAGACGCCGCGCTGGCCTACATCCGCGAGAAGGGCGCACCGATCGTGGTCAAGGCCGATGGCCTGGCCGCCGGCAAGGGCGTGATCGTGGCGATGACCCAGGTCGAAGCCGAAGACGCTGTGCGTGACATGCTCTCGGGCAACGCATTCGGCGATGCCGGTGCCCGCGTGGTGATCGAGGAATTCCTCGACGGCGAGGAGGCCAGCTTCATTTCGATGGTGGACGGCGTGCATGCGCTGCCGATGGCCACCTCACAGGACCACAAGCGCGTCGGCGACGGCGACACCGGCCCGAACACCGGCGGCATGGGCGCCTATTCGCCGGCCCCGGTGGTCACGCCGGAGGTGCACGCCCGTGTGATGCGCGAGGTGGTGAACCCGACCGTGCAGGGCATGATTGCCGACGGTATCCCGTTCACCGGTTTCCTCTACGCCGGCCTGATGATCGATGCCAGCGGCGCGCCGAAGGTGATCGAATTCAACGTGCGCTTCGGCGACCCGGAAACCCAGCCGGTGATGCTGCGCCTGCAGTCGGATCTGGTGGAGCTGGTGGAAGCCGCCATCGATGGCCGGCTGGACCAGGTGGAAGCGCAGTGGGACCCGCGGCCGTCGCTCGGCGTGGTGCTGGCCGCGAAGCCGTACCCGGAATCTCCGATCACCGGTGATGTGATCTCCGGCCTGGACGACGTACCTGCCAGTGCCAAGGTGTTCCATGCCGGCACCACGCTGGACGCGCAGGGCCAGGTAGTCAGTGCGGGCGGTCGCGTGCTGTGCGTGGCCGCACTGGGCAACAGCGTGCGCGATGCGCAGGCCAACGCCTATGCCGGCGTGGCCAAGGTCAGCTGGGCCAACGAATTCCACCGCAACGACATCGGTTGGCGCGCGATCGCACGCGAGGGGTGAGGCCCACGCGATATCAGAGCAGCCACGCATGGCGTGGCTCTACTGGAATCAGCAGTAGATCCACGCCATGCGTGGATGAGCCCAACAAACGAGAAAGGCCCAGCGCTGCCGGGCCTTTCTTCGTTCCAACGCCACCCCGCTTACGCGGTGAACAGCGCCTTCATCTTCTTCAGCGCATTGGCTTCAACCTGGCGGATACGCTCGGCCGACACACCGTACTCGTCGGCCAGCTCCTGCAGCGTCACCTTGCTGTCGGCATCCAGCCAGCGGCGGCGGATGATGTCACGCGAACGCGCATCCAGCTCGGCCAAGCCTTCGCGCAGCAGCTGCATCTGGTTGTCTTCGCTGTCGGCACGCTCGTAGGCCATCGACGGGTCTTCGTCATTGGCCACGAGATAAGCGGCCGGCGACGGCGGCGCGTGCTCGTTGTCCTCGTCGGTCGGCGCATCGAAACCGATATCGCGACCGGACAGGCGCGACTCCATTTCCATGACCTCGCGCTCGGACACGTTCAGATCCTTGGCCACCGCGCTGACTTCGGCCGCGTTCATCCAGCCCAGGCGCGTCTTCGACTTGCGCAGGTTGAAGAACAGCTTGCGCTGCGCCTTGGTGGTAGCGACCTTGACGATGCGCCAGTTCTTCAGGATGAACTCGTGCATCTCGGCACGGATCCAGTGCACCGCGAAGGAGACCAGGCGCACGCCCATTTCCGGGTCGAAGCGCTTGACCGCCTTCATCAGGCCGATGTTGCCTTCCTGGATCAGGTCGCCCAGCGCAAGGCCGTAGCCGTTGTAACCGCGGGCCACGTGCACCACGAAGCGCAGGTGCGAATGCACCAGCTCGCGGGCGGCGTCCAGATCGTTGCCGTCGCGGAAGCGACGGGCCAGGTCCTGTTCGTCATCGACCGACAACACCGGGATCTGGTGCACGGCACCGATGTAGGCGTCCAGCGAACCGAGCGCACTGGGAATCGGGAGATTGTTTGCCACAAGGGCAGTAGAGGTGTTCTGGCTCATAGGCACCCATCTTAGCAGTCCGGGATTTGGACTGCTAAAGGAGGAAAAAGTTCCAGCATCCTATTGATGCAACACTGGTCCCAAACAGAGCCCTACCGTAGCGCGATTTGATGACAGTGGCGAGCACGCTTTTCGGGATTCACAATCCCTTGGAATTCAATCAATTACCCATCGGAAACCGGCGATTTCCGGTCAAGCGGAGCTGAACGGGCCGTCCTGGAGGTCCATTCAGGCCAGGAGACGTTGCCGGGTGTTCAGGCCCGAAGGCTGAGGGTCGCTCCTTTACTACTAAGAAACCCGTTGACAGCCACCCGGCGACATGCTCCGATGCATCAACTAATTCATACGTAGAAGCGCATGGCCCGCCCTGTCTCGCAGAATCCCACCCCCGCCGAGCAGGCCATCCTGGACATCCTCTGGGACAAGGGCGAAGCGTCCGTGCGCGATGTGGCGGATGTGCTCGGCCAACACAAGCCGGTCGCGTACACCACGGTGCTGACCATGTTCAACGTGCTGGCGAAGAAAGGCTTTGTCAGTCATCGCCAGGAAGGTCGCGCCTACATCTATCACGCCACGCTCAGCCGCGAGCAGGCCCGCCGGCAAGCGCTCGACCATCTGCTGCATCAGTTCTTCGACGGCTCACCGAACGTGTTGGCACAGCACCTGGTGGACGAACGCGAAATCGACCGCAACGAACTGCAGGCACTGCAGCAGCGCGTCAGCGATGCCAGGGCCGGGAGGAAGGAATGAACCTCATCGACCTGGCGATGGCATTGGGCGTACGACAGTTGCTGTTGTCCGCAATCGTGCTGCTGCCCGCGCTGTGGCTGGCACGGCGGCGGGCCCTCAGTGCCGAACAACGTTCCTGGCTGCTGACCGCAGCGATGGCAGCGGCCTTGCTGCTGCCGCTCAGCGCCTTCCTGCCAGGCTGGTCGACCACCCTGCCCGTACCGGCACCGCCCGCGGCCGCGTTCCACCCCATGCCCGGCGAAGGGGCAACAGCGGAAGAAGCCATCTTCGAAGCCGGACGACAGCCCGACATCTACTACGTCGAACTGCCGAAGACCCTGCCGACACTGCTTGCACTGCTGTGGCTGCTGGGCACCCTGTGGCTGGGCATGCGCCTGCTGGACGCGATGCTGCACGCACGCCGGCTGCGGCGGCTGGCGCAACCGGCGACCGCCGGACTGCGCGCGGTCCTGGCCGACATCGTGCCCGCCCACGTGACGATCGCCACCTGCGCCGTCGACGGGCCGATGGTCGTCGGCCTGTGGCACCCGCAGATCCTCCTGCCCCGCCCCTTGCTGGCACGCCTGGACAACAACGTGCTGCGCGACATCGTCCGCCACGAGGTTGCACACCTGCAACGGCGCGACCTGTGGACAAGCACGCTGCTGCGGGCGGGAACAGCGCTGTTCTGGTGGAATCCGCTCCTGCACCTTGCCCAGGCACGCCTGGCGGTACTGCGCGAGATGGCCTGTGATGCACGCGCTGCGATGCAGGCACGCGAACCGCTGGACTATGCAGGTTCGCTGCTGGCCAGCGTCGAACAGCTGCAGGCCCTGCGCGAGGAGGCGCCGACGCTTGCACTGGGTATGTTCAGTGCGCGCAGCCAGCTGGCGCAGCGCATTGATCAGCTGGTGGACGCCGGGCCACCCACACCCCGGCACCGCAGCCTGTTGGTGCTGGGCCTGCTGCTTCTGCTGGCCTGCACCGGCACCGCCGTGGCTATCTCACCACGGCTCGCCCCATCACCGGCTGCGAGCGCCTCCGATACGCGCGTCATCAAGCTGTTCCAGGCCGCCAGCACGCATGACGTCGCGCAGGTCCGTCTGTTGGCGGCGGCCGGCGTCGATCTTGATGCACGCGTGCTCGGTGATGGCACGGCGCTGATCCAGGCCATCCGTGCACGCGATCCGGCGATGGTCGACACGCTGCTGCAACTGGGCGCCGACCCTGATCGTGCCGCACTGGGCGAAGGCAATCCGTTGATCGTCGCTTCCGCGCTGGGCCTGCAACCCATCGTCGAGCAACTTGTGCAGGCTGGTGCCGACGTCAACCGGGTCGTGACCTATGACGAGACGCCACTGATAAATGCCTCGCGCGAAGGGCACCTGGTCACCGTGCAGTTCCTGCTCGCGCACGGCGCCGACATCAACCTGGGCGTGGAAGCCGACGGCTGGCTGGGGCGCTGGCGGACACCGCTGAACCAGGCTGGCAACGCGGCCGTGCGCGATTACCTGCTGGCGCAGGGCGCCCGCCGCGAACGACGCTGACGCCTCCGCCGCATCACCTCCTGCACTGCGGCGGTAACCCGTTCCACCCGCAACGACCGGACGCGACAGGCGTGCGTGGCAACGCGTGCGCCGATCCCGCCCCTCTTCCACTCCTGCAAGGATGTCGATGATGAACCGCCTGTTGCTGTGTTCACTGCTGGTCTGCCTGACCCCGTTCCACGTGATGGCCACTGACGCCAGCGCTGAAGACGCTGCGCGCTTTGCGCAGGCAATGGCCCATGGCCTGCGCCCCAGCACCGCGCAGCTGGGCGCCGCGCTGCCGCAGTGGTCGATCGAAGAACGCCTGACCCACTACAAGGTACCGGGTGCCGCCATTGCGGTGATCCGCGATGGCAAGGTGGTGTACGCCGCCGGATACGGCCTGCGCCAGGCCGGCACGCGCGACGCGGTGGATGCCGATACCGTGTTCTCGGTCGGCTCGGTCAGCAAAATGGGCACTGCGGCAACCACCCTGAAGCTGGTTGCTGCCGGCAAGGTCTCGCTGGAGGAGAACATCGACCATCGCCTGCGCCGCTGGCACCTGCCTGCCGATTCGCAGGGACAGCACCCGCCGATCAACCTGCGCATGCTGCTCTCGCACACTGCCGGCTTCAACGTGCATGGCTTCCAGGACTACCAGCCCGCCGAACGCCTTCCGACCTTGCTGCAGACACTGGATGGACTGGCGCCTGCAAAGAATGAGCCGGTACGCCTGATCCACGCACCCGGCCAGCAGGTCGACTATTCCGGTGGCGGCTACACGGTGGTGCAGCTGGCGATCGAAGATCTGACCGGCAGAGCATTCGCTGAGGTCGCACAACGCGAGATGTTCTCGCCACTGGGCATGTCGCGCAGCACGTATCAGAATCCCTTGCCTGCCGGCTACGGCAACGTTGCCCATGCGCACGACAACAAGGGCCTGCCGGAGGCCCTGCCACGCGGCTGGCAGAGCTTTCCAGAACAGGCGGCGTCGGGGCTGTGGACCAGCGCCAATGACATGGGCCTGTTCGTTGCGGCCTTGCTGCGCAGCATCCGTACCGAGGATGGATGGCTGCCGCAGTCGTTGGCCCTGCAGATGGTCAGCGAAGTGGCACCGGCCGGCCGGGGACTGGGGCCGGAGCTGGCCGGCTACGGCGCCGCCCGGCGCTTCTTCCATAACGGCAGCAACGACAGCTACCACGCCGGTATCGAGGGATATCCGGAAAGCGGCGACGGCTTCGTCATCCTGACCAATGGTGACAACGGGCCAGCGCTTCGCGCAGAAATCCGCAACGCCCTGTCCGATGTGCTCGGCCACAACGCCAAACCACTCATCCGCACATTGGACCCAGCGTTTCTGCGGGACAGCTATCCTCGCTTCAGCGGCCGGTTTGTCCTCGACGATGCGTTGCCGATGGATGTCCGCGGCGGACTGGCCGACTGGTTCGAGGCCCAGACGCTGGACGTGCAGGCGAATGAAGGTGGGCTGGAACTGCGCCTGCCAGGGCGAGACAAGGCCATCGCACTTCAGCCCGTGACGCCGGTGCGCTTCCTGGCCGGCAGCGCAGGTGCGGAACTGCTGTTCCATCGCGGAGGCGACGGTACGGTACAGGCCCTCAGCGTGCTGGCCGATGGTGCGCGTGCGTACTACCGCCGCGACAAAACCCACTGAATCTGCACCGCTCCTCCCTGTGGCATAGGCCGGGCGCGGGCCCGGCTTACGCTCAGAGCGCCGAACGCGGCGGCAGCGACCAGTCGATCGGGGCCTGCCCGCGACGCTGCAGGTACTCGTTGGCCATCGAGAAATGGCGGCAGCCGAGGAAGCCGCGATGGGCCGACAGCGGCGACGGGTGCGGCGACTTCAGCACGCGATGGCGGCGGGTATCGATGACCTTGCCCTTCTGCTGCGCATAGGCGCCCCACAGCATGAACACCAGCCCTTCGCGCTCACGGTTGAGCACGTCCACCACGTGGTCGGTGAAGCCTTCCCAGCCGCGCCCCTGATGGGCGCCGGCCTTGCCCTCTTCCACCGTCAGCACGGCATTGAGCAGCAGTACGCCACGCTGCGCCCACGGAATCAGGCAGCCATGGTCCGGGCGCGGGATACCGAGATCGCTCTCGATCTCCTTGTAGATGTTCAGCAGCGACGGCGGCACCGGCACGCCCGGCGGCACCGAGAAGCTCAACCCATGGGCCTGGCCACGGCCGTGGTACGGGTCCTGGCCGAGGATGACCACCTTCGCCTGTTCGAACGGCGTGGCATCGAACGCGGCGAAGATCTGCGGGCCGGGCGGGAACACCGCCGCGCCACTGGCCTTGCGCTGGCGCAGGAAGCTGGACAGCTCGCGCATCTGCGGCTGCAGCAGGTAATCGCCGACATGCTGCTTCCAGCTCGGTTCCAGCTGGATCGTCGGGGTGTCGGCTACTTCATCCATCATCGAATCAGGGGTCCATCGTTCAATCGGGCCAGCCGCAGCTGGAACAGCACCTTGGTGACCAGCAGCCGTTCTTCGATCGGCTTGAGCACCAGGTCGTTGGCGCCGGACTGCAGCAGCCCGGTCTGGTTGTGCGGATTGCCATCGCCGGTCATCACCAGCACCGGCAGGCGGCGCTTGCCGTAGCCGAAGTCCACGCGCACGCGCTGCACCACGTCGCGGCCGCTCAGTTCACCCTTCAGGGTGACGTCGGTCAGCACCAGGTCGATGCGGTGGCGGCTGCGGCCCAGCGACTCGGCGGTGAGCAGGGTGAACGCCTCTTCGGCGCTGACCACGTGCAGCACATTCAACTGCTGGCGCTCCAGCATGCGCTTGGTGGCCTCGGCCACCACGCGGCTGTCCTCGATATAGAGGATGGTGGCGCCGGGAATGGTCTGCGGCTGCACATAGCCGCGGATGAAGGTCGCCAGTGCCTCATGGCCGAGCGATTTGTCGAAATAGTCGGTGACGTACTCGGTGAAGCGGCGCTGCTCCAGGTGCTGCTGGGCGTCGCCGGAGACCACGATCACCGGTACATAGGCCTGGCCAGCCGCTTCGCGGATCATCCGCGCCAATGCCAGGCCGTCGCCATCACGCAGGGTCAGCGAGGTGGTCACCAGGTCCACCGGACCCTGCGCCAGCGCCTGCTGCGATTCCTCGATGCTGTCGCAGCCGATCACCTCCACGCCGGGCAGGTCACGCCTCAGCACGTCGGCGATCAGCTTGCGTACCAGCTTCGAGCCATCGACCACCATCACCCGCGTCGCGGGCCCCTCAAGGTGCTTCAACGCTTGCGGTTGCATGCCGGCCTCAGGTGTCGGTCGGTCGGGTCTGGCGCAGGAAATGGCCGGTCACCAGCCACGCTCCCAGCCAGCCCAGCAGCAGCGTGCCGAGCAGGACCAGGCCGCCATGCAGCAGGTCCAGGCCGTGCAGCACGAACGGGCTGCCGTAGCTGCGCGAGAGTTCGGCCAGCGGCATGCGCAGCGCAGCACCGGCGGCGGCGATCAGGGCCAGCGCCACCGCGCCGGCGCCCAGGCCATACCAGGCGCCCAGGTACAGGAACGGACGGCGGATGAAGCCATCGCTGGCACCCAGCAGCTGCAGCACGCCGATCTCTTCACGGCGGGCCTGGATGTCCAGGCGCACGGTGTTGCCGACCACCAATGCGGCACCGACGCCAAGCAGCACCGACAGCACCTGCACCAGCCGCGCGCCAAAGGCGAGCCAGGCATCCAGGCGCTGGCGCCACAGCGCGTCGTGTTGCACCAGGTCGGCCTCGGGCAGGCTTTCCAGCGCGCGCGCCAGGCGCGCATCGTCCTTGCCCTGGCCGGGAGTGATCACCAGCAGCGACGGCAGCGGGTTGTCGTTGAGCGCATCGATCGCCTCGCCGAGGCCGGCATCGCGCAGTTCCTGCAGGCCCTGCTCGGGCGTACGCACGTTCACTTCGGCAACGTCGTCGCGGTCGCGCAGCTGCCCGGCCAGGCGCAGCGCGCCGGGGCCATCGACATTGCCCTTCAGGAATACGTTGATGTCGCGCGACTGCTGCACGCTGCCGGCGAACTGCTTGAGGTTGTCCAGCGCGATCGACAGGCCCAGCGGCAGGGCCAGCGCCAGTGCCATGACCATCACCGTCAGCAGGGTCGCCCACGGCTTGCGGCAGGCGCGGCCGAGGCTGAACACCACGCTGTGCACGTGGTGCTGGAACCAGACGCCCACACGCGACGGGGCGGCGGCTTCGCTGTTTTCGTTCTTCGCCATCGATTACTCCGCCAGGTCCTGCGGCGAGATGTCATCCACCAGCCGGCCGTGGTCAAGGATCAGCACGCGCTTGCGCATGCGGCGCAGCAGCGGCAGGTCGTGACTGACCACCAGCACGCTGGTGCCGCGCGCGGGCAGCTCGGCGAACAGGGCCATGATCTCCGCCGCCAGGGTCGGGTCGAGGTTGCCGGTCGGCTCGTCGGCCACCAGCAGCTTGGGCTCGCCGACGATGGCGCGGGCGATGCCGACGCGCTGCTGCTCGCCGGCGGACAGCTGCGAGGGCAGCGCCTTCTCGCGATGGCCCAGGCCCATTCGTTCCAGTACCGAGCGCACCCGCTTGTTGATGTCGCCACGGCGGGTGCCGCGCAGTATCAGCGGCAGTGCCACGTTCTCGGCAATCGAGCGGTCCATCAGCAGGCGGTGGTCCTGGTAGACCGCGCCGACCGCGCGACGGTGGCGGGGCACATCGCCGCCGCGCACCTTCAGCAGGTTGCGCTCGTCGAACACCACCGCGCCACGGCTGGGCCGCTCGTCCAGGTGGATCAACTTGAGCAGGGTGCTCTTGCCCGCACCGGAATGGCCGGTGACGAACAGCATCTCGCCCGGCGCGACCTCGAAGCTGACATCGGTCAGCGCCTCGTGGCCACCGGCGTACTGTTTGCTGACATTGTCGAAGCGCAGGACACTCATGCCCCGATTATGCAGGAGCCGCGCGACGGATCGGTAGCGCCGGGCCATGCCCGGCGGATTTTTCGATCTGCCGCTGCGCTCGCCGGGCATGGCCCGGCGCTACCTGCTGCATCGGTGGGTGCCGACCGTTGGTCGGCACACCGGTCAAGGTCACCCGACCAACGGTCGGGTGCTACCCGCTGATCGGCAGCGCCGATCAGCTGCCCGACAGCATCCGGCGGATCTTGCGGCCGATGCGGGTCAGGAACGAATCACCGGTATCGGCGGCGGTGCGCACCGGCTTGGCCACCACCTGCACCGGGGTAACCGGGCCGGCACCATTACCGGCATTGGCCTGCACGCCTTCGGCGCCTTCGACCGGACGGCCGTGGCGACGACGACGACGCTTGCGCGGCTTGTGCTCGCCATCCACTGCCATATCCGGTGCACCTTCGGCACGCGGCGGGCGCGGCGGACGCGGGGCCTGGGCCGCGGCAGCCTCGGCGCCAGCAACCGGGGCGGCGGCAGCCTGCTCGCCTTCCACGCGCGGCTTGCGCGGGCCACGCGGGCGGCGTTCGCCGCTGCGCTCGCCGTCACGACCACTGCGGCCACCGCCACTGCCAGAGCGGCCGCCACTACGGCCGCCGCCACGACGCTCTTCTTCGGCGGCGCGGGCTTCGCGCGCTTCACGGAAGATCTGGCCGACGCTCTCGTTGTCCTCGCCGTCCTCGCCTGCCGCCGGGGCCGGGCGTTCCGGGCGCGGCAGCGGGGTCAGCAGTTCCTTGGTGACCGGCTCGGACGGAATCTTCTGCTCGATGTAGGCCTCGATGTCCGGCAGGCCCATCGCGTAGCGCTCGCAGGCGAAGCTGATCGCATCGCCCTCTTCGCCCAGGCGCGCGGTACGGCCGATGCGGTGCACGTAATCTTCAGCGTCGAACGGCAGGTCGTAGTTGTAGACGTACTTGATGCCATCGATGTGCAGGCCGCGCGCGGCCACGTCGGTGGCGACCAGGATTTCCAGCTGGCCCTTCTGGAAGCGGTTGAGCAGGCTCTCGCGCTTCTTCTGCGGCACGTCGCCGGACAGCACGCCGACGCGGTAGCCGGCCTTTTCCAGCGAACGGGCCACGCGCTCGACGAACACCTTGGTGTTGACGAAGACCATGGTGCGGGCGCCTTCGCTGCGCGACAGCAGGCCCAGCAGCAGCGGGATCTTCTCGTCGTCGGCCGGGAAGTAGATGCGCTGGCGCACGCGGGCGGCGGTGATGGTCTCGGCTTCGACCACCAGCTTCTGCGGCTCGTTCATGTGCTCGTAGGCCAGCTCCAGCACGCGGTGGCTGAGGGTGGCACTGAACAGCAGGGTCTGGCGGGTGGTGCGCTCGGGCATGCGGCGCAGCAGGAAGCGGATGTCCTTGATGAAGCCCAGGTCGAACATGCGGTCGGCTTCGTCCAGCACGCAGATCTCGCAGGCGTGCAGCGAGACCACCTTGTGCTGCTTGACGTAGTCGATCAGGCGGCCCGGGGTGGCGATGATCACGTCCACGCCCTGCTGCAGGATCTCGCGCTGCTTGTCGTAGTCGACGCCGCCGTAGACCAGCGCGAAGCGCAGGCCCAGGTCGGAACCGAACTTCACCGCATCCTTGTGGATCTGGATGGCCAGTTCGCGGGTCGGCGCCAGGATCAGCGCACGCGGGTCTTCCGGCTTGCGGTCGGCCAGGGCCGGGCGGGTCAGCAGGCGGTTCACGACAGCGACCAGGAAGGCCAGCGTCTTGCCGGTACCGGTCTGCGCCTGGCCGGCAACATCACCGCCGGGCAGCGCGACCGGCAGGGTCAACGCCTGGATCGGGGTGCAGCGGGTGAATCCGGCTCCTTCAAGGCCAGCCTGCAGGGCCGGATGCAGCTCGAAGGAGGAAAAGGTCAAATCGGTCAGCGGTTTGTCGCTCATGAGTCCGTCTTGGTATGGCCACCGGCCAGCGGGCGGGCGGCACTGCATCGTCTGGGGGCACCGTCGCAAACTGCGGCCCCTGCGGCGGGTCGGCGGGCCGGGACCACCGGGTCCGCGCGCCGCTCAATGTCCCAGTTTAACGCACTCGGGCCGACAAACCGGAATGGCCTGTCTCATGAAACAGAGAGACGCAGGCCCTTCACCCAGCAACACCAGGCTTGAACGGCCCTGCCGGGAGCGCTGGTGTCGCCCGCTGCCAGCCCCATGTACAGGAAGACAGTGAAATCCGACACATATCAGGCTTCGAAGCGATCACGATACGCTGGGTTCCAGCCGGCGCCTGTCCCTGCCCTGCGATAGGGGTACACTGCCGGCCGTGAGCGTCCAGGCATCCCGCCGAACGCACCGCGGCAGTGCGCCGCGAGGCAACGACGAGGGTCGCGCCACCGGGCATGGCCCAGTTCACCCACCTCCGGCATGGCCGGGTGCAATCCAAGACGAGAAACCAAGATGAGCGACAAGGTTGTACATGTCGGCGACGCCGACTTTGATAGCGCAGTGCTGAATTCCAAGGAACCGGTGCTGGTCGATTTCTGGGCCGAGTGGTGTGGCCCGTGCAAGATGATCGCCCCGGCGCTGGACGAACTGGCCGATGCCTACCAGGGCCGCGCCAAGATCGCCAAGGTCAACGTCGACCACAACCGTGCGCTGGCCGCCAAGTACCACGTGCGCTCGATCCCGTACCTGGTCGTGTTCAAGGACGGCGAGAAGGTCGGCGAGCAGATCGGTGCGGTGGGCAAGGCCCAGCTGGCCGGCCTGCTGGACAAGGCGCTGGCCTGATCCTGCGTGACCACACCGGCGGCCGCCACCTGCGGCTGCCGGTGGGCGCATACCGCGCCAGCATGAATGCAGTTCCCGGTGACCCTTGCACGGCGCCGCGGGCCGATGATAGTGTCGGCATATCCGGCCGCGTTCGCGTGCCGCACCCTCTGGACGCAGTTTCTTCCAGACCCATTCCCAACGTTCGCCGCCCCAGCCGGGCGCTCGCACCTTCAAGCGAGGAATAACGCTCTTGTCCGATAACACTCCCGAAACCGGCAGCGCCGAAGCGCCCGCCGAAAAGCGCGTGCGCAAGCCCCGCGTAGCCAAGGCTGCCGCTCCGGCCGCCGCCGAAACCAGCGCCGCACCGGCGCAGCCCACCCTGCCACTGGCAGCCGCGCCCGAAGCGCCGGCACCGGCCGCAGCTGCCCCCGCGCCGAGCGCGCCCGCCGCCGAGGCCCCTGCCAGCAGTGGCGGCGGTGACGGTGGTGAGGGCCGCGAATCCGGCCAGCCGCGGCAGCAGAACCACCAGGGCGGTGGCCAGAACCAGAACCCGTACAACCAGAACCAGCAGGGTCAGGGTCAGGGCAATCGCCGCGACCGTTTCCGCAACCGCCGCGATCGTGATCGCAATGGCGGCGGCGGCGGTGGTCGCTTCCGCGATGACGGCATGCCCAACGACAACGGCGAGCAGCAGCCCTTCGTGCCGCGTCCGCATGCCAGCGTGCCGGAAGGTTTCCCGGTCTACTCGCTGAGCGACCTCAAGCGCATGCCGGCACAGAAGCTGCTGGAGATCGCCGAACAGCTGCAGATCTCCGAAGGCGTGGCGCGCGCGCGCAAGCAGGACGTGATCTTCGCCCTGCTGAAGGTGCTGACCCGCCATGGTGACGGCGTTGCCGCCGACGGCGTGCTGGAAATCCTGCCGGACGGCTTCGGCTTCCTGCGCGCGGCCGAAGCCAGCTACCTGGCCGGCCCGGACGACACGTACATCTCGCCCAGCCAGATCCGTCGCTTCAACCTGCGCACCGGCGACCACCTGTCCGGCCGCATCCGCTTCCCCAAGGACGGCGAACGCTACTTCGCGCTGTCGATCGTGGACACCATCAACGGTGAGCCGCTGGAAGCATCGAAGAACAAGGTGCTGTTCGAGAACCTGACCGCGCTGTTCCCGCGCCGCCGCTTCACCCTGGAGCGTGGCAACGGTTCGTCGGAAGACATCACCGGCCGCATCCTCGACCTGATGGCGCCGCAGGGCAAGGGCCAGCGCTCGCTCATCGTTTCCCAGCCGAAGGCGGGTAAAACGATGATGATGCAGCAGGTGGCCACGGCCATCACCACCAACCATCCGGACGTGCACCTGATCGTGCTGCTGATCGACGAGCGCCCGGAAGAAGTGACCGAAATGCAGCGCACGGTGCGCGGCGAGGTCATCAGCTCGACCTTCGACGAGCCGGCCGCGCGCCACGTGCAGGTGGCCGAAATGGTCATCGAGCGCGCCAAGCGCCTGGTCGAGCACAAGAAGGACGTGGTGATCCTGCTCGACTCGATCACCCGCCTGGCCCGTGCCTACAACAACGTGGTGCCGAGCTCGGGCAAGGTGCTGACCGGTGGTGTGGACGCCAACGCCCTGCACCGTCCGAAGCGCTTCTTCGGTGCCGCGCGTAATGTGGAAGAAGGCGGCAGCCTGACCATCATCGCCACCGCGCTGGTCGACACCGGCTCGAAGATGGACGAGGTGATCTACGAAGAGTTCAAGGGCACCGGCAACAGCGAAGTGCACCTGAGCCGCCGTATCGCTGAAAAGCGCGTGTTCCCGGCCATCGACATCAACCGTTCCGGCACCCGCCGCGAAGACCTGCTGATCGAGCCGGAACTGCTGCAGAAGATCTGGATCCTGCGCAAGCTGCTGCATCCGATGGATGAAATGGCCGCGATGGAGTTCCTGCTCGACAAGATGAAGAACACCAAGTCCAACGACGAGTTCTTCGGTTCGATGAAGCGCTGAGCCCCGGCCCGGTCCTGCATTGGAAGGAAACCTGCCGCTCACTGCGGCAGGTTTTTTTTTGCCTGCAGGGCGACCCACTTCACTTCGCCGCCGCCGACTTTTGGCGATAATCCGCCAGCCCCCTGCCCGGCCATGCCGGCCTGGCCACCGATTCCCGCTGTCGCCCCTTCCGGAGAACCGGTCGGGTCCAGCCTCCTGCCGGATCCGTCGACGCATGCCAACGCTGTCCCCCCGCCTCAACCTGGGCAAGCTGATCCTCGCCCTGGCCCTGCTCAGCGCCATCATCGCCCTGGCCAATACCCTGCTGGCCAGCTATCGGGTGCAGCGCGACCAGCTGGTCGGCAACACCCTGGAAGCCAACCGCGTCTACGCCACCAAGCTGGCCGAGACCACCCAGAACTTCCTGCTGGCCGCGCAGCAGGAGCTGGCCTATGCCGCCACCCGCCTCGGCCAGGGCGACCTCGATCCGACGCAGGCCCAGGATGAAGCCAGCCGCCTGCAGCTGCAGACCAACAGCTTCAACTCATCGCTGGTGGTGGACGCCGATGGGCTGGTGATCGCCACCTCGCCGCAGACCCTGCAGCTGCAGGGCGAGATACTGCACAGCGTCGGCAACAACGCGGCACTGGCAGCGCGCCAGCCGATGATCAGCGACCCGTACCAGTCGGCCACCGGCAAGCTGCTGGTCTCGCTGTCGCACCCGATCTTCGACCGCCAGGGCCACTATCGCGGTTACGTCAGCGGCACCCTGTACCTGCGCCAGCGCAGCGCGCTGCATACGCTGCTGGGCAAGCACTACTACCGCGACGGCTCCTATCTGTACGTGGTCGACCGCCACGGCCGCCTGCTGTACCACGCCGATGGCGATCGGGTGGGCGACTACGTGGTCGGCAACCCGGCAGTGAAGGCGGTGGTGCGCGGCGAACGCGGTGCGCAGCAGGTACGCAACAACCGTGGCGTGTCGATGCTGGCCGGTTATGCGCCGGTGCCGGCCACCGGCTGGGGCATCATCGCCCAGCGCCCGACCGAATCCACCCTGCAGCCGCTGTCGCGGTTGATGACGGCGGTGATCTGGAACGCGATTCCGCTGGGCCTGCTGTCGCTGCTGGTCACCTGGTGGTTCGCCCGTCGCATCTCGCTGCCGCTATGGCAGCTGGCGCGCAACGTGCAGGGCGGCGAGGACACCGGCAACGCGATCAACCACGTCAGCGGCATCCGCGCCTGGTACTTCGAGGTCGCCCAGCTCAAGCAGGCGGTGCTGCACAGCTTCAACGCGCTGCAGGACCGGATCGGCACGCTCAACCGTGCCAGCCGCACCGATCCGCTGACCGGCCTGCTCAACCGCCGCGGCCTGCAGCAGGCGCTGGATGCGCTGCAGGTGCAGGGCATCCCGTTCGCGATCCTGGCGCTGGACATCGATCGCTTCAAGACGATCAACGATGCCCATGGCCATGACGTCGGTGACGCCGCCATCGTCCACATCGCCGACCAGATGCGCCGCTACTCGCGTGACAGCGACATCCTCTGCCGCGCCGGTGGCGAGGAGTTCCTGCTGTTGCTGCCGGGCATCGGCACCGAATCGGCGCGACAGGCCGGCGAGCGCCTGCGCCAGCACATTGCCGACCATCCGTTCGAGCCAGTTGGCACCATCACCGTGTCGCTGGGCGTGGCGCATTTCCCCAGCTTCCATGTCGACGCCGAGCAGGCGCTGCGGCTGGCCGACAAGGCGCTGTACCTGGCCAAGGAACAGGGTCGCAACCGGGTGGTGGTGTACCCGTACGCGGATTGACGCGGAGCCGGGCTGGCCGGCTCCGCAGTGATCGTCAGCCCTGCTCCAGCGGGGTCAGCAGGCGCAGGCCGCGCCTGGCGCCGTCCACCATGTAGATGCCGCCCTCGGGCAGCAGGTCGCTGCCGGCCTGCTCGATCGGGTCCGCCTTGCGCCACGGCACGGTCTGCCGCGGGCCAGGAATGAAGGCACGCCAGCGGCCATAGCGCTCCGCTCCATTGGGATCATCGTTCAGGCCGAAATTCACCGGTATGCGTACCGTCCAGCTGTCGCGGGTGCTGGCCTCGCCGGTGGTCGGTGGGTTGAACGTCCACTTGCGGGCACTGCTGACGGCGGCCTTGGCCAGGATCTCGCGCATCTTGGCGAGGGTGCGCTCGCGTCCGACCACGGTCATGTTCACCTGCTCGGCAACGACATCGGCCACCCTGCCGTCACGCGCGATCTTGACCACCAGCAACACTTCACCCTGCCCACCGCTCCGATAGACCTCTTCCGGATAACGAGGGGGTGTCATGCGCCCTTGGGTCACCGAATCGGTGGCTTTCTCATCGTACTCGCTGAAATTGACGCTGGTCATGCTGACTTCGTAGCCACCATCGGCCATGGCCTTGCCCCGCAGGCGCACCCGCAATGGTGCACGCGCCGCCACCGCCTTGCCATCGCGCAGGGTGGGTTCGAAGCGCCAGCCACCAATGGTGCCCTCCACGAAGGACGCGATGCTCGGAGACAGCATCGACTTCTGGTCCAGTACCAGCGAACTGACCGCGCCCTCGGGCGTGACCTCGATATGGCCAGAGAGCACCATGCTCATCTCCGCGGTGGCACGCACCGCGCGCGTGGTCTGCGCGCTGGCGTCGCCAGCAAGCAGGGGAGCGCCGGCACCAACGGCCAACGCGAGAGCGAGGAACAGGGGGGGACGCATCATTGCCGGATCCTTGGTGATGAGCGCTGAGCGTAGCGCAGTCTTCACACCCGGGACAGCTCGGCCCGGCTACGCCAGCCGGTGCGCGCCAGCATAGGGTGGCGTATCCGGATAATCCGCGCGGGCGAAGCGTTCCTGCAGACCCTGCCACCACGCCGGATCGAACAGATGCCGGTAGTGCTCGCGTACCGCCGCCAGCTCGCCGGCAGGCAGGCCCATGAACGGGCCGAAGCGCTCGGGAAACACATCGCGCGGCCCCACATGGAACCAGGGCTCGTCGGCCATGGCCTCCTCCGGCGTGCGCGGCTGCGGCCAGGCACGGAACACGCAGTCACTGACCAGGCAGAGCTCGTCGTAGTCGTAGAACACCGCACGGCCATGCCGCGAGACGCCGAAGTTCTTCGGCAGCATGTCGCCGGGGAAGATGTTGTTGCGCGCCATGTCGGTGATTGCCTGCGCGTAGTCGAGCACCGCCGCGCGCACCGCCTCACCGCCCTGCTCACGCAGGTAGAGATTCAACGGGCGGAAGCGGCGCTGCACGTAGCACAGGTTGATCTCGACCTCGTCGCCATCCAGCCGCACGCTCTGCGCGCACTGCTGCAGCAGTTCCTCCAGCAATGCCGGAGCGAAGCGGTCACGTGGGAAACGCAGGTGGCGATACGGTTGTGCGTCCAGCAGGCGGCCGACACGGTCCAGGTTGAACACCAGCGCATACTTTTCTTCCACCTGCTGCCGCGACATCGCCTTGGGCCAGGCGAAGCGATCGCGGATCAGCTTGAACACCAGCGGGTAGCTGGGCAGGGTGAACACCGCCATGACCATGCCCGGCGTGCCTTCGGCATGCACCAGGCGTTCCTGCGGATGCTCGTTGAAGTGGCGGAAGAAGGTTCGGTAGCGCTCGGTCTTGCCCTGCTTGGCCCGGCCCAGCACTGTGTAGATCTCGTCGATCGGCTTGCCCGGCAGCAGGCTGCGCAGGAACACCACGGCATCGCCGACCGTGGCCAGATCGGCCTGGAAATAACTGCGTGACACGCCGAACAGGTGGGCGACATCGCGGCGCCGGGTCAGTACCGCATCGGCACGCAGGCCACGCTCGTCATTGACCAGGGCGATCACGCACGGCGAGAAGCGATGCTCGCCGAACACCCGGCCGACCAGATAAGCACGGCGCTCGCGGTAGAACACGGTATCCAATAGCTCGATGCTGCGCACCGGCGTGTCGCCCCAATGCGTGAGGTCATCCTGCAGGCGTACGGCGATCGCTGCCGCACAGCGCAGCTGGTGAGCATAGGGAATATCGAAGCGGTAATCGGCCAGTACCCTCTGCAGCGCCTCCACCGGTCGCGTCGGCGAGACGGCATAGGTATGCCGGGCGACCGGATGGGTGATGGCATCGGACGGTTCGACATCAAAAGCAATGAACTCCAGCGCCGGATCCACGCCACGAGTGGCGAACAGCCGCCGCGACAACGTGTTGTAGAAGGTCTTGTACAGCTCAGCGTCGATCAGCCCCTGCAGCAGCGCGCTGTACTCCGCGTGCACCTGCAGCCACAGCGCGCGCTCGCCGATCACCTCACCGGCCAGGCGACGCAGCGCGTCCATCTGTTCGGCGATGCACAGGTCGTACAGGGCAATGCGCTCGACCGCATCCTGGCGGGCACCAGCCCAGTCGCGCTGCTCGAAACGCAGGCGGGCGCGAACGGTGATCGCCGCGAAGCGGGCGTGGTAATCCTCGAAACCATCGCGGATGGCGCCGGCGATGCGCGGCGCCAGTACGGTTGCGATGACAGGCTGGGACATGCACGGCTCGGCAGGGAGACGGGTATCCACCATACGCCGGCGTGTGTGATGCCGTCGAGCGCAGAGGTAGTGCCGGCCGCTGGCCGGCAGCCCCTGGACCGCCGGTGGATCCATGCAGATGCCGGCCAGCGGCCGGCACTACCGGCTCAGATCGCCAGTTCGGCCTCCACGTCCTGCACCTTGCGCCGGGCCAGCGCCAGGTTGGATTTGGTCCGGTCCAGCACGATGTAGAAGAACAGGCCCTGCTTCTTCGCCACCGGACGCATGATGTGGTACGCCTTGCCCAGCGAGATCAGGATGTCCTCGATGCTGTCGTTGAGGTTCAGCGACGCGGCGGTCTTCATCTTGGCGCGGATCACTTCGGTGTTGCCGGCGGCGGCCACTTCCATGTCCATGCCGGCACCGGCCTCGCCCAGCAGCATGCCGCTCTCGTAGTCGACCAACGCTACTGCCTGCGCGCCGTCGATGCCCATCAGTGCGTTCAACGATTCATTCAATCCAGCCACGTCGCACCCCTTGTCGATGTTGGTTCGAGCCCCTCGTTCCCCTGCGGCCGGGCTCACGATCCGCCGAGTTCGGCCAGGATCGCCTGGCCACATTCCCTGCTCTGCCACAGCACCTGGCCGATCACGCTGCGCTGGTCGCAGGCCGCCATCAGCAGCAGCGGTGCGCGCCCTTCAGCCTGGATCGCCAGCATCAGCACCTTGCCGCCCGCCGCTTCCAGCATCAGCGTCTGCAGATCGCCCAGCAGCAGTTCGCGGCCAACTGCCGCGGCCAGCGCCAGCATCGCGCTGGTCATCGCCGCCAGCCGCTCGCCGCGCCCTTCGGCACCGGCACTCACCAGCGCAAAACCATCGACGCTGGCCAGCACGACCGTGCGCACGCCTTCAACACGCTGCAGCAGATCCTGCAGCAAGGGCTGCAGGCGCTCTCGCTGGCCGGCATCAGGCAGTACCGCCGCCTGCCCGTCAGCCATGCGCAACCACCAGCGCGTGCGCTTCCATTTCGCTCATCAGCACATCCATCAGCAGCAATCCCTGTTCGCGGTCGCGGGCATCCACCGCCAGCAGCGGCAGCGGTTGGTCGTCCAGGCTGGCGCGGGCACTCCAATCGTCCAGCAACGCATCCGGCATCTGGTCGAGGTGAGTCACTGCCACCACCAGCGCCAGCCCACCTGCGAAGGGCCGCAGCACCTGCAGGTAGGCGTCCAGCTCGGCCGCCACGCCCGCGCGGCGCGCATCCAGCAGCAGCACCGCACCACGCGCGCCCTGCAACAGGATCGGCCACAGGAAATCAAAACGTTGCTGCCCAGGCGTTCCGTACAGTCGCAGGCGCTCGCCGTTGGGCAGGTCGATATCGGCATAGTCCAGCGCTACGGTGGTCGAGGCCTTGTCCGCACCCATACGGTCACTGTTGGCAACGTCGGTGTCGATCACCGCACCGGCGGCAATACTGCGCACCAGGGTCGACTTGCCGCTGCCCATCCCGCCCAGCACCACCACCTTGTGCTCACGCATTGCGCTCGCCCCCGCGCAGGTGCCGCCACAAGCGGGCCAACAGGCCGCTATCGGTTCCGTTGCTGCGCATCGACATTACCGGTGCGGCCGGCGCCAGCTGCAGCTGTGCATAGCCGCACAGGTAGGCGGCATGGATGAAATCGCGCACCGCCGCAGCCGGCAGCTCGAGCAGCATCGCGCACTCTTCAACCGTGCACGCGCGCTTGAGCAGCAACGAGCACAGGCGGAAGCCATCGTGGTCGTGCCCCAGCACGCGGAAATCCGGCCAGCGCAGCAGCTTCACCGACGCGCTGCGCAGGCGTTCATCCAGCACCTGCCAATGGCGGCTGCGCTGCGCCCATTGCCACAACAGCGGCCGCAGCGGTTGGCGCGGCCGCTCGCCGGCCAGCGCCTGCAGGCGCGCCGGCGTCAACGCATCCAGCTGCAGGCGTTCGAAGCCATCGGCAAGACGTTCCACGAGGGCGGCCGCCGGCTCCTGCAGCAGCACCGCCTGGTCGTGTTCCAGATCCATCAGCAGCAAGGGCTCGCCGGCATCGCCGAGCAAGGCCTGTCCCTGCCGCAGCGGCAAGCGTTCGCGCAGCAGGCGGGTGATGGCATGCGCGCCATCGGCCAGGCGGATCGGTGCAGGTGCGTGCATGGCCGGGGGCTCCACTGCCAACTGCATGCCGCGCAATGCGCGGCCGATGGCACCGTCATCAAGTACATCCTGGTGGCCATCGCCGTCACGCAGCTGGCCACCCAGGTCCTCGATCCAGCACTGCAGTCGCGGGCGTTGCTGGCGCATGCGCTGGGCCGCATTGCGCAGCGCCGGGGTATCGCGGATGACCAGCAGGTCGCAGTCGTCCAGGTCCTGGCTGCGGCGGATCTGGCCATCGGGCAAGGCCGAGGCCAACCGCAGCCGCTGCAACAGGGCGTGCTCACCCTGGATGTCGGTTCCCACTACCAGCACGCGTGCCATCGGTGTTCCCCGTGCGACCACCTCCCCGGTGGTCTCGCGTCGCCAAGGCTAGGGCAACACCTGCGGTGGCCGTCGTGATCGACTGCTCAGATCGAAGGCGGTTGCAGATTCACTCTTATCGGTTCTGCGACGGCCATCGTGGGCAAGTTTCATGCCCCTTTGACGGTATTCCGACGGCCGACGAATGTCGCGCTTTTCGGCTGGGGTCAGAGCCCTGCGGTGCAGAGGGATCTGACCCCAGAGCCCACCGCGGCCTGCAAAAAAGAAACCCGCGCCGAGGCGCGGGTTCCGGTATCACCACCGAGCGGCGATGGATCAGCCGCGCAGCTGCTCCAGCGCAGCGTTGAAGGTCGCGCTCGGGCGCATCGCCTTGCTGGCCTTGGCCACGTCCGGGCGGTAGTAGCCGCCGATGTCCACGGCCTTGCCCTGCACGGCGATCAGCTCTTCGACGATCTTCTGCTCGTTGTCGGTCAGCGCCTTGGCCAGCGGTGCGAAGCGGGCCTGCAGTGCAGCGTCTTCGGTCTGCGCGGCCAGGGCCTGCGCCCAGTACAGCGCGATGTAGAAGTGGCTGCCGCGGTTGTCGATGCCACCCAGCTTGCGCGACGGCGACTTGTCGTTGTCCAGGAACTGGCCGTTGGCTTCATCCAGCGCCTTGGCCAGCACGCGGGCGGCAGCGTTGTCGTAGCGGTTGCCCAGGTGTTCCAGCGACGCGGCCAGGGCCAGGAACTCACCCAGCGAATCCCAGCGCAGGTAGTCCTCTTCAACGAACTGCTGCACGTGCTTCGGGGCCGAACCACCGGCGCCGGTCTCGAACAGGCCGCCACCGGCCATCAGCGGCACGATCGACAGCATCTTGGCGCTGGTGCCCAGCTCCATGATCGGGAACAGGTCGGTGAGGTAATCGCGCAGCACGTTGCCGGTCACCGAGATGGTGTCCTCGCCCTTGCGGATGCGGTCCAGCGAGAACGCGGTGGCTTCCACCGGCGGCAGGATGCGGATGTCCAGGCCGGCGGTGTCGTGGTTCTTCAGGTACTGCTCGACCTTGGCGATGACCTGCGCGTCGTGGGCGCGGGCGGCATCCAGCCAGAACACGGCCGGGGTGCTGCTCAGGCGGGCGCGTTCGACGGCCAGCTTGACCCAGTCCTGGATCGGCGCGTCCTTGGTCTGGCACATGCGCCAGATGTCACCGGCTTCCACGGCGTGCTCGAACACCACGGTGCCGGCATCGTCGGTGACCTTGACCACGCCATCGGCAGCGATCTGGAAGGTCTTGTCGTGCGAGCCGTACTCTTCGGCCTTCTGCGCCATCAGGCCGACGTTCGGCACCGAACCCATGGTGCCCGGGTCGAAGGCGCCGTGCGCCTTGCAGTCGTCGATGACGGCCTGGTACACACCGGCGTAGCAGCGATCCGGAATGACCGCCTTGGTGTCCTGCAGCTTGCCTTCGGCGTTCCACATCTTGCCGGAGTCGCGGATCATCGCCGGCATCGAGGCGTCGACGATCACGTCGCTCGGCACGTGCAGGTTGGTGATGCCCTTGTCCGAGTTGACCATGGCCACGCCCGGACGCTGTGCGTACTCGGCAGCCAGGTCGGCTTCGATCGCAGCGCGGGTGGCTTCCGGCAGCGACGGCAGGCGTGCGGCCAGGTCACCGATGCCGTTGTTCGCATCGAAACCGGCCTGCTTGAGCACGTCGGCGTGCTTGGCCAGCACGTCCTTGTAGAACTCGTTGACCGCCACGCCGAACATGATCGGATCGGAGACCTTCATCATGGTCGCCTTCAGGTGCAGCGAGAACAGCACGCCCTGGGCCTTGGCATCGGCGATCTGCTCGCCGATGAAGGCGGCCAGTGCCTTGCGGCTCATGACGGCGGCGTCGACGATTTCACCGGCCTTGACCGCGGTCTTTTCCTTCAGCACGACGGTGCTGCCGTCCTTGCCGTGGAAGGTGATCTTCAGCGAACCGGCGTTGGCCAGGGTGGCCGACTTTTCGCTGCCGTAGAAATCACCGGCGGCCATGTGCGCGACGTGCGACTTCGAATCCGAGGCCCAGGCGCCCATGCGGTGCGGGTGTTTGCGCGCATAGTTCTTCACCGACAGCGGTGCGCGGCGGTCGGAGTTGCCTTCGCGCAGCACCGGGTTCACCGCGCTGCCCTTGACCTTGTCATAGCGCGCCTTGTAGTCGCGCTGCTGGTCGTCAGCCGGGGTTTCCGGGTAATCCGGCAGCGGATAGCCCTGGTCCTGCAGTTCCTTGATGGCCGCCTTCAGCTGCGGTACCGAGGCGGAGATGTTCGGCAGCTTGATGATGTTGGCGTCCGGGGTGGTCGCCAGCTGGCCCAGCTCGGCCAGGTCGTCGCTGACCTTCTGCGCGTCGCTCAGCAGTTCCGGGAACAGCGACAGGATGCGGCCGGACAGCGAGATGTCACGGGTTTCCACCGCGATGCCGGCGGTGGAGGTATAGGCGTCGACGATCGGCAGCAGCGACTGGGTGGCCAGGAACGGTGCTTCGTCGGTCAGCGTGTAGAGGATCTTGGACATGGGGGACTTGGACTCTGTAGCAATGCTCAGGGGAAGGCCGGCGCCAGCGCCGGGCCACGTGCAACCGTGTCACTTCCCCCGCCGCCGTCAGGGTGGGCGCGCGGCGGGGAAACCCCTGCATTGTCGCGTTTTCAGCCGCGCGGGGCAAAGCAGCGCCATACGCGCCGGTACTGCAACGCAGTGATTCGTTCGGCCGGGCTTGTGCGGCGATGATGCGTTCCCATCAGACCCACGTCATGCGTGGATGAGAAAGAACCCGCCGTTTCAGTAGATCCACGCCACGCGTGGATGAGACTCCGCCATCGCGCAAAAAAAAGACGCAGCCTCGCGGCTGCGTCCATCGTGAGCCCTGCCGGGAGAGAGTCGGCAGGACTTACTTGACCTCGAACTCCTGCGGCGTTCCGGCCGCCTTGCCATCGACGGTGACTTCGGCGCGGTACTTGCCGGCCGGCCAGCCCTTTGCATTCTTGAAGGTGACGTTGGTGGTTTCCGCACCGCTGGTGTTCAGGGTCGCGTTCTGTTCGCCGGCCACCTGGCCGTCCTGGAAGGTCAGCTTGGCGCCGACATTCACGTTGTTGGCGGCACCGTCGGTCTTGACCGAGACGATGACGTCATCCTTCGGAGCGAACAGTGCCGCCGTTGCAACCGACTTGTCGGCGGCAGCGGTCTTGCCCACGGTGACCGCCGAGACGCTGACAGCAGCGGCCTCAGCCATCGGCGGCGGTGCGCCGGTCATCGGCGCCGGTGCCGGCTCGGCCGGAGCGGTTGCGGCGGGCGCGGCATTGCTGTCGGTCGACTCTTCTTTCTTCTTGCAACCAACCAAGGCAACGCTGCCCAGCAGGGCGGCGATCAGGGCGGTCTGGAGCGGGGTGGTCTTGATCATTCGGGGTTCCTCCCAGGGATTGTCGGACGGCGTTCGGCCGGCTTACTTCGGCGGCAGTTTCAGGGTCTGGCCCGGGAAGATCTTGTCCGGGTCATCAAGCACATCGCGATTGGCTTCGAAGATCTTCTTCCAGGCATTGGCGTCGCCCAGATGCTGCTTGGCGATCTTCGACAACGAGTCACCCTTCTGCACGGTGTAGGTGCCGCCGCTGACGACGTCTGCGGTGCTGTCCACCGAAGCGCTGACGCCAGAGAAGTCCGCCTTCGGCACCTGCTCGGCGGTACTGTCGACACTGCCACTGACGCCGGAGAAATCGGCTTTCTTCTCGGTACTCATCCACAACTCCCGTCTGCATGACTACGTGGTTCGCACGGTGCCATGGAGGTTGTTAAATGGGGATGGTGCAGATGTGAAGCCGCCCCCGGGACGGCTGAACAATCGGGTCTCAAGCGGTAGGCCGGGCCAGGCCCGGCGGCTTTGGCTCTGGCCGCTGCGCTCGCCGGGCATGGCCCGGCGCTACCCGTGACAGAGCGGCCCCACGGTAGTGCCGGCCGCTGGCCGGCTTGGCCTCCACGCGGGTTCCACGCGGTTGCCGGCCAGCGGCCGGCGCTACCCGTAACCGCCTGCGGCGGTTACTGGCGCAGTTCGCGGTAGGTCGCAGCCGGGGCGGCGATGCCAGGGCTGGCGCGCCAGGGGTTGATGTCCAGGCCACCACGACGGGTATAGCGGGCCTCCACCTCCAGCCATTGCGGCTGGCAGCGCGCGGACACTTCGCTGAAGATCCGCTCAACGCACTGCTCGTGGAACTCGGCGTGTTCGCGGTAGCTGACCAGATAGCGCAGCAGGCCCGCGCGATCGATCTTCGGCCCGCAGTAACGCAGGCTGACCGTGGCCCAGTCCGGCTGGCCGGTCACCGGGCAGTTCGACTTGAGCAGTGCCGAGACCAGCGTCTCCTCCACCACCTGGCTGGTATCAGCCGCAAGGAAGTCCGCCTGCGGCGGGCCGTAGCAGTCGATGTCCACCTCCAGCCCGTCGATGGATTCGCCCAGCGGCGTCTCGCGCAGGCCCGGCAAACCGAACGCGACCTGGACCGGCGCACCGGCACACGCCGACAGATCGGTCACCAGGCGTTCGCGCAGTGCTTCGGCGCTGTCGATGCGGGTGCTGTTGAGGGAGTTGAGGTACAGCTTGAACGACTTCGATTCGATCAGCCGCGGCGAGATGCACGGCACCTGCACGGTAGCGACGGCGACCTGCGGCTTGCCACGCGGGTCGAGCCAGCTCAGCTCGAAGGCATGCCAGCGGTCATGGCCGACGAACGGCAGCGCGGCGTCATCGAGGCCGATCTCGGCGCGGGCACCGCTGCGCGGGATGGGAAACAGCAGGCCGGGATCGTACTGCGACGGGTAACTGACCTCGCGACCGAGGCTGGAATCCTGGGGGGTATTCATGCTGCTTATTGTATCGCGCGGAAGGCGGGCCTTCGGCCTGCTCGGCCAACGGCGGAGCCCCTCCGTGGTGGTTGTGTTGGATGGTCGCGAAAGGCGGTCTATCGGCCTGGCCGGGTGGGCAGGCGGGTCGGGGGACGCCGTTAACCCGTCCTTGGGGGCTTGGCCGCGGCATCCATGCCGCGGACACCCCCGCCCCGCCTACCCACCCGGCCCCTGACAGTTCCCTGCACGCGGCCACCACCACGGGAAAGATCAGAAAAATCAAAATCAAAAGCCAATCCTTCAGACATTCCGGATGTCTGCCCGTGTCGACCAAGGTCGACACCCACCAACAGCCGCGTGAACCTGTCGGGGGCGGGGCGGTGTGGGCCTGCAGGACCGTTGGCGCCATGGATGGCGCCATCGAGCCCCCATGGACGGGTTTACGGCGTGTCCTGCAGGCCCACACCGCCCTGCCCAACCAGCAGAAATCCAGCACCGCTTTTGCCGCTGACGTTGCCGTTGCTTCGGCGGGTGCAGGGCTGCAAGCCCTGCCGGAAACCCTCACCCCGCAGGAGTGCCGGCACCGTTCAAGTAATCCAGGCTCACCTGCAGCAACGCCCGCAACCCGACATCCAACGCCTTCTCGTCCAACAGGAACTTCGGTGAATGGTTCGCCGGTGCCGTCGCCGGATCGATGCCCACGCTGGTCGAACCGACGAAGAAGAACATCCCCGGCACTTCCTTCGCGTACAGCGAGAAATCCTCCGCGCCCATCTGCAGCGGCGGCTCGTACACGTTGTCCTTGCCCACCACCGCCTGCAGGCTCGGCAGCATCTTCGCGGTCAGCGCCGGGTCGTTCACCGTGGCCGGGTTGCCTTCAGACTCGTAGATGTCGGTCACCGCCTTGGCACCGTGCGCGGCGGCAGTGTGCTCGGCCACGTTGCGCAGGTCGGCGAAGATCTGCTGGCGCATGCCTTCATCGAAGGTGCGGATGGTGCCGACCATCTCCACTTCATCGGGAATGATGTTGTAGCGGATGCCGCCGTTGATCGCGCCGAAGGTCAGTACCGCCGGCTGCTTGGACAGGTTGGCGCGGCGGCTGACGATGGTCTGCGCGGTGCCGACCAGGTCGGCGGTGGCCACGATCGGATCAACACCATTCCACGGCGCCGAGCCATGCGTCTGCCGACCGATCACCTTAATCCCGAAACGATCCGAAGCCGCCATCAACGGGCCACCACGCACGGCGATCTGCCCAGCCTGCACGCTTGAGAAGACGTGCAGGCCGAACACGGCTTCCGGCTTGAAGTCGGCGAACAGGCCTTCCTTCAGCATCAGGGCAGCACCACCCTCTTCCGGCGGCGGCGCGCCTTCCTCGGCCGGCTGGAAGATCAGCATCACCTGGCCCGGCAGGTCTTTCTTCATCGACACCAACGCTTCGGCCACGCCGAGCAGGGTGGCGGTGTGCGCATCATGGCCACAGGCATGCATCACGCCAACGGTCTGCCCGCGGTACTGGTCGGTGGCCTTGGAGGCGAACGGCAGGCCGGTCTGTTCGGTCACCGGCAGCGCGTCCATGTCCGCACGCAGGGCGATCTTCGGCCCGGGCTTGCCACCTTCAATGATCGCCACCACGCCGTGGTGGGCGATGCCGGTCTTCGGCTTCAGGCCCATCGCACGGAGGCGCTTGGCGACCTCGGCCGAGGTGCGCACCTCACGGTTGGACAGCTCCGGGTGCTGGTGGAAGTCGCGCCGCCACTCCACCACCTTGGCCTGCAGCCGCTGGGCGGCGGCGGTCACTTCCGGGCGCTGCGCGTCCTGGGCGTGGGCGAGGGCGAGGGCCGGCAAGGCCAGCAGCAGGGCGGACAGCAGCAACGAACGGCGCATCACGATCTCCACGGCAGGGGGTTCCAGCTGAATGTAGGGCAACGCCGCCGTCACGGGAACCTCCGCGGCCGGATCCGGTCTTAGCGCCCGTCCCATCCGTCATGCAGGAAACGTGATGTGGCGCAGGTATGCTTTGCGCATTGCCAACCGGGGCCGTGCCCCGTCCAGCCCTCTTGGAGTCCTTGAATGTCACGTGTTTGGAAGATCGTGCTGCTGGTCGTGGCGGTACTGGTGCTGGCCGTGGTCGGCCTGCGCGTACTCGGCGGGGGCAAGGACAAGGCCGGTGGCCCGGCGGCAGCTGCGCGCCAGGGCGGTGAAGACCCGAATGCCGGCCCGGTGCCGGTGACCGTGGTGGATGCGGCACGCCAGGACGTGCCGGTCTATGCCAGCGCGCTGGGTACGGTGACCGCAATGAACACCGTCACCGTCAGTCCGCAGGTTGGCGGCCAGCTGATGAGCCTGAATTTCCGCGAAGGCCAGGAAGTGAAGAAGGGCGATGTGCTGGCGGTGATCGACCCGCGCACCGCCCAGGCCAGCTATGACCAGGCCGTGGCATCCAAGCGCCAGAACGAGGCGCTGCTGGCCACCGCGCGTTCCAACTACCAGCGCTCGAACGCGCCGGAGTATCGCCAGTTCGTCGCCAAGACCGATCTGGATACACAGCGAAACCAAGTGGCACAGTACGAAAGCGCAGTCGCGGCGAACGAGGCCAGCATGCGCTCGGCGCAGGTGCAGCTGCAGTACACCAAGGTCACCGCGCCGATCACCGGCATCGCCGGCATCCGTGCGGTCGACGCCGGCAACGTGGTCAACGCCGGCACCGCGCTGGTCACGCTGACCCAGATCCATCCGATCCACGTGCTGTTCAACCTGCCCGAGCGCCAGCTCGGCGATGTGCGCCAGGCGCAGGCCGCCGGTGCGGTACCTGTCGCGGCACTGGACCGCGCCGATTCGCATGTGCTGTCCGGCGACGGCAAGCTCGACGTGGTCGACAACCTGATCAGTGCCGACAGCGGCACGTTCAAGGCGCGCGCGATCTTCGACAACACCGACAACGGCCTGTGGCCGGGCCAGTTCGTCAACGTGCGCATGCAGCTGCGCACGATTGCCGGTGGCGTGGTCATTCCGACCCAGGCGGTGCTGCGTGGCCCGGACGGCGAGTACGTCTATGTGGTGCAGGGCGACAACACGGTGAAGATGCAGACCGTGCGCAGCGGCGTGGAAGTGGGCGACAGCCAGGTGCAGATCGCCGAAGGCCTGAAGGGCGGCGAGCGGGTGGTCAGTGAAGGCCAGTTCCGCTTGAAGCCGGGCAGCAAGGTCACCGCGCTGAAGCCGGGCGAAACCCCGGCGGTGCCGACCGAAGCCGAGCTGAAGGCGGCCGAGCAGAAGAACGCTGGCGGTGGTGGCCGTCGTGGCGGCGGCCCGCGCTGAGCGCAGGCTACCGACCTCCCTCGCGCCGGCAAGCCTGCCGGCGCCGACATTGAAGTGCCAGCAAGGATCAGTCCGTGGGCTTTTCGACGATCTTCATCCGCCGTCCCATCGCCACCTCGCTGCTGATGGCGGGCCTGTTGCTGCTGGGCATCCTGGGTTACCGCAAGCTGCCGGTGTCGGCGCTGCCGGAAATCGATGCGCCCAGCCTGGTGGTCACCACCCAGTACCCCGGTGCCAACGCCACCACCATGGCCTCGCTGGTCACCACGCCGCTGGAGCGCCAGTTCGGGCAGATCTCCGGGCTGGAGCTGATGACCTCCGACTCGTCGGCCGGGTTGTCGACGATCATCCTGCAGTTCTCGATGGACCGCGACATCGACATCGCCGCGCAGGACGTGCAGGCGGCGATCCGCCAGGCCACCCTGCCCTCGTCGCTGCCCTACCAGCCGGTCTACAACCGGGTGAATCCGGCTGACGCTGCCATCGTCACCTTGAAGCTGACCTCGGACACGCGCCCGCTGCGCGACGTCAACAACTACGCCGACTCGATCCTCGCCCAGCGCCTGTCGCAGGTGCAGGGCGTGGGCCTGGTCTCGATCGCCGGCAACGTGCGCCCGGCCGTGCGCATCCAGGTCAATCCGGCGCAGCTGTCGAACATGGGCCTGACCCTGGAGCAGCTGCGCAGTGCGCTGACCCAGGCCAACGTCAACGCACCGAAGGGTTCGTTGAACGGCAAGACCCAGTCCTACAGCATCGGCACCAACGACCAGCTGTCCAGCGCCGCCGAGTACCGCGACACCATCATCAGCTACAAGAACGGACGTCCGGTGCGCCTGTCGGATGTAGCCCAGGTGATCGATGGCGTTGAGAACGATCAGCTGGCCGCCTGGGCCGATGGCAAGCCGGCGGTGCTGCTGGAAGTGCGTCGCCAGCCCGGCGCCAACATCGTGCAGACCGTCGAGCGCATCCGCGCCCTGCTGCCGCAGCTGCAGGGCGTGCTGCCGGCCGACGTGCACCTGGAGATCTTCAACGACCGCACCGAGACCATCCGCGCCTCGGTGCATGAAGTGCAGTTCACCCTGATCCTGACCATCGGCCTGGTGGTGGCGGTGATCTTCGTGTTCCTGCGCCGGCTGTGGGCCACGATCATTCCCTCGGTGGCGGTGCCGCTGTCGCTGGCCGGCACCTTCGCGGTGATGGCCTTTGCCGGCATGTCGCTGGACAACCTGTCGCTGATGGCGCTGGTGGTGGCCACCGGCTTCGTGGTCGACGATGCGATCGTGATGATCGAGAACATCGTGCGTTACATCGAGCAGGGCAAGAGTGGCAAGGAAGCGGCCGAGATCGGTGCACGCCAGATCGGCTTCACCGTGCTGTCGCTGACGGTCTCGCTGGTGGCGGTGTTCCTGCCGCTGCTGCTGATGCCCGGCGTTACCGGCCGCCTGTTCCACGAGTTCGCGTGGGTGCTGAGCATCGCGGTGGTGCTGTCGATGCTGATCTCGCTGACGCTCACCCCGATGATGTGCGCCTACCTGCTCAAGCCCGACGCACTGCCCGAGGGCGAGGACGCGCATGAGCGTGCGGCGGCGGCCGGCAAGCAGAACCTGTGGACGCGCACCGTGGGCCTGTACGAGCGCAGCCTGGACTGGGTGCTGGACCACCAGCGCCTGACCCTGGCCGTGGCCGGCGGCGCACTGGTGCTGACCGTGCTGCTGTACGTGCTGATTCCCAAGGGCCTGCTGCCCGAACAGGACACCGGCCTGATCACCGGCGTGGTCCAGGCTGACCAGAACATCGCCTTCCCGCAGATGGAGCAGCGCACCAAGCAGGTGGCCGAAGCGCTGCGCCAGGACCCGGACGTGACCGGCGTGTCGGCGTTCATCGGCGCAGGCAGCATGAACCCCACGCTCAACCAGGGCCAGCTGTCGATCGTGCTGAAGGAACGCGGCGAGCGAGACGGCCTGGACAAGATCCTGCCGCGCCTGCAGAAGGCCGTCGCCGGCATTCCAGGTGTCGCGCTGTACCTGAAGCCGGTGCAGGACGTGACCCTGGATACCCGCGTGGCCGCCACCGAGTACCAGTACTCGCTGTCGGACGTGGATTCGGCCACGGTGGCCACCCAGGCCACGCGCCTGACCGAAGCGCTGCGCAAACGCCCGGAACTGGCCGACGTCGACAACAACCTGTCCAACCAGGGCCGTGCGCTTGAGCTGAACATCGACCGCGACAAGGCCAGCGTGCTGGGCGTGCCGATGCAGACCATCGACGACACCCTCTACGACGCGTTCGGCCAGCGCCAGATCTCGACCATCTTCACCGAGCTCAACCAGTATCGCGTTGTGCTGGAAGTGGCGCCGGAGTTCCGCACCAGCACCGCGCTGATGGAGCAGCTGGCGGTAGCGTCCAACGGCGCCGGCGCGCTGACCGGCACCAATGCCACCAGCTTCGGCCAGGTCACCTCGTCGAACTCGTCGACCGCTACCGGCATCGGTGCGCAGAACACCGGCATCACCGTCGGCGCCGGTAACATCATCCCGCTGTCGGCGCTGGCCGAAGGCAAGGTCAGCAGCGCGCCGCTGCTGGTCAGCCATCAGCAGCAGCTGCCGGCAGTGACGGTCTCGTTCAATGTGGCACCGGGCTATTCGCTGTCCGAAGCGGTGCGGGCGATCCAGGAAACCAAGGACAGCCTGGACATGCCCACCCACCTGCATGCCGAGTTCATCGGCAAGGCTGCCGAATTCACCGGCAGCCAGACCGATGTGGTGTGGCTGCTGCTGGCGTCGCTGGTGGTGATCTACATCGTGCTGGGCGTGCTGTACGAGAGCTACATCCACCCGATCACGATCATCTCCACGCTGCCGCCGGCCGGTGTCGGTGCGCTGCTGGCGCTGATGCTGTGCGGGCTGAGCCTGTCGGTGGATGGCATCGTCGGCATCGTGCTGCTGATCGGCATCGTCAAGAAGAACGGCATCATGATGGTGGACTTCGCGATCGAGGCACGCCGCGCCGGTGCCAACGCGCACGAAGCGATCCGCCGTGCCTGCCTGCTGCGCTTCCGCCCGATCATGATGACCACCGCCGCGGCCATGCTCGGCGCGCTGCCGCTGGCGCTGGGTACCGGCATCGGTTCGGAGCTGCGCCGCCCGCTGGGCATCGCCATCGTCGGCGGCCTGCTGCTGTCGCAGCTGGTGACCCTGTACACCACGCCGGTGATCTACCTGTACATGGAACGCTTCTCCGAGTGGCTGGCGCGCCGCCGCGAACAGCGCGCACTGCGCGATGGTTCGCTGCAGGAGCCGCAGGCATGATCCACGCCCCGCTGCCGTGGCGGCCCGCACGATGAACCTGTCCGGTCCCTTCATCCGCCGTCCGATCGGCACCGCGCTGCTGGCCATCGGCCTGTTCATGGTAGGCCTGATCTGCTACCTGCGGCTGGGCGTGTCGGCGCTGCCGAACATCGAGATCCCGGTGATCTTCGTGCACGCCAGCCAGTCCGGTGCCGACGCAGCGACCATGGCATCGACGGTCACCGCACCGCTGGAACGCCACCTCGGCCAGCTGCCCGGCATCGACCGCATGCGCTCGTCGAGTTCGGAAGGCAGCTCGCTGGTGTTCATGATCTTCCAGAGCGGCCACAACATCGATTCGGCCGCGCTGGACGTACAGACCGCGATCAATTCGGCGCAGGCCGACCTGCCCTCGGGCATGGGCTCGCCGATGTACCAGAAGGCGAACCCGAATGACGACCCAGTGATCGCCATCGCGCTGACTTCGCAGACGCAGTCGGCCGACGAGCTGTACAACGTCGCCGATTCGCTGCTGGCGCAGCGCATCCGCCAGATCAGCGGCGTGGCCTCGGTCGACATCGCCGGTGCCTCGACGCCGGCGGTGCGTGTGGACGTCAACCTGCGCCTGATGAACGCACTCGGCCTGACCGCCGATGACCTGCGCAACGCGGTGCGTGCGGCCAACGTGACCTCACCCACCGGCTTCCTCAGCGATGGCAACACCACCACCGCGATCATCGCCAACGATTCGGTCGCACGCGCTGCCGATTTTGCCGAGCTGGTGGTGAAGACCCAGGGCGATGGCCGGGTGATCCGCCTGAAGGACATCGCCAACGTCTACGACGGCCAGCAGGACGCCTACCAGGCGGCGTGGTTCGACCACAAGCCGGCGGTGGTGATGTACGTGTTCACCCGCGCCGGCGCCAACATCGTGGAGACCGTGGACCGGGTCAAGGCACAGATCCCGACCCTGCGCGACTACCTGCAGCCCGGCACCACGATGACGCCGTACTTCGATCGTACGCCGACCATCCGCTCGTCGCTGCACGAAGTGCAGATCACCCTGTTGATCAGCCTGGCGATGGTGGTGCTGACCATGGCGCTGTTCCTGCGCCGGCTGGCACCGACGCTGATCGCCGCCGTGACCGTGCCGCTGTCGCTGGCCGGTGCCGCGCTGGTGATGTACGTGATGGGTTTCACCCTGAACAACCTGAGCCTGCTGGCGCTGGTGATCGCGATCGGCTTCGTGGTAGACGACGCGATCGTGGTGATCGAAAACATCATGCGCCACCTCGACGAGGGCATGCCACGCATGCAGGCGGCGCTGACCGGTGCACGCGAGATCGGATTCACCATCGTCTCGATCACCGCCTCGCTGGTGGCGGTGTTCATCCCGCTGCTGTTCGCCAGCGGCATGATGGGTGCGTTCTTCCGTGAGTTCACCGTTACCCTGGTCGCGGCCATCGTGGTGTCGATGGTCGTCTCGCTGACGCTGACCCCGGCACTGTGCAGCCGCTTCCTCAGTGCCCACGACCACAAGGCGGCGCCATCGCGCTTCGGCCGTTGGCTGGATGCCGGCCACGAGCGCATGCTGCGCATCTACACCGTGTTCCTCGACTTCTCGCTGCGCCACGCGTTGCTGATGTCGCTCACTCCGCTGATCCTGATCGGCGTCACCATCTTCCTGTTCGGCGCGGTGAAGAAGGGCGCGTTCCCGCCGCAGGACACCGGCCTGATCTGGGGCCGCGCCAACTCCAGCGCCACCGTCTCCTTCGAGGACATGGTCGCCCGCCAGCGCCGCATCACCGACATGCTGATGGCCGACCCGGCGGTGAAGACCGTGGGCGTGCGCCTGGGCAGCGGTCGCCAGGGCTCCAGCGCGCAGTTCAACGTCGAGCTGAAATCGCGCAAGGAAGGCCGACGCGAAACCACCGCGCATGCACTGGCACGCCTGAGCGCCAAGGCCGACCGTTACCCCGACCTGCAGCTGCGCCTGCGCGCGATCCAGGACCTGCCCAGCAACGATGGCGGCGGCTCCAGCCAAGGTGCGCAGTACCGTATCTCGCTGCAGGGCAATGACCTGGCGTCGCTGCAGGAATGGCTGCCCAAGCTGCAGGCGGAGCTGAAGAAGAACCCGAAGCTGCGCGATGTCGGCACCGACGTCGACAATGCCGGGCTGCGCCAGAACATCGAGATCGACCGCGCCAAGGCCGCGCGCCTGGGCGTTTCGGTCGGCGCCATCGATGGGGCGCTGTACGGCGCGTTCGGCCAGCGCCAGATCTCGACGATCTACTCGGACATCAACCAGTACAGCGTGGTGGTCAACGCCCTGCCCTCGCAGACCGCTACGCCGGCAGCGCTGGACGAGGTGTACGTGCGGGCGCGCAATGGCGAGATGGTGCCGATCACGGCGATGGCCAAGCAGATGCCGGGGCTGGCGCCGTCGCAGATCACCCACGAGAACCAGTACACGACGATGGACCTGAGCTACAACCTGGCGCCGGATGTGAGCATGGGTGAGGCCAAGGCGATCATCGACGCCACCGTGGCCGGCATGCGCATGCCGGGCGACATCCGCCTGGCTGATGACGCCGGCTTCGGCTTCAACTCCGACCCCAGCGACATGCTGATCCTGGTATTCGCGGCGATCCTGACCGTGTACCTGGTGCTGGGCATGCTGTACGAGAGCTTGATCCACCCGGTCACCATCCTGTCCACGCTGCCGGCGGCCGGCGTGGGCGCGCTGCTGGCGCTGTTCGGCACCAACACCGAACTGTCGGTGATCTCGATGATCGCGCTGGTGCTGCTGATCGGCATCGTCAAGAAGAACGCGATCATGATGATCGACTTCGCGCTGGTGGCGCAGCGCGAGCATGGGCTGGCACCACGCGAAGCGGCGCGCGAGGCCAGCATCGTGCGCTTCCGGCCGATCATGATGACCACGATGGTGGCGATCCTGGCCGCGGTTCCGCTGGCGATCGGCCTCGGCGAAGGGTCCGAGCTGCGTCGTCCGCTGGGTATCGCGATGATCGGCGGCCTGCTGTTCTCGCAGAGCCTGACCCTGCTCAGTACGCCGGCGCTGTATGTGATCTTCTCGTGCCTGGCCGAGCGCTGGCGGGCACGTCGCGCACGCAAGCGCGAAGCGAAGCTGCTCAAGCGCGCGCAACGGGCGTAGCTTCGGTAGCGCCGGGCCATGCCCGGCGGCCTTTCGGCAATCCGCGCTGCGCGCTCGCCGGGCATGGCCCGGCGCTACCCGCCCTGGTGCGTACGGGCCGTTGGTCCGCACGCCTCCGGGTTTGACGCGCCGTAACGAAAAGAGAACAATTCTCATCCAGCCATGGTCCTGCGCCCGTTGTGGCGCCCCGCTGCCATCTCCGGCCAGCCTGCGTGATCCCAGCCACTACCCCTTCCCCCACCTGTGGGCGGATGGCCTGTGGCCGTCCGTCGAGGACCACCATCGATGCTGCCTTCCCGTTCCCCCCGCCTGGCCCTGCTGGCCGTCGCCCTTTCCGCCGCCTGTACCGCCCACGCCGAAGCGCCGGCCGGCAGTCGTAGCGCCACCGATCTGGATGCGGTGAAAGTCACTGCCGAACGCACCCATACCGAAGCCGGCGCACTGGGCGACCGTGCGCTGCGCGATACCCCGTTCGCGATCACCGCCGTTGGCCGCGAGCAGATCGAGCAGCGCCAGGTGGTCTCGCTGGGCGAAGCCTTCCTGCTCGACCCTTCGGTCAGCACCCAGGTCAGCGCCTATGCCAGTGGCTGGAGCTCGCCCATCCGCAACCGCGGTCTGGAGCTGAACTACGACAGCTACCGGGTCAATGGCCTGCAGGTCTCGTCCTGGGGCACCGAATGGCCGCTGGAAGTGATGGAACAGGTCGATCTGCTGAAAGGCCCGGGCGGATTCCTGTATGGCTTCGGCACGCCCGGCGGCATCGTCAACTACATCACCAAGAAGCCGACCGACACGCCCACGTTCTCCGCCCAGCTGGGCTGGCGCGAGCAGGGCATCGTCAGCGGCGGCATCGACGTTGGCGGCCGCTTCGGCAACGAGCAGATGTTCGGCTACCGCTTCAACGCCTTCCAGGAAAAGGGCGAGACCTTCAACGGCGGGCATGTCGATCGCAAGGTGGGTGCACTGTCGCTGGATGCGCGCCTGAGTGATGCGCTGACCTGGACCTTCGATGGCGTGTTCCAGTCGCGCGAGCTGCGCGAGGAATCGCCGCAGTACTACTTCCGTGGCCTGACCTCGTTGCCGCGGCCGATCGCCGGAGATACCGACAACAGCGTACCCGGCACCTACTACGACACACGCTCCAGCCTGCTGTCGACCGGCTTGAACTGGCAGATCAACAGCGACTGGAAGGCCAGCCTGAGTTATGGCGTCACCACTTCATGGAACGACGTCAACAAGATCTTCGCCTACATCGACGATCTCAACGGCGACTACGACGTCAATGTCTACGAGCTGGGTGGCAAGAGCGAGTGGAGGCTGGCCCAGGCGATGTTGCAGGGCAGCTTCCGCACCGGTCCGCTGCAGCATCAGGTGGTGGCGGGTATCAGCCACCAGACCGGGCTGGGCTGGGACCGTCCCTACGAGTGGAACCTGATCGGGCGCGCCAACCTGTACCAGCGCCATGCCATCCGCCACGACGCCGTCGGTTCTCGGGTGATGACCCGCGGCGACGAGACGGTGCAGCAGGCGGTGTTCGCAAGCGATACGGTGAACCTCGGCAGCGGCTGGTCGGTGCTGGCGGGCTGGCGCTACAACGACTTCGAAACCAAGGGGCGATACCACACCTACCCGGTCACCCCGACCTACGCCGTGATGTTCAAGCCCAGCGAGGCGGTCACCCTTTACGCCAGCTACATCGAGTCGCTGGAAGCGGGCAGCCGCGTAGGCAACAGCTACATCAACGCCGGTGACGTGCTCGATCCCACCATCAGCAAGCAGTACGAGATCGGTGCCAAGGTCGAAGCGGCGCGTTGGAATGCGAACGTGGCCGCGTTCCGGCTGGAACGTGGTGCCAACATCGATGAGCTCACGCCGGCCGGCAAGCGCCTGGTGCAGGACGGCATCACGCTGTACGAAGGCATTGAAGCCAGTGCTGACCTGCACCTCAACGATGCACTGACCGTCGGCGGCGGCGTCACCTGGCTGGATCCGACCTACGACAAGCTGTCCCCGGGCAGCGCCGCACAGGAAGGCAACCGTACCGCCGGTGCTGCGCGCTGGAGCGGCGTACTGCACGCCACCTACCAGCTGCCGTGGGTAGACGGCTTGGAAACCTATGCCGCCGTGCGCTACTACGGCGATGTCTGGTACGACGCCGACAACACTCTGAAGCTGCCCGACTACACGCTGGTGAATGCAGGCATCGGCTATCGCCTGCTGGCGTCCGGCCATCCGGTGACCCTGCGTGCCAGCGTCGAGAACCTGGCCAACCGCAGGTACTGGTCCAACGCCGGCGCCGGCCTGCCGCGCACGTTCGCCGTGAGCGTGCGGTTCGACATGTAGTACCCGACAAACCGGTAGTGCCGGCCGCCGGCCGGCTCCTCGCACCTCCGTCCGGGCGCATGAGAGCCGGCCAGCGGCCGGCACTACCGGGTATTCCTTCGCGGGCTGTCCCCTTCACCCCGCACCCGCAATAATGGTGGGAGACCCTTCCACCGAGCCTGCATGCCCGCCCGCCAATCCAGTCTCAGTCGCCTGTGGGCCCACGAGAAGGCCAGTTATGGCCTGCGGGTGTTCATCGCCCTGACCGCAGCTGTCGCCGTGTGCTGGCAGCTGGATGCACTGACCGCGCTGCCCGGCGTGTTCCTGGGCATCATCGCCAGCGCCATCGCCGAGACCGACGACAACTGGTGGGGCCGGACCAAGGCCGTGGCGCTGTCGCTGCTGTGCTTCTGCCTCGCCGCAGCTTCGGTGATCTGGCTGTTCCCCTGGCCATGGATCTTCATCGGCGCGCTGGCGCTGTCCACCTTCGGCCTGACCCTGCTGGGTGCGCTCGGCGAGCGCTATGCGTCCATCGCCCAGGCCACGGTGACGCTGGCGATCTACACCATGATCGGGCTGGAACAGCACGGTGCCAGCGATCTGCACAGCGCGCTGGAAGCGGTCAGCCACCTGCTGGCCGGTGCGGTCTGGTACGGCCTGCTGTCGATCCTGTGGACCACGCTGTTCGCCAACCGACCGGTGCGCGAACGGGTGGCGCGCCTGTATGTGGAACTGGGCCGCTACCTGCAGCTGAAGGCCGCGCTGTTCGAACCGGTGCGTGAGGCCGACCTGCAGCGTCGCCAGCTGGACCTGGCCGAACAGAACCGGCGCGTGGTCGGTGCGCTCAACGAAGCCAAGACCGCGATCCTGGCCCGCTTCGGCCGCTCCGGGCGGCCGGGCGTCAATTCCGGCCTGTACCTGCGCCTGTACTACATGGCGCAGGATTTCCACGAGCGCGCCAGCTCCTCGCATTATCCGTACGGCGCGCTGGTCGATGCGTTCTTCCACAGCGACGTGCTGTACCGCTGCCAGCGCCTGCTCGACCTGCAGGGCCAGGCCTGCGCGCGGCTGGGCGAGGCGATCCGCCTGCGCCGTCCGTTCGTGTATGGCGAAAGCAACCAGCAGGCCGGGCGCGACCTGGCCGATGCGCTGGCCTACCTGCGCGACCAGCAGCGCCCTCAATGGCAGCGCCTGCTCGGATCACTGGACCTGCTGGTGCACAACCTGCGCAGCATCGAGCGCCGCCTGCTCGATGCGGAGCGTTCCGAGGCCAGCCTCGACAACGTTGACACGCGCCTGCGCGACAGCAACCCGCATAGCCTGCGCGAGATGGGCGTGCGTATCCGCCAGCAGCTCACGCCGGGCTCGGTGCTGTTCCGCCATGGACTGCGCATGGCGCTGGCACTGATCGCCGGCTTCGCGGCGATCCGCTTGTTCAATGCACAGAACGGCTCGTGGGTGCTGCTGACCATCGTGTTCGTGTGCCGCCCCAACTTCGGCGCGACCCGCCAGCGCCTTGCACAACGCATCGTCGGCACGCTGTTCGGCCTGGTGCTGACCTGGGCACTGCTGCAGCTGTTCCCACAGCTGCACGTACAGCTGCTGATCGCGCTGCTGTCGGCGCTGCTGTTCTTCTTCACCCGCACCGACCGCTACCTGGTAGCGTCGGCGGCGATCACGGTGATGGCACTGACCTGCTTCAACCTGATCGGCGACGGCTTCGTGCTGATCGTGCCGCGCATGGTCGATACGCTGCTGGGCTGTGCGATCGCCGCCGCGGCCGCCTTCCTGATCCTGCCCGACTGGCAGGGCCGGCAGCTGCATCTTGTGCTGGCGCGGGTGCTGGACACCGCCGCGCGCTATCTGGATTCGGTGCTGGGCCAGTACCGCAGCGGCATGCGTGACGATCTGGCCTACCGCATTGCCCGCCGCGACATGCACAACGCCGACGCCGCGCTGTCCACCGCGTTGTCGAACATGCTGCGCGAGCCTGGCCATGTGCGTCGCAACCTGGATGCCGGCTTCCACTTCCTGGCGCTGTCCAATACGCTGCTCGGGCACCTGTCGGCCCTGGGTGCGCACCGCGACCAGGTGGACAGCTACGCCGGCGATCCGCTGGCGCTGGCTGCCGGTGAGCGCGTTCGCAAGGCGCTGCAGCAGCTGGCGACGGCCCTGACCGCACGGCAACCGGTAGCGGAGGACGACAACGATGCCGATCGAGCCGTGGCTGCCGAACTGGAACAGCTCGACGAGGGCATGCCACCCAAGCTGCAGCTGATCCGCACCCAGATGGCGCTGGTGCTGCGGCTGCTGCCGAAGGTGCGGGCGGCGGCCAACGAGGCGGTACGCACGCTCACCTGACAGCCTGCCGCCGGGCATGGCCCGGCGCTACCGCCAACGCAACATCATGTTGCATCCAGTGCTGCATCCCGATCACGCGCTGGCGCGGATACTGGGCGATCCCCTGCCCCGGATTCCTCCATGAAGATCGAACTCACCGGCCGTACCGCGCTGGTCACCGCCTCCACCGCAGGCATCGGCCTGGCGATTGCCCAGGGACTGGCCGTCGCCGGAGCGCGGGTCATCCTCAATGGCCGCAGCACCGACAGCGTCGAGCGCGCCCGCCAGCGCCTGCTCGACGCCGTTCCAGGCGCCGATGTGCTTGGCGTGGCAGCCGACCTGTCCGATGCGGCCGGTGTCGATACGCTGCTGGCCGGCTTGCCCAAGGTCGACATCCTGGTCAACAACGCCGGCATCTTCGGCCCCGAGGACTTCTTCGAAACCAACGACGCGACCTGGGAGCGCTACTGGCAGACCAACGTGATGTCCGGCGTGCGCCTGTCGCGGGCGCTGCTGCCGGCGATGGTTGATGCCGGCTGGGGCCGCGTGCTGTTCATCTCCTCCGAGTCGGCCCGCAACATTCCCGCCGACATGATCCATTACGGGGTCAGCAAGACCGCGCAGCTGTCGCTGTCGCGCGGCCTGGCCAAGCGCGTGGCCGGCAGTGGGGTCACCGTCAACGCGGTGCTGCCCGGACCCACCCTGTCCGATGGTTTCGCGGCGATGTTCGAAGATGAACGCCAGCGCAGTGGCAAGCCACTGGAGCAGATCGGCCGCGAGTTCGTGATGGCGCACCGGCCGTCTTCGCTGATCCAGCGCACCGCCACGGTCGAGGAAGTGGCCAACATGGTGGTGTACCTGGCCTCGCCGCAGGCTTCGGCCACCTCCGGTGCAGCGCTGCGCGTGGATGGCGGCGTGGTCGACGATATCGTCTGAGGCCTTTCAAAGTGTGCGGACCAACGGTCCGCACCCACAGGTCCGCACCCACAGCGGATAGGCAGGAATGCTAGGCTGCGCCGGTCAAGGAGGCTCCATGTCCGGTCACAACCAGTTCGCCCTGCTGCGCCAGCGCCGTTTCCTGCCGTTCTTCGTCGTGCAGGCGCTCGGTGCGTTCAACGACAACGTGTACCGGCAGGCGATCATCAGCATGTTGCTGTTCATGGCCGTGCCGGAGGAAGAACTGGGGCTGTACGCCACGCTGGCACCGGCCATCTTCATCCTGCCGTACTTCCTGTTCTCGGCACTGGCCGGGCAGATCGCCGACAAACTGGAAAAATCGCGGCTGATCGTGATCACCACCAGCATGGAGATCGTGATCATGTCGCTGGCGGCCACCGGGTTCCTCACCCAGAGCCTGCCGGTGCTGCTGATCGCGCTGTTCTGTACCGGCATGCAGTCGACGTTGTTCGGCCCGGTGAAGTACTCGGTGCTGCCGTCGGTGCTGAAGCCCGAAGAGCTGACCGGCGGCAACGGCCTGGTCGAGATGGGCACCTCGATGTCGATCCTCTCCGGCATGATCGTCGGCGGCCTGGTGTTCACCGTGGCCGGCAGCCACGGTACGGTGGTGGCGGCGTGCGCGATCATCGCGCTGGCGATCTGCGGCAACATCGCCGCGCGGCTGATTCCCAAGGTCGATGCTGGCGACCCGAACCTGAAGATCAACTGGAACCCACTGCCGGAATCGCTGGCGGTGCTGCGCATGGCGCGTCAGCAGAAGGCAGTGCGCAACGCGATCCTGGGCGTGTCCTGGTTCTGGTTCGTCGGTACCGTGCTGACCTCGCAGCTGCCGGCCTATGCGGTGACCAACCTCGGCGGCGAACCGACCCTGTACATCTTCGCCCTGGCCCTGTTCTCGGTCGGCACCGGCGTTGGCTCCCTGCTGTGCGAGAAGCTGTCGGCGCGGACGGTGGAAATCGGCCTGGTGCCGCTCGGTGCGTTCGGCATGACCGCGTTCCTGCTCGACCTGTACTTCGCCCGCAGCGGCGAGGCGACCGTGCACGGGCTGGCCATCGGCCCGTTCCTGCAGCAGCCTGGCAGCATCCGTATCGTCATCGACCTGATCGGCATCGGCTTGTTCACCGGCATCTTCGTGGTGCCGCTGTTCGCGCTGATCCAGAGCCGCACGCCGAAGGCGCAGATGTCACGCGTGTTCGCCGCGCTGAACATCCAGAACTCCGGCTTCATCGTCGGCGCCGCGTTGCTGTCACTGGCTGCGCACAAGCTGCTGCACTGGACCATTCCGCAGCAGTTCCTGGCGCTGGCCATCGCCAATGCACTGGTGGCGATCTACATCTTCACCATCGTCCCCGAATTCCTGATGCGCTTCCTCAGCTGGGTGATGGTGCGCACGCTGTACCGGCTGCGCCCGCACGGCATCGAGGCCAACGTACCCGACGAAGGCGCCGCGCTGCTGGTCTGCAACCATGTCAGCTACATGGACGCGCTGATCCTGTCGGCGACGATCCCGCGCCCGGTGCGCTTCGTCATGTACTACAAGATCTTCAACATTCCGGTGATGCGCTGGATCTTCCGGACCGCCAAGGCGATCCCGATCGCCGGCGCGCGCGAGGACCCGGCGCTGATGCAGCGCGCGTTCGACGAAATCGACGCGGCGCTGGCCGAAGGCGAGCTGGTGTGCATCTTCCCCGAGGGCGCGCTGACCCGTGACGGGCAGATGGCACCGTTCAAGTCCGGGGTGGAGAAGATCCTCGAACGGCGGCCGGTGCCGGTGGTGCCGATGGCGCTGCGCGGCATGTGGTCGAGCATGTGGAGCCGACGTGATACCCGGCTGGGCCGCATGCGCGTACCGCGCCGTTTCCGCGCCACCATCGAAGTGGTCGCGGCGCCGGCGGTGGATGGCCACACCACCTCCGCCCCGGTGCTGGATGCCCAGGTGCGGGCCCTGCGCGGCGATCACGCCTGACGAGATAGGCCCGCCGCGCGGGCGCGGCGAACTCCCCCACATACGTCACCGTCCAGTGGCGTACGCGACATGCCGTGACTGTAAACGCATACATGCAACGCCGGTTGCGGTAGATTACGCACCCACAGGGGGGAGGTCCGGCCGATTCATCACGGCCGGCCACCAAGGAATGGAGTCTCGCTTTGAATCAACCACCACCGCTCAGCCGTCCGGTCTACATCCCCAACCACTTGGTCTGGGCGATCCTGACGACGCTGTTCTGCTGCCTGCCGTTGGGCGTGGTGTCGATCGTCTATGCCTCCCAGGTCGATGGCCGCCGCGCGGCTGGCGACCTCCCGGGGGCCTACAGCGCGTCGCGCAAGGCGGGCTGGTGGGCGGTGGCTTCGGCCGTGTCCCTGCCGGTCCTGTTGCTGTTGTGGTTCGGGCTGTTCGGCGGCTTGGCCGTACTGGGCGCTCTTTCCGACCAATGATTCACCACCACCACCCATCAAGGAGCTTGAACCCATGAATACTGCTACTCCGCAGGTCCCGAACAACCTGGTCTGGGCCATCCTGACCACCCTGTTCTGCTGCCTGCCGGCCGGCATCGTGTCGATCGTCTACGCCGCACAGGTCAACGGCAAGCTGGCTGCTGGCGACATTGCCGGTGCCCAGGACTCCGCTGCCAAGGCCAAGAAGTGGGCCATCTGGTCGGCCATCGCCTGGGCCGTGCTGGTCGTGCTGTACGTGCTGTTCTTCGTTGTGCTCGGCGGCATGGGCGCGATGAGCAACAGCGGCTACTGATACGCCTGGACGGATCCGGCGCCTGCGCCGGATCCGTTGTTGCATGTCCGCGCTTCCCGCTCGTTCCCGACTCGCCCGCTGGGCACCGCTGCTGGTCTCCGCCGGCCTGGCCGTGGGTGCCACGGTGGTGCTGCGCAACGTCAATCCGTATGTCGCCGGCAATCCCCTGCCGAGCTGCCCGCTGTACGCGCTGACCGGCCTGTACTGCCCGGGCTGTGGCAGCACCCGCTGCCTGTATTCCCTGGTCCATTTCGATCTGCCCGGCGCGATGGCGATGAACCCGCTGCTGGTCATCAGCCTGCCGTTCCTGTTGCTGATGCTGCTGAACATCGCCGGCATCCGCCCCCGTGTGCTCGACCCGCTGATGCGGGTGCTGGCCAATCCCGTGTTCTGGCTCTGGGTGCTGCCCGGGTATGCGCTGCTGCGCAACCTGCCGTGGGCACCGTTCACTGCGCTGGCACCGATCTAGGTTTTCAGCCAACGGCGCAGCCCCTCGTGGTGGGCGACGTTTGTCGATCATGGGGTTGGCCGGGCGGGATGGGTTTGCGGGGGACGCCGTGAATCCGTCCGTGGAGGCTTGGCCGCGGCATCCATGCCGCGGACACCCCCGCAAACCCATCCCGCCCGGCCACGGACAGTTTCCGTGCGCGTCCACCACGGGAAAGAAAGAGAAGATCAAAAGCGAAAGCGGATCGCTTCGCTGCGCTTGCTCGGAGCCGAGCATGGCTCGGCTCTACAGAACAACCGTCACCGGGAAACTGTCGGGGGTGGGGCGGTGTGGGGCTGCAGGACCGTTGGCGCCATGGATGGCGCCATCGAGCCCCCAAGGACGGGTTTACGGCGTGTCCTGCAGCCCCACACCGCCCCGCCCAACCATCAGCAATCCAAAGCTGCTGTTGCTGTTGCTTCTGCAGGTGCAGGGCTGCAAGCCCTGCAAAAGCCACTACGTCACCCAGCCTGCAATCACCAGCAGGGCGAGGATCGCCAGCCACAGCAGCAGCATCCGCCACACCAGGCTCATCGCATCACGCAGGTCCGGCAGCCGCTGCCATACCGGCAACAATCCCGCCTCGGTGTAATCGTGCGCGTCCTCGCGCAGCTCAGCATTGACACTGGCCCGCGCCACCGCGCCGAGGAAGCCGATGTCACCGGCCAGGCGTTCGCCATGGGCCTGGCGCCAGGCCTTCCACGCCGTATCGAAGTTGCCCACCAGCGCCATCGAGAACGCCATCAGCTGCGCCACCGGCCACTCGATCCAGCCCAGCAGGCGCTGCGCCAGCGCCAGCGGCTCCACCGGCACGCGGGCGCGCATCGGGCTTTCCGCCATCAGTGCCAGCAACCGGTAGCCCAGCGCACCGGCCGGGCCCAGCAGCAGAAACCAGAACAGCACCGCGAACCAGCGCCGCAGCGCGTTGAGTACGGTCGCCTCGACCAGTGACGGAATGTCCTCACGCAGGCTGCCACCGGCCGCCTGCAGGTTGCGTACCGCGGCCTGGCGCCTCGCCGCGTCATCGGCATCGATGATCGCTTCGATATCACGGTCCAGGTCGCGCGGGCCCCAGCACCACGCCAGCACCGCCACGCCCAGCAGCAGCGATGGCAGGCCGAACAGCACGCCGCGCAGCAGCCACGCCAGCAGCGCCATCAGCAACAGCGGCGGCAGCAGCGCCAGGGCGACGCCTGCCGGCCCCTGCCAGGCCTTGCCACCCCGCGCGTCCAGCCAGCCCAGCCAGCGCCGGAAGCCGTCGAAACGGCGCAGCGAAGCGGCAGCGGCCGGGGCCACATGGCCCAGGGCCAGTGCTACCAGCACGGCGGCCAGAGTGGTGAACATGGCAGGTCTCCCTACGAAACAGAACGCTAGGCGTCGCTACCTTACCTGTCGCAGCGACGCCTCCCGCGGTGGATCGCACTGTAACCCGAGGCGTGTTCAGGTGGCGGCAATGCTGGCATCAGCGCAAGCCTTGCAGCCCCTCGCCATCAGCCCCGCTGCTGGCGGTACCAGTGCTCGATCAGGCCCCGCGAAATCGAGATCGGCGGCGACAGGCGGATGCCCTGGCCATCGTCCTCGACATCACGTGCCAGTGCCGCGCCGACCTCGTCGGCACTGAACCAGCGCGCATCTTCCAGCTCTCCGTCCACGGTCGGCAGGTCATCCTGCGCCTGTGCACGGAAGCCGATCATCAGCGCGCCCGGGAACGGCCACGGCTGCGAACCGAGGTATTGGCAGGCACTCACCCGCACCTTGCTCTCCTCGTGTACTTCGCGCACTACGGTCTGTTCGAAGGTCTCGCCGGGTTCGACGAAGCCGGCCAGCACCGAGTAACGGCGCGGTGCCCAGTTCGACTGCCGGCCCAGCAGCAGCCGGCCCTGGTTCTCCACCGCCACGATCACCGCCGGGTCGACCCGCGGGTAGTGCTCGGTGGAACACTGCGCGCAGCGGCCGACGAAGCCGCCACGGGAGAACGCCACGGCCCCGCCGCACACGCCGCAGAAGCGGGTGCGCGAATGCCAGTAGGACATGCCGCGGGCGTAGCTGAAGGCGGTCGCATCGGCCATCGACCACAGCAGCGCGGCTTGGCGCAGGTCGAGCCGGCGCGGCGCGGCAACAGTAACGCTGGCGGCTTCGACCGAGAACCAGGCCTGCTCGCCGCGCAGGCCGAGGAAGACTGCGGCACCGGGACCACCGCCGATGTCGGCGCCGGTCAGCGCCAGTGGCTGGTCGTCATCGCCGGTGAAGGCGGTACCGTCCTGGTCGAGCACGAGGATGCGCGCGCCCGGCCACAGGCGCGCCAGTGCATCGGCATCGTCGCGCAGGGCATCGGCGCGCTCCAGCGGTTCGCCAACGAAGGCGAAACCGGAAAGCGGCGAAGAAGTATTGGGCATCCGGCAAGCGTGCCGCCAATCGATGCAGGTGGCAAGGTCGGCGCTGTGCGCAATCTGCCGGTGTGGTTGCAGGAAGGACCATCCACGCATGGCGTGGATCTACTGATCCGCTCTGGTAGGTGCCAACCCTGGTTGGCACATGCAGGCCACAGGGTTCTTACATGCTGAAGCTGCTGCCGCAGCCGCAGGTGGTCTTGGCGTTCGGGTTGCGGATCACGAACTGGGCACCGGTCAGGCTCTCGGTGTAATCCACTTCGGCGCCCATCAGGTACTGCAGGCTCAGCGGGTCGACCAGCAGGGTCACCCCGCTGGTCTGCACCGCCAGATCGTCCTCGGCACGGTTCTCGTCGAACTCGAACCCATACTGGAAGCCCGAACAGCCACCGCCTTCGATATACACGCGCAGGGCCAGGTCGAGGTTGCCCTCTTCCTGGATCAGGGATTTGACCTTGGCGGCCGCCGACTCGGTGAAGTTCAGCGGGCGCTCCAGCGACTGGTAATCGGGCGCGGCGGCCTGGCTGGCGCCGGGCAGGGAGACTAGCGTGCTCATGGCCTCAGCATGGGGGTGCCGACGATGGCTTTCAAGCCATCGCCTCGGCCAGCTTGCGGCGCGCGGCGGTGTCACCCTTGCCGCCATTGGCCTCATCACCTTCCGGGGCCGGCAGGGCCGCCATCGGGGCGCTGGCATGGATCAGGCGGCCGTTCAGCTGAGCACCCGCATTCATCTCCACCACCTGGTAATGGACATTGCCGTTGACCCGCGCGCTCGGGGTCAGTTCGACTTTCTCGGTAGCATGCACGTCACCGTCGAGGCGACCGCTGATGACGACCACCTGGGCACGGATCTCACCCTCGATCACGCCATGCTCGGCGACCGTCAGGGTCGCGCCACTGGCACCTTCGGCGGCGATCACCTTGCCATGGATGCGGCCTTCCACGTAGAGCCCGCCACTGAATTCCACATCACCGCGGATCACCACCTGGTTGCCGATCAGGGCATCCACCACCAGCTGGCCTTCACGGTTGGATTTGCTGCTTCCGAACATCTGCCTACTCCCCTTTGGCGGCCGGCGCACCGGCCTGTTTCCAGTCGAATACCTGGGTGGTGCCCCCCGCACCACTCCCCAATGTCACCCGCACGCGTTGCGGGGTGAAGTCAGCCGGCAGCATCACGCTGCCGCTGATCTGCTGGAAGTACCGGAACGAGTAATCCTGTCCCGGCACCTTGCTGCGCTGGTGCAGATCATCCCAGCTGATCGTGGCCAGCTTGCCGTTCTTCACGCCTTCCACGGTGAAGCGCATCTGCCCCTGGCTGATGGCACCGCGGTTGAGGTTCTGGGTCAGCACGGCGGTGTACTGCCAGGTGCCGGCCGCTTCCGGGCTGAACTCGATGGAATGGGTGTTCAGGCCCTTGCGCTGGCTGGTTGAACCCACCAGGCGCTCGTAGAAGGCGACGTCGGCGCGCAGGCCGGCGATTTCTTCGTCACGCTCGGCCAGCGAGGACTGCACCTCGGTGTTGGCGGCGCGGCTGATGCGGTCGGAGGCTTCCAGCGTGGCCTGTTTCTGGCGCAGCTCGGTCAGCTGCGTCTGCAGGCCCTCGGCACGCTTCTCGGCGGCCTGCTGGCGCTGGCCCTGCGCATCGCGCGGCGTGGCCATCCAGCAGCCACCCAGCGCGGCCAGCACCAGGCTGAGCAGCCAGATGCCACCGATCACCAGCAGGCGGCGACGGTCCATCGGCGGTTGCGGCGCGCCGGGCAGGCGCACCTGCACGCGCATGGGAGGGCGGTTGTTCATGGGTGGTTTCCGGGGCATCGCGAGGGCGACACCGATACGGCCCCTGTGGCAAACGACGGGCTAGTGTATGACAGGACAGGTGGGTTTCCTGCGCAGGGAGCGGCGGCGGTCTGTGGCGTTCAGGCACGCCATCACCGATAGTGTGGCCCCCTGCACAGTTCCGCCGCCGGAGCATCGCCATGACCGAAGCCCACCTGTTCGTGATCGGCATCCTGCTGGCCTGGCTGGCCGGTATCCGTGTCTACCTCACCGTGTTCGGCGTCGGCCTGGCCGGCCTGCTCGGCTGGGTCGATCTCCCACCCGCCCTGCAGGCCACTGAGTCATGGTGGGTGCTGGGCACCTCGGCGGCGCTGGCCGTGGCCGAGTTCTTCGCCGACAAGATTCCCGGCGTGGACTCGGCCTGGGACCTGGTGCAGACACTCGCGCGCGTGCCTGCCGGCGCCTTCCTCGCCGCCGCCACGCTGTCGCCCGATGGGCAGCTGGGCACCGGCGCGCTTGCTGCCGGCGCCGGTGTCGCGTTGGCCAGCCATGGCCTGAAGGCCGGCACCCGCGCGTTGCTCAATACCTCGCCGGAACCAGCCAGCAACTGGGTTGCCTCCGCTGCCGAAGACACCGTGGTGATCGGTGGCCTGGCCCTGGCCCTGGCACACCCGTGGATCGCGCTGATCGTGGTGCTGGCCTGCAGCCTGGCCGGTGCCCTGCTGGTGTGGATGGTCTGGCGCACCTTGTGGAAAGGCGTGCGCTGGCTGGCGCGCGGCGTCTCCGCAGACGGTCCGCGACAGCCCGGCACCGGTTGAACGTCGGGCTTGTCGCATAATGGACGCGAACACCAGGAGCACCGATGGCCGCAAACGAATCCCCCGCGGGCGCCCGCCCGGGACGCGCTGAAACCCCTCCGGCCGATCATTGGCAACGCTGGGCCGCTGACCCGGCAAGCGCGGTCGTAGTGGCACCGGCGGCAACGCCGTCGTTGGCCACAGTCGACACGCCGGCGACGATCGGCAGCGCACCGCCGCCGCTGCCCGGCCCGGGCGCACTGGCTGAAGCAGGCAACAACGACCAGGCACCGCCGCCCTCCGATTCGCCCTACCGCGTGCTGATCGTCGAGGATGACCGCGCCCAGGCCCTGTTCGCGCAGAGCGTGCTGCACGGTGCCGGGATGCAGGCGATCGTGCACAGCGATGCCGATGGCGCGCTGCAGGCCATCAAGGAACATCGCCCCGATCTGATCCTGATGGACCTGCACCTGCCCGGCCTGGACGGCATGCGCCTGACCGCGCTGATCCGCCAGCAGCCTGGCCTGCAGCTGCTGCCAATCGTGTTCCTCAGTGGCGATCCGGACCCGGAGCGCCAGTTCGAGGTGCTCGACAGTGGTGCCGATGACTACCTGAGCAAGCCGATCCGCCCCCGCCACCTGATCGCGGCGGTGGCCAACCGCATCCGCCGCGCACGTGCCCAGGCCGCAACCTTGCCCGGTGCTACCGGCGCACCGGCCACCAGCAATCCGGAAACCGGCCTGCCGACCCGCCACCACGTGCTGCAGCAGCTCAACACCGCGCTCGCCCACCGCGACCACGGGGGCGTGTTCTTCATTGAAGTGGCCAGCGCGCTGGGCCTGCGCGAGCGCTACGGCTATGCCGCGTTCGAGCGCCTGATGGTGCAGGCCGGGCAGCGCCTGGCTGAGGCCGGTCATCCGCACCTGCTGGCGCGCTTGAACGACAATAGTTTCCTGCTGCTGGCCCGCAGTGCTGACGAAGACAGCCTCGAAGGCATCGCCGCGACCCTGCGCGAGCAGTTGTCGGCGCGGGCCTTCGTGATCCGCGACGACGAATCGGTGCACCTGCGCGGCGTGGTCGGTTACGCGCCGATGTCGCCGGGCTTCGACGATGCCAACAGCGCGCTGGAAGCGGTCGAACGCACCACCCTGCAGGCGCGGCTGCTCAGCGCCGGCGTCGCCGGCCATGTGCATCGCCAGGCGATCACCGAACAGGAACACCTGGCCCTGCTGGAAGGCCAGCTGGAACTGGCGTACCAGCCGATCGTCGCCGTCGCCGGTGGCAACACCGCGCAGTACCAGCTGCTGCTGCGCCTGCGCCAGGCCGATGGCACGGTACTGGCGGCCGGCCAGGTGATTCCGGCTGCGGAAGCGGCAGGCCGCATCGCTGATCTCGACCAGCAGGTGATGGACCATGCGCTGGGCCTGCTCGATCTGTACCGGCATGCCACACAACCGTTGAACCTGTTCGTCTCGCAGTCACTGCGTACCCTGCAGCGCGATGCCTTCGCCGACTGGCTGCTGGAATCGCTGCAGCGGCGCGACCTGCCCGGTAGTGCGCTGGTGATCGACGTACGCCTGCCCGACGCGTTGATCCACACCGTGCCACTGCAGCAGTTCTGCCAGCGCATGGCCGGCGCCGGCGTGCGTTTCTGCCTGAGCCAGTTCGAACCCAGTGCCGACGCCGATGCGTTGCTGACCCAGCTGCCGCTGTCGTTCGTGCGCATGGCCGCGCGCTTCTCCAGCAGCCATGCCAACCCGGCCACCCGCGAAGAACTGCGCAGGGCGATCGAGCAGGCGCATGCCGCCGGCCTGCAGATCATCGGGCAGCAGATCGAAGACCCGCAGGCCGCCGCCGCGATGTGGGTCGGTGGCGTCGACTACATCCAGGGCAACATGGTGCAGTCGGCCGGCAGTGACCTGAACTTCGACTTCCACAACGCGGTGCTCTGACGTGCCGCTGTGGGGCGCGCTGCTGGTTGCCCTTGCTGCGGCCGCCATCGTGCTGCTGATGGGCCTGCGCCTGCGCACGCGCAACCGTGCGCTGGCCAGCCTGCAGCGCGAGCGCAGCGTACTGGCCAGCGAGCGCGACCAGCTGCGCCGCACCACCGAACGCCAGGGCCAGCTGGAACAGCAGCTGCTGCAGGCCAAGCAGGCCGCCGAAGCGGCGGTGCTGGCCAAGGGCGAGTTCCTGGCCACGATGAGCCATGAGATCCGCACCCCGCTCAACGGCATCCTGCCGATGCTGGAGCTGATCGCACGTGGACCGCTGGGCGAGGACCAGCGACAAATGCTGGCCACCGCCTCGGCCAGTTCGCAGCAGCTGCTGCGCATCGTCGACGACATCCTCGATTACTCACGCCTGGAAGCGCAGGCGCTGGAACTGGAGATCACCAGCTTCAACCTGCGCGAGCTGCTCGATGGCGTGGTGCAGCTGATGCAGCGCGCCGCCGATTCGAAGGGCCTGGTACTGGGCCTGCAGCTGGACCCGTCGGTACGGCTGCCAGTGCGTGGTGACCCGGTGCGCCTGCGCCAGGTGCTGAGCAACCTGCTTGCGAACGCGATCAAGTTCACCGCGCGTGGCCAGGTGCAGCTGCGCGTGCAGCGGCTGGGCGAAGGTGCCGCGCAACACCAGCTGCGCTTCGAGATCACCGATACCGGCATCGGTATCGACCAGGCACTGCAGGCGCGACTGTTCCAGTCCTTCAGCCAGGCCGATGCCTCGACTACCCGCATCTATGGTGGCACCGGCCTGGGCCTCGCCATCTGCAAGCGCATCATCGACCTGATGCAGGGCCGCATCGGCGTGCAGTCCACGCCGGGCCAGGGCGCCACGTTCTGGTTCGAGATTCCGCTGCTGAAGGTACCCGGCGATCTGCCCGCGATGGCGCGCACACCCGCAGCGCTGCTGTTGTTCAGTGCCGATGCCACGCTGCAGGCACGCGTCGAGCGCGTCGCGGCCCACCATGGCCTGCAGGTTCAGCCGCTGCCGCAACTAGATGCACTGGTCGAACGCCTGCGCGCGGTGCCGCGCCCTGGCCGGCAGGCACCTGCCTGGCTGCTGGTTGATGCACGTGCGCGCCGCAACGGCGAGGTGACGCTGCAGCGGGCATTGGCCGAACGTGGCGAGGACGACGCACTGCGGGTGCTGTGGCTGCAGGACGAGGCGCTTCCGCCGCACCCGCGCCAGCACCAGCTGCCCGCCCATTTCGACGATGCCGCCCTGCATGCGCTGCTGGCCGTTCCGGTGGCGCATGCGCGCCCGGCTGCGCTGCTGGCCAACGCGGAAGACGGGCAACCGGCTGCGGCGTTGCCGCCGCTGCACCTGCGCGTGCTGCTGGTGGAAGACAACACGGTCAACCGCATGGTGGCCGAACAGCTGCTGCGGGTATTCCAGTGCGAGGTGCGCAACGCCAGCGATGGCGAACAGGCACTGCTCGCGCTGCGCGAGGGCGGCGTGGACGTGGTGCTGATGGACTGCCAGATGCCGGTGCTGGATGGCTACGCCGCCACCCGCCAGTGGCGCGCCGAGGAAATGGAAGCCGGTCGCCCGCGGTTGCCGATCATCGCGATGACCGCCAATGCCATGGCCGGTGACCGCGAACGCTGCCTGCAGGCCGGTATGGATGACTACCTGTCCAAGCCGATCGCGCGCGCCACGTTGCATGCGCTGTTGCAGCGCTGGGGGGGCGGTAGAGCTGCATCACCTGCACGGCCTTCTGTAGAGCCGAGCCATGCTCGGCTGACGGCCAATAGCAGTCGCGCTCCATCAGCCGAGCATGGCTCGGCTCTACAAGACGATGACAGCCGGGTCGGCTCCAAGCCACAGCCGGTGCTTGACCGCGGTGTTCTGGACGAACTGCACGCGGTGATCGGCGATGCCGCGCTCCAGATCGTCGCGGTGTTCCTGGAAGATGCACCCGCAATGGTGCAGCAGCTGCAGCAGGCCGCCCAGAACGGCGACGAGCCGCGCCTGCAGGCGCTCGCGCACACCCTGAAATCATCCAGTGCGAATGTGGGCGTGTTGTCGCTGTCGGCGGTCGCGCAGCGCATCGAGCAGGAAGCCCGTGCCGGCAGCCTGCAGCGCCCCGCCGTGGCGGTGGCGCTGCTGGTTGCGGAATTCGCCCGCGCGCGCGTGGCGCTGACGGGCTACCTGGCACAGCATCGGTAGCGTCGAGCTTGCTCGACCGTCGCCATGCTGATCACAGTCGAGCAAGCTCGACGCCAGGTCACTCTTCCAGCTTGCTCAGCAGGTACTTCGGCTCACCGATACGCTCGATCAGGTCAAGCTGGGTTTCCAGCCAGTCAATGTGCTCTTCCTCCGAATCGAGGATCTTCACGAACAGCTGGCGGCTGACGTAGTCGCCGACTGAATCGGAATAGGCCACGGCCTCGCGCAGGGTGACCACGCCGTCGCGTTCCAGCGACAGGTCGCACTGCAGGATCTCGGTCGGGTTCTCGCCGATGCGAAGCTTGCCCAGCGCCTGGAAGTTCGGCAGGCCTTCGAGGAACAGGATGCGGTCGGCGAGCATGTCGGCATGCTTCATCTCGTCGATCGATTCCTTGTACTCGTGTTCGGCCAGTTCCTTGATGCCCCAGTTCTTCAGCATCTTGGCGTGCAGGAAGTACTGGTTGATCGCGGTCAGCTCGTTGTAGAGGACCTTGTTGAGGAATTCGATGACCTTGGTGTCGCCCTTCATGGGGGTGCTCCTGCGCGCTGAAAACGCAGGCACTTTAGCGCCTTGCGCGCGCCGGTGAAGGAACGCGAATCGTGCGCATTGGCCTGTGCGGCACGCAGTGAAGGAAACGAATGCGCGGCGTCAATGCGCCGCGAAAGAAGTCGCTCAGGCGACCTGTGCCAGGCCGAGCACCGGCAACGGCAGGTCGTGGGTGGCGTGCGCCTTGGCCAGCAGCTCGCCGGCCATGTCCAGGCAGGAACCGCAGGTGGCGCCACAGCCGGTACGCATGGTCAGCTCGGCCACCGACGTGACGCCATGGCTGGCGGCTTCGCGGATCTGGTGGTCGGTGACTCCGTTGCAGATGCAGACGTACACAGGCGTGAACCGGGCTGACAGGCCAGAGGCGGCCTGTTGGCTATTCCAATGGAAACGAGAATGGTTGTCAATCAGAGACCTGAACCATTCTCGATACCGTTCAGCAGTTTACGTCGGCGGGACGTCGCCCTGCGCCTTCTTCGGCCAGTAGCCGCGGCTGCGCGGACGCTTTCGCGGGCGATCGTGGCCAGCCGTGTGGCCAGGCATCCAGGCCTCGGCAGCGCTCTTGGGCATGGCCGTGACGCCCTGCCCGGCCACCCCCTGGGCCAGCGGAGCCAGATGTCGCAAAGCACGTGCGTAGACGCCGCGCTTGAACATCACCACGTGCTCCACCGGGTACCAGAAATCCACCCATCGCCAGTGGTCGAACTCCGGCGAGTCGGTGTGGTCCAGGCACACATGGGATTCGTCACCGGTCAGGCGCAGCAGGAACCAGACCTGCTTCTGGCCGATGCAGACCTGCCGCTCGTTGCGGCGGATGGCCCGCGCCGGCAGCTTGTAGCGCAGCCAGCCGGGCGTTGCCCCGAGCACTTCCACGTGCTCAGGCAGCAGGCCGGTCTCTTCCTGCAGTTCACGATACATGGCCTCGACAGGCGTCTCGTCGGTATTCATGCCACCCTGCGGGAACTGCCAACCGTCCCGGCGCACGCGTCGTGCCCAGAACACCTGGCCGTCCTGCCGCATCAGCACAATGCCGACGTTCGGTCGATAGCCGTCCGGATCGATCACGATGCGGACTCCTAAAAAATCTACTGGTTGGGACTATCCCATGCCGTCTGTCGGCCTACAAGCACGACACAAAAGTGTTGACAGGGTCGATACACATCAGCAGAATAGCGGGCTCACCAAGGCTATGTAGCTCAGCCGGTTAGAGCACAGCACTCATAATGCTGGGGTCGGTGGTTCGAGTCCACCCATAGCCACCACACTGAAATTCAAGTTGTTTTTCAGTGTGAAGAGTGAGAAAATAGTTACACGTTACATTGCCCCTTAGCCAAGCGGTAAGGCACCTGACTCTGACTCAGGCATCGGTGGTTCGAATCCATCAGGGGCAGCCAAATAAAAAAGCAAAAAGCCTGATCGAAAGATCAGGCTTTTTGCTTTTTATCTGGTCACGCAACCTGGCGAAGAGCAGCCGAGCATCGGCTCGGCTCCATCAGGAAGCCAAGGGTAGTGCCGGCCGCTGGCCGGCAACCTCGAAATGCATACCCCCAGAACGACAAAAGCCCGGCCGAAGCCGGGCTTTTGCTTTTCCAACCAGCGGGCCCCCGAAGGAGCCCAACCAGGCGCGGTAGATCAGCGCTTGGAGAACTGGGTGGCGCGACGGGCCTTGTGCAGACCGACCTTCTTACGCTCGACTTCACGGGCGTCACGGGTCATGAAGCCAGCCTTGCGCAGCTCGGACTTCAGGGTTTCGTCGTACTCGACCAGCGCACGGGCGATGCCCAGACGGATCGCACCGGCCTGGCCGGTGGTGCCGCCGCCAGCGGCGGTGACCAGGATGTCGAAGCTTTCGGTGTTCTTGGTCAGCTCGAGCGGCTGGCGCACGATCATGCGCGCGGTCTCACGACCGAAGAACTCGTCCAGCGGACGGCCATTGACGGTGATGTTGCCCGAACCCTTGCGCAGGAACACGCGAGCGGTGGAGGACTTGCGGCGGCCAGTGCCGTAGTTTTGAGTGATAGCCATGATTAGATATCCAGAACCTGCGGCTGCTGTGCGGCGTGCGGATGCTCAGTGCCGGCGTAGACCTTGAGCTTGCGGTACATCTGGCGACCCAGCGGGCCCTTCGGCAGCATGCCCTTGACGGCGGTCTCGATCACGCGCTCCGGGTGACGCTCCAGCGCCTGAGCCAGGGACTCGGTCTTCAGGTTGCCGATGTAGCCGGTGAAACGGTGATACATCTTGTCCTGCAGCTTCTTGCCGGTGACGACAATCTTTTCTGCATTGATGACGACCAGGTAGTCGCCGGTATCAACGTGCGGGGTGTAGACCGGCTTGTGCTTGCCACGCAGACGGCGGGCCAGCTCGGTGCAGAGACGGCCCAGGGTCTTGCCCTCGGCGTCGACGAGGTACCAGTCGCGCTGGACGGTCTCGTTCTTGGCAGTGAAAGTGCTCATGAAGAACTCTAGTTAGGTCGGGCTCATTGCGGCGAAGGACTCACCGGAACTCTGCCACGCGTTGTGAAAGATGAAGCGTAAGAGGCGGGATTGTACGCAGGTCAAGCCCCCGGTGCAAGCTGCCCCCAGCCGCGGGTTGGCAGGGGGCCGGGGCCGGGCGAGAATCGCGGGGTCTTTCGCCCCATCGCGTACCGCCATGACCGTGCTCCGCCAGACCACCCCGCTGGACCATCTGCTGACCGAGGCGCAACGAGCCCTGGACACGGTCTTCGGCAATCCGCCGGCGGCCCGCCCCTACCCGGCCGCGGATACCGACGAGCCGGGCATGGACAGCGCCGAGCGCCGCCACGCGGCCGGCCTGATGCGGATCAACCACGTGGGCGAAGTCTGCGCACAGGGCCTGTACTTCGGCCAGGCCGCCGTGGCCCGCGACCCGGCCACGCGCGAACACCTGCTGGAAGCGGCACAGGAAGAAACCGACCACCTGGCGTGGTGCGCCACCCGGCTGGGCGAGCTGGACAGCCGCCCAAGCCTGTTCAACCCGCTGTGGTATGCCGGCAGCTACACCATCGGCACCCTGGCCGGGCTGCGCGGCGACGGCTGGAACCTGGGCTTCGTGGTCGAGACCGAGCACCAGGTGGAGGCCCATCTGGACGAACACCTGGTCGACCTGCCCCCAGGCGACCTGCGCAGCCGCGCGGTCATCAAGGTGATGAAGGACGACGAGGCTCGCCACGCGGAGCACGCCGAGCAGGCCGGCGCACGCCGCCTGCCGTTCCCGATTCCGGGCGCGATGGCGCTGGCCTCCAAAGTGATGAAGACCATCGCTTACCGCATTTGACCGGGGCGCCCCCACCAACGGTGGGGGCCTACCCAAGGGCACGATGGGCCCCGACGGTGGGGCCCGACCGTTGGTCGGGCCGCCTTAGTTCGGCGAGACCAGCTTCAGGCCGATCACACCCGCCACGATCAGGCCCACGCAGGCCAGGCGTGCCGGCGACGCGCTGTCGTTGAACAGGTAGATGCCCAGCACCGCCACGCCCATGGCGCCGATGCCGGTCCAGATCGCATAGGCCGTGCCGACCGGGATGCTCTTCATCGCCTGGCTCATCAGGTACAGGCTGATCAGCGCGGACACCACCGTGGCGGCGGTGGGCAGGGGTTTGCTGAAGCCTTCGGAGTACTTCATTCCGAGGGCGAAACCGATCTCGAACAGGCCGGCCAGCAGCAGGTAGATCCAGGGCATGGGTGGGGGCTCCTTACCTTTTTTGAAAAAACGAAACGGCCCGGTGTTTTCACACCGGGCCGTGGGTCGGTACATCACCGTGGAACTATACAGTGCGCAAAGCGCAGGTTCCACGGGGCGGGTCGTCCCGCCTGGGCAGCGATGCCTGCCGGCATCGCGCATGGGGCTTACTCGGACAGGTTCCGGCCGTGGAACAGCTCTTCGATCTCGCGCTTGAGCAGCGCTTCGATCTTCATGCGTTCCTTGAACGACAGGTTCTTGGCCTTCTCCTCGAACAGGTACTGGTCCAGGTCGAAGTCCTTCAGGTGCATCTTCGTGTGGAAGATGTTTTCCTGGTAGACGTTGACGTCGAACATCTCGTAACGCGACTTGATGTTCTTGGCCAGGAAGTTCTGGATCGAGTTGATCTTGTGGTCGATGTAGTGCTTCTTGCCCTTCACATCGCGGGTGAAGCCACGCACGCGGTAGTCCATGATCACGATGTCCGATTCCAGACTCTCGATCAGGTAGTTCAGCGCCTTCAGCGGCGAAATGACGCCACAGGTAGCCACATCGATGTCGGCGCGGAAGGTCGCGATACCTTCCTGCGGGTGCGTTTCCGGATAGGTGTGCACGGTGATGTGCGACTTGTCCATGTGCGCGACCACGGCATCGGAGATAAGCTCCTTGCCGGCCTGCTTCTTGTCGATCACCGGTTCTTCGGAGATCAGGATCGTCACCGAGGCACCCTGCGGATCGTAATCCTGGCGGGCCACGTTGAGGATGTTGGCGCCGATGATCTCAGCGACATCGGTCAAGATTTGAGTCAGCCTGTCGGCGTTGTACTCTTCATCGATGTATTCAATGTAACGCTGACGCTCCTCTTCGGTGCGCGCGTAACACACGTCATAGATGTTGAAGCTCAGCGCCTTGGTGAGGTTGTTGAAACCCTGCAGCCTCAGGCGAGGCAACGGCTTGACCACGGCGGTCGATTCCTGTGTAAGAAGGGAAAGGGTGAATTATGGGGCAAACTGTCCCCGGGGGGAACGTGAAGACCGCTCACATCTGGCACACTGTTTGCCCTTAACAATTGCGCTGGTTAAGCTCCGCTATCGACCCCGTGAATCCGTTCATGCGCAGAGGGAGCGCTCCTATCGTGTCAACCGTGCGCCTAGCTAGCAGTCCACTGGCCCTGGATATCGCCACAATCGATCGTTTCCTGGCGCACAGCCACAGGCGGCGATACCCCACCCGTACCGACGTCTTCCGACCCGGTGACCCGGCGGGAACCCTGTATTACGTCATCAGCGGCTCGGTTTCGATCATGGCCGAGGAAGATGACGATCGCGAGCTGGTGCTGGGCTACTTCGGTGCCGGCGAGTTCGTCGGCGAGATGGGCCTGTTCGTTGAATCGGACCGCCGCGAGGTGATCCTGCGGACCCGTACCGCCTGCGAGCTGGCCGAAATCAGCTACGAACGCCTGCACCAGCTGTTCCTCGGCCCGCTGTCGGCCGATGCCCCGCGCCTGCTGTACGCGCTGGGCCAGCAGATCTCCAAGCGCCTGCTCGACACCAGCCGCAAGGCCAGTCGCCTGGCGTTCCTGGACGTCACTGACCGGATCGTGCGCACCCTGCACGACCTGGCACAGGAGCCGGAGGCGATGAGCCACCCGCAGGGCAGCCAGCTGCGCGTCTCGCGGCAGGAACTGGCCCGTCTGGTGGGTTGCTCGCGCGAAATGGCTGGCCGCGTGCTGAAGAAGCTGCAGACCGACGGCCTGCTGCATGCACGTGGCAAGACCGTGGTGCTGTACGGCACCCGTTGATCGTTGAGCATTCGCCGGGCATGGCCCGGCGCTACCCAGGATCACCGGCGACGGTAGCGCCGGGCCATGCCCGGCGGATCGCGGGACATGCGACCTACCATCGCATGCCCCGCACACCCGCTTCCGCTAGGCTCGGTGCATGGAACTGAGCAGCGAATTCTGGTGGTTCATCCTCATCGGCCTCGGCGCACAGCTGGTGGACGGCGCTTTGGGCATGGCATTCGGCCTGGTGTCCTCGTCGGTGATGCTGAGCATGGGCCTGCCACCGGCACAGGTCAGCGCCAGCATCCACACTGCGGAAGTGTTCACCACCGGCGCCTCAGGTGTGTCGCACCTGGCAGCCGGCAATGTCGATAAGCGCCTGTTCCTGCGCCTGGCCCTGCCCGGCGCAGTCGGCGGTGCCGTGGGCGCCTACGTGCTCACCCAGATCCCTGGCGACATCATCCGGCCACTGATCTACCTGTACCTGCTGGTGCTGGCCATCATCATCCTGGCCCGCGCGGCCGGGCGCTGGATGCCCAAGGGCGAGATCCGCCGGGTGCCGGTGCTGGGCTTCTTCGCCGGCCTGCTCGATGCCAGCGGCGGCGGCGGCTGGGGGCCGGTGGCCACCTCCACCCTGCTCGCCCGTGGCGGCCAGGCGCGTACCACCATCGGTACGGTCAACGCGGCCGAGTTCATCGTCACCCTGACCATCTCGGCCACCTTCCTGCTGTCGATGGGCGTGCAGCACCTGCAGATCGTCGCCGGCCTGCTGATCGGCGGCATGATGGCCGCGCCGGTGGCGGCGATCCTGGTCAAGCGGGTGAAGGAGCGCTGGGTGCTGGTGGCCGTCGGCGTGCTGGTGCTGGCCATCAGCCTGTTCCAGATCGGACATGCGCTGACCGGGTATCTGGCGCGCTGATCGTTTGCCGGCCAGCGGCCGGCACTACCAGGACGGAAAAGGGGTAGTGCCGGCCGCTGGCCGGCAAATCCATTACCGTGCGGCGGGATCAGGCCTTGTCGCCGCCGCGGTCGACGCAACCCCAGTTGAGGATGCGGGTACCGGCCGGCAGCACGCGGCGGAAGAACTCCACGCGGCCCGGTTTCGGGTTGACCACGACCGGCGCCTTCGCCGCCAGCAGCAGCGGCAGGTCGGCGGTGCTGTCGGAGTAGGCGATGTCGATATCGCCGTAGCCGCGCTCGCGCAGCATGCGCATCTTTTCTTCGTTGTGGCAGTGGCGGGTCGGGCCAACACCGCCCAGCCGCGGGCCGACCTCGGTACCGATCACCGGCACGTCCTGATGGGCCACGAAGGCCAGGATCGCGCGTGCAAGTTCCGGTGGCGCGCCGGTGGCGACCACCACGCGGTCCCCCTTGGCACGGTGCGCGGCGAACACCTCCAGCGCCTGCGGCAGCAGCTTGGCGCGCATCTGCGCCTCATTGCGCAGCACATAGGCGTCGATGACCTTGTTGAAATCGCGCGCACGGTGCAGGCCGAAACTGCCGATCCACACATAGACCGAAATGCCGGTACGGCGGGTTGGCAGCATCGCCACCAGCGGCCCGGCGATCGGGGTGACCAGCAGCGCCGCCAGCATCCGCAGCGGATTGCGCTTGATCAGCGAAGCGAACAGATGCGTGCCCGAATCGCCGTCGTACAGGGTGTGGTCGAAGTCGAAGACCACCAGCGGCGCATCCTCGCGCGGCGTTGGATAGTGCGTTTTCATGCCGCGAAGAATAGCTGACGCAGGCCCTCGCCCGGCTCTTCCACGCGCATGAAGGCCTCGCCCACCAGGAACGAGTGGATGCCGGCGTCGCGCATCAGCGCCACGTCCTGCGGGCCGAGGATGCCGCTCTCGGTGACCAGCAGGCGATCGCGCGGCACCGCCTTCTGCATGTCCAGCGTGGTCTGCAGCGACACCTCGAAGGTGCGCAGGTTGCGGTTGTTGATGCCGATCATCGGTGCCGGCACCTGCAGCGCACGCTCCAGCTCGTCGATGTCGTGCACTTCCACCAGTACGTCCATGCCCAGCGACATCGCCAGTTCGGACAGCGTGGCCAACTGCGTGTCGTCCAGCGCGGCGACGATCAGCAGGATGCAGTCGGCACCCAGCACACGCGCCTCGTACACCTGGTACGCGTCGATCACGAAGTCCTTGCGCAGCACCGGCAGCGTGCAGGCGTCACGGGCCTGCTGCAGGTAGGCGTCGGCGCCCTGGAAGAAGTCCACATCGGTCAGCACCGACAGGCAGCTGGCGCCGCCGAACTCATAGCTGACGGCGATGTCGGCCGGGCGGAAATCCGGGCGGATCACGCCCTTGGACGGGCTTGCCTTCTTCACCTCGGCGATCACCGCCGGGTCGCCGTTGGCCACCGCCGCCTGCAGCGCGCGCACGAAGCCACGTACTGGCGGGGCGCTGGCCACGGCGGCCTGCAGGTCCTCGAGGGGACGCTGGGCACGGCGCTGGGCCACTTCTTCGGCCTTGCGGGCCAGGATCGTCTGCAGGATGTCGCTCATCGTCGTCGGTTCAATGCGGGGGCGGTGAGGACGGCCATTATCGGCCATCAAGAGGGTCAGGCTGAACCGCGCGCTCAGGCTACCAGCGCGCGGGTGGTGTCAACGTACTGCTGCAGGCGCTGACGGGCGCTGCCGTTGGCGATGGCGGCACGGGCGCGGGCCAGGCCGTCGCCGATGTCGCTGGCCACGCCGGCCACGTACAGCGCGGCGCCTGCGTTCAGGGCCACGATGTCCAGCGCCGGGCCGGGGGTGTTGTCCAGCACCGCACGCAGCATGGCAATGGACTGCTCCGGGCCGTCCACGCGCAGGTTGCGGCTGGCCGACATGGCGATGCCGAAGTCCTCCGGGTGGATCTCGTACTCGCGCACCTTGCCGTCGCGCAGTTCGCCAACCAGAGTGCCGGCGCCCAGCGAGATCTCGTCCATGTTGTCGCGGCCCCAGACCACCATGGCGCGCTCGGTGCCCAGCTCGCGCAGCACCCGCGCCTGGATACCCACTAAATCGGGGTGGAACACGCCCATCAGCACCGACGGTGCGCTGGCCGGGTTGGTCAGCGGGCCAAGGATGTTGAAGATGGTGCGCACGCCCATCTCGCGGCGGACCGGCGCAACGACCTTCATCGACGGATGGTGGATCGGCGCGAACATGAAGCCGATGCCGGTCTGTTCGATGGCCGCGGCCACCTGTGCCGGCTGCAACTCGATGGCCGCACCCAGCGCTTCGACTGCATCGGCGCTGCCGGACTTGGACGACACGCTGCGGTTGCCATGCTTGGCCACGCGCGCGCCGGCGGCAGCCGCGACGAACATCGCGCAGGTAGAGATGTTGAACGTGTGCGAGCCATCGCCACCGGTGCCGACGATGTCGACCAGGTGGGTGCTGTCAGCCACCGGCACCGCCAGCGCGAACTCGCGCATTACGGTGGCCGCCGCGGCGATCTCATCGATGGTTTCCTTCTTCACGCGCAGGCCGGTGAGGATGGCAGCGGTCATCATCGGCGACACGTCGCCGCGCATGATCTGCCGCATCAGGTCGACCATTTCGTCGAAGAAGATTTCGCGGTGTTCGATGGTGCGTTGCAGGGCTTCCTGGGGGGAGAAGCTCATGGGAATGCTCCTAGGATCAGGCCGCCGGACGCTGCAGGAAATTACGCAGCAGGGCGTGGCCGTGTTCGGTGAGGATGGATTCGGGGTGGAACTGCACGCCTTCCACCGGGAACTGGCGGTGGCGCAGGCCCATGATCTCTTCGATCGAGCCGTCGTCGTTCTCGGTCCAGGCGGTCACTTCCAGCGCGTCGGGCAGGCTGTGCTTGTCCACCACCAGCGAGTGGTAGCGGGTGGCCTGGTAGCGGTCCGGCAGGCCGGCGAACACGCCCTTGCCTTCATGGCGGATGGGCGAGGTCTTGCCGTGCATGATGTTGCCGGCGCGGATGACCGTGCCGCCGTAGACCTGGCCGATGCCCTGGTGGCCCAGGCAGACGCCGAGGATCGGCGTGGTCGGTCCCAGGCGCTCGATCAGCGCCAGCGACACGCCCGCTTCGTTGGGCGTGCACGGGCCGGGCGAGATGACGATGCGTTCGGGCTTCTGCGCGGCGATCTCGTCCACGCTCATCGCATCGTTGCGCACCACCTTCACCTCGGCACCCAGCGTCTGCAGGTACTGCACGAGGTTGTAGGTGAAGCTGTCGTAGTTGTCGATCATCCACAACATGGTCAGGTTCCGTCGCTTATCAGGAAAATGGCGTATACGTTTTCGGTGTAGGTGATGGGGCCGGCTTCGATGGATTCGCGTTCAGCGGGCGCCGGCGCCGAGGCCGGTGCGTAGCTGCCGGTCACCGAGATCCTGTCGAGATACTCACCATCCTCGCCCAGCTGCGGCCATTGCCCGGCCTGGATGCCATAGGCAAAGTTCGGCGCCACATCGGAGATGCTGTACAGGCCGCGCACTTTTGTTCCATAGGCCTTGGCCAGCCCCTGCGCGGACTCGCGGGTCTTGGCCGCGGCCTCGCCCTTGAGCTCGCGGCGCAGCGCCACTTCGCCCGAGTAGGTCGGGGCAACACTGCTGACCTGCACGTTCTCATTGGCCTTCAGCGCACCCAGCACGTCCTGCATCTGCTTCACGCTGGCGAAGCTGGCGCGCAACTGGCGCGACACCTGGGTACCCATGAAGACCTGCCGGCTCTGCTCAAAGCGGGTTGCCGGACCGATCCGCAGGTTGTCCGCACGTACGCTGCCTTCCACCGCCTTGTACTGCTTGAACAGCGCCAGCACGCGGGCAACGTTGTCCTGCACGCGGCGGCGCGCTGCATCCGCATCCATGTCGGTCTCTTCGATGTTCAACTGCAGGCCGAACCGGTCCGGCATCACCACGCGGCGCGCCTCGCCCTTCACCAGCAGGTGCGGCTGCGAGGGAATGGTGTTGGCCTGCGCCCACGCAGACGGGGCCATCGTGGCCAGCAGTGACGACCACAGCAATGCGCTCAGCAGCTTCATGCGGTACTCCTTGTCTTGAATGGGAACAGCGGAAGGTGCCGCGGCGTCGGCCACGGCACGGCAGAACTCACAGGCCCTTGGCGGCCTGGGCGACGGCGCGGAACAGCGCGCGGCCCTTGTTCATCGTCTCGTCCCATTCCTTGTCCGGGTCCGAGTCGTAGACGATGCCGGCACCGGCCTGCACATACAGGCGGCCATCCTTGATCACCGCGGTGCGGATCGCGATCGCGGTATCGGCATCGCCGTGCCAGCCGATGTAGCCGATGCTGCCGGCGTAGACATTGCGCTTGATCGGTTCCAGCTCGCGGATCACTTCCAGCGCGCGGATCTTCGGCGCACCGCTGACCGTACCGGCCGGGAAGGTGGCACGCAGCACGTCGGCGTAGCTCAGGCCCGGCTGCAGCTGCCCGGTCACTTCGCTGACGATGTGCATGACGTGGCTGTAGCGTTCGATCACGAACTGCTCGCCCACTTCCACGGTGCCGGCCTTCGAAACACGACCGGCGTCGTTGCGGCCAAGGTCGATCAGCATCAGGTGCTCGGCGCGTTCCTTCGGATCGGCCAGCAGCTCGGCTTCCAGCGCCTGATCCAGCTCCGGCGTGGCACCGCGCGGGCGGGTGCCGGCGATCGGGCGCACGGTCACTTCACCATCCTGCAAACGCACCAGGATTTCCGGCGAGGAACCGACCACCTGCAGGTCGCCGACATCCAGGAAGTACATGTACGGCGAGGGATTCAGTGCACGCAGCGCGCGGTACACATCCACCGGGCGCGCCTTGAACGGCACGCTCAGGCGCTGGCTGAGCACCACCTGGAAGATGTCACCAGCACGGATGTATTCCTTGCTGCGCTGGACCGCATCGACGAAGCCTTCGCGGGTGAAACCGGAGACGAAATCGGACTCGTCCAGCACGTCGCTGTTGAGCGGTGCGGGATAGCCGGCACCCGGTGCGCGCAGCTTGGCGGTCAATACATCCAGGCGTGCCTGCGCCTGCTCGAACGCACCCTCGACACGCGGGTCGGCATGCACGATCAGGTACAGCCGGCCTTTGAGGTTGTCGAACACCGCCAGCTCGTTGGAGTCCAGCAGCAGGATGTCCGGCGTGCCCAGCTCGTCGCGGCCGGCCGGCGGGGCCAGGCGCGGTTCGATGTAGCCGATGCACTCGAAACCGAACCAGCCGACCAGGCCACCGGTGAAGCCCGGCAGGCCTTCCAGCTTCGGTACCGAGTGGGCGCTGCGCAGCGCCTCGACTTCGGCGAAGGGATCGGCCACTTCGCGGGTGTCGACCACCTGGCCATCCTCGCGCACGGTCAGGGTGTGGCCGTGGAAGGCGTACACGCGACGTGCCGGCAGGCCGATGATCGAGTAACGACCAAAGCGCTCGCCGCCTTCGACGGATTCAAACAGGTAGGTATTGGGGCCGTCGGCGAGCTTCAGATAGACCGAAAGCGGCGTGTCCAGGTCGGACAGCACTTCGCGGACAACGGGAATATGGGTGTGGCCTTCAGCGGCCTGCTGCAGAAACTGAGCGTGCGAGTTCAAGACGACTTTCCTTCCGGGACACAGCGTTATGGGGACGGACGACGGCAACAGGCCACCATCGCCACCAACGGCGTGCGGAAGAAAGGGTATGCGGGGTCGTCAGGCTGGACACCCTTTGACTGTATCGCAGCTTGGGCGGGAGGGGAACCCTGTGAAACTGAACCACGGTCCCCCTGGGGCCGGCCACGGGGACCGATGACGGGGACCGGCAGGGTCGACTGCTCTTCGTTCCGACGGCGTAAAACCCCGCGCTACGCGCGCATGTCGACTGACAGTCGACTCTACCCCTGCCGGCCCTGCAACCCCTGCCCACCCAGCAACGGACAGTCGGCCGGCAGATGCATCCTCACCCTGCCCGGCACGCACTCGATGCGGAAGTGGCGGGCCTGTACCGGCTCGCCGTCCAGGTTGAGCGTCAATGGGCGCTCGGATTCCACCTGCAGCCACGGCAGGCGCGCGCGCGTCGCCAGCTGTTCCAGCGCGGCCTGGGTGCCGGACTTCAGCATCTGGCCAAGCGTGGCGGTGACCTCACCTTCCAGCTCCGGAAGTACGGTTACATCCAGCAGCCCATCGTCGATCAGTGCCTGCGGGCACAACTGTTGGCCACCGCCGGCCTGGCGCCCATTGCCGATGCCGAGCGCAATGAAGTCGCCTTGCCAGGCGAAATCCGGGCCCGACAGCCGCGCGTTGATCGGCTCGATCCGCCCCAGCTTTGCAATGCCGGTAATCACGTAGGCCAGCCCGCCCAGCATCTTCTTCAAGCCGGCATCGGTCTCCACCGTCACCTGCGTGCCGAAGCCCCCGCTGGCAAGATTGGCACACCACCAGGGCGTGCCATCGGCGTCCACGCGCAGCAGATCGATGGCATGCGGCGTGGCCTGCCCGATCAAGGCCAAGGCCGCCTTCGGCTCGGTCGGGATGCCGGCCGCAGTCGCGAAGTCGTTGGCGGTCCCCATCGGGATCAGCGCCAGCGAGGGCAACGCATCTGCCGGTTCCTCGCGATGCGCCAGCGTTTCTGCAACCGCGCTGAGTGTGCCATCGCCGCCGGCAGCAACAATCACGTCCACGCCATGGTCGATGGCCTCGGCCACGTAGCGCTCGGCGTCGCCGTCCTCCCAGGTCACCCGCACGTCCAGCTGCACGCCCTGCCCGCGCCAATGGCCGACGGCGTCGCGCAGCTCCTCGTTGCCTGCGGATTTTCCGTTGAGGATCAGGCGCCAGCGCGGGGTGGTCATGCGGTGCTTCCAGGACGGGGGTGGCACAGGCTAGCAATGCGCCGTTTGTCCGCAGTGAATGTCACGCAGGTGTCATTCAGCTACTGGAGAATGGAAGGCCATAGCAGGGACGACGGATGGAGGCAGGATCAGCCTCCCACGCATGCAGCAAGGCCACGCCAGTGTTTGGCGTGGCTTTTTTTTTGGGTGCGTAGGGAGTGCGAACCAAGGTTCGCACCCACCGGGTTGCGGTTCGCACCCACCCGATTGGTAGATCCACGCCATGCGTGGATGCACTTCGCCTCAACCGTTGGCGAAATCGTGCAGCGCCTGGCCCTGCAGCCGGTACACGGTCCACTCGTCCTGCGGTTTCGCGCCGACGGCGATGTAGAACTCGATGGCCGGGGTGTTCCAGTCCAGCACCGACCATTCAAAACGGCCGCAGCCTTCGGCCACGGCCTGGCGCGCGATGTATTTCAGCAGCGCCTTGCCCGCGCCTGAGCCCCGCTTCTGCGGGCTGACGTACAGGTCTTCCAGGTAGATGCCCTTGCGGCCGAGCCAGGTGGAATAGTTGTAGAAATACACCGCATAACCGATCGCTTCACCGTCGGCTTCGCAGATCAGCGCGCTCGCCGTGGCGTCGGCGCCGAACAGGCTTTCGGCGATGCCGATCTCATCGGTCTGCACCGAATGCTCGGCTTTCTCGTAGATGGCCAGTTCGCGGATGAACTGCAGGATCAGGCCGGCATCGGCAACGGTGGCCGAGCGAATGTTCAGGAGTGCCATGGGCAGAAAAAGAGGACGGAGGGGTCAAGCGAGCTTAATCCCCTCCGTCCCTTTTTTGTCAGCGCGCCGCGGCGACGTTGGCGCGCATCTGCGCGATCACGTCCTGGTAGCTGGTCTTGGCGTTGAAGATGGCCGAACCGGCGACGAAGGTGTCGGCACCGGCCGCAGCGATCTCGCCGATGTTGTCGGCCTTCACGCCACCGTCGATCTCCAGGCGGATGTCGCGGCCGCTGGCATCGATCTTCTTGCGCACCACACGCAGCTTGTCCAATGCCGAAGGAATGAAGGCCTGGCCACCGAAGCCCGGGTTGACCGACATCAGCAGCACCAGGTCCAGGTCATCCAGCACCCAGTCGAGGATGTCCACCGGGGTGGCCGGGTTCAGCACGATGCCCGGCTTGCAACCCAGCGAGCGGATCAGCTGGATGGTGCGGTGCACGTGGCGGCTCGCTTCCGGGTGGAAGCTGATGTAGGTGGCACCGGCCTCGGCGAAGTCCGGGATGATGCGGTCCACCGGTTCGACCATCAGGTGCACGTCGATCGGCGCGGTCACGCCGTGCTTGCGCAGGGCCTGGCAGACCATCGGGCCGATGGTCAGGTTCGGCACGTAGTGGTTGTCCATCACGTCGAAGTGGACCCAGTCCGCGCCGGCGGCGAGGACGTTGTCGACTTCCTCGCCGAGGCGGGCGAAGTTGGCGGACAGGATGGAGGGGGCGATGAGGCAGTTGGACATGGCCGGGCCTTGCAACGGTAGGAAAGGGGGTCAGCGCTTGCGCAGGGTCTTGATGCGGTCGTAGGCGGCGTTGATCCGCCGCGACTTCTGCTCGGCCTGCTGCTGCAGCTCGGGGGCCGCGCCACCGAGCTTGTCAGGGTGGTACTGGGAAATCAGCTTGCGGTAGGCGCGCTCGACCTCGGCATCGGTGGCCTCGGAAGTCAGCCCCAGCTCCCGGTACGGGTTCTCCTTGTTCAGGCGGAACCAGTCCGAATCGAAGGCATGGCCGATCAGCAGACCGATGACCGCACCGAACAGCGGATTGGGCCGGAACAGCAGCGCGCCGGCGATGAATCCGAGCAGTTTTCCGTACCAGCGCATGGCGCCCCAGGGTCGACCGGCGAAATGGACGCTCATTTTACGTCACAGCGGGCCCGGACCGCTTTACACTAGGCCGCCCGCTGGTCAGCGGGCCCGCCGGGTCCGTTGGGCAGCCGTATCGACGAAGCCCCAGGAGTGCCCGTGCCAACCACGCTGTTGCAATCCGATCTCCCCGGCCTGCCCTTGCGCCACCGCGGCAAGGTGCGTGACGTGTTCGATATCCCGCGCGAGCGGCTGCCAGCCGGGACCCCACCAGGCGACTACCTGCTGATGGTGGCCACCGATCGCCTGTCGGCCTTCGATGTGGTCCTGCCCGACCCGATCCCGGGCAAGGGCGAGATGCTCTGCCAGGTCTCCAACTTCTGGTTCGCCAAGACCGCGCACCTGATGCCCAACCACCTGACCGGCATCGATGTGGCCAGCGTGCTGCCCGAGGGCGTGGACCCGGCCCTGTACGCCAAGCGCGCGGTGGTCACCCGCAAGCTGAAGCCGGTGCCGGTGGAAGCGATCGCCCGCGGCTACCTGATCGGCAGCGGCTGGAAGGACTACCAGCGCACCGGCAAGGTCAGCGGGATCGACCTGCCCGATGGCCTGCGCCAGGCCGAGCAGCTGCCCGAGCCGATCTTCACCCCCTCGACCAAGGCCGCCGTCGGCGACCATGACGAGAACATCGATTTCGATGCGATGGTGAAGCAGGTCGGTGCCGAGATGGCCGAGCGCGTGCGCGATGCCACCCTGCGCATCTACAAGTTCGCCGCGGACTACGCCCGCGAGCGCGGCATCATCCTGGCCGACACCAAGTTCGAGTTCGGTACCGACGCCGATGGCCGCCTGTACATCATGGACGAGATGCTGACGCCGGATTCCTCGCGTTACTGGCCGGCCGACGAGTACGAAGTGGGCACCAGCCCGCCGAGCTACGACAAGCAGTTCGTGCGCGATTACCTGGAGACGCTGGACTGGGGCAAGACCGCCCCGGGCCCGACCATCCCGGCCGAGATCATCGAGCGCACCCGCGCCAAGTACGGCGAGGCGCTGCAGCGCCTGGCCGGGATCAGCGTCGACTGATCCCCTGCGCCCCCGGCCGGCCCGGCTGGGGGCGTTCTGAATGCGGTACTGCCGGCCGCTGGCCGGCAACCTCGCGAACCTGCAGCCAGGCATGGCCTGGCTCTACTGCCGGTTGCCTGGGGTAGTGCCGGCCGCTGGCCGGCAACCTCGCGAACTCGGCTATGCTCTGGATTGCCGGCCAGCGGCCGGCACTACCGTTGTCCGAGGAAGCAACGCAGCATGCAGACCACCACCGAGCTTGCGCGGCCGATCGACCGCTATTTCGCCAGCTATTCCGACGACCACCGCAATGTCATCAACCAGCGCATCCACGTGGTGGCGGTGCCAGCGATCCTGTGGTCGGTGGTGGCCCTGTTGTGGTGCGTGCCGCCGCTGATCACCTGGTTCCAGTACGGCATCTGGTCGGCGTTCGCGATGTTCAGCGCCTGGTGTTTCTACAACAAGCTGTCGCGCTCGCTGGGCATCGGCATGCTCATCCAGTTCTTCGTGTTCGGCTGCCTGTGCCGGCTGCTGGAGGCGGAAATCGGCCTGCACAACCTGTTCTGGCTGGCGGTGGGCGTGTTCGTGGTGGCCTGGATCGCACAATTCATCGGCCACAAGTTCGAGTGCCGCAAGCCCAGCTTCCTGACCGACCTGACCTACCTGCTGATCGGCCCGGCCTGGGTGATGGCCAAGGCCTATCGGAAGCTCGACTGGCGTTACTGACCCGACCACGACCGGCAAGAGCTGTTGTTTCCTGAACGGGCAGATTCCGTCACCCGCACTCCACGACGGCCCTGCCAGCCTGCGCCGGTGACCCGCCCCCCACCTCCCGCCCGTCGACGGCAGCCCCTGTGCGACAGGGCCTGCGGTCTCCCTGCGTGGGCGTAGGGTGATCCCCGAGGGCAACCCGGGAGCGACTGCAGGAACGTGATGTTGCGCCGCAGAAAAAATGAATCAGCGAACGTTACATGCAATTGATCGCTGTTCAATGGGTTTCGGCGACATTTCGCAGCCTGTTATCCTCCCTGACCTGCTCGTGAATCATGGATTCCCTGCATGCTCCCCAGCCTGCCCCTGCTGCTGGCCCTGCCGTTCCTGATGGCAGTGGCTGTTGCGGCCTTCCCCCGTAGTTCGCGCTCGACTGCTGCCTGGCTGGCGGCGCTGGCGCCGTTGGGCGGGCTGGCCATCCTCGCCTGGCTGACCCCATCGGTGCTCGACGGCCAGGTGGTGCGGACGATGGTCCCCTGGCTGCCGCAGATCGGCCTGGACTTCACCCTGCGCCTGGACGGGCTGGCCTGGATGTTCGCCGGGTTGGTGCTGGGCATCGGCGCACTGGTGGTGCTGTATGCGCGCTACTACCTGAGCAGCCAGGACAACGCACACCGCTTCTATACCTACCTGTTGCTGTTCATGGGCGCCATGCTGGGCATGGTGGTATCGGGCAACCTGCTGTTGCTGATGATTTTCTGGGAAATGACCAGCATCAGCTCGTTCCTGCTGATCGGCTTCTGGTCGCACCGCCAGGACGCCCGCGAGGGCGCGCGCATGGCGCTGGTGATCACCGGCGGCGGTGGTCTGGCCCTGCTCGGTGGCGTGCTGCTGATCGGCCGCATCGTCGGCAGTTTCGACCTGGACGTGGTGCTGGCCGCAGGCGAACAGATCCGCGCCAGCGCGCTGTACCCGTACGCGCTGTTCCTGGTGCTGGCCGGCATCTTCACCAAGAGCGCGCAGTTCCCCTTCCACTTCTGGCTGCCGCACGCGATGGCCGCGCCCACGCCGGTCTCGGCCTACCTGCACTCGGCCACCATGGTGAAGGCCGGTGTGTTCCTGCTGGCGCGCCTGCATCCGGCATTGGCCGGCAGCGATCTGTTCTTCTACACGGTCAGCGGCATCGGCGCGCTGACCCTGCTGATCGGTGCCTGGAACGCGATCTTCCAGCACGACCTGAAAGGCCTGCTGGCCTACTCGACCATTTCGCACCTGGGCCTGATCACCCTCCTGTTCGGCCTGTCCACGCCGATGGCGGTGGTGGCCGGCGTGTTCCACATCCTCAACCACGCCACCTTCAAGGCCTCGCTGTTCATGGCCGCCGGCATCATCGACCACGAAACCGGCACCCGTGACATGCGCAAGCTGGGTGGCCTGCGCAGGCTGATGCCATTCACCAGCGCGCTGGCGATCATCGCCTCGCTGGCGATGGCCGGCATCCCGTTGCTCAACGGTTTCCTGTCCAAGGAAATGCTGTTCGCCGAAGCGCTGACCGCCGGTGGCGGCCCGGGCGCGATGCGCACGGCCGTATCGATCGCGGCGCTGCTGGCCGGTGTGTTCGGCGTGGCCTACAGCCTGCGCTTCGTGCACGACACCTTCTTCGGCCCCGGCCCGCACGACCTCGACCGCGTTCCGCATGAGCCGCCGCGCTGGATGAAGGTGCCGGTGGAACTGCTGGTGGTGATCTGCGTGGCGGTGGGCATCGCCCCGGCACTGACCGTGGCGCCAGTGCTGCATGCCGCTGCGGCCTCGATCCTCGGCAACGCCATGCCCGAGTACAGCCTGGCCGTATGGCACGGCTTCAACCTGCCGCTGGCGATGAGCGCGATCGGCGTGGTCGGCGGCGTGGCGCTGTACTTCGGCCTGCGCAGGCTGATCAACCTGCACGGGGTGACCAATACCAGCCCCGGCCGCAACGTGTTCCACAGCCAGCTGGACCTGCTCTCAGCCGCAGCACAGCGACTGACCAACGGCATCGCCAACGGCAGCCTGCAGCGCATGCTGCTGGGCCTGGTGCTGGTGGCGATCGTGGTCGCCGCCGCGCCGTTCGTGGCCAATCCGGCCTCGCCGAGCTGGACCGCGCCGCAGCCGATCCCGCTGCTGGGCTGGGCGCTGTGGCTGGTGATGATGGCCTGTGCGGTCGCCACCCTGCGCGTCTACAAGCAACGCCTGCTGGCGGTGCTGCTGGTCGGCGGCGTCGGCCTGATGGTGGCGCTGACCTTCGTGTTCCTGTCCGCACCGGACCTGGCGCTGACCCAGCTGCTGGTGGAGATGGTGACCCTGGTGCTGATGCTGCTGGGCATGAACTACCTGCCTGCGCAGTCCGGGCCGGAGCGTCCGCGCTGGCGCAAGCGCCGCGACGCAGTGATCGCGATCATCGCCGGGGCCGGCCTGGGCGCGCTCGCCTACACCGCGATGACCCTGCCGCCGAACACCATGGCCGGCGAGCTGCTCGCCCGCGCCCTGCCCGAGGCCTACGGCCAGAACGTGGTCAACGTGATCCTGGTCGACTTCCGCGGCTTCGATACCTTCGGCGAGATCACCGTGTTCGGCATTGCCGCGCTGGTGGTACACGCACTGCTGCGACGCACGCGGATGGCACCGGAGCAGATCATGCCCGGCCCGCCGATCAAGCTGCCGGTGCCGGCCGACCTGGCCCAGATCATGTTCCCGCTGACCCTGACCGTGTCGATCTTCCTGTTCCTGCGCGGCCACAACGCACCTGGCGGTGGTTTCATTGCCGGCCTGGTGCTGGCCGTGCCGCTGCTGATCCAGTACGTGATCCAGGGCACCACATCGGTGGAATCGCGCTTCGGCTTCGACTACATCCGTTGCATCGGCATGGGCCTGCTGATCGCCATCCTCAGCGGCAGTGCGTCGATGCTGTTCGGCGTGCCGTTCCTGACCAGCGGCCACCTCGACCTGCACCTGCCGCTGATCGGCGAGGTACCGCTGGCCAGCGCGATCGGCTTCGATATCGGCGTGTACCTGGTGGTGTTCGGAGGCGCGATGCTGATGCTGTCGATGATGGCCACCGTGAAACCCTCTCGTACCCGCACCGCGCGCAAGGGCGAGATCGACCTGCAACGCCGCTCGGCACGTACCGGGGAGATGCACTGATGGAACTGGCCCTGGCCTCCGCGATCGGCGTGCTGACCGCCATCGGCGTCTACCTGCTGCTGCGCGCACGCAGCTTCGATGTGATCCTGGGCATGACCTTCCTGTCCTACGCCACCAACCTGCTGATCTTCGCCGGTGGCCGTGTGGTGCTGGGCAAGGCGCCGGTGCTGCAGGAGGGCGTGGACAGCAACCTCGGCAACTACACTGATCCGCTGCCACAGGCGCTGGTGCTGACCGCCATCGTCATTGCCTTCGCGATGACCGCAGTGAGCATCGTGCTGGCCATGCGCAGCCGCAGCGACAACCACAGCGACCACGTGGACGCCCACGAGCCGGATGACGACCTGCAGGATGAGGGTGTGCCGCCGCGCCAGGGCGAGGACCGCGCATGAACCATCTGGTGATCCTGCCGATCCTGGTTCCCCTGCTCGGTGCCGCGCTGTCGCTGTTCGTCGAGCACCGCCGTTATGGCCCGAAGGTGCAGCGCGCGGTGGCCTGGACTGCGCTGTCGGCGCTGGCGCTGGCGGTGGGCCTGCTGCTTGCCACCACCGCCACTGGTGAGATCAACGTCTACCTGCTCGGCGACTGGCCGTCGCGCCTGGGTATCGCGCTGGTCGCCGACCGGCTGTCGGCGTGGATGCTGCTGACCACCCTGCTGCTGGCCATTCCCTGCCTGCTGCATGCCTGCTCGGGCTGGGACCGCCGCGCACCGCACTTCCATGCGCTGTTCCAGTTCCAGCTGGTCGGCCTCAACGGTGCGTTCCTGACCGGCGACATCTTCAACCTGTTCGTGTTCTTCGAGGTGATGCTGATCGCCTCCTACGGCCTGCTGCTCAGTGGCGGCCGCGGCCTGCGCATGCGCATTGGCCTGCACTACGTGGTGTTCAACGTCACCGCCTCGACGTTGTTCCTGATCGCGCTGGGCCTGCTGTACGCCTCGCTGGGCTCATTGAACATGGCCGAGCTGTCGCAGCGCATCGCCGAGGTGCCGCCGGCACAGCTGACCCTGGTGAAGGCGACGATGGGCCTGTTGCTGCTGGTGTTCTGCGCCAAGGCCGCACTGATGCCGCTGTACCTGTGGCTGCCTGAAGCCTATTCGCGCGCGCCGGCCGCCGTGGCCGCGCTGTTCGCAATCATGACCAAGGTCGGCCTGTACGCGGTGCTGCGCATCCAGATGCTGTGGTTCGGCGACGATGCCGGTGCGATGGCCGGCTATGGCCGCGACTGGCTGCTGTGGGCCGGCGTGGCGACACTGGTGCTCGGTGGCCTCGGTGCGCTGGCCGCGACCCGCCTGCGCGTGCTGATCTCCTACCTGGTGATCGTCTCGGCCGCCACGCTGTTCATCGCCTTCTCGGTGGGCACGCCGCAGGTGCTGTCGGCCGGCCTGTACTACCTGCCGCACAGCAGCTTCGTCGCCGCCGCGCTGTTCCTGATCGCCGACCTGATCCGCCGCCGCCGTGGTGGCGCCAGCGACCGCAAGGAAGTGATCGCGCCGATGCCGGGCAAGGAAACGCCCGCCGTGCTGTTCCTGATCGCCGCGGTGTCGGTGGCTGGCCTGCCGCCGCTGTCCGGCTTCCTGGCCAAGGCCGCACTGCTGGCCGGCATGCCGGCGCAGTACACCGGCCCGGTGTGGACTGCCGTTCTTGTCAGCAGCCTGCTGGTGATCATGGGCCTGACCCGCGGTGGCATCCGCCTGTTCTGGCGCGTGCCGCCAGTCGATCCGGATGCGCCGCCGCCGCGCAAGGCACGGCTGCGCCGGGTCGAGCTGTACGCGGCCTGCATCCTGCTGGCCTATGGCATCGGCATGACCCTGGCCGCTGCACCGCTGATGCGCTACACCGACGCCACCGCCGCACAGCTGCTGCAGCCCGGCGAATACGTGCAGCAGCTGCGCGCGACCGCACCGGAGATCCGCCAGCCATGACCGCCCAGCGCTCCCTGTTCCGCCGCATCATTCCCTCACCGATGCTCAGCATCATGGTGGTGGCGTTCTGGCTGCTGATGTCCGACAGCTTCACCGTCGGCCAGACCGTGCTCGGCCTGGTGCTGGGCGTGGTGGTGCCATTGTTCGCCGCACGCCTGGACCGCGAATTCGCCCGCATCGGTACCCTGCGCCCGCTGCCGAAGCTGCTGTGCGTGACCCTGTGGGACATCCTGATGTCCAACATCCGCGTCGCCCTGCAGGTGCTGGGACCGGAGAAGAACATCCATCCGGGCTTCATCTGGCTGCCGCTGGACATCGCCAACATCCACGGCATCGCCGCGCTGACCAGCATGATCACGCTGACCCCGGGCACGGTTTCGGCCGCGCTCAGCGAAGACCGCAGGTTCCTGCTGGTGCATGTGCTGCACCTGGAAGACCCGCAGGCGCTGATCGATACGATCAAACGACGTTACGAAGCCCCGTTGATGGAGATTTTCCCATGACTGGATTCCAGATCATCCAGACCACGCTGGTGGTGTGCATGCACGTGGTCGGCCTGGCCATGCTGCTGGCTACCTGGCGCCTGCTGCGCGGACCGACCGTGCCCGACCGCATCCTTGCGCTGGATACGCTGTCGGTGACCGCCATCGCCGAGCTGATGCTGTTCGGCATGTACCTGAACTCCGCGATCTACTTCGAGGCTGCGCTGGTCATCGCCATGCTCGGCTTCGGCAGCACCGTGGTGCTGAGCAAGTTCGTGCTGCGCCGGGACATCGTCGAATGATCACCGCGATCCAGATCGGCCTGTCGATCCTGCTGCTGTTCGGCTGCTTCTTCATCCTGGTCGGTGCGCTGGGCCTGGTGAAGCTGTCCACGTTCTTCAAGCGCCTGCACGCGCCGACCAAGGCCAGCACGCTGGGCGTGGGCTGCGTGCTGGTGTGTTCGGTGTGCTACCACATCTTCCTCGGCCAGGATCCGCAGCCGCGCGAGCTGCTGATCACCGTGTTCCTGTTCATCACCGCACCGATCAGCGCGCACATGATGGCCAAGGCCGCGCTGTCGCTGCTGATGGAAACCCGCCCCAGCCTGCCCGGCAACGAACCGGCTGCCGAAGAGCAGCTGCCGCCGCCGGAGCCGGTGCGTGAGGAAGAAGGTTCGCAGGGCCGGTAACCCCGGTAGAGGCCGACCTTGGTCGGCGCTTTGTTGCTGCGAGTGCCAACCAAGGTTGGCAGCTACCAGGTGATCGGTGGTGGGTGCCGACCGTTGGTCAGTACGGAGCCAACCGCATACACGCATGGCGTGGATCTACCGACCGCAATGCCCGGTAGAGGCCGACCTTGGTCGGCGCTTTGTTGCTGCGAGTGCCAACCAAGGTTGGCAGCTACCGGGTGATCGGTGGTGGGTGCCGACCGTTGGTCGGCACGGTGTTCTTGGCACCAACGGCAGCCGAGCATAGGCTCGGCTCTTGTGTCTTGGATCGTGCCCTGATCAGGCACAATCCCCCGTTGACCCGGGAGGCTCCGATGACGCTGCCTCGGCTCTTAAGCCTTCGAGCTTGCAAAGTAGATTCAGCGTGTCGGCGGCCTGACACCGCCATGGAACTTGAACGGTATCTTAGGCCCGCCATCGGGTGAGAGCCTGTACTCACAAGGGCAAGTCTGGCGGCTTCCGATCACGATCGTAAGTTCAAGCTGGAGCGAAATCATGCAATTTATCGGCATCGACGCAGCCAAGGCGACTTTTGACATCGCCCTGCCTCTATCTCACGGCAAGTATCGAACCAAGGCCAAACTCCCCAATACGCCAAAGGGTTTTGATGAGCTTCTGGCCTGGCGCGCCAAACATGCGCCGAACGCGGCGGTAGGTATGGAGGCTACAGGCATCTATCACGAGGCCTTGGCTCAAGCACTGGTGGAAGCGGGGGTAGTGGTTCATGTGGCCAATCCCGCCCGAGTAAAGGCGTTTGGGCAGGCGGAGGGGATGCGGACCAAGACTGACCGCAGCGACGCCAAGCTGATTGCCCGGTTTTTTGAGGCACAACGCTCGGAAAAGCTGTATCCCTACGTTCCACCGACGCCCTCGGAGGTGAAGCTGCGCGCCTTGGTACGGCGTCGAGATGACCTCCAGGAAATGCTGCAGATGGAGCACAACCGCCTGGACGTTGCCGATATCTCGGTCCAGCAAGGGATCAAGGATGTGATCCGGACGTTGGAAGAGCAGATCAAGCAGGTCCAGAAGGCGATTGAGGACCATATCGATAACGATCCGGACCTGCGCCGGCGTCATCAACTGCTTACCAGCATCCCCGGTGTAGGCAACACCAGCAGTGCCCAGCTGTTGGCCATGCTGGGGGATCTAAGCAAATACAGCGACGTGCGCCAGGTGGTTGCCCACGCGGGCCTGAATCCGGCCCAGCGTCAATCAGGAAACTACGAAGGCAAATGCCGGATATCACGCGTCGGCGACGCCAATTTCCGCAAAAAGCTGTACATGCCGGCGCTGACCGGGAAGACCCACAACCCCACACTGAAGTCCTTTGCAGACCGGCTCAGCGCGAAAGGCAAGCCCTTCAAGGTCGTCATGTGTGCAGTGATGCGCAAGCTCATCCATCTGATTTGGGGCGTACTGAGAAGTGGCCGACCCTTTGAGCCTGACGTCGCCCTTGCCTAGGCGAGGGCGACACGGTATCTACAACCCCGGTGCGCCCACCAGCAGCAGCTCCAGCATGAACCAGCCCAGGAACGCGACCAGCAGGATCGCGCCTTCGCCGCGGCTGATCTTCAGGTCGCCACGCAGCATCGGGTACAGCACCAGCGCGAAGGCCAGCAGTGCCGGTAGTTCCAGGCGCACGAACGAGGCCGGCAGCGCCAGCGGCTGCAGCACGGCCATCGCACCGATCACCAGCAGCAGGTTGACCACACTGGAGCCCAGCACGTGGCCCATCACCATGTCGCCATGGCCACGGCGTGCCGCAGCGATCGCGGTTGCCACCTCCGGCAACGCGGTACCGATCGCGACCGGCAGCAGACCGACCAGCAGCGGCGTCCACCCCAGTGCAACACCGAAGTCCGCCGCCGCACCGACCACCAGGCGGGCACCCCAGTACAGCGCCAGCGCCGCGATCACCACGCGCAGCACGTTCAACGGCAGGCTGGTACGGCTCAACGCGGATTCGGCGATCGCCGCCTGCACCTCGGCGCTCTCGCTGCGGCCACGACGCAGCAGCACCACCTGCACGATGATGAAACCAGCCACCAGCACGCCGCCTTCCCAGCGCGCCAGGCCGCCATCAAGACCGAACAGGATCAGCACCACGCCCGCCGCCAGCAGCGACCACCACAGTACCGTCTGCAATCGCGCGCGCAGCAGCAGCGGCGCAGCCATCGCAGCGACGGCCAGGGTCAGGCCCAGATTGACGATGCTGCTGCCCACGGCGTTGCCCAGCGCCAGCTCCGGCTGACCGACCGCCAGCGCGCGTGCGTTGACCGCCAGTTCCGGCAGCGAAGTGGTCACCCCGAGCAGCAACAGGCCAGCCGTGAACGGACTGGCCCCGAAGCGTTGCGCCAGGCCGGACACGGCCTTGACGATGGAGTCCCCGCCCAGCGCCAGCAGCAGCAGGCCAAGCAGGAACCAGGCAATTGCAATGGCGATCATCGAGCACTCCCCCAGCGGTCGTGGCGCGATTCTACGCTTGGCCCGTGCGCAAGGCTGGGCCGTGGATCAAGGATCAGCCACAGCCTTCCACATAATCGACCTGCGGGGTCTGGCCCACCCGCCACGCGCCGACCCGGCCGTCCGCGCCGAGCGCGAAGTCGATCACCGCACCGCCCTCCTGCGCCGGCCGCACGCGCAGGTGCTGGGCCTTCTCGTCGTACTTGTCGGGGACGACATCACCACGCTCGGGATACAGCACCTGCAACTCGCCCAGGGTCATGCCGACCTTGCCGCCGCCCGGTGCGATGACCGCAGCACTGTGCACGTCATAGCGCACCAGCTTGCGGCCTTCGATCATCAGGCGCGGATCCTCGGCATTCTGCGGTCGCAGGAAATAGCAGCCATCGTTGCTGTCGTCGACCGGCAGCGGTTTGCCACTGGCATCGGTGCCCAGCCCCTGCAACGGCGCGCCGAAGCCACTGCGGACCTCAGCGATGCCGGCGCCCAGCTTCGCGCCGGCGAAGCCCTCCAGGTGCGCGGGACTGTCCTCGCGGGGGTCATTGGCTGGACGGGCTGCCAGATCAGGATCCGTCGACTGCGCGGGCCCGGTCGCCGCAGCGGTTTCGGCCGGGGTATCGCTGCCACTGCCGGCCGCCCCCTGTTTGTCCTGGCCGCCGCAGGCGGTGAGCGAAAGCAGCAACAGACCAGCAATCGGAAGGTGCTTCATCGGTGCGGTTCCCTGGCACGAAGGTGGCTGCACGCTAGCGCAGCAGATGTGCAGGCATTGCATTGTCATCGCCGTTTCATCGCCTTCGTTCAGGCTCGGCGAGCACCGACTTGGCTGTCCCTTCCATGCAACCGCGCAAGACCGATCTCGCCCGAACTGCGCTGCAGGCCCACCGCGCGCCGCTGGACATGCGCCAGCGCCGGCTGCTGATCCTGTGCGACGGCCAGCGCACCATTGCCGACCTGACCGGCCTGCTCGGCCAGGACGCACCTGCGATGGTCATCCAGCTGGTGCAGGCGGGGTATCTGAGTACAGGGCCGGCCGCACCTGTCCCCTCCCCCGGGCCGGCCGCCGGATCCGTCGCTGCCCCGCCCGCACCGGCGCCGTTGCCGCCTGCGGCCACACCGGTCGAACGCCGCCGCTCGCTGGTGGCCGCGCGCATCTATGTGCTGGGCATCCTGGAGATGCAGCGCCACCCGCAGGCGGCAGCACTGTTCCGCGACCTGCAGCAGGCGCGTGCGGAAGACGAGGTGTTGCAGCGGCTGCAGTCGGCGATGCAGATGCTGCCCGGGCTGACCTCGGACGGCTACTGCCAGCGCGTGCGGCAACGCCTGCTGGAGGCGCTGCCGCTGGAGCATTGCGACGCGTTCGCGGAGGCCGCCTGAAGAAAAGGGGACGGAGGGGATTAAGTCGCAATCAGCACACGTGTGCCGATTGCGACTTAATCCCCTCCGTCCCTTTTTCGGGTCAGCGGTAGTTGTTACGCAGGCCGTTCCAGCACTGCTGGTAATCGCCCTGCCGATGGCCGGCAGCCAAGGCCTGCGCGGTCGGGCGGATCACCGCGCGGGTCTCGAACATGAAGGCCATCGTGTCCTTGATCACGTCCGGCTTGGACAGGTCCGCGTTGGATGCCTTGTCGAAGGTCGGCGCATCCGGGCCGTGGCCGCTCATGCAGTTGTGCAGCGACGCGCCGCCGGGCACGAAGCCTTCGGCCTTGGCGTCGTAGGCGCCATGCACCAGGCCCATGAACTCGCTGGCGATGTTGCGGTGGAACCACGGCGGGCGGAAGGTGTTCTGCGCCACCAGCCAGCGCGGCGGGAAGATCGCAAAATCCATGTTGCTGGTCCCCGGCGTGTCGCTGGGCGAATGCAGCACCAGGAAGATCGACGGGTCCGGATGGTCATGGCTGATCGAGCCGATGGTGTTGAAGCGGCGCAGATCGTAGCGGTACGGCGCGTAGTTGCCGTGCCAGGCCACCACGTCCAGCGGCGAATGGTCGATCGGCGCGCGCCACAGGCGGCCGTCGAATTTGGCGATCAGCTCGAAATCACCATCGATATCCTCGAACGCCGCGTGCGGGGTCTCGAAGTCGCGCGGGTTGGCCAGGCCGTTGGAACCGATCGGACCGAGGTCGGGCAGCTTCAGCAGCGCACCGTAGTTCTCGCAGATGTAGCCGCGGCTCGGGCCATCGGGCAGTTCGACGCGGAACCGCACGCCACGCGGAATCACCGCGATCTGCTGCGGCTCGATCTCGATCACGCCCAGCTCGGTCAGCAGGCGCAGCGCGCCCAGCTGCGGCACGATCAGCAGTTCGCCATCGGCATCGTAGAAATAGCGGCCGACCATGTCGCGGTTGGCGGCGTAGAGGTGGATACCCACACCGGCATGCGCATCCGGCGAGCCGTTGCCACCCATCGTATACAGACCTTCGACAAAGTCGGTCGGCAGCTCCGGTAGCGGCAACGGGCTCCAGCGCAGCTGGTTCGGCGACGCCGGCTGCGCCGCGAAATCGCACTGCAGCTGCGACTGCGCGAACGGGGTGAACTCACCATGGGTTACCGCCGGGCGGATCCGGTACAGCCAGCTGCGGCGATTGCTGCCACGCGGCGCGGTGAACGCGGTGCCGGTCAACTGCTCGGCGTACAGGCCGTGGGCCACCTTCTGCGGCGAGTTCTGCCCGACCGGCAGCGCGCCGGCGACGGCCTCGGTGGCGAATTCGTTGCCGAAGCCGGACTGGTAGCCGCGGGCGGTGATGGCGGGGGACATGGAAACTCCAGAGATTGCCGGCCAGCGGCCGGCACTACCATTCGGACAGGCAATGTCGGCGGGAGGCCGACATTGCCTGCAGACCTTACAGCACGCCGCGGCGGATCTGGTCGCGCTCGATGCTTTCGAACAGCGCGGTGAAGTTGCCTTCGCCAAAGCCTTCGTTGCCCTTGCGCTGGATGATCTCGAAGAAGATCGGGCCGATGCAGTTCTGGGTGAAGATCTGCAGCAGCTTGCGCTGGTGGGTTTCCGGATCGGCATCGATCAGGATCTTGTTCTTGGCCAGGCGTGCCACGTCTTCACCGTGGTTCGGCACGCGCTGGTCGATCACGTCGAAGTAGGTCTCCGGCGTGTCGAGGAAGTCCACGCCCTGCGCGCGCATCGCTTCGACGGTCTCGTAGATGTTCTCGGTGAAGCAGGCGATGTGCTGGATGCCCTCGCCCTTGTACGCGTCCAGGTACTCGTTGATCTGGCTCTTCGGGTCGGACGACTCGTTCAGCGGAATGCGCACGATGCCGTCCGGCGCGGTCATCGCCTTGGACACCAGGCCGGTCTTCAGGCCCTTGATGTCGAAGTAGCGGATCTCGCGGAAGTTGAACAGGCGCTCGTAGTAGTCCGACCACTGCTGCATGTTGCCGAAGTACAGGTTGTGGGTCAGGTGGTCGATGAAGGTCAAGCCGAAGCCCTTCGGGCGCAGTTCGGCGCCGGCGATCAGCTCGTAGTCGCCATCGAAGATGCTGCCGGCGCTGCCATAGCGGTCGACCAGGTACAGCATGCAGTCGCCGATGCCCTTGATGACGGGGGCATTGACCGCCTTGCTGTCCGGCTTGAAGGCGATCGCCTCGGCACCGTTGCCCAGTGCGGTCTGGTAGACCTCCTGGCCCGGCTTCTTGAAGCGGATGGCGAAGCCGCAGGCACACGGGCCGTGCTTTTCGGCGAAGTCGGCGGCGAACGAATCGGGGTCTTCATTGACCAGGAAGTTGACGTCGCCCTGGCGATAGACGGTAATCGGACGCTGCTTGTGCTTGAGCACCGCGCTGAAGCCCATCTTCCGGAAGTACTCATGCAGCTCCTGGCCACGGCCGGCCGGGGCGGCGAATTCGACGAACTCGAAGCCGTCGATGCCCATCGGGTTCTCGAAGGTGGTGACCTGCATGCCGGGGTTGGGGTGCGAGGCGGTCGGGACTGCGGTATTCATGGCGTGGCTCCGAATCGGTACCGCATCGGTACAAACCAGGTGCGGGCAGGTAGGGACCCGGCGAGAATGCAGGGTCTGGACCTACCCCTTATAGTTACACTTGAAACCACCAGCAAGGTGCACCGCAACATGAGCCCCGCCGATCCCGTTTCGACCCGCCTGCGTTCCTCGCACGTCCTGCTCGACCTGGAACAGTTCCTGCCGTACCGGCTGAGCGTGCTGTCCAACCGGGTCAGCGGCAACATCGCCAAGCTATACGGCGATCGTTACGGTCTGGCGATCCCCGAATGGCGGGTGATCACCATCCTGGCGCTGTACCCGGGCTCCTCGGCCAGCGAGGTCTCCGACCGCACGGCGATGGACAAGGTGGCGGTCAGCCGCGCCGTGGCCCGCCTGCTGGAGCGTGGCTTCATCAAGCGCGAGACCCATGGCGACGACCGCCGTCGCTCGGTGCTGGCGCTGTCGGCGGCCGGCTTCGAGGTGTACGAGACCATCGCGCCAATGGTGATCGAGATCACCCGCAAGCTGATGTCGGTGCTGAGCGAGGAAGAGGAACAGGTGCTGGAGAAGCTGATCCTGCGCCTGGCCGGCGACGGCCTGGAGCGGATGGGCGAAGGGGTCTGAAAGAAAAAGGGGACGGAGGGGATTAAGTCGTTTTGAGCCCCAGGTCGCGGATGTCGACCCTGGTCGGTAGTGGAACAGTGGCTGGGCGATTGTCGTCCGCCCCCTTTTGTTCTGACGCGACCCGCTCTTTGGCGGGCCGTGGGCGGGACGCAAGCGAGGCCATCGAACGCATTCACTTCCCGCAGATCCCGTCCTCGGGTGTCGCCCTCGCCCGCCGACATTTCCGCAGATGCACAGGACCATCAACGCCGAGCTGACCCTGCTGTACTGGCGAATAGGCCGCCGCATCCAGGTGGATCAGATGGCTGGGCAACGGGCCCGCTACGGAGAGCTTCTCTTCACCCGGATCGCAAAGGCACTGTCTGCCGAGTTCGGCACGTCCTTCGGTGAGAAGAGCCTGCGCCGGATGGTGCAGTTCTCCATCGCATTTGCAGACGAGCAGATTGTCGTATCGCTGATACGACAATTGAGCTGGACCCACTTCATCGCGCTGATCCCGCTTGCGGATCCGCTCAAGCGCGATTTCTATGCACAGATGGCCGGCACCGTGGGCTGGAGCGTGCGCACATTGCGCCAGCGTATCGACTCAATGCTGTACGAGCGCACCGCGCTTTCCAGTCAGCCCGAGCAGACCATCGCCGATGAGTTGGCGGCACTCCGCGGCAACCAGCAGCTGTCTCCAGGGCTGGTACTGCGTGATCCCTACGTACTGGATTTTCTTGGCCTGAAGGACAGCTTGGACGAGCAGGACCTGGAAAGCGCGATCCTTCGCGAGATGCAGGGCTTCCTGCTCGAACTTGGCACGGGCTTCAGTTTCGTCGCTCGCCAGAAGCGCATCCAGATCGACGGCGATGACTTCCATCTGGACCTGCTGTTCTACAACCGCCGCCTGCGTAGGCTGATTGCCATCGAGCTGAAGATCGGCGAGTTCAAGCCTGCGTACAAAGGACAGATGGAGCTCTATCTGCGCTGGTTGGACCGCCATGAACGTGAGGACGGTGAGCAAGCGCCGTTGGGCATCATCCTCTGCACAGGGAAGAAGGCGGGCCAGATCGAATTGCTGGAGCTGGACCGCTCAGGCATCCATGTTGCGGAATACCTGACCACCCTGCCCTCTCGTGAGGTCCTCAAGCAGAGATTGCAGACCGCCATGGAGCGGGCCCGGCAACAGATGGAGAACCTGCCGCCCAGCCCTCTGTAGTTCCACTGCACCCACGCCTCAGCTCAGATGCTTGCGCCGTGCATGGATCCACGGCACTGCGAGCGCGGCGATGGCGCCACCGGCGAAGCCCAGCGAAGCCGCAACCGTGGCCGCTTCGACCGCCCCTGGCAGCGCCAGCGCCGCGGCCACCAGCAGCAGCGACGGCAGGCCGACGAAGGTGCCCAGGAAGAAGTGCCAGCGCGGCGACCAGGTGTTGAGCTGCAGCAGGCTGACCGGTTGCCAGGCATCGGACGCTGCATCCTCGGCGATCTTCGCCACCACCTTGCCCAGGTCCACTTCCGGCAGCGCGCGCCCCTGGCGTGCGGTCGCCAGCAGCTCGGCCACGGCCTCCACCGGCGGGAAACTGGACGGCCACGCCACCGGTGCCGGCACGCCGTAGGCGGTCAGCAGCGGCACGCTCAGCCACGGCGCCACCAACGGGCGCATGCGGCGCCGGCCATGCACGCACCAGATCTGTGGCTGGCCGTGGGCGGTGACGCTGTACAGCGCCAGCTCCCCGGCTGGTGGGTAGCCGAGCATGGTCACCCGCGCCGCCAGGCTGTCCTGGCCCATCGCGCGCAGGAATCCAGGACGGCTGCGCCCTTCCTGCATCCACGCCAGGCCGAGTGCACCCACCAGATAGGCCTCGGCCACATCCTTGCTGCCGGCAGTGGCGCGCTCATCACTGGCCAGGTACCAGGCCAGCGATTTCGGTTCGGAGACATCGTCCAGGCCCCAGCGGCTGTCATCGCCCAGCACATGGCGCACCGGCAGGCGTGCGGGCGCGGTTTCGCCACGTTCGCCCGGCTGCAGGAACGGCAGTACGCCCTGGATGAAGGTGGACAGTTCGATGGCACGCACGCCATGGCCCTGCCATTCCGGCGGCAGCAGCCCGGCCAGCTGGCCTTCGGCGGCCAACGCATCGAGCCGTGATTTCTGCTCGACCAGTTTCTGCACCGCACCCTTCAGCACCACGTTGTCGGGCAGCGCGATCTGCGGCAGGCGGTGACGCGGCGGTGCCAGTTCAACGGTATCCCCGCCGGTACCCGCGTCATCCAGCAGCGCCTCCTGCGGGGGCAGGGTCACGCCCTCATCTGCTCCGCCCTCGGCCAATGCGCTGGCAGGTTCGGGCAATCGTTCGGCGTGGTCGCTGTGCATGGGCGTTCCGGTAGGTTGCATCGACGGGGCGTCGACTGAAGTCCTTGCCGGTAGCGGCGTGCACTCAGTGAAATTGAGACACCGATTCGGAGAGTGTGACGGCGCGCGCAATAGATCCACGCCCTGCGTGGATGCACTTCTGTGCCGACCAACGGTCGGCACCCACCGAGGTTGCTGGCCCGCGGTTGGCAGCCATCAGAGCATGCTGACCAGCAGGCGGCACCCAGCGAGGTTGCCGGCCAGCGGCCGGCACTACCGGTCAGGTGCCCACTGCTTGAGGAACGCGGTCACGCGCGCGGGCTGGAAAGTTCCGCCCTTGCGCAGCTCACCAGTCGCCTGCGATACCAGCAGTCCACCATCGGCATCGAGCACCAGCAGATACGGGTAGTCGCGTTCCATCATCGGGAACTGTGCGAAGAAGGCGGTGTTGGGCTGTTCGTCACTGGCGTTGATCTTCACCCACACGTAGTGGGCATCGCGGAAGCGGCGCAGGTCGCCATTGCCTTCCACCAGTTCGTCCAACGCATGGCAGCGCTCGCAGGCGGCGTTGCCGACCTCGAGCAGGATGCGCTTCTTGCCACGCTGGGCTTCCACCTTGGCGGTGGCCAGGTCATTGGCCGGGTCGCGGGCCGGGTCGAACTGAGCACCGAGCCCTGCGATGGCGGCGATGTCCGCCGCCACCGGGGTGTTGCCCGAGGCCACCGGTTCGCTGGGGTCAGCGACCGGTGGCTCGGTGGGTCGGGTATCCAGGGGCTGCGTAGGCTCGGCGACGGCAGGCGGTTGCGGTTGGGAACAGGCGCCGATCAGCGCCGCACAGACCACCACCATTGCACCACCGAGCTTGCTACGCATGCCTTCTACCCTCTCATCATCATTTGACGCCGTGCATCAGCTTGTTGATCAGCGGGGCGACCAGGAACAGCACCACGCCGGAGCCGATCAGAGCCCAGAACCCGAAGGTATACCCCTTCAGTGCCGACTCGACCGTCATGCCGCCTTCACCACTCACAACGCCGGCGAAGATGCCCGACAGGTTGTTGCCGATGCCGGTGGACAGGAACCAGCCACCCATGCCGAAGCCGACCAGGCGCACCGGGGCCAGCTTGGTCACCATCGACAGGCCGATCGGCGACAGGCACAGCTCACCGACGGACTGGATGACGTAGACCATGAACAGGGTCCAGAACGGGATCTTGCCGTCCACCACCATCTGCGACAGCGCATACATCAGCAGGGCGAAGGCGGCGCCGTTGAACAGCAGGCCGAGGCCGAACTTGCGCGGAATCGACGGATTGGCGCGGCCCAGGGCCACCCAGATCCAGGCGATGATCGGCGCCAGGGTGATGATGGCCACCGAGTTGACCGACTGGAACCAGGCGGTCGGGAAGGTCCACTCACCCATCTGGCGGTTGACGATGTTCTCGGCCAGGAAGGTGAACGAGCTGCCGGCCTGTTCGAAGAACATCCAGAACATCACGTTGAAGGCGAAGATGATCAGCATGGCGATCACGCGGTCGCGCTGCACCTTGCCCTCGCGGATGCCTTCGACCAGCAGCAGCACGGCCAGTGCGGCGAACATCACGCCCAGGATCCAGGCCAGCGCGGTGGCGCCGGTGGCCAGCAGGAAGTAGGCCACCGGAATGGCGAACAGCGAGCCCACCAGCACCATGACGACACGGCCGAAGCCTTCAGCGCCGGCCGGCGGAGCACCGATGCCCTTCAGGCCGGCACGTCCGACGTAGAACCACACCAGCGAGATCAGCATGCCCACGCCCGAGGCGATGAACACGACCTTGTAGGACGGCATTTCCGAGGTGCCGAAGACCTTGCGGGCCAGGTACTCGGTCAGCACCGGAGCGATCATCGCGCCGATGTTGATGCCCATGTAGAAGATGGTGAAGCCCGAATCGCGACGCTCATCCTTCAGGCCGTACAGCTTGCCGACCATGGTCGAGATGTTCGGCTTGAACATGCCGTTGCCGACGATGATCGTGGCCAGGCCGAGCTTGAATAGATGCTCTTCCGGCAACGAAATCATGAACAGGCCGGCGGCCATGATGACTGCACCGGTCAGGATCGAGCGCTGGTACCCCAACACCCGGTCGGCCACGTAGCCACCGAAGATCGCCGCGGCGTACACCAGCGCCAGGTAGGCACCGTAGATGCGACTGGCGTCGGCTTCACCGGCGGCACTGCCATCACGGAACTGGGCGACGATGTACAGCACCAAGGCCCAGCGGATGCCGTAGAACGCAAAGCGTTCCCAGAACTCGGTCATGAACAGCATCCACAACGGGCGCGGGTGGCCCATCATGGTCTTGAAGTCCGGCACGGCCGGCTCTGGGGTGTTCGCAGTGGCGTTCAAGCTCATGCGGATTTCCTGGTTCGGTGGATGACAAGCACGTCCGATGTGCAGTGGAGCAACGCGCGAGGATCACCGACTTCTGGCGTTCACGTCAAATACACGCCGTTTGAGGCAGGTGCCGGCCTGCTCGCTGAACTTGCATCTGAAACGATCCAGCCGCCGGCCGGGAACCAAGCTGAATGGGAGTCAGGCCAGATCGGCCGGGGGTGCGGCCTGCAGGCTGGTGCGCACCTGGAACAGTTCCGGGAAAAAGGTCAGTTCCAGCGCCTTGGCCAGGAAGCCGACGCCGGACGAGCCACCAGTGCCGCGCTTGAAGCCGATCACCCGCATCACCGTGCGCATGTGACGGAATCGCCAAAGCTGGAACGCGGTCTCCAGGTCCACCAGGTCCTCGCACAGCGAATACTCGCGCCAGTAGCGATCGGTGTCCTGGTAGATGCGTTCGAAGACCGGCTGCAGTGCGTCATCGGCCACATGCGGCTGGGTCCAGTCGTGGGCCTCGTACACCGCTGGGACGGCGTGGCCGAAACGGGTCAGGTACTTCAGGAATTCCTCGTACAGGCTGGGCGCTTCCAGTGCGGTGCGCAGCTGCGCCTGGCCGGCCGGGTCGTGCTCGAACACCTGCAGCATCTGCGCGTTCTTGTTGCCCAGCAGGAACTCGATGTAGCGGTACTGCAGCGACTGGAAGCCGGAGGACGGGCCCAGCACGTCGCGGAAGCCCATGTACTCGGACGGGGTCAGCGTTTCCAGCACCGACCACTGCTCGGTCAGCTGGCGCAGCACCTGCTTGCTGCGCGCCAGCACCTTGCGGCACTGCCAGACTTCATCACGCTGCAGGAAGCCGATCGCGGCACGCAGTTCGTGGCCGAGCAGCTTCAGCCACAGCTCCGAGGTCTGGTGCTGGATGATGAAGAGCATCTCGTCGTGGTGCGGCGGGTTGGACAACGGCTGCTGCGCGCTGAGCAGCTGGTCCAGCCGCAGGTAGCCGCCATAGGTCAGCCGCCCCTGCAGATCGGTGTGGATGCCAGCTTCGAGATCGCGTTGGTTGTTGTCGACGGACATGGGCGGGACCAGATCGGGGGCGGCAAGGGTAGCGCGTTGCCGCCGCGCTGGCAGCCGCCGGGTCCATACCGGGGCGTCCGGGCGCCCGTGGAGCATCCCCTGATATGGGGGCTGCGCGTGGAACCGTTCGGGCCGTTGCACGGGCAGTCAGCCAGAGGCGTATTCTGATGCTTTGCAGCAACGACTGAATACGTTGTTGTTATTGGCCCCCCACCCGCCGGCAGGGGTAAAACAGGGCGTCGCCGTGTTGCGCCGCAGGAAGGCTATTCCGTACGCGTTCCTTAACATGGCGATTCATATCATTTGTAACTTCTCTGTCGAAGGTGCAGTACGCAATGACGGTTGCCGCTGAATTCAAGATCGAATACCTGCAGTACCTGGACGTGGACGGCAAGCTCGTCCGCGATGACCTGCCCGCGTCGCTGCGCGACCCCAAGGTCCTGGTGCCGCTGTTCAAGCAGATGCTGTTCGTACGTACGTTCGACAGCAAATCCATCGCGCTGCAGCGCACCGGCAAGCTCGGCACCTATGCCGCCTGCCTGGGCCATGAAGCCGCGCACGTGGGTATCGGCGCTGCGATGCAGAAGGACGACGTGTTCGCACCGTCCTACCGCGAGTATGGCGCGATGTTCATGCGCGGCGTGCGCCCGCACGACGTGCTGATGTACTGGGGCGGCGACGAACGCGGCAACGACTACGGCGGCAACGCAGCCAAGGACTTCCCGTTCTGCGTGCCGATTTCCACCCAGTGCCTGCATGCCGCAGGCGCCGCGCTGAAGTTCAAGCTCAACAAGGAACCGCAGATCGCGGTGGCCGTGTGTGGCGACGGCGGCAGCTCCAAGACCGACTTCTACGCGGCACTGAATTCGGCCGGCGCCTACAAGCTGCCGCTGATCCTGTGCATCGTCAACAACGGCTGGGCCATCTCGGTCCCGCGTTCGGCCCAGACCGGTGCCGAAACGCTGGCACAGAAGGGTCTGGCCGGCGGCCTGCATTGCCTGCAGGTGGACGGCAACGACCTGATCGCGGTGCTGGCGGCAATGGAGCAGGCGCGCGAACGTGCGCTGGCCGGCGACGGTGGCACTGTGCTGGAACTGATGACCTACCGCCTGTCTGACCACACCACCGCCGATGACGCGCGCCGCTACCGCGACGACGCCGAAGTGAAGGATGCCTGGCAGCGCGAACCGATGCTGCGCCTGCGCAAGTACCTGATCAACGCCGGCGTCTGGAGCGAGGAAGAGGAAACCGCTTGGGTCGCCGAGTGCGGCACGCGCGTGGACGAGGAGGTGAACCTGTACCTCAACACGCCGGTGCAGCCGGTCGAGGCGATGTTCGATTTCCTCTACGCCGATCCGCCGCAGGACCTGCTGGCCCAGCGTGCCCAGGCGATCGCCCTGGAGCAGCGCCATGGATGAGATCAAGAACGGCGCGCCCGGCGCGCACACCAACGCCGCCGACAGCGCCGCCGTCGCGCGCGGAGAACAGAGCATGACCACCACCCCCATCACCCTGATCGAAGCCATCACCCAGGCACTGGCCTGGGAGCTGGAGCACGACCCGTCGGTGCTGGTGCTGGGCGAGGACGTGGGCGTCAACGGCGGCGTGTTCCGCGCCACCGCCGGCCTGCAGCAGCGCTTCGGCTCCGAGCGCATCCTCGACACCCCGCTGGATGAAACCACCATCACCGGCCTGACCATCGGTCTGGCGGCACAGGGCATGAAGCCGGTGGCCGAAGCCCAGTTCGACGGTTTCATGTACCCGATGGTCGACCATATCGTCTGCCATGCCGCACGCCTGCGTTACCGCACGCGTGGCCGCCTGCACTGCCCGATGGTGCTGCGCGTGCCGTGGGGCGGTGGTATCCGCGCACCGGAACACCACAGCGAAGCGAACGAGGCGATCTTCACCAACGTACCGGGCCTGCGCGTGGTGCTGCCGTCGTCGCCGCAGCGTGCCTACGGCCTGCTGCTGGCCGCGATCCGCGAGCCGGATCCGGTCATCTACATGGAGCCCAAGCGCATCTACCGCCAGTACAAGGAAGTGGTCGTCAACGACGGCGAAGCCTTGCCGCTGGACGTCTGCTTCGTGCTGCGCGACGGCACCGACGTGACCCTGGTGACCTGGGGCGCGCAGGTGAAGGAAGCGCTGGAAGCGGCCGACAAGCTGGCCGGTGAAGGCATCAGCGCCGAAGTCATCGACGTCGCCACGCTGCGTCCGCTGGACTTCGCCACGATCGCCGAATCGGTGGCCAAGACCGGCCGCTGCGTGATCGTGCAGGAGGCCCCGAAAACCGCGGGCTTCGGCGCCGAAATCGCCGCGCGCCTGGCCGAGGAATCGATCTACGACCTGCTGGCCCCGGTCGAGCGCGTCACTGGCTACGACACCCACATTCCGCTGTTCCGCCTGGAAATGAAGTACCTGCCGAGCGTTGAGCGGATCGTGGCTGCGGCCAAGCGCGCGGTGGCGGCCGGCTGACATGCGGGCCCGCCTCCTGGGGGCTTACCGCAGCCAGTATCCCAACCCGCTCCGGTTCCGCACCGGCCAGATCGTCGAAGTAGGTGTACGTGACGAGGAATGGCCGGCGTTTGCCTGGGTACGCACCAACGATGGGCGCGCTGGATGGGCGCCCATCGCCTGGCTGCAGCTGCTGGACGAGGGTCGCGCCGAAGCCCTGTGCGACTACGACGCCCGCGAGCTGGATGTGGAAAACGGCGAGATGGTGAAGCTTCATCACGAACACGGCGGGTGGTGGTGGTCCGAGCGCGCCAATGGCGCGACGGGTTGGCTGCCGGCCCGCGAACTGGAACTGCTGGAAGAGAACTGCAAATGAGCCAGACCAAGAACTTCAACCTGCCCGACCTGGGCGAAGGCCTGCCGGACGCGACCATCGTCGAGTGGTTCGTCAAGGAAGGCGATGTGATCAAGCTGGACGAGCCGCTGGTCTCGATGGAGACCGCCAAGGCCGTCGTCGAAGTGCCCTCGCCGTTCTCCGGCACGGTGCTGAAGCTGTCCGGCGCCGCCGGCGACATCATCCCGACCGGTTCGGTGCTGGCCAGCTTCGAGCTGGACCCGAACCTGCCGCAGCGCGCCGATGGCCAGGACACCGGCCACAGCCACGGCCATGCAGCGCCGGCCGCTGCACCGACCCCGCCGCCGCTGCCGGCCGCTGCCGCACCGGTGGCCGCCGAAGCCGCCAAGCCCGCCGCCGCCGAGCGTGACGACGCCGGTACCGTGGTCGGTGCGATGCAGAGCTCCAACGCCGTGCACGCCGAGCAGGCGCTCGCCGTTGGTGGCGTCAAGGCCGTACCGGCCGTGCGTGCCACCGCGCGCAAGCTAGGCGTGGACCTGTCCCGCGTACGCGCCACCGGCGCCGATGGCGCGGTGACCATGGCCGACGTCAAGCAGGCAGCGGCTGATGGCAGCGCAAAGATCGGTGCCGCTCCGGCGCCGGCCGCTGCTGCCGCCTACGCCGCGCCGGCCCCGGCGCAGGTGTCTGCCGCGGTGCAGAGCGAAGCGCGCACCCCGCTGTCCGCCGCCGGCAAGCCGATGCGCACCCAGCCGCCGGGCGTGGTCGCCAAGGGCCAGCCGGAACCGCTGAAGGGCGTGCGCCGCAACATGGCGCGCGTGATGGCCGACGCACACAGCAAGGTCGTGCCGACCACGCTGAACGACGACGCCGACATCCACGCCTGGCTGCCGGGCAACGACGTCACCGCGCGCCTGGTGCGTTCGATCGTGGTCGCCGCACAGAAGGTGCCGGCGATGAACGCCTGGTTCGACGGCGAAGCGCTGACCCGCACCCTGCACGCGCAGGTGGACATCGGCATCGCCGTGGACACCGACGACGGCCTGTTTGTGCCGGCCCTGCGCAATGCCGATATGCTCGATGCACGCGGCATCCGCGAAGGCGTCAACCGCCTGCGCGAGCAGGTGGAATCGCGTTCGATCGCTGCCTCGGAACTGAGCGGCTACACCATCTCGTTGTCCAATTTCGGCATGTTCGCCGGCCGCTACGCGACCCCGGTCGTGGTGCCGCCGTGCGTGGCCATCGTCGGTGCCGGCCGTGCCCGCCACCAGATGACCCCGGTGATCGGCGGCGTGGAAGCGCACAAGGTGATCCCGCTGTCGGTCACCTTCGACCACCGCGCGGCTACCGGTGGCGAAGCCGCCCGCTTCCTGCGCGCGATGATGGACGATTTGGCGCTGGCCAGCTGATCAACCAGCTTATCGGTGGGTGCCAACCGTTGGTTGGCACATGAAACTGACTGGTGGGTGCCAACCTTGGTTGGCACATGAATTGGAGAAACGCCGGGCAATGCCCGGCGTTTTTTTGTGCCCGCTCCGTCGCGCCCCATCTACGCATGGCGCGGATCTACTGGGCTCTCCGACGGTCGGGCGAGAGCGCAAGGGAGCATTTTGAGAATAGTTGCATGGATTCCCAAGAGTAGCTCGATAGCATTGGGCCTCTCTTTGGACGTCGAATCCCCATGTTCGAGACACCGCCCACACTCGAAGAATTCCTGAAGGCGGGCGATGATTTCTTCCGCACCTCTCCATTCTTCTTACGGTTGACGAGGGATGAGGATCCGTCTGACACGAACTGGGTCCTCAGCATCATCTTCCTGCGCTGGCTCGCCCGAAATCGCGCGTTCCTCGACGCATCGGTCGGTTCTACGGTAGCCGCCGCTCCCTCGCCGGCAGATGCCTTGGCATGCATCGAAGCTGCCTTCCAGGACGAAATCCCCGGCGCTGCATTCGACCCGGAATTGCTGGAGTTCACCGTTCGCTACTTCTGCATGGCCGCACCCTACTTGTCGGACGTCTTCTCATTGTTCCCTCAAGACGCCATGCCCTCGCCGGACGCCATGTGGGACAAGCAGGAGCAGGTGTACGCAATTATCGACTCCCGTCTGCAGTCATGGCGCAATGGCGAGTCCATCGTCCGGGCGATCATCCCCAATGCCGATCAACAAGGACACGCCGAACCGGCTACGCCGCTGGACGCTGACGTCTGGATCACAATGCTCGCAACGCTATCGGATGCTGCGGTCACCCGCGAAGGTGACCGTGCATACGCCAACCACTTCTACCGGCCACTAACAAAACCACCGTCAGTAGAAGTCGTCCTTGGGGTCATGAGGGAATTCCTCCGGAATCCGCCACATGACGCGTCGATCATGTGTGCAGCAGAGAACTTCCTGTCGGATATTCCGCTCTCCCGCTACATCAAAGCGTATTCCATCCTCGCCCCCGACCTCTTGGACGTCTCTTCAGATGCTGCGCTCAATCTCTTCAACTATCCGGGCAGTGAATTAACGCCACGCCAGGTCCGACAGTTCATCAAAGAGCTCAGGCGATGCAATCCAGGCCGCGACGTGGTCGCAGAGCTGGCCCAGCTGGCCATTGAATGGGATTCGGAAGACGACGAGACATTTTCAATCGTCATCGAAGCAGCGCAGAAGCAAGGGCAGGTCTAGGAGCCGGCCAGCACCGGCTCCCTCCCTGAATCAATCGCGCGCGACCAACCCCTCGGCGCGGCTGTAGACACGCAGGCGGTGGCCATCCGGATCGGCACCGACGAAGGTGTGGCCGAATTCCAGGGTCACCGGTGTCTGCAGAATCTGCACGCCGAGTGCGTGCCACGCATCGTGCATCTGCTGCACGGCCTCCGGGTTGGCGACCACCATCGCCAGTTCGGCGGCACCGGCCTGTGCGGACACCGGCGGCTGCACGTCGTCGCGTTGCCACAGGCCCAGCGCAGCGCCATCGCCGAGCAGAAACAGGGCGAAACCGGGCGACTGCTCGACCGGTGGCTTGCCGAGAATACCGCGGTAGAACGTGGCGCTGGCGGCGACGTCGCGCACGTACTGCAGCAGGGTGCTGGGCGTGAACATGGGGAAGCTCCGTTGTTGGGAGCGTTCATGGTGGTACGGCCCTGCTGACAGATTCTGTCAGTAGCGTCGGGCTTTCTGGACTGCTGTTGCCCTTGCCTTGGTAGGGGTCGAGCTTGCTCGACTGCTGTTCGCGAAGATCAAAGGCGGTCGAGCAAGCTCGACATCTACCAGGAGCAAAGAGCGAAGCCCACCAACCCATCCCACCAGCAGCAGGAAACGAAACGCGGAAGCAGGCGGGCAAACCCGACGCTACGAACGGTCCAGCCAGTCTGGGGCGATGCCCTGCGCCTTCTGCCAGCGCCGCAGCAGGGTGGCGCGTGGCACGAGGTAGCGATCCTCCAGCACGCGCACCTGGCGGATGCGGTCCAAGCGGAAATGACGGAAGTCCTCGCGACTCTCACACCACGCCGCCAGCATCGGCACTTCATCGAAGTAGCCCAGTGCGAACGGCCAGACGATGCGCTCGGTACGTTGGCCCTGCGCATCCTGGTAGCCGAACTGCAGTCGTTGTTGCGCGCTCACCGCTTCGCGCACAGCCTGCAGGCGCGCAGCGGGTACCTTGGCTGCCGCACGCGAGGGACCCACGCGCAGGCCGCTATCACGCAGCGCTTCGCGCCGCGCGGCAGGCAACACATGCGCGATGCGGGCCAGGGCATCACGCGCGGCCTCGGCCAACGCAGGCTCTGTGCGTGCCGCGACCCAGCGCAGGCCCAGCACCAATGCATCGATCTCCGCAGGTGGCAGGGTCATCGGCGGCAGGGTATCGCTCGGCGCCAGCTGGTAGCCGACGCCGGCCTCGCCACGCAGGTCAGCGCCCTGCTCGCGCAGGGTCTCGATATCGCGGTACAGCGTGCGCAGGCTGATGCCCAGCGCTTCGGCCAGCACCTGCCCGGCCACCGGCCGCCGATGGCGGCGCAGCAGCTGTTGAAGCTGGGTCAGGCGCAGCGCACGCGACATTAGCCGACCAGTGCGTTCGACGCCACTACATGCTGCCCAGGTTGCGGGGCCAGCGCGGCTTCGACCAGTGCCTTGGCGATCTCGCTGGCCGGATTGATCCGCCATGCCCGTGGCAGCACCGGCCCCAGTGCGCCCAGCACCGACAATGCGAAAAGCTCGCCACGCCGCACCTCGTTACGCTCGCCACCAATCAACCCAGGGCGTACCAGCGTCAGCGAAGCGAACCCCAGCGCACGCAGGTCATGCTCCAGCTCGCCCTTCACCCGGCTGTAGAAGATCGACGACTGCGGGTTGGCGCCGGCTGCGGAGTTCAGCACATAGGTCTGCGCACCCTGCGCCTGCGCCAGCCGGGCGAACGCCAGCGGGTAGTCGTGGTCGATGTGATGGAAGGCCTCGCGGCTGCCGGCCTGGGCAATGGTGCTGCCGAGCGCGCAGATGACCGCGTCCACACGCGCCCACCCGGCTGCGGCGGGCAGCGCATCGAAGGCCAGCACCGGGTTCTCCAGCGTCCCGTGGGTCATGCCCAGCGGGCGGCGGGTGGGAGCGACCACGGCACTACAGCGCGGGTCATCCAGCAGCCTGCGCAGGGTCAGCCCGCCGACCAGGCCGGTCGCCCCCAGCAACATCACGCGCATCACCACCTCCACTGCGGCATCCTGTCGCCCATCCTAGCCGTTCAAGCCGTCGGCAGCCGCGCCGATATGCTGGAACCAGTCCCTGCCAGCCCCCAGGATTTGCTCCATGACGGACCAGCCCGACCACCGCCCTGCCCCCGGTACCGCCCTTGGGCCGCCGGCACGCGTGCGCGCGGTGGTGGATGACGGGCTGGGAGACCGCGTGGTGCTGCAGGGCGGCGGTGGTGTGGCCCTGCAGCAGCTGTTCGCCGGCGCCGATGCACCGGAACCACTGCTGGCCGCGTTCGCCAACGGCATGGCCACCCTGCCCGGCGAACTGGGTGACATGGGTGACCGCCTGCAGTCGGCGCAGGCCAGTGCCGACTGGCCGCGCTACGGGCGCGCGATGCGGCAGCTGATCGACAAGTACATCCGAACCATCGAACAGCATTCGCCGGACGGGCAGCCGGAAAGCCTGCGCCTGTCCGAGCAGCTGCGGTTGCTGCTGGGTGGCGCGGTGGTGGCCCTGCTGCAGCACGACCCGGACCTGCGCGAGCAGGCGCAGACGCTGGCCATGCAGCTGCGCCAGTGGCAACCGGGCACGGCGCTGGAACCGATCGAACAGGGCGTGCGCGAGCTCGGCCACCAGGTCGGCGTGCGTGCCGAGAGCTGGCAGGAGCAGCAGGCGCTGCTGCTTGAGCTGTTCGCGCTGCTGCTGGAGAACGTCAGCGAACTGCTGGACGACCGCAGCTGGCTGCAGGGCCAGATCGCCGCAGTGCGCCACCTGCTGGACGGACCGCTGGAAGCCGAAGCGGTGGAGCGCACCCGCGCCGAGCTGCGCGAAGTGATCTACAAGCAGGGCCTGCTGCGCCAGGGCATCGACGATTCGAAGGCGGCGATGCGCGGACTGATGGGTGAGTTCATCGAGCGCATGGATGGCATGGCCACCAGCACCGGTGAGTACCACGACCGCATCGGCAGCTATGCACTGCAGCTGCGCGAGGCACGCAGCATCGCCGACCTCAATCAGCTGCTGCAGGAAGTGATGCGCGATACCGGCAAGGTGCAGCAGCAGGCCGCGCAGGCGCGCGATCATCTGGCCAGCGCGCGCCAGGAAGTGGAACGTGCCGAGCAGCGCATTACCGAGCTTGAGCAGGAACTGCGCGCGGCCGGTGACCTGGCGCGCATCGATCCGCTGACCCAGGCACTGAACCGCCGCGGCCTGGACGAACTGCTGCAGCGTGAGCTGGCCCGCGCCGCGCGCAACAACTCGCCGTTGGGCGTGGCGATGATCGACCTTGATGATTTCCACCAGACCAACGATGCGCACGGCCATGCCGGTGGCGATGCGCTGCTGCAGCACCTGGTGTCCGTGTGCAAGCTGCTGCTGCGCGCCACCGACGGCATCGCGCGGCTGGGTGGCGACGAGTTCGTGCTGGTGCTGCCGGAAACCCAGGGTGCCGACAGCATGGCCACCGTGCAGCGCCTGCAGCGCTCGCTGGCGCACCGCGTATTGACCGTGCAGGACCAGCGCGTGCCGGTGCATTTCAGTGCCGGGTTGGCGCAATGGCAGCCCGGCGATGACACCGAAGCACTGCTGCGGCGCGCGGATGACGCGCTGTATGCAGCCAAGCGGCAGGGCAAGAACCGGGTACAGGCGGGGTAGTTTCCCGGTACACCGGAAACTGCTTCGGTAGGTGCCAACCTTGGTTGGCACACGCGGGAAACAAAGCGCCGACCAAGGTCGGCCTCTACCGGACAAAGGGCCGTTGCTTACTTCCCGCGCAGTTTCTGGAACCCGGTCACCGCGGCCAGCACGATGGCACCGGCGATGATGCCCACCACCATGTTGGCCACGGCGCTGATCAGCCAGCCCCACTGCCCTTCGCCACCCAGCGCCTGCACCGCGTGGTGCAGTGCCGGCACGTTGTGCACCAGGATGCCGCCGCCGACCAGGAACATGGCGATGGTGCCGGCCACCGACAGGAACTTCATCAGCCACGGCGCCGAGGCCACCAGGCCGCGACCGAAGGCGGCCACAGCCCCACCCTTGCGCGACAGGTACAGGCCGACGTCATCAAGCTTCACGATGCCCGCCACCAGTCCATAGACGAAGACCGTCATCGCCAGTGCGACCACGGCCAGGGTGACCACCTGATTGGTGAACGGTGCGGTGGCAACCACGCCCAGGGTCAGCACGATGATCTCGGCCGAGAGGATGAAGTCGGTACGGATCGCGCCTTTTACCTTGTCCTTCTCCCACGCCACCATGTCCACCTGGGTATCGGCCAGCGCCTTGCGGCGCTCGGCCTGGCGCTCGGCATCGTCGTCGGAGGAATGCAGGAAGCGATGCGCCAGCTTCTCCACGCCCTCGAAGCAGAGGAAGGCGCCACCGATCATCATCAATGGCACGATCAGCGGCACGTTCCAGCCACGGCTGTGCAGCCAGGCCTCCAGTGCACTGATCGCCAGCGCCGCCGGTACCAGGATCACCTTGTTGACCAGCGAGCCCTTGGCCACCGCCCACACCACCGGCAGTTCGCGGTTGGCGTTGACCCCGGTGACCTGCTGCGCGTTCAGCGCCAGGTCGTCGCCGAGCACACCGGCGGTCTTCTTCGCCGCGACCTTGGTCAGGACCGAGACGTCGTCCAGCAGGGAGGCGATATCGTCGAGCAGGGCGAACAGGCTGGCACCGGCCATGGGGCGTCCAAGTGAGGGAATGAGCGGATTCTGACCGATCCGGCGTGGACTGCGGAAGATATCGGGTTCACCACGTGACGACCCCGCCCCGGCCAGACTGGGGCGTGATCCCGTTCCGCCGGGCATGGCCCGGCGCTACCGGCCGTCGTCTGCAAGGAGTTCCGCTTGAGCAATCCGCCCACCGCCAATGGCAACCCTCCGCTGGTCAAGGGCATGAACCGGCGCAGCCAGATCCTGCGCCTGCTGATGCGCTACCGCCATTCGGGCGTGTTCTCGGGCATGAACCTGGATGCCGCCAGCAACCAGGCCGACGTCCCCGCCGATGGCAACCCGGAACAGTTCGTCAGCGACCTGGAGGCCTTGGGGCCGACCTTCGTCAAACTGGGCCAGATGCTGTCCACCCGCCCGGACATGGTGCCGGTGGAGTTCGCCACCGCGCTGGAGCGCATGCAGGAAAAAGTGGCCGAGATCCCGGTCGCTCGCATCCATGCCATCGTCGAACAGGAGCTGGGCGCGCCGGTGAACAAGCTGTTCGCCGCGTTCGATCCCGAGCCACTGGGCTGTGCCTCGATCGCGCAGGTGCATCGCGCGGTGCTGCACGATGGCCGCCAGGTGGCGGTGAAGGTGCAGAAACCCGAGGTCGCCGCGCAGCTGCGCTCGGACCTGGAGGCACTACGCAGCTTCGCGCTGGCCGCCGATCACCTGACCCAGGTCGGCCGTCGGGTGCGCCTGCGCGACTGGCTCAACGAGTTCGCCAAGACCCTGATGCAGGAGCTGGACTACCACGCCGAGGCCGAGAACCTGGCCCGTTTCGGCCGCCATCTCAGGCCGTTCCGCCGCCTGTGGATACCGCAGCCGCTGTGGGACTACAGCAGCCAGCGCGTGCTGACCATGGAACTAGCCACCGGCGTGCGCGTGGATGCGATTCCCGATGTACGCCGCACCGAACAATCGATGGACCCGCTGGCGGCGGCGCTGATCCGCGGCTACCTGGACCAGATCTTCGTGCACGGCGAGATCCATGCCGACCCGCACCCGGGCAACCTGCGGGTGATGCCCGATGGCCGGCTGGCGATCTTCGACCTGGGCATGGTCGCGCACATGCCGCCGCGCCTGCGCGAGCGACTGCTGAAGATTCTGTTCGCCGCGGTCGATGGCCGTGGCGAAGAAGTGGCCGATGACCTGATCAGCATCAGCACGCGGCTGGAAGCCTTCGACGAAGAGCGCTACCTGCGTGAGACCGGCCAGCTGATCGCGCGCTACGCCGCCAGTGGCAGCTTCTCCGAAGGCCGCGTGGTGCTGGACCTGGTGCGCATCGCCACCGCCTGCGGCCTGCGCACGCCGCCGGAGCTGAGCCTGCTGGGCAAGGCCCTGCTCAATCTGGAAACCGTGTGCCGGTTGCTGGCACCGGACCTGGATACCCGCCGCATCGTCGAGCGCCAGCTGCAGCATGTGATGCGCGCGCGCCTGAAGAAATCGCTGTCAGCCGCCAACCTCGCCAGCGAGGCGATGGAGCTGCAGCAGCTGCTGCGCGATGGGCCGCGCAAGCTGTCGGACATCATGGCGCTGCTGGCCGAGAACCGCCTGCAGATGAAGGTGACCGGCCTGGAAGAATCGCGGTTGATGGAGAACCTGCAGAAGATCGCCAACCGCGTTGCGGCCGGCATCATCAGCGCCGCATTGATCATGGCTGCGGCAATGATGATGAAGATCGACACCGGCTGGCATCTGTTCGGCTACCCGCTCATCGCCCTGATTCTGCTGTTCATCGGCGTGGTTCTCGGCCTTGGCATCGTCACCAGTGCATTGTTGTTCGATCGTCGTGCGCGGGCACGCGAAGAACGTGGGCATCGCTAGCGCATCAACGTAAACAGCCGTATTCATGCTGTTTTTAATGCAATCCAACGAAGCCTTTCACGCGCGTTTTACCTTCTGAGCGCGATTGCACGCGCGTTCTTTCAACAAACATTTCAGTCAGGTTCGTGCATGCACTATCGGGTCATCGGCCTGTCATGTGTATGTGCTTGTGACAGCGCCGGTCGGATGGACACGCGTCGGTACGACGTCCATCAACATCCCGTCACTGCCGAAGCTGCCTATGCTCTGGATACTGTTGTTGTCGTTGCTGCTGCTGTGCTGGCTGTTCCTCGCGTCCGGCAAATGGGTGTGGTGGAAGGCCGGTTCGCTCTCGTTGCTGCTGCTCATGCTCAGCGCATGGTGGCTGATCGACAAGTTGTCCGGTGATGGCCTCAACGCTGCAACCCTGTATCACCTCGGCGCCGATATGGAAGGCGCCGGTGTCTCCGACTTCAAGGGCTACATTGCCGGCTTCATCGTGCTGGCGCTGGTCTCGCTGCTGCCGCTGTTCGCCACGCGGGTGAAGCGCTGGCGCCGGCCTGGCCACGGTGGCGCGTTGTTCGCCGGTTTCGCGGCCGTGTGGGTGGCCACGATCATGATCAGTCCGCTGGCCCGCGACGGCCAACGCCTCTACCAGCAGCTGCGTCCGGTCGACTTCGCGCGCATCGCCCCCGAATACCAGGTGCCGACGCAGCCGCTGCAGCGTCCGCGCAACATCGTCTGGATCTACGGCGAGAGCCTGGAACGCACCTATCTGGACGAGAGCGTTTTCCCGGGCCTGATGCCCAACCTCAACCGCCTGGCGTCCGAGTCGCTGGACGTGCGCAACCTGGCCTCGGCCGAGGGCAGCGGCTGGACCATCGCCGGCCTGGTCTCGTCGATGTGCGGCGTGCCGCTGACCACTTCGCAGGGCGATGAGAACAGCATGGACCGCATGGGCAGCTTCCTGCCCAAGGCCGTGTGCCTGGGCGATTACCTGAAGCAGCAGGGCTATACCAACCACTATCTGGGCGGTGCCAACGGCCAGTTCGCCGGCAAGGGCCAGTTCCTGGCCAGCCACGGTTTCGATGAAGTGCATGACCTGGCGTGGTTCAAGCAGCAGAAGAAGATCGGCCGCATCCACTACTCGGCCTGGGGCGTGCACGATGACGTGCTGCTGGATACCGCCTACCAGCGCTTCGAGCAGCTCTCGCGCGCCGGTTCGCCGTTCATGCTGACCACGTTGACCATGGACACCCACCACCCGGCCGGTCACCTGCCGGTGTCGTGCAAGGGCGAGCGCTACCAGAGCCAGTACGGCAACATCAACATGCTCAACGCGCTCAAGTGCAGCGACCGGCTGATTTCGCAGCTGGTGCAGCGCATCCAGGCCAGCCCGTACGGCAAGGACACGCTGATCGTGATCGCCTCCGACCACCTGGCGATGCCCAACGATCTGACCCATATCCTGACCCGGCAGAAGCGCGAGAACCTGCTGCTGTTCCTGGGTGATGACATTGCCCCGCAGCAGCTCAGCGCCGCCGCCGGCACCACGCTGGATTCGGGTGCGACCCTGCTCAGCCTGCTGGACCCGAACCTGAAGACGATGGGCTTCGGCCGTTCACTGATCGATACCCAGCGCGCGCCCAGCGCCAGCGTGGCCACCCAGCGCGATGGCGGCCGCGATTACCCGCAGTACCTCGCCTTCGCCCGTTCGCTGTGGCTGGGCGAACCGACCCGCGAGCTGAAGATCGATGGCGATGACCAGGTGGTGGTCGGCCTGCAGCACGTGCAGCCACCGGTGTTGCTGGAGTACGACAAGGACTGGGGTTTGAAGTCGGTGTATCTGGAAAACACCTCGCGCCAGTTCGATGATGCCAATCCGGACAACACCCTGGCCTACGTCGACCGTTGCACCGCGTTCGAGGACGGTTCGGCCGACGGCGACTGGTGCGCGCTGCTCGTGAACCGCGACAACGGCATCAAGCTGTACCGCGACAACGACCTGCGTGGCGGCATCGCGGTGGATGCACCGCTGGATGCGTTTCAGGGCCCGCGCCCGAGCGTACGCCAGGCGCACATGATCACCCAGAAGGGTCGTCGTACCCGCGCTGGCCAGTACATGCTGCAGCTGGTGGCGAGCACGCGCCCGGATCGCGGCTTCTGGATCGAGGCGGTGTCCTCGCAGCGCAAGGTGGTACTGGCGCAGCAGTGGGTGCAGCCCGATGCCAACGGCAAGATCAACGTGTCGTTCGGGCTGGATCACGAAGTGGATGATCTGGAGATCCGCGCGTGGTTGAACCACGCCGAGAAGCTGGCGGTGGACACATTCGCACTGGTGCCATCCCGCAGCCGACCACGAGGGTAGGGGTTTCTTTGCAGGGCTGCGCCCTGCACCTGCCGAAGCAACAGCCGAAGCAACAGCAACGGCAACAGCGGGCATTCCGTGGGATTGCGGGGTGGGTCCGGTTGCGGGAGACGCCGTAAACCCATCCATGGGGGCTTGGCCGCGGCATCCATGCCGCGGACACTCCCGCAACCGGACCCACCCCGCCTTCGACAGTTTTCCGCGATCTGTCGGAAATACTCTTGGGGTCAGATCCGTTTTCCGGAGGAAAACGGATCTGACCCCAGATTGATTTCGATATCTGACAGACGTGTCGACAAGGTCGACACCTACCGACAGCCGCAGGAATCTGTCAGGGGTGGGGCGGTGTCGGAGTGCGGGGTGTCAGCCGCATGGATGCGGCTGCCAAGCCTCCATGGACGGATTTACGGCGTCCCCGCACTCCGACACCGCCCCGCCATCCCACGGAATGCACGCTGTTGCCGTTGCTGTTGCCTTTGCTCCGGCTTGTAGCGGGTGCAGGGCGCAGCCCTGCAAAAACCCCCTACTCCTGCGGATCGCGGGTGATGTGGATGTCCGTCGGGGTCGACAGCGGGATGTTCCGCTCCGCCAGGATCTGCAGCAGGCTGAAGTACAGATCGCTGCGGGTGGCGTAGACCTGCCGCGGGCTGGCCACGTACGCGAAGCTGTTGATGGTGATCTGGCCACCGGCAATGCTGTCGATGTAGACCGTTGGCGCCGGCTGCTTCAGCACGTTGGTGTGTGCGGTGTACGCATCCAGCAGCGCCTGCCGCAGGTTGCCGAAATCGGTGCTGGGCGGCACCGCGAACTGGATCTGGATGCGGCCCTGGTTGTTGCCCATCGTCATGTTGCGCACGGTCTTGGTGACCAGCTCGGAGTTGGGCACGATCAGGGTGGACTTGTCGCCCACCTGGATCTCGGTCGAACGCAGGCTGATGCGGCGGATGTCGCCCTCCTGGTCGCCCAGCTTCACCCAGTCGCCGATCTTCACAGGACGCTCGGCCAGCAGGATCAGGCCGGAGACGAAGTTCTGTGTGATCACCTGCAGGCCGAAACCAATACCCACTGACAACGCACTGACGAGCAGCGCCAGCTTGGTCAGCTCCAGCCCCATCGCCGTCAACGCCCAGACCACGGCGAGGATGATGCCAACGTAGCGGGCGACGGTACTGACCGAGTTACGCGCCCCCAGGTCCAGTTCGGTCTTGGGCAGGTAGGTATCGGTCAGCCAGCGCTGCACCAGCTGGGTGATCGCCAGACCGGCCAGCAGCACCACAACCGCCAACACGATCTGCATCGGCTTCAGGGTGGTTCCGCCCAACGGAATGCCCGTGGTGAGCAGCGAAGTGAATCGCTCCACCACCGCACCGATGTTGCCGAACGGCGCCACCAGGGCAAGCAGCGTGAGCAGCACGACCACGGTACGCAGCGCCGCCGACAGCAGCACGCCGGCCTGCTCCAGCCGCGATACGCTCAGGCCGGTGCTGAGCAGAATGGTCTGGCCCACCTTGCTGTCGGCATTGAGCATCCACGTGCTCAGGTCATCGACGAATTTGAACAGCAGCGTCGCCGCCAGCACCACGATGCTGCCGCCGATCAGCTGCTGGTTCACGAACTTGGCGAAGTTCAGATAGCCCAGCAGGGTGGCGATGATGGCCGCTACTACCGCGACGTTGCCCGCCACGCGTGCCAATACCAGCCAGCTGCTGCGGCGCACCGGTGTGGCCGCGCCCACGCCATCGGCCTGCGCCTCCAGCTTGGCCTCGGCCTCGGCGGTCTGCCGGCGATGCAGGCGCGCCAGGGTCACCAGCATGGCCATGATCAGGCCGAGGTAGGTCAGCGCAATCAGGCCATCCAGCGCCACCGTGGTGACGTCGCTGGTACGTGTGGCCTGATCGAGGGCGACCAGCACCGTGCTCAGCCAGGCCAGCGCCGCCGCGCCCCACGCGTACTTGCGCAGCTTGAGCGCGGCGGTGTCATCCAGATTCAGCAACCGCCACGACGGCCGCTTGGGAACCAGCATGCAGGCGCTGAGTGCCGCAATGAACGCAGCGCGGAACGTTGCGGTCTCCAGCCCGTCGGCCACCACCTGCAGGCGCGGCGCAATCGCATTGATGGCATCCAGCGCCGCCATCAGCACCACCACGGCATAGCCGGGCAGCAGCGTGCCCACCAGCAGCAGCCACATGGCCAGGCCGGAGCGCCGCAGGCGGCCATCGGGCGCACGCTCGGACGCGGCAAAGCGGCGACCCAGCCGGCGCAGCCACAACCGCAGCGGGAACATCATGACCAGTGCAGCCAGCAGGCCCAGCAACGGCGTGCCCCAGCCGTTGGCCCGGATGCCGGCGACGAACGTATCGCGCCCCTGCTCGGCCAACGGCGCGACGCGTGCGATATCGATCGGCAGGCGCTCGGCAACCTTGCTCCACAGCGCGGGCGACAACGGCGAGGCAACCTTCTGCCCCAGTTCTTCGGTACGTTGCGCGGCGCGCTGCTGGTCGATGTCGGTCGCCAGCTGCTGGGCGCGCACGGCACTGGTCTTGGCCTGCGCTACCGACGCGGCCAGTCCGTCGCGTTGTTTGTTGATGCTGCGCCGTTGCGCCGCCAGTTCGGGCGGCTCGGTGGTGCCCTCGGCAGGCGTGCCCAACTGCGCCAGCTGTTCGTCTAGGCGGACGAGCTGTGGCTGCAGCTCCTTTTCCAGCGCCTCGGCGTCACGCCGTACCTGCGAGGCATTCTCGGACAGCATCGCCAGCGTCTCGATGGCTTCAGCGTCGCCGCGCTTGCGGTCGACCTCCTTCAGCTTCGCATCGATATCTGCCAGCTGCTGCTTCGGCGTGGGCGCATCATCCTGCGCCAGCACCGGCGCGGACAGCAGGAAGACGCTGCACAGCATCAGGACCCACCAGGGGCCCCGTGCACGGATCGATCGCAGGAAAGAAGACAAGCCAGCCACACCGGTTCGCGCGGACCACCGCGCCTGCGCGCGACTATACGGCAGAGCCGGTCAAGGGCGGATGGGTGGCCCCGGCAGCGTCGAGCATCAGTACTTCAGGCGCAGCTCTTCCACCGTCGGCTGCTGCAGCGCGTACCAGTCCTGGAACTCTTCCTCGGTAATCTCATCGGGCGCATATACCGCCACCGGGTGCCAGTCGTGGTCGGTCGGCAGCGGCTGGCGCGGGCCGGCACGCAGGCTGTAGGCCACGCCTTCGTAGTCGACCAGGTCATCGACCTGCGGCCACTGTTCGCGTGCGAACGCGGATTCACTCTTCAACAGGATCACCTGGTACATCGGCACCTCCACCTCGGTTGGATCAGGAAAACACGGCGCTGGCTGCAGGATACCGCCGCGCCGGTGACAACGGGCGCTCCGCCGGGGCGACGGAACGTTCTGGACACGGCCATCGCCCCGGCTTCACCCGCCCATGGCAAGGCCATCGGCATCGTGGAGGCCCACCCCTGCCACGACCGCCGATGACCGAGCACCCGCCGCTGAAGACCGTCGCCGACCTCAAACTGCCCCGCTACCTGGGCACCTGGTATGAGATCGCGCGCCTGCCGATGCGCCATGAACCGGAAGGCTGCACCGACGTGTCGGCGCACTACACCCTGCTCGACAACGGCAACGTCGGCGTCACCAACCGCTGCCGAATGGACGGCGAGGTCGAAGAAGCCACCGGCGAGGCCTGTGCCGTCGACAACGACAGCGCGCGGCTGGAGGTGAGCTTCCTGCCCAAGGGCCTGCGCTGGTTGCCGTTCGCCAAGGGCGACTACTGGGTGATCCAGGTCGCTCCGGACTACAGTGTGGCGCTGGTCGGCAGCCCCGATCGCAAGTACCTGTGGCTGCTGGCCCGCGAGCCGCGCCTGGACGCGACCGTGCAGGACCATTATCTGGCGGCCGCCCGCCTGCAGGGCTTCGATCTGTCCGAACTGATCCAGACCCCGCATACCGGCCGTCCCACCGCCTGAGCAGCACACGGCCATGGACCTGAAGAGCGGTTACCCCTGGTGGGCGGTACGCAATGGATTGATCCAGGCGTTTCCGCCATTGGAAAAGGACCTGCGCTGCGACGTGCTGGTGGTCGGTGGCGGCATCACTGGCGCGCTGATTGCCAACGAACTGTCCCGGCATGGCCACGACGTGGCGGTGATCGAGCAGCGCGACATCGGTTGGGGCAGTACTGCGGCCAGCACCGCGCTGCTGCAGTACGAGATCGATACCCACCTGCTGGAGCTGGCCCAACGCTATGGCCAGGACGCCGCCGCGCTGGCCTACCGGGCCTGTGCCGAGGCGATGCCGGCGCTGGGTGAGGTGTCGCGTGGGCTGGACGTCGATTTCCAGCGCATGGACAGCCTCTATCTGGCCAGCCGCCATCGCGACGTACCACGCCTGATGGCCGAGGGTGAGGCGCGGCGCGGCATCGGTCTGGATGCCCGCTGGCTCGGCCCGGAGGCACTGCAGGAACGCTTCGACGTGGACGCCGGTGGTGCCCTGCTCACGCGCCAGGCGGCACTGGTCGATCCCTATCGCCTGACCTATGCGCTGCTGCAGCGCGTGCGCCGGCGCGGCGGCAATGTGGTGCATGACCGTACGGTGCTGCACACGCTCACTCCCTCCGCACGCGGCGTGAGCGCCCTCACCGAGGGCGGCGCCACGATTCACGCCCGCCATGTGGTGCTGGCAATGGGCTACGCCAACCAGACGTGGCTGCATCAGCACGTCGCACGTAACCGCAGCAGCTACGCCTTCATCACCGACCCGATCGATGCGGACGTGCTGGGCCGCCTGCGCAACACGATGGTGTGGGAGAGCGCACGCCCGTACCTGTACCTGCGCGCCACCGGCGACCGCCGCCTGCTGGTGGGCGGGCTGGACGACGCCATCGACATCCCCGCCCGCCGCGATCGGCGCGTAGAGCGCAAGGCGGACAAGCTGATGAAGCAGCTGCTGCATTGGTTCCCGCGGCTGGACCCGGTGCCGGCGTTCTCCTGGGCCGGCACCTTCGCCGAAACCGCCGACGGCCTGCCGTTCTTCGGCCCGCACGATCAATGGGGGCCACGGGTGCACTTCGCCATGGCCTACGGCGGCAACGGCATCACCTATTCGATGATCGGCGCGCAGCTGCTGCGGGCCCGGATCGAGCGGCGCAAGCACCCGTTGCAGGGGCTGTTCGGGTTCGGGCGGCTGCGGTAGCGCCCGCCTCTTGTAGAGTCGAGCCATGCTCGACTGCGTCTGCCAACAGCAGTCGAGCATGGCTCGACTCTACAGAGGCCGCAGTCGAGCAGGCTCGACTCTACGGGGCGCCGACAGGCATCATTCAAGCAGCCCCTGCTAGCGTCGGCCTGTACCGCCGCGTGTTGCGTGGCCACCTGTCCGCTGGAGCGCCGTCATGATCCGCCACCTGACCCTGCTGCTGTGCCTGGCCCTGCCGGGAACCGTGCTGGCCCAGTCCGCTGCTGGCGCGACCGCGCCGCAGGCGACCGGGCTGGACCTGTCGCTGCCGCAGGCACCGATGCGTTATCTGAACGATGCGAGCCTGAAGCAGGACCCGCCGGGCACGTTCTACGGCGACAAGAGCGGCCCGCGCGTGCACGACGACGCGAAGATCGCCGACGTCACCGACGACAAGGTCAAGGTGTCGGGCAGCTTCACCACCGGCATCGGTTATTCCAAGAACGGCGGCAACAGCCACTACAACGCCGCCACCCTGAACCTCAGCAAGAACTACACCACCGATGAAGGCAAGACCCATGGGGTCAACGTCAACATCCACGTGAGCGAAGGCAAGGGCCCGGGCTTCTACGGCCCGTACGGCGGCTACTACGGCCGCGGCCCGGGCTACTGGGATTACCCGCCGCCGTTTGGTTGGTAACGACCTGCGGGTAGCGCCGGGCCATGCCCGGCGGCTTGATGCATCCGCTGCGCGCGCCGGGCATGGCCCGGCGCTACCTGGGCGTCAATCCAGCCAGCCGTCGCGCTCGCTGTGCAGGATGCGGCCGTCATAGCCGCTCAGGCGCACGTCCACCTTCTGGTTGCGGGCATTGCGCGCTTCCAGCGACCAGGTCGCGCCATCGCGTTCCAGCGAATGGATCTCGCGCAGGCCATGCGCCTGTGCCCGTGCCAGCACCTGCTCGGTGCTCAACAGCGCGCGGCCGCTGTGCTCGTCGAAGATCTCGCCGGTCTTGGGGTCCACGTAGACCTCGCTGAAGCGTCCATCGGCGCGGCTCACGTCAGCCTCCCACAGGCCATCATCGCGTTCGATCTCGTGGATCTGGGTGTAGCCGGCCTTGCGCAGGGTCTGTTCGACCTGGGCCATGCCCAGCGGTGCAGCCTGTGCGGCGGGAGCAATCGCAAGGGCGACAACGGTGGCAAGGGTGAGCGACTTCAACATGGGGGTTCTCCTGTTCGTGTTCGTGGCCGGACCATCCCGGCAACGCCACGATGCACCCCGTGGTTAACAGCGCCTTAGCCGCCCCTGTTAGCCAACGGTTAGTCACCCCCGGCACACTCACGCCTGTTCCTACAGCCCACCCTGCGCCCCGATGCTCTCCACCCTGCCTCTGCTGCTGGCCCTGGTCAGCGCCCCGACCGCCGCCGCGCCTGCACAGGACCCGGCGCAGCAGGTGGCGCGCCGCGCCGTGCAGCAAGGCCGTTACGTGCCATTGGAAAGCGTGGTGCGCGATGCACTCAAGCGCTACCCGGGCCAGCTGCTGGAAGTGGAGCTGGACGACGGCGTCTACGAGGTGGAGATCCTGCGCGCAGACGGCGTGGTGGTGGAGCTGGACTATGATGCGCGCAGCGGAAAGCTGCTGAAGACGGAGCTGGACGACTGATGCGCATCCTGTTGGCCGAAGACGATACTGCGCTGGCACAGCGCCTGCTGCCCCTGCTGGAGCAGGCCGGCTACGTGGTGCAGGTGGTTGCCGACGGGCGCGAGGCCGAGGAGATCGGCCAGATCGAAGACCTGCAGGCCGCCATCGTCGACCTGGGCCTGCCCGGGCTGGATGGACTGAGCGTGATCGAGCGCTGGCGCGGCAACGGCCGCAGCTTTCCGGTGCTGGTGCTGACCGCCCGCGGGCGCTGGCACGACAAGCTGGCCGGCTTCGATGCCGGCGCCGACGACTATCTGACCAAACCGTTCCAGGCCGACGAACTGGTGCTGCGCCTGCGTGCACTGATCCGCCGCAGCCATGGCCATGCCAGCCCGCGCCTGCACTGCGTCCCGCTGCAGCTGGACGTCAACGCCGGCCGCTTCGAACTGGACGGGCAGGCGCTGCCCCTCAGTCCGCAGGAGTTCCGCCTGCTCAGCTATTTCATCCACCACAGCGGTCAGGTGATCGGCCGTGATCGCCTGGGTGAACAGGTGTTCGAGGGCGGCTTGGATCCCGACTCCAACGCGCTGGACGTGCTGCTCGGGCGGGTGCGCCGTAAGCTCGGCATCGATCTGATCCAGACCGTACGCGGCCAGGGTTGGCGGCTGGCCGCGCCGTGAGCCGGCAACCCTCGCTGCGACGGCGCCTGCTGCTGGCTGGCGGTGTCGGCCTGCTGCTGGTCTCGCTGCTGGCCAGTGCACTGCTGGGCGAGCTGTTCAAGCGCAGCGCGCGCGATCGCTTCGACCATGAACTGCAGCAGGACATGCTGACCCTGCTGGCGCAGGCCGAAGTGGATGCGGACGGACAGCTGCGCCTGCGCCAGGAACCCAATGACGCACGCTTCCAGCGCGTGTTCTCCGGTGCCTATTGGCAGATCGGCGGTGCCGATGGCCGCGTGCTGCTGCAGTCGCGCTCGCTGTGGGATGAAACCCTGCCGGCGCCGGCTACCGGGCCGGCCACGCGCAATCTGCACGGACCGATGCAGCAATCCCTGCGCGCACGCGTGCAGCAGGTTCGCCTGCCACGCGCCAGCGAGCCGTTCGTGGTCGTGGTCGCCACCGACCGCAGTGCGCTGGATGCGGATGTGGCCGCATTCCGTCAGCGCACGGCCATCGCCCTGGCCGTGCTGGTTGCCGCGTGGCTGGCGGTGCTGGCCAGCCAGGTGCACTTCGGATTGCGTCCGCTGCATCGCCTCGGTGCGCAGCTGGAACGGGTGCGCCGCGGCGAGGCGCAGCGCATCGATACACAGGGACTGGGTGCGGAGGTTGCACCGCTGGGCGAGGAGCTCAACGCGCTGCTGGAGCATCAGCAACGCATGGTCGCGCGCGCGCGCACCAGCGCACAGGATCTGGCGCATGCGCTGAAAACCCCGCTGAGCGTGCTGGCCACCGAGGCCGACAGCGACGGCGCTGACTGGCGGGCGACCGTGCGTGAGCAGAGTGCTCGCATGCAGGCCAGTGTTGACCGTTACTTGGCTGCCGGACTGGCCGCCGACCATCGACAGCGGACCGACGTGGCGGCAGTCGCACAGGCGCTGTGCCGGTTGATGGCACGCGTGCATGGCGAACGCGGCATTGCGTTCACGGCGGCTGGTATCGATCCGACGCTGCAGTTCGCCGGTGCCAGGGCGGACCTGGAGGAGATGCTGGGCAATCTGCTGGATAACGCCGGCAAGTGGGCGAAGCAGCAGGTGGACGTCACTGCAGACACCAGCGAAAGGCAGTTGCGCATAGAGGTACGCGATGACGGCCCCGGGCTGGCCGCAGACGCGCTGGAACAGGTCACCCAGCGTGGGGTGCGCCTGGATGAGCGCGAGGGCAGCAGTGGGCTGGGCCTGGCGATTGTGGGTGATATCGCTGCCAGCTATGGCGGGCGGTTGGCGCTGGAGAATGCGCAGCCGGGATTGCGGGCCACGTTGTGGTTGCCGGTGGCGTGAGGCGGCCAACCTGACGGCGGGTAGTGCCGGCCGCTGGCCGGCAACCACGTGATCAACGGGAACACCCTGCGGAAGCCGGCCAGCGGCCGGCTCTACCAAGCGCCAACCCGACCGGTCGCCGTGCACCCGGCAGGTGTCGACCTTGGTCGACACGCACCCAGCATCAACGGTGGTGCATCCACCAGCAATCAATCGCGTCCAGCACGATGTGGATCATCAATCCGATGCCCACCAGCCGCGTCTTCTTCGGCACGCACAGCCCCGCATAGACCGCAATCGCCGGTGCGGTATGCAGCGGGTGGAACCCGATGCTGCAGCGGTTCGGTGCATAGATCGGATCGGCCAGCAGGTGGTCCAGATCGATGATCCAGCCCAGCAGCATCAGCAGCCACGCCGAGGCGAAGCGCTTGCGCCAGAACAGCCATGCCAGCAGGGCTGGCACGGCGGCATGCAGGAACAGGTGGAAGATCGCGCGCGCGCTCATCGGGGCCGGTAGCGCCGGGCCATGCCCGGCGTTCCCGTTTACCTCAGACCAGCGGTTCGTCGGACAGGTAGGTGTAGCCGGTCAGGCCGGCTTCCAGCGCCTCCGACAGCTCCTGCGCACGTTCCGGCGACAGCTGCGCCTCGGCCACGCGCTGCGCATAGGTCGCACGCAGCTCGTCCAGGCGGTAACCCACGTAATCCAGCATCACGTCGGTGGTGTCACCACGGCGCTGCTGGGTGATGGCGTAGCCATCGGCATCGGCCAGTACTTCCACCGCGTCGGTATCGCCGAACAGGTTGTGGATGTCGCCCAGGATTTCCTGGTAGGCGCCGACCATGAAGAAGCCGATGCGGTAGCTCTCGCCCGGTTTCATCTTGTGCAGCGGCAGCGAGCTGTCCAGGCTCTCGTTCTCGACATAGGTTTCCACCATGCCGTCCGAGTCGCAGGTCATGTCGGCGATGATGCCGCGACGGTCCGGGGTTTCGTCCAGACGCTCGATCGGCACGATCGGGAACACCTGGTCGATCGCCCACACGTCGGGGATCGATTCGAACACGCTGAAGTTGACGAAGTACTTGTCGACCAAGCGCTCGTTCAGTTCATCCAGCACCGGGCGATGGCTCTTCTCGTCGTAGCTCAGGCGCGCACGCACGCCGTGGGCGATGGCGTAGAACAGATCGTCGATGCGCGCACGCTGCGGCAGGTCGATCTGGCCCAGCGCGTAGCTGGCCAGGCCTTCGGCGTGGAAATGCTGCGCTTCCTGGAACAGTTCCACCGCTGGGCGCACGTCCAGCTCGTCGTGGATCTCGCGCAGGTGGCGGATCGCTGCCGGCTCGTCGTCGTGCTGGTCCGGTACGCGGCCTTCCTGCGCCTCTTCCACTTCCGAAACGTTGGCGATCAGCACCGCGTGGTGCGCGGTCATCGCGCGGCCGCACTCGGTAACGATGCGCGGCGGGGTCAGGCCGAATTCTTCGCAGGCATTGGCCAGCGGCTGCACGATGTTGCTGGCGTAGGAATGCAGGCCGTAGTTGATCGAGCAGAAGCTGCGCGAGCGCGTGCCTTCATAGTCCACGCCCAGGCCGCCGCCCACATCGACGTGGGTGATCTTCGCGCCAAGGCGCGACAGCTCCACGAAGTAGCGGGTGGCTTCGCGCATGCCGTTGGCGATGTCGCGCACGTTGGAGATCTGCGAGCCCATGTGGAAGTGAAGCAGGTTCAGACAGTCGGCGTACTCGGTGTCACGCAGCGACTTCCACAGGTCCAGCAGCTGGCGCGGCGACAGGCCGAACTTGGCCTTGTCGCCACCGCTGTTCTGCCACTTGCCGGCGCCCAGCGAGGCCAGGCGCATGCGCACGCCCAGACCCGGCTTCACGTCCAGCGCCTTGGACTCTTCCAGCACCAGCTTCAGCTCGGACGGCTTCTCGATGACGATGAAGGTCTGCAGGCCCAGCTTGCGGCCGATCAGGGCCAGGCGGATGTACTCGCGGTCCTTGTAACCGTTGCAGACGATCAGGCCACCCGGGCGCGACAGCGCCAGCACCGCCATCAGCTCGGGCTTGCTGCCCGCCTCCAGGCCGAAGCCTTCGCCGTGGTGGCTGGCCAGGGTGCCGGCCACGCCACGGGTCTGGTTGACCTTGATCGGGTACACGGCGGTGTAGCCACCGCTGTACTCCCAGTCCTGCTGGGCCTGGCCGAAGGCCGCCTGCAGCTTGCCCAGGCGCTGGCCCAGGATGTCCGGGAAGCGCACCAGCAGCGGCAGCTTGGCGCCAGCTGCGCGCGCAGCGTCCACCACCTTGGGCAGCGACACCACCGGGCCGTCTGCCCCGGTCGGTCTCACTACCATGTGCCCGGCCTGATCCACGTCGAAGTAACCGTCCGCCCAATGCGGGATCGAGTAGGTCTTGCGGGCTTGGTCGAGGGACCAATCGGTCATTGCAGTCGGCCTTGTTGGCAATAAAAGGGGGGGCATGATAACGCCTATATGCCCACAGGTTCGTTATCATGCGCGCCCGCGCCCGTGGCAGGTTCCAACCTGAACGGGCCGATCCGTCCGGATGTGGCATCTGTGCCACGCGGCCCCGCCCGCCAGCCCGGCTTCACCCCTCCGAACAGGACTGTTTTCAAATGACTGACAGCAACAACTGGTACATCGAGCACTTCGAGCGCACCGGCTCGGCCATCGGCTACCGCATCACCGGCAAGCTGGACGAGGTGCAGTCGCCGTTCCAGAAGATCGAGATCTTCCAGACCACCGACTGGGGCAACCTGATGACCATCGACGGGGCCATCATGCTGACCAGCAAGGACAACTTCTTCTACCACGAGATGATCAGCCACCCGGTGCTGTTCACCCACGCCGCGCCCAAGCGCGTTGTGATCATCGGCGGTGGCGACTGCGGCACCCTGCGCGAAGTGCTCAAGCACACCGGCGTGGAGAGCGTGACCCAGTGTGATATCGACGAGCAGGTGACGGTGATGGCGCGCAAGCACTTCCCGGAACTGTGCGACTCCAACGACGACGCGCGCGCCGAGCTGCTGTTCGACGACGGCGTGGCCTACATGGCCAACTGCCCGGCTGGCAGCGTGGACGTGGTGATCGTGGATTCGACCGACCCGGTCGGCCCGGGTGAAGGCCTGTTCAACAAGGCCTTCTACGCAAGCTGCTTCAAGGCCCTGAAGGACGACGGCATCCTGGTGCAGCAGTCCGAATCGCCGCTGATGCAGCTGGAGCTGATCAACGAAATGCGCACCGAGATGGGCAAGGCCGGCTTCGGCTCGTTCAAGACCCTGCCGTTCCCGCAGCCGTGCTACCCCACCGGCTGGTGGAGCGTGACCCTGGCGCGCAAGGGCGAAAGCAGCTTCGACTTCCGCCAGGCCGACTCGGCCGCCAAAACCTTCGAGACCCTGTACTACACCGCCGCGCTGCACACCGGCGTGCTGGTGACCCCGCCGTTCGTGCAGGCCGCACTGAAGGGTTGATCCAACAAAAAACCCGCGCTGGCAACAGCGCGGGTTTTTGCTTTCTGTAGAGTCGAGCCATGCTCGACTGCTCTTCTGCAGGGCTACCGCGATCTGACCGAAATGCAGTCGAGCATGGCTCGACTCTACAATTCAAAGCGCCCAGATACCGGCGATCACCGCCACCACCAGGCCCCACTTGATGACCTGATACGCCACCACGCTGCGCTCGCGCAGTGCCTTGGCCTTCAGGCGCACCTTGTAGACGCTGCCGAATGCCTTGTTGACGCCACCGGTCGGGTCACCCGGCAGGTTCGGCGAGGCACCACCGGCCAGCAGCGTGGCCGCCACCGCGCGGTTGAACAGGCCTGGCAGGCCGAAGCGCAGCGGGCGGGCGATGTCGCAGAACAGGATCACGCGATCATCGGGCGTCTCGTTATGCGCATGGTGGATGTAGGTCTCGTCGAACATCATCCACTCACCGTCGCGCCAGCTCTTCTTGATGCCGTCCACTTCGATGTAGCAGCCGTCGTTGTTGGGCGTGGCCAGGCCCAGGTGCAGGCGCAGCGAACCGGCGAACGGGTCACGGTGCGGGCGCAGTTCACTGCCCGACGGCAGCTGCGCGAACATCGCCGCACGCACGTCCGGCAGCGACTCCAGCAGCGCCGTGGTCTTAGGGCACATTGCCTTCGCCGACGGGTGCGACGGGCCATACCACTTCAGGTAGAAGCGCTTCCAGCCACGGCGGAAGAACGAATTGAAGCCGGCATCATTGAACGTGCTGGAGGCCGCGATCGCCTGCGCATCGCGCAACGCCAGCGCCTCGTCGCGGATCATCTGCCAGTTCTGGCGCAGCGGCTCCAGCTGCGGGAATTCCTTGGCCGGGTCCAGGAACGGCGTGGTCGGCACCTTCGAGAACATGTACATGACCACGTTGATCGGGGCCATGAAGCTGGAATGGTCCAGCAGCTGGCGCGACCAGCGCGCGCGGACCTTGCCACGGAAGTGGATGTACAGCACGCAGGCGACGAACAGCGCTGCGATGACGATTTTGATGATCAAAGCACTTTCCTCCAGCCGCAGCCGGAACGGGAAACAGGGCGATGCACGGCCGGACGGCCAGCACCGGTGGGGACCGCGGCAGGGGACGGGGACGTGCCAGGAAGGGGCGGCCGCCGATGTCGCGAATTAACAGCTTATGGTCGGTAGGCCGTGCGTCGGGGTCAAGCTGGACGTGCGTGACGTTCAGCGGGCCGCGGATGAACGAAGCAGAGCGAAACGCAACCTATTGATTCTGAAAGAACCGACGACAAAGTGAGACAGAATTGTCCGATTGAGCGCGACGAACTGTTCCAGCCACGACCCCGACATTTCTCCGACAAATCGTGGAATAGCGAACTGGTGAGTACTAAAATTAACGAAAACTTAGTAACTCCCTGTAACACCGGTTCGCTTGACGCTTTGCGCCACCCACCGGGTCGTCCGAGACCCCGACATGTATCTTCCTGCTCTCCCCCCTCCTCCTGCGGCGATGACGCCGCCACCCCGCTACTGCTCAAGCGCGGCGAACGCTTCCTGGCCCCCGACGTCTACCGCACCTGCCTGGACGGGCGCGAGGCGGTCATCAAGGACTATTCCCGCTACCGCGGCACTCCCGTTTCACTGATCGCGCGGCTGATGGTGCGACGTGAAGCCCGCATGCTGCAGCGCCTCGGCGGCTGGAAGCATGCCCCCGCGCTGCTTGGCACGCTGGGTGGCCTGGCGCTGGGCATGGAGTTCATCCCTGGCCAGACCCTGAGCACTGCGCAGGCCGTCGGCAATGAAGTGTTCGAGCAGCTGCAGCACGCGCTCAGCCGCCTGCATGCCGCCGGCATCACCCACAACGACCTGCATGGCACCAACGTGGTGGTCAGCAGCGGCGTACCGGTGCTGCTGGACTTCACCTCGGCCTGGCGGGCCCCGCGTTGGCTGCGCCGCAACCCGCTGAGCCGCCAGATGCGCCGCAGCGACATGAAGAACCTGCTGAAGATCCGCCAGCGCGTGACTGGCCAGGCGCCGAGTGCTGCGCAGGCCGCGCTCGTGGCCGACCCCGGCTGGGTCGCCGCCGTGCGCCAGGGCTGGAAGCGGTTCTACAAGTGGGCCAAGCGCCGGTAGGGGTCGAGCTTGCTCGACCGCTTTACCGCTCCTTGTAGAGTCGAGCCATGCTCGACTGCTCTTCCTGCATCGCGCGAAATGCAGTCGAGCATGGCTCGACTCTACAGAAACCGGGTTACAACGCGTCCGCGTCCAGCTCACCGGTACGAATACGCACCACGCTGCCCAGGTCGTATACGAACACCTTGCCGTCGCCAATCTTGCCGGTGCCGGCGGCCTTCACGATGGCCTCAACCACGGCCTCCACCTGGTCATCGGTCACCGCCACTTCCAGCTTCACCTTCGGCAGGAAATCGACCACATACTCCGCGCCGCGGTACAGCTCGGTATGGCCCTTCTGGCGACCAAAGCCCTTCACTTCCGTCACCGTGATGCCGGTAACCCCACGCTCGGCCAGCGCTTCGCGCACGTCGTCGAGCTTGAACGGCTTGATCACCGCCATGACCATCTTCATCGTCTATCTCCTGTCTTCCGGCGTGGAGGATAGCGCCTGAACGCGGCCCGTGCGAAGCCGCTGCCGCCTGTCCGGGCGATGGGTGCCAGCAGTATCCTTGTGCCCGAATGGCCTGCCCGCGCCGGATGCACGGGCCCACCCCCACGGAGCACCCCATGATCGACCTGAATCAAATCGATGACCTCGCCCGTCGCCTCAGCGACCTGGTGCCGCCGGGCCTGCGCGAATCGCGCGAGGAACTGCAGGCCACCTTCAAGAGCGCGCTGCAGGCCGGCCTGGCCAAGCTGGACCTGGTCACCCGCGAAGAGTTCGAAGTGCAGCGCGCCGTGCTGCTGAAGACCCGCGAAAAGCTGGACGCACTGGAAACCGCCGTGCGCGAGCTGGAAGGGCGCGGCGCCGCAGAATGAAAAAAGGAGGCGCACCGCGCCTCCCACTACAGAGTATTTCCCGGATGGGGCCTTGCAGCAAGGCCCACCGGGCGCCCTAGACTCGCCGGCCTGTCGATCCGGCAGGACACGCAGGGGCAGTGCCGATGGCGCAGGACACCGAATGGACACCCGTTTCGCATGACACCTGCGACCAGGTCGCCGGGCCGTTCTATCACGGCACCCGCGCTGACCTCGCGGTGGGCAAGCTGCTGAGTGCGGGCTTCCGCTCCAACTATCGCGACAGTGTGGTGATGAACCACATCTACTTCACCACCATTGCCAAGGGCGCCGGGTTGGCTGCGGAGATGGCCCGGGGTGAGGGGCGGCCGCGCGTGTATGTGGTGGAGCCGACCGGGCCGTTTGAGGACGACCCGAACGTGACCAACAAGAAGTTTCCCGGGAACCCGACGCGCTCGTATCGGAGTGCGCAGCCGTTGCGGGTGGTTGGAGAGATTGTGGAGTGGGAGCTGTACGACGCGGAGTTCGTTCGGCAGTTGAGAGCGTTTGTTGCTTCGGGGAGTGGGGAGATCATCAACTGAGGGAAGGAGAGACTCTTGCTTTGCCTGACGGAAGATCGATACAGCAGGTCGTCGAACGATGTCCGCTTTCGGCCAGTAGCAGACGCTACTGGTCACGGACTCTGACGTACGCCTTCAAGACCTCTATTAGAGAAATGATGCGCTTTGCGGTTGTTGCCGCTTCGAAAGCGTGTTTGATCTCAACATCGTACGGGCGGGGATGTATCGTCCAAGCTTCACTTAGTTCAATTTCATCTCGCTCAATAACACATGCAGCGAATATCAAACGTTGAATATGCCCGTTCCCATCAAGAAAGGGGTGAACCAGGCCAAAGATGTAAAACAGGATAGCTATCTCGCGCAATATCGTTGCAACGTCTGTGCCAGGACTGAGGCTGAATATTTTAGCTGCCTGAACTCCAATCCGATCTAAATTAATCGCTACATCTTCTGGTGCAAGAAACTCCTGGAATGTTCCGTCATCATCGCGAGTAGCGCCAATACGACGATTCGCCAGAGTTGTACCATTTGTCCCGCGATAGGTGCCTGCGTACTCGGGGCACTGCAGCGGCGTCAACTTGGCATAGAGCCTTTCGTGAACTGTCCTAGGATCAGTGATGAACTCCAGTCGTTCTTGGGAGCTCGCTTCCAACAGCCCTTGCAGCTCCGCCGCACATCCAGCTTTCAACACTTCATCGTAATTCGCCATCTCGTGCGGGTCCCACTTCACGACTTCTATCATTCGATTATCACCAATCTAGGGCAGGCTATAGCAATTAATCAAAAAAATAGTAGCTCATCTTCCCCAGTGTGGGGGGGGGTGGATTGTGATCTCGAGAACATAGCGCCAAGACTGGGCTTCCTGGGTTCGAGCCACTTCCTCGCGATCAAAGATGCGCGTTCGCCAGTCCACCAATCTACTTTGTCTGCCTCAGGCCAGAAGCAGTCCTTCGTCGCAGGCCCAGCCCGAACTGCCGCCGGTGCGGTTAATACATACTTCGCGCGGGTAGTAGTAGGCCCGTAAGGATCATTGACGGAAGTACAGCATGGCGTCCATTGCAAACGCAACGCATCGACGTGCAGCACGCATTATCTCAAGACAACATGACCCGCGACAGTAGCCCGAGAGCCTAGGCCAAAGGCGTCATCCCCAGAGCCAGCTTCGAAATGTTAGGCCCCAGCTAAGCGACCGAAGTATCCTTCTAGCATCTCGGCGGTTGAAGAATGTATTGCTTCGATGGCACCGACTGCTTCTTCGAACAACTGCTCCGGGATTTCCTCCTGGCTTCCAACAGCCACAACAATGGCACCCTCTTTTTGACCAGGACCGACGGCTGAGAAAACGTGGCTCTCCGACAGATGGACCCATCCAGAGAGTGTCTCGTAAACAGGCTCTACCCAATCAATCTCCGCTTTAAGCGAGTCTACTAGGTGACGGTCGGTTAGTGCATTTCCGTTTCGATCTCTGAACCTGCGGAGGCTGTTGCCGCCAACAACGTGAAGTGCGAGATCGTCGATCGACTCCACGATTCGGTACGCATGTAGCCTGAGAAGTCCGTCAAGTTGAACGCGAAGAAGTGGAGCAAGTGCATGAATGTTGCGCTCATTGACTAGTGCCGGCATTGCTCGAAGCAGCCCCAGGTTCCTATTGAGAATTCCAAACATGACAAGATCCGCGGCATAAAGCGGCTTGCCTTCAGCTGAGCGAAGGTGACCGGAGAAGATCGCCAAGTAGCGCTTCGTAGCCTCCTCAACGATTTCTTCGATGCGCAAGGTGAGCATGTTCTGGGACTCGACGAGTGACATAAGCGGTACTGCGGAGCGAGTTCAGCCTGGATGACTATTGTACCTGCACCTCTCTCACCCGGCGTCCGCTTCCGGCCAGGGAGCGGACATCAATCGCAAGAGTCTTCCATATCGCGGAGCACCGGCGCGAGAGTCTGAGCTCCATCAGGCCGGCTAGATACGCGACGCGCGATTCTCATGCTCGACCCTTGCCACGCTACTGCAAGATGATTGCAGGCTATTCGCCTTGCTCTACTCCAGCGATTCGTCACTCCCGCCTTTCCGCCTGGATATGGATAGACGAAACACTGGAAGCCAAGGAATGATTGGACCAAGCATCCAGCTCTTCCGCAATTGAGCCACTCAGGAGCCATCCGCAGCCGGTGGATTGAGCCGAAGCCAAGGCAAGAACCACAAATTCAGGCCACGATTGCGCAGCATGATGGGAGCAGGCACTCACAATGAAGCCGCCCTTGTGATAGGGCTCGGCGTGGAGATTGCTGACTTCAAGACTTGCTTGCTCAAACATCCGCGCCGCGACCTTGAGAGCCGCCTGCTGCGATGTGCAATTGGTGAACAAGCGCCAGTACAACTCCATGAGTCCACAATCTTTCAAAAGGCCCTCTGGGCGCGGTTGCGCTACTTATAGCAGAAGGCGCGCACGACCTTTCCCCTCTTGCCACCCGGGGTGCCAGCATCAAGGAACAGATAGTTGAAGAGCGCCCACGGCTTGAACAGTGGGCACCCTGGGATGAATCCCGAGAAGATCACCTTGAGCTGGGGCCGGAGAATCGAGAAGTCCTTGATCGGTCCTCCATGTTCCTGCCGCGCGCCCCTATCAATGCGCCGGCTGCGCCTTCAGCGCGCTTGCCCCCCCCCTGCGCACCAGATACAGCGCAACCAGGAACGGCCACAGCGAGTTGATCGACGAGAACAGGCGCTGCGTCAGCCCCCTGAATCCCGCCGGGTCCGCCCCCACCACGTTCAACCAGAGATAGACGATTCCTGCGATGCTCACCAAAGCGGTCACGGCGTACGCCCTTCGGTTGGCAGACCACGCGCTCAATTCGATGTGCGACATCGCCGGTGCAATGATGTTTGCGATACCGATGGTGTAGAAGCCGTGCATCGGATGGCCCATGGGCCAGAGCCCGTTGGTCAGCATGGAGATGCCAAAGATCATCCAGCAGATCGCGCCTACGGCAATCCGGCGACCGGACTCCCGCCACACCCCGATGGCAAACGCCACGAAGCCCACGCCGCAGCCGATGGGGGCAATCCTGGCGCAGATGCTTGCAAGCGTCGGTGCCTGCAGCAGCTCGCTGGCGTGCTGTGCAAGCGGGTTGTAGCCCGGCGCGAATACGGCGGCAACGCTGGTCCAGAACAGGAACCACGGAAGCGGGACCAGACCCGCGCAGAGAAGCAGTCGGCTGCGGCGTGACACGTACGGTGGTCCTTGTTTGGCCTGCGCCAGTGGGTGGAATCCAGACGAACGCCGCAGAACCTTCCTACTGCGGGCAGGACGATCGTGAGTGACTACAGCAGTAGTCAGATTGCGCGCGGCACTCGGAAGGTTCAATAGGCAAGAAGTCATTTAAACCATCCAGCGGGTGTCGCAGCGGTTCGGTTGCATGAGCGATCACACATGTCCGATGGGCGAGTGCTGTCGCATTTGCCGCGCCTTACATCTCTGACGGAAGGTTCTGTCGACTCCGTTCCAGAAGTGCCGTTCCGCCTAGCACACCAAGGCTCTCGCCCCTTTCCACGCTATGCGACAATGCCAAAAGCGTCTCGGGTTTTGGCGGCATTGACCCCTACCCGTTGGCATTCCGAACAACTGCAGGTAATCGTTACTGCGCCACCGTGCATCGGTGGTCGGGACTCGAAAGCCCGTTTTGTTGGGAAGTAGTTTGCGCTTGCCAGCCGGCACCATCGCGCGTGGTGCCGGCTGGCAATCCGTCTGCCGGCTATGGCGGGCGGGGCGTGGGGGTCTTGTACCCGCCGGTTCCCAACATCCGGTTTTCGAGCCACGCTCTGCCCGCCACCTTTATCGGTGGCGGCGTCCGCCTGCATGCACGGAGCCTGCCATGACCACACCGCACTCCCCACCCCCGCGCCCCATCCAGGAAGCGCCCTTGGCCGCTCCGGCCTTGGACCCCAACAGCCTCATCGCCATCCTGCACGCCATCGGCGCGGGCGCTGCGGCCGACGGCCAGCCCTGGCCCGAGCGGCACCATCTACGCAGCCGGCAGATGCAGTTGTCCGACGCCGACTGCGCACTCACCGGCCAACGCATCGTGCAGGAGATCCTGCTGGCGGCCGAGCGCACGCGCCAGAACGGCGAGCCGGAGCAGTACGTGGGCGACCGGGTGATGGAGGGGCTGGTGATGGCCGATCTCGCGCTGACTGCCTTCATCCACGAGCGGATGCGACCCAAGGACTGAGCGCGCTTATGGCGCGGAGTTTTTCTGCCTGTGTGCGGGGTGACAAATGAAGATGCACGGCCTTGCCGCTGCAGCGGCGTGCATCGCGGTGATCGGCGCGATGTGGATGGAATGGCCCGAAACAGCGGGCGATCAGGTGTGGGCCTACCAGAAGCTGCGGCCGGCCGATTACCGCCAGCTGCGCAGTGATGCGCTCGGCTTCGTTACCGCGAAGGCATACGAGGGCTTTGAACTGCACGCGCGCCATGCCGGGGCAACGTCCTTCGAGATCCGGTGCAAAGGCGTGCTGGTGATGGACGTGGAGAACGCACCCTCGCGCGTGCTGATCCGCATGCCTGCCGATGCACGGTGGCGGGCACCGGATATCGAACGCCTGCGCAGCAACTTCGAGCGCTGGCTGGATCTGCACCAGAGCCAGGGGCGGTTGCTGGTGGAAAGCGCGGGGCCTTCGTGGGTTGAGGCGCGGTTTGGGCGCTTCACTGGGTCAGTGCCTGATGAGCAGCGGTGCCTATTCGGGAATTGAACTCCAAATCGCCGCGTCATTCTGAACTTGTGGCCTCAGACGTCGGTCATGCAGGATCTGACGTTTTCGGCTTTTTTAGAACCGTCCCTGAAATCAGGAGTGAACCCAAGGCATTGCTGCCGATGTCGAGGGCACAAGGCGAAACCGAGGCGCGCCCACTCGCCCTGCATCCCTCCACCACCACAGTTGAACACCGGCACCATTCCGAGCCTATCTCAGTTCAATGACAACTGAAGAGTAAATAGTCCGTCAGGCTAAAGTCTGTGGCCTGCCTATTTGACTCCACAGCAGATCCCAACCATCATCTAAAGGACTCCATGGAGGGGGTTTTCCTTCAGGAGCCACAGCCGGGTGACACAGCTTGCCTGTAGACCATAAACGCCAAGGAGGGGGCCATGGCGAAGTTTCCGATGTATCCGCAGTACGTGCCAATCATCAAATGGCAGACCTATGAGCAGCGAGCCCTGACGGAGCTTACCGCTGCGGTTGTGCCCAGGACGCTTCCATGTGTGGAGGTCCGTGACTCCAAACAGCACGCATCGATACTTGATTGCTTCTCCAAAGTCTGGAAGTACCCGGCATTGGTCGACTATGCCAATCCAGAAGGAGTACTGACAAAAACGCGCCTGAAGGAGCTCAATCAATTTCTTAAGCTCGCTGACGGCTCAGGCAAGCAAGCTATGCCGGTGCTGAATCCGTTGACCGCAGCTCAAGACTTCCCGGTCATTGCGCCCAATCTCGGCGGTAGAAAGGTTGCCCTTCGCCTGCGCGTGGATCTACCAGGGATTGGAATTGGCATCGCCTTGGTGAGGAATGCTCTCACCGTTCCCGGCTTGGCCGAGAGGGCAGAGCGATTGATCGTTGATCTGGGCCGGACGCCAGCAACACATCCAAGCGATCTAACCACGTTGGCAGCAGCCTTGCAGACCTTGAAAGGCCTCGGCTTTGCCCACCTGCACCTTTCATCCGGATCCTTCCCCGGCTCGCTGGCCAATATTGTCGGCACTGGTGAGGTTGAGCGGAAGGATTGGAAGCTGTGGCATAGCGTGCAAGCCTTGGCGCCGCTCGCCCTAGTCGGCTTCTCCGACTACGGCCCTCTCAATCCTGACTGGACAGAGGAGATCCTTCAGCGCCGAGGAAGTCGAGTAACCATCCGCTACGCATTAGATGAAAAATGGCGGATTGTTCGCGGGACCAACGCGACCAAGCAAGAGTCGGTCGCCATCTCAAAGATTCTGGTCAACATGTACCCGCACGAGTACCAGGGACCGACCTTCTCCTTCGGTGACAAACTCATCGCAGAGCGGGTAGACCCAGCGATTCCACTGAAGAAGAAAAGTGGCGGGCATCTACACATCACAGAGTACTGGACACACCACATCAGCTACGTGCTGCAAAAGCAGTACTAATGCACTGCTGTTGCGCTGCTCGCTCGCGCGAGTAGCGCAGCGCGGATGTGCTCCTTGATTTCGTCAAGCTCCAAAGCCTGCGCGATGTGCTGCTGGATCAAGTACAGGCTCTTGCTGCGCCACCCTTTGATGTCACCCTCCTTGCGCAGCACCTCTAGCGCCTCTTCCTTGTTGAGGATCGAGGCTAGGGAGGCAGCCTTGTGGCGCACATTCAGACCCGCCTCCCGAATGCAATGGAAGGTTCCGGCCTGGGAATCCACCACCATCGCTCCCCACCAAGGAGGCAGAAGGTCCATCGCCTTTGCGACATGGCACGGAGCCATCACCAGGGTGACCCGATCGAAAACCCAGCCATAGCGAGAGCCTTGGTTGATCAACCTGGCCAGGCTGTCAGCCTCGCTCTTGATCTCAAAGCAGTGCATCTGCTCAACCAGAACCAGATCAGCACGAACCTCACCGCCATGCAGGCGAAGCTCTTCGATCAGGGACACCTGATGAGCCTGGGCTTGATTGGCCAGATGACCGGCCAAGGCCTGCTTAATCTGAAGCTCTCTCATGGGAATTCTGGGCGGGATGTACAGCCGGAGCATAACACGACTATGCTTATATGCAATCCTACAAGCGGAATTTTCATGAGAAAGCTCAAGCAACCCCTGGCATTGGCCGTAGAGTTGCGAGACAAGCTTGCGCTGGAGGGCTTAGCAGGTAGCTCTGCTATCGCTAGAGCGGCGAATCTTGGCCAGCCCCAAGTCTATCGGAACCTGTTTGGACGACCCAAGAAGGTCAGCCGAACCATGCGCGATCTATGCAAATATGCGAACGTTGATGCATATGAGGGAACTTCAAACCCCAGCGAGTCGAAGGTGCTGATGGAAGCACTGGCCACTGTGTGGGACGGCAGCGACGCGCATGCCCGGCGCCTGGCCAAGCTGCTCTTTGCCCACCAGCAGGCCCACATGTAACAATCGGCCGCGGCCCAACGGAGGCCAAGGATGAACAAGAATTTCCCAACGGTGTCGGTGAAGAGTGCCTACGACGCGCTCAGTGCGGCCGGCTTCCCCAAAACCTTTGTCTCACGCCTGCTACCGGAGTGGTGGGACAACGCACTATTCAAGACAAGTACCGGTGCGATCGAGTTTGCCTCGATCCTCAAGCAACGTCTTGGCCTGGACGTGCGTTTTGCCGATAGCGGAGAGCTGGAAGTCCTCGTCCCCAACCGCCCTGCACGCTACAAAAAGCGGGCCGCCACACAGGAATCTGAGCTGCGCGTATGCGCCAGCCTCGGCATGGCCATGGGGAAGCTAGCCCGATTCTGCATGGATCGTCAAAGCGCCCCGCTTCCAAAAGATCCGCTCAAACTCGCTAAACAGATTCGCGCCAGGACCGACGCACCGGCCATCACCTTCTCGACGTTGCTGGAGTTCTGCTGGGGCATGGGAGTGCCAGTGCTGTTCCTGAAAGAGCTTCCCCGCGGGAGCAAGCGCATCACTGGAATGGCGCTGCAGATCGATGGGAACCCCGTGATCGTACTTGGATACCAGTCCAGTCAGAACGCCAGACAGCTCTTCGTCTTGGCACATGAACTCGCCCATATCTGCCTGGGGCATGTTGGTGAGACTGGGGTACTGGTCGATGAGGAAATGGAGGCCATCACTGATGCGATCGAGCGAGAGGCGGGCCGTCCGGCTGACGCAGAAGAGCGGCAAGCCGACCAATTTGCACTTCGGCTGCTTCGCAACGGGCACGTCCACCTCCCCCTGGCCGGCAGCGGAGTATCCGCCGCTGAGCTCGCTAACTTGGCTGTCGCCAAGGGCAGGGAACTGGGCATCGACCCGGGCCACATCATCCTCAGTTATGCCCGCGAGCATGATGATTGGATGCTGGCCAACATGGCCTTGGCGTATTTTCCGGATCAGGCCAACGCAACAGACAAGATCAAGCACCAATTCAAGACCCACTGCGACGTCGGCCGGCTCTCGGATGACAACCAGGCTTATCTGCTCAGCATGCAAGGCTTCTGATGAGCGCAGACCACTATCTCATTGACAGCGATGCAGCCAAGGCGCTCTGCCAGTACGGTCTGATGGAGGACCTGGCAACCGCGCTTGGGCTGAAACTGAGCGACTTTTCCATCCTCGCCCAGCTGCGGTACCAACTCCATCTAGCCAACCCCACCAAGGCGCTCAAGAAGCTCGGTAGCAAACTAGCGGTCGACCAAGCCGGCGAGCTGGTCGCCAATGCGAGCGAAGTGGTCGTGCTACTTGATTCGGCAAACTATGCCCTACTGGAAGGCACTCCTGATATTGATGGCGGTGAGTTGGCCCTGTTTGCCGCCATGTGCGATGACAACGCTGCAGGCCTGATCACAGGGGACAAGCGCTCGCTGGTTGCCCTGTGTAAAGTCGAGGGCCCGATCCAAGAAAGCTTCAGTTGGGCACAGATTCTTTGCCTTGAAGAGGCAATCGCACTGCTGATCGGTCACTTCGGCTGGATGTACGTGTCCGAGCGAGTCCGTGAGCGGCCCGATGTAAACGTTGCAATTTCCAACATCTTCGGCAGATCTACTGCTGCCCATGAAGCAGCTATTTCTGAGGGGCTGCAGAGCTATCTCAAAGAGCTCCAGATCAACACTGCCGGTAAGTACTGTTCACCTTACCTGTCCGGATTGGCCAACCAGTGACGCCTCGGGGTTGCAATGACGTTCAAATTTCTCGTTAGGCCATCCACAGAGTTGCGTAACATCTGCTGAGACGCAGCGATCTAATCTTTAACCACGTGTCACCAAAGGCCTGGGCCAATCGTGCATTCAGACCCTCTTTTCCATCGGGCAATGAACTGGATGCAATTCAACATTAAGAATGAGTTACGACTGAAAGATCTCGTGGGTCTACTCGGCGCAAGTGGAAGGACGGTCATCCGTCGCTTCCGAACTGCACTGATACAACGCCAAACTCCTAGGTGTAGAACTTGAGGATGCAAATGGCGGGCTCGCCTCTTCAAGGTAGATGCATCGACCAGATCGCTTCGCAAGTCGGATACTCAGACGGAAGCTCGTTCGCACGGGTCTTTCGGGAGAGGACGCGCATGAGTCCAGAGGCTTACCGGAGCAGGTACTCAAGCGGCTAGGCATCCAGAACGTCGCAACCCTACGCAGGGATCGGGATCTGTTGGAGCCGGCGACTGAACGTCTTCGGCTTTCAGCACGGGCCTTGCACCGGATTCTGCAGGCGCTGTACGCCGCTTCCCATCTGGCCGGAATCCCCTAGCCGTTTCAGCGGCAATTTCCGATGGTGCCTTGGGGTTGCCCGCCGCACCATCAAGCGTCTCTCTGCAGGAAACCACACATGAGCCTGGCGCTGGTCCACAGCCGTGCCCGCGCCGGGGTCGATGCCCCGCTGGTGCGGGTGGAAGTGCACCTCTCGGGTGGCCTGCCTGCCACTCAGATTGTCGGACTGGCCGAGACCAGCGTGCGCGAATCGCGCGAGCGCGTGCGAGCCGCCCTGCTCTGTGCACGCTTCGACTTTCCGCAGCGGCGCATCACGTTGAACCTCGCGCCGGCCGATCTGCCCAAGGAAGGCGGCCGCTACGACCTGGCCATCGCGCTGGGCATTCTGGCGGCCAGTGGCCAGGTCGATCCGCAGTCGCTGCTTCAGTACGAATTCCTGGGCGAGTTGGGCCTGACCGGTGAACTGCGGCCAGTGGCTGGCGCTCTGCCGGCGGCGATTGCGGCGGCTGACGCCGGGCGCATCCTGGTGGTGCCGCCGGGCAATGCCGCCGAGGCTGCACTGGCCGAGCATGCCGATGTGCGGGTAGCGCGTACGTTGCTGGAGTGCTGCGCTGGGTTGGGGAACCCACGCCTGCTGCCGCCAGTAGAGCGTGTGGACACGACGCCGTTGCCGCTGCCGGATCTGGCCGATGTGCGCGGCCAGGCGCATGCGCGGCGCGCATTGGAGGTCGCCGCAGCGGGTGGGCACCATCTATTGCTGATCGGTAGCCCTGGCTGCGGCAAGACGCTGTTGGCTTCGCGCCTGCCCAGCCTGCTGCCGGACACCGAGGAAGCCGAGGCGTTACAGCTGGCTGCGATTGCCTCGGTGAGTGGTGAAGGGCTGGACCCACGGCGCTGGCGGCAACGGCCTTTCCGATCCCCACATCACAGTGCCAGTGCGGCGGCGCTGGTGGGCGGCGGAAATCCGCCTTGCCCCGGCGAAATCTCGCTGGCCCATCACGGCGTGCTGTTCCTGGACGAGCTTCCGGAGTGGAATCGAAGTGCGTTGGAAACCCTGCGCGAGCCGCTGGAATCTGGCCACATCCGCATCGCCCGCGCGGCGCGGAGCGTGCAGTATCCTGCACGGTTCCAGCTGGTGGCCGCTTTTGTGAGGAATCTCACCATATAGGCATTTAGGTCGTCAGGGATGACCAATCGAGCCGACCAGTTCTTCACGGCAGACGGCAAAGAGCACCGAGCAGTCGCGACGGATACTTTATGATTGCCACAGCCCCCAAAGGGGTCACTGAGTAATCTTAGCTATTGCCGTGAGCATTCCAGGAACCAAGCCCGTCCGAAAGTACATCATTCCCCTCGCATTTCTGCTTGCCTTCGGAATGCCGCTAGTTTGCGTACTAGTAGCGAGACTGTTCGGTGATCTGTGCTGGCCGCAGAGAATCGGAGCGATTTACATCGGATTGTCAGTTCTTGTGCAGGGATACATTGCGGCTGATCAGTCAAAGGTCTGCCATGAGCTGAGCGACGGGACAACACTTCGCCAACACATCAATCAGACCGGCTTCACAATGGCCCTGTTCGGAACACTCTTCGCTGCGCTCGGGGATCTGCCCGGAAGCTACTACGGTGTTGCCATGTGCCGTGGCTAAACTCACCATCGAAATACACATTGAGGTCGCGCCCTGCTCCTCACTTTGAATGACCGTTGGACGCGAGCTTGGGCTTATCCATACAGTACTTCGTAACGTCGGAGCCCATCACAAGATGCCGACCCACGCGTCACAGCTATCGGCCGCTTTGGACCACTCAGCGTCGTCACAGCAGCTGCCCATCAATCATCGATTTCGCACTAGGTACGAGCACCCCGAAGCACGCCGGCAAAATTATTAGTCAGTTCCGCGGCCGGTGTTGCGCCGTCGAGTAGCCCATGAGGTGAAGGGAACCACTCGACCTCTCCCCCACCGGTGGTACGACGCAGACCCTACCGATCGCCAAAATGCTACCTACTATCAATCAATGGGGATACGCCCACAGCAGGTAGTTCGAGGAATCCTCGGGCACATCTGCTCCGTAGGCCGCGGAAGGAACGACGAGCGCCTCAGCAGGCACCTCTTCAACCCCGACTCCGGTCTTCCTCATGGAGTCCGCCTTAGCTACTGGGTCTACCCCTAGGCAGGACACACAGCGATTCGCGACTTCGCGCTGGGCAACTTTGCCACTGGCATTTCCAGCGTTGGGAATCTGCTCAAAAGCTACCCGCTCGCCTTCGCCAAGGCATGGAGCAAGGACTTCGTTTTGATTGGTACGCCGACATCGGGCCCGCCGACGAAGTTGATCCTCACTTGGACTTTGTGGCCCTCCTGGACAGCTATGGCCAGAGCATGTGCGAGGCAACCGCTACGCTGGCATGCACGATGAAGGAGCATTCATCGCCAAGGAGAGAAACCCCCAAAGCCTGGTGCGCAGATTGCGCCATTGTGACCGCATGCCCCAGCGGCAGGCATTCCCTTGCCAATCTACGGGATGTGTTTGGCGTAGCTACGAATGTCGAGCATCGGTACCGTTCCGAGCTCCTGCAGCCTAGCCATCAGTTCAAGCAAGAACCTTGTGGTTGCCCGCGGCCCAGCCTGCCGTTCGAGCGCGCCTTCATCGTTCATGAAGAACGTACCCGCATCTGCAATACAGCCCATATCCAGCTGTCTATTCCCGGCTTGACCAAGAACATGGTCGGCCAGGGTCTGTCCCAGCGGTGGCACCCACGGGCAGCTCAATGACAGCAACCCGGCGAGAATGCGAGCCGGCTCCTTCGCTGGTTTGGGACCATCGACTGTAGGCACCGGCATGGTGGTTCTGATCAGGCGCCTCACACTCTCTGCCTTGAATTGCGCATAGCCGATAGTCTCCGCGCTCGTTACCTGCTTGGCCTCAAAGACCGCATACACACTCTCCGCAGGAACGTAGTGCACCCCCAAGTAGGTGAACACCAATGGGGAGTATTGGCGATCGTGTATAACCACGTCGATCTGCTGACTGAAGTTCCCCTCGCTATCCACAACGTGGGCCTTGCTGACCACGTACCGCTTGGGCAAGTAGCTGCTTAGCAGATCGATCCAGACCTGTTCACTTGCATCTCCCTTGTCGGTGGGGTGATGCAACGCAAGGCGGGCAGTTCTGAGCGCGGCCTCCACCTGCTCGTGCAAGTGATCCAGAAGGTTGGGAAGTGATGGCTGATTCATTGGACGATGCTGCCCCATGTCTCTTGCGCAAGCGCAACCTGAGCGGCGCGCTCAATCGCAAGTTTGTCTGCAAACGTAAGATCATCAGAGATCGCGTTGTTCGCGTTAGCGGGGTCTGTAACCCGAGCGGCTACGAAACTATTGGCCAAGAAGCGAAGCACCACCAGAACGCGCTCGGCCAAGCTAACGGAGAAATTGAGCTGCAACGCCCGGATCACAACCAACTCAAGGTAGACCGATGGGAAGTCCAACCTGTTTTGATCCCGCCAGAGCTTGATGATCCTTGTCTCAGGCTGCATGCCGGCCGCGCGTACTACGTCAATGTGGGTTTGAACGTTGGTCTTCGTCCAAGTATCTGCCCGGCTGCGATAGAGACTATAGTCTGTGGTGAGCGCCGTTTGTTGTTTCCCAGGCACAAGATCCACATCAATCTGAGCCACCCGAATGCCCAGAGACACATCCTGCTTACGCACAACGTAGCCCGCATCTGTCAGAGCGTTGAAGAGCGTCAGGTAGATCTGCTTAAGACTATCGGGAGTCGAAGGACGCAAGGAAATAAAGAGATCCACATCAGTGCCACTCTTATTGGCTGTCCCCTTCGCGAAGGATCCGCTTGGAGTTACTGACTGCACGTACCGACCGCCCCAGGCATTGATCACCGGGGTCAGCGTTGCCCTCGCTAAGAACGCAGGGGAGAGCAAGGACGTATCGACGGCCTCTCTCGTAAGAATCGCCTTCAGGTACAGGTCTCCAGTCAAGCCCGATCTCCGTATCGTTCCTTGCCATTGTACGACTCATCCCGGCACCAGCAGCTTCATTGGTGTCCGGCTGGGCACTGTTTCGATACCTGCCATACCTGCCATACCTGCCATGCCCGCCATGCCCACCACGCCCGCCATCCATGATGGCTCTGGATCCTTCAAACCGGCGTAGCATGGCGGGAAGCGACCTTAAGGGCAGCTACCATGGGCGAACTCTCTAATGCAGAGGTGGTCAGACTTGCGGAAGCCGCTCGCCAAACCTTCCGCCAGATCGCGATGGCATGGTCCTTGACCGATCAAGAGCAAAGCGCGCTCCTTGGCAGCCGGTTGAGATCGCCTTTGCTGTCGCATATTCAAGCGCATCCGATGCTACCCGGCCAGAGACGCTTGAGCGCGTGAGCTACCTGATTGGCATTCACGCTGCACTGCACAACACTTTTCCGATCAGCGACACGCCGATGGCTGGATACGTCGGCCGAATACCGGACGTCCGTTCAATGGTGCTATCGCGCTGGCACTGATGTGCAGCGGCCAATTAATCGACCTTGCCGCGGTCCGTGAGCACTGGAGACGAACGGAATGGGGCCCCCTCTAAACTGTGCACGCACTATGCCGGCAGCCAGCTACCTTGAGTCGGCTGGTTGCGGTTGCATAGCAATGAGCATGCCGTATTGGTCGCGAGGCAACTCGAACCAGAACAGTCATTGATCAGACAAGGCCGAACGTTGGCAGCAGCTCAACCAAGAAGGTTCTTCGCTTCACAGGTGGCCCCCGCAGAAAGAGCCCACATGAATCATCTGGCTTGACGCAATCACCACCGTCGCTCGCTAGTGCCGGTCCTTAATCTGGCTGCCGCGCACGCTCTGTAGCATCTTCATGACCTGATCAGAGACCTCAGCCGGAGAGAACCCCAAGGCAGCGGCGATGAGGCAGAACTCCAATACGTCCAAGCGCCGGGCCCCAGACTCAACGGAAGAGACTCGCTGCTGAGGCCACCCCAGATGAGCGGCTAGCCGGGTTTGACTGATACCCAACGACTCACGTCGCTCGCGGAGCAGGCCGACCAACCGAAGGTACGCACTTTGGTAGATCGTCTTGGTAGCCATCAGGTCCGCCTGGAGGAGCGGAACGAAATCTATGGCCGAGCCGGGCACTACATGAAAATTGTGTAGACGACTTTCCGGTGGCTTGCTAGCATCAGAGCCGGTTGAACTGCCGGGGATCGAGTGATCTATGGTCGTGACCAACAGACCCTCATCCCTCCGTGGCCAGACCTCGATGCGCTGCTAGTATCGCTTGGGCCGTTCTACGCGTGCGCGTGGTGTGCGCTCGAGCGCTCCACTTCGATTTCCGCACCTGTGGCCGCTGACACAGCAGTTGCGCAGCACTTGCTGCTGTTCCTTCAGACAGCGGGGGTCCTAGCTGAGACGAGCTCGTCAAATGGCTCTACAAGGCGATCTCTTTACGACCCTATTAGCTGGAGCTATCGGGAGAGCAGTCAGCTGCCTGACGACCTGAGTAGTTCACTAACCCATGCACTTAGAGCATGGCGCCCCTCGCTTGGAGCACAGGACCGACAGTGGCTCTGGCGTCAGCTTTCCGACCGCGAAGCTGCTGCCTATCTCGTGTCATTGCTACGCAAGCATCGGATCCGTACTCAACACGCCGAGGAGATCCTATGTGTACAGGAAAGAGAATGGCGTGAGCTGAGTTTGGGACGCAAGCGATACGTGCTTTGGTCGTCAGTCCGGGGAGCTGCGAGTGAGTTCTTAAGCACCGGCGGCGACGAATCCGCAGCATTGACCGTGCTGAGCCGCGAGATACGCGGTCGAGCAGATTGGCTATCTCGCAAGCAAGCATCAGGAACGCTAAGCAAGTCTGACTACTGCTTTCTGCCGGACCCTGCATGGCGGCGACCGCTGATGGTCGATGTCGCGTTGGAGTGCCTACTGCCTATTGGCGACGACTACTGGCTCGCCCCTCCTATTCTGGCTCGGCAGCAAGAGGGGCCAGGACTCAGATCGCGTCTCTTACGACGCACTCAAACGTAGATAGGCTCCTATCGCATGCGCCCCAGTATCCTCGCCCTCGATCTCGAGGGAACCCTGATCTCCAATGCGGTCAGCCAAATTCCTCGACCAGGACTTCGGGATTTCCTAGATTATGCTAGAACCACCTTTGATGAGGTTGTGCTTTTCACAACGGTATCTCGGCATATGTCGCTAAGAATCGCCTTACTTCTGGCTGAGGAAGGCCATGTGCCTGGCTGGTTCACAGGGGTCCGCTACGTCGAATGGACTGGGCCTACCAAGGACCTTCGATTCGTGTCTCCACTACTTGGCCAAGCTCTGCTGCTTGACGACCACCGCCCCTACATCCACCGGGGTCAACACAAGTTCTGGGTTGAGGCCCCGCTATTCGCATCACCGTACCTTGCTGATGACAGTGGGTTGCAGGCCGCCCAGCGACGCATCGGGGAGAGAGTGTCGCTGCTTTCTAGCTCGCCTGACTAAGCATCAATCGAAGCCATCGCGCCAGAGCCGCAGACGAAGCCACGTCTAGGTTCTCTGCATGACAGAGCGCGCCATTCAATCGCCGGAGTCAGCGTGACTAGAACCAGTCTTTCCCACCCCCTTCAGATTGCGACTCTCCCGGTTGGCCATTGCGGTGGGGCCATCGGGGTGACGTTCGCGCCTGGCAAGCATCAAGTCACAGCTATGACCGGATCGTGGTCGCGAGACTTGGATATGGACCTTCAAGCTATAAGTTCATGGGGCGCAAGTCATCTCATCAGTCTAATTGAGCCTTGGGAGTTCGAGGATCTTCAGATCGCCGCTCTGCCAGAGCGTGCAGCAGACCATGGTCTACGGTGGTACGGACTGCCGATCGTGGATGGCGCCGCGCCCGATTACGGGTTCCTCCAGCGATGGAAGGAGTTGGAGACGTCCATCTGCAACGCGCTACTTAACGGCAAACGGGTTGTCGTCCATTGCAAGGGCGGACTTGGCAGAGCAGGCACTGTCGCCTGCATGCTTCTCCTCAGCACCAAGACTTCCCTGAGCAGCGAGGATGCGATCAGGCGCGTGAGAATGGTACGCCTTGGTGCCGTTGAGACATTGGAGCAAGAGGAGTTCCTGCACAACTGGGCATCTGCCTCACATCACCTCTAGGGAAGCACTGATCAGCTTCCTGTCCTTCTGATAAGACCAACCCCAACGTGTCGCTGCTGAGGATCGTCGCGTTAGGAGAGGGCGCGGCAGCAGCCGGCGCAAGTCAGTATCGGGCGACTGACCAATGCCCGGCTTCGGTCAGAAGACGATAGCCCCCTCCCCCGATAGATCTTTCTTATCCACGACTAGCCTTGAGCCTACTGGTCCCGCGGAGAAGAGAAATAAGGGGCGGGCGGATTCTGGCGTTAGCCGGATTGCCGCCAACGACCTAGATCTCTCCAAGATCCTTGAGCACGGCCTGTCCCTTCTGCAAGAACCCAGCCAGCAACCGGCCTCCCGCCACTCGCCGGCCAAGTTGCTCATTGAGGTAGCTGGCCTGCAGGCGTGCGTGGGCCAGCAGATCCTTCTGGGCCATGCTAGGAATCACGGCCCGGAGCGGTTCGCCTGGTGAGGCCAGCTGCCCCCGGATCGGCTGGACCACGCAAGGGTGCTGGCTGCCGCTCTTGGCATATGCCGTGGCCATCATCCGGTCGCTCTTCGACGACCAGCCACCAAACACCAACTCGGTCCCGAGCTGCTCGATCGGTAATCCTGCCTCGGCTGCCGCCTTCTCGTAGTTCGGCCACAGCTGGTCCACCACCAACCCCAGCTCGGCAGATAACTGTTCCATTGTGAAATCTGCGCGGTAGCTAGCCTGCAGCGCCAGCTCATAAATGCGAAGGAAGAACTGCGTAGAACCTCGCGTAGCAAACATCAGGTTGTGCTGAGGGATCAGCAGCAGCTTTGCCCCGGCGGAATGTGCCCCTGTGAGAGCATCCTCTGCCAAGGTATCCACGGCGACGACAAGGTGATCACGAGTGAGCAGAAGGTTGAGGATGCTCATGGCGGACTCGTCCAGATGTTCGCAAACTATCGCCTTCCCACCCCTTGCCTGTCCAGACTGCCATGACCTCCGAGATCACAGAAATCCTTGAGCGCCTCCACGCTTGCGAGGCCGCACTTGAGATGCACCGCGGCTACCTCAAAGCAATGGAGTATGGGTTGCGGGTTTCGTTTCTAACACACCAAGACCCGGTGATTCTGCTCGACACGTGGACCAGACTGCTCCCCTCGATCGCCCATAGCCACGAGAGGGAGGGCAGCCAGCAATTCGCCGCCGCATTCCAGCAGTCCCTGACAGTTCTCACTGAGCAGATCGGCACCGAGTGCAAGAGACCCTAAGCAGCCAAGGCGTACGGCTCAACGAGGCGGGCAATGTCCGATCTCGGCCAGAAACGGACGTCCCAGCACACGGTGCCTGCACTGCGACTTCTGCATCAATGTGGCCCGACACTTACAGCCGGGCCACATTGCCCACCGCTTACTTCTTCTTAGCGCCCGAAGCCGCCTCGGCGTCGCAACGCTCCTTCAATGCCTTGGTCTGAGAGTCATTCAGATCAACCTTGTACTTCGATCGATCAGCCAGCTGCTCGCACGTCTTTGGCTTAGCTTGTGGCGCGGCGGCCGGCACCGGATCGGCATGCAAGGCAGGATCGTGGGCAGATGCGCCTGAGGACCATGTCAGGCCGGCAACGAGGCATACAGCGAACGTATAACGCAGTTTCATGGATTGACTCCTGGGTTGGTTCCGGCGGAATGCCGGGGGTGTTACGGCTGATACAGGTCGGCCTGATAGCCATTCAGTTCGATTGTGATGATCACCGGCGAGGTACCTCGGTTCTGCCAATACCAGCCATGTGTTCCATCGAAGGGAGCGATGAAAGTCCCCTCTGCTTTCGATTGGGCGCCCTCTACGGCGTAGCTGGTCCAGGCTCCCTTCACGTCAGGTCTCTCGCCATGCATGTCCACGGCAACCGGAGCGCTGGATGTCCAGCGGAACAGCATTCCTGCACCCGTGGTCATGTGGGACTTCAGCTCCATGCCTTTGCCTGGCTCGATTTCGATGGTCATGGTGTCCTGACGCAGCGCGCCAGAACCAAAACCTACAGCCGCTGGATCAAGGGATTGCCCCTTGTTCTCTCCGAAGGCGACCTTGGCCTTCTCGGACAAGGCCGCAATGGCTTCCGGGCGCCCATTTGAGGTTTGAGGAACGGCTTCAGATGCGGAGGAATCGCCGCTCGCGGCCAGCGCATCCAAACCGAGGGCACGACCCACGCCAGTCGGGTCAATGCCGTACTCGGCGGGCAGTACGGTAGTGATCAGAATCACACCAGCGACCGCCACGGCGAGCGCGGTCGATTTGAGCAGTCGGCGAGTGCTGGGAAGTTGCTGATTGATGGAAATGGACATTGAAAGCCTCGATCAAAGGTCAGGAAACGAAGTAGCCCGTCAGTTGCATGCCCATCAGCACGAAGCCGGCACACATCAGGACGGTATTGATGCTGTAGGCCTGCCGATGGAAGGACGGCAGGCGACGCCAGAAGCCCATCAGAATCAGGATGCCGGCCAAGGCCAGCAGCTGGCCCAGCTCCACGCCGACGTTGAACGCCAGCATGTTGGGCACCAGCCCGTCAGCGGACAGGGTGAAATCCTGCAACTTCGTTGCCAATCCGAAGCCATGGAAGAAGCCGAAGATCAGCACGGCTGCTTTGGTGTTGGGCTGCACGCCGAACCAGCGCTTGAACGCCCCCATGTTGTCCAGTGCCTTGTAGACCACTGACAGTCCGATGATGGCGTCCACCACGTAGGCATTCACGTGGAAGCCACCCAACACGCCCAGCAGCAGCGTCGTGCTGTGACCAATGGCGAACAAGGTCACGTAGATGCTGACATCACGCATCCGGTACAGGAAGAAGATCACCCCGAACAGAAACAGCAGGTGGTCGTACCCTGTGACCATGTGCTTGGCACCCAGGTAGGTAAATGCAATCAGCTGGGTGCCCGTGCTGTCCTCCAGGAAGGCTTGGTCACCCTCACTGACACCGTGGGCGAACGCAGCCCAGGGAATCAACAGCGCGGCCAGCAGGAGGAGCCACGACAACGGTCTGTTCAACGGAATCAAGCGTAGGTTCCTCAACGTTGGAAAAAGGGAAAGCGTCATTCGGCTTCATCCTTGGACGTATCGCCCTCGCGATGGATGAGGCGGTAAAGCGCAGGAAGCACCAGCAGCGTCAGAAGCGTGGACGAGACGATGCCGCCGATGACCACCGTGGCGAGAGGACGCTGTACTTCAGCGCCGGCACCGACGTTCAGTGCCATGGGCAGGAAGCCCAGGCTGGCGACCAGGGCAGTCATCAGCACAGGTCGCAAGCGTCCCGCTGCCCCCTCGCTGACAGCGCGGTGGAGAGGCACACCCTGTTCCCGCAGGCTTTTGATGAAGCTGATCATCACCAGGCCGTTCAGTACCGCCACGCCCGAAAGCGCGATGAACCCGACACCGGCCGAGATGGACAGCGGAATGTCACGCAGCCACAGAGCCGCCACACCGCCGGTAAGGGCGAGCGGCACGCCGCTGAAAACGATGGCGGCATCACGTCCCGAACCAAACGCCATGAACAGCAGGCCGAAGATCATCACCAGCACTACGGGCACCACCACCATCAGCCGCTCGCTGGCCGAGATGAGCTGCTGGAACGTGCCGCCATACTCCACCCAGTAACCTTCAGGCAGCTGGACTTCATCTCCGACGGCGGCGCGCAGCTCCTCGACGAACGAGCCGAGATCGCGTCCGCGGACGTTGCTGGTGATAACCACACGCCGCTTGCCGTTCTCGCGGCTGATCTGATTCGGGCCTGGAGCCACCTCAACCTTGGCCAGCTGCCCCAGCGGAACGAAACCGCGATCAGCATCGGCCTCTGTCGAACCTGACACCGGTACAGGCAGTGATTCCAGCGTGCGCGTGTCCTGACGCAGGTTCTCGGGCAGCCGCACGACGATGTCGAAACGACGATCACCTTCGAATACTTGGCCAACGGACTCCCCACCCAATGCGACCGATACGGTCTTCTGCACATCGTCGATTGCCACGCCATAGCGCGCCAACGCGTCCAGGTCAGGCGTAATGGTCATCAACGGAAGGCCCGAGACCTGCTCCAGCTTCACGTCCGCTGCGCCGGTGATCCGGTTGGCAACGTCCTCGATCTGGCTGCCGATCTGTGCGAGTTGATCCAGATCGTCGCCATAGAGCTTGATCGCCACTTCCGCGCGCACGCCGGCGATCAGCTCATTCATGCGCATCTGCACCGGCTGAGTGAACTCGTAGTTGTTGCCGGGGATGGCTCTGACGGTCTTCTCCAGCTCGGCAATCAGCTGGGCCTTTGGTTTGCGCGGGTCCGGCCACTGGTCCCGATCCTTGAGCATGATGAAGGTGTCGGCGACCGACGGAGGCATCGGGTCGGTCGCCACCTCGGCAGTACCGATCTTGGCCACCACCTCGTCGACTTCAGGGAACTGCTTGATGGCAGCTTCCAGCTGGCGTTGCATGCCGATGGCTTGGGTAAGGCTGGTTCCGGGGATGCGCAGCGCGTGCAGGGCGATATCGCCTTCATCCAGGTTGGGGATGAACTCTGTACCCATGCGACTGGCACCGATGCCGGCCACCACGGTAAGTGCAACCGCTGCGCCGACCACCCACCTACGGGCACTGACCGCCCGCTCCAGCAGAGGGCCATACAGGCGGGTTACGCCACGCATGACCTTGGTTTCCTTCTCGGACACCTTGCCGGTGACGAACTGCGCCACGGCAGCCGGCACGAACGTCAGCGACAACGCCATGGCACCGGTGAGGGCGATTACCACGGTCAAGGCCATGGGATGGAACATCTTTCCTTCCACACCCGACAACGCGAAGATCGGGATGTACACCGCCGCGATGATGAACAGACCGAACAGGCTGGGCTTGATGACCTCGGCGCTTGCCGAAGCGGCCAGGGAGAATCGCTCCTCGCGCGTTAACAGGCGTCCCAGCGCATGCTGGCGTTCACCGAAGCGGCGCAGGCAGTTCTCCACGATGATGACCGCGCCGTCCACGATCAGGCCAAAGTCGAGCGCACCGAGGCTCATCAGGTTGGCCGATACCCGGTTCTGCACCATTCCGGAGATCGTTAGCAGCATGGTCAACGGGATGACCGCAGCGGTGATGAGCGCGGCGCGCAGATTGCCCAGCAGCAGGAACAGCACCGCGATGACCAGCAGCGCGCCCTCCAGGAGGTTCTTCTTCACCGTTTCAATGGTGCGATCCACCAGCTCGGTTCGGTCATACACCGGGTGTGCACGAACGCCCTCGGGCAGCGTGCCGTCGATCTCCTTCAGCTTGGCAGCGGTGCGCTGGGCAACGGCCCGGCTGTTCTCGCCGATCAGCATGAAGGCCGTGCCAAGCACAACTTCCTTGCCATCCTTGGTGGCGGCGCCGGTCCGCAGCTCGGTGCCTTCGTGGACATCAGCAAGATCGCCTACTCGCAGCGGCAGCCCCTCACGATTGGCCACCACGATCTTGCGCAGGCCGTCCATGTCGGCAACCTGCCCAGGCACGCGTACCAGGTATTGCTCGCCGCTCTTCTCGATGTAGCCCGCACCGACGTTCGCATTGCTGCGGGCAACGGCCTCCATGACGTCCTGCAGGGTCAGGCCATAGGCCTGCAGCTTGCGGGGGTCTGGCGTGATATGGAACTGGCGGACGTAACCGCCCACGGTGTTGACCTCGGTCACGCCCTTCAGGTGCCGCATCTGCGGGCGTACCACCCAGTCCTGCAGGGTACGCAGTGCCATTGGCGTCCAGGTTTTCTCAGCTCCTGGTTCGGCCTCCACGGTGTACATGAAGATTTCGCCCAGGCCCGTGGCAACCGGTCCCAGTGTTGGCTTCAGGCCATTGGGCAACTGGGAGGCCGCCTGCTGCAGACGCTCAGCAACCTGCTGGCGGGCGAAGTAGATATCTGTCCCATCCTCGAATACCACGGTCACCTGCGAAAGGCCGTAGCGCGAGATTGAGCGTGTGTACTCCAGACGTGCCAACCCGGCCAGTGCGGTTTCAACCGGGAAAGTCACGCGCTGCTCGGCTTCCAGTGGCGAATAGCCAGGGGCTTCGGTGTTGATCTGTACCTGTACATTGGTAATGTCAGGCACGGCGTCGATGGGAAGCTTGCTGTAGTTCCAGATGCCCAGGCCGGACAGCGCCAGCACGAGCAGCAGCACAAGCCATCGATGCGCGATGGACGCGCGAATGATTCGCTCTAGCATGGGATGCCCCTCAGTGATCGTGGCTCGCGCCAGACTTTTCGATGTCCGCGCGAATCAGGTAGCTTTGCTCGCTGACATAACGGGTACCGGGCTTGAGGCCACCGAGTACCTCGACCAGCTGCCCATCGCGCTTGCCGAGCTCAAGCATGCGCACCTCATACGTGTCGCCCACCTGTGCGAAGACCACGGTGAAGTCACGGAAGCGCTGCAGCCCGGATTCCTTGACTGCCAACGGGACCTGGGTTTCGGACAACACGACCTCGGCCGACACGGCCATACCCGGGCGCCACCGGCCGTCTTCATTGGGGATGCTGACCCGTGCGACTACGCTTTGGCCGGCACTGGCCAAGGGGAGCAGGCTCTGCACCCGTCCTTGGGTTTCATGGGCGCCAGTGGCTGAGCGAAGCGTCACCACCTGGCCTGCAGCAAGCCGCTCGGCGTCGGTGCCCAGTGCCCGCAGGTCTACCCATACCTCGGAGAGGTCGGCGATCTCGAACAACGTGTTGTCTGCCGCCACGTCCCCAACGCTGGTATTACGCGCCAACACAATTCCGCCAAACGGCGCGATGACGGCATAGCTGCGCATGCTGTCGTTGCCTTCCACCGTGGCCAGAGTCTGGCCCGCACTGACTCGCTGGCCCATCTCGACTGCAACGCTGCGCACCACGCCGGGAAAGCGTGCTTTCACTGCGGCTTGCCGCGCCGTGTTGACCGTCACGTTGCCCATCAAGGTCACTGTGTCGCGGATGCTGGCACTGCCTGCTGCTTCCACCACGATGCCCGCGTCCTTAGCTGCTTGTGGTTCGATTCGCGTACGGCCTTCATAGGAGGGGTAGTTCCAGCGATGGGACTTGCCTGCTGCGGTGGCTTCGGCCACCACATCGAACGAGTGCGGCTCAGTGACCTCCCCACTGCCGACGAGGTAGCCGTTCTCCGGCTTGAAGCTGAAGGTATTGACCTCGCCGTCCAGACGCTTGAGCTGCATGCTCGCCTGCACTTCGGAAGGCGGAATCGGTTTGTCGTTGCGATACGCGTAAAGACGGAAGTGTGGCGGCGTGTTGGTTTCGTAAACGGTGATCTCGAGGGCAAAATCGCCGTCACGCAGCATGCGCCCTCGATTCGGCCCTCGTTCGTAGTCGGCGGATGCGGCAGCTGTCTCGGTAGAGGCTTCGGTCGCGGCTTTGTCACCGCCGCAGGCGGAAAGGACCAAGGGGAACATGATCAGGAATGCGTAGCGGTTCATGGGCGGATGTCCAGAGCGGAGGCGGTGAGGCGATCTGCCTCGACCAGCAGTCGGAGATAGCGGGCGGCGGCTTCAACTTCGCGCTCGCGAAGGTCGAACAGGGTCTTCTGCGCCTGGCCCAGCGCCAGATAGGAGAATCGGCCCTCCTCGAAGCCGCGCCGGCTCTGCTTCAGTGCTGCCTCGGCCTTGGGCAGCTGGCGTTCGCGTACCGACTCGACCTCCAGCTGCGCTTGCCGCAATTGCTGGTAGATATCGAAAAGTTCCTGTTGCAGTTCAACGGCCTGCGCTTGGCGCCGGGCACTGAGGGCAGACAGCTCGTGGTCGACTTCAGAAACGGAATACGCTGATCGCTTGCGGCTGCCCAATGGGACAGAAACCGACATCACCAATCCGCTGTCTTTGGTGGCTTCCAGCCGGCGAATGCCCAGGCCCACGCTGACATCTGGCCGGGCGGCGGCAAGCGCCACGTTACGGCGCGCGGTCAGCACGCCTGCCTGGGACTCAAGAAGCTGTTGCTGAGGTGTCGAAGGCAGCTTCGCGGCCATCGCCTGGAACTGCTCAAGGGGGGGCAGCACCGAGGTATCACCAGCGACGGCGCCAAAGTCGACCGTCAACGCACCCCATGAAGCTGCGAGCGCATGGCGTGTCGACTCCAGACGCTCCAGCGCCTGATCGCGCTTGAGTTCGGCGTCGGCAACTGCGATTTCTGCCGCTCGCAGGTCGGAATCAGGATTGCGCGCCGCCGAGACCCAACGCCCGACCTCTCGCTGCAGGGCGCGCGCCATCGCGATGCGCTCCTGCGCGTGTTCCACATGCTCCTGCGCGGCCAGCACATCGATGAACCGTCCTGCGGCTCGGGTGGCGATGGTTACGCGAGTCACGTCCCCTGCCCGTTGGGCCGCGTCGATCTCCGCGCCGCCCAATGCCTGTCGCGCAGCGCGCTTGCCGCCGAGTTCCAGCAGGCGGGATACGCGGAACGTTGCCTCAGCGGCATCCATCCCTGAAACGCTGCCGCTGCCAGCAACGTTCTCCAGTTCCCCGCCCAGAATGATGGGCGCCGGCAGGCCCTCCCGGGCTGCACGGCTGCGGGTTGCCTCCAGCTGGGCGGCATCAGCTGCGGCGCTCGGATGACTGCCCAGGGCGCGGGCGACCGCTTCCTCCAGGCGCAGAACTTCGGCGGCATGGCCAGGCACGGCCATACCGCAGGCGCCGGCAATGGCCAGCGCCCACACACTACGGAATTTCACGGAAGCCTCCGGAAAGATGTTAGAACAACGCGCTGCCGCCCGCTAAGGCAGGCAGCAGAACAGGCCGCGCGGACGCGGCAGGCGTTGTCAGACGATCGGAGGCCGGAAGGGCGAGGCGGGATAACCCAAAGGCACGCGCAGCAGCCGCAATGCGGGCACGTCGGCGCTCAGTGCGAGAGCGACTACCTGGTGGTGGCCATTGAACAGGCTCCCTGCGAAGCTTGCGTCTGCCTGGTGCAGCACGCTGTGCGCACCAGAGGCGTGGTCGTCGTCGAGGTTGTCACTGGCTCCGGCCGGATGGGAATGCCCATGGTCGAACGCAGCGGCGATGTCGTGCTCCAGACCATGCAGTTCGCTCAGCTGGATCACCATCGGCCGCGCCACAACACTCAGCAGCATCAGCGCGAAAAGGCTGATGCGGGCGAGCACACGGTGGCGGGCGGAAAGACGCATGGGATCTAGGGTAAATGTGGCACGTGGCCTTGTCGAGATGGTAGGACGAATGTTTGCAGAGGAGCGTACCCGGCTGCCCCGGGCACGCCCTCCTGGCCTGGTCTTACATTTTCTTCAGCTGTTCATACTGCCCGCCCGTACGCAGCAGCAGGGTGACCGGTTCCTCGCCGCGATTGCGCCAGAACCAGCCGTGGTTGCCCGTAAAGGCGGCCAGAAGTACGCCCTGGTCGGACGCCTCACCTCGCCCCTTCTCATAGCTGATCGCACGACCACCGCCGTCACCATGGGTGTCGAAGTTCACCACCCCGCCCTGGACCGACCAAGTGTAGGTCGCACGCTCGCCTTCCTTCATGGAAAGCTTGATTTCGGTACCCTGACCGGGCGCCAGCACGACTTCGGCTTCGTCACGCCATTCCGTGGCTGCGGGCGCTGAGGCCGAAGCAGCGGCCGGCTTGGGAGTGACTTCGACTGTCTGGCGATCCCGCGTGGAGACCTGGGTGAGCACGGCGAGGCCCTCCTCGGCCCGGGCATCCATGGCCGCATCCGCTGCGGCTTCTTCGGACAGTTGCTGCTTGATCTGTCCCATCTCGGTCAGACCCAGCATTCGGCCTATACCCAACGGATCCACGGCGTGTTCCGCAGGCAGCACGACACCGATGAGAAGCACGACGGCGATGCCGGCGGCGATGAGGGTAGTGCGCGCCAGCTGGCGGCTGCTGGGGAGGTCACTTTCGAGGGGCTTGCTGTTGTACATGATGGTAGGGATCTCTCAAGGATTCAGGAAATGGCGTAGCCGGTCAGCTGCATGCCGATCAGGACGAAACCTGCGCAGAGCATTGCCGCGTTGGCGAAGTAGGCGTGCTTGAAGAAGCTGGCGGTGCGGCGCCAGTAGCCCATCACAATCAGGATGGCGCCCAGGGCAAGCATCTGCCCCATTTCCACCCCGACGTTGAAGGCGAGCAGGTTCGGAAGAAGACCATCGGGGGAGATGTCGTACTCGATGATCTTGGTGGACAGGCCAAAGCCATGGAACAGTCCGAACACCAGTGTCGCGACCTTGGTATTGGGCTGGAAGCCGAACCAACGCTGGTAGGCACCGAGGTTGTCCAGCGCCTTGTAGACCACTGACAAGCCGATGATCGCATCGATGAGATAGCTGTTGATGCCCACATTGAAGAGCACACCCAGCAGCATCGTCGTGGAATGACCGATGGCAAACAGGGTGACGTACAGCGCGACATGCTTCATCCGGTAAAGGAAGAAGATCACGCCCAGCAGGAACAGAATGTGGTCATACCCGGTGGCCATGTGCTTGGCGCCCAGGTAAGCGAAGGCGATCAGATTTACCCCTGATATCTCTTGGATGTAACCCTTGTCGCCCTCGGCGATGGCATGCGCCAGAGCACCATCGGCAGTGAAAACAAGTAGCAACATGGTTATCGCTGCGAGCAGCGTGCGCGGCCAGTGCGACGGCATGGCCATGGGATGGGTACGGGTGGATAACCCGGAATGTGGTCTGGGGATCATGATGGAGTTCTTGAGTGACATGACATGCCACGGACCTCCGCGCCGCGCCCCGCCACAGGCGCACGGCAACGCCATGCAGATGTGTGCCAGGGCACGCATGCACGTCGTTACCGCGCGGTGGCGCAGGAGTCAGCCGGATCGTGGCCGGAATACAGAGGGGAACTGCGATGCGTCTAGCCGCAAGCCAGCCGCACGCCCGCAGAAAGCAGGCAGCGCGGCAGACATGCGCCCGGCATCAGGCCGCGACGATGGGAGGCCTGAACAACGATGAGCAGTGATGGGCAATGAACGCTGCCTGGCGATGCCAGGGGTGCGCACCACGGCCGATGGCTGGATCGTGGAGTGCTACGTCCAGCAGGATGCCAAGTGACCCGCCCAGATCGGACTGGTGCAGCACGCCATGGCCGCCCGACGCGTGCAGAGGATCCCGATCTGCAGCATCACGATCGCCCGCGTGCGGATGTCCATGTTCGGCTGCGGTCTGCACCATGTGCTGCAGACCATGCAGCTCGCCAAGATGATTCAGCACCGGGCGCAGGAACATGCTCGCCACCAGCATCAGAAAGATGCTGGTGAGCAGTCGCACATTCGATATCCGGCGCAGTGATGTCATGCTCAAAGACTAGTGTGTTGCTGGATCAAAGTCGACACGAAAAAGGGGGGGTGTTCAGCGTGCGCGCGCTACTGGGCATCTCTGGTGACTCGTCGTTCATCCGGGCCAACGGGTATGGTTGTCATCGATGACAAAACGGTGCGAGTGGCCTTGTTCCGTATGCGCGTGTTCCTGCATGTGCGGGTGGTCCGCAGGGAGATCATCATGTCGGTGGGTGATTGCGTCAGGATCATTCGCAGGCCAGGTACGCCAGGCGAATAGAAGCCCCGCGCAGGCCACCACCGCGAGCGCCAGAACCGCCACCGGCATGCCCAGGCGTGCCCCCACGGTACCGGCCAGTGGGTAGGCAATCAGCCAGCAGACGTGGGAAAGCGAGAACTGCGCGGCGAACAGGAAAGGAAGGTCAGTGGACTCTGCCGAGCGCCGTAGCAGCCGGCCGCCTGGTGTCACCAAGCCGGCGTAGCTCATGCCCAGCAATGCCCAGCCGGACAGCACCAGGGGCCAGCCGATCGCGGAGGGCGTCAGCCACCACGTAACCCCCAAGGCGGTAAGCACCGCAAGCATCATGCTGGCTGCAGAGAGCATCACGCGACGGTCCGGTACGCGGTCCAGTACCTTGGGAAGAACCAACGCCATCAGCATCGAGCCGCCGCCGAACGCAGCCAGGGCCCAGGCGACCTGGGCTTCAGCACCGCCCAGCACGTTGCGCACGACCACCACCGTATTGACGAATACCATCGCACCACCCGCGGCAGCGCACAGGTTCAGCGCCAGCAGGCCTTTCAGTCGAGGCGTCTTCAGATAGATACGCATGCCACGGATGGCCCGTGCATAGGGGCCTTCCTTGCGCGGCGAGGCTGCAACGAAGGGGAATGCCGTGACCACGACCAGCAGCGCTGAGCAGACGAAGCCCACCGACGTACCGGCGAAAAGGCCATGGAAGCTGATCAGTGTCAGCAGGGCCGCCGCCAGCGCAGGGCTGAGCAGGCTTTCCAGGTCATACGCCAGCCGCGACAAGGACAATGCACGGGTGTAGTCGCGCTCTTCCTTGAGGATTTCCGGAATGGTCGATTGGAACAGCGGCGTGAAGCAGGCTGATGCCGACTGCAGAAGAGCGATGAGCAGGTACACCTGCCAGATCTGATTCACGAAAGGCAGGCACAGTGCCGCGGCCGCGCGCACCAGATCAAGCCCGATCAGGACCGGCTTACGCAGATTGGCTGGCACGACCGCGCCGGACATAGGCGCGAGCAGGACGTAGACCACCATCTTGATGGCCAGTGCCGTGCCGAGCACCTGGCCGGCCTGCGCGCCGGCCAGGTCATAGGCGAGCAGCGAAAGCGCCACGGTCGCCAAGCCAGTACCGACCAACGCAATCACCTGGGCAGCGAACAGATTCCTGAAGGTCGGAAAACGGAGAACCTCGATCATGGCTGTCCTCGGAGGAATGGAGTGCAGAAATGCCAATACCCTGCGGATCGTAGAACGATCCGCAGGGCCGGGCGTGAAACTGTGGAAGGGAACGTACTCAATCGGTTTCCGGCGCCGGCAGTGGGTCCTCGATGCCCGCTGCCTTCCTGCGCGCAGTCCTGCGCAGCACCAGCCCACACAGTGCCGGCAGGACGAACAGGGTCAGTACGGTTGCCGTGATGAGGCCGCCGATGACCACGGTCGCCAACGGCTTCTGGACTTCAGCACCCGTGCCGGTTGCGATCGCCATGGGTACAAACCCCAGTGAAGCAACCAAGGCCGTCATCAACACGGGCCGGACGCGCTCCATTGCACCCTGCTCCACCGCCTCGTTCGGCTCCATGCCGTCATGCAGACGCTTCTTGATGGCGGAGATCAACACCAGTCCGTTCAGCACCGCCACACCCGAAACAGCAATGAACCCCACTGCTGCCGAGATCGAGAACGGAATGCCACGCAAGGCCAGCGCGAAGAAGCCACCGGCCAGCGCCAGCGGTACGGCCGTCAGCACAGTGCCGGTCAACAGCCCGTTGCCGATGGCCATATACAGCACCGCGGCAATCAGGATGAAGCACAGCGGCACGATGATGGCCAAACGCTGGGTAGCTGCCTGCAGGTTCTGGAACTGCCCGCCCCACTCGATCCACGAGCCGGTCGGCAGTTGCACCTGCTGTGCGATCGCTACCTTGGCATCGTCCACGAAGCTGCCCAGATCACGCCCCACTACGTTGGCCTCTACATAGATCCGGCGCTTGCCGTTGTCACGACTCACCTCGTTCAGACCCTGCGTGAAGCGGAAGCTGACCAGCTCACGCAGCGGCACCGAAGGGCTGCCTTCCTGATTCCCCGGCGGCAGCATGACCGGCACCGCACCCAGGACGTCCAGATCACTTCGGTCGACGCGGGGCAGTCGAACCACCACATCGAAGCGGCGATCGCCCTCAAAGATCTGGCCCGCCTGGCGTCCGGCCAACGCGGCCGACACCGTATCAGCCACATCCTTAACGGTCAGGCCATAGCGGGCGATCGCTGCGCGATCAAACGCCATGTCGAAGGTCGGGAAGCCACCGGTCTGGGCCACACGCACATCCGATGCCCCGGGAATCTTCTTCAGCACAGCAGCAATTTTGTCTGCGCTGGTGGCCAAGGCCGTCAGGTCTTCGCCGTAGATCTTCACCGCCACGTCGCTGCGCACACCACCGATCAGCTCGTTGAAGCGCATCTCGATCGGCTGCGTGGCGTCGTAGTTGTTGCCCACCAGGAACGCGGTCTTCTCGCGGATGCGCTCGATGACCTGCTCTTTGGTCTTCACACCATCAGGCCACTGGTCCTTCGGTTTCAGGATGACGTAGTTGTCCGATGCGTTTGGCGGCATGGGGTCTGCGGCAAGGCTCGCCGTACCCGCCTTGGAGTAGACGGTCTGCACCTCGGGAAGCGTCAGCACAGCCTTCTCCAGGGGAAGATCGATGGCTACCGACTGTTCGATGGAGGTGGAGGGAATACGAACGGAGGACAGGTTCAGGTTCTGCTCGTCCAGTGTCGGCATGAACTCACGTCCGACGAAGGAGAACGCCACCGCGCCGGCCAGCAATACGCCCAATCCGCCGGCAAGATATGGCATCGGTTGCCGGATCGCATTGCGCAGCAACGGCTGGTAACGGCTCTTCGTGGCCGCCACTACACGCACTTCCTTCTCGGAGATGTGGCCCTTCAACATGACCGCGACCATCGCCGGAACGAATGTCAGCGAGAGGACAAAGGCCGATGCAAGCGCCAGCATCAGGGTGATCACCATCGGCGAGAACATCTTGCCTTCCACGCCCTGGAACGTCAGGCACGGAACAAAGACGAGGAAGATGACCGCCTGTCCGTAGATCGTCGGGCGGACCATCTCCTTGGAGGACGCGATGGTCTCGTGCAGGCGCTCGCTCAGAGTGAGGATTCTACCTTCGGCATGCTGACGCTCGGCCAATCGTCGCAGTGAGTTTTCGACAATGATCACAGCACCGTCGATGATCAGTCCAAAATCCAGCGCTCCCAGGCTCATCAGGTTGCCGGAGATGCCCAGCTTGTTCATGCCGATGGCGGTGATGAGCAGGGACAACGGAATTACCAGTGCAGCAATCACTGCCGCACGCCAGTTACCCAGCAACGCGAACAGGATGACCACCACCAGCAGCGCGCCCTCCGTCAGGTTCTTGGCGACGGTCTTGATGGTCGCCACCACCAACTGCGAGCGATCCAGCGTCGGGACGATGCTCACGCCCGGCGGCATGGTCTTGCTGATCTCCTTGAGCTTGTCGCCGACGGCGGCGGCCACGGTGCGGCTGTTGGCGCCCACCAGCATCAGCGCGCTGCCCACTACCGTCTCGTAGCCGTTGCGACTGGCGGCACCTCGCCGCAGCTCGCCGTCGATCACCACCCGCGCAACATCACCCACCGTGACCGGAACACCGTTGCGGTTACCCACCACGGCCCGCGCGATCTCATCCACCGAACGGATACGGGCATCAGCTCGCACCAGATAGGATTCGCCAGAGCGCTGGATGTAGTCCGCACCCACCGAAAGATTTGCATCCTGCAGCGCGTTCGCCAGGTCGGTGTAGGAGAACCCATACTCAGCAAGCTTGGCTGCATTGGGCTCGACCACATACTCCTTCACATAGCCGCCCAGGCTGTCGACGTCAGCCACGCCCGGCGTCGTGCGCAGCTGCGGGCGCACGATCCAGTCCTGTACCGTGCGCAGGTACGCTAGGCGCGCCATGTCATCGGCCAGGCGATCGCCCTGATCGGTCAGGAACGAGCCATCGCTCTGCCATCCGGGCTTGCCATCGTTGCGTGGCGCGTCCTTGCCATCGGGGTGTGTGAACTCGACGCTGTAGTGGAATACCTCGCCCAGGCCAGTGGAAACCGGCCCCATCAGCGGCTCGGCGCCTTCGGGAAGCTGCGGCCGGGCCTGGGTCAAGCGCTCGGTGACCTGCTGGCGCATGAAGTACAGATCGGCACTTTCATCGAAGATGACCGTCACCTGGCTGAAACCGTTGCGCGAGAACGAACGCGTGTTGGCAACGCCGCGCAGGCCCGCCATCGCGGTCTCGATGGGATAGGTCACCCGCTTTTCCACTTCCACCGGGCTGAGCGTGGGGATGACGGTGTTGATCTGCACCTGCTTGTTGGTGATGTCCGGGGTGACATCGATCGGCAGCATGTTCAACTGCCAGGCACCGATGACCGAGATCACCAGCGTGATGAACAACACCAGCCAGCGGTGCCGCACGGCACCTGTAAGCACCTGTTCGATCATCACTCGTCTCCGCCGGACTTGTTCATTTCCGCCTTCACCAGGAAGGCGTTGCGGGTTGCTACGCGGGTTCCTGCGGAAACACCGGAGAGGATCTGCGCCATTCCACCACTACGCACGCCTACGAACACGGGCTGGGCGTTGAACCCCTTCTCCGTGCGCACGAACAGCACGTCTTTGCCATCGATGTTCTGCACGGCTTCTTCGGGAACGGACATGCCACCGGACTGCCCGGCTGACGCCACAAGGCGCACCTGCACGCCGTCACCGACGACAAGTCCGGCGCCAGCGTTTTCCGGCGTAATCACCACGGTTGCAGCTCGAGTCAATCCTCCCACCGCCGTCGCTACAGAACGGACCTTGCCTGATACCACGGTGCCGTCAGAGCGCACGATGGTGGCAGGATCACCGGAGCGGATCCGGCTGGTATCACCCGCGCGCACCGATGCCTGCACCTCCACGCCGTTCGAGCCGGTGACGCGATAGAGGGTGGCCTGTGGTTCAACGAATACACCCAGTGTGGCCTGGGAACTGCTGATGGTCCCGGCGATGGGGCTGACCACCGAAACGCTGCCGCCGCCATCGACGTTGGCGGTGCGAGCCACCAGCGCAGCCCGTTGCGCTTCGGCCTGTGCCGACAGGTAGGCAGCTTGGCTGGCTTCGGCCTCCTGCCGGGCAAGCACCCCCTGCGCCAACAGCGACTGGTCCCGGCTGGCGTTCTTCTGCGCCAGGGAAAGACCGGCATTGGCCACGCGCAGATCTGCTGCAATGCGTGCGCCATCAGGGCTGGCGACCCGTGCAAGGACATCGCCCTTGGCGACCTTGTCGCCCACCTGGCGAAGCACCTCGGTCACGTTGCCTGCGGCCCTGGATACCACCACGGCTTCACCACCCGGAATGGCAACGACGGAGCCTGCTGCGCCAATGTTGGCTGCCACGTCGGCAGAGGTGACAGCCTCAACGGCAATACCGGCTGCTCCAAGATATGCATCGGGAATGGCAACGACCTGCACGCCGCCGTTATCTTCAGCGGCAGTGGGCGCAGCGTCTGCCGGGGCAGGCGCGCTGGAGGACTGCGAAAGGCGGGCGATGCCGAAGCCTGCGCCAAGCGCCAGCGCGGCGACGCCGAGCATGCCCAGAGTATTCACGGAAGGGGTGTTTCGCTTCATTCAACGGTCTCCGAAGACGATCTGGCCATTGGCCATTGCAAGTGATGCGTAGGCACGGACCCGGGCAAGGCGCGCATCGACCACGGTCAGCCGCGCTTCTGTCAACGTGCGGCGGCTGAGCAGCAGTTCCACCAGGGGCGTGCGGCCGGCCTCATACCCCAGACGGCCCATGCGGTAGGCCTCGGCCGCGGCTTTTTCACCCTCGGCAGCTGCCTCGAGGCCGCGTCGCGCCGCAGCCACCTGGGACAACGCGGTAGCGCGATCTGCCTGGCTCTGCAGGCGCGCAGCGTCCAATCGCGCCCTGGCCGCGTCGGTACGGGCACGGGCGGCGCTGATGCCGCCACTGTTGCGGTCGAACAGCGGTACGGACAGCGAAAGGCCCACGACCAGCGCGTCCCCACCTGCTGCAAAGCTGCGACGCCCTGCAGACACGCTCAGGTCCGGCGCACGCTTGAGCCTTTCGATACGCAGTTGGGCTTCGGTAGCGTCCACGTCCGCCTTGGCTGTCAGCACCGCCGTGGCATCGCCTGCGGTTGCGCCCACCGTTGGCCAGTCGCGCTCTAGAAGGGACTGGCCCACACCTGAGTACGTCTCGGTCTGGCCGGCCAGCACCGACAACTGCTCAAGAGCAGCCGTCGTCTCGGCATCGCGACTGGCAGCAGCCGATTGCGCCGCGCTCAGGCCGGCCTGGGCTTGGGCGGAACGAAGGCTGGCCTCTTTGCCAGCTTCCACCAGAGCCTTGGCCGCACGCAGGTCGCCCTCGGCGCGCTCCACATCCTCCTGCGCGATTGCCCGGCGAATCAGGCTGGCCTCGGCAGCGGCGTAGGCCACCGCCAGCGCTGCCGAGAACTCAACCTGCGCTTGGTGTTGCCGAGCTTCGGCCGCCTGCAGGCCCTTCTCGCCCGCCTGGATACGCGCGCTCCGCTGGCCGAAGATCTCCAGCGGCTGGGTCAGGGTGTAGGTCGTCTGGCGCTGGCTGCTGCCATTGCTTAAGGGTGCGTTGAGATTCTCGACAAGGCCGTCGATAGTGGGGTTGCGCAATGCTCTGGCCTGCCGGGCATCGCCGGCGGCCGCTGCGGTGTCGAAGCGCTTTTCCTGCAGGTAAGGCGATTGCGCCCTGCTCTGTTCCAGTAGATCTTCGTAGGTGGGCGCGTCGGCGGCCCACGCCACCGATGTGCCGAACAGCGCCAGCAGTGTCGACAAGGCAAGCAATGAGTACTTCATCCAGGGGTCCAGTGCAGTGATGCCGCATCAGCGGTCGTCTCATGCACTACGCGGCCTGTGTGCCGCTCCCCTCACATCTGGGAGATTTTTTTCTAACGACCCAACGCCGAGGCCAGTTTTGCCCGGGCGCGAAGTACGCGGCCTTCGATCGTTTTCAGGCTGATTCCCAGCGCAGCGGCCGCTTCAACCTGGGACAGACCGACGAATGCCGTCAGCACCAGTGCCTCGCGTAAGGCGGGATCGATGCTGTCGAGCACGCGCATCACGCTGGCGAGTTCAAGGCTGGAACTGGCGCTCTGTTCCGGGCCGGCCTGATCCGATACCAGCGTCCGGCCCTCTTCATCGTCGATGGGCCGGGCCTTGAATAGGAAGTAACGCACGCGGCGGAAACGCTGGGTATCGCGAACCTTGTTGATTCCGATACGCATCAACCACGGAAGCACTGGGCGAGCGGGGTCATACTCAGCCAACGCGCGCCACGCCGACACGAAAGTTTCCTGAACGACGTCGTCCACGTCGGTTTCCGGAACGCCCATGCCTCGCACCATCTGTGTGATGGTCGGCGAGTGCCTGCGCACCAGGCGCGCGAATGCCGCTGGGTCACCCGCAGCAGCTTCGACGGCCCAGTTGTTGTCTTCCTCGATCGTCACGCTCAGGCCATGCTTTCAAGGGGAATCGTTGCGCAGTGCGTCCAGCAGCGCCTTGTCGTAGGCAGCGCGGTGATCGGGCTTCAGCCCTGCACGCATCTCGAAGACGTGCTCCAGCGTGATACGCTGCAGATCACCCGCCGCACGCTCGACCTCCCTGCTTGCCGCCTCTACCTGCGGACTCCAGCGAGGATCGGCCGCAATGGCATCGGCAAGTTGACGGTTGGCGATTCGCAAGCGCGCCTCGATCTCGCCCCTGCGCGTCGCAAAGAGCTGCTCTTTGGCCTGCAGGATGTCCTTCTCCGAATTGTCCAGGGGCACCACGGCGTGCAGCCGTTCATGCAGGTCGCTGTGGCCAGGGTTGAGGTAGTGCCAGCCCCAGCCGATCCCCAGGGCGCAAACCACGCCGATGACCGCGCCGGCCAAGGTCGCCAAAGGCAGGCGCATGGCGGTTCCGATAGCCATCAGCGTTCCACCAGCAGGGCGTAGGGGGACATGGCAGACGGCGCCGCGACCCAAGTGGGCCGCGGGTTGGACTGGGTGACGAGGAATGCAGAGCCCACCCCGCCACAGGTCAGCACCGCAGACAACGCAGCACAGGTCACAGCGCGGCGGAGCTCGCGGCGTCCCGCCCACTTGGCAGGTGGCGGCTCCTGGGCCAGGCGGGCCAGCAGCGCATCGGTTCCCGCGCTGGCATCTGCGCGCGTTGCGTTTGCGGCTTTTGCAAGCCAGTCATCAAGGTTGTTCATCTGCAGATCTCCTCGTCCACATACTTCATACGGCTGCCAGGGCGGCTTCCCCTCGAACACTAGCAGTTGATGAACGTGGTTTCTGAATAGGCCTTCCGGGAGCTCTGCCCCAGCGGGATTCGTCAACGATGTCTGCTTTCGGCCATAAGCGATCGTCTAACCCGGGCTAGACACCGCCCTACTCTGCCAGCGGAGCGAACGATGCTTGGCTTGGCGTCCCCATGACTTTCTGGACAAGCTCGTAACCAGAAACCTCCTCGTACCGTGAGGGTATTCTTGCCTTTAGCCCATGGAGGCGCCGGTTTGCTGTCAATGCGAGCTGGTTGTAAGTGGTCGCTGTTACCCGTCCGCGCTGGGCTCCGTTGTATTCCCGGTTATTGACAGTTGGGATATTGGATGCGACCGAATGGCCGACCACGAAGGCATGGAAGAAAGGCCCACCCTGTATGCCTCCGCTGGAGACAAGTTCATCGACATACTCTGCCGCCTGATTCATTTCTTTGCGACCGATTTCAGAACGCCCTTTTTTCAACTCGATGAGCAGGACATCGCGCATCATCACGAGCTGATCCTTGCCGGTATCAAAACTTTCCGTCCCGACGATTGAGAGAGTGGCATCGGAGAGGACGACGATGTCGGGGCGCTTCGCAGCATTAGCAAAGGTCTGATTCTGCTTTCTCGCTTTGAATAGACTGGTGGCGACTGTTCGCAGGGTGTTGTTCGATGCATACTCCGAACTGTCGAACTCCGGCCCAAATAGCCAACGCGCCTGCGTCACGAGCGGATGAAGGGTATGCAACTCGTCAGCTTCCGGGTCGCCGCTGAGCTTCTCCATGGCGGCAATGATGGACAAACGACTGTCGATCTCATCCAGAACCGTGAGCGCATCCTCCACAGTCCACTGTCCTAGCAATCGATCCAGCCCGTCGATGTCGTGCTCATCCAGCTGCATCAGCTTGTCAAGGAAACTTGAACCGCTTCGTGCCTTCTGAATCTTGATAACCGCTTTGACGACCTTGTTGAGGGTCTCCGGCGGTATCCCTGGCTGGTCATGCACCACGGTCTTTGTGAACTGGGCTACTTCAAGCATGGATCGCCTAGGTAGCGTCCGCAGATCCTCTCGATTCTTGTAGAGCGCGTCTTCTGAGTTCTCCTCGATCAGGTGGGCCGACAACTTCTCGACCATTTCCTGGGCATACCCGTTGGCCGCTTCGAAAAGGTGATCAGTTCGCTCCGTAGTCTTGAACTTCGACCAGTCTGGTTCGATTTCGGAAAGCCACTCCGATCCGCACTCAATCACGAGGGCATAGCGCTTGGCAAAGCGCACCCGCCCATCCAGAACGACCATCGGCCCAACGGTCCAACTCGGCAGCCCGACCAACCGATTGCTCACCCAAAACGCTACGCCTTGGTAGCGGGTGGATTTCGCTGTGCGTGTTGTGTCCACCACATACGCCGTGACATCAAAGCCAGGTTCGACCTGAATCTTGCGTTCCTCCAGAAGGCCCTCATGCTCAGACAGCGGGACGGACTGGCCGTTCACCGAAACGACGAACTGCGGATCGTGCAGGAAGCGTCCTGACAGGACCGTCCTGATCCGATCTGGATCTGGGCGGTGGCGTTCAACCTCCACCAACAACCGGGTGCCATGGCCCGAACGGGTGGCTGTCTCATGGCTTTGGATGTAGAACGGCGACGGCTGATTTCGGGTCCCAATCACGAAGGTAGAAAGAACGCCATTTGTCCAAGTTTCGACCGTGTAATGATCAGAAAAGCACAACAAGCCATGGCGACCAATACCGTTGCGTCCGAAGGCCATGCGTACCCAATCGTCGCGTTCGGAAGGAAACTGGACGTTCGCCCCTTGGCTTCGATGCCTGTTGTATCCCAAGGTCATCCAGCGCTTGCGAAACTGGTCCTCGGTCATCCCGTGGCCATCGTCTTCGACCGACAGCATGCCACTTGTTTCCTCCGGGATGATCACGGCAACCCTGGCAGCCCCTGCATCCCACGTGTTGGCCACCAGCTCAGTGAGCGCCATATCTGGGTCATAGCCAATCCGCCCGAGTGACCGCAGCACGTAGTCTTCCTCAAAGAGAGCTTGGTTGGCTGCCTTGCCCTTCTTGTCCATGGGAATATCCGCAAAGTACTTGATCGGTAATATGTGCAAGACTATGCCGCCTTCCGCCGAGTTTGGCAAAAAGCTAAGCCCAGCCCATCTCACCTGCCGCGACGCCAGCCGACGCGTGTGCTATTGCCGGAGCGCCGTTCAATCCCTCGCCCGCTCCGCTTGACCCACTTGGTAATCTCCGTCAGCACGCCGACCAGGAATGTGCCGTATAGACAGCCACTGAGCTAAGCGTCCGCTTTCGGCCAGAAGCGGATATCAGAGTTTCACGTCAGCAGCCCAGCTGCACCCGCTCAGCTGATGCGCTTTGGACTGGTTCCCGCGGGACGTTGAGCACAATCGGTATCGGCGCCAGCCCAAGCGCTCCTCCGGACTGTCCGGCCTCGCCCCCGCCCAAGCCGCTTTTCCAATGACCTCACCCATCCAAATAGAGTCAAATAGCGCTCCGAGAGCGGTTCGGTTCCGACCAGCAGCGCAACACGCGTGACCGAGCAATGCCTGGCCCAAGGCTCTGGGAACCTATAGCGAAGACGGTGCGGCCGACGATCAAGCACGCTACCGTTGCCCAGAATGCCTGAGCATCCAGCGGAGAGGGCACCGAGGGAAACGAGCTACACGCTCGAAGTACGACGCCAGCGAACAGCACGACCGCCAACGATTGAATTCCGGTCAGTGCAAGGGCGACTCGGAACGCGAACCATGTGCTTTCGGGCACTCACGCGCGCATCCATTATGGCTGTGAGCCCGTGTTGGTGATGCTTCGCTGGGACGCCTGGTGGGACGACCACAAGCGTGTGCATCGCATCCGCAAGGAAGAAGGCGCTTTTTACGGCGTCGCCGGCAACCGATCAAGGTGGTCACGACACCCAATACTCTGTAGGACATTCACTGTCCCCAGTGACGCCCTGTTCGATGGACGTCGCTTCCGGCTACTAGAGGTGCTGGATCGCCCGCACCACACCAACAGCAAAGGGCTCTCACCCATACCACCGGCGCCCCTGCACAAGCAGTTCATCCCAGCCCCATCCCTTGGTGGGCGAGTACACCCAGTTTCGGAGCCTTCTCAAGCTGCGAAGCAAGTGCGCTACGAACTCGGCTAAGCAGGGCTCTCCCTTCGGAGCTTTCTATCGCCGCTTCACCAAAAACCTCCAGTTCCCGGATGAGCTCGCCAATCTCCAAGGTCCCGCGGTTCTCGGCATCCGAGGCCATTTCCTGATAGGCCCAGTCAATGTAGTCCCACATGCTAGTAGGATTGGAGTGGCCGCTTAAAGAAGCCACCTGTGCGAGTACCGTTGCTGCTGCCTCAACGCCAAGAATCCCAATGTTTCGAAGCCTCTTGATCCGATCGATGACCTGAAGAGTTATGTACCTGTGTCGAAGCATATGAGCCGTAGCGCGCTCTGAAACTCCGGCAAGCGCCCGCAGATCCGAGAAAGTCTGGCTCACCGTTGCAGCAGCTAGCCTTGAACCGCTCTGAGAGCAGAAGACCCAACCCTTGTCGCGACTCCCCCGTCCGGACTTGGTATGGCGGCGCATATGCATTTCCCGTTGCACCCTGATGTACTTCATGACCTCCTGCAAAGTTAGTGCGGGAACAGGAACCAGACGTATAGGGTTCCCCCTCCTCTTCGAGGTCCGCACCTTCAGCATGCCATCACCCTTCGATGCATCAAGTACATCGGTGACCCTGATCCAAACAAGCTCTTCGCGCCTGATCCCGGTATCCGCGAGTATCAGGAGCATCGCGCGATTGCGACTCTTTACGAAGGTGCGCTTCGCGCTTCGCTCGCACTGCGCCAGGAGTCGGCGAAATACCTCAAGAGGCATTGGTCGTACGACTCGCTTTGCACCACTTGGAAGCATCGCTGCATGCCTGTCCGAGGACACCCGGTCCAGCCGTTTCGTCCTCACCACGCGCCTTTCAACCGTGATAATCGCCTGCTCACCAAGCCGGCCGATCTGGAAAGGGCCGAGACTGATACATTCGGCCCAGCCAATGAAAGCGAGAACACGTGAGAGGATACGATTGATGTGCCTTGCGCTGGACTCATCCCGAACCACCAGCCAATCAGCAAACTCGATCAGATGATCATCATCGATCTCTCTCAGCTCCAGGCGACGCAAGTACAGAAATCGTACCAGCAGGCTTAGCTCACTCGCATAGGTGGATATCGTACCTACCGTCAGCCCAAGGCGTCGGCAATGAACTAGGTACGCATTCACTTCCCAGCAAGAACGGCCGTTTGGGAAGAACACCACCTTCATGCCTCCTGCCGCGCCCCTATCGAGGAACGAGGTGACGCGTCCAACCCCCGGTAACCGGAATTGATTGCTGGCCCTCCTACACAAACCACCATCAATCTTCACTTCACTACCCGTAGGGAGCTAGAGCCGCGGTACCGATCGAAGTGTCGCTTTAGCTCATCGGCTGCGACCTCCGATCCAAGAGCCAGCCTCTTGAAGCGTTGCACGAGATCACTGTACCTAGCGGTCATGTCCAGAACAGCATCCTCCAGCCAAGCCTCATCTTCCTGCTGTGCAACAGGCTTCCTCGCGGCCCCCAGAAGCTCTCCGATGGCACGCCTAAACGCTTCCATCCCGCCTGGGTACAGCGATTCCACATTGTTCCTGAGTGTTCGAACCGACATCGGAAAGATGCCTCGAGCCTCATCATTCATCCCGGCAAGATCACTCATGCGTCTAAAGAGATCACTATGCTCTTCAAGAAGGGACCCAACTGCCACCGCCTCGTCCAGGATGGCGATGATGCCCCGAACACTCCGTTCAGCACGAAGCTGCTTGTCCCGCACACCCGCAGCTACCTGTCCTTTACTGAGCCTTGGCATCATTCCCCTCTGTGCGAAATGAGGATTGTGAACGTACTACGATCGCCGGTTGTAATCTGAATCGGCTTGACACTGATCTTTCGCTCCTCAGAGAGCATCTCCAGATACTCCAAGACATCATCATGATCGAGAACAGCGAGATCGTCGCTTCCGAAGTGCTCGAGAAGAAGCGCCTTCAATTTTTGGGCAGATTCCGAGCCATCACCTGAGTTCACAGCCGCCATCGCCAAACAGGCTTCTGCATGACTGATCTCCTTGCCCGTCATAGACTCCTTCACGTATCTCCAAGTCTCCTCGACATCATGATGACCCATGAGCCACGCGAGCGCAGGTAGAGATGACTCTTCCCCCTCCGAATGAAAGAATGTCATAGCAAAGCTCCTTCGCAGTTGATGAGGCTCAAGCACCCATCGCTTTCCGTCGGGGCCACGGAGATCAAAGTAGTCACTTATGAGCTGGAGAACGACGCGCGGATGATTCTCACTGAATGGCCTGATGCCCTGCATTCCGACGAAGAACATCACGCGATCATCCAGCAACGAATCCTCCCTGGGCATCACCCGAAGTAGTTGCGTCCTGAGATTGTTCATGATCGATATCGCCATGGCAACGATACGTGGCACAGGCTTGTCAAACCTCGGCCTCTCGTTCCCTTCCCCCCGCTTTGCCTGGTGAATCGTCAAGTGGTAGCGACCATCAGATGTCAGGAGCGCATGCAACCCCATGTCAATGATCTCGGATCTCCTTGCACAAGCAAACAAGGCCACAAGTCCAAAGCAAACACCTAGATGGATTCGGATCAGTCCGAGAACCAAAGGGAACAACCGATAGGGTTCCAAATCACAGTACCTGTCATCCCCTCTCTCCCTGAAACGCTGGGAAACGAACCTCGAACAGCGTACTAGTGGACCGGTTTCAATCAGCGCTTCCGCATCCTTCAACAATGCAGTTGGCGACCGGTGGCCAAGGTCACCACTTTGGGCGATTTCATCAATCAACCCTGCAAGGTGAGCCTCCAATGCAGGCGCCTCCTCAAGCATCCACGCACACGCTGACCTAACAAACTGCCTACAGACGGTCGGTGGCAATGTCGCCGTGCGGCCCGACTGTTCTCTGCGAAAAGGTCGGCAAGCATCGCGAACCTCGCGAACATTGCTCAAAGCCCACGCGCTTAGGGTCTGGACGGAGTGCGAGGCCTGAGCCAGTAGCGGAAAGATATCCGCATAGCCGCTGGTGGTACGAGCGCCGCGGCTTAAGTCGCGTTCTCCTCGGTACCCGTACTGGGTCAGATGGCTCCGAAATGCGGGACTACTGCGCAGCCTCTGCCAGTCCACCGATATAGCCGCGCCAATGGCGACCAAACTCAACTGGTTTGTTTCCGTCAAGCCAAAGTGGTTCCTAACCTCATCCGCGTCTAACCGTTCCAACGGAATCTCAGCCGAAAGGTAAGAGCTAAGGCGCTCAATGAACCGCCCCGTCCCGCAAGACCCCGCCTCAGCATAGGACTCCATGAATGCCTCTACGTCGTCCAGATGAGCGACTAGGAGTCCGTCACGCAGGAACTTCTCTTCGTACTTAAGGGCCAAGAACTCTGCGAAGAGAAACAGTGCGCCATGAACTGATCTGAGCGACCGGGTTGATCCACGTACCTTCGCTACGGCGATGATCAACGCCTTACATTGTTCACAGATAACTGCGTGAGATGATGTGCTCAATCGTCCCGTTGGTAGCAGTAGATCCCATCTCAGAACCTGCCCACCGCGACTCTTCTCACCGACTTGGCGCAGATCTCTCTTTCCCGTCTCAACTCTCCATACAGATTCGTGGACCGCGGATTTCAGCCACCACGGACGCACTAATGGGCTCAAACCGGTTTGGGTCCGACTGAAGAAGGACAGGACCTCCGAGGGAAGTTGAGCCATCACCGGATCTCCGGCAGCCGAATGCGAGAAATGATGACAGTCTTTCTAGCCAATGCACACTCGACAAGATCAGTGATCTCAATCAATGCCGGGGGCAATGGCGCGGTCAGCGCATCCACAAAGTCTCTCCAGAATCGCGGGGCAACTCCGGTCCGGAGATCAGGTCGATCCAGGAAGGTCGCACTGGCGCTTTCCAAGCGATCCCGGTAGAGCATTGCAACCGCCAGCGCATCAGGATCCTTACAGAGGATCAGTCCCGCGCCAGGAGAAGCGGCCTTGTACACACGGCGGGGAACCTGAGCTTCAGCAGCCTCGTCCGCGCTACCCGAGAGGAACAGGTGGAGGTCCTCAACCGTCGAGAAATCCGACACTTCAAGAAGCCGCTCGTGATCAGAAAATGCTTGAACGATCAGTCTGTTCTGGTGCCGCCTAACCTGCCTCTCAAACAAGGCGATGCGAAGGGCATTTGGGACGTAGTGCCCCAAGGTCGTCTTGACCGATCGGTGGCCAAATATCCTCGCCGCTACGACAAGATCACCATCTGCCTCAAGGAACTTTAGCACTCCGGAGTTCATTCGTAGATTCTTGTAGGTGAGCTTCTCTCTCCATGGAGCGAGCTCGGCATGGCGCTCCCCGAAGTTCGTTGCCCGGGTGACCATGCCGGCTCCCCTGACACTGCGCCAAGCTTCAGATGCACCAAGTGCATTCAGGAACGCTTTCTCCGAGAAGGCTTTCAAACGGTAGTCGAGGCTACTGATGCCAATCCAAAGATGGTTTGCATCCTTCCTTCTCCCTTCCTGGATCATCCGAGTACGTACGGGCTCGGTCCACTCGAAGACCTTCACAAGAACTCGCTGGGCAAGAGGCGAAAGCTCCACACTCTTCTCCTCGCCCGCACGCAGCTTCTCCACGCTAAAGCGGATACCCCCTTTTCCGACAAGACCATCGGAGGAGATGTAGGTTCCACCATGACGATCCCTTTCTATCCTGGCCCTGTACAACGCCACTGGGTTAAGAATCGGGTGTTCAATGAGTAGGATCAGTATGCAGACTGCCGCCTGCTTGCTACTCATGATGCCAAGGTATGGCAGGAGCTCGTTCTTTCCGAACGAAGAAACGAAGTCCCAGATTCTGCTAGACCCATCTAAGATGGATGCCTTGCTCGACTTCACATCGAATTTGCGTCGCTGCCTAGGAATCCCGCCCATATCAAAGACGCATATCCCCAAGGCAATCCTGAGACCCTTCTCATATCGCTCTTGATTCAGCAGGTGCCCCCAGTTCTCTCGGGAGAATCCGCCTCGGCGATGCGCCTTAAGCTCATGTAGTGAACCTACGTCGAAACGGCTAATTTCAGCCAAGCCTCTCTCTCGTTGAGCCACGAACTCCTCGAAGTCCTTCACTGCGCAGTGGAGAATCGTGTTTACTGCCTTCCCAAGTTTTTCCTGATAGCGATCTAGGTACTCTGCACTTCCATCAACGATTGAGATCGACTCGAAGAGATTGTCGTTGTATGAGTTCTGTGCCGAGTTCAAAGTCTTTGGGGCGTTGTTCAGGCACACTGGTGAGTTTGCAGCATGCTCCCTATCCGCAATGATGAGCGCGCGAGGCGGAGCGGAGATGGCAGCCAATTTCGATTCGACGAAGTTGATTGCACCGGTCTGAACAAGACAGGGGATGAATCGAACAAAGCTGGTCCACTGATTCGTGATCGTAGTTAGCGCGACTCCAACCGCCGCTCTGGCCGCGTAGAACTCACCCCGAAGATCAGACAGTTGCGCGACCAAGGCAGCGGAACTGATTCGACGACTTGGAGCCGGCCACCCCCTTCTTGCACCGAGGGCCTGCCAGAACTGAAGGACGCAGCGAACCGAGTACGTGTTCTGGGCCGCGACGTAGCGCCTTGATAGCTTGACAATTGCATCGACAAATGCGGCTTGACCGCGAGGTCCGATCCAACTCCGAAGAAATGTGAAGTCAATCGACGCTACTCCATGCGCCCGACCGATCGCCCTTACCGTGATCCAAAGTCCGTCCGGGCCCGTTTGGACCTCGCCGACACCCTTCTTCTTTCTAGTTGCCATGCAATGTGAGCTACCGTGGTGAGCAGAGCTAATTTGCCGCACCTTATCTTTTTTCCCAAGCACTATTCCTCACAAAACATCTGGATGAACCCTTGCCCGTGTGGCTGGGCCGGGGACCGTAGCAACCGCTGCCTGTGCAGCGACGAACGTATCAACCGCTACCGCGCGCGGGTGTCCGGTCCGTTGCTGGACCGTATCGACCTGCATATCAGCGTGGCGCGCATGGACGCGGTGGAGCTGCGGGAGAGCACGCCGCTGGGTGAGCCCAGTGCTGCGGTACGTGCACGAGTGGAAGCCGCCCATGCCCGGCAGCAGGCGCGTGGTGGGCTGAATGCCCATCTGCCACCGGCGGCGCTGCGTGCCTGTACCAAACTGAGCGAGGCTGATCAGGATCTGTTGGAGCAGGCGATTGAGCGTCTGCAACTTTCTGCGCGAGCGATGCACCGGATTCTGCGGGTGGCGCGCACGATTGCTGATCTGGCGGGTTGTGAAACGATCCAGACGGCGCATCTGGCTGAGGCGATCGGTTACCGGCAGTTGGATCGGGGGAAGCCCTAGGAGCACCGTTCGGAGTGGTCGTTGGTTGAGTCGACCGTTGGTCGACTCGCGCGCGAAGAGCAGTCGACTAGCAGTCGACTCTACCAACAGCGGGTCATGGCGACGGATGGTGCGATGGTGCCAGAGCGGGTCATGGCAGCTCGGCACGCCGATAGCAGCCCCCACGCATCACGCCGCGGAATCCACCCGCCCACGCCTCGCCAGCAACGCCACCCGACGGCTGACCAGCGCGTGCAGCTCCGCCAGCTCCGACGCCCGGTCAGCCGTCATGTTCCCGCCGAACAACACCCGCGACAACGCCGCCTCGTCGCTGTCGTCCGGGTGCTGCCACCGGTCCCGGTACACCTTCTGGCACACCAGCCAGGCCCGCCGCAGCCCGCCACCGGGCAACGGACGCACCACGCGCTCGTAGACGTGCCAGAACTGGTACTCGGTCTGCAGGTCGATCACAGGCGCCACGGACAGCGCCTGCCGGGGCCGTCCTGGGCCCCGGATGCCGAACAACGGTGATCGCGGGTTGTTCTGTGCCATGCCAACAGGATGACCCAGCAACATTGTGGGAACCTTGCGTCGCCGCCAGAAAATCGCTGCCCATTGCGCAAGACGGGTTTCTGGATGGGTTTGGGGTCGGATCCCTTTGCACCGCAAAGGGCTCTGACCCCCGCCCTTCGTTACCTCAGAACGCCATCGACGTACTGAACATCAGCTGCCGTGGCGCGCTGCGCTGCAGGGTCTGGTAATCCCCCGAGAACGACGAGCCGGCGATGGTGGCGGTACCGATGTTGTGGCGGTTGAACAGGTTGCTCACGTCCAGCCGCAGCTCCAGGCCGGGTACGGCGCTGTCCGCACCGAAGCGGTAGGCGGCATAGGTGTTGACCTGCCAGAAGGTCGGCACGCGGATGTCATTCTCGTAGGTGAAAGGCTGGCGCAGGTAGGAGGTGCTGGTGGCACCGAAGCGCCAGTCACCGAAATGCGCCGACAGGTCGCTGACCAGCGAGATCTGCGGATAGCCCGGCTGGGCGTTGCCCTTGATCGGGTACACCGTGTCGCCCACCACGAAATCGCTGTCGTAGTACGAACGGGCCACGGCCACGCCTTGGTAGAACTGCAGGTGGTCGGTCAGGTCAGCGGTGATGCCGAGGTCGGCACCGATCACGTGCATCTTCGGCATCAACCGCACGGTATTGATCTGTGCGAACTGGGTGCCGATGGCAGCCGACAGCAGTCGGTTGCGGATGTCGTTGTAGAACACATCGCCGGTGATCGTCAGCCGATCGAAGCGATGCGACGCGCCCACGGTGAGGTTCCAGTTCTTCTCCGGGCGCAGCGTGCCCGCCACGCGGTCGAACTCTTCCTGGTTGGTGATGGTCCATGCCGAGGCGGTGTAGCCGATGTTGCCGCGCTGGGCAACGCGATAGCCGTTCATGGTGTTGGCCAGGTCGATGAAGGCATCGGTGGATTCAGTCGGGCTCCAGAACAGCGAGACATGCGGCAGGAGGTTGCTTTTCGCGCGCAGCGTGCCGTTCACCGGCCGGTCCTTGGCATCGCCGAGGCCGCCGCCGCTGGTGCGGAAGTCCACGGCCTTGAAGCCGACACCCAACTTCAGCGTGTCGTTCAACACGATGTCGTCCTGCAGGTAGAACTGGCGCGAGCGGGTCACCCAGCTCGAAGCGTTGTCGGTCTTGAACGCAGGACCGTACACATCGAACGGACCGGTGGCCTTCAGCGGCGGGCCCTCACCCAGCAGTGGCTGCTGGTACCACTCGGTCTTGGCGGCGGCCTTGCTCTTCTCCCGCCAGAAACCGGCGGTGAAGGTGTGCGCGCCGGTCTCGAACTGCAGGCTGACCATGCCACCCAGCCGATTCACACGCGGCGTCTGCACCTGTTCGGAGAACGGCGCGCCGTTGGGCGACGGTACGGTCGGGTCGGTCAGCGTGGCCTGGGTGTGGCTGTTGGCGTTGTACAGCTGCACGTTGCCACTCAGCGCCGGACTGATCTGGAAACGATGGTTGATCGAGGACACGCGGTCACGGGTGGTCTGGCCGGTGTCGTACGGAATCAGTTCGGACAGCTCACCGCAGGTGTAGGCGCCGCAGGACTTGTCCGCATTCTCCGGCGAGGCCACGTACCACGCCCAGGCATAATCGGGATAGAAGATGTCGGCCTTCCAGCCCAGCTTGCGGATCATGTCGAACGAAATGTTGTTGTAACCCCAGACCTTGGCCTTGCTGTCGGACAGGAACACGGTGAAGTCGCCCCAGGCAACGTCCTGCTGCAGCTTCAGGTCGCCGCGCAGGAAGTTCTGGGTGCCCTCGCCCTGGTACTTGTCGGCGGACACGCGCTGCAGGTCGACCAGCACCTTCGGGCCGTGCTCACCGAGTTGGCCGCTCTGCCCGGACACGGTGGTGACCAACGTGTTGTTGCTGCCCACGCCCTGTTTCACGCGCAGGCTGGGCGTGTCCTGCAGCTCGCGCAGGCGGTATTCCAGGCTGCCGCCGTTGACGCTGCTGGAGAACACGCTGACCGGCGCGCCACCGGGGCTGACCGTGATCGCGCCGATGCCATCGGGCACGCCCACGTTCACCACGCTGGTGCCGGTGAGCGAGAGGAAGCCGTTGTCGTTCAGCGGCACGCCTTCGAAGGTGATGCCCATTTCGTTCATGCGGAAGCCGCGCACGAACAGGCTGGTGGCGGAGATATCCAGGCCAAGTCCGTCGGTGGCGGTGTAGCTGGCGCCCGGCACCTGCTTGAGCATGGCCAGGCCGTTGTTGCCGGTGACCATCGCGTCGAGGTCTTCAGCCTTGATGATGTAGCGGTTGGGGCCAACCACCTGGGTAGGCGCAACGGCCGCGCCGCGTGGCGTGGCGATGACCTGCAGCGCGTTCAAGGTGGTGGGGGTGTCATGTGTGGCATCGTGCGTTTCTGCGGCATACGCAGGTGCGGCGATGGCCGTGATGATGGCCAGTGCGAGGCGCGTCGTGGGTGGGGTGTTCATGGGCAGATCCAGGTGCAGGGAGAGAGCGGCGCAGGCGCACGCCCAGCGCGTTGCAGCACCGGTGTCGGCGCCCTGGCTGGCGATGCGATTGCGTTGAGGGAGTGACGGCGCGGTGCGCGCCGGTCAGCAGACGAGGACGATCATCTGCCGTGGGATTCGGTGGGGTGATTTCGACGTGCGAAATTCTTGCATCGCAGTGCCGCATTCGCCATTGCGCGGTGGTACAGCGCGGATGGCGATGGGGATGGGTGGGCTATACGCGGGTATAGTGCCGGCGTGGTGGGGGCCGACCCCTGGTCGGCGCCTACGGTCTACGTATGCCAACCAAGGTTGGCAACTACCTGGGCAGAGGGAGCCTGGTAGAGGCCGACCTTGGTCGGCGCATACGGTGTGCGTGCGCCAACCAAGGTTGGCACCTACCAGGGCATAGGGGCGCGCGGTTACTGCAGGACGAAACGCTCAATGGCGCGCGCCACGCCTTCGTCTGCATTGCTGGTGGTCTCGAACCCCGCCACCGCCTTTACCGCGTCGATGGCATTGCCCATCGCTACGCTGGTACCGGCGTACTGCAGCATGGTCAGGTCGTTCTCCTGGTCGCCGATGGCCATCACGTTGGCGCGGTCGATGCCCAGGTGTTCGGCCAGCTTCTGCAGGCTCGGCCCCTTGCCGGCGCGGTGGTCGAACACTTCCAGGAAGAACGGTGCGCTCTTCAATACCGCGAAACGCTCGGTCAGTTCGGTGGGCAGGCGCGCGATGGCGGCATCCAGCACGTCGGGTTCGTCGATCATCATCAGCTTGATGAAGGACATGGACGGATCCATGTCGGCCACGCGGCGGTACGACAGTGGCATCCGCGAAAGATGCGAGTCAGCCACGGTGTAGTAGCTGATGTCCTGGTTGGGCGTATACATGCGCTGGCTGTCCAGCGCCTGGAAATGCACGCCCACTTCGCGGGCCACCTGCTCGCAGAACAGGAAGTCGTCGAAGCTGAGCGGATACTCGACCACGGTTTCGCGCGTGCCGATGCGTTGCACCAGGCCGCCATTGCAGGCGATGCAGTAGTCGTCGTCGCCGGCGATGTCCAGCTCGTGCAGGAACGGTGCCAGGCCGGGAACCGGGCGGCCACTGGTCAGCACGATGTGCACGCCCAGCGCGCGCGCCTGCGCGATCGCCTGCTTGGCCCGGACGGTGAGCGTGTGGGTGGGGTCCAGCAGGGTGCCATCCATGTCGATGGCGACCAGTTCGATGGTCGATTGCCTGCGGCCCATATCCATTGCGTTCAACTCGTGCGGGGCACGCCAGTTTACCCCCTCATGCCCGGTTCACCTCGTTGCCCACGTTGGCCGGGATACTGCGGGAGCCTGTGCGTCCCCCACCGCAGGACGGCCCGCTGACCGCCCTTCCCTGGAGAACCTTGCGACGCATGACCTACCGTGCCCCCGAAACCAATGACAGCGCGCCCCTGGCCGAGCAGATCGAGCAGATGATCGACGAGCTGCCCGGTGAGCAGGTCAGTATCGGCACCCTGCTCAGTGCGCTGGGCGATGAAGGCCTGCTGCTGATCGTGATCCTGCTCTCGGCCATCTTCATCATTCCGGTGTCGATTCCCGGGCTGAGTACGGTGTTTGGTGCCTCGATCCTGCTGATCGGCCTGAGCCGCGTACGCAACCGCCCGCTGTGGGTGCCGCAGAAACTGGCGCGCCGCGAGATCGCCGAGCCCAGGCTCGGCTGCTTATGGCCTTCTGTAGAGTCGAGCCATGCTCGACTGCTGCTGGCAAAAGCAGTCGAGCATGGCTCGACTCTACACAGGCCAGTTCAAAGCAGTCGAGCGTGGCTCGACGCTACAGAACTACTTGGCCGACACCCGCCACACCACGTCGCCCACGTCGTCGGCGACCAGCAGTGCGCCTTCGGCATCCATCGCCATGCCTACCGGTGCGCCCATCAAGGTCTTCTCGTCCTTGGAGGCGAAGCCGCTGACGACGGTCTGCGGCCGCCCGGTCGGCTTGCCGTCCTTGAACGGTACGTAGACCACTTCGTAGCCGCTCAATGGTGAGCGATCCCAGCTGCCGTGCTCGCCGATGAAGGCGCCGCCGTGGTACTGCGCCGGCAGTGCCTGGCCGGTGTAGAACAGCAGGCCCAGCGGTGCCACGTGCGAGCCGATGGCGTAGTCCGGCGTGATGGCTTTCGCCACCAGGTCCGGCCGCTGCGGCTGCACGCGCTCGTCCACGTGCTGGCCGTAGTAGCTGTAGGGCCACCCGTAGAAGCCATCTTCCTTCACCGAGGTGAGGTAATCGGGCACCAGATCCGCACCGATTTCATCGCGTTCGTTCGCCACGGCCCACAGCGTGCCGGTGCTCGGCTCCCAGTCCAGTCCGGTCGGGTTGCGGATGCCCGACGCAAAGATGCGGCTGCCACGGGTGGCCACGTCCACTTCCAGCACCACTGCGCGGCGGTATTCAACGGCCAGGCCATTCTCGGTGATGTTGCTGTTGGAGCCCACGCCCACGTACAGCTTGCTGCCATCGCGGCTGGCCAGCAGTTCCTTGGTCCAGTGGTGGTTGATGGTGCTGGGCAGGTCGGTGAACTCGCGGCCCTTGTCGGACATGCGGGTTTCGCCCGGCACGTAGTGGTACTGCATGATGTTGCCGGTGTTGGCCACGTACAGCGTGTCACCGATCAGTTGGATACCGAACGGCGAATGCAGGCCTTCGATGTACACGTGCTGGGTCCAGGTGTTCGTGCCCGGTGTGCGGCGCAGCAGGGTGACCCGGTTGCCGCCCTTGCCGGCCTTGCCCGAGCGTGCCTTCACCTTGCCGGCGATCCACTGCTTGGGCGTGGTGACCGGCTCTTCGCCGGGGCCATTGCCCTCCACCACCAGCACATCGCCGTTGGGCAGAGTCAACAATCGCCGCGGATGCTGCAGGTTGGCGGCGATGCGTTCGATCTTCAGGCCTTCGGCCACCGTGGGTGACTGGCCGTCGGCCCAACCCACGCCTTTGGGCACCTGCATCGGCGGCATCAGGAAGTTCTTCGGTGCCGGCAGCGGCGGCTTCGCACCCGACTGGTCGGTGGGGTGGTATTCGGCCTTGCCGGCACAGGCCGACAGCATCACGGCCAGCGCCAGGGCGCCCACGGTAGGCAGGATGTGCTTAGCCATGACGACCTCCCTGCAGCACCGGCGGCTGCAGCGACAGCAGGATCAGGCCCAGCGCGATCAGGGCCACGGTCAGCGCCGACAGGATCGTGCCCGGCACGGCAACGGCATACGCATCGCGGCTGTGCACGAAGGCGTTCCAGATGGCCAGCAGCACCGCGACCAGGTTGAGGAAGAAGTCGATGCGGTCGATGCGGGTGGCGGTGCCGTTGCGGCGCCAGACCGCGAACAGGTTGATCAGGCGCGGAATGATGGCGATCAGCAGGCCGAAGGTGATCAGCCAGGCGGCGGACTTGCCCCACATCACCTCGGCGCTGTTGAGGTAGATCGCGTCGAAGATCAGCGCGCCGACGAAGAAGCCGAAGGGTATCGGGTTCAACAGGCTGAACAGCGTGGTGCCGAGGCCGCGATGGGCCTGGGCCAGCGGATTGACCATCATCGTGCTCCGATGCGGAAGGGTGCACGGGCTGTAGTAGCACAGCCGGATGTGAGGGCGCGCGATGACACCGGGTAGATCCACGCCATGCGTGTATACGCGTGCCAACCAAGGTTGGCACCTACCAGATGCAGGACACGGCAGTCGTCATTCCCCCACGGCATAAGTGTTTGTGACGCAATCGGCACATCTGCAGATTGGTTCCGTGAAGAGGTAGGGGGTTGTTCGTTGTGTCGCGTTTGGCTCGTTGCGATGGGGCAGTTCCGCCCCGCCGTCCTGCCATGCCGATTCACAACAGAAGGATTCGTGTATGAAGCGACACACGCAACGCTCCGCGCCACCGCGCTCCGCGCGCCTGGCCCTTGCCACTGCCCTGGTGCTGGGCAGCCTGGCCGCCACCGCCCAGGCCCAACAGGCTGATCCGCTGGCCGGGCGTCAGTGGCATCTGCTCAACACCGGACAGGCCGTACTGGGCGATACCCTGCCGGTGGCTGGCAACGATCTGAACGTGGATGGCCTGTTCCGCAATGGCATCCGTGGCCAGGGCGTCACCATCGCCATCGTCGATGACGGCCTGCAGATCGCACACCCGGACCTGGCCGCCAACGTTGCGGCGGTCGCCGGCAAGAACTTCGCCAACCAGAGCAACAACCCTTCACCGTCCAATCCCGACCGCGACAATCACGGCACCATGGTCGGCGGCATCGCCGGTGCGGTCGGTGCCAACAACCTGGGCGTGCGCGGCGTAGCCTCAGCGGCCACACTCAAGGGCTTCAATTTCCTGGCGTCCAATGCCCAGGGCAATTCGAATTCCAACATCGAGTACTCGTGGTGGGACGGCGCCGAAGTGGCCGACGTGGGGGTCTTCAACAACAGCTGGGGCTCCAGCCCGGGCAACCCCAACCTGCCGCTGGCCTACAGCCAGAACGACATCGCCGCCTATGAGCAGGCCATGTCCGGCACCCGTGGCGGCCGCGGTGGCATCTACGTGAAAGCCGCCGGCAACAACCACAACAACGGTGCACGCTCGGATGGCACCGACATCTGCTCGGCAGACACCAAGAACCGCAACACGGGTTGCATTCCGGCCGGCCGCGACCCGCGTAACAACCTGTTCAACGTGATCACCGTTGCCGCCGTGCGCGCCGATGGCGTGCGCTCGTCCTACTCGTCCACCGGCTCGGCGCTGTGGGTGTCCGGCTTCGGCGGTGAGAATGGTTGGCAGCGGCAGGTCGTGCCGGGGCAGCTGGCGATCCGCTACGATCCGGCCATCCTCACCACCGATGTCACCGGCTGCGCGCAGGGCAGCAACAAGAACACGAGCCTGCGCAACACCTTGGACGGCGACCAGTCTGCCATCGACAGCACCTGCAACTACACCGGCAAGATGAACGGCACCTCGGCGGCCACGCCGATGGTGTCGGGCGTGGCGGCACTGCTGCTGGAGACCAACCCGAACCTGTCCTACCGCGATGTGAAGTACATCCTGGCCACCACCGCCACCCGCACCGATCCGAACCGGGCAGCGGTGACCCACTCCGACGGCCGCGTGCTGGTGCCGGGCTGGACGGTGAATGCCGCCGGCCGTGCCTACAGCAACTGGTACGGTTTCGGTGTGGTCAACGCGGCACGCGCGGTACAGGTCGCAGAAGACTTCCAGCCGCTGGGTGCACTGGTGGATAGTGGCTGGCGCAACACGACGCGTACCGTGGCCATCGGCAATACCTCGGCGGCCGCGGCGCGCCTGACCTTCCAGCTGGCCAACGGTGCGCGCAACATCGAGAGCGTGCAGCTCGGCTTCCGCGTCAACCACAGCAACACCCGCCAGCTGCAGTTCGTGCTGATCTCGCCCAGTGGCACCCGCAGCGTGGTGCAGCCGGCATTCACCGCGATCGGCTCTGGCCTCAATGGTGTGCAGCGCAACTTCACCAACTGGGACCTGCTGTCCAGCAATGCCTTCCTGGATGAGAACGCCACGGGCACCTGGACACTGGAAGTAACCGACCTGGGGCAGGCCGCGAACGCTGCATCGCGTGGCAACCTCGAATTCTTCAAGATCCGCGTTCTGGGGCACTGATGATGAAGACGACCATTCTGTTGAGCACCCTCGCCCTCGCGGCGATGACCACCACCGCCTGGGCACAGAGCTCGGGCCAGACACCTCCGGCGAAGACCTTGTCGACCGTAGACACGCAGCAGTTGAAGGCGGAGGCCACCGGCCGTTCGTTCAATGTGGGCGGCTCGCGCTTCCAGCTGGCGCCGTCGGCAACCGTGCAGCAGGCCAGCGGCGGCCAGTTCAGGATCACCACCGGGGCTGATGCCAGCGCGGCGGCCGTCGGCACCCGCAGCAAGCGGTCCACGGATGCGTCTACCGGTGTGGCCGCACGTGCGGATGCCGGTGCCAGCAAATTTGCGGCCGCCGTCTCCAACGATGGCGCACCGGTCGTGGCGACCTCGCGGGTCAAGGTGTTCTTCACCGATGCGGCCTCCGCCCAGCGTGCGGCCACCGCCACCGGCGGCACCGTGGTGAAGGTGTCCAAGGCCTCGGGCCGCGCGATTGTGGAGTACCCGTCGGTGAATGCTGCACTGGATGCGACCACCAAGCTGCTGTCGACCGCCGGCATCAAGGCGGCCGAGCCGGACGTGGTGCAGTGGGAAGAAACCAAGTAAGGCGTTGAGTGGTGCCCCTGGCCGGTTGGCTCTCCTGGCCGGCCGGGGGATTGGTGTGTGGGAGTGTGCCGACCAACGGTCGGCACCCACCAGATTCATTCACTGCGTGTCGACCAAGGTCGCCCCCTACCGGGCGGCGAGCGTATCGCTGTGCTTGAGGTGGCAGCTGGCCAATGCATCGTTGCCGGCGGCCGGGTGGCCCGGCTCCAGCAGCAGGCGCTGCACGTCGGAGAACAGCTTGTCCACCGGCATGCCGTAGGGTGCGAACAGGCGGAGGCGGCCTTGGCGATCAAACACGTAGCCGCCGGCGATGTGGCTCATGGTGTAGGTCTCCGGCACCTGGCCGGGTTCCTTTTCGTAGAACGCCTTGAAGTCGCTGGCCATCGCGGCCAGTTGCGCTTCGTTGCCGACCAGTGCGATCGCCTTGGGGTCGAAGGCTTCCACGTAGGTGCGCGCAACCTCCGGCGTATCACGCGCTGGGTCGACACTGACGAACACTACCTGCAACTGGTCGGCATCCTTGCCCATCAGGTGCTTGACCTGGCTGAGCTCGACCATGGTCGTCGGGCAGACGTCCGGGCAACTGGTGAAGCCGAAGAACAGATAGGTCACCTGCCCCTGCAGGTCCTTCGGGCCGCGCACGGTGCCGTGGCTGTCGGGCATCGACCACTGCTGGCCGAGCTCTTCGCAGGCGATGTCCTTGGAATAGAAGTCCATGCGCGACTGCGAACTGCAGCCGGCCAGCAGGCCGATGGCCAGGCCTGCCAGCAGCGGCAGGCGGAAACGGGGAGAGAACAACGAACGGACAACAGCAGCAGGACGCTTCACGGGTACCACCAACGCAGGTGCGGGCGGGGTCTCGGTCAGGCCTGCCCTTGGGGGGAAAGAGGACGGAGGTGCCGGGGTGATCGTGCGGTCCATGCCGATCACCCCGGCCACGGTCAGTTGATCATCATGTGGTAGTGCATGCTCCAGATGATCCAGACCGACAGTGCGACGACGATGAACAGGATCACCAGGGTGAACACGAAGCTGGCCAGGTTCCAGCCACCTTCGGACTTGCGGTCCATGTGCAGGAAATAGACCAGCTGCACCAGGATCTGCGCCACCGCGAAGCCGACCAGCAGGAACAGCGTGAGCGGCCGCGACAGCACCGGGTTCATCACCAGCGCGAACGGCACCACGGTCAGCAGCGCGCACAGCACGAAGCCGATCAGGTAGGACTTGGTGGAGCCGTGCGCATTGCCGGCGCGCGAGGTTTCGACGTGGGCCATGTCAGAAGGCTCCGATCAGGTAGACGAAGGTGAAGACGCAGATCCACACCAGGTCCAGGAAGTGCCAGAACAGGCTCAGGCACGACACGCGGGTGATGTTGGTCGGGGTCAGGCCGCGGCTGTAGACCTGGTGCATGACCACCGCCATCCAGATCAGGCCGCTGGCCACGTGCAGGCCGTGGGTGGCGACCAGCGCGAAGAACGCCGACAGGTAGGCACTGGTGCTGGGGCCCGCGCCTTCGTGGATCAGGTGCGAGAACTCGTAGATCTCCATGCCGATGAACGAGGCACCGAGCACGAAGGTCACGCCCAGCCAGCGCAGCACCGCCGAGGTGTCGTGGCGATGCATCGCCAGCACGGCCTGGCCGTAGGTGATGCTGGAAACCAGCAGCAGGAAGGTCTCGGCCATCACGAACGGCAGCGAGAACAGGTCCTTGCCGGTGGGGCCGCCGGCGTAGGCGGTGCTGAGCACTGCATACGAGGCGAACAGCGAACCGAACAGCACCAGGTCGGACATGAGGTAGACCCACATACCGAACACCTTCATGCCGCCCTGTTCGTGGCCATGGTCGTGTTCGTGGTGGTCCTCGTGCGCCTGCGTGTCGCTGGCCAGCTCGGGGCGGGTCAACAGGTTCATGCGCGTACCTCCTTCAGCTTGGCAAGGTTGGCCGCTTCGGTGCGCGCCACCTCTTCGGAACTGACGTAGTAGTCCACGTCCTCGTCATAGGACCGCACGATCAGGGTCACGATCATCGCGATGAAGCTGGCCGCGGCCATCCACCAGATGTGCCAGACCAGGGCGAAGCACAGCACCAGGATCCAGATGTTGAGGATCAGCGGTACGCCGGTGTTTTTCGGCATGTGGATAGGCGCGTACTTCTTCGGCGGCGGCGGCAGGCCACGCTTCTTCGCTTCGTGGAAGGCATCCAGCTCATCGGCCTTGGGCACCACGGCGAAGTTGTAGAACGGCGGCGGCGACGGCGTGGCCCATTCCAGCGTGCGTGCATTCCACGGGTCGCCGGTCACGTCCAGGTTGCGCTTGCGGTCGCGCACGCTCACGTAGATCTGCACCAGCATCAGGATGATGCCCGCGAACACGAACAGTGCACCGATGAAGGCAGCGATCAGGTACGGCGTCCACGCCGGGTTGTCGTACTGGTTCATGCGGCGGGTCATGCCCATGAAGCCGAGCATGTACAGCGGCATGAAGGCCAGGTAGAAACCGATCACCCAGCAGGCGAACGACCACTTGCCCAGGCGCTCGTTGAGGGTGAAGCCGAACACCTTCGGGAACCAGTAGGCGAAGCCGGCCAGGTAGCCGAACAGCGCGCCGCCGATGATGGTGTTGTGGAAGTGCGCGACCAGGAACAGGCTGTTGTGCAGCAGGAAGTCCGCGCCCGGGATGGCCAGCAGCACGCCGGTCATGCCACCGATGGTGAAGGTGACCAGGAAGGCGATGGTCCACAGCATCGGCACGCTGAACTCGACGCGGCCGCCGTACATGGTGAACAGCCAGGTGAAGATCTTCACGCCGGTGGGGATGGCGATGATCATCGTCATGATGCCGAAGAAGGCATTGACGCTGGCACCGGAGCCCATGGTGAAGAAGTGGTGCAGCCAGACGATGAACGACAGGATGCCGATCGCCAGCGTGGCACCGACCATCGACTTGTAACCGAACAGCTTCTTTCGCGCGAACGTGGCGGTCACTTCAGAGAAGATGCCGAATGCCGGCAGCACCAGGATGTACACCTCCGGGTGGCCCCAGGCCCACACCAGGTTCACGTACATCATCGGGTTGCCACCCAACGTGTTGGTGTAGAAGTTGAAGTCCAGGTAGCGGTCCAGGGTGAGCGCACCCAGCGCCACGGTCAGGATCGGGAAGGCGGCGATGATGATCACGCTGGTGACCAGCACGGTCCAGGTGAACACCGGCATCTTCATCAGGGTCATGCCCGGCGCACGCATGCGCAGGATGGTGATGAACAGGTTGACGCCGGTCAGCAATGTGCCGATGCCTGAAGCCTGCAACGCCCAGATGTAGTAGTCGACACCGACCCCTGGACTGAACTCGATGCCCGACAGCGGCGGATAGGCGACCCAGCCGGTCATGGCGAACTCGCCAACGCCGAGCGAGATCATCATCAGCGCGGCGCCGACCACGAAGATCCAGAAGCTGAAGGCGTTGAGGAACGGGAACGCCATGTCGCGTGCGCCGATCTGCAGCGGCACGATGATGTTCATCAGGCCGACCACGAACGGGGTGGCCACGAAGAAGATCATGATCACGCCGTGCGCGGTGAAGATCTGGTCGTAGTGCTCAGGTGGCAGGAAGCCGTCACTGCCCGGGCCAGCCGCCGCCAGCTGCGCGCGCATCATCAGCGCATCGGCAAAGCCACGCACCAGCATGACCAGCGCCACCACCACGTACATGATGCCGATCTTCTTGTGGTCCACGGTGGTGAACCAGTCACGCCACAGCGGGCCCCACAGCTTGAAGTACGTTACCGCGCCAAGCAGCGCGAGGCCACCCAGCACCATGGCCGCCAGCGTGATCACCACGATCGGCTCGTGCAGTGGCACGGCCTCCCACGTCAATTTACCCAACATGTTCGTTACTCCTGGGAAACCTGGGCACCGCCAGCAGGACCCGCAGGGGCCGCAGCAGCGGTGTTCTCACCGACACCGATAAACTGGTCGATGACCTTCTTGAACAGCAGCGGTTCGACGCTGGAGAAGTGTTGTACCGGCGCGTTGCGCGACGGCGCGGCCAGCGCCTTGAACTCCGCGAAACTGAGTGCGTCCGGCGCGCTGCGCACCTCGGCCACCCAGCGCTCGAAGTCTTCGTTGCTGCTGGCGGTGGCGATGAACTTCATGTTCGAGAAGCCATGCCCGCTGTAGTTGCCGGACATGCCACGGAACTGGCCAGGCTCGTTGGCGATCAGGTGCAGCTGCGTGCGCATGCCGGCCATCGCGTAGATCTGCCCACCCAGCTGCGGGATGAAGAAGGTATTCATCGTCGAGTTGGAGGTGATGTTGAACGCCAGCGCGCGGTTGGCCGGGAAGTTGAGCTGGTTGACCGTGGCGATGCCCAGGTCCGGATACACGAACACCCACTTCCAGTCAGTGGCGATCACGTCCACATGCAGCGGCTCACCGGCGACGTCCAGCGGCTTGTACGGGTCCAGCTCGTGGGTGGAGGTCCACACGATCACTGCCAGCACCGCGATGATGATCAGCGGCACGCCCCAGACCACGATCTCCACCTTGGTGGAGTGCGACCAGTCAGGCATGTATTTCGCTTTGGTATTGCCGGCGCGGTAGCGCCAGGCGAACACGAAGGTCAGCACGATGGCCGGCACCACCACGATCAGCATCAGGCCGATGCAGATCAGGATCAGGTCGCGCTGGGCGATCCCGACCATGCCTTTCGAATCCAGCAGCACCCAGTCGCAGCCCGTCAGAGCGATGCAAGCCAGGGCGACCAGCGCCAGGCGGATGCGGTTCCAGCAGATATTCATTGGAGGTCAACCCTGTTGAAGAAGCGCGCTTGACCGGCTCGCCTGCGCGCAGCGCCCGGGCGTGGAGCGGCTACACTGTGGGTACGAGGTCGCCTACAAAAAGGTGAACCACTCCAATCAAGCCCATACAAGATACAGCATTGTATGGACTTTTGCATCTGCACGTATGGAAAAAACTGACCGATGACGCCACCTGCCGCCGGCCGCCGCCTGAAACACCCCAATCGCACCTGGGTTCGCCCCTTCCGCGAGGGCGCCGGTCCGCTGTATCTGCAGATTGCCCAGCAGGTGCGCGAGGCGGTGGATGACGGCGTGCTGCGCCCGGGCGACCGCCTGCCGCCGCAGCGCGACCTGGCCCAGCAGGTCGGCGTGGACCTGACCACGGTCACCCGCGCCTTCGCCGAGCTGCGCCAGGCCGGCCTGCTCGACGCCCAGGGCGCCGGCGGCACCTTCATCGCACTGTCGGCCGGCAACCGCAGCACCTCGGTCGACCTGAGCATGAACATCCCGCCGCTGCTGGGCAGCGCGCCGTTCGCACAGGGCATGGAGACCGGCTTCCAGCACGTCGGCCAGCAGCTGGGCCAGGGCGAATTGATGAGCTACCACGTCGGCGCCGGCACCCGCGAGGACCGCGCCGCCGCGGTGCAGTGGCTGGCGCCGATGCTGGGCGCGGTCGGCGCCGACCAGGTGGTGATCTGCCCCGGCGCGCAGACCGCGCTGTGCGCGCTGATCCTGGCCCGCACCCAGCCGGGCGAGCTGATTGCCGCCGAGCAGCTGACCTACCCAGGCCTGTTGGCTGCCGCGCGCGTGCTGCAACGGGGCGTGGTGCCGGTGGCGATGGACGCCGAGGGCATGCTGCCGGAGGCGCTGGAGGAGGCCTGCCAACTGCGCCGCCCGCGCCTGCTGTACCTGGTGCCGACCATCCAGAACCCGACCACGGCGACGATGTCGGCACAACGCCGGCAGGCCCTCCTGGCCGTCGCGAAACGCCACGATCTGACCGTGATCGAAGACGATCCCTACTGGTTGCTGGCCGGGGACGCCGCACCGCCGCTGGCCGCGCACCGCGACGCAGGCTGCCCGGTGTACTACATCTCCACCCTGTCCAAGTGCCTGGCACCGGGCCTGCGCACCGCCTACCTGGTGGTGCCGGCCGGCGAACCGATGGAACCGGTGCTGGACGCCCTGCGTGCGATCGCGCTGATGCCGACCCAGTCGATGGTGGCGGTGGCCTCGCAGTGGATCCGCAGCGGCCAGGCCCAGGACATGGTGCAGCGCTTCCAGCAGGAGCTGCGCGAGCGCCAGGCCATTGCCGCCCGTTACCTGCCGGCCCGCGCCCAGGCGCATCCCGCCGGCCTGCATGTGTGGCTGCCACTGCCGCCGCGGCTGGACCAGTACCGGTTGATCCAGGCCGCACAGGAGCAGGGGCTGGGCATTGCCAGCTCGGACGCCTTCAGCGTGGAAGAGCCGCCACCGGGCAACGCGATCCGCCTGTCGTTGGGTGGCGCGGTTGACCAGGGCGCGCTGGCCGGGGCGCTGGCCAAGCTGAACGAGATTCTGTCCGAAGCCCCCGAGGCCCGGCACAACGCCATCGTCTGAACCGGGTGCATGGCGCTTCATCCATACAAGATGGTATTTTGTATGCAATGTATGGATGAAGGGACGTGCATCGATGCGCGCCGAGAAACTGAAGTTCCACTTGGTGATGGCCGGGTGCGGTGGCTTTGTGGTGCTGATGCTGGCCGCGCTGGCCTGGGTCTGCCTGCAGCCGCAGACCGTGGACGTGCAGGCCGCCGAACGCCACGCCATCGAGCAGTGCGTGCAGCGCAGCGAGGATCCGTCGCGTAGCGAGATCCAGCGCCGCGCGCAGGCCGATTCCTGCCGCGAGATGCGCAAGCAGTACGTGCACAAGTTCGGCCGGGAAGATTCCTGATGGGCGCAGCCGCGCCGCGTCGCCGCTGGCTGCTGCCGACGATGATCGCCCTCGCCTGCCTGTTCATGGCCGGCGTCGCGGCTGCGCTGTGGCAGTACTTCGGCTACAGCGCGCAGTCCACCTTCACCGAACAGGCCATCGTCTTCGACGACTCGCAGCTGCGCCTGCCGGCCGACCTGGCCGGTGATACCGGCCGCATCCGCGTGGTGCATTTCTGGGACCCGGCCTGCGGCGTGTGCAATCGCGAGACCGGTGCGCACCTGAGCTACCTGATCAGCATGTACCGCCGCGCCGGCATCGACTTCTATGCGATCCGCCGCCCGGGTACGCAGGGCGAGCTGCCCGAGCCGCTGCGCAACAAGGTGATCAACCTGCCGACCATTGATGGCATCGAACACATCCCGGCCAGCCCCGCCGTGGCCATCTGGGACCGGCACGGCCACCTGGCGTACGCCGGCCCGTACAGCATCGGCATGGTCTGCAACTCGGCCAACAGCTTCGTCGAACCGCTGCTGGACAGACTGGTGCGCGGCGAGACCGTGCGCCCGAAAGGACTGCTTGCCGTGGGCTGCTACTGCCCCTGGCAGGCCAAGCGCTGAGGACGCGCAATGACATCACTGACGCTGGCCGGCGTGGCCGCCGCAAACAACAACGGCGGTCACCTGTCCGAACCGACCGATGGTTATGGACAGGCTCCCGCCGTTGGAAGCAACGATACGCCCCGACATGCTCCGTACATGCCGCGACCGGATGTCGCAGCCCGCGAATGGGTGCAGGACGTACTCGCGCACAGCGGGCCGATCTACCTGCGCATCGTCAACTCGCTGGAACGCACGGTGCGCCGCGGTGGTCTCGCACCGGGACAGCGCCTGCCTTCGCAGCGCGCGTTGGCGCAGCAGCTCGGTATCGACCTGACCACGGTCACCCGCGCCTTCGATGAAGCACGCAAGCGTGGCCTGATCGAGGCGCGCGGTCCGCAGGGCAGTTTCATCGCACCGCCCAAGGCCGGCTTCGACCAGGTGGTGGACCTGAGCATGAACGTACCGCCAGTGCCCGACGCCGATGCGCTGGCCGAGACCCTGCGCCGCGGTGCCGCCGCCGTGCTTGCACGCAGCAACGCGCCCAACCTGATGACCTATCACCTGGGCGGTGGCAACCCGACCGACCGCCACGCAGCGGCGCGCTGGCTGCAACCGATGCTGGGAAGGGTGGACGACGCCTGCCTGCTGCTGACCGAAGGCGCCCAGGTGGCGCTGGCCGCGATCCTGGTCAGCCAGGGCCGCGACGACGACGCGATCCTGTGCGATGCGCTGGTCTATCCGGGCCTGCTGCAGGCGGCCGCCGCACTGGGGCGGCGCTTGCTGCCGGTGGACAGCGACGAGCACGGCATGTGCCCCGAGGCGCTGGCGCGGTTGGCACGCGAAAGCGGTGCGCGGCTGGTCTATCTCAATCCCACCTGCCAGAACCCGACCGCACTGACCCTGCCGCTGCATCGGCGCGAAGCGCTGGCGCGTGTGCTGGAAAGCGAAGGCCTGCTGGCGATCGAAGACGATCCTTATTGGCATCTCGCCGAAGATGCGCCGACACCGCTGGCAACCCTTGCACCGCGTCAGGTGTTCTACGTGGCGACGCTGTCGAAGGTGATCAGCCCCGGCCTGCGCACCGCCTTCGTGCGTTGTCCGAGCGCGGCGCATGCCGAGGCGATGACGGCTGCACTGCGGGCAACGCGGTTGATGGGCCATCCGCTGGTCTCGGCGCTGGCCAGCCAGCTGCTGCTGGATGGTTCGGCGCAGTCACTGCTGGCGCAGGTGCGCACCGAGGCGCGCGAACGCGTGCGACTGGCGCGATATCTGCTTGCGCCTTCGCTGCTGCAGCGCGCTGAAGGCCTGCATGCCTGGTGCCGGATACCGGCACCGTGGACCGATGCCACCCTGGTGCGTACCGCACAGCTGCAGGGGCTGGCGATCGCGCCGTCATCGGCATTCTGCCCGCCGGGGGTATTGCATCAGAGTGGCGTGCGGCTGTCGCTGGGACTGGCGACGGATCGTCGGCAGCTGGAAAGTGCGCTGCAGAGGATCGACCGGTTGTTGCTGTCGGATGCGTTGCCGGCCATCGAGCGGTAGGCGCAATGCATCCACGCCATGCGTGGATGTGCGCTGGACCTGGTAGTGCCGGCCGCTGGCCGGCAACGGCATGCACGGATCATGAGGTTGCCGGCCAGCGGCCGGCACTACCCCAATGCCGCCAGCGCCTGCACCAGCGCATCCATCTGCTCCGGCCGGGTGAACACCGACGGCGTCACCCGCACGCAGGCGCCGGAGTCCAAACCGTCACGATGCGTGGTGAACACGCGATGCTCATCCAGCAGGCGCTTCTGCAGCGCGATGTTGTCGGCCACGCTGGTACGCCCGCGCAGGCGGACGCTGGCCAGAGCGCTGGCCAGCGCCGGGTCCGGTGAAGACAGCACTTCGATATGCGCCATCTGCCGCACCGGTACCGTCCAACGCTCGCGCAGGTAACGCAGGCGCGCCTGCTTGTTGGCTACGCCGATACGCTGGTGCAGGGAAATCGCTTCCGGCAGCGCCAGGTAGGCGGCGAAGTTGACCGTACCGGTATGCACGCGGCTGCCCACGCGGCCGTCGTCGGTCTCCCCCATGTACGGGTCAAGATCGGCCACACGGCCCTTGCGCACGTACATCGCGCCGACGCCGACCGGCGCACCGATCCACTTGTGCAGATTGATGCCGACGAAATCAGCCTTGAGCTGCGGCACCGCGTAGTCGATCTGCCCGAACCCATGCGCCGCATCGACGATCACGTCGATACCACGTGCACGCGCACGTTCGGCGATCTCGGCCACCGGCAGCACCAGTCCATGGCGATGGCTGACCTGGGTCAGCAGCACCAGCTTCAGACGCGGCAACCGCGCGAATGCGTCCTCATACGCCTGCAGGATCTGCGCGTGGTCCGGCACCGCCGGTAGCGCGATACGCTCGACCTGCACGCCACGGCGCTGTTGCAGCCAGCGCATCGCGCCGATCATGCTGTCGTAGTCGATGTCGGCATACAGCACCTGGTCGCCGGGCTGCAGGCGGTTGTAGCCGCCGATCAGCGCCAGCATCGCCTCGGTGGCACCACGGGTCAGTGCGATTTCATCAACGCCCACGCCCAGCAGCTCGGCCACCTGCCGCTGCACCGCCATGTACTGCGCCGGGAACTCGCGGCGACCATACCAGGCGTTGCTGCGATTCACCTCGGCGGTGTGGCGCTGGTAACTGGCCAGCGTCTCGCGGCCCATCGCACCCCAGTAGCCGTTCTCCAGGTGGTTCACTTCATCGGTGATATCGAAGTGACTGGCCACGGCGGCCCAGTAGCCTTCATCGCGGGCCAGCACGTCCGGCGCCACGGTCGTTGCGGGAATCTGCATGGGCGCAGCGTAACGCGCGGCGGCCATGGCGGGCAGTGAAGACAATGCGGCTGCGGCCGGCAGCAGGGTGCCGGCACGCAGCAGGGAGCGGCGCGTGCGGTCCATCAGAAGCTCAGCCGGTACTGCGCGTACAGGTTGGCGCCGTCGGTGTCGTACGGCGCGTTGCGCGAGTAGACCAGGCCGCGACTGGCCTGGAAGACCGCCTCATCCGGATAGCGGTCCAGCACGTTGTCTGCACCGACGCGCAGGCTGTGGTGCTCATTGATGCGATAGCCCACGGCCAGGTCGAGGAAGCTCATCGCACCGAAACGCTGGTAGATATCGCCCACTGCATTGCCGCTGGAGTCGGTCCAGGCACCGTAGTAGCGCATGCGCGCCATCAACGACCACGCGCCCACATCCCAGCTGCCGGTGAAGCTGCCCTTGTGCTCGGGCAGGCGGTCTTCGAACAGCACGCGCTGGGTTTCGTTGGTGGCCACCGAGGTGCTGCCGTTGTCCACGCGGGTGCGGTTGTAGTTGTAGGCCAGGGTCAGCGTCATGCGGCCGGCGCCAAGATCGCGCAGGTAGTTGCCGACCACGTCCACGCCGGTGGTGGTGGTATCGAAGTCGTTGGTGAAGTAGTTCACCGAGGTATAGCCCAGCGGATTGGGAGTACCAGCCGGAATGGCGAAGCTGGCCGACTGGCTGAAGCGGTCGGTGAGCTTGATCTGGTAGACGTCCACCGAACCGGACAGTCCCAGGTCGGTGCGCCAGGTCAGGCCCAGCGACGCGGTACGCGATTCCTCCGGCTTCAGCGGCCTGGCGCCCAGCAGCTGTGCCAGCGGATCGTTCGGCGACAGGCGGCCACTGGTGAAGATCTGCAGCGTACGCGTGTCCAGGCCCTGGGTGGTGCTGGTGGTGTTGAGCTGCGCGGGTGTCGGCGCACGGAAGCCGGTGGACACCGTGCCACGCAGGGCCAGATCCGGGGTGATCGCGAAACGCGCCGAGAGCTTGCCGTCCAGCGTGCTGCCAAAGCTGGAGAAGTCCTCGTAGCGGCTGGCCGCGCCGATGCTCCAGCGCTCGCCCAGCGGCATTTCCATATCCACGTAGGCCGCCTTGCTGCGCTGGCTCCACTGCCCGGCCTGGCTGGCCGAGAAGCCCGGCGCGCCGTTGGAGTTGGCTTCCAGGCCCGCCGCTGCGCCCGGCCCCACCGCGTACGAAGCCGGATCACCCGCGCGCACCTGGTAGGTCTCCTGGCGGAACTCACCACCGAAGGCGACGTTGATCGGCTTGGACAGCGCGCCCACGTCCCACTCGTAGTTGAAGTCGGCGTTGGCGTTCTTCTCGGTCTGGGTCAGGCGGCCGAGATCGAATGCGGTCGGGCTGGCCGAGCCGAGCGAGGCGTTGATCGAGTTCTTCAGGCTGTAGTCGATGGCGTTGCGGCCATATGAGGCGCTGACATCCCAGCGCAGCTTGGGCGTGATCTCGCCACGCAGGCCACCGGCCAGCTGCAGGTCGTTCTGGACGTTGCCGTACTGCGGGCTGAAGCCCACCGGATAGATCGAACGCAGGTTCCAACCGGGGAAGATCGCCGTGGTGCGATAGGCACCGGTGGTGGTGTCCGGGTTGCGCCAGTTGAAATCGCTGACACCATCGCTGTGGCTGTACAGGCCGAAGGCATAGAGCTCCAGCGTGTCGTTGGCGTTGGCCTTCACGTTGAAGCCGACGCGGCGGCTTTCCAGCTCCGGCTGGCCCCAGCGCTGTACCGGGTTGGGCACGTCCAGCTCCGGATGTGCAGCCTGGAAGGCGATGGCATCGGGGCGCTGGCGGGTGCGGGAGGTGGCGTCGGAGTTGGACGATTCGGCGAACAGCACCAGGCTGCCGTAGTCACCCAGCGACCAGCCGGTGCGCGCACTGAAATCGCGCGAGGTGCCATCGCCCTGTGCGTACTGCGAGTAGCCGGCGGTGATCTCGGTACCGGGTCCATCCTCGAGAATGATGTTGATGACGCCGGCGATGGCGTCCGAGCCGTACTGCGCCGAGGCACCATCGCGCAGCACTTCGATGCGCTTGATCGCACTGGTCGGAATCTGTGCCAGATCGGCCGCCTGCGCGCCACGGTTGCCGAGCAGCGCGCTGCGATGGAAGCGACGACCGTTGACCAGCACCAGGGTCTGGTCCGGCGACAGGCCACGCAGCGTGGCCGGGCGCACGAACACCTGGCCGTCCGCCATCGGCAGGCGCTGCACCACGAACGACGGCACCAGCTGCGCCAGCACGTCCTTCAGATCGGTCGACTCGACGGACTTGATGTCTTCCTTGGTGAACACGTCCACCGGCGCCAGCGTTTCGAACTGGGTGCGGTTGGAGGCGCGGGTGCCGGTGACCAGCATCGCGTCGAGCTGGGTGGGCGCCGCACGGCTGCTGCCCGCGGCATCGACCGCATCGGCCTCCGCTGCGATCGCGCCTCCTGCGCTGGCCATGGAAAGGGCAAGGAGGATGGAACGCGAAAGCTTCGAACGATGCACGGCAGGGCTCCGGGAGGACGCGACAGGGCCAGCACCTGTGCGGACACAACAGGCCTGGACAAGGCGCGCAGTCTCGGCGCGATGTGTGAAGGAGCCATGACGTCAGTACGACAGCTTGATGCTGCAAGGGCGCACGCGCAGGCAGTGGACGCAGCGCTGCGGCGATTTGGCCTGTCCCTGCGGTAGTGGCCGCCGGGCATGGCCCGGCGCTACAGTGGGTTCGTCCACGGAGGATCGATCATGCGCCTGCTGCACCTCACTCTGCCGGTATCCGATGTCGGTACCGTGGCCAGCTACTTCCGCGATGTACTGCAGCAGCGCGTGGTCGGCAATCATGTGCACATCGGCTGGAGCACGATCGAACTGCAGCCGGCCGGTGATCATCCGGTCGGTGGCGTGCACCTGGCCTTCAACGTACCGGACAACCGCTTCAGCGAGGCGATGACCTGGCTGCGCGAACGTACACCCCTGCAGCGCAACCCGGAAGGGTTGGACTACTTCGCGCTGGAAAGCAGCTGGCAGTCGCAGTCCGTTTACTTCACCGGTCCCGACGGCCTGATCCTGGAACTGATCGGCCGCCGCCGCTTGCCGGCCAGCGCGCGCGAAGGCGCGTTCCATGGCAGCGAGCTGACCTGCCTGAGCGAAGTCGGCCTGCCCAGCCACGACGTCGACACCGTGCGGGCACAATCACAACAGCGTTTCGGCCTGCAACCGATCAGTACGCCCTCGCCGCAGTTCGCGCCGATGGGCGACGACGAGGGCCTGCTGATCGTGGTCGCTGCCGATCGCCGCTGGTTCCCCGAACAGAAGGACCTGCCCAATGCACAGGGCCTGCAGCTGCGGGTGGGGGATGTCGCCGGCATCGGCGAACTCTGCGACGACGCACTGGGCTGGCGCGTTGCCTCGACCTGAGGCGACGCGCCAAGCGTGACGCGCTACTGCATGCGCGTGCCCTGCCCCGCCTCGATCTGCGCATGCAGCGCTTGCAGCTGCGCGGCGGTCTGGTTGAACACCTGCAGATCCGCGTCCACCAGGGCCTGCCAATCCGGTGCGTGGCCCAGCAGCTGTGCCACCTGTTCCTGCGGCGCGCGGTCGAAGCCTTCGCCCAGCACGCCGAGATAGCGTTGGCGGAACCCATCGGGGTCGCGCTGGTCCTGCACGTACAGCTGCACCGCCAGCAGCCCCGCATACAGATAGTTCACCAGATAGTTCGGGTCTTCATACATCAGGCGCTTGGCGATCCAACTGTTGCGCAGCTGCGGATAGCGCTCCGGTTGCTGGCCGAAGCGCGCCAGCACCTGCCCGGTCAGCGCGTCCAGGTCATCGGCGGTGCCCAACGTGCCTGCGGCAACGCCGCGATAGATCGACTGCTCCAGCTGCGCTTCCTCGGAAGAGGTGAACAGCTGCAGCACCATGTCGTCCAGCAGTGACTTCAGATAATAAGCTTTGGCACGCGGATCCTGTGCCTGCTGGTAAAGCTGGTCGCGGAAGCGCAGCTCGTTGTAGATCGCGAACGCCTCGGTCAGCCACTGGCTGCCATTGCGCTGCAGCGGCGACGCATGACCGCGCTGCATCCATTCACCATGCACGGCGTGACCGGCTTCATGTGCGATCTCGACATCGCTTTCCAGATCACCGCTACGCACGCCAACGAACAACATCGCCGGCACACCCGGAGCGCTCACCGAGAACGCGTCCTGGCTGCGGTCACCGCGTTCGGTGGCCAGATCCATACGCTGGTTGGCCGGATCGAGCAGCGCGCGCAGTTCGGCGACGTACGCAGGCCCCAGATGCTGCATGGCATCGGCGGCGTTGTCGCGCAGCTGCGCCAGCGTCAGCACCGGTGGCGTATAGCCGGCATCGGGCAGCGTGGTGTCCCAGATCTGCGGCGCGTCGATGCCGGATCGCGCAGCGTGGTGCAGCAGCATGTCCTGATAGGCGCGGCGGTCGCCGGCGTGATGTTCGATCGCTACCAGCGTTGCATCCACTGCGGCGGTGTCCAGGCCCATGCGCTGGTAGCCACGTGCCGGCGCCGAACCATCGCCCTGCAGGCGTGCGGCGGCGTCGTTCACCTGCACCAGCCCCAACATCACCGAGGCCATTGGCTCGCGGCGCGACTGCAGCCCCTGCCAGTAGCCCTTCCAGCCCGCTTCGCGCAATGCGCGATCCGGTTGCAGCGACAGTGCCCGCTTGTCGCGCCCAGCATCCCAGTGCCGACCATCACGCTCGATCTGCGGGTACTCGGCACTTCGCAGGATCTGCCCACGCAGGCGCGCGAAACTGTCCAACGCCGGATCGGCCAGCGCATCCACCGCCTCGTCCAGCGCGGCATTGGCCGGAGCGGCAGCCTCCTTCAGCCCACGCGCGCGCAGGAAACGGTAGGGCACGGCCCACGCCGCGTCCGCAGGCGCCTCGCGCAGGGCGGCGCGACCAGTGCGGGCGATGCGGCTGCACAGCCCCATTGCCTGCTCCATCGCCTGTGCCGGACGATGATCACGTGCGTTGCGGGCGGACTGCAGATGCAGGTAGGCGAGATGACGCAGGCACTGCGCTTCCAATACCTCGGCCTGCTGGAAGCGTTCCACCGGCGCGAGGGTGGAAGCGTGCTGCAGGGCCTCGACGCGCTTGCCCAGCGCATCACGCGCGGTCTGTTCAGCCGCGGCGTTGGCGAAGTAGACGCGATCGTCGGCATGCACCGACTGTGCCTGGGTGCCGCTGAAGGGGGCCATCGCCAATACAGCGGCGATGACGGTGGTGGTGGCGTGCTTCCTGAAAGCCTGCATCGGCGTCTCCCTGCCTGGACCAGGCCTCGAGCCTAGCAGCCGCTGCCCCGCCGTGCCTGTGCCGGATCAGGCCTCAGATCGACTCATCCTCACGCTTGACCAGCAGCCAGCAGGGCGACTGCGCGAAGGTATAGGTCTGCTGGTCGCTGCTGTCCGGCGTGCGGATCTGCACCTGGCGTTGCCCGTCAGCCAGCGTGCTGACCTGCATTTCGCGGCCCTGCCCGGCCAAGGCGGCGGGATCGGGCATCACCGGCCACTCGACATCGGCCCGCGCCAACCGGCTTTCCACCTTGCGCGGTTCCGGCTCGGCCTCGGCATCGATGTAGCTGTCCAGCAGCGGATCGGCGGTGGCCTTTTCCTGCAGGGTGATCTCGTTGCCGAAGTGCTTCAGGAACGCATCGAAGTCCGGGTACGGGCATTCACTGCTGGCAGGCACCGGTGCGGGCTGGATCGCTGCCGCCGTGGACGACGGCGCGGGACGTGCAGGTGCGGTTTCCGTGGGCGTCGATTGCGGAGCAGGTCTGCAGGCGACCAACGCTACGCCAACGGCGAGCACCAGCAGTGCCTGGAAGCGATATCGACGCATGGGCTCATCCTGAATCCGTTTCAGTCGCCCCATGCTACCGCGCGTCCTACAATTCCGGCATTCCGCCTGTCCGAGATGCCCCATGCACCGCCTCCTGCTCCTGATCGGCCTGCTGCTGCCCGCGACGGTGGCGATGGCCGTCGATGTCCGCCAAGGCGATCTGCTGTTCGTCACCGCCGGCCACAGCGGCCTCAGCGCCGCCATCGACGATGCCACCGGCAAGCAGGGCGCGCCCAGCTTCGATCATGTCGCGCTGGTCGCTTCCGCGCCGAAGGACTGGGAGGTATTGCATGCCGACGAGAAGGGATCGCGGCGGCAATCGCTGTCCGAGTTCCGCCAGGACGCGAGAGCAAAGCAGCGGCAGATCGTGGTCTATCGCCTGCGCGCACCGCAGCAGGCAGCAATCAAGGATGCAATCGCCACCGCGCGCACGATGCTCGGCAAGCCGTACAACACGTCGTATGTGTTGAACGAGGACAGCTACTACTGCTCGGACTTCATCGAACGTGCGTTCCGTGCGCACCACGTGTTTGCGCTGCAGCCGATGAACTTCCGCAACCCGCAGACCGGGGAGATTTCCCAGCACTGGATTGACCTGTATCGCGGCATGGGCATGGAGGTGCCGCAGGATCAGCCCGGCAGCAATCCGAACGACATGTCGGCGGCGCCGGTGTTGCAGCGCATTGGCGTGCTCGAATAAGCGAAGCCCCGCGCAAGGCGGGGCTTCACCGGTCACTCCGCATGCGCGGCGCGGTCATTCTTCTTCGTCGTTGCCGCCCTGCTGCTGGTTCTGGTTGCGCTTCTGCTGTTCCTGCTGCTGTTGCTGCTGCTGGTCACGGCCACGACCCTGCTGCTGATCCTGCTGGTTCTGCTGGCCCTGTTGCTTCTGGTTCGGGTTCTGGTTCTGCTGTGCCATGTCCGATCTCCAAAGCCACTCGCGGAATGCGGTGGACGTGGCCATCGTCTGCAGCGAATGGTTAATCACGCGTGGGTGGGCGGCTACATCTGTGTGTACGCCTGTGAATGAACGCGCAGAAGCCCTTGTGGCACAAGCGGCTGAAGGATTCATGCGGGTTCGGCATGTGTTCATGCCATCGTCGACGGTGCGCGCATTCATGGCGTTCGCAGCCGGAAACACGCGCTGAACGAGGCTGGCTTCCCGACCCGCGCAGGGAAGCCAGCCCTGCATTCAGGGCATCACCGGCGGCACATAGGCCAGGGTCATGCCCAGCAGCCACAGCAGGCCCAGCACCAGCGGGATGTGCACCAGCAGCTGGATGAAGGTGAAGCCGACGATGTCGCGCGCCTTCAGGCCCAGCACGCCCAGCAATGGCAGCATCCAGAACGGGTTGATCAGGTTCGGTAGCGCTTCGGCCGCGTTGTAGACCTGCACCGCCCAGCCCAGGTGTGCCTTCAGTTCGTTGGCGGCCTGCATCACGTACGGCGCTTCGATGATCCACTTGCCGCCACCGGAGGGCACGAAGAAGCCCAGCACCGCCGAGTAGACGCCCATCACCAGCGCGAACGTATCGGTGCTGGCTACGTGCACGAACAGGCTCGACAGCCGGTGCGCCAACGTCTGTCCATCGCCGCCGGCAGCGTGGGTGAGAATCATCGCGATACCCCCGTACAGCGGGAACTGGATCAGCACACCGGTGGTGCTCGGTACCGCCTTGGCGACCGCGTTGAGGAAGCTGCGCGGCCGCCAGTGCAGCAGCAGGCCCAGCGAAATGAACAGGAAGTTGTAGGTGTTGAGGTTGGCGATGGCCGTGACCAGCGGCTTGTTGGCGAACTCGTTGAACAGCCAGCCGAACGCCAGCAGTGAGAGCAGCACGGTCAGCAGCGGGCTGTATTCCAGCCATTCGCCCGGGCGCGTGCGGCGCTGCAGTGGTTCCGGCTCGGCCTGCGCGGCGCCGGGGAAGTCTTCAGCGGTGCGCGCACTGCCGGCCGCCGGCGCGGTCAGCCAGGCGATCAACAGCGAGACCAGGATCAACACCGCGGTCAGTGCGATCGACTGCCACAGGAAAATGGTTTCGGTGAACGGCAGGACGCCGGTGATCTCGACCAGCCCCGGCGGCATGCTGGCCGGGTTGGCCTGCAGCTGCGCGGCCGACGAGCTCAATCCCATCGCCCACACCGCACCCAGACCGAGATAAGCCGAAGCACCGGCGGCGCGGTAGTCCATGCGCAGCTCGGTACGGCGGGCCAGCGCGCGCACCAGCAGGCCGCCGAACACCAGCGAGAAGCCCCAGCTGAGCAGCGAGGCCAGCATGCTGACCAGGCCCACGTACACCACCGCACCACGGCCGGTACGCGGCACCCGGGCCAGGAAATCGATGAAGCGTGCGACCACCGGCGCGGTGGCCACGGCATAGCCACCGATGACCACGAAGGCCATCTGCATGGTGAAGGGAATCAGGCTCCAGAAGCCATCACCGAAGGCGCTGGCGGTGGCCTGCGGGGTCGAGCCGAAGCCCATCGCGGCCAGCGCGACGATGACCACGCCCAGCACCGCAAACACGTACGCATCGGGGAACCACTTTTCCGCCCAGGCGGCCGAGCGCAGCGCAGCGCGCGCCATCCAGCCGTCCTGTACTGCTGCCGTCGAGGCCATCGCCTACCCTCCCAGGTTCGATGGATCGATTCTGGGCGGTGAGGTGCAGGCTGTCAGCCACCTATTGGTCGTAGGTGGCGGAATGGTAGTGCCGGCCGCTGGCCGGCAACCTCGGGACCGCATGCGAAGGATCGTCGTAGGTGGCGGAGGCTGGTAGTGCCGGCTGCTGGCCGGCAACCGCGGGATCGCATGCGGGTGCAGCCGGCCAGCGGCCGGCTCTACCAAACTCAAGGATCGTCGTAGGTGGCGGAGGCTGGTAGTGCCGGCCGCTGGCCGGCAACCTCGGGACCGCATGCGGCTGCAGCCGGCCAGCGGCCGGCTCTACCAAACTCAAGGATCGTCGTAGGTGGCGGAGGCTGGTAGTGCCGGCCGCTGGCCGGCAACCTCGGGACCGCATGCGGCTGCAGCCGGCCAGCGGCCGGCTCTACCTCACCCTGGGCTCAGCGCAGCGCGAGGTCCACGGCGATGCCGGCGAACAGCGCGGCACCCACCCAGTTGTTGTGCAGGAACGCCTTGAAGCACGGGCCGCGCTCGCGGTTGCGGCAGATCCAGAACTCGTACACCACCAGCGCGGTGGCGACGGCCACGCCGGCCAGGTAGTACCCACCCAGCCCACCACGCACGCCGACCAGCGCCATGGTGGCCAGGAACAGCGCGTACAACACGCCCTGGATGACCAGGTCGAGGTCACCAAACAGGATCGCGGTGGAGTGCGAGCCCATCTTCAGGTCGTCCTCGCGGTCGACCATGGCGTACCAGGTGTCGTAGGCGGTGGACCACAGGATGTTGCCGGCATACAGCAGCCAGCCCAGCAGCGGCACCTCGCCCTGCACGGCGGCGAACGCCATCGGGATGCCCCAGCCGAACGACATGCCCAGGTAGACCTGCGGCAGATGGGTGTAGCGCTTCAGGTACGGGTAGCTGGCGGCCAGGAACACACCGATGAAGCTGAGGCCAATGGTCAGCCCGTTCAGGGTCAGCACCAGGCCGAACGCCACCAGCATCAGCACGGCGAACAACGCCAGCGCAGCGCGGCCACTGATCGCACCGGTGGCCAGCGGGCGCGCCTTGGTGCGCTCCACGTGCGGATCCAGCCAGCGGTCGGCGTAGTCATTGATGACGCAACCGGCCGAGCGGGTCAGCCACACGCCGGCGGTGAACACGAACAGCGTCCACAGCGGCGGCATGCCGCCCGCAGCCAGCCACAACGCCCACCAGGTGGGCCACAGCAGCAGCAGCGTGCCGATCGGGCGATCAGCGCGCATCAGACTCCAGTAATGCCGCCAACGCGGCGTCGCCGGCGACTGCGGCGAAGTGAGGGGGGTATCAGCCATGGCGATAGGATACTCCTGCCCCTCTGGCAGGGCTTTGCCCATGGGGGGAGATTTGTTCGGCGAAACTGGATAGAATGCCGGTCCCGCACCGCTTCATGGCGCTGCGATGCCCGCTCCGGCACTGGTCGGTGGCGCGGCGGTTCTACAACGCGCCCGTAGCTCAGCCGGATAGAGTAGTGGCTTCCGAAGCCATTGGTCGGGGGTTCGAATCCCTCCGGGCGCGCCATCTTCCCCTGCTCGTACCCGTCACTCCGGGCCTCTCGCTTGCGCTTCCACGTCAACGCGGCTCAGGAGCGAACGGCATCGAGCGATGTGCGCAACCTTGAAGATCGCGCACGACGATGGAAAGCTCCTGCCCTTTCTGCACCGCACCGGGCAGGAAGGCGCCCTTGCCGTCGTACAGGAAGGTTTCAATCTCACCACGTGCAACCACCAGGTCCGCAGCCGGCGGCTTGAGCTCTTCCAGAACAACACTGAAGGGACGCCAGGCCAGACCGTGTTCGTTGCGGATATCGGTCGATACTGCGTGTGCATGCGCCTGCCGATCCACGCTGGCCAGTGGCAGTCGTAGTGCCTGCGATCCCTCCGTACTGATCTGGAACCTGCCAAGGACCACGGCATCCACAGTTTCACTGCCGATGTAGGTGATCGTGGCCTCGGGGCACTGCACGGCATCGGCTGGGTGCGATGCACACGCGGCCAGGCTTGCGGTCAGGAGGGCAATGATCGGCCGGATCATGGGCTGGCACCTGGCACGTCGCTACCCTGCCCAGCGTTTGCAGCAGCGCGCGTAGTGGAAGCACCCGGCCTGCGCGCGTAGCTGTAATCCGGATCGCGGCAGGCGCGCATGATCGGACTTCGTGCGTGCCTGATTACGCCGGGGAACCAGCACAACGCCAGCACCACGGCCCAGATCACAGCCAACCAGAACCATCGGCCCAAGGCATAGGCCCAGATCATGGGCAATGCAGCCAGCAGCACGATGATCTGCGTATACAGCAGGTAGAGCGTGTGCAGGCCCAAGCGGGGATCCGAGCGCAGCATCACGCCACATCCCCTGCATGCCGTCTTCGCCTGCCGTCTCGATGCGGAAAGCAGCGGGAATCGCTGCCCGGCAGCGCCGCAAAGTGGACAGGTGAAGGTCAGCAGGCGCATCAGGCAAGCTCCTCTCTGTCGATTGACATCAACTGCCGGGCACGAAGCCGAGCCTAGCATGGGCCTGTTAGGGGGCGCCGCAAACAGCAACGCCGGGCATGGCCCGGCGTTGTGTTCAAAACAGTCGAGCATGGCTCGACTCTACAAGAGCGAATCAATACTTCCCGTCGAACGCGAAGATCGGCTTGCGCTGCTTCCACGCGCCAGCGGTGAAGTCCGGGAACTCCAGCGTCTGGAAGCTGTTGGCGATGGACTGCTCGCTCAGCGGCGTGATCGCACTCCAGGTCACTGCGTCGTAGATATCGATCGGCATCGGCGCCTTGGCCTTCAATGCTTCCACGAAGGCGTGGATGACGAACCAGTCCATGCCACCATGACCAGCGCTGGCAGCGGTCTCGGCATTCTGCTTCCACAGCGGGTGCTCGTACTCGTCCTGGTACTTCTTGAACTCTTCCCACTGGTGCGGCGGGCTGCGGCCTTCGATGTGGATCGAATGGTTCACATCCATCCACAGGCCCTTGGTGCCCTGCACGCGGAAGCCCATGGAATATGGACGCGGCAGCGAGGTGTCGTGCTGCAGCAGGATGGTCTCGCCGTTCTCGCAGGCCAGCGTGGTGGTCACGATGTCGCCCAGCTTGAACTTCACCTTGGTGCTGGGATGGGTGGTGCCGCCACTCTTTGCCACGGTGTATTCGTGCAGGCCGCGCGCCTTGGTCGCGAATGCATTGATGTGGGTGAAGCGATTACCGCGGTTGATGCCGGTGTACATCGCGCACGGGCCGATGCCGTGGCTGGGGTAGAGCTCACCATTGCGCTCCACCGAATGCTCGGTGCGCCAGCGGGCTTCGCTCCAGCCCTTGGGACCGAACTCCACGCCGCTGTCGTAGGGCTGGTTCGGGTCACCGGAATTGAACTTCACGCCGCGCAGGTCGTGCTGGTAGCCTGCCTGCAGGTGCACCAGCTCACCGAACAGGCCCTGGCGCACCATCTGCAGCGCGGCCATCACGTCGCGGCGGTAGCAGACGTTTTCCAGCAGCATGTACGGGGTGCCGGTGCTGAGCTGGGTCTTCAACACGTCCCAGTGGTCCTGCAGGGTGATGCCGGCCACTACTTCACAGCCCACCGCCACGCCGGCCTGCATCGCGGCGATCGCCATCGGCGCGTGGTACTCCCACGGAGTGGCGATGATCACGCCATCAATGCCCTTCTGTTCCAGCAGGCGCTTCCAGGCATTGGTGTCGCGATCCTGGCCATAGGTCTTCGGCGCCGGCTTGCCGGCCTTGGCCACCATTTCGGTGGCGCGGCCGAGCATGATCGGCTCGATATCGCAGACGGCGACCACCTCGACGTCGTCGCGGCGCACCAGTTCCTTCAGGAGCACCAGGCCACGCATGCCGGTACCGATCATGGCCAGGCGCACCTTGCGCCCGCGTGCCCAGGCCGGGGTCTGCGGCAGCAGACTGCTGGCGGCAACAGCGGCACTGGCCGCGATGAATTCCCTACGCTTCATGGCAAACATCTCTCCTCTTGGCAGCGTGCCGACCGAAGCCGGCACGCCAGGTCACGCAAACGGAATTACTTGAACCGGTAGCCGATGGTCACACTGTAACCACGACCGAAGATCGTTGCGTAGTCACTGGAGTCACCCAGGAAGCTGTTCGGGTCGTAGAACGGCAGGCGGTTGAACAGGTTCTTGACGGTGAAGCTCAGGTTCCACGCATCATCCGGGCGCCAGGTGACGCTCATGTTGGCGGTCCACCACGACGGTGCACCATCACACTTGCTCTTCTGCAGGGCCAGGTAGCCGCCGGTGCAGGTTTCCTTGTTGTTGCTCTTTTCGTCGACCTGGTCGGTGGCCCACTTGGTGCCGCCCACGTAGTTGACGAACATGCTGGTGGTCACCTGCTTGTAGGTCCAGTCGGCGTTGAGCGTGGCACGCAGGCGCGGGTTGTTGTAGTAGCCCACCACGTCGCCGTAGTACCAGCCGCTCGCTTCGTCCATGTAGAAGCGGTTGCGGTTGGCGATGGTGGCAGCCAGACCGATGTTCAGGTTGCCCCAGTCACCCAGCGAGAAGCGGCTGCGCGCATCGATGTCGAAGCCGTCGATCAGGGTCTTGCCGCGGTTCTTGTACTGACCCACCACGCTGGCCACGTTGCCGGCGGAGTAGCCCGGCAGTGCCGACGGGCAGTTCACACCGCTGGCCGGATCGGCACACATCGCCGCCAGCTGCGCCAGGTTGGCCCGGTCGCTGTCGGTGATCGGCGAACGCGACGAGGAGATGATGTCTTCCATGCGGCGGTAGTCCGGCGCGACGATTTCATTGTCGCGGTAGATGAACCAGTAGTCGGCCGACACCGACAGCCAGGTTGCCGGCTCGTAGACGAAGCCGAGGGTGGCGATCTTCGCCTTCTCCGGCTTCAGGTCCTTGTTCGGCTGGGTCATGCGTGCCACGGTGCGACTGCAATCGACGTTCAGCATGGTCTTGCCCAGATCGACATCGCCCGGCCGCTGCGACTTCAGCAGCAGGTTGGCAATGGCGTTGGTCTCGTTGCAGCGCAGCTCGTCACGGTAGCCGCCGAGCTGCGCGAACACGCCGCCGTTGCCGGATTCGGCCAGGCTCGGTGCACGGAAACCGGTCGAGTAGGTACCGCGCAGCATCAGCTGATCGAACGCCTGGTACTTGAAGCCGATCTTCGGCGCGACGTTGGCGCTGAAGTTCGGGTACTTGTCCACGCGTACCGCCGCGTCCAGTTCCAGCTTGTCGGTGATCGGCGCCACGGTCTCGGCGAACAGCGCGTAGGTGTTGCGCTTGCCGTCGAACCAGGAGCCGCCCTGCTGGGTGATCAGGCCGTTGGCCGCATCGGCGTTGCCCGGGGTGTAGAAGGTTTCTCGGCTGGCGTTGAAGCCGAACGCGGCGCGCATCTCACCGGCCGGCAGCTGGAACAACGGGCCTTCGATCTTGCCGTCCAGGGTGTGCAGGCGGGTCCACGACTGGATGTCGAAGGTCGGGAACGCTTCACGGATCAAGGCAGCGTTGGCTTCGCTGATCTCGCCGAACTTGTACGCCGGGTGGTCTGAGATGATCACGCGGCCGGTACCCGGATCGATCGTGTACGGACCGAAGGCCTTCTCGAAGCCCTTGGTGTTGACGTTGATCGTCTGATAGGTGGTGGAGTGGGTACCCGCACTGGCGAACGCGGTCTCCCAGTTCCAGTCACCCCTGCTGCCGCGTGCACCGGCCAGCACGCGGTAGCTCTTGTCGGTGTTGCGCTGGCCGAAGTAGTTGGCGCCGGCATCCTGCAGCAGGTAGTTCAGGCCGACCACGCCGCCCATCATCGCCTTCATCTGCGGGCTGGCGTGGTTGTACTCGTTGTTCGGGCCCAGGAACGGGTACAGGAACTGGTTGACGTTGTTGCCGGTGTTGCGCGAGAACCAGCTGGTCGGGTTGCCGGTGGTGGTGCCGTAGGTGCGCGGCGTGCCGCCATTGGCGCGCAGGTCGATGTCGGTGTAGGTCGCCTCGGCGAAGATCTCGGTGCTGTCACCCACCAGGAAGGTGCCGTTGAGGTAGGCGGTGTTGCGCTCGGACTTGGCGCCGGCATCGATCTCGTTGTTCATCCAGGTTTCCCAGACGCAACGCGGACCGGCCGCTTCACTGGTCAGCACGTTCTTGCAGCCCGGCGCAGCTTCCTGCACGCGGCGGCCAGTGACCGGATCGAAGGCGAAGTAGCTGCCCGGGTTGAACTCGCCCGGCTTGCTGCCCACGCCCAGGCGCAGGTCGTTGAGATAGTTCGGCTTGTTGACGTAGTACTGGTCAGGCCGCTTGTCGTAGAAGTCGCTCAGCGGAATCGCGTCGCGGCGGTACATGTTCACCGCGCCGTAGATGTTGAAGCGGTTCTCGGTCAGGTCGCCGAAGCCGGCGGTGATGCTGGCCTGGCGCTCGCCATAGGAGTCGATGCGCGAGGAGGTATCGTTGGTGAAGCTGACCTCGGCGCCCTGGAAGTTGCGCTTGGTGATCACGTTGATCACGCCGGCCACCGCATCGGTGCCGTACACCGCCGAGGCGCCGTCAGTCAGCACTTCCATGCGCTCGATGGCCGCAGCCGGGATCGCATCGATGTTGACGAACTGGGTCTGGAAGCCTGCCGGCGCACCGTAGTACGACAGGCGACGGCCGTTCAGCAGCACCAGCGTGCCCTGTGCACCGAGGCCACGCAGGTTGGCCTGCGATGCGCCATCGGAGCCGGTGAACAGCGAGCGCGAATCCTGCTGCGCTGGCCGCGCGGCCGGCAGGTTGTCGAGCACCTGCAGCAGCGTGCGCGCACCCATGTTCTGGATGTCCTGCTTGCTGATCACCTGCACCGGCGACGCGGTTTCAACGTCGGTACGGCGGATGTTGGAACCGGTGACCTCGATGCGGGCCAGGTCGGTGGCCTTGTCCTTGCTCTCTTGGGCAACGGCAGGAACGGCGACCGACAGCAGCACGCCGGCGATGGCCAGCGACAGCGGAGCGATCGAACGACAGGGGGGGCGGTGGTGGTGGGCGGGCAACATCGGGGTTCTCTCCTGGCAGGGGTGCGGCGCAACTGAGTGAGCGCGTGGGCGTTCGGCGGGCAAAACGCTCCCGGGCCACGGCCATGAGGGCCGTAGTCGGAATGGGCGGGGGAGGAGCGGTGTTACGTAGGGGTCATGGGGCGACGATGCTGGCGGAGTCGCCCTCCTGGCCGATCAGTACGGCGTTGGCCCAGTTGGCGCAGATCTGGGCGGGTTGGCTGCCCTGCGCACCCAGCGTGCGCAGGCTCAGGGTGGAAAGGCCTCGGATATCCAGCTCCGGCTTGACCACGCCGGGCGCCTTCACCAGGCCGCTGTCGTACAGCAGGCGGTTGTCACCCCAGACCTGGAACTGCAGGCCACCGGCGCTGCGGCAGGCGTCGTCGATGCCGAGATCGGCACGCAGCAGGTGCCAGCCGCCCTGCAGGCGCAGGTCGATGCGGCTGTTGGCGCCGACACCCAGGCCACGGCGGAACTGCAGCCCGTTCATGCGCATGCCGGCGCCGCCACGGAACGACTGGTCGGTGCGCAGCTGGCTGGCCAGCGCGGCCGGCACCGGCAGCTCGGAGAGATAGCGCTGCCGGGCCGGACGCTCCGGTTCCTGGTGTTCGAGGATGTGGAAGGTGGACAGCGCGATCGGGCCGACGTCGCGCGGCTGCAATGCATCGAACGCGCGAGCGCTGCCCTGTGCGGCAGTGACCATCGGGTCGGCGCTGCTGGCGCCGTCGCCTTCGGGGTTCTGCACGCTCAGCACGCGGAAACGCAGCAGGCGGCCGGCGTGGGCCGGGAAGTCGATGCGCTGCATGCCTTCCTTCAGCTGCAGGCGGCCGCGGGCGATCGGCTCGCCCCACTCGCCATTGCTGTCGCCGAGGTAGACCTCGTAGTCGCGTACCTGGCCGTGCTTCCAGTTCTTGTCGTTGCGCGGGGCAAGCTCGATGCCGTCGATCATCCTGCGCTCACCGAAGCCGATCACCCACTCATGTGCACCGGTGCGCACGGCCTGGTTGCGCACGCTGCGGAACCAGGTGCCCGGGTCATCGTCGAAGGCATTTTCCAATGCGTGGCCGGGCTCTTCGGCCGGGCGGTTGACCACCAGCAGGCTGTCGGCCGGCAGTTCGCGGCCCAGCACCGGCGCGGCCGGATAGGCATCGTCGGCAGCAGCGACGGCCACCGCAAAGTCCAGCTGCAGCTGCAGCGGCTGGCGGATGTCCTGCGTAGCGGTGCGCACATGCAGCGTGCCACGGCGCTCCTGGGCATCGAAGTACCAGCCTTCGGGCGCGTTGTTGAACGCAGCGGCGTCGGCCAGCGCCGGCAGCGCGCGGCCACCGGCCTGCACCGCGCGTGGCGCCTGGCGGCTGAGCACGCGCAGGCCATAACGACGCTGCGCCAGCTGGCCGTTGTACTGGCCCTGCACGGCATCAATCTGCACCTGCACCGGGCCGCTGCCCTGCGCCGGCGCCTGCACGCGGATTACCTGCGTGCTCGATTCGCCCTGCTGGTAGCGGCGGGTGTTGCCATCGTCTTCGTACAGCGTGTACTGCGAATCACCCTGCGGGTACAGGTCGAACGTCACTTCATCCAGCGGCTTCTCGCCGTCGAACAGCATCGACGGGTACATCGGCAGGATCGCACCGGCACGCACGAACACCGGCAGCGTGGCCAGGTCCACCTGGCGGTCGAGCTGGCGACCGTCGGCGGCGGCCTGCACGCGGCGGCCATCCCAGTAGTCGATCCAGCCACCAGCCGGCAGATGGATGTCGCGGCGCCAGCCACGGCTGGCCGCCTGGCTGCGGTACACCGGCGCCACCAGCAGGTCGCGGCCGAGCAGGAACTGGTACTTGTAGGTTTCATCCTGCGCATGCGGATCGCGCGGGTTGTCCCACATCAGGCCACGCACCGGCGGTGCACCGGTCTGCGCGGCCTCGTGCACCAGTCCGTACATGTACGGAGTCAGGCGCATCTTCAACTTCAGGTAATCGCGGTTGATGCTGCGGTAGGGCTCGTCGTACCACCACGGGTGCTTGCGCGCGTTCGACGACCAGCCGCTCATGCCCATCAACACCGGGGTGAACGCCTTCCACTGCAGGTCGCGGGTGAAGGTCTCGGCGCTGCCGCCGAAGATCGCATCGACATCGCCGCTGGCGTAGGCCATGCCGGACAGGCCCGAACCGACCAGGGTCGGCACGTGCCAGCGGATGTAATCCCAGCTGCTGCTCTGGTCGCCGGTCCAGGCCACGGCATAGCGCTGGATGCCGGCCCAGCCCATTACCGTCCACAGGAACGGGCGCGAATCGGAATTGTCGAGGATGCCGTTGAACGCCTGGCGGTTGGCATCCATCGCGAACTGGTAGCCCTTGCCGGTCCAGGCCACGTCCAGTTTCTGCACGCGGCTGCCGGCCTTGCCCACTTCCCAGGCGATCTTGTCGACGCCGTTCTCGGTCCACAGGCCGGTGCGGAAACCGTACCCGGCCAGGCCCTTCACCGTCTCCGGCAACTGCGTGTAGCCGCAGCCATAGCCATCATTGGGCAGGATCCAGCCACCGGGCATGTCGTGGGCGCGGTACTGCTTGGCCACGCTGTCGATCACATCCGGGGTGGTGCCGGTCGGGCCGTCGCTCCAGCCTTCGGGCACGGTGCCGGGCTTCTTGCTGTTGTCGCCGTCGTTGTAGCAATCGGCATCGCCGTAGGACAGCGCCCAGCGCGCCACCATGTTCGGGCGGCCGGTCAGCTGGGTATAGCGCTCGATCAGTTTCGGCAGATCGGCGCCGACGAAGTAGTACGCATCGAAGCGGTCTTCGCGGTGCAGCAGCGTGGCCTGGTCAGCCTCGCGCAGGTCGTAGCTGCCATCGCTCCACGTGTTTCGCAGCATGCCCCAGCCGCGGCTGCTCAGCAGCATCGGTGCCGGGCTGGGGCGGTCGCCCTCTTCCCAGCCGCCGGAATAGGACACTTCCAGCTCGCGGCCCTTGAACTGGTAACGGCCATTCTGCTGGCCACCACCGTAATAGCCTTCATCGGCCTGCGAGGACAGCACCTGCACGCTCTGCGTGGCATCCAGGTCCAGCGGCTGCAGTTCCTGCCACAGCGCGGTGGGCTGGCCGTTGTCCAGCCGTTCCAGGCGCATGCGCAGCGGCTGCCGCTGCACATGCAGCACCAGCGCATCGGTGCGCACGCGGATTTCCTGCGCGTCTTCTTCCAGCTGCGCCCGCACGTTCGCCTTGGGCTGCGGCAGTACGATCGGTGCGGCCTTTTCACCTGCACCGGTGAGCTTGCCGTTGCGGCCGGCCTGCACGCGGATGATGTCGGTGGCCGGCAGCTCGATGCGGATGCGCGCGCCCTTGTCGGTCTGCAGGTCCCAGCCCTGCACGCCGTCGCGGCTGTCGCTGGCGCTGACCGAACGCAGGTTGCCGACGGGCTCGGCCCGGGCCGGCATGGACGCCAGCATCAATGCCGGCAACAGGGCCAGCATCAGCGGCGAGCGACGAACGCAGATTTCCACGCGGACTCCCAACCCGTTCACCGGGCGTTTCGAAAGCGATTGGGCCGACTCTAGGGCAGCGATTCGAAAGATGTCAACAAATTGAAAGGAAAAAGGAAGATATATTCCATTGAAACGAAAGTTGTTGCGCCGCAGTACTTTGTGTAAGCGCTTGCAGGCGCCTGTTAAGCATTGTGCGATACGGCATTCGGCTCGTTCTTTCGTTTTTCGGAGCACTCCACGGCGGGAAAAGTCATCACCCCATTTTCTTTCTTTTTACTTTCGCTATTTGACATTTCGAAAGAAAACACAGATGGTGCGCTGGCCCAACTGGAACCTCCGAATGGACGTCACCCTGCTTTCCGATGTGTCCGCCTGGCAGCGCCTTGGCGGAGCCGATACCGCTACCGAAATCGCCCAGCAGCCTGCGCTGTGGGAAGCCCTCGCGCAGGACCTGTCGCGTGCCCGCGACCGCCTGCAGGCCTTCCTCGGCGACAGCCTCAACGATCCCAACCAGCGCGTGCTGTTCACCGGCGCCGGCAGCTCCGGCTTCATCGCCGAAATGGTGGCCGATGCCATCAACGCGCAATGGCCGGCCGATGTGCGCGTGGTGCACACCACCAGCCTGCTGACCCACCCGGGGCTGTACCTGCAGCGCGACCGCCCGACCCTGCTGGTCTCGTTCGGCCGCAGCGGCTCCAGCCCGGAAAGCGTGGCGGCGGTGGACCGCGTGCGCAGCGACGTGGATGACGCGCGCTTCCTCGACATCACCTGCAATGCCGATGGCGAACTGGCCCGTCGTGGCGCCGGCCGTGCCGATACCTGCACCCTGCTGATGCCGTCGGCCAGCTGCGACCGTGCCTTCGCCATGACCAGCAGCCTGACCTGCATGCTGCTGGCCGCACTGACCGTGTTCGATCGTTCGCCGTGGGATGCGCGTGTGGCGCGCTTGAAGCAGATCGCCGCGCTGGCCCGCGAAGGCCTGGCACAGTGGGATGCACCGGTGGCGGCGCTGGCACAGCGCCCGTTCAACCGCATCATCTACCTCGGCAGCGGCCCGCTGGAAGCGCTGGCACGCGAGTGCGCACTGAAGGTGCTGGAGCTGACCGCCGGCCGCGTGCTGGCGCTGGCCAACACGCCGCTGGGCTTCCGCCACGGCCCGAAGTCGACGCTGGACGGCAACACCCTGGTGGTGGTGGTGCGCAGCGTGCAGCCGCTGGCGCGCCGCTTCGAACAGGACCTGCTGGAAGAACTGCGCCGCGATGGCGTGGCCGGGCAGGTACTGGCGATCGGCCCGCATTCGGATATCGGCGCCGATGACGAGTACACCCTTACCGTACCGGCACTGGATGATCCGTGGCTGGCGCCGGTGTGGCTGGGCTTCGCGCAGCTGTTCGCGCTGCAGCGCTCGGCTGCGCTCGGCCTGACCCCCGACAACCCGTTCCCGGACGGCACCGTCAACCGCGTCGTCAAGGGCGTCACCATCCACCATGGCTGAGCTGATCGCCCACGCCTGCTACGGCATCGACATCGGCGGCACCAAGATCGAGCTGGTGGCGTGCGATGCGGCGATGCAGGTCACCTGGCGCCGCCGGGTGGCCACGCCGCAGGGCGACTACGACGGTTTCCTGCAGGCGGTGGTGACCCTGGTCGCCGAGGCCGATGCCGCGCTGGGCCGCAGTGATGCGGCCATCGGCATCGCTCTACCCGGCGTGCGCGACCGCCGCAGCGGCCGCCAGCTCAGCGCGAACGTGCCTGCGTTGACCGGGCACAGTGTGGCCGCCGACCTGCAGGCACGCCTGCAACGTCCGCTGCATTTCGGCAATGACCTGCAGTGCTTTGCCCTGTCTGAAGCACACGGCGGTGCGGCCGACGGCTATCCCAGCATGTTCGGCGCCATCCTCGGCACCGGCGCGGGTGGTGGTTTCTGCCTGCAGGGCCGCCTGCTGTCCGGTTTCAACGGGCTGGCCGGCGAATGGGGCCACTGGAGCGTGCCCGGTCATCTGCTGCAGCGCCACGGCCTGCCGCTGATCGACTGCGCCTGTGGCCTGCAGGGCTGCGTGGAGCGCTATGTGTCCGGCAGCGGCGTGGCGATGATCGAACGCCACCTCGGTGGCAGCGCCGCCGATGCCAGCGCGGTGATTGCATTGGCCGAAGCCGGCGACGCCCGCGCGCGCAAGGCGCTGGACATCCATCGCGACCTGCTCGGCCATAGTCTGGCCGCGCTGGTGCTGGCGCTGGACCCGCACGTGATCGTGCTCGGCGGCGGTCTTTCGCAGTACGCGCCGCTGTACCAGCAACTGCCCGACGCCATCGCCGCCCATCTGTTCAAGGGTGTGCAGGTGCCACCGATCGTGCCACCACGCTTCGGCGATGCCGGTGGCGCACGTGGTGCTGCCCTGCTCGCCTGCCAACCCTCGTTTTCCTGATGTCCGGAGCCTGACCATGTCCCCGTTGCAGACCCTGCTTGCTTCCCACCGCGCCGGCCATAACGTCGGCCTGTACAGCGTCTGCTGCAGCAACGAGCAGGTGCTGCGCGCGGCCATGCACGTGGCGCTGGCACACGGCACCGTGCTGCTGATCGAGGCCACCTCCAACCAGGTCGACCAGTTCGGCGGCTATACCGGCATGACCCCGCCGCAGTACCGCGACTACGTCGGCACCCTGGCCGATGAGGAAGGCTTCCCGCGCGAACGGCTGATCCTGGGCGGTGACCACCTCGGCCCGAATGCCTGGCAGAAGCGCCCGGCTGCCGAAGCGATGACCCACGCGCGCGTGCTGATCGAAGCCTACGTCGCCGCCGGTTTCCACAAGATCCACCTGGACTGCAGCATGTCCTGCGCCGATGACCCGGTGCCGCTGCCCGATGCAATCGTCGCCGCGCGTTCGGCCGAGCTGGCCGAGATCGCCGAACGCACCGCCGCCGAACACAGCCTGCCGCCGCCGGTCTACGTGATCGGTACCGAAGTGCCGATTCCCGGTGGCGAAGCCTCGCTGGCCGAAGGCCTGCAGGTGACCACGCCGGCCGCCGCCGCGCAGACCCTGGCCATCCACCAGCAGGCGTTCGATACGCCGCAGCTGCGCGAGGCGTGGCAGCGCGTGATTGCGATGGTGGTGCAGCCGGGCGTGGACTTCGACCACAGCAGCGTGCACGAGTACGACGCGGCCGCCGCCAGCACGCTGGCCGGCTTCCTCGAACAGCAGCCGCGCATCGTGTTCGAAGCGCATTCCACTGACTACCAGCGCGAAAGCGGCCTGCATGCACTGGTGCGCGACCACTTCGCCATCCTCAAGGTCGGCCCGGCCGCCACCTTCGCCTACCGCGAAGCACTTTTCGCGCTGGCCGCGATCGAGGCTGAACTGCTGCCGGCCGCACAGTGCTCGCGCCTGCCGCAGGTGCTGGACGAGGTGATGGTGGCGCAGCCGAAGTACTGGCAGTCCTATTACCAGGGCGATGAGGCCGCGCTGCGCCTGTTGCGCAGTTACTCCTTCAGCGACCGCTGCCGCTACTACTGGGGCGAGCCGGCGCTGGTGCAGGCGGTGCAGACTCTGTTCGCCAACCTGGAGCAGCATGCGCCGCCGCTGGTGCTGCTTAGCCAGTACCTGCCGGAGCAGTACCGCGCCGTGCGCGAGGGCCGCCGGGCCAACACGCCCACCGCACTGGCGCAGCACCGTATCGGCCTGTGCCTGGGCGAATACGCCCGCGCCTGCAGCGCCAACCAAGCCGGAACCCGCGCGCAGAACGCAGGTTCGGCTGCCGCCGTTGCTACGAACGGCTAATCTCCCCCCTTTCCCCGCGAAACCGAGAATGGCCATGCGCAACACCCGCTCCCGCCGGCAACAGATCCTGCAGCTGCTGATCGAGCACGGCTCGGTGCAGGTGGCCGATCTGGTCGAGCGCTTCGGCGTGTCGGCGGTGACCATCCGTGCCGACCTGACCCACTTCGAGTCGCAGGGCCTTGCCAACCGCACCCACGGCGGCGCCACCCTGGTACGCACGCCGCCACAGGAACAGGACATCCACGAGAAGGACGCGCTGAACCTGCCGCTGAAGGAATCGATCGGTGCGCGCGCCGCGCGCCTGGTACAGCCCGGCGACAACATCATCATCGATTCCGGCTCGACCACGATGACCTTGGCCCGCCACCTGCGCGCGCATCGCGACGTCACGGTGATGACCAACGGCCTGAACATCGCCTGGGAACTGGCCAATGCGGCCGGCATCACCGTGCTGCTGACCGGTGGTCTGCTGCGCCAGCAGTCGCTGTCGCTGCAGGGCAGCCAGGCCGAAGCCAGCCTCAACTCGTACAGCTTCGACACCCTGTTCCTGGGCGTGGATGGCCTGGACCTGCAGTTCGGCCTGACCACCCACGATGAAGCCGAAGCCCGCCTCAACCACCGCATGGTCGAGCGCGCGCGCCGCATCGTGGTGCTGACCGACGCCTCCAAATTCGGCCGCGTCAGCCTGCACCGCATCGCCCTGCTGGATCAGATCCACGCCATCATCACCGACGCCGGCATTGACGACGCAACCCGTGAGGGGCTGCAGCGGCTGGGCATCGAAGTGATCATCGCCGAGCCCACCGCATGACTGACACCCGCACTCTGCATGGCCGCATCCTCACCCCGCTGGGATGGCGGCGTGGCTACGTCCACTTCGATTCGCAGGTGCGCCAGCTGCAGGTGGACGACCACAGCGGTGCTGACGACCTGCAGCTGCCGGTGATCCTGCCCGGCTTCATCGACCTGCATGTGCATGGCGCGGCCGGCGTGGACCTGATGCAGGGTGGCGACGTCGCGCGAACCATCGCCCGCACCCATCTGCGCTTCGGTACCACCACGTTGCTGGCGACCACCATGACCGCCGGGCTGGACGAGATCGAGCACGCGCTGCAGGGCGTGGCCGCCACCATGGCGGCACCCGATGCAGACGCCGCCAGCATCGTCGGTGTGCATCTGGAAGGACCGTTCATCAGCCCGCAGCGTCTGGGTGCGCAGCCCAATCGTACGATCGAGGCGACGCTGGCGCTGGTGCAGCAGCTGCACGCACTGGCTCCGATCCGGGTAATGACGCTGGCACCGGAGATCGGCGAGCACACCGCATTGATTCCCGCGCTTTCGGCAATGGGCATCCGCGTGCAGCTTGGTCACAGCGCCGGCACCTACGAGGAAGGCGTGGCCGCGCTGCAGGCCGGTGCCTCCGGCTTTACCCATCTGTTCAACGGCATGACCGGCGTCGATCACTATCGCCCGGGCATCGCGGCGGCGGCGCTGGCACATGCGCAGTACGCCGAGATCATTCCCGACCTGCAGCACATCCATCCCGGCGTGATCCGGTTGGCCGCGCGCGCGATCCCGCGCCTGTACGCGGTGACCGACGCCACCGCCGCCACCGGCATGCCCGATGGCGAGTATGCGTTGGGCGAGCAGCGCGTGCACAAGTGTGGCGGCTGCGTGCGCCTGGCCACGGGTTCACTGGCCGGTAGCGCGCTGACCATGGACCAGGCGCTGCGCAACCTGGTGCAGGTCGGCCTGGAGCTGGCCGATGCCTCGCAACGTGTCTCCACCTTCCCGGCCGCGTATCTCGGCATGGACGATCGCGGCCGCATTGCGCCCGACGCCCGCGCCGACCTGGTGGTGCTGGATGCCGAACTGCGCCCGCAGCAGGTGGTGGTGGGCGGGCGGGTAGTTGATTTAAACGCCGCAAACGCCTGATATCTGCGTTTTTGTAGAGTCGAGCCATGCTCGACTCACCGCGCAGCGCGCGGTGCAGGGAACCTCGATATCGGAACGAAGAGCAGTCGAGCATGGCTCGACTCTACAGAAAGCAATCTGCGACGAACCGTCGCCGGGCATGGCCCGGCGCTACCACAGGAACTGCCGATGACCGCTTCCACCGCTCCGCGCTGGCCCGTACGCTACCTGCTCTTCATCGGCGGCCTGGGTGGCCTGCTGTACGGCATCGACATCGGCATCATCGCCGGCGCCCTGCCCTATCTTGAAGCCACCGCCAGCCACGCCTGGCAGCTCAGCAGCCAGCAGCTCGGCTTCGTCGTGGCGGCGGTGCTGCTGGGCAGCGTGCTGTCCTCGCTGTTCGCCGGCATGGTCGCCGACCTGATCGGTCGCCGCGGTGCGATGCTGCTGGCCGGCCTGCTGTTCACCGCCTCGATCCCGATCATGGCACTGGCCTCCGGCTACACGCCGCTGCTGCTGGGACGCCTGCTGCAGGGCATCAGTGGCGGTTTGATCGGCGTGGTGATTCCGCTGTACCTGGCTGAAGTGCTCAGCCCCGAGCGACGCGGGCGCGGCGCGGCCATGTTCCAGCTACTGCTGACCGTTGGCCTGGTGCTGGCGGCGCTGATCGGCCTCTATCACGCGCATGCGGTGGATGCCGCCACTGAAGCCGTGCGCTCACTGCCGGTGGCGCAGCAGGCGCAGGAGCTGTTTGCGGTGAAGGACCACGCCTGGCGCACCATCTTCTGGACCTGCCTGGCGCCGGGCCTGCTGTTCTGCGCCGGCATCTTCTGGCTGTCCGAGTCACCGCGCTGGCTGGTGCGCCGCGGCCGCATCGATGACGCACGCCGCAGCCTGCAGCGTGTGCTGCCCGCTTCGGAGGTCGAGCCGACGCTTGCACAGATCCAGGCACCGGAATCGAGCAGCAGCAGCGGAAAGCGCGACCCGCTGCTCAGCCGCCGCTATGTGGTGCCGTTCCTGCTCGCCTGCGTAGTGCTGGCCTGCACCCAGGCCACCGGCATCAACTCGGTGCTGGCCTACGCGGTGAACATCCTCAACCAGGCCGGCCTGTCCGGCTCGGTCGCCAACGGCGCCGACGTGGCGATCAAGCTGCTCAACGCGGTGATGACCGTGGTCGCGCTGCTGCTGGTCGACCGCAAAGGCCGCAAGTTCCTGCTGATGCTTGGCAGTGGCGGCATCTGCGTGGCCCTGCTGGCAGCGGCCACGCTGTTCTTCCAGGCCGAACGCGGTCGCACCGACGTGCAGCCGCAGCTGCAGGCGGCGGTCAGCGGCGATGGCCTGCAGCTGGTACTGGACGATACGCAGTGGCAGCGCTTGGGCGCTGGCATCGACAGCGAAGGCCGGCCGATGCAGCTGACCGTCTCCTACGCCTACGGTGACTTCACCAATGTGCGGTCCCTGCGCAGCGACAACCTGACCGACCGCGAGCTGCGCATCGAGCGCGCCGGTACCGTGCAGCCGGACAGTGTGATCGGCGCGTTCTTCCGCAAACTCCATCTGAACCCGTTCGCCGACCCGGCCGCTGCAGCGCAGGCGCCGCTACGCATCGAACAGGCCCGCATCGGCCCGGTGCCGCCACCGGCACACGGCTGGGCAGTGGCCGCCTGCATCCTGGTGTTCGTCGCGTTCTTCGCGGTCGGCCCCGGCGTATGCGTGTGGCTGGCGCTGTCGGAGCTGATGCCGAACCGCATCCGTTCCAACGGCATGAGCATCGCGCTGCTGATCAACCAGTTCGTGTCGACCACCATCGCCGCGATCTTCCTGCCCACCGTGGGCCACTACGGCTACGCCAGCATGTTCGTGTTCTGGGCGGCGTGCACCTTCGTGTTCTTCCTGGTGGCCGCGTTCTGGCTGCCGGAGACCAAGGGCAAGTCGCTGGAAGAGATCGAAGCGCGGTTCGCCCGGTAGCGGTCGACCTGGGTCGACCTCCGCGCGCAGCGCGGGGGTATTGGCGCGCCCGTCATTCGCCCGTGATGTGCCTGGCCAGCTCCCGCGCTTCGGCAACGCTGGACAACCCGCTCAGCATCATCGATTCACCGAACGGCCCCTGCACCGTCGCCACCATCAGCACGCGGCCATCCACGCTGAGCGCCGCACGCTGGCCCACCAAGGCAGCGGTGCCATCGTGGATGCGCTGATGTGCCTCCGGCCGATAGCGGATCTGCAAGCCGGGCTGCTGGCTGGCGTCCAGCACATAGCGCACATCGGCGATGTCGGCACTGCCGGCAATCGGCGGCTCGCGCAGGGCCAGAGTCTCGCCCTGCCATTGCGCCGGCCTGCCCTTGCCGGCCGCATCGACGGCGCTCAATCGCACATCAACGCCGGGGCGTGGCGCATGATCCTTGCCTGCCAAGGCACCGGGTGTGGCGCCTGGCATGCATCCGGTCAGCACCAGCGCCGCCCCCAGCAGGAACGGACGCGCGCCCCTCACTTCAGCTTCCGCAGCTTGAACGCCACCAGCACCTGCAACAGCCCGTACAGCAGGCTGCCGATGCCGATCCACAGCGTGGTCACCGCCACGCCTGCATACGGATTGGCAGCGAACAGCAGGCCCAGCACCACCGCCAGCACGCCACTGAGAATCAGCAGCCACTCGCCCTGGATCTGCTTGCGTACGCGGATCGCGAACACGATGCGATAGATGCCGGCCACCAGCAGCCATGCCGCCAGGAACAGCACCAGCACGCTGGCGGTGGCCAGCGGATTGATCACCGCCAGGATGCCGAAGCCCAGCGAGGCGATGACATACAGCGCCAGCCAGCCGCGCGAGGCACCACTGCCACCGCTGATCAGTGCGAACAGGCTGATGACGCCCTCGATGATGGCCATCACGCCCAGCGTCCAGGCCAATGCCATGGCCGCCGACAGCGGCCAGCCGATGGCGATGATGCCGAAGCCGAGAGCGACCAAGCCATACAGCAGGAGGATCCACCAGCTACGGCCAACCGCCGACAACAGGGGAGACAAGGGGGAATTCATCGCCACTCCTTCGATCCGTAATCAGGTTCATCGTAGCCCGTTGTGATGATGAGGGGGGTGATGGTGGTTCTGGACGGGATCGTCGTGGATCGGCGCAGCCATGGACGACATTGCGCGGATCTCATCAATGGACACTAGCTGTCGTTATCTTCGTGGCCCTACGCCCCCTTGCGCCAGCAAGGCTGACCCGGGGGTGGGGTGATGCCACTGCCGTTGATCCTGCCGCTGGGTTAGCCGGAGATTTCGACTCTTGAACGAAAGACCCATCAGACGCCAAGCATCCAGCCATGTTGGCTACAAGCGCTCACGCCGGAGTAATTCAAATTCTCCGCAACGCCCAATGGCCTCTTCGAGGCCAGATGCTCTTCGTGTCGAATTCACATACAGCAGGACGGGGTGCTGCGGGAATGCAACCTCCGCCGGCTCCCCATCAAACGGGTCAACGTTGATCTTCAGAACCATATTCTCTGAATCACGCCCCACATATCGGTAGTGCACCCCTCCCTGGTAGGCGCTGTCCCTCTCTTCAAAAATCACGCCAAGCGCAGCCTCCGCCGTGCACCTCGCCGAATAGAGGTCCAAGCCTCCAGCGCCATACAGATCGTACGTATCCTTCATTCTTGAAGTATCCCATCGGGACGAGAGACTGCGATTCCCACGAAGTCACGGGGCATGAAGTTCAGATCACATCGCGCAGCACCACCGCGCCGACAGCGGCGTTCGGATGCATGACCCTGCTGTCGTTCTTCCGCGTAACGCCCAGTCGGTTCAGCCCTGCGTCGGCGGCGGTTGCTCCGTATGCCATCTACGCCTTCACATAAACCGCAGGACCCGAGCAGAAATCGCCGGGTCATTGCACGCCAGCAATATGTACGTTTCGAAATCCAACATCAATACAACCCAGAATCGCTGGAGGGCCAGCACATCAGAGGGCTCTGACCGAAACAATGACGTATACACCCCCACCTCAATCAAGCGTACCCACCCGCTTCCTCCAACCCAGCAAACATATGCATCATGCCATCCTCAATACTAGAGGTATCCCGCCTAAGTATAATATCCCGTGCACGATCACAGAAAACAAACGTGAGCCTGCCACCAAGCCTACCCCCATCCAACTTAAAAATGAAATACGAACCCTCCCCATCAATAAGTCCATTCATAAAATCAACAAAATCAGACAAATAATTCCTATCAATGGGCACACCCACCCGCCCAGAAAAGTCCGCAGCCAATTCATTCTTACTTTTCACTCGAGTCCCCTGAGAGCCTTTGAAATTTCCTCAATTGACTTTAGCTCACCGGTAGAAACACGGTCAACAACTTTCCATACCAGCTCACGTGGCGGGCCCTCAACGGCATTCCTTTCCACAAGAACTTCAAAAACCTCAACCGCAGTCCTCTTATTGCCATTTACAAATCCGTGCCCCCCCGGCAATATCACGAATAAATACGGCACTTTTATTGTAAAACCCTTCGTAATTAGCTGCGTTGGCGACCGTGGTCGAAACATCCCAATACTCGCCCGCTCCACTTATTCTATAGTTTATTCCGCGAATCTCGTCCGCGGTAATTCCATACTTAAATCCAGAGACACCCTTCGCGCCCTCATACGCTCGAGAGACAGCACGGCTTGCACTTATTGTCTCCTCTGCCGCCAACCCGGCTTTCGCAACAACACTAGCCGCAACAGGAACGGAAATCGTATGCCCACCGACAACATCTGCCGCAAGGGCATCCGCCGTTCCCTTTAGCGCATTGGAGCAAGCAATCGGATTGAAGACGCACCAGCCACCGAACTCAACAGCCGCCGCCGCACCGATGCCAAGAGCGGCTGCGCCGGCCTGGACCATGGCAACGCCCTTCTGAGAGCGCGAGGCATCGCCGTAGTAGCGCAGCGGCTCCTGGAACTCGAAGCGCCAGTCCTTGGTTGATCCGGCGGCGTAAGCAGTTCCCGAGATGGCAGTGTAGACGTCTTTGAAATAGCCGGTTTCGCGCCCAAGCTCCTCGCTGAACTTAGAGAAGTTGTCCCGATCGCTGGTGTCGAACGCCGTGCCCCAGTCGTACTTGTTCTGGTTCTTGCGCAGGAAATCAATTGCGGCCGTGCTGTTTTCTACCTCGCTCAGGTCGGACTGTATCTTCTTGTCAACGTATGCAGCTGCTTCCACAAGAAGGATGCGATAGGCCTCTTCCTTCGATATCTTCTGCTCGCGGGCGAATTCCTCCGCATGGAAGCGGATCCACTTCACCTCATCCGGGTGCAGCTGCCGATTGAACCGATCCCCGGTCACCGCAATGTTGGCGCCCGTGCTTCCACCCAGGGCCCCACCCACCATCGCGCTGCCCACTTCCATCAGCGACTGGTAGTCCTCCCAGCTCAGGTTACCCTTGTTGCTCTCGAGGAATTCCGAGATCGCGATCTTGGCCTTCTCCGCACCGGCAGCACTCACCGCGCCCTTCAGCGCATCGGCCCCACCCAGCGCGACCATCGCCGCACCGGCCATACCGTGCAGCAGCGCGCGTCCGTTGCCACCGTCGGCCCAGAACGCCTTGCCTTCTTCGGTCTCCGCCTTCTGGCTCAGGTAGCCGCCCAGGTCACCCACACCCTTGAACAGCAACTGCCCACCCAGCTGCATCACCTCGGCGCGCTCCTGCATCTTGCGCAGGTCAACGGCCGACAGCGCGCTGTCGGTATCAAAGCCGGTGGCCGTGCGATCAAGGCCGGCCAAAGCGCTCTCATTGCCATCGCGCACCACCACCGTGCCGGCGGCGATGTCCGAATGCGTGGTGCTGCTGTCGTTCTTCTTCGTACCGCCCAGCAGGCTCAGCCCTGCGCCGGCCGCGCTGCCCAGCGGGTTGCTGATGCCACCGCCACTGCCCAGCCCGGTGCCGATGCCACCGCCACTGGCCTTGGCGCGGGATTCGTTCTCGATGTCGACAACGGTCAGGCTGCCGGTATCCAGGCGGTTCTTCGAGGCGTCATCCCTCTCCTAGCACAGGCCCGACATCGAATAATAATTATAAGCTCCCATCATTAAGCCTAGAACTCCTTTTCGCAGCATCTCATCGTAAAAATTATTACCATCCCTCACCCCTTCCGGAGCACAAATATCAGGAGCACAAAGTATGCTGATCAAGCAATCATTCAGCCTAGGGGCATCGAGCTGAAAAATTCCATTATCTCGCCCTACCCTCCATAACCCCGCATAGGCCGCTTAGAAAATCTGCGCCAGCCTTTCGACCAAGATCGACTGTGAAAGATTCATTAGAGCATGGATCATCGCCTCATGACCTCAAACTGCGCTGGCCTCAGTGCAATCTGCGCAATTGAGGCGCCATCCCCATCGCAGAACTCAACCTCATAAGCCTCCTCTGGCTCGGAGAATACGGCAACTACCACCCCGATACTGCCACGATAAATTCCCGCCGAAGGAATATCCTCCAACAGCCGTACAACCTCATTTATCCCTAAATTCATAAAAATTACTTCACAAATATTGTTGTCATCTCTGGAGTATCTGAGCCAGGCTTATAGATCCATCCACTTCTAACGACCCCGCTCCCTTTCGGCCCTACAACAGGGATATCGACAGTAAACCGAGCGCCATACTGATCAACCTTCCCTGGAGTTGGTATATTTTTCATCACCCCCTCCTGCAGCTGCTTCATCAGCAGATCAGAATTATCCTTCGTAAAGCCGAGTACCGATTCGAAAACACGAGCCTTGTTACCACCAACCGCATGATCTCGATTCAATGCATAGTCTGTGAGCTTGCGTGGATCAATAACCGCACGATTGGCGCCTACAAGTGAATGAGCCCCTTCGACAAGTTTCGGAACTTCTTTTGTACCCCTCTCTGCAACTGCGTCAACACCGGCATTCTGCACCGACTTCAGGATCTCCTCAGACCGAAGCACACCCTGCTTGGTCGCGGCCCCGGCGATCTCTGCACCCACTTCACCAACGATCTTCGCCCCAGGCAACCGCACCGGGATCAGGAACGTCGCTGCACCGATGGCAGCACCGTTGCCGTCGCCCTTGGCTACGCTGGCGATCACGCTACCAGCGGCGCCAATGTCGCCACTGAAGGTCCCCAGCATCGACCAACCATCTCGACCCAGGATCTTCGTTCCGCGCAGGTTGTTCAGATCGTAGAACTGGAGCTGCAGGGAATCCTTGGATACGCCGGAGGACAGCAGAGATCCGATGACCTGCCCGTACATCGCATCGTTGTTGAGCAGCTCTTTGCCATAGAGGTTGATGTTGTTGTACTCAGCCTCCGTCGCGCCGAACCCGTACGCCCCGCCCATCTTGCTCAGGAATTCAGTGGCTTCGAAATCAACGTTCTCGGCGCCTACCAACCGGTTGACCTTTGCATCCACACGCGCGGCACCTTCCGTGGTCAGCCTGCGTACCGCCTCTGCTTCGCTGATACCTTCCTGGGCGGCGAACGCGGCAGCATTCATGTTGATCCACTTCACCTCATCCGGGTGCAGCTGCCGATTGAACCGATCCCCGGTCACCGCGACGTTGGCGCCCGTGCTTCCACCCAAAGCCCCACCCACCATCGCGCTACCGACTTCCATCAGCGACTGGTAGTCCTCCCAGCTCAGGCTGCCCTTGTTGTTCTCCAGGTAATCCGAGATCGCCTTCTTGGCCTTCTCCGCACCGGCAGCACTCACCGCGCCCGTCACCGCATCGGCACCACCCAGCGCGGCCATTGCTGCACCGGCCATACCGTGCAGCAGCGCGCGTCCGTTGCCACCGTCGGCCCAGAACGCCTTGCCTTCCTCGGTCTCCGCCTTCTGGCTCAGGTAGCCGCCCAGGTCACCCACGCCCTTGAACAGCAACTGCCCACCCAGCTGCATCACCTCGGCGCGCTCCTGCATCTTGCGCAGGTCAACGGCCGACAGCGCGCTGTCGGTATCAAAGCCGGTGGCCGTGCGATCAAGGCCGGCCAAAGCGCTCTCATTGCCATCGCGCACCACCACCGTGCCGGCGGCGATGTCCGAATGCGTGGTGCTGCTGTCGTTCTTCTTCGTACCGCCCAGCAGGCTCAGCCCTGCGCCGGCCGCGCTGCCCAGCGGGCTGCTGATGCCGCCGCCGCTGCCCAGCCCGGTGCCGATGCCACCGCCACTGGTCTTGGCGCGGGATTCGTTCTCGATGTCGACAACGGTCAGGCTGCCGGTATCCAGGCGGTTCTTCGAGGCATCGGCAGTGCTGCCGATCACGCCGCCTTCCAGGTGCGTGTTGCCGCCCACGGTGATGTCGAAGCCACCGGTACCAGCAACAATGCCGCTCTGTTCCTGCACGCTGCGCAGGTGGCTCTCGACCTTCTGCTGGCCGATGTTGACGGTGCCGCCGCTGCCGTAAACGAAGGTGCCACCAGCCTGGGTCTGCTTGCTGGCGTAGTCGTCGGTGTCCTGCTCGCTGATGATAGACAGGTTGCCGCCGATGCTGGCCACCACCTTGTCGCCGCTCAGCTGGGCACCCTGCAGCGTGGTGTCCTTGCCACTGATGACGGTCAGGTTGCGGTCGGCGTCCACCACGGTTTCGACGTGCGTGGTGCCGTTGCCGCTGCCCTTGCCCTTGGCGGTGCTGGCCGACACGTACCAACCGGTCTGCGCGCCGATGCTGAAGCCGATCTCACCGCTGCCGCTCTTGTTCTTCGACGACTGCGTGTGGTCTTCCGCTTCACTGCGCAGGGTGATGTTGTCCCGCGCAGCTAATGCCGGGATGGTGGCCGTGGAATCAATATCGGCCAGAGCATGCTCATTTTCATCAAACAATACCACCGTGCCGGAACAAGGCGCGATGCTGTCGTCGTTCTTGTTCGCGACCTACAGCGACCTCAGGTTCGACCTAGCCAATCCTCCATGGCATTGCAGATGTGACCGTCATTTTCAACTATCGCCCGGCACGGCCTCAATCCACGCCAAAAAGCGCTACCCTGAGGAGGCTCTGGGTTTTCGAAGTTGATTCATCACGGAAAACATCATCAGACGCAACGACCTTATCAACGCCACGAAGCTCATATACTTTCATGCCCGCTTCTTGCAGCATCAACAAGCTGCGACAGCGGGAAGTACCAGCTTTTTCCCAAAAGGCTTCACCTAACCACATGATGTTTCCAACTGCTTCCATATACCCCTGCCTGAATATCTTTCGCCCAGGATTCAGAGACGTATCTATTTCCACCTGATCCAGGGGAGGAGGCAGCCCATTGGATTTCAGTGAGAGACCCGAGAGAGTTCGACCAGCGCTTTCATACTGAAGCGGATCGGTCGCGTTTTGCCAATAGTCATAATCCACGTCGGCGACCCATGCCTGAATCATGCCCTTGACACCAAGAAGTGGATCAAACTTCGAATCCAAATCTACATGATCATGTTCCACCGTCTCTTGCATCAGAACAAAACACTGCCCCCATGCCGGAATCAAGCCGAAACGAAGGTCGAATCCAGCTGACGCCAAACCGCTTGGCCATACCTTCCTCTTTGCTACTTCTCTCTCTATGGCTTTCAGGCCGACTTCATTTCCGCGCAGGAAGAACACAGGCGGATAGCCCATCCCACGCAGCACGTCAATGACCTTTGACAGCGCGCTCAGCCCATCAAAAATCCCGTATTCATAGACAAATCTGTATTTCCTCAACAGGAAACCTCACTTAAATTCTTTAATTATTACCTTGACATTATTTTCAACGCCAAAGTTGATAAGCGACTGCGCATCCAGAAGTCCTCCCGGCTGAACTCTCAAGTCCAGAACCATCTGCGCAGGAGCACCATTCACCGTCGCCCCATTGCTACCTAGATCCACAATGTGATCCTGCATTCTACTCAACCAGGAACTCCCCGAAGTATCCACCGACTTGAGGCTAACCAAAGTGCTGCCATTCTGAAAATCGACAAGAGGGAAATATCCGTTTTTCGATGCCCCGATGTTGTACCAGCCCCCCTGCGATGAATACTCTGTTCTCGCCAAGTATGACTCAATTTCTACGCCGCGCTGGGTTGGCTTCAAGTTCCAGACCGCGGCCAAGTCCGCTTTAAGCTCTGCAGCCGGCTTTGCTGCAGCACTAGCTGCCTTGCGCGCAACGTTTTCAACAATCAACTCGGCAGCCTTCGCAGCGGCACCCGCACCAACCACCAAGCTGGCACCACCCGTTGCCTCGCTTGCGACCGCATCAACCACTCCGGTCAGGATTGCGTCGCAGGAAGCTGGCTTGCTCAGACAGCTACGCGCGGCAGCCAGCGCAACCGGGGACAGTCCCGCGGCTGTGATGACAGCCGTCCCTCCAATGAGCACTTTGCCGTGCGTCTTTCGATCAATTTGATCTTGGATGGCAGCAGCCATCGCCTGCTCTTGCGAGGGCACATCCAGACCGTTCTTGCTATAGAAGTCCGCCCTCAGATTCCATGAGCCGACGTACTGTGTAGCATCCGCCTTCTCACCCGGCGTTGCATAGAACAGTGGGCTGTAACCACTACCCGGCCTGTTCGGATCGGGCTCAAGAAGCCTGCCTGCGCTGACTTGCCTCAGATAGTCACTCGCAGCTTGATCCCATTGCCCCTCAACGCCGAACTGCACTTGCCGATAGGCCTGTTCCGACAAGGACTTCTCGGCTGCATCGATCTGCTCGCGGCTTGGATTGCGGCAACCGCACAGGCGCTGTGCGAATCCAGACGCGGAGCCCTGAATCAAATCAATCTCACTGATGTGCAGCTGCCGATTGAACCGATCCCCGGTCACCGCGACGTTGGCGCCCGTGCTTCCACCCAAAGCCCCACCCACCATCGCGCTACCGACTTCCATCAGCGACTGGTAGTCCTCCCAGCTCAGGCTGCCCTTGTTGTTCTCCAGGTAATCCGAGATCGCCTTCTTGGCCTTCTCCGCACCGGCAGCACTCACCGCGCCCGTCACCGCATCGGCACCACCCAGCGCGGCCATTGCTGCACCGGCCATACCGTGCAGCAGCGCGCGTCCGTTGCCACCGTCGGCCCAGAACGCCTTGCCTTCCTCGGTCTCCGCCTTCTGGCTCAGGTAGCCGCCCAGGTCACCCACGCCCTTGAACAGCAACTGCCCACCCAGCTGCATCACCTCGGCGCGCTCCTGCATCTTGCGCAGGTCAACGGCCGACAGCGCGCTGTCGGTATCAAAGCCGGTGGCCGTGCGATCAAGGCCGGCCAAAGCGCTCTCATTGCCATCGCGCACCACCACCGTGCCGGCGGCGATGTCCGAATGCGTGGTGCTGCTGTCGTTCTTCTTCGTACCGCCCAGCAGGCTCAGCCCTGCGCCGGCCGCGCTGCCCAGCGGGCTGCTGATGCCGCCGCCGCTGCCCAGCCCGGTGCCGATGCCACCGCCACTGGTCTTGGCGCGGGATTCGTTCTCGATGTCGACAACGGTCAGGCTGCCGGTATCCAGGCGGTTCTTCGAGGCATCGGCAGTGCTGCCGATCACGCCGCCTTCCAGGTGCGTGTTGCCGCCCACGGTGATGTCGAAGCCACCGGTACCAGCAACAATGCCGCTCTGTTCCTGCACGCTGCGCAGGTGGCTCTCGACCTTCTGCTGGCCGATGTTGACGGTGCCGCCGCTGCCGTAAACGAAGGTGCCACCAGCCTGGGTCTGCTTGCTGGCGTAGTCGTCGGTGTCCTGCTCGCTGATGATGGACAGGTTGCCGCCGATGCTGGCCACCACCTTGTCGCCGCTCAGCTGGGCACCCTGCAGCGTGGTGTCCTTGCCGCTGATGACGATCAGGTTGCGGTCGGCGTCCACCACGGTTTCGACGTGCGTGGTGCCGTTGCCGCTGCCCTTGCCCTTGGCGGTGCTGGCCGACACGTACCAACCGGTCTGCGCGCCGATGCTGAAGCCGATCTCACCGCTGCCGCTCTTGTTCTTCGACGACTGCGTATGGTCTTCCGCTTCACTGCGCAGGGTGATGTTGTCCCGCGCGGCCAGCGCCACGTTGTCACCCTTCACCTGGCTGCCGATGATGTTCAGGTCACCGGCGGTGGCGACGATGCTGACGTCGCCCTGGCTGCGGATGGTGCTGCCCACCGCCGACTGGTCGTGGCTGGTCTGGCTGGCACTGGAGCTGGAGGCGCCGATGCCGATGCGCAGGCTCACACCGTCGGTGGCGCCGGAAGCACCTTGCTGCATGGCGCCGCCCACGCCAGCGGCGGCATTGGCCGCCTGCACCGCGTACAGCGCCTTCAGGCGATCATCCTGCGCATTGCCGGCGGCCTTGGCCGCACCGTAGGCGGCCAGCGCGGCATCCACCACACCGCCGGTCAGGCCGACGTTGATACCGGCACTCTTCTGCTTGGTGCTCTGGTGTACGTCAGTGGTGCCCTGTGCCGCGTCGATCACCACCTGCCCGCCCACCAGCTGCGTACCGGTCTTCGACAGCACGTCCGAACCGGTGATGTGCAGCGTGTTGCCGGCGCTCAGGCTGACCCGGCCATCGGTTGAGCCGATCAGGCTGCCCTGCGGCGCGCTCTGCTCGATCTCCAGGCCCTTTTCCAGCTTGCTCTGGCCGATGGTCAGGTTGAAGCCACCACCGCCGAACACACCCGAGCGCTTGACGGTCTTGTCGTGCTCTTCGCTGTGCGTGGACGTGGCCGTGCCAATGGTCAGGTCACGGGTGGCGGCCACCACCACATCACCGGTGGCAGCCACCTGCGCCGCCTGCGCGACGACGTCACGTCCGGCGCCGATGGTGACCGTCTCGCCGCTGAGCGTGGTGCCCACCACCAGGCTGTCGCGGGTCGCGTCGTAAGTGGTGGTGGTCTTGCTCGACAGCAGCCCCTTCTTCTTGCGCGTGGTCTCCTGCTCCCAGCTGTGGTCCTCCTGTGCCGCCAGCAGATTCACGTCGCGCGTAGCGGCAATGCTGATGCCGCCGTCGGTGCTGCCGACCTGCGTGGCAGTGAGGTTGGCATCGCGCCCGGCCACCAGCGCGATGTCACCGCCGGCCTGCAGCGAAGTGCTGTGCACGGTCTCGTCCATGCTCTGCGTGGTCTGCGAGAAGCGCTTGCCACGGCTCTGCTGCTGGCTGGTGTTGGTGGTGGTTTCGGCCTGCAGGTTGAGATCACGCCCGGCCACCACGGCCAGGCCGTCGCCGGCCTTCAGTTGCGCGGCCTGCAGGTTCACGTCCTGCCCCGCCTGCATGCCCAGCGAGCCACCGGCCTCGATGCCGCTGGCGTTGAGGGTTTCGCGCACGTAGCGGTTGCTGCCCCAGCCGCCCTGCTCGGTGGTGGTCAGTGCATTGAGGTTGATGTCGTTGCCGGCCGTGGCATGGACGCTGCCGCCGGCCTTGGCGGTCACCGCCGTCAGGTTCAGATCGCGGCCGGCATCCAGCGACAGGCTGCCACCCACATCCAGCGTGGTGCGGCGCAGGCTGCCATCACCCTGCATCTGCGTGGTGAGGTTGAGGTCGCGGCCGGCCTCCAGCGCCGCGTTGCCGCGGGCACTGGTCTGCGAACCGACCAGTGCCAGGTCACGCCCGGCTTCCAGCGCCAGGCTGCCATCGCTGCGGATGCTGGCCACGTCGATGCCGCTGACACTCTTCAGGTCGCGGCCGGCCACCAGGGCCACGTTGCCGCCCTGGATCAGGCCGCTGTTGTTGAGGATGTCCTCCACGGCGGTGATGCGGGCATTGCCACCAGCGGAAATGCCACCGCGATCGTTGAGCAGGCTGCCGGTATCGATGGTCAATCGATCATCGGCGCGGATCATGCCCTGGTTGGATACATTGCCGGCGCGGATCTCCACCGACTCGCCAGCGATGGCGGCGCCGCCCAGCTGCAGGCGATTGGCGGTGGCCTGGGACAGGTACACCACCGGCACCAGCACCTTCTGCCCGTCCACTTCCTGGGCGACCATCCACACGATGTCTTCGTTGAGCGCGGCCACCTGTTCGGCCGACAGCGCAACGCCCACGCTCAGCTGCTGGCGCGCGGCTTCGCTCACGCCGGCATCCATCATGGCGCGGTACTGGCCCATGCCATCGCCCTGGTCGGCATCCAGGTAGCGACGCCCGGTCAGGCCGGTGATCTGTTCCATCACCAGGCGCTGCTCGTAGAAGTCGTCGCCCATCCGGCGCAGCTGCCTGTCAGGGTCCAGGTTCAGGCGCTGGAACATGTAGTCCGAGCCGATCCACTGCCCGAAATTGGCGAAGCGCGGATCGGTTTCCACCAGCCAACGCTGGTTGCCCGGATTGACCGTGTACAGGCCGCCACTGGGCAGCGACAGGCCCGGCAGCGGATTCTGCGGGCTGCCCACCAGCTGCGGCGGCGGCACCGTGGTGACGCGGCCCGGGCCCGGGGTTCCGGTATCACCGGCGGTGCCCGCACCTTGCGCCTGCGCACTGGCAGGCCCGGTGGCTACGCCCTGCTGTGCACCCGGTGCGCCAGCGTTGCCGCCGACCGCGCCGGCGCCCTGCTGCTGGCCCAGTTCGGGTGCGTAGGCGTTGTTGCCCTGCCAACCGGCAACGTCGAGCGGCGTGCCACCGCTGTGCGCGGTGACCACGGCGTTGTTGACCTCGCGCGCTTCGATCTGCACCCTGCGGCCGGCGGTGATGCTGGCATTGCCACCGGCCAGCGTGACCTGCTTGGTGATCGTGTTGGTGCCCAGCGCGCGGCTGCCGCCATAGATCTCGAAGTCGCAGCGGCTGGGGCAAGGGCGGTAGGTGTAGTCAATGGTCGACGTACGCTGGACCACCTTGTAGCCGGCCAGCGCCTCGTTGTTGACCACGCCGGCCCAGTCGTTGGGGTCTTCGCTGTTGGACGAGCCGCGGCCGTTGATCGAGAGGTTGCGACCGGCGGCGATGGCCGAGTTGCGGTTGTCGACCGAGCCGCCGGACATCTGCATGTCGCGACCGGAAATCAGCTGCGATGCCGCGCTGGCGGCGATGACGGTCGTGCCTTCCAGCACCAGGTCCTTGTGCTCGGTCCAGACCTCCAGCACGGCACAGTCACCCGGGCACAGCTTGCCCGGCGGTGCCGGGCCGTCGATGCCATCGACCTTGAACGTGCCGCTGTCCGGATCCGCAGCGCCTTCGTTGCCGCTGTAGACCTTGTGCTGGGTGACCAGCACGCGCCGCTCGTTGGCCACGCCCAGCGCGGCCAGGATCAGGTCGTTCTCGGCCTGGATGCGCCCGGAGCGGTTGCGGATCTGCTGGGCATTGCCGCCGTTCCAGCCCTGCAGGCGGATGTCGCCCAGGCTGAAGAGCTCGCCGTCGAGGTTGTCGATGTAGTTGGCAAACAGGTTGATGCGGCCGGTGGCCGCCATCAGCCCTTCGTTGTAGTCGCGTGCGACCAGGGTGTTGCCCAGGTCGCGGCCGTTGGTGATGCGCGAGGCGCGCAGTTCCAGCGCGTTGCCCATCAGGGTGCCGGTATTGGTGATGTTGGCAGCCGACACCTCCACCGTATCGCCGTCTACGCGACCGGCGTTGCTGAAATCGCCCGCCGTACTCAGCGCGACACGGCCACTGCCATTGCCTGCGGTGGCGTTGATCTGCCCAGCAGCGGTGTTCTCGATCCGATTGGCCGAGATTTCAAGCGTGCCCTTGCTCTCCAGGCGCCCCTGGTTGACCAGGGCGCCGGCCACGTCCAGCTTCAGCAGCCCGTTGCTCTCCAGGCGCTGGCCGCTGCCATGCACGTAGTCCCCAGCCAGCGTCAGCCGCAGCTCGCTGCCGCCGAACAGGCGGCCGATGCCGCTGAAGCTCTGCAGGCGTGCACCCAGCGCTTCATAGGCACTGATTTCGCCACCGCCATTGCCCAGGCTGCCCAGCGTCAGCTGGCTCTGGCGGCTGAGCAGCCGGCCGTTGCTGTTCTCCAGTGCGGCAAGATCCAGGCGCAGCAGGTTGCCTGCACTGAGCTGGCCACCCACGTTGAATACTTGTGCGCCGACACGTTCCAGGTACAGATTGTTGGCGGCGTGGACCAGGCTGCCGGCGTTGTCCAGCGCGCCGGCCTGCAGGCGCAGATCGGTACCGGCCACCAGCTTGGCCTGGCCGCCTTCGGCACGGTTGTCCACGCTGCTCGCGGTCAGCGTCAGCGCACCACCGGTGCTGCCCAGGGTGCCGCCCCGGTTGTCCAGCGCACCCGCGGATTCCAGCGTCAGCTGCTGGGCGCCATTGGCCACGATGCGTCCGCCACGGTTGCCCACCGAAGCAGCGCGGAGGTTCACCGGGCCCTGTGCTTCGATGTTGCCCTGGCTGTTGTCCAGCGCCTGGCGGATCTGCAGATCCAGCACGCTGCCGCCGTGGACCAGGCCACGCTGGTTGGCCAGTGCACCGGCCACATCGAGCGCGAGTTCCTGGCGAGCGTACAGGTTGCCGTCCACGTTGCGCAGGTCGCCCGTGCGGCTGGTCACGCGGGCATTGCCCTCGGCCCCCAGCAGGCCATTGCTGTTGTCCAGCTGGGAGGCCAGCACCTGCAGCTGGCCCGCGCCACGCTGCACGATGGTGCCGGTGCGGTTGTCCAGTGCTCCCGAGGCGTCCACAGTGAGGTTGCCACCGGCATCAAGGCGCCCACCGGTGTTGACGATTTCTGCACCCGTCACGCGCGCACCGGTGCCTGCGGTGAGCGTACCGCCACTGTTGTCGAGGCGACCGACAACGGCCACGTCCACCTCGCCATTGCCGACGATCAGGCCGGCATTGCCGTTGTCCAGCGTGTCGGCCTGGATCTTCAGCGTGCCCGTACCAGCGTGTTCGATGCGGCCACCCTGGTTCAACAGCTGCGCAGCCTGCAGGTGGACGCTGCCAGCGTTGGCGGCGATGCGCCCGCCGGTGTTGCGCAGGGCGCCTGCCAGGCTCAGCTCGAACGGATCGGTACCGGTCTGCAGCAGTTCGCCAGCGCTGTTGTCCAGTGCGGCCGCGAGCAGGCCGATGCGTGCGCCCTGCAGGCTGCCCGCGTTGCGCAGGACATCGGTGGCACGCAGGTCGAGCAGCCCGATCGCGGTCAGGCTGCCGCCGGTATTGCGCCACTCACCGGTGCGCGCCTGCGCAAGGAGATTCCTGCCCGACCAGACCTGGCCTCCTTCCAGCACCAGGCTGTCACCCAGCAGTTGGATCTGCTGGCCAGCGTTGATCTGGCCGGCGTTGCGCAGCTGATGGCGCGCATCAAGAGTGACGCTGCCGGTACTGCCGACTCTGCCGTCGGCCTGCAGGCCCGCCACGACCACGCCGCTGTTGTCGATCTGGCCCGCGCGCACCTCGACGTCACCCGAGGCCAGCATTCGCCCACGATTGCTGGCCTGCGCGGCCTGCAGCGTGACGGTACGCGCCTGCATGTCGGCAGCATTGCGCACGGCCTGCGCGGCCTGCAATGACAACGCGCCGCTGGCGAACAACGCGGCCTGGTTGTCCAGATCGCCTCCGCTGCGCACCTGCAGATCCGCGGCGCTGTCGATCGAGCCCTTCAGCGTCACACCCGCATCGGCGGACAACACCACGCCCTGCTGCGCAAACACCTTGCCGGACTGGTCCAGCGTGCTGCCCGCGTGCGCGGTGAGCGTGCCTGCCGCCAGTGTGCGTCCGCCCAGCACCAATGCCTGGTCACTGCTGAGCTGCACGTTGCCGCGCTCGCTGCCCAGCTCCCCCTGGCTGCGCAGGGTATGGCCCCGCACCTGCAACGTCTGGCCGGACACCAGGCTGCCCTGGTTGTCCAGCGATTCCCGCGCGGTGACATCCACATCGCCGGCACCATAGAGATCGCCACGGTTGTCGATCACATCTGCCGTGGCCGTCAGCGCCCCCTTCGCAAACAGATTGCCTGCGTTGTCCAGCGTCACCGCATCCAGCCGCAGCGACTGTGCACTGGACAGGTTGCCGCTGGCGCGGTTGTGCAGCGTGTCGGTGCGCACATCCAGCGTGCCGTCGCTGGCGATCACGCCCGTGTTGTCCAGCGTGGCGGTGTGCAGCTGCGCACGGTCGCGACCGTAGATCACGCCACCGTTGGCGAGTTCGGTGGCGCGCAAGTCGAGCGACTGCTGGCCATGCAAGCGGCCGTCGTTGGTGACCTTCTGCATGTCCACGGCCACCACGCGCGCAAGTGCCGTGGCGGCGGACTGCTGGCGCAGGGTGGCACCCTGCAGGGTCAGCGTGCCACCCGCTTCAAGCCGGTTGCGGTTGTCGAGGGTGCTCGCGGAAAGACGCGCATCACCTGCACTGCCGACGATGCCCGAGTTGTCCAGTGCATCCGCATCGACCTGCAGGCCCTTGCCTCCCTGGATGCTGCCGGTATCGTCGTTGTCGATGCGTCCGTTGGCCTTCAGCGCCAGCAGATCCACCGCTTGCAGCGTGCCGCTGTTGCGCAGACGGTCGACCGTCAGCGTGGCCTGGCGGGCTTCCACCGTGCCGCGGTTGTCGACGCTGCCGGCGGACAGTTCCAGCGCCTGCTCGGAGAGAATGTGTCCGGCGTTGTCCAGCTGCTGCCGCGCCTGGGCCTTCAGCAGCGCACCCGCCGACAGCTCGGCGCCCTTTGCCTGCGAGAGGCGATCAGCCGCCACCCGCAGGTTCGCACCGGCACCGATCATGCCCTCGTTGTCGACGCTGGCCACGTCGAGATCGACATCGGCGTCGCTATACAGCTGGCCGCTGTTGTGCAGCTGCGCGGCCTGCAGCCGTACACCCTGGTTGCCCAGCAGCAATCCGGCGTTGTTCACCTGGCGGGCCTGTACATCCAGCTGCGCCTGCGCGCCCAGGCGTGCGCCCTTGTCCTGCACCAGCGTATCGGCACGCACGGCAAGCCCGGCGCCTGCGGTCACCTGTGCACGGTTCTGTACCTCTGCAGCGGCCAGCGCGATGCTGCCCGCACTCTTCACCGTGTCAGCCAGCGTCAGCGTGCCACCGGCGTCCAGCTGCATCTGCGCGGCCTGCGTGCTGCCAGCCAGATCCAGATTCTGGATGGCGCGTACCGCCATCGCCCCGCCCGCCGACGTGGAACCGGCAAGCGACGCCTGGCGGGCGCGGATCTGAAGATCCCCCTGCGCGTGCTGTGCACCGTCGGCCTTCAGTTCGCCTTCGGTCTCGATCTGCAGGCGGCCGGCAGCAGCGGTGCGTCCGCTCAGGCGTACATCACCTGCCTGGGTCAGGATGAAGTCCCCGGCGTCGGCCACCATCTGGCCTGCACTGCGCACACCCACACCGGCCTCGGTGCCGACCAGTCGGATCTTGCCTGCGTACATGCCACCGAGGACGGCAACGTCCAGGCCGAACTGCGGGCGTTCGCCTTCGCCGGTGATCGCCTGCGCTGCCAACGTCTGGGCGTCGATCTGGTTGGCACCGGTGACCACGTTCACCTGGCGTGCCCACAGCCCCGCGTTGAGCTGTACCGCGCGGGCCAACAGGTCGACACCTTCCAGGTTGCCCGCATCCAGGCCGTTGCCTTCCAGACGGATCGTTCCGCGTGCCACCCGGAACGCCGAGAGGCTGCCATCGTTGCCGAACACCGGGGTGCCGGTAGTCAGCGTGCCACGGGTGGTGTTGATGAAGCCGCAGCCATCGCAGGTGATGCCATTGGGGTTGGCGACGATCACCGCGGCCGAGCGGCCGGCCACCTCGATATGACCCTGCAGGCGCGACGCGTTGGTGGATGTCACCTCGTTGAGGATCAACCGCGCCGACTGGCCGGGCTGCAGGTTGCCGTTGCCCTGGATATAGCCCCCCAGCTGTGTCTGTACGGTACTCACGCTGTTGTTGAGGATCTGTCCCTCGCGCCCGACGTTGTAGTCCTGGAAGCGGTTGTGCGAGACGCCACCGGCGTTGGGTCGGTTGATCTGGATGACCGGAACGCCGTTCGCCGCCTGGTCGGCCCGTGCCTGCTCACCGGCCTGCACCTGCACCTGGGCGAATGAGCTGCCCGGGGCCAGGAATGCCATCACCAGGGTGGCGCTCGCCATCGCGATGCGCAGGCGTGTGGCCCAACCAGTGCCCGAAGCGGGCAGGGACAAGCCGCGGAATACGTTCTTCATGCCAGGTGCTTCCATCAACCCAGGGGGGAACTGCACACACAACAACCCGATCACATCGCCACCTGGCGACGGTGCTTCCAACCGAATCAGAACTGCCAGGACGCGCGGAAACCGACCACGTGCCCGCGTGCTTCGTGCTTGAGCCAGGCCGGGCGGCTCATCGGCACGCCAACGAAGCCATCCCACGCCAGTCCGCCCAGCTCGCCACGCGCACCCACGTGCGCGCCGCTGAGCGTGCCGCCGCCGATCCCCTGGCGGTCGTCGCGCTCGATGTGGCCGATATCGATGCCTGCATAAGGCGCAATGGCGCGATGTGCCATCCAGCTGATGCTGTTGCGCCAGTAACCACCGCGGCCGCCGCCGAGTGGCACTTCGCCGTCGAAGCCGTTGACGGTGTAGCGGCCACCGACGCTGATGAACTCCGAGCCGTACAGCGTGTCCTCGCTCCACTGGTAGCGGAGCGCGGTGTTCCATGCCAGCGGGCGAGGCCCGGAGGTCAATGCACCGCCGGCGCCGATATCCAGCGTGGTCAGCCCATAGCGGAACGTTGGCGCCAGGCCATCGCGGCCCACGACGTCATCATCGCCCCCCAACCATGGCACGCCACGGCGGTGCGCCAGGCGGATATCGGCCTGGACCCGCCCGAGGTACTGGCGGTGCAACAGCGCCAACTCGACCGAGGTGGTACGGCGGCGCTGGCCTTCGATCTCCACGCCCTCCACGTAGCTGTGCGACGACCGTTGCGCCAGGCGCAGCTCGATACCGCTGCGATAGCTCTGGCCACGCACCAGCAGCCGTTCCACGGCCAGATCGACGTTGCTGGAGGTGCCGGTGCTGGCGAACGTGTCGGCGTTGCTGGCGATGGTCTGCTTGTAGCGCGAGCTGTAGGTGCTGGTACTGAAGCGCCAGTTGCCCAGCGGAACCGACCACGACGCATTGAAGCCGTGGGTACCCCGGCCCTTGTCGGCGCTGCCGTCGCTGCTGACGCCAACGCTGAGCAGGTCGTTGACGCGAGCCAGGTTGTCCACCCACGCGGTCGCGCCGACCTGCTGCTTTCCTGTGGCACGGCTGCCGGCATCATCCAGCGACACCGAGGCACGCCAGCGCTTGCCGTGGCGGATGCTGATGACCACGTCTGACTCGCCGGGCGCCTCGCCCGGCACCAGCTCCATGTTCACGTCCTGCGACGGAACGCGCTTGAGCTGTTCCAGGCCCTGTTCCAGCGCGCGCAGATTGAGCACGTCTCCCGGTCGCGCCGGAAACGCACTCTTCCACATCGAATGGGGTATCTCTTCCGCATTGAAACGGATCTGCCGGATCACGCCTGGCACCAGCTGCAGGCGCAGCGTTCCGCTGCCCAGGCTCTGCTCGGGCAGGCCGATGCGGGTGGTCACGTAGCCCTTGGCCAGCGCCAGGTCCGAGGCGCGGCGCACAATCAGCGCAATGCCCTGCTGGCCTACGCAACGGCCACGGTAGCGGTCGAGATAGCGCTGCAGGAAGGCGAACTGAGCCAGATGCGCGCCGTCGAGCTGCAGCTGCTGCAAGGTGAAACACCGTTCTTCGCCCGGCAGTTCCAGCGAATGCAGATCGGTGGCCGCCACCGGCTGTTCGCGTGATACATCTGGCAATGCCTGCCGCTGCTCACGCTCGCGCGCCTCGCGCTCGGCGCGTTCGCGCAGCTCCTGCTGCTCGACGAACGAGGGGCTGGTCGACTGTGCATGCACCGCACCGGCCAACAGGATCCCCGCGATGCCTAGAACGACACGTACCCGGCATCCTGCTTTTCTGTTACCCATCAACGACTTCCTTGTCCAGCGTTGGTACAGACCTGAAGCTGTGAACAGACATCGTGCAGATAGAACGTGCGGCCGGCACCGACTCGGCCGCCAACCGCTATCGGCGGGAGTGCGCGGAACTTTAGGGCCTTTGCATCCGTGCACCAAGTGCGGCGACGCAGTCGAGCACCGCACGCTGAAGGATGGGCATCCTTCAGCAGCCGTCATACGGTGTCAATCGCTCCCGCCGTCACGGCACCCGTGCGCACACCCATACCCGCACGTCTTTGGCACCCGCCAGCCGCAACGTCTCGGCGATTTCCATCACTGTGCTGCCGGTGGTCATCACGTCGTCCACGACGGTCAGCTGTGCCGGCGGCGACAAGCGCATGCTGAATGCGTCAAAGAGATTTTCCCGGCGCTGCTCGGCGTTACGCTCGGACTGCGGCGCGGTGTGGCGGCGCCGGTAAAGTCCATGCCAGACCGGCATCGGCAGCAGGCGGCACAGTTCGGCGGCCTGGTTGTAGCCGCGCTGGCGCAGGCGCCGCCTATGCAGCGGCACCGGCACCAGCGGCGGGCACCACCAGGGCGGCGGTGCGCGTTGCATCAACTGCGCCAGCAGGCGACCGGCGGCGAGGTCCTGATGAAACTTGTACCGCACCAGCAGTTGGTCGACCGGCGGCAGGTACAACAGGCTTGCATGGGTAGCGGCCTGCGGTGGCGCTTCCTCGCGGCAGCAGCCGCAGACAATCAGGGCGTTGTCGGGCAGCGGCAGCGCGCAGCGCAGGCAGGCACGGCCGGACCACGGAAGTTCTGCATAGCACGCGGCGCACAGATCCAGACCATCGTGGCCGGCATCGTTGCAGACCAGGCAACGCAGTGGTAGCAGAACGCGAAGCAGTGCGTGAGGGACCGTGCTTGCCGTGTGCAGGAAGTTGATGCGCATGCGCCAGCCTTCCATCGCTGCGTCAGCTTCACCATCAGCGGACCACGTGCTGCAGTGTCAGCACTATCTGTTACCGCGCCGCCCTTCAGGGCGCGCGTTCGCGATCCCCGGTATCCGACTGCGCCACCGCGGGCGCCATCAACAGCTCGGCCAATCCCCGATAGATCGGCACGCGGCACACCAGCCCGGACACGCCGCGCGCGATCAGCACCGTGGCCAGGATCGGCAGCAGCAGATCGCCGCTGTCGGTCAGCTCCAGCGAAATCACCGCCGAGGTCAGCGGTGCCTGGGTGACGCCGGTCAGATAGGCGCACATGCCCAACAGCACGAACGCACGCGGATCCACACCCGGCATCAGCACCGCGAGGTTGTGCCCAAGGCCGGCACCGACCGCCAGCGCCGGCGAGAACAGGCCACCGGGGATGCCCGCCACGTAGGACGCCAGATTCGCCAGCAGCTTCATCAGACCGAATTCATGGCCCACCATCGCCTGCCCCTGCACCAGGCTGCGCGCCTGCTCGTAGCCGGTGCCGAACGCGCCTTCGCCGAAGACCAGGGCGAGCAGCACCACCACCAGACCGCAGCCTGCGGCCAACAGAACCGGATGCCGCTGCCGCAGTTGCCCGAGCCAACGCGGGCGGCCCGCCGCACTGGCCAGCACCGCGCGCGCGAACAGGCCTCCCAGCAAGCCCGCCACCACGCCGCATAGCAGGATTGCCAGCCAGCCCTGGCCGAGTGGCAGGCGTGCGCTCACGTGCCCGAAGTAGGTGTAGTTGCCCAGCAGGCCCAGCGACACCACGCCACCAACGATCACTGCGGTCAGCAAGGTGCCGGAAAACCGATGCTCGAAACGGCCGCTGAGCTCCTCGATGGCAAAAACGATACCGGCCAGCGGCGTGTTGAATGCCGCCGCGATGCCTGCCGCGCCACCGGCCAGCAGGAAGTGCGAGAGCTCGCGCGGGTCCTTGAAGCCGAACCAGCGGCCGAACAGGTACATCAGGCTGGCACCCACATGCACGGTGGGCCCTTCGCGCCCGACCGACGCGCCGCCGAGCAGCGACAACGAGGTCAGCAGCAGCTTGCCCGCCGAGACCGCGGGCGAAAGATTGGTCCTGCGGAACGACTCATCCGGCTTGTCCAACGCGGCGATGACCTGCGGAATGCCGCTGCCCCGCGTGGGCTTCAGCACGCCCGCGGTCAACCAGGCCAACAGCGCGAAGATGCCGGGCGTAAGCAGCAGGGCCCACCACGGCGAGTGCGCGGTGATGCGCTGGAACAGATGGAAGGCCGCGTCGCTGGCCTTGGCGAACAGGATGGCCACCAGTGCCACGGCCACGGCGCCGCCCCAGAGCGCGGCGCGGCGACGCCAGGCCTCGCTGAGAACCAGCGCGGTGATGCGGCCGCGGAGGCGGTGGAGATCGGTCATGCGGGGCAGTCTGGACGCTGCGGAGGAAGGCGGACAGCGGGTACTGTGGCCGAAGGCCTTGCAGGATGTGGTGAATACGCTCACGCGCCGGGAACCGCATGCTTTGGCAGCGATGGCACGCCGTCCCACATGCGTGAAGGCCGGCCGATTCCTACCGGGTTCGTCCACCGCGCCTCGTGGAGGTAGCATTGCAGCCGCTGCCCTCTGGGGAGGGGTGCAGCTCCGCCGGCAACGAAAGGCCGCCACCGCTCGTCATCGCGGTAGCGCTTGCCAGCACCTGCGTGCCGACATCTGCGTGAATTGCTTCGTTCTCGACATCCTCAATGACAATGGAGTGTGAGATGAATGCCTACGACCCGCTGGATCACATCATCCATCTTCGTGATGGCACGCTGCAGGAATCAGACCTTCGCCGGATTGTCGGTCGCGCGCTGCAGGCCAGGTCACCTTCCGGAATCGTCATCCATGTACATGGCGGTCGCGTTTCGCAGAAGCGTGGACGGCGCATCGCAGAAACCCTGCATGACCCCTATGTGCGGGCACAGGCCTACCCCTTGTTCTTCGTCTGGGAAACGGGTGACATCGAAGCTCCGTTGAACAACCTGGGCGAGATCCTGGGTGCAGTACTCGCCAAACTGCTCTTCAGGAAAGTCCAGGACAAGATCCTGGAAAAGCTCGGCGGTGAACAGGCATTCACGCCCGGCATGAAGATCCTCAACGCCGCGCCACCCGACGAGGAAAGCCTTTCGGCAGATCTCGCACAGGAGTTCGCTGAAGATCCCGAGGTGAACCAGGCCCTTGCCGAGGCCCGGGAGGATTACAGGGAGGCGACGCTGACGCCCGTAAACAAGATGCTGGCACATGAACCGCCAGCCGAACACGCGGCCATCGTCAACGAGCGCACGGCAATGGAACTGTTTGGCACTCCGTCACCCAACAAGGCCGTAGCATTGAACTGGATCGCGCTGGCCATCAAGGTGGCCAGACTGGTGATACGCGTATGGCAACGCCAGCACAGTGGCCGGGGGCGGCCAGGTGCCGTCTCCGCCGTGATCGTGGAAGAAGTACTGCGAGAGTTCTATCTCGATGACGTGGGGCGCATCGGCTGGTGGAATCCCATGAAGAAGGATGCACAGGATTCATTCGACGGCCCGGCATCGGGTGGCGTCAGATTCCTGCGCGAGCTGCACAGGCAGTTGCAGTCCGAAGCCTCTGTTCCCCGCATCACGCTCGTCGGCCACAGCGCCGGCAGCATCTTCCTGTGCGAGCTGTTGGACCAGGCAGCGCAGATCCTTCCGGATCTGACGTTCGACCTTATTCTCGAAGCGCCTGCGGTGACGTGTCGTCGGTTCGCGCATGCCATCTCGAAGCACGAGAACCGCATCGGGAGGTTCCGGCAATTGGCGATGAGGGATGCCGACGAAGCCAGCGAGCGTTCACTGTTCTTTCCCGGTTCGCTGCTCTACATCGTGTCCAACATCTTCGAAGATGTTGCCGATGAGCCTCTGCTCGGCATGGAACGCTTCTTCACCCGGGAGAGCGTCTATAGCAACTCTGCGGCGTGGGCAGACATCTCGGCCTGCCAGGCGTTCTTCGCCCGGAAAGGAGAAAGCGCGGTGAGCTGGTGGACCCTTGATGACCTCAATGCCGACCAGCGCGAAGGTTGGGGCCACGGCTACTTCGATGACGGTCCCTTCATCCTCGGCAAGGTGACCGCGTTGATCAGCGAAACACCGCACACGCCTTGATGCCGATCACTTTTCGCGCTCGACGACAGAAGCAACGCGCCGGGCGGGATCGCCCGGAGTGCAAACACTGTAAACCATGAGAACATGAATATTGTTGACAGCCTGCGCACGCCCACCCACACTGCCGCCCTCGCTCCACTCGTACCCAGGGTCCCGCCATGGCTGCTGCCATCCGCCACGACTGGCAACACGACGAACTGCAGGCGCTGTTCGATCTGCCGTTCCCCGAGCTGCTGTTCCGCGCCGCAGCGGTCCATCGCGAGCACTTCGACCCAGCCCAGGTGCAGGTCTCCACACTGCTGTCGGTGAAAACCGGTGGTTGCCCGGAAGACTGCGCGTACTGCCCGCAGGCGCAGCGCTACAACACCGGGGTGAACGCGCAGAAACTGATGGAGACCGACGCAGTGCTGGCCAAGGCACGCCAGGCCAAGGCCGCCGGTGCCTCGCGCTTCTGCATGGGTGCCGCGTGGCGTTCGCCGAAGGACCGCGACATCCCGAAGGTGGCGGCGATGATCGCCGGGGTGAAGGCGCTGGGCCTGGAGACCTGCGCCACGCTGGGCATGCTCAGTGGCGGGCAGGCGCGTGCGCTGAAGGATGCGGGACTGGACTACTACAACCACAACCTCGACACCGCGCCGGACTACTACGATTCGATCATCCACACGCGCCAGTACCAGGACCGCCTGGATACGCTGGAGCACGTGCGCGATGCTGGCCTGAAGACCTGCTGCGGCGGCATCGTCGGCATGGGCGAGACGCGCGCGCAGCGTGTCGGCCTGCTGCTGGCGCTGGCCACGTTGCCGGCGCATCCCGATTCGGTACCGATCAACAAGCTGGTGCAGGTGGCGGGCACGCCGCTGCATGGCAGCGCCGAACTGGACCCGTTCGAGTTCGTGCGCATGATCGCGGTGGCACGCATCGTCATGCCGCGCTCGATGGTGCGGCTGTCGGCCGGTCGCGAGGCGATGAGCGATGAACTGCAGGCGCTGTGCTTCGTCGCTGGTGCCAATTCGATCTTCTACGGCGACAAGCTGCTGACCACCGGCAACCCGGAGAGCGAGCGCGACCTGGCGCTGTTCGCGCGGCTGGGACTGCAGCCGATGGCGGTGCAGGTGGATGCCGAGGGCCACGACCACGGCGGTACCGTGCACGCCGATATCAGCGCCGATGCGCCCGGCTGTGGCTGCGCTCACGCGGCCTGAGACGGGACACAGGCAGGCGTCGCGGCAACGCGCTACCCTAGCCGCCCCGTCGTCGCATTCAGCCACCATGGCCCGCCCCGACCTGACCGCCCGCCTCCACGCCCAACGCGCCCTGCGCGATGCCCAAGGCCGTCGCCGCACGCGGCGCACGGTCACCCGTCGTGATGGCGTACGCCTGGAAGTGGACGGCCAGTGGCTGACCGGCTTCTGCAGCAACGACTACCTGGGCCTGGCCCAGCAGTTCAGCGTGGTCAACGCGTTGCAGGACGCCGCCGCACGCGAAGGCGCTGGCGCCGGTGCCTCGCACCTGGTCTGTGGTCACCACGCCATGCACGAAGCGCTGGAACGCGAAGTGGCCGAGTGGCTGGGCTATCCGCGTGCGCTGCTGTTCGGCAGTGGCTTCGCCGCCAACCTGGCGGTTCAGCAGGCACTGCTGAGCGAAGAGAACGACGTCTGCGTGCAGGACAAGCTCAACCACGCCAGCCTGCTCGATGCCACGCGGCTGGCCGGTGCACGCCTGCGCCGCTATCCGCACCTGGATACCGAAGGTGCAATGCGTCAGCTCAAGCACGCGCCCGATGGCGCGGCCATGCTGGCCACCGACGGTGTCTTCAGCATGGATGGCGACATCGCACCGCTGCGCGCTTTGTCGCTTGTGGCACGCCTGCAGCAGGCGCTGTTCTACGTCGATGACGCGCACGGTGTGGGCGTGGTCGGTGATGGTCGCGGCGCCGTCGCGGCCGCTGGCCTGAGCGTGGACGATGTGCCGCTGCAGCTGGTCACGCTGGGCAAGGCACTGGGCGGTTCCGGCGCGCTGGTGCTGGGCCGCGACGACCTGATCGAGCATCTGGCCGAAACCGCACGTCCCTACATCTACACCACCGCCGTGCCACCGGCGATGGCAGCGGCGGCCCTGGAAGCAGTACGCCTGGCGCGCCGCGACCACTGGCGCCGCACCAAGCTGACCGACCTGATCGCGCTGTTCCGCAGTGAAGCGCGTCGCCATGGCCTGGACCTGATGGCTTCGGAAACGCCGATCCAGCCGCTGCTGTGCGGTGATGACCATACCGCCGTGGCGATGTCCACGGCGCTGGAACAGGCCGGCTGGCTGGTCGGTGCGATCCGCCCGCCGACGGTGCCGGAAGGCAAGGCACGCTTGCGCGTGACGCTGTCCGCGCTGCATACGCCGGAACAGGTGCGTGGCCTGGTGGAGGCCATCGCCAACGCGCGCGATCGCGTGACCCTGGCCGTGCGTGAAGCCGCGCCACCGCCGCTGCCCGCCTTTGCCTGAGTTCCGTGTAGTTCCCCATGCATATTGAAGTGACCGGCCGTGGGCCGGACCTGGTACTGATCCATGGCTGGGCCCTGCAGGGCGGTGTGTTCGCGCCGCTGGTGCAGCGCCTGGCGGACCAGTTCACCCTGCACCTGGTCGACCTGCCCGGCCATGGTCACAGCCGCGACGACACCACGCCGCTGCGCCTGCCGTTCGTGGTCAATGCCATTGCCGCGGCCACGCCGCCGGCGGTGTGGTGTGGCTGGTCGCTGGGCGGCCTGTTCGCGCTGCATGCGGCGGCCACCCTGCCGAAGGTGCGCGGGCTGGCGATGATCGCCGCCACGCCGCGCTTCGTGCGTGGCGAAGACTGGCCGCACGCGGTGGAACCGGCGGTGTTCGAACAGTTCGGGCGCGAGCTGGCCAGCGACTTCGGTGGCACCCTGGAGCGCTTCCTGGCGCTGGACGTGATGGGCTCGGCGCACGCCCGCGAGGAGCTGCGCACATTGCGCCAGCGCCTGGTCGAGCGCGGTGCACCCACCGAGCGCGCGCTGCTGGAGGGCCTGCGGCTGCTGGAAAGCACCGACCTGCGTGGCGCGCTGCCGACGCTGGGCAAACCCAGCCTGTGGATCGCCGGCCAACGCGACCGGCTGGTCTCACCGGCAGCGATGCAGGCCGCCGCGGCACTGGCCCCGGGCGGGCAGGCGCTGACCATCGCCCACGGCGGCCATGCGCCCTTCCTCGGCCATGCCGACGAAGTGGCCGCCGCCCTGCAACACTTCGTTGCCGGCCTGTCACCGGCCGATGGCGGACAATGAGCGCCTTCCGAATTCCGCAGGACTGACGCATGGATCTGGGTATCAATGGCCGCTGGGCACTGGTCTGCGGCGCAAGCAAGGGGCTGGGCCTGGGCTGCGCGCGTGCGCTGGTGCGTGAAGGCGTCAACGTGGTGATCGTGGCCCGTGGCGAAGCAGCCCTGCAGGCCGCCGCTGAAGAGCTGCGCGCGCTGGCCGGCGCCGCCGAGGTACGCGCGGTCGTCGCCGACGTCACCACCGAGGCCGGCCGTACCGCAGCGCTGGCCGCGTGCCCGCAGGTGGACATCCTGGTCAACAACGCCGGTGGCCCGCCGCCCGGTGATTTCCGCACCTTCGAGCGTGACGACTGGATTGCCGCGCTGGACGCCAACATGCTGGCGCCGATCGCGCTGATCCGCGCCACCGTCGACGCGATGATCGAACGCGGCTTCGGCCGCATCGTCAACATCACCTCATCGGCGGTGAAAGCCCCGATCGACATCCTGGCGCTGTCCAATGGCGCGCGCAGTGGCCTGACCGGCTTCGTCGCCGGCCTGTCGCGCCGCACCGTGGCCCACAACGTCACCATCAACAACCTGCTGCCCGGCCAGTTCGACACCGACCGCCTGCGTGCCAACTTCGCCCACAGTGCCGGCAAGGACGGCGATGCTGGCGAAGTGGCCGAACGTCGCCGCCAGCAGATCCCCGCCGGCCGCTTCGGCACGCCGGATGAATTCGGCGCCGCCTGCGCGTTCCTTTGCAGCGCACAGGCCGGTTACCTCACCGGGCAGAACCTGCTGATCGATGGCGGCGCCTACCCCGGTACGTTCTAAGAGACTTTCGCAATGCCGTCCCACTTCGATGCCCGCCATGTCCGCCGCGCGTTCGCCCGCGCCGCCAACAGCTATGACGCCGCCGCCGCCCTGCAGCGCGAGGTGCAGTCGCGGCTGATCGAATCGCTGGACTACCTGGAGGCACGCAAGCCCGAGGTGGTGCTGGACATCGGTGCCGGTACCGGACACGCCAGCGCGCTGATGAAGAAGCGCTGGCCGAAGGCGCAGGTGATCGCGCTGGACGTGGCGCTGCCGATGCTGGACCAGGCCAAGCGCCAGGCCGGCTGGTGGAAGCCGTTCCAGCGCCTGTGCGGTGACGCCGCCGCGCTGCCGCTGGCCGACAACAGCGTGGACGTGATCTTCAGCAACCTGTGCCTGCAGTGGGTGGACGACCTGCCGGCGGTGTTCGCCGGGTTCCGTCGCGTACTCAAGCCGGGCGGCCTGCTGGTGTGTTCCACCTTCGGCCCGGAAACGCTGGTCGAGCTCAACGAAGCATTCGCCGCTGCCGATGACCGCCCGCACGTGAGCCGCTTCGCGCAGATCGCCCAGTTCGGCGATGCGCTGATGATGGCCGGCTTCCGCGACCCGGTGCTGGACCGCGATCTGTTCACCCTGACCTACGACGATCTGCCGTCACTGATGCGCGAGCTGCGTGCGATGGGCGCCACCAATGCCCGCGTCGACCGCCGCCACACGCTGACCGGGCGTGGCCGCTTCGCTGCTGCTGCGACCGCCTACGAGCCGATGCGCCGCGCCGACGGCAAGCTTCCGAGCAGTTGGGAGGTGATCTATGCCCACGCCTGGGCACCGGACCCGGGCGCGCCGATCCGCGAAGGTGGGCATGACGTGGCATCGGTGCCGGTGTCGGCGATTCCGATCCGGCGCAAGCAGACCTGATCGTCCGGTAGTGCCGGCCGCTGGCCGGCAACCTAACGATTCCATGGTGGGCATCTGCCGGCCAGCGGCCGGCACTACCGTACTCCGCACCGCACGCGAATCGCTCCGGTAGGTGCCAACCTTGGTTGGCACTCACCCAAAAGCAGTCTTCCGCCTCAGGTATTGGCCGGCGAACTCAGCGGCGGGCGCACCAGATCGCGGTGGAAGAAGTAGATCTCCTGCACCAGGAAGCGCCAGCTGGTGTGGAAGCTGCGGAAGCGCGTGCTGGGCGTGGACGAGGCCAGCGCGTCGATCCCCAGTGCCTTGCTCAGGCGCAGCGCGCGCGCCATGTGCAGCGGGTCACTGACAATGATCACCCGGTGCAGGTCACGCTGCTCCATCAACCGCTTGGCTTCGACCAGATTCTGCACGGTGTTGCGCGAGGCGGTCTCGATCAGGATCGCATCGTCCGGGATGCCGTGCTTGAGCGCGTAACGCCGCGCCACCTGTGATTCGGAAAAGCGTGCACCGGTGCCGCCATAGCCACCGGTGAAGATCAGCAGCGGCGCGTAGCGGGCCTCGTACAGATCCAGGCCGTGGCGGATGCGTTCTTCGAACACCGGTGATGGCTTGGCGTCATAGGCCGCCGCACCCAGCACGATGATGGCGTCGGCCTTGGCGGCCTGGTCGCGTTCACCAACCCACACGATCCACGCGGTCACGCCCAGCAGCCAGATCACCAGCAGGACAAACAGCCGCCACAGCCAGCCCAGCAGGCCGGTGCGATGCCGCTGCCGGTCGCGGCTCACGGCGCCCCCCAGCGCAGCGCTGGCAGGTCGACGTTGCCACCGGACAGCACCAGCCCGACGCGCAGCCCTGCAAAGCGCTCAGGTTGCGCCAGCACTGCGGCCAGCACGGTGGCCGAGGACGGTTCGACCACCTGCTTGAGGACCTCCCACAACAAGCGCATCGCGGCCATTGTCGCCGCGTCGTCGACCACGATCACCTCGGCACCGGCCGCGCGCAGCAGTTTGAAATTGGGCGCGCCGATCAGGGTACGCAGGCCATCACAGATCGTGTCCGGGGTGAACGCGTCCTGGCGCTCGCCAGCGGCCAGCGAGCGCGCGGTATCGTCGGCACCGGCCGGCTCGGCCAGCACCAGACGGGTCTGCGGGCTGGCGTGCTGCAGGGCCAGCGCAGTGCCGCTGGCGAGGCCGCCGCCGCCCACCGGCACCACCAGCACGTCGAACGGGCCGTCGCTGTGCAGCAGTTCCAAGGCAGCGGTGCCTTGTCCGGCCATCACCGCCGGGTCGGTATAGGGATGGACCAGGGTTGCGCCGGTATCAGCCTGCACCTTGGCGCAGGTGGCTTCACGGTCGGCGATGGTCGGCGGGCAGTGCCAGAGCGTGGCGCCATGCCGGGCAATATTGGCCAGCTTGGCCGCCACCGCGCCTTCCGGCACCACCACATGGCAGGGAATGCCCCGGGTGCGCGCGGCCAGCGCCAGCGCGGCGCCATGGTTGCCGGAGGAATGGGTCACCACGCCGGCACCGGCGCGGCCGGCATCCAGCGACCACACCGCATTGCAGGCGCCGCGGAACTTGAACGCGCCACCACGCTGCAGGTGCTCGGCCTTGAAGGCCAGCTGTGCCCCGGCCAGCGCATCGAGCGTGTGCGAGCGCAGCACCGGGGTCACGCTGGCATGCGGGGCGATCCTCGCGGCAGCAAGCAGGACGTCGTCGGCGCGGGGCAACAGTGAATCGCTCATGACGCAAGATTAACGTATGCCCCCGCGCTGGCGACCGGGGCACAGGTCATGCCAGCATGCGGGCCTTCACCTCCATTCATCCTGGCCGGTGGAATTAAGGGTCGATTCAATGCCCGCGCACGAAGCTGACTGCACACCCGTCCTCTGGGGGGACCCACCATGAAAACGCGCTTGATGCTTGCCGGTGGCCTGATGCTGGCCCTGACCGGCTGCACCACCTACGACTACGTCGGCGGTGGCCGCGGTGGCGGCTACTACCACGGTGCGCCGTCGGTGGAATACCGCTACCCGGCCGGCTATCCCTACAACTCCGGCTACCCGTACTACGGCGGCTATGGCGGTTACTACGGTGGCTACGGCAATCCGTACTACTCGCGCCCGATCTACCGCCCGCCGCACAACCACCGCCCGCCGCCGCGTCCGGGCAATGGTGGCGAGAACCGTCCGCCGCCGTCGCGCCCGTCCTACAACGGGGGTTCGCCGTGGCGGAACATGGATTCGATGCGACGCCCGCCGCAGTCCAACGTGCAGCCGTCGGCGCCCCCGCCGCAGGCCCGTCCGGCGCCGGCGCCGAGCGCACCGAGGATGAACGGTTCCCCCTGGCGCAACATGGATCGTGGGACGCAGCGCACAGTTGAGCGCTGAACCGTCTTGCATTTCACACGGTCTAAGCCGCAATCTACGGGGATGGTGACGGCCCGCGTCACAAAGTGACAAAAACGACACGGGCCGCCGCAAAAAGCTCTACGTCGATATCCGACAGGAACATCTGGATCCCCCCTGTTCCGGCCCTGTCGGATGTCGGCACCTCTGAAGGCAGACGGCCCCGCAATGCGGGGCCGTTTGTTTTGGGGCCTTTCCCGGCGACCCCAAAAAACAGGGCCGGACAGTCCCCCGACTGCCGGCCCCCTGCTCCCCCACCGTGCGCCTGTACCGGCCCCTGTTCCAATTCCGGTCACGGGCGCCTACGGCGCCAGCCACGGTGGGTGCTATTGGGTTATCTGCAAAAATCCTGCCAACTTTAGGGCTGATTTCGACGCCGGGCGGCTGGCGACGTCGTCCCGGCCCGGAATGGCGCTAAAATCGCCACCCCGGCGCCGCCCCCGGCCGCGCCCGCCCCCAGCTGAACAGCACCCATGAACCCGTCCTTCCATCGTTACGACGTCATCGTCATCGGCGGTGGCCACGCTGGCACCGAAGCCGCGCTGGCCGCAGCTCGCACCGGCGTGCGCACCCTGCTGCTGACCCACAACATCGAAACGGTGGGCGCGATGAGCTGCAACCCGGCCATCGGTGGCATCGGCAAGGGCCACCTGGTCAAGGAAATCGACGCCCTGGGCGGTGCGATGGCGCATGCCGCCGACCGCGCCGGCATCCAGTGGCGCACGCTCAACGCCTCCAAGGGTCCGGCCGTGCGTGCCACCCGCTGCCAGGCCGACCGCAACCTGTACCGCATGGCGATCCGCGCGATCGTTGAAGGCCAGGCCAACCTGACCGTGTTCCAGGCCGCCGTCGATGACCTGGTCATCGAAGGCGACGCCGTGCGCGGGGTCATCACCCAGACCGGCCTGCGCTTCGACGCCGAGGCCGTGGTGCTGACCGCCGGCACCTTCCTGGCCGGCAAGATCCATGTCGGGCCGACCCAGTACGCCGCCGGCCGCATGGGCGACCCGCCGGCCACCACGCTGGCCGCGCGCCTGCGCGAGCGCCCGTTCCAGGTCGACCGCCTGAAGACCGGCACGCCGCCGCGCATCGATGGCCGCTCGCTGGACTACAGCGTGATGGACGAGCAGCCCGGCGATTCGCCGCGTCCGGTGATGTCCTTCCTCGGCTCTGTGGACGAGCATCCGCAGCAGGTCAGCTGCTGGATCACCCACACCACCGAACAGACCCACCAGATCATCCGCGACGCGCTGCACCGCTCGCCGCTGTACAGCGGCCAGATCGAAGGCATCGGTCCGCGCTACTGCCCGTCCATCGAAGACAAGGTGGTGCGCTTCGCCGAGAAAGCCAGCCACCAGATCTTCGTCGAACCCGAAGGCTTGGGCATCGTCGAGATCTATCCCAACGGCATCTCCACCTCGCTGCCGTTCGACGTGCAGCTGGAGATGGTGCGCAGCATCCGCGGTTTCGAGAACGCGCACATCACCCGTCCCGGCTATGCGATCGAGTACGACTTCTTCGATCCACGCGGGCTGAAGGCCTCGCTGGAAACCAAGCTGGTCAACGGCCTGTTCTTCGCCGGCCAGATCAACGGCACCACCGGCTATGAAGAAGCGGCCGCGCAGGGCCTGCTGGCCGGCCTCAACGCCGCGCGCCAGGTGCGCGGGCTGGACGGCTGGTGCCCGCGCCGCGACGAGGCGTACCTGGGCGTACTGGTGGATGACCTGATCACCCACGGCACCAACGAGCCGTACCGCATGTTCACCAGCCGCGCCGAGTACCGGCTGCAGCTGCGCGAAGACAACGCCGACCAGCGCCTGACCCCGGTCGGCCGCGGGATGGGCCTGGTCGATGATCGTCGCTGGAGCGCGTTTGAGACCAAGCAGGCGGCGGTGGACGCCGAGCGTGCACGCCTGGGTGCACTGTGGGCGACCCCGGCCAATGCACTGGGCCGCGAAGTGAACGAAACACTGGGCGTGGCGGTCAGCCGCGAAACCAACGTGCTGGACCTGATCAAGCGCCCCGAGCTGGATTACGCCGCGCTGATGCAGGTGCCTTCGCTGGGCCCGGCGGTGGCCGATGGCAAGGTGGCCGAGCAGGTGGAGATCGGCGTGAAGTACGCCGGTTACCTGGACCGCCAGCGCGAGGAGATCGAGCGCCAGCAGCGGCACGAAGCCACGCCGATCGCTGAAGCCTTCGATTACGCGACGGTGCGCGGGCTGTCGGCCGAAGCGCTGCAGAAGCTGGAGCGCGTACGCCCGCAGACCATCGGCCAGGCACAGCGCATTCCGGGCATGACCCCGGCAGCGATCTCGCTGCTGCTGGTGCACCTGGAACGCGCACGCCGGGGACGCGTGGCGTAAAGCGTGTGGTAGCGCCGGGGCGTGCCCGGCGAGCGCAGCGGTACGCGAAAATCCGCCGGGCATGGCCCGGCGCTACCGCACGCGTTACTGCGCGTCCGCCCCACCGCCCAGCACCTTGAACAGCGTCACCCGGTTACCCGCTTCCTGCTGCTGCAGGGCGATCAGGTCCTGCTGCGCAGCGTACAGGCTGCGCTGTGCATCCAGCGCCTGCAGGTAGCCGTCCAGCCCGGTGCGGTAACGCGCATCGGCCAGCGTATAGCTGCGCTGGCTGGCGGCGACCAGCGCACGCTGGGCCTCCATCTGCGCGATCAGGTGATCCCGCGTGGCCAGCGCATCGGCCACTTCACTGAAGGCCTGCTGGATTGCCTTCTCATACTGGGCGATGCCGATGTCCTTGCCGATCTTCGAGCCATCCAGCGAGGCCTTCAACGCGCCGGCGTGGAATATCGGTGCGGTGATGCTGGGCGCGAACGACCAGCCGCGGGTGCCGGCCGAGAACAGCGTCGACAACGCGGTGGAGCTGTGGCCGTAGTTGGCGGTCAGCGTCAGCGTCGGGAAGAACGCGGCGCGCGCGGCACCGATATCGGCATTGGCTGCCTGCAACGCGTGTTCGGCGGACAGCACGTCCGGGCGCTGCAGCAGCACGCTTGAGGGAAGGTTGGCCGACAACGGTGCCAGCGCCACGGTGCCATCCAGTGCCTGCGCGCCGGGCAGCAATGCCGCGTCCAGCGGCGCGCCCACCAGCAACTGCAGCGCATCGCGATCCTGCGCCTGCTGGGTCTGCAGCTTGGCCAGCGCAGCGCGCGCGGCTTCCACGCTGGTCTGCACCTGCGACAGGTCCAGGCCCGAGGCCAGGCCCTGTGCATGGCGGGCCTCGGTGCGCTGCAGGGTCTGCTGCTGGCTGTCCAGGGTCTGCCGGGTGAACGCCAGCGACTGCTCGTCCGCCGCCAGCGCCAGCCACGCCGTGGCCACTTCGGCCACCAGGCTGGTGCGCGCGGCGCGCTGGTTCTCGGCGCTGGCCAGCCAGTTCTGCAGGGCCTCGTTGTTCAGGCTGCGGATGCGCCCGAACAGGTCCAGCTCCCAACTGCTGATACCCACCTGCACGGCATCGGATTCGGTGATCTGGGTGGCACCGGTCTCGCTGTTGGCATCACTCACCCGCGAGCGGGTGACACTGCCACTGGCATCCACCGACGGCAGCAGCGCCGCGCGCTGGATGCGGTACTGCGCGCGTTCCTTCTGCACCTGCAGCACCGCCACGCGCAGGTCGCGGTTGTTCTGCAGCGCCAGCGCGATCACCTGCTGCAGGCGCGGTTCCAGGAACACCTCGCGCCACGCCGGCATCGTCAATACCGGCTCGGCCTCGCCCGTGGCGGCATTGCCGATCTGCGCCGGCACCGGCGCCTCGGGGCGCTGGTAGTGCGGGGCCATGCTCACGCAGCCGCCCAGCACGGTGGTCATCGTTGCGGCCGCCAGGGCGCGCAGCAGCATCGGCTTCATGGGCTTGCCTCCGCGGCAGTGGCTTCGGCCGGCGCGCGGCCCGGGAACAGGCGGCGCACCACCAGGTAGAACAACGGCACGAAGAACATGCCCAGCACCATCGAGGCGACCGTACCACCGGCCACGCCCGTACCCAGCGAACGGCGCGCGGCCGAACCGGCGCCGGTGGCGAACACCAGCGGCAGCACGCCCATCAGGAACGCCAGCGAGGTCATCACGATCGGCCGCAGCCGCAGGTACACCGCCTGTAGGATCGCCTCGCGCGTGCTCTTGCCCTGCTGCTCGAGGATACGTGCGAACTCGACGATCAGGATGCCGTTCTTCGCCGCCAGACCAATCGTGGTCAGCAGCCCAACCTGGAAGTACACGTCGTTGTTGAGGCCACGCAGGTTCATCATCAGCACGGCGCCGAACACACCCACCGGCACCGCCAGCATCACCGCGAACGGCACCGCCCAGCTTTCATACAGCGCGGCCAGGCACAGGAACACGAACAGCAGCGAGATGGCATACAGCATCGGCGCCTGGTTGCCCGAGAGCTGCTCCTGGTAGGCCATGTCCGACCACGCGTGGCTGAAGCCTTCCGGCAGTGTGTCGGCCAGGCGCGCGATCTCAGCCATCGCCTCACCGGAACTGACGCCCGCTGCCGGCTGCCCGGTGATTTCCATCGCAGATACGCCGTTGTAGCGCTGCAATGCGGCCGGCGCACTGGTCCAATGCGTGCTGATCAGCGACGACAGCGGCACCATCTGCCCGGCCTGGTTGCGCACGCTCCAGCGCTCGATGTCCTGCGGCTGCATGCGTGCTTCGGCCGTGCCCTGGATGAACACCTTCTTGATGCGGCCCTTGTAGATGAAGTTGTTGACGAAGTCGCCGCCCAACGCCGCGTTCAAGGTGTCATTGATGTCCTGTGGATTCACGCCCATGGCCTGCGCCTTGGCGTCGTCCACCTTCACTGCGTACACCGGCGCGTCTTCCAGGCTGGCGTAGCGCACGTTGACCAGCTTCGGATCCTTGGCGGCCTCCTTCAGCAACGTGTTGCGCACAGCCACGGCGGCGGCATGGCCGGCACCGCCTTCGTCCTGCAGTTCCAGGGTGAAACCGCCCGCGTCGCCCAGGCCGAGGATGGCCGGTGGCGAGGTGATGAATACCTGCGCATCGGGCACGCTGGCCATGGCCGCGGTCAAGCGCGCGGCGATGGTATCGGCATCGTCCTTGCGGTCATCCCAATCCTTGAGCCGGATGAAGGCCTGGCCGACGTTCTGGCCGCTGCCGGTGACACTGAAACCGGCGGTGGCCTGGATCGAGAGCACGCTGTCGTCCTTCACCGCGGCCGCACTGAGGCGATCCATCACTGCACGGGTCTGCTCCAGGGTGGAGCCGGCTGGCAGCTTCACCAGCGCGTTGAGCATGCCCTGGTCCTCATCGGGCAGGAATGCGCCGGGCAGGTGCCACAGCAGCAGGCCTGTGGCCACGCTCAGCACCAGGTAGAACAGCACACCCAACGCGCGCCGGCCGAGGAAACCATCGACGCGATGGCGCAGGCCATTGGAGGTGCGCTCGAAGCGGTGGTTGAACCAGATGAAGAACTTGCCCAGCAGGCTCGGCTCGCCGCCGTGATCGCCATGCGGATGGCCGCCCTTGGGAATCTGGTGCAGGATGCTGCCGCACAGCGCCGGGGTGATGGTCATCGCCACCAGCACCGACAGGATCATCGCGGCGGCAATCGTCACCGAGAACTGGCGATAGATCACGCCGGTGACACCGCTGAAGAACGCCATCGGCAGGAACACCGCGGTCAGCACCAGCACGATACCGACCAGCGCACCGGTGATCTGCCCCATCGCCTTCAGCGTGGCCGGCTTCGGTGCCAGCCCTTCGAAGGTCATCACCCGCTCCACGTTCTCCACCACCACGATGGCATCGTCCACCAGCAGGCCGATGGCCAGCACCAGTGCGAACATGGTCAGCGTGTTGATCGAGTACCCGAACGCCGCCAGCACGCCGAACGTGCCCAGCAGCACCACCGGCACCGCGATGGTCGGGATCAGCGTGGCCCGCCAGTTCTGCAGGAACAGGTACATCACCAGCACGACCAGCGCGATCGCCTCGATCAGGGTGATCACCACTTCCTTCAGCGAGATGGTCACGAACGGCGTGGTGGTGAATGCCACGTGGGCGGTGTAGCCATGCGGCCAGTACTTCTGCAGCTGCTGAAGCCGTGCATCGATGGCCTTGGACACGGCGATGGCGTTCGCACCGGCATTGAGTTCAATGCCCAGCGAGGCCGATGGCTTGCCGTTGAACGTGCTGATGCTGTCGTAGCTTTCCGGGCCCAGGCCGATCGTCGCCACGTCGCCCAGGTGCACCACGCTGCCACCGGCGTCGGCCTTGAGCACCACCTGCGCGAACTGCTCGGGAGTGTGCAGGCGGCTGCGCGCGGTCACGGTCGCGTCCAGCTGCTGGCCCTTCAGCGCCGGCTGGCCACCCAGCTCACCGGCCGACACGTCGGTGTTCTGCGCCTGCAACGCGGTCTCGATGTCCGACGGCATCAACGCGTACTGGCGCATCTTTTCCGGGTCCAGCCAGATACGCATGGCGTATTCCTGGCCGATCGGCTGGATGTTGCCGACGCCGCTGACACGGCTGATCTGGTCGTCGATGCGCGCCTCCATGAAGTTGGCGACATCGAAGTTGTCCATGCTGCCGTCTTCGCTGGTGAACGACAGCACCTCGAAGATCGAACCGCTGGACTTGGTGATGGTCAGCCCATTCTGCTGCACCGCCTGCGGCAGGGTGGCCATGGCCGCCTGCAGCTGGTTCTGTACCTGTACCTGCGCGGTGTCCGGGTTGGTGCCGGTGGCAAACACCAGGTTGACCTGCGCCGAGCCATCGGAGGCGCTGGTGGAGGTCATGTACATCAGGTGGTCCAGGCTCTGCTGGGACTGCTCGATGACCTGGGTGACCGCGTTTTCCACGGTCTGCGACGAGGCACCGGTGTAGGTGGCGCGGATGGTGATGGTGGGCGGGGCGATCTGCGGGTAGCGGTCCACCGGCAGGATCAGGATTGCGAGCAGGCCGAGCAGGCTGACCGCGATGGCGATCACCCAGGCGAAGATCGGCCGGTCGATGAAGAAACGAACCATGCGCGGCAGGCCTCAGTGCGACGTTTCGTCGGTGTTGCCGTTCGGGTCGATCGCCGGCATGGCGGCCAGCTGCGCGGTGGTGGCCGCTATCGCCTTCACCTGCTGGCCGAGCGAAACCGCACTGCCGTTGCTGACGATCACCCGCTCACCGGCCTTCAAGCCCTGCGTGATCTGCCACTGGTTGCCCACCACCTGACCAATGCCGACCCGGCGTTCCACCACATGGTCCCTGGCGTCGAGCAGGCGCAGCAGCGGCTCGCCGCGTTCATTGCGCAGCACCGCCTTCTGCGGCACCAGCAGCGCGCGCGCATCGGTGGCCATCGGCAGCACCGCCTTCAGATACATCCCCGGCAACAGGAGGCCGTCCGGGTTCGGAATGACCGCACGCAGCACCACGTTGCCGGTGCCCGGATCGACCGCACTGCCGACGAACTCCAGGGTCCCTTCATGCGCGTACGTGCTGCCGTCCTCCAGCAGCACCTTCACCTGTGCCTTGCCATCGATGGCCTTCACCAGGCCGGCATCGAGCTGCTTGCGCAGTGCCAGCATCTGCGTGCTGGACTGGGTCACATCCAGGTACACCGGATCCAACCGTTGAATGGTCGCCAGCGCCGCGTCCTGGCCGGCAGCGACCAGCGCGCCGGCAGTGACGCTGGAGGTGCCGATGCGGCCGTCGATCGGTGCGCTGATCCGGGTGTAGCCGAGGTTGATGCGGGCGGCCAGCAGCGCAGCGCGCGCGGCAATCACATTGGCCTGCGCCTGCTTCAGTGCCGAAGTGGCATCGTCGGCATCCTGCTTGCTGGCCGCATCCAGGCCCAGCAGCGTGCGCGTGCGCTCGGCCTTCGGCTGCGCCGACAGCACGGTGGCCTCGGCCTGCGCCAGCTGGCCACGAGCAGTATCGAAGGCGGCCTGGTACGGCGCCGGATCGACCTGGTACAGCAACTGCCCGGCCTTGACCTGCTGGCCTTCGGTGAACAACCGCTGGCGGATCAGCCCGCCGATCTGCGGCCGTACCTCGGACACCTCGAACGGCACCGCCCGACCAGGCAGCGTCTGCTGCAGCGCCAGCGGCTGCGCGCTGGCGGTAATGACGCCGACTTCAGGCGTGGCTGGCGTTTCGGACCTGCCCGCCGAGCAGGCCGCCAGGGACATCAGCAGGGGCAACAGCAGCGGATGGGGGGAGCGGGACAGCGGGCGCGGGAGTGACATGGGGGGCGTGGGGGCCTTGCGTTGACCCGTGCACGCTGCCGTGGAACTGTGCAGAGAATATGGAGAATGTGCGACCGGCTCAGCTGGCGCTTGCTTTCAGCGTCGCATGCGCCGCTAATGGCCTCCGCGATGGTGAAGATTCGACTCAAATTCGGCCTGACCGCGAAGACCTTCCTCGCGATCTTCACCGCCTGCCTGCTGGTGCTGGCAGTGAACGGCATTGCCAGCCGCGTGGCGTTCCAGACCGGCTTCCTGGATTACCTCAACGACCAGGGCGACCTGCGCATGCAGCGCCTGATGCCACACCTGCAGCGCGAGTACAGCGCGCACGGTGGCTGGGAGCATCTGCGCGGTGACAGCGACCGCTGGGCGCGGCTGCTGCGCCCGGACCTGGCCCATGGACATGAAGGACCGGTGCCGCCGCTGTCCGACCAGACCGGCGTACCGTCGCGGCTGGGCCTGTTCGATGCACAGCACCGGTTCGTGGCCGGCAACCCCGATGCCAGCAGTGATGATGAGCCGCATCCGGTGCAGCTGGACGGGCACACCGTCGGCTGGCTGGGCATGGTGCCGTTCCAGACGGTCATCGCCACCAACGATCTGAACTTCTACAACACCCAGGTGCGCGCTTGGTGGGTGATCGGCATCGCCCTGCTGCTGGTGACGGTGCTGCTGGCCTGGCTGGTGTCGCGTGCGCTGCGCCAGCGCCTGGCCAAGCTGGCCGCGGCCACGCACCGGCTCGCCGCCGGTGACTACGCCACACGCATCGAACGCACCAGCGACGACGAACTGGACGCGCTGGTCAACGACTTCAACCGGATGGCACAGGCGCTGGACGATACCGAGCGCAACCGCCGCGCGTTCATCGCCGACATATCGCACGAACTGCGCACGCCGCTGGCGGTGGTGCGCGCCGAGCTGGAAGCGATCGAGGACGGCATCCGTCCATTGGACCGCGCCAACCTCGGTGGCCTGCAGAGCGAGATCCGCCAGCTGGGCAAGCTGGTCGACGACCTGCACGACCTGTCGATGACCCAGTCCGGCGGCCTCGCCTACCGCTTCGCGCCGCTGGACCTGGTGGCGCTGCTGCGCAGCGAACTCAATGGCATGCGCGTGCGCTTCTCCGCGGCGGGGCTGGCCCTGGAAGAAGCGCTGCCCGCCACGCCACTGCAGGTATCCGGCGACGAACGGCGCCTGCAGCAGGTCCTGGCCAACCTGTTGGAAAATGCGCTGCGCTATACCCATACCGGCGGCCGCGTACGTGTGCAGGCAGCGCGCGTACCTGCCGGCGTGCAGGTGATCGTGGAAGACACCGCACCGGGCGTGCCGGCCGACAAGTGCGCGCTGCTGTTCGAGCGCTTCTACCGGGTGGAGAGTTCGCGCAACCGTGCCAGCGGCGGCAGCGGGTTGGGCCTGGCCATCAGCCACAACATCATCCTCGCCCACCACGGCCACATCCACGCCGAGCCCTCACCACTGGGCGGGCTGCGCGTGGTCATCACCCTGCCGGAGCCTGCATGAGCACGTCCCCCGCTGCGTCCGCGAAGATCCTGATCGTCGAGGATGAGCCACGCCTGGCCTCGGTCCTGCGTGACTACCTGGCGGCCGCCGGCATGACCAGCGAATGGGTGGACGATGGCGGCCTGGTGATCGACGCGTTCGCGCGCTACCAGCCTGACCTGGTGCTGCTGGACCTGATGCTGCCGCAGCGCGATGGCGTGGACCTGTGCCGCGAACTGCGCGCAGCCAGCGACGTACCGGTGATCATGGTCACCGCGCGGGTGGAAGAGATCGACCGCCTGCTGGGCCTGGACATCGGTGCCGACGACTACATCTGCAAGCCGTTCAGCCCGCGCGAGGTGGTCGCGCGGGTGGTGGCGGTGCTGCGCCGCTATCGCCCGGACCCCGCTGCACGCGCCAACAGCGGCCTGCACATCGACGAACCGGCGGCACGCGCCACCTGGAACGGCAAGGGCCTGGACCTGACGCCGGTGGAGTACCGCCTGCTGCGCACCCTGCTGGCCACGCCCGGCCGGATCTGGGCACGCGATGAACTGCTCGACCGGCTGTACCTGGACCACCGCGTGGTGGTCGACCGTACCGTCGACAGCCATGTGCGCAACCTGCGCCGCAAGCTGTCCGATGCCGGCATGGAAGGCGAGCCGATCCGCTCGGTATACGGGATGGGTTACAGCTACGAACCGTAGCGGGTAGTGCCGGCCGCTGGCCGGCAACCGCGCGGCACGCCTGGATTTCCGTGGTCGCCGGCCAACGGCCGGCACTACCCGTGCGCACCTGCGTTACAGTCGAGCACGCTCGACATCAACGAATCACGACTGCATGGACGACATTCACCCGATCGCGCCGGACAAGCGCGCCGCCCTCCTTTCCACCCTCGCCGGGATCGAACAGCGCCACGATGTGCGTGTGCTGCTTGCCTGCGAATCGGGCAGCCGCGGCTGGGGCTTCTCCTCGCCGGACAGTGACTACGATGCACGCTTCATCTACGTGCATCGCCAACCGTGGTACCTCAGCGTCAACGAATCGACCGGTCCCGGCGAAGCACAGCGCGATGTGATCGAGCTGCCGATCGACAAGGAGCTCGATGTCAGCGGCTGGGACCTGCGCAAGGCACTGCGGCTGGTCTCCAAGTCCAATCCAACGCTGATCGAGTGGCTGCGTTCGCCGATCGTGTATCGGCAGGAGGACGCTGCGGTGGCGCAACTGTGGGAGGCGGCGAAGGAGTTCTATTCGCCGCTGGGCAGCTGGTCGCACTACATGAGCATGGCGAAGACCACGTACAACCGCCATCTGGGCGAGCCCACCATCAGTACCAAGAAGTACCTGTACGTGCTGCGTGCCCTGCTTGCCTGCCAGTGGATCGAAAGCGAATCCACGCCGCCGCCCATGGCCTTCGAGGACCTGCTGGACCGGCTGCTGCCGGACGGTCCCGTGCGCGACGCCATCGACGCCCTGCTGGTGGTGAAGCGAGCCAGCGCCGAAGTCACGGCCCGTCCGCGCGTCGTCATCATCAGCGACTACATCGACCACGCAATGGCCGTGCGCGCCGCGCAGGCCCCGACGCTGCCGGCTGGACAGGGCGACAGCGCGTGGCTGGACGTGCTGTTCCGGAAGATGCTGGCCGAACATGCGCCTGCATAGGCGACCGTGCCTGCTTCTGGTAGTGCCGGCCGCTGGCCGGCAACCTCATGGCGCGCCTGGATTGCCGTAGTTGCCGGCCAGCGGCCGGCACTACCCCGTGGTCCGCACGCAGCGTGCGGACCACGCGGGTATCATCGTCGCGAACGCCCTGATCTCCGGAGACACGATGAACCCGCTGCGCCCTTTCCGCGACAAGATGCCCGTCCTCGGCGAGCGCGTGTACATCGATCCGGCCTGCACCCTCATCGGTGACGTGGAACTGGCCGACGACGTGTCGGTGTGGCCGGGCACGGTCATCCGCGGCGACGTCAACCATGTGCGCATCGGTGCACGCACCAACGTGCAGGACGGCACCATCATTCACGTCAGCCACCACAGCCCGTACAACAAGGCCGGCTACCCGACCCTGATCGGCGAAGGCGTGACCGTCGGCCACGGCTGCATCATCCATGCCTGCACGATCGGCGATTACAGCCTGATCGGCATGGGTGCCTGCATCCTCGATGGCGCCCGCGTGGAGCGCCATGGCTTCGTCGGTGCCGGTGCGGTGGTCGGCCCCGGCAAGGTAGTGGGTGAAGGTGAGCTGTGGGTGGGCAACCCGGCCCGGCCGGCACGCACGCTGAGCGACAAGGAGATCGAGGCGCTGCATTACTCGGCCGACCACTACGTGCGGCTGAAGGATGAATACCTGGGCTGAGCGGCCAACGCCGCCATGCGGCTCTGCTAAAGTCTGGGCCCGACCAGGACCTGTCGAGACCCCCATGCCTGTGGCTGCCTGCCGGAGAGGACTCCGGCGCCCACAACGAAGGCCATCGCGCTGATGGCCGCACCGATGCTCGATACCTACCGCGAGGTGGTGACGCCGGAGGGTGTGCCGCTGCAGTTGCCGGCGGCCGGTCCGGTGCCGCGGGCGATGGCCTGGCTGGTCGATCTTGGCGTGCGCATCGCGGTGCTGGTGCTGATGTCGTTCCCGCTGGCGCTGCTGGACAAGTTCGGCACCGGGCTCTACCTGGCGCTGATGTTCCTGGTCTACTGGGCCTACCCGATCATCTGCGAAGCGCTGTGGGGCCGCACCCTGGGCAAGCGTGCGCTGGGCCTGCGCGTGCTCGCCCGCGATGGCGCGCCAGTGGGCTGGATGGCCGCGGTCACCCGCAACCTGCTGCGCACCGTGGACATGCTGCCGTTCGGCTATGCACTGGGCCTGATCAGCAGCCTGTTCGATCCGCATGGCCGCCGCCTCGGTGACCTGGTGGCAGGCACCGTGGTGGTGCACGCACCGGCGCTGTACCTGCCGCCACCGCCGACCATCGACAGCGTGCTGGCTCCGCCACAACCGTTGCGGCCGGAAGAGCAGGCCGCGCTGATGGCCTTTGCCGAGCGCGCACCTCGACTGTCGCCGGCGCGCCAGCAGGAGCTGGCCGGCATCGCCGAACCGCTGACCGGTACCCACGGCCAGATCGGTGTGCTGCGCCTGTACGCGATGGCCAACTGGCTGCTGGGACGGCGATGAAGCAGGAACAGTTCGTCGCCCGCTACCAGCAGGAATGGCAGGACCTGGAGCAGTGGCTGCTGCTGCGTGCTGGCGTGTCGCGCCGCACGCGCCGGAAGGCCAGTGGTCTGTCGCTGCACGACACCGCCTTCCCGCAGCGCTACCGGCGCCTGTGCCAGCAGCTGGCGCTGGCCCGTGAGCGCGGCTACAGCCCACAGCTGGTGCAGCGCCTGCAGCAGTTGATGCAGCAGGGCCACAGCGTGCTGTACCGCACACCGCCGACGCGCTGGCGCGCGGCACTGGAATTCCTGGTGGCCGACTTCCCGCTGCTGGTGCGCAGCCAGGCACGCAGCATGTGGGCGGCGCTGGCGATGTTCGCGCTGCCAGCGCTGGCCTGCTTCGTGCTGGTGCAGGTCTATCCGGACCTGATCCACATGCTGATGGACAACCGCCAGATCGCCGAGATGGAGCGCATGTACGATCCCGCCGCCGAGCGCCTTGGCCGTGACAGCGGCACCGACTGGATGATGTTCGGCCACTACATCATGAACAACATCAGCATCGCCCTGCGTACCTTCGCCAGCGGCCTGCTGGCCGGGCTGGGCACGCTGCTGGTGCTGCTGTTCAATGGCGTGACCATTGGTGCGGTGGCCGGCCACCTGCAGCACATCGGCCACGGCGGCCCGTTCTGGCGCTTCGTGGTCGGCCACGGTGCCTTCGAGCTGACCGCGATCGTGATTGCCGGCGGCGCCGGCCTGCAGCTGGGCATGAAGCTGCTGGCACCGGGCCGGCGCAGCCGCCTGGATGCACTGGTCGACGGCGGCCGCATCGGCGCCCGGCTGTGCCTCGGCGTCGCCTTCATGCTGCTGGTCGCGGCCTTCATTGAAGCGTTCTGGTCATCGATCGCCGAAGTACCGGCGTGGGGCAAGTTCAGCGTGGCCGGCGTGCTGTGGGCCGGCGTGCTGCTGTGGCTGTGGCGCGGCGGACGCGGAGGCAGCGATGCGCATTGACCACCTGGACGTGGTGTTGCGGGCGCGCAGCGGCTGGGAAGCCATGGAGCTGGGCAATGCCCTCGCCCGCCGCCACGCGCGTGCGGTGTGGGGCAGCTGGTTGCTGGCCAGCGCACCGCTGTTCGTGATCTTCAACGCGCTGGGCTGGTGGCTGGATGCGTTCGGCTGGGCCTGGCTGGCGATGTGGTGGTGCAAGCCGCTGTTCGAACGCGCACCGCTGTACGTGCTGTCACGCGGCATCTTCGGCGAGCCGGTCGGTACGCTGGCGGCGCTGCGCGTCCAGCGTCACTGGGGCAACAGCGGTTTCTGGGGCTACCTGGGATGGCGCCGCTTCAGCGTGCTGCGCAGCCTGTGCCTGCCGGTGAACCTGCTGGAGGGCAACGCCCCCGCCCAGCGTGGTCCACGTCGGCGCACGGTGGCGGCCGGTGCCGCTGGCGCCGCACTGGTGCTGACCATGGCCTGCATGGCCTTCGAAGCGGCGCTGGTTTCGGGTGCGATCGGCGCGGTGTTCATGTTCATGCCGCTGGAGCTGATGTCCGAATCCTGGCGCGCAGCGTGGGACATGATCGGCCGGGATACACCGGCGTGGGCGCGGCTGGGTTTCAACCTGGCGTGCTGGCTGGCCTCGGTGATGATCGGCCCGTTCTTCGTCGGTGGCGGCTTCGGCCTGTATCTGAACCGGCGCACGCAGATGGAAGCCTGGGACGTGGAAATCGCCCTGCGCCGCCTGCGCGATCGCCTGCTGCCGGCCGCATCGACGCTGGCCCTGCTGCTGTGCCTGGCGCTGCCACTGGTCTCCGCACCGGTGCATGCGCAGGACGCAGATGCCGGGCCGGAGCGTGTGCTGGGCAAACCCAGCGACATCGGCGCCGATGCGGGCGACGACGAAGCCACGATCGACCCGGCCAACACCCCGGCAACGATCTTCGGCACATCGCCGGTGGACACCGCCGGTTTCCGCCAGGCGGTGAATCGTGCCTATGAGGATCCGCTGCAGCGCCCGACCCGTCAGATCACGCACTGGAAGCCGATCGAAAAGGCCGAGGAAAAGAAGAAGGAAGACAAGTCGCTGCAGAGCGACAGCAGCAACAAGGGTGAGCGCAAGCCGCGCAAGGACGGCATCGCCTGGCTGGCACGGTTGGCCGAGTGGGGCCTGTGGGGCCTGCTCGGCGTCCTGCTGCTGGTGCTGCTGCTGACCGCACGGCTGTGGCTGCCGTGGCTGCGCGGCAGCGGGCGGCGCAAGGCCGACGCTGCACCGAAGGTGGTGGAGGAACAGGTGACGTTGCCGGTGGTGCTGCCGTCGGACGTCGCCACCCAGGCTGGCCTGTTGTGGGACCAGGGCCGACCACGCCAGGCACTGGCGCTGCTGTACCGTGCCAGCGTGCGTACCGTCGGCGAGCGCAGCGGCATCGCCTTGCCACCCGGCGCTACCGAAGCACAATGCCTGCGCGCCTCGCGGCGCATGCCCGAAGCGGCCGACCGTGATCTTTTCGCGCGCATCGTGCGCATGTGGCAGTACGCCGCCTACGGTGGCCGCCTGCCCAGCCGCAGCGATTTCGACACGCTGGCCGAGACCCTGCGCCAGCAGTACCGGTGGCAGGCATGAGCCCGCGCCTGTTCTGGTCGTTGCTGCTGGGCGTGCTGGTGCTGTTCGGCGTGCCGCTGACCATCCTCTACCTGCGCACGCACGAGCGGGTCACCGAAACGCTTCCGCTGCCGCCGCAGGGCGAAGCCGCCTACAACCCGCTGTACGTGCTGGGCCAGGCGCTGCGCGCCGACGGCATCGACGTGCACGCGCGGCCGCGGCTTGAGCTGCAGCAGATGGCGCTGGCGCCGCACGACACCGTGGTGCTGTTGCAGGACAGCAGCGAGCTGCCGGCACCCACCGTGAAACAGCTGCTGGACTGGGTCGACCGTGGCGGCCATCTGCTGGTGCGCACGCCGCCGCCGGCCGAAGACGATACCAACAGCACGCAGGGGCCGCTGTTGGACCAGCTGGGCGTGGACAGCCTGTTCCAGCGCAGCGACTGCCAGCCGTTCCACATCGACGACGACACCGGTCACAGCGAATTCTGCGGTGGCCGCCGCTTCACGCTTGGCTTTGCCGCCAAAGCGCAGGCCGAGCGACGCTGGGGCGGTGATCGCGATCTGGTGTTCGCGCGCCTGCGCCACGGACAGGGCAGGGTCAGCGTACTGGCCGACATGGAGTTCATGCGCGGCGATGTCGACTCGCCTGCAGCGCGGCTGGCGGCTGCCGCCGGCAAGGCCAGCGACGGCCTGCATGATCCCGCCCACCGCGACCTGACCCGCTACCTGCTCGATCCGAACTACGGCAAGGGGGCGGTCTGGCTGGTCTATGCCAGTCAACCGCCATCGCTGTGGGCGCGCCTGTTCTACCAAGGCTGGCCGTTATGGGTGCCTCTGCTGCTCGCTTTGCTGGGCTGGTTGTGGGGCCGCTCGCAGCGCTTCGGCAGCCTGCTGCCGTCGCCGGTGCTGGAACGCCGCTCGCTGCTGGAACACGTGCGTGCCAGTGGCGAACTGTTGCTGCGCTTCGGTCACGGCACGCGCCTGTACGAAGCCGTGCTCGCGCTGTTCCTGCATCGCCTGCGCCTGCGCGCGCCGGTTGCCGCCGCACTCGATGGCGCCCCGCGTGACCAGGCCATCGCCGAGCTGTTGAAGTGGCCGCAAAGCCGCGTCGCCAGCGCGCTCTCGCCCCCTCCGCCGCACGATTCCTCCGCCCTGCGCGAGCGCATCCGCTTGCTGCTCCAGATGAGATCCCTGCTATGACCGAAGTCCCCGAGCTGCCGGCGGCCGCCAACGCCCGCCTGATCGAACGCGTCGATGCCATCCGCGACGCCATCGGCCACGCTTTCATCGGCCAGGCCGAGGTGCTGGACCAGATCCTGGTGGCCCTGCTCGCCGGCGGCCACGTGCTGATCGAGGGCGTCCCCGGACTGGGCAAAACCCTGCTGGTGCGCGCACTGGCACAGGCCCTGGAACTGGACTACGGCCGCGTGCAGTTCACCCCCGACCTGATGCCCAGCGACGTCAGCGGCCACGCGGTGTACGACCCGAAGAGCGAGAGCTTCAAGATCCGTCGCGGTCCCGTGTTCACCAACCTGCTGCTGGCCGACGAGATCAACCGTGCGCCGGCCAAGACCCAGTCGGCGCTGCTGGAAGTGATGCAGGAAGGCCAGGTGACCATCGAAGGCAAGGCCTTCACCCTGGCGCCGCCGTTCATGGCGCTGGCCACGCAGAATCCGCTGGAGCAGGAAGGCACCTATCCGCTGCCGGAAGCACAGCTGGACCGCTTCCTGCTGAAGGTGCTGATCGACTATCCGCAGCTGGAGGACGAGAAGCGCATGGTGACCGCGATCACCAGCGGCCGTGCCGCCAGCGATTTCGACCTGAGCCAGGTGCCGCGCGTGCTCGGTGCTGGTGAGCTGCTGGAACTGCAGCGTGCCACCGCCGCGATCACGGTCGATGACGAAGTGGTCGACTACGCGGTGCGGATCGTGGCGGCGACGAGGCAGTGGCCGGGTATCGCGGTCGGCGCCGGCCCGCGTGGCAGCATCGCGCTGGTGCGCGCCTCGCGTGCACAGGCGGTGCTGGCCGGTCGTGATTTCGTCACTCCGGATGACGTGCGCGACATCGCGCGCCCTGCACTGCGCCATCGCATCGCGCTGGCACCGGAACTGCAGATCGAAGGCCAGGACGCCGACGACGTGCTGGGCGCACTGCTGGCCAAGGTGGAAGCGCCGCGCCGATGAGACCGGCACCGCTGCTGCTGTCGCTGCTGCTGGCCTGGGCCGCGCTGGGTGGCCTGGTGCTGGGCGGCGTGCTGCCGCGCTGGAGCTGGGCGCTGGCGGCGCTGGCGATTGCCGTGCCGGCGTTGATGGATCTGTGGCGGCAGTCGCGGCGTCCGTCGCCGCAGGTGCAACGCGAGCTGCCCGAGGCGCTGGCACTGGGCGTGCGTCGCGAAGCCGCGCTGCGCCTGCAGGCCGAACAATCGATGACGGTGCAGGTGTTCGACCTGGTGCCCGGTGGCTGGCCGCTGGAATCACTGCCGCAGCGCGTGCGCCTGCAGGGCGGCAGTGCCTCCACCCTGCACTACCACCTTCAGCCGCTGCAGCGGGGGCACTTCCGCTTCGAAGGCGTGCACCTGCGCATGCGCTCGCCGTGGCGCCTGTGGTGGCAGCAACGCACCCTGCCGCCATCGCTGGACGTGCGGGTCTATCCGAACTTCGTGCCGCTCACCCGCTTCGCCCTGTTCAGTGCCGACCAGGCCTCGCGACTGGTCGGTGCGCACGTGAAGCGCCGCCGCGGTGAAGGCACCGACTTCCACCAGATGCGCGAATACCGCGTGGGTGACAGCCTGCGCCAGCTCGACTGGAAGGCCACCGCACGTGCGCGCAAGCTGATCTCGCGCGAGTACCAGGACGAGAAGAACCAGCAGTTGCTGCTGATGCTCGACAGTGGCCGGCGCATGCTGGCCAGCGAAGGCGGGCTCTCGCACTTCGACCATGCCTTGAACGCCTCGCTGGTGGTGGCCTACCTGGCGCTGCGCCAGGGCGATGCCGCCGGCCTGTTCGCTGCCGGTGGCGAACGCCGCTGGGTGGCGCCGCAGCGTGGCATGGGCACGGTCGAGCACTTGCTGCGCGCCAGCTACGACCTGCAGCCGCGCGCGGTGGCCACCGACTATCTGGCGGCCGCCATCGAAGTATCACTGCGCCAGCGTCGGCGGGCGCTGGTGATGCTGGTCAGCAACGTGCGTGACGAGGATATCGAGGACCTGCTGGCAGCGGTGCGCCTGCTGCAGCGCCGCCATCTGGTGTGCGTGGCCAGCCTGCGCGAACGCGAACTGGACGCTGCGCTGGAAGGTGACGTGCAGACCCTGGAAGACGCGACCCAGGCCGGTGCCGCTGCACTTTACCTGCAGCAGCGCGCGAAGGCGCATGAGGCACTGCGCAGCGAGAAGGTGATGGTGCTGGACGTGACCGCCGATGCCCTGCCCGGCGCGCTGGTGGAGCGCTATCTGGCGGTGAAGCGCGAGGGGTTGCTCTGATCGATGGCGCCGGGCCATGCCCGGCGGCTCTGTCGGGACCGCTGCGCTCGCCGGGCATGGCCCGGCGCTACCGGCACATTGCTCTGGTTCGCAGCCGCTCTGGTAGGTGCCAACCTTGGTTGGCACAAAACCCAACCGCCGACCAAGGTCGGCCACTACCAATTGCGGTTGCCGGCCAGCGGCCGGCACTACCCATGTCGCCCTGCCACCGGCGTCACTCGTCCTCGTCGACCTTGGGGGCGCCGCACCGTCATCAGACGTAGATCCGCGTCGGCGCCTCGTCCACGATCGCATGCGGCACGAAACGCGCACTGTCGCGGGTGATCGCGCTGTCATCCTCGCGGATGCCGATGCCACAGGCGTGGTCACCGATCACCCAGCTGCCGATCAGCGGATAACCGCCCTCGAAGCGGGTAAGCGGGTGCGCACGCTGGATGATCGCCGGGCCGTCGTAGGGCCCGTCGCTGCGTTGGGTGCTGCCATCGGCCAGGTGCATCTCGATGTTGGCGCCTTCGCGCGAGAACAGCGGCTTGCGCACCCAGCCCGAGGCCAGCGTGCTGCCGTCATCGAAATGCGCTTCCAGCAGGTTCGGATGGCCCACGTTGCGCTGCCACAGCAGCGGTAGGATGCCCTTGTTGCTCGGCACCGCCTTCCACGCCGGCTCCAGCAGCTGCACGCCCGAGCGGGGCAGCGCGCGGCCGAACTCTTCGGCCATCAGGTCTTCCAGCGGGTACAGCTTGAACAGCGTGCCGATCACCGAATCGTCCAGCGCGGTGAAGCGACCGTCCTCGGACAGGCCGATATCCTCGATGGCGATAGCCTGGCCATGCAGGCCGGCCTGCGACGCACAGTCGCGCAGGTACTCCACGGTGCCGCGGTCTTCTTCGGAGCTGCCCACGGCGCTGAAATACAGCGGCGGCGGCAACTGCGTGGCCAGTTCGCCGAAGCGTTCGACCAGCGCTTCGTGGATCGCGTTGAACTGGTCGGCATGCTGCGGCAGGCGACCGGCATTGCGCTGGTCTTCCAGCCACTGCCACTGGAAGAAGCTGGCCTCGAACAGCGAGGTCGGCGTGTCGTAGTTCAACTCGTACAGTTTGGCCGGGCCGGTACCGTCGTAGGCCAGGTCCAGGCGACCGTACAGATGCGGCTGGCGCTGGCGCCAGCTGTCGGCGATCCAGTCGCGGTAATGCGACGGAATCGCCAGCTGGTCCATCAGGCGTTCGCTGCCGATGACATCGCCGACCAGGTCCAGCGCCATCTGGTGCAGCTCGGCGCTGGGGTCTTCGATGTCCTGCTCGATCTGGCGCAGGGTGAAGGCGTAGTACGCGCTCTCATCCCAATACGGCTGGCCATCGATGGTGTGGAAGCGGAAACCCGCCTCTTCCGCGCGTGCCCGCCACTGGGCACGCTCGGCAATCCGGATACGCTGCATGGGTCGATCAGCCGCCGTAGCTGCCGCTGGTGCTGCGGCGTGCGCTGGTGTTGCCGAAACCACCACGGCTGGCGGTGACCGCACGGTTCGGCTCGCTGGTGACCGGGGCCAGGCCCGCCTTGCCCGCGCCGATGCCGCTGGCGGTGTTCAGGCCACCGCTGCCGCCCGGGGCCGGACGCGCCCAACCGGCGCTCTTGTCCTGGTAGGCCGGCGCCGACGCCGGCGCCTGCGGAGCCAAGCCGCCGCGGTTGCTCAGCATCTGCGACATGAAGAAGCCCATCATCATCGGGCCGATGAACGAGGTACCGGCCGAGGTGTGCTGCTGCACGCACTGTTCCGGCTTGTAGTCCTTCTCGCAGGCTTCCTTGCTGGCGTACTTCGGCGCGGCATCGGCGGCCTGCTTCTGCGCTTCGGCGAAGGCATTGCGGCACGACGACGGATCGCCGGTGGCCTCGGTGCAGGCCTCGACCGAGGTGTACAGGCCTTCCTGCACCTTCACCTCCGGCTCCTTCTGGCAGGCGGTGAACAGCAGCGGTGCGGCGCTCATCAGCAGCAGCGCGGTGGTGCGGGAACGTTTCATGGCCTCATGCCCTGTCGACGGATCAATGCCCCAATGATGCCAAATCCGGACCAGCAACCGGAATCGGCAAAGTCCGAAAGATGAACGGACTTTCATTTTCGTCGGGCATTGGGGTCAGAGCCCATCGCGCCGCGATGGGATCCGACCCCGGGCGGCGCACCGCTCTGGCAGGTGCCAACCTTGGCTGGCACACACCCCGCGATCCCACGGATAGCCCAGCTGCTGCTGTTGAGGTTGCCGGCCAGCGGCTGGCACTACCGCGGGTGCCGGGCGCAGCCCGGCCAGACCACCTCCGGTGGTTGCAGCAGCAACCGAAAAAATTGTCCATGATCAGGCGACCCCCACGTCGTACGGCCCGCCCGTTCCGCCAGCCATGCCCGAATACCGTTCCCGTACCTCCACCGCCGGCCGCAACATGGCCGGCGCCCGCGCCCTGTGGCGCGCCACCGGCATGAAGGACGGCGACTTCCACAAGCCGATCATCGCCATCGCCAACTCCTTCACCCAGTTCGTGCCCGGCCACGTGCACCTGAAGGACCTCGGCCAACTGGTCGCGCGCGAGATCGAAAAAGTCGGCGGCGTCGCCAAGGAATTCAACACGATCGCCGTGGACGATGGCATCGCCATGGGTCACGACGGCATGCTGTACTCGCTGCCCAGCCGCGAAATCATCGCCGACTCGGTGGAGTACATGGCCAATGCGCACTGCGCCGATGCGCTGGTGTGCATTTCCAACTGCGACAAGATCACCCCCGGCATGCTGATGGCTGCGCTGCGCCTCAACATCCCGGTGGTGTTCGTCTCCGGCGGGCCGATGGAAGCGGGCAAGACCAAACTGTCCGAGCACAAGCTGGACCTGGTCGATGCGATGGTGATCGCCGCCGACGAAAGCGCCAGCGACGAAAAAGTGGCCGAGTTCGAGCGCAGTGCCTGCCCGACCTGCGGTTCCTGCTCGGGCATGTTCACCGCCAACTCGATGAACTGCCTGACCGAAGCACTGGGCCTGTCGTTGCCCGGCAACGGCTCCACGCTGGCCACCCACGCCGACCGCGAGCAGCTGTTCCTGCGCGCCGGCCGCCTGATCGTCGAGCTGTGCCACCGCTGGTATGGCGGCGAAGACCCGACTGCGCTGCCGCGTGGCATCGCCACCCAGGCCGCGTTCGCCAACGCAATGACCCTGGACATCGCCATGGGCGGGTCCACCAATACCATCCTGCACCTGCTGGCGGCCGCGCAGGAAGCGGAGGTGGACTTCGACCTGACCCATATCGACGCGTTGTCGCGGCGCGTACCGCAGCTGTGCAAGGTGGCGCCGAACACGCCCAAGTACCACATGGAAGACGTGCACCGCGCGGGCGGCGTGTACGGCATCCTCGGTGAACTGGCGCGCGGTGGACTGCTGGATACCAGTGTGCCGACCGTGCACAGCCGCAGCCTGGCCGATGCCATCGCACGCTGGGACGTGGCGGTCAGCAGCGACTCGAGCGTGCAGGACTTCTTCCGTGCCGGCCCGGCCGGCATCCCCACCCAGGTGGCCTTCAGCCAGGCCACACGCTGGCCGACGCTGGACGTGGACCGTGCCGAGGGCTGCATCCGCAGCGTCGAGCACGCCTATTCGGCCGAAGGCGGCCTGGCCGTGCTGCGTGGCAACCTGGCGGTGGACGGCTGCGTGGTGAAGACCGCCGGCGTGGACGAGTCGATCCACGTGTTCGAAGGCAACGCGCGCGTCTACGAAAGCCAGGACGCGGCCGTGGCCGGCATCCTCGCCGACGAGGTGAAGGCCGGCGATGTGGTGGTCATCCGCTACGAAGGCCCGAAGGGCGGCCCCGGCATGCAGGAAATGCTGTACCCGACCAGCTACCTGAAATCGAAGGGGCTGGGCAAGCAGTGCGCACTGCTCACCGATGGCCGTTTCTCCGGCGGCACCTCGGGACTGTCGATCGGCCACGCCTCTCCGGAAGCCGCCAGCGGCGGCACGATCGGCCTGGTGGAAGATGGCGACCGCATCCGCATCGACATCCCGGCGCGCCGCATCGATCTGCTGCTGGATGACGCCACGCTGGCCCAGCGCCGCGCCGACGCCGATGCGCGTGGCTGGAAACCGCGTGCACCGCGCCCGCGCAAGGTCACCAGCGCGTTGAAAGCCTACGCCCTGCTCGCCACCAGCGCCGACAAGGGCGCCGTACGCAACACCGCGCTGCTGGGCGATTAGGTAGCGCCGGGCCATGCCCGGCGGCTTTTCGATCCGATGTTCCTGACGCCTGACACAGCCGCGCTTCGCGCTCGCCGGGCATGGCCCGGCGCTACCAGAGGTCAGCCGATCACACGCTTGAACGGCGGCAGTGCGTCGATGATGCGCTTGCCGTAGCGGCGGGTCAGCAGCCGCGAATCGAGGATGACCACGCGCCCGGTGTCGGTGGAGGTGCGGATCAAACGGCCGGCGAACTGGGTCAGCGTGCGCAGCGCGTGCGGAATGGCGATCAGGTTGAAGGCATTGAGCCCGCGCCCTTCGAACCACTCGCTGAGGGTGGCGGTCTGCGGATCGGTCGGCACCGCGAACGGCACCTGGGTGATCACCACCGTGGTGCAGGCTTCGCCGGGCAGGTCGAGGCCTTCGCCGAACGAGTTCAGGCCGAACAGCACCGAACCCTCGCCCGCCGCCACGCGGCGCAGGTGCTCGTCGATCAGCCGGGTCTTGGACATCTCGCCCTGCACCAGCACCTGCTTGCGGCGCGCGGCCGACATCAGCCCGGCCACCTTCTCCATCTTCCAGCGCGAGGTGAACAACACCATCGAGCCCTTGGCCCAGTCCAGTTCGGTGTCGAGGTAGCGCGCCACTTCGCGCGGATGGCCTTCGCGGTCGTCCGGCGTGACCGGGAACTTCGGCACGATCAGCTCGGCCTGGTTGGGCAGGTCGAACGGCGATGACAGCGAGACCATCTCGGCCTCTTCGGGAATGCCGTTGTCGATCGCCAGCGACTGGAAATCGCCACCGCCGGTCAACGTCGCCGAGGTCATCACCACCGAATCCACTTCATCCCACAGCAGCTTGCGCAGCACGTGCGCGGCCGACACCGGCGAGCCGTGCAGCACCAGATCGCCGTCGCGGGTGGCGGTGACCCAGCGTGCCATCGGCGGCGCGCCGTCCTTGTCTTCGCGGCGCCACGCCTGCCACAGGTTGTACTGCTGCTCGATCATTTCCAGCGCCATGCCCAGGTTGCGCTGCAGGCGCTCGCGCGCGGCATCGTCCTGCTTGCCCTTGGCCACCTGCGCGGTGGCGGCATGCGCCCAGTTGTAGAGGCTGCGGGTGTCGTCGGCCAGCGCTTCGATCGGCTCGCGCCAGGCCTCGGGCAGGCGGCCGTTGGCCGCGCGCCACATCGGCTCTTCATCGGCCGGTGCCGGCATCCATACCCGTTCGATGTGGTCGCGGAACGCGCGCAGCTGCTTGGCGACGTTGCTGGCCACGTCGATCGCTTCGTTGGGCAGCAGGTTGCCCAGGCGATCCTTGTCGACCGCGCGGTAGGCGCCGGCAATCAGGATCTGCAGGCGACCGGTGCGCTTGGCCATCTCGTCCAGCGCCAGGCTGGCCGCGCCCTGGTCGATCGCCACGTTGCCGATGTGATGACCTTCGTCCAGCACCAGCAGCATGTCCGACGGCGGCGCGATCAACGGCTGGCCGTTGTCGCTGTCGCCGATCGACAGCGCCGACAGCAGCAGCGCGTGGTTGGTGACCACGATCTGTGCGTCACGCACCGTGTTGCGCGAACGCAGCACCGCGCACTGCGCCGAATAGGCACAGCGGCGCCCGGCACAGCCCGAGGCCGGCGTGGTGATGCGGCTGCGCAGGCCGGGGCTGATGGTCTCCGGCGCGTTGTCGATGTCGCCATCCCAGCTGCCGCCGGTGAAGGCATCGGTCAGGCGCTTGGCGATGTCCATCTCGATCGGCGCCAGCGGCCGGTCGAACAAGGGCGCGTCATCCTCGAACATGCCGCCCTGGGAACCCTCGCCCTGCGCTTCGGCAGCGTTGCGCGTGCACAGGTAGCGGGTACGGCCCTTGGCCAGCGCGACGGTCGCTTCCAGGCCGGTGGCTTTCAGGAAATTCGGAATGTCGCGCTCGACCAGCTGCGACTGCAGCGCCACGGTACCGGTGCTGATCACCAGCTTCTTCTTGCTGGCCAGCGCGATCGGTACGCCTGCGGTGAGGTAGCCCAGGCTCTTGCCGACGCCGGTGGGCGCTTCGACCACACCGACGCCACCGCTTTTCGACAACGCACGCGACACCACGCCGATCATCTGGCTCTGCGAGCGGCGGGTGGAGAAGCCGGGCGTATTGGCCTGCAGCGTCGTGTACGCCTTGCGGATCGCGTCCTTCAAGGGGTCATCGAGCGTGCGCGGAGCGGCGACGGTTTCGGTCACGCCGGGAAGTACCGTGGCTGGATCAGGCCGGTCATTGTCGCATGGCCGGCCACGTTCACCGTCGCTGGCACCCTGAACGGGCCAGCGACGACGCCAGGCGGCGGTCACGGTCCGATGGCCGGACCGCTCATGGGCCAGATACGCCGGGCATGGCCCGGCGCGACCGGTCAGGACGCCGGGATCGTGCGGGTACGCAGCAGGCGCACCAGCGCCCACACCAGCAGCACCACGCCGATGGCCTCGACCATCGCCAGCGCGAAGTGCAGCACGCCAAGGATGGCACTCATGCCCGAGATGGCGTCGAAGTTGCCGCTGTTGATCAACCACATCGGCAGGATGCCGGCGGCCATGCCGCCGAGGCTGGACAGCAGCAACAGCACCAGACCGACCAGGGCGCCTGTGCGGGTGGCATCGCGTGGTGCGCCGACCACCCAGACCAGGCCCACGCACAGTGCGATCAGCACCGGCAGGCGCACGCCCACGATGCTCAGCACCGTCACCATCAGGGTCGTGTTGTCCATCGATCAGTCCTCGCCGGCAAGCACGGCGGCACCCTGCCGCAGCGTCTGGTAGACCTCGTCGGTCTGCGGGCGCACACCGTGCCACTGCAGGAAGCTCTCGGCGGCCTGCTCGACCAGCATGCCCAGGCCGTCCACGGTATTGCGGCAGTTCGCTGCGCGCGCCCAGGCCAGGAAGGCGATGGCGGCCTCGCCGTAGTTCAGGTCGACGGCGGTGGTCATCGAGTTGACCAGCGACAGTGGCAGCTTGAACTCAACGTCGCGGTCGCGGCCGGCCGAGGTGGCGTTGACGATCAGCTCGAAGTCGCCCAGCTCGCGCAGGTCTTCCCAGTAGCGGCTGATCGCGCGGCCCGGCTCGCCCATGGCGTCGATCAGTTCATCGGCGCGTTCCGGCGTACGGTTGACCACCACCAGTTCGGTGATTCCAGCATCGAGGAAGGCCGGAGCGACGCTGCGCGCGGAGCCACCGGCACCGATCAGCAGCATGCGGCGGCCACGCAGGTCCAGGCCGTGGCGGTCGGTCAGGTCGCGCACCAGGCCGATGCCGTCGGTGGTGTCACCGTGCCAGCGGTCGCCCTTGCGCAGCAGCGTGTTGACCGAACCGGCGCGGCGCGCACGTGCGGTCAGCGTGGTGCACACCGAGAACGCGGCTTCCTTGTGCGGCGAGGTGACGTTGGCGCCGACACCACCGTCGGCGGCGAAGGCTTCCAGGCCGGCCAGGAACGCATCCGGGGCCAGGTCGATCGCGCGGTAATCCACCGCGATGCCTTCCTGGCGACCGAACGTGGCATGGATCTGCGGCGACTTCGAGTGGGCAACGGGGTGTCCGAAGACGGCGTAACGGTCGGTCATGGAATCCTCAAGCTGGCTAGACTGGTGCTCTTTCGTGCACGGACCCGGATGATGCGCATCACCCCGCCCCTGCTGGTGCTTGCCGCCAGTCTACTCTCTGCCCCCGTGGCGATGGCGTTGAACGAGTACGGCATCGAAGGCATGGGCGTGGTCTCGACCCGCGCCGACGAGGGCCGCGCCACGATCAGTGCCGATGGCCAGCGCATCGTCTTCGCCCGCCGTGGCGAAGCCGGTTGGGGCCTGTGGGAGGCGCGCGTGGTGGCCGGCCGCTGGCAGCAGGCGCAGGCCTTGCCGGTAGGCGTGGCCGGTGAGGCCCATGATCCCTACTTCAGCCGCGACGGCCGCTGGCTGCTGTTCGCGGCCGGCCGCGAGGGCAAGCTGGCGCTGTATCGGGCCGCTCTCGCCACCGATGGCCGACTGGGTACCGCGCAGCTGCTGGCGGGCGACGCGGGCCGCCGGGAAGAGCGTGGGCCGGCCCTGAGCGCGGATGGCAGGCAGCTGTTGTTTGCCCGCCAGCAGGGCCGTGGCGCCGGCTGGGACCTGTTCGTGGCGACGCTGGATGCGCAGGGACTGCGTGGCCCGGCCAGCGCACTGAGCGCGTTGAACAGCGCCGACGACGAGACCGATGGCGACTGGCTGGGGCATGACGGCGCCGTGGTGTTCAGCCGCGGCAACGGCACGACCACGCAGGTGTGGAGCAGCGGCTGCGCGTGGACCGGTGCGGCGCTGCAGCCATTGGGGCTGTCGTTCAACCAGGCCAGCGGCTGGACCGGCGCGCCGGTGATCGACAACGCCAAGCCGGGCGAGATGATGGTCGCCAGCAGTGCGGCGAAGGCACCGCGTGCCGGTGGCGTGGACGTGTACCGGTTGGCGGTGCCGAAGGTGGTGGCGGTGGCCGGGTGCCTACCGGGCGCACGGTGACGGCGAACGCCAACCAAGGTTGGCACCCACCCGTCAGCGCGACAACACCTTGGCGCGCTGCTGCTCGTACTCCACCTCGCTCAGCTGGCCATTGTCCTTGCGCTGGTTCAACGCGGCCAGTTCGGCCTGCACGCTGTCCGGCAGGGCCTGTTCACGGGCCACGTGGCGGGCGGCGGAGAGCTGCTCCGGCGGGCGCTTGCCGGCCCGCCAGGCAGCGATGAAGACACCGACGATGATGGCGCCGAACACCAGCGTACCGATGCCCCAGATCAGCCATTGCATCCATCCCAGTTCGGGGCCCATCGCGTAATCCTCCGTCTATCGTGGCGCTATTGTCAGCGCTCGCGCAGCCATCGCGCCACCTGCGGCGCGAAATAGGTCAGCACGCCATCGGCGCCGGCCCGCTTGAAGCCCAGCAGCGACTCCAGCACGCAGGCGCGCTCGTCCAGCCAGCCATTGGCGAAGGCGGCTTTCATCATCGCGTACTCGCCGCTCACCTGGTAGGCGAAGGTCGGCACGCCGAACGTTTCCTTCACCCGGCGCACCAGGTCCAGGTACGGCATGCCCGGCTTGACCATCACCATGTCAGCACCCTCTTCCAGGTCCAGCGCGATCTCGCGCAGGGCCTCGTCGCCGTTGGCCGGATCCATCTGGTAGGTCTTCTTGTCGGCCTTGCCGAGGCTGGCCGCACTGCCCACCGCATCGCGGAACGGGCCGTAGAACGCCGAGGCGTACTTGGCCGAGTACGCCATGATGCGCACGTTGATGTGGTTGTCGGCATCCAGCGCACGGCGGATCGCGCCGATGCGGCCGTCCATCATGTCCGAGGGCGAAACGATGTCGACACCGGCTTCGGCGTGCGATACCGACTGCTTGACCAGCGCCTCGACGGTGATGCCGTTCAGCACATAGCCCTTGTCGTCGATGATGCCGTCCTGGCCATGCGTGGTGTACGGGTCCAGCGCCACGTCGGTCATCACCCCCAGCTCCGGGAAGCGCGACTTCAGCGCGCGGATCGCACGCTGTGCCAGGCCGTCCTCGGCCCACGCCGCCGACGCGTCCAGCGACTTCAGCGACGGGTCGATCACCGGGAACAGGTCGATCACCGGAATGCCCAGCTCCAGCGCCTCTTCGGCCACCTTCAGCAGCTCTTCGATGGACAGACGCTCCACGCCCGGCATCGACGGCACTGCGGTGCGGCCAGCCAGTTCGTGCACGAACACCGGGTAGATCAGGTCGTCGGTGGTCAGCGTGTTCTCGCGCATCAGGCGGCGCGAGAACTCGTCGTGGCGCATGCGGCGCGGGCGGTAAAGCGGATGAGACATGGCAGGCTCCGAGGAGTGGCTATTGCAACAGGTAGCCCTGCGGCAGCAGGGGTTCGGGCAAGGGGCGTTCGCCGAGCGCGTCGAGCTGGTCGATCTCGATCGTGCGCACCAGCGCGTCCAGCGGCAGGTCGTTCGGCTCCAGGCCGAACGGGTCTTCCATTTCTTCGCCCAGCTGGTCCAGGCCGAAGAAGGCATAGGCCAACACCGCCGACAGCACCGGCGTGCCCCAGCCCAGCGAACTGGCCAGGCCGAACGGCAGCAGCACGCAGAACATCCACGCACAGCGGTGCAGCAGCAGGGTGTAAGCGAACGGCAGCGGCGTGGTGAGAATGCGCTCGCAGCCGGCCTGGATCGACGACATCGCGTGCAGGCGTTCTTCCAGCTGGGTGTAGAGGATCGGGTCCAGCTCACCGCTGCGCAGTGCCTGCGCCAGCTCGGCGGCGATCATCGACAACAGCGCGTCGGGCACGTTCTCGCGCTGGCCCAGCTGTTCGCGCTGGCGCTTGTCCAGCCACGGCAACGCTACCAGGGCGACGATACGCCCGCGCAGGCGACCGGCCAGGGCATGGGCGAAGGCCGTGGTGAGGTAGGCGATGCGGCGACGACGGCCGGTGTCATCGGCCAGCAGCAGGTTCACCTGGCGGGCCAGCGATCGCGATTCGTAGACCAGCTGGCCCCACAGCTTGCGGCCTTCCCACCAGCGCTCGTAGCAGGCGCTGTTGCGGAAGCTGAGGAAGATCGACAGCACCAGGCCGAGCAGGGTGAACGGCGTGACCGAGACGCGCTCGATGCCGGTCGGCGGTGCCAGTTCCACCACCGCGGCCACGGCGATGGACAGGATCAGGATGGCCAGCACCTTCGGCGCGATCGCTTTGACGATCGAGCCGCGCAGGATGTACAGCAGTTGCCAGCCGTGGGGACGGGGTCGGATGATCATGGGGCAGCCGCGCCGGGCGCGGATTCACAGGCACGCGGGGGGCTCGCGCAGCCATCCATTGTACGCCCCTGCCCGGCCACGGGCCGTGCGCCTGCGACGCCCTGTCGCACCCCGGCCCGGGATCAGACCACGCCGCCGCCCAGGCCCAGGCGCAGGATGCCAACCACCACCACGATGCCGTTCAGCACCAGCCCGGCCCAGGCCCGCCCACGCTTGGTCGGATGGGTGAACAGGATGCCCAGCGCGGCGATCACCGCGCCGACGGCGGCAAACGGGATCAGGAACCAGTTGCCCCAGCCCAGCAGCGGAATCAGCGCCAGGATCATCCACAACAGCGCCAGTACGCCCCACAACAGACTGATCACACCCATGCCGCTCTCCCGCAGTTGGTTCCTGCCCCAACCATAGACGTTCCCGCTGTCGCCGCCTACTGCCATTGGCAGGGCTGTCACCCGCACCGTGCTAGCGTGCTGCCGTGCGTGCCCTGGCCCGGGTGTTGGCGCCGATTCAGAGTGGCCCGCCGATGATCGCAACCAGTCCTACAGGGGTCGTGCCATGAACATCCGTTGGGCCGCGTTGGCGGCCATCCTGCTGGTCGCCGCTGGCTGCGCCAGTACCTCCAAGGTGATGCTGGGCCGCGCCCGCGCCCCGATCGATCCGGCGCTGGTGCAGATCTATTCGACGCCACCGGCCGGCTCGCAGGAAATCGCACAGCTGGAATCAGCGTCTGCGGTGGGCTTCGGCACCCAGGGCCAGACCGATGCCGCCGTGGCCCGCCTGAAACGTGAGGCTGCGGCGCTGGGCGCCAACGGTGTCGTGTTGATGGGCGTGGGCAGCAGCGGTTCGCCGGTGGGCATGTCGGTCGGCGCCGGCACGTTCGGCTCGCATGTCGGCGGAGGCGTCGGCATCGGCATTCCGACCACGCAGAAGCGCGCCGCCGGCGTCGCGATCTGGGTGCCGAATCCGGCACCGCCCGCGCGATTGCCGACACAGGTGATCACACCGCAGCGTTGACGCAGCAGCGTCAACGCGGGTAGCGCCGGGCCATGCCCGGCGAGCGCAGCGGAAAAAACCAGATGTCGCCGGGCATGGCCCGGCGCTACCGTTATTTTTTCTGGTACTTCGGCACGAACACCTTGTTCACCGCGTCGGCCAGCTGGTCCGGCGGCAGCAGGCCCTGGTCGAGCAGGAAGTTGTTGAACGCCAGGCGGTCGAACTTCGCGCCCAGTGCCAGCTCGGTCTGCATGCGCAGTTCCAGGATGCGGGTGTAGCCGTAGAAGTAGCTTCCGGCCTGGCCCGGCATGCGCACCATGTAGCGGTCCAGCTCCTGGGTGGCCATCGCCTTGGACAGGCCGACCTGCTCCATCAGCACGCGCTCGCCATTGGCACGATCGGTCAGGCCAAGGTTGAGCATCGGGTCGAGCATCGCGCGCGCGGCACGCAGCAGGCGGAACTGCAGGGCGATCATCTGACCGTCCAGCGGCTCGTACGGCACCATCTCGGCTTCGGCGTACAGCGCCCAGCCTTCCACGTTCACCGAATTGAACGCGAACATGGTGCGCGCCAGCGAAATGCCGCGCTCGACCATCGCGGTGAACTGCAGTTCGTGGCCGGGACGGCCTTCATGCGCGCTCAGCGTCCACGCCGCCGCACCGAAGTTGAAGTCGTCGTACTGCGCGCCCGGGCCCGCCGCCGGGTTGCCCAGCGGCAGCACGAAGGTGCCCTGCTGCCCGGTGTTGTTGACCAGCGGCGCCGGCAGGAAGTGCGGCGCCGGGCTGGCGGCGCTCTCGGCGGCCGAACCCAGGCGCATCTGCATGGCGCGCTTGGGCACGTCGACGATGGCGTGCTCACGGATCAGCGGATCGATCGCGTCGATCACCTTGCGGTAGTGGCCTTCCAGATGATCGTCGGCGATCTTGTCGGCCTTCAGCGCGCGGATCACCGCCACCGGGTCGCTCGGGTCGGCTACCTTCAGGCCCTTGTCCTTCACCACCAGCGGCGCCAGCTGCTGCATCGCCGAGCGGGTTTCCATGAATTCCAGCTGCGCGCGCTGCATCAGCAGCTTCGGGTCGATGTCGATGCCGACCTGCTTGAGCTGGTACGCGTACAACGGTGCCGGCAGGCGTGCATCGGTACGCGCCTTCGGCAGCACCTCCTTGCGGGTCCAGGCAGCGTAGTCCTTCATCTGCCCGGCCAGGGTCTTCATCGCCTCGTCGGCACCGGCGATCTGGTACTTCTTCAGCAGCGACTCGATGCCGGTGATGTAGGTCTCGACGTTGTCCAGCGACTGCTGCACTTCGATCTTCGTCGGCTGCAGCAGGCTGCTGTCCTTCAAGTGCTCTTCATAGCGCTGGCGCGCCAGCGTGGTGAACGCGGTGCCGCCGGGCTGCAGGCCGGCATAGGCCTTGAGGCGGTCGATCGCCTTGGCCCGGCGCTCGGCCGGCACCTGGTCGGACAGCAGCAGGTTGAGGCCGCTGAACACCGTCTGCGGCGCGTCGCTCCAGGGCAGCAGGTACTTCTCGTTGAGCTCGCTGCCTTCGATGTTCTGGCTGGCGGCGTGGATCATGATCTCCAGGTCCTGGCGGACATTGGGATCCTGCTCGGTGGCCAGCTTCGCCTTCAGTTCGTCGCGGGCCTTGGCCATCGCGGCGCGGTAGCGCTTGCCGTTGTCCGGGCCGAGGTCGGCCACCTTGTCGTCGTAGCCGGGAACGCCGAAGAAGCCGGTTTCCTCCGGCTGGAACGGGCCCTGTGCATCGAGCAGGATCTGCGCCAGTGCATTGCTGCGGGCGACCCAGGCAGGGCTGGCGGGAGTCGCGGCCTTGGCAGCCGGCGCGGCCAGGGCCGGCGGTGCGGACAGCAACGGGGCGGCAGTCAGGGCCAGGGCAACGGCCAACGCGATCGGCTTCATGGGACACTCCAGCAAAGGGTTGCCCGCAAGTTACGCGCTCAGGGCGGCGGCGACAATCGGCGGGAGGTCACGGCGCGGCTGATGGGTAGAGTCGACTGTCAGTCGACTATCGCGCGCAGCGCGGGGTTTTCAGGCGTCTTGTGGAGAGCAGTCGACTAACAGTCGACTCTACATGGTCGCCCTTACCCGGTCGCGTGACCGAAGGTCACAGCACGGCAGTGAGTGGGCAGTCGCCACGCTCGCGGCAGGCCTGCAGTTCGCACTCCTGTGCGGCCTCGTCGTCATCAAGCGCGGTCAGGTCGAAGGTCTGCTTGTCTTCCCCCAGCACGTACATCACCGGGTAATCCCATACGTCATCGCTGCGGGTGCCCTTCACGAACAACCGACCATGCGCATGCGGTCCTTCAAGGGCCACGGTCAGGCCAACATCACGCTGGCCGTTGATCGCGGTCTGCATGCTGCCCAGTGGCATCGATCCGGTGCGCAGCGGCTCGCCGAAGGCTTCCACCAGTTCGATGCTGCAACCGGCGCGGCGCAGTGCTTCGCGCATCGGTGGGCTCTCGCGTGCCGCCTCGCTCCAGCGCAGCACGCTCCAGGTCACCACGCCCCCCACCGCGCCCAGCACCAGCACCACCGTCAACGGCATCGCCCAGCGCCAGTGTCGGCACCACCAGCTGGCAGGCCTCTGGCCATGGGCGGGAATCGGCGGTGGCAGGGTCATCGGCGGGCTCCTTCCCGGCTGGCAATCAAGGCTTCAGGCAACGTCCCAGGAAGGCTTCGGCGACGCGGTAGCGATGCAGCGCATCGGCACCGGACAGGCCATGCTTGGCGCCCGGATAGGTCATCAGTTCGAACGGCTGTGCACGCTTCTGCAGCGCACTCATCAGGCTGGTCGAGTTGGTGAACAGTACGTTGTCATCGGCCATGCCGTGGATCAGCAGCAGCGGCGAGCGCAGGCCTTCGATATGGGTCAGCACGCGCGCTTCGCGGTAACCCGCTTCGTTGCGCGCCGGCAGGTCCATGTAGCGTTCGGTGTAGTGGCTGTCGTACAGGCCCCAGTCGGTCACCGGCGCACCGGCCACGCCACAGGCGTACTGGTTCGAGGCCTTGGCCAGCAGCATCAGGGTCATGTAGCCACCGTTGGACCAACCCTGCACGCCGATGCGCGCCGGGTCCACCCACGATTGCTGCTTCAGCCAGGTCACGCCGCGCAGCTGGTCGGTCACTTCCACCGTGCCCTGCTTGCCGTACAACGCGCCCCCGAAGTCACGGCCACGGCGCGGGGTGCCGCGGTTGTCCAGCGAGAACACCACGTAGCCCTGCTGGGCCAGGTACTGGTTGAACAGGTGGTCACCACGGCCGGGCCAGCTGTCGGTGACGGTCTGGCTGGCCGGGCCACCGTAGACGTACACCGCCACCGGGTAGCGCTTGTTCGGATCGAAGCCGGCCGGCTTGATCAGGCTGTAGTTGAGCGGGGTCTTGCCGTCGGCCGCGGTCAGCGTGCCGAACTCGATCGGGCGCTGTGCATCGCGGTAACGCGCATAGGGATGCTTCGGGTCCGCCAGATCGTTCTCGAGCAGGGTGGCTATCTTCTCGCCATTGGCGCGGAACAGCTCGATCTGCGGCGGCGTGGTGCTGTTGGACCAGCTGTCGACATAGACGCTGGCATTGCGGGCGAAGCTGGCGCTGTGCATGCCCGGCGCCTTGGACAGGCGCTGCGGCTCACCGCCCTGCAGCGACACCGCATAGATCTGGCTTTCGCGCGAGGTCTCGATGCCGGCGCGGAAGTAGGCCTTGCCGGCCTTCTCATCGACCGCCAGCAGTTCGTCCACCGGCCAGTTGCCGTGGGTCAGCGCAGTGGCCTTGCCCTTGCTGTCGATGCGGTACAGATGCTGGAAACCGGTGCGCTCGGACGACCACAGCACGCTGCCGTCATCGAGGAAACGCAGGCTGTTGTGCAGCGGCACCCAGGTCGGGCTGGTCTCGTGGACGAGCACGCGCTGGCGGTTGGAATCGAGCGCCACTTCCACCAGGTCCAGCTGCCTCTGGTCGCGCGACTGGCGCTGGAAGCTCAGGTGCTGCGCATCGCGCCAATCGACACGAGCCAGATAGATGTCCTGTTCCTTGCCCAGGTCGACCCAGCGCGGCTGCGCATCGGCGGCCGGTGCGATCACGCCCAGCTGCACGCGCACGTTGGCGTCGCCCGCGGCCGGGTAACGCTGCTCGATCACGTCGGTGCGGTCGGCGTAGACCTCGTAGCGCTTCTGCACCGGCACCGGTGCCTCGTCGATGCGGGCGAAGGCGATGGCCGAATCGTCCGGCGCCCACCAGTAACCGGTGTGGCGGTCCATCTCCTCGTCGGCGACGAACTCGGCCACGCCGTTGCCGATGGTGGTGCTGCCGTCGCGGGTCAGCTGCAGCTGCTTGCCACTGGCCAGGTCGATCACCCACAGGTTGCGGCCGCGGATGAAGCTGACGAAACCGCCCTTGGGCGACAGCTTGGCGTCGGTGGCGAAACCTTCACCGTGGGTCAGCTGACGTACCGCCGCCTGGCCCTGCTGCTTGAGGTCGTACAGGTACAGCTCGCCGCCGAGCGGAAACAGCAGGCGCTGCGCGTCGGGCGACCACTGGTAATCGACGATGCCGGTCATCGCGGCGATGCGCTGGCGCTCACGACGGGCCTTCTCCTCGTCGCTGAGGGTCTCGGTGCCGGGCAGCACCACCTTCGAATCCACCAGCAGGCGGGTCTGGCCGCTGCCGATGTCGTAGGTCCACAGGTCCAGCTGGTTGCGGTCGCTGTCCTTGCCGCGCAGGAAGCTGACCTGCGAACCGTCGGGAGCGACCTTCGGCTTCATCAGGGTCGGGCCGGACAGCGGCAGCGGGCCGGTGATGGCTTCCAGGGTCAGCTTTTCAGCGTGGGCGGCAGTACTGGTGGCGAGCATGAGGGCGAGCGAAGCGAACAGGTGGCGCATGAAGGGTCCCGGCAAACGGCAGGTCCGCCCCCGGTGGGTGCAGGGCGGTCGTCCCCCATCCTAACCAAGCCCGTGCGGGAAGGCAGCATGACCTTCTGCCCATGCTGCGCTGCTGGGGTCAGAGCCCTTTGGCTGCAAAGGGATCCGACCCCTGGACCACCGTCCTGGGTCAACGCTGGCCGAACAGGTGCTTGCGCTCTTCGTCGCTGAGCGGCTTGCCGGCGTTGGGGTTCACCTGCTCACGCAGGGCATAGGCGCGCTGGGTCGCCGGGCGTGCGGCGATGGCGTCGTGCCAGCGCTTGAGGTTCGGGAACGCGGCGAAATCCACCGGCAGCTTGTCGTAGGCGCCGATCCACGGGTAGCTGGCCATGTCGGCAATGGTGTAGTCATCGCCGGCCAGGAAGGCGTGCTGGGCCAGGCGCTTGTCCATCACCCCGTGCAGGCGGCGTACTTCGTTGTCGTAGCGCTCGACCGCGTAGGGGATCTTTTCCGGCGCGTACACATTGAAGTGGCCCATCTGGCCGCTCATCGGGCCCAGGCCAGCCATCTGCCAGAACAGCCATTCCAGGGTGGTGACGCGGCCGCGCGGGTCGCTGGGCAGGAACCGGCCGGTCTTCTCGGCCAGGTACAGCAGGATCGCGCCGGACTCGAACACGCTCTGCGGGGTGCCGCCATCGGCCGGGGCATGGTCGACGATGGCCGGCATCTTGTTGTTGGGCGAGATGGCGAGGAATTCCGGCTTGAACTGGTCGCCCGAGCCGATGTTGACCGGGTGGATGCGGTATTCCAGGCCGGCTTCTTCCAGCAGCAGGGTCACTTTGTGGCCGTTCGGGGTGGGCCAGTAATACAGGTCGATCATGGCGGCGGCTCGGGGTGCGGAAAGGAACCTGAAGTCTAGTGCGAGAGTTGGGTTGGCACCGTCACGGCGGGCCGGTAACCTCGCCTCTCCCCCGCAACGCAGCATCCTCCGCATGAGTGCAAACCGCCCGCCGCTCTCCCCGCTGTCCACGCTGATCTTCGCCTCGCGCTGGCTGCAGCTGCCGCTGTACCTGGGCCTGATCGTGGCGCAGTGCGTCTATGTGTTCCTGTTCGGCAAGGAACTGTGGCACCTGATCTCGCATTCGGCCTCCATGGGTGAACAGCAGATCATGCTGATCGTGCTGGGCCTGATCGACGTGGTGATGATCTCCAACCTGCTGGTGATGGTGATCGTGGGTGGCTACGAGACCTTCGTCTCGCGCCTGCGCCTGGAAGGCCACCCGGACCAGCCGGAATGGCTGAGCCACGTCAACGCCAGCGTGCTGAAGGTGAAGCTGGCGATGGCGATCATCGGCATCTCCTCGATCCACCTGTTGAAGACCTTCATCGCCAGTGGTGCGCTGGGTGGCATTCCGCTGTGCACGCCGGAGCAGATGAGCGTGGCCGCCGCCAACATCGGTGTCGCCCGCTGCTCGATGCTGACCCCGGACGGCGTGCTGTGGCAGACCATCATCCACTGCGTGTTCATCCTGTCGGCGATCGGCATCGCCTGGACCGACAAGCTGATGTCCAACAGCCACAGCAAGGCGCACGACAAGGCGCACGACCACTGATGTAACGGCCACCAGCGACGCATTGCCGCTGCCCTGTTCCGGCCATCGCCCTTGTACGCGGCGGTGGCCGGGATGCTAGATTGCTCCCTCGCCGTTGTGCCGGCGGTGGCGTCGGGAAACGTCACCCTGCCGCGCCCGGACCGCTGGTCCCGGCCATGCATATCAATGATTTACGTCACGTCGTCTTCTAGAGGGGAGCAGGATGTCGCACGTCTCAACGATCACCGCCGCGCGCCGGTGGCTGCCGGTTGCCCTGGCACTGGCACTGGCCGCCTGCTCGGGCAAGGAAGAAACCCCGGCGCCCGCACCCGCCACGACGCCCGCCGCGGCTACATCGACAGCACCGGTGGTCGCCGCCAAGGTGCAGTCGATGGGCACCGAACAGCTGCGCGAATCGGCCAGCCAGGCGCTGCGCGAGAACCGCATGTATGCACCGGCCGGCGACAACGCCATCGAGTACTATCTGGCGCTGCGCGACAAGACGCCGGACGACGCCTCGGTGAAGAGCGCGCTGACCGATCTGCTGCCCTACACCCTGATCGCCGCCGAGCAGCACCTCGGCCGTGAGGACTACCCCGAAGCGCAGCGCCTGGTGGCGCTGATCGAAAAGGTGGACGCCTCCGCCCCCGCCCTGCCGCGCCTGAAGGAAGGCCTGGCCAAGGGCGTGGAGAACGCGGCCAAGCGCACCGAGACCGAAGCCGAGAAGGCAAAGAAGGACGCCGAAGACCGGACCAAGCAGCAGGCCGAACAGCAGCGCCTGACCGAGCAGCGCGCCAAGGAAGCCGATGCGGCCAAGCAGATTGCCGCGCAACAGGACGCCGCGCGCCGCGACAGCGAGCGCCAGGAAGCCGAGCGCCAGGCCACCGCCCGCCGCGAGGCCGAGCAGAAGCAGCAGCAAGCGGCCGCCCAGCAGGCCAGTGCCGCACGCCAGGCCACGGCAGCGGCGGCACCGAGCCTGCGCCCGGTCAGCACGCCGGCACCGCGCTATCCGGCCGAGGCACTGCGCGCCGGGACCTCCGGCGAAGTGCTGGTGGAGATCACCGTCGGCACCGACGGCTCGGTAGTCAACGCCCGAGTGCTGCGCGCGACACCCGGCCGCGTCTTCGACCGCGAAGCACTGAACGCGGTCAAGCGCTGGCGCTTCGAGCCGGTCAACGCGCCGGTCACCACCCGCCGCACCCTGGTATTCGCACCGGGCGGCTGACCGCAAAAAAGGGACGGAGGGGATTAAGTCGTTTCTGCCACCTCAATGACGCCAAGGCCCGGCATGTCCGGGCCTTGGCCGTTTCAGCAGACGCCGTCGATCAGGCGTTGCAGCCCCGGATCCCGCGCGGCCAGCACCTGGAACAGGCCCAGCGCATGCAGACCCGGCAACAGTGCGCGCAGGTCGGCCTCGGCGGTGGTACGGAGGGTGGGATCACTGGCCGGGTCCTGCCAGTCGCGGACACTGGCCAGGAACGCGCCAACGCTGCCCTTGCGTACGGTGAGGCCGTTCACCTGCACGTCGTTCTGGTGATCGGGGAGGATGTCCTGTGGCTGCATAGGGAAGCGCTCCGTTGAAGTTGGCTCCAGTGTCGGGGCCCGGACGCGACGTTTCTGCCGTATAACTGCCAATCGATATGGCAGATCAGACAACCACCGTATTACTCGACCCCGCGTTGGCCGATGCCGCCGACGGACCGGTGGTGCTGGCGGCCCGGCTGCGCCAGCACGGTATGCGTCGCACGGCCCGCCACCAGCATGCACGCGGCCAGCTGCTGGGTGCACAGCAGGGGCTGCTGCGGATCGCCGCCGACGACCTACACTGGCTGCTGCCCGCAGGTCACGTCGCCTGGATACCGCCCTTGCTGCCTCACGCGCTGCTGAGCGCAGACGGGTTCGATGGCTGGAGCCTGTACTTCAACGCCGAGGCCTGCCTGGGTCTGCCCTCCACACCGCGCATTTTCCAGCCCAATGCACTGCTGCAGGCGGCGACAATACGTGCGCTGCGATGGCCCCATCGGCCGCTGGATGCTGCGCAGGCACGACTGGCCGGTGTGATCGCCGATGAGATTGCCGCCAGCACGCCTCTGCCGCTTGCCCTGCCACAACCACGTGACCGGCGACTGCAGAAGATCGCCGCCGCACTGGCGCGCGCACCGCACGACAACCGCAGCATCGAGGACTGGGCCACCCGCAGCGGTCTGTCCAGCCGCAGCCTGGCGCGCCATTGGCTGGCCGAGACCCACATGACGCTGAGTCAATGGCGGCAACGCCTGCGGGTGCTGCTGGCACTGCCACGCCTGCTGTCCGGCGAGCCGGTGATCAGCGTCGCGCTGTCCATGGGCTACGACACACCCAGTGCCTTCATCGCCGTGTTCAAGCGCGAGATGGGGGTGACGCCTGCAAGGTATGGAAAAGGGGACGGAGGGGATTAAGTCGCTTCTGCCCTACCCCACACCATCTCGCGGCATCGCCTGATGCCCTCCGCAGTTACAGCCGCGGCACGCTGGTTGCTCCTCGGACCCGTGAGCTCCCATGCCTCGACAAGCACGCCTGATGCTGGCCGGCCAGCCTTACCATGTAACCCAGCGCGGAGTGAACAAGGGGGCGATCTTCGTTGACGATATAGACCGCCAGTTGTTTCTGCATCTGTTGCACGGCGCCTTCCTGAAACACCATGTCGCGCTGCACGCATACGTACTGATGGGCAATCACGTCCATCTATTGACCACACCCTCCACTCAGGTCGGCTTGGCCAACGCGATGCGGATGCAGGGCAACAACTATGTCCAGGCGTTCAATCAGCGGCATGAGCGCAGCGGACCTCTCTGGCAGGGCCGATTCCATTCTTCGATGGTGGACAGTGATGCCTACTTGCTCAGCGTCTATCGCTACATCGAACTCAATCCCGTTCGCGCAGGCATGGCAGCCCATGCGGAAGATCACCCATGGTCGAGCGTGCATGGAAACCTGCAGCGCCGCGATGATCCGATGCTGACGGAACATCCCGCCTTTCAGGCACTGGCCCCGACCAAGCGACAGCGGACGACGCTCTATGCGCAGTTCCTGCGGGATCTGAATGCGTCCGCCGACCTGCCTGCAATCCGCGCCCACAGTACTGCGCAACATCCATTGGGAAATGCGACGTACTTGCAAATGGTGGAAGAAACACTGGGGCGACCGGTGGTGCTGCGCAAGCGGGGACGCCCCCGAAAGGCGGGGATGGGAGAGGCAGAAACGACTTAATCCCCTCCGTCCCCTTTTTCCGGTCAGCCGGAGATCGCCAGGCGCTCGTTGTGGTAGCGGCGCACCGCGGCGAACCACAGCAGTGCGGCCAGGCCGAGGCTGGCACCGAGATAGATGGCCCAGACCGACGGCGTGATGGTCTCGTGGCGGATCACCTTCAACAGCATCTGGTTCTGCGACAGGAACGGCACGGCGTACTGCCACAGCTCGCTCTTCAGCGGATAGGCCACCAGCGCGTAGCCGGGCATCATCGGCAACAGCATCAGCCAGGTCATGTGGCTCTGCGCTTCCTTCATGCTTTTGGCCGCGGCCGACAGGAAGGTCAGCAGCGAGGTGCCGATCATCAGCATCGGCAGCATCACCAGCAGCATCTGCAGCATCGAGGCAACGTTCATGTTGAACTGGCGGCCGATGTTGCCAGGCGCGATCTGCGCGCTCACCTTGAACGCCACCAGGGTCAGCAGCAACGACACGAAGCCGACCACGCAGGCAGCCGCGATCTTGCCGCTGACGATCGCGCTGCGCGAGCCGGGCGTGGCCAGCAGCGGTTCCAGTGACTGCCGCTCGCGCTCGCCGGCGGTGGCATCCATCACCAGATAGGCGCCGCCGATGAACGAGGTCAGCGTGAGCAGCACCGGCAGCAGCATCGACAGGATCATGCCGCGCTTGGCCTCGGCACTGGCCAGGTCCTGGCGTGCCACGTCCAGCGGCCGCGCCACCTGCGCGTCGATGCCACGCGCCATCAGGCGCAGCGCGCCGACCTGGCCGTTGTAGGTGACCAGTGCCGCCTCCAGACGTGCGCTGGGCACTTCGGCGGCACGACGGGTACTGTCCTTGATCACCTCCACCAGCGCCGGCTTGCCATCGGCCCAGTCCTTGCCGAAGTCATCGCTGATGCGCAGCGCCACGTCGATCTCCTGGCTGCGGATGGCCTCGGCCAGGTCCTTCGGCGCCGGTGCGGTATTGAGCCCCTGCGCGGCGAGGAAACGCACCAGATTGGGGGCGTTGTCCGCACCGATGGTGGGAATCTGCAGCGGTTGCTCGATCTGGGTGCGTACCCGGCTCTCGGCCAGCTTGCCCATGCCCAGCAGCAGCACCGGGTACAGCAGCGGCCCAAACAGCAGGGTCAGCAGCAGCGTGCGGCGATCACGGGAAAGATCGCGCAGTTCCTTGCGCATCACCGTCATCAGGGTCGACATCATGCTCATGCGTGCAGGCCCTCTTCGCTGCCGATCAGTTTCACGAACGCGTCTTCCAGGTTGGGTTCGCCGGCCTGCGCGCGCAGTTCATCGGCGCTGCCGTCCGCCATCACCGTGCCTTTGGCGATGATCACGATGTGGTCGCACAGCGCGGCGACCTCCTGCATGATGTGGCTGGACAGGATCACGCAGCGGCCCTCTTCGCGCAGGCCCAGCAGGAAACGGCGCAGCGCGCGCGTGGTCATCACGTCCAGGCCGTTGGTGGGTTCATCAAGAATGACGTTGCGCGGGTCGTGCACCAGCGCGCGGGCGATCGCGGTCTTGGTACGCTGGCCCTGCGAGAAGCCATCGGTCTGGCGGTCGAGGATGTCACCCATGTCCAGTGCATGCGACAGCACTTCGATGCGTTCGCGGATGCGCTCGGCCGACAGGCCATGCAGCTCGCCGAAGTAGGCGATGTTCTCGCGCGCGGTCAGGCGCTTGTAGACGCCGCGCGCATCGGGCAGCACGCCAAGGTGGCGGCGTACTTCCACTGGATTGCGCGCCGCGTCGATGCCATCGACGCTGATGCTGCCCTGGTCGGGGGTCATCAGCGTGTACAGCATGCGCATGGTGGTGGTCTTGCCGGCACCATTGGGGCCCAGCAGGCCGGTGATGCGGCCATCCTCGGCGCGGAAGCCGACGTTGGACACCGCCTGGATGCGGCCGGTACGGGTGTCGAAGGCCTTGTGCAGGTTGTCGGCGACGATCATGGTTCCCATCCGTTGAACGAGGTGAACGCCGGCACATAGCTCAGCGTGTCCAGGCAGCCGGCATCCAGCGCCTTGGCATCGGTCTTGTCGATGAACTGGCCGAGCAGGCGCGGCATGCAGCCGGCACTCAGCGTGCCGTGGCCCTGGCCGCGGGCGACCAGTGCACGGCCATTGGGCAGGCCCTTGAGGACCTGCTCGGCGTAGCGCGGCGGTGTCACCGGGTCGAGTTCACCGGACAGCAGCAGCGCCGGTACGTCACTGCGCAGCGGCATGGCATTGGCGGCTGGCGCCGGCTGGTGCGGCCATACCGGGCAGGCCGCGAAGAAGGCACTGGCCACGTCGTTGCCGAACAGTCGCTCCGGGTCCTCGGCAGGCGCCTTATAGCGCGGCGCATCCTCGCTGCAGATCACCGACCACTGCATGCCACGATTGATCTGGAAATCCATGCTGCGGTTCGCACCGCGTGCCAGCGACGCCAGCGGTGCGTAGCGGCCGTGCGCGGCTTCATCGAGAACCAGCGGCAGCAGCGAGGAATACTGCGGCACATAGGAGAAGGCGAACGCCAGGCCGATCACGCTGTCCGGACTCAACACATCCTGTCGGGTCTGGTTGGTGCCGGGGTCGCGATACTCCACCGAGACCGGCGCACGGCGCAGGGTCTCGACCACGCTGCGCAGCTGCGCGCGGGTGTCGGTCGGGAAGCGTTTGCTGCAGGCGGCATCCTTGCGGCACTGCGCCGACTGCAGGGCGATCGCATCCTCGAACGTCGTGGCGAAGTCACCGCCCACCACCAGTTCATTGGGCACTACGCCATCGATGACGATGCTGCGGGTGTGTTGCGGGTAGGCGCCGGCATAGCGCTGGGCCACGCGGGTACCGTAGGAGCCGCCGACCAGGTTGAGCTGGTTCACACCGAGCGCCGCACGCACTGCATCCAGATCAGCAATCGCCTCGGTGGTGGTGTAGAAGCGCGCATCGGCGCGCCCCTGCAGCGAAGCGGCGCAGCGCTCGGCGTAGGCGCGCAGCGACGCTTCAGTGGGTGCGGCATCCTCGTCCATGGCCAGTTCCTTGCCATCCGCGCCAAGGCAGCTGAGGGGGTTGGAGCCGCCGGTGCCGCGCTGGTCGATCAGGAACACATCACGCTGCTTGCGCACCTGGCGCAGCGCGGTATCGACGATGACCGCCACTTCGCTGGCCGCCTGGCCGGGGCCACCGGCCAGGAAGAACACCGGGTCGGGCTGGCTGGAGCCGCTGCTGCCCGATTCCAGCCAGGCAATGCGCAGGCCGATACGTCGGCCATCGGGCTGGGCCCGGTTCTCCGGCACCTGCAGGGCGGCGCACTGCGCTTCCACGTTGGCGCTGGCGCCTTCTGTAGACAGCGTGCAGGGCTGGAAGTCGATCGTGCCGAAATGGCGGCTGGGTGCATCGCTGGCGCCTTCGGCGCCGGGTGATGGTGACTGGCTGCAACCGGCAAGCATCAGGCTGGCCAACGCTGCGGCCAACGCGAGGTGGTGTCTGTGCATCGTGCTCGTTTCCCCTGGAGGACGTTCCTGGCAACCACGACGGGCTGCCGCGGAAGATGTGACTCAACTTACACGGGCACGGCGTCGTCGGCGATGGGCAGACGCGAAATCTCCGCCGGCGTGGCGCAGACCAGGCGATCGCGGCCCGCGGCCTTGGCCCGGTACAACGCGGCATCAGCCGCTGCCAGCAACGTCGACAGGTCACCCTGGCCCTCGTCCATGGCCAGGCCGATGCTGGCGGTGACGCTCACCGGCCCACTGGCCAGCAATGCAGGGTACTGCTGCAGGCGGGTGCGGATTGCCACTGCCCGCTCCATCGCAGCGCGTTGCGTGCGTCCCTGCAGTACCAGCACGAACTCTTCGCCTCCATAGCGGCCCAGCAGGTGATCGTGGCCCTGCACGCAGTGCTGCAGCAGGTCAGCGAAGTGGCGCAGTACCTGGTCTCCGGCCAGGTGGCCGCAGCGGTCATTGACCTGCTTGAAGTGGTCGACGTCGACCAGCAGCAGGGCCAGCGGACGGCCCTGCCGGCGCGACCGCTGCAACTGCACCTGGCCATCGGCCAGCACCGCGCTGCGGTTGAGCAGCCCGGTCAGGCCATCGGTGCGTGCCGCACGCCGCAGATCGACCAGCATGCGCTCGACCAGCAGCAGCACCATCGCGAAGCAGCGCGCCAGTTCCAGCATCACCCCGGCAATGTAGGTGACGAACATCGGCGAGCCGGTACGCATGATGTCCTCGCCCGCATCGGGTGCCACCGGCAGGAACAGGCGCACGGCGTACAGCGCAGCCTCAGCCAGGAACACCGCCGCCGCGAGCCGGCAGCTGGTGCGCTGCTGCGCCGGTGCATGTCGCAGCAGCAGCCATGCGATCCAGCCATCGACGATCAGCGCGAACACACTGAACACCTGCAGGCGCAGGTGCAGGTTCGGCCAGAGCACCAGGAAGGCGAAGATGCCTGCCATGAACGCGGCCGCGATCAGCAGCGGCCGCCACAACGGCAACGGCTGCTCCAGGTGCAGTGCCACGCCGCGCAGCATCATCAGGCCACAGCCGGCCATCGCCGCATTGCCGGCCAGCACGGCCGGGGCCAGCGGCAGGTAGGGGCGCAGCGCCAGCAGGGTCACGCCCAGGGTCAGCAGCCACAGGCTGATGGTCCACTGGCGCAGCACCGGTTGCCCGCGCAGCACGACCAGCAGCAGCGAGAACCCCACGGCGATGCCGATGCAGAGCAGGAAGCCAAGCACGGTGATGGTGGGGAAATCCAGGGACATGCGGCGCTCGTCGGCCGGGGCGGCGCGCGCATCTTAGCGCCTTGTGGTGCAGTCGCCATGGCGCTGTCCGGCCCGACGTGATGCGAGGTCGGAAAACGGCGAGCATCGCCGCCGATGCCCACGCAGACTCCGCGGGAAACCAAAGGAGACACTCATGCACACGTGGTACCTCGGTGGCCTCGACCACCGCCCCTTCCAGCACCTGTTCGAGAAGAGTGACGCCGCGCTGGCTGCGCTGGGGATCCAGCGTCGCTGGGCCGGCGAAACAGGAGGACACCCCTGCCGGATCGGCCTGAGCGATCCGCCCAGTGGCAGCGAACTGCTGCTGTTGTCCCATGTGCACCTGCCGCTGCACTCGCCCTATCACGCCTCGGGCCCGATCTTCGTGCAGCGTGGCGTAACGCGCTGCGTGCTGCCGCCGGGTGAGGTACCCGCCTATGTACAGCGCCGTACGATCTCGTTGCGCGCCTATGACCAGGCTGCATTGATGCTGGCCGCAGAAATCAGCGCGGGCAGTGATGTTGCCGCCCGGCTGGACGCGCTGTTTGCCGACCCTGCCGTGGCCTTCGTGCAGCTGCACAACGCTGCCCACGGCTGCTTCTCGTGCCAGGCAGATCGAGCGGGTATGGCGCTGACGTAGCAGGATATCCACGACGTGATCGATGCCACGCCTGTCGCGTGACCGCCAACGCATACGTTCAGCCCCACGTGAAGCTGGCGGGAAGGGCTTCACACCCACAGTCACGGATCGGCGCTTCCGTGGTTCCTCAGCCTGCATCGCGACTCGATACTCGCCGTGGTGCCGCCGAAAGTCCGCCGTGCAGCGCAGCTCCTGCGGTCACCGTTCTCTTTCGACGACCACAAGGAAGCGCCATGTCATTCCGATCCACACCGCTGTTGCTGGCCACCTCGTTCGCCGCTGCGGGCCTCTGCCTGGCAGGCAGCGCGTTGGCCCACGGCACCATGACCACGCCGATCAGCCGCGTCTATGCCTGTTTCCAGGGCAACCCGGAGAATCCGACCAACCCCGCGTGCGCCGCCGCCAAGGCCGTCGGTGGTTCGCAGGCGTTCTACGACTGGAACGGCATCAATCAGGCCAACGCCAACGGCAACCACCAGGCCGTAGTGCCCGACGGCAAGCTGTGCAGCGGCAACAACCCGACCTTCCGCGGGCTGGATGTGAACCGCAGCGACTGGCAGACCACTCCGATCCAGGCAGACGCCAACGGCAAGTTCACCTTCGTATTCAAGGCAACCGCACCACATGCCACGCGCGACTGGCGCTTCTTCGTCACCCGCGACGGCTGGCAACCGGGCAGCCCATTGCGTTGGGCCGACCTGCAGGAGTTCTGCACGCTGGGCAACACGCCGCTGTCGGCCGATGGCACCTACAAGCTGCAGTGCACGCTGCCGCAGCGCAGCGGCCAGCATGTGATCTACAACACCTGGCAGCGCTCGGATTCGACCGAAGCGTTCTACACCTGCATGGACGTGCGCTTTGAAGGAAGCGGCGGCAGCACCCCGCCGGCAGCGCAGTGGCAGGACGCCGGCCCGGTCACCGCGCGCGGCGAGCTGCCGGTTGGCACGACCCTGGCGCTGCGCGTGTTCAATGCCAACGGCAATGATGTCGAACGCGTGGAAGCGATCCTGGCCAACGGCCAGACCGCGGCCGCGCAATGGCCGTTGGCGCTGGCCCGCAAGGTCAATGCCAGTGCCCAGCATGCGCGCGTGGGCGTGCTCAACAACGGCGTGATCACGCCCTCCGCCTCGGCCACCGACAACCGCGTGTACCTGAAGAACGGCAACCGCTTCCAGCTCGACACCAAGGTGCCGGACCCGGGGACGCCGTCACCGGGCGGCGATTTCGACCACGTATACCCCGCCGGTATCGGCAGCTACGTGCCTGGCCAGACCGTGGTGAAGGGCAGCGATGGCAAGCTGTATGCCTGCCGCCCGTTCCCGGAAGGTGCATGGTGCAACGTCAACGCCGAAGCCTATCGGCCGGGTGCAGGCGCGGCCTGGCGTGATGCGTGGATCGCGTACTGAGGCAGTGATGCGGGAGGCGGTGCACAGTGCACCGCCTTCCGCCCGGAAGGCTGCACAGTGAGCATCGTGTTGCAGATCGAACGCAGCAGTCATCGATTTCAAACTTGTCCGATGTTGCCGGCCCGCCTGCATGTGAAGACTGCGCGAGGTTTCACACACTTCGCAAAGGAATTCCTGCATGCATCTGTCCCATCGGGCGGTCCTCGCACTGTCCGTCGTCGCCGGCCTGGCCCTGTCCGGCAGCGCCCTCGCCCACGGCACCATGTCCAAGCCGCTCAGCCGCGTGAAGCAGTGCCACGAGGGCAATCCGGAAAACCCGACCAACCCGGCCTGTGCCGCGGCCAAGGCCATCGGCGGCGCGCAGCCGTTCTATGACTGGAGCGCGATCGCGCATGGCAACGCCAATGGCAACCACCGCGACCTGGTGCGCGATGGCGAGCTGTGCAGCGCCAGCATCCCCAAGTACCGCGGCCTCGATCTGAACCGCAGCGACTGGCCGACCACGCCGGTGCGCGCCGATTCGCGTGGCCGCTACACCTTCGAGTTCCTGGCGCCGGCGCCGCACGCCACCCGAGAGTGGAAGTTCTACGTGACCCGTGACGGCTGGCAGCCGGGCAGCCCGCTGCGCTGGGCCGACCTGCAGGAATTCTGCACCCTGGGCAACGTGCCGCTGTCCGAAGGCGGTGTCTACAAGCTGGACTGCCCGCTGCCCAAGCGCAGTGGCCAGCACATCATCTACAACACCTGGCAGCGCTCGGATTCGCAGGAAGCGTTCTACACCTGCATGGACGTGCGCTTCGAAGGTGGCGGTGGCGTGGTTCCGCCGCCGCAGTGGCAGGATGCCGGCGCGGTGACCGCCAATGGCGCACTGGACGTGGACAGCACCGTGACCCTGCGTGTGTTCAATGCCAACGGCAACGACCTGGAGCGCGTGGAAACCAAGCTGGCCGCTGGCCAGACCAGCCCGACGCAGTGGCCGCTGGCCCTGGCCCGCAAGGTCAACGCCAGCGCACAGCACGCGCGCGTGGGTGTGATGAAGAACGGCGTGATCACGCCGGTCGCCTCGGCCACCGACAACCGCGTGTACCTGAAGCCGGGCAACCGCTTCCAGCTGGAAACCCAGGTACCCGGTCCGGGCCCGATCGATCCGGTCGATCCGCCGGGCGGCGACTTCGACTTCGTGTATCCGGCCGGCCTCGGCAGCTACAAGCCGGGCGAGACCGTGGTGAAGGGCACCGACGGCAAGCTGTATGCCTGCCGCCCGTTCCCGGAAGGTGCATGGTGCAACATCAACGCCGATGCCTACCGCCCGGGTACCGGCTTTGCCTGGCGCGACGCCTGGATCGCGTACTGAGGCAGGGCACCGGGGGCGGCGTGATGCCGCCTCCGGTGAGCATTTCAAGGCGCCATGGGGTTGCCGGCCAGCGGCCGGCACTACCCTGGCTTACTTGCTGCTGACGTACTTCTCGCGGCGGATCTGCGGGTTGCCCAGGCCCGCGGCCTTGAGCAGCTCGGCACAGGCATCGACCATGTCCGGGTTGCCGCACAGATAGGCGATGTCAGTGGCCGGGTCCGGGGTGAAGCCGGACAGCGCCTGCTGGACGTAGCCGTGCTGCACGTCCGGGTGCGGATCGGCCGGCAGTTCGCGCGACAGGCACGGCACATAGCGGAAGTTCGGATGCTTTTCGGCGAAGCTGTAGAAGTCTTCGCTGTACAGCAGCTCACCCGGGCTGCGCGCGCCCTGCAGCAGCACGATCTGCACACCGCGCTCGGCCATGGCCTTTTCCAGCAGCGGTAGCATGGAGCGGTACGGGGTGACGCCGGTACCGGTGGCAATCAGCAGGTAACGGGCGTTGTGGTCACCGGGATTCAGGCAGAAGCGGCCGTAGGGGCCGGACGCGCTGATCTGGCCGCCCTGCTGCAGTGCCTCGAACAGGGCCGTGGCGGCGCCGCCGGGTACGAAACTGACCGCGATATCCACCGCCTCGCCCGGGCCCAGCGCGTGGTCGTGGATGGTCGCCAGCGAGTAGCTGCGCTTGGTTTCGGTGCCGTCGGCGTAGCTGAAATGGACCTGGATGAACTGGCCGGGCTGGAAATCCAGCGGCTGCCCATCGTCACGCACGAACTGGTAGTGGCCGACGGTCGGGGCCAGCATGCGGCAGCCGACCAGCTTGAGGGGGAATTGAACAGGCACGACTTTTCGGGACAGTGTGTAGCCGGGGCAAGCCCTCGGGGTCTTCTATAATAGCCCCTCCCCGCCCCTCTCCAGCGCCAGCCCATGGGCGCGAAGGCTTCGAGCTTGGCTTCCCTGAACGATACGGCGCCCGCCCTGCGCGTGCGCGACCTGCGCAAGACCTATGACAACGGCACCCAGGCCCTGAAGGGGGTTTCCCTGGAAGTGGCCCCGGGCGACTTCTTCGCCCTGCTCGGCCCCAACGGTGCCGGCAAGTCCACCCTGATCGGCATCATCAGCTCCCTGGTCAACCTCAGCGAGGGCCAGGTGGAAGTGTTCGGCAGCGACCTGGTGCGCAACCGCAGCGCCACCATGCGCCTGATCGGGCTGGTGCCGCAGGAAATCAACTTCAACCTGTTCGAAAAGCCCTTCGACATCCTGGTGAACTACGCCGGTTTCTATGGCGTGCCGCGCGAGGAAGCCGAGCAGCGTGCCGAAGAGGAACTCAAGCGCGCCCACCTGTGGGAAAAGGCGCAGGTGATGAGCCGCACGCTGTCCGGCGGTATGAAGCGCCGGCTGATGATCGCCCGCGCGATGATGACCCGCCCGCGCCTGCTGATCCTGGACGAGCCGACCGCCGGCGTGGACATCGAGATCCGCCGCGACATGTGGCGCGTGCTGAAGGAGATCAATGCCGCCGGCACCACGATCATCCTCACCACGCACTATCTGGAAGAAGCCGAGTACCTGTGCCGCCACCTGGCGATCATCAACCACGGCCAGATCGTCGAGCAGGGACCGATGCGCACCCTGCTGGCCAAGCTGGACGTGGAAGGCTTCCTGCTGGACATCGACGGTGACCTGCCGGCGCAGCTGCCGGTGATCGAGGGCGCGACGCTGACCGCGCCGGACCCGCACACGCTGGACATCGACATGCCGCGCGCGATGGACCTCAACCGCGTGTTCGCCACGCTCAACGAGGCCGGTATCCGCGTGCGTTCGATGCGTACCAAGAGCAACCGCCTGGAGGAGCTGTTCGTGCGCCTCACCGGCAACCTGGAGAAACCCGCATGAGCACCACCGAGCTGACCGACGGCCAGCGCAACCGCGTCGCACTGATGACCATCGTGCGCCGCGAAGTCGCCCGCATCATGCGCATCTGGGGCCAGACCCTGGTACCGCCTGCGATCACCATGACCCTGTACTTCCTGATCTTCGGCGGCCTGATCGGCTCGCGCGTGGGTGACATGGGCGGCTACAGCTACATGCAGTTCATCGTGCCGGGCCTGGTGATGATGAGCGTGATCCAGAACAGCTACGGCAACATCAGCTCCTCGTTCTTCGGCGCCAAGTTCGGCCGCCACGTGGAAGAGCTGCTGGTCAGCCCGATGCCGAACTGGGTGATCCTGTGGGGCTATGTGGCCGGTGCGGTGCTGCGAGGCCTGATGGTGGGCGTGATCGTGCTGATCATCGCGATGTTCTTCACCCCGGTGCGCATTCCGCATCCGCTGGTGACGCTGACCACGGTGATCCTGGGTGCGACGATCTTCTCGCTGGCCGGCTTCATCAATGCGGTGTACGCGAAGAAGTTCGATGACGTGGCGATCGTGCCGACCTTCATCCTGACCCCGCTGACCTATCTGGGTGGCGTGTTCTATTCGGTGAAGCTGCTGCCGGGCTGGGCCGAGGCGGCGACGCATGCGAATCCGATCTTCTACATGGTCAATGCGTTCCGCTATGGCCTGCTGGGCAGCAGCGATGTGCCGGTGGTGGTGGCGTATGCGCTGATGATCGGCTTCGTGGTGGTGCTGACGGCGCTGGCGCTGTGGCTGCTGCGTCGCGGCGTGGGCATGCGCAGCTGAGGGTTGCCTGCAGGGCCTGCGGCCCTGCACCCGCCGAATCAACGTCAACGTCAACTTCTACGGCAACGTCAAAAGCTGGCATTCCGTGGGTTGGCGGGGTGGATCCGGTTGCGGGGGACGCTGCAAGTACGTCCATGTAAGCTCGGTCGCCGCATCCATGCGGCTCACGCCCCCGCAACCGGACCCACCCCGCCTTCGACAGGTTTCTGCGATCTGTCGGGACAGCGTTCTCCGCTGCTGCTGGTAGGTGTCGACCTTGGTCGACACGGTAGATCCATGCCATGCGTGGATGAAGCGTTCCCTGTAGAGCCAAGCCGATGCTTGGCTCTTTTCGTTTCGGATTACGGCTAGGCTGTGGCGATGAAGATCACTTCCATTCCGTTGGACAAGGCCGTGTCGGATGGTCCGATCGATGCGTTCAGCCACGTCCTGCTGAGCGATTCGCCTACGCTGGATGAGGTGCTGGGTTGCCTGGCCTCGCTGCAGGCGGCTGATCCCCTTCATCGTTATCTATGCACGCTCGACGATGTCGGCCAGTGCCGCTACACCAGCATGCACGCGTCCGACGACGAGCGCATCGCGCTGTACGAGGACGAAGACCCGGCGACGCCGGAAGATGCGCTGGCGGCACGCGGGCGGTTGCTGGCGCACGTCGTCGCGCAGCTTGAGCATTCCACGCATCGGCTGCAGTGGACAGCGCTGGCGGGTACGTTGATGTGCAGCGACGAAGACATCGAGGCGCTGGTCGCCGCCAATGCGAAGCCGGATCTCATCATCGATGACGTGGTCTGCGTGCAGCAGGTACCCGTGGCCCGCGATGACCTGCTGATTGCCGCCCTGCCCAACGGCTACTTCAGCGCGGACTGGGACCTCTTCCAGAACCACGCCCTGATCCGGCACCTTCAGCAGCGATACGGCTACCGCCTGTTCGGACTCGGTGCGTCGTGGCTCGGCTTCCAGCGCGACCGCGCACCGTCACTTGCAGAAACGGACGCGTTGGTCGCTGACCTTCAGCGCGTCTACGCTGCCGGAACGCACGACACGTGGGCACAACTGGCTGCAACGCTGGCCACCCGCACCACACTGCTATTGGGCTACACCGAAGACTTCAGCGAACAGCTGCCCTGAGCACCGCTCCACACGAGCGAGCGCAGCGAGCGACCCGCTTCCGCCTTCGCTTTTGATCTGTTTTCCGTGGTGGCCGCGCCCGGAACATGTCCGTGGCCGGGCGGGTAGGTTGCGCAGGGGCGTGAGCCGCATGGATGCGGCGACCGAGCTTACAGGGACGTACTTGCAGCGTCCCCTGCGCGGCCTACCCGCCCGGCCTACCCCAATGAACAGTGCTTTCCGCGAACCACCACGAGGGGCTCCGCCGTTGGCCGCAATCTCCGGCACAATCGCACTCCTGATTCCCCAGAAAACGGTGAACGTGCAATGCGCATCCTGATCCTCGGCGCCGGCGGTACCGGCGGTTACTTCGGCGGTCGCCTGGCTCAGGCTGGCGTGGACGTGACCTTCCTGGTGCGCCCCGCACGCGCCGCCCAGCTGGACCGCGACGGCCTGGTCATCCGCAGTCCGCTCGGCGACGCCAGCTTCCCGGTGCAGCACGTCACCGCCGACGCCCTGCCCGCGCTTGCCGCACAGAAGCCGTTCGATCTGGTCATCCTCAGCTGCAAGGCCTACGACCTGGACAGCTCGATCGATGCCATCGCGCCGGCAGTCGGTGCGAACACCACCGTGCTGCCGATCCTCAACGGCCTGCATCACTACAACGCGCTGGACCTGCGCTTCGGCCGCGACGCCGTGCTCGGCGGCCTGTGCTTCATCAGTGCCACCAAGGCCCCCGACGGCGCCGTGCTGCACTTGGGCAAGCCGGCCAAGCTCACCTTCGGCGAACGCGATGGCGGTGCGATCTCCACGCGCGTGCGTGCCTTCGCCGCCGCCTGTGCGCAGGCCAACCTCGATCACCTGGCCAGCGAGCATATCGGCCAGGAACAGTGGATCAAGTACACCTTCCTGACCGCACTGGCCGCCGCTACCTGCCTGCTGCGTGCGGATATCGGCACCATCGTCGCCACCGATGATGGCGAAGCCATCGTGCGTGGCCTGTACGACGAGTGCCTGGCCGTGGCCGAAGCCGCCGGTGAGCCGATTCCCGATGCCGCGCAGGACACCGCCCGCGGCACCCTGACCCAGGCCGGTTCGGCGTTGAAGGCCTCGATGCTGCGTGATCTGGAAGCCGGCCAGCAGGTAGAGGCCGAACAGATCGTCGGCGACATGCTGGCGCGCGCGCGCAAGGCCGACCAGGAAGGCCTGTTGCTGCAGGTCGCCTACAGCAGCCTGCAGGCCTACCAGGCACTGCGCGGCGCGTGAGCGATACGACGCAGGCCAACGCCCTGCCCGCGCGGGTGCTGATCCTCGGCATGGGCTGGAGCGGGTGCGTGCTGGCCACGCATCTGCGGGCGTTGGGCGTACGCGTGGTCGGGACGGTGCGCGACCCGGCGTCGGCACCGCACGATGGCCTGCTGCGCCATCAGCTACGTGCCGACGCCACGCCATCGACGGCCCTGCTCGATGAGATCGCGCAGGCCGAGGCCGTGCTGTGCAGCGTGCCACCCGACGCCGAGGGTGACCCGGCGCTGAGTCTGCTGCTGCCGGCACTGCAGGAAAGTCCGCCACTTCGCTGGGTGGGCTATCTGTCATCCACGTCGGTCTATGCCGATCGGGCCGGCGGCTGGATCAACGAAACCAGCGTGGCCGATGCTACTGAAACGACCGGCATGCAACGCAGACGCGCCGAGGACCAGTGGCGTGCGCTGGCGGAGCAGCGCGGTATCGCCTCGGCGGTATTCCGCCTGCCCGGACTGTATGGACCGGGGCGCAATGCCCTGCTGCAGCTGGCACAGGGACGTGCGCGCCACGTGGTGCGTCCTGGATTGGTGTTCAACCGCCTGCACGTGCAGGATCTGGCGGCGGTGATCATCGCCGCGATGCGGCGACCCGCCTTGAATGGCCTGTACCTGCCCAGCGACGACGAACCCGCACCGCCGCAGGATGTGCTCGCATATGCCGCGCAGCTGGGCGGCTTCGCGATGCCGCCTGCAATGGCGTGGGATGACCCGGCAGTAAGCCCGACGCTGCGGCGCTTCTACGAGAGCAGCAAGCGCATCGACAGCACCGGTACGCGCGGGGCACTGGGCTGGGAGCCGAGCTTCCCGACGTATCGGGAAGGGCTGCGGGCGCTGGCCGCTTCGCAACCTTGCGGCATCTGATGCGGTAGTGCCGGCCGCTGGCCGGCAATCAAGATGTGCTGCCGGCCAGCGGCCGGCACTACCCGATCAACCCGCGTCGGGCAGGTGGAAGAACGTACGCGTCGCCGCAGTCGCATTGGCTGCGGTTACCACCACCTCTTCGCCACGGTCGCGCGCCAGTTCCTCGACGATGTGCGAGAGGAACATCGGTTCGTTGCGGCGGTCCTTCGGCATCGGCTTCAACGTGCGCGGCAGCAGGTACGGTGCGTCGGTCTCGATCATCAACCTGTTGGCCGGGATGTTCTTCACTAGTTCGCGCAGGTGCGCGCCACGGCGTTCGTCGCACAACCAGCCGGTGATACCGATGTACCAATCCTGGTCCAGGTAGTCGAACAGCTCGTCACGCTCACCGGTGAAGCAATGCACCACCGCCGGGCCGATGCGACCTTCGAAGTTCTTCATCTGTGCCATGAAATCGGCATGCGCGTCGCGCTGGTGCAGGAACAGGGGCTTGCCATTGTCCGCGGCCAGCTGCAGCTGGCGCTCGAACGCACGGTGCTGGGCCGGGCGCGGCGAGAAGTCACGGAAGTAGTCCAGCCCGCACTCGCCCACCGCCACCACTTCCGGGTGCGCATGCAGCGCGCGCATCTCGGCATCGCATTCCTCGGTGTATTCCACAGCGTGGTGCGGGTGCACGCCGGCGGTGGCATACAGGAAACCAGGATGCTGCTGCGCCAGCTGCACGGCCAGCGGCGAGTGCTCGCGGCTGGCGCCGGTAATGACCATCTGCACCACGCCGGCCTGCCGTGCGCGGTCCAGCACGGCGTCGCGGTCACGGTCGAAGGAGTCGTGGGTCAGGTTGGCGCCGATATCGATCAGGTGCATGGTCATCGCGGGGGAAAAGTGCCCGCGCATTGTACCTGCGGCTGCCGTGGCCCTTTATCCTTTGCACATGAACGCCCCGCTCTTCCCGATTTCCCCGCTGTTGCCGCAGATCCAGCAGCACCTGGCCACGCAGCCGCGGCTGGTGCTGGAGGCCCCGCCCGGCGCCGGCAAGACCACCCAGGTGCCACTGGCCCTGCTCGGTGCGCCGTGGCTGCAGGACCGGAAGATCATCATGCTGGAACCGCGCCGGGTGGCAGCGCGCAGCGCCGCACTGTTCATGGCGCGGCAGCTGGGCGAAGAGGTGGGCGGCACCGTCGGTTACCGCATCCGCTTCGAGAACAAGGTCTCCGCGCGTACGCGGATTGAAGTCGTCACCGAGGGCATCCTGACCCGCATGCTGCAGGACGACCCGATGCTGGAAACGGTCGGCGCGATCCTGTTCGATGAATTCCACGAGCGCCACCTCAGTGGCGACCTCGGCCTGGCCCTGGCGCTGGACGTGCAGGCGCAGCTACGCGAGGACCTGCGCCTGGTGGTGATGTCGGCCACGCTGGATGGCGAGCGACTTGCCCGCTTCCTTGATGCGCCGCGCCTGAGCAGCGAAGGCCGCAGCTACCCGGTGGCGGTCAGTCACTTCCCGGCGCGCCGCGATGAAGCGCTGGAACTGCAGGTGCGCCGCGCGGTGCAGCAGGCATTGGCCGAGCACCCGGGTGACCTGCTGGTATTCCTGCCCGGCCAGCGCGAGATCGCGCGGGTGCAGGCCGGGCTGCAGGAATCGCTGGATGCCGGCGTGGAAGTGCTGGCCCTGCACGGCGAGTTGCCGGTGGAACAGCAGGCGCGGGTATTGCAGGCGTCCAGTGATGGCCGCCGCCGCGTGGTGCTGGCCACCAACGTCGCCGAGTCCTCGGTGACGCTGCCCGGCGTGCGCGTGGTGATCGACAGCGGCCAGGCACGCGAGCCGCGCTACGACCCCAACAGCGGCTTCACCCGGCTGGACGTGGTGGCCATCGCGCAGGCATCGGCCGACCAGCGCGCGGGCCGCGCCGGCCGTGTCGCCGAGGGCGTGGCGTGGCGGCTGTGGCCGCAGTCGCAGCGGCTGGAGCCGCAGCGCCGCGCCGAAATCGATCAGGTCGAGCTGGCCGGACTGGCGCTGGAACTGGCCGCCTGGGGCAGCAGCGACCTGCGCTTCCTCGATCCGCCACCGGCCGGCCCGATGGGTGCCGCCCGCGAACTGCTGCAGCGGCTCGGCGCGCTGTCCAGCAGCGGCGCGATCACCGCACTCGGCCGCCGCGTGCTGGCGTTGGGTACGCATCCGCGGATGGCGGCGATGCTGCTGGCCGCGCCCGATGCACGTGCGCAAGCCCTGGCCGCTGACCTGGCCGCCTTGCTGGAGGCGCGCGACCCGCTGCGCCAGGGCGGTGACGCGCTGGCGGCACGTTGGCGTGCGCTGGCGGCGTTCCGCAATGGCCGCGCACCGGGCGACGCCAACCGCAGCGGCCTGGCCGCGATTGATGCCGCCGCCAAACAGTGGCGACGTCGCCTGCGCTGCGATACCGCACCGCCGGCCAGCATCGAAGCCCATGAACTCGGTGACCTGCTCGCACACGCCTTCCCCGACCGCATCGGTGTCCAGCACCCCAGCGACCCACTGCGCTACCTGCTGGCCAATGGCCGCAGCACGCGCCTGCACGAATTGAGTGACCTGCGCGGCGAACCGTGGCTGGTGGCCAGCGAGCTTCGCTTTGAGGCACGCGATGCGCTGCTGCTGCGTGCCGCACCGGTGGATGAAGGCCAGCTGCGCAAGGCGTGGCCGGAGCGCTTCGTCACAGAAGACGTGGTGCGCTGGGACAGCGAGCGCCGCGCCCTGGTGGCACTGCGCGAGACCCGTTTCGACCGCATCGTGCTGGACAGCCGCTCGGCCGGCCGGGTCGATCCGCAGCACGCCGCACAGGCACTGACCGACGCGGTCGCCGAACTTGGCCTGCAGGCGCTGCCGTGGACCGAGGGCCTGCGCCAGTGGCAGGCACGGGTGGAATCGCTGCGGCGCTGGATGCCCGAGCTCGGCCTGCCCGATTGCAGCGACGACGCCCTGCTGGCCACGCGCGCGCAATGGCTGCAGCCTGCGTTCGCCGGCAAAACGCGACTGGATGCGCTGGATGAATCCAGCTTCGGCGAAGCGCTGAAGTCGCCTCTGGAGTGGTCACAGCGTCAGCTGGTCGAGCGTCATGTGCCGACCCGCATCACCGTGCCGTCCGGGCTGGAGCGGCCGATCACCTATGCGCTGGACAGCGAGAGCGGCGAACCGCTGCCTCCGGTGCTGGCGGTGAAGCTGCAGGAACTGTTCGGCCTGGCTGACACCCCGCGCATCGCCGACGGCCGCGTGCCGCTCACCCTGCACCTGCTCTCGCCCGGTGGCCGCCCGCTGCAGGTCACCCAGGACCTGCGCAACTTCTGGGAAAACACCTATGCCGAAGTGAAGAAGGAAATGAAGGGCCGCTACCCGCGCCATCCGTGGCCGGATGATCCGTGGACGGCGACGGCCACGCACCGGGCCAAGCCGCGCGGCACCTGACCGGTAGTGCCGGCCGCTGGCCGGCAATGCTCTCCACATGGTGCTCCGAGGTTGCCGGCCAGCGGCCGACACTACCGGCTGTGGACCCTGCCTGATCCTGAATGGCTGCGGTAGAGTCACACCACGTGCGACCCCGACTGACATACCGTTTACGGGCAACGCGCGACACTGGACTTCGACCCGAGGCAAAGGACCCCCCGCATGAGCAAGCTGACCGTAATCACCGACCGCGCTCTGGAGCGCGCCCTGGAGCTGGCCCACACCGCCGGCGACGGCCTCAAGAGCGCCGGTGGCAGCCTGCGCAGTGCCGACTGGATCAAGACCGGTGCCGCCATTGGCGCGGTGAAGACTGGCGGCAAGGCCGCGACCAGGTTCGCGCGCCGCAACCCGGCAGTCGCCGTGGCTGCCGCAGCCGTTGGCGTCGGCCTGCTTGGCTATGCGCTGTACCGCAAGCAGCAGAAGAAGAAGGCCGCGCAGGGCCATGTGGTGAACGGCCAGGCCCAGCGCATCAATGCGCGCGACCGCCGCAACGACACCGTGGTCGACGAGCACAGCGACATCGGCAGCGACGCCTGAGTCTGCCGGGGTCAGAGCCCTTCCTGCGGAAGGGATCTGACCCTTGAAGCTGCAGGTCCACCGGGGTCGGATCCCTTCCGCAGGAAGGGCTCTGACCCATCAGCTACATGAGGGCCGGACACCGGAAGGTATCCGGCCCTTTCTGCATCAACCGATCTGCCGCCACTGCCCCGGCTGCAGGTCGTCCAGCCGGTACGGCCCCATCGACACGCGTACCAGCCGCAGCGTCGGCAGGTTCACCGCCGCAGTCATCCGCCGCACCTGGCGGTTGCGGCCCTCGCGGATCGTGATCGCCAGCCAGCTGTCGGGTACGGTCTTGCGGAAGCGAACCGGCGGATCACGCGTCCACAGCGACGGCGCCGGATCGAGGCGCTCGATCTTCGCCGGCAGGGTCGGCCCGTCATTGAGCACCACGCCCGTGCGAAGCTGCTGCAGCTGTTCGTCGCTGGGCATGCCTTCCACCTGCACCCAGTAGGTCTTGTCCGCCTTGTGCTTCGGGTCGGTCAGTTTGTGCGCCAGCGTGCCATTGTCGGTCAGCAGCAGCAGGCCTTCGCTGTCATGGTCCAGGCGACCGGCGGCATACACGCGCGGCGGCAGGCCGAACCCGGCCAGGGTCGGCCGCGGCGGCACGCTGCGGTCGGTGAACTGGCAGAGCACGTTGAAGGGCTTGTTGAAGGCAATCAGCATTGCGGGCACGGCGGGCGGCAGGTGGGGCATTGTCCCATTCCCGCATCGCCGCCGCGATCACCGGCTGCTCAGCCGAAGACCTTCCTTTCCATCAACAGCGCAACGAGCACCAGCACGACGCCGCACGTGGCGGCAGCGTTGGCGCGGTACCGCAGCCGCGCTACCGGTGGGCAGGTCCTGCGCGCGCGTTCGTCCAGCAGGCAACCAACCAGCAGCACCGCAAAACCTGCCGCCGCCACGAGGTCATGCACGTGACCAGCATGGAAGACGAAGTCGTACAACCGCGGCAGCGCCATCAATGCGAAGGCGAAGTACAGCACTTTCTTCAACAGGACACTCCATTGACGGCAGCGCCGGGCATTGCCCGGCAGCCACCCATTCCGTCCAACTCCGCGCTGCGTGCTCACCGGGCTGCGGCCCAGCCCCCCCCTTACGGCTTGATGAAGCGCAGGGTCATGCGGTCGCTTTCGCCAATGGCCTGGTACTTCGCATCATCGGCCTTGTCATGCTGGTTGGTCGGCGGCAGCGTCCACACGCCGTTCGGGTGGTCCTTGGTATCGCGCGGGTTGGCGTTGACCTCGCTGCGCGCGTCCAGCTTGAAGCCGGCGGCCTCGGCCATCGCGATTACCTGCTGCTGGCCGACGTAGCCGGTGTCATCGTCGTCGGCCACATCGGCCTTGGCGCGATGCTCGACCACGCCCAGCACGCCGCCTGGCTTGAGCACGTTGAAGAAGCCCTGGAACATGCCCTGCGCCTGGCCGGCCTTGCGCCAGTTGTGCACGTTGCGGAAGGTCAGCACCACATCGGCTGAACCGGCCGGGCCAAACACCGGCTTGGCCGGGTCGTAGGCGACCACGGCGGTCTTGTCGAACTGCGCCGGGGTGCCGGCGTACTTCTTCTCCAGGCTGTCGCGGCTGCGCTGCTGGTAGTCACGGCCGCGGCCTTCGGCAACGGCCATCGGGTCGACTACGGCAGCGACGTAATGGCCCTTGTCACGCAACAGCGGCGCCAGTATTTCCGAGTACCAGCCGTTTCCGGGGGTGATCTCGATGACGGTCTTTTCCGGCGCCACCTTGAAGAACGACAGCGTCTGCGCCGGATGACGATAGCCATCGCGCTTGACGTTGTTGGCATCACGGGTCGACGCCTTCACCGCCGCATCGATGGCCGGTGACACCTGGATCTTCGCCGGCGCCACCGTGGCCGGTGCGGCGAACGCGGGAACAGCGGCAAGCAGGGCCGAAGCAAGCAGCAGGCGGCAACCACGCAGGGAAGAGGCAGCAATCATCAGGGCGACTCCAGCGGAAGATGCGGCGAGACTAGCAGTCGCAGCGTCCCAGGTGTTCACAAAACGTTAGCTGCGTGCGCGTCGCGGAACACTGTTTTGTGGTCGCCGCCGCAGCGCGGTCACACAACGCGTTCTATTCTGGAGCACTTCCCCCCAAGGAGTCCGTGCCCATGACGGCAACCCGCGAACTGGGCCGTTCCGGCCTGCATGTACGTCCGCTCGCCTTCGGTGGCAACGTGTTCGGCTGGAGCGCCGATGAGAAGGCCAGCTTCGCCCTGCTCGATGCCTTCGTCGACGCCGGTTTCAACCTGGTCGACACCGCCGATGTGTATTCGGCGTGGGTGCCGGGCAATGCCGGCGGCGAATCGGAAACGCTTATCGGCAAGTGGTTCGCCCGCAGCGGCAAGCGCGACCAGGTGGTGCTGGCGACCAAGGTGGCCAAGTGGGCCGAGCGCCCCGGCCTGACCCCGGACAACATCAATGCCGCCGTCGAGGATTCGCTGCGCCGCCTGCAGACCGATGTCATCGATCTTTACCAGGCCCACGAGGATGATGAGTCGACGCCGCTGGAAGCAACCCTGGCCGCGTTCGGCCGCCTGATCGAAGCCGGCAAGGTGCGCGCCATCGGCGCCTCCAACTACAGCGCCACGCGCCTGGCCGATGCGCTGAAGGTGTCCACCGACTATAAGCTGCCGCGTTACGAAACCCTTCAGCCCGAATACAACCTGTACGACCGCGCCGGCTACGAGACCGAACTGGAACCGCTGGTGCAGCGCGAACAGATCGGCGTGATCGGCTACTACGCACTGGCCAGCGGCTTCCTCAGCGGCAAATACCGCACGCCGGCCGATGCGGCCAAGAGCCCGGCACGTGGCGAGACGGTGGTGAAGCGCTATCTGAACCCGCGTGGCCTGCGCATCCTGCAGGCACTGGATGACGTGGCCAGCAAGCACAACGCCAGCGCTGCGCAGATCGCACTGGCGTGGCAGATCGCGCGACCATCGATCACCGCGCCGATCGTCAGCGCCACCAGCGTCGAGCAGCTGCACGATCTGTTGGCCGCAGCCAACGTGTCGCTGAGCGTGCAGGATGTCGCACAGCTGGATGCCGCCAGCGCGGAAGGCTGAGTTGTAGTGCCGGCTGCTGGCCGGCATTGCACAACAGCGAAGAAAATAATTGAACAAAATGGTTGCACGCGACTAAATCGTGGTTTATCGTGCGCACCTCGTTTCAACAACCACTGGAAACTTCCCTTGAACGCGTATTCCGTCGCCATCGCCAAACTGCTGCCATGCCTGCGCATGGACGTGCTGGCGCGCGCGTTCGGCAAGGAAGACCAGCTGACAACGGCCTGATACCCGCCCTGCGGAGATCGGCCACCCCGATCTCCGAGGCTTGACGACGCCCTCGGAACGCAAGTCCCGGGGGCGTTTTCGTTTGCGTCGGCACAAGGACCCGCGATGCCAGAACTGCACCCCGCGCGGCAACCCGCCGCTCACTGACCCAGGTTTTTCCCGTTCCGCCGAAAGATTTACTTCGCGCGAGTGGCGGCGCCTGTACATTATCTGCATCGCACCCAAACATTATCGCTCGCGATAATGTCGGTGGCCTGCACCCTCGATTCTCCAACGGTCCCGTTTCCACCACGGGCTGGTGCGCGCGGCGCTGCCGTGGCGTATGCCGGAGGTCGCGGACATGCCATCGCCTGGATCGCCTGCTGGAGGCAGGCGCCGGTTCACCGGTACGCGGTTCGATTCCGCGCGGTCCCCAACTGGATAGCTCAGCTTGGTCAGAGCAACGGATCCTGATTCCGTCTGTCGTGGGTTCGATTCCCACTCCAACCACATGACCTGTCACGTCATGACTTGAAGCAACACCCGGGGCGCAAGCCCCAGCGGCCATCGTCGCCGTCCACGGACATCGCCTTCGGGCAGGAACGTGGAAGGCAACGGACCGCACGCCGGGCCCAGGCCCGCCGCCACTGCCAGCCACGTTCCGCACCGGTGCTGCTTGCCGAGAATGACGATGGCAGCAGTGCCGGTGCACCGAAGGCTCCGCGTGCGGACCGTTCCCCGATGGCCGCCCTCTTCCGCCAGCTGCACAAGGTGTGCAGCCAGCCCTGCCACGACCTGATCGACCCGGGTCATGGCATTCATTCCATCGGGTCGAACCACCAGAGCCATACAAGGAGAGACTCCCATGTTCTGGACCATCAAGGTCGTGATCGGCGACGGCGAGCGCGGCCTGGTGTATCGCAACCGTCGTTTCCAGCAGATTCTGCTGCCGGGCGTGCACCGCCTGTCGCCGTTCGGCGGCCGCCCGCACGTGGACATCCACACTGCATCGAAGGGCGCGGCCTACACCGGCAGCGACCAGGACAGCCTGATCGAGGCGCTGGGCGCCCAGCTGGACACGCACTTCGTGCTGGCCAATGTCGGCGCCACCGAGGTCGGTCTGTTGCTGCGCAACGGCCGTATCGATGAAGTGCTGCCACCGGGCAGCCGCCGACTGTACTGGCGGGGCTCGGTCGACACCCGGGTGCGCGTGATGGCGCTGGGTGACGAGCCGCGCATCCCGGCGGACGTGCAGCAGCGCCTGGGCCAGTTGGGCGTGCTGCCGCGTGTGGCGGTGATCAGCGCCGTGCCGAGCGAATCGGTCGGCCTGCTGTTCATCGATGGCACGCTGCGGCAGACGCTGGACGCCGGCCTGCACGCGTTCTGGAACTTCAACGGCAACGTGTCGGTGGAGCGTGTGGAGCTGCGGGCGCGTTCGCTGGACGTGTCCGGCCAGGAACTGCTCAGCCGCGACAAGGTGACCCTGCGGGTGAACCTGGCCGCGACCGTGCAGGTGGTCGACCCGGTGCGTGCACACCGCACGCTCAGCAATGCCGACGAGTTCGTCTACCGGCAGCTGCAGTTCGGCCTGCGCCAGGCGATTGCCGCGCGCAGCCTGGACGAGCTGCTGGGCGACAAGGCCGCACTGGACGGCGAGATCGCCGCGCATGTGCAGGCCGCGATCGAGGGCCACGGCGTGCGCTTGCTCGGCGTGGGCATCAAGGACGTGATCCTGCCGGGCGAGATGAAGGAGATCCTCAACGGCGTGGTGCTGGCCGAGAAGCAGGCCCAGGCCAGCGTGATCCGTCGCCGCGAGGAGGCCAACGCCACGCGTTCGCAGCTCAACACCGCAAAGCTGATCGAGGACAACCCGGTGCTGATGCGCTTGAAGGAGCTGGAGGCACTGGAGAAGGTCACCGAGAAGATCGACAAGCTCACCGTGTTCGGCGGCCTGGATGGCGTGCTGAAGCAGCTGGTGACGATCAGGTAGGGGGTAGCGGCGGCGCAGGGACGCGCCGCCGGCCCATCAAGGACATACACGAAGACATGGACACTCAACACAATTATCAATGGCTGCACGCCGAGGGCACCACGCCGATCAAGGGCTGGGTCAACGGTGTGCCGCTGGAAGCGCAGGCGCATGAACAGCTGCGCAACATCGCCGCGATCCCGTTCGTCGGGCCGTGGGTGGCGGTAATGCCGGACGTGCACCTGGGCAAGGGCGCGACCGTGGGCTCGGTAATCCCGACCCAGGGCGCGATCATCCCGGCCGCGGTCGGCGTCGACATCGGCTGCGGCATGGCCGCGGTGCGCACTACGCTGCGCGCCAGCGACCTGCCCGATGACCTGCGTCAGCTGCGCAACAGCATCGAGCGCAGCATCCCGGTCGGCAACGGTCGCGGCGGCGAGCACCACCGCATGCCCGACAGCATCCACACCCGGCTGGTGCAGTCCGGGCTGGCTGCCGGCCTGGAGAAGATCAAGGACAAGCACCGCCGGATCCGCACTGACAAGCTGGACCGCCAGCTGGGTACGCTGGGCGGTGGCAATCACTTCATCGAACTGTGCCTGGACGAGACGGACACGGTGTGGGTGATGCTGCACAGCGGTTCTCGCGGTACCGGCAACCTGATCGGCACCTACTTCATCGAGAAGGCGCGCGAAGAGCTTGCGCGCCGTGTGCTCGGCTTCCACCTGCCGGACAAGGACCTGGCGTTCTTCATGGAAGGCGAGCCGCTGTTCGATGACTACGTTGAAGCGGTGTCGTGGGCGCAGGACTACGCCCGGCACAACCGCGAGGCGATGATGTCGCGGGTGCTGGCCGAGATGCGCCATCGCCTGCCGAAGTTCCAGCTGGCAACGATGGCGGTGAACTGCCACCACAACTACGTGCAGAAGGAGACGCACCACGGCCAGGAGCTGCTGGTGACGCGCAAGGGCGCGGTCAGTGCGCGCGAGGGCGAGCTGGGCATCATTCCCGGCAGCATGGGCACGCGCAGCTACATCGTGCGTGGCAAGGGCAACGCGGACAGCTTCCACAGCTGTAGCCACGGTGCCGGCCGGGCGATGAGCCGTGGCACTGCGCGGCAGCAGATCACGCTGGCCCAGCACCGCGAGGCCACCGCACACGTGGAATGCCGCAAGGACAGCGGCGTGCTGGACGAGTCGCCGGCGGCGTACAAGTCGATCGACGATGTGATGGCCGCGCAGCTCGACCTGGTCGACGTGGTGCACACCCTGCGCCAGGTGCTGTGCGTGAAGGGGTGATGGAACGGTGCCGGCCTCGGCCGGCACCTGCTCGACGGGCACGGGCGAATGGATGCCCGGGATCCGTAGCGTCGAGCTTGCTCGACTGCTCTTCCACGCCATGCGTGGATGCAAAGGCGCCGACCAAGGTCGGCGGCTACCTGTGCAGCGATCAGCGCGGCACGCTGTCCTCGGCCACCAGCGCATGATGCACGCCGATCCCCGCGCGCACGCCCTCGGCAGCGGCCAACGTGATGTTGCCGACGGTGGTTGCATCGCCTGCGGCGTATACGTTCGGCACCGAGGTCTGCTTCATCATGTCGACCTCGATCAACACGCCCAGCGGGCTCTCGACCAATCTGCAGCCCAGCTGCTGCACCAGCGGCGTGGCCATCGCCTGGGTAGCCGGCACGAACAACGCTCGCTGTGCGATACGGCGGCCGTCAGCCAGCTCCACTTCCAGCCAGGTCGGCTGGTCGCCGTGTACGCCCAGCACCGGCGAGGTCTCGATCCGCACACCGCGCTGCTGCATGGCGGCGTGTTCCTCATCGCTGATCGGCAGGCCCTGGCTGAAGAAGGTGACATTGCCCCAGTCGGCAAACAGCGGCGCTTTGCTGGCCGACATCGGATGTCCGCCAAGCAGGCCGATGGCACCACCACCGACTTCGTAGCCGTGGCAGTACGGGCAGTGCAGCACGGTGCTGCCCCAGCGCTCGGCCAGGCCGGGCAGTTCCGGCAGCTGGTCGGCGATGCCGCTGGCCAGCAGCAGCTTGCGCGCGGCCAACACCTGGCCATCGGCGGTACGCACTTCCACGCCTTCGGTGGTGGTGCGGGCGTGCTCCACTTCGGCATGCATCCAGCGCACCGTGGGGTAGTCGAGCAGCTGCTGGCGCGCGGTCTTCAGCAGCTCGGCACCACTGATGCCATCCAGGCCCAGCATGCCGTGCGAATGGCTGGCGAAGCGGTTGCGCGGTGAACCGGCGTCGATGATCGTGACCGGACGACGCGCGCGCGCCAAGATCAGGCCGGCGGCAATGCCGGCGTAGCTGCCGCCGACGATGAGCACATCAGGATTCATGGTGAGCTTCCAGGGGACGGTGATGGGCGAGATGGCGGGCGAAGTCGGCGCCGAGCTGGTCCAGCGTGGTCGCCTGCAGGCGCTGCTCAAGCAGCCGCTGCGCCTCGCGCGCACCTTCCAGCAATGCACTGTTGACCAGTTGCTGGATCGGGCAGCCGCCACCGGAATCGCGGGCACCGACCAGCACCAGCGGCGGTGCACCCACGGCCAGGTAGATGTCATGCAGGGTGATCGCTGCGGCGTCGCGGGCCAGCACGCTGCCGCCACCATGGCCGCGCGTGCTGCGCACCAGGCCGGCCCTGTGCAGCTGCGCCAGCAGGCGGCGGATCACCACCGGATGGGTCGGCAGGCACGACGCCAGCTGTTCGGACGTGCGCGGTGCGGCGTGGCCGACCAGGTGCGCCATCACGTGCAGAGCGTCGGAAAGCGGGTTCGCGGATTTCATGTAACAACAATAGTTACATTTAATTCCCCTGTCGAGGGTCTGCTTTCGTTCCATATGGACACATCTGTCCTATGAAATAGTTTCTTCACATCACTAAACGAAACGCGAATGTGATGCGCATCCCACTTCAGCACGTGCACAACGGGTCGATACCGCATTGCCCCTTCCCGAGAGTCCTTCCACATGAATGCGTCTGTCCGTGCACCGCGCCTGCAGTCCAAGCTGCTCGGCGCGGTTTCCGTTGGTCTGGCCGTGGTCCTGCTGTGTGCTCTGGCCGGCCTCGCCTCCGCCTGGTTGAAACTGTCCACCGAGGTTCCGCCCGAAGTCGCCCACAGCCGCGACGCCGAGCGCCTGCAACGCGAGTTCCGCGGGCAGGTGCAGGAATGGAAGAACGTACTGCTGCGTGGCCACGACGACGCGTTGCGCCAGCGCCACCTGGACGCCTTCGACAGCGAAGGCCGTCTGGTCGAGCAGCTGGCCAAGGGCCTGGTCAGCAGCCCGGATGCGCGCACGCGTGAACTGGCGCAGGCATTCATCGGCCTGCACGCGCAGCTGCAGCAGGACTACCACGCGGCGCTGCAGGCGTTTGCCGAGGCCAGCTACGATCCTGCCGCCGGCGACAATCTGGTGCGCGGCAAGGATCGCCCGGTGGCGACGGCACTGGATGCGCTGAGCACGCACGCTACTCAGGTGGCCGAAGCGGCGGTGGCGGCACGCTCACAGCAGGCGCGGCAGACGCTGCTGCTGTGTGCTGCACTGACCGTGCTGGCCGCCGCGCTGCTGCTGATGGGCCTGGCCTGGTGGCTGCGGCGTGCGGTGGTACAGCCGGTACTGGCGGTGGAAGCCGCTGCGCGCGCAGTAGCTGCCGGTGATCTGCAGCATGTGGTGCAGGTGCGCAGCCGCGATGAGATCGGTCGCCTTGCACAGGCCATGCAAGCCGTACAGTCCACGCTGCGCGGCGTGCTCGATGCGCAGGCCGCGATGGCACAGGCGCATGAAGCCGGCACCATCAGCCACCGCATGGATGCCAGTGCCTTCCCCGGCGCGTTCGGCACGATGGTGGCCGACAGCAACGCGCTGGTCGATGCGCACATCCAGGTAAAGCTGCGCGCGATTGCGATCATGGGCCGTTACGCCATCGGTGACCTCAGCCAGGACATGGAACGCCTGCCCGGCGAGAAGGCGGTGATCACCGACGCACTGGATACCGCCAAGGCCAATCTCGGCATGATCAATGGCGAGATCCGCCGCCTGGCCGAAGCCGCTGCCATGGGTGACTTCAGCCAGCGTGGCGACAGCGCGCGCTTCGAGCATGACTTCCGCGCGATGGTCGACGGCCTGAACCGATTGATGCAGACCACCGAACAGAACCTCGGCGAGGTCTCCAGCACGCTGCGCGCGATTGCCGATGGCCGCCTCGGCGCGCGCATGCACGGCGATTTCCAGGGCGTGTTCGCGCGTATCGCCGGCGATGCCAACACCACCGCCGCGCAGCTGGCCACCATCGTCACCGACATCAAGCACGCCTCCGGCAACATCCACACTGCGGCAGCGGAGATCGCCGCCGGCAACAACGACCTGTCGCGCCGTACCGAGCAGCAGGCCGCCAATCTGGAAGAAACCGCCGCGTCGATGGAAGAACTGACCTCCACCGTGCGCCAGAACGCCGAGCATGCACGCCAGGCCAACCAGCTGGCGATCGGCGCGCACACGGTCGCCTCGCAGGGTGGCAGCGTGGTCGGCCAGGTGGTGGCGACGATGGGTGCGATCGAGACCTCGTCGCGGCAGATCGCCGAGATCATCAGCGTGATCGATGGCATCGCGTTCCAGACCAACATCCTGGCGCTGAACGCGGCAGTGGAAGCCGCGCGGGCCGGCGAACAGGGCCGCGGCTTCGCGGTGGTCGCCAGTGAAGTGCGCACGCTGGCGCAGCGCTCGGCGGCGGCCGCGAAGGAGATCAAGGCGTTGATCGAAGCCTCGGTTGAGCAGGTCGGCCACGGCGCGCAGCGCGTGCGCGAGGCCGGTGACACCATGGCCGAGATCGTAGCATCGGTGCAGCGCGTGACCGACATCATGGCCGAGATTTCGGCGGCCTCGCAGGAGCAGAGCGCGGGTATCGAGCAGGTCAGCCAGACCGTGATCCAGATGGATGGCACCACCCAGCAGAACGCCGCGCTGGTGGAGGAAGCCAGTGCCGCCGCACGCAGCCTGGAACAACAGGCGAACCGACTGATCGACGCGGTGGATGTGTTCGATCTGTCAACCACGGCGGTAGCGAAGGACGCGTTGGCGCGCGCGGCCTGAGGGATCCGGTTGCCGGCCAGCGGCCGGCACTACCCGTGCGATGTGCCGGCCGCTGGCCGGCAGCGTCCGCCGCCACATGGGTAGCGCCCGACCGTTGGTCGGGCGACGGCAGGATCAGTGCGGACCAACGGTCCGCACCCACCAGAGCGGCCGCGCCCACCGGCGCGTGCGGTAGTGCCGGCCGCTGGCCGGCAACCTCAGCGCACGTAGTCGCTCTGCGCCATCGCGTCGGCCAGGTAATCCACGAACGAGCTGATCCGCGACGACACGGCGGTGTTGCGGTAGTACACCGCATGGATCGGCTGGTACACATCCAGCGTCTGCCCCGCCAGCACCTGCACCAGGGTGCCGGCGCTGCGGTCGCGATCGGTGACGAAGTCAGACAGGCAGGTGATGCCCACGCCTTCCACCGCCAGCCGGCGCAACGTCTCGCCACTGGACACGGCGATATCCGGCCGCACCAGCAGCAGCCCATCCGATTCTCCGGGCAGCGGCCAACGGTTGAGTGATTCCGGCTCGTTGAAGCTGAGCAGCGTGTGCTGGCCCAGCGCGGCGACGCTGGCCGGTTCGCCGTGCCTGGCCAGGTAGGCCGGGCTGGCCACCAGCCGCAGCTGGCAGCGGCCCAGCAGCCGCGCATGCAGGGTGGAGTCGGCCAGCGGGCCGATCCGGATCGCCAGATCGGTGCGCCGTTCGAGCAGGTCGATGTAGCGGTCGGAACTGTTCAACTCCAGCTGCACTTCCGGGTAACGCGCGCGATAGCCGGCCACCAGCGGCGCGATCACGTGCAGCACGAACGGCATCGCCGCATCCACGCGCAGGCGCCCCGCCGGGCGCTCGCGGCGCGCCGCCATCTGTTCCTCGGCCGATTCCACCGCATCGATGATCGCGCGCGCATGGCGCAGGAACGCCTCGCCCTCGGCGGTCAGGTGCAGGCGGCGTGTGGTACGGGTCAGCAGGGTGATCCCCAACTTGTCCTCCAGCCGCCCCAGCGCGCGGCTCACGCCCGAGGGTGTCTGCCCCAGCTGCTCGGCGGCAGCACTGATCGAGCCGCTGTCGATCACCGAAAGGAACGCCTGCATTTCATCTAGAGTGGTCTTCATGTCCCTATTATTGACTGCACGGCAATAGTGATTGGCGTGAAGACCGGTTTTTCGGCAAAGGTCGGCGGCGCAGACTGCGCAGCCTCTTCCTCCTGCTGGACCCTGTCATGACCCGTGGCATTCCCCTCGCCCTGCTGGCGTTGACCCTCGGTGCCTTCGCCATCGGCACCACCGAATTCGTCATCGTCGGCCTGATCCCGACCATCGCCGGAGACCTGCAGGTCAGCCTGCCCTCGGCCGGCCTGCTGGTCTCGCTGTACGCGCTGGGCGTGGCCATCGGCGCGCCGGTGCTGACTGCGCTGACCGGACGCGTACCGCGCAAGCAACTGCTGGTGGCGCTGATGGTGTTGTTCACGCTCGGCAATGTCGTCGCCTGGATGGCACCCGGGTATACCTCGCTGATCATCGCCCGCATCCTCACCGGCCTGGCGCACGGCGTGTTCTTCTCGATCGGCGCGATCATCGCCACCGCCGTGGTGCCGAAGGAGAAGGCGGCCAGTGCGATCGCCATCATGTTCACCGGCCTGACCGTGGCACTGGTGACCGGCGTGCCGCTGGGCACCTTCATCGGCCAGCATCTGGGCTGGCGCGCGACCTTTCTGGCGGTGGCCGGCCTTGGCGTGGTCGCACTGATCGGCGCGCTGTTGTTCGTTCCGCGCAACCTGCCGCAGAGTGCGCCGGCCAGCCTCCGTCAACAGCTGGCCGTGCTCGGCCAGCCACGCCTGCTGCTGGTCTATGCGATGACCGCGCTGGGCTACGGTGGCACCTTCCTGGCCTTCACCTATCTGGCGCCGATCCTGCAGGACGTCACCGGCCTTCCGGCCAACGCCGTGAGCCTGGTGCTGCTGGTGTACGGCGTGTCGGTGGCGATCGGCAACCTGTGGGGCGGGCGCATGGCCGACCGCTTGGGTCCGGTGCCCGCGCTGAAGCGCATCTTCGGACTGCTGGCATTGGTGCTGTTCGTGCTCACGTTCACTGCCTACAACACCTGGTTGATGCTGCTGACGGTGCTGGCGCTGGGTGCGGTAGCGTTCGGCAACGTGCCCGGCCTGCAGGTCTACGTGGTCAAGCAGGCGCAGCGCTATGCACCGCAGGCCACCGACGTGGCCTCAGGCCTGAACATCGCCGCGTTCAACGTCGGCATCGCCATGGGCGCCTCGCTGGGCGGCCTGGTGGTGGAGCACATCGGCCTGATGCATACCCCATGGCTGGGCGCGCTGGTGGTCGTGCTGGCCTACGCGCTGACCGTGCTCAGTGGCCGCCTCGACCGCCGCGATGGCGTCGACCACCGCGCCGACGGCATTGCCGCCACCGCGCATTGATCCATGCAATGCACCGTTGCCGGCATGCATACGGTGCCTGTCCTACCCTCTTCCCTCTGCTACTCCCTTCCCCCCGTTGGAGCTTCCCATGACTGTCCCCGCTTTTGGTCTCGGCACCTTCCGCCTGAAGGACCAGACCGTGATCGACTCGGTGCGCAATGCGCTGGAGGTCGGCTACCGCGCCATCGATACCGCGCAGATCTACGGCAACGAAGCCGAAGTCGGCCAGGCCATCGCCGAGTCCGGCGTGTCGCGTGATGATCTGTACCTGACCACCAAGGTGTGGATCACCGAGTTCAAGCGCGATGCGCTGCTGGCCAGCCTGCGTACCAGCCTGGAGAAGCTGCGCACCGACCGCGTCGACCTGGCGCTGATCCACTGGCCGTCACCGAATGGCAAGGTCGATGTGCCGATGGAGGAATACCTGCCGGCACTGGCCGAAGCCAAGGCGAAGGGGCTGACCAAGGCGATCGGCATCTCCAATTTCACCATCGCGCAGACCCGCAAGGCGATCGAGATCCTCGGTGCCGAAGCCATCGCCACCAACCAGATCGAGATCCACCCGTACCTGCAGAACCGCCTGCTGGTGAAGTTCCTGCAGGACAACGGCATCCACATCACCGCCTACATGAGCCTGGCTTATGGCGAAGTGCTGAAGGACCCGGTGATCCAGGCCATTGCCGGCCGTCACCAGGCCACCCCGGCGCAGGTTGCGCTGGCCTGGGCGCTGCAGCAGGGCTTCTCGGTGATCCCGTCGTCGACGAAGCGCGAGAACCTGGCAGCCAACCTGGAAGCAGCGGCCGTGCGCCTGACCGACGAAGACATGGCACAGATCGCCAAGCTGGACCGTGGCCATCGCCTGGCGAATCCGGAAGGGATTGCCCCGGCCTGGGATTGAGGCCAACCGCGGTTACGGATCGGAATCGGTCGGTGCCGACCTTGGTCGGTACCGACCTCTGGTCAGTCGATGACACATCGTGCCGACCAAGGTCGGCACCTACCAAAGGCAGAGCTATCCCTCGCCTTGCAGCAACCACCCACGCATCGCCGCACTGACCTCGTCCGGCTTTTCCATCGGTGCCAGGTGCCCGCAATCGGGCACCACCACCAGCTGCGAGTGCGGCACCAGGGCGTGCATCTCCTCGCTCACCGCCAGCGGCGTGATGCGGTCGTTTGCGCCGCAGACGATCAGCAGCGGATCGCGGTACCCGGCCAGCACATCGTGGCCATCGCCGCGCTCCAGCGCGCTCTGGCGCAGGAACACTTCCGCCCCCAGGCGAGCGGTCATGTCGCGCACACGCTGCACCAGCACGTAGTCATCCAGCCGCGAGGCATCGATGTAGCTTCGCATCAGCGCGTCACCGAAGCCGTGGAATTTTCCCGGCAGGCGCACGCTGGCACGTTGGCTGCGGCGCTGCTCGGCACGTTCCGGCGAATCGGCATGGATCGAGGTATCGATCAACGCCAGCTGCAGCACGCGCTCAGGCGCGATGCGCAGGATCTGCTGAGCGACGAAGCCGCCGAGCGAGAAACCTGCCAGCGCAAAGCGCTCCGGCGCCTGAGCCAGTACATCCTGGGCCACGGCCTGCAGGGTTTCACCGCGGGTCTGGTCGCCCACCGTGCAATCGGCGATGTCGGCAAGATCAGCCAACTGTGAGCGCCACAGCTCGGCGTCGTTGAGAAGGCCGGGCAGCAGCAACAGGGGAGTACGGTCAGTCATGGGGCTATTGTCGCGCCATCACGGTGACGGAGCCATGCTGCAACGGGCGGTTGCATTGTAGAGTCGAGCCATGCTCGACTGCTCCACCGCCAGTCGAGCATGGCTCGACTCTACAGAAAGCAACGACACGGACGCGACCATGGCAGACCCCTACAACAGCGGCTCCCCTTCCCCGCCCGCGCTGCGCTTCGACGATGCGCTGGTCACCACCGCCTTCGAGCTGCCCGGCCATCGCATCGTGCGCAATCTGGGCGTGGTACGCGGCATCACCGTGCGCTCGCGCTCGATCGTCGGCAATTTCCTTGGCGGTATACAGACGATCTTCGGCGGCAACATCACCATCTACACCGAACTGTGCGAACAGGCTCGCGAGGAAACCTACCGCGACATGGTCAAGCACGCGCGGCAGCTGGGCGCCAACGCCATCATCGGCATGCGCTACGACGCCACCGATGTGATGACCGGGCTGACCGAGGTGCTGTGCTATGGCACGGCGGTAGTGGTGGAACCGCTGCGTTGAATCCGACGTTCCGCCGGGCATGGCCCGGCGCTACCGATGTGGTAACGATCACGCCGCCGGCGGGGGTGCGGGCACCTCTACCTGCTGCACCGGCAGGGTCACCATCATCACCGTCGGGTCGTCCGGGTCCAGCCGGGTCTTGAAGCCCAGGCTCTGGCACATTGCCAGCATGGTGCTGTTCTCGCGCAGCACCTGGCCTTCAACCACGTCCAGGCCCAGCCACTTGGCGTACTCGATCATGATCGCCATCAGCCGCCAGCCGATGCCGTGGCCCTTCAGATCCGAGCGGATCAGGATGCCGTACTCGCCACGGTGGTAATCGGCATCGGCGTGCAGGCGCACCGCGCCCAGCATTTCGCCGCTGCGTGGCTCGATCGCCACCAGCGCTATCGAGCGCGCGTAATCGAGCTGGGTCAGGCGCGCGATGAACTCGTGGCTGAAGTGCTTCACCGACTGGAAGAAACGCAGGCGCAGATCCTCGTCACTGACGCGGGCGAAGAACGCACGGAACAGCGCATCGTCCTCTGGCCGCACCGGGCGCACGAAGGCACGGCCACCATCGGACAGCTCGATGGTGCGCTCCCATTCCTTCGGGTACGGGAATACCGAGAAGCGCGGATGGCCACGGCCCTTGTGCAGGATGCGCGACGGTGCCACCGCCACGCGGGCGTCGAGGGCGAGGATGCCCTTGCTGTCGACCAGCAGCGGGTTGATGTCCAACGTACGCACTTCGGGGATATCGGCGGCCAGCTGCGCCAGCTTCACCAGCGCCAGCGCCAGTGCGCGCTCGTCGGCGGCGGGCACATCGCCGTAGGCCTTGAGGATGCGCGAGGCGCGGGTCTGGCCGATCAGTTCATGGGCCAGGCGCAGGTCCAATGGCGGCAGCGCCAGTGCCTTGTCGTTGATCACTTCGACCGCAGTACCACCACGGCCGACCACGATCACCGGGCCGAACGTCGCGTCATCAGCGATACCGACGATGATCTCGCGTGCCTTCGGGCGGACGATGGTCGGCTGCACCAGCAGGCCATCGATGCGGGCGTCGGGACGCAGTTGGCGCGCGCGCGACAGGATCGCATGGGCCGCGCTCTGCACCGCCGGCAGCGTCGCCAGGTTCAGTCGCACACCATCCACTTCGGATTTGTGCGGAATATCCGGCGACAGGATCTTCAGTGCGACCGTAGCACCGCGTTCCAGCAGCGGCTGCGCCAGGTCCATGGCCTCGTGCGCATCGCGCGCATGCATCACCGGCGCGGACGGAATGCCATAGGCCTTGAGCAGTTCATGCGTGGCCAGCGGGTCCAGCCACTGCTGGCCGTTGGCCAGCGCGGCGTCGACCAGTGCACGCGCGGCCGCCGCGTCCACGCTGAAGTCCTGCGGCAGGCTGGGCGGCGTTTCCATCAGCGCGTTCTGCGCTTCGCGGTAGCGCACCAGATGCTGGAAGCCGCGCACCGCCTCGGCTTCGGTCGGATAGGTCGGCACGCGTGCCGCATTGAGCGTCGCGGTGGCCTGATCGTCGTTGCCCAGCCACACCGCGAACACCGGCTTGTCGCGGTGATGGCGCGGGCGCAGGCCGAGTGTGCGGGTGAGCGCCTGCGCCGCGTCCGCCGATGAGGTGAACGCGGTCGGCACGTTCACCACCATCACCGCGTCATTCTCGTTGTCGGCCAGCAGCGCTTCGATGGCCGCGGCATAGCGCTCACCATCGGCGTCGACCACGATGTCGACCGGATTGCTGCGCGACCAGCCCTGCGGCAGCACCGCGTCAAGCTTCTCCACCGTGCTGTCGGACAGGTTGGCCAGCGTGCCACGCAATGCGATCAGCTGGTCCACCGCAAGGCGGCCAACGCCGCCACCGTTGCTGAGGATGGCCAGGCGTCGGCCGGGGAACGTCCCCAGCCGTCCCAGCGACTCGGCGGCGGTGAACAGCTCATCCAGCGCGCTCACGCGCAGCAGGCCGGCACGGTTGAACGCCGCACCGTAGACATCGTCGGCGCGGGCCAGCGCCTGCACATGGGTATCGCGGCTGCCCGGCTGCACGCGCTCGGCGCGACCGGACTTCACCACCACCACCGGCTTGGCGCGCGCGGCGGCACGCGCGGCCGACATGAACTTGCGCGCATCCTTGATCTGCTCGACGTAGAGCAGGATGGCGCGGGTGCGGTAGTCGGTGGCGAAGTAGTCGAGCAGGTCGCCGAAGTCGACATCCATCGTATCGCCCAGCGAGACCACGGCGGAGAAGCCAACCGAGCGCGCCACACCCCATTCCACCAGCGCCGCCGCAATCGCCGAAGATTCGGAGATCAGCGCGAGGTCACCGGCCTGCGGGAAGTGCGCGGCGATGCTGGCATTGAGCCGCGCATGCGGTGCGATCACGCCCAGGCAGTGCGGGCCAAGGATGCGCAGGCCATGCTTGCGCGCCACCGCTTCCACCTGCGCCGACAACGAGCCGGGGCCTTCGCCCAGGTGTGCGGTCAGGATGATCGCCGACTGCACGCCCCGCTCGGCGGCGGTGCGTACCACCTGTGGCACGATCGCCGCCGGGGCGGTGATCACCACCAGCTCGGGCACCCAGTCCAGGTCCTTCAACCGCTTGACCGTGCGGATGCCATCGATCTCGGCGTGTCGCGGGTTGATCCACGCCACCTTGCCGGGGAAGCCGGTGCCGCGCAGGTTGCGCATCACCGCGCGGCCGGCCGAGCGTTCACGCGGGCTGCCGCCGATCACCGCGACCGACTGCGGACGAAACACGGACTGCAGGTGGTAGGTACTCATGCGCCTACGGTACCCAAAAAAGGGGACGGAGGGGATTAAGTCGTTTGTGGCACAAACGACTTAATCCCCTCCGTCCCCTTTTTGTTACAGCAGCGTGCCGTGCAGGATCATCGCGGCGATGCTGAAATAGATCACCAGCCCGGTCACGTCCACCAGGGTGGCCACGAACGGGGCCGAGGCACTTGCGGGATCGAAGCCCAGCCGCTTGAGGATGAAGGGCAGCATCGAGCCGGACAGCGAGCCGAAGGTGACGATGCCGACCAGCGCCGCACCGATGGTGATCGCCAGCAGGATCCAGTGCTCGCCGTAGTCGTGCAGGCCACCCAGCTGCCAGATCACGATGCGTACGATGGCCAGGCAGCCGAGGATGGCGCCCAGCACCATGCCGGTCGGAACCTCGCGCAGAGCCACTTTCCACCAGTCGCGCAGGCGCAGCTCGCGCAATGCCAGGCTGCGGATCAGCAGCGAGGTGGCCTGCGAACCGGAGTTGCCGCCCGAACTCATGATCAGCGGAATGAACAGGGTCAGCACCACCGCGCGCGCCAGTTCATCCTCGTAATGCTGCATCGCGCTGGCGGTCAGCATTTCGCCCAGGAACAGCACGCTCAGCCAGCCGGCGCGCTTGCGCAGCATCTCGAAGAAGCCGATCTGCATGTACGGCTTGTCCAGTGCTTCCATACCGCCGAACTTGTGCGCGTCTTCGGTGGACTCTTCGATCAGCGCATCGAGCACGTCGTCGACGGTGACGATGCCAAGCATCTGCTGCTGCGCGTCGACCACCGGAATCGCCAGCAGATCGTGGCGGCGGATCAGCCGCGCCACTTCCTCCTGGTCCATCAGTGCATCCACGGTCACCGGCGGATTGACCTGGGCCACGTCCAGGATCGACTCCTCGGGCAGGCCGGTGATCAGCCGGCGCATGGTCACCACCTGCTGCAGTTGCTGGCTGGCCGGGTCCAGCACGTAGATCGCGTACACCGTCTCGCGGGTACGCTCGACCTGGCGGATGTGCTGCAGGGTCTGCGCAACGGTCCAGCTGGCGGGTACCGCCACGTACTCGGTGGTCATCAGCGCGCCGGCGGTGTTCGGCGGGTAGCTGAGCAGCTTCTGGATGGCCTGGCGGGCATCGGTGCCGAGCAGCGGGATCAGCCGCGCGCGTTCTTCTTCGTCCAGCTCGTGGACGATGTCGGTGGCACGGTCGTCGGCCATCAGCCCCAGCAGGGCCGCGGCGCGTGCCGGCGGCAGCGCGGCCACCAGCTCGCCGCTGCGGTGCAGCTCCGGTGCTTCGAGCATCTTCACCGCGCGCGGCAATGACAGCGCCGCCAGCGTTTCCGCGGCGCGCGTCAGTTCCAGCGTATTGAGGAATTCCACCGCGTCGGCGGTGTTGTAGTTCGCCAGGGGTGCGGCCAGTGTGGCGGCATCGGCCACCGGGCGCAGCAATTGCTTCTGGTTCATCGGATTGCCTTGTGGGGGTGCGACCTCGCGCAACGCCAACGCAGGCAAACCGTCCCGATGTCAGGCGGTGGCCATCGCTGGCGTCGAACGAGGTCGACTTCTACTGTCGCTGGACATGGGTTGGGGACTCCGGGATGCGTGTGCTGGCGGACGCGCCGCCAGCGGCGGGCAGTCTGGACCCGGCGACATTGCAGGTCAACCCGCGCCGCGCGGCGTGGCCCGGCCCCGCAGGTCGTTCTCGTGCCTGCACGGAGCGGCGCGCATAATGGCCGGGTGGCGCTCGCCACGCTTTTCCTACCCGAACGGACGCGCAGCGGCTTCCCGATGACCAGGTATTCCCATGCATAGCGGCGGTCTGGAACTGGCCCTGGTGCTGCTGCTGGCGGCGGTCATCGCCGTGCCGGTGTTCAAGAAATTCGGCTTCGGCGCGGTGCTGGGCTACCTGGCGGCCGGCGTGGTACTGGGCCCGGACGGGTTGGGCTTCGTGCAGGACGCCGATCGCATCCTCGGCGCCGCCGAGATCGGCGTGGTGATGCTGCTGTTCGTGATCGGGCTGGAGCTGTCGCCCGCGCGCCTGAAGGTAATGCGACGCTCGGTATTCGGTGCCGGTGCGGCGCAGGTGGCGCTGTCCGGGCTGGTGCTGGGCGGCCTGCTGCTGCTCGACCACTTCCAATGGAAAAGTGCGCTGGTGGTGGGCGTGGCGCTGGCGCTGTCATCCACTGCGGTGGGCCTGCAGCTGCTGTCAGAACACAAGGCGATCAACAGCGACCATGGCCGGCTCGGGTTCGCCATCCTGCTGTTCCAGGACCTGATCGCGATTCCACTGCTGGCGGCCATCCCGCTGCTGGGCGGGGTGAAGAACGAGACGCTGCGCTGGGAAGATGCGGCCGTGGCGCTGGGTGCGCTGGCGGTGGTGATCCTGTGCGGGCGGCCGGTACTGCGCAGGGTGTTCAGCATCATCGCGCGCACCCGCAGCCCGGAAGTTTTCACTGCCACTGCCCTGCTGGTGGTGCTCGGCACCGCTTGGTTCATGCAGGAAGCCGGCCTCAGCCCCAGCCTGGGCGCGTTCCTGGCCGGCGTACTGCTGTCCGACTCGGAGTTCCGGCACGAACTGGAAGCGCAGATCGAGCCGTTCAAGGGGCTGCTGCTGGGCCTGTTCTTCATTGCGGTGGGCATGGGCATCGACCTCGACCGCATCGTTGCCGAGCCGTGGCTCATCGCCGCCGGCGTGGCGATCCTGCTGGTGGTCAAATTCAGCCTGCTGTACGTGATCGGGCGCATCGCAAAGCTCAGTTCACGGCACTCGCTGCTACTGGGCAGCGTGCTGTGGCTGGGCGGCGAGTTCGCCTTCGTGGTGTTCAACGAAGCGCAGCGCGCGCACCTGCTGGGCAGCGCCAACCATGACCGTCTGGTGGCGATCGTCGGCCTGTCGATGGCGATCACGCCACTGCTGATGATCGCGCTGCTCAAGCTGCTCGGCCAGGAGAAGGCAACGCCGCGCGAGGCAGCCGAGGCCGACAAGGTGGCGCCGGACAACCGGCCGAAAGTGCTGATTGCCGGCATGGGCCGCTTCGGCCAGGTCATCGCGCGCCTGTTGACCGCGCAGAAGGTGCCGTTCGTGGCACTGGAAGCGAACCCCGATACCGTGGCCGACCTGCGCCGCTTCGGCAACCAGCTGTATTACGGCGACCCGACCCGGCCGGAGATGCTGCGCGCTGCGGGCGGCGAACACATCGATGTGTTCGTGATCACCGTGGACGACCCGGAGACCAACCTGCGTGCAGTGCGCATGGTGCGCCGGCTGTACCCGGACGCGAAGGTGCTGGCGCGTGCACGCAACCGCCAGCATGCGTGGCGCCTGATGGACATGTCGGCCGAACCGTTCCGCGAAGTGTTCGGCACCAGCCTGGAAATGAGCGGGCGCGTGCTGACCGCATTGGGTGTTGCACCTGAAGTGGCCGAACGCCACGTGCAGCGCTTCCGTGAGCACGACGAGCAGCTGCTGCGCGACCAGTATCTGGTGTACGACGACGAGGCCGCGGTGATCCAGACCTCGCGCGATGCACGCAACGACCTGATGCACCTGTTTGAAGCCGACGCGGAAAGTGACGGCGACAAGGAGCGGTGACAGCCAGCCAGTGTGCCGACCAACGGTCGGCACCCACCCGATGGATGGTGGACCCGGTAGTGCCGGCCGCTGGCCGGCAGCCTCGGGATCCCGGAGGTTTCATGAGGTTGCCGGCCAGCGGCCGGCACTACCCACTACAGATTCCCGCAGCGCGGTGTTGGGGTCAGAGCCCTTTCCGTTGGAAAGGGATCCGACCCCGGCCTGTCAGCCGTTGTCGCGCAGGAACCGGGCCATCGACGAGACGCCCGGCACGCGCGGTTCAAACTCGCCGGCCACGTCGATGAAGCCACGCATCACCGCGATCTCGCGCGGGCTGCGGTTGAGGCTGTCGCGCACTTCCGGATCGGCACCGGCGCGCAACAGGCGCTGCACCAGCAGCGGCAGGCCGTGCAGGGCAGCCAGATGCAGCGGGCCGAAGCCACGAGGATCACGCACCTCCAGGCTCACCTCCTCGTCCAGCAGGCGCTCCACTGCGGCCATCACCACCTGCTCGTCGCAGGCGGTACCCGGTTCGGCGCGTGCACCCAGCAGCAGCAGCAGCGGCGTGACCGAGCCCGCGGCGGCCTGGTCCGGTTCGGCACCGGCCAGCAACAGGGTATCGAGCAGGGCCAGCAGGCGCGAGCGGTCGCGGGCACTGAAGCCGTACAGCGCGGCGCAGTGCAGCGGGCCCAGCTGCTGCGCGTCACCGGCATGCACATCGGCACCGGCAGTGAGCAGGCGCGCGACGATGTCCGGCAGGCCCAGCGCCGAGGCCAGCATCAGCACGGTCACCCCGCCCGGCAGGCGGTGTTCCAGCTTGGCGCCGGCGTCGAGCAGGGCCGAAACGATGTCCACCTGGCGCATGCTGACCGCGGCCGACAGTGGCGTCGCACCGCTGGCAGCGGCGTGCTGCGGATCGGCGCCGCGTGCCAGCAGCAGGTCGGTTACTGCCAGATGACCACCGCCGGCCGCACGCAGCAGCGCGGTGCAGCCCTGTGCATCGACCGCGTCGACGGCAAATCCCAGATCGATCAGGCGGCGCACCGCATCGACGTCACCGGCCATCGCAGCGGCCGGCAGATCGGCCTCGCGCAGGGTGCGGCGCGGCAACGGCCACACCCGCCAGTCCAGCCAGTCGGCCAGGTCACGGCGACCGATCGACAGCGCCACGCCCAGCGGTGTCTGCCCATCGGCAGCGCGTGCTTCCGGCGAGGCGCCGTGCTGCACCAGCAGCTTCAGCGCACCTTCACGGGCCAGTGCGGTAGCCAGATGCAGGGCGGTCATGCCGTGGCTGTCGCGCGCTTCGCGGTCGACCCCGGCCTTGAGCAGGGCCTGCTGCAGGCGCAGCCAGCCCAGGCGCACCGCCAGCGACAACGGCGGATCGCCCGCCGGCGAAGCCGCGAACGGATCGGCGCCACGTTCCAGCAGTTCCAGTGCCAGCTGTTCCAGGCCACGGGCGGCCTGGTCGTGCTGTGCGCAGGCGGCAAGGAAGCGCGCCAGGCCACCGCGGCCGGCCGGTGACAGGCCACGCTGCAGCATCACCTGCAGCGCAGGCACTGCATCGATGCCGCGCGACAGCAGCGCGAACATCGGCGTATCGGAGCAAGCGTCGCGCACATAGGGATCCGCACCGTGGGCCAGCAGCCAATCGACCGCGGCCGGCTCCAGCGCCAGTTCGGGGTCGAGCAGCAGCCCGCCCAGCTCTTCCGGCTGGCACAGCTTGGCCAGCGCGGCCATGCCGTCGGTGTTGCCGAAGCCCAGCGCCTCGCGCAGCAGGGTCAACGGCGGGCGGTCCGGCAGCAGGCCACTGGCGCTGGCGGCTTCGCCGCGCTCGGCCAGGCCATCACTGACGGCGGCCGGCAACGGATAGGACGGGTCCAGCAGGGCCACGATCGCCCAGCGGCCGGCTTCGGCGGCGTAGTCCACCGCACGGCGGCCGACCGGATCGGTGGCATCGGCGGCAATGCCCAGATCGACCAGGCGCTTGATCAGCAGCGGCGAGACATCCTCGGCCATGACGGCCAGCTGCACCGCATTGCGGCCTTCACCATCCACCGCGACCAGGTCGGGCTTGTGCGGCAGCAGGTGTTCCATCACACCGGCGCGGCCGGCGCGGGCCGCTTCCAGCCACGGCGTGCGACCGAGCGCATCGCGCGCTTCCAGGTTGGCGCCAGCGCCGAGCAGCACGCCGATGATCTCGACGTGGCCGGCCAGTGCCGCCTCATGCAGCGCGCTGCGGCGCTGGCGGTCACGGGCATCGGCCCGGGCCTTGTGCTTGAGCAGCAGCTGCACGCCGGCCGGATCATCGTCTTCGGTGGCGGCGGCGGCCAGCAGCACCGGCGTACCCTCGGCCGGTTCGCTGCGCGCACCGCGCTCCAGCAGGAAGCGGGCCAGGCGCCAGTTACCGACCTGGCAGGCCACCGCCAGCGGCGACCAGCCGTCGCTGTTCAGTGCATCCACTTCGGCAGCGGCATCGCGCAGCAGCGCGGCCACGCCCGGGTCGGAACTGCGCGCGGCATGGTGCAGCGGGGTATTGCCATCGCTGTCGGTGGCACGTGAATCGGCACCGTTGGCGAGCAGGGTCATCACCGCTTCCGGGCGGCCGTGCCAGCTGTCGCGGGTGGCGGCCAGCAGCGGGGTCATGCCCCGGTGCGGCGCGTTCACGTCGACGCCGCGGCCAATCAGTTCGCGCAGCAGGCGCAGGTCCGGCAGCACCGCGGCCAGCACCGCCAGGCTGCGCTGGTCGCGCCAGTTCGGGTCCGGCAGCGCATAGGGATCGGCGCCGGCCTGCAGCAGCTGCAGGCCACGGTCGATGCGGCCATGGCGCGCGGCTTCATACAGCGCCGGAGTCAGCTCCTGCGGCGCCATCGCCTCAAGCGGCACGGTTTCGACCGCGGCGGAGAACATCGGTTCGTGCTCGCTGCTGGCCGTGGCCAACGGGCTCGCACGCAGTGACACCAACGGCGCCGGCGCCACCCGTTGCAACAACAGGTGCAGCAGCGGCGACAGCACCAGCACTGCCAATGTGGCGGGCCAACGCGCGCCTTCCGGCAGCAGGTCCGGCCAGGCCGGCAGTACCACCAGTGCCGCCAGGGCAATCACCAGCGCGGCCACACCGAGGCCACGCCAGGCGGTCAGGTCGCGCCCGGCCAGCGCCTGCCAATGCTGGGCCAGGCTGCCATCAAGCCGTTCAACATCGTTCCACAACGGCCAGGTGCGCCAGGCTGCCAGCAGGCCGGCACTGACCAGCACGCTCAGGCCCAGCACCGCAGCCAGGCTGCCGCTGTCGCGCAGCGCCGCCAGCGGCCAGGCCAGCAGCAGCGCCAGCAGCAGCGGTGCGGCGGCCCACAGCGCCAACAGCGCGGGCAGGTCCTGGCGCGCGACCACCTTCAGTGGCAGCAGCGCGCGGCTGCGCCGCCACCAGGACACGCCCAGCGCGAACGCCGGTTGCGCCAGTGCGGCAAGGATGGCCCCTGGAATGCCGCCCACAGCGGCACCCAGCGCCAGCACGGCACCCACGGCAAAGGCGATCGACAGGACGCGCGGACGGGAGGCGTCAGTCATAGTGTCGCGGCATCAGGCTGGACACCGATGGCGGTACCTGCAGGTAGAAACCACGTTCATTCATTTCGCTGCGGACCTTGTCCGGATCAGCCTGGGCCAGGCGGCGCCGGGCCTCCAGGGCCACGTCCAGGACGAAGGTAAGCGCCCCCAGCGAGGTGAGCAGCGGCGCGGGCAGCGCGCTGAAATCATCGCGTCGGGGAACGTAGACGTAGGTGTCTGGCTTGAGTTGGCTTTTATAGACGTAGGCGTGCATGTCCGCGGGACGATAACCCGGGAAGAGCCATGATTGTGTCGGAAAGCCGACACCGGGGAAAGCCGTCAGCCGACGATGGCGGCGTGATCGGCGGCGTTTCCCCGGCGGGATTCAGCAATGTGGCGGCGGCGTTCAGCCAACGCCGCCGCCGCACGGGCGCTTACTTGACCTTGGCGTAGGTGCCCTTCAGCGCGACACCGGCGAGGATGGTGCCGGCGTAGCACTCGTAATTGGTGCTGCTCTTGAACTCGTTCTTCTTGTAGTAACTGACGATGTCGACCACGGCGTTGGCACCGCGCGACTTGGCACCGTCCTGCAGCGCGCGCAGCGCCGACAGCGCAACCCAGCGGCAGGCCTCGGCGTCGCTCTTGTTGGCGGCGTTGGTCTTCTTGTTGGTCACGTCTTCGCCGAGGCGCTGCTGCACGCTGACCGGCTGGCCGGCCAGGTAGAAGCGGACGCTGCCGTCGATGCCGGCGTCCTTGGCAGCCTGCGAGCTGACCAGTTCCTGCAGGGACTGCTCCACGCGGGTGTCGCGGGCGGAGGCGGTGGAGGTCAGGGCCAGCAGCGCGGTGGCCGTGGCGATCATCAGGGTGCGGCGCATCGGAACATCTCCTTGTCGAGGGTGCGGGTAGGTTGCGGGAACAGCGGCGGTGGGGCGGTGGATCACTCGCTCCAGCGGCGGAACACCAGCGAGGTGTTGATGCCGCCGAAGGCGAAGTTGTTGCTCATCACGTACTCGGCCTGCAGTTCGCGGCCTTGGCCGGTGATGAAGTCGAGCTGGCCGCAGCGTGGATCGACCTCGGCCAGGTTCAGGGTGGGCGCGAACCAGCCGGCGCGCATCATCTCGATGCTCATCCAGGCCTCGAACGCACCGCAGGCACCCAGCATGTGGCCGACGTAGCTCTTCAGCGAGCTGATCGGCATGCGGCTGCCGAACACCTGCGCGGTCGCCTGGGTCTCGGCGATGTCGCCGTGATCGGTGGCGGTGCCGTGGGCGTTGACGTAGTCGATCTGTGCCGCGTCCAGGCCGGCATCCTCCAGCGCCAGGCACATGGCCTGGGCCATGGTGTCGGCGCTGGGCTGGGTGACGTGCTGGCCATCGCTGTTGGTGCCGTAGCCGACCACTTCGGCAAGGATGGTGGCACCGCGCGCCTGCGCGTGCTCCAGGTCTTCCAGGATCAGCGTGCAGGCACCCTCGCCCAGCACCAGGCCATCACGGCCGGCATCGAACGGGCGCGGCGTGGTCTGCGGCGCATCGTTGCGCACGCTGGTGGCAAACAGGGTGTCGAACACCGCCGCAGCGGTGGCATCGAGCTGCTCGGCACCGCCGGCCACCATCACCGTCTGCTTGCCGCTGCGGATGGCCTCGTAGGCCGCGCCCACGCCCTGGCTGCCCGAGGTGCAGGCACTGGAGGTGGTGTAGACGCGCCCGGACAAACCAAAGAACACACCGATGTTGACCGGCGCGGTGTGGCTCATCATCTTCAGGTAGGTGGTGGCACTGATGCCGTCGGTGGTGAATTCGTTGAGCATGCGGCCGAATTCGCCGGTGGCCTCATGGCTGCCCGAGGACGAGCCGTAGGCCACGCCGGTACGGCCGCTGCGCAGCACCGGGTGTTCATGCAGGCCGGCCCGGCGCAGCGCCATCTCGGTGGCGCGCACCGACATGATCGCGACCTTGCCCATCGAGCGGGTGGTCTTGCGGTTGTAGTTCGGCGGCAGCTCGAAGTCCTGCGCCGGCGCGGCCAGCTTGGTGTTCAGGCCAGCGTAGACATCCCATTCGGGCATCGTGCGCACGGCATTGCGGCAGCTGCGCAGGTGCGCAGGTGCGCTTCGATGGTGGGCCAGTCGTGGCCGAGCGGACTGATGGCGGCCGCACCGGTGACCACCACGCGACGATCGGCAGCCATCAGAGCATGCCTCCGTTCACCGAGATCACCTGGCGGGTGATGTAGCCAGCCGGTTCGGACAGCAGGAACGCCACCGTGGCCGCCACTTCGTCGGGACGACCGACGCGGCCGGCGGGAATCAGCTTGAGCGCGTGTTCGATCACTTCATCGTTGAGCATTTCGGTCTCGATCAGGCCCGGGGCTACGCAGTTGACGGTGATCTGGCGGCTGGCCAGTTCCAGTGCCAGCGCCTTGGTGGCACCGATGATGCCGGCCTTGGCGGCACTGTAATTGACCTGGCCGCGGTTGCCGGCCAGCCCGGACACCGACGACAGGGTGACGATGCGGCCCGGCTTGCGCCGCCTCACCATCGGCATGATCAGCGGATGCAGCACGTTGTAGAAGCCATCCAGGTTGGTGTGGATGACCTGGTCCCAATCCTCCGCCGACAGCGCCGGGAAGGCGCCATCACGGGCAATACCGGCATTGCAGACCACGCCGTAGTACGCGCCATGCGCTTCGACATCGGCCTCCAGCGCGGCGCGTGCGGCCTCGCGGTCGGCTACGTCGAACGCCAGCACGCGGGCCTGCCGGCCCAAGGCCTGGATCTCGGCCACCACGGCCTGTGCTTCTTCCAGGCGGCTGCGGCAATGCACCACCACGTCGAAGCCATCACGCGCGATGCGCAGCGCGATGGCCCGGCCGATGCCCCGGCTGGCGCCGGTCACCAGCACGCTTCGATTCCCTGTCATGCCTGTCCACTCTCCAGATAGGCCATCGCGTCGGCCGGTTCGAACACCGACACGTTGGCTGTCGCCCATTCGTCCTCGCCCGCCAGGATGCGGCAGGCGAACATCCCCAATCCATTGTCACCCAACAGCTCGCAGCGCGCCTGTACGCGCAGCCGCGATCCGCTGGGGAAGCTGCTGCGCGCGCTGCTGTAGCGGCGGCTGCCGAGCAGGAAGCCCAGCTGCGGCGGCTTGCCGGCCGCACGCGCACGGCAGCCGGCCCAGGCCGCGATGGCCTGCGCCATGTATTCGATGCCGACCCACGCCGGCACTTCGCCGTTCTCCACGAACAGGCCGGATGCGGGCACCACCAGTTCAGCCTCGAGGGTGTCCTGGTCCCACTGCGTGATGCGCTCCAGCAGGCACATGTCCTGGCGGTGCGGCACCACGTCCTCGATCGCGTACAGCGTGTTCATCGACGCTCCAGTGCCAGCACGGCATTGCTGCCGCCGAAGGCGAACGAATTGCTCAGCACCCGCCGCGGCGCCTGCGCCAGGCGGGAGCCCGGCGCGACCAGCGGCAGCACCGGCAGTGCGGGGTCGGGCACGCCGTCCCACCAGTGCGGTGGCAGCTGCTGCTGCGGGTTCTCGGCCAGCAGGATCCAGCACAGCGCCGCCTCGATCGCGCCCGAGGCACCCAGCGTATGGCCGGTCAGCGGCTTGGTCGAACTGGCCGGCACGCCATTGCCCAGCACCTGCGAGACCGCCAGGCTTTCCATCGCATCGTTGTGCCCGGTGGCGGTGCCATGCAGGTTCACGTAATCCACTTCGTCGGCGCCCCAGCCGGCGCGCAGCAGCGCCTGCTGCAGGGCGTCGATGGCACCCAGCCCCTGCGGATCGGGGGCGGACATGTGATGGGCATCGGCCGATTCGCCCCACCCGGCCAGGCACACCGGACCCGGCTCGCGGGTAAGCAGGAACAGCGCGGCGCCCTCGCCGATGTTGATGCCGGCGCGGTGCTGCGAGAACGGATTGCAGCGCAGTGCCGACACCGATTCCAACGCGCTGAAGCCGGCCACGGTAAAGCGGCACAGCGAATCAGCACCGCCGGCAATCACCGCATCGACGATGCCGGCGCGCAGCATCCGGGCGGCCGACATCAGCGCCTTGGCGCTGGACGAGCAGGCGGTGGACAGGGTCCATGCCGGCCCCTGTGCACCACTGCGCTGGCGCACGAACTGCGCGGCGGTGCCCATTTCCTGCTGGGCGTAATCGAAGCCCTGCGGCCACTGGCCCTGTTCGGCGTGGCTGCGCAGGGCCTGCTCGGATTCACCAATGCCCGAGGTGCTGGTGCCCAGCACCACCGCCACGCGCTCGGCACCATGGCGGGCGATCGCGGCGGCCACCGCCGGTGCGATCTGCGCCAGTGCCACGTCCAGCAGGGCGTTGTTGCGCCCGCGCAGGGCCACCGGCAGGTCCTCCAGCGCCGGCAGCGGCGTGCGCACCTCTCCCAGCGCCAGGGTGCGCCCCGGCAGCAGGCTGTCGTTGTCGCTGAGCCCGCCCGGCACATCGGCGAACATCGCCGACGCGACCGCGGCGCGGCCATCGCCGAGCGCGCAGACTACGCCCAGGTCGTTCAGGTAGATCGGTGCACTCATCGGTCCTGCCCGGCCATGTCGATCGATTCGATGCGCAGCGCATAGCCTTCGGCGCGGTTGTCCAACTGCACGCTGCCATCGTCCAGGCGCTGCAGCTGCAGCCACACCGTGCCGTCGCGCGACAGGCTGCGCTGCCGGCCGTCATCGCTCACCTGCCAACCGGCCGGCAACGCGGCGGCAATGGCCGCGGTCGGCCACAGCGCGAACTGCAGGTCATCCAGCACGCGCTCGGCACGCACCTGCGGCGGCAGCCACGGTGCGCGCTGCTGGGTCAGCTGCTGGCCGTCCCACTGCAGGCGCACGCCGGTCTGGCCCATCGCCTGCACCGCCAGCTGCACCTGCTGCGCATCGGCTTCCAGCAGAGCATCCAGATCGCGCTCATGCGTGCCGAAGCGGAAATGCAGCTGCTGCTGCAGCGCCAACGGCGCCGACAGGCTGGCCGGCGACAGGCGCAGCGGCGGCAGTTCCACCAATGGCTTGGGCATGCGGCCGGCACAGGCGGCCAGCAGCAGGCACAGCAGCACGGCCGCGGTACGGGCGATCAGGCGCTGCACAGCTGCTCCAGCACGCGCATGCGGCGGCCGCTTTCGTCGGCCACATACGGGTTGTTGGTGTCCCAGGCGTAGCCGGCCAGGATGGAACTGATCATGTCGCGTACTTCGGGCTGCTGCTGCGGGTGGTAGATGATCTTCTGGAAGCCGCCCTCGTACCAGCTTTCGACGAAGCGGCGGAAGGTCTTCACGCCGGCACGCAGCGGGATCGAGAATTCAGCTTCCCAGTCGACGGTTTCGCCGGCATAGCGGCGCGCCAGGCATTCGCTGGCCAGCTGCGCGGACTTGAAGGCGATGGTGACGCCGGAGGAGAACACCGGGTCAAGGAACTCGCCGGCATTGCCCAGCAGGGCGTAGCCCGGGCCCCACAACGAGCTGACATTGGCCGAGTAACCGGTGATGCGACGCACCGGCAGCACCGCCCATTCGGCGTTGGCCAGCAGCCGGGTCAGGTTGGGGTCCTCGCCAACGATGGCCTGCAGCTTCTGCAGGTCGTCGCCTTCGTAGCGTTCGAAGAACGACGGCTCGGCGACCACGCCCAGCGAGCAGCAGCCGTTGGAGAACGGGATCGTCCAGTACCAGACGTCGATGTGCTCGGGATGGGTGGTGATCAGGATCTTGTTGCGGTCGAAGTCCGCTTCGGCCGGAATGTTGTCGCGCACGTGGCAGAAGATCGCCCCGCGCACCGGGAAGTTGGACGGCGATTCCAGCTGCAGCAGGCGCGGCAGCAAGCGCGCGAAACCGGATGCATCGAGGATGAAATCGGCCTCGATGCGGCACTCGCTGCCATCCGGACGACGCACGGTCACCGCCGGCTGCTCGCCCGGCTCGACCGCAAGCACTTCATCGCCGAAGCGCAGCGTAGTGCCCATGCGCTCGGCACCGCGCGCCAGCACGTTGTCGAAGTCGGCGCGCTGCACCTGGTAGGTGGTGCCCCAGCCTGGCGAGAACTTCTTCCTGAAGTCGAACGCGGTGCGCGCCTCGCCATGCACGAAGGCGGCGCCGTTCTTGTGCTGGAAGCCCGCTTCGACCACGTCCTGCAGCAGGCCTGCCGCTTCGATGTACTCCATGCTCTGCGGCAGCAGGCTTTCACCGATCGAGAAGCGCGGGAACTGCTGGCGCTCCAGCATCAGCACCTGGCGGCCCTGCTGGCGCAGCATCGCCGCGGCCACCGAGCCGGCCGGGCCCGCACCGATGATCAGGATTTCAGTACGTTCGACAGCATCCACAGCAGTATTCATCGGTGCGTCCTTGTTGCTCGATCAGGTGGAAAGAAGGAAGTCAGAAGACAGGTTCAAGCTGGCGGCAGGTCATGTGGCGGCGGCCGGAACAGCGGCGAGATCAACCAGACCAGGCCGATGCCGAACAGCAGCGTCAGGCCGAACGCGCGCAGCGCCGGGGTCTGCGACAGGCCCAGCAGGCCGAACGACAGCCAGGTGCTGGCCGCGCCCACGCACACTGCCAGCCAGGCGCTGGCATCGCCACGGTGCTCGATCAGGAAGATGCCGTAGTCGATGCCCATGCCCAGCAGCAGCATCAGTGCCAGCACGTTGAACAGCTGCAGCGGCTGGCCGAACAGACCCAGCAGGCCCAGGGTCAAGGCACCGGCAATCAGGGTCGGCGCGAACACGCGCCAGGCCTGGCCGCGGTAGCGCAGCCACAGCGCGCCGAACACCAGCGCGATGCCGACCAGCAGCAGCCCACCCATCAGCTTGCGGTAGTGGCCCAGCAGCGTGGAGAAGTCGGCAGTACGGTCCACCCAGCGCACACCCGGCAGGCCTTCGGCCGCGCCCTGCAGGGTGGCCAGCGCATCGGCGCGCGACAGGTCATCGACCATCACCACGCTGATCATCTGCCCACCGACCTCGCCCACCCACAGGTGGCGGAACGGCTGCGACGCCGGCGAGGCCAGGAAGGCTTCGGCGCTGAGTGGTGCGGCCGCGAACTGCGGTCGCTGCAGCGGCTCGCCCACGGCCTCGGACACGGCCGACAGCACGCTGGGTTCCACCCTCGCGGTCAGCGCGGCATCGGCCTGCTGGCGCGACGGCGACGGCAGCCAATCGCTGATCGCGCGATAGCCACCAATGCGCTTGTCGTTGGCCAATACACGCAGGCGTTCGGTCAGCGCTTCTTCGCGCTGCAGCAGCTGCGCGGCATCGGCACCCTGCACCAGGTAGAACTGCGCCGGGCTGGGCATGCCCAGCAACTGGCTCAGGCGGATCTGCTGCGCCATCAATGCCGGCGGCGACGACTGCAGGCTGCGCAGGTCGTCGTTGCTCTGCAGGCGCGCGATGCCGACGGCAGACAGTGCCAGCGTGATCACCACGAACATCGTCACCGCGCGGCGGCCATGCAGGCGCGGGAAACGCTCCAGCGTGTTGCCCAGCCACTGCGAGAAGCGGGTCTGGCGGATCTCGCCACCATCCAGCCACGGGAACCAGAAGATCACCGTGAGGAAGGCGGCAGCCAGACCCACCACCGAGAACAGCGCCATCTGGCGCAGGCCCGGGAACGGGGCCAGGCCCAATGCCAGGTAGGCCAGCGCACTGGTCAGCAGGGCCAGCCACAGGCCAGGCAGCAGATGCCGCAGCAGTTTCCAGCGACGATCGGCCGGCTCGGCCTGGCGCGAGGCGAACCAGTGAATGCCGTAGTCCTCGGCCACGCCCACCAGCGACGCACCAAATACCAGAGTCAGCACGTGCACCTTGCCAAACACCAGCACGGTCACCGCCAGCGCCACACCACAGCCGATCAGCAGCGAGGCGGCCACCAGCAGGATCGGCCGCAGCGAGCAGAATGCCAGCCACACCAGCAGCAGCACCGCCGCCAGCGACCCCCAACCGATGGTGTTGATCTCCTGGTTGGCCTGCACCGCGGCCGCTTCGGCGTGCAGTGGCACGCCGGCATGCAGGATCTCCAGATCCGGAGCGGCCGCTTTTGCTGCCTGCCCGGCACGTTCCAGCAGGCCATCGAGATGGCGTTCGCCGTCGAGCTGGAACGCCGAACCCGGCGTGTCGAACTGCAGCGCGGCCCAGTGCCTGCCCTCGGCTTCAAGCAGGCCGTCATCGCCCAACCGCAGCCCCGACCCCTGCGCCTGCTGCTGCCACCATTGCGGCCACAGCGACAACGGGTCCTGCCGCCAGTCGGTCAGGCGCGGCGCGCCCATCGGGCCGTACAGCGCGGCCAACGCCTGTTCAGCCAGCGCGCCCGGCTCGCTGCCCTGCAGCTGCTCGCGCTGGGCCGGGGTCAGCAGGCGGTCACGGTACGGCGCGTAGAACGCGCGCGCCTCATCGAACCAGCCTTCGATCGAGCCGCTGGGTACCAGCAGGGCGTGATCGGCGTCCTTGGCCATGGCTGCAGCAAATGCGGCCTGCGCACGCTTGGCGGCAGCGCCGTCCTTGCTGCCCAGCAGCACCACCACCTGCCGCGAACTGCCATCGGCAATGCGCCGGGTGACATCGCTCAACAGGCGGTCGTGTGCATCCTGCGGCAGCAGGGCGAGGATGTCGGTGTCGATCCGCGATTGCTGGCTCCACAGGTGCCACTGCTGCGCGCCCAGTACCACCAGCACCAGCAGCCAGGCGATGCCCAGCCAGTGCCACCAGCGCCGCAACCGGTCCGGTGCGTTCGATGCCGCGGCCTCACTCAAAGCGGCGGGCCTCGTCGGCATTGAGCGTGGCCGGCGTCTCGCTCAACGCGCTGAACTGGATCTGCGTGCGGTCCTTGTTGGCCTCCACGATCTCGACCTGGCGCACGTAGCGGTCGCCCTGCAGGGTCAGCGATTCGAAAGCCTTGGCCAGCATCGCCGACTTCGGCGTCAGGCGCAGCCGCCAGCCTTGTCCTTCACGGCTGGCCGCCACGTTGAACTGGCTGGACAGCGCCTGCACGTCGCCACTCATCAGCGCGAACATGATCGCGTTCACCGAACGCATCGCCGGTTGCTGCCGTGCATCGAGTTCGACGCGGGCGCTGCCATCGCGCTGGCGGCTGAGGATGCGGTCGGCGGTGACCACCACCTCGGAGGGGAACGGCTTGAGCGTGGACCAGATCACGCCGTGCTGGCGCGCGACCACGAACCGGCCCTGAGAACGCAGCGGGTTCTTGAAGCCGCTGACCTGCTTTTCCTGGCTGAACTGGCCACGCAGCACGTCCGGCCGCGCCACCGCCTGGGTGATCGCATCGATGGCGAGGTCGGCCGCCTGCACCAGCGGTGCGGCCAGCAGCAGCAACGCGCACAGCAGTGCGCGCGCAAAACGGTTCGCTCGGTTCATGGCGCGGGCACTCCCAGGCGTTCCCACAGTACCGGCGGGCACTGGTACAACATTTCCTTGCTGGCCGCGTCCACCGCAACCTGGATGGTCATCGCACGGGTCAGCACCTGGCCGCTCTGCGCATCGAGAATTTCGTACTCGATCTTCAGCCGGTTCTCCCATTCCACGATGCGCGCGATCACGCGCAGGGCCTGGTTGAACAGCAGCGGGCGCACATATTTCACCCGCGCATCGACCACCGGCCACAGGTAGCCAGATTCGAGCATCTGCGGGTAGTCGTAGTCGTAGCGCCCGAGCAGCGCGCAGCGCGCGATCTCGAAGTACTTGAAGTAGTTGCCATGCCAGACCACGTTCATCGGATCGCAGTCATGGAAGGCCGGGGTCAGCGCAATCTCGCCGGCCCGTTCGATTGCTTCATTCACCGGCATACAGCTCCCAACGTTGCGCGCGGATCTCCACCAGCAGCTCCCGCAGTTCGCGATCCAGCGCGCGGTCTTCTTCAACCAGGGCGATGCGCTGCCCCAGGTCGGCGTACATGTCGGCCAGACTGCCATGCAGCTGCGCGTTCAGGCCAACCCGTTCGCGCAGCGCCAAGCCCTGGCGGGCAGCGACCAGCATCGCGGCCACAACCTGTTCAGTCAGCTCGATCACGCGCAGGCAATCGCGCGCGGCAATGGTGCCCATGCTGACCTTGTCCTGGTTGTGGCATTCGGTGGAACGCGAGAACACGCTGGCCGGCATGGTCTGCTTCAACGCTTCGGCGGTCCAGGCCGAAACGCTGATCTGCAGCGCCTTCAGGCCATGGTTGATGGCTGCGCGCGGGCCGGTGGCCGCCGACAGGTTGGCCGGCAGGCCATGGTTGTAGCGGGCGTCGACCACCAGCGCCAGCTGCCGGTCGAGCAGATCGGCGACGTTGGCCACGGTGTTCTTCAGGGTGTCCATCGCCAGCGCGATGTGGCCGCCGTAGAAGTGGCCGCCGTGCAGGATGCGCTCGCCATCGGCGTCGATCAGCGGGTTGTCGTTGGCGCTGTTCAGCTCGGTTTCGATCAGCTGGCGCAGGAACGGCAGGCTGTCTTCCAGCACGCCGATCACATGCGGCGCGCAGCGCAGCGAGTAGCGGTCCTGCAGGCGCTGTTCATTGCGCGGCGGACGCTCGCTGTGCAGGTCGCTGCGCAGGCGCGCGGCGATGCGGCCCTGGCCCGGGTGCGGCTTGGCGGCGAACAGGGTTTCGTCGAAGTGATGCGCGTTGCCGTCGCTGGCCAGCACGTTGAACGCAGTCAGCCGCGTGGCCATGCGCGCAAGGTAATCGGCGCGCTGCCAGGCCAGGCATGCCAGGCCGGTCATCACCGCGGTGCCGTTCATGATCGCCAGGCCTTCCTTCGGTCGCAGCTTCAGCGGGGTCATGCCGATCTTCGCCAGCACATCCGCCGCCGGCTGCACGCGGCCGTCGTGCAGCACCTCGCGCTCGCCGCACAGCACAGCGGCCACGTACGACAGCGGGGTCAGGTCGCCACTGGCACCGACCGAGCCTTCGGCCGGAATCATCGGCAGTACATCGTGCTGCAGCAGCGTGGCCAGGCCTTCCAGCAGCGGCACACTGACACCGGACATGCCGCGCACCAGCGACGCCAGGCGCGCGGCCAGTACCGCACGGGTCTCGACCGGGTCCAGGTAACGGCCCAGGCCACAGCCGTGGTAGGTGTACAGGTGGTGCGGCAGCTCAGCCACCAGCGCCGGCGGGATGTTCACCGTGCACGAGTCACCGTAGCCGGTGGTCACGCCATAGATCACGCCGTCCTCGCGCAGCAGGCGGTCGAGGAAGTCGGCACCGCGCTGGATGTGCGCGCGGAACACCGGCGCGTCGCTCAGGGCGGCGTCGCACTGGCGCTGGGCCAGGGCAACCACGTCTTCAATGGTCAACGGTGCATCGCCAAAGCGGCACACGGGTACGGCGTCAGTCGTCATGCGGAGCCTGATCCCAGAAGGGGAAGAAATTGAACCAGTCCAACGGGGACTGGATGACCTGGAGTTCCAGCCAGCGCGCGAAGCGCTGTGCCTGTTCGGCCAGCGCGGCATCGCGCGAGCCACGCGGCAGCACGATGCGTTCGGCAAACTGTTCAAACGCCACGCGATAGCCCTCACCCTGGTGCAGGCAGGCCATCGTGTAGACCGGGCAGCCCAGCGCGGCAGCGAGCACGTAGGCGCCGATCGGGAACGGCGCACGGTGGCCAAGGAAATCGGCGGTGACGCTGCGGCCGCCCTGCACCGGCGTGCGGTCGCCGACGATAGCGACGAAGCCACCGGCCGCCACGCGCTCGGCCAGCATCATTGCCGTGGCCGGGCCCATTTCGGTTACCTGCACCAGCTCCACCGCCGCCAGCGGGTCCAGCCGCTGCAGCAGGCGGTTGAAGCGCTGTGCATGCGCGGTGTGCACCAGCACGGTGATGCGGAAACCCGGCACCTGTTCGGCCAGCACCTGGCACAGTTCCAGGCAGCCGATGTGCGCGGTGAGGATCAGCCCGCCTTCGCGGCGCGCGATCTTCTCCAGCACCAGGTCGCGATGCAGATGGATGCGTTCGGCCGGATAGCGCCCGCCCAGGCCGAGGATCTTGTCCAGCATCGTGTCGGCGAAGGCGAAGAAGTGGCGCAGGCTGTCGCGCCGGGTCGGCGCACGGCCCAGCACGCCGCTGTGCGCCTGCAGCCGCTGCAGGTACTGCATCGAGGCCTGGCGACCGACACGGTTGCCCAGCCAATGGCAGGCCACCACCGGCCACACGCACAGGCGGAATGGCCAGCGCCCGAACCAGCGGTGCACCCAGCACAGGAACAGCACGCCGGCCACCGAGGTGGATTCGCCGATGTCGGCCCAGTGCGGGGCACCCTGCGCGGCCGCCATCTCAGTGCTGTCCCCGCAGGCGGCGCCACAGCAGGCGCGGTGCGCGCCAGAGCATGCCGAAGAACAGGCGGGTGTGCATGCGGCTGATGCGCACGTTGTCGCGCCACACATCGAAGTGCGACACGCCATCGGATGGATAGGTCACGCGCGTGGCCAGGTGCTCGACCGGCAGTTGCCGCCAGTACAGGCGCACCATCACTTCGGTATCGAAATCCATGCGCCGGCCGATGGTCTCTTCGCCGACCAGGCGCAGCACTGGCGGCAGTGGATACACTCGGAAGCCGCACATGGTGTCGCGCAGGTGCAGCGACAGCGTGTTGATCCAGACCCAGATGTGGGTGGCGTAGCGGCCGTACAAACGCGCCTTGGGAACGCTGGCGTCGTAGGCCGGAATGCCACAGATCACCGCCTCGGGATGGGCGCGCGCCGCTTCGATGAAGCGTGGCAGGTCAGCGGTATCGTGCTGGCCGTCGGCATCGATCTGCAGCACGTGGCTGTAGCCACGCGCGCCGGCTTCGGCGAAACCGGCCAGCATCGCCCCGCCCTTGCCCTGGTTGACGTCCAGGCGCAGCAGGTCGACGCCCTGGCGCTGCGCCAGTGAACGCAGTGCAGTCGCGCACGCCTCATGCGAGCCATCGTCGACCAGCAGGCACGGCAGGCCGGCGGCCTGCACGCCGTCGACCACCGCCGCGATGGCATGCTCGTGGTCGTAGACGGGAATCACCACCAGTGGCGCGAACGCGGCACCGGCAACGGCCGGATCAGTCCGCATCGGCGAAGACCACCTTGCCGCTGGCATGCACACCGTGGCTGGAGGTGTAACGGAAGGCCAGCACGCTGCGTGTGGCATCCCAGTCCAGCTGCAGGGTCAGCTCATCACCCGGGCGGGCCACGTGCTGGAACTTCACCGCATCCATGCGCAGAAACGCTGCCGGCATCGGGAACACCTGGCGGCCGAAACGCACCGCCCAGTCCAGCTGCGCCACGCCGGGCAGGATCGCTGCCTGCGGGAAGTGGCCCTGGAATGGCCGCAGCGCCGGGTCGAGGGTCATGCGCAACGTTGCGCTGGCCGCATCGCGGTGATCCCAGACCGGCACCGGCATCAGCGGCTGGAACAACGCTGCCAGTGCCGCCTGGGTGACCTTGCCCTGTGCGTTGATCGGCAGCGCCGGCACCAGCCGCCAGCGGCGCGGCCGGGTGACCGCGTCATGTGCCTGCGCCAGGCGCGCGCCAAGGCGCTGGCCCAGCGCGCGGCGCGCGGCCTCACCGCCCTCCAGCAGCGTCGTATCGGCCGGTACCACCACCGCGGCCAGCTGCTCGCGCTGCCCGGGCAGCACCAGCACGCGCACGTCATCCACTTCGGCGTCTTCGCGCAACGCACGTTCCAGTGCATCCAGCGAAACGCGGCGCTCTTCGATCTTGACGATGCGGTCGGCGCGGCCCAGCAGGCGGAAGCGGCCATCGGCCAACGCTTCAACGCGGTCCTGGGTACGCCACCAATCCGGGGTTTCCAGATGTGCGGAGGCCACCGCCAGGCAGCCCTCCTCGATGCGCCACTGCACGCCGGGCAGCGGCTGCCACGGCGGCAGGTCGGTGTCCCAGCGGCGCCAGGCGATGCCGCCGGTCTCGCTGCTGCCATAGACCTCGGTCGGTGCCACGCCGAGCCACTGCCGCACCTGGCGTGCGGCTTCTTCCGGCAGCGGGCCGCCAGAGGAGAATACCGCGCGCAGGCGGCCATGCAGGCTGGCCCAGTCGAGCTGCTCGGGCAGGCGCTTGAGGTGGGCCGGGGTCGCGACCAGCACCGTATCGGTACCGGCCAGCGCACCCACCAGATCTTCGTGGAAGAACCGGCGTGGATGGATCAGGCGGCCGGCAGCCAGCGGCCACAGCACGCGGAACAGCAGGCCATAGATGTGCTGGTGCGACACCGTGCCATGCACCTGCACGCCTTCCAGCTGCGTGCCGAACGCAGCCTGCAGTGCGTCCACCTCGCGCGTCAGCTGGTCCATGCGCTTGTTGATCGCACTGGGCTGTCCGGTGCTGCCGGAGGTGAACACGCACAGCTCGCAGGCGCGCTCGTCCAGCGCCTGAAGACCCTCGTCCGGTGAGGCGTCCAGCGCCGCCAGCGGACGATAATCGGCGGACACGTCGCCTGCGAAACCACTCACTTGCGGCTGCAGCGCCTGCAGCGTGGCCGGCAGATTGTCGGCAGCCAGGAACACCCGCTTGCCGGCATGCCAGGCACCGAACAACGCAGCGGCAAAGGCCACCGCATCATCGAAATACAAGGCCCAGTCACGGCCTTCGGCCGCCGCAAACGCGGCGCGCCAGGCCAGTACGCGCTGGCGGAAGCAGGCGTGGTCGATCACCTCGCCATCGCAGACGCCAACGCTTCGATGCGGCCGCGCCTCCAGCAGCAGCCGGTCCAGAGCAATCCACTCAGCCATGCGCGTGCGCCGCCTTCACCCGCCGCCGCACCAGCCACTCACCTGCGAACAACACGCCCATCATCACGTACGCCAACAATCCGTTGTAGAGCATCCAGACCCGGTCCGACGCGTACAGCGCGGTCAGCAGGGCCAGGCTGCCGTTGAGAACGAAGAAGCCGCACCACACCTGGGTGACGCGGCGGGTATAGGCCACCGCGAACGGGGGCAGGTCCGGTTCCTGCAGCCGAGCCAGGCGTTCCACCAGCGGCGGGCCGAAACGCAGGCTGGTGCCGAATACCGCCAGCATCACTGCGTTGACCAGCGCCGGGTACAGCTTCAGCGGCAGGGCCTGGTTGAGCACGGTGGCCAGCACCGCCAGCAGGCCGGTGCCGGCGGCCGCGGCCCACCACAGCGGCTGGCGCGTACTCAGCGCGCGCAGCAGGGCCAGAGTGAACAGCAGCAGCGACAGCCAGCGTGGCTCGAAGCGGCCCATCGCCAGGTACACCAGCACCGGGTAGGCCAGCGAGATCGCAGCCACCACGACCGTGCGTGCGCGTGCCATGGTGGAGCCGCCGGCGCTGCGGTCAGGCGGCTGCCTGGTCCGGCAGCAGCCTGTGCACCACATCGACGATGTCCTGCACGGTACGCACGGCCTTGAACGCTTCCGGCTGCAGGTTGCGGCCGAGCAACGGCTTCAGCTGCACGATCAGGTCGACCGCGTCGATGCTGTCGATGTCCAGGTCGTCGTACAGGCGGGCCTCCGGGGTGATCCGGGCGGTTTCGATCTCGAAGCTGTCGGTCAGGATGCTGACGATGCGTTCGAACAGTTCATTCTTGGTCATGGCAGGTCCTGGCACCGTTACGACTGGCGGGCGGCGACGAACTCGCCGAGCGCGCGCACGCTGGAGAAATGGCGACGGGTTTCTTCCGAATCGGCCGAGAGGCTCACACCGTACTTCTTCTGCAGCGCCAGGCCCAGCTCCAGCGCGTCGATCGAATCCAGGCCGAGACCCTCGACGAACAGTGGGGCGGTCGGATCGATGTCCTCCGGCGTGATGTCCTCCAGCGAAAGGGAGGAAATGATCAATTCCTTGATCTCGTGCTCAAGTGCTTGCACGGTTCGGATCTCCAGACAGGTCGAAATAACGAGAAAGGTGCTCGGTGACGCGACGGGCTGCCAAGGCATCCCCCCTTGGCGAGTCGTCTTCGGCCAGAAATGGCGCGATCGGGATATCTTCGCCGATCTGCAGCCGAACGTGAAAGCGACGTGAGGGGACACGATACCACTTCTGCCCCTTGGTCAGCGTTGGCGGGCTGCAGGTGATCCGCACCGGGGTGACGTCCAGGCGGCCCCGCACGGCGATGTTGGCGGCCCCGCGCTGCAGCCGTGGTGGCTGCCCTGGCACGCTGCGGGTGCCCTCCGGGAAGATGACCAGGGTGCCGCCGGCATGCACCGCGGCCACGCAGTCATCGACCAGGCCGGCGCCGTCGTCATTGGAGATGTAGCCGGCGGCCCGTACCGGACCGCGCATGAACGGGTTGCAGGCCACGGCCCGCTTGACCACGCAGTCGGCGTTGGGCAGCAGCGAGATCAGGCAGACCACGTCGATCAGGGTCGGGTGGTTGGCCAGCACCAGCAGGCCGTCGCGCTGCAGGCGTTCACCGCCCTCGATCTCGTAGGTCATCACCCCCAGCCCGCGCATCAGCCGCAGATGGCTGGCGAAGGCGGCCTGGACCACGCGGCGGGCCCGGCGGCGGCGGACCACCGGGTCGCGCATCAGCAGCAGCACCGGCATCACCAGCACGCCCAGCAGCAGGCCGCCGAGGCCAAATGCGACAAAGCTCAGGCCGGTGCCAAACACCCGCCAGGCATGGTCGAGGCGGCGCAGCAGCTCAGCCACGGCGGCTCCAGCGCCAGCGCTGGCCGTGGGCCACGTGTTCCAGCGCCGGCGCGCCGGTCAACAGGAACCGGTGCAGGTCCAGCGCATGCGGCAGCAGGCCGGGCGCAGTGCTGGCCTGGGCGTCGGCCGGCTGCCACTGCAGCGACAGCGTCGGTCGGCCCTCTGCCGGGGCGGTCAGGCGCCAGCACCAGGCAAAGAACGGGTCGGGTTCGTCGGCGAACGTCGCGTAAATTTCCGGAAGTGGCGACTCATAGACCACCACCCGCACCTCGCGGGCACCGTCGGCCAGCAGGCCGACGGCCTCCAGGCAAGCCGACTCCACCGTGGCCTGGCCCGCCGCCAGCGCCAGGTAGTTGCCGCGGTGGCCGCGGGCGATCGAGTACAGCGCGGCGATCGCGTTGTGCACGGACAGACCGAATCCGGTCGGCGACAACGGCTCGTCGGCGGCCAACGCACCCAACAGGTCCATCGAACGGGCCACGTCACCGTGGCGGCTGGCGAACACCAGCGGCACGTCACTGTCGGCGCCCTGCCCGTCCTCGCACCAGCACGCGGCCTGGATCGCCATCCGGCCCAGCCGCTCGATGCGGCGGCGCTGCATCGCCGGCACTTCGGCCAGCGCCGGCGTGTCCGCGCCGTGCGGCGGGTACGGCGCATCGGCCCAGCCCAGCCACTGGCTACGCTCACTCAGGCCGGGCGCCCAGGCGGCCCAGTCGACGATGGAGAATTCGATCATTTAGCGATGGTGCTTCAACGGGAGAACGATAGGCACGAGCCATTACGGCGACGCGCGGCGGCCCCCCGTTCCTGCAGCCGTGCGTCCGTCCAGGACGTCGCCGGCTGCCCCCCTGGCCGCCGGAAAGGAGCGCACGCTAGCACGTCCCGCGCAGGGTGTGCAGGTTTCACATTCCCCAACACGGGGCCCGGCAACGGCAGGCCCCGTGTTCAATCGATCAGTGGTAACCGGTGTCGGCGTGCACCTTGCCGCGGAATACCCGGTAGGACCACGCCGTATAGCCGAGGATGACCGGCAGCAATATGACCAGCCCGACCAGCGTGAAGCCCAGCGACGACGCCGGCGCGGCGGCCTGCCACAGGGTCATCGACGGTGGCAGCAGATAAGGCCACATGCCCAGCACCAGGCCGAGGAAGCCGAGCACGAACAGGGCCAGGCTGAGCAGGAACGGCGGCAGGTCACGGCGCGGGTGGGTGGCACTGCGCCACAGCGCGGCGGCTACCGCCAGGGTCAGCAGCGGCACCGGCGACAGCCACCAGAAGTTGCCGTCGCTGAACCAGCGATCCATCAACCGCGAATCGAGGAACGGCAGCCAGCTGCTCACAAGGCCCATCGCCGCGATCACCGCCACCACCAGCGGCCGGGTCATCTGCCGCGCCAGCGCCTGCACGCGCCCCTCGGTCTTCAGGATCAGCCAGGTGCTGCCCAGCAGCGCATAGCCGGCCACCAGCGCGGCACCGGTCAGCATCGCGAACGGGCTGAACCAGGCAAACGGCCCGCCCTGATAGACACCGTCCACCAGCGGGATGCCCTGCACCAGGGTGCCGAGGATCACGCCCTGGGCAAACGTGGCCAGCAGCGAACCGAGGCCGAACGCCACGCTCCACAACCGGCGCGATCGATGCGCCTTGAAGCGGAACTCGAAGGCCACGCCGCGGAATACCAGCGCCACCACCAGCAGCAGCACTGGCAGGTACAGCGCCGACAGCAGCACCGCATAGGCCTTGGGGAAGGCCGCCAGCAGGCCTGCGCCACCGAGCACCAGCCAGGTCTCGTTGCCGTCCCAGATCGGCGCGGCGGTGTTCATCATCAGGTCCAGTTGTTCCTCGTCCTCGGCGAACGGGGCAAGGATGCCGATGCCGAGCACGAAGCCGTCCAGCACCACGTACATCAGCACGCCGAAGCCGATCACCGCGAACCACGCCACCGGCAGCCAGGTCATCAGGTCCATGTCAGCGCTCCTCCAGCGGTTCATCGGCCGCCGACAACGGACGCGCCGGGGTATGGCTGCCATGGTCCAGCGACGGCCCCTCGGCATACGGCTGCGGCCCGTGGCGCAGGATCTTCACCAGGTACCAGATGCCCCAGCCGAACACGAAGGCATAGCCAACCACATAGACACCCAGCGACAACGCCGTCATCCACGCACTCTGCGGGCCGACCGCATCAGCGGTGCGCAGCACGCCATACACCACCCACGGCTGGCGCCCCATCTCGGTGACGAACCAACCCGACAGCAGTGCGATGAAACCGCTGGGCAGCATCCAGTTCCAGCCGCGCAGCAGCCACGGCGAATCCAGCAGCTTCCTGCGCCACAGCTGGAACGCTGACACCCAGGCCAGCAGCAGCATCAGCGTGCCCAGCCCAACCATGATGCGGAAGGCGAAGAACACCGGCGTCACCGGCGGCCGCTCGCTGGCCGGCACCGAGGTGAGCGGATCGAAGGTGCCGTCCAGGCTGTGGGTGAGGATCACGCTGCCCAGCTTCGGAATCGCCACTTCGAAGTCGTTGCGCTCTTCCTTTTCGTTCGGCAGCGCGAACACCACCAGCGGCACGCCCTCGCCTTCCTGGGTTTCATGCCAGTGCGCTTCCATCGCCGCGATCTTCATCGGCTGATGCTTGAGCGTGTTCAGGCCATGCATGTCGCCGACGAAGATCTGTACCGGCACCGTCAGCGCCGCGAACGCCACCGCCGCGATCAGCATGCGCCGTCCGGCCTCGACATGTGTGCCCTTGCGCAGGTACCACGCGCCCACGCCACCGATCACGAAACAGGTGGTGATGAACGAGCCCAGCGCCATGTGCGCCAGGCGATAGGGGAACGAGGGGTTGAACACCACCTGCCACCAGTCCACCGGATGCACGATGCCGTTGACCATCTCGTAGCCGGCCGGTGTATGCAGCCAGCTGTTGGACGACAGGATCCAGAACGTGGAGAACAGCGTGCCCAGCGCCACCATGCAGGTGGAGAAGAAATGCAGGCGCGGCGAGACCCGGCCCCAGCCGAACATCATCACGCCGAGGAAGCTGGCTTCCAGGAAGAACGCGGTCAGCACCTCATAGGTCAGCAACGGACCGATCACCGTGCCGGCGACCTCGCTCAGCCGCGGCCAGTTTGTGCCGAACTGGAAGGCCATGACGATGCCGCTGACCACGCCCATGCCGAACGACACCGCGAAGATCTTCTGCCAGAAGAAATACAGCTCGCGCCACACGGGCAACTTCGTGCGCAGCCACCGCCATTCGATGAAGGCCAGCCAGCTGGCCGTACCGATGGTGAAGGCGGGGAACAGCACGTGGAAACTGATGACGAATCCGAACTGGATCCGGGACAACAACAACGCGTCCAAGGGACGCCTCCTGCCAGCTGCCGGTGGGATACCGCACCACTTTAGGTGGATATTGTTAAAACGGGATGCGACCGGGTGACGCGCTGCTTCACTTTGTCGCAGGTGGAGGGGAAGGCCGCCTGGCGTGGCCCGGTGCTATCGGCTCACCGCTCTGGCAACTGCCAACCTTGGTTGGCACACACACCCGAGCGCCGACCAAGGTCGGCACCTACCAACAGCGGGACGCAGGCCTCAGTGCCAGAAATACCAGACAGCCGCCGCCACCAACGCCCCCAGCAACACCACCTGCACCACCACATAGCCCACGCCACTGTCACGCGACTCTGCGGCAATGCGCTTCTGCAGCGCCTCGCTCACATCCGGCGTTTCTTCCTGTTGCGTCTGCTCACGCAACGCCTGCGCCAGCGCGCGTTCTTCCGCATCGCGAGGGTCAGTCGATTGGCTCACAGCAGTTCTCCGGCGGCGGCATGCCGCGTCAGTTCCTGCTTCAGGACCTGGCGCGCGCGGTGCAGGTGGCTCTTGATGGTACCGCGTGCCAGCCCGGTCACCTGCTCGATCTCGGCCAGGTCGAAGTCCTCCAGATAGTGCAGGCCGACAATCAATCGTTGCGGTGCACTCAACCGCTCCAGCGCGATGCCAAGATGGCGGCCGGCCTGCAGCGCCTCGCTGAATTCGGCCGGCCCCGGGCCTTCATCGCCGATTCCCAGTTCCTCCGGCACCTCCACCGCCACCATCCATTGCGCCTCCAGCCGCCGCCGGCGCAGAGTGCTGCAGCGCGGTGGTGTAGGCCACCCGGGAAACCCAGGTGCGCAGCGAGGATTCAAAGCGAAACCGGTGCAGCTGGCGGAACACGGCCAGGAAGGTCTCCTGCAGCAGGTCGGCCACCTGGTCGCGGTCGCCGACCATGCGCCCGATCACATGCGCGCAGGTGCGCTGATGGGTCTCGACCAGCTGCGAAAACGCCGCCTGCGAGCCATCGATGATGGCCCGTACCAGGGCCTGGTCCGCGTCCAGCGGCTCGGCGGGCGGTGCCGCCGCTGCTGCATCATCGCGACGACGGCCCCGCAGTGCCGACAATGCTTCGCCGAGCAGGCTCATCTGCGGGGCGCCCCCTGTGCCCGTGGCATGTCCTGGCTCAGCCCTTGCGCGCGACGGGACGGGTGAAGTGCCAGGCCAGCAGCTGGCCGAGGCCGGCACTGCCCACCATTGCGGCAGCGGCACCGAAGGTCAGGTCACGGGCACCGATGACTTCCAGCAGGGCCATGGCCAGCGCCAGGCAGACCAGGCTGATGCCCCAGCGCAATGCGCCCTGGCGGCGGCGCTCTTCCTCCAGCATGGCCAGCGAGCGGATCACTTCCTCCGGCACATGGGGAGCGACCAGTTTGCTGCGGGCGCGGGCATCGGCAATGGCGTGGATCGCGTAGGCGATGCAGATGAAGAGGGTGATCGGGATCAGTTCCTGCATGGTCGGCTCCTGTTCGGTGGATGATGCGGGTTCAGAAGGATGGATGCGCAAGCCCGGCAACCGGTTGCACCACTTTGCCAATCCCGCTGCCATGACCTGTGGCCCCCTCCCCCGGCCCGGGCGGCTGCTACCCTTGCCCGGTTTCCTCTACTGGTGCTGTCCGCCCATGTCCCGAGTGCTGCCCCTGTCCCTCCTGCTGTCGGCCGTGCTGGCCGCACCGGCTGCGCATGCCGCGCCGACGCCGATCACCATCGAACAGGCCATGGCCGACCCGGACTGGATCGGTCCGCCGGTCGAGAAGGCCTGGTGGTCGTGGAACAGCCAGCAGGTGGAGTACCAGCTCAAGCGCAGCGGCAGCCCGGTGCGCGATACCTTCCGCCAGCCGGTGGCCGGCGGTGTGGCCGCGCAGGTGGCCGATGACCAGCGCGGCACCCTCGACGTGGCCGAGCCGGCCTACGACCGCAGCCGCAGCCGCAGCGCCTTCGTCCGAAATGGCGACGTATTCGTGCGCGACCTGCGCAGCGGCGCGCTGACCCAGCTGACCCGCAGCAACGAGCGCGCGGGCAACGTGAACTTCGCTGCCGACAATGGCGTGATCTGGCGTGTCGGCCAGAACTGGTTCCACTGGACCGCCGCCAGCGGCGTGCAGCAGGTGGCCAGCCTGAAGGCCGAGAAGGACCCGCGTACGGCGCCGAAGGCCGATGTGCTGCGCGACCAGCAGCTGCGCACGCTGGAAACCCTGCGCCGCGACCGCGACCAGCGCGAAGCACTGAAGGACCAGGACCAGCGCTGGCGCCAGGCCGACCCGACCCGCGCGCCGGGTCCGGTGTACCTGGGTGCCGACGTGGAGATCGGTGACAGCGTGCTGTCGCCGGACCTGACCCACCTGATCGTGGTGACCAAGCCGAAGGACTTCGACGACGGCCGTGGCGGCAAGATGCCGCTGTACGTGACCGAGTCGGGTTACGAGGAAACCGAAGACACCCGCACCCGCGTCGGCCGTAATGGCTTCGAACCGCACACCCTGTGGTATGTGGACGTGCGCACCGGCAAGGCCGAGAAGGTCTCGCTGTCCAGCCTGCCCGGTATCGCCACCGACCCGCTGGCCGAGCTGCGCCGCAAGGCCGGCAAGGATGCGCTGAAGGGCGACCGCAGCGTGCAGGTGATGAGCGACTTCATGGGCGGTGGCATCCGCTGGAGCGCCGACGGCCAGCAGGCCGCGGTGATGCTGCGTGCCAACGACAACAAGGACCGCTGGATCATCAGCGTCAACGCTACCGATGGCCGCGTGCAGAACCGCCATCGCCTGACCGACAGCGGCTGGATCAACTGGGGCTTCAACGATTTCGGCTGGATGGCCGATGGCCGCACGCTGTGGCTGCTGTCCGAGGAATCGGGCTTCTCGCACCTGTACACCCAGGCCGGCACAGCCAAGCCGCAGGCGCTGACCAGCGGCAAGTGGGAAACCTCGGCGCCGGTGCCGTCGGCCGATGGCAAGGGCTTCTATTTCCTGTGCAACCAGCAGGCACCGCATGACTACGAAGTCTGCGCGGTGGACACCGGCAACCGCCAGGTGCGCGAGCTGACCAGCCTCAACGGCGTGGAAGACTTCTCGTTGTCTCCGGACGGCCAGCAGCTGCTGGTGCGCTATTCCGGTGCCTACCTGCCGCCGCAGCTGGCCGTGCTGCCGAGCACCGGTGGCCAGGCCCGCGTACTGACCGACACCCGCACTGCCGACTACAAGGCGCGCCAGTGGATCCAGCCGAAGCTGGTGGCGGTGCCGTCCAAGCACGGTGCCGGCGTGGTCTGGGCCAAGTACTACGAACCGGAAAACAAGGAACCCGGCAAAAAGTACCCGATCGTGATGTTCGTGCACGGCGCCGGCTACCTGCAGAACGTGCACCAGCGCTACCCGGCCTACTTCCGCGAGCAGATGTTCCACAACCTGCTGGTGCAGAAGGGCTACATCGTGCTGGACATGGATTACCGCGGCAGCGAGGGCTACGGCCGCGACTGGCGTACGGCGATCTACCGCAACATGGGCCACCCGGAACTGGAAGACTACAAGGACGGCCTGGACTGGCTGGTCGATACCCAGCAGGGTGACCGCGATCATGCCGGCATCTACGGCGGTTCCTACGGCGGCTTCATGACCTTCATGGCCCTGTTCCGCTCGCCGGGCACGTTCAAGGCCGGCGCCGCGCTGCGCCCGGTGGTCGACTGGCACCAGTACAACCACGGCTATACCAGCAACATCCTCAACACCCCGGACATCGATCCGGAGGCGTACCGCGTGTCCTCGCCGATCGAGTACGCGCAGAACCTGCAGGACAACCTGCTGATCGCCCACGGCATGATGGATGACAACGTGTTCTTCCAGGACTCGGTGAACCTCACCCAGCGCCTGATCGAACTGCACAAGGACAACTGGTCGATCGCACCGTACCCGCTGGAGCGCCACGGCTACGTGCGCGCCGATTCCTGGCTGGACCAGTACAAGCGCATCCTCAAGCTGTTCGAGCAGAACCTGAAGTGAGCAACGCCGCGGCCACGATCCACATCGTGGCCGCGGTCATCCTGGATGACCGCGGCCGGGCGCTGGTGGTGCGCAAGCACGGCGCCAGCCGCTTCATCCAGCCGGGCGGCAAGCCCGAACCCGGCGAAGCACCGCTGCAGGCGCTGGCCCGCGAGCTGGACGAGGAACTCGCCGTGCAGCTGCGCACCGATGCCTCCATCGCGCTGGGCCACTTCGAGGACTGGGCGGTGAACGAACCCGGTCACCGCGTGCAGGCACAGGCATGGTGGGTGCGGGTGGACGGCATGCCACAGGCACGCGCGGAGATCGCCGAACTGGCCTGGGTACCGCTGCAGCCGCCGCACGGCCTGCCCTTGGCACCGCTGAGCGAACACCATATCCTGCCGGCCGTCGCCACCCGGGTGACGGCCCGCTGATCGCGCGGGTGACGACTGCAAGGACACCGGATGTCAGTGCCGATCCCGCCGCTTCCCTCGCCTGCCGCTCCAGCCTATTACGCCTGGGTGCGCCCGATCGGACAGGCTTCGTTCTGGCTGTCACTGCTGCTGACGGTCTACTTCGTGCTGCAGGGCCTGCTGCTCTGGCCGCTGCACAATCTCCCGCTCTGGCAACTGCTGGCCAATGAAGCGCAGCACCAACAGGTGCACAGCCTGACCTGGCTGCTGGCGCACCCGGTGGGCGCGTCGATGATCGCCGCACTGCTGTGCCTGGCCTCGACCCTGGCCAGCTGGGGACTGCTGCGCGAGCGTCGCTGGGGCCTGTGGAGCTTCGTGGCGATACTGCTGCTGAGCGCATTGACCAACTTCGCGATCGCCGGGTGGCTGGACGTGTTCATGCGCGACCTCATCCCGTTTCTGACCGATGAACCGGGGCTGGTGCAGGAACTGCAGGTGAAGCGCTGGCTGATCACGTTGACCGTGGTCGGCACCTCAATCCTGTTCCTCGGCCTGCAGGGCTGGCTGGCCTGGCGCCTGCTGCGAGCAGACATCCGCTCGCGCTTCCACTGAGCCCCTCCCCTCCTCTGCTCGACAAGGACCGTCGCATGCGCTTGCTGACCCTTCTCCCCGCGCTGCTGCTGTTCGCCGCGCTGCCTGCCGCCGCCGATGCGCTGCGCTGTGGCGAGTACCGCAGCACCGACGGCGGCATGGCGCTGGTGTTCACATCACCCAGCACCGGCTACCGCCACGACGACGGCAGCGAGCCGGAGCCGCTGTGGGTCGATCGCAGTGCGGCGCAGACCCGCCTGGTCATGCTCGACGATGGCGTGGCGCTGCCGGTCCGGATCAGTGCCGATGGGCAGCGCATCGAAGACGAGGTTGTGGTGGTCTACACGTTGCGCCAGTCCCGGGACTGCGCCAGCGAACCCGCCGCGATTGCCGGCAGCTGCCGCGCCGCCGGCAGCCACTGCATTGCGCAGCTGCCCGCGGCTTCGCCCGGCCAGATCCAGCGCGCGTGCGACGAAGGCGTTGGCGCGGGCTGCTCGGCGCTGCTGCGACAACTGCGGGATGGCAGCCCAGCAAAGGCCACCGACGACGTCGGTGCCACGGGCTTTGAACGCCCGCCTGCCTGCCGCGAACACACGCCCGGGCATGACCCGCAGGCCTGCGAGGCGCTGACGAATGATGCATTGGCTGCCGCCATGCAGCGGGTGAATCAACGCCTGCAGCAGGAAGACGAAGACACGCTGGGTTCGCCGCTTCAGGCCGCTGCTCGCGATCAGCTGCAGCAGCGGTGCCTGCAGCACCGCAATGGCCGCTTCTGCGTGGAAGTGGCCGCGCAGCAATTGAACGCGCTGGAACCTGCGTTGGCAGTGCAGGCCCTGCAGGTGGTCTGCGATGCGGGACGCGTTACTGCCTGCGAACGTACCGCACCGCTGCGTGAACTCGGCACCGACCTGCGCCTGGTTCCGCTGCAGCAGGTGCCGTGCGGCCGTTACCAGGCCGACGGTGGCGTGATCGACATGCTCGACTTCGGTGATGGCGCGCATGCCCGCCTGCATGAAGGCGCCGTCCAGCTGCAGCAGAACGGCGAAACCCTTGTGCTGCGCCAGCTCGGCAACGGCGACCTGCTCGGCATGGACAACCAGACGGCCTACCAGCGTTACCAGCTCGTGCCCGGCACGGCACAATGCACGCCCCCGCGCGAGGGCCAGGGTTCGCCGTAGCGCCAGGAGCTTCCCGTTCGATCGTCAAGGAGACGACATGCATTCACCCGCACCGCGCCGCCGCTGGCTGGCCTGGGCCCTGCTGCTGGCCGCGCCGATGGCCGCCGCACAGTCGCCACAATGCGGCCTGTTCAAGGCCGACGAAGGCAGCGGCACGCTGCGCATCAGCTCACCGAACCGCGGCGAGCAGAAGCACTTCGGCAGTGCGCCGTCTCCGGTCGCGTTCCAGCAGATCGACGGCAAGCTGCAACTGGTGAGCCTGGAGTACGGCCTGCCCAGCGCGCTGCAGGTGCGCGATCGTGGCCGCACGGTCGAGGTGGATGGCACGGTCTACCTCCTGCAGGCGCCCGCACAGTGCGCCGCAGCCGCCACGCCGGCTGCAGGCAGCTGCCTGGCTGATGCGGCGGCGTGCCTGGACAACCGTCGCGAAGCGACCCCGGCCGCCCTGGAAGCGGGGTGTCGGGAAGGCGTGCCCGGCATGTGCCTGCAACTGGCTGATCGTTGGCACGAGGAGGCCAAACCCTCGGTCGAGGCCGATCCCGCCCTGGCAAAGGCAGCGCTCGACGCCGCCCTGTCCGGCATCAAACTCCCCGCTGCCTGTGACAACGGTGGCTTCGAACAGGGAACCCCGGCGTGTGCCGCCGCACTCGAGGCCAACCCGGCAGTGCAGGAGCAGCTGGTCAAGGCCGCGATGACGGCCGCCATGACCGAAGCCATGGTGACGATGACGGCGCCGACCGTGCCGGTGATCATTCCGGCTGAGCGGCGGCAACAGTTATTGCAGCTATGCCGCGAGGCACCGCACGGCGGCTTCTGCACCCGCGTGGCTGAGCTGTCCTGGGACGCGGGAGATCCCCAGCAGGCGGTGCAGGCCCTGGCTGCAGCCTGCACCCCCGGCAATGACACCGCCACCTGCGAGCGCCTGCCGGCGTTGCAGGCGGTGGGCGCATCGCTGCGACCGCATCCCGCAACTGCATTGCCCTGCGGCAATTACCGGTCCGACGGCGGCCTGATGGACACGCTGGACTTCGGCGATGCCGGCCTGGTTGGCGTTGGCTGGAGCAGCCATCTTCGCGCACGCGTCGAAGCGGGCGACATCCGCATCCACCACGACCGGGACGGCGACTTCGTGCTGCGCCCGCTGCCCGGCGGCCAGTTGCTGGGCCTGGATAACTGGACCCGCTTCCAGGTGTTCGTCCCCACCGGCGAGGGCCCGACCCGGTGCAGTGCACCGAAGCAGTTCAAGGTGCTGCCACTGCCGCAGGATTGCCCGCTGGCGCTGGCCAACGAGGGCGGTGCCGAAGCCTGCTGCGCGCAGGGCAAGCTGCAGGGCTGCAACATTCTCGGCAACCGCCTTGCGCTGTCCGGGAACTGGCTGCAGGCCGCCGGGCACTACACCACGGTCTGCCGCGCCGGCGTGCGCGAAGGGTGCGAGAACCTGGTTACCGCGCAGGGCAACGGCGCGGAACTGGACGCACGGGCAACCCTGGAGCAGCTGTGCAAGGCCGACCGTAGTGGCCTGCATGTGGCCTGCGACGTGCTCGGAACCCAGAACTGGGAGCTGATCACGCTGGGCGGTGCCCTGCAGAAGGCGGTTGACGAGGCGGCCGAGGACGACACTCCGCCGCCGCGCAATTCCAACCGCAAGCGCTGAGCCCGCCAGGGCCTGTCCGCAGCTTCGGGCGGGCCCTGCGGTAAAGTACGCGCCATGAACGAATTCGAGCGCGTGCGCGCCTACCTCACCGACCTGCAGGACCGCATCTGTGCGGCGATCGAGGCCGCCGATGGCCAGGCCCGCTTCCAGGAAGACCTGTGGCAGCGTGCCGAGGGCGGTGGCGGGCGCACCCGCGTGCTGCGCGACGGTGCGGTGTTCGAACAGGCCGGCATCGGCTTCTCCGACGTGGCCGGCAGCCGCCTGCCGCCCTCGGCCTCGGCCAACCGTCCGGAACTGGCTGGCGCCTCCTGGCGCGCCACCGGCGTGTCGCTGGTGTTCCACCCGCTGAACCCCTACGTGCCGACCACCCATGCCAACGTGCGCTTCTTCCAGGCGCAGCGCGACGGCGAGGTGGTGGCCAGCTGGTTCGGCGGCGGCTTCGACCTGACCCCGTTCTATCCGTTCGACGAGGACGTGCAGCACTGGCACCGGGTTGCGCGCGACCTGTGCGCACCGTTCGGCGATGAGCGCTACGCTGCGCACAAGCGCTGGTGCGACGAGTATTTCTTCCTGCGCCATCGCAACGAGACACGCGGTGTCGGCGGCCTGTTCTTCGACGACCTGCACGGCGACTTCGAGCGTGATTTCGATTATCTGCGTGCGGTCGGCGATGGCTTCCTTGATGCGTACCTGCCGATCGTGCAGCAGCGCAAGGACACCGCCTACGGCGAGCGCGAGCGAGAGTTCCAGCTGTACCGACGCGGCCGCTATGTGGAATTCAACCTGGTCTACGACCGCGGCACCCTGTTTGGCCTGCAGAGTGGTGGCCGCAGCGAAAGCATCCTGATGAGCCTGCCGCCGCGGGTGCGCTGGGAGTACGGCTTCACCCCGGAAGCGGGCAGCGCCGAGGCACGCCTGGCCGATTACCTGGTGCCGCGCGACTGGCTCTGATCTTCGCGTGCCACGCCTGAGGCGTGGTGCTTTCTCCTGCCTGGTCCGTCCTGTACCGGACGGGTTGTGTTTTTCTTCTTCAAGGATGACGTCATGCCTACTGCTGTTCCCCTCCGTCCCCGCACTGCGGGCTGGCGCTCCCTGCTGTTGCTCGCGCTGGCCTCGGCCAGTCTGCCGGCTGCCGCGCAGTCGATGGCCTGCGGCACCTACAAGGACAGCGGCGGCAATATCACGCTGACCATCGAGAGCGAAGGCCACGCCTTCCTGTCCGGCCCCTACCAGGCCACCGAGGAGCTGCGCATCGCCCGCCAGGAAGACGTGCTCGGCACCGGCAACCTGTCCACGGGACGCCTGGAAAACTGGTTCTTCTCGGACAACGACCGCACGATCAACACGCCCTATCGCGAGTTCACCCGTGAGCACGCCGCCGCCTGCAAGACGATGCCCGAGCCCATCGAAGATGGTTGCGTGATGAACACCTCCGAGTGCCTGGAGGCGCTGCCGGAGGCCGCACCGGTGAAGCTGCACGCCTGGTGTGCCGAGGGCGTGGGCGCGGCCTGCTCCCAGCTGTTGGAGACCTACCAGCAGCAGGCCAAGGACGCTGCCCCGGCGCCTGCACGGACCGAGCCGCCGAAGCCGGAGATCTGCAAGGAGGATTCCGCGTCCTTCAACGCCGAGGGCTGCAGGGCGATCGCCGAGGTGGTCGGGCTGGAGATGATCGGCAAGTCCCTGCTCGGGCTGCAGCATTCGGTTGATCCCGTGTTGCCGTCCGCGCAGCTCGATGAGCTGGCCGCACTGTGCCGGCAGCAGCACGGCGAGACCTTCTGCGCCGACGTTGCCGAGGTGCTGTGGAGTGGCGGGCGCCTGTTGCAGGCCCACGAAGCGCTGCAGCTGTCGTGCGCGCAGCGCGCGGACGGCGTGGCCCGCGGCCGCGCCAAGGCGCTTGCCAGCCTGGCCGCTGCGCCGGTCGCTTCACTGGCTCCGGTGCCGGCCACTGCGCTGCCGTGTGGGAGCTATGAAGCCGAGTACGGTGTGCTCTCGCCGCTGCGCTTCATTGATGGTGGCCTGATCGAAGTGGAGGGCCTCGACCAGCGCCTGCGCGCGAGCGTGCAGGACGGCCGGATTCTGGTCCGTCGCGATGTCGGCAGCGACTTCGTGCTGCAGCCGCTGCACAACGGCAACCTGGTCGGCATCGATGGCGGCAGCCTCTTCGCCTATTACGAGCGCAAGCCTGCGGCGGGTACTGCCAGCTGCAAGCCGCCGGTGGCGTTCGTGGAAATTCCGATGCCGCTGGATTGCCCGACCCTGGGCCGCAAGGATGGCGCCAAGGCCTGCTGCACCGATGGCAAGCTGCTGGGCTGCAAGGTTGCCGGCGAAGCGCTGTTCAAGGCTGAGAAATGGGCCGCGTCGCTGCCCTACTTCGAGACGCTGTGCGGCGCCGGTGTCCGCGAAGGGTGTCTGGCATTGGCAGCGGTGTATTCGCATACCGCCGACCCGAAGATCCCGCAGGCCATGGCGGCGCTCTGCGCGAAGGATGGCAAGGGCACGCATGTGGCCTGTGATGTGGACGCCACCCGCAACTGGCCGGCGCTGAAGGCCGAAGCCGCGCCCTGAGGCTCATGCACCTGTAGAGCCGGGCGCAAGGCAGCCGAGCATGGGCTCGGCTCTACAGGGTCAGGTGCTCTTCCTGGGGATGATGGTGATGTGCCCGTTGATCTCCAGCAGGGCCAGCTCGACATCCTCCACGCCCAGGCAGCCCTGCTGACGCATCGCGGCCTCGAAATCGGCACGGGTGACCTGCTCGCGTCGCAGAACGGCGTCGAACAGGCGCCCATCGCGCGCGAGCACCACCGGTTCCCCCTCGACCAGGCGCTCGATGCGACGGCTGCGGGTACTCACCCAGCCTACGCCGTAGTTGAGCAGGATCAGGGTCGCGGCCAGCAACAAGCCACCGCCCAGCGAGGTATCGGTGCCGAGCAGTGCGTTCTGCACGGCATTGCCCAGCAGCACCACCAGCAGCACGTCGAAGGGGGTGATCTGCCCCAGCGGACGTTTGCCACTGAGCCGGACCATGCCCAGCACCACGACGTAGACCACCACCGCGCGCAGGATGAACTCCCACCACGGCATCGCCAGTGAGAACAGATCGGGCATTGCGGGTTCCCCTGCGGAGCGGTGGCCCAGCGTGGCGCAGGCCACGTCATCTGGCAACGGCACAAATAAAAAGCCCCGCTGACCAGGGGGAGGTCAACGGGGCCGGGGAACGGGCACTTGGGGAGGAGTCCCCGTTCCGAGATCTGCTCCAGGGGATGGGAGAGATCCACAACAGGCGTTGCGCCTGTCGAGAGTTATAGAAGCACTCCGAACACTAACGGTTCGTGAAGGGGCCCAATTTAATGAACCTCCATCAGGGCAACATTCATGATCGAGTCAGAAACCTCTGACGAATGAACGAATTCACGTCGTTTTCGGCCTGAAACACCCTCAGTGTGCTTCGTCCCAGTTGTTGCCGATGCCGGTATCGACCACCAGCGGCACCCGCAGTTTGGCCGCTTGCGACATGCGCTCGACCACCTGCAAACGCAACTCCTCGACGAAACTGCTTTCGGTTTCGAACACCAGTTCATCGTGCACCTGCAGGATCATCCGTGCCGGCGCGCCGCTGTCACGCAGCCACTGGTCCACGTCCACCATCGCACGCTTGATGATGTCGGCGGCGGTGCCCTGCATCGGCGCGTTGATCGCGGCGCGCTCGGCACCGGCGCGCAGGCCCTGGTTACGTGCATGAATGTCGTTCAGGTACAGGCGGCGGCCGAACAGGGTTTCCACATAGCCCTGGTCGCGGGCCTGCTGGCGCATCCGCTCCATGAAATCACGCACGCCCGGGTAGCGGCTGAAGTACAGCGCCACGTAGTCCTGCGCCTGGCCACGGTCGATGCCCAGGTTGCGGGCCAGGCCGAAGGCGCTCATGCCGTACATCAGGCCGAAGTTGATCGCCTTGGCCGCGCGGCGCTCGTTCGGAGTCACCTCTTCCAGCGTGCGCCCGAACACCTCGGCGGCGGTGGCGCGGTGGACGTCGGCGCCCTGCTCGAAGGCGCCCACCAGGCCCGGATCTTCCGACAGATGGGCCATGATCCGCAGCTCGATCTGCGAATAGTCGGCCGCCAGCAGCTGGAAGCCCTCCGGGGCGATGAATGCGCGTCGGATACGGCGGCCATCCTCGGTGCGGATCGGGATGTTCTGCAGGTTGGGGTCCGACGAGGACAGGCGGCCGGTGGCGGCGCCGGACTGGTGGTAGCTGGTATGCACGCGGCCGGTGTCCGGGTTGACCATCTCCGGCAGCTTGTCGGTATAGGTGCTGCGCAGCTTGGCCAGGCCGCGGTACTCCAGGATCACCCGCGGCAGCTCGTGCTGATCGGCAATCGCCTCCAGTGCCTCTTCGTTGGTGCTGGGCTGGCCCTTCGGGGTCTTCACCACCGCCGGCAGCTTCAGCTCATCGAACAGCACCGCCTGCAGCTGCTTGGGCGAATCCAGGTTGAAGCTGCGGCCGGCCAGCTCGGTGGCCTTCTGCTGCGCGGCCAGCATGCGCGAGGACAGGTCCTGGCTCTGCCGGCGCAGCTCGACGGTATCGATCCGCACGCCATTGGCTTCGATGCTGGTGAGCACCGGCACCAGCGGCATCTCGATGTCGCGGTACACGCTGTCCAGCGCCGGCTCGGCCAGCAGCTGCGGTTGCAGCGCGCGGTGCAGGCGCAGGGTGATGTCGGCGTCCTCGGCCGCGTAGCGGCTGGCTTCGTCGATGCCCACCTGCGAGAACGGAATCTGCTTGGCGCCCTTGCCGGCCACGTCCTCGAACTTGATGGTGTTGTAGCCCAGGTAACGCAGGGCCAGCGAATCCATGTCGTGGCGGGTGGCGGTGGAATTGAGCACGAAGCTCTCGAGCATGGTGTCGTCGTGGTAGCCCTGCACCTCCACGCCGTGGCGGTGCAGTACGTGCAGGTCGTACTTGCCGTGCTGGCCCAGCTTCTTCTTCGCCGGGTCCTGCAACACCGGGCGCAGTGCGTCCAGCACCTGCTGCATCGGCAGCTGCGGCGGCGCGCCCGGGTAATCGTGGCCGACCGGAATATAGGCGGCCTTGCCCGGCTCTACCGCCAGGCTGATGCCCACCAGGCGCGCACGCATCGCGTCCAGCGCATCGGTTTCGGTATCGAAACTGATCAGGTCCGCCTGCTGCAGGCGCTCGACCCAGGCCTGCAGCTGCTCGGCGGTCAGCACGGTCTCGTATTCACCCGGCGCGGCCAGGGCCGGATCCAGCGTGCCGGCAGCCGGTGCCTCGGCGCTGCCACGGGCGAAGCCGGCGGCGGTGCCACGCAGGCTCGGCGTTGCTTCGCTGGCGGCCGTCGGCGCCGGCAGCGGTGCACCCAGCTCCTTCAGCGCCTGGGTGAAGCCATAGCGCGCATACAGCTCGGTCAGCTCCGGCACGTCCTGCTCGCGCAGGGCCAGCGTGGTCGGGCTGGCCTCCAGCTCCACGTCGGTGCGGATGGTCACCAGCTCGCGGTTCAGCGGCAGGCGCTCCAGCGCGGCGCGCAGGTTTTCGCCGATCTTGCCCTTCATGGTCGGCGCGGCCGCCATCACCCCATCCAGGTGCTGGTACTCGGCCAGCCACTTGGCGGCGGTCTTCGGCCCACATTTCTCCACGCCCGGCACGTTGTCGACGGTGTCGCCCATCAGCGCCAGCAGGTCGATGATCTGGTCGGCGCGCACGCCGAACTTCTCCATCACCGCCGCATCGGAATCCATGCGGCTGCCGGTCATGGTGTTGACCAGTTCGATGCCCGGGCGCACCAGCTGGGCAAAGTCCTTGTCGCCGGTGGAGATGGTCACCTTCAGGTCCTGCGCCACGCCCTGCAGGGCCAGCGTGCCGATCACATCATCGGCCTCCACGCCAGGGATGCGCAGGATGCTGATGCCCAGCGCTTCGACGATGCGGCACATCGGTTCAACCTGGCTGCGCAGCTCGTCCGGCATCGGCGGGCGGTTGGCCTTGTACTGCTCGTACAGGTCATCGCGGAAGGTCTTGCCGGGCGCATCGACCACGAACGCCACGTAGGCCGGGCGCTCCTTCAGGGTCGAGCGCAGCATGTTGACCACGCCGAACAGCGCGCCGGTGGGTTCGCCCTGTGCATTGGACAGGGGCGGCAGCGCGTGGAACGCGCGGTACAGGTAACTGGACCCGTCGATCAGGACTAATCTGCTCATGGGTCGATTCTACGCGCCCGTGCCTGCACTGCGACGACACGGCACAGCCGCGGCGATGGGGCATAATCAAGGCTCTTTCCAGGCAAAGGCCCCCGCCGATGAAGACCCTGATGCTGGCTTCCGTGCTCCTGCTTGCTGGCTGCGCCAGCCTGGGCGGCGCCGGCGCTCCCCCGGTGGACGTCAAGGGCGCGGATGTGTCCAAGCGCACCATGGACAACGGCGACACGATCGAGGAATACCGTGTGTCCGGCCAGCTGCGCATGGTCAAGGTGACCCCGTCGCGCGGCGCACCGTTCTACATGTACGACAAGAACGGCGATGGCCGTTTCGACAACGACAAGGACGGCGTGTCGCCGGTGTACTGGAAGCTGTACAGCTGGTGAGGTGACCGGGGGTCAGAGCCCTTTCCTGCGGAAAGGGATCCGACCCCAACAAGGCAATCGCCACGGCCCACAAAAGATGACGCCGGCGCGCATCCTGCGGCCGGCGTCGGGTCCCCTCCCCGGGAACGCTTGTATCAGCGGATGACCAGCACCGGCAGCGTGCTGCGTGCCAGCACTTCGGCGGTCTGGCTGCCCAGCAGCACACGGGTCACGCCACGGCGGCCATGCGAGGTCATCACGATCAGGTCGCTGTTGCGCTCACCCGCCGTCTCGATGATGCCGTCGGCCGCGTAGCGGTCCAGTACGTGCACCGGGTTGGCGGTAATGCCCTGCTCGGCGGCCTTGGCCAGCGCCGGCTGCAGCACCTTCTGCGCGCCTTCCTCGCGGTCGGCCTTGTATTCAGGGCTGTTCATGTAGCCCACGCTCCAGCCCATGGCGTCGTACATGCCGACGGCCCACGGCTCGGAAACAGTCACGATATCGACCTCGGCATTGAGGTCCTTGGCCAGCTCCAGACCCTTGGCCAGGCCCTTGTCGGCCAGCTCGGATCCGTCGGTGGCAATCAGGATGCGCTTGTACATGGTGGGGCTCCGTGGCGGTCTGCCAGATGGGAACAACACCATTGCACACCGGATGTGCAGGGCGCGCCTTGAGCAGGATCAATCCGGCGCGGCGCAGCGGCGTGTGCGCATCGCCGGCTTGCGTACACGGACACTGCAGCGCAAGCTGGGTGGGCGGCGGCGCGCCGCCTTGGGAGGACCCGCATGCAGGACAGCAAGCCGACACCACGAAGCCCCCTCAGGATCATCCTTTGGAGCCTCATCGCCGCCTTCGTGCTGTTCTACGGCGGCTATCATCTGGGCAAGGACATGGCACTGCGTGACAACGCCCGGCAGTCAGCCGGCCGATAACGCTCTTCTGTAGAGCCGAGCCATGCTCGGCTGCTTTTCCCGCCAGAAGCAGCCGCGCATGTCTCGGCTCTACATTTTCTGCCCTCAGGCGATCTGCACCACGCGTGCGTTCTGGCACAGCGGATAACTGGCCACGAATTCGGCAATCGCATCACGCATCGCCTCGAACGATTCGCCGTACATGTACAGCGCGGTCTCGGTCGGGCCCTGCCACCAGCTGCAGATCTCGCCCAGGCCATCGATGCGCTCGGACAACTGCTCGAACACGTGGTTGGAATCGCACTGCTCGTAGACCTCGTCCGGCAGGGTCAGGCCATCCAGGTAGATGCCCAGGCCCTCGGTCACGCCGAAGCCTCGATCAGCGTCGCCCGCACCCTGCAGTTGCGAACCCTTCGGCGCGCCCAGCTGCTCCAGCAGGTCGATCAGCTTCGGCACGCCCGCAGCGTCCACCAGCGCCACTTCGATATCGCCGTACTCGACCTCGCCGTCGTCGGACATCGCGGTGCCACCGCCAGTGATTCCGCCGACCTCGGCCGCCTGCAGCAGCGCGTCGAGCGGATCCTCGAACAGCTCATGGCGATGCTCGGGCTGCAGCTTGGCGTTCAACATCACGGTGACGTGCAGCGTGGGTTCGGTCATGGGGGCGTTCCTGGAAGATGTCAGGCCCCATTGTAGAGTCGAAGGTAGCGGCAGGAGCCGCTGCCAACGTCGCCTGCGACGGCCCGAAGGGTGCCGGTCAGGACGACCGGCATAGCCGTGCTCGGCTGTTCTTCCAGCCAGAAGCAGCCGAGCATGGGCTCGGCTCTACAACAGCCCGTCAACGCAGGAACGGCGCCACCTTGCGCTTCAGCAGCTCCACCAGCACCGGGTCCATGTAGTCGTAGTCGTCCGGGATATCCAGGCAGATCACCCGCTTGCCGTTCAACCAGGCCTTGTAACGGCTGGACAGACGGTTGCGGTGCGCCTTTTCCATCACAAAGACCAGATCGGCCCACTGCAGCAGCTCCGGGCTGAGCACTTCCTCGGCGTCAGCCAGCAGCCCGGCCGAGGCCGTCTCGATGCCCGGCCAATCGGCGAATACCTGCTCGGCCGTGGGGCTGCGCAGGCGGTTCTGGCTGCAGAGGAAGAGCACGTTGCGGGTCATGAGTACTCGCCCTTGTAGAGCCGAGCCATGCTCGGCAGCGTTTTTCCGCACCAGGGTCAGAGCCCTCCCTGTGGGAGGGATCCGACCCCTGACGTTGATCAGATCACCGTCAGGTTGGCATACGCCATCACCAGCCACTTGCTGCCGGCATCGGCGAACTCGACCTGCACGCGGGCGTGGGCACCGTTGCCTTCGTAGTCGGTCACCATGCCTTCGCCGAACTTGGGATGGGTGACCAGTGCGCCGAGCTTCAGCGGCGGTGCCTCGATCGAGGCATGGCCCATCACCCGGCTGGCGCCCATCGAGGCCGGCCGCGAGACCTGCACCTTCGGGCGCACTTCGTGCAGCAGCTCGCGCGGAATCTCGCGCAGGAAGCGCGACGGCAGGCTGTAGTTGTCCTGGCCATGGATGCGGCGCGATTCGGCGTAGCTCAGCACCAGTTTCTGGCGTGCGCGGGTGATGCCCACGTAGGCCAGGCGGCGCTCTTCTTCCAGCCGCCCGCTTTCCTCCAGCGAACGTGCGCTGGGGAACAAGCCTTCTTCCAGGCCGGCCAGGAACACCAGCGGGAATTCCAGGCCCTTGGCCGAGTGCAGGGTCATCAGCTGCACGCCTTCCTCGCCCGACTGCGCCTGGCCCTCGCCAGCCTCCAGCGCGGCATAGGCCAGGAATGCGACCAGCTCGTCCATGTCCTCGCCCACTTCCTCGATGTCGTCGGCGCGGCGCACGAAGCGAGAGGCCACCGAGACCAGTTCGTCGAGGTTGTCGGTGCGCGATTCCGAATCGAGCGCGTTGCGGCTTTCCTTGCTCCAGTGCTCGCGCAGCTGCGAGCGCACCAGCACGTGGTCCACGCGCTCGGCCAGGGTCATGTGCAGAGTCTGCGCCTGCAGCTCGTTGACCAGCACCAGGAAGCCGGCCAGTGCATTGCGCGCACGTGCGGCCAGCGCGCTGCCCTGGGTGACCAGCATGGTCGCTTCCCACAGCGAAATACCCTGCGCGCGCGCCTCGCGGCGCACTTCGTCCAGCGTGCGGTCGCCGATGCCACGCGTCGGCGTATTGACCGCGCGTTCGAAGGCGGCGTCATCGTTGCGGTTGGACAGCAGGCGCAGGTAGGCCAGCGCGTCCTTGATTTCGGCACGTTCGAAGAAGCGCATGCCGCCATACACGCGGTACGGCACCTGCTCGCTCAGCAGTGCTTCTTCCAGCGCGCGCGACTGCGCGTTGCTGCGGTAGAGCACGGCCACTTCGGTGTAGCTGCCACCATCGCGCACCCACTGGCGGGCACGCTCGACGATGTAGCGCGCTTCGTCCATCTCGTTGTACGCCGCGTACAGGTCGATCGGCTCGCCGTCGCCGCTGTCGGTCCACAGTTCCTTGCCGATGCGATCCGGGTTGTGCGCGATCACCGCGTTGGCGGCACCGAGGATGTTGGCGGTGGAGCGGTAGTTCTGTTCGAGGCGGATGGTCTGCGCGCCCGGGAAATCGCGCAGGAAGCCCTGCACGTTCTCGACCTTGGCACCGCGCCAGCCGTAGATGGCCTGGTCATCGTCGCCGACCACGAACACGTGGCCGGAATCGCCGGCCAGCACGCGCACGAAGGCGTACTGGATGGCATTGGTGTCCTGGAACTCGTCCACCAGGATTTCGCGGAAACGGGCGCGGTAGTGCGACAGCAACGCCGGGTTGTCGCGCAGCAGCTCATGCGCGCGCAGCAGCAGCTCGGCGAAGTCGACCAGGCCGGCGCGGTCGCAACGCGCCTGGTACTCGATGTAGGCCTGGCGCATGGTTTCCAGCCACGCGTCGTGCGGTTCGGGCTGGATGTGCTGAGGGCGGCGGCCTTCGTCCTTCTGCGCGTTGATCCACCACGCGATCTGTTTGGCCGGGTACTTGCCGTCATCCAGTTCCAGCGCCTGCACCACGCGCTTGACCAGTCGCAGCTGGTCGTCCGAATCCATGACCTGGAAGCCTTCGGGCAGCTTCGCGTCCTGCCAGTGCAGGCGCAGCAGGCGGTTGGCCAGGCCGTGGAAGGTGCCGATCCACATGCCACGGCTGCCATTGGGCAGCTGTGCGTCGATGCGGTGGCGCATTTCGCCGGCCGCCTTGTTGGTGAAGGTCACCGCGAAAATGCCGTGGGTCGGCACGCCATCGACTTCATGCAGCCAGGCGATGCGGTGGGTGAGTACGCGGGTCTTGCCGGAACCGGCACCGGCCAGCACCAGGTGGTGGCCGGGGGGAGCGGAGACGGCTTCGCGCTGGGCCGGGTTCAGGCCATCAAGCAGGTGGGAGACATCCATGCCCCCATTTTACGGCATCGCCGTCGCGGCTCCTGCGACCACCTGGGTTGCCAGTGCCTGCGCCTGCTGACGCAGTTCAGGCACCGCCAGGCTTTCCCACAGGCTGCCGATGCGCAGGCTGCCGAGCACGCCCAGCCGTGCCTGCGGCTGGCCACCGGCGGCACACAGGCGATCGCCCGGCACCGTGCTGTCCAGGCCCAGCCCGTGCGGGCCGGGGCGCGCCAGCCCATCGGCCTGCAGCTGCTGCAGCAACGGATTGCGCAGCGCGCTGGCGCGGGTCTCCACGCCGGTGGCGTTGATCACCCCGCTGATCGTCCACTGCTGTTCATTGCCCGAGGCATCGCGGCCGGACAGCTGCAGCGCATTGCCGTCGCGCCAGACGCGTTGCAGGCGGGACCGGTGGATACGCAGCTGGCCGCTGTCCTGCAGGGACTGCAGCTGCGCATCCACTTCTTCGGCGATGCGGTGGCGATGCACGTCCCAATAGCGCACCACATGGCGCAGGAAGCGACGCTGGTCCGCCCCATCGAGGCTGCACCACAGCGCCTGCCCGTGCGGACGGATGCGGTCCATCACGCCCTGCCACGGCAGGCCGTCGGCCTGTGCCTGGCGTGCGAACCCACGCAACGCGCGCAGGCGCTGGCGCAGGTTCATCGGCAGCAGCGTGGCCGGGTCGAACGTGGGCAGGCCACCATGCGCGTGCGGCAACGGCAGCAGGCCATGGCGCGAGATCACATGCAGCGGTCCGCTGTGGCCGGCGGCGACCAGCGCCAGCACGGTGTCGGCCATGCTCAGGCCGGAGCCGACAATGGCTACAGCCTGTTCGCCGGCCAGGGTGCGCACGCCGTCGTAGTCCCAGGCCTCGATCACGTCATCCGCAGGCAGTGCCTCGGCACCGGCTACCGGCAGCGGCCGCATGCTGTTGCCGGTGGCCAGCACGGCCTGTGCGGCGTGCAGCGTCTGGCCATCGCCGAGTGTCAGCTGGTAACCGTGGTCATCCGGCTGCAGGCCCAGCACCGGCTGCGCGATCACCTGCAGCTGTGCCGGGCTGGTCGCAGCGGCCTCCTGCAGGCGCTGCTGCAGGTAGGCAGCAAAGTAGTGGCGGCACACATAGCGCTCGCCCAGCACCTCGCGCGCCTCGCCCGGGTAGGCATTGGCGGCCATCAGGTAGTCGAGGAAATCGCCGGGCTGGTCGGCAAACGCACTCATCTTCGCCGCCGGCACGTTCAGCAGGTGCTCCGGCCACGGCGTGGCATAGGCGATACCCTGGGCCAGCTGCGAGGCGGGTTCGAAGATGGCCAGCGCCAGCGGCGCCTTGGCCTGGCGCAGTACCTGGATCGCCACCAGCACCCCGGCCGCACCACCACCGATGATTGCCAGGTCCAGTTCGCCATTACGCGGTGAATCAGTCATGTGCCGATTGTAGGCCATCGGCGATGACAGGCCGGATTGCCGAAATGGGCGGCCGGCATTGCCTTACATCAACGCATCGGCCAAGCGTGCGATGCCCTCGCGGCTACGCCGCCACGTGGGGCGGCTGCGCCACTGCTGCAGATCCAGCTGTCGCGACTCACGCAGATAGCCATCCTCGATCTCGCACAACTGCTTCACCAGCGCGTGGTCGTAGCAGATCAGGCCGATCTCGGCATTCAGCGCGAACGAGCGGATATCCATGTTGATCGAGCCCAGCACGGCGATGTCCTCGTCCACGCTCATGTGCTTGGCGTGCAGGAACTGTGGTTCGTACAGGGCGATGCGTACACCACAACGCAGCAGTTCGTCGTAGTACGCCTCCTGCGCCCACGAGGTCAGCCGCTGGTTGTTGCTGGCCGACAGGATCAGCTGCACGTCCACGCCGGACAACGCCGCGATGCGCAGCGCGCTCAGCGTGGCTTCGTCGGGCACGAAGTACGGGGTGACCATCACCAGCCGGCGCCGTGCGAGGTGGATCAGCGCCGCCACCGCGTCGCGTGCGTTGCTGTACGGGTAGGCCGGGCCGCTGGGCAGCAGCTGGGTGGCGATGTCGTCGCTGCACTCGGGCACGTCGGCGATCACGTCCAGGCGCTGGCCGGTTTCCATGTACCAGTCGCTGGCGAACACGGCTTCCAGATGCGCCACCGCCGGGCCGCGCACGCGCGCCACCAGCTCGCGGTTCGGGTGGCCGGGCACGAACCCGGGGCCGGCCAGGTTCTGCGAACCGACGTAGGCCACTTCGTTGTCGATCACCGCGATCTTGCGGTGATTGCGCAGGTCCATGCGCCCGCTGCGGCGCCAGCGCAGGCCGCCGGGCAGCATCGCGCGCACCTCGATGTCACGCGCTTCAAGGCGCTTGCGATAGGCGCGCAGACCGCGCTTGGCACCCACCGCGTCGAGCAGCACACGGCATTGCACGCCACGCGCGGCGGCACGCTGCAGCGCCTCGACCATCGCCTCGCCCACCGCGTCATCGAACATCAGGTAGTACAGCAGGTGCACGCGGTCTTCGGCCTGGTCGATGTCGGCGATCAGCGTGTGCAGCGATTCGTCGTAGTCGGTCAGCAGGTCCACCGCGTTGCCGTGCACCGGCATGAAGTCGCCCTGGCGCTGCACCAGCGGCACGATCTCGGCGCAGGCAGTGTCCGGCTGCGGGGTCCAGCGCAGGCGATGCTGCAGCGCCTGTTCCTCGCGGATGACTTGCGAGGCCTCGGCCTGGCGGCGGATGCGCTCGCGCGACAGCCACGGGTGGCCGAACAACAGGTACAGCGGCAGGCCCAGCAGCGGCACGAAGCCGACCAGCAGCAGCCAGCTGCGCGCCGCACCCGGCGTGGTGCGGGTGGGAATCCAGCACAGCGCGACCAGCCGGATCAGCCAGTCGATCAGCAGCAGGTAGGAACCCAGCAACCACTCGAACAGCATCGCGTCGCCCGTCGGGAGGTGATGGGCCATTCTGCCCAGCGGGGTGTGTAGAGTCGAGCCGCGCTCGACTGCTTTGAAGCAGTGTGCCAACCAAGGTTGGCACCTACCGGGTGAGGGGACAGCGTGTCGACCAAGGTCGACACCTACCGGGGGTGGGATAAGTGTGCCAACCAAGGTTGGCACCTACCGGGGGAGTGTGCCGACCAACGGTCGGCACCCACAGGCACCCACCGGCCCCACCGTCGGGCATGAAAAAACCCGCCACAAGGGCGGGTTTCTTCGCGGGGATCAGCAATCCTTGCGGATTACTTGATCTTGCCTTCCTTGTACGGGACGTGCTTGCGCACGACCGGATCGTACTTGGAGAATTCCATCTTCCCCGGGGTGTTCTTCTTGTTCTTGTCGGTCGTGTAGAAGTGACCGGTACCAGCGGTCGAAATCATACGGACCTTATCGCGCTTGCCTGCCATGATCGTCTACTCCTCAGACCTTTTCGCCGCGCGCACGCAGCTCAGCCAGAACGGAATCGATACCGTTCTTGTCGATGGTGCGCAGTGCATGCGCGGAAACACGAAGCTTCACCCAGCGGTTTTCGCTGGCAACCCAGAAGCGGCGCTCGTGCAGATTCGGCAGGAAACGACGACGGGTCTTATTGTTGGCGTGCGAGACGTTGTTACCCGTCTGCACTCGCTTGCCGGAAACCTGGCATACGCGGGACATGGCGCACCTCGATAGTAAGTTGTGTCAGCCCGTAGCCCGGGAGACGGCGGCCTCGATGGTTGCCCACCACACGTCAAGAGAATCAAAGGGTTACGCTGGCGTTGGGCGGCCGGGGACGTGCTCCCGGGGACGCCGCCCGGTAGAAAACCGGACACAGCGAGCCGCGCATTATGCACGGGTTCAAGCACTTGCGCAAGTTACCCACAGGCTGGGGCTGAACGCGACGGCCACTCCCCCTGTAGAACCGAGCGCATGCTCGGCTCGGTCCTTCCGGGGCGCAGCAGCCGAGCATGGGCTCGGCTCTACAGCTACCAGGCCAGCTCAACGCAGGTGCGGAATCACCTGGGCCAGCAGATGGGCATCCTTCAACGCGCCGTGCAGGCCACGGTTACCCGGGATGCGCAGGCGCTGCAGCACATCGTCCAGCTTGTTGCCCTGGCCCGGCCAACGCCCACGCGCCAGCTTCAAGCTGCAGGTAATGCGGCAATGCTGGGCCAGCGTGCCGGGGATGCCCGCCAGGCGCAGCTCGTTGTCCAGGAAGCCGACATCGAAGGTGGCGTTGTGCGCGACCATCTCGCTGCCGCGCAGGAAATCCAGCAGTTCGGCAGCCTTGCTGGAGAACAGCGGCTTGCCCACCAGCATCGCGTCGCTGATGCCGTGCACGCGCTGCGCGCCCCAGTCCACCTTGCGCTGCGGCTGCAGGTAGGTGTGGAACTGGCGACCGGTCAGCTGGCCATCGATCAGTTCGACGGCACCGATTTCGATGACCCGGTGCCCCAGGCGGTGGGAGATGCCGGTGGTTTCGGTATCCAGTGCGACGATGCGGCTCATGCGTGTTGCTGTTTCCTGTTGCGTGCTGTGGTGATTTTCGCATGCCTGCAGCAGGAAGCCCCCTGTAGAGCCGAGCCCGCGCTCGGCTCACGCGCGAAGCGCGGGCCTTGAACGTTGCAGCCAGAAGCAGCCGAGCCTGGGCTCGGCTCTACAGATAAGCGGATTTCACCCCAATACCTCCACCACCCAGTCGATGAACACCCGCAGACGCTGGCTCTTGTGCCGGTTAGGCGGGAACATCACGTGCATCGGCATCGGCGGCAGCTGCCAGTCCTGCAACACCGGCAGCAGCTCGCCGCGCGCCAGGTGCGGCTCGGCCATGTAGCTGGGCAGCGCGACCACGCCCAGCCCTGCCAATGCAGCCGCCAGATAGGCGTTGCCGTCGTCGAAGCCGACCGTATAGCGGCCCTGCACCTCAACGCGCTCATCGCCACGCTGTGCAGTGAACACGCGGGCGCGGCCACTGCGCGGGCTGAGGAAACCGACCATGTGGTGATCCGGACCTTCCAGCGCGCGCGGGTCGGCTGGCAGCCCGAAACGCTGCACATAGCCCGGGCTGGCATGGAAGCCGATCGGCAGCGCGCCGAGCGGCCTCGCCACCAGCGCCGGGTCGGCCGGGGTGCCACCACGGATCACGCAATCGACGTTGTCGGCGATGACGTCGACCTCGCGGTCACTCACGCCGATGTCCAACTGGATCTCCGGGTAGCGCGCCTGGAAATCCGGCAGCGCCGGTACCAGCCGCAGCCGCGCGTAGGGCCCCGGCACATCCACGCGCAGTCGCCCACGCGGCTGCGTGGCGGCATCGCCCAGTCCGCCCTCCACCTCTTCCAGCTCAGCCAGCAGGCGGGCGATGCGCGGGTAGTAGGCCGCGCCATCGGCGGTGACGCTGACCCGGCGCGTGGTGCGGTTGAGCAACCGCAGCCGCAGGTGCGCCTCCAGCTGCTGCACCAGCTGGGTGGCCGTGGTGCGGCTGATCTGCAGGGTCTGCGCGGCGCGGGTGAAGCTGCCGGTTTCCACTACCCGGGCAAAGGCGCGCATCGCCTCGAAACGGTCCATGGCTGGCCATGATTGTTTGGAATTGGCAATCAATCTAGGCCGATCATCGCGGTTTATCCAGACAGCGCTGGCGGGGAGGATGGCGTTCTTTCCCACGGGTTCCTTCCCATGTCACAGCGCGATGTCGTTTTCCCCGCCGGCCGCCAGGCCCTGTACGAGCGCAACCGCTACTCGCCGGCGATCCGTTCCAATGGCTTCCTGTTCGTCTCCGGCCAGGTCGGCAGCCGCGAGGATGGTTCGCCTGAGCCGGACTTCGAAGCGCAGGTGCGCCGCGCCTTCGAAAATCTCAATGCGGTACTGGCTGCCGCCGGCTGCAGCTTCGATGACGTGGTCGACGTGACCGTGTTCCTGGTCGACCCCGAGAAGAACTTCGAGAAGGCCTGGGCGATCGTGCCCGAGTACTGGGGCGAGGCGCCGCACCCGACCCTGACCGGCATCGGCGTGACCTGGCTGTACGGATTCCAGTTCGAGATCAAGGTGATCGCGAAGCTGCCGTGATACGGGTAGTGCCGGCCGCTGGCCGGCAATGTGTCGGGGGTCGAAAAGCGTGTCGACCAAGGTCGACACCTACCAGGGCAGTCGGCGTGACCTGGCTATACGGGTTCCAGTTCGAGATCAAGGTGATCGCGAAGCTGCCCGCAGACCGGTAGTGCCGGCCGCTGGCCGCTGGCCGGCAATGTGTCGGGGGCCGAAAAGCGTGTCGACCAAGGTCGACACCTACCAAGGCAGTCGGCGTGACCTGGCTGTATGGGTTCCAGTTCGAGATCAAGGTGATCGCGAAGCTGCCTGCAGACCGGTAGTGCCGGCCGCTGGCCGGCAGCAATGTGCCGGGGCCAGCCCGTTCCAGAGGAACGGGATCCGACCCCACGCCCGGCGCACCTGAACGGGAGGTTCCGACGAATTCCCGAGGTCACCATTGATATTGTATCCGGCGAAAACCGCTTGCTAGCCTCCCCTCCATGCGCCGGATCACCCGCCAACTGCGTACGTACCTGATGATGCTGCTGATGGCGGCATTCGTGGTCGTGCCGGTGGCCGACGCACTGGTGTGTGCGGTGGAACCGCATGCCAGCAGCGCCCATGTCGAATCCCTCGCGGACGACGCAGGCGGTGACAGCGACAGCAAGCACACCGGTGCCTGCACGCATAACCACTGCCACCACTCCACGCTGAGCCTGCCGGCGAACGATTTCGCCGCCTTCGGTACGCCGCTGCCGGCGCGCTGGATGAATGCCGGCGACGTTGCGACCTATGCGGTCGCCCAGGATGAATTGACGCGTCCCCCCCGGGCGTGAGTTGAGCGCGTCCCGCAATCGCGGGCTCCCGTTTCACTCACAACCGGAATCCCCCTATGTCGATCCTGACACCTCGGTCGCCGCGCGCGGCCGGGCTGGTCGTCGCTGTACTGCTGGGCCTTGCCCCGGCAATGCAGGCGTCGGCGCAAGCCGCCCCTTCCTACGACACCCTGCTTGAACGCCTCGACCAGTTGCCCGGCACCCGTGTCGGCGCGGCGCTGGCCGAAGCCGCCGATGCCCGTGCCGACCAGGCCCGTGCGTTGCCCAATCCTTCCCTCTCCTACTCCGCCGAGAACGCGTGGGGCACCGGCTCCTATGGCGGCATGGGCAAGGCCGATACCGTGCTCACCCTGTCCCAGCCCCTGGAGGTATGGGGCCAGCGCGGCGCGCGCGTCCGTGCCGCCCGCGCCGAGGCACAGGCGGCCAACCTGCGTGGCGCCCAAAGCCGCAGCGATGTGGCCAGCCAGTTGGCGGTGGTCTATGCACAGGCGGAAAGTGCATTGCGCCGCTACAGCCTGGCCGAAGAGGCACTGACCCTCACCCGCGACGACGCCAACGCCGTCAACGCGATGGTCAAGCAGGGCCGCGAGCCGCAGCTGCGTGCGGTGCAGGCGCAGAGCGAAGTGGCCAACGCCAGCGCCGCGCTGGATGAGGCACAGGCCTTCCGCGACGCCGCACTGGCCCGCCTGGCTGGCGCCGCGCTGCTGGATGCACCGGTGCAGTCGATCGACAACAGCCTGCTCGACCGTGCTCCGCCGCTGCCGCGTGGCGCCACCGATGCCGCGCTGGCGGTGCGCATCGCCGAGGCCGAAGCCGATGCAGCGGGCAAGCTGGTCGATGTGGAGCGCAAGCGCGCCCTGCCCGACCTCAGCGTCACTGCCGCACAGACACGCTTCCGCGAGGGCGGCGAGCGCGCCTACAACCTCGGGGTCAGCCTCAGCATCCCGCTGTTCGACCGTAACCGCGGTGGCATCCGCGCCGCCAATGCCGACCAGCGCGCGGCCGAAGCCCGTCTGGACCAGCAACGCCGTGACAGCGAGGCCGCGCGCCTCTCCGCCGTGGCTGGACTGAAGGCCGCCGGCAGCCGCACCCGTGCCTCCGACGAAAGCGTGGTCGCTGCCGAGGAGGCGTATCGGCTGGCCCGGGTCGGCTTCGACGCAGGACGCATCTCGCAGCTGGAACTGCGCAGCACGCGCAGCGCCCTCATCGCCGCCCGCGGCACCGCCGTGGACGCACGCCTGTCGCGCGTCGGCGCCGAAATCGATCTTGCGCGCCTTGAAGGGCGCGCCCCCTTTGTGGAGGCCCCATGACTCTCTCCCGTACTTTTCCGCTGATCGGCGGCGTCCTGCTGGCCGTGTTCCTGGCCGGCTGCGCCGGCAACGCGCAGACGCCGGAAACGGTGGATGCGACCACCGCCAAGGCAGGCAACGATGATGGCCACGGCCATGCTGCCGACAGCAAGGAAGCCAAGGCGGAAACCGCCAAGGCTCCCGCCGACGCCGATGAAGGCGTGGTGCAGCTGACCCAGGAACAGATCAAGGCGTCCGGTATCGAGGTGGTCGCCATCGGCCGTGGTGGCGGTGGCTCCACGCGCCTGTCCGGCCGGGTCGAACCGTCGGTGGGCGCACGTGCCTCGGTGGCATCCACGGTGACCGGCCGGGTCGAACGCGTGCTGGTCGCGCCGGGCACGGCGGTGAAGCAGAACCAGGCACTGGCCATCGTGGTCAGTGGCGAGGCAGCGGTGTTCCGCGCCAATGCGCTGGCCGCATCGGCTGAAGCCGAGGCCGCACGCCTGGCCTACGGTCGCGACAAGGCGCTGGTCGACCAGGGCGTGGTCGCCCGCCAGGAGCTGGAAACCTCGCGCGCGCGTTCGCTGGCGGCACAGGCCCAGGCGGCCGCCGCGCAGGCCCAGGCCGCCGCCAACGGTGCGCCCGATGCCAGTGGCCGCGTACGCATCACCAGCCCGGTGGCCGGCATCGTCGGCAACGTGCAGGTCACACCGGGCGGCGTGGTCGCTGCCGGTAGTGCCGTGGCTGACGTCGCCGATCCGAGCATGAACGAACTGGTGTTCACCGCGCCGCCGGCGCTGGCCGCGCAGGTCACGCCCGGCATGAAGCTGGAAGTGAGCGTGCCGGGTGGCAGCTTCACCGCCACCGTCACCGGTTCGGCCGCCGATGTCCGCCAGCAGGGCGGCGTGGCGGTGATCCGTGCCACGCCGGTGGACGCCTCCTTGCCGCCGGCCGGTTCGCCGGTATCGGCGGTGGTGGTCACCGAAGGCCAGGACGGTTCGCTCAGCGTGCCGGCCGATGCGGTGCAGAACGTCGACGGCAGCAGTGCAGTGTTCGTCGCCGTCGAAGGCGGTTTCAAGGCGCAGCCGGTGCTGGCCGGACGCCGTGCCGGCGACCGCATCGAGATCCTCGGTGGGCTGACCGGCAGCGAGCGCATCGTTGGCAGCAATGCCTTCCTGCTCAAGGCCGAACTGGCCAAGGGCGAAGCCGAGCACGGCCACTGAGGAGGCGATCATGTTCAAGCTGATCATTGAAACAGCGGTACGCCACCGCTGGCTGGTGGTGTTCATGGCGGCGCTGATCGCCGCCATGGGCCTGTTCCAGCTGGGCAAGCTGCCGATCGACGCAGTGCCGGACATCACCAACCGCCAGGTGCAGATCAACACGGTGGCACCGGCGCTGACGCCGGAGCAGATCGAACGGCAGGTGACCTACCCGCTGGAAACCGCGCTGGCCGGCATTCCCGGCCTGACCACCACCCGTTCGCTGTCGCGCAATGGTTTCTCGCAGGTCACCGGGATCTTCACCGATGCCACCGACATCTACTTCGCCCGCCAGCAGGTGGCCGAACGCATGCGCGAGGCATCGGAAGACCTGCCCGATGGCGCGTCGCCGATGCTGTCGCCGGTCACCACCGGCCTCGGCGAGGTACTGATGTGGACGGTGGACTTCACCGCGTTCGATCCGGCCAAGCTGGCCAAGCCCGGTGAAGCGGGTTGGCAGGCCGGCGAGGTCTACCGCACGCCGGAAGGCAACCTGCTTCGCACGCCGGAAGAACGTGCCACCTACCTGCGCACCGTGCAGGACTGGATCATCGCGCCGCAGATGCGTTCCAGCCCGGGGCTGGCCGGCGTCGATACGGTCGGCGGCTACGTCAAGGAATACGGCGTGCATCCGGACAGTGCCAAGCTGGCCGCGCACGGCCTCGGCCTGGCCGACCTGGTCACTGCCCTGCAGCGTTCCAACGTGCAGGCCGGTGCCGGTTTCGTGCAGCGTGCCGGCGAGGGCCTGGTGGTACGTGCTGACGGCCTGGCGCTGACCACCGAGGATCTGGCACAGGCCCCGGTGGCCACCCGCAATGGCGTGGTGGTGCGCGTGGCCGATGTGGCCGATGTCGACCTGAGCCGCGCACCGCGCCTGGGTGCGGCCAGCCGCAACGGCCATGAGGCCGTGCTGGGCACCGCGCTGATGATTGCCGGTGGCAACAGCCGCACCGTGGCGCAGGCAGCTGCGGCGCGCCTGGAACAGGTGAACAAATCGCTGCCGGCCGACATCGTGGCGGCACCGGTGCTGGACCGCAGCGTGCTGGTCAATTCCACCATCAAGACCGTGGCCAAGAACCTCACCGAGGGTGCGCTGCTGGTGGTGGTGGTGCTGTTCCTGCTGCTGGGCAACCTGCGTGCAGCGACGATCACCGCGCTGGTGATTCCGCTGTCGTTCCTGTTCGCAGTGATCGGCATGAACCGCTTCGGCATCAGCGGCAACCTGATGAGCCTGGGTGCACTGGACTTCGGCATCCTGGTGGACGGTGCGGTGATCGTGGTCGAATCGACGCTGCTGATGCTGGGCCAGCGCCGCGCCGAACTGGGTCGTGCGTTGACCGCGATGGAACGCCTGCGCGTGGCCGCCGATTCGGCGATGAAGATGGCACGCCCGGCGGCCTTCGGCCAGTTGATCATCCTGCTGGTGTTCGCGCCGATCCTCACCCTGGAAGGCGTGGAGGGCAAGACGTTCCACCCGATGGCGGCCACGTTCATGCTGGCCCTGATCGGTGCCTTCATCTTCTCCTTCACCTTCGTGCCGGCGATGGCCGCACTGCTGGTGCGCGAGCCGAAGGTGAAGGAAGGCGATGCGCATGCCGATGATGGCGAGCACGAAACCAAGCTGATCCGCGTGTTGCGCGCGCGCATCGAACCGGTGATCCGCAAGGCCGTGGACCATCCGCGCACGATGGCAGTCGGCGCGGTGATGATGGTGGTGGTGGGTATCGGTTCGTTCTCGCTGCTGGGCCGCGAGTTCATGCCGACGCTGGACGAAGGCAACGTGGCGATGCAGGCCCTGCGCGTGCCGTCGACGTCGCTGGAGCAGTCGCTGGCGATGCAGCTGGCGCTGGAGAAGGCGATTGCCAAGCAGCCGGAAGTGGAGACCGTGTTCTCGCGCACCGGTACCGCCGAGGCGGCGATCGACCCGATGCCGACCAACATCTCCGACAGCGTGATCGTGCTCAAGCCGCGCAAGGACTGGCCGGATCCGAAGCTGGGCAAGGATGCACTGGTGGCACGCTTAGAGAAGCTGGCCGGGCAGCAGCTGGGCAACAGCTTCGAGTTCAGCCAGCCGATCGAGCTGCGCTTCAACGAGCTGATTTCCGGCGTGCGTACCGACCTGGCGGTAATGATCTTCGGCGATGACTTCAGCCAGCTGCAGAAAGTGGCCGACCAGGTGGCGCTGAAGCTGCGCGCGGTGGAGGGCGCGGCCGATGTGCGGGTCGAACAGATCTCCGGCCTGCCCACGCTCAATGTGGCCATCGACCACGTGGCGGCGGCGCAGTACGGCCTGACCGCGGCGGATGTGAGTGACGCGCTGGCCACCGGCATCGGTGGTACCGCCGCCGGCAAGATCTTCGAAGGCGACCGTCGCTTCAACGTGGTGGTGCGCCTGGACGATGCCTCGCGCAACGATCCGGACCAGCTGGCCTCGCTGCCGATCGCCACGCCCGCGGGGCTGGTGATTCCGCTGTCGTCGGTCGCGCGCATCACGGTCAGCGAAGGACCGAACCAGATCAGCCGCAACAACGGCAGCCGCCGCGTGGTGGTGCAGGCCAACGTGCGTGGCCGGGATCTGGGCGGCTTCGTCGGCGAGGCACAGGCGGCGGTGGCTGATGTTGCGTTGCCGCCGGGCGCCTACCTGACCTGGGGTGGCCAGTTCGAGAACCTGCAGCGTGCGGAGAAGCGGCTGGCGACGGTGGTGCCGGTGGTGTTCCTGCTGATCGGCAGCCTGCTGTTCATGGCCCTGCGCAGCGGCAAGGAAGCCGTGCTGGTGTTCAGCTGCGTACCGTTGGCGCTGGTCGGCGGCATTCTTGCGCTGCTGCTGCGGGGCATGCCGTTCTCGGTGTCGGCGGCGGTTGGTTTCATCGCCGTCTCCGGCGTGGCCACCTTGAACGGCCTGGTGCTGATGCAGGCGATCCGCGAGCGCCTGGATGCCGGTGACCTACCGATGATGGCGGCGATCAACGGTGCGTCCAGCCGCATCCGCGCGGTGCTGACCACCGCGCTGGTGGCGATCGTCGGCTTCATTCCGATGGCGATTGCCAGTGGTTCCGGTGCGGAGGTGCAGAAGCCGCTGGCCACGGTGGTGATCGGCGGGTTGATCACCGCCACCGTGCTGACCTTGCTGGTGCTGCCGACCTTCGCTGCGCGGGTGGCCAAGCCAAGGGCGGTGAGGTGATGTGAGGTTGCGGGTCGGATCCCTTTCCACGGGAAAGGGATCCGACCCCGTCCACCGCGCTTCGCGCTCGCCGGGCATGGCCCGGCGCTACCACCGTACGTTCCGGTAGCGCCGGGCCATGCCCGGCGACGCGTCGGGTCAGGCCTTCTTGCGTTCGGCGATGTACGCCTGGATCTGCTGTTCCAGCACCGGCAGCGGCACCGAGCCCTGCTTGAGCAGGGTGTCGTGGAAACCCTTGATGTCGAACTTGTCGCCCAGCTCCTTCTCGGCCTGCGCACGCAGGCGCACGATGGCGATCTCGCCCAGCTTGTAGCTCAGGGCCTGGCCCGGCCAGGAAATGTAGCGGTCCACTTCGGTGGTCACTTCATGCTCGCTCAGCGCGGTGTGGTCGCGCAGGTAGGCCAAGGCCTGCTCGCGGGTCCAGCCCTTGCTGTGCACGCCGGTATCGATCACCAGACGCGTGGCGCGCCACATCTCGTAGGTCAGGCGCCCGAAATCCTCGTACGGGGTTTCGTAGATGCCCATCTCCACGCCCAGCTTCTCGCAGTACAGCGCCCAGCCTTCGCCGTAGGCGGAGATGTAGGCGTTGCGGCGGAACTCGGGCAGGTTCTTCTGCTCGGCGGCGATGGCACCCTGCAGTGCGTGGCCCGGATCGGATTCATGCAGGGTCAGCGCCGGCAGGTTGTACAGCGGGCGCGACGGCAGGTTGTAGGTGTTGAGCCAATAGGTGCCCATGCCACCGCGGCCGGCGGTCCAGAACGGTGCGATGTCCGGCGGCACCGGCACGATGGTGAAGCGCGCGCGCGGCAACGTCATGTACTTGCCGAGCTGACCATCGGCCCGCTTGGAGATCCATGCGGCGCGCGACAGCAGCTCTTCCGGCGTCTTCGCATAGAACTGCGGATCGGTGCGCAGGAAGGTCAGGAACTCGGCGAAGCTGCCCTTGAACTTCACCTGCTTGATGATGTCGTTCATTTCCTTCTGGATGCGTGCGACTTCATCCAGGCCGATGCGGTGGATCTCGTCCGGCGACAGGTCCAGCGTGGTGTATTCGTGGATCTGCTGCTTGTAGTACGCCTTGCCGCCCGGCATCGCTTCGGCGGCCAGGGTGGTGCGCGCCTGCGGCACGTACTCGTTGACGAAGAAGGTGCGCAGCTGCTGGAACGCCGGCACGACCTTGCCACTGATCGCTTCCCGCGCCTGCGCCTGCAGCCTGGTCTGTTCGGCGGCCGGGATGCTGTTGGGCAGCTTCTTGAACGGGGCGTACAGCGGCGATTCGGTCGGGTCTTTCAGCTCGGCGACGGTGGCGATCGACACCTCGCGGCCATCGAGCACCGCGCGCGGCACGCTGAAACCTCGCTTCAGGCCGGCGCGCATGTTTTCGGTCTGCTGGCCGAAATAACGCGGCACATCATTCAGGCGGGCGATGTAGTTCTGGTAGTCCTGCACGGTCTTCATCTCGCGCCGGGCCATGAAGGACAGGTTGGACCAGAACGACGAGTCGGCGTTGAACGGCATCTCGTAGCCACGCAGACGCGTTTCTTCGGCCAGGTTGAACACCTGGTCACGGTAGATCGCGTAGTTGACCTGGTTGTCGGGCGACAGAGTCTTCGGGTCGATTTTCTTCAGCGCAGCGAGGGTTTCATCCCACACCTTCAGGCGCGCCTGCTGCGCGGCCGGGCCGACGTCGGGCATGCGGGTGGCGTTGGCCGGGGCGTCTTCGTCCTCGCTGGCCTCACCACCGCCTTGCTGGCGCCACTTCCATTCCTTTTCGTACAGCGCGCGGAAGGCGGTATCGGCGGGCGATTCGGTGGCCACGCTGGCCGGTGCGGCGGCGGCGGTCGGTGCGGCCAGGGCCACGGCGGGGGTGGACAGGGCGAGCAGCAGGGCGACAGCAAGACGGGTTTTCACGAGCACAGGTTCCCGGGAAGGCAGACCCCGATCATGGCACCGCCCATCGCCCGTGGCATGGGACGAAGGTCCTGCCTGCGCAGCAGGCAGGACCGGGAACCGGCCGCAGGCCCGGGCCCCAGCGCCGAAGGCGCGTGGTAGCGCGGGGCCATGCCCCGCGAGCGCGCAGCGCGGCCAACGGATACAGCCGCCGGGCATGGCCCGGCGCTACCGGGCGCTCAGTGGCTGGCCTTGTCCCGTTTCCAGCCGCGGTGCTTGATGTCCAGCTGCAGGCTGTACAGCGCGGTGAACGCCGGGAACAGGTTCTGCAGCACGCCCACCGAGTCCTGCTTGGCCGAGAACAGGAAGTAGCTCAGCGTCATCAGGCTGCCGACCACGCTCATGTACCAGAACAGGCGCGGGATGACCGGCTTGCCAGCGCGCTTGGAGGCCACGAACTGGACCAGCCAGCGCCCACCGAACATCAGCGCACCGGTGTAGCCGATCAGTTTCCAGCCGGTCACATGCAGGCCGGTCCAGTACAGCCAGGTCAGCGGCTGGTCGAGCCAGTGCAGGGCCAGGCCCATCATCGCTCTTCCACCGCGGTGCGCTTGCTGCGGGTGATCAGCCACGCCACGCCGCGCAGGTCACGGATGCCGACCAGCGCACGGCCCAGGTTGTTGTACTTGGAAACGCCGGCGGTACGGTGGCGATGGTTGACCGGCACGCTGGTGGTCTTCCAGCCGGCACGCTGCATCAGCGCTGGCAGGTAGCGGTGCATGTGGTCGAAATACGGCAGGTCGAGGAACGCGCTGCGCTCGAACAGCTTGATACCACAGCCGGTGTCGGGGGTGTCATCGCGCAGCATGCGTGCGCGGATGGCATTGGCCCACTTGCTGGCCCAGCGCTTGCTGCCGCTGTCCTGGCGGTTGACGCGCCAGCCGGCGAACAGCTTCACCTGCGCCGCTGCGGCATCACGTGCAGCCAGCAGCTTGGGAATGTCGGCAGGATCGTTCTGCCCGTCACCATCGAGAGTCGCGATCCACGGCGCCAGGGCGTGCTTGACGCCGGTGCGCACCGCCGTGCTCTGCCCACTCTGGTTCACGTGGTGCAGCACCCGCAGTTCCGGGGTGGTGGCCTTCAGGCCCTGCAGCACTGCCAGGGTGTCATCGCGCGAGTGGTCATCGATGTAGACGATCTCGAACGGCAAGCGGCCACGCAGAGCAGCGGTGATTTCGGCCACCAGTGGCGCGACGTTGTCGCGCTCGTTGAACACGGGGACGACGACGGAAAGCTCGGGTTGGCTCATGGGGGGACTCGGCCAAGAGGGAACAAAGACCGCGCATTCTCCGAAGCCAAGGTTATCCGAAGATGAATCCGGCTGTGTGAGGATCCCTCCTCAGGCGCGGTCGCCAAAATACTCGCGGCACCACTGCACGACGGGCGGCAGCCCCGCTTCGATCGGGGTCACCGCGTCGAAGCCGAATGCGTCATGTGCACGCCGGGTATCCGCCATCGTGCGCACCATGTCGCCCGGCTGCATCGGCTTGTAGACCTTCTGCGCAGGGCGGCCGGCAGCCTGCTCGATCACGCTGATGAAGCGCTCCAGCTCGACCGGCGTATGGTTGCCGAGGTTGAACACCCGGTGCGGCACCGGACCATCGGCCGGATGCGCGAGCGCGCCGAGGATACCGGCCACGATGTCGGAGACATGTGTGAAGTCGCGCTGCATGCGGCCTTCGTTGAACACATCGATCGGCCGCCCGGCCAGCACCGCGCGCGAGAACAGCAGCGGCGCCATGTCCGGCCGGCCCCACGGGCCATACACGGTGAAGAAGCGCAGGCCGGTGGCATGCAGGCCGTACAGCTGTGCGTAGGTGTAGGCCATCAGCTCGTTGGCCGCCTTGGTCGCCGCGTACAGCGAGCGCGGCTGGTCCACGCGCTGGTCTTCGGAAAACGGCGGCGTGGCCGAATCACCGTAGACCGAGCTGCTGGAGGCATACACCAGATGCTGCACGCCACGGTGGCGGCACAGCTCGAGCATGTTGACGAAGCCGATCAGATTGCTGTCGACGTAGGCCTGCGGGTTTTCCAGCGAATAGCGCACGCCCGCCTGTGCAGCCAGATGGATCACCGCCGTCGGCTTCACCTCGTCGAACAGCGCGGCCAGGCCCTGCTGGTCGGTCAGGTCGAGGGTGCGCAGGTCCAGCGTCGGGCACAGCGCGGCCACGCGGTCGCGCTTGATCTGCGGGTCGTAGTAGTCGTTGAAGTTGTCCAGGCCGACCACGGACTGGTCGGCCTCCAGCAGCGCGCGGGCGGTGTAGGCACCGATGAAGCCGGCAGCGCCGGTGAGCAGGATGGTCATGGCAGGGCCTGGAAGCAGAAGTACAGGCCCCTGATGTTACCGGCCTCAGAACAAACCGAAACGCTTCTTCGCCACGTTGACGCGGCCAGGCTCGATCACATCCTTGATGTCCTTGGCGTCGAAACGGTCCAGCAGGGTCTCGGCGTCCTTCTTCAGCTTCAGGTCCATCTCCTGCGGATACAGCGGCACGATGGCCATGAACTGGATGATCTTGCCATCGTCCAGCTCCAGCGAGCCGAAGTCGTCCGGAGTGGTGACCGGCGGCAGCACGATGGCCCCGTCGAACCCCACGCCATCGGCATACGGCTCGGACGGATGGCCGTTGGGAATGGTGTGGCCGAAGCCCAGCCAAGTGTCGTACTCGTGCGGCAGCCGCGCCAGCGTCTTCAGCAGGCGCACCGGCCAGTAGTTGCGCTCATCCTCGAAGGCGCCATCGCTGATCGGCCAGTCGGCCGGCAGGGTCACCATCAACTCCATGTACGCCGAGCCGGGTGCACCTTCGGGCAGGGTCATCGGCAGATCGCTCATGCCCGAGGTCACCAAGCGCAGATAAGGATGGGCTTCGGTGGCCGGCACCACGTGCACATCGATATGCACGATGTCGGAGATGATTTCGTGGAAGACCCCGGAGACGGGCCCCAGATGGCGCTCGATATGCGCGCTGATCGCCTCGATGTGTTCTTCGCCGTGCGCCGGCGTGAAGTCCTTCTCGCGGCCGTGCACGAGGATCGGGCTGCCGCCCGGGCTGACGTCGTCTACTTCAATGGTCATGTCCTGCTCCCTGGATGGGCCACGGGCCGGAGAGCAGTGCATCCCCCGGCGCGCGCGGCGGTGCGTTCCCTGTCAATTACAGGACGCGGCAGGAACAGGCCGCGCCCCTTTCACTGTGCCGGACTCAGGCCTGGCGGGCGCGCAGCTTTTCCAGCACGCCGTCCAGGGTATCCAGGTCGGTGTAATGGATGATCAGCTTGCCCTTACCGCCGCGGCCGTGGCTGATCGCCACCTTGGCACCCAGCGATTCGGACAGCTCGGTTTCCAACGAAGCGATATCGGCCTGCTGCACCTTCGGTGTGGCCACCGGACGGTTGCTCGGCACCTTGCCGGCGGCGAAGGCCTGCGCACGGCGCTCGACCTCACGCACCGACCAGCCTTCATCGGCCGCTTCCTGCGCCAGCTTGCCGGCCAGCTCGGGGGCCAGGGTCAGCAGCGCGCGGGCGTGGCCCATTTCCAGGCGGCGGGTTTCCAGCAGCAGGCGGATCGCCACCGGCAGCTCCAGCAGGCGCAGCAGGTTGGACACCGCCGCGCGCGAGCGGCCGACGGCCTCGGCGGCCTCGGCATGGGTCAGCGTGAATTCGCTGATCAGGCGCTGCAGCGCCTCGGCTTCTTCCAGCGGGTTGAGGTCTTCGCGTTGGATGTTCTCGATCAGCGCCATCGCGATGACGGTGCGGTCTTCCAGCTCGCGCACCACCACCGGCACTTCGTCCAGTCCGGCCAGCTGCGATGCACGCCAGCGGCGTTCACCGGCGACGATTTCGTAGTTGCCTGCCGGCAGCTGGCGCACCAGGATCGGCTGGATCACGCCCTGCGACTTGATCGAGTCGGCCAGCTCGGAGAGCTTGCCCTCGTCCATCTCGCGGCGCGGCTGGTACTTGCCCGGCTGCAACTGGCCCACGGCCAGCTTGCGCAGCACTTCACCCGGCAACGGTTCGATCACCGCGGTGCTGGCCTGCACCTGGCTGACCGCACCCTTGGGACCCAGCAGGGCATCCAGGCCACGGCCGAGGCCTCGCTTCTTGGCTGCCGGCTTGCTGCTGGTCATCAGACGATCTCCACGGCCTTGGCGGCCTTGTTGCGTTCGTTGTTGCGGCGGATGATCTCGCCGGCCAGGCCGAGGTAGGCGACGCCACCGCGCGAGGCGCGGTCGTAGCCGACGATGCTCTGGCCATGGCTGGGCGCCTCGGCCAGGCGCACGTTGCGCGGCACGATGGTGCGGAACACGCGGTCGCCGAAGTGCTCGGTGAGCTCGGCCGAGACCGCGTTGGCCAGGTTGTTGCGCACATCGAACATGGTGCGCAGCACGCCTTCGATCTCCAGCGCCGGGTTGAGGTTGGCACGCAGCGCCTCGATGGTTTCCACCAGCGCGCTCAGGCCTTCCAGCGCGTAGTACTCGCACTGCATCGGCACGATCACCGAGTCGGCGGCGGCCAGCGCGTTGAGCGTCAGCAGCGACAGCGCCGGCGGGCAGTCGATCAGGATGTAGTCGTACTCGTCGCGGATCGGCGCCAGCGCACGCTTCAGGCGCTGCTCGCGCTCGCTCTGCGCCATCAGCTGGATCTCGGCCGCAGTCAGGTCGATGTTGCCAGGCAGCAGGTCGTAGCCTTCGGCCGTCTGCACGCGCACATCGGCGGCGCTGGACTCGCCCAGCAGCAGATCGTAGGTGGAGGAGACCAGCTCGCGCTTGTCCACGCCACTGCCCATGGTCGCGTTGCCCTGCGAATCCAGGTCGACCAAGAGCACGCGCTTGGGTGCGTTGGCCAGGGAAGCGGCCAGGTTGACGGCGGTCGTGGTCTTGCCGACGCCACCCTTCTGGTTGGCGATGGCGATGATGCGGGCCATGCGGGTGTGCCTCGTCGACGTGTGCTGGGACCGGTCATTATGCGTACAACCGGCCCCTTGCGGAAATCGTGGATCGCCAACCTCTTGTTCCACAAGGGGCTGGCGACGGGAATCAGGGACCTGTAACGGTGACCAGGTGGCGTTCGCCGGCCAGGCCGGGCACGCTCAGCGGGGTCACCTCGCGCACCTGCCAGCCAGCCGGCAGCTCCGCGATCTCTTCATGCGGGTAGACGCCCTTCATGGCCAGCAGCACGCCACCGGGGCGCAGCAGGTGGCCACCAACGCGGACGATGCCGGCCAGGGTGTCCATCGCGCGCGCGGTCAGCTGGTCGTAGTGGCCAGCTTCGTCCAGCGCCTCGGCGCGCGATTCGGCCACGCGGGCGTTGCCCAGGCCGAGCTGGCGTACGGCCTCGCGCATGAAGCGCGCCTTCTTGCCGTTGCTCTCCACCAGGGTGACCTGCAGGCCAGGACAGGCGATCGCCAGCGGGATGCCAGGCAAGCCGGGGCCGGTGCCGAGGTCGGCCAGGCTGCCATCGGCCACGAACGGCTGCATCGCCAGCGAATCGAGCAGGTGGCGGGTGACCATCTCCTGCGGGTCGCGGATGGCGGTGAGGTTGTAGGTGCCGTTCCAGCGGTGCAGCAGGGCCAGGTAACGCAGCAGCGGCGGCGCCAGCGCGGCGTCCAGGCCCATGCTGGCCAGACCCTGTTCCAGCGTGGCAGCCACGCTGGCGGGAAGTGGGTGTTCGCTCATGCCGACATTATCGCCGGTTTTGCGCGCTGATTCCCCGCTTCAGTGCGGATACCAGGCCAGAGCAGCGCGGAATTGCCCGGTGGCCTGCCATTCGTGCAGATGCCAGCGCGCGGCCACGCCCAGTTCCGGGTCACACCAGCGCAGGTGCAGGGCGCCATCGGCCCCCGGGGCCAGCTGCAGGCGGTGCAGGCCGAACGAGATGCCCTGCCCGTGTGCCTTCAGCATGGCTTCCTTGGCGCACCACACGCGGAAGAACCAGTGCTCGCGCCCGGCCTCGTCCAGGCTTTCCAGCCAGGCCACTTCCTCGGGGTGGAAGAAGCGCTGCACGATTTCCAGAAGACGCGGCCGCGGGCGCAGCAGTTCCAGGTCGACGCCCAACCGCACGCCCTCGCCCAGCGCCACCAGCAGCACCTCGCCGCTGTGGCTCCAGCCGGTGCCGTAGTGGGCCAACGCGCCGCTCAGCTCCGGCCGGCCCTTGTCATCGCGGACCAGTGGCAGCGTCTCCGGGTCGGTGCCCAGCGCCTGCGCCAGCACCTGCCGCGCCTGCGGTTCACCGCGCTGGCCCGGCACGTGCGGGCGCCGCCAGACCGTCACCGGGCCGAAGCGCCACGGGCCGTCAAGGGTGGCTGGCAGGCTCATCCGCACGCGCCCATCACGCAATTGCACGACGGGTTCACAGCCATGCGCGTCAACTGGTCACAGTTCCCCACCGGAGGTTCGATCATGGGCATCATCGTTTGGCTGATCGTCGGCGGCATCGTAGGCTGGCTGGCCAGCATCATCATGAAGCGCGATGCCCAGCAGGGCATCATCCTCAACATCGTGGTCGGCATCGTCGGCGCGCTGATTTCCGGCTGGCTGTTCGGCGGCGGCATCAACGAAGCGATCACCATCCGCACCTTCCTGTTCTCGCTGATCGGTGCGGTGATCCTGCTGGCGATCGTCAACCTGTTCACCCGCAAGAGCATACGGTGATCTGATGGTAGTGCCGGCCGCTGGCCGGCAGACGTTTCAGAGCGGGCCCGGCAATCGTCGGGCCCCGTTCGTTCAACCCAACTGCACCCACGCCGGCGCATGGTCGCTCGGGCGCTCCCAGGTACGCGGCTCACGGTCGATGCCCGAGGCCACCGCACTGCCCTTCAGCGCGTCGGAAACCAGGGTCAGGTCGATGCGCAGGCCCAGGTTGCGGCGGAAGCCCGCGGCACGGTAATCCCACCAGCTGAACACACCGGCCTCGTCGTTGTGCAGGCGGAAGCCGTCGTGCAGGCCCAGCTGCAGCAACTTGTTGAGCGCGCCGCGCTCGGCGGTGGAGGTCAGGATGTGGTTCTCGTTCCAGACCTCCGGGTCGTGCACATCGCGCGCGTCCGGGGCGATGTTGAAATCGCCCATCACGATCAGCTTCGGGTGCCGCTGCAGTTCTTCGGCGATCCAGGCATGGACCGCTTCCAGCCAGCGCAACTTGTACTCGTACTTGTCGGTGCCGATGTCCTGGCCGTTGACCACGTACAGGTTGATCACCCGCAGGTCGCCGAAGGTGCCCGCGATGACGCGCTTCTGCTCGTCCTCGAAGCCGGGAATACCGATCTGCACGTCCTGCGCCGGCTCACGCGACAGCAGCGCCACGCCGTTGTAGGTCTTCTGGCCGGCGAACACGCTGCGGTAGCCCGCGGCGATCAGCGCCGAATCGGGGAACTTGTGGTCCTCCAGCTTGGTTTCCTGGATACCGACGATGTCCGGGCCGAAGTCCTTGAGCCACTGCTCCAGGTGCGGCAGGCGGACATTGAGCGAATTGACGTTCCACGAGGCGATCTTCATGAGGGCCATTCTACCCGGGTGGGCTTAGGTCGAGGCCGCCCCTGGTCGGCACTTCGGGCCCACGCGTGCCAACCAAGGTTGGCACCTACCGGTAGTGCCGGCCGCTGGCCGGCAACCCCATGAACCGTCGGCAAGACCCTGCAGTTGCCGGCCGGCGGCCGGCACTACCGCAGCAACAGCTTCAACAACCCCGCAATCTTCGAATACGGCGGCCGCAGCCGGTCGCTGGCGGCCCAGCGCGACTGCCACAGCACCGGCAGCCGCTTGCTCATCGCATCGAACCCGGCCCGGCCGTGGTACGCGCCCATGCCGCTGGCCCCTACCCCGCCAAACGGCAGGCCATCGGCGGCGAAATGCAGCAGCGTGTCATTGACCGTCACCCCACCGGCCACCACCTGGCCGAGGATGCGCTCCACCGTCGCCGTGTCATGGCTGAAGGGATACAGCGCCAGCGGCCGGTCACGCGACAGTACGTCGGCCAGCGCAGCATCCAGATCCGGGTAGGCGCGCACCGGCAGGATCGGCCCGAAGATTTCCTCGCGCATCAGGTCCAGGTCGTCCGGCGGGTCCAGCACCACGGTCGGCACCAGCAGGCGCTCGCGGTCGGCGCGCGCCTCATCCACCTGCGCCAGCGGAATCACCGGCACCCCGCGTTGCCGCGCCTGCGCCAGATAGCCCTGCAGGCGCCGGTACTGGCCTTCATTGATGATGCGCGTGTAATCGTCGGCATCGCTGAAGTCGCCGTAGCGTTCGCGTACCTGCTGCTGCAGCGCCTGCACGAACTCGCGCTGGCGCGCGGTGTCGATCAGCGCGTAGTCCGGCGCGATGCAGGTCTGCCCGGCGTTGAACCACTTGCCGGTGGCCAGCCGCGCTGCGGCTTTGTCCAGGGGGAAATCGCGGCAGACGATGGCCGGCGACTTGCCGCCCAGTTCCAGCGTGACCGGCACCAGATGCTCGGCGGCGGCCGCCATCACCTTGCGGCCAACCGCCGTCGAGCCGGTGAACAGCAGATGGTCCAGCGGCAGCGATGACACCGCCGCCGCTACATCCGCCCCACCCTGCACCACCGCCACGCGATCGGGCGGGAACACACTGGCCAGCAGATCGGCCAGGAACGCGCTGGTGCGCGGCGTGTGTTCCGAAGGCTTGAGCAGCACGTGGTTGCCGGCGGCGATGGCGGTAGCCAAAGGCACCAGTGCCAGCGTGACCGGGTAGTTCCAGGGCGAGATCACCCCGACCACGCCCAGCGGCGTCGGCCGCAGCTGCGCGCGCGCCGGCCATAGTCGCCAACCGGCACGCACCCGCTGCGGCTTCGACCAGCTGCGCAGGTGACGGCGCAGGTGGTCGATGGCCGACAGCACACTCATCCCATCGGCCAGTTTCGATTCAACGTGGGCGCGATGGCCGAAGTCCTCGGCGATGGCCTGCGCCATTTCTTCCAAGCGCGGCCTCAGCGCCTCGCGCAGGCGGCGCAGATCGGCTTCGCGCTGGTCCAGCGTGGGGCGCTGCGACTGCCACTCGCTGCGCAGGGCGCGCAGGATGAGGGGGAGGGAGGTCGGCGTTGTGGTGATCATGGCCCGACTATACGGCGTGCTGTGCAACGCAATGGTAGTGCCGGCCGCTGGCCGGCAGCCCCATGGATCTCCGGCAGACATCGTGCATTTGCCGGCCAGCGGCCGGCACTACCAAAAAGAGGGCCGCGGTCTGCACCGCGGCCCCTGAAACCTGATGGGTGCCGACCGTTGGTCGGCACGCCGGTTACTTGGTGATATCCACGTCCTTGGTCTCGCGCAGGAACAGGCCGCCGATCACCACCGACATCAGCGCGATGATGATGGGGTACCACAGGCCGTAGTAGAGGTTGCCGGTACCGGCCACCAGCGCGAACGAGATCGCCGGCAGGAAGCCACCGAACCAGCCGTTGCCGATGTGGTACGGCAGCGACATCGAGGTGTAGCGGATGCGGGTCGGGAACAGTTCGACCAGGTAGGCGGCGATCGGGCCGTAGACCATGGTCACGTACAGCACCAGCAGCCACAGCATGAAGATGGTGCCGGCGATGTTGATGCGTGCGCCATCGGCCTTGGCCGGGTAGCCGGCGGTGGTCAGGGCGGTCTTCAGTTCCGCACCGAACGCATCGGCCTTGGCCTTGCCGTCTTCCTTGGTCAGGCCGGCGGCCTCATACGAGGTGACGCTGGCGCTGCCCACGTTCACCATCGCCAGCGAACCGGCGGCGGCGGGCTGCACGTCGTACGGCACACCGGCCTTGGTCAGCGCGGCGGTAGCCACGTCGCAGGAGCTGGTGAACTTGCGCAGGCCGACCGGATCGAACTGGAACGAGCAGGTGGCCGGATCGGCCACGACCAGGGCCGGAGAGCTGCTGCGGGCTTCTTCGATGGCCGGGTTGGCGAAGTGGGTCAGGCCCTTGAAGATCGGGATGTAGGTGACGGCGGCCAGCAGGCAGCCCGCGAGGATGATCTTCTTGCGGCCGATACGGTCGGACAGCCAGCCGAAGAAGATGAAGAACGGCACGCCCAGTGCCAGCGCGGCCGCGATCAGCAGGTAGGAGGTGGTGGCATCGACCTTCAGCATGCTGCTGAGGAAGAACAGCGCGTAGAACTGACCGCCGTACCAGACCACCGCCTGGCCAGCCGCAGCGCCGAGCAGGACCAGCAGCATCAGCTTCAGGTTGCCGCCCTTCAGGCTGTCACGGAACGGGGTCTTGGAACCCTTGCCCTCGGACTTCATCTGCTGGAACAGCGGCGATTCGCTCAGCTGCAGGCGGATCCACACGGACACGCCCAGCAGCAGGATCGAGACCAGGAACGGAATACGCCAGCCCCAGGCTTCGAAGGCTTCGTTGCCGAGGAAGTAGCGGCAGGCCAGGATGATCAGCAGCGACATGAACAGGCCGAGCGTGGCGGTGCACTGGATGAAGCTGGTGTACAGGCCGCGCTTGTCGTCCGGCGCATGCTCGGCCACGTAGGTGGCGGCACCGCCGTACTCGCCGCCCATCGCCAGGCCCTGGGCCAGGCGCAGGATGATCAGGATCACCGGTGCGGCGAAACCGATCGAGGCGTAGTTGGGCAACACACCGACCAGGAAGGTCGAGATGCCCATGATCAGGATGGTGACCAGGAAGGTGTACTTGCGGCCGATGCGGTCGCCGAGGCTGCCGAAGAAGGCCGCACCGAACGGACGCACGAAGAAGCCGGCGGCGAACGCCAGCAGGGCGAAGATCATGCCCGTGGTTTCATTGACGCCACTGAAGAACTGCTTGGCGATGATGGCGGCGAGTGAGCCGTACAGGAAGAAGTCATACCACTCGAAGACCGTACCGAGGCTCGAGGCGAAGATGACCTTCTTGTGGCCCTTGGTCAGGGTGCCCGCCGCATTGTGCGGGCTGGATGCAGTGCTGGACATGGGACGTTTTCCCTCTGTAGATGCCGGCCCTGGCCGGCATTCAATCTCGGTAGGTGCCGGCCGCTGGCCGGCACGCTCTTAGAAGCTGTACTTCGTGGTGAACTGCAACCGGGTGATGTCACCCTTGTTGCCGTTCTCCACTTCGCGACGGCCGTACATCAGCTCGGCGCCGATATCGACCTTGGGCAGCGGCGAATAGAAGATGTTGCCGCGGATGCTCTGCACGCTCTTGGTCACCAGCGGGCCGAGGATGCTGTCGTTGTCGTAGTCGCTGCGCGCGTAGATCAGGTTGGTGCGCAGCTTCGGCGAGAACGCATGCCGCCAGCCCACGTAGCCGGCCAGCACGCCGGTCGGGTTGAGCTCGTCGCGGGCCACGTCGTAGGCACTATCGGCGGTGATGCCCAGGCCGATGTAGCGGGCGATGCCTTCGCCGCCGGTCAGCTGGTAGTGCAGCGAATCGCTGTCGCCCATCACCCACTTGCCGCCCAGGGTCAGGCCGCCGGCCACCTTGTCGGCCTTGGCGCCGGTGGCCTGGTTGTCGACCTTCAGCTGGCGGATGATGCCGCCGACACCGAAGGTGCCCCAGTCGCCCTTCCAGCCATAGCGCATGGTCAGATCAGGCAGGCTGCCACGATCGGAGTTGGCGCTGGCGTTGGTCCAGGCGCCGGTGACCGGGTTGCGGGTACCGGTGAGGGTGGTGGTTTCCGGGTTTTCCAGCGCGACGCTGAAGCCACCCTGGGTGTAGCGCACCTGCGCCTGGCGCACGAAGATCACGCCGTCGGTGGGACCGACGAAGTCGACCGCTTCCGGCAGTGCGGCCGCGTCCATGAAGTTGGACCAGGTCTGGCCGGCCATCCAGTTGTTCCAGTACATGTAGGCGTGGCGCAGGGTCACACCGTAGGTATTGGTCGCGGTCTGGTTGCCCAGCGAGTTGCCGAAGAAGTCCATCTCGAAGAACGCACCGGCCTTGTTGCCCGATTCGCTCACGTTGTCGATGCCCAGGTTGAAGCGCGAGAACTTGGCATGGGCGTTGAAATCGGTACCCGAACGCTTGCCGCTGCCGCCGGCGCCTTCCACCGGGGTCTGGCCCGGCAGGTACAGCGAGCGGCCGGTGGCGTCGTCGGCCAGCTGGCCATCGCTGGTCTGGGTGGCCAGGAAGTCGGCCTTGATGAAGCCGCCGATCTTGACCGTGGTGCCCGGCGCGGCGCCCGGGGTGATGGTGGTGACCTGGATCGGCTGCTTGCCGGCCGGCACCGAGGCGACCGGCTTCTGCTCGGCCTGCACGGTGCGGACTTCGGTTACGGCCTGCTGGGTCTGGCTGATCTGGGTCTGCTGTTGCTGTTGCGAAGACAGCAGCGCTTGGACCTGGCGTTCCAGTTCGGCAACGCGTGCTTCCAGCGCTTTCTCTTTGGCGGTCTCTGCGAACGCCATGCCCGGTGCGACCAGGGCGACCAACAGGCAGGCCGCCAAAGGTTTGCGCACGGCTTTCAACGTACGGTGGCTCATGTTGCCCTCTCTCCCAAGTGGCAAGGTGATGCCGCGCGTGGGGCACGGTCGAGCCGAGACTGCGGGGCGTTCACGCACACCGGCTATTCGCCATTGGTCGAACCCGGCCCTGCAGGACGCTCACTTTCGACCATGGTCTAAGCAAGGTGGTGACGCGGGCGGGGGTGGATGGGGCAAACTGAGGGGGATCGGTCGCTGCGATGCTGCGACCGCACATACAAAGTCAACGTGCAAGTGAGGGTGCCATGGCTGATATCTACCCCGTCGATCCGCAGTTCGCCGCCAAGGCACGCATCGACAAGACGTCCTACGAACAGCAGTACCAGGCTTCGGTGACCGACCCGGATGGTTTCTGGGGCAAGGCCGCCGAGCGCCTGGAGTGGATGCGCAAGCCGACGAAGATCAAGAACGTCAACTACGACCTGTCCGACTTCCACATCAAGTGGTTCGAGGATGGCGAGCTCAATGCCAGCGTGAACTGCCTGGACCGCCAGCTGGAGACGCGTGGCGACAAGACCGCCCTGCTGTTCGAGCCGGACGGCCCGGACGCACCGGCGCAGCACGTGACCTACCGCGAGCTGTACGAGCGCACCTGCCGCCTCGGCAACGCGCTGCGCAACCTCGGCGTCAAGAAGGGCGACCGGGTCACCATCTACCTGCCGATGATCGTCGACGCCGCCGTGGCCATGCTGGCCTGCGCGCGCATCGGTGCGATCCACTCGGTGGTGTTCGGTGGCTTCGCGCCGAACTCGATCGCCGACCGCGTCAGCGACTGCCAGAGCAAGCTGATCATCACCGCCGACGAGGGCCTGCGCGGTGGCCGCAGGATTCCGCTGAAGGCCAACGTCGATGCCGCGCTGAAGCTGCCCGGCACCAATACCGTCGAAACCGTGCTGGTGGTGCGTCACACCGGTGGCGCGGTCGACATGCAGGCCCCGCGCGACCGCTGGTTCCACGACGTGGTGGACAGCCAGCCTGCCACCTGCGAGCCGGAACGCATGAACGCGGAAGACCCGCTGTTCATCCTCTACACCTCCGGTTCCACCGGCAAGCCGAAGGGCGTGCTGCACACCACCGGTGGCTACCTGCTGTACGCGGCCTACACCCATGAAGCGGTGTTCGACCTGCGCGAGGACGACATCTACTGGTGCACCGCCGACGTCGGCTGGGTCACCGGCCACAGCTACATCGTGTACGGCCCGCTGGCCAACGGCGCGACCTCGCTGATGTTCGAAGGCGTGCCGAACTACCCGGATACCTCGCGGTTCTGGAACGTGATCGACAAGCACAAGGTGTCGATCTTCTATACCGCGCCGACCGCCATCCGTGCACTGATGCGCGAGGGCGAGGAGCCGGTGAAGAAGACCTCGCGTGCCTCGCTGCGCCTGCTTGGCAGCGTTGGCGAACCGATCAACCCGGAAGCCTGGCGCTGGTACTACGAAGTGGTTGGCGACAGCCGCTGCCCGATCGTCGATACCTGGTGGCAGACCGAGACCGGCGGCATCCTGATTTCGCCGCTGGCCGGCGCGATGGATCTCAAGCCGGGTTCGGCCACCCTGCCCTTCTTCGGCGTGCAGCCGGCGTTGGTCAATGCCGATGGCGAGATCAAGGACGGCCCGACCGAGGGTAACCTGATCATCCGTGATTCCTGGCCGGGCCAGATGCGCACGGTGTACGGCGACCACCAGCGCTTCATCGATACCTATTTCCGTACCTACCCGGGCAGCTACTTCACCGGCGACGGTTGCCGCCGCGATGAAGACGGCTACTACTGGATCACGGGCCGCGTCGATGATGTGATCAACGTGTCCGGCCACCGCATCGGCACCGCCGAAGTGGAAAGCGCGCTGGTCTCGCACCCGAAGGTGGCCGAAGCCGCCGTGGTTGGTTTCCCGCACGACGTGAAGGGCCAGGGCATCTATGCCTACGTAACCCTGGTGGCCGAAGAGGCGCCGACCGATGAGCTGCACAAGGAGCTGATCGCGTGGGTGCGCAAGGAGATCGGCCCGATCGCCACGCCGGACCACCTGCAGTGGGCGCCGGGCCTGCCCAAGACCCGCTCGGGCAAGATCATGCGCCGCATCCTGCGCAAGATCGCCGAGAACGCACCGGACCAGCTCGGCGACACCTCGACCCTGGCCGATCCGTCGGTGGTGGCGTCGCTGGTGGACGAGCGCAAGGTGCGCTGATGGCGTGACCGCAGGCGCAGGACGCGCCAGGGACGTGGCCGGGAGGAGGGACCCGGCCGTGTCCGACCCGTCCTGCACCTGCCATCACGTCGCTCTTTTTCCTGATCGATAAGCTCGACCCATGACCACCCTCCTGATTGCCGATGACCACCCGCTGTTCCGCGAAGCCCTGCGCGGCGCCGTGCAGCGGGTCATCCCCGGCGTGCAGCTGTTCGAAGCCGACAGCGTGGAAGCGCTGTACGCGCTGGCCGACCAGCACAACGACGCCGACCTGGTCCTGATGGACCTCAACATGCCCGGTGCGCAGGGTTTCAACGCGCTGGTGCACATGCGCTCGCTGCATCCGCAGCTGCCGGTGGTCGTGGTGTCCGCGCGCGAAGAAGCCACGGTGATGCGCCGCGCGCTCGACCACGGCGCGCTGGGCTTCATTCCGAAGTCTGCGGATTCGGACACCATCGGCCACGCACTGGGCACCATCCTCGATGGTGAGACCTGGGCGCCGCCGGAAGCGCACAACGTGCCGCCCACCGGCAGCGAGGAACGCGAAGTCGGCCAGCGCCTGCGCGAGCTGACCCCACAACAGTTCCGCGTACTGCAGATGCTCGGCGCCGGCCGTCTGAACAAGCAGATCGCCTACGACCTCAACGTGTCCGAAGCGACGATCAAGGCCCACGTCACCGCGATCCTGCGCAAGCTGGGCGTGACCAACCGCACCCAGGCCGTGCTGATGGCCGGCAAGCTGGCCATCGACGACGACGCCATCGTGCTGCCGCCGGAAGAAGACTGAAGGTAGTGCCGGCCGTTGGCCGGCATTGGCCTGAAACCGCCTGAAATCGCTTCGGTAGGTGCCAAGCTTGCTTGGCACTTTTGCCCAGCCCCGCTGATGACGCAATCAGCTCTGGCGGGATGATGGATTCGGTCTCAAGCTGGAAGTTCCAACTTCCCGCCCGGAACGATGGACACCTGGACACTGATCGATACCGACGGCTTGAGGATTGGTGTAGTCCAGCGCTTCCGATATGAATCCTGGCGCGTGAGTGGCAGGTTCATGCCTGATCTCGGGTATTCAAGGTACCGGCGGCTCTTCGCCGATCTTGAATATGCAGCCAATGAGCAGTTGTTCACCCATGTCGACGATCTCGAGAGAAGCATCGCTGCATTGCACATTCGAGTCGTTGCACCTCGCGGGAAGGACGATCCCAAGCTGGTCTCGAATCTGCAGATCATGCATGACTGGTGTCAGTTCCAGATCAGTTCAATGACCCGCCCAGCCGATGAGCAACCTCTCACCCTGCCCTCAACAGAATCGAAAGTATCCGCACGTTGATCGCTTTCGTTCGCGAAGGCTGTCCGGATGGTCCCAGGCCTCCAGGCATGGCACAGCACCATCAGGCACTGCTCCGGTAGGTGCCAAGCTTGCTTGGCACGCTTTTGATGGTGCACCTGCCGGCCAGCGGCCGGCACTACCAGGCACCGCTGCGCTCTCGATATAGCCATCGCTATACAAACCAGCCCTGCCTGCGCGTTTCGCTGGAAATGCGCCGTGCGTGAATCGCGATGCTAAGCTGCGCGTCCCCTTGGGGAGTAGCCGGATTCCTACGCAGGAATCGTCCACGTCAACATACTCGGCCAGTGCGCCGTGGCGTGGACAACCATGATGGTTGGCGAGACCAGCGGCCCGCGCGCGCAACGTCAGGTTGGGCGCGAGCGCAGGCCGTGCGTCCGTCCTAGCCCGACCTCAGCCGCCGCCCATGTCCCCCATTTCGATCCTCCTGATCGGCTTTGCCATGTCCACCGATGCCTTCGCCGCTGCAATCGGCAAGGGTGCGGCCATGCGCAAGCCGGTGTTCCGCGACGCACTGCGTGCCGGCATCATCTTCGGCGTCATCGAGGCGATCACGCCCATCATCGGCTGGCTGCTCGGCCGCGCCGCCCTGCAGTACGTCGAAGCCTTCGACCACTGGATCGCCTTCGGCCTGCTCGGCGCGCTGGGCATCCACATGATCTACAACGGCCTGCGCCCGGACAGTGCCGACGAAGACGAAGACCCCTCGCAGCACCACGGCTTCTGGAAGCTGGCGCTGACCGGTTTCGCCACCAGCATCGACGCGATGGCGGTGGGTATCGGCCTGGCTTTCATGGACGTGCATATCGGCGTGATGGCAGCGGTGATCGGCCTGTGCACGCTGACCATGGTCACCGTCGGCATCATGCTCGGCCGCGTGCTGGGCAGCATGGTCGGCAAGCGTGCCGAGATCATCGGTGGCGTGATCCTGGTGATCATCGGCGCGACAATCCTGTACGAACATCTGCACGGCGTGGGGTAACGCACCCACGATTACGTGGTTGCCGGCCAGCGGCCGGCACTACCAGTGCATCACATCCACGCATGGCGTGGATCTACCGCCGGGCGGCCGGCATTACTGCGCATCGCGCAGCGCGCCCAGGAAGGCGCGCAGCGAGGCTGGCTTGATCGGCTTGGTCAGCACGCGGTATCCGCGTTCGCGAGCCATCCGCTTCAGCTCGTCGCGACCATCGGCAGTCAGCAGCGCGCCGGGCAGCGCATAGCCTGCCGCCTCGCGCAGCGCCACCAGCGCATCCAGGCCATCCATGCGGTCGTGCAGGTGGTAATCCACCAGCATCACCTGCGGGCGCTCGGCGATCTTCTCCAGCGCCTGGTCAACGGTGGCGGCAGTGATCACCTGCACCTGCCAACGGCCCAGCAGCGCGCGCATGCCGTCGAGGATCTCTTCGTCGTTGTCCACGCACAGCACGCGCAGGCCGGCCAGCGAATCACTGCGCACTGGCGCGGCTACGCTCTGTGCAGGTGTGACCAGCTCGGTGTAGCCCGGCAGCGGTGCCACCCGCGGCAGGATGATCGAGAACATCGAACCACTGCCCACGCGGCTGCGTGCGTTCAACCGATGATCAAGCAGGCGCGAGATACGCTGGCAGATCGACAAACCCAATCCCAGCCCCTGCTCACCCCAGTCGAAAGGCTGCTGGTAGCGATGGAACTCGTCGAAGATCTGCCGCATGTGGTGCTCGGGAATACCCGGGCCGGTGTCCCACACCTGCAGTTCCACCTCGTCGCCGCGCTGCCGCACCGCCAGCACGATGCGGCCCTGGCGCGTGTAGCGCAGCGCATTGGCGAGGAAGTTCTGCAGCACACGGCGCAGCAGGCGCCGGTCACTGCGCACCCAAGCCGGGCGCGCGAACAGGTCCAAGCGCAGGCCACGACCGGCGGCGACCGGGGTGTATTGCGCGGCCAGCTCACGCATCAATGCGCTCACGTCGAACTCGCCGATCACCGGATGCAGGCCGCCGGCATCCAGCCGCGACACATCCAGCAGGCCATCAAGCAGTTCCTCGGCCGCACGCAGCGACGCATCCACGCGTTCGGCCAGGTGCTTCTGCTCGTCACTCACATGATCGCTGTCGCGCAACGCCGAAGCGAACAGACGTGCGGCATTCAATGGCTGCAGCACGTCATGACTGATCGCGGCCAGGAAGCGGGTCTTCGACTGCTGCGCGACTTCGGCCTCGTGCGAACGCTCGGCCACGCGCTGTTCCAGTGTTTCGTTGGCCTCCAACAGCGCGCGTTCGGCGTGCTTGTAATCGGTGATGTCGTTGTAGCTGGTCACATAGCCACCGCCCGGCAATGCCTGGCCGCGCATCTCGATCACCTTGCCATCGCTGCGGGTGCGCTCGAACACGTGCGGCGAACCGGCCCGCATGTAGCCGATGCGGCGGTTGATCTGGATTTCGATATCGCCCTCGCCCAGCTCACCCCGCTCGGCGTTGTAGCGGATCAGGTCAGCCACCGGCCGCCCGACGTAGAGCATGCCGTCGGGGTAGCCGAACATGTCCTGGTAGCGGCGATTCCACGCGGTCAGCCGCATGTCCGGGTCGACCACGCTGACCCCGGCGCTGATGTTCTCCAGCGTGGTCGAGAGGATCTCGCGGTTGAAGCGCAGCTCCTGGCCGGCCTCATCCAGCACCGCCACCACTTCGCCCAGGTCCATGCCCGAACCGCGCAGCAGGCTGGTCAGCAGAAGGCGTGCCGATGCCGCACCGATCGACGCAGCCAGCAGACGCTCGGTGAACTGTACCCACGGCCGGTCCGCAGGCGCCGAGGATTGCAGTTCGCGGCCCAGCGACTGCGCCTGCTCGAAGAACGAACGCCGCGCATGGCGCTCGCCGACCACGCGGGAGGCCAGCGCCAGCAGGTCACCCACATGCACGTGACCAGGCCAGCCACCGGCCACCGACGGGCGCTCGGCATACGGGTCGAGGAACGGCGCGGCGCGCAGACGCTCGTCCACACCGGGACGCCAGCGCGCGGACACCAGCATCATCGTCGCCGCATTGACCAGCAGCGACCAGAACGTGCCATGGGTCAGCGGATCCCAGCCGGTCATGCCGAACAACTGCTGCGGGCGCAGCCAGGCGATGCCAAACGGGCCGTTCTGTACCCAGCCGTCGTCCATCCAGCCGGCGATGGTCATCGCAGGCAGCAGCAGGGTGTAGAGCCAGGTGGCGAAGCCCAGCAGCATGCCGGTCTCGACACCGCGACGGCTGGCACCGCGCCAGTACAGGCCACCGATCAGGCCGGGCGCGAACTGGGCCACCGCGGCGAAGGCCATCAGGCCGTACGAGGCCAGCGTGCTGTCGTTGCTGCTGCTGCGGTAGTAGCTGTAAGCCATCAACGCCAGCAGCAGGATCGCCAGACGGCGGATCCACAACACCCGTGAAGCGACGTCGGCCGCTTCCTGGTGATCACCACTGCGGCGCAGCAGCACCGGCATCACCAGGTCGTTGCTGACCATGGTGGCCAGCGCGATCGAGGACACGATGACCATGCCGGTAGCGGCGGAGAATCCGCCTACGTAGGCGATCAGCGCCAGGGCGTTGCGCCCCTCGGCCAGCGGCAACGCCAGCACCATCGAATCATCTGCGACGCTGCTGCCGGTGCCGAACAGGCTGACACCCGCAGTAGCAATCGGCAGCACCATTGCCGAAATCAGCACCAGGTAACCACCAAACATCCAGCGCGCGCGGCGCACATCGCGTACGTCACCGCACTCGACCACGGCCACGTGGAACTGGCGCGGCAGGCAGATGATGGCGAGGAAACTGAGCAGGGTCTGCGAGATGAAGCCCACCGGCGGCAGCCCGGTGAACAGCGTATGCACCGACTCCACCACCGCCTCGTTGCGGTCGCTGAGCCAGACGTAGGCGAACACGCCCACCGCCACCATCGCTACCAGCTTGATCACCGACTCCAGCGCGATGGCCAGCATCATGCCGTGGTGGTGCTCGGTAGCGTCGACCTGGCGGGTGCCGAACAGGGTGGCGAACAGCGCCATCAGCAGCGCCACGTACAGCGCCGGATCGCTGAAGAAGCCGGTCGGGCCGGTGTTGCCGGTCAGCACCTGCAGGCTCATTGCCACCGCTTTGTACTGCAGGGCCAGGTACGGAATGATGCCGATCAGCGCGATGATCGCCACCAGCGCCGCCAGCCGCCGCGAACGGCCGAAGCGCGAAGAGATGAAGTCGGCGATCGAGACCACGTTCTGGCTGCGCGCGATCAGCGCCAGCCGCTCGATGATGCGCCAGCCGAACAGCAGCAACAGCAACGGGCCGATATAGATCGGCAGATAACCCACGCCGTTGCGCACGGCGGTGCCGACTGCGCCGTAGAAGGTCCACGACGAGCAGTACACGGCCAGCGCAAGGCTGTAGACCACCGGCCGCAGCCAGGGTCTATCCGGATACATCGGCCGACGGTCACCCCACCACGCCACGCCGAACAGCAGCGCGGCATAGGCAACCGAGACCAGCAGCAGGATCCAGCTGGAGACCACGCGTGCGTTTCCGTCGGGACAGGGGCCAGTAGATCACGACCGTTGGTCGTGAGGGTAGGTCATGGCGGTGGGCCATGGCGGTGGGTCACGACCGTTGGTCGTGACGGAGGCATCCATGCCCACCAACGGTGCGCACCCACCAAAGGAGGTGCGCACCCACCAGCAACCGGCCTTATTCCGCCGGAACGCCCATTTCCTTCAGCAGTTCCGGCGCCGGGTAGACCTTGGCCAGCAGCCAGCGCAGGTAGCGCATGTCCACGTGCACGGCGCGCTTGTAGCGCGGGTCGAACCACCAGCTGGCGCTGACCGATTCCCAGTTGCTGTCGAAGTTCAGGCCGATCAGTTCGCCCTTCGCATTGAGCACTGGCGAGCCGGAGTTGCCGCCGGTGGTATCCAGGTTGGTCAGGAAGTTGACCGTCTGGGTCTTCAGTGCCGGATCGGCGGTGCTGCCGAAGTCACCCTTGGCAATGGCGGCCAGCAGCGACTTGGGGGCATCGAACGGATAGGCGTTGGTGTTCTTCTCGACGATGCCGGCCACGGTGGTTACCGGTGAGTAGGTCACGCCATCGCGCGGGTGCAGCGCCTCGACCTTGCCGTAGCTGATGCGCAGGGTGCGGTTGGCATCCGGATACACCGCGCGGCCCTGCTTGGCACGCCAGGCGAACAGCGCCTGCATGTAGGCCGGGCGCAGGCGCAGCTGCTCGCCTTCGCGGGTCTTGCTTTCGTTCTCGATGCGCAGCTGCGCGGCCACCAACGGGCCGGCCACGGCGATCAGCGGATCGGCGGCCAATGCCTTGCCTTCACGGGCGGCGACGAAGCGTGACAGACGCTGCGCCTCCTCACCCAGCTGGGTGCCGGCGTACAGGGTGTCCAGTGCCTTCGCCAGCTGCTCCGGGGTACGGCCGAAGGCCGTATCGAACTCGGCCACGCGCTGCGCGTCAGGCAGCTTCTGGTAGCGGGTCAGCAGGGTGGTCAGCAGCGCCTTCTCGACCTCCGGCGCGTAACGGCGCTGAACCTGCTTGAGCACGCCTTCGATCATCGCCTGGTCGCGCTGCTGGAAACCGCTCTCGCGCTGCGCGTCCGGCTTGGCCGACTCGATGCGCAGGCGTTCCAGCAGCAGCGCCGAGCGCAGCAGCTGGCTCTGTGCGGCCATCTGGTCCAGCAACAGGTCACGTTCGCCCACCGCCGCGCCCTGCGACAAGTTGGTCAGCAACGCCTTGATGTCGCCCTGGTACTTGCGGTCGGTGGCAGCCAGCATCGCCGTCTCGTCGGCGGCACGCTGGGCCTTGGCGTCGCTGCGCAACAGGCCTTCCAGCTCACCGGCGGCGCGCTTGCGGTTGTTCTTCAGCGACTGCAGCTGCGAGGCGTAGCGGGTGCGCGCCTGCGCGTCCTTGGCGCTGGCGGCCTCGATGGTGTCGATCATCTGCTGGAACACCGACACGCGGCGCGGCAGCACGGTATCGATCTGGCCGGCGAATTCGGCCGCGGTACGGTGGCGATAGGTGATGCCCGGGTAACCGGCCAGCATCGCGTAGTCACCTTCCTTCGGACCTTCCACCGACATCTGCAGGTGCGCCGGCGCCTGGTAGGGCACGTTGTCCTTGCTGTAGGCGGCCGGCTTGCCGTCCTTGCCAACGTAGGCGCGCAGCAGGGTGAAGTCGCCGGTGTGGCGCGGCCACATGAAGTTGTCGATCTCATCGCCGTAGTTGCCGATCGCACGGGGCGGCGCATAGACCAATCGCACGTCGCTCAGTTCCAGCTGGGCGATGCGGTAGAAGTCGGTGCCGTAGTACATGTTGGCCACCGAGCAGCGCACGCTGCCGTCCTTCTCGCACTCGGCCACGATCTGCTTGCTGGCCGCATCGACGGCATCGAAGTAGGCGCGGCCGGTCTTGCCACGCGCCTGCGCCAGCACCTGGTCGGTCACCTTGTCGAAGCCGACGGTGACCAGCACGCGGAAGTCCGGGTTGGCCGGACGCTCGTCGGCGCGGCCCTTGGCGATGAAGCCACCATTGATCAGGTCGTGCTCGGGCGAGCTGTTGTACTGGATCACGCCCATCGCCACGTGGTGGTTGGTCAGCAGCAGGCCGTCGGCGGATACGAACGAGCCGGTGCCACCACCGGCACGCACCACCGCGCTCAGCGGCGGCGCAGTGACGTTGGCCAGGTCGGCCGGATTGCCCTTGAAACCTGCGGCCTGCAGCGGCTTGGCCAGTTCCGGCAGCTGGGTCGGCATCCACATGCCTTCATCGGCGTGGGCGCCGGCGGCAAGGGTCAGGCCCAGGGCCAGGGCGGTGGGAAGGGCTTTGCGTGGTGACATGAGGCGATCCGGTACGACAGAACAGCCCGGGACCATAGCCGCTGGGGCCGGATGGGGCAACGGCCGATGGTTGGGGCCGTCGTGCACGGTAGTGCCGGCCGCTGGCCGGCAACCCACGCAACTCGGGAGATACGGTGCAGTTGCCGGCCAGCGGCCAGCAATACCGCATCGTTACTTCTCCCGCCGCCAGTTGATCGACCCACGGTTTTCCACCGTGCTCGATTCCACTTCCACGTCGAAGCCACGACGCAGCAGGTACTTCAGCGTGATCACCGAGCCGGCACCCACCAGCGACACGCCGTAGCCGACGTACAGCTTGGGCGAGATGTACTTGCCGACGCCGATCACCGAACCGCCCAGCGCGCGCGACTGGCTCACGCCGGCATCGTCCAGGCCGAGCTTGGCGCCCAGCTGCGACGCCAGCAGGCCGCTGCCGGCCGACAGAGCCGCCGACGCGGCGTTGACCTGCTGGGTCTGGTCGCTGCTGGCACCGGTCAGGCTGCGGCCCAGCACCAGGTAACCCAGTGCTTCGGACTGCGACATCGCCGGGTCGGACCAGACGTCGGCACGCGGCTGCTGCGCCCGCCCGGTCACGTCGATGCCCGCGGTGACATCACCAATCCGGCGCTCGGCGCGGATGTTGATGCGCGGGTCGGAGACCGCGTTGTAGTTCCACGTGAGGTTGCCGCGGGTAATGGTCAGATCCTGGCCATAGGCCTTGTAGCGACCACTCACTTCCAGCCCGCCATTGGCGGTCATCTCGCGACTGGGCTTGGCCCAGACCTGCATCTTGCCGGTCAGCGCGCCCTTCAGGCCGAAGCCGGTCATCTTCACCTTGTCGCCGAGGCTGACGGTCAGCTCCATGTCCAGCGGCGAGGTGCGCGACTCTTCCGGATCGGCCGGATCCAGCACCACCACGTCTTCGGACACCGAGGTGCCACGGTCCAGGCGCTCCAGGTCGATGTCGGCCTCGGGCACATGCACCGTACCGCGCAGTTCCATCGCGGCCTTGGCCAGGGTGAAGTCGAGATTGGGATTGGCGACGATGCGCAGCTCGCTGGTGTTGGACAGCAGCACGTTGTCGCCGTGGATCTTCAGCTGCAGCGGCTGCGCATCGCCGAACCACGACAGGCCGCCATCGACATACAGCGTGCCCTGGCCGGAATTGGCCTGCGCGGTGATCTTGGCCGAACCATCAGGCTGGGCCACGAAGCTGCCCTTGCCCTGGTCGAAGGTCAGGCCCAACGCCGGGAACTCGCCCTTGAAGTTGCTCAGCTGTGCATCACCGCCCAGCGAGGGTTGGCCACGGGTTCCGCGCAGGCTGACGTGGCCTTCGATCAGGCCGGTCGGACGCACGATGTCCGGCGAGAACAGCTCCAGCCAGTACAGCCGCGACATGTTGAGGTAGAGCTCGCCGTTCAACGGCGCGCTGGCTTCCCAGCCGGTCTGCATCTTCGCATCGACGAAGCCGTTGCCCTGGAAGCCCATGCCCAGGTAGCCCTTGATGCTGGCCGGGGTCATGTCGAGCTTGAGCGAGAACTGGTCGTAGCGCACCAGTTCGCCACGGGTGGTGTCGCCCACCGTGTTGCGGTTCTCGCCCAGGCGCACGCCGCCTTCCTTCGAGCGCACTTCCACATGGCCTTCCCAGGCGTTGCCGCGCGGGCGGATCTGCGCGTCCAGGCTGACATCGCCACGCAGGTAGATGCGGCGGCCGGACTGCGGCGGCAACCACGGCTGCACCAGCGCCAGCGGCAGCGCATCACTGCGCACCACCAGGCCCTCACGCGGCCAGTTGGCCTGGGCGCACAAGGCACCGCTGCTGGCAGCAGCCAGGCAGGCTTCGCCCAGCGTGTAGTTGCTGCCGTTGATCGCGAACGCCGCCGGTGCACGCAGCGACCAGGCATCGCCCTTCACCGGTGCGATGCGCAGCGCGGCCAGCTCGCCACGCCACTGCGCGCCCTGCTGGCGGATGCTGCCCTGCAGTTCGACCGCGCCCAGCTCGTTGCGGGTCTGCGCGGCCAGGCGCAGGTTGGAGACACTGCCCTGCGCGTCGATGTTCAGCCGCTCCAGCAGCATGCCGGCATTGACCTGCTGGCCCTGGATCGCCAGCGTGCCGCTGTCGCCGCGCCACGGCAGCCGGCCCTTGATGCTCACGCTCTCGGCGCCGTAGCCATCCCAGTTGAGGTTGTTGCCGACCAGGTCGGCGGTGATGTCCGGCGCATCGCGCGGGCCCTTCACCTGTACCTGGCCACGCAGGCCACCATCGGCGCCCGGCAGCAGGTCACTGAGCTGCAGCGGCTCGAAGCGCGCGTCGATGTCGAGGCGATCGCCGACCTTGCCCGAAGCGGTCACCCGGCTGCTGCCCAGCGACAGTTTCAGATCGCCCTGGCCCTGCTCGCCCTGCAGCGCGAACTTGCCCTGCGCATCAAGATTGCGCTGGCGCAGGATGCCCTTCAGCGACGGCAGGTCCACCGTGGCTTCCAGCGTGCCGGCAGTGCCCGGCGGCGCGTTGGCCGGCGGTGGCAGCTGGCGACCCTTGGAGGCCAGATTGCCGGACAGGCGCCCATCCCAGCCTGGCGCGAAGTAGCCGGGGTCGAAAGCCTTCAGCGTGGCCTTCGCATCCCAGTCCAGCTGCGGTGCCCAAGCCACCTTGCCTTCCACCTGCAGCTGACCGCCCGGAGTCTGCGCCTGCAGTTCGCGGATCTCAGCAGCCTGGTCATTGCCACGCACGTCGAAGCGCAGCTGCGCTTTCTGCTTTTCGCGCTCGACTTCGGCACGGCCGATCGCCGCCCAGGCCTTCAGGGTACCGGCCAGGCCGAAGCGTGCTTCCTTCAGGGTCACCGGTACCGGCGCACTGCCGGCGGTGTTCGGATCCGCTGCCGGCACGTAGGTCAGGTCATGCGCGACCACCGAGAAGTTGAGCTTCTGCTGGTCTTCCTGGCTGAAATCGGCGGTACCTTCCAAGCGCGCTTCGCCACCGAAGCCCTTCACCAGCAGCGGCGAGACCTTCAGCACCTGGTCCTGCAGCGATACCACCGAGGGTGCCAGCTCCAGTTCCTGATCGCCCTGCTTCACCTTGCCGCGCAGGTTGGCGTTGCCGCCCTTGCCGGCGGCGGTGAAGTCCAGCGCCAGTGGCGCGATTGCCGAACCCGCCAATGCCGGTGACAACAACGCCAGATCCAGCTCGTCGCTGCGCACGCTGGCGCTCCAGCTCGGATCGGTGCGGCCATCGAACACCAGCATCGCGTGCAGCGGCTTCGGCGCACGCCCGGCCACCGCCACTTCCATATGCGACAGGTCGCCGCGCGCGACCAGGCCGATCGTGGCGGCGGTGCGGCCACGTGGCGCCGGCAGCACCGCAGTGACGGTCACATCGGTGTCGTAGTCCTTGGCCGGGATGTAGCGGCCCTGGGCAGTGAAATTGCCCATGTCGCTGTCCACCACCAGCTTGTGTGCCTGGAACTCGCCATTGGCGATCTCGATGCCGCCGCGCACGCGGCTGATGTCGATCACCGGCTCGTTGGCCTGGCTGACGCGGAAGCCGTCGATGGCGATGGCATCGGCCTGGATCGCCAACGGCATTTCGATCTGCGGCAGCGAATCGGGCCACGACGGCAGCTTGAACGGCTCGTCACTCTTGGCCAGGTTCAGCGTCGCGTTGGTCAGTTCCAGCTTGTCCAGCAGCAGCTTGCGGCCCAGCAGCGGGCGCAGGTCCGGCTCCAGATGGGCGCGCTCGGCGTGGAAATGGATGTCGTCGTAGCGGAAGTCGACGTTGTACAGGGTCAGCGGACCGGCCACCGGGCCGTCCACCTTGTCCCAGGTGAAGCTGGCGCCCACCGGCAGCCGCGCCACCACCTGTGCCAGCAGCACATCGCGGCCGGCCACGGTCTGCAGCAGCCAGTACACCGCCAGCAGGGCCAGCAGCACCAGGCCGATCACACCCGCGCCGGACCAGGCCCAGAAGCGGCGGCGGCGGTAGAAGCGCACGCGCGGCGGCGGCGTGTTCGGGGTCGGTGCGGGCGTGCTCACAGGTCCGCTCCGATGTTCAGGTACAGCTGGAACTGCGAATCCGGGTTGTTCAGGCCATGCGCGATATCCACGCGCACCGGCCCCACCGGCGACTTCCAGCGCACGCCGAAGCCAACGCCGGTGTGCAGATCGATGGTGTTGTCGAAGGCGCTGCCGGTATCGACGAACACCGCCGCGCCCCACGGACCGCCATTGAAGTAGTGCTCGTATTCGGCCGAGCCGATCACCAGGTTCTTGGCACCCAGCGCGTATTTGTCTGGTGCCGGGGTCCGCGGTCCGACTTCGCGATAGGCGTAGCCGCGGATGCTGCGGTCGCCACCGGCGAAGTAGCGCAGGCTGGGCGGCATCGCCACCAGATCGCTGGTCCAGGTGGTGCCACCTTCGCCGCGCAGGATCAGGCGGTTGCTTTCACCCACCGGGATGTACCAGCGCAGCACGGCGTTGGCCTGCACGAAGCTGGTATCCGAGCCGGCGCCCTCGACGCCGGCACGCATTGTCGCGGTACCGCTGATGCCCTTGCGCGGGAACATTTCGTCGTCGACGTTGACGTAGTCGGCCACCATCTGCGGGTAGACCAGCGTCGAGGTGTTGTAGACCGCGTCGGTGAACTCGGTACCCGAGGCATAGCGCCAGCGCTCACGCAGCGCGTTGATCGAGGCGATCGCGGTCCAGTGCTCGTTGATCTCGCCGCTGCGGCTGGCGATCAGCTTGAAGTTGCGCAGGTCGATGTAATCGGTCTGCTCGTCATAGGCACTGGCGGCGAAGGTGTACCAGCCGTCAAGCCACTTGAAGGCGGGAATACGGTAGCTGGTGACCAGGCTCTTGCGCCTCTGTGCATAGTCCAGCTGCGTGTTTATCTTGTGGCCGCGGTTGTTAAGCCACCGCCGCTCGATGCCACCGCGCACACCCGGGCCACTCTCGCTGCCGTAGCTCAGGCCGGCGGTGTAGATGGTGCGCTTGGCGCGGGTCAGCTTCACGTCCACCGGCACATCGCCGTTCTCGTCGGCCTGGTCCGGCCGCGGCTGGATGTCGATCACGCTGAAATAGTCCAGCTTGGTCAGCGACTCGCGCAGCCGGTCCAGCTTGCCCTCGTGGAAGTAACTGCCCTGGTCCCAGTAGACCAGCGGGTCGAACAGCTTGTCGACGAAGTAGTCCTGCTCGAAACGCACCGGGCCCATGTTGTAGCGGCGGCCGCTGTCCCAGGTCAGGTCGATGTCGGCAGCGTTGTCGGCACGGGTGATCTGCACCTGGCGCTGGGTGTAGTCGGCGTCGAAGTAACCGCGCTCGGCCAGGCGGCGGGTGACGGTGATCTTGCTGGCCTCGTACTGGGTATGCACGAAGCGCTGGCCCTTGCGCGGCTTGAACTTGGCCAGGTCGTCCTGCAGGTACTGGTCGTACATCGCCGGGCCGGTGATGTCGATGTGCTCGCGGCGCACGGTCACCGGGGTGCCCTTGTCGACATGGATCAGCACGCGTACGTGCTCGTCCTCGCGCGGCGCCTCGACCTTGATCACCGGGTTGTAGTACCCGAACGGCTCCAGCGCCTGGCGGGTCTGCCGCTCGGCCTGTGACAGCAGGTACTCCAGGCGCGATTCGCCCTGCTCCTTGCCGATCGTGTCGTACAGCGACAGCGATTCCTGGATGTTCTCGATGATTGCGGCGTCGTCGCCCTTGTCCAATCCCTTGATGTCCACCTTGTCGATGGTGCCGCGCGCATGGGCCACGGAGGTGGCGGCCAGCGTCAGGACCATCAGCGGCAGGGCGTATTTCTTTGGCTGCATGCGGCACAGCATACCGACCGGAGGTGACGATGCGAAATGCATCACGTCATTGGGGATCGGTTGTTAAGTGGCGGTCAAAATACGTGCCTTTGTGGCGATCATCGTGATCGCAGGCGAGGATGCCGGCATCGTGCCCGATGCCGGCAATGACCCCGATGGACATCCGCCGGCGGTGATCCGGTAGTGCCGGCCGCTGGCCGGCAACCCACAGATCGATCCGATGCGCGGTGGCAATGCCGGCCAGCGGCCGGCACTACCGATACGGGCGTCAGCTCGACAGATGCTCGATCGCCGCCACCTTGCCCAGGCGCTCGCCCAGCATCGTCAGCAGCGCAAGGCGATTGCCACGCAGCGCCAGATCGTCCGCATTGACCATCACCCCATCGAAGAAGGCATCGACCTGCGGGCGCAGCCGCGCCAGCCGTGCCAGCACGGCCACGTAGTCCTTCTGCTGCAGGCTGGTGCCGGTGTCGTCGATGGCCGCGGTGACCGCTTCGGCCAGCGCGCGCTCGGCGTCTTCCTGCAGCAGCGCCGGGTCGATCTGGCCCGGAATGTCGCCTTCGGCCTTGCGGAGGATGTTGCGGATGCGCTTGTTGGCCGCAGCCAGCGCCTCGGCTTCCGGCAACGCCGCGAAGGTGCCGATCGCATCCAGGCGGCGGTCGAAGTCGTACAGCGAGGTCGGCTTCAGCTCGGCTACGGCGTTGAAGTGCGTGGCCGGCACGCCCTTGTCGCTGTAGTAGCCCTTCAGGCGGTCGAGGATGAAGTCGTACAGCTCGCCGACGTCGGCCTGCACGTTGCGCGCGGCCAGGCCGGCGTTGGCGCTGGCCAGCAACGCGCGCAGATCCAGCTCGAAACCGCTTTCGATGATCGTGCGAGCCAGGCCCAGCGCGTTGCGGCGCAGGGCGAACGGGTCCTTGTTGCCGGTCGGCTTCAGGCCTGCGGCGAAACCACCGGCCAGCGTGTCGACACGTTCAGCAATCGCCAGCACCTTGCCCAGCGGCGACAGTGCGATGTCGTCACCGCCGAAACGCGGCTGGTAGGCCTCGTCGATGGCCAGCGCCACCTCCTCCGCTTCGCCACCGGCCACAGCGTAGTGGCGGCCGGCGATGCCCTGCAGTTCCGGGAACTCGTTGACCATGCGCGACTGCAGGTCGTTCTTGGCCAACTGCGCGGCCCGCTTGGCCTGCGCGGCGTCGGCGCCGACCTGGGGGGCGATCACTTCGGCCAGGGCGGCCACGCGTGCCACCTTGTCGGCCACGCTGCCCAGCTTGGCCTGGTAGGTCACCGTCTTCAGGCCGTCACCCATCGACACCAGGCCCTGCTTCAGGTCCTCGTCGAAGAAGAACTTGGCATCGGCGAAGCGCGGGCGGATCACGCGCTCGTAGCCCTTGGCCACTTCGGCCACATCCTTCGATTCGATGTTGGCGATGCCGATGAACTTCTCTGTCAGCGTGCCGCTGTCATCCAGCACCGGGAAGAACTTCTGGTTGATCTCCATCGTTTCGATCAGCGCTTCCTGCGGCACCGCCAGGAACGCGCGCTCGAAGCTGCACAGCACTGCAGACGGCCACTCGACCAGGTTCACCACCTGCTCCAGGTTGTCGTCGGTGATGCGGGCGCTGCCACCGGCCTTGGCCGCGGCGGCCTCGACCTCGGCGACGATGCGCGCACGGCGTTCGCTCGGGTCGACCAGCACGAAGGCGGCGCGCAGGGCTTCAACGTAGTCCTGCGGCTGTGCCAGCGACACCGCCTGGTCGTGGTGGAAACGATGGCCACGGCTGACGCGACCGGCCTGCAGGCCGAACAACTCGGCTTCAACCACGTTGGCACCGTGCAGCAGCACCAGCCAATGCGCCGGGCGCGCAAAGCCCCAGGCGTGGTCGCCCCAGCGCATCGGCTTGGGAATCGGCATCGCCGCGATCGCCTCGCGCAGGATCTCCGGCAGCAGGCTGGCAGTGCTCGCGCCCGGGGTCACCGCGCGGTGCACGAAGCGCTCACCCTTGTTGTCGCTGGTCTTCTCCAGCGCGGTCCAATCGATCCCGGCCTTGGCGGCGAAGCCCTGCAGGGCCTTGGTCGGCAGGCCTTCGGCATCCAGCGCGATGTTCAGGTACGGGCCCAGCACTTCGCTGTGCTGTTCCGGCTGTTCCAGGCCAACGCCCGGCAGCAGCACGGCCAGGCGGCGCGGGGTCGACAGCGGGCGCGCATCGCCCAGTTCCAGTGCGACGCCGCGCTTGCGCAGGCCGTCGACAACGCCATCGAAGAAGGCCTGGGCCAGGCCCGGCAGCGCCTTGACCGGCAGCTCTTCGGTGCCCAGTTCGATCAGCAGGGGGGACAGTTGGCTCATCGTTTCAATCCTGTGGTGGGGGTGCAGCGCGCGACGCGTCCGGCGCCCCGGAGTAAGGGGGAGAGCGGCCGTCAGGCCTTCTTCGCGCCCGGGAAGCCCAGCTTCTCGCGCTGCTCGTAGTACGCCTTGGCCACCGCCTGGGCCAGCGCGCGCACGCGCAGGATGTAGCGCTGGCGCTCGGTCACGCTGATCGCGCGGCGCGCATCCAGCAGGTTGAAGGTGTGGCTGGCCTTCATCACCTGCTCGTAGGCCGGCAGCGGCAGGTTCACTTCCACCAGCTTCTGCGCTTCACGTTCGCAGGCATCGAAACGGTGGAACATCTCTTCCACGTCGGCGTATTCGAAGTTGTAGGTGCTCTGCTCCACCTCGTTCTGGTGGTAGACGTCGCCGTAGGTCACCGGCTGGCCGTCCGGGCCGTAGGTCCAGACCAGGTCGTAGACGTTGTCGCAGTTCTGCAGGTACATGCACAGGCGCTCGAGACCGTAGGTGATCTCGCCCAGCACCGGGCGGCACTCCAGGCCACCAGCCTGCTGGAAGTAGGTGAACTGGGTCACCTCCATGCCGTTGAGCCAGACTTCCCAGCCCAGGCCCCAGGCGCCCAGCGTCGGCGATTCCCAGTTGTCCTCGACGAAACGCAGGTCGTGCACCAGCGGATCGATGCCCAGTGCCTTCAGCGAATCCAGGTACAGCTGCTGGATGTTGTCCGGCGCCGGCTTCATCGCCACCTGGTACTGGTAGTAGCGCTGCAGGCGGTTCGGGTTCTCGCCGTAGCGGCCGTCGGTCGGGCGGCGCGAGGGCTGCACGTAGGCCGCGTTCCAGCTCTCCGGACCGATCGCACGCAGGAAGGTGGCCGGGTGGAAGGTACCGGCGCCCACCTCCAGGTCGAGCGGCTGGATGAGCACGCAGCCCTGCTGGGCCCAGAACTGGTTCAGGGTCTGGATCAGGCCCTGGAAAGTGATCGGAACGGTCGGGGTCGCGGACATGCGTACGAGTCTTGGCCGGCAAGGGGGTGCGCTAGTATAGCGGCCGACCTGCGGGGCATTCCGTACCCGGGAGGAGCAGGCAGATGGAACATCGGCTGCCGGTGGGCACGCCCGGCGAGGCTGGCGGCGTACCGCTGCCGTGGGGTCGCCTGCAGTTCGAACAGGTGGGCGCGGCCCTGATCGCTGATGGCCTGGTGGCCGAGCAGGAGCGCGAACGCATGCGGTTTTCCGCACAAGGCGCGCGCAATGCCAGTGAAGTGCACCCGCTGGTGCTGCTGTCCAACCTCAAGCTGGCGGCCAGCGGCGGCGGCGAACTGACCCTGGAACGCCTCACCGAGTGGCTGGCGCGGCGCACCAGCAGCCGCTACCTGCGTATCGATCCGACCCGGGTCGACGTTGCCGCCGTCACCGCACTGGTCTCGCATGCCTATGCACGCCGCCACCGCTTCCTGCCGCTGGCGGTGGATGCCGAGCGCGTGCTGGTGGCCACCAGCGAGCCGCTGGTGCAGGAATGGCGCCGTGACCTGCAGCACCTGACCCGGCGCCGCATCGAACTGGCGGTGGTCAACCCGCTGGACCTGCACCGCTACACCATGGAGTTCTACGGGGTGACCCGTTCGGTGCGCGGCGCCCGAGGCGACGTGCGTGGCGAAGCCAATACCACCCTGCCCAGCTTCGAACAGCTGGTGGAGCTGGGCCGCACCGGCGACGTCAACGCCGACGACCAGCACATCGTGCATATCGTCGACTGGCTGCTGCAGTACGCCTACGAGCAGCGCGCGTCGGACATCCACCTGGAGCCACGCCGCGAAATGGGGCGCATGCGCTTCCGCATCGACGGCGTGCTGCACAAGGTGTTCGAGGTACCGCCGGCGGTGATGACCGCGGTGGTCAGCCGCATCAAGGTGCTCGGCCGCATGGACCTGGCCGAACGCCGGCGCCCGCAGGATGGCCGCATCAAGACCCGTTCGCCGGGCGGCCGCGAGGTCGAGATGCGCCTGTCGACCATGCCCACCGCCTTCGGCGAGAAGTGCGTGATGCGCATCTTCGACCCCGATGCCGCGTTCAAGAGCATCGACCAGCTCGGTTTCAGCCCGCAGGAGGCGGCGGGCTGGAATGCACTGGTCGAACGCCCGCACGGCATCGTGCTGGTGACCGGCCCGACCGGCTCGGGCAAGACCACCACCCTGTATTCGACGCTGAAGCGCCTGGCCACGCCGGACGTGAACGTGTGCACGGTGGAGGACCCGATCGAGATGATCGCGCCCGAGTTCAACCAGATGCAGGTGCAGACCAATATCGACCTGGACTTCGCCAGCGGCGTGCGCACCCTGCTGCGGCAGGACCCGGACATCATCATGATCGGCGAGATCCGCGACCTGGAAACCGCGCAGATGGCGGTGCAGGCCTCGCTGACCGGCCATCTGGTGCTGTCCACCCTGCATACCAACGACGCGCCCTCGGCGGTCACCCGCCTGCTCGACCTGGGCGTGCCGCACTACCTGCTGGCCAGCACCCTCAACGGCATCCTTGCCCAGCGCCTGGTGCGCACGCTGTGCCCGCACTGCAAGCAACCGCACAGCTTCGGCGCGGCCGATTGGGCGGTGCTGGCTGATAGCCATGCTGCATATCCAGATGCCGCCACGCCCTGTCGGCCGGTCGGTTGCCTGGAGTGCCGGCGCACCGGATTCCTCGGCCGCATCGGCCTGTATGAGTTGCTGCCATTGGGTTCGCGGCTGCGCGGGCAGATCCGCGCCGACATGGATCTGGCCGGTTTCACCCGCGCCGCGCGGGCTGAAGGGCTGCGAACCCTGCGTCAGGCCGGGCTTGAAAAGGTGGCGCAGGGGCTGACTACAATCGAGGAAGTCCTGTCAGTCCTGCCGCCCCCGGATGAACCCAGCCCCATTCCTGATCCTTGAAACCGGCCGCCCGGTGCCGTCACTGCGCCGCTACGGGCGCTTCCCGCACTGGATCCGCGTTGCCGCCGGGCTGGAAGAGCACGAGACGGTGGTGGTCGATGTCGAACACGGTGGTGACCTGCCCGACCCGCATGCCTTCGCCGGCGTGCTGGTGACCGGCTCGGCTGCCTTCGTCACCGACCATGCCGAATGGAGCGAGCGCAGTGCAGCGTGGCTGCGCCAGACCGCCCACGACGACCTGCCGGTGTTCGGCATCTGCTACGGCCACCAGCTGCTGGCGCACGCGCTGGGCGGCGAGGTGGCCTATAACCCGGCCGGCCGCGAGTCCGGCACGATCGAGCTGGAACTGCAGCCGCAGGCCGCGCAGGACCCGTTGTTCCAGGGCCTGCCGCAGCATTTCGCCGCCCATGCCACCCACCTGCAGACGGTGCTGCGCGCGCCGGACGGTGCCGAGGTACTGGCGCGCTCTCCGCTGGACGGCTGCCATGCCTTCCGCTGGGGGCGCCAGGCCTGGGGCGTGCAGTTCCATCCCGAGTTCGCCACCCACCACATGCGCGGCTACGTGCGTGCCCGCGCCGACTGCATCGGCCGCCACGGCGGCTGCGCCCGCAGCATCGAGCGTGCGGTCAGTGCCGCACCGCTGGCCCGCCAGCTGTTGCGCCGCTTCGTCCGCCAGGCGCGGCTGTCTTCAGCCCAGCCGGCGACAAAACAGGGATAATCGGCGGCACGGGTGACTGCCCGGCCCCCTTTCTGTCCCTCCCGGATGTCCATGAAAGAGATTCGCAAGCTGCCGGCCTCGGCGGGCGCTCAATGGTTGCTCGATACGTTCTCCCTGTACCGGCGTGCGCCGCTGCAGCTGGCCCGGATCGGCCTGACCTGGCTGCTGGTGAGCTGGGTGGTGACCCTGCTGTCGACGCTGATTCCCGGTGCCGCCGGCATGGCCGTGCAGCTGATGACCCTGGCCATTTCGCCGATCATGTTCGGCGGCATGCTCTATGCCGTGGGCGAGATCGACGAAGGCCGCCCGGGCCTGGCCTCGCACCTGCTGCAGCCGATCCGCGACCACCGCGTCAGCCACCTGCTGGTGCCGCTGGCGATCCAGGTGCTGGCGGTGCTGCTGCTGGGCGCACTGTTGTTCATGATGATCGGCCGCGAGGGCTTCACCGCCTTCAGCGAGGTCATGACCAAGATGGAAGAAATCAGCCGCAGCGGCCAGCAGATCAAGCCGGACGACGCGGCCGCACTGGTCGCCAACCTGCCGGCCAAGCGCATCGCGCTGTGGATGCTGCTGGTGTTCCTGAGCGCGGTGGCGCTGTCGCTGGCGATGTTCACCCAGCCGGCGCTGGTGGTGTTCGACAAGCAGAGCGGCATGCATGCGCTGCGCCTGAGCCTGCAGGGCTGCATCGAGAACATCGGCGCGATGTTCGTGTTCGCCGCGCTCGGCCTGATCGCCGCGTTCTGCATGTACATCCTGTTCGTGATCGTGATCCAGGTCGCGATGCTGATCGGTGGCCCGCTCGCCGCGGCCTTCATCGCCCAGCTGGTGCTGACCACGGTGCTGATGCCGCTGTATGTCGGCGCGGTCTACGCTGCGTGGAAGCAGATGTTCGTGCACCGCGGCAGCCGCGCGGCCCCGCCGATTCCGACCACGCCGACCTCGAGCGACGTGTTCCACGCCTGACGGTCGCTCAACGGTAGCGCCGGGCCATGCCCGGCGGGCGGCATCGCATCGAGAACCAAGACACGCCGGGCACGGCCCGGCGCTACCGCATCAGGCGGCGGGTTTCTTCACTACCGACGACGGCACCAGCCAGCGTGCGGCGTGGATGCCCAGTTCGTAGAGCAGGCACATCGGGATCGCCAGCATCAGCTGCGAGACCACGTCCGGCGGGGTCAGCACCGCCGCCACCACGAAGATGCCGACGATCGCGTAACCGCGGCCTTCCTTGAACTGCTGCGGCGTCACCCAGCCCAGCAGCACCAGGATCACCATCGCCACCGGCAGTTCGAAACTGCCGCCGAAAGCGAAGAAGATCGCCAGCACGAAGTCCAGGTAGGCGTTCGCATCCGGAGTGATCGCGATCACGTCCGGGCTGAAGGTGGTCAGGAAGTGGAACACCGCCGGCAGCACCAGGAAGTAGGCGAAGGCACAGCCGGCGTAGAACAGCAGCACCGACGACACCAGCAACGGCACCGCCAGGCGCTTCTCGCGCGCGTACAGGCCCGGGGCGACGAACGCCCACAGCTGGTACAGCAGCCACGGCACCGCCACGAACAGGGCGACGAAGAAGGTCAACTTCAGCGGGGCGAAGAAGGCGCCGGCGGGGTTGGTGGCGATCATCGTCTGCCCGTTCGGCAGCTGCGAGACCAGCGGTTCGGCCAAGGCGTTGTACAGCTTCTGGGTGAATGGCAGCAGGCCCAGCAGCACTACGCCCAGGCCCAGCAGCGCGCGTACCAGGCGTCCGCGCAGTTCCACCAGATGTTCGACCAGCGAGCTTTCGCCGAAGTCCTGTTCACTCATGGATGACGCTCCGTGCTCTGCGTCGGCGGCGTCGGGCCGGCTTCAGCGGACGTGGCAGGAACGGCCCCTGAAGAAACAACGCCTTCCGTAGCAGCCGTGGTCGAAACCGGTCCGCTGTCCTGTGCCGGCGCATCGGTCTCGGACGGCTGGCTCAGGTGTGGCGGCAGATCCGCCTGTGCGGGTGTACGCACCTCCTGCACAAGGTCATCGCCCTGCTGCTGCGCCTGCTGCGCTTCGCGGCGGATTGCTTCACCGCTGGCACGCAACTGGTTCTCGGTGTCCTGCATGCCCTGGCGCACGTCCTGCATCTGCCGCTTGATGTCCTCGGCCTGCAGTTCGCGCTCCAGTTCCTGTTTCACCGAATCCCACTGATTGCGGGCACGACGTACCCACAGGCCGGCAAAGCGGGCCGCCTTGGGCAGGCGCTCAGGACCGAGCACCACCAAGGCAACCACCGCAATCACCAGCAGTTCGCTGAAGCCGATATCAAACACTGCAACCGCTCCGGATCAGCGTGGGGTGCGGTCGTGCTCGTCCTGCGCGGTGCGCGAGGCATCCTGGCTGCGCGATTCATCGCCCAGCTGCGCGTTCGGCTTGTCCTCGTCGCGCATGCCCTTCTTGAATTCCTTGACCGCCGAACCGAGATCCTTGGCGCCGCTGGTCAGGCGCTTGGTGCCGAACACCAGCAGGACGATGGCCAGCACGACCAACCAATGCCAGATGCTGAAACTGCCCATAAAGACGCTCGTTACGTTAGTGATCAGGCTGTCGAGCATAGCGCACCGGGTGTTAGCCGGCGCGCGTGACGAAAGTCAGTTTCCGCCCAGCGTTTCCGTACGGATTTCACCGTCGGTGACCGGCTGGAAGCCCTGCTGCTGCGGCGGCGGGGTCTGCGGCACGTTCTGCAGCGGCGCGGTGGTGGCTTCGGCCGGCGCGGCCGGCGCTGCCTGAACAGGCGCCGGGGCGGCTGCCGGGCGCGGGGCGTTGCCGCCATTGCCGTTGCGGTTGTTGCGAGCGGCGTAGGTGGCCTCTTCCAGGCGGTCGCGGAAGGCGACCACATCCATCGACGGCGAACCCGCCGCACGGCCTTCGAAGATCATCCGCGGTGTGGTGTTGCTGCCGTAGGCGTCGAGGTTGGCGGCATCGTCGATCTGCAGCACCGCACCATCAAGAGCAACACCGGCGAACAGGCCCCGGGCGCGGGACCACGACCAGATCTCGGCCTTCAGCTGGCCGTCGGTCGCAGCAGCGGCATTGCGGCCAACCGGGCCCGCCGCGACACCGGCATCGGCGCCAAGGGTGAACTTGCCGTTGACCAGATTGTCCAGGCTGCGGTCGTTGCGGAACACCAGCACCACGTCGGAGGACTGCACACCGGCCTGGAAGCCGATGCTGCCACCGGTAAGCTTGATGAACACCGGGTTGGACCAGGCGCCGTTGGGCATGCGTACCGACATCAGGCCATGCCCACGGCGACCACCAATGACCAGACCGGCCTTGATCGTGTCGGGAATGACGATGACGGCGCGGCCTTCGTCCAGCAATTTGTCAGGAATACCCTGTTCAGGGATTCCCTGGATTTCGGCCAGCACGCGTACCGCATTGCGGGCGCGCTGGTCTTCCTGCGGTCCGGCCATGGCCTGGCTGGACAGCAGAGTGGCGGCGATCAGCAGGGCTTGGATCGGGCGACGCATGGCAGGCTCCAGAAGTCAGTCCATAGGAAGATATAGCAAGTGACTGAAATTAATAGTGTTGCCATGAATCGCCAATGAGCGTTGCCCACTCACATTGACGTGGGCTATGCCTGCAATCCGAACCCTGCATCCCGGCGCGGCATCGGATCGGCGACAATAGCCACCATGCTCGACGCACCCGATACCGCCGTGTTGGCGGTCAACCTAGGCACGCCCGAGACGCCGACGGCTCCTGCCGTACGCCGTTACCTGGCTGAATTCCTGTCCGACCCCCGCGTGGTCTCGATCCCGGCGCTGCTGTGGCAGCCGCTGCTGCGCGGCTTGATCCTGCCGCTGCGCAGCAGCCGTTCGGCGGCCAAGTACGCCCAGGTCTGGCTGCCCGACGGCTCACCGTTGATGGTGTACACCCGCCAGCTGGCGCAGGCCATGCAGGCGCTGCTGCCGTCGCTGACGGTACGCCATGCGATGCGCTACGGTGAACCGGCGCTGGGCAGCGAGCTCGACCGCCTGGCCGCCGAAGGCGCGCGCCGCATCGTGGTGCTGCCGCTGTATCCGCAGTACTCGACCACCACCACCGCCTCGGTCGAAGACCGTGTCGACGCCTGGCAACGCCGCAACCCGGGCGTGACCGTCAGCCTGGTCCGCGACTATTCAGTCGATCCAGGCTGGGTCGAGGCGGTTGCCGGCTCCATCCGGCGCTACTGGGAGCAGCATGGCCGCGGCCAGACGCTGATGTTCTCCTTCCATGGCATCCCACAGCGCCTGGCCGACGGCGGTGATCCGTATCCGCAGCGCTGCGAGGCCAGTGCACGTGCCATCGCCAATGCATTGGGCCTAGCCAGCGACGAGTGGCAGCTCGGCTACCAGTCGCGCTTCGGCCGCGAACGCTGGCTGCAGCCATACGCCGAGCCCAGCCTGTGGGCGCTGGCCGAATCCGGCGTGAAGCAGATCGACGTGGTCTGCCCGGGTTTCGCCACCGACTGCCTGGAGACATTGGAAGAGGTGGCGATGGGCTTCACCGAAACACTGGCCGAACGCGGCGCGACGATGCGCTACATCCCCTGCCTCAACGCCGAACCGGATCACGCGCGTGCGCTGGCACGGCTGGCCGTGGCGTCACTGGCATGAGCCTGCAGCCGTTTGAGCTCGAGGTGAGTGGCGCCCGCGTCGCCGGCCTGCGCAACCACGGCGACGGCCCGCGTGTGCTGGCCCTGCATGGCTGGCTCGACAACGCGGCCAGCTTCATGCCGCTGGCACCCCATCTGTCATCGTTGCAGCTGGTGGCGATCGACCTGCCCGGCCATGGCCACAGCGCGCATCTGCCGGCCGGTGCCAGCTACACAACCGCAGCCGCGATCTGCCACGTGCTCGATGTCGCCGATGCGCTGGGCTGGGACCGCTTCACCCTGCTCGGCCATTCGATGGGCGCCGGCATCGCCAGCCTCACCGCGTCGGTCAGCGACCGTATCGAACGGCTGGTGGCGATCGAAGCACTCGGTGGCCTGCGCGGGCCCGAGGAAGAAACCGCCAACCGCCTGCGCGAGCATGTGAATGCCACCCGTGGCCTGGCCCGCAAGCAGCTGCGTGTATTTCCCGACCTGGCCGCACCGATCCGCGCGCGGATGATGACCAACCAGCTCAGCGAAGGCTGCGCACGGCTGCTGGTCGAACGCGGCGTCGAACCCGTGGAAGGCGGCTACCGCTGGTGCAGTGATCCACGCCTGATGCTGCCCACCGCGATCCGTCTCAGCGAAGGCCAGATCGACAACCTGCTGCAGGCCATCGCCTGCCCGACACAGGTGATCTATGCCACGCCGGCGCAGTCCTACTATCCGGAGCCGATGCGTAGTGATCGCCTGCGGCACCTGCGTGATGGACGGCTGGCGGTGTTTCCCGGCAACCACCACCTGCATATGGAAGACCCGGCACGGATCGCCGAAGTGATCCTGCGCTTCTTCAACAACGACAACGCCGGCTGAGTCCGGACCGGCGCGCACTTCACTCTGCGCGCCTGCGGCCGATACACCAGTTGCGGGCCCCTGCGCCCGCGGCACGCGGGTCCGCTCGGGCCTGCGGCGTGTGTCTGGTTCTGCAAGGAAGTCCGCATGCCCGCTTTACTGCACCGTCACCCACAGGATGGGGTCACGGCGCGCCGTCGCTGCGGCGTTGATCGCGTCGCATTCCCCCAATTCCCGGTCCATGCCATGACCACGCCGTTGCGCGTGCACCAGGGCGTGGCCGTTGTCGTTTGTTGATCCAGGAGTCGCCGATGTCCATTGCATCTTCCCGCCCCCCCGATACCGCCCGCCTGCCACATCTGCAGCAGCTCGCGCGCAGTGCTGATCGTCGCCTGCTGCTTGGCAGTGCGGCCCTGGCCGTGGCCGGCCTGCTGCTGGCTGTGCGCGGCCCGCAGGTGCTGAGCGCCTCGTTGGCCGCCGTCGCGGTATTGCCTGCCGTGTGGCTTGCTGGCCCGCAGGCGGGTCAGGCCATCGCCCGCAATGGCCTGGCGCTGCTGTTGTCACTGCAGTTGACGCTGTTGTGTGCGATCACCGGTCTGTCGCCGGCGCTGCCGATTGCACTGCTGCTGGGCGCGCTGCTGGGTCATCGCGATCGCCTGCCGGTGTGGTTGGCCGGTGGTGTCGGCACGCTCGCACTGCTGGCGCCGATGCTGGATGGCGCTGCGGTGCTGCCGACCGTGCTGCCGGCCGCCCTGCTGGCCGGCCTGACCCTGTTCCTTGGCCAGGTCGCGCTGCGCCTGCGCCAGCAGACCGAAGCCCTCGGCCACGGTCCACGCCGACTGGCCGCGCTCGCGCGTGATATCGCCACCGGCGCCGATCTCGGTGCACACACGGACACGAGCGCCTATGCCCCGGGCTCGCTGGCGCACGCGCTGGCCGATACCGCCCGCCACGTGCAGGCGCAGCGCGGCCGCGAAGCAGAGGCCAATGCCGAGAACGCACAGATCCGCCAGGCACTGGATGCATCGCGCACGGCAATGATGATTGCCGACAATGATCACGTGATCCGCTACGTGAACCGCTCGGTGGTAGCCCTGCTGCGCAACCAGCAGGCCACCCTGCGCCAGGCATTTCCCGATTTCGACGCCGAACGCCTGGTCGGCAGCAGCATCCATCGCTTCCATGCCAACCCGGACCGCATCCGCGCCATCCTCAACGGCCTGCAGGTGACCCACAACGGCAAGGTGCAGATCGGGCCGGTGCACTTCGCACAGGTAGTCACGCCGGTGTTCGACGCGCAGGGCGCACGGCTGGGCTTCGCCGTGGAGTGGCACGACCGCACCCATGAACTGGCCCTGGAGAACGCAGTTGCCGGCATCGTCGCTGCAGCTGCCGCGGGTGATCTCGATCAGCGCCTGCAGGCCAGCGAGGGCGCCAGCTTCCTGGATGGGCTGACCGGTGGCATCAATCAGCTGCTCGATACCTTGGGCGGCACTATCGATGAAGTGCGGCAGATGCTTTCGGCCCTGGCCAACGGTGATCTCGACCGGCGCATGCACGGTGAATACCACGGTGCCTTCGCTGCGATCCAGCGCGACGCCAATGCCACCGCCGGGCAGTTGGCGCGGATGGTCGGCCACATCCAGCAATGCGCGGCGTCGATCAGCACCGCAGCCAGCGAGATTGCCGCCGGCAACGGCGCGCTGTCCGAACGCAGCGAGCGTCAGGCCGCGCACCTGCAGGAAACCGCGGCATCGATGGAGGAACTGACGGCCACGGTGCGCCAGAACGCCGCCCACGCGCGGGAAGCCAGTACGTTGGCGGCCGCCACGCAGAGCGCGGCCAGCGACGGCAACGCCGCGATGCAGCAGGTGGTCGACACCATGCAGGCCATCGAGGGCGCGTCGAAGCGGATCGGCGACATCACCGGCGTCATCGACGGTATCGCCTTCCAGACCAATATCCTGGCACTGAACGCCGCGGTGGAAGCAGCACGGGCCGGCGAGCAGGGCCGCGGCTTTGCCGTGGTCGCCAGCGAGGTTCGCGTCCTGGCACAACGTTCGGCTGCTGCAGCCCAGGAGATCAAGAAGCTGATCGACGAAGCAGGTCGCCAGGTCGGCGACGGTGCACAGCAGGTGGCCGACGCCGGCCAGCGCATGCAGGGCATCGTGGGCGGCGTGGAGAACGTCAGTCACCTGATGCGTGAGATATCGGCCGCCTCCCAGGAGCAGTCGATCGGTATCGAACAGATCAACCAGACCGTGGTGCAGATGGACCAGGCAACCCAGCAGAACGCTGCGCTGGTGGAGGAAGCGACCGCCGCGGCGCGCGAGCTGCAGTCGCAGGCCGGAACGCTGACCGAAGCGGTATCGGTGTTCCGCCAGCAGGCTCCGCAGGGGATTGCCCTGGTCGCCTGATCGCGACCAACAACGTGATCTGATGAGGACGGCGCCCGCAGGGCGCCGTTTTTTTGCGTGTTCTGCGTGACGGGTCAGGAAAAGACGGTTGCCGGAGTAGCTGGATCCGCCTGCGCCGGCTACCACTGGTAGTTGCCAACCTTGGTTGGCGCCGCTCTTCGCGGGAACCACGCGTGGCGTGGATCTACTGCCGGTCAGCCTGCCGTGGGTCGCTGCCAACCTTGGTTGGCGCCGATGTTCCGCACCGGAACGCATTCGCCCGCAGCGTGGATCTACAGGTAGTGCCGGCCGCTGGCCGGCAGCTTTATCCCTGCGCTCTGCGCCGAAGGCGCAATCCCGCATCGGAAGATAATCCCCGAATCATTATCCGGGACACAAAGAAAAACCCCGCTGCGTGAGCAGCGGGGTTTTTGGGTATAAACCCTGGCGATGACCTACTCTCGCATGGCTTAGGCCACACTACCATCGGCGCAGCTACGTTTCACTTCCGAGTTCGGGATGGGATCGGGTGGTTCCATAGCGCTAATTTCACCAGGGAGGCTTTTGGAGAGTCGCACTCGTCCCGGAGGACAAGGCGCCAGCCTCGCATAGTTCTTGTGACGTAGCGTGCACTTGGATGCTCTTACGACGTTGTCGTAAAGCCAAGGCAACTTGAGGTTATATGGTCAAGCCACACGGATCATTAGTATCAGTTAGCTCAATACATTGCTGTACTTACACACCTGACCTATCAACCACATAGTCTATATGGTTCCTTCAGGGGGCTTGTGCCCCGGGAGATCTCATCTTGAGGCGCGCTTCCCGCTTAGATGCTTTCAGCGGTTATCGCTTCCGAACATAGCTACCCGGCAATGCCACTGGCGTGACAACCGGAACACCAGAGGTTCGTCCACTCCGGTCCTCTCGTACTAGGAGCAGCCCCTCTCAAATCTCCAACGCCCATGGCAGATAGGGACCGAACTGTCTCACGACGTTCTGAACCCAGCTCGCGTACCACTTTAAATGGCGAACAGCCATACCCTTGGGACCGACTACAGCCCCAGGATGTGATGAGCCGACATCGAGGTGCCAAACACCGCCGTCGATATGAACTCTTGGGCGGTATCAGCCTGTTATCCCCGGAGTACCTTTTATCCGTTGAGCGATGGCCCTTCCATACAGAACCACCGGATCACTAAGTCCTAGTTTCCTACCTGCTTGATCCGTCGATCTTGCAGTCAAGCACGCTTATGCCTTTGCACACAGTGCGCGATGTCCGACCGCGCTGAGCGTACCTTCGAGCTCCTCCGTTACTCTTTAGGAGGAGACCGCCCCAGTCAAACTACCCACCATACACGGTCCCCGACCCAGATAATGGGCCCAGGTTAGAACGTCAAGCACGACAGGGTGGTATTTCAAGGATGGCTCCACTGCAGCTAGCGCCACAGTTTCAT
>NZ_CM174475.1:4822500-4825000 GCF_057838755.1 Stenotrophomonas sp. KH_052
CACCTGACCTATCAACCACATAGTCTATATGGTTCCTTCAGGGGGCTTGTGCCCCGGGAGATCTCATCTTGAGGCGCGCTTCCCGCTTAGATGCTTTCAGCGGTTATCGCTTCCGAACATAGCTACCCGGCAATGCCACTGGCGTGACAACCGGAACACCAGAGGTTCGTCCACTCCGGTCCTCTCGTACTAGGAGCAGCCCCTCTCAAATCTCCAACGCCCATGGCAGATAGGGACCGAACTGTCTCACGACGTTCTGAACCCAGCTCGCGTACCACTTTAAATGGCGAACAGCCATACCCTTGGGACCGACTACAGCCCCAGGATGTGATGAGCCGACATCGAGGTGCCAAACACCGCCGTCGATATGAACTCTTGGGCGGTATCAGCCTGTTATCCCCGGAGTACCTTTTATCCGTTGAGCGATGGCCCTTCCATACAGAACCACCGGATCACTAAGTCCTAGTTTCCTACCTGCTTGATCCGTCGATCTTGCAGTCAAGCACGCTTATGCCTTTGCACACAGTGCGCGATGTCCGACCGCGCTGAGCGTACCTTCGAGCTCCTCCGTTACTCTTTAGGAGGAGACCGCCCCAGTCAAACTACCCACCATACACGGTCCCCGACCCAGATAATGGGCCCAGGTTAGAACGTCAAGCACGACAGGGTGGTATTTCAAGGATGGCTCCACTGCAGCTAGCGCCACAGTTTCATAGCCTCCCACCTATCCTACACAGACGAACTCAACGTTCAGTGTAAAGCTATAGTAAAGGTTCACGGGGTCTTTCCGTCTTGCCACGGGAACGCTGCATCTTCACAGCGATTTCAATTTCACTGAGTCTCGGGTGGAGACAGCGCCGCTGTCGTTACGCCATTCGTGCAGGTCGGAACTTACCCGACAAGGAATTTCGCTACCTTAGGACCGTTATAGTTACGGCCGCCGTTTACTGGGGCTTCGATCAAGAGCTTCGCCTTGCGGCTGACCCCATCAATTAACCTTCCAGCACCGGGCAGGCGTCACACCCTATACGTCCACTTTCGTGTTTGCAGAGTGCTGTGTTTTTGATAAACAGTCGCAGCGGCCTGGTTACTGCGACCCTCTTCAGCTATAGCTCGCACGAGCCACCAAAAAGGGTGCACCTTCTCCCGAAGTTACGGTGCCATGTTGCCTAGTTCCTTCACCCGAGTTCTCTCAAGCGCCTGAGAATTCTCATCCTACCCACCTGTGTCGGTTTACGGTACGGTCTGCGTAAGCTGAAGCTTAGGAGCTTTTCCTGGAAGCGTGGTATCAGTGACTTCGCCATAAAGGCTCGTCTCGGTGCTCGGTCTTAAAGGATCCCGGATTTGCCAAAGATCCAAACCTACCGCCTTTCCCCAGGACAACCAACGCCTGGTACACCTAACCTTCTCCGTCCCTCCATCGCACTTACGCGAGGTGCAGGAATATTAACCTGCTTTCCATCGACTACGACTTTCGTCCTCGCCTTAGGGGCCGACTCACCCTGCGCCGATTAACGTTGCGCAAGGAAACCTTGGGCTTTCGGCGTGCGGGTTTTTCACCCGCATTATCGTTACTCATGTCAGCATTCGCACTTCCGATACCTCCAGCAGACTTCTCAATCCACCTTCAACGGCTTACGGAACGCTCCTCTACCGCGCATAACAAAGTTATGCACCCCAAGCTTCGGTTTTGTGCTTAGCCCCGTTAAATCTTCCCCGCAGACCGACTCGACCAGTGAGCTATTACGCTTTCTTTAAAGGGTGGCTGCTTCTAAGCCAACCTCCTGGCTGTCTGTGCCTTTCCACATGGTTTTCCACTTAGCACAAAATTTGGGACCTTAGCTGTGGGTCTGGGTTGTTTCCCTTTTCACGACGGACGTTAGCACCCGCCGTGTGTCTCCCATACAGTCCGTCTCGGTATTCGGAGTTTGCAATGGTTTGGTAAGTCGCGATGACCCCCTAGCCATAACAGTGCTCTACCCCCGAGAGGATACATATGAGGCGCTACCTAAATAGCTTTCGAGGAGAACCAGCTATCTCCGGGTTCGATTAGCTTTTCACTCCTAATCACAGCTCATCCCCGTCTTTTGCAACAGACGTGGGTTCGGGCCTCCAGTACCTGTTACGGCACCTTCACCCTGGCCATGACTAGATCACCCGGTTTCGGGTCTACTGCCCGCGACTATGCGCCCTTATCAGACTCGGTTTCCCTTCGCCTCCCCTATACGGTTAAGCTTGCCACGAACAGTAAGTCGCTGACCCATTATACAAAAGGTACGCAGTCACTCCTTGCGGAGCTCCTACTGCTTGTACGCACACGGTTTCAGGATCTATTTCACTCCCCTCTCCGGGGTTCTTTTCGCCTTTCCCTCACGGTACTGGTTCACTATCGGTCGGTCAGTAGTATTTAGCCTTGGAGGATGGTCCCCCCATGTTCAGACAGGGTTTCACGTGCCCCGCCCTACTCGTCTTCACTGAAATGGCCCTTTCAGATACAGGG
>NZ_CM174475.1:4827500-4890983 GCF_057838755.1 Stenotrophomonas sp. KH_052
TGCTTGATCAAACGTCTGCAAGATGGACAATCATCCTTCCTGCAGGCGCCTTCACAAGATACCTGCGCATACTTTCAAAGATCCGGGGAAGTGGCCTCAGCGCCATTCCCGTGTGCTGCGAAGTTTCCTTCGTAGCGAGCCGCCCATTATAGCCGGCTTTTCCGCTTCGTCAACACCTTTTTCAAGGCCGTCTCACCGGGGTGGACGTTGTTGCCGATGCTGCTTCGTCGTTGGACCCGAGGGTCTTTCGTCGTTGCGAGCCGCCTATTATGCCGGACTTTTCGAGTCCGTCAACACCTTCGTTCGATCATCTCGTTCGGCGGTGGTGGCGTTGCTGTCTGCGTGCCGTTTCCGAAGAAGCGGTGCGCTGCAGCAAGGGAGCGAATTCTAGAGATCCTGCGGATTTCGTCAAGCATTTTTTTGCAGGGTGATGACAGAACCAACGCAACATCACGCATGACATACGCTCGAAGATCACTGTGGCGTTGACCGCGCGTTGCGCAGTCAACGCCACAAGGGCTATCAATGCACGGATGCACAGTGGAGAGACGGCAATGAACATGCAGGTGCGGCAAGCGTGGTGGCGCGACCTTTCAGTACCGGCCCTCGTTGCCGGCTTCATTACTGTGCTGGTCGGCTTCGCCAGTTCGGCCGTCATCGTGTTCCAGGCTGCACAAGCCGTCGGTGCCAACCAGGCACAGATCGCCTCATGGATGTGGGCACTGGGACTGGGCATGGGTGTCACCTGCATCGGGCTGTCGCTGCGCTATCGCGTGCCGGTGGTGACCGCGTGGTCAACCCCGGGCGCGGCGATGCTGGTGGTCGGTGCAGGCGGTGCCTCGCTCGCTGAAGCCACAGGTGCATTCCTGCTCGCTGCGGTGCTTGGCATGCTGGCAGGCTTCTCCGGCATCTTCGCCCGCCTGATGCAGCGGGTGCCGATGGCGCTGGCCGCCGGCATGCTGGCCGGGGTGCTGCTGCGCTTCGGCCTGGACGTGTTCGTGGCCATGAACACCCAACTGGTGCTGGCACTCGCAATGTTCGCCACCTGGCTGGCCGGGCGCCGCCTGTTCCCACGCTATGCAGTGATCGCCACCCTGGCGGTCGGTATCGCTGTGGCGGCCAGCCGCGGTCTGCTGCACGCACAACAGGTACAACTGCAACTGGCAGTACCTCAGTGGATCACGCCGTCACTATCGTGGACGGCCGTGGCAGGCATCGCCCTGCCCCTGTTCGTGGTCACCATGGCCTCGCAGAACATTCCCGGCGTCGCGGTGATGCGCGCATCCGGCTACGAAGCACCGGTGTCGCCACTGATCGGCTGGATCGGTGTGGTCAACACGCTGCTGGCTCCCTTCGGCGCCTATGCGCTCAACCTCGCCGCAATCACCGCCGCGATCTGCATGGGCCGCGATGCCCATGAAGATCCGGCGCGACGCTATACCGCGGCCATGGCGGCGGGCGCCTTCTACATCGTGATCGGACTGTTCGGTGCCACCGTGGCGGCACTGTTCGCCGCGTTCCCGAAGGAACTGGTGGCCTGCGTGGCCGGTATCGCGCTGTTCGGCACCATCGGCAACAGCCTGGCCAGCGCGCTGGCGGTGGAACGTGACCGCGAGGCGGCACTGGTTACCTTCCTGGTCACCGCCTCCGGGGTCAGCCTGGCCGGCATCGGCTCGGCGTTCTGGGGGCTGGTGGCCGGAGCCCTGTGCCTGCTGGTACTGCGGCCACGCCAAGCCGGCTGATCCGGCCTACCCCGCCAACGCAGCGCCGACCGTACTCAGCACCACCGCGATGACGATGGCGATCAGTGTGGCTACCACGCTGGTGCCGCCGCGTGCAGTCAGCTCGCTGCGCAGCCGTGTGTCATCACCGCCGGTCACGGTACGGGCCTGGGCGATCAGGCGCTGGCAGTGTGCCAGGTACCAGCTGTTGCCAAAGATGCCGGTGGTGATGCTGAGCGCGAAGGTGATGACCAGCGACAGGCCATCCGGCACATCCAGCAAGGTCTCGACCACGCTGATCAGCAGCAGCAGGCCAGCCCACATCGCCGCCAGGCGGTACATCCTGCGGTACATCATCCACACCAGGCCGAGCAGGAAGGCCGGCCAGTGCCAGGTGCCAGTGCCCGTGGCGATGCCTTGATCCAGCCGCCAGCGCTGGCGATAGATCGGGAAGTTGCCTCCCACCACGCTGGCGTACAGCGCCAATTCGCCCTCCAGCCCAGCCGCCGCTGCCGTATCCGGTGCAGTGGCCGGCGCACGATACGGATCGGAGGGATCGCCGACGCTCGGCGCGATGCCCTCAACGACAGGGGCCGCGTCGATATCCGGGGCCGGAACCACTTCGATGGGCGTTGAAACCTGATCCAGCTCGGCCAATGGACGCCACGACGGCATCCCTTCGCACCACAGCAGCGTGCGTGCCGTTACCGTCCCGTCCTGCTGCAGCTTGCGAAGACCGGCCAGGTCGACCGGCCCACTGCTCTGCCTGCCATTGGCATACCACCACTGTGCTTCCTGCATGTTCTCCATCCTTCCTGCGTACATCATCAAACTGGAACTGCTGCCACCACCTATAGCGGGGCACTGGCCAGGGTCTGTGCCAACCGGTGGCGCTCCCCCGGTGCGAGGGTGATCTGCTCGGGGCCGGCATTGGCCACCTCCAGGCAGACATAATCGTGCCAGCCGTCGCCAACGTCCGCCATCTTCGCCGCCGCGTCCGCACCCGGGTTCCATGCCACCAGGGTCTGGCTGCCTTCGCTGCGGATCTCGATCCGCCGCTGCAGTACGGGATCACGCAGCGCGTAATGGCCGCCAGCACCGGTATAGATGCGATCGCTGCGGCCGGGATCACGCGGATCGCGCAATGACCACGGTCCCTGCTGCAGGCGCGCCTGCGCGTAATCCTCGTACTTGTCGAGATACTGCAGTCCATCGAGGCCATCGACCTCGACGCGACCGGCATCGCCAACACGGAAATAGCTGTGCAGGGCCTGGGTGAAAGTGACCGGGGCGCTGCCGATGTTCTCACTGGTCAACTGCTGATGCAGCTGGTGGCCGATACGCAGCTGCATCTGCAGACGCAGGCCGAGGTCTGCAGGCAATGGCGGCGCCAGCTGCAGCTCCAGCTCTCCCGTGTCGTTCTGGCGCACCTGCTGCAGTTCCCAGCGCACGGTACGCACCAACCCGTGTGCGGGAACATCAGTGTCCTGGCCCTGGCGTCCGAACCACGGCCAGCACACCGGCACACCTCCGCGGATCGGCGTGGGCAGTTCGGCGCGCGTGGGCGACAGCCACAACAGGTCGTGCTGCCCTTCCGGAATGAACGACAGCAGCTGTCCACCGAACACGCTGATGACCGCCGTGGCATTGGCGGTTCGCACCTGCCAGGCCTCCAGCCCGTGATACAGGCCGCTGCTGATGTCCGGATTCGACTGCATGCGATGACGCTCCTTGAAGACCGCGGCGATGATGTCGCGGTCAGCGTGCCTGGGGCAAGGCCTTCTGCACGCCGGGCGCTGCCGCTGCGGCCTCTTCCTGCAGCGTGCGCAGGATGCGCTGCCCAGCACGCCCATCGGCATTGGTCCAGCCGAGGCGCTGCTGCTCGGACTGGATCGCGCGACGCGTGGCCGTACCGATCATGCCATCGGCGCTGCCGATATCGTGGCCGCGGGCCAGCAGCAGGGTCTGCAGTTGGCGGCGCTCATCGCGGCCCAGGCCCGGGTCGTCGGTCGGCCAGGCGGTGGCCAACCCGTTGCCGCCACGCAATTGGTCAGCCAGCGTCGCGATCGCCAGCGCATAGCTTTCGGCGGCGTTGTAGCTGTAGATCGCGTCGTAGTTGCGGAACACCAGCAATGCCGGGCCCTTGTTGCCGGCCGGCAGCAGCAGGGCGGCGCGCGCGTCGGCCGGGAGGTTGGCCGGTGCCAGCGCGCTGCCATCCAGCGCGGTCACGCCCTGCGCGCGCCAGTCGGCCAGCGCGCGGCGTTGGGTACGACCGGCCTGGCTGGCGTTGAAGCCGGCCGGGATACGGACCTCCATGCCCCATGGCTCGCCACTGCGCCAGCCGGCACGCTTGAGGTAGTTGGCGGTGGACGCCAGCGCGTCGGGAATGCTGCCGACCAGATCACGACGACCGTCGCCGTCACCGTCGACCGCGATGCGTGCATAGGTGCTGGGCATGAACTGGGTATGGCCGAACGCGCCGGCCCAGGAACCAGTCAGCCCCTGCGCCTGCAGGTCACCCCGGTCGATCAGCTTGAGCAGGGCCAGCAGTTCGCCACGGAAGAAGGCCTGGCGACGGCCGGCGCAGGACAGCGTGGCCAGGGACTGCAGCAGCGGGCGCTTGCCGAACACGCGGCCATAGTCGCTCTCCACGCCCCATACGGCGACGATGGTGGTCGGATCGACGCCGTACTGTGCGGACACGCGATCGAGCAGGTCACGATGCTGCTGCAGCATCGCGCGCCCATCATCAACGCGCTGGCGATCGACCAGGGCTGCCAGGTAATCCCAGATCGGCGTGGTGAATTCCGGCTGCGCATCGAGCAGGCCGAGCACGCTGGGGTCCGGGGTGAGATCGGCGGTGATTTCGTTGAAGCGGTCGGCACTGATGCCCTGGCTGGCGACCGCGGCCTGCAGGCCCGCCAGGCAGCGGCTGAAGGCCGGATCGAGGCCGGGATCGGGTGCCGTCGGCTGCGCCGGCGTCGAGGCGAGGGCGGCGGCCAGGCCGAGCGTGATCAGAATGGGCATGGCGTCCTCCGTGTTGCCGGTGCAGGGCCATCTTAGGGGTAGCGGTGCTGCAGAACCTGAAGGGGTACCGGCTGGCCGGCCACCCTAGATGGCACGCAGCAGGCGCAGGCCGTAGGCGGGACTGTCGGCATTCCAGCGCTGCGTGGCCTGCAGGCCCGCCTGCTGCAGCAGCGCCTCGAAGCTGTCGTCGGTGTACTTGTGGCTGTACTCCACACGGATCGGTTCGTCGGCGGCGAAGTGGAAGGCGCGGCCGTCCAGATGCACATCCTGCGCCCAGCGGCTGACCAGATCGGTTTCGATGCGCAACCGCGCGGTGCTGTAGCAGGCACGGTGGTGGAAGCCGTCGAGGTCGAAGTCGCTGCCGATCTCGCGATTGAGCCGGGCCAGCAGGTTGAGAGTGAACGCGGCGGTGACGCCCTGCGCGTCGTTGTAGGCCGCTTCGATCAGAGCCGGGTCCTTGTGCAGATCGATGCCGACCAGGGCCAGGCCGTCGCGGCCCATCGTCTGGCGCATCGCCCGCAGCAGTGCGACCGCGTCTTCGCCTTCAAAGTTGCCCAGCGTGGAACCGGGGAAGAACAGCAGCCGTCGCGCGGGTTCGCGCTCGGGCATGGGAACGGCGACGGGGCGGGTGAAGTCGGCACAGACCGGCAGCATCTCCACCTCCGGCAACGCCGGCGCCAGATGATCGATGCTGGACAGCAGCGCGGCCCGCGAGATTTCAATCGGCGTATAGGCCACCGGGTCGTGAAGTGCGGCCAGCAGCAGCGCGGTCTTGCGTCCGCTGCCGCTGCCCAGCTCCACCACATGCAGGCGTGGGCCGACGGTTCGGGCGACGTCCGGCAGCACACGCTTCAGCAGGGCCAGCTCGGTGCGCGTGGGGTAATACTCGGGGGTCTGCGTGATCTGCTCGAACAGGCGCGAGCCACGCGCATCGTAGAAGTACTTGGACGGCAGCTGGCGCGGCGTACGTGAGAGTCCGGCCACTACGTCGGAGAGGATCTGCTGCCGCCCGGGGGTGAGATCGGTCAATGCCTGCAGCGCGTCATGCACGGTGCTCATGTGAGGTCCCTGGCCAGGCGCAGCCCGGAGAACTGCCAGCGCGCCGGCGGCATGAAGAAGTTTCGGTAGCTGGCGCGCACATGTCCGCGCGGCGTGGCGCAGCTGCCGCCGCGCAGCACCCACTGCCCGCACATGAACTTGCCGTTGTACTCACCCAGGTTGCCGGCGAACGGGCGGAAACCGGGATAAGCGCCGTAGGCCGATTGGGTCCATTCCCAGACATCGCCGAACAGCTGGCGCAGTCCACTGCCCTGCCCCGCCAACGGGTGCAGGTGGTCATCCTCGGCGAAGTGGCCGCTGACCGGTTGCGACGTCGCAGCCGCTTCCCATTCGAACTCGCTGGGCAGGCGTGCACCGGCCCAGCGGGCGCAGGCGTCAGCCTCGTAGTAGCTGAGATGGCAGACCGGCGCGTGCGGATCCAGCGCACGCCAACCGCCGAGGGTGTACTCGCGCTGCAGGTCGTCATCCCAGTACAGCGGGTGCTGCCAGCCCTCGGCTTCGCGCAGCGCCCAGCCTTCGCTGAGCCACCAGCGCGGCTCCCGGTAACCACCGGCCTCGATGAAGGCGTGGTACTCGGCATTGCTGACGGGACGCTCGGCCAGTGCGTGCGCGGGGAGCACCACGCGGTGCGCTGGCGATTCGTTGTCATAGGCGAACGCGGCCTGCTGCGGCCATGCCGCGGCGCCGACGGTGACGATGCGCTCGGGTGATTCGATCCAGCCCTGAGCGCTGGCGTTGCCTGCGACGGGTTGCAGGTCTTCGCGATATGGCGGCTGCAGCGGATTGCACCAGAACGCATGCTTGATGTCGGTGAGCAGCAGTTCCTGGTGCTGCTGCTCGTGCTGCAGGCCCAGCTGCAGATGCTGCAGTGCCTGTTCATCGAGATCGCCCGCCGCCAACCGCGATTGCACCTGCGCATCGACCTGCTTGCGGTAGTCGCGCACCTGCTGCAGCGAGGGCCGCGACAGCAACCCGCGCTGTGGCCGCGCATGCGCCGGGCCGATGCTCTTGTAGTAGCTGTTGAACAGGTAGTCCCAGGCCGGGTCATGCGCTGGCGCGGTGCCGAAACCCGCCAGCACGAAGCGTTCGAAGAACCAGGTGGTGTGGGCCAGGTGCCATTTGCTCGGGCTGGCGTCAGCCATGCTCTGCAGCATGGCGTCCTCGGCACTGAGCGGCGCGGCCAGCTGCAGGCTGCGCGTCCGTACATGGGCGAACTGGCGGGCGAGATCGTGCTGCGGGGCAGCGACGGCGGCGGGTACGCTGTCCATGTGGGTAGCATCGGCGCTGGACGGTGAGTGCGACGTCATGGTTCGGCGTCACTTCGTTCACATGGATGAGCCTGCCGCATTCAAGAAGCCGCCACGAACGCCGCTAACGGCAATGCTGCGGCCGCGTCGTCACCGCGCTGGAATTCCTGCTTGCCCCTGCATCCGCTCCGCCAGCCTGCGCATTACCTGTTCGTGCTGCCCGCCATGCTGGTTGCCGTGGTGCTGTGCACCGCATTGGATACCGCAGACGTGGCCAGCCCGGCGCAGCGCATCCTGCCCTGGCTGCTGGCCTGCCTCGGCGCGGGGCTGGCCCTGCTCTACCACCAGATACGTTCGCTCTGCCTGCTGCTGGTGGTGGCGGTCATGTTCGCGCTGCTGCACCAGGATGTCGGCGGCTACCTGCGCAGCGGCCATGTCGGCGCGCTGACACCGCTGCGCTTCCATGCCATCTCGGCGTGGCTGCCATTGCTGTTCACCGGCCTGTCGTTGTGGCCGGAGCGCGGGCGCCGACGCCAGGACCTGCTGCTGCGCGGCGTGGTATGCAGCGTGGCGCTGCTGATCTTCCTGCTGCTGGCCACGCAGCAGCCGCGCGGCATGCACGATCTGCTGTCGAACCGTCACTGGGCGTGGATCCCGGCCGACTGGAACGCGCTGGCGCAGCTACCGGCGCTGCTGTTCCTGCTGGCGACCGCCGCGCTGGGCTGGCAGGCCTGGCGGCACCCGCGCCCGTTGCACACGGCAATGCTGCTGGCGCTGCTGTGCCTGTGGTGGATGCTGCCACGGATGTTCCTGCAGCCGGTGCTGCTGCCGGCGCTGAGCTGCGCCGCCCTGCTGCTGGTGCTGGGTGCGATGCTGCAGGAGTCCTTCCACATGGCCTTCCGCGATGAGCTGACCGGCCTGCCGGGGCGCCGCGCGTTCAACGAGACCCTGCAGCGGGCACGCGGCACCTACAGCATCGCGATGGTGGACGTGGACCACTTCAAGTCATTCAACGATACCCATGGCCACGACACCGGCGACGACGTGCTGCGACTGGTGGCCTCGCGGCTGGCGCGGGTGGGTGATGGCGGTCGCGCGTTCCGATACGGCGGCGAGGAATTCGCGGTGGTGTTCCTGGACCGTCCGGCGACGGCCTGCGTCGATGCAGTCGAAGCCCTGCGGCAGAGCATCGAGGACACCCGTATGCAGCTGCGCGACCGCAGCACCCGCAGCCGCGACGACGAGGCCGGTCGACAGCAACGCGGACGCGGTGGCAGCGGCCAGGTCGTGCAGGTGACGGTGAGCATCGGCCTGGCCGACAGTCGTGTGGACCAGCGGCCGACGGCGGTGGTCAAGGCCGCCGACCAGGCGCTGTACGCGGCCAAGGACGGGGGCCGCAACCAGGTGCATGCGCAGGCCGGCCAGCGCGTGCTGGCCATGCGTGGCGGCTGAGGCTCAGACCGCGTCGAGGTAGTACCAGCGGCCTTCGATGCGCTGGAAGCGGCTGTGTTCGGTCATCTTCACCGCGCTGCCGCCGCCGATGCGGTAGCGCGCGGTGAAGCGGACGTCGGCGCTGTCGGCACCGGTAATGGTGTGCTCGTGCACGGTCAGGCCCAGCCAATGCGTGCGCTGGCCCGGCGCATCGTCCAGCGTCAGCTCGGCCGGACGCGTGTCCGGGTGCCAGGTCTGGCGCAGGTAGTCGGCCAAACCGCGCACGTAGGCGCTGTAACGCGAACGCATCAGGCGCTCGGCATCAGGCGCCGCGTCGCCAGCATGGAAACGGCCGCAGCAGGCGGCGTAGTCGGCGGGCAGGCCGCAGGGACAGGGATCGGCGGGTTTTCGGCTCATGCCGGCATTGTCGCCGGGTTGCACGGATTGATCCACGCGCGGCACGGGTCAGCTGATGCAGGACAGGCGTATGCTGTCGCGCCCCCCACCTTGATTGATCGCCGTGCTGGAACTGGTTCCCCCTGAGTTGTGGTGGCTGGTGGTGATCGCCTTCATCGCCGGCCTTGTGGATGCCGCCGTCGGTGGCGGTGGCCTGGTGCAGCTGCCCGGCCTGTTCACGGTGCTGCCGCAGCAGACGCCGGCGATGCTGTTCGGTACCAACAAGTTCAGCTCGATGTTCGGCACGGGTGCAGCGGCCTGGCGCTATGCACGCAATGTGCGCTTCCCGTGGAAGCCGGTGCTGTTCGCGGCTGGCACGGCCTTCATCTTCTCCTTCGCCGGGGCCACCGCGGTGAGCCTGCTGCCCAAGGATGCGGTGCGCCCGCTGGTACTGGTGCTGCTGATCGCGATGCTGGCTTACACGCTATGGAAGAAGGATTTCGGTGCACTGCACCGGCCGCAGGAGATCGGCCGCCGCGAGCTGGCCATCGCACTGGCCATTGGTGCGGCGATCGGCTTCTACGATGGCTTCTTCGGGCCGGGTACGGGCAGCTTCCTGATCTTCCTGTTCGTGCGCTTCTTCGGACTGGATTTCCTGCGCGCATCGGCCGCGTCGAAGGTGGTGAACCTGGCGACCAATGTGGCGGCGATCTCGTTCTTCGTGCCGACCGGCAACATCCTGTGGCTGTTCGCGCTGCCGATGGCGGCGGCCAACATCATCGGTTCGGTGGTGGGCACGCGGTTGGCGCTGAAGGGCGGTACGCCGTTCATCCGCAAGCTGTTCGTGGGGCTGGTGGTGGTGCTGATCGCGCGGATGGCGTGGGATACGTTGCGCGGAGCGTGAGTGCGGTTGCCGGCCAGCGGCCGGCACTACCGGGTCATGAACCCCGCCCATGGGTAGTGCCGGCCGCTGGCCGGCATTCCCATTCAATCGGCCGGGTCAGGCCTCCGCTTCTTCCGGTTCGTTGGCCTGCTGGCGGCTGCGCTCGGGCAGCTTCAGGCGCTTGCCTTCTTCGTCGTACTCGATCAGCAGCACGCCGGAGTCGTGGCGGCCGCTGATTTCGACGAAGCAGGCGCCACCGATGAACGGTTCCAGCGTCATCACCGACTTCAGCGGGGTGGCCACCACCATCTGGAAGCCGAAGTTGTCGAAGATGTTCATCGCCAGCGCGGTGAACTCGTTGTCGGCCTTGTCGAAGGCTTCGTCGAGCACGACCGCGGCATAGCTGGGCAGCTGGCTGTCGGCGCCGCCGAGCTGGTAGCGCAGGGCCGCCGCCAGGCAGGTGGTGGCCAGCTTCTGGCGCTGGCCACCGGACTTGCCGGCGCCGCTGCGGTAGATCTCGACCTGCTGGCGCGTCTCCGCATCCAGCTCGACGCCGATGAACTCCACGTGCATGCGCACGTCCAGCACCAGCTCGCGCCAGCGTTTGTCTTCGCCTTCCTGTGAACCCAGGCGGTTGACCAGCTGGCGCAGCACAGTGAACTGCGATTCGGCCAGCTCGCGCTGCTCGGTCTGCTGCTGCGACAACACTTCGCGCAGCTGCAGGTGGAACTCGCCGACTTCCGGCAGGCGGCGGTCGCTCAGTTCGATGGTCAGCAGCGTGCCGCGGTTGAACGGCACCTGTTCGAGGCTGGCGTTCACTTCGTCCAGGCGCTGGCCGATCGACTTGCGGGCCTCGGCGCTGTGGCGCTGCAGCGCCAGCAGGTTGTTCTTGCTCTGGTTCTGCAGCAGGTCGAAGAAACGCTCTTCGTGCTGCGGCAGGCCATCGCGCTCCAGGCGTTCGAGGCGTGCGAGGAAGTCCTCGGCCGAGGCCACCGACACGGTGAAGTCGCCCGATTCCTCCGGCCACTGCTGGATGAAGCGGCGGAAGCAGCCGATCAGCTGGTTCTCGATGCGGTTGAGGTCCTGCTGCGAAGACGACAGCTGCTCGTTCAGCGTGTTGCTGACCTGGCGCATGTGCGCTTCCAGCGTTTCCAGGCTGAGCGGGCCCTGCTCCTGCAGGCGCTCGGCAAGTCCAGCCTCGTGCTCCTGGGCCAGGCTCGGCAGCACCAGTGCACGGCTCTGCTGGCGTGCACGGTCCAGGCGATCTCGTTCCTTGACCAGCTGCCCACGTTCGACGCGGACGTCTTCGTAGGTACGGCGCGCCTGCTCGATGTCGGCACGCACGGCGTCGATCTGCTTGGCCAGCTTGGCGAGATCGGCGTTGCCTTCGCGCAGGTCGCGCAGGGTGGCCTCGATATCGCTCAGGCGCTGCTGTGGGGCGGCGATGTCGATCTCGTTCCAGCTGATGCTGACCAGCTCATGGCAGGCCAGGCGACGTTCGTTGTCGCGGTCACGCTGGCCGCGCAGGCGCGCGATATCGGTCTCGCAGCTGGCGATACGCTTGGCCAGTTCCTGTGCTTCGCGCTCGAAGGCGCCCACCTTGTCGTGGTTGTTGAAGCCGAGGATCCAGCGACGGCGGTCGCCCACCGCACTGCGGTCGTCCTTCTCGAAGCGGTCGCCCGGATGCTTGACCTGGCCTTCGCGGGTGATGCCGCGGTCGACGTTGCGCAGCTGCTTGGCATCCACGCACTCGTAGTCGAAGCGCTTGCCGAGCTCGCGGCGCAGCCAGCTTTCGAAGACGTGCTCGCGCAGCTCCAGCTTGTGCAGCAGCGATTTCGCCGACGGCTCACGCGCGAACGCATCGTCGTTGCGGCGCACACGGTAATAGGTGAAGCGCATGCCCAGGTGGGTACGGTTCACCCACTCGGCGACGTCGTTGTAGTGCTTGTCATCGACCAGCAGTGACAGCGCGAAGCCGCCCAGCACGCGCTCGATGGCGCCCTGCCAGCCCTGCTCTTCCGAGCGGACCTGGATCAGCTCGCCGACGAACGGCAGCGCCGCTTCAGCGATGCCGGTTTCCTCGGCCAGGCGCGCGCGCAGCTTCTGCATCGGCGCCGGGATGTTGGAGGGCGTGCGCTGCATCGCTTCGAGTTCGCTGCGCACTTCACCGAAGCGGCGCTCGTCATCGCGCTTGCCGCCGAGGCGATCGCTGATCGCATCGTCCAGTGCTGCCGAGGCACGCTGGCGGTCCTGCAGTTCATTCTGCGCACGCTCGACCAGCTCGGCGAAGCCATGGGCATCGTCGGGAAGTTCGGCCTGCAGCTGCTGTGCGGCCTCCTGGGCCTGGTCACGCTTGGCCTTGCGGCGGTCGCGCTCGGCTTCGGCGCGGCCCTGTTCGCGTTCCAGTTCCTCGATGCGCTCACCGCCCTGCTGGCGGCGCTGCAGTTCCAGTTCGGCCAGACGCTCGGTGTGGTTGTCCAGCGCGGCACGGCGCTGGGCTTCTTCGCCGAGCAGGCCACGGTCACGCACATCCATCTCGCGCAGGCGCGCTTCGATCAGCGCCTGGCGGCGGCTTTCGCGGAAGCTGTCGACGCCAAGCTTCAGTGCTTCGTCGTCGCCGCGCTGACGGTGCATTTCCTTCAGGTCGTTGTAGTAGGCGCGTGCCGGCAGCAGGGTTTCCACCTGGCGGCGGGCGGTGACCACGGCCTGGTGCGCGCCATCAAGCTCGGCGAAGTCGCTGACCAGGCGCTCGGCAGCGTCGAAGGTCTTCGGCGTGTCGAGCATGAAGTCGCGCAGGAAGACGTTGAGGTCACCCAGGTTCTTCGCCGACTGCGTCTTGTGCAGCAGGCGCAGTGCCATCTCGTTGTCGATGCCGAGCAGGTCGCGGAAGCGCTCGGCGTAGCCGGAGAACGTGTCGAAGTGGTGCAGGTCGGACAGCTTCTGCTTGAGCTTGCGCAGGTCCAGGTCGAAGCCGCCGAGATCCTTGGCGATGTCGAACGGACGCTCGGCGATCATGTAGTGCTTGCGCACGTCACCGGCCGAGGTGCCGTTTCCGGAGATCCACAGCAGGCGCACCAGGCTGACCACGCGGCCGTCGCCAGCGCGGTATTCCAGCACCAGTGCAGTCCAGGTCGCACCCTTGCGCAGGTACTGCGTAGCGATTTCACCGGTGCCGCTGTCCTGCTGGTCGGCCCACGCGCCACGCACATAGGACACCAGGTTGCGGTCGCGCCCACTGCGCTCGGCTTCACGCGCGGCGGCGTTGAAGTCGACGATGGCCGGTGGCGTCAGCAGCGCGGACATGGCATCGAGCAGGGTCGACTTTCCCGAGCCGGAACGGCCGACGAACAGGAAGCCGCGCTCGGCGATCGGCACTTCGGTCAGGCCATTGAAGGTGCCCCAGTTGTGCACCTGCAGGCGGCGCATGCGGAACTGCTGCAGGCGCGGGTCCGGCAGGCCTTCGTTGAACAGGGCGGGAGTGTGCTTGGAGATAGCCATGCGATGTTAGGGTCTCTCAGGCCTCGGCGGCCGGGGTTTCGCGCAGCTGGCGGTACACCGCCGAAAGCTGGGACACGTCTTCGGCGGAGAACAGCAGCTTCAGCGCCGGCGAGACTTCGTGGCGGTCTTCCTGGCCGCTGAGGCGGGTCAGGATGTGGTTGTCCTTCATCTTCTGCACCGCCGAGGCGACGCGGCGGTTGAAGCCGGCGCGGTCGGTGGACAGGTTCTTTTCGTAGATGGCCAGCGCTTCGGCCATCTCGGCGTCGGCCACCACTGCGCGGTTGCCGCGCGCATCGGCCTCGGCCAGCTGCTGGCGCAGGTACAGCAGCAGCACCGAATCGATGAAGGTCAGCGGTGAGGTACGCAGCAGCACCGGCGCATCAACGTCTTCGGTATCGGCCTGGCGTGTGAAGGCCACACCGCTGTCACGGTCGAGCACCAGTTCCAGGAACAGGTCGGCCAGCGACGAACGGATGGCCGCCTCGCTGCGGATCAGCGCCGGCCACAGCTTGGCGTGGCGCAGCTGGTCGATGCTGGGGCCGATCAGCAGCTGGCACAGCGCGCGGCGCGCATCCAGCGGCAGGCGTCCGGTATCGCCCAGGTAGTACACGTCGTTGCCACGGCGGGGCTGTGCCACGGCCGCCACCGGCTCGGCTTCGTAGGCGTCTTCCGCCACGTCGGCCTGCGCTGCGTCGATGGGATCTTCATGCCAGCTCATGGCGTCTCTCCTGGGTGAACCAAACCAGCGGGATGCGGGCGCGACGGATCTGGCCGTCGCCACCACGCCATTCGGCAAGCTCCTGCTCGCCGGCGATCACGTTGCCGAAGCGCGTGCCCAGCGACAGATAGCCGATGACGCTGCCAAGACCCTGCGGCGCCTCGCGCTGCGACAGGGCCTGGGCGATGCTGAGCCGCGGCTGTGCATCGAGCAGGTCGTGCAGGTCGCGGCGCAGGGTGCGGAAGTCGATTTCGGATGAAGCGACCAGATCGCCAACGCTTTCCAGGCTGATCGCGGCCGCGTCGTTGTATTCGACGTTGCCATCGACCTGGGCACTGCGCGGATCATGCAGCTTCCACTGCGACCACGAACGCAGGCGGCTGGTGGTCAGCTGCAGGTCGCGGCCGATGCCACGCTGTGCGGGGAACTCGTCGCGCAGCGCCAGCGCTTCGGACTGCGCCTGTTTCAGCAACTGGTTGAGACGGCGCTGTTCCAGGTAGCCACGGCTCTGCACGAAGCCGCGCAGGCTGCGCGCAAAGTTCTGCAGCACGTCGTGCACCTGGCCACCACGCTCGAGCATGGTGCTGGTGAAGCCACGCAGGAAGTTGCGTTCGTTGCGGTCAAGGCGGCGCGCAAAGCCACGCGCCAGCACCGCTTCCAGCGCGGCATCGAGCTGGGCGCTCTGCTCGGCGTCGTTGAGCAGGCGCCAGAAGGCCTGGAAGCTGCGCCCGGCATCACTCTCGCCGATCACGTCCACGCCTTCGAACAGCTGCGACAGCACGTCGCCGCGCTCGCCCTCGTCGTCGATGATGCGTTCGCGGAAATCGCGGTTGAGCTGTTCGAAGTCGTCGCGCACGCGGCGGAAGTCCTCGGTCAGCTCGTCGGCGAGGCCGATGATCTGGCGCGCACGTTCCAGCGCGCGCTTGCCGTCCAGCGCGATCACACGGCCGGCACCGACACGGGCGATCTCAGCGTCGATGCGGTCACGCTCGTCGCGCAGCGCGGACAGGCGCGCGTCCGGATCGGATTCGGTCTGTGCGGCCAGCTGCGAGAGCTGTTCGATGACCAGCGCCAGGCGGCTTTCGGTGGCGGCCACGCGGGCCTGCTCAAGGCCGTCGGCGAAGCGGATGGCCTGCAGCGCCGCGGTCGACAGTTCGTACTGCTCCTGGTCGGCGCCTTCGGGCAAACGGCGTTCCAGCCAACCCTGGGCCAGCCAGTGCGCGATGTAGGCCTGCGCGGTGCGCGGCAGGTCGCGCGACAGTTCGTCGCCGTTGAGCTGGTCCAGCGCACGTTGCAGGCGCTCGTTGAGCACCGACGACGACAGCGTGCGCTCGCCGTCCATCAGCAGCCCTTGCAGCAGGCCAATGATTTCCGGGGCATGGTCGGCGGCGAGCAGCTTCCACTGGGGCTGTTCGCGCAGATGGCGGTAACGGGAGATGCGTTCGCGGTGCTTCATGCAGCGAAAGGAGTCATGAGGGCTGGCGGGGACGAGCCGCCACGCACGGCCGCCGCAAGGGCAGCCGTGGGCATGCCGGCCACGCAGGGTCGGCGCTGTGCAGGCAAGCGGCTCAGCGCTTGCCGCCCACTTCGATGAAACGCAGGAACTCGGCGCGGGTACGCGCGTCGTCGCGGAAGCTGCCCAGCATCTTGGAGGTAACCATGCTGACGCCGCGCTTGTGGATGCCGCGGGTGGTCATGCATTCGTGGGCGCCTTCGACGACCACGCCGACACCGATCGGCTGCAGCACATCCTGGATGCACTGGGCGATCTGCGCGGTCATCTTCTCCTGCACCTGGAAACGGCGGGCGTAGGCTTCGACGACGCGGGCCAGCTTGCTGATGCCCACCACCTTGCCGGCCGGCAGGTAGCCGACATGCACGCGGCCGATGATCGGCGCCATGTGGTGCTCGCAGTGGCTTTCGTACTCGATGTCGCGCAGGACGATCAGTTCGTCGTAGCCGGCCACTTCCTCGAAGGTCCGCTCCATGTAGGCGCGCGGGTCGTCGCGGTAACCGCTGAACCAGTCGCCATAGGCTTCGGCGACACGGCGGGGGGTATCCAGCAGGCCTTCACGGGACGGGTCCTCACCGGCCCAGCGCAGCAGGGTGCGCACGGCATCCTCGGCCTGGTCCTGGGTCACGTCGCCCTGCGGGGCGGCCTTTTCGTTGTTCTTGCTCATTGCGTACAGCGTCCCGAACGGGGGGCGAGCATCGTACCCGACCGGGGGGTGGGTCGTCCTGTTGGGACGGTTCATCGGGGGGTCTTTGGGGCGCCTTGTCTGGTACTGGGCTGGAGGGGGAGAGGGGGCTGCGCAGGACACGCCGTGAACCCATCCATGGGGCTCGATGGCGCCATCCATGGCGCCAACGGTCCTGCGCAGCCCCCTCTCCCCCTCCTGGACAGTTTCCTGCGGGCGCGACGAGGCCACCCGAAAGCGGGGGCAAAAGCTGGGGGTCATGGCTTCGGGGGCACTGCGCGCCGCTGCCTTGGTAGGTGCGGACCGTTGGTCCGCACTGCTTCGGCTCCCGCCCTTGCCTTTAAAGAGCCAACCCACCGCGCCCGCCGGGTGATGGGAGGGCAGCGGGGGCCGGGCGGGGCAGGACCGTCCGCGGCATGGATGCCGCGGCCGAGCCTTATCTGATCGGAATCTGGCAGCGTAGGCGTCGAGAGCCGGCGTGGGCCGCCGTGCGAGCCTAGATCTCGACGATCCGTAACCAGGATCGCGACGATCGCCATGTAGCTTGGCGCCCACGCCGGAATCTCCCTTGATCCGCCCGAACAGTTGCTGGAGCGACCACTCGAAGCGATAAGACTGGGCAAGCGGGGGAGCTCTCGACCCTTCCAGACTATACGGAGTCAGGTGATGAACGGGATCGGGATTGATGTCAGCAAGCGTCAGCTGGATATCGGTACGACGGACGGAGAAACCCTGCAGGTCGGCAACAACCGCTCCGGGTTTTCTGAACTGGATGTTTGGCTGAAGAAGCGTCCGACCAGCCAGATCGTGCTTGAAGCCACAGGTGGCTATGAGCAGCCTGTGCTGGATTTCCTGCACAAGGCCGGTCATCCGGTGGTCCGTGCCAATGCCTTGCGCGCCCGGAAACTGGCTCAGGGTCTGGGTCAGATTGCCAAAACCGACCGTTTGGATGCCTACGCGTTGGCGCAGATGGCCGCCCTGGTGAAGCTGCCTCCCTATCAGCCGCTGCAGTCTTGGCAGCAGAAGATGCGGGAGTTCGTTCGGGCACGTCGGCAGGCGATGGACGCCCTGACCATCGCGCGGCAGCAGCAGGAAATGGTGCTTGATCGTGAACTGCGCCGACTACTGCAAGGCAACATCACCCGCCTACAAACGTTGGTTGAGCGTCTGGGCAAGCAGATCGTCGAGCAGGTTGGTCAGCAGCCTCAACTGAAGATGCTGAAGTCGATGAAGGGCGTAGGGCCTGTGCTGCAGGCAGTTCTAGCCAGCTATCTGCCAGAGCTTGGCAGGATCACTGGCAAGCGCATCGCCAGCCTGGTCGGGGTAGCCCCGATGTCCCACGACAGCGGCACGATGAGAGGAAAACGAAGCATCCACGGTGGAAGAGCCGAAATCCGGCAAGTGCTCTACATGGCGGCAATGTCGGCCATGCGGCATGAACCTCGGCTGCGCGATTTTTACCAGTCGCTACGAGCCCGCGGCAAGGAAGGCAAGGTGGCCATCGTGGCAGTGATGCGGAAGATGCTGGTCATCCTCAACGCCCGTGTGCGCGACGCTGAAAGCGGGCTAGTCCCCGCCTGAGGCGAGCCAGGGCGAAAGACCAAAGGCTGCCGGCCAGCGGCCGGCACTACCGTGCCCGTTTACCTGACGGGCCTGAGACTCTCCAGCAACACAGTTGCTACAGGGACGTACTTGCGGCGTGTCCTGCACCGTCCGGCCCCCGCAGCCCCACCCGACACCAGGCAGGCGCAGCGCTTTCCTCAACACACCCGCCCATTCAGAAAAATCTATTGATAGGAATGAAATTAGTAGTATCCTATCTATCTCTTATGGACCGACCCCTCGACGAGCGCACCGTGCTGCAGATGCAGCTCAGCTCCGGCCTGCTTTACGCAGGGCGGCAGTGGCAGCGCCTGGCCGACAGCCGGCTCGGCAGCTACGGCATCTCCACCGCCTGCACCATGCCGCTGCTGATGATCGGCCGCTCCGGTGGCGGCATCCGCCAGGTGGCGCTGGCCCAGCAGCTGGGCATGGAGGGTCCTTCCCTGGTCCGCCTGCTGGACAAGCTGTGCGCCAGCGACCTGGTCCGCCGCGAGAGCGACGCCAGCGACCGCCGCGCCAACCTGCTGTGGCTGACCGACGCGGGACACGCGCTGGTCAGCGAGCTGGAAGACCAGTTGATCGGCCTGCGCCAGGACGTGTTCGGCGAGCTGTCCATCGATGAACTGCATGCCGTGCTGAAGGCATGGCGCCTGCTGGCCGAGGCCGCCGACCGCATCACGTAAGACCGCTGCCCCCGAATACCGCCGCTGCCGTGCACACGCCAGCGGCTTTTACCCGTTGCTGCTGTTTCGTTGTTCCTCCCCTCCCCCACCTCGCCCCCGCCCCTACCGATGCCCGGTGAATTCAGTCTCCACGGAGTGTTCGTCCCGACCCTGCTCGGGTTGATGTTGTTGGCCTATCTGGTCAACAGCGGCCTGCACGCGCTGCTGCAGCGTGCCGGCGCCTATCGCCATGTATGGCACCCGGCGCTGTTCAACCTGGCCCTGTACGGGATCGTGCTTGGCCTGCTGTTCCACCTCCTGCGTTGGATGCAATCGTGAACAAGATCGTGAAGAAGACCCTGCCGGTGCTGCTCACCAGCGCAGCCGTGATCGTCGCCCTGCTGGTGCTGCGCCAGCTGTGGGTCTATTACATGGATGAGCCGTGGACCCGCGATGCCCATGTCGGCGCCGACGTGGTGCAGGTGGCGCCGGACGTGTCCGGGCTGGTGGAAACGGTGCAGGTGGCCGACAACCAAGCGGTGAAGAAGGGTCACCTGCTGTTCGTGGTCGACCGAGCCCGTTACCGCATCGCGCTGGAGCAGGCCAAGGCCAGCCTGGGCGAGCGCCAGGCCTCGGTGGCACAGCTGCGCCGCGAGATCGGCCGTGACCGCAGCCTGCAGGACCTGGTCGCCGCCGAGGACGCCGAAGTGCGCCGCGCCAAGCTGCAGGCCGCACAGGCTGCACTGGCCACCGCACAGGCCGCGGTCGACCTGGCCGAGCTCAACCTGGGCCGCACCGAGGTGCGCGCACCGGCCGATGGCCGGGTCAACGACCGCACCATGCGCGTGGGTGACTACGTGGTGGCCGGCAAGCCAGTGCTGGCGCTGCTGGATACCGGCTCGTTCCGCATCGATGGCTACTTCGAGGAAACCCGACTGCGTGGCGTCGCGCCGGGGCAGCGCGTGGACATCCGCCTGATGGGTGAATCGACCCCGCTGCGCGGCCATGTCGAGAGCATCGCCGCCGGCATCGAGGACCGCTACCGCAGCAATGGCAGCACCCTGCTGCCGAACGTGACCCCGGCCTTCGACTGGGTGCGCCTGGCCCAGCGCATCCCGGTGCGCATCGCCATCGACGAGGTGCCCAAGGGCGTCGAACTGATCGCCGGCCGCACCGCCACGGTGACCGTGGACACCGGCCGCCACCCGCACAACGACAAGGCCGGCACCGCGCCGACACAGGCGGGCCTGTGAACGCCGCCCTGCCCCGTCTCGGCCTGATCGTCGCGCTGGCCAGCCTGGCCGCGTGCAGGACCGTCGGCCCCGACTACGCATTGCCGGAAGGTTCGGCGTTCAAGCGTCCGCAGGCCAATGCCGCCTTCATCGATACGCAGAACCCGCAGATTGCCGCCAACCAGGCGCTGCCCGACCGCTGGTGGTCGCTGTACAACGACCCGGTGCTGGATGGCCTGATCACCCAGGCGCTGCGTGACAACGTGGAACTGAAGGCCGCCGATGCGCACCTGCGCCGTGCCGCGGCGGTATACGAACAGGCGCTGGACGCCGGTGGCTTCGAGTATGAGGCCGAGGCCGGGATCAGCCGCGCACAGCTGTCGGCCGAATCGTTCCTGCAGGGGCACGAGCTGCCGGTGATCAACCTGGCCGATGGCAAGTTCGCGGTCAGTTACCAGTTCGATCTGTTCGGCAAGCTCAAGCGCGGCGCCGAAGCGGCCCGTGCCGACGAGCAGTCGGTCGCTGCGGCACGCGATCTGGCCCAGGTCAGCGTGGTCGCGCAGGTGGCCGACAGCTATCTGGAAATCTGCCACGCCAACCACGAACTGCACGTGGCCGAGCATTCCCTGCAGCTGCAGCAGCGCAGCCGCAGCGTTACCGAGCGCCTGATCGCGGCCGGCCGCGGCACGCCGCCGGAACTGGCCCGCGCCAATGCCCAGGTGGCGCTGCTGGAAGCTGCACTCCCGCCGCTGCAGGCGCAGCGCTCGGCCGCCGCCTATTCGCTGGCCGCGCTGCTGGGGCAGACCCCGGGCCAGCTGCCGGCCGGTGTGATCGACTGTGCACATGCCCCCAGCCTGGCGCAGCCGCTGCCGGTCGGTGATGGCCGTGCACTGCTGCAGCGTCGCCCGGACGTGCGCCAGGCCGAGCGCAAGCTGGCCTCGGCCACGGCGCGGATTGGTGTCGCCACCGCCGAGCTGTACCCGGACATCCGCCTGGGTGCCTCGCTCGGTGCCGCCGGCCTGCTGGAAGACTTCGGCACGCCGATGACCCAGCAGTGGTCGATCGGCCCGCTGATCTCGTGGACGCTGCCGTCCTCGGGCACCCACGCGCGCATCCACGCCGCCGAAGCCGGTGCTGATGCCGCGCTGGCCGAGTTTGACCACACCGTGCTGCAGGCGCTGCGCGAGACCCAGACCGCGCTGGACCGCTATGCGCAGGACCTGCGCCGGCTGCAGTCGCTGCGCATCGCGCAGGAGCAGGCCGCACTGGCCGCCGAGCAGAACCGTCGGCTGTACCAGGGCGGCCGCACGCCGTACCTGTCCAGCCTGGATGCCGACCGCAGCCTGGCCACCAGCGATGCCACCCTGGCCGCCGCCGAAGCGCAGGTCTCGCGCGACCAGATCCACCTGTTCCTGGTGCTGGGTGGTGGCTGGCAGGCCAGCGCCGCCGCGCCCAACGCCTCGACAGCAGCGAAGTAAGCCATGAACGCGCTGACCGACCGCCAGGCCTGGCTGTTCTCGATCAAGACCTACCTGGCCGCGGTGGCCGCGCTGTACATCGCCATGGCCGGCAACCTGTCGCGCCCGTACTGGGCGATGGGCACGGTGTACATCGTCAGCCAGCCGCTGCTGGGCCCAACCCGGGCCAAGGGCGTATACCGCATCGTCGGCACCCTGGTGGCCGGCCTGGCCACCCTGCTGGTGCTGCCGGCGCTGGTGGAAACGCCGCTGGTGCTCAGCGCGGCGATGTCGATCTGGCTGGCCGGCTGCCTGTTCATGGCCCTGCTCAACCGCGGCCCGCGCGGCTACGCGTTCCTGCTGGCCGGTTACACGACGGCCTTCATCGGCTTCCCGGCGGTGACCTCGCCGGAAACCATCTTCGACACGGTGGTGGCACGCAGCGAGGAGATCATCCTTGGCACGGTGGTGGCGGTGCTGTTCGCGTCGCTGCTGTTCCCGGCCTCGGTACGTCCGATGCTGCGCGCGCGCATCGGCAACTGGATGGAGGACGCCGCGCAGTGGTGCCGGCAGATCCTTGAACGTGGCCGCGCGCATGCGCCGCGCAACCGGCTGGCCGCCGACCTGGTGCAGTTCGAGGCGCTGATCGAGTTCCTGCGCCGTGATGATCCACGCCATGCCGGTTCGGCGGTGTCGATGGAGCGCCTGCGCGAGCGCATGCTGCTGCTGTTGCCGGTGCTGTCCTCGATTGCCGACCGCCTGAGCGCGTTGCGCAGCGATGGCCAGGCCCTGCCGGAAGGGCTGCCGGCACTGGTCGATGACATCCACGACTGGCTGGACGGGCCGACCAACGCCAGCGAGTACGCCCGCCTGCGCGCGCGCATCAGCGCACTGAAGCCGCAGGTGGACCGCGACCTGCAGCACCTGCAGCTGGCCAGCCTGCTGCTGCGCCTGGAGGAACTGGTGGACCTGTGGCAGGACTGCCGCACGTTGCAGCATGCAATCGACCACGGCACCGCGCCGCTGGACCGCGCGCACTACCGCATCCGCACCGAACGCGTGGCCGCCGACAAGCACGTCGACTACGGCATGGCGCTGTTCTCCGCGCTCAGCGCCGGCGTGGCGCTGATGAGCTACTGCGTGCTGTGGATCGCTCTGGGCTGGGAAGGTGGTGGCAACGGCGCGATGATGGCGGCGGTGACCGCCGCGTTCTTCGCCGCACAGGACGACCCGGCACCGAGCATGGTGTCGTTCCTGGTGTGGGCGATGGTCGCCTCGGTGGTGGCCGGTGTGTACCTGTTCGGCGTGTTCCCGGCGGTGCACGACTTCGGCCTGCTGGCGCTGGTGCTGGCGGTGGCGTTCCTGCCGCTGGGGCTGATGCTGCACCATCCGAAGAGCGCGCTGTTCGCACTGCCGCTGACGGTGAACCTGGCCGCGCTGCTGAGCCTGCAGAACACCTACAGCGCCAACATCCAGACCTTCCTCAACTCGTCCATCGCGATGTTCATCGGCATTGGCTTTGCGGTGGTGATGACCCGCCTGTTCCGTTCGGTGGGTGCCGAGTGGACCGCACGCCGCCTGGTGCGGCAGGGCTGGACCACGCTGGCCGAGGCCGCCGAAGGCCGTGGCCAGCAGGACCGCCAGCGCTTCGCCGCACGCATGCTCGACCTGCTGGGCCTGCTCGCACCGCGCCTGGCGGCGACGCCAGAGGGCAGCGACATCGCCTCGGTGGACATGCTCAACGAAGCGCGCATCGGCCTGAACATCCTGCAGCTGCGTCGCGCACGGCTGGAACTACCCGAGCGCAGCCGCGAAGCGGTCGAGCACATCCTGGAAGAGATCGCCGTGCATTACCGCCGTCAGATCGCCGCGCGCAAACCGATTGTGGCGGCCGAGGCGCTGCGGGAGCGGTTGGATACCTCGCTGGGCCGGGTCGGCAGCGTGGCTGCCTGCAAGGCCCGCGATGAAGCCCTGATGGGCCTGATCGGCCTGCGCTTCGCGCTGTTCCCTGAGGCCAAGGCATTGGCGCCGGGGCTGGCGGATGTCGGCGCGCCGTCCATGTAATGCGATCCGCCGGGCATGGCCCGGCGCTACCATCGTCATCCGGTAGCGCCGGGCCATGCCCGGCGTCCTTACGCCACGGCAACAGGACGGTTCAATGAGTTACGACATGATGGTGTTCGAGGCCAGTGCGGCCCCGCGCGAGGCTGCGGCTTTCATCGCCTGGTTCGAAAAGCAGACGCAGTGGAACGAGCGCCACGAGTACGACGACCCGGCGGTCAGCAGCCCGGCACTGCAGGCGTGGTTCGCGGAGATGGCACAGGAATTTCCGCCAATGAACGGGCCGCTGAGCAACGACGAGGACGACCGTGCCGAGGTGACCGAGTACAGCATCGGTAGTCAGGTGATCTACGGCGCGTTCGCCTATTCGGTGGCCGAACGTGCGCATGGCCGCGTGCAGGACCTGGCCGAGAAGCACGGCGTGGGCTTCTTCGACGTGAGTGCCGACGAAGCGGCGATCGTGTTCCCGGATGGCCTGGTATTGATCGCGGAGTAACTGGGGTCGGAGCCCGTTCCCGTTGGGGACGGGATCCGACCCCGCGTCAGAACAGCTGGCCCTGCACGGTGGGCTGTTCGATGCGCGCCGGTGCTTCAGCCACCTCTTCCGCACCCAGCCGCCAGGCCAGACCACCCAATCGGCTGGCGTGGCGCTTCAATGCGGCCTGCAGCACATCCGCGCTGCCGGCCACATGCAGCACCTGGCGGGCGCGGGTCAGGCCGGTATAGACCAGTTCGCGCGACAGCACGCGGCTGTCCTGGCGCGGCAGCTGCAACCACACTTCATCGAACTCCGAGCCCTGTGCCTTGTGCACGGTCATTGCGAAGGCGCTTTCATGCGCGGGCAGTGCGGCCGGGTGGAAGGCGCGCGGCTGGTCGACGCTGTCGCCGGGGAACCAGGCCACCATCGCGCCGCTGCCATCGCGCAGGCAGATACCGATATCGCCGTTGAACAGGCGATGACGGTAGCTGTTCTCGGTGACCAGCAGCAGGCGACCCTGGAAGTAGCCGGGGGTGTTGCCGGCCAGCAGCTGTTCGATGCGGCTGTTGAGCCCGCGCGCGCCCTGCGGGCCTTCGCGCAACGCGGTCAGCACGCGCAGGCGCCCGGCCTGCTGCAGGGCAAACACTGGATCGGCCGCGTCGGCCAGTGCACGCCAGTGGCCCAGCAGGTGCTCGCGCTGGCCGCGCAACGGGTCGGCTTCGCCTTCGTGGAAGTGCACGCCCGCCAGTTCACCGCTGCGCAGCAGCTGCAAGGCGGCACTGCTGTCGCCTTCGCGCACGGCATGCGCCAGCGGTGCCAGGTCCAGTGCATCGCTCTGCCGGTAACCGCGCTGCAGCTGCACGCGGCGGCCGGCGAAGGCGCGTGGTGCGGCCTGTGGCTGCAAGGTGGCCGGCGCCAGCAGGCCGTGCAGCGCTTGGGCGTCATCGGCGCGGGTGCCGATGCCATCACCGCTGGCACGCAGGATCGCGCTGAGCACGTCGCCGGCCTCGACCGAGGGCAACTGATCGGGATCGCCGAGCAGGATCAACCGGGTGCCGCTGGCGATCGCGTCGACCAGCTTGGCCATCATCGGCAGATCGATCATCGAGGCTTCGTCGACCACGACCACATCCACCGGCAGCGGATTGTCGGCGTGGTGGCGGAAGCGCGGTGAATCGGGAATCACGCCGAGCAGGCGATGCAGGGTGGTGCCGGTACTGGGCAGCGCCGCGCACAGCGCCGGGTCCAGTCCTTGTTCCTGCAGGCGTTGCACAGCCACACGCAGGCTCTCGGCCATGCGCTCGGCGGCGCGCCCGGTAGGCGCGGCCAACGCCACCTCGGGCAGCGGCTGGCCGGCGTGCCGGGCCTGTGCGGCCAGCAGCAGCAACAGGCGCGCGATGGTGGTGGTTTTGCCGGTGCCGGGGCCGCCGGTGACCAGCGCCAGCGGATGGCGCAGGGTCACGCCGGCGGCGCGTGCCTGATGATCTTCGCCGCCCAGTGCCTGCGGGAACAGCTGCGCGAACAAAGGCGCCAACGCTGCCATGTCCGGCGCCGGCAGCGGATGCCGGCCGATGCGCTGCAGCCCAGCCGCCAGCTGACGCTCGTACTCGCGATAGCGGCGCAGGTAGAGCAGGCCGTTCTCCAACACCAGCGGCGCATCCTCGGCGATGGCGTCGGCCTGCTCCGGCGTCGCGACCCACGGCGATGCGCACAGCTGCTCCAGCCAGTCCTGCGCGGCAGGCCACTCGGGTACGCCTTCCAGCAACCGCTGCGGTTGCGCCGGATCGAACGCAGCATGGCCTTGCGATATCGCCAGCGACGCAAGCGCAGCCGCCAGCGCCACGCTCTCGGGCGTGTCGTCGCGCAGCCGCTGCAGGCTGGTCGCCAGTGCATGGTCGAGGGTGCGCAGCAGGCCCTTCTGGTGCAGTTCCTTCAGCAGGCTCATGCACTGGCTCCACGGGCACGCGCAGCCAGTTCGGCCTGGGCCTGTTCGCCACCGGCGAACAACGCATCCAGGGCATCCACCAGCGCCAACGGGAAGCGGTCCACATGCACACCGTTGCCGGCGGCATCCAGGCCGCGGCAGAACAGATAGCGGATGCCGCCCATGTCGCGCTCGTAGTCGTAGGCCGCACCCAGGCGGAAACGCAGCCAGCGATGCAGGGCCACGGTGTAGATCAGCGCCTGCAGGTCGTACTCGCTGTGGCGCATGGCAATGGCCAGCAGGTCCGGGCTGTAACCAGGCAGCCGGTTGGACTTGTAGTCGAGCACGTACCAGCGCCCGTCGCGCACATAGGTCAGGTCGATCATGCCGGTCATCAGCCCTTCCAACCGGCGGCGCTGGCCGAAGCCGCGTCGCGTGCTGGAAACACCGTGCACATGCAGCACCTGCAGCAGCGCCGGCACCGTGGTCGGCTCGATGGCGAAATGGAAGTCGATTTCCGCGCGACGCTCGCCTTCACCCAGGCTGTGCAGCGCACCGCCTTCGGGCAGCGGCACGGTCAACGTGTGCCCGACCAGCGGCACCAGCACCGCCACGCCATCGTCCAGGTCGGCATCGGCATAGCCTTCGTCGTGCAGCGCCTTGCGCAGCACCTCGGCTTGGCCCTCTGGGGCTTGCAGGCCCGGCTGCCAGTCACCCCAGGCAGCGAAGTCGACGTTCTCCATCGCTTCGTGCAGCACGTTGCCGAAGCGACTGCCCATGAAGCGCGGGTCGACCGGTGTGCTGTCCTCGGCCGCCGCAGCGGGTTCCGGCAGCGCCGGTTCCAGCGGCAGTTCCGGGCCGGCCGGTTCGTCGGCGGCGGGCGCCGGCAGCTCGGTGGCGGCGGCCTCGATATCACCCCCAGCGCCCGCATCGGCATGCGCCAGCTGGGTGAAGCTGTACACCCACCAGTCGTGCGGCACGCGCCGGGTCAGGGCACGCACCGCCGGAAGGTCGCCTTCCACTTCGGCCGCCAGCTGCGGCAGCGCGGCCGCTGCCTCACCGTCATCGATGTGCACATCGGCGTGCGCGCGCAGCGCCTGCAGGTCACCCAGCAGCGGCGCCAGCCGCGTCTTGCCGAGCCCGGCCAGATCACCCACGGCGATCCACAGCGCATGCTCGGCACGGGTCAGTCCCACATACAGCAGGCGCGCATCCTCGGCCCGCTGCTCGCGCTCACGTTGGCTGCTGGCCGCTTCCCAGGCCTCGTCCTTGTCCAGCTTCCAATGCAGCTGGCGCTGGCCGCCCACATGCACCGTGCAGTGCGAGGCGGTGTTCGGTGCGCCGCCGTCGATGCCGACAAAGGGCAGGAACACCAGCGGATACTCCAGGCCCTTGCTCTTGTGGAGGGTGATGATCTGCACGCGGCGCGCATCCGATTCCAGGCGCAGCAGCTGCTGCTCGTCATCCTGATCGGCGCTGGCCATCTGCCCCTGCAGCCAATCCAGCAGGCCGTGCATGCCCAGCGCCTGCGCCGAGGCTTCCTGCAGCAGTTCGCCCAGCTGCAGGTAATTGGTCAGGCGGCGCTCGCCATCGATCAGCGCCAGCAGGCGTTCGCCCTGTGCGGCACAGACGTCGGCGATCACTGCGAACGGTCCGCCGCGCTGCCAGCGCTCACGCCAGTGCAGCAGTTGTGCCTGGAACTCGCGTTGCAGGTCGCCCTCGCGTTCCATCGCCGCTATCGCACTGGCCCGCTGGCCAAGCAGCACGGTGGCCAGCACCGCACGCAGGCGGCCTTCGTCGGCCGGTTGCAGCAGTGCCAGCAGCAGCGCGCGGAGATCACGCGCTTCAGGGGTGGAAAACAGGCTCTGCTTGCCGGCCGCCACGGCAGGGATGCCGACCGCTGCCAGCGCGCGCTGCACCAGCGTGGCCTCGCGATGCGAGCGCACCAGCACCGCGATATCACCGGGTTGAACCGGGCGTCCACGCAACACGGCATTGCCCGCACGCGCCTCGACCAGGATCTGGTGAATCGCAGCCACGCAGGCCTGGGTCGCGGCATCACGCGAGGCGTCCGCACTCATCGCCTTGTCACCGCCACTGCGCAGCACGCGCAGGGTGAGTGCCGTGGCGGCATGGCCATCACGCTGGTAGTCCTCGTCGATGCGCACGCCACCGGGGCGCACCGGCTCGAACTGGATGTCGCGTTCGAGGAAGGCGTCTTCGCCACCGTTGTCGTACAGCGCCTGCAGCGCGCGCAGCACCGCCGGGCGTGAGCGGAAGTTCTGGTCCAGCACCGGCGCCTGCTGCGCCACCTGCTTGGCCTTCAGGTAGGTGTGGATATCACCGCCGCGGAAGCCGTAGATCGCCTGCTTGGGGTCGCCGATCAGGAACAGCGCCGGCGCCAGGCCGAGTTCACGCACCTCCGGCGAATCGCCGAACACGGTGTGGAAGATGCCCCACTGGCGATCGTCGGTGTCCTGGAACTCATCGACCAGCGCGATGCGGTACTGCGCACGCAGTTGTTTCACCAGCGTCAACCGTTGCGGGCCTTCCAGTGCCAACGCCACGCCATCGATCAGGTCGTCGTAGGTCTGTACCCGGCGCGTGCGCTTCAGCGCCTGCAGGCGCTGCGTGGCTTCGGCGCGAAGCGCGTGCAGGAAATTCAATGCAGTGGCACGCAACCAGGCATCGCGTTCGGCCAGCAGCGCTACATAGCGCGCCAACGGTTCCTGCAATAGCGACGACGGCGTGCGGTCGAGGAATTTCTTGTTGGTCTTGTCGGCCAGCCCATCCGGCAGCAGCGCCGGCAGGCGCTCGCTGGCCAGCAGCTCGCGCGGGTCGCCGCGCTCAGCCCAGGCCAGCAGCTGTCGGCCCAGCGGGTGCAGCCAGCCCAGCTTGTAGGACACGCCGTTGATCCACTTGTTGTCGACGGCATCGCAGAGGTCGATGAAGAACTGCTCGCCATGTTCGCGCACGCTTGCGGACAGTGCCTCGGCCGCGCTCTGCAGCGCCGGGTGTGGATCAGCCAGCGTCACCGGCTGTGGCAACGGGTGCAGTGGCGGCGTGCCCAGCAGCGCGCGCAGATCGGCCGCCAGCGCGTCCGGGTTGGACCACAGCCAGGTCAGCGGCTCCAGCGTGGCCGGGTCATTGGCATGCACGCGCCACAGATCAGCGGCCAGCTCCTCCAGCAGTTCACGATCGCTGGCCAGCAGTTCCGGCGGATCAAAGGTGTGGCCGCTTTCCAGCGCATGCTCGCGCAGCACGCGGGTGCAGAAGCCGTGGATGGTGAAGATGGATGCCAGGTCGATTTCGTCGGCAGCCACCTGCAGGCGGCGCTTCAATGCAGAGGCGCTCTCGGAGCCGCCCTGCAGATGACGCTGCAGCACGTCGCGGGTCAATCTCGCGTCGGGTGCTTCACCCTCGGCCGGTTCCAGATCGACCAGGCGCGCGGCCAGCGCCAGGCGCTCACGGATGCGCTTGCGCAGTTCCTGGGTGGCCGCATCGGTGAAGGTCACCGCCAGGATCTGGCCGATGCGAAGGCCCTGCTCCACCACAAGGCGGGTGAACAACGTGGCCAGGGTGAAGGTCTTGCCGGTGCCTGCGCTGGCTTCGATGAGGCGGATGCCGTCCAGCGGCAGGGCCAGGTAGGGATCGCCCGCCATGCGCTGGGTTTCCTTGTCTGCGATGGCGGTGTTCATGCGTTGCCCTCCTGGCGTGCTTCGGTGCCGAGAGTGCGGCCTTCGCGCACCGCGCTGAAGACCACCTGGCTGTTGCGCAGCAGCTCGGCATAGCTGGCATCGGTGGCGAACGGGTCGGCACCGCGCAGCAGCAGCTGCCAGGCGTCGCTGCTGGATTCGCCCCAACTGCGGTCGCTGCCATGCCACTGCTTCCAGCCTTCGCTGCGCTGTTTTTCTGCCGGTGCGTTGTACAGCACCCAGCCGGTATACGGGGCAAAGCGCAGCGGCTCACGCAGGCCGCGCTGGCGCAATTGCAGCAGCGCACGCAGCGCGGCGCGTGCAGCGGGGGCGCTCAGTGCTGGCAGCACATGCGGGCCGGGACCGGCGTCACCGCCATCGTGGAACTGCACCAGCGGCAACGCATCGCCGGCGGCGTTGGCCAGCAGCCAGTCCAGGCCCTGGCGGATCACTGCATTGCCATTGAGCGTGCCGGCCCGCAGGCGCACCAGCCCTTCGGGATGCCGATCAGCCACGCGGCCGTGCAGGCGCACGCCGTCGATGTCCACTTCGTAGCGACGGCTTTCCAGCGGTTCGCCCTGCATCCAGCCCAGCAGCGCACTGGCATACGGGCGCGTCTTCAACTGCTCCACCTCGAACTGGCGCTCGCCCAATGGACCCGACGGCAGCAGTCCACGCGCGCGCAGTCGCGGATACAGCGGCTCGGAATCGCCGCTGAGCGTGGCGCGCACCACGGCCGCCTGCACGCTGCGCTTTTCCGGGCCGCGCGATGACAGCACCAGCGGTTCCAGGTCATCGACCTCCTCGACATCGTCGGCCAGGCGCAGGCCCAGCGACTGCGCGAGGAACTGCCCGGCCGGGTCGCACAGGAAACGGCGCAGGGTATCGAGCGCGACCTCGTCTTCCACTGCATCGTCGAGCGGCGGCGGCAACGGTGCGTCGAACCACGGCTGCAGGCCGCCGCGCTGGCCGGTGAGGCGGCCGGCAGCCGGATGCCACTGGCGGCGATAGCTGAAGCGACGCGGGTCGCCATCACCGAATGCGGCGGGCGAGAACGGCTGCAAGGCATGGCGCACGGTGAAGTCGCGGACCGCCGCAGGCGGATCGAGGTGATACGCAGCGGCGGCATCGATCAGTTCACTGACCAGCACCGACGGCTCGCGCACGCTGCCATCGCGCGGATCGGCGCCGAGATAGCTGAGATAGAACACCTCCTGCGCGGCGGCGAACAGCTGCAGGAACAGGAAACGGTCGTCCTCGCGGGTGGAGCGGTCGCCCGGTCGGCGGCGCGGCGTGTCCAGTTCGGCGGTGAGCTGGTTGAGACCGGCCGCCGGGTCACGGCGCGGGAAATCGCCATCATTGAGGCCCAGCACGCAGATCACCCGGAATGGCAGCAGGCGCATCGGCACCATGCGGCCGAAACTGATGCCACCGGTCAGCAGCGGTGCGCGCGTATCGGCCTCGGACAGTGCACCGGCAAAATGCGAACGCACCACCTCCGGCGGCACGCCGTCTTCGAAACCGGCCTTGGCGGCATCGTCGGCAAACTGGTTCAGCAGCTTGCGCAGGCGCTCCAGCGCGCGCTGGCTGTTGGGCGAACTCGGCGCGGTCGGCAGCAGCGCATCGAGCAGCGACAGCAGGCGCTGCCGCCACTGCGCCGGGGTCAGCAGCTCACCGAGGCGACGCTGATAGACCGCCAGCACGCGCAACAGGCGCAGCAGCCGGTCCAGCGCGTCCAGCGCGCCGCCTTCCAGTTCGATCCACGGTGCGACACCCGCCAGGTCGGCCTCGCTGCCGGTGGCATGGCCGAGCACCAGGCGATCCAGTGCGAACTGCCAGGTGTAGGCGTCGTCGGCCGGCGCCTGGTGCTGGTGGCGGTGCTTCGCATCCAGGCCCCAGCGTGCACCGGCCTGCTGCAGCCAGCCATGCAGGCGGTCGAAGTCCACCGCTTCCAGCCCGGCCGCTTCGGCCAGCGGCGCGCTGGCCAGCAGGTCCAGCACTTCATTCAGGCCAAAGCGCGAGACCGGCAGGCCCAGCAGGTGCACGAACACATCAGCCAGCGGTTCACCGGCCAGCGGGCTGCTGTCGGCCAGCGCATAGGGGATGTGCTCCTCCTCGCCACCACGGCCGCCGAACACCGCTTCCAGGTACGGCACGTAGGGATCGATGTCCGGCGCCAGCACCGCGATCTCGCGCGCCTGCAGCGGCGGGTCGAAGCGCGGGTCCTGCAGCAGGCTGCGCAGCTGGTCGTGCAGCACCTGCAGTTCGCGCAGGCGGGTGTGGCAGGCGTGCACCTGCAGGCTGGGGTCGTCGCTGCGCAGGCCGTCGCGCAGCTCGCCCGAGGGCAGCGCGCGGCGGTGGAACAGATCGCGTTGCAGGCGATGCAGCAGGCTGTCGGACAGGCCGCCTTCGTCCAGGGTCGGCCGGGTGTCCTCCTCCGGATCGGAATAGGCCGCAATCTCGCCGGCCGGGTGCACCACCTCGTAGCTGCCCAGCACCGCCATGAAGTCGCGGCCCGCCGCGCCCCAGGCTTCCAGCAGGCGGTTCTCGCCGGCCGCTTCACCGAAGGGATCGGGCGCGCCGCTGCGCAGGCGCTCGGCCAGTGTCTGTAGGTCACCCCAGTACGACTGCACCGGGGTGGGCATATAGAAATGCAGCTCGCCCACCCGCGCCTGGGTGGCCATCACCCGCAGCACGTCGGGCGAGATGTTGAGCGTCGCGAACGCAGACATGCGCGGCGGCAAGCCCTTCGGCAAGGGTTGGCCGGCCCCTTCGAAACGGTCCAGGTATTCCTGGATGCGGCGCGCGCGATAGTCGTGGCCGTGGGTGATGGTGCGCCACAGGATCGCCTGCGGGTCGGCCGGATCGGCACCGGCGGCCCAGCGCAGCAGCCAGTCACGGCGCCAGGCCTGGTACTTCTCGAACACCGAGGCCAGCTCGCCGGCCAGCGCCCACGGCTTCAACGCGTCGCCACCGGCAAGATAGGACTGCAGCGCGCGCATCGGTGGCTGCGCCAGCAGTGCCGGGTCACGCAGTGCCTGGTACAGCTTCCAGTGCAGGCCGGCTGCATCCAGGTCGTCCTGCTCGCCGCTGATGTTGGCCTTCAGCGCGCGGGCCACGAATTCGCCCGGGGTGAGGAATTCGAGGTTGGCGGCAACGCCGAATTCCGCGGCCAGTGTCGCTTGCAGCCAGCGCCGCATCGCCACCTGCGGGATCAGCACCACCTCCGGCGCCAGCAGCGGCTGGCCAGGAACGGGCGCACGCACATTGCGCGCCAGCAGCGCGGCCAGCACGTCCAGGGAGTTGGAATGGTAGAGGCGGAAATCGCTGCCCGGGTCACTCATCGTGCACAGTGTGCAGCACGGCACGCAGTATTCAATGATCCGGGCCATCGCCGGTACGGATTGTTCCGGGACCCCTGCCGATTGTCCCGGCCTGCGCGAGGCCTTGCCGTGCAACAATACTGGACCGTCCAGTCTGCTTATGTTCAGCAGACGGGCCCGATCCTTCGATGTCTAAAAAACGTTAATGGTGCCCATGTCGGCTTCCGCCTCCAGTCTGGTGCAGTTATCCAACGTCCGCATCGACCGGAGCGGGCGCACGATCCTGCGCGACGTGTCGCTGCAGGTGCCCAAGGGCAGCATCACGGCGGTGCTCGGTCCGTCCGGCAGTGGCAAGTCGACCCTGCTGGCGGCGCTGACCGGCGAACTGCGCCCGGTCGCCGGCGAGGTCACCCTGTTCGGCAAGCCGATTCCGCACGACAGCGGCGCGCTGCTGGAAATGCGCAAGAGCGTGGGCGTGCTGCTGCAGGGCAATGGCCTGCTGACCGACCTCACCGTGGCCGAGAACGTGGCGCTGCCGCTGCGCACCCACACCCGCCTGCCCACTGCGGTACTGCGCCGGCTGGTGCAGATGAAACTGCATGCGGTGGGCCTGCTGGCCGCCGCCGATGCCTGGCCGCGTGAGCTGTCCGGCGGCATGGCGCGCCGCGTGGCGCTGGCCCGCGCGCTGGCACTGGACCCACCACTGATGATCTACGACGAGCCGCTGACCGGGCTGGACCCGATCGCCTCGGGGGTGATCATGAGCCTGATCCAGCGCCTCAACCACAGCCTTGGCCTGACCAGCATCATCGTCAGCCACCACGTGCACGAGACCCTGCCGATCTGCGACCAGGTGATCGCGATCGCCAATGGCGGTGTCGTGTTCCAGGGGTCTCCCGAAGCGCTGCAGTCCAGCCAGGATCCGCTGCTGCGGCAGTTTCTGCATGGCCAGCCCGATGGCCCCATCCCGTTCGATGCCGCACCGCGTGCGAGGGTTGCCTGATGCCGTTCGTGCAAGCCACCCGTTCACTGGGCCGCGCCGGCCTGTTCTCGCTGACCGTGCTGCGCGGTTCGCTGCCGACCCGTGATTTCCTGGCCGAGCTGACCCGCGAGATCTACAAGATCGGTGCGCGCTCGCTGCCGATCATCGCCGTCGGCGGTGCCTTCGTCGGCCTGGTACTGACCCTGCAGGGCTACCGCACGCTGACCACGTTCGGTGCGGCCGACGCACTATCGACCCTGCTTGGCCTGTCGCTGTACCGCGAACTGGCACCGGTGCTGACCGCGCTGCTGTTCATCGGCCGCGCCGGAAGCTCGATCGCCGCCGAACTGGGCCTGATGCGCGCCACCGACCAGATCAAGGCGCTGGAGCTGATGGCCATCGACCCGGTGGCCAAGGCCGTCGCGCCACGCTTCTGGGCGGCGGTGCTGACCGTGCCGCTGCTGACCGGCATCTTCTGCTCGCTGGCAATCAGCGCCAGCTACTTCGAAGCCGTGCACGTGCTCGGCCTGGACAATGGCGTGTTCTGGTCGGCGCTGCGTGGCAGCGTGGACTTCTGGGACGACTTCGGCGTGGCGATGCTGAAGTCGGCGATCTTCGGCGGCACTGCCGCGCTGGTGGCCGCCTATGTCGGCTTCCACGCCGAACCGACCATTGAAGGCACCTCGGTCGCCACCACCCGCGCGGTGGTCAACGCCTCGCTGCTGGTGCTGATGTTCAACTTCGTGCTGTCGGCAATGTTGTTCACCTAACCCCTCCATCGGCGGCGCGCATCGGCGCGCGGCCACCACGACTGATCAGGTACTCCACATGGCCATCCGCGGTCCCAGACTCGAATTTTCCGTCGGCGCCTTCCTGCTGCTGGCCCTGGCCTCGCTGATGGTGCTGGCCGTGGCCTCGACCAACCAGCGCTGGAGCTGGGGTGGCGAAGGCTATGAACTCAAGGCCCGTTTCTCCCAGGTCGGCCAGCTGCGCAAGCAGGCGCCGGTGAAGATCGGCGGCGTCACCGTTGGCCAGGTCGCCGCGATCGACCTGGACCCGGTGAAGTTCGAATCGATCGTGACCCTGCGCATGGACAGCAAGGTCAAGGATCTGCCGGCCGACACTTCCGCCGGCATCTTCACCAGTGGTTTGCTGGGCGAGAGCTATATCGGTCTTCAGCCCGGCGGCGATCCGGACGTGCTCAAGCCCGGTGAGGAGATCGTCTTCACCCAGCCGGCGGTGGACCTGATCCAGCTGGTCGGCAAATACATGTTCAGTGGCGGCGCCGGTGGCGGCGCTGCTCCGAAGCCCAACGATGGCGCGCAGGCGCCTGCAACGGAACCGCAACCATGAAGATGAAACTGATCCCGGCCCTGCTCGCCTCGTCGCTGCTGCTGGCCACCCCGTTCCTGGCCCAGGCGCAGGCCAGCGCTCCCGCCGCTGCCGCGACGCAGGGCCAGGCCGGCAAGGTGGTGATCGATGCCAGCAGCCGCATCCTGGCGACGCTGCAGCAGCGCAAGAGCGAGTTCACCAGCAACCCGGCCAGCCTGCGCAGCTACATCGACAGCGAACTCAACCGCACCTTCGACCGCGACTATGCCGCGCGCCTGGTGCTGGGTACCCACGCACGCGGTGCCGCCGATGCGGACATCAAGCTGTTCGCCAATGCCATGGCCGATAACCTGATGCAGCGCTACGGTTCGACCCTGCTCAACATCCAGGGCAAGCCGAGCTTCCGCTTGAAGAGCGAGAGCCCGCTGCCGGGCAACCGTGGCGTGCGCGTGCTCACCGAGCTGGTGCGCGCCGGCAGCGAACCGACCCCGGTGGAGTACTGGATGCGCAATGAAGGCGGCCAGTGGAAGATCTTCGATGTGAACATCGAAGGCATCTCCTACGTGCAGACCTTCCGCAACCAGTTCGATGCTCCGCTGCGCCAGAAGGGCATCAAGCAGGTGGCCACCGAGCTGCAGAGCGGCAGCATGCAGGCCGGGCCCGCGGGCAATGGCAAGTAACGCGCTGGCGCTGCTGGAAGGCGACACCCTGCGCCTGCGCGGGGTGCTGGACCGTGCCGCGGTGATCGCGCTGTGGCCGCAACTGCAGGCACTGCCGGCGAAACTGGCACGGCTGGAGCTGGGCGAGGTCGAGCGCGTGGACAGCGCCGGCCTGGCCCTGCTGGCCGAGCTGGCCGCGCGTGCACGCACGAGCGGCCATCCGCTGACGATCTCCGGCGCGCCGGCCGGCTACAACGAATTGAGCGCGGCCTACCGGCTGTCGCCCGACCTGGATTTCAACGCTACTTCTGCTGCGAGCTGACATGAACGTCGTACGCACTCTCCCCCTGATCGTCCTGGCCACCGCCCTCACCGCCTGCGCCGGCAAGCCCGCGCGCAGCGATGCACCGGTTGCCAGCACCGTGGTCCCGGCCAGCACCACCGCCGAGGCGCCAGCCGTCGATACTGCAACGGCCGAAGCCGGCTCGGCAGCGCCCGTTGCCAGCCCGCCGGCTGCGGCCAGTCTGCCTCCGGCCGCGGCCGCTTCCAGCGCCGACACCGACGCTGCGAAGACCGCAGCCGCCACCGCACCGGGCGGTGACGACGACTTCGACGCCCTCTACGGCGGTGCCGGCAACACCGGCAGTGCAGCGGCCTACGACCCGTGGGAACCGTTCAACCGCAAGGTGCACAAGTTCAACAACGCAGTCGACCGCGGCGTCGCCCGTCCGCTGGCCACCGCCTATACCCACGTGGTGCCGCGCTTTGCGCGTACCGGCGTCAGCAACTTCTTCAGCAACCTGCGTGCGCCGGTGACCATCACCAACCAGCTGCTGCAGGGCCGCGGTGGCGATGCCTGGGACAGCCTGGGCCGCTTCCTGATGAACAGCACGCTGGGTATCGGCGGCCTGTTCGATCCGGCCAGCAAGGCGATGGTGCCGCGTCGCAATGAGGACTTCGGGCAGACCCTGGGTGCCTGGGGCTGGCGTCGTTCGCGTTACGTGGAACTGCCGTTCTTCGGCCCGCGCACCGTGCGCGATGTGTTCGGCCTGGCCGGTGACATTCCGCTGTCGCCGATCCGCCGCATCGAAGAGGACAAGCTGCGCATCGGCCTGCAGGGCCTGCAGCTGGTCGATACCCGCGCCCAGCTGCTGGCGATCGACGACCTGCGCGACACCGCCGTGGACGAGTACTCGCTGGTCCGCGACGCGTGGATGCAGCGCCGCAACTACCAGATCGAGAACGATCTGCGCAGCAAGCGCGACCGTGGCCACGACGATGCCAATTCGCCGATCCCGGTCGATGCGATGCCGATGCCGCAGTGGACGCACTGAGTCCTTCCATCGGCGCATGAAAAACCCCGCCTCGGCGGGGTTTTTCTTTTGCGGCCCTGGATGGGGTCGGAGCCCTTTCCCATGGAAAGGGATCCGACCCCGACCGATCAGGCGGCCAGCGCGGCTTCGATCGCCTCGCGCACGCGCGCATCGTCAGCGGCCACGTCCGGGGCGAAACGGGCGATGACCTTGCCATCACGGCCGACCAGGAACTTCTCGAAGTTCCACAGCACCGCCGGTGCCGGATGGATCGGAATCTCCTTGCTGGCCAGGCGCTCGCGCAGCGGGCCTTCACCGATCGACTGCGGCTGGGCGGCGGTCAGCTGCTGGTACAGCGGGTGGGTGTCGTCACCGGCCACGCTGATCTTGGAGAACATGGGGAAGCTGACGTCGTAGGTGAGCTGGCAGAACTGCTGGATTTCCGCCTCGCTGCCCGGCTCCTGGCCGAGGAAGTTGTTGGCGGGGAAGCCCAGCACTTCCAGGCCCTGTGCGTGCTTTTCCGCATACAGCGCCTGCAGGCCTTCGTATTGCGGGGTCAGGCCGCACTTGGAGGCGACGTTGACCAGCAGCAGTACCTTGCCCTGGTAGTCGGCAAGCGAGGACGGCTGGCCGTCGATGGTGGTGAGGGAAATGTCCTGGATCGGGGTGCTCACGCGGGGCTCCGGCAACAGCGGGGAATGGCCCACCAGCATAGCGCCGCGCGATGCCGGTAGTGCCGGCCGCTGGCCGGCAATCATGCGACCGTTCGCAAGGGTTCATGAGGTTGCCGGCCAGCGGCCGGCACTACGATCAATCCACGCAGATCGTGCCCAGCGCCTTTCCATCCTCGATGCGCTGGCGGCAACCGAAGTTCTGGCTGGCGTCGCGCTGGCAGGTACCGGTGGCCGCACTGCCGGCGGCCACTTCGCCCGTGGCCAGGCACTGGCCGGTGCAGTCGCTCTTGCGGCTGCAGGCCTTGCCGGCATCAGCATGGGGAATCACGCATTGCTCGCGCTGCAGCCGGCCGAGCCGCTGCAGGGTGCCACCCGCTGCCTGGCAGTCGACGTCACGCGCTTCGCGGTACGCCTCGGCTGCTTCAGGGCTGGTGGCTGCGGCAGGTGTCGCCGCCGTATCGGCAGCCGGCGGTGCGCTGCTGCAGGCGGCAAGCAACGCGGTCAGGACGAGGCTGGTACAGAGGCACAGGCGCATGGCGGTACCTGATCGAGACGGACAGGCCGCCAGCATACGCATCGACGATGCAGGCGGCGTGTCCGCGTGACTCAGGTCTCGTCGGTGTCGCCGTCGCTGCCTTCGTCCTCGCCCGCCGCATCACTCTCGGCCAGATCGCCCAGCAGCGACTGCGCCTGTTCGGATGCCAGCGACTCCACGCCACGCAGGCGCCGTTCGATCGTACGCGTCTTGCGGCTGGCCTCGCCGATGCTGCGACCAACCGTGGTGATCTGCTTCTCGGCCTTTTCCAGGATACCGGCGAACTTGCCGAACTCGCTCTTCACCGCACCCAGCAGGCTCCACACCTCGCTGGAACGCTGCTCGATGGCCAGCGTGCGGAAGCCCATCTGCAGACTGTTGAGCAGGGCGGTGACCGTGGTTGGCCCGGCCACCACCACGCGGTGCTCGCGCTGAAGCAGATCAACCAGGCCCGGGCGCCGGATCACTTCGGCATACAGGCCTTCGGTGGGCAGGAACATCACCGCGAAGTCGGTGGTGTGCGGCGGCGCGATGTACTTGTCGCAGATCGACTTCGCCTGCACGCGTACCGCGCGCTCCAGCTGGATGCCTTGCAGGCGCACACCCTCGGCGTCGCCCTGCTCCTGCGCGTCCAGCAACCGCTCGTAGTCCTCACGCGGGAACTTGGAGTCGATCGGCAACCACACCGGCGTGTCGTCGCCGCTGCGACCTGGCAGGCGCACCGCGATATCAACCATCTCGCCGCTGTCCGGGCGCACCTTCACCGCACGTGCGTACTGCTCCTGGGTCAGCGTCTGCTCGAGAATGTTCTCCAGCTGCACTTCGCCCCAGCTGCCGCGGTTTTTGACGTTGGTCAGCACGCGCTTGAGGTCGCCGACGCCGGTGGCCAGCTGCTGCATCTCGCCGAGGCCGCGCTGCACCTGCTCCAGGCGTTCGGAGACCAGCTTGAAGGAATTGCCCAGGCGGGTTTCCAACGTCGACTGCAGCTTCTCGTCCACGGTGTGGCGCATCTGCTCCAGCTTCTGCGCATTGTCGTTCTGCAGCGCGCGCAGCTGTTCTTCCAGGGTCGTGCGCATTTCAGCGATGCGTTGCTCGTTGCGCTGGGTCAGTTCCTGCAGGCGCAGGCCCAGGCTTTCGGTCAGGCGCTGCTGCGACTGCGCACCTTCCTCGCGACCCTTGCGCGCATCGTCCACCAGGGTCTGGCGCAGCGCGCCGAGCTGGGTATCGGTGCGCCCGGTGAGTTCCTGCAGCTGCTGGCCGAAGGCATGGATGCGTGCCTCCTGCTGCTGGCCGAACACTTCCAGCTGCGCGCGCAGTTCCTGCAGGCGTTGGCCCATCAGCGCACCACTGCGCTGCTGGCTCTCGGCCGCTTCGGCACGCGCCTTGCGCGCGTCTTCGCCGAGCGCTTCGCGCAGCAGGTCCAGGCGCTGGTCGGTGCGGGTGGACAGATCGGTCAGCGCACGGGCGAAGCCATCGAGCTGTTCGCGCAGTTCGCTGCGCCCGGAGCGCGCTTCCTCACGCACGGCCTGTTCCAGGCGGTCGTGCGGCGGGCGGCGCAGCAGGGCGACCAGCTGCAGGATGAGCACGGCCAATAGAAGGCCGCCAATAAGCAGATATTCGGTTTGCATGGGGCAAGTGTAGGCTGGCCGAGTCTCAACTGCTGCGTCAGGACCATGCTCACCCTGTACGGAAAGGCGACCTCGATCAACGTGCGCAAGGTGCTGTGGCTGGGCGCCGGGCTGGATCTCCCGCTCCACCACGAACCGGCGCCATCGCCGGCGCTGCTGGCCACGCTGAATCCGAACCTGCAGGTACCGGTGCTGCGCGATGGCGACTTCGTGCTTTGGGAATCCAACAGCATCTGCCGCTATCTGGCCGTGCGTGGCGGCCGCGACGACCTGCTGCCCGCCGCCCCCCAGGCCCGCGCCCGGGTGGAGCAATGGATGGACTGGCAGGCCAGCGACCTCAACAGTGCCTGGCGGCAGGTGTTCATGGCCCGTGTCCGCCGGCATCCGGATCATCCGGATGACGCCCGCGCCGAGGCCAGCCTGGTGCAGTGGAACCGGCTGATGGGCGTCCTTGATGCACAGCTGGCCACTACCGACGGCTACGTGGCGGGCAACACCTTCACGCTCGCCGACATCGTGCTCGGGCTGTCGACCCAGCGCTGGCGCAGCACGCCGGGCAACAAGCCGGCACTGGCACAGGTAGAGGCCTGGTTCGAGCGCCTGCGCCAGCAGCCCGGTTTCGCCGAGTACGTCGACAACGGTGTGGCCTGAGGCAGGGGTCAGATCCCTTCGGCGCGGAAACAACCTGCCTTACCAGCCTTCCAGCACGATCTTGCCCTTTGCGCGATGGCTCTCCAGCAGCGCATGCGCGCGCCGCAGGTTGCCCGCGTCGATGCGGCCGAAGTGCTCGCCCAGGGTGGTCTGCAGCACACCGCCATCGATCAGCTCGGCCACCCGGTTCAACAGATCGTGCTGGCGTTGCATGTCGGCGGTGCGGTACAGCGGCCGGGTGAACATCGATTCCCAGTGCAGGGACAGTGCCTTGCGCTTGAGTGCCATCACATCCAGCTGGCCCGGATCATCGATCAGCCCCAGCTGGCCCTGCGGCGCCAGCAGTTCCACGATCTGCGCGTAGTGCTGGCCGGTATGGGTCAGGCTGGCCACGTGCTGTACCTCGCTGATGCCAAGCCGTGCCAGGCCTTCGGCCAACGGCAGGCTGTGGTCGATCACATGATGCGCGCCCATCGCATAGACCCAATCCTGGGTATCCGGACGCGAGGCGGTGCCGATCACGGTCAGCTTGGTCAGCTTCCGCGCCAGCTGCACCAGGATCGAACCAACGCCACCGGCAGCACCGATCACCAACAGGGCCTGCCCTTCGCCACCGCCCTCGGGAATGCGCAGGCGGTCGAACAGCAGCTCCCAGGCGGTGATCGCAGTCAGTGGCAACGCGGCGGCGGCGGCATCACCCAGACTGGCCGGCTTGCGGCCGACGCTGCGTTCGTCCACCAGCTGGTACTCGGCATTGCTGCCCGGGCGGTCGATGACGCCGGCGTAGTAGACCGCGTCACCGGGCCGGAACAGGGTCACCTCGCTGCCCACCGCGTCGACGATGCCGACCGCGTCCCAGCCCAGCACGCGCGGGCCGTCGGTGGCCACGCCGCGGCGGACCTTGGTGTCGACCGGGTTCACCGCCACCGCGCGCACCGCCACCCGCAGGTCACGCGGGCCGGGCTGCGGCAGCTCCAGTTCGATGTCGATCAGGGCCTGGGCATCATCGATCGGCAGGCCGGCATGGGTATAGGCAATGGCGCGCATGGCAGCGGTCCAGTGGGGAAGGAGGCGACAGGTTGCGCCGCGCATGGCCCCGCAGAAAGGCGCAGAATCAGTCAGCACTTTCACTCTGGCAATGAAGATGATCCGCTTCGACGACCTGCAGCTGTTCGTCCGCACCGCCGCACTGGGCAGCTTCTCGCAGGCGGCACGCGAGGCCGATCTGCTGCCTGGCCAGGTTGCTGCGGCAGTGGCACGGCTGGAGCGCGAACTGGACCTGCGGCTGTTCGTGCGCACCACCCGCAGCCTGCGCCTGACCGGCGAGGGCGCCCTGTACCTGCCCTATGCACAGGAAGTGCTGGCTACCCTGCGTGAGGGCCAGGCGCGCGTGCAGGGCGAGGATGCCGAACTGCATGGCACCCTGCAGCTGTCGGCGCCGTCGGACTTCGGCCGCAACCTGCTGCTGCCGTGGCTGAGCGCCTTCCGCGCCGCGCACCCGCGGCTGCGCCTGCACCTGCGCCTGTCCGACGAAGTGGCCGACGTGTTCCGCGATCCGGTCGACGTGGCGATCCGCATCGGCCACTTCGACGACGCCAGCTACGTGGCGTTGCCCCTGCTGGAAGGCAACCGGCGCGTGCTGGCAGCCGCACCCGATTACCTGCAGCGGAACGGCATGCCCACGCGCCTGGAGGATCTGCGCGAGCACGATTGCCTGGTCTATCAACTCAATGGCCGCGCCTACGATCGCTGGTCGTTCGACGTGGATGGACGCCGCGTGGTGATGCCGGTGCGCGGCCCATTGGTCTGCGACGATGCCGACGTGGTGCGGCGCTGGGCGGTGGCCGGCGAAGGCATCACCTACAAATCCTGGCTGGACCTGCGCGAGGACGTGCTGGCCGGGCGCCTGCAGCTGCTGCTGGATGGTGTTGGCAGCAGCATTCCGCTGCAATTGGTGTGCCCGCACCGCAAGCAGTTCTCGCCGGCGGTACGGCAACTGCACGCGCAGCTGCGGCAGCACCTGCAACCGCTGCTGTCTGGCATGCCCAGTGGCCTCACCCGCCCCCTGTCGCCAACTGCGGCGCTGGCCGACAATGGCGGCCCCCCGTAACAAGAGGACGCCGCCATGCCGTGGATGGGCATCCAGGACCTGTGGACGTTTCTGGTCGCCGTGCTGGTGTTTCTCGCCCTGCCCGGCCCCGGCACCTTCACCCTGCTGACCGCCACCGGCCGTGGCGGCGTGCGTGGCGGCTACACCGCGCTGGCCGGCCTGCTGGTCGGTGACCAGATCCTGATGTGGCTTGCGCTGGCCGGCGTGGCCGCGCTGCTCAAGGCCAACCCACTGGTGTTCCACGCGGTGCAGTACCTCGGCGCGGCCTACCTGGTGTGGGTGGGCATCAGCCTGCTGCGCACGCCCAAGCATGAGGGCGGTGACGCCGGCCCGATCCGCATGCAGCCGGGTCGCTACTTCCAGCAGGCGATCCTGGTCAGCCTGCTCAACCCGAAGGCGATCCTTTTTTACATGGCCTTCCTGCCGTTGTTCATCGATCCGAAGGCGCACCAGGGCATTGCTACCTTTGCGGCGCTGGCCGGCATCATCCTGGTGGTCAGCATCGCCTACTGCTCGATGTTGATCGGGGTCGGCAATCTGGCCCGCCGCCGGCTGATCCAGCACCCGCGGATCAGCGATGCGCTGCGCCGCGTGGCCGGCCTGTTCCTGGTGGGGTTCGGCATCCGGCTGGGGCTGAACGGATGAAACCCTGGCCGACGGCGATGGGCGCCCTGCTGCTTCTGGCCAACACGACCGCCCCGGCGGCCACCGCGCAGGATCATCGCTGCCTGAGCGGCGGCCGCAATGACGGTATCCATCTGGAATGGCGTTGGCTGGATGACGGCCAGGCCGACGTTCGCTATGCCGGACAGCGCGAACGCCTGCTGCTGCGCCGGGTTTCGATGGAGACCACGGTGCTGGCCGAAGACCGTCCCTACCAGTTCGACAGCGTCTGGGAAGAGCACGTCGACGGCCGCCTCAACGGTCGCTACACGATCAGCACGCAGGGTGCGCTGGTGCTGGATCTGCGCTACGAACGCGCCCGCGATGGCCGTCGCACCTCCTTCCACGATGACATCGAGGCCTGGCAGGAAGACGGCTGCCACTGGCCCGGCAAGGCGGCCGAATGAACACCATGGACGACGACATCCTGCTGGAGCGCAGCTGGGAATATCGGGAGGAGATGCTGTACCGGCAGTTGTTCGGCGATACCGGGCCGGGGATCTACCCGATCGATATGGATCTGCTGCGCAACGTCTTCAAGCAGGAGCAGATCGACCCGCGCTGGCTGCATGTCGGCGTCAATGCCTGTCCTCCGCACGGTGATCGAAGGCACTGGATCTATGTCAGCTCCGGCCTGTCCAACCCCTGGGAAGGGCGGCACGAAGATGGCGATTCGGGGTTGGGCATCGAACTGATGCTTGAGACGCAGGAAGAAGCAACGTGGGCACTGACCACTTTGCGCTGGTTCACTGCGTACCACCTGCTGCTGTGCCACTCACGCATGCCCGGCAATCCCTTGGCGCCATGGGACCGGCTGAAGCTGGGAGGTCCGGTGGATCACGCAGGGAGCATGCTGCAGGCGGCCGTCTTCGTTCCGTCACTGCATTTTCCTGGCCCCCATCAATTGCCATCGGGACGATTCGACTTCCTGCAGCTGCTGCCATTGACCCTGGACGAGCACGCGTTCGGCCGCGCCCAGGGCTTCGAAGTGCTGGTGGCCCAGTTGAAAACCCAAGGTGCGGCGCCGGTGGTCGATCCGCAGCGGGTCAGCATCGATCTGGCCCCTGCTCTCACGCTTCAAGCGCCTCCGGGCCCACCTTGAGGGATCGAATCATTTCGAATCCTGCCAGCGTTTGTGCCGATTCCGGCAGCATGCTCGGAGTACAGCCGCGTCGGTGACGCATCTGACCCACGTATGACCCCCGTCAGTGGTAATGCTGCGCTGCGTTCGGTCACACTCGGGAACTTGTCGTTCTCAGTCACCCCTTCCGAGGCCTGCATGTCCCTGTTCCGGCGCAAGTCCCTAGATTCCGTCACCGTCCACGAAGCCGGCAGGCGCCTGGTCCCGACGCTCAGCTGGCCGCACCTGATCGCGCTGGGCATCGGCGCCATCGTCGGTACCGGCATCTACACGCTGATCGGCGTCGGCGCCAACCTGGCCGGCCCGGCGGTACTGATCTCCTTCGCCATCGCCGGCGCGGTGTGCGCCTGCGCGGCGCTGTCCTACGCCGAACTGTCGACGATGATGCCGGCTGCGGGCAGCGCCTACACCTACAGCTACAGCGCGCTGGGCGAAGTGTTCGCCTGGGTGGTGGGCTGGAGCCTGATCCTGGAGTACTCGCTGGTGGTGAGTACGGTGGCGGTCGGCTGGTCGGGTTACTTCGTCGGTTTCCTCGAATGGGTCCACACCCAGTTCGGCTGGAACGTGCAGCTGCCTGCCTGGCTGGCTGCCGGTCCGCACGTGGAAGGCGGCATGATCAACCTGCCGGCGATCGTCATCACCTGGCTGGTGGCACTGATGCTGATGGCCGGCACCAAGGAAAGCGCCACCCTCAACGCCATCCTGGTGGTGTTCAAGCTGATCGCGCTGGCCATCTTCGTGGCCGTGGCCCTTCCCGCCTTCGACAGCAACAACCTGCAGCCGTTCATGCCCTATGGCTTTGCCAAGTCGATGGGCCCTGACGGCGTCGAGCACGGCGTGATGGCGGCGGCGGCGATCATCTTCTTTGCCTTCTACGGCTTCGATGCGATCTCCACCGCAGCCGAGGAAACCAAGAACCCCAGCCGCGACCTGTCGATCGGCATCATCGGTTCGATGATCGGCTGCACCATCGTCTACGTGCTGGTGGCGCTGGCGGCCGTGGGTGCGATGAGCTACGCCGTGTTCGGCCACAGCGCCGAGCCGCTGGCGCTGATCATGCGCCAGCTCGGCCACCCGACCGCAGCAATGGTGATCGGTGTGATCGCGATCATCGCCCTGCCGACCGTGCTGTTGGCCTTCCTGTACGGCCAGAGCCGCATCTTCTTCGTGATGAGCCGCGATGGCCTGCTGCCGCGCGGCCTGTCCAAGGTCAACGCACGCACCGGCACGCCGGTAGCGACCACGCTGTTCACCGCCGTGGTGGTGTCGGCGCTGGCCGGCGTGGCGCGCCTGGACGAGATCGCCGCACTGGCCAACGCCGGCACCCTGGCCGCGTTCACTGCGGTAGGTATCTGCCTGGTGGTGCTGCGCCTGCGCGAACCGAACCGTGAGCGCAGCTTCCGCACGCCGTTGGCCTTCGTAGTCGGTCCGCTGGCCGCGCTGGGCTGCATCTACCTGTTCATCAGCCTGCCACACCGCACCCAGCTGTACTTCCTGCTGTGGAACGTGGCCGGCCTGGTGCTGTACTTCCTGTACAGCCGCCGCCACGCGTTGATCGCGAAATAACCGGTTCACCGGTAGTGCCGGCCGCTGGCCGGCAACTCGGATCCTGTTGATACGGGCAATGCCGGCCAGCGGCCGGCACTACCGCAGGGCGGTCAACCGCCCTGCTTTGCAGCGTAATCCTGCGCCTGGCGCATCACCCGCAGCAGGTTGCCGCCCCAGATGCCGGCAATCTGCTTCTCGGTATAGCCCTTGCGCAGCAGCCACGCGGTGATCTTCGGCAGCTGGCTGACATCGGGCAGGTCACTCAGGCCACCGCCGCCGTCCCAGTCCAGGCCGATGCCCACGTGCTCGGGACCGACCACCTTGAGGATGTGCTCGAAGTGGGCGAAGAAATCGTCCAGGCTGGCATGCCGCACCGGATGCTCGTGGTCCAGCGCCTGCTCGGCCTTCAACAGCGCAACGCCCTGTTCGATGCCCATGCCTTCCCAGCCGCCGAGCTGCTTGCTCAGCGCTTCTTCGGCCTGCTTGCGCTCGGGCGTCTTTGCCGTGTCGATCAGGTAGCCGCCATAGGCATTCACCTGGATCACGCCGCCGGCCTTGGCCAGCGAGCGCAACCGCGCATCATCAAGGTTGCGTGGATGGTTGTAGACCGCCTTGGCCGAACTGTGCGACAGCACGAACGGCACCGGCATCATCGCCAGCAGGTCGTCGAACACTGCATCGGACGCATGCGACTGGTCGATCACGATGCCCAGCTTCACTGCCTGCCGTACCAAATCCTTGCCGGCCGGGCTCAGGCCCTTCCACTCCGCGCCTTTGGGGTCGGTGGCCGAATCGGCGAACTCGTTGTTGGCAAAGTGCACGGTGCTGAGCAGGCGCAGGCCGGCGCGATGGTAGAAGGACAGCAGGCTGGGATCGGCCACCAGCGGGCTGGCATTTTCCATGCTGATGTAGACCACGCGCTTGCCCGCGGCCTTGATCCGCGCCGCATCATCGGCGGTCAGCGCCAGCGCGAAGCGATCGGGATTGGCCGCCAGCATCTCGCGGATCTGCAGCAGCCGCTGCAGGCCGTGGTCACGCTCGGCCAAGTGCGCGGCGGCACTGCGATCGCCCTGGTCGGTGTAGATCGCCCAGAAGCCACCATCCAGCGCACCTTCGACCATGCGCGGGTAGTCCACCTGCGAAAGCGCGTTGCGGTCGTGGCGCTGCTCGATGTCAAAGCCGCTGCGACCGAAGTTGGCCGGTGTATCCAGGTGGCTGTCGAGAGTGACCAGGCGCTGCTGCAGTGCCTTGGCACGGGCCAGCTCCTGCGCGCTGAACTCAATGGCGTTGGCGGACAGCGGCGCGCAAAGCGCCAGGGCAAGCACTACGGACAAGCGACGCAACGAAGGCATGGGCATCCACCGATGTTGGGAGACGCCGACCATAGCGCCGTGAGGGTGACCCGGGGTAGTGCCGGACGACAGCGCGCGTGCTCCATTACACTCGGTGGCAGCCGCTAACGGCACTGGCAGCCTCGCGCTGCATTGCTCCTGGAACGGAACCTTGATGTCGCATCCTGTCCCTCCACCACTTCCCAGCGAACACCCGGTACCCGCCGGGCCCAACGTCGAACAACTCAAGCGCGATGTGCTGCCGGTCCTGTTCGCCGGGCGCATCGACATCGGTCGCTATGGCCCGGCCGAACTGGCCAGCGCCAGTGCGGAGCCCGCATGGCAGGACGGTAGTGCCAACGCGTTGGCCAAGGCGCTGGCCGAACTGGTCAACCGCCTTTCCGAGCATGACCCCAATGCACTGCTGGAACGCGCTGGCTGGTGGGACCGGTTCACCGGTGCCGACATCGAGCAGCGCCTGCGTCGACGCATCGCGCTGGGGGGAAACGGTGACGTGCTGGCCGAGATCGAGCGCCAGGCGATCGCGGTGCGCGGCAGCGTCGATCGGTTGAACGCACAGCTGGAGCTGCATGACGTGCAGGGCGCCCACTTGCAGATCTACATCGATGCGGGCGTGCAGTTCCTGCAGGAACTGCCTCCGGGCAGTGGTGCCAGTGACGATCCGATGGTGCTGGATCGACCGGTGGAACGCCTGCAGCGCCGCATCGCCAACCTGACCGCGCTGCTGGCCAGCCATTCGATGAGCCGGATCCAGGTGCAGCTGGCGCGCAACCACGCCATCGAACTGCTGGACCGCTACAGCGAGACGGTGCAGATCCTGCTGCCGATCTGGCGCCAGACCATCCTCGCCCTGCACAACAACGACAACGCCAGCCCGCAGATGGTCGCCCGCGCCTCGCAGGCACAGGACCAGTTGAAACAGGCCCTGCAGCAGCTGCTGCGCACTTCCGGAGAACCGGCATGATCACGTCCCGGCCCGACCCACTGAGGGTACCGGCGGAACTGCAGCCGCGGGTCGAAGCCGTTCCCGGACTGCGCGCGCTGTATCGCCGGGGTTCGTTCGCACGCACCCTGGGTCTGGCGTGTCTGGCGGTGCTGCCGGCCACTGCGCTGCTGTCCATGATATTCCTGCAGGGGCTGACTGGCAGTCCGCCCTCGGCACACGTGCCGGCCGGCTACGGTACTGATCCCGGCACGTCTGCCATGCTGCTGCTTGCCAGCCTGATCCTCTTTGGCGGGTTGCTGTTCTGGATGGGATTCGGCCTGCGCAGGGTGCTGCTCAACCGCGGCGTACGCCACTTCACCTTCTCGTTCGTGATTGGTGGCTCGTTGCTGGTCGGCTTGCTGTTCGGCAACGGAATCGTCAGTCCCGACTTCAGCCGGGCTGACGCCGGCGATGGCACGAAGCTCGACAGCAGCCAGCTCGGCAAGCTCATCGACAGCCCGGGTTTCACGACGCTCAGCCCGCAATGGCAGGGCTACCTGCAGGCGCAGCGCTCGCTGGCAAGACCCAGCATCCCCTTGAACGATATCGGCCAGGCCATCGCCCGCGGCGAGGACATCGGTATCACGGTGCCTGATGTCATCCGTGCGCGCTTTGAAGCCAAAGCCAAGGTCCCCTATTCGGTGCGCAGCCAAGCGTGGCTGCGTGACCATTGGCTGCGCATGGGCGCGCTGCACTTCATCGGCACAGCGATCGCCTGGTCACTGCTGCTGCTGGTCATCGCTGGCATCGGCCTGACCACCTTGGGCTATCACGTGCGCGGCCGGGCCCGGGTGATCAACGGCCTGCTGCAGCAGTTGCAGGCGCCACCGGCGCAGGCGGGCGCGCAGCCCTGAGGCGCACGCCGCCGGTGATCAACCGGGCAGGAAATGCTGCATCAGCTGCAGCTCATCAATGGCAGCCATGTACGGTGCAAAACGCGCATCACCACCGGCGAAGGCCTGTGCCACTGCCTGTGCGCTGGCCAGGTCCTGCCAGTGGGCGATGTCGACGAAACGGTCGTCGCCGTCCATCGGCGAGAACGGCTGGTAGTCGATCAGGCCGGGAAACTGCGCAATGGCCGTGCGCAACTGCTCGCGCAGCATCGGCATGTCGGCGCGCGCGTGCGGTTTGACGGTGAACACGGCCAGTTCGAGGACGGAAGAAGCAGGGTGCATGGTGAAGCCCGTTGGGGGAGGAGCGCGCAGTCTGTGCTCCCCCTGCTGCCACCGGGGTGTCAGTGGCCGCGCAGCGTCCAGGCTCGCTGCTGGTGGCGCAGATAGGCCTCCAGGCCGACCTGCGCAGGCAGGGCCAGGCCATCCGCTTCGGCCAGGGCTTCGATCTGGTCCAGGCGGAAATCGCGGTAGTCCTGGCGAAGCCCGCACCAGCTGCCCAGCGTCCAGTGCTGGCCCCAATGGAACAGGCCCAACGGGTACACGATGCGATCACTCGGCGCGCCCTGCAGCGTGCGATAGCGCAGATGCACGCTGCGGCCGGCGGCGATGGCGATATGCAAGGGCTGCCAGTACGGCAGCGAAACCGGCACCGCGCGCAGCGCGCGAGCGGTGCGCGGGCTGGCAGCACGCTCGGGCATCGCCGCCTGCAGCTTGTGCAGCAGCGAACGCGCCGCCGGTTGCAGGTGGCCAGCGCCACTGCACGCCAGCATTTCCACGGCCAGCTGCAGTGCCTCGGCCTCGGCCGCATCCAGGCTCAGCGGGGGCAGTTCGAAACCCGGGTCGAGCCGGTAGCCGATGCCCGTCTCGCCGTAGACCGGAATACCGGCCACGGACAGGTCATCGATGTAGCGGTAGATGCTGCGCACCGACAGGCCCAGCTCCGCCGCCAGCACGGCGGCGGTCACCGGCTGGCGTACGCGGATCAGGTTGACCAGCTGGAACAGGCGGTCGGCTTTGCGCATGGGCCTTTCCTGGCGATGCAGGCACGGCGGCCTCGGTCTTGTGGAGCCGAGCCATGCTCGGCTGATCTGATCTGGCCAAGCACCGCGCGAGTCGAGCAGGGCTCGGCTCTACAGGTTGGAATCAGTCCACCACGCGGCAGAACACGGCCTTCAGGTAACGCGATTCCTGCACGTGAGCCATGAACGGATGGTCCGGGCCAGCGCCGGCCACCTTCAGGATCTGGATCGTGCGACCGGAGAAGTACGCCGCACGACGCAACATGTCGAGGAACTGATCCTCAGCCACCAGGCCGGTGCAGGAGAACGTGGCGAACAGGCCACCGGGCTTGACCACGCCCAGCGCCAGCTTGTTCATGTCCAGGTACTTCTTCAGCGCGGTGATGACCTGGTCGCGGTCGCGGGTCATCTTGGCCGGGTCCAGGATCACCACGTCGTACTGCTCGCCGCGGTTGGCGGCATCGCGCAGCCACGGGAAGATGTCGGACTGGATGAACTTCGGGCGCACGTTGTTCAGGCGCGAATTGCCCTTGGCGATCTGGATGACGTCTTCATCGATATCGATGCCGACCACTTCCGAGGCGCCACGCGCCGCCGCATACACGGCGAAACCGCCGGTGTTGCAGCACAGGTCCAGCACGCTCTTGCCTTCCACCTGCTGGCTCAGCCACTCGCGGTTCTCGCGCTGGTCGGCAAAGAAGCCGGTCTTGTGCGCACCGGCCGGGTCGGCGCGGAACTTGATGCCGTACTCGGTGATCACCGACGCTTCGGTGGTGGTGTTGCCATGGAAGTCGAAGCTCTCCTGCTTCTGCACGTGCTCGTCGGCGAAGCTGTGGAAGCGGCAACCCGGGAACTGCTCGCGCAGCGCTTCGTAGATCCATTCGCGGTGGCGGAACATGCCGGCGGCGAAGAACTCGACCACCACCAGATCGTTGTATCGGTCCACCACCAGGCCGGACAGGCCGTCGCCTTCGCTGTGCACCACGCGCCAGGCGTCGGACACCGCATCGAGCTTCAGCACCTCACGGCGCAGCGACACGGCCTGGGCGATCTTGCGCGAGAACCAGCCGGCATCCACCGGCACGTTCTGATCGGTTTCGAGAATGCGCACGGCGATGCGCGAGTGCCCGTTGTAGAACCCGCGGCCGATGAACTCCCCGTCCACGCCGACCACGTCGACGATGGAACCGGGCTTGGGCCGGACGGTCGGCTTCTCGACCAGTTTCTGGAAGATCCACGGGTGGCTGGAACGCCACGCATTCTTGAGGCGGACAATCGGAAGGGGGGTATTCATCCACCTATTGTAAACCGGGCGCCGGGGTCAGATCCCCGCAGGGGCTCTGACCCCGGCCGGCATGCCAACCAAGGTTGGCATCTACCAGAGCGGGGACCCCGGCCACCGGGCATTTGACGGCAGCCCGGCCAGGCCGCAGAATCGGCGCCAGAAGGGGAGTAGCTCCCAGACGTTGTCGCCGTCATTTCGAGCCCGCAGGCTCCGGTGCAACGGCAGTTCCAGCCGACTGGAACTGCGAGCGAGACCTTCGCCGTACTGGCGAAGCTCTGTCCCTGGATCCCCCTCCCGATCCTCCGTTGCAGATCCTCGCCGTCCGGCCTGGCATTCATCTTTCCAACGGACATTCCCAATGCAGACGATCGGTAACGTGTGGTTGTGGGGCGGCTTCGGAGCAGTGGTGATCATCGCCCTGCTGGTCGACCTCGTATTGATGCGCCATGGTGGACCACACAAGGTCACCTTCAAGGAGGCCTTGTGGTGGTCCATTGGCTGGGTCGCGCTGGCCCTGCTGTTCAACGCCGGCCTCTGGTACTACCTCAATGAGACCGCCGGCCAGGTCGTGGCCAACAAGGTCGGCCTCGAGTTCCTGACCGGCTACCTGGTCGAGAAGGCGCTGGCCGTCGACAACATTTTCGTCTTCCTGATGATCATGAGCTACTTCGCGGTGCCGGAGGAGCAGCGCCAGAAGGTGCTGATCATCGGCATCCTGGGCGCGATCGTGCTGCGTACGGTCATGATCTTCGCCGGCAGCGTGCTGATCACCCAGTTCCATTGGCTGCTCTACGTGTTCGGTGCCTTCCTGCTGTTCACCGGCTGGAAGATGTGGTTCGCCGCCGGCCAGGAGCCGGATCTGGAGGCAAACCCCGCCCTGCGCTGGATGCGCAAGCACCTGCGCCTGCTCCCGGATTACGCCGGCAACGCAATGAGCGTGAAGCGCGACGGCGTGCGTTGGTTCACCCCGCTGTTCGCGGTGCTGATCCTGATCGCGGTGACCGACGTGATCTTCGCGGTGGACAGCATCCCGGCGATCTTCGCCATCACCACCGACCCGTTCATCGTGCTCACCTCCAACGTGTTCGCGGTGCTGGGCCTGCGCGCGATGTTCTTCCTGCTGGCTGGCATGGCCGACCGCTTCCACCTGCTGCCGTACGGTCTGGCACTGGTGCTGGGCTTCATCGGCATCAAGATGATGATCATCGACCTGTTCAAGATCCCGACCCCGGTGTCGCTGGGCGTGGTGGCGGTGATCATCGCCGCGACCGTGGTGCTGAGCCTGAAGTACCCGCCGAAGGAAGGCTCCGGCCACGCCTGATCACGGCCGGCCGGCGGGATTGTCCCGCCGGCCGCACCCCACTCTCCCGCCGCGGTGGCCTTGGTTTCGCGCCAGTCACCGCCATTGCTGAGGTATGAACAGCAACGCGCCCCTGCCCGCTGGCGACGCGCCAGCCCCCCGCAATGACCGCATGCGTATCCTGCGGGCGTTCAACGTCAGCCTGGCCGCGGTGCTGGTACTGATCGCCGTGTTCGCGCTGCAGGGCACGTTCGACTGGCGGCCATGGGCGGTTGCGCCACTGGAAGCGAAGGGCCTGCTTGGCCTGATCGGCGGCCCGCTGCTGCATGCCTCGGTCGAGCACATCGCCGCCAACAGCATCGCCATCCTGATCCTCGGCACCCTGGCCGGCAGCGTCTATCCCAAGGCCACCCTGCGCGCACTGCCGCTGTTGTGGCTGGGCTCGGGGATCGGCGCGTGGATGCTCGGCAATCCGGGCAGCGTGCACCTGGGTGCCAGCGGCGTGACCCATGGCCTGATGTTCCTGCTGGCCAGCCTCGGCCTGCTGCGCCGCGACCGTGCGGCAATCGCCACTGGACTGATCGGCATGCTGTTCTACGGCGGCATGCTGATGACCATCCTGCCGCACGCCGATGGCGTCTCCTGGCAGTCGCACATGGGCGGCGCCTTCGCTGGCATCATCGCTGCGCTGCTGTTCCGCAACGCCGATCCGCTGCAGCCCCGCCAGCGCTACAGCTGGGAAGACGAAGAGGACACGGTCGAGCCGCTGGCCGACGACGAGCTGGAACCGCCGTCGCCGCAACGCGTGCCGGTGCTGTGGCAGCCGCGAGAGGGCCAGGACTACGTGGTGATCCCGTTCCGCCGGCCGGACGAGCCGCGCGGTTGATCTGGTGGACCCGCCGGGCATGGCCCGGCGCTACCGTTTGTGGATCTCTCGGGTAGCGCCGGGCCATGCCCGGCGTCATTGACGGGTCAGTCCGTCGCGTTGCCCGCCGCGCCCATCCCATCCACCGCCTGCCGGCCCAGTGCCGGGTCGTCGGTGAAGAAGGCATCGATGCCGGTGGCCAGATAGGCGCGCATCTCGGCAACCGACCCCTCTGCATTGCGCGCCTTGTCGGCGCCCTTGCGCAGGTTGCTGGCCTGAAAATGGTTCTCCGGGCGGAAGGTATACGGAATCACCATCAGGCCCACTGCATGTGCGTCCTGTACCAGCGTGGTCGGTGTCCCCAGTGCGCCCTTGGCGTCCAGCGGAATGATCGAGCGCAGCTCCGGGCCGATGCTGTCGGCGTAGCTGGCGATGTCCTTCAGTCCAGCCGGCGTCATCATCTGCGCGTAGGTCAGCTTGCCACCGGCCTTGGCGACGTCGGCCGGCTGGGTATCGCCCTTCCACAGCAGCTGCAGCAGGCGGATGTTGCTGTCCCGCCCGATCTTGCCGCGCAGGTAGCGCAGGTTGGCGGTCTCGAACGACTGGATGGTGACCGGCCCGACGTTGGTATAGGCGTTGCCGCGCAGCGCGGCGAGCAGCTTGTCTTCCATCGGCAGGCCGATCGACTGGAAGTAGGTCGGATGCTTGATCTCCGGCACCAGACCGATGCCGCGGTTGGCACGACCGGCCTGCTGCACCAGGAAGGCCAGGATCTCGTCGAGGCTGGCAATGCGGAACTGGCCATCGTAGGCGGTGCTGCGCAGCTCCGGCAGGCGCTCGCGCGCGTACAGGGTCTTCAGCTCGGCCAGGGTGAAGTCTTCGGTGAACCAGCCCTCGACCTTCTGCCCGTCGATGACCTTGCTGGTCCGGCGGCTGGCAAATTCCGGATGCGAGGCGACATCGGTGGTGCCGCTGATCTCGTTCTCGTGGCGGGCCACCATCACCCCGTCCTTGGTCATCACCAGGTCCGGTTCGATGTAGTCGGCGCCGTCGGCGATGGCCTGCGCATAGGCGGCCAGGGTGTGCTCGGGCAGCAGCGCGCTTGCGCCGCGATGGCCATAGACCGACACCTTGTGCGCGGCCGGGGTGGAGGATTCAGCACTCATGGCCACCGATGGTGCCACGGCCAGCGATAACAGCAACGCACAACCCCACGACTTCACTGCGACTTCCCCAAGCGGTATGTGATGGGCGTCAGTATGCGGCGGGAATGTGACAGGTTGGGGGAAGCGGGCGTGGCGGCCAGGCTTCACGGCTGGCCGCGTTTCGCATCCATCCAATTCTTCAATCTTTCTGATTGAATCGCCAAGATCATCCGCCATAGCCTCGATTCACCAACACCGATGTTGGCGGAGGAGTGTTCATGCAGAAGTCGATATATGTGCCGATTCTGAAATGGCGACAAGGTGAGTACCTCGCGGTAGGTCGCACAAGCGAGACCATCAAGGACTGGATGTATCCCCTGTTCGAGATTCCCGTCGAGCAGTGGGATTTCGAAAACGAGATGCCCGCCAAGTCCCTCGACGATCATCTGAAGAACGTTGGCAAGCGCCTGGCGACCAACTGGAAGAAACGCCCTTGCCTGTTCGATTCGCCGTATCTTGGCGGAGACGACACCGTAGCAAACGGTGACCATCACCTCACACACATATTCGACCTTGCCCGATCGGCCGGCTGCCAGGTCATTCCGGTCACAGGCATCGGTAGGCATCTGCAGTATCAGCAGGCGGTTGCCAGCATCGTCGCCCAGGATGGCCGGGGCTGCGGCCTGCGTCTGCTGCCCGACGACGTTGAGGGAGATCCTGCTGCAAGGATCGACGGTTTGTTGCGCCTGCTCAGCGTGACCCCCGACCAGGTCGACCTCGTACTGGATAGCAGCAGCGATGTCGCAGCGGCCCCTGCGCTGCAGGCGGGTCTCTGGCAGACATGGATCGCGGCAGTGCCGCACGCTGGCCAATGGAGGTCGTTCACCGTGGCCGGCGGCAGTTTCCCATCCAGCCTGAGCCCTTCAGCGAACTATCGGCCCCATGGTGATGTTCCCCGCCGGGAATGGCGCGCGTACACCCGGCTGGTCGCCGCTGGGCAACAGCCTTGGTTCGGTGACTACGGATGTGCGTCGCCGCAGACCGAGATGATGGACCCGCGGCTCTTTGATCCAAACGCCAAGATCAAGTACACGATCGATGATCATTGGAGGGTGGTCGTTGGAACCCAGGTCAAGCGCAACGGCCGCGACCAGTATCGCGACCTGTGCAGGCATCTGGTCACCGACGTCCCGGTGGTCTTCATGGGACGCGGTTATAGCACGGGTGATGCCTACATCGAGGATTGCGCCACCAGCGCGGCCAGTACCGGCGGCAGCTCGACCTGGCCGACGGTGGCCACCAGCCATCACCTGACTAAAGTTGTTCGCGACCTCGCCAGGCTGTACGGCGCTTCAACTGTTCCCTGACCTGCGCGCGGATTTCCGCAAGACTGTAGAGCTCCGACAGACGTTCGCATAGCGCTGCGCGGTTACCGCGCAGCGCTGCTTTTTCAAGCGTCCGCCCGCCGATCAGAGCAGAAAGTTCATCGCGCCAGAGGAGTGCAGCGACAGCCGTCGCGCTCACCGATGGATTGAGCCTTGCAGGCCGCAGCAGTTCCAGTCTCACTGCGTTACGCACTCCACGTGATGCCAGCCTGACCCCCCACCAGGCAGGCAGCGTTTCCAGCGCGTGATCCAGGTGGCGCTGGCCCACGACGATTGTCGCCTTATCGAGAACATCGGAGTAGAACTGCTGCTGCAGTGGCAGTCTCCGCAGCGTGTCGACATCACTCTTGATCTCGTAGCCGTGAAGGTGGCCATTGATGACACAGACATCGACCCGGCAGGCCCCGCGGGCAAGCCCCAATTCCTCCACCACGAGGGTGTTCGGATTGGCGACATGCTCAGCAATGACCTTGCCCAGCAGAGCTGATCGCACGTCACTGTCGGTTATCGGGTTCATGGCGGGATGGTATCAAGGAGGTGTCGCGGCCCGGGTTGAAACCACGTGGCATCGATTGTGGTGATGTCGAGGGTCAGAGCCCCTTTGGGGATCTGACCCTGTGGACTACTTCCCGATGCAGAAACTGGAGAAGATCCTTCCCAGCAGGTCATCGGCACTCATCTGCCCGGTGATCTCGCCCAACGCGTCGTGGGCCAGCCGCAGTTCTTCGGCGGCCAGCTCCAGGTGTTCGTGGGCCAGCTCGCCATCGGCGCGCTGCGCGTGTTCCTGCGCACGCTCGATTGCATCCACATGCCGCGTGCGCGCGGAGAACTCGCCGTCCACCTGCTCGCCCGCCCCGGCCGAGGCAATCGAACGCAGGCGCGCGTGCAGATCTTCGAGTCCGGCGCCGGTGGCGGCGGAAACGAACACGCGATCCGGATCGTCCAGTGCCGGCAACGCGTCCAGCAGATCCGACTTGTTGTGGATGTAGACCTTGTGCGGAACCGCCGCCACGGCATCGCCCAGCGCCGCTTCACCCGCAGCCGGATCGCGCGCATCCAGCACGATCAACGCCAGGTCGGTGCGCTCGATCTCCACATGGGCGCGGCGCATGCCTTCGCGTTCGATGGCATCGCCGCCGTCGCGCAGGCCGGCGGTATCGACCAGGGTCAGTTCCAGGCCATCCAGGCGGATGGTCTCGCGCAGGGTGTCGCGGGTGGTGCCGGCAATGTCGGTGACGATGGCGCGCTCGCTGCCGGCCAGGGCATTGAGCAATGAACTCTTGCCCGCATTGGGCGGCCCGATCAGCACTGCATGCAGGCCATCGCGCAGGCGACGGCCGCGTTCGGCATCGCGGCGCAGCAGGGCCAGGTCACTGCGCGCCTGCTCCAGCCCACGCCGTACCTGCGCCCCACCAAGCGTATCCAGCGGTTCGTCGGCGAAGTCGATGGCCGCTTCCACGTGGATGCGCAGCAGCACCAACTGCTCGACCACCGCGTCGATGCGGCGGGAGAACACGCCGTCCAGCGAACGGCGTGCAGCGCGTGCGGCGCGGTTGTCACCCGCGGCGATCAGGTCGGCGATGGCCTCAGCCTGGGCCAGGTCGAGCTTGCCGTTGAGGAACGCGCGTTCGCTGAACTCACCCGGGCGCGCCTGACGCGCACCGAGCGCGATGCAGCGCGCGACCAGTTGCTGCAGCAGCACCGGGCTGCCATGGCCCTGCAGTTCCACCACTTCTTCGCCGGTGAAGCTGTTCGGCGCCGGGAACCACAGCACGATGCCATCATCAATGACCTCGCCGTCGGCATCGCGCAGGCGTGCGTAATGCGCGTGGCGCGGGCGCAGTGCAGGCGCGCCCAGCGCGTTGGCGATGGCCGCAGCGCGTGGGCCCGACAGCCGCAGCAGGCCGACGCCACCCGCGCCGGATGCGCTGGCGATGGCCACGATGGTGTCGGTGCGGATCGCGTCATTCATGGCTCAGAGTTTCTCCAGCTGCGCGCGCGCCTGCGCGGCACCGCTGCCCTGCGGCTGCAGCGCCAGATAGGTGGTATAGGCCTGCTTCGCCTTGGCCTTGTCGCCCGCGTTGAAGTAGGCATCGCCAAGATTCAGATAGGCCACCGCACGCGACGGGTCGATCTTCAGCGTGTTCTCCAGCCAGCGCGCAGCTTCGGCATAGCGTTGCTGGCGGTAGTAGACAAAGCCCAGGTTGTTGGCGGCCTGGGCGAAGTCCGGGCGCAGCTTCAACGCTTCGGTGAACTGCGCGACGGCTTCGTCGTACTGCTTCTCGCGGTACAGCTGCAGGCCACGGTCGTTGGCCTGCTGCGCGCGCTGGCGGTCCGAGGCCGGGCCGGCAGTGGGCACAACCAGCTTGGCCTTGCCGCCCTGCAGGTCGGCCACGGTCACTGGCGCCTGAGCACCCTTGGCTTCGCTGGCGGCATCCACCTTGTTGTTCAGCGCGATCGCATCGGCGGTCAGCTGCCGCGTGTCGGCATTGAGGAATTCCTGGCTGTCCGGCACCTGGAACACGAACTCGCCGCCCTGCGAACCGGGCAGGCTGCCGAAGGCCGGTGTCTGGTGTGAAACCGCGGACACCGCCGGCGCCACGTAGGCGGCCAGTTCGGTGCCGGTGATCAGGCCATCGCCATTGAGGTCCCCCTTGCCGGCCAACGCCTGCAGCAGCACCCAGGTGAACACCGAATGGCCGTTCGGGCCGGCATCGGCCACCTGCTGGTCGGCACCGCCGGCGGTCAGCATCTGCCGCGCGCTGCGGCGTGCGTTCTCGCGCAGGAACGACGACGAAGACGGGCCACCGCGGGTCAGGCCCAGGCCGCTGTAGCAGGCATCCATCACGAACATCACATGCTTGGCCTGCATGCTCTCGGCGATGTTCTGGATGTCGGTCATCGCGATGGCGTCGGTGGCAAATTCCTTCGGATCCGAATCGACCGGGATGATGTAGCCGAGATCGCGCCCGGAGGCGAGCTGGCGGGTCGCGCCATGGCCGGCGAAGAACACGAACACGCGGTCGTTCTTGCCGGTGCGGTCATCGGCCAGGCGGTCGTGGAAGGCGGCCAGGATGTTGTTGCGGGTGGCCTGCTCGTTCTTCAGCACGATCACCTGCGAGGACGGGAAGCCGAACTGCCCGGTCAGGGTATCGGCCACCGCCTGTGCGTCATGGCTGGCGTACTCCAGCTTCGGCCACTTGGCGTAGGTGTCGATGCCGACCACGATCGCCCACGACTTCTCGTAGCCGGTGGTGACGGTGGCGGCACGGGCCTCGCCCTTGCGCGCGCGGGCGACAGTGAATTCACGGCCATTCCAGCCGGCGAACTGGTAGCCGTCGGCAATCAGCCGGTCGAGAATCTGCGGCAACGCCTTCACCGCACGATCGTGGATGTCGTGGAACAGGATGATGCCGCGCTGTTCCTTGTTCACCTGGTCGAGCACGCGTTGCACGATCGATTCCGGCACAGGGTCGGCCCAGTCCATCGAGTCGATGTTCCACATGATCGACTTCAGCCCCGCCTCGTTGAGCAGCTGCAGGCCTTCGGCATTGCGCGCACCATACGGGAAGCGGAACAGCGGCGCGCGCTTGCTGTCGACATCCTTCAGCAGCGTATCGGTGTCGAGCACCTGCTGGCGCAGCGCGTCGCCGGTGGTGCGCGACAGCTGGGCGTGGGTCAGGCTGTGGTTGCCCACCGCGTAACCGTCTTCCATCAGGCTGCGGCTGATCTTTGCCATCGGTCCGAGGCTGACCTTGCCATCGGTCTCGACCTTGCCCAGGTTGCGGCCGACTTCGAAGAACACGCCCGGCACGTCGTAACGCTTGAGGATGGCCACCACTTCATCGGTGTAGGCCTTGTGCGGGCCATCGTCGAAGGTCAGCACCACGGTCTTGGCCGGCAGGTCGCGGCCGAAGATTTCGCGGTCGCTGTCCTTCATCGACATCGGGTACGGCTCGATCACCCCGTAGTCGCGCAGGATCGCTTCGCGGCTGTAATCCTTGTGCAGGTGGGCGATGTAGTCGTCCCACTTCTCGCGCTTCAGCTCGATGGCGCGGGTGCGCTCGAAGCGGCTGAAGATGCGGGTCAGTTCCTGGTTGTAGTTGCGTTCGATCTCGTCGAGCGCCTCCAGGTCCTCGCCGATGCGCTGGTGCAGCTTCACCGCCGGCAGCGACGAATCGGTACCGACCCGCTCGTGCAGATCACGCAGTACTTCGCGGAAGGCCAGGCGATCGGCATCGAACAGTTCCGGTGCGGATTCGATGTAATCCAGCACCGTGCCGAGGGTGGCGAAGCGCTGCGGGCTGGAACCGCGCAGCAGGGTGTCGAACTGCGCGGCGATGACCGTGCGTTGTTCCAGGCCATCGTGGAACAGCTGCTGGCCCACACGCGTGGAGGTGCCGCGGTCGGCGGCCGACTGCTGTTCTTCGTCGGCCAGCAGCACGATGATCCGGCGGTAGCCATCCAGCTGCTTCTGCAGCGCAACCAGCAACGGCGCGGCGGCAGGATCGGCGGCGGCCGCGGCCTGTGCGCTGGGCTGGGTCACGCCGGTTACCGGTGCCTTCGCGTCCTTGTCGCCACAGCCGGCAACGACCAGGGTCAACAACAGCGAGGGCAGGAACAGGCGGAACGACGACGCACGCGGCATGGCGGACTCGATGGATGGAGGAACGGTGTGCCGGCGATTCTAACGCCGGATGCGAAAAGCCCGCCTTGCGGCGGGCTTTTGCTGGTCGGTCAGGCCAGGAGCAGTCGACCAAGGTCGACTCTACCAAGCAGGTGACCTGCCGGTCGGATTACTTCTTTTTGACCGGGGCCGGTGCGGTGGTGGCCGGAACCGGCTCGCCGCCATGGCGCTTGGTCATCCACCACTGCTGCAGCAGGCCCAGGCCGCCGTTGACCACCCAGTACAGGACCAGGCCGGACGGCATGAAGGCCATCATGACGCCGAACACCAGCGGCATGAACTGCATCATCTTCTGCTGCATCGGGTCCATGCCCGGTGCCGGGGTCAGCTTCTGGGTGAACCACATCACCGCCACGTTGATCACCGGCAGGATGAAGTACGGGTCGCGTGCGGTCAGGTCCTGGATCCAGCCGAACCAGGGCGCCTGGCGCAGTTCGACCGATTCCACCAGCACCCAGTACAGCGCGAAGAAGATCGGCATCTGGATGAGGATCGGCAGGCAGCCGCCCATCGGGTTGATCTTTTCCTTCTTGTACAGCTCCATCATCGCGGTCTGGAACTTCTGGCGGTCATCGCCATAGCGTTCCTTCAGCTGCGCGATGCGCGGCTGGAAGCGACGCATCTTGGCGCCACTCTTGTACTGGGTCGCCGACAGCGGGTACAGCACCAGCTTCAGCAGCACCACCAGGCCGACGATCGCCCAGCCCCAGTTGCCAACCAGCTTGTGCACCTGGTTCAGCACCCAGAACAGGCCCTGGCCGATCACCGCCATCATCGAGAAGCGGCTGTAGTCGACCACGCGGTCCAGGCCCGGCACGTCTTCCTTGGCAATCAGGTTGACCAGCTTCGGGCCGACCCACAGGCGGGCTTCGGTGCTGGTGGACTGGCCAGGGGCCACGGTGAAGGCCGGGCCACGCGCTTCGATCAGGTCACGACCGGCCACCTGCGACAGCACGTAGTGTGCGGTCTGGTCCTTCTGCGGGATCCAGGCGGTGAAGAAGTGGTGCTGCAGCATCGCCAGCCAGCCGCCGGTGATGTTCTGGTTCAGCGTGCCGTCTTCCAGGTAGTCCTTGAACGCACGACGCTGGTACTTCTTGTCGTTGTCGTACCAGGTGGCGCCGTTGAAGCTGAAGGAATCCGGGTTGGTCATGCTCCGCGACAGGATGGTCGGGGTGCGGTCCAGGGTGCGGTAGACATAGCCGTTCCAAGGAGCGGCGCCGGTGTTGCTGACTTCATCCTTGAAGCGCACGGCATACTCGTTGCGCGAGACGGTCAGCGTGCGCTTGATGGTCACGCCGCTGTCGGCGGTCCACACAAACGGGATCTGCAGCTCGTTCTGGCCCTTGGCCAGCACGAAGTCCTTGGTGTCACCGACCAGCTTGAAGCCGTCGGCACCCGGCACCGGGGTGTTCTTGTCTTCACTGGCCCAGCCACTGATCGCGCTGTACGGATGCGCGGGGTCTTCGGTCAGCAGGCGCACCGGCGGGCTGCCTTCGTCCTTGGTCTGCGGGAACTGCAGCAGCTCGGCGTCGAGCACGCGGCCGCCATCGAGCACCAGGCGCAGCACGTCGGTGGTGACGGTCACGCGCTGGCTGGCCGGCGTGGCACTGGCCTGGGCCTGCACTGCGGCCTGGCCCGGGGCGCCCGGGACCTGCGCGTTGGGTACGCTGCCCGGGGTCGCGCCCGGAACACTCTGTGCAGCGGCCGGAGCCGACGTGGTCGTCGGTGCCGGGGTCGGGGCAGCCTTTTCGCGGCTCCACTCCATCCACAGCAGCACGGCCACCATCAGCCAGGCAAAAATAAGGAATACGCGGGTCTGGTTCATCAGCGGGCAGGCTCAGCGGTGCCGGAACGCGGTGCCGGCTCGGTCAAAGAGGGAGTTGCGATGCCATCAGGCGGCGGCATTGTGCCGTCCACGCCCGGCGTGGGCAATGCACGCAGGCGCCGCAACAGGCGCAGGAAGGCCTGGCGGATATCGTCGTTGCTGGCGTTACGCGCAGCACTACGAGCCACGACGACGAAGTCGCCTGGCTGCATATCGGTTCGTGTCTGACGCAAGGCGTCGCGCAGGACGCGCTTGATCCGGTTACGCCCAACGGCGTGCGGATCGACCTTGCGGGAAACCGCCAGACCCAGCCTGGCCGGCCGGTCAGCCGGCAGCCAGTGCAGGGTCATCAGCGGATCGGACACACGGCGGGCGCCGTTGAAGACCGTTGAATATTCGGCACGCGTGCGAACCCGCGCAGAGCGAGGGAATCGCTTGCGCGGGTCTGCAGTATTCACTGTCGAATGGATTGCGTCTGCCGCTGGATGCGGCATGGCAATCAGGCGCTCAGGACTTTGCGGCCCTTGGCGCGGCGACGCGACAGGATCTTGCGGCCGTCAGCGGTCTTCATACGGGCACGGAAGCCGTGGTCGCGCTTACGCTTGAGGTTGCTGGGCTGGAAGGTGCGCTTGGTGGCCATGTGGGCCTCTCGTATGAATGGGACGGAAAGAACCGGAAATTTTAGAGAGGTACCCCACCCCGCGTCAACCCCTTGGAGCTACGCGAATTCACCGGCCTGTGCAATAGCTGTGGATGTTTTTGTGAATAAGTAGGGGACAAGCATTCCGAAGCCCTGCGCTCGGTGGTAGTCTGAGCCATCCATTTCCCCCCTTTCCGGCCTGTGTTTGGGCGCCTTGTCGCGTCCATGCCCCGGCCACCGGACGATTATTGCTG
>NZ_JBYQOR010000002.1:0-11691 GCF_057838755.1 Stenotrophomonas sp. KH_052
ATGACCAACAAGAAGAACGGGCCGACGCCGGTCGGTGATGTACTCGGCAGCCTCCTGGCGGAAGCCAGGGAGCGGGCGGCGCTGCCACCGCCCAAACGAGAGCGGAAAAAGCCACAAGTGACGCCGGCCGGCGTCATCATCACCCCGCAACAAAGCAAACTCTTGGACGTGGCGGCCGAGATAGCCACGATCCCGCCCAGCGGCGAAGACATGGCATTCACCCATACGGTGCTTTGTCAGGTCGGCTTGCCGCGTGCCAAGGTCGAGGGGCGCGAGTTCATGCGCCAATCGGGCGCGGCATGGGTGAACGTCCAGGCTGGTTACCTGGACGAGGGCAGGGGGCCAGTGCTGCAACCTATCCCCTATGGCGTTATGCCCCGTTTGGGCCTTGCGTGGGTGTCCACCTTCGCCGTGCGGAACAAGGAACGAGAAATTCCCATCGGCGACAGCGCGGCCGAGTTCCTGCGTTTGATGGGGATGGAAAGCGACGGGCGGCGCTACACGACACTGCGGAAGCAAATGCACGCGCTGGCGGCGGCCCGCCTACAACTCGGGTTCAAGGGGCGCACATTCAACGGGCAGCCGGTACAGCAGTTCGATGCCTGGGTGGCCAACCATGACACGCAGCAGCGGGCGCTATGGCCTGGCGTGATGGTGCTGTCAGAGGACTATTTCACTTCGTTAATCGAAAGCGCCGTACCGCTCGACAACCGCGCCTTGCACGCCTTGAAAGGTTCTGCGTTGTCCCTGGACGTGTACGCCTGGCTGGCCCACCGTCTGCACCGCATCGAGGGGCGCGGCATACCGTTGCACTGGAAGCCGCTACGTGAGCAGTTCGCGCAGGAGTACAAGGGGAAAGACCCGGACAAGGACTTCAAGAAGGAGTTTTTGCCCACCCTCAAGAAGGTGCTGGCTGTCTACCCGCAAGCCAAAGTCAAGGTCGTGACAGGCGGCCTAGTACTGATGGGTTCACCTCCGCCGATCCCGTACAAGGGCGGCCCCACGGTTTAGCTAAACTTCGTGAAATCGCCCCCCCCTCCTGCACTGCGCCGGCCGCCCGAGATCGAGGCGGCCGCGTCGTTTCTGGAGCTACCAGGCATGTGCTCCTGGCCAGGTCGGCCGGACTAGGGGCAAACCCTGTGGATAGCCGCACTTATCCACGTGAAATCGCCCCCCCCAGGTTCGTGAAATCGCCCCCCCCCTAACCCCTTTTTCGTCGTGAAATCGCCCCCCCTTGCGTCGTGAAATCGCCCCCCCCCTAAACCGGTACGGTTACCTTTAAGTTTTTCCTATAAATATTTACTGGTAATTGGCCGGGCAAAATTGTGGACAACTCGTAACACCAGGCGAGAGCCGAAGCAAAAAGCGCCTGCCCTCCGGTCGCTTCGCTCCCTACGCCCCGCCGCCTACGGCGTCGGCCTACGCGGCCGCTGGCCGCTCAACAATGGCTGGCCTTCGGCCAGGCGATCTACCAGGGCGCGGACAAGCCGCGCCGTCGCCACTCGACCGCCTGCGCCCACATCGAGGCACCGCGGTTGCTGAAAGGCTGTCAAAAGCGGTTTAGCAGTGAAAAACAGGGCGGCCCGACCGCCTGCGCTCGACTGGAACGGCGGCGGTGGCTGAAAGACCGCAAAAGTTGAACGCCAAGGAAAAGGGCAGGGCGACAGCCCAGGGCATCACTGACGGCCACCAAGCGCGACAGGAGCGCCGAACACGCCCAAAGCCGCGGGATTGCCGCACCGACCCCTGAAAACGCCGCTACGGGCTTCTTACGCGGTTTTAGCCGTGGCTGGTTTCCTGAACCGTCGCCAACACGCCGGCGGCCGGGCAAAATAATAACTTGAATAATAATAAGAAGGTTATTATTATTATCTTATTTCCCCAGCCGGGAGGCACCGCCATGACGCAAACCAACATCCCCGCCGACGTGCGCGAGCGCATCATTGCCGCCGCCGCCGAGCTGTACGAACAGGCCGGCCGCGAGAACCTACCGACCGTTGACGCCGTACGCCGCGCAGCGCGGGCCGACATGAACACAACCAGCGCCGTGATGCGGGAATGGCGGCGAGCGCAGACCGCCCAGGCGGCCCCGGTGGCCGTCACCGTGCCGGAGGTCGTCACCCAAGCGAACACCGCCGCCCTGGCCGCCTTATGGCAGCAAGCCCAGGAACTGGCGAACGAGTCATTGCGGGCCGCGCAAGCGGCATGGGAAACCGAGCGTGTCGAGCTGGACACGATGCGCCAGGAGCTGGCCGACGCCTACGAAACCCAGGCAACCGAGCTTGACCAGGTGCGAGCGGCCGCCGAAGCGGCCGACCAGACGCACCAGGCACAGAGTCAACAGGCCGCCGGCGAGCTGGCCAGCGTCCGAACGGAATTAGCCCAGGCCGTCACGCGGGCCGAACGGGCCGAAGCGAAAGCCGACGAGATCGAGCGCAGGGCCGGCGACCTTCGCGCCGAACTCGACCGCGCCCACCAGGACGCCGACCAGGCGCGGGCCGCCGTGACCGAGGCGCAGCAGGCCACCCAGGCAGTGACCGCGCAGCTTGACCAGGTGCGCGCCGAACTGGCGACGGTGAAGGCCAAGGCAGAAGCCGCCGACGATAAGCACCAGGAGCAACGCAAAGCGGCCGCGACCGAAGCGCACAAGATGGCCGAACGGCTGACTGCGACCCAGGCCGAACGCGACCAGGCCAGAGAGGAAGCCGGCAACGCCCGCGAGCGAGCCGCCGAGCTGGCCGGCCAACTCACTGCGCACCAGGAACAGGCGGCCGCGTTGCTTGCACGCCTGGCACCGGCCGAAACCAAGGCACCCAGGGCGAAGAAGTAGGGCGGTCGGGGTGGTGATTGAAATGTCAACAAAGCGCTGGTCAGCCCCTCAAGTGTCAGTAGGACGCCGCTATGGCGAGGGGCTGATGGCGACTGCGTTTTCAGGTGTTCATTGACACTTGAGGGGCGGGTGAAGTCGGCCCTTTTCCTTGGCGTTCAACCTTGTTTTTTGGGCTTTCAGATGGTTGTTGAAAGTAAGAGGACGGTTGTGTTTTCGGCTTGTGGAAAGTGGAAGGAAACCGATGGGAAAACACGGTTTTGTAGCGATTCTGTAGCAATTTTCCGCGATTACAGCGCGACTCTGCCGATTTCACCGCGATTGCTCAACGATAGCGGAAGAATAGCGACAGATTCCAACTTGGGTACGCGGAGAAAACGCGGCTGAAGTGCGGGCAGGATGGGTGAAGTTAGCTAACCAGCAAGCCGGTTATCTATCTTCACTATCCTTATTCGCGCCGGGGGCACTCAACGGGAATCCTGCTCTGCGAGGCCAGCCGGCTACCGCCGGCAAGAAGCAACAAGCGAGGTTGGACGATGGAGCAAGACGAAAAGCAAACAGGCCGGAAGCGCCGGCAGCACCTACGGGTGCCGGTGTTCCCGGAAGAGAAAGAAGAGATCGAGCGCCAAGCCCGGCAAGCCGGCTTGAGCGTTGCGCGCTACTTGCGCGAGGTGGGCCAGGGCTACGAGATCAAGGGCATCACCGACTACGAGCGCGTGCGCGAGCTGGCCCGCATCAATGGCGGCCTGCTGAAACTCTGGCTGACCGATGACGTGCGAACGGCCAAGTTTGGCGAGGCGACCATCTTGGCGCTGCTGGGCCGAATCGAGGCCACCCAGGACGAAATGGGGCGCGTCATGAAAGCCGTGGTGCGGCCAAGGACGGTAGTAGAGGGGGATTAAATGATCATTTGAGTAAATACATCTTGCATCATTTAAGTTAGTTGCGTATGATGCAATGAGTATGTAATCATTTACATAAAGCAGTAATCGTGCAGGGTTGCACGACACACACCGATCTCAACAAAAAATTGCAAGGGCGCGACGGTGTCGACCCGGGCGGGTACCTTGGCAGATTTGGCGAACTGCCTCGTGATGGCCCAACCCCACAGCAACGCAGCAGTAACAGCGTCGTGGGACAGATTAGCCGCACATAGCTAACTCACACATCGAGGTACTCGACCATGAAGCACGTCCGCCTTTTAGCGGCTAAAACCGCGCTCGCCGCCGTCCTGGCTGGCAGCATCATCATTATTCCGGCACAGGCCGGCATCCCTGTTATTGACGGTGGCAACCTGGTGCAGAACGTCATGTCTGCAATGGAAGCCGTTGCGCAAACTGCCAAGCAAATCGAGCAGTACCAGACCCAATTGCAGCAGTACGAAAACATGCTGCAAAACACGGCCGCACCGGCCGCGTATATCTGGGATCAGGCGCAGGCCACGATGAACAGCTTGCTGGCTGCGCAAGACACGCTGACGTACTACCAAAACCAGCTCGGCAGTCTGGACGCTTACCTGGGCAAGTTCCAGGACGTGGCCTATTACCGCAGCTCGCCATGCTTCTCGTCGGCTGGTTGCTCGGATGCGGAACGCGCCGTGATGGAGCAAAACCGCACCCTGGCCAGCGAAAGCCAGAAGAAGGCCAATGACGCCTTGTTCAAGGGGTTGAAAAAGCAGCAAGAGGCGCTGACCGCCGACGCCCGCACCTTGCAACAGCTCCAGGGCAAGGCACAGGGTGCGACCGGACAGCTACAGGCCATCGGCTACGCCAACCAGCTCGCCAGCCAGCAGGCCAACCAGCTCTTGCAGATTCGCGCCATGTTGCTCGCGCAGCAGAACGCAGTTGCCGCAAAGATGCAGGCCGAGGCCGACCGCGATGCACAGCAGCAGGCGGCCCATGATTTTCTCTTTGAAGGTCTGGATAAACCCACCAATCGCGCCAAAAGCAAGGGGTACTGATCATGAAAAAAATCATGTGCCCATTCGCTCTTGCCGTGCTTGCTTCGGTCTTGATCGCGGGTTGTGGGAAGTCGCCCGATAACGACTTAAACACCCGAACGCCGGAGCAGCAGCAGGCGGCAGACAACCTTTACAAAGGCATGGATCAGCCCACTGACCGGACTAAAAGCAAGGAGTACTGACCATGAACAGGCTACTTATCCGATTGGGCGTGTTCCTGGCTATTTTCCTGATCTCTAACGCAGCGTCAGCGGCGATAGAACCCGATGGTGTACTGGACGAAGTAGCCACTAGGTTCTTGAATGAAAGTAGCGCCTGGGGAGTCAAGATCACGGAGTACGCGACCTGGTTGTTCTGGACGCTGGTTGTCATCAGCATGGTCTGGACGTTCGGCATGATGGCCTTGCGCAAGGCCGACATTGGCGAATTCTTTGCCGAATTCGTGAAGTTCACCATCACCACCGGCTTCTTCTGGTGGCTGTTGGTCAATGGCCCGAACTTTGCCATGTCGATCATTGATTCATTGCGCACGATCGGAGCGGAAGCGAGCGGCTTACCGCGTGAGCTAACACCATCGCGGCCGATTGATATTGCCTTTGACATCATTGCCAAGGCGGCCAAGAGCTACAGCATTACCAGCCCTATCGACAACCTTTCCATTTTCATCACGACGCTGGCGATTTTGGCCTGCATGGGCGTGGTTGCTGCAAACGTGTTGTTGGTACTGGTTAGCGCGTGGGTGATGGCCTATGCCGGCATTTTCGTGCTGGGCTTCGGTGGGTCGCGGTGGACTTCGGACATTGCAATCAACTACTTCCGAAGCGTGGCCGGCATTGCGTTGAAGCTGATGACGATGACGCTGCTGATTGGCATCGCTGTATCGATCATAGATGGGTATCACGCCGACCTGCAGGAAGGGGCGCCGATGCGTGAGCTGCTGGTCATCTTCGTGGTTTCGATGGTGCTGGTTGTCCTCATCCATTCGATTCCGAACGTGGTCGCTGGACTGATTCCGGGCGGCGGTGCGGCGGCCGGTGTTGGCAACTTTAGCGCGGGTGCGATTGCAGGGGCGGCAGTAGGTGCCACTGCGGCGGTTGCATCGGGTGTTGCAACGGGTGGTGCAGCTCTTGCGGCCGGTGGCGCGGCAGCCGCCGGCGGTGCGCAGGCACTTATGGCGGCCGTGTCAAAAGCAGGGCAAAACGTGTCATCGGGGTCTGATCTGCTTTCTGCATTCAGCGGCGGTGGTGACGGCGGCAGCGGCGGGGCTTTAGCGGCCGCAATGGGTGGCACATCTGGCGGTGGCGGTGACGCTGGCACTGGTGACACCCCGTTTGCTCAAGCGGCTGGCTTCGGCGGCGGCGATGGTTCGTTCAGCTCGGCCGCTTCGAGTGATGCCAGTTCGGGCCGCAGCTCGTCCGGTGGTGCGTCCAACTCGACCGCCTCGGCCAGCAGCGGCGGCGGTGACGCCGGCAATGCGCCCAGCTCTGGCGGTGGTAGTGATGCCAAGGGACCGGCCGCGTCCGGCGGGGGCTTTCTGGCGTCGGCGGCCAAGGCTGGCCGGGTCGCAGTGGAAACCGGCTCGATCTTGGCGCAGAGCGCGGCCAGCGGCATCACAGAGTCAGCACAGAAGCGGATCGGGGATACCGCTGGCGGTCGGCTCGCCGCACGCATCATGGAGCAAGGCAATACGGCCGGTGCTGATGAAGCCGCATTTGGTGAAAACAGCCTGGCGGGAGCATCGGAACGCGATGATGAAATCGCGGCTTTCGTGAACAAAAATCCAAGGGGTTAAAGCGCGTCGGCCGGTGTTAGCACCACCGGCCGACACTTCCACTCAAGACCTGCAACGAGGTACAAAAATGGCAACTCAATATACTACCCAAGCAACACAAACAGTGCAGCACGCAGCAACGCTACTTGCCGGACTCGACTGGATAGACCAGGACATGGCGCGGCAGCTATCGCCGATGGCCGAGGCAGTGGCCAACATGTTCACATTGGTCTATTACCAGGCCGAAACTGGGCGGTTGACCCAGGCCGATTTTCAGGAAGCTATGAGCACGCTGCGTCAAGCGTGCGGTTAATGATGCTTTGAGTAATTGAGCGAATGATGAAAGGGCGGCTACTAGCCGCCCTTTTCAATTCTCGTCGTTGGGCCATTCCCGGCCAACCGTAGGAGCATCCACCCATTCGCGTTCTTCCGGCGGCAGTGGATAGGCCCCGGAGGCTTCGGCCCCTTCCAGCAGTTCGCCCATTGTGTAGCGCGGTGGCCACTGCCTGGCTGCGTGCAGCACACGTAGCACACGCACCACGTCGCCGGCCGTATCGTAAATCAGGATGTAATTCCGGTGCGCCACCAACTCGCGGGTGCCTGGCACCCGGCCAGTCCTGCCCAAGCCGGGATGATCGAGCAGCAAGCCGGCTTTCTCTGAAAACAGTTCATCGAGGGCCAGCGCGGCCGCCGGCGCGTGCTGCGCGATGTACTCGCGTATTTTCTTCCTGTCGGCGTGTGCTGGCCGTGTCCAGACCAGCTTCACGATGTAGCAACGCTGGCCATCTTCCGACGTGTTTCAGCCCGCCAGGCTTCCGCCTCGGCTTCCACTTCGGCCGCCGGGATCACATCGCCGGCATTGGCCGAGTCCAGGCCGATTTGCACCTGGCGACGGAACCAGGCGTCATGCGCGGCCGCTTCCTGCTGCTGCTGGACGAACTCGCGCATGAAGTCGCGCAGGAGCTGCGCACTGCTGCGGTCGCGTGCTTTGGCGGCCGTGGAGAACTCGTTTTTCAGAGACTCATCGACCCGGAATGTGAAGGTTGCTTCGCTCATGGCTCTGTCCTCATGTGTTACAAACACAGTGCAATATAACACAAAGCGAGCTGCGCTGAAACTGCTGAAAGCCGGTCAGAGTTCAATGATGACGCCAGCGGCAATGATCGCCAGTACAAGTGCCGCAATAACGACGTAGGCGTAGTCTCGCTCACGCAGGAAGATAGTCAGCATTAGCGCCACCCGAGCGACCGGCAGGAGAATGAACATCGCAACGCCGGCTTTTACCGCGTCATATCCGGTTAGCGGGAGGTTGAACGAGGCCGGAAATGGCTCGATAGCTGTTAGGAGCACCCCTACAGCAATTACCGCAGAGGCGAACCATGTTCCGTACCAAAGCAACCCGGCGATGATCTGGTCCCGCCGCTCAAAGCTGTCCATCGTAGGCTTCATGCTGGTCCTCCAAGAAGCTGGACGCCGAGGGCGCTAAGGAGCATCTGAACAGCCAACAGCGCGAGAACAATCACGAAAAATACCCGCACCTTGTCGGCGGGAAGGCCCATCAGCAGGCGCGCACCGACGAGCGCGCCGACCACCGAGCCAAGTGCGATGGGCCCGGCAATGCCAATGTCGATATCACCCCGCACGAAATAGGCGCCAGCGCTTGCGGCCGCTGTCACCCCGATCATGAAATTTGACGTGGCGGATGAAACCTTGATGGGAAGCCGCAAGGCGGTATCCATTGCCGGAATTTTCAGGACACCGGAGCCGATCCCGAGCAGCGCAGAGATCACACCCGCCCCGTACATCAGCGCCAGACCGAGCGGGACGCGGCCGACCTGATAGGGCACCTCTTGCCCCGACGCATGATCGGGAAAGCTCGAATGCAGGCGCAGGAGGCTGGCCCAGCTCTTCAGGTTTGGGGCGCTCACGTCGGTTACCTCGCGCCGCCGCGCAAGCATCTGCTTCGCCGAAACTGCCAGAATGGCCGCGAACAGGCCGTACAGAACCGACGTTGAGACGATGCCGATGAGAAACACGCCCGTCAGTGCGCCGAATGTGGTGGCTGTCTCAAGGACAATGGCGAGCCGGATGTTTGTCAGGCGGCCTTTCAGGAACGGGGCCGCGCTGCCGCAGGAGCAGGCGATCACCGACACGATGCTTGCACCAATCGCGACATGAATGTCGATGCCGAAAAGCAGCGTGAGGATCGGCACGATGAAAATGCCGCTGGCCATGCCAAGCACACCGCCGAGGGCACTTGCGCCGAAGGCAGCCACGAATAGCCATAACGTTTCCATTGCTCGGCCTTCCCGTCAAGAACGTTCACGGGGACGCCGAGCCAAGCGAGTGACAAAGCTAATTAGGTCGCCGCGATAGTGAAGCTTTTCGTAGTCGATGGGCCGATGCCCTACGGTGTAGGACGTGCGCTCGATCAGAAAGACCGCGCTACCAGGATCGACAGCGAGGGCCTGTGCTACATCCGGCGTGGCGCTGACGGCTTCAAGCCGATACTGCGCCTCGGTGAGTGGCAAGTCGTACTTGCCTTCAAGCAGCGCGAAGATTGGTTCGGCGTCTAGATCGTGTGTGACGACCTTTTCCCCGATCTCACGGGGCAGATAGGTTTCATCGAAGGACATGGCAATGCCATCCGCCAGACGGACGCGCTGAATCCGCATGACGAGGCTGCCGGACGGCACGGCGAGTTGCCGTGCAACGTCCGCATCGGCCGCCACAATTTGCTTATCTAGCAACTGGGCCGTAGGGCTGCGGCCGAGCGCTTGCATGTCCTCGACGAAGCCGGTTAGTTCGGCTAACTCCTGGATAATCTTCGGCTGCGCGACGAAGGTGCCTTTGCCACGTCGGATTTCGACAAGTCCGCGTGCCACAAGGTTTTCAATTGCTTTGCGCACCGTCGTGCGACTGACGCTGAAACGCTCGATCAAGCGATCTTCCGGTGGGAGCTGGCTACCCGGAGGCAGGGTGGCAGCCGAAATTTCGGCTGCTAAAGCTGCTTCGACTTTGGCGTATAGCGGGCTGTGTTCATGCTCAATATTCATGCAGACATAATGACGTCATGATGTGGTTATGTCAATGTCTGTCGCACAAATCCTAAGTTGCGCGACAGTCCGCCGCCCTGCCCTTTCTCTGGCGTTTTCGTGTCGCGTGTTCTAGTCGCATAAATTAGAATACTTGCGACTAGAACCGGAGACATTACGCCATGAAGAACAAGAGCGCCGCCGCTGGCCTGCTGCTGGGCTATGCCCGCGTCAGCACCGACGACCAGGACTTGACCAACCAACGGGCCGAGCTGCACGCGGCCGGCTGCACCAAGCTATTTTCCGAGAAGATCACCGGCACCAGGCGCGACCGTCCGGAGCTGGCCAGGATGCTCGATCACCTACGCCCTGGCGACGTTGTGACCGTGACCAGGCTAGACCGCCTGGCTCGCAGCACCCGCGACCTACTGGACATTGCCGAGCGCATCCAGGAGGCCGGCGCGGGCCTGCGTAGCCTGGCCGAGCCGTGGGCCGACACCACCACGCCGGCTGGCCGCATGGTGTTGACCGTGTTCGCCGGCATTGCCGAGTTCGAGCGTTCCCTAATCATCGACCGCACCCGGAGCGGCCGCGAGGCCGCCAAGGCTAGAGGCGTGAAGTTTGGCCCGCGCCCTACCCTCACCCCGGCGCAGATCGCGCACGCCCGCGAGCTGATCGACCAGGAAGGCCGCACCGTGAAAGAAGCGGCTGCACTGCTGGGCGTGCATCGCTCGACCCTGTACCGCGCACTTGAGCGCAGCGAGGAAGTGACGCCACCCGAGGCCAGGCGGCGCGGTGCGTTCCGCGAGGACGCCTTGACCGAGGCCGACGCGATGGCGGCCGCCCATGATGAACACCAAGGGGAACAGGCATGACGAAGCAGCGCCAGGATGACCAAGAGCCGTTTTTCATCACCGAGGAAATCGCGGCCGAGATGATCGCCGCCGGGTATGTATTCGAGCCGCCCGACCCACCGCACCGAACCAAGAGCCTGCCTGAAATTTTGGCTGGCCTCACCGATGACGAGCTGGCGACCTGGCCCGGCGACCTGGCCGCCGAAGAAACCGAGCGCCGCCGCCTTAAAAGGTAATGTGTATTTGAGTAAATGCATCTTGCATCATGCGAGCGCTGCATATATGATGCAATGAGTAAATAAACAAATACACAAGGGGAACGCATGAAGGTTATCGCTGTACTCAACCAAAAAGGCGGGTCAGGTAAGACGACCATCGCAACCCACCTAGCCCGCGCCCTGCAACTGGACGGGGCCGATGTTCTGCTAGTCGATTCCGATCCCCAGGGCAGCGCTCGCGATTGGGCGGCCGTGCGAGAAGATCAACCGCTAACCGTGGTTGGCATCGACCGCCCGACGATTGACCGCGACGTGAAGGCCATCGGTCGGCGCGACTTCGTGGTGATCGACGGAGCACCCCAAGCGGCAGACCTGGCCGTGTCCGCGATCAAGGCAGCCGACTTTGTTCTGATTCCGGTGCAGCCCAGCCCTTACGACATATGGGCCACCGCCGACCTGGTGGAGCTGGTCAAGCAGCGCATCGAGGTCACGGACGGAAAGCTACAGGCGGCCTTTGTCGTGTCGCGGGCGATCAAAGGCACGCGCATCGGTGGCGAGGTTGCCGAGGCGCTGGCCGGCTACGAGTTGCCCATTCTCGAATCCAGGATCACGCAGCGCGTGAGCTACCCAGGCACCGCCGCCGCCGGCACAACCGTTCTTGAATCCGAACCCGATGGCGACGCCGCCCGCGAAGTTCAGGCGCTGGCCGTCGAAATTAAATCAAAACTCATTTGAGTTAATGAGGTAAAGATAAAATGAGCAAAAACACAAATACACTAAGCGCCGGCCGTCCGAGCGCACGCAGCAGCAAGGCCGCAACGCTGGCCAGCCTGGCAGACACACCGGCCATGAAGCGGGTCAACTTCCAGTTGCCGGCCGAGGATCACACCAAGCTGAAGATGTACGCGGTACGCCAAGGCAAGACCATCACCGAGCTGCTATCTGAATACATCGCGCAGCTACCCGAGTAAATGAGCAAATGAATAAATGAGCAAATGAATTTTAGCGGCTAAAGGAGGCGGCGAC